>NC_016935.1:700000-5500000 GCF_000250655.1 Paenibacillus mucilaginosus 3016
CGGTAGGGTGAATAGCCCGAGGGGGCCGCAGTGAAAAGGCCCAAGCGACTGTTTAGCAAAAACACAGGTCTGTGCGAAGCCGCAAGGCGAAGTATACGGGCTGACGCCTGCCCGGTGCTGGAAGGTTAAGGGGAGCGGTTAGGAGCAATCCGAAGCTGTGAACCGAAGCCCCAGTAAACGGCGGCCGTAACTATAACGGTCCTAAGGTAGCGAAATTCCTTGTCAGGTAAATTCTGACCCGCACGAATGGCGTAACGACTTGGGCGCTGTCTCGACGAGAGATCCGGTGAAATTTTAATACCTGTGAAGATGCAGGTTACCCGCGACAAGACGGAAAGACCCCATGGAGCTTTACTGCAGCTTGATATTGGACTTTGGTACGATCTGTACAGGATAGGTGGGAGCCTGAGAAGCCTGAGCGCCAGCTTGGGTGGAGGCGCCGTTGGGATACCACCCTGATCGTATCGGAGTTCTAACCTGGTACCGTGATCCGGTACGGGGACAGTGTCAGGTGGGCAGTTTGACTGGGGCGGTCGCCTCCTAAAGCGTAACGGAGGCGCCCCAAGGTTCCCTCAGAATGGTTGGAAATCATTCGAAGAGTGCAAAGGCATAAGGGAGCTTGACTGCGAGACAAACAGGTCGAGCAGGGACGAAAGTCGGGCTTAGTGATCCGGTGGTACCGAATGGAAGGGCCATCGCTCAACGGATAAAAGCTACCCTGGGGATAACAGGCTTATCTCCCCCAAGAGTCCACATCGACGGGGAGGTTTGGCACCTCGATGTCGGCTCATCGCATCCTGGGGCTGAAGTAGGTCCCAAGGGTTGGGCTGTTCGCCCATTAAAGCGGTACGCGAGCTGGGTTCAGAACGTCGTGAGACAGTTCGGTCCCTATCTGTCGCGGGCGCAGGAAATTTGAGAGGAGCTGTCCTTAGTACGAGAGGACCGGGATGGACGTACCGCTGGTGTACCAGTTGTTCCGCCAGGAGCACGGCTGGATAGCCAAGTACGGACGGGATAAGCGCTGAAAGCATCTAAGCGTGAAGCCCCCCTCAAGATGAGATTTCCCAGTATGTAAGACCCCTTGTAGACGACGAGGTTGATAGGTTCGGGGTGGAAGCGCGGCAACGCGTGGAGCTGACGAATACTAATCGGTCGAGGGCTTATCCACAAGCTTCTGCAAGGAAGCGGTGGCAGTAATATAGATGTTAGGTTTTCAGCTAGCAGTTTCGTTTCCAGTTTTCAAGGTACAAGCCTTGAACAACCGTTTGGTGATGATGGCGGAAGGGAACCACGCGTACCCATCCCGAACACGAACGTTAAGCCTTCCAGCGTCGATGGTACTTGGACCGCAGGGTCCTGGGAGAGTAGAACGTCGCCAAGCGGTCCCGCTTAAGTGGGGAAAAGGTATCAATGAGAATTTATGAGGGCCCTTAGCTCAGCTGGTTAGAGCGCACCCCTGATAAGGGTGAGGTCGGTGGTTCGAGTCCACTAGGGCCCATTTACAAGCAAGGCCCGTTGGTCAAGGGGTTAAGACACCTCCCTTTCACGGAGGTAACAGGGGTTCGAATCCCCTACGGGTCACCATAGATGAACGCTTAGCTCAGCTGGGAGAGCATTACCTTGACAGGGTAAGGGTCGGCGGTTCGATCCCGTCAGCGTTCACCAACTATCGCGGGGTGGAGCAGCCCGGTAGCTCGTCGGGCTCATAACCCGAAGGCCGCAGGTTCAAATCCTGCCCCCGCAACCAATATAGGGGCATAGTTTAAAGGTAGAACAAAGGTCTCCAAAACCTTTGGTGTGGGTTCGATTCCTGCTGCCCCTGCCAACTTTTTATTGGGGATTAGCCAAGCGGTAAGGCAACGGACTTTGACTCCGTCATGCCTAGGTTCGAATCCTAGATCCCCAGCCATTCAGTTTGAGCCATTAGCTCAGTCGGTAGAGCACCTGACTTTTAATCAGGGTGTCGTAGGTTCGAGTCCTACATGGCTCACTTTTTTCTTTACTTCATGCGTTCGTGGCGGAATTGGCAGACGCGCTAGATTCAGGTTCTAGTGGGGTAACAGCCGTGGAGGTTCGAGTCCTCTCGAGCGCATCAAGTTGCGGAAGTGGCTCAGCGGTAGAGCATCGCCTTGCCAAGGCGAGGGTCGCGGGTTCGATTCCCGTCTTCCGCTCCATTTTTTTCTTTGTTCCCTTAGCTCAGCTGGATAGAGCGTTTGACTACGAATCAAAAGGTCGGGAGTTCGAATCTCTCAGGGAACGTTTTTATTTTCTCGGGACGTAGCTCAGCTTGGTAGAGCACCTGGTTTGGGACCAGGGGGTCGCATGTTCAAATCGTGTCGTCCCGACCATCTTTGAACCTTTTGGTCAGCTGATGAGGACCCTGGCATATAGATAGGAAACCACAAACGTGCTCTGTTCATAGGGCACGTTTTTTTGAGTAGATTGGAACCCGGTACATACTGCTGCAAGCCCCTTCCTGATCAGCGTGACAAGCGGTAACGGTTAGGGGTCGCATACTGCCGCGTAAGACGCCTTAGGAGTTCCGGCGATTCATGGATCCTTGGTCTGGTGAAGGAAAGGTAATGGGGGAAAGCGGCATTTAATTTGTAAGCGCTTCTTGGGCAGATATAAAAGATCCGCAGCCGGATTGGCACAGGGAAAAACAGGGAAGACTAAGAACATGCTGGCCCTTGAGGCCATAGGCTCGGATCCAGGGAGTTCGTACATCGGTTAAGCGAATCAGAGCCCGATTCTGCGCACTTTCAGTCGATTGTTTTTATCCTCATTATAACTGAGTATAAGGCTTTGAAATGTAAATATCTCTTTTTAGCCGGGGGCCTGTCGGATTTACTTTGACGTTGTCCAATTAAACCCATATAATGAAATGGTATTGTTACAGGTACGTACGAAAGGGTGCTCCCCCCGATGGATCAGGATCACGAAATCATGACGGTTGCCCAGGTAGCCAAATACTTGCAAATCAGTGAAATAACCACATATAAGCTGGTGAATGAAGGAGCCATCCCCGGATTCAAGATCGGTAGACACTGGAGAGTGAAGAAAGAAGACTTACAGGAAGTCATTGAGAAATTGAAGCGAGGCGAACGGCTCTCATACTAAATAGAGCAGGTGAAAGGATTGCACATGGACGAGATCAGCGCAAAGGCTCAAAACGCAGAAGAACGCGGAACACCGAAACATAACGTAAAAATCATCGCTCTCGGCGGTTTGGGCGAAATCGGAAAGAACATGTATGTCATCGAGTACGGCGAAGAGATTGTTGTCGTGGATGCGGGAGTCAAATTCCCAAGAAGCGACCTGCCCGGTGTCGACTATGTGATTCCGAATATCGAGTATTTGGTGCAGCATCAGGATAAGGTGAAGGGAATCTTCCTGACGCACGGCCATGAGGATCATATCGGCGGTCTGCCATTCATCCTCAGGGAGCTGAAGGTGCCGGTCTATGGCGCTCCTCTTACCATCGGCTTGGTAAGAGCCAAGCTTGAAGAACACAAGCTAGACAAGCTGGTGCATCTGCAGGTCGTGAAGGAAGAGACTGTGATCCAGCTCGATAAGCTGCGGGTGCATTTCTTCCACACCAACCACAGTATTCCCGATTCGCTCGGGGTGGCTGTAGATACACCGGAAGGTATTATTGTCCATACGGGGGACTTCAAGTTCGATATGACACCGGTAGGGCACCGGGCCAACATCTTTAAGATGTCGGAGCTCGGCAGCCAAGGAGTTTTGGCTCTGCTGGCGGACAGCACGAACAGTGAGAAGCCGGGCTATACGCCGTCCGAGAAATCCGTCGGCGCGGCCGTGTATGACACATTCCGGACGTGCGAAGGCCGGATCTTGTTCGCAACCTTTGCGTCGAACGTCCACAGGCTTCAGCAGGTTGTCGAAGCCGCGGAAGCAACCGGCCGGAAGATTGCTATTCAGGGACGGAGCATGGAACGCGTATTCCGCATCGCGCAGGAGCTGGGGTATATCCGCATCCCTCAGGGAATGCAGATCGATATCCAGCAGCTGGACAAGTTTGAAGACCGCCGCATCGTCATTATCTGTACGGGCAGCCAGGGTGAGCCTAATGCAGCCCTGTCCCGGATTGCCAGCGGTGCTCATTCCAAGGTGCAGATCCATCCGGGCGATACGGTGATTTTCTCTTCCTCGCCGATTCCGGGGAATACCCAGAACATCAATAAAAATATCGATCTCCTGTTCCGTGCAGGAGCAAACGTGATTTACGGCTCGGTAATCGATATCCACGCTTCCGGTCACGGCTGCCAAGAGGATCTGAAGCTGATGCTCAGCCTGATCAAGCCGAAGTACCTCGTTCCGATTCACGGCGAATACCGGATGCTGCTCAAGCATGCACAGCTGGCAGAAGAGCTGGGCATAACGCAGGACCGTTCGTTCGTACTCGATATCGGGGAAGTCCTGCACTTGAACCGCAGACAAGCGCGTAAGGGCCGCAAGGTGCCTGCCGGGGAGATGCTTGTCAGCGGGAACAAAGTAGGTCAGGTGCGCAGCGATATTCTCGCCGACCGCCGCCACATGTCGAACAACGGGGTTATACTGGTGCTTATGGTCGTGAATGAGGATTGGACCGCAGTCCTCTCGGGGCCCGAGCTCATCTCCCGCGGCTTCGTCTTCGTGAAGGAAGCCAGCGAGATTATCCAGAGAGCCACGGCGCTGACCCGCAGGGCCGTCTCGCGTCTCATCAAGCAGGGCGTGAATACGGAGGAAGGCTGGAAATCGAGAATCACCGAGGTCCTGTCGTCCCACTTGGAGAAGACGATGCAGCGCACCCCGCTGATCGTGCCGATCCTCACTCACCTGGAGCGTCAGGAGAAGGGGCCGAGCCGCAAGCCGTCCCGTCCAAGAAGAAAGCGGGCCACGATTGCTCCGGCTGCCGCACAGGAGCCGACAGGAACGCCGCAGAAGTAGGGGACCATCCCCCCAGGCTGCGGCTTCAAGTAGACAAGCACCTGCTGCAAACCAAAGAACCTTCAATCCACTAGAAGTGGAGCTGAAGGTTCTTTTTTGCATAGGGAAGTGCAGCGGCAGTCATAGCGAGTTGGAGCAGAAGTCCCAAACCAAACGGTAAGCTACAACAAAACCGTAAGCCGCATTGGCTATAGGGATCTCACGAGGAATCCGGTTCACAAGCGGCAGAGAAAATCCGGTAAGCCGGCAGCTCCACTACTGAAGTGGTCGATAGTGCCCATATTCATATGGGCAGTCCGGTTGCTTGGGCATTTCTGAAGGAGAGCCAGACCGCAGGCTTATAGATAGCGGGTGTGGGCTACTCGCTTTTGACAATCTGGAACTGCTGGTTGGTCCCGCCGTTATCGGTCCACTGGATGGCGTTGGCTCCATCACTGAGGGAGGCGTCCGAGATATCAATCAGTTTACCTGTGGCACGGTTCTTGAGCTTATAGTAGCCGCCGCCGACATGGATAGGCTGCCAGTGCTGGCTGGTCCAATTGCCGTCGGTCCATTGAACGATGGCCGTTCCATCGGTGGTCGCTCCATTGGAAACTCCGGCGATCTTGCCGGTGAGTACATTCTTCAGCTTGTAGTACCCGCCGCCCGCATCGACCAGCTGCCAGTGCGGACTGCCGGCGGTGTTTTCGTTCCACTGTTCAAGCGCTGCTCCGTTCGTGGCCGACCCGTTCTCGACGATGAGGGCTTTGCCGCTCTTGCGGGAGATCAGCTTGTAGACCGCATTCGGCTCCCAGCTGTGAGGGAGGCCCTGAACGATGCCGGCTGCGGCATCCATGGAGAGGCTGTGGGAGAAATCCATAGCGAGCGTCGTATTCGACGGGAAACGCAGCGGAAGCCACACATACTTGGAATCGATGACCGGCCCGCTCCAAGCGCCCGCCCAACGGTCACCCATGTACAGATACGTAGTGGACTGCGTTCCTTCGACAGGGATGACGTAAGCCGATTGGGAGCCGTACGTCGTGCTGTCCGCAAAGTTGGCGAGGGCGCTCCACGGGCCGGAAATGCTGGAAGCGGTTGCGTACTTGGCCTGGTTCGGATTCCAGCCTGTCGCACCGGAGGTAACAAGGAAGTAGACGCTGCCGCGCTTGAAGAGTGCTGGAGCTTCACGGTAGGCCCCGGGCCACAGGGTCTGCACAAGTGATTCCACTCCGAGAAAGTCCGGCGTCAACTTGTAGATGTTGAGGTCGGCATTCACCTTGGTCGCCGAGATCAGGTAAGCCGTGCCGTTGTCGTTATACACTGTCATATCCCGCGAATCATAGCCCAGCGGACGGAAGCTGCCGTGGTACGAATAATTCCCATCGACGGTTGGGGACGAGGCAACGGCAACGCGGGCTTCCCCATAGTCGGAGCCGTTTTCCTTGTGCATCCACAGCACATATTGGCCGGTTGCCTGATTATACAGAAGTTTGGGGCGTTCGATATTCGAGATGTTGAGCTCGGCTGCCGAGGCGCTCGTTAGAATATTCGAACGGAATTCCCAGTTCTTCAGGTCGGTGGAACGGTACATCGAAACGGCCTTGAAGGTACCATTCGGGTTGCGGTTCTCACCGTACCAGTAGTAGTAGCTGCCGACCTTGATCATCCCGCCGCCATGCGCATGGATGGCCGTGCCGTCGGCGGCTTTGAACTGGATGGCGTTCGTTACGGTTACCGCGGCGGCATTCGCCTGATGGGGCAGAACGCTGCAGAACGTGAGCAGCAGGCACAGCCACAGGGCTGCCGCGCGGGACATCCATCGTACCTTCATTTGGACCATAAAACAGCCTCCTCATCTCTTTGAGCGTTGCACCAGCATTCTAACGTTCGGTGTACAGGGTATATCAGAGCGTTTCCCGCTGTAAAGAAAGCACCTCCTTCGAATGGGAATGAAGCCATTGTAGTAAAAAGAGGGAGGACGGGGTAGTGAACAATGAAGATATTCGTGTACATTCCGGAGCATCAGAGTAAATCATTTGGGGAAATGTCTGAACCATGACGGCAGATTCTCCGGTGCCTGCTGGAACAAGGGAGATCAGGGGGATAAAGTGAAAAACGCAAAAAAAAGCCTCCATCCTGTCGGATCGAGGGGAGCTTTCGTTAGGCCAATAGATCGTTCCTAATGGTGAGCAGCTGAATCGCGACACTCACTTCCAATTCCGACAGTTTGCTGAGAGCGGCAATCTGGGCAACATCGTTCGTCGTTAAGTGCGGATGGCCCACCATGATATCATATACGATTCGTTCAGCAGCGGAAACTTCCCCCGGCCGCAGCCTGCTCACTTTGTCCATTGATTCACCTTCTTGTTGTCAAAAGTACGCTTGCTTAAGAGTTCATTACCCGATTAGGGACATGTCGAAACAGCTCGGAAATCCACAAAATGGAAACCGAATCTCGCCCGCAAAACTTTACATTTTTCTGGTATACTAGATTCCGGTTGATAGATGCAGAGAGGAACACAGGCAGATGGATCAATACAAATACCGCGTTGTGATCGCTGATATGAACCGGGAAAACCGGGAAGCGATCGAGAGACACATCAAGTCCAGGCATCCGGATCTGTACGTGATCAGATCCGTCAGCTCGGGAAACCGGCTGGTTGAGGTATGCGACCGTCATCAGCCGGAAATCGTGATCCTGAATGTGAAGCTGAAGGCCAAGGACGGCCTCTCCGCCGCCAAGGAAGTCATCTCCCGGGGACATTCTCCAGAGTGGATCGGCATGGCGGATCAGGAGCATCTTCCCGTCCTGCTGGGCAACCATGAACTTAAATTCGCCGATTATCTCATGGTCCCCTGGATCGGAGAACGGCTGTCGAAGTCTCTGGGAGAGGCGGTTGCCCGCTGCGGGACGGCATCCGGGAGGCCCTTCCTCCAAGAAGGAGGAGGGTTCGTCAATACGGTGAAGAGCTATTACAAGGCCAAACCGATTGAAATCCCCGAACGGGTACTGGTTTTCGCCCAAAAGAAGGACAAATACGTTACGCGCTTGTTCCTGTCCAACGGCAAGGTGCACCACATTAATTCCACACTAAAGGACATCCAGAGCCAGTGTACCCTGGGCGTATTCAAGGCTCACAAGAGTTTTCTCGTTAACATCAAGTATATCGAATATGTCGTTGCGAGTACGCAGGTATCGGGTAATTATGATATCCACCTGGTCAAGAACCATTACGGGCTTGCCATCCCGCTCTCGAAGAAAATGTACCCGAACTTCGTCCGGGCGAAGGAATTCTCGAACACACTCATGAGCCGGATTCTGCTCGACGGCATTGCGCACTAAAAGGAGCGAACAACCTTGCAAAGAAGCGAAGAAGTAATGAAGGGTACAGGCAGGCAGCCGACGATCCTGGTCGTCGATGATGAGCGAAGCAATCTGGAGATTCTCCGGGTATTTCTTTCTTCACTCGGGTACCGGGTGCTGCTTGCGGACTATCCGCTGGATGCGGTGCGAATGGTTCACCACGACAGGCCGGATATCCTTCTGCTGGATGTGATGATGCCGGATGTGGACGGCTTCGCCCTGGCCAGGGTGCTGGGGGATTTCGGCATCCCGATCCTGTTCATCTCGGCCAAATCGCAGAAGGAGGATATTCTGCTGGGTCTCTCCTCCGGCGGCCTGGATTATATCACCAAACCGTTCGATCTCGACATCCTGTCCCATAAAATCGCGCTGCATCTGGAATCGGCCCAACAGATGAGAGCGCTGCAGCGGGAGAATGACCAGCTTAAGCAGCGGATGTACATGGACCCGGAGACCGGATTGTTCAACCGGACCTACTTGGAAGGCGTGCTCGGTGCGCTTAACGAAAAATACAATGCGGTGCTGACCCTGCAGCTGGGCAATCTGGAAACCCATTCAGAGATGGAGCGGGAGGAACACAGCGGGTTCTTGAAGGAAATCGGCGGGCTCTGTTCGGCTCATATCAAAAAGCATCAGGGCATCTTGTTCCGGCTCAGTCCGGATGTCTGCTGCGCCATTCTCCGCACAAGCCGGCAGGGCTGCGAAGAGCTGGCGGTACGCGTCCGCGCCGAAATCAGTCAGTACAACGAGAGCCGGCTGCTTGCGGGCCTCCGCCCGGTAGAAGCTTCCGTCGAAGCCAAGCTGATTCCCTATGCGTCCATGAGGAGCTTTCTTCTGGGCGGCGGTTCGGAGGCGAACATATGAGCACGGCCCAGCTGCGCAATGTCATCGACATGACCAAGGTGATTCACTCGCGCTTTGACATCGCGGAGATCATCCAGGTGCTTGTGAATACCCTGGCTGCCGAGATTACCCAGGCGGATCTGGTCAGTTTTTTCGTCAGGGAGGGACGGGGTTACAGGGGATTCAAATGCAACATCCTCCATGACGTGGTGGTGCAGCAGTATATTGATCCGGAGCTGGACGTCTTCGCCCGGGGGATTCTTGACACCCGAAGAACGGATTATATTCCTCATGTGGCCGCCGATGACCGGATCGACAGCACGAAGAAGAAGAACTTCGATATCCAATCGATCCTCGGCATTCCGCTGATTCTGGATGACGAAGTCTGGGGGATGGCCTTCGCCCATGATTTCGGCCGGCCGATGAATATCACCCGGGAGCAGATTGAACTGGCCGAAGCCTTCGTCAGCATGGCAGGCGTCGCGATCCGCAATCATTATATGTTCGAGCAGAAGAAGAGATGGATTCAGCAGCAGCAGAATCTCCTCGACCTGTCGGGCCGGCTTTCCGTATCGACCACCATCGAGCAGGTGGTTAAGGTGTGCGCCGAGGGGATGCTGCAGGAGGACCGGGCTACCAGCCTGTTCGTTCATTTGTATGATGAGCCGACGGAGAGCCTGAGGCCCTTGTTCCATGGGACAGGGAGCGGGCAGGAGGCACTGTTCTGGAGAGAGAGCAGCGAGGAGCTGTTCGAGAGAATCCCGCGGCTGAGCGAAGTGCCTTATATGGAGCGCTACAATCCCTGGGCGGAAGGGGCTGCACTCCCGCTTCGACAAGGATTCTGTTCCAAGCATGGGGTAGAGAGCGCCATGCATCTTCCCTTGATCACGAAGGACCGGACGATCGGACTGCTGACTCTGCTTGGGCCGGCCGATACGTCAGGAACGCCCGAGGAGCTGGAGGTCTGCAAGCTGATCTCCGAGCTGACGGCGGCCGCCCTCTCCAATGTCATGCATACTGCCCAGCTCGACCAAGCGGTCAAGCTGAGCACATCCGAGCTCGTCCAAGCCAACATGAAGCTCGAAGAGCTGGTCCGTGAGCTGCGCAGCGCAGATGAGATCAAGAACGGCTTCATCTCCTCGCTGTCCCATGAGCTTCGCACGCCGATTACTTCGATCAAGGGCACCATCGATATTCTGCTGCGCGATATTCTCGGGGAAGTGAACCGGGAACAGAGAGAGCTGCTCCAGATGGCCGCAGGTTCGGTGACCCATCTGCTTGAACAGATCAATGACCTGCTGGACTTCGCCAAGCTCGGCAGCGGCAGGCTGGATCTGACATGGAGCGAGACGGCATTCGATGAGGTCGTGAAGGAGGCGGTGACGATGCTCGAGCCCCTCTTCCTAAAGAAAGAGCAGCAGATCCGGGTTATGGGGAGGCCGGGGATCCGGGTGAGGCTCGACCGGCTGCGCATCCGGCAGGTGCTGATCAACCTGCTGTCGAACGCGAACAAATTCACACCGCATTACGGCCGGATCGAAGTGGTCTACGAAGAGCAGGACGGGATGCTGAAGGTGGCGGTACGGGATAACGGCATCGGCATTCCTCACTCGAAGCAGCCGTTGATCTTCACCAAATTTTATCAGGTGGATAATGGGGCGCATGGGACAGGCATCGGGCTGTCCTTCTCGAAGGAGCTGGCCGAGCTCCACGGGGGATGCCTGACGTTCGAAAGCCTGGAGGGTGCAGGCAGCACGTTCACGCTCACACTGCCCATATAAGGATATTTTTTCCTGTTTTTCGACATGGGCTTGCATTATCCTATCCAAACTGCGTATTATTCCGAGGTGCTTCCCTATCCATCCGGAATGGATATGATGGAGGTAACAACCATTAGGCTGCCTCCACCCGGAAGGCTTCAGGAGGACTGCACGTGAACAGGCAGGATATTGCTGTATCCCGGATTTTTAAAGGAAAATGGGAAAGAGACGAACACCTGTTCCTGGTGGTTACACATGCCAGGGACGTCTATATGACAAATGCAGTGCCCAAAGGCCACCAGGCGATCGGAAGACAAGGCTTCGAAACGGCCTTAACTGACGCTTTCTATGAGCATATCCGTTCTTTCGCCCGTACGGCTCATAACCGGAATGTGTATGCGCTGTCGGTCTACACCGACGAACGGCATAGCTTCCTGCTGTATCTCAATACCCTGGAAGGGTTCGAACGGACGATCACGGAGAGTCCTTATTATTGCAGCTATTCTGAAGAACAAAAGCATGATCTGAAGTATTCGCTGGGCGATTTTGCCTTCAGCTATGCCACGTTCCAGGGACCGTTCGCCTCGCAGTATGCGGCTTATCATGATGCCGTGAAGGCGCTGTCAGCCGCAGGAGGCCCGGATGGCCTGGAACCGTACAAGGGCAGCCCGGACCTGGTGCGCTATGTCTACAAGGCGGAACTGTTCGAAGGCGGACAGTTCTTGACGGCGCTGCACGTGACGAAGCGGCTGCTGGCCCAGTCGGTATGGCTGCTGCAGACGACGCCCGACTTTGCAGCCTTCGCGAGCAGCGGCAGCGAGTATATCGATTACAGCGTGGTTATGCGGCAGACGATCGATACGGAACGGTTCTATCGGATATTCCCTGAGATGAAAAGCTGCGATGAAGCGTTCCAGGCGGCTGTCGAGGAGGCCAAGGGTCTGCCGTACGGCGAACAGGTGACATACTGGTGGCAATGCGTCAGAGAGAACCGGAACCGGCAGCCGGACGCATTGCTGACCGCGACGGTTCGAACCGATTACCAGGCGGTGGAGGCGCTGGCCGATGTCGGAGCTCCCATTCTGCCGGCCGTCATGCAGGCGCTGAGATCCTCGGTACAGCAGGGGGATCAGGAAAAGGCCGCTTTCCTGTGCGAGGTGCTGCTGGAATCAGGCGGTCTGAGCAGGGAGGTCCTCGGAGAGATGGCGGCGGCTGTCGAATATGCTCCGCCGGGCGATCAGGAGATCCGTTCCCTGCTCACCCGAACCCGGCAGAAGCTGACCGGACGCTTATAGTTTGAGGCGCAGACACCAAAAGACCATGATGCCGAAGAGGCTCATGGTCTTTTTTTGGAGTGCGAGTAAGTATAACCCGCATGAGCTCAGAGCTGCAGGGGCGAGGAGTGCCGCTGCTTGGCGCACTCTCATGAGAAGGTTATCCCGGTGCGCTGCCGGATTCTCCGGGAAGCGGAAGCAATCGAAAGCGGCGCACGTGTTCCGTCAGCCCTTCCTTCATAAGAATCTGCCGCTGTCTGGGGCCGATCAGATCGAAGTGGGGATACGGAGGGCGGTGATGAATATAACGCGGGTCCAGGTCATGAGAGAGGCACCAGGCGGCAAGGCGGTCCAGATCGCTGCATCCGACCTTGGTCACGGTGGTAATGCCGGGAAAGCGCGGGTCCAGCCAATAGTGGGTCAAATAGGCGATATCGCCCCGCGAGACGGTTTTTTTCCACTCGGTAAGCTCAGCTCGGGTGATCCCGAAAGCCATAGGGCCATGCCTCCTTCTGCGGACTCCTGTTGTTGGATTCATTATAGCAGGAGCGGAAGGTGAATTCACGCACCCCGGCAAGAGGGGCACCGGTTGAGAAGCAGAGAGGGCGCCTCACCAAAAAGCTAGGATTCTTTCCATGGCCGCCGCGAAGGAGTCACGATATTGATAACGCTTACGCATTTCCGCTGATACAATGAAGGACAGACGGACCCATTGTGGATGCCGGGTCCATATCGTGAAGGGGGAAATCGTATGAGCTTCAAAATTGCTTTTATCGGTGCCGGCAGTGTCGGATTTACTCGGGGGCTGCTGCGTGATCTGCTGTCCGTGCCGGAGTTCCATGAGGTGGAGATCGCTTTTATGGATACGAGTGAACGGAACCTGGAGATGGTCCGCCAGCTCTGTCAGCGGGATATTCTGGAGAACGGGCTTCAAATCCAAATCCAGGCGACTACAGACCGCAGGGAAGCGCTGAGGGATGCCAAGTATGTGCTGTGCACGATCCGGGTCGGCGGGCTGGAGGCGTTCGCGACGGATGTGGACATCCCGCTGAGGTACGGGATCGACCAGTGCGTCGGGGACACGCTCTGTGCGGGCGGCATTATGTACGGTCAGCGGGGCATTGCCGAGATGCTGAAGATCTGCAAGGACATCCGGGAGGTGGCGCGGGAGGACGTGCTGCTGCTCAACTATGCCAACCCGATGGCCATGCTGACCTGGGCCTGCAATGCGTACGGCGGCGTGCGGACCGTCGGTCTGTGCCATGGCGTGCAGAATGGACACCGGCAGATTGCGGAGGCCTTCGGGCTGGAGAAGGAAGAGGTCGATATCATCTGCGCGGGCATCAACCACCAAACCTGGTATGTGCAGATCCGCCATAACGGAGAAGATCTTACCGGCCGGCTGCTGGAGGCCTTCGAGGCGCATCCGGAATTCAACCGAACGGAGAAGGTGCGCATCGATATGCTGAGGCGCTTCGGTTATTACAGCACGGAATCGAACGGCCACCTCAGCGAGTACGTGCCGTGGTACCGCAAGCGTCCGGAGGAGATCGGGGAGTGGATCGACCTCGGCTCCTGGATCAACGGGGAGACCGGCGGTTATCTTCGCGTCTGCACGGAAGGGCGGCGCTGGTTCGAGACGGACTTCCCGAACTGGCTGAAAGAGCCCGCACTGGAATATACGCCGGAGAAGCGCGGGGAGGAGCACGGTTCTTATATCATCGAGGGCCTCGAGACCGGCCGGGTCTACCGGGGGCACTTCAACGTAGTCAACCGGGGCGTAATCTCCAATCTGCCGGACGATGCCGTCATCGAAGCGCCGGGCTATGTCGACCGCAGCGGCATCTCGATGGCGCATGTCGGAAGCTTGCCGCTGGGGCCGGCCGCCGTATGCAATGCAAGCATCTCCGTTCAGCGGCTTGCTGTGGAAGCGGCGGTCCACGGGGATGATCAGCTGCTGCGGCAGGCGATGCTGCTGGACCCCCTCGTGGGGGCGGTCTGCAACCCGCGGGAAGTGTGGCAGATGACCGACGAGCTGCTGGTCGCCCAGGAGGCGTGGCTGCCGCAGTACGGCGCAGCGATCGCCGAGGCCAAAGCGCGGCTCGCCGAGGGACTGAAGGTGCCCGTACGCGACTACCGCGGAGCGGCCCGCCTCCACGTGAAGACCGTGGAGGAGATGGAAGCGAACCGCGAGCAGGCCAGCCGGAATGCGGGAGAGTCCGACAAGGGCAAGGAGCGGGCGGCAGCGGCGCAGTAAGGGGCGGCGGGCTGGCGGGCGAAGCCGTCTTGGCGCTCAAGCGCCAGGATGCGCAGCAGCCGGGCCAGCAGCAGTCAGCCAGCAGCAGGAGACGGTGGCGGCCGGATACAAACCAAAAGAGCAGGAAATCCGATGTCTTCGGATTCCTGCTCTTTTGGTTTTGCAGGGCAGCGGCTGCCCAAGCGCCCTGGGCTTCTCCCGGGACAGCGCACGCCTTAGGCTGGGCCGCCCGCTTCGGCAACGGCCACTCCGTGGCGAGCATGCTGTAGACGGCGAGGTCGATATACACGCCGTACAGCCGCTGGGCGCCCCGGGCCACGCCCTCCAGCGTGAAGCCAAGCCGCTCAGGGACGGCCCGGCTGCGCCGGTTGTCGACACCGGCGCGGATCTCGATCCGGTGCAGGCCGAGGCTGCGGAAGGCATAATCGACCATCCCGCGGCAGGCGCGCGTCATAATGCCGCGGCCCTGGTGGGATTCCGCCAGCCAGTAGCCGATCGCCGCCGACCGGTTCAGCGGACTCAGCCCGTGATGGTCGATCACGCCGCACAGGCTCCCGTCCGCGAGGATCCCGGCCGTAATGCCTTCGCCCCGGGCCCACCGCTGGCGGGCATGTTCGATGAAGGCGCGGGTGTCTTCCACGGTCTGGGTGCCGTCGATCCAAGGCATCCACTGCCGCAGGCAGCGCCGGTTGGCGTCTGTAAGCAGGAACAGTTCCTCGGCGTCTCCGGTCTCGAGAACTTTGAGCTCCACTTCGCGGTCAATCCGGTAGTTGAACATGCGTCAGACCTCCTTGGATGATCTCCGGCCGGCTTCAACCGGTTCAGCAGGATACCTATTCGGGCCTCCGCAGGCGCTATAGCAGCCGTTCCACGGTTCCTTATTCGAAGAGGGAGAGGTAGGCGCCGTAGCCTTCCTTCTCGAGATCCTCCTTCGGGATGAACCGCAGGGCGGCAGAGTTGATGCAGTAGCGCAGTCCCCCGGTTTCGCGGGGGCCGTCGTTGAACACATGCCCGAGATGGGCATCGGCCTTGGAGCTGCGTACTTCCGTCCGTACCATGAAGTGGCTGTAGTCCGCTTTCTCCGTCACGCCTGCCGCGCGGACAGGGCGGGTGAAGCTTGGCCAGCCGCAGCCGGAGTCGAACTTGTCTCGCGAGCTGAAGAGAGGCTCCCCGGAGACGATATCGACGTAGAGGCCCTCGCCCTTGTGGTTCCAGAACTCATTCTGGAACGGAGGCTCGGTGCCGTTCTCCTGCGTGACCTTCCACTGGATCGGCGTCAGCCGCTGGCGCAGGGCTTCCTTGTCTTCTTCCGTGTTCCAATGATTGCGGATGAAATCGACGCGGCCCGACGCCTTGCTGTAGGCGTTGTAGCGCTGCGGATTGGTTTTATAGAAACCCTGATGATACTCCTCGGCCGGATAGAACACGGAGGCGGGCAGAATCGGCGTAACAATCGGGGCGTCGAACCTTCCGCTGGCATCCAGGCGGGCCTTGGACGCTTCGGCGATCTGGCGCTGCTCCTCCGAATGATAGAAGATGGCCGTCTGGTAAGAGGTGCCGCGGTCAGCGAACTGGCCGCTCGGATCGGTCGGATCGATCTGCTGCCAGAAGATCTCGACCAGCTCTTCATAAGGAAAGACCTCCGGTTCGAACGTGATCTGTACCGCTTCCAGATGACCTGTCGTTTCGGAGCAGACCTCCTGGTAGGTCGGATTCTCCTTATGCCCGCCGGTATAACCGGAGATGACGCTGTGAATGCCGGGCTGTTCATCGAACGGCTTGACCATGCACCAGAAGCAGCCTCCGGCAAAGGTAGCAAGTTCGGTACGTTTATCCGTCATGGGATCACCTCATGGATTAGAAATTAGAGGGGGAAGGAGGAAAAAGGAATCCGCCTGGCCGCCCTGTTCTTCCATTATAACGCAGGAAAGGAGGGGAACCCAAACCTTCGGGCGGCCGGCGGGTCCGTCCACCGTGTAAAGAAGCGGGCATGCGCAGCTGCCCCGCCTTAACTCTATTTGGAGCAGGGCACCCCGTTGATGTAATAGCTCTCCTCCCGGTAGGCCGTGAACACCGTCTCCACTTCGGGGTAGCCGAGCGAGAGAATATGGCGGGTGACGGTCTGGGCGAAGCGGTCACGTACGTCCGTTCCCCGCTCGAACCAGCCTACCTCAACAAAGGGAAAGGAGGGGACGATCTCTCCGCCGGCGACGGCTGTCGTTTGCATGCATTCGAGCGTGAAGTTGTCCGTTCCGCAGTCGCAGAGGGCGGCGAGTTCTTCAAGGAGCGGGATGCTGACGGTGCGCAGGCGTTCGGCGGGAACGCCGCGGAACAGCAGATGGGGCATGATAAGTTCCTCCTGTTCAGGAATAGGTACGGACGAAGCCGTTCTTTTTACAATCGGGGATGAGCGGTCCGAAGGCCGCATTCCGGCCGGAAGCAGGTCAAGCGGCCGCCGGGTTTTGCACAGACGCGCTTAAGGTGCGGGAAGCAGTTCTTTTTCCATACACACACTGCTGGGGCAGTCCACATACTCCCCGAAACGGTCGATATGCTTGTAGCCGCACTTGATGTACAGCGCAATGGCCTCGGGCTGCTCCCACCCGGTCTCCAGCCGGATGAAGCGGAAGCCGCCCCTTCTCGCATGATCTTCGAGGGTACCGATCATCCGTGATGCAATACCCCGGTTGCGGTAAGCAGGGTCCACATAGAAACGCTTCAGTTCCGTGCATTCGGCATCCAGGGGACGGACCGCACCGCATCCGGCAGGCGTGCCGTCCATATAAGCGACGACAAAGGTGGCCTGCGCGACACCCGGATCGTTGAAGTCGATCACGTGAACCTGATCGCTCGGGTAACGGCTCAGCAGGTCCTCGTCCAGGCGGGCAATCAGGCCGTGCAGTACGGCATCGGTATGGCTGACTTGCTTAATCTCCAATAAAGCTTCCACGGGTTCTTCACTCCTTAGACGCTAAACTTGATCATTGACAGGATGGAAAGGGGGCTACATATTTCCAGCGTATGAAGGCTACCCTATACCAAGGTGGATTGTGCCTGCGGGTGCCGGGGGAGTGCAGCGGTTTGCGGACCGTGTTACCGAAAGAGCCGTCCGGTCAAAGATCGAGAGGAAGGATTCTTGGCCCGCAGGCAACCCGCCGATCCGGCCGGAGCCGCCCTACCATCCGCAGTTATGCAGGAAAGTGAGGCACGGGGTGCTGATGTCGATCCGGTTCAAATTGTCCATGGTGTTCTCGATTACAGTGGCCGTCATCCTGATCATACAAAATGTACTCTCTTACTTCACCGTAAAGGATCTGCTGCGCGACAACCTGGCCCGCCAGCATGAAGTCCTCTCGAAGCAGCTCAGCCTGGCCATTGAACAGGCGGAGTATTCGGCACGGGCGGTCGAGGACCGGGTCGGCGAGCAGATCCGCTCGGCTTCCGTTGCCGCTCTTCATGCCCTGCCTCCGGACTACCGCGAGGTATCGAATGAGCAGCTTGCCGCATTGAGCAGGAAGGTGGGCGTCTCCCATATTACCCTGCTCGCACGCACCGAAGGGGATATTGTCGGGGTCAAATCCTCGGATCCCCTGGAGCTCAACCTCAGCACGAAGGAGTGGGGATACTGGTACACCGCTTTCGAACAGCTCTTCGACAAGCATGAGGTCACGATTGCGGAAGGCCAAAAGCTCCCTCACTACTGGGCCGGACCCGCGGAGGTATCCTCGTCGGACCCGAACTATGTAGATAAGTGGGGATACTATTATGACGGCACGACCAATTATATCATCAATCCCTATGTGAGGGATGAGGGGATTGTCTCTTTCCGGCAGTCCGTCGGACCGGACCATTACGTCCGGGAGCAGCTCAAATACAGTCCTTATACATTGGAAATTACGGGAATGAACCCCCGCACCTTCGGCCAGCCGCCGGTGTATTCGGAGAACAACGGCCGCAGATTCATCGAGCTTGCCAACCGGGCCATCCGGTTTGGGACTTACGAATACAAGGATGAGGGCCGGGACCTGGAAGGCGTCCGCAGTGCCATGGCTGCCGGCCAGCCGGTGAGCTTCATTACCCGGGCGCAGGGCCTGCGGGTGCTCAAGAGCTTTATTCCGGTGCTGGATGCTCCCGATCCGTTCGTGATCTCAATCGTGGCCGCTTACCGGATGATCGATGAGGTGGTGAACCACCAGCTGCTCCATGACCTGATGCTGTCCGCGCTGGTGCTGGCTGTCGTATCGGCCGGGAGCTATGTGCTCTGCGGCTATCTGATCCGCCCGCTGAGTGTCATTATCCGGAAGGTGAACGAGATTGCCCACGGTGACTTTGACGCCCAAATCCGCATCGACCGGAAGGATGAGCTGGGTCTGCTGGCCGGCAGGGTGAACGCCATGGCGGGCAGTCTGGCCTCCTATACCCGGGAGCTGCAGGAGAAGAACCGGGAGATCGGGCGGCAGGCCTCCTATGATCCTCTGACAGGGGCCAAGAACCGCTTCGCTTTCAATGCGGACATGGAACAGCAGCTGGCCAGGCTTCGTCACGAAGGGGGGAGCCTGTCCCTGGTGTTCATCGACTTTGACCGCTTCAAGGAAGTCAACGACATCTTCGGCCACTCCCTAGGGGACCGGCTGCTCACGGAGGCTGCTGCCCGCATGGAAGGGGTAGTGGGAAGCGCGGGCGGCGTGTACCGGATGGGCGGGGACGAATTCATCCTGCTGCTTCCGGAGCTGGGCCCGGAAAAGTCGGCAGCCTTGGTCCGGCGGGTCATGGAGGCGCTGGCAGGGACTTATCTCTACGAAGGCAGCGAGATCCTGCTGACCCCGAGCATGGGCATGAGCACGTATCCGCAGGATGGGGATACTGCGGATCTCCTGGTCCGGTCGGCGGACGCGGCCATGTACAGGTCCAAGCTCGGCGGAGGCAATGACTTTCAGCTCTTCTCCTCCGAGATGAAGGAGGAGATTCAGCGCCGCGTCCAGCTGGAGCTTGGCCTGCGCCGGGCCCTGGAACGGGAGGAGCTCTTCCTCCTCTACCAGCCGCTGCTTGATCTCGATGCGGGCCGGATCCAAGGGCACGAGGCGCTGATGCGCTGGAATCACCCGGAGCTGGGGATCATCGTGCCGGCCGAGTTCATTCCCATCGCGGAAGAAACCGGCCTCATCGTACCGATCGGGCAGTGGGCGCTGCGTGAGGCCTGCCTGCAGAACCGGAGGTGGGAGGCGGAGGGGGGCCAGGGGCTCGGAATCTCCGTCAATTTGTCCGCACGACAGTTCCAGCAGCGCGGTCTGGTGGAGGACATTCGGGGGATCCTGGAGGAGACCGGAATCGACCCGGGCCTGGTGACCCTGGAGATTACCGAGAATCTGGCGATGAACAAGGAGGAGTACATGATCTCCAGGCTTCGGGCGCTCCGGGAGACCGGCGTGCGTATGGCCATCGACGACTTCGGTACCGGTTATTCCTCCCTCATGTACCTCAAGAAGTTCCCGGTCCAGATCCTCAAGATCGACCGTTCCTTCGTCAGCGATATGCTGAGGGATGAGGACGACGCGGAGATCGTGCGGACCATCATCGCGATGGCCCATCAGCTGAAGCTCCGGGTAACCGCCGAAGGGGTGGAAACCGAAGGACAGCTTCAATATCTGAGAGGACTCGGCTGCGATATGGTACAGGGGTATTACATCTCCCGCCCTCTGCCGGCCGAGCAGTGCATCCGCCTGGTCAAGCAGTATGACGAGTAAACGCCGGGCTCACCCCGGTGTAAACGGCCGAAGCGGGAGCCGGAAGGGGCTTCTCCTCCGAGGGAGAGCTCAAACGGGCTGTTTCGGGACGAATGAGCTTCTGCGGTTCTGAGGCTTTCCCGGCCGCCAGATTAGGTAGATTGGCAGAAGCTGGATGGACAGCCCTGCGGTATAATGGGTCCTATAAGGGAGTCCTACAGGACCCATCCGCAGAGGAGGAAGCAAGATGGAACCCCAGTGGCTGACATGGGCCAAGCAGATTCAATCGATCGCTCAGGCGGGCCTCGCCTATTCCAGGGACGTGTATGATCTCGAACGGTTCGGCATGCTGCGGGACCTGGCTGTGGAGATCGTGGAGAATCATACGAAGGCCGGGAGGGAGCCGATCCGGCTTGCCTTCGCAAGCGAGGAGGGGTACGCCACCCCGAAGGTCGACGTCCGCGGCGTGGTATTCCGGGAAGGGCGGATCCTTCTCGTCCGCGAGAAAATCGACGGCGCCTGGTCGCTGCCGGGAGGCTGGGCCGATATCGGGCTGTCTCCCTCGGAGATTGCCGTGAAGGAGATCCGGGAGGAAGCCGGTTACGATACCGAAGCGGTGCGGCTGCTCGCGGTGATGGACAAGAAGTTCCACGACCACCCGCCGGACCTCTGGCACATCTACAAAATCTTCATTCTCTGCCGTCTCACCGGGGGAGAGGGGATCGGCAGCGAGGGCACTCTGGAAACCTCGGATGTCGGCTTCTTCGGACCGGACGAGCTTCCGGAGCTCTCGGTCGGCCGGAACACCAAGGCACAGATTCTCACGATGTTCGAGTTTCTTCACGATCCCCACAAAGCGGTTCTGCTCGATTAGCTGCTGCTCCTCAGGGCCTGTCGTCCGATTGGACCGGATCACCTGGACATGACAATACCCCAGTCTCTCCTGAAGGGAGACTGGGGTGTCTTGTTTTTTCGCCGCTGGATCGGCCTGTGCTACTTGTTGACTTCGTGAACGATCGTTACGTTCGTCGTCCGGTCGGACTCCATATCCTTGGACACCGTAAAGTGAAGACTGAGCCCTTCTTTCTTGCCGGCAATCAGGAAAATGGCCTCATCCGTCAGGCGTGTGGACTCCGTATAGCCGGAGCTTTTGAAGAACGATTCCACCCCGCTCTTGGTCTCCTCGAAAGGCTGTTCGATCTCGTAGGCTACGGTGTATACCTCACCGCCCTCCTTACCCTCGGATTTCATCGAGGCCTGAATGGCGGCTTTGCCCGGGATGGGAATGTCCTTCGGAAAGCCCTCCGGAAGCTGGTTCTCGCTGGACAGGGTGACCTTTCCCTGGTCCGTCGTGATGGTGGATACTTCCTTGTCACCGCTGATCACGGCTTTGCCTCCGTCAGGGGTGGGGATCGTAACGCTATCTCCGGTACAGCCGGCGGCAAGAACAGCGGCTCCTGCCAGGACCAGCGCGAGGGTGAAGGTTCTATGTGTTCTTTTTGTCATGGGGAAATGACTCCTATCTGAAGGGTAGAAATGGATTAAGCTTCTCTCTTCATGATAGGGAGACATCCGTCATATGACCAGTGTTCAGGGTCATCCTCTTGTCATGTGACCGTCGTTAAGGCGCTCTGTCATTGAGGGGCCGTCCCTCCAGAAAACAGCATCGGTCAGACGGCGCCGATCTTCGGCCAGGCGAGCTCCACCCCGAAACCCGTCAGCAGGCTCTGGAAAGCTTCCAGCTTGGAGGCATCGCGGCGGACCTGAAGAGGCTCCGTCTTCTGATCCAGGCAGTAAGCGGCCAGCGCCCCGGTGGACTCCCCGATGTTCCATTCGACCGGATGAAGCCGGTAGCAGCCGTTCGTGATGTGGGTCGTGCCGATATTCTTGCAGGCCGGCAGCAGGTTGCGGACCCGTATGGGCAGCAGGCTGCCGAGCGGGATCTGGAAGGGAAGGGACGAGATGTCCAGATAGTTCCGGCCAGCGGTGCTCGGATGAAGATCGATCCGGTAGCAGCCGACGCCGACGCTGTCAGGAAAGGGCACGGCTCCCTGCTCCCCGCGTACCGCCGCACTGACATGCTGCTCCAGGACCGTGAATTGGGCCCGGATGCGGCGGGACTCCCGGATATATGGGGCTTTGGCGAGCCCATCGGGGGTTCCGATCACGTCCGGGCGCAGCCGCAGTCCCGGGTAGCCTGTCCCGCCGTCCGGCCGGGGAGCCTCGGTCTGCAGCCAGTACAAGAGAGAGAGGCTGAGCTGCCGGGAGCCCTCGAGATGCCGCTGCGCCTCGTGCGGCGGCACATCGTAGATCCGCCCGAGCCAATAGTCGTTCTGGGACCAGTTCACGACCGAGATATCGCTCGGATAGGTCCCCGGGACGAAATTGGATCTGTCGAGGATCCGCCGGTAAATGAAGAGAGGGTACTTCTCCGTGCCCCAGAAGAGTGTTTCTTCGGTAGGCTCCAGCGTCACGGGATTCGGCGATACCCAGCTCAGCTGCCGGTCCGGCCAGAAGTCGGCCTGATAGCTCCGCCAGAACGCATAATCCCGGGGCTTGTCGATGATATGGTTCTCCCCTTCGAGATAATCCATGGCCAGGCACCAGGTGAAGGCTTGGATATCGTGAGGGTCGGCCGGCCCTTCCAGAGCATGGGGCTCATTCGTATCGCTCCGGGATTCCGCTCCCGTCACATATTCCACGCCGGCCAGCGGCAGAAGGTCTCCGCATTCGGTGGCGTCCAGGAAGTAAGGGGCGCGGAGGGTCAGACGGGACCCGAAGGCTTCCTGTACGGTGACGGATCGAATCCGGTCCCCGTCGGTCTCCGCATGGACAGGCCGGTAGCGCAGCAGCACGGTCAGACGGCCGCTGTGCACGTAAGGGGCGATCATCCCTTGCAGCACCTCCAGCATGGCACGCGGCTCCGCGCAAAGGCGGCTGACCCCGCCGTTGCCGGGGTTCAGATGATAAACGGCACGGGCTTCGGCCGTGAGAGGGAAGTGCTGTCTGTAGAAGGCGCGTACGCCTTCGCGGAACTGACGGTAGCTGCGCGTGCAGCCGAACTGCTCGATCCACCGGTGCTCATCCGGGGGAACGGCCTGGCTTGTCAGCTGTCCGCCGATCCAGTCGGTCTCCTCGGTCAGGACAACCCGTTTGCCCATGCGGCAGGCCGAGAGCGCAGCGGCAAAGCCGCCTACGCCGCCGCCGATGATGGCAATATCCGTTTCGGTTTCGCGATGCATGTCGAGCAGCCTCCTTGGTAGTGGGATGAAAGGAAGGGTAGTATGCAATGGTTGCTGCATACACCCTTTAGACTTCAATCCATCCCAAAAAGTTACAGATCATGGGAGAAAAGAAGGTGGAATCCCTTTTCGCGGGAGAATTAGGATTGAAGGGAGGATTAGGATAGAAGGAATCACTCGGGCATCGCTTAGCGAAGATGCGGATAAGACAAAGAGAAGGCTGGGCTTCCTGATGGGAAGCTCCGGCCTTGAAGGCTGTACTGCAAGCTGGAGGCGTTCGGCCGCCGGGAAGAGAAAAAACAAACCTGCCGGCACTGTATAAAGTGTGGATGCCAGCAGGAGCACCCGGCCGGCTGCAGGAGGCAGGCCGTCTCTTTTGATTCGTACTGCTCGTCATCGGGGGCTTCGGCTATCTCGCCGGAGCGAAGACTTGCCCGTGTTGTGGGATTTACAGCCACAGGCAGGGTTCAAGCGTTCACTTGGTGTTCTTCCCCTCTTCGTAGGACGCATTATATTCGCTTAAGTAGAGGGAGATATCGCTTACAGCCTCAGCCAGCGCTTCAATCCGCTGCGGGTCGAGCTTCCCGAAGATCGCTTCCGCATGGCCGGCGAAGCGGCTCCTCCAGGCCAGCAGCTGTTCCATCCCCTGCGGGGTCAGGTTCACATAAGTGATGCGGCGGTCCTCTTCGGAACGCAGGCGCTGGGTCCAGCCCTTCTCCTCCAAGCGGTCGAGCAGGTTGGAAGCGGCACCGATGGTCATGCCGAGGTATTCGGCCACGCAGTTGATTTTCATGCCGGTATCGTGCTCCATTTTGAAAATGAGGGAAACGGCCGAAGGCGGAACTTCCGCTTCCGTACTCAGCAGGCAGAGTGTCTGCTTCAGGGTGCGGTTCAATTCCAGCAGTGAGCGCCAGAAGGGATTGATCAGGTTCGGGTTGGAAGTCATAGGAGAGAACCACCTTTAATCATTCATACCCCGATTGTACTACAGCCTCCCGCAAAGCAAAAGGGAAGGAGGCGGTGCAGCAGAGGGAGGGATTGACAGCAGGGAACAATTGGGATATATTTCGATAATACTATTATTATAATACTATTATGGGAAAAGTAAATGTACGCCAAAGGAGGCCTTCCCCGTGAGTTCCCCCATCTCCTCTTCGTTCAAGGAATCGCTCATTATTCCGCTCTGGAGTCTGACGGTTCTGCTGGTGGTGATGAATACCACCATGTTCAATGTGGCGCTGCCCACGGTAGCTGCCGATCTCGGTCTGTCGACCACGAGTGCCTCATGGATTGTGACCGGCTATTCCATTCTGTTCGCCATCGCTTCCATCACGTACAGCCGCCTGTCGGATTTCCTGCCGATCCGCACCCTGCTTACCGCCGGTCTGCTGCTGCTCGGTACAGGGTCGATCGTAGGCCTGCTCTCGCACCACTTCTACGGCGTACTGGCCGCGAGACTGCTGCAGGCAGTCGGGGCAGCGTCGGCTCCCGGTCTGGGTGTCGTGCTCGTTACCCGGTACGTCCCCCTGGAGCGCCGGGGCAAGGCGATGTCCACCATCATCTCGGCGGCCTCGTTCGGTTTCGGTCTCGGTCCGATCGTGGGCGGCACGATGTCGCAGTATATGGGATGGAATATGCTGTTCATCGTGACGGCTATGGTGCTTCTGCTGCTGCCGGTGTTCTACCGGAACCTGCCTCAGCAGACGGCGGCCCCGGTACGCTTCGACTGGACCGGCGCTCTGCTGATCGGCGCCGGTGTAACCGGCCTGCTGCTCTTCCTGACGAATCGCCAGTGGTTGACCCTGGCGGTCGGGGCCGCTGCACTGGCGGGCTTCTGGGTTCGGATTCACCGGACCGACGCTCCGTTCGTGCAGCCCTCGCTGCTGCGAAACCGGAACTATCTCGGCCTGCTCTCCATGGGCTTTATCGCTTACATCCTGAACTTCTCCTCCCTGTTCCTGATGCCGATGATGCTCTCGCGTCTCTTCGGCACCAGTTCTACGGTTACGGGGTTCCTCATCTTCCCGGGGGCCATCCTCACCGCCCTGCTGTCCCCAAGGATCGGCAGGTGGATCGACCGTGCCGGGAATACGCCGGTCATCGCTGCCGGCCATGCGGGCCTGATCCTGGCGGCAGCCGGGTTCGCGATGTTCTCCGCCCAATCCGTGTACGCCATCGCGGGCGCGTATGTGGTGCTGAGTGTCTCGGTCTCCGCCATCGGCTCCAGCGCTTCCAATGAAATGTCGCGGATCCTGGCCTCCAGCGAGATTGGTGCGGGCATGGGCCTGTCCCAGCTCACGCAGTTCTTTGGCGGAGCCCTTGGAGTCGCCCTGACGAGCACGGTACTCGCCTGGCCGACTTCCCGGCCCCTTGCCTCTGTCTTCTCCGGCCTGTACTGGGTGATGGCGGCGGCAGCTGTAGGCTCAGCCGTGCTCTGCTTCCGGTACATCAAGCGCCGGAAGGGGAGCGGGGCCCTGCCTGAAGGAGCCGAGGCCGCAGAGCCCGCCCGGGGCTGAACCGCAAACAGCCTTGATCCTTTCCCCAAGGGGGAGGATCAAGGCTGTTTATGTTATCCACCGGAGCACAGCCGGCCTTCCGCTGTCCACGGTCAAAAGAAGCGGAGCAGCCAGCGAAAGAACCAGAAGGCGAGGAAGATCCAGACCAGGATGAACAGTGCACCGGTTATCCAGTTCGTCGGTCGGTTCTTCAGTTCTTCCGCCCGCCGGCGGTTATCCTCCAGCACGTGCTTCGGGATCCAGCGCAGCACAAGCATGATGCCGAGAGGCACCAGGATCAGGTCATCAAGGTAACCGAGCACCGGAATGAAGTCGGGGATCAGATCGATGGGGCTGAAGGCGTAAGCGGCGACGAGCAGGGCGAAGAGGCGTACCCCGGCCGGTACCCGGGGGTCTTTGGCACAGAGATAGAGCGTCATGAGCTGTGATTTGAGGCGGCGGGCTTCCTGTTTCATCCGGTTAAGCATCGGACTCCTCCTTGGCTGTAGTAAGTTGAATGGTCTCCTAGCAGTCAGTCGTACTTTATTGTCTATGAGCCTTGTTTTGCTGACACCCTGTTGTCAGGGTAGGGGTGTTACAATCAATCATAAGAACTATAACCCAAGAGGTACAGGGAGGATATAAATATGAAAGATGTACTGCTGCTGCTTACCGACGGATTCGCGGATTGGGAGGCTTCGTATGTTACGGCGGTGCTCAACAAGCCCGGCACAGGCTTCCGGATCCGCACGATTGCACTTGATCTGGAACCGAAAGTGTCGATGGGCGGTCTTCGTGTGCTGCCCGAATACAGTGTAAAGGATTACCAACCGGATGCCAAGCCGGCGATGCTCATCCTGCCGGGCGGAACCACCTGGTTAGAGGAGAGGAATGTGCCGGTCAAGGAGCTGGTAGCTTTCTGTGTCCGTGAGTCTGTTCCGGTCGCGGCGATCTGTGATGCCACCACGTTCCTGGCCCGGTATGGATTCCTTGACCATGACCGGCACACAGGCAACTCTCTTGCTTATCTCAAGGAAGGGGCGCCGGAGTACCAGGGGGAGGCGCGGTATGTCGATGCCCAGTCGGTCAGCGACGGGAATTGGATTACCGCCAACGGCACGGCGGCCGTGGAATTCGCGGCGCATATTCTGGAGAAGCTCGGCGTGATGGAAGGCGAGGGCTTGCAGGAGTGGTATACCATTTTCAAAAAGGGGTACGTTCCACAGCCTGAGTAAGGAGCAGCGGGCTTTGGTTCTCTCGGAAAGAGTCGGTGAGGTGACAGGACGCCAAAAAAAGCCGTCCTTGGTCGATGCCAAGGGCGGCTTTGCTGCAAGTATAAGAAATAATGTGTCACCGAGGCTAAATTCTGTAATCTTCTATTTCTTATAAACGTGCATTTTCCTTATAGGACGGCGAAGCCGTTTACTTGGTTATGATTAGTTCTTCGCGTTCCATGTCTGGAGGAACAGGTTCGCATGGTAGATCAGGTTCTTCTCCGCCTCTTCGGAGAGGGCTGCCTTATTTCCGTGCTTGCGCAGCTGCTCGAGGAATTTCTCCACGTGCCTGGCGGCTGCACCGGCAGAGCCCTTGCCGAACTGGTGCTCAGCCTGCTTCAGCGTCTCTTTGAGCTGGGAAGCGAGGGAACCCTGCAGCTCGCCCGAAGCTTCGTACTTGTCTAGGAGTCCCTTCAGCACGTTCAACAGCCCGGGTGTCCAGTAGGAAGGAACCGGCACCTTGCGGAAATCCGTATCCGACGCAAAATAGAAGCTGGTGTACGACGGCTGATTGTAGCCGGTGTTCTGGCGGGCGACTTCCGCGCGGTACTGCGGATCGTGCATCAGGGTGTACAGCTTGCGGTTCGTAACTTCCGTGCTGAGGTAGATGCGGATCGCCGTACTGTCGGCGGTGCGTACCAGCAGCTCTTCGCGCCAGTCCCCGAAGATGTCGGCGACCAGGCCGGGGTTGCCCTTGGTGTAGTTGTTGGTCCGGGTGCCTTCCGCAGTCAGCAGGCGGCCCCGCGTCCAATCGTCGATGGACGGCGTCGCTTCAATGGCTCCGTTCACGATCTGGGTCGTCATGTCCGCGGCCCATTTGATGTTCATGTTCGTACCCGGCGCCGTCGTGCCGATCTTCTCGCCTTGGGCCGTCCAGAGACCTACCGCCCACGTCTCCAGTCCCCGCCGGGCAGGATCCACGTCGCCGACCATGCCGCGTCCGGTATCTTTGCCGGTGTAACCGCCGTAGATGACTTTGCCGGTCTTGGCATCTTTCAAGGCATAGCCGTAGGGAGCATAGGCGCCGCCTTCGTGCACCATGAAGATCTCCTGGCCCGGGCGGTCCGGATCGATGTCCGTGACATGCAGCGCATCCCCGTGGCCGAGTCGGGCTGTGGTGCCCGGCGTGGCACTACCTTCCGGCATGATGTCCATCGAGCTGTACAGCAGCCTGCCGTCGTGGTCGATCGTCGCGGAGCCGTAGACGATCTCCTGCGCGCCGTCCCCGTCCACATCGGCCGCACTCAGGGTATGGGCGCCTTGCGTGGTCAGGGTACCGTATACCGGATCCCGTCCGTCACGGCCGTGCGGGCCGTCGTTGAACGGATTGGTCATCGGCACCCAGCCGCTGTCCACGTTCCAGTGCTCCTTAAGCTGCTTGCCGTCCCAGCTGTAGGAGATAAGCGTCGAGCGGGTGTAGTAGCCGCGCGCGAGCACCGCATAAGGCTTCTTGCCGTCCAGGTAAGCAACGCCTGCAAGGAACCGGTCCACCCGGTTGCCCGGCTCGATCCGGCCCATGGCATAGTCGCCCCACATAAGGCCGTCGTCCGTTCTGCCCGGTTTGTATGGAATCGTCCGAAGCTCCTCACCTGTGGCGCCGCTGAACACGGACAGGTACTCCGGACCGCTCAGGATGAAGCCTTCGAAGTTCCGCAGGTTGTTGCGGGCGCTGCGGCTCGGAGCATACACATCCATGAAGTAGTCCGTCAGGCTCTGTGCATCAACGCGGGACAACGGGTAATCGTACTTTTGGGGAAGGCTGAAGCATTCTTCGAGCGTGGCAGGCCAGTTCCCGGCCACCACTTCTTCGTGCTTGTGCCAGTTCATGAACATGTTCACGACATGCTCATAGTAGCCCTGCTTGCTCAGGCGGTAGTCATCCGTGTTGCTGTATCCGGCGAGCAGGTCCTCCTGCGGCATGGTGATATAGGTGGAGGAAGTGACGGTGCCCTGGCTGTCATACTGATGTACCTTGGTACCGGGAGCTGTCTTGAACATCAGCTCCGCTTTGCCGTCGCCGTCGAAGTCATACACCATGAAGTCGGTATAGTGTGCACCTGCACGGATGTTTACGCCAAGGTCAATGCGGTACAGCAGGGTGCCGTCAAAGCGGTAGCAGTCGATGTAGGTTTGGCCGGTGTAGCCGACCTGCGAGACGTCCTTGGAATTGGAAGGATCCCATTTGACAAAAAACTCATACTGCCCGTCCCCATCCACGTCGCCGACGCTCATGTCGTTGGCCGAGTAAGTATACGCTTCCCCGGCAGGGGTGACGCCGTCAGCCGGCTTGTTAAGCTTGAGGTCGTAGTAAGCCTGCGCCCAGGGCGAGACGGATTCGCTGCGGTCCACTTCCCGTCCGTTCACCACGGCTGCCACCTCATAACGGGAGGCGGAGGAGCCGGACGCGTCGAGGAAGTTCGTGCTGTCCGTAACGGCTGCAAGCTTCTGGCCGTCGCGGTAGACATGGAACGTGGCGCCGGTCAGGCCGCTGGCGGAAGCACCGGTCACTTCACCGGCACGCAGCCGCCAGCTGAGAAATACGCCTTGGGAGGTCGAGGCGGCCACGAGCCCGCGGTCCAGGTATTCGAGCTGTACTCCCTTGCCTTGAACGGCCGGGGCGGGCTTGCCGCCCACGACCTCGGCTGCGGAGGCGCCGCTCACGCCGCTGAACAAGAGGGGGAGTGCGGCAGAGATCGCCAGAGCGCGGCGGGCCAGAAGAGATTTATTTTTGGGAGACATGAAGAGTCACCATCCTTGAAAGAGTTTGAAAGCCTGCATTTGATTGCGCTTACAATATGTCGTCTGCGGTCCCCCTTTCTTCTTTGGAAGCTGCGGTCCGGTGTTGAAAATTCTTCCTCATTATAGGGGAAACCCCGGACAATCCCCACTCAAAAATCAGTCATGTTTCGTTTAAAATTCAGTGGTTTTCATAGAGAAAAACCGACTCCTGCTGTATGCATGAGCCGGTTTGTAGGGAAGTCATTAGGGCTGTCTTTCGGTTGTTATGCCCTCTATGGTCAAGTTAAGGCTGCGGAGCTCCCTGAGACGGAATTCCATGTTCTCTCGCTGGTGTAATTCGGAAACAATTTCAAATGGTACTTGCGCTGTGTAATATTCTCCGTCATATTCCAATTGATTGAATGTGAAGATTTTTTCCGTTAGTGGCGGACCACTCGCACCATCCGTTTGTACATCAATCGCAAATAAAGGATGGTCGTCTTTAACTGCTTCGTCCATTTTGAATTTATATCTAAGCACATACCGGCCGTTCGGATAAGTAAGATAAGGACCATACACCATGATTTCGTTCTGGTTTGAAGATTTAACTCGAATTTCTGTATTCGAAGCTGGGTAAGCACCTATTCCTGTCGTATGCATCAACGGAATTAAGTTTCCACCGTTAACCAGACTGTTCTTATCATAGGTTTCAAAACTATCCGTAGTATCAATTGCAAAATGCACAGATAAATTGGAAATATGAATCTTACCCAGATTGTTGTTAGTTTCCTTTGTATTTCCGTAAGGATGAAGTGCCAAATAAAAGGAATATCTAACGATTTCATTCGGATTATAAAATTTATATATGAGCGTGCCCTTTTTATTGTTTCCATCTACTATTTTGGTGAGTTCTTTACTGGGGTCATTGACGCCCAAGTTAAACTTGATCGTATTCAATTGATCGGACTCTATCTCGTAATCAAACTTCAGAGTCACCATACTTTTAGCTGGGAGCGTCAAGTACTGTCCATCCGTCACTCTTACCGGCTTGTTGCGCTCCAGGTCGAAGATCGCATGTTCAATAATCGATATATCACTCGGTGTTCCTTCTTTAATTACAGATTGGTCGGCCATTTCTTTATAGGTTTCAATGTCGGACTTTAGCTCAACATCGGTTGATTTTTCTGTATTGTACTTATCAGAGAACATTTGGCCATTTGACGAAGTCAGGGTATAAAGTTCCCCACGATTATTAATTTGGTTGATGGTTCCTTTCTTGTTCGAAAAATAAAGATCACCGGAGTAGTGACTGGAGAACAATATGGATCTCTCATCCGGATAACTTCGGAATATGCTTCGACCTGGAAGGTCTTTAGACTTTTCAGGTGCAACATAATCCACAATGGACGGCAAAAGATCTAGGTGTCCGAAAACGCCCTCGTTGGTAATAGAAGTTGTAAAGTCCGGTGAGTAGGCCAGACATAACCCCCAATTGGAGCCCAAAGTTTGATTATCCACCCCATGCGACTCATCCGAAATAAACATGACCAAAGTATCTTTGGCGATACCGGAAGTATTTAAAAAATCGATAAAGCTATCTAAAGCCCTATCCAAATTGCGTACAGCCGCTTCTTTGCGGTCAGGGTACTCTTTTTCTAAATCCTCTGGCACGGCATAAGGATGATGAGTGCCTACTGTTAATAAAGTTGCAAACCAGGGTTCCGTTTTCTGGTTGAGTTCCTTCAGGTAATTCTGACTCTGTTCAAAGAATGCTTTATCATCAATACCCCAAGCAAAGGGGATATAATGGTGTGGGAATCCTTCCTGCCCGACGACTTGGCTGAAACCGGAAGCCTTCATAAAGCGATCCTTTGACATGAACTCTAACGGGGAGGCCTGGATAAAAGCCGTATTATAGCCTTGTTCTTTTAAAAGAACAGGAAGATGCTTATCTCTGCTGTTTTCGGCTATCTGATCATATTCATAAGCTTTAGGGGTGGAGGCATCCAGTTTGGGGTAATCCCCGCTAAGAATGGAATATAGGCCTCGAATCGTTTGATTATTATGTGTTATAAAATTGGGCACCACCAGGGAATGATCGACAATCTTATTCAAGCTGTTCAGTTTGATCGGATTTTGAATGCCGGTATAAATCTGGTTCTTCTCGAGGTAAACACCGGGTATTCCTTCCATGACCACGAAGAGAACATTTTTTTTCCTACTTTGATTTGCTGTAGCTGGTAATAATGATTCACCGGCCTGCAGCTTATCCGAAAGGAAGGTCTCTTGGTAGCGTTTTTGATCCTGAAGGTCCAAGGATTTCTTGTTTTGGCTTCAGACATGGAATATAATGTATTGCTGAATGATTCAACTGTGAAGTTGCTCTCTTTCCATGATGCAGCGGAAGGAAAGACGATGGCATGGAACAATAAAAATACAATAGAAATGCCGGATACTACCAAGGAACGTTTCATAAAGATCTTGGAAGCCGGTCTTGCAAAAATACTCAGCAAACCACTTAAAATAAGCAGTACACTATACAATGGGAAGTTAAAATGAGATAACGTACCAGCTAGAAACTGTTTATCACCCAAAAATTTAAAGTCTGAGAGATTGATCGTATGATCCATTGCGAATATGTATTCCATGTTGGCAATATGAAACAGGCTGAAGACAAGCATGAAAACGATCCCTGCTAAAGAATGCAGTTTTTTTAATAATAAGCTTACAACGATAATCAGTACGCCAAGGAGCAGGTCAAGGATCAACGGAATAAAAGAAAGCTTTATGTCTTCGACCAATAAATATCGCCCCGAAATATAAACCCCAATATAGACCAACATTGAAAATAAAGATAAATCATCTCGTTTCATAATCCACACCTTATATAGTTAGTCTTGGTACCCTGTTGTTTTACATGGGGGCTACTGAAAAAAGGTTTGTCTGCTACGTAAATGTAGCACATTATAAAGGTTTTATAAAGATTTCGTAAAGATTTCATGAGCATGTATATATAAAAAAAGAGCAGGTTCCCGGCACCTGCTTCTTCTTCTATTTAAGAGAACTGCCCTTGAGCGGCCCGAGAAACGCCTTCGGTATCTCGGTCTCAAACCGCATCAGCTCCCCTGTCATGGGGTGGGTGAAAGCAATGACCCGCGCATGCAGGCCGAGACGGTTCAGCGTCCGCGACTTCGAGCCGTATTTGCGGTCGCCTGCGATCGGGTGGCCGATATCCTGCATGTGCACGCGGATCTGGTTTTTGCGTCCGGTTTCGAGGTTGACCTCGAGCAGAGAGAAATCCTTTGCCGCCTGCAGCACCTTGTAGTGCGTGATGGCCAGCTGCCCGTCGTTCGGGTACGGGCTCGAATACATCTTGAGCGTGCTGCTCTCCTTCAGCCACGACTTCACGGTGCCTTCCGGCTTCTTCACCATGCCGTCGACCAAGGCGACATAGGTGCGCTCCTGCACCATCTCCTGCCACGCATTCTGCAGGGTCTGCTGCGCCTGCTCGCTCTTGGCGAAGAGCATGACACCGGAGGTGTCCCGGTCGAGCCGGTGTACGACGAAGATACGGCCCGAAGGGTCCTGGTGGCGGACATGGGCCATCAGCTGGCGGTACGCCGTCAGCTCCTCCTCCTGTGCCTGGGCCGAAGCAATGGAGAGCAGGCCCGCCTCCTTCCGCACAACGATAATGTCGCTGTCCTCGTGAAGGATGGTCAGCCCGATCAGCGGAGGGGCTTCCACGATCCGCTCCTTACTGACGGTCACACTTTGCCCGGGGAGCAGGGGATGGTTGTATACTGTTACGGTCCGGCCGTTCACTGAGACCTGCCCGCGGGCGAGCAGCGATTTGACGGCATTGCGTCCCATGTTGAGATGGGCGAGCAGGAAGTTCAGCAGTTCTCCCGCTTCCTGGACGGGCAGGATCCGGGCTTTGGGCGCCTGCCGCGGGGCTCCCGTACCGGCGGCGGCCTGCCGGGCGCCGGTGGATCTGGCTGCCGGGCGGGACGGACGGGCGGGACGCGCCGGCTTGCCGCCGCGGCGTTCCTTGGAGCCGCCCGAAGGGCGGCCTGTCCAGCGGGAGGATGTAGGTTTGTTGGTCACAGCAGGTTCACTCCGTTCTGTAGTTCAGGCTGCCTTTACTATACCACGACCGGCCGCCGATCGTGAAACCGGGGGAATTTCCCCGTGAGTGGTATCAATTCCTTAGGCCCTTAATAATCTATGGTAGAAACCGAATCCCCACATCGAATGAGGTGAGAACGATGGCGGTAGTAAAAGCCAGAGAGCAGGACATCGATCTGCTGGCAAGGCTGCTCCGGGCGGAAGCGGAAGGCGAAGGCGAACCGGGCATGCTGATGGTCGGCAACGTGGGCATTAACCGGATCCGCTCCAACTGTTCCGATTTTAAAGGCATCCGTACGATCGAACAGATGGTTTATCAGCCTCATGCCTTTGAGGCTACACAGCATGGGTATTTCTACCAGAGGCCCAGGGAGAGAGAGAAGCGTCTGGCCCGCCGTGCGGTGAACGGGGAGAGAATCTGGCCGGCCAAGTACAGCCTGTGGTACTGGCGTCCGCCGGGTGATTGTCCGCCCACCTGGTATACCCAGCCTCATGTGGCGCGGTATAAGAAGCACTGCTTCTATGAACCGCGGGCGGGGATTTGCGATGCGATTTACAGTACGTATTAATGAAGAAAAGCTGCTCAAACGGAGGAGCCGGAAGGCTCCTTTGGTTTGAAATATAAGAATTTTCGCCCAAGCTCGGCCCCGTTATATTGTTAATAAACGCGAATCGTCCATTAAGGACGGGCGAAGCCGTGTATCTCAATCCCGCGGAAGATGCACCCTCCGGCAGCCGAATGGTATACTTCAAGATATGCTTGGCGATATCTGGACAGCAAAGGAGTTGAGTATGTGACGGAAGCAGTCATCCGGGCCCTGGGCCTGATGAAGCGGTATGGGAATTTTACGGCGGTACGGGGGGTGAGCTTTGACGTATACCGCGGGGAAGTGTTCGGGCTGCTCGGTCCGAACGGCGCGGGCAAAACAACGACGATGGAAATGATCGAAGGGCTTCGCCGTCCCGATGAGGGACATGCCCTGGTTGCCGGATACGATACCCGGACACAGCAGGATAAAGTCAAGGAAGCGATCGGTGTCCAGCTGCAGTCGACCTCGCTGTTCGATCTGCTCACGGTGCGTGAGATGGTGCGTATGTACGCCAGCTTCTATCCGAAGAGCGTGCCGGTGGATCCGCTGCTGGAGGATATGATCCTGACGGAAAAAGCGGAAGACCGCGTGAAGCATCTTTCCGGCGGGCAGAAGCAGCGGCTGGCCATTGCGCTGGCGCTGGTGAACGACCCGCAGGTCGTTTTCCTCGACGAGCCGACGACAGGGGCTGGACCCCCAGGCGCGCCGCACCCTGTGGGATATCGTCCTGCGGCTGAAGGAGCGGGGCAAGACGGTCGTGCTCTCGACGCATTACATGGACGAAGCGCATGTGCTATGTGACCGGATCTGTCTGATGGACAGCGGTCAGGTGATCGCCTTGGACACGCCCCGGAGCCTGGTCCGCAGCCTGCAGTCGGAAAGTGCGGTGGAGTTCCGTTTGGCGGGGGCCGAGGGAGCCGAGGCGGAGGAACAGGAGCGCAGACGGCGGCGTCTGCAGGCGGTGGCTGAAGTGAAGCAGGTGCAGCAGCGGGGCGAGGTGTTCGTCCTCTACACCGACGCGCTGCAGCCGACGCTGGTGGACCTGATTGCCGCGGCGGAGGCCGAAGCGTGGAGCGTGCTCGACCTGCAGACCCGTACGGCAACACTTGAAGACGTATTCATCCATATGACCGGAAGGAGCTTGAGGGAAGCATGAGAGCCTACATCCAGTTAACCCTCGCCCAGCTCCGGCTGTTCTCCCGCAACCGGCAGGTGCTGATCTGGTCGCTGGCGTTTCCGGTGTTCTTCATGGTGATGCTCGGCACCTTCCTCGGCAAGGGGAATCCCGTATCGGTGAACGGCGCGGTAGTGGATCTGGACCGGACCCTGGCTTCGCAGAAGCTGGTGACGGCCCTGCGGGAGAGCCCGGTTCTGAAGCTGAAGGAGGGCGGGGCGGTGGAAGCGGAATTGGACGCCCTGAAGAAAGGGGACAACCAGCTCGTCATCGTCATTCCGCAGGGGTACGCCATGGCCGTGGGCGCGGCTGCAACGTCTGTAGATCTGCCGGAAGAGCCAGTAAGCTCGGAGCGGGGCTCCAAGATCAAGCTGGAGGACGGAACTGTGGTAACGGTTAGTAGTTCGCAGGTCACGACTCTAATCATACGGGAAGAAGGCGCAGCTTTCCCGCTGAAGGTCTATTATGACGAAACGAATGCGACCGTATCGACCGTGGGCCTGCAGCTGCTTGGACCGATTGTCGACGGCATCGACAAGGAGCTGTCCGGCTATAAGCCGAGGCTTGCCCTCGAGCCTGAGGGTGTGCAGGCGCTGAAGCTGGCGTATATCGACTTTCTGGTGCCGGGCATTCTGGCGATGATGATCATGTCGAACAATCTGAACGGGGTCGCCGGCCAGATTGCTTCATGGAGGGAACGAGGCATCCTGAGGCGGATGCAGAGCACTCCGCTGCGCGCCTCGACCTTCATCGCCGCACAGATTACGGCCCGGCTGCTGATGAACGGCGCGCAGGCCCTGATCGTCCTGCTCGTCGGGGCGCTGGCTTTCGGCACCCAGGTTCGCGGCTCGTGGCTGCTGCTCCTGGGCTTCGTGGTCCTGGGCACGCTGGCCTTCATGTCCATCGGTTTCATTATCGCCGGACTGGCCAAGACGCCGGAGAGCGCAGGGCCGCTGGCAGGGGTGATCTCCTTCCCGCTGCTGTTCCTCGGCGGCGTGTTCTTCCCGATCGGCAGCATGCCGGGGATCGTCCAGAGCATCGTGAAGCTGCTGCCGATCGCCCACCTCACGACGGCACTCCGCCAGGTGATGAACGTCGGCGCCGGCCTCGATACGCTTTGGGGCGAGGCGCTGCTGCTCGGCGGATGGATGGCGGCCGCCTTTTTGCTGGCGAGCTTTACGTTCAAGTGGGAGTAAAACGGGCGGAATGAGCCGCATGATTTACACAATTATGGGAAATGCTACTTCTTGAAGCTGCATATCGTGCTATGGGGAATTTTAACGGTAGGTTTATGTTCCTCTAATCTTGTCTTAATGTTCGCAAGGTACAGTAAGGACAAGAAAATATGAAGCGAAGGGAAGTAGGACGCGCATGATCTTGTATCAAATGGCCAAGAGGCTCGCGGAGCGCAGCCGCCTGAAGAACACCATCGAGCGGTCCGAAGGCAGCGTGGCGGATGAGCTCCGGACACAGAAAGACCAAGTGGAAGAGCAGCTGATGAGCCAGGCGAGCATCTGGACGGAGGAAGGGCAGGACGAATTCATGCTGACCGAGCTGCCTCCGGAAGGCGAATGGAATGACATGCAGCAGGCCTGGACATAAGTCCCCGGAGGTTACGGGGATGGGTAGAGAACGGAGCGGTCACCCCGGATTGGGGCAGCCGCTCCGTTTTTGTGTGCGGGGGAGAGCGAGTGCAGCCGGCAGTTGCTCGTTTCTATCCTGTACCCATCCACACGCGACGTGTCTCTTATAAGGAAGGCGAAGCAGTCAGTCTTCCGGGGCAGGAGCACTCCCATCACGAACGGCTCGCCGTGAAGCCGTCAGGCGGGTTATCTGATGTTTTACATCGCATCATCTCTTTCGGCCGGTCCCAAGGACGGATCTCCTCACATTTATGATGTTTTGAATCATATACCGTTCACTTTACACTTATCAAGCCGGTTATCTGATGTTTCACATCACATCATCTCTTTGGGCTACTCTCAACCGGCGGATCTCCTTTCACTTTCATCACATCATGCCACTCGGTCTACTCCTCGGAGGACACCCAATATCCCGCATCGAGTAATCCGTTTACAAAAAATTAAGTCCCCCCGTATACAGCGAAAATACATTTCCCTTATACTATGAGAGGAAGTTATTCCAAATTAAGGAATAGTTGAGAGGAGATGTATTCATGTTTCGCCGTCCTGTCCTTCGCACCGCCATCGTCCTGATGACCGCCGCCGCGCTCGCCGTTCCCTCGGCCGCCGGGGCCGCCGCCCCCACTCCCGTTCTCCACGATGAGAACCCGAGCGGGAATTTTGGAGATTGGTACACCGGGGCCGTCCCTCCCGGAGCAACGGCGGACAAGCCGGTCATTCTCTTCGTCCAGGGCCTTCATTCCGACTACTCCACATGGCTCGGCACGGACAAATACTACGAAGCGGCATACAATGCGGGTTACCGCACGGCCTTCGTCCAGCTCAAGGATGCGGACGGGACCGGCGGTAATATGTGGACCAACGGCGCTAAGCTGGCGGAGGTCATCCGCAAGGTCGCACAGCATTACGGCGTGTCCAAAATCAACATCATCGCGCACTCCAAGGGCGGCATCGATACGCAGACGGCTCTCGTGCACTACGGCGCCGCTTCTTACGTGAATGTGGTGCATCAGCTCTCGACGCCGAACAAGGGCTCGGAGCTTGCCGATCTGGCGTACAGCTCCTGGGCATCCTGGCTGGCCGATCTTCTTGGCAAAAACGACGACGCCGTATATTCGCTGCAAACTTCGTATATGGCGAACTTCCGCTCCCAGACGGATGCAAGGACAGAGAACAAGGCGACTGTTACATATATGTCGGGCGGCATGGGAGATGACGGCTGGTTCACGAGCTACTGGTTCGCCCATGCGATTCTTCCGGGAGAAGACGATGGGGCGGTCTCGCTCGATTCGGCCTTCGGGCTGCCGTACGGCATCCGCAGCTTCACCAAGGACATCTCGCACAGTGCGATGGTAAAAGCCTCGGAGACGTGGTCGCTGGTACGGCCGAAGCTGAGCACGGGCAGTGCTGTACAAGCCATGGCGCTGACTTCGGCGGAAGGCGGCAAGCTTCCGGTAGCTCCGCGCCTTGGCGGCACCAACACCGCATCCGAAGCGAATGGTGAGGTCGGCTTCATCTTCCGCGGCGGCGAGGTGAACGGCACGGTAGAAGCCCAGCTGCCGCTGGAGAGCGGCCTGCAGTCCATGACCTTGGAAGTGCTGACGGCCAAAGCAGATACGGCTCTCGTGCTGCGGGCTCCGTCCGGCCGCACCTACAGCCCGTCCGACGCGCCTGCCGCGCCGGAAGCGGATGACGTGTTCCAAGGGGCAATCCGCCGCACATTCCAGGTGGAGAAGCCGGAAGCCGGCAGCTGGACGCTGGAGGTGTCGGGAACAGGCGACGCGTATTTCGCTGCGGCGCGCCTTGTCGAAGGCGGCCAAGTGAAGACCCGCGTGACAGCGGGCAAGAAGGTCTACCGCCAGGGAGAGCGCGCCCAGCTGAACGTGGATCTCGGCAGCCGGGTTCAAGGCTCGCTGAAGCGGGCGGACCTGCATGCCGCAGGCGAAGGCAAGTCGGCGCAGCGCAAGCGCCAGGACGGGGAGCTTCAGGGATCGGGCGAGCTGAAGGACGGCAAGCTGGCCGTTTCGTTCGAGACACCGCAGCAGCCCGGTGTGTACAACCTCTCGCTGGACGTGGAAGGCACGAACGAGCGCGGGGAGAAGGTAACACGGTCCGTTATCTATAATTTTGCGGTGACGGATGCGGCGGGCAAGCTGAAGTAAGCTGACCGGCGGGCGCCGGGTATTTTCTTAAGGTACATGCATGATGATGAACTAAGCACAGAGGGAGCCGGCGTACGGCTTCTTCTTTGTGTTCCCTGGGGATTCGGTGTAGAATAAAAGGCATACTGTTCAGCAAAACGCGCCAACAAAAACGGGAACGAAGAGGTATGACCAAACCCATGAAATCCATCGTCTTATCGACGCTTAACGCCAAGTATATTCACACGTCCCTGGCCCTGCGCTATCTGAAGTCGTTCAGTGAGAAGGACTTCCCGGACATCCGCATTGCCGAGTACACGATCAAGGATCCCGCGATGAACATCGTAATGGATCTGTACCAGAAGCAGCCGGATGTGGTGGGCTTCTCCTGTTATATATGGAACATCGAAGAGACCATCGTGGTCGTCTCCATGCTGAAGAAGATCATGCCGCAGGTTACGGTCGTGCTCGGCGGTCCTGAGGTCTCTTACGACACCGAGTATTGGATGAACCGGATTCCCGAAGTGGACTTTATCGTCGTCGGCGAAGGGGAAGAAACCTTCCATCATCTTCTGACGGAGCTCTCGGGCAGCCGATCTTTTTACAGTGTGTTCGGAACGGCCTACCGCAAGGAGGGCCGGGTGATCATCAACCCGCCGCGTCCGAAGCTGGATCTCAATGCGATCCCTTCTCCGCACCGGTTCCCGGAGGACATTGCGTCCCTGGCCAACCGCGTGGTTTACTTCGAAACTAGCCGGGGCTGTCCGTTCTCCTGTCAATTCTGCCTCTCTTCCATCGAAGTCGGGGTCCGTTACTTCGATATCGATCGGACGAAGAGCGATCTGCTCTATCTGATCGACTCGGGGGCGAAGCTGATCAAGTTCGTAGACCGCACATTCAACATCAAGCGGGATTACGCGATGGACATGTTCCAGTTCCTCATCGAGAACCACCGGGGCTGTGTGTTCCAGTTCGAGATCACCGCGGACATCATGCGCCCCGAGGTGCTCGACTACCTGGCCGAGCATGCGCCGCCGGGCATCTTCCGCTTCGAGATCGGCGTCCAGTCGACGAACGACCTGACGAACTCACTGGTGAAGCGCCGGCAGAATTTCACCAAGCTGACTCGCACCGTGACCAAGGTCAAGGAGAGCGGCAAGATCGATCAGCATCTTGATTTGATCGCCGGCCTGCCCGAAGAGGATTACAACTCCTTCCGCAAAACGTTCAACGACGTGTTCGAGCTCGGTCCCGAAGAGCTGCAGCTCGGCTTCCTGAAGATGCTGCGCGGTACGGGGATGCGGCACGATGCGGAGAAGTACGGCTACATTTACATGGACCACGCGCCTTACGAGATTCTCGGCAACGACATCCTGCCGTTCTCCGATCTTGTGCGGATCAAGCGGGTGGAGGATGTGCTGGAGAAATATTGGAATGCCCACCGGATGGACTATACGGTAGGCTACCTGATCCGCCGGGAATTCGCCTCGGCCTTCGACTTCTTCCAGGAGTTCGGGGATTATTGGGAGGCGCGCGGCTGGCAGAAGATCGGTCACCAGCTCGAGGATCTGTTCACCCGCCTTCATGCGTTCCTGAAGGACCGCGGGACGAAGGAGCTGCAGGTGATCGAGGGGCTCATGAAGCTGGATTACTACGGCAATCACAAGTACAAGCCGCGCAAAATCTGGTGGGACTTCTCACTGGACAAGGCGAGACAGGCCGACCTATACCGTCTGCTTGCCGAGCAGCCTGCTCTGGTCTCGCAGACGTTCGCTGAGCTTCGGATCAGCGAGAAGGATCTCCACAAGCACGTGATGGTCGAAGTGCTCCCCTTCCGCCTCGAGACTTATCTGCAGTCCGGCGAGACCGATCCGGCCGAGCAGCTGCTCATCGTGTACTTCCCGCCGGATACATCGCTTGGCGTGCAGTACTTTACGATGGATCTGCAGGAAACCTTCGCGCTGTAATGCGGCTGGAGGCAGCTGCGCTTCGAAGTCATTAGAGGCATCGATCTTTCACCGTGTGAAGCATGCCGCAGGGGGATAGCCCATGCCCGGAATGGTTTGGCTCCCTAATCCTTTGTGCCACGAATCAGCCTGAGATCGGGCTGCCCGCCCATACCAAATACCCCATGGCTCCGCGTCCGGCGGATCGATGGGGTATTTGCTTTAGAGCCTATGGGCGAAGCGGGAAAGTGGCTTATGGCAGATAGCTGCGAAGAATCGTCAGGGAGCCTTCGAAGGAATATTCGCCGAGATTGGCAGGGAGGAGGTAGCACTCGCCCGGCTTTACGTTCAGCTCGCCGTCAGCCCAGCGCAGTTTGCCGGTACCTTCGCATACGATGTGGATCACGAAGCTCTCCGGCGACGTCTGCAGACTCCAGGAGCCCTCGACTTGTCCTTTTTCGGTTACGAAGAAGGGGGATTGGGCCAGGGTCAGCCATTCATTCGAGGAAGTGAGGTTCGTCTTCATGTAAGTGGAACCGGCATTCTCATAAGCAATGACATTCAGGGAATCTTCGATGTGCAGCTCGCGGGGCTTGCCGTCCAGTCCGAGGCGGCCGTAATCGTACAGCCGGTAAGTGCTGTCGGAGTTCTGCTGGATTTCCGCTACGAGTACGCCTGCGCCAAGCGCGTGAACCGTACCGGAAGGGATATAGAAGGAGTCGCCGGCTTCGACAGTAATCTCATTGAGGGCGTCCATGATGCGGTTTTCTTCGATAGCGGCGGCGAGGGATTCGCGGGTAACGCCGTCTTTCAGGCCGTAAATGATTTTGGCGCCCGGCTTGGCATCCAGGATGTACCACATTTCGGTCTTGCCAAGCTCACCTTCGGGAAGACGGTCGTAATGGTCATTCGGGTGCACCTGTACGGACAGGTCGTCCTGGCAGTCGAGCAGCTTGATCAGCAGCGGGAAGCGCCCATTTTTCTTCGAGAAGCCTTTGCTTCCGAAGAAGGCTTCGCCGTACTGCTCGCGAATCTGGTCGAGGCCCAGGCCGGCGAGCTCGCCGTTGACCACTTTGGTCGTGCCGTTCGGGTGGTCGCCGATCATCCAGCCCTCACCGATCGGTCCTTCGGGCAGCTCGTGTCCGAATTGTTCGAGGGCCCGGCCGCCCCATACGCGTTCCTTGAATTCCGGTTGGCATTGCAGCGGATATGGTTTCATCTATTCCACTCTCCTGATTCTATTGGGGTTTAAGACCACCGGGTACAGAACCCGGCAGACTCCCCATGTTTTTCTATCAAGCATTATATCAACCCCTGCCCGGGTTTGGCTATAGGAGAGAAGCCGTAAGAATGCGGGGCGGGGATGTCGGGTTCTGCGGACGGGAGGCAGGAAGCGCAGAATGCATGAGAATGGAGAAGAGGGCGGGTCAGCCGGTAATAGATTTACAACGAATACAATAAAAGCCCGGTTCCCGTGTGCGGTGCACATCGACGGAACGCCGGGCTTTGCTGCTTACTTTTGGTTCTTCATACCCGCTTCTCAACGGCGATCAGGTAAGGGGGCGAATGCACCTGATTCACAAACCGGTACTGCAGCACCTGAAACTCGCGCTGGGACAGCCCGGCTGCCCACTTTTCCACGGCATCGGCTTCTTCGCGGCCGCCCGGGTGTCCGGTGTACAGGACCGCGGTGATGATGCCCCCGCGGCGCAGCAGTTTGGCGGAGGCCTGAAGCGCCTCCAGCGTCGATTCCGGCAGGGTCACAGTGGCATGATCATCGCCGGGAAGGTAGCCGAGGTTGAACATGACGGCAGCCACCCGGCCGCGGGCCTCCTCCGGCAGCACCCGCTCCATCTCCCCGTGGCTGCGCAGGTGCAGGTGCACCCGCTGCTGGCCCTCCGGCAGCTCCCGGCCGAGCCGCAGTGCCGTCTGTTCCAGGGCCCGCGGCTGAACATCGAAGGCATGCACCGTTCCGGTACCGCCGACGAGACGGGCCAGGAAGAGCGTGTCATTGCCGTTGCCGGCGGTGGCATCCACGGCGGTGTCGCCGGGATGCAGCCGTTCTTCCACAAGCTTGTGGGCAAAGCTAAGTATCGAAAGAAATCCCAATGGGGCGAAGCCTCCTTCTAGTTGGCGGTGGGCGGCTCCATGAGCTCCCCGGTCGGCACTTCGATGACGGCGTCGCCCGGAGGCGCTGCGGCTGTCGGGCCGGCAGTCGCCGGGTCGCTGACGCCCGCTGCCGGGGGCTGTGCCGGCTCCTGCGGCGTCACGGGAGGCGCCGGCTGAACCGCCGGGGGCTTCGGCGCGGTCGGCTTCTTCGTTCCGCCGCTGCTCGTGCCGCCCCCGGCGGCGGGCTTGCTGCCGGTCCCGCTTCCGCCGGACGTACTGCCGCCGCTGCCCGCTGCCGGGGCGGTACTCGTCCCGCTTCCGCCCGCCGCCGTGCCGGAACCTTCGCTGCCGTCCGCAGGCGGCGCTGTGCTGCCGCTTCCCGCGGCACCCGCATCCGCGTTCGTGCCGTCTTCTCCGGGCTGCACCGCCCCGCTTCCGTTCTCCGGGGCGCCGCTCCCGGCGGGAGCGCTGCCTTCCTCCGGCTTCCCGGTCTGCGGGGAGGGGGCAGGCGGCACTTCCACTGCGGGGGTGTTCGGCGTCGGTTCCTTGCTGCAGGCCGGTGCCGCCAGCAGGGCTGCCATCAGCAGCCAGTGCACCTTCTTCATCCTGTCTCCTCCTCCGCATATCCGGTGTTATCTATTTAACCATGTATTTCTACTATAATCATCGTCGCCTGAAGGGTAAGCTAGCCGACGACCGGCTGCCACTTCTTGCCCTGCCAGGTATTCCGGCGGCGGAGCTCTTCATCGAAGCTGTTGAGCACTTCCCACTTCTTCAGGCTCCACATCGGGCCGATGAGCAGGTCGCGCGGCGCGTCCCCGGTCAACCGGTGCACGATCATCTCCGGCGGCAGGAACTCCAGCGTATCGACGACAAGGTTCACATACTCGTCCTTATCCAGGAAGCGGAGCAGCCCGGCCTCGTACTGTTTGACCATGGGCGTCTTGCGCATAAGGTGAAGCAGATGGATCTTGATGCCCTGCACGTCCATGGCGGCCACGGCACGTCCGGTATCCAGCATCATCTCGTGGGTTTCCTGCGGCAGGCCATAGATGATATGGGCGCATATCCGAATGCCGCGGGCTCTGAGCTTCGCAACGGCCTCAAGATAACAATCGGTATCGTGAGCCCGATTGATGAGCTGGGACGTCGATTCGTGCACGGTCTGCAGCCCCATCTCCACCCAGAGGTAGGTGCGTTCGTTCAGCTCCGCAAGATAATCGATCACGTCATCGGGCAGACAGTCCGGGCGGGTGGCGATCGATAAGCCGACGACTCCGGGCTGGGCGAGAATCGCTTCATAGTACTCACGCAGTTCCTCGACGGGAGCGTACGTATTGGTGTAAGCCTGGAAGTAGCCGATATATTTGGCCTCCGGCCATTTGCGGTGCTGCAGATCCCGGATCTTATTGAACTGCGTTACGAGATCGTCGCGGCGCGAGCCCGCGAAGTCGCCCGACCCCCTGGCACTGCAGAAGGTGCAGCCGCCTGTGGCGATCTTCCCGTCACGGTTCGGGCAGGTAAAGCCGGCGTCGAGCATGACCTTGAATACTTTGGTGCCGAACTGCTCGCGCATTTCATAGTTCCATGTATGAAAACGTTTATCTCCCCACAACTGCTGCGGGAGCTCCATCGTTTTTTCCATAAAGAATACTCCTTCTATAGGCCTGAGCCATGCTGATCGTACCTTCTTATTCTACCGAAAAATGACCCCAAAAGCGAACCTTTCCCTTGACAACATACACCTGCGGCGCACACCGGATAAGAAGCAGGTCCCGTGTCCATGCTATGGTTGCAAGGCGGCAACACCATTCCAGCTTGAGAAGGGAGAATACTCACGACATGAACAAGTTCGGTAAAACGGTGGTTGCACTGGCGTTGACGGCGTCTATCGGCTTTAGCGGTCAGGCACTGGCATCGACTACGACTGGCACGGGCACAGGGACAACGTCGACTTACGGTACAACCGGCACGGGCACCACGGGTACGACTACGGGCACGGGTACGACAACCGGCACAGGTACGTATGGTACGGGTACGGGAACAACCGGCACAGGTACGGGAACATACGGAACCGGCATGGGCACGGGGACTACCGGCACGTACGGAACCGGTACGGGTACGACAGGTACAGGTACCGGGACGAACCGCGGCGGCCTGCTTGACCGCATGAACATGAACACCAACGCCAACGACCGTACGGGCTACGGCTACGGCGGCAACTACGGCACCAACACTTACCGTACGGCAGCTGCCAACAACAATGACGACGGTATGGATTGGGGCTGGCTGGGTCTGATCGGTCTTCTGGGTCTTGCCGGCATGCGCGGCAAAAACCAAAATCAACAGCAGCAGCGTTAAGCCATGCTCAACTCACGGACCCTGAACGGGGAGCAGCGGATCATGGTGGAGCTTACGCTTAAGGAAGCCATGGCCCTGGCCTCGGGCATTCATTTTCATGCCCAGCCGCAGATCGCGGCCGGTGCCCGCAGGAAAGTGCGTTCCAAGCTGGAGACGATCCTTCTTCCGGAAGCCGATAAGCTTGCTTATCAGCTGCTTGAAGTCTAGCAGTCCGCCTTGTAGGCCGTTATCAGGCCGGCCCCTCTGCCTACCTGCAGGGTGGGCCGGTCTTTTCATTCCCCGGAATAGAGAGTATAATCGAGCCATATCAAGAGCACCTGGAGGAGCAATTCAATGCGGTTAAGAGGACGTAAGGGGATCAAGGAAGCACTGGAGGCCCAGCCGGAGCTGGTCGTACTGGAACCGGAAATGTATAAAGGGAAATGGTCCGAGGTATTCGGCAACGACAGACCGATTCACGTGGAATTCGGCATGGGCAAAGGGCGGTTCATCTCCCAGCTCAGCGCCTTGAACCCGGAGATCAATTACATAGGCGTCGACATGTACGACGAACTGATCCGAAGGGGCAGCGAAAAAGCTAAGGAATCGCGCGAGGAACACGGCGGAGATCTCAGCAACCTTCGGTTGGTCCGGTTTAACATAGAGCATATCGAGAACATGTTCGAGGCCGGCGAGATTGAGCGGATCTATCTCAATTTCAGCGATCCGTGGCCGAAGAAGCGCCATGCCAGACGCCGATTGACCCATGCCGGCTTTGTGAACAAATACCGGGTGATCCTGAACGAGCGGGGAGAGATTCATTTTAAGACGGACTCGCGTTCCTTGTTTGAATTCTCTTTGAATTCCTTCTGCGATCTCGGTATCCGGCTGCGTAACATCTCTCTGGACTTGCATGCCGAAGGGCTGCGGACGGACCTCGTGATGACCGAGTATGAGACCAAGTTCTCTGGCAAAGGAATGCCGATCTTCCGCCTTGAGGCGGTCATCGGCCAGCAGGCGCTGGACCAGCATCTGGATTCTCTGCAGCGGCGCGAACGGGAAGAAGCGGATGAAGCCGCCCGCAGGGGCACCGACGACGAGCAGAACGACGAAGAATAAGCCGCGTCGGTCTGCCGCGTGCGAGCGGATAGATTCAAAGTACAAGCCCCCGTCTTTCCTATTGGGAAGGGCGGGGGCTTTTGCTGTGCAGCCTGGGGGACTCAGGGCACCATCTCCATAATGGCCTGTGAGCACAGGGAAGGGGAATAGGCGGCCCCGCCGGCGGCTGACCGCGACGACCTGGCTTGCTCGATCTCGGGGTAATGGTCGATGAGCTGCCGGAACCAGAGGTCGACGGTCTCGGCCGACCGGATCGCTTCGCCGAAGCCCATCTGCGTGAAGTATTGAAGATTGCGCTCTTCCTGTCCGGGAATCGGCTTGTGGAACAGCATCGGTATTCCCTTGGCGAGGGCTTCGGTACAGGTCATGCCGCCCGGCTTTGTGATCAGCAGGTCCGACACGTCCATCCACTGCGAGACTTCTTTGGTGAAGCCGAGCAGACGAATGTTCGGATGGCGGAAGCGCGGGTCTTCTGCGAGTTCACGGAGCGACGAGTGATTGGAGCCGAGGCAGAGAACGAGCTGGATCTGTTCCCGCCACCGGAGCAGATGATGGAGGAAATTGCGGTCCTTGAGCAGCCCCCAGCCTCCACCCATCACAAGTACGGTCGGAAGCTGCCGAAGCCCGAAACGGGCACGCAGCTCATCCCGGTTATGCGGCTGCCAGAAATTCGGGTGGACGGGAATACCGGTCACCTGAACCGCCTCGGGGGGAATGCCGAGACTCTCCAGCTTATGCTTGACTCCGGGGGTGGAGACAAGGTACGTATTGACCTCACTGCTGACCCAGGTGCCGTGCGCATCGTAATCCGTAATGACGGTGTACAGCGGCACCTCGAGCCCGAACCGTTTGAGCCGCGAGATCACGGCGCTGGGAAAAGGGTGGGTGCAGACGATGGCATCCGGCTTCAGCTGCCTGACGATCGCCGCCGTCTGGGCGTAACAGATCCGGTGAAGGGCGAGCCGGGTGAGGCGGTTCAGCGTCTTCCTGTCCTGGGATCGATAGACCAGGCCGTAGAGCTTCGGCTGTGTCGTCACCGTCCTGCGGTAGGCGCCGATCACCAGCGGGGCGAGTGTGGGATGGAGGAAGGTGCCGAGCTCCAGGACCCGGCTCTGGATGTGCGGGGCCAGGAGGCGAAGGCTGTCGGACAGGGCATAGGCGGCCTGGGTATGGCCGGCACCGAAGCCTTCGGACAGAATCAGAATCCTCTTCTTTTTGCGCATGATCCTTACCACACCTCATCTAACCGTAATAGTCATTGAGTCATGCAGCCGCAGGCCCGGCAGGCCGCGGGATTAACCGATGAACGCTGCGGCCGCAAACGCGGCGCCCGTACCGATCACCGAGCCGGCCAGGCAGTCGGAAGGGTAGTGAAGTCCGAGATACATCCGCGATACGCCGACCAGTATGGCGATCGGCAGGAGCAATGCTACGCACCAGGGAGACATCAGCATAAGCGGGACGGTCACCGAGAAGATCGCGGTGGTATGGCCCGACGGGAAGGAATGATCTTTCAGCGGATTCTTGTATGTGATGGTATCCGGCAGAACAAGATAAGGGCGGAGCCTCGGGTATTTCTTCTTGATGACGGCTACCGGGATATGGCTTACGGCGAGCGCGATGCAGCTCTCCAGACCTGCGAGCTTCCAGGAGCCCCTTCCGAAGATGGCCATGCTCAGCGCGATCACAATCATGGCGGTTGCGCCACCCAGATGGGTAATGCCGTTAAAAAACAGATCCAGCCTCCGGTGCTGCATCCGGCGGTTCACAAAGTTGAACATCCGCCTCTCATGCCGCACCAGCCACGAAACGACGCGATCCATTCGAACCCCTCCTTTGGAAAGTGGGATAAGCTCCTCTTCGGATTCATATACATTCATTGTACATAGATTTGTTATAGGAGTATCAACCGGATATGAAACCCTCGAAAGCAAAAAATTAACGCTCCCTTGACGCTCCCTTAACAATATTCCGTTACGATGGCATGGAATCCGGGCGCTACCGTGTGCCCGCATATTAATTATAGTAAGAAGGCGTTTTCGGCGTACAGGCAATAAGGAGATTTTCGTTCCCTCAGCCATGTTCTACGTGCAAAGTCTCCCTGTGTTTCATTAACTCAAAAGGACAGGAAACGAAGCACTTTCTCCGCAGCTCTTCACGATCCCAGGTGCCAAAGCGCACAGCTTCCGATGCAGTTTTGTTCACAATCTCATCACATTAGAGGTGTTTCAACAAAACTTGTGGGAGGTTAATCATGAGAGTAGCCCTGTTTACGGATACGTTCGTGCCGGATGTGAACGGTGTGGCGAAGACGCTCGGCCGGTGGGTGAAGTATCTTGAAGCGAGGGGAGCGCAGTGCCGGGTGTTCGCGCCTCAGAGCCCTGCCGCTGCCGAAGCGGACCAGTGGATGGTAGAGCGGTTCTACAGCATTCCATTCTCCCTGTATCCGGAATGCCGGATGGCCATTCCCAATCCCATGAACCTGAAGAAAGCGCTGAAGGCTTTCTCGCCGGACCTGATTCATCTGGCGACGCCGTTCAATCTGGGACTTGTGGGCCTTCACTATGCGAGGCGCAAAGGCATTCCCGCGGTGGCCTCTTACCACACTCATTTTGATCAATACCTTGCCTACTATAAGCTGCAGTGGATGGAGCCCATGCTGTGGAAGTACATGCTTTGGTTTCATCAGGACTGCCGCCGTATTTTTGTACCGTCCCATTCGACGATGAAGCACCTGCAGAACAAAGGGCTCAAGGAATTGGAGATTTGGTCTCGGGGGGTGGATGTCAAACGGTTCCACCCGGTGGTGAACCGGGAGGAGGTGCTCCGGACATGCAACATTCCGCCGGAGAAGTTCGTCTTGCTCTATGTGGGAAGGCTTGCTGTCGAGAAAAGCGTGGATCTGCTCTTCAGCACCTTCGATTCGCTTCCGGAACCCATCCGGAGCCGGGCCCATCTGGCGGTGGCCGGGGACGGTCCTCTGCTGCGCCCCCTTCAGGAGCAGTACGCAGCGAGAAGCGATGTGACCTTCACCGGCTTCCGGGAAGGAAAGGCCTTAAGCGACCTGTATGCCGCAGCGGATCTCTTCCTGTTCCCTTCGGCAACGGAGACGTTCGGCAACGTGGTGCTTGAAGCCATGGCATCGGGAACGCCCGTCGTCGGTGCCGATGCGGGGGGCGTCGCAGATACGGTCCGGCATGGTTCGACAGGCATACTCTGCCGTCCGGGAAGTCTATCGGATTTTGTCGAAGCGGTGGAGCGGCTGTATAATAACCCTAGTCAGCGTGCCGAGCTGGCCGGTGCGGCGAGAGCCTACAGCCTGGAGCAGTCGTGGGACTCCATATTCGACAGGTTGTATGCGAGCTGCAGGGAAGTTTTGGCGGCCGGCACCGCCCAGGAGAGCCCGAATGAGGCCCTGCCGAAGTAACGGAGGGAACGTCCCGGATTCCCTGGAGGCTGAACTTGCGGTGTACCCCTGAGTTCCTTATGCAGAAAGTTTTTTCCAGCGGCGGCTTATAAAATGATTGAAAATCGATGAAAATAAGACGTAAAAAGCTGGATGCCGGAGCGTCCGAGGGGAATAACGGCCAATTTTGCCTGAAAAGCCCCGCTTTGAGGGCTGGAAGGTCTCTGAAGCTTTTGACAAATGCATGCAAAGAGAGGAAAATCATATTCGGCGACCCTCGCAGCGGGGGATTCCCTATCGAAATGGATGTAAAGGCGCTATCAAAAAAAGACATAAGGGGTACATACAAAAAAAGGGGGATGTTGCATGTTAGACAGTTTACTGTTAGGCCTGCAGATTGTGCTGGCTTGCATCGGGGCCTATCAGCTGGTTCTGACGTTTTTCGGCTGGTATCGCCGCAGAAACCGGGCCGAACACGCTCCGCAAAAGTCGTTTGCCGTATTGGTCGCCGCTCACAACGAGGAGCAGGTGGTTGGAGCGCTGATTGAGAATCTCAAAAACCTTGACTATCCGAAAGAGCTTTATGATATATTCGTCATCTGCGACAATTGTACGGACCAGACGGCTCAGATCGCCAGGGATGCCGGCGTGCATGCCTGCGAGCGCCACAATCCGCAGCTTCGCGGTAAGGGCTTTGCCATCGAGTGGATGCTGAAGGAGCTTTGGAAGATGCCCCGCCAGTATGACGCGGTGGTCATGTTCGACGCCGACAACCTTGTCAATCCGGACTATCTGAGTCATATGAACAACGATCTGTGCAACGGTTCCCGGGTTATCCAGGCGTATCTCGATACGAAGAATCCTCATGATTCCTGGATTACGGCCGCTTACGCGATCACGTACTGGTACTGCAACCGTCTGTGGCAGCTGCCCCGTACGAACCTCGGCCTCGCCAATTATCTCGGCGGGACGGGCATGTGCTTTGAGACCAACCTGCTCAAGGAGATCGGCTGGGGGGCGACAAGCCTGGTCGAAGACCTGGAGTTCACGATGCGCTGCGTAATGCGGGGCATTAACCCGACCTTCAACTACGATGCGAAGGTGTATGACGAGAAGCCGCTGACCTTCAAGGCTTCGGCTCGCCAGCGCCTGCGCTGGATGCAGGGTCACTTCGATGTCGCCAGACGCTACTTTTTCCCGCTGTTCTGGAGAGGGATCAAAGAAGGTAGCTGGGCGAAAATCGATACGGCCGTCTACGCGCTGAACGTTTACAACCTGTTCATCGGTTCGATCGTTACGGTCATCCTCTGGATCAATACCGTTCTTCCGAATGTGGAGAAGTTCCCGTCTTTGTACGAGATGGCGCCTTATGCGTTCGGTATTTTCTCTGTTCTTACTTACGCCCAGTTCCTGGTCGCGCTCGTTCTTGAGAAGGCGCCGCTCAAAACTTACAAGTACCTCTTCGCATTCCCGGTTTATCTGCTGTCCTGGTGGCCGATTACGTTCTATGCTTTCTTCACCCAGAACAACAAGCAGTGGAGCCATACCGAGCATACCCGCGTCATCCGTCTGGAAGAGATGCAGAGCAAGCAGGCTTCCTAAAATCAGGTTGACATCGATTGGTTCAGTGTGATATATTGTTTTGGTGCGAAAGAAGAAGCGCCCGCTTCTCACCTGTCCGACCCCGGTTGGCTGGTTATGTTAGAGTGACCTTGAACAGTCTGTCTGCTATTGTTTGTGCCGGACAGCGATCACTTGAAACCAAACCGACGTGGGCGTACCAAGCGCCCACGTCTTTTTTTATAATCCCTTTTGGAGGTGGCAGGTTATCAGTACAGAGCACATGATTAACGAAGAAATTCGGGCGAGAGAAGTTCGTATGATTGGTGCGGACGGAGAGCAGCTGGGCATCATGCCGATTCGCGAAGCGCTTCAAATGGCGCAGGACTTGAATCTGGACCTGGTGAACGTGGCTCCTACGGCCAAACCACCGGTATGCCGGGTGATGGACTACGGGAAGTTCCGCTATGAAACGCAGAAGAAAGAGAAGGAAGCCCGTAAGAACCAGAAGATCGTCGACCTGAAGGAAATCCGTCTGAGTGCAACGATCGACGAGCACGACTTCCAGACGAAGCTGCGCAATGTCGAGAAGTTCCTGAGCGATGGTGACAAGGTCAAGCTGTCGGTCCGTTTCCGCGGCCGGGAAATTGCCCATGCATCCATCGGTCAGAAGGTTCTGGAACGTATGGCAGCCACAGTGGAAGAACTCTGCGTAGTAGAGCGCAGACCGAAGCTCGAAGGACGCAGCATGATCATGATTCTGGCTCCGAAGCAACAGCAGTAGCATTTACTTATTCTTTAAGGAGGAACACCCCATGCCTAAGATGAAGACCCACAGCAGCTTGAAAGACCGTTTCAAAATTACCGGTACCGGTAAAGTAAAACGCTATAAAGCGTACAAAAACCACCTGCTGTCCGGCAAGTCCGGCCGTCAGAAGCGCGTACTGGGTACGAACCCGGTTATGGCTCCCGGCGATGTAAGACGCCTGAAGCAGCAGCTCGGCAACATCTAATTCATATCCGCTTTACGTTTGCACGTTTTAGATACTTAGACCACTTTGGAGGTAGAATTTCATGGCAAGAGTGAAAGGCGGTTTCATCCGCACGCGTCGTCGCAAGAAGATCCTGAAACTTGCAAAAGGTTACTTCGGTTCCAAACATAGATTATTTAAAACAGCTAAAGAACAGGTTATGAAATCCCTGGTCTACGCATACCGTGACCGCCGTCAGAACAAGCGTGACTTCCGCAGACTGTGGATCGTGCGGATCAACGCGGCTGCTCGTCAGAACGGCCTGTCCTACAGCAAGCTGATGCACGGCCTGAAGCTGGCTGAAGTACAAGTAAACCGCAAGATGCTCGCTGACCTCGCAGTCAACGACATCACGGCGTTCAACTCCCTCGCTGATACGGCGAAGCAAAAGCTGAACGCTTAATTTCAGCTCAGAACAATCCCCCGCAGAGGTGCTCCCGAGAGTGCCGGATGCGGGGGATTTTTTGCGTTCGGGAAGGGGGCGAAAGCCGTCGTGCCCGCAGACGAGGAGGGAGCCACAGGATGGAGAAAGCCGTGGGTGCGCGCAGACGAAGAAGGATCCGCAGGATGGAGAAAAAGCCGTCGTGCGTGCAGACGAAGAAGGATCATCAGAATGGGCTTGGCCCTGGCGGAACAAACGGTAAAGAGCCCCTGCGGCCCGGCCGACAGGAATCTCAGGATTCGTTTCGACCGGGGCCCGCAGGGGCTGGGCTGCTCAGGGAGAGCTATGGTATCAAGATTCCGGGGTCACGGTAAACTGGGCCTCGGGAACCCAGCTGTGGCGGTAAAAATCGCGTCCCTTGATCTGCACGCGGTCGGGATAGACCTCCACATAGAGCCCTTCGCTTTCCTCGGGCCCGTTGATCTGGTCTCCGCCGCCCGGTTTTTCTCTCCACGTCTCTATCACGGCGGACGAATTCACCATCGTAAATTTGTCCTGCACAAGGGTCTGCGGATGCTTCAGCTCCCAGTGGGTATGACCGGAGAACAGAATGACCTGCGGATATCCCGAGAGGATCTTCTTCAGCTCTTCATGCTGGATGACGGCACGGTTATTCGTGCAGCAGAAGTGGGTCCCCGATACGGTGTAGGGGAGGGGCTGGTGCAGGAAGACGAAGATCGGCCTGCCGGGCTCCGAGCTCTTCAGGGTGCTCTTCAGCCAGTTGAGCTGCGCATCCGACAAGTAGGCGTCTTCCCCGTTGTTCGGGTCGGACTGGCGGTACCGCTCCGAGCCCAGGAAGATGAATTGATAGCCGCTCAATACCTGGCTCGTGTAGATCTGCTCCCGGCCCGCGAACGTAAGGAAGCGGGAGATCGAAGCCTGCTCGGTCTCGCCATTCGGAAACGTGCTGCCGTTCCACTCCCGGTTTCCGTCGTACCAGGCCTTGAAGAACTCGTGATTACCGATTGAGGTGAAGATGGTATCCGGGTGAGGGTTGTCCTGCAGCAGGTCCTGGAGCTTCACGTAATCTTCCGTCAGGCCTTCGGTCAGGTCGCCGTTCAGGATCAGGGCGGCCGTGTCCGGATTGATCGCTTCGATATCGTTCAGGGCCTGGCTCAGCTTACGGTGTGAAGCCTTGTTCCATGCCTGGACATGAACGTCGCTGAGAACGGCGAATGTAAATGACGGCTGCGCTTGAGGGATGGGCGGCGCGGGCACACCCGGTTTGCCGGCGGAAGCCGAGAGGGTCTGGACGGAGCGGGAATCCGGCTTCAGGCTCCCGGTCCCGCTGCCGGCCTGGGCAAGTATACCTGGACTATGCAGAAGAGGAGCGGCTGCAGAGGAGGCGATGAGGGCGGGCAGCAGGGAAATGGACAGCATGGTGTTTTTAAAGAAACGTCGCAATGGGAAATCACTCCTTCTGTTGATGTTAGGATGCTTCTATCCAATAACCTTTAATCTCGGGGTAAGAATCATCCTTCGGAGAGGCCGGGCTTCAAAAGCGGCCAGGTCAGCAGGTCACTCTATGGGCATCGGACGCCGGCCTTGGCAGGACAAAGAGAGAGCCGAAGGGCTGCGGCTCCTTCGGCTCTGCCTTGACATTCCACCCTGTGCCTTGCACTACCGCTCCATAGGAATCGTGAAGTCCGCTTCGGGGATCCAGCGGTGGCGGTAGAAGTCGCGTCCCTTAATGGTGACACGGTCTTTGTACACCTCGACGTACAGACCTTCGCTCTCCTCCGGAGCGGTCAGCATCTCTCCTCCGCTGCCGTTGTCGGTCCAGGGCTGCACGACCGAGGAAGTATTCACCATGGTAAACTTCTCCTGCACAAGCGTGCCGGACAGCTTCAGTTCCCAGTGGCTGTGACCGGAGAAGAAGACGACCTGCGGATATTCGGAGAGAATGGCTTTGAGCTCTTCGTGCTGCACGACGGCCCGGTTGTTCACGCAGCAGAAGTGCGTGCCGGCCACCGTGTAGGGAAGCGGCTGATGCAGGAAGACGAAGATCGGCTTGTCGGACGAGGCTCCCTTGCGCAGCGTCTTCTTGAGCCAGTCGAGCTGTTCGCTGGAGAGATAGGCGTCCTCGAGGTTGGCCGGGTCGGATTGGCGGTATTGTTCGGAGCCGAGGAAAATAAAGTGATAACCTTTGACCATTTGGTCATAATACACTTTGTTCTTCTGCCCGGTCAAATCCAGGAAGCGGGCGATCGAGGCTTCCTCGGTTTCTCCGTTCGGGAACGTGGCGGGATTCCAGTAGCCGTCCGCATCGAACCACGCTTTATAGAACTCATGGTTGCCGATCGTGTAGAAGACGCTCCTCGGATGCGGCTGCTGACCGATCAGCTCCTGAAGCTTGGCGTAATCGGCCGGCATGCCGTTCGTCAGATCACCGTTAATGACGAGCGCATCGGACGCGGGATTGACAGCGTTCAGGTCCTGCAGTGCCTGGGTGAACTTCATATGCGACTCGGTATGCCAGGACTGAATATGAATATCGCTGATAACCGGGAAGGAAAGCTTCGGCTTCTCGCCCGGCTCGCCGGTGCCGCCCGGGGAAGGGTCCGCGTCCCTGCCGGATGCCGCTGCAGACTCCTTGCTGCCGGCCGGGGCGTTCTTAGGCAGGCGGGAAGCATCACGGGCCGGTTCGGCAGCTCCCGGGTTCTCAAGGGCCTTGCTGCCGCCGGCCGGTCCGGAGTTCGGCTGGGAGGCCGGCGGGGCTGCGGAAGCTGAGGCGAGGACACCGCCCAGCAGGACGGCGGTCATAGCGGCGGACAGGAACATTTTGCGCACGATGGATTTCACTCCTTGGATTCTTCTTGGCTTTCCGGTCACTTCCGGTAACTCCTGGTAACCTTCGGGTTCAGCTCTACCTTAACGGTTCATTGTCATAAGGAGGTTAAGGCGGGGAGAAGGTTTTGTGAAGAAACGGCGGGTGTCCACATGCGCTTAACGCAAGCCGACAGGGTACGACAGCCGTTTCGTCCGGATCGGACGGTAGGAATGTCCCCCGGAACGGCAGCGGCTGCGGCCTGGACGAAAGGGTCCGCAGGGCCAGGCAGGGCTTTCCAACCGGATGCGAAGTGCCGCTTTCTGAAGGGCTCCGACTGCAAAATGACGCCGTCAATGTCCTGCAGACTGCAGAATGAAGCTTGGTGTTGTTTGGAAGGGCCAGATTGACCCTTGACTAAACGGGGGATAGGGCATATAATTAGCAAAAAGTACAACAGTACTAACGGCTATGAAGAGGACGAAGTGATAGGGGCTCTTATGCTCAGAGAGCAAATGGAGATGCTGAAACCATTGCCATAATCCCTTATATACGAGCTCACCTCGGAGCTGTTTTCCTGAAAGGTACTCGTTTTTTTAAATGCGGGCTTTACCGCTGGAAAGCGATGTAGTTATTAGGGAGAATCGGAAGGGCACACGTTACCGTGCCGAAGGTTCCTTGAAGCGTTCTTTGCGCTGTCTCTATCGTGCTAGCCGGTAGCTGCAGCTGTGACGAACGGTCTTTAAGACCTGCTAAGGTTGGATGCTGAGAGGCGTCTGACAAACTTTGGGTGGTACCACGGAAGATCAACCCCTTTCGTCCCTTCAAATGCACATGCTGCATTTGGGACGAAAGGGGTTTTTTGATGCATATTTGTCGGACTGTCGGAATATCGAGAGGAGGCCATAAGATGATCGTTCAAACAACACAGAAGTCAAAGGAGCAGCTGCGAGAAGAGCTGCTGAAGCCTGATGTCATCACCGGATCCGAAGCACTCCTGAGGAGCCTGCTGCTGGAGGACGTGGACTGCGTCTTCGGCTATCCGGGCGGTGCGGTATTATATATTTACGATGCGATGCACGGCAATCCGGATTTCAACCACCTGCTGACAAGACATGAGCAGGGCGCGATTCACGCGGCGGACGGCTACGCCCGTTCCACCGGTAAGGTGGGGGTCTGTATCGCCACCTCCGGACCGGGTGCGACGAACCTGGTCACGGGGATTGCAACGGCGTACATGGACTCGGTACCGCTCGTAGTTATCACAGGCAACGTGGCGACGACGGTGATCGGAACGGATGCATTCCAGGAAGCGGACATTACGGGGATCACGATGCCGATCACGAAGCACAGCTACCTGGTCCGCGATGTAAGGGACCTGCCGCGCATCATCAAAGAGGCGTTCCATATCGCCTCGACGGGACGCAAAGGGCCGGTGCTCATCGATATTCCGAAGGACGTCTCCAACGACGCTTCTCCGTTCTACTATCCGGAGAAGGTCGAGATCCGCGGCTACAACCCGACGGTGCAGCCGAACCGCCTTCAGGTGGACCGGATGCTCGAGGCGATCGCGGAAGCGGAGCGCCCGGTTATCCTGGCCGGCGGCGGCGTAGTGTACTCCGGTGCGGCGGATGAGCTCATCAAGTTCGTAAATGCCACACGGATTCCGGTGACCACGACCCTGCTCGGTCTCGGCGGCTTCCCAAGCGCCCATGAGCTGTGGCTCGGTATGCCGGGCATGCACGGAACGCACACGGCGAACCACGCGCTGCAGAACTGCGATCTGCTCATCGGCATCGGCGCCCGCTTCGACGACCGGGTGACGATGAAGGTCAACGGCTTCGCTCCCAAGGCGAAGAAGATCGTTCATATCGACGTGGATCCGGCGGAGATCGGCAAGATTGTCGAAACGGCGATTCCGGTTGTCGGCGACGTGAAGATCGTTCTCGAGATGGCGAACCAGAAGGTGAAAGCCGGCGACACCTCCGCCTGGGTGGACTGGGTGAAGGAGAATAAGGCTAAATATCCGCTGACCTACAAGGACTCGGATACGGAGCTCAAGCCGCAGTACGTCATCGAGATGCTGCATGAGACGACAAATGGCGAGGCGATCGTCACGACGGACGTAGGCCAGCATCAGATGTGGTCGGCACAGTACTACAAGTTCAACAAGCCGCGCTCCTGGATTACTTCCGGCGGCCTCGGCACGATGGGCTTCGGCTTCCCTTCGGCGATCGGCGCCCAGGTGGCCAACCCGGACCGTCTCGTCATCTCGATCAACGGCGACGGCGGCATGCAGATGTGCTCCCAGGAGCTCGCGATCTGCGCCATCAACAAGATCCCGGTGAAGATCGTCGTCATCAACAACCAGGTGCTCGGCATGGTTCGCCAGTGGCAGGAGATCATCTACGACAACCGCTACAGCCACATCGACCTCGCGGGCTCCCCGGACTTCGTGAAGCTGGCTGAGGCCTACGGCGTGAAGGGTCTGCGCGCAACGAACAAAGATGAAGCACGCACCGCATGGAAGGAAGCGCTGGATACCCCAGGTCCGGTCCTCGTCGAATTCGTCGTCCGCAAGCACGAGAATGTGTTCCCGATGGTTACACAGGGCTCGACGATAGACCAAATGATAATGGGGGATTCGGAATGAGTTACAAACACACCATATCCGTACTAGTGAACAACCAGCCCGGTGTGCTGCAGCGTGTGTCCGGCCTGTTCGGCCGCCGGGGCTTCAATATCGAGAGCATCACGGTCGGGGAGTCCGAAGAGAAAGGGCTCTCCCGGATGGTCATCGTCACCACCGGGGACGATAAGACGCTCGAGCAGGTATCGAAGCAGCTCTACAAGCTCATCGATGTCATCAAGGTCGTCGACCTCAGCGCCAACCCGATGGTCGGCCGCGAGCTCGCGCTGATCAAGGTGAACGCCGAACCGAGTGCCCGTCCCGAGATTCTCGGCGTCGTCGAGACGTTCCGCGCCGCGGTGGTCGACATCGGCCCTAGCTCGCTGATCGTGCAGGTGGTGGGCGACTCCGAGAAGATCGACGCGATGACCGAGCTGCTCAAGCCTTACGGTATCAAGGAATTGTCCCGCACCGGCGTTACCGCCATGATCCGGGGCAAGTAACCGGTTCAGGCAAGCGGGCCGGCCGGATGTAACGAAGCGAAGTACCAGCAGCACCCCAATTCATGATCGATCCCGTGTGAGCGGGAGCCCAAGCGGATGGCCGCAGATGGCTCAAAGCAAGAGGCCGGGCAGTCCCTTTGGGCACCCGCTCACAGGGTTTAACTAAAAGGAGGAGCAATTATCCCATGGCAGTTACTATGTACTATGAAAAAGACGCAGACCTGAACGTTCTGAAGGGCAAGACCATTGCAATCATCGGTTACGGAAGCCAAGGCCACGCTCAAGCGCAAAACCTTCGCGACAGCGGCCTGAAAGTAGTCATCGGCCTTCGCCAGGGACGCTCTTTCGAGCAGGCGAAAAACGACGGTTTCGACGTATACTCCGTTGCGGAAGCTACGAAGATCGCCGACGTGGTTCAAATCCTGATGCCGGATGAGACGCAAGCAAGCGTATACCGCAACGAGATCGAGCCGAACCTGAAGCAGGGCGCAACCATCATGTTCTCCCACGGCTTCAACGTTCACTTCGGCCAAATCAAGCCGTCCCCGGACAAGGACGTACTCCTCGTCGCTCCGAAGTCCCCGGGCCACATGGTTCGCCGCGTATACGTGGAAGGCTTCGGCGTTCCTGGTCTGATCGCTATCCAGCAGAACGCAACAGGCCAAGCTCAGGCTATCGGTCTGGCGTATGCCAAAGGGATCGGCTGCACCCGTGCAGGCGTTATCGAAACCTCCTTCCGTGAAGAAACCGAAACCGATCTGTTCGGTGAGCAGGCCGTACTGTGCGGCGGCGCATCCGAGCTCGTTAAAGCCGGCTTCGAAACGCTCGTGGAAGCGGGCTATGCTCCGGAGATGGCTTACTTCGAGTGTCTGCATGAGCTCAAGCTGATCGTGGACCTGATGTATGAAGGCGGTCTGGCTTCCATGAGAAGCTCGATCTCCAACACAGCCGAATACGGTGACTATGTAACGGGTCCTCGCATCATCACAAGCGAAACCAAAGCCGAAATGAAGCGCGTACTGTCCGACATCCAGCAGGGCAAGTTCGCCCGCGACTTCATCCTCGAGAACCAATCCGGCTTCGCCTTCATGACGGCAACCCGCCGCCTGGAGTCCGAGCACGGCATCGAGAAAGTCGGTTCCCAACTGCGTGAACTGATGCACTGGATCAAGAAGTAATCGGCCAATACCGTTTCCCCTCAGGGGATCCCAGAAGAAGGTCGGTTTTGGAGCGGGCAGGAAGCGAACGGGCAGCCGGGGCGTTTCCCCTCGCCCGGGCCGTACCTTTTTCTGCTTCATGAAGGCCAGTCCATACAGAAAGAAATGAAACCAATATAAAGCGCAGGTGAAACCTTATGAGGAAAATTTATATTTTTGACACGACGCTGCGTGACGGAGAGCAGTCTCCCGGCGTGAACCTGAATATGCAGGAGAAGGTGGAGATCGCGCTGCAGCTAGAGAAGCTCGGCGTGGACCGGATCGAGGCCGGCTTCCCGGCAGCATCCCCAGGCGACCTGGCCGGCGTGAACGCCGTGGCACGGGCGGTCAAGAATGCGACCATCGTCGGACTCTCCCGCTCCCGCACCCAGGATATCGATGCCGTACGGGAGGCGCTCAAGGATGCGCAGGATCCATGTATCCACCTGTTCCTGGCATCGTCGCCGATTCACCGCAAGCACAAGCTGCGGATGGAGAAGCACCAGGTGCTGGAGGCGGCGGAAGCGGCGATCCGCTATGCGAAGCAGTACTTCAGCAAAGTGGAGTTCTCGCCGGAGGATGCAGGCCGGACGGAGCTCGACTTCCTCTGCGAAGTCACGGAGATGGCCATCCGCGCCGGAGCTACGGTCGTCAATATTCCGGATACGGTCGGTTACCTGACGCCTTACGAATACGGCAACATCTTCAAGACCCTCAAGGAGAATGTGAACGGCATTGAGAAAATTCAGCTCAGCGCCCACTGTCACGATGACCTGGGGATGGCTACGGCCAATGCCTTGGCGGCTATCCTGAACGGGGCCGACCAGATCGAGGGCACGATCAACGGGATCGGCGAGCGGGCCGGCAACACGGCCATCGAGGAAGTGGCCCTGGCGCTTGAGACGCGTCAGGACTTCTTCCAGGCGAAGACGGGCCTGGTCCTCTCGGAGATCGCGCGCACGAGCCGTCTGGTCAGCAAGCTGACCGGTATGCCGGTGCCCGGCAACAAGGCGATCGTCGGCGCCAACGCCTTCGCGCATGAGTCCGGTATCCACCAGGACGGCATGCTCAAGGAGAAGACGACGTACGAGATCATGTCGCCGGAGACGATCGGCCTCAAGGAAAGCAAGCTCACGCTCGGCAAGCTGTCCGGCCGCCACGCGTTCCGCGAGAAGCTCGTCGATCTCGGATATGACCTCGGGGACGAGCAGCTCAACACGGCGTTCGGCAAGTTCAAGGCACTTGCCGACAAGAAGAAGAACGTCACGGACGAGGATATTCTCGCCCTGATCGAAGAGAAGCTGATCGAGACGCCGGAAGTGTATGTGCTCGAGACGATTCAGGTGTCCTACGGCAACCAGTCGACGCCTACGGCGACGGTGCGCCTGAAGCTCCAGGACGGCAGCTATCTGGACGAAGCGGCTGTCGGCAACGGCTCCGTCGATGCGATCTACAAAGCAATCGACAAGGCGACCCAGGAAGAAGTGGAGCTTGGCGACTACTCCATCCAGTCGGTCACCCAGGGCAAGGACGCGCTCGGCGAGGTCCATGTCGTGCTCAGCCAGGGCGATTATTCCGTCCAGGGCCGGGGCGTCAGCACGGACATTCTGGAAGCCAGCGCCCGCGCGTATGTCGATGCGCTGAACCGTTTGATCGAGAAGCGCAAGACACCGGCCCGCGGCCGCGACAACGTAACCCTGATCTAACGATATCATCCTGTGAGGATGCCTTAACGGCGCCCTCCGGATTCCTTGACGGCTGTGGCCGTGGAGGGAACCGGAGGGCTTTTTTGTTGTGGGTGCAAGGCCCTCGGTCCTCAGAACAACTGGCCGAACAGCCGGGTATCCATCAGATTCGTATCCACGGGGCAGCCCTGCACGTCCCGGCTGTACTGCCAAGCCCAGACATTCGCGCTGCAGTGAGGCTTCTTCGGCGCATAGATCGGCGGCGCATCGGGACCGGATGCCGGGCGCTGAGGCTCGGCGCTCCAGAGCGCCGTCTCCGAGGTGACGCGGTAGTCGCGGCGGACGGCTTCGCAGAAAGCGGCCGAGAACCCGCCCTGTACGGGATCATGATAGATGCCGGATTTGTACCCGGTGGTTCGGATCGTATTCACCCATCCGAGAATCCACAAGGTATCGACCGCGAAGAACCGCTCCACGTTCGCGAAGAGGAACGTGCCGCGCGGGATACCAAGGCGCCGCGCCTGCTGTGCCGCCTCCTGGGCGGTTTTTTTGCCGTTCTCATAGCCCGTTGCGGCCCGGAACTCATTATAGATCGGCAGGATCCGAATGCCCTGCCGGTGCAGCAGCGAAATCTCCCCCTTGCTTAGTCCGGAGGCGACACCTTGGATGGTCGTCAAATATCTCCCCCAGAACCGCGGCTTCCCGAACTGCTCCGTCACACAACGCAGCAGCTTCTCATCCACCGGCGAAGCCGAATCCACTCCCCATACGTAGGTTGCCATCGTTCACTCCTCCATTAGGCAGGCTATCACAGCATATTCAGCTGCTGTCACGGCAGTCCCTAGTCAAACGTCCAAATTGTATCCTAAGGTCATAGGGATATAGGTCCGCGGACTCATGCATTAGAACTGGGATCGGATGGTTATTGTCGAAAAACATAGTCTTCCTCTAACGTTTGGGAGCTCCCTGAACGATATATATACAGGAAGCATGATAGAGGACTTGAAGGAGGCAGCGGAGCCTCCCGGTTCCACAAAAAAGTCAAATTGATACTTGGAGGATGAAGTACATGCAAAGAAGGCGAATGTCGTTTTTTGCCAAGAACTTCTTGTTTACTTCGATCAATATCGCATTGATCGCCGTTATTCTCATCGCATCAAGCTATTTCATCCAAAGAAACGTCCTGGTCGGCCAGCTGCACAACTCCATCGAAACGGTCACCGGCAGCTGGAACAAGCAGATTGTTCCTTCTGATGTCGAAGCGGCTGTCAAGGAGAAGAGCTACGAAGGGACGGTTCAAGCGAAGATCCGCGAGCTGATGGATCAGGTAAGCAAGTTCAATCCGAATATTGCTCAAGCGTACATCTTCGGAACCGAACTGCAGGACGGCAACAAAACCTCGGTAGTCGCCATGCCGAGCCACATTATGGAAGTGTTCAAGAAGGATAACCTGCTGGTCGGCACGATGTACGAGCAGCCGGCTGAGATTGCCCGCACCGTGCAGAAGATGCTGGATTCCGGGAAGCCGGAGCTGTCGGATTTTTATAAGGACGATTACGGAACTTGGGTTACCATCGTATATCCGATCAAAGACAGCAGCGGCAAAGTCTTCGCTTACTTCGGGGTAGACACGGATGCAAGCATGGTGGCCAAGGGGATGAACTCCCTGATCATCAACAGCAGCCTGATCCTGGCCGTCTTCATGATTCTCACGCTGATCGCCCAGTATCTCATCGCGCGCAAGACCTTGTCGCCGATCAAAGATCTCATCAACGGGATTGACCAAGTCAGTGAAGGCCGTCTCGATGTGGAGATCAAGACAGGCAACGACGATCTTGGAATTATCAACGATAAGTTCAACCTCATGGTCAAAAAGATGAACGATACGATGCTGAAGGTTCAGGAGACTTCGCACCAGGTTGCCGACTCCGCAAAGGCACTTTACACGAACTCCGACCAGAGCAGCAAGAGCGCGGAAAGCATCAACGGCAACATCAAGGAAATTGCCGGCAGCATCAAAATTCAGGAGCAGTCCAGCCTTGAGACTTCCCGTTCCATCACGGAGATGGCCGCGGTCATTCAGATGATTGCTACCAATTCGGCCGATGTATCCGACGAGGCATACGCGGTAGAGAAGAAGTCGATTCAAGGAGACGAAGTCGTTCAGACGATGGCTGACCAGATGGCGCTCATTACGGAGACGGTGAAAAGCACATCCACCGCAGTGAACTCCCTGGAGAAGCGTTCGCAGGAGATCGGCAGCATCCTCGAGATGATCACGGGCATTGCCAACCAGACGAACCTGCTGGCGCTGAATGCTGCGATCGAAGCGGCTCGTGTAGGTGAACACGGCAAAGGGTTTGCCGTTGTAGCCGGCGAAGTGCGCAAGCTTGCAGAGCAGTCCCAAACTTCGGCCAACCAGATCTCGGTGCTCATCAAGGAAATCCAGAACGAAATCCGCAGTGCAGCCGTGGCTATGGATCAAGGCACACAGGTAGTGGAGAAAGGGATGCAGGTGGCGGAAGCGACCGGCCAGCTGTTCACCGAAATCCGCAACGCCACGAAGCGCGTGTCCTCGCAGATTCAGGAGGTTTCCGCGGCAGCCCAAGAAATCTCGGCAGGTACCGACCAAATCTCGGCTACAGCCGGCGAGCTGACCTCTTCGGTGAGCAAAACGGCAGCGAATGCGGAACAAATCGCGCAGTCGGTCGACGATCAGAAGGGATACATGGAGTCAATCGTAGAGGCTTCGAACACGCTCTCCAGCATGTCCGAAGAACTGAAAGAGCTGCTTGAGCAGTTCCATGTAAAGAAGAATTAAAACAGATCCACCCACAAGAACCCCTCCTCCGTTTGGGGGAGGGTTTTTGCTGACTGTACCATCTCTATAGTTCGTTATCCATCCATTCTCAAGGTTACCCATAGAACTTATATCAAGGGAGACAAGCATCATGATACCCACATTCCATTCTAAGCTGCCCCAAGCGGCTGAACGGGCCCTGCTGCCTTTTCCTGCTGATTATCCTCGGCGCGGCCGAACTTTCACTTATGGAAGTCTTACCATGGAGCTGCCAGGCCGATTGAACGAACGATGCCTTGTGGAAAGCCCGCAGGTCCCGTTCTACCGATCGCTCACGGTCTTTGCAGCCTGGTTGTACCGTCTGTCCGGTGAGAAGGATCTGACCATCGGAGTCGATCCCGGTACGGGGGAGACGGCAGAGCTTGTGCTGGAATTGACCTCAGGTCAGTCATTCACTTCTCTCGAGCAAACGGTGCGGGATCTGCTTTCTTATGCCCAAAAGAGTGATGCCGCCGCTTACGATACCGTGTTTCATTGGAATGGGGCGGAGGGGCAGTTCTCTTCGCAATCGCTTCGATTCGGGATTGTGAGACGGGAAGACCGTTTCCTGCTTCTAGCCGAATTCGATGCCTCGCTCCTTAAGGAAACGACGGTCCGGCGGTATGCCGGATATTACGTGACGCTGCTCGAGGCAGCCTTGGATACGCCTGAGGTTCCGTTCGGCGCTGTTCCCATACTTACGGCAGAAGATGCCGAACTTTACCGGCGGATGAATGACACCGCGGCGGCCTATCCGGAGGAAATGACGATACACGGTATGATCGAGGAGGCCGCGGTCAAGTTCGGCAGCCGTCCGGCTCTGTCCTCAAGGGAAGGCCGCTATACTTACGAGGAACTGAACACCCGGGCGAACCAGGTGGCCCATCTGCTTCTCGCCAAGGGTCTGCGCAAAGGAGACTGCGTTGCGATCTATATGGAGCGCAGCCTGGATACGGTCGTATCGCTCCTCGGCATTCTGAAGGCCGGGGGTGCTTATGTACCTGTCGATCCCGAGCATCCGGAAGAGCGGTGCCGGTATATCCTGGAGGATACGGCAGCCCCTCTGGTGCTGACGAAAGCCGCGCTGCTGGACAAAGCGGTAAGTCTCGCATCTTCGCTCGGCAGCATCCGGGAGCTTGTAGCTGTGGACACGGAGGAAGTCGGACGGTACGAAGGCACCGATCCGGATGCAGGCACCCAGCCTGACGACCTGGCTTATATCATCTATACTTCCGGTTCCACAGGCAAGCCCAAAGGGGCGTTGATCGCGCACCGCGGAGCCGTCAATCTCGGGGCTGCCATCCGGCGGGATTACGGGATTACGGAGCGGGACGTGCTCACGCAGTTCGCGACCTACAGCTTCGACGCATCCGTATGGGATACGATCGGTGCGCTCTTCACCGGGGCGGAGCTGTATCTGCTCTCTCCCGAGGAGCGGATCTCGGCGGAAGCTTTCGCCGAGGCGGTGGAGCGGACCGGAACCACGATCATTGCCATTCTGCCGACGGTCTTCTTCAATCAGCTGGCGGCCTACCTGTCCGAGGAAGGGTTCCGGAAGCTGTCCGGGGTACGGACGATCATGGTCGGCGGCGAAGCGCTCTACGGCGAGCAGGTTCGGGCGTTTCAGTCCAAGTCCGATACGGGGATCCAAGTGGTGAACCTGTATGGACCGACCGAAACGACGGTGGTCGCCACTTCTTACAAGGTGAATGGTCGGATCGAGGAGGGGATAGCCAATGTTCCGATCGGGCGCCCGCTGCCGAATTACCGGATCTATCTCGTCAACGAGGAAGAGCAGCTCTGTCCTGTGGGCGTGCCCGGAGAGATGTACATCGCTTCGGTGGGCTTGGCCCAAGGGTATCTCAAGCAGCCGGAGAAGACGGCGGAGGCCTTCCGCATCAGCCCGGCAGCCGGCGGAGAACGGGTCTATCGTTCGGGCGATATCGCGAAGCTGCTGGCGGACGGCTCCATCGAGTATGTCTCCCGCCGCGATACCCAGATCAAGATCCGCGGGCAGCGGATCGAGATCGGGGAGATCGAGGACAGCTTCGCCCAGATGCCGAACGTGAAGGATGCCGTGGTGGTGCCGAAGAAGGACGCCGACGGACAGAACATGCTCGTCGGCTACTTCACCTCGAAGGATGGGGCGGCCGTCGAACCGGCGGAAGTGAAGGGCTTCCTGGCGACAAAGCTGCCGGCCAGCTATGTGCCGAAGCTCGTATGCCAGCTGGAGGCCATGCCGCTGTCGCCCACCGGCAAGATTGACCGGAAGAAGCTGGCGACCTATGAGCATGCGGAAGCTGCGGAAACCAGGGAGGTGTCCGCTGTTCCGGTGACTCCGATGCAGAAGCTGGCGGCCGAAGCCTGGAAGGAGACCCTGCACATGAATCAGGTGGGGCTGCATGATTCCTTCTTCGAGATCGGCGGCGACTCGCTGATGGTCATCCAGGTGCTCGTGCTCCTGAAGCCGCAGGTGCCGGGTCTGACCATCGGCGATCTGTTCCAGTACAAGACACTCGAAGAGCTGGCGGCGCGGATGGAAGAGCTGGCCGGAGTCATGGAGGAAGAAGAGCAGGAGCAGGCGGTCTGGCAGGTCACCGACCTCGGCGAGCACCCGGCCGCCGCACCGGTTCCTGCCGATTGGAGAGGAACCGCCGCACCGTCGCACATCCTGCTGACCGGCGGCACCGGCTATCTCGGCTCCCACCTGCTGTATGATCTGCTGCAAAACAGCAGCGCGAAGATCTATGCCCTGGTGCGCAGGCCTTCCGCGGGAAGCGCCCGTGAGAAGCTCAAGCAGCTCATGAGCTGGTACTTCGGGGGCAGCGTGCTGCAGGCGATGATGGGCCGGGTGGCCGTCATTGAAGGCGATCTGGAGCAGCCGGGCCTCGGCTTGTCGGCAGAGGACCGGCGGGTGCTGGAGAAGCACGTCGATGCCATCCTGCATGCGGCGGCCGATGTGCGCCACTTCGGGGACAGCGCCCAGTTCGAGAAGACGAATGTGCGCGGGACGAAGTCGCTGCTCGAGCTGGCCGAGTCGAAGCCGGGCGTACGGTTCCATCATGTGTCGACCCTCGGGGTGCCGGAGGATCTGTTCCTGAGCGGGCAGTGGGACCGCGTGCTCGATCAGGGGGGATTCGCACCGGAGCTGAGGCTCGACAATCTGTACACGAACAGCAAGCTGGAAGCGGAGAAGCTGGTCTTCGAGGCGGCGGAACGCGGGCTGGCCGTCAACATCTACCGGGCGGGCAATCTGACCTGCCACTCCGTTACAGGGAAATTCCAAAAGAACATCGACAGCAACGCGTTCTACCGGATGTTCAAGGCGATGTTCCTGCTCGGCAGGGCGCCGAAGGCCAATTGGTACGTGGATTTTACGCCGATTGATTATGCGAGCCGCGCAGTCGTGAGCCTCGCGACCCGCACGGATACCGTCGGCCGGACGTTTCATATCTGCAACCCGGAACAGATTCTCTACTCCGATCTGATCGGGATGATCCGTGAATGCGGTTATGAGGTGGAGACCCTGGAATTCCGCCGGTATATGGACTGGCTGTTCGATGCGGCGGTTCCGAAGCCGGCCGAAGCGCTGCAGCTGGCCATGGCTCAGCTGGAAGGCGATGGAGCGAAGGATTCGGATGTCCGTTACGGCTGTACCGTAACGGCAGCCTTCCTCCGTGAGGAGGGCATCACCTGTCCTCCGGCCGACAGGGAGTTTATCCGGCGGATGCTCGCTTATGCCGCAGGAATCGGGTATTTCCCGGCCGGAACGGGACGTCTGCAGCAGGCCTGAGCCCCACGGGGCCGGGTGACCACGAATGCAGCAAAAAAGGCATGCTTCCGGCATGCCTTTTTTGCGTTATTTTGGGGCTGCGGAGGCTGGGCAGGTATGAAATGCCGGGGGAAAAGCCCATCCTAGAGAGTAGAAAGGAGGTGTATCCCATGGCACAAGACGTACTTTGCGAAGTCAACTCCTGTAAATACTGGGCCAACGGCAACAAGTGCAACGCGTCCTCGATCTATGTCGTAAGCCACCGCGGCAGACAAGCGAGAGATTCGGAAGAAACGGATTGCAAGACGTTCGAACCGAAGCTGTAGTTCACATCAGCGGCGTTTGGATCTAACGGGAACCTAATCTTGACAGCGGCAGCCTGAGGGCTGCCGTTTTTTTTGTATGATCAGCAAAGGATGGACGGGTATAGGATTTTATCTTGCTTGGCGTGATGTTGTTCCCGGCTGTCCTCTCCTAGTTTAACCAAGAATGATTCTTATTATCATCTGCGGATCTAAAAAGCCCCGTTCCTGCAGGCAGCAGGCACGGGGCCAGGAGGAGCGGGATCAGCTGACGGCGGCCTGCATCTTCTGCAGCGCGCGGTCGAGACGGTCGAAGGCTTCCACCATCTGCTGGCTGTCCGTGTGCGTAAAGTTGAGCCGCATCGTATTGTGCTGAGGCTGGTCGGCGAAGAAAGGAATGCCCGGCACGAAGGCGACGCCTTCTTCGACGGCGTACTTCATGAGCACCCCGGTATCGACCGACTCCGGCATTTCGACCCATACGAACATGCCGCCCTGCGGCTCGATGAACTGCATGCCCTCCCAGTTCTTCGAGCGGAGGAGGCCGACCATCTGGCGCATCCGTGCTTCATACTCGGTGCGGATCAGGTCGATGTGGGCGTAGAGATCGAAGTTCTCCAGGAGCACATGGAGCGCCTGCTGGTCCATCGTGCTCGAGTGCAGGTCGGCCGCCTGCTTGGCGCGGGTCATATGGGTGATCACGTTCTGATCGCCCACGACCCAGCCGGTACGCAGCGCGGGAGCGACGATTTTGGAGAAGGTGCTCGTATACACGACCGGAGAGCCGTTCGCTTCGCCGGCCAGCGAGAAGATGGACGGGAACGTGTCTCCGCCGCCGAACCGCAGTTCGCCGTAGGGGTCATCCTCGAGGATGAGCACGCCGTGGCGGGAGCAGATGTCAAGCGTCCCCTGGCGCCGCTCCAGGCTCCAGGCCTTGCCGGTCGGGTTGGCGAAGGTGGGGATGACATAGACCATCTTCGGCGCCTGCTCGAGAATTTTGCTCTCGAGATCCTGAAGGTTCATTCCGTCCGCATCGCAGTCTACGGAGATGATCCGGGCCTTGCGGGACTGGAACACCTGAATGGCGGCCAGGTATGTCGGCTTCTCGACGAGGATCACGTCGCCCGGATCGATGTATACGCGGGTAAGCAGGTCAATCGCCTGCTGGGAGCCCGTAGTCAGCAGCATGTTGTCGACGGAGGCACGGATGCCCTTACGCTCAAGGTGCTTCGACAAGCTTTGGCGCAGGGGAGTGAATCCTTCGGTCAGTCCGTACTGCAGGACGCCTTTGCCCTGATCGAACACCTGGGCGAAAGCCGATTTGACCGCATCAATGGGGAAGAACTGCTCGTTGGGCAGCCCGCCCGCCAGGGAGATGATCGATTTGCCCTGCGTCAGCTTTAGAATTTCGCGCACGGCGGAGGATTTGAAGCTCTCGATGGTATCGGAGAAACGGTATTCCATGGCGTAAGGCTCCTTTATTGTGACTTTACGTAGCGTCAGAGAGAATGGGTTCGTTCATCGGTTTGGCATATGAGTATCATTTTAAAGCTTTCCCTGGGGAAAGACAACTTGCCCCGCGGCGCCGCAGCCCGTCCTTCCTAAAGCCCGCGGGGCTCTCTTGGAGAAGGAGGTAAGGATGCGGGCATCCATCCGATGGTGGTACAATAGCAGCATATTCGGCGGCCGGCCCAGGGGAAACCAAGCAGGGTCAGGCTCCATAGGAGGTGCGGAAGAGCATGGCTGCGGACAATGTGCAGGGAAGTCGGTTTTGGGAACTTGGAAGGGGTTACATGCGGATGAAGGCCCGTCCGCTGGAGCGGGCCCTGTTCGCATATGAGTTCGAGGGAGGACCTGCCTCGGAAGTCATCGCAGCGCTTGGAGCCTACCGCAATGAGGACGGAGGCTTCGGGAGAGGCCTTGAGCCTGATATCCGCTGCCGGGCCTCCTCCGTCCTGGCCACGACCGTGGCCCTGCAGCATCTGGCGCTGCTGCCCAAGCAGGACGGGGAGGAGCTGATCCGCGGGGCGCTCGGGTACCTTACGGCCGTGTATGATCCCCACCTCCCGGGCTGGGAGAAGGTGCCGCCGGCCGTCCATTCGGCCCCGCGGGCTCCGTGGTGGGACTATCGGGCGCCCGGGACCGACTGGGGGAACCCGAACGCGGAGATTGCCGGTTACTTCAAGGCGTACGAGGAATGGGCCGTATCGTCCGAGTGGGTGGACGGGCTGGTGGAGCAGGCGGTCCGCCATCTGAACGAGAACTCGACGCTGGACGAGTTTCATGAGCTGCTGTGCTATCTGCGGATGGCGGAGCGGGTGCCGCTGGCGGTGCAGGCCCGCATGTCCGGCAAGCTCGGAGAGATGGTGGAGCGCTGCACGGTGAAGGAGCCGCAGGGCTGGGAGGGCTACGAGCTCCAGCCGGTGGGAGCCGTCCCTACGCCGCAGTCCCCATACTATGAGCGGTTTGCGGACGTACTTCCCGCCAATCTGGATTGGCTGCTTGACCGGCAGACGGAGGAGGGGGCCTGGGAGCCGGCCTGGTCCTGGGGCAGAGACGAAGACGAATGGGCTGCCGCAAGGGAAGAGTGGAAGAGTGTGATTACACTGAACAACCTGCGAATCCTCCGCGCTTACGGCAGAGGCTGATGAGCCCATGCCGGACCGACAGGCTCTATCAGCATTCCTATGACTCCAATGTATCTGCCTGTAAAGTAGTGTGTGGTATAAATTATCCTTGATAGGAGGAGAACAAGATGGATGTGCAGGACCGGAAGGACTTAGCGGCTGCCATCTTCTGCGCAGGGGGAGGCAGCTCCACATCCATCAGCCTGTGATGAAGAATATCCAATACACGGATTACATGTTTTTCTTGCTTGCCGTCATGTATCTTCTGGATACGGATTTCAATGAAATGACGGGGGTCACATGGGCTGCGGTCATCGCCATAGGACTCTGGCTTGTCCTTACCATCAGTAGACTTATTCTTAGGAAGCGGCCGAAATGAAGCTCAAGCTTAAGGCGGTTAAAATGTTGGACAAGGGCCGGTTATTTCTCCGGTCCGACGTCCTGCCCGAAAAGCTGAAATTGTGATGACAAGCGTCGATATAAACCCCAATTGATATAACTCCCAATAGAAATAAAATAGAATTATAGCTTTTGTCTATGAAGATGATAGATTTTATATCTTTGTCAGCCCGGGCTGAAGTATGCTACAACTGAGGTAATGACAACCATTAGGAGTTGAATCGCATGGCAGAAGTAAAGAAAATCGCCGTGATCGCAGGGGACGGCATCGGTCCTGAAGTGGTCGCGGAAGCAATCAAGGTCATGAAGAAAACCGAGGAAGTGTTCGGTCTTTCCTTCGAATTCGAGCACGGTCTCTTCGGCGGGATCGCGATCGACGAGAAGGGTACTCCGCTTCCTGAAGATACGCTTGAGATGTGCAAGAAGTCCGATGCCGTACTGCTCGGCGCCGTAGGCGGACCGAAGTGGGACAACAACTCGAAGGAGCTTCGTCCGGAAACCGGCCTGCTCGGCATCCGCAAGGCGCTCGGCCTGTTCTCCAACATCCGTCCGGCGAACGTATTCGACTGCCTCAAGGAAGCTTCCACGCTGAAGCCGGAAGTGCTTGAGGGCACGGACCTCATCGTCGTGCGCGAGCTTACGGGCGGCATCTACTTCGGGGAGAAGTTCCGCCGTGAAGGCGAGAACGGTCAGGAAGCCGTAGATACCTGCGTATACAACGTAGCCGAGATCGAGCGGATCGTCCGCCAGGCCTTCGAGATCGCCCGCACGCGCAGCAAGCGTCTGGCATCCGTAGACAAGGCCAACGTGCTGGAGACCTCCCGTCTGTGGAGAGAAACGGTGAACCGTCTGGCTTCCGACTATCCGGATGTGGAAGTGGAGCACGTGCTCGTCGACAACTGTGCGATGCAGCTGCTTCGCCGTCCTTCGTCCTTCGACGTCATCGTGACGGAGAACATGTTCGGCGATATTCTCAGCGACGAAGCGGCGATGCTGACGGGCTCCATCGGCATGCTGTCCTCCGCTTCCCTCGGCGAAGGCGCGTTCGGTCTCTATGAGCCGGTCCACGGCTCCGCGCCGGACATCGCGGGCCAGGGCATCGCGAACCCGATCGCGACGATTCTGTCCGTTGCGCTCATGTACCGCCTGACGTTCGGCTACCATGAGGCGGCGGAAGCGATCGAGCGTGCGGTGAAGGAAGTGCTGGATGCCGGCCACCGTACGGGCGATATCGCCGTTGACAAGGCTTCGGCCATCGGCACCACAGCGATGGGCGACCTGATCGTTAACACGGTCCGCAAGTAAGACAGACAAGGGTTAGGGCTGCGAACCGTTAACGCCGTGAGTCATTAACCTTCTATAGAAACAGCAGGAAAAACTCTTGAGAACGAAGGTTCTTGAGAGTTTTTCTGTTTAGGGATAATTGTGTCAAAAGTGTGCCAGATTATAATTATTATCAAAATAAAATGACTATAAGAATTGACTGGCATTCATGGATAGTGGTAGGATTTATATCGTGATCACCACATCGGTAAATCTTATATTCCAAGGAGGAATTTACTCATGACTCAACGTTTGGTTGGTAAAACAGCTCCGGACTTCACTATGCAAACCGTATCCGGCGACGGTAAAGAATTCGGCCAAGTCTCCCTGTCCGATTACAAAGGCAAATGGCTCGTTCTGTTCTTCTACCCGCTCGACTTCACGTTCGTTTGCCCAACGGAAATCACGGCAATCAGCGATGCGGCTGCACAGTTCAAAGAAGTGGACGCTGAGATCCTCGGCGTATCCGTGGACAGCATCCACTCCCACCGCGCTTGGATCAACACGCCTGTTGACCAGAACGGTCTCGGCCAGCTGAACTTCCCACTGGCTTCCGACATCACGAAGCAAGTTGCCCGTGACTACGGCGTACTGATCGAAGAAGAAGGCATCGCGCTTCGCGGTCTGTTCATCATCAACCCAGAAGGCGAGCTGCAGTACCAAGTGGTACACCACAACAACGTGGGCCGCAGCGTAGAAGAAACGCTCCGCGTTCTGGAAGCTCTGCAGTCCGGCGGCCTGTGCCCGATCGGCTGGAAGAAAGGCGACCAGCACCTGGTTGCGAAGTAAGACAAGCCTTCCCATATAGGTACCGATCTCCCTCGGCCTGCCCTTTTTTGAAAGGGGCGGGTCTGAGGGTTTTTGGCTTCAAGCTGGTTAAGATAGAAGAGAAGGGAGCGGTGCCACCATATGGAAATCATACCGGGATTAAAGTACAGTGAGACTCATGAATGGATTCGCGTCGAAGGCAACCGTGCGGTCATCGGCCTGACGGATTTCGCCCAAGAGGAGTTCGGGATGATCGTCTTCGTCGAGCTGCCGGAGCCGGGAGACGAACTGAAGGCGGGAGAGCCGATCGGCAGCATGGAATCGGTAAAAACGGTGACGGAGATGTACGCGCCGGTCAGCGGAAAAGTACTGGAGATCAATCCGAAGCTGACCGCCAATCCGAGCCTCATTAACATGTCGCCTTACGGTGAGGGGTGGCTGGTCATCGTGGAGATGAGTGATCCGGCCGAGCTGGAACGCCTCTGGGATGCGGACAAGTACGAACAAACCTATGTGCATGAGTAAAGAGCAGCCTGACCCTCGGTCGGGTTGCTTTTTTTAGTGCGCAAAATGCCCCAGCTCCAAGTAAGGCTCGGAACTGGGGCAGGAGGCATTGCGTCAGGCGGGCAGAGAGCCTTCTGATGTGGCTCCTTACGCCTGCTTGCCGGCGGCGGCCAGCAGCTTGTTGTACTTCTCCGTGTACTTCACCACGCTGAGGACGTAGGTCGCATGCGACCAGGTCAGCGGGGCGACGGATACCGGCCCGCCGTCGAACGGGTCCAGCTGCTCGGGGAGCACGCCGCTCTCCATCGCGTGCTTCACGACCCACTCCAGTGTCCTGCGCGGGGACTCGAGATCATCGAGCGTCTTCGCGCATTCGATCTCCCATTCGGCGATCCACAGGGTGCAGATGATCCAGGGGTTGCCGGGGATGTTCTCGATATCCGAGGAGCGCTGGAAGTAGTAATCGTGATGGTAGCGCGCCACGCCGCCGATGTCCGTCTTGATGGTGAGGCCTTCGCGGTTCGCCTTCATCGTGGAGACGACGCGGGGGTCATCGGCCGGCAGCACGCCGAACTCGAAGATGCCGTACACGCTGCTCTCGAGCGTCTTATCCTTGGTCCATACGCCGCCGTCGAGATACAGCCCCCGGACGAACCGGCATTCTTCCTCGTCGTACAGATGCTTCAGGATGCCGGTCTTGATCTTCTCCGCCGTGTGGCGGTACCGGCTCGAGCGTTCCTCGTCGCCGAACAGGGAGCAGAAGTTCGCTGCGGCAATCAGGCCGCCGTACACCGCAGAGGCCGTGAAGGTGAAGATGCCGTAGCGTTCCTCCCACAGGTCGTAGCTCGGCTTCGGCAGGCCCAGATCGTGCTCCATGTAGCTGGACATGAACCGTGCCGCACGCCGGATCAGGGTCCGGTAGAGCGACTGGGGCAGCTCGATCACGCCGTGCCGCTCATAGTCCTGCCACAGGGCGAACAGTACGAGCGCCGTTTCGTCCTCCTGGATCGGCAGCTGCATGTTGCCTCCGTTGAGGTAAGGATGCCAGGACGAGCCGACCGTTCCGTCCGGATTGTATTTGTGGTGCAGATAGCCTTCGGGGGAGAGGGCGTTCGCACAGAAGTGGAAGAACGGCGTAATCATGCCCTGGTAGCCGGCCATCGACATCGCATACGCGATCAGGGCGCCGTCCCGGGGCCACGATGTAGCTGTAATGGTCGCGGTTCGACTGCATGATGTCCGAGTCGTTGGCGGCGATGATCGCCCCGTTGACATCCGTCTGTGTCCGGACCATGAGCAGGCTGAACTTGTAGAGACGGATGACCTCCTCCGGCAGGTTGCCGTAATCGCGCTCGGACTTGTTCACCCAGCGCTGCCAGTAGATCTGCGTCCGGTCGAGCAGCTTGCCGGGATGGCTGTCTTTGACGTAGGCGTCGAGCTTCTTGACCTCTTCGAGGTTCTTGCCCGCCGTCATCCAGTAATACAGCGTCTCTTCCTGCCGGGGCGGCACATGCATCCGCACGGAGACCGTGCTGTCCACGGAGCCCTGCGCAATGGCATTGCCCATGAGGTGGCCGTCCTCGGCATCGCGCCAGGTGCCTTCGGCATTATAGAAGCGCTTGACGCCTGTCGTATATTGAAAGAGTCCTTCCGTTCCGGCCAGGCCGTTGAACATGAAGTACCGGTCTTTTTTATAATGAAACACGGTGTTGTTCTGGGGGTAATAGGCCGCCGTATCGCCGACTTCGGTCTCGTTGATGACCAGATCCTGGTTGAAGAACATGCGCACCTCGCGCACTTTGTCCCAGTGGTTATAGACCGAGATGCGCTTGAGATAGATGTCCTCCCGCTGGTGGACGCCGTCATTGATCACAAGCGAGATCCCGAGGTGGTAGTGCGACGCCTTGACCTGCGTCACGAGCGAATCCTCGACGTACGAAAGCTCGAAGCTCCAGTCCGGGTCCGACAGCCAGCTGAACGCGCCGTCCACCCAGAGACCGACTCTGCATTGATAGCCGCCGATGTGGTTCAATTGCCCTACATAAGGATAATACAGGTCGCGCATATACGTATTGCGGTCCAGGTTGATCAAAAACTTCCCGTTTCCGATGACTAAATGTCTAGGCAATGGATCCACATCCTTTTCTATCGCGAATGCTTTCTCTCTCATAGAGTACCTTTTTATGACAATCGGGTCAATGTATGAAACCCGGATGAAAACGTGCGGTATCAGGCCTTTCAGGCCGCCTGCGGATGTGCGGCAGTCCGGAACGAGGCCCGCAGCCGTGCCTATTCTTCCACGCTTACCTTTCCCTATTAACCTACTATTGCCCCTTTGAAGAAAACTATACCGGCGAAAAAAAGAATCCCCGGTCCGTGAGCGGGGATTCAGGCGGGGAGCGGCGGCTTCCTCCCCGAACGCGCCTCAACTGTGATGGAGCCCCCTCGGAAGCCGATGCCCGCAGGAAGAGGCGGCGCCTTCAGCCTTGGCGGAGCGAACCGTCTACAGCGGTCATCTTCATCACGAGGTCGTAGCGGTTGGGGGACTGCAGCAGGAGCTGGTACTGGTCCGGCATCACGCCGCTGCAGGTGTACGTCTGGCCGGTATGATACTGGATGTGCATTTGCGAAGCCTGGTCGTCGTACCTCACATAAGCAATCTGCTTGGAGGGGATCGGAATCAGCTTCATGAAGCCATCTCCTTCCGGGGACTCTGGAATTCTTCCGTACGTGCGCTAGGGCATGGCAAACAGGCAGGACAGCGGGAACGAGCGCTTCCGCCTCCCCGGCAGCGGCAGAAGCCGCCCGCCGCGGTCGCCAGGTTACTATACCGTATGCTTACTGAAGAAAATTTAGAATATGGTCCCGGTACCGCTCCAGCAGTTCGGCGGCATGGGCTTCATGCTCTCCCTGGGCGACGACATTAAAGTGGGGCTCGTCCGAATCGGGCAGCAGCAGCACCCAGCCTCCGTCATCATAGAACTTGATGCCGTCGATGAGCTCGACCCGGCGGCCCCGGGTCCGCTCCATCATGCGCCGCATGACCTGTCCCTTGCGGTCCCAGGGGCAGTCCACCGTCTCCCGCTGCAGGTATACCGAGGGGATGAGCCCCAGCAGGCCGTGGAGCGCAGCACCGCTGCGGTGGAGGTTGCGGAGCACGAGGCCGGCGGCAAAGAGCGCGTCATAGAGCGGGTGGAGCGCCATCGCTTCCGAGACCTCCATGATGCTGCGGAGGTTCTCCTTGGTGCGGACCACCCGGCATCCCAGCCCGGCGGCCAGGCTCTCCAGCAGCTGTGGGGCGCTGACCGGCACACCGATGGCGCTGCCGGGGTAGCTGTGGAAGAACGAGAGATACTGCAGCAGGGTGAGCCGGTCCCCGGTGACAGGCGTACCTTCGGCGGTCACGAGGCCCATCCCGCGCCCGTCGCTGTCGACCCACAGCCCCAGGTCCGCCTCAAGGCGGGGAACCAGGGAGGCGAGCTGACCGCGCTGCGCGGCCTCCGGCAGGTGGATGGGTTCGCAGGCCAGGGCCCGCAGCAGCGGATGCAGCAGGCGGAACACGTCGGCCCGTGCCGCCACCGCCACCCGCAGGGGGGCCAGGCCGTCCGGCTGGCTCTCCAGGGCGGTGGAGCCGGCCACGGACTGGACATACAGCCCGCTGAGCGAATCATCTTCATGATAGCTGCCGACCGCTTCATGCGGCGCTCTGCCGTAGTCCTCCTGCCAGAAGGCGTTATCGACCTTGCGTTCGGCGCTTCTCGTCAGCGGCAGTCCGGTGCCGTCGAAGCATTCGAAGGTGCAGCGGCTGCCGTCTTCGCTGAGCCGGATATGGATGCCGCCGGCTGTGCTCAGCTGCCGGACGGCGAACCGGGCCACGGGCGGAAGCACCACGCCGAGGTCGATGACATGGACGCCGACCGAGCGGAATGCCGCGGTCGCGGCGTCCTTCATCACCTCCGCGAAGCCGTCCTCCGAGCTCGAGACCGTCAGCGCCCGGCCGGCCGCCAGTACCGAGCCGTAAGCGGTGGCGAAGCGGGCGGCGAACTCCGGCGTGATCTCCACGTTCGGGGTGCCCGATACGCTCCCCGAGCGATACAGGGAGCTCCGCGCCGCGTCGCCCCAGATCAGCGAGGCATTCAGCTGCGTATTTTCCCCAATGCTTTTCTTGGGCCAGATCTTGACGCCGGGATGCACGACCGCCTTCGGGCCGATAATGCAGTGGCTGCCCACTACGCTGCCGTCCGACAGCCGGGCGGCTTCACGGCAGACGATGCGGGAGGCCAGCGTGGAGCCGAGCAGCTCGCTGCCTTCCGCAACCCGGTTGTGGTCCCACAGCACGGTGCGGGAGAGCACGGTGCCGCGCGCCACCTTGTTCCCTCGGCCGAGAATGCAGTATTCACCGATCTCCGCTCCGTCCTCGACCTCCGTCCCGTCTCCCAGATACGCCGGTCCGCGCAGCGAGGCGTCCGGAGAGACGGACACCGAGCCTTCCGCGAAGACGCCCGGAGCAATCTCACGGCCCCGGATACGCACCTTCGCCCGTCCGTCCAGCATATCGAACTGGGTCTGCCGGTACTGCTGGAGACTGCCGATATCCGACCAGTAGCCGTCCGCCACGTAGGCATACAGCGGCAGTCCTTCGCTGAGCAGGGAGGGGAAGAGCTGGTTGCTGAAGTCATATTCGATGCCGGCCTCGAAGCGGTCCAGCACCTCCGGCTCGAGAATATAGATGCCGGTATTCACCGTGTCGCTGAACACTTCCCCCCAGCCCGGCTTCTCCAGGAACCGGACCACCCGGCCGTCTTCTCCGGCCATGACCACCCCGTACTCCAGTGGATGCTCCACCGAGGTCAGCACCAGGGTGGCAAGCGCCCCTTTCTCCTTATGGAAGGCGACCGCCGCGGAGAGATCGAAATCCGTCAGGGCGTCGCCGCTGATCACCACGAACGGTTCGTCCAGAAACTCCTGCGCATTTTTGACGCTGCCGGCAGTGCCGAGTGGCGCCGTCTCCTCGAAATAATGCAGAGAGACCCCGTGGGCTTGTCCATCCCCGAAGTGGTCCCGGATGACATCGGGAAGATACTGGATCGTGACGGCAATCTCTCCAATCCCGTGCTGCTTGAGCAGCTCGATAATATATTCCATGCAGGGGCGGCCGGCCAGAGGCACCATGGGCTTCGGGACGTGACAGGTCAGGGGGCGCAGCCTCGTCCCTTTGCCCCCTGCCATAATGACGGCTTTCATTCGCAAACACTCCCTTTACGGATTTGGTGCCAGAGCCGCTTCCGTCTCGGAGGGCTCAGACGGTTCAGCCGGCTCGGAAGCGGCGGTACGGGTGCCGGCCCTTACCGGCGTCTGGTCATGGGTCAGGCTGCGGTAAGCCAGGGCGGTGTCTTCAGCGATCCGGTCCCACGTGTAGGCGGCCTTGAGCTTGGCGAAGGCTCGGTCCGCCATGCGCGCGCCCAGCTCAGGATGAAGCAGCAGCTCGCTGACATGCCAGGAGAGCGAATCCACATGGCCCGGCAGCGCCCGGTACCCGTCGATGCCGTGTTCGACCATATCGGCGAGGCCGCCCGTATCCGAAAGAACGACGGGGCGCCGGTGCTTCATCGCTTCCAGCGCCACGATGCCGAACGGTTCATAGTGGCTCGGAATGACACATACATCCGCCGCCCGGTAGAGCAGCTCCTTCGTTTCGTCATCGACGAAGCCCAGGAAGCGGACCTTCTCGCCAAGGGGGGCGGCCAGCGCCCGCAGCTGATCTTCCATCGGCCCGGCACCGCCGATGAACAGCACGGTGTCCGGGGCGGCGGAGAGGATCGCGGGCATGGCGTGAATCAGCGTCTGCACGCCCTTCTCGAAGACCAGCCGCCCGATGAAGAAGAGAACGCGCCGGCCCTCGGCGCCGAGCCGCTTTTTGGCGTCTGCTGCGTCATTCTTCGAGGCTCCCGGTGCAACCTTATCCAGCCGCACCCCGTTAGGGAAGACATAGAGCTTGTCGTCCGGCAGATGGAACAGTCCCTGTACTTCGCGCTTCATATAAGGACTGCAGACGATCACCCGGTCGGCGTCATAGGTCAGCCCTCCCTCCAGGCGGTGGATCGCTTCGGACAGGGGGGAGCTGAGGCGCCCGTGATTGCGTCCCCATTCGGTCGCATGGACGGTCGCCACCATCGGCACGGCGTAGCTCATCTTGATCTCGCGGGCCGTGTGGTAGACCATCCAGTCATGGGCATGAAGCAGATCGATCCGTCCGCCGTGTTCTTTCCAATTCACAAGATAATCGGTCATCGCCAGATTCATCTCGAAGGTCCAATGATAAAAGTCGGTATCGTAAGAGTGCTGTACCGGAACCCGGTGGATATACACGCCGTTCTTCCGCTCGAAGTAAGGAGCGCCATAATGTGAGCTGGTGAGGACATGGACGATCTCCCCTTGGGCGGCCAAGGCCTCCGACAGGTCGCACACGGCGCGGGAGAGCCCGCCGACAGACTTCGGCGGATATTCCCAGGCGAGCATGAAGATGTTCGGCCGGCGGGCTGTGTCTGCCAGGATCTCCTGCCACTGCCCGGGATCCGGGATCAGCGGATTCGGCGACGTGCGGCAGATGCTGGCGTAATCGCGATAATCGATCACCGGGAAGGGGTTATCCTTCTTCTCGAGCTCAGTCACGTAGGCTTCGTCGAGGCGTCCGGCTTCGATCCCGTCGCACAGGAGATGGAAGCAGCCGAGATGATCCTTAGTCCGGCGGCAGGCATACTCCACGACGGTCTTCGAATCCATGATGAACGCCCAGTCGCTGCTCTGCGCGAGCATCAGCTCGCGGGCCGCCTGGTTCAGCGCCCGCTTCAGGAGCCCGGCGCTGAGACCTCTGCGGCTCTCCAGGTGCTCATGCTGTGAAGCCAGTTTCACCATCCGCATCTCCGCCTCGTGCAGGTGGGGGTAGATCCAGTCGTTCGCCCCCTGCAGCCAGACTTCGGCCGTGGAGCTGCGGCCCCAGCTCGATTCGTTCAGCTTACCGGTATCGGCCACAGGATATTCCTTGAGATAGCCCGAAGGGGTAATGAGGGCGAGCTCGTGCTGGTCATGGAAGATTTTGCGGCAGAGCATCTCGATCCACAGCGGCCCTTCGTACCACCAGTGGCCGAACAATTCGGCGTCATAGGGGGAGACGATCATCGGACGACGGTCCAGATGGGCATACCAATGCTCCGCCTGCTTCCGGCGGTTCAATAGAAAGTTGCCGGCGTGCTCGGCGGCCCGCTCCCGGGCCCAGTCGGGGTTATACGGCTCCTTGTGGCTGCCCCTGCCTGTAATACGGTAGTACTTGATGCCCGTATTGACGCGTTCGTGGGTAGGCAGGACATAGGGGCGGATGTACTCCCATTGCTCGGGGTCGTTCCAGCCGAGATCCCAGCCGATGTCCCGGTAGTATTCACGGTAGTTAAAATCGCCCGGATATCCGTTCTGCGAGCTCCACACCTGCTGGGACGATTCGGGATCCCGCGGGAAGGCCGTCACCCCGTACGGCGTCATCAGCGGCGCATAGAGCTCCCGGTTCGGCCGCGGGGTGGCATAAGCCACCGCCGAGGAGTCCGAGATGAAGAAGTCGATGCCGCAGTTCTTCAGGATCCGGTCGATGCCGGGGGTGAAGCCGCACTCCGGCAGCCAGATCCCCCGGGGGCTGCGCCCGAAGTGGCGCTCGTAATCCCGTACGGCGGTCAGGAGCTGGGCGCGGATCGCTTCTTCGGTCTTCATCAGCGGCAGGAAGCCGTGGGTGGCCGCGCAGGTGAGGATCTCTATCTTCCCGAGATCCTGATACTCCCTGAAGCGCCGGATGATATTGCGGCCGGCGTGCTCGTAGACCCGCTTCAGGGTCCGGAACCGGTCCGCATACATCCGGGCAAGCGGCAGCAGGCGAGGATCCTTCTGCAGCCGGACCTTCTCCTTATCCGCGAGCTCGATCAGCTTGTCGAGATGGCCGGCGTACCGCTGCTGCATCAGCGGATCCTCACACAGCGACAGCAGGGTAGGGGTCATGGAGAAGGTAAGCCGGAAGTCGACGCCGTCCGCACTGAGGCGGTCAAACATCTCGACGAGCGGCAGATAGGTCTCCGTCATCGCTTCATGGAACCAGCGCTCCTCGAGATAATCATCCTTGTCGTAGTGGCGTATGTAGGGCAGATGGGCATGCAGAACCAAAGCCAGGTAGCCTTTCAGCTCAGGCTTCGGCTTGACGCGGTTGATCATAAACGCACGACCTCATTTCATACAGTTGGAGTAAGCGTTAAAGTTCTCGAAGTCGTGCGGCCGGATCGGCACATGAATCACCCCGGGCTCGCGGACTTCAGGGACGGTGGATACGAGCGGGGCTCCCCATCCGGCGGCGCTGTCCCTGGGCGTCATGACGGCATTCGAGCGCAGGAGGGGGACAAACTGGCCTTCGGGTGTGGAGATGCCGAAGTCGGCCATATACGTGGTACCGGCCTGGACCCCGTGGATATACCATGAGGAGGCTTCCGGGGTCGTTCCCAATTCCCGGAACCCGTTCGCATTGTTTCCGTTGAAATAAACGGCGGTGACGTCATAGATTCTCAGCGTCTTGGGGAGTGCCCCGTAATCGCATGCGAAGTGCTGCGAGCAGAGCCAGCGCTTGCGGTTGCTTACTTCCCAGTAGGTGAAAAGGGTGTGCGGTCCCTGTACGAGCAGCTGAAGCCTGTCCTGATGATACCTCTCCGGCAGTTCAAAGCCTGAAACAGGCATGGAGTTCACTTGAGGTCCTCCTTATTCCTTCCGTCCGGGGAAGGCCATCCGAAAATGAATAACGGTCCCTTACAGAATTTGCAGGCGGATGGCAATTTATACAGGGCGGCTGTCCGTCTCGTCGGGGCAACCGGGACATCGGATGAGAGGCTGAAGGGGATGAAGTCCCGGGAAAACGGGACGGCAGTACCTCATTGGATGGTTTTCCCAGTCTCATTTTTGGCATAAAAAGAGGATTTTTGGAGGGGGAAGTCGAATACGTGTGACGGTGCCCAGTTCAGGCGGGACTCTATCCAGAATCTAGACCCGCGTTTGCTCTGAAAGAACCTGCCGACTTGTCCGATATAAATAGTGAGAGCAATCACGGAACGCGGGAGCAGCCAAGGGCTGCTTGCCGGGACCGGGACGGACTCATGCAAAGTCCGCCGGAGTTCTCATAAACCAAATCAATCGATCAGGGATTCCGGAAGAAGCTTGAGGCTTCTCCTGCATGACCTGTCATAGAAGAACAGGGGGCAATATCGATGAGTTTCTGCTGTGGCGCCAGTATGCTTGGAACGAAGGGGACACTGAAGCACATCCGTACCCAAATTCACAATGTGCCGCTTTTATTTTGCCCGGTATGCCACCGTGTAGAGGTACACCATCTGGTAGAGAACGAATATGAGATTCTGGCCGAGTACGCGCATGGCGACGGGGCGCCGGAAGTTGATTTTCACGAATATGTGGAACAGAGGGACCACACGGAGCTGTATGAGAACTGTGTGAACCATGAGAACGAGGATCCGCTCGAGGTGGTCCGCAGCCAAATCGATATGGCCCTGGACCTGCTCACCGTAGCCAAAGAGATTGGGGATGCGGAGTGGGAAGAGCAGCTCAAGAAGAGATTGAACGTGCTGAGCCAGCGGCGCAGCCGATTGAAGAACAAGAAAACCATGCGGGGCCTCTCTTAGGATTCCCGCAGGATCCTGACATATGTCCCTTCCGATCGCCTGTCTGTGGGGCGGACGGGCAGCGGCCCAAGAAGGGCTTCTGCACGTCCGTCCGCTCTGCGCTTCCGGAGCATTCATGACAGCCATGATGCCCGTCTGCGTATTCAGCGGCCCTGCCCATCCAGACCAGCGGCCGAAAAGGGACATTTTTGTTTGTGTAAAGAAGGGACATTGTTTCTGTAGGGAGTCCCACCTCCCTTGACGCTTGAGACATACCGACACGGCCGCGCCTTCGGGCAGGAGGAACGCTTCCTGCAAGCAGAGAAGGCGGCAACCGGCCCAGGCGGAGGACGGCCGATTCCAGCTTTAAAATATTGGCCGTGCCCCCGCCCGCTGACCCCCGTAATCGACATCGGGCCAGCGAAAATCTGTAGTGTGAGGTGGAACGATTGCTGCTCGTTTTATTCAAGAAATTCTTAGGAAAACGCCAGTCTCACCACCCGGAACCCGCGGATACACCGGAGGAAATCGTCATTCGCATTCAAGAGGGTGATTTGCGCCTGCGCAACCAGTTCATCACGGATTATCAGCCGTATGTTGCGAAGGTAACCAGTCGATTCTGTAAACGCTACGTGGACCCGTCCCGGGACGATGAATTCAGCATCGCGCTCAGCGCGTTCAACGAAGCGATCAATCAATTCTCTCCGCAGGCCGGGCGTTCGTTCCTCGGATTTGCGGAGCAGGTGATGCGCCGCAGGCTCATTGACTATGTCCGCAAGGAACAGCGCTTCTCCCAGCAGCTGCCGTACAGCGCCTTCGAGGTGGAGGACGAGGAAGACAACATCGTCAACCCGGTCGAAGTGCATCAGGCGATCGAGCAGTACGAGAAGCAGCGGGGCATGGAAGAGCGCCGCGGCGAGATTATGGATCTGAACCGGGCCCTGTCCGATTTCGGCATCCAGTTCGCAGATCTCGTCGACGCTTCCCCGAAGCACGACGACTCGCGGCAGGCGCTGTTCGGCATTGCGAAGAAGCTGTCGGCAGACACGGAACTGATGCGCCTCATGCTGACGAAGCGGATGCTCCCGATCAAGGAGCTGCTCGACATGGTGAGCGTATCGCGCAAAACGCTGGAACGCAACCGCAAGTTCATTATTGCCGTTGCGCTGGTCTATCACGGACCGTTCCCGTACCTTAGAGATTATCTGCACATCAAAGACGAAGAAGAAGGGGGGGACGCACATTGAACAAAGGAATCGTGATGGAAATCACGGGGAAAGACCTGATCGTTATGCGCCGGGACGGCAAGTTCGACCGGGTGCCGCGCCGGGGGCGCTCCTGTGAGATCGGGGAAGAGATCGTATACGCCGAGGAAAGCCGGGGCTGGCTCAGACCGTCGGTGGCTGCCCGCTCGGCCATGGCTGCCGCAGTGGTCTTCTGTATCGTGCTTTTCGCTTCCTGGGGCGGCAAGCTCGGCAGCCCGAGTGTGGTTGCCTACGTATCGATGGATATCAATCCGAGCGTGGAGATGGGCATCGACAAACAAGAGAACGTGCTCGAGCTCCGCGGGCTTAACGATGACGGCAAAGCATTAATCCAAGGGCTAGAGTACGAAGGCAAGCCGCTGAGCAGCGTCACCGAGGAGCTGCTGGACCAGGCGGAAGCCAAGGTGCTTGCCGCAGGCGAGGCGGAGATCGTCATTGCTTCTACCGTAGTCGATGCCGATGCAGCAGTAGACGATACCGTCATCGCCGAGAAGGTCAAGCAGCAGGTGACGAAGCATATGGAGGCCGCCCATCCGGAGCAGGCGCAGGCCTATCAGGTGGCCGCCTTCGCGGCACCGCAGGAAGTTAGGAAAGCCGCCGAAGAGAGCGGAGTCTCCACAGGCAAATACACGGTTTATCTCCATGCCAAGAGCAATGGGGCGGATGTGACCCTGGACGAGATCAAGCAAAAGTCCGTATTGAGCATCTCGAAGGAGAAGCCGGAGGTGGCTGAGGTCATCAAGCCAACCCGTCTGCCGAACAAGTCGGATATGAAAAAGCTGGTTGAGGAAGAGAAGGCCGGCGAGCTGGACAAGAAGCTCAAGGAGAAGAAGAGCGGCTCCAAGAACGGTTCTACGGCCAAGCCGGTGACGGACAAAGAGGAAGAGGACGACGAGAAGAACAATTCGGCGAAAAAGCCGGAAAACTCCGGCTCGTCCGGCTCCTCGAACGGCAAGCCGAAGGCCACTGAGAAGGAAGAGGAGAAGAAGAGCAGCGGCACCAAGAACGGTGCGGGCTCTTCCTCCGGCAAACCGAGCGGCAAAGCGGAAGATGAGAAGGAAACCAGCGGCAGCAGCAAGACGGATGCAAAGAAGGAAGAGGAACGCCGGAAGGAAGAGGAACGCCGGAAGGAAGAAGCCGCGCGTTCCGAAGCATTGAAGAAGAAGCAGGAAGAGCAGGACAAGAAAGCGGAAGAAGCCCGTGAAAAAGCGGCGGAAGCGCTGAAGAAGCAGCAGGAAGAAGCGCGCAAGGAGCTCGAGAAAAAGAAAGAGGAGCTCAAGAAGCAGGAAGAGAAGAAGAAAGAAGAGCAGCAAATGAAGGAAGAGCAGCAGAAGAAGGAAGAGCAGAGCAAAAAGAACGAGGAAAAAGAAAGCAAGAAGAAGGAAACAGAGGGAAAGAACGAGGATTCCAAGAAAGAGAAAGAGGAATCGAAGAAAAGCATGAGCTTGTCCGAACGGCTGAATCTCTTATTCAGCAGTTAGAAACCGGGGTATCGCGTTGGACGATCCAGCCCGGTTGGAAGGCGGCGCAAGTTCCTGGATGGATAGCGAAGCCGCTGTTCCCAGCCTCCCTCTGATTCTGTTTTTTGACGGCCTGTCGGTGCTTTAAGTGCTTCTTTATCCCTTACCCCCTCCTTGGCCCTGTACAGGGAGGATAGGGGTAATTTTATTTGAAAGCGGTTTCAATCCATCGCGACTATCTCTTGTCATGAAGTGCATGAAGACCTGTGATAGAATAATAGGAAGAAACGCACGGACAGGCGGGTTGTTCAGGAAAAGGAGAGATGGCTGATGTATATTGTGCATTCCATGGTGGAGGTGCCGGAGGGTAAGGCTGACGAGGTCATCGGGCTGTACCGCAATCGATCCCGTCTCGTGGACCAGGCTCCAGGCTTCGTCGGATTCCAGCTCTGGCAGAATGAAGTGAAACCCGGTGAGCTTACGGTGCATATGCAGTGGGAGAACAAAGAGAGCTACGTCGCATGGGTGACCAGCGATGATTTCAAACGGATTCATGAGCTCGAGAAGAAATATCCGGATCAGGAGCTCGCCTCGATCAAGCCGGTGGTCCGGCGCTTCGAAGTGGTAGCCGAGTGAACGGGGTTATCGGGCGTCTGATCGATGAGGTCACGTCGGCGGTCTATGAGAACGATCCTCAGCTGCTTGAGAGGTATGGAGAGAGAGGCAGGGTCAAATGCAGGGAGGATAACGAACATCACTTCCGTCATTTGGAGACGGCCTACCTCATGAAGGAAAAGGCGATCTTTACGGACTATGCGCTCTGGCTCAGCGAGATCCTCAGCCGGCACGGCATGGAGCCAGGGCATCTCATCGACAATTTTCGGGAGATCGACGCGGCGCTTCAGCGGACCCCCGAGCTCTCCGTGGAGCTGAGGGAAGGCTACGGTCTTCTGCTCGATGCGGCCGTCCACCGGCTCCGGCAGCTGGAGCGGCAGCCGGGCGGAGGAAGCTGACGAAGCTCCCGAAGCTCACAAAGCGGAGGCGGACAAGCGGGCCGGTATTTCTGTGGTTCTCTGCAGAAACACCGGCCTCCCGTCCATTATTCGAAGGAGCGGCGGGCCGGCCAGGAGCCGCGGAGCTTGCGGAGGAGCACAATCTGGCCGGTATGGTATGCGTCATGGAGGGTCAGGGCTTTGACCCACAGGTCCAGCGGCTTGCCCGGAGTGCGGTTCTCCCAATCGCCGTCGCTCAGGGAAGCGATCTCCTGCCGGATGGCGGCATGGACTTTCTCAAGCCGCGAGAACACGGCATCCCACGACGCTTCCCCGGATGTCTCCGGCCGGAAGGTGTCGTCATTGGTCACCCCGTCCGGATATTCGGTTTCTTCGCCGGTCAGACGCTTCAGGAGGCGTTCCTTGTAGAAGAGCAGGTGTTCCAGGTTCTCGCGGATCGTATTGGCCGCTGCGCCCTCGGGACGCCAGGAGGCCTCTTCCTCGGTCATATCCTTGAGTACGTCGCGGAGAGGAGGGTACCAATCCTCCCGGTCGATACAGTGATCCCATCCGTGAAGCAGCAGGTCGGTTTTGTTCATGGCTCAGTTACCTCCTTGGCTTAAATAAAAGAATGGATGATGAAGACCTTGCGGTTGCGGTTGTGTAACTTGTCATATTGAATTATGATCGTTACACAGTGAGTTTAGCATAATTTGGAACAGGGATTCAAGTAACGATTGTAATTATTTTTTGGTCGTTACAACAGAGGTGTACATCAAGTATAAACGGGGATGAAGGCAGATGTTGTGGGATGACTTTCTGAACAGCGAGTGGCATGACTGGCGGGGCAGCGGGAGAAGCGAGGACCGGCTGGATCAGCCGGAGTGGATCCGGAAGTGGCAGGAAGCGCACGGGCTTGCGGTGGAGCGGCTGCCGGACGCCCGGCAGCTCGAGGCGCTCAAGCGGCTGAGGAGCCTGATGCAGAGCATGGTGAAGCTCCTGGCGGCGGAGGAGCCGGTTCCGGAGCTTCTGATTGAAGAGCTCAACCAAGTGATGGAGGGCGGGCCGGTGCTCCGGCGCCTCGTGTGGAACGGGGAGCAGTACCGGGTGCGGCTGGAAGCGCAGCGCTCCACCTGGGAGGCCGTCATGGCGGAGACGGCAGCCTCGCTTGCCCGTACGCTGGCCGAAGGCGATCCGACGCGGATCCGGATCTGCGAGAACCGGGACTGCTTGTGGATCTACTACGACGATACACGCAACCGCTCCAAGCGCTACTGCGATGACAAGCTGTGCGGCAATCTCATGAAGGTGCGCCGGTTCCGGGCGAAGAAGAAAGCGGAGGCGGAGGAGCCGGAGGAGCCGGAGTAGGCGGGTAGAGCCGCGGATGTCCCGGCAGCAGTCCTGCCCTGCGGCCGGAGGATTGACGAGCTTCAGGGCGGCGGGCGCACAGGGTCCTGAAGGGCGGCGAGGCCGTTTATCTTAAGGCAGGGAAGCGGGAACCGCCCGGACCTCCGGGCTCGGCAGCGTCTGTTTTTTTGGCATGGATTGGACTATAATGAGGTCAAGAGTGCACGGGCACATGCAAGCGGAGAGAAAAGGAGCGTTGTCTACATGCGTTACACGATGTTCGGGAACACGGGATTCCGCGTATCCTCCCTCGGTTTCGGGGCGATGAATCTGCCCGGCGTGCCGCTGGAGCAGGCCAGAGAGACACTGAATTATGCGCTGGACCACGGCATTAACTATATCGATACGGCGGCGGGGTACCGCAACAGCGAAGAGATTATCGGCGAATGCATCTCGCACCGCCGAACTGAATATTTCCTGGCGACGAAGACGGCGAGGCGGGACTATGCCGGGGCAATGGAAGAGATCGAACGCAGCTTGACCCGTATGAAAACGGATGTCATCGATCTGCTGCAGATTCATTATGTCAACACAGTTCAGGATTTTAAAGCGGCAATGGGGGAGAATGGAGCTTACCAGGCTGCTCTTGAGATGAAGCGCATGGGGCATGTCCGGTTCATCGGTCTTACGGGACACCGTCCGGATCTGCTCACGAAATGGATTGCCAAGGACCAGTTCGATCAGGTGCTGTTCCACCTCAGCCTCGTGCAGCCGTTCGCCCTGGACGAATTGATTCCGGAGCTCATTCGGCGGAATATGGGACGCACGGCCATGAAACCGCTCTCCGGCGGCTTCGTGCAGCCGGTATCGAAGGCGATCCGGTATCCGTACAGCCAGGACGTACATACGACGATCTCGGGCATGGTCTCCATTGCAGAAGTGAAGGAGAACATGGCAGCGATGGAAGCGGAGATCGGTGAGAGGGAGAAAATCGAGCTGGAGGCGCTGGCTAAGGAGCTCGGCAGCCATAACTGCCGCCGGTGCAACTACTGCTCCTGTCCGGTCGAAGTGAAGATTCCGGACGTGATGATCTCGAGCCAAGTGCGGCGCACCTTCGGTCTGCTCCCGAAGGGCAATGAATTCTACGAGAAGCAGCAGGGGCCTATTCTCTCCTGTGCGGAGCATGAACCCTGTAAGGAGAAGCCGCTCTGTGAGCAGCAGTGCCCGTATCACCTGCCGATCCAGCAGATGGTGACGGAAGCGTCCCTTCTCTATAACAAAGTAAGCCCTGCTTAGGCGTCATCATAAAGGCGGCGCGGATGGGGCATACGAACCCATAAACTATATACAGCAAGGCCCGTCAGCAGACGGATGGGCCGAGGAGGAAGGGCATGCAGCAGCAGGAGCTGAAACGTTTGGTTACACAGGAGCTTGAGCTGGGCATCCGGATCATCCCGGATGCGTCCCATCTCACAGAAGGGGAGGAGCCGGGCACAGCCCGGGTTCTCTTCCTGGCGCAGGGCGAAGGCGAATCGCTGGCAGCCGCGGCCGAAGGCCTGCCGGCGGCGCTGCAGCGCGAGGTCCGCTCGCTTGCCGCGCGCGGCGTGTTCTCGGGCCGCCTGGGTCAGACGGCGGCCGTGCCGACCCTGGGCCTGATGCCGGGCTATCAGGCCGTGCTGCTCTGCGGGCTGGGCGAAGCCGCCCGCAGCGAGGGCACCGACGCCTGGCGCGACGCAGGCGTCTACGCGGTCCGCGCCGCGCACGGGCAGGGCCTCGTGCGCCTCGCGGTGCCGCTGCCGCGCGCCGGGCGCGCGGTCTGCCGCCGGCGCACGCAGGCGCTGGCGGAAGGGCTCTGGCTCGGCGCGTACCGCATGCCGAGCTATGCCCGCGGCAGCGGGGCGCCGCAGCCGCCCGCCCTGCGGGAGGCCGTCCTGCTCGCCGGCACAGCCGAGCAGGACGCGCCCGGCGGGCTGGAGCCCGCGCTTCGCGCCGCAAGGGCCAAGGCGCTGGCGGTGTACGCCGCGCGCGACCTGACCAACCTGCCCGGCAACTATCTGGTGCCGGACACGGCTGGCCGGGGTGGCGCAGGGCCTCGCCGCCCGTTACGGGCTCGAATGCACGGTGCTCGATGAGCGCGCAATCGAAGAGCACGGCATGGGCGGACTCGCCGGTGTCGGCGCGGGCAGTGCGAACCCGCCGCGCATGGTAGCCGTGCGGGTGCGCGGTACGGCCGGAGGCGGGGAAGTGCTCGGTCTGGTCGGCAAGGGGATTACCTTCGACACCGGCGGCATCTCGCTGAAAAAGCCGGAGGGCATGGAGGAGATGATCAGCGATATGGGCGGCGCGGCCGTTCTGCTCGGCCTGCTCCATGTGCTGGGGACGCAGCCGCCGCGCGACGATGTGGTCATCGTGATCCCGTGTGCCGAGAACATGCCGTCGGGCACGGCCTTCAAGCCGGGCGACATCCTCACCGTGATGAACGGCCAGACGATCGAGGTGCTGAACACGGATGCCGAAGGCCGGGTCGTCCTGGCGGACGGCGTACTGTATGCCAAGCAGCTGGGGGCGACGCGGCTGATCGATGTCGCAACCCTGACCGGCTCCGTGCTCATGAGCTTCGCGGATGTGGCCACAGGGGCTGTAGCCAACAACGAAGGGCTGCTCGGCGAGGTGCTCTCGGCGGCCCAGCGGGCCGGGGAGAAGGTGTGGCCCCTGCCGAACTATCCGGAGTACCATGAGATGCTCCGCAGCTCGGTGGCCGATATCAAGAACGCGCCGTCGAAGGACCGCTGGGCGGGCTGCATTACCGCCGGTCTGTTTATTGGCTACTTCGCAGGTGAAACTCCGTGGGTTCACCTCGATACGGGCGGTACCGCCTGGCTGTGGAGCCCGCGGGGGACCGAGCCCGTCGGCGGGACCGGCGTTATGGTGCGGACCCTGGCCGAATACATCTACCCGGAAGCGTAGGAACAGAGCCGGCTGAGCGGTTTGGATGGAAAAGAAAAACAGCGGACCCGGTCACGCCCTATCGCGTAAAACCGAATCCGCTGTTCAGGGGGCTAGGCCTGCAGGCGCTCGCCCGCCGAAGCCGGCTGGGGACGGGCCCCTTCTTTGGCCGCTGCCGCCGCATCCAGATCGCTGACCCGAATGACAAGCCTCGAGACTTCATGCGTTGTAAAGGATAAGCTGCGGGTTCTCTCGGCCAGCTGGCCGAGATCGATGCCTACCCATCCCTTCTTGGACGGGTGGGGCGCCAGATCGTAGGCGAGTACGGGGAGGGAGGCGGCAGGTTCGCCGTTCCCTTCCCGGGCAGCCTGCTCTCTGCCGGCAGCCGTTGGGTTCAGCTTGCGGAGGGACTTCAGCGGCAGATACAGCCTGCCGCGAGTCCAGCGCAGATCCTCCGGCTCGAAGGAGACGGAGAGGACAGGCTCTTCACCCAAAGACTCCAGCCGGAAACGGAAGCGCTTGGAGGGCTTGATGTATTGGTACGCTTTTCTCTCCGGAAGCAGCATCGTAATAACGAGCGGCATGGCGCTGGCCGCGTACAGGAAGTAGATCGATTCAAAACGGTACGACAATCCGAGCAGGGACAGGAAGACCAGCACGGACAACGCAAAATACATATTTAATTTGGACATGGTTTGTTTTTTCCTCCAGGTCGATTCGGACGAGAAATCAAAAGGGTTTGAGCATCATAGGCTTGATATACAGGCCATTTATACGGCAGCCCGCTGCATCCGGGCAGCATTCCTATTTTACCACACGGGTCAGTGGCTTGAAAGCAGGATAAAGCCGGCCTGGATGTCAATTTTTTGTAAGGGCGGGGGACTATCGGACCCTGCCGCGAGGCTCATTTTATTATCTATATCGGCCGGCCCGGCTGCAAGCGTTAGCGGTTACCGGCAGGTGGACCCAGAGACGACGTGCAGCTGGAGGAACGGTTCGTTCAGGCAAAGGGGAACTGAGATGCGTACGAGAATCGGAATCATAGGATTAGGGGATATCGCCCGCAAAGTATACCTGCCGCTGCTCTCGACCGACGAGTCCGTCGAGATCGCAGGGATCGCCTCCCGGTCGGAGGCTACGGTCGAACGGCTGGGAGACCAGTACCGGATCGCGGGCCGCTTCGGGTCCGTGTCCGAGCTGCTGGAGCGCGCTCAGCCGGAGGCGGTATTCGTACACAGTCCGACAGGGACGCATGAGGAGATCGTTACGGCGTGTCTGCAGGCCGGGGTCCACGTCTATGTGGACAAGCCGCTGTCGTATGAACTGCAGGCTTCGGAGCGGATGGCCGCCTTGGCGGAAGAGAGGGGGCTGCTGCTCGGCGTAGGGTTTAACCGCCGGTTCGCGCCGCTGTATACGGCGGCCAAAGCGTGGCTGGAGGAAGCGGGCGGCTTCGATCAGGCGGTCGCCGTGAAGCACCGGACGAAGCTGCAGAGCTTGAGCGCCAAGGAGACGCTGTACGACGACCTCATCCACATGCTCGACCTGCTGCTCTGGCTCGACGGTGAGGAAGCGGAAACCGCCGCTTACCTGGAACGGTGCAATGCGGCTGGACAGCTGCTGCACTGCACGGGGACCTTGTCCTTCGGCAGGCCGGATGGGCGGGGGCGCGTCGGACAATTCGGCATGGTACGGGAGGCGGGCAGTGACCTGGAACGGCTTGAGCTGCACGGCGCATACCGCTCGGCCGAGGTGGTCAATCTGGAGCAGGCGGTATGGATGGAGGCCGGGTCGTCTCCCAGGCACCAGTCGTTCGGGACATGGGATACGATTCTGCACCGCCGGGGCTTTGCGGGGGTTGTCTCGCATTTTCTGGAATCGCTGTCCGACCCGCAGGGCTGTACGATTCGGGCGGACCGGGTGCTTGCGGTCCACAGGCTGGTCGAGAAGCTGCATCCATAGGCACTCGGGAAGACGGGACGAAGCCAGTCGCGAGGAACTGGGGCGAAGACAAGCATCATGAGAAGAGGATAACCGGGGAGGCAGATCGGGTGGAGATGCAATCTTTATTCGAACGGGTATTTACGCAGTTGTCTTCGGGCGCAGCGCTGCTGACCGGGGACGGGAAGTTCGTTCGTGCGAACAAGGCCTTCTGTGCCCTGCTGGGCTATCCCGAAGGCGGCCTTCAGGGGGTGTGGGAGGCGGAGGTGACGGCCGGTGGAGAAGAGGCTGCTGCCCGTCAGCCCGGAGCCTGGGCTCCGGACAGCTTGACGCCGTCTTGTACCATGGAGAAAAGGTACCTGCACCGCCTTGGACACCAAGTTTGTCTTTCTGTGCAGCAGACCCTGCTGACCCAGGCTGCGGAGCTGCCGGAAGGCTTCGAGGCGGGGAGCGGAAGCGTCTATCTGCTCGAAGCACGCGAAGTGAAGGCTCTTCCTTCGGCTGGACCGTCCGCCTGTGCCTCGGAGCTCCACCACCTGATCTCCGGCTACTCCAGAGATATTATCGCCTATGGCGTGAACGGTATCCTCGAGTATGTGTCTCCTGCTTCTCTGCACGGGCTGCTCGGTTATACGCCCGAGGAGATCGCGGGGGTTCATGTGACGGAACTGGTGCATCCCGACGACTGCAGGAAGCTGCACAGGGAAAATTTCCGGGACTCCGTTCTCATCAACTGCCGGCTCCGCCACAAGAAAGGACGCTACATCCCCTTTGAAGTGGCTGTCAATCGGATGCCTACTGCCATTGACGGATTCCATAAGGATGTCTACATCGGACGGGATATGACCGAGTCCGAGCGGGTGCAGCGGGCTCTTCGTACCAGTGAACGCCGTCTGGCGCAGACCCAGGAGCTGGCGCGGATCGGTGGCTGGGAAGGGGATCTGGCCGCAGGAGAAGTCATTTTGTCCCCGGAACTGCTCCGGATTCTGGATCGGCCGTTCTCCTTCCGTCCCAGCTTCCGGGGACTCGTGAATCTGCTTCACCCGGAGGACCGCTCGCACGCCATTGGCAGCCTGCGCAAGACGCTCGAAGGGGCGGCCTTCCACTTCGAGGGACGGGTTCTGAACCGCGACGGCTCGGTGAAGTACATCCGGGCCCAAGGGACAGCCGCAGCCTGGGAAGAGGGCAGCCCGCCCCGACTGCAGGGCACCGTCCAGGACGTCTCCGGGCAGAAGCTGATGCTGCAGATGCTGGAGGAGAGCGTGGACCGTTACACGTCGCTGAAGCGATATAACCTGGACGGTATCGTCTCCTTAAATGTAAGCGGTATTATTACTTCGGCCAACCCGGCTGCCGAGCGGATCACCGGCTACTCAACCCTGGAGCTGATCGGGATGCACTTCAAGGATCTGCTCCACGAGAGCGAGCATGACCGGGTTCAGTCCGTGTTTCCTCGCATCATGAATGCGGAGACGCTCGAGGCCAGCGAGATCCGGATCCGGCACCGGACCGGCCGGACGCTTCATCTGCTGGTGACCCCGGCGCCGATCTTCGTGAGCCGCAAACAGGTGGGCTGCTATATTCTCGCCAAGGACATTACCGAGCAGAAGCGCAAAGACGAGCTGCTGCTCAAGTCCGAGAAGCTGTCCATTGCCGGGCAGCTGGCGGCGGGGGTGGCCCACGAGATCCGCAACCCGCTCACCGCCCTCAAGGGCTTCGTCCAGCTGATGGGCCGCGGCTGCGGCAGCGCCGATCTGTACCTGAGAATTATGGCGGAGGAGCTGGAGCGGATCGAGAGCATCATCAGCGAGCTGCTCATGCTGGCGAAGCCGCAGGCGCTGCGGATGAAGGACTGCGATCTGGGGACGCTCGTGCAGGAGGTGGTCCTGCTGCTCGGAACGCAGGCATCGCTGCAGAATATCGAGATTGACCTACAGCGCCCTGCCGGTTCGGGACCCTGGATCCGGGGCAATTCCAATCAGATCAAACAGGTGTTCATCAACCTCCTGAAGAATGCCATGGAGGCGATGCCCCGGGGCGGAGTGATCCGTGTGGGAGTGGAGGAGACCGGAGAGACGGATGCGGCTCCTCTGTCTTTAGTCCGCATTATCGATCAGGGCGGCGGGATCGCGGAAGAGCAGCTGCGGGTCCTCGGAGAGCCGTTCTATTCCACGAAAGAAGCGGGGACGGGGCTCGGGCTGATGGTCAGCCACAAAATCGTCGAGCATCACGGCGGCAGCATCCGCATCACCAGCGAGATGGGCGTCGGCACTTCGATTGAGGTAGTGCTGCCGGCCGCAGCAGGGGCATGAGAGAGGCAGACCGGGGGCAGCCGCCCCTTTTTGGGGTATACTGAGAAGAGGAGACCTTTACCAGGGGAGGGAAGAAAGCATGAGCAATGAAGAAAAGGGCGTAGAGGCCGCCGATCGCGTACCGCCGGGCCAAACGGTAACAGAGGGCTTTCCGGTGCTGCACTATGGGAATGTCCCCTACTATAACGATATGGGGCGGTGGAATCTGCGGGTCTTCGGCCTCGTTGAAGAGGAAGTGACTTTCGGATACCACGAATTCCTGGCCCTGCCTCAGCGGGAGTTCCGCAATGACATTCACTGCGTGACGACCTGGTCGAAGCTGGATAATGTCTGGGAAGGCGTGCCGGTTTCGGCGGTGATGGAGCGGGTGAAGCTGAAGCCCGAGGCGAAGTATGTCATGCTGCACGCGGAGGAAGGCTGGACCACGAACCTGCCGCTTGAGGATTTCGTGCGGGACACCTCGTTCCTGGCCCTGCGCCATAACGGGGAGCGGCTGACGCCCGAGCACGGATATCCGGTCCGTGCCGTCGTGCCTCATCTGTACTTTTGGAAGAGCGCCAAGTGGCTTCGCGGTATTGAGTTTATGGAGAAAGACAAACCGGGCTTCTGGGAAGTCAACGGGTATCACATGTACGGCGATCCCTGGCAGGAGCAGAGGTACGATTTTGATTAACGAAGAAGAGGGGACGATATGTCCCCTCATTCATTAAACTCACATCCAGTAATAGAGATGGGTACCTTTCTGCCAGGGCTGCCGATCGCCACGATTACGTCCGTATCTATGGTTATGCTCGAAAAGACTTCTTGAATAAAATTCTTTTTAGCCACATCATCCTCGATTTGATACCAGACCTCGTTTATTTGTTTCAGTTGCTCTATGATTTCTTCTCGGGTCCATGAAGCTTTCGGCTTCCTGTGTTCTATTGAGAGCAATTCCGATTTAATGTAATCTTCCTTTGCTCGGTCATCCTCAGTACATGCCGGGGGAGAGGGAGAAGAGGCCCCACCGATGGTGGGGTCTTTTCTCGTTCTGTTGGTTCCATCAACAACGGGTTTCGCGGCTTAGTTGCTAACGGGAGACCGATACCACAACAGCTAGGGAGCAGTTCGCCGCGCGGCAGCTGCTCCCTTCTTCATTGAAGTAATGGGCAGGATACTTCCAATTAGTTGTATGATTAGGAGACGTAATCGAGCTATCTAATCACAGGGGAAGGAACAGCAACCAGACATATTCACAAATGTGTCTAGGGCCTCATTGTATAGAAAGCTATCGGAAAGGAACAGTTGATGAGTTATACCAAAAATCGGAAATGTATAAGAGAAAATAAATTTCATATAGAGGTGGAATTATATGCCTAAAATTGACAATATGTTAGCAATTCTTTGGATGCTTCGTTCAGGTGAAAAAATTACTGCAAAACAAATTTCAGAAAAGTTAGAGATGAATATAAGGACTGTGTATCGTTATATTGATACAATTTCAACAAGTGGCGTACCTATAATTTCAGAACCAGGACATAACGGTGGATACACTTTATTGAACAATTTTATTGAGGCTCCTCTTTTTTTTGATATTGAGGAGCAAATTTCACTATTTCACGCTGCTGTTTTTGCAGAAGAAGCCGGATATTATGGAGGTGAAGCACTAAATAGGGCCATTTCAAAACTAAGTAAATACTCAAATCAAGAGCAGGAAACAAAGATAAACCAACATTTAACTAGTCTTGAAGTAATAAGTCGATTAAGTTCATTCTCTAGGGAACCTTTTTTGAAGGAGTTGGAGCAGGCCGTAGCTGACGGGTACTCAGTGAAAATTCTTCACCATAAAAGTGGCGAAAAGCAATTAAATTATAGATTGGTCGATCCGTACAGAATTATCTATTGGAATAATAAGTGGTATGTGATTGGATTTTGTCATCTTAGGAATGATATCCGTAGTTTTAGAGTAGATCGAATTGAAAGTCTAATGCTAACCGAAAATAAGTTTAACCGGCCAGAAAATTTTTCAGCACGTGTCTTTTTTATGAAAAATCTTCTTCCAACTATAGAAGATAAGGAAGGGATTATTTCTTTGGTTATTAATGGGGATAAAAGTGTATTAGCTGATATTTGCCAACATTGGTTTTTAGGACATTATTTACAAGAGTGGACTTCAAATCAAGCAGTATTTCTTCTTGAGAAAGATACTTTACATACATATGTACCTTATTTACTTTTAACGTACGGTAAATCTATTCGAGTTATTGAGCCAATCAGCCTTAAGAAAAGAATGATTGAAGTTTTGTCGGAATTAATTAAATTTCATCAAATTTGATTACTTCCCTGACGCTAGGTGTCAGGGAAGTAATGTTATAGTTGGCTATATCATTTGTGATTGGAGTGTTATTGGATGCAAACAAAAAAAGTTTTTTTATATGTATTTAATACAATGTCGGACTGGGAATATGGATATTTAATTGCTGAACTAAACTCAGGAAGATACTTCAAAAAAGAATTAGTACCTTTAAAAGTAATTACAGTAGGAGCTAATAAAGAAATGATTACTACTATGGGAGGACTGAACATAAAACCAGATATTTCCCTTGATGAATGTACTCTTGAGAGTAAAGATCTTTTAATTTTACCAGGAGGGACTACTTGGAATGAAGAAATTCATCAACCTATCTTGGAAAGAATTGGCCAAGCTTTAAAGTTTGGCACTATTGTTGCTGCAATTTGTGGTGCAACTGAGGCCCTTGCGAATATGGGATACTTAGATACTAGAAAGCATACAAGTAATAATTTAGAATACACTAAAATGATATGTCCTAACTATAAAGGAGAAAAGTTCTATGAGGGGGGAACTGCGGTGTCTGATGCGAATTTAGTTACTGCATCAGGAATAGCTCCTCTGGAATTTGCGATGGAAGTACTGAAAAAATTAGATGTATTTGCACCAGATACATTACATTCATGGTATAACCTAAATAAGACTCATAAACCCGAATACTTCTTCCAGCTAATGAATTCAATAAATAGCTGAGCTAAAAAATCAACTTAGCAGTTCTATATTAGTTCAAATAAAAATAATGAAGTAACTGAAAAGCTCACTTTCTCTATTTTGTTTTGCAGAGAAGTTGGGCTTTTTAATTTGGAATTTCCTTATTGTTGTAAATTCGCATTTTCCTGTCGTTATCCCTACCTGAGCATAAGTTTTTCATTGGTACGTTATTTGTTCCTCAGTTAAGTTCCACCGTAGATTACTCACACTGCATCATTGACTCCTTTATTACCACTGGGTTAAAAGAGAGTTAAGCTCCCTCAAAGAATAAGGATTTTCACACGAATGCTCGCTCATTCGCAGGATTTCACATGGAAGTTTCACATAGGAACTCAGATGAGTGGAGAGTAAGGGCCAGGAAATCCGTTTGAGTGCATGCGGGAACAGAAGGTGTTGATTCATTTTACAACATCTTCCATAAAATAATTCTGCTGCACGCTTCTCTCCACAAGGTCCTTGGGGATTTACTCTCCCAAATCTCGACGGGTCTATGCCCTCACATTCCTTCGTCCTATCTATCCAAGGTGTGGAGTCCGATCAACGTTAACGGAACGGGTCTTTGCCCTAAAGCGTAAAGATCTCGGTACTCCGTGCTTTCTTTGTGAAATCCTGCGAATGAGCCAATCTACGTGTCTGGGTTACAAGTCTTAATTTTAAGCTGCTAATGGTGGCTGGGCCTTATCGGGGGAAAATGCCTGTCCTTCCCTCGCCAAGGCTACAAGAATTCGAGCCAGTTTCCCAATCAACTTCATCATGGACTGCATTTTCATCATTCGTTTCACTTCGGTATTGTGTACATGCATGGCTTGGAAAGCTCCATTAAAAGATAACAGGTGAAACACAGTGAAGTATAAATGCTTACGTAATAATGAGTTGCCTCGTTTGGTGAGCTTAATTTGTCCCTTATACTTGCCAGAACTTCGTTCTGCTAAGTTCAATCCTGCTTTTCGTAATAACTGCTTCCCGTGAGACAGCTTACGTAAGTCCCCGCCAAATGCTAATATGGCAGCCGTTGCAGGAACGGAGGCACCTACAGATCGAATGAGATCCGAACAAGGTATTTCAGGCAGCGCCTTTTCAATCATCTGGTCTGCTTCATCAATGATTCGGCGTATTCTCTCATATTCTCTCATATTCCTCAATGAGGTCCCTCAATTCCCATTTGTCTTCTTCAAGGGCACTCGTGTCTCCCACGCTATGTCTGGCGAGTGATTGAAGCTCTAACGCCTTGTTCTTACCGCGCTCACCGCCAGGTCTGGTCATGTACTCACTCCAGATTTGCACTATTTGCTCCGAGGTTAGCTGCAATATGTCAGAAGGGGCTGGAAACCGGCGCAAGGTGGCCAATGAGCGATCACTAAAAATGTCATCAAATGCTTGTCTGTATTCGGGAAAACGGATATCGAGCCAGCGGTGGATTCTGTTTTTAATACGTCCAGATTTAACAACCCAGTGCTCTCTGTTTGTAACCATAACCCGTATACGGCGGAATGCTTCATCCTTTGGAGCAAAGGGCGTGTAAAACCCGCGGCTCACTGCATCGGCAATGACCAAGGCGTCCTTTGGGTCACTCTTGGAAGGAGAGTTATCTCTGTTTTCCTTATTGCGTTTGGTTGTCATTGGATTGACAAGGGCCACATCAATTCCTTGACCCACCAACCAGTTGGCGATATTGAACCAATAATGGCCGGTGCTCTCCATACCCACAACGACGTCATTCATGCCGTGCATCTTCTGTAATTTCCGAATGCTCTGTTCTAAATGCTCGAAACCAGCAAGGTCATTCGAAAATAAAATGGGGCCCTTGGTGAGGACAATTCCTCGAAAATTAATGGCTTGTGCAGCGTGTTTTTCCTTGGCAATGTCAATGCCTATAACCAGAGTGGAGTAGAGATTCGTTCTACACGTTGATTTTGAGACTTTATTAGATTAGACTTCATGATAACGCCTCCTAAGGTGAGTTCTGAGGGCTGCAACCCAGTACATACTCATCCTAGCGAGGCGTCCATTTTTCTGCAAATCGGATCTCTTAAGACCTACAGGAATGTTAACTGGGAACGTTAGTTCCATCAAGCAATCCTGGACGAAGCTGGCGGCACTGGGCAGTTTCACGCTCAGTTTCTATGATGTAGATTGAGGTGGAATATGTCACAGTTTCAAGTAGCGCAAACGTTGAGGACAGAACAAGCTTTTATCATCAAAGGAATTCTGCTGGAGGGACAATTAAGTAAGGGAATGTATGTTCATGTGCCCCTGAATAATTCCCTACAAGTAAACGGCTGTATAACGGAGATCAGGAAAGATAAGGACCATTATGACATCGTAGTTGGATGCTCAGATCAAGATGAGATAGAACTATGGGAAATGTTGAATTTGAATGGTGATGTGATTTGTATTCAGTAGTCACGATTAAGCTATATGGGAACGTTAGTTGATTGCCTTTCCTCAAAACAAATATCGAGAAGAGGTCATTGTTTGCATACCAACGAAAGACTGCCAATCATCAATTTAAGGTTGAACGTGAATCAAGAAAACGAAGGCATGGTAATTGTAAGTACTCTGGGGAGTAATCTTCTCCTTAGTGTATCTGAATGTAAGGCCGGAGATGCAGAAGTATCAATGAATATACGCGAAGCAAGAGCTCTTTTAAATGCCCTTTCTGAAGCAATTGGGAAAATGGATGTAGAACGAGTTGACTGAACTATCGGGGAATGTTAGTTGAATACAGAGATATGGTGAAGCGCCGCGGCATACAGTTAATAATGGTTACTTTGCATCACGTATGGCGATCCCTGGCAGGAGCAGAGGTACGATTTTGATTAAAACCGCTGCTTTGTATCATGCATGGGAATCCCCTCTAGAGCAGCAATAAGCTCATTAGAAGGGGAGGAACACGAGATCCGCTGCAACCGGGTGATTTGATTGAGGTGCTTTACGAAATGGATAAAGGTAAAGCGCAGCTGCAGGCTCGATTTGTTGAATACGATATCATAACAGAGGATACGGCAGGTGTAAGTTTCATTCGTATCTGAAGACGGCAAAGAGAAGACTTGGATCAACCTAGATGCTGTTGAGATTATCCGGAGAATTGAGCTGGACCCGCGCAGCGAATCATGACAAGCAAGAGGGAGGCCCTTAAGGGCCTCCCTCTTGCTTTTGCTTCCTAGGGGGCATAGCCCCACATTTAGGAACGTGTCGTACTGGCTGCGTTTTTTTGTTTTGCCGTTTCCACTCGTGTCATGGTTCCAAAGTAGATCACGCAGAACGCTCGAGTTATCAGGAATGTGAGGAAAATCGTAGCCCACGACCAGAACCAGTTCCAACGAACATATCGTATCAGATCTGTATATTGTACGAGCAGCAACTCAACTATCGTCAGTACAGTAGTGAATAACACGTAATAGCTGAATTGAATCCAGCCACTCCGATGGCTCGGATAATACGAGTTAAACACCGCACATGTCATCGGATAGGCCATATACTCGTAGGTGAAGCTCGTCCGGCTAACGTCGGCAAGCTCCCTTACGGGATAGGCGAGAAGTTTGAGTTCGACCACGGCATGACCGAAAATACACGTAATATACTGTTTGAACAAAAAAGCGACCATCGCCAATCGGCGTTTCTGCCGCGGAATGATAAGAATCAATAACAAGGAAAGGATCCACACTGAAACGATAATGCCGTATTGCAGCAGCAAACTCATCGCTCATTCGCTTCCTTCCTGAAAACTTTGCGGTCCCTAAAGAACCAACCCGCTAGGCCGCGGACGGATAGGAATATAATCGATAACACGATCGCCATCAAACTCCAGTGAAAATGTACATAATCCACCAAGTCGGTATTTGCGGCTAGCAACCCGTCAATTAAGGTGAGCAGTGAAATCCAGGCGGCAAAGTAAAAACACTTTGTTAACTTATTCGCACGAGGCCTATAGATGTAATACAGACCGCTCGCAACAGGTGTCCACAACACTTTGAACGTGATATTCAAATCCGAAGCTTTGGGGAACTCACGTAACGGGTAGGCCACCAAATCAAATTGAACGAGCAGCACTTCTACTATCCATCCAACAGCTGACATACAAGAAAGCAAAGCACAAATTCATGAGCTTTTGCTCTTGGAACAAGAAAATAGATGGTGGTGATACACACAAACCAGACTAGCAGCAATAAATTTCGTTCCATGTCCATGTCCATAACTTGTACAAGGAAGGAGGCTCCTATGTATATAAGTGTACTTCTTTTTATCCATGCTCTTGTGGGCGGTGATGCTTAGGCAAAAACACAACGCCGTTTACTCGTTGTCCGTCATAGACACGAACTTGCGGGGTTGTCATAAAAATATTTTATTATCCGGGCACTTGAACCACATTCAGTCATATAAATAGGTGAAAGTAGTCCTATTGAGGAGGATTTAATACAAGTGATGTTACCGAGTGAAAAGTATTTCGGTAAGTTTGAGGCGGTTTTTTATTTTACGGAGCCATGCCTACAGGCGTTGCTGTTTCTGAAACCGGGCGTACTTTCATTTGCTTTCCGAAATGGGGAGACGACGTTAAATTTACGGTGGCTGAAATCGTTAGCGGTACATTACAGCCTTATCCTAATTTAGACGCTAATGTGGTAAGCCTATCGAATATCACAACGTCCTTCATTAGTGTCCAAAGTGTCGTTGCTGATGGAAAGGGAACGCTTTGGGTACTGGATACGGGGGCTCCTGATTTCTCAGAACCCATTAAAGGGGGGGCGAAGTTAGTCGCTGTAGATTTAAATTCAAATACCATAAGAAGCGTATTTACATTTACAGAGGATGTTGTCCTGCCAACCACTTATCTGAATGATGTCCGATTTGATTTTCGTGTTGGTAAAGCAGGTTATGCTTATATAACGGATTCGTCTTCCCGAGGACCAGGAGCCATTATTGTCGTTGATTTAGAAACGGGTTATTCCTGGAGACGGTTAAACGGGGCAAATTCAACTTCGCCCGATCTCTTTCTCTTACCGAAAGTTGAAGGTAAAATCCTGATGAATCGAAACAAAGACGGATCTACTTCACCCTTTAGATTGGCATCCGATGGTATAGCGATTTCCCCGGACGGCAAGATGTTGTATTTTTGTCCTCTCACCAGTCGTCATCTGTACTCGATTTCAACGGAAGCCCTTAGAGACCGAACGATACCGGATATGAATTTACCGTATCACGTGAAGTATGTGGGGGAAAAAGGTGCTTCAGATGGAATGATCACCGATGCAAAAGGAAACGTTTATGCTGGAGATTATGAAAACAATAGTATTCGAAAGATATTGCCGAATGGATTAATAGAAACCATCGCACATGATCCGAGAATTTTATGGCCGGATACTTTTTCGATTGGTCCAGATCAATACTTATATTTCATCGTGAACCAATTACATCGGCAGGCAAGATTTCATTATGGAAAGGACCTGCGGCAGAAGCCTTATAGTTTACTCCGTATGAAAATAGACGAACCACCTGCTCCTACCTTTTAGTAAATATCACTTTACTTTACAAAGTTGATTTTGAGTACAGATATATGGTGATGCGCCGTGGCATACAGTTAGTAATGGTTACTTTACATCACGTATGGTGATCTCTGGCAGGAGCAGAGGTACGATTTTGATTAAATGGTGTATGGTGTACGGAAACCGCGCTCTGCGCGGTTTTTTATTTTGTCAGGGGTGAATTATTTCAGATAAAGTATTTAAATTAAAACACTACCTTGACAGACATAGTATCATGTCTTATCATGCAGATATGGAGGTGATTGAATGAGCGAGAACAAAATCACATCCGACCTGTTACGCGGACATACGGATACGATGATTTTACGGCTGTTGTCCGAAGCCGATCGTTACGGTTACGAGATTGTCAAGCTGATTGCCGAGCGTTCGGGCGGCGATTATGAACTAAAGGAAGCCACGATGTACTCCAGCTTCCGGCGTCTGGAAGCGGACGGCGATATCGAGTGGTACTGGGGCGATGAATCACAGGGCGGACGTCGCAAGTATTTTAGGATTACCGAAAAGGGCAAGGCTACATACGCCCGCAACAAAGGCAATTGGGAGTATGCCAAACGCGTGTTGGAAAATTTATTATAAGGAGATTTGAGATGATGAATCCGAAATTGACGGATTATCTGAACAGCGTTTTTACCCCATACGATGGGGTAAAAAGCGTCACCGAATTAAAGGCCGACCTGCTCTCCGATCTGCAGGAGCGATACCGTGAACTCAGAGCGGAAGGGAAAGACGATGAAACGGCGTTTAGGATGACCGTTGAAAGTATCGGCGACATCGAACAAACGATCCTGGAGGTCGCCAACCTCTCCCGCTCGCTGGAACGGCAAGCAGTAACAAACTTTAGCGGAAGCAACCTGGCCCAAAGCGACTTTGCAGGCGTGACGGCCCATAAAGGCCAGTTTACAGGCAGCGTGCTGCACGGTTCCGACTTTTCGGGCGCAGATTTGACCGGCAGTTCGTTTAAGAGCAGCGACGTACGCGAAGCCAATTTTGACGGTGCGAATCTGACGGACTGCAGCCTGTCCACGCTCGATCTGGCCAATGCTAGCTTCCATAAGACGATCCTTGTACGCACCAATTTCAGCAAGTCGGGCCTGGATGGAGCCCAATTCACAGGAGTGAGACTGACCGACGTCACGCTAACGATGACCGATCTTAGAAAAACGATCTTTGAAGGTTGTGTATTCGATGGGGTTGACTTCTCGTACTCCGACCTGAGCGGGCAACGTTTGGACGGACAGACGTTTATCGGCGTTAAGTTTGACAAAGCGGCATTAAACGAAGTTTCGTTCAAGGGTGCAACACTCAAGAATGTGTCCTTTCAGTCGGCGTCTATCTTCTCTAAGAAGTATTATCGCGCGATCCAAACCATTGGCTTTGACGGCGCAATGATGGATAAACTGACCTTTGCTCTGCTGAAAGGCATGGAAGCCGATTTGTCAAAAGTTACAGTCATTTAATGTTTGGGAGAGAATCCGATGCAAACCGTAACAAAGACCGGTGTCTGCTTCAGCAGTCACCGGTCTTAGCTTGGATTCCGATCCAAGGGTATCCCGTTTGCACGTCGATTCAAATTCCGTGATATTACTACTTCTGATTTTGAGCCAGCAGGCTGAGATTCGCGATCATCTGATCGAGCTTATCGAATTCTTCGACAATGCCCTCGATCCGCCGGGTCTGCTCCATATTGGATTCCAGGGTTTGTTCCACCCCGGCGGAGCTCTCCTCCGTTACGGCCGCCACTGTCTCTGTCTGGGCGGACACTTCCTTCAGCGTAGAATCCAGGCTTTCCGATTTGGCCTTCACCGATTCGGTGGTTTCCGAGACGCCTTGGATATGGCGATGAATCGTGCGGAAGCTTTCTTCCACCTCTCCCATGGCCAGTACACACTTCTCCACGGACTGATTGCTCAGCTGGATTTGGGCCGAGACGTTATTCGACTGAGCTCTTAGTTGACCCATGATCCCGGAAATATCCTTGGCACTGCGCTCGGAGTGCTCCGCTAATTTGCGGATTTCCGCTGCGACCACCGAAAAGCCTTTGCCCGCCTCTCCTGCGCGTGCCGCTTCAATGCTGGCATTCAGGGACAGCAGATTGGTCTGGCTGGCAATTTCCTGAATGGCCGACAGAATGGTGTCAATTTCGCCCATTTTCGAATTCAGCTGCTCCATCACCTGGGAAGTTGAGGCGGCCGTTTCTTCTACCGTCTGGATATTCGTGAACAGAGTCTTCACGTTCCCGTTCCCCTTCTCCGTTTCCTGTCGGGCTGTGCCGGCTAGCTCTGTCACATAAGTATTGACTCTCAGCACATCGCCTACATACGAATCGATCCGGTTCATCGAATCGCTGATCTCGGAAATACTGGTGGCCTGCAGCTCGGCTCCTTTGGAGATCTCGTGGAAGGTGACCGCAATATCCCGGGCTGTTCTGCCTGTTACTTCGATATTCTGGCGCAGCTGGCTGCTGAAATCGGTCAAATATTCGATGGAGCTTCTCAGTTCTCCGAGAAGCTTTTCATTTTGCTCCTTCTGCTCCTGATTTTCCTTCAGCATAGCGCTTGTCTGGACCAGCGTGCGGATATTGTTTTTGGATAACATATAAAGCGCCAGGGTCACGAGGAAAAACACTTGAATGACATTCACCCGGGCTCCGCTGACCCTCTCGGCCGGCAGTCCGACGAATACCTGATCCGGGTAACCAAAACTCAGCACCGCAACGTATCCGATAATCACCGCCCCGATGAACAGGACCGGCTTGGAGTCCGGGTAGTTCATGGTGAGCACCAGCGGTATGAACACGAGCAGGAGGGCATAGATGCTCTTGGTCGTCCACACAATCGAACACAGATAGACAGCGAGGGAGAGCAGGATGAGGTACTTCAGATTGACTGCGAAGATGTTCTTTTTGTACAGATAAGTAAGTACGGCAATCGGGAGCATGCCCAGCGATATAATCTTCCACAGCTCCTGCAGGAAAAAGCCCGTCCCGATGGTTCCCAAGGCTCCAACTCCAAGCAATACCCAGGCAGTGACAATCAGGGTTCGATTTCGTTCGTTATAAATCCGTTCCAGTTCCAATAGCGGTTCCTCTTTTCTTTCGTAGGATGAACAGCAGACCAGTAGATATATATTCAATATCGTCAAAAGCCCGAAAGGTTTTTAATTTTTCAGGCCTTGGGGATTCCATCCTAGCCGCCATTTTTGCAGGCTTATATGGTCTTATGGATTGTGATTAATGAACAACAAAATCCATTACCATGGAAGTCCATACGTGGATATACTATATGCGGACGGTACGGTACTAGAGTGGAGTGGAGAAGGTCAGAACGTCGCCGCTAGATTGCGGGAAGGGAGCGGCTTGTAACAGGCGTAGAGGACATCATTCAAAGGCCGCTGCAATCATCCGTGCGGGCGGCTTTTTTTGCATAAGGACATATGTCCTATCCCTGCGGCCGAAAAGCAACGTTTAATAAAGGTATGGATTTGCGTAGGGAAGAGGAGGAAGATCATGAAAGGCATTATATTTGCGTGTCTGGCCGGGGCATTCATCACCCTGCAGGGAGTGGCCAATGCAAGGATCGGTGAAGCGCTCGGCACGTGGCAGGCGGCTGCGCTGACACAGGGTACCGGTTTTGTAGTCGCGGTGATGATTCTCCTGATGGTCAAGGACCGTTCGTGGAAGAACTTCAGAAAGGTGAAGCCGGTGTATTTGTTCGGAGGCGCGTTCGCGGCACTCGTGATTTTTAGCAATATCACATCGATGAACAGAGTCGGCGCTACCTTGACGGTCTCCGGCGTGCTGATCGCCCAAATTAGTATAACGCTACTCATGGAGCGCAAAGGCTGGTTCGGACCGGACAAGCCTGAGATCAGGCTCTCCCATCTCGCCGGCATCGGCATGATGATTCTGGGCGTAGTCCTGCTGGCATAGGAGGAGAACCGGGGATGAGAGAACTGCAAGAGAGAGACAAGCTGCAAGGCTACCTGGCGGAATTCAGGCTGGAGGGGTCTTTCCGGAACCGCTCCATGAGCATCTGGCCCTCTACCGATTCGAGCCCGGAGAGCCGATTTGTTCCCAAGGGGAGAAGGCTGATCATTTATTCGTGCTCGTTCACGGCAAAATCAAGGTCCACACCACTACCCCTGAAGGGAACACGCTTATCATTTCCTTCAAAACGCCGCTGGAGGTCATTGGGGATATTGAATATATCCGCGGCGGAGTGAACATGAACACGGTAACGGCCGTGACTCCGGTGGAGATGATCGGTGTCCGCCACCACTGGCTGCAGAAGTACGGGAAGGAAGTTCGGCTGCTGCAATTTTTGCTTGAAATCATTACGAACAAATTCTATATGAAATCCGTCACGATGAGCTTTAACCTGATGCATCCGGTGGAGGTCCGGCTGGCCAGCTACCTGCTGTCCGTCTCTTATGAGAACGGCGGCGCGGAAGGGCCTTATCCCGGGGAGCTCAGCGCCGAAAGCTTGAAGGATATGGCGGGCTTCATCGGCACCAGCTACCGGCATCTTCACCGGGTGATTCAGCGGTTCTGTGCCGAGGGGCTTCTCGAACGCAACCGGGGGACGCTGATCGTCAAGGACAGAGCCGGGTTGAAAGCGGTCGCCGGCTATAATATATATGAACCCTAGGGGGAGTAAGTCATGCTCATAGGCATCATTCTTGCACTCGCGGCGGGAGCGCTGGTCGGGGTGCAGAATATGTTCAACAATAAAGTGAACCAGGCGTCAGGCGGCTGGTCAACCACGGCTCTGGTGCTCGGAATGGGCTTTGCCGCATCACTAGTTATGGGCCTCGTGTTCGAGGGGACGGAGCTCTTCACCGTACAGCCCATGCAAACCTGGTTCTGGTTCAGCGGCATCCTTGGCGTAGGGGTCGTTACCTGTCTGGTGCAGGGGGTTAGACGGCTCGGAGCGACCTTGGCCACCGCGATCGCCATGGCCTCTCAGCTCATCTGCGCTTTATGGTGGGATTCGCTCGGCTGGTTCGGTCTGGAGCAAGTGCCGTTTACCATGCAAAAAGGGCTCGGCGCCCTTCTGTTAATCGGCGGTGTCCTTGTCTTCAAATTCGGCGGCGTGTCCAGGGCCAAAGAAACCTCCGAAGCGGTGTGAGGGCTCAAGGGCTCCAAAACATGGTATAATGAGTACACCGATTACCCCGGAGGACAGTCTCGCAGACGGAGCTGATGAATTGGTGAACATACAACCCATAAGGAAAGAACAGGCATGGCAGCTGCGCCATGAGGTCATGTGGCCTGACAAGGACTACGACTATGTGAAGCTCGCGGATGACGACGAAGGAGCTCACTATGGTCTGTTTGAAGGAGCGGAGCTCCTCTCGGTGGTGTCGCTCTTTGTCCGCGGAGGAGAAGCGCAGTTCCGGAAGTTTGCGACATCCGCTTCTCGTCAGAAGATGGGCTATGGGAGCAGGCTCCTGACCCATGTGCTCGGCGAAGCGGAGCGTGCAGGCGTGAAGCGGATTTACTGCAATGCCAGGGTCGAGAAGGCTGGTTTCTATGAAAAATTCGGACTTTCCCCAACAGAGGACACCTTCACGAAAAGCGGCAAAACGTATGTGGTGATGGAACGGTACTTCGGGTAAGCAGCCAAGTCAGGAGCAACCAGAACGGAGGTTATCATGAGTCAGCTTTACCGGATTACAAGAGCGTTTCAGGAGAATGGGGAGTCGGAGGCGCCCGAGATCTCCCTGGAGGAGTGCAAGGCGTACTTCGCTTCGAAGCCGGATTTTACGTATACCACGGTATTCACGGTGAAGGGTCAAACCACGATGTCCATTGAAGGGGAATTCTTCATGTGGAGCTTCGGTGAGGCCCAGATTCCGTTCCGTCATTTCCAGGGGGATATCTATGTCTCCGGCACGAACAAAGCGGTGATCCCCATCATGATGGAGGTCGCTGGTGATTTAAGGGCGGATGTAGCCGAAGCGTAACCGCCCTCCTGTCTCACGTGATGCACATGCAACAGCTCAAACCCACATCTGCCGGCAGATGTGGGTTTTTGGGTTTTTCTTATAAAGCTGTAGGGCTGCAAGCTCACGAGGACAGCGGCAGCTCGACGTAGAACGCCACTTCCTGCTCCTTCCCGTTCTTGGCGTAGATGCTGCCCTTGTGCTTATCCACGATGGTCTTGGCAATCGCGAGTCCCAGGCCATACCCTCCCTGGCTGCGGGCCCGGGACGGATCGGTACGGTAGAACCGGTCGAAGATCCGCCCGAGGTGCTCCGGCGGGATAGGGTCGCCTGTATTGGTCACCTTCAGCACGATGTGCTGGTGGCGCTTCTTCAGCGTGATCCCGACCGCCCCGCGGGGATGGGTATACTTCAGCGCATTGTCGAGCAGGATCATGACCACCTGCTTGAACTGCTCGATGCTGCCGCGGGCGGTCAGGCCCGGTTCGATCTCGTAGGAGAGCCGGATGTCGCGCTCGAAGATGACCGCTTCCATCGTAAGCACCACCTGCTCGACCGCTTCGCTGGCCTCGAAGGGCACCGACAGCACCTCCGTACCGGCCTGATCGATCTGAGCCAGATAGAGCAGGTCGTTCGTCAGCTTCGCCATGCGCTCGGATTCCGATTTGATATAGGTGACCCACCTCGACTGATTGCGGATCGTATCGTCCGGATGAGCAAGCAGCACGTCCACATTGGTATTAATGACGGTAAGCGGCGTTTTCAGCTCGTGCGAAGCGTCCGCAATGAACTGCTTCTGCTTGTCGAACGCCTCCTGTACCGGCTCGATCGAACGGTCGGCGAAGTAGCGGCTGATGAAGAAGATGATGACCAGCATGATTGCGGCAACAAGCAGGAAGGCATACACCAGATTCGTCAGGAAGGCCATCTGGGAGGTGATGTCGAGATACGAAATCGTATAGCCTCCTCCCGGCATCGGCTGAAGGGCATAGGCCCAGCGGGCATCGTTCAGGGTGAACTTGCCCTGCGGCTTGCCATCGGCCAGAGCCGCCGCGGCGAGCCCTCCTGATAATTCGTCCGTCAGCTCGAGGCGGGAAATCACGGATTGAACCGTACCCTCGGCATCCGTAACGAGCGAGAAGGAGTTGGAGCGCCCGAAAGCGGGCTTGCCCCCGTTATTGTCCCCCATTTCGAACGAACGGGGGCCGCCGGGACCGGACTTCGGACCTTCGTTCCCGGCGGCCTTGCGTGCCAGCTCCACTTCCCGGCGCAGCTCCTGGTCGGTCCCGCGGCTTGTATTTTGATACATGATGGCATAAATACAGGCGAATGCGATCAGCAGCATCACGGAGATCGTGACCATATTCAGCAGCAGAAACTTATTGCGGAGCTTACGAAACATCCCCCTTCACCTCCAGTACATAGCCTACGCCGCGGATCGTGCTGATCCCCACGTTCGACTGCAGATGAACGAGCTTTTTCCTCAAAAAAGAAATGTAAACCTCCACATTGTTATGCTCCGCTTCGGAATCAAAGCCCCACAGCTTCTCAATGATCAGTTCTTTGGGCGTCACCGCCTGTTTCCTTGTCATCAGGAGCTGCAGCAGCTCGCTCTCCTTCAGGATCAGCTTGATTTCCTTGCCCCCGCAGGTGAGCTTCAATGTAGACGTATTGAGCTCAATATCGCCGTAACGCAGGGCGTGGTCCGCGACCACTTCCCCTTTGCGCCGGAGCGCCGCCCGGATGCGGGCCAGCAGTTCCTCCGTCACGAACGGCTTTGCAATATAATCATCCGCCCCATAATCGAGCCCGGAGACCTTGTCCGCCGTCTCTCCCCTGGCGGTTAGCAGGATCACCGGTGTGGCCATGCCTTCCCTGCGGATCGTCTGCAGGATCGTCAGGCCGCTCATGCCGGGAAGCATGATATCGAGCAGCAGCAGATCATAGATCCCGCTCTGGGCGTAATCCAGGCCGGAGGTGCCGTCATGGACCACATCCACGGAATAATGATGCTTCCGCAGGATCTGCGCGAGGGCTTCCGCCAGATGGGCTTCATCTTCCACGATCAGGATTCTCATGGTGTTCTTCCTTTCTCGTGCCGCCGGAACTTAAGCAGCAGTAGTAGTAGGAACAGTATAGCACCCCGAACCTTAAAGAAACCTGAAATCTCCGTTTAAGGTTCGTTAAAGGTTCGCGCCCTAAGATAAAGCCATCCGATACAGAAGAACACAAAGACAAGATGACAGAAGGGGGCAGCGAGAATGGCTATTGAGGTGTTCAACCGCTACGAGAACAAGTATCTGCTTGATGAAACGGGCTTTCGCCGGATTCATGACCGGCTTCTGGAGTATATGGAGCTTGATGAATATAACCGCAAGCATACCTTTTACTCTATCAGTAATATTTACTTCGACACGAAGGACCATGCCCTGATCCGGCATTCGATATCGAAGCCCAAGTACAAGGAGAAGCTGAGGCTGCGCGCATACGGGGTTCCTGAACCAGGGGCCAAGGTATACCTGGAGCTGAAGAAGAAGGTGCACGGACTCGTGAACAAAAGAAGAACGGCGCTGCGGACGGACGAGGCTTATGATTTTGTCCGTACAGGGGTTAAGCCTGAGCTTGCAAGCTATATGAACAAGCAGGTGCTCAGCGAGATCGAGTACTTCGTGGGGCGGTATGCGCTGGAGCCTAAGGTGTATCTGGCCTACGACCGGATCGCGATGTTCAGCAAGGAAAGCCGGGATCTGCGGGTGACCTTCGACTGCAATATCCGGTCGAGGCGGCATGATCTGATGCTGGAGAGCGGAGACCACGGGGAGCCGCTGCTCGAAGACGGACGGTGGCTCATGGAAGTGAAGGCGGAGAAGACGGTTCCGGTCTGGCTTGCCAGACTGCTGTCGGAGCACCGGATGTTCCGGACGAGTTTCTCGAAGTATGGCAGTGAATATATCAAAATGCGAACAGGGCAGCAGCCGGGAGGAGAACGAGCATATGCTTGACACATTATTTGCAGCAGCGACAACGGATAACACACTTACATTTACCCACGCGATACTTACGATTGTAGTCTCATTCCTGCTTGGGGGCGTCATTTCCCTGACTTATATGAAAACGAGCAAGCAGGCGCATTCACAGAATTTTGCGCTGACGATGATTCTGATTCCTTCGATTATCGCCATCATCATCCTGCTCATCGGCAACAACGTGGCCCGGGCCTTCAGCCTCGCCGGAGCCTTCTCGATCATCCGCTTCCGGAGCGCGCCCGGCGATCCGAAGGATATCTCTTATGTCCTCTTCACCATGGCAACGGGTCTGGCCTGCGGCGTCGGGATGTTCGGCTATGCGGTCCTCTTCACCCTCATTCTGTGTGTGCTGATGATCGTGCTTCACAAGATCAAATTCGGCGAGAAGCGCAGCGATCAGAAGCTGCTCAAGATTACCGTGCCTGAAGACCTCGGATATGAGGAAGTGTTCGAGGAAGTGTTCCGCCAGTTCAATGTGGTCCACGATCTCAAGAAAGTCAAAACAACCGAGCTGGGCAGCCTTTTCGAACTGGTATATGCCATCACGCTCCGTCCGGGCACCAGCCAGAAGGAATTGATCGATGCGCTGCGGTGCCGCAACGGGAATTTGAATATTACGTTGTCCATGAGTCCTGAGACAACAGACTATTAAACCTACGGAGGATTGATCTCATATGAAAAACAAACATGTAAAGCAAATCGTTATGCTCGCACTCTTGGCCGCGGTGGCCCTGCCGGCCTGTCAGAGCCTGACACCGGCTCAAACGGCCGCATCGACTGAATCGGCAGCCTCCCAGACAGGCGCTGCGGCAGCTTCGACCGCCGCGGCAGCGGCCACGGCGCCGGCTGCGGTGACGCCGGTGGAATACAGCGACAATGACCTGTACAGCGACTGGAAGAGCGCGAATCCGAACTATATCGAGCTCAGCGCGGAAGGCGCCAGCATCAAGGGGACGGGAGCCGAGGTGAAGGACCGTACCGTCACCATCACCGCGGGAGGCACCTATGTGCTCAGCGGCGTCTGGGAGCAGGGGCAGATCGTGGTGAATGCTTCGAAGGAGGATAAGGTCCGGATCGTTCTGAACGGCGTCCAGATTCACAGCAAGACCTCTTCGGCGATCCAGGTCATGCAGGCGGACAAAACCGTCATTACCGTTCAGGAAGGCACGGCGAATGCCGTCTCCGACGGGACGCAGTATGCAGCGGTCGATGATTCGGGTGAACCGAATGCGGCGATCTTCAGCAAGGACGATCTGACCTTCAACGGCAGCGGGACCCTGACCGTCCAGGGGAATTATAACAACGGGATTACGAGCAAGGACGATCTGAAAATCACCGGGGGCACGATTAAGGTTACCGCGGTTGACGACGGAGTCCAGGGCAAGGATCTTGTGGCCGTCAAGGAGGGCACCCTCACGATCGAAGCCGCGGGAGACGGCATCAAAGCAACCAACGATACGGATGCTTCCAAAGGGTTCGTCAGCATAGAGACGGGTACCTTCTCGATTCAGGCGGGCAAGGATGGCATTCAAGCGGAGACCGCCGTCCAGGTGAACGGAGGCACGTTCACGATCTCCTCCGGCGGGGGCAGTGCGAATGCTCCGGCGAAGGCCAAAGAAGAGATGGGCGGCATGCGGAGCGCTCCGGCAGCAGCGGCATCGACATCGGCCGGGACAACTGCGGCAGCCGAAGAAACGGAAAGCGGCAAAGCGATCAAAGCCGGCAGCCTGATCTCCATTGCCGGCGGGACGATCCGGATCGATTCGGCGGATGACGCCGTACACAGCAATAACAGCGTCACGATAGCGGGAGGCGAGCTCTCGATCACGTCCGGAGACGACGGCATTCATGCGGATGCGAGCACGGTAATCAGCGGCGGGAAGACGGTCATCACGAAGAGCTATGAAGGGATCGAGGGCTCGGCGGTGACCATCTCCGGAGGGGAAACGCAGGTGACGGCAAGCGATGACGGCATCAATGTGGCCGGCGGGGCGGACGGCTCGGCGACGAACCGTCCGGGACAGAACAGCTTCAGCTCCACGGGCTCGGGCAATCTGCTCACTATTGCGGGCGGCACTGTACGGGTGGACTCTGCAGGTGACGGACTGGATGCCAACGGTTCGATCCAGATGTCGGGCGGTACGGTCTATGTCAGCGGCCCGTCGGCGAACGGCAACGGCGCACTGGATTATGACGGCTCCTTCGACTATACCGGCGGCCTGCTGGCAGCGGCGGGAAGCTCCGGCATGGCACAGGCTCCATCCGATCAGTCCACTGCTTATTCCACCCTCATGACGTACTCGCAGGCCCAGCCGGCCGGCACGGTAGTCGAACTGAAGGATAAGGATGGCAAGGTCGTTGCCAGCTTCACATCGGAGAAGAGCTTCCAGGCGATTGTCCTGGGCTCGCCGGACCTTCGGAAGGACGGGACGTATGCGATCTATACCGGCGGAGCCAAGACGGTGGAATTCACTATTGCCAATCCGACGACATGGCTCAATGAGTCCGGAGTGACGACGGCAAGAACCGGCGGCCCGGGCAGAATGGGCGGCGGCGGCAGCCGCGTGCGTCCTGAAGCGGGTACGCCTTAAGCAGAAGCGGGAGGACAGGCGATGCACATGTATTACAAATAAATTCTTATATTTGAACAGGACCTGCAGGCATGCTGCATTAACAGCATACCTGCAGGTTTTTGGCCGTTGTCCGCCGGCACAAGGACAGGACAAGACAGGGCGCGGCGGAATGGTGCGGTGTGACTAGGATTCCCTGCGAAGGTCCAGACGCCAGTCGCTGCAGCGCATAAAGGTGCCGGGCGGGTACTCGAAGGAGCATTCACCGGCCAGGGAGAAGCCGAGCTTCCGGCAGATGGCGTTCGATGCCGGATTATCGACGGAGGGGAATGCGTGAAGAACCTGCACCTTGGGGTGCTCTACGGCGATGGCGATCGCTGCGGCACCTGCCGCGGTGGCAATGCCTCTGCCCTGATAGGGAGGGAGGATGCCCCAGCCCATCTCCCAGACGGTCTCCTCGTTCCAGACCCGTTCCCAGTAACCGATGTTCCCGACGGCTTCCCGCTCCGGCAGCAGGACGATGCGGAACATCCGGCCGATTCCTTTCTCCTCAAGTCCAAGATAACGCTTGTGGCGGCTCAGGAGCTGCTCTTCCCTCTCCGTTCCCCCCAGGTGGTCAAGCATCTCGGGGATATTCATGTGATGGAGCAGATCCAGATCGGTATCGCTCCAGGGTTCAATCCCGACCTTTACTTCCGTACGAGTCATGTGCTTCTCATCCCTCCTTGGGGTAGTTCATCCAAGAACATTTGTTCCTTTTGATAGTATACTTCCTTTGCATGAAGATGTCTTGTGCTCTATATCGCACGTCCGCCGTTTTGGATTTAATCCCCCGGGGGAAAAATGGATTAGGTAAGATTCCAAATTTAAGGTAAGATAGTAGTTATGGTCCAGGGCATAATATAGAAAGGGAAGTACCGGTTGGTGTTTCATGCAGGAGTGGCCCAAATCGCCAGGAGGATTTGGTTTTTTAACTACAGTTCAAGGGACGGCTTCCGCTCTTTACGGCTGCCGGGAAAGAGGGCGAAGAGAGAATGAATATTCATCTGAATTTTACGAACAAAGGGCAGGCGGCTATCGCCAATTTCAACAACGATGAACTGCTCGAGATTTTCAGACGGTACATGAACACGCTGACAAAGAAGTATGCTGTGGATGTAAAGGTTCCTTCGGAAACGAACCAGAGCATTGTGGAGGACGGTGTATTGAAGGTCGAGCTTTCGAATATCGACTGCAATGTGGATGCCTTCTTCCGGGAGCTTGGGACGGATATCAAGGTTCCGCTGAAGAAGCGGATTGGTGAAGGCAAGCTCGATAATGTATTCAAGGCGGTTCAGGCCAAAGCCTGAGGACGGGTTACACAAGATTGCGGGTTCAACCCAGGGCGTCTCTTTGCGATAAGGGCAGAGAGACGCTCTTTTTTGTGGCTGAGAACGGTCCCGCAGGGGGATGCAGCGGGGCAGGGGAGGAGCTGGCAGACCGGATGCAGATAGGCCGGTGTACGGCTGCCTGGGAACCGCTGCGGACCGGCCGGACCGCAGGCTTGGAGTAGGAAGGCTGTGCAGCAAAGGGATGCAGCCAAGCACCCTCCGGGCAGCGCCGGGAAGCTGTGCAGGAACCTCTCCGCGAGAGGCGGTTTTTGTCGCAGGGTCCCGAATTTAGGAACATCAGGGGATGGACAGGTCTTCCCCCCGAGGTATAAGATTGAGTTATAACCATACATATAGACAGCAAGGAGATTCGGATATGAAGAAAATCAGTCTCATTGCAGCAGGCATACTGTTGTTCACGGCCGGTGTGGCCAGCGGTTCGAGTATCAACGGAGATTATAAAGGCAACCCGATCGTGAAGCTGACGGTCAACGGGAAGGAAGTCGTCAGCGAGATTCCGGCGCAGATTATCGATGGAACGACAATGCTGCCGCTGCGGGCCATCTCGGAAGCGCTGGGCGCGGAGCAGTCGAAGATCTCGTGGAAGCCGGGCACGTACGCGGTGGATCTGCTGGTCCGTACGCCGGATATCCCTGAAGCGCTCGACCAGCAGATCGGATCGCTCTATCAGCATTCCAAGGACCTGTTCCAGGAACGCAAGGCAAGCAAGGGCAAGGTGGTCTTCGGCACCCTGGGCAGCAGCGTAACGGTGGGAGCAGGCTCTACCGGACCGACGAAGACATGGTCTTATGCGGTGTTCGACAAGTTCAACAAAGATATCGCTGCGGGTTCGACCCGATATGAGAATACAGGGTTCGGCGGTTATACCACCGCACTGCTCCTTAAGGAGAACAAAGCTGATGTGATTGCGAAGCAGAAGCTGGACTTCCTCCTCTTCGAAACATGCCTCATCAACGATTACGGATCCCATATTCCGATCGAGCAGACCAAGAGCAACATCCGCGAGATCGTCAAGCAGATTCAGACGAAGAGCCCGAACACCCGCATTGTGCTCACCTCGGCGAACCCGATCAAGAAAACGGCGCCGAACGGCCAGGGGCTGACGTACGAGGACTATGTCAACCAGGTGGGCGCGTTCATTCAGGACAACGGCTGGACGTACTTCGATATCTACCATCCGTTCGTTGAGGAGATTCAGAAACAAGGGCTTGCACTCGATGACCTGCTTTCGGACGAGGCGCATCCGAATGACAAGGGCTATGCGATCTGGGGCAATATTCTGCTCGATTATGTATACGGCAAGCGCTCGTAAGCAGATGGAACCGCGGCGCTTGTAAACGGAAAGAACGCCTTCGTTCGGGTTAACGAAGGCGTTCTTTTTGCTGCGGCTGGAGCATGGGACGGGTGAACATTTAGCGTTAGCGGCCCATCGGGGCGTATCACCGATTACGCTATTCATTTTTATACGAAGATCAAAGACTGCCTTCGAGATTTCGATAGGCGCTCTTTGTTGGATAAGAACGAAACAAGGGCGGCCCTGGGGGCGCCCTTGTTTGTATTGTGCCGCAGGATCGACGCGGTCTGCCCTACTTCACGGCCCACATCGACTCGATCTCTTCGAGCGACTTGCCCTTCGTCTCCGGGATGGAACGCCAGGTGAAGATCACTGTAATCAGCGACATCAGGGCGAACAGCCAGAAGGTCAGTGCCGGGCCGGCCGAAGCGAGCAGCGGCGGGAAGGAGTGGGACACGACATAGTCCGCCACCCACAGCGCCATCGTACCGATCGCCATGGCTCTGCCGCGGATGCGGCTCGGGAAAATCTCGGAGAGCACGACCCAGAGGACGGCACCCAGCGAGACGGCGAAGGAAGCGACATAGAGCAGGATGAAGATGAGGACGAGCGGTCCGGACGTTTGGCCGGTGTGGAAGGCGAGACCGATGACCGTCAGGCAGACGGTCATCGAAGCGGAGCCGATGAGCAGCAGCGCTTTGCGGCCGACCTTATCGACCAGCCACAGGGACAGAATCGTGAAGACCAGATTGACGAAACCGATCAGGATGGTCTGCAGCAGGGAGGCATCCGTGCCGGTGCCGGCTTCCTTGAAGATGATCGGAGCGTAGTACATGATCGCGTTGATCCCGGTAATCTGCTGCAGGACCGCGAGAATCACGCCGATGAGCAGAGCCGCTCTGGCGCCGGGCATGAACAGCTGTCCGAAGGAGCCGGATTCTTCCTTGGAGGAAGCCTTGATCGCGAGCACCTCTTTGCGGGCCAGTTCTTCGCCGTGGATCTTGAGCAGGGTCGCCAGCGCTTCCTGCGGACGGCCCTGCTTGATCAGCCAGCGGGGGCTTTCGGGCACGAAGAACAGGAGGATGAAGAACAGCAGGCCGGGAACGGCGCCTGCACCGAACATCCAGCGCCATGCCGTGGAGACGTCCCAGGCATCATCGCCCTGGCCGGCGATCCAGGAGTTCACGAAGTAGACCAGGAAAATCCCCGTGACGATGGCGAGCTGATTCAGTGCGACCAGACGGCCGCGGTACTTCGCCGGGGCAATCTCTGCGTTGTAAAGAGGGCAGAGCGCCGAGGTGATGCCGATCCCGACCCCGCCGATGATACGGGCGAGAATATACCCGTTGAACGTATCGGGCAGCGCCGAACCGACCGTGCCTCCGATGAAGAGGAGGGAGGCGGCGATGAGCACTTTCTTGCGGCCGAACTTGTCGCCGAGCGAGCCGGAGAAGGCCGACCCTGCGATGCAGCCGATGATGATGCTGGAGACGGCCCAGCCGAGCTGCGCCTGGCTGAGGTCGAAGCGCTGCTCGAGGAAGCCGAGCGCCCCGGAGACGACGGCGGTATCGAAGCCGAACAGCACGCCTCCTAGCGCGGCGACGATCGAGACCAGCGTGACGAACAGCATGTTGGGTTTTTCCGCTGTCTGCTCGAGAGGGAGCGGTTCGCCGTTCTTGGGTTGAGTCTGTTCTTCTATCTGACCTTCCGTTTCTTGTTGAATGACAAGGGACAAGATGATCCTCTCCTTTCCATGATTTCCATGGGATTGCGAAGCTTGTGAGAGGATTATATCACCGGTGGGAGCGGCGCTGGGCGGCAACCGTCTGCACTAATCCGTGGTCTTCCTTCACATAATTGTCCAGGGCAGAACCGGACCCGCCGGAGGGGAGCGACTAGCACAAACTTAACCCCCGCAGCACAAAAAAGTCCATGCCGGAAGGCGTGGACCGACTGGAAGTACGTGTAAGGGAAGTGGAGTGGGAGGGGCGGTACGAGCTCGAAGCGTCGAAAGTGAAGCGCCCCGGGTGAAAAAGGAAATAGCGGAACTACGATGCGCTATCTGCCCTTTCAAAGGGGGCGGTTTCAAAATAGAGGAACTGAGGTTCGCTATTTTGATCAAAGGGACCACCTGTTGAGGATATGGGGACCAATAACGCATCTGAGTTCCGTTATCTGGCCGAAGGGGGTGGAACATATTCAAATAAGGAATCTGAGTTCCGTTATTCAAAATCAGGGAGTAAGCTGCCAGGGAGGCTCACGGCCGCCACAAGATCATGGAAGCCCAATACCAAGCCGGCGGGAAGGCTCGATGCCAAGGCAGCCTGGGAGCAAGCGGGAAGGCGCGATGCCAAGGCAGTCGGAGAGTTAGCGGGAAGGCTCGATGCCAAGGCAGTCGGAGAGTTAGCGGGAAGGTTCGATGCCAAGGCAGCCTGAGGGCCAGCGGGAAGGCTTGATGCCAAAGGCAGCGGGAGAGTTAGCGGGAAGGCTCGATGCCAAGGCAGCCGTATGGCGTGCCGCAAAGCCCGCCGCTCCTCCCGCAGCCCGGCTTACCCGCCTCCGCTGCGGTACTCGGTCGGGGTCACGCCGGTGACCTTTTTGAACACGCGGCTGAAGTAGTTCGGGTCCTTGTACCCGACCTCGAAGCAGACCTCCTTGAGGCTGAGCTGCTGCGAGGCCATCAGCGCCTTGGCCTTGTCGATCCGCAGCCGGGTGACGAAGTCGATGAAGGTCTCGCCGGTGCCCTGTTTGAAGATTTTGCTGAGATAGTGGGGGTTGAGATGGACATGGTCCGCGACCTCTTCGAGCGAGAGCTCCTCCGTGAACCGCTCCCGGATATAGCTCTTCGCCCGGTCCAGCACGCTGAGGGTCTGCTGCTCGCGCTCTTCCCGGATCCGGTGCAGGGCCGACACCACGTAGGAGCGGTGCAGCGCATCCTCGTTCGGGGAGCCGCCCCCCGCGGTGCCCTGCTGCAGCTCCTCGAAGCGGCACACCCGGGTGCCGGGACCTTCGTAGGCCGAGGCGAGCACCGCCTGAAAGTACGATCGCCGCAGGCCTTCCTCCCCGAGGCCGGCAGAGCCGATGCCGACGGAGACCGGGAGGCCCAGCTGGCGCTCCACGAGCGAGCACAGCTGCTCGGCCGTCCGCCGGATGTCGGCCATCCGCGCTTCCTCCCGCGGGCCGGAGGGCAGCGGGAGGAAGACCGCCATGTGGCGGTCGATGAGCGAGCTGACGATGCAGTCCGGCGCGCTGCTTTTGGCGAAGGTGCGGACGGTGTCATAGATGCGCTTCTGGTCGGGAGCGGGAATGCCCTCAGGGAAGGCGGCGACCAAGGCACAGCCTCCGTCCAGCGGAAAATCGAGCCACCCGGCCAGCTGGGTGCTGTCCGCTTCCGCCACCTGATCGACCATCAGCATGAGGGCGAGCTCGTTCTCGGCGAGGGGAAGCAGCCGGGATACCTGGTGCCGCAGGCCGAGCTCCTCGGCCCGTTTGCGCTTCTCGAGCTCCAGCTCGCCGACAAGCGACTGCAGGGTCTCCACAACCTGAGTCCGCTTCGCAGGCTTCACGATATAGTCCCTTGCGCCGAGCAGGAGGGCCTCCTTGGCGTAGGAGAAATAATCGTACGCCGTCACCAGGACGAATTTGGCGTGGGGCAGGCGCTGCTTGATCTCCCGGAGCGCCTCCAGCCCCTGGATGCCGGGCATATTGACATCCATGAGGATGATATGCGGCCGGTGCTCTTCCGCCCGCTCGATCGCGAGGCGGCCGTTCTCCGCATGAATGACTTCGAACACGCCCGGCATCATCTGCCGGACGATCCATTCGAGACCTTCTCTCTCCAGCGCCTCGTCATCAGCGATCAGGAGCCTGTACATGCTCATGCTGTTTCCTCCTTTCCTATAGGGATGTGCAGTGTTATCCGTGTCCCCTGGCCGGGTGCGCTTTCGATCGTGACCAGATCGTCCCTCCCGTAATACAGGGCCAGCCGCTTGAAGACATTGCGGGTGCCGAGCCCGGTGGACTGCTTCGGCTCCGGTACGCCTTCGAGCCGGAGCAGGCTCTGCCGGACCTCCTCGCTCATGCCGGCTCCGTTGTCCGCCACCGTTATCGATACCTCGTCCGCCGGATGGCGTGCAATGGTCACGCGGATGACCGCCCCCTGCTCGAGATCGGCAATGCCGTGCTGGAACGCATTCTCGACGAGCGGCTGCAGGGTCAGGGAAGGAATCCCGGCCTGCAGCGCGTCTTCATCGATCTCGAGTTCGAAGCGGACCCGGTCGCGGAAGCGGGCCTGCTGGATCGTCACGTATTCCTGCAGGTGCTGCAGCTCGTCCCGCAGCGTCACGGGCCGGTCGAGCCGGCCGAGGTTGTACCGCAGCAGGTTCGACATCGAGACGATGAGATCGCTGGTCCGCTCCGCTCCCTCCAGGAGCGCCAGCTTCGAGAGTACATTGAGCGTATTGAACAGGAAGTGCGGGTTGATCTGGCTCTGCAGGGCCTGCAGCTCGAGCTCCTTCAGCAGGCGGTCCTTCTCCAGGCTTTCCTTCTCCTTGCCGATGAGCACGGCCAGATCGGCGAGCATCGCCTGGAATGCGTCCGACAGGATGCCGAGCTCGTCCCCGGTAGGGGGGGGAGGCTCCGGCCGGAGATTGCCCCTCGCGATCTCCCGGGCCATGGCGACCAGTCGGCTGACCGGCCCGGTGATGCTGCGGGAGATCCATACGGCGGCGGCGAGGCTCAGCAGCGTGTTCACGGCGATGATCGCCGCCCCGAGCCGGTTGATGCGCCCGTTCTCCTCCCGGATCTCCCGGTAGACCGGCTGGTAGGAGCTCAGCTCCAGATCGACGAGGTGGAGCCCCTCTTCGCGGATGAAGCCGGCGGTACGCTCCGCCTCCCCATAGGCGACCAGAGCCGTGGAAGCGCCCGGCCCCGGAGGCTTGGCGGCCGTCAGGGCAGCCTGTTCCTGTTCCATCAGTGTGCCGAGCAGATTGGTGTAGGCGTTCACAGCCGGGGCCAACGGGGAGGTGGCAGAGGCTTCCGCCAGCAGTGAGCGGGCTTCGGCGAGCCCCGCCCTGGCCTCTGTAAGCGCAGCCCCGTTCCGCTCGGCCGGGTCCAGTAGGTACGTGTACAGCCGGCTCAGGTGCGTTTCGGCGGCCTGGACCGACTGCTTGTAGAGCAGGATCCGGCTCATCATCTCGTCATAGCTCCGCTGGACGACCTTGCCGCTCTCGAAGAGGAAGTACGTGACCGTATTCATCAGGAGCACGAGCAGCGGCAGGAAGAGGAGCAGCTTGCGTCGGATCGTCATGGACACGCGCCTCCCCCGGACGCCCGGCCGGCTTGCTCTGCCGCATCCGTATCCCTCGTATAGACCTCAGCGGCCGTAAAATGCTCGGAGGCCGGCATCCGCCCCTCCCAGTAGTCGCGGAGCAGGGTGACCGCATCATAGCCCATCCGGTACGGCTGCTGGACAAGCGTCGCGGTGATCCGGCAGCCCAGGATGGCCTCCTTGGTCTCGGCAAGGTCGTCAAAAGCGAAGATGCCGAGACCGCCCTGCGGGCGGGTGCGTTCGGCGGCATTCAGGGCGCCGAGGCCGTCCAGGGCGCTGAAGCCGATGATGTACCCGATGTCCGGATGTGCACTGAGCAGCTCCTCCGCCTGCTGGGCTGCCTGAAGGCGGGAGGGCTCGGTCGAGCGCACGCCCGCGATTTGCAGCCCGGGATAACGGGCTGCCACGGTCTGGAAGCCCTCCAGCCGCAGCTGCTGGCTGTAGGCCTGCGTGCCGATGAGCACCCCGATGCGGCCCCGGCCTCCGGTCTGCCGGGCGACGAGCTCGCCCATCGTCTCGCCGGCCTTCCGGTTGTCCGTGCCGATGTAGGCGAGCCGGCGGCTGCCCGGCTCGTCCGCATCGACGGCGATCACCGGAATGCCCTCGCCGGCGGCCCGATCGATCAGAGCCCGGTGCTCCGCGCTGTTGATGCCCTGGACGAGGACAGCGTCGGGCCTTGCCGCCAAGGCTTTCTCGAGGAGCCGGATCTGCTCCTGCGGGTTGATGCGCAGCGGTCCCCGGTAGTCGAAGCTCATCCCGTAAGAGGCGGCGGCCTCCCGGGCGCCGCGTTCGATCGTGCGCCAGAACGGGTTGTCCTCGACCTGCCCGATCAGGACGATCTGCTTCGGAGGCTTGCCGCCGGGGGCGCCGGTCTCCGGGGAATGGGCGAGCTCCCGGATCCGCAGGGTGGCCAGCAGAAACTGCAGGAGCAGTCCGAGCAGCACGATCAGAAGAAGGACGATGCCTCCGTTCCACAAGTTGCGTGAGCGCATGCGGTTCTCCTTTTCGGTTCATTGGAAGTAGACCCATTATACAAGAACGCGGCCCAACGAGAAAATCGGCTTCCGGGCCCACGCCAAAATAATGCTTGCAGGTGACGCAGCGTCACCCGCTATAATCGGAATCAGTCAGGAAATCAGGCGGAAAAGGCAGAAAGGCGGGCATACCCCATGAAAGAACCGCGCCAGGCATTCTTAACAACCGGCCAGATTGCTAAGCGCACCGGGCTCACGCTCCGGACGCTGCGGTACTATGACGCGATCGGTCTGCTCAAGCCGGCCCATCACGACGACACGGCCGCACGCCTGTACAGCAGGGAGGATCTCATCCGTCTGCAGCGCATCCAGACGCTGAAATATATCGGCTTGTCCCTGGCGGAAATCGCACAGATTCTCTCCCGGGACACGCTGCCCGAGCAGGATCTGAGGGCTTCCCTGCGGATGCAGAAGGAGCTCATGCGCAAGAAAATGGCCCATATGCAATATGTTACGAAGGCGATCGACGAGGCGCTGACCATGCTGGAGGGCGGCGAGCAGGAGGTCGGTTGGGACGAGCTGACGGCCATGATCCAGACCGTCCATACGGAGAAGGACTGGGGCGAGCAGTACCGCAGTGCGGCCAGGCTGCAGGCGAGAATGGCCTTGTATGACCGGTACAGCGCCAACGGGACCGGCTGGCACCGCTGGTTCTTCAGCCGGCTGCCGGAGGAAGGCGGCCTGAAGGTGCTCGAGCTCGGCTGCGGGGACGGCGCCTTGTGGGAGCGCAGCAGGGAGCGGATCCCGCAGGACTGGAGCGTCACGCTGACGGACCTCTCGCCGGGCATGCTGGAGGAAGCGCGCAGCCGGCTCGCGGGGGTTCCGGGGAGGTTCCGGTTCCTGGCCGCGGATGCGGAGGAGATCCCTTTTCACGACGGGGAGTTCGATATCGTGATCGCCAATCACATGCTGTACCATGTGATGGACATCCCCCGCGCGGCCGCCGAGATGCACCGGGTGCTGAAGCCGGGAGGCCGGCTCTATGCTTCCACGATGAGCCTGCGGCACCTCCGGGAGGTCGAGGAGCTCGCAAAGGCGTTCGATCCGCAGATCGAAGTGCTGGATCCGGTGCTGGAGCGCTTCCACCTGGAGAACGGGGCGGCCCATCTGTCTCCGCCGTTTCGCACGGTGGAATGCATCCGCTATGATGACCATCTGCTGGTGGACGAGGCGGAGCCCCTCATTGCTTACATCACCTCGACGCCGATGAACGCCAAGGAGCGGCTTGTCGGCGAAGCGCTGCAGCGGTTCCGAAGCGAGCTGAAGGCCCGGCTGGAGAGGGAAGGCAGCTTGTATATCACGAAGGACACGGGTTTTTTCCTGGCCGTCAAATCCTAAACAGAGAAGAGGAATATCCATGAATCCGCGGATCCGGATCGAGAAGGAAGAAATTTTGTCGGACAACTGGTATGTGCTCAAAAAAATGACGTTCCGCTACCAGCGGGGCGACGGGACATGGGAGACGCAGGTGAGAGAAGCCTATGACCGGGGCAACGGGGCCGCGATCCTCCTGTATGATGCGAAGCGGGGGACGGTCGTCCTGACCCGGCAGTTCCGGATGCCGACGTATATGAACGGCAATGCGAGCGGGATGCTCATTGAGGCCTGTGCGGGCCTGCTCGACGGGCAGAATCCGGACGACTGCATCCGCCGGGAAGCGGAGGAAGAGACCGGTTACCGGGTGACGAACGTGCGGAAGCTCCGTGAAGCGTACATGTCGCCTGGTTCCGTGACGGAGATTCTGCACCTGTATGCGGCCGAGTACGATCCGCAGATGCGGACCGGCGGGGGCGGGGGGCTGGAGGAAGAACAGGAGCATATCGAGGTGCTCGAGCTTCCGTTCGCCCGTGCGCTGGCGATGGTGGATTCCGGCGAGATCCGGGACGCCAAGACGATCATGCTCCTGCAGCAGGCTCAGCTTGAAGGGCTGCTCACCCCGCCGGCAAGGAGGCGTCTGCAGATTCTCGTGGCGGGTCCGTACCGCTCGGGCACCGGCGATGACCCGGAGCGGATCGAAGCGAACCTGCGGGCAATGAACGAGACGGCGCTGCGGGTCTACGAGCTGGGGCATCTGCCGGTGCTCGGCGAATGGCTGGCGCTGCCGCTGCTCGAGACGGCAGGCTCCCGGCACATGGGCGACGAGGTGTGGGAGCGCATGTTCCACCCGTCGGCGATCAGGCTCATCTCCTGCTGCGATGGGGTGCTGCGGATCGGCGGGCCGTCCGCCGGTGCGGACGAGATGGTGAGGGCGGCCGAGGCCGCGGGCAAGCGGGTCTACCGCAGCATCGGGGAACTGCCCGAGCTGCAATAGAAGGACATGCAAAAATGAGGGCTGCCGCTTCGGCTGCCCTTTTTCCGCTGCCCTTTTTCACAAACCGATCAAAAAGGGATACCGTATCCGTCTGCTTGGTCCTGTCCTGCCGGACAACGAACCCTCTTTATGCATGACAGAGCATGACAGAGCCATTCATGGGCGACTTTGGTTCGTGCGCTCCGCCATTCAAAACAATTCCTCATCCTCACTCGGCTCGGGTTCGGCAGAGGAGACTCCTTCGATCAGCACATACAGGAAGAACACGACCGTCAGGGCAATGAGAAAGTTGATATTCCAGTACACCGAGTTCAAAGGCATCGTTCATCATCCTCCTGATCCTGGGTTCGTCTGTTCGTTATATCCCTTTATTACCCCCAAATTCAGGAAATGCGACGCGCTTGTCCGGGCATTTTTTGCTGAGAGAATCGGAGGGCGGATGTGGGGTGGAGCAGGATGCTTGGGGATCGCAGTAAGAAGATTCTTAAGAATGGAAAGACAGGTTCTTTAGGAGATAAAGGAAGTGCTTTAGGTGCTAAAACAAAAATAATAAGCTCAACCAATATTAATAAAGTAAAACAAATTTTAACCATTGTAACGCTTGCAAAGTGGTTAATTTCACGTTTTTCCTTTCTTTCAGATGATACAATTACTTCATATTATGGAAGAAAGGTGGAAGGTCTATGAGAGATGGCCCGTATCCTGGGCGTACCGAAAAGGGGAGTGGCGAAGACGCTCCGGGATGCGCGGGTCCTGCTGCTGCAGAAGCTGATCCGGCAGGTGAACTGACAGGAGGCTCCGTTCCGGTGCCAAAAGAAAGAACCCGCTGCGGCACCGGTGCCTGCGGCGGGTTATGCAGTTCAAGGAAAGGGCGCCGTACGCCTCCTGCCTTGGATAAGGAACTAGTATAGATCGTCGAGATCTTCCCGGGTGTCGCCGGGATCGGGAGGGACACGGCGGATGAAATAGACGGCGGATACGATGCCGAGTCCGATCATGATCGCTATCGGCCATACGCTCATCGGGTGGTCCTCCCTTCCGGCATGTCCGGTAGAGACGACGGGCGAGGCGGCAGCATAACGGTCAAAGAGCAGAGACCATGAGGATAGTGGAGAGTCAAGGAGACCGCGGCTTCCTTTCGCTTGGAGGTTGGCAATCATTAGGTATTCCAAGTATAACACCTGCCTCTGCCGCGGAAGCTAAAGATTGTCTAAAATTTAAGATAAAAAGGCAGGTCAGCCCCGCGGAGATGCCTTGACATCCATAACTGTATTCGATATGATTACAGTCATAAGCGGGAAGTGAACATGAAGGACCTGGGAATGCCTCTGTCCGGAGGACGCTTCATTCTTTCTTGTGTTTCAAATGTAATTATTTTTATTACAGTTAAGAAGTTATAACACTTAGTGCGCGGTCCAATAACTGAAGTCAGGTGGTGCAGGAGCATGAAATTCGAAGAAGGCCAATGGGTGCAGGGGCGCACCGCAGAAGGGGAACTGATTCAGGGCTGGGTGGAGTCGTCCGATTCCCTGGATCGGATTGTGAGGGTCCATGTCGTGAATTCGGATCACGTGGACATACTGGGAAAGCGTGTTACCGTGCGTGAAGCCTGGCTGAAGGCTCTTCCGGCCAACCCGTTCGGCGGGACAGAGGGCGTGCGCGATGTGATTGACCTGGCCTTATCGACGAGAGACCGGGACTGGTTCCTTGAGCTGACGGAGCAGCTTGGCGGCTCCCGGCGGCCGGCGGAGCGGGAAGCCTCCTCTTCCGCCGCCGCCTGCCGCCACATGAAGACCCTCGCCTGATGAGAGGAATCTGCACCAGATATTCTTAGTCAGATCCTGCAGTCAGACCCGATATTCAATGAGCATCCTACACAATGATATGGAGTGATTCGAGAGATGAAACCAAGCTATCAACCGTTATTCGAAACCTTTACACTGGGCCAGGGCCTTCGGCTCAAAAACCGGATCGTGCTCGCTCCGATGACCAACTTCGCCTCGAACGAGGACGGCACCGTATCCGAGGCGGAGCTTCAGTACTACGCCCGCCGTTCCGGAGGGGCCGGCATGGTCATTACGGCCTGCACCTATGTCACCGAGAATGGCAAGGGCTTCCCGGGCGAGTTCGCCGCTCACACCGACGAGATGATCCCAAGCCTGCGCTCTCTGGCCGATACGATCAAGGGCAAGGGGGCCAAAGCGATCCTGCAGATCTTCCACGTCGGCCGCAACCTGGCTCCAGGCTTCGTACCTGACGGCGATGTGGTCAGTGCAAGCGCCGTTCCGACCGAAGAAAACCCGGGCCTCACTCCGAGGGCGCTGACGGACGAGGAGATTGTGTCCATCATCCGCGACTTCGGCGAGACGACCCGCCGCGCGATCGAGGCAGGCTATGACGGCGTGGAGATCCACGGTGCCAACGGCTACCTCATCCATCAGTTCTTCTCTCCGCACTCGAACCGGCGCGAAGACCGCTGGGGCGGCGACGTCCACGGCCGTCTGGCCTTCCCTCTGGCTGTCCTGCGGGAAGTGAAGCGGGTCGCGGCGGAGCACGCCAAGCAGCCGTTCATCGTCGGCTACCGCTTCTCGCCGGAAGAAGCCGAGACGCCGGGCATCACGATGGAGGACACGTTCGTCCTCATCGATGCGCTGACGGGCGAAGGGCTGGACTACCTGCACGTCTCGCTGATGGATTACCGTTCGGAGCCCCGCCGCGGCGCCGACGCCTCCAAGACGCGCCTCGAGTGGCTGCAGGAGCGCATCGGCGGTAAGGTACCGCTGATCGGCGTAGGTTCCATCCACCGTCCGGAAGAAGCCGTTGAAGTGCTGGAGAAGGGCGTGCCGCTCGTTGCGGTAGGCCGGGAGCTCATCATGGAGCCGGACTGGGTCGAGAAGATCGAGAGCGGCCGTGAAGCGGAGATTCGCACGACGCTCAGCAGAAGTGCCCAGCAGGAGCTCGTGGTTCCGGACGGCCTCTGGCAGGCGATCATGAACGCACCGGGCTGGTTCCCGGTCGAAGACTAAGACCAGCCGGCGGCAAGCAGCCGTTCCGAACGAACATCACAGCAGTGTGTACAGCGATACCGATCCCCACAGGCAGAAGCCTGTGGGGATTTTTGGTTTGGCATGGGTTGACCTAACAAGAAGCATAACTCTCATCGTCCTGAATAGTCGGGGCTGGGGGGGGGCCTTGGCCGGCGTTATGCCGCGGCTCCGCATCCGGTCAGGATTGAACGGACCGGCGTGTGGGATCGCGTACGCGAAAGACACCCTGGACAACCGGAGAGCGGCACCGGAGGCGCGGAGACCGTTTTCGTCTCATCCGCTTCCCGAGGGGTTAACATCGGGTTATGGATGTTTAGTCTTCGTTATTTCGGTAGTTCCGGGGGTAAAGTAAGCTAATAGAGCAAGGCCGTAAGAGGCAGTGGAGGATTCGAACTATGAGAGGTTTCCATATAAACCGCCGGGTCCGGCGGGTGGCGGAAGGAGCGCTGCTGCTCCTGCTGCTCATGGCGGCGGGCTGCGGAGAGCAGGAGGAGAAGACCGGCCAGGCGTCCGCCAGACCCTACGAGGGCAAAAGCATTACTCTGATCACGGCGAACCACCCGTGGGCCGACGAGATCAAGCCGCTGCTGCCGGATTTCGAGGCGGAGACGGGGATGAGCGTGCTGATCCAGTCCCACTTCGAGGATCAGCTTACCCAGAAGCTCACCGTTCAGTTCACGTCCGGCGCCGAGAAGCCGGATGTGTTCATGTACCGGCCGCTGCAGGAGGGCAAGGCCTTCTACCGCAACGGCTGGCTGCAGCCGCTGGATGAATACGCCGCACGGGAAACCGGATACGGGCTGTCGGATTTCTCCGCCCAGGCGATCCGGTCGGCGACGGTCGACGGCAAGCTTACGGGCATCCCGATCATCACGGAGCAGGGCGTCCTGTACTACCGCAAGGACCTGCTGGAGCAGGCGGGGATTCCCGTGCCGCGGACCATCGGTGAGCTGACGGAGGCGGCACGGAAGCTGCATGACCCCCAGCGCGGGGTGTACGGCTTCGTTGCCAGGGGCCAGCGGTCGCCGCTGGTCACGCAGGTCTCCTCCTTCCTGTACTCGGAGGGAGGAGACTTCACGGTGAACGGCCGCGCCGCGATCAACTCGCCCCAGGCGCTCAAGGCCTTCACCGCGTACGGGACGCTCCTGCGGGAGTACGGGCCGCCGGAGGCCATTCACATGTCGTGGCCGCAGGCGGGACGCCTGTTTGCCGCAGGGCATGCGGCCTTCTACACGGACGCGAACTCGCTCTACCGCAGCGTGACCGACCCGGCCCATTCGAAGATCGCGGACCGCGTGGGCTTCGCTCCATTTCCGGCGGGGGATGCCGGTTCCCGGACTTACAACATCACGTCCTGGGGCCTGGCCATCAACCCCAAATCGCCGGACCGGGACGCCGCCTGGGCCTTCATTGCGTGGGCGACCTCGCAGGAGACGGTCCTGCACACGCAGAGCAAGGGCCATCCCGGCGCGCGGCGTTCCGTTTGGAACCTGCCGGAGGGAACCGCTGGCTTCCCTCCCGAGCTGGTGGAGGCGGTCAGGGAAAGCAGCCGGGAAGGCGTCGATCATGACCGGCCCACCACCGTCGATGTGGCGGGGGCTCGGGAGGCGGTCGGGGAGATCGTCCAGCGGGTGATCAGCGGAGAGACGGACATCCGGGAGACGGCGGATAGGGCGAACGCGGCCCTTCAGGCGATCCTGGATAAGGAAGCGGAGGGGAGGCCATGAAGAGGCAGTCCCGGAGAATGACGCTCTTTGGCCGGATGCTGCTGACCCTGGTGCTCCTCCTGGTTCCGGTGCTGCTCCTGTACGCTTACTCCAACCGGATTGCCGGCGGCGTCGTGGAGGAGCAGCTGCGCTCCTCCAACCTGAATCAGCTCATCTTCTTCGCATACCAGCTTGACGGGCACATCGAGAACCTTTCCATGCTGCCGGTCGTGCTGGGGAACGACCCGCATATCCGGGAGTTCATCCAGGGCGGGGCGGCGGGAACGGACGGCAGCCGGCTCAAGGCACAGTCCCGCATCACGGAGAAGCTGGGGCTGCAGAGCGTATCGAGCGCCTGGTCCAATGATGTCACCTTCGTGATCCCTTCCGGCCGGAGGGTGTTCTCCTCGAACATCTTCATCAACGGGAGCGGGGACTGGCCCTGGAATGAAGCCGTGCACACCGTCTGGACCTACGGGGAAGACGAATCCCGCGGGCGCCGGGTGCCGACGTTCTACCGCGAGATCGGGGAGCCGGCCGCGGCACGGACGGCGGCGGAGGCCGATGCGCTCTTCCAGGTGCGCTTCCCGGTACAGAATATCAGCGACCTGCTCGATGTCTACAAGAAGGAGCAGAGCAACGATCCGTTCCTCTACCACCCGGACTATCCGCTCATCCTGAGCAGCACGCCTTCCCGGGCGGTCACGGAATCGATTATCCGCGAGGTGATGGGGGGCGTACTGCCGGACGCGGGCCAGCAGACTGTAGAGGTCGGCGGGGAAGCCTACCTCGTCAGCTACGTGAAGTCGCGGCAGCTCGGCTGGCATCTCGTGGACTACGTGCCGCTGCAGCAGATTCTCGCACCGATCGCGTCCACGCGCAGCTGGTTCTACGGCTCCGCGGCCGTCCTGCTGGCCGCCGGCGCAGCCGCCTCTTTCCTGCTGTACCGCAATGTACAGCTGCCGATCTTCAATCTGACCCGCGGCATCCGGCGGATGAAGCAGGGGGATCTGTCCTCCCGCATCGAGTACCGCGCGCACAATGAGTTCGACGATCTCATCGTGCATTTCAACGAGATGTCGGAGCAGATGCAGCGGCTGATCGAGGATGTCTACACGGAGAAGCTCCGGTCGCGGGAAGCGACGCTGAAGCAGCTGCAGTCGCAGATCAATCCGCATTTTCTGTACAACTCGCTCTTCTTTATCATCAATTCCGCCATGCTCGAAGACAAGGACAGTGTGACGGCGATGGCTCATCACCTGGCGGAGTACTACCGGTACACCACCCGGGTGGAGCATCAGCAGGTGACGCTCAAGGACGAGCTGGAGCTCGTGGGCCATTATCTCGGCATCCACCATCTGCGGATGCAGCGGCTCGACTACGCGGTCGACGTGCCGGAAGCGATGATGAAGGAAGAGGTGCCGCGCCTGCTCCTGCAGCCGCTGGTGGAGAACGCGATCGTCCACGGCATCGAGCCCCGGGCGGGCGGCGGCTTCATCCGCATTACCGGTGAGCAGGACGCGGAGTTCAACCGCATCGTCGTCGAGGACAACGGGGGCGGCCTGACGGACGCGGAGCTTCGCAGACTCCAGGCTGGTCTTCGGGAGGAAGCCGCGGACGACTCCAGCCTCGGCTGCGGGACCTGGAACGTGCACCGGCGGCTGCAGATCGGCTTCGGGGAGGGCTCGGGCATTACCTTCGCCCATGCCCCGGGAGGCGGCCTACGGGCCACCCTGGTCTGGAGCCGGACGAACATGCGCCGCGGGGAGCGGCAGGAAGGAGGAGACGGGGATGGCACAGCTGCTGATCGTAGATGACGAGGCGCATGTCGTCGATCGCTTCGCGGCGACGATCGACTGGGCGGGCCACGGCGTGGAGCAGGTGTACAAAGCCTACTCCGGACCGGAAGCGCTCGAGCTGCTCGAGCAGTTCTCCATCGAAATCGTCATTACGGACATCAAGATGCCCGGCATGACGGGACTGGAGCTGATCGCAGAGATCCGAAGCCGTTGGCCGCGGACCAAATGCGTGCTGCTGTCGGGCTATTCCGACTTCAATTACGCGAAGGAGGCCATCCTTTACCAGACGGAGGACTATCTGCTGAAGCCCGTGAAGGAAGAGGATCTCCTGGCTACGGTGAAGCGGGCGCTGGACAAGCTGCGCAGCGAGTGGGAGGAAGTCATCTCCCTGCAGCGCCTGAACTATACGCTGAAGGAGAACCTCCCGCTGCTGCGCGCGAATCTGCTTCATGAGCTCCTGCAGGGGAGAAGGTGGTCCGAATCCGTCCTCCTCGGCAAAATGAAAACGCTCGGGCTGCCGGAGTTCGAGGGCAGCACGTTCGACCTGATGATGATCCGGCTCGAAGAGCCGTTCACGGAGCGGGACCCCCAGGACCGCTACTGGATTGAGTATGCGATCGGCAACATGGCCGAGGAGCTGTTCGGCGGCCGTTACGCGATCTGGCATACGAAGGATGCCCACGATTACCTTGTGTTCGTCATGGCGCCGAAGCAGGGGGACGGGGGACGCGCCGAAGGGGCAGAGGAGCCCCTCTGGTTCGAGAGGACGGCGGCCTCCCTGCAGTCGGCGGTCAGCACGTACCTGAGAGGGAGGATCTCCATCCTGGTCGGCTCCCGCGGAAGCTTCCCCCTGGAGGTGCCGGATCTCTATAACCGCTCGATCGCGGCCTTCCGTCGAAGGATCGGCAGCGAAAGGGAGCTGTTCACCCGGCTGGAGGATGATCCGCCGCCGAAGGAGGTCCGCTCGCTGCAGAGTCTCTACGAGCCGCCGACACTGGTCCATCTGCTCGAAGCCGCGCGGTGGGACGAGATCGAAGAGAAGCTTCAGGCCATCTTCGGCGCGATGGATTCGGAAGGCTCCGCCGCGCAGGAGCACGTGCTCGAGGTGTACTTCACGATCGCTTCGGCTTACGCGTATATCGCGCACAAGAACGGGCGGGCCCTGTCCGCGCTGATCGGGGATGACTTCGACCGCATGGCGGAAGGCGAGCCGTTCCGCTCCGCAGGCGCTCTGAAGGAGTGGACGCTGCGGGCGCTCGGGCGCATCCGCGGGGACATGGAGCAGGAGGCCAAGGATACGCGGACCTCCCTGATCCGCTGGATCCAGGGCTTCGTGGAAGAGCACATGGACCGCGATGTGTCCCTGCAGACGATCGCCGATCACGTGAACCGGCATCCGGTCTACGTTTCGAAGATCTACAAGCTGGAGACCGGGGAGAACCTGAGCGACTATGTGAACCGGGTCCGGATGGAGAAGGCGGAATATCTGCTGAAGAACACGCCGGACAAAATCTATGAAATCGCGGAGCGGGTAGGCTATCTCCGTCCGCATTCTTTCAATCATGCGTTCAAGAAGGCGTTCGGGATGACGCCCCAGGAATACCGCGAACGGCATACTTGAACGGGACTGCGGGCGCAAGGCAGCACACACAAGCTCATGACATCTTTGTTCCATACAACATTTCGTAATCAGGAGGTATTCCCATGCTGTTAGTTATTGTACTGGCCGGAATCGCAGCTCTGCTGCTGCTGATCACCGTAGTGAAGCTGAATCCGTTCGTCTCCCTGATCCTCACCGCCATCGGTGTGGGACTGGCTGCCGGCATGCCGCTGTTTGCGGTGGACAAGACGCCGGGCATCATCGATTCGATCAAGACCGGGATGGGCAACACGCTGGGCTTCCTGGCGATCGTGCTCGCGCTTGGAACGATGCTCGGCAAGATGATGGCCGAATCCGGCGGCGCCGAGCGCATCGCCAAGACCCTCATCGGCCTCTTCGGCGAGCGCAACGTCCACTGGGCGATGATGTTCGTCGCGTTCATCGTCGGGATTCCCGTCTTTTTCCAGGTGGGCTTCGTTCTGCTGATTCCGCTGGTCTTCACCATTGCCAGACAAACTGGCGTATCGCTGGTGAAGATCGGCGTGCCGCTGGTAGCCGGACTGTCCGTGGTGCACGGCCTCGTTCCGCCGCATCCGGCGGCGATGGCTGCGGTGGATATCTTCAAGGCCGATGTCGGCCGCACGATTCTGTACTCCCTGATCGTCGGGCTTCCGACGGCGATTGTCGCAGGTCCCCTCTACGGTAACTGGATCGGGAACCGCATCCATAAAGAAGTGCCCAAGGAGATGGGCGAGCAGCTGACCGAGAATGTCGAGGCCAAAGCGCTTCCGGGCTTCTGGAACACCGTCTTCACGATTCTGGTTCCCGTCTTCCTGATGCTGATCGCAACGCTTGCGGATCTGTTCCTCACGAAGGGCACCCCCTTGTTCCAGGCCTCCAAGTTTGTCGGAGATCCGGTCGTCGCCCTGCTCATTGCCACCGTGTACTCCTTCTTCAGCCTCGGGTACGCCAGAGGCGTGAGCCGCGAGAAGGTGCTGAAGTTCACGAACGACTGTCTTGCTCCGACGGCTACGATCCTGCTCGTGATCGGGGCGGGCGGCGCCTTCAACCGGGTGCTGCTCGACTCGGGCATCGGGAACTACATTGCCGAGCTGGCCAAGGCTTCCGCTATCTCGCCGATTCTGCTCGGCTGGGGGATTGCGGCCATGATCCGCGTGGCTACCGGCTCCGCGACCGTGTCGATGATGACGGCGGCGGGGATCGTCGCACCGATCGCCGCTTCGCTGCCGGGCGTCAGCCCCGAGCTGCTCGTCCTGGCGACCGGTGCCGGCTCGCTGATCCTCTCGCACGTGAATGATTCGGGTTTCTGGCTCATCAAGGAATATTTCGGGATGACCGTGAAGGAGACGCTGCTGACATGGACGGCGCTCGAGACGATCATTTCGGTGGTCGCCCTGACCCTCATCATGGTATTGAACATGTTCGTATAGTGCAAGATTGGGTATATATAAAGAACCGGAGTGTTCGGAAGGAGAAGGAAACGAAATGAAACTGGGATTAGTGGGACTTGGCAAAATGGGCCTGAACCTTGCTTATAATCTGCTGGATCACGGTCATGAGGTAGCCGCCTTCGATGTGAATACAGGCGCCGTGATGCAGGCCTCACAGGCAGGAGCGCAGGGCGCCGCTTCCTTGAAGGAACTCGTGGAGGCGCTGGAAGCGCCCCGGATCGTCTGGCTGATGGTGCCGGCGGGCGAGCTGACGGAGAAGGTGACCCGGGAGCTGGCTCCCCTGCTCTCCTCCGGAGATATCATCCTGGACGGGGGCAACTCGCACTACAAAGACTCGATCCGCCGGGCCGGAGAGCTTCGGGAACGGGGCATTTTCTTCCTTGATGTCGGCACGAGCGGAGGCACGGAAGGGGCGCGGCACGGGATCTGCGCCATGGTCGGCGGAGACAAGGAAGCGTTCGGCCGCGTCGAGCCGCTCTTCCGTGATCTCAGCGTCGAGAACGGCTGGCTGTATGCGGGAGAGAGCGGCAGCGGGCACTTCCTGAAGATGATCCACAACGGGATCGAATACGGCATGATGCAGTCGATCGCCGAAGGCTTCGAGCTGCTGGACAAGAGTCCGTTCGGCTTCGACTTCGAGAAGGTGGCCCGGGTGTGGAACCACGGCTCGGTCATCCGTTCGTGGCTCATGGAGCTGACGGAGCGGGCCTTCTCGAAGGATTCGGATCTCAGCGGACTGAAGGGCGTCGCCCATTCCTCCGGGGAGGGACGCTGGACGGTCGAGACGGCGCTTGATTACGGAGCCGCCGCGCCGGTCATTACGCTGTCCCTCATGATGCGCTACCGCTCGCAGGAGGAGGATACCTTCTCGGGGAAGGTCGTCGCTGCGCTGCGTAATGAGTTCGGAGGCCACGCGGTGGTGCGGTCGGAAGAGTAGCGGTCAAGGAGGAGAAGCCTTATGAGCAAGAAGTATGTCATCGGCGTCGATATCGGGACGACGAGCACGAAGTCCGTTCTCTTCACTACGAAGGGAGCCCTGGTAGCGAGCCATAATATCGAATATCCGCTTCATTCCCCGAAGCCGGAAATCGCGGAGCAGGACCCGGACGAGATCTTCCGGGCCGTCACTTCGACGATCAAATATACCCTGCAGAAGAGCGGGATTGTGCCTGCCGATCTGCTCTGCATCTCGTTCAGCTCCGCCATGCACAGCGTCATCGCCGTGGATGAGGCCGGGCAGCCGCTGACCCGCTGCATCACCTGGGCGGACAACCGGAGCGCCGCCTGGACGGAGCGGATCCGCAGCGAGATGAACGGCCACGAGATCTACCTGCGGACCGGCACGCCGCTGCATCCGATGTCTCCGCTGTCGAAGCTGACCTGGCTGAGGCACGAGGATCCGGATCTCTTCGCGAAGACGTACAAGTTCGTCTCGATCAAGGAGTATGTCTTCTTCCGGCTGTTCGGACGCTATGTGATCGACCACTCCATCGCCTCGGCGACCGGCCTCTTCAACCTGGAGGCGCTGGACTGGGACGCCGAGGCGCTGGCCGTGGCCGGCGTTACACCGGAGCGGCTGTCCGAGCCGGTGCCGACCACGCACGCGCTCTCCGGCCTTCCGGTGGAATGGGCTGCCGAGATGGGCGTGCCTGTGGACCTGCCGTTCGTGGTGGGGGCCAGCGACGGCGTGCTGTCGAACCTCGGCGTCGACGCGATCGCCCCGGGAACGGTGGCCGTCACGATCGGCACGAGCGGCGCGATCCGCAGCGTAACGGACCGGCCGGTGACCGATCCCAAGGGGCGGATCTTCTGCTACGCCCTGACGGAGAAGCACTGGGTGATCGGCGGCCCGGTCAACAACGGCGGCATGATCTTCCGCTGGGTGCGGGACCAGCTTTGCGTCTCCGAGATGGAGACCGCTTCGCTGCTCGGCAGGGACCCTTACGAGGTGCTCACCGAGATTGCCGCCCGGGTGAAGCCGGGGGCGGACGGGCTGCTCTTCCACCCGTATCTTGCGGGTGAACGGGCGCCCCTGTGGGATGCCAACGCCCGGGGCTCCTTCTTTGGGCTCGGGCTGCACCACAAGAAGCAGCACATGATCCGCGCCGTGCTTGAAGGGGTCATCTATAACCTGTACACGGTGTTCATGGCCCTGCAGGAGCTCATCGGCCAGCCGAGCCGCATCCAGGCGACGGGCGGCTTCGCCCGCTCGGAGCTGTGGCGCCAGATGATGGCCGACATCTTCGACAGGGACGTGCACGTGCCCGTCAGCGTCGAGAGCTCATGCCTCGGCGCGGCGGTCCTCGGCATGTACGCCCTCGGCGAGATCGACTCGCTCGAAGCGGTATCGGAGATGGTCGGCGGCTCGCACCATCATACGCCGAACCCGGCCCATGTGCCGGCCTACCAGGAGCTGAGCCGCATCTACGTGCGCCTCTCCCGCCTGCTCAAGGAAGAGTACGGGCACATCGCCGCCTTCCAGAAGAAGTGGATGTAGCTCATACAGCCCGAAACACAGCCAAAAGGCTATCCACCGGATCCCTCAATGGGGCGTCCGGCACGGATAGCCTTTTTGAAATTTCAGAAAGTATGACACGCATCAGCTCGTACCCGTCATCTGATGCCGCCGCTCCGTTTCACCGTAGTTGTGCGTCAGTATATCATTTTCCACATCATCCGGTGATGGCAGTCGACCGCTATGATTTTTTGGCAATCCATCTGCAGCCTCCCTGCCCTGCCGCAAGCCGTATGAGCAGGTAATACAAGGGTATAATACCAATGCTGCATGCCATGGAGGTGAACATAGATATGATCCAGAACCGTTTGGCGCCGCACGAATCGCTGGAGGTTCATGAGCTGCTGAATTTCAAGACGCTCTGCCTGGCCAAGTCCAAGATGATGCAGGGACTCGTCTTCGATCAGGAGCTGAGGGCTCTTATGCAAAAGGATGTGGAGCAGTCCATTCAGGCCATCAAGGCACTGCAGAGCCTGTATACCAAAGCTCCATTCGCCTCGGATGCTCCGGTTCACTAACATACGACAGCAGGAGGTGTAAAGCTCATGGAAGATTTCCTTGACCCCCGGAACGCCGAAGGAATGCCGAAGATGACGGACAGCATGCTGTCGCTGGATTTCCTTATGGCCGCCAAGAATGGGGTGCGCAACTGCGCGATTGCGCTGACGGAGTGCATTACCCCCGAAGCACGGACCCTGATCCGGGAACAGCTCAATCAGGCGCTGGCCCTGCACGAAGAAATCTCCCAGCTCATGCTGAGCAAGGGATGGCTTCATGTCTACAATCTGCCCGAGCAGCACGAGATGGACATGCGGTCGGCCCGGACGACGGTGCAGATCGCGGGTCTTGACCTGTTCCCGGGGGATACTTCACGGCTCGGGATGTTCGCTACGCCTAACAAATAACTATCGGAGGATACGCCGCCATGAAAGCCGTAACGTATCAAGGGATCAAAACGATCGAGGTCAAGGAAGTGGCCGATCCGAAGATCGAGAAGCCGGATGACATGATCATCCGCCTCACGGCTACGGCCATCTGCGGATCCGACCTGCATCTGCTTCATGGAATGATCCCGAACATGCCGACCGACTTTATTATCGGGCACGAGCCGTTGGGCGTTGTGGAGGAAGTGGGGCCCGAGGTAACCAAGCTGAGGAAGGGCGACCGCGTCATCATTCCTTTTAACGTCGCCTGCGGCCACTGCCATTACTGCACGCATGATCTGGAAAGCCAGTGCGACAACTCGAATCCGCACGGGGATATGGGCGCATACTTCGGCTATTCGGAGACCACGGGAGGCTACGCGGGAGGACAGGCGGAATACCTGCGGGTGCCCTACGCGAACTTCTCCTCCTTCAAGATCCCGGAGAGCAACGAGGTCGAGGATGAGAAGCTCGTCGTGATCGCCGACGCCATGTCGACGGCCTTCTGGTCCGTGGACAATGCGGGAGTCAAGAACGGGGATACGGTGATTGTCCTGGGCTGCGGCCCGGTAGGGCTGTTCGCGCAGAAGTTCGCCTGGCTGAAGGGAGCGAAGCGGGTCATTGCCGTCGACTATGTCGGCTACCGCCTCGAGCATGCCAAGCGGGTGAACAAGGTGGAGATCGTGAACTTCGAGTCCGAAGAGAACATCGGCAATCATCTGAAGGAGATCACCAAGGGCGGGGCCGACGTCGTCATTGACTGCGTGGGGATGAGCGGCAAGATGTCGCCACTGGAGTTCCTGGCTTCGGGGGTCAAGCTGCAGGGGGGAGCGATGGGCGGCCTCGTCATCGCCTCCCAGGCCGTTCGCAAAGGGGGAACGATTCAGGTGACGGGCGTCTACGGAGGACGCTATAACGCATTCCCGCTCGGCGACATTTTCCAGCGCAACGTTAATCTGCGGACCGGACAGGCCCCGGTGATCCACTATATGCCGCATATGTATGAGCTTGTGGCCTCGGGGAAGATCGATCCGGGCGATGTGGTCACGCATGTGCTTCCGCTCTCCGATGCGAAGCACGGCTACGAGATCTTCGATACCAAGACGGACGACTGCATCAAGGTCGTCTTGAAGCCATAGGAGGCGGGGGGACATGGACCAGCAGAAGTATGCACTGCACGAAGTCCTGGAACTGCATGAGATTGCCGCATTCAAGACGAACTGCATGACCAAGTCGCAGACGATGCAGATGCTTGTATCCGACGAGGCGCTGAAGAGCATCATGCAGCAGGATGTCGCCCTGTCGGTGCGCCAGCTGCAGGATCTGAACGAATTGTTGTCCAAGGCGACGACATAGGAGGGGAGTAGGCCGATATGAATACGATTCTCGAGCGTATGACGGGACTGCATACGATGACCGACCAGGTGATCGCGATGGATCTGCTCATCGCCGCCAAGAGCGGGGTGCGCAACTATGCCATGGCGGTGACCGAGACGGCCACTCCGGAAATCAAGTCGATCCTGACACAGCATCTCAATGAGGCGATTCTGCTCCATGAGCAGATCTCCGCGTATATGGTGGAGCGGGGCTTCTATCATCCTCATGATGTGAACGAGCAGGTCAAGCTGGATCTGACGAACATACAGACGGCGCTGAAACTGACCTAGCCGGCGCCATAGCCCGATAACGAGGAGGGAAGATGACCATGCCTGGACAGGAAAACCAACAGCAAATGACCTCCGACCGCAGCTTGCTGTCGGACAAGGAGCTGCATTACCTTAAGGACTTCATGTCCTGGGAGCTGCTTGCCATGAAGAAATGCGCCGATCTGGCGAACCGCTGCCAGGATCCGGAGATCCAGTCGCTGATACGCGAGACGGGGAAGAAGCACCTCAGCCACTACCAGCAGCTGCTGGGTCATTTACACTAAGGCGTCCAGGGAGGATCAGAAGATGACAGTGGAGATTGCGAATCCGCAGACGGGCCAGCTTCCGAAGGTGAAGACTCCGGAGATGAATGACAGGGATTATATCAACGACCTGCTGAGCTTTGAGAAATACCTCTCCGGCGGGTTCAACACAGGGCTGCAGGAGATGCAGAACCCGAAGCTCCACGAGACGGTGCAGGGCATCCTGAGCGACATTCACAACAGCCAGTTCCAGGTGTTCGATACGATGTTCCGCAAGGGCTGGTACAAGATGAAAGCGGCCGATGCGGCCGAGATCGAGAAGATCCGCACCCAATTCGCCAATTACAGCAGCCAGTTCCCCGAATTCTAAAAAAGGGATTGTCAAAGGCCTCACGAAGCTCCCATAGGGGATCTTGTGGGGCTTTTTGGCGTGCGTGCTTAGAGCTCCAGACCCGTTCCCTGCTTGAACCGCTTGATCACCATATGGGTATCGACGTTCACCACGCCTTCGAGCGTGTAGATTTTCTGGAACAGGAACGTCTCCAGCGCCTCCTCATCCTTCAGCAGGGCGTGCATGTGAAGCGTGCTGGGCCCGGTCATCTGGTAGATGCTGATGACTTCGGGCTCTTCGGCAAGAGCATTGCCGGCCTGCTCCACGAACCGCGGCTCCACCCGGACTTCGAAGAAGGCGGAGATGTATTTCCCAAGCCGGGCGGAGTTCAGGCGTACCGTGAAATTCTCGATGATGCCGTCCGCGATCAGCCCTTCCACCCGTTTTTGGATGGCGACCCGGGAGAGATTGAGGGTTTCGCCGATCTTGGCGTAAGACATTCGTCCATTGTCATGGAGAAGGCGGATAATTTCCTGATCGATCGGGTCGATTTGGGGGAGAAGCATGGTCACAACCTCCAGAAGGCCAAATTTTACGAGTTGTTCGTTTAAGCGTGCGGAAGAATGGTGTAAGGTTTCAATTTGTATAATAATTTTGTCAATAATCATACCATTCGTAATCTGAATTCGTCTATGACTATTCTTTCATGCTGATTTTAATGGAAAATGGTTTACACAAGGGATTGACTGGCATGAAGGGTGCCAGTATACTTGCGTCATAAAAACTAACACAATGTTCTGAAAAAGCAGATGGAGATCGTGTTATCTTGTTGTTTGAGTCTTATTCATGTTAGGGTGGTGTTAATTATTGGGTAGAATGTTGATCCGAAACGGAACGATTCTCACTATGAATGGCGTTAACGAAGTCATTCCGGGAGGATATCTGTACCTGGAGGGGGACCGGATCTCCGAGGTGGGGGCTTGGCCGGCGGATGGCAGCAAAGAGGAGCTCGCTTCGCGGGCGGATGTGCTCATCGACGCGGGAGGGAAGGCGGTGCTCCCGGGTCTGATCAATGGGCATACGCACCTGTTCCAGACATACCTTCGCGGCGTGTCGGATGATCTGCCGCTCTCGCAGTGGCTGCGCCAGATCATCTGGCCGGGGGCGCTGGCGATGGAGGAGGAGGATTTTTATCTGGCGGCGCTGGTCGGATGCATCGAGAACCTGAAGTCGGGCGCCACCTATATTATGGACCATCATTACATTCATACGCATGCCGGCAGCGACGAAGGGGTGCTGCGGGCGATGGCCGAGTCGGGAATCCGCGGACAGATGGCGCGGGGCGGCGTCGACCTCAGCTACGAGCCCCGGCTCAGCGAGCGGATCGGCGACATCTTCGCCAATACAGACGCGCTGCTGGACCGCTGGCAGGGAGCGGCTTCGGGGAGGATCGGCATCGCGATGGGTCCGCTCAACCTGTACGGCTGCTCCCGGGAGTTCCTCGAACAGTCGGCCCGGTACAGCGAACGCCACGGGCTCATCACGCACATCCACGTGGCGGAGACGAGAGACCAGATCGACAACACGATGAGCCGCTTCGGGCTGCGGAATCTCGAGCTGGTGGAGGCCGTCGGGCTGCTCGGCAGCCGCACACAGGTCGTGCATGGCATCTGGCTCGACGACAGGGAGCTGGAGCTCCTCTCGGACAGCGGGGCGTCGGTGATGCACTGTCCGGTGTCGAACATGTATCTGGCCTCCGGGGTGGCCCGGGTGCCGGAGATGCTGGAGCGGGGGATCAATGTGGCGCTCGGCACCGACGGGCCCGGCAGCAACAACTGCCAGGATAATCTCGAGGTGCTGAAGTTCGCCGCCTGCCTGCACAAGGTGAACGGGATGGATTCGACGCTGCTGCCTCCGATGCAGGTGCTCGAATTGGCTACGAAGAACGGCGCCCGGGCCGTCGGCAGGGGACATGATCTCGGAAGCCTCGAGGCGGGCCGGAAGGCGGATGTGGTCATCGTCGACCTCCAGAAGGCGCATATCGCCCCTGTCCACCGCTGCTCCTCCGCGCTGGTCTATAACGCCAACGGCAACGATGTTGATACGGTGATCGTGGACGGCCGGGTGGTGGTGGAGCGGGGGAGGTGCACCCTGGTGGACGAGGACGAGGTGCTGCGCCGGGCGCAGGCGAGGGTGGACCGGCTCCGGGAGCGGCTGTCGGCCGCGTATCCCGTGTTCGGTATAGTGGAATAAAGCGGGTCGGACGAAGGAAGCGAAGGGGGTTCGGGAGGCATGCAGGAGCTGCTTGGGGACAAAAGGGGAACGCCGCCCCGCTGGGTGGAGGCCGGGGTGGAGGTACTGTTCTATGCAGGTGCCGTTCTGGCGGCACTGCTCGCCGGCGGACTGGTGATGCTGGCGGCGGGGGTATCGCCGCTTGCGGCTTACCACCTGATCTGGGACGGGGCGGCGGGAAGTGCGAATGCCTGGAAGGAAACACTGGTCAAAGCCACCCCGCTGCTCTTCGCGGGACTGGCGTATACCTTCGCTTACCGGTGCGGGCTCTTCAACATCGGGGCGGAAGGTCAGATCTACATGGGGGCGCTGCTCGGGACGATCACGGCCCTGTATGTGCCGGGGCTCCCGCTGTACGTGCACCTGCCGCTCTGCCTGCTGGGCGGCATACTCGGGGGTGCCCTGTGGGCCGGGATCGCGGGTGCGCTTAAGGTCGGCCGGGGGGCCAGCGAGATCATCAATACGATCATGCTGAACTACGCCGCCATCTATCTCGTGAGCTATATGGTCACAGGACCGCTGAAGCAGGCCGGCGCAAACCTGCCGCAGACGGCCCGGCTGCCGGAGACCGCCGTCCTCGGCAAGCTGTTCGACTCCCGGCTGCATTACGGCTTTGTCATCGCCATCGCGCTCGCCGTGCTGCTCTATGTGGTGCTGCAGCATACGGTCTGGGGCTATGAGATCCGCTCCGCCGGCTATAATGCCAAGGCCGCAAGGGTGATGGGGATGCCGGTGAAGCGCAATCTGCTGCTCGTCATGATGCTGAGCGGAGCGGCGGCCGGCATCGGCGGCTTCGTCGAAATCTCGGGCGTGCAGAGCCGGCTCTTCCAGAACTTTTCGCCGGGCTTTGGCTATGACGGGATTGCCGTGGCGCTGGTGGGCGGCGCGCACCCGATCGGCAATATCGGGTCGGCGCTGCTCTTCGGCGGCCTGCGCAGCGGGGCCAATGCCATGCAGCGGCTGACCGGCACGTCGACCTCGCTGGTCTATGTGATCCAGGCGGTCATCATCATCCTGGTCGTATGCAACCGCTACTGGTTCGGGGGACTCAGGGCGAAGCTGGTGGACGTGCTGTCGCAGCGCCTGTCCGGCGGTGCCGTGAAGCCCGCCGCCATCGTGCTGCCGCTGAAGGAACGGGAGGGACAATCATGAGTGAAGAAGTCATCGTCAGCTATCTGGCCGCCGCGATCCGGCTCTGCGTGCCGCTGCTGCTCGCCGGCATAGGGCTCCTGTATATGTCCCGCAGCGGTATCCTCAACATCGGCATGGAGGGGATGATGCTGATCGGCGCCCTGGCCGGAGTGTTCGGAGCGCACACCTACGGCAGCGCTGGGGCGGGCCTGCTGTTCGCCGTCACTGTCGGAGCCGTAGTAGGGCTGCTCTTCGGCTTCCTGGTGATTACGACGGGGGCCGACCAGGTTGTCATCGGTACGGCGCTGAACCTGCTCGGGCTGGGTCTGACCACCGTCTTCGGCCGGAGTCTGCTCGGGATGGGCCAGGAGGCCGTCAAGGTCGAAGGGTTCCCGGTCGTCCCCCTTCCGCTGCTCAGCGGCATTCCCTTCCTCGGGGAGGCGCTGTTCCGGCAGAATGTGCTCGCCTACGCCGCCTTCCTGCTTGTGCCCTTGACGGCCTTCCTCTTCTACCGGACCCGCTGGGGGCTGCAGGTCCGGGCGGTCGGGGAGAATCCGCTGGCGGCGGATACGCTGGGCGTGAAGGTGCACCGGGTCCGCTACCTCTGTTCCGTCATCGGCGGCATCATGGCGGGTGTGGCCGGGAGCTCGATCTCACTGGGCATTCTGAACCAGTTCACGGAGAACATGGTCGCCGGCCGGGGGTTCATCGCGCTGTCCGCGGTGATCTTCGGCAGATGGACTCCCGGCGGGACGATGTCGGCCGCCGTGCTGTTCGGCGGGCCGACGCGCTGCAGCTGCGGTTCCAGTCGCTGGGCATCGAGCTGCCCTACCAGTTCATGCTCATGTTCCCGTACCTCCTCACGATGGCTGCCCTGGCCTGGTTCTCCGGACGCAGCAGGCAGCCGGCGGCGACGGGTGCGGCATACAAGAGTCTGGCGAACCGCAGCGGCTGAATGGATAGGGGAAGCGGTGAAAGGGGAGGAAACGATGAGAACGATGGATGCGATGAATGCGATGAATGCGATGGATGCGATGGATGCCATGGATAGAGAGAGTGCGGCGGATTGCGGGCATAAGCCGGACACGATTCTCGAGACGAGGAGCCTGGTGAAGCGGTTCGGGGCTTTCTTGGCCAATGAAGGCATCTCCCTGTCGATCCGCAGGGGCGAGATTCATGCGATCCTCGGGGAGAACGGCGCGGGCAAAAGCACCTTGATGAACATGCTCTGCGGCATGCTTGTTCCCGATGAGGGCGAGATCCGGTTCCGCGGGCGCCCGGTCCGCTTCACCTCGCCGGGACAGGCGATGGAAGCGGGGATCGGCATGGTGCACCAGCACTTCATGCTTATTCCGGCGCTTACGGTGGCCGAGAATGTGGTGCTGGGCATGAAGGGGCGCAGTCCTCTCTTCCGTCTGAAGGAGGCCTGTGCGGAGATCCGGCGCCTCTCCGAGCGGTTCGGCCTGGAGGTGGAGCCGGAGCGCCTTCTCGGCGACCTGTCGGTCGGGCAGCAGCAGCGGGTCGAGATCGTCAAGACACTGTACCGCGGAGCGGAGTTCATCGTGCTGGACGAACCGACCGCCGTACTCACCCCGCCGGAGGTGCAGGATCTGTTCCGTGTGCTGTCTGCGCTCAAAGCGCAGGGCAAGACGATCATCTTCATCTCGCACAAGCTGCAGGAGGTACAGGCGATCTGCGACCGGGTGACGGTGCTGCGGCTGGGCCGCCTGGCCGGCACGCTGGAGATGAAGGATACGAACCCCGCCGAGATTGCAAGGCTGATGATCGGGCGGGACGTGCGGGCACCGGTCCGCACGGGAGCGGCCTCCGGCACGGCCGTGCGGCTCCGGGTGGAGGGGATCTGCGCCTCGGAGCGGGGCGTGCCGCTGCTGCGGGATCTCTCGCTGCGCATCCGGGAAGGCGAGATCCTCGGGATCGCGGGCGTTGACGGCAACGGACAGCGGGAGCTCGCCGAGGTGCTGTTCGGCCTGCGGGGGCGGGATGCGGGGGAGATCCGGCTCGAAGGCCGGGAGCTCGACCGGCCGCATCCCCGGCTCATGACGGAGCTCGGTGCCGCCTATATCCCCGAGGATCGGCACAAGGAAGGGCTGATGCTTCAGATGAGTATCGCCGAGAATCTGATCGCGAAGCAGTACCGGGGGAAGCGGTTCTCGCTTGGCGGGTTCCTGCGCCGCCGGAGAATGCGGGCCTGTGCGGAGGAAAGCATCCGCGACTTCGCCGTGAGGGCGACGGGGCCGGGGCACCGGGTCGGCGGCTTGTCCGGCGGGAACCAGCAGAAGGTCATCCTGGCGCGGGAGCTCATGCTTCATCCGCGGGTCATGGTGGCGATGCAGCCGACCCGGGGCATGGATGTCGGGGCGGCGGAATATGTGCACCGTCGCCTGCTCGAGGCGCGGGAGCAGGGATGCGCCATCCTGCTCATCTCGACGGAGCTCGAGGAGATTATGGCGCTCTCGGACCGGATCGCCGTGATCTACAAGGGACGGCTGCTCGAGACGATGGACCGGGAGGAGGCGGATCTCGACCGGATCGGCCTGCTCATGGCCGGCGTGGAATCCGGCGCCTGATCCACTGAGGTTCTCGGGAGAGGCTGTACAGCGGCGCTTCCTGATCTCAACCACAGGGTGCCGGACCGCCAATGAACCTTTTTCACGTATCGTGAACTTAGAGGTTATACCGGATCACCAACTTACAATGAGGACGGGCGGGGGATGAACGATGGGAACGAAGCGGAGCATGGTGCTGGGATTGTGTATGGTGTTGGCGATGGGCGTGCTTGCCGCGTGCGGCGGCAGCGCTCCTGCGGGCGGGGCGGCGGCTGAGGAAGGGGCGCCGAAGAAGGAGGAGTTCAAGGTGGCGCTGCTGACGCCGGGACCGGTGAACGACAACGGCTGGAACGCGACGGCGCATGCGGGTCTGATGAAGATCAAGGAGGAGCTCGGGGCAGCCACGGTCTTCTCGGAGAAGGTGGGCAACTCCGACTCGGCGGAATTCATCCGGGGGTACGCGCAGGACGGGTATGACGTGATCATCGGGCATGGGTTCGAGTATGGCGATGTCATGAAAGAAATTGCGCCGGAGTTTCCCGATACCTGGTTCCTGGTGAACTCCTCGACGATCACGCAGGCTCCGAACGTCACATCGCTGAGCGTGAACGACCGGGAGCAGGGCTATCTCATGGGCGCGGTGGCGGCGCTGATGTCGAAGTCGAAGACGGTCGCTGCGATCGGGGGCTCCAATATTCCTCCGATCGCCAACTCGGTGAAGGGCTTCGCCGAAGGGGCCCGGGCGGTCGAGCCCTCGATCAACGTGCTGACGGCCATGACCGGAGATGACAGCGACGTCGCGAAGGCGAAGGAGATGGCGATCTCCTTCATCGAGAAGGGGGCCGATGTCGTCATGACGAACGCCAACCAGGCGGGTCTTGGGGGCATTGAAGCGGCGAAGCAGAAGGGGGTGCTTGCGGTCGGCTCCAATCAGGACCAGAACCCGAGCGCTCCGGATACCGTCGTCACAAGCGTGATCAAGGACTATCCGAAGGCCATGACGGTGGTCGTCAAGCAGATGATGGAGAAGAAGATGAAGCCGGAGGCCCAGACGATCGGTGTGAAGGACGGTGCCGTCTACCTTGCCCCGTTCCACGGCTTCGAGAGCAAGGTGCCGCAGGAGGTCAAGGACCGGATTGCGGAAGTGACCCGCAAGCTGTCCGACGGTACGGTAAAGCTGGTCAACGAATAACCCTATTCCCATCCCGAGGAGGAACTTCCCATGAATACGGCTGAGATGTTAAGAGATACGGTGCTCGAGAATGAATGGCATCCGGTATGCATTGCCGGGGAGCTGAACGATAAGCCTTTGTCCGTGACCGTGCTGGGCGAACGGGTCGCTGTCTTCCGCACGAAGCGGGGGGTGCATGCGCTCAGGGACCTGTGTGTCCACCGGGGGGCCATGCTGTCGAAGGGCTGGGTGGAAGGGGAGACGCTCGTCTGTCCTTACCACGGATGGAAGTATGAAGGGAATGGGGCCTGCGTCTGCATTCCCGCCCAGAGCAAGGAGGACAAGATCCCGGCGCGGGCCCGGGCGGAGCAATACCGCTGCATGGAAAAGTACGGGCTGGTCTGGGTCTGTATCGGCGAACCCTCGGCCCCGCTGCCGGATTTCGAGGAGTTCGAGAATCCCGGCTACCGTCCGCTCCCCTGCGGGCCGTACCAGGTGAAGGCGGCCGGAACCCGCGTCATCGAGAATTTCACGGATTTTGCCCACCTGATGTTCGTGCACGGCGGGCTGCTCGGCCATCCTGACTATGCGGAGCTGCCGGACTTTAAGGTCTACAAGGAGAAAGGCCGGGTCTATACCGGCGATGTGCCGATCTTCCAGCCGGTAGCCCACTCGGGCTCCGAGGCGAAGGAGGGAACGACGTACGTATACGTCAAGGAGGTATTTCGGCCGCTCGCGGCCCGTCTGTCCAAGCGGGATGCGGCCACCGGGCAGACTCTCTGGATCCTGCTCACGGTGCTGCCGGTAACCGAGAAGGAGTGCACCGTCTACATGGCCGTCTCCCGCAATTATGGCTTTGATGTGGACGACAGGCAGTTCATCGAATTCCAGAACACCGTCTTCGAGCAGGACGTCTGGATCATCGAGACGCAGAAGCCGGAGCTGCTGCCGCTGGACCTGCAGGCGGAGCTGAACCATAAGGCCGACGTGCTCTCGGTTGCTTACCGCCGGTGGCTGATCGAGCTCGGCGTGAAGATCGGTACGGCGTGAGAGCGGGCGTTGAATGAACGGTGCCTCCGCTGTCTGCTTCGCGATTCGCTATGACTGGCCCTGCCGCAGGCAGGGAGGTTCCTCCTCGTGAAGAACCTCCTGTTCTTTTTTGTTTCTGGAAAATACTTGATTATTTTACAGGTTGGCGCTATGATTTGTTTACTTACCAGTAAGTAAATTAAGTGGAGGGATCCCGATGTCAACGCAGGAGCTGATTTTGGAATCGGCATACCGATTATTTGCCCGTCACGGGTTTGAGAAGACGAGCCTGTCGATGATCGCCAAGGAGGTCGGCATCTCGAAGCCGGCGGTTTATTACTATTTTCCGTCCAAAGAGGCCTTGTTCGGTGCTCTGCTTGAGGCGGTCTGCAGCGAGATCCGGTTCGGAAAGTATTTTCCCCTCGCTTCGTTTACGGTCGACAATTATAAGGAGCAGCTGACCGGCTGCGGACTTCGCATGATCGGGGAACAGCGCAGCGACCCGCATTATTCGCTGCTGATGAAAGAGTTCATGATTCAGAGCACACGGGAGGAAAGCATTCTGTCCGCCATGATGGCTGTGATCCAAACCTATGTGGAGGGGTTTCATGAGCTTCTCCGCCACGGTGCCGATCTAGGCATCGTACAAGGGGAGGACCTGCGGGCCAAAGCGGAGCAGCTCACCATGATCGTGGACGGGATCGACAATTATATGGGGCTGGGCGTGGCCTTCGATTATGAGCGGTTGTGGAGCTATACCGTGGAACAAGTGTTGAGATAAGAGGTGACGTATGGTAAAAGATGAGGCCAAGGGGGCGGCCGAACGCCTGACCGGCCTGGATCTGGCCCGTTCGCTCGCGGTCTTCGGCATGATCCTGGTGAACTACAGGATTGCGATGGGGGCCGAAGCCGGCGGTCCGCCTTGGCTGGCTGGGGCAGCCGGGCTGCTCGAGGGCCGGTCCTCCGCCGTGTTCGTGATGCTCGCAGGGATCGGCCTGTCGCTGATGACCCGCCGGGCCCGGCAGGGGGAGGCGGGGGAACGGAGGCGGAGCCGGACGGTGATCCGCAAGCGGGCCCTGTATCTGTTCCTGCTCGGCATCGGACTTCTCCTGGCGGGGTGGAGCGCGGATATTCTGCATTATTATGCCTTGTATTTGTTCCTGGGCTCCTTTCTGATCCGGGCTCCGTCCGGGGCGCTGCTGGTCTGGACGGCCGGGCTGCTCGTGTGCGCCCAGGGCCAGCTTCTCCTGCTCGATTACCGCACAGGGTGGGACCCGGCGTTTCACCAATACCTTGATTTTTGGACGCCGGAGGGCTTCCTGCGGAACCTGTGGTTCAACGGCTATCATCCCATGCTGCCCTGGTTCGCTTTCTTCGTCTTCGGGATGTGGCTCGGCAGGCTGTCCCTGAGGGATGAGGCGGTCCGGCGCAGGGGGCTGCTCGTCTCTCTGGGGGTGGGGTTCCTGAGCGAGGCGACGGCCTTCGCGGCACGCAGCGCTTCCATCCCCTACCTTGACGAGGAGGGGGCGGCCTATCTGTTCGGCACGAAGCCGATGCCTCCGGGCTTATTCTACATGCTCTCGGCCGGCGGGATGGCGGCGGCCGTGATTCTGCTCTGCCTCTATGCGGCTGACCGGCTGCAGGGAAGCGCCCTTGCGGCCCGTCTGATTCCTGCAGGGCAGATGGCTCTTACCCATTATGTCTTGCATGTGATCGCAGGGCTCGGCCTGCTGGAATTTCTCGGTGCGCTGGAGAACGGCTCGCTGCCTTTTGCCCTGCTGTACGGCACAGGCTATTATGCGGCGGCCCTGCTGCTCTCGGGGAGATGGCTGAATCGGTTCGGAAGGGGCCCGTTCGAGTCGCTGATGCGCAGGTTGTGAATGTTCTGCCGCCCCATGCGGCCGGGGCGCCCCTGGAGCGGCGGCCTGCTCCGGTAGGCCCGGCGCCGGAGCGGGAGCGGGCACCCCAAAACGGCCGGCAGACCCGCCGAGGAGATTCTCCCCGCGGGTCTGCCGGCCGTTTGCTTATAGCGGGCGGATGCCTCTTATGTAAAACGGATGAGGGCCCGTACGCCCCGGCGGCGGCTTAGTCCGGCCGGTTGGCGCCTGCCTCTGTATGGGAATCCAGGTCCGTCTCTTTGCTGTCTGCGCTCTGATGCTGGCTGGAGTAAAAGTTAATGATGTCATCGATGCTCGTGAAAAAGGCCTCGCTGTTCGAATTGGATGTAATCATGTCCTGACCTCTCTTTCTGGTTGTGTCCATCCTTCAAGATGTCCGGCTGTTCCTTGCTCGCTTCCCTCTTTTATTTACACTTCCCTTCCAGTTTTGAAACAGGCCGGGTGCCGGTGCCGGCTTCTTTACAGAATCCATACATGGGGCTGATGTCCTTCTAACATTGGAGTTCTATATTGTTAAACGTATGTATTTGATTCTATAACCGTGACGCCAAAAGGAGTGGAATTCATGGAACAGGACAAGCTTGGCCTGCTGCAGCAGATGATGGAGAAGCTCGGGGCTTCCTCCATGGACCGGAGGGGGTTCCTCCGCGCAACCGGCAAGGTGGCAGCGGTTTCATTCGGACTTACGCTGGCGAGTGCGCTGCAGTCACCGCCGAAGATCGGTGCGGAGGCGTTCTTCAAGAGCTATCCTTTTACCCTCGGGATTGCTTCGGGTGACCCGCTTCCGGACGGCGTAGTCTTGTGGACCCGGCTCGCACCGGACCCTCTGAACGGCGGGGGCATGCCGTCTCATGACGTGCCCGTACGCTGGGAAGTGGCGCTCGACAAGGAGTTCCGCCGCATAGTCAAGCATGGCGTGGAGTTCGCGCGGACGGCACTTGCGCATTCGGTACACGTGGAAGTGGAAGGGCTGGAGCCGAATCAGGTGTACTACTACCGGTTCCATGCAGGGAATGTGGAGAGTCCGGTGGGCAGGACCAAGACGCTCCCGCCTTACGGCAGCGCGGTAGCGGGAATGACCTTTGCTTTTGCCTCCTGTCAGAACTGGCAGGACGGATATTACACCGCTTACAAGCATATGAGCAAAGAGAACCTCGATCTTGTGTTCCACCTCGGCGATTATATCTACGAAGGCGGCGTCGGCACGGACAAGGTCCGCTATCACAACAGTCCGGAGATTGTGACGCTGGAGGATTACCGGAACCGGTACGCCCTGTACAAGTCGGATGCGGACCTGCGGGCCGCTCACGAGGCGTTCCCTTGGGTCGTCACTACGGATGATCATGAAGTGGAAAATAACTACGCGGGGCCGATCCCGGAGAAGGACCAGCCGGTCGAGCCGTTCGTACAGCGCCGGGCGGCGGCCTACCAGGCTTATTACGAGCACATGCCGCTTCGCCGCTCCTCGCTGCCGTACGGGACCGAGATGCAGCTGTACCGCCGGGTGACTTACGGCAATCTGGCGGAATTCAGCGTGCTGGATACCCGCCAATACCGCGACGACCAGGCGAACGGCGACGGCTCGAAGGAGCCGAACGAGGCGTCGATGGATCCGAACCGGACCCTGATGGGTGCCGCGCAGGAGCGCTGGCTGCTGGAGGGGCTCGGTGCCTCCGCCGCACGCTGGAACGTGATTCCGCAGCAGGTGTTTTTCGCCAAACGGGACTTCAAGCAGGGGGATGCGGAGCTTGTCAGCATGGATGCCTGGGACGGCTACTCGGCGAACCGGGACCGGATCGTGAACTTCATCAAGGAACGCGGGGTCCGCAACGTGGTGGTGCTTACCGGCGACGTCCACGCGAATTATGCCAATGAGATCAAGGCGGATTACCATGATCCGGCGTCCCCGGTGATCGGGGTGGAGTTCGTGGGCACTTCGATCTCTTCGGGGGGCGACGGTGCGGATACGGCGGCCAATACGGCGACAATCCTGGCGGAGAATCCGCATATCCGCTTCCACAACACCCAGCGCGGCTATGTCCGCTGCACGCTGACGCCGGACCGGTTCCAGGCGGATTATCTCGTGCTTCCTTATGTGAGCCGGCCGGATGCGCCGATCGAGACCCGCGTTTCCTTCGAGGTGGAGGACGGCAGACCGGGCCTGAAGAAAATCTACGACAGCGCGCTGGTGGTAACAGGCTGATCCTGCGCATGCTGCGTCCCGCGTGAAGACTTTCGGCATCGGCATGATTCATTTCCCTTCCTCTAAAGGTAATGACAGCGTGTAAGTCCAATTCGGTTGCGCCTGAAGGGGGAGTAGGGGAGATGAGCGGGCAGCGTGTAAAAGGAAGGGCGGCGGTTGTCACCGGAGGCGCTTCCGGCATCGGACGGGCTTCGGCCCTCCGGCTGGCGGAGCATGGGGCGAAGGTCTGTCTCCTGGATCGTTCGGTGGAGGAAGCTGAAGAAGTGCGGCAGGCCATTGAGCGTGCAGGCGGCGAGGCGATGGTGGTGGAGTGCGATGTCTCCCGCCCGGAGCAGATCCAGGCGGGCATCGAGCAGGCTGCCGCCCGCTGGGGGCGGCTGGATATCGTGTTCGCCAATGCAGGCGTGAACGGCACGGTGGCCCCGATCGAGACGATGGAGACCGGCGACTGGGACGAGACGATCGCCATCAATCTGCGGGGCACCTTCGCCGCCGTCAAATATGCGATTCCTCATCTGAAAGAGGGAGGCGGCAGCATTGTCATTACGAGCTCCATCAACGGCAACCGCGTGTTCTCCGGCTTTGGCTTCGGTGCCTACAGCACGACCAAGGCGGGGCAGGTGGCGTTCATGAAGATGGCCGCCCTGGAGCTGGCGCAGTTCAAGATCCGGGTGAATGCCGTGTGCCCGGAGCCATCGAGACGAATATCGGCCGCAATACCCATCCGGTGCCGGAGCTTGAGGAGATCCGGATTCCGGTCGAGTTTCCGGAGGGCGGGCAGCCGCTCGAAGGCGGCCCGGGCCGGCCGGAGCAGGTGGCCGATCTCGTCCTGTTCCTGGCTTCGGACGAATCCAGCCATATTACCGGGACGGCCGTTTATATTGACGTCGCCGAATCTCTGCTGCACGGCTAGAGGCAAGGAGTCTATGCTGCGGAACGGGCGTGCGGGTCTGTCGTTCTTCGTTCTTCGCAGGGACAGGCTGTTTTATCCGCTTCTGTGGATCTTACTGTGTTGGACCGGCTGTGAGGAGGACCTCGCGGCCCGGTCTTTTTTTTCTGCTTTCCCCTCCGCGTCCTTCTCTTGAATCGATAGTCTTCCTTTTCTTTCCTGAGAGGGGGTGCTACACTGGGTTACACATCGTATGGGTCGAAGCTTCGTCAGTACCTGGCTGCCCCGTGCCGAATTCACTGTTGTTCCGGGAGATTATGAATTTGAACCGAGACCGATCTGCTTATCTGATGGCCTGCTTATTCGTGGGAGCCGTTATTGGGGTGCAGGTTCTGCCCCTGGGTTATACTGCGGCGGGGGCTGCGGGCCTGCTGCTTCTTTCCATGTTCCGGCCCCATGCGTCTTACCGTGGGGCGGCGGCTGCAACTGCCGCTTACATGGCCGGTTATGTGATCTATACCTGTTTGGTTCCGCTGTTCCATGCCCTGCCGGGGGATCGGGAAGCGGTCATTTCCCTTTCGCGGCTCAGCCTGATAGGGTTTCTGGTGCCGTTTTACTTTGCCAACCGGATGGACCCGCCCCGGGTGAACTATCTGAAGCGGGGAAGCTTCCGGGAGACGATCTATTTTCCGTTCATCTTCAGCGGCTTCCTTCGGGACCCGATCTGGAGGTTTTTGCTTATTTTTGCCGCGGTAACGCTAACCGCTTTCGTCTGGGTGATGGACTGGAAGCAGGCGAATCTGGGGCGGATTCTGCTGTATGCCCTTCTGTTTGCGGCAATCAACGCTCCGCTCGAGGAAGTGCTCTGGAGGGGGTATGTCCTCAGCCGGTTCACGGATCGGCTAGGCGAGACAAGGGGGCTGCTGGCCATGGCCCTGGGCTTCGGATTCTACCATTATTCCCTGGGCTTCCCATGGAGCATCTGCGCCTTGTTCTCGTTCTTCGGGCTGCTGATGGGCGGGGTGGCGGTGAGGTCAAGGGGACTCCTGCCTGTGATCCTGCTGCACTTCTGGATGAACGTTCTGTTCGTGCTTGGCGGGATCGTGTTCTGACTGATCATCTATCTGTGTGGTACAGCTTAGGTGAGGCCCGCCGTTCTTCGGGGACGGCGGGCTGTTTGCATTTGGGGCGGGCAGACTCCTTTCCTGAGTCTGCTTTACTGACGCAGCAGAGCGCCCAGCTCGCGAATGCCCCGCTGCATGTCGGGGATCGGGGCATAGGCGTATGACAGCCGCAGATACGCCCCGCACGAGGGGCCGTAGACATAGCCGGGGTTCAGGAGGAAGCCCTTCTTCAGCATGCGCTGAAACAGGGGCTTGGCCCCGGACCGGGCCGGCACCTTGGCCCAAATGTAGAAGCCGCCCTGGGGCGTGCTCCACTCGAGCAGACCTTGGCAGTGCTGCTCCAGCGCTTCCTGCATGGCGCTGCGGCGGATGAGGAGCTGCTCCCGCACCCGGAGCAGATGCTCCTCGTAGAGGCCGCCGGCAAGGCATTCGCGGGCCAGCGCCTGGGAGATCGAGCTTGTGCCGTAATCGGTCTGCATCTTGATGTCGGCGAGGCGCTCGACCACCGGCTGCGGACCGACGACCCAGCCGACCCGCAGGCCGGGGGAGAGCGTCTTGGACAGGCTTCCGATATAGAGGGTGATCCCTCCGGCATCCATCGACTTGATCGGCGGCGGAGGCGGGGCATCGAGCCACAGGTCCCGGTAGACGTCGTCCTCGAGCAGGGGGAGACCGTGTTCCGTGCAGAAGCGCAGCAGCTCGGCGCGGCGTGGCCCCGACATGACGATCCCGGAAGGGTTATGGAACGAGGGGATCGTATACAGGACGGCGCCATTCATGTCTTCTGCGTGTTCGGACAAGCGGTCGACGCGCAGGCCCTCCCCGTCCATGGGGATGCCGGCCATTCTCGTGTGGACGGCCGGCATGGCATGGATGGAATGCAGGTACGACGGGTTCTCGAGGAAGACGGTCGCACCCTGCCTGAGAATGCCCATCGAGATCAGGTGCAGCGCCTGAAGGGCACCGGAGACGATCAGGATCGACGAAGGGGAGGCCGTGATGCCGTATCCCGCCAGGTGCCGGCTGACCTCGCTGCGCAGTGCCGGGGAGCCGAGCGGCTCCTCGTAGCCGCCGGGCAGAGGCTGCCGGGCGAGGCGCCCCAGCATGCGTTGGAGCATCCCGGATGGGATCAGCTCCGGCGCCAGCTCCCCTGTGCCGAGCCGCACTACCGCAGGGTCGGCTTCCGCCCGGTTGATCGCCTGCACGGCAGGGAGGTTCGGCATGTGGATGCCGCGGCGGATGTAGGCGTCCCAGTCGAGGGAGCGGGAGGAGTCCGGGCCGGCGGCGGGGGTGCTGCGCACCCGGGTGCCCGAGCCGGTGATTCCCTCCAGCAGCCCCTCGGCCTTGAGCTCCTCGAGGGCGGTGACGATCGTGCTCCGGTTGACGCCGAACTGCCCGGCAAGCTGCCGCTGCGCAGGGATCCGGGAGCCGGCCGTCCATTCGCCGGAGAGAATTCTCTCCTTCAGATGGCCGGCGATCTGCTTGAAAATGGGAATCTTTGAGGTTTGATCGGGCTTCCAACGGAGGCTCCCTTTCATGCAATCACCCTTTTCTGCGCCGGAATTGGTCGGGCTGAAACTCCGGAATTGGTTGATGCAATTGTATCAGCTTGTTCCTATGATAGAAAGGTCGACAATATCACGGCTCGGTGGAGGGATTCGATTTGGCTTTTGTTCATGGCGTACTGCTGGCGTTCGGGTTGATTCTGCCGCTCGGCGTCCAGAATGTCTTTATTTTTAACCAGGGGGCGGTTCAGCCCCGGTTCGTGCGGGCGCTACCCGCGGTGCTCACCGCGGCGCTCTGCGACATGCTGCTGATTCTGGCTGCGGTGCTCGGCGTCTCGCTGCTTATCCTGACGGTCTCCTGGATCAAGACCGTCTTGGTCCTTGCAGGCATCCTCTTCCTGCTGTATATGGGGCTCGTGACCTGGCGGACACCTGCTGCGGCTGCACCCGCAGGCACGGAAGGAAATCCGGCACAGCCGGAGGGTGACGGGGCAGGGAGTGCTGCGGTCATGGGTCCCCGCAGGCAGATGCTGTTCGCGGCCTCCGTCTCGCTGTTCAATCCGCACGCGATCCTCGATACGATCGGTGTTATCGGCACGAGCTCCCTCCGGTATGCGGGGGCGGACAAGGTGCTTTTTGCAGCGGCGGCCATCGGCGTCTCGCTTGTGTGGTTCCTGTTCCTGGCCGGTGCGGGGCGTCTGGCGGGCCGGCTTCACTCCCCGCTGCGTCTGTATCTGAACAAGGCGTCCGCGCTGATTATGTGGGGGAGCGCATTGTATCTGGGATGGTCCTTCTCGTGAGGGGGAGAGGAGAAAGACTCTTGTTCAGCAGGAGGGAATCCCCTATGATGAGGAGAGGCAGGAGTGGTTCGGGGATTATTTTAACCATGGTCAAATAGGGTGGAGATCCCGCCGCCGGATGATAATTCTGAATCGGAAGAAGGAATCCTCATGAATTCATATACACTGCAGCCGGACGGGGTCTTCCCGTCGGTCTGCTCTCTGGACTGTCCCGACCAGTGCGGGCTGCTCGTTCATAAAAAAGAAGGCCGCATCGTCAAGATCGAAGGCGATCCGTCCCATCCCGTGACCCAGGGGGCGATCTGCAACAAGGTCCGGCATATGGCTCACCGGATCTACGACGAGAAGCGGCTGCAGTATCCGCTGAAGCGGGTGGGCCGCAAGGGCGAGGGGCGGTTCGAGCGCATTACGTGGGACGAGGCGATCGACACGATCGTCGCCCGTTGGAACAAGATTATCGCTGAGCAGGGTGCGGAAGCGATCCTGCCGTACAGCTTCTATGGGAATATGGGCCGGCTCGGGACGGAAGGCATGGACCGCCGGTTTTTCCACCGTCTGGGTGCGAGTCGGCTCCAGTACACGATCTGCCAGGCCGCGGGCACGGAAGGCTATAACTATACGATGGGCGGAGGCTTCGGGATCGATCCCGAGGACACGGTGCACGCCGAGCTTATTATCATGTGGGGCATCAATGCGGTCAGCACGAATATGCATCAGGTGGTCCTGGCCGAGAAGGCCCGCAAGAGAGGAGCCAAGATCGTCGTGATCGACGTGCACAAGAACCAGACCGGCCGGTGGGCGGATTGGTTCATTCCGGTACGCCCGGGGACCGACGCGGCGCTGGCGCTCGGGCTGATGCATATCCTGTTCGCCGAAGGGCTCACGGACGAGTCGTTCCTGGAGCGGTACACGGTCGGTCACGCGGAGCTCCGGGAGCATGTGCGCTCGTACGATCCGGACTCGGTGGCGGAGATTACCGGTGTGCCGGTGGAGGATATTTATCGTCTGGCACGGATGTACGGCGCTGCGAAGGCATCGTTCCTGCGGATCGGCAACGGCCCGCAGCATCATGACAACGGCGGCATGTGCATCCGCACGATCGCCTGTCTGCCTGCGCTGACGGGGGCCTGGCTGTATCCCGGCGGCGGGGCGATCAAGGGCAACGGCTCCTATCTCGAGCACAACGCCCAGGCGCTGCAGCGTCCGGACCTGCTGCCGAAGCAGACGCGGCGCATCAACATGAATCTGCTCGGCAGCGCGCTGCTTGAGCTCGATCCGCCGGTCGCCTCTCTGTTTGTATACAACTCCAATCCGGCGGTTGTGGCTCCGCATGCCAACAAGGTGCGGGAAGGGCTGGCGCGGGAGGATCTGTTCACTGTCGTGCATGAGCTCTTCCTGACGGAGACGGCTGCGTATGCAGACCTCGTGCTTCCGGCGACCTCGGCGTTCGAGAACACGGACTTCTACCGATCCTACTGGCACCATTACGTCCAGATTCAGGAGCCGGTTATTGAGGCCTACGGAGAGAGCAAGTCGAACGTCGAGGTGTTCCGGCTGCTGGCTGCGGCGATGGGGTTCGAGGACGAGGCGCTGCGCGACACCGAAGCGGATATGATCCGGCAGGCGCTCGATTATCCGCGCAACGAGGTGCTCGAAGGCATGACCTACGAGAAGCTGGCGGAGCAGCAGTTCCTCAAGGGCAAGGTGAAGCCTCTCTTCCCGGGCCGGCTGCATACGCCGAGCGGCAAAATCGAGCTCTACTCCAAGACAATGGAGCGCAGGGGCTATCCGCCGCTGCCGACCTACATCCCGCTGCCGGTCGAGGATGAGGGGGATCTGCCGTTCCTCTTCATCCCGGCACCGAACCATAACTTCCTGAACTCGACGTTCGCCCACAATGACAAGCATGTGCGGATGGAGCGGGAGCCGAAGCTCCATATGAATGATGCGGATGCTGCGGCGCTGGGGATCGCAAACGGCGACCGCGTGCGCGTGTGGAATGCCCGCGGCGAATGCGAGCTGACCGCGGCGGTGGGCACGGATGTGCTGCCCGGCGTGGCAGTCAGCCAAGGCCTGTGGGCCGACGGCAAGGACGGCAAAGCGCTCGTGAACGCGCTGACGCCGGACCGCGTGGCCGATATGGGAGGCGGAGCGGTCTTCTTCTCGGGCCGTGTGCGGATCGAGAAGTGCGCCGGTTAGCGGCGGAGGATGCTGTGTGGGCCGCTTAGGCTGAAGGTTGTCAGCTTTTTTGAACGGGAACCGGGTGACGTTCAATGGAAAGTGCCCGCGGCACGAAGGGTCATTATCCTAAACCATACATGGGCTTAATAGTTGCGGTGGTTGAATACGGGATGGAACGGGTCTGGCTGACATCTGAGGTGGTCTGAAACTTCCCTATCGGTATAACGGATTGAATGGGTGGGATGGTGCTGTACCGGGCTTTCTCGGGTAATATGAATGCACTCGATCCGGGAGAGGAGCATTCCGCCGCCGCTCCAATTTGAAATAGCGGAACTCCGATGCTTTATTTGATTATTTCCCAACATTTCCCGAACAATAGCGGAACTCAGGTATCTTATTCTTCATTATCTCTACCTCAAGCGGCCTTGGTCATGGGAATAGCGAACCTCAGGAGTCACTTTCATAATTCAAAACCCATGCCGTAACTGGCTTTCAGGGCAGAAAAAAAAGGAGTACCTACCCAAGTTATTGAATGTATGGTTACCACACCACACTCAAACGAAGGAGGTACTCTTTTGTATACTATTCGTCAAGAAGAGCTGTTTTCCCTGCAAGAGCTTATGGAAATGGCACCAGAAAATAAATACAGCATCGTTTTCAAAACGCTTGACCTCTTACCTGCACTGCGCGTGCTCAACAAGAGAACGCACAGAGGCCGGCCAGAAGAGCTGAACTATGCGGCCATGGTATACGCTATGCTCATTGGGACCATTGAACGTATTCCGACCACAAAAGATTTGCTGAAGCGCTTGCGGACAAATGAAGAGTTCCGCAGGACTTGCCGTTTTCGCGGATCCGACGCTATTCCTAGTGAAGCTTCATTTTCACGGTTGTATACAAAACTCGCCGACTCCGGTGTGCTGTGGGAGCTGCAGCGCCAAGTCATTTCCCTCGCCGCTGCGGCGGGATTCGTCTCTCCCAGTTTTATTAGCTTTGACTCCACCCATGTAGAGGCAGAGGAACGCCAACCGCGTAAAGAACAGGAAGTGGAATCGAAGGCCGAGTCTAACGAACAACCTGTCCTTGAAATGGAACACTCCCCATCCACCAGCGCTAAGCGTCTGGAAGACCCGCGGAAGAAATATAAAAGGGGTGCGCCTACGAAGGCAGAGGCGGAGCGCCGCCGTTTGGAAAGAGAAGCATGGGAAGCTTCTTTGCCCCTGTTCGAACGTAAACTCGAGGATATGCTCCCTTACACATTTGAGCAGCTCAAACCGCTGATTCCTATACATCCAAGTACGAGCAGTAAAAAAGGCTCCAATGGAAAACTCATGTGGTGGCATGGATACAAACTGCATATTCTCGCAGACAGTAAAGGGCATTACATTTTGAGCGCCCTCTTCAGTTCCGCTCACGTAAATGACGGACGGCTGGCGATTCCGCTGCTAAAGAAGTTTCAAACCGATTTTCCTGACTGGAAGGTCAAACACGCCTTGGCTGATGCTGGATATGATGTTATGGCCGTCTACAAACAAGTAAGGAGCTTGGGAGCCTGGCCTCTAATTGACTATAACGAGCGAGCGAAAAAGCCGCCGGAAGGATTGAATGAGAATTTTCACCCGGTGTGTCAGGAAGGGCACTCTTACGTATATGACAGCTTCGATGCCAAGAACAAAAGCTTAAAATTCACTAGGCCCCAAGAGTGCAAAGCATGCCCGCTAGAAAAAAGCGGCAGGTGTCAAAGGGTCTATAAAATCAAGGTAGAGAAGGATCTCAGACGATTTACCGTACCAGCCAGGGGCAGTAAATCTTACAAAAAAATATACAAGAAACGGACAACGGTTGAGCGAATCTTTGCCTATCTGAAGGGTTACTACGGACTGGGGGCGTCTAGGAAGCGCGGTAAAAGAGCTGAGGTTGACGCCGCCCTGAGTGTTCTTAGCTACACGCTTTGTCAATATGCTGTTGATTGCATGCGCCAAAAACAACAAAAACAGGCAGCCTAAAATTTAGCCACCTGTTTTAAAAATAGCGTTTTAGAAATTCTGCCTTTTCGAAGACAGAGTGAAACAATTATGAAATACCCTCCTCAGTTCCGCTATTTCAAAAATGGCCCTGCTTGAAAGGGAGATAGCGAACCTGAGTTCCGCTATTTTCTTGCCCGGAAAACAGAGCTTCAAGGGGCCCTTACCGGAGCCGGCAGCCCATTGGTGCGGGGCTTTTTGGACTGCCGTCCTGAGTGGTCTGCCCCGGATGCAGAGCGTTTGGGATGCCTCTGCTTTCCTTACTAAGCCAGTACCAGCCGCTTGGTTTCCTTGCAGCGAAGGCGCAGGGCATGCCAAATCCCCCGGATCAAGAACGAATCCGGGGTGGCTGCAGCAGGTACTCCTTGTCCGACCTGCCAGTGTGACGCTTGCGATGCATGCCTCTCTCTCGCCATCAGGTACCGGTTAGCGGTACGGGTACAGGATACGCTATTTTCTTGCCCGGGACAGAGTTTCAAGCGGCCCTTACCGGAGCCGGCAGCCCATGGGTGCGGGGCTTTTTGGGCTGCCGTCCTGAGTGGTCTGCCCCGGATGCAGAGCGTTTGGGATGCCTCTGCTTTCCTTGCTAAGCCAGCGCCCGCCGCTGGGTTTCCTTGCAGCGTAGGCGCGGCATGCCAAATCCCCCGGATCGGGAACGAATCCGGGGTGGCTGCAGCAGGTACTCCTTGTCCGACCTGACAGTGTGACGCTTGCGACGGCTGCTTCCATCTCGCCATCAGGTGCCGGTTAGCGGTACGGGTACAGGATACGCGAATTCGATGCCGGGGGCTCCAACGGCAACGTTCCTGCACGATCTCCGGCTCGCCGACGCGCCTCCCGCTACAGCCTGGAGACAAAAGTGCTGAGCTGCCGGGACATCGCTTCGATCTCCCGCATGGACGCTTCGATACCGGCAGCCGAAGTCACCTGCCGCTGGCCGATGGTGTGGATCTCGCGCACGGTGCTCGAGATGCTGTCGGTCGTCTGGCGGATGTTGCTCAGGATATCCTGGATCTTCTCTGCGGAGGAGATCGTATCGAGCGAGAGCTTGCGGATCTCGCTGGCGACGACGGCGAAGCCGCGGCCCATCTCGCCGGCCCGGGCGGACTCGATGGAGGCGTTCAGTCCGAGCAGGTTGGTCTGCCCGGCCACGTGCCGGATGAAGGCGAGCACTTCGTCGGTCTTTTTGGCATCCTCATTCGAGGTCTGGGACTGGGCAAGCAGCTGCTGGGAGATGCGGGCCAGCGAATCGGAATCCTGGGCGACCGAGGAGAGTCTCTCGGTGGCCTGTGCGAGAGTATCGGCCATCTGTCCTACGATGGTCATGAGTTCATTCTTGTTTGTCATGTCGGATCGCGTCCTCCCGGAGCGGATGAACCGGAACCCCCTAGGCGTCTTCCCGCAGGAACACGGATCAGGCCCGGCGCACCACGCCAATGATTTCTATCGGGAGTAGTATTTGGCGTTGCGGGTGATTTTAAACAGCGCGGATCAGCCCAGACGGTCGGCTCCGATCCGTGTGGGTGACGGATGGGCCGCGGCGGGTGTGCTTTTGTCTTCCGAGCGGCGCAGGGAGAGGCCGCGCAGGTAATGGTAGACGGCGCCGAAGGCAACCCAGGCGCCGCCCATGAGCAGGGCGGATGCGTCCAGCAGCGACAGCAGCCAGCCGATGAAGCCGGCGCCGATCAGCGGGAACAGCAGGTACCTGCACGTTTCCAGCGGGGAGCGGAGCTTTTCACGGACATATTTTTGGGCGATGACGGACAGGTTGACGAAGATGAAGGCGGTGAGGGCGCCGAAGCTCACGAATTTGACGGCGGTCTCGAGCGAAATCACCAGAGCCAGCAGAGAGACCAGGGACACCAGGACGATGTTGGCGACCGGCGTCTGGAACCGCGGGTGCAGGGAGCCGAAGAACCGGCGCGGCAGGGTGGTATCACGCCCCATGACGAAGAGCAGGCGGGATACCGTGGTGAGGGAGGAGAGGCCCTGGGTGAAGATGGCCAGAACGAGCACGGTAATGAACAAGGAGGAGAGTGCGGCGCCGCCGACCAGCTTCACGACCTCGAAGCCCGCCGAATCCGCATTCTCGAAGGTCATGGCCTGAGGAAAGGCCAGCTGCGTCAGGTAGGATGGGGCCAGATACAGGGCGCCGGCCATGAGAATAATGATCCGGATGGCGCGCGGAATCGTGGTCTGGGCGTGGTGAGTCTCCTCGGACATGGTCGTCACCGAGTCGAAGCCGAGGAAGCAGAAGCAGATGATCGAAGCGCCGGCGAAGATGACGGACGGCGGCACGTCGGTCTGCAGCAGGGGCTGAAGAGGGTGTACGGCGGCGCCTGACAGATTCTTGAGCAGGAAGAGGCAGAAGACGCCGATGAAGGCCATCTGAATCCAGACGAAGACTTTGCTGAGCTGGGCGGAGAAGTTCACGCCGAGGGAGGCGATGACGGCCAGCACGATATTCAGCAGCACGATCCAGACCCCTGCGGGAACGGAGGGGAATTGGGCGTTCAGGTAGATCCCGAAGGTCAGGCAGGCAATGAGCGGGGAAAAGAGATAATCGAGCAGCAGCGCCCAGCCTACCAGAAAACCGGGGTAGGGATGAATGCTCTTTTTGACATAAGTATAAGCGGAGCCGGAGGCCGGGAAGGTCCGTGCCATGATACCATAGCTGCTCGCCGTGAAGAAGATCGCCAGGAACGCGACCAGATAAGCTTGGGTAAGCATGCCCTGTGAGGTGTCGTAAGCAATGCCGTAAACGGAGAAATAAATCATGGGCGTCATCCAGGCGAGGCCCAGGTAGACAACCCCGAACAGGGTCAGTGATTTCTTCAGCGTTACCTCTTGATTCATCATCGTGCAGACACTCCCTCCGTATTAGGGCAGGCTGTGTGCGCCGGAGCAAACAAAAAAGCCCGGGAGAGATATCGACGTTGATATCCTCCCGGGCTTTTGTCCCTCCGTGTACACGGCCGTGCCGTGCGTTTTCTCTCGGACCAGTCCGGCAGGTGCATGGCCGCCGCGGAACCCTAGAAAACAAGCTGTAAACCAAATATTCAATTGTTGTGGCTATACGATCGATCGATATGTCAGTTAATATAACACAAGGATTTCGATTTGAGAAGATGTGTCTTTACATGTTATTTTATTTGAACATGTTGACACGGAATCAAATCAGTGTTAGTTTAATTAACATAACCGCATATCGAAGTTTACTAGGGTTCCGCCGGCAGCAAGCCGGGGCTGGTCCGAGAGTAAACCGCCCTGCGGCCAGCCGCGCGGCGACACGGAAGGATAAAAACCTGGGAGATATCATCAAGACGCCAGTCTTGCGATGTCTCCCTTTTTGTTTACCCACGATGAGGAGGTAGGGAGAATGAACGGTGTATGGCAGATCACGATTCCTGCAGGAGGCAAATGGTCGGGGGTTGTCGGGCGCGGCCGGCTGGTGCGCTTTACGGCCCTTGAGGAAGGTGCGAATCTGACGGTGCTTCTATATAACGCAAAGGATCCTTCGGAGCGCTACAATATGCCGGATACGCTCAAGGCGCAGCATACCTCCCACCTGACGAGAGGGCATGTGCTCATGAGCGACAACGGCAGGGTGCTGGCCAGTCTGACCGAAGATACGCTGGGCTGGCATGATCCGATCGGCGGCTACAGCACGCGGGCGGGTACCGATGCCCGCTACGGCCTGACGAATTACCAGGAGCTGCGCAATAATTGGCTCCGAAGCGGGGAAGAAAACCTGACGGTCGAGCTCGTGCGCGCAGGCCTTGGACGAAGGGATCTTGTGCCGCCGGTTAATCTGTTCTCCAAGATTTCGTGTGACGAGCAGGGGGATATGCACTTTGTTCCGCGCCATTGCCCGAAGGGGGCCCAAGTGACGCTGCGGACCGAGATGGATACCCTGGTGCTGCTCTCGAACACGCCGAATCCGATGGATCCTTCCCCGTCTTATCCCTCGGTGCCCGTGCTGGTGGAGGTGCTGGCGGCCGAGCCTGTGAACGAAGACGACTACTGCCTGAATTTCCGGCCGGAGAACACCCGTGCCTTTGAGAATACATGGGCCTATTACGCCCTGCTTGGCTGAACGTGCCGCTGAACGGACGCTGGTCTAGGTTGGCAGAGTGTCCAAGAAAGTCAACACACACTTGTATCGCAAGGAGGAGCTAAAAGATGGCTGTATTCAACCGGGTGGAGAGTCCGCGGAAAATCGAGGATGCCGTATATGACGTGATTGTTCCGGCGGGGGACGGGTGGATGAAGGAGCTGGAGCCGGGCCAGGTGCTGCGGATCGTCGACCTGGAAGGCAACCAGGCGGCGGATACCCTGTTCTATGATGCGGAGAATCCGGAGGACCATTACAGTGCCATTGCCACCATGACGGGGCAGGGCAACATTTATCTCACGGCCGGATCCGTCCTGCGGACCGAGTCCGGCAAAGCGCTGCTGACCATCGTGGCCGACACGTGCGGCCGGCATGACACCCTGGGCGGTGCCTGCTCGGCCCAGAGCAATACGGTGCGCTACTCGCACGATACGCTGCCGATGCACAACTGCCGGGATACGTTCCTGCTGCAGATGGCGAAGTTTGACAAGGGGTATCTCAAGCGGGATCTGGCGCCGAACATCAACTTTTTCATGAACGTGCCGGTGACGCCGGAGGGCGGGCTGAAGTTCGACGACGGCGTGTCTTCGCCGGGGGCCTACGTGGAGATGCAGGCGCACGGCCGTACGACGGCCCTGGTCTCGAACTGCCCGCAGCTGAACAATCCCTGCAACGCTTATAACCCGACGCCGATCCGGATTCTGATCTGGGACAACTGACCATTATACGATAGCGAGGAGAGGTTCTTATGTTCAGCAAAGTGCTTATCGCCAACCGCGGGGCCATCGCGGTCCGCATCGAGCGTACACTCCGGAGGCTCGGGATTGCATCGGTTGCGGTCTATACGCAGGCCGATCAGGACAGCCTTCATGTCGACGGGGCGGATGAAGCCGTCTATATCGGGGAAGGGGCGGCGAAGGACAGTTACCTCAATACGGAACTGATTCTGGAGACCGCCATCCGGACAGGAGCGCAGGCGATCCATCCGGGCTACGGATTTCTTAGTGAGAATGCAGACTTCGCCCGGGCCTGCCGGGAGCGTGGGATCGCTTTCATCGGCCCGACACCCGAGCAGATGGAGGCCTTCGGCCTGAAGCATTCGGCACGTGAGATCGCAGGCCGTGCCGGCGTGCCGATGCTGCCGGGGACCGAGCTCATCACGGAGCTGGGGGAGGCGCTTGTACAGGCGGCAGCCATCGGCTACCCCGTGATCCTGAAGAGCACGGCGGGTGGAGGCGGGATCGGGATGCGCGTATGTGCTGACGAAGAGGCGCTGCGTTCCGCTTATGACGGCGTACGCCACCTGGCCGAGACGAACTTTAAGAACGGAGACCTGTTCCTCGAAAAATACATTGCCAAGGCGCGCCACGTGGAGGTGCAGATCTTCGGCAACGCCTTTGGAGAGGTGGTCACGCTCGGGGAACGGGACTGCTCGATCCAGCGCCGCAACCAGAAGGTAGTGGAGGAGAGTCCGGCGCCGAACTTCCCGGAGGAAGTGCGGGCGGCCATGCTGGGTGCCGCAGGACGCCTGGCCGCCGAAGTCGGCTACCGGAGTGCGGGGACCGTAGAATTCCTCTACGATCCCGAGACGTGCGAGTTCTATTTCCTCGAAGTGAATACGCGTCTGCAGGTGGAGCATGGGGTCACGGAAGAAGTGCTCGGGATCGACCTCGTGGAGTGGATGGTGCGCGAGGCGGCAGACGAGCTGACAGGGCTGCAGGCGCTCGTTCCCGAGCCGCAGGGCCACAGCATCCAGGCGCGGATCTATGCGGAGGACTGCCTGCATGATTTTCGTCCCAGTGCGGGGCAGCTCGATCGCGCGGTCTTCCCGGAAGGGGCGCGGGTCGAGACCTGGGTGCGGGATGGGCTCACTGTCACGACGCTGTACGATCCGATGCTGGCCAAAATCATCGTGCATGCGGCCACGCGGGAAGAGGCGCTGGCTAAGCTGGCGGCTGCACTGGAGGAGGCGCGGCTGTACGGCCTGACGACGAACCTGCAGTACCTGCAGGCACTGCTGCAGGAGCCGGACTGCCGCGAAGGCCGCGTGTTCACGCGCATGCTGAACGGCTTCGCGCCCGAGGAGCGGGCGGTCGAGGTGCTTGACGGCGGCGTCCAGACGACGGTGCAGGACTATCCGGGCCGGACGGGGCACTGGGATGTCGGCGTGCCGCCGTGCGGGCCGATGGACCCGCTCTCGTTCCGCATCGGCAACAAGCTGCTTGGCAATCCGGATGACGCTAGCGGATTGGAGCTGACCCTGCGCGGAGGCTCCTACACCTTCCGCAGTGAGGTGTGGTTCTGCATCACCGGGGCGGATATGGAGGCGAAGCTGGACGATAAGCATGTGCCACGCTATCAGGCCGTATGCGCCGGGCGGGGCCAGGTGCTGAGCTTCGGTGAAGCTAAGGAGGGTATGCGGGCTTATCTGCTTGTCGCCGGCGGCTTCGACATGCCGAAGGTGCTTGGCAGCAGCGCGACCTTCACGCTGGGCGGCTTCGGCGGCCACGGCGGCCGGGCCCTCCGCGCGGGCGATGTGCTCGGCGTGAACGCCTCGGCGGTGCCGGCCGTGCCTGAAGGGCTGCCGCCCGTGCAGCAGCCGCAGCTCTCCCGGGAGTGGACGATCGGCGTTGTTCCGGGGCCGCACTGCACGGAGGAATTTCTGCGGCCGGAGTACCTGCCGCAGCTCACCTCCACTTCGTGGGAAGTGCATTTCAATTCCTCGCGAACGGGGGTGCGGCTCATCGGACCGGCGCCGCTCTGGACGCGGGAGGACGGGGGAGAGGCGGGGCTGCACCCCTCCAATATCCACGACAACGCGTACGCGGTCGGCACGCTGGATCTCACCGGCGACATGCCGATTCTCCTCGGACCTGACGGTCCGAGTCTCGGCGGCTTTGTCTGCCCGGTGACGACGGCTTCGGCCGAGTTCTGGAAGATCGGCCAGCTGCATGCCGGCGACAAGGTCCGCTTCCGGCTGCTGACGCTGGAGGAAGCGGAGGCGCTGCGCGAGGCGCAGGAAGAAGATTTGGCGTCCATCGGAGCCGGTGAGCGCATCGGGCGGGCTCCCGCAGTACTGCCGGAGCCGGTGGAGTTCGCCCCTTCTTATCCGGTGCTCATCCGGCAGGAAGAGGGGCGGATATTCCCGATCACCATCCGCTGCAGCGGAGACCGGAATCTGCTCGTGGAGTACGGTGCCTTGGAGCTGGACCTGCTGCTGCGATTCCAGGTGCATGCCCTGATGCAGGCGATCCGTGATGATGGCGGCATTCCGGTGCTCGATCTGACACCGGGCATCCGCTCGCTGCAGGTGCACATCGACCCTTCGCAGATGACGGTGAGGGAGGCGGCGCGCCGCATTCTTGCCATTGACGCTGCCCTGCCGCCGCTCGAATCGATCCGGGTGCCGTCGCGGATCGTGCGCCTGCCGCTGTCGTGGGATGACCCGGCGACGCGGCTGGCCATTGAGCGCTACCAGCAGAACGTGCGTCCGGATGCGCCTTGGTGCCCGAGCAACCTGGAGTTCATCCGCCGGGTGAACGGGCTGGATTCCATCGAAGAGGTGCAGCGGATCGTGTTCGATGCGAACTATCTTGTCCTCGGTCTCGGCGACGTGTATCTCGGGGCGCCGGTGGCGACGCCGACCGATCCGCGCCACCGCCTCGTGACGACGAAGTACAATCCGGCCCGGACCTGGACGCCGGAGAATGCGGTGGGGATCGGCGGAGCGTACATGTGCGTCTACGGGATGGAGGGGCCGGGAGGCTACCAGTTCGTCGGCCGCACGATCCAGATGTGGAACAAGCTGCGGGAGACGGAGAGCTTCAAGCCCGGCCATCCTTGGCTGCTGCGCTTCTTCGACCAGATCCGCTTCTACCCGGTGGAGGCTGACGAACTGCTGCGGCTGCGGGAAGACTTCCTGCGCGGACGCTATGAGGCGGACATTACGGAGACGACCTTCGACCTGGGTGAGTACCTCACGTTCCTCGACTCGATCAAGGAGAGTGCCGATGTCTTCCGTGCGGGCCAGCAGGCGGCCTTCCAGGCGGAGCGTGAGAGCTGGAAGAGGCTGGGGCTTGCGGAATACGTGTCCGAGCACGAAGTGGCGGAGCCGCAGGAGGAAGAGGTGCTTCCTCCCGGTGCCGTAGGGGTGCGCTGCATGATGCCGGGCAGTGTGTGGAAGGTGCTGGTCGAACCGGGCCAGTATGTGAAGAAAGGTGACGTCATTATCATCGAGGAGAGTATGAAAATGGAATTCCCGCAGCAGGCTCCGTGCGACGGTTATGTGCTGTCCGTCTATGTGAGTCCGGGGGATGAAGTCCACGCGGGCCAGCTGATTGCGGGACTGCAAACCGAACTGGAAAGCGAGGGGGGTGCCTGATGGCACATCTGGAGATACCTGAGGTGCTGACGGCGGCTTGGCTGCGGGAAAAATACAGGGCCCGCGAGCTGACGCCGGAGTCGGTGATCGCGGAGGTGTTGAAGCGCTCGGCAGCGGATGCCCTGATGAACATCTGGATCACGCCGCCGGCCCTTGAGACTCTTCGTCCCTATCTTGAACGTCTTGCGGAGCTGGATCCGGAGCTCTATCCGCTGTGGGGCATCCCCTTCGCGGTGAAGGACAACATCGACGTAGCGGGCGTGCCGACGACGGCAGCCTGCGCCGAATTCGCTTACACGCCGGACGCGCATGCCGCTGTTGTCGAGCGGCTCGTGGCCGCGGGGGCCATCCCGCTTGGCAAGACGAACCTCGACCAGTTCGCGACAGGCCTGGTCGGCACGCGCAGCCCTTACGGCGAGACGCGCAACGCGCTGCGCCCCGAGCTCATCAGCGGCGGCTCCTCGTCCGGCTCGGCGGTGGCTGTGGCACGCGGGCAGGCTGTCTTCGCGCTTGGCACGGACACGGCAGGCTCGGGCCGCGTGCCGGCCGCGCTGCACGGCCTCGTCGGCTGGAAGCCGAGTCTCGGGGCCTGGCCGACGCTGGGCGTCGTGCCGGCCTGCGCCAGCCTCGACTGCGTGACCGTATTCGCGCACAGCCTGGATGACGCGCTGCTCGTGGACCGCGCGGTGCGCGGCGTCCATGACGCGGACCCGTGGTCCCGCGAGCTGCCTGATCCGCTGCCGAAGCTTCCTGCGAGGCTGCTCCTGCCGAAGGGTGAGCTCGGCTTCTACGGCCCCTTCGCGGAGGGCTACCGCGCAGCTTGGGGGGGCAGCACGGGAGCGGGCGCTCTCGCTGGGTCTGGTGGTGGAAGAGGTCGAGACGGAGCTCTTCGCCCAAGCGGCGGCGATCCTCTACGAAGGGCCTTGGGTGGCCGAGCGCTGGGCGGACCTTGGGGGCTTCGTGGAGTCCCATCCGGGAGCGGCCTTCCCGGTGACGGAGAAGATTCTGCGGACAGGGGCTTCCGCCGAGTATGACGCCGCTTCCGTGTTCCGGGCCATGCACCGGCTCCAGTCTTATAAGCTGGAAGCTCGGCGGCTGCTGCAGGATGCGGTGCTCCTCATGCCGACGGCCGGAGGTACCTGGACCCGTGACGCAGTCCGGGAGGATCCGGTAGGTGCCAACCGCGACATGGGGCGCTACACGAACCACTGCAACCTGCTCGATCTGTGCGCGATCGCTGTTCCGGCCGGAGAAGCCGAGGAGCGGACGCCGTTCGGTGTGACGCTTTTCGCGCTCGCGGAGAATGAAGGGCTGATCGGGGCGGCGGCTGAGGCTTTCCTGGCCGGTAGTGCGGGCGGGGAACGGGATGCTGCTCGCGATGCTGCGTCGTCTGCGGCCGGCACTGCAGCGTCAACCGGTGAGCCGCGCCCGGGAACGACGCTGGTGGCCGTCTGCGGCCTCCACATGCGGGGCTTCCCGCTGGAGAAGCAGATGCTGGAGTGCGGCGCGGTCTTCATCCGTGAGGCGCTGAGTGCGCCGAAGTATCAGCTTGTGAAGTTGCCGACCGTACCGGCGAAGCCGGGGATGATCAAGCGGCCGGCGGGCGGGGCTGCCATTCAGTTGGAGGTTTGGGAGATGCCGCTGGTGTCGTTCGGTTCCTTCACAGCCGGGATTCCCGCGCCGCTCGGCATTGGCAAGGTGGAGCTGGAGGACGGGACCGAGGTGCCGGGCTTCGTGTGCGAGGCTTATGCCGCAGCGGATGCCGAGGATATCACAGCCTCAGGCGGATGGCGTTTTGTGACTGCAGCGGGCTGAGCCGGTTTGTTTTGGAGGACCGGCGGACCACCCTGCGAAAAGGAATACAGAGCTTCAATGGGTAGAATGGCGGGATGCGGATCAACGAGTCTGCATCCTGGAATGCCTCCGGCTGCGGCGGGAGGCTTTTTGAACGATCAGAAAGGATATCTCGCTTTAGCTCGATTCGGCAATCGGATATTTTTATCAATGTGCATGGTCTTTGATGGACGGCGATGCCGTTTATCCTGGCTGCGGCGTATGGGTTTCGGGTCTCTTTGGCTTGGGATGTAGGGACGCGGCTATTTTATGAAGAAAGGCAGAGGCGTTGTTCTTCTCTGCTGTCTGTTTGCGTTCGGACTCTCTGCCGCTGCCTTGCGAGCGGTGCGCCGGGGCGGTGCCTTTTGTGCCGAAACTTGCTACAATAAGGGCAAGGAAGCCGCGGCACGGGCGGCGGCAGGAGACAGAAGGAGAATGATTCGCAGATGAACAGCACCCCGCAGGATAGAGCAGTATTGGAAGAGCAGGCACGCCGGACCTTGGCATTGAACCCGGATGTCGTATTCGGCGAAGTGATGACGATGGAGATTGCGCCGGAGGACGCGCCGTTATGGCTCCGCTTCACCTCGGAATGGGGAGGGGCGCTCTACCTCCTTGACGAGACGAATGCCAAGCGGCATGAGAGAGGCATGATCGGCGACGAGGCTTTCGAGTATAACCGGCGGACGTACCGGCTCGGTTTGATTACGCTGAGCGGTCTCTATGACCGTCTTAAGGGATGGCAGGAAGGGGAGGGGAAGGTGCGTCCGTTTGCCTTTGCGATGAACAGCCTGGACTGCTATTTCGTGCCGGCCTACCTGGCCGATTACAGCCGGGTGCACGAGGCGGGCAAGGAGGTCTGCGATGCGTTCATCGCGGAAGTCATGCACAGGCTGGACGGCGGTGACGAGGTGCGTAAGGAATTCGAGGCGCTCGACGTGCTGGTGGGCGAGTATGTCCGCGGCATTCATCTGTATGCCCGGGGCCAATGACGGTTCGGTCGGAAGGCAGGTATGCGGGTTTGCAGGCAGGTACGCTCCCGTTGGATGAGTCTGAACGGTTGTCCCATTAGTAGAGTATCCCTTTGGTAAAGGGGTGCTCTTTCTTTTGTTTGGGCCGTGGAGACGGGGGGCAGGTATGCAGGCAGGCGCGGCTCTCCTTTGGATGAGCTTGAACGGTTGTCCCATTAGTAGAGTATCCCTTTGGTAAAGGGATGCTCTTTTTTTGTTGGGCCGTGGAGACGGGAGGGGACACGTTCGTTGGAGTGAACTAATATAACACAAGTTCGCGATTTTTAGGATGAAGATGGGACTAATGGGTATTAGATTTTTGATTAAGAAATCGCTTACCATCGTTATAAACGAATTATAAATGGTCTTAAACTGTTAAATGTTCGCTTTTAATAATTCTTTTATATTTATAGGCTAAATTTTAATCCGACAGTATTGAAAAAAGTGAACAATTCCATTAGAGTAAAGGGTAATTATTTCTGTAATGTTTTCTGACATAAATAAATGGCTTGTCCACAAAGCTAGGAATTACATGACATGAAGTGTAATAAATCATCTGCAAAGGGGATTCGATTCATGAAACAGCGACGCCCGGCCTTGGCTTTAGGATTGTCCACGCTCGCCATGGCTTCTTCCTTTATGGTGTGGAATGTATTCTCGCCGATCGCAGGCTCCCTGCGGGAGGCGTTCGGTCTTACCGCTCTGCAGCAGAGTGTGCTCGTTGCAGCGCCCGTGCTGCTCGGATCGGTCATGCGCTTTCCGATGGGCATCTTCACGGACCGCTTCGGCGGGCGCAGGGTGTTCACGTCGCTGCTTCTGTTTCTGGTGCTGCCGCTGCTGCTCACTCCTTTCGTTTCCTCTTATGCGACGCTTCTGCTCTCCGCTTTTCTCCTGGGGATGGCGGGCACGGCTTTCTCCGTCTCGATGACCTATGTCTCGAAGTGGTATCCGCCGCAGAAGCAGGGCCTGGTGCTGGGTCTTGCGGGTCTTGGCAACCTGGGCGTGGCGATGTCGAGCTTCCTCGTTCCGCTCGTCTACAGGCAGTACGGACTGCCCGGCGTGTTCTACGGTCTGGCCGGATTGATTCTCGTCACCGCCGCTCTCTTCCGCTGGGGAGCCGGGGAACTCCCGCTTCCGGAGAAGAAACAGACGGTGCAGGAGTCTCTGAAGGTGCTGCGGTTCCGCTCGACGTGGCTGCTGTCCTTGTTTTATTTTCTGACCTTCGGCGGATTCGTGGCTTTCAGCGTGTACCTTCCGACCTTGCTCAAGGAGCTGTTCGGCATGGCGGCGGCGGATGCGGGACTTGCAACGGCAGGCTTTGTAGCGGCAGCGACGTTCATCCGGCCGCTCGGGGGATACCTGGCCGACCGGATCGGTTCGCGGCAGGTGCTGCTGGGCGTGTTCATAGGGATAGCGGGAGCCGCGCTGCTGCTGGCTTTCTCGCTCAAGGACTTCCGGATCTTCGCGGCAGGCTGTCTGCTGGCCGGCCTGTGCTTCGGACTCGGGAACGGTGCGGTGTTCAAAATGGTGCCGGAGATCGCTCCCGGACATACCGGGGCGGTGACCGGGGTGGTGGGAGCCGCGGGCGGTGTAGGCGGATTTTTCCCTCCGATTGTGCTTGGGCTGCTGCGGGACAGCGGCGGGACCTATATGCCGGGCTTCGTTCTGCTGGCGCTGTTCGCATGTATCTGTCTATGGTTGAACGGGGCAGGACGCCGGATGAAGGAGCGCGAGCCTGCGAAGGTATCGGCGGCTTGAAGCGTGAGGGTTCAACGCGTTAGTACGGGTGTGACGTAAAGAAACCTGACCTATAGATAGAAGAACGGATAAGAGATGGATCAACGGGAGGCGATGAAGATGAGTAAACCCAGAATTGTGCTTGTCGGCGGCGGGATGGCAGGCGTGCGCTGTCTTGAAGAGATTCTGAAGCTGGCGCCGGGACGCTTTGATATGACGGTGATCGGCAGCGAGATTCACCCGAACTACAACCGGATTCTGCTCTCCAAGGTGCTGCAGGGCGATACGCGGGTGGAGGACATTACCTTGAACAGCCGGGAGTGGTTCGAGGCCAATGGCATCCGGCTCATCACGGGGGAGACCGTGGTCCAGGCGGATACGAAGCGGCGCCGCATCCTGACCGACAAAGGCCGGACGGCGGAGTACGATTATCTCATCCTCGCGACAGGTTCCCTGCCCTTCATGCTCCCGATTCCGGGGGCGGCGAAGCAGGGGGTGACGGCCTTCCGGGATATCGAAGACTGCCGGCGCATGATCGAGGCGGCGAAGACGTGCCGCAAGGCGGTTGTCATCGGCGGCGGTCTGCTCGGGCTGGAAGCGGCCCGCGGACTGCTTAATCTCGGGATGGAGGTCGATGTGGTCCACCTCAATCCGTATCTGATGGAGCGGCAGCTCGACCCTACGGCATCCCGGATGCTGAAGAAAGAGCTGGAAGGACAGGGCATGCGGTTCCTGCTCGAGAAGTCGTCCCAGGAGATTCTCGGCAGCGAGCGTGTGACGGGCTTGAAGTTCACGGACGGCACCCAGACGGCGGCCGACCTGATCGTTATGGCGGTTGGTGTGAGACCGAACGTGGGCTTGGCCAAAGACAGCGGTATTGAGACGGGACGCGGAATTCTCGTCAACGACTATATGGAGACCGGCACGCCGGGCGTCTATGCGGTCGGCGAATGCGCGGAGCACCGCGGCATCGTGTACGGGCTCGTGGCCCCGCTGTACGAGCAGGGCAAGGGTGCTGGCGCAGCGGATCTGCGGCACCGCTTCGGAGGAGGAGGGGTACCAGGGCTCAATTCTGGCGACCCAGCTGAAGGTGTCCGGCGTCGAGGTGTTCTCGGCCGGGGACATCGCCGATACGGACGAAACGGAGTCTCTGCAGCACTATGACGGCATCCGGGGCGTGTACCGCAAAATCTGGGTGCGCGGACGGCGGATCACCGGTGCGGTGCTCTATGGGGATGCCAGTGAAGGCACAAAGCTGCTTGGGTATATCAAGCAGGGGGCGGATGTGTCCGTCCTTGAGGAGAAGCCGGCCGGAGCTGCGGAAGGCGCACAGGATGCCTATCTCTGCGCGATGGCGGACAGCGAGACGGTCTGCTCCTGCAACGGGGTGACCAAGGGCAGCATCGTCCGGGCGGTGCGTGAGCAGGGGCTCGAGACCTTCGAGGAGGTCCGCAGCTGTACGAAGGCATCCAGCTCCTGCGGGGGCTGCAAGCCGCTCGTCTCAGCGCTGCTGGCCTACACCCTGGCGAATGCGGAAGGGCCCGGGGCCGAGGCGGAGCCGGTCTGCGGCTGCACGGATCTGAGCCGGGAAGCGCTGCGCGAAGCGGTTACGGCGCAGACCTGGACGTCGGCTGCCGAGGCGATGCAGGCGCTCGGCTGGCGGACGCCGGACGGCTGCGCGGACTGCCGCCCGGCCGTACGCTACTACGCGGGGCTCGGGCAGCCGGCTGCAGCCGAAGTGCCTGCCGCCGGCAGGCTGGCGGACGGCACCTATGCCGTCATCCCTCGCCTCTACGGCGGGCAGGCCGGTGCCAAGGAGCTGCGGCGCATTGCGGAGGCGATGGAACGCCACGGCATCCCGCGCGCCAAGCTCTCCGGCGACGGGCAGCTTCAGCTGCTGGGCGTTCCGGCGGCGAAGGTGCGCGAGGTGGCCTCGGACCTGAAGCTGCCGACGGTCGTATCCGCGTCGGGCCTGGCGGTAGGCTCCGTCACCTCCTGCACCGGCCTCGGGCATGACCCGTCCGCGATGCAGGACTCGGCGGGCATGGCCGCGGGGCTCGAGGAGGCGGTGGAAGGGCTGCAGCTGCCGGCCAGGGTGCGTATTGCCGTATCCGGCAGCCCGCTGCACCGGGCCGAGACGCTGACCCGGGATCTCGGCCTCGCCGGCACGCCGGATGGCTGGGAGATCTATGTCGGGGGCAGCGCGCAGGCGCAGGTGAAGGGCGGCCAGCTGCTCTGCACGGAGAGCAGCGGGGAGCGGGCGGTGGAGATCGCCGCCGCTTTCCTGCAGTGGTACCGCGAAGAGGCTTACTATGGCGAGACAGCCGGGGAGTGGGTCGACCGGGTCGGTCTGCTGCCGCTGAGGGAAGGCCTCTTCCATCCGGAGCGCCGCGGGGAGCTGGTCCAGCGGCTGCTCGAAGAGCGGCTGCGGGCCGCAGCCGCGGAAGCACGGCATTCGAATAAGCGGAATGAAGCCGCAGTAGGCAGGTGATCGGAATGAAACCCATCGGACCGGTATTGGAAGCGGGGAGGAGCACATCTCCCCTGGTCATGGATACGCAGTGCCCTTTCTGCAGCGTGCAGTGCAAGATGCGGATCACTGGGGAATTCGACGGCAAACGGATGAATTATACGGTCGAGGGGCAGCCCAATGCGGCTTCGGAGGGACGGCTCTGCGTCAAAGGGATGAATGCCTACCAGCATGCCTTGAGCAGCGAGCGGATTCTCCATCCGATGCGCCGTCTGCCGGACGGCACCTTCGAGCGCATAACCTGGAAAGAGGCGTACCAGGAGATCGCCCGCCGTTTTTACGAGATTCAGCGCGGTTTCGGCAGCGATGCCGTCGGAGTGTACGGCGGCGGGTCCCTGACGAACGAGTCCGCCTACCTGCTGGGCAAGTTCGCCCGGGTCGCCCTGCGGACGAAGTATATCGATTATAACGGCCGGTTCTGTATGTCGGCGGCGGCCTCGGCGGGGAACAAGGCGCTCGGCATGGACCGGGGGCTGACGAATCCGCTCTCCGACATCCCGCTGGCGAAGTGCATCATCCTGGCCGGCACCAACATTGCCGAATGCCAGCCGACCCTGATGCCTTACTTCACGAGAGCGAAGGAGCAGGGGGCGTTCATTATCGCCATCGATCCGCGGGAAACGGCAACGACGCAGATGGCCGATCTTCACCTGCAGGTGAAGCCGGGCATGGATGCCGCACTGGCCAACGGGCTGCTCAAAGTCATCCTGGACGAGGGCTTGACCGACCCGGCATTCGTAGAGGGCCGCACGCGCGGCTTCACGGAGCTGGCGGCGCATCTGGAAGCCATGGATCTCGGCGTCATCGCTGGGATGACCGGCGTTCCGGCGGAGCTTATCCGCCGTGCCGCTTCCGCTTATGGCCGGGCTTCTACCGGCATGGTGTTCACCGCCCGCGGCGTGGAGCAGCAGACGGACGGCTATATGGCAGTCCGTAACTTCCTGAATCTGGTGCTCGTCACAGGCAAAATCGGCCGTCCGGGCTGCGGCTACGGCGCCGTTACCGGCCAAGGCAACGGGCAGGGGGGACGCGAGCACGGGCAGAAGGCGGACCAGCTGCCGGGCTACCGGCTCATCGAGAATGCGGCGGACCGGGCCTATGTGGCCGGTGTCTGGGGCATTGATCCTTCTGAGCTGCCCGGCAAGGGTGTGTCGGCCTACGAGATGATGGAGAAGGTGCATGACAGGGAGATCCGGGCCCTGTTCCTGATGGGCTCGAACCCGATCGTCTCCAACCCCAATGCAGTCTTCGTCGAAGAAGGCTTGAAGAAGCTCGACTTCCTGGTGGTCGCGGACATGCTTATGTCCGAAACCGCGAAGATGGCGGACATCCTCCTGCCGGCCTCGGCCTATCTCGAGAACGAAGGAACCCTGACGAATCTCGAAGGCCGCGTTCTTCTGCGGGAAGCCGCCCGCGAGGTGCCGGGGGAAGTGCAGCATGACTGGCAGATCCTGTGCGGGGTGGCCTCGGTGCTCGGCAGGGGCCGGTACTTCGGGTTCCGTTCGGCAGAGGAGATCTTCGATGAGCTGCGGCATGCGTCCCGCGGCGGGGCGGCGGACTATTACGGCATCACGTACGACCGGCTGCGCCGGGAAGGCGGCGTCTACTGGCCGTGTCCTTCTCCGGACGAAGCGAACTCGGGGCGTCTGTTCGAGGAGACGTTCGCCCATGGCGACGGGCTCGCTGAGCTGCTGCCGGTGGACAGCCGCTTCCCGGTGGAGACGGCCTGCAGCGAGTATCCCCTTTACCTGACGACAGGAAGGGTGCTCTCCCATTATTTGACCGGGGTGCAGACCCGCCGCAGCCCGTCTCTTGCCGCAAGGGAGATCGAGACGTTCGCGGAGCTGCATCCACGCACGGCCCGCCGCTTCAAGATTGGCGAGGGGGCGCTCATTGTGCTGGAGACCCGCAGGGGAACCATGACGGCGCGCACCCGGCTCCATACGGGCATCCGCGAGGATACGGTATTCGTGCCGATGCACTGGGGGGACGGCCAGAACGTGAACCGGCTCACCCATCCGGCGCTCGATCCGGTGTGCCGCATGCCGGGCTTCAAGGTCTGCGCCGTGCGGGTGGAGCCGCTGGTGACCGCGCGTGCCGATGATTTGTAACGCTTGGAGAGGGACATAGGGAAGGCCGTACCGGAAGTAAATCCGGTACGGCTTTTTTTGGGCGTTGATGAGTAAAGGGAAGTAGGAGACGGTACACGGCACCAGCACCGGCGAACCAAGGCCGCCACTGGAGCGCGGCTTTCACTCCAGCGGCCGATCACGACACGCATCACCATAACCGTAAGAACCCGTGCCTGGCCCGCTCGCGACCCAGATATCTCACATCTGGCCCCATACCGCGGGATGAAATCACAGGTGCCTGGCCACTCACACCGGCGAGATGAAATTACAGGTGCCCAGCCACCCACAGCGGCGGGATGAAATCACAGTTACCCAGCCACCCACAGCGGCGGGATGAAATCACAGGTGCCCGGCCACTCACAACGGCGAGATGAAATCACAGGTGCCCGGCCACCCACACCGGCGAGATGAAATCACAGGTGCCCAGCCACCCACAGCAGCGAGATGAAATCACAGGTGCCCAGCCACCCACAGCGGCGACCCCAAACCACCGACGCCCGGCGTCCACACCAGTCCCCACGCATGGTTCCCAAATTTTTTTGAGATAGCGGAACTGAAGTTCGCTATGGGGGTATTTCCCATGATTTCCCGACAAATAACGGAACTCAGATGCCTTATGCAGACCAAATTCACAGGATCCCCCTGAATTATATGCAATAGCGAACCTGAGTTCCTCTATCTCTCACAAAGGGACCCTTATTCGTGAAATAACGCATCTGAGTTCCTCTATTGCTCCAACTGGCCTTACTACTCGACTGGCCATTGGGGCAAAAACAATGGCGCTGACACTGCGGCCGGAGAATGGCCCTTCAGCAATGCGGCAATCCAGCTGGAACCCTACGGGACCGGCTGCTTCTGTAACCACGGCGTCACCGGGGCCGAGGGTGAACGACGAAGCGGCGCGGTCCGAAAACTTGGCCCAAGCGGGTCGGACAAGCCTTTACCGGAGAGCTTCTGCGGGAGCGCAAGATCCGCCCTTTTTGGCAGTCGCGAACCGCTCTAGAGGGACGATGGAAGCCGCTTATTCAGGGTTCATACAGAAGCCGCCTTGGGAACATTTTCGCCCAAGATTGTTGCGGACATTCCGCGGATTTCTTGCTATACTAAAGTGAATGTTTACAAATCATTAATAATGAAGAATGTGGTGAAGATAAATATGGGGGAACTGCAATTGGCAATCCTAAATCTCGGACGGAAAATTTCCGCACTAGGGCGGAAAGCGTCCTACAGGATGCGCCTTTTTTTCGGTGCGTTCTGGATTGTGTTCCTGGTGGAGCTGATGAGCCGCGGCCAATGGGAGAAGGCCTTCGGATGGACCTTCCAGTCCCTGCCTGCGCTTACGCTTAATGCCCTGGCGGTCTTCGGGTTCCTGCTGCTGCTCACCGCGCTTACGGCCAGCATCCGTCTGTCATTCTGGCTCGTTGCGACGTTCTGTCTGGCGCTGGGGCTGATCAGCGGCATCAAGCTTGATATTCTCGGCGTACCGCTGCTCCCGTGGGACCTGCTGTTAACCAGCGAATCCTCCGACATGGTGCAGTATATCAAGGGACTGCTCAGCTTTACGATTATTTCGGGACTGGTCGTATTCATCGGACTGAGCATGCTGCTGCTGTATAAGCTGCCGCGGCTTGCGATGTCGATCAATTGGAAGCAGCGGCTTGTGATGGGCATTGTCTCCGTTATGCTGCTGAGCTCTATCTATACGGACGGCATGGCTTCGATCAAGAAGTGGGCCAATATCCAGAACATCGCTTGGGATCAGTCGCTCAACGTGGACACGAACGGGTTCCTGCTCTCGACGATCATGAACCTCAAGTTCCTGTTCCTGGCACAGCCTGAGGGCTACGATGCGGATAAGGTTCGTGCGCTGGCATCCTCCCATGTCCCGGCGGCTCCCGCCCAAGTGAAGCCGAATGTGATCGTCGTGCTGAGCGAATCGTTCTGGGATCCGACGCAGATCAAGGGCATTCAGTTCAGCCGCGACCCGATTCCGTTCTACCATGAGCTTGCGGAGAAATACACCAGCGGCACGATGCTCTCCCCGCAGTATGGCGGAGGGACGGCCAATGTGGAGTTTGAGGTGCTTACAGGCAATTCGATGCGTTTCCTGCCTCCGGGGTCCGTCCCCTACAACCAGTATGTCGACAAGGGAATTGATTCCCTGGCTTCCATCCTGGCGCGGCAGGACTACACATCGACGGCCATTAACCCGTTCCACAGCTGGTTCTACAGCAGCAAGAAGGTATACAAGAATTTCGGGTTCTCCAAATACATTTCGCAGGAATTTTTCGAGCCGGATTATGAAGGTCCTTATCTGGCCGACCGCCAGGTAGCGAAGCAGATTATCGATGCTTCGGCACGCAGTGAAGGTCCTGATTTTATTTTTGCCAATACGATGGAGAATCATTACCATTATTACCCGGGGAAGTTCAAAGAAAACACGATCAAGGTAACCGGCGTAACGGGAGAATCCCAAGGACTCCTCGAAACCTACGCCCAGGGGCTGATCGGCGCAGACGATATGCTGAAGCGTCTGGTCACGCACTATGAGCAGTCGGAAGAGCCGACGATCGTCGTCTTCTTCGGCGACCACCTGCCGAGTCTCGGAGACAATTATCAGGCGTACAAGGATTCGGGCTTCCTGCAGGAGAATGACCCGGATTCTCTGAACAAGCTGTACCGTGTGCCTGTGCTCGTCTGGAACAATTATCTGCCGGAACGCAAGGAAGAGCTGAACATGAGCCCATCGTTTCTTACCCCGTACATTCTGAAGCTTGCGGAACAGCCGGGGACATATTACACGGATTACCTGTACCAGCTCTATCAGACGACGCCTGTGATTCCTCCGAGCAACTACTACGCCCAGATGGGGATTGAGCCGGAGGAGCTCAAGACGTATGAGAACCTGCAGTACGATATTCTCTTCGGTGAGCAGTACGGCTACGCTGAGACGAAGACCGTGGTGAAGGATGAGCATTATATCCTGGGTCCGGGCCCAATGAAGATTAATGAAGTGCGCAGCGAGACGGCGGGAGAAAAGACGGTGCTTACGGTAACCGGGGAAGATCTTCCGAAGACGAGCGTGCTGGAGGTCAACGGCAAGGCCGTCACGACCCATTGGAGCGAGGAGCAATCGGCGCTGAAGGCGGAAGTCCCGTCGGAGACGCTGGACGAGAAGAAGCCCTGCAAGGTCAAGGTGCTTGTCAAGGATTCCAAGGATAAGCTCGTCGCGGCATCGAATGAATATCAATATGCTGCACTCGCTGTAAGCGGCAGTGCGGCTCCGTAACAGCCCAAGCGGCTGTCTGCCTTTCGAGGCGGACAGCCTTTTTTTGTTGGCTGGGGGATGACGTTTGAGAAGAGATCGGTTGGATGTTATAAAAAAGGATCCGGTTTGTGGAACGTGCCGGCAAGCTTCTCGGCATGGAGATCGCGAGTAGGGGCTTCATAGTCCTCCAGCACATCGATGGTGTATTCCTCGCCGGCCTTGAAGGCCCGGAAGATCATCCGCTGCGGATCGATGAGCGTCACATCATGGCCTGCATGGCGCAGGCACTGCTCATAGTCGGCGGCCGTCGGTATCTGCCCTTCCTCCAGGAAGATCAGCCCCCGAAGCTTCGTTACCTGCTTGTGGCGGTGGATATTGAAATAAACCGTATGCTCTTGTGTCATAATAGAGCTCCTTTCCCTTCCGCGTGATCTTTGTCCTTTCCAACGGCAGGCAGTCCCTATATACTCTTGGTATCGCCTATCCAAACTATACCACATCCGGGAGAGAACCAAATGAAGAACAAACGCATACCTGCCCTTGTCCTGTTAGGAGCAGCCGTCACCGGACTGCTCGGAGGGACTGCCGGCGCCGCGGAAGCGGACGCTGCGATTCAGCTGAGACTGAACGATACCGCAGCGCTGAAGAACGGCCAGCCGGTGATCCTGGAGACGCCGCCTGAGCTGAAGGGCGACACGACGATGGTGCCGCTGCGTTTCGTCAGCGAGTCCCTTGGCGCTGCGGTGGAGTGGGACGGGACCGCACGCACCATCACCCTGAAGCAGGACGGGCGTAACATCCGGCTGACGATTGACCGGCCGGAGGCAGAGGTGGACGGCCAGCCCGCCGCCCTCGAGCAGCCTGCGTTCATCCGCAGCGGCACGACCCTGGTGCCCCTGCGGTTCGTGGCGGAGCAGCTGCACCAGGACGTGGCGTACGACGCGGCGACGAAGACAATCACTCTGACGCCGGCCGCAGGGCAGGGGACGCCTCCGGCGCTGCCGCCCGAGAAGAAGCCGACGTATCCGCCGCCAAGAGATACGCCGGCAGCCGAGCCGGTGCGGCAGAAGCTGGAGACGCCGACAGTGGATAATCTGACGGTCGATCCGAATGCGGGCAAGGTCAGAACGGTCATGATGTTCACGTCCTCCGGTATGAAGGTCGAGGTTCACAGCATCGTATCCGACAAGAAAGATCACGTATACGTTCTCCATAATGACAAGAACAACGGGGGCATTATCGGATACGGGGAGTTCAGTATTTTGAAGTATGATACCGCCGTTCCCGGACCTTCCATGAGTCTGGTCCGGTCGTTCGACCAGAAGTTTAGCTTTACCTACAAGGATCAGCAGGGAACGAACCGCAAATTCGATTACGGGAGCTTCATTCCCACCGGCCTCCACTACAGCGAAGGAACCGGCAAGCTGTATGTGATGGGAGAGAGCATTGACACGGATTATCCGCGTATTCTCACATATGAGGTGTATCCGGAAGTCAAGCTCGTGGCCGTATCTCCGGACAAGGGGACGAATTATCATACCGGACGCAACTTCTTTGCGGCTTCAGCGGATGGGGGGATCTACTACACGGACCTGTATCACCAGTCCTATTATTCGGCGGGGGCAGAGGGGGCCAGCACCTTCATCGGCAGCACACCCACGGATACCTCCAGTGAGATGGTTTCACTTGAGCAGGATGGGCAGCATTATGTTCTGGACAAGAATTCCAAGTCGGTTTATAAAGCGGGTCCGAAGGGCTTCGAACTCCAAGGCCGGGTGGAATTGGAGAAGATCAAGGGGATGGCTGCTTCCGGCGGATTCTTCTATGTGACCGATGGAGCGAAGGTGTATCAGATCAATCTCAAGGGTGAAGCCTCCGTTTATGTCACCCTCGATAAGCTGACTTACAACAAAGGTTTCTACAACCCGCAGACCAAGCAGTATGAGGAGCTCTACCGAACCGAACCCGGCAAGCTGACGGCGATTGACGAGGCGAACCGATTCACGGTGGACGAAGCGGGGAGCATTTACCTTTTTGACAACGTCAATCAAATTCTGCGCCGGATTAATGTGTATCCTTAACCTTATACAGCGTTAAAAAAGCAGTTGGACAAGGCGAGAGGGACATCGGCTCCATGCCGGAAAGTAAGAGCTGCCGCGACCGGGCCGAACGTGTAAACCGGAGAGCCTTATCCTTTGCTGCCAGCCGTTTTCCTTGCTATTGCCAAACCAACACAAAAGCCTCCGCTCCCGGACAAGGGATTGGAGGCTTTTGTGCAGCGGCAGATGCGGAGTGCAGAGCATCGTCTGCCGCAGGCCGCAGGGAAGTTACTTCTTCGCTTCGTCTGCAGCTTCGATCTCGAGGCAGGCCATGACGAACGGGGCGAAGCCCTTCGGATCGTCGCGGCGGATCGGCTCGCTGAGATAGTACTCGTAGGAGCCGTCGCGGTATGGCTTGTTGCCGAGACCGGCCACGCTGCAGATGCCGTTCAGGTGCATCGTGCCGTCTTCGTCGCGCTCGAAGTAGCGGTCAAGCAGGCCTTGGTAGCCGCGGCGGGCCGATTCGAGAGCCCAGCCGCCGAGGTAGCCCTTGTTGGCGCCCTTGGCAAATGCACACGTGAACATGGAAGACGCAGAGGCTTCCAGATAATTTCCTTTCTCGCCGCCCTTGTTCAGTACCTGGTACCAGAGGCCGCTTTCTTCGTCCTGTACGGCGACAATGGCTTCCGCCAAGCGGTAGAAGATCCCGATGATCTGTCCGCGCTTCGGATGGTCCACCGGAAGGTAGTCGAGCACATCCACGATGGCCATGACGTACCAGCCGACGGCGCGGCCCCAGAATTCCGGCGAGCAGCCGGTTACCGGGTCGGCCCAGCGCTGTTCGCGGCTCTCATCCCAGCCGTGGTAGAGCAGCCCGGTCTTCGGATCGCGGGATACGCGCTCCATGAGCAGAATTTCGTTCGCAATGTCGTCGTACCATTCGTGCTCGTCGAATTGGCTTGCATATTGGGCGAGCAGCGGGGAAGTCATATATACGCCGTCGAGCCACATTTGGAACGGATAAATTTTCTTGTGCCACAGTCCGCCTTCGCTCGTGCGCGGGTGCCCCTTGAGCTGGGTTACAAGCAGGTCGAGCGCCTTGCGGTACTTGGCTTCGCCGGTCCGCTCGTACATGAAGAACAGCGTCTTGCCCTGGTTGATCATGTCCACATTGTATTCTTCCAGGGAGTAGGTGTCGATCGTTCCATCCTCGCGGATGAACAGATCCATGTTCTCCCGGATATAGTTCCAATAACGGTCATCGCCGGTCTTGCGCCACATGCGCTCGAACGCGGTCAGGATGCATCCGTTTTCATAATTCCAGCAGCGTCTTTTCTGAAACGGCATGTCGGACACCAGAGGATACTGCTCCATGAAGGATTCCGACATGATTTGGGACCAAGGCTTGCTCACTTCCAACGCCTCCTTCTTCTATTCTTCTCTAGCATAGCATATGGCCCGTCTTAATTCTAACCCTTTTGTTAACGTGTGCGACCGGAAATTGATTCCTCTTGTCTTTTTGAATGAAGGCCGCTGCGCTCAGGTGCCGCAAGTGCTCATTGTCAGCCTCAGGGAGCGGAAGGTATACTGTAGTCGACCCGGATGAACGTGCGTTTGCCTTCATTCGAACTGCGATAAAAACGAAAAGCTTTCAACGATGGAGTGATACCTGATGAATTCAACCGACGGGCTGCAGCGTCCGGCGTTCCGGCTGTGGCCGTACGCCGTGTTCGTCCTGCTGGCGGTGCTGCTGCTGGCGGCGGCTTCCCTGCTCCTGGCCGGCGATCTTCGGCGTTCTTCTTCAGCCGCAGGCACGGCCGTGCTGGATGCCGGAGCGCCGTGGGAGGCTGTGCTCGGGGATCTGCCGGTGTCCGGCGGGCGTCCGGACCCGGCTTCAGCCGCATGGCGTCCCCTGCGCGAGGTCCAGCAGTCCCCGGAAGGGCAGTCCCACACGGGGAACTTCTGGATCCGGACCACGCTCCCGGCCAAAGAAGGCGGCTGGCGCGATCCTTACCTGCAGGTGCAGCGGCAGTTCAATTATGAAGTGTACGCGGACGGTGTACGGTTAGGCGGACGGAATCCGAACGGGGAGGACCGATACACGCATGGCGGCTTCGGCTGGAAAATGTACCGGCTGCCGGCGGACCCTGCGCCGCAGACCCTGATGGTGCGGATTACCCGTTTCAGCCCGGGCACTACGATCGGGGACTTTACACTGGGAGAAGGAAGCGCCCTGCTCGCCGAGATGATCCGGCATGATGTAGTCGGGCTTCTGTATGTGCTTTTCTTTGTTCTGCTCGGCAGCGGCTCGCTCTTCTTCTGGATCCGGTCGCACCGGGACCCGTCCTATCTCAGCTTTGCGCTTCTGTCCTGGACTGCGGGGCTTGCCTATCTGCTGCGCCTGGAGACGTTCCAGCTGCTTCCGCATACGGCCCTGCCCGTCTATATGGCCGATCTGCCGGGAGTCACGGCGACAGGCGCTTTCTTTCTGTTCCTGCATCACTTTGCCGGAGAGAAGGGGAACAGGCTGTTCCGCCTGCAGGCCTATGCCTTGTTCGCGTTCAGCGCGGCCACGGTGCCGCTCGTCTTCCTGATGGATGTGCAGACCTTCGGCAGCTTCTACAATAATGGACTGCTGGTTCAGCTGGCGTTCGGGGCGGTCACCTCCTTACTTTTCATTATCCGGAGTTTCCGTGCGAATGTGGACGGGGAGGGCGCCTGGATTCTGACAGGCATGTTCTCCGCTGTCTTCTTCACCGTCCTGCATGTGGGCGGGGCGATCATTACGGCCGTTCCCGGTCTGAGATCGCTGAGAACTTCACCCTCCTACGAGTATTTCACGCAGAATGCGGCAGGTCTCGGCGTGCTGCTGCTTGTGGCTTCGTTCAGCATGGCGCTGATGACACGGATGGCCCGGATCCGCCGGGAGCATCAGGCCTTCACGGAATCGCTCGAAGTCATGGTGAAAGATCGGACCGCCGAGCTGCAGGAGGCTTACCGGCTGCTGCAGCTTACCGTGCAGGAGCGCTCCGAGGCGATCGCCGCGCTGTCGGTCATGGAAGAGCGCAACCGCATTGCGGGCGATATCCATGACGTGGTGGGCCACACGCTGACGTCGACCCTGATGCAGATCGAAGCGGCCCGGCGGCTGATCCAGCGCCAGGATGAGCGGGGGATGGAAAGGCTGGAGCTGGTAGGGGAGCTCGTGCGCAAAAGCCTGCAGGATATCCGCGAGTCCGTGCATATGATGCAGTCGGCCAGCAGCGACTATGACCTGGAGCGGATCATCCCCGGCCTGCTGGCCCGGACCGAGTCGGCGGCCGGCGTGGAGGTGCAGGGCAGCATGGGGAAGCTGCCGCCGCTGTCCATGCAGCAGAAGAAGGTGCTCTTCCATACGCTGCAGGAAGGGCTTACGAACGGCATCCGCCATGGCCAGGCCCGCCGCTTCCGGTATGAGCTGCAGCACGAAGACGGGCAGGTTCGTTTCGCCCTCTGGAACGACGGCCGCCCCCATGCCGGGGAGAAGTACGGGTTCGGCCTGACCACGATGCTGGAGCGGGTGCAGCAGGTAGGGGGAACACTCGAGGTATCGTCCCCCGGCGGCAGCGACTACCTGCTGTCCATTCGCTTCCCGGTGGCGTAAGACGGCCATCACTGCTGTTCAAGCAGGCTGATCCGAACAGCGTGTCGACGCTGCAGAAAAAAAACGTCCCGCAAGCCAGGCAAAAGCCTTGGCAGGCGGGACGTTTTTTTGCTGATCTATCGTGATCCTGACCTTCCTACTTGTCGTGATCCCCGCGGTGGAGCAGCTGCGCTCCGGCGATGCCGGGATTCGTCATCTCGTAAGGGTCGAGGATCGTGTTCAGCTCCTCTTCGGTGAGCACATTGTACAGGAGGCACAGCTCGCGGACCGGACGGCCGGTGACGATCGCCTCCCGGGCGATCCGGGCGACGACTTCGTAGCCGAGGTGCGGATTGAGCGCGGTGATGACGCCGACGCTCTTCTCCACATACTCCCGGCAGCGGTCCGCATCGGCCTGCAGGTCCTCGAGGAGGAATTTGCGGAACACATCGAACACCTGGTTCATCATGCCGAGAGACTGCAGCAGGTTGAAGACGAGCACAGGCTCCATGACATTCAGTTCAAGCTGTCCGGCTTCGGCGGCGAGGCAGATCGTATGATCGTTGCCGAACACCTGGAATGCGACCTGGTTCACGACCTCGGCCATGACCGGGTTCACCTTGCCCGGCATGATGGAGGATCCGGGCTGGCCGTGGCGGCAGCAGCAGCTCGCCGAGACCGGCGCGCGGTCCGGAGGCCAGAAGACGGATGTCGTTGGCGATCTTCGACATGTTGATCATGCACACCTTGAGCGCCGCCGACACCTCGGTGTAGGCATCCGTATTCTGCGTCGCGTCGACGAGGTGCTCGGCCCCCTTGATCGGCAGGCCGACCAGCTCGGCCAGATGCTCCACGACCCGCTTGATGTAGCGGGGGTCGGCGTTAAGGCCGGTGCCGACTGCGGTGGCGCCCATGTTCACCTCGTAGAGATGCTCACGCGTTGCCTTGATGCGCTTGATGTCCCGGGCGAGCACCCGGCTGTAGGCCTCGAACTCCTGCCCGAGCCGGATCGGCACGCCGTCCTGCAGATGGGTGCGGCCCATTTTGATGATGGGATCGAATTCGAGCGCCTTGCGCTGGAACGTGGTGAGCAGCTCCTCCATCGTGACGGTGAGCTTCCCGATCAGGGTCAGCGTCGACAGATGGATGGCGGTCGGGAACGCATCGTTGGTCGATTGGGCCATGTTGACGTGCGTGTTGGGGCTGACGGTGAAATAATCACCCTTCGTGCCGCCCAGCAGCTCGATGGCCCGGTTGGCGATGACCTCGTTGGCGTTCATATTAATGGAAGTGCCCGCGCCGCCCTGGATCGGATCCACGATGAACTGGTCATGCCACTTGCCTTCGATGATCTCCTGCGCGGCCTGGGCGATCGCTTCGCCAATCCGCTTATTGAGCTGCCCGGTCTCCATGTTGGCGAGCGCGGCCGCCTTCTTCACGTAAGCCATGGCCCGGATCAATTCCTGATGGATCCGGTAGCCCGTAATCGGGAAGTTCTCCACGGCCCGCAGCGTCTGGATGCCGTAATAGGCGTCGACCGGGACCTCCCGGGAACCGAGAAAATCTTTTTCTATCCGCACCTGACCTGATCTCATCCCATTCTCCCCCTGCCAGCGGAATTCTTGTGATTAAGCCGCCTGTTTGATGGAATCCAAGTATTGATTACCCTTCTTCTGGTCGTAATGCCCTTCCCACTTCGCCATTACAACCGTAGCCAGCGAGTTGCCGAGCACGTTGACGACCGTGCGGGCCATATCGAGAATCCGGTCAATGCCCGCAATGAAGGCAAGGCCTTCCAGCGGAATCCCTACGGAGCCCAGTGTTGCCAGAAGGACGACGAACGATACGCCCGGCACGCCGGCGATTCCCTTCGATGTTACCATAAGCACGAGCATCAGGGTAACCTGCTGGGAGATCGAGAGATCGATGCCGTACATCTGGGCGATGAACAGGGCCGCCAGTGCCTGGTACAGGGTCGAGCCGTCGAGATTGAACGAGTAGCCGGTCGGTACGACGAAGGAGGTAATGGCCTTCGGCACGCCGAACTTCTCCATCTTCTCGATGACCTTCGGCAGCACGCTCTCGGAGCTTGCCGTAGAGTAAGCGAGAATGAGCTCGTCTTTCAGAATCCGGATGAACATCATGATGCTCGTTCCACAGAGCTTGGCGATCGCTCCGAGGATGACGAAGACGAACAGGAACATGGCGGCATATACGGAGATGACCAGCTTGCCGAGCGGGAGCAGGGAAGCCACACCGAACTTCGAGACGGTGATCCCGATGAGTCCGAAGACGCCGATCGGCGCAAAACGCATAATGAGGTTCGTCACCCAGAACATCGCATCCGCCACGCCGTGGAAGAAGGCGAGCACCGGCTTGCCTCTCTCGCCGATGGCGGCTACGCCGAGACCGAAGATGACGGAGAAGAAAATGATTGCGAGCATGTCACCGGCCACGAAGGACTCAAAGATGTTCTTCGGCACGATGTTCACGAAGGTATCCGTGAAGCTGTGGTTCGTCGCTTTCTCAGTCGTATCCACGTACTTTGAGATATCGCTCTTCGTCAGCTGCTCCATGTTCAGGCCGGCACCGGGCTTCACGACATTGGCGACGAGGAGGCCGAAAATGATGGCGATGGTCGTTACGATTTCAAAATACAGAATCGTTTTGCCGCCCAGCTTGCCGAGCTTCTTGATGTCGCCTACGCCGGCTACCCCTACGATGAGCGAGGAGATGACGATCGGCACGACGATCATTTTGATCAGACGCAGGAAAATATCGCCGAGCGGCTGCAGATAAGCCCCTATGGCCGGATTGCCGTAGAAGACGGCGCCGACGATGATACCGAGAATCAGGCCCACCAGAATTTGAAACGCCAGACCGAATTTTTTCAAGAGGATCCCACCTTATCGTATAATTTTAAAACGCTTTCTTTTCTTTTCCCTCCCATAGTTGCGAGGATTGTTCTTTAAACCTATTGTAAAAGGGGGGCTACGCGCTCCTACACAATCCTACACGTTTTTCGTGTCATGAAAATTATCATGGGTTTTTGCAGAGGATATAGCTTAAGCGGCCTTTTTTTCCTTGGGAAGGAGCCGCCCTGTACGCAGAGGGGCTTGGAAAGCGCCGTCCGTCGGGTTATACTGGTCGAATCATTACGATTCAGGAATGGACCGGAGGTGGAGGCCGTGGTGGCCATAAACGAAAAGGGGCTGCTGCTGCTCCTCATGGCAGTCATGGTTCCGCTGGCAGGCGAGCTTCACTTCTATCCGTTCGGCGATGACTTCCGGATCTCGCTGGGCACGCCGGCCTTCTTCTTCTTCCTGCTCTGGATCCGGGGGGTTCCCGCGGTACTCTCGGGGCTGCTTGCCGGCGTGTGTGTGATGCTCTTCCGTATGGGTCTTGGGGCTCTTACCGGGGGAGAGGCCGATTGGGGCCGCCTGCTGCAGCTGCATTTTCCCGCGCTGTTCTATTACCTGGCTTACGGCACCGCCTTCTTCGTCATGCAGGTCAGCCGCCTGGACAGGCCGCTGCTGCTCGGGGTGCTCGGCGTGCCGCTCGAGCTGACGGCCGCGGTGACCGAGCTGCTGCTGCGCTATGCCGGAACTGCCCGGACGATTACGCTCTCGACCCTGAACGTGATCGCCATTATCGCGCTCTTCCGCAGCTTCTTCGTGATCGGCTTCGTCAACCTGCTGAAGCTGAGGGAGTCGCAGGCCGCCGCAGAGCTGCAGCGCCGGCGCAACGAGGAGATGCTGATGCTGGTCTCCGAGCTCTATGAAGAATCGCTTCATCTGCAGAAGACGCTGCAGGATGCGGAGCAGATGACGCAGATGAGCTATGCGCTGTATAAGTCACTGAAGGGGCTGCAGCTTGGCGAGGGAACGGAAGGGCTGGCCCAGAAGGCGCTGGCGCTGGCTGGAGGCGTGCATGAGATCAAGAAGGACAACCAGCGCATTCACGCCGGGCTGGCCCGCCTCATCACGGATGACGGGCTGCCGGATTACATGGCGGTGGAGGAGCTGGCAGACGTCGTGCTGCGGTCGAACGGCCGGGTCGCACGGATGCTCGGCAAGGAGATCGATATGCAGCTGCAGGCGGACGGGCCGTTCCCGCTCTGCCACGCCTATACGCTGCTGTCGCTGCTGAACAACGCCGTCGTGAACAGTGTAGAGGCGATCGCGGAGAGGGGTACCGTGCGGATTACGGCGGAGCGAAGCGGTGAGAGCCTCGTGCTCCGCGTGGCCGACGACGGTCCGGGCATCCCGCCGAAGCTGCGGGAGCTGGTGTTCCAGCCCGGCTTTACGACGAAGTACGATAAGGCCGGCCGGCCTTCGACAGGCATCGGGCTCGGCTACGTGAAGCAGACTGTGGAAGCGATGGATGGAACGGTGACCCTGCTTCCGGGGATCGGGGGCCGGGGAACGGAAGTCTGCATGACACTGCCTCTCGGGCAGGTAGGAAAGGGAGAATAAGGGAAGATGATGCGATTTTTTATAGTGGATGACGATCCCGCAGTCCGCTTCATGCTGGCGCAGATTATCGAGGATGAGGACCTTGGAGAGGTGGCCGGGGAAGCGGAGGACGGGGCTCTGGTGGACGGCGGAGTGCTCGCTCTCAAAAAGGTGGACGTGGTGCTGATCGACCTGCTGATGCCGCGGCGCGACGGGATTGAAACGGTAAAGAGCTTGTCGGGGAGCTTCGACGGCCTCTTCGTCATGATCTCCCAGGTCGAATCGAAGGATCTGATCGGTGAGGCGTATGCGGCGGGCATTGAATATTACATCACGAAGCCGGTCAACCGGCTGGAGGTGATCGGGGTGATCCGGAAGGTGGAGCAGCACCTGCTGCTTCACCAGTCGATCCGCGATATCCGCCGCTCGCTCAGCGTTATCGGCATGGACCCGCAGCAGGAGAAGCGGAGCCAGGGCTTCGGCGACCGGAGCCTGCTCTCGGCCGCGAACGATGTGCTGTCCGAGCTCGGTATGCTCGGCGAGAGCGGCAGCCGGGACCTGCTCGACATGGTGCAGTACCTGGAGCGCTGGGAGAGGGCACGGGGCTCGGACTATGCGTTCCCCTCCCTCGGCGAGGTGTTCGAGGAGGTGGCCTTGGCCAGGCTGGGCGCCTCGGTGTCCCCGGCGGACCTGCGCAAGGAGGTCAAGGCGGCGGAGCAGCGGGTGCGGCGGGCTGTAGCGGAAGCGCAGTCCCACCTGGCCTCCCTCGGCCTCATCGATTACTCGCATCCGAAGTTCGAGCAGTATGCGGCGAGCCTCTTCGATCTCAGCGAGATCCGCAAGAAGATGAAGGAGATGGAGGAGGGGGACTCCTCCGCGGCCGGCAGCAGCGTGCGCACCAATACGAAGAAGTTCGTTCAGGGGCTGTACCTGGAGTCGAAGCGGCTGATCTCACGCATGTAGCATGCGGTTGGAGAAGCATCCTCCTTCTGGCTGCGGTGCGGTGGGAGGGAAGCGCAGGAGATTGGCTGAGGCGGCGGAGTACAGCCAGGTCGGCGCAGAGCCCCGGGGCGATCATGTATATGAACGAGGAGCGGACCGGGGGATGGAAGTTACGGGGGCGGATCGTTCCCCGTTTTTTACAGTGCGTGACGGAAAAAGGGTGAAGCGGGGGCGTCCAGGGGCTGGGTTTCCATGAACTGGGATGTGCTCCTTTCAACCGGCTTGTCCCGCTTCGCGCCAATAGTGCCTGCGGCGAGCCGTTTTTTTCGCATTCCATGAGCCTTGAAGACATTCCGAAAGACACCTGCTCAGATGATTATTGCTGTAACGCTCCTTCCGCCTGTACGATGATCCCACTGCCTGTATTTGCCGTACAGACAAATCGAGACATCAGGGTTCATCTACCAGGGGAGGTTTGTGTTCATTATGTTCAAAGAATGGAAAGTGCTGCTCAGCTGCATGCTCATCGGATCGCTTCTGCCCGGCGGGGCCGCCGTGGCGGGATCCGCATCTACATCCAAGGAGGCCGGGGCTGACAAAAAGAGTTTATCGCCTTTTGTGCAAACGCTTCCGGATGGGGTAACCTGGGCTGCCTATGATAGCGGCGGGCTGGGCGTAACGGGCGGCAATACGGCTGCGCAGGAGAACGTCTATGTCGTCCATAACCTCAGTGAGCTGGTGCAGGCGCTCGGCGGAGATAATGCGGCGAACGGTGCCAACGGGGTGCCGAAGCTGATTTTCGTGCAGGGGACTATCGATATGAACGTCGATGCGGATAACCGGCCTCTGGGCCTCGAAGCGTATGCTCAGCTGGCCTACGAAGAAGCGCTTCTGGCGGAGGCTGCAGCCCCAACGGGCAGGACGATCGTAAAGTATGATGAAGCCGCTTACGTGGCTGCCTACGATCCTGCGGTCTACGGCAGGAAGGCGCCGGCCGGTCCGCTGGAAGAAGCAAGGGCGGCCGCGCAGAAGAAGCAGTCCGCCAATATCAAGATCAATGTCGGCTCCAACACTACGATCATCGGCCTCGGCAAGGATGCAAAGATTCTCGGAGGCAACCTGGTGATCAAGAGCGACAATGTCATCGTCCGCAATATCGAATTCCAGGATGCGTATGACTTTTTCCCGCAGTGGGACCCTACGGACGGCAGCAGCGGCAACTGGAATTCCCAATACGACTCGATCTCCATCATTGGCGGCACGCATGTGTGGATCGACCATAACACGTTCAACGACGGGGACCGTCCGGATCATACCTTCCCGCTGTACTACGGGCGGAAGTTCCAGCACCATGACGGGGCGGTGGATATCACGACCGACTCCAAAGTGAAGAAATCGTCGAACTACATCACCGTCTCCTACAACCACTTCGCGGAGCATGACAAAACGTCCCTGATCGGTTCCAGCGACTCGGCGACCTATGATGCGAACAACCTGCGGGTGACGATGCATCACAACCACTTCGAAGGCACGGACCAGCGGGTTCCTCGCGTGAGGTTCGGCCAGGTGCATGTCTACAATAATTATTACAGCGAGTCCACGCTGTATGCCATCGGGGTTGGCGTATCGGCGCAGGTCGTCTCCGAAGCCAACGTCTTCGAGTCGGTAAGCTCGCCGGTCGCTTATTACGACAAGGCGGCGCTGCCGGGCAGTGTGAGCGATGCCGGCAGCCTGTACCTGAACAGCGGGACGCCGGTGCTGAAGGGCGTGCCGAACTGGGTGCCGCAAAAGACCTACGCGTATAAGCTTGATCCGGCGCAGGCCGTGAAGGCGAAGGTGCTCGCACAGGCGGGAGCTGGCCGGATGGCGCCGGGCACTGAGCAACTGCGTGAGCAGGGGCAGGCTGCCTTTGCGGCGGCGAGGCCTGCCTAGCGGCGGCTGATGGGCCGGGCAGCGGCCTGATGGCTGAAGGCGAAGGTGCTCGCCCAAGCGGGCGCGGGCCGAATGGTGCCAGCCGGACACTGAGCAACTGCGTGAGCAGGGGCAGGCTGCCTTGGGAGGCGGTGGTCCCGTGTGATGGCCGGGAATGCCGAAGTGGCTCGTCGCCTGCCGCGGTCAGCGCTGTATTGGTGTAGAGCATCATGGCGGTTTGACCGGCAAGCTGGAAAGGACAGGTCCCTCACAGTGACATGGAGGGGCTTGTCCTTTTTGGGCGTTCGCGGCTGACAGCTTCGGACCCCGGATACGGCGATCCCTCCTGGGCCCAACGATGAGTGGACGAGCTCTCAGAGGTAAGCGATGGTTGCACCAACGCTTCGTCAAAGGAGGGGCATGCCATGGTACCGTCCTTGGGGATCGCGGGGGAAGAGCTGGAACGGAACGGTTGGAGGGGGAAAAGGCAAAATAACGGAACTACGATGCGTTATGAACTGCTTTGAAGAGGAGATTTTGAGAATAGAGGAACTGAGATTCGCTATTTCGCCGAATGAGGCGCTTTTTCCATGCCGTGGGGATCAATAAGGCATCTGAGTTCCTTTATATTGAGGGAAATGATGGGAAATATTCCGATAAGGCATCTGAGTTCCGTTAATTCAAAATGCCTCCTCATGGGCTAATCGGATTTTGCAGTTGGGATGCTGGATTTGTGGAATGTGCCGCTAACGAACCTGTTCGGTTCTCGACCACACTTCAGCTGGACGGAGGCTTTATGCAGCCGGTGCTCAATTGGCAAAGAACTCGACTGGGACCGCCCCCATGCCAACTGCCCCGCATGCACACCGCCCCGCATCGCCACTGTCCAGCATCGCCACCGCCCGCATGCACACCGCTCCGCATCGCCACAACCCACGGCCTCGCAAGCCAGCCGCGCCGCATATCCGCAGTGTTGCATGTCCTGCGCCTCGCAAGCCGCTGTTCTGCAAGCCCGCCCCCGCATCCCCACGGCCTTGTAAGCCCACCGTCCAGCATCGCCACCGCCCCGCATCGCCACCGCCCCGCATCGCCACCGCCCCGCATCGCCACCGCTCAGCATCACCACTGCTCAGCATCGCCACCGTGCAGCACCCCCCTCGCTCAGAGGCGGACAAAGCCGCTCATGCCGGACCCGGTCATGGGCGGTCATCAGGTTGGCTGCGGCATACGGGGAGTTAACGCCGGCACACTGCCTTTAATGAAAACCCTTACATTCATACCGCCTTAGGAAACAGGTTAAAATCGGCGCATAGATGTTCCTGGGGTCCGGGTCCATAATGGGGGTATTCCCAGGGCAGGAGGTAGCGGCAATATGGAAACGGATTACGCAGACGGAAAAGCGGCCGGGAACAAGACCCCGGCGGCGGCGGGAAGAGCGGGCCTCGGCGCCCTGGCCAGAGAGCTTCTGCGGGACAGGTGGCTGTATCTCATGGCCCTGCCGGGAGTGCTTTATTTTATCGTCTTCAAGTATGTGCCGATGTACGGCCTCGTGATGGCTTTCCAGGACTACAAGCCGCATCTTGGCTTTCTGGATTCGCCATGGGCCGGGCTGAAGCACTTCCGCCGGTTCTTCGGGGAGCCGGCCTTCTGGACGCTGTTCAACAACACGGTGCTGCTCGCCGTGTACAACCTGATTTTCTTTTTCCCGCTGCCGATCGTGCTCGCCTTGATGCTCAATGAAGTGAGGCAGGAGCGGTTCAAGCGCTGGGTCCAGACGATGGTGTACATTCCGCATTTTGTCTCCTGGGTCGTCGTGGTGGGGATCTTCTACATGCTGCTCACCACCGAGGGCGGCGTGATCAACGAGCTGATCTTCGCGCTGACGGGGGAGAAGATCGCCTTCCTGCTTGAGCCGGGCTGGTTCCGGACGATGATTGTCTCGCAGTCGATCTGGAAAGAGGTCGGCTGGGGCACGATCATCTTCCTCGCAGCTCTTGCCGGCGTGGATATGCAGCTCTATGAGGCGGCGCGCATGGACGGGGCGAACCGCTGGCGCCAGCTCTGGCATATTACGCTGCCGGCCATACGCAGTACGATCGTGATCCTGCTGATCCTGCGGCTCGGTTCCTTTCTTGACAGCGGCTTCGAGCACATTTTCCTCATGCTGACCCCGACCAACCGCGATGTCGGCGAGGTGTTCGATACCTATGTGTACATGAAGGGTCTGACGCAGGCGCAGTACAGCTACAGTGCGGCGGTCGGGCTGTTCAAATCGGCCGTGGGGCTCATCCTCGTGCTTGGTGCGAACTGGCTGGCCAAGCGCTTCGGCGAAGAAGGCGTGTATTGATGATTCTTGACTCAAGGAGGGAGAAAAGTCATGATACAAGACCGGACCTTCGGCAACCGGTTGTTCGATACGGTCAATGCGGCGGTGCTCATTCTGGTGGCCCTTTGTACGGTGCTGCCTTTCGTCTACGTGCTTGCGGTGTCGTTTACCGATCCCCATGAAGTGGCCAAGGGGGGAATGATCCTGTTCCCGACGAAGTTCTCGCTGGCGGCTTACGAGTACATTTTCTCCACGGATACGCTGGTCAAAAGCCTCGGGGTGTCGATCTATGTGACGGTCGTCGGCACGTTCATCAACCTGCTGTTCACCTCGCTGCTTGCCTACCCGCTGGCCAAGCCCCACTTCCGCGGGCGGCAGGTGATCCTGCTCGGCGTGCTGTTCACGATGCTGTTCTCGGGCGGGATGATTCCATCCTACTTCGTGGTGAAAGAGCTCGGCATGACGAACACGCTGTGGTCGCTCATGATTCCGTCGGCGATCTCGGCATTCAATCTGATCGTGCTGCGCAACTTCTTCCAGCAGATCCCGGACGGTCTCGAGGATTCGGCGAAGATCGACGGCTGCAGCGATCTCGATATCCTGTTCCGCATCGTGCTGCCGCTCTCGCTGCCTGCGATGGCCACCTTCGGCCTCTTCTACGCGGTGGCGCACTGGAACACCTTCTTCAGCGCCATTCTTTACATCAACGACCATAACAAATGGCCGGTGCAGGTGCTCCTGCGGGAGATCGTCATCCTGGCGCAGAGCCGGATCGGGGAGACCTCCTTCGAGGAGTCTCTGATCCAGCCGCTGACGATCCGCATGGCGGTGATCGTGTTCGCCACGGTGCCGATCTTGCTCGTATATCCGTTTTTGCAGAAGCATTTTGCCAAGGGAGTACTGCTCGGTTCGGTGAAAGGATGACGTTCCTTCGCTATCGGAAGTGCGGGCGGCGGCGATGTAACTGCGGCTCGGACAGCTTCCTGCGGAGGACGGAATCTTTCCATATACAAATACGCTTAACACGCTAGGGGTTCTATAGTTCGTTCGATGCTTTCTGATCATCTCAAGGAGGGGTTACGATGAAAAGAAAAAAGAAAAGCAAACGCTGGATCGCCGGGATGTGCGCCGCGGTGATGACTACAGGGGTCCTTGCAGGCTGCGGGGGAGAGTCCGGTGAGGCCACGCCTGAAGCAGCGGCAGGGGACGCGGGGAGCAGCGCACCGTTCCGCATCACGCTGGCAACCGCCCAGGTGGGGGATGTGCCGGCCGCGGACAACGAGGTCGAGAAGGCGATTGAGAGCTACACGAACACCCAGCTGGATATCCAATGGATCCCGAGCGCGGCCTACGACGAGAAGGTCAATGTCATGGTCGCGGCGGACGAGATGCCGATGATGCTGCGGGTGAAGTACGTCCCGACGACGATTTCCTCCATCCAGTCGGACCTGTTTTGGGAAGTGGGGCCGCTGCTGGGGGACTACAAGAACCTCTCTGCGCTGAACAAGCAGTATTATGAGAACATCTCGGTCGACGGCAAAATCTACGGCATCCCGCAGTTCCGCGATATTGCGCGCTCGGCAGTGATTTACCGGGAGGATTGGCTGAAAAAGCTTGGCATGAAGCCCCCGGTGACCGTGGATGAGTGGTATAATGTCCTTAAAGCCATGACCCTGAACGATCCGGACGGCAACGGCAAGAACGATACGTACGGCATGGTGCTCGGCAAAAAGTACAACGAAGGCGTCTCCGCCATGACGACCCGGATGGCCGTGGCGCTCGGCGCACCGAACAAGTGGGCGGTCGATTCTGCGGGCAAGTTCACCCCCGAATTCGTGACGCCGGAGTTCAACGAGATTCTGAAGCTGTTCCGCAAGCTCTTCGCCGAGAAGCTCATCAACCAGGACTTCGCGGCGTTCGAGGATGCCGATGCCGAGAAGATGTATGACTCGGGCCGCGTAGGCATCCGGATCGCAGTGGCCCAGAATGCGAAGAGCATGCAGGACCGGCTCTCGAAGACGGTGCCGGAAGGCATCTACGACGTCATGCCGCCGACCGGGCCGAAGGGCGTACGCGCCGCGGGGGAGAGCGGGAACAACGGCTTCTTCGTGTTCCCGAAGTCGAAGGTGAAGAATGAAGCGGAGTTGAAGAAGCTGCTCGCGTTCGCCGACAAGATGCTTGACGAGCCGATGGCCACGCTTCAGCTGCGCGGCGTCGAAGGCAAGCATTACACCAAGGTCGACGGGGGCAAAACGGAGTTCAAGGACTTCAGCGCCTTCCAGCGCGAAGTGAAGCCGTACCGTGACTCGCTCTTCAACGTCGAAGGCTTCAATGTCGCTCCGCTGAAGGACACGCCGCTCGGCGAGAAGGGCACGAAGATCCCGCCGGAGAACCTGAAGACGGCGGTGCTCAACCCGGCGCTCAACCTGACATCGGCCACGTACTCCGAACGCGGCAAAGAGCTCGAGCAGATGATGTACGACGCGCAGACGAAGTACATCATGGGCAAGATCGACGACGCCGGCCTGCTGGCGGAGATCGAGAAGTGGCGCAAGGCGGGCGGCGACCAGGTCGCGAAGGAATACGAGGCGGCTTATGCGAAGCTGAAGAAGTAAGGCGGCTGTAAGCCGGAGCCGGCCGGCGGGCGGATCCCATGGAGACAAGTGCCGTTTCGCGGCAGGGGCACAGGGAATAAGATGGCTGTGTACTAAGGCCCGAGAAGGCGAATGATTGAAACGTTTTAACAAATGAAGAGAAAAAGAATAACAAAAGGCCCAGACAGGCTCAGGGAGCTTCACGCACCCGGAGCCTGTCTTCCTGCATCAGATGCGGGATAGAAGGCCAACCGGATGGGAGAGGAACCTATGCTGCAGCGAATCAACAAGACGATGGAAACCTGGATGCCCCTGATTACCCCGAGCAGCGTATTGATCGGGATGCTCTGCGCGGCTTGGTTCTCCCCTTTTACGGCGTGGGTGCCGTGGATCTTCGCATTCATGACGTTCTCGGGGAGCCTCAGCCTGAACTTCGGGGATCTGAAACGGGTGCTGTCACACCCGATGCCGATCTTCGTGTTCCTGATTGTACTCCACGGCGTGATGCCGCTCATGGCCTGGGGCGTTGGCCACCTGGCATTCCCGGATGATCCCCTGACGGTCACGGGCCTCATCCTCCTGCTCTCCATCCCCACCGGGATCGTCAGCTTCATGTGGGTATCGATGTACAAGGGCCACATTGCGCTGACGCTGTCCATGATTCTGGTGGATACGATGCTGTCCCCGTTCCTGGTGCCCTTCACCTTGTCGCTCATGGTTGGCACGAAGGTGGAGATGGACGTATGGGGCATGATGGAAGGGCTCGCCTGGATGGTTGTGGTGCCTTCCCTGCTTGGCATGGCGCTGAACCAGTGGACCCGCGGTGCGGTCAAAACCAAGCTCGGGCCCAAGCTGGCACCTTTTTCCAAGATCGGCCTGGCTGTGGTTATCATGATCAATTCTTCGGTCATTGCCGGCTACTTGACCGGGTTCACGGCGGAGCTGCTGTTCTTGGCTGCAATCTGCGTGCTCGTCGTGGCGCTCGGTTATGGGATCGGGCGCGGGACGGCTTCCCTGTTCGGCTGGGACCGCAGCGTCGCCGTCACGATGACGTTCAACTGCGGCATGCGCAACATCTCGGCGGGCGCGGTGCTCGCCATCGCCTACTTCCCGCCGCCGGTGGCGCTTCCAGCGATCATCGGTATGGTGTTCCAGCAGATGATGGCTTCCCTGTTCGCTTACATGTTCTTCGGCCGGAAGGCGGCTGCGGGTACGGCCGGCGCCGCGGCAACCAAACATTCTGCTTAAAGGAATAGGGCTTCCTTCAAACCTTTTGAGAGGCAGCATTCTGAAGCTATTATATGAGAGTACGAAGGCGGGTTCCCGAGGGGGCCTGCTTTTTGTTTTGCTTGCAGTGTTCCTTTTTGGGGTCATGTACTTGAAGTGAAGGGTTTTAAGGAAACGCAAAGCGGGCGCTCAGGATGCATTCAGCTTGGGGCGGTAAGATGATCTTGTAAGCAGCAAGGACAACAACCTACTTAAAAAACAAAACCCAACTTACAGGAGGAATCACCCATGAAAAACTTCAACAAGAAAGTCATCGCCACTACACTCGGAACGGTATTCGCACTGGGCGCCATGGGCTCCGCTTTTGCAGCAGAAACGACAACAACGACAACAACCGACCAAGCCGTTGTTAAATCCATAACCTACAAGAAGGACCGCGGCGGAAAGAACCTCGAAGCCCTCGCAGCCGAGAAAGGCATTACGGTAGAGGAACTCCAAGCACAGCTGGAGCAGGAGCGCCAGGCGAAGCTGGAGGCTGAAGCAGCGGAGAAAGGAATCACCGTGGATGAGCTGAAAGCCCAGAAAGAACAGGAGCGTGCAGAGCGCGGCGGTAAGGGCGGCAAGAACTTGGAGGCACTTGCTGCCGAGAAGGGCATCACCGTAGACGAGCTGAAAGCGCAGCTGGAGCAGGAGCGCCAGGCGAAGCTTGAGGCTGAAGCAGCGGAGAAAGGCATCACCGTAGACGAACTCAAAGCACAAATGGAAGAAGGACGCGGACACAGAGGCGGCCATGGCCCGCTGGACCTTGAAGCGTTGGCTGCGGAGAAAGGCATTACGGTGGATGAGCTGAAGGCCCAAATGGAACAGGAGCGCGAAGCGAAGCTGGCGGAACGTGCAGCGGAGAAGGGCATCACGGTTGACGAGCTGAAAGCGCAAATGGAGCAGGAGCGTCAGGCGAAGCTGGAGCAGCGTGCAGCCGAGCTGGGCATCACGGTAGATGAGCTGGAAGCGCAGATGGAACAGAAGCGTGCAGAACGTCAGGCTCAGACTACAGCAACGAACTAAACATAAGCGCAGGTAGACCTCAGAGAGGGCGGTAAATCCGCCCTTTTTGTGCTGCTCTGCATGAATTCCGCCGCAGTGTTCAACCTATAGGAACGGAGGACGCCATCCGACCGGGTGACGGGGTGGAGGGAGGAGTGCGCCTTTTGTCAATAAATACAAGGAGCATTTCGCAAATCTTTCGGATGATCGCATGAAATTCTGGTAAAAGTAATAAAGAAATCTCCTGTCACATGTTTGCTCAGCAGAGATTCATCAATTCAGATGAAAAATGGAGGTTACCGACGTGAACATTTTACGTGACGAGCTTAAGAAAACTCGCGACGGGTACGTCATCACGATCTACCTGTCAGAGGACCGGGCCGAGTTCGCCAAAGAGCTTGGCGATAACCCGGAGCAGCAGCGTGAGCTTCAAAAAGACGTAGAAAGCTACGTCCGGAAGAAGTACCCGAACCTGAAAGTAACGACGGCGAAAGTCCTGCTCGGCGGACTTCTGATATCGACGATCCCGCTGGGCGGCCAAGCTCAAGCTGCTACGCCGACAGGTGGTCCGAAAGATATCGACAAGAGCTCCTCCTGGGCTCAAACGGCAATCTGGAACCTCGTCGACAAGAAGATTATCGAAGGCGATGAGCAGGGCAACTTCAACCCGCAGGGCACAATGACGCGCGACGCGTTCACGGCTATGCTAGTACGCGCCTTGGTTCCAGCCGACCAAATGGTCACGCCGGAAACACCAACGTTCAAGGATATCCCGAAAGACCACTGGGCTTATGCTTACGTAGAAACAGCGGTAGCGAAGGGCCTCGTCAACGGTACGACCGACACGACGTTCTCCCCTACAGACAACGTAACGCGTGAGCAGATGGCGACCATCTTCGTCCGTGCGCTGAATGTACCGGCTGATGAGCTCAAAGGTATGGGCGACAAGCTGACCTTCACGGATGCGGGATCGATTGCCGACTATGCGAAGGATGCAGTTGGCTACGCCGTATCTAAGGGATTGATGCAGGGTACGAGCGACACGACGTTCGACCCAGGGAAGAACGCTACTCGCGAGCAGGTGGCCGTGGTTATGGACCGCTACCTGACAGGCGGCGTAGTAACGCCTCCTACGGAGCAAACGGGCAAAGTATCCGTATCCGAAGCAAAAGCTACTGGCGTTCAGACGGTTACAGTAACCTTCAACCGCGACGTTACGGATGCCGAGAAGGCTACGCTGGCTCTGACGAAGGGCAATGTCGCAGTAGCAACAACGGCCAAGTGGTCCGACGACAAAAAGTCCGCCGTACTTACGCTGACCGACACCAGACTTTCCGCAGGTACTTACACAGTAACACTTGGCGGCCTGGCTGCAGATGCGGTTGAGAAGACGACGGCTGAGTTTACGGCTGAGAACGAGACGGTCTCGAAGATTGAGTTCGTGAATGCGAACGATACAATCGCGAAGGGCAGCAAAGTCCTGGTCAATATCAAAGCGTCGAACCAATACGGCGAGAATGCTTCCTTCTCTTCCGCTTCCTATACGGTATATTCAGACGATGCAGCCAATGCTCAATTGAAGAAGCTTGACAATGGCGAACTGCAGCTTTCCTTGGATACCAGCTCTGAGGACTTCAAATCCGGAATCTCTGTGGTTCCTGTAAACATTTATCATACAGATACCCGGGTTACGGCTACGAAGAACTTCAAAGTGGGTACGGATGCGTTCATCTCCAAGGTCGAGCTCGGTACCGTTAAATACAGCACCGGCGGAGACTCCATCTCTGGCAAGGGAGAAACCGCAACCGTCGATTTGCTGCAGTATGACCAATACGGCAACATCATGGACAAAGATTCGGTTAATGCAGAAGACATCAATATCACAGTAACACCTTACGAGGAAAACCTGAAGCATGAGATTGGTGACTTCAATAACGACGATGTTACGGACATCCGGTTCTCCTTGGCCAATAATGTTGACCGTACCGGCGATTTTACGTTCAATGTCTACAGTCAAGCAGGTACGGCTACAGGTACAGTCAAAGTTTCCTCTACTAAGCTGGCTACCAAAGTTGAGATTGGTGATATGAATAATGTTATCGCCGCAGGAGACGAGGATGCTTACATCCCGATCGTCGCCTATGATGCAGCGGGTAACAAGCTCAGCACCGAGGATCTTATTAGCGATGAGAATGCTGTCGGAGTTAATGGAGAGGACCCACAGATCACGTTCAGCGTAGCTGGTGCCACATCGCAAGGGATTCAGACGACAGGCGAACATAAAGGCATGCTGAAGCTGACGGATATCAATGACTCTTCTCAAGGAGTCGTTACGGTAACAGCCATGATTGCCACACCGAATGCTAACAGCGTGGCAACCAAATCGTATACGCTGCAGGATGCACGCACACCGGACACCATCAAGGTCAAAACGGATCTGGCCAAGAAAATCCTGCCTGGGGCGGAAGCCAAGTTCGAGTATGCCGTTTATGACCAATATGGTCAAGAACTCGATACAATCCAGCAGGTGGACAATAATGGTAATGTATCGGTCAACGGCTTCCTTTATCGGGTAGCGGTAGTAACATCTAATAACGGAGTAGAAGGATCTCTTCCAACCGGCTTTACACTTGAGAATGCTACCGCAACATATACAGGCGACCTTGATGCTTTCAATGATGAAAATAAACTCATTCTTGACAAAGCAACAGCTGTTCCGGGAGATATTGCCCGCGTGAAGGTTGTCCTCCAAAAAGCTACTGAGGCTGGAGCTGGTGTCGCTACCTTTACGGATATCGCCCACGTAACGCGCGATGTGGAAGTCGTAGCAGCTGATGCAGATCTCTCTTACTCGATCTCGCCAATGGGTGATCTGTATAATACCCTTGACAGTGACGCGGTTTCCGACACAGATGTAACTTATGCCGGAGGCACGTTAACAGTAGCGGAGCAAAAAGATCCTACACTTAGCAAACTGGCCAAAGAAATCGAGCTGGTTGCTACTGATGCAGCGGGTGATAAAGTTGCCCTGCCGGATTCCATTCAAGCCGTTTACACGGATAATCCGGCCATTGCCCGTGCGGGTGTGGCTGGTGACAACACGGCTTATGTCATCGGTAACCAAAAAGGTACGGCTAAAGTCAGCGTCTCCTTCTTGAATAACGAAGGCGAAACGGTAACGAAGAACTTCTCTGTTACGGTTAAGGACGATGCTCTCACAGCCACGAAGATTGAAGCCGGCGAAACCGAAGCAACCGTGGCTCAGGCGACTCCAGGAAATGCCTTTAACGTCATGAACCTAAAGATTACGGATAACTATGGGATCACCTATGAGAACGAAACAGGCGGCGACCAAGACGCATCCAAGTACAACTACCTGTTCGGTACTACGTTTGGCGTTACCAACGTGAAGAGCAATGGTGCGGACAACACTGTATCCGTTGACCAATACGGTAATCTCACGATTGGTGCTAACGTAACAGGCTTTGAACTCACAGCTACAACCGCTGCAGGCCTCACAACTACGACATCGGTTATCGTAACTCCCCCTGCACCATAAATAAGAAAATTGGATCAAAAGAGAAAGGCTGCCGTAACCGGCAGCCTTTCTCTTTTTCCATACTCACTACCTAAACTTCCTCCCCCGCACCTTCCCCGCCACCAGCAGCCCCGCTGGAAACAGAATGCACACCGTAAAGGCGTATAGCGGCCAGACCGAAGCGGTAAAATCATAATACTCAATGGTGTTCGGAGTAATGAGCTGGGCCAGAATGACCAGCAGCGTACCGAACGGCATCAGCAGAGGGCGATAGCTCTTCAGCCGGCTCAGCTTCGCTGTGGCTACAACGACAGCGAACATGGTCACGATCAGCTTGAAGTACATGGTGATCATCCACATGATCGTGATAATGATCTCCATCCGCTCGAGGAAGTTGCCGATGCGAATCTTTTTCGCCATGACATAGGTCGGGTAGATGCTGCGGGCTGTCACGTCAGGGCCCAGGGACATCAGCGACAGCACGATAACGAAGACCACGATAAATCCGCCGAGGGCGATGCTCAGCGTGAACTGCCGTACAGCTTTATCCGATGCACCGCTGACGTAAGGCAGAAGCATCAGGAGCGTGAACACTTCCATGAAAGGGATGGCCAGCATGGCATAGCTGCCCTTGAGTACCGGTTCCCAGCCGTGGGCCATCACAGGCTCCACATTGACGGCTTTGAACTCCGGCAGCAGGAAGAGCGTCAGCAGGCCGAAGAGGCCGAAGACCCAGGGAAACAGGATCTCGCCGCTCCGGACGACAGGTTCAAGCCCCAGGTTCAAGCCGTAGAGCACCACGATCACAATAATGATATAGAACGCTTGTACCGGCGTTTCGGGCATCACTTGTGTGGTCATGAAGTCGCTGAGTTCCCGGAGGAGGCTGGCCGAGAGGAGAATCCAGAACGGCAGCAGGACCAGAAGCGCGGCACCGCGCCCGAGCATTCGTCCTAGAGCCGTCTCGCACATTTCAATGACCCCCATGCCGGGGAAGGTTCTGGCCAAAGCCCGGTAAAGCAGAAGGAATCCGAGCCCGCCGCCCCAAGCGAGCAGGGCGGAGACCCAGGCATCCCCCTGGGCGCGGTCAGCGAGAATGGAAGGGACGATGAGGATCGGATCGCCGATCGTATACAGGATTCCGATGATCAGGAGCTGCCGGTCAGCTATTTTACCCGTCTCGATCTGCTGCATGCGCTGCACTTCCCTTCCTCATGATGAAATTCGGGCCCCCGGGAAAATCGCCTCGTAGACGGGCCGGTACATGGCATTGAGCCACTCGAAGGGGCTGGGCAGCTCGACCCGCACTGCCCACAGCACATGCAGCAGGACGCCTGCACCGAGCACAAGAAAGGAGAGCACGAGCTCCCTCAGCATGCGCCGCTTCCAAAGATACAGGCCGTGGCCCAGGAAGGCGGCGGCAGCATACAGCAGGATCGCAGACATAACCCACATGCGGCATCTACTCCTTGATTTCCTCGATAAAAGATTGGGACGTGGTCCCCGTACGGCGAAGCCTGGTCTCGACCCGGATTTCGTAAGGGATCTCGGGGTACATCTCCGGCCACTGTCCCTGCACCTTGCTCCAGAGCTCCGGCTGCTTGCGCCGGACCGTATCGCCGAATCCGAAGACGTCACTCTTGAATTTGGTCTGGGAGGCCCTTAGGGCCGCTTCGACCAACGACCGGATCTTGCCGTTGATGGACTGCTCCAGTTCCCCGATCACCTTCGTTTTGTGCAGATCGATTGAGCATTCCACATCGGACACGTTGGCTTCCGATTCGATTTCAATGACAATCAGGGGCTTATCCCCTTCCTTGCGCACCTTCATCTCGGTTTGAGAACGGATAATCTCGGAGCCCAGTTTACCTGTGCCCCCGGGACAGGAGGTGCCAATGACCGTGCTCTTGATCTTGTTCAGAATGAAATTCGCCCCCGTCCCTTCCTGCTCGTTCATCCAGCCCAGCATTTTGTCTTTCTTGAATACCGCCAGTCCCTTCAGGTCAAGTCTTGCGGGCGCATCAATCTGTTCCACGTTCGATTTCTTCGAGCCCACCTTGGGGCTCCCGAGAATGCCGATGCCTGGCACCAGCGGCGATATACCGGCATGCACCAGTCGGCCGATCAGGTCCTCGAGATTCGTGCCGAGCACCGGTCCCCAGTTCTCTTCGGCGACTTTGACCGAATTGAACATTTTGTTGGCGGGGATCTTCTCGATCGTGGTCATCGTATTGAGAACATCGCGGGCCGAGCCGCGGGCAATGAGGATATAGAAATCGCGGCGCAATTCATGATCCCTCGACAAAAAATCGATGATATTGCGGATCCCCTTGCGGGCCAGCTTCTCGCTGATCACGACAATGCGCAGATGGGACAAATAAATCTTCCGCGGCGACTTCGTCGTAATCGACCGGATGGCCTGGAATACCGTCTCCTCGTTAGCATCGTAGAGGGTGACAGGGGCTCTTCCGGCCGTAGAGCCGCCGCTCTTGTTCGTAATCTCGCCGGGATCGATGATCTGGATGGAGACGGTCACGCCTTTTTCTCCTACATCGAATCCCATCGATGAAGCGATAGCCAGCTCGTTGAGCTCCCGGCGGTTCCAGCACCCCGTCGTGAGCAGGGAGATGGCCAGCACCCCCGCGAGGGTGCAGGGCCAGGAGCGGCGGAGGCCTCGGAATGGATGTCCTGACCGCTTGGGCCTCTTCATGAAGGATCCCCCCCTCCGTTTTTTTGCCGGGCCTTATTCCGGCTGAAGAATTTGGGTCGCGTGCTCATGCGCTTCCAGCTCAGCCGGCCCAGGAAGGAGTCCTTGATGTCTCCCGGAATCATTGGGGCGTAAGGAGCCATATACGGCACGCCGAAGGAATAGAGAGAGCACAGATGCTGGATCAGGAAGATGACCCCGAAGAGAATACCGAACAGCCCAAAGCCTGCCGCCAGTGCCATGAATACAAACCGCAGCATTCGAACCGATATTGCCATGCTGTAGTGGGGAATGACAAAGTTGGTGATGGCCGTAAGCGAAACGACGATGACCATGGCGGGTGAGACGAGCCCCGCTTGAATGGCGGCCTGCCCGAGGACAAGCGCACCGACGATGGACATGGCCTGTCCGACCATGCGGGGCATGCGGACGCCGGCTTCGCGCAGAATCTCGAAGATGACTTCCATAATGAGCGCCTCGATGAAAGCCGGGAAGGGGATGCCTTCTCTTGAAGAGGCCAGGCCGATGAGCAGCTCCGTCGGAAGCATCTCCTGGTGAAACGTCGTGATGGCGATATAAGCCGATGGGCCGATCAGGGCGATGAAAAAGCACACCAGGCGAAGGTAGCGGATGCCGGTAGAGATATCCGCCCGTTCATAATAGTCCTCCGCTGACATGTAGAACTCATTGAAGAGGCACGGGACAAGCAGGACGAACGGCGTCCCGTCCACGATGATGGCAACCCGGCCTTCCAGCAGTCCGGCCGCCGCTACGTCAGGCCGCTCCGTATTGGCCATGGTGGGAAAAGGCGTAAGCGCCTCATCCTGAATGAGCTCTTCGATGTAGCCGCTCTCCAGGATGGCATCGATATCGATGCTGCGGAGCCTGCGCCGCACCTCCTGGATCACGCGCTCTTCGGCGATGCCTTCGATGAACATGATCCCTATATCCGTTTTGCTGACCCGCCCGATCTTCATCATCTCAAGCCGCAGCTTCGTGTCCTTGATCCGGCGGCGGATGAGCATCGTATTGGAACGGAGTGTCTCGGTGAAGCCGTCCCGCGGGCCGCGGATGACGGTCTCGGTCTGGGGCTCGGGAATCCCGCGGTCTTTCCACCCGCGGGTGCCCACAATGAAGGCTTGAGGATAACCGTCCACGAAGAGCGCAGTGTCCCCCGACAGGACCGCATCGCACACTTCATAGAGCGTATGGGCTTCACGCATTTCCGATACCGTCAGCAGCGTCTGGCGCAGGAACGCGGGAAGTTCACCGGGGGCTAAGGGAGCCTCACCGCTCCGGAATTCCCGTACGTCGAGCATCAGGGCGCGCATCATGACCTGCTGGACGATGGCCTTGTCCGCGAGGCCGTCCGAGTGCACGATGCCGGCCGGCACCCCGCCGGCCGCCCCGATCTGGAAATCCCGGACGAGGATATCCGGTGAGGAGCCGAATTCCTTGCCGATCCGCAGCAGGTTCTCCTGCAGGCGGGAGGAGAGCATGGGGCCGGTAGGCGGAGCCGGCGCAGGTTTTTGGCTTGGCAGGGGGGGCAGAGCGATCTCCAGCAGCCGGCGCAGGAAGCCCATGCTGTTCCTCCTTTATCCAGGGAATAAGAATAGTAGTAAGTTATCCCAAATCTTGTGTTTCTATGAAGGGTCGGGCGATAATGGGGAGGAAGTGAAGCGGAAGAGGAGAGTGGACGAATGGGGTACTATGTGGTGATGCTGCCGATGCTCGACGAAGAGAAGAGCAGGGTATACCGGCCGGAGCATCTGGCCTATCTGGAAGAGCAGCGCGGGAAGGGCCGGATCTTTGCCAACGGACGCTTCCCGGACGGATCGGGCGGCATGGTCATCTACAAGGCGGACAATCTGGAGCAGGCGCAGCAGTGGGCCGCAGAGGATCCGTACGTGCTCCATGGCGCACGCCGCGCGGAAGTGCGGGAGTGGGAGATGGTGCCGGGAGCGCTGTAAGGCGTCCATAGAGCAGCTCTGCGGATAAGCGAATGCAAGCAAGAGCAGTAGGAATCACACGAAGGAACAGCAGCAGGAATAACAAGCAAGCCGGGAAACAGCCTTACTCACGGGCCTGAACTGTGGGGAAGGTTGTTTTTTTGATGTTCATAGAACCAAGATAATCCAACAAAAAACAAATAAACACACAATCTTAAAATGGAGTTAACACAGATTTTACACAAGATTTTTATAGTGAAGAAAGCAAATCAAATGCAAATCAAAAACAACCTAACCCACGGAAAAGGGGAATTTCATTTATGAATGCATGGAGAAAGTGGTTAACCGCCTCGCTGATACTGAGTACCCTGACGATCGGCTGCGGTGTGAAGGAAGAGCATTCTCCGCAGGCCGCGGGAGCTTCCAAGCCGGAGACCCAGATTACGAAGAACGGTGAGATCACCGTCTATACGGCGCTCGAAGACGATCTGATCCAATCCTACCTCACCTCCTTCAAAGCGAAGTATCCGCAGACCAAGGTGAATATCGTGCGCGATTCGACGGGCGTCATTACGGCCAAGCTGCTCGCCGAGAAGGAGAATCCCGTGGCGGACGTCGTGTGGGGCACGGCGGCGACGAGCCTGCTTGTCCTGGATCAGGCCGGGCTGCTGGAAGGGTACTCCCCGCAGGGTGTCGAGCGGATTCTCCCCGAGTTCAAGGATGCCGGCCGGCCGGAGAAGTGGGTGGGCATCGACGCCTGGGAAACGGCGTTCGTCGTCAATACGAAGGAGCTCGAGAAGAAGAATCTCCCCGTCCCGCGGAGCTACGAGGACCTGCTGAAGCCGGAGTACCAAGGCATGATCGTGATGCCGCATCCGGCTTCCTCCGGTACAGGCTATCTGGATGTGGCGGGCTGGCTGCAGCTGATGGGAACGGACAAGGCGTGGAGCTACATGGACAAGCTTCACCAGAATATTGCGATCTACACGCATTCCGGGTCGAAGCCCGCCAAGATGGCGGCTGCAGGGGAATACGCGATCGGGATCTCCTTCGGCTACCGGGGGATTCAGGAGAAGAAGAAGGGGGCGCCGCTCGAGGTCGTCTTCCCGGCGGAAGGCTCGGGCTGGGATGTCGAGGCCAATGCGCTCGTGAAGAAGAAGGACATCAAGCCGGAGAGCAAGCTCTTCCTTGACTGGGCGATCTCCGAGGAAGCGATGAAAGAGTACAACAAGAACTATGCGATTCTGGCGGTCAAAAACGAGGGCGGTGCCATTCCGGAGGGTTACACGAAGAACCCGTTAGAACAGCTCATCAAGTATGACTTGAACCGTTCGGCGAAGGAGCGGGAGAGCATTCTCGCCGAGTGGGAGAAGCGGTACAGCACCAAGGCCGAGGCCAAAAAGTAGAAGAGGAAGTGAGAGCGGTGTCTTCACCCCCCTATGTATCCGTAAGAGGAGTAACCAAGTCGTTCGGGTCCCATCAGGCGCTCGGCGGGGTAAGTCTGGACGTGGACCGGGGAGAGTTCGTTTGTCTTCTCGGCCCGAGCGGCTGCGGCAAAACGACCCTGCTGCGCATCCTGGCCGGATTGGAAGCGCCGGACCGCGGCGGTGTATGGCTTCAGGACCGCGAAGTGACCGGACTCCCGCCGGGGGAGCGCGGCATCGGCATGGTGTTCCAGTCGTATGCCCTGTTCCCCAACCTGAGCGCCGCGGAGAATATCGCTTACGGCCTCAAGGGGCGGGTGCCGAAGAAGGATATCGCCGAGCGGGTGCGAGAGGCCCTGGAGCTCATCGGCCTGCCTTCGGCCGCCAGCCGCTATCCGTCCGAGCTCTCCGGCGGCCAGCAGCAGCGGGTGGCCCTGGCCCGGGCGGTGGTCACCCGGCCGCAGCTGCTGCTGCTCGACGAGCCGCTGTCCGCGCTCGACGCGAAGGTGCGGCAGAAGCTGCGGCTGGAGCTGCGCTCCCTGCAGGAGGAGCTCGGCCTCACGACGATCATGGTCACCCATGATCAGGAGGAAGCGCTGACGATGGCCGACCGGATCATCCTCATGAACGAGGCGCGGATCGTCCAGGCGGGCACGCCGCAGGAAGTGTACGAACGCCCGGCTTCGCCGTTCGCGGCCGATTTCATCGGCGCCGTCAATTTCTTCCCCGCGGGCCGGTTCCGGGGGGGCCCTGACCGAGAGGAACTGCTGGCCATCCGGCCGGAGCACATCCGCATCGTGGGTCCCGGCGAGCGGACAGAAACGGCGCCTATCCGGTGCCGGGTACGCCATGTGGAGTTCCGCGGCCCGTTCTACCGGGCGGCCGTCCAGCCTTTGGATGATGCCTATGCTTCCACAGAGGGCCTCATTACAGTGGATATCCCGGCTCCGCAGGCAGACCTCTTGCGCCTCGCCAAGGACAGTCTCCTGAGTGTGCATCTTCCTCAGGAGCGGCTGATCGCATTCGACGGGAGGGCGCCCTTGCCCGGCTCCAACGCTTCTTGATGCATCGCCCGAAGCCTGAATTCACGAAGGAGAGTTACGTTATGCAGACCGTAAGGCCGGCCCGCCGGCTTTCCCTTTTCTCCCGCCGCACCTTCCTGAATCCCACCCGGCTGTGGATGCTGTTCCTGCTCGCGCTGCTCGGCGTAAGCCTGGTGCTTCCGCTGTATGAGCTGTTCCGCCAGGCTTTCCTGGGGCCTCAAGGGGAGTTCGCAGGGCTGACGCACTTTGCCAGGTTCCTGGAGTCTCCGGCCCTGATGCAGTCCATCGGCAACACGCTGCTGGTGGCGGGCTGCACGACGGTGGTCTCCGTAGTGCTGGCTTTCGGCTTCGCTTTTGCCGTGACCCGGACCGACCTGCGGGGCAGGGGCTTCTACCGGGCACTCGTGCTCCTGCCCCTCTTCGCACCGACGATGATGCACGGTATCGGACTGGTCTATCTGCTGGGCAACCAGGGACTGATCACGACCGGCTTGTTCGGCCTGCTTCCGTGGGCGCCCAAGGTAGAGCTGTACGGTCCGCTCGGGATCATCCTGGCGGAGATCGTCTACACCTTCCCTCAGGCGTACCTGATTCTGGCCGCAGCCCTGGGCTCCAGCGACCAGCGATTGTATGAGGCGGCTTCGGTCATGGGGGCGGGACCGCTGCGCCGGTTCTTCACCCTGACGCTGCCCAGCGCTAAGCTCGGGCTGCTCTCCGCCGCTTTCGTCTGCTTCACGATGAGCTTCACCGACTTCGGGGCGCCGAAGATTGTCGGCGGCCAGTATGCCGTGCTTGCTACGGACATCTACAAGCAGGTTATCGGTCAGCAGAATATAGCCATGGGAGCGGTGGTCGGCCTGCTGCTCACCATTCCTTCCGTGCTGGCGTTCATCGTGGACCGTCTTATCGCCCGGAAGCAGCAGGCGTTCGTCAGCGCCAGATCGGTGGCCTACCGGCCTGCTCCGAACCGGCTGCGCAATCTCTTATGCCACCTCTACTGCGCCGGTGTGTGCGGTGCGATTCTGCTTCTCATGGGGGCGGTCGTGCTCGCTTCGCTGGTCAAGGTATGGCCGTACAACCTGAGCTTGTCCCTGCAGCATTACGACTTCTCGCAGGTGGCGGGGGAGGGTCTGGGACCGTATTGGACGAGCCTGAAGATCGCGCTCTGGACCGCCCTTGCCGGAACGGTGGTTACCTACTTCTTCGCTTATCTTCAGGAGAAGACGAGAGGAATGCACCTGCTCCGCAGCGGGGCTTACTTCCTGTCGATTCTGCCGATGGCGCTGCCTGGCATGGTGATCGGCCTTGGGTTCATCTTCTTCTTCAACCGGCCCGAGAACCCGCTTCATGTGATGTATGGAACGGCGGCGATCCTGGTGCTGGCGAATGTCGTTCATTTTTTCTCGGTCCCATTCCTGACGGCACTTGAGGCACTGAAGAAGCTCGACAAAGACTTCGAGCATGTCTCCGAGTCGATGAATGTTCCGTTCTACCGCACCCTGTGGAGGGTGACGCTGCCGATGACGCTGCCGGCCCTGCTGGAGATGGCGCTCTATTATTTCGTCAATGCGATGGTGACGGTATCCGCGGTGGTCTTCCTCTATACGGCGGAGCTCAAGCCCGCATCGGTAGCGGTGGTGAACATGGACGATGCGGGAGACGTCGCCCCGGCGGCAGCCATGTCGGTGCTCATCCTTCTGACGAACGCCGGGGTTCGTCTGCTGTACGAGACGGCCGGGGTCAGGTGGCTCCGCCGGCGGCAGGCTTGGCTGAAGCGGGACAGAGCGTGAGAAGAAGCTTGGAATAGAAGCTTGGAACTGAAAAACTGAAACATGACATACCAATTCGAAAGGCAGGAGTGGGAACGATGGTACAGGCAGTGATTTTGGATTGGGCCGGAACGACGGTCGATTACGGGAGCTTTGCTCCGGTCAAGGCATTCATGGACACGTTCGCTGAAGAGGGGGTCGAAGTGACGGCGGAGGAAGTGCGTAAACCTATGGGGCGGCTCAAAATCGACCATCTGCGTGCGATCTGTGCCCTGGACCGGGTGGCCGCACGATGGCGTGAGGTGCATGGTGCCGAGCCCGGGGAGGCGGACGTGCAGCGGATGTATGCGGCGTTCGAAGAGAGGCTGCTCGGGATTCTCCCGCAGTATGCGGAGCCCGTACCGGGAGCCGTCGCTCTCGCGGAGAGGCTGAGGGAGCGCGGAATCCGCATCGGCTCCACGACAGGCTATACAGCGGAGATGATGGACATTGTGGCGCCGGAGGCGCAAAAACGGGGCTATGCCCCCGACGTGCTCGTTACCCCGTCGGAGGTGGCGGCCGGCCGGCCGGCTCCGTGGATGATCTACCGCAACGCCGAGAAGCTGGGTGTGCAGGAAATGCACGGAATGGTGAAGTGCGGCGACACCTTCAGCGATATTGAAGAAGGCCGCAGGGCCGGGGTGTGGACGGCCGCCGTGCTGCTCGGCAGCAGCGAGCTCGGGCTGACGCAGCCGGAAGTGCTGGCGGAAGATCCTGCAGCGCTCGCCGGGCGGATGGAGAGGCTGGCGGAGGCCTACCGCGAGGCCGGGGCACATTATGTGATCGACACGATCGGAGACCTGGACGCTGTCGTCACGGACATCTCTGCGCGGCTGGCCCGCGGGGAGCGCCCATGATGCGCGCCGGGAACCCGGGGGACGCCGTGCGGCTCCCGGGAGGGGAAGCCGATCTGCCGGAGGCGCCGTACCTGCTGCTGACACCGGGGCCGCTGACGACGACGAAGACGGTCAAGGCGTCGATGCTCCGCGACTGGTGCACGTGGGACCGCGACTACAACGGGCTCGTCCAGTCGGTGCGTGAGCGGCTGGTGGAGCTGGCGGCACCGGGCGGTGCCCGCGAGTTCACCGCGGTCCTCATGCAGGGCAGCGGCACGTTCGCGGTCGAGAGCGCCGTGGGCACCTTCCTGCCGCGGGAGGGCGGCAAGCTGGCCGTGCTCTGCAATGGGGCCTACGGCGAACGGATTGCGCGCATCGCAGAGGTGCTGGGCATCGAGCTCGCGCTGCTCCGCAGCGAAGAGACCGAGCCGGCCGATGCCGAAGCGCTGGCCCGGCTGCTCGAAGCCGACCCGGCCATCACGCACGTGGCCGCGGTGCACTGCGAGACGACGACGGGGATGCTCAATCCCGTCCGGGACATTGCAGCGGCGGCCAAACGGTACGGCCGGACGGTGATCATCGACGCGATGAGCTCCTTCGGCGGCATTCCGCTCGATATGCGGGAGCTCGGTATCGATGTGCTGGTCTCCTCCAGCAACAAGTGCATCCAGGGCGTCCCCGGCTTCGGGTTCGTCATCGCGCGCCGCGGGCTGCTGGCCGGCTGCCGGGGGCACGCCCGCTCCCACGCGCTCGATCTCTTCGACCAGTGGGAGACGATGGAGCGGCACGGGGGCAAGTGGCGCTTCACCTCGCCGACGCATGTGGTCCGCGCGTTCGACCAGGCGCTGCAGGAGCTGGAAGCGGAGGGCGGTCCGGCCGCGCGTCACGCCCGGTACCTCGAGAGCCACCGCACGCTGGTGGATGGAATGGAAGCGCTGGGCTTCCTTCCCCTGCTGCCGGAGGCGCTGCGGTCGCCGTTCATTACCACATTCCGTTACCCGGCATCGGATGGGTTTGATTTTGACGAGTGGTATCTGCGGCTGAAGGCAGCCGGCTTTGTAATCTATCCGGGGAAGCTGTCCTCGGCGGACACGTTCCGCATCGGAACGATCGGCGAGGTGTACCCGGAGGATATGAGGCGGCTGACGGAGGCGGTGAAGAGGAGCCGGTTCTGGCTGGAGGCAGGGGCTTCGGAGGAAGATGTGCCGGAGCATTCACCCGTACGGTAACGATACCGGCCGATCCTGTCCTACAACTATAAAGGAGACAGCCCATGAATATCTTATGCCTTGGAGGCGCGGGACGGATCTGCCGCGAAGCGGTGCTGGATCTCGTAGAGCACTCCTCGTTCTCACGGATTACGGTTGCCGATTACAATGAAGAGGAAGGCCGGAAGGTGGCCGCCTCCATGAACGATCCGCGGGTCGACTTTGTTCGCGTGAATGTGCACGATCATGAGGCGACCGTGGACCTGATGCGCGGCTTCGATATCGTGATGGACGGGACGACGATCACACTGAACGGGCTGACGACGGCCTGCATCGCCGAAGCCGGCTGCCACGGCATCAACCTGAACGGCTTCGGCGAAGAAGATCCCTTCCATGAACGGTTCGTCCGCAGCGGACGAGTCTGCGTGCCGGGCTTCGGCATGACGCCGGGCGTTACACAGATGATGGCCATGCATGCGGCCGCCGGTATGGAGCGGGTCGACGAGGTTCGCGTCTCGCACGGCTCGTTCCGTCCGATCGCCTTCTCCCGCTCAATTACGGAGACGACAACGTATGAATATGATCCACAGCTGCCCGGCCGCGTCGTATATGAGGACGGCGAGTTCATCCAGGTGCCCCCGTTCGCCCGGCCGCGGGAGATCGAGCTGCCGGCCCCTTACGGGCCGACCGTGCAGTACATCATCCCGCATGCGGAGACGAGGACGCTGGCCAAGGCTCTGGCACCGAAGGGCGTCCGCATGATCGAGGTGCGCGGCACCTGGCCGCAGATGAACATGCGGCTAGTGAGGGCCCTGTACGAGTACGGCTTCCTGCGCAATGACAAGATCCGGGTGAACGGGGCGGAGGTTGGCATTCTTGACTGCATCGGGGAATATTTGTACCATGCCCCAGAAGGCCGGGAAACCGAATTGTACGGCTATGCCCTTCATGTCGAGGTCACCGGGATGGAACAGGGTAGAGCCGTATGCCGCACGCTGACGCACACGCATCCCGCCTCCGACGGCTCCGTACCGGGCTGGGAGGGCCTGCGTGCCTATACGCGCAGTGTGGGCATCCCTATGGCGGTGGCTGCGGAGCTGATCGCCCAAGGCCGTCTACTGGAGCCGGCCCGCAGCGGAATCCTGACGCCGGAGGAGGCGTTCGATCCGGGGACCGTCTTCGGCGCGCTGGAGAAGAGGGACATCCGCGTGCATGAACGCGTAGAAGCGGTGCCGGGAACCGGAATGGCCGGCTGAGGGGAAGGCGCGGCAGGGAGCCCCATAGTTTGCACGGCAGCATCTATACCCAATTTTTTACACAGTCTTCATAATGGATACGTTACAATGATAGATAATCATGTCTTACGGGGCACTACAGAAGCGGAGGGCAAGGACCGATGTCGCTCGTCGGAGAGGAACGCAAGCAAATCATAATGAATCTGCTGCTCGGTCAGGGCAAGGTGCGCACCCCGGAACTGGTGGAGAAGCTCGAGGTCTCCTCCGAGACGGTGCGGCGCTATCTCGAAGAGCTCGAGAGCGAGAACAAGCTGAGGCGCGTCTACGGGGGGGCCGTCCGGGTGGACCACGGCCGGGAAGAGCCGGCGATCTATAAGCGCGAGGTGCTCCGCCTCCACGAGAAGAAGCGGATCGGCTTCGCGGCGGCCCAGTGCGTGCAGGACAAGGAAGTCATCGTACTTGATGACGGGACGACGACGATGCAGATGGTGGAGTTTCTCCTCGTGAAAAAGGGGCTCACCGTGCTGACCTCGTCCATTCCGGCCATGACGATGCTTGTCGAGCATAAGAGCAAGGGCCTGTTCGACGGCGATGTGATCTTCATCGGCGGACGGGTCAATGCGACGCACTACCGGACGTCCGGCGCGCTGGCCCAGCTCTTCATGGAGTCGATCCATGTGGACAAGGCCTTTCTCGTGGCTGACGGGCTGCAGGCCGACCGGGGCGTCACCAGCTACGACGACGAGCGGGGCATGCTCTCCCGCACGTTCCTGAAGCAGTCGGGCCAGAGCATCGTGCTGGCCGATCATTCGAAGCTGGGCACAAGCCAGCTGTACCGGATCGCGGGGCTGGAGGAGATCGATATGATTGTCTGCGATGTGCCTCCGCCGGCGGAATGGCAGGGGAAGCTGGATCAGTTCGATGTGCACTGGATCGAGGCGCCGCCGCTGGATTGAAGGGTGGTGGACGGCATAAGAGAGGGCGCGTTAGGGCATCGTATGGGATAGAACACTAGCTTTTTCTATTCCAGGGAGGCATGCGACATGCTGCTGCGATTTGCCGTCAAGCTTCTGATGAACAGTGCGGTACTCATACCGCTGTTATACCTGCTGACCGAAGGCGCGGCTTCACCGGGCCAGCTTGTCACCGCCGCGGGCCTGCTGACCGTTATCGCTTTTGTGATCGGCGACCAGTGGATCCTGAGGGAGAGCAATAACGGGCTCGCCACAATTGCCGATATGGGTCTCGGCGGACTGTATTTTTGGGGGGTATCCCGGTACTACGACTGGAATTTGTCCATGAGCGATCTGCTCATTCTGGCCGGGATGCTCGGCGTGGTGGAGTTCATGTATCATGTCATTCTGCAGAAGTGGGACAAGCGGAAGAACGCCTTCTCCTACGACGAGATCGAATAGTGCTGCCTGGCGCCAAGCGGCCCGGGCCTGAGCGCTGTCCTAAAGCGGACAGTGCTTTTTATTTTGACCCGCCAAGCAAATATACGTCAATCCGTCGGCTTGGATCTGCCCTAGACCGATATGCGAACCGTCCCCAAAGGACGGCGAAGCCGTTTAACTTGCGTCCTGCCCCTTCCGGCATCGGGTCTGTTTTCCTGCCATTTTTAACTCGAACCGGCGGCGTGTTTCTCCTCTAATCTTTTTGTCGATATCTGCCGAAATAAAAATTATGAAATCGGATATCAAGCGAGTTGGAGGGTGCATATAGTTATGGACAAGTCGTCTTATCTTGGCGTTGCATTAGGACTTATTGCAGTATTGGTCGGTATGGTTCTGAAAGGAGCCTCCATCGGCGCACTTCTTAACCCGGCAGCCTTCATGATCATCCTGGTGGGTACCGCCGCGGCTGTTATTATCGCGTTTCCCATGAACGATCTGAAGAAATTTCCTAAGCTGCTCGGCATTCTCTTCAAGGAACAAGTGCTTCCGGACAAAAAAGAGCTGATGGACATGTTCATCGAGTGGGTATCGATTACCCGCCGTGAAGGCCTGCTTGCTCTCGAAAGCAAGGTGGATGCCATCGAAGAGCCGTTCCTGAGAAACGGCATGCGGATGATCATTGACGGAAACGATCAGGACTTCGTCCGCGACGTGCTTCTTGAAGAGATCTCGGCGGCGGAAGAGCGTCACCGGACCGGCGCACTGATCTTCACCCAAGCCGGTACCTATGCGCCGACCCTCGGGGTGCTCGGGGCCGTTATCGGTCTCGTTGCGGCACTCGGTAACCTGAGCGAAGTAGACAAGCTCGGACACCTGATCTCTGCAGCTTTTATCGCAACAATGCTCGGGATTTTCTTCGGCTACGTTATCTTCCACCCGATGTCCAACAAGCTGAAGCAGAAGGCGAAGAAGGAAGCGGAAGTGAAAATGATGATGGTGGAGGGTCTGCTCTCCATCCAGTCCGGGATCTCGGCGATTGCCGTAAAGCAGAAGCTGACGGTCTTCATCTCGCCGTCCCAGCGTGACGCCGAGGACGGTGAAAAGGGAGGAGCCGGCGGTGAGTAAGCACCATAAGAAGCATCACCATGAGGAGCATGTGGATGAGTCCTGGCTCATTCCCTATGCCGACCTGCTGACCCTGCTGCTTGCCCTGTTCATCATCTTGTTTGCCTCGAGCCAGACGGACTCCAAGAAGTATAACGCCATCATGCAGTCGCTCAATGCGGCGTTCACCAGCGGTACCGGATTCTTCGAGATGTCCAACGTCGTGCCGATGACCGACCCGAATCCGGGCGCGAAAAAGAATGACGGCGCGGACGGACAGCAGCAGAACCCGGAGACGCCTCAGACGCCTGCCGAGCAGAAGACCGAGGAAGAGAAGCAGAAGGCGCTGGAGGTGGCGTTCCAGGAAGAGAAGCGCCAGCTCGAGGAACTGAAGCAGAAGCTTGATGATTATATCCAGAACAACAACCTGTCGACCCAGCTGGAGACGAAGCTGACGAACGACATGCTCATGATTACGATCCGCGATAATGCGCTCTTCGCATCCGGCTCGGCCACAGTGAAGCCGGAGGCCCAGGCGCTGGCCGTCTCGATGTCGAACATGCTGGCCCAGTATCCCGGCTACAACATCGAAGTGGCGGGCCACACGGACAATGTGCCGATCTCCCGCCGCGATTTTGAGAGCAACTGGGATCTCAGCGGCGTGCGCGCCATGAATTTCATGAAGATTCTGCTCCGCAACACGGCCCTGTCCCCGGAGAAGTTTCGCACGATCGGCTACGGGGAGTTCCAGCCGGTGGATACGAACGATACGCCGGAAGGCCGGGCGAAGAACCGCCGCGTGGAAGTCAGCATCATCCGCAACCTGAAGCCTGCCCAGTCGGCTCAGGTTCAGTAAGCGCGGGTAATCAGGCAAGTGATCAGTGAATCGATTTGAAAACGGCACTGTCCCTCTGGAAGAGGAGGCGGTGCCGTTTTTTTATGATAATGGAAAGATAAGTTGAATCCCCTCGGCCATCAGAGACAGGAGCTGCTCGCCGAAGGGGGTCCGGTTGTACAGGCCGGTCAGCGGGTCAGCGGGTGCTTTTGAGAAGAAGGTTCTCCCGGTCCGCTTCCCAGCCGAGCGCCGCTTCCTTTATCGGTAAATAACGGCATCGGTGATACCGCTCAATCGGCTTGCGCAAAAAATAGATCTCCATTACAATGAAGACAATATTACATTTAAACGTTTAAACTAATGGAGGTTGCCATCATGATCCGTTTCAATGTACTGCGCAGCAGCGTTCCGTCCGGTGAAGCCAAACCGCCGGGGCTCGCCGGAGGGGCCTGGGGGCCGGAGCGTCTCGAACAGATCCGGCGGGACCCCATGCTGGCGGGCCTGCTGGACGAAATCCGTGCAGAGGCCGGGCGTGCTGCTTTGGAACCTTTGCCCCGGCTGCCGTTTCATCTCTTCATCCAATTTGCGGATGAGGGAAGCCGGCTGGGATTTGAGGGGCCGTATTTTGCCCGGCGGGGACGGCTGCTGGCGCTGGCTATGGCCACCCTGGTGGACGAAACGGATGCCTACCTTCCTGCCCTGAATGACCTGCTGTGGGAGCTGTGCTCCGAATATTCCTGGGCCCTGCCGGCGCATCTGCCACCGAGCTTCGATGCGGTACCGGGAGCAAGGGTAAGGCCGGAGGCGACTGTGGATCTGTTCGCCGCCGAGACAGCGCATGCGCTCGCCGAAACGCTGTATCTTCTGGAGGAGCGGCTGCATCCCTGGGTGGCCTACCGTGTCCGCGAAGAGATCGAGCGGCGTGTGTTCCGGCCCCTCTTTGAGAATTCGCAGTCCTTCCACTGGGAGACGGCCGAGCACAACTGGTCGGCGGTATGTGCAGGGGCGGCGGGCATGGCCGCAATGCTGCTGGTGGACGATGCGAACCGGCTGTCCGGGATGCTCGACCGGTGTCTTCGCGCGATGGAGTGCTTCCTCGAAGGCTATGCGTCGGACGGATGCTGCCTGGAGGGCATCGCGTACTGGAATTACGGGTTCGGGTATTTCGTGTATTTTGCCGAGATGCTGGAGGCCCTGACCGCTGGAGAGGTAAGCCTGCTGCAGGGAGAGAAAATCGAGCGGATCGCCGCTTTCCCGGAGAGCGTGGCGCTGACCGTTCCCCAGTTCATCAACTACTCGGATGCTTCGCCCGCGCATGAGCTGCAGCCGGGACTGAACTGCCGCCTCGCAGCGCGGTTCGGACATCCCCTGCCTCCGATGGCGGGCCGGCCGTCCCTGCACAGCGACCACTGCTACCGGTGGCCCCATACGGTGAGGAACCTGCAGTGGACAAGTGCAGGCGCCGCGGACCGGGCTGCTGCCGCGGGCCGTACGTATTTCAATGACGCGGCCTGGCTCATCGACCGCAGCGCTCACGAAGGCCGGATCGTCGCCTTCTCGGCGAAGGGCGGACATAACGACGAGCCGCACAACCATAACGACCTTGGGCATTTTATCGTGCATCTGGCGGGGGAGACTCTCCTGGCGGATCTCGGGGCGGGAGAGTACACCAAGGACTATTTCGGCAGCGGCCGGTACGGCTACCTCCATAATTCTTCCGAGGGTCATTCGGTCCCCCTCATTAATGGGGCTGCACAGCAGGCGGGCCTGCAGGCGAGGGCGGAGGTCCTCCGGCAGGAGGAGCAGGACGGTGCAGCGCATTTCGAGCTGGACCTGACGAAGGCCTACGGGCAGGAGGCCGGCCTGTCGTCCTTCATCCGCTCGTTCGAATGGCGGCGGGGCGCAGGGGAAGGGCTGGACGCCGGGGAGCTGCGGCTGACGGATCATTTTGCCTTCACGGGGGATGGGAACCGGGTGGAAGAACGGCTGATCTCCCTGGTCGAGCCGCGCATCGGACATGGGCTGGTGACCTGGCAGGGCGAGCACGCCTCGCTGGAGCTGTCGTTCGATGCCGAAGTGTGGCAGGCACAGAGCGAAGTGATCGATACGAAGGACCATCACGGCAATCCGCTGCGTGTCTGCAGGACCCGGCTGACGGCAGAGGGAGTAGGCAGTTCGTTCCAGGGCCTTTTGTCGATTCGGTGCCGAATGGGGCGTCTTTCCACCCAGTCTTCATAATATATTAAAATGCTTCATACATTCCCATAACAAAACTCCCGTATACTCGTCCTGTGATCCTATTATGAGACGGGAGTTAATGATCTGCATGAAATTGCTGCATGTTTTGAATGCTACTGTATTTACGGCAGCGCTGCTGCTGCCTTCCGCCGCTTACGGTGCGGCCGAAGAAGGGTATGCGCCCCTGCGCGCAGGGCTTGAGAATCTGGGAGCGGAGCTGGACTGGGACGATGAGGACCGGACCGTCGTGTTCAAGCTGAAGAACGGCATCAGCGGCACGGTCACGATCGGCGAGAAAGAGTATCGGCTGGCCGGCAAGAAGGGCGAGCTCGACAGCGAAGTGAAGCTGGTGAACGAGAGCACGCAGGTACCGGCTGCGCTCTGGAAGGCGATTGAAGAGGAGAACGGGAAGTATGCGGATGACCCGAAGGCTCCGAAGTTCTTCGAGGTCCGGGCGGATGCGGAGACCGACGCCGTGGCGGACGGCGAAGATGCGGCGGACGATCCGGCGATCTGGGTGGACGGCGCGGACCCGTCGCAGAGCAAGCTCATTGCGACGAACAAAGCCGGCGGCGTACTGGTCTATGACCTGGCGGGCAAGCAGCTGCAGTCGTACCCTACGGGCAAAATGAACAATATCGACCTCCGGTACGATTTTCCGCTGGGCGGCTCCAAGGTGGACATCGTGGCGGCGACGAACCGGACGACGAATACGATTGACGTGTGGGCGGTCTCGGGTGCGACCGGCGAGCTGAAGGACATTGTGGCGGAGCCGATCAAGTCCAAGATGGGCGAAGTCTACGGCTTCAGCCTCTACCACAGCCTGCGCAGCGGCAAATTCTATGCGCTGGTGCTCGGCAAAGACGGCGAGTTCGAGCAGTACGAGCTCGCGGACAATGGCAGCGGCAAGGTCGCCGGCAAGCTCGTGCGCGAGTTCACGCTGGAGTCCCAGTCGGAGGGCCTCGCGGCCGATGACGAGTACGGCACGATGTACATCGCCGAAGAGGATGCGGGCATCTGGAAGTACAGCGCCGAGCCGGAGGGCGGCGTGGAGCCGCTCGCCCAGGTCGACATCGCGGACGGACGCCGCCTGCAGGACGACGTGGAAGGCCTCACGCTCTATTACGGCGCGGAGGGACAGGGCTACCTGATCGCTTCGAGCCAGGGCAGCAACTCTTACGCGGTCTACAAGCGTGAGGGCGCCAACGAGTATGTATCGAGCTTCACGATCGAAGACGGCGAGTCCGTTGACGGCACGACGGAGACCGACGGCATCGACGTGATCGGCTTCGGCCTCGGTGTGAAGTACCCGCAGGGCATCTTCGTCGCCCAGGACGACGCCAACGAGAAGGATGGCGAGGAGCTCAACCAGAACTTCAAGATCGTTCCTTGGGAGGCGGTCGCGAAGGGGTTGAACGCGCCCGCGGCCGCTGCGCAGGTCGATCCGCGCCAGCTGGTGAAGCGCGGGGAGTAAGGCTCGTGCCGCGCGGGGGGAGCAGGCAGAGCGAAGGCGCGCGGCCGCTGCCTGCGTAGAGCGGCGCCTGCAGGCGCCGCGTAAGAGAGGGCGAAGACCGTAAGTGCGGCTCTTTATGCTTCATTTAGATTAGCAGGCCCCGCCCCCCTCTATCAATTCGGGATGGCAGTCTCGGAGAATCGAGTTACAAGAGGAATTAAGTAACGAATGCAGGTTATAGGAGCCCGTCCCTCCTATAACCTGCATTCTTTTTTTTGTATCAAGCCCAATTGGGTTACCTAGGAGATCAATCGGTGCCAGCTAACACGGAAAATCCGCGTTCGGGAGGCTCGCAGAAGGAAAAGAGCTCATTTAACACGGATTTTCCGTGTAAGAAGTTCGAAAGAAGCCCAGATAAGCTTCCTTTGCGTCAATTAACACGGAAAATCCGTGTTCGGGAGGCTCGCAGAAGGAGAAAGAGCTCATTTAACACGGATTTTCCGTGTAAGAAGTTCGAAAGACAGAAACGATGATCCGTGACGCTCCTATAGCCCCAAATCCTCAACCTTGATTGAATCTGCCAGAACATAGCGGGTAATTCGTTTTTGTCCTATCCCGCCTGAACGGAAAAAACCTTTATCTAGCAGACTATGAAGCAGTTTGCGGGACTTTTCTTGGTGACAGTTAAGTAAGGAGCATACATCTTTCACCTTGATGACTCCATTCTCCCTTAAAACAAATCGCAGGATATCCTTCTCCTCCGAAGTCAGCTTGGCGGCGTGCATGCCGGTGCCTCCGAACCAGCGCCCCATGTACTGGGAGAGCAGGCTCTGGCACATCCGTGGTTTCTCGGCGACATCGTCGTAGGAGAAACGGAGGATCTTCCAGCCGTCGAGAATCAGGTGATTCTGGCGCATCCACTGGTCGGCGAATTGGGTGCGGCTGATTCGCTGCAGGTGGGGACCGTACCCGTCGATCTCAATAGCGAGCCGGTGGCGCCTGCGGATCAGTGCAAAGTCAAGATAGCGCCTGCCGTCCCGGAAGTCGGAGATCTCGTACTCCGGATGCAGGTCATGAAACTGGCCGAAGGCGGGCCACCAAACCTGCTCGGCAAAGGTACGTTCCGCATGACCGTGCCCCTCCTGCAGCCGGCGCAGCCGTTCGCCTGTACGGCGCGCAGAGTGGCTCTCCAGCCAGTGCTCGTATGTGGTTTTAAAGCTCATAACGAAATGGATTCCTTTCCCCGTGGGATGCAAAAAGCCGCTTTCCCTTCAGCGCAATGGCTGAGAAGAAAGCGGCGTGTGCTTCACGACCGTGATTTATTACTGATCATAGCACAGGGAGGTGAGGCGGGAAAGAAGTTTTTGTGCCTGCCCTCAGCTGGAAAGAATCCTGTTGAACATCCTGGCAGTGATAGTTGGGGCCAGGTCCAGGCGCTTCCTCATGAGGCCCTTTCATGGGAGAGGAGAAACCGGACGAAGCGCCGGGCATAGGTCATCCCCCCAGGCATAATCCAACCCACAGCATATAAGGAACCCCTTTCGTCTCATCCCCCAAACCCAAACTTAATCTACCGGCTGTTTCGCATCAGATACCTTCACAGCATAAGCCTTGACCCTTCCGCCGTTAACTCGGACTTCCTCTTCACCGGTATACGTACCGGTAATCAGAATGCTGCCGGCTTTGTACGAGGACAGCCCCTTAAGCAGCAGGGTGCGGTTGCCGGCCCGAACCACGGCGGAACCCTCGCCGTCTGCAGGCAGAGTTACTTGAAAACGGACCAGCTGGCCTGGATGTTCTGTGAGCTGGTCCACCTGGATGGTGAGAGGCTCCTCTGCCGAGGGTTCAACAGCGCTGCTTACCGAATCAAGGCCGGTTTGGCCGTTCTCGTTCATGCCGGTCTCCTGATCCACCGCTGACTGTGCCAGCTCGGTGCGGACGAGCTCGTAACTGCCGTTTTTATACTCAAAATCCCCCTTCGCGACCTCTCCCTGGGGGACCGTATCCTCGTTCGCATTCCTTCGCGGGCTGCGGTCGCTGCCGTTCGCTCGTTCTTCCTGAACGCTGGAGTCCAGCAGCGGGCGTACGGCGGTCAGCTTGCCTTTACCGAATGCCGTCAGCTTGTCGGCCTCCACATCCAGCACGAGCTCCAGCCCGGCGTCTTCCTCCGGCAGCTCATACAGCAGGTAGTGCGTCGCGCGCTCCGCCGACTCCGCCTCCGCTGCGAGCAGCGGCCGCCCCTGCGGGCTGAACTCGCCTGCGAAGCGCAGGCTGCGCAGCTTCAGCCCCGGCGGCAGCTGGCCTTCGCTCAGCCGCACCTCGCCGCCCGCGCCGCCCGCGGGCCTGTCAGCGTCCGCCGTCCCGCCCGCGGCTCCGCCAGCAACGGCAAGCCGCGCGAGCACGAGCCGCGGCCGCTCGCCGGCGATCGCCCCGGCGGCCATCGCGCTGCCGTCCGCCGCCTTGCCGGACGCCGTCAGCGCCGGCTTCTCGCTCACGCCGGCCTTCGCCAACAGCGCCGCCGGGTCGCCTTCGAGCCGCCGCAGCTCCAGCGCGGCGATCTCCTTCGCCGTGTCGCGGTAGCTCCCGAGCGTGCGGTACAGCTCCAGCGCCTCGTCGTACTTGCGGGCGCCCGCCAGCTGCTCCGCCCGGGCGAACTGCCGCTTTACGGCAGCTTCCGCATAGGCGCCGGCCTTACCGCCTCCGCTGCCGAGCAGCGCCGCGTGCGCCTGTACAGCCTTGCCTGCCGCGAGGAAGGCCGGCAGGTCTTTTTTCTCCAGCGCGGTGAGCTCGGCCACCGCGTACTTATCCAGCTTCGACGCGAGCCAAGGCGCCTCCCAAGGCACGGCCGCGTACCAGCTGCGGATCGACTCGCCGAGCTGGAGCACCGCCTCCAGCTCCTGCGTTTTCGCCGCGGCGTCGATCCGCGCATTGTCGTAGCGCTGGAGCAGCGCATTCGCCTCCTTGCGCTTCGCCGCCTCGCTGCCGTAGACGGCCGCGGGCAGCCGCAGCAGGTCGGCCGCCGCGACCGCGGCCGCTTTGCCGCCGTCGGCGCCCGGCTCGCCCTTGGCCGCAATCGCCGCCTCGAGCTGCTGCGCCGCGCGCTTTCGTGCCGCCGCGTACGCCTCGGTGAGCTTCGCCTCGACGCCGGCGGCCTGGGCCGCTTCCGCGAAGCGCTGCTTCGCATCCTCGCCGGCCTTGGCGGCCGCCGCCTGCGCCGCGCGGTAGCGCTCATGCGCCTGCAGCAGCGCCGGCACGTCGCCCGCGGCGGAGGCGGCCTCCACCTCGGCGGCGATCTCAGCCGTCACGCGCTTGGCCTGCGTGACCGGCTGCAGCGCCAGCAGGGCGGCGTCGATCTCGCCGCGGTGCTCGCCGAAGGCCCACGGCACGGCCAATGCGCGGTTGTACAGCTCCTCCGCCGCAAGGAGGTCGCCCGCCGTCTGGGCGGTGCGGGCCTGCGTCAGGAGCGACAGATGCTCGCGGACGTAGTGGATTTTGGCGGCCGCGGCAAGGGTGGCTGCAAAAAGTAAGAAAATTGCCACATTTCTGAAACGGCCCGCCCGCCTATACGTAAAGTGGATCATGAAGCACCGCCGCCTTTTCTACAAAATGGGAGCAAATTCGGCATCCGACGGGTAGCGCCGCTTCGCGGTTTCGAGCACTTTCGCATGGAGCTCCGGGTACTGTCCTGGCCGCTCCGTAAGGAGCCGGTGCAGCCGCAGCAGCCGGTCCTTCGGCAGATGCTCGGCCTGCTCTGCGATCAGGTCGTAGTAGACCGGAAGATGCTCTTTGACTCGAAGCGCGGCACCGGCCGCGGCAGCCAGCACGTCGGGACCGACGGCCATCTCCCGGATGATCGTGCGGTACTTCATGCAGTAGTCCAGCACATCCCTGCCGATCAGCTGCGGACGCACCCTGCCAACCTCGTGAAGGTAGAGGATGAAGTCCTTGTCGAAGCGGCTCGGGAGCAGAGAGGAGAGCTCGAGATCCATGTCACTGCGAAGAATAAACCGGCTCAGGCACAGGAGGCGGAGCACCTTGATCGGGTCGTTCCGCAAAAAATAACCGATTTCGCGGAATTTTTCATAGGCCGATTTGTAGTCGTCCTGCTTCAGGTCCTGCTCCGCATCGTCAATGTCGCTGAGGAGCCCCTCACGAATTTGTTTGCCGTCCTGCAGGAGTAACCGGTGAAGTGTACGTCTATAGATATAAGGCTCGAACCGTCTGCCGAGAAGATAGCGGGCACCCATCAGCACGATGGCGCCGATCAGCGAAGCGGCCATCTCGTTGAAGGAGCCGGCCAGGGCAAACGCGGTAAGGCCCAGCGCCGCCAGAACAAGCAGATCCGTCTGCAGGCTGCGCTTCATCACCGTGCGTGCCGCCTGTTCGACAGGAATGCGCGTCCCTTCGGCCCCGCAGGACAAGCAGCTCTCATGCCACAGGCACGAGTAGCGGCCGCATTTGCGGCAGAGCTGAAGCCGCTGAAACAAATGGGCCGTAGGATTCGTCTTACGAAAGTGGACGGGAATTTTTGTCAAAGGTTTGTCGCTCACGGTCGATCCTCCTTCTGTTCGAGCCTCGAGGCAAAATCGCTGTCAATCTGCGTCAGCGCTGCGTCCTTGCGCCGCAGGAGCAGGAAGCTTATCACACGGTACAGCACGAATAGGGCCGCCAGCAGCAGCACCAGGGTGGTCATCATCGGTCGGGTCCTCCTTTGTCGGGAAAATGGGGGCTGCCGGGAGAGGTTTCACCGGATTTTCACCCCGGAAGCGTAGAATTGGAGAGCCCGGCCCGGCGAATATCGATGAACTGGAATGTGCTTTCTACCATACCAAAGCCTTGTCCCGAAGGCCAGAGAACGAAGGGAAAGCGAGCATTTCTTAAGAATTCTATAAGAATTGGCGAGTGGAATTTTGAATTCCCACCAGTTACTATAAAGTCTAGTAGATGGCAGCCACTGCTATTTTACTATCTGTGCAACTAAAATACTACTTCAGCCCCCGCCCCTATTCGTCCGGGTTCGACAGGGCGGGGAGATTCGCTAGATGGAGGAAGGAACGCCGTGAAACATACGATCAAGCTGCTTTTTACCCTCTTCATGGCCATGGCGCTTCTGGTTCCGGGGGTACCCGCCGGTGCAGCAGGTACAGCGGCCGGCAGCTCCCCGATGGATGCGGTCATGGCGGTGGATGTGTCCCTGTCGATGAACGACAGCGACGGCAAGAAGATCAGCTACGAGGCGGTCAAAATGTTCGTCGACATGGCCTCAGCCCAGGGAGACAAGGTGGGCGTGGTTGCCTATACGGATCAGGTGATGCGCGAGAAAGCGCTCCTGAACTTGAATACCGCTGCGGACAAGCAGGATGTCAAAACGTTCATCGACGGGCTGGTGCGGGGACCCCGTACCGATATCGCCATTGGGGTGAGCGAAGCGGTCAAGGTGCTGCAGAACGGCACGGAACCGGGGCACATCCCGATCATCGTGCTGCTGACCGACGGCAACAACGATCTGCCGGACGGCCGGACGCAGGCACAGTCGGACCAAATGCTGAATAACGCGCTGAAGCAGGCCAAGGACAAAGGCATTCCGGTCTACACGATCGGGCTCAACGCGGACGGGCAGCTGAACAAAACCGTGCTCGAGCGGATCGCAGCCGAGACGAACGCCAAATCGTTCGTGACCTCGTCGGCGGACGACCTGCCGCGCATCCTCAGTGAAATCTATGCGAGCCACCTGAAGCTGAAGGTGGTGCCGCTGCAGGGTATTACGGCGAATGGCCAGTATCAGGATGTGGCCATCGACATTCCGAATGCAAGCGTCCAGGAAGCGAACATTTCGATCATGTCGCCGAATCCGGTGGAGGTGAAGCTGTTCGATCCGAGCGGCCAGCCGCAGACGATTCCGTCGAATTCGCTGATCTATACGTCTTCGAATGCGTACTCCCTGCTCAAGATCCTGAACCCCGCACAGGGCTCCTGGAAGCTGCAGGTGAAGGGCGTGCCGAAGGATAAAATCAACATCAATCTCGTCTACAATTATGACCTGAAGCTGACCTTGGAGCCTTTGAAGTCCACGGCGTTTAAGCCGGGAGACGAGGTGGGTCTGAAGGCGTACCTCGAGTCCGGCGGCCAGAAGGTCAGCGACGCGAGTCTGTACAAGAACTTGAAGGCTGCGCTGGTCGTAACCGATCTCGATACGAAGCAAACGGTGGAGCAGCCGTTGACTGCTGGGGCGGAGGGCATTGCAGGAAGCTACAAGATTCCGGAAGCCCATGATTATGAGCTCAAAATCAAGGTCGAAGACGCCAACCTTGTCCGCGAAACCGCACCTGTGAAAATCACGGCGAAGTCCGGCGCTCCGGCGCCGGTTCAAACGGTGACGGAGGCTCCTGCTGAGAAGCCGGGCCTTGGGGCAGGTGTCTGGGCCGGCATCATTGCCGCCGTGCTGGCCGTGATCGCTGCCGTCCTGTTCGCTTTGGTCCAGTGGCGCAAGGCCAACCGGGGCTTCTTCGGCCAGATGGTCATTGAGATTAAGGATGAAGACACCGGCGAGCGGACCAGCCCGCAGTACCGCAAGCTCAATACTTTTAAGGGCAAGGTCACCCTTCACCAGCTGCTGCAGCTTGCGCCCGAGTTCGCCGAAACCGGCGACCTGGTGCTCCGCCCGGGTCCGTCCGATACGCTGCTGCTGCAGAACCGCACGCCTGCCGTCATCGAGAAAGGCGGCCGCGTCTTCGACGCAGCCCAGCCGAAGGAAGTGCGCGCCGGCGACCGGCTCCGCGTCACGCTGAGCCAGGTGAACAAGTCGATCATGCTGGAGTATATCAAGTAAGCGGGGAAGCGGGCGGGAACCGGGCATGCGGTGAAGCTCAGGCGATTAGACGGCCAAGGGTTCTCAGATTCCTTACCTTGAAGGATGGGGCAGCAGCTCCATGGCGTTGGTGACTCAAAAACGTCGGTTTCTGGGCGCCTCTGGGAGCGGCCGCACCCAAACGCCATTAAATATGCAGCTGGCCTGCCATTTGGGGGCTTAAAGGTTAAGGTCCCAAGGTTTGTGCCGCTAACTTCTCGCTTCCTAATAAGATTAGCCGGTTTAACCGTTGTTTTAGTTGGTTCAGTGTTCCACCGCGCCCCCATTGTAGTCAGCACGCAGGGGGCAGGGGGCAAATAAAGGAACTGCGATGCCTTATTTGGGTAAATATCAAGATGATCCAACAAATAGCGGAACGGAGATTCGCTATTCATCTTTAAAGTGGCTCACGAGGCACCAATCCGACCTAATAAGGCATCCGAGTTCCGCTATTTCTCAAAAGTACCCGCAAAACAAGCCAATAAGGAACCGTAGTTCCTCTATTTTGAGTGAAGGTGAAAAAGACGCCCCTCAAGCTCGTTTCAGAGACATGACTTAGACGAGGTAGAGGGGCTCATGAAAGGCAGCGCCCTCGGTGATTAGGGGGGACAGTCCTCAGGCTCGGGAGTGAGCCTACGTCTTTGAGTCACACCGGGTGGTTTCGGGGGCCCCAAGGAATGGGGGAGAACCACCCGCCGAAGTAAAGCGTGTCCCTGAAAGGGACAAAGCGATCTAAGCACAACGTATCGTTAACGCGTATCCATCCCGTCCCCGCCAACCTTTCCGCGAGTCCAGAGGGCCGGAGCCCTTTGGGGTCCCCCTATAGGGGGATTTAGGGGGTAAATAGCCCTTAGGCTTGGTGCATGAAATAGCCCTTAGGGTTCGTGGGTGAAATACCCTCAGGGTACGGGGGAACAGCCTCGGGGTCTTGAGATAAGCAGCCCTCCGGGGATGGGAAAGCACCCATGCCAATGAAGAACTAAAGTTCGGGGGGCAAAGGGGCCCCCCAACTACAGGGGCCCTCCCCTTAGCCCATCACCTACACAAGGAGTGATCCATTTGAAAGCCATTGTCCGCGAACACATCCAGCAGCTGGACGTCTCCCTCGGGGGAGGCATCGTATCCGAGAAAATCCGTGTCGACACCATCGACAACCCGATGCTCGTCATCGGCCTCGGGGGTACGGGCATCGACGCCCTGCTGCGGCTCAAATACCAGGTCAACCGGCGCTTCAAGCTGCCGCAGGACCCGTTCACGAAGAAGAAGGCCGAGAAGCCGGCCAATATCGAATTCCTGGCGTTCGAGACGAACGAGCACGACCGGGGCAAGCGCTACAAGGGCGTAGGCCTGGATCCGATGACGGAGTTCGTGCTGCTCTCGAACCCGGAGATCGGCAGCGTGCTGCAGAACCGCAGCATCCTCGAGCCGTACATCAAGGAATGGCTGTCGCCGGAGCTGACGATCACCGACGGGATCAACGGCGCCTCGGGCATCCGCCAGGCGGGCCGCCTGCTTCTTTTTACGAAGATCAACCAGGTCGTACAGACGATTGAGCGCAAGATCAAATCGCTGTCCGTCGGCACGAACAAGAAGCTCATGGTGTTCATCCTGACGGGCCTCTCCGGCGGGACGGGGAGCGGCTGCTTCCTCGATATTTCGTACATCGTCCGCGGGATTCTGGAGCGGGATTACGGCACGGCGGGCGTCGATAAGGTCGCGCTGCTCGGGTATCTGTTTACCCCGGACGTGAACCTGGCGAACAAGAGCCTGACCGAGCACTCGCGCGAATATATTAAGAAGAACGGCTACGCCGCCCTCAAGGAGCTTGACTACTGGATGAACGTGGACGAGCGGGGCGACCGGTTCCGGCAGCAGTACGGGAACATCCTGACGGTGAACTCGCCGATGCCGCCGTACAACCTGGCGCACCTGATCTCGGCGACCAACCTGGAAGGCAAGCTGCTCGAGAATGCGTATGACTACTGCATGAACGTGACGGCGGAGAACATCACGAACTTCATGGCGAGCGAGCAGAAGGCCTCGGGCGAAGAGTTCGCGATCCACGACTATATCAGCAACATCCGCACGAACATCAACCAGATGCCGAAGGCCTATGCGGCGAACTACCAGTACAACATTCTGGGCGCCTCCTCGGCGGTGCTGCCGATCGAAGAGATGACGACGTACCTGGCGTACCGGGTGTTCACCCGCATGGAGACGATGTTCAAGGTCGGCCCGACGCAGGAGGATGTGGAGAAGCTCGCGCACAAGCTGGCGATCGACCCGGATTCGATCCACCGCGCATTCGACAAGAATGTACCGGAGCCGCTGCCGGGCTACCAGAACTCCGAGCGTCTCTCGTACACCAACGTGATCAAGCAGCAGGTCGTGCATGTCGATACGGAGCTCGAGCAGAGCTACCTGTCGCGGCCGCGAGGAGTACATCAAGGCACGCCGGCAGCTGCCGGGCCAGCTCAAGGAAGCGTTCAGCGAGCAGGCGACACGCATGTTCCGCCATCCGGAGCAGGGGCCGTTCTATGTGTCGCGGATCATCCTGCAGGACGGGGGCTTTTGTCTCCTGAAGCTGATCTCCTCGTACATCGAGGCGCTCAAGGAGAGCCTGTACCGCATTCCGCGCGATATTGACGCCGCCAAGGAAAGCGCGCAGCAGAAGATGACCGAGGCGAAGAGCGCGTTCATCTCCAAGGACCGCAAGAAGGACGCTTATATCGAGGCCAAAATCCAGGAGTACCTGCTGTACGCCGACCGTGAGCGGATGGAGCAGATGATCGAGTTCTACGAGGACCTCTACACGCTGATCAACGACGAGAACTCCCGGATCTACCAGGTGTTCACGGAGATTCTTAGCGAGCTTAACAAGATTTTTGAGAAAAACGGCTCCATCCTCATGAACGGCGAGGAGTCCGTCGACCACCGCGGCAACAAGACCTACTACTGGAACGTGGTTTCCGTACCGGACATGTCCAGACTGATCGAAGAGATGACGAATGAGAAGAATGTGTCCGAGCTCATCCGCGACTTCACGCAGACGCTGCTCGAGAAGTCGAACCAATGGGTGAAGGAGCAGGAAGTGGACGTCGTCTCGTCGATTTCGGACTTCCTCACCGAACAGTTCGGCGAGCTCATCACGAAGTCGATGGAAGAGTATCTCGTGATCAAATTCGGCCACGAGGATTCGATCGAGAAGATCGTCGAGCAGAAGCTGGCCGCCCGCCTGTACGAAGAGGCGAAGCCGGTGTTCCACCTGACGAACTCCTCCGGCAACTTCAACTTCCCGTCGTGGGGCTTCGTGTCCGTGCCGGTGAAGTCGCCGAGTATTTTTAAGGGCATCCGGAACTTCCAGGATAACGCGATCGCGAACTCGCGCTTCACGATCAAGGAGAGCGAAGTCAAGAACCGCATCTTCTGGCTCAACACGCAGAACGGGGTGCCGCTGTTCCTCTATACGCCGCTGAAGGTGTACGAAGAAAGCTACGAACGCACGATTCTCGAGCCGGAGGGCATCGGACGCCACCTGGTGCAGACGGACAAGGTCAACTGGACGTATCTTCCGTCGCCGATCCCGGAGAAATCCTGGGGCGATACGTACATCAACCCGCGGGTGCGCAGCTACAACGGCGAAGTGCGCGGGGTGTTCGCCACGGCACAGACGTATGGCATTGTCCGGGAGAAAACGGCGGATAACGGATCGGTCGGACGCTACGAGGTCGTATTGACGAAGCCGCTGGAGCTGGAGCGACATTTGTCCTCCTACCAGCTGGGGCTTGGGGCCGCAAGACCGAACCTCGGGGAAGTCAAAAGAGCGGTACAGGAGCTTCGCGGACTGGTGGAAAACGGGCTGGAGCCGGATGCGGTAAAAGACATCTACGGCTCGGTGAGCGAAGAGATGGCCAAGGAGAACCTGATCCGCTCGCCGGAGCTCCTGAAGCGGGTGCGCGAGGAGATCGCGAAGTACCGCGGGCTGCAGGCGAAGATCGACGAGCTCGAAGCGGTGCTGAACGCCCACCAGGATGAGGAGAAGTTCATCAGCCTCTTCATCGAGAGCCTCTACACGGGAACGATCACCAAGCGCGGTGCGCTGTACGTCTACGATCACGATCCGGAGGAGGACCCGTGGGAGCCGTTCGTGAACCTGATGCAGGGAAGCAAGTTCCCGGATTACGAAATCTACAGCAAGCTCCGCGGCCTGGATCCGAAGCGCCTCAGCCTGCTGCAGCGCAAATCGTCCAGACGGAGCGGCGAAGTGACGGCCTCCGAGGACGTCACCCCGCTGGTGGACAAGCTGAAGGGCATGAGCGCGGCTTATCTGGACGCGAAGGCGATGCTGGATTATGACCGCGGCGAATACGTGAACGGGGAAGAGCTGTACCAGTTCTACAAGCAGGTGGCCGGCCGCGTGAACGACATGGTCAGAAGCCTGAAGTAGGCTGCTGCAAGCTAAGAAAGCTTGAAGCTGAGCTTGATACAGCGGTCAAAAGAAGGAGCCAAGCAGGAGTCAAGCCGGATCGCACAGGCTGGAAACCGAACTGTTGACCGGTGACCCCGCTGCAGCAGGAGGCGTACCAACCGCTGCCCGGCTGCACCCCTGTCGAAATGAGGGAAAGACCATGAAACAACTACTGCGTGATTTTGCCGCAGCTTATGCCGCCGAGGCGGAGCGCTCGGGGGAACGGGGGGAGGAGCCGCGGAGCCTGCGCCATCCCCTGCTGTTCCTGATCGTGGGCGACCGCTCGAGTGACGTGCTGGAGCATCTCTATGAAGGCAACCGGCGGAAGTGGAGCAACCACGAAGGGGTGCTCTACTTCTATGCCGGGCAGGAGGACCTCGCTCCGCGCGAGAACCTCGTGACCTGGAAGCCTCCGGTCCCGGAAGCCGGCTCAGCGGACAAAAAGAATCTTCGCGCCGGAATCTCCCGCCGGTTCTACAGCACGGAGGCCAAGCTGCTCGAGCTGAACCTCCTGGTGCGCGGGCTGCACAACCGCCTGGCGGAGCTCGGCAGGCTCTACGCCTCGCTGGACCGGCTGCACATCGCCGTCGTAACCCGGGCGGACGATCCGTACAGCGTGCTCGTGCCCGAGCTGACAACCCTGCTCAGCGTCACGCTGGGCGAGCGGTTCCGCTCGGTGCAGGCGGACGGCTATGCGCTGCTGCAGGAGCGCCAGGAGGGCGAAGACTTCGCCTACGAGGCTGCGCTGGGCGTGGCCTTCCTCCGGGAGCTGGACGCGTGCCAGCGGCGGACGTACCGGTTCGAGGCGAACCTGCAGGTGACCGGTGACGGGCTCAAGCTGCCCGTCAGCCACCAGGGCCCGCTGTTCGACACGGCCTACCTGCTCGGCGACAAGGACGAGCGCGGACTGTTCGCTCCCCCGGGCAGGGCCGGCCACATCCTGGCCGAGACCGCGGCGCAGGTCATCCTGCTGAAGAACCGGCGGACCTCCGGCGACCCGGACCCGCGGCACAACGATTACCATCACGGGCAGTTCAAGCAGAACCTGCTCCCGGCGGGGGCGGCGGACGGCCACTATGCGTCGGCCGGCTTCGCCCGCGTGTCACGGCCAAGCGGCGCCATCGCACTGGCGGTGCTCCAGGCGGTCTACAGCCGGCTGCTGCAGCGCCAGCGGGGACCAGGCGGCCGCACTCGGCCAGCGGGAGCTGCTCGAGCTGCTGGAGCTGGACCCGGCCGGGCCGGACGCCGACGCGGGCGCGCTGCTCGCTGGGCTGCCGCATCCCGTGGAGGACATGCACGGGCTGATGAGCGCGCCGGTGCCCGCCGGCGAGCTGCAGCGCATGTCGCTCCGGGATGCGGAACGCGCCCTCTACGGCGGGCACGCGCACGCTTTCTTCGAGGCGAACACCGCCTCGAAGGCCCGGGCGGCGCTGCAGGCTGCAAGGCTCGACCGCCGGCTGGAGCGCCTGCTCGCGGCGAAGGTGACGGACGACCCGCACTACGGGCCGTGGTGCACCTTCGCCTGGACGCAGCCGGACGCCAGGCCAAGCCTCGCCGCCGTGATCCGCGATTGGCGCGCCGAGGCGGAGCGCGACCTCGCCGGGGCGCTGGCGGAGCTCGAAGCCGCCTGCGAGGAGCGGGTCTCCTCGCTCGGTGCCGGGCGCTCGTCCTGGCTCGGCGGGCTGCTCGGCGGCGGACGGGGCACGGCCAAGGCGGCCGCTTCCGCGCTGCTCGGCCGGATCTACGGCCAGAAGCTCGAGGTGCTGCGCCGGGAGCTGAAGGTGGAGCTGCTGCGCAGCTATGAAGACCGGCTGGACGCGGTCCACCGGCGCATGGCGGCCTATGTGCAGCGGCTCCAGTCGCTCGGCGACCTGCTCCGTGAAGAGAGCCGGCGCACGATCACAGAGGCCGGGGAAGAGGCCGGACGCAACATCCCCGAGTACTACGGCCAGGTGGCAGGCGTGATCGAAGCCGAGCTGGAGAGCCGCCGGGGGCCGGGCTTTTATACCGACGAGCGGGGCCTGGGTTCCCTGGCGAAGGGGCTCGAGGAGGGAGACGAAGCGCTGCTTCACCGCCTCATTGCCTTCGTGCGCAGGGATTGGTTCCCCCATGCGCTCTTCCGCCAGTCGTTCGAGCAGGAACTGCTCGAGCGGGCCAACGTGGCGGTTCCCTACGACCACCGCGAGGTGCTGTCGAAGGAAGAGCTGTACCGCGACCTGTACCGGACACTCGAGAATGAAGCGGCGGTACGGGCGGACGTGTACCGCTTCACCCATACCCACCGGTATGAGGAGAAGTATTATTTTGGCGACTATGACAGTGAACTGATCCGGTATGCGCTTGAGGCGGAGAGCGGGAACCGCTCCTACAAGCTCGGCTGCGTGCACGAAAAACGGGCGAGCGGAGTGGCCAAGCTCAACCTGATGGGCGGCTTCCGCCTCAGCGACCTCATGTACTATCGGAGCGGATTGCGTTACTATGATACCTATACGGCCGGCGGCTACGTGTTTCATGGCACGGCGGTGCCGGTGCTTCAGGAAGTACCTGAGAGCGGCAGGCTGCCGGAGGAAGAGAGAGGAGGGGCCGTATGACATCACGACGCCTATGGAATCCCCTGCTGACGGTGTTCTGTCTGATCGGCGGCGGTGCGGGCTTTCTGGTTGGCGAATGGCTGCTAGCCCGTTACCAGGGGGTGCTTCACGAAACGCTGCTGATGGGGATCTACTTCGGCCAGCTGGCCTTGTGGATCGGCCTCGGCGCCCTGCTGGCCGAGACCCTGTCCCCGAAGCTCAACGGGCAGAACTGGCGGCTGCGCTACGCTTCGGACGGCTGGAAGCTGCTCGTTCCCGCAACGCTGCTGATGCTTTTTGCGGCGGGGACCTTGTTCCAGTGGGGCTACGGTTTTCAGCCGGAGAAGAGGCAGATCCTGCGGGATTATGTGCTTGTGCTCGACATCTCAGCGAGCATGAAGCGCAACGACCCGCAGGAAGAGAGCCTTCATGCGGCACAGTCGCTGATTCAGCGGATCGATGAAGGCACGCGGTTCGGCGTGCTCACCTTTAACGAGAAATTCTCCTGGGTGCAGCCGATCACGGAGCTGAAGGATGCGGCGGCGAAGCAGGATCTCAGCCGGAGGCTTGGGGAAGCGGCCAAGCCCAATGGCGAGACGGATATCGGCCGGGCGCTGACCGAGGCGGCCCGGGGCATGCAGGAGGCGGGAACGCCGCCCCAAGCGGGAACGGTCATCCTGTTCTCGGACGGGCATTCGCCGATGGATGTGGCCTCCGTCACCGCGCCGTTCGTCCAGAACGGCTTCAAGATCCACACGGTCGGTCTGGAAGGCGCCGACGAAGAGGGAGGCCGCCTGCTGCAGAGCATTGCGGCGGCAGCGGGCGGCACGTTCCAGCAGGTGAAGAGCGCCGAGCTTCTGAATGAAGCGATCGGCAGCCTCTACACGGAACGGAAGACGACCTGGCACCTGATGGGCGAGCGGCCGGAGGGCACGATGGAAGGCCTCTTCCTTCCGATCCTGCGTACAGTTCTGCTTCTGCTGCTCGGTGCGCTGCTCGGGCTGTCGCTTGGCATCGTGTTCGACAACCGGTTCCTGGCCCGGAGCTTCCTGGCCGGGGGAGCGGTCGCCGGTCTGCTGGCCGGACTGCTCCTGGAGTACGGCCTACCGTCCGCGGATTCGTGGGTGGTCCGCGGAGAAGCGGATCTCGTGCTGGCACTCGTACTCTCCCTCTCCACGCTGCTTTTCGGCGTGGCCCAGGGCAGCGTGAACGCGGGCTTCCGCGGGAGCCGTACGCGTGAGCTTCCGGAGCGCGGAGGCGATTACGGACGCAGCCGTACGCCGGGAGGCGGGAAGCAGTTCCGGTAACGTCCGGAGGCTGCATGGAACTTGAGTCGCAAGGAGAGAGGCGGGCTTATGCAGTGGCAGGAAGGGTCTGAAGGACAGCGCATCACGAAGGCATCCTCCCTGGTGGAGGATGCCCGCTGCGTCGTCACCTGGCAGTGGCCGAAAGACATTCAGTATGTGTACATCTACAGCTTTGCTTCCGGGGAGGAGGACCCGCCCGAAGGGCTGACCGCCAGGGAGCTCAAGCTCTATACGCGGGAGGAATATAAGGTGCATGGAGGGTACCGGGTGCCGGCTGATTTTACCGGCGCCCGGTGCTTCCGCATCTTTCCCTGCGTGATGGGGGCCGGAGGGCTCACACCGGTGAGACAGCTTGATGCCGGCAACCTGACCCGCCTCAGCGGAAGCAGGGCGAAGATCCGCTGTTCGGTCGAATACGGGGCGAGCCTCTTCAGCCGCCACCGTCCGGTGCGGATCCGGCTGTTCTGCGAGGTGCCCGTGCCCCGTGAGGCCTTATGCTACGTGAAGAAGGAAGGCGGCGTGCCCCTGAACAAGGATGACGGGACGGTCTACCCGCTGGTCAGCGATCTGCCGGCGGGCCGCACGGATCTGCCGGAGATCCGGATCGGGCGCAGCGAACGCATCCGGATTTTCTTCACGGACGGGCCGAAGTACGGGGAGCTGTTCGAGATCGTCCCGGAGTAGAAGCATCATTTTTGGCAGGAGAGGAGGGAAACCCATGCTCGGTTTCATCAAAGGGCTGTTCGACAAAAAGCCCGCGCCGCCGCAGCGGCCGTCGTATTACAGTATCGTCTGCCCGCACTGCTTCTCGCGCTTCGAGCCCGAGGAGGTGGTCTTCCGGGCGGCGCATACGAAGGAGAACGACAGCGAATTCGCGCTGCAGGAGGACGAGAGGCTCAATGCCTGGCGGCGCAAGTTCCGGCTCTCGCAGCCGGATATGGAGGCGGTCCTCGACCCTACGACCATACCGCCGGAGAACCGGACCTACACCGAGAATGTGCTGACGGCCGTCACGGACCGGTACGGCGTGCTGACGCGCAGGCGGCTGTGTCCAGGCTGTCATAACGAACTGCCGGTCTCGGCCGGCCGGACGCCAAGCAACATCATCTCGATCGTCGGTGCGTCCCAAGTCGGCAAGTCGGTGTACATGACCTCGCTGATCCACACGCTGCAGACGACGACGGCGGCGAATTTCGACGCCGCCTGCATGCCGCTGACCGCCGACATTTCCCGCAAATTCCGGCAGAATTATCACGAGCCGATCTTCGAGCGGGGCACAATGCTCGGCTCGACCAACCCGAACGAGCAGCAGGAGCCGTTCATTTTTCAATTCGTCTTCAAGGACAGCCGGCGCGCTCCGCTGACGCTCGTCTTCTTCGACGTGGCGGGTGAAGGCATGGTCGAACGGGATTATCTCGACATCTATGCTTCGCATATTCAGAACTCATCCGGTATTCTGTTCCTGGTCGACCCGCTGCAGATCCGCACGATCCGGGACAAAATCCGGCTGGGCGTGGGGGAAGAGGAAGGCGAATTCGCGAGCCGCTACGACGAGCCGCGGGAGGTCATCATCTCCTTGTTCGAGAATTTCATTGCGCATCAGCAGGGGAGCCGGACCCCGATTCCGACCGCAGTCGTGCTGACCAAGAGCGACATGCTGCAGTATCTCAAAGAGGACGACAGCGAATACATCCGGGGGAACAGCAACGTCTTCCGGCCCGTCGTTCATAAGGGCGCGCTGAACCAGACGGAGTTCGAGAATATCAACGGCGAGATCCGCCGGTTCATCGAGAAGGTTGACCGTCCGTTCGTGGATGCACTTGACGTCTATTTCGAGAATACCGCCTACTTCGCGGTCTCGGCGCTCGGCACCAATCCCGTGAAGGGGCAGGTCGGAGGCGTGATCCAGCCGCTGCGGGTCGACGAGCCGTTCATCTGGCTGCTGCAGCAGCTTCAGTATATCGATAGGAGAGATGTGTAGTGTACCGGGAGCAAGGCATACAGCAGCAGGTCTTCACCAGGGACCGGGAAGGCGTGTTCCGGACGAATGAAGGATTCGACACCGTGGCCAAATCCCCGGGGCTGGAGGCTGCTTTCATCAAAAACTCGCTCCACCCCTACTGCGTCTATAAAGCGCCTCAGGAACTGCTGGCCCGGGGAGAAGCGGAGGCGGACAGGTATCCGGCTGCCTTCGGTGTGTTCCGGGCGGAGAGCGGGGAGCTGGTCCTGGGCCGGACACTGTATGTTCCGGTCGATTTTACGGGCCAGCGGAGCGCCTTCTTCACGCACCAGTTCGTCGTGCCGGCTCAGCGGGCGGAGGATTGGTTCCGGGAGCCGGCGCGCCTCTTCCATATCACCGGCTTCCGCGGGTCCTACGATATCCTGGAGGGTAAGGAGCTGCCCGAGCTCGCCGATATCGAATACGATGCGGAAGCGGGTCCGGGCGGGGTGGACGAGCTGCTCTCCCGCACCGGCTTTGGCCGGGAGAGCTTCCGCCAGCTCCTGCATGCGGTGATGAGCTCGCCGTTCACGAGGCGCAAGGTTTACATTACCTTGGATGGGGAGCCCGCCCAGGCGGCGGAGGATGCCAAGCGCCTGATGGAGCTCGTATACGCCTGCCTGCCGTATGCCATCCGGCGGGTGCTCGGCTTCCTGACGTACAGCCAGGAGCCGGAGGGCAAGGCGGACATCCACGTCACGTTCGTGGAGCGGGGCAGTCTCAAGCAGCCGGACCGGCAGCTCGAGAAGGATATGCTGTTCGACATGCCTGGAGGCCGGATCACCGGGGCGGAGCTGCCGCCGGAAGATCATCCTTACTTCAGGCATGTCTGGCAGCTCCGGCATGATCTGCACCGGCTTGAGTCCCTGCTCGACTTCTGCGAAGAGGCGCTTCAGGGACTCGAGCCGGGGGCAGCCTTGGCGCCGGCGGCTTATGGCGAGCTCTGCACGCTGTACGAAATCGAGCAGGGCCGCGACAGCCTGTACGCAGCCGACCGCTTCGGGACGATGGAGCGGATCGTGAGCTATCTGCACCCGGTGGAGGCCGCCTCCGGGAAGGTGAGGCTTCAACAGTTGTTCGAGCGCCTGCTCCGCAAAGAGGCGGGCGACAGCAGCGGCCGGACGCAGGCCGACTATGTCGGCCTTGTAGTGAAATACAGCGGGCTGGCAGGCGATGCGGTGCAGCCCCAGCTGGCCCGCGGCTTGTCCTATCTGCTGGAGCGGGCCGCGAAGCAGCACGAGGATGACCAGACCGGGAGCGTGCTGCCCCTGCTGGAACCGCTGCAGGGTCACGACGCACTGCTTAGGGATGTCTTCGAGGAGCTGTATGAGCGCAGCCCTGCGCTGGTTCAGCGGATTGTGGCGGGGCGTCTCGACCAGACCGCCAGCGCCAAGGGCTTAGCCCTGGAGCTGGGGCTTCTGCTGAGCGCAGCCGGCGGGGTGCCGATGCGTTTCTTCGCCGAAGAGTCGCTGAAGAAGGTGCGGCAGCTGCTGCGGGGCGACGCCAGAAGGCGGACCGAAACCGCACAGTCCCTGTACACGGCGGTCGATGAACTCTCCCGCCGGGAGGGAGCGCGGTCTTATGCGAGCCTCTGCGAGCTGATCCTGCTCGACATCCAGTTGTCGCTGCTCGAAGACCTCGAGCCGGACAAGCTGACCTACGAGGACATCGTCCGTCTCGATTTCATGCTGGCCTCGCCGCGTCCCGAGCTGCTGCCCCATCTTGATACGGGGATGAAGCTGACGCTGGGCTGGCTGAGTGCCGTCTTCCGCGTGCTCACGCTGGAGCGCGGAGGGGAGGGCACGGCGGCCGCCGCCATGGAGGGGCTCGGGCCATGGGAGCTGGAGCGGGTGCAGAGCGTGCTGAAGCGTGCGCTCGAAGACCGCATCACCGCAGAGCATTTCCCGAGAATTCCCTATGCTTTCTACCACCCCGACGGCGATGCCGGAGCCGGGGCCGCCGGACGGGCGCGCTTCGAGTTCGGGGCGATGCTCGATTATGTATCCTCGCACAGCCGGGGCACCGGGGTCGTGTACGACTTTATCGCATGGAGCGCGGGGGATGAGCGGTTCGCCCCGCCGAAGGCAGGGATCGACCCGCACTACCGCGCGGCGCTGAGCCGCTATTTCGAGGGCCAGGGGAGCGGAGCCTTCCGCCAGAAGGACGTGAAGGACCGGCTGCTCCGTGTGCCGAACGAGGCGTTCCAGCGGGTCTTCCGGGAGGCCCGCCAGCAGCAGGCTCCGGCCTGGCTGCGGCTTGCCATCAGCAAGCGGCGGACGCTGCTTATGGCCGGCGTTCCGCTGCTTCTGCTGCTGATTGTCATCACGGCATACGGCAAGGCGATGATGGGGGCGATCCTCCAGCCTGCGCCGGAGCTGAAAGTGGAGAAGGTGCCGGAGACATCCCAGAGCGGCACTGTGACGGTGAGAGCCGAGGCGGCGGATGAATACGATCCGAAGCCCAAGATTTATGTGAATGATGTGCTTGCCGGGGAGAGCAGCATCACCAAAGAGATTCCTCTGGCTTCCGGAGGCAATGAGATTGTCGTCAAAGCCGAGAACAAGTACGGCGAGTTCAGCGAACCGTTCAAGCTGACCGTGCAGTTCGAGGCTCCGGCTCCGCTGCCGGCCATCCCGGTGGAGCAGCCGGCGGGACCCAGCCTCCCTGCGTCAACCAAGGAAACGACGCAGGTCCCGGCAGGTCCGGCGCTTCCCGGGACCTCAGCGGGCAAGTCCAAGACGCCTTAAACCTGGGCGGCATACTGGAACTGCCAGCCGTTTCATTTCGGCGGCTGCCCGCGTTCAGGCCTGTTCTCTTGAGAGCCTGTCACCTTTTTTGAAGGTGACAGGCTTTTTTGAGCATACCCAAATTTCCCGGGAAATCGACAGGGGAATGAAAATAAAGGAAGTCGAAATCGAAGAAGGGAATTCGACAAAAACAGCGAATACGTATTAGGATAATAGACCTATTCGGCTCCATCTGCCCAAACGACTTCTTTATGCCTGCCAAGCCTTGGGCAGAGAGGCGTGTTCTACATATGTAGGGAGGTTCACACCTTGATGCTGTCACAATCCGCCGCTCCCGTTCTTCTTTTTCTGCTGCCTGCCTTCGCGCTCTTTTATATCGCCGCCGAGATCTATCTGCGTCATCCGCAGCATCCTTCCAACCGTGCGGCTTCGGCCTTTATCTTGTGCTTTGTCGTGATCTTTGCGGGCTTTTACTTGTCTATGGTGATGTCCCTGGAGAGTGCGAGGCGGCTGCATTTTCATCTGATTGAGCCTGCGGCTTTTATGAGTGCGGGGTTCGGCATGAAGTTTTATTTGTCGGTCACCCGCCTGGAACAGCGGATTTCCCGGCCGGTTAGAGCCGTACTGTACTTCCTGCCGGCTGTGGCGGCCTACATTCTGCTGCAGATCGGGGGAACCCTTCTGGCCGATGTGGTCGAGAGCCCGTCCGGCTGGCGGTATGCCAGGTACGGAGTGGTATTCGAAATCATGGTCTCCAGTCTGCTGCTGTATATCAGCGCGGGGACCCTGCTTCTCCTGTACGCCCGGCGGAAAGCCGGTTCGTCAAGAGCACGCGCCATGTATACCGTGCTGCTGGCCAACGGCTTTTTTTCCATTCTGTGGGGATTCGGGATTGCGATGATCTCCCGATGGGTGGAAGGGCTGTCATGGACCGTCTCACTGGCCTTTCACTGTACGATCGTATGGGCGGTCACCGTCAGATATGTGGTGCTCAAATATGATTTTCTTCCCCACTACTCCCGCAAGTTCGAAGCCCTGTTCAATCTCTCCCCGTTCGGGATCGCACTGCTCGACGGGAATGCGGACATCAAGGAGATGAATCGGGCTGCCCGCCGCATGATGATCCGCCATGGGGGAGACGGTACGGAAGCTTCGGTGCTGGATGTCCTCCCGGCCGCCCACCGGCCGGCGGCCATGGAGAACTACCGCAGGAGGTTTGCCGCTCCCCAAGGGGAAAGCGGGTTCGAATATACGATGCTGGATGTCAAAGGGGAGGAGACGACCCTGTTGGTCGAAGCGGACTTTCTCGAGGTGGACGGGGAACGGCTCATGCTGCTCATCATCCGGGATATTACCGAAGAGAAGAAGCGGATGGCGGAGCATCTGGAAGCGAAGGACCGCTACAGAGAGATCGCCGAGCTGCTGCAGGTCGTCTCCCGCACGACGAACGACGGCATCTGGGAGCTCGATCTCGCGACGAACCGGCTGCGCTTCGGCATTCTGGGGGGACAGGAGCTTGGAGGCCGCCAAGGGGCGGACATGAGCATGAACGACATTATGGAGTTCGTGCATCCCGAGGACCGGGATGCAGTGCAGGGGATTTGCGAGTCGCACCGGCTGCTCGGCACGCCGTTTGAATGCGAATTCCGCTTTCTCCATGAGGACGGCACCTATATCTGGGTCTACTGTGCGGCCGAGGCCACACGGGACGACAGTGGACAGCCGCTGCGTCTCATCGGCTCCATCAAGGATATTACGGAGCGCCGCAGAGCCCAGGAGGAGATAGCGTATCTGGCCTATCACGACAGTCTTACCGGATTGCCCAACCGCCTGCTCTTCCACAAGCGCCTGTCCGAAGCGCAGCAGGATGTACGGGGACGGAAGAAGAAGGGCTTGGCCGTTCTGATGCTCGATCTCGACCAGTTCAAGCTGATTAACGACTCGCTCGGTCACCACACAGGAGATGTCATGCTCCAGTACGCTGCAGGGGAGCTGCAGCATCTCCTTCGTCCGGGCGATCTGGCGGCGAGAATGGGCGGTGACGAGTTTGCCGTGCTGCTGACAGATATAGCGGACGTTGAGGAAGCAATGGCGGCGGCGGAGGTCATTCTGTACCGGTTCCAGCTCCCGCTGCGGGCCGGCGGCCTGGAGCTCTTCAGCACGGCGAGCATCGGCGTCGCATTCGGGCTGGGCGGAGACTGCAACGCCGACCTGCTGATCCGCGGAGCGGATATGGCCATGTATGCGGCCAAGGAGCAGGGGAGAGACCGGGTGGCGGTTTATTCGCCCGGCATGACCGACCTGGTCAATGAGCGGATGGAGCTCGAAAACGGGCTCCGCCGCGCGCTGGAGCGGGAAGAATTCGTCCTGCATTACCAGCCGCAGACCGATGCGGCCACCGGCCGGCTTGTCGGCATGGAGGCGCTGATCCGCTGGGAGTCGCCGGAGCGGGGCAGGGTGGCACCGGACCGCTTCATCCCGGTGGCGGAGGAGAGCGGGCTGATCGCCCAGATCGGCTCCTGGGTGCTGCGCACAGCCTGCAGGCAGAACCGGGAGTGGCAGTGCATGGGACTGCCAAAGGTCACCGTATCGGTGAACATCTCCGTGCTTCAGCTTAAGCGCCGTCCCTTCGTGGAGGAGGTCCAGAGCATTCTGAAGGAAACGGGACTGAGTCCGCAGTATCTGTGCCTGGAAGTAACGGAGAGCGTTGCCTTCCGGGACGAAGCTATCATGGAGGTGCTCGGGCAGCTGACGGCCCTCGGGATCCGCATTGCGATCGACGATTTCGGTACGGGCTATTCTTCGCTCTCGCTGCTGAACCGGATGCCGGTCCATATTCTCAAGATTGACCGGTCCTTTATCTCGGGGCTTCCGGAGCAGCCGTCATCCGTGGTTCAGGCGATAATCTCCATGTCCCATCACATGGACTTAGCCGTCGTGGCCGAAGGGGTCGAGACGGAGGAGCAGCTGGAGCTGCTCCGGCTGCTTGGATGCGACGAGATCCAGGGCTATTATATTTCGCCTCCGCTGCCCCCGGAGCGCTTCGTCCGGTTTCTCTCCGGAATCGAGTCCGCCTGAGAACCGCACTAAAATGTTTTGAAACGCAATCGAGGCTGCCCCGTACTACCGGGTGCAGCCTTTTGGGTTTTGGCGCCTATTTGTACTAGGTTGGAACTCCTTTAGGAGTGCCGGGCCGAGTTATTCACAAAAAGTTGTTGACAATTTGTAATAATTTTTTAAGCTTAATTTAATGATCGTAATTTATCCTAATAGTAATGAGCCAATTTGATAAAGTAGGGACGGTGTTAGGGATGAAAGTGTTCGTGACCATTCAAAACAAAGAAATCCCCGTTTTCGCCGACAGCTTGAATAAGAAAACGTTGAAATTGCTGAAAACGGCGCTGGATAAGAAAGTCCAAACCGGGAGACATACACTTAAGAAATGCCTGCAGACTTTGATCAGTATCGAAGTGGTCGGCTGTGAAGCCATTCTCCATTCCTTGAACGAAAAGGATTCGCTTGCCCTGTCTCTCTACTAGAGAGACTTTTTTTTATGTGTCTTCTTCGGTCCTTAAAGGATGGGGAAGCCGGTTATCTCCATTATATGGGACAACGGCGCCCTTCATGACAGCAAAGCGGAAGCAGCGGGGCATCCCGCAGGCCTCCGCCTTTTTGGGTTATTCGGCTGTCGTGGAGCCTCAGGCCGGGGCTATGCCTGCTCGGCGGCCAGCAGAGGGCCGGACCCGTTCGCGCTCCGGTAAGCCCCCGGGGAAATCCCGTACTTTTCCTTGAACACGCGGTGAAAGTACGTATACCCGCCAAAACCGCACGTCTCCGCGATCTGGTCGAGGGTCATGGAGGTATATTTCATCCGCTCGAGCGCGGCCGTCAGACGGATTTCCTGGGCGTATTCCATCATCGTCTTGCCGTAGCTCTCCTTGAAGAGATGCACGGCCCGGGAGACGCTGAGCCCTGCGTGGCGGGCGACTTCCTCCACCCGGAAGGTGCGGGTCGCATGCTCTTCGATGAACCGCTTCATCCGCGTAACGCTGAAGGGACGGCCGCTGGCCGGGGCCGTGTCGGTGGCGGCCCTCTCGAGATAGAGGCAGAGGGCGCGCAGCAGGTAGCCGGTGAGCTCGGGGCTGCCGCCGTCCTCGAGTCTGCGCTTCTCGGCGATAATCTGCTGCCAGAGGCCGAGGAGCTTCTCGTCGAGGTCGATGCGCGTGACGGTCGGCTTCGGGGTACGATCCCACCACTCGCGCACCCAGGAACCCTCGCAGCCGATATAGTAATCGCCGGAGGAAATGATCGACCCCTTGGCCCCGGCGGCACGCTCTTCAATCCGGAGCTCGTAGGTGTCTCCCGGCTTCAGGAGCAGCAGGTCGCCCTGCTCGAGCTCACAGGTTCTGCCCCCGGCCACTACGGTCGAAGAGCCTTCGGTTTGAAGCCGGAAGAGATAGGAGGGAACGCCATGCTTATAGTGCGTGTAGAAGCGCTCCCGGTGGTATGAGTATCCGCATAGCAGTACGTTTGCCTTCATATCAACTTGGGTCCCCCGTAAATTAATAGCAAAATCGTTGATGTTTCGATTATATCGTGGATTTTCTTTTTGGGCTATGTCCGGTACGATGAATGACATAGGGAACACACAACTGCACAGGGAGAGTGAGTGTCAATGAGAAGACTCGGAATCGGGCTCCAACTCTATACGCTTCGCAATGAAACCGCTGCCGATTTTGCCGGTACGCTTCGCAAGGTGGCTCAGCTTGGATACGAAGGTGTGGAATTCGCCGGCTACGGCGGTCTTCAGGCGGAAGAACTCGGTGCGCTGCTGAACGAAATCGGTCTGAAGGCGATTGGCGCGCACGTGTCGCTGCAGAGCCTCGAGGAAGATCTGCAGGGCCAGATCGACTACATCAAAGCGATCGGCGGCCAGTATCTCATCTGCCCTTATGTAGGGGATGACCGCCGTGGTACCCCGGAAGACTGGCAGAAGCTCTTCTCCTTCTTCGAGGAAGTAGGGGCGGAAGCGCGCAAGCAGGGGCTGACGTTCGCTTATCATAACCACGCGTTTGAGTTCGAACTGAAGGTCGGCGACGAGTACGTATTCGACGCCATGTACTCTTCCACCTCGCCGGAATCGGTACAGGTGGAGATGGACGTATGCTGGGTGCAGTTCGCCGGACAGGATCCGCTGGCCTATATTCCTCGCTATGCGGGACGTCTGCCGCTGCTCCACCTCAAGGACTTCAACAAGGACGAACAGGGCGGCATGCAGACGCTGGAGCTGGGCCAGGGCGTGGTAGATCTCAAGGGCGTGATCGCCGCTGCTTCGGACGCAGGTGTCGAATGGCTCATCGTCGAGCAGGACAACTGTCAGAACCCGCCGCTGCAGAGCGTGGAGAACAGCTTGAACTGGGTCAAAGAGAACTATCTGCTCAGCCTGTAATCCTTAACCGGTATCACCCTAATAGAGAAGGACCTTTTCTTGAATAAAAAAAAGAACCCACCCCAAAGGAGTAGTTGAACGTGAGCAAATTGAGAGTTGCCGTCATCGGCTGCGGTTCCATTTCGAAGCACCGTCACATCCCCGAATATGCGGCGAACCCGCATGTGGAGCTTGTCGCTTTCGTCGATCCGGTAGGCGAGCGTGCGGAGCACTACGCCTCCCTGCACGGAGGCAAGGCCTTCTCGGATTACGAGACGATGCTGAGCGAGATCAAGCCGGATGCCGTAAGCGTCTGCACGCCGAACGCCACCCACGCGCCGATCTCCATCGCCGCAGCCAAAGCGGGCGCGCACGTGCTTGTCGAGAAACCGATGGCCGCCACCGAAGAAGAGGGCCTCGCCATGATCGAAGCCGCCAAGGCGGCTGGCGTCTACCTGATGGTCGGCCACAACCAGCGCTTCATGCCTCCGCATGTGAAGGCCAAGGAAGTGCTGAGCTCCGGCCGCCTCGGCAAGGTGCTGACCTTCCGCACGTCGTTCGGCCACCCGGGACCGGAAGGCTGGAGCGTCGACGGGCGCGAGAGCTGGTTCTTCCGCAAGCCGGAAGCAGTTATGGGCGCCATGGGTGACCTTGGCGTGCACAAGTCCGACTTCATCCGCTGGCTGCTCGGCGAGGAAGTGGCTGATGTGACGGGCTTCATCGGCACCCAGCACAAAGAAGGCACGGAAGTGGACGACAACGCCATCTGCGTGCTGCGGATGAAGAGCGGCATCATTGGTTCCCTGGTCGCCTCCTGGACGTACTACAAGGGCGAAGACAACGGTACGATCCTGTGGTGCGAGAACGGCGTCCTGAAGATCGGTACGGACCCGAACGACCAGGTGATCGTCGAGCTGCGCGACGGCACGGTCGAGCGCTACAAGGTGGGAGCTATCGCTACCAACGAGAAGCAGGTGGCGAGCGGAGTCATCGATGCGTTCGTGGAGTCGATCGTGACGAAGACGCCTCCAAGCGTATCCGGCGAAGAAGGCCTGCGTTCGCTTAAGGTCATTCTGGCGGCCTTCGAATCGCAGAACACCGGCCGGGTGATCTCGCTGTAATCCCATCTCCCCGGACAGGGCGGGGCAGGGCTGAGAGCCCTGAGCCGCCCGTCACCAAGAGGACGCTCCTGCGAAGGAGCGTCCTTGTTTAAGATATGATGAAAACTTCCTCGAAAGGACCCCGCTCAGGGGTTTTTTCTTATGTTGGTTAAACTGCATGCGCCGGGAACGGGTTGTCCGAAGTACCGAAGAGGTGAAACCTGGGGAACGCCCATCCCCTGCATCTTAGGTCACTGGAGCCTTGGGAGGCTGGTTTCCTCCTTGAGCCGGCGGTATTGACTCAGCATGGACAGCCGCCACGGAACGATGCTGCCGAAGGCGAGCAGGAAGAACAGCGCCCCGGTCTGCGGGATCGAGATGTGCCGCTCAATATAGGTATGCAGGGCGATCCGCAGGCAGAGCAGCCCCAGAAGAACGAACATGAACGCCTTGGAGCGCCTTACATAGATGGCCCCCTCCCTGTATTCCAGTTTCGAGCTGGAGATCAAGGGGTAAGAAAACAGTAAAGCTCCGGCCCCCAAGGCCAATAATGCCCAGCTGACGGGCAGGTGGAAGTAGGGGGAGACGAACATCAGGAAACCCGTACTCATTCCGAGCGGCGGCATGATGATCGCTGCAAGGGAGACCGGCCGGCGTCCCGCCCTGCTTCGCACGAAGATTGCGAGAAGAGCCATGACGAGCATCCCGATGCCGGACAGCGCCTGAAGGTGAAGAGCTCCGAATTGAACCATAGCCGATTCCTCTCTTTCCTCCTCATTATACCACTCCCGGGCGGTGATAACCAAAGGGAGCGTTTGGTGTTTCCGGCGGAAGGAGAGGGGACAAGCTCCATGGTTCCCAAAAAATCCAATCCGAGAGGTGATTCCCATGCTGTATGCCCATATCCTGGTTGCTTATGACGGCTCGAACGAGTCGGATCTCGCCTTGTCCCATGCGGTACAGCTCTGCGATCTGCTGCCCGGCGCGAAGCTGGAGGTGGTGCACGTATTCAATGTGCCCAGCCTGATGTTCGGGGAGGCGCTGGTGACGGCGCCGGCGGACGTGTCGAGGATCGAGTACGAGCATGCCGAGTCGATCGTGGACAAGGCGCGCACGAGGCTGGCGGGCCGGAACGGAGCGGAGGCCAGACTGCTGCAGGGGGCTCCGGGCAAGGTGATCCTGGCTCATGCCGAGGAAGCGGGGTGCGACCTGATTATTCTGGGCTCCAGGGGACTGAGCACCCTCGGTGAATTCATGCTCGGCAGCGTCAGCCACCATGTCGTCCAGCATGCGAAGGTGCCCGTATTGATCGTCAAGTGACGCGCGGGGCGATCCCTTGGGTCCTGTGACGGAATTATGACAGAAAAAACGTTCACGAACCCTGAAAAAATTGTCGAAGAGTCTGGACGATGGTCAAAAAAAGCTTTATAATAAATCTGTTTTCTTTTATTACTTGTGTCTTACATATAATGTGGGATTTATTAACATGGGGGGGTTCATCAATCATGAGATCATGGATGAAGACAACGGCAGGCCTGATGCTCGCTGCCACGCTCGTGCTTACGGGCTGTGGCTCCAAACCGGCGCAGGAAGGCGCAGCGGGAGACAAGCCGGCGGCAGAGAAGCCGTCCGGCAGCAAGAAGGCGGAAGGCTTCAAGGTAGGTATGGTTACGGACATCGGCGGCGTTAACGACAAGTCGTTCAACCAGAGCGCCTGGGAAGGCCTGAAGAAAGTCGAAGCGGACACCGGCGCATCCGTGAAGTACCTGCAGAGCAAGAGCGATGCCGATTTCATCCCGAACCTGAACCAGTATATCAAAGATAAATACAACCTCACCTGGGGGATCGGCTTCCTGATGGGCGACGCGATCAAGACGGTAGCTACCCAGAACCCGGATGCGAAGCTCGCCATCATCGACAACGTGGTGGAAGCTCCTAACGTCGAGTCCGTTACGTTCGCCGAGCACGAAGGCGCGTACCTCGTCGGCGTCGTAGCCGGTCTGACCACGAAGACGAACAACATCGGCTTCGTCGGCGGTCTGGACATCCCGGTCATCAAGCGCTTCGAAGCGGGTTTCCGCGAAGGCGTGAAGGCCGTGAATCCGAACGCGAAGCTGACGATCAACTACACGGGTGCCTTCGACAAGCCGGACCTCGGCAAGGCGGCGGCAGCGACCATCTACAACGACGGCGCGGACATCGTGTTCCATGCGGCGGGCGCAACCGGCAACGGGGTCTTCAACGAAGCGAAGGACCGCGTGAAGTCGGGCAAGAAGGTATGGGTTATCGGCGTGGACAAAGACCAGTCGCTTGAGTTCGGCGATGACGTTACGCTGACTTCGATGATCAAGCGCGTCGACCAGGCGGTCATCCGCGTAACGACGGACCTGATCGACGGCAAGTTCCAGGGCGGCAAGGTCGTTACGCTCGGCCTTAAGGACGACGGTGTAGGCCTGCCGGAGACATCCACGAAGAACGTACCCGCAGATGTGCTGAAGAAAGTAGATGAGTACAAAGCCAAAATCATCAGCGGCGAGATCAAAGTTCCGGAGAAGTAAGCCGAAGCGTTCGGTCCTTGCAGCTGCGCGGATTTTGGGATCCGTCCAAGATTACCAACATCATAGTCCATGCACACACTCCGACAAGGCTGGTGTAATCACCGGCCTTGTCGTTTGATTTGAGCGCTGACAACAGAGGAGGAACGCCCATGAGTACACCGGAAATGGCGGTTGAACTGCAGGGAATCACGAAGCGTTTTCCCGGCATCACAGCCAATGACGGCATCTCCTTCCAGCTGAGGAAGGGGGAAATCCACGCACTGCTCGGCGAGAACGGAGCGGGTAAATCGACGCTGATGAACATCCTGTTCGGCCTCTACCAGCCGGACGAGGGACAGATTCGTGTCCAAGGCAGGGAAGTGGCCATCGACTCCCCGACGAAAGCGATCGAGCTCGGGATCGGGATGGTGCACCAGCATTTCAAGCTGGTTCAGCCGTTCACCGTAACGGAGAACATCATCCTCGGCAGCGAGCCTCGCAAGGGGACCTCGATTAACTATAAAGCGGCCGAAGAGAAGGTCGCCCAGATCTCGGCGCAGTACGGCCTGATGGTCGACCCGAAGGCGAAGATTGAGGATATCTCGGTCGGCATGCAGCAGCGCGTGGAGATCTTGAAAACGCTCTATCGCGGAGCCGAGATTCTGATCTTCGACGAACCGACGGCGGTATTGACCCCGCAGGAGATCGGGGAGCTCATGGAGATTCTCCGCCTGCTGGCCCGGGAAGGCAAGTCGATTATTCTCATTACCCATAAGCTGAAAGAAATCATGGCGATTGCGGATACGTGTACGATCATCCGCAGGGGCAAGGTGATCGACTCCGTCAACGTCGCAGCGAGCTCGCCGCAGGAGCTGGCGGAGAAGATGGTCGGCCGCAGCGTATCGTTCCGGGTGGAGAAGAGCAAGGCGCAGCCGGGCGAGAAGGTGCTCGAGGTGACGGATCTGCACGCGCTCGATAACCGGAAGGTGCCGGCGCTGAACGGCATCTCGCTGCAGGTGCGCGCAGGCGAGATTCTCGGCCTCGCCGGTGTCGACGGCAACGGGCAGAGCGAGCTCATCGAGGCGCTGACGGGGCTGCGTCCCGCCGTATCCGGCGAGATTCGGCTGAAGGGGCAGTCCCTGACGAATCTGCCGCCGCGAACGATCACTGAAGCGGGCGTATCGCATATTCCGGAGGACCGCCACAAGCACGGCCTCGTGCTCGACTTCACGATGAGCGAGAACATGGTGCTCGAGACGTATTACAAGCCGCCGTACAACCGGGGCGGTTTCCTGGACCGCAGCGCGATCGACCGGCAGGCGGAGCGCCTGATCCGCGATTTCGACGTGCGGACGCCGAGCATCTACAACAAGGCGCGGTCGCTCTCCGGGGGCAACCAGCAGAAGGCGATCATCGCCCGGGAGCTCGACAAGCAGCCGCAGCTGCTCATTGCGGCGCAGCCTACGCGGGGCCTGGACGTCGGTGCGATCGAGTTCGTGCACCGCAAGCTGATTGAGGCGCGGGATGAGGGCAAGGCCGTACTGCTCATCTCCTTCGAGCTCGATGAGATCCGCAACGTGTCCGACCGGATCGCGGTCATCTCCGGCGGCCGGATCGTCGGCGAAGTGGATCCGGAGCTGACGAATGAAGAGGAGCTTGGCCTGCTCATGGCAGGCAGTGAAGGTAAAGGAGGCGCCCATGGATAAACTGATGCGCATCATGACAAAAGACTCGGCCCTCGTGCCCCTGGGAGCGATCCTGCTCGGTCTCCTGTTCGGCGCTCTGGTCATGCTGGTCGGAGGCTACAACCCCATCGTCGCATATGCTGCGCTGCTCGACAAAGTGTTCGGCAGCGCGTATGACTTCGGTGAAGCGGTACGTGAGATTACGCCGCTTATTCTGACCGGTCTGGCCGTAGCGTTCGCGAACCGGACAGGTCTGTTCAATATCGGCGCCGAAGGCCAGTTCATCATGGGGATGACCGGCGCTTCGATCGTCGGGATCAAATTCGATCTCCCGTGGATCATCCACATGCCGCTGGCCGTCATCGCCGGTGCGGTGCTCGGCGGCCTGTGGGGCGGGCTGGCCGGTTATCTCAAGGCCAAGCGCGGCGTGAACGAGGTGATCACGTCCATCATGCTGAACTGGACGGCGCTGTTCCTGGCGAACTACATTGTGAATGCATTCCTGCTCCAGCCGGGGCAGCAGCGTTCCTATGAGATCCATGAGTCGGCCTCCCTCACGATCGGATGGCTCTCCGAGCTCATGGGCAATGCCCGGGTTCACTGGGGGACGCTCATCGCACTCGCCGGTGCGGCGATCTTCTATATCGTGCTGTGGCGGACGCGGCAGGGGTACGAGCTCCGCGCCGTAGGCCACAACCCGGAGGCCGCAAGGTATGCCGGGATGAACGTCAACAGCAACATTGTCCGCGCCATGTTCATCGGCGGCGTATTCGCGGGACTGGCCGGCGTGGTCGATGTGCTGGGGGTCTTCCACTACCAGACCGTGATGGCCGGTTCACCGGGCTACGGGTTCGACGGGGTGGCGGTCGCGCTGCTCGGCGGGAACAATCCGATCGGCGTCGTACTGGCCGCGATCCTCTTCGGATCGCTGACGTACGGCTCGGCGGGCATGAGCTTCGCCGCGGACGTACCGCCGGAGATCATCCGCGTCGTCATCGGCTCCGTGATCTTCTTCATCGCTGCCCATGGCATTGTACGCGGGCTGATCCGCCCGCTGAAGGGCAAATCCAAGAAAGAGGGGGCGGCTTAACATGGATCTGCTGCTGAAGCTCGGCGAGCTGATCAATATCACACTGGTGTTCTCCACCGCCCTCATCTTCACCGCAATGGGCGGGATCTTCTCGGAGAAGTCCGGCGTCGTCAACATCGGTCTCGAAGGACTGATGGTCTCCGGCGCCTTCGCTGCGGCGGTGGCTACGTATACGGCCGAGGAAGCGGGCATGGGGGCGGCGTCCCCTTGGGTCGGGCTGATCGCGGCCCTGCTCTTCGGCGTCATATTCTCCTTAATCCATGCGGTTGCCACGGTGACCTTCAAGGCCGATCAGGTGGTCAGCGGGGTCGTCATCAACTTCCTCGCGGCCGGTCTGACGGTTTATCTCGTCAAAATTATGTATGACGGTGCGGGACAGACCGAGACGCTGAACGAAGTGTTCAGCAAGGTGAAGATTCCGTTCCTGTCGGACATTCCGGTCATCGGCAAAGGTTTCTTCGAGGCTTACCCGACGACCTATCTGGCCATTTTCATTGTAGCGCTGACCTATTATGTGCTCTATAAAACGCCCTTCGGCCTCCGGCTGCGTTCGGTCGGCGAGCATCCGGGCGCAGCGGATACGATGGGGATCCGCGTCTCCCGCTACCGGTACCTCGGCGTCATGATCTCCGGTGCCTTGGCGGGTCTCGGCGGAGCAACTATCACGCTGACAACGACGAGTTCCTTCTCGCATAACACGGTATCGGGCCAGGGCTTCATCGCTCTGGCGGCGATGATCTTCGGCAAATGGCATCCGCTCGGCGCCCTGGGTGCGGCGATGTTCTTCGGCTTCTCCCAGGCGATCCGCAACTTCGTGCAGCTGTTCGACTTTGCCAAGGGAATTCCGATGGAGTTCCTGTACATGCTGCCGTATGTGCTGACGATCCTGGTGCTGGCCGGAGCGGTCGGCCGGGCGAAGGCGCCGTCGGCCCTCGGCGAAGCTTACGATCCGGGCAAGCGGTAATAACGCAAATACCGAAAGGCGGCTCCCGCTCTGTATGACAGAGCGGGAGCCGCCTTTTTTGGGTATCACGGGCCGATAGGCTGCGCTGTGCCAAGCCCCGTCACAGAGCGTGCCGGTGGGGCCGCCGGATCAGCGGTGCAGCGGAGAACACCCGCCGCAGGCTCACAGCTCCTCCGTCTCCTCTTCCTCGCCGGAGCCGCCCTCGGCATAGCCTTCGGACAGGATCCCGCCGAAGGGCGTGAGCCAGCGGCGGGTGAGCGCGGCCAGCGGCTCCTTGTGACCGGAGCCGTAGTACGCCTCCAGCGCCGCATGCAGCTCGCCGGCGGCCGCCGCATCGCAGCGCTGCAGGCCCCGCTGCAGCCACTTGCCGTCGCCGAGCCACTCGCCCCGCGTGCGCAGAGCGAAGGCGGCGAGCTGCTCCGCCAGCTTCGCGGCGATGAAGAGCGCTTCCTCGCGCCGCGGGCAGCCCTCGAAGTCGGCCAGGGATTCGCCAAGCCCGTAGCGGGCCTGGCGCAGCTCCTGCCGGCTCCAGGGCGGCGGGCCCGCGAGCAGGTCGCTCCGCGCTTCGGCGACGATGCCCCGCACCTCCTCCGCGCCGAAGAGGATCCTCCCCTCGGCACACATCCGCAGGAGGGAGGGGATGGCTGTCTCGACCGCGAGGTCGAAGAAGTAGCGGTAGGTCTCCTTCGTCAGGACGAAAGCCTCGATGATCCAGCCTTCCGACTGATAGGTTCGCCGGAAGGGGCTCTGCTGGCTCTCGTCGAAGATCACGAGATCGAGATCCGAGGAGGGGGTGGCTTCCCCCTGGACGGTGCTGCCTGCCAGCAGAGCCGCTTCACAGGCGGGAAATTCCCGCCGGATGAATCTTCGGGCCGTCTCCTCTGCGCTGCCTCTCATGTTACGCACCTCCTGCCGAATTGCTGCGGGCGCCGTACAACCGTTCACCCTGGTGCAGACAGCATATGCGCACAGGGGCCGATCCATGCCCGAAGGCGCTGCCAAGGGGGAGGGGGGAGCCCGCCCCGCCCGGCGGACACTGCACAGTCGAGAGTCCGTGCAGGCCGACGAATGCGAAGGCCAAGCGCGCTCCTATTTGCGCGCAAGAAACAGGGCGTGGGCCAGCGAGGCCTGATGAGCCTCCAGCAGCTCGTCGTGGGCCAGGGAGGTCTGCCATACGGCGGCATCCAGGATCGCTCCCTGATCCATGAGCTGATGGGGGTCGGGATGCTCCGCCAGATCGTCGCCGGGCGGCCGGCCGAACGGCAGGCGGTCCCACGACTCGGCCGCGGAGAACCCGGCGCGGAGCAGCTCTTCCTTCCAGGCCTCCTCGTCAAGAAGGCCGCCGAAGCCGAAGAAGCCTGCCAGCTGGTCGTAAGCCTCCCGGGTGATAGGGCCGGCGAGAATCAGTTCGCGGTCGTACAGAAGACCGCCCGGGGCCAGGACCCGGCAGTACTCGCGCAGCGCGTCGGGAATGGAGGCGAAATTCGTCACCGATTCGGCGAGCACGACATCGAATGAGCCCTCTTCGAACGGAAGGGCCGTAATGCTGCCTTCCGCAAAATGCACCTGTACACCTTGCAGCTCCGCGCGCCGCACCGCCTTCGCCAGCATCTCCGGGCGGATATCTAGGCCGGTGACCCGCATGCCCAGCCCGGCGAGATGGCAGGCGGTCCGTCCCGTCCCGCAGCCGACTTCCAGCACCCGGCTGCCGGAGGGCAGGGGGAAGCGGCGCAGCTGGGACAGCGTGGCCGAGAAGCCGCCGGGATGGGCGCTCGAGGCGCCAAGGCGGGTAAGCATATCCAAATAATCCATAGGAATTCCTCCTGTCAGGCCGCTTAGACGTTTTTCCATTGTATGCGGGAGGAGTACCGCTGGATAGGGATGGGTGTCCCGGCCCGCGGCATGAATTCCCGCTTCACCTTATTTGCATCAGAGCAGGACCTCAGCTGCAACTTTTTTCCGGGAATGGGATGCGCGGCGGAATGAAAGGCTACCATGGTAGTCTTTTCATTGGAGGGTTCATGGCATGACAGCAGGCAAGATCAGAAGGCTTCTGCAGGTGCTTCTCGGGTTTTCGGCTCTGCTGCTGGCGGCGAATGCCGCATCGGCAGGGGGAAGAGCCAAGGAGGCGCCGGGGCCTGTAACCATTACAATCCAATCGTCACCGGAGAGCGGCCTTGTCACCGAGCTTGTCGTCCGCTCCCCGGCCGTCACCAGAGCACTATCCAAGGCGAAAAAGGAGCCGGATTCCCGCTCCCCGCTGACCGATACGTATATCACCTGGAAGGATGGCGGGACGAGCCGGCGGTTCGCCGTGGATGAGAGCGGGAACTGGCACGAAGAGGCAGCCGGATTGCGCTGGGAACTGTCCGGGGCCGAGCTCGAGGCGTACATTGAAGCAGCGCGGGCGGCACATTACGGCAGACTCCTTCCCTGGGAGGAAGCCAAGAAGACGGTGGCGATGAAAAGCATCTGCACCGTTACGGATCTCGAAACGGGGCTGAGCTTCAAGGCGCAGCGGCGTGCGGGCCGCAGTCATGCCGATATGCAGCCGGTCACGAAGGCAGACACCGCCATCATGAAGGAGATCTACGGCGGCTCGTGGAGCTGGCACCGCCGGGCGGTACTGGTGAGCAGGGAAGGCGGTCCTGCGATCGCCGCTTCGATGCACGGCATGCCCCATGGAGGGGACGGCATTCCGGGGAACGGGTTCTCGGGGCACTTCTGCATTCATTTCCTGGGCAGCTCCACACACGGATCGAAGAATGTGGACCCCGATCATCAGTGGATGGTGTATAAAGCCGCGGGACGCTTGGACGAGGCGCTGCGCGAAGCAAGCCCTTACGGGGTGGCGCAGGCTTTTCTGGTTGCCCTGAACCAGCAAGAGACCGGCCTGCTGCAGCGGATCTTTGCGGATCCGAAGCACCCGCAGCTCCTGCATTTTCAGGCGGCCATGAAGGAGATTCAAGGCATCAGGGCCAAGGAGCCGAAGGAGCTTCCGGAGCCTCCGGGGGAGGATGCGACGACGGCGGAGATCCTCTTGGACACGACCGTTTACCGGGAAGGCCACAAGCCCGAGCATCAGGTCTTCCACTTCCGGATGAAACGCGGCGGCAAGGACGCCCCTTGGCAGATTGAGGATCTGTCGATTACCGCATCAGCCCCTTCCATGTGAAGGGGTTTTTCTCGTCGGGACGGGAGACTATGACGGAAGCTGTCAAGGTTAGGCCTTATAGTGGTTGCATACGAGCTTTGAGCACAGGGAATGGATGGGTTGCATTTCCGTATGGAGGGAGAGTTTGGATAAAATAAAATTCTCCGGTACTGCTGTGGGGACTTCCAGGATATAGTAAGAGCAGCGCCAATACTTACGAACCATTATTAACTTACATGGAGTAATTGCCAGGGATGTATTGGAGGCTCCCATAGAGAGAGACGAATCATTCGGATATCGCCAAAAAGGAGAGTGTAATCATGCAGTCGCCGGCAGCTCCCGCGTCCGCTTCGGGCGTGTCTCTTGACGTACGCCGTACCGCACCCTGGATTATCTTCATCATATTCTTCGGCGTCTTGAACGAAACGGTCTTCAATGTCTCCACGCCAAGCATTGCCGCCCAATACGGACTGTCTTCCTCAGGGGTCAGCTGGGTGGTCACGACCTTCATCCTGTTCTTCGGGATCGGTTCGGTTATTTACGGCAAGCTGTCAGACATCTACAGCCTCAAGAAGCTGATTGTGATCGGCATTGTCATCTATAACGCGGGATCCGTTCTCGGGATTCTGCTTCAGTCTTCCTATGCCATGGTCATTGCGGCCAGAGCCATCCAGGGGGCCGGTGCTTCGGCGATTCCAGCCCTCATCATGGTGGTAGTCGCGCGGTACTTCTCCATGGAGGACCGGGGCAAGGTCTTCGGCATCCTGAACTCGACCGTTGCGTTCGCAGTGGGCGTGGGTCCGGTAATCGGCGGCCTGGTATCGGCCCGGCTCCACTGGTCCCTGCTGTTCCTTATCCCGCTGTTCACGCTGATCTCCATTCCGTTCTTCCGTAAAGTGCTTCCCGAAGAGAAGCCCGCCGGCGGCCGTGTCGATGTGCTGGGGGCAGGACTGATCGGACTCGGCATCGCCGGACTGATTCTCTTCCTGACGGAGCCGCGCTGGTACTGGCTGGCTGGCGGGATCGGGCTGCTGGTCTGGTTCGCCGTCCATATCCGGCGGACTTCCCAGCCGTTCATCGAGCCCTCGCTGCTGCGCAGCCCTTTGTTCCGCAGCGGTCTGATCGTGGCTTTTATCATGTTCAGCACGGTGATGGGCATCATGTTCGCCCTGCCGTTCATATTGACCGGACTCAAGGGGCTCACGACGAGCGGGGTAGGCTGGGTGCTGTTCCCGGGAGCCATCTCGGCCGTTGTGTTTGGTCCGATCGGCGGGACGCTGGCCGATAAGCAGGGCAACCCGAAGGTGGTGCTGCTCGGCGCACTGCTGCTCAGCGGATCGCTGCTCCTGCTGTCGTTTCTGCTGCCTTTGGCCCCCTGGGTCATTGCCGTTCCGCTCGTGCTTCTGTATATCGGCCTCTCCTTCATCCAGACGGCTCTGGCGAACAGTGTATCCCAGACCTTGTCCCTGCAGGAGACGGGGATCGGCATGGGACTGTTCAACCTGGTCGGCTTTATCTCCGGAGCGGTGGGGTCGGCGCTCGTGGGCCGGGTCCTGGACCAGGGGCTGCTGGGATTCCGCCTGAATCCGCTTGTGGCGGATCCCGGTGCATGGGCTTACAGCAATCTCATGCTGGTCTTCGCCCTTGCGATTCTGCTCGGAACTCTCCTGTACTTCCGGGCTTACGGGTTCAAGCTGCGCCGCCCCCGGACTTCCCCTTCGGGCTGACTGCCACAACGAGGCTTCCCCCGTGCCAAGAGGCGCGGGGGTTTTTGTTATGCTGCATGCATGATGGGGGAAAAGATGGAGATGCCGGGCTCCTGCACCGATTACTTCGGATGCTCCAGAAGCGACTCCCTGTCCAGAGCCCCCGGCGTCTTCTCCAGCCACTCGTTCCTGATGAGTGCTTCGGTTACATCCTCCGTATAATTTCCGGCTCCAGCAATCAGGGCGAGGAAGGCGGCGACAACATCATGCTTCATCGCCGAGCCGAGGGCCTGCCCGTAATGCGTGATCAGCGAGCCGAACAAACCCGAGATGTGGCAGAGCATGAGGCGTTCCGAGAACAAGGGGGTCTGCGAGCCTGACACATCGCTCAGAAGGGAAGGCGGCAGCGGGAGGTCATCCCGTTCCAGCAGGCCTCCCAGCCGCTCCAGATGCTCCACGGCGGTCTGCGCTCCCTGGGTGCACAGCGACTGCAGGTCCTTGCGCTCCATGGTCTGGGCGAAGGCTGTACAGATCGCATGGATCAGGCCGGCCAGCTCCATGCCCTTGTAGACGTTGGCGATCTCCACGCTGTGCAGCGGCCTGGTATCGCCGAACCATCCCTGCAGGAAGCTCGGCTTCTGTATTTGCTCGGGCGCTTCGGGCACGGGAATGACAGGGGGGCGAATATATAAGCCCTTGGAAAGCATGGTATCTAGGATCTCCCCGTAGAGACGGGAAGCTGCCGACAGGCGCTCCGCACAAAAAGATCGGACATCTTGACGGATTGAAACCGAGAGCGATTCCGCATAGAAGTGGAGCCCCAACCGTGCTCCCAGCAATAAGTAGTAAAGGAAGAAGCGTTCGCCGAAGAGGGCCGGGAGGGAGGCCGCGCAATCCGATTCCGCGAATCCGCGGGGCAGCGGAAACCCCTCCCGGTGAGCAGTGCGGTTCGCTCCTGGTTATTGGAGCGGGCGAGATTCAAGGCGAGCGCTATGCTCCGCAGCACATCGGGATCGCCGGCCTGCTGCTCGAAGACGCCAAGGACGCACTGCGACATGTCGTCGATCATATAGCCTGTCCACAGATATCCGATTTCGGAACCGGTGAGCCGGGGCGTGGGGGTAGACATGAGCTTTTCATCTCCGCTTTCCATTTATGAGGTGACACCTTGCTTCCATTTGATATAGGGGCGCAGCAGAAAACTGATCGTCTTGAGCGGATTGAGATGTTCGTTCTCGATCAGTCTGCCGCCAAGCCGGCCGCCGAGCATCCGGACGATCCGGTCATAATCCGAATCGCAGAGCCGCTCCATGGCCCGCCGAAGGACCAGAGAATCCTCATAGCTCTGCCGCAGCGGTGCGGTCAACTCCTCGTAATGGCCCTGACCGGCCAAGTCGAAGGCTGCATAAACCCCGGTCAGCAGGGCGGAGAATTGGCCGAAGCCGAGATAAGGCATCAGGCTCCCGAAGCAGTTGCCGACATAGAAGGTGTTGCCGATCCGGGCGGAACGGCAGATGCCGACCGGATAGCCGGTAATCTGGAATTGATCGGTGATCCGGAGGGGCTGATTCAAGTCCCTGCAGGCTCTCTCGTAAAAGCGGTCCCAGAGAAGCTCGGGGTCCGGCGGCTCTTTGTGCGGGTCATCCGGATAAGCGATGACGATCGTCGCTTCCGTATCCGAGAGCGGGATGCAGAAGCTGTATCCGCTGGGAGCCATATCGTTATCCAACCAGGCGGAGACGGCGTAGCGGTCGAAGGTGCCCTCTACCGTGGCTCCCCGCAGGGACACCGTGAGATCTTCTCGGAAGTTCCTAGTTTGCTTCGCATACTCGCCGTCTCCTGCAGCCATCACCACATGCGTGTAATGGCTGAGAAGCCCCTCATACGTTTCTTCGGAGTGGAACCGGATGGGGCTTTTCACCTGACGGCTCAGCTGGGCTTCGAACGCGTTATGCTCCCTGCCGCGCACATTCGTGAACCCAAGATGTCCTTCGAAGACCGCCTTCTCCTGGGGCGAATACAGGGTCATCTTCTGGAGATTGGCCGTGGGGTGCAGATAGATGCCGTGCTTCTCCGACAGGTAGGCGATGCAATCGCGAACCGGGCGGGTCAGCAGCGAGAAGAGAATTTCCCCGTTGACGAAGCGGTCGCCCACCCGGCTGCGCTTCTCGAAGATGGCCGGCTCGATTCCGAATTTCTCCAGAGTAATGGCACAGGCGAGCCCGGACAGCCCGGCTCCCATGATGGCGACCTTCAAGAGGACACATCCTTTCAGAGTGGATTCCCTACAGGATAGCGTCGTTCAAAGGAGTCCTTTTTATGCAGGGGAGGGAATCGGCGCTGCCGCAGGAAACAGAATGAAGAGCCCTGTGCCTGAAGCACAGAGCTCTTCATTCAACCCGTCAATAGCAGAGGAACTGATCCACCCGGTCAATGTCGAGGCCGAAGAACACCCACGTTCCATAAGGGCCGAAGCCGTACCAGCGGAAGCCGCCGATGGAGTTGCGGCCGACCCGTGTCAGATAAATCCAGTACTGGTCGCCGTTGCGCTGCCATATGTACACATAGCGGTACAGGCACCGACGGATGTTACCGGGGTCCACGGCATACAGCGAGGGCTGCTGCTGCTGTTTCTGGGGAATGAACGACGGGGGCGGGGAAGAGGGCGCTCCTCCCGGACCACCGCCCGGTCCGCCGCCGGGGAAACCGCCGGGTCCGCCCGGGAAGCCTCCCGGAGGCCCGCCTGGGAAGCCGCCCGGAGGTCCACCAGGGAAGCCGCCCGGAGGCCCGCCAGGGAAGCCGCCCGGAGGTCCACCAGGGAAGCCGCCCGGAGGCCCACCGGGGAAGCCGCCTGGGGGTCCACCGGGGAAGCTGCCCGGTCCGCCGGGAAACCCGGGGAACAGGCTGCGGTAGGGATCGAAGTAATAGACGGGATACGTCATGACGGATCTCTCCTTTTGGGACGGAAGTAGGAGGCATCCACGCCATGTGAATGCCTGTGTCTCCCTACCATGATATGACCGCCGCGCCCAAAGCTGACCTACAAAAGAAGGAAGCTTGGTTCTAAAAGCCGTCTGGCTGACGGACCTTTGAAGCCAAGCTTCCTTCGTTGTATTCCCCCATGCTCACCTTGAACTAGCGTCTGTTGCCCGCATCGATGGCTTCATTCGCGTCGTCCGGACTGTAACCGGGCAGATCGTAATCCGTGTTCCCGAGCTTCTTGAGAATGCCCATCTTCTCGATGTGTCCTTTGGTCTCCGCCGTACCGATCCGGTACAAAAGGGTGTACAGGTCCTTCATGCGGTCGTTGAACTGTTCCGTAGCCGGGTCGTGATCGGCCGATTTGTAAGGAATCGGCGCCCGGGCGAAGGTTCCGTCCTGCGTCTCTTCCGTGGACTGAAGCAGCCGGCGCAGCTCCTGATATTCTTCTTCGGAGGCTTCCACCTGATAGTCGTACGTATAGTTGCGCTGATCGGCGAGCGTCTGCTGATCTTCGATCGTCCCGGGACCTACGGAGATATAATAGATTTTCTTCGGCATGGCAATCGCCTCCAGGGTAAGTAGTACTATTCATTAACCGGGAGGGTAAGGCCTGAACCAAGCCCCGGGGGCCGGGCCGGCCGGCAGCCGCTCAGATCAGGAAGATGGCCGCGGCCGTCGTCACGGCGAGGCCGACCGCCACCGGCAGCAGATTGCGCCGGGCGAGCTCGAAGGGACTGACGCCGCAGATGGCGGCGGCAGGGATCAGCGCCCAGGGGACGAGCGTGCCTCCGCCGACCCAGATGGCCGCGATCTGGCCCAGGGCCGTGAGGGTCGCCAGCCCCGTCCCGATGGCGGCGGCGAACAGCTGCGCGATCGAGCCGGCCAGCGAGATGCCGGAGAAGCCCGAGCCGTCGAGGCCGGTAATGGCGCCGACGGCCGTCAGGGTCACGGCGCCGACGGCGGGGCTGAGGGGCACAACCCCGGCCAGAGCGGTGCCGAGGTCATTGACCAGGCCGTGCGAGCCGGAGGGCAGCACTTTGCCGTAGAGCTCCGTGAAGGCCGAATCGCCGAGGTAGAAGAAGGCGGCGATCGGAATGACGGGCGCGAAGACGCGGAAGCCGAACAGCAGGCCTCCCGTCAGGTAGGAGGTCGCCTGTTCGAGCCCCCGGCCGCGGTGGGCGCAGAGCGAGATGAGCAGCATAGCGAGCAGGGCGGTGCCGCCGATCAGCGCGGTTGCATCGCCGCCCTGCAGATCGAGCGCGATCATCACGGCTACATCGGCTGCGAAGAGCAGCGGCAGCAGCAGGGCGAAGGCGCGCCGTGCGGCCGGGCTCAAGCGGGAGGGCGCCGAGGGCGGCGTCAGCTCGGCGGCTGCGGAGGCATCCGCTGCGAAGGGCGTGCTGCCGGTGCCCAGCCGGCCGAGCCGCATGTCGCGGCGGAGCAGCCAGAACGCCGTCAGCGTGGTCACCGCGCCCATGATGAGCACGAGCGGCACGCTGGCCTGCACGACTTCGGCGACGGGGAGGCCTGCGGCGTCCGCCGTCAGCTTGGGGGCGCCCTGGATGACGAAGTCGCCGGAGAGGGCGATGCCGTGGCCGAACAGGTTCATGGCCACGGCGGCTCCGATGGCCGGCAGGCCGACCCGCTGGGCCGCCGGGAGCAGGACAGCTCCGAGCAGGGCGACCGCCGGCGAAGGCCAGAAGAAGAAGGAGATGGCCATCATGACGAGGCCGATGACCCAGAAGGCCAGGCCGGGGGTGCGGATCAGCCGGGCGAAGGGCCGGATCATCACTTCATTGATCCCGGTGGATGTCATCGAGCGGCTGAGCGAAACGACGATGGAAATGATGAGGATGGTGCCAAGCAGTTCCCGGATGGCATAGATGAAGGAGGAGAATACGCCGCTGACCGAAGCGGGCAGGGAGTGGGTGGCGAGCAGCCCGAGAGTCAGGATGCCGGCCGTGCAGAGGATGGTCGTATCCCTGCGCATCGCCATGAAGCCGATCATCGCAAGAATCAGAAGCAGGTAAGCCCAGTGCAGGGAAACCAGGGTAATGTCCATAAACCGTCTACCTCCGTTAGATGCCGGGCCCGAAAGCGCGGGGGAACCGCTTCTGCCGGTCATCGCTGTCGCGATAGTCATCCGCCTATCGTGGTGCCTACAGCTTATGCACCGGCCGGCAGGGAGGTGAGAACATGCTGTCAGGAATAACGTACAGGTTGTCCGGCCGCGGAGCCGCATGAGATAAACGCTTCGCGAGATATCCATTCTTATATTCAAAAAGCAGCGGCCCCCTTTCCAGGAGGCCGCTGCTTTTTTGGGGGTTTCAGGATACGGTCTGGAGAATGTACTTCTCCACAACATGCTTCACGCCTTCTTCATTATTGCCGTACGTCACATAGTCGGCAATGTCCTTGAGTGATTCCACTGCGTTGCCCATGGCTACGCCGAGTCCGGCGACCTCGAGCATTTCGCGGTCGTTCCAGCTGTCCCCGATGGCAATGGCGCCCGAGAGCTCAAGGCCGAAGTGCTCCGCGAGATAGGTGAGCGCATGGCCCTTGGTGCCCTCCGGATGCATGATCTCCAGGAAGTGCGGCTTGGACTTCGTAATATGTACCGCAGCGCCGAGCAGGGAACGCAGCTCCAGGGCCACTTCATCCAGGCGGGCCGGATCATCGATCAGGAGCAGCTTGGTGGAAGGCTTTGACGCCAGCTCCCGGAAGTCCGGATGGACGGTGTATGGAATATTGGACAGCTGGGCATAAGCCCTCGCTTTATCGTTGTCTTCCTTGACGTAGAGTACGTCATCCAGATACGTCTGCAGATGCAGACCGTTCGCTTCGCAGTAGTCGAAGATCTGCTTGGCGGCGTCCTCCGGTACCGTGCGCTCGTAGAGCACCCGGCCGTCGATCGCATTTTTGACCAGGGCGCCCTGGTAGGTGATGATCGGCACATTCAGCCCGAGCTGGTCCGCCAGCTGCTTCGCGGAAGCGTACATGCGGCCCGTCGCGAGGGTCACTTTCACCCCCTGCGCCACGGCAGCGGCAAGCGCCTGCTTCGTTCCCTCGGTAATTTCTTTCTCATCCGTAATCAGGGTGTCGTCGATATCGATTGCCAGCATGGTATACATTTCTCTAGTCTCACTCCGTTTCTTCCACATTGCCCCCATTATACCTTAGAGCTTCCCTTATTTGTAACTAAAAAAAATCGGATGTCCAGCCGATGAAGGGGTATGGAGGCGGCTTCACGGCCGGATGGAAAGCGCCCTATCCCATAAAGCTTCCATGCTTTTTCTCTTACATCTGCTGCGGTGCCTACATGACGGAGAGGCTGGATGAATATGAAATCATTACAATCTTGGACGCATATCCGTTGGGCGTACCTCCTGACGTTTCTTTACATAGCCGGTCTATGGGGAATGCTTCTTGGTGCGGATGCCGGTGAGGGGATAATCTCCCTGGCGGAGCTGCTGTCCCCCCTGGCGGCGACCCTGCTTGGACTCCGGGCGGTCTTCGGCCAGCGGGGGCTGCTCCGCATCTTCTGGAGCTTGATTACCCTGGGAGCTTGCTTCTATACGGCTGCCCAGTCCATCTGGTGCTATTACCATATCGAGGGCGGGGAGATGCCCGTTCTGGCGGCCGGGATGGCCGACGTTCTCTGGAACCTGCAGACCGCCTTCTTTGTCTGTGCCCTGTTCTATGTGATGTACAAGCAGGTCAGTGCCGTCCGTGGCATGCGGTTTCTTTTTGATATTGCGATTGTGGTCCTGTTCCTCTGTACACTGGCCTGGGAATTCATTATTTCTCCGAATCTGACAAAGCTGGTGGCGGAGCCGGACTGGATTCTGGTGATGAGCGGTGTACTGTATCCGGCCAGCGATCTGGGGCTGGTCCTCGGTCTGCTCATGCTGCATTATCAGCAGCAGAGCGTGCTGTCTCCGCAGGTCATGCGGTCTCTGACCGTGGGCTTCGCCTCCTTTGTGATAGGGGATATCCTGTACTTTTTTGATATTCTGGCCGGCACCTATGCGGTGGGGAGCTGGTATGATCCGTTCTGGAACATCGGGCTCCTGCTCTCCGGGATCGCGGCTCTGCATTCTCAGCGGGAGAAAGGGGACAGGGATACGGGGCAGCTCCTGTATGAGGATGGCGGCTGGGAGGCGAAAAACAAGCGTCTCCGCTATTTCGTCCCCTACCTGTCGCTGCTCCTGCTCTGCTTCCTGATGCTGCAGCGGCTGAGTGAAGTGGATGGCATTGTGATTGGCACGATCCTGATGATCCTGCTGATTCTCGTGCGCCAGCTGTCGATTCTCTTCGAGAACGAAGACCTGGTACGGCGGCTTAAGCATATGCTGCACAGCAGTGAGTATCAGGCGATGCATGATGAGCTGTCGGGTCTCCCGAACAAGCGGATGTTCGAGCGCAGCTTGTCGGCGGCGGTAGAAGAAGCTGCAGGGGACGGCAAGAAGCTGGCTGTGCTGTTCATGGACCTCGACCGCTTCAAATACATCAACGACTCGCTGGGCCATGCGGTCGGCGATGAACTGATCCGGCAGGTGGCCCGCCGTCTTGCGGCCATCGTGGAGGGCCGAGGCCTGGTGGCGCGGCTCGGCGGGGATGAATTCACCATCCTGCTGACCGGCTGGAGAGAGAAGCGGGAGCTGGAAAGCTTGTCCGCCCGGCTTCTCCAGGAGATCGCAAAGCCTTACAAGATCGAGCTCCATGAGATTCTGACGACGACCAGTATCGGGATTGCCCTGTATCCGTCGGATGGGGGTGACGGGGCCGAGCTCATGAAGCACGCCGATGCCGCTATGTATAAAGCGAAGGAGAAGGGCAAGGGCAGGGCCCAATTCTACGAGCCGGTCTTGAGCGGCGAGATTCTGAAGCGCATGGCGATGGAGCATGCGCTGCGGCAGGCCCTTCCGCGCGGGGAGCTGTATCTGGTTTATCAGCCGCAGGTATGCACCAAGTCGGAGGAGATTATGGGGGTCGAGGCGCTGCTGCGGTGGAAGCTGGAGGATGGGCGGCCCGTCTCCCCGGCCGACTTCATCCCGCTGGCGGAAGAGACGGGACTCATCGTCTCGATCGGGGAATGGGTGCTCCGGACGGCCTGCAGACAGGCGGCGGATTGGGAGCGGAGAGGGCTGCCCCTGTTCAAAGTGGCGGTGAACGTCTCTCCGAAGCAGCTTGTGCAGAACCGGTTCGTGCAGCGCGTGGCCGCCATCCTGGAGGAGACGGGCGTACAGCCTGAACGGCTGGTTGTCGAGATTACCGAGGGCATTGCGCTGCTGAACACAGCCGAAACGATCGAAACGCTCCAGGGGCTCAAGAAGCTCGGGATCGAGATCTCCATGGACGACTTCGGCACGGGATACTCATCGCTTGGCTACCTGCGGACCTTCCAGGTCGATTCGCTGAAGATCGCGCAGTCCTTCATCTCCCGGATTACCGTCGGGGCCGAGCATGAGGGGATTGTCCGGGCGATCATGGCCATGGCAGACAGCCTGCAGCTGGAGGTCATTGTTGAAGGGGTGGAGACGGAGCAGCAGCTGCAGCTGCTGAAGGGCATCGCTGAGTGTCTGGTGCAGGGCTATTATTACTACAAGCCGCTGCCTCCGGAGGAAGTGACGGCGGTTCTCGAGAAGCAGGCAGGCCGGAGGGCATCGCAGCGTCATTCATAGGACAGCTGCTGGAGCGGCAGGTTCGGGGATTCCCGGGCCTGCTTTTTTGCTGGTAAGGCTGGTGAGTGCAGGCGGTATATCCTTGGTGCTACTTACCATACAAAAGGTCTATAGTCCTAGGACGTATGGTGTGGTATAGTGGTTGTAATATGGAATATACGTATAGTGGTTGTAATATGGAATATACATAGTGATCCTTAATTGATATTGCTTCTGATCTTCATCTCCATCATTCTCAATTTTGATTCATATGCGGGGGAAACATGCATGCGCGACGGTCTCGGAAAACAACTGAAACACGATGTGTTTAATCACGCCGGAGTGGTGATCGTACCGGCAGGGACGCTCCTGACAGAGGAGCATCTGGAGCTCTTCGGCAAGCACGGGATCGAGCCCGGGCAGATTGTCGTATCGGCAACGGCCCCGAAGTCGTACCCGAAGTCTGCCCGCCGGGCATCCGGCTCCTTGGTTCAGTCGGTACGGAAAGCGGCGGAGCAGTCGAAGATGCTGTTTGAGCAGACGGCCCTCACCAAAAAAATTCCGGTCATGGAACTGCGGGGAACCATCCTTCCCGCTGTCCGGCAGATTGCCGCAAATGACGATGTGTTTGCTTTGTTCGAGGCCGTGAAAGCGCAGGATGAGTATACGTATCAGCACAACATCGGTGTGGGGGTTCTATCGACGTTGATCGGAAAATGGATGGGTCTGGATGAGATGGAACTGAACATCCTGAGTCTCGGCGCGACGCTCCATGACGTAGGCAAGGTGAACATTCCGCTGGAGATTCTGAACAAGCCGGGGAAGCTGACTCCTGAGGAGTATGCGCTGATCAAGAAGCACACCGTATACGGGTATGAGCTTCTCAAGGATACGGTGGGGCTGAGCTACCGGATCGCGCTGATTGCCCTTCAGCATCATGAGCGGGGGGACGGGAAGGGATACCCTCTTGGCCTGCGGAAGGACCAGACCGATCCGCTCAGCAAGATCGTCGCCGTCGCCGATGTGTTCCATGCCATGTCTTCCAAGCGGCCGTATCATGATCCGATGCCGTTCACGGAGGTGGTCGGACAGATGCGGCAGGGGGTATTCGGGCAGCTCGATCCGGAGATTGTTACGGTCTTCCTGAACGGCATGGCCCAGCGGCTCCTCGGGCGGGAAGTGCTCTTGACCGATGGCCGGGTGGGCGAAGTCGTGCTCATTCATCCGCATGACAAGACCTCGCCGCTTATAAGGACGGGCTCTTCCTTCGTCGATCTCAGCAAGGAGCGGCATGTGGCCATCCGGTCCGTTGCCGTATGACCTCGGTTTAGGGAGGATTGGCGAACGGTATCCTTCCGATCCTCCTGTTCATCACAGACGGCTCGAGCATCCCGGTCGTCTGCATTTCCGTTTTCGCGCCTGAACAACAAAAGCCGCCTCCCATGCAGCATGGGGAGGCGGCTTTTGTTAGTTATAACGAGAATGAGGGCCGAACATTTTATTTCAGATCCAGACGAACCTCGCGGTCATCTTGCGGAAGGGAGATCGGCTTGCCGGAAGCTCCCTGTTCCTTCAGGTATTCCACCCAAGCGTCGAGCATAATCCGGCCGTCCTTCCAGTCGGTCACTTCACCGAATGCGGTGAAGCCGTCGCCTTGGCCTGTAGCCATGAAGTCGTTGGTGGTTACCGAGAACGTGCGGGCTTCATTGTACTTGCCGTCGACGAAGACCGGAGTGCCGTCAAGCAGCGTAATCTTCGTGTATTTCTCGCCGGCCGGCTTCGTGTTGTCCCACTCTACCTTGAGACCGGAGAATTGAATTGCAGGCAGCTGCGAGTACTTGTCGGTGACTTCCAGCAGAGCCTTGATCTGCTTGGCGGTCATCGTACCCGTCCGGTTGTAGTTGCCGAACGGCAGCACTTCGAACAGCTTGCCGTACGTGACGTCGCCGGCTTCGATCTCGGCACGGAGGCCGCCGATGTTCGTGAAGGCGATGTCGGACTTCTCCGACCAGCGCATCGCATCCGTGACGGAGTTGCCGATCGGCGTCACGCCGTCACGTACCTGATTGCCGTTTACGGCATAGCGGAAGGACTGGGTCGACCACTTCCCGGCCGCTACGGCAATCTTCTCATTCGTCTTTTCTGCGATCTTCGCCTGGTAATCGGCTACGGTCTTCTTCACTTCTTCGTCAGCGGTCGTCAGATTCGTATACGTCTCGAGCATGGAGACGTTCGAGGAGACGACCTTCTTCGTATCGCGGTCAACGAACAGCTGGATATGGCCGACGGCATACAGCCAGCTCTGCGCTTCCACAACCGGAACGCCGTTCACGTGGCCTGCTACCCGGCGGTGGGAGTGGCCTCCGACGATCGCATCCAGCAGGGTAGTGCCGGTGCCGTTCGCCAGGTCGACGAGCTCGCCCATGATTTCCTGGGACTTCGTATCCTGTTCGCCCGGAAGGTGGGAGGTGACGATGACGAGATCGGCCCCCTGCGCCCGGAGCTCAGCCGCGAGTTCCTTCGCATAAGGCACGGGATCGGCGAACGTCAGGCCTTCGATGTTCGTCGATTTCGTCGTGGTCTTCGTCTGCGGCGTAGCGAGGCCGATGATGCCGATTTTGAGGCCCGCCTTCTCGACGATCGCGTAAGGCTGAGCCCACTCTACGCGCTTGCCGGTCTTGTCGTCGATAATGTTGGCGCCGAGAATCGGGAATTCGGCTTTCTTGATATTCTCGATGAGCACGTCGCGCCCGAAGTCGAATTCATGGTTGCCGATTGCCGCGGCATCATATTCCACATCCGCCATCGAGTCCATGACCGATTGGCCGTTCGTCGTGTTGGAGATCAGCGTCCCCTGCCATGCGTCGCCGCCGTCTACAACCACGGTGCCTTCAGGGTTGACGGAACGGAAGTCGTTCACAATGCCGCCGAGGGTTTCGATGCCGCCCTGCGCCTGCTTGCGCTTCGTGTCGAAGCCGACTTCAATGTGGCCGTGGATGTCGTTGGTGGTGAGAATGTCGATGAGCTGGAACGCCAGCGGTTTCAGCGCTTTGACCGCTTCGTCGCGGGTGACGGCGGCCTGCGGCTCGAAATTGCCGTCGAGCGCAGGCTGGAAGAGACCGGCCAGCACGCCGTAGGCCACGAACGGACGGGCGGATTCGCTGATCGAAGCCCCGTCCTTAAAATAATTCAGCACTTCCGTATGTACTTCAGGCGCTTTGCCTTTGGTCATGGCGCGGCCGATCATGACAGCGAGTTCTTCGCGGGTCACCGCGGCGTTCGGCTTGAACTCTCCGCTCCCGGTCACGATTCCTGCGGCTGCGGCGCTTATCACCGCGGGACGCTGCCAAGCCTCCAGGTCGGAGAAAGGCGTCTGGGAGCTGTCGGACGGCACCAGCTTGGCTGCACGCGCGATCATCGTCACGAGCTCGGCACGGGTGACCGTGCGGCTGCCGGCGAGGTCCGAGGTGCCCGGATAGCCTTCGACAATGCCTTTGTCGAACGCGAGCTTCATGTCGGAGTTCAGAGCGGCAGCGGCAGCTGCGGTGCCTTCGGCTGCATAAGCGGCAGGCAGGGTGGAACTGCTTCCGGAGAATGCCGTTCCTCCAAGAATGATGGCCGCCAGCAGCGCCTTGGCTGCTTTGGGCTGCATGCGGAATCGGTTGTTGCTCATAGTGTGGCCTCCTTGACCGTCTTCTTGTGGATGAGTCTAGTAAATGAGAACAAATCTAGTATAGCGTATGGGACGTGAACGGTGTGTAAAGAAATAGGACTTCAGGGTGAAAAAAGTCGAAAAAACCGCCCTCCTTGAGGGCGGAGGGCGGCAGTCTTTTTTGCTTGAAATGCAGCGTGCCGGTAAACCGGCTTTCGAGCCGTTAGCCCTGGATCATCAGCGATTCGTTCCTGGGCTGCGCGAGCGGGGCGGGCTGCTGCAGCAGCTTCCAGCGGCGGAGCATCAGGACGCCGCGGATGAGCTCGTCGCTGATCATGGCGATGTAGATGCCGTGGATCCCGAGCCCGAGCGGAATTGATAAGTAATAGCCGAGGCCGGTGGCCACCAGCCAGATGGAGAACAGGCCGATGGTCATCATGTAGCGGGTATCCCCGATGGCGGTCAGCGCTCCGTTCATGGCCATATTGAGCATTTTGAAGGGCTGCAGCGCGAGGTTCAGCCCAAGCAGCGAGACGCCGATGGCGATGATGGCGGCGTCTGCCGTGAACAGCGGCAGAATCCGGTCGCCGAGGACGAAGAGCAGCAGGGCATTGATCATCACGAGTGCAAGCCCGATCCACAGGGCGCTGAAGGCGCTGCGGTTCGCCTCCTTCCGCATCCCGGCCCCGTACAAGTGGGCGACGCGGATCTGGGCGGCCATCGCGAGGGAGTTGCCAAGAATAAAGCAGAACGACTCGAGTGTATTCATGTAGGTCCGGGCCGCGAGCTCCGCCGCGCCGAGCATGGCGACGAAGGAGAAGAGAAGCAGCTGGGAGAACACCCAGGAGGCCATATTCACGCCCATCGGCCACCCGATCTTCAGCACTTCCCTGAACAGCGGACGGTCGAACAGCCGCAGGTCCGCCCAGCCGATCCGGCGGTGGAAGGCGTGCAGGAAGACGTAGGCAAGCACCAGGGTGCCGAGCAGGCGGGAGACCAGCGTCGAGATCGCTACGCCGGTCAGTCCCCAGGCGGGAAGCCCCAGCTCCCCGAAAATAAATCCGTAGTTGAGCACAAGGTGGATGACGTTCATGCCGATGGCAATATACATCGGGCTGCGCGTGTTGCCCGTGTTGCGCACCGCGGTACTGAGGATCGCCATGGCCGCGGTCAGGACCATGCCGCCGCCTACAATGGAGATGTAGGTGACCGCCAGCGGAATCAGCTTCTCTTCGAGCTGCATGAGCCGGGCGATCGGCTCGGCGCCGAAGAACAGGAGGGCGCTCATCGCGAGGCCGATCCCTACGGATATTTTGGCCGCCATAACGGCGATCGTCCGGGCTTCTTCGGGCCGCTGGGCCCCGAGCTTCTGGGCGATGAGCACGCCGGCGCCGCCGGCAACGGTCATGAACAGGATCGTCATGGCGTTGAACAGCTGGGTCGAGATGCCCACGACGGCTACGGCATCATCCGAGATGCGGGAAACCATCAGGGTGTCGGCTGTGCCGAGCAGGAACTGCAGGAACATTTCGATAAAGATAGGCCATGTCAGGATCCACAGGGATGGGATTCGTTTGGTTTCATTATCCGGGGGTGACGCTTTCTCTCTAAACATAGGGGTTCTCCACTGCCTTTCTTTCATGGAACTGATGCCGGTGTGCTGCTTTGATACCTTGAGGAACACGGCCGCTTGCTATTTCACATTGTAGAAGGTATTCTGGGGGCGATGTTGCAGATTCCGAACGAAAACTATCACAATTCCAACCTGAGTCAGACAGGGGGAGAGGTCATGACCATTCTCGAGTTCACGGCACCGCCGCTGCCGTATTACATTGCGAGCGGCTTCGAGCCGATGAGGCCCGGCCGCAAGCATCCGAACCGCCGGAGCATCGGTGTCTTCGATCTGCTTGTCGTCACCTCAGGCTGTCTCTACATGGGGGAAGAAGACCGCCATTATGACGTGACGGCAGGACACGCGCTGATCCTGAGGCCTGACTGCCACCACTATCCGGTTCAGCCCTGTCTCGAGCCGACGGAGCACTACTGGCTGCACTTTGGCACCACGGGGGCCTGGAGCGCGGCAGAGACGCTCCCAAGCCAGCCGGCAGGGGAGCGGGAGGAGAAAAAATATTTCACGATGGAAACCTTTCCCATGCGGCTTCCGCAGTTTATTCGTCTGCCGCGCCCGGCGGCGGTCTACGAGCCGCTCCGGCAGCTGACCGAGCTGGAGCCCGAATCCCACCGCAGCTGGGCGCGCTGGAAGCTGCAGCTCACGTTCCAATCGGTGCTGGAGCAGCTCAGCGGAGCATTGGAGGCCCAGGCCGCGGTGCCGGGCGCCAAGGTGGCCGAACGGGCGGCCTCTTACCTGCGCGCCCATTACCGGGAGGCGGTGACGGCCCCGATGCTCGGGGAGGCGCTTAACTTTCACCCCGTCTATATCGCCCGCTGCATGCAGCAGGAATTCGGGTGCTCCCCCTTTGAGTACCTGATGCATTACCGGCTCGAACAGGCGAAGCTGAAGCTGCTGCAGACGGACCTGTCGATCGCCCGAATCGCCGAGGAAGTGGGCTTTAACCAGCCGGCCTATTTCACCTCCTGCTTTACGAAGCAGGAAGGGGTCACCCCCCGGATGTACCGCAAGCGGTTCTCCCACGAATAAGTGGAAGGGGAGGGAGGGGATAGTAACTGCGGACTGGCCGCCGGACAGACACTCGAATATTGTTGACAGCAATATAATATCGTTATATACTAACTTACATAAAGTAACTATATGAAAATAGTAAAGGAGATGCTGTCATGATTCCGTCCTCGATGTTCCTTGCCCACGGTTCTCCCATGCTTGCGATCGAAGATACGGAGTATGCGCGTTTTTTGGGAAGGCTTGCCAAAGGCATCCGGCCCAAAGCGATTGTTATTTTTACAGCCCACTGGGAGAGCGAGATAACAACGGTATCCTCTTCCGATGAAGTGTACGAGACGATCTATGATTTCGGCGGGTTCCCGGACGAGCTCTATGAGGTTCGCTACAACGCCAGGGGATCCTCGATTGTGGCCGGCTTGGTAACGGATCGCCTGAAGGCGGCCGGCATTCCGGTCCGTCAGGATACGCAGCGGGGGCTCGACCACGGGTCCTGGACGCTGCTCCACCGGATGTATCCGGAGGCGGACATCCCGGTCGTACAGGTGTCGGTGAACCCTTACCTCGCGCCGAAGGACCAATTCCGCATCGGCGAAGCCCTTCGCGGCCTGAACCGCGAGGAGATCCTTGTGATCGGCAGCGGAGTAACGGTCCACAACCTGCGGATGCTCCGCTGGGGCCAGAGCACGCCCGAAGCATGGGCGGTCGAGTTCGATGACTGGCTGCTCGCCCGGCTGGAAGAGCAGGATTACGAGAGCCTCTTCCGCTACGCCGAGCTTGCGCCGCATGCCCGCCAGGCCGTCCCCCGGGCGGAGCACTTCGTGCCTTTCTTCATCGCACTGGGCGCAGGGGCGGAGGGCAGCGAGCCGGAAGTCATTCACCGCAGCTATGATCTGGGCACGCTGAGCTATCTCAGCTTGCAGCAGGCGTAAGGCACACCACCGCGCATACCAAAGAAGGAGCGTTTTCCCGGGGGGAGGACGCTCCTTCTTTTTTTGAAAAATAATAAACACGCATCGTCCTTAAAGGACGGTGAAGCCGTTTATCTCACCCTCCGCTCGTCTCCGAATCGGAATCGGCTGCGATCGCCGTCAGCTCGGCCACCAGGTCATCGAGCTTGTGACGCTGTTTTGCCGTTCGGTCCGATAGGTCAGGAACGCACATCCCCGTGCAAACACGGCACCGGTAACGAGTACACTGAGAGCCATGAGGGTATTCCTTATGGCGAACTGAGGCAGGATCCCGATCATCAGGAGAAAGGAATACATTTTGAGCATAAGTTTGTTGCGCGCTTGCAGGGGGGGGTTCCCGCCTTTCGATAGCTGGAATGGATAACGATCCATGCTCTTTTTGTCTGTATTGGAGGGTGGTGATGTTAGAGATAATTTCGGGTGCGGCGGTACAAGATCATGCAAGGGGTGCAGGATTGTCTTATTGCTGAATGCCGCTGCTTATAGTATGAATGAATCATTCGGGGAAAAAGGGAGCGGATGTTCATGAAACGAATGATCTATAGAGGACAGTTGGCCAAAGGCAGGGAAAGCGAGGGGCTCGCCTTCCTGCGGGACAACGAGGGAGCACGCCGGCTGGTTTCCGGCGGCAGGCTGATGACGGCGGCAGCGTTTCATTGGGAGGGCCGGCTGTTCCTGTATTATGAATGTACCGGAGCGGATGTGGCGCCGGAGGAGCTGGCGGGGGAAGCCGGCCCCTTTCTCATGGACTGGCCCGGGGGCGAAGAGCTTCGGAAATGGGTGCCGATGATTGACGTCTTTCACTTCAACGAGCCCGTCTCCCGGGAGCATTGGCTGCGCAAGGCGCCGGTGGAGCAGAGAGTGGGGCGTGTCGCCCATCTGCGGCCGGAGATGATGAGCAGCTATATCTACTATCACTACCAGCTGCAGGAGGAGCGGGCTTTCCTCGGGAACAAGTACGAGATGATCGCCATGCATGAGAACCTGCTCTTCGGGTATCAGGAATTCCCCAAGGTGGTGGAGGAACCGCTGAGCCCGCGCAAGCTCCATACCTCGGGCACCCCCGAGAACTGGGAGGATTCGCGGATGGATCTGCACTTCCAAGCCTGGCCGGACGGACACCTGTATTTTAAGCCGATCGAGACGGTGTTCGCTTATTATGCGGGGGATGAAGGAGAAGCATAGGGACAGATAGTTCATGGTACTTTTGGCATCTGTGTGCAGAGAGCTGTTCACTGCATCCGTGGAATGCAGGACTGACAAGCAAAATCAAGGTCGATATTTGTGGAAAAATGCGTATAAAGTACTATACATTTCGGGGTTCGGATGTTATAATCCTACTCAGATAGTACCTTAACGAACAAAAATAAATATCCGACAAAGGCAAAACTGGTGAAAGCCAGTGACGCAAAGCTACAGGGGCTACAGTCTTTAGGACCATGCCAGCCAGTTGCCGGTTGAAAGTAAGTTATTTGTGAAACTGCAAATAGGCTTATCCGGCTCAATGGATAAGTCTATTTTTCGTTCCGCTAAGGATATCCTTTAAACCATTTAGAGGTGATCCCGATGAAGAGAACATGGAACATTGCAGTTACTTCCCTGCTTACGATAAATCTGCTTGCCGCGGCTTCCTTTGCTGACTTTACCGCTTCGACAGCCATGGCTGCCACCGCAGTCAAATCTTCCGCCGCCACATCTTCCGTTGCCAAGACTTCGAACAAGAAGGAACAGAAGGCGGTTACGCTCAAGGAAGCGGCTCAAGCGAAAGGAAAGCATATCGGTGTAGCGACGCAGAGCTGGCTCGTTAACAAAAGCGAATATGCGGCCGTGCTCAATCAAGAGTTCGATACGATCACACCGGAGTACCAGATGAAGATGGGTGTGATTCAGAAGCAAAAAGGAATCTATAACTTCAGCGAAGCCGATGCGCTGGTGGACTTCGCGCTGAAGAACAATAAAATTGTAAGAGGCCATACGCTGGTATGGCATAGTTCCCTCCCATCCTGGGTGGAAAACGGCAAGTTTACAAGGGAAGAATGGATCGCCATTCTCAAGGACCACATCACAAAGACCGTTCAGCACTTCAAAGGCAAGGTTTACGGATGGGACGTAGTGAACGAAGCCTTCTGGCAGAACGGCCAGTACCGTCCGACCGTGTGGTACAACAATATCGGACCGGAGTACATCGAGATGGCATTCCGCTTTGCCCATGAAGTAGACCCGCAGGCGAAGCTGTACTACAACGACTTCAGCTCGGAAGTGAAGAATGAAAAGTCCGACGCGATCTACAAGATGCTGAAGGATCTGAAGAGCAAAGGGGTACCGATCGACGGAATCGGATTCCAGACGCACCTGACAATTGACGGCCTGAACTACAATGACATGAAAACCAACTTCCAGCGCTTCGCGGCACTCGGGCTCGACACCGATATTACGGAGATGGATCTCGTGACTCATACGTTCCAGGGGACGATGGAACAGAAGATGAATGCGGCCGCAGCGGTATATGGTAACGTCATGAAAGTGGCACTCAGCCTGCCGAGCTGCAAATTCTTTATCGCGTGGGGCCTGAACGACAGCCAAAGCTGGCTGAATGAGGATACCGGCTTCAGTGAGTACCCTCTGCTCTTCGACGATTCCTTCGGGAAGAAGCCGGCTTACAATGCGGTTATGGAGCAGCTCAGAAAATAATAGAACACAAGATGGGGACCGGCAAATTTTGCCGGTTTCTTTTATTATATCATCACTAAAAAGCTCCCTTGCTTATTAGGGCAGAGGGAGCTTGGCTATTCTTTCTATTCGATGAATCCAATTTTGTTTCTAAGATCTTCTTTCATTTTTCTCTTTTGCTCTGGAGTTATTCCGTGTGACAGCGTCCACGTATGGTCGTATACGGGGCTTAGTGTCATAAGCTCTTTATTCTTTTCGATATACTCCGCTGTGTTTCCAACAACACGCGCCGGGCTTCCGGCCACGATCGATCCTGCAGGCACATCTTTGGTGACGACAGCACCCGCTCCGATGATCGCGTCATTTCCGATCTTTACGTTAGGCAGGACAATCGCCCCGGCGCCAATGAATACGCGGTCGCCAATCTCGACGAGACCTATTTTGGTGTAATTGAGATGCACCTTTGTTGAAGCGTCATGGGCCAAGATATGCACACGTGGTGCAAAAGTAACGTCATCCCCAATGGTGATGAGAAAGCAATGGGAATAATCAATAATACATCCCGGCCTGCGGTTGAAGTTTTTTCCTACGGTCAAGCCCATTTTGATCAATTGCTCCGTTGATATTTCCCCGCGTGCTTTTTTGAGGAGCTCCTTCATTTTTCGTATCATTTTCAATGCCTCCAGTTTCGTTCCAGCGTTAACATGATTCTATTGATTGTAATGGCACAGGACGATATAGGCAATAAGTAACATCAACTTTGGTTGAATCTATAAAAATATGTTGAAAAATGTAGAATTTTAATTCAAAATGAACAAGTCATTTGAACTTGATAGGAAAGTAGTGTAAAGCAAATGAAAGAAAAGAGATTGAATTTATATCCCAATAGTTATCAGGAGGCTCATCGGTTTGAAAAAACGACTGCATTTTCTGCAATTTCTGCGGTGTCTGGCTGCCTTAATGGTGGTCATTCATCATACGGACCGGATCTTGCTTCAGAAGTACAACATCGAAGCTTTGATCTACGAGCCCTTTGATTATCCATATGCGAGAGTCGATTTATTTTTTGTACTTAGCGGATTCATCATTTACTACATTCACCGGCAAGATTTTAACCGTCCTGAGAAGGTTAAGACCTTCCTGCTCAAACGCTTCATTCGGCTTATCCCGCTTTACTGGGTTGTTACCATGGGTTATCTGGTCTTACTAATATTCGCTGGCGAACAGCTGAATGCTCCCCATATTTTGAAGTCTTTCTTGCTGCTGCCTGATACCGCCCAGCCTATTCTTGGAGTGGCATGGACTTTGAGGTATGAGGTCTTCTTGTATTTGGTGTTCTGCCTTCTATTAATGAGCAGGAAATGGTTTGGCCCATGGGTTTTAGTTTGGATAGCCAGCATGCTTATTTTATTGGGTGTGGGTATTTCGTTTGAAAACCGTCCGTATCTCGATTTGGTATTAAATCCATTAAATGTGGAGTTTGCAGCAGGCTGTTTGGCGGCACATATCATCCTCCATACCAAACGTGATTTAACCAAATTCAGTTATCTGGGGGGAGCCATACTTGCTCTTTCTTTAATTTCTCAAGAAATTTGGACGCTTACGCTTAACCATGTGTTCTTGTGGGGGGTTCCTTTCTTTTTTATCATTCTAGGCTTTGCTAGCTATGAGATGAAACGAGAGGTTTCGGTAAATAAGTGGCTTGTGAAAATTGGCGACGCATCATATTCCATTTTTTTGACTCACATTATCGTGATCCTTTCCTTCCGAACAGTTAGCGATAAGCTGCACCTCTATCAGAAGCTGGGCCATCCCATACTTTTGTCTGTGTTTGTCTGCATAGCTGCGGTTATTTTTGGATGCCTATTTTATAAATTTGTGGAGAAGCCGCTCCTACAGTGGATTCGGGCAACTCTAGTCGACCGAAGAAAATCAGAGGTCACTTACTCTGAATCGGCCGTACCGAAAGGGACGAACTAGGCTCGATGTCATGCTGTTTTTTCTTTTTCATGAAAATAAGATTGAAAATTAGATCGAAAGGTAATATAATCTGAGAGAAAGATCACGGATATAGTTCAAATGTACTACTTACTCGGCGTCCGGGAGGAAACCTCGTGTTCACTATAAAGATGAAAAAACATCCATGCTCTCTATATTGCTGTTAACCTGCTCCTTGGGAACAGCTGCAGCCGCGCTGGCATCCGAAGCCAGCCGTGCCCCTCAGCCTGATTCCATTGCGGTCTACAGCGACCATGACCGGGTGCTGCAGTCGGTAAGAGTCAGCAGTGTTGAGGCCGGGGATACGGTTACCGTATACGATGGCGAGCATGAAGGAAGGATTCTCGGTACTTCCCGTGTTCCTTCGGGCGAGCAGAGTGTGGATGTCGAGGTATCCGAGAAGGGCCGGACCGCGTTGAAAGTATATGTGAGTGTAGCACAGCCGGGAAAAGCGGAAAGTACCAGAACAGATAAGGAAGCCGTCGCCGCTTTTGCTCCGGTTATGGAAGCCGCTGAAGTCAACAGCTCGAAGGCCCAAGCGGGAGATTCGGTCAAAGTGGCTCTGGATCTTGCCGAAGATCAGGCGGTTTCCTCCGTAACCCTCCTGTATGCCGTTGAATCCAAGAGCGGCAGACTGACAGAGCAGCAGGTGGTCCTGGTTAAGAATGATGTGACGGGTAAGTATGAAGGTTGGTTCGCGGCAGATTCCCTGACACGCAGAGGAGAATGGCACGTACAGCAGATCTCCTTCCAGAGCGAACGGGGAGAGCGGTTTGTCATTTCGAACGCCCATGAAGAACAGTGGATTAGCGGCACTACGGAACATATGAATTTGGAAGGTATGAATATTACCGTACAATAAACGCTTTTCATCCGATATAAGCTCTTTGGAGTCGGCCCTCAGCTGTGTCTGCTTTTGGTATACATAGCGGGGGCTTTTTTATGGAAAGTTTCCTCTCCTCGCCTAAAATGCAATCCCCTTTTTGAAAAATAATTCTAAAGATATGATTAAAATTATTGCACGAACTCTACCACTTCTATAAAATGAAGAAAAAACGGCCATTTTCGACAAAATTCTCCCTCATCTCTCTTTCTTCATTCTTCTACATACCAATCTACCCATTCTGAGCTAAGGAGATTCGCATGCACAAATTTAATAAGAGTTCTTACGTCCATCTCGAGATGTTGTTTTTCGACATTATCGGGCTGATCCTTTCGTTCGTCATGTCGTACTTTATAACGAACGATGTAACCTTGCTTCACCCGATGGAATCTTATGTTTGGCTGCTCGTTATCTATGTACCGATCTTTTTCTTCTCAATGTCTCTCTCCAACATGTATCATAAGCTGACATTCAATTACTATGACCGAATCGTCCGCAATGTATTTAAGGCCTCCTTCCTATCAGCATTGTTTGTAGCCGCCATGATTTTTTATACGAATGATGAGCTGGAGTACAGCCGTATGTTCTACTCGATCTTCATGCTCAGTGCGTTCGTTATAACGGTTGTTCAGCGGATTGCGGTTTATCGCTCTAAAGGCAGTGCCGTCATGAACGGAGTGAAGAAGACCATCATCATCGGGGTGCCGAGCGTCATCCACAAGTTCGAGTATTTTATTACGAAAACCAACGTGAAGATGGACCTTGCCGGATACATTCACGTCGAGAGTGATGAGGAGGAGCTTGCGGCACCGACGCTGGGCCGGTTGGACGAGCTCGAAGAGATTCTGAAGCGGCATGTCGTCGATGAAGTGATCTTTGCGGTTGGGGACCAGCATATCGCCAAGGTGGAACATGCGGTTGCCCTGTGTGAGGATATGGGGATTACGACGCGTCTGGTGCTCAATATCTACAATCTGAACATCTCCAAAACGCACTTTACGGCCGTCGGTACCCTTCCGATGCTGACTCTGCACACCGTCAGCTTGAATGTGGTTGAGCTCATGATGAAGCGGACGCTGGATATTCTCGGGGCACTCGTTGGACTGCTCATCACGGGTCTTGCGTCCCTGATCATTATCCCCCTGATCAAGCTGGATTCCCCCGGCCCCGTACTGTTTGCCCAAGACCGAGTCGGTGTCAACGGCCGGGTGTTCAAGATCTATAAATTCCGCTCGATGTACCTGGATGCGGAAGAACGCAAGAAAGAGCTTATGAAGCAGAACAAGGTGCAGGGCGGATTCATGTTCAAGATGGATGATGATCCGCGCATTACTCCTATTGGACGCTTTCTCCGGAAGACCAGTTTGGACGAGCTGCCCCAGTTCCTGAACATTCTCAAGGGGGAGATGAGTCTGGTCGGCACACGGCCCCCGACGGTCGATGAAGTCAGCCGCTATAAGACTCACCACTATAGAAGAATCAGCATCAAGCCAGGGTTGACAGGCATGTGGCAGATCAAGGGCAGGAGTGAGGTCACGAATTTTGATCAGGTGGTTCAGCTCGACACAGCCTATATCGATCAGTGGTCCGTATGGCTCGATATCAAAATCATCTTTAGAACCATCATTGTCGTACTGACCAGCAAAGGGGCGTACTAAATCCATATACCCTGCTTCATTCCATATAGAGATTATCACTTTAAAGGAGAGAGTTCATTGAAGATCAAGAAGGCCATCATTCCCGCAGCAGGACTTGGAACCCGGTTCCTGCCTGCAACCAAAGCCATGCCGAAGGAAATGCTTCCGATCGTGGACAAGCCCACGATCCAATACATTGTAGAGGAAGCCGTTGCCTCGGGTATTGAGGATATCATTATCGTAACAGGAAAAGGCAAGCGGGCGATCGAGGATCATTTCGATAACTATTTTGAACTCGAAGCCAATCTGCAGGAGAAGGGCAAGCTGGATCTGCTTGCCGAAGTCCGTTATCCGACCTCCATGGCGGATATCCATTATATCCGGCAGAAGGAGCCCAAAGGACTGGGACATGCCATCTGGTGCGCACGGAAGTTTATCGGCGACGAGCCGTTTGCGGTCCTGCTGGGAGATGACATTGTCGTCTCCGAGAAGCCCTGCCTGCAGCAGATGATCGAAATCTTCGATACTTACCAGGTATCCGTACTGGGTGTTCAGAATGTGGAGCCTGAGACGGTATCCCGGTATGGGATCGTAGACGGTATGCAGCTTGAGGACCGCGTTACCCGTGTAACCCGGCTTGTCGAGAAGCCGAAGCGCGAGGAGGCCCCGTCCACTCAGGCGATCCTCGGACGCTATATTTTAACGCCGCGGATTTTCGATGTGCTCGAGAATCAGGCTACGGGTGCAGGCGGAGAAATTCAGCTCACGGATGCGATCGCAGCGCTGAACCGGATGGAAGCCGTCTATGCTTACGAGTTTGAAGGCACGCGGTATGACGTGGGCGAGAAGCTGGGCTTTATCCAGACGATGCTGGATTTCTCCCTGCAGCGGCCGGATCTGCGCGATGATGTTCTGGCTTATATGCAGAAGATCGTGGAACAGGCCGCCCAATTGAAGTAAAGATTCGCCTTGCAGCACACAGAGAGAGAAAGAGGCTGAAAGGGCTTACTATTTTGGCAGGATGAGGGAATTTGTGTGAATGTGGCCTATAAAAAAGCAGCCGTTGCCGTGATTCTTCTTGCTGCAGCCCTGGGGGCCTGCAGCAGGATCTCCGGCCTTATTTCGGAAGCACCGGATACCGAATCGAAAACCGTGGAACGAACCGCTGTGCAGGAAACAGGTGCGGTTCCGGAGCAGGTAAGCAGCCCGCGGAAAGAGTTTATTTTTATTGGAAAAAAATGAAGTCGAAAGCATGAAGCTCCGGCTGGCGGAACAGGACGCCGCCCTGCTGCCCGGTTTTCAATATCTAATGAAAGAGGCGGATAAAGCGCTTGGTCTAACTCCCCCTTCCGTTATGGATAAGACGGGTATCGCACCGACCGGGGATAAGCATGACTATTGGAGCTTATCGCCTCACAGCTGGCCGGATCCTGCCATGCCGGGAGGAATGCCTTACAAGGAGATTCCTGATGCGGTTAACTCCCAATCCATGTCCGGGGATTACGATAAAGCGGCTCTTTCCAAGATGACCGAGGCCGTGAACACCTTGGCCCTTGCTTATTACTATACGGGAGACGAGCGTTACGCCCATCAGGCCTCCTTATTCCTGAAAACCTGGTTCCTGCATCCGGAGACCCGGATGAATCCGAACCTGAACTTCGGGCAGACCTTCCCGGGCCGGAACGGGGGAGGCAATATTATTGATGCGGCTCTCTTGATTCATCTTCCGGACAGCTTGCTGATGCTGGAGGGATCTCCTTCCTGGACGCAGCAAAATGACGAAGGGGTCAGAGAGTGGATGAGGCAGTTCTCCGAATGGATGATGAGCAGCGAGGTCGGGAGGAAGGGAAAGAGTGCCGCTAATAACCACAGCACCTGGTTTGATGTGGAATACATCACCTTCTTGCTGGCAACGGGACAGAACCAAGCGGCTTTCCACCATTTGCAGGATCACTCCATGAGACTGATCGACCTGCAAATCGACAGTGAAGGCCGAATGCCCAATGAGCTGAACGGGCCGAAGGCCTTCCATCATTCGCTCTATAACCTGAAGGCCTTCTCTTTATTGGCTGCGGCGGCAGAGCATGTCGGAGTTGACTTGTGGCATTACCAAGGGAGCCGGGGACAGAGTCTGAATGCAGCTTACAGCTATATGGCTGAATATCTGCTTGGCAAGCCTTGGCCTTATACCGGAAGCCGGGATGAGTTGAAATCGGAAGTGATGAGCGGGATGATCGCTGCCGGAAGCATATACGATACAGCGGCTGTTCGAAGCGCTGCCGAGCTGCTGAGAGATAAAGCGGGCTTTAAACTCCCGATCTATGGTGTGAGAGGTTCTTGAATTAATCAGTAAAGGAGGATCGATTATGAGATTAGCCGGAATGAAGAGGACGGTTAAAGAATGGGGAATGCGCTTGTTCTATTATTCTGGCGCTTATTTCATAGCCAATCGCCTGCTCGGACGCGGCGGCCTGTACATAGTCGGCTATCACAGAATATCGGAGAATCTGAATGCTGACGATGTTCATGTTCTGGCAGTCACCCGCCGTAACCTCGAGAACCATTTCCGCTTCTATGCGAAGGGCTTCGAGCTCATATCCATGGATGAAGTGGAGCCGCTTCTAAGGCAGGGCAAGCTGACCAAGGATTATATGGTCGTTACTTTTGATGACGGCTACAGGGATAATTACACACTTGGAATAGACTTGTTCCGGAAGTACGGAGTCGTTCCAACGATCTACCTGACAGCGGGGGCTGTCGACCGGCGAAGCGTATTGTGGACTGATGTCATTGATACCCTTGTCGCTTCGACCCGTTTGAACGAAATCCGGCTGTCGATTCTGAATGTCTCGGGCACGTTTCCCTTGACCACCCAGACGGAGCGAGTCTCGCTGAGCGAAGTTCTCAAGAATGAGATCAAACGGTACGATGAGCAGGTCAAGAAAGATACGTTAGAGAGGCTCAGCCGTTTGTTCGGCGTACCCTTGGCAGTGGAGGATTCCCTCCTGATCGAGTGGCATGAAGTGAAGGAATTGGTCCGCTCCGGTGCCATTATGGGAAGCCACACCCTGAACCATCCCACATTGAGCAAAATTGCGCATGAAGATGCGGTTCAGGAGGTAACGGAGTCCCGGCATCTGATCGAGGAGAGGCTCGGCAGCAGGGTACATCATTTTGCATACCCGTATGGGAAGCAGGAAGATTACACACAGGCCATCAAGAGGGAGCTGGCCGGGATCTATACGACCTCGGTCACGGCGATCGACGGCATTAATCAACCGGGGCAGGATGTGCACCAGTTGAAGAGGATTATCGTTGAAAATATCAGCGTACACCAGCTCCGGATCCGGCTGTTAAAGCATAAGATGGGCAGTCCTCTTATCACTCTTTGAAAGGTTTGTACATCATGAGGACGTTGGAGAAATACCGGAACAGCCGCCTTCTGAAAAATCTGGGGATCGTATTCTCCGAAAGTATCGCTACGAAGGCATTGAATTTTGTTGTCATCTTATTATTGTCGAGACATCTGGGGGCAGGGGATTACGGGAAGTATTCCTACATTTTTGTAGCGATCGCCTTCTGCAGCGCCTTTTTCGATTTTGGCATGGAGAATACGGCCGTCCGGTTCTCCTCCAAGGATAAACCGAGCCTGAACGGCATCTTCGGATTATATGTAATCGTCAAGCTGATCATCATGCTTCTGTTTGTTCTTGTTCTTGTTCTTTTCGGGGAAGAGATATTTGAGCTGCTGGGCCAGCAGGAGATCACCGAATATATCCCCTATCTGATCATCGGCTTTATCGGAGAATCCCTGCTGTTTGTAAACGATACGTATCTGCAGGCGGTCCAGCGCTTTCAGCTTCGGGCTCTGATCAATATCTGCAGGTACATCGTATTGGTGGCGTGCGTGATTCTGCTGTTGTTCAGCGAAGCACTTCTGCTGCAGTATGCTCTCCTGCTGTATCTCATTCCAGTGATGTTCTCACTTGCGTTCCTTCCAAAGTACGTTCTTCTTGTCCGAAGCTTCCTGGACCGGCGTTTGACGGCCGTGCAGCTGAAGGAGATGCTCGGCTACCAGAAGTGGATGCTGATGGTATCGATACCCACCAATACCCTCGGTCGGATTGATTTTTTTATGATTTCTCTTTGGGTGTCCTACGAGCAAATTGGGATTTATAATGCGGCCTTCCAGCTGTCCGCCATTGTCTCCTTCATTCCTTTCGCCTTTGGGAAGGTCATGCTGCCCAAAATGTCGGAGCTCGAAGAAGACAAGGTGATGGCCTATACCAATAAGGTTATGAAGGCTACGGCCGCCATCTCTCTTGTCATGATTTGCTGCATTCCACTGGTGAATGTAGTGGTGCCTTGGATCTTGGGGAGCGAGTATCTGGACTCGATTCCGGTTCTGCAGGTTATGCTGCTATCGGCGATCCTGGTCTTTGCGATTACCCCGGTAGAGCAGGCCATTTATTCGCTGGGAAAGCCGGGGTTCATTACGGTAGGCAAGTATATTCAAATTGCAGCCATTGTTCTGCTTATCTATGCTACCGTCCCTTACTTAGGCGTGGTCTGGGCGGCCATCAGTGTAGCAGCGGCGAGGCTGATCTATGGGCTGATCTTGATGCTGCTGTACTTGAATTACAGAAAGAACAGGTTACGTCCTGTAACTGCGTGAATTCAGCTTAAGAAAGGAGGGTATTCGTGACTGCTAATCGTAATCCAATTCGTGTGCTTCATCTGATCTCCTCCTTTGAGATGGGAGGAGCGGAGAAGCTTCTCCTTGACTTGCTGGTGGAGAGCAAGAACACAAATACGGCTGATTTTGTCGTGGTCGTCATGAACGATCTCGTGAATGAAGCCATGAAGAAAGAACTGCTGGAGACGGGACGTCCGGTGTATTTTCTGGACAGGCCCCCATCCCACAAGCATCCGAAGTATTTATTGCAGCTGCTCGGGATTGTGCGCAGGCACCGGATCCCATTGATCCATTCTCATACTTACGGAAGCAAGGTTTGGGCGATTCTCTGCAAGGCGGTGATGCCGCGGTTGAAAATTGCATTCACCATTCATGACATGTCCGTCGTTCGCAGCTTGTCTCCTCTGCACATCCTGCTTCACCGCAAGATCATCAACCGCAATGTGGCGATCTCCGAGTCGGTGCTGGTGGACGCCGTACAGCGTGGAGTGGACAACTGCGTGAGAATCTATAACGGCATCAAAACCTCGAGCTTCCTGCAGTACAGAAAACAGGACTACTCCCGCACGGCCGCGAACAGCATCCGTCTGGTGAATGTAGCCCGGATCACGCACCGGAAGAAAGGCCAGGACCTGCTCATCCGTGCGGTGAAGGAGTGCAAGGATCGGGGCCTGAACGTATCCTGCTCCTTTGTTGGCGGCGTCTACGATTATGACCGTGAATCGTTCGATTACCTGACCGGTCTGGTCAGTGAACTGGGGCTGCAGGAGGAGATCCGGTTCCTCGGGAACCGCCAGGACGTGAACCGGCTGCTGGCCGACTATGATGTGTTCGTTCTCCCATCCCGTTTTGAAGGCCTCGGGCTGGTTGTACTTGAGGCGATGGCGGCTGGCGTACCGGTGATAGCCTCAAATATCGACGGACCGGCCGAGTTGGTCCAGGATGGCGTCAATGGCTATCTCTTCGAGAATGACAATGCTTCGAGTCTTGCGGACAAGATTCTTCAGGCTGCCGGGAATCCACAGGAGGTTGAACGGATGGCGGAGCGGGCGCTGGAGATCAGCCGGAACTTCGATATTTCCGTCATGATGGAAGCCTATGTATCGCTGTACGAAGAACTGGTCTTCAATCCAAGAAGAAGTAAGCAGGGATAATATGACAACGACCCAAATCAAAACCTACTCCATCATTCTCGGGCTTCCCCTTCTTTGCGGAGCGGCATTCGCCGTGCTGCTGAACACCCATTTTTACGCCTACCTGATCTACATCCTGCTGGGCTTTGTCTTTTATCTGCTGATGAAGCTGCTGGGGAAGGAATCGTCGTTTGCTTTCTGGATTCCTTTGTTCGTCGTTGCGCTTGTAGCCGTGGGCCGATTCTTTCTCTTGGACTTTTATGATCATAATGGATTGAATCCATTGAAGATTCACCCCTTCGTTGTAGCGTGGCTCATTGCGTTCGCTTTAACCCTGCTGGAGGATCTGCTTCAACGCAACGTGAAGTTTGATAAGGTGGTTATTACCAGTCTGCTAGTTATAGGGGTATTCTTCCTGGTTACGTTCCTGTTCCGGGGCTTCAGCGGATTCTCCATGCTGATCCACAACTATATTGCTCCGATCAGCTTCTTCCTGTACTTCTACTACCAGAAGACGAAAGTGGATGCAGCGAAGGTACAGCGGATCGTCAGGGTGCTCATCTGGATAGCCGCGATTATCGGACTTATCGGTATCTTCGAGTATATGGTGGAATCCAATCCGCTGCAGCACATCTATGATGAAGAAACGCCGACCTGGCTGGACTCGACGTTCCGGGAGGGGTACCGGATCAAGACGATCATCGGGCATCCGCTCGATAACGGGCTGTTCTTTCTCTTCTCGATGATGATCGTCCAATTGAACATCAAGAGCGCGAAGATCAAATATCCGCTGCTCCTGCTGTTCGCCGTAGATCTCCTGCTGACCGGATCCCGGAGCTTCTTCCTGATTTCGTTCCTGGTGTTCTTCTACAGTAAGGATATGTTCTCGGGAGGGCTGAAGTCGCTGAAGCAGTCCTCGACGGCCCTGGTGCTTTCGGCGGTGATCGGTCTGGTTACCCTGGCCACTCCGCTTGGCACGACGTTCCTGAACCGGGTAGGCAGTGCAGAAGATTCTTCGGAAGCAAGATGGTTGATTCTTGATTACTTTGCCAAGCATGTCTTTTCGTTTCAAATGATGGGGCTGGGGGGAGCGACCGAAACGATCACACTTGTCGACCAGTTCAATAATACGGTCTATCTCGAAAATCCCTGGGTCATCCTCTTTTTTGACGTAGGATACCTGATCCTCCTTTATATCTTCTTGCTGTTCCTCATTCTCCGCAGGGTACAGGGCACGTTCCTTGTTCTGGTGATGCTGCTCGCCCTGTCGGGATACAACTCCTTCGGAGTGAGGAACAACGCGAATTTCTTCTTGTTCTACCTTCTGGCTTACGGCTATGTTCTCGCACAAGAGCAGCCGGATGCCCGGAAGCTTAAGGAAGCGTAACGGAGAGTGAGCCACAGATGAAAATCATGACAGTAGCCAATGCCAAAACAGTGAAAGGTGGGATCACCTCTGTTGTTAATTCGTTAATCGAAGGGATCACCGCGGCGCATCCCGGTTGTACGATGGCCCGGCACGCTTCCTATATCGATTCCGTCCATCCGCTTCTCAGGATCATATATTCGCTGTGGGCGATGCTTCTGCTGCTGTTCAAACTTCCATTCTATAAGATCTACCATCTTCACTCCGCAGCGGACGGCAGCTTTTATCGTAAAGCCCTATATACCTTTCTGCTGAGGCTGTTCGGCAAAAAAGTCATCTTTCATATTCACGGGTCGAGTTTCCAGGAATTCCATGACCGGAGCCGGTTTAATGCATGGCTGATCCGCCGGACATTGAACCGCTCGAATGGAATTATCGTGCTGTCCGAGCAGATGAAAGGGCTGGTCCTGACGTACTGCGGCAACGAGAAGATCTGGATTCTGCCGAACCCCATCCAGGTTCCTGCGGCATGGAACGCGGCCGGTGAAGGGGAGGACAGGCCGGTGCAGCTGCTGTTCATGGGAGAGATCGGGCCGAGAAAAGGGATTTACGATCTGGTGGAGGCGCTGTCCCGCCTGGATCAATCTGCAAGGCAGCGAACGCTGCTGCACGTATGCGGCAATCATGAGATCGAGAAGCTGAAGAGGCTTATAGAAGAGAAGCAGTTGACGGATACCTGCATTGTCCACGGTTGGATCGACGGCGAGACGAAAGCGGCCATGCTGAAGAATGCCGATGTCTATATTCTTCCTTCCTATCAGGAGGGGCTGCCGGTATCGATTCTGGAAGCGATGGCCTATGAACTGCCGATTATCAGTACGAATGTGGGAGGCATCCCGGAAGTTGTTCTTAATAACGAAAATGGCTTTGTCATTACCCCGGGGGATGTGGAGGCTTTGGGCCGCGCGGTAACCCGGTTGACGGAGGACGCCGAGCTTCGCCGCCGGTTCGGACAGAAGAGCCGTTCGCTTGTAGCTCCCCATGATTTGGGGCTGGTTGTAGGAAATCTTCATCAAATTTATAAATCGGTGGCATCCGGGTAGGCGGTTGTCCGCCCGAAAGGAGTCTTATCAGTGTGTGGTATCGCAGGTTTTTGTACCTCTGATGCGAATCAGGCCCGTCCTGAAATTTTGCAGGCGATGATCGAGGAAATCCATCATCGGGGGCCGGACAATCATGGGATCCGCTTCTATCCAGGTGACCGGCAGGAGGTGATCGGCCTCGGGCATAAGAGGCTGAGCATCATTGATCTCAGCGACAATGGTAAACAGCCCATGGCTTCGGTCAGCGGGAATACGTCGATTGTTTTTAACGGAGAGATCTATAATTACCACACTATAAGGCGCGAGCTGGAAGCGGAAGGCTGGACCTTTCGGACGGGAACCGATACGGAAGTCATCCTGAACTTGTATGAAAAGTATGGTGAAGGCTGCCTCCGGCATCTCAACGGCATGTTCGCCTTTGCAATATACGATCACCGGAAGAAACAACTGTTCATCGCCAGAGACCGTTTTGGGGTCAGACCCCTGTATTATTCGCTGCGGGGGGGGAAGGGGCTGGCGTTCGCATCCGAACTCAAGGCTCTGTGGAAATTCCCGGGCGTAAAGAAAGAAGTGCGGTTCGGGGCGCTCTACCAATATGCCCGGAAGCGCTACGTGGATCATCCGGACACGATCTTTGAGGGCATTGAGAAGCTGAAGCCGGGCCACTACCTGATCTATAAGGAAGGCAAGGCGGAGCTCAAGGAGTACTGGGATATCGACAATTTCGAAGAGCTTCCCCTGTCGTTCGATGATGCCGTAGAGGAGCTTGATGCGCTCCTGCTGGATTCGATCCGGCTTCGGATGATCAGCGACGTACCGGTAGGAGCCTTCCTGAGCGGCGGTCTCGATTCGAGTCTGATTGTGGCCATGATGGCGAAGTACAGCGCGCTGCCGATCAAGACTTACTCCGTCGGGTTCGAAGACGAAAGGTACAGCGAACTGGGCTTTGCCCGGCAAGTGGCGGAGCGCTTCGGAACCGATCATACGGAGCTCAAGGTGAGCGCGTCCGACTTCGCACAGCACCTGTATCAGGCGGTAACTTACAGGGATGCGCCGCTTTCCGAGTCGGCGGATGTACCGATGTATATGCTGTCCCGGATGGCCAAGAAGGATGTCAGCGTCATCCTGACCGGGGAAGGGAGCGACGAGCTGTTCGCCGGTTATCCGAAGTATGCCTATGACCGGTTTGCCAAGGCTCCGTGGTTCCGCGGTCTGCTCAAGAATCCGCTCGCAGCCGCGGCGATCAACGCGCTTCCCTATTCTGCACGCAAAGCCAAGCTCGCTTACCATACCTTATGCATTGACGATGACCGGCAGCGTTACGACCGCTGGTTCTCCTCCATCGGGGAAGAGGCGGCACGCACGCTGTTCACCCGGGAGTTCCAGGAACAGTACCTCGGAAGCAGGGAAGAGCGGCAGCCTTCCGTGCTCAAGGGAACAACCAACATGAACCGGATGCAGTATCAGGATGTGAAGTACTGGCTTTCGGACAACCTGCTCGAGAGAGGCGACCGGATGGTGATGGCCGCCTCGGTGGAAGGACGTCTTCCTTTCCTCGATTACCGTGTGGGAGAGTTCGCTTTCCGTCTGCCGGAGCACTACCGGATTCGGGGCATGGAGCGCAAGTACATCGTCAAGAAGCTTGCGGAGCGGTATTTGCCGAAGGAGCTCATTTACCGCAAGAAGATTGGCTTCTACGTACCGGTAGGGGATTGGTTCCGAAACGAGCTCAAGGACTTCGTAGGCGAGCATCTCCTGTCGGATACCTTCCGCAGCAGAGGGATCTTCGAGGCCGGGAAAGTGGAGGAGATGTTCTCCGCCCACAGCCGCGGTACGGTCAACTATGAGAAAGAGCTGTGGACGCTGCTGAATTTGGAAATATGGTTTCGGGCTTGTATAGACTAGATTGATGCCTGGGGTGACATACATGAAAATTGCTCTGGCCTGCTCGGTAGGCGGACACTTTACTCAAATGAGACAGCTTGAAAAAATGTACAAGCGGTTCGACCACTTCTTCATCACGGAAGACACGCTGATGACACGCGAGTTTGCAGAGAAGGAGCGAATTTACTTTCTCCGGCTCATCAACCGCAAAAAGTGGAATTTCCTTTATCTGTTCCTGGTGAACCTGCTCCTGTCGGTGCAGGTTCTGCTGAAGGAAAAGCCGGACGTGATTATCTGCACCGGTGCGCTGAGCTCCATTCCGTTCTGCGTCATCGGCAAGATGCTCGGGATCAAACTGATCTTCATCGAGAGCTTCGCGAAGATGGACACGCCGACGATGACAGGGAAGCTCATGTACAAGTTCGCCGACTTGTTCATTGTGCAGTGGGAGAAGATGCTGGAACATTATCCAAAAGCTGTGTATGGGGGGAGCATCTATTGATACTGGTCTCGCTTGGTACTCAGGACTTTCCGTTCAACCGTCTGCTCGAGAAGATCGATGAACTGATCGAGAAAAAAGTGATTCAGGAAGAAGTCATCGCCCAGACCGGCTATTCAAGCTATGTGCCGCGGCATTTCAAGTATACGAAATTCACGACGTTCGACGAGTTTGAAGACCTGCTGGACCAGTGCCGCATCCTCATCACGCATGGGGGAACGGGCACGATCGTCGGCGGGCTCAGGAAGAAGAAACGGATCATTGCGGTTCCCCGCCTGAAGAAATACGCGGAACATGTGGATGATCATCAGACCGAGATTATCAATCTGTTCTCAGATAAGAACTTCATTATCGGTCTGGAGGATGTGAGCGGACTGGAGCAGGCGCTCCGGGCGATCGAGACCTTCGAACCGATAGACTACGTCAGCGGCAACCAGAAGATCGTCAGCCTGATCGATAACTTCCTCGGCCGGACAGTGCGTAATTAATAAAAAACAGGGGTGCGAAATGCAAAAGATTGCTGTGGTAGGGACCGGTTATGTAGGTCTTGTTACCGGTACATGCTTGTCTGACTTCGGTCTTGAGACCATTTGCGTCGATATTGACGAGACGAAGATCAAGAGGCTCAAGGAAGGCCATATACCTATCTATGAACCGGGTCTTGAGGAAATGGTAACGCGCAATATTCAGTACCGCCGTCTTGAATTTACGACGGATATTCAGTCCGCGGTAGAGCAGGCCGAGGTCATTTTCATTGCCGTCGGGACGCCGGCGCGGGAAGACGGAAGCGCCGATCTCAAATATGTGCTCACCGTAGCCGAGCAGATTGCCCGCAGCATGAACGGCTACAAGGTGATCGTAAATAAGAGCACCGTACCGGTCGGCACGGGCCAGAAGGTCAAAGAAGTGGTCCAGCAGGTGCTGGATGAAACCGGCAAGTCCTTCGAATTCGACGTGGTCTCGAACCCTGAGTTTCTGCGTGAGGGCAATGCGCTGCATGACTTCACGCACCCGGACAAAGTCGTGGTGGGCACGGAGTCGCAGCGGGCGAAGGATATCATGAAGCAGGTATACCGCGTGCTGTACCTGAACGAGACGCCGTTTATTTTCACCAATATCGAAACGGCCGAGATGATCAAGTACGCGAACAACGCCTTCCTGGCCGTCAAGATCTCGTTCATCAACGAAATCGCCAACCTGTGCGAGAAGGTCGGTGCGAATGTGCAGCAGCTCGCTCAGGCGATCGGGAAGGACGGAAGGATCGGCTCCAAGTTTCTGCACGCGGGTCCGGGCTACGGCGGAAGCTGCTTCCCCAAGGATACGCTGGCACTGGCGCATATCGGGCAGGCATACGATTCGCCGATGCGTCTCGTGGAGACGACCATTGAGGTGAACGAGAGGCAGAAGCTGAACATGGTCGAGAAGATTGAGACCGCCTATGAAGGCGGACTGGCCGGCAGGAAGCTGGCGATCCTCGGGCTGACCTTCAAGCCGAAGACCGACGATATGAGGGACGCTCCTTCGCTTACCATCATCAGAGAGCTCGAGAAGCGCGGCGTCTCCTTCCGGGTGTATGATCCCGCAGGAATGGAAGAGGGCCGATGGAGACTCGAAGGAGTCCGCGGCATAGAGTTCTGCACGGATGAATACTCGGCCATGGAGGGCTGTGACGGAGTCGTCATCGTAACGGAGTGGCATCAATTCCGGAATCTGGATCTGAAGCGGGTGCAGGAGCTGCTGGTCAGCCCCAACTTCTTCGATCTTCGCAACATATACGATAAGGCCGAAATGGCGAACCAAGGATTCGCGTACTACGGTGTCGGTGTTTAAGCCGTCTAAATGGAGGAACCAATGGAACTGTCCGAATTGATTAGTATCATCCTCAGAAGAATATGGATCCTGTTGATCGCCGTATTGGTCTGCGTGGGTGCCGCCGCATACGTCAGTTATTTTCATATGGAGAAAGAGTACGAGGCTTCGGCATCGATGTACGTGCTGAAGTCGAACAAAACCCCGTCGAACAATCTCTATCAAGAGCTGCTCGCGGGCTCGAGCCTTGTTAAGGATTACAAGGAACTGATTAAATCCAAGACGGTCCTGAAGCAGGTGAAAGATCAGCTGGAACGCAGCCATACCTGGGCGGCACAGATGACGGTGGAAGAGCTCAGCCAGAAGCTTGAGATCTCGAACAAAAACGACACCCATATTCTTGTCGCTGCGGCAAAGGACGCCAGTCCTGAGCGTGCCGCCGTCATTGCCAATCAGGTAGCGGTGGTGTTCATCGAATATTCGCGGCAGATTACCGTGGACGAGAGCGTACAGCTCATCGATGCGGCGGAAGCGGCCGATGCGCCATCCCAGCCGAAGCCATTGATCAATATGGCGGTTGCCGCTGTAGTGGGAGTGCTCGTGGGCCTGCTGGCCATCTTCCTGCAGGTTCAATCGCAGAGAAGCACAACGGCCAGAAGGGGCAAGAAGCCTCTCGAATTCAGCTGATCGCGCGCCTTTCTTTAGGAACGAGAAGAGCCTGTCCCCACCTGACTGGTGGCGGCAGGCTTTTCGTATGGAGGCGTTGCCGCTGCTCTGGTATAATGGACAACAAAAACTTCTTTCGCTGGCGGAAGAAATGGTTATTTGAGGTGACCGATGAAAGCTTATTTGGAACTGCTCGAAGATATATTGGAACATGGTGTGAGTAAGGAGGACCGTACCGGTACGGGAACGCTGTCCGTCTTTGGCAGACAGCTCCGCTTCAATCTGGCCGAGGGCTTTCCGCTGCTGACCACCAAGAAAATGCATATCAAGTCGATCCTGCACGAGCTCTTGTGGTTCTTAAGCGGAGATACGAATATCAACTATCTCAAGGAAAACGGAGTAACGATCTGGGACGAGTGGGCGGATGAGAACGGCGACCTCGGACCGGTCTACGGCTCCCAGTGGCGTTCGTGGCCAGCACCGGATGGCCGCAGCATCGACCAGATTAGCGCGGTTGTGGAGGCGCTGAAGAAGAATCCGGATTCGCGCCGCCATCTGGTGAGTGCCTGGAACCCCGCCGAAGTGGATCAGATGGCGCTGCCGCCGTGCCATTATGCCTTCCAGTTCTATGTGGCCGGCGGCAAGCTCTCCTGCATGTTCCAGATGCGTTCGGTCGACACGTTCCTGGGCCTGCCATTCAATATCGCGAGCTACGCCTTCCTGACGCATATGGTAGCCCAGCAGTGCGACCTCGAGGTCGGCGAGCTGATCTGGACCGGAGGCGACGTGCATATCTATTCCAACCACCTCGAGCAGGTGAAGCTGCAGCTGACCCGTGAACCGTATCCGCAGCCGCAGCTCGTTATCAAGCGCAAGCCGGACTCCATTCTTGGCTACCGCTATGAAGATTTTGAGATTACCGGATACCAGAGCCACCCGGCCATCAAGGCGCCGATTGCGGTTTAATCGCAGGGCGCTGTGCCCGGTTGGAGTAATGGACGGACACGATATGGAAGGGGGAGTGCCTCATGACGGTTTCTTATATGTTCGCAATGGATGAAGCCCGGGGGCTGGGGTACCAGAATAGGATGCCCTGGTATTTGCCGGCCGATTTTGCCTATTTTAAGCAGACCACCCTGGAGCATACGGTGCTCATGGGACGCAAAACCTTCGATTCGCTGGGAGGCAAATCGCTTCCGCGGCGCCGCAACGTGATTCTCACAAGGGACAAGTCCTTCGAGGCACCGGGCTGTGAGACCGTAACGTCTCCAGAGGATGCGGTGAAGCCGTACCGCCCCGGAGGAGAACAAGCGGACGAGGAGCTGTTCGTTATCGGCGGAGCGGAGATTTTCTCCCTGCTGATGCCGTACGCCGACCGCATGTACATCACGGAGATTCACCATACATTCGAGGTGGACACTTACTTCCCGGAGCTTGACCGGACGGAGTGGAAGGAAGTGTCCCGCACGAAAGGGCCCAAGGATGAGAGGAACCCTTACGATTATGAATTTGTCATCTACGAACGGGCGGCGAACTAGCGGGTAAATCCGTTTGGTGCCGGCTTCCGGGAATGAAGCGGCTCTCTTTGGCACATGTTAAGGCTTGACGAAGATCCGAGAGGAGATGCCGAACATGACCGAAGTGAATCAGCATCAGATGCCGAACCGGCATGTCATCGACAACGTAGAGAAGGCCATTCAGGTAGCCAAGGATGCCGAGATGGCGGTCCGGCATGCCCAGCTGGAGTCGAATCCTCAGAAGCTGCGGACGGCGCTGGCCCAGCTCGAGACCGCACAGCATGCCCTCGGCAATGCCCAAGCCCAGCTGAAGCTGAATTCCCGCGACCGTGAGCATCATGGGCAGGAATTCGTTCAGGTGCAGAACGAGCTCACCCAGTCGGAGCAGAGCCTGGATATCACGTCGCAGAATACCGAGCTGCCGAAGCAGGTTCGATAGCTTTCGGCTGCCCATAGCTTAGGAGTCGCTGCCCAACCATGGGCGTGGCCCTGAGCTTTTTTTCTTTATTAAGCATGCGACAGGACCAGACGCAGAAACAGCCCCCTATCCGGTCACATTACACGAACTTGGACGGGGGGACGTCATAATACTTTTTAAAGGCCTTGGAAAAGGTGAAGGGGTCGGGATATCCGAGAAAGCCGGCAATTTGGTGGACCGTATACTTTTTTTCGTACAGATAATCTCTCGCCCGGTTCATTTTAATCTGGTAAATGTACTGCCCTGGAGTAAGGCCCAGGGCCTTTTTGAAATAAGAGATAAAATACTTTTCGGATATGCCGACCAGCGAGGCAAGCTCGCTCATTCGAATCGATTGATGCAGATGGTTATGGATGTATTGGAACACCGGCTGCAGAAGATCGAGTTTCCCTTGGGAATGTCCTGGCATTCTTTCCTTCGGAAAGGTGCCGTGATAGTGCCCTTTCCCATAGAGTTCAATGATTTTGGCAATAAGGGCGGTCATGCAGGCCTTGAGGTGTAACCGGTTGCCGGAGGTACCGCCAAAGCGCTCTACTTGTCTGAACGAGTTATCGAACAGGATGGCTTCGTCCTGGATCAGCTCCCTCGTTATGATGCCCGACAGCCGAAAATCGTTCAATATTCGCTGCTGCGTTCCCATCCCAAAATCAAAATGAGCATAAATGAACCGGCAGCCCTTATCCGTGGATGCTGCCCGATAGGGAACCCCCGGATAAAAGAAGACGACATCTCCAGGGTTTGCCGTATGCTCGGTTTCACCGATATGAATTTGGACGGTACCCGATTGAATGAACCAGAGATCATAGTCCGAATGTGCTTTATGTTCATGCCAATCCCTGTCGTGAGTAAGCTCTTTGCAGGATTTCATTCGAAGGGTTATGAACTCTGACAATTCATTAAAAATGTCCATGACCGGCATGGTTGAATTCATGGGTCCACCTCTACTTAAAGACATAGGACGTGCCGGAGTATTATACCATGGAATCGGAAGGAGCGTCGAAAGCGTACTATTTGACATGTTTCTGAAACCGCCTCCCATTCTGTTTTGAACCCCTGTTCTTATAATGAGGATATAACCTATGAGGAGGGCTTTATCATGGAAGAGACGAGAATATCGAAGCCGAAGGTCGTAGTCATCGGAGCGGGCAGTTTATTCTTTGGGCGCCAGTCGATTTGGCAGATGGTGCAATCCCCCTATTTGAACAATGGGACCCTTGCCTTGGTAGACTCGGACGAAGAAAGGCTGTCCAAGATGGTCACGCTTGCTAAGATGGTGGCAAAGGAAAACGGCGTGCCGCTTCAGGTGGAAGGCTCGACGAACCGGAGAGAGGTTCTGCAGGGCGCTGATTTCGTCGTGCTCAGTTTCGCCAAGGATTCGGTCAAATATCGGGGCATCGACTGCGAAGTTTCTTTACAATACGGAATTCGCATGTGTTCCGGGGATACGATCGGTCCGGGCGGGATCTTCAGGGCGATGAGAGAGCTGCCGGTCATTATGGAATGCGCCAAGGATATCGAAGAAATTTGTCCGGATGCCTGGGTGATCAACTACATTAATCCCTCCACCGTGCATGGGATCGCCTTAAGCCGATATGCCCCCAAACTCAAATCGTTTGCGCTGTGCGACAGCCATCACATGCCGCATAAGAAAGCACATTACGCGATTCGGGCAGGCATCATTCAGCATCCAAGCGAATTCACCGAAGAGATCGACCGCCGATTCGATTGTCGCATAGCGGGTGTCAATCATTTTACCTGGCTGCTGAAAGCGGAGTATGACGGAAAGGATGTCATGTCTCTGATTGCCGAAGCCTTGCGGAGGTCGGCGGGAACGGAAAATGACGGCGGGGATAAAGGAGCGAAGGCCCTCCATAACGACGCCATCACCTATGAGCTTTATGATATTTTCGGATCGATCCCGACCTGCACGGCCCACACCAAGGAATACGTCCGCTACTGGCAGGGGCTCGGGAAGACGGAGGACGCCATCCCGCCTTTATCGATCTGGGAGACGGAGGACCGCTATAAGCGTCATGAGGAGATGTGGCGGCAGGTGGACGACTTCATCTCCGGCCGAATTCCTATCGCTGACTATATGAAGATCATGGGCCCCGATCATGCGACGGATATCATTGAAAGCATGGTGGGCAATCTGGGCAAACGGTTCTTTATCAATACGCTTAATAACGGTGCGGTAACCAACATGAATGATGACGCCTTCCTGGAGCTGCTAAGTGAAGTCAGCTTATCGGATGGAATCAAGCCGCTTCCTGTGGGCGACATGCCGAGGGGCATTCGGGGGATGCAGGAACTGGTACTGGACACGCACGAATTAACGGCCGAGGCGGTGGTGGAGCGCAGCTTTACGAAGTTGAGACGAGCGTTCATGACCGACCCGCTGGTGAATTCCATCCATGATGCGGATCTGATCATTAAGGAGCTGTTGGAGCGGGAAAAGGATATCATCCCGAGCTATTGGTATGAGTAGGTGATTGGATAAACCCTACCCTAATAAAGATGTGAAGGTGGAAAGCGCGGGACCTACAGAGGCGTCCGAGTATCACCCTGATAAAAAATATTGAAATATACAACCGCCTGCCCGCTGCGGTAAAGTGGAAGAAATTAGGCGGAGGCGGTGCAGGTATGGGAGAAGCGCAAGAACTGGGAAAGGTCATGCTGGAAGAATCGATCCAGGCATTCCGGAGCATGAAAGCGCTGGGAGACCGGACGCTGGCCCAGCTTGAGGACGTACAATTCGGGGAAGCGCTGGATCCGGAATCGAACTCCATGGAAGTTCTGATCCGGCATATGCACGGCAATATGGTCTCCCGCTGGACCGACTTTCTCACCACGGACGGGGAGAAGCCGGACCGCGACCGTGACGGCGAGTTCGAAGGAGCGGGAGCCGGCCGGGAAGAGCTGCTGGCCTTGTGGGAAGCGGGCTGGGCCGTGGTGTTCGGCACCTTGGAGTCGCTGCAGCCGGCCGATCTGCTGCGGACCGTCACGATCCGGGGCGAGGCCCACACCGTCGTGAAGGCGATCCAGCGCCAGGTGTCCCACTATGGCTACCACGTGGGGCAGATGGTGTTTCTCGGCAAGCACCTGCGCAGCGAGAGCTGGCAGACCTTGAGTATTGCGAGAGGCCAATCCCGCGCTTTCCGGCCGGGGACGTGACTCCGCTGCTGTTAGGGATGCGCTGCAAGGTTCAAGCATGGCAAGATCCATAATATAGGCTGTATCCGCTGACGTGAGAGCTGGTTGGCGGTGCAGCCTTTTTGGGGTATCCGCGAGGTGAGATGAAAGGGCTTGCCGGAGGGTCAGGCCCGGTGATAGAGTAATAGAACAACGAATTCATAGAGACCCCGGCTGAATGGGGTGCTGATCCATACGGAAGGAAGGTGCTGGAATGAAGAGAAAGATGCTGGGTATATGGGCAGGGCTGCTGCTGTTCGCAGCACCGGTCCATGCCCGGGAGGAGGCGCCTGTTGTGCGCGTCTTCGTGGACGGCGAGCAGGTGATCTTCGAGCACCCGCCGATCCTGGAGCAGGGAACCACCCTTGTCCCTTTCCGGGCGATCAGCGAGAAGCTGGGCTTCGAGGTGGCCTACCGCGTCGAGAACGGCGAGCAGTCGGTGACAGCGGTCAAAGGCGGAGAGACGGTCACGATGTACATCGGCAACCGGATTGCGAACTCCGCCGAAGGGCGCGTACTGCTCGAGCAGGCGCCCCGGATCGAGCACGATCTGGCGTACGTGCCGCTGCGGTTTCTGGCGGAAGCGATGCATGTCGAGGTGGAGTGGGACGGCGAGCAGACGGCCGTGCGGCTCCATACGCAAGCTCCGGCAGACGGGGGAGCCCCGCCGGAGGAGAAGGCGGCGGATCCGGAGCCGGAAGCGGCGGGGGCTTAAGGCGCCTAGCAGAGGCGGCGTTGTGAGGCCGCGGCGGTGGGATGCGGCGGCTGCACGGCTTGAGCCTGCTGCGCAGGGAACTGGGCTGTTTAGTCGGCAGCCGTCCAGCCGCTGGCCACTTCAGCGAATCGCGCTGCAGCAAGATCCAGAGCGGGCCCTTTGCCTGAAGAAGCTGAGCCCGGGAGGCCGATCCCGGGCTTTTTGGTCTGCGGCAGGGAGAGCAAAGCGAGACGACTCGCGTTGCCGCCGCGGTTCTCTAACACGGAAAAACCGTGTAAAACCTGTGTGAGCAGCGCTCTACGGTGTTGCAGCGGCGGATTAGCACGGAAAATCCGTGTTAGGTAGTGAGCAGCCGTTCTTCGGTGGCCCCGGAACACGGAAAAACCGTGTAAAACGAGCGGGAGTGCGCCCCGAGGAGCGCAGCAGCGGCTGGGTTAACACGGAAAATCCGTGTTAGGTAGTGAGCAGCCGGTCTTCGGTGGCTCCGGAACACGGATAATCCGTGTAAGATGAGCGGGAGTGCGCCCCGAGGAGCAGCAGCGGCTGGGTTAACACGGAAAATGGACCTCCGTCAAGAAAGTGGACACAAATTATGCCGCTTTTTTCGTAGAAATTTGAGCAGCAAAGCGAACTGGTGACAAGTAGCCCAGAGCCCCATGAATTCTTTTTCGGTTGTAGAAGAATTCGATATACTCAAAGATCTCATTATAAGCCTGCTGCTTTGTCTTGAACTTGGTACAATAAATTAACTCCTTCTTGAGCACGCTGTGGAACGACTCAATACAAGCATTGTCGTAACAGTTCCCCTTGCGGCTCATACTGGCTTTCATCTTGTATGCAGCGAGCTGCTTTCTGTAGTCGGCAGACGCATATTGTGAACCGCGATCAGAATGGTGAATAAGCCCCTTCTTGGGCTTTTTGGCTGCATAGGCGTTCTTCAAAGCGTCAAGCACCAGGTCTGTCGTCATCCGGTCACTGAGACGCCATCCCACGATTTCGCGGGTACAGAGACCCAACACGCTGGCTAAATATAAACGTCCCTCGCGGCAAGGGATGTAAGTAATATCGGCTACCCAAACCTTGCCGGGTTGAGCGACTTTGAACTCCTGGTTCAAGATGTTTGGGGCAATCGGATGATCATGATTCGAATCCGTCGTTATCACTCTGAACTTGCGAGCAACACAAGAGCGCAGACCCAGTTCCTTCATGTAGATGCCCACAGTCCGTTCGGCTATTTTGTATCCTTCGAGTCCTAGAAGATGTGTAATTTTGGGGCTTCCATACCGGCCCTCATTGTCATAAAAATGGAACTTGATCCGCTCCATAACTTTGGCTCTGCGAAGCTCTTGCTCACTTGGCTCTGCAGTTCTCCACTTGTAATAACCGCTCCGGGAAACGCCCAATGTATCGCACATCTTCTCCACTCGAAACTCGGAGCGGTGATTTTCGATGAACTGAAAGGTCAGTTCTTTGGCTTGCTGAAGATGTGCAATGCTTTTTTTAGGATGGCCAGCTCCTCTTCCAAATCGGCGATCCGACGCTCTTTTTCCTTGTCAGACTGTTCCAGTTCACGTATTCTTTCGCCACTGTTTACAGGCTCACTTTCGAAGTCCCTGTACTTGGCTATCCATTGATGTACAGTATTTGCCGGGATGTTGAGTTCTTGAGCAATGTCCGCCACTGTTTTCGTTTGGTTTTGTATAAACTTAACCGTCCGTTGCTTGAACTCTTCATTGTATCTCTGCCGCTGTTCACCCATGTGAACACCTCCTCGTTAAGATCCATTATTTCAAATTCTCTTAACGGGTGTCCACTATCTATACTAGCTCTAAAATCCGTGTTGGGGAGGAAGCAGCCTTTCTTCGGTGGCTCCGGAACACGGATAATCCGTGTAAGATGAGCGGGAGTGCGCCCCGAGGAGCGCAGCAGCGGCCAATTAACACGAAAAATCCGTGTTAATGCAGGCCTGGCCGGTCCACGCCTCCACAGCGCAGTGGCCCGAATACAACAAGAAGGCGGATCCGGCTTTTCGTACCTGCGGTACGTCAGCCTGATCCGCCCTATTTATTATAGGCATGTGCTCCTCTATTACATCGACCCGGCGTATTGATAAATGACAATCAGAGCGAACGTGATCAGCATGCTCAGCATGGCATACTTCAATTGTCTCAAACTGAAATTCATCATCGATCTCTCCTTTGTTCGTGAGAATCTGAAATCTATTGTAGCTCAGGAGGGGGCGGTGCAGTGTTAAGGTTTGATGAAATCTAGTTTTCTTCCTGCATCCGCCGCAGCTCCTTAAGCGAATAGAACGTGCCTCTCCAGTAGATGCCGCCCTGCTTGAGGGTCAGCCAGACCGAACGGACGACGACGTAGCACAGAAGGCCTGTCGTCAGCGGAAGCAGCAGGACCGTCCAGCCGGCCTTGCCGGTCAGGGAGCGGATCAGCAGCAGGTAGACGGCGGCCATCGTCACCACGGCCAGCGCACAGATCCAGGCCGTGCCTCCGGGAATCAGCAGCATGCCGAGCACGGGATACAGGAACAGGGCCAGCTGCCCGAGCACTGCAAGGATGGCGAGGCCTGTCCGGTAGCCGAAGCCCGAGAAGATGTTCTTCTCGAGGCCCTCGACCGCGCCGCCGAGGCTCTTGTACCACTCCACGCCGATGTGGTGATGGCCGGAGGCAAGACGCTGGCGCAGCCGGGCCTGCTTGACATGGCGGCCGAGCTGCAGATCGTCGTCCGGGCGCATCGCGATGGCGCGGTGGGTGCCGATCTTCTCATACCCGTAACGGGTCATGAGATTGAAGGCGCCGATGCCCATGCCGGCCTTGAACTGGAAGTCGTCGTTGGCCCGCCACGGGCGCAGATACAGGCAGAGGGTGAAGAAGAAATAGTCAACGAACGCCTTCAGCCAGAGGCCCTTAACCATCATATCCGGGGACAGGGTGAGGTGATCGGCCTGCTCTTCCTGCAGATAGCGGACGGCGTCCGCCACCGTATCCGGGTGAAACCGCACGTCGGCATCCGTGAAGAGCAGCAGCTTCCCCCTGGCCTGCAGGTATCCTTGGTAAAGGGCGTGGTTCTTGCCGAGCCAGCCCTGCGGAAGCGTGGTAATATGGATCACCCGCAGCGGCACCGTGATGTCCGCCTTGCTCTCGGACCAGCGCCTAAGCTCGTCCAGCTTGCGGCCGGTGGCGTCTCGGGAGCGGTCATTCACCGCGATAATCTCCAGGCGCGGATAGTTCTGGCTGAGCAGATGCCGGACCGTCTCGGTGATCGAAGACTCTTCCTCCTTGGCCGCGATAATGACCGAAACCAGAGGAGCATCCGTCAAGGAAGCCCGACGCGTGGAGGAATCCGGTGAACCCTGTATGTTTGATTGATGATTTATCCGTGTATTACCCGCCGAGGGGGGGAGCGTAAACATCCATTTTTTGGCCCGCAGGGTATCCCAGAGCAGGACCAGCCAATAGCCCAGTGCGGCGAGCGCCCACAGCAAGAGAAAGCGCACCCGGCAACCTCCTTTCGACCCGCTTGGGGCCGCGTGTAAGCATGCGTTGGTTTTACGAATTATAGCATGCCCGCCCAGCCCGTTCCAAATCTTGAAAGAGCCACCTGGGCTGCAGTATGCTACAATGGAGAGAATGCGGGCTGAGGACGAATGATGAGTGTGGGGGGAGAACAAGAATGACGGGAGAGCAGGCGAAACCCCTGTTCCGCAAGAAGATAAGAGCCGCCGAGCTGCCGGAGTTTCTGCGGATGATCCGCAGCGAAGGCGTGTCGGCGGAGAACCTGCAGTTCCTGTGCATCGGCACGGACCGTTCGACCGGTGACGCCCTCGGGCCGCTGGTCGGCACGATGCTGGAGGAGGCCGGCTTCCGCGGGGTCATCGGCACACTGGCCCGCCCCTTCGACGCGAGCAACATGAGGGAGCGGCTCGCCGAGATCCCGCCGGGCCGCAAGGTGATCGCGATCGATGCCTGTCTGGGGCAGCCGGCGTCGCTCGGCTGGTATCAGGTATCGAACCGGCCGATCGAGCCGGGCAAATCGGTAGGCAAGCAGCTGCCCCATGTCGGCGATTATTCCATAGCGGCCATCGTGAACGTGGATGCGGGACAGAAGTATGCGATTCTGCAGAGCACATCCCTGCACAGGGTGATGAATATGGCCCGGGAAATCACGGCGGGCATTCTCGGCACCTTCCTGCCGGGCCCCCTCCCCGCCGGGCCGCAGGAGGAAGAGTGATGCGGCAGGGAGGCGGCTTCGGCGAAGGCGGACCGATGCACCGGGTCCAGAATCGGGGAAGGGCCAAGCTGGAAGACGTGTCGACGGCACGCATTTACCGGCTGTTCCGGGGGTACCGTTGGCAGCTGGCGGCCATTCTTGTGATGGCACTTGGAGGGGCCGTATTGGGACTGATTCCCCCGCTGGTGATGAAGGAGATCATCGACCATGCGCTGCCGGACGGGGACCGCCGCCAGCTGGTCCTGCTCACGGTGCTCATGGTCCTGCTGCCGCTCCTGAGCGGTCTGCTCGGGGTGTGGCAGAACCATGAGAATACGAAGGTCGGACAAGGCGTGATGCGCGATCTGCGCCAATCCCTGTTCGGCAACCTGCAGAGGCAGGCGATGAGTTTTTTTACTGACGCGAAGTCCGGGGAGATCATCCAGCGGCTGACCGGCGATGTACAGGCGGTGCAGAACGTGGTTACGACGCTTGTCGTGTCGGCGGTCACCCAGTCGGTCATCGTGCTGACGACCGTGGTGATTCTCTTTGCGCTGGATTGGCAGCTGGCCATCCTGTCGGTGGCCGTCCTGCCGCTGTTCCTGCTGCCGGTGCGCCGGGTGTCGGCCGTGCGCAAGAAGCTGCGGGGCGAGGCCCAGCGGGTGCGGGGCGATATGTCGGCCCGGCTCGGCGAGCTCTTCGGTGTGTCCGGAGCGATGCTCACCCGCATCTTCCAGGGCGAGCGGCGGCAGCAGGAGCAGTTCGCCGTGCTCAACGAGAAGGTCATGGATCTGGAGCTGCGGCTCAACCTCGTAGGCCGCTGGTACGGGATGGTGATCGGCGTGCTGGGGCCGCTCGGCACGGCGCTGATCTATCTCTACGGCGGCTGGAAGGTCATCGACGGCTCGATGACCATCGGGAGCATCGTAGCCTTCGCCGCTTATCTGGGCCGCCTGTACGGACCGGTCGGCACCCTGCTCAACCTGCGGGTGGAGGTCGGTACGGCGCTCGGGGTATTCCAGCGCCTCTTTGAATACCAGGATCTGGTGCCGGAGGTCCGGGAGGCGGAGAACGCCAAAGTGCTGCCGCCGGTCCGGGGGCACATCGCCTACCGGAGCGTATCGTATGCCTACCAGCCGGGCCAGTATGCGCTGCGCGGGGTTTCCTTCGAAGCCGCGCCCGGCGAGGTGGTGGCGATCGTCGGGCCGAGCGGCGCCGGCAAGTCGACGCTGATCGGCATGCTGGCCCGGCTCTATGACCCGACGGAAGGGGAAGTCACCGTCGACGGCCAGGACATCCGCAGCGTGACGCTGGAGAGCCTGCGGTCGCAGGTGGCCTTCGTCACGCAGGAGTCGTTCCTCTTCCACGCGAGCGTGCGGGACAATCTGCTCTTCGCCCGGGCGGATGCTTCGCCCGAAGAGCTGGAGGAAGCCTGCCGCCAGGCGTATATCCATGAGGTGATCGCTTCGCTGCCGGCCGGCTATGACACGGAGGTCGGCGAGCGGGGGCACCGGCTCTCGGGCGGCGAGCGCCAGCGGCTGGCGATTGCGCGGGCGATCCTGAAGAACCCGCGCATTCTCATCCTCGACGAGGCGACGAGCCACCTCGATTCGGCTTCCGAGGCTTACGTGCAGGCGGCGCTGGATGAGCTGATGCGCGGGCGCACGACGCTTGTCATCGCCCACCGGCTGTCGACGATCCTCTCGGCTGACCGGATTGTCGTGCTCGAAGGCGGCAGAGTGGCTGAGAGCGGGCGGCATGAGGAGCTGCTGGAGAAGAGGGGCTTGTACGCCAAGCTGTTCCACACCCAATTTGCTGCAGGAGGAACTCCACTGTCGTCCTGAGCGGAATATAGAGCGCAGACGCCTTACGAATGCATCAAGAATAACGGAACCTGTCCCTATCGGACTTCCGGGGTATCCCCGGCGCCCGGTCTGGACAGGTTCCGTTTTTTTAGGCCCCCCAGGAATAGTCTTCCAGAAGCTTGGAAAACTTTTTTGGCGGGGCGGGCGGATATCTTACATAGAAAGATTCAGGATTGAATATAATGGGTATTACTCTTTTATGGAAATTCACAAACAGCGGTACGAAGGAACAAAAGAGAATCCACTTCATCATCAGACATCGGAAAGGAGCGCATGCATATGCGTCAAATCAACCACATCAATATCACCGATACGAACGGCAAGATTTACTGCTGTCTTCGCAATAAAATCGTCACGCTCGATGATCATCAGAAACAGAAATTCTGCGGGGGCTGCAAAATGTTTGCGGGCGATGCGGGAGGCCGCGGCGTGGAATGCGTCTGGGACGATATCCGTCCGGTAGCCAACCCTCATATCGTCAACAACCCGTTCACGGAGATGCTGAGCAATCAGGCACGCCGCGTGAACCTCACGGATCATCTGTCCACCGTCGCCGTTTTCGGCGTTTGACCACAGCTTGGATGACAGGTCTATTGAAATTCAGCGGGACCGGCAGCCGGGAATGGTGGGAAGTGTGCCGCCGTTCTTGTCTCTGAGCGCAACAGGGACAAGCCCCCATATGATGCCTGCCTGATTTCCTTCTCCAGCCGCACCCTGCCCCCGTTTACTCCACTCGCTCTCGTCCGAGAGCATGCAGCCTTTTGGCGTCCAATCCTTATTTGTCCATCCGTTCGACTCACCTTCACTGCACGCAAGCGGAACTGTCGGGTCAGCCGGCAGCCAGGTCCCAGAGCTGTTTGCCGATCAGGATGCCGGTCACGATGATGAACAGCGGCTTGACGTAAGTCGATCCTTTGCGGATGGCGAGCTGCGAGCCGACCAGAGCGCCGGCGATCATGGACAGGCCCATGGGAATCCCGTAGCCGAGATGTACGGAATCAAGGAGGAAGAACGCGGCCAGGCTGGCGATGTTGCTTGCGAAGTTCAGCACCTTGGCATTGGCGCTTGCCCCTACGAAGTCGAAGCCGAACAGCAGGAAAACGAAGAGCAGGAAGGATCCGGTTCCGGGGCCGAAGAAGCCGTCGTAGAATCCGATGACCAGGGCTGCGAGGCCGATCACGAGCCGGCGCGGGCCGGTCCACTTCAGCTGCACGCCGGTGCCGTCCCAGTTCTTCTTGAACAAGGTATAGACCAGGACGGCGATCAGCATCACGACAACAAGCGGTCGCATGAAGGACGAGGGTACGAGATGGACCGTGTACGTCCCGAATGCCGACCCTATGAACGCCAGGGGGAAAAGCAGCAGCACCAGCCTGCCGCTGACCTTGCCCGAAGCGAGGAAGGAGGCTGTGCTCGTCAGGGAGGACAGTGTGCCGCCCAGCTTATTCGTCCCGAGCACCATGCTGGGGGGCAGTCCCGTGAGCATCAGTGCCGGAACGGAAACCAGTCCGCCGCCGCCTACCACCGAATCGATGAACGAGGCCACGAATCCGGCAGCGATCAGGAACAAGAGCATATCCGTTGAAGGCCATTCCATGGTTACGACTCCTTTGAATATTCGAGAATGATGTTCGGCGCCTTCCGCGCTGAGAACATTTTTTCAGTATAGACCCGGAAGCTGCCCTGGGCAATCTTTTCGGATGCAACGTCACAGCGTTACTGCGGCGTTGCATTTTTGCTTTCCGGCGTGATATGTTGGGGCCGTATACCCTGAACCACAGCAACCATTCGATGGACGAAAGGTGTGTGACGTCAATGATTCACAAGCTTGAGCATATTGGCATTATGGTCAGCAATATGGATGCATCCATCCGCTTCTATACGGAGGTGCTCGGACTGCAGCTGGCCCGCAGAGAGCAGATCGACAACGGGCCGGAGCTCGGCTTCCTGTCCTTCCCCGGCTCGGAGCATATCGAGATCGAGCTGATCGGCCGGGGAACGGAGGGCCTGTCGGGCAGCGGCATCGTCAACCATGTGGCTTTCACGGTAAGCGACATCGAAGGGGAGATGGCGCGGCTGCAGGACTTGGGCGTACGGTTCGAGGAGGGGAGTTCGAAGGTCATTCTGAACGGAGTCCGCATCGCCTTCTTCCAGGGGCCGGACGGGGAGCGGCTCGAATTGTTCCAGCCGGCTCCGTGACCCCGGCCGGAGAAGGCCGTGAGCCGCTGCTCCGCCTCCGGGCTGTCACCCATGGGCATTCACCCGCATATCGTATCGTAACCGGGAAAGGGGCATCCGCAAGGGTGCCGAGTCCATCCCGAAACGAGGGCAGGGGAGAAGAATACCATGGAATGGATCAGCGGCGAGGACCGGGCACCGCGGGAGCGAATCATGACGCGCCGGCTCGTCAAACCCAGACTTGATGTCAAATACCCGCAGGTAGCCGGGCTGAGGAACGGATTCGTGCAGCGGATGGTGAATCATGCCATTCTCGATGCGGTCTATGATCTGATCCGCATCCAGGGCTACGTGCAGGATAAGACGAAGACGATTACCGGTACTTATCACGTCAAGCTGCACCAAAAAGAGCTGCTGAGCCTGCTCTATGAGAACTACGGCTATGCGGAGAAGGCGGCCCACGGCATCACCTACCAGAGCTCGCAGACCTTCGATCTTGAAGACGGCCGTCTGTATGCGCTGGCCGATCTGTTCAAGCCGGGCAGCGATTACATCGGCCGGTTATCGAAGATTATTGCGCGGGAGTTCAAGGAGCGCGATATCCCGATGATCGCCGAGTTCAAGACGATCACACCGGAGCAGCCCTACTATTTGACGGACAAAGCGATTGGCATCTATTTTCAGCTGTATGAATACACGCCTTATGTCTACGGATTCCCGACGTTCGAAATTCCGTTCGCCGAGGTGAAGGACATCATCGATCCGCAGGGCCCGATCGGCCGGCTGATGTAACCGCAGCCCGGACCGCTAGTGCCGGAGGGCCCGGCCCGAAGTGCAACCCTCGTGGCCGTGCAGCCGGTTCCGCGGGCCCGGCCGGCGGACAAGCTGCGGCAGCACGGGAACAAGGCAGCATAGGCAGCATAGGTAGCAGAGGCGCAGCCCCAGAACAACAGATGGCAGGCAGGAGGGAGCACACCGCATGAACAAGACAGCAATCGTAGCGGGAGCAACAGGATTAATCGGCAGGGAGCTGGTCCGGCAGCTCAAGCAGGATGCGGCGTGCGGAAGAGTCATTGCGCTCGTCCGCAGCCGCACGGACTGGGAGGGCGGGCAGCCGGAGGAGCTCGTGACCGACTGGAGTGAGGCGCAGCTGGAGCCGCTGCTCCGGGACAAGCTGCCGGGGGCGGACGTGTACTGCGCACTAGGCACAACAATCAGGAAGGCCGGCTCGAAGGAGCAGTTCCGGCGCGTCGACCTGGAGTATCCGCTGACGCTCGGACGTCTGGCGTGCGCTCACGGGGCTTCGCGGCTGCTCGTCGTCTCCTCCACCGGTGCCGATTCGTCGTCCCGGTTCTTCTACAGCCGGGTCAAGGGGGAGATGGAGGAGGCCCTCCGCGCGCTGGGGCTTCCCGAGCTTCACTTCTTCAGGCCCTCGCTGCTGCTCGGACAGCGGAAGAACGACCACCGCCCGGGAGAGAAGTTCGCCGAAGCCGTAAGCGGCGCCATGCCGTTCCTGTTCCGGGGGCCGCTGCAGAGGTACAAGCCCATTCAGGCGGCTGCCGTGGCCCGGGGCATGATCCGCGCAGCCCTCAGGGAGCACGGGGGCGAGCAGGTGTGGGAGTCCGAGCGGATTGCAGAGCTGTCCCGCTGACCGGCGTGCACCGAAGGAATCCATGAAGCACGGAAGCTTTTCCAAACAATCACCAAAAAAGCTCCTAAGACCGGGAACCCTTGCAGTCCCGAAGCTTATGGAGCTTTTTGGCATGCGGTTCTTTCAACCGCCGAACGATTCGCGGAAGGCGCGGCCGAGCGCCTCCGGCTCCACGCTCCACAGCTCGGCGATCTCCCCGCAGACGTTCTCGTCGAACCAGTCCGCAAGCAGCTTGCGGTTGCTGCCGTTCTCGGCAATGTAGGGCAGGTTCAGCAGCACTTTCTTGTAATAGAGCTCTTCGGCCTGGCTTACCTTCTCGGGGGGAATCCATCCGCCGAGCTTCTTCCGCGCCCGGTACAGCTCGCGGCTGCACGTGCGCCGGATTTGGCGGGCGGAGGGCAGCGGCTGGCTGTGCTTCATTTTGTTGCCGGGATTCATGGGGCCCACTCTCCTTCCATACAGCATCGTATGCAAGGAAGGGCGGAGTGGGTACAGGGGAACGGGACGGCTTTACGCCGAGGGATACGGCCTCTTGCGGCGGGAGAACACCAGCGCGAGCAGAGCGAGCAGCACGGGAACCCCCACCTGCAGCGGCAGATGCATCTGATAAGGGACCTTCTTGAGCCCGACATCGATATGCTCGGGGAAGCTCGCACTCATGCCGACCGAAGCCGCCAGGATCAAAAGCCCTATCGCAGCCAGCTGGGCAAGCTCCGCTTTGCGTCCGCTCGTGCGGGTCAGCTCCGACAAGCCGCGTACGCCGGCGTAGGTGAAGATCGTGATCTTGAAGTAGCCGCCCAGGATCAGGGTGCTGAGGGCCACGGCATCCAGCCGCTGGATGACTTCGCCGACCTGGATTTTGCCCAGGGCGGCGAGCAGGGGGAACTGCTCGGCGGCCGCGCGGCCGGGCCCCAGAACAGCGATATCGAGGGAGACGACGGCGGTCAGCGTAAGTCCGGCGGTCAGCATTGCCAGGAGGAAAGGTCTCGCCGCCTTCCGGCTGCTGCACAGGTGCGGCAGGACCATCAGGAAGACGATGGTTTCGCCGAAGGGGAAGGTCAGGGTCAGCGGGAACGCTGTCTGCAGGACGGGCATCAGCCCCTTCTCGAGTACCGGCAGGAACCGGCGCGGCTCGAGGATGTCGGAGGCGAGGATGGCCGGTACGGTGACGATGGCCATAAAGCTCACGAGCCGGATGATGATCTCCGCCGACCGGCCGATCACCTCCATCCCGAGCGACAAGGACCAGCAGATGATGACGACCATCAGGGCATTCACCGACAGCAGCGGCGTCTGGTTGAGGATGGTCGTCACCAGCACCTCTCCGAAATCCCGGAGCACCCGGGCCGCGATATAGAGGAAGTAGGCGACGTAGATTCCGCCGACCAGACGGCCTGCCGCCGGGCCCAGCCGCAGCTGCAGAATGCCGATGAGCGAGTGCCCTTCATGACGGCGGTACACATACAGGAACACGACCGCCAGAAGAAGGCCGGCGCTCATGCCGATCAGGATGGCAAGCCAGGCATCCCGCTCGGCCTGCATGCCGAGACCGACAATGACGGCGCTGCCGAGCTCGAACAGAAATACAAGGCAGTAGAGCTGCCGGGCATTCAGAATCGGTGCCTTCATGGCGTGAACTCCTTTCTTCCTACGACTCCCCTTTTCGGGCGGAACGCTGTTTCCATGCATGTACGGCAAGCAGCAGGAGCGGAAGCAGAAGACCGTAGGGGAGGGTGCTGACCGTCCAGATCTCCCGGATAAAGTCCAGGAAGTAGACGGAGCTTGGGGCGATGATCATGGCCAGTACCCAGATGATCAGGCCGAGCGGATACGTGATCTCCCGGTAGCCCCTCAGTCCGAAGAGCTGGGCGGCACAGAGGGCGCAGGCATACAGGCAAACGGTAATTTTGAAAAATAAGGAGATGAACCAGAGCCCGCCCACCAGCACCTCGATGCGCTGAATGAAATTACCTATATTCACCTTCTGCGCCATCTGGAACAGGGGATAGACCGACCGTTCCGTCGTATGGGGCCCGAGCACCAGAATCGAACACAGCGTGAAGAGCAGGACGATCCCCCCGCCCGAGAGCATGGCGAAGCGGAAGGCCTTCCCTGATTTCTCCGGACGCCGGAGATGGGGGAGGAGCATCAGGAAGACGACCAGATCGAGATAAGGGATGCCGATCAGGGTGAGGGTGCCTTTGATAACCGGCGGCAGCCCGTGCTCCATCACTGGAAGCAGGTGGTTGATTTCGATCTCGGGTGCCAGGAATATCAGGAAGCAGAGGATGAAGAGCAGCACCCAGGGAAGAAAAATTTCCGCCGACCGGCCGACCGGCTCCAGTCCCCGCCGTACCGAGAAGACCAGCAGGAGCACCATGACGGCGTGGATGGCCTGGATCGGGGTCTGGGGCAGGGTTAGCGTCGTAATCATCTCGCCGAGCTGCCGCAGAAGGCCTGAGGTCAGGATGAGCAGGTAGGCCCAAAACAGCAGGCCCACGGCTTTGCCCGGCAGCCTGCCGAGAATTACCTCGGAATACTGCATCAGTGTCATTCCCGGGTAGGTGCCGCTCAGCTTCGTGTATAGCGGCACCAGCAGGCAGGAGAGAGCGATCCCTGCGGTGACGGCAATCCAGGCATCCTGCTTGGCCTGCGAGGCAAGATATGTGGGAATGAGCAGGGTCGATGAGCTGATGATGAACATACACATCAGGGCGGACAGCTGGGAGACCGAGATCTGTTCCCGTTTCATTGGGGCTCCCTCCATCCGATCAAGGCGTCTACCCCCTGGCTGACGGGTCTGTAGACCATCGTCATCCAGTCAAGCGGGTTCGGCAGAGGGACCCGGGCGGACTGAAGAATCCCCAGAATGGTACCGGCAAGGAGCATGACGGTGAACACGAGAAGATCCCGGTGTCTGCGAGCCCTCCGCATCCGGGGGATTTCCTTGTACGCAATACAGGCGGCCAGCAGAAGCAGGGCGATGCTGTCCATCATTTTTTATCCCCCTCCTTTCATCTGGCCCAGATAGGATTTGTTGGTCGTGCCGGTCCGGCGGATATGAGCCTCTACCTCGACGGTGACAGGCAGCTTGACGAAGTGGGCATCCCAGTCCTCCTTGAGGACGGCCCAGGCCTTCGGATCCTTTTGATGAATCATTTCCCCGAAGCCAAAGATATCCGACTTCAATTTTTTGGCCTTTTGGATCGAGGAATTCACCACCTCTTTCGTCCGCTTCACCGCTTCCTGCTCCAGCATCTCCACCGCTTCCTGCTTACTGAGGTCGACATCACAGTTGACTTCGGTTACGTTGCTCTCGGTTGTCAGGCTTACCAAGATGGACGGCGCCCCGTCCCGGATGATGGCCTTGATGCTGGATTTGCTGTTATAGACCTCCAGGGATACGGTTCCGCTGCCTCCGCAGCCGATGGTGCCGACGGTATTCTTGACATCTCCTTTGATATAGTTGTAACCCTTGCTCTCCTGCTCGTTCAGCCAGCCCGCCAGACGGTCCTTGCGCATCACGGCCAGGTTGGCATACTCCAGCATCCCTGAGGGGGTGATGGAAGACAGGCCTTCCCGGGTTTTTCCTTTCGATTTGCTGCCTTCGATCTTCACACCGGTCAGAACCGCGCTTCGGCCGGGCTCCACCATGTCCGTGATCAGCTCGTCGAGCTGGACGGTATGGGTCGGAGCCCAGATTTTCTCCGAGGTTTCGAGCGATTTGCGCAGCTTCTGGGACGGGATCTTCTCCAGCGGCGTCAGGACATTCAGGATGTCGCCGGCTTTGGCGCCCTTGGAGAGCACCACGAAGAAGTCCGAGCGCACCTCATGATTGCGGGAGAGGAATTCCAGGGATTCGGCGATGCCCCGGTCCGCCAGCGCTTCCCCAAGGACCAGAATCTGCAGATGGGAAAGGTAAATCTTCCTCGGCAGCACGGTGGTCATCTTTCGGAGTGCCTCCGACACGGATTGGTTGCGCGCTTCGTAGGTGGATACCGTGGTGGCGGTGCCGCCCCCCTTCCGGGGAGCCACCTCTCCCGGGTCGACGATCTGCGCGGTAATCACATATTGGCCGCTCGGGTCCCAATCGATGGCCAGACCCACGGCAATGGCAATATCGTTCAGCTCGCGCCGGTTCCAGCAGCCGGCAGAGCCCAGCACGAGCAGGAGACAGAGAGCTGACCTCAGCAGGAGTCGGATCATGTTGTACCACCCGTTACCGTCAGATTGGTTTGCTGCTTTACGGGCCGGAGCGGCTAAGCCGAAGGCCCAAGGGAGCGGAATTGGAGCAGGCAGCGGAAGCGTGGTCAGTTCTCCGGTTCCCAGTCCGGTGTCCGGTCACGCACGGCGTCGGACGTATTGACCATCTGCGGCCGCTTGTTCAGCATGCGGTGCGGCAGACGGAAGATGGCGTCCTCCTGGTCCTGGGTATTGTAAGGTCCGAACGGGGCCATGTACGGCACGCCGAACGAACGCAGCGAGCACAAGTGGATGACCAGGGCGAGCAGACCGATCGTGACCCCGAAAAAGCCGAAGGTCGCCGCGAGCAGCATCATGCCGAAGCGCAGGATGCGGACGGAGATCGCCATGTTGAACGACGGGAACACGAAGTTCGAGATCGCCGTCAGCGAGACGACGATGACCATCGCGGCGGAGACAATGCCCGCTTCCACGGCGGCCTGCCCGATGACGAGTGCGCCTACGATCGACACGGCTTGTCCGATCGCTTTGGGCATGCGGATTCCCGCTTCGCGCAGAATCTCAAAGGCGATCTCCATCATCATCGCCTCCACGAAGGCGGGAAACGGAATACCTTCGCGCTGGGAGGCGAGGGAGATCAGGAGCTGGGTCGGCAGCAGATCCTGATGGAACGTCGTTACAGCAATATAGAGGGACGGCCCCAGCAGGGCAATAAAAAAACTCAGATAGCGCAGAATGCGCAGGAAAATGGCGATATCGGCCCGCTGGTAATAATCCTCCGCCGACTGAAAGAACTGGTTGAAGAGGGCGGGAACGAGCAGTACGAACGGCGTGCCGTCGATCAGGATCGCCACCCGGCCTTCCAGCAGCCCGGCGGCGATAACATCCGGGCGTTCGGAGTTGAACAGGGTCGGGAAGGGGGTCAGCGTTTTGTCCTGAATGAATTCTTCAATATAGCCGCCCTCCAGGATGGCGTCCGTACGGATCCGTCCCAGCCTTTCGTCAATCTCCTGCAGCACCGAAGGGTCGGCGAGGCCGTCGACATACATGATCGCGATCTCGGTATGGGTGACGCTGCCGATGGCCCGCTGCTCGCAGCGCAGGCGCTCGTCCCGGATGCGCCGGCGGACGAGTGCCGTATTGGTCCGGAGCGTCTCGGTGAAGCTCTCCCGCGGCCCGCGGATGACGTTCTGGACGGCGGGCTCCGATATGGCCCTGTCCTTCCAGCCGGGCGTTCCTACCGAGAGTGCGGACTGCACTCCGTCGACGAGGACGACGGTATTGCCGGAGAGCATCTCGCGGAGCACGCCCGCCAGGTCCGGAACGGCTTTGAGCTCCCCCACCTGCAGCACGGTATCCTGGATGCGGGCCAGGAGAGCGGCTCCCGTTTCCGGAAGCAGCGGCTCGGCGGAGTGCGGGGCCGAGACCGTCATCAGGGAAGGAAGGATGGATTCATGGATAATCTGCTTGTCGGCGAGACCGTCGGTATACAGGACGGCGGCCCGGATGGGCTGCGGGCTGCCCAGGGTAATCTCGCGGATCACGATGTCCCCGCTGGCGCCCAGCTGTTTGCGGATTCGCTTGAGGTTGTCGGCTAGCGCCGGTACCAGCGCTCCGCGGTCACCCGAAGACGGAGGAGGAGCGCTTCCCTGCCCGGTCGTCCCTTGCCCGGCCGTCCTTTGCATAGAGGTCTCTCCTCCTTTTGAGCTCGCATCGTATACAGGTTGAACACATCGTAGTTTTACCACAGACACCAATATTTACTCGGAATGGAAACATGACCGCGGGTAACAGGGGATTCGGAAGCATGAACCGAGCGCAGGAGAAGCGGCAAGGCGAGGGGAAGGAGGTTGGGAATAAGGTGATCAACCGGTCGGAAGGGAATCCGGCAGAGGGGACGGAAAGGAGTGGAGATCAGGGAAAGGAAGGGAAACAGGCGGTTGGAAGGGAAGCAGGCCGGGCAGGGGAACGGCGGCGGGAGGATCAAGCGGGAACGGAAAAAAGCCGGCGGCAATGCCGGCTGGCCGGGCGGGGCTGCAGGGGCTACCACCAGCGCTGGGGATAGTGCCGGCCGGATGCCCGGTGGAAGGCCCAGGCCGCCGCCGTGATCCACAGCGCTCCGAGCACCGCAGGCGCCCAGAGGAAGCTCCAGGAGGCCCCGCCGAGCAGGACGAGGAGCGGATCGGCCCCAGCGGGCGGGTGCAGGGTGCGCGTCACGCCCATCAGGAAGATGGCCAGGGCCACACCGAGGGCGGCGCTCCAGGGATGGAAGCCTGCCGTATGCAGGAGCAGGAGGCCGATGGCGGTGGACAGCGCATGGCCGCCGATGATGCTTCGGGGCTGGGCCAGCGGACTGTCCGGCAGGGCGAAGGCAAGGACGCAGGAAGCGCCGAAGGGCGCCATGAGCAGCGGCAGCCCGCTCCATCCTCCGAGGAGCAGGGCGAAGAAGACGGCCAGGAAGGCTCCGCCTGCCTGGAGGGCAAGCGTGAAGACGCGGGCCCGGGCGGCGGGCACAAGCGGTACGGGAGCCGGCAGCGGGCCCGGGTCAGCAGAAGCCAGGAGCCGTGACTGCGGAAGTCCGGAGGGGGCCTCCCCGGCATAGGTGCTCTCCTGCTTGGTTTCTGCTTGAGGCAGCGGGTGTGATGGGAGACTCATGTGCTTATCTTCCTCTCTGGAATCGGATGTGGGCGGTCCGGATGACAGCCCCGATGGAGCTATGCTACCATGGGATGAGGAATTTGAATAACGAATGAAATCGATGTTTGCTATTCGCATTTTCGATAGGTAATGGAATCGCAATCAAAGGGGGAGTCCGCATGTGGGAACGGCTGGAGGGAAGAGCTTTCCGCACCTTCCTTGCGGTAGTCGAAGAAGGCAGCTTCAGCCGGGCGGCGGAGCGGCTCGGGTATGTGCAGTCCACTGTCACGACGCAGATCCGTCAGCTGGAGGAGGCTGCGGGCCGGCGGCTGTTCGACCGGCTGCCCCGCGGGGTGGAACCGACGGAAGCCGGCCGCAAGCTCGCGCTGTACGCCCGGCGTTTCCTCGAGCTTGGGGAGGAGCTCGCCGGGGAGCTGCAGGAAGAGGGCGAGCCGCGGGGCGCCGTCAGGCTGCAGGTGCTCGAATCCTTTGCCGCCGGGCATCTGTGGGGGCCGCTCCGCCGGTTCATGGAGCTCTATCCGGGCATCGATCTGCGGATCGAGACGGGCTTTCAGCAGGAGACCGTGGAGGCGGTCCGTTCGAGGGGGGCGGAGCTCGGTCTGGTGCCCCGCGACCCGGAGCGGCCGGACCTGCGCTTCGATGCGCTCTTCGAAGACGAGCTCGTCTGGGCGGCTGTCCCCGGCGTGGCTTCCCGGCTGGAGCGCGGGGGCTACGACGTCCTCGGGGGCTGCCGGGTCGTCGGCTTCGGCCCCGGCTGCCTCTACACGGCTGAGGCGGAGTCCCTGCTCGGGATTCACGGGGCCGCGGTCCGCACCCGCGCGGAGTTCTCGTCGCCGGATATGATCCGGCAGGCGCTGCTCAGCGGGTGGGGGCGGCCTATGTGCCGCGCAGCACGATCGAGGGGGGAGCTGGAACGGGGAGAGCTGGCCGCCGTAACGGCACTGGGCAGCCGGCCCCTTACGCATGGACTGATTTCTTCCCGCCACCGCGAGCTCACCCGGGCGGGGGAGATGCTGCGCCGGTTCCTGGTTGAAACCTTCAGAGGCCTTCAGACGTAATAAGATGGGCCCCTGCGCGGCTCTGCCCGCTTGGCGGCCGCCGGCGGAAGGGCGGAGCCGCCGTTTCGGCGCACACCCTTTTCTCTAAATATCACAAAGGATAACTCGCATTGGCTCGTTACGGTCATCTGATATTTTTAATCAACGCGCGCATCATCCTTAAGAGGACGGCATAGGCGTTGATCTCAGGGTGCGGCATAGGGGTGGATATGGTAGAATAGGTTAGACATAGAGAGACAAGACTTCGAATAATTGAGTGGAGAGGAAGAGGCTGGAAACCATGAGTGAGATGCTGCATGACTTGATCGCATCGGCGCTGCATTTTATCGAGCAGCTCGGTGTCTGGGGGATTCTCCTGGGCCTCATGCTGGAGGTCATCCCGAGCGAGATCGTCCTGGCTTACGGGGGCTACCTCGTGTACAAGGGCGAAGTATCCCTGTTCGGCGCCATTGTTTTCGGCACCATCGGTTGTCTGTTCCAACAGGTGATCCTGTACTGGATCGGGCGATACGGCGGCCGGCCCGTAGTCGAGAAGTTCGGCAAATACCTGCATATGAAACCGAAGCACTTGGACATCGCGGAAGGCTGGTTCAACAAGTACGGCCCCGTCATGGTCTTCCTGGCCCGGTTCGTCCCGGTGCTCCGCCAGGCGATCTCCATTCCCGCAGGGATGGCGCGTATGCCGATGTGGCAGTTCCTGTTCTACACGACGCTCGGTACGATTCCATGGGCGATTCTCTTCGTGGTGCTCGGCCGTTCCCTCGGCGACAACTGGCAGAAGATCGAAGAAGTCGCCGGTCCGTTCACGAAGCCTCTGCTGATCGGGGTCGTGGTGATTGCAGTGCTGTATCTGATCTGGAAGCTGATGAAGCGCAGAAGCACGCGCAAGAAGGATCTGCGGGTTTGACGGGAGAAGCTGTCTGCGCATAGAGGGCTGTTCAGGTTCTATACATAAGCGGAGGAGAACTGTCCCGACGAAAGTTCTGACTTCTCCGGATTCAGTGGACGCACCGAAGCGGAGGGCGGATTCCCGCAAGGTGCCTAAGGAGCCGATTCCTGTTGGAGCCGGCTCCTTTTTTTGGTACAATCAATCATAGTAAACCGAGTTCCCTAAGGAGGATGACCCTAATGAGCACGAATCTGAGCAGCAAGCTGCGCAAAGGCCTCACCCCGCAGCAGTTCATCGACGGGATGACCAAGAACCAAGAGAAGTTCAAGGAATGGTACGATGCGTTCACGTGGGAGAACGAGGAGGACAAGGAGTTCTTCGAGTCTCTGAACAACCGCGATGATCTGCGCTGCCTGATTCTCTGCGCCGACTGGTGCGGAGATGTGGTCCGCAACGTGCCGGCCGTCTTCCGTGCGCTGGAGATCTCCGGCATTCCGACGGAGGTGCTGATCAAGGAAGAGCATCCGGATGTTATGGCCCAGTTCCTGACCGGGGGGGGCAAGCGATTCCGATAGTGATCTTCACCGACTTCAGCGGGCATGTGCTCGGACACTGGGGTCCCCGCCCGGCTCACGTCCAGGCGGTCATGACGAAGTTCAAGGCGGAGAACCCGGACCGCGAGGCGGCGGATTACCAGGACAAGATCAAGGTGGCCCGTGAAGAGATGGGCCGTCAATACGGGGAAGGCACCGGCTACCAGACCGTCATCGTACGCGAGCTGCGCGAGCTGCTCTCCTCGTTCTAAGCTATGACCACCAGAGAATTGCAAGTCGAATCGTTCTCGCTCGGCCCCCTGCAGACGAACGCCTACCTGCTGACCGTACCGGGCGAGAACCGGGGGATCGTCATCGATCCCGGCATGAATCCCCAGCCGCTGCTGAAGCGGGTGGCGAATCTCGAGATCGAAGCGATTCTGCTCACCCATGCGCACTTCGATCATATCGGCGGGGTGGACGAGCTGCGGAAGCTGAAGGGCTGCCCCGTCTATCTGCATGACGCGGAAGCGGAATGGCTCACGAACCCGAAGCGCAACGGGTCCCTGAACTGGCCGGAGCTCGGCGGCCCGATTACGACGGAGCCTGCCGAGTATGCGCTGGAGGAGGGCATGAAGCTGGAGCTGCTCGGCCTTCCGTTCCAGGTGCTGCACACGCCGGGGCATTCCCCAGGCAGCGTCTCTTTCCTGCACGGGAACAAGCTGTTCGGCGGAGATGTGCTGTTCAAGCTCTCCGTCGGCCGGACGGACCTGGCGGGCGGAAGCGAGAACGAGCTGTTGAACTCCATCCACAGCAAGCTGTTCCGGCTGCCGGACGATACGATCGTCTACTCGGGACACGGTCCCAAGACCTCCATCGGGTATGAGAAAGAGAACAACCCTTACGTGTAAAAATTCTGCGTTGCGAGCCGTCCTGCAAGGGACGGCTCTTTGGCATGCCCATTGGCGGTGCGGGCCACTACAGGTGGGCAGAGCAGGGGAGATCAGGTGGAGTTACGCAGGGTCCGCAGAGGGGGGGCGGCCGTCTATTTTTGGCGGGGACTGGGTGAATACCGTGCCCGGTTGGGTGAACTCCCATAGACTGTTGGTGTGCCCTGAGCGGCAGCGTTCCGCAGCAGCGGAAGGCGGTGCGGCGGCGGAGGATCTTCCGCAGGCCGGCCGTCCCAAATTCACGGAGGTGCTCTTTCATGGAAAAATACCAACCGATGCCCATGCCGGCTCCCATGCCAGCCCAAATGCCCGCTTCCATGCCGAACATGATGCCTAATATGATGCCGAATATGATGCCAACCGCCACCGCACCGGTCTCGATGCCGAAGCCGATGGCTTACCCGCCGGTCAATGTTAACGCCATGTTCGATGAGGTCAACATTTATGGCCCCAAGAAGCCCCACTACCCCGTGAAGGGCGTGTGGAGTTCCGCAGGCTACATTCTCGTACTGTATATTCTCCTCGTCATCATCCTGCGCAGCGGAGGCAAGTGCGGCAAACCCTGCTGATCCCTGGAGAGAATGCAGGGGCTGAACCCGGCGATCCGCCCAGCCCGCTCCTGCATGAGGCTCCCTGCTGCCGAGAGGTCCGCGCTCTGCCGCCCGGAACTCCGGTTCGCGTTCGCCAGGCCTGTTCCGCGGCTCCGCAGCCGGTCCCGGTGAAGCCCGATACGGTAAGCAGGGAGCCCTTTCGGAGGGTGAAGGCGGCATTCGCGCCAGCCGTAGAGGCCGGCCGCAGCCTTGGACCCTCCGGACGGTCCGTCCTCCGGCCAAGTACATATCGCTTTAAGCGCGGGCAGGGACATCTGCCCAAACCGACCGGGCGCCTCCCTGCATACGATAGAAGAGAAAGCATAGGCGAAAGGGGAGGATGCCCGTGAGCAGATTACCGCTCTTCATGCGAAGCGTCAATGAGAGCCTGGATGAACTGATGGTGGCGATCGAGAAGGTGAACACGATCTGCCAATCGGCGGAGCACATGTCGCCGGCCGTACGGCAGCTCGCGAAGCTGGTGGCGGAGGCGAAGACCACGGTGGCACAGCCGGTAGGGATTCATGAAGCGAAGCGATCGCCGGGCAAGCGCAAAAGCCGTAGAGGCCGCAGACCCGCTTCGAGGGGGCTGCGCTGACATCCGGCTGTCCGGCAGAAGGCGGGGCGGAGAGCGGCGGGCAGCGAGGGCGGCAGGCTGGCGGAGGAACGGGCAGGGACGCACGGCCCCGGACTTCGGGCAGCCGGGAGGGCTGACGGTGAAGGGCAAGCGGCAGTCGTCCCCGCGCAGGAAGCCGCTTGCGCCGGGCGCCTGCATCTGCAGCTCAGTCCCTCCCCGCGAAGCCCGCAAGCCCTATTGGCAGCGTTTCCTTTAAGGGATATACTGGAAGCTGGAAAGGGCCTGCCTTCAGGTTAGACAGGCTTCCCGTTTCCTACCTGAGCGAGCAAAGGAGCTGGCTTCCCATGGCATTTATCGATTGTCATTTTTTCTCGGACACCCTGGGCATCTCCTCATCCATGTATGTGATTCTCCCTCAAGCGGCCCAAGGCCAGATCGGCATGGACGCCGTTGGAAGGAACGGGCGCCATCCGGTACTGTTCCTGCTGCACGGCCTGTCGGATGACCACACGATCTGGATGCGGCGCACCTCCATCGAGCGTTATGCCGCTTCGCTCGGCCTGGCGGTCGTTATGCCCAACGTGCACCGCAGTTTTTATACCGACATGGCCCAGGGCGGCCGCTATTTTACGTTCGTCAGCGAGGAGCTGCCGGCCTTGGCACGCTCGTTCTTCCCGCTGGCGGAAGAGGCCGAGCGCACCTTCGTAGCCGGCTTGTCCATGGGCGGCTACGGTGCGATGAAGCTGGCGCTGACCCGGCCCGACCGCTTCGGGGCGGCGGCAAGCCTCTCGGGCGCGTTGGACGCCGAGGACTGCGCCCGGACACTGCTCGTGCCGGAGGAGACGGCCCGCATCTTCGGTTCGGCGGACGCGGTTCCCGGCAGCGGCAGCGACTTGTTCCACCTGGCCAGCCGGCTGGCGGCATCCGGCGGCCCGCGGCCGAAGCTGTACCAGTGCTGCGGCACCGAGGATTTTCTCTACGGCAGCAATATCCGTTTCCGAGATCACTGCAGGACGCTCGGGATCGAGCTGACGTACGAGGAGGAGCCGGGAACGCATGAATGGGGCTATTGGGACCGCAAGATCCAGTCGGTGCTGGGCTGGCTGCCGTTATAATCGGTGGCTGCCTGGCCGGTCCATGACCCGGGAGGGAAGGGTCCAGCTCTATCGTCAGGCCGCCGGCGGAGCCTCCGCACGGCGGCCTTTTGTAATGAACCTGCGGATATCCGGACACGCATACGGAACCTCCAGCCGGCAGGCTGCCAAATTCAGATGACGCGGAAGCGCCCGGCTGTGCTATGCTGGGGTTAAACGGAACGGCTATAATGTAAACGATTACAAAATGTGGCGGAGGTGCAGGCCGATGGACCGTGAACTGCTGACTGTACTGATCGTGGACGATGAAGAACCACTGCGCCAGGAGCTGCGTTCGTTCCCTTGGGGGGATTACGGGGCGGAGCTGGCGGGAGAAGCCGAGAACGGGGAGGAAGCTCTGGAGCTCTGCGGCCGTATCCGGCCCGACGTGATCGTCACCGACATTACGATGCCGCGGATGGACGGGCTGGAGCTCGTCAGGCAGGTGCGGGAGCAGGGGCTGCCCGTGCAGGTCATCCTGCTCACCTGCCACAGCGAGTTCGGCTATGCGCGTGAGGCGCTGAAGCTGGGGGCCCTGGAATACCTCGTCAAGGTGTCGTTGGACGAGGAGGACCTGGGCCAGGCCCTGGGCCGGGCCCGGGAGGCGCTCGCCCGGGAGCAGGCCCGCCGCCGCAGCGAGAGCGGGCAGCACCGGGCGGAGCTGTCGCGGCTGCTCGTCCGTGCGCTGGCCGGGCCGGAAGCCGGCGATGCGGCCTCGGACGGCGTGCCGAGCCCAGTCGGCTACCCGCTTAGCGCCGCACGCCTGCTGTGCCTGGCCGGGAAAGGCAGCCGGCTGCAGGTGCTGCACGAGCTGCAGGAGGAGCTCGCGCAGCTGACGCTGGGCCGGACCGCAGACAGCCGCTATGCCGGCGTCGACTGGGCCCCGCTCAGCGAGTCGGAGCTGCTGCTGTTCCTCGGTCCGGACGCCGGGGGCGCCGCCGAAGACGGCCGGGAGGGCGCTGCGGCCCTGCTGTGCGGGCTGGTCGACCGGCTGGAGGCACGCTTGGAGCGCGAACGGCCGCAGACCGCAGGCCGTGTCCGCCTGTTCGCCCTGCTGAAGGGGCCGGCCGCCTCGCCGGAGGAGCTCCTGGCCGCTGTCCGGGAGACGGAGCGGGCGGCTTTTCACTGTTTCTACGAGGAGAACAGCCGGGTCGTTCACGACGGGGCTCCCGGGAAGCCGTCCCCGGCTGTCAGCTCCCCTCGGAGTCCTGCCGCTCTTGCTTCCATGGAGGCGGAGTGGAGAGAGGCCACGCGGGATCCGGCCCGGCTGGCGTCTTATCTTCAGGAGGTCTGGGTTCCCTGGGCCAAAGGCAGCGGCATGGAGCCGGCGGAGCTGAAGCGCTGGGTGTGCCGCCGATGGGAAGAGTCGCTTCCCGCGCCCCTGGACCCGGAGAAGAAAGCGGCGGTACTTGAGGGTCTCACTGCGGCGGAGTCTCTGACCGGGCTGGTCCGTCTGCTGGTGCAGAGCGGGGAAGTCACCGGGGGGGGCCGGCCGAAGATCCGGCGGGAAGTGCAGCAGGCCCAGGCGCTGATCCGGCAGAAGCTGGCGGAGCCGATCACCCTGACCACCATCGCAGGGGAGGTGGGGCTCAGTCCCTCCTACCTCAGCCGGCTGTTCCGCGAAGAAGCCGGAGAGCCGTTCAATGAATATGTGACCCGGGTGCGGATCGACCGGGCGGTGGAGCTGCTGCAGTCGGCACCGCTGAAGGTCTACGAGGTCGCCGAGCAGGTAGGTATTCCGAGCTACCGCTATTTCTCGCAGCTGTTCCGCAGCCGCACCGGCGTGTCGCCAACTGAATACAAGAGGAGCTGAAGAGCATGCGGCACAGACTCAGGGAATTCAGCCGGTGGAGCATGGCACTCAAGCATTTTTTGTTTCTCTTCACAGGCACTTCCGTACTCTTCGGCGTACTGGCCTGGAATAACCTGCGCGATGCGGAGAGCCTGTTCCGCAAGCAGGTGCTGGGGGATGCCCAGCTCATCATCGACCGGACGAATCTGTATCTGGATGCCTACCTGGACAGCGTACAGAATATTCTCCTGCTGCTCTCCACCCGGGAAGACCTGCTGGAGCCGGGAGCGGAGGAGAAGGCGGCCGAGGTGCTCCGGCGCTATGCGGAGAAGAACGGCTCGCTGTACCGGACGATGTACCTGGTCCGTGCGGACGGAAGGGTGCTGACGAACGCGCAGGTCAACTACGAAATCATCGGCAACGCGCACCTGCTGCCGCTCGCCGATAAAGCACGGTCCTCCTACGGCATGTTCATCAGCGAGCCGTACGATTCGCCGCTGTCCGGGCGGACCGCCGCCTTCGTGCTGCCGTTGACGGGGGCGGACGGCAGCTTCCGCGGGGCGGCCGTCGTGGAGGCGGATCTGACGCGGCTGACTTCCTCGCTGGCCTCCGTCATGAATTCGCGCAACCAGACGTTTGCGATCATCACCGGGAAGGGGGCGCCGGTCCATGCCTTCGATGCGGGCCTGCCGCTCAGTGCCTACCGGCTGCTGCCTTACCAGAGCGGCGTCTTTCCGCCGCAGCTGCAGGCGGACTTTCTGGCTGCGGCGGCCGAGCTGCCGGTCGGCACGGCGGAGCTGGACGGGCCGCAGGGACGGCTGGTCGCGGTGAAGTCGGGGATGAACCGCCTCGGCTGGCATTTTATCGCCTTCTACGAGACGGACTATTTCTACCAGAACATCCTCTCCCTCTACGACAACTACAAGACGGCAGCCGCCGTATGGATCGTGCTTCTCTTCCTCAGCTCGCTCTTTCTGAGCCGCTATATTACCCATCCGCTGCGGACCCTGGTCGCCAAAATGGACCGGGTGCGCGACATGGAGGTGCTGCCGAGCATCTCCGCGACCCGGGAAGATGAGATCGGGCGCCTCGCCCGGAGCTACAACGCCATGATGGAACGGATTCACGGCCTCGTGCAGGAGATCAAGGAGGCGGAGCACGCCAAGCGGCAGCTCACCCTCAAGATGCTGCAGAGCCAGATCGCGCCGCATTTTCTCTACAATACGCTGGCCTGCATCTCGTCGCTTGCCAAGCAGCAGAAGATCGAGGAGGTGCGAGAGACCGTCAAGGCGCTGGTCGGCCTGCTCTCCTTCTCGTTCGACAAAAGCACGGAGTTCGTCACGCTCGAGGAAGAGCTTGAAGGGCTGCGGATGTACGCGTACATCCAGCAGGTGCGTTACGGGGACAAATTCACGCTGGAGTGCGAGGCGTCCTCCGAGACGCTGGCCTGCGGCATGCTGAAGCTGACCCTGCAGCCGCTCGTCGAGAACGCGATCTTCCACGGCCTGGCCTCGCTGAAGCGGACGGGGCGCATCCGGCTGCGGACGAAGCGGGTGCGGGGCCGGCTCGTCATCCTGCTGCGCGATGACGGCGTGGGCATGGACCCCGAGCAGCTGCAGAGCCTCTTCGCGGAGCGGCACAAAGCGCCGAGCCGGCACCGGTTCACCGGCATCGGCGTCATGAACGTGCACGAGCGGATCCGGCTGCATTACGGCACGGACTACGGTCTGCAGGTGTTCAGCCGCCCGGGGCAGGGCACCCTGATCCGCATGGAGCTGCCCTCACAGCCGCCGCCGGCCCCTGTGAGGCAGGAGACTGCGGCTTCCTGAACCGTGCCGTCGCCGCCAGACGTGAGCGAGAGGGCCTGCGGTTCCCTGGCCTCCAGGCCGCGCCGCCGGCCCCATGGCGACAGTAGCCAGCGGTTGCCTGGCCCCCGGCCACTACCGCCGGCCCCATGGCGACAGTAGCCAGCGGCTCCCTGACCCCCGGCCGCGCCGCCGACCCTACGTGACAGTAGCCAGCGGCTTCCTGACCCCCCGGCCGCGCCGCCGGCCCTACGCGTCAGTAGCCAGCGCTTCCCTGACCCCCGGCCGCGCCGCCGGCCCCATGGCGACAGGAACCGGCGGCTCCCTGGCCCCGGCTGCCGTACCCCCGAACCTGGCTCCCGGACCGCCTCCCGGCAGCATCTCCCGCCGGTTCATTCCTCCATCGCAAAAATCCGTACATTTTTGGGGAATCCCTGCATAGAAACGCATGAGAGCGCTTGCTATACTGAATCCAACAGAATGAAAGCGCAAACATCGAACTCAAAAATCTCATGCGAGAGAGGTGATCTCCCTGATGGAAAGGCATCTGGCCGGGAGCTCTCTGCCCCTCGCCCGCCCACGCGAATCGAAGACGCGGCTGCTGGGCAGGCGGGTCTGGAGCTTCCGGGCGTTCTATCTCATGCTGCTGCCCGGCGTGCTGTACTATCTCATTTTCCGCTATCTCCCGATGTACGGGGTGGTCATTGCCTTCAAGGACTTCAGCATGCTGGACGGCATCCTGGGCAGCCCCTGGGCGGACCCCTGGCACAAGCATTTTACCGCGTTCTTCCAGTCTCCTTACTTCTCCCAGCTCATGGTCAACACGTTGCTCATCTCCGTCTACAAGCTCGTCTTCGGCACCGTACCTCCGATCCTGATGGCGCTGCTGCTGAACGAATGCCGGGTGAAGTGGTTCAAGACGATCGTGCAGACGCTGACGTACATGCCGCATTTTCTCTCCTGGGTCATCATCTACGGCATTCTCATCGCTTTCTTCTCCCAGAGCTCGGGCCTCGTGAACCGGTGGATCGAGGAGCTGGGGGGCAGCTCGATCGGCTTCCTGACCTCGGTGGATTACTTCCGGAGCATCCTGGTCGGCTCGGAGATCTGGAAGGACCTCGGCTGGGGGGCGATCATCTACCTGGCGGCGATGGCCTCGATCGATCCGACGCTGTACGAAGCGGCGAAGGTGGACGGGGCGGGACGGCTGCGCATGATCTGGCACATTACGCTGCCGGGCATCCGGAGCGTGATCATCCTGCTGCTCATCCTGAAGCTCGGCCACATCATGGATGCGGGCTTCGACCAGATTTACATCCTGTACAACATCCAGGTGTACCAGGTGGCGGACATTCTCGACACGTGGGTATTCCGGACGGGGCTGCAGCAGCTGAACTTCAGTCTCGGAGCGGCCGTAGGGCTGTTCAAGTCGCTGATCGGCCTGGTGCTCGTGCTGGGCTCGAATCATCTCTCGAAGAAGTGGGGGGAGGGCATATGGTAAAAAGCCTCGAAGACCGCCTGATGAACGCCGCCGTCCTGCTCATCCTGGGACTGGCGGGGGCAGCCGCCGTGTTTCCGCTGATGTATGTCGTCTCCGTCTCCGTGACGCCGTTCTCCGAGGTGCTGAAGAACGGGGGCTTCATCCTCATCCCCCGGAGTTTTACATTCAGCGCGTATACGCAGCTGTTCACGGAATCGGCGATTCCCCGGGCGTTCGCGGTTACGGTATTCATCACGGTTGTGGGGACGCTGATCAATCTCGTGCTGACCGCCTTAATGGCTTACCCGCTCAGCCGCAAGGGACTGCCGGGCCGCAGCTTTTTCCTCCTTATGGTCGTCTTCACGATGCTGTTCAGCGGGGGGATCATCCCTACGTATCTCATCGTCAAAGCGCTGGGGCTGGTGGATTCCGTCTGGTCGATGATTCTCCCGAATGCGGTGTGGAGCTTCAATGTTCTGATTATGAAAAGCTTCTACGAAAGCCTGCCCGAAGAGCTGTTCGAGTCCGCCCGGATGGACGGGGCGAGGGAGTTCCGCATCCTGCTGCAGCTGGTGGTCCCGCTCTCCATTCCTTCGATGCTTACCGTCGGCCTGTTCTACATGGTGGGGCACTGGAACGAATTCTTCCAGGCGGTCATGTATGTCACGGACCGCTCGCTGTTCCCGCTGCAGGTGATCATCCGGGAGCTCCTCATGATGACCCAGCAGCCGCTCGAGAATGCGGAGAACATGCTGCCGACCGAGACGATGCAGATGGCTTCGGTCGTTACGGCCAGCCTGCCGATTATTCTCGTGTATCCGTTTATCCAGAAGCATTTTACCAAGGGGATGCTCCTGGGCTCTGTGAAGGGTTGACGCTCCATGTGCAATAGATGGGTTCAATCTTAATCAAGAAAGATGGGGGACGATGGCTATGGAACAAAAAAGAAAGCTGGCGGCCGTGCTGGCGGTCATGCTCACGGCGGGATCGGTACTTGCAGGCTGCGGCAGCGAGGAAGCGGCAAAGGCACCGGCCGGTGGGGCAGCCGGAGGGGACGGCAAGCCCGTCAAGCTCGATATCATCGAGACGGGCAGCGGCCTGCCGTCGCCGGACCAGGACATCATCAAGAGCGAGCTCGACAAGGCGCTGAAGACGGAGATCAATCTCACGGTGTACGCGTCGATGGACGATTACAAGAACCAGCTCAACGTGCGGATGGCCTCCTCGAACTATCCGGACCTCTTCCTGGTCGACAAGCAGCAGTTGAAGCAGTTCTCCGAGCAGGGGCTGCTGCTCGACCTCACGCCCTACAAGGAGAAGCTGAAGCCTACGCTGGATTTCATCGGGGAAGAGTCGGTGAAGAAAGCGGTGCTGGGCGGCAAGCAGTTTGCGATCGCCAAGTCGCCGCAGGTGCCTTATGACACCTATTGGGTCCGCAAGGACTGGCTCGACAAGCTGGGGCTGAAGGTGCCGGTGACGCCGGAGGAGCTTCTCGAGGTATCGAAGGCCTTCAAGGAAAAGGACCCGGACGGCAACGGCAAGGCGGATACGTTCGGGCTGACGGGGGGCAAGCTGGGCGCCTTCAGCACGCTGTTCGGAGCCTACGGCGTCGGCTTTGAAGGCGGCGCTCCAAGCGTCTATGTGAAGGACGGGAAGATGGTCCATGCCCTGTACGACGGGAACATCAAGGCGGCACTGGGTTTCATCCGGGAGTTCGTAGCCTCCGGCTCGGTCGATCCCGAGCTGCTGGCGAACTCGGGCCTGCAGCACCGGCAGAAGGCGATCAAGGGCGAAGCGGGCATCATCTACGTCGACTGGCCGAACATGACCAAGGAGCAGTTCGTGGAGCAGATGAAGGCCGTGTCCGCGAATGTGAACTGGGTGCAGGTCGGCGCGCTGAAGGGGCCCGGCGGAGCTTATGCCAGCGGCTGGGATACCGGCAAGACGGCAGGGCTGTACGCCATCCCGAGAGCGCTCGAGAAGAATCCGGAGAAGCTGCAGAAGGTGTTCGACCTCCTGAACTATGTCTCCACGAAGGAAGGGTCCCTCCTTGTGCAGTACGGCGTGAAAGGGAAGCACTACAACCTGGAAGGGGAGAAGGTCGTCCCCACCGAGCTCATGGGCAAGGAAGGCGGCTACTTCTGGCTGTACCAGTTCACGGGCCGGCCGGAGCTTGAATACCTGAAGGTCAAATTCGAGAAACAGGCTCCTTATGTGGAGTTCGCCTCGAAGCAGCCGCGGATTGAGGCATATAATGGTTTTATCAATTATCCTGCAGGCTACAATGCGGCGGATGCCGACCGGTACATCGAAGAGGAGCTGGCGAAGTTCATCTACGGCAAGCGGCCGCTGGAGGAGTACGATGCGTTCCTGAAGACGCTGGAAGGGTCGATGAACTACAAGGCGTATCTGGCGGAAGCGGAGAAGCGGCTCAAGGAGCTCGGCTATCTGAAGTAAGCAGCCCATGAAGGAGGAAGAGCAATGGCAGCGCATAAGCTGGATATTCCGGCGCTTAAGAGGCAGTTCGAAGAGGATGGGTATCTCCTGCTCAAAGGGGTCCTGACACCGGAAAAGGTACAGCGGCTGAATGCGGCCGTGGATGAAATTCTCGCCGCAGAGCCCGAGTCGCTTGCTTACAATATCTACAACAGCGTGGAACGCCATGACGAGATCGCTTCGCTGATCGACGAGGAGACGGTGCTGCCGCTGGTCGTGAATCTGCTCGGCTTCAATATTCAGCTGCACATCTCGCATTTGACGATCCGCCGGCCGAACCCGCAGGATCTCCAGACGGATTCCCACAGCTTCATCAACTGGCACCAGGACGGACCGCATCCCCAGTTTCCGAAGCAAAGCGGCATCACTTCCACCTATTACATCAAAACCTGCTACATTCTCAGCGACATGTCGGCGCCCGACCGGGGCAACACGAAGGTGATCCCGGGATCGCATAACCGCCCGTTCGAGCCGGAGCATCAGAACGTGGACGGGGTCGTGCCGGGAGAGGTGCAGGTATGTGGCGAGCCGGGCGATGTATTCATTTTCGCGCAGAACCTGTGGCATGCCGGAGCGCCGAACCGCTCCGAGCATACGCGCCGGCAGCTGTTCCTCGGCTACAGCCCGATCTGGATGCGGCCGATCGACTACCGGACGGCGTCCCCGCGTCTGCTGGAAGGGGCTTCGCCGTACCGCCGCCAGCTGCTCGGCGTCATCGACGACAATCCGTTCAAGTACTACGTTCCGGAGGAACGGATGCTGCCCCTCAAAGCGATGTATGCTGCCCCGCCGGTACAGGACGCTTCGGGCGGCGCGCAGATTTAATACGGCTTCAGAACCCATTCGCACAGCCGGTCCCTTAAGGGGCCGGTTGTTTATTGTTTTTGGATTTTCCTGCTGCGATGACTGCGGCTGTTGGAGGCACCGGGCTTGGGGCCATTTTGTTGGAATTTGTCCCCGCTTTGGAGGATGTTATCCGTTACAATTCCCCGGGCTTTCCCTGATAATGGAACCAAGGAAGAACATAGGGCTTCCGGGACCGGGAAGCCCGCAGGAGTGAGGTGGCACACGAAGAGGTCATCTTCCCTCAGCATGATCCGCACAATGAATTGACCGTTGTTTAATTAAAATGAAGGAGCGTGTAATGAGAAGATGAAGAGAAGCAAACCATGGACGATCGTGCTCACGACTGCCTTGCTGGCATCGCTTGTCCCCGCTGCAGCCTTCGGCGCCGCCGCGTGGGCTCCGAACGTAACTTACAAGGTCGGCGACCTCGCCGATTACTCCGGTTCCACCTATCAGGTGCTGCAGAACCATACCTCCCAGACAGGCTGGGAGCCGTCGAACGTACCGGCTCTCTGGAAGCTCGTATCGAGCGGCGGAACGGCCGATACCCAGGCGCCGAGCGCACCGGCGAACCTGATCTCCTCCGCCAAGACGTCGACCTCCGTGACCTTATCCTGGGGAGCTTCCACCGATAACGTCGGCGTGGCCGGCTATGACGTCTACCGCGGGACGGCCCTGGCCGGCACAGCCACGGGAACCGGCTTCACGGTGAGCGGCCTGACGGCGAACACCGCCTATAGCTTCACGGTGAAGGCGAAGGATGCGGCAGGGAACGTATCGCCTTCGAGCAATGTGCTGTCGGTGACGACAAGCCCGGCATCCGCTGCGGATACGCAGGCGCCGACCGTGCCGGCAGGGCTCAAGGCTTCGGGCGTGACGAGCAGCTCCGTTTCGCTGTCCTGGACGGCTTCGACGGACAACGTGGGCGTGACCGGTTATGAGGTGTATCGCGGCACCGTACTGGCAGGTACGGCGGCGGGCACCACCTTTACCGTCAGCGGTCTTGCGGCCAGCACGGCGTATTCCTTTACCGTGAAGGCGAAGGATGCGGCGGGCAACGTGTCGGCGGCGAGCACGGCCGTATCCGCCACGACCTCCGCACCGCCTACAGGCGGCAGCGGCGGCTACAAGATCGTGACCTATTATCCGGCTTGGGCCGTGTATGCCCGGAACTTCAAGGTGCCGGACATCGATGCGAGCAAGATCACGCACATCAACTATGCGTTTGCGGACATCTGCTGGAACGGCCGGCACGGCAACCCGGACCCGTCCAGCCCGAACCCGCAGACCTGGGCTTGTGCCGACGAGACCGGCAATATCAACGTGCCGAACGGGACGATCGTGCAGGGCGACCCTTGGGCCGACACGGGCATGTCCTATCCCGGCGATACCTGGGACGAGCCGATCAAGGGCAGCTTCAAGCAGCTCATCAAGCTGAAGCAGGCGAACCCGCACCTGAAGACGATCATCTCCGTGGGAGGCTGGTCGTGGTCCAACCGCTTCTCCGATCGTGGCGGCCGATCCGGCGGCGCGCGCCGTCTTCGCCAAGTCGGCGGTGGATTTTCTCCGCAAGTACCAGTTTGACGGCGTGGATCTGGACTGGGAGTATCCGGTGAGCGGCGGTCTGGCCGGCAATACCTACCGGCCGGAAGACAAGCAGAATTACACGCTTCTGCTGCAGACGATCCGTGCCGAGCTGGACAAGGCCGGAACGGCGGACGGCAGGAAGTACCTTCTGACGATCGCTTCGGGTGCAGGACCGGCGTTTGTCGCCAACACGGAGCTCGGCAAGATCTCCCAGACGCTCGACTGGATCAACATCATGACCTATGATTTCCACGGGGGCTGGGATCCGAAAGCGGGACAGAATGCGCCGCTCTATTTCGATCCGGCCGATCCGAGCACCGATCCCGTGAACTTCAACGTGGACAAAGCGGTCGCGAATCATCTGAACGCGGGCGTGGCACCATCCAAGCTGGTCATGGGCCTGCCTTACTACGGACGCGGGATGCAGGGCTGCGCGAACGTGAACGGCGGCTTGTACCAGACGTGCTCCGGTACGGCGGCCAAAGGCACATGGGAGAACGGCTCGTTCGACTTCTATGATCTGGAGGCCAATTACATCAACAAGAACGGCTACACCCGCTACTGGAACAGCGTGACGAAGACGCCTTACCTCTATAATCCATCCGGCGGCATCTTCATTTCTTACGACGATGCGCAGTCGATCACGGAGAAGGTCAACTACATCAAGAGCAGAGGGCTTGGCGGCGCCATGTCCTGGGAAGTGACGCAGGACCGCAACCGAACGCTTCAGACGGCAGTCAAAAACGGACTTAATCCATAATTGATCCGGATGCTTCAGGGCCTCCTTCCTTCGGGACGGGGGCCATTTTTATGGGGGGTTAGGAAATTTCAGGGCGGAGATGTAGGCGCTGGAAAGGGGTTTGGGGGGAAGGGGGCGAAGTAGAAGGAGTAAGACCCAATCTCACTTTTGGAGGAATCCGCTTCATGTCGATTATCCACAAGGTAGCAACAAGAACTAAGGGATATCTGTCGTTCGGAGGTGGACACGGGGGGCTGTCCGATATGCCCCGGGTCCGGGGCAAGGTATACGTCAACCGCAGGGGGGAGCTCAAGATCGGCAGGAACCTGTCGATTATCGCAAAGCCGTGGCCTGTCCAGCTGACCGTAGTGAAGGGAGCGAAGCTGACGATCGGGGACAATGTATTGATCAACGCTGGTGTGGGCATCGCTTCCAATCTGGAGGTGACCATTGGCAATGATGTCAAGATCGGTCCGCGGACCAGCATCTTCGACTCCCAATATCATCCGCTGGACAGCAGCGATACGGGGAATCTCTGCAAAAAAATCGTCATCGAAGACAATGTTTGGATCGGCACGGGATGCCTGATCCTGCCCGGCGTGCGGATCGGCCGCAACTCGGTGGTGGCGGCGGGGAGCACGGTCACCCGGGATGTGCCGGAGAATGTTGTGGTGGCGGGCAGCCCGGCCAAGGTGCTCCGGGAGCTCCAGATCGAGAAGGATTGGATCCGGTCTTAGCCGTGTCTGTTTATGGAGCCGCTTCTTCTCCTCTCGAGGCACAGCCATGCACTACCGTGCACACGATGAGATAAACGTCTATGCGTTCCTTTTTAAGGACGATGCGCGTTTATTAAAAATATCAGATGACTGAAACGAGCTGTAGCGAGTTATACCTTCTGATATGTAAAATAAAAGGCCGCCAGTCCTCCCGAAGGGGAACCGGCAGCCTGTGCAAAACAGGAACATCTCTTATTTCGCTGTCGTTTTGTTATACTCGGCGATTTTCGCCGTAATTTCTTTGGCAGCCGCGTCGAGCGCTTCTTTCGGCGCTTTTTTGCCGTTGAGCACTTCTTCGATCGCTCCTTCGGTCAGCTGGCGCGCTTGAGGGAAGATGCCCATCACGGCGCCCTGGGTGGCCAGGTTGGCTTTGGTCTGGTGCAGCTGGTCGACGGCCGTTTTGAACTGGGGGTATTTCGTCAGGTTATCCTTCACAAGCTGCTCGTCGTAGGCCTTCTTCGTGATCGGGAAGTAGCCCGTGTTCACGTGCCAGTATGCCTGCTGCTTCGGATCGGCGAGGAACTTGATGAACGCCCAGGCGCCCTTCTGCTCCGCTTCGGACTTGTTGTTCATGATGTAGTTGGACGCGCCGCCCACGATCACGCCGCCTTCCTTGGCATCCGATGGCTTCGGAAGGAAGCCGGTACCGACCTCGAACTTGCCTTCTGCGGCGGAAACGATGCCCCGCAGGGAAGCCGTGGAGTCGAGGGTCATAGCGATTTGGCCGGCGGCGAAGGCTTTCTTCGTGTCGTCGGTCTTGCGGCCGAGGTTCATCATCGACTTGTCGTCGATCATGCCCTTCCACCACGTCAGCGTCTTCACGCCTGCATCACTGGCAAGCAGCGATTCCGTCGCCAGGCTCGTCCGCCCGTTGCCGTTGTTGAGCAGCTCGGCGCCCTGGTTCGCAAAGAACTGCTCCATGAACCAGCCGTAGATGGCGAACGAGGCGCCGGCTTGGCCGTCCTTCGTAAGCTTTTTGGCCGCTTCCGCGACTTCCTCATACGTAGCCGGCGGCTTCTCGGGATCGAGACCTGCGGCTTTGAACAGATCCTTGTTGTAATAGAGGATCGGGTTGGACGTATTAAACGGCATGGAGTAGAGCTTGCCGTCGACCTTGTAGTAGTTCAGGATGTTCTCCTCGAGCTGGGAGATGTCGTACTTGTCCGCATCGATGAACTGCTGAATCGGCGTGATCGCCTTGGAGTCGATCATGAAACGGGAGCCGATCTCGTACACCTGGATCAGGGTCGGGCCGCTCTTCGAATCCATGGAAGCCTTCAGCTTGTTCAGGCTCTCGTCGTACGTACCCTGGAATACGGCTTCTACGACAACGTCTTTCTGGGAAGCGTTAAAATCCGCAACAAGCTTGTCCACCGCTTTGCCGAGCTCGCCGCCCATGGCATGCCAGTAGACGACTTTGACAGGGCCTTCCGTTTTGGCGGCTTCTTTGCCGCTCTCTGCTGCTCCGGCTGCCGCTGGCTTGCTCTCGCCGGCCGCGCCGCCGCCGCTGTTGCCTCCGCAGGCCGCCGTGAAGGTCATGGTCATGGCGAGGGGCAGGATAAGCGACAGGTGTTTCTTGGATTTGCTTTGAAGCATGGGGTGATCTCTCCCTTTTTATGGTTGGTTTGTGTATATCACAGCGGGGCCGGTTAGGCCCACGCGTCATGCCGGATGGATAGAAAGAGGCACGGTGTCAGCCCTTGACGGCGCCGGCCGTCATCCCGCGAACGAGCTGCTTGAGACCGAGCACGAGCAGGAGCAGGGAGGGCAGCAGCACCAGCACGACGCCGGCGAGCACCAGGTTCCAGGAGGTCATCTCCTCGAACTGGAGCATCGAGATGCCGATCTGCACCGTGCGCATCTCTTCCCCGTTGGTGACGAGCAACGGCCACAGGTACATGTTCCAGTGATTCAGGAACGAGTAGACGCCGAGGGTGGCCAGTGCCGGCTTCGAGAGGGGCAGCACGATCCGCAGGAAGATGCGGATGTGCCCGCAGCCGTCGATCCGGGCGGCCTCGAACAGCTCGCGGGGCAGCTGCAGGAAGAACTGGCGGAGCAGGAAGACGCCGAAGGCGGACGCAAGGAACGGCACAATCAGCGCCTTATAGGAATCGAGCCAATCCCAGCTTTTGACCGTGAGGTAGTTGGGGATGACGGTGACCTCCCACGGAATCATCATCGTGGAGAGGAAGAGGCCGAACAGCAGGCTCCTTCCGGCGAACCGGAGGAAGGAGAAGGCGTAGGCGGCCATGCTGGCTGTCAGAAGCTGCCCCAGCATGATGGCGGTGGAGATCAGGAAGGAATTGCCGATGAACCTTCCGATCGGCAGGAGATCCGTGACTTCCGCATAGTTGCCGAGATAGAGGGAGGACGGCAGCAGCTTCGGCGGAGAGGTGGCGGCCTCCCCGCTCGTCATGAAGGAGGCCGAGACGGTATACAGGATCGGATACAGGGTCAGTACCGCAGCGCACAGCAGCAGTCCGTAGATGATTCCTTTCTGCAGGCTTGTCATTGGTAGTGAACCTTCCTTTCGAACATGCGGAATTGAACGATGGTGAGCAGCAGGATCACGGCGAACAGAACCAGGGCCTGCGCGCTGCCGATGCCGAACCGGAAATTGACGAAGGCGTCCTCGTAAATGTTGAATACGATGACATCCGTGCTGTTCATCGGACCGCCCTTGGTGAGAATATGGATCTGGCCGAACGACTGGAACGCCCCGATGACGGAGACGATGCCGCTGAAGAACAGGGTCGGCGAGATCAGCGGAAGCGTCAGGCCGAAGAACGTGCGGAGAGGGCCGGAGCCGTCGATTTTGGCGCTGTCGTAGATCTCTTCCGGCACGCTCTGCAGGCCGCTAAGCAGGACGATATAGTTGAATCCGAGATTCATCCACACGGTCATGATCGAGACGGAATACAGCGCCCAGGCAGGATCGGACAGCCAGCGGATGCCTTCCACCCCGAGGAGCGACAGGAAATAATTCAGGGTGCCGAGCGTCGGGTGGAACAGCATCATCCAGATTACCGAGCCGGTGCCGACGGAGATGGCCACAGGCAGCGAGAAAATGAACTGGAACACCTTCATGCCCCGCAGCTTGTTGTGGGACAAGGCGGCCAGCAGGAGCGCCAGCGCGATCCCTGTCGGTACCGTCAGCAGGGTGAAGGACAGCGTCACCTGCAGGCTCTGGTAGAATTTGTCTGAGGTGAACAGCTCGGTGAAGTTATCGAGTCCGGCATAGGCGGCGATGCGCCCCCGGGGATCGGTAAGATGCAGGGAGAGATAGACCGACTTCAGCAGCGGATAGAACAGGAAGACGGCGAACAGCGCCAGGGACGGGGCCAGAAAGCCGTAGGCCAGCAGGTGCTCCCGCAGGGCGGCGCTGCGCAGCGTCCGGCGCCCGGTGCGTTCCGCTGTAGAGGGGCGTTCGCTCTTCGGGTGAGGGGGACGCAGGTGATCTTGCACGGTGGACATGGGGATTCCCCTTTCGGTCGGTTGTGAGACTTGCTCAGTATAAGGGCCGCTTGTTATCCGAAGGTTAAAAAGAAATGAAGAATTTGTATAGGGAAAGCCGGCGTTTACAAAAAGCTAAAATTACCTCTTGCAGGTTTGGAAAATATATGATAATTTATAATACATAACCAATCACGTGCGGAAGAACCGCCTTATCGTATGCCCCTTGGGGTGTTCGCTAAGGCGGTTTTTTGTATTGCACCCAAAGAAGGCTGAAGTTATGAATGGAAACGGACGGGGTTTGGCGCCCGGTGAAGTGCTGGATGACCGGTACCGCGTGGTCCGGCGTCTGGGCAGCGGAGGCATGAGCAGTGTGCTGCTGGCCGAGGATCTGAAGCTGAAAGGTAAATATTGGGCGATTAAAGAGAGCTGGACCGGCCGTGCGGAAGAGGCGGGAGAAGCTTCGGAGGAAGAGCGGGCCCGACGCCGGGCGGTGATGGCCGAGGCGGAGACGATGAGCAGGCTCAGCCATCCGAACCTGCCGGATATCGTCGATGTCAAGGGCCCGGACCGGCAGGGGTATCTGTATCTCGTCATGGATTACATCGAGGGAGAGACGCTGCAGCAGCGCTTCGAGAGGCAGGGGCGCCGGGCCGGTGAGGAGGAAGTGGCGGACTGGGCCCTGCAGCTCTGTACGCTGCTGGACTATCTGCATTCCCTGCAGCCGGCGCCGCTGATCCACCGCGACCTGAAGCCGGCGAATCTGATGCTTGACGGCAGCGGCCGGCTCCGGCTGATCGACTTCGGCACGGCCCGCAGCTTCAAGCCTGAGCAGCCCGCCGACACGGTCTGTCTCGGCACGGTAGGCTTCGCGGCTCCTGAGCAGCTCGAAGGCCGACAGAGCGACGCGCGCACCGACCTGTACGGGCTCGGCGCGCTGATGTACTACCTGCTCTGCGGCGGCCGCTACTACCGGCCCGGCGCCGGGGCCGAAGCCGCCCTGCCGGCGGGGCTGGCGCCGCTCGTGCTGCGGCTGCTGCGGGCCCGCCCGGCGGAGCCGGTGCGGGCGGCCCTCCGCCGGGCGATGGCGCCGTGGCTGCGGTCGTGGCTGCCGGAGGGCTTTGACAGCCCGGCTGCCCGGGATGCGCGGCAGGCACAGGCCCGTTTCGGCGGCGGCTGGCTGCAGCGGCTGTTTTTCTGAGCGGATGCCCGAAGAGGCGGAGCCTGGGGCTTGCTCTTCCCAGGCCGACAGCGGGGTTGGATTGATTCAGGAGCGGGGCATTTGTTCTGTAGATATGTTCTTAATAAAGAACAACCCAACATAGAGGCTTTTATTTACGAGAGGAGAGAATGAGGTGCAGAAGGCATGGATCGCCGGCACGCTCGGCTGCCTGCTGATGGGCGGCTCGGTGACGGGATATTGGCATTTCATGAAACATACGGAATTTCGCGTGCAGACGATGGAGACCGTCAAGCCCGTCCGCATGCTCCACAGCGGCGAAGTCGTGCAGGCGTCCCTGCTCCGCAAGGAAATCATCCCGGTCGCAGCCCATCAGGCGGACGCGGTCACACGGATGGAGGACGTCATCGGGAAGACGGTGCTGGTTCCGCTGGCCAGCAGCGAGGAGCTCGTCGCCTGGAAGCTGGATGACCGGCGGATGGTGCCCGGGGAGGGCGAGCGGTATTTCAGCTTCCGGACGGATGCGGCCGCCAACGTGAACAATATGGTGCGGCGCGGCGACCGGGTCGATGTCTGGGTGGAGTTCGACCAGCCCAAGGGGGTTGCCACGCCCGGCGGAGCGCTGTATACCGTCGGTGCGGTAAAGATTATCGAAGGGCTTCCGGTCACCGGCGTGAAGACGCCCGAGGGCGTTGAGGTGACGGATACCGGCGGACTCGAGGCCGTGGTGGAACCGGCACGCTCCCAATACAGGGAGGCCCGGTCGAAGGCGGCCGGCAAGCCGGAGCTCAACACCTACATTATGAGCGACGAAGTGTTCGAGGCTTACTCGCTCGGAGGCATGGGGGGACGGATCAAGCTGGCGCTTCCCGATCTCACGGCTCCGGCCGGCGCCTCAGGCACCGTTACACCGCTGTTCCGCCAGCTGAAGGAAGCGGACGCGTTTACCAAAACAAAGCCCCAGGTCCGGTTGAACGGGGAGCCGGACCCGGGCCATATGACAGGGGCCGCAGGCGGGGGCGCGAAGGCCGGCGCGGAAGCCGCACCCGCTTCTCCTGCCGGTTCCCCGGTCCCCCAAGCGAAGGAGGTTAACCCACAATGATAAAAATCCTGGCAGGACTGCCTGCCATTGAACTCGCGGAACGGTGGAAAAGCAAGCTGGGCGGAGCGGGGGAGACTGACGTGGTCAACGTTTACGGTGCCGAGGCTCTGCTCTCCAGGCTGCGCGAGCCGTTCGATCGGATCGTGGTCCATACCGGCCTCTTTTATGACCGGTACCCCTGGGAATGGATGGAGGAGATCCGCAGAACCCAGCCGCAGGCGGAAGTCACCGTAGTGCTCGATGAGGGCGTCTGCGACTCCTTTGGGCTTGAAGCGGTCTGCCGGCTGGCCGCGGTGCTCGATTACCGCACCGTCCCCGCCGGGAGCCGGGAGGAGGAGATGCTCGATATTCTCGCCGCTCTTACGCTCGGCGGGACGCCGGAACGCGCTCCGGCTGCCGAAGGGCAGGGGCTCGTAGCGGCCGTGTGGTCAGCGGCCAGCAAGGACGGGGCCACGACGGTGGCGATCAATACGGCCCTCGCCTTGGCATCCGCCGGCCGCCTGCAGGTCGGCCTGATCGACGCCAATCTGCGCAACCCGGAGATCCGGCCCCATCTCAACCTGATGGACCGCGGGCAGAGCCACTTCAAGCTGCGCCCGAAGATGCATACCGGTACGCTGCAGGCCGATGAGCTGCTCGAGGGCTGCACCTCCTACCGCAGCCTGCCGGGTCTCCACATTCTGACGGGTTCGCCGCGCCGGGACACGGCGCAGGACGTGACGCCGGATATGATGGGCGGGCTGCTCGATGCCGCCCGCCGGGCGTTCGATATCACGATTGTCGACGTCAACGCCTACCCGGACAATGCGGCCACGGTCTGCAGCGTGAGGGAGGCGGATGTCCGCTGGCTTGTCACCCAGAACAACTATGCGTCCTACCAGACGAGCTGGAACGAGTGGTACAACTGCTATTGGCGCTACTGCGGCCTGCAGCCTTCGGACATCTCGCTGATCGTCAACCGCTGCTCTGCGGGCGACAAGCCGGAGCGGATCGCCGATGTGCTCGGCATGCCGCTCGCGGGGACCGTGCCGAATGTCGGCAGCGGGCTCGGCCTGCAGTCCGTGCACGAAGGCGTGCCGCTCTATCTCCGCCCGAAGGCGGAGGCCTTCTCGGAGGCGGTGGAGCGCCTGGCCGCCCTGCTGTCCCCGGAAGCGGCTGCCGAACCGGCGCTGCACGCGAAGTCCGCCGCCGTGCCGAGGCTTGCCCGCTGGGCGGCGCGGTTCACCGCGATGTTCGGATAGGGGGCGGGGTAGCGATGAGTGCAAGGAACACCGCTTCGCCCCGCATGGCGCCAAGGGTCCGCTTCGATGCCGGCCGGTATGTCAAGGACCTGCTGCAGGCGCAGCAGTCCCTGCCCGGTCCGGGCCACTTCCCGGGGCCGGCGTCGCAGGGCTCGCGGGGCTTCCGCCGGCTGGCGCTTTCGGAAGCGGTCGGCGTCGTGTACGAGCATCTGACGGAACGCTCCCAGAACGACCAGGAGCTGTACCACGATATCCTGCAGGCGGGTCTCGGGGAACCGATGGCCCAGGCCCGGATGAAGGCGGTCATCGATACGCTGCTGCTCGAGTACCGGATTGAGGTCGACCCGCGCACGCTGATCTCTCCGCTGAGCGCGACCGACTGTGTATTTGCCCAGACCTGCGGAGCCAGCCTCCTTGAGGATTTGTACCGTCAGCCCGACGTGGAGGAGGTGCAGGTCATCGGCTGCGACATCTACCTCCTGAAGCAGGGGGAGATGGTACGGCATCCGAGACGGTTCGCGGCACTGTCGGATGTCGTGCTGCTGCAGGACCGGCTGTCGCTCTGCGGCAAGAAGCCGATCAACGAACGCCAGCCGTTCGTCCAGTCCTACATGTGGAACCGGTCGCGCCTGGTGATGACCCGCGCGCCTTACTCCGACGTGCCGAGCATCCATATCCGCAACTTCATCGTGAAGGACGTGACGCTGGAGGTGCTGACGGAGCTCGGCACGGTCGATGCGCGGATGGCCCGGCTGCTGTCGCTGCTGGTCCGCTACCATGCGAGCATCCTGATCGGCGGCGGGACGGCCACGGGCAAGACGACCTTACTGTTCGCCCTCGCGCAGGAGATCCCGGAGAACGAGCGGATCCGTACGCTCGAGAAAGAGTTTGAGGTGGCGCTGCGCGAGCGGCTGCGGGGCAGCCGCAATATTCTGGCTGTCCGTGAGGTGGAGGAGATCGGCCTGTCGATGGAAGAGTCGTTCAAGCCGCTGCTTGTGATGAGTCCGCACTGGGTGATCGTGGGGGAAGCGAAGGGCTCCGAGGTGTCCCAGATGGTTCAGGGGGCCCTGAGGGGACACGACATGATGGGGACGATGCATACCAAATACCGCGAATCGTTCATCAGCGATGTCGTCGACATGATCAAGCAGGACGGCCGCCAGCATGATTCGGCCGATACGGTGCGCCGGGTGGCGCGCGCCTTCAATATCATTATCTTTTTGCGTGTTGTGCGGATCGGCGGTCGGGCGGTGCGCATCGCCACCGAGATTACCGAACTGTCGGTGGATGACGGAGGGCAGGTGCGGATCAGCCCTCTGGTGGAGTGGGATTACGGGGCAGGCACCTGGCACTTCACAGGACATACGCTCTCGCGTCCCCTCAGGGAGCATCTGATCGCCGGCGGCGCCCGGCCGGAGGAATTCCGGGAGCTGGGGGTATGGGAGCCATGAGCGGCGGGTCCTTTCTGCTGCAGCACTTGCTCCAGGGCTTGTTTCTCGGCGCGTGGGCCGGCGGATCGCTGCTTCTGCTGCTTCCGCTGATCCGGGCGGTCCGAAGAGGGGCGGTGCGCTACCGCCGTCTGCAGTCCCTGAATGCGGGAACCGCTCTGCCTTCGGTCCGGAGGGAGAGGGGTCTATGGAGCAGGCTCGTTTCCCGGGGTCCCCTGAAGCATCTCAGGGAAGAGATGGAGATTGCCGAGATGCGGGCAGGGGTCGAACCGGTTCTGGCGCTGATGCTGATTCTCGCCTTCGGCGGCTGGTTCGGGGCCGAAGCGGCGGTGAAGCTGCTGCAGGCCAAGTTCGCCGTGGGTGCCGACCGGCAGATTCCAATTCAGGCCTGGCTCTTAAGCTCGGGGGCCGCCTTGTTCCTGGCCTCCCTGCCTTACTTCTGGATCCGGTTCCGGGTTCAGCAGAAACGCCAGCGCATCGCGCTTCGGATGATTGCCGTCGTGCAGAATCTCATCGGCCATTACCGTCCCCGGCTCACGCTGGCCGAGGTGATCGTGAAGTCATCGGATTCCATGCCTTACGAGGTGCGCAGCGAATGGCGGCGCCTGGAGCTTGCCCTTCATATGAAGGGCGTGCAGGAGGCGCTCTACGACTTCGCCCGGCGGGTGGATAACGAGTGGGGCGACGATCTGGCGGATCTGCTTCTGATCGGCTCGCACTACGGCACCGATGTGACGGAGGCGCTGCATCACCTCACGCTGCGCATGCAGACGGCGAAGCGTCTTGAAGAGAACCGGCTGGCCATGATTACGGTCTACCGGCTCGGCACGACCTTTATGGCCGGCTTCGCCTTCTTCGTGGTGGGCTTCAATATATACGCGGACGGCACGAATTACAGGCACTATTTTGTGGATCCGGCAGGCCGGATGCTCCTGCTGGCCTCCTTCGCGGTGATGTTCGTCTCCATGGTCATGGTGGTCCGTTCGGGCCGCAGAGCGTTTTAGACAAAAAGGGGGTTAGGCCTTGTTACCCGGTGTCTCTGGTTTATTACTGTGGAATGCGGCATTCCTGCTGGCCTTTGCCGCCGGCAGTGCGATGCTGTGGCTTCCCCTGCTCGGCCGGCTGCGGCTGGGAAGGGGAAGCCGGCTGGCACTCCTGCTGGAGCGGGCGAAACAGGCCAAGGAGCGGCGGCGTTTTGTCGGGGGCGGGGAGCGCAGCATCACGATGGCGGAACGGAATTTCCGGGAAAAGGCGCGGCTTGCCGGCCTGCCCCGGGAGTGCACCTATGCCCGCTTCCAGCTGCTGCGCGCAGGCATGGCCGCCTCCCTCCCGCTGATGGCTTTCGCGGCACAGCCGCCTTCGGCCGTGCCCCTCTCCGAATGGAGCGGCGGCACCTGGCTGGGCCAGCTTCTGCTGTATGCCGTGTGCCTGGCGTTCGGCTGGTGGCTCCCCATGCTGCTTGTCCTCGGCGCCGCCGGTCATAAACGGACACAGCTGCTGCTCGAGATTGCAAAGCTGTCGCACCGGCTGTCGGTCTGCGTCAGCGACAAGGCGGACCTGCGCGACATGCTGGTGCGGGCGGGACGGCCGCTGAAGCTGCTGCAGCCGCATATTCAGGAGCTGGCGGTGCTGTGGGGCAAGGACCGGCACGAGGCCATCGCCCGGTTCCGCGACGCGGTCGGCATCACGGAGGTCTATCCGCTGGTGAACGCCCTGGAGGCCATTTCCCTGGCGGAGGCCAAGGAAGTGGCGCTGGTGCTCAAGGAGCAGACGGCGGGGATCGAGGCCGCCCTGTCGTCGGAGGTGACCCGCAGGCTCGAGAATGCGCCGGTATGGATTTCGTTTTATATCATGATTCCCTTCGCGATGATCGTGCTCTTGTTTCTGTATCCCTGGGTCATCACGATCTCTTCGCAGCTGATGACTTCGTTTCAGGGCTGAAGAGGGCGGCCAAGCTGAAGGCAGAAAGGATCGCACCGCAATGTCCAAGCTTATCATTACTGTTCTTGTCTCGGTGCTGCTTGGGGGTTCGGCCCTGTATGTGGTCGGGGGCCAACTGGTGCCGGCGGTCGGAACGGCGGGCGTCCATACCCGCTCGAATATCGAGGATGCGTTTCAGTAAGAATTTATGGTTTCTTTCATGCTTTACACCCTATCACAACATACACGAGAGGATGGAATCACATCATGGGAAAATTGGTAATTGCTTGTTTGATGACGGTACTGCTTGGAGGAGCCGCGATGTTCCTGGCCGGTTCGAAGGTGGGACCTGCCGTGGGCACGAAGGCGGGCAACCTCAATACGAGCATCTCTACCGCGACGGTCAACCAGACGAGCGGCACGGTCACCGCGACGGCACCGTAAACGCGCCATGGGCAAGCTGATCACGCTGTGTCTGACAGTGGTGCTGATCTTCGGCATCTGCACGTACATCTTTCGTCCGCAGGGCGGCAGCGGATTGACGGAAGAGGTCCGGGACGGTCATGAGACCGTCACCGGCACCCTGCGGGGCTTTGATTATGTTACGGATTAACGGTCTGCCGTCGTGTATTTTCGGAGCAGGCCGGCCCTTTAGCTCCGGTTGGGTTCAGAGGCTTGCTGCCCTATTCAGAGATGAACGGGGCGTCTCCAACCTGCTCGTGACGCTTTTCCTGCTGCCCCTGCTGCTGTTCCTGATGTTCGCCATCGTACCGGTTTTCGTCTATTCCATGAAAGGGGCCCATATGAACACGGCCGTCAGCCATGCGCTTAAAGAAGCGGAGGCGGTCGGCTACGTTTCGCCGGAGGTCGCCGCGAGGCTGAATGACCGGCTGGCCGCGCTGGGGATGGGCGGCGTTACCGTGAACGGCACGGGATACCCTTCCTATGCCGGCAGTACGGCAGGCAAGGTGCTGCGCGACGCTGCCGATCCGACGGTGAAGCTCGCCGTCAAGTATCCTGCACCCAATCTCTCCCGTATGCTGAGGGCGATCGGAGGCCAGGGAGGCGGGGAAGCCGCCGAGGGCTTTTATTACATTGTTCTTTATGGAAGAAGCGAGGCTTATGAGTAAAAAAGGAGGACGGCTCCGGCGGACCCTCAAAAGGGAAGAGGGCGGCGTCCACATCCTGCTGCTGGGCTTCTTCGGCATCGCGTTTGCCGTGCTGCTCTGGGTCACGGTGTTCAACTGGCTGATGCAGACGGGCAGCCTCGGCAAAGCAAAGTCCGTGCTGAACCACGCAGCTCATGCCGCTTCTTTATCCATCGATGAGGCGGAGGCCGCCCACGGGCGGCTGGTGTGGGATGAAGCGGCGGGGACCGAATCGTTTTACCGGTCCCTGCGCCTGAACCTGAAGCTGGATGAGGAGCTGCGGCCCGAGGCCGGCAGCATGCTGCAGGAAGCCCCGGCGGTACAGCTGCTCGAATTCGTGACGAATCCGACCTATCCCTATGTGGTGCGGCGCTCCGTGACGATTCAGGAGGGCGGAGCGGGCCGGACCACCAGGAACGTGGAGGTAACGGTGTACGGCCCCTCCGTCGTGGCGGTGCTGGAGATCCACCGGCCGCTGCTGGGAAAGGGACGGAGCGAGCCTTCGCTGATTTCCTCCGTCGCCAGTGTCCGGATGCGGTAACCGGCCGGGATGCTTCCATGCACTCTTCCCTAGCGCGTATAGTTATTGGGGGCGGCTGTTATTCGACGCCGTACCGGGCGCCGAGCTTCCCGGTGCGAAGGGCCGCTCCTGCCGGCTTCCCTGCGATTCTCCGGGCAAAGGCGGAGAAGCCTTTGCAATCTGCCTCTTCAGCGCGTAAGGTAAAAGGTAACTGATTTTATATTACCGCTGACGGAGGCTGGGGACATGAGCGAATATCGGATGCGTATCGAGCGGCTGCAGCAGAAGCTGCTGGCGGAAGGCCTGGATGCCTTTGTCGTCACGCAGAATGTGGATTTGTATTATTTGACGGGTTCCATGCAGACGGGCTATCTTCTTGTGCCCGCCGCGGGGGAGCCTCGTTTTTTTGTCCGGCGCAGTGTGCACCGGGCGCAGGAGGAGTCGGCGGTGCCTGTGGAAGCGCTCGGTTCGTTCCGTTCGCTGGGACAGCAGATTACGGAGGCTTTTCCGGCCCTTGGGTCGGCGGGGAAGATCCGGCTTGCGGCGGAGTATGACGTACTCCCCGTGCAGCAGTTCCTCCGGCTTCAGGACCTGCTTCCCCATGCCGAGTGGGCGGACGGCTCACTTCTGATCCGCGAGCTCCGGATGATCAAGTCCCCCTATGAGCTTGGATGCATCCGGGAAGCAGCCAGGCTGATCGACGAGGCGCTTGAAGATGCGCTGGGCCGGCTGCAGGCCGGGATGACCGAGGTGGAGGTTATGAGCGGCGTGGAGCACTTTATCCGCCGCCGCGGCCATCTCGGATTGATGCGGGTGCGGGGCTATAACCAGGAGATCATTACAGGTATGCTCGGTGCCGGTGAGGCGGCGGCTGAGCCGACTTACTTCGACGGGCCTGCCGGCGGCCGCGGCCTCAGCCCGGCGAGTCCGCAGAGCGCCAGCCGCCGGCCGATCGGAGCGGGGGAGCCGATCCTGATCGACATCGGCTGCTGCGTGGACGGGTATGTCATCGACCAGACCCGGACGGCCGTCATCGGAGAGCTTCCAGAGGATCTGGAGCGCGCGTATGCGGTGTCCGAGGACATTCTCCGACGTACCGAGGGGATGCTGAAGCCGGGAACGCCCTGCGACAAGCTGTATACCCAGTCGGTCCAGTGGGCGAAGGAAGCCGGGCTTGCCGAGCATTACATGGGCTTCGGCGGCGATCAGGTCAAGTTCCTCGGCCACGGCATCGGACTTGAGATCGATGAGCTCCCCGTTCTGGCGCGGGGCTTCAAGTACGGTCTGGAGCCGGGCATGGTGATCGCCATCGAACCGAAGTTTACGTTTCCGAAGCGGGGAGTGGTCGGGATCGAGAATTCCTATGTGATTACGCCGGACGGCTTCGAGAAGCTGACGATCTCCCGTGAGGGGCTGCTGCGTCTGTAGACGGGGAGGCTCCGATGGATGGCCCTTGGCCTTATAAGAAGCGTTTATGCAAAGCCGAGACGTTCCCGGAATCCCTCCTGAATCTGCTCCATATGGTGCAGCAGATGGTTCACATAATCATCGAGAAGCCAGGAGAAGGTCGCTTCCGTTCCGTCCGGAAGAATGCAGGGCTTCGCATACTCTTCCTCGAGGGCACCCGATACGGCGCTGAGCACCCGCTCGTTGCTCCGGACCCAGTAATCGAGCAGCTCACCTGGCGTGAAGAGGGTCTGGTATTGATTCCTCCGGACCCACTCGTCCTGCTGGTAGCCGGGGAGGCTGACCGGTGAATCGGACACCAGAATGCTCTGGAAGCGGGTATGGTTCACGCCGGCCGAGTCACACAGGTGCCCGAGGATTTCGTGCTTCGACCAGCTCGCCGGGGCCGGCTTGCGGAGGAAGTCCTCCTCAGGAATGCTGCGGACCGTGCGGGGGACGGCATGAAGCAGCTCCCTGAGCTTGCTGACGGAGGGGGTACCGGTGACCAGGCGGATATGCGCCAGATGGTGCCGGCCGTGCCAGGCGTAGATGCCGATGTTGGCGTAGAGGGGGACGATCCCGCTCTCAGGGTGGCGGAACGTGCGCGAGAGCTGATCGCCTGACAGGCTGCGCAGCAGCAGGGTCCAGCGGGCATGCAGCTGCTCCAGCAGCACCAGGGAGAGCTCGACGGGAGCGTCCAGCGCATCGTCGAGCTCCGCCCAGCGGTCCTCGCGGTACGGCTTGATCGTCGGCTCCTCCTCGGTCAGCGCGAGCTTGAAGCGGACATAGGAGTTCATATGGCTGTCGGCCATGTGATGCACGACCTGCCGGACCGTCCAGCCGCCCTCGCGGTAGGGGGTATTCAGAAGCTTCTCGTCGGCACCGGACAGCGCAGCGCGCAGCTCGGAAGGAAGCCTTTCTATCTCGTCGATCCATGCACGGACTTGGGACGGTTCGGCTTCTGCCGGTGGTGTGAAAGTGCCGATCGGAAATTGTCTGGAAATGAGGGAGTTTGTCATCAAGGGATCCCGCCTTTGGCTTTGGAATGGGGCGCAGCCCGCTCTTCGGGAAGAGACACGCTTTGGGTGCCGCCGGTTGTTAATTACAACGATACCATGATCATGGCATCGAAGTTAGCTATTGTTTTCGATGCATCTAATCGATAATATCGATACATAGAGGCGTGCACGGTCGGCGTTGTTTTTGCGAAGGAGAATGATCATGGATCTTACTTATCTTCACACCTTCTGTCTGGTGGCAAGGCTGCGGAGCTTCACGAAGGCGGCCGAAGAGCTCGGCTATGTGCAGTCCAGCGTAACGGCACAGATCCAGAAGCTGGAGCGGGAATACGGCGCTGCGCTGTTCGAACGCTTCGGGCGCGGCATCCGCTTGACGCAGGCCGGGGAAGAGCTGCTGAAGTACGCGCGGGAGATGCTGCAGCTGCACGAGGAGGCGAAAGCGGCCGTCTCCGCCCAGGCTTCCGGGCGGATCGTGATCGGTACGATCGAGACGCTGGCCGCATTCTTCCTGCCGCCGCTGCTCCAGCGCTTCCGCAGGCTGTACCCGGGGGTTCAGGTGGTGCTTCAGCCGGGCTCGGAGGCGGAGATCATCGCCCGGGTCCGTGAAGGCGAATGCGATGTCGGCCTGATGCTGGACCGGGCCTACACGGGCGGAGAGTTCGTCTGCCTGCAGCTGCGGGAGGAAGAACTCGTCCTGCTGGCCGCCCCGGATCATCCGCTCGCCGGCTCGGCCGAACCCCTGAAGACTCAAGCGCTTGGCGGCCACCCGATGATCGTGACGGAAGAGAGCTGCACGTACCGGTCCGCTCTGGAGCGGGAACTGCGCGGGGAGGGCGTGCCTTACTTGTTCGCGTATGAGCTGGGGAGCGTGGAGGCTATCAAGCAGTGTCTGGTCCACGGGCTGGGGGTCGGGCTTCTGCCGGCTATCGCCGTCAGAGAGGAGCTGGCTTCGGGCAAGCTGGCCGTCCTTCCTTACCGGCTGCCGGGACCGCCCTTTTACACGCAGCTGATCCATCATCCGAAGAAATGGGTCTCCGCTTCCCTGCAGTCTTTTATAGGACTATTATCCTCCAGGTAGTCTTGTCGGAATAAGGCGGTTTCTATCATTGCCTATCCTCTCAAATAATGATAATATGATTAGAATCATAATGAAGCTCTGCCACCATTGCAGGTAAGATTCATGGGCATTTACTATCGGATACTCTATGATTTATATACAAGATATCATTCATGAATCAGAAGCAAGGGCCGGTTGAACCAGGAGGGGGAACGTCCATGCTGCGTTTGGGACAAAAGGTTTATATCGTCGGAGACAGCTTTGAGCAGCATCTGCCGATCGGTGAGTATGGGTATGTCATCGCTTATGAACGCAATGCAGACAACGTATTCGATTATGTCATTCGCATCCCGAAGCTGAATAAGCATGTGTTTGTTCCGGCATCCGATGTGGAGATGGAAGAAGTGCTGGTGCAGCAGGAGGTAGACCGTCTTGAGCGCGAGTCCCTCATCGATTTCGCCCTGGCGACGAAGAATGAGGAGCTGTTCCGCCGCATCATGAACGGGGACGGCGAGATCGCCGAAGAGCCGGTCAAGGACGTGCAGTCCAATGAGGATTTTATCAAACAAATCGGCCTCAAGGCCTGGATTTAACACATAAATAACCGGCAGCGGGCAGCCCTTAACGGGATGCGCGAAGCCGGTTTTTCTTTTGCCGGTAAGGCACGGTGCAGTGAATCCGGCATCCATGGTTGCGGCTAACCCCACAATCCTCCGACCTCGGGCTTGGGACCGCCTGATGCCGGGGAATGTGGCTGCTGCCGTGCGGCCTTGCCGTCACAGCCACGGAGCGGGACGGGCTCCGCCGGCAAGAGGCGCCGCCGCCGGCTTGCCGAGCAGGTAGCCCTGGGCCAGGCGGATGCCTGCGCTGCGGCAGTATTCCCACTCCTCGCGGCGTTCCATGCCTTCGGCCAGCACGGAGGCGCCGAAGGAGGCGGCCCGCTCCAGAATTTCGCGGATGCGCTCCTGCTTCCCTTCGTCCTGGTCGCAGCGGTCCACGAGGCCGCGGTCGATCTTGACGAAGTCCGGCTGAAGGGCGGTCAGGACTTCGAGGGTGGAGAAGCCGGAGCCGACATCGTCGAGCGCCACCTTCATGCCGTGCTCCCGGTATACCTTGAAGATGCTGCGCAGATGTGCAATATCCTCAATGCGCTCGGTTTCCACCACCTCGAACACAAAATCCGCCGGATCCAGCGAGCAGCGGTCGATGGCCGCGAACGTGTGGCTCAGGCAGTAATTCGGATTGTAGATCGAGGAAGGCAGGAAGTTTACGAAGCGTTTCGTTCCGGGAGACAGATGCCTGGCGCTGACTTCGATGGCGGAGATGCGGGCGGCGCGGTCCAGGAACGAATGCAGTCCGGTTGCCTGGGCGGTCCGGAACAGCTGATACGGCTGGAACGACGGACCGTCCTCGGCTGCGCGGAGCAGGAATTCGTAGGCAAAGACCTCTCCGGTCTCCATCTCTACGATCGGCTGCATGTGGCTTGTGAAGTCCGCTTCCATGATGAGCCGGACAAGGCCGTGATTCTCCAGCCGGGCAAAAAAGTGGTTCAGAGACACGGCCGCAGGCTTGCCTTCGCCTTGGCCATGCCCTCCGGCGATGGTAAGAAGCACTTGCTCCCTTTCTTCCGGGGAGAGGGCGAGCTGCAGCTCGTGCAGCTTCCCGAGCAGCTCCTCCTGTGATTCGTAGCGGAAGGTAACGGGTGAGAAGGAGCCGCCGGTTCTTACGTGCCCGTTGATTTTATGCTGCACCTCGGGGCGGCCGGAACGGACGGTAACGATACCTCGGTCCTCGATCGGTGCAACCCGGCTGCACGCGGAGCATTCCATAACTGTTCTCTCCTTTATGAAGGGTGGCAGGCTTGCTGCTCTTCTCTTATTTTTATCGGAGGGCGGCTCTTCATTTGTTATCTGCAATCCCTTCCTGCACCTTGAACGGTCATTGAGTTTCCCGGTGCATCTGGGCTATAATAATAAGAATGATTTGGAAGAGAGTGAGGTGCAGACCATGAGTGTCACCATCAAGGATGTCGAACATGTAGCGGGTCTGGCGAGGCTTGCGCTGTCGGAGGAAGAGAAGGAACGCTTCACCGAGCAGCTCAACGCGATTCTGAAGTATGCCGAACAGCTGAATCAGCTCGATACGGACGGCGTCGAGCCGACCAGTCATGCCATGCCGCTGGTGAATGTGCTGCGGGAGGATGAGCGGCGGGAATCGCTGCCGATCGAGAAAGTGCTGCTGAACGCACCGGATGAAGAAGACGGCCAGATCAAAGTGCCGGCTGTGCTTGAATAAAGGAAGGGTCAGGGAAGGGAGGATGTCCGCTTGTCTTTGTTAACATTACGTTTGCAGGAAATACATAACAAGCTTCATGCCAAGGAAATTACGGTCTCGGACCTGGTGGACGAGTCCTATAAGCGGATCGCCGCGGTGGATGGCCAGGTACGCGCATTCCTTACACTGGATGAGGAGAATGCCCGCGCGGCGGCGAGAACGCTGGACGGACAAGCATCGGGCGGAACCCGGGGGCTGCTTTTCGGGCTGCCGATCGGGATCAAGGATAACATCGTTACCGAAGGCGTTACGACGACTTGTGCCAGCCAATTTCTCAAGAATTACAACCCCATTTACGACGCGACGGTGGTCCGCAAGCTGAAGGCCGCCGAGGCGGTATCGGTAGGCAAGCTCAACATGGACGAGTTCGCGATGGGCGGCTCGAACGAGAACTCGAGCTTCCACGCGACCACGAACCCGTGGAACGCCGAGTATGTGCCGGGCGGCTCTAGCGGCGGTTCGGCCGCGGCGGTGGCGGCAGGCGAAGTGTTCTTCTCTCTGGGCTCCGACACGGGCGGCTCCATCCGCCAGCCGGCCGCTTACTGCGGCATTGTCGGCATGAAGCCGACCTACGGCCTTGTGTCCCGCTTCGGTCTCGTGGCATTCGCGTCCTCGCTGGACCAGATCGGCCCGCTGACCAAGAACGTTGAAGACAGCGCGTATCTGCTTCAGGCGATCGCAGGTCACGACCCGCAGGATTCGACCTCGCTGAATACGGAGATTCCGGACTACGTGAGCGCACTTACGGGTGATGTGACGGGGCTGCGTGTAGCCGTACCGAAGGAATACCTTGGCGAAGGCATCGATCCGAAGGTGAAGGATGCCGTACTTTCGGCACTCAAGGTGCTCGAAGGCCTTGGGGCGGTGGTGGAGGAAGTCTCCCTGCCGCATTCCGAATATGCGGTAGCCACTTATTATCTGCTCGCTTCCTCGGAAGCTTCTTCGAACCTCGCCCGCTTTGACGGGGTGCGCTACGGCGTGCGTGCGGAGAACCCGAAGAACCTCATTGATATGTACACGAAGTCCCGAAGCGAAGGCTTCGGCGATGAAGTCAAGCGCCGGATCATGCTCGGCACTTATGCCCTGTCCTCCGGCTACTATGATGCTTACTACCTTAAGGCTCAGAAGGTACGCACGCTGATCAAGCGCGACTTCGATCAGGTGTTCGAGAAGTACGATGTGGTGATCGGCCCGACGGCTCCGACGCCTGCGTTCAAGCTCGGCTCCCAGGTGGACGATCCGCTGACGATGTACCTCAACGATATTCTGACGATTCCGGTGAACCTGGCCGGCATCCCGGCGATTTCGGTGCCTTGCGGCTTTGCGGACGGTCTGCCGGTCGGCCTGCAGATCATCGGCAAAGCGCTGGACGAGTCCACGGTCCTCCGTGTGGCCCACGCGTTCGAGCAGAACACCGACTTCCACAAGCAGCGCCCGTCGCTGTAACCGAAAGGAGCAACCTACGTGACAGCAGCAACCGACAAGAAGTATGAAACGGTCATCGGACTCGAGGTGCACGTCGAACTGCATACGCAGTCCAAAATTTTCTGCGGCTGCTCCACCGCATTCGGGGCCCCGGCGAACACGCATACGTGTCCCGTCTGTCTCGGTCACCCGGGCGTGCTTCCCGTCCTGAACAAACAGGCGGTGGAGTATGCGATGAAGGCGGCCATGGCGCTGAACTGCCAGGTGGCAACGGAGAGCAAGTTTGACCGCAAAAACTATTTTTACCCGGATTCCCCGAAGGCTTATCAGATCTCGCAGTACGACAAGCCGGTCGGCGAGCACGGCTGGATCGACATCGAAGTGAACGGCGAGACGAAGCGCATCGGCATCACCCGCGTCCATCTCGAGGAAGACGCCGGCAAGCTGACGCACGTGGACGGCGGCTATGCGTCCCTCGTGGACTTCAACCGCGTCGGCACCCCGCTCATCGAGATCGTCTCGGAGCCGGATCTGCGTTCGCCGGAGGAAGCCCGCGCGTATCTCGAGAAGATCCGTGCGATCATGCAGTACTGCGACGTGTCGGACGTGAAGATGGAAGAGGGCTCGCTGCGCTGCGACGCGAACATTTCCCTGCGTCCTTACGGGCAGGAGAAGTTCGGCACGAAGGCCGAGCTCAAGAACATGAACTCGTTCCGCGGCGTACAGCGCGGTCTGGAGTATGAAGAGTGGCGCCAGGCGGATGTGCTGGAGAACGGCGGCGAAGTGGTGCAGGAGACGCGCCGCTGGGATGAAGCCCAGGGCAAGACGCTCAGCATGCGCGGCAAGGAGCAGGCGCATGACTACCGCTATTTCCCGGATCCGGATCTTGTGGCGCTGCATATCAGCGACGAGTGGAAGGACCGCGTGCGCGCCTCGATTCCGGAGCTGCCGGATGCCCGCAAGAAGCGCTATGTCGGCGAGTACAATCTGCCGAGCTACGATGCGGAGGTCATTACCTCGCAGATGAAGCTGGCGGACTTCTTCGAGGAGAGTCTGAAGTATACGCAGGACGCCAAGGCCATGTCGAACTGGATTATGGGCGAACTGCTCGGCTATCTGAATGCGAACGGGCTGGAGCTCGAAGACGTGAAGATCACGGGCAAGGGCCTCGGTGAGATGATCGGCCTGATCGAGAAGGGCACGATCTCGAGCAAGATCGCGAAGACGGTGTTCAAAGCGATGCTGGAGTCGGGCAAGGATCCTCAGGTGATCGTCGAAGAGCAGGGGCTCGTGCAGATCAGCGACGAAGGCGCCATCGCGGCTATCGTCGATACGATCATTGCGAACAACCCGCAGTCGGTTGCCGACTATAAGGCGGGCAAGGAGAAGGCCGTTGGCTTCCTGGTCGGACAAGCGATGAAGGAAACCAAAGGCAAGGCCAACCCGGGTATGCTCAATAAGCTGATTCTGGAGAAGCTGAACGGAGCATAATCATAGCATTCAAAGAAGTGGTATACCGGCTGGAGAGAGGGCATAAGGCTCCCTTTCCGCGCAGGGATACCACTTTTTTAAAAGTCTAAGCATAGGATATCTCGCCAGGGCTCAAAGCCCTTTATCGCGAATAACAGGGAACGCATCACTCGCGGACGCTCGTCTCGCGCTGGAGGATCGGAGGCTTCGGGATGATACGAAACATCGACCTGAACAAGATGTCGGAGGTGCTGCCGCTGTTGGAGCTCCAGCAGACGGCCTACCGCCTGGAAGCGGAACTGATGGGCATGGAGGATGCGCCTCCGCTGCTGGATTCCCCTTTGACCCTGAAGGACTCCGGGGAATCCTTCTTCGGATATTACGAGGGGGAGCAGCTTGTGGGAGCGGGCGCCTGCAAGCAGTGCCGCAAAGAGTTTTTCATCTGCCGCATGATGGTGCATCCCGATTTTTTCCGGCGGGGGATCGCTTCCCGGCTGCTGCAGCATATGGAGACGTTCGCTCCGCCGGGCATGCCCATACGCGTAGCCACCGGGACCAGGAACGAGCCGGCCGTCAAGCTCTACGAGAAGCATGGCTACGTGCCCCACAAGGTGCACGTAGTCGCCCCCGGCGTTACCCTGATGCAGTTCCAGAAATGAGGTAAGCCGCAAGCTCCGGCGGTGATCCTTCTATCGTGCGGCTCTTCAGCCGGCCTTCCTCCAATTCGAGGAACAGCCGGCTGTCGTCATGTGCGTTATAACACACCGACAGGGATCCGGGGCCTGCCGTCCTCCATTGGGGGATGCGGCTGGCATCCTCCGTATACGCGGCCCACTCCTCGCCGGTTCGTATCCCGAGCAGTGCTGCCTCCGGAGTGCTCAGAACCTCCAGGATCACTCCGCCGGCTCCGCCTCTCAGTGGGGAGGACAGCGAGAAACGATCCAGCTTCTCGGTAACGGTGTACCCGTGGAGCAGCCGGAAGGAGAGGAACACGCCGCTGTCCAGCCGGGCCGAACCGCCGCTCTCCGTAAAGTGCCACGCCCCCTTGGGGAGGCATCCGACCAGGAAGTCCGCTGTATCCCCGGGGCAGCCGACAGGGAGAGACCACAGCTGAACTACCGTTCCCCGGTGGAAGAGGACCTCTCCATAAGGGCTGGCGTGACGGTCATCCCCTTCCCGGTAGTCCGCGCCGGGATGGAAGAAGAGGAGCTGGTTTACCGACTCCTGTGACCGGCGGCCGGATAAAGGAAGCGTGAGGGCCCAGCGGATCTGTTCGTTATCGAATTCCTCCCTGCGTTCCCAGATCCCGCCGAGGGCGTAATCCGGGGTACGGTACAGGTACGTGTGCGCCCAAGCTTCGGCCGGTCCTTCTACACCCGCGAACCCGATCCTGCGGCAGATCTCATGCGGCCGGACGGAAGCCGCCGCCGTATTCCGGACCGCCCCGGAGACTTCATACGTGAACAGCGCCGCGCCTTCCAGCCGTGGAAAAGCCGTGGGTGCAGGGAAATCGCCGAATTGAATGTAATCGTGAGACGTATTTCTGTCCCGCGGGGCATCATGCGGCCATACCCTCGAACGGGCGCCGGCCCAGGCTCCCGGCACATACGCCTCGGCCCGCAGAAGCCAGAGCTTCTCGAGCAGCTGCTCCACAAGGCTCCGCGTTTCAGGATCTTCAGCGAGCTCCCAGACGCAGGTGAAGGCCTGAATCCAGTGCCAATGCCAGGGAAGGCAGCCGTATTCTTTGAACCCGAACCTTTCGATCTGCTCCAGGATCCGGAGCGTGCAGGCTTTGCCCTCCTGCAGGAGGGACTCGTCTGAGAACCGCTCGCCAAGCAGAAGCTTCTGAGCCGTGTGCTTTGCCTCATGGTGGTTCAAGGCATGCAGGCGATGCCTGTATACCGGGCTCCGGTACAGATGCTCGAGTGAGGCGCTCATCATATTTGCCAAATCTTCAGGAAGTCTGGAGCCGTACCGCTCATAGAATAAAAGGAGCAGACAGCCCATCAGCTCCACCGGAAGCGGATGGGGCTTTGCTTCCGTTGAGGTTTCACCAAGATGCAGCGGCCAATGGCCGTACGTAGCACTGGAGGAATCGCGGTCCTGCAGGAGCAGAACCCGTCTTAATACGTCGGCTGCAAGGTCCCGGCCCGAGCTTCGGAGGGAGGGCGCCCAAGACTCCGCTCCGTCTGCTGTATAGGCGAACAAATGGGTCGCAAAATAAAAGTTGTCACGCAGATCGGAGTGAAACCATAAGCCGCTGGACAGGAGCGGAAGCGTCAAAGCTTGTTCCGCAGCATGCCGGAGGACCTGCTGTCTTCTCTCTTGTACGGGTGTTACAGGCGTCATAGGGTTCCTGCCTTCCTGAAACGGAGTTGAGTTTACGAAGGAAATTCGCATTTAAACGTTTCATTTTTATTTCTCAGTGTAATACAGCCTGCTGTCTTGTCAATGTTTTTTTGCCGCGGTCTGCGGTGAAGGGCGCGCGCATGGTACAATAAGGGTTCAACATCCAGAAGGAGGCGACTGCTTATGTACGATCCCTGGTCTATCGATTATCTTCATATCGCCCTGCGGCTAATTTTGTCGGTCATTCTTGGCGGGATCATCGGTTTCGAGAGGGAACAGAGCAGTCATGCGGCAGGGCTTCGGACCCACATTCTCGTCTGCCTCGGCTCTACGCTCGTCATGCTTCTTTCCATGTACGGCTTCTCCGATTTCGCCAAGCTGGATAATGTCCGGCTTGATCCGGCCCGTTTGGCTGCACAGGTCATCAGCGGCATCGGCTTCCTGGGGGCGGGCACCATCCTGTATACGGGGAAGACGATTACCGGACTGACGACCGCGGCCTCGCTCTGGGTAGTGGCGGCGATCGGACTTGCGAACGGCGCGGGGTTCTATTTTGCAGCGGCTCTGGCGTGCCTTCTTTCATTGATCAGCCTGTTTGTGCTCAATCAGGTGGAGAAGAAGTATTTCCGTGCGAAGAAGCTCCGCCACTTCAAGCTGGTGGCTTTGGACCGACCCAGCCTCATCGGTCAGATTTCCGGGGTGCTAGGCAAGGAGGGGAACACCATCCAGAAGCTTTCCGTGGAGGAAGTCTCGACTGAGGAAGAGGAGCAGCTCCTGATCCATTTCACCGTCCGGCTCAGCAAGGATGCGAAGATCGCCGATACGGTCGAGGATCTGAAGCATTTATCCGGTGTCAGATCGGTGTCCTGCGATTGATGTGAGGATCCCTTGCCTGAGGAACGCAAATATTTTTTGCGCAGGTGAAGGGGTCCTTTGCTTTGCGGCGTCTAATAGGGTGTATAACGAAAAGCAGGGCGGTGAATCGATGGAAGACATGACGGATGAACAGCTGGTCGACCTGGTCCGTCAGCACGATGAAGATGCGTATCGGATACTCATGGAGCGTCATAAGGATTACATCTATACGCTGATCTATCGTATGGTCGAACATCGGGAAACCGCCGAGGATTTGACGCAGGAAGTGTTTATCAAGCTGTATCGGAATCTGGACCGGTTCCGCGGCGACTCGCAGCTGAAGACCTGGCTTTACCGGCTGACGGTCAATCTCGTGACTGACTACCGGCGATCCAGGCAGCGCCGGCCCGTTGAAGCGATTCTGGATAAAGTGAAGGGCTGGTTCGGAGACCGGAGGGAAGAGCCGGAGGCCCGTCTTCTCCAGTCGGAGGACCGGGAGACCGTTCAGAGCCTGCTGGCCGGACTGCCCGACAAGTATAAACTGATTCTGTATTTGTATCATTACAAGCAGCTGTCCTATCAGGAAATCTCGGAAGTGACAGGCCTGGGTCTCAAGACGGTGGAGACCCGGCTGTACCGCGGCAAATCGCTGCTCAAGGAAAAATGGCTGGAGGTGCGGGGTCATGAACATCATGCATCCAAACGAACAAGATCTGCAACGTTACCTGAATAATCATATGACCGAGCTGGAGAACCGGCGCGTCCGGCGCCACCTGGCGAGCTGCCCTCCATGCCGAAGGAAGCTCTCCGCCCTGCTTGCCGTCGAACTCGAGCTCGCAGACCTGGAGCTGCTTGAGGCACCGGCCGGCCTGAGCGACCGTGTGATGGCCGCTCTCCGGGAGGAAGGGCTTGGCAATGCGGAAGCCGAAGCTTCCCGCGGCAGCGGCCCACCGGGAAACGCCCCGACCGCTAAACCGGCTAAGCCGTACTGGAGGAGAGAACTTGTGCACGGGGCCATCGCAATGGCCGCAACGCTGATGTTCGTGTCCTCGGGTCTTGTCGGCCGCCTGGCTGCACTGGACTCCGACCGGCTGGAGGCGGGAGTCCGGCAGGGCACCATGGTTTGGCTTCAGACCGTCCAAACGTTTTCGCAGCAATTGCTGTCTTAAGGAGGCGCTCCCCAATGTTTGAACAACCTGACCACCCGCAGCGGCGTGAGGAAGACGAAGAAGATGTATTTTTGAGAGAGCGGATGGAGCGGTGGAACGGAAGCGGGTCAAGGCGCGAGCCCTTCGATCCCTTATTCGCCCCCCGTCCCTACAAACGCAAGTGGATCGCAGGACTCCTCTCGTTTCTGATCCCGGGAACCGGGCAGCTGTATCTCGGGCTGATGCAGCGCGGGATGGGCATGATGCTGCTCTTTATCATGAACATTTTCGCGATCGTATTCTTTGCCGTGAACGCGGAGACGAATATCCCGCTGATCGTGCTGTTCTCGCTGCTTGTGCCGGTCATCTATTTTTACAATATTTTCGACGCCCTGCAGCAGACCGACCGGGTTAACGGATATGACGGTCCGGGTCCGCTTGGCCGTACAGCTTCTGCGGATCCACTGGCTCCGCCGGAAGCGAGGCGTTCCCATGCCGGCGGCCGTGGCTTCGGGTACCTGCTGATCGGCGCCGGGGCGCTCCTGTTCCTGACTGCAGGCAAGCCGGAGTGGCTGAACCGCCTTATGGAGCTGCTCGGCACTTCTGCGGGGGCGCTCGTTCTGATCGGCGCCGGCCTTTATATGCTCATCAAAGAAACCATGAAAAAGTAAGGGGAGAACCTTATGCACAAGGCCGGCCGTTATACGGCAGCGCTGCTGCTCATTGGCGTAGGAACGGCTGTTATTGCCGACAAAACGACGGGAACCTCGTGGACCCCGCAGCTGGCCGAGTGGTGGCCTGTCCTGTTCATCACCCTGGGGCTCGAATATATCCTGTACAACCGGAAGGGAGCGGAGCAGCCGATCCGTCTGGATGTGGGAGGATTGATCTTCTCTGTCCTTCTTTCCGCTGTCGTTATTGCGGGTACGCAGTCTCCGGAGCTCTTCCGGAATTGGACCGGTTTCCGGCTGGCCGAATCGTTCGGGCAGGGTACGGGAACGAATAAGATGGATAAAGAGACGGTTCGCATTCCGCTGCAGGCGGAGCTGGAGACTCTTCGGATCGAAAACCGGCTGGGGAGCGTCAAGCTCGAGCAGGGCAGTGCGGGCAGCCAAGTGGAAGCGACCCTTTCGGTTCATCTGAAGGAGAGCGATGAAGAAGCCCGGCAGATCGCCGAGGCGTCCCGTCTCGAGTATCACGCCGCGGACAAAGTGCTCGTCCTCAAGACCATCGGAGAGGAGGAGGGCGGTCTGGTGTGGCTTCAGAACAAGCCGCGGCTCGACCTGACCGTGACGGTACCGGCGGATCACCCTCTGAATGTCGAGCTGGCCCTTGAGAACGGCAGCATCGAAGCCGAAGAACTGCCGCTCCGGCAGTGGATGCGGGGGGAGACGACCAACGGTTCGGTTACACTCACATCCTTGAAGGGGGATCTTCAGCTGAAGACGTCGAACGGCAGGATGGAGGCCGGGAATACCCAGGGGAACCTGAATCTTCAGAGCACCAATGGACGGATTGACGTGAAGGGGCACAGCGGGAATGCGGTTCTGCGTACAACCAACGGCAAGCTCAGCGCCGAATCGATAACGGGGAGTCTGGAAGCGGCAACGACGAACGGGACCATTACGGTGGAGGGGGTAACCCAGGGATTCATGGCCCGTACGACAAATGGTACGGTCGAGGCCTCTTCACCAGAAGTAGGAGGGAACTGGGAGGTCCGTACCAGCAACGGAAAAGTGGAACTGGAATTCCCGGCGCAGGGGGACTACCGGGTGGAGAGCGAGGGACGGCATAGCAGGGTCGAAAGCGAGCTTCCGTTAACGGTACAGGAGGATATGGTTCAAGGCAGCATTGGAACAGGCAAGCACACGGTTCGGATCGAAACCGATGGCTCGGTCACCCTGAAAGAGGCTCATTGACAATTTCATGGCAGTCCGGGTAGAATTAAAAGATATACCTTCTTGAAATATGGCGGTGAACACCATGAACACCATGAACCATCGATTGGAAGAAGCGCTGAATACCCTTAAGAATATGGGCGTCCGTATGACTCCGCAGAGACACGCCATTTTGTCCTTCCTGCTCAGTACGATGGGGCATCCGACGGCGGATGAGATCTATAAGGCTCTGTCACCCCGTTTTCCCAGCATGAGTGTGGCTACGGTTTATAATAATCTCAAAGTTTTTATAGAAGCCAAGCTTGTCCGTGAGATGACGTACGGAGATCAGTCCAGCCGTTTTGATGCGGACCTCTCGGACCATTATCACTGTCTGTGCGAGCAGTGCGGCAAATTGGTTGATTTTGCTTATGAGCCGCTGCATGAGCTGGAACAGGTTGCCGGAGAGAAGACGGGATTTCACGTGAAGAGTCACCGGGTCGAGCTGTACGGCGTTTGTGCGGATTGTGCGCAGGCGGGCAGTGCGAACGTGTGATGAAGATTGACTTATGATTTTTAGGGACGTATTCGGTTATTCCGCCAGAGGGCGGGGCGGATGCGTCCTTTTCTTTTGCAGCATCGTCTATATCTATATGAACGCAGATTAGAGAGGTGACCCCGGGAGTGGGAATGTTCGGAGGATCAAGAACTGGACGCAGCAGGGCTCCGTGGAAGCTTGCGTTTCTGGCGCTGCTCTGCGGCGCGCTGCTTGGAACGTATGTATGGATTCGGTATGTCCCGAATTTCCTTCACGAGAAGCCGGATTTTCAAGGAATCGAGAAACCCGTATTCCATCAGGGACAGCAGCTTGAGCTGGGAGCCATGGGGAAGCAGGAAAGCCTGAAGCTTGCACTCGACACGGTAAAAGAAACGATTGATGAAGCACTCCTATACGAGTCATCCAGCGATTCCGCCATTATTACAACGAAGGACAAAGTAGTCCGTTTGCGCACAAGCGAGCTTACGGCCAAGATTAATGAGAAGCCGTTCCAGCTCCGTTTTCCCATGGTCAAGTCCGAGGAGGGGGTTCTCTATCTGCCGATGGACCCGCTCAAAGAGCTATACGGCATTGAACTTAGGGAATCGGGCCAGACCGGTGCCGTCATCTTGGTGAAGCCTGGAGACGAGATCCGGTGGCACAAAACCGTCTCCTGGCCGGATAAACCCGAGCGCACAATCTCTATGCGAAAGGAACCGTCAGTCAAGGCGGCCATCTACAGCGACCTTCCGCAGGGTGAGCGGGTCATGGTATGGGGGGAAGAAGGGGACTGGTACCGGATTCAGCTGACGAACGGCTATCTGGGTTATGTGCCCAGAGATACGCTGGTTGATGACGGGACAGAGGTGCTTCCCGAGCCCAAGGCGGCGGCCCAATTTGAACCTCAGAAACCGCTCACGGGTCCCATTCATGTGACATGGGAGCACGTGCTGACGAAGAATCCGGATACGTCCGCCATCGGACCGATGCCGGGACTGGATGTCATCTCGCCTACCTGGTTCCATCTTCAGGACGGGGAAGGGAATCTCAAGAACCTTGGGGATGCGGCTTATGCGAATTGGGCGCATGAGCGGGGGTATCATATCTGGGGGCTCTTCAGCAACGGGTTCGATCCCAAACGGACTACCGCGGCGCTGGCCACTTATGATAAGCGGATGAAGATGATCAAGCAGCTTCTCTCCTACGCCGCGCTGTACAAGCTTCAAGGGATTAATATTGACTTTGAGAATGTCAATCTGTCGGACAAGCAGAACCTGGTCCAGTTCGTCCGCGAGCTGACGCCGCTGCTGCATGAACAGGGACTTGTCGTATCGATGGATGTCACACCGCGGTCGGAAAGCCCGAATTGGTCCAAATTCTATGATCGCAAGGCACTGGCCCAAACGATCGATTACATGATGCTGATGGCCTATGACGAGCATTGGGACAGCAGTCCGGTAGCCGGGTCTGTAGCCTCGCTGCCTTGGGTGGAGAAGTCGCTTCTCGGGCTGCTTGAGGAAGATGAGGTCCCGCCTTCCAAGCTGATCCTGGGCATTCCTTTTTACACGAGGGTCTGGACGGAGACCGTCAAGAATGGCAAGACGGTAGTCGACGCGAAAGCGGTATTCATGGATATGCCGCAGCGGATCACGAAGGAGAAGAAGCTGACGCAGACCTTCTCCAAGGAGACGGGACAGAACTATATCGAGTATAAGGAAGACGGCAAGCGCAACCGGATCTGGATCGAGGACGAAACCTCCGTGAAAGCCCGTGTGGCCTTGGCTCAGAAATACAAGTTGGCGGGAGTCGCTTCCTGGCGCAGAGGGTACGAGAATCCGAATGCCTGGGAGTGGATCCGCAGCACGCTCAAGCCTTAATCGGTGCTGCAGCAAAAGAAAGGGCTGTCCCAAGCAGATAGATCTGCTAGCGGGACAGCCCTTGTTTGTGTATTTACAGCGTTCCGCTGCCGCTCTCGGCAGGGGCGTGCTTCGGATCAAGCGACAGGATCGTTTTGCAGTACATGCAGCGGTCCGTTTTGCCGAGAATCTTGGTCGGTTTGCCGCATTCGGGGCATTCCACCACCGTGGCACTTGTGGACATCATGCCAGCCGCAAAATATATCCCCATGGATACCAGCATGGCGATGGCGCCGATCACCATACTGACCGCGGCGATCCACCGGCCTGCAATGCCCCATTCGAATACGATGCCGGCGAGGCCTACGATCATCAGAGCCATGCCCCCCATGGTCAGCAGCAGCCCCCAGAGCCGGAATTCGTTCACTTTACTGGATTTTAATCTCATGCCCATTCACTACTTTCATGCGAGATATAGAAGATTGTGAGGTTTGTCATCGGACGATGGCAGGAAACCGCGTGTCAATGTAGAACTAAACAATATCGAACTATGTGTCCTATTGTCAGGAGGCTTTCTCGTTCATGGAATCCATAAAAAAAGATTGGGTGCAGCGGTTCCGGCAGGACCAGACGGTAATCAGCGTTTCAGCGGTGGACAACCCTTCTTCGTTTTCGGCCGTAACCGACGGATTTGATATCTTGCTGTTGATCGTCTGCCGCGACAATGAGCGCAGTCATCAACAGATTCATTATATAAGAGACGACCGGCGTATACAAGAACGTTGGGTCAGTCCGGATACGCTTACCGATTTGATTCTTCATGGAGAACACCGGAACATTATCTATTGGATTCTAAAAGGGGAGATTCTATTGGACCGGGAGATGTACCTGGAGAGTTTGCGGCACAAAGTCCTTGAATTCCCCGTCGATCTCAGGGAGCATAAGCTGCTGATCGAATTCTCCAAGTTCTTGAGAAGCTATCTGCAGAGCAAGGAATATATACTCGAAGACCACCTGCTCGATGCCTATAATAATATTCTGGAAGCCCTGCATCACTGGGCCCATATTGTCATTATTGAATCCGGCAGTCATCCGGAAGTCACCGTGTGGCGTCAGGTGAAGAACATCAATCCTGGCGTATACAAACTGTACGAAGAACTGACGCTCAGCAAAGAAACGCTGAAACAGCGGGTGCAGCTGGTTCTGCTTGCCTGCGAATTCTCGATCATGTCGAAGATGGAGCGGTGCTGCAAGCTTCTTCTTGAAGTTTTGGCCAGCCGCGAGGAGGCTTGGAGTCTGCAGGAGCTGCAGCAGCAGCCCAAATTGGCGGATATCCGCACCGAGCTTCCGCTGCTCATGAACAAGCTGGTGAAGAAATCACTGGCCAAAGAAGTCGCTTATACGATGGATGAAGACCTTACACTGCTGGAACTCCGATATAAGGATGTTAAAAGCGCAAACGTGTGATATAATGGCAGTAACAACCAAATAGCCACTAGGGGAGCCTCTGACATGCGGGGCTGAGAAAAAGAAGCGGATTCTTTGACCCTTGGAACCTGATACGGCAGCCCGAAGAAGTAAGGGCGTCACTGGATTATGCCAGCGTAGGGAAGTGGTCGAATGCTAGCAATCTCTATGGCCGCATAACGCCATGTTGACATTCGGTCAGCCCTGCTCCGGGCTGGCCTTTTTTTGTTGTCCGGCTATGGCTGAAGGGGGTGAAGCAGTGAATCTGATCGTAAACGGGGAGTCGAGAGAAGTGGAGGGCGCAGCGACGGTTGCGGAGCTGCTGTCCGTGTTTAAGCTGCAGAACAAGATTCTTGTGGTTGAATTGAACCGCGAGATTGTGGACCGCAGCCGATACGAAGATGCCAGGCTGAACGACGGCGACCGAATTGAGATCGTCCATTTTGTCGGCGGGGGCTGACAGACTGACCAGTACAGGGGGAAATGACCATGAGCGAAACGTTAAAAATCGGACCTTATGAATTTCAATCGAGGCTTCTGCTCGGCACGGGAAAATTCAATGATCTCGGTGTTCAAAACAGAGCGGTGCAGGCTTCTGGGGCGGAAGTCCTAACCTTTGCCATTCGCCGTCTGCCGATCGATAATCCGGAAGCACCGAACTTCCTGGAAACGCTGGATCTAAAGAAGTTCACTTTGCTGCCGAATACGGCAGGGGCTTATTCGGTGGAAGAGGCGGTCCGCATCGCGCGGCTTGCCAAGGCTACCGGATTATGCGACATGATTAAGGTGGAAGTGATCGGTGATCCGCGTACACTGCTTCCAGACCCTGTCGGAACCTTGGAGGCAACCAAGATTCTTGTGGAAGAAGGGTTCATCGTTCTTCCGTATACTTCTGATGACCCGATTCTGGCACGCAAACTTCAGGAGGCGGGAGCGGCCGCTGTGATGCCCGGGGCTTCCCCGATCGGTTCCGGACAAGGCATCATTAATCCGAACTATCTGCGCTTTATCATTGAGGAGGCGAAGGTCCCTGTCATCGTCGATGCGGGTATCGGCGGTCCGGCGGACGCGGCGCTTGCCATGGAGCTCGGGGCGGATGGGGTTTTGCTTAACACGGCCGTTGCGGGGGCGGAGGATCCGGTATTGATGGCGGAGGCCTTCAAGCTGGCCGTTGAAGCGGGACGCAAAGGATTTCTTGCGGGCCGGATTCCGAAGAAGCGCTATGCTTCCGCCAGCAGTCCTGAGATCGGAATGATTGAGTAGAACAAGGGAATCCTAACTATAGGCCGTGGGTGGACTTCCATACACGGCTTTTCTTTTTTGTTTACAAAAGCTTGACATCTAAAAAGGGGATATGATAAATTAACTCTCGCCGCTTCAAACCGCTTGTCCGAAACTCTTCGACAAGCCGCAGGCCGAAAATAAATTTTTAAAAAAAGCTTGCAATTGAATAGGCAGATGTGATACATTATAAAAGTCGCCGCTAAACGAGGTGACAACAAACGACAAAACTTCAAATGTTTGTAAATGAGGATTGTTGTCGGAATTGCCCTTTGAAAACTGAACAACGAGTGAGTGTTAAATATAGAGACTCAGCGATGAGTTTCTGCCAAGCTTCAAAATGAGTCATCAGCTTTCCTTTAATGGAGAGTTTGATCCTGGCTCAGGACGAACGCTGGCGGCGTGCCTAATACATGCAAGTCGAGCGGAGCACTTCGGTGCTTAGCGGCGGACGGGTGAGTAACACGTAGGCAACCTGCCTGTAAGATCGGGATAACTACCGGAAACGGTAGCTAAGACCGGATAGCTGGTTTCGGTGCATGCCGGAATCATGAAACACGGGGCAACCTGTGGCTTACGGATGGGCCTGCGGCGCATTAGCTAGTTGGCGGGGTAACGGCCCACCAAGGCGACGATGCGTAGCCGACCTGAGAGGGTGATCGGCCACACTGGGACTGAGACACGGCCCAGACTCCTACGGGAGGCAGCAGTAGGGAATCTTCCGCAATGGGCGCAAGCCTGACGGAGCAACGCCGCGTGAGTGATGAAGGTTTTCGGATCGTAAAGCTCTGTTGCCAGGGAAGAATGTCGTGGAGAGTAACTGCTCTGCGAATGACGGTACCTGAGAAGAAAGCCCCGGCTAACTACGTGCCAGCAGCCGCGGTAATACGTAGGGGGCAAGCGTTGTCCGGAATTATTGGGCGTAAAGCGCGCGCAGGCGGTCTTTTAAGTCTGGTGTTTAAGCCCGGGGCTCAACCCCGGTTCGCACCGGAAACTGGAAGACTTGAGTGCAGGAGAGGAAAGCGGAATTCCACGTGTAGCGGTGAAATGCGTAGAGATGTGGAGGAACACCAGTGGCGAAGGCGGCTTTCTGGACTGTAACTGACGCTGAGGCGCGAAAGCGTGGGGAGCAAACAGGATTAGATACCCTGGTAGTCCACGCCGTAAACGATGAGTGCTAGGTGTTAGGGGTTTCGATACCCTTGGTGCCGAAGTAAACACAATAAGCACTCCGCCTGGGGAGTACGCTCGCAAGAGTGAAACTCAAAGGAATTGACGGGGACCCGCACAAGCAGTGGAGTATGTGGTTTAATTCGAAGCAACGCGAAGAACCTTACCAGGTCTTGACATCCCTCTGAAAGCCCTAGAGATAGGGTCCTCCTTCGGGACAGAGGTGACAGGTGGTGCATGGTTGTCGTCAGCTCGTGTCGTGAGATGTTGGGTTAAGTCCCGCAACGAGCGCAACCCTTGACTTTAGTTGCCAGCATTGAGTTGGGCACTCTAGAGTGACTGCCGGTGACAAACCGGAGGAAGGTGGGGATGACGTCAAATCATCATGCCCCTTATGACCTGGGCTACACACGTACTACAATGGCCGGTACAACGGGAAGCGAAGTCGCGAGATGGAGCGAATCCTTAGAAGCCGGTCTCAGTTCGGATTGCAGGCTGCAACTCGCCTGCATGAAGTCGGAATTGCTAGTAATCGCGGATCAGCATGCCGCGGTGAATACGTTCCCGGGTCTTGTACACACCGCCCGTCACACCACGAGAGTTTACAACACCCGAAGCCGGTGGGGTAACCCGCAAGGGAGCCAGCCGTCGAAGGTGGGGTAGATGATTGGGGTGAAGTCGTAACAAGGTAGCCGTATCGGAAGGTGCGGCTGGATCACCTCCTTTCTATGGAGTCCATGTCACCTGCAGGGTGGCGGACAAATCTTATAGCAGCCCTTGAGCTGCGGACACTCACTCGTGTTCAGTTTTGAAAAGGTGCAATGCCTTTCAAACTTGGCTAGGCTGTCAAAAGCTGATACTTGTATCGGCCGCGGCGCCATGCTAAGATAACGTTCCTGCCAGTGAAACGGCGGTGAACATGGTTTGTTCCTTGAAAACTGGATAGCGAAACAAAGCAAATAAAGCTGAAACATCCAATGTTTCGAATAGCTGATTAGGTTAAGCTATTAAGAGCACACGGAGGATGCCTAGGCACCAGGAGCCGAAGAAGGACGTGGCGAACAACGATAATGCCTCGGGGAGCCGTAAGCAGGCTTTGATCCGGGGATGTCCGAATGGGGAAACCCACATGTGGTAATTCGCATGTACCATGCAGTGAATACATAGCTGCATTGGAGGCATACGAGGGGAACTGAAACATCTAAGTACCCTCAGGAAAAGAAAACAATAGTGATTCCGTCAGTAGCGGCGAGCGAAAGCGGAACAGCCCAAACCAAGGAGCTTGCTCCTTGGGGTTGTAGGACGTCAATGTGGGTTAAGCAGAGTAGGCGAACAGGTCTGGAAAGGCCGGCCAGAGTGGGTAAAAGCCCCGTAACTGAAATTCTGCGAACACCCTAGACGGATCCTGAGTACCGCGAGACACGTGAAACCTCGTGGGAAACCGGCAGGACCATCTGCCAAGGCTAAATACTCCCTGGTGACCGATAGTGAAGCAGTACCGTGAGGGAAAGGTGAAAAGAACCGCGGGAGCGGAGTGAAAAAGAACCTGAAACCGTGTGCTTACAAGAAGTCAGAGCCCGTTAATGGGTGATGGCGTGCCTTTTGTAGAATGAACCGGCGAGTTACGTTCCCGTGCGAGGTTAAGGTGAGAAGCCGCAGCCGCAGCGAAAGCGAGTCTGAATAGGGCGACATAGTACGTGGACGTAGACCCGAAACCGTGTGATCTACCCCTGTCCAGGGTGAAGGTGCGGTAACACGCACTGGAGGCCCGAACCCACGAATGTTGAAAAATTCGGGGATGAGGTGGGGGTAGCGGAGAAATTCCAATCGAACTCGGAGATAGCTGGTTCTCCCCGAAATAGCTTTAGGGCTAGCCTCGGGTTAGCGTTGCGGAGGTAAAGCACTGATTGGGTGCGGGGCCCGCCAAGGGTTACCAAGTCCAGTCAAACTCTGAATGCCGCAAACGTGATGCCCGGGAGTCAGACAGTGAGTGCTAAGATCCATTGTCAAGAGGGAAACAGCCCAGATCATCAGCTAAGGTCCCCAAGTGTGTGTTAAGTGGGAAAGGATGTGGAGTTGCACAGACAACCAGGATGTTGGCTTAGAAGCAGCCACCATTGAAAGAGTGCGTAATAGCTCACTGGTCGAGTGACTCTGCGCCGAAAATGTAACGGGGCTAAACACACCACCGAAGCTATGAGTCCAAGGTGCAAACTTGTTTGCACCCGGGCAGTAGGGGAGCGTTGTATGCGGGTTGAAGGTTGATCGTGAGGACAGCTGGACTGCATACAAGTGAGAATGCCGGTATGAGTAACGAAAAGATCAGTGAGAATCTGATCCGCCGAAAGCCTAAGGGTTCCTGAGGAAGGCTCGTCCGCTCAGGGTAAGTCGGGACCTAAGGCGAGGCCGAAAGGCGTAGTCGAAGGACAACAGGTTGAAATTCCTGTACCACCGTGAACCGTTATGAGCAATGGGGTGACGCAGAAGGATAGTGACGCGAGCTGATGGATGCTCGTCCAAGCAGTAAGGCTGATGTGTAGGCAAATCCGCACATCGTAAGGCTAAGCTGTGATGGGGAGGGAAATTTAAGTACCGAAGGTCATGAGTTCAGGCTGCCAAGAAAAGCCTCTAGCCAGGGAGAAGGTGCCCGTACCGCAAACCGACACAGGTAGGCGAGCAGAGCATGCTAAGGCGCGCGGAAGAACTCTCGTTAAGGAACTCGGCAAAATGACCCCGTAACTTCGGGAGAAGGGGTGCCTCGGTAGGGTGAATAGCCCGAGGGGGCCGCAGTGAAAAGGCCCAAGCGACTGTTTAGCAAAAACACAGGTCTGTGCGAAGCCGCAAGGCGAAGTATACGGGCTGACGCCTGCCCGGTGCTGGAAGGTTAAGGGGAGCGGTTAGGAGCAATCCGAAGCTGTGAACCGAAGCCCCAGTAAACGGCGGCCGTAACTATAACGGTCCTAAGGTAGCGAAATTCCTTGTCAGGTAAATTCTGACCCGCACGAATGGCGTAACGACTTGGGCGCTGTCTCGACGAGAGATCCGGTGAAATTTTAATACCTGTGAAGATGCAGGTTACCCGCGACAAGACGGAAAGACCCCATGGAGCTTTACTGCAGCTTGATATTGGACTTTGGTACGATCTGTACAGGATAGGTGGGAGCCTGAGAAGCCTGAGCGCCAGCTTGGGTGGAGGCGCCGTTGGGATACCACCCTGATCGTATCGGAGTTCTAACCTGGTACCGTGATCCGGTACGGGGACAGTGTCAGGTGGGCAGTTTGACTGGGGCGGTCGCCTCCTAAAGCGTAACGGAGGCGCCCCAAGGTTCCCTCAGAATGGTTGGAAATCATTCGAAGAGTGCAAAGGCATAAGGGAGCTTGACTGCGAGACAAACAGGTCGAGCAGGGACGAAAGTCGGGCTTAGTGATCCGGTGGTACCGAATGGAAGGGCCATCGCTCAACGGATAAAAGCTACCCTGGGGATAACAGGCTTATCTCCCCCAAGAGTCCACATCGACGGGGAGGTTTGGCACCTCGATGTCGGCTCATCGCATCCTGGGGCTGAAGTAGGTCCCAAGGGTTGGGCTGTTCGCCCATTAAAGCGGTACGCGAGCTGGGTTCAGAACGTCGTGAGACAGTTCGGTCCCTATCTGTCGCGGGCGCAGGAAATTTGAGAGGAGCTGTCCTTAGTACGAGAGGACCGGGATGGACGTACCGCTGGTGTACCAGTTGTTCCGCCAGGAGCACGGCTGGATAGCCAAGTACGGACGGGATAAGCGCTGAAAGCATCTAAGCGTGAAGCCCCCCTCAAGATGAGATTTCCCAGTATGTAAGACCCCTTGTAGACGACGAGGTTGATAGGTTCGGGGTGGAAGCGCGGCAACGCGTGGAGCTGACGAATACTAATCGGTCGAGGGCTTATCCACAAGCTTCCTGAGGGAAGCGGCGGCAGTAATATAGATGTTTGATCTTTAGCTAGTAAGCGAGGAGATATCTTTTTGAAAGCGACCTTTATGCGAAGCATAACGGAGCGCAAAAAGATATGCCCGAGCGCTGTTTCGTTTCCAGTTTTCAAGGTGCAAGCCTTGAACAACCGTTTGGTGATGATGGCGGAAGGGAACCACGCGTACCCATCCCGAACACGAACGTTAAGCCTTCCAGCGTCGATGGTACTTGGACCGCAGGGTCCTGGGAGAGTAGAACGTCGCCAAGCTCTCAGTATTCCCTGATAGCTCAGTTGGTAGAGCACTCGACTGTTAATCGAGTTGTCACAGGTTCGAGTCCTGTTCGGGGAGCCATATCTTGGAGAGGTGTCCGAGCTGGCCGAAGGAGCACGATTGGAAATCGTGTAGGCGTCACAAGCGTCTCGAGGGTTCGAATCCCTCTCTCTCCGTAGATTTATTTTTAGATTAATGCACTTATTACTGGTTTGGCCCGTTGGTCAAGGGGTTAAGACACCTCCCTTTCACGGAGGTAACAGGGGTTCGAATCCCCTACGGGTCATTTTATCCCATGGAGGCTTAGCTCAGCTGGGAGAGCATCTGCCTTACAAGCAGAGGGTCGGCGGTTCGATCCCGTCAGCCTCCACCATAAAGACTTTTTACTGACGCGGGGTGGAGCAGCCCGGTAGCTCGTCGGGCTCATAACCCGAAGGCCGCAGGTTCAAATCCTGCCCCCGCAACCAATTTACTTAGTGTGGAGCCGTGGTGTAGAGGCCTAACATGCCTGCCTGTCACGCAGGAGACCGCGGGTTCGAATCCCGTCGGCTCCGCCATTTACTTTTCGTTCAGAGTAAGCTATAATGTTATTATGTTTTTTCAGAAGGCTCGGTAGCTCAGTTGGTAGAGCAGAGGACTGAAAATCCTCGTGTCGGCGGTTCGATTCCGTCCCGAGCCACCATTACGCCGCTGTAGCTCAATTGGTAGAGCAACTGACTTGTAATCAGTAGGTTGGGGGTTCAAGTCCTCTCGGCGGCACCATGCAATTTCATATGGAGGCTTAGCGAAGTGGCCAAACGCAGCAGACTGTAAATCTGTTCTCGTACGAGTTCGGTGGTTCGAATCCATCAGCCTCCACCAGTTTTTATAGGGGCATAGTTTAAAGGTAGAACAAAGGTCTCCAAAACCTTTGGTGTGGGTTCGATTCCTGCTGCCCCTGTTTTCTTGCCATGGCGGTCGTGGCGAAGTGGTTAACGCACCGGTTTGTGGATCCGGCATTCGAGGGTTCAATTCCCTTCGACCGCCCCATATCTTTTAAAAAAGAATTCAAGCATTGGGGATTAGCCAAGCGGTAAGGCAACGGACTTTGACTCCGTCATGCCTAGGTTCGAATCCTAGATCCCCAGTTTTATTATGCGGAAGTGGCTCAGCGGTAGAGCATCGCCTTGCCAAGGCGAGGGTCGCGGGTTCGATTCCCGTCTTCCGCTCCATTTTAGTACTGAGGCGCCATAGCCAAGTGGTAAGGCAGAGCTCTGCAAAAGCTTTACCCCCAGTTCGAGTCTGGGTGGCGCCTCCATTTTTTGTTCGCCGGAGTGGCGGAATCGGCAGACGCACAGGACTTAAAATCCTGCGGTGGGTGACCACCGTACCAGTTCAAGTCTGGTCTTCGGCACCACTCCAATTGTTTTATAGCATGTGCCCTTAGCTCAGCTGGATAGAGCGTTTGACTACGAATCAAAAGGTCAGGAGTTCGAATCTCTTAGGGCACGCCACTAGCCGGTATGGCGGAATTGGCAGACGCGCGCGACTCAAAATCGTGAGGGAAACCGTGTGGGTTCGAGTCCCTCTACCGGCATCAAAGCAAAAGCTTAGAAGACTTCAGGTCTTCTAAGCTTTTTTGTTTATTTTGCGGATATACAAAGACCTTCCCTTTCTAGTATCTTTGAGGTACAGATAGTGTGCGCAATTGGATATGATTGGTGACCGATAGGGAGGAGAAGTCGGCATGACGAAGATCGAAGATGGAGCGGTGGTCCTTTTTCAAGGGGACAGCATTACGGACTGTGGAAGGAACAGACAGAACGGACATGACCTCGGCGTAGGATACGCCTTAATGGCGGCCGCTCGCTTTGGGCACTTGTATCCGCAAAAGGAAGTTCGATTCCTGAACAGGGGAATCGGAGGAAACCGGGTGGTTAATCTGCTGGACCGGTGGCAGGAGGATTGTATTGATCTCAAGCCTACATGGGTTTCCATCTACATAGGGATTAATGATACCTGGCGGCGGTATGACCGGGACGATCCAACGTCAACGGAAGAGTTCGCTGAGCGTTACCACCGTTTGATCCTGCAGACCAAGGAGCAGCTGAACGCTAAGATTATTTTGGTGGAGCCCTTCGTTCTTCCGGTGCCTGAAGACCGGAGGAGTTGGAGAGAGGACCTTGACCCTAAGATCCAGGTGGTACGGCGGTTGGCCAGCGAGTTTCAAACGCTGTACGTTCCCTTGGACGGCCTGTTTGCTGCCGCGAGTGCACAGACAGCTCCGGATTATTGGGCACCGGATGGAGTTCATCCTTCCCCTGCCGGGCATGCGCTTATTGCAGATGCATGGTTGAAGGCCGTCCAGGCGTAGAACGAGCTGAAGCTAGGTTCGGGCTGCAATGTGAGCAAGCGGAAAGAACTCCTTTGTTTAAGGGAGTTCTTTTTTTATATAGGCGCTACTTCAGCTGCTTGGAGACCTGCAGAAGTTCCGGAAGGGTCACAAGCTGATAGCCTTGGGCGCGAAGGGAGGCAATGACACCGGGCAGGGCAGCAACGGTTCCGCTGAGATCTTGTCCGGGTCCGCCGCCGGAGTGCTGCAGGATGATCGAACCGGCTTCCACTCCACGAAGTATGTTGGCCGTCACCTGCTCCTTCCCCAGCTGTTTCCAATCCAGAGAATCCACATTCCAGTTCACGATCTTCAGGCCGCGCTCGCCTGCCCACAGCAGCTGGCTCTCCGTAATCTCACCGTAGGGAGGGCGAAGCAGCCTCGGTTTGTAGCCTACCAGTTTCAGCAGCGTCTGCTCCGTATCTTCAATCTGAGAATGGAAACGTTCATCAGTCAGCTTGGGAAAGAGAGCATGCTGATACGAATGGCTGCCGATAACATGACCCTCTCTTGCCATACGTCTGACCACATCAGGATATTTGGAAGCCTGAGAGCCCAGCACGAAAAAGGTAGCCTTAACCCCAGAGGCGGCAAGGGTGTCCAGGACCTGCTCCGTGTAGCGGTCATCAGGAGCATCGTCGAAGGTGAGTGCAGCCTTTTTGGAGGAGGTCGGTCCTCTGCGCACAAGCAGGTTCGGGTACTTGCGGGTGAGCTGGGACAACGTTAGCTGCTGACGAACGGATACCGTTTCTTTGGCCGGCTTTGTTGGGGCGGTGGGTTGACTCTTGGGCTTCGCCTTGGTACGCGGGATGGGTGCCGCAGGAGGAATGACCGGTGCAGGTGCAGATAACGACTGAGGTACGGGTGTAGGCAGAGTTGGAGTTATAGTTGGCGAGGGATTCAATGCAGCCGGAGGAAGGATGACGGTAGGGGCATTTCCGGCATTCGCGCTCTTGGGCATGAATTCCTCATCTCTTGGAGGCTCCGCTGCAGGGGACTCCGTAAGGGGAGCGGCTGATTTAGGAGCGGCTGGGGCGCAGGAGCTGAGAAGCAGCGATCCGCCTAACAGGAATGCAGCGGTTATGGCCGGCAGCGTCCGGTTCATGATGTTCCCTCCTCCCTTTGACTGCAGTAATATTCCTCTGCCTTAGTTTGGTTTGGACCAGGGGGGATTATGCTGAACCGGATGACCTTGCAAGCTGCCATGTCCCAAAGGGGTTGCCTAGGGGGAGGTGAGTCCCTCCCAGATCATTTTGATGGCGACGAGGATGAACGTTATCCGTAGCACCCACATCAGCTTACGTGAGCTGAGACGGCTTGCGATGAGCGCACCCAGCCAGCCGCCCACAATGGCGGTCGGGGCCAGACCGGCAACCATCCACAGATTGACCTCGCCGAGTCCCAGATGAGTTAAACTGCCGAGGATCGAGGAAAGCAGGATGACAAACATGGATGTCGCTGTGGCCACATGGGGCGGATAACGGAAGAGCAGCACCATAGCCGGTACGAACAGTGATCCGCCGCCGATGCCGAACAGCCCCGAAATGAACCCGACGGCAAGTCCGATACAGAGGGCAGGCAGGACACTGTAGCCGTACTGGAAGGTTTGGCCTTGTCCGTCCGTATAGGTACGTTTAATAGACCATTGGATATTGATTGGCTTCATGGCATCTCTCAGAATCAGCAGAATGGCCATGAGAAGCATGAAGATGCCGAAGCTGAGCTGGAAGGATGAGGCGTCTACGAACTGCGTGACATAGGAGCCGAGCATCGCCCCCGGGCCGCAGGTCAGAAAGTAGAGCCAGCCGCTTTTGAAATCGACTCGCTTCTGTTTAACAAAGGTCAGCGTAGAAGAGAGAGCGGTGAAGATGAGTACGGCCAGGGACGTCCCTACAGCCGTGGCCACGGAAATGGATTCACCGACAAAATAAGGCCCCAGGTACACCAGGGCCGGGACAATAATAATACCGCCGCCAAGCCCCACCAAGCTGCCGAACGTGGCAGAGAGAAGACCGACTGCGGTATAAAATAAAATGCTCATGGGGGCCGCCTGCTTTCCTTTTTTGGAGTCAAATCTGTGCAAGGCTATTGTACTGCAGGAAGGCAGGAGCAGCAAACCGCAAGGTGGGTAATTGCAGCTGCCGGCAATCATGAGGCGGTGCAGCACTCGAAAGCAGTGGCGGGGGAAACGGCCAGGTTTGGATAGATCATTTGCAGAGGGGGACCGGGATTAAACGTGAGAGCAGCAGCCTGGGGCGGCACTGATAAAGGCAGTGGGCTGGGGGAGAACAGGCAGCGAGGTCCGGAGCGATAAGGGACGAACGGGCAGCGAAGGTCGGGAGAGTTAAGGGGAGAACAGGCAGCGAGGGGCAGGAGAGTTAAGGGGAGAACAGGCAGCGAGGGTCAGGAGAGCTGGGGAGAGCAGGTAGCGAGGTTCGTGGAGAACGTAAGGGGCGAACAGGTAGCGAGGTTCTGGAGAGAGCTAAGGGGAGAACAGGCAGGCAAGGGGCGGGAGAGTTAAGGGGCGAACAGTCTGCTGGAGCTGCAGCCTGGAGCTGCCCTGTGGCCTCCGGCAGACAGAAAAAAACAAAGGCGCCTTTTCAAAAGGCGCCTTGTCGAGGTGACTAAACCAAATGCGTAACGGCAGGGAGGGAGTTAAGCCCGCGAGGCAGCGGCTTCGCTCTGCACCTGGCCAAAGATGGGTTTGTTCGGCAGATAGTGATTAGACTGGATAAAGCGGATGGTCCGCGTTTTGGCCCGCATCACGATTGAGTGGGTCTCGGCCCGGTTGCCGGGCAGGTAACGGACTCCGCTGAGGATCTCCCCGGGGGTGATGCCGGTTGCCGCAAAGATGACGTCTTCCGTACCCACCATATCCTCCATGGTGAGGATGCGGTGCGGATCGGTCAGCCCCATGGCAATGCAGCGGTTCTCCTCCTCTTGGGAGGACGGGCGCAGCCTGCCCTGCAGCTCGCCGCCAAGGCAGCGCAGCGCCGCGGCCGCAATCACGCCTTCGGGAGCACCGCCGGAGCCCACATACAGGTCGATGCCCGAATCGGCCATCGCCGGCGCCATAGCGCCCGCTACATCGCCATCGCTGAGCAGCTTGATCCGAACGCCGACGCGGCGCAGAATCTCGATCTGCTGACGGTGCCGGTCGCGGTCGAGGATCATGACGGTCAGGTTGCTGAGCGGTTTGCCGAGCAGCTCAGCGGCTTTGGTCAGCGTCGTCTCCAGCGGATCTTCCAGGCTGAGACGGCCTGCGAGTTCAGGTCCCACCGCGAGCTTATCCATATACATATCCGGCGCGTGGAGCAGGTTGCCTTTGCCGGCAATGGCTAGAACGGCGAGGGCATTGTTCAGTCCCTTGGCAACGAGCTCGGTTCCTTCGAGGGGATCCACGGCTACATCAACTTCAGGCCCTGTTCCGTTGCCGACCTGTTCACCTATATAGAGCATGGGGGCCTCGTCCATCTCGCCTTCCCCGATGACGACGGTCCCCCGGATCGAAACCGTATCGAACATAGCCCGCATAGCGGCCGTAGCCGCGCCGTCCGCGCCGATCTTATCCCCTCGTCCCATCCATCCGGCTGCCGATAATGCGGCCAATTCCGTAATGCGTACGAACTCCAGTGCCAGTTCTCTCTCCATTCCGAACTCCACCTTTCGGCCAATATATGGTCTTTTATGTTTAAATAGAGTATAATAAATAAAGTTATAATGCGCAATAAATAATTATTAATTTTATATTAAGTCACACATAATGAGATATATGAGGCGGAAAGCAGGATGTTCTATCAGAAGGTAGCGCTTTTTGGTACAATTGTTACAGGAAGCCGCAAAGGACCGCCGATGCCGCTGAAGATTGTAAGGAGGGACCGGTCATCGAACTGACTGCGCGCCAATTGCAAATTGTGGAGCTTGTGAAAAAACATGCGCCGATTACCGGCGAAGGAATAGCCGAAATGCTCGGATTAAGCCGTCCGACCCTGCGCTCGGACCTGGCTCTGCTTGTCATGCTGGGGCTGGTGGATGCGAAGCCCAAGGTCGGATATACACCAGGCTCGGCCGTATCGGCCGGATCGCAGGCGGGGCGCAAGCTGCTCGGCCTCAAGGTGAGTGAAGTGCAGGCGATGCCTGTGATCGTACGCGAAACCGCTTCGGTGAACGACGCGGTGGTCTCGCTTTTTCTGGAGAATGTGGGGAGCCTGATTGTCGTGGATGAGGACGGGTGCCTGTCGGGGGTCATCTCCCGCAAAGACCTGCTGAAGGTTACGCTGGGCAATCCGGGAGCTTCGACCATGCCGGTATCCATGGCCATGACGCGGGGAGCGAACGTCGTCCATGTATCTCCGGATGACTCGGTAATCGATGCGGCACGCAAAATGATTCACCACCAGGTGGACTCGCTGCCGGTTGTCGTGCCGTCGAAAGCCGATCCGGTCAATGGAAGAACGAGATGGGACGTTGTCGGCCGGATGACGAAGACCATCATGACGCAGATCCTGCTCGACCTCGTAGCGGACCGTTAGGGATAAGTAAAGGAGAAGAAACCGGATGAAGGATGAGCAGCTGTATGAGATCACGATCTGTTCGGATGCCCTGGGGGAAACGGCCGAGGCGGTCGTCAGGGCGACGATGCGCCAATTCGACGCGCACCAGGTCCGGACCAAACGGATCTCCCACATCAAGACGGAGGATGAAATCCGGGCTATCATGGAAGAAGCGGCCAGCCGCGGCGGTTTCGTAGCTTATACGCTCGTTCAGCCGGAGCTGCGCGAGATGATGAAGGAAGAGGCAATCCGGCTTGGCGTACGGGCGGTCGATGTGATGGGGCCGATGATGGAGGCCTTCATCGATACGTGGGGGGACGCGCCGAAACGCAAGCCGGGCCTGCTCCACCAGCTCGACGAAGACTACTTCCGCCGCGTGGAGGCGGTGGAGTTCGCCGTGAAGTGCGATGACGGCCGGGATACGGGAGCCCTGCTGAAGGCGCAGCTGGTGCTGATCGGGGTGTCGCGGACTTCGAAAACGCCGCTGAGTATTTTTTTGGCGCACAAGGGGATTAAGGTCTCGAATCTGCCGCTGGTTCCTGAGGTGAAGCTGCCGAGGGAGCTCTTCCTGCTGCCCAGCTCGCGGATCGTGGGACTGACGATGGATGCGGAGAAATTGTACAAGATCCGCACCGAGCGCCTGAAGGCGGTCGGGCTGCCGTTCGGCTCTAAGTATGCGGAGCTCGACCGGATCCAGGAGGAGCTGCAGTATGCCGAAGGCTTGATGAAGCAGGTCGGTTGCCTGGTGGTGAACGTGACGGACCGGGCGATCGAGGAGACCGCCGGGCTGATTATGGACTACCTGCAGAGGTAAAAGGAGAGGATTTCAAGAGCTTGAGCCGCGGGGTTCAGGCTCTTGGTGTCTTTTATGGGGGCTGGGGACGATGTGCAGCATCTTTTGCGTGCGTCAAGTGATCTCTCCGGTGGAATCCGCCGTATACATTGGTAACAGGAACATTGACGAACATCGTGATCAAGGAGGAGGCGGAGCGATCCGTGAAACCATGGAAAGCATGGCTGGGCAGCGTGCCCTACGGCAAAAGGCTGGTCCAGCTCCACCGGTGGAATGCCTGGCTCGTGACGGTGCTGGCCGTAAGCGGTATCCTGCTCTTCGTCGAGCCGGTGCGGGAGCTGGGGCAGGGAAGAATCTGGCTCAAAGATGCCCATGTCTGGTTGGGCTTCTTGTCCATCGTCGTGATGGTGCTGTATCTGCCCCTCCTGCGCAAGCACTGGCGTCAGCTGGCACAGCGGCCCGCACAGCGCTGGAACCTTGGCGGCGTGCTGTTCCTGCTCGCCGGCTGGAGCTTCACCGGCGTGCTGCTGTGGCAGCTCCGCCGCCTGGACCCGGCATGGGGCAATGCAGCGCTGCTGCTGCACGATGCCTTCACTTGGGTAGGCGTGCCCTATGCCGTCTACCATTCGATCTCGCGCAGCCGCTGGGTGAAGGCGGCGAAGGGAAGGCCGCAGCAGGTGCAGGAGCCGCAGGCAGAGGCGGGGGCTGTAGGCGAAGGCGGGCTGCACGCCGCTTCGGAGAGTGGTGGACAGCGCCTGCTGCGGCAGCTGCAGGAGGCTCCGATCTCGCGGGCGGCGTTTCTGCGGCTGGGCGCAGGCCTGCTGCTGGTGCTGGGCGTCGGGCCGGCCTTTTACCGGTGGGTGAAGCAGTCTGCGGACACCGGAGGGACGGCGCTCGAACGTCTGGCGGAGTCGGACGGCAACCGGATGCTGCCGGAGCCGGTGCCGCTTCCGGCGTCCAGCCCTCCTGCCGGCGGAGGAAGCCAAGGGAACTTCCGCGTGTATACGGTGACGGGAATCCCCTCTTTTACGAGTGAGGATTGGAAGTTCGCCCTGACGGGGCTGGTCGACAAGGAGCAGCTCTGGGATTGGAGCGCCTTCACCGGGCTCAAGCGGACGGTGCAGGTGAGTGACTTTCACTGCATTACGGGATGGTCGGTGTACAAGGTAACCTGGGAAGGCATCCCCCTCCGGGAGCTTCTGGATCTCGCGGGGGTCAAGGACCGGGCGAAGTTCGTGAAGCTGTACTCGGGAGACGGCGTCTACACCAGCGGCCTGTCCCTGGAGCAGGCCCGGATGGACGATGTCATGGTCGCCGTTCTCATGGACGGCAAGCCGATTCCCCAGCAGCTGGGCGGGCCGGTCCGCCTCGTCGTACCGCAGATGTATGCCTATAAATCGGTGAAGTGGCTGCAGGCCATCGAGCTGGTGGAGAAGGAGCATATCGGGTATTGGGAGCTGCGGGGCTATGAACAAAATGCGTGGGTCAAGGGGGGCGGGCTGTCGTAGACAGCACCGCTCCTTTGCTCTATAGTAGAGAAAACTGGAAATCGCGGAAGGAGTTATTGTACCTATGCAGCTTGTTTCATTGAATATTGCGATGCCGGCTGTCGTCACGTATGGGGCTCAATCGGTGGAAACCGGCATTTATAAAGAGGCGGTTAACGGACCGCTGCGGCTTGGACGGGAGCAGCTGGAAGGCGATGGCCAGGGAGACCGGGTCCATCACGGAGGACCGGATAAGGCGATCTGCGTCTATGCCGCCGACCATTATCCGTTATTGGCGCGATCAGCTTGGCAAAGAGCTGCCTTACGGGCGCGTTCGGAGAGAATTTTACGGTTACCGGGTGGACGGAGGATCAGGTTCATATCGGGGATATTTTTGCTGTCGGATCGGCCAAGGTCCAGGTGACGCAGCCCCGGCAGCCCTGCTACAAGCTGGCGGCCAAGCATGAAGTGAAGGATCTCGCCCTGCAGGTGCAGGACACCGGGTATACGGGATATTATTTTCGCGTGATTGAGGAAGGTACGGTGGAAGCGGGGCAGGCGGTTCAGCTTCTCGAGCGGCATCCGCTCGGAATATCGGTCGCCGAGGCGAACCGGCTGCAGTATCGGGATAAGCGGGATTATGAGGGCATCCGCCGTCTGCTGGAGGTCGAAGCGCTGTCGGACAGCTGGCGCGAGAGCTTCGAGAAGCGGCTGGAGGCCGCGCAGGAGGAGCAGGGCTGACTTGGGATTGGGAATCCGGCAGCCTGGAGGGAAAGTATGCAGGTGGCTTGGGGCTAAGTGTGAAGCGCAGGTGTGAGGCATAAGTGTGAAGCACAAGTGAACACAAGCACAGGTGAGAAGACATGTGGTGAACCACGAGTGTTAGAACGCAAGTCCTAATGCAATAGTGAAAGACAGAGGTATGGCAGCAAAGATAAGGTAGTCACAGGTACTAAAGCATGATGAATTTCGTAAGGAAGTGACGGTCTGGACCGGTTTCAGGAAGCCGGAGGGCCATGCATGCAGGGCGATATGCTTGAGAAGCAGAAGGGAGGAATAGGGGAGTGGAAACAGACGTGCAGACAGGGCAGGCAAACGCGGCGGCACCGCTGACCGGCGCCATTCTGGCCGGGGGACAGAACCGGAGGATGGGAGGCCGGAGCAAGGCACTGCTCGCTGTGGAAGGGGAGACCTTCCTGCAGCGGCAGGTGAAGGAAATGTCGGGAGTCTGCAGCGACATTCTGCTCCTGACCCAGAATGCCTCATTGTATGCTGAGGAGCTGGCAGCTCTGAGGGAGGAAGGGATCGCCGTCCGGGTCGTACCGGATCTTGTACCTGCCAGAGGCCCTCTCGGCGGGCTTCAGTCTGCTCTGCATGCGTCTTCTTCCGACCTGCTGTGGGTCGTAGGCTGCGATATGCCGTTCGTCTCCTCCCAGGCGGCCGCCGAGCTGGCGGCCGTCTGCCTTCACACGGATGCCGCGGCGGCAGTTCCCTGCATTGCCGGCCGGATCCATCCCCTCCACGGCGTATACCGGAAGAAAATCCTCCCTTTGGCAGAACGTATGCTCGAGGAGAGCGATTATCGGATGATGGGTGTGCTCCATCTCACATCCTGGGAGCCGGTAGATGAGGTAGTATGGAACAGGCTGGGCATCCGTACGGATTTTGTACGAAATATCAATACGCCGGATGAATACCAGGAGCTGCTTCGGGAACGTTCGTCATTTTAGTGAGATATTTGTCAGGAATCATAACATAAAGTGCCCTCGATACTAGGAATCGGTCACTTTTTGTGACATAATAAGAGGAAAACCAACGCATAAACACAGCGTTCACATACAGGAGGTGAGGGGAATGACACAACTGCTCGTGGACCGCTTCGGCCGTGTGCATGATTATCTTCGGATCTCGGTCACGGACCGGTGCAATCTTCGCTGCGTGTACTGCATGCCGGAAGAAGGAATGGAGTTCGAACCGGATGAGAAGCTGTTGACCTTCGACGAAATTGCATCCGTTGTCCGGGTGCTCGCCGGTTACGGGGTGAGAAAGATCCGTCTGACCGGAGGAGAACCGCTTGTGCGCAAGAACCTGGAGGTCCTTGTCGGTATGCTGTCAGCCATCCCCGGCATCGAAGACATAGCGCTGACAACCAACGGTATCTATTTTGCTTCCCGTGCGGAGAAGCTGCGGGAGGCCGGACTGACCCGGATCAACGTGTCGCTGGATTCGCTGCGGCCGGACCGCTTCTCCCTGATCACCCGCGGGGGAGACCTGAAACGCGTGCTGCAGGGACTGGAAGCCGCTTACCGGGTCGGGCTCGATCCGGTTAAGCTGAATGTCGTGCTGATGAAGGGCATGAATGACGATGAGATCGGGGATTTCCTCGCCATGACCCTGGAGCGGAATATTCACGTCCGTTTCATTGAATATATGCCGATCGGACACGAGGACGAAGGCTGGCGGGCCCGGTACCTGCCGCTGACGACCGTTCTGGAGAGGTGCGCGGAGCGCGGCTGGAAGGTCGATGCCCTCGAGAAGCCGATCTCCGGCAACGGACCGTCCCAGAATTACCGGATCGCCGGTGCTGCGGGAACGTTCGGGCTGATCCATCCGGTGAGCGATCACTTCTGCCAAACGTGCAACCGGCTTCGGCTGACGGCGGACGGCAACATCAAACCGTGCCTGTACTGGTCCGACGAGTTCAACGTGCGCCGGTATATCGGAGATGATGAGGCGCTGGCCGCCATGTTCTTCCGTGCGCTGGACGTCAAGCCGGAAAGCCATGAGATGGCCCAGGCGCTTCTGAAGCAGTCGCAGAGCCATACGCCTACCATACGGCGGATGTCACAGATCGGGGGATAAGCAGCGGTGAACGGACTTCGATTCGGACGCCGGGCGGTCACGCTGGAGGCTGCCCAGGCGATGATCATAGAGCAGGCGAGGGTGTTGGAAACAGAGGAAGCGGAGCTCACCGAAGCGTACGGACGGCGGCTGGCCTGCCCGGTCGCAGCGGCTTCCCCGGTGCCCCACTTCCGCCGTTCCGGCGTGGACGGCTATGCCGTAAGAGCAGAGGACACGGCGGGGGCCGCGGGAGACCGTCCCCTTCGGCTGCAGGTCACTGAGACCATTCCCGCGGGAGCCGTGCCGCAGCAGCGGGTGGAAGCCGGCCAGGCGGCCCGGATCATGACCGGCGCGGTCGTGCCCGAGGGGGCGGACACGGTCATCATGCTCGAGATGACCGACGCCATGGAAGGGGCGCGGGCATGCGGTACGGTAGCCCTGCACCGGGCAATGAAACGCGGCGAGAATATTACCGAGATCGGGGAGGAAACCGCTCCCGGAGAGCCGCTGCTCGAAACGGGACGCGTCATCGGGCCCGGAGAGGCCGCCATCCTGGCTACCTTCGGCTGGAGCCGGGTGCCGGTGTTCCGCAGACCGAACGTGGCGGTATTCTCGACCGGCTCGGAGCTGCTTCCTGTGGAAGCGGAGCTGGAGCCCGGACGAATCCGATGCAGCAATTCGTACATGCTGGCCTGCCAGGTACAGGAAGCCGGAGGCACGGCCCGCATCCATGTCCATCCTGCCGGATGACGCCGCTCAGGTGGAAGCGGAGCTGCTGAAGGCCATAGAATGGGCGGATGTGGTGGTGACGACCGGCGGGGTCTCCGTAGGGGACAAGGATGTGCTTGTAGAGCTCTTCGAGCGGTGGGACGGGGAGCTGTGGTTTAACAAAATCGCCATGCGGCCCGGCAGTCCCACTTCCGCCGGCAGATGGCGGGGCAAGCCGCTGTTTGCACTGTCCGGGAATCCCGGAGCCTGCTATGTAGGCTTCGAACTGCTCGTAAGGCCGTACCTGAGGGCAGTCATGGGAGCCGCCTCGCCGCTGCCTGCCGAGAGCACAGCGCAGCTGGGGTGCACCTACGGCAAAGGCTCGGCCTACCCCCGCTATGTCCGGGGAACAACCTATGTGGAGGACGGCCTGCTGCAGGCGGTTCCCGCAGGACATGACAAGTCCAGTATTATGGTGTCCATCAAGGATGCCGACTGCCTGATCCATCTTCCGGCCGGCGGACGCGGCACGGAAAAGGGGACCCAGGTGCGGATTCTTCATATCGGCAGGGGAACCGGTTGACGGGTTCTCTGCCGCAGCATGCCAAAAACCCCCGGGGACGCTTACGCGTTCCGGGGGTTTTTGAGTGCGGCATGGTCCCTGCCGCGCAGCTCCGAAAGCCGCCGCGGCAGGATCAGCCTATGCAATTAGATTACCAGTGCACGGGAAACGATTACGAGCAGGATAAAGAGAACCAGAATAACGCCCGTCGTAGTGTAGTATCCGCCAACAGCGCTCATGTGACATCCCCCTTTCAGAAGACTTGATATAACATATGTCTCCCTTGCTCCTGCTGATTGGACGTCAGCCCGGTTTCAGGCAAGAAAAAACACCTGTATTCCCGGAGGAAACAGGTGCAGGCATGAATCGGGATTCCCGTATGGGCGCTTAGTAAGTGGAGCCGCCGAAGAGGAAGCGCTTCTCCCACTGGGAGCCCGCGACCGTATCGATACGGACTCCGCCGGATTCAACCGAGTACGTGTGCAGCACACGGCCGTCTCCGAGGTAGATACCGACGTGGGTGATCGTCTCGGTGGACTTGTCGATACCTTCATAGCTCGATGCGCTCGAGCCTTTGTAGGACATGAAGAACATGAGATCGCCGGCCTTCAGCTGTCTCCATTCGCCCGAGGTTTTGCCGATCGATTTCACATATGCTCCCTGGCTGCGGGAATCGCCCGGCAGCAGCTGGCCCGTTCCGTCGAGGAAGCTCTGACGGACAAAATCGGAGCAGTCGAACGTCGACAGGTCGTAGCGGCTCGAGCCGAACTCGTACGGCACGCCGATATATTTCATGCCGGCATCGATCACTTGCTGTGCCGCCACCGAAGGGCTGAGGAGCTTGTACGGTTCAACGAATGTCGTGCTGATATACTGGGAGCTCGTGCTCACATAGCCGATGACTCCATACTGGTCCTGAACGTTGTACCAGTAGCTGTTCACTTTGTTCAGGACGAGCAGCTTCTCGCCTTTGGCCAGATAGCGGATCCGCGAAGAGTCGGTGGAAGGTCCGCTGCGGAACGATACGGAAGCCAGGGCGGTTGCATTCGGCTCCGATTGGAACAAAGCTTCAACCGGCTCGGCTTCGATTACCTCTTCGGCCGCTCCGGCGAAGGTCGTCGTAATGTACTGTGAAGAAGAGCTGACGTAGCCTTCGACCCCGCTCGCATCCTGTACTTTGTACCAGTAATCATTGGTTCGTTCAAGGACGAGGACCTTCTCGCCTTCCTGGAAATAGCGGATCCGGGCGTCGTTCGTGGAAGGGCCTGTCCGGAAGGAAACGGAAGCGGTGATCTCGCCGTTCGGCTCCGTGTCGACCTGCACCGTAGTCATCCGCACGTACGTGGAGGAAGAGGATACGTAGCCTACTTGCCCGGACGCATCCTTGACCTGCAGCCAGTAGCTGTTGTAGACGCTGACGAGGTCCAGCAGCTCGCCGGCTTTCAGATAGCGGATGCGCTCACCGGAGGTGGAAGGCTGGGTGCGGAAGCTGACGCTGGAGACGACTTTGACTTTGGATACTTCATAAGAGAAAGCAAGGGCTTGATAAGGGATCGATGAGAAAGCCACGGCGGCGCCGAGTACGATGGCGAGCAGCTGTTTTTTCATGATGCAGGACTCCTCCGTTGTCGATAGATTCCTCCGGTTATGTAAGAGGATTGCTTGTTATTATGAATTGATCATAGCACAGAGAAAACGACAAACGCATCGGGAAAAGCTGTCATAAAAATGCTGGAAAACGAGGGGGCTGTAGGCTGTTCGGCACACTCGTCGGCTGGGGATCACCGATATTTTAGAGCATCTGGAATCATTATCTTGGGATATTGCGCTTGAGGGACATGTAAGTTCTACCAAACGCGAGCGGTCCGAAGGCAAAGATCGTGCCGGAGTCACGGACCGAAGAAAGCAGGAGCGGGATAAAATCAGCCGGGGGATCGGCCTATTGGAAAAGCAAGAAAAGGTTGGACAGGGGATCGGGCAGTTATAACGGCGTCAAGGAACGATTAGGGCCTTGAGGCCTGGATGGGGCATCCGTAAGTCCTGTCCCTATGGCAGAGGGGCAATGGCTTAGGAGAGATGCAAGGAACCCATGGGGAAAAGCGGGAAGTCACAAGTAACCCCACAGGTAAAGGGCGGGATAGGCCCGCAGGGAAACAATAGGAAAAAGAGCGGAGGCCCGCTCTTCGAGTAAAGCTATCTAATGGGCTGCAGCGCTTAATGGCTGTGCGCCGGGGAGGAGGTCATGGACATCGCCTTGGTCAGCGTGATGGACCAATCACTCTCATTCCACTTCACATCCCAGCCGAGGAGTTCCGTGATGAAACGCAGAGGCACCTGGGTCCGGCCGTCTTTCATCATGACCGGGGAGCCGATCGCTTGGGGCTCGCCGTTCAGCTCCATGTAATCCTTGTCAATCCAGAAGGTGGCCGTATTGCCGCCCGTCATCACCCGGATCGTGCGGGCAGCTTCCTCCCACTTCACTTCGGCGCCGATGGCCTCAGCGAGGTAGCGCAGGGGGATATAGGTGTGGGTGCCGGACATGTACGGAGCGGTATCCATCACCACGGTCTTGTCGTCAATCATGAGCTCGCTGCCGCCGATCTTCATCCATACCTTCGGGGAGGCCGCCATCCCGGCGTCATGGAATTTCTCATTGAACTGGGTTACAATGGCACCAGATAAGGAATCGCCCGTCATGTACATGTGGGAGTAAGCGGTGCGCAGGCTGCTGTAAGCGCTCGCGTAGTCTTTGGCCGCGTAGGAATCGAATGCTTTTTGCAGGTGTCCTACATGATTATCAAGCTCTTTGGCAAGGGAATCCTTGCTCAGGTTCGGGTTGGCTCCCGCGAGGAAAGCGGCGAATTCACCGGCATATTCGGTCAGCTCGTCGATAGCTTCTTTGCGTCCCGCTTCGTCCATCTTGGCTGCCGCTGTCACATAGTCTACGAAGAAGCCGATATGCTTCTTCCAGAGGACCCGGAACTGATCGCCGGCTTCTTTGCCGTACACGGAACCGATCGCGTCCGACAGCTCGTCGCTGTTCTGATCAAGCGCCGCAGCGGCTGCCGCAAAGTCCGGAGCGCCGTCCAGGCCCTTCTGCATGGTGAGTGCGGCCAGGAAGCCGTGTTCGGCCAGGAGGCGGTCTACGGCGATACGCAGGTCGGAAGCTTTCTGCGAAGTTCCGCTCCAGTTGAACTGGTCAGGATACTGCTTGGCGATGCCCGAGGCCAGGTAATCCCCGGTCATGAACATGTGGCCGTAAGCTTCACGCACGGAAGCGTAGGCGGCGGTGTAATCTTTGGCATTGTATTTGTCAAAGGCAGTGATCAGCGTGCTGACGTGGCCCTTGAGCGATGCGACGATGTCGGCCTGCTTGAAGTTCGGGTTAGCCGACTCGAGGAAAGCGCCGAACTCGCCGGCGTACTCCACAAGCTCATCGACCGCGGTTTTGCGGCCCGCTTCGTCGTTCGCCGCGGTGGCTTTGACATAGTCGACGAAGAACGGAATGTGCTTTTTCCAGAGGACGCGGAACTGATCGCCCGCCTCCTTGCCGTACACGGAGCCGATCGCATCGGAGAGCTCGTCGCTGTTCTTGTCGAGGGCGGCGGCAGCATCGTTGAAGTCGGCGGCGCCGTCGATTCCTTTTTGCATGGCGAGGATCGCAAGCAGGGCATGTTCACCAAGCAGACGATCCACAGTGGCCCGCAGGTCGGAAGCCGGGCTGTTCACGCTCAGCGTATGGGCGCTGGCGACATTCGTTATATATGGAAGGGAAGCCGCAGCAACCGGAAGCGTCAGGGCAAGGCTCAGGGCGAGCGGAAGCACTTTTGCGGACAAGGTTTTCATGGGATCAACACTCCTTGGAAGTTTATGATAGGCTTATCGTTATGGTTAGGATGAATAGGTAAGCTGGCCAGCTCCCATTGTTGTGCTTCTCAGTGAGTGTAACGAGGGGGATGGGAATTTGGATCACACTTTGCCAAATCAATTGGGGGGCACGTCATCCGAAGCGGAGGATTGTGCGATTTACATAGCAGGGGGAGCAGGGAGAAAGGGGGGCCTTCATGTACGGAACTTTAACCGATCAGGAGCTGATCGAGCGCATAACGGCCAGGGATGAAGAAGCGCTGACGATGCTGTATGACCGATATGAGAAGGCTGTATACGCGTTTGCCTACCGGATGGTTCAGGATCCGATGATGGCCGAGGAGGTCGTGCAGGAGCTGTTCCTGCGCATCTGGAATGCGGCAGCGAGATATGACAGCGGCCAAGGGAAGCTGACGACGTGGATGTTCACGCTGACCCGCAATATTACCATCGATGCCCTGCGCAAAAAACGGCGGCGAAGCCCGCAGCAGCCGGCGGAGCCGGAGGCGCTCGCTTTCGTGGCGGATGACCGTGCCGATACCGAAGGCGAAGTGGAGAGCCGGTGGGTCGGGGAGGAAATCCAGGCCGCGCTGCAGGTGCTGAACCAGGACCAGAAGCAGGTGCTGGAGTGGATCTATTACCAAGGCTACACGCAGCAGGAAGTGTCGGAACGCTACGCGATCCCGCTGGGCACGGTCAAAAGCCGGGTCCGGCTGGCGCTGAAGCAGCTTCAGCAGCGGCTGTCGCATATAGGAAGGAGGGAGATCGGCCATGACTAACCACCAGGAAGAAGCATGCTGCGAAGGGGTCGAGCTCTACGTATTGGATGCCCTGACGCCGGAGGCGGCAAAGATGGAGAAGATGGTGCAGCTCCAGCCGGCGGCGGAGCAGCTGGTGTCCAAGGGTCTCGCCTCGATCGTCATCGACGATAAGGGCACCCATCTCATCGTGACGGCGGAGAACCTGCCGGCGGTGCAGAAGGAGCAGGCCTTCCAGGTCTGGCTGATCAAAGGGGAGCAGAAGGTCAATGCCGGCACGTTCTATCCGCATGACGGCAAGGGCTCCATCTCCTACACCTTCCAGCCGCAGGATTATGACATGGTTGCCATTACACTGGAGCCGGACGCGCACGGGGAGCAGCCCCGGGGCGCGATGGTGATGATGGCCGGGCTCAAGAGCTAGGCGGCTGCCGAAGCCGCAGGAAGCGCCGGAGTTTCCCCGCTGCGGGAGCTCCGGCTCACTACCCTTGGGAAAGGATGATAACCATGAGCGGGAACATAAACATACGACGCATGGGAAGAGAAGATTGGAACGAGAGTCTGGATCTCTCGTCGTTCGCTTTTCAATATCCGTTGACACCGGAGGAGCGCGAGGAGCGCCTGGCCCAGATGGTGCCGGAAGAGCAGTGGGGCGCTTACGTGGAAGATAAGCTGGCGGCGCGGATGACGGTGCTGAACCTGGAAACCTGGATTCAGGGCAAGGTGTATGCCATGGGCGGCATTGCCGGTGTGGCGACCTGGCCGGAATACCGCAGGGGCGGCCTTGTGTCCAAGCTGCTGTGCAACGCGCTCTCCGTCATGAGGGAGCAGGGGCAGACGGTATCCTTCCTGCACCCGTTCCAATTCGCCTTCTACCGCCGCTACGGCTGGGAAACTTATGCGGAGTACAAACAGTATGAGATCGCCGTGGGGCAGCTGCCCAGGTTTGAGCCGCAGGGGGGGAGAGTCGTACGGGGAGAGCCCGACATCGCTCTGCTCGACAGCCTGTACGAGACCTATGCCCAGTGTTATAACGGGATGCTGAAGAGAACGGAATCCTGGTGGAAGAACCGGATTCTGGAGCGCAAAAAAGGAACGACCGCCGTGTACTACGGGGCGGACGGCGAGGCGGCGGGGTACGTGCATTACCAGGTGAAGGACCGTGTCTGTACGGTACATGAGCTTGTGCACCTGAAACGGGAGGCCCGCCTGGCCTTGTGGAGGTTCCTGGCGGACCATGATTCCATGATCGACAAGCTGGTGATCCGGGTGCCGAATGATGACCGGCTGCCGTTCCTGCTGGACGATCCGCGGATCAAGCAGGAAACCATCCCTTATTTCATGGCGAGAATTGTGGATGTGAAGTCCTTTATCGAGAAATACCCGTTCGTCTCCGGGGCGGAAGCGGCCTTCCTGCTGGAGATTCAGGATGAGCATGCCGATTGGAACAACGGGGTATTCACGGTCACCGTGGATGAATCCGGCACAGCCCGTGTAGCCGCAGAACCGCTTCAGGTGAGCGATCTGCCGAGCGTATCCTGCAGCATCCAAACCTTGACCGCACTGCTCACCGGATATCAGCGTCCGTCGTTCCTCCAGGATATCGGGCGGCTGCAGGGTACGCTGCAGGGACTGGGGATGCTGGAGCGGCTCGTTCCTGCACGGACAACCTATCTGGCGGACTTTTTCTAGATCAGTTGATCCCATCGAAAGACTCCGATTCGCTCAAGTGGGCGAGTCGGAGTTTTTTCCATTTGCCTGGAACATTCCAGCCTGCTCTATCGTTTAGTATTACATAATATGTAAAATAAGGATAGAATGGGTGATCGTTTGTGAGAGGGAGCAAAGCAGTCTTCTGTGGAGCTCTGGCCGGCATGCTGATGCTGTCCGGATGCACGCTGGGGCAGGGGAAAGAAGGAGCAGGGGCACTGAAGCCGCTCGGCAAAGACGAAAAAGCGGTGATCAAGGTCATGTATTATGAAAAAAGCAGCTTGTTCCAGCAGTATGGGGCGCTGTTCATGGCCAAATATCCGAATGTGGATATCGAGGTCGTCTCCACGCAGAGCATATACGGGCGGGATAAAGATCCGGTGAAGGCGTTCGAGGAGCTGGTCGAGGCGGAAAAGCCGGATGTGCTGTATTTCGAATCACCGAATGCCTTCGTCAAGTGGGCGGGAGAAGGGAAGCTGCTCCCCTTGGATGACGTCATTCAAGCGGACAAGTTCGACATCGAGAATATGCTGCCCGCCGTAACCGAGACGCTTCGCGCGCAGGGGGGAGGCAAGCTGTACGGACTCAGCCCGTCCTTCTACAGCAGCGCTCTGTTCTACAATAAAGGTTTGTTCGAAAAGCATGGCGTGCCTCTCCCCAAGGATGGGATGAGCTGGGCCGAGGTGTTGGAGCTGGCCAAAAGGTTCCCGACGGATGGACAGAGTGAGGAACGGGTATACGGGTATGGAGAGAATAACTCGTTTATGGGAGGTGGCGACGATCCGATGGGCTTCCGGTATTTTACGATGATCGGGCATACCCAAGGGCTGTCCTATCTGGATCCGAAACGCGAGAAGGTTACCCTGCAGACGGAGGGCTGGAAGCAGGCCCTGCAGCTTGCCGTGGACGGCATCCAATCCGGTGCGCTGTATGACCCGGCCAAGGGGCCGCAGATCGACTTCAGTAAAGGCGTCAGCAGGGAAGAGATGCTGGAGCGCAATCCGTTCGTCTCCGGCCGAATCGCGATGACCGTCGAGGGAACCTATCTGATCAGCGAGCTGGAGCGGGCCAAGGACATCCGCAAGGACAAAGAGCCCGTCAACTGGGACATTGTCACGGTTCCGGTCGATCCGCAAAACCCGGGGACATCGAATGCCCTCTCAATCTCCGAAGTGTTCTCCGTACGTTCCGATTCCCCCAATGCCAGAGCGGCCTGGGAGTTCGTCAAGTACATCAACTCCGAGGAAATGGCAAGGGTCAAGAGCAAGATGGATGAGGGAAGACTGCTGTCCCGGACCGCCTATGTCAAGGACAAGGACGGACGGAGCCTAGAGCCCTTCTATAAGCTCGGGGTGAGCGAGAAGGTGACCGAGCAGGCGACGGAGGCTGCAGCCGTTCCCATGTCGTTCTACTCCGAATTCTCCAGGATCGGCGGACAAGAGGTTGGGGCGGTGGTAGACGGCAAAAAAACGGCCGATGAGGCGCTTGCGGCCATGCAGAACGGGCTCCAGGAAGCGCTGACGAGGACAAAGCAGGAAGAGGCGGCGAAGGAGCAGCAGGAAGCGGCTTCGAAGCCGGCAGGGTAGCATATAGTGACGGCCGATCTCCGGGAGGGGACGGCCTTCTTTTTTGTGCGCATTGTCCTTAAAAGGACGGCCTGGGCGTTGATCTCACCGCCAACCCCCAAAATATTTACTGATCCTTAGCGAAACAGGCAGGAAATGGAGAATGAAATGCGAATATATGTTTGTATATTGTATTCGAGAGGGGATGCAGAGGGATGGCGGAAAGGAAACAAATCGGCAGCTCGCTTACCGTGCTGATGGTGTCAGATGTGGAGCGGTCCAAGGCTTACTACCGGGAAGTACTGGGATTTCAGGTGACCGACTGGTGGGCGGAGCGGGACGGACTCGGAGGACTGGCGCTGAAGCTGCTTCAGGCACCGGACCCGTCGGCCGTGCGACCGAATCCGCCCCAGGCGGGAGATACGCAGGCCTATGACGTCTATGCCTACGTGGATAGCTGGGAGGCGCTGGATTCCCTGTATGAGGAATTCCGGAGCAGGGGCGCCGTCTTCAGCGGCGAGCCGGTAATTTATCCGGACGGCGGACCCTGGAAGGAATTTGTGGTCCGTGACGGTGACGGCTACGGGCTGGCGTTCGGCGGCATCGAAGGCTCCAAGGGCGGGCAGGATGCCGTGACTTCGCCGGTCGAGAGCCGGATCGATTCGGTGATCCTCTGGGTGCGGGACCTGGAGCGTTCCGCTGACCAGTACGGCCGGCTGCTCGGCGTCGAGGTGCGCACCGAGGACCGGCAGGAGCACCTGCACATCTTCCGGCTGGAAAACGGCACCGACCTGATCCTCGACAGCAGCGGCGAGCTGAGCTCTGCAGGAGCGGGGAGGGGAGGCGCGCTGTTCAAGCTGGAGACCCGTGACATCGACGCGGCCTACCGGAGAGCGCAGGAGCTCGAATTCGAAGCGGTCTTCGGGATCTCCCGCCACTCCCGCGTTTCCTTCTTCAATCTCCGCGACGGAGATGGCAATATTCTCACGATCTCGCAGAGCCGCTGATGCTATGGAGATCAGCGGACGCTTTTTGCGGGCGGGCAGGGAGATGTTTGCCTTTTAATGATAGGAGAGGTCCTCGAGTCCGTATTGTTTCCAAAAAGGGCGCAGCGTCTCCCATGTACATTCGAAGATATACGTTCCATCCCCAGTGCTGAAGGCCAGCAGCTGGGGATTTTCTTTTATCTCCGGAAGGGGTACCAGAAGGAAGAGCTCCCTGCAGTGGAAGATCAGCCCGGCCTTGGAGACGGGCAGCGGCGGATGCATCGGAATCCGGAGGACGAGGCGGCTCTCCTCCTGGATCCGCAGACGGGGGGAGAGCCCTCCGGCCGCGGCCAGCCATGTCTCAGCGCTCCTGCGGATGTCCCGTGTGTTCGGAAGCGTCCGTACCACCTGGTCCAAGGCGGGAGCATAAATCTGGACGGGAGGCACGAAGGCCCCGTCCCTGATCGAGGCGGCCCTGGCCAAGGGCGGGGAGCTTGGCAGAGCGGCCGACAGGAAGACGGCGGCAGCCACCGCCGCAAGGACAGCCGTACGGAACAGGAGGTTTGGCATGTATGAAGCTCCTTTCATCCGGTTAATCTGGTGCGCGCTTGTCAGCGGTGTGCGCAGGCGAACCCCAGCGGCACAGCTTGGTTTGAGCTGTTGAGTGAGGCTGCAGTGTTTTGAAGTGGTGACCTTAATGCGAAGCGCAGCGAAACGCAAACATAGTATGCCCGAACGTCAAAACGCCATTTCCGCCCAAGGCAACGCGGCCAAGGACGGGGAGCCGGGTTCGCGTTAGCAAGCAAGGTTGTATGGTTTGCCCTTACAGCAGGTACCCAACAACAGTGTGTTGTTTCGAACTTGGCCTTTTGTGCGAAGCACAGCGGAACGTGTCTAGCCGGGCGATACTCATCAGCGAGGGTTGGCATTGTTTACTCGTAGGCGCAGCGGAACGCCCGCACAGCAGCTCCTTAATTTAGCCAGCGAAGGTGTATTGTTTCGAAAGTGACCTTTGTGCGAAGCACAGCAGAACGCGTCTAGCCGGGCGATACTCATCAGTGAGGGTTGACATTGTTTACTCGTAGGCGCAGCGGAACGCCCGCACAGAAGCTCCTTAATTTAGCCAGCGAGGGTGTATTGTTTCGAAAGTGACCTTTGTGCGAAGCACAACGGAACGAGAAACAATACACCTGAGCGCCCAACGGAACGAGAAACAATACACCCGAGCGCCCACTACACCCGAGCGTGGAGTTTCCACTCCTTCCGCCGCCCGGTCCGGGGTGCCTCTGCACCTGGGCCGGGCAGGGGACTGGACTTAGGTCCAGTTCCAAAAACCGCCGCAGGTCCGTTTTGGCAGAGCCCGGTTTAACCTAGAATAAGGACATAAGCAAGCGACAATGAAATGCGAAAGGCGGTGAATGCTTACATGAGAATGAACCGGCATACGGGTCTCGCGCTTCTCTTCATCGGATTCGGCGCCATGATCCTTGCAAGCAGGATGGGACTGCACATCGGACATCACGTAATGAGCTTCCTCTTTCCGGCGGCCCTCGTCGGCCTCGGCTTCGTTGGGATGAAGAACGGCAGAACGTTTATCGGTGCCGCACTGATCCTGATCGGCGGCGGGGTGCTCCTCGGCAAGATGTCCGGCGTGTTCGCGATCCTGATCGCGGTGGGGCTGATCTGCTACGGATTCTCCCTGCTCCGCGGCAAATCGGCGTGCTAGTCTTCTACCAGAGCCCATGCACAGTAACCGAAGCAGCCCGGCTTCCGGCCCGGCGGCTATTCCAAACAAAGGTGGTTGAACAAGAATGAGTCTTGGCAAACGATTCCGTGACCTGACCGTCGCCCATTTTAACGAAATGCTGGAACAGTCGGAAGATCCGGTTCGCCTGATCGACAAATACCTGGCTTCCCAGTCCGAGCAAATCCGCGAGTCGGAGCGGCTCCTGCAGCAGTGCCTCTCGCACGCTTCCTCCCTCCGTCAGCAGTACATGTCGGCGGAGCAGCTCAAGGAGCGGCGCGAAGGTCAGGCGCTGCTGGCCCTGAAGGCCGGCGAAGAAGAGGTAGCACGTATGGCCCTGCAGGAGAAGATGCAGCAGGAGGAGAAAGCGGCGCAGTACAAAGCGCTGTACGAACAGAGCAAGCACGGGATCGTGGAGCTCGAAGCGCAGCTGCAGCAGTTCAAGGCCGATTTCGATGAAGTGGCATCGAAGCGCAGCTACTATATCGCCCGGCTCGAGAGCGTACGGCTGCAGCAGCGGATGAACGAACGGCTGCGTTCGATGGGCGGCGGCGTGAGCCCGCGGATGTTCGACCGGCTCGAGGAGCGGGTCAGCGACATGGAGCTGACCGCACGCACCCTCCGGGAGGTCCGCGGACAGGTAAGAGACGCGTGGAACGCGGCTTCCAGCGCGGCAGGCTCCGCGGTGGAGCAGGAGCTGGCGAAGCTGCGCAGCAAACTACAAGAGGAAGGATGGAACCGTCGATGACGAGATTATTCCGATCCCGCACGGACCGCAAGATTACCGGTCTCTGCGGCGGGCTTGGCGAAGTAATGAATGTGGATCCTACCCTGCTTCGGTTGACTCTGGTAGTAACCACGGTATTTACGGGCGGAGCGGTGATCCCCCTTTACTTTATTGCGACACTGGTTATTCCGAACGAGCCATGGAACGGCGGCTTCGGCGTAGGGTACGGCGGTCCGCAGGGACACGGTCTTGGACCGGGGCACGGCTCCTATCACTCCTGGAAGGACTGGCGGCGCGCCGAGAAGCACTACCGCAAGGCACAGAAATACGGCTGGGGTGCGCATCAGGAGGCAGAATATGCCCAGGCGGCCGGACAGCAGGGCCCGCAGGCGAGTGACCTGGACGACATGATGAAGGATATCGAGAAGAAGGCCATGTGGAAAGAGCTGGAGGAGCTGCGCTCCAAAGTGGCGATGTACGAAAAACAACAAAACCAAACTAAGGGAGATGTGTAATCATGGGTGTTTTTTCTAGAATCAAGGATATGACGAAGGCTTCGCTGCACGAGCTGCTCGACAAGGTCGAGGATCCGATCATCATGCTGAACCAGTACCTCCGCGATATGGAAGAAGAGATTGCGACGGCGGAAGTTACCGTAGCCCGCCAGATCGCATCGGAGCGCAAGCTCAAGGAACGCCTGGAAGAGTCGGTCCGTCTGTCGGCCCAAGCGGAAGCCGGCGCCAAGGAAGCGCTGAAGGCCGGCCAGGAAGCCGCAGCACGTCAGGCACTGGAGCAGAAGCTCCACCACGAAGGCAAAGTAACGGAGTACACGGACCTCTACGAAAGCGCGAAAGCCCAGGCCGCCGAGCTGGTACAGCAGCTGCATGAGATGAAGGATGCGTACTACCAGATGCGCAATAAGCGCAGCGAGCTCGTATCCCGTGCCCAGCTGGCCAAGGCGAAGAAGCAGATGGCCGAAGTGACGGCCAGCAACGTGATTGAAGGCGGCAGTGCCGTCAAGGGCTTCCGCCGCATGGAAGAGAAGATCATGTCGCTCGAGGTGGAAGCCGAAATCGCCCGCAAGCCTTATGTCGGCGCAGGCTATACAAGCTCGGTGTTCACGGCGGCTCCGGCGGCCGACGCAGCCAAGCAGCAAAAGATCGACGATCAGCTCGCACAGCTTAAAGAAAAGCTGACTTCGGAGCAGGGCCAATAAGGAGTACCGGCTCAGGGAACGAGTGGTAAAAACAGGCTTGGAGCGGCCAGCCCGTTATGATATGCTATGAAAGGTCAAAGCCATGGCGGAACGTGCGCCGTGGCTTTTGGCGGAATAGCGGAACCTGCCATCGCTTGGCATCCAGAATCCACGAAAGGGGGCGGCACGGATGTACCGCAAAAGAAACCGCAACATGGCGCTGATGCTCATCGGCGCGGGGTTATTCCTGCTCGCGGACAATCATCTCAGTTTTTTCACCGTCCTGGCCCTCTTTCTTCTTCTTATGGGGGTTCACAAGATCCGTTCGGGCGCGGAGCGCAAAGGCTACCTGCTGCTGCTGATCGGCGGGCTGCTGCTCCTGGGGGGGAATCTGCCTCTCATTGCGGCCGTCATCCTGATCTCGCTCGGATTCTTCTATAATAAAATGCGCAAAGTCCACAAGGATGACCGCCACGTGCGGAAACAGAGTCTCATTGAGAGCATCCGCTGGGGCCGGGAGCCCTGGATTCTCCGCAACATGTCGATCTGGAACGTGCTGGGGGAGCTTCAGATGGACTTCAGCTACGCGATTACCGAGCAGAAAGAGACGACGATCGTCCTGCAGGGGGTCATTGCCGACATCGATCTCATCGTTCCCGAGGATATGGGGGTCACCGTGACGGCTTCCGTGCTCTTCGGCCAAACGAGCGTGGGGTATGACAAGGAAGCCGGCGTGCTGAACAAGATGGTCTGGCAGTCGCCGAACTATTGGACGGCCGAGAGGCAGCTGAAGCTTGAAATTTCATATATTGTAGCGGACATTGATATAAAAAATCGTCTAGATCCGGTCTTATAACATAGATATATCCGGTAGAGTACGGAAGGCCAATACGCTGTAAGGAGAAACGCAATGGACGGACAAGGCAAAAGGCTGGTCAACATGATTTGGCGGAGCATGGCGGAGTCGATCGGACTCAGCCTTGTTTTGTTTGCCGTCCTGATCTACTTCCTTCAATCGGGCGGTTACTTGAGGCCGTTTGAGACGTGGAGGGAGGGCATCCTGATCTCCCTCTCCATGATTGCTGTGGCGGTGTTCATCGGCGGCTCCTACGGCCTCTGGTACAGCTCCCGGATGAAGCACCGGCTCGAGACGCTGCGCGAGGTGATGATCTCGCTCGAGAAGGGCAACCTGAGCCGGTCCGTCCCGCCGCTCGGCGAGGATGAGATCGGCCGCCTCGGCGAGCAGCTCAACGCCATCACGAAGAAGTGGGAGGAGCAGGTCTCCTCCCTGCAGCGGCTGTCGAGCAACAATGCCCAGCTGGCGCAGAAGGCCAAGTACTCGGCGATCGTCGAGGAGCGGCAGCGGCTGGCCCGCGAGCTGCACGATGCGGTGTCCCAGCAGCTCTTCGCGATCTCCATGACCGCGACGGCGGCCCTGCGCACCCTGGACAAGGACTTCGACAAGGCCCAGCGGCAGATCTACCTCATCGAGGAGATGGCTTCGGTGGCGCAGTCGGAGATGCGGGCGCTTCTGCTGCATCTGCGGCCCGTCCATCTCGAAGGCAAGCGGCTCTCCGAAGGCATTATTGAGCTCATGCAGGAGCTGGCGTCCAAGGTGCCGATCCAGATGGACTGGGAGCTCTCAGAGGACATCCGGCTGCCGAAAGGGATCGAGGACCATCTCTTCCGGATCGCGCAGGAAGCCATGTCCAACGCCCTGCGGCATTCCAAGGCGTCACGCCTGGAGGTGCGGCTCGTGAAACCTTCTCCCGATGCGGTTCGTATGTTGATTCGTGACGACGGCGTCGGCTTCGACCTTGATATGAAGAAGCAGGCTTCTTACGGGATCGTGACCATGAAGGAACGGGTGAACGAAATCGGGGGCTCGATGAACCTGATCACGGCTCCCGGCAAGGGCACACGAATTGAAATACGGATACCGATCGTAGCGGAAGGAGGGCCTCTGGATGGAGGAGACGACGATTAAGGTGCTGCTTGTGGACGACCACGAGATGGTTCGCATCGGACTGGCAGCCGTGCTCGGCACGGAAGACGGCATCGAAGTGGTGGGGGAAGCGAGCGGCGGACAGGAAGGCATCCGGCTGGCGATGGAATACAAGCCGGATGTCGTGCTGATGGATCTCGTCATGGACGGGATGGACGGCATCGAGACGACGCGCCGGCTGCTGCAGCAGCATCCGGACTGCAAGGTCATCGTACTGACCAGCTTCATCGACGACGAGAAGATCTACCCGGTCATTGAAGCGGGGGCGTTCAGCTATCTGCTGAAAACCTCACGGGCGGCCGAGATTGCCCAGGCGATCCGGGCGGCGGTGAACGGACAGTCGGTGCTCGAATCGCAGGTGGCCTCGAAGCTCATGAACCGCTTCCGCCAGCCGAAGCCGGCCCATATGCCGCATGAGGAGCTCACCGAGCGCGAGATGGAAGTGCTGCGGCTGATTGCCTCGGGCAAGTCCAACCAGGACGTGGCCGACGAGCTGTTCATCGGCGTCAAGACGGTCAAATTCCATGTGACGAACATTCTCGCCAAGCTGGGCGTGGAGGACCGGACCCAGGCGGCCATCTATGCGTTCAAGCAGGGCCTGGTCGAGTAGGGACCACGAGGGACCGTTAGAAGGAATAAGGACGCAGACCGCTGCCGGCTTAGGCTGAGCAGTGGTTTTTTTGTTTTTGGTAAGATCAGGCGGTAAGAGAGAAATCTTCGATGATTCCAAGATTTAGAGGGGTGTTTATAGGTCTTAAGATCTATTTTCCAGTTGAGTGTTGAGGGGGCCACCGATTACAATAGAGGCAGGAAGACATCACGATCAGTCACCGGGAGAGGATACATTATGGCACTGGGAATCGTTCCGCTAACGGCCGTACATACAAGGAAGAATGCGTTCGACTTATATCAGACGGGCGACGGATATCCCGCTTACCCGCAGCAGAACCAGGGGCCGGAATACGGCGATATGAAGCCGGTCGAGCCGTTCGATGAGATAGAGAAGAAGAAGCAGGAAGCGAAGGAGCTCCAAGAGCAGGAGCAGCGGCGCAAGGAAAGCGATCCGGACAAAGAAGAGAAGAAGAAGATGCTTCAGCAGCTCGATATGCTGAAATCCTTCTACACGAACTTTACGCCGGAGGGCATGGCCATCACGGCGGACCAGACGAAGGAAGGCCTGAAACAGCTGCTGAGCAAAGCGATCGAACAGAAGGTTCAGAACGACAAGATGGTGTGGGACTCGAAGCTGCATCAATTCCGGATGGAAATCTCCCGCGAGGCCTATGAGAAGCAGACGGCGGCGCTGAAAGAGGAGGAACAGAAGCTTACGGCTTCCCAGACGGTCACGACGAAAGAAGAGACGGCGGCAGCCGGCAGTGCGACGGCAGCGGGGAGTACGGCAGTTGTGGCCGCGGACGGCCGTGCGGACAGTCTGACGGCCGGTACCACCACAGAGACGACCGGCGGCACCAAGGATAAGACCAAAGAGCACGGGAGCACCGCGGATTCAGGCCTGATGGCTGACACAGCAGCGGTCGGGGGGTAAGTCCGCGCAGGAAAGTTCAGCAGAAGCAAAGTTCAACGGAATAAAGAAGAGCAGGGGACCTCTCAGGGGGCCGCCTGCTTTTTTGCTTATTTTCTTAAAATTTTCTTAAGGGGTGAGAGGCAGCAGGGGGCTGCGTCGTCTATATCTATAGGACGTAAATCAGTGCGGATACAGCGGCCGCCGGGGGAGTGCGGAACCCGGGCAGCCAAGGAGAGGGGACCAGGGAATGACGGGAGCGGCAGTCATCAAAGAGAAGGAGCAGCCAGAGATGAGGTGGACCTTCGGAGCCAAAACGGAAGTGCTGAAGCGGTATGAGGGCTATGCTTATCAGGTGGTCTTCTATCTGCTGCAAAGGGAAGAGGATGCGCTTGCGGCGGCCCAGGAGGTGCTGCTGGAATTGTACGGCTGCGATGAGTTCTACAGGGCTGCGCCGGAGGAACAGCAGAAGAGGGTGAAGGCGGCGGCGATGCGGCATGCCCTGAAGGCGCTCGGGCGCCGGACGGCTGCAGGGGCGAAGGAGCCGGATCGGGGGGAATAAGCAGTGAAGCGCAGGGCCCCGTACGAGTGTGCGGAGACCTGCGCTTCTGTCTGGACCAGCCGGTATCACATGGGCTGGAGCTGCTGCCATGACCAACGGGAACCGCTCTCAAAGGACGGCGGTGCCGTTGATCCTTGCATATCCGAAAGCCTAACTTGCATTAGCTTGATTGTGTCATCTGAAATGCTAAACAAACGCGCACCGCCCTTAATCAGGACGATGCGCGTTTGTTCAGGGCGGCGGTTCAGACGAAGGTATCGAGGAGCAGTCCGGTGAAGGAGACGGGAAGCCCCTGCTCATACGGGTTCAGCTTCCGGCGCTCCACCGCCGAGCCGGCGTCCGGGCGGTAAGGCCCGCTGCGGCGTTCGAGCAGCTCGGCGGGCCGTGCCTCGGTAAGGCGCCGTACCGCTTCCGTGAAGCCGGTCTCCGCCGCCCGGAAGGTCTTCGCCAGGGAGGCGCCGTCCCCCTGCAGCAGCTGCTGCAGCTTGGATTCATCCACGGCAAGCGCGCCGTCTTCCCCCAGCGAGATGCCGAGCCCGGTCCATGCCGAAGAGGGCAGGGACTCCTGCAGCGCCAGACGGACCTCCGGCTGGATCATCCCGCCGGCCTGGTCCAATGCGGAGGCGAGCCGGTTATAGCGCCCGGCAAGCTCCGTGAGTTCCTGATGCACCGCAGCCGCGTCACCGCCGGCCAGGCGGCGTTCTGCCGAGGCTGCCTCCGGGAGGCTGCCGAGTGCCTCTGCGGCGCTGTAGACGTCCGCCATCTTCCTGGCCGCTGATTCGGCTTGACGGTCGTACGTGTAACGAAGCGGCGGTGTCTGAACCGGTTTCCGCCGTGCGGCAGCCGCATCGGCGATATGAAGCAGGCGGCGTTCCTCCGCCTCCTGCCACTGGGCCTGCGACCGGTAGATGCCTGTAACCTGTCCCACTGCTGTAATCATATCTGCCGGCCTCCGTTCGAGTGATTTCTTGTCTCTATTATACTCCCGGGGGGCACCGTCAGGCAATGACGGATCGCTTGACACCCCGGGGGAGATGAGCGTATGATTGTCTATCAATTATCCCTTACCCGAAGGAGCTCGTGTCCCTGATGAATTGGGTTCACCTGATTGTCATCGCCGCCGTACTGGCTGTAAGCCTCGCTTTTTTGTCTTTTGTCGCCAAAAAATATATGAAATGACCTCTTCACCGCGGTTCCTCTTCGCTGCTTCCCCCTCGGTCTTCTCCCTCTTCCTCTGCGGCGTCAACCTTCCTCCCCTTTCTTCATAAGATATGAAGAGTGAAGCTATAACAGGAAGGGCGGTACCGCCATGATCCGCAAACGAATTCCACGCCAGGACGACACCACCATCTACCGGCTGATCGAAGAACTGCTCGCCCCTTACGCGCGCCAGACGAAGCCCGGGCTGCTCCTGACGCCGGCGCTTATCCGCAAGAGGCTGGCCGGAGGCATCACCTACGTGGATACGGCAGCCGGGCGCAAGCCGGCCGGATTCATTCTCCTGAAGCCAAAGGAGAGAGAACGGCTGCGTGTCGACCTGCTTGCCGTACACCGCAGCTATCAGGGGCACGGGATCGGGCGGCGTCTCATGGAGAAGGCCGAACGGACGGCTGCCATGCACGGCTGCAGAGAGGTGGAGCTGTGGGTGGACGAAGCGAACGTGAATGCCCAGCGTTTCTATCACCGGCTTGGCTATGGAGCCGTCTATTACGATGTCAGGCTCCGCTGCTACCTGATGGTCAAGCCGCTGGCCTAAAATCGGGAGGAAGGGCCTGCCGGACCGCTGCAAAAGCGTCTGCCCGAGAAGCCTCCGTGGCGAAACGGGGGCTTTTTTTACGCAAAATCCCTGATCGACAAGGTTCGAGAGTGTGTTATTTTTTTGTAAATTAAGTTCAGAGTACCTATTGACGGATCCCACATTCTGGTAAAATAGAGTAAGCGTTATCATTGCAGCCTCTGCAGCCTTTTTCATGCTTGGATAAGCCGCAGTTTCCCGGCAGCCGTTATAACCTTACACCTATGGAATTGGAGGGATGAGTTGATGAAACAGTGGATGGCACTGCTGCTCTTAACGCTGGGATTGGGAATGGCGGGTTCGATCGGACTCACTTCTTCCGCTTCTGCGGAAGTGCCGGTATCGCAAGGAAAGAAGGCTGCGGCGAGCAGCGTGACCGGGGCTACGTACGGTCCGGCCCGGGCTGTCGACGGGAATATGGGGACGTATTGGGCGCCGGGAGGCAGCCAGACACCCTCTTGGCTCACGGTGGACCTGGGGCAGCGCTACGAGGTAAGGGAGGTCCGGACGGCTTACCTGGAGCGGAGCGGCATTTATAAATATCTCATCGAGTTCTCCAGCGACAGCCAAACCTGGTATCCCTATGCGAGCCGGATGAAGAATACGACCCTGCCGGCGGGTTCCGGTTATGTGGATGCCGGCAATGTGACCGCACGGTATTTCCGGATCACGACATCCGGAAGTACGGGGGGCAAGCGGGCCATCACGGAGTTCCAGGTATACGGCACCGCTGCGGACGCCCCGCCGGAGGCTGAGCTGGCCTCGATTGAGGTGGACGAAACGGAGCTTGAGCTCCAGCAGGGGGACTCCCATGGGCTGGAAGTGCTGGCCGTGTATACGGACGGACATACGGAGGATGTGACGGCTTCCGCCACGTTCACCTCGAGCAAGCCGAAGACCGCCTCGGTTACGGCGGCCGGTGTGGTGAAGGCCAAGGCCGAAGGGCAGGCGGCGATTACGGTGGCCTACGGCGGCAAAAAGGCCAAAGTCCAAGTAACCGTAGGGGCGGCCACGGAGCTGGAGGCGCTGGAGACGAACGCGCCGCAGCGCCTTGGCGTAGGGGAGACGCACCAGCTGGAGGTCACGGCGCTGTACGATGACGGTACGTCGGAAGCGGTAACGACAGGCGTCAAGTACGCGAGCTCCCGCCCCTCGGTCGTATCCGTCTCCTCGAAGGGCGTATTAACCGCCCGCACGGAAGGGGAGGCGGTGATCACCGTCTCTTATGGCGGCATCTCGACCAAAGTGGAGCTGACGGCAGGAGCTGCGCGGGAGCTGCAGTCGATCGGCGTGGATGCCCCCGGCCAGCTCGCCGTAGGCGACGTTCAGGAGCTCACCGTAACGGCCTTCTACTCGGACGGTTCGACCGAGGAGCTCGGCAGCGGGGTTACCTTCACGAGCTCGGATCCGGCCGTCGCTTCCATCTCGTCGAAAGGTGTACTCCGTGCCCTGACGGAAGGCCAAACCGTCCTGACGGTCAGCTACGGCGGGAAGAGCACCACCGCCGATCTAACCGTGGGGGATGCCCACACGACGCTCGATTCGCTGTCGGTCGATGTCCCGGCGAATCTGTACCGCGGGCAGAGCTATTCGCTGACCGTAACCGCTTATTATGCGGACGGCACCTCGAAGGACGTCACGGACGAAGCGACCTTCACAAGCAGCTCGACGCGGATCGCCACCGTCTCTTCATCAGGCGTGCTCAAGGGCGGGAACACGTCGGGTACGACGACCATCACAGTGAGCTACGGCGGATTGACCTATGACGGATCGGTGTATGTCAGCGGTTCCAGCTACAACAGCGTTTCTTCGCTTTCGTTCAGCCCGAGCTCCTTCTCGCTCAACGCGGGAGGCAGCAGCTATTTCTCGCTGACGGCCTATAATAACAGTTCTTATTACGATGATGATGATTACAGTACGGTAGTGACCTCCTCGGCGAGCTATACGAGCTCGAACCCGTCGGTGGCGACAGCCGATACCAGCGGGTATGTGCGGGGGCATGCGGCCGGAAGCGCAACGATCACGGCATCCTATGGCGGGACTACGGCAACGGCCTATGTCACCGTCACCGGAGGAACCGATACGGAGGATCCGACCTGGGACTACGGAGCCGAATTGACGGCGGCGGAATCCGGAGATACCGAGGTGACGCTCTCTTGGGGAGAAGCTTCCGATAACGTGGGCGTCACGGCCTATAAGCTGCTGAAGGATGGCACCGAGATTCAATCCCTGTCATCGTACACGCGCAGCTATACGGTATCGGGGCTGACCGCAGGTCAAAATTATACCTTCGTTGTCGAGGCGGCGGATGCTGCCGGAAACCGCTCAACGCAGCTGAGTGTTACGGCTTCGCCGGGCGGTGTGACTGCCGATGGAACCGGTACGGGGAACGTCCTGCAGCAGCAGCCTTATGAGGAGTATGACTACGGTACCGGCTCCGGCACAGGGTATACACCGGCTCCCGCCGGGCAGGAGCAGACGGTCACGGCCGTGATGCAGCCGGAGACGACGCCTGACGGCGTGGTACAGAGCAAAGGCACGGTAGACGAGGCCGCACTCGCTCAAGCGCTGAGCGGCGTAGGGACCGGCACGGTGGTGATTCAGGCCTCCGGGGCCGGCGATTCGGTCGTCGTGAACATGCCGGCAGCCCCCTTCCTGAACGGTGCAGCAGCCCCGGGCAGCCGGGTTGCGGTTCAGCTGCCGGAGTTCACCGGCAGCCTGCCTTCCGCACTGCTGCAGAAGGCCGCAGGAAGCGGAGACGGCTCGGGGCAGCTCTCGGTCGTGACCCGTGTCCGGACGGATGAAGCCAGCAATCTCGCCCAGGAATTGGCAGCCGAAGAGGGGGCGACCCTGCTTCTGCCTTATCCTGTGGAGATGAAGCTGATGAGCGGAAGCGTTGAGGTGACCGATTACGAAGGCCAGTATGTCGAGCGGACGGTCACGCTCGATGGGGCGGCGGCCGGAGCCGGCGGCATTCCATCCGCGATGTGGCTCGATCCGCAGACGGGCCGGTGGGGCTACCTGCCGGCGAAGACCGGCACCGCCCCGGACGGGCGGCAGACGCTGACGGTGAAGGCGCCGCAGGGCGGGATCTTCACCGTGAAGGCCGCCGCCAAGTCCTTCGCGGATACGGCGGCCCACTGGGCGAAAGCGGACATCGAGGAGCTCGCGGCCAAAGGCGTCGTCACCGGGCTCGACGACCAGCGCTTCGCGCCGGACCAGGCGATCACGAGAGCCGAATTGTCGGTGCTGCTCGTGCGGGCGATCGGTCTCGAGCAGCCAGCGCCAAACGGCGGCGATACGGGCTTCCGTGACGTCGGGCCGGAGGCCTGGTATGCGGGAGCCGTAGCCGAGGCGGTCAAGGCGGGGCTCATTGACGGGTACGAGGACGGCACGTTCCGTCCGATGCTCGAGGTGACCCGGGAGCAGGCGGCGGCCCTGTTCCGGCGGGCGATCCGGTTCGCATCCGGCGAAGGCACGGCCGCCCGGGCGGATGCGGGAGCCGTGCCGCAGGAGGGCATGCAGCCCGGCATGGACGAGAGCTTCGAAGGCGAAGCCGCGGCCGGAGGCGCTGCAGGCGGAGCGCCGGTGATCGGCGGCACGCAGGGGGCCGGCAGCGCGGGTGCGCTGAGCCGGTTCCGCGACGGGGCGAAGGTGGCCCCGTGGGCGCAGGAGGCGGTAGCCTTCGCCCTGCAGCAGGGCTTCATGCAGGGCGTGTCCGAGCGGATGCTGCAGCCGCAGGCGAATACGACGCGGGCGCAGGCCACGGCCATGCTCAAGCGGCTTCTGCAGCATCTGGATTTTTGAGCCGGCGCAGGAATAGCCTGCGGCGGCGGCAAGGCGCACGACAAAGGGCTGTTTCCCGTAAGGGGAACAGCCCTTTGTAATGGCACACTCGCGGTGCAGCAGATCGTGCGCTTCGGAGAGAAGTTCTATGGTCTGGAAAGTACCGGTAAATAACTCGATAAGGCATCGAAGTTCTTTTATTGCTACGGAGTGAAGGAACATGTCGGTGCAGGTACAGCAGGTTGGCAAACGGATGTACTTGAAGCCGGCCCAGCGGGCTGGAGGGCGACTCACGCCCGAGCCTGCCAGCCAGGCCAACTCCTGTTCGGGGAGCGGAGCGGCAGTCCTTCCCGGTCCCCGTCCGGATCAGATCAGGACGAAGAGCAGGGCGATCAGCGCCAGGTCGAGGAGGATGGGCGCGAATGGGTACACCGGGCCGTAGGGGGAAGGACCCGGATACGTGCCGAAGGCCTGCGTCGAGGCTTCCGTTTTGCCCGCTGCCTTGGGAGCCGTCCCTTTTTTGGACTTCTTCTGGTTCAGCGTCACGTTCCCTGCGGCCCCGTTCTCCGCCGTCTCATTCAGGATCAGCTGGCCGCCGTGGATGCGGCTCAGGGTGCCGTATACCTCTGTGCCGTCCCGCAGCAGCAGGACGACGGGCTTGCCGTAATGGGGCTTGCATTCTTCCTCGCAGATGTTATGAATCCGTTTCATGGGAATACCTCCGTGGTTTTGACATGCTACAGTGCAGTTTATGCGGCATCTGTCCCGGGTGTACGGACGAATGCCCAGTCCCCGCCCGCCCATTCTCTTCCATGTATTAGGAGGTCATCCGATGTAAAGCGCTTTAACCTAGTTTTCCGCCCGATTTATAATTGAGAATCTTTCTCGCAGTATTGAATCTGCTTCCGGTTTTGTATATGCTAAGGGATGAAGAAGGACAGGCAGCATTTGCCTGTACCGCCACCATTCCAATCCAAGAAAGAATGAGGTAAACATGACCAGTGCCGTGTACTTGATTTTCGGAGCGACCGGGGATTTGGCCCGGCGCAAGCTTTTTCCCGCGTTCTACAGCCTGTACCGGGAGCGTAAGCTGGGCGACCGCTTTGCCGTAATCGGCCTCGCCCGCCGGCCCCGGACGAACGAGCAGTTTCGCGATGACCTGCATCAGTCCATCGAGGAGTTCGCCCGTTATAAAGTGACGAAGGACGAGCAGTGGGATTCGTTTGCCGAGCATTTCCAATACATGTCCCTTGATATCAACAATGTGGACGGCTTTAAGCAGCTGCGGGAGCTGACCGATACCCTCGACGCCAAATTCGATGTGGGCGGCAACCGCCTCTACTACCTCGCGCTGGCGCCCGAGCTGTTCGGCAGCGTGTCTCACAACCTGAAGGAAGGCGGGCTGCTGGAATCCGCCGGCTGGAACCGCCTTGTGATCGAGAAGCCGTTCGGCTACGACCTGCAGTCGGCCGAGAAGCTCAATGCGGAGATCCGCCAGGTGTTCGAGGAGCAGGACATCTACCGGATCGACCACTACCTCGGCAAAGAGATGGTGCAGAACATCAACGTCGTGCGGTTCGCGAACGCGTTCTTCGAGCCGCTGTGGAACAACAAATACATCGCGAACATCCAGATCACGCTCAGCGAAACCGTCGGCGTGGAAGAGCGCGGCGGATATTACGACCACTCGGGCGCGCTGCGTGACATGGGCCAGAACCATATGCTGCAGATGCTGGCGATCATGGCCATGGAGCCGCCGAGCCGCATGCATCCGGAGGATATCCGCGACGAGAAGGTGAAGGTGTTCCGCAGTCTCCGCGGCTTCCAGACCGGCGCCGAGGTGCGGGCGAATACCGTGCGCGGCCAATATGCCGGAGGCACGGTGAAGGGGCAGCAGGTACGCGCTTACCGCGATGAGGATTCGGTGAATCCGGAATCGACGACCGAGACGTATTTCGCCGCCCGGGTATTCGTGGACAACTTCCGCTGGGCCGGCGTGCCGTTCTACATCCGTACGGGCAAGCGCCTGCCGGTGAAGACGACCGAGGTGGTCGTGGAATTCAAGAACGTGCCGGACAACGTGTATCTCTCCCGTAAGCACAAGCTGGAGCCGAACCTGCTCGTGTTCCGCGTCAACCCGATGGAAGGCATTTATTTCAAAATGAATGCGAAGCAGCCGGGCTCCGAAGGGACGGTCGTGCCTGTGGCGATGGACTTCTGCCAGAGCTGCCAGGTCGGCCTCAACACGCCGGAAGCGTACGAGCGGCTGATCTACGACGCCGCCCGCGGCGATTCCACTTACTTCACCCGCTGGGATGAAGTGGCGCTCGCCTGGAAGTATGTCGACAAGATTGCCGCCGAGTGGGGGGCCGACGGTCTGCAGCTCTACGGTGCAGGAACCTGGGGACCGGAGAAGGCCCAGCAGCTGCTTGCCGAAGACGGCTTCCGCTGGTGGCCGGTGAACGGACAGGACGAAGGCGAAGTGGCCTGGGAGACCGGCCGCACCCTGACGTAAGACCGGGAGAATTCCGGGAAAGTTCAGTATAGAAGAGGAGGCGGCTCCGGTGTTCAAGCTCTATGACATTTCCTCGGTCATCCGGCCGCAGATGCAGGTGTGGAAGGATCTCGAACACAACCGCCCCGTCTTCGAGACGGTGCGCAGCCATGACAGCGGGGAGACCCACGAGACGCGGATCTCGCTGGACGCCCATACGGGCACCCATCTCGATGCGCCGCTGCATATGCTGCCGGGCGGGGAGAAGATCGAAGCCATCCCGCTCGGGGATCTGATCGGCCCTGCAAGGGTGCTGGATCTGACCGGGGCAGAGGATGGGATTACCCGTCAGGACCTCGAACCGTTCGCGATTCAGCCCGGCGAGTGGATTCTGCTCAAGACGAAGAATTCGTATACGGACGAGTGGCGCGACGACTTCATCTATGTGAAGCAGGACGGGGCGGAGTATTTGGCCGGGCTCGGGATCAAGGGTGTCGGCGTAGACGGCCTCGGGATCGAGCGGTCCCAGGAGGGATACCCGACCCACCGTACGCTGATGCGCAGCGGTGTGCTGATCCTGGAGGGTCTTCGCCTCAAGGAAGTGTCCGGCGGAAGCTACTTCTTCGTTCTGGCACCGCTGAAGCTCGAGGGCATCGAAGCCGCTCCGGCACGGGCCTTTCTTATGGGCTCGTAGCTGCTGCTCCGCTTGGCGGGCCGGCAGCGGCTTAACCCTAACGGTACAGTGAAGTGAAAGCCCGGTGTGGGAATGCACCGGGCTTTTCGCCGTGAACCGGTGGAATGCCCGAGATGAGAATTCTCGGGAAGGGAAGGAAGAGGCAGCGGCCGGTCCGGGGATTTGCAGAAGAGGCGGCCTAGGGCACCGCGGGATACACATACGGTGCTTCATCCGTCCCAAGAGTCCCGGGGAGGGGAAGAGGCCTTCCTCCGGCTGCCTCCGGGCTTTCCGCCGTTGTAAGGAAACTCCGCCCGGAAGAAGCCTGCTATTTTTTGCCGCCCAGTATGCAATGCGCGGCAAAACACGGTATAATATAGGGATGAATGAAAGCCATGCACCACAGGAAGGACCGGGAGGCTGAAACCATTGTGACACGGAGAACATTTATACGCTTCCTGCTCGGAATCCTGGTGATTCTCGGAGCGGCGGGCACCGGTCTGTACAAACTGCTGAAAGCGCAAGAGGAAGATCTGGTACTGCAGCAGCCTGAGTCGCCCGTATCGCCGCAGCCTGCGGATCCGGGAACGGATACGGGAGAACCGCTTTTTTCCATGATGATATTCAGTGACCTCCATATCTCCGAGAATGATCCCAACACGATCAAGCATCTGAAGCAGGGGATGGATGACCTGCAGCGGCTGGGCTCGCCCGTGGACGCGCTTGTCATCACCGGGGATCTGACCGAGTACGGACGGGAGAAGGACTACCGGGAGCTCAAGGAGATTCTGTCGGCTTACCCGCTTCCCCCCGTTCTCGCGAATATGGGCAATCACGATTATTATGATATCTGGATTGACAAATTCGGGGCATTCAACAAGGAATCGATGCCGAACGGCAAGACCGACCAGGGATCGCGCGAGCGGTTCCAGACCTTCTTCGGTCTGCAGAAGCCGTACCACGACGCGTGGATCAACAATCACCACGTGATTCTGCTGTCACAGGAAACTTATGTGCAGGAGAAGCCGGAGGTCGGCGAAGGAGCCTGGTATTCGGAGGAGCAGCTGAACTGGCTGCGTGAGAAGCTGGAGGCGCACAAGGACGGCAGGCCCGTCTTCGTCATGACCCACCAGCCGCTGCCCCCGGCCGGAGAAGACGGCGGCTCGCACCGGCTCATCCCTGCGAAGAAGTTCCGGGAGATTCTGCGGCCCTACAAGAACGTCTTCGTCTTTGCCGGGCACCGTCATCAGGATTTTCAGGGGACGACAGAGCATTATGTCAAGGAAGGGTTTCATTATTTTCACAACTCCTCGGTCGGACGCGTGCTGAACCGCAATTTCCAGAACGCCGCCAAAGAGAAGGCGCAGGGGCTGTACGTTCAGGTGTACCGGAACCGGGTTACACTGCGGGGCAGGGATCTCGTAGGAGGCGCCTGGCTCAAAGAGGCCGATTGGACCGTCAAGCTAACTTAATCTCCGGGGCCGCCCGGGAGATCCAATACAAGTTCAGAGAGGAACACACAAGGTTATGAGCAACGGAATATCCGAAAAATTAAAAGAAGAAGTACAGAAGCGCCGCACGTTCGCGATCATCTCCCACCCGGATGCGGGGAAAACGACCCTCACGGAAAAGCTGCTCCTCTTCGGGGGTGCGATCCGTCTGGCGGGAACGGTCAAAGGACGCAAGGCAAACCGCCACGCGACCAGCGACTGGATGGAAATCGAGAAGCAGCGGGGAATCTCCGTTACTTCGTCGGTCATGCAGTTCGATTATAACGGCCACCGGGTGAACATTCTCGATACCCCGGGCCACCAGGATTTCAGTGAGGACACCTACCGCACGCTGACCGCCGCCGACAGCGCTGTGATGCTGATCGACTCCGCCAAAGGGGTCGAGGCCCAGACGAAGAAGCTGTTCCAGGTGTGCCGCAAGCGGGGCATTCCGATCTTCACTTTCATCAACAAGCTCGACCGCGAAGGGCAGAACCCGTTCGACCTGCTCGAGGAGCTGGAACAGGTGCTCGGGATCCGCTCGTACCCGATGAACTGGCCGATCGGCTCGGGCAAGCAGTTCTGCGGCGTCTATGACCGCAAGCTGACGCAGGTGGAGCTGTTCCAGGGGGACGACCACCGGGAGATCAAGGTGCGCAAGGTCAGCGGCTACGATGATCCGGTCGTCAAGGAGATCGCCGGCGAGTTCTTCTATGACCAGCTCGTGCAGGATCTGGAGCTGCTCGATGTGGCCGGCGACGAGTTCGATTACGAGAAGGTACGCACGGGGGAGCTCACGCCTGTCTTCTTCGGCTCGGCGATCAACAACTTCGGCGTGCAGACCTTCCTGGAGAACTTCCTGCAGCTCGCACCTATTCCGACCACGCGCAGGAGCAATGTCGGGGAGATCGACCCGCTGAGTGAGAAGTTCTCGGGCTACATCTTCAAGATTCAAGCGAACATGAACCCGGCTCACCGCGACCGGATCGCCTTCCTGCGGATCTGCTCCGGCAAGTTCGAGCGCGGGATGTCCGTGAAGCATGTCCGGGCAGGCAAGGACATCAAGCTGTCCCAGCCGCAGCAGTTCCTGGCCCAGGACCGCGATATTGTCGAAGATGCTTATCCGGGCGATATCATCGGTCTGTTCGATCCGGGCATCTTCCGGATCGGCGATTCGCTGGCCCAGGGCGGCGGTATCGAATTCGACGAGCTGCCGACGTTCTCGCCCGAGATCTTCTCTAAGGTAACGGTGAAGAACGCCCTGAAGCACAAGCAGTTCCAGAAGGGGGTCGACCAGCTGACGGAAGAAGGCACGATTCAGGTCTTCAAAACGATCGGGTTCGAGGATCTCATCCTTGGTGTCGTCGGGCAGCTCCAGTTCGAGGTGTTCGAATACCGGATGAAGGGCGAATACGGCGTCGACGTGCAGCTCTCGCGGATGAGCTACCAGTTCGCCCGCTGGCTCGTAGGCGATGACATCGATCCGTCGAAGTTCCGGATCAACTCCCAGCTCGTGAAGGACAAGAAAGGCAACCATGTGGCCCTCTTCGAGAACGAGTACGCGCTCCGTACGTCGATGGAGAAGAACCCGAACCTCAAATTCCTGGAGATGGCTCCGTAAGCCTAAGTTCCAATTCAAAAACCCTGCCCAGCAGCGCAGCCCCGTACCGGTCGGATGACCGGGACGGGGCTTTTTTGTGCTTGATTGGCTGCGCATTCACCGAGGCTGGAACCTTACCCGGCGGCTCTATCCGCACAACTGGAAGGTAAGCGGAAAGGAATGATTCCGGGCGGGGAGCAGTAGGCGGCAGTGAATCGGCAGGATTGCGGGATCGCGCCCAAGCCGTCCCTGCGTAGGCCGCTATCCCTGACCGTGCAGGCCGAAGGGGCATACAATAAGGTGGGTTGCAGGACGTCAGTAGAGGATAAAGGCAGGGGGTTGCCATGCGGATATTAATTGTAGCGCCGGAGCAGCTTCCGGTTCCGACCATCAGCGGGTCAGTGGAAATCTGCATTCTGGCCGCAGCCCGGCAGCTGGCTAAGCGGCATCAGGTTACGGTCATCTCCAGGGAGGGCTCGGGGCTTCCCCGCCGTACGGTGGAAGGCAGCCTGACGATCGAACGGGTGAGGACGGGATCGCCGGAACGATACCTCCGCGCTGTGCTGCACGCCGTCAAGGGCCGGCACTATGATGTGATCCAAGTGGATAACCGCCCAAGGTTCATCCCTCCGTTCAAATCGCAGTTTCCGGGAACGCCGGTGGTTCTGTTTCTTCATTCCTTGAATTTTGTATCAAAAAAACGGATTCCGCACCGCAGGGCTGCCGCGTGCCTGGCGGCCGCCGACCGGGTGCTGGTCAACAGCACTTCCCTCCGCCGGGAGATCGTCCGGCGGTTTCCCGGCGCCTCGGGCAAGATCCGCCGCATCACGCTCGGGGTCGATCCGGCGCGCTTCTCGCCATCGGGCCGCACCGGGAAGAGCCGCACCGGGCGGCGCAGCTATACCGTGCTCTACACCGGCCGTCTTATCCGGCGCAAGGGCATCCCGGTACTGATGCGCGCCGTACGGCTTGTGGCCCGCAGCGGACCGAAGCAGGTACAGCTGGTCGTGGCCGGAGGTTCGGGGAAGCCCGCTTACGCGGCGCAGCTCAAGCGGCTGGCCCGGGGGCTCGGGATCCGGGCCCGGTTCCTCGGCACGGTGCCGCACGGCCGGATGCCGGGGGTATATGCCCAGGCGGACTGCTTCGTCTGCCCGTCCCAAGGGCATGAAGCCTTTGGCCTTGTGAACGCCGAGGCCATGGCCTGCGAGATTCCGGTTATCGCGGCGGCGAACGGGGGCATCCGGGAGCTGGTCCGGCACCGCCGCACGGGGCTGCTCGTGAAGGCTTACCGCAGGCCGGAGGGATACGCGGCCGCGATCCGGGTCCTGATGGGTTCTCCGGAGCTGGCCGGCCGGCTCGCCGCAGCGGGAAGGCGGGAAGTACTGCGCCGGTTCACCTGGGCGCGGACGGCCCGGCTGCTCTCCCGTGCCTATGAAGCCGTCCGGAGCAAACAGGAAAGGTAGGTTGCCATGAAGAAGCGTAAGTTTACAAGACATGTGACGAGCAAATGGGCCAAGACGCGGGTGCTGCTGAAATGCGGAACACTGCGTTCCTATATCCCCGAGACGAGGAAGATGTCCAGGCAGACCCTGCAGGAGATGCTGCAGCACTACGGTATGGTATACGTAAAACCGAACAGCGGTACCTACGGCAACGGGGTCATCAAGGTGGAGCAGGGTGCATCCGGGTACGGATTCCATGCAGGCACCAAGGTGCGTTCGTTCGACGGCTACGATGAGCTGTACGAGGCGCTGGGAAGACGGATCAAATCCCGGTTCTACCTGGTGCAGAAGGGAATTCACCTGCTGAAGTATAAGGAACGGAAGTTCGATCTGCGGGTCATGGTGCAAAAAAATCTGTCGGGCCGATGGGAATGCACGGGGATGATCGGCAGGGTGGCGGCACCGGGCAAGGCGGTAACGAACGTGCATAACGGCGGCAAGCTGGTATCCGTGGAGCAGCTGCTCTCCGGGCATGCCTCTTCCGCCCGGGTCAAATCGCTGCAGCGCCGGCTCCGGGGCATAGGGCTCACCGCAGCGAAGAAGCTTCATGCCAAATACCCGGGGATCAAGGAAGTCGGGCTGGATGTGGCTCTGGACAGCGGGCTGCACCCGTGGATTCTCGAAGCCAATACGCGCCCGGATCCGTTCATCTTCCGGAAGCTGAAGGACCGGCGGATCTTCTCCCGCATCTACCGGTACGCCAAGGCTTACGGGAGAGTGTGATGAAGGGAGGCGGCGATCCGGAGCACCGGACCGCCGCCTCCCGAAACCGCTTGAGCGGGAGAGCGGCAGCGGATCGATGGCTTGATCCAAGCCTTGATCCCGGCAGCACCTGTGTGACTCAGAACATTCTGCTGAAGCAGGGGGCGGGGATAACGCGTCGTCTGCCTGCACCGGACAAGCCCGACAGGCAGGTCTGTCCCTGAAGAAAGACAGAAATGGGTATTGACACCCGATAGGCGCCCGTGAGACAATGTACACGCGTACAGAACGCGCGTACATTAGTGAGCTTTGTGTGAAAGGAAGGTGCCGACATATCGTTACCCGAAAGGAAGTTGCTGAGTTAGCGGGAGTATCCGAAGCGACCGTCTCCCGTGTATTCAACGGGGTTGGCCCGATGAAAGAGGAGACGAAAACGAGGGTGCTTCAGGCAGCCACGAAATTAAACTATCATCCGAACGCGATTGCTCAGAGCTTTGCCCGACGTCGCAGCGGCAACTTGGGCGTAGTGCTTCCTTACGTGCCGAAGGTACATATATTCTCGACCTATTACTTCTCCGAAGTGCTGAGCGGGATCGGTGAGGCGGTGAAAGCCTCGGGATATGACATGCTGCTCATGTTCCGCACGCCCGGAGAAGACAGCGATTACAGCGCGATGTTCCGCTCACAGAAGGTGGACGCCTGCATTATCCTTGGTGCTACCGATACGCCGGGGGAGAGGGCGCAGCTTCAGAAACTGCAGCAGAGCGGGTTCCCGTTCTGCCTGGTCAACCAGCATTTCCAAGGCGAAAGCTTCAATGAAGTGGACGCCGACCACGAAGGCGGAAGCTACCAGGCCGTGCAGCACCTGATTGCCAGCGGCTGCCGGCGGATCGCCTTCCTGAGCGGATCGCCCGAGTATTCGAACTCGGACGACCGGCTGCGCGGCTATACGGCCGCCCTGCGCGAGGCCGGCATCGGCCGCCCTGCGCGAGGCCGGCATCCTCCCTGAGGGGGCCAGCCGCCGGGAGGATCTTCCTCCGCACTGGTACTACGAGGGCAATTACAGCCGCACCTCCGGCTACAGGGCCGCTTCCGAGCTCTACCCCCATCTCGGGGAGCTGGATGCCGTCTTCGCTTCCAACGACCGGATGGCGATCGGTCTGCTTCAGGGGCTGCGGGAGCTGGGTGTGCAGCCGGGCCAGGAGCCGCCGATTATCGGCTACGACGATTCCGTCGAAGCCCGGGTGACGGACCCTCCGCTGACCTCGGTCGCGGTGCCGTTCTTCGACATGGGCAAGCTGGCCGCCCAGACGCTGCTCCGCCGTGTGACCGGCAGCGCTGAAGAGACGGCTTCCGCGCCTCAGCGCCACAAGCTGGATACGAAGCTGGTGATCCGCCTGTCGAGCCGGGTGAACCGGGGGTAAGTAGTTTTATGCATTTTTTTTATATCTGAGATCCAAAGGAGCTGCTGATCGTGACGAAAGAGTTCGGCATTGGAATGATCGGATACAAATTCATGGGCAAAGCGCACAGCCATGCCTACCGGGATCTCCCGATGTTCTTCCCGCAGGTCGCAAGACCGGTGATGCGGGCCATCTGCGGGCGTGATGCGGAGGGCGTTGCCCAGGCTGCCCGCCAGTTCGGCTGGGAGAGCTTCGAGACCGACTGGAGAAAGCTGCTGGAGCGCGACGATATCGATCTGATCGATATCAATGCCCCGAGCGACGCGCACAAGGACATTGCGCTGGCTGCGGCTGCGGCGGGCAAGCACGTCTTCTGCGAGAAGCCGCTGGCGCTGACGCTGGCCGACTCGCGGGAGATGCTGCAGGCCGTCGAGGCCGCCGGCGTCAAACACATGGTTGGCTTCAACTACCGCTTCGCTCCGGCCGTCCAGCTGGCGAAGAAGCTGGTCGAGGACGGCCGGCTCGGGCAGATCTACCACTTCCGCGCCTGGTTCCTGCAGGACTGGATCGTCGATCCGGAGTTTCCGCTCGTATGGCGGCTGCAGAAAGAAATCGCCGGTTCCGGCTCGCACGGGGACCTGGGCGCGCACCTGATTGACCTGGCGCACTTCCTGGTGGGCGACATGCAGGAGGTCATCGGCATGAGTGAGACGTTCATTAAGGAACGTCCGGTACCGAGCTCCATGACCGGCCTCAGCGCCAAGGGCAGCAAGGATGCGCCGAAGGGACCGGTCACCGTGGACGATGCGACACTGTTCCTGACCCGCTTCGCGAACGGGGCGCTGGGCAGCTTCGAGGCTACGCGCTTCGCACCGGGGCACCGCTGCACGAACTCCTTTGAGATTAACGGAAGCAAGGGCTCCGTCAAATTCGACTTCGAGCGGATGAACGAGCTGCAGGTCTACTTCACGGACGATGCCGAGGATGTGCAGGGCTTCCGCCGCGTGCTGGCCACCGACCCGGCCCACGCCTACGCTGAGGCCTGGTGGCCGCCGGGCCACACGATCGGGTATGAGCATACGTTCATCCATGAGACGGTGGAGCTTATGCAGGCGCTTGCGGAAGACCGCCAGCCCGTCCCGAACTTCCACGACGGCGTGAAGTGCCAGCAGGTGCTCGAGGCCGTGGACCTCTCGATCGAACAGCGGCGCTGGGTGCGCATAGAAGAGCTGTAACCGCTTTATCTGAAAGTCCAAACCAGGGGAAGAGGAGAGATCCTTGTGAGTAAAGCATTGATCGTATGGGGCGGCTGGCTCGGCCACCAGCCCGAGGAAGTCGCAGGCGTATTCCGCCGTGTGCTGGAGCAGGAAGGCTATGAGGTGGAGGTATCCGATACCCTCGAGGCTTTCGCGGATGCGGAGAAGCTCAAGGGGCTGGATCTCATCATCCCATGCTGGACGATGGGAGAAATCTCCCAGGAGCTTGTGAAGAACGTCTCGGCTGCGGTTCAAAGCGGCGTAGGGCTGGCGGGCTGCCACGGCGGTATGTGCGATTCCTTCCGGACGAACGTGGACTGGCAGTTCATGACCGGGGGACAGTGGGTGGCGCATCCGGGCAATGACGGCGTGGAATACACGGTGAACATCAAGAACAGCTCCTCTACGCTGCTCGAAGACATGGAGGATTTCTCCGTCAAAACGGAGCAGTACTATCTGCACGTTGATCCGGCGGTAGAGGTGCTGGCGACCACCCGGTTCCCGGTCGTTCCGGGGCCGCATTCGCCGAACGGCGCAGTGGACATGCCGGTCGTATGGACGAAGCGCTGGGGCGCAGGGCGCGTATTCTACAATGCCCTTGGCCATCAGGCCGACATTGTGGAGCTGCCGCAGGTAACCGAGATCATGCGCCGCGGATTCCTGTGGGCGGCCGAAGGCAGGCGGAAAGCGGCGGCGGGACGGCAGGGCGAATCGGTGTATACGGGCATGGCTGACAGCCAGCTGTAATTGTGGACGATGGGGGAGAAAAGCATGGAGAAGAAGCTGAAAGTCGGCATCGTGGGCTGCGGGAAAATCAGCGGCATTTATTTTGAGAACTGCCGCACGTATCCGGTTCTGGAAGTGGCCGCGTGTGCGGATTTGAACGTAAGCCGGGCTCAGGCCAGCGCGGAGCAGTACGGGGTGCCCAAAGCCTACTCGGTATCGGAGCTGCTGGCCGATCCGGAGATCGATATCGTGATCAACCTGACGATCCCTGCGGCGCATGCCGAGGTGTGTCTGGCGGCCCTGGAGGCCGGCAAGCACGTCTATGTGGAGAAGCCGCTCGCCGTCACGCGCGAGGAAGGGAAGGCCATCCTGGCGAAAGCTCAGGAGAAGGGCCGGCTGGTCGGCAGCGCGCCGGACACGTTCCTCGGCGGAGGCATCCAGACCTGCATCAAGCTGATCGATGACGGCTGGATCGGGACGCCGGTCGCCGCTTCGGCCTTCATGATCGGCCGCGGGCACGAGCACTGGCATCCGGATCCGGAATTTTATTACGCCAAGGGAGGCGGCCCGATGTTCGATATGGGGCCGTATTACCTGACGGCACTCGTAGCCATGCTGGGGCCCATCCGGCGTGTGACAGGCTCCGCCAAGATCTCGTATCCGGAGCGCACGATCCTCAGCCAGCCGAAGTTCGGCCAGGTGATTCCCGTGGAGACTCCGACCCATGTGGCCGGTGTCATCGACTTCCACGGCGGGGCGATCGGCACGATCATCACTTCGTTCGACGCCTTCGGCGGAGCGGATGTGCCCCGCATCGAGATCTATGGAAGCCAGGGCACCCTCAGCGTACCCGATCCGAACACCTTCGGCGGCCCGGTCCGGCTGCGGCGTTACGACAGCAAGGAATGGGCTGAGATCCCGCTGACGCACGGGTACACCGAGAACAGCCGCGGCCTGGGCGTTCTGGATCTCGCCTACGCGGTGAAGAACGGCCGGGCCAACCGGGCCGGCGGAGAGCTGGCCTATCACGTGCTGGAGGCGATGCACGGCTTCCATGACGCATCCGAGGAAGGCCGCCATTATGTCATGGAAAGCTCCTGCGAGCGTCCGGCTCCAATGCCGCTGGATCTGGTCAAGGGAGTGCTCGACTAGGACAGCGCAAAGCCAACTCATAACAGACAAAGAGCGCAGGGGCTCCGCCCTTGCGCTCTTGCTTTGCGGGTAAGAATTACGTCCTATCGGGCTTGGGATCCTGCCGGAAACACAGCTGACCGGAGTCCCCTGACCGCAGCTCCAGCAACCTAAGCCAAGTGCTCCCGCAGCGTGGTCACGAGCTGGTTCTGCACATCGCTTCCGCTGTTCTTCCAGATGATCTCGAACAGCACGCCGAGTCCCGGAAGGACACGTTCTTCCCCATCCACCGAATCCGCTATAATCTCGAAGATTTCTTCGTCGGTCTTGTCAGTCACCCGTTGAACAATCGCCTGCCGCAGATTTAAGTTCATGGCTATTCCTCACTTTTCTCTATTTCGTCACTTCCACTCCCTTTACTATGCGCATTGCGGGCGGGTTTCATGCCGGGCCGCCATGTTTTGATGAAGACAGGCGGTAATGAAGAGGTTTTGGTCCAGAGGTTTCCTTTTGCTATAATGAGGATAATCGTACATAGGGGTCAAAGCTGCAGGTGTGAAGGGGGAGAGACCATGAAAAAACAATTTGTCGTCATCGGGATGGGCCGCTTCGGTACTTCCGTAGCCAAAACGCTGTCCAATCTGGGATTCGAAGTGCTTGCGATCGACAGCGATGAGATCCGGACACAGGAGATTTCGAACATCGTCACGCATGTGGTACAGGCGGATTCAACGGACGAAGAAGCGCTGCGGGCGCTCGGACTGCGAAATTTCGACGTGGTGGTGGTTGCCATCGGCGAAGATATCCAGGCGAGCATCCTTACGACTATCATACTCAAAGAAATGGGCGTACCGAAGGTCATCGTCAAGGCGCAGACCGAGCTTCACGGCAAAGTGCTCCGAAAGGTTGGTGCCGACAAGGTGGTCTTCCCGGAGCGCGACATGGGCCAGCGGGTCGCTCATCACTTGATCTCATCCAATATCATCGATTATATTGAACTGTCGGAAGATTACAGCATCGTCGAGATCCTGGCTTCGGGGCAGCTGGTCGGCAAAACCCTGCGCCAGCTCGATATCCGGGCGAAGTTCGGGTGCAACGTAATGGGAATCAAGACCGGCGACCGGATGAATATCGCCCCTTATGCGGATGATATGATCAAGGAGAATGACATTCTGGTCGTGGTCGGGAAGAATACGGATCTGCAGCATTTTGAAATGACGTTCGGAGAGTAGGGATCGGAGAAGCATGGAGCGAAAAGGAACAGGGAGAACGGGAGCGGAGGAAGTCATCCGCTCTCTTCAGAATCCGCGGGTCAAGCAGTGGACTGAGCTGCAGAGCCGCAAGGGGCGGGAGAAAACGGGACGCTTCGTAGTCGAAGGGCATCATCTCGTGCAGGAAGCGCTGCAGTCCGATGCCATGCCGGACACGGTGGTCTATTCGGCGGAGCGGCGGGACAGCTGCCGGGAGCTGCTCGAGGAAGCGGAGCGGCAGGGCATCGAATGTGTGGCGGTCGGCGAAGAGGTGCTCGCCAAGTGCACGGATACGGGGACGCCGCAGCCGGTCTTCGCGGTGGTGCCGAAGCTGTCGTGGCGGCCGCAGGACCTGCTCAAGGCCAGCGAGCAGGGCGGCCTGGTTGCCGTCGTGGACGGCATGCAGGACCCGGGCAACCTCGGCACGATTATTCGCAGCGCGGATGCTGTGGGGGCCTCGGGCGTGCTGCTCGGCAAGGGCACCGTGGACTTGTACAACCCCAAGACGGTCCGCTCGACGATGGGATCGATGTTCCACCTGCCTGTTGTGCAGGGGGACCTCACGGAGTGGCTGCCTGCCGCGGCGGAGCGCGGGGTACAGGTCGTGAGCACGTCGCTCCAGGGAGCGGTCTCGTGCTACGAGCATGACTTCCGCAAGCCGACGTGGTTCGTCATCGGCAACGAAGGGCAGGGCGTCTCACCGGAGGTGCAGGCTCTGGCGCAGCATAACGTGCTGATCCCGATGAGCGGACGTGCCGAATCGCTCAATGCGGCGATGGCCGCCACGGTCGTGCTGTTCGAGGCGATGAGGCAGAGGCGCATGGGCCTGTAAGGGCCGGCTGCTGAGAATACAGAACACCCCTTAGATCGATTGGACACCTTGGGAGTTCCCAGGGCAGCCTTTTCTAAGGGGTGTATTTTTCATTTTCTGCAAATGTGTTCTTTAAAGTTCAGCATGATACAGCGCTTCGGCCAAGAGCACGATCACTAAGGCCTGACCGTAGGCCGTCGGTGCGAAGACAATGTTTTTATAGTCTTCCTTCCGGGCGCAGATCGGGGTTCCGGCCGAGACGTTTGACACCGTGCCATCCTCGGAGATGTTCTTCAGTACCGCGGCAATCGCTTTGCGGCACGGTGCCAGGTAACCCGAATCGAGCAAGCCCAGGCGGATCCCTTTCAATATGCCCGCCGTAATTGCAGCCGAGCCGGATACCTCCGTGTAGCTGTCCCGGTCGTCGAGGAGGGTGTGCCAAAGTCCGTTCTCATGCTGCAGTTCCACCAATTTGTCGACTTGAGCCTTATAGGTACGCAGAATAAGGTCACGGGTTTGGGCCGGGATCGAATCCTGCATAATTTCAAACAATTCAGGGGCGGCCAAGGTAAACCAGCTGTTGCCCCGGCACCAATGCGCTTCGCTGAAATTGTTCCCGTGATTGAAATCGTATCCATGGAAGAAGAGGGAGTTATCCGGGTTGAAAATACGCTGGATATGAAGCTCGAATTGATAAGCAGCCTCATTCATCCATACCGGGTTATCGTAGGTTTTGCCCATTTTGGCGGTGAACAGTACAACCATAAACAAAGTATCGATCCAGATTTCCTGATCGTGCAGGTTTAACTCGTATTTCGAAGTATTGCCGGAGGTGACATGCTGAATCCCGTTTTCTTTCGTCCGCGGACACTCGTTGATCACCCACTGCATCCATTCTTGAGCAAGCGCTTCCACCTCAGGCAGGTCCATCAGGGTAAGCAGCGGCGCAGTCGTATTCACATTCTTGAGGGGGAGCCCGCGCTCCATTTGTTCCTTCGTCCACTTCACGAAGAAGTCCCGGTATCCGTCAAAGCCTTCCTGGTTTGTAAGTTTATTCAGGCCATACAAGCCGATGCCCTGCGGCCAGTCCCATTCGTCCATACCGAAGTCGCGCGGAAAGTAACCCAGAGCCGTGCCCTCATCGGACAATTCTTTCAAATGAACCTCGTTATCCGGTCTTTTCAGATGCAGCAGCTGATTGATGACTTTTTTTAATTCGTGTTGGATGATTTCCCGCATGTGGCATGGTCTCCTTTTGTTTTTGTTTGTTTTCGTCGGTGTATCCAATGAATCAAAAAATAAACAACAAAATAACAGATTCCTTTAGCCATTGTACCTTCTTTCCTCCTGCCGGGCAACGACAAAGATGGATGATTTGCTGAAATCAGATAAAAACGGAAGCAAGGTGGAATTCGAGTTCACCTTCAACGGGACGGCCATGTTCGCAGCCGTTGACGGTTCTTATGCAGGCCCGGTGGCTGTGATCGATACGCTCAAGGAAAAGTCGAAGGAATCGGTCGGCCGGCTGAAGGAGCTCGGCATCGAAGTCATCATGATCACCGGCGACAACCGGCGACGGCGGAAACCATCGTGGGAGAAGTAAACATCGATAGGGTACATTCCAGTTGAGCAAGAAGACGATGGCGAACATCAAGACGAACCTGTCTTGCGGGAGCAGCCCATGGCGTTTAGCTCGCCGCCCATCTTTACCAGCCCATCCGCAGCAGCGTGGCTCCGGCAAAGCCCAAGGACAGCACGATGGAGCCCAAGGTGATCCAGAGCGTCGAGCGCTTGCGGGAGGGATGCTTGAGGAGCCGGTAGAGCGAGAAGCCTGCCGTAACCAGAGTGGCGGCAATCATCCACCGACGGACCCCGGTCACGGTGGACATCAGGTTGGCCGAGCCTCCCATCAGCATAAGGACGCCCATGTGAATCCAGTGGTGGGAGGAGGCGAGAAGAGCGAAGAGGAAGGACAATACGCCGGCTGCAGCCCCGCTTCTCTTAGGTTCCATGAGGCCCCTCCTTGCCTTGATGGCGGGAGAGGGCGGCATTTAATGCGGCGAGTGCCGCACAGACGGAAGCATGCTCCTCGTCCGAGAAACCGCCGAAGACCCGGCCGAAGAACTGCAGGGACTGCTCCCGTACCTGGCCGAGGACCCGCACGCCCTTATCCGTCAAGGAGAGGAGGGTTTCCCGCCGGTTCGCTTCGTTGACGGCCCGGCTGACGAATCCCTCCTTGACGAGTCCGTCGGCCAGCCGGCTGACCGAGCTCCGTTCCAGATGCAGGCAGCCGGCCAGTTCCGTAACCGACATCTGCCGGTTCTCCAGCTCCTGCAGGGCATAGACCTGGGATACGGATAAGGGATACCCGCAGGGGGTGACATGTCCCTCCAGCAGGCCAAACTGCCGGACGAACTGCTGAATATGCGCTCTCAGCTCCAAGATTTGATCCGACTCCAATTGAGAACCCTCCAATACGTGTATCATACATATGTTGTATTATACACGGGTATGTCCGGTTAGGAAAGCCCCGGCTCGCGAATGGATACAGGGGGATAGTATAATGGGGGCGAGTTAGGGGGGAGAGCTGATGAAAACGATTCTGGTAGTAGATGATGAAGATAAAATTCGGGATGTCGTCGTGTCGTATCTTCAGAAGGAAGGCTTCCGGACGCTGGAAGCCGGTGCGGGCAGGGAAGCACTCGGGATCCTGCAGCGCGAGCATGTCGATCTGATCGTTCTCGACCTGATGCTGCCCGATATGGACGGGGAGCAGGTATGCCAGGCGGTCCGCGCCGTGAATTCGGTGCCGATCCTCATGCTGACGGCGAAGGTGTCGGAGAACAGCCGGATCCGGGGGCTGTCCCTCGGGGCGGACGACTACGTGGTCAAGCCGTTCGATCCCCGCGAGGTCGTCGCCCGGGTCCGGACGATCCTGCGGCGCTCCGATGACACCCAGCTGCTGGCGGACCGGCTGGTCTTCGGCGGGGGGGAGCTCGTCATCGATTCCTTGAAGCGCCTGGTCCTCCGGCAGGGTGAGCCGGTCAATCTGACGCCGAACGAATACAAGCTGCTGCTCAGTCTCGCCAAGTATCCGCAGCGGCATTTTACAAGGGAAGAATTGATCCAAAAGGTACTGGGCTATGAGTTCGAAGGGGATATGCGGACGATTGACCAGCATGTGAAGAACCTCCGGCAGAAGCTGGAGGAGGATCCCAGGAATCCGAGATATATCGTTACGGTGTATGGTGCCGGCTACCGCTTCACGGGAGGTGCCCGGTGAACAGGCTGCATACCCGCTTTGCCCTGCTCATCGTGTCGATTGCGGCGGGGATTCTGCTGATCTCTACGGTCAGCATCATGCTTGGCACCCATTACCATCTGTCCATGTATCAGGGGCAGACGCAGGGGATGAACCATGATCTGCCGCAGCTTGACTATCATCTGGAGCAGGCGCTGCTCCAGTCGATCCTGTGGACCTTCGCCGGCTCGGTCATTCTCTCCATTCTGATTGCGGTGTATACGGCAAGGCGCCTCTCGGCGCCTCTGGTCAACATGAAGCGGGTCGCGGAGCAGATGACGGACGGGCAGCTGGATGTCCGGGCCCGGGTCCGCGGGCGGGACGAGCTGGCGGAGCTGGGGGCGTCGCTCAACAAGCTGGCGGAGCAGCTCAGCATCCAGAACCGACTGCGCAAGACGATGACGGAGGATATCGCCCACGAGCTGCGTACCCCGCTGACCACACTGAAGAGCCACATGCGCGCCTTCGAGGACGGCGTCTGGGAGCCTACGCCGGAGCGCATTCACTCGTGCTACGAAGAGATCGAACGGCTGACCCGGCTTGTTGCCGAGCTGGAGGAGCTTACGTATATGGAGTCGCCGGAGTTCCGGATGGAGTGCAGGGACGAGAATCTGCATTACCTCCTTGCCAACGGGGTGGAGCTGGTGTCTGCGGCTTATCTGGAGAAGAAGGTCGAGCTCTCCCTCAGCTGTCCTGCGGACCTGAAGCTGGAAGCGGACCGGGGCCGGATCACCCAGATTCTGGTCAATCTGCTGTCCAATGCGCTGGCCTTTACCCCGCCGGGGGGAGCCGTCCGTGTCCATGCCGAAGAGAGCTTTGTTCATGGGAAGCCTTCCATTCATCTGAGGGTGGAAGACACCGGTACCGGGATTCCGGAGGAGGATCTGCCTTATATTTTCGAGCGGCTGTACAGGGGCGAAAAGTCGCGCAGCCGGAGAACCGGAGGCAGCGGGCTGGGTCTTACGATCGTCAAGAGGCTGGTTGCGGCACACGGCGGACAAGTGTGGGCGGAGAACGGCCAAGGGGCCGTCTTTCATATCCGGCTGCCGCGGAAGAAAGAGACTTCACAGGAGCCAAGCCGTTCTACACAGGATCTTCAAAAGTGAACGGTATACTGGGTCTGGAGAACGGAAGGACAGGAACATACCTGACTACGAAAGGAGGAGCCATTCTGAAAAAGATCATCATCCTGGCGCTGGCGGCTGCCATGTCGGCCGGCGTCACCGCCTGTGCCAAAAAGCCGGCGGCAGAAGAACACGGAGCCCACGAGCATGAGGCGGCGGAAGGTACGGCCTTCCTGCATATTCACGGACTGGGCTATTCCCGGGACGGGGAGCGGCTCTATATCCCGGTACATAACGGCATCAAGATCTATGCAGGCGGGGCATGGAGCGACGCACCGGGCGACAAGCATGATTATATGGGCTTCTCGGCGGCCGACAACGGATTCTACAGCAGCGGCCACCCGGCGGAGGGAACGCGGTACAAGAATCCGCTCGGCCTGATCCGGAGCACGGATGAGGGCCAATCCATTACCGTATTGGCTCTGGAAGGCGAAGTCGATCTGCACGGCATGGCGGTAAGCTACCGGACGCATACCCTGTATGCGCTGAACCCGGAGCCGAATTCGAAGATGAAGCAGCAGGGCTTGTTCTACAGCAGGGACGAAGGAAAGACCTGGACGCCTGCTGCCATGGCGGGCGTATCCGGTCAGATCACGTCGCTGGCGGTTCATCCGTCCGACGATAAGATCTCAGCCATCGGGACAACGGCAGGCACCTATGTATCCCGCGACTACGGACAGACCTACGCGCAGCTCGATCCGAAGCCGGCAAGCGCGCTGACGTTCACGGATCAGGGGGAACTGCTCATCGGGAGCACGGGGGCGGTGGAGCTGAGGAAGGTCAACCCCGGCACCGGGCAGGCCGAGAGCTGGAAGCCCGCTTCCGCAGGGGAGGCGATCACGTATATCTCGGCGAACCCTGCCGACCCGAAGAAAGCGGCTTACACCACGGAGAAGAAGAATGTCTACGTGACTTCGGACGGAGGAGCCACCTGGACGCAGATCGCCGAAGAAGGACAGGCAGCAGACGGTAAATAAACTTGAGGGAGAGGATGAAAATCATGAAAAGGATGCTCCAGGCAGGGATGATGACGGCCGCGGCGGTATTGGTGCTGACGGGGTGCCTGAAGGCGGCGGATTCGGCCTCGCAGCATGAGGGGCATAACATGGGGAACACGGGGCAGCAGGGCGCCGCGGCTCCGGCAAGCACCGGACAGCCCTGGATTGCTTCCAAGAACACGACGCGGATCAACACAAGCGATCCGGCGGAAGCCGCGGTGCTCGTCTCCCGAACCCTCTGGCCGGCGACCGGTGACGCGAACCGGCCGGGCGGCATCGTCCTGGCGAATGCGGACGAGTGGCAGACGGCGCTGGCCAGTGCGGACCTGATTCATCATCCGAACAACGGGCCTGTGCTGTTCGTGAAGAAGGACGGCATCCCGGAGGTTACGCTCAATGAGCTGAAGCGGCTGAAGCCTGCCGGTGTAGAGATGAACGGCGGCATTCAGGTGGTGCTGGTCGGTGACCTGGAGGCCAAGGTGGAGGAGCAGGTGAAGGGGCTGGGGTTCAAGACGGACAAGATCCCGGGCGGTACGCCGGCTGCCGTCGCGAAGGCCATCGATGCGTACTATTCGAAGGTGACGAAGGAGGTTCCCCCATCGGTGATCGTCGGTTCGATGGACAGCCAGGAGTACACGATGCCGGCTGTGAACTGGATCGCCCATATGCCGGAGCCGCTGCTCTATGTGAAGAAGGATGAGGTCCCGCAGGAGACCGCAGACGCCCTGAAGGCCCGCGGCGGCAAGGCGAACGTGTACATTCTCGGTCCCGAATCGGTCGTGTCCGCGAAGGTGGAGCAGGAGCTCGGCCAGTACGGCAGGGTCGTCCGGATCGCAGGGAACGATCCGTATGAGAACGCCGTCGCCTTCGCGAAGTACAAGGATCCGGCCACCGATTTTGGCTGGGGGATTACGACACCTGGGCATAACTTCTCCTTCGTGAGCAAGGCGGCGCCCGGGCTGGCGCTGGCGGCGGCACCGTTCTCACATCTGGGCAAGCATGCGCCCCTGCTCTGGACGGACAAGGAGAAGATGCCGGAGAGCGTGCACCAGTATGTGATGTCCCTGCAGCCGAAGTTCAAGAAGTCGCCGACCGAGGGGCCGTACAACCATGCGTGGCTCACGGGCGGCGAGGATGTGCTGAGCGCCGCGGCGCAGGGCGAGATCGATACGATGCTCGAGATCGTATCGGAGTCCGGCGAGGGCCATGGAGCGCATGGCGCGGGAAGTGCAGCCGGGGCAGCGTCCGAAGCACGCACGCCGGCAGAGACGCCGAAGGCGGACGCTGCAGGCGCCGGCGGGCATGAGGGAATGCATCACTGATGCACGAACAGGTCGGATGCCGTGTAGCAGGCCTGCCGGAAGGGTAAGGAATAGGGACTACCTTTCCGAAGGAGGCTGACCCATGTCACACGAGCGGTTCCATGCGTGTATTGAAGAATGCATCCGCTGCATGCAGGCGTGCAACCACTGTTATTACGCCTGTCTGGAGGAAGAGCATGCCGCGATGATGAAGGAATGCATCCGGCTCGACCGGGAGTGCGCGGAGCTCTGCGCTTTCGCCGCGCAGGCGATGTCCATGAGCGCTTCGTACGCCATGGACGTCTGCCGGCTCTGTGCGCAGGCCTGCGAAGCCTGCGCGGAGGAATGCCGCAGGCACGATCATGCCCACTGCCGGCGCTGTGCCGAAGCCTGCCTCTCCTGCGCGGAGGCGTGCCGCACCATGCTGGCATGAGGCTGTGCGGCCCACCCAGGCATGGGCGTCTTCCCTCAGCCCGATCGCTTGGCGGCACGCACAACGCGCCAAAAACCAACCGGCTACCAGCCTCCGGTTGGTTTTTGGCGTTCCTGCCGTCCGAAGAGAGAAGAAGCGGATCAGTCGGCCTGCTCTCTTCGGGCGGCTTCGAACAGCCGGTATCCCCGCCAGTAGAAGACAAGGCCGCCCAGCGTCACAGCGGCCATCAGCGCGAAGAGGGTCTCTCCCCCGTAAGCCGTCAGCAGGAAGCCTCCAAGGACCGGCCCGATGAAGTGTCCGAGTCCGGAGAACGACTGGGCGCCGTAGTAGGTCCCCCTCATCTCCTCGGGCGCAAGCTTGTCGATCAGCACGTTCCCGGCCGGGTAGGTGAGGATCTCCCCGAGCGTGAAGAGGAACATGGAGAACATGAACGCCCACCAGGAGCCTGCGAGCGCGTAGCCCACATCTCCGAGGGCGAACAGGAGCGTCCCGGCCGTAATGGTCAGGAGCGGGCCTCTCGGCTGAAACAGGCGGGTGAGCGGCACCTGCAGTGCGACGACCGTGACGGCATTCAGGGTCATGAGCAGGGCAAACAGCGCGGCACCCTCGGCGACCTTGCCTTCCACGTACTGGGAGAGGGTCACCATCATCTGGGAGTAGCTGAGCGCGCCGATGACGGAAGCGGCGATATAATAGCGGAAGACAGTATCCCGGGTGATGACGCGCCATGCCGAACGGACCGTCACCGGGCTGCGGCGCTCCCCTTCGATCCGGCGGATGCCGAAGGTCTGCAGCAGCACATACAGTGCGGCCGCGTAGAGGAGATAGATGAGGCCGGTGAGCAGAAACGGCAGCCAGGCCTGCGCCGCCCCGGCATAGGCGCCAAGCAGCGGGCCGATGGCCACGCCGATATTGATGGCCAGGTAGCGCAGCGAGAACATGTTCAGCCGCTTCTCCGGCGGCGTGATGTCCGCCATCAGCGCCTGGGACACCGGCTCATAGAGCGAACGGGCGAGGCCGTTCAGAATATTGAGCAGCATGAAGGCCAGCGGCGCCTTGGCCAGCGCGAAGCCGGTGAAGACCGCCGCCCATGCCAGCAGGGCGGCCATGAGAATGCTCTTGCGGCCGAAACGGTCGGATAGTGCGCCGCCGACGAAGCCGCCGATCGTGCCGGCCAGCGAGCCGAGGCCGATAATGGCGCCGATAAGCAGGGGGCTGAGGCCCGACTGCTTGGCCAGGTAGATCGCAAGGAAAGGCATGCTCATGGAGGAAGCGACCCGGGCCATAATCGTGCCGAGGAGCAGCACGTGGACGATAGGGTGGTACTCCCTGAGGAACAGGGTGGTACGGTCTCGTCCGGACCGCAGCAGGTTTGCGAGCATAGTGAAGCGGCCCCCTTTTTAACCTTGGGTCAGTAGTTGAACCGGATTACATTATACCGGAAAGCCCACGGGCTGCCTAGCAAGAACTGGAACCGACGGCAGGGCGTGGTATACTACAGAGTAGGCGTCATAAATGCAGGAGGCTGACCATGAACCTTCCTTCCGTACTGCTCGGCTTGGTGTTTGTACTTAATATGGTCTCGGCGGTCGTCGTCATCTTCAAGGAAAGACGCGATGTGGGATCGACCTGGGCATGGCTGCTCGTCCTGTTCTTCGTTCCCCTGCTGGGCTTCATTCTCTACCTGTTCTTCGCCCAGAATTTCAGAAGGCACCGCCTGTTTCAATGGGACGACCTGAACAAGCTGGGGATCGACGAGATTGTCGGGGAGCAGCTGGCCCGGATGAGCAGGCGGGAATTCGAATTCAGGAGCGAAGCGGCCCGGGCGAACCGGGACCTGATCTACATGCATCTGATCAACAATCAGGCGCTGCTCACGGAAGAGAACCGGGTGGACCTGTTCACCGACGGCCGGGAGAAGTTCGAACGGCTCTTCCGGGATATCGCGGAGGCGCGGGAGTATATCCATCTCCAGTATTACATCATTCAGAACGATGAGCTTGGCCGGCGGCTGATCCGCGCCCTGACGAAGAAGGCGAATGAGGGGCTTAAGGTCCGCGTGCTGTATGACGAGCTGGGCTCGAGGAACCTCGGCCGGGCGTTCTTCCGCGAATTCCGGCAGGCCGGCGGGGAAGTGGAGGCCTTTTTTCCATCCCGATTCCGTCTCATCAACTTCCGGATGAACTACCGGAACCACCGCAAGCTGGTCATTATCGACGGAACGACGGGGTATGTCGGCGGCTTCAATGTAGGGGACGAATACCTGGGACTGCATCCGCGGTTCGGGTATTGGCGGGATACCCATGTCCGCATTCAGGGCCCGGCGGTCTATGCGATGCAGATCCGCTTCATCCTGGATTGGAACCAGGCGTCTCGGGACTACGATATCATCTACGTGCCGAATCTGTTTCCGGCGCTGAGGTCCGAGGGGAACGTCGGCGCCCAGATCGTGACGAGCGGGCCCGATACCGAATTCGAGCATATCAAGAACGGTTACCTGAAAATGATCTCTTCAGCGTCCGAGTCGATTTACATCCAGACGCCCTATTTCGTGCCGGATGCGAGCATTCTGGATGCGCTGCGGATCGCCTCCCTCTCCGGCGTGAAGGTGAACATCATGATTCCGGATAAGCCGGATCATCCGTTTGTCTATTGGGCATCCCTATCTCATATAGGAGAACTGCTGAAGACGGGGGCGACCGTTTATCTCTACGGGAACGGCTTTATCCATGCGAAGACGCTGGTGGTTGACGGGCAGGCCGCCTCGGTCGGAACGGCGAATATCGACGTGCGCAGCTTCAGGCTGAACTTTGAAGTCAACGCTTTCCTCTACGACGAGGGGATCTGCCGCGAGCTGACGGAGGCGTTCCACCGGGATATCGCGGTGTCCCGCATTCTCACGCTGCAGGAGTACCGGCGCAGACCCGCCTGGATCCGCTTCAAGGAATCGATCTCGAGGCTGCTGTCGCCGATTTTGTAAAAGGAACGGACCGTGCCGCCCCGGAACAGCGTTGTCTCGCTGCCGGGCGGTGCGATCCCTACAACTGAATAGAAGGAGGTGGAAGCCCTTTGGTTGGAAACAAATCGTTCATTACTCCGCCGCGCATCCTGGCCGCGGGCTTCGCTCTGATCATCGCGGTCGGAACGTTCCTGCTGGCCCTGCCGGCGGCTTCACAGAGCGGCCAGCGCATCCCGCTGATGGATGCGCTGTTCACCGCCGTGTCGGCAACCTGTGTCACCGGCCTGGTGGTGATGGATACGGGCAGGACCTTCTCCCTGTTCGGGGAGATCGTCATTCTCGTGATGATCCAGCTGGGCGGGATCGGATTCATGACTACGGCAACCTGGATCGCCCTGGCGCTCCGGCGCCGAATCTCGCTGAGAGACCGCCTCGTGCTCAAGGAATCGCTGAACCAGGACAGCGTGGAGGGCATTGTCCGGCTGATCATCAAAGTGTTCATCTATGCGTTTACGGTGGAAGCGGGGGCTTCCCTTGTTTTTGCGGCGCAGTGGGCGGAGGAGGTGCCCTGGAAACAGGCTCTCTATTATGGGGTATTCCACGCGGTTTCCCTGTTCAATAATGCGGGATTCGAGATTATCGGCGGCTTTGTTCCCTATGTGCATGATGTGGGCATCAATTTCGTCTCGATGTTCCTCATTGTGGCGGGAGGACTCGGCTTTATCGTGATGTCCGACCTCGTGGACTATCCGCGTACGAGGAGGCTGTCCCTGCACAGCAAAGTGGTCCTGTCGGTGTCGGGGCTGCTGACGTTAACCAGTGCGGTGATCTTCCTTGTATTCGAGTTTGCGAATGAGCGTACGCTGGGCCCTATGGCGCTGGAGGACAAGCTGCTCGTCTCCGTGTTCCACGCCATCAGCCTGCGCTCGGGGGGGATCAATACCGTGGATATCGCCGGACTGCATGCCGCCACCCAGTTCATGATGGTGATCATGATGTTCATCGGGGCGGCTCCGGGCTCGACGGGAGGCGGGTTGAAGATTACGACCTTCGCGCTTCTTGTAGGGGCCGTCAGGGCTGTACTTACGGGCAAGGAGGATGTGGTGCTGTTCCGGTACCGCATGCCGAAGCGGCTGATCCAGAAGGCGGTTACCATGGCACTGATCGCCGTAGGGGTGATTGTGTCGGCCACGATGATTCTGCTGACGCTGCAGGACCGGGATTTCATGACCGTCCTGTTCGAGGCGACGTCCGCCTTCGGTACAGTGGGGCTCAGCATGGGACTGACACCGGAGCTTACGCCGGCCGGACAGGGCGTCATCATCCTGCTGATGTTCGTCGGACGGGTCGGGCTGGTCACGCTTGCGTTTGCGCTGCAGAGCCGGCCGCCGAAGGAGCTGTACCGGTATCCGGAAGGCCGGATCATTATCGGCTGAGCTGAATTGAAAGGGATGCCCAAAAAGAAGCTGACGACCGCAGGAGTGCGGAGGTCAGCTTCTTTGGGCTGCATCGGGGGCGTAAGCCGGCTGTGGAGCGGTTCCGGTCAGAAGCCGGCCAGGAGCCGCTTGAACTCCGCGGTGCTGCGCGGGGGAGGGGCGCTGCCGCGCACGGAGGCGGGGAGCGCTTCCCACAGCTCAAGCAGGCAGGGGAGTGTGATGCCGATCGAGCGAAGGTCTTCCCTGCGGCCGAAGACCTCCTCCGCCGTGCCTTCGAGCAGGCAGCGGCCGCCGTCCATCACGAGCACCCGGTCGGCCCAGGCATAGGCGAGGTTCGTATCATGCGTCGCCATCACCACCGTCACGCCGCTCTCGTGGATCCGGTCAAGCTCACCGACCAGCCGCTGTTCCGAGGCCGGGTCCAGGTAGGCCGTCGGCTCGTCGAGCAGAAGCAGCTCGGGCTCCAGCACCAGGACCCCGGCGAGGGCGGTGCGCTTCTTCTGGCCGAGGCTCAGGTGGTGGATCGGCGTGTCGGCCAGGGCCGTGAGCCCCATGGACTCCAGGATGGCGCCGGTGCGCCGGCGGATCTCGGCTTCCGGGATGCCGGCGTTCCGCAGCCCGTACGTAATGTCCTCATACGGGGTGTTCAGGATCAGCTGATGCTCGGGATCCTGGAATACCAGGCCCGCCCGCTGCCGCCACTCCCGCAGGGCGGAGGGCTGGTAGGAGACCGGCTGTCCCTTCCACAGCAGCTGTCCGGCTGCCGGGCGGTGAATGCCGACGGCATGCAGGAGGAAGGTTGATTTGCCGGAGCCGTTGTGGCCGCAGATGGCGGTTTTGCGTCCGGCGGCAATGGACAGCGTCAGCCCGTGCAGCGCATTCTGCCGTGTGCCCGGGTAGTTGAAAGCAAGACCGCGTGCTTCCAGTAGGGGCGGGGAGACATTGCTCCGCTCACGCTCAGGCAAGATGCTCATTCAGGCGCCCCCTCCCCAGCGAAGTCCGGCCTCTGCGGTGAGGAGCAGGAGCAGCCCCGCCCATCCTTCCCGCCGGAAGCGCGGCGGCACGAATCTGCCGATCTCGGATGCCGGCAGGATGTCCCCCGTATAGCCTCGTGAGGCAAGGCCTTGGGACAGGCCTTTGTAGCGCTCCATCGTCCGGCCGAAGAGGCGGAATACCAGCGCCGCCGTGTCCTGCAGCCGTCGCCGGAAGCCGGTTTGGCCTCCTCTGGCCCGCTGGGCGGTATAGAGCTGCTGGGCCGTCTCCGTCAGCAGGAAGAGGAACCGGTAGGTGATCTGCATAAGCTCGATCACAAGCAATGGCACCCGCAGGGTTCTCAGGACGAGCAGCAGCTTCGGGAAGGGCGTCGTCAGCATCAGGAAGAACATGCAGCAGAGCCCGGCCAGCATCCGCAGGAACAGGGTGGCAGCCGTGTGGAGTCCGTTTCCTGTTACATACACCGTCCAGGAAGGCAGGGAGAGAAGGGTCCACCTGCTCTCTGCTGCGGCGCCGGCGTCAGAGGCCGCAGGCAGAGTGGCCGACGGTACGAATTCGATGAGAAGCGCCGGCAGGCTGGCGGCATAGAACACACAGGCGCTGCCGAGGAGCGTCAAGTAGAAGAGCGGCGGCACCCCGGCATGGCGGAGGGTCCAGCGGAGCATCCAGAGGATGACCAGCAGCTGGACCGGTCCATGTGCGGCGTAGGCGAGCAGGAGCAGGGCGGCGGCAAGCCCGGATTTCCACAGGGGGGAGACGTCCTCCATCCGGTTCGTGCAGGCAATCGTATCGATCTGCCGGATCATGATGCGTCCTTGCCCTCCTTGCTTTTGGTGGCCCGGCCCTTGAAGTAGCCGAAGACATAGCCGATGAACCCCGCGCCCGCCGCCGCCTGAAGGGCGAACAGCATGCTCTCCGTCTCGGCCGGGGGCTCCAGCAGAGGGGCGATCCAGGGGACGTAGGCGGGGGCGATGGTGCCGATGAGCTCTTCGGCGGCGCCGTCCGCACCGCCGAAGTCTCCCTCCACCAGGAGGAGGGGGACGGCGGACAGCAGGATGACGGCGGTCAGGATGAGCAGGTTTTTGGCCGTATTAGTCATGGGTACGGACTCCTTTCATTCGGCTCTGCAGCAGGGAGAGCTCCGAGGGGCTGTGGGCCTGCAGCCAGTTCCAGATGAGTACGGTGAGCAGTCCTTCCGTAACAGCCAGAGGAACCTGTGTCACAGCGAAGATCCCTCCGAATTTGGCCAGCGAGCCGAGGACCCCGCCGCTTTCGGCAGGGAAAGCGAGGGCCAGCTGAACGGATGTCACAATGTAGGTAGTGAGATCGGCTGCGGCTGCCGCGGCGAAGATGGAGAGCTTCGGGCGGCCCGAGACGCGGGACAGGGAGCGGTACACCGCATAGCCTGCCATAGGACCAGCGACCGCCATGGAAAAGGCGTTCGCGCCGAGGGTCGTCAGCCCGCCGTGGGCGAGGAGCAGGGCCTGAAAGAGCAGGACGATCGAGCCGAGCACGCTCATGGGCAGCGGGCCGAACATCACGGCCCCGAGGCCGGTTCCGGTAGGATGCGAGGAGCTGCCGGTCACCGACGGAATCTTGAGAGCCGACAGCACGAACGTAAAGGCGCCGGCGAGGCCGAGCAGGAGCTTGAGCTCGGGGGCCTCCCGGGTAATCCGCTGCAGGGACCGGAGCCCCAGCACGAAGAACGGAATGAACGCCGCCCACCAGAACAGCGTCCACCCGAGGGGAAGGAAGCCCTCCATGATGTGCATGGCGTATGCGGACTGCGGTGAGCCGGCCAGCAGGTATACCGTGAGTCCGAGGACAAGCAGCAGCGTGGCAGCAGGTTTGGATGATGGCATGTTCTTTTGAATTCCTCCCGTGTCAAAATAGGTATGCACAAAAAAACCAATCCCAAGGGATTGGTCACGGGTACGTCGCAATAGACGGCAACGGGCTGCCCCTGCCGCATCATGTCTCGTACACCTCTCCTCTCCGCGAAGGCATCTGGGTGCTCGGATTAGGTAGGTCTCCTGGCTCTCGGCTCATCATCTTCGCCCGTCTTCCCTGATGTCTTGCGTCATCAAGTGACATGGGTGGGCGGGACTCCCCGAATACAGTGGCGGGACCGCTCGGGAGTTGCACCCGATTCCCTGTTACCCCCGGTCTTATCCCGGGGCACCTAATCTTTTCCTCCTCAACGTAACACAAAGCGATGACTTTGTCCATGATCTGTGTTACTATTTAAACGTTTTGTGTTACGGATTACCTGATGGTGGAAGGAGGGTGGACGTTGTGAAAATCCAATGGCAATGGGCCCTGGGGGCTGTGCTGGCCGGGGCCCTGATGCTCTCCGGCTGTACGGCCGGCAAGGCTGTGGTGCCCGCCGCAGGAGAGGGCGCTGGGGCCCTCCCCAAGGAGGAGCTGGTGCTGGCGATCGGCGGTGAGCCGGAAGCGGGCTTCGACCCGACCACCGGCTGGGGACGGTACGGCTCACCGCTGTTCCAGAGCACCCTGCTGAAGCGGGATAGCGACCTTCAGATCGTGAATGATCTCGCGGAGAGCTATGAGACCGGAGGGGGCGGCCGGGTCTGGACGGTCAAGCTGCGCCGGGACGTCCGCTTCTCTGACGGAAAGCCGCTGACGGCGGCGGATGTGAAGTATACGTTCGATACGGCGGCCAAGAGCGGAGCCGCCCTGGATCTTGGCAATCTGCAGGAGACGGCCGCACCGGATGACTACACGGTCGTGTTCACCTTGAAGGAGCCCCAGTCTGCTTTCGTGGGGATGCTGGTGTCCACGGGTATTGTACCGAAGCATGCCCACGGTCCGGCGTACGGGGAGCGGCCGGTGGGATCGGGACCCTACAAGCTTGTGCAGTGGGACAAAGGACAGCAGCTGATCGCCGAGCTCAACCCTGAATACTACGGGGCCAAACCGTCGTTCAAGAAGCTGACGTTCCTCTTCCTGAACGAGGATGCGGCCTTCGCGGCGGCGAAGGCGGGCCAAGCGGACATCGTGTCGGTCCCTCCGGCGTTCAGCAAAGGGCTGCCGGCCGGCATGCGGCTGGAGGCGGTTCATTCCGTGGATAACCGGGGCATCCTGTTCCCGTTCGTGAAGTCGGGAGGCCGTACGCCTGAAGGATATCCCATCGGCAACGACGTTACGGCCGATCCGGCCATCCGGCAGGCCGTCAACAAGGCGCTTGACCGCAAGGCGCTGGTGGAAGGCATTCTGGAAGGCTACGGCACTCCGGCTTACACGCTGAATGACGGGCTTCCCTGGTTCAACAAGGAGGCGGTGGTGGCCGACGGGGACCTGCCGGGGGCCCGGAAGCTGCTCGAGGCTGCAGGCTGGCAGGACAGCGACGGAGACGGTGTGCGGGAGAAGGGCGGCCTGAAGGCGGAATTCCCCCTGCTCTACCCCTCCGGCGACGTGACCCGCCAGTCGCTTGCGATCGCGTCCGCCGACATGCTGAAGGGGCTGGGCGTCCGCATCACGGTGCATGGCAAGAGCTGGGACGATATCGAGAAGGAAATGCATGCGAGCGCGGTGCTCTTCGGCTTCGGCAGCCATGACCCGCTGGAGATGTACCATGTGTACGGCAGCCGGTTCAGCGGCGTGGACTACTACAACCCGGGCTATTACAGCAATCCCGCCGTGGATGCCTATATGAATCAGGCCCTGCGGGCGGGCAGCGAGAATGAAGCGCTGGAATACTGGCGCAAAGCCCAATGGGACGGCACGACGGGCCTTAGCGGCAGGGGGGACGCCCCGTGGGCCTGGCTGGTGAATCTCGACCACCTGTATCTGGTGAAGCAGGGGCTCGACATCGGGCGGCAGCAGATTCATCCGCACGGCCACGGCTGGCCTGTGACGGCGAACATCGAGGCTTGGCGATGGAAGCCTTAAGGGAGAGCCGGCAGCAGCCGGCGGCTCGGGCCGACCTGCCGCTTCTGCTGCTGCGGCAGGCGGCGAAGCTGGTGCTGCTCCTGCTCACCGTAAGTGTCATCTCATTCGCGCTTGTGGAGATCTCGCCGGTGGATCCGGTGCAGGCTTATATCGGCGCCGATCTGATGCGGGTGGGCAGCGAGCAGCGGGAAGCGATCGCCGCACACTGGGGGCTGGACCGCCCGCCGGCGGAGCGCTTCGCGAAGTGGCTGACCTCGCTGGCCTCCGGCGATCTCGGCGAGTCCATGATCTACCGTCAGCCGGTGGCCGAGGTGATCGCCGAGCGGTTCCGGAGCTCGGCCGCGCTGATGGGCACGGCCTGGCTGTTCTCCGGCGCTCTGGGCTTCAGCGCCGGCGTGCTGGCCGCCATGCGGCGGGGAACCTGGACGGACCGGTTCATCCGCTGGTTCTGCTATACGCTGGCGGCGACACCGGCCTTCTGGCTCGGGCTCCTGCTGCTGCTCCTCTTCGCTGTCCGGCTGGGCTGGTTCCCTGTCGGACTCAGCGTGCCTGCGGGAGTGCCGGCCTCTGAGGTGACGCTGGCCGAGCGCATTCACCATATGATTCTCCCTGCACTGACCCTGAGCATCGTAGGGATTGCGCCCATCGCCCTTCATACACGGGAGAAGCTGCTCGAGGTGCTCGGCACCGACTATATCCTCTTCGCCAGAGCGCGGGGGGACCACGGCTTCAGGCTCTTCTTCCGCCATGGGCTGCGCAATGTAGCCCTGCCGGCGGTGACGCTGCTGTTCGCCTCGTTCAGCGAATTGTTCGGCGGCGCGGTGCTGGCCGAGCAGGTCTTCTCCTATCCCGGCCTCGGGCAGGCCACGGTGGAGGCCGGGCTGCGGGGCGATGTGCCGCTGCTGCTCGGGATCGTGCTCTTCAGCACCGTGTTCGTCTTCAGCGGCAACCTGCTCGCAGAGCTGGCTTACCGCGGGATCGATCCGAGACTCCGGGAAGGGGGAGAGGGATGAATCCTGGAACACAGAATCCTGTCTCGGCGCCCATACACCGGCAGCCTAAGCGGGCTTGGCCGGGGGCCGTTACGGCGGCCGTTCTGCTCGTCCTCCTCATCCTGGGGGCCTTGCTTCTGGACGGCAGCGGGCTGGAGAGCCGGCTGGACCGGCGCAACCTGCCTCCAAGCATCGCTCATCCCTTTGGGACGGATTGGCTCGGCCGGGATATGCTGACGCGTACGCTCAAGGGGCTGCTGCTCAGCACCCAGGTGGGCTTGACGGCCGGGGCCGTCAGCGTCCTGATCGCCGCAGCGCTGGGTCTGCTGGCCGCGGCGGGCGGCCGAGCCGCGGACCGGCTCGTCACGTGGCTGGTCGATCTGTTCCTGAGCGTGCCGCATCTGGTGGCCCTGATCCTGATCGCCTTTGTCCTCGGGGGCGGTGCCAAAGGAGTCATTGTGGGGGTGGCCCTGACGCACTGGCCGTCCCTCTCCCGGGTTATCCGGGCGGAAGTGCTCTATCTGCGGTCGGCCGAATTCGTGCAGGTGTCCGCGCGCCTCGGACGCTCGAGATGGTGGATCGCGACGCGGCATATGCTGCCGCATCTCGTACCGCAGCTGCTGGTAGGGCTGCTGCTGGTCTTTCCCCATGCGGTCCTCCATGAAGCGGCGGTTACCTTCGTCGGCCTGGGCCTGTCCCCGCACGAGCCGGCGATCGGCATCATCCTGTCGGAGTCCATGCGGCATCTGTCGACGGGGATGTGGTGGCTCGCCTTGTTTCCGGGCCTCTGCCTGCTCCTGACGGTGCTGGCCTTCGGCCGGCTGGGGGAGGCCCTGCGGCAGCTTGCCGATCTGCCGGGCAGGCAGGAGTAGAGCCGGACAAGAGCGGAGCCCCAAATGGGGGCGTACACCCTTGTTTTGGGCGCTTCTCATGAAAGTGAAAAGAAGGAGAGGAAGGAAATGACGGCATTGCTCCAGGTGGAAAACTTGACCATCCGCTTCCCGGCGCCCGGCAGGGGGCTGGGCTCTCGGAAAGAGCTGACCCCCGTGCAGGGGCTGAGCCTGAGCGTTGGGACAGGAGAGATCTTGGCGGTGGTCGGCTCCAGCGGGTCGGGCAAGAGTCTGCTGGCCCATGCGGTTCTCGGCATTCTGCCCCGCCAGACGAAGGTCACCGGCACCCTCCGGTTCCGGGGGGAGGAGCTGACGCCGGCGAGGCAGGCGGCGGTCCGCGGTCGGGAGATAGCGCTGGTCCCGCAGTCCGTCACGTTCCTGGATCCCCTGCTGCAGGCCGGACGGCAGGTCCGCTACGGCGTGAACGAGGGGGATCCGGCCGCGGTCCAGCGCAGCCTCTTCCGCCGGTACCGCCTGGCCGAGGCGGTGGAGAAGCTCTTCCCGTTCCAGCTCTCCGGCGGGATGGCGAGGCGCGTGCTCCTGGCGGCGGCCACGGCCGGCGGCGCCGGGCTTGTCATCGCCGACGAGCCGACCCCGGGGCTCGACAGCGAAGCGGTGAGGGAGGCGCTTGGACGGCTTCGGGAGCTGGCGGACGGGGGCTGCGGGGTCATGCTCATCACGCACGACATCGAGTCCGCGCTGACGGTGGCGGACCGGGTGGCGGTGCTCTACTCCGGCACCGTGGTGGAGACGGCGGCCGCCGCCGAGTTCGCCGGCCGGGGGGAGGCGCTGCGCCACCCGTACACGCGGGCCTTATGGCGGGCGCTCCCGGGCAGCGGCTTCACTCCGCTGCCGGGCTTCCAGCCGGCGGCCGGCGAGCTGCCTCCCGGCTGTGCCTTTGCCCCGCGCTGCGGTCAGGCGGACACCGCCTGCGGGCAGGAACGGCCTCCGCTGCGGGAGCTGCGGGGCGGAACGGTGAGGTGCGTCCATGCGACATGAGCCTGACGTTCGGTTGAAAGCGGAGGCCCCCGGACCGGCCGCCGCCGGCCTGCAGGGGACGGGGCTGGCCTACGGCTATGTCCGGGGCGGGCTGCTCTTCCGCAGACTGGACTGCCGGATCGGCCCGGGCGAGGTCGTCGGGCTGGGCGGACCCAGCGGAAGCGGCAAATCGACGCTCGGCCGCCTTCTGGCCGGGTACCTCCAGCCGCACGAAGGGCAGGTGACCCTGGACGGCGGGAAGCTGCCGGACAAGGGATACCACCCGGTGCAGCTGGTGTTCCAGCATCCGGAGCAGGCAGTCAACCCGCGCTGGACCATGAAGAAGGTGCTGGAAGAGGGCGGAGGAAGCGAGGAGAGCCTGCTCCAGGCCCTGGGCATCGCACCGCAGTGGCTGGACCGGCGGCCGGCCGAGCTCTCGGGCGGGGAGCTGCAGCGCTTCTGCGTGGCCCCGGGCGCTCGGCCCGCGCACCCGCTTCCTGATCGCCGACGAGATGACGGCGATGCTGGATGCGATCACCCAGGCCCAGATCTGGCAGGTGGTGCTGGAGCAGGTGGAGCGCAGGGGCCTCGGCGTTCTGGCTATTTCTCACGATCCACAGCTGCTCCGGCAGGTGTGCACGAGAATGATGGACTGGAGAGGGCCTGCCCCGGAAGGCTCAGGCGGAGGCTCGTGACGCTGCGAAGGCCGGGCTTGTCCCGGCAAGCCGGCGGCCTTAGCACAGACATACGCGGTTCAGACACAAACCAAACAGGCTGACGGAACTCCTCCGTCAGCCTGTTTCATTTTGCAGGCGTTTCGCCTTATTTGCGTTTCGCCTTTTTCTTCTTCGACAGGACCTGCGCTTCAGCCGCGCCCGTCAGAGGGGAAGGGCAGAACTCATCGCGGACCGTATACGTGACGATGTGGCACGGAACCGGAACGCAGTGATGCCGGTTGACGATCTCGACGTTGTGGATCACCTCGACGATCTGCGGATGATAGAAGTCACGGTACACTTTGCGCGGAGGATCGAATACCCGCTGGGTCGGACATTTCGGACAAGACATGATGTTTCACTCCTCTTCTTGAATTGAACCTCACCCCCAGTATATGTACCCCCGGGACATCCGGTCTGTTTGTTTGTCCCGCCCCGGTCACGAGATCACCTTGGTCATTTTCGCTTTCTCCGCAGCCCGTTTGGTATAAGGGGCCAGCGGCTTCTTCAATCCGAGGGCAAGCGCATAGCTGGCCGGGATGAAGGCGAGCAGGCAGAGCGCATCCCGTATGACGGTTTTGGGCAGCATGCCGCCCACCGTCTCCCGCAGCAGAGAGATCGCATAGGTGAACGGGACGAAGGGATTGACGCTCTGAAAAAAGGGCGAGGCCGTAGCGATCGGGAACGTGCCGCCCGAGCTTGTGAACTGCAGCACCATGAAGATGATCGCAATCCCTTTCCCGGTATTGCCGAAGACGGACACGAGGGTGTAGGTAATCGTCACGAACACTGCACTGATCAGAACCGAGAAGAGAACGAACCAGCCCTTGTCCACCACATAGACGCCGAGCAGGTAAATATCGCCGAGCGTCAGGAACAGCGACTGCAGGGCGCCGATCGTCAGGAAGGTCAGCAGCCGGCCGAGATAGAGCTCATAGCCCTTATAATGACCGTACGACTCATCGACATCGATTCGAAGAAGCGAGATGAGCAGGGTGGCGCCGACCCACAGGGACAGCACGGCATAAAAAGGGGCCATCGCCGAGCCGTAGTTGGGCACCGGGTACTTGCGGTTCTCTTCAAGGACCACAGGGTTCGCGAGAAAGTCGCTCTCCCGCTGAATGTCCCCGCGGAGCAGCCGGGCGAGCTCTTCGATATCGCCCCGGTGCCCTTTGACCGCCCGGATCTGATCCGCCGCCTTGCGGACGGCGCTGTCCAGCGCGGGCAGCTCCGTGCGCACCAGGTCTGCGGCCATGTGCACGCCGGACTCCACGAGCGGGAGCTTCTCGCGGATCAGGGCGGACATGCGCCGGATGTCCGCTTCGGTCTTCGGCAGGTCGCTGCGCACGTAATCGGCTGCCTCATGAACCCGCTGCTCGACTTTCGGCAGATCGTTCCGGATGAACGGGACCGCTCGGTTCACGGCGTCCGTGAAGCGGGTCATGTTCTCGCCGATGGCGGCTGCCGCTTCGCTGAGGCCGGTGCGGATCCGCGGAAGATCGCCCTGCAGGGCGGCGAGCTGCTCCTGCCCGAAGGCGATGCCGGCCTGGGCGTCCCGGAGCAGCGCTTCGATATTCGGCAGCTGCCCGGAGGCCGCCTGGAGCACAGCGGCGGCATTCTTCGCCGTCCGCTCCAGGAGCGCCAGCGCTTCGGCCGCCGCCGGTACGATCTCGCTGTCGTAGCGGGCGAGAATGGACCCGAGGCCCGCGCTGACCTCCTTGGAGAGGGCGTTCAGCGAAGCAACAAGCTCCTTGGCCGGCTGGGCCCCCTGACGGAGGGCGGCCGAGATCCCCTGGACGAGCTCCGCCTGCCGGCTGAGCTTCGTCCGGATCTCCTCAAGCCGCGAAACCGCCTCGGTGAGCGCAGGGCTCTGGACGCTCCCGTTCAGCCGGGTCAGCAGATCGATCGTCGTCCCGAGCGCCTGCGTGCCGGCGGCAAGCCGATCCTGCACGAACGAGAGCAGGGCCAGCGCGGCTTCGGGGTCAAGGTCGGCAGCCTGCAGGGCCTCCGTCAGCTGGGTTACGCTGTCCGCCGTCTGCTGCAGAAGCAGCAGATTCTGCTTCACGACGGGCGGGAGGGCCGCAAGCGCGTCATGATGCTTCTCGAGGAAGCCGGAGAGCCCTGCGGCGAAGGCTCCTCCGTCCTCGGCAATGGCGGCAAGCTTGGGCAGCGCCGCCAGGGCGGCATCGACGACGGCGCCTGCCTTCCGGGCATCCTCCGCGGCCTTCACCAGGACATCCTCGACCTTGTAGAAATTGCGGTCGAGCTCCGTGACGATGCCTGCGGCCCGCTGCAGCTCGGGAAGCTTCTCCTGCAGCCGAACGATGCTGCCGGCCGCCGTCTGAATCTCCGGCCAGTGCTCTTCCACCCGGAGGATGGCGGCGCCGGCCTCCTGCAGCTCCGGAATCCGCTCCTCGAGGCCGGCAACCCTCTCCGCTTTGGAGCGGATGGCCGGAAGCTTCGCTTCGAGCTCGAGCACCTTCTGCCCCAGGGCGGCGATCTCCGGCAGCCGGGCTTCCAGGGCGAGCACGCCGTCTTCCACACGCCGGATGCTCGGCAGCTGCTCCTCCAGCCGGATGCCGGCTTCCCGCAGCTGTGTCAGGATCGCCTCGCTGACCGAAGCGATGAAGTTCTCGCGGATCTGGCCGGCGACGGAAGAGGCCCCGCTGCCGGTGATTTTGGGGGCCACGGCATTGATTTTTTCATTGACGGTATAGACGATGGCGGGTTTCTGGGGGTCTCCGCTGAGAATGCTGGTCAGCTTGGCGGAGAAGTCGCGCGGAATGAGCAGGGACGCGTAGTAGTCCCCCTCATCCACCCCTCGCTCGGCTTCCTGTTCATCCACGAAGGTCCAGCCGAGCTTCGTGTTCTTCTTCAGGCTCTCTATGACCTCGGCGCCCACATTGATCGTCCGGCCCTGCACTGAGGCCCCCTCATCCTGGCTGGTCACGGCGATCCGGATGCCGGAGGTATTGGAGTAAGGGTCCCATACGGCCACGAGATTCACCCAGTCGTAGACGGAAGGCAGAAGGACAAGTGCGATCATCAGAAAGATGCCGGTAGGCACCTTGGCGATATTGCGCCAGTCCCGGGCATAAATGTTGAGGATGTTCATGGCTTGAGGTTTCCTTTCCTTCTCTCTATTGGTTTACTTTATCCATCGGCAGCAGGGCTGATGCAGTGAAGAGCAGGCAGCGGCAGGCGGGGGGGCACTTCGTTTGTTCCCCGCAGCCCCGGGGTAAAAAGAGTCATGGCTGCGTGTAGAATCGGCGGCATTCTGCTCATACTAGCCTTATGTTCAGAGGCAGGGATGAGAAATCCGAACCAGGGAGGATGAGAAGCAATGTCACAGCTCGATGAGATCACGGCATGGCTGGATTCGCACAAGGGACAAACGCTGCAGATCGAGAAGAGGGAGCAGGAGGATCTCGATCTCACAAGCATCCGGCTCGAGCAGGTGAGCTTCCGGGACGGGATTCCGAACCGGGGCGACGAGTACATTCCGCGCAGGGAGCTTGTCCTGCATGGAAGCGGTACGATCCTGAACGGGGACGAGAACCCGCCGCTGCCGCAGGATCAGTATGAGATTCCGCTGCTCGGGCAATGGCACGGAACCCCCCAGGGCGAAGCGCTGCAGCTTGTTACCGAGCGGGCTACGTATCAGATCCGGGCCGAATAAGAGCGAAGCCATCCGAACCGACCGGCAGGGAGTGATCCCGCCGGTTTTTTTGATTCTTCCGAAAGGATGACTCGATCCTGTGCTGCGATGCCGCTTCCGCTTGGAGTCCAGCCAGAATGATCCACCTTATCCGGAGAGTGCTTTGGAGATAACTACATAAGATGTGCGGCGGGGAAGAGGTCTCTGAAAAAAAGGAATCCCCCATCTCCCTGTCCTGGAGAGAGGGGGATGAGGGCGAGGACATCGCTCGGGTTTCTCTCCGGCGGGAAGGGGTTATCGGACCACCGGCAGCCGGAATGTGGTGCTATGTACGCGTGAGGAAGGAACGATTCCGTGACGGACAGACCGGCCGGCCGCTGGCAGCAAGCCAGCCGGTCTGCAGCCGCCTTCACCCGATGTTACCGGGGGCGTGGCGGCGTCGGCTTTCTTAGATGAAAGCGCGGGTCACGATGACCAGAAGGATGAACAGTACGAGGATGACGCCAACGGTTGTGAAGCCGCCGTAGCCGTAGCCATGACCGTGGCCGTAACCTGCACCAACCCCTGTGTGCGCGTTGAGATGCGCGTTCGCGTGAAGCCCTGCGTCCAAACCAAATCCTGCGTCTACACCAAATCCTGCCATCGTGTAACCACTCCTTATTAGTTATTTCTGTATATCCTATGCGGCAGGAGTGGAGGTGCCCTGGGCCGGTGTCCTGAAGCGGCCTAACTTGGGTGGATGCCCCGGGTTACGAATCGATAAGGAAGTGGAAGTCAGGATGCCGGTACACGCACAGGAAGTTCGGGTCCCGGCTGAGGAAGGTGTCGATATCTTCGGGTGTGAAGAGCCCGTGATCGTTGGGCAGGGCCATGCCTGCACCGTAATAGTAGCTGATCCATACGAGCTTGGAGCAGTAGACCGAAGTCCACGGATCCTCCAGCGGCACCTGGGGGGAGAAGGAGAACGGGGGACGGACGATGCCGCTCCTGCGGTTGCGCTCACTTTGCTCGAAGTAGGAGTAAGCAAGGGAGGCCGCTTTCCTTCCGGTCTCAGGGTCTCGGGGGCGATATACCGCCGACGTGGGATGCGGCTCGAAGAAGTCCTTCTTGGGCACAACCCGGATATACGGATAATTCATGACGGCTTCCACCAGATGCTGCGGCCCGATGGCAATGGCGCTGTGGCCGAGGTAGCCCGTCGGGATCATCAGCTCGTTGTCGCACGCAGCGAGAATGTCTCCCGCCTGCAGCTCGATCTGCTCATAGCTCATGTTCGCTCACCTGCCTTGTAATGCCATTGTATTCGGGACGGCTGTCGATTAGATGCCTGCGCCGACGTGGAAATTTTGTAAAATTCCGTTTCCTGCTGTGTTACAATAATCTTGAAAGCGGGTATTAGACCCTGCATGGTACAAGGCAGAGGGGCGGGATGGAAGCCCGACTGCAGTTTTTTCAAAATATAAGAATTGAATAAACGCGCATCGTCCATAGAGGACGGCGAAGCCGTTTATCTTATTTCAGGACGGGTTCACACGAAGGGGCAGGTATGGCAACGATAAACGATGTAGCTGCAATGGCGGGTGTGTCCGTAACGACGGTATCCCGCGTGCTGAATAACCGGGGATATATCAGCGAAGCGACCCGGCGCAAGGTATACGGAGCGATGGAAACGCTCCATTACCAGCCGAACGAGATTGCGCGTTCGCTCCTCAAGAAGCAGTCCAACCTGATCGGACTCATAGTTCCGAACGTCTCGCATCCCTTCTTCGGCGAGCTGGCGAGTCACGTGGAATTCCATGCCCATCGCAGCGGCTTCAAGGTGCTGCTGTGCAACTCCCACCTTGATCCGGTCAAGGAGCGGGATTATATCGAGATGATGAAGCGCAACCGGGTGGACGGCATCATCATGGGCTCCCATACGCTGGAGGTAGAGGAATACCGCAACCTCCGGCATCCGATCGTGACGGTCGACCGGCTCATCGACGAGAGCATCCCGTATATCTCGGCGGACAACTACCGGGGCGGCGAGCTCGCGGCGCAGCATCTGGTGGACAGGGGCTGCCGCAAAATCGCGCATATCTGCGGCAACCTGGAGCTGCAGCTGCTGGCCAACCGGAGAACGGACGCGTTCCTGGAAACCGTACGGCGGCATGGAGTCCAGCATGTCGTCGTGCAGACGGACATGAACGTGTTCGACCAGAATCAATACGAGGAGAAGCTCGAAGCGGTGCTCAGGGAGCATCCCGACATCGACGGGGTGTTCGCCACCTCCGATATCATTGCGGCCTTCGCGGTCAAGATCTGCCGCAGGCTGGGTAAAGAAATACCGCAAGACGTGCGGATCGTCGGCTATGACGACGTCAATGCGGCCTCGTGGCTGCATCCTGCACTGACGACCATCCGGCAGCCGATCGGCGAGATCGGACGGCTGGCCGTGGAGCTGATTCTGAAGCAGATGGACGAGGAGCTGATCGTCCGCGAGCACATCCTGTCGGTTGAACTGGTGCAAAGGGAAACGACATAAGCTTTTTTTTCAAGCGCAAACCCTTGCTGCATAAGGGTTTGCGTTTTTTTTAGCCAATATGTCAAAGGTTTGATATGTCAAACGATTGACATATTGTCATGGCGCGAACTATAATACGTTTGAAAGCGGTACTCATCATGATCTGATACTTAACGAAACCATTCGTCGAACGGGGGAAGCAGCATGAAAAGTAGAAAGAGACTGAGCGCATGGATCTTATCTTTGGCATTGGTGACAACGGTTACAGCCTGCAGTTCATCCGCACCTGAGGGGGATTCGGCCGCTGCGGGCGGCACATCCAAGGAAGTGAAGATCACCTTACTGAACTCCAAAGGTGAAATCCAGCAGCAGCTCGAAGAAGCCGCCAAAGCGTTCAAGACGGATCATCCTGATATTGCGATGGAGATCATTCCGGTTCCTGCCGGACAGTCGCCGTTCGAGAAGGCATCCGCCCTCTACGCCTCGGGCAACCCTGCTACCATCACGATGCTGGACCCGTCCGACGTGATCAAATTCAAGGACCGCATCGCCGACCTCTCGGGGGAGAAGTGGAAGGCGGACGCCGTGGACAAGAGCCTGGACGGCTCCACCCTGGACGGCAAGGTGATGGCATTCCCGCTGGCCATCGAAGGGTTCGGGTTGATCTATAACAAGGCGGTGCTGGACAAGGCGGCCGGCGGCAGCTTCGACCCGTCTTCGGTCAAGACGAGGCAGGATCTGGAGAAGCTCATGGGCCAGGTCAAGGCCTCGGGTACAGCTCCGCTGGTCATCTCGCCGATGGACTGGTCTCTCGGCGCTCACTATCTGTCTCTTGCTTACTCGGCCCAATCGCCGGATACGGCCAAGGTGGCGGCATGGATTGAAGAACTCAAGGCAGGGAAGGGCGACCTGGCGAACAATAAGGTGTTCGGCGGCCTGATGGATACGTTTGATCTCATGATGAAGAACAACATCGACGAGGCATCCGCTTTATCAGGTACATACGAGCGGGGGCCGGAGCTACTCGGCAAGGGCGAAGTCGGCCTGTGGTTCATGGGCAACTGGGCGTGGCCGCAGATTCAGAGCTTTGATACGGCCGGCGGCCAATACGGCTTCCTGCCGGTTCCGCTGAGCGATAACCCGGAAGACTTCGGCAACTCGCAGATCGCGGCTGCAGTCTCCAAGCGGCTTGTGCTCGACAAGGAGAAGAGCACGCCGGAGCAGCTGGCTGCCGCCAAGACGTTCCTGAACTGGATGGTCTATGAGGAGAAAGGGCAGGATTTCCTGGTGAACAAGGCGAGCTTGATTCCGGCCTTCGGGAATATCAAGCTGGAGCCGCAGGATCCGCTGGCGAAGTCCATTAAGGATTACATTGCACGCGGGAAGACGCAGGAAGCGATGGGAACCCTGCCTGCAGACCACTGGGCGAAGAATGGGGCCGCCATGCAGAAGTATTTGTCCAAGACGGGGGACCGTGCCGAGCTCATCAAGGATATCGAGAGCTACTGGAAGTCCGTCAAGTAGGTCCGGGTAAGCGTCTGTGCCTTAAGTGAAGTGAGTGAACTCATCAAGACTGGCGGCAATGGATAAGACGCACAGCGTCTTATCCATTGCTTTTATCCGCGGACATCCGCATTGATCCGGAAAGGAAGGGAAGTCATGATAGCTGAGAAAGGGCGCCTCAACCGGATCCGTACCCGGCTCCTGTTCACCGGCCCCACGTTGTTTGCATTTACGACCGTTATGATTCTGCCGTTTGTGTTCGGGATCTATCTCACCTTTACGAACTGGGACGGCATCTCGACGGAGCTGACCTTCGTTGCCTTCGAGAATTACGTCTCGGTGTTTCAGGATACGGAATTCTGGAAATCATTTTACCTTACGCTGAAGTTCGTTGGAGCCACCGTGGTGGGTATCAACGTGGTGGCGTTCGGGCTGGCCTATCTGCTGACCAGCGGACTCAAGGGGCAGAGCGTCTTCCGTGCGGGCTTCTTCGTTCCGAATCTGATCGGCGGGATCGTACTCGGCTTTATCTGGCAGTTTATTTTCTCCAATGTGCTGGTCTATCTCGGGAAAACCTACGATATCGGACTGTTCCGGGCTTCGTGGCTCTCCACGCCGGACAAGGCGCTCTGGGCTCTCATCATCGTCACGGTCTGGCAGTATGCCGGGTATATGATGGTGATCTATGTGGCGGGGCTGATGAACGTGCCGAAGGACATTCTCGAGGCGGCATCCATCGACGGCGCCAGCGGCTGGACCCGTCTACGCCGCATGGTGCTGCCGATGATCGTCCCGTCGTTCATCGTCTGCATCTTCCTGTCGCTGCAGCGGGGCTTCCTGGTGTATGACGTGAATTTCGCCCTGACGAAGGGCGGGCCGTTCAAGAGCACCGAGATGGTCGCCATGCATGTCTACGAGAAAGCGTTCCGCTCTCACGATTACGGGGTAGGCCAGGCGGAAGCCTTCATCCTGTTCCTGCTCGTTACGGCTGTGACGCTGGTGCAGGTCTACTTCAGCAAGAAGATGGAGGTGGAAGCGTAATGAAAGCCGCAGGGGATAAAGCTTCCGTATCATGGGCCCCGCTCACGCTGCTGACCGCAGGCCTTTTCCTGTTTATCGTTCCGTTCATTCTGCTCTTCGTCAATTCGTTCAAGGCCAACAAGCACATCACGTCCAGCCCGCTGTCGCTGCCGACCGACTGGAATCTGTCCAATTATACCAGCGCTTTTGCCAAAATGAATTATATGGACGCGTTCGTAAACTCGGTGATCATCACGGCCTGCAGCGTGCTGCTCCTGGCGCTGTTCTCCTCCATGACGGCACACTACTTTGTCCGCCACCAGACCCGGTTCAATCAATACACGTTCTTCCTCATGCTCTCCTCGATGATCATTCCATTCCAGGCGCTGATGATTCCGCTTGTGAAGATCTACGGCTCCATCGGCATGCTCGACAGCAAATGGTCCTTGATCTACATGTACATCGGGTTCGGAAGCGCGATGGCGGTGTTCATCTACCACGGATTCGTGAAGGGCATTCCGGCCGAGCTGGAGGAAGCGGCGATGATGGACGGGTGCACCCGTACGCAGACGTTCTTCCGCATCGTCTTTCCGGTGCTCACGCCGACCACCACGACGATCGCCATTCTGAATGTCATCTGGATCTGGAACGACTTTCTGCTCCCGTCGCTGGTGCTCGTCGAACCGGAGGAGCGGACGCTGCCTTTGTCGACCTTTTACTTCTTCGGCACCTATACCGTGGACTACGGTCCGCTGATGGCGGGGCTGATGCTGACGATTCTGCCGGTCATCGTGGTTTATTTGTTCGCACAGCGGTACATTATTCAAGGGGTTATGCAGGGTTCCATCAAATAAAATGCAGGGGAGGGCTCTTTATCCAATACACAGCAGAGCAAGCCGAACACTATATTTCCGAACACAAGTCTGAAGTCCGGCAGGAGTACCGCCTGAATTATCATCTCATGGCCGAGCTCGGCTGGATGAACGACCCGAACGGATTCATCCAGTTCGGCGGAGCCTACCATCTGTTCTATCAGCATTACCCTTACGCCTCAGTCTGGGGACCGATGCACTGGGGCCACGCGGTCAGCCGGGACCTCATCTCGTGGGAGTACCTTCCGGTCTCCCTGGCGCCGGACCGGCCGTATGACAGCGGAGGCTGCTTCTCCGGCAGCGCGGTGGAGAAGGACGGCAGGCTGGTCCTGATGTACACGGGGCATGTCGTGACGGGGCCGGACAAAGACAACGATTATTACCAGACCCAGTGCCTTGCCGTCTCGGAGGACGGGGTGAATTTCATCAAGCCGGAGGCGAATCCGGTGATCGGGCTCTCCCAGATCCCGGAGGGCGTCTCCCGCAAGGACTTCCGCGACCCGAAGGTTTTCACCCGGGACGGGATGTATTATGCCGTGCTGGGCTCCAATGACGGGCAGGGCAGCGGCCTTGTGCTGCTCTACCGGTCCGCGGATCTGCAGACATGGGAGTTCGCGGGCATCCCTGCGAAGAGTGACGGGACGCTCGGTGACAATTGGGAATGTCCGGATTTCTTCCGTCTCGGCGGCAGGGACGTACTCCTCATGTCACCGCAGCGGGTGCCGGCGCAGGGAGAGGACTTCCGCAATCTGCATTCCACGACCTATATGATCGGCAGTCTGGACCCGGAGCAGGGACGCTTCGACTACAGCGGTTATCATCCGGCGGACTATGGCTTTGACTTCTATGCTCCCCAGACGACCGAAGACGCGCAGGGCCGCCGGATCCTGATCGGATGGATGGATATGTGGGAGAGCGCGATGCCTACCCAGGACGGCCACCACTGGGCGGGCGCCATGACGCTTCCTAGAGAGGTGCTGCTGCAGGAAGATCGGCTGGTGTTCCGTCCGGTTCAGGAGATTGAAGCTTACCGGACGAACCCGTATGAGCTCCAGGCAAAGGCCCTTCAGGGGGAATGGGAGCTGGAAACGGGCGGGGACAGCTACGAGCTGCAGGTGGTATTCGAAGCAGGAGCCGCATCCGCGTTCGGCCTGAAGCTGCGGACTCACGGCAGCGAAGAAACGGTCCTGACGTACCTGGCCGCGGAGCAGACGCTGGTGCTGAACAGGGACCGTTCGGGCAATGGACCGGGCGGGGAGCGCCGCACCCAGGTCAGCCTGGACGGCGGTGCGCTGACGCTCCGGATCTTCGTGGACCGCTCCTCCGTGGAAGTGTTCATCCAGGACGGCCATAAGGTCATGACCGCCCGGATCTACCCGGGAGCGAAGTCCACGGGGATCAAGCTGTTCTCCGAAGGCGAGTGCTTCGTGGCCGGCCTGCGGAAGTGGGATCTCGACGTGCCGGGGGCCGAGGCATCCGGAGAGTAAGAAAGAGAGAAGACAAATCCCCCATACGACGGAGCCTGTCTCCGTGGTATGGGGGATTTTGGCCTGGAAGGCTGCTTAGAAGGTGCGTGCGAGCTCGCGGGCGCGGGCCATCGCGTCTTCCTTGATTTGCTGCGCGCGGTCCTGGAACTGGTTGTGGCCTTCCACGAACAGACCGTCGAACGATGGGATGCCGAAGAACTGCATGATCACCCCGAGGTAGCGGTGGCCCATCTCCATCTGGGCTGCCGGCCCTTCGGAGTAGATGCCGCCGCGGGCCTGGATGTGCAGAGCTTTCTTGTCGGTGAGCAGGCCCACCGGTCCCTGCTCGGTATAACGGAACGTTTTGCCTGCCGTGCAGATCGAGTCAATGTAGGCTTTCATCACCGGTGGGAAGGAGAAGTTCCACATCGGCGTTACGAAGACATACTTGTCGGCGGCTACGAACTGGTCGGTGAGTTCGCCGAGACGGGCCACCTTCGCTTTCTCTTCCCCGGAGAGGGCGCCAAAGTCCTGCCCGGAGCGCAGCTTACCCCAGCCGCTGAATACATCTGCATCAATATGGGGGATATCCGCTTTGTAGAGATCCAGCGTCACCACTTCGTCTCCGCTGTGCGATTCCCGGTAGCTTTCGATGAAAGCCTGGCCTACCGCCATGGAGAAGGATGTCTGGTGATCGTGGGGATGAGCCGTAATATACAGGAGAGTTGCCATGAAATCCTTCCTTTGCTGTGAGGTTTTTGCGGCTTTGGAAGCACACCGTAACAGTATTCGCCTTGGGCGTCAGGCTTATTACAGCATTCCGCTGCCGTTAAGACCGGCGGGCCCAGTTACGCAAAGGTAAGCAGGTTACAAGCATTTCAGTTCTATTCAGGTCCGGGGGCTTGGTCTATACTAGGGGAGTCCGGTTGTCCGGGGAAATGTACATACAGGATTTCAAATAGATGGAGGATGGACCATGGGAAAAAGGTTGGCACTGCAGCATCACGGCATCGAAGCGAGCCGGCTCGTACTTGGCTGTATGGGGCTCGGCGGAGGCTGGGACCGGGAGCCGGTTACGCAAGCGCATGTGAAGCAGGCGCACGAAGCGGTGGAAGCCGCCCTTTCGGCGGGCATCAACATGTTCGACCATGCGGATATCTATACGCTGGGCAAGGCGGAGGAAGTGTTCGGCCGGGTGCTGAAGGAGCGACCGGGACTGAGGGAAGAGATCATCCTGCAGTCCAAATGCGGCATCCGCTTCGAGGAGGGGCCGGGCCGCCCGGGGCGCTACGATTTCTCGAAGGAGCATATCCTCTCCTCGGTGGACGGCATTCTGCAGCGGCTCGGCACGGAGTATCTGGATATTCTGCTGCTGCACCGCCCCGATCCGCTGATGGAGCCGGAGGAGGTGGCGGAAGCCTTCGCGCAGCTGAAGCGCTCGGGCAAGGTCAAGGGCTTCGGCGTCTCGAACATGAGCGGCGGGCAGATGCGCTTCCTGCAGTCGGCGCTGGACGAGCCTCTGCTCGTCAACCAGCTGGAGCTCAATCTGGCGAAGCTGGACTGGGTGGATGCCGGCGTGCATGTGAACCAGGCGGCGGGCACCGGGGTTTCGTTCCCGGACGGGACGCTGGAGTACTGCCGCAGCGAGAAGGTACAGGTGCAGGCGTGGGGCCCGCTGGCCCGCGGCCTGTTCACGGGACGCGACCTCGCGGGCGAGTCGGATGCGGTCCGTGCGACGGCCGCCCTGGTGGCGGAGCTGGCCGAAGCCCGCGGCGTGCCGCGCGAAGCGGTCGTGCTCGCCTGGCTGATGCGCCATCCGGCCGGCATCCAGCCGGTGCTCGGCACCGTGAAGCCGCAGCGGATCGCTGACTGCGCGGAAGCGCTGAAGGTGGAGCTGACGCGCGAAGAATGGTATTCGCTGTACGTGAGCTCCCGCGGGGAGCGGCTGCCTTAAGCGCAGCGCCGGACGGTGACATAGGAAAGGCCGGGTTCCGTAAGGAGGAACCCGGCCTTTTTTGGCGATGGCAGGAGACGGAGCGCTGGCGCTGGTTTGGGCGTGACACCACCGCGGCAGCCGCTTGGTTGGCGTGGCCTGCGGGGCATGTGCGCGTCCCCCTCGGGTTCGGGGTGCGACGCGGTCACGCCTCCCCGCCGGCCACGTTCACAAGATAGCGGCCCTGCACGCCGCCTTCGAGGACGCGCTCCAGCGCCGCGGGAAGCTCCTCGAGCCCGATCTCGGCGTGGACCATGCGCTCCAGCGCGGCAGGCTTCAGGTCCGAGGCCATCCGGAGCCAGAGGGCTTCGCGCAGCTCCCGCGGGCAGTAGACCGAGTCGATCCCCAGCAGGCTGACGCCCCGCAGGATGAAGGGGAACACCGAGGCGGTGAAGTCCGCGCCTCCGGTCATCCCGCTGACGGCCACGGAGCCGCCGTAGCGGATCTGCGAGAGCACGGCGGGCAGCTGCGCTCCGCCGACGGGATCGACGGCGGCGGCCCAGCGCTCGCCGCGCAGCGGCCGGCCGGCGGCGGCCAGCTCCGCGCGGTCGATGACCGCCGAGGCGCCGAGGGACGCCAGGTAGGCGTGGGCGGAGGCCTTGCCGGTGGAGGCGGTCACCTCATAGCCGAGGCCGGCCAGCATGGCGGCGGCATGGCCGCCTACGCCGCCGGTGGCGCCGGTGACGAGCACGCCGCCCGCCTCCGGGCGCAGCCCCGCCGCCTCCAGGCGGTGCACGGACAGGGCCGCGGTGAAGCCGGCCGTGCCGAGGATCATCGCCTCGCGCAGCGTCAGGCCTGCCGGCAGCGGGACGAGCCAGTCCCCGGGCAGCCGGGCTTCTTCGGCGAAGCCGCCGAAGCGGCCGGTGCCGAGCTCGTAGCCGGTGGCCAGGACAGCGTCGCCCTCGCGGAAGCGCGGATGGGAGGAGGCGGTGACCGTACCCGCCAGGTCGATCCCCGGGACCATCGGGTAGCTCCGGACTACCTTCCCTGATGGCGTGGATGCCAAGGCATCCTTGTAATTGATGCCGGAGTAGGCCACCTTCACCGTGACCTCACCCTCCGGCAGTGCTTCCCGGTCGATCTCCCGAAGTCCGGCCGTGAACGTGCCGTCCTCCGTCTTGCTGACCATCCATGCGCGCAGACGCGTCATCCTCTCCAACTCCCTCTGCAAGAATGAGTTACGTGTTTCTATGACCTGCTTGTATTGTACCACTTTTTGGGGTGGAGTGACTTTGAAAGGAGGGAGGGGAATGGAGAGGAAGATACGGTGGACGGTTCCGGCGAAGCCTGGCATATAGGTCATGGGAAACCGCTTGCCTCCAGGAGTGACGGTCACGTAACTTGTTACGATTCGTATCTGACCTGGGTCATGGTATACGGGAAAACCGGGACCATTCATCTAACGAAAATGGGTAAATAAGTAAATTAAGGACGTATTTCAGGATATATTCATAGAAAAACAGCATAATTCGACTTTTCTAAAGAAAATTTTAGTTGATGACGAACTGGGACTATAGTACGATTTGTATCATCCATATTACAGAGGTCTTGGATGAAAACAGGGCGCATTCATACCGAGATTTATGTTGTATATATGCGACGTTTGGACAGAGGACGAATACATACAAAGGGGTCGTACATGTTGAAACTGATCTTGTTTGGTGCGGTTGCGGTCATTGTTTTTGTAGTGGCAGTTTCCCTGGTTTCCATCTCCATGATGAAACGAAATAAAGACGACGGCTACGACTATGATATTTTCTCATGAGCCTGCAGATTATTATTGTTACCCTGCTGACTATGGCGATCCATGCTTCCGATACGGTCTCCTTCTCTGTGCGCCTGGCCGGAATTCGTGTCGGGAAGCTGGCCGTAGCGCTTTCCCTTAACAGTATCGTGGCTCTGGTGGCCCGGACCTCCAACCTCCTTCAGGCCCCGCTGACCGGCAATATGGTCGATAGTGCGAAGGCGGGCGGAGGAGAGACCCTGCTGGCCAGTCTGCAGACAATCCTGGTCGGGGCCACCTTGGGAACCCTGCTGGCCATCCTGCTCTCGCCCACCATTGTGTCGGGCGGCATGATGTTTCTCCGGCGTCTGGATACGGCCGGTTCCGTCTTCTCGGCCTTCAAGGGGTTCCTGCCGGAACTGCGGCAGGTCCCCTTCCGTATGCCGAGTCTGCGTATGCTTCGTTCCCTGGGTACCGGGGGGGTTCCGGTGAAGCTGCTGCTGCTCAATATGTTCATTACCGGAGCCTATACCGTGGGTGTTCTGTCTGCACAGTACGCTTCGTTCCTGGTTCCCGAGAACAGCACGATGGCCGCTTCCTCCGTGGGTTTGATCAACGGGATCGCCATTATTTTATTGACGGTATTTATCGACCCGAAGGTAGCTTTGCTGTCGGACAAGGTTAATAATGGGCAGTCCCCGGCCGCCGAGATTACCAAAGTGTTCGGATTGCTGATGATCTCCCGGCTGGCAGGGACGCTGCTTGCCCAGATCCTGCTTTTTCCGGCAGCTTACCTGATCACCACCTTCTGTTCCGTGATCTCGAGCCTGCTGTAACGACGGGACTTGGATGTCACTCCTCCACCTCCGCCGCACGAACCAAAAAACCTCCGTCCCGGGATGATCCCAGGATGGAGGTTTTATTATGCAGGCCGTACGGAAGCCAAGCCTCCTGGAGCATGCAGGATTACTCCGCGCTCAGCGCTTTCTTCAGACGGGTCGTGTTCATGCCGAGAATCTTGTGCTCGCCGATCACCGTGACAGGGACGGATTGGAAGCCCATGCCGGTCAGCTCGTCGAAGTACTGGTCGTTGTGGGCGATGTTCCGCTCTTCGAAATCCACGCCCTGCTCTTTCAGGAAGCCTTTGACCTGTTCGCAGAACGGGCAGTTTACGTTGGAATATACAATTACCGGGGTAGACATGGGAAAGATCGCTCCTTTTGCCATAAGTAAGGTTATTCAATATGCCTGATTATATCACGACGATTATAATAATCAATACTATTTTATAATCATTATAAATAACTCGACGATCTTGGGCCGCCGAGCTTCCCTCTTTAACTTGCTTGGGTGACGGCTTCCGGGGGATCGGCAGGGGACGCAGCAGATTAGCTTTCCAAGGCAAGCCTGCCTAACCTTCCTTACTTCTCCTGATCCAGCTGCGGAGCTTCCAGCAGGGCTTTGGCCAGCTGAGTACGATTCTTGGCGCCGTACTTCTGCAGCATGGCATTCACATGCTTCTTCACGGTCGCTTCGCTGATGAAGAGTCCGGCCGCGATCTCGGGGTTGGTGCGGCCCTGAATGAGCTGCTCGGCGACTTCCCGCTCACGTGACGTGAGCAGAGAGTGGGCCGGGCCGGGCTGGACGGCTGCGCCAGCCGGCGTATTCCGCGGGGTGAGATCCGTGCTCTCCATCATCCGGTGGAGGAAGCCCAGCTGCTTCTCCCGCCGGGTATCCAGCAGGTACGTATAAGAGGGGGTTACCCCGTCATGGTCCGTATGCACAACCCCCTCCGCCTGCCGGAAGCCGAGCGCTTCGACGGCCTGGATGAAGTAGGGGAGCGGCGGGGGCGAAGTGATGAGCAGCTGCCCGCCGAGGATCCACTCGAACTGCAGCCGGATCGAATCCGACCGGAGCTCCTCCGATTCGAGATTCTCGACATCCGTGGTGAAGAGGAAGGCGCCCGCCTTTTTCTCGGGCGGCACGTCGTAGGCCTGGAGCTGCTGGGGGGTCAGGGAGCGAAAATAAGCCCTGGAAAGCGGAGCCTCCAGCAGGAACGGCAGCGTGCCGGAGTGGATCGGCAGCAGCGCGGACAGCCCTGCGGTCTCCCCGCCGGGCCGGCGCAGCAGCTTCACGGCCCCCGGATCGAGCCTTACCAGCTCCTCCAGGCGAAGCCCCGCCAGCCGGTACAGCGTCTCCTCCGCCGAGAAGGAGAAGCGGTAGACGGACTCCAGTCCGGGGGTGGAGCAGCGCACGTTCCACCCCCGGGCCTGTTCCCTGCGCCGGCGGATGTAGTCTTCGGCCTCCGCGAGATTGTGGAGCCCCACGCTCTCGTAGTAGTTGAAGGTCGTTCGAGAATGGCGGTAGTGCGCGCGCAGCACCGGAGGACCGGCCGCCCGCAGCAGCTCGGCGATGTCCCAGGAGGCGTCCTGTCCGCGTTCCAGCGCTCGGCGTGCCGAGGCGTAGAAGGCGGCGGCCGTCCGCCGCCGGTACTCCTCGTAAGCCGCAGGCATCCGCGTCTGGAGCACGCGCGAGGCCGTCTCCCGGACCAGGCCGTGCAGCTGCCAGCCCTCCGCCGTTTCCTCGACGAACGAGAGGCGGATGAGCCTCTCGAAGAGCGGGGAGGGGACGGGCTCGCCCAGCAGGCCGGAGAGAAGCTCCTGGTGGAAGGACCGGGGAACGGAGGCGGCGAGAACCAGCTCGCGCAGCTCCACTCCGGGCGCCTCCCTCAGCCAGTCGGTCAGGAGCGATTCGAAGTCTCCGGCCGGAATATCCCCGGCCGAGGGGCTCTTCCGGGCCTCCCGGGTGAGGGGAGTGAAGAGCGACAGCGAGAGCGGATGGCCGAGCGTCCGCAGCCAGAGCCTGTCGATGTCCGCTTCGTCCGTCATCCCATGCAGCTGCGCGTAAGCCCGGCATTCCTCATAGCCCAGCTCCCGGAGCGGAATCGGAAGCACGAGCCGGCGCCAGCCCGGGAGCCGCTTCCACGGCCCTTCGAGCGGGAACCGTCCGGAGGTCACGATCAGCACGTTCGCGTGCAGCGCGGGCAGGAAGCTCTCCCGGAACCAGCTGTCGAGGCTTCCCGCCTCTTCGTAATGGTCGAAGGCCAACACAAGCGGAGCGTCTGCCGCCAATCGGTTCAAGGCCCTGACGCAGTGCTCCTGCTCAGGAAGGCCAGGGGCCGCCCCGCCTTCCCCCAGCAGCAGAAGCAGCCGGGCGCAGATGCGCTCGGGCGTATTGGTGTAGTCCCGCAGATCGGTGAGGAGGAAGGGGATGCCTTTCTCCTCCGCCGTCCGCCGGCAACGGGAGAGCAGGAAGGTTTTGCCCATCCCGCCGGTTCCGTAGATATGCAGAATGCGCTCGGTGTACATGGACAGGCTCTGCAGATACTGCCCGAAGAGCTGCAGTTCAAACGAGCGCCCCACAAAGGAAGCCTCGTTCCAGGCCAGCAGCTGATCCGCCAGGCTGGCCCCGGGCAACCCGCTGCGGTAAGTGATCCGTTCCAACGTCATCCGTCCCTTCCTCCCCCAAATGTAACCCAAAGTATACTACCAAAGTCATCCAATGGGTAGTGTTTCCCGGACAGGCCGCCATGCTAGGGTTAAAAGGGAGATGCGAACCAGAGGAGGCAGAGAAAGATGAGGATGTATACTACGAAGGATGAGGGTCTGGCCAGCCCGGCCGTCCGGACCGCCCTGCTGAAGGAGGACATTATCCCGGGCTCGGAGATCCTGCTGCGGACGCTGCTGCTCGAAGGGGTGGAATGCGTCTTCGGCTACCCGGGCGGCGCGCTTCTGTATATCTACGACGCCATGCACGGCAGCCGGCACTTCCGCCATATTCTCACGCGGCACGAGCAGGGGGCGATTCATGCGGCGGACGGTTATGCCCGCTCCACCGGGCGGACCGGCGTCTGTCTGGCCACCTCGGGTCCGGGGGCGACGAACCTGGTCACAGGCATAGCTACGGCATATGCCGATTCGGTGCCGCTGGTGGTCATTACCGGCAATGTCGCCACCTCGCTCATTGGCACGGACGCCTTCCAGGAGGCGGACATCATCGGCATGACCCAGCCGATCACCAAGCACAGCTACTTCGTCCGCCGGGCGGAGGACCTGGCGCAGACGCTGCGCTGCGCTTTCCACCTCGCGGGGACGGGGCGCAAGGGGCCGGTGCTCGTCGACATCCCGAAAGACGTCTCGGCGGAGCTGGCGGCGTTCCGCTATCCGGAAACGGTGGAGGTGCGCGGCTACGAGCCCTATCCGGAGCCGGATTCCGAGCGGATTGCGGAGCTGCTGGACGCCCTTGCTTGTGCGGAGCGGCCCCTCCTGCTGGCGGGGGGAGGCGCCGTGCGGTCGGGCGCGGAAGAGGCCCTGCTGGCGTTCGCCGGGCGGTCCGGTATCCCCGTGACGACCACGCTGCTCGGGCTGGCCGCCTTCCCCGGCGGGCATCCGCTGTGGCTCGGCATGCCGGGCATGCACGGCACGTATGCGGCCAACCGGGCGCTGCAGCACTGCGACCTGCTGATCTCCGCCGGCGCCCGCTTCGACGACCGCGTGACGATGAAGCTCGAAAGCTTTGCGCCCAAGGCTGAGGTAGCCCATATCGATCTGGATCCCGCGGAGGTGGGGAAGCTCGTTCCGGTGTCGATCCCCTTGATCGGGGATGTGCGATTGGTGCTCGAGGCGCTGCTTGATCGGATGCCGCAGCCGGCCGTGCAGACGCCGGCGAGAGAGGCCTGGCTCGCCCAGGTGCGCCGGTGGCAGGAGGAGCAGCCGCTGAAGTACACGGACTCGGACGCCGAGCTCAAGCCGCAGTATGTCATCGAGCTGCTGTCGAGGACCAGCGGCGGGGAGGCGATCGTCACCACCGACGTCGGACAGCACCAGATGTGGGCGGCGCAGTATTTTCGCCTGACGCGTCCCCGCTCCTTCCTCACCTCGGGAGGCCTCGGTACGATGGGCTTCGGGTTCCCCTCGGCGATCGGAGCGCAGTTCGGCAGCCCCGGCCGGCTCGTCATCTCGATCAACGGGGACGGGGGCATGCAGATGTGCGCCCAGGAGCTCGCCGTCTGCGCCCTGCACGGGCTGCCGGTCAAGATTGCCGTGATCAACAACCGGACGCTGGGCATGATCCGCCAGTGGCAGGAGCTGATCTATGAGGGACGGTTCTCGCATATCGATCTGGCGGGCTCCCCCGATTTTGTCCTGCTGGCGGAAGCGTACGGGGTCAAGGCCTTCCGCGCTTCGAGCCGGGAGGAAGCCGATGAGGTGTGGAGGGCGGCCCTTGCGCATCCGGGACCGGTTCTCGTTGACTTTGTGGTGGCGAAGGAGGAGCTGGTCTACCCGATGATTCCGCAGGGACGGGGGCTGGACGACATGATTCTGGGAGGGGATGTCCAATGAGAAAATGTACGCTGTCGCTGACCGTCCAGGACAGCCCGGGAGTGCTGCAGCGGATCGCGGGCCTGTTCGGACGCCGGGGCTATAATATGGACAGCATTACCGTAGGCGCCTCGGAAGAGGAGGGGACGGCGCGGGTCACGATTATTGTCCGCGAGGACGAGCGGAGCACGGAGCAGATCTGCCGGCAGCTCCGGAAGCTGATCGACGTGCTGGAGGTGAAGGAGCTCGGCCCCTCTTCCGGCGTGATCGGGAGGGAGCTCCTGCTCGTGAAGCTGCGTGCCGCTCCGGAGCAGCGCCCGGAGATCCTTGCGATGGCCGAGGCGTTCCGCTGCTCGGTCGTGGATGCCGGGCCGAACTCGCTGGTCCTGCAGTCAACCGGCGAGACCGAGAAGAATGACGCGTTCCTGCGGCTCGCCGGAGCCTACGGCATTCTGGAGGTGGCCCGCACGGGCGAAACCGCGATGTCCCGCGGGGAGAAAGAGGACGTGCGCCGTCTATCGTCCTGATCCGCCGGCTGGGCCGGCGGTCCCGCTGCATGCTCCCTCTGCATCCCCCGGTGAGGCATACACGGCCTCTTTGTTTCCCTGTCCGGCAGCCAGTTGCATTTTCTGCTATAATGTTCTGACAAAGGACGGGCAAAAAGGCGGGCGATGGATTCATGGAGAAACTGGCGGGAGAAGCGTGCGACGACACGTGTCAAGGCACCTCCTCTTTGGATGAGCTCAAAGAGGGCATGATTCAGGAAGGGACGGCGGCCTCTCTGGCGGACGTGTTCAAGGCGCTCGGCGATCCCACCCGGGTCAAAATCATCTATGCGCTGCTCCAGCAGGAGCTCTGCGTACACGATATCACCCAGGTGCTGGACATGGGCCAGTCGGCCGTGTCGCACCAGCTGCGGTATCTGCGCAATCTGCGGATCGTCAAACGGCGCAAGGAAGGCAAGACGGTATTCTATTCGCTGGACGACGAGCATATCGAACAGATCTTCGTGCAGATGCTGAAGCATGTGAAGCACGGTTGACGGCTTGAACTGCTGCAGGCTGCAGGAAGGCATACAGGGTACAGAGGATATTCCCGGCAGGGCCGGGGTACGGATTCGCGGTCAGATGACGACCGGGGGCCGGACCCCGGCCCTGTCTTTTTGGGACATATCCGTAAGTAACAACACGTATTAGCCCGTTACCGTTATCTGATAGGTTGGGTTAACGCGAATCGCCCTTACAAGGACGGCATCGGCGTTTACCACCTCACCGCCGGCTGAGATTCAGCCTCGAGGTCAACGGCCCGGGTAGTACGTGCCACGGACCGCCAACGGCGCAGCACCCTTACCCGAGCGACCGCTGGGTTCGGTCCATGACACCTTGAATGTAGGTCTGCAGGACCTCTATGAACAGCTTGGCCGCCTGCCCCATGAACCTGTCCGTGCGGTAGAGGATGCAGATGTCCTGGCTCGGCGTCGGATTCAGCAGCTGGACGGCAGAGATCTGCTCGCGCTGGAGATGATCCAGCAGCAGGCGGGGGAGAATGCACGCCCCGATGCCCTGTTCGACCAGGGAGAGCAGCGTGGACAGGGTGGAGGTGACGATCGGGTTGTCGATCGAGATCCCCTGCTGCTGACAGCAGGAATGGATCACCTTCGTGATCTGATGATCCGCACCGAACATCACCATCTTCAGCTGCTGCAGCTGTTCGAACGGAATCGCCTTCGCCTTGGCGGCCGGATGGTCCGACCGGATGGCCAGCGCAAACTCCTCATGGAACAAGGGGATGACGGCAATCCGGTCATCCGTTTTGTCGGGCACGGTGGTCACCCCGAGGTCCCGGGTCCCGGCCGCTACCTGCTCGTAGACATCCGTGCATTCCGTAACGCTGAGCGACAGCTTGGGATACTGTTTGTGAAAATCGACGAGCAGCGCGTCAAACAGCAGGTCGCCGTCTCCCGGGAGAATGCCGATGTCCAGCCTGCCGCCCTCCATGTGCTTCAGATCCCGGGTCGCCCCCCGGATATGATCGATGCGCTCGAAAATGAGCAGGCTCTGCTCCAATACGATCCGGCCCGCTTCCGTGAGCGCAATCCGCTTGCCTATGCGGTCGAATAGAGGCAGACCCAGCTCGTTCTCCAGGAATTTGATCTGCTGGCTGAGGTTCGACTGTGTCGTGCAGAGATTCTCGGCCGCTCTGGAAAAATGCATCTCCTTGCATACCGCGGCAAAATATTCAAGCTGTCTAAGCTCCATTCCTCGGGCTCCTTCCTGCTCACTTCGCTTCTTCTCCATTATAAAGGCGGATCGCCCCCAATCCCAGGTTTTTCCTGAGCTTCATTACTGAAACCGATTCTTATCATCGGAATTACGTGATTGCTGCCCGGGCAGGGGGAAGGTAATCTTAGGTTACGAAAGCGGATCACCAACTACCACTAAATCAGGAGGGATTTACCATGACGACCCAAGCGATATTCCACACCGCCAAAGTACTGCGTCAGATTGCGATCGGGCAGCTTCAGGGAGCCGAGGAGGAGAAGTTCGATGTGCAGCCTGAGGGATTCAGCAATACCGTCCGCTGGAATGCCGGCCATATGATTTATTTCCTGGATAAGTTCTCCACCCTCAGCTTCGGTACCCCGTCCGCCGTCCCGGATTCGTATGAGGCGTTCTTTACCTCCGGAACCAAGCCCTCCGATTGGACGCAGACTCCTCCGTCGAAGGAAGAGCTGCTCGGGCAGCTGTCGGCGCAGCTCACCCGCCTGTCCGAATGGACACCCGAGCTGCTGGAGCGTGAGCTGCCGTCTCCGGTGACCATGGGACCGTTCCAGTTTGGCACCGCCGCCGAGCTGTTCAACTTTGGCTTGATACACGATGCGATTCACCTTGGAGTCGTGAAAAGCCAGCTCCGTGCGATTCAGTAAGTTCTCGGGTGGTTAGCCGGCAGATGAGATCTCCCGCTTCCCGGGATGAATCAGGGCCGGTCCGCATACCTTGTAAGGTAGGCAGGCCGCCTCTGCGGCCGGGAAGGGGGAAGCCGGATGCTGAGGCGCCGCTGGAAGAGCAGCCCGTCGGGACGCACCCGGACGAAGCGCAATCTTCTGATTGCCCTTGCCGTGACCCTGCTGCTCCTGCTGCAGCTCTTTCTCTACCTCGAGAGGAATCTGAACCCGCCTCTTGCCGCACTGGCGAAGGTCCGGATGAAGCAGATGGCCACGGAAACCTTGAACGGCGCGATCTCCGAGCAGATTGCGATGAAGACGAGCTTCGATCGGCTCATGGAGTGGAAGACCGACCGGAACGGCAAGGTCACCGCCTTCATGCTGAACACGGCGGAGAACCTGCGGATTACCGGGGACACCGTGCGCGTCGTGCAGCAGCAGCTGGAGCGGATTGCGTCCATGCCGGAGGAGATTCCGCTCGGGCAGGCGATGCGATCGCCGCTGCTCGCCTCCTTCGGGCCGGATATCCCCATCCGCCTGGAGCCGGCCGGTTCGGCCAAGGTGGACCTCAGCACGCGGCACCAGAATGCGGGGATCAATATGGTGCTCGTGGAGGTATTCATCCGCATCCGGGTCGAGGTCAGCATCATTATTCCGTTCGATACCGTACCGGAGGTGGTTGAGACGGAGATTCCGATCTCTTACTCGCTGGTTGTGGGGGATGTGCCCACGTACTATTTTGACGGCAAAGGCAATCCTGTCGGCGGAACGAATGGGCCTGCGCCGGGACTTACGGTGCCGAACCTGAATCTGCTGCCCAAGGGAGCCCCGGCGGAATCGGCGGGAGGCTGATACGGACGGATGTTTCTTCCTCCCGCAGGCTTCGCAGGGAGCCCGAGCCCGCAGCATCTGCGTTCCGGAAGGTGTGGTGTGATAGCCGCCGCTGCCATGTCGGCGGCGGACGTGCCGAAGCGAAGAGCCCCGTGATCGCTCACGGGGCTCTTGATTCTCTGATATTTTAATTCGTCCTTAAAAGGCCGGCATTGGCGTTTATCTCAAAGCTGTGCCTGTATTACTTGCGGCGCCGCAGCCGTTCTTCCCGCTCCCACTTGCGCAGGTGCGGATAAGGGTCGAACGACCAGTCGGACAGCCCGTTATCCCGGTATAAGCCGTAATGCAGATGGGGCGGGAATTTGCCCGAGGTGCCGGGCTTGCCGTACCCGGAACTGCCGACCCAGCCGATCACCTGGCCCGGCTTCACGATCTCGCCCGGCTTGACTTCCTTTTTGTTAAAGCCGGAGAGGTGCGCATAGTAGTGGTATACATTGTTCAGGTCGCGGATTCCTATCCGCCAGCCTCCGTACGGATTCCAGCCCATGATCTCGACAATGCCGTAGGTCGCGCTGCGGACCGGCACGCCGTGACCGGCGAAGATATCGGTGCCTTCATGGATCCGGTAGCCGCCCCAGCCCCGGCTGGCTCCCCAGGTGCTCCGGTAGGAGTAGTCCGCGCCGAGCGGCATCACGAAGCAGTGCTCGTGAAGCTCCAGGGTATCAAAAGCGGCATAGATCCGCGCGAACTGGGTGATCCGGTCCACGCTCCGGCTGTTCTGGTAGTACTCCCAGAGGCCGATGCGGAGGTCGTCCTCTGCGGTCCCCTGCTGCTGAAGGTAGGAGGCCATGGAGAACAGGCGGTCGATATCGCTGGTGCGGTCGGCGAGCCCGTCGCCGTCGCCGTCCCGGCCGCGGCCGCCGAAGAAGCGGATGCTCTCGGGATTTTTGTCCTCGTGATCCGGATTCATCACACCGCCCCACTGCAGGTCGGTGTAATGAATCGCGATCCTGCCGTCCGGCGCCGGCCGCTTCTTCGCCAGATTCAAGGTGCGTTCGTACTGGTCCACGGCCGCCAAGTAATACCACGGAATGCCGGTCAGCGTACTGACCTTGTCGAACAGATCCCTGCGTTCGGCGAACATGGCTTTCATCCCGCCCCCGGCTTCGGGCTTGGCGGCCGAAGGGGCCTTGGCGGGCGCGCCGGCCCAGGCGTTCTCCGCTCCAAGCACGAGCCCGAGGAGCAGTGTGCCGGTCAGTACCGCAGCGCAGGCCCTGGTATGGATTGCCGTCATAGGTAAGCTTCCTCCTTCTGCTGGTCACGGATGCTTTGGCCGGCAGCTGTGCCGGATGGGCTCTGCCGGGAGGGGAGCCATCCGGTGCAGCAGCGCCCGACCCGGCTGCCGTAAGGGTACATTTCAATCCTTGGGGAGATGTCCAGCATCCCGCCGCAGGTGTTCATTCTTGGATAAGTCGCATGTGGGTAGGATGCACGCAGGGCCGGCTTTTTATCCATAGGGGAGTCTGCTATGATGAGGGCTGGGAGGGATGCGGCATGGGTTTCGAGCACCGTGAGGAGCATGTCGATGAGGGCATGCTGATGATCCAGGCGAACCTGGACGATATGAATCCGGAGATCACTTCGTATGTAACCGACCTGCTGTTCGAGCAGGGGGCGCACGATGTGTTTTGGATACCGATCATTATGAAAAAAGGGCGCCCCGGCGTCATGCTCAATGTCCTGACGGACGAGGCGTCGGCGGGCCGGATGGAGACGGTCATCTTCCGGGAGACGACGACGCTCGGGCTGCGGTACGGCCGCATGGCCTGCCACCGCCTGGGACGCAGCTTCCACGAGATCGAGACGCCTTGGGGAACCGTCTCCGTCAAGGCCGGCTTCCACCGGGGAGAGCTGGTCCAGTTCGCGCCCGAGTTCAAGGACTGCGAACGGGCGGCGAAAGCCGGAGGCGTACCTCTGAAGCGGGTCTATGACGAAGTGCGGCTTCGCTTCCTGCAGCAGGCTGCAGGCGGGCCGGATTGACCGGCCCCAGGTGCATCAGCATACGCAAAGAAGCGGCTCCCCGGCGGGAAGCCGCTTCTTTGCTGATATAGGGGCCATCCTCATTGGCACGCAGCGGAGCCGCCGGAATAACCCCTGGTGATATGCTGCCGGTCCTTCGCCACTTCCCGTGCGCCGGCCGCCGGCCTTCCGCCGTCTAATGCCGGTGGGTCTCCGGCTTCGGATCCCGGCCCTCATGGATATGCTCGGCCGGATGGCAGTGAGGATGAGCAGGAGCATGCGTATGCGTATGATCATGGGAATGATGCTCATGACCGTGCTCGTGAGGATGGTCGTGACCATGCTCATGATGATGCTCATGGGAATGTCCGTGGGAATGCTCATGATGGTGGTCATGCGCATGCGTATGACCGTGGTGATGGTGGTCCGGATCCTGGTGGTGATGGTGATGATGATCGTGCTCGTGATGGATTTCCTCATGATGCACGTGGTATTTGTTCAGGTACGGGTCGGACTGGCCCACCACTACGCGAAGCACGTTCGGCTGGTTGGGCAGGTCGCGGGTGCCCGCTCCGTAGCCGATCGTCTCGACGATCATCGGCGGCAGGCTCTTCGCGAACTCATCCACGAGGCCGGCGACAATGCCTGCGCCCGTCGGCGTCGTCATCTCCAGCGCATGGGAGGTAGGCAGGATCGGAAGGCCCCGCATCATCTCCAGCGTGGCCGGTGCCGGCACGGGATAGATCCCGTGGTCGCAGTGGACGGTGCCGGAGCCGAGCGGCACGGCGGACGAGAGGATTTTCTCGATCCGCAGGGAGTCGATCGCCAGCGCCGTGCCGATGACATCGACAATCGAATCGATGGCTCCGACCTCATGGAAGTGGACCTTCTCAATCGGAATGTTGTGAATCTTCGCTTCCGCCACGCCGATCTTCTCGAAGATCGAGAGGCTGAGCTTGACGACCCGGTCGTTGAAGCCGGCGCCTTCGATCATCCGTACGATCTCCGAATAGTGCCGATGCTGCTTCGGCGGGGTATTCGGATCGAGCAGCACATCCATCTTCAAGGACGAGATGCCGCGCTTGTTGACCCGCTTCCACTCGAGCGAGAAAGGCTCGATCTTGATGCGGCGCAGTTCTTCCTCAATGTATTCCCTGTCGGCTCCCGCATCGACGAGAGCGCCAAGCGTCATGTCTCCGCTGATGCCGGAGAAGCAATCGAGATACAGTAGTTTCATGGCTCATCCCTCTTCAGTTGGTTGTGGTGAATCAGCGCCGCATTGTAACCTGCCCCGAATCCGTTATCGATATTGACCACCGAGATGCCGGGAGCACAGGCATTGAGCATGGAGAGCAGGGCCGCCATGCCGTGGAAGCTGGCGCCGTAGCCGATACTGGTCGGCACGGCGATGACCGGCACCGACACGAGCCCGCCGACCACGCTGGCCAGCGCCCCTTCCATGCCGGCGGCGACCACGATAGCGCTTGCGCCGCGGATCTCGGGAAGGCGGCGGAACAGCCGGTGGATGCCGGCCACGCCGACATCATAGATGCGCTCGACGCGGCAGCCCATGCTCTCGGCGGTGATGGCCGCCTCTTCGGCCACGGGCAGGTCGGACGTGCCGGCAGCCAGCACGGCAATGTACCCGCCGCCTTCCGGCTGCGTTCCCGGCCGCGTCCAGGTGACGGCCCGCGCCTCGGGGTGGTATTCCGCGCCGGGCACCTGCTCGAGCACATAAGCGGCCTTGTCGGCATCGACGCGGGTGGCGAGCACCCGGGCGGTGTGGGGCGTCATGCGGGCGAAGATCTCCGCGATCTGCACCGCAGTCTTGCCTTCTCCGTAGATCACCTCGGGGAAGCCGGTCCGTGACGGGCGGCTGAGGTCGATGGCGGCGTAGCCGAGCGAATCGTCTACCTCCTGCGCTTCCAGGCTTGCAGCCTGTACGGGAGGCTTGGCCGCCGGGGCTTGCTTGCCCGGGGCCGTCTCTGCGCAGGCTTTGTCCATCTCGGCGGCATTGTAGACGGCCGATCCTGAGAAGCCTTCCTCCAGCAGACGCTGGGCTTCATCTATGTCAAGATCACCTGAACGAACGAGCTTTAGAATATGTAAGGAATTCATCATGGCTTCGGGACATCCTCCTTTAAACCTTTAAACACACATTCCTTAGTGTATCATACTTCCCGTCCTCTGCGTAATTTCAAAAGTGGATTGTTACGCCATTCGTGATATAATAAGTGGAACAGAGAAAAGTAATTTTTATCGGATAGATCCGCATTCTCGGAAAGCAGGGGAGCAGCCATGGCGACTTCATCTATAGAGCGCAAACCGGACTGGCTTAAAGTCAAGCTGGCCACCGGAGATAACTACAAGGAACTCAAAAATATGATGCGGAGCAAAACGCTCCATACGGTGTGCGAGGAAGCGAAATGCCCGAATATCCACGAATGCTGGGCAAGCGGAACGGCCACCTTTATGATTCTCGGCGATATCTGCACCCGGGCCTGCCGCTTCTGCGCGGTGAAGACCGGCCTGCCGACGGAGCTCGATTTGCAGGAGCCGGAGCGCGTGGCCGAGGCGGCCGAAGGCATGAGACTGCGCCACGTCGTCGTAACATCGGTGGCGAGGGACGATCTCAAGGACGGGGGGGCCTCGATCTTCGCAGAGACGATCCGCGCCATCCGCAGACGTCTGCCGCTGGCCGGCGTGGAAGTGCTCATTCCGGATTTTCAGGGGGATGAGGAATCACTGCGCATCGTGCTGGACGCGAAGCCCGACATCCTCAACCACAACATGGAGACGGTCGAACGCCTCTCGGATAAGGTCCGGGCCAAGGCCAAGTACGCCCGCTCCCTCGAGCTGCTTCAGCGCTCGAAGACGATCGCGCCGTCCATTCCGACCAAATCGAGCATTATGCTCGGCGTCGGCGAAGAGTGGAGCGAGATTCTGAAGACGATGGACGATCTCCGTGCCGTCGACTGCAATATCATGACGATCGGCCAATACCTGCAGCCGAGCCTGCAGCACCTGCCCGTATCGCAGTACTATACGCCGGAGCAGTTCTCCGAACTGAAGCAGGAAGGCCTGAAGCGTGGTTTCTCCCATGTGGAGTCCGGCCCGCTCGTACGCAGCTCCTACCACGCTCACGAACAAGTCCAATCGGCGCAGCATTCGTAAACCCCAGGGGAGGCAAGCATTGTGATCCATATTGCGGGCAAGAGTTACGAAGTGATCGTTGATCACAAGAACGGCTGGCGCTTTGAAGCATTCCGCGAGCGGTACAGCGAGGTGCTGGAGCGCTATGATTATATTGTCGGGGATTGGGGCTACAGCCAGCTCAGGCTGCGCGGGTTCTTCAAGGACAACCATCCGAAGGCCACCCGCGATTCGTCGATCTCGACCCTGCAGGATTATCTCAACGAATACTGCAACTTCGGGTGCGCTTATTTCATCATCGAGAAAGTGGCCAGCAAGCAGCTTGGTCCGGGTGAGAGCTATCCCGAAGGCATATACGACGACAGCGCACCCGTACCTGTCCCCGCAGCCGAAGGCGAAGGGACGGAGCGTCCCGCTGCGGAGGCCGGCAAGGGGAGCGATGCTCCGGCAGCTGCCGGGGCGGCGCCTTACCGGCAGGCTTACCAGCCGAACCGGCATGGCCCGCAGAACCGCGAGCGGAGTCACGGCGGCCGTCAAGGCGGCGGCGATCACCAGGGCGGACGCGGCCGGCAGGGCGGCGGTCGCGGCGGCGAAGGCCGTCAAGGCCGGCCGCACGGAGGCGGCGGTGGTCATCACGGCTCGGGGCCCAAGGGCCAGCAGAGCGGAGAATCCCGCGGTCATCAGGGCGGCGGCAAGCAGGGCCGGGGTTCTTCCCCGGGAGGCGGATCTTCATCCAAGCCGAAGTCCGAATCCTCCCGCGCGAACGTGTAATACCGGCAGCATTTACAGCTTCGTCTGCTTTTCGCACGGTTGTGCGGAGAGCGGGCGGAGCTTTTTTGATAAGAATGTAACTCTCGTGGAGGAAGGTACTGTAAAGCTAAAGTAAATTTTAGGTCTAGGGGCCCAGGACGGTGATATAATCAGTACAGCGATACAGCGTGAGATGAACAGAAGGAGTAGAGTGACCTTTGGAGCTGTGGATGGACATGCCGCTGACCTATGCTCTGTATGCCTCCGCCGGACAGCCTGCAGGGGTTGGTCTGGTGGCGGGTATCGTTGCTGTCATCATGGTCGGCGGAATCAGTGCGGGAATGGTCATGGGCCGCCGGGAGATCGATTCCGGAACCGAAGAAGAGAGCGCCTTCATGGAGTCGGAGCAGAGGCCCGGCGTTCCTCCCCGGCGGAAGGATGACTAGGATAAGATAAACGGCCCTGCCGATCTGTAAGGGCGGTGCGCGTTTATTACACATTTCAGATGTCGGAACAGCGCGTCTGCGGGTGCTCCTTTCTGACATATGAACAAGAAGCCGCTGCTTCCAGAAGCAGCGGCTTTGATTCGTAGAGGAGGATTGCCATGCAGCGCATCGATCCGCTTCTTAACACAAGCGGTGAAGCCTCCTGCTCACATCATATCGTACCCGATAAATGCCTCGCGGACCCGGCTCCAGAAGGGGAACGGGCGGAAGCGGGCGAATTTGACCTTCTTGCCGGCGGCTACCATGCTCCGGATTGAGACGATATCGCTACGCTGCATGTACACATGATCCAGAGAGAGCACGATGTTCTGGTTCGTCCGCGGTGTAATGTCGCAGTGATGGTGCTTCGGCAGCAGGATCGGCGATCCGAGCGTCCGGTAGACCCGGTTGTTGATCGAAGCGATCTCGGCGATCTGAATCGCATCCAGGGAAGGATGGACAATGGCGCCTCCTAGGCTTTTGTTGTACGCGGTGCTGCCGGACGGCGTGGAGATGCAGATGCCGTCGCCTCGGAATGTCTCGAGCAGCTCGTCGTTGATGTGCAGCTGGGCGACCAGGGTGGCGTCCACGCCCTTCAGCGTGAACTCGTTGAGTGCAAGCTCCGTCTCGATATGGCCGGCGCCCGTCGTGATCTGGATCTCGACCAGCGGATACTTGACGACCCGCAGATCGTTCTGCTTGGCGCTCTCTCCCATGAGCTGGGCGAGCAGCTCGACTTCGTCGGGCTTCCAGTCCGCGAAGAAGCCGAGGCGGCCGGTATGAATGCCGACGAAGGAGATATGGTCGAGCTGTTCCTTGTACCGGTGGAAGGCGTGCAGCAGGGTTCCGTCCCCGCCGATCGACAGGACGATATCCGGCTGCTCCTCCTCATGAATGAGCCCGTGCGCTTGAATCAGCTTGTGGAAAGTATGCATCAACTGGAATGAAATCTCATCGCCGCGGTGAACCACATTGTATTTCAAACGGTTGCCCTCCTATAAATACGCCCCGTCAGCCTTCGGCCGTCGTGGCGATGCAGTACTGGTCAATCAGAGCCGCCAGACTCTCCGGCACATGCCGGAAGCGGACGGCCACCCGGTAAGCGTCGCTCCCGAAGTGCGACACCCGGACGACTTCGCCGCCGGCGCTCAGCTTCTGTTCGAGCGGCGGCAGCACGAACGTGAAATCCAGCTCGAGTGCAGGGAAAAGCCGGACCGGCGTGACGAACGAGATGCCGCCCACGGACAAGTCGAGAATCTGCCCGGTGAAGGCGACGCCCTGCGGTGCCGTCTGTCCCCGGATGCCGACAATGCGGCAGGTCACCGGCGTGCGGACCCCTAGCGGGGCCCGCTCATGCTTCCGGTGGGAAGCCTTCCGGAGCACCTCGGGAGCGGACAGCGTCAGGGTGCACAGGCTGCGGCGCAGCTCAAGCTGCTGCAGCTCCACCAGGGCATGATGAAGAATGCCGTTCGCCCGGTAAGAGAATTCAACGAAGCTGACGTGATGCAGCTTCTCCAGAGGGTGGACCGCCGGAGTTTCGAGGGTGACGGTCATCCGTTCCCCGTCGGCCCGGACAAGCCGAAACTCGTCCTCATAGCAGAAGGGCAGCCCTTCCTTCGTCTCGCCGACGAAGACAAGGGTGCAGCTCCCGGGGACCGGCAGTGTGCCGGTCTCTAATGCTTGGTTCCATTTCATGAGCGATCACCTGCGTGTTCATTAGTGGGAACCCCTCTGTCTCTTTGTTAGTTCCATCATAATTTATTATGGGGGAGAAAACAAATGCCTTCCGTACTGGAATCCCCGTCCGCTCAGCCGCCGGATGACCGGTAAGCGCCTTCCTCAGCGTGCAAAAAACCAAGCTGCCGGCGGCAGCTTGGTTGAAGGGACACGGGGGTTACAGTGAGGTCAGCAGCGGCAGCTCGAAGCGCCGGATGAAGTTCGCCGAGACGGGGTGAACCCGCACGGAGAAGTGCGCTCCATGCTTCAGGTGTCCCGGAATTCTCGCCCGGTAGAGCACCGTCCGCTCTTCGAGCTCGCGGGCGGGCTCCATGGGGACGAGCACCGGCTCCCAGCCCCCGGGACGCTCTTCATAATACAGAATTTCTACGGCCGTGTCCTTGTACCAGACGGGACCGAATTTGACGGTGGCCGTCACTTCCTTCTCCGCGTTCTGGACCGTCCCCCCGTCATTGACTTCGACGATGCGGACATGGTGCCAGTTCTCACGGATGAACCGCTTGTAGTCGGCCACCTTCGTCGCTTCCTCATGCTCGTTGGCGACGAAATGCTGGGTCCGCTGCAGGGAAGGGACATAGGTCACGTTGGTATAATCCATCACCATCCGGTCGGTGTTGTACATCGGCGCCAAGGTGACGATCGAGCGCTTCATCCGCTTTACCCATGGCGACGGCACGCCGCTCTCGCTGTAGTACAGCGGTACGATCTCTTCCTCGAGCACACGGTAGATCGATTCGGTATTCTCCCGCTCCTGGGTCTCGAAGTCCGCTTCGTTGTTCGCTTCGATGCTCCAGCCGTTGGTGCCGTCGTAGCCTTCCTCCCACCAGCCGTCGAGTACGCTGAAGTTGATGACGCCGTTCATCGCCGCCTTCTCGCCGCTGGTGCCGCTGGCTTCATAAGGACGGCGCGGGTTGTTGAGCCAGACGTCGACGCCCTGTACGAGATATCGGGCCAGGTTCATGTCGTAATTCTCGAGCAGCACGACCTTGCCGCGGAAACGGTCCATCTGGGAGACCCGGTAGATCTCGCGGATGAGCTCCTGGCCGGGGTGGTCCGCCGGATGGGCCTTGCCCGCGAAGAGGAACTGCACCGGGCGCTCCGGATCATTCACCAGCCGGTCGAGCCGATCCAGGTCACCAAAGATCAGATTGGCCCGCTTATAGGTCGCGAACCGTCTTGCGAACCCGATGGTCAGGGCATCGGGGTTCAGGTACTCGCGCACTTCCTCGATCCGCTCCGCGGTCATGCTGTTGCGGCGCCGGTGCTCGCGCAGGTTCGCACGGGCGTGGAGGACCAGCTTCTCCTTCAGACTCTTGTGGACAGACCACAGGGATTCATCCGGGATGAGATTGATTTTCTCCCAGAGATCCGGATTCGCCTGGTTCAGGGTCCACGTGCCGGGCAGGAAGCGGCTGTACAGCTCCTTGAGCTCGGGGGCGAGCCAGGTCGGCAGGTGAATGCCGTTGGTGATATGGCCGATCGGGACCTCACGCACGTCGATATCGCCGTGGAAGGCTCGGAACATCTCCCGGGAGACGTGCCCGTGCAGCTTGCTTACCCCGTTGCGCAGGGCCGCCGCATTCATGGCGAGGTACGTCATGTTGAACGCATTCTTGCCCTGGTCATAGCCGAGCTGCCTGAACGCTTCCCTGTGCTGGGCATAGTCATGGAACAGGCGGCTGAAGTAGTAATCGAACATCGCCATCGGGAAGGCGTCATGGCCCGCCGGCACCGGCGTATGGGTCGTGAACACCGTCGAGGCCCGGATGATCTCCAGCGCCACATGAAAGGGCAGACCCTTGTCAAGCTGCTCCCGGATCCGCTCGAAGGCCAGGAAGGCGGCATGCCCTTCGTTGATGTGGTAAGCGCCGGTCGGCAGACCGAGGGCCCGCAGCGCCTTGACCCCGCCTACGCCCAGGAGAATCTCCTGCGCAATCCGTGTATCCTGGTTGCCCCCGTAGAGCTGCGCGGTCAGTTCGCGGTCCCACGGGCTGTTGACCTCGAGGTCGGCATCGAGGAGGTAGACCGGGTTGCGGCCGACCTGCACCTGCCATACCTTGAGGCGGACCTCCCGGTCGGCGACCGCGACGGTAACATACAGCTCTTCGCCCGGGGCAGCGCCGTTTTCTGCGGGCACATAGGCCGGGATGATCGGGAGTTTGTCAAAATCATAGGACACGCTCTCGGCGAATTGGGCTCCGTGTCCGTCCAGCTTCTGATTGAAATAGCCTTTCTTGTAGAGGAGCCCGATGCCCGCAAGAGGAATCCCCAGATCGCTGGCGGACTTGCAGTGGTCCCCGGCCAGCACCCCGAGGCCCCCCGAGTAGATCGGGAGCGACTCATGGAAGCCGAACTCGGCGGAGAAATAGGCGATCGCCTGCCGCGTATGCTGCGGATACTGCTGGCTGAACCAGGTCGAAGCCGCCATATACTCGTCGTACTCGTTCAGTACGGCGTCCATCGTTTTGAGGAAGCCGCTGTCCTGCGCCCGCTTCTCGAGTACGGCGGGATCGATCTCGGTCAGCAGACGGACCGGGTTGTGCTGATACTGGTTCCAGAGTACCGGATCAATCCGCGAGAACAGGGACAGGGCGCTGTCATTCCAGCTGAACCACAGGTTGTAAGCGAGCTCCGACAAGCGGCGGAGCCGGGCCGGAAGCTTGATATTGCGGGCTTGGAACTTCGTAAGCATAGGTTTCACCTCTACCCCCATTTTTACGTTCCCGGCTTCGGGAGGCGCGGGACACGTTGAACTGTTCCGGGTCGGACGGACTCGGCTCGGGAGCATGCCGGCCCGGAGTGAACTTGAGCGGACAGATGCGGCCGTTGTCAGGCTGCCCTTCGGTTCGGAGCCCGGCCGCGGCCGGAGGCTGACCGCCCTGCAGGCCCGTTCCTTGGCATTCAGTACAGTAGTATTTTATCTGGAGCGGGGGTTCATACCTCGTTTGCCAAAGGAAAGCAGGAAGGATAGCAGCAGCAGGACACCGAGCATGGCGGCGAACAGAGATCCGGCCGCAGGGAGCGTATGGCGCAGCAGGGTGCTGACCGGCCGGGTGACTTCAGGCTCGGGCAGGACGGACCAGACCGAGAGGGCGGGGGAGAGCGGCTCCCAGAGCAGCAGCACCAGCAGGGCGGCGAGCACGCCGTGCAGCAGCCGGGCGGCGGCAAAGGGAGCGTAGCGGAGATCGGTCTGATGAAGCAGGGAGACGATCTGGGCATGGACCGAGAGACCGCCCCAAGAGAGCACCCAGGCGGCGATGGCCGCTTTGTAAATCTCGGGGATGCCCGCTGCGCCGCCGGCCGCTTTGGAGCCGATCGTCACCTCGAAGAATCCGCCTACCACGGCCTCGGCCAGCGGAGCCGGAAGAGCGAACAGCCGCAGGATCGATTCGGCTCCGGCATAGAGCAGGTTCATGATATGGGCGGAGCTCATGACCTCCATGACGACGGAGAAAAACACGACCAGCCCGCCCACCACGAACATGAGCTGCAGCCCGGAACCCAGCGCTTTCTGCAGCATGACGCCAAGCGGCCGTCCGTCCTTCATCCTCGCTTCGTGCATGGCATCGAACGCGCGCTGCCACAGCCCCCTCCCGGAGATCGGCCCGGAAGAGCCGGCAGGCACGGGTTGAGCGTTATTACCCGCCCCCGGCTTGCCATGAAACCGCATCAGGAGGCCGATCAGCACCGCTGACCCGTAATGCGCGGCGGCGAGGACGCCGGCCAGGGCGGCGTCATGGAAGAAGCCCACGGCCACGGCGCCGATCAGGAAGATGGGGTCCGAGGAGGTGGTGAAGGCGACGAGGCGTTCGCCTTCCTCCCGGTTTACGAGCCGCTGCTCCCACAGCTGGGCGGTCAGGCGGGCGCCGATGGGATAACCGGAGGCGAACCCCATGGCCATGACGAAGCCCCCGATGCCGGGGACACGGAACAGCGGCCGCATGAGCGGATCGAGCAGGGTGCCGAAGAAGTGAACGATGCCCACGCCAAGCATCATTTCGGAGATGACGAAGAAGGGGAACAGGGCGGGAAACAGCACATCCCACCAGATCGAAACGCCCTTGAGCGAGGCGCGCAGGGCCTCCGAAGGAAAGATCAGCATCAGGCCCGCAAGCGTGACTGCGAACAGCGTCGCGGCATAGAAGGGTAACATTCGGCGGCGCACAGCACCCACATCCTTTCCGAGTAAGCCTGTCATTCTGATATATGTAGGGGAGGGGGGAGACATGCCGGAGGACCTTCGTGAAAAGCTCATGAAAATAAGGCAAGGCCGCCGGAAAAGTGCTGAATTTTCGGACTATTCGTGGTACAATTGTACCAATATGAGAATGGGAGTTGATCCTTATGATGGGTGTCATTGCTGGAATTCTCGTATGTGCTTTTGTATATGTCATTAGGGAGACGCTGATGACTTCCGGTGAAGAGGATATGTAGCGTCAGCTGCATCGAACACGCTTTTGGGGCACAATAAGACCTTGCTAAATGACGATGCTAAGGCAGCTTGCAGTAGCATCTTTTTTTCGATAGGATGGTTTCCTGAGCTCACAGAGCTGCGTACCGGCGGTCCGCCTGCGGACGGCCGGGAAATTTTGAGTTCATTTAAGAATGAGTTATTCACCGGGAACCATCGGCGCGGGAGAGGAGAGACAACGTTGTCCGAACAGCAGGGAATTACATTTTTTGAAGCCATGGGAGGCGAAGAGGGCATCCGCCGCATCGTGGAGGCCTTTTATCCGAAGGTGCAGGCACACCCGCTGCTGGGTCCGCTTTTTCCGGAGGACATCACTCCGGTGATGGAGAAGCAGAGGCAGTTCCTGACCCAGTTCTTCGGGGGGCCTCCTTTGTATTCGAACCAGTACGGCCATCCGATGATGCGGGCCAGACACCTCCCGTTCGAGATTACGCCCGCCCGTGCGGCCGCATGGCTCGGCTGCATGGAGAAGGCGCTGGAGGAGACGGGCATGGCGAAGGAGCTGCGGCAGGCGGTGCTGCAGCGGCTGGAGGGCCCGGCCTACCATTTTGTGAACAGCTGAGAATAGATACACACGAATTAAAGGAAGTGGCTTAGCATGGTGGAACCCTTATTCCAAGTCAAAGTGGCCTGTCCCCAGTGCGGCCAGGAATTTCAATCTTCCCGCGTGAGACCGAGCTTTAAGAAGACCATCCGTACCGATACGGACTTCTGCCTGCATTACAAGGATATCAATCCGGAGTATTATGTGGTACGGATCTGTCCTTCCTGCGGCTTCGCGGGCACGGAGAATTCCAAGACGAAGCTCACGGCGGCGGAGAAAGAAGCGTTCCACAGCAAGATCGGTTCGCAGTGGAACTATAAGGAGTACGGCGGGGAGCGTTCCTGGGGCGATGCCTTGTACAGCTACAAGCTCGCTCTGCTCTGCGCGCAGATCGTGAAGGAGAGCGCCCGGGTGACGGCGGGGCTGCTGCACCATATCGCCTGGCTCTACCGGGAAAAGGGAGATGAAGCGCAGGAGAAGCGCTTCCTGCAGTTCGCGCTGGACGAATATACCCGGGCCTTCGAGACCGAAGGCGGAGAGATGAACAACGCCCGGCTGATGTATCTGCTGGGGGAGCTGAACCGGCGGCTGAAGCATTACAAGCCGGCCGTCAAGTGGTTTACGCGCGTCATTAACGACAAGTCGATCAACGATGCCGGCATGATCCGCGCCTGCCGGGAGCAGTGGGCGGTTGTCCGCGAGGACATGCAGGCGGACAAGCTGGAGCCGATCGACGAGACCGAGCTTACTTAGGCATTCCGCTCTACCGATTCATGCAGAGGGAGCTGACTCCCCAATCAACAAAACGCACAGAGTACGCTGCGGCAGCGGTCCGCAGGCTCTGTGCGTTTTGTTGTTGAGCGGCGTTAAGCTATTCTTGGCGTCTGAGCCTCCCTCTTCGTCAGGCCTACCTGCCCCGGGGGGAAGGCTGGGAGTCAGCGGCCGCCGGAACGGCTGAGCGCCCGGGAAGCCAGCAGGTAATCGGAATCGGCTCCGACAAGCGTGAGCTTGCCCCGGCAGCAGGGGAAAATGAGCAGCTTCTTGACCCCGTCCTTGAGATCCTCAAGCTCTCTGGGTTTGAGGGCGAGCAGCACGTTATCCGCTCCGCAGAACGGGCAGTTCTGCACATAGACATCCTGCCCGATCCTCTCATAGGGCCACGTATTCTGGAATGGAATCATGGCCTTCGTTACTCCTTGGCGCCGTCGCCTGCAGCCGGCTCCTTGGCGGCTTCTCCGGCAGGGGACGCTTCTTTGCGCGCGAGTTCACCGAGTTTCTGCAGCAGGATGTGCTGCGGCATATGCATCAGGTGCTCGAGCGGGACGCCGAGCTCCTTGGCCAGTTTTTGCGCCGTGTCGGGCGATATTTGCAGGGGTCTCATGGATAGGGCCTCCTTATTATACGTTCGGGGTAGTATACCGGTCTTCCCCTCATTTAATCACTTACCGCTGGAAAGTTCAATCCTAACGGAATAATCCGGGGGAGGGGGCTTTGGCTCCGGTGGCAAAATGTGGTTTAATGAAGGGGCAAGCTCATATCATACACTAGGACGTGCTCTTATTACATAACCTTAAGAAAGGTCGTGCAGCCCCATGAAAACCCCGCTTCCGCAAACCTGGAACCTCGAGAGGTTCTTCCCGGGAGGCAGCGCTTCCGCCGAGTTCGGCGTGTTCCTGGACGGGCTCCGGCAGTATATTGCCGAGGCTGAGGAGCTTCTGCGCTCCACCCCTGTGCCGGCTTCGCCGAACGACGTGTCCGCGCTGCTCCCGCTGATCGCCCTGCTGCAGAAGGCGGCGCTTCAGATCCGGGAGGCCGACTCCTTCACCGGGTGCCTGGCCGCCGAGAACCAGAACGACAAGCGCGCCGTTATACTTGGAGGCCAGGTCCGTACGCTTGGTGCAGCCTATGCCTCCGCCCTGACGCGGTTCGACGATCTCCTGACCCGGATTCCGGAGGAAGCCTGGGAGGCGCTGCTGGCGCTCCCGGAGCTGCAGGAGATCCGCTATCCGCTCGCAGAGCGCCGGGAGCTGGCGGCCGAGAAGCTGCCTCCGGAGCAGGAGGCGCTGGTGAACGAGCTGGCCGTCGACGGCTACCACGGCTGGGGCGAGCTCTACAACACGACGGTGAGCAAGTTCCGCGTGCCCTACGAGGAGAACGGCGTCGTCACCGAGCTGTCCGCAGGCCAGGCGGCCAACAAGATGGACAGTCCCCAGCGTGAGATTCGGGAGAAGGTCTTCCGCCGCTGGGAGGAGCAGTGGGGCAGGCATGCCGACTACTGTGCGGATGCGCTCAATCACCTCGGGGGCTTCCGGCTGAAGCTGTACGAGCGCCGGGGCGTGGGAGGGCATCCTGAAGGAGCCGCTCAGCATCAACCGGATGTCGCAGGAGACCCTGGATACGATGTGGAAGGTCATCGAGGACAGCAAGGACGTCTTCGTCCGCTACCTGGAGCGCAAGGCGAAGCTGCTCGGCCTCTCTAGGCTGAGCTGGTTCGATGTCGATGCCCCGGTGGGTTCGGGGGCCGGAACGATCTCGTATGACGCGGGGGCCGAGCTGATCGTCGGCCAGTTCCGCCGCTTCTCGCCGAAGATGGCCGACTTTGCCGTGAAGGCGTTCGAGAATGCCTGGATCGAAGCCGAAGACCGGCCGGGCAAGCGTCCCGGGGGCTTCTGCACCTCGTTCCCGGTGGCGGAGGAGACGCGGATCTTCATGACCTATGCGGGCTCCGCCTCGAACGTCTCTACGCTGGCCCATGAGCTGGGCCATGCCTACCACCAGCACGTGATGAACGACCTGCCGGCCTTCGCCCAGGAGTATGCGATGAACGTGGCGGAAACCGCCTCCACCTTCGCCGAGATGGTGGTCTCCGATGCGGCGGTCAAAGGGGCGGCGACCGAAGCGGAGCGCCTCGCGCTGATCGAGGACAAAATCCAGCGCTCGGTGGCCTTCTACATGAACATCCATGCCCGATTCCTCTTCGAGACACGCTTCTATGAAGAGCGCAGCCGGGGGCTGGTCAGCGTAGACCGGCTGAACGAGCTTATGACCGAAGCCCAGCGCGAAGCGTACCGGGGGGCGCTGGAGGAGTACCATCCGCACTTCTGGGCTTCGAAGCTGCACTTCTACATTACGGAGGTTCCGTTCTACAACTTCCCGTACACCTTCGGCTACATGTTCAGCGCCGGCCTCTACGCCGAAGCCCTGAAGCGCGGGGAAGCGTTCGAGGACCAGTACGTGGCGCTCCTCCGCGATACGGGACGCATGACGGTTGAAGAGCTCGCGCAGAAGCATCTGGGCGTGGATCTGCGCCGGCCCGACTTCTGGCAGGGGCGATGGTCCATGTCGGTCGGGGATGTCGAGGAATTCCTGCGTCTGACGGAATAAGGAGTAAGAAGTAAGAAGTAAGAAGTAAGAAGTAAGCCGCATCCCTAAGCAGCATGACGGAAGCCGGCCCGGCAGACACGGGGCCGGCTTTCTTGTTACGACCCTAACTACCCGAAGGAGAGGATCCCCATGATAGACATTCAATTCATTCACCACATCAGCCTCAATGTCAGGAAGCTGGAGCCCGCGGTGGCGTTCTACCGGGATGTGCTCGGACTGAAGGAGCTGGAGCGGCCTCCGTTTGATTTTGAAGGAGCCTGGTTCGCCGTCGGGCCGGCAGGGCAGCAGCTGCATCTCATCGTACATGAGGGAGAGGTGCTGCGGGAGGGCGGCATGCATTCGCGGGACGGGCACTTCGCCCTCCGGGTGGCCGGCTACCACCGGACTATCGAGTGGCTGGAGCGCTGCGGAGCGGCCTATGACGCACGGCCTCGTCCCCGGGCGGGCTTCCCTCAGATCTATGTCATGGACCCCGACCGGAATATCATTGAACTGAACTGCGATCCGGCGGAACTGGAATCGTGAATGGAAGGAGCCTCGCTCAGACGCTGCGTTCCTTCCGAGGGGGAGAATCTGGTCCGGTTCCCAGATGTTTCATGCCCCGGACAAGCGTTTAAATAAGGAGCGTACAAGTAAAGTACAAAGCAAAACAGATAAAAATCATGTAGAGGAGATGAGTGTAATGGCACGCAACAACGATGAGAAAATGAGCCGTGAGGAAGCAGGTCGTAAGGGTGGCGAGGCCAACGCAAACAAACAGGACAAAGAATTCTTCCAAGAGATTGGCCGTAAAGGCGGCGAAGCCAACGCGGAAGCCCATGACCGCGAGCACTTCCAGGAAATCGGCCGTAAGGGCGGCGAAGCCACTGCCGAAACGCATGATAAGGAGTTCTACCAGGAAATCGGCCGTAAAGGCGGCGAAGCCACTGCCGAATCCCATGGCAAGGAATTCTATCAGGAGATCGGCCGTAAGGGCGGCGAAGCCACTGCCGAATCCCATGACAAGGAATTCTACCAGGAGATCGGCCGTAAGGGCGGCGAAGCCAACGCCGAATCCCATGACCGCGAGCACTTCGAGGAGATCGGCCGTAAGGGCGGCGAAGCGCGCGGCAACAACCGCGATGGTGATGAGGAAGAGGATGGCAAGATGAGCCGCGAGGAAGCCGGCCGCAAGGGCGGCAGCCGCTAATTTCATATAGATGTTCGGGAGCAGCCGGTCCGCTAAGGACCGGCTGTTTTGCTGCGAGTATAAGAAGTTCTATCTCGCCAGAGCTCGATTCTGTCATCATGTATTTCTTACAAATGCGCCTCGCCCGTAAGCACGGCGAAGCCGGTTATCTTAGCGCGGCGTATTCACCGCTTTTCGGATCGGAATGGATTCGTTATAATGGGGGGAACGAAAGAGGGCGGAAGGAAACGAGTGGAACCCTTGAAGGACAGAAAAAGACGGCCCGCTTGGGACCGTCTTTGAAGAGCTAAGTATTCGGGAGGTTGCATTATCTGGAGAACTTGCCAGCCAGCTGCTGCTCGGCGATTTGAACCAGACGACGTGTGATATGGCCACCGATTGCCCCAGTGTCGCGGGTTGCCATGAAACCATAGTAACCGTCCTGAGGAATTTGGATGCCCAGCTCTTGAGCTACTTCGTACTTCAGTTGGTCCAGAGCTTGGGAAGCTTGAGGAACGACCAATACGTTGCTGTTGCGGGATTGTCCTGCGCCCATCGTAATCACCTCCGTTCTTGTAAGGTAGTATGTGACAAAACCGTGATTATACACGCGTTTATAATTGGTAATTATGTCCAAAGGGAGGGGTCGTCTTGTCGGAGCTTGTTTTGAAGTACAGCGGGTGGGGTCACGATGCGGATCTGCAGGTCATTCATGCAGATGTACTTATGGAGATCGACGGGGAAGTGCTCATCGATGAGCCGATGTGTGTCGATGTGGGCCTGCCGGCTCTGCTGCTGAGTATCGTGGAGGATGTGGAGCCCGACCGCTGGGCCGAGGCTTCCGAGTGGCACCGGGTCCCCTTCGTCATCTGCGGCTGCGGGGATCCGGAATGCCGGGGGTATTCCTTCCGGGTCAGGCACCGGGAGGGGGGGCTCCTGGAGCTGACGGAGCTCGACGAACGGCAGGGGCGCTCTCCGCGGGAGCTGGACAGCTACCTGATTCCGCGAGCCCAGTATGCAGCCCAGGTCCGGGCGATCGGGGAGCAGTTCCTCCGGTTCACCGAAGGTCTCGACTACCGGCCGTATTATGCCGATACGGTGAAGACCGTCAAGGAGCTCCTGCAGCGCACCGTCAGTATTTGATTTTGAACGAAGCGGCCAGCTTCTTGAGGGCCTCCACGTCCTTCTGCAGCTTCTCCATATCTTTGAACATCTTCTTCATGTCCTTGTTGTCGCCAAGCAGGGACATGACTTCCTCCAGAGGGGAGATGCGGGGAGTCTTCATGGAACACCAACCTCCTTCCGGGCAGGCATCGCCGTTCCCTGTATCGTATGTACGGGGCTTACGGCGCCGTATGTGCGCCTGTCTCGGGTTATGACTGCCCCCGGGAAAAAGAGATCGATCCCAGGATCATCGGATTCGCCGTCCTTTAAGACCCTGCGGGGTTTTATGAGAAATCCAAGATGACAGAATCGAGCCCCTCTGACAGATGAATCCTTATATTCGCACAAAAGAGCTGCAGCCGGCTTTTCGGCTGCAGCCTTTTTATGGTTAGAGCCTGCGCATGAAGGGATCCGGCATAACGCCGTACGGTCTTCACGGACAGAGACGCGGAGTCCCCTTGGTCAGGCGGCCTGCCACTCATGCTGCCAAGCTGCCGTCGAAGTCGCCCCCGGAGACCTCAGCGCACGATGAGGTCGGGCATCCAGCGCTGCAGGTGCGCCTGCAGACTCCGGCGGACCCCGTCTGCCTCCGGGAGGTCCGCTTCGCCGGCTTCGGCCAGCGGCACGACGCGGAAGCTCCGCCAGCCGTGGAAGCGGATGAACGTCGTCTGCAGCCGGACATTCCCGATCCGGACGGCCGGCGGGACGCCGTTCACCCCGGCAGGGGGAAGCTGCAGCTCCGCGTGCAGGATGGCGCCGATCCGCGTGTGGGGATCGGGCTGCCGCTGGGCTGCCAGGAAGTTGCCGAGCGAGTAGACGACCAGCGTGCGGCCCCCGCGCCGGTTGGCGATCCATTCCGGCGGCTGCAGCACGTGCGGGTGATGGCCAAGGATGAGGTCGGCGCCCGCATCGGCGGCCTGCCTGGCGAGCCTGCGCTGCGCGGGGGAGGGTAGACGCTCGTACTCCCGGCCGAAGTGCAGCGAGACGATGACCGCATCGGCGGCCCTGCGCGCTTCGGCGATCTCTTGTTTCATCCGGCGTTCCTCCAGCCGGTGCACGAGGTAAGAGCGGCCCCTCGGGGAAGCGATGCCGTTGGTGCCTTCGGTGAAGGCGAGGAACGCCAGCCGGATGCCGCTGCGCTCCACAAGGCGCAGGCGGCTGCGGTCCGCTTCGGAGTCGCTCGCTCCCGCATATTCCACGCCGAGCTCGCGCCAATGCCGGATGGCCGAGCGGAGCGCCTTCTCCCCGCGGTCGAGCGCGTGATTGTTGGCCATCGTCACGACGTCGATCCCGGCTTGCTTCAGCGCATCGGCCGCTTCGTGCGGGGAGTTGAAGGAAGGGTAGTCGGAGAGGCCCAGTGCGGTTCCGCCGGTCACGCTCTCCTGGTTGGCTACGGCGATATCCGCCGTCTCGAGCTCCTCCTTCACCGCTTCCAGCATGGGGGTGAAGTTGAAACCGGTCCTTGTTCGTGCATCCTCATAGAGCGAACGGTGGATGAGGACATCCCCGACCGCCGCCAGGGTGACCCGCCGGCTTGCGGCCGGGATGGGCGGACCCTCTGCGGAGAGGGCGGCGCTTGGGGCCGGACCGGTTGCAGGGCTCCCTTGGAGGCCCGCAGGCTTATCCGGCTCCGCAGCACTGCAGCCGGCAGCCAGGAGGAGCAGGGCGGCCAGCACGCCGCAGGATCGAACAGGGCGCCGCCGGTTGGCTTGTGTCATGGATGGCCCGCCTCTCTGCCGTCATTCAAAAAACCAATAACTACTATGTACCGGTTGCAGGGAAAATATAACGGAGAGGGCAGGGTGGGAATTATTGGGCGGGTTCGTAAGTGAGGGGGAGGCGCGGCTGCTGACGGCAAAAAGCCCCTGAACCGCCTTGATGACAAGGGGCTCAGGGGCAGGCAGGCTGCCCGGTCAGGTATGAATGACTTCCAGCTTAACCTCCAGGTTAAGCTCTTCGCCCGGCGCGATGCCGCGCAGGCCGGTCACTTCCGCCGGGTGTCCGGTAATATTCGGGGCGTTCGTCACCCAGGTATAGGGCTCGAGACAGATGTAGTCGCGGGCTTCCCCCTTGGTGAAGACGACCCACTGCTTGAAGGCTTCGGAGGCGCTGTAGCGCAGCTCGACGCCCTTCCTGCAGAGAACGGCCAGACGGGGATAATCCCCGATCTGGAATACGGTGTCCATGTCGTACCCTTCTAGCGTGTCGCCGCGCAGCAGGCGCGTGTAGGCTTCGCCCAGCGGGACCATCTCCCCGGTCGGCACCTTCGTCTCGTCAAGCTCCCAGATGCCGCTGGACGGCAGCTGGAGCTTCCACTTCTCCGGCTCGCCGTCCAGCCGGAACCAGGTGTGCAGCCCATAGCCGAATGGGGCCGTGACATCCCCGCGGTTGACCGCACGCAGGCTGTGGCGGAGCAAGCCGCCCTTCAGCTCGCAGGTCAGTTCGAGCTCCAGGGCGTGTGGATACTGCCGCTGCACGTTCTCGTCCTCGGCGAGCCGGAGCACGCAGGTGATGTAGGTCGTATCTTCCCGGTGCCCCGTGGCGGTCACGGTCCAGGCCTGATTCCGCAGCATCCCATGGACGTGATGCCCATGGCTGTTCGTGACGTCGAAGCGGTACTCCCGGCCCTCGAAGGTGAAGCGGGCGCCGCGGATGCGGTTCGGCGGCATGAGGATCGGGGTGCCGTACTGCACAGGCGCCTCTTCGAGTTCCTGCGGCCCTGAGGGGGTGCGCAGGAGCTCGCGGCCGAGCTTTTTATCCCAAATGCTGTATACGTTGCTTCCAAGGGCGGGGCAGATCCGCACGATGAGCTGGTCGTTCTCCATCTCATACGCCGGTGTGCCTTCCCAGTCGATTCGGTTAATCATGGTGAGACTCCTTCGGTAAGGATGATGGACACGCACAGGGCGGTCAGGTTCCTATTGTAGCAGATGCCGGCCAAGAGCCAAAGCCCGGATCAGTTTCCAAATTCCGCATTCGGGTATACATACGGGGTTTTGGCGGGTTCCGCCTTCTCCACCTTCTCCACCTGCAGCTGCATGATGTCCATATCGTTGAACTTCGTCTTGCGTATCGTTCCCGTCACGGTTACCCAGCTGTCCGCCGCGAGCGTCTCGGCCCGGGCGTACTCGGCGAGCACGCCGAACGGGGCGGCATCGGCGGAGCAGCATTGGATCGAGAAGCGGCCGACGACGAACTGCTTCGGGGTCATCTCGTCCTGGCGGTAGACGAAGCCCGTCAACTGCAGCTTCCTGCCGACGAATTGGTCCAGATACAGGTCCAGGGTCGTCAGCGTCTCCATGTAGAGATCCTCGCGTATCGTGATCAGCTTCTGGTTGTAGAGCTCTTTGGCCTGCTTGGCGTAATGCTGGGTGAACTTGTCGGCAGGGAAGAGGGCGTCGAGCGCATCTCCTGTTCCGGCAGCGGGATCAGGGGCTGCAGGCGAAGCTGCACTGTCGGGTGTGCCTGTACCGGTTCCGGCGGACGGCGGTGCGGCTTCCGGAGACGGGGCGGGCAGTGCCGCCCGGTCGGCCCCCGCTTCAGCACGGCTCTCCTTGACGGCGCTGGCGCTGCTGAGGTTCATGCCCTTCTTGTCGGCCAGCGAGCTGCCCATAGAGGCGTCGGGGAGCAGGAACCCGAGCGCCAGCGGCAGAGCGAACAGTCCGTAGACCACCGTATTCTTGAGCAGGGAGCGGGAGGGGGTGTGGTCATGATCGCACCCGCAGTCCTCGGCGGAGCTGCCCCGGAACATCCGGATCGCAAGATAGAGCTGATAGGCCGCCACCGCATAGAGCACGAGGGCCGACCATTTCACGTAGTCCACCATCCGCGGGGCGATGTAGAGAAGGATGAGCTCGCTGCGGACCAGATAGGCGATATAGACGGCAAAGCCGAGAAGGATCAGCGTTTTGAGCAGATGATGAAGGCCAAGCGTTCGGGAAGACATTCGTTGGATTCGCTCCTTTGGTAGGGAATGGTGCCCCGGCGGTCCGCTACAGGATGAAGGCCTGGAAGGCCAGGGAGACGCCGAGGACAATGAAGGCCGTCAGGACGGACAAGAGCAGGACGAACCTCGCCCGGAAAGCCGAGAGAAGCATCAGCGTGCTCTTCATGTCGATCATCGGCCCGAACACGAGGAACGTGAGCAGGGACCCTGCCGAGAACGTCGTAGCGAAGGACGAGGCGACGAAGGCGTCCGAGGTGGAGCACAGCGACAGCACGAAGGCGAGCCCCATCATGAAGAGATGCGAGGAGAGCTCGCCCTGCCCGATCGACACCAGGCTTTCCCGGTCGAGCACGGTCTGGATCGCGGCCGTCAGGAAGGCGCCGAAGATGAGATATTTGCCCATATCGAAAAATTCGTCGGAAGCGTGCCCGAATACGGAGAGGGCGCGCATGATTCTGCTTCCGGAAGCAGGCGCCCCGTGAGCATGGTGATGGTCATGATGGTGGTCGTGATGATGGTCGTGGCCGTGGTGCCCCCTGTGGCTGTGCCCGTGGGAATGATGCGTGTGGCCGCAGCTTCCGTCTTCGCAGTGCCCGTGCGCATCAGGATTGTGGGCCTGTACGACGGCTGCGGCGCTGTCCGGAGGATGTCCCGCTGCCGAACGCAGCGGATTGCGCTTCACGAAGCGGTACACGAGCAGGCCGACGGCGGCGGCTGTGATGAAGGCCATCCCCATCCGGGAATAGGCGATCTCGGGGCGGCTGCGGAACGCCATATACGTCGACGCGTAGACCACCGGGTTGATGATGGGCCCGGCGAGGATGAAGACGACCGCCACGTAGGCGGGCATTCCCTTTTGCATCAGCCGCCGGATGACGGGGATCATGCCGCACTCGCACAGCGGGAAGATCAGCCCGAGCACGCAGGCGAACAGGATGCCGAGCACGGGGTTCTTCGGCGTGAAGCGGCGTACGGCCGCCTCGGAGACGAAGCGCTGCAGCAGGGCGGCGACGAATACGCCGAGCAGCACGAACGGCAGGGCTTCCAGGATGATGGAGATGAATAGGGTCTTGAAATTACCGAGCGCGTCCCCCGTCAGGAAGATCATGTCCGGCGCTTCCCGCTGCGTGAAGATGAGGATGAGCATCATAATGCAGAGCAGGGCCAGAATATTGGTCAGCCATCGTTGAATAAGAATAGGCAACGGTCATTTCTCCTTCTTTATCGTAATTATTATTATAGTCTATGTCCCAAAAAACGGATATAGGACAAAGCAGAGCCAATTCGGGAGTTGACATGGGAGGGCGTACTTCGGTACAATGACGCTTAATAAGCGATGACAGGAACAAGTAAGCGGAAGGGCGTTCTCCAGAGAGCCGGTGGGTGGTGCGAACCGGCGGGCGGCATCTGTCTGAATGGATCCTTGAGCTGACGGTTGAAGGTGCGCAGCGGGGCCGGGGCCCAGGCCATAGTTTCAAGAGCCGCTGTGATCAAGGTAGGCCGTTCCGGTTCGCTCCCCGTTACAGGAGCCTGAAGGTTCGCATACATCCTTCTGCTGCAGCTGCAGCGGTTGGGATACGCTTTTGCGGATAAATTAGGGTGGCACCACGGTCTCTCGTCCCTTGCGGCGGGAGGCCTTTTTGTATTTTCGGAAATTCAAAGGAGGATTCGTTTCCCATGTCCAAATTGAGGGTATTGTCGGGGATGCAGCCCAGCGGGCAGCTGACGCTCGGGAATTATATCGGGGCGCTCAAGAACTATGTCAAGCTCCAGCATACGCATGATTGTTACTTTATGGTGGTGGATCTGCACGCGATCACGGTCCCTCAGGATCCTGCGGCGCTCAGGGAGCAGTCGGAGTCCGTTGCGGCGGTCTACCTCGCGGCGGGCATTGACCCGAACACGGCTACCGTGTTCCTGCAGTCCAGCGTGAAGGCTCATGCGGAGCTGGGATGGCTCCTGACGACGCTCACGTATATGGGTGAGCTCGAGCGGATGACACAGTTCAAGGACAAGTCGGAAGGCAAGGAGTCGGTGGGCGCCGGACTGTTCACCTACCCTTCCCTGATGGCGGGAGACATCCTGCTCTACAACGCGGACCTTGTGCCTGTGGGCGAAGACCAGCGCCAGCACCTGGAGCTGACCCGAGACCTGGCGCACCGGTTCAATACGCGCTTCAGCGAGACGTTCAAAATCCCGCAGGGGTATATCCCTGAGGTGGGAGCCCGGATCATGTCGCTCGACGATGCGTCGAAGAAGATGAGCAAGAGCAGCCCGAACGCGGGCAGCTACATCGCCCTGCTCGATGCGCCGGATGTCATCCGCAAGAAGATCTCACGCGCGGTGACCGACTCCGGGCGCGAGGTCAAGTACGACCCGCAGAACAAGCCGGAGGTCAGCAACCTGATCTCGATCTACACGCAGTGCACCGATCTCTCCATTGCGGAGGTTGAAGCGAAGTACGAAGGCCAAGGCTACGGTCCGTTCAAAAAGGACCTGGCGGAAGCCGTCGTCGGCCTGCTCGAGCCGATCCAGCAGCGCTACCGCGAGATCCGCGAGTCCGGCGAGCTGCATGACATCCTGCGCAGCGGGCGGGACCGTGCCGAGGCGGCTGCTGAGGCCACGATCCGCGAAGTGAAGCAGAAGATGGGCTTCGTGCAGCTGTAAGGCGACGCAAGCAAGCGAAAGCCCGTCCACCGGGTAAGGTGGACGGGCTTTTGCGGGTTAAGGCCCAGGCGCCGGAAGTGCGCTCATCCGAGGGCGGCCTCCGGAGGGCCCTGGCGAACAGCCGCGAGTCCGCAGGCTGCCATGACATCCTGTGCAGCGGGCGGGACTTGTACCGCATCCGAAGGCTTCCGGCGGACTCAATGCAACCCTGGGAGCCGAAAACAGGCTTTATTGGATTAAGGGCTATGAAAGGGCTATGAAGCCCGCCATAAGGGCCGGTCACCAGGCTTAAAAGGGTCAGGCAGAGTTTGTCTGCCTTCTTTGCACACCTCCGAGGCCTGGGTTCGGGCCCATCCTTCCGACGCAATTGCGAAATAGAGGAACCTGGATGCCTTATTCGGAACTTTCCCGTCATTTCCCGCTAAATAGCGGAACTCAGATGCCTTATCGGCCCCAGATCCATAGAAAAGAGGCCTCCTTCCATCAAATAGCGAACCTTAGTTCCTCTATTTGAAAAAAGAGCCCTCAGGCGAAGCACATAGCGCATCAGAGTTCCGTTATTTCTTTTAGGCCCACCCAAGCGGCACTTGGTCTGTTGCAAGGTTGTCTCAAGAAGCGAAGCGGCCTGTCCATGAGGACGGGCTATTCGTGTTTATTCCTGCTGCTCGCTGCGTTTGCGCTGCTTGGCCTTGACAATGAAGCCGGCCCCGATGAAGAAGAACGAGATGACAGAGAAGAGAACGGCCATCCCCGTGCTGCCTGTGGCCATGCCATATGAGATTGCTGCGAGAAGCGCCGTGCCGACGACGGCCCACAGCAGGGCTAGTCCTTTGTTCATGCGGTATCCACCCGCCTTTCCGAGTAACATTTGAAACTCACGAAGTTTTTTCAAAAGTTGCGTATAGTTCCGGGCATGAGGCACATAATAACTTTGCAAGCTTGCAACTACACAAAGACATCATTCAATTGAAAGGAGTGCTGGAACATGGGTGCAGGTCAATCCCGTAATAGCAACGTTTTGGTAGTACCACAAGCTTCTCAAGCATTGGATCAATTGAAGTATGAGGTCGCTCAAGAACTTGGGATTCAAATCCCGCAAGACGGTTACTATGGCTACATGGCTACTCGCGACACTGGCGCAATCGGTGGTCACATCACACGCCGTCTGGTCCAAATCGCTGAGCAAGCTCTTGCCGGCGGCCAACGTTAATCTCGAGTTCATCGGGATCAGCGGATTCATCAATGGAAGCTCAAGGAGAAATCCTTGAGCTTTTTTGACATATCTGAATAGTAAAATTCGCTTAAGCCCGTTCCATTGAAGGGAACGGCACAGGCGTCTCCATTGTACCATATTGTGAACACGCCCACGAGCCGGATTTATCAATAAACGCCGGCCCGGAGCTTCTTGCCAAGATTGGTTTCGCTGACCCAGCCCACATAGGAATCCAGGGTGTTGTATTCGTGGTCCATAAGCAGAACGGCGACGAACGGATAGTTCTTGCGGTGGCGGTAGCGGACATCCGCCCAGATGACCTCATATCCCCAAGGCTTCTCCTTGACTTCGGCACAGGCGTACGATGAGAAATAGACCAGCGCCTTGACGTTCGGATGGTGCTTGGATTCATCGACGGCAGGGTGGGCGTGGCAGGTGGTCCGGTCGACCCATTTGATCGTGCCGCCCCGGTATTCGCCGAGCTCGAACCACCCGTTCTCCTTGCGTTTGACGATCTGCCACTGGTACGGATGGATTGTGGGGATCAGCGTATACCGGTCGCCGGGCTCATACCCGATGTCCTTCTGATACAGGTTCTTCTCCAGGTGGTAATGAAGCCAGGACCTCCAGATGTAATAGAGGGCAAGCGCCGCATACAACAGGGGAAAGAGCACCTCGGGACGCGCCAGCTTCAGCGACCACAGGAAGATCGCGAGCACGTGGGACAAGAAGATGAACGGGTCGAAGATGTGAATGATATTCCACGAGACCCATCGCTCCGAGAGCGGACGCAGGGCCTGCGTGCCGTACGTATTGAAGAGATCCGTGAAGACGTGAAAGGCGACGGCACCGAACACCCAGGCGGTGACGTGCAGCATTGGCAGCTCACCGAAGGAGAGGCGGAGCAGGCCCGCAATGAGCAGCGTCCACAGCACGAGCGCCGGAAGAGAATGGGATAAGCCGCGATGGTTCCGTACATAGACGGCGTTCCCCCGCAGCCTGAGCAGCGTGTCCGCATCCGGGGCCTGCGAGCCCGCGACCGTGCCGATCAGCACGGCTGTGGAGACGACCGGGTCCGCGGCGACGACCGGGTCGATGTAGGCGAGCCCCGCGAGTCCGAATCCGATCACCAGGTGCGTTCCAGTGTCCATGGACCTTCCTCCCCAACCTGATAGTTTTCTCCCTATTGTATTGCAGTTCATTACCAATAGTGTATCATTTTCTACATCAAAATAAAGCTGGAGGGGGCCTAAAAGATGAGCATGGTGTTCGTCGAGTACAAAATTGCGGAGAGCCGCCGGGAAGGGTATCTCGCCTGGGCCGGGAAGCTGCAGGAGGACCCGCGGGTGGAAGTCTATGAAGGGGAGGGCCAGCCGAACCTGTTCGTGGAAGTGTGGAGGGGGCTGCCGGGGGCTGCAGTGGAAGGGTTTCATGCCGTAAGGGAAGGCAGAAGTCCGCAGCCGGACCTGCCGCAGCCGTGGAGGGAGCTCCCCTCTTTCGTAGAGGGAGGGATGCCGAAGATCCGGATCTGGGCGTTCCGAAAAGTAAAATAGTCCATATTTTGCGGCATGGAAGTCCATGGTTTCTTTCTTGCTTACAGGGTAATCTTACTTATAGTCAAGATTACCTCTCGGGAGGAGTGCCATGGTACGCAAGGATATCTTCTGGTCCCACATCAAACGCAACCGCTGGGCCTATGTCATGGGTTTTGCATTATTGTCCATCTCCTCCGTGCTGCAGCTCGTCATTCCATGGCTGCTCGGCCGGTTTACCGACAGTCTTCAGGTCGGAGGCTTGACGTACCAGGGGGCGGTCCAGCTTGCGGTGTGGATGACGGCCGCCGGTTTTGGTATCGCTTTCTTCCGGTCGGTCTCCCGGATTTATCTCTTCCGCCTCTCAAGGCAGCTCGAAATGCGGGTGCGCGGCGAGCTCTTCGAACACTGGGAGAAGCTGTCCGCCCAGTACTTCAACAACCGGCGGATCGGCGATCTCATGTCGCATGCGATCAGCGACGTGGGCGTCGTCCGCGAGGTGACGATGCAGGGCTACTTCAACGTGATGGAGGCCGTCTTCCTCATCGTGGTGTCGGTCGCCGCCATGGTCACTTCAGTCAATCCGTGGCTGACGCTGCTCACGATGCTGCCGCTGCCGCTTCTGTCCCTGCTTGCCTACCGTTTCAACAAGCGGATCATGCAGCAGTCGGCGGACATGCAGGCCGCGATCTCGGACCTGACGAGCCGGGTGCAGGAGTTCACTGCCGGGGTCCGGGTGGTGAAGGCGTTCGTTCAAGAGAAGGCGGAACGGGCCTTGTTCACAAAGGACAATCAGAAGGCGGTCGATATGAACCGGCGGTTCGTCCGCTCGAACTCTCTGTTCGGCGCGCTCAGCACCGGCATTGTCGGATTCTCGTTCCTGGTGTCCGTTGTCCTTGGCGGGATTATGGTGCTGCGCGGCACGATCACGCTCGGGGAGTTCGTCGCCTTCAACACGTACTTATCCCTGCTCATGGGACCGATCGAGAACCTCGGCAAAGTCGTGAACCTGCTGCAGCGCGGGCGCGCCTCGGAGCTGCGGCTCCTCGACATCTTCAACACCCAGCCGGATATCGTGGACGACGTTATGGCGAAGGAGGAGATTACGGAGATTCAAGGGGAGATCGAGATCCGCAATCTCACCTTCTCCTATCCGGAAGCGAAGCGGCCGACCCTCCGCGACATCTCGCTGAAGGTGCCGCGCGGCTCGAGCCTCGCGATCGTCGGACGGGTCGGCAGCGGCAAGAGCACCCTGGTCCACCTGCTCGTGCGGCTCTATAATCCGCCTGCCGGAACCGTGTTCATCGACGGGCATGACATCCATGAAATTCCGCTGCGGACCCTGCGCGGGCAGATCGGGATCGTGCCGCAGGATCAGTTCCTCTTCTCTTCGACGATCCGGGACAACATCGGCTTCGATCCGAAGCCGTACAGCGACGAGCAGGTCGTGCAGGCGGCCAAGATCGCCCAGGTGTACGACAACATCGTCGAGTTCCCGAACCAGTTCGATACGGCCCTTGGGGAACGCGGCATCTCCCTGTCCGGCGGCCAGCGCCAGCGGGTATCGATCGCCCGGGCGGTGATCAAGAAGCCTTCCGTGCTCATCTTCGACGACAGTCTGTCGGCAGTCGACACGATTACGGAGGATCTCATCCTCGAAGGGCTGCAGACGGTGATGACGCAGCGGACGACGATCATTATCGGCCACCGCATCTCCTCCGTACAGAATGCCGACCAGATCATCGTGATGGATCAGGGGCGGATCGTGGAGCGGGGCACCCATCGTTCGCTCGTGGCCCAGAGCGGCATCTATGCGGATATGTACCACAAGCAGCTGCTTGATGAGGAAGCGGAACGCCAGGAGAGCGAAGGGGCAGGAGCAGCGGATGCCGCATCGCAGGCTTCGCTCAGGCTGAAGGGGGGAGCGGGGGCGTGAACATACATACCGAAGCGCCGGAAGGCAGCAAAATGAAGGACTCGCAGCTGCTCCTGAAGCTGCTCTCTTACGCCAAGCCTTACTGGCGGATGATCCTGCTGTGCATCTCTTTGGCTTTTCTGATCGTGGTGGCCGACCTGGTCCGGCCCTACATCTTGAAGGTGGCCATCGACGGGCACATCAACGGCCTCGGGCACCCGATGCTCTCGGCGCCGGCCGGACAGCAGGCCGCCGCCGAGCTGGAGAAGTACGGCCGTGTGACCGAATGGAACGGCCGGGAGTATGTCCGCCTGGCGCCGGAGGAAGCTGCCGCAGATCGGGCGACAGCGGCAGCCGCCGGAGCGCAGCCCGCGCAGATCGTCTCCGCCGGGGGCCGGCCGTGGCTGATCGACGGCTGGCTTCCGGCAGAGGCCGGAGAGGATGAACCGGCCGTCACGGTGCGCGGCGAAGGGTCCTCGGCGGTGCTCTCGGCCGGCGGCCGGGAGTTCCCGGCCCGGCAGCTCGACGAGGCGGCGGTCGGAGCGTTCCGCGCCCAGGATTACCGCGGCTTCCTCGAGCTGGGAGCCGTCTTCCTGGCCGCCGTCCTCGGCAGCGCCCTCCTCGGGTACCTGCAGAGCAACCTGCTGCAGTATACGGGGCAGACGATCATTTTCAACATCCGGCAGCAGCTCTTCCATCACCTCAGCCGGATGTCGATGTCCTACTTCGACCGCAATCCGGTCGGCCGTCTTGTCGTGCGCGTCACGCAGGACACGGAGTCGCTCAACCAGCTGTACTCGCAGGTGGTCGTCAATCTCGTCAAGGATATAATCGTGCTTATCGGCATTATCATCGTCATGCTGCAGCTCAGCGTCAAGCTGGCGCTGCTGTCGTTCGCGGTGCTGCCATTCCTGGCGGCGCTCACCTTCTGGTACCGGTCGGTGATCCGGCAGGCGCAGCGCCACTCGCGGGTCATTCTCTCCCGGCTGAATTCGTTCCTCGCGGAGAACCTCTCGGGCATCCGTATCACCCAGCTCTTCATCCGCGAAGAGCGGCAGTGGGAGCAGTTCGACCGGCTGAACACGGACTACTACCGCGCCGGCATGCGCGGCACGGTCATCAACTCGATCTTCCAGCCGGCCATCGGGTTCCTCGGCAATCTGGCCATCGCGCTGCTGCTGTGGTACGGCGGGGCCAGCGTCATCGAAGGCGGCATCACCTTCGGGATCGTGTACGCCTTCACGCATTATGTGCGGCAGTTCTTCCAGCCGCTGCTGTCCCTTGCGGAGAAATATAACCAGATTCAGACGGCGATGGTCGGGGCGGAGCGGATCTTCGAGACGCTCGGCGAGAAGCCGGCCATTGTGGATGCGGCGCAGCCCTGTAAGCTTCCGGCCGAGATCCGCGGCGAGATCCGCTTCGAGAACGTCTGGTTCGCCTACAGCGGCGAGGATTGGGTGCTGAAGGATGTGTCGTTCACGATCCATCCGGGCCAGACCATCGCGTTCGTCGGGGCCACCGGGGCCGGCAAAAGCTCCATCATCCAGCTCGTGGGCCGCTTCTACGATATCCAGAAGGGCAGCATCAAGCTCGACGGCGTCGACATCCGCCAGATTCCGCTTGATGATCTGCGGCGGTATATCTCCATCGTGCAGCAGGATGTCTTCCTGTTCACCGGGGATATCGCCTCGAACATCCGGCTGAACAACACGGAGATCACGGACGAAGAGATCCGTCAGGCTTCGCGGATGGTGCACATGGACGACTTCGTCCGCTCCCTGCCGGACGGCTACGGCACGCTGCTCGGCGAGCGGGGCATCAACCTGTCGCTGGGCCAGCGGCAGCTGCTCTCCTTCGCCCGGGCGATCGCCTTCCGCCCGCAGATTCTGATCCTGGACGAAGCGACGTCCAATATCGATACGGAGACGGAGCTGATCGTGCAGGATGCCCTGCACAACATCTCCGAAGGCCGTACGACAATGATCGTCGCGCACCGTTTATCCACAATCCAGCATGCCGACCAGATCATCGTCATGCACAAGGGGCGGGTGCGTGAGACGGGGAACCATTACCAGCTGCTGGCACAGCGCGGGTACTATTACCGGCTGTATGAGCTGCAGTACAAGGAGCAGAAGCCGGTCCCGAAGGCGCGGTAAGCGGTGGGGTTTGGGGCTTGCTAGTACGATGAAAAGAATATAAATATCAAGGTGTAATCTCCGGACGTACTTTTGGATTTCAATAGTACGTCTTTTTCGTTTGGCTTGATGCGAAATAATCCAATCCATCGACCCCGGCATTCCGTTTTGCAAATGTCTCTATTCACTCCCCTTTTCTATTGCGGTATTCACTTGGCGTTTCGCCAAAGACCTCTTTGAATTTCTTATGAAAGAAGGACATGCTGGAATAGCCGACTTCCTCGGCAATGTCGGTAATGGGCATCCCTGTATTTTTGAGATAAAGGGCCGCCTTGTTCAACCGCTGGAGCTGAAGCAGATCCTTGAACGACTTCCCGGTAGCCCGCTTCAGAATGGCGGATAGGGCGTTCGGATGAAATTTGAACTGGGCGGCCATCTCGACAAGGGAGCAATCCCGGTAGCGTTCTTCAATGTAGCGCAGAAAATCAATGATCGAGGCGTCCTCTTGACGGCGGCCCGGTGACGCTGCGCCCCGGATGTCAGCATGTCGGACGAGCTCCGTAAACAGGATGACCAAGTAGGAGTTGATGATGTCGTGCGAGCAGACGCCGCGGTCGAAATATTCGCACATCAGCTGCTCCATGATTTGGCCGGTCTTCTTGACACCATCCAGAGGAAAATAGAGAAACTGGTTCGTTCTGCGCTTGTCGATCATGGAGTTAATGAGAAATTGAGAAATAATACTTTTGCCGGTGAGCCGGTTCAGAAAGCTGGAAGACAGATAGTCGTGTCTTAATTTCATGTCGATGACCATGTCGCCGGGTCTTGTCTCCAGTACGGTGTGAGGGGTCATCTTATCGATCAAGATCATGGCGCCTTGAGCCAGCTCGATCGGCTGTTCGTTGATCTGAACGGTGCAGGTCCCTTGATAGACATAAACGAGTTCGATATAAGGATGAACATGCATCGGTACGGTGGCAAAGGGCCGCTGCAGGGAGATGACCAATTGATCGTCAATGAGCTGATTGGCAATGTTAAAGATCAGGTCGAACAGAAACACGGGAATCCCGTTGATGGTCAGCACTTTGGGCTGGAGTCTTTCCTTGATTTCTTCCCAGTCCACGGCAAGCTTGCTTTGGTCCAATAAAAAATCATGCAGTTCGGAGGTTTCCATCATTCCTGCCCTTTCCCGTATTCAGCGGATGAATTTGATTTGAGCATAGCTGCAGCAGGGTTGGTAAGATTCACCACCCCATATTCGATTTGATTCGAGCACACAATCGATTTCATATTAGCATTATCAGCACCGGAAAGCATTGCTATGATGAATCCAGGGGAACGAATCCAAAGAGCGGGCAACAGGGGAAGCAAAAGTGGAAACGAAAGCAAAAGTGGAAACGAAAGCGGAAACAAAAACGTTTCGGCGACATCCCTCCAAGGCCGCACCCGGTCTACGTCAGCCCTTTTCCAATTTCAAGACAGGAGTGATCCAGATGGAATATATTTTTCCACAGCAATTTATGTTCGGCTCGGCCACGGCGGCTTATCAAGTCGAAGGCAACAATACCAACAGCGATTTTTGGGCGGAGGAGCATGCGGAAGGCTCTCCGTACCAAGACAAGTCCGGAGATGCAGTCGATCATTACCGTCTCTATAGAGAGGATATCGCACTCATGGCCAGCCTCGGGCTGAAGGCTTACCGCTTCTCGATCGAGTGGGCAAGAATCGAGCCGGCTCCCGGACAGTTTTCCCTGTCGGCCATCGCGCATTACCGGGATGTACTGCAGGCCTGCTATGAGCACAGGCTGACACCTGTCGTCGCTATGCATCACTTCTCATCCCCGCAGTGGCTGATGCGATTCGGAGGGTGGGGGAGCGAGGAAGTTCCGGAACGCTTCGCGAAGTATTGCGAATTCGTGTTTCAGGAGCTGGGCGACCTTATTCCCTACGTGCTGACATTCAATGAAGTCAATCTTCCGGTTATGCTCCGCGAGGTGTTCAGCAGCATCGGCATCATACCGCCGGTCGGCATTGACGGCGCAGCCTGGACGGCACCCGGATGGCGGGCATCCGCAGCACAGCTGTGCGGCACGACGGCGGATCGATACGTCACCTTCCACATGATCTCGGACGAGCCGAAGATTGCGCTGCTGATGGAAGCCCACCGCCGCGCAAGGCAGACGATCAAACGTCTGCAGCCGAACGCCAAAGTCGGGCTTTCGATGGCCTTATCCGACATTCAGTCCGTTCCGGGCGGAGAAGCATGGGCCCAGCAGAAATGGCAGCAGTATTTCGAACAGTATTTGCCTGCCTTGGAGGGCGACGATTTCTTCGGTCTGCAGAATTACACGAGGGAAGTCTACGGACCCGAGGGCCGGGTGACACCGGCTGCCGACGCCGAGCTGACCCAGATGAAATATGAGTATTACCCCGAAGCTCTGGGGCAGGTGATCCGCAAGGTTGCCAAAGCGTTGACGCTTCCGATATTCGTCACCGAACATGGCGTGGCTACGGATGACGACGAGCGGCGGATTGAATTTATCCGGCGCGGCCTGCAGGGGGTTCATGCTTGTCTCGAAGAGGGCATTGATGTAAGGGGCTATCTGCACTGGACGACCTTCGATAACTTCGAATGGAATGCCGGTTATTCGATGCGGTTCGGCCTGATCGGGGTGGACCGGACGACTCAGGAACGGACCGTGAAAGAAAGCGCACGTTATTTGGGACGGATCGCATCCACGAAAGTGCTGTAATGCAAGCGTTTGCACCAAATCATCTTAGGGGGTTCAGCCATGAGCAGCTCAGCGGGTATCGACAACGGGAATACGGGGTATGGGGAGAAGCTGTCGCTGAAGGAACGATTGGGGTATGCCGTGGGCGATTTATCGACGAATATCATCTTTACCGCGATCTCGACCTTTCTCACGTTCTTTTATACGGATATTGCCGGCATCTCGGCAGGCGTGGTGGGGACGATCTTTTTGATCACCCGGATCGTGGACGGTATCATTGATATTGGCATCGGCGCTTTGGTCGACCGCACGAAAAGCCGGCACGGCAAGGCCCGTCCCTGGATCAAATGGATGGCGGTTCCGTTCGGCTTGTCCGTCATGGTCTTGTTTACGGCTCCGAACCTGGGAGAGACCGGAGCGATCATATACGCGAGCGTTACCTATTTCGTATGCATGATGATCTATTCCGCCATCAACATCCCCTATAGCGCGATGAATTCGCTGATGACGCAGGACCCGTATCAGCGGACTGTGCTGAACATTACGCGTATGGTGCTGTCGCTTACGGGAGGCGTGGCTATCAGCATGTTCACAATGCCGATGGTGCAAGCCTTTGGCGGGGGCAAAATGGGCTGGGCGATCACCTTCGGCATCATTGGAGCGGTATCTCCTTTACTTTACGCGATCACCTACAAAACAACGAAGGAGCGGGTCAAACCCGTTGTCGTGCAGAAGGACATCCCCTTGCGAAAAGGCGCGAGGGCGCTGCTCCGCAACAAATACTGGATCATTGTCCTGCTGTTCTCAGTCATTCTTTTCTTGAACACCGGCATCAGCAGTGCGCTGAATATTTACTATGCCCAATATATTCTGCACGACCCCGGCCTGGTAGCGGCACTCGGGATCGGGAGTATACTTCCGATCATTGTCGGGATCCTGCTCTGTGCGCCGCTGATGAAACGCATCGGGAAGAGGAATACCATATTGGTCGGATGCTTCGTTACGCTGGCCGGTTCGCTTCTGATCCTGGTCGATCCCTCCCATTTTGAAATTGTCCTGATCAGCACGATTCTCAAAACACTCGGCGTTGCTCCGGCGGTTGCTACGGGCTCCGCTTTGCTGGCCGATACGGTGGAATACGGCGAATGGAGAACCGGAGCGCGCACGGAAGGCCTGATCTTCAGCGGAGCCTCGCTCGCCTCGAAGATCGGTAGCGGCTTCGGCGGCGCGATCGTCGGCTGGGCGCTCGCGATCGGCGGTTATGCCGGCGGGCTGAGTGAACAGAGCGATTCGGCGATTACGGCCATCAAGCTGCTCTACATTGGGTTCCCGATCGTCCTGGTGCTGCTGCAGATCGGGTTCATGTTTATGTATACGCTGGAGAAGAAGCTGCCTTCGATTGTGGAGGAGCTGCAATCCCTGTCCGTTCCGTCGGAGAAGTAAGGAGCTTCACAGCGGAGTAGGCGATGAGAAAGGATACCGAAGTGATGAATCCATTGAATGTATATTCATTATCCTGCGAATACAGGACGAACCCGCTTGGGCTGGACGTGGATCGGCCGCGAATCAGCTGGAAGCTCCAATCGGACCGCAAGGCAGCGATGCAGTCGTCATACCGTGTGCAGGTGGAAGCCTCGGGCCGTACCTTCGACAACAATCCCGTCTGGGATTCCGGAGTCGTAGCCTCCGAGCAGTCCATTCATGTCGAATACGCCGGCCCCGAGCTGGCGCCGCGGACACGTTATTATTATCGTGTCAAGGTTTGGGATTCCTGCGGAAGGGAATCGGACTGGAGCGAAGCGGCCTGGTGGGAGACCGGCCTGCTTGGACGGGAGCCGTGGAGAGCGGACTGGATTACCCCGGCCGCGGATGGGCTGGATGCTGCCTCGGAGGCCGTATTTCTTCTCCGCAAAAGCTTTTCCTTACAAAGCCGCATCACATCGGCAAGAATATACGCATCGGCGCTTGGGCTCTATGAGCTCTATCTGAACGGCAGCCGTATAGGAGAGGAACTGCTCGCGCCAGGCTGGACCAGCTACGGGCACCGCATCCAGTATCAAACCTATGATGTCACGGCGCTTCTACGGAAGGGCGTCAACGGAATCGGTCTTATGCTGGCGGACGGCTGGTATAAGGGCGGTATGGGAGAGGGGAAATTCCGGTACGGGGACCGGCGGGCCGCCTTGCTCCAGCTGTGCGTCCGCTATGAGGACGGCTCGGAAGCGTGGATCGTCACCGATTCCTGCTGGAAGGCCGCAGCCGGACCGGTGCTTTATTCCAATATCTACAACGGAGAGAAATACGATGCCCGGCTGGAGCGGGAGGGCTGGAGCACGGGAACATTCGAGGATAACGATTGGAAGGCCGTCGAGGTGCTGGACGGGCCGAAGGACAAACTGGTGGCTCAGGAGAATGAACCGGTTCGTGTCACGGAGGAGATCCGTCCCGCGGCTGTTCTTCTCACGCCGAATGGCAATACGGTGCTGGACATGGGCCAGAATATGGTCGGCCGAATCCGGCTGACCGTGAAGGCGCCCGCCGGCACATGCATTAAGCTAAAGCATGCCGAGGTGCTTGACAAGGAAGGCAATATCTACTTCGGTAATTTGAAAGAGGCCCGGCAGGAAGTCGAATATATTGCCAAAGGGGAAGGGACCGAGGTGTATGCGCCCCGTTTCACCTTCCAAGGCTTCCGCTATGTCCGGGTCGAGGGCTATCCGGGAGAAGCGGGCGTGCTCCCGCCGGACAGCTTCGTCGGCCAGGTCATGCATACGGATATGAACCGGACAGGCGGCTTCGAATGCTCCGACCCGCTGGTCAATCAGCTCCAGCGCAATATTGTCTGGGGACAGCGCGGCAATTTCATCGACGTGCCGACGGACTGCCCGCAGCGCAGCGAGCGGTTGGGGTGGACGGCGGATGCGCAGGTGTTCGTCTCCACCGCCCTGTTCAATTACCAAGGCGGGCCGATCTTTACGAAGTATATGCGCGACCTCAAGGCGGACCAGCTGCCGGACGGCGGGATTCCCTTCATCATTCCGAACGTCCAGGACGGCGATTCCGCCGCAGGCTGGGGGGATGCCGCCGTCATCATCCCGTGGACGCTTTATCAATATTACGGCGATAAGCGGATCCTCGAAGAGCAGTACGCCAGCATGAAGGCCTGGGTCGAATATATACGCGCCCAGGGAGAGAACGAGTATGCCTGGAACACCGGCTTCCAGTTCGGTGACTGGCTGGCGCTGGATGCGAAGGAGAACAGCTACGTCGGGGCTACCCCGCGCGACCTCGTGGCAACCGCTTATTACGCTTACTCCACCCGGCTGCTGCGCAGCAGCGCCGAGATCCTCGGGCGAGGGGAGGATGCCGAGGAATACGGCAGGCTCCTGGACGGCATCCTCTCGTATTTCCGCGGGGAGTATGTGACGCCGTTCGGGCGGATGGCCGCACCGACGCAGACCGCTCACGTGCTTGCGCTCGTGTTCGGGCTGGTCGACGGTTCCGCCCGCAAGCGGATCGCCCGCGACCTGAACGAGCTGATCGTCGAGAACGACTACCATCTGACGACCGGCTTTGTCGGGACGCCTTATCTGTGCTTCGCGCTGTCGGATAACGGATACCACTCGACGGCCGTGAAGCTGCTGCAGCAACAGAGCTATCCCGGATGGCTGTACCCGATTACGAAGGGCGCCACGACGGTTTGGGAGCATTGGGACAGCATCAAGCCGGACGGCTCGTTCTGGAGCGATAACATGAATTCCTTCAACCATTATGCTTACGGCTCCATCGGGGACTGGCTGTACCGGAAGGTGGCCGGACTCGATATGGACTTCTCCGCGCCGGCCTATAAGAAGCTCAGGCTTCACCCGAAGCCGGCGGCAAGGGGGCTGCGGTCGGCCTCCGCTTCGTTCGAGTCGATGTACGGTGAGATTCGCTCCGGCTGGCGTACGGCCGACGGGCGGATCGAAGTTACCGTTCGCGTGCCGGCCAATACGCGCGCGGAAGTGCTGCTGCCCGGGGCACAGGCGGCACACGTGCTTGCAGGCGGCCAGCCGCTCGCCGGGACAGAAGGCATTGGACCGGGCTTCGAGACGGAGGAGGGCTTGCTTCTCACGGTCGGCTCCGGCGATTACACGTTCACGTATAAGAACGACGATCTGTTCCGGGTGGCCTATACCGAGGAGAGTCTCGTCAGAGAGCTGCTCGCTTACGAAGAGGACAAGGAGCTGCTGGTGAAGCATCTGCCCGAGGTCGACCGGCCGCCGCTGAAATTCTACGTCAAGAACTTAAGCCTCAAGCAGCTGATGAAGGACAAGTCCAAAGGGATTACCGCAGAGCGGGTTGCCGGCCTGCTGCAGGAGCTGAACCGGATCGTTTATTAATTCCTACACATGAACCGCCTGGATCCGCATCGACGAGGCTTCCAGGCGGTTTGCCGTGAGAGGCGCAAAGTCTAGAATCTGTTCCTGTTGGGTCGAAGCCAGACAAAAAAAGAGAAGCTTGCATCTTTCGACAGAATATGATAGATTACTCCTCGCGGCAAAACACGTTGGGTGAATTCGCAGCCGAACGGGAGATACCGCCTGTAACAAATTGGATTGAAATTAGAGGTTGCACCGGTCGACGAAATATGCTAAATTAGATTCTCGTCGGGGCAAGCTAGCAGATTAGCAAGCGGCATATGGTAGAGAATAGAGAGCTTCCGTACGTATGCAGACATCCGATACTTAATGCATGGGGCCATAGCTCAGCTGGGAGAGCGCCTGCCTTGCAAGCAGGAGGTCAGCGGTTCGATCCCGCTTGGCTCCACCATGATTTCCTGACACAGGGCCCGTTGGTCAAGGGGTTAAGACACCTCCCTTTCACGGAGGTAACAGGGGTTCGAATCCCCTACGGGTCATCTTTATCCCATGGAGGCTTAGCTCAGCTGGGAGAGCATCTGCCTTACAAGCAGAGGGTCGGCGGTTCGATCCCGTCAGCCTCCACCATGATTGTTTTTGGCTTGGAGCCGTGGTGTAGAGGCCTAACATGCCTGCCTGTCACGCAGGAGACCGCGGGTTCGAATCCCGTCGGCTCCGCCATTACTTATTTCTTTGCGGCGGTCGTGGCGAAGTGGTTAACGCACCGGTTTGTGGATCCGGCATTCGAGGGTTCAATTCCCTTCGACCGCCCCATATGTCTTTTGGGGATTAGCCAAGCGGTAAGGCAACGGACTTTGACTCTGTCATGCCTAGGTTCGAATCCTAGATCCCCAGCCATTTGAGTTTGAGCCATTAGCTCAGTCGGTAGAGCACCTGACTTTTAATCAGGGTGTCGTAGGTTCGAGTCCTACATGGCTCACTTTATATGCGGTCGTGGCGGAATTGGCAGACGCGCTAGATTCAGGTTCTAGTGGTGTAACAGCCGTGGAGGTTCGAGTCCTCTCGACCGCACCACCTGCGGAAGTGGCTCAGCGGTAGAGCATCGCCTTGCCAAGGCGAGGGTCGCGGGTTCGATTCCCGTCTTCCGCTTACGTAAGCTTGATAGGTGAATACAAAAAAGAGACCATGATCTGGTCTCTTTTTTGTTATATTCGCAGATGGAGACGGACGATACTTCATCCGGCTTGAAGAGCTGTCCTTCTAGCGAACCCGATCATCTTAACAAAAACAACCATGCCACGGAGCCCGAAAAGGCAGCTTACACCCGCGGCAGCTTTCTGCTTTTATACCGCCCGTTCGCCTTGGCGTACAGCAGCACCCGGCGGAAGATGCGCTTGTTCTTCAGCTCATTGAAGATGCGCGCGTCCGGTGCGGTATTGACTTCGAGCACCCAGGGGTGCAGCCTCGCATCCATGCCGACATCGACGCCGAGCTCCCGGAAGCCGGGGTACTTCCTGCCGAGATCATGGGCGATTCTCAGCCCCAGTCTCGCGAGGGAAGCGGTCAGCCGGCGTCTGCGGGCGGGAGAGAGGCGGGAGGCGAAGAGAATGCGAAGCGGCAGCGGCCGGCCCTGGCTGTGATAGTTCGTCACAGCCCGTTTCGGGTGGGCGAGCCGCCCGATGATGCCGGTGGTCCGCCATCTCCGGGTGGCCGTACGCTGCACCATGACCCGGATATCGAACGGACGCCCCTGCAGGGTCAGGAGAGGGATGCCCTGCTGGACGAGATACGGCCGGGGGAACTTCGTCCGGTACAGGGAAGCATAGAAGGCGCCGAAGGAGGTGAATGTGCGGATCGTCGTCCCCTGCTGATAGCGCAGCAGTGTTTTTCCGCGTATCCGCCTTACCTCGGCCCGGATTACACCTTTGCCGCCGGAGCCCTTGACGGGCTTCACATAGATCATGCGGTATTTCTTTAATAGATAGAGCAGGTTCGTGCGGCTGAAGAGCCGCGTCTCCGGAATGAACTTCCGAAGACCGCGGTTTTGGAGCAGTCTTTTGGTTTTCGTCCACTTGCTCACCAAGGTCCGTTTGGCCGGCTTCATGGGCTGATGTCTCCTTCACGGATAGATTGGGAAGGCGTGCTCCTCCTTCCCCAGTGACATGCCAAACCCATTGTATTCATGGCGCGGCGGGAACACTTGGACGAGAGCCTGCCCGCCTCCGGTCCGGCGGAAAATGGTGTTTTCGCACAGCCCCAAAGCATGCAGGCCAAAAAGCCCCCCTTCTGTTCATGAACAAGAGAAGCGGCTTCGAAGTATAAGAAGTTATATCTCATCAGGACTCCCGAAGACGCAAAGGGCCAGGCGCCTTCCGAAGGAAGCCGAACCTGTCCCGGATTTTTTGGATATGTGGTCAGCGCTGTTCCTCGTCTTTGTCCTCGTCTTCTCTGCCTTTCTCCCTTTCCTTATCCCGTTCGGACAGTTCCTTGCCCAGTTCGTGATAGAGGAAAAAGGCCTCATAGCTGATCCCCATCTGGCGGAGGATCTCTTCGACTTTCAATGTAACTTTCATAATACCTCCGGGAATCGGTGGGGTGGTGGTGCGGGGCGAATAAGGAAGGTTGTCTGAAACGGTTGTAAGAGAAATATACCAGATGAACTTTGAAAAGTATGTCGAAAGACCTTAAAAAAACTTTAGGTGAAATCACGGAAGATCAAGCAGGAAATGAAGAGAAAGCCGCGGCATCGGCTGCATTCGATGAGAAGGACGGTCGATGCCCCATGCCGCGGAATGGATGAAGGGATCAGGGCGATCCGCCCGATGGCTTGGCGGACGATTCAGCCGCGGCATAGGTTCTCCCGAAGACCAAACGGACGATGTCCCGTGCCGCGGCATAGATGCAGGGATCAGCCGATCCGGTCGACGACCTGGCGGGCGATCCATACGCCGGCGGCTCCGGCTTGGGCCAGGCCGCGGGTCACCCCGGCGCCGTCTCCGCCGCAGAAGAGACCGCGGATCTCCGTCTCAAACTGCTCGGTGAGCTTCGGACGGGCGGAGTAGAACTTGGCTTCCACGCCGTAGAAAAGCGTATGCTCCGCCGCGATGCCCGGGGTCACCTTCTCGAGCGCCTGGATCATCTCGATGAGGCTCTTCATCGTAATATAAGGCAGCACGAGACCGAGGTCGCCCGGAACCGCTTCCTTCAGCGTGGGCTCGAGGAAGCCTTCCTTGATCCGGTCCGGCGTGGAGCGGCGGCCGCGCATGATATCGCCGTACTTCTGGATGATGACCCCGCCGTTCGAGAGGTCGTTGGCTCTGCGGCAGATTTCTCTGGCGTACTCGTTCGGCTTGTCGAACGGCTCCGTGAACTTGTGGGATACGAGCAGCGCGAAATTCGTATTGGGCGATCCGAGATTGGCATCCTTGTAGGAATGGCCGTTGGCCGCCATCACGCCGCTGTGGTTCTCCACCACGACATGGCCCGAAGGGTTGCTGCAGAAGGTGCGCACCCGCGTGCCGACCGATGTATTGTAAATGAATTTGCCTTCGTAAAGATGTTCATTGATCTCGCGCATGACGATATCCGAGGTTTCGACCCGCACCCCTACATCGACCTGGTTGTTGAACATCCGTATCCGGCGCTTCTTGAGCACCTGGGCGAGCCAGGCGGAACCGTCGCGGCCGGGGGCGATCATCACGTTATCGCTCTCACAGGTGTCACCGCCGGACAGGACAATGCCCTTGACGACCTGCGAGTCGCCGTCCTTCACTGTCAGGATGTCCTCGACTTCCGTCTTGAACCGCATCTCGATACGGGGGGCCAAATATTCGAAGATCGACTTCAGAATCTCCAGGTTCTGCTCGGTCCCGAGGTGGCGCACCTGGGCCCGCAGCAGCTTGAGTCCGGCCGCGTATCCCCGCTGTTCGATCTCCCGCACCTGTGCGGTTGTCGGGTCGGTCAGATCCGGCACCGCCCCATGCTGCAGGTTGATCTCATCGACATAGCGGATGAGCTCCAGCACCCGGGAAGGCTGCAGATAGTCGGTCATCCAGCCGCCGAACTCGGTGGTGATGTTGAATTTGCCGTCGCTGTAGGCGCCCGCACCGCCGAAGCCGCTCGTGATCGAGCAGGCCGGCAGGCAGCCGGAGAAGTCCTTTTTGCCCGCGGGAGGCGGACACAGCCGGATCTTCTCCTCGAGAATCGGGCAGCTCCGCTTGTAGATATCATGTCCTTTGTCCACGAGAAGCACCTTGGCTTCCGGACGCTTCAGCGTCATCTCATAGCATGCGAATATGCCGGCAGGTCCGGCGCCGACTACGATCAAATCATACCTTTGACTCACAACTGATCTCCGCCTTTATCATCGAAAATAAAAAATCCCAGCTTCGCCGGGTACCGCAAAAGAACCCGGTCGTAGCTGGGAAGTTAAGGCTCCCCGTAGAGACCTTCGGGCCAATTCCCGAAGATATACGACTGATCGATATGAAATCGTCACTTCAACCTTATAATAGTCGAACGTTACCTGGTCGTCAATAAGGAATGTTCGTTATTTTAAGGACAAGGGGAATAAAAAAAGGCTGCTGAAAATCAGCGGCCTTCTTTGCTGTCGTCTTCTACCGGCTCCGTTGAGAGCTTCATGCTCCCCGGTCCGTCGTGATCGAGCACGAGGTTGACTTCATGGGACTTGCCTGTCTTGGGGTCGACCGAGGTAATTCTTTCTTTCTGCTCATCCATGGGGATCACCTCCGCCTTATAGCATGGACTGGGAGAGGTCGAATTATCCATTAGATCCGGCAGGAGATGCCGGGGGCTCAGTCGTACAGGCGGAAGATGCCCCAGAAGCCCTCCGGGACCTGTTGGGGTCCCCGGAGGCCGGACTAGGTGGACGGACTGCGGTGGCTGCTCCGAAATGCCGGTGCTTGGAGTGGACGCCCCGCCCCCAGAAGTCGAACGGCCGGAATTACTGCGGAATATTGCCGCCCGCGATCCGGTCTCCGGAATTGCCGGACGGATCGGTCTTGTAGTCGTCCGCAGCGGCGTGAATGATCAGTGACTTGCCGAGCAGAGAATGCTCATCGCCGGCGGTCAAGGTGGCGCCTTCGACCAGAAGCTCGGCTTCGGCCGTGCCGTCCGCTTTCACTTCCAGGTTCACGAGGTCGCCGATATGTGCGCCTTCGGGGTTGTCGTGGCCGTGCTTTTTACCTTCGGGATTGAAGTGTCCTCCCGCTGTCTTGAAGTCGCTGCCCTGGATGGCCGACTCATGCACGTGAATGCCGTGGAGGCCCGGCGTCAGGCCGGAGACGCTCACTTTGACGGAGACGCCCTGCGGAGCGGCCGTCAGTACGGCGCTGCCGAGGCTCTTGCCCGCGGCGTCCGTCAGCAGCACGTGCGGCTGGCCGATGGAGACGGAGGACGTATTGCCGTCCCAGTAGACCGCTTCGGTCACCATCTGGCCGACCATGCGCAGCGGTACGTAGGTAGTGCCCTCATAGATCAGCGAGGAAGGAACCTTCGTGCCGTTGTTGTCGAATTCGGCGGCCGGCGTTTTGTCTTCGCCGTTCACGAAGAACTTCAGCTGCGGGAAGGAGACGTCGATGGACTGCGTCGCGGCATAGGATAAGCCGGAGAAAAAGAGCGTGCCGCACAGGAAGGCGGCGGCCAGGTGCTTCTTGCCGTACTTTCGGGACATGGGGAATCCTCCAATTCGCGGGAATATTTAGGAATCTTGTCGGAATCTATCCTACTATACGGGAGGGGGTGCGTTCAACTTTTGCTAGAGATGGGAGGGAGACTATCGTGAAGGTAACTAGGTTTCCCGGAGTTGCGTACTATCCGCGTTCCCAGTGGTAGGCTATAATAGCGCTGAAGTGCAGTGAAAGCGGTATCCAATGGAATGGGAAGTCTGCAAATCGGAAACGGGAAGCTGCAATCGGAGACGGGAAGTCCCCAAAAAATGATGAATGGAACGGGAGAGAGAGGAATGAAATACAGACGCGTAGGAAACAGCGGCATCCAGGTCAGCGAGATCGGGCTCGGAAGCTGGCTGACGTATGGCACGGCAGCCGAGCAGGAAGCGGCGGATGCCTGCATCCGGTCGGCTTTCGACCTCGGCATCAACTTCTTCGATACCGCCAATGCGTATAACCGGGGAGCCGGCGAGGAGGCGGTGGGGGCGGCCCTGAAGCCTTACCGGCGGTCGAGCTACGTGCTCTCGACGAAGGTCTACTTCCCCATGGACAGCGGTCCGAACGACCGGGGCCTGTCCCGCAAGCATATCATGGAGCAGTGCGAAGCCAGCCTGAAGCGCCTCGGCACCGATTATATCGATATCTACTTCTGCCACCGCTACGATGAAGGGACACCGCTGGAGGAGACCCTGCGGGCACTCGACGATCTGACCGCCCAGGGCAAAATCCTCTATGCGGCCGTCAGCGAGTGGAGCGGGCCTCAGATCGCGGAGGCGGCGGAGATCGGCCGGAGGCTGAACCTGCGTCCGCTGATCGCGAACCAGCCGATCTACAACATGTTCGAGCGCTACATTGAGAAGGACGTCATGGGGGTCAGCGCCAGAAACGGCATCGGCCAGGTCGTGTTCTCCCCGCTGGCGCAGGGCATTCTGACAGGCAAGTACAAGCCGGGGGCCGAGCTCCCGCAGGACAGCCGCGCGGCCAACGATCAGGTGAACGGTGTCATCCGCAGCTACCTGCAGGACCGGGTGCTCGAGTGCGTGCAGAAGCTCGAAGAGACGGCGGCCCGTGCGGGCCTGACGCTCTCCCAGCTCGCCCTTGCCTGGGTGCTGCGGCGTCCGGAAGTCAGCTCGGCCATCATCGGCGCGAGCCGGCCTTCCCAGATCGAGGAGAATGTCAAGGCGGTGGAGGCGCAGCTACCGGAGGAGATCCTGACCGAGATCGAAGCCGTTCTGCACGAAGTCCGCGATTTCGCTCCGGCGAGGTAGGACAGAGGCGGAGGCAAACGGGGGAGCTTGGCGTACACTGTGGAGAAAGGAGGCTGCGTATCAACGTGACCAGTCTGACTTACAACGACAAGTGGGGAAAGACCAAGTGGCTGCTGGGCAGCAAAGCGCTGAAGCCCCATGTTCCCGACACGAAGCCTTTTACCAGGAGCGGTCTGCAGACCATGCTGCAGCGCTACCCTTCGTCCGTGTATTTCAAGCCGACCCGTGGCTCCGGGGGGAACGGCATTGCGCGCATTGAGCGCCTGGCGTCCGGCAAGTATCTGCTGCACCATGGTGAGAAGAAGCGGGTGCTGACCTCCCTGGGGAGTCTCCATGCCGAACTGAAGCGGTTTGCCGGCCGGCGTCCCTACCTGCTGCAGCGAGGCATTCATTTGCTGAAGAGCCAAGGGAAGCCGTTCGATCTGCGTGTCATGGTGCAGAAAACGAGCCGGGGCAGGTGGCTGTCGACGGGGATTTTCGCGAAGCTCGGCAGGCCGGGCAAGGTGGTCAACAACTATCATCAGGGAGGCCGGATCGTGCTTCTGCCCACGGCGCTCAAAGGAGCGGGTATCTCCAAGGAGCGGCGGGACCGCATGAAATGGCAGCTGAAGCGGATGGGGACCCATGCCGGACGCTGCTTCGACCGGCACCGCAAAGGCTTCCGCGAGCTCGGGCTCGACGTGGCGATCGACCGCAGCCGGCGCATGTGGATCCTGGAGATCAATACACGCCCGCAGTTCTATCCGCTGAAAGCGCTCAAGGACAAAAGCATGTACCACCGGATCTGCCGGTACGCCAAGCAGTACGGAAGAACGAATGGCCGGTAGGCGGAACTTGTCGGGGCCTGGGGGCCAGTGATCCTATGCGCGCGGAGGGGGGATTCCGCCGGCACTAGAAAGAACGCGGCGGCCGTAGAGCCCTTGACCTACAAAAATTATTTTGCCGCAGGGGTCCGGAGCTTGTTTTCAAACGGCTTCAAACGTGTAATGATGAGTATAACCTCATTCAAAGGAGCCGCATCCATGAACAAAGTACGCCTTGTACTCTACGCGCTGATCCTATCCCTCCTTGTCCCTGCAGCTGCGCTCGCTTCGAGCGGCGGCTATGTCCCTGTCCCCCCAAGTCCTGACACGCATCCGGCTTACATTACCGGTTTGACCTACGGGCAGGATGGCGGTCTGAATCTTACGGCCGACTATATCCAGTGGTTTGAAGGAACCGAAGCCGACCGGGTCTTCGCGGAGAAAGAACCCGATTCGGGCCTGAGTGCGGCGCCGAACGGTTATTATATCGTCAATGAAAATCCGAAGCTGCGTACGCTCCCCGTCCATCCGGATGTGCAGGTGCTGATGCAGATCTACAACCGGACCGGCGAGCCGGGCGGTGCCGGCATCCAGTGGAACGAGGAGGTCTCCCTTCAGCGGTTCACCGAGATTCTGAAGGCCGAGCCTTACCTGCAGGAGTATCCATATCATCTCGTGGTCAAGAACGGTCAGGTGGTACGGATGATTCAGCAGTACATTCCATAAGAGCGGAATGGCCATAAAGTGCGAATGCAATACGCAGTCCAAGCGAGAGCTGCCGGAGAAGGGTCCGGCGGTTCTTTTTGTATGCCGAGGCGCTGGATTTGTCCCTGGGAAGCTTAGGATTGTGCAAATATGGCTTAGCTTTGTCTATGTTCCGGCCGCGGCCGTCCTTCTATAATGGAACCAGAGTCAAGGAGCCAGGAGCTCCGCCATCCGGGAGGGATCGAGATGAACAACGAACGGCAGCCTGTTTTACTTACCGATGAGCAGATGAGAACCTTTATTACGGAAGGGTTCCTCATCCTGAAGACGGATTTCCCTGAAGACTTTCACCGCAGTTTGCTGCAGCAGCTGACGCATGTCTACGAGAACGAGGGCAACCCGGGGAACAACCTGCTGCCGCGGATCCGCGAGGTGCAGATGATCTTCGACCACCCGGTCGTCACCGGTGCGCTGACGAGCGTGCTCGGCCCCGGCTACCTGATGCATACCCACCGGCACGGGCATTTCAACGCATCGCCGAAGGCCGGAGGCTGGCACAAGGACAGCTACTGGGGCTACAAGCGGATGCGCAACCACCACCCGTGGTGGGCGATGATCATGTACTTCCCGCAGGACACGCCGGTGGAGCTCGGACCGACAGGGATTATGCCGGGGACCCAGAACTATGAGTCACGGGTCTTCGAAGCGGATGAAGTGACGGGAGAAGCGCTCGCCAGCGGGGGAGCGGGGACCTTCGCGCTGATTCACTACGACATCTGGCACCGGTCGACAGCGAATATCCTCGGGCAGGAACGCTATATGCTCAAATTCGAGTTCATGCGGACGCAGGCGCCGTCGGCGCCCAGCTGGGACCACCGGGAAGCCGGCTGGAAACGGCCCGCCGCCTTCAGCACGGAGATCCACGAGCATGACCTCCTGTGGGAGGAGACCTGGAACTGGCTCTGCGGCCGGGTCGGCTCACTGGCCGGCACGCAGCCGGCGGATGCCGGCCGCGCGGCGGAGCTGGCGGCACGGCTGGAAGAGGCGTCCGAGCCCGAGGCGCTGAACGCGGCGTACACGCTGGCCGGCATGGGCGCACCGGGCGTGCAGGCGCTGCTCGCGGCGCTCGAGCGGGGCAGCGGGCACGCGTCGCGGCTGGCGACGTACGGCCTGTCGGCCGCCGGCGCCGAAGCCGTGGGCGGCTTGACCGCCGCGCTCGGCAGCCCGCAGCCGCTCACGGCCGAGTATGCCGTGTTCGCGCTCGGCGAGCTGCGGTACCTCGCCGCGGGCAGCGTGCCGGCGCTGAACCGGCTGCTCGAGGCGGGCGCGCCCGCCGAAGTGCGCCGTGCTGTCGCCGAAGCGCTCGGCCTCATCGGCACGCCGGCGGCGGAGGCGGTCGCCGGTCTGACCCGCTGCCTCGAGGACGCCGACGTGCAGGTGCGCTTCACCGCCGGCCTGTCGCTGGCGCGTCTCGGCGCCCCGGCCGAAGCGGCGGTGCCGCAGCTTGCGGCCGCGCTGGAGGACGAGAACCGCTATGTGCGGGGTCATGCCGCCGAAGCGCTGCACTACATCGGAACGGAGCAGGCGAAGGACACGCTGATCCGGTTCCTGATGAATTCGCGCTGGTGCCCGAGCACGACGCCGCAGAGCACGTTCTATCCGTAAGGGGAGCGGGAGCGGCGGGGGTGAGAGAGGGCTGGCCGGCGGCCTGTGCGCCGGTTTCCGCCGGCCCAGCGAACGGCCTGGCCTTGCCGGCAATCGATGCGGCCGTGCTTCAACCTGGCGTTACGATAGACGTGAGCCGCAGTTGTATGCAGGAGCGGTGGCCGGGAATTCATAGGGCAGCTGCCGTACCCTGCAACGAAAAAAACGGATCTCCGCGCTGAAGCGGAGGTCCGTTTTTATGTAACTATTCACCAGGCCCAGGGGTTCAGGCTCTTACAGGCTGTTGAAGGCTTCCGTCAGGACAGGCACAACCTGCGATTTGCGGGATACCACGCCTTTGAGGAGCGCTTTGTTGTTCTCGAGCGTTACGTTGTAAGCTTTCTCGACTGCGTTCGTCTTGCTTCCGAGTGCCAGAGCAACGGAATCGTTGTTGAGGATGTCCGTTACCACGAAGACGAACAGGTCCAGGCCCTTCTCGGAGATGACCGCGTTCAGAGCGGCTTCCAGCTCGTCCTGACGGGAGAGAACGTCGTTCACGTCAACCGCGTTGACTTGAGCGATCTCGACCTTGGAGGAGCCCATCGTGAATTCCTTGGAGTCGAGGGAGATCAGCTGGGCGATCGTCTTGTCGCTGAGGTCCGCGCCGGCTTTGAGCATCTCGAGGCCGTAGCTCTCGGCGTTCACGCCTGCGATTTCGGCCAGCTCGCGTGCTGCCGCAACGTCTTCTTCCGTGCAAGTCGGCGATTTGAAGAGGAGGGAGTCGGAGATGATGGCCGACAGCATCAGGCCTGCCACTTCCTTGCGGATCGATACGCCTTTCTCCTTGTAGATCTTGAGGAGGATGGTAGCCGTGCAGCCTACAGGCTCAGCGCGGTAGTAGAGCGGGTAGCTCGTCTCGAAGTTGGCGATCCGGTGGTGGTCGATAACTTCGAGCACGCGCACCTGGTCGATGTCGCTTACGCTTTGCTGGCGCTCGTTGTGGTCGACGAGGATGACGCTCTTCGTTTCGCCTGCAACGCTGTCTACCTGACGCGGCGCGTCTACGCCGAAGTGGTTCAGCGCGTACTGGGTTTCACCGTTTACGCTGCCGAGGCGTACGGCTTCCACGTTCTGGCCGAGCTCTTTCTTCAGCTCAGCATACGCGATGGCGGAGCAGATTGTGTCGGTATCCGGGTTCTTATGACCGAAAATCAGTGTTTTTTCCATGATCTTATCTCCCTTATTCGTCATTTTATCGTAGAAATTGTACCATAGATTCCAAACTCCTACTAGATTATATCCCTAAAACCTCCTTATTCCAATTCCAATACGCTGATTATACGCAAGTGTCAAAAAAAATTCAGAATCAGCCGCGGACCGGAACCAAGTGACCGCATACGTAATCCGCTACGCTGCAGTGGGGTGTGGGGCCGTAAGCCCAAGGAACATACCGTTTGGGAAGACTCGGCAGCCCTCTGCCGTCCCCGCCGAACAACAGTTCAAAAGCGGCCTCTCCCGATAGGAGGGCCGCTTTTTCGTCCGGCAATCGCCCAGCCGTCCTTAAGGACGGCGGAGCCGTTCATGCAAGTGGGGCGGGGCGCGGACGTGACGGAGAATCATCGTGCGCCCCTGACCGTTTGGCCCCGCCTGCCTCTGCCCGGAAGGTTACGGATTCACTTTGCCTACGCCGGCATATTGCGTGACCAGCGCTTTGACGTTATCCACGGCATCCGGCGTGTAGCTGTACGGCGGAGTAAACGTCGTGGTCGAGGTTGTCGGCTGGCTGCCGGTCGAACTGACGAACTTGTTGCCCACAACATGCCAGTAGCCGACCGCGTCGCTGTCGAGCGAGGTGATGGGGTTGTTCACTTTCTCGAAGTGATTGTGCTCGATGCGCAGCTTGGCGCCCATCCGGGAGTTGATGCCGCTCTCCAGCACGTTGTAGTAGTAGTCGTTGAAGACATGCCCGGTGCCGAAGCGGTAGCTCGGCGTACGGGAGTTGACGTTCTCCCACCGGTTGTGGTGGTACGTGATTTTGCGGTCATAGTTGTCGCTGTCGGAGGAGCCGACCAGCGAGGTTTTCCAGCTGTCGTGCAGGTAGTTCCAAGAGAATGTAATGTACTCCGCGCCGGTTCCCTTCGCATCCAGGAGGCCGTCGTAGTAGTCCTTGTTGACATTCAGGGAGTTGTAGAGCTCGTTATGGTCGACCCAGATGTTCTTGGCCGGCCCTTCGATCGAGATGGCGTCCTTGTCACCGATGTTGACGTGGTGAATCTTGAGGTTGCGTACGATGACGTTGTTGGCGCGCCAGATCTTGAGGCCGATGCCGTTGAACTCACCGGCCGTCCCCACCCCGTAGATCGAGACGTTATTGATGTCTTTGATATCGATCTTGGACAGGCCCGGGGAGTTCGCCGGAGTGATCGTACCGTTGACGTAGACCTTGAGCGGCTTACTCGGGTCCTTGGCCTTCAGGGCCGCCTGCAGGGCGGAGCCCGTGCTGACGGTCACGGTGACCGCGTTCGCGCCTTCGCCGCCGGTCGTTCCCCCGTTCAGGGTGGAGTAGCCGACCTGGCTGAAGTCAGGGGCGGCCTGGGCCGGAACCACCAGTACGGCAGCGGCGAGCAGGGCGGCGGTCAGGGAAGCGATTCCGGTTTTCTTCATGGTTTGATTGCGCATCATCATTCCTCCAATGGGTTGGTTTGGATTGGTTTGGCGTCACGGCTTCATGAACGCTTTACAGGCTTGCTTTTTCGGTGAACACCTCCTCATTGCTTGTTTGCAGGCAGGTCTGCCGAGGGGCTGGGGCGGCAGGCTTCCTGCCCTTACATCGTAGGCAAGCCGGGCGATTGCAGGCAATCCTCCGTTTTTAACTTCCTGTAATTCCCTTTTATAACAGGGGATGGACGAACCCGGGGTGCCGGATGTGAACTGGATCACAGTCCTTCCTCGGGGTTCACGGCCCGCCGCGGCCCCCAAAAAGCCAATGAAATGATTAGCCGTGCTCCTCGGCACGCGGCCATGCAAAAAAGAAACAGTTCGGCCATATGCATGTGATCTGCTTCACATCCCCTTACTGGAAAGCCATGGTACACTCTCTTCAACAGAAAAGCGGAAGGGGAGCTGGACATGGAAGACGGAGCACTGGCAAAGGTTGAGGAGCTGGCCTTGAAAAAATGGGGGATTCTCCGGGACAACCCGGTCCGGTTCATCCTCCGCTCCATGCTGGCTGCCATGTTCATCGGCTTCGGGGTCATTGTGGCGTTCAAGACCGGCAATTACTTCTATCTGGAGCACTCCCCTTTCGCATATCCGCTCGCCGCATTGACCTTCGGGGCCGCCATTATTCTGATCTACTACGGAGGGGGCGATCTCTTCACGGGCAATACGTTCTACTTCTCGCTGGCTTCCCTGAGGGGAAGCATCCCGTGGAAGGAGACGCTGCGGATCTGGGGGTTCAGCTACCTGGGGAATGCGCTGGGGGCGGGGGCTTTTGCCCTGCTGATTCTGGCCACCGGACTGTATCACGATGCTTCCGTGAACGGCTTTCTATTAAGCGTCGTGGACAAAAAGATGAATACGCCCGGGCTCGAGCTGTTCTTCCGTGCGATCCTGTGCAACTGGCTCGTCTGCATGGCCTTCTTCATCCCGATGAAGCTGCAGGGCGACGGGGCCAAGATGTTCGCGATGATGCTCTTCGTGTTCTGCTTCTTCATCTCGGGCTATGAGCACAGCATCGCCAACATGTGCACCTTCGCGATCGCGCTGGTGCTGAACCATCCGGGGACGATCTCGTGGGCGGGCGTCTTCCATAACCTCATCCCGGTCACGATCGGCAATATGATCGGCGGCGGCGTGATGATGGGCGTGCTTTACAGCTATTTGAACGGCGGGGCTTCCTCCGGGAAAGCCGGATAGTAAGCTGGGTTGCGGAACGATGGATGACCATGATACTTGAGGATAAAGGGGCAATCGGACATGAACAGAACACCATTTTCGAAAAAAACAAGAATCGTTGTCATCGGCACGGGCGCGGTGGGCTCGACTACTGCTTACACGCTGCTGCTTCGGGGGCGGATGGATGAGCTCGTGCTGATCGACGCCAACGCGGAGAAGGCGAAGGGTGACGCGCTCGACATGAACCACGGCATGCCGTTCCTCGGCAATACCGATGTGTGGGCGGGAACGTACGAGGACTGCCGCGATGCGGATATTGTGATCATTACGGCGGGGGCGGCCCAGAAGCCGGGCGAATCGCGGATCGACCTGCTGAAGCGCAATGCGGCGATTCTGGAGAGCATCACGGACGAGGTGCTGAAGTACAACAAGGACGGCATCCTGCTTGTTGCCTCGAACCCGGTGGACGTCATGAGCTACCTCACCTGGAGGAAGTCGGGCTGGCCGGCCCGCCGCGTTATCGGCTCGGGCACGCTGCTCGACAGCGCCCGCTTCCGCTACCTTATAGGCCAGGAGCTGCAGGTGGACCCGCGGAGCGTGCACGCCCACATCGTCGGCGAGCATGGGGATTCGGAGCTCCCGCTGTGGAGCCTCTCGAACATTGCGGGCGGCCAGCTCTCGCTCAACGAGGAGAAGAAGGCGGAGATCTTCGCCAATACGCGGGACGCCGCCTATCAGATCATCGAAGCCAAGGGTGCCACGTATTATGCGATCGCGCTGGCGCTTGACCGGATCTGCACGGCCATCCTCCGCAGCGAAGCGGCGGTGCTGAACGTGTCGACGCTGCTGAAGGACTACCATGGCATCTCGGACGTGTATCTCGGCGTGCCTTGTGTGGTCGACCGCACCGGAGTGCGCGAGGTGCTGGGCCTGCAGATCACGGAGGAAGAGCGGCAGCGTCTGCAGGCATCGGCCGACAAGCTCAAGGGCGTGATCGCTTCGATCGGGCTGTAGAAGTAAGTGTAGGGAAGCCTTTCGGCACCCGTTTCTGCCTTGGCAGAGGGGAGCGGGGGCTTCTTTTTTTGGCGGGAATTACCGAAGAGATCATGGATGAGGCAGTCCGAAGACTGCTGGTCGGCAAATAGATCGCGCAAAAGCCCCGACAACCCTGCTTCCACTAGGTGGAGTAAGGTGATCGGGGCTTTGTCTGCTGCGATAACAATGTGGTGCAGGCATCGGTGCTAAGCCCGGCGCTTCTGCCAAGCCTGAGCAGCCCGGCGCAGCAGCATGGCCGCACCGACCGAGCCGGCGGCACAGAGCAGGAAGGACAGCACCGACCGCACGATCACGGAGGCTGCCGGAGCGGTCAGGTCCGCGGCCCAAACGGCGGCTTGAAGTACCAGCGCATGAGCCAGATAGGCCGTGTAGGAGTAGGAGCCGGCCTGCTTGATCAGCCGCTTCAAGCGCGCCGGCGCAAGATTCCCGAAGCGAATGGACATGGCGTGCATGGCCAGCACGGAGACGATCAGGAACACCGCCATGTGAGGCTGGACCAGGAACGTGTCATTGTATCGCATGACGAGCTCCGGATGCAGTTCGAAGTGCGAGACGATCCGGTACAGCAGGTACAGATTGACGGCTGCATAGGCGGCGATGATGACATATTGCCAGCGCACAATCCACTTCTTCCAGCGGGGGAGGTACAGGCCGGCCGCGGCACCCAGCACGAAATAGTACAGGAAATACCAGCTGTTCCGGTCTCGGTACTCGCCGAACAAATCCGAGAGAACCGGGATCCGCAGCCCGATCATTGTCTCGTCGACAAGGCTGTGATGCCCGGCATACCAGACATAGAGCAGGCCGCCGAACACGAGGAGGGCGGCGCCGGAGCGGCCGGCCCGGCGGTCCAGCCACAGTACGGCTTTGCGCAGAAGCGGGAAGAGCAGGTAGAGCTGGAACGTCATGACGATGTACCAGAGGTGGTACGAAGCTTCCCCGGTGAAGAGGAGCCTCCCGAACTTCTGCAGCCCCTCCCAGGAGGAGAAGGCGGACCCTCCCATCACGATGAACGCGTACAGGACTGCCCAAGGGAGGTAGGGCAGCAGGATGTCCCTGCTCCGCTTGCGGAGGAAGGGGCCGTAGGCCACGCCCGAATCGTAATTGTAGAACAGGACCAGGCCTGTGATGAAAATAAACAGCGGTACGGCAAACTTCGCCAGCAGCAGCAGGATGCCGAGCAGGACACCGTCTGCCAGCTGCAGCTTCGGCTCGAAGGCGTAATGGCCGACGACATGCTGCATGACCACGGCGAGGAAAGCGAAGCCGCGGAGATAATCGATCTCTTCGATGACAGGCTTTCTGGGGCTCATAAGTTCTCCTTTATACCGGTAAGCATGCTTTTCATTATAGGCGGTACGGTGATTTTTTTCACCCCTGCAATTGGAAGGAGGCAGCGGGTCCCGGGGGGCGGCAGGTTCAGCTATAATGTAACAGGAGTGGAATGATTTCATTCGGAGGGCATATAGCTGTATTTCGGGCTGCATTCCGATCCGAATTTTTTAACCATTGGAGGCTTGACCGTTGATCCCACAGGTGAGAAAGTCGAATGAAGATATGACCCTGAAAACGAAATACCTGATGTACCCGTCTTCGCTGCTCTATGGCCTCTCGATTGCCTTCAGCGTTCCGTATATGTGGAGATATGCCCTGCTGGTCCTGCTGACCATTGCGCTCTCGTTTCTGATTGATGAACCGATCCGCGGGCGGGTCCGGAAGACGGTGACGGTTTTTCTGTTTCTGTTCTTCGTGGGGACCTTGATGGGGCTCGTACTTATGGTAGTGAAACTGCTCATCCTCCTCGTCTTCAGCGGACTGAAGCCTTGAGCGCAGATGGTTTGCAGCGTCACAGGCCTTCCTATAAAATAGGGTTATCATCCCAAAAAAGGTTCCATTTGAGGAGGCGGCGGTGGGAATGACCACATTGCGGGAAGCAAGGCAGGCGTTGTGGGAAAGCGTAGAAGGCTTGTCCGGTGATCAACTCGAGCAGCGGGTCGGAGAAAGCTGGTCGGTGCTCGGTAACATCGAACACCTGTACGCAATGGAGCTATTCGTGGCGGAGGCGCTGCGCGGAGTGCTTCAGGCTCCGGCGGGAGAGGCTGCGGCGCCGAAGGACCTTGGCAGTCTGCTGGACCGTTCCGTCAAGTACAATGCTCCGCCCTTCGGTCATCCGTCCGGAAAGATCGGCAGCCTGGAGGAAGCGAAGCAGCGGCTGGAGGAGTCACTGGTGCAGCTGGAGACGGTCTTCTCGTCCGTACCGGAATCGCAGGAGGGCAGCGGCTACTCGATGCCTCATCCCGTGTACGGGATTCTGAGTGCGGCACAGTGGGAAGAGCTGCTGGCCCTGCATATCCTGCGTCATTCGGCCCAGATTGAGGAGCTTCGGAGCGAACTGGCCTCTTAAACGGGGCGGCTTCGCGGTGATAGGGCACCTGGCACAGCATACGGAACCCCCGTTGGTTGTGGACGGGCCCCCGCAGCGGGCATCGCCTGCTGCGGCATGTCGTGGCGTAATTCTTCCACCAGGTCGTCCCTTCACCGGGCCATCGTTTGCCGGCTTGGCCGGCAAACGGCATCCTGCCGCCAATTGACCGTGTGAGCGCCTAAGGAACGTTGTTCTAACCTCTGGGCAGCTGGAGGCACAGGACCTGACCCATCGCTTCCCGTCGTACAGGCCGCGCATGACGCATCTGCTGAGGGAAGATGATCGAAGTCATTTTCACCGGGCGCTCGGTGAACGAAGAGGGGCGGCCTGGCTGCAATGCATAGGAAACAGGCGGAACGCAGATGCGTTCCGCCTGTTTCGGCATGCGCGGTGATTGCTCCCGGCTGAGAGAGGCTGCTTCCTGCTTATCTCCCGCCGGTACCGCCTCCGCCTCCCGCGCCGCCAGGACTGCCTGCACCGCCAAATCCGCCTCCCGCGCCGCCAAGTCCGCCTGCACCGCCAAATCCGCCACTCGTGCCGCCAAGTCCGCCTGCACCGCCAAATCCGCCACCCGTGCCGCCAAGTCCGCCTGCACCGTTGAATCCAGCCGTGCCGCCAGGACCGCCTGCACCGCCCAATCCGCCGGGAACACCGGCTCCGCCGAACCCTCCGCCGAACGAAGGGGCATACTGCAGCTCTTGATCGAAGGTCACGTAATCCAGGTTGACCATCAGAAGCAGATAGCGCATGCCCGTTGCCGGGTCGCTGATAATGATGTGGTCACGGCCGGCCGCTTCCAGTCTCCCCTTGAAGATTTTGGCATTCCACTGGGAGTTGTTCTCGTAGGTCATATACAGCGTAGCGATCTTGCCGAGGTTCAGCCGCAGAATGTTCTCGATGTATGATTGTTCGATCGGAAGCTGGCCCGGTATGGAAGGGCCGGTTGGAAGCGAGGGTGCTCCAGGCGCACCGGGCGGCAGGTATCCGGGCGGAAAGCCGGCCCCTGGCATGCCTTGGCCGGAAGGCTGGCCGCCTCCGGGCATGGAAGGATAGCCGGGGTACCCCGCAGGACCCGTGCCAATGGGATAAGGATTGTTGAACATGGTTCGTTGGAACCTCCTCAGGACTCGCAGCCCGAAAGCTGCTTAGTGGAATGGATGACACACGGCCGGGCAGGAATAGGAACAGAGCGGCCGCTTGGCTCAATTCTTCGGCAATTGCACGATGACTGACCGCGGTAGGCACACGATTCATTCTATGAGAAGCGCCCGGATTTCTTGACTGGGCGGCGTTGATTTTTTTGCCGGGCCTCTCAGGCGTTCTTCGCGGTACTAGGGGAAGTTAGTACTTACCGGGGCCTTCGATTTTCTTACAATAAAGATAAGAATGTCGAATGGAATGGTGAGAGATGCGGGCATTGGTGACCGGTGGAACCGGGTTTCTCGGAGGACAGCTGGCGAAGCGGCTGGCTATGCTGGGCTGGGATGTGACCGCGGCGGGGCGGCGGGAGGATAAAGGGCGCCGCCTGATGGAGCGGGGGATCCGTTTTTTGCGGGCGGATATGGGCGACAGGGAACGGATCGAGGCGGCATGCGCAGGCATGGATGCCGTGTTTCACTGCGCTGCGCTGACTTCACCGTGGGGGGATTACCGGGATTTATACGAAAGCAACGTGACGGGAACCCGGCATCTGCTCCTGGGCTGTCTTCGGCATGATGTGGGCCGGCTGGTGCATGTTTCTACGGCGGGGGTGTACTTTGATTATACGGACCGGATGGGGCTGACCGAGTGCGGCCCGCTGCCGGAGCGGATGGCGAACGCTTACCTGCAGACGAAACGGCTTGCGGAGCTGGAGGTGGAAGCGGCGGGCAGACTGGGCCTGCCCGTCGTGACCATCCGGCCGCAGATGATCGCCGGGGAAGGCGGGGGCTCCCTGCTGACGAGGCTGCTCCGGGCGAATGCCCGCCATGGGCTGCCGCTCATTGACGGCGGCCAGGCCGTGGTGGACTTCTCCTTCGTCGACAATGTGGTCGATGCGCTGCTCCTGTGTCAGGCGGCACCGGCTTCGGCGCTGGGCCAGGCATACAACATCTCGAACGGGGAGGCGGTCCGCCTGGCGCACCTGCTGCCCCGGTTGTTCGGCACCCTGGGTGAGAAACTCAACGCCAGACCCTTGTCCTACCGGGCGGCTTACGGGTGGGCCGCTGCCATGGAAGCGGCTTCGCGGCTGAGAGGCGGGCGGCCGGAGCCGCTGCTTACCCGGTATATGGTCGGAGTACTCGGGCGCAGCCAGACGCTGGACATCCGGGCCGCCCGGGATGGACTGGGCTATGAGCCGCGGATTGACGCTGCGGAGGGGCTGGCCCGGCTCGCAGCCGCCTGGCGGGTGCAGGAGAGGTGCGCAGGAGCCATGGAGTGACCGCGATCATCGGGCTCGCTGGATTCCGTTCCCCGCTTGTGACACAATACGTAGAGCAGGAATGAGAGCGGGAGGGAACAGCGGCATGAGAATCGGCAGCTCAGTACGGCGTGGAAGAGGCAGGCCGACGGCACTGGTGACCGGAGCTTCGAGCGGCTTGGGGCTGCGCATTGCAGCCGCCTTGGCGGCAGAAGGCTGGATGGTCGCTGCCGCGATGAGGGACCTCTCGAAGGGGGAGGCTCTGCTGGAGGCAGCCCGCCGGGCAGGAGCGGAGGAGCGAGTGGACTGTAGGAAGCTTGACGTCTGCGACGAAGAGGCGGTGCGGCATACCGTGCGGGAGGTGGCCGAAGACTACGGCCGAATCGACGTACTGGTGAATAACGCAGGCTACGCGGTTGGCGGCTATACGGAGGATATTCCGATGGAGGCCTGGCGCGCCCAGTTCGAGACGAACTTCTTCGGGCTCGTCGCCTTGACGCAGGCGGTGCTCCCGCTGATGAGGGAGCAGCGGCGGGGCCGCATCGTGAACATCTCCTCGATCAGCGGTCGGGCGGGCTTTCCGGGGTATGGGCCGTACGCCGCCTCAAAGTTCGCCGTCGAGGGCTTCAGCGAGGCGCTGAGGCTGGAAATGCAGCCTTATGGCGTCGATGTCGTGCTGATCGAACCGGGAGCGTACCGGACCGAGATCTGGCGCAAAGGCTTCGAAGGCATCCATGCCCCGGAAGGATCGCCCTACCGCCGCGAGCTCGAAGCGGTGCTGCGCTACTCGCAGCGGACCGCCGAGGCTGCGCCCGATCCGCAGGAGGTCGCGGATGCGGTGCTTCGCGTCCTCCGCGCCCCGCGGCCGAAACTGCGGTATCCGCTCGGCAGGGGCGTGGCCCTCTCACTGCTCGGGCGGTCGCTGCTGCCGTGGCGCTGGTACGAGCGCATCGTGCGGCGGATGCTGAAGTGAGAGCGGCGAAGGCAGCGGCAAGCGAAGCCGGCGGGTAAGCGGCCCGGCCAGGAGCATGGTGGTTAGACGGCGCGCCCGCTGCTGCCGTGGCGCCGGTACGAGCGCATCGTGCGGCGGATCCTGAAGTGAGGGCGGCGAAGGCTGCGGGCAAGCGAAGCCGGCGGGTAAGCGGCCCGGCCAGGCGCATGGTGGTTAGACGGTGCGCCCGCTGCTGCCGTGGCGCTGGTACGAGCGCATCGTGCGGCGGATGCTGAAGTGAGAGCGACGAAAGCAGCGGGCAAGCGAAGCCGGCGGGGCAAATTGGTTGCGCCGATCCGCCAATACATCGCCTAAGAGGAAGAGTGGAAATAACGGAACTCAAATGCGTTATGTCCGGCAATGGGAGGGTCATTTTTGAAATAGAGGAACGGAGGTTCGCTATTTCAGGGGATGACCCTGTTTTTTGATCGCACGGAGGCTGATAAGGCATCTGAGTTCCGTTATTTGTTGGGAAATGCCGGGAAATAAGCCGATAAGGCATCCTGGTTCCGCTATTTTATTTGAAGCTGCCCAGAGGATTGCTCCTTCCCGTTCCGCTCGCTTTCAGCATAGCGAAGATTGCCGCAGAGCGGAAGCGGGCCAGAAAAAGCGCCGTCTGTAAGTCCGCTTAAAGACAGTGTGCGGAGTAGGGGACGAGTGGACTTTTACGCTTCGGGCTTTGTGAAAGACAGGGGTTGGGGAGCAAACTCCGCTTCGAGCTATAGGGTGAAGCAGGGGAAGTCGAGCGAAAACTCCGCTTCGAAGGCTGTGACAAAGACGGAGGAGCGGAGCACGCCAAAGCGTCTCCAGCACAGTGGACTCATGTCCTAGCCACGCTTCGAGCGCTCTGGAGAGGCGGACGTGCCCAGCGCCCGGCCAATCAAACAAGCGCAAACCCTAGAGGGCTGCGCTTGTTCTTCTTCCCGGCAGTGAAGCCTGCACGGTCTATTGTCTAAACGTCGGATACCACCCGGTACCGAAAATGTACCTCACCCTCGCCGCTATGTACCCGCGTACATCAACAAGGGCTGGCCTCTTAGAAATTGAAGTTATCCGGATCCGGTCCGAAGCGCTTGTTCTGGTTCAGGCCGTCGATCCGGGTCATATCCTCGTCGGAGAGCTCGAAGTCGAAGATCGACGCGTTTTCTTCGATCCTGTGCTTCTTGACGGATTTCGGGATCGTGGCGATACCGTGCTGCAGATCCCAGCGGAGGACGACCTGGGCCGGCGTTTTGCCGTGCTTCTCGGCGATCTCGGCAAGCAGCGGCAGATCCAGGTTCCCCTGCATCAGCGGGCTCCAGGCCTGCAGCTGGATGTTGTGCTGGCGGCAGAAGGCGCGCAGCTCCGTCTGCTGGAGGAGCGGGTGGAACTCGACCTGGTTCACGGTCGGCACTACGCCGCTGTCGTCGATGATATCCTGCAGGTGATGCGGCTGGAAGTTGCTGACGCCGATGGAACGGACGTGCCCCTGCTTTTTCAGCTCGACGAGCGCTTTCCAGGTGTCTTTATATTTGCCTTTCACCGGCCAGTGGATCAGCAGCAGGTCGACGACTTCCAGGCCCAGCTTCTTGCGGCTCTCCTCGAAAGCCTGGAGCGTGGAGTCGTAGCCTTGATCCCCGTTCCAGATCTTGGTCGTTACGAACAGCAGGTCCCGCGGAATGCTGCTATCGCGGAGGGCCTGGCCTACGCCTTCCTCGTTCTTATAAGCTGCCGCCGTATCGATCAGACGGTAGCCGGTTTCGATTGCATTCGTGACCGACTGGACGACCTCGTCGCCCTTGGTTTGCCAGACGCCCAGTCCGAGCCAGGGCATATGTACGCCGTCATGCAGGAGCGTTCTATCACCGATTTGCTGATAGGTTGTCATGAATACTTGTCCCTCCCTGAGAATCGTATAAAGGTGCACAACGAACGTGTGCGGTTCCTTCACCCCTCATTTTATCACAGCGGGAGAAGGCTTTAAAAATCGCAGAACATCATATACCATTACCCGGCTTGAAACGTGCTGAATCAGCGGCAGCGTGGGGTGTACAGGATTCGCCGCCCAGAACCCTCGTCAACAAAAAAAGGCCCGCAGGGCCCAAAAGCCCTGCAGGTTCATACAGCCAGATGCCGGCGCACCTGGTCTTCGCTGAGATCGGCCGAGCTGCCCTCGGCTACGATCACGCCTTTGTCGAGCACATAGTAGTAGTCCGCGATCGAGGTGGCGAACGACAGGCTCTGCTCGATGAGCAGGACGGACATCGTCCGGCTCGCCTTGATCGACTCGATGACGCGCTCGATATCCATCACGATGGACGGCTGGATGCCTTCCATCGGCTCGTCGAGCAGGAGCAGCTTCGGCTCGGACACCAGCGCCCTTGCGATGGAGAGCTGCTGCTGCTGGCCGCCGCTGAGGTCGCCGCCCTTGCGATGGATCATCTCCTTCAGCACGGGGAACTTGTCGAACACGTGCTGCGGAATGCCCGCCCGTCGCAGCTTGGCGTCCGCCGCTTCCAGGCCGAGCAGCAGGTTCTCCTCCACCGTCAGCTGCGGGAAGACGTCCCGGCCCTGCGGCACGTAGCCGATGCCCGCCTTGGCCCGGCGGTCCGGCGGCTGCTTCGTGTAGTTCTGCCCGCCGTAAGCGATCGTGCCGCGCTTCGGCTTGATGAGGCCCATCACGGTTTTCATCAGCGTCGACTTGCCTACGCCGTTGCGCCCCATGAGGCAGACGACCTGGCCGGGCTTCACGGTCAGGGAGACGTCGCGCAGGATCATGCTCTCCCCGTACCCGGCTTCGAGGTGCTTCAGCTCCAGGCCCGCGCCCGAAGCCTGCCCCGCACCGGCCGTCTTTGGTGCTGTGTTCTCCATCATCATGTTCTCTGTCATCGTGTTCTCAGTCATTGCGCTCGCCCCGCCTTCCCAGGTACACTTCCGCCACGCGGTCGTCGTTCTGCACTTCCGCCATCGTTCCCTCGCACAGCACGGTGCCTTCGTGCATCACCGTCACGGTCTTCGCGAACTGACGAACAAAATCCATATCATGCTCCACCACCACCACAGTCTGCTTGTCGGAGATGCGGTGCAGCAGCTCGCCCGTCTTCTCGGTCTCGCTGTCGGTCATGCCGGCGGCCGGCTCGTCGAGCAGGAGCAGCTCCGGCTCCTGGATGAGCAGCATGCCGATCTCGAGCCACTGCTTCTCCCCGTGGGAGAGGGAGCCCGCTTTTTCTCTCGCCTTGTCGGTGAGTCCGATCATCTCGAGGTAGTGGTGCAGGCGCTCCCGCTGCTCCGGGGTCGTCTTGGCGACCAGCGTGCTGAGAAGACCGCGCTTCTGCCGCATGGAGAGGAGCAGGTTCTCCTGCACGGTCAGCGTGACGAAGATGGAAGGGGCCTGGAACTTGCGGCCGATGCCCAGCTGGGCAATCTGATGCTCCTGGTGCCGGGCGAGATCGGTCTGCCCCTTGAACAGCACCTTGCCCTGCGACGGTTTGACCTTGCCGCACAGGACATCAAGCAGCGTCGTCTTGCCTGCCCCGTTGGGTCCGATGAGAAAGCGGAGCTCGCCGGCCGAGAGGGCGAAATCAAGACCGCGGATGGCCTTGAAGCCGTCAAAATTCACCTCGAGCTTCTCTACGCGGACGATCGGCTCGGATACGTTTTTCCGTGGTGATGTTTCATTATAATGCATAGCCATCTGCCTTCCTCCTTTGTCGGGGTTCCCGGGGTTGGGGATTCGGTCTGTGAATCACGGCGCGGGTCAAAGCGGCTTGGCGGCTTCGGCTGCCTGCCGGGAAGGCGGGCGCCATTACTGCGGTTTGGACGGCTCGCTGTAGGCCAGCGCCTTGGATCCGAGCACTTGTGTGCTCCGGGTGCGGCCAGCGCGCCATTTGTCCGCGAGCTCCTGGAGCGTGCCGACAATGCCTTTGGGGAAAAAGAGCGTCACGACGACAAACAGCGCGCCCATCAGGAACGGCCAGAACTCGGGATACGCTTCGCTGAACGTCGTCTTCGCGGCGTTCGTGATGACGGTGCCGATGATGGCCCCGATGACGGTGGCCCGGCCGCCGATGGCGACCCACAGCACCATCTCGATCGACGGCACGATGCCCATCTGGGCGGGGGAGATGATCCCTTCCTGCAGGACGAACAAGATGCCGGCTATGCCGGCGAGCCCGGCGGATACGCAGTAGATGAACACTTTATAGGCTACCGGGTTGTAGCCGATGAAGCGGACACGGTTCTCCGCGTCGCGCACGGCAACCGGAATTTTGCCCAGCCGGCTCGAAGCGAGCCAGAGGGACAGCAGCAGGGTCAGGCCGACCGCTGCGATCGTGACGTAATAGAGCATGAGCTTCACGGAAGGATCGCCGAGCTTCAGCCCCAGGAACGTATCGAAGTTCGTCAGCCCGTTCGTCCCGCCGGTGTAGCCCTGCTGTCCGACGAAGAGCGTGACGGTGATGATCACGAGCGCCTGGGACAGGATGGAGAAAAAGGTGCCGCGGATCCGGTTGCGGAACGTCAGGTAGCCGAGGACGAACGCGACGATAACCGGAACGAGGACCGCGAGCAGCAGGGCCGCGCCGGCCGACTGGAACGGGGTCCAGAACCAGGGGAGCTGCTCCACGCCGCTCCACGACATGAAGTCGGGCAGGCCGTCCGGGGAGGCGGCGAGCTTCAGGTGCATCGCCATGCAGTAGGCGCCGAGTCCGAAGTAGACGCCGTGACCGAGGCTGAGGATGCCGGTATACCCCCAGATGAGATCGAGTCCCATGGCCAGCACGGCGAAGGCGAGGAACTTGCCGAGCAGGGAGAGCCGGAATTCGGACAACAGCATCGGAGCGAGCAGCATCAGGGCCAGCAGCACCAGGCTGAGAATGAGTTTGGTCTTGGTGCCGGAACTTTGCAGCATCATGAATCAGCACTCCTTCCTTTATCGAATGAGGGGTTCTTCATCTAATCGAGGGCACGCGATTTCATCGTAACAAGGCCTGCCGGACGCCATTGAAGGAAGGCAATGATCAGCGTGAAGACGATCACCTTGGCCAGCGTGGCGCTCGTCGTGTATTCGAAAGCGGTGCTGAGCACCCCGATCCCGAGCGCGCCGGCGACCGTGCCGATCAGCTTGCCGACGCCGCCGAGCACGACGACCATGAACGCGTCGACGATGTAATAGGTGCCGATCGAGGGACCGATCGGGCCGAGCAGCGTCAAGGCGCAGCCGGCGATGCCGGCCATCCCGGAGCCGAGCGCGAAGCCGAGTGCGTCGACGCGGCCGGTGGAGATGCCGAGGCAGGCGGCCATGCCGCGGTTCTGCATCACGGCCTGCATGCTGCGTCCGCCGCGCGTATGGTAGAGGTAGAGATAGATCGCGGTGATGCAGAAGATGACCAGCGCGATGATGAACAGCCGCTTATACGGCAGGGTCAGCTCGGCGGTGATCGCGAGCCCTCCCTCAAGCCATTCGGGCGCCTTCACGGCGACGTTCGGCGCACCGAAGATCGTGCGTGCCAGCTGCTGCAGCACCAGGGAGACGCCCCAGGTGGCGAGCAGGCTGTCGAGCGGCCGCCCGTAGAGGAAGCGGATCAGTGTCTTTTCGAGCAGCCAGCCGATGGCGGCGGCCACGAGGAAGGCCACCAGCAGCGAGAGGGCGAAATAGTAGCCGAACGCCGAAGCGGGCAGCATTTTTTGGAAGAGCCCCTGAATCATATAGGTCATGTAGGCGCCGATCATGATGAACTCGCCGTGCGCCATGTTGATCACGTTCATCAGGCCGAAGGTGATGGCAAGGCCCAGTGCGATCAAGAGCAGGATCGAGCTCAGCGAGATGCCATTGAACAGCTGGAGCAGAAGCAGGCTCATCATCAATGCCTCCTTAAGTAATCGAATCGATCCCCTCAGCAGAGGGGGGAAAACCGAGGGACTGCCCGGAGGCAGCCCCTGATCTCTCTTTACATAGCGGCTTTTGCTGCTGGCGGATCGTTTTTGCCCGGGGGCAAACCGTTACTTCTACTTCTTGGTGACTTCAGCGCCCCAAGGGTAGGTCTTCAGGAACGGATCCGGCTTCACCGGCTGCCCGGAATTCCATACTTCCTTGAACTGGCCGTCGGCCTGGACCTCACCGATGCGGACCGTTTTGTACACGTGCTGGTTCTCGCCGTCGATCTTGACCTTGCCGCCCGGCGCGTTCCATTCAATGCCCTTCGCCGCTTCCTTCACCTTGTCGACCTCGAAGGAGCCGGCCTTCTTGACCGCTTCCGCCCACAGGTAGACGCCGAAGTAGCCTGCTTCGATCGGATCGTCGGTGACGCGGTCCTTGCCGTACTTGGCCTTGTAGGCCTCAACGAACTTCTTGTTCTCCGGCGTGTCGGTCGTCTGGAAGTAGTTCCAGGCTGCGTAGTGGCCTTCGAGCACGGAAGCGCCGATGCCGCGGATTTCTTCCTCGGCCACCGATACGGAGAGGGTCGTGAGATCCTTGGAGGTGATTCCCGCGTCCTTCAGCTGCTTGAAGAACGCCACGTTGCTGTCGCCGTTCAGCGTGTTGAACACGACGTCCGGCTTCTCCTTCTTGATCTTCGAAATGATCGTATTGTAATCCGTGTGGCCGAGCGGCGTGTATTCTTCGGCAATCAGCGTGCCGCCTTCGGCCTTCAGCTGTTCTTTGATAATCTTGTTCGCCGTTCTCGGGAAGACGTAATCGGAGCCCAGGAGGAAGAACTTCTTACCCTTATTCTGGAGCAGCCAGGAGACGGCCGGAACGATCTGCTGGTTGGTCGTCGCGCCGGTGTAGAAGATGTTCGGCGAAGATTCCAGACCTTCATACTGCACCGGGTGAAAAAGAGGCCCTTGTTCTGCTCGACCACCGGGAGGACCGCCTTGCGGCTTGCGGACGTCCAGCCGCCGAAGATGACCACGGCTTTATCCTTCTGCAGCAGCTTCTTCGTCTTCTCGGCGAAGGTCGGCCAGTCCGAAGCGCCGTCCTCGACGATGGGCTTGAGCTGCTTGCCGAGCACGCCGCCCGCCTTGTTGATTTCCTCGATCGCCATGAGTGTGGCGTCACGCACGGATACCTCACTGATGGACATCGTTCCGGTCAGGGAGTGAAGCACGCCGACGGGTACGGTGTCTCCGCCTGCGGCAGCCGCGTCCGTCCTGGTTTCGGCAGCCGTGCCGGAACCGGTGGTGGCGGCAGGCTTGGTGGCGCAGCCGGCCAGCATGGCCGAGAGCGACAAGCTGACGGCCAGTAGTGCGGTGAGTCCTCTTTTTCTAGGTTTCATCGATTCCACTCCCCCATATTGTTTGGTGTCTCCATGTGAAGTCGCATGCCGTGATGTGGAAAACTTAGGAAGCCCTGCTTTTCACATGCCCTACTATAGGCGAATGAAACCTATGTGTCAATATAGTTGACACAAATTGTTTGTGATTCGTGAAATGCGGAATTTTGTTGTTCTTATTGAAATATGAACGGGGTGGATTACCAGAATACGGGATAAAAACGGATTTTATTCATTTTTTCGTGTAATAAAAAATTACATAAAAGGTTTACAGCGTTGAGAATCGCGAATATAATAGGGTTATTGAAACGTGAATATTCGTGTTTGAGATGGAAAACCCACGGAAGAAAACGAAGAGGCGGAGGTCTGACATGTACCTGACAGAGAGGGAGAAGGAGAAGCTGTTGATCACGGTGGCTGCCGATCTCGCCCGCCGCCGGCTGGCGCGGGGTGTGAAGCTGAACTACCCGGAGAGCGTGGCTCTGATCACTTCGGAGATTATGGAAGGGGCCCGCGACGGCCGGACGGTGGCGGAGCTGATGCAGTTCGGTACGACGGTGCTTACTGCCGAGCAGGTGATGGAAGGCGTGCCGGAGATGATTCATGAAGTGCAGGTGGAAGCGACGTTTCCCGACGGGACGAAGCTTGTGACCGTGCATCAGCCGATCCGTGCTGCAGCGGCGGCAGGCAGCGGCACGGCTGTAGAATAATGTATATGTCACTTTAGATAACATTAATACGATTCCGGGACTACCGGCACAGGAGGGAGCGGGCACTATGATTCCAGGAGAATACCGGGTAAGAGCAGGGAGCATTGAATTGAACGCAGGCAAGGAGAAGTCGGATCTCGTTATTGTGAATACGGGGGACCGTCCGGTTCAGGTAGGTTCACATTACCATTTATTTGAAACGAATCGGGCCCTGCAGTTCGACCGTTCGGAGGCGTTCGGCATGCGCCTCGACATTCCGGCGGGAACGGCCGTCCGCTTCGAGCCGGGCGAGGAGAAGCCGGTGAAGCTGGTGGAGCTTGGGGGCGACCGGCTGTCCTACGGACTCAACAACCTCTCCAAAGGCAAGGTGCGCCGGGGGCAGCTCAGTGAGCCGGTCCGCATCCGGCTGACGGAATGGGAGGAGGGCATGTAGGTGGCACACATGGACCGCAAGGCCTATGCCCTTACTTTCGGGCCGACGACGGGAGACGCTGTCCGTCTTGCCGATACCGAGCTGTGGGCGGAGATCGAGGAAGACCGCACCGTCTACGGGGATGAGTGCAAATTCGGCGGAGGCAAGGTCATTCGCGACGGGATGGGCCAATCCAGCCGGCATACCCGGGATCAAGGTGTGATCGACACCCTGATTACCAACGCGGTCATTATTGACCATAGTGGAATTATCAAGGCGGACATCGGGATCAAGGACGGGGTGATCGTCGGGATCGGCAAGGCGGGCAATCCCGATATTATGGACGGCGTGGACCCGAATATGGTGGTCGGCGCTTCAACCGAAGTCATTGCCGGGGAAGGCAAGATCATTACGGCCGGCGGGATCGACTCGCATATCCATTATATATGTCCGCAGCAGATCGAGACGGCGCTGTCCTCGGGAGTGACCACGATGATCGGCGGCGGTACGGGGCCGGCGGCCGGTACCAGCGCGACGACCTGCACGCCGGGAGCCTGGCACATGCGGCGCATGCTGGAGGCGGCCGAAGCGTTCCCGATGAATCTCGGCTTCACCGGCAAGGGGAATGCCGCGTTCCCGGGCCCGCTTGAGGAGCAGGTGGAAGCGGGGGCGATCGGCCTGAAGCTTCACGAAGACTGGGGGACGACGCCCGCTGCGATCGATACCTGCCTCGCGGTTGCTGACAAGTACGACGTGCAGGTGGCCATCCATACGGACACGCTGAACGAATCCGGCTTCGTGGAAGATACGATCCGGGCGATCGGCGGCCGGACGATTCATACATATCATACGGAGGGGGCCGGAGGCGGGCATGCGCCGGACATTATCCGGATCGCCTCGGAGCTCAATGTGCTTCCTTCCTCGACGAATCCGACGCGTCCCTATACGGTCAATACCGTAGAAGAACATCTCGACATGCTGATGGTCTGTCATCATCTCGACAGCCGGATTCCCGAGGACGTCGCCTTTGCGGATTCGCGGATCCGTCCGGAGACGATCGCTGCGGAGGACATCCTGCACGATCTGGGCGTGTTCTCCATGATCTCTTCGGACTCCCAGGCGATGGGCCGGGTCGGTGAAGTGATCACGAGGACGTGGCAGACGGCGGACAAGATGAAGAAGCAGCGCGGTTATCTGCCGGCTCCGGACGAGAGCCCGGAAGCGGCACACCCGGACAACGACAACTACCGGATCAAACGGTATGTGGCCAAATATACGATCAACCCGGCGATCACCCATGGCGTGGCCCACTTGGTGGGATCCGTCGAGGTCGGCAAGCTGGCGGACCTCGTCGTATGGACCCCTGCCTTCTTTGGCGTCAAGCCCGACATGGTGCTCAAGGGAGGGATCATCGCGTTCGCCCAGATGGGCGATCCGAACGCCTCCATCCCCACGCCGCAGCCGGTCTTCGGCCGCCCGATGTTCGGCGCCTTCGGCCGCGCGCTGAACCACTGCATTACCTTCGTGTCGCAGGCGGCTTACGACAAGGGAGTTCACCTCGAGCTAGGCCTGCAGAAGCGGATCGAGCCGGTGAAGGGCTGCCGGAGCGTCACGAAGAAGAATATGATCCATAACGGCGAAACCCCGTCGATCGAGGTGAACCCCGAAACCTATGAAGTGAAGGTGGACGGGAAGCCGGTTACCTGCGAGCCAGCCGACGTGCTGCCGATGGCACAGCGGTACTTTTTATTCTAATGGAAGAAGATCATGAAGAAGACAGAGGAGGCGGAGGCATGGGGCATCACGAAGGCTTCTCCTGGCTGGCCTATACGCAGCTTCTGGATTCGGCGCTGCCCATCGGCGGCTTCTCGCACTCGTTCGGACTAGAGACGCTCGTGCAGGAAGAGCGGCTCGAGCGGCCGGAGCAGCTTCGGGAGTATATTGAAGCGATGCTGGTCCACAGCTGGGCTCCGGTCGATGCGTTGGCGGTTAAGGCCGTCTACCGGTATGTCCCCGAGCAGCGCTGGGAGGACCTGTGGCAGGTGGACTGCACGCAGCATGTGCAGCGTTCGGCGAGCGAGACACGCGAAGGAGTGGCCAAGATGGGCCGGAGGCTGTATCAGCTCGCGAGGTCAGTATACCCGGACCTCGGCTGGGAACCCTTGGCCGGCGCGCTGGCGCGGAGGGAATGCATCGGCACGCACCCGCTCAATTCACGGCTGGCTCTCCTATGGGCTGGGCGTACCGCTGGCGCAGGCGGCCGAAGGGTACCTCGTACACCTGCACGATGACCTGCATCAACAGCGGCCTGAGGCTGATGTCGCTGGGGCAGACGGAAGGGCAGCGGCTGCTGGCCTCACTGCTTCCTTCCATCTCCGCCGCCTGGAAGGGGGCGGCGGAGCTCGATCCGCTCGAGGACGGCTATGCGAGCAATCCCCAAGCGGAGATTGCGATGATGCGGCATGAGGGGCTGTATTCGCGGCTGTTCATGTCCTGACGATGGGTTGGAATTCATCTTGATTTAATTACTTACTAAATTATAAATAGGGATCCTAAGGAGGACTTCACTATGTGCCAAGGCAGCAATCATCACCACCACGGTTGGGAAAAGCCGGAAGGTCGCCGGCTGGAGCGCCCGATGCGCATCGGGATCGGCGGACCGGTCGGCTCCGGGAAGACGGCTCTGGTGGAGCGTCTCGCCCGCAAGCTGAACGGCAAATACAGCATCGCGGTCATCACGAACGATATCTACACGAAGGAAGACGCCAACATCCTGATCCGCTCCGAAGCGCTTCCGGCGGACCGGATTATCGGCGTGGAGACGGGCGGCTGCCCGCATACGGCCATCCGCGAAGACGCTTCGATGAATTTTGAAGCGATCGAAGAGCTCGAGGGACGCTTCAGCAGCCTCGACATCATCTTCATCGAGAGCGGCGGCGACAACCTCGCGGCAGCGTTCAGCCCCGAGCTCGTGGACCGCTTCATCTATATTATCGATGTGGCGCAGGGGGAGAAGATTCCCCGGAAGGGCGGTCCGGGCATCATGCGCTCCGACATGCTCATCATCAACAAGATCGATCTGGCTCCGCACGTCGGCGCTTCCTTGAAGGTGATGGAAGAAGATACGGTGAAGATGAGGGGCAGCAAGCCGTTCGTATTCTCCAACCTGTTCGATGGCCAGGGACTGGATGACATCGTAAACTGGGTGGAACACGAATACAGTCATGCCTAAGGTCACAGGCTCCGTCGACGCCGCGCTCTCGCGTGCGGGCGGAGCCACGCAGCTGCTCTCCCATGCCCAGTCGTATCCGCTGAAGATCGCCAAGACCTTCCCTTTCCCCGATGACCTGCTGGGGGTATACGTCATGGATGCTTCGCCGGGGATCATGGCAGGGGATACCTACGAGCTGCAGTGGCGTTTTGCGGAGGGAACCCGCGCCTACATTACCAACCAGTCCTATACGAAGGTGCACCCTTCCCGCACGGCGCCGGATGAAGCTTGGCGGCCAAGCGCCCAGGTCCAGCGGCTCACGCTCGAAGCCGGCAGCTATGTCGAGTACATGCCGGAGCCTCTGATGCTCTATGCCGAGGCCGCCTTCGATGCCGAGACCAGCGTCAGGATGGAGCCGGGCTCTGCGCTGTTCCTGAGTGAGATCGTCTGTCCCGGCCGTCTGCACCGGGGCGAGTCTTTCCAGTATGAACGGTATGCCAGCCGGATGAGAGTGCATTACGGCGGGGAGCTGGTGTTCAGCGGACGGATGCGGGTGGAGCCGCGGGGGGCGGCTCCGGTGTCGGTCTCCCGGTGGGATGGGCACACGCACCTCGGGAGCCTGTATTTGTTCTCGGACCGTCTGGCTGCCGACCATGCCGAAGAACTGCGCCTCCTTCTGGAGGAGAAGTTCTCCGGTGTGCCCGGGCTGTACTTCGGCAGCTCACTTACCTATAAGCACGGTCTTGCTGTACAAGTGCTCGGGCGGCGGGTGTACGAGATGCAGGAGGTGCTTGACTGCGCCTGGGGATTTCTCCGCCGCGCCGTCTTCGGGCTCGAGCCCCTGCGGGTGCCGAAGTGACGCGGATTCGTGCCTTATTCCGGCTCCCAACCGAGAACAAATGAATTGTCATGCGAGAGAGACCGTCCGGGCAGCCGGGCGGTTTTGTTGCATTTTCAAAGAACCTGGATGCACCTCTTGGAAAAATAGAGGCTCTGTGTGCCCTTCGGATAAGAATCCCGACATATCGACAATATTTTGAACAGCCCCCCTCCTTTGTTGTCAAACGTTGCCCCGGTTGATATTATTAAGGGGATGTGCATGAAAAGAGTACTAAGGCTGAACGATTCCGACATACCTGTCTGATGATAGAAGCTTCACACAAGGAGGTAACACGAATTGAAGGATCAAGCTAGCCTCGATCTGGGGATCGAGACGGCGGCCGCTGCATCGGACCCGGCGGCAGGCACTTCGGCCGGCTGGAGGGACTTCGTACAGCTTGCGAAGCCGGGAATTTTGTTCTCCAACTCGATGACCGCGTTCGGCGGATTCTGGGTGGCGTCGGCTTGGAAGATCGATTGGGTGACGATGATATTCGCGCTGCTCGGAACCGTGCTCGTTATGGCTTCCGGGTGCGTGCTTAATAACTATTTGGACCGCGACATGGACAACAAGATGGAGCGGACGCAGAAGCGGGCGCTGGTGACGGGCACCATCTCTCCGCAAACCGTGCTCTGGTATGGATTTATCCTGGGCGTGCTGGGACTGGCCACCTTGTGGTTCGGAGCCAACCCGATATCGGCGCTGCTCGGATTGATCGGATTGTTCCTCTACGTGTGGATTTATACCGCCTGGTTCAAGCGTACTTCCGTATGGAGCACCTTCATGGGCAGCTTCTCCGGTGCGGTGCCTCCGATGATCGGTTACTGTGCGGTAACGCCGGAGCTCGACGCAGGGGCGTGGATCCTGTTCGGCATCATGTTCCTGTGGCAGCCCCCGCACTTCTGGGCGCTGGGCATCCGCCGTATGGAAGAGTACCGCGCCGCCGGGTTTCCGCTGCTGCCGGTCGTCCGGGGCACCTACGTCACGAAGATGAGCATGATCCGCTACATCGTCCTGCTCGTTCCGGTGTCGATGCTGCTGTATGTTTATGAATATGTCAATGTGTATTATTTCTTTGCCGCGGCGGCCATGGGTTTGTACTGGGCTTTCCTGTGCCTGAAGGGGTACAAAGTACAGGGAGAAGAAGAAGTACTGTGGGCGAAGAAGATGTTCATCTACTCCGTCAACTATCTCATGCTCCTGTTCATCATCATGATCGTCTGTACGACGAATGGCCCTCTCGGCTGAGGAGAGGAGACCGTGCCTCAGTTTCATATAGAGTCATAATCCCAAGGCCTAGTCCCTGGGATTTATTTTTTGAAGAAGGGGAGTAACAAACAGATGCAAAGCAGCGCATTTCGAATCGTCATCATCATCCTGCTGCTCGGGCTGATCGGGACCCTGGGCTATATGCTGTGGCAGGGGAATCAGAAGCAGATCGATGTCATTAAACCGGCCGCCGATTTCAAGCTGGAGAATGTGGACGGGCAGGAGGTTACGCTCTCCGGGACGCAGGGCAAGGCCAGATTGGTGTATTTCTTCTTTTCCACCTGCCCGGATGTCTGTCCGCCCACGACGTACAATCTCTCGAAGGTGCAGAATGTGCTGAAGGAGAAAGGGGTGTTCGGTACCAAAACGGCACTCATGTCGATCTCCTTCGATCCGACCAACGATACGAGGGAACGCTTGAAGGAGTTTGGGGACCGGTTCCAAGCCGACTATTCAGGCTGGTATTTCCTCCGCGGGGATGAAAAATATGTGATCGACCTGGCGAAGCAGTATGAGGTGCTGGTCGTGAAGAACCCGAAAGACGGAAGCTTCACCCACTCGAACCTGTGGCTCCTGGTGGACGCCAAGGGACAGATCCGTACGTATTACAAGGGGGATGCCGAGGATCTTGACATCGAGCAGGTAGCCAAGGATCTCATCCAAATCTCCAAAGATTAAACCTTCCGGGATCCGGCGGGGCACCCGCATGCAGCAAGAAGAACCCTGGAACCTGGAGGCCCGCTTATGACTTATCTTGTCCATATTCTGCTGAACAACGTCATCCCGCTGACGATCATGATTGTCGTGGGCGTTGTGCTGTACCGGGCGTTCAAGCTCGACATCAAGACGCTCTCGAAGCTGAATTTCTATTTGTTTTCGCCGGCATTGGTGTTCAAAATGCTCTATGAATCCCAGCTGTCGCTGAATCTGCTGGGGCAGACGCTCCTGTTCTTCTTCGTTTATTTCGCTGCGATGTACCTGCTGGTGGAGCTTGTGATCCGGGTCCGCCGCTATCAGGGCGGCATGGTGCCGGCGATGCGTAACAGCGTCATCTTTTACAACAGCGCCAATTATGCGATTCCGCTGAATCAGCTGGTGTTCGTAGGCGATGCGTTCACGCTATCGATCCAGATTATCATCATGATGATGCAGAGTCTCCTGCCGAATACATACGGCATCTATTCGGTCAATGCATCCAAGAAGAACGATATGAAGGATACGCTGCGTACGATCTTAACGCTGCCCGTCATCTATATTATCCCGGTGGCTTTCTTCATGAAAGGCTTCGACATCCCGGTGCCGGGGCCGATCTATGCGCCGATCAATTATGTATCGGACGCCTTTATCGCCACTGCTCTGGTTACCCTTGGTGTACAGCTCGGGAGTATGAAATGGCAGCTGAATTTCTCCGATGTCATGCTGTCGAATCTGCTGCGTCTCTGTATCGGGCCGGCTGTAGGTTTTGCCGTAGTGCTGCTGCTCGGGATTGAGGGAGTCATGGCGCAGGCGCTGGTGCTTTCCTGTGCGGTACCCACCTCCCTAAGTTCGGTGCTGATTGCCGTAGAGTACGACAATGAGCCTGAATTCTCGTCCCAGGTCGTGTTTTCCTCCACGATCTTCAGCATATTTACCGTCACCTTGGTCATTTATCTGATGAAATTTATTCCTTAGAACTTTTCGAAGGTCGGCAGAAGGGGAGGATACACGATGTATTCTTCCAGGCCGGCCTTTTCGAGCTGCTGAATCAGGTACTCATCGGGCGTGCCTTCCACACCGGCGTAGCCGCGGCGCGTGTAGATCTGCTCCGCATCCGGAAAGGTATCCCGGAGAATACCTCGGATCTTTTTGCCGGAGGAATCGTTGTCGGTAAAAAGAAACACTTCCCGCTCGCCGACCTTCTTCTTGAGATCTTCCAGCCGTGTGGTGTTCAGCGAGCCGTAGGTGCAGAGAATCAGAATGTCGTCGGTCAGCAGACGGCGGAGCCTGCTTTTGTCATTCTTTCCTTCCACAATGAGTGCGATGGACATGAAAGATCCCCCTTTACGCTGCAAGGTAGCTTGTATATGTAGTATAACCCCATTTCAGGCCTGCGCCCACTGCGCGAAGCACCGCATTTCCCAGGAAATGTCGAACGATGGGAAGCGCTTTATCTTCTGTGTGGCAATAAGAAAAAGACCTGACACGGGTGTCAGGTCTTTTTCTTGCGCAGTGCCGGTTTGACGCCGGCCTTGCGGATTAGTTGATGAATTTCGCTGTCGTCAGAAGACGCTTCAGCATCGTTGCCGCCTGTGCACGGGTAGCCGTGTCACGGGCACCCAGCGTGTCGTCGGTCAGGCCGTCGACGATACCGGATTTGATGGCTGTCGCTACTTCTTCTTCCGCCCATACGATCTCATCGGAGTCGGAGAATTTCGCCAGCAGGGAAGATTGCTCGGACGCGGTTACTTCAGGCTTGGCACCTGCGTAGTCCAGCGCGCGCACAACCATGGCTGCGAGTTCTTCGCGGTTGATCGTAGCGTTCGGACGGAACGTGCCGTCTTCGTAGCCGTCGATGATCTTAGCGTATACTGCGGAGTTCACCGTGCTGGAGAACCAGTCGGAGGATTCCACATCGCTGAAGGAAGAGCTGCCGGTCATCGGTGTAAGACCCAGGGAACGAACGACAAGAGCTGCGAACTCAGCGCGCGTGATGCTGCGCTCCGGTTCGAACGCCGTATCGGTTACGCCATCGACAACCAGCTTGTTCGCCAGCAGTTCGATGTTGTTCTGTGCCCAGTGGCCGCTTACGTCACCGAAGCTCTTGTCGAGCTTGATCACAGCGTATACGCTGTTGCCGTTGCGCTTCAGGTCGGCATACGTGGAGCTGAATACCGTAGGAACGAAGGACAGCTTGTTCGTCGTCGTGTCGATCAGTACGCCTGTTGCCGAATCCGCATCAACGGAAGCAGGCAGAGGCAGGTAGCGGGATACATAATTGCTGCCGAGGTTCACGGCAACGGAAGCATTGTTCTTGCCTACAGCCGTCAGGTTGAAGTCTACTGCTCCAGCAACGACTTCACCGCCCAGGGCTTTGGCCGAAGATGCCACGCTGTCCGCGATCGCCTGGCTAGCCTTGGCAACCGTTACCTTCACGTTCACATCGTCCGTCGTTGCGGACAGCTGGGAAGCCAGGTCCTTCACGTTCAGAACGCTGATCGGCAGCACATAGGAGCCGTTCGTGCTCTTGACAATGATGACTTTACCGCCGGAAGTGAAGCCCACAAGTGCCTTGGCAGGGATCAGTGCAAAGTCGCCTGTAATGTTGATCGTTACCGTGTTGTACTGGTTCAGCGAGCTGATGAGCTGGTCTGCGTTCACGGAACCGTCGGAGTTCGCGGAGATCTCACCGGCACCGGAAGTGCTGCCGCCGCCGGCCCAACCGCCGCCACCAGGACTGTTTTTAGAGCGGTAGACAGTCTGGTATACCGAGCTGTTTACATTGTTGGGGTCGTTAAACTTCAATTTCACGTAGTTGTAGGTTCCCACATCCGAAGTGAACTTGAAGTATACAGCGCCGTTAACGTCTTTGCTGCTGTATGTAACGTCGGCGACATCCAACAGAGTACCTTCCGGCGAGTAAGCATAGACGCTCGGATAGACGCTGTTATAAACATCGAGGTAGACTTGGCCGGTGACCGTGCCTTTCTTATAGCTCGTGCCGCTGCTGAATCCCGCCCCGAAAGCGAGCACCGGGAGCAGTACGGAGATGATCAGCATGAGAACAGTGACTTGCGCTGTCTTCTGAAGAACAGCAGGCTTCATTCGGGTTTCACTCCTATTCTGGTTTACAAATAATGAAGAAGAATCTGTGGAACGATGAACAAATTTCCTGGACAAATGCTTTTTCACCTCCTTCTTTTCCATAATCTTCTTTTAGATGACTTCGACTGGACACGCTAGTTTATGTCCGTCCTGCCATTTTTGCCCTGCGTTAATGAGGCAGTCTTAGGGGTATTACCCAAGCTCGTCCAGTACGAAACACCTCGGTTACCTAACGCAGGTTCATATTTAAAGGTTGCAGAATAGGAGGCCAAAACGGCCTTGGTCCTACATAAATAGGGAATACGTACCAATTTATCCAGGGTTGAGAATAGCAAAGAAAGCCGTCCTGAATGGGACGGCCTCGCTGCTTGTATAAATTGACCTTATTATGCGCCTGCCTTGGACCATAGAAAGGGGCTTTCTTGTTCGTCCTCGGAGGATCGGGGTTCACCTCAAAGCGGGTTCCAGCCGATTCGTCTTTTTGCCCCGTGCCTTCTGATACATGGTCGGCTGATTCTAGGCCTGTACAGGCGTCCGCGTGGCACGCAGGGGGAGCAGGGACAGGGCCACCATCAGGCATAAGAAGGCCAGGAAGTACGAGGAGACGTGCGTGCGCAGATGACCGGCCAGCATGGGACCGATGAAGGCGCCGATCGAGTAGGAGATGGAGAGCAGGGAGAACACACGGCCGTACCGTTGGGAGGTCGTGGATGCCGCCAGCAGGGAGGCGATGGCCGGGAAGATCACCCCTTTGGCCATGCCGATCAGGATCAGGGACGCATACATCGGCAGGGGCCACTTCACGGACATCCCGAAGAAAATGATCGCGAGCGCGAGAGCGCCGTAAGAAACCCGGATCAGCGGGGCGATCCGGCTGAGGAACAGCATGCTCAGCGTCACGAGCGCCCCGAGGCTGACCAGCGAGAAGAAGACGCCGGAGGTGAGGATGGAGCCGTGCGTCTCCTTCATGAGCGGCAGCTCGAAGAAGAGAATGCCCTGGGAGCAGGAGATCGACAAGGGCACGCTGAAGAACAGCCAGGGGATGGACGAGCCCCGTCCGCTTGCTGGACCTGGCAGGGCCGCGTCCCCGCTCCCGGAGGCTGGGGAAGCGAACAGCTCGGCCGCCGCCTTCTTGTACCGGCTCTCCTTCACGCCGAACCAGGCAAGCAGTCCGGTGACAATGAGTCCCCAGCCGAGGAAGGTGAAGGAGCGCTCGAAGCCGAACTGGGCGACAAGGTAAGCGCCGGCCGCCGGACTAAGCACCGACGCTATGGTGTGAACCATGCCGTTGCCGGCCATGAGCTTGCCCTGCTGCACCTGATCCGAGGCGAGCTTGGCCAGAAGCGAAAGGCATGCGGGCGAGAGAAACGCGAGCACGAAGCCGCTGATGGAGCGGATGTAGAGCAGATCCCAAGGGTCGCTGACCTTCGATTGGGCGAGCAGCACCAGGCCGGCAATCAGGAGGCTGAAGACGATGAAGGGCTTGCTGCCGTATTTGTCGACCCCGTATCCGGCCAAGAGATTGCCCGGAATATGGGTGATCGAGTAGACGCCGAGGATCAGCCCGATAAAGGACGGTGCCGCGCCGAGCGAGATGGCGAACGGGGAGAGGATCGGATATTGGGCGTGGAGATCGAAGAATGCGACGAACATGAACAAATAGAGCCATACGGCCGTTTTCACCTGAATCACCTCACAATCATTGGTTGTCCTTTAGGAGTCCTTCTCCATCTTACGTAGAGGGAGAGGCCGTTAGTACAAGGATTTGTCCTGGCTGAAACCGTACGCGCTTCCACGCGTTTTACTTAGGGAAGTCGGTGCGGAGTGCCCCTGATCTTTTCCAAAAAAAAGTAATGAAGAGTCCCCGGCGGCTGTTGTATGATGAGAAAGCGTGGAAGCAGGACAGGGAAGTGCAGCAGGCTAAAAGTGTAAGCGGAAAAGGGAGAGAGTCGAACGTGGAGTTCTTAACGGAGTTCATGGCGCAGCGCTGGTATGTCATTGCAGGCGCATTGGTCATACTGTTTCTAGTGATCAAACTGGTAAAAACCGTCATCAAGTGGGTCATTATTCTGGCCATTGTGGCGGCCGTCTATTTCTATGGAGCAAGCTATAAGGACCAGCTGCTGGAGTACGGATCCGCTCTCGGCACCAAGGTAGCGGCCGATGTGAAGAACCAGGCCCTAAAGACAGTCACCGAGGAAGCGAAGGAAGCGAAGTATACGCAGAACCCGGACGGCACCTTTACCGTCAAGACCAAGAGCGTCCGGATCGACGGCAAGCCGGGGGCGAGCGACGTGCAGGTGACCTTCATGAATCAGACGTTCACCCTCAAGGTGGATGATGTGCTGAAGCGGTTCATCGAGCAGGCCAAAACGGGAGCGGCAGGATAAGCCTGACTTTCGGCTGGATTGTAGGACGAAGCGGCCGGCGGCCGAACTCAGAGGTACGGAGGTGAAGACGGATGAACGTGTGGAGTTATGTGAGCGGGCTCAATCTGGTCACGGTGCTGATCGCCCTGGTCTTCGGAATCTCGGTGCTGCAGGGGCTGCTCCGAGGGGCAACTTCCTCGGCCAAACGGCTTGCGCTCATGGTCACGGAAGGGGCGGCCACACTGCTTGGCCTCTTCCTCTCCTGGGAGCTGACCGAATGGGCGTCTCCGCAGGTCCAGCTGTGGCTGGCCTCCCGGACTCTGTCCATACCACCCGCGGAACTGGGCTTCTGGGAGCAGCTGTACTATACGGGCGTGACGGGGCTGCGGGATTTTTCGCTCCTGCGCTTTGCCCTCCTGTTCGTTATCGGTTACGGCCTCATCAAGCAGCTGCTCTACCGGCTGATCGATCCGTTCGTGGACAGCTGGCTCTCCGAGCCGGCGCCGCCGGGGAGGCAGCGCACGGCCCCGTCCTTCCTGAGCTCGCTCGTCGGCGGAGTGATCGGAGCCGTCACGGGAGCAGGCCGCAGCCTTCTCATGATTGCGCTGCTCTTCATTCTGACGACGCTGCTGCCTCAGACGCCGTTGACCTCGTATATCGGCGCGTCGGAGCTGTACCGCAAAGGGGCGACGGAAGTGATCCGTCCGGTCACCGGGGACTTCATCGAACAGCGTCTTCCGGTGTTCACCCGGCAGGTCGAGGAGGAATTCGCCTCTATCCTTCAGCGCAAGTACGAATTGGTGGACGCCCATATCCCCGGCAATATTGCCGACGCTGCCAAGGAAATTGCGGCGAAGGGCAGGAATGACGAAGAGAAGGCGAAGCTTCTCTACCAATGGGTCGGCACCCGGGTGAAGTACGACTGGGAGAAGGTGCGGCTCTACGAGGAGCAGCGGATCTGGAAGGAGCAGACGCCGGAAGAGACCTTTGCCACCAAGGCGGGCGTGTGCATTGACTTCTCCCGCCTGTATGCGGTGATGGCAAGGTCCATCGGGCTGGATGTGAAGGTGGTGACCGGTCTCGGCTACGACGGGAGAGGCGGGTACGGGCCGCATGCGTGGAACGAGGTCTATCTTGCCGAGGACCAAAAGTGGGTTCCGCTGGATTCCACCTGGGTCGCTTCGGGCGGCAACTGGTTTAATCCTCCGAATTTTCAGGAGACGCATATCAAGGAAGTGTGAGGAAGTACAACCGATGCGGGACATACCGGGGAACCGGGGTGGCGTCAGGCCTGGAAGAAGCCCAGAGGGGCTCTCCTCCGGGTCTTTTTTAACCTGCCACGGATTTGTGGTACACTGAAACACGGCAGAAGGAAAGGTCAGGTGTGTTCGGTTGGCGCTAAGCAAACGATTGGATGAGTATAAAGCGGTCTTCTTTGACGTGGGCGATACGCTGCTGACGATTCCGGCGGCTCAGGTGATCATGGGGCGGTTTCTCGCCGCGCGTGATTTTCATCCGGACGAAGCCCGGATCGGCGAACTTTTTACGGAGGCCTTTCGTCTATTTTATTACGGAAAAGAAGTCGGGGCCTTCGAGGCGTGCACGCCGGAAACCGACCGGCAGTTCTGGATCCGGCTTTATGGCTATATTCTCGAGCATCTGGGCGTGGAAGAACAGAAGTGGACCCCGGAGCAGGTGCACGCCTGCTGCCATGAGCTCTATGATCTGTTTACCTCGCCGGAGCATTATTCTCTCTTTGCCGATGTGCAGGAGGTGCTGGCATCGCTTCAGGCCCGCGGGCTGCGGCTGGGCGTGATTTCGAACTTCGCTCCGACGCTGCCGGCCATACTGGAGAGCAAAGGAATTCTGCACTTTTTTGACCCTGTGGTGGTTTCGACGCTGGCGGGACTGGAGAAGCCGGACCCGGCAATCTTCACCCTGGCCTTGAAGGAGGCGGGACTTCACCCCTCCGACGTGCTCTATGTGGGAGACCATGACATCAACGACGTCTGGGCGCCGAACCAGGTGGGCATCGATGCCGTCAAAATCCTGAGATACGAGTATCATTCCGGGACGGGTATCCGTTCCCTGAGGGAGCTGCTGGACTCATAATTTTTTTAAAAAATTTATCCAACAAGAGGTTTATGAGCAGATGATGACATCATTCCGATCGAAGGAGCCGGGCAAGCGTCCGTGGGATTCACGTCGCGCGCGGGTGAATGTGCTGTTTTTTATCGTATTCGTGATGTTCTCGATCCTCGTCGTCCGGCTGGCGACACTGCAGTTTGTCCAGGGGGATGAGCTCAAGCAGGCGGAGACGGAGTTCACCGAGAGCTCAACGCCGATCGCCCCGATCCGCGGCAATATCTTCGACCGCAACGGGGCTCCGCTGGCTTACACGGTGTCGACGCAGTCGCTCTTTTTCCGCATTACCGAGGGCGATCTCTCCGAGCGGATGGACGAGATTATCGCGCTGGCGGGAGAGCTTGAGAAGATCTTCGCGAATTACGGCAACAAGAACTTGAAGCCGCTGACCGCAGCGGAGATCGTGGAGCGGATGGACGTCGGCTTTGACATCAACAAGCAGGAAACCAAGATTAACGGCTATTCCTACATGCCGCGGCGCATCAAGTCGGACTTGACCGCCGAGGAGATCGCGTATCTGCTGGAACACCGCGACGAGCTGAAGTGGCTTGAGGTCACAGAGGAAAGCGCCAGAGTGTACGATGAACGCAACCTGGCCGTGCATTTGATCGGGTATCTTCGGCCCTTCTCCGCCGCGGTGAATGTGGAGAACTCCTACCTGAGCACCTATCGGGACAAAAAGGACGAATACCTTGGGGATGAATACGTCGGGTATGACGGCTTGGAGTTCCTGTATCAGGAAGAGCTCAGGGGAGAGAACGGAACCAAGTCCTATCCGGTCAACGCCGCCCAGAAGATCACCGGTCCTTATACGCTCACACCGCCGATCAAAGGCAACAACCTGATCCTCTCGATGGACCGGGAGGTGCAGCAGGTGGCCGAGGATGCGGTGACAGAGCATCTGGCCGCAATGAAGAGAGCTTCAGGCGGCTCCGTTCTGGGCCAGGGCCGGGAAGCGGTGGCCGGCTATGCCGTAGCCATGGAGGTGGATACGGGCAAAGTCATGGCCATGGCCTCGATGCCGGATTACGATCCGAATATCTGGCATGGCGGGGTGTCGGGCGGGGAGTGGAACGAGATCCGCTGCCGGTACCTGAACGGGGCGATCCGGGAACGCTGCGCGGATGTGCCGGAGAAGGAGATCAGCAAGCATCCGCCTTCGCTGGTGCCGCTCGGCTCCACGATCAAACCGCTTACCGTGCTGCTCGGACTGAACGAGAAGCTGTTCGCTCCGTATGAGACGTACAATGACACGGGCACCTACACGTACGGCAAAGATAAGAGCCGGGTGAACAACTCGGGCTTCAAGTCATATGGGCCGATCAATGCATCAAAGGCCATCGAGGTGTCGTCGAATACCTTCATGGCGGCGATGATCGGCGAGAGGCTTTACAACCGCGGAGGCAGCCCGCTCGACGTATGGGATCAATACATGAAGAAGTTCGGTCTCGGCGTCCGGACCGGAAGCGATCTTCCAGGCGAGAGCCCGGGCGATATCTATTATTACGATACGGTCAAGCAGGCCAGTACGCAGGCGGCGCTTGTCCAGGCCTCCTTCGGCCAGCAGGGACGCTATACCGCCCTGCAGCTGGCCCAGTACACGGCGATGCTGGCCAATAAGGGCAAGCGGCTGAAGCCGCTGTTCGTGGACCGGATCGTCACGTACGACAACAAGCAGGTGGTCAAGGAAATCCAGCCGGAGGTCCTGGGCCAGGAGACGTACCCTGACACGTATTGGAACGTCATTCACCAGGGGATGCTCAAGGTGTCGAAGACCGGCTTCGAAGGCAGCGAGGCGGATTACACCGTCGCTGCGAAGACGGGGACCTCCCAGATGTCGGTGGCCGGCAAGAGCCTGGAGAACGCCGTATTCATCGCCTATGCCCCGGCGGAGAAGCCGAAGCTGGCTGTGGCGGTCGTCGTGCCCGAAGGCGGGTACGGGGCTTACGGCGCGGCGCCTATTGCCAGGAAGATTTTTGATGCTTACAATGAACGCATAGGGCTTTACGGCACGCCGAAGGTCCCTGCAGGAGAGGAGCCGCAGTAAGGATGAAAAAGCCGATCGAGATGGAAGATCCGACCAAACAGGAAACGTCGAAACGCCGCCATTTTACCATACGTATCAATTTGTTCTTCTTCTTTACCTTCTTCCTGTTCTCCGTCCTGATCGTGCGCCTTGCGATGCTCCAATTCGTCGAGGGGAAAGAACTGAAAGCGGAAAAAGAAGAGATCAACAAAGCGAACACGCCGATCGCTCCCATCCGCGGTAATATCTATGACCGGCAGAAGGTGCCGCTGGCTTATACGACATCCACGCAGTCGCTGTATTTTCGGATCGAGCAGAACCAGCCCAAGGATGAGGTCGTGGCTCTCGCACAGGAGCTGGCAAGAATCTTCTCCTTGTACGGGCGTTCAGGTGAGAAGCAGCCTACCGCTGAAGAAATCATTATCGAGATGGACGTCGGCTATGATCTCAACAAGCAGAAAACCAATGACGCGCCGAGTTATTACTCCGTTCCCCGTCGGCTCAAGACCGACCTCTCCAAGGAAGAGATCGCTTATCTGATGGAGCACCGGGATGAGCTGAAGTGGCTGGAGATCATGGAGGAGAGCATCCGGCAGTACGACTATGAGAACACGCCGGCTGTCCAGCTTATTGGATACATGCGGCAGTTCTCCAAAGCTCGTGCGTCCAACCTGAATCTGGATCTCTACAAAGACAAAACGAAGACCGAGGGATACCTTGATACAGAGTATGTTGGCTACGACGGGATCGAGTACATGTACCAGGAGGAGCTCCGGGGCAAGAACGGTTTCAAGACATATCCCGTGAACGCCGCCCATAAGATCATCGGCAAGGTGGATGTTACCGCTCCAACCAAGGGGAACAATCTGTACCTGACCATCGACCGGAACGTGCAGCTTGCTACCGAGAAGGCGATAACCGACCATTTGGCATGGTTAAAGGGGCCTGCGCGATCCAACCGGTATGCGGCCAAGGGCTCGAATGCGGTAGCCGGCTATGCGGTGGCCATTGAAGTCAAGACCGGCAAAGTCGTGACGATGGCGAGCATGCCGGATTATGACCCGAAGGTCTGGTCCGGACCGATCTCGAGTGAAAAGTATGCCGAGATCCAGTCGAAGATCAACAATGGAACGATCACAACGGCTTATCCGGACTATCCCGAAGACAAACTCAAATACCACCCGACGTCCATCGTATACATGGGCTCGGTCGTTAAGCCGCTGTCCGTGCTGATCGGGCTGAATGAAGGGCTGTTCACTACGAATACGGTCTATCAAGATACCGGGGTCTTCACGTACGGGAAGGACAACAATGCAAAGCTGTCTAACTCCGACGGTGCGGCCTGGGGGAAGATTAATGCCACAGATGCCATTTGGCACTCTTCCAACACCTTCATGTCGGCGATGATCGGCCACGAGCTGCACCGAAGGAAGGGCACGGAGGCTGTCACGATTTGGAAAGACTATCTGGCCAAATTCGGGCTGGGTGTGACTACGGGCAGCGGTTTGCACCGGGAGTACGCAGGACTCAGCGAATTCGAGACCAATACGAAGGAATCCGTCCAGCAGCGGATGGTCTTCGCGTCCTGGGGACAGAACGAGAAGTATACGACGCTGCAGCTGGCTCAATATGCGACAACGCTGGCTACGAAAGGGGAGCGGCTGAAGCCGCTGCTTGTAGACCGGATCGAGACATATGAGGGTCAGCTGATCAAGGAATTCAACGAGAAGGTTGTCCTCGATAAGACGGAATTCCCCAAAACGTATTGGGACGCGGTCATCAGAGGGATGGCTAAGGTCGGCGTGCAGGGCTTCGATGACTTCCCATATACGCTTGCCCGCAAAACAGGTACCTCCACCCAGCGCGTGGCCGGCGGCAAGGAGATCGACAACGCCGTCTTCATCGCCTTCGCTCCGATTGAGGATCCAAAGCTGGCCGTGGCGGTCGTTGTACCCGAAGGGGGCTTCGGCTCCTACGGTGCCGCTCCCATCGCGCGCAAAATCTTTGACGCCTACGACCAGTACTATGGTCTGGACGGCAAACCCAAAGGGCCCAAAACACCGGTCACCACTCCATAACGTTTGTCCGGAAGCCTTCCTCGACGGAAGGCTTTCTTTTTTTGAGATAATTGTTGCACAAGGGAAACATATTTGTATATAATAAAAATATAGTCGGGCGGGCAATAATCATTGTCCCGTACAACAATCGTTATCGTGTACAACAAAGAAGGACTGAGACAACTTTTTGGCACCATATACATGGAGGAATAATACTATGACTAAGATTGGAGCGAAGGCCGTGAAACCGAAGAAACCTATGCCGTCCTCATGGAAACGATTCATTATGACGATTTTGTTCCTTGGTTTGGCCGTAGGCCTTACCGCCTGCGGATCGGATGAACCGATACAAGCCGGGGTGTCCGGGAAATTAAAAATAACGGCGACGATCGGCATGATTGCGGATATCGCGCGCGAGGTCGGCGGAGATCACGTGGAAGTGACGGGGCTGATGAAAGCAGGGGTCGACCCCCATCTGTATAAGGCCTCGCAGGGGGATGTCAAGAAGCTGGAGCAGGCGGATCTTATTCTGTATAACGGGCTGCACCTGGAAGGGAAGATGGTCGAGATCTTCGAGAACATGCAGAAAACGAAGCCTACGGTGGCGGTCTCGAAGAACATTCCGGAATCGAAGCTGCGCAGCATGGATGACGGCACGGCCTCGCATGACCCGCATATCTGGTTCGATGTCAAGCATTGGATGACGGCGACGGAGACCGTCAGGGACGAACTCGTCAAGCTGGACGCCGCGCATGCGGAGGACTACAAGAAGAGTGCGGAAACGTATCTTGGCAAGCTGAAGGAGCTCGATGCCTACGCCAAGGAGCAGATCGCTTCGATTCCCGAGGGGCAGCGGGTTCTGGTGACGGCGCACGATGCCTTCGGATATTTCGGGGATGCCTACGGCATCAAGGTCATGGGCCTGCAGGGCATATCGACCGCATCGGAGCCGGGCTCCAAGGACGTCATCGATCTGAGGGACTATCTTGTGAAGAACAAGATCAAAGCGGTATTCGTCGAATCCAGCGTGCCCAAGAAATCCATCGAGGCGATGATTGAAGGGGCCAAGAAGCAGGGACATGACATTGTGATCGGCGGAGAGCTGTTCTCCGACGCAATGGGCGAAGAAGGAACGGCTGAGGGTACGTACTTAGGCATGGTGCGGCATAATGTCGACACGATCGTCAAAGCTTTGAAGTAACGTTGACGGCACACATATAGATACGGGCGTCTGGAGCCCGGCAGGAAGAGGAGTGAAGCGTTATGGGAGCGTCGTTGTCACCATTGTCGGTTAAAGGCTTGACGGTAGCCTATCAGAAGAAACCGGTGCTGCGGGATATCGGATTCGAGATTCCCGAAGGCAAATTGATCGGAATCGTAGGACCGAACGGAGCGGGCAAGTCGACCCTGATCAAAGCCGTTCTGGGACTGATCCCGCGAGCATCCGGCCAAGTCTCGATCTACGGCAGACCGTACACGGAGCAGAGAAAACTCATCGGCTATGTGCCCCAGCGCGAATCGGTGGATTGGGACTTTCCGACCTCGGCCCTGGACGTGGTCATGATGGGCCGCTACGGCCATCTTGGCTGGTTCAAGCGGCCCGGGGCGAAGGAGCGGGAACTCGCGATGGACTGCCTCGAGAAGGTCGGGATGGCCGACTTCGCGGGCCGGCAGATCTCGCAGCTCTCCGGCGGACAGCAGCAGCGGATCTTCCTTGCACGGGCACTAGCGCAGGATGCCAGGCTGTATTTTATGGATGAGCCCTTCGTCGGTGTGGATGCGGCTACGGAGAAAGCCATCATTACACTGCTCAATGAGCTCAAGAAGCAGGGCAAGACCGTTCTCGTCGTCCATCACGACCTGGCCACGGTCAAGGAATACTTTGACTGGATTCTGCTGCTGAACGTGGAGCTCATGGGCATTGGTCCGGTCGGCGAATGGTTCACCAAGGAGCATCTGCAGCGCACGTACGGCGGACGTCTCGCGCTGCTGGACAGGGACGATGACGCGGTCATCGTCTCGGCGAGGTGACGGCTATGCTGACACTGCTCTTCGAGATGTTCCGCGATCCCAACGCCCAGTGGATTCTCCTGGGCAGCATGCTGCTCGGCCTCAGCAGCGGCGTGCTCGGCAGCTTCGCTTACCTCCGCAAGCAGAGCCTTTGGGGGATGCGCTGGCCCACGCCGCCCTGCCGGGCGTATGCATCGCCTTCATGCTGACGGGCACGAAGTCGATCTTCTTCTTCCTGATCGGCGCGGTGATCGCCGGCTTGGCCGCCACCTTCGGCATCGGATATGTCACACGCCATACCCGGATCAAGCAGGATTCGGCCCTCGGCATCGTCCTCTCGGTCTTCTTCGGACTCGGCATCGTGCTGCTGACGAAGATCCAGCATGGGGGCAGCGGCAATCAAAGCGGGCTCGACAAGTTCCTGTTCGGGCAGGCGGCCTCCATGGTGCACAGGGACGTCGTCACGATGGCCATCGTCGCCGTGCTGCTCGTGCTGGTCTGCACGCTGCTCTTCAAGGAGTTCAAGCTGCTGAGCTTTGATCAGGGCTTTGCCAAAGGGATCGGACTGCCCGTCGCATTCCTCGACCAGTTCATGATGTTCCTGATCGTAGTGGCGGTGGTCGTCGGCATTCAGACCGTAGGCGTCGTGCTGATGTCCGCGCTGCTGATTACGCCGGCCGTATCGGCCCGCTATTGGACCGAGCGCCTTGGCGTCATGGTTGCCTTATCGGGCGCCTTCGGGGCGGTGAGCGGTTTCCTCGGCACCTGGATCAGCGGAGCGGCCAATAATCTGCCGACCGGCCCCCTCAGTGTGCTGTCGGCGACGGCGCTGTTCGTGGTGTCGGTGCTGTTCGCTCCCCGGCGAGGCCTTGTGGCCAAGCTGCTCGAGCGGGCTGCGGTAAAAAAGGAGATCGTGCGGGAATTGAGGCCCCAAGCGCAGCTGCACAGCGTGCAGCAGACGGCTTCGGCAGCAGGAGAGGAGAGAGGCTCATGAATGATTTCTGGATTATCCTGACGGCCTGCCTGGTCGCCTGCTCTTGCAGCATTCTTGGCTGCTTCCTCGTGCTTCGCCGCATGGCGATGATCGGAGACGCGATCTCGCACTCCGTCCTGCCGGGTATCGTCATCGCGTTCCTGCTCAGCGGCTCGCGAGATTCCCTGTTCATGATGCTGGGCGCTTCGGTCATCGGGCTCGTCACCGTGTTCCTCATCCAGTGGTTTCACCAGAGCGGCGTCCAGTCCGATGCCTCCATCGGCGTTGTCTTTACGGCCCTGTTCGCACTGGGCGTCCTGCTCGTCTCGCTGTATACGCGGCAGGTGGACCTTGATCTGGACTGCGTGCTCTACGGAGAGATCATCGCCGTCCCCTGGGAGACCCTGCAGGTGGGCGGCACGGATATCGGTCCCAAGGCGGTCTGGGCTCTGGGCCTCGTGCTCACTTTGAGCGTGGTGCTCATCAGCCTCTTCTACAAGCAGTTCAAAATCTGCGCGTTCGATCCGGCCATGGCCGCCGCTGTAGGCATTCCGGTAGCGCTGTTTCACTACCTGCTGATGGGCCTTGTCTCGGTAACGACGGTAGCCTCCTTCGAAAGCGTAGGCGCGATCCTCGTCGTAGGTATGCTCGTCGTCCCCGCGGCGACGGCTTACCTGCTGACCGAGGTGCTCAGCCGCATGATCATCTACAGCATGGGCATCGGCATCCTCAGCGCGGTCTCGGGATACTATGTCTCCGTGGTGCTGGACGCGTCCATCGCAGGCTGTATGATCACCATGGCCGGTGTCCTCTTCATCCTGGCCCTGCTCTTCTCCCCCTCGCACGGCGTCCTCGTCCGCAAGTGGCGGCAGAAGTGCGGCGCCGCCCGCACGGCCTGACAGAGGCCTGCGTATAGGCTCACAGCGCTAAAAAAGCTCCTTCCCGTACGATGGGAAGGAGCTTTTTACAGCCAAAGGGTGAGTACGTGGCGGCCTTGCTTTTCTTCCTGCCACCTGCTCACGAAATAGCGGAACAGGGGTATCTTATTCGGGTATTTCCCGTGATTTCCCGGCGGTTAACGGAACTCAGATGCCTTATGGGCTTCTGATTCGACGAAAAGCTTTTTTCTTCTGATTCTCCCCTTTCCTAAATCATTAGGAAAGGGGCTTTTCCTTTTGTGTTTTCTACTGCCCAGCGACGTATACCCTTTTTGAAAGTGACCTTTGAGCGAAGCTCAACGGAACGCAAAAAGGGTACTACGAGCATCTCCAAACCTTCACGAATCCTTCCCGCGACCGCGCGAGCAGCTCCTCCGCCGGCTCGGCCGGCGGCTGCGGCGTCAGGATCTCCTGCGCCACAACGCCCCGGTACCCAATCTCCTGCAGTCCCTGCAGGAAGGCCGCCAGATCGATCACGCCCTCGCCGGGGTACACGCGGTCATTATCGAGCACTTCGGAGACCGGCACATCCTTGGCATCGTTAATATGCACGTGCACAATCTGGTCCGCCCGCAGCTTCCGGATATCGTCGATGGTGCCGCCGGTCGTGTACCAATGATAGGCGTCGTACAGCAGGCCGACGTTGCTGCAGCCGATGGCATCGATCCAGTCGAGCGTCTCCTCTGGCGTCCAGATGAAAGGGTGCTTCCAGCGGGTACGCAGATGATGCGGGCCGACGAACTCGAGGCCGAGGCGGATGCCGTAAGCGCCCAGCATCTCGGCGCAGGTCCGCATCCGGCGGGTGGCCACCGCCATGAAGTGTGCCGACGGGTAGTCGGTCGATGGCAGCACATAGGTGCAGCAGCGCGTCACTCCGAGCTTGGCGGCCGCTTCCGCGTCCTTCACGAGACGGGGGAGACCGGCGCGGAACACCTCCTCCGACTGCCGCCATTCCGGAGACAGGCCGATGGAGCCGATGATCACGTCCTGCTCCTTCAGCACCTGCCGAACCCCTTCGGTTCCGGCGGCATCGATCCACGCTTCGAGCTCCGAGCCGCCGGCATCGACGGCACCGAACCCGTAGCGGGAAGCAAGCGAGACGAATTCCGGCAGGGGAGGGGTCTGGCCGAGTCCCGCCCGTGTAAGTCCTTTGATCATGAAGAACACGCTCCTTTTCACGTACGATAGATGGGGACAGCCCTGCAATAGGGAGCCCTTGGGCGCCTCCATTCTAACGAACGGGCGGCAGGCTGTCTACTCGGAAATCACGACATTCCCATGCAAAAGGGCGCCATTTCCTGAAAACGCTGCGAATATGCTATACTGTTGTATCGGACTATTACGTATGCGCTGACGGCGCGCCGCCTTGCGGACACCGCAGCTTGAGGAGGAAGAACACCATATGTGCGGGATCACCGGCGTGATGTATTTTGAGGACCGCGTACCGTCCCCGTCCCTGCTGAAGAGCATGACCGATTGTATTGAGCACCGGGGACCGGACGATATCGGATTTTGGAGCGAGAGCCGCATCGGGCTGGGATTTCGCCGCCTGTCCATCATCGACCTGAAAGAAGGCCACCAGCCGCTGGCCAATGAAGACGACACGGTATGGATCGCGTTCAACGGCGAGATCTATAACTATAAATACCTGCGCGACACGCTGCAGGCCAAAGGGCATCAGTTCAAGACGCACAGCGACACCGAGGTTATTGTACATATGTACGAAGAATACGGCGAGGACTGCGTGAAGCAGCTCCGCGGGATGTTCGGCTTCGTGATCTGGGACAAGCGCAAGCAGCGTCTGTTCGGTGCACGGGACCACTTCGGCATCAAGCCGTTCTATTACCGCAAGGACGGCAGCCGGTTCCTGTTCGGCTCGGAGATCAAGAGCATCCTGGCCGCCGGCGTGGAGCGCACGATTCACACGGAGAGCCTCCTCAACTATCTGACGTTCCAGTATGTGCCGGAGCCGACGACGATGTTCGAGGGCATCTTTAAGCTGCCGCCGGGACACAGCATCACGGTGACGGCAGACGGCCAAATGAATATCCGCCAGTATTGGGACTCCATGCTGGAGCCGCAGGAGCAGTCCCTGGAATCCTGCATCGAGCAGATCCGGGAGAAGCTGCAGGACTCCGTCGTCCACCACATGCAGAGTGACGTGGAGCGCGGCTGCTTCCTCTCCAGCGGGATCGACTCCACCGCGATTGCCGCCCACATGCGGCGCATCGAACCGATCCGCACCTTCTCGGTCGGCTTCGAAGGGGCGAACAACGAGACGATCATCGCCCGGCAGACGGCCCAGGCCCTCGGGACCGAGCACTACGAGAAGGTCATCACGCAGGAGGACTACTTTGCGACGCTGCCGAAGGCGGTATGGCATCAGGACGAGCCGGTAGCCGACCCGTCGGCGATTGCGCTCTACCACGTCGCACAGCTGGCACGCCAGCATGTGACGGTCGTCCTCTCCGGCGAGGGGGCGGACGAGCTGTTCGGCGGCTACCGCATCTACAACGAGCCGAACGCGCTGGCTCCGATTGAGCGGATGCCCTATCCGGTGAAGCGGATGCTGAACGCGCTGGCCCGTCTGCTGCCGGAAGGCGTCAAGGGACGCAACTACCTGCTGAGGGGGACGACACCGCTCGAGCAGCGATTCCTCGGCAACGCGAAGATTTTCAGCGAGGACATGAAGGCCGAGCTCGTGCGCGTCGACCGAGAGATGCTGCGCAGCTACAAGAATCCGGTGGAGATCGCCAAGAAGTTCTATGACAAGAGCGCTCACCTCGATCCGGTCTCCCGGATGCAGTACATCGATATGAACCTGTGGATGCCGGGAGACATTCTGATGAAGGCGGACAAAATGACGATGGCGCACTCGATCGAGCTCCGGGTGCCGTTCCTCGACGTGGAGCTGTACGAAGTGTCCCGCCGCATCCCGGCGAAGCACCGGATTGCCGGCGGCACCACGAAGTATGTGTTCCGCAAGGCGATGGAGGGCATCATTCCGGACAATATCCTGAACCGGCCGAAGCTCGGGTTCCCCGTACCGATGCGCGATTGGATGAAGGGCCCGCAGGGGAATGTCATCATGGAGCAGATCGCAGGCAGCGGCATTGAGGATTACATCCGCATGGACACCGTACGGAACATGCTGTCCGCGCACCGCAGCGGCCAGGGCGATTACGCCCGCCGCATCTGGACCGTCTATATGTTCGCGCTCTGGCACAGCACCTACATGGAGGAGCTGCCGAGCCCTTCGCTCGCGCACGCCCAGTAGGCCGCATCGGCAAGGGCCCTGGCCGGACAGAGTCGGCGGTTCGGCGCAGCACCTTCCTTGCATGCCGAAATATACCAGCAGGCACCACCCTGCAGCACCAACCAAAAACCACATGAAGTCCGCCGGGCAGGCAGAGGGGGACGGGATGGCATCCTGCCGGTAGCCTCTCCCGATATCCCTTACCTGCCAGCTGCCGGACTTCTCCGTATGGAGGAAACCCATGTCATCCTATAAACTCGTAGCACTTGATCTCGACGGCACGCTGCTGACGGACGACAAAGCGATCTCCGCAGAGAACCGTGCCGCTATCCTCGAAGCGACGGACCGCGGGGTGACGGTGGCTTTTTCCACCGGACGGGGCATTCAGAACGCGCTCCCCTATGTGGAGCAGCTTGGCCTGAAGTCGCCGATCGTCACCGTCAACGGAAGCGAGGTCTGGAAGGCGCCCGGCGTGCTCCATGAGCGCCATCTGCTCGACCGAGGGCTGCTGCGCCGGCTGCATGAGCTGTCGGTTCAGTATGATACGTGGTTCTGGGCCTACTGTGTCGGCGATATCTACAACAAAGACCGCTGGGCGACGGAGGCGGAGATCGAAGAGAATGAATGGCTCAAGTTCGGCTACTACGTCGAAAATACGGAAATCCTCGCCGCCATCCGCAAGGAGATCGAGAGCTGGGATCTGCTTGAGATCACCAATTCGCACCCGTTTAACATGGAGCTGAACCCCAAGGGCATCAGCAAAGCCAGCGGGCTTGAGCAGGTATGCGGCATGCTCGGGATTACGATGAAGGAAGTCATTGCCATGGGAGACAGCCTGAACGATGTCGCCATGATCCGCGCAGCGGGCCTCGGCGTCGCGATGGGCAACGCCCAGGAGGAAGTGAAGAAGCTGGCCGACCGGGTTACCGTTACGAATGAGGAGCACGGTGTGGCCAAGATCATCCGGGAGTATGTGCTGGACTAGAATGCCGGTGATATAGCAAAAGGGGGATACGCAGATGACGATTGCCGCTTGGACCATTATTGTACTGCTGTTCGCGGTAGGGATGGCGGGTGCCGTATACCCGATTCTCCCGGGAGCTCTGGCCATCTATGCCGCATTCTTCGTCTACGGCTTCATGATCGGCTGGGAACCGTTCGGGATGTGGTTCTGGATTGTGCAGACCACGCTGGTGGCGGTCCTGATGGTCGCCGATTATGCGGTCAATGCGCTCGGTGTGAAGAAGTTCGGCGGTAAAAAGGCCTCGGTCATCGGAAGCACGATCGGCCTTATCCTCGGACCGTTTCTCATCCCGGTAGTGGGCCTGCTCATCGGGCCGTTCCTCGGAGCGGTCATCGGAGAGCTCGTGACCGGCACGGAGCTGAGACAGGCGGTGCGGGCGGGTGTCGGCGCGCTGGTCGGGTTTTTCTCCGGCCTGGTGACGAAGGTGCTGCTGCAGGGCCTCATGATCGTCCTGTTCATTGCGTGGCTTGTTTTCTAAAATTAATCCGATAGGATCTGAATGCTCCGAAGTAAGCGGTCCGTGGGGAAGAAGGGAACCTTGTGTCGTCTAAAGATTCACTAGTCAAAGGAACGCTGATCCTGTCACTGGCTGCGCTGGTGGCCCGGGCGCTCGGCGTGATTCAGCGCATCCCGCTCGTGGCACTGCTGACCATGGCGGGGATGGCCCCTTACGGGGTCGCGTTCAACCTCTATTCCGTGCTGCTCGTCGTGGCCACCGCAGGCATTCCGAGCGCACTCAGCAAAATGATCTCCGAGCGCACCGCCCTTGGCCGGTACGCCGAAGCGGACCGCATCTACAAAGCGTCGCTGCAGTTTGCCGTAGGGGCGGGCATCGTCATGGCCCTGATCCTCTGGTTCGTGGCGCCGTCCTTCGCGGCAAGCAGCGAGCAGCCGAAGGCGGTCCTGGCGATCCGGGCGATCGCCCCGGCGCTGCTGCTGTTCCCGGTGATCGCCATCATGCGCGGCTACTTCCAGGGCCGCCGCATGATGGCGCCGAACGGGATCTCGCAGGTCATCGAGCAGATCTTCCGCGTGGTGACCTCGGTCGCGCTGGCTTATCTGCTGCTGGAGCGCGGTCTGGTCTACGCGGTAGCCGGGGCCTCGTTCGGCGGGGTGATCGGCGGCGTGGCCGCGCTCGCGGTCATGCTGTACTACGGCAGTAAGCTCCGCCGGCAGGACCAGCAGGAGCGGGGAACCATCCCGCCGGAGCAGAAGGCGGCCGCTGCGGCGCTCGGCGCCGGCACGATCTACAAGCAGCTGTTCCGCTTGTCCGTGCCGATCGTCATCTTCTCGGTCACCGTCACATTGGTGTACCTGATCGATTCGTGGCTCGCGACACCGCTGCTTAAGGGAGCGATGGGCGTAGAGGACGCCGGCCGTGTGCTCGGTATCCTGACCGGTCAGGCCCAGTCGCTGGCCGGCATCCCGATCATTCTGGCCGTGGCGCTCAGCCAATCGGTCGTGCCGATCATCTCCTCGGCCTATGCGCAGAACGACCTGAAGCAGGTGGCCGAGCAGACGGGCAAGGTGCTTCAGCTGTCGATACTGACCGGCCTGCCGGCCGTTCTCGTCATCGCGCTGGCCGCAAGGCCGTTGAACTTCTTCATCTTCGAGAACGAGGCGGGTACGCTGATCGACGACAGGTTCGCTCCCGGCGTCATTGCGGCCCTGACGGTGACCGCGATCTTCCAGATCGTGATGCAGACCTCCGGCGCCGTGCTGATGGGCATGGGCCGGATGAAGCCGCTCATGGCCGGCGTAGGCGTCGGGATCGCCGTCAAGCTTGCCGCTTCCTTCGCGCTGGTGCCGTTCTTCGGCATCTACGGCCTTGTCGCCGCTACCGCGCTGTGCTTCATCGTCATGGCGGCGATTAACCTCAGCGTGCTGCGCGGGGCGGTAGCCTACCGGGTGTTCGGCCTGCGCCGGTGGGCCGGCCTGGTCTTCTCCACGGCGGCGGTGACAGGCATCGGCATCGTGCTGGATGTGCTCTGCCGCGACGCCGTCAACCCGCTGGGCCACCTGCGGGCAGACAGCTTCCTGCAGGCTGTGATCATCTGCACCGTTACCGGCGCGGCCTACATCCTGCTCCTATTCCTGACGCGCGTAATGACGCTGCAGGACCTTGACCGGATGCCGGGACCGCTGCGGAAGCTGGCGAAGCCGCTGCAGCGCCGGCTCGGACGGCCCGGGCAGACCGGCTGACGGCTAACCGCGTCAAGGGCCGTACTGTGCGGCACGAGGCGAAATGCGGCTGCGGCCTCCTGCGCAGCTAGCGGGTCGCCGGCTTCGGCGGATACGCGGCCCTCTAGCGCTGCATCGATCAATGCTGCTGAGAGGACCCCCTTTACGCAGACACCAAAAGGCCCCGAACCGGCTCCTCTTAAAGAGGAGCCGGTTCGGGGCTGTTTGCATACTTCCGGGCCGGGGAGGCTCATTCCTGTACTGGAAGCTGCCGCCCAACCGCCGGTTTGATCCGTGCTGCCCTCCGGGGCGGGGATGGACCGGCCCAGGCTCATGGCATGCGCTTTGCTGCCGAATCACGGCCGGGGGCGCATCCCTTGATGGGCTGAGGCAGCCGCCTTTCTTATCCCGTGCTGCACCTTAGGAGCGATTCGCCTCTACTGGCGGATCCTTACGGCAGCGGCTCCGCAGGCACGTTGGCGATCGTCACCGCTTCGGTGAATTTCGCCGAGCCGTTCTGGCGCAGGCGCAGGTTGGCCGCACCCGAGACGTTCGGGTTGATCTGCACATTCACGATTTTCTCGGCATGGCCGCTGGAATCGGCCGTAAACGAGAAGGTGGAGCTGTAGCCGTAAGACGTCGGCCATGTGCCGCTGCTGTTCTGCACCTTGGCCACCTGGGTGCCCGAGCTGGTGTAGATGCCGAGATCATAGCCGGAGACCGTGCTGCCCGGCGTCAGGCCGTTCAGGACGATCTTGATCTGGAACACGGCATTGTTCGGCAGCTGCGCCTGATGCACGAAGCCGTACGGGTTCGTCGTGTTGCCGCCGCCGCCCGAGGTCGTACCGGCCCCATAGGAGCCCGCCTTGAACGTCGCAGGATCCCACCACTTGTAGCCTGCGGCCGGAGCGGCCCAAGGCTCGGCCTGAGGCTCCGTGGAAGCGGAAGGCTGTTCCCAGCTGTAGAGGGCCGTAGGCTGGTCGAGGGTCAGGCCCGGCACCTGGTTCAGCGCCGTGTAGCTCTCCTTGGCCGCCAGCCAGTTCACCATGTTCACGAGCAGTGTACCGTCGTTCTGCTCCTTGAACCCGTCGTATGTTCTCTTGGCTGTGCCGGTCTCCTCCCGCAGGTACTTCGGCGTAGCATCTTCCACCGGCGAAGAGTCGCCGATGAAGGCCGCCTTGCCGGCGCCTACCTTGGCTACAGCGGCATAAGGCCCTTCGGCTTTACCGCCGCCGTTATAGACGCCCTGATCCACAGCATTGCTCCACTTCGCCGTGGTTGCGGGGAGGTACACGATGCCCTTGGCTTTGTTCCCGTCGATAATCGCGAGGGTGGAGCCGGCATGCATGGCCACTGTAGAGACGCCGCTCGTGATACCGAACGCCTGGGAAGGGGCGACGATGCTGTTCGCCGTCACATCGCCGATCGCGTTATAGCGGAACCGCACGCCGAAGTTCGACGCGAGCCAGTCGGAGCTGGCGACGCCCTGCATGGCGGCCGAGGAGGCTTCCTCGGAGCTCATGCCCTTGGCCGGGTTCGTCCAGGCGCCGCGGCGGTAACCGTTGAACACTTCCGAAGAATCCCAGCGGTTCTTGTTGCGGTCGGCGTTATAGTGGTCTGCAATGAAGAAAAGCGAGCCGCCGCCCTGCACGTATTGCAGCAGTGCGGATTGTTCGGAGGTTTTGTAAGGAATGTTGGCTTCGCCGAGCACGACGACGTCGTAGCCCGACAGGTCGCTGAGTACGATCGGAGTGGACTTCCGGAGCTCCTTCACATAGTAGCCCTTGCCCGCCAGCGCGCCGGCAAAATCGGAGAAGGCTCCGTCGATCACCCAATCGGCGGCGCCGGCCGTCTGGCCGTGCGTGTTGTCGAAGAGCACCTTCTTGCCGTTCGGGGAGGCCGGGTTCAGCACCGGGGCCGGGTCGTTCGGACCTTCCGCAAGAGCTGCCGAAGGCAGTGAGATCGCAGCGGCGAGTCCGCCGGCCATCATCCAGCCGCCGAGCCTGCGCAGCAGCTTTTTCGTATGTTTCCACTTCAATTTCAACTTCATCTTCCTCCTAACGTTTCGCTCATTTGGATAATTACGGCAAATGCCTTGTCTTTGTCCATCGTACCATACGAAAGGAGGCTGTGGTTTTAATCTTTTATAAAGGTGGGGCAGGCCGCTCCGAACCTGTTCGTTATCCCGGGCACACTCACTCCAGCAGGTCCCCAGCGAGCACGGCCAGCTCGATTCGTCCAAGCCCGGCACCGTAGGCCTGGGTCATCTCGAAGGAGGCCGGCGGCTCGATCGTCCGGAAGAAGTCCAGCACCTCGGGACTCCGGAACCAGTCCCCGGGCTCCGGAGGGGCAACGGGCTGATCGTTCCAGGCAGCCTCCAGCGGCGGGCTGTACAAGGGCAGCGCCCCGGGACGCAGGCGGCAGCCGTCCAGGCGTTCCTTGAGCTCCCCCCGCGGCACCGGGGGGCTCAACCGGCGTGCGGAGAACAGATGGGGCCAGAAGTCGGCGCGTGAGCCCGTATGCGGCTTCCCGGAGGCGAAGCGGAGAATGCCCTGATGCACGGAAGGCAGGCCGAAGAGGATGCCGTACAGCTTTTTGCCGACCTCGATGCGTTCCTTCCTGCTGCTGAAGTCTTCCAGGATCAGGCCGCCGAGTCGGATCAGACGCCCTTCCTGGTAGGGGAAGACAACCTGATTCAGCTGGAGGACGGACTGGGTATGAAAGAATAGTGTGTCCAGTACGGTACGACGGAAATGGGGGTGGCGGACAACGCGGTCTTCGATATAATGCTGTTCGTTCACGATCAGTCCAATCGTCAGCATAATGGGGCTGCGCTCCTGCCAGAACTGCTCCCAGACCCCGCGCATGAACCGGGACACGCCGAGATGAGGCAGCAGGTGAAACAGCGGACGGCGCTGCCGGAGGCTCTCCTCGTAGAGCAGCAGCTGGGGATAAGCGTCGCCGAAGATCAGGGCGTTGGCGCGTTCGAGGAACGCGAATACATTGCGCCGCTGTTCTTCGCTGAGCAGGTAGGGAAGCAGCTCGCCCTGCAGATCCGTCATGCACCACCCGCCGTTGCGCGACACCATATGGGCGAGCAGCGCCCAATGCAGCTCCGGATGACGGCTGTACATCCGGCGGTAGGCTTCCGTACGCGTAACGTTATTGAGGTTCAGCCGGTCCGTCTCCCTGCGGATCCGCTCTACAAGTGTCCTGTCTGCGGGTCCCGCTGAGGCACCGATGGCCGCTGCCGGGGTTTGAAGCCGGCGGCGCAGGGTCTCAACAGAAGCGGCGTCTACCTCCAGCGGGCGGGAGGTGTGCAGCATGTGTTTCTCGTAATCTTCGGTATGCAGCTTGGCTTTCATCCACACGACGGCCTCTCCGGGCCACTCCACTAGCTTCTTCAGTAGGTCCTTTCCATTCCAACGGTGGTTGCCGGCAGTCACGTCGCTACCCCCCTACAGGTACCTCTCGATACAGTTTGTATACTTTTTTGTTCCAGAAGTGCAACGTTTTGGATTTTTGTGCGTACTAACAGGTATGAAAGAAATGCATTACTTTTTATTCTTATGATTCCAGGAGGTTTGTATGAAAAGGAAAAATTGGAGCATGAAGCTCAGTGCCGTCATGGCCGGTGCACTGCTTGTCCTTGCAGGCTGCCAGCCTGTTTCGAATGTCGATGTGAACAAGGTGATTAACGGTTCGTTCGCCGTGAAGTCGGGCGAAGGCCGTTCGACGGTGGCTCTCGAGCTTACGCCTTCCGCGTCGTCCACCCAAACGCCGGAAGAGAAGAAAGCATTCGAGCTGCTCAGCAAGCTGAAGCTCGACATTACCGAAGCGAAGACTCAAGACGCGCTGCATGCCTCCATCAAAGGGAACCTGGAATACTCCAAGGGCAAAATTCCATTCCACCTGGAAGTCTCCGAGACGGACTACATACTGTGGCTCGAGGGAGCCAAGAAGCCGATCGTGTTCAAAAGTAACGCGGCTGCCTTCCCGCAGGGCGCACCCGGCGGCGTTGAGCTGTCCGAGAAGCTGCAGAAGCAGATCGAGGAGCTTGCGAAGAAAGCGGTTGAGGAGGCACCGGGCCTGGGCGGCTTCTTCGTGAACAACTTCCCGAATCCGAGCAAGATCACGGCCGGACAGGTGACCGAGACGGTCTATGGGGAGAGCTTATCCCTGACGAAGGTTCATGCCGAAGTGTACGGCACCGAGCTGGTTACGCTCATCAAGGGCTTCCTGACGAACGTGCTGGCGGACGATGCCGGCTTGAAGGAGTTCATCGGCACGCTGTATGACCTGTATGCCCCATTCGTGAAGACGATCCTGGAAGAGCAGAACGAGGCGGGCAGCGAGCAGATGAAAGCGGCAATCGAACCGTATCTGAACAACAAGACGCTGGCTGTAGAATTCCTCCACACTTACATCAAGACCAGCCTGCAGCAGGCGATCGCACAGTATGACCAGACGGTAGCTTCCATGACGGAAGGCGGCGGGGAAGCCCTGAAGCCGATCCTCAGCGACAAGCACTGGATCAAGCTGGACCTGTGGGTCGACAAGGACTACCTGCCGCGCAAGTCGGCCTTCGAATGGAACCTGACCCTGCCTGAGAACGGCAGCAGTGCCATTCAGGGGATCAAGGTGACGAGCACCTCGGAGAACTGGAACCTGAACAAACCGGTGTCCGTATCCAAAGTGGACGTATCGGATGGCGTCACCGAGTGGGAGCCGTCCAGCCGGATCACGGCAGGCAAGCTGCTCGCCGCACTCGAGCCGAATTCGGCGCTCTACAAGCTGCTGAAGGATGACCTGCACGTAACGCGCAAGAATATCCGTCTGGCTGCCGCACCTGCGGGAGAGGTATACGGGACGCAGCCTTACAATGATAACGGCACGGTCATGGTACCGGTCCGCTTCGTAACCGAGCAGCTGGATGCAGATGTGAAGTGGAACGGCGAGACGAAGCAGGTCACGATTACCGATCCGCTCAGCGGCTCCATCATCGAGCTGACGATCGGCAGCACGGAAGCCGTCGTCAGCGGCAAGACGCTGACACTGGAGAAGCCGGCGCAGCTCGTGAACAGCACCACTTACGTGCCGGTGCGTGTCGTCTCCGAGGGCATGGGCGCGGATGTGGCCTGGGAGCAGGAGACCCAGACCGTTGTAATCACCCGCGAATAGCCGCATAAGACGATCCCATAAAAAGCAGCAATGCCAAAAAGCCGTACCTGAGGGTGCGGCTTTTTTGTTGCACGTTGGTTCCGTGTTCGTGGAATTTTCTCTGGACATGTTCGTTACAGCTGCAGGGGGAGCATCCTTGCCCATGGAGTTCGGCCGCGTGAGATTCATGTTCATGCCGCAGGGGAAGGTAGGGGGGCCTGACACGGTCGGAAGCTAGGCAGAGGGGGGGCGTCCCGGACCCTCAGAGGCAGGAGACTCTTCAACGCTGCTGTTCACCTGCCGGATCACGGCGAAGTCCTGCCGCCCAGCGGTGGCTGCATCTTCTCCTTCTGTGAACGGAACCGCCCTGAGTCTCTTCGTGCCTTCCTGCGGATAGGCAGGGCAGGCACATCCCGCTGCCGAACCGTACCGCGGCGGTTGGCCGCATGGGCCGCGGCACGTTCAAACCGAACAGCCCCTGTGATCCCGCTCCGCGGGGATCCAGGGGCTGTTCGGTTTGCAGCTGCAGGGCTTACGGCGCTCCGTCCGGGTCCTGCTCTTCTTTGCGGGCGGCCGGCCGGGCGGAAGGCACTCGGCCGGCGCGGATGGCGGCTTCCCGCAGGAGGAATTCGATGTGTCCGTTGACACTGCGGAACTCATCCTGCGCCCAGCGCTCCAGCACCTCATAGAGCTTGGGGTCCAGACGGAGGGGGAAATTTTTCTTGGGTGCCATGGCAGGAGGGGTCAGTACAGACTGCCCGTATTGATGACAGGATTCGCGGAGCGGTCGGATACGATGGCAACGAGCAGGTTGTTGATCATGGCGGCCTTGCGCTCTTCGTCGAGCTCGATGATGCCTTCCTGCTGCAGCTGGGCGATCGCCATCTGGACCATGCCTACGGCGCCTTCGACGATCCGGCTGCGTGCGGCGATGATGGCGGAGGCCTGCTGGCGCTGCAGCATGGCGCTGGCGATCTCGGTCGAGTACGCGAGGTGGGTCAGACGCGCCTCAAGCACTTCCACGCCCGCAACAGACAGCCGATCCTGCAGCTCCCGGCTGAGCACCGTGGCAACCTCGTCGGAGTTCCCGCGCAGCGAGTACCCGCTGTCGTTGAAGGCGTCGTAAGGATACTTGCCGGCGACATGGCGCAGAGCCGTCTCGCTCTGAATCTCGACGAACTGCTCGTATTGGTCGACGTCGAAGGAGGCTTTCGCCGAATCGACGACACGGAAGACGACGACCGCGGCGATCTCGATCGGATTGCCTTCGATGTCATTGACCTTCAGCCGGGCGCTGTTGAAGTTGCGCACCCGCAGGGATACTTTCTTCCGGACGGAGAAGGGCACCGTCAGCCAGAAGCCGCTCTCCCGCAGGGTGCCGGCATAGCTGCCGAAGAAGGTGACGACGATGGCCTGGTTGGGCTGCACGATGGCGAAGCCGGACAGGATGGGGACGGAAGCGGCTATGAGAACGACGCCCAGGACGGGAAGGGTCTCCGTAATCATCAGGCTGAGACTTGCAGCATAAAGCAGCACGACGAGAAGAATACCGGCAAAGCCGCTGACGGTCCAAGCTTTTCTTTCTTGCATAGGGGGTTCGCTCCTTCGGTATTAGGATGATACTGATATGATATCACTTTTTGAAATAAATGTAAACCTGATCTCTGTCTATCTTAGCGTTGATTGACAGCTGCTGCAGGGAATGCTACCCTAAGGCCAAACAACAGAAGGTGGTGCCCGTTCATGGAACAAATCCGTACCGAAGAAGCATTCAGGGAGAAGGTCGGCGCCTCCAAGCTGACCATAGCGGTATTCAAAGCGACATGGTGCAAAGACTGCCATTTTATCGACCCGTTCATGCCCCAGCTCGAAGAAGCTTACGCCGACAAGCTCAAGTTCATCCATGTAGACCGCGATGACCTGCCGGACCTCTGCTCGGAGCTCAATATTCTTGGCATTCCCAGCTTTATCGCCTTCCGCGACGGCAAGGAACTGATCCGATTCGTCAGCAAGCTCCGCAAGACCCGGGAGGAGATCGAAGAGTTCCTGGACCGTGCCGTCCAGGTATCCGAAGCGCTTCCCCGTTAACGCCGAGGGTATGTCATCAGCCAGCCCAAAGGCCCGCCGGAACTCTGTTCCAGCGGGCTTTTTTTCATGAATACCCTAATCTGTTTCGTTTCTATGAACACTCAGCCGCGCCAAATCCTTCTTTCAGAGCTTTGTAACAATTGCGCATGGATTCCGATTCTGTTTATCGCTATAATGTAGAGGAGTCTTCAGGCTTGTCAGTTGTTGTCGATATTCGTACGGCATAAGACACAAGCAATGAAAATGAAGCGGAGCGGGTGAGGTAAGCACATGATGAATATACAGAAGAGGCTCAAGCAGTTGTCCTTCGCTTCCATGGCCGGCATGTTCCTGATCCTGGTGATGGGTGCGCTCGTGACCAAGACGGAATCGGGGCGCGGCTGCGGTGACGATTGGCCGCTGTGCAACGGCAAGTTCGTGCCTGCTTATACGATTGAATCCTTCATAGAATACAGCCACCGTTTTGTCGTGGGTGTGGTCGGTCTGATCCTACTCGCCACCACGATTCTGGTGTTCCTCTACAGCAAGCGCAAGGATGCCAAGTGGTATGTCGGCGGGGCGATGCTGTTCACGGTGCTGCAGGCGATTCTGGGCGCCATGGCGGTCGTATGGCCGCAGTCTTCGGCTGTACTGGCGCTGCATTTCGGTTTTTCGCTGCTTTCCTTTGCCTTCACGCTGCTCCTGTACCTGGTGTTCACCCGGTTCGGGGAGGCGATGAACCAGGGGGGACGCACCAGGCTGTCCGCCGGTATCCGGTGGGCGGTCTGGGGGGTTCTTATTTACTCCTATGTCGTGGTCTATTTGGGTGCTTTCGTCCGCCATACGGAAGCGGTGGGCGGCTGTATCGGCTGGCCGCTGTGCAATGGCGAAGTGATCCCTGAGATGGTGGGAGGGACCACGGTTGTCTTCATTCACCGCGTAGCGGCGGCACTGCTCGGCCTCTCGATCCTAGCGCTGTTCCTGTTTATTCGGACGCAGGCGTCACCGGGCAGCGCGGTTTACCGAGCGGCCTTGTACTCCCTTGTTCTTGTCATTCTTCAGATTCTCAGCGGCGGATTCGTAACGCTCGCCATTGGCTACGACATTTACCTGGTCGCGAGCCTGCTGCACGCCGTGCTTGTATCATGTCTGTTCGGAGTCCTCTGCTACCTTGGCATAACATCTCTTTATACTGCGGAACAAAGCAAACTTCAGGCTTACGCGGCTCCCCGGCTGCCGTAAGCCTTCTTTTTTGCAGAGGTCTGCGCTATAATACATGAAAACTGTTCCGGAGACTGACCGGACCGCTTCACTTCAAGGGAGGAACCGTCACCATGCAGGAGAGCACACCGGGATCACGGCTGCTGCCGCACCTGGGTTTTGTCATTGTCTATGTGCTGTGGGGGATCAATATTTGTTCGATGAAATTCGGAGGCCAGCAGTGGGATCCGCTCGTATTCGGCGCCCTGCGCTACGCCTCCATTCTGCCGTTCCTGTGGGCGTACACCTGGTGGTATTACCGCAAGCACCGGGGCCGGCTCAAGCTGCAGATCGCCCCGCGGGATCTGCTTCTTATCGCGCTGCTTGGCGTCGTCTCGGCGGTCGGGATGGAGGTTGTCCTGCAGTATGCGCTGCAGTACTCCAATTCCGCCAACGGCGCGGTCCTCGGGCGCGGCTTCATGCCCGTCATCACCGCGTGTATCGCGCTGCTGCTTAAGGATCTGCGGCTGACGCCCTCGGTGATGGTCGGCATTCCGCTGGCACTGGGGAGCGTTATCCTGATCGTCGCCGGCGGACCGGAAGGGTTCCACCTCGGACCGGAGTCGCTTCGCGGAGACCTGCTTCTGCTGCTCCGCAGCTTCCTTGGCGCCCTCTACCTGATCGGCATGAACAAGCTCGTCGGCCGCTATCCGCTGACCCTGCTCGTCTCGCTGGAGATGACGGCAGGGGCTCTGGCACTGCTGCCGTTCCTCTTCCTGAACGCGGATCTCGGCTATCTCCTGTCCCGCTCGGATCTCGCCTGGCTGTCCCTGGCCTACACGGCCCTGTTCGCGACCTTGATCGGCTTCTCCATCCATAACTGGAGTCTGGCCCGTCTCGGGCCGTTCAAGGCCTCCGTCTACGGCTATCTGCTGCCCGTCACAGCGGCCGCCGCAGGCTACGTCCTGCTTGGGGAAGAGCTGGGCTGGAACCAGTACCTGGGCGGGGCCGGCGTCCTCTTCGCGATGTACCTGGTCCAGCGGGACCGGATGCAGCTGCTGAAGGCTTCTGTGTCTGCACCTGCCGCCGCCGGTACGGATAAGCCTGCCTGACCCGCGCGAGCGCCCCGGAATCGTCCGAACCGAGAAGCTCCTCTGCCTTGATGCAGCAGGAGCTTTTTGTTTTCACCCCGCTCGTTTTCGGGTATACTACCTTGACATCTTCCTACACTACCAGAATACGGAGAACTGACTTATGCTGAGAGCCTTATTCGGAGAACCGCCCCGTCAGGAGACGGGAGAGCTGCAGAAGGCAAACCAGGCGATCCGGGAGTATCTGGAGAGGCTGGCCACGGTTCCTTCCCCGAAGCAGTCCCCCCGGGAACGCAAATTCATCATCTGGTGCCAGAGCTTCCTCCGCGCGATCGATGAGCTGGAGCAGAGCCAATATGCCGCGGCCCAGTACGGCCGCCGGGTGAGCAGCCCCTATATCGATCAGATGACAGTGGAAGAGCATATGAATTATCACCGGCATGTGTATTTCTACAAGAATGCGATTATCCGGCTGTTCGCGATACTGGACAAGCTGGGGTACTTCATGAACGAGCGCTTCGAGCTCCGGACGGAGCGGATCAAGACCCGCTTCTCCTATTTCACCGTGCTGCGGAACATGCATGAGAACGGCCTCTACCGGGACCTCGAAGAGATGCTCTACGAGCTGAAGATGAAGCATAAGGAGCCTATGACCCGGCTGCGCAATCAGCGCAATACGGAGATTCATACGATCAATGCGGATCTGCTCGACGACCTGATGGAAGCGGAGCAGGCCCAATTCGGAGACCGAACCCGGCTCGAAACGGAGGATATCGAAGGGAACATGAAAGACCTGGATGAAGGCTGCCTCATGACATTCCGGGCTGTGGCGACCGCGTTCCGTTATCTCGTCCATCCTCCGGCGGCCGAGGAACAGAAGGCCAGAGAGCAGGCGCGGGAGAAGGGAAAGCAGAGTTGAATCCCTTCCGGGCATCCACTATACTTTGGGATGAGACAGTAGCAAGATGAGCCATGTGGAGTCCGGAGGTAGGAGTCAATGGAACACGATAGAAGAACGGCCCTCATAACCGGAAGCGCCAAGGGGCTCGGGAAAATGACCGCACTCCAGCTGGCCGATCAGGGATACAATCTCGTCATTAACTATGTGCACAGCGAGCGGGAAGCGGAGGAGCTGAGCGGGCTGATCCGGGCCAAAGGGGCCGAGTGCCTTGCGGTGCAGGGGAGCGTGGCCCGGCCGGAAGACCGGGAGCGGCTGGTAAAGGAAGCGGCGGACCGCTTCGGAACCATCGACGTGCTCATCAATAACGCAGGGCCCTTCATTCGGGAGCGGAGGCTGTTCCGCGAATACGGAGGGGATGAGATCACGGAGCTGATGCAGGGCAACCTGCTCGGTGTGATGCATCTGGACCATCTCGTCATTCCCATGATGCGCCGCAGGCAGTGGGGGAGGATCATTCACTTTGGCTTCGGCCACGCTTCCGAGGCCCGCGGCTGGCCCCACCGGGCGGTCTATGCCGCGGCGAAGGTCGGACTGGTGTCCTTCACGAAGACGCTGGCTGTAGAAGAAGCGGCAAGCGGAATCACGGTCAATATGATCTGTCCGGGGGATATCCGCGGAGATAACAAGGAGCGGATGATTCACGAGGTAGAGCACATCCTCGATGATGAATCGCCGAGGGGACGCCCCGGTACGGGGGAGGATATTGCACGGGTCATCGCATTCCTCTGTCAGGAGCGTTCGGACTTTCTTACCGGTAATATCGTGGACGTATCCGGCGGTCTCGATCCGATCCGGGCGATGATTCCCCGCACCGCGGGCAGCGCCGGGAAGGCGGACATAAGCAAATAGCCCTGCGCTTCCGCAGGATGCTGCGGGCACAGGGCTATCGGCCTTGAGTATGAACGAGGGCGGGCTTGACGGTGATCAGGCCCTCCGGATTAGAATACCTGCATAACCTCTTGAATGCCTTCGACTTCCTCGAGCAGGGCACGCTCGATCCCGGCCTTCAGTGTGATGGTCGAGCTTGGGCAGCTGCCGCAGGCACCAACCAGACGGAGCTTCACAATACCGTCTTCGACGTCAACGAGTTCAACGTCGCCGCCGTCACGCTGAAGAAACGGACGCAGTTTATCTAGAACTTCAAGCACCTCGTCATACGTCGTGCTTTGCTGTGTATTTTCGCTCATTTGCATCATCTCCCTTCTTTCTTATATTATATTACAAACCGTCTTAAATTAAAATGGCTCAGAGGCAGGCGAGCAGGGATATGAGACCCATTATTGAATTTTGCACGAACAATATGCATCACGGGACCGCGAAGCTGATGAAGAAGCTCGAAGAGAATCCCGATTATGATGTGATTGAATACGGATGCCTGGGCAACTGCGGCGAATGCTACCTGGCGCCCTTCGCTTTGGTGAACGGCGAGATTGCCGCCGCTCCGACGGCGGAAGAGCTGGAGGTCCTTATCGCCCGGAAAATCAAAGAGATCGAGGATATGCTCGATCTCTTGGGCGGCTGATCAGCCGAGGTGGAATTTGGACATCCACAGGACGCCGCTTTTGAGGGCGCGGGGCATTTTGCCCGTCATGACGGTCCGTTTGCCCATCAGGCCGAAGCCCGATTTTTTGCCGAGTGAACCGAGAACTCCCTTGAGCTTGATTTTGCCGAGCCGGGGAGTTTCGTTTTTCCATAAAGCTTGAAGTACTTCCGCGACCTGCTTCCCCTGCGCTTCGGCGGCTTGGCCGCTCGGAGAGAAGGGAAGCGACGCACAGTCGCCCACGACATAAACGTTGGTGTAATCCGGAAGCTGATGGTATTCGTTAATGGTTAGCCGTCCTTGATTGTCTTTGGGCAGATCGAGCTGCTGAACGATCGGGCTTGGCTGAATGCCTGCGGTCCAGATCGTCATGTCCGTATGGATAATCTCCTGCTGGTTGTACAGCAGCCCGCTCTCCAGTCTGGCCAGAGAGACATGGGTGCGCATCTCGATGTCGTGATCCGTCATCCACTCCCGGACGAAGCGCTGCAGCTTCTCAGGGAAGGGGGAGAGAACGCTCGCTCCACGGTCGATAATCCGGATGTTGAGATCCGGACGGCTCTCGCGCATCTCCGCCGCCATCTCGACCCCGCTGAGTCCCCCGCCGACAATGGAAATCTGGCCGTAGGGTGCGATGTCGTTGGCACATTGATACGTCTTGCGCGTAGAAGACAGGGATTGAATACTGTGAGAGTATTCCTGAGCACCCGGGATATTGTGGTATTTGTCCACACAGCCCAGGGCGATGACCAGCCAATCGTAAGAGAGGGGTTCATCGTTATCGAAACGCACGAGCTTATTCTCCGGATCGACGGAAGAGACTTCCCCATATTTCAGGATCAGTCTCGGATCCACCGGGAACGACACCCGGATGTCCTTGTCGGACACGGTTCCAGCGGCCAGAGCGTAATATTCCGTTTTGAGGCCCTGGTACGGCATACGGTCGACGAGGATCATGACCGTATCCGCAGGCAGGTCCCCGTCCAGCAGTTCCTGGGCTACGGTCAGACCGCCGTAGCCTCCGCCCAAAATCACAAGTTTTTTCATAGCACGGCAAACCCTTTCTGTAGTACGTATTAATAAACCTTAATCTCGTTATAGAAGGTGTCTCTTTCTACCGGGATCCGTCCGGCTCCCTTGATCAGGAAGACGAGCTCATCCCGGGTGAGGCCTTCCGGAGACAGGGCTCCCGCCGCGTGGGAAATACGTTCTTGAATAATGGTGCCATGCGCATCGGAAGCCCCGAAGTTCAAGGCGATCTGTGTCAGCTGTGTCCCCAGGTTAATAAAGTAAGCCTTGATGTGCTGGATGTTGTCCAGCATGAGCCGCGAGATGGCGATGGTCTTCAGGTTGTCGGTTGCCGATACGAAGCGCTTGAGGCTCGCACCGCTGGCCGGCTGGACCGCATTCGGAATGAAGACCATGAACCCGCCGGTCTCATCCTGCAGCTCGCGAAGGTAGATCATATGCTGAATGCGCTCCTGGAGCGTCTCGATCGAACCGAACAGCATTGTGGCATGCGTCTTCATGCCGAGCTTGTGCGCCGTGCGCTGGATTTCGAGCCACTGGTCGGTCGAAGCTTTGTCCACCAGATGCATCTTCTTGCGGTACCGGTCCGAGAGAATCTCGGCGCCGCCGCCCGGCATCGTGCCGAGGCCGGCATCCATCAGCTGCTGCAGGACCTCTTTATAACTTACCCCGCTCAGCCGGGAAAAAAACTCAATCTCTGCTGCGGTATGAGCTTTGATAGTAATGTTCGGGTAGCGCTTCTTGAGTGCGCGGATGTTCTCCAGGTAGTACTCGAACGGCACATTGGCGTTATGTCCACCGGTGATATGAAACTCCTGAAGGCCCGGATGGTAATGCTTATCGATGTACTCGAACATCTCCTCCGGAGACAGCGTGTAAGCCCCAGGCTGTCCTTCATCCCGGCGGAAATGGCAGAAGGCACAGTGCTCTTCGCAGACATTGGTAAAATAAAGGCTCATATTATCCACGAAATACACTTTCTTGCCGTTCTTGCGCAGGTTGACCTGATTGGCCAATTGACCGATGGTTGGCAGGTCGTCCGATTCATACAAAAATACCCCGTCTTCCAGGGTGAGACGCTCGCCGTGCTCGACTTTCTCGGCGATTTCAGCCATGCGTCTGTCTTGGCCGCTGATGATGGTGCTCATAAACAAACCCACCTCCGTTAACTGGATAAGCGTTCAATCGAATGAAAAACGGTGTAGAACGCGGTATGAGAACTGCAGGAAAAGTACGATAGGGTTATAGTGTATCCCGTGAAGCCGCACGTATTTGCGCACAGCGGCCGGCCGGCGGTTCGATCTTAATTGCAGAGAGGAACCGGGCCCGGCATAACGGTACTTTTCAAAAACACAATATTCCTATTATAAACCTACCACTTGTAAGGGGCAATACAGGAATCGACAAATCGAATCCGCTTGCCGCGGTACTACGGTACAGCAACCCTGCATCCTGCTCCCCCGGAGGAAAGGCGGGAGTTCATGGAGATAAACGCCTTTTTTGAGGACGATGCGCGTTTATTTCAATGATCAGATAACGGAAACGGGCTATTGTGAGTTATACATTCCGATCTTTCAAAAAACTGGGTTTCTTCCTATTTTCAATGGGGGTTGTTTCTAGTATACTTACTTCTTAGCAAATCAGAAGCTGAATTGAGCTTGGCAGGCGTTTATCATACATAAGGCGGTGCGGTGTTGCTGGTCCCGGGTTCTTTCGATCTGCAATCAAGCATTTCCCTTGAGATCGAGAAACTCAGGGAGCGGCTCGTCTCGCTCGGCATCCGTTTCGGTCTCATGCATCCGGAAGTGCAGGAGTGCAGCAGGCAGTTGGACGAACTGCTGCTCCAATATTACGAAATTGTCCGTCATCACAAGAACAACCCCTCTTGAGCCGCGCGGAGGGAAGGAGTATAATTTGGAGTAACGGATGGAATGTTCTCGATCCGCTTATTCTAGAATATCAGCGGACCTCCCTGGTCTGACGGCTTGAAATACCTTAAGGAGGTAGATGAATCATGATTACAATCAGCGAATCGGCTGCCGATAAAATCAAACAAATGCTGGCTGCGGAGGAAGCGCCTGACCTGTTCCTGCGCGTTGGTGTCAAGGAGGGCGGCTGCAGCGGCTTCTCCTACGGCATGGGCTTTGACGATGACCAGCATGATGAAGATAAAGTCTTCGATATCCACGGGCTGAAGGTGGTTGTCGACAGCGAGAGCTCCAAGTATCTCTACGGCGTGGAGATCGATTTCCAGGAGTCCGGCATGGGCGGCGGCTTCACCATCAACAACCCGAACGCCGTGGCGTCCTGCGGCTGCGGATCTTCCTTTAAGCCCGCAGGCTATGAAGGAACTCCGGAGAAATGCGACGAGTAACCCGTGAGCAGGTTCACTTCTACTTTTAGCTTGATCGATGGGCTTTCTGCTCACTCCCTTTTGAGGGGAAGGAGCGGAAGGCCCTTTGTTTCCCCTTAATTGGTGAATAATTTCACAATTAGCTGTGAAATAAATCACTTACTATTTGAGCATAAAGGAAACTCCATCATTTGTAAAGACGGTTTGCAGCAAAAAAATAAGGGAGACGGCGTATTCCGGCCGTCTCCCGCTGCGACTGTGGGGCCGCAGTGTTACCTTTCGAGCAGCACCTGAATTCCTTTGACCACGTTGTAGACGATCACGAGACCATACAGAATGGCGACAAGCACCCCGAACAGGAACAAACCGGTGAAGGTAGGTGCAGCGAGCCAAATGATCAGCAGAAGGAACAGGGAGAAAAAGGGCAGGATGTGCGAGATCAAGGCTTTCTTGGCATGCTGGCGCACTTCGTAATCGTTCGAGATAAAGTAGACGACCGCGGGAATCAGGAATCCGGCGAAGAAAATACTGAAGTAGCATAGAGCGGCGGTGATTTTACGGGTGTCCATAGGGTTGGCTCCTTTCATATATAGAAGCGGCGGGATGCAGAGTAATACGGCGGCGGAGAAAGGGAGTTGCAGGGCGGGAGCCCAAAATGGAATCTTTCAATCACAAGAATGTGATTATACTTTTTTATCGGAAAAAGGGCTTACAAGCCTGTGTATAACCTTGTCCACAATACCCCCCGTGTTCTACTTGGTATTAACCAGTTATTAACATGCTATACACATGTTGTACACAGTAAATTGTGGATAAGAGGAACGCTTGTTCTAATGTGGGGTGCATGATAATATGATGGTACTTTAAGGAATAAGGTGATTCTTCCCATGAAATTGATTAGCAATGAGATTTTGGTGGATTCTTATTTCAAAGCCATCAGCCTGAAGCTGGAAGATGAATTTGTAGAGCTGCTCCTTGAGGAAATTCAACGCAGAGAGATCAAGTTAGACTACTATAAAGATGGAGACGCCCAGGTGAGCTGATGCCTGGGTTCTTTTCTTTCTTTGTACAGGGGCGGGGAAGGAGAGGCAAAATAAAAAGTGCCCTCATCCGAAAGACGAAGGCACCTGTGCATCATTTCGTTATTACATTTTCATGTTGGAGCTGTGTCCTGGGGACAGCTTCGCCGACGGGTCGATGTAAACCTTGGCGTTGTTGATGGCGGTTGGCGCTTCACCGAAGCCTACAGCGATGAGCTTCAGCTTGCCCGGATAGGTCGTGATATCGCCGGCTGCGAAGATCCCGGGGATGTTCGTTTCCATGCGGGAGTCGACGACGATCGAACCGTTCTCGATGTTCAGGCCCCACTCGGCGATCGGGCCGAGCGAAGAGACGAAGCCGAAGTTCACGATGACGGCGTCCACTTCGTGAAGCGTTTCTTCTCCGCTCTTCACGTCCTTCAGCGTAACCTTCTCGATGCGGCCTTCACCCTCCAGCTTGGTGATCTCCGTCGGGGTGATTACCTGCACCTTGGAGTTCATGAGGTTCTCTACGCTGTGCTCGTGGGCACGGAACTTGTCACGGCGGTGAATCAGCTTCACGGATGCCGCAATCGGCTCCAGCATAAGCGCCCAGTCGACCGCGGAGTCGCCACCGCCGCTGATCAGCACGTGCTGGTCCTTGAATTGGTTCAGATCGCTTACGAAGTAATGGAGGTTCTTCTTCTCATAGCCTGCCGCTTCCGGAAGCTCCAGTCTTCTTGGCTCGAACGCACCAACGCCGCCCGTGATGATGACCGCCTTGGATTGGTGCGTTCCTTTGTCCGTCGTCACTTCGAAGAGACGCTCATCCTTCTTCTCCACCTTGAGCACTTTCTCTTCGAGGCAAACCGAAATAGGGAAATGCTTCATCTGATTGTGCAGGTTGTTCACGAGCTCCTGCGCCGTTACCTTCGGGAAGCCGGCTACGTCGTAGATATACTTCTCCGGATAAAGGGCAGCGAGCTGGCCGCCGAGCTGCGGCATGCTCTCGATAATTTTGACCGATGCCTGACGCATCCCGCCGTAGAATGCCGCGAACATGCCCGCCGGGCCTCCGCCCACAATAATAATGTCAACCACTTCGCTGGTCATGATGAAATGATGCACCTCCGTTACATGTTAATCCACTACATTATAATCGGACTCCTTAGGGTATGAAAATACGAGTTCCTTTTTTCACGTGAACGATATAATTGATGTGGGTGATAATTTATTTTGATGGGCATGCGCGGAGCGGGATGGAAAATGGCCTTCAACACTAGATAGATTGCCGATTTACGCGGGTTTTTAATCAAAATAAAGCTTGCTATTTCACACGTATCATTATATTATTTCAGGTGAATTGGTTAAAACTGTTTTCTAAAACGCACTTGACAAGCTTATAATTTGCGTTAAAGAAGTGAAAAATAGGGAGAAGAAAACCTATTTTTTGTAATCGTTTGTGTAAAAATTCACAAATTGTTTTGGCAGTTCTTATAAAAATAGAGAAAATCTACTGTGATGGAAGGGATAGAACCATGAGTCGAATTCCTAGAATAGTCATTTTGGGAGCAGGATACGGAGGCATTGTAACGGCTATTCGCTTGCAAAAAGAGCTGAATTACAATGAAGCGGATGTAACGTTGGTCAATAAACATGACTACCATTATATTACAACTCATCTGCACATGCCGGCCGCGGGTACGGATAACCCGGAGAACGCGCGTGTCAATATCTTGAAGCTGATTGATGAATTCAAAATCGACTTTGTGAAATCTACTGTGGTCCAAATCCGTCCTCAAGAGAAGAAGGTCATTCTCGAGGAAGGTACGCTGTCTTACGATTACCTGGTGATCGGCCTGGGCGGGGAGCCCGAAACCTTCGGGATTCCGGGGCTGAAGGAGTATGCGCTCAATATCCGATCGATCAACAGTGTCCGGTTTATCCGCGAACACATCGAGTATCAGTTCGCACGCTTTAAGCGCGAGCCATCCCGTACCGACTACCTGACGTTCATTGTAGGGGGCGCGGGCTTTACCGGCATCGAATTCGTCGGCGAGCTGGCTGACCGGATCCCTGAGCTGTGCAAAGAGTTCGACGTGGATCCGTCTCTCGTAAAAATATACAACGTGGAAGCTGCTCCAACGGCTCTGCCGGGCTTCGATCCGGAGCTTGTGGAGTATGCGATGAACGTGCTCAAGAACAAAGGTGTTACGTTCAAGATTGCGACAGCGATCAAGGAATGCACGCCGGAAGGCGTCGTTCTGGCTACGGGCGAGGAGATCAAGTCCGCAACGGTCATCTGGACCGGCGGTATCCGCGGCAACCATATGCTGGATGAAGCGGGCTTCGAAACGATGCGCGGACGGATCAAGGTGGACGAAACGCTGCGTGCGCCGGGACACGAGAACGTCTATGTGCTTGGAGACTGTTCGATCGTCATGAGCCCGGAGGGGCGTCCGTATCCTCCGACAGCCCAGATCTCGATGCAGCAGGCGGATGTCTGTGCGCACAACCTGGTGGCCCAGATCCGCGGGTCCCAGCTGAAAAGCTTCGAATACAAGCCGAAGGGGACAGTGGCCTCCCTGGGACGCGGCGAAGCGATCGGAATTGTCGGCTCCAAGAAGATCAAGGGCGGCACGGCGGCGGTCATGAAGAAGATCGTCGACCTGCGGTACCTGTACATCATCGGCGGCATTCCGCTGGTTCTGAAGAAAGGCCGTTTCTAGAACGTGAGGCACTGCAGCGTCCAAGTTCGGGGGCTTCTGACCCGCGACGAACTGGACCGCTACAACGCGCTGATCGATGTGGGCCACTACCTGGAAGCGCAGGACCGGTATGACCTGGTGCATACCGTCCAAAAAGAAATCGATATTCTGATTCTCCCCGCCATCGAGCGGCTCAAGGAAAAATCCCGTCAGCGCGACCGGGATACCGAAGAGTATCTGCGCCGCAAGGAGATTGAACGCCAGATGGCTCTCCTGGAAGCTGAGGACGAAGAATAGCAAGTGCAGCGAGCCCTGTTTTACCGGTACTCCGGTAGCAGGGTTTTTTGCATGTGATCCTACCCGGGTCCTGATATCACTTTTGGAATCAACTGCTTGTATCTTTCTCCCGAAGTTTCTCTTACTCTAGTGCTATCAAGCTACATATTCTACTAGAGGAGAAAACATCATGAGGAGAAGGTCCATCCTGGCCGCATCGCTTGCCCTGCTGATGCTTGGCTCGCTGACGGTTCCCGCAAATAAGGCGAAAGCGGTTACCGGCAAGATCGTTCTTGGCTATTACAACGTCTATTATTCCGGAGATACCCAGTCGTACAACTCGGTCTCCAGCTACGGCTCCTATTTTAACTCGATGTCCACGATGACGTTCCATGCGGATGCCTCGGGGAACATCACCGGCACGGCGCCATCCAGCGCCATCACGCTGGCCGCATCGAAGGGCATCCAGTCGTTCGCAGCGGTCACGAACCAGGCGAACGGCGCATTCTCCTCCTCTGTGGCACACGCGATCGTCAGCGACCCGGCGGTCCGCACGAACGCGGTCAACCGGATTCTGAGCACGGCCAAGGCGAACGGGTACCAGGGTGTGAACATTGATTTCGAAGATATGCTGGCTTCGGACCGTCCTTATTTTAATCAATTCATCAGCGAACTCTCCTCTGTCATGCGTGCCAATGGACTGAAGACGATTGTTTCAGTGATCGCCAAAACCAGCGATATGCCTACGAGCGCCTGGTCCGGGGTATATGATTACCATACGCTGGGGCAGTACGCGGATCTGATCCAGATCATGACGTATGACCAGAACGGTCCCTGGGGCGCTCCCGGCCCTGTAGCCGGACTGCCGTGGGTGGACTCCGTGCTGAAATACGCGGTAACCCAGATTCCTTCAAGCAAAATCATGATGGGGCTGCCGGCTTACGGGTATGACTGGAACACCACGACGAATACGGGGCACAAAGCGGTGGCGTGGAAGAATGTGCCTGCCCTGCTGACGAACAACGCCGCTTCCGTGAAGTGGGATTCCGTGCAGCAGTCTCCTTATGCGACCTATACAGCGGCTGACGGCACCTCCCATACCATCTGGTATGAGAATGCGGACAGCATCCAGGCGAAGACGCGTCTCGCGGGTACGTACAACCTTGCGGGCGTGTCGATGTGGTGCCTGCGTCTGGAGGACGAGTCGTTCTGGAAGGCCGTGCAGGCAGGCTTGGGTACGACGGCGTCTACGACGAGCCCGACAACGAGCACAACGACCACGAGCACGAGCCCGACGACAAGCACGACGACCACGAGCACGAGCCCGACGACGACAAGCACGACGACCACGAGCACGAGCCCGACGACAAGCACAACGACGACGACTACCAGCCCAATGACCAGCACGACGACACTCACGCCGAGCAAGTCTGCTTATGCCGCCGGCGAGACGGTATATGTAACGGCCAAGGTCACCGACTCGTCCGGCAAAGGGGTCTATGGGGCGTCCGTGACGCTCTCCGTGACGCTCTCCGTGACCTCACCAACGGGTGCGGTGACGAAGTACACGGGCACAACCGATTCCACCGGAGTCAAAAAGTTCGTGATCTACACGTCGAAGAAAACGGTGAAGGGCACTTATAAAGCCCAGGCGGTAACCGCCGCTTCGACGAAGATTGCCACAAGCTCGGCAGCTGCCTCTTACATCATTAAATAATAGAAGAAAGCCGGATGCCCTTGGCGGGACATCCGGCTTTCTTGTATTCCTCTGCAGAGCGATGCTTAGCCTCTCCGATTACAGCTTCAGCATAGCGGCCATCTTCTCCTGGTTGAGCAGGTTGCCCACATAGAAGTCGCCGAACTCGCCGAAGCGCGCGCTGGTCTCGTCGAAGCGCATCTCGTGCACGATCTTCTTGAACTGCAGCGGGTCCTCCGCGAACAGCGTGACGCCCCACTCCCAATCGTCGAGGCCGATGGAGCCGCTGATGATCTGCTTCACTTTGCCGGCATAGTTGCGGCCGATCATGCCGTGGCCGCGCATGAAGTTGCGGCGCTCTTCGGCCGACAGCATGTACCAGTTGTCATTGCCTTCGCGGCGCTTGTTCATCGGATAGAAGCAGATATGCTTCGCCTTCGGCAGCGTCGGCTTCAGGCGGGCAAGGATGTCCGGATCCTGCATCGGATCGGTGCCGGGCTTCGCCATGTAACCGCCGAGCTCGACTACGGACACATACGAATACGTCGGTACGGTGACCTGGGCGAAGATCGTTTTGTTGAACTCGGTCTCCAGTTCGTTCAGCTCATCCAGTGTCTCGCGCAGGTGCATGAAGACGAAGTCCGCCTTCTGCCCGACGATCGAGAAGAACGCGGTGCTGCCCTGCTTGGCGTCTTCCGTGTCCTGGTAGCGGCGCAGCAGACCGTACAGCTCGTCCTCTGCGCGGCCTCTCTCCGAAGCGGTCAGGCTCTTCCAGGCGTTCCAGTCGATCGCGCGGAAGTCATGCAGGCAGTACCAGCCTTCCAGGGTGTTGATGACTTCACTCATGGGGATCTCTCCTTTGTATGTAGGGGGATAGGTTGCTCCGACAGACAGTATTTCTTGCCTCACCATTGTAGCGAAAAGCGCCCCAAAGGGCAAATAAACCCAGGTGAAGATTCTCTGAATTCTTGGGCGGAGCAGTGGTGCAGGGTAAACATTGGATGGGCTCCTGCCGATATATTCTATAGAAGAAAGAGGGGGACTGCCGCATGCGGACGATCAGCACATTTCATCTCGGTATTCTGTGGGGAGTCCTCCTCAGCCTGCCCTTGTGGGCGGCGATCATCGGCTGGTTCAGGCTGATCTGGTCGCTGCTGGCCGGGTAGTTCCCGTACGAAGCCGGGAATTTGCCGCCGTGAAAACGAGTTCAACAAGCGTTCACTTTACCCTGATGCCGTTTTTTTATACAATGGGACCATAAGGATAAAAGGGAGTGTTCGCCTTGCTGCAGTTGATTATCGTAACCGTGCTGCTGTTCGTTCTCTTCTTCGGGCTCGGTTTTATACTAAACATGCTCATGAAAACCACCTGGTTCCCGATCTACGGGTACATTGCCCTGGTCATCGGGCTTGTCGTCTACTGGGGCTGGGGGACCGGTTCACTGGCCTCGAACCTCTCCGAGTACTCGATCGTCGACTATGTTCCTGCTGTCGGAGGTCTCATCGGGGCGGTCCTGAGCGGCTCCACGATCAAGTACCTGCGCACGAACGGCTACAAAATGTTTTAATGAACTGCGGATACAGCATGCTTTCATGAACGTTGGACGACGGGCCCTGCCTACTAGGCGGGGCTTTGCTTTTCAAATAAACGAGCACCCTGGACGCCGCTCCTTCTTTTTCCTCCTACAAGGATAGACCCGCCTATGCTAAAATGAAGAGTAAGACTCAACACACGGATGGGGTTTTGACCAGAAATGCGGATTACAAATGGGCTCCACTTTAGTGAATATCACCGCTTCTGCGTGCTGCGCGATTTCTCGCTGAGCCCCTTGGACTACAAGGTGCTCGCGACGATGTACCAGCCGATGATCGGTGCCTACGCGGTCGCCGTCTACCAGACGCTCTTCCAGCAGCTGCCTGCGGACAAGGTCGGATGCTCGCCTATGGAGCAGCAGCGCAAGCTCTTCATGGCGCTCGAGCTCGAGTCCGGGGAGCGGGGCCGCCAGCAGTTCATCGAGATGACGTCGAAGCTCGAGGCGGTCGGCCTGCTGAAGACGTGCAGACGGTTTGCTGCCGCTTCGGAAGACTATGTTTATGAATATACGCTGTTCCCGCCGCTTCCGCCGGGCGAATTCTTCCGCAACCAGCATCTGACGCTGCTGCTGAGGGACAAGGTCGGCAAGTATACGGTATTCGCTCTGCGGGACGACCTCCTGATGCCGGCGGCCGAGGATCTCAAGGATGCGAACACGGAGAATCTCTCGGTTCCGTTCTACGATCTGTTCCGGCTCAATACGCAGGTGATCGACTACGAGCTGGAGCAGGCCTTCTTCGAGGCATCCGCTGCGGGGGCTAAGGAGAGCAAACCGGAGCTGGCTCCGAAGGGCTTCCAGTACGCGGAGATCATCATGCACTTCCCGAGCTATTCGGCGAACCGCGAATACGTGGAGCAGCTCAAATATGAGCCGGAGCAGATGGCGACGCTGAATTTCGTGGCGAAGAAGTACAACCTGTACCTGACCGACCTGTGCCGGCTGCTCGATGAGGACGGGGTGTTCGACGAGCGGGGGCAGATCAATCTCGATCTGCTGCAGGCGAAGGCCAACCAGACCTTCCTGGCCGACCGCAAGCGCAGCGACGAGCGGAAGCTCGTGCTCGCCAAGATGGAAGGCACGAAGCCGAAGTCGGATCAGGCCGCGGGAGAGGCGGACGGGGAAGCCTCGGGCGACAAGGTCGTCGAGATGGAGTTCTATCTGGAAGTGCCCGACAAGTTCGTGGGCGAATGCAACCAGCATCAATACAACTATATTCTGCGCAATGAGCCGTATACGTTCCTGCTCGACATGATCTTCTCCAATGGCTCGGTGCCGACGAAGCTGCTTGAGATCATCGCCGAGATCGTGCTTGTGAACGGACTCCCGGAACCGGTGATTAACGTACTTATTCATTATATTTATGTCAATAAAAGATCTTGGTCCAAATCGTCGATCGTCGTGACCGCTACCGACATGCTCGGCAAGCAGGTCACGACGTTCGAAGGGGCGGTCCAGTATATCCGGGAGCAGGAGAAGTTCCAGCAGCAGCAGAAGGCCCGCGGGGCGGCGGCAGCCGGCGGCGCGAGTGCCAGAGGAGGACGCGGGCGACAGAAGCCGGTGATCCCGATTGTGAAGGAGACGGCGCCGAAGAAGCTGTCGGCGGCCGAGCAGGAGGAGCTGCGGCGGATGGCCGAGCAGCTCGACAGACAGCGCATCCGCAAGGAGTAGCGGCGTGAGAGGAACAAGGACATCTTGGGAGAGGTGAAGCCGGATGGAATCGCTAGGGGAATTGCTGAGCAGAGGGCAGGGACGCAGACTGCTGCAGCAGGCGGAGGACAAGCTGCGCGAAGTGGCGACCAATCCGCTGATCGTGAAGCTGCGGCAGAAGCACCCGCAGCTCGATTATCAGACGATGAAGCTTAACCTGAACAAGCTGCATCAATATGTGAAGGAATACGAGAACTGTTCGAACTGTCCGGGGCTGGGCAGCTGCCCGAACGACATGCAGGGCCATTACTCGATGCTCTCGGTGGAGCCGGGGGAAGACCGGACCCGTGTGCATGACCAGAAGGTGGCCTGTAAGAAGTTCGTCGCCCACGAAGCCCAGCAGGCGGTCCGCAAGCGGATCCGCAGCTTCTATGTGGACGAGCGGGCGCTCTCCGAGGGTTATTCGACCCTTGAGATTATCGACAAGGACGATGAGCGGCAGCCGGCGGTGCAGCAGCTGCTGCGCTACATCTTCCGCACGCGCCAGGAAGGGCTGCAGAAGACCGGCCTGTACCTCGAGGGGCACTTCGGGACGGGCAAGACGTTCCTCATGTGCTACATGCTGCATGAGCTGGCGCTCGACGGGTTCACCGGGGCGATCGTCTATATGCCGGATTTTGCGGAGGACCTCAAGTCGATGTTCAATGATCCGCTGAGGCTCAAGGAGACGATCGACATCCTGAAGGAGACCGATCTGCTCGTCTTCGACGACATGGGGGCGGAGAACCTGAACCCTTGGCTGCGGGACCACGTCATGGGCGCCATCCTCAACTACCGGATGAACCGCAAGCCGACCTTCTTCACTTCGAACCATGACCTCGATGCCCTCGAGAAGCACTTCAGCTTCACGAGCAAGGACGGGGACGAGGAATTCAAAGGGCGGCGCATCATGGACCGGATCCGGCCGTTCGTGGAAGTCGTTTCGGTGTCCGGCTATAACAAGCGGGGCTCGGTCTCCTGAAGAACCGCCCCCTGCTGACCGGCAGGGGCCGGCATACAAAAAAGCCTCTTTCGCCCAGCGGGCGGAAGAGGCCTTTTTATACTGTTCAGGAATCGTTACTTGACCAGCAGCGAGATGACCGTTGCCGCAACACCGATCAGGAAGAGGATGATGAAGAATACGCCGAAACCCATGGCCGTATCCATCAGATCGTCCCGGCCTTCCTCATACACGTGCAGCTCCGGGTGTTTCGGATCGTTCGTCATGACAAGTACCTCCTTGACACACATATAGAATTAGTATACCCAAATTTCAAGAGGCATGTAAAGGACAGGAAGTGACAATTGTGCAAACTTTGGTCCGGTTGAAATGTGGGACTGATGTGGTATACTTTACATGTTGACTTTATTCCGCAAAAGGAGAGATTTGAACTATGGCTATCGTGAATGTATCTGACCAGTCCTTCGGCGCTGAAGTAGAAGGATCCGGTACGGTTCTTGTTGATTTTTGGGCTCCTTGGTGCGGACCGTGCAAAATGATCGCTCCTGTCCTCGAGGAGCTGGATAAAGAGATTGGCGAAAGCGTCAAAATCGCGAAAGTAAACGTGGACGACAACCCGGAATCCGCATCCCGCTTCGGCGTGATGAGCATCCCGACGCTGATCGTCTTCAAGGACGGCCAGCCGGTGGATAAGGTTGTCGGCTTCCAGTCCAAGGACGCGCTGAAGAACGTGCTGAGCCGCCATCAATAAGAGGCAGCGACGCATCTCGCCGTGATGACGAAAGTGTAAGGGAGCAAGGCTTGGCGCGATTTTACACTTTCTGAGTCATGAACCAAAGCTCTTTTTCTGCTATGCTGGGAAAAAGAGCTTTTTGCCGTTGTCCTCCGCGGACCGGCAGGGAAAGGGGAGAAACCGAAGATGACGACAACACAGGGGGAGCTGACTCCGGAGGAGCGCCGCAAGGTGCGGGAGAGCATCAAGAACAAGCTGGCGCTCGTACCGGAGCAGCCAGGCTGTTATTTGATGAAGAACCGCGACGGCAAGGTGATCTATGTCGGCAAGGCGAAGGTGCTGCGCAACCGGCTGCGGTCCTATTTTACCGGGAGCCATACGATCAAGACGCAGCTGCTCGTCAGCGAGATTGTTGACTTCGAATATATTGTAACCGCAAGCAACATGGAAGCTCTCATTCTGGAATGCAATCTGATCAAAAAGTACTATCCGCGTTATAACGTGCTGCTCAAGGACGACAAGTCCTTTCCCTATATCAAGATTACGAACGAGAAGCATCCGCGCCTCGAGGTGACCCGGCGGGTGGTGAAGGACAAGGGCAAGTATTTCGGCCCCTACCCGAACCCCTATGCGGCGAACATGACGATGAAGCTGCTCGAGCGCCTGTATCCGCTGCGCAAGTGCCGCACCCTGCCGGATAAAGTGTGTCTATATTACCATCTCGGTCAATGCGTCGCCCCCTGTGAGTATGAGGTAGAACAGGAGACCTATGACAAGATGGTCACGGAGATCGCGAAGTTCCTGAACGGCGGGCATAACGAGATCAAGAAGGAGCTCAGCCGGAAGATGCAGGAGGCGGCGGAGGAGCTGAACTTCGAACGGGCGAAGGAGCTGCGCGACCAGATCCAGCATATCGACACCGTCATGGAGAAGCAGAAGATCACGACGACGGATGCGACGGACCGGGACGTCTTCGGCTTCGCGGTCGAGAAGGGCTGGATGTGCGTTCAGATCCTCTACATGCGCCAGGGCAAGCTGATCGGACGCCATGCGTCGATGTTCCCCTACTACGGCGAGGCTTACGAGGATTTCCTGTCGTTCGTCACGCAGTACTACAGTGATAATCCGGCGCTGCCGAAGGAAGTGTTCCTGCCTTCGTGGGGCGAGGACGAGGCGGGGGCGGAAGGTGAAGCGGCCGCTGCGGCCGAGCGTGCGGAAGGGACCGGAACAGCCGAGGCCGCAGCCCCGCAGGGGGACGAGGAAGCCGCGCCGGAGTCGAAGAAGTACATCAAGGAAGCGCTCGAGAGCTGGCTGAAGGTCAAGGTTCATGTGCCGCGCCGCGGACTCAAGAAGAACATGGTCGACATGGCGAACGAGAATGCGAAGGTCGCGCTCGATGAGAAGTTCCGGCTGCTCGCCCGGGACGAGGAACGGACGGTGAAGGCCGTCGAGAATCTCGGCGAATATCTCGGCACGGGCACGGTCCGGCGCATCGAAGCGTTCGACAACTCGAACATCCAGGGCTCCGACCCGGTATCGGCGATGGTCGTCTTCACCGACGGCAAGCCGGACCGCAAGGAGTACCGCAAGTACAAAATCCGGACCGTACAGGGCCCGGACGACTACGAGACGATGCGGGAAGTGGTCCGCCGGCGGTATGAGCGCGTCCTGAAGGAAGGCCTGACGATGCCGGATCTCATCGTCATCGACGGCGGCCGGGGCCACCTGTCGGCTGCGGTCGATGTGCTTGAGAACGAGCTGGGTCTCTACATCCCGGTCTGCGGTCTCGTCAAGGACGCGAAGCACAAGACGGCCCAGCTCCTGATGGGCGACCCGGCCGAGGTGGTTCCGCTGCCGCGGGACAGCCAGGAGTTCTACCTGCTGCAGCGCATCCAGGAAGAGGTGCACCGCTTCGCGATTACGTTCCACCGGGAGACCCGGGCGAAGTCGATGGTCGTCTCGACGCTTGATTCGGTGCCGGGGATCGGCGAGAAGCGGCGCAAGGCGCTCCTGAAGCACTTCGGCTCGCTCAAAAAAATAAAAGAGGCTCAGCCCGAAGACTTTAAGCCTCTTGGTATTGGAGAAAAGCTGGCCTTGACCATCCTCCAGACCTTGAACGGGACGGAAGGGGAGGCTACGGCTGGGGAGCCGGAGGAAGCGGATCCGGCGGCAGCTCCAGGGGAGCACGCGGAGGCTTAAGCTTCGGCCCGAAGCGGGCGTGCAGCCAGGAGAGCAGCCAGCCTGCCAGAGCAGGTACGAGCAGGTATCCCGCTCCGATGGCGGTGTTCACGCTGCTGCCGGTGATCATCAGCGACAGGCCCATCAGGATGGAATCCATCGCCGCATGGGCGAAGATCGCCGTCAGGAAGCCGTAGCGCAGGAACACATAGCCGAAGATGAGGCCGATGACGGTCACTTCGATGAGCCGGGTGTACACCGGGTAGATCGGATACTGGGTGTGGCTCATCGCCCAGACGATGCTCGGCAGCAGGACGGCCAGGAAGCGGCTGCGCGTGACCGCCAGCACCAGGGCGATGCCGAGCAGGCGGTATACGGCCTCCTCCGAGATGGAGGCGGCCCAGGCCATCAGCGGGAAGATGCCGGGGACCCGCATGTTGTAGACGGAGTCGGCCGGGTCGCTCACGGCCCACACATCGAACAGCTCGGCGGCGGCGAAGAACATGACCTGCTGCAGGCCGAGCACGAACAGGCAGAAGAGGTACCCGCGGACCATGGCCGTACGGACGCTGTCCCCGAAGGAGACATCACTCCAGACCGGCCAGGGGTTCAGCCCTCTCCGCAGCCACAGCTGCCTGCCGGCCAGCAGGGACAGGTAAGTCGACACGGCCATGAACAGCACGAAGATGTTGACGAACCAGAGGTAGAAGACAGCCTGGGGTTCGGACGGTCCGCTGCCGTGCTCGGTACGGAAGGCCGGAAGCATGTTGAAGTTGTTGAGCACGTAGACTCCGGCGAAGATCAGGGTCAGGATCAGCCCGCGGCCGAACCGGATGTCGCGGCGCCCGCGGATGACCAGGATGAAGGCGGTCAGGGTCATCACGGTGGACAGGCCCATCGAAATCCAGGTCATCAGGGAGGCCCTGTCATCCTGGGCGTTCTTCCAGGCGGTGAAGGTGTCAGGAACAGGAAACTCGGGACGGAACAAGGTGATCCGGCCCCGGGTTTCTTTGACGTGCAGTTCGAGGGGCGCGGAGCCGATGGAGTCCTCCTTGCTCCGGTAGATCCGGAGCGTATTGGGACCGGTCGCATCCGAGCCGCCCGAAACCAGTGCAAACGTATCGGGGGCATATCCTTGGTCGGCCATGGTTTTTCGGATCACCGCCTCGGCATCCGGAGCGGGTTCCGAGAAGACGCCTTCACTGCGGGCTGTGGCCGAACGGCCGGTTTCCCAGCCGATGATGCGCCGGTTCGTATAGTTCACCTGGATGTAATGCGTCAGTCCGGTGCCGGGCTCGCCGATTTCGACCTCATAGAACTCCAGAGGCAGCTTCTCCCCGAAGCGTTTCTGATAGTCGTCGTACAGCCGCTCTTTTTGCAGGTACCCGCTGCGCTCCTTGACGGCCTGATAGATGACGATAGTTTCAGGCTCCGCGGCCGTCAGGCCCAGATGTTCCCGGGCAAAGCCCAGCGCCGCGCCTGCAGCCTGTTCCTTCGTAACGGAGGGAACGCCCTCGGTCACCTCCTCCATGCGTTCGGCATCTTCCATATAGGGGCTGAGCAGGTTCACGCCAAAATAGAGTAGGCATCCGATGACGGCCAGCAGCAGAAGGGACGGCTCCTTGAATCGCTTGGACATGGTCAGCTCCTTCTTGGACAGGAATGGATGAGGTATATTATATTCTTCTAAATTAGCATACATGCTTCTGCGAAATCCAATGATTTCAAGAGCATGCGTTGGAAAACAGGTGATTGGGAGAGCGTCAATAGGTAGATAACGCTTACAAACAGCCTTTCCAGGGGATTATCGTGACTTTTAGGTGAATTAGGGCTTTGTGCTGCGGGGGAAAGAGGATTATAATTCAAATCAATTGAATAACAAGCCGAATTTCTTAATGAAAACGGGGGAACCATGAGTTTAGGGGTGAATTCATCCAAGCCGCATATGGCTGGATGATAGGGTGCCTGTACATCCGAATCCGTCAGCTAACCTCGTAGGCTTTGTTACAGGAACCTATTTTTTGGCATTGGGTTTCCAGTGTCTTTTTTTTGTGCAAAAATCCTGATTTAAGAACCGAGGTGTTCGTTATTTGAAGCCAGCCGCCAAGAAATTCGAGCTGAAGCCGCCGCAAATTCTGGTACTCGGATTCGCAGCCATCATTCTGATCGGCTCTATTCTCCTGTCGCTGCCTGTGGCCTCAGCCAGCGGTCAGCCGACGCCGTTCCTCGATGCGCTGTTTACCGCGACCTCAGCTACCTGTGTAACGGGGCTGGTCGTAGTCGATACGGGTACCCATTGGTCCGTTTTCGGGCAAATCGTCATCATTCTGCTGATCCAGGTCGGTGGACTGGGCTTCATGACCATGGCGACGCTCTTCGCCTTTGTGCTGAAGAAGCGGATCTCGCTGAAGGAGCGGCTGATTCTTCAGGAGGCCATGAATCAGGGCTCGATGGAAGGGATCGTCCGGCTGATCCGCAAGGTGATCCGGTATTCGCTTACGATCGAGGCGATCGCCGCTGTCATTTTCTCGATCCGCTGGTCCTTTGACTTGGGGGTGTCACGGGGGATCTATTATGGGATTTTTCATGCGATTTCCTTCTTTAATAATGCAGGCTTCGATCTGTTCGGATCGGTGACGGGCAAATTCAGTTCCCTCACAGCCTATGCGGACGACTGGGTGATTAACCTGGTTTCGATGATGTTAATTATTCTTGGGGGTCTCGGGTTTGTCGTGATCTCCGATTTGATTGAATTCAAGACAGTGAAGAAGCTGTCTCTGCACTCTAAGGTCGTGCTGAGCGCTACCGGTATACTGATCGGCGTAGGCACGATTGTCATCTTCGTGTTCGAACTGACGAACATGAAGACGCTGGGCCCGCTGAGCTGGTCCGGCAAGTTCCTCGCCTCCCTGTTCCAATCAGTGTCTCCGAGGACGGCGGGAGCCAATTCGGTCGATATCGCGGGGCTGCGGCAGGCGACGCAGTTTTTCATCATCATCCTGATGTTCATCGGCGCTTCGCCGGGGTCCACCGGAGGCGGGATCAAAACGACTACCTTCACCACCCTGGTGGGAGCCATTGTCGCGATGATCCGCGGCAAGGAGGACATTGTGCTCTTCCATTACAGGCTCGGCAAGGACCGCATTCTCAAAGCCATCACGCTCACGATGATCGCGCTGTTCCTGGTGATCTTCGTAACGATGCTTCTCAGCACCACCGAGGATCATTCTTTCCTCATGATCTTGTTTGAAGTGACTTCCGCCTTCGGTACGGTGGGTCTCTCGATGGGGCTGACGCCGGATCTGACGGAGTTCGGCAAAGTGATGATCGCCCTGACGATGTTCGCCGGACGTCTCGGCCCGCTGACCCTTGCATATGCGCTCGGACCTAAGGCTGAGAAGGAGCTGTACCGTTACCCGGAAGGTAAAATTACGATTGGATAGGGGAACAACAACACATGAAACGCAGCCAATACGCTGTCATCGGACTGGGCCGCTTCGGCTCCTCCGTAGCAATGGAACTCATGAAGCTTGGCTATGAGGTGCTCGGCATCGATAAGGATGAGGAGTCTGTCGAGGAGATGGCTGACAAGCTGACCCATGTCGTCGTAGCCGACGCTACCGATGAAGAGGTGCTCCGGTCGCTGGGGATCCGCAACTTCGATTGTGTCGTCGTGTCGATCGGGGATGACATCCAGTCAAGCATTCTCACGGCCATTCTGCTAAAGGATATCGGTGTGGGCAATGTCGTGGCCAAGGCGCTATCGGAGCTCCATGGCAAAGTATTGAGCAAGATTGGTGTGGACCGGGTCATCTATCCGGAACGCGATATGGGCATCCGGGTGGCGCACCAGCTCGTCTCGCCGAATCTGCTCGATTATATCGAGCTTTCGAAGGAGTATACCATTGCCGAGCTGGCGGTGCCGCGATGTCTGTCCGGCCGCTCGCTGAAAGAGCTCGATACGCGGGCGCGTTATGGCTGCAGTGTGGTGGCGATTAACAAGAAGGACGGCGTGATCATCGCGCCGACGGCAACGGATACGGTGGAAGAGAAGGATATTATGGTCATCATCGGAACGAACCAGCAGATCGAGACCTTCGAGAATGCGGTCATCCGTTAATGGCTTCTTCCTAATGGGACCCCTTATGGACCGTACCGATCAATTACTAAACTGATGGGATGAGGAAGATGGAACAAGGCGTTTCATTGGAACACGTGCTGTACCTGCTCGTCATCATCCTGCTGACCGGCATGCTGGTGGGACGTCTCTCCGGTCTGCTGAAGCTCCCGGACGTGGCTCTGTTCCTGATTGCCGGAATTGTGCTGGGTCCGCTGCTGCACTGGATTCATGAGCCGAGCAGTTCCTTCACGAACCAGTTCATCCTGACCGTGGGATCTACCTTGATCCTCTTCGACGGAGGACGGAATATCCGTCTTGCCGGCCTGAAGAAGGTATGGCTCACGCTCACGCTGCTTAGTATCCCGGGAGTTCTGATTACCTGCGCGATTGTCGCGGCCGCTTCACACTGGCTGCTTCATCTGCCGTGGATGTATGCGCTGCTGCTGGGCGCGATCATTTCGTCGACCGATCCGGCGACGCTGATTCCGGTATTCAAGCAGGTAAGGGTTCGGACGAAGGTCAGGGAGACGGTCGAGAGCGAATCCGCCTTCAACGATGCGACAGGATCGATTCTCACGTTCACTCTGCTTGGTGCTCTGACCGGAGGGGGAGCGATCTCCCTTGGCGATTCGGTGAAGGAGTTTTTGATCACCGCTCTCGGCGGGATCGGCGCCGGTGTCTTGATCGGTCTCGCGCTTGCCTTCTTGACGGTGCACCGAAAGTTTGGGTTCCTCCGGGACTATGCGGGAATCGTTATGCTTGTAACGGCTGCAGGCGCATATCTCGCAGGGGATCTGCTCCATGTGAGCGGTTTTATGGCGACATTCACGGCTGGACTGATCTGGGGGAATGCCGAGCTGTTCGGGCTGGATTTCGCCGATCGGAAGCAGGAACTGCATCATGTGGCGGAGAACCTTACGGTGCTCCTTCGGATGCTGATCTTTGTCCTCCTTGGAAGCCAGGTCGACTTTGGGGTGATCGGGGAGTATCTCGTGCCGAGTCTTGGCGTGATCGCCATCTTCATGCTGATCGCAAGGCCGATGACCGTGCTCTTATGTGCTCTTCCGGACACGCGTGCGAAATGGGAGCGCAATGAACTGCTCTTCATGTTCTGGGTGCGCGAGACCGGCGTCATCCCGGCGGCCTTGTCCGGCATGGTGGTGGGGATGGGCATCGCCCACGCGGACATCATCGCGTCGGTGACCTTCCTCGCCGTGCTTGTCACGATCCTGCTGCAGGCCGGGACGACCGCCTATGCGGCCAGGCGGCTGGGTCTCGAAGAGAAGGCGGAGCCTTAGGCTCCGCCTTCTCTCTATATAATAGAAGAAACATTATGGCTGCCGGCAGCGGCAGGCGATCAGCTGGAGGAACTTCCGCCCTCGGAGCGGAAATGATGCACCGCATGGTCGATGAAACGGCGGATGGACGGCTCCAGAACGGCTTCCTCTATGAAGAGCAGGGAAGTCGTTCTTTTCGTTTGTTCCAGCTCGGGGATGTATCTCACGGTGACCTCGTTGTCCGCCAGCCAGTTGTGCCGCAGGTAGGATTCGGGCAGAAGCGTGGCCGCCTTACAGGTGGAGACCAGCCGGATGATGGCCTCGAAGGAGTCGATCTCCATCTTGACGTCGGGATGCACCTCGTACCGGTGGAACATCTCGTCCATGAGCACGCGGTACCACGTGCCGCGGGAGAAGAGGATCATCGGCAGTTCGTGGAGGTCGCGGATGTCGACCTCCTCCTTGTCCTGCAGCGGATGGACCTCGGGCAGGACGAGGCAGAGATGGTCGTCGAACAGCGGCACACAGGTCAGCGCGGGATCCGACATTTGGGAGGCGACCAGTCCGATGTCGACCTTCTTCTCCTTGACGAGCGGGACGATCTCATGCGTCTTGCCGGTCACGGCTTTGATATCCGTATGCGGGTAAGCCTGCGTATAGATCGTGATGAGCTCCGGCAGGGTGGACTGCAGCGTCGTGAGCGAGGCGCCGATAATAATGCTGGCGGGCTTGCTGTCGGTGGAATAAGCCTGCAGGGCCTGGCGGAGCTTGCGCTCAAGGCGCTTCTGCTCGATCGCATACTCGTAGCAGATCTCGCCGGCCCGGGTGAGCTCCAGCCGTTTGCCCTTGCGTTTGAAGAGCGCAACCCCGAGCTCTTCTTCGAGCCGCATGATTTTGCGGGAGAGGGCGGGCTGCGAGATGTTCAGGAGCAGGGAGGCTTTGTTCAGGCTCTGCTGCTCGACGACGGCCGCGAATTCGATAAGATGTTCCATGGGACGGAGACCCCTTTTTATGAGAATAGTTATGCGCACCGGTTATAAGGCGATATAAATAATCTGCACTTCCATTATAAGCGAAACGGGAGTAGTATGGTATTGTCACGACATGTTCACAAAAATTGCCGCGAACTGCATAAAAGATTGTCGATTCATGGAAAATAAGATGGGGTTTCTCGGTTGACGCTCTATGTATGCGGGAGTACAATGGTAAATGGTTTTGACGAATCGGTGACAAGCCTTATCTTGAGGGGGGAACGGATTGTAATGTTTAAAAACTCGTATTATTCTCGAAAGCTGCATTCATTGTTGGGTGTTATCCCGGTCGGTTTCTTCCTGATCGAGCACCTGCTGACGAATTACTCAGCGTTCAAGGGCGGGCACGAGGGATTCCTGGAGCACGTCGAATGGCTTCACGGTCTTCCGCTCGTGCTTGTGCTTGAGATCTTCGGGATCTGGATTCCACTGGCCTACCACGCCATCTACGGATTGTATGTGGCTTACACCGCCCGCAACAACGTGAATAACTACGGTTACTTCCGTAACCAGATGTTCTTCCTGCAGCGCGTAACCGGTGTCATTACCTTCATCTTCGTGGCGTTCCACTTCTTCCAGACGCGGTTCCAGATTACACTCGGGAATGTGGCGCAGGAAGCGATCGGCGTGCAGATGCATCACATTGCTACCGACACCGTCAACTTCGTATTCTACTGTATCGGCATCGTTGCTGCCGTGTTCCACTTCAGCAACGGGATGTGGTCGTTCCTCGTCAGCTGGGGCGTTACGGTAGGTCCTCGGGCACAGCGCGTCTCCACTTACGTGTGGATGGGTGTGTTCGTAATCATGTCTATTATGTTCATTCTGTCTCTGACGGCCTTCACGGATCCGCAGTTCCAGCAAGTGCCGCAGACGGCAACGCATTAAGGGGGAACGGACAATCATGGCGAATTCTAAAATTATCGTAGTCGGTGGAGGCCTGGCAGGCTTGATGGCGACCATCAAAGCAGCAGAGGCCGGCGTTCACGTCGACCTGTTCTCCTTGGTACCGGTTAAACGTTCTCACTCCGTCTGTGCTCAGGGCGGCATCAACGGTGCCGTCAACACCAAAGGGGAAGGCGACTCGCCTTGGGAGCACTTCGACGATACTGTATACGGGGGCGACTTCCTTGCGAACCAGCCGCCGGTTAAAGCCATGTGCGAAGCCGCACCGGGCATCATCCATCTTATGGACCGGATGGGCGTTATGTTCAACCGTACGCCGGAAGGTCTCCTGGATTTCCGCCGTTTCGGGGGCACGAAGCACCACCGTACCGCGTTCGCAGGCGCAACCACCGGCCAGCAGCTGCTGTACGCGCTCGATGAGCAGGTACGCCGCTGGGAGACCGCGGGTCTCGTCAAGAAGTACGAGCACTGGGAGTTCCTCGGCGCGGTTCTCGATGACGACGGCGTATGCCGCGGGATCGCAGGGCAGGATCTGCGAAGCATGGAAGTCAATACCTTCAAGGCCGATGCGGTCATCCTGGCTACCGGGGGCCCCGGCATCATTTTCGGCAAGACGACGAACTCCGTCATCAACACCGGTACGGCAGCGAGTGCCGTGTACCAGCAGGGTGTGCACTATGCCAACGGCGAGTTCATCCAGATTCACCCTACGGCGATCCCGGGCGACGACAAGCTGCGCCTGATGTCCGAATCCGCACGGGGCGAAGGCGGCCGCGTATGGACGTACAAGGACGGCAAGCCGTGGTACTTCCTGGAAGAGAAATATCCGGCGTACGGCAACCTCGTACCGCGTGATATTGCAACACGTGAGATTTTTGCGGTCTGCGTAGACATGAAGCTCGGCGTCAACGGCGAGAACATGGTTTACCTCGACCTGTCGCATAAGGATCCGAAGGAGCTCGACGTGAAGCTCGGCGGGATCATTGAGATCTACGAGAAGTTCATGGGCGACGACCCGCGCAAGATTCCGATGAAGATTTTCCCTGCGGTACACTATTCGATGGGCGGCATGTGGGTCGACTACAACCAGATGACGAACATCCCGGGCCTCTTCGCCTGCGGCGAGTGCGAATACCAGTACCACGGTGCGAACCGTCTCGGTGCGAACTCCCTGCTGTCCGCGATCTTCGGCGGAATGGTTACCGGTCCGAAAGCGATCGAGTACATCCGTGGACTCGACAAGTCGGCCGATGACATCTCCTCCTCCGTATTCGACCGTTACGGCAAGCTGCACACGGACAAGTACGAAGGCATCCTGAATATGGACGGCAAAGAGAATGCATACGTGCTCGGTAAAGAGCTCGGCGAATGGATGACCGATAACATGACGGTTGTTCGTTATAACAAGAAGCTCGAGCAGACGATCGACAAGATCAACGAGCTCAAGCAGCGCTACAAGAACATCAATATCAACGACTCCGCGCGCTACAACAACCCTGGTGTGGCGTACACCCGCCAGCTGTGGAACATGCTCGAGCTCGCGCATGCGATGACGCTCGGCGCCCTGCTGCGGAACGAAAGCCGCGGAGCCCACTACAAGCCGGAGTTCCCTGAGCGCAACGACGAGCAGTTCCTGAAGACGACCAAGGCGGCATGGACGGCCGAAGGCCCGCAAATTTCGTACGAAGAAGTCGACGTGTCTCTCATTGCACCGCGTAAGCGTGACTATACGACCGATAAGAAGAAGGGAGGTCATTAATCATGGCCGAAGCAACCGCAACTGCAAGCAGGAAGGTTAAATTCATCGTCACCCGCCAGGATTCCGCGGACGGCAAGTCCTACACCGAGGAATTCGAAGTGCCTTACCGCCCCAACATGAACGTCATCTCGGCGCTGATGGAAATTCAGCGTAATCCGGTGAACGCTTCGGGCAAAACAACGACGCCGGTATGCTGGGAATCGAACTGCCTTGAGGAAGTATGCGGCGCCTGCTCCATGGTTATTAACGGCAAGCCGCGCCAGGCGTGCTCCGCGCTCGTCGACAAGCTCGAGCAGCCGATCCGCATTGCTCCGATGTCCACGTTCCCTGTCGTGCGTGACCTTGTCATCAACCGGGAGCGTATGTTCTCCGCGCTGAAGAAGGTCAAAGCATGGATCCCGATCGACGGTACGTACGATCTCGGTCCGGGGCCGCGTATGGCGGAAGCGAAGCGCCAATGGGCTTACGAGCTGTCGAAGTGCATGACCTGCGGTGTCTGCCTGGAGTCCTGTCCGAATGTCAACGACAAGACGGACTTCATCGGACCTGCGGCCGTATCGCAGGTGCGTCTGTTCAACGCTCACCCGACAGGGGAGATGAACGCGCACGAGCGTCTCGAGGCGCTGATGGAAGACGGCGGGATCGAGGGCTGCGGCAACTCGCAGAACTGCGTGCGTTCCTGCCCGAAGGGCATTCCGCTGACGACCTCCATCGCAGCGATGAACCTCGATACGACGAAGCATCTGTTCAAGAAATGGCTCGGCATGTAACTGGTCTTATCCGGCTTCTCTTCACTGCGGCAGCAGGGAAGGGAAGCTTTTTTCGTAGCGGCTTCAAAAAGCATTGACGGGTAGAAATGGAGAAGGTACAATGTGTTTAAACGTTTCAATCAACAGGATGAAGGATTATTTCGTTCATTTCATTAAGGAAAAGGGGTTGTGGGTGACATGAGCAGAAAACGCCAGATTACTATCGTAGACCTTGCCGAAGCGGCTGGCGTTTCGATCGCAACGGTCTCGAATGTGCTCAACCGCCGGAATGTCCCGATGTCCGAGGAGACGATCCGCAAGGTAGAGGAAGCCGCAGAGCAGCTCGGCTACCGCCGCAACGTCATGGCGGCCAGTCTCAGCCGGCGCAAGTCCTACGAGCTCGGCATGCTGGTGCCCGGTTTCGGCGGCTATTACGGCCGTTTCGCCGAGGAGATGCAGCGCATGGCCCACCTGCACGGCTACCACTTGTCCGTGTTCTCGGCTGCCGGGTTCGACCCGGAGATCGAGAAGCGGCATCTCGACGTGCTGCTGCAGCGCCGGGTCGACGGCCTCTTCTGCCACGGCCTTGCCATGTCACAGGACGCGACACGGCAGATTGTCCGCGACGGGACACCGCTCGTGCTGTTCAACGGCTGGGGCTGGCCGGGCGATATCGCCATCGGGGCCGTCAATCTCGACTTTGCCGGCGGCGTGGAGGCGGCTGTGCTGCATCTCTATGAGAGCGGCTGCCGGCGGATTTATTACCTCAGCCGGCCGGAAGCGCACGCGGTGGACGCGCAGCGCCGGCTCGGGTTCCAGGCGGGGCTCGCCCGGCTCCCGGAGCAGGTAGAGTCCGGTATTCTCGAGACGCAGCGGTACCCCGGGTCTGTTGAAGAAGCTGTGGACGGGATTGGAAAGCTCGGTGCGGGTGAGGGACCGGTCGGCATGATCGGTTTCGATGACTTCACGGCGTTCACCTTCATGTCGGCCGTCCAGAGCCAGGGACTCCGGGTGCCGCAGGATTACAAGATCATCGGCATCAACAATGATCCGCTGTCTGCGCTCTGCTATCCGGGACTGTCGACGCTGGACATTCCTTACAACGATCAGGCGAAGCTTGCGATGGAGCTCATGCTTCAGAAGCTCGGCGGCAAAGAAGCGGAAGGGGAAGAAGGTCAGCCGCCTCAGGCGGAGGAGAAGAACGACGCTGCCGATACCCCGGAGATCCGTATTCCGCTGCAGCTCATGGCCCGCTTGTCCACCCAGCCTTAGGTGAAATGATGAACAGTCCCATCCCAATCCGAAGAGGAGTGTCCGGCTAATGACCTTGTGGCAGCAGGCCATCGAAGATGCGGTAGGGAAGACAAGAGAGAATATCAACCGGTTTGGCGACAAATTCCCTCATGTAGGCGCAGGAGACAAGTACATTCTGAACGACAATACGGACTGGACCGAGGGCTTCTGGTCCGGTATGCTCTGGCTGTGCTACGAATACTCGGGCGATGCAGCGTTCCGGCAGGCCGCAGGCCGTACGGTCGACAGCTTCCGCCGCCGGCTGGATCAGAACCGCGTGCTTGATCACCATGATATCGGCTTCCTGTACTCGCTCTCGGCCAAAGCCCAGTGGCTGATCGAGGGGGACGAAGAGGCCAGGAAGCTTACGCTGGAGGCAGCCGATGTGCTCATGCGGCGTTGGCGTCCCCAGGGCGGCTTCATCCAGGCCTGGGGAGAAGAAGGGGACCCGCACAACGGGGGCCGGATCATCATCGACTGCATGATGAATCTGCCGCTGCTGTATTGGGCTTACGGGCAGACGGGGGAAGAGAAGTACCGTAACGTCGCCGTCATCCATGCGGATAAATCCCGTCGCTTCCTCGTCCGGGGGGACGACTCATCGTATCACACGTTCTACTTCGATCCGCAGAACGGTGATTCGATCCGCGGCGGAACGGCCCAAGGCTACCGGGACGGCTCCACTTGGACGCGCGGGCAGGCCTGGGGCATCTACGGCTTTGCCTTGTCCTACCGTTACACGAAGAACCCTCTGTATCTCGAGACCTCCCGCCGGCTGGCCCGCTTCTTCTACGAGCATCTGCCCGAGGACAGCGTAGCGTACTGGGACTTCGATGCGCCGGTGAACGGAGAGACGCGGCGCGACAGCTCCGCTTCGGCCATTGCCGCAGCCGGCACCATCGAGCTGCTCGCGCATCTGGACGGTACGCATCCGGACCGCGCCTACTTCGAGGCGGCCCTGCAGCGTTCGGTCACCTCGCTCGTGGAGAACTACTCCACGATGGGCCGGCCCGACGCCGAAGGTCTGCTGCTGCACGGCTCTTACAGCGTACGCGAGAACAAGTCGCCGGACGACTATATGAGCTGGGGCGATTACTTCTATCTGGAGACGCTGCTCCGGCTGGAGCGGGGCATTCCCGGGTACTGGTACGAACGGGGACAGGACTGATTCATTCCTTATTGATATAGGTTAGATGCATGGCCATAACACCCTTTCTCCGGCCGGGCGCCGGGGAAAGGGTGTTTGACTTGTGGGGACCAGGGAGGAATGCCTCAAGAGAAGGACTGGCCTTCTTCCTTGCTGCGAAGGAATTCTCTGCCATAGTCACCGTGCGGATGGATTGTCGCATGCTCCGTTTGGATGGTGGAATGCTCGATGCCGAATTTCTCCTTGAGGGTCTCGTTGATGGCGAGGATGATGCAGAAAGGCTGCACTTTTTCGTCTACGAAGACATGGGCGGTCAGCGAGTAATGGTCGCTCGATACGGCCCACAGGTGCATTTCATGCACGTCTTCGACGCCTTCCACGTTCCCGATGGCCGAACGGATCTCATCGAGATTGAAGCGGTCAGAACGGATTCCATCAGAATAAGATAGGACTCCTTCAGAATCTTGACGCCGCCGGCGAAGATGATGCCGCCGATCAGCATACTGACCAGGGGATCGACCCACTGCAGGCCTGTAAAATAAATGACGACTGCCGATACGATGACACCGGCGGAGCTGAGCAGATCGCCGATGAAGTGCCACAAGGCGCTCTGGATATTGAGATTCTCTTCTTCCTTCATGCTGCGGCTGAGGACGAGCGTCAAGGTCAGATTCACCAGAAACCCGATGGAGGCGATGGCCAGCATCAGCTTGAAATCGATCGTCTGCGGCTCGATGAACCGGCGTCCACCCTCGATGAAGATGCCGATGGCGATGACGGCGAGAGCCAGCCCGTTCAGGAACGAGGCGATAATCTCGAAGCGCAGATAGCCGAACGTGAACTGGGCGTTGGGCGGACGCGAGGCGAGATAGATGGCGGTCATGCTCAGCCCGAGGGCAATGACGTCCGAGATCATATGAGCCGAATCCGAGAGGAGGGCGAGCGAGTTGGAGAGCAGGCCGCCGACGATCTCCACGACCGTGAAGAAAGCCGTGAGGAGCAGCGTAATCCATAAGGTTTTCTTGGAACGGGACTGTTCCTTGACATGGTGCAGATGATGGTAGTCGTACATGGGATCACCGACCTTTCCTACAGTGTATTCTCCGGAGGTCCATGCTGTATGTTGTCCGGATGACGGGATAAGCCCGGTATCTTCTAGCAGACATCACTAGAGAAAATAGAGGGGCTGTATGTCTCGGATTATACGTCAAGCCTGAAATTTTGGCAAATACTTTAATTGATAGCGATTTTCAGCGATTTGATAGTGATTTTCATTATGATGATAAGTTTTATCAAAGATTTGAAAGTATTTCTCAGTATCTTGAGATTCATTCTCAGATGAACTGCAGCGCTTTCAAAATTGTTACATAACTGAAATATGTTTGTTACACGCTTTTCATCTTAAGGCTGTATGATAAGTCTCAAGACCCCCTTTTTAATATATACACCTTAAGGCCCTCCCCGTTGGAGGGCCTCTTTTTTTTGTGCAATGCGTCAAAACATGGATAAATAAGAACTTTTAGTGGGAGGGGAATGCCCGGATTTTAGGCTTGGGGACGAATTGGGGACGAGGGGGCGAAACGAACCATATTGCAATAGAAACGGATTCATAGCGGCTGGCACTGTGGAATATATAATAACCGAGGCTTAATACACTTGGGGATTGAGGAAAATACGAATGAGCAGTCCATTCATCTCTGAATGTCCGGAGGTTGCACAAGCGATTCAATTGAATTGGCTGCCGTTAGCATCGCTTGACGAGATGGAGCACCGGGAATATGATGTTCTCATCGTAGGTTCAGGTGCGGGGGGCGGTGCGGCTTTATGGCGAATGTGCCAGCGATGGGGGGCCGATAAGCGGATTGGTGTAATTGAAGCCGGGGATACTTTATTAGATACACATGCCCGCAATATCAGCACACTATCCGATGAATTCCGCTTTTCAAGCTATTTGCGAGCCGTCAAACAACCGGTTGAAGGCAGCGCTCCAGACATGTTAGGTGCAACGCAAGTGACTGCGCTGGGCGGAAAAACGCTGTTCTGGACCGCTATCGCCCCTCGGCCATACGCAGGTGTGCTGGCCGATTGGCCTGTACCGATGCAGGAGCTGAATTATTACTTTGGGATTGCTGAGCAATTTATGAACGTCCGAGACTATTTTTCTTTCAAATACCCTATGTGGGAAGTACTGTTGAATCGGCTGCAAGTGAATGGATTTCCGCAGGCGAAATATGCACCAAGGGCACTTGATTTTGAGCCGCTTAATTATAAAGGCACCATTAATTCCAACGTTTATTTCAGCTCTATCCAATTTTTGGGTGAAAGCTTAAACTTGCATCCCTATGATCTGGCTGTACAGGCGAGGGCCACCCGGATTCTCACCTGCGGCGGCAGAGCATGTGGCGTTGAAGTGATGAGGAAGGACAAGAGTTTTTATAGGTTGAAGGCTAAAAATATTATCCTGGCAGCCGGCGCTTTTCAAACCCCGAGACTTCTTTTGCATTCGGCAATTCCTGGACCTAGCATCGGCCATTATTTGCAAAACCACTCTTATTTGCGGGTCACCGTGCAGATGAGGCAGGAGGGGTTCGCGCAAGGAATCAGTTTCGAAGCATTTCCTTACGCATTGATTATTCCCCAGACGGAAGGCCACCCCTATCAAATCCAGGTTTATCCTTCGGGATTAGCAGATGAAAAGAAACTGGAATTGAACGCTTTTGGGAGCGTGGAACCTCGTTATGCAAACCGTATAACGCTTGATCCATATAAGAGGGATGAATATGGCGTTCCGATAATCAAGGTGGATTTCAGCTATAGTTACAGGGACTGGGCCGTTATGGCCCAAATGTCACAAACGCTGCTGCGTGCTGCCGCTGCCTGGGAGAGCGTAATTCAACCTCCCGGCATATGCCTGCTGCCTCCCGGCGCAGACAACCATGAATCGGGAACGTGCCGGATGGGCATCGATCCCTACACCTCGGCAACGAATCCATTCGGGCAAATTCATAACATAACCGGATTATTTGTTGCAGACAATAGTGTGTTTCCTGGTACAGGAGGAGCCAATCCAACGCTTTCGACCATTGCGTTAGCCATCCGGACTGCAGATTATATCGCAGCATCGAATCCCTAAGAAATGGAAAGAAAGCGTTTTACGTCAAATGTCCAGCTGTTATCGAGTTATGCCATTGCAGCCGCAACATTCGCTAGGTCCTCATCTGATCCTCTGCCGAAAACAATAAAATGGGCGCCTCGCCTGTGCAAAGTAAGCGTCAAATAGCCCCCACCTTGTCTAACAAGATGAGGGCTTTTTGAAATTATAGCTAAGGGTGTCTGACTGCTCGGAAAGCGGAAAAAAGCGACGCTGATTTATGGTATCCATGTTCATCAGAACATCGTACTCGACCTGGCTCATCTTCTCCAAGGAAGCCAAGGGGATCCATTCGACCTTGGATACCGGGCTTTTGATGGTTGTGGAATGCGTGTGGTGTGAAGCGGGGATTGCTTCGGAGAGGGATGGTTAACCAGCTTGTCTTTGAGAGTTCGCAATGTATCTTCAGGGCGATTCCGAACACATTGAGTGTTCAGTTGTGTCATACACTTAGTGGAGAAGAGAAGCTAATTATAGAAAGAAGGGAGAGGCTTCGCATGGCTGGATCTCTCTTGACGAGCACCCCCTTTTTTACCTACTGGAGAAAACCGGAGATGAAATATGCCTTAATTGTGCAGGGAGGATATTCAGGGCATCAGCCCCGCGTTATTGCCCATATTTTAGCCGGAGTTTTGCGCGAGCAGAACTTCGAGGTAGAAATTGCAGATTCACTTGATGTCTTTTTGGATGTAGAAAAACTAAGAAGAACTGATTTAATCGTGCCGATCTGGACCGCCGGCTCACTGACCCCGGAGCAGCTGAAAAATTTTACGAGCGTGGTTCAAGCGGGCACAGGAATCGCGGGCGTTCACGGGATGGGCGATGCTTTCCGTTGTGAAATTGAATATCAAGGGATGGTTGGCGGTCAGTTTCTCCGGCATCCTGGAGATGCGGGTGTCACCTACAAGGTTCATATTACCGAGCCATACAATCCGCTTGTCATGGGGATCGGTGATTTTGTCGTAACGACGGAACAATGGTATATGATGTTTGAACCGTCCGTTCAAGTACTCGCTAATACATATTTTGAACAGATAGATCCACCGCTGGTTTGGAGACCGGTAGGGATGCCGGTTGCTTGGATTAAGAAATACGGGAATGGGCGTGTGTATTTTAACGCCTTGGGACATTCCCCGGATATTTTGCTAATTCCTCAGGTGCTGACCATGGTTCAAAGGGGGATGGTCTGGGCTGCTCGGTGACATAGCACAGTACGTTCGCAGAAATCCTGAGGAATTCATAATCTGGATTCAGCCTCGATTATGCTGTAGCTTGCATAGGCTTGCATATAGGCCCTAACTTAATGAATGATCCCGATATCCAATGCTTTCTGGTAAGCTTCTTCCTTATTGTGTACTCCTAGCTTTATATATGCGGAGGAGGCGTAGTTTCTGACCGTACCGTCCGACAAATTCAGTTTAGAAGCTATCGTCTTGTACCGCAGTCCTTTGGCAACAAGCTGCAATATTTCTACTTCCCTGGCTGTCAGCTCATAGTCAGCGGCAGCCTTCAATTGCGGAGATTGGATGCTCCCATCGAATTTCTCGAATATTTTGTGGGACATCTCCTGATCGATCAACGTACCTCCTCGGTGAACAAGCCGGATTGTATCGGCCAGCTCAAGCAGTGCGGCCGATTTCAGGAGGAAACCGTCCGCACCGTTACGCAATAAGTCCAACGCTTGGTCCGTATCCTGAAACGTCGTCAAAATCAATACACGGATATGCGGCCATTGCTGCTTGATCAATTTGGTTGCCTGGGCTCCGTCTATGTGCGGCATATCTAAATCCATAAGCACAACGTGGGGCTGCAGAGGTCCGCACAGGTCGACGGCTTGCTCGCCATCCTCAGCCAAGCCGACTACGTTTAAATCTGGGCAATTGTCGAACAATGTCCGCAGACTTTCCCGAATAAACGGTTGATCGTCGGCCACCAGCAGACGAATAAGTTCGTCCGCCTTTTCCGCTGGTCTCGGCAAATTACAGACGACAAGCGTCCCATCTCCCGGCTTCGTATAGACGGACACTTGACCTTGCAGATTCATCGCCCGCTCCTTCATCGCGTTCATGCCAAAGCCCTCCCGCCATTCTTCCATCCCTCTTCCGTTATCCTGCACCTCGAGCCTCGTATATTGCTGCCCGAATTGCAGAGTAACGGTAATTCCCGTTGCCTGGCCATGTCGAACCGCATTGGTCAGCGACTCCTGCAAGCAGCGAATGAATGTCATTTTCGCTTGCCGGGACAGCGGGTACTCCTCTCCGTACGCGCTAAAGTTCACATCGACTTGAGCATGCTCCTGAAATTCATCTCCAAGCTTTTGCAAAGAAAAGACCAATGAGAGCGACTGCTGTGCAGACTCCATTTGATGCAAGTAGCTCCTCACTTCCTCGATACTTTTGCGGCCCAGCTCCAACAAGGAATCCAGCCTCTGTGTACCGGTATCGGTAGCAAGCTCGGAACGCAGTGTTTCCATTCCCATGATGATGGATGTATAAGCATGGCCGACGGTATCGTGAAGTTCCCTCGACAGCCTGTTTCGTTCTTCTGCCAGCGTAATGCGTTCGATTTGGGACATATATTGCTCAAGTACCTTATTTTGCTTGCGGATCGTTGTATTCTGCCGATGATTGACGATCAGCAAATGAAAAGCGAATCCCATCACATAAGCAAGTCCATAGTAGGTGACCATGAACCAATAGCCGTTGCTTGGTGCAACCATATGGAAAACTCCCGGCAATATAAAGACGGTTGCCGGGGCCGTCCAGCGATAGGACTGATGAGCGCTGTTCGCCGCGGTAAGAAACGCTGATACCAGGAAGGTAAGATAGGCTTCCGGAAATAGCGATGTTAAATGAATACATAGTCCGCCAAATAGCAGGATTTCCGTGAATAAATAATATTTATAGTTCAGCTGCAAACAAACCCATGGAATAGAGAAAGCGGCAATCTCTAAAAAAATGACGATCCACAGAGGCAGCGCCAGACCTTCTTGAAAACGTATCGTCGTGAGGATGAGTGAAAGGCTGGTAATAAGGCGGAGCCCCAGCATAATCCAATCATACCAAACCCATTGTTTCACCATATCCAACAAGTCGTTCCACCCCTAAGCAGCTTTCTGTTTGGTTTCCTATCATATTATAGTCTAAACCTAAATGCGGTGCCTAATTTGTTATCTAGTTACCCCTGATCTGGACAACCCAGCATTCTCGCTGCGCACGCTTCGCATCGCGGGTGGACTTCATCGTTGACTAGAAATAATGTCACTAAGATTTTATTGATTCAGTTGAGATGGGTTCACTTTCTGAATTTGAACCATGATGTCAAATGTTTTACCTAATGATACATCAACAGTTGTTGGGATATCTGGACCTACGGTAGTGATTCCAGCGAAAATGGGATGCTGCTCGTTTAGCCAAGTTTTTGTCACTCCGCTTGCCTTACGTAAATCAACAAAAAACTGGTCGTAATTGACTTGTCCAAACGAATAGTTATAGCTATTCGGGTCATCTAATTTTAATGTTCCATAGGGCCCAAATTCGTGGTTACTGTTATAAACATTGTAACGTCCCTCATAGACAGATGTTCCAATGGATACATACCGTTTTCCATAATGTTCTGCTAAATGCTGCCCCGCTACTTTAGGGTATACGAAAGGGATCATATTTGTTTTCGAAACGTGTCCATTATGGCCCCACACCATTGTTTTTCCTACATGTTCTTCTGTCCACTTCGCATTTTCATACATGGAAATATCGTGTTTCAAATAAAAATCTTTCGGGTTATCGGGATATGAAGCTGCCATTGTCGTAAATTGCTCGATAATACGAGCATTTTGTTTGATCCATGCGAACTCTTGGGATTTTCCATTCAGTTTACTTTTATTTTGTTCTAATAAAGTGCTGATTTGTTTCGCATCTGAAACATATTGCTCTTTATTTTCTTTCGTTAGGCCGCCAAAGGTATCTATATCCTTTGTTACAGGAATAAGGCCCTCCATCTTTTTTTCGAAACGGGTTACAAGTTTTGGATTATGTTTCTTTACATACTCTATGATATTGTTATACACATTTTCGTTTACTGTTTGTATATCCATCCCGATGATCCGTATTTTGGATTTATGCTTTGGATCAGCATTATATTGGCGTATCCATTGAAGTAGATCTATGATTTCTTTCGTGTTAAATACAGGCGATAGATACTGGCTCGGGTCCCCTTTACCCGTAAGAACATAGCGATCGAGTCCCAATGCTCTGTCCCATCCCTCTTCTAACACTAAGGCGTTAAAGCCCATTCCAAGTACCAAATAATTAACAATGCGATGTTTCATTGTAAAAACTTCATGAGCTCCATGCATCGCTTCACCGATACCAACAATTGCAGCTGATCCTACCATATCCTTAAGCGGACTTAAATCATGAAGAGATGCGGTTGGATCCGTTGTTTTTAATGGCACTGCATGCTCTTCTAACCATTTTATCTGTTCGGCTGTTTGATTTGTGTTGTAGGGAGCTGTAACAGTAGCTTCTGCTTTCGAAGCTGCATTGGTACTTCCTGTAAAACTAGTCAGTGTAATCATCGAAGCAGCAATTGCGATAACCATTTTCTTTTTCATAACATCCTCCTTAAATAGTTCCCAATACTCTCAGTAAGTCCCGGCCGGCACAGCCGGACGCACGCGATGCGAAGCGTGCGCAGCGAGAAAGCTGCGTTGTCCAGGCTACCGGTTTAGCTCCCTAATCATGCTGCGTGTGTAACCTCCGATTTTTTTCGCCAAACCATCAGCCAGCTTGGAGCTTATTGCTGCAAGCACCACTCCCACGGCCATGAAAAGAAGGGATTCCGCAAACGTGTCGACCTCCATGAAAATGAAATTCATCTTGACGTGCCGATACAACACTGGTGCCAACAGGCAAGCAAGGGGGGTTACATAGATTACGGCCGCACAGACGAGACTAACGAGTCCAATCAGAAATTTTCGCATTAACCAAAAGACGGCGTACCAGTTGCGGCGGTCCGTAAGTTCTAATTTGGATTGAGCCCAGACCGATGCACCTGTTGTTACTTTACTCTCGTAAGGCTCTGTCGTTATATCGGTATACAATTTTGTCTGCGTCCGTTCGAATTGGATGAACGTTGTAGTCGTTCGCAATACGCGTGTAACCAGGGGAATGCCGATTACTGTAAATGAAAGACTTAAACTGAACGACAAAGCCACCATGTAAAAGCAAAAGTAAAAAAATCCTGTAACGAAAGTGAACAATAAAAAATAACCATTCTGGATGAAACCTGATTTCATGAGGTTCATCGCTCCTCTCCGTGTCATATCCGCATCGTACGGCTTATTGCGTCAACCCTGCCAGTGTAAAAATGTCATATGACATTATTAAACGAAGGACCTGCTGCCAGTCGAAAGAAAACCACAAGGAGGGAGGCAGGCACCGATCGGGCGCTGGGCGAATATCATGGATCACGAGAATGGAAAGGGGAGTGGTTTGACGAATGCCGTCCATTGTGGGGAATGTCAAAGTCGACAGCGTCGGACCCAGCTCTACGGTACACATCGGAGATGCCGTGTGCATCATCTTGTCGAGTGCGTCCAAAAATTACGGGGGAGCGAATTCCTTCTCTCCTGGAGACAGCTACGGCAGCGTCAGCAACAACCAGAATAACCGGGTAGTGACGTATGATCCCGATGTCGTCGATAACAGCGGCTAAAGGGACCCCGGCTGCAAAATACAAGAAAACATCCCTCAGGGCACGCTGCCGTGTCCGGAGGGATGTTTGGGGTTCGTTCTGCGTTCTACGTCCTACGTCCGCTTGAACTTGAAGATGGAAATAACGGTCAATGCCGCAAGCACGACAAGCGAGGCCGTGATACTGATGCGGTTGCCTTCGTCCAGTACGAAGAGCAGGGCAATGATGCCAAGAGCCGCCGTAGTGAATAGGGTGATATACGGGAAAGCCCAGATTTTGAAGCTCGGATTCGTCGGATACGAACGGCGCAGCTTGAGCTGGGCCAGGCAGATCGCGATCCAGACGAGCGATACGACAAAGCCCGGGAAGGCCATCAGCAGCCCGAAGACCTGGTCCTGCGCCACGTAAGCGATCATGGAGCCGGAGACCAGGGCCGCCGCGGTGAGGGCCAGGCTGTAGACCGGCACGCCCTTGTCCGATACCTTCGCGAAGGCGCGCGGCGCCTCCCCTTCGGCAGCCAGGGAATGCAGCATCCGTGTACAGCCGTAGATGCCGGAGTTCGCCGCCGACAGGACGGCGATGATCAGGATGAAGTTCATGACATGGGCCGACCCCTGCAGGCCGGAGATCGACAGCACCTGGACGAAGGGGCTCGATTGGTCACTGAGCTCATTCCAAGGAATCAGACCGCAGATCACCAGGATCGGAAGCGTATAGAACAGGATGATTCTCCAGACAAAGTTCTTGATGACCTTCGGCAGGACGCGCTCCGCATCCTTGGCTTCCGTGACCGACACGCCGATGAGCTCCGAGCCGCCGAAGGAGAACATCACGATCAGCAGAGCGGAGAAGATCGACGCCACCCCGTTCGGGAAGAAGCCGCCGTGCTCTGTGAAGTTGCTCCAATAGTCGGTTTGGCCGCTTGGAATGACGCCGAACAGGATGCAGCCGCCCAGAACGATGAACACGATGATCATCGCAATCTTGAGGCCGGCGAACCAGAATTCGAATTCACCGTAATGCTTGACATTCATCAGGTTCACTCCGATGAGGAATGCGGTACAGCCGAGGCTGAGCAGCCAGATCGGAATCTGCGGGAGCCAGTACTGCAGGAAGCTCCCCGCCACGACCACTTCAATCACGCATACCGCCAGCCAGAGCAGACAGTAGAGCCAACCGATGACAAACGAGGCGCGGCTGCCGAAGGCCTTGAGGACAAAGCCCTTGATATTGGTGTTCGGATAGACGATCGCCATCTCGGCAATCGCTCCCATGACCACAAGCAGCAGCAGGCCAGCAAATACATAAGCCAGGACCACACCCGGTCCGGCGAGGGAAACGGTTTCGGCACTGCCCTTGAAGATGCCGGTGCCGATCGCGCCGCCCATGGCCATCATGCTGATGTGCCTGGGCAGCAGCTTCTTTTGAAGTTCTCCATTCGTTGCCACGATGATTATTCAGCCACCCTTGGTATGAAAATATTTCCATGTCGTGCCCTTGTTTGGCCCCTGCGCCAACAAGTTCCGACACTGAATTCTAACAAATTCTGAGGAAAGTGGAAAGGTGGAAAAGGTGGTTAATTTACAGTTGGTTGATAATGTAAGGAAAGTCGTCTTTCGGGGCAGATGACGCTCGTACGGTGCGGGGCCATCCCCAACAAGAGGGCCGGCAGGAAAATCCTTGAGAACCGTTCACTGAATATGCTATACCTGTACAAGGAGCACAGAAGTGCAACATATGATGAAAGCGATTGCAAAAAAGGGGGATCAAGCATGCTGCAGATCCTGATCGTGGACGACGAAGCGATAGAGCGGGACGGCATCAAGTTCCTCATCCGCAAGTTCGGGCTGGAGCTGGCGGTACTGGAGGCGGAGAACGGCGAAGAGGCGCTGGAGGTGCTCGCCGCCCATCCGGTGGATATTCTGTTCACGGATATCAAGATGCCGTTCATGGACGGGCTGGAGCTGTGCCGGAGCGCCAGGGAGCGATACGCCGGGCTTCGGATCATCATTTACAGCGCCTACGGGGAGTTCGAATATGCCCAGCAGGCGATCCGCTACGGCATTCATTCCTACGTGCTGAAGCCGATCGACGTGCAGGAGTTTACGGCTGTCCTGACGGGCGCAATGGAGCTGTGCCGGCAGGAGAAGGCATTGGAGGCGCAGCAGATTACGCTCAGGGAGGGCTACCATAAAGGGCTCGTCTATGAGAAGGAAAAGCTGCTGCTCGACCTGATCGGCGGCCGGGCGGACGGTGAAGTGCTGGAGGCCTTGTCGCAGGCGGGCGTCGCACTCAGTGGGCGGCTGGTACGGATGATCCTCGTCCACTTCGAGGGCCGTTTTTTTGGCCGCAACGATGCGGCCTTCCAGGAAGACATCCGCGAGACGGTGAGGGAAGACTGGGAGCTCCTCCACTTGAATGAGAGCCAGTGCCTGCTGCTCGTTCTGACCTCCGGGGAGCAGTTGGCCTTGAGCGAGGCGGAGGAGGGGGTCGGGGAGCGGCTGCGGCGCAGGCTGCTTGAGGGGTACGGGCAGCCGTGTACGGTCGTTGTCGGCAGGCCGGAGACGCCCGAAGGTCTCAAGGACGAGTACGAGCGGATGGAGGGGCTGCTAGAGAACCAGTTCTTTTACAAAGAAGGCACCGTGTTCTACACCGATCGGGCACAGGCGGGGCGGCCGCTCCCGGCGGATGCCCTGACGAAGCTGCTTGACCGGCTGTACTGGCATCTGGAGGCGAAGGATGACTACGGGTTCCGCCGCGGCATGGGGCTGTTCTTCGAGACGGTCCGCCGAAGCGGGCAGCACTCGGTGATCTATACGAAGTATCTGTGCATGGAGCTGACCCGGAAGGCGCTGCAGACTGCAGGCAGGGAGGCTGAGCTGGAGTGGTCCCACTATGTCGAGGGGCTCTTCTCCTGCCGCTCCCTGGAGGAGCTGGAATTCAGCGTGCAGAAGGCGCTGGACTTGATCCCTATAGAAGACACCCATGCGGGCGGTGCCGTTCACACGAAGAAGGTCATCAAAGATGTCGTGGGGCTGATTGAGGACAACTACATGCACGATATCTCCCTGAGCTGGATTGCCGAGCAGGTGCACCTCACGCAGACCTACCTCAGCTACCTGTTCAGCCGGGAGAAGGGTCAGCCCTTGATCAAATACATCACGGGGCTGCGCATGCAGAAGGCGGCAGAGCTGCTGCGCGAGACCCATCTGACGGTGGCGCAGATCAGCGAGCGGGCGGGATATACGAGCGATTCGTACTTCGGCAAAATCTTCAAGAACCACTACGGCGTCTCCCCGGCCAAGTACAGGGAGATGAGCTCCTGAGATGGGGATGAACCGGCTCCTCCATTATTTTCAGAACCTGAGGTTCAAACAGAAGCTGTTCAGCTCCTATCTGGTCGTCTGCATCATCCCGCTGATCGTGCTAGGGGCCTTCTCGTACTACCAGGCGAGCCGCTTCCTTCTCCAGCAGGCCGAGCAGAACCTCGACGAATCGATCGGCGGTCTGGCCGAAGGCTTGGACTTCCGGACACGGCAGTTCGAAGCGGTGATCAACTCGGTGACCCAGAATATCGTATTCAAGCAGATCTTCGTCCACCATAACGGGAACATCACGGGACTGTACCGCGATTATGTCGATCCGTTCTTCAGCAACATTCTAGACTTCAACCCGGATCTGCTCCAGATCTCCGTCTTCACGGATAATCCCGATATTCTTCGGGGGAACTACATTCTGCCGTTGGAGCTTATTCACGGGATGCAGTGGTCCCGCAGCCTGAAACAGGACGGTACGCAGTGGATGGGGTATAACGGCAAGGTGTTCGCTACCCGTCTGTTCGCGGACAACGACAGGGGGACGAATACGGCCTCTTCGGCTGTGCTGTTCCTCAGTCTCGACGAGGACAGCCTGTTCCAGGGGCTCCGTGAGATTCAGGCGGATGCCTACCATGTCAGCATCCGGGACGGGGAGGGCCGGACCGTCACCTCCCGGAGCGCCGCCATGCCGGAGGACTTCCAGCCGCCTGCCGTGCTTGCAGCGGACGGGCCTGCCAGCGGCTACCTGACCGTAGGGCAGACGGAGTACCTGTACCTCCGCAAGGAGATCCCGGGCGCCGGCTGGGAGCTGCTCTACTGCACGCCGAAGGATGCCATTGCCGTCGATGCCCGCAGTATCGTCGGGGCCACGGCGCTGATCATTGCGGTATGCCTCCTCATCCTGGTGTTCCTCATCCGGATGTTCTCGAACACCTTCGTGAACCGGATCACGAAGCTGAACACGACGATGATGCTGGTCGAGAACGGGAACCTGAAGGTCGAGGTCTCGAGTCCTTCGCGCGATGAGATCGGGCAGCTCACCAACCGGTTCGGCCGGATGCTGAACAATATCAACACCCTGATCGAAGAAGTGTACCAGAGCAAAATTACGCAGAAGGAAGCCGAGCTGAAGGCGCTGCAGACGCAGATCAATCCCCATTTTCTCTACAACACCCTGTCCATTATCAACTGGAAAGCCCTGCAGGCTGACGCGATGGAGATCAGCGAGATCACGACGAACGTATCGAAGTTCTACCGCACGGTACTCAACAAGGGCCGGAATATCATCCGGGTGCGGCACGAGCTCGAGAACGCCAGGGCCTATATGCAGATCCAGCTCGTCATGCACAGCCACAGCTTCGACTTCCTCTGCGAGGTGGAGGAGCAGGTGCTGGAGTTCGATACGATCAACCTGATCTTCCAGCCCATCCTCGAAAATGCGCTCGAGCACGGTATCGACCGGATCCGCAAAGGGGAGCGCCGGGGCCGGATCGCCATGCACGGGTTCCTGGAGGGGGACCGGGTGACCTTCACCATCGAGGATAACGGGCCGGGCATGGATGCGGAGACGGCACGGGAGGTGCTGATCGCCAGCTCCAAAGGCTACGGCCTCAAGAACGTCAATGACCGCCTGCAGCTCCGCTTCGGCGCAGCCTATGGATTAAGCTTGCAAAGCTTACCGGGGCAGGGGACGAAGGTGACCGTTACCTTTCCCCGGTATATCGAAGGAGTGTCCCTTCCGGAAGAAGGGTAGTCCGAAAGTCCAGTTTACGCGCTTCGGAACTTCTTCCGTTGAGGAGGTACTCCGTATGCTCCCCTTTCACAATAACGACGTCTGTGTTGATCGGATTCCGATCGGCGCAGGCGTCTTTTTGTATGCCGAGTGCCCTAAAAAAGTACCGGAAATCGAAAGAATCTCCGATTTCTGCGTAAGAAAGCGTTTGCTACACTTGCTGTACAAGGAACGGGACGGTACCTTCCGTTCATTCATCCGGGAAGGAGAAGGGTGCATTTGGACAATAAAGGAATTCCCCTCGGGAAGCTGCTCCGAAGGGATAAAGCACTGATTCTGATGTTTTTGCCGATATTCCTGTACTACTTCATCTTCTGCTATCTGCCGATGCCGGGCATTCTCATCGCCTTCAAGAATTACACACCGGGCCAGGGCATCTTCGGCGGGGACTGGGTCGGGTTCAAGTGGCTGCTCCAGTTTGTGAACTCGCGGTACTTCTGGAGGCTGCTGCGCAATACGTTCCTGCTGGCCTTTTATCCGCTGGTGATCGGCTTCGGGGTCCCGATCCTGTTCGCGATCTGCGTGGTCGAGCTGAAGAACGGCCTGTTCAAGCGGTTCGCGCAGACCGTGACGTACCTTCCGCACTTCATCTCGACGGTGGTGATCGCCGGGATGATCATCAACTTCCTGTCGCCGACGGACGGCATCGTCAATACCCTGCTCGCCAGCCTCGGGATGGAGCGGATCAACTTCATGATGGCCCCCGAGTGGTTCCGCACGATCTTCACGGCTTCGGGCATCTGGCAGAGCTTCGGCTTCTCCTCGATCATCTACATTGCGGCGATCATGGGCATCGACCAGGAGATGTACGAATCCGGGCGGATCGACGGCGTGAACAAGTTCCAGGAGGTCTGGCATCTGACGCTGCCCAGCCTGAAGCCGACGATCGTCATTCTGCTGCTGCTGTCCATCGGGAGCATCATGAGCGTGAATTTCGAGAAGGTGTATCTGCTCTACAACGGGGCGACTTACGAGACGGCGGATGTGATCTCGACCTATGTCTACCGGCAGGGCATCGAATCGCAGAATTTCGGTTTTGCTACGGCGGTGGGCTTGTTCAACTCGGTAATATCGTTCGCATTGGTCTTCTTCGCCAACCGGTTGAGCCGGCGGGTGAACGATATGTCGCTGTGGTAGAGGCCAAGCGAAGGGAGGTAGTAAGGCGGTTATGCAAAAATCACGGATCGATCAAAGCTTCTACGTATTGGTGTATGCGCTCACACTTCTGGCGGTCGTCATCACCTTGTATCCGTTCCTGTACGTGGTCAGTGTCTCGCTGAGCTCGGTGGAGGCGATCGACAAGAAGCTCGTCACGCTATTTCCGGTCGACTTCAGCCTGAGCGGCTACCGGATGGTGCTGCAGTATCCGGATTTGTGGAGGGCCTACTACAACACGATCTGGTATACGGTGGTGGGTACGGTGTTCAACATTGTAGCGACGTGCCTGGCTGCGTATCCGCTCTCCAGGAAACGGTTTTTCCTGAGGCGCAAGCTCAATTTCTATATCGCGTTCACGATGTACTTCTCGGGCGGGCTCATCCCGCTCTACATGGTGATCACCGAGCTTGGGTTGTACAACACGCGGTGGGCGATGGTGCTGCCGGTGCTGGTGAGCACGTTCAACGTCATGATCCTGCGCTCGGCCTTCGAGAATATTCCGAATGAGATCTTCGAAAGCGCCAGCATGGACGGGGCCCGGGAATTCACGCTTCTGTTCCGGCTTGCGATTCCCCTGACGAAGCCGACGCTTGCGGTGCTCACGCTGTATTATGCGGTCGCCCACTGGAACGATTTCTTCAACGCGCTGCTGTATCTGGGCAAGCAGGAGCTGCAGCCGCTGCAGATTTTCCTGCGGCGGGTGCTCATCATGGCGTCGCCGGAGGTGCTGCAGAAGATGGGCGGGGAGACGGCGGCCACGTCGCTGGCCGTCTCGACGCTGCAGGTGCGGTATGTGGCGATTGTCGTGAGCATTCTGCCGATCATCACGATTTATCCGTTTATCCAGAAGTATTTTGTAAAGGGGATTACGCTGGGGGCGGTCAAAGGGTAGCTCAATATGTCATTTTGCGCTCCGATGAGCTTCGCTCATAGGTCGCTACCAAAATGACATATTTTCGCCGGCAAGGTAGGGGCAAGGGCAAGAACATCAGAGCAGACAGAACAGCAGAAACCAAAATCAAAAACCAAACGCGCATTTTGCGCTCCGTTGAGCTTCGCTCAAAGGTCGCTCTCAAAATGAGAGGCTTTTTTACAACATCAAAACATCAAGACACCAGAACATCAAGACACCAAAACATCAAAAGACCAAAACCGCAAAACCCAAACAGCAAAAGGCATAACAGCAATACATAAAACCCAGGGAGGCAAAGACGATGAACCAAAAGAGTAAAGCAAAAAGCATGGCCAAACCGGCGGTGATGGCAGGCTTGGCGGCGGTGCTGGCGGCGGGATGTACCGGTACCGGAGGAGCGCCGGCGGGCGGAGGGGAGACGGCGGGGGCGCAGGGAGGAAGCAGTACGGCGTCGCCGAGCTTCAACTATACAGGGGCGGGGCCGGTGACGGATCAGCCGGCATCACTGAAGATCCTCGCGACCAATGCGTGGAGCAATAATGTGGATCTGACGAACGCGCCGATCGTGCAGGAGGTCACGAAGCGGGCGGGAGTGACCGTCAACTGGGAGCTCATCCCGCCGACGACGTACCAAGACGCCATCAGTCCGCGGCTCGCGGCGGGAGCGGACCTGCCGGACATCGTCTACCTGCTCGATCAGGACCAGACAATGAAGAATATCCAAGGCGGGCTGTTCAAACCGCTGAACGAATACATCGACAAGTACGGTGTCAACATCAAGAAGCTGTTCGAGAAATATCCGGAGCTGAAGGCCAGCCTGACGACCCCCGACGGCAAAATTTATTACATCCCGCAGCTCGCGGTCACCAAGAACTACATGCCGACTTTCATGGTCAACATGCGCTGGCTGGATAAGCTGGGGCTGAAGGAGCCGACGACGCTGGATGAGTTCACGGAGATGCTCCGGAAGATGAAGTCCGGCGATCCGAACGGCAACGGCAAGCCGGACGAGATTCCATTCTCCGTGCAGCCGAAGCTGCTCGCCAGCGCCTTCGGACCGGTGTTCGGCATGGATCTGGCCAACAGCTTCTATACGGATAAGGACGGCAAGGTGCACTATGCTTACTACGAGCCGGCTTACAAGGAATACCTCACCTACCTGAACGGGCTGTACAAGGAGGGACTGCTCGAGCAGGACTTTGCTTCCACGACGTCGGATCAGATCACCTCGAAATTCTCGCAGAACCTCACGGGGGTTACGTTCAACTTCAGCTACTATACGTCGATGGTCTACAGCAAGCTGTTCAAGGATTATGATCCGAACACGCCGCTGATCAAGGGCATCGCCCCGCTCAAGGGGCCGCACGGGGACCAGTTCTACATGGGTCGCAACCCGATTACCGGGGTATTCGGGATCTCGAAGAACGCGGCCGATCCGGAGCTGGCGTTCCGGTTCCTCGACTATGCGAGCAGCGAAGAGGCCAAGGAGATCTATGCGTGGGGCCTCAAGGGAGAGACATATGAGGTGGTCGACGGCAAGAAGCAGTTTACCGAGAAAGGGAAGGACAACGATTTTATACAGAAATTCGGCATCAATCCGGTGAACCTGCCGATCGAGCAGTCGGTCGAATCGACGGATGTCCTTGTGGCGCCATGGCATGCCAAGATCGACAAGGAGATGGAGAAGTACATCAAGCCGCCGTTCCCGTTCGTCTACGCGCTTCCGGATGAGGCCGGCACCGAGAATACGGTCATGCCGGATATGACGACCTACGTGAATGAGATGAATATCAAGTTCATCACAGGCAAGGAGAGCCTCGACAACTTCGACGCTTACCTCAAGGCACTGAAGGGCATGGGCATTGAGGACGTCATCAAGGGAAGACAGGCGCAGTACGACCGGTATCAGGCGGCAGGCAAAAAATAAAGGCCCGTTCACGGCACGGCAGCTCCTTTCAGAGGGGCTGCTGTGTTGTGGCTTCCTGCGGCCCTGAGCAAGGATTCGCGGGACGGACCGAATTTCGGTTTCCCGGGAGGGGAGATTGCGGTACAATCGGGGGAAGAGGCGGGCGGTCGGCCGCCGTGTTCAGGCCATTATTGTATCCGTTTTCAAACAGTCGGAGGGAAGGGGAAGCCGCATTGCAAAAGAAAGTGTACGTTCCGATCCTGGTGCTGCTCGCCGGGCTGCTTGCTGCAGCGGGTGTGCTCTTCCTCGCGGTCCGTCACCTCACCCGCGCGGACGGGTCAGGACAGGCGGCCTCCCGGCAGGAGGCCGACCGCGCCACTCTTCAGCCGGCAGTGCTGAAGATCGTCTTCCCGCTGGAGCGGCCTGCGAACGAGGCGGAGGTGATCCGGGCCGTTGAAGCGAAGCTGGCGCAGGACGGTCTCCCTTTGAAGCTGGAGATTACCTATATCCCGTACGCCCAGTACTGGAATAAGATATGGCTGCTTGCCGCCAGCGGCGAACCTTATGATCTCGTGGTGACGGCCTACTCGAATATACCGGATCTCGCAGCGAAAAAAGTGCTCGCCCCGCTGGATGAGGCGCTGGAGGGCTACGGCCCAAGCCTGGTGAAGAGCACCCCGGCTTACGCATTCAAGGGAGTGACGGTGAACGGCCGCATCTACGGTATCCCCCGTGTGATGCCGATGGCGGAGTTCCAGAGCTTCCTGCAGATCCGGGGTGACCTTCGGAAGAAGTACGGCCTGCCGGAGATCCGGACGATAGCCGGCATGGATGCCTATCTCGAGGCGGTGTCGAAGCATGAGAAGGATATCGTCCCTTACTATTATGATACGGGCAAGTTCTTGCTGCGCGAATACGGCAATGCAGCGTTCCTGGCCGGGGGATTTTTCAATTCCCCGGTTTATATTGATCCAGACGACCCCGATCTGCTGGTCAGGAACACCTACGAGTCGGACCGCTTCCGGGATATTATGGCGAAGATGCATGAGTGGCAGGCCAAGGGCTATGCGCCTTATCCGCCTTCCGTCACCTCGCAGTTCCCGGACCCGGAGCAGGCCTTCCTTTCGGGGCGGGTGGCTGCCACATGGAGCGTGGTCATGAAGCAGACGGAGCGGGTCGATGACTTCAAGGCGGCCCATCCGGAAGGGGAGCTCGAGAATGTGTATCTTCATCCGGAGAAGCCCAAGTATCTCTTCACGGCGGCGGATAACATTCTGTCCGTGCTGTCCACCAGTGCCCATGTGAAAGAGTCGGTGGCTTTCGTGAACTGGCTGAGAAGCAGCCAGGAGAACTTCGATCTTTTTACCTATGGAATCGAGGGCGTTCATTACAAGCTGAAGGACGGAGCCTTATCTTATGAAGGAATTCCCCCGGAGCGGCGCTATACGCCGGTCCACTGGGCCTGGGATGATATCCGGTATGCCCGGTTCAGCGAGCATATCCCCAAGGAGTATGCGGCGGCGCTAAGGAGTTGGGACCAGGACGCCGTGCTCTCGCCCACGCTGGGATTCGTACCGGACCTCGCGCCCGTCAAATCCGAAATGGCCCAGCTCCAGGTGATCACCGGCGAATATCTCCCGCAGCTCTATGATGCGGGGGTGGACTGGGAGTCCGTCATGGGCGCCTTCCGCGCGAAGCTCAAGGATGCGGGGATCGACCATGTGGTGGAGGAGATCCAGGAGCAGTTCGACCGGTTCAGAGAAGAGGGCGGCGGTGCATCCGGCATCCCGGGCGATTCCTGATCGTCGAAGGGCTCGGCGGGACGATCAAATCTCTCGGGGAGCGTTCCCAGGAGATCGGCCAGATCGTCGAGGTCATTACCGGCATCGCCGGCCAGACGAACCTGCTCGCCCTGAACGCGGCGATTGAGGCGGCAAGGGCAGGAGAGAACGGCCGCGGCTTCGCCGTAGTGGCCGGCGAAGTTCGCAAGCTGGCGGAGCAGTCCGGGTATCGGCCCAGAAGATCTCGCAGCTCGTATCGCTCATTCAAGAAGAGGCGAACAAGGCCGTCCTCTCGATGAACAGCGTAACGCAGGAAGTGACGCAGGGTATGGGCGTCGTGGCCGATGCCGGACAGTCGTTCCGGCAGATCCGCTCTTCCGTAGGCGACGTGACGAGCCAGATCGAGGAAGTGTCCGCTTCGGTGCAGGAAGTCACCACGGGAGCGGAGCAGGTCGTCCACCATATGGGCGAGATTACGAGAATGGTGGAAGAAACGGCTTCCGGCACCCAGGCGGTATCCTCGGCGGCCGAAGAGCAGCTGGCTTCCATGCAGGAGATCCGCGCTTCCTCCGAAGCCCTCTCCGAGATGGCCGAGGAGCTGCAGCGCCTGATCGTTAAATTTAAAGTGCAGCGTTAAGTTCAAAGTGTAGCGTCAAGTTAATAGCATAGTCTTCACCCGGAGCACCTGGTTCATCCCTTTCCTTGGGAGAGCCGGGTGTTTTTGGCGTTTGGCCGGCGGGTACCTGACCAACCGATCCGCCACGGCACCAACCGATCGTGCAGGAACGGGGCTTCTGCCGCAATGGTCCATGGTCTGGGCAAACGGGCCATTGAGACGCACATGGTCCCGAGGTACGATAAGGCCCGAGAAGAACACCGGAGCTGCGGTTCATTAGGAAGGCGCGGAAGCCCGGTGGAACTTGGGGAGGAATTGGAGTTATGGGAGCGAAAAAAACGTACGTGCTGGTAGGATCCGGAGGGCGGGCGGAGTTTTATTGGTCCGCGATTGCCACGCAGTTCAAGGAGACGTCGGAGCTGCTGGCTTTTTGTGACACGAATGAGACCCGCATGAACTATGCGAACAAGCGTCTTACGGAAGTGTACGGAGCGGCAGCCGTTCCGGCGTACAAGGCGGAAGACTTCGACCGGATGATCCGCGAGGTGAAGCCGGATACGGTGATCGTGACCACGGTGGACCGCACGCATCATACCTATATCATCCGGGCGCTGGAGCTCGGCTGCGACGTCATTACGGAGAAGCCGATGACCGTGGATGAAGACAAATGCCAGGCGATCCTGGACGCGGTGGAACGGACGGGCCGCCGGGTGCGCGTGACGTTCAACTACCGGTATGCCCCGCACCATACGAAAGCGCGGGAGCTGATTGCAAGCGGCACGATCGGGGATGTGTTCTCCGTGCACTTCGAGTGGCTGCTGAATCACAAGCACGGAGCGGATTACTTCCGCAGGTGGCACCGGGACAAGCGCAACAGCGGCGGGCTGCTCGTCCACAAATCGACGCACCACTTCGATCTCGTGAACTTCTGGATCGGGTCGCGGCCGGATACGGTGTTCGCTTTCGGCGACCTGCTGTTCTACGGCAAGGAGAATGCGGAGCGGCGGGGCGAGACCCGGTTCTACGACCGGGCAACCAGGAATCCGCTGGCGGAGGACGATCCGTTCGCCCTGCATCTGGACCGCAACGAGAATCTGAAGGCGATGTATCTGGATGCGGAGCATGAGGACGGGTACCGGCGCGACCAGAGCGTGTTCGGGGACGGTATCTCCATCGAGGACACGATGGGCGTCATGGTGCGCTACAAGAACAACGCAATCCTCACATATTCCCTGAACGCTTACCTGCCCTGGGAAGGGTATCGGATTGCCTTCAACGGAAGCAAGGGGCGTATCGAGATGTCGGTCGGCGAGAAATCGTACGTGAACTCCGGGGGAGACAAAGCGCAGGAAGGCGCGGTGAAAAGCCGCTCGATCCGCGTGTTCCCGATGTTCGGGAAGCCGTACGAGGTGGAGGTGGAACTGGCCGCAGGCGGACACGGCGGAGGGGATCCCGCCCTCCTGAACGACCTGTTCGGCGAGCCGGCCGAAGACCCGTTCCGGCGGGCGGCGGACCACGTGGACGGAGCGAGGTCCATCCTGACCGGCATTGCGGCCAACCGGTCGATCCGGACAGGGCTTCCGGTACGGGTCGACGATCTGGTGCGAATCTAAAACAAGAGGGGAGCGGGAACAGATATGGCTTACGTGGAGGAACACGAATCGATTGCCGCGCGCACAGCCGGGCGGACGGAGGACATGCTGACGGCGGTGGTGAACCGCTATATCGGGGCGAACCCAAAGCTGCCGCCGGTGTACCGGGTGTTCAACAGAGGCGGCTTCCTGAGGGATGCGGAGTACCGCTATGATATGAATCTGGCGGAGAAGTTCGGGGAGCTGGAGGACGGGCTCTTCGTGTATGCCTGGGCGAAGCTGTGGGCCGAGCAGGAAGGCGAGCAGCCTCTGCGGATCTCGTGCTACGGGCCCGTGCGGGCGTTCGTGAACGACGCCTGGGTGTTCCAGTCGAACCAGCGGGACGACGTGCTGCCCGACCAGACGGCGGAGTTCAAGGCGCCGCTGCGCCGGGGCTGGAACCACGTGGTGCTCGAATTCACCAGCGCAGCGACCGGCTGCGGGGGGCGGTTCGGCACCGGGCTCATCAAGGCGGCGCCGCTGCACTTCCTGGCCCCGACCAAGGAACGGGAAGGGCAGGAGGGGTGGGTCTACAGCGAGCCGCAGGCGGTCCGCTGGTACGGGCTGAAGCCGGCGGAAGCGGAGCTCTCGGGAGGCGAGCCGATGGGGGCGCCGGGCCGTGAGGCATTCCGCATGGAGTCGCTGGCGCAGGAGAGCGGCGCCCCGGTCCGGTGGCTGCCGGACCGGTCTTGGGACGCCGAGGCGGTGCAGCGCGGCCGCTTCGCCCGGGTGATCGGCGGGGAGACGGAGCCCGGAAAGCTCGCCTTCGCGTGGGCGAAGCTGGAGAACCGGGGCGCAGCGCCCGCCGAGGTCACGCTGAAGGGCCGCCTTGCCGGCCGCACTGCGTTGTATCTTGGGGGCCGGCTCGTGTACGAGACCCCGGCGGAAGGCGGCGGCAGCGGGGAGATTGCGGTGGTGCTGCAGGTGCCGGCCGGCAGCCATGATTTCGTGGTCCGGGGGCAAAGCGAAGGCGAGGGAGCCCCGTGGGGCTTCGACTTCGAGCCCTTCAGCGGTCCGGAGGAAGTGCGGTGGGTGCAGCCCTCCCCGGTATTGGGGATGGGAGAGGATCCCTGGCTGTACCTCGGTCCCTTTGACAGGGGAGCGGAGCCTTCCGTCAGCGAGGTGCCCGTCATGGAGACACTGTTCGGCGAGGGCGAGGAGCGGGTCTACTGGCGGGTGGACCAGCCGCGCGGATGGGTGAGGCCGTATCTCGAGAATCCCCTGTTCGGCCGGTGGAATTATCCGCTCGGCGTGACGCTCTACGGCATCCTCCAGACCGGCAAGGAGCTTGGCCGCGCGGATTATATCGACTACGCGGCCGATCACATCGGCCAGTGCACCCGGCTCGGCGAGTACTCCGAGTGGGATGCCCAGCAGTACGGCGGACCGGGGACGAATCACCAGCTTGCGCTGATCGACTCGCTGGATGACTGCGGCTCCTTCGGGGCGACGATGCTGCGGGTTCTCCGGGAGCGGGAGCTGCCGGGAGGCCGGTGGGCGGCGGACCGGATCGCGGAGTACATTACCCGCGAGCAGGACCGTCTGCCGAACGGGATGCTGTACCGCCGGCGGGGGCACAGCCAGCTCATGCACGGAACCGTGTGGTGCGACGATCTGTACATGAGCACCCCGTTCTTGTGCCGGTACTACGAGCTGACGGGCGACGAAGCTTATCTGACGGATGCGGCGAATCAGTTTCTGCGCTACAAGGAGCTGCTGTTCATGCCGGAGCGCCGCATCATGCACCACGTCTATAACCTTCGATTCGGCAAGCCCAATACGGTCCCTTGGGGCCGGGGCAACGGCTGGGTGCTCTTCTCGCTGACCGAGCTGCTCGAGACGATGCCGGAAGGGCATGCGAAGCGCGGTGAGATCCTGAGCTTCTACCGGGAGCTGTGCTCCGGGTACCTCGCGCTGCAGGATGAGTACGGCTTGTGGCACCAGGTGCTGACGGACCCGCAGTCTTACCCGGAAGCTTCCTGCACCTCGATGTTCATCTACGCCTTCGCCCGCGGCGTCCGCTTCGGCTGGCTGCCCGATCCGGGCCCTTATGTGCAGGCGGTGCGCCGGGGATTCGACGGGCTCACCCGCACCTGTATCGACAAGCAGGGCAATGTGTACGGCGTGTGCCGCGGCTCGGGCTATTCGTATTCGGCGCTGTATTACAAAGAGCGGCTGTCCTGGCTGCTCAACGATACGCATGGCATCGGCATCGTCCTGCTCGCGGGGATCGAGACGCTGAGACTGCAGGCGCATCTGGCGTCGGGGACACAGCCGGCTGCAGCGGCGGGCAAGCGGTAGACGGCGGCAGGCAGCTTCAGAGACCGCGGCGGAGTTGGCCTCAGCCGCGCGTCCTTTGCATGATGCTTCATTTTCCAAGCGATACCGGAAGAACCGCATAAGGCAGACAGTCCGTTGAAGATCCGGCGGCTGTCTGTTTTTTCATGGGATCCGCCGGTCAAGGTAGGAATTGGCACACCTGTGGTCGAATATAAAAAAGAGTGCGCTTACATTACACACGGGAGGTGACGGGATGTCCAGATTCCAGGAGTGGCTCAAGGGCAATTGGCGCAATACCCAAGCCCGGCTGGTACTGATTATGACGCTTTCGGTTTCTTTGATCATCTTTACGGTGGGACTCGCTTCCTACTATACCTCGAAGTCCGTGCTGCAGAGCGAGCTCAGCGAGCCCCAGCATCTCAAGCTTCGCATTGGGATGAGCTATATCGACAAGCAGGTGGACGAGGCGAACCGGCTCGCGGTCAAGATCTCCCTGCACCCGGCGGTGCGGGAATTCCTCACCACAACCGAGCAGGGGGCTTACGGTCCGACGACGCAGCTCTATGGGGTGCTCGATGCCCTGTTCCTGAGTTCCCCTTACCTTAACAGCATCCATATATATGACAAGGAGCGGCAGAGCTTCATCGGTTATCCCGACGGTTACAGCTCGCGTTCCGAAACATTTCCGGATCACACCTGGGTGAAGCAGGCCGAAACGATGGGCAGCCGCCCGATGATGATCGCCAGCCGCAAGCTTCCGGAGGGCACCAGCCATGCCGGCCGCGACCAGGTGACCCTGTACCGCACGATCAAGATCGCGGGACAGAACGAAGGTCTGATCGCGGTGAACTTCAACCCGAATGCGCTGTTCTCCCAGATGACAGGCAGTGAGGTATCGAGCCTGAAGAGTCCGCAGTTCATCTTCGATTCCGCAGGGAAGCTCGTTTTTGCTGCAGGAGCTGAGGATTTCGGCGTGGATACGGGTACGGTGCTCGGCGCGCTGCAGGCTCTCGGTGGAGATCAGTTCGGCGAGCTGGCTTATGCGGGAGGCAGGCTGCTCCTGTCGCACACCCGTTCCGAGCTGACGCAATGGGAATTCGTCTCCCTCGTCTCCCAGGACGAGCTGCTCGCGAAGACGGAGAAAATCCGCGACGTCGTCCTTCTGGTGGCGGCCGGTGCGCTGCTGCTCGGTGCCTGGACGATCGTCCACATCAATTCCGTTGCCTTCCTGCCCGTGCGGCGCATGCGCTCCATGCTGCATGCCTACAAGAAGGACGGCGTATCGCCGGACCTGAACGATCTGGAGCAGGTAACCGGCCGGCTGCTCAGCGACCACGACAAGCTGTCGCAGCTGATCCGGCAGACGCTGCCGGAGGCGGCCTCCAAGTTCGTGAAGGAGGCGCTGGCCGGGCAGATCCGCTCCTCCAAGGAGTGGAAGCACAAGTGGACGTGCTATTTCCGGGATTGGGATGAGGGGCCGCTGACCTTGGCCGTGCTGTCCATCGACCGGTACGGGGAGTGGGTACGCCGTTACCCCGATCACGATCACCTGCTGCTGAAGTACGCGCTCGCCAATATTACGGAGGAGCTGTTCGCGGCGAAGTGGCGGACCGTATGCCTGGATCTCGGCCATGACCGGATGGCGCTGCTGCTTCAGCCGCGGGAAGCGGAGACGGAGGGGCCGGAGCAGGGGCTGCGGGAGGCGGAGGAGACGATCCGGCGCCTGCTGAGCTTCAGCATCTCGGCGGGCATCAGCCGGCCGTGCCCGGATGCGGGAGCGCTGCAGAGGGCTATGCAGGAGGCGGAGACGGCGCTGGCTTACCGGCTGTACCTGGGCTGCGGCCGTGTCATCCCATGGGATGACACGCTTCAACAGGGAGGCGGGGCGGTCACGCTTCCGTCCGAAACACTGATCGGCGGCCTCGCGGACGCCGTGGAAGCCGGGGCGGCGGACCATGCGCTGTGCCTATGGGAGCGGATCCGGCGGGAGCTGGAAGAAGCCCGGACTCCGCCGGCTGCCGCTCTGTCCTACGTGAATGCTCTGAGGCACAGGCTGAACGGCATCTCCCGCGTGAAGGAGCAGGGCGGCGGGGCGGAAGCCCGGGAAGCCCCGTACGGGGAGACGATGCCTCTCGCCGAGATCGGCGAAGCTATGGCGCTGGAGATCCGGGAGCTCGCGGAGAGCTTTGCCCGCACGGCCCGCAGCAAGGAGTATCTGCAGGTCCAGGGCATGATCGAGTACATGAGGCAGCATCTCGGCGACAACGTCGGCGTACAGGACATTGCGGCGGCGGCCGGCATCTCGATCTCTCTGGCCTCCCAGCTCTTCAAGCAGGAAACCGGCGAGACGATCCACGATTACCTGACGGCGCTGCGGGTGGAGCGGGCCGGGGAGCTGCTGCTGCAGACGCCGAGCAAGATTGCGGATATCGCCTCGATGGTCGGCTACCAGCATGAGAACAGCTTCATCCGGGTCTTCCGCAAGTATAAGGACATTACGCCGGGCAAATACCGGGAGCTGATGAAAGCCAAAGCGGCGCCGGCAGCCGAATAGCTGGTAGGCGGCACGATTAGACAGCCCCGGCAGGGCCCCCTTGGAGCGGAATTCATATTCGCTCTAAGGGGGCTTTTTGGTGCAGGCGTGCAGCCGGCGAGGCGTGGCACAGCTCTCCCACAGAAGGCCGGCCAAGGCGTGGGTCCCCCGTCCCTGCAGCCGGGGAATCTGCCCAGGCACGGGCCAGCCCGTCCCGCAGCCGGAACCGGCCCTTGCAAGAGGGCCGCCCGTCCCGCAGCCGAAATGCCGGCCGAGAGAGGGCAGCCGGCCCGTCCTGTCGCCGAAGCGCCGGCCATGCCCATGACTGCGCGCACGCAGCTAATCTTCTTCCGTTGTGCTGCCACCCCCCGTCAGTCCAAGCCCCACCCCGCATCAACCGAACGGCCACGGGACCAACCGATCCGTCACAACGGGGCGCCATCCCGGTTTGGCGCACGGGATAACGGAATGATCGATTGCCGCAGCCCCCTGGTGAAGGTACGATGAGGCCAATCCCAACAACACTTTGGACTCCGGTCAGAAGAAAGGCGGTGTGACGATTGGCCAAGTATTGGCAGAATGCCAAGAAGCATTGGATGCTCTATCTCATGATCCTCCCGGGCATAGCCTACTATATCGTATTCAAATACGTGCCCGTGGCGGGAAGCATCATCGCATTCCAGAAGTACCAGATCATGCGGGGGATCTGGGACAGCCCCTGGGTGGGGCTGGATAACTTCAAGTTCATTTTCGCATACCCGGATTTCTACAATGTCCTGCGCAATACGCTGCTCCTGGCGATGTACCATCTGGTGTTCGGGTTCCCGGCGCCGATCCTGCTCGCGCTTCTCTTCAACGAAGTGCGGCTGGCGCTGGCGAAGAAGCTCTTCCAGAGCCTGTTCTACCTCCCTCACTTCCTGTCGTGGGTGGTGGTCGGCGGCATTGTCTTCGAGCTGCTGTCCGCCCAGGGGATCGCGAATATGATCCGGGGCTGGTTCGGGCTCTCCCCGATCCTGTTCATGCAGGAGGAGTCGATGTTCCGCTCGATCGTCGTCATCTCAGGGATCTGGAAGGAAGTCGGCTGGGGAACGATCATCTACCTGGCGGCACTGGCCGGCATCAACCCGCATCTCTATGAGGCGGCGGTCGTCGACGGGGCGAACAAGTGGAAGCAGACGATCTACATCACGCTGCCGTCGCTGATGCCCACGATTCTCGTGCTGTTCCTGCTGCGGATCGGCAACTTCCTCGAGCTCGGCTTCGATCAGGTGTTCAACCTGCTCACGCCGATGACCTATTCGGTCGGGGACATCATCGAGACGTATGTGTACCGGGCCGGGGTGCTGCAGGCGCAGTACAGCGTTACAACGGCGATCGGCTTGTTCCAATCCGTCATTGGGTTCCTCTTATTGTGGATCTTTAACAGATTAGCGAGAAAATCGGAACAGGGGTTGTGGTGATGACAGAGACTTGGGGAGAAAAGCTGTTCAAGCCGCTCAATTACATTTTCCTCGCGGCAGCCTCACTGTCGATGGTGCTGCCGCTGATTCACCTGCTGGCGGTATCGCTCAGTTCGCCTTATGCCGCCGATGCGAAGCAGGTGCTCCTGCTGCCTGTGGATTTTACTCTGGCCTCGTGGGACTACATCCTGAACAAGGATGACCTGTGGCGGGCGTTCTGGGTCACCGTGATGATCACGGCCGTGGGCACGGCAATGAGCATGCTCTTCACGGTGTTAACCGCCTATCCGCTGGCCCAGCGGGCGTTCCTTCTCCGCAAGGCGGTCATGCTGGGCATTGTGATCACGATGATTTTCAACGCGCCGCTCATCCCGTTCTTCCTTACCGTGAAGGCGCTCGGGCTGCTGAATTCGTTCTGGGCTTACATTATTCCGGGTCTCATCGGGACCTTCAACATGATTATCATCCGTACCTTCCTTATGGAGCTGCCGCCTGAGCTCGACGATTCGGCCCGCATGGACGGCTGCAACGACCTGCGGATCCTCTTCCAGATCTACCTGCCGCTGTCGAAGCCGGTGCTCGCCACGGTCAGCTTGTTCTATGCCGTCGGCTACTGGAACACGTTCCAGCGGGCGGTGCTCTTCATCCGCAACCCGGACCTGTGGCCGCTGCAGATGAAGCTGCGGGAGTATCTCATGAGCAACGAAGAGCTAATCACGACGAGCCAGATGGTCGGCACGTTCGACTACAACGCGGCGACGCTGCATGCGGCGACGATCATTTTTGCAGCGGTACCGATCCTGCTCGTGTATCCTTATCTGCAGAAGTACTTCATTAAGGGAGCGCTGATCGGGTCGATCAAAGGATGAAAATCAGGCGGTTCGATCAAGGGCTGAACAATCGAAGGGGGATGGCGAAGATGGGTATGGACAAAAGCGCAAAACAGCGTTACGGCACGGTAGCCCGGTCGAGTCTGACAGTGGTGCTGGCGGCGGCGCTGGCGGCAGGCTGCAGCTCCGACAAGGGAGCCGAGCAGGGGGCGGAGGCAGGCCAGGACGGCAAACCGGTGAAGGTACGCGTGTTCAAGAGCCACCTCGGCAAAGGAAAAATTCCCGAGGGGAGCAACGAGCACATCAAATATATCGCCGACCGGACAGGGGTCGAGTACCAGCTCATGACCTCGGCGCCGGGCTCCGATCCCGCCGAGACGCTCAACGTGATGATCGCCTCCGACGATCTGCCCGATATTCTGCGGCCCATCGGCGGCGTGGAGCAGACGCTGATCCAGCAGGGAGGCGCGCTGCCGCTCGACGACCTGCTCCCGAAATATGCGCCTAACGTGTGGAAGCTGATCCCGAAGGAAGCATGGGACATCGTGCGGGCGGCTTCGCCGGACGGGAAGATTTATTTTGTCCCGAAGGTGTACACGATTCCGGAACGGGTCCCGATGATCCGCAAGGACTGGCTCGATAAGCTCGGCCTCCCGATGCCGCAGACGAAGGAGCAGTACTTCGAGATGATGCGGGCGATGCGCGACAAGGACCCGAACGGCAACGGCAAGGCGGATGAGCTGCCGACGACGGGCCGCGAGCTCGGGAAGTGGATGGACCACCTGTTCGGCATGTACGGCGTCGCGATGTGGGAGGGCAACCCGGAGTGGGACGTCTATGACGGCCAGATCCAGTATGCGGGCATCACGCCGAACATGAAGGCGGCGATCGCCATGATCCGCGACATGTATAAGGAGAAGCTGCTCGACACCGAGACGTTCCTGAACAAGGGGGAAGTATGGCAGGCGAAGATCAACAACAACCTGGTCGGCCACTGGTACCATCTGCCCGCCTCGCTCAAGGATAAATATGCCGCGATGAAAAAGACCGCGCCGGATGCCTACGTAGCCGGCATGCCGCTGCCGAAGGTGGAGGGCTTCACGGGCTTCGTGACCCAGAAATCGATGGGCGAGGTCGAGTGGATGATCCCGACCGCCTCCGAGAAGAATGCGCCGAATGCGCTGAAGCTGCTCGATTTCTACTACAACCCGGAGAATGAAGATTTCGTCCGCTTCGGGGTCGAAGGCCTGCAGCACGAAGTGGTGAACGGGGTGAAGAAGCTGCTGCCGGAGTCGGAGGACCGCCCGATCGCCCTCGGCATGCAGAACTTCAGCACGAAGGAAACGATGCAGAAGCGCATCGAGCAGACGTATTCGGCCGACCAGGTGAAGATGGTCATGGATATTTTTGAGGTCGGCATCTCGCAGGCGCGCCGGATCGCCGGGGACGGCATGAGCTCCTCCGTCTATGAGGGCTTCCCGGATATCCAGTCGCACAAGCTGTTCCAGCAGTATGTGGCGAAGATCATCATCGGCGAATGGCCGCTCGAGAAGTTCGACGAGTTCGTGGAGAAGTGGAAGTCTTCCGGCGGCGACGCGGTCACGAAGCGCGTGCAGGAATGGTACGCACGCGTGGAACAGTACCGGAAGCAGCAGCCGTAGGGCTATGCCGGACTCCCCGGTGGCAGGGTACGATTCTGAATGCGCAGGGGGAGCGGCTTGCGTCAGAGGGGAAGTTGGGATGAGGCAGGCCGCCGGAAGCAGGTTGGAAGAGGAACAAGGACTCCCGGAAATAAGGGAGATATGCTGCAGGGATGACGGAGCGCAGTGAAGCAGGGGGGCCGGTGGGGAAGGCCCCTCTGCGCGTACCGTCCGTAAAGGACGGCAAAGCCGTTTATCTCGGAGAAGGAGGAGCTATGACAACGATCGATCGCAAGGCTTTGGTCCGCCGGCACAATCCGGTGATCCGGGAGGTGCTGCCGCTGTCGCCGCTGTCTGTCGGCAACGGGGAGTTCGCGTTCACGGCCGACCTGACGGGGCTGCAGACGTTCCCGCAAGCGTACGAGGTGCCGCTCGGCACCCAGTCCCAGTGGGGCTGGCATTCTTCTGGAGGACGGGAGGTCTGGACGCTGGACGATGTCCGGCTGCAGTACCGTGATGAGGCCACAGGCCTCGGCGGGTATCCCGTGCATGCCGAGGACCGCGAGGAGGCGTATCATTGGCTGCGCCAGAATCCGCACCGGCTGCAGCTCGGCCAGCTGGGCCTGCTGCTCCTGCGGGAGAACGGCGGGCGGATGACGCCGGAAGAGATCACGGACGCGGAGCAGACGCTGGACCTGTGGACCGGCATTCTGACGAGCCGGTTCCGCGCTGGGGGCGTACCGGTGACGGTGCAGACTGTCTGCCATCCGGAGCTCGACGGCATCGGCGTGACAGTGGAGAGCCCGCTGCTCGCGGAGGGCCGGCTGGGGCTCTCTCTCCGGTTCCCTGCCCCGGGGGTAACCTCCCGGGCCTGGGACAAGACGACGGGGCTGCACTGGGACGGGCCGGAGGAGCACCGCAGTGAGCTGGAGCGCCTCGGCGACGGCGGCTTCCTCATCCGGCGGACGATGGATGAGGACGGCTATGGAGCCCTGCTCCGGCTCTCGGAGGGAGAGCTGGAGCGGGAGGAGGAGCCCCACGCGTACGTGGTACTGGGCGGCATTCCCGGCGGGCGGCTGGAGCTCACGCTCTCGTTCGCTTCGCAGGACCGGCAGCCGCCGGAGCTTCCCGGCAGCGGCGGCGTTCTGGAGGCGAGCGCCCGTCACTGGGAGCGCTTCTGGCAGGAGGGAGCCGCCGTGGAGCTGGCGGACAGCCGGGACTCCCGCGCCCCCGAACTGGAGCGGCGCATCGTGCTCTCGCAGTTCCTGACCGCAATCCACTCGGCGGGCTCCGTGCCTCCGCAGGAAACGGGGCTGCTCTACAACAGCTGGTTCGGCAAGCCGCATCTGGAGATGCACTGGTGGCATGCGGTGCATTTTCCGCTCTGGGGCCGCACGGAGCTGCTGCTGCGCAGCATGGACTGGTACCGGGCGATCCTGCCCAAGGCCAAGGCGCTGGCAGCTTCGCAGGGCTACACCGGGGCGAGGTGGCCGAAGATGGTCGGTCCCGAAGGGGACCAGAGCCCGTCGCCGATCGCGGCACTGCTGATCTGGCAGCAGCCGCACCCGATCGTGTTCGCGGAGCTGGTCTACCGGGCCGACCCGACCAGGGAGACCCTGGAACGCTTCGCGGATGTTGTGCTGGAGTCCGCGGAATTCATGGCTTCCTTCGCCGCTTGGGACGAGGCGGAGGGCCGGTACGTGCTCGGTCCGCCGGTGATCCCGGCGCAGGAGAACCACAAGCCCGCAGGCTGCCGGAACCCGGCCTACGAGCTGGAGTATTGGCATCACGGGCTGGAGACCGCGATGCGCTGGGCCGAGCGGCTCGGGCGGCCGGTGCCGGACCGCTGGCAGCGCGTATACCGTCATCTCGCGGCGCTGCCGGAGCAGGACGGCGTGTACCTGGCGCATGAGCGGTGCCCGGACACCTACACCGCCTTCAACACCGACCACCCCTCGATGCTGGGGGCGCTGGGCCTGCTGCCCGGCAAGCTCGCCAAGCGCGAAGTGATGCGGGCTACGCTCGACCGGGTGCTCGAGAGCTGGCGGTGGGAGACGTCCTGGGGCTGGGACTTCCCGATGGCGGCGATGACCGCCGCCCGGCTCGGGGAGGGCGCCCTGGCCGTCGACCTGCTCCTCAAGGAGGAGGTCAAGAACACCTACCTGCCCAGCGGACACAACTACCAGCGCCCGGGGCTGACCGCTTACCTGCCGGGCAACGGCGGGCTGCTGGCGGCCGTGGCGCTGATGGCCGGCGGCTGGCAGGGCGGGCCGGAGGGGCATGCGCCCGGCTTCCCGCAGGACGGCAGCTGGACGGTCCGCGCCGAGGGGCTGAACCCCTGGCTGTAGGCCGGCCCGGCAGGCGGGAGGTACCGCAGGAGTAGAAGCGGCGGCTGGAGCGATTGCACCATCGGTGTGCGGTCCGGGCCGCGGGTGGAGCCTTTAGCCGTAACGGGTGCAAGAGGTGAGCCATGAGAAGAATCGGCATATGGAGCGGCTGGACGCAGGAACTCCGGTGCAGGACGATCCGCAGCGGCAGACCCTGGGCCTTAAAGGGGGCGGAGGCTCCGGCAGCGGAAGCGAGGGCTGACGGGCCGCAGCAGGAGGTGGAAGACATGAAGGGATGGCAGGAGGAGGCGGCCGGCGGCGTGAAGGGATGGCAGGAAGCGGGAGCCGGCGGCGTGGCGGGATCGCAGAAGGAGACAGCCGGCGGTGTGAAGGGTTCGCAGCAGGCGGGTGCCGGCAAGGGGGACGGCGCACCGTCCTACGGCGGCCGGAACCGGCGCAGGCTGGTCCTTCGCCGGCCGGCGTCGTGGTGGGGCCAGCTGTGGCGGGAGGCGCTGCCGTCGGGCAACGGCCTGATCGGTGCCGCCGTACATGGAGCCATCGGCAGCGAAACGGTGCTCCTGACCCACGCGGAGCTGTGGACCGGAGGCACGAAGCAGGAGCTGCCGGAGGTCAGCGGGACGCTGGCCGAGATCCGGCGCCTGATGGACGAGGGCGCCTACCGCGAAGCGAACGGGCTGCTGGAAGGCCGGCTCCGCGAAGCCGGATACGAGCCGGTCCGCGAGACGCCGCTGCCGCTGGCGGACCTGAAGGTGGTGCGTACGGCGCAGGCCGGCTTCCGCCGTTACCGCCGGGAGCTGGACCTGGAGACGGGGGAAGTCTCCGTCCGCTGGGAGGAGGGAGCGGCGGCGTACGAACGGAAGCTCTTCGTCTCCCGCAGCGACGATCTCATCGTCTATGAGCTTGGGTCCCGCGGAGGGTGCGTGGATGTGGCCCTTCTCCTGCAGCCGCATGAGAAGGGGACGGCCAGCCGTCCGGACATGCCCTCCTATGTGTCCGAGTCGCTGGAGATCACGGCGGCGGACGGCTTCCTCCGGTATGCCGCCCGCAACGATGACGGCCGGGATTTCGGCGCGGTGCTGCGGGCGGTGCCTGCCGGAGGGCGTCTCGGCGAGGATCAGGGCCGTCTGTCCGTTACCGGCGCCGACAAGGTGCTGATCCTGGTGAAGGTGTTTGCCGGAGGCGACCGCTCGCAGGAGTGGACGCGGCTGGAAGCGGAGCTCCGCGAAGTCGCGTGGACGTACAGCGAGCTGCTGGACCGCCATACGGCGCTGCATGGGCCGTTGATGCGCTCCGCGGACGTGCACCTGGGCGGTGCCGGTGAGGAGGCGTCCTGCACGTACACGGATGAGCTGCTCCAGGAGGCGTATGAAGGCGGTTTGAGCCCCGCTCTGGCGGAGCTGATGTGGGCATACGGGCGCTACCTGTTCATCTCGGGGACCCGTCCGGGCGGGCTTCCTTTTGGCCTGTACGGCCTGTGGTGCGGCGATTACAAGGCGGTCTGGAGCCATTTCATGGCCAATGAGAATGTGCAGATGATGTACTGGCACGCGGCGGCCGGCGGCTTGTCCGAGCTGATCCTGCCCATGCTGGACTATTACGAGTCCCGCCTGGAGATCTTCCGGGACAATGCGAGGAAGCTGTACGGCTGCCGGGGAATTTTCATCCCTGCAGGGACGACGCCCGGCATGGCCGAGCCCTTCCAGACCGTGCCGGTGATTATGCACTGGACGGGGGCGGCGGGATGGCTGGCCCGCCACTTTTATGAATACTACCGGTTCACCGGGGACCTGGAATTCCTTCGCAGGCGGGCGTTACCTTTCATGAAGGAAGCGGCATTGTTCTATGAGGACTTCCTGGTGGAGGGGGAGGACGGCAGGCTCGTCTCGTATCCGTCCGTGTCGCCGGAGAACACACCGGGCAATTATATCTCCGAAGAAGGCGTCTTCGGAGCGATGGCCCATGCCATGCCGACGGCGGTCAATGCGCTGCTTGACTTCGCGATCCTGAAGGAGCTGCTCACGGATCTTCTGGAGGCCGTGGAGCTCACAGGGGAAGGGGAGCCGGAAGCGGTCCGGCGGTGGAGCGTTCTGCTGGAGCGGATTCCCGCCTATGAGGTCAACGGGGATGGTGCCGTCCGCGAGTGGCTTCATCCCGATTTTACGGACCGCTACCGGCACCGGCATATCTCACACATCTACCCGGTGTTTCCGGCTTACGAAGTCTCGCGGGACAGCGACCCGGCGCTCTTCGAAGCCTTCGCCGAGGCGGTGCGCAGGCGGCAGGTCGTCGGGATCGGCGACCAGACCGCCTGGTCGTGGGCCCATCTCTCCAATATTTATGCCCGTATGGAAGAAGGGGAGCCGGCGCTGGAGTGTCTGGCCATGCTCGCGCGCTCGTGCCTGCAGGATAACCTCTATACCGTACATAACGACTGGCGGCATATGGGGGTAAGCTTGTCCTACGGCCGGGCGCCGGTCCAGATGGACGCGAACCTCGGCTGGGTCTCCGCCGTGCAGGAGATGCTGCTCCTGGCTGCGCCGGGCCGTGTGAAGCTGCTGCCTGCTCTGCCCGCTTCCTGGGCGCAGGGGAGTGTCCGGGATCTGCGCTTCGAGACCGGCCGCGTCAGCTTCGCCTGGAACCTGCAGCGCGGGCAGCTCGAAGGGGAGGTGACGGCAGGACGCCAGACGAACCTGCTGCTGACACTGCCTCCGGGGTTCCGCCTGACTGCGGTGGAAGCGGAGGGAAGTGATTGGGCCGCCGGCTGCACCGGGCCTTCCTTCCCGGTCCGCTTGAGCGCGGGCCGTACGCTGAAGTTTACCGCCGAAGCGGAGCGGGGGCGGATGGTCCCGGACGAGGGAATGTGAGAAGAGAGGCCGGAGGAAGAGCATGAAGGAGGCCCTCGAAGCAGGGAGGCCGTTACCGTAAGTTTATTTGTCGCCTGCGCGAAAGCGGCCGGTAGGTTCTTCGGCGTCCGCCTCCGGACCCGTACCCTACACTCCACCTTGGAAAGGAGGTGACCTGGACGGACCGCACCGAAACAGGCGGTGGATTGGCTGACTCCAGTCGACCGACACGGAGCCCGCCTGAGCCCATTGGATTGGGCACCTATCCACGCACTCATTTTATCCCAAGGAGATGATGCATGTATGAGGAAGAGACAAGGACCGAAGAGGCTGCTGGCGGCCCTGCTGGTTCCGTCGCTGCTGCTGGGCTCCATCCCGCCGTCCGCTGCGGCGGAGGGGACGCTTCCCGCTTTCCCCGGCGCGGAAGGCGGAGGAATGTACACGACCGGCGGACGCGGCGGCGCCGTGTATGAGGTCACGAATCTGAACGATTCGGGCCCCGGCTCCCTGAGGGATGCCGTCTCGCAGGGCAACCGCACGATCGTGTTCCGCGTGTCGGGGAACATCAACCTGAAGTCGAAGCTGATCATCCGCAGCTCGAACCTCACCTTCGCCGGGCAGACGGCACCGGGCGACGGGATCTCGATCAACCATTATCCGGTCATTGTCGATGCGGATAACATCATTTTCCGCTACCTGCGGTTCCGTCCCGGTGACGTCGTCCTGGCGGAGGAGGACGCGATGTCGATCCGCAAGCATGCGAACATCATCATCGACCACTGTTCGTTCACATGGGCGATCGACGAGGTGCTCTCGCCTTACGAGAACCGCAACGTCACCGTCCAGTGGTCGATCGCGGGCGAGGCGCTGCATATGTCGAGGCACCAGAAGGGACGCCACGGCTTCGGCGGTCTCTGGGGGGCCGGCAATTCCACGTACCACCACAACCTGCTCATCCACAACGCCAGCCGCAACGCCCGTTACAAGGGCACGCTGACGGAGAGCAAAACGCTCGATTTTCGCAACAACGTCATCTACAACTGGAATTATCAGACGTCCTACGGCGGCGACCATGCCGATGTGAATATGATTAACAATTACTACAAGTACGGTCCGGATACGAATATCTCCGAGCGGACCAACTTGTATGAGCTGACCGGCGCGAACGGCAAGGTCTACGTGAACGGCAACTATGTGGATTCGTTCCCGGACGTCACGGCGGATAACTGGCTCGGGGTGGATCTCGACGCGGGCAAAGAGCGTGTCACGGAGCCGATCCCGGCCTATCCCGTGACTACGCATTCGGCGGAGGAAGCGTACCGTCTGGTGCTCGAGCAGGCCGGCGCGGTGCTGCCGAAGCGGGACAGCGTGGATGCCCGTCTGACGGCCGATGTGCGGGACCGGACCGGCCGGCAGATCAACTCGCAGGCGGAGGTGGGCGGGTGGCCTGAGCTGAAGAGCGCGCCGGCACCTGCAGATGCCGACCACGATGGCATGCCGGACGCCTGGGAAACCGCCGAAGGGCTGAATCCGGCGGATGCCGCGGACCGTAACGGTACGCAGACGCCTGGCGGGTATACGCATCTCGAGAGGTACCTGAACTCCATCGTCTGGAAAGGGGACCGGAGTCCGGTCGTCCGGCTGACCTCGCCGGAGATCAACCGGCTCGCGGATGCCGGCGGCAGCATGACCCTGAAAGCGGATGCGGTGGATCCGGACGGGACGGTAGCCAAGGTGCAGTTTTATGCCAATGACGTGCTTCTTGGCGAGGACACCTACGCACCGTACAGCTTCGAGTGGAAGAACCTGAAGGACGGCAGCTATTTCCTGAGGGCCAAAGCGGTTGACCGCAAGGGCTATGCGACGGACTCCTCCACGGTCCCTGTTCATGTGAACACCAGAGGCTCGATCTACCCCTGGATCTCCAAGGATATCGGGGAGCCGGGAATCCGCGGCCACGTGTCGGTCAGCGGGGACAGCATCACGGTCAAGGGGGCGGGCAACTGGCGGGAGAACGACTCCTTCCACACGGCGTACCGCAAGCTTAGAGGCAGCGGCGAGATCGTGGCCCGGATCGACACGCTGACGAATACGACCCCGCATAACCGGGCGGGCGTCATCATCCGCGAGAGCCTGGAGCCCTTGGCACGGGAGGCCATGATGGCCTTGTCCGTCCGCGGCGAGGCGTATGTCGGGGTGTTCTATCACCGCGGGGAGGCAGGGCAGCCTCTTGCCGAGACACCGCCGATCGTGGCGCTGCGCACGCCGTATTACGTGAAGCTGGCCAAAACCGGCGACACGGTCGAAGGCTACATTTCGCAGAACGGCACGGACTGGAGGCTCGTCTCGACGGCTTCTTTCCCGGGCATGAACGAGGTGTACATCGGTCTGGCGGCGGAAGCTGCTGAAGAAAACAACCTCATCGACAATTACAATGCGTCGGTGTTCCGCCAGGTGGGCCTGCTCGGGCTGCCGGAGATCCGTCCGGACCAGCAGAGCGGCACGGTTGCCGCATCCGTCTATGGATCGGGAACGGTGACCTCCGCGGTGTACCGCCTGTCGGGATCGGTGAGCGAGCCGGCGAGCGTGAGCGTGAACGGGCGGGCGGCGAAGGTCGATGCATCCCTGCGCTTCACGGCGGATGTGACGCTGTATCCGGGGCCGAACCGGTTCACCCTGCGGGCCGTGGACACGGACGGCAACCCGGCCGAACCGAAGGTCCTGATCCTGACGTGGGATCCGCGTACGGCTTCCGTCCGGGTGGAGGAAGGCACCGTTGACGCCGCGGCGGGAACGGAAGCTTCAGGAGCTGCACCGGATGGCGGAGTGGCGGAGGATTCGTAACCAGATACATCCGATGGAAGGCGCTGTCCCCTGAGAGGGGGCGGCGCTTTTTTGCAGCGAAGATAAGATTGCTGTCTCACCAGGGTTCGATTCTGTCATCCTTCTAAACGCGCATGATCCTTGCAGGACGGCGAATCCGTTTGTCTCAGCTTGCCGCCGTGCGGCCCGTACGCTATATTATCTTCCAATGGAGGAAACCCTAAGGGCATCCTTCGGAGGGGAGAACAGCTATGGAAAAGAGACAGATCGACCAGCTTCGCGACATCCGCAATAAAGTGACGCGCTTCATGATGATGTACAAGTTTGCCCTGGAAGAGCTCGAGACCAAGATCAATATTCTTAATGAGGAGTTCCATCTCCTGCATGAATACAATCCGATCGAGCATACCAAGTCCCGCATCAAATCCCCGGAGAGCATCCTGGAGAAGCTGAACCGCAAAGGGGGAGGGGAATCGCTCGCCAGCATCAAGGAGACGATCCGGGATATCGCCGGACTGCGCATCACCTGCTCCTTCGTCGAGGATATCTACTGGATCAGCGAGATGCTGAAGAACCAGTCCGACCTTCATGTCGTGGAGATCAAGGACTATATCAAGAACCCGAAGCCGAACGGCTACCGCAGCCTCCACCTGCTGGTTCAGGTGCCCGTGTTCATGTCGGACAGGCAGGAGCCCGTGTACGTGGAGGTACAGATCCGGACGATCGCGATGGATTTCTGGGCCAGCCTCGAGCACAAAATCTTCTACAAATACGACGGTTCCGTGCCGCCGCGGCTGCTCGAAGAGCTGAAGGACGCCGCCGATTCGGCTACGGCCCTGGACCGCAAGATGGAGAAGCTGCACAAGGAGATCGAAGCGATCAAATCCGCGGAGGAGGAGGCTTCGGAGGGCCCGGAGCTGTTGGAGCAGCTGACCGGCGGGAAGGGGCTGCCGATCCCGGAGGCCCTCCTGCGGCTGGCGGGCGAGGGGGCAGGACTAGGGAGCATTAAATAAGCCGTTTCTCAATAGAGTATGGGCTGGCAGCATAGCAGGCGAAACGATGTTGGTCTATAGGCCGGCATCGTTTTTTTTGTTGTGACGAAGGCAGATGCAGGAACTTAAGGGGATAGGCATAAGCAGAATGTGGTTTTCGCATGTGGAAATATTTGTTAATATATGTAGGGGATGTGAGTTTGTAAGGGGGGAAGAGGTAGAATGCATATCAACAAACGGCTTATTACATTGCTGCTTATTCTCTTCTTTTTAACCAACGTGGTTACCTTCGGCCTGCTCTATTTCTCCCGACTGGATACAACGTTCTCTATAAGTACTACATCCCGGAAGGGTGAGCATACCGTTAAGGTTCAAACGTTTAGCGGTCAGAGTCCGACCTGGAAGGTGGATCATTATACGGTAGTCCGTACCGAAAACAAGCTGTGGCGGGGAGGAGCGAAATTAACGCATGTGGGTGATCCGGAGGAGAGGGCGGCCGGGACTTCCTACTTCAAATACACGTTCTATGAACAGAAGGAAGACAAGCAGCAGGCTGACGTTGTGTTGGCTGGATCCACGTCCGGACCACCGGGAAGCACCCCATTCCAGGACCTAAGGAAGCTGGGGGCGACCGAAGAAACCCCTTTTGGAAAGTGGGCTCCCATTCGCAGTGTCTATCTGGAGGTGGAATGGTTCGACCCGAGCGGGGAGATGAGGAAGGATAAAATCTTTCTGTCCGAGTAGAATAGGGGCTTTGCATCGAGGGCTCCGATTGAAATAAAGGAACCTGGATGCCTTATTGGCATGGTTTTACGGGTTCCGCCGCATATAAGGGAACTCAGATGCTCTATTGCTGTCCGATTGGGGGAAAAGCCGGCTCAAACCCCGGAATAGCGAATCTCCGTTCCGTTAAAATGAAAACAGCCCTGCCGCGACCAAGGATAGCGCACCGGAGTTCCTCTATTTCACCATCACGGGGCTTGCCGGGGCAAAGACCGTCCGCACTTGCCGGTCGAGCGTGATATGCCCGAGTCGTTTCGTTCCACCGATCCAGCCCTCTGCACACAAACAAACACCCTTCCGCCGGAAGGGTGTTTTTCGTTGAGACGATTATGAATGTATATCTCGCCAGGGCTCGATTTTGTATTTAATCAATGTGCATCGTCCGTAAAGGACGGGGAAGCCGTTTATCCTACAGCGAGCGGGTTCTGCCTGAAGTATGTTTAAACCCACGGCCGAGGCATCAGGCATAGTGGATGACCATGCTCATGCGCGTCATTACACTGCCCGAATTGTGATAGTCATGGGGCTTGTCCGCCTTGAAGCGGATAGCATCCCCGGCCTTGACCGTATACTCCGCATTGTCGATCCGGACGGTCAGCTCCCCGTCGAAGACCGTGATGAATTCCTCCGTCCCGGGCTGATGCGGATTGGCGCTCAGGTATCCCCCTTTGTCGATCTCAATGGTATACACCTCGAACCGCCTCCCGTCCTCAAAGGGGAAGAACGGATAGATCCGGTAGCTGCCGTTATCCTCGTGGAGCGCACCGATCTCGCTCTTCGGTACGACGACGGCATCCGGCCGGAGATCATGGATAAGCGAAGTGAAGCTCACCTTCAAGCCGTTCGCGATTTTCCATACCGTATTGATCGTGGGATTGGATTCCCCGCGCTCGATCTGCCCGAGCATCGTCTTGCTGACGCCGGTCAGCTCCGCCACCTTATCCAGACTCAGCTTCTCTTTCTCTCGCAGCAGCTTGAGATTCTTGGCGAGCACCACATTAATATTGTCCATGCCCATGACGATCCCCCTTTTTTTGGTTGTGCGTTATGACGTCTGTATTGTATAATCATAACGTACATACGTTAAGGCGCACTTTTTGTGCAATTATAGAGCATGTTAGGGGTGGATCACAATGGGTTTTGTACCGTTCTTGCTGTATGTGCTCGTGACCAGCTTCACACCGGGGCCCAACAACTTCATGGCGATGTCGAATGCCAGCCGGTACGGGTTCGCCGGAACGCTTCGCTTCAGCCTGGGGGTCGGCGCCGGCTTCTTCGTGATTGTGATGCTGTGCAGCTACTTTAATCTGTTCCTGTACAGCCTCATACCCACGATCCAATTCGTGATGAGCCTGCTCGGGAGCGCTTATATGATCTATCTAGCGGTCAAAATCATGAGGAGCAAACCGGGCGATCCGGACGGGGCGCCCGAGTCCATGAATTCCTTCGCAGCCGGCGCCGTTCTGCAATTCGTCAATCCGAAGGCGATCCTGTACGGGATTACGGTGACCTCCACGTTCATTCTGCCGTTCTACCAGTCCCATCTCAGTCTGATTCTGTTCGCTCTGGGACTTGCGCTGGTCGGCATTCTGTCGACTTCGAGCTGGGCGCTCTTCGGTTCCTTGTTCCAGAGGTTCCTCGCCGGCTGGCAAAGGTCCTTCAATGTGCTGATGGGGCTGCTGCTGATCTACAGCGCCGCGGCGATCTTTATGTGATTTGGGCCCATTCCTCTTCACCGCAAAAAAAGCCAAATGACCCGGCCCCCGGCCGGATGCATTTGGCTTCTGTCATGAGCAGCCTGGGGCTGCACTCTACTGGCCCTTCACTGCTTCGGCAAGCAGCTGATACGACCGCAGGCGGGCTTCGTGGTCATAAATCTGCCCGGTGACGATAATCTCGTCCGCGCCGGTCTCCTGCAGGTAGCGCGGCAGCTTCTCCCGGATGGTGGCCTTACTGCCCGCAATCGAGTAGCCGAGCTGCTTCAGCACGATGGCTTTCTCCTGCTCGTTCCACAGCGTATCCATGCTGTCCACCGGAGGCTTGAGCTGGCCGGTGCGCCCGCGGATGATGTTCAGGAAAGCCATCTGGTGCGAGGTCGCTAGACGCTGCGCCTCTTCGTCGGTGTCGGCGGCCACGATGTTCATGCCGACAATGACGTAGGGCTTCTCCAGCACTTCCGACGGCCGGAAGTTGCTGCGGTACAGATCGAGCGCGGGCAGCAGGTACTCGGGGGCAAAATGGCTCGCAAAAGCGAACGGCAGCCCGAGCTGGCCGGCCAGCTGGGCGCTGAAGCCGCTGGAGCCGAGCAGGTAGATCGGGATGTCGAGGCCCTCACCCGGTACGGCGCGCACGCCCATCGGGCGGCTGTCAGGGTCGCCGCTCAGGTAGGCGCGGAGCTCGCTGAGCTGCTCCGGGAAGTCGCTGCCGTCGCTGCCGAGGCCGCGGCGGAGAGCACGGGCCGTGTACTGGTCGGAGCCCGGCGCGCGGCCAAGGCCCAGATCGATGCGGCCCGGGTACATGGACTCCAGCGTGCCGAACTGTTCGGCGATCATCAGCGGCGCGTGGTTCGGCAGCATGATGCCGCCGGAGCCGACGCGGATGGTCTCGGTGCCCCCGGCTACGTAGCCGATCACTACGGAAGTGGCCGAGCTGGCAATGCCGGGCATGCTGTGGTGCTCCGCGAGCCAGAAGCGGCGGTAGCCCCACTGCTCGGCATGGCGGGCAAGGTCGAGCGTATGGCGGAAGGTCTCTGCGGCCGTGCTGCCGGTGCGGATCGGCGCCAGGTCCAGCACGGAGAGGGTCAGATTCTGCAGCAGGTCGTCTGTATGGGTAGCAGTCATTATCGTAAAGTACCTCCTAAGGATAGCATGATGCCTTGCAACTGTTACTATTATAATAACAGAAGTGGCGGGGGAACAACAACCCTTAGGATATCCGTGCCAAGGTCCGGTCATTCAGGCTGATTCCTTGCATTAGCCAATTGGGGCTGTTCAGGCTGATTCCATGCGTGTCAGGTTCCTGCTTTTTGCAGCGCAGCCTCAAGTTCGGAGCGCTTCTCCTTTGGAGATCCCTTGCGGGACAGCCGAAGGGAAGCTGCCGCGGTCACTGCAGCCACGGCTACGCCCGCTGCCCCGATCCAGGAGATGGAAGCGAGGGAGACGCTTTGGATGACCACGCCGCCGATGCCGGCACCTGCGGCCATCGCCAGCTGCAGCACGGAGGAGTTCAGGCTGAGCATGATCCCCGAAGCTTGGGGCGCGAGCAGGATCAGGTTATATTGCTGCGTCGGGCCGGACGACCAGGCGGAGAATGCCCACAGCATCAGCAGAGGGAACATGGCTGCGGAAGAATGGGCGGCGAGGGACAGCGCGACCAGGGTCAGCGTATGAAGCAGCATGCCGCCGATGAGAGTGCGGGGAACGCCCCAGCGGTCGGTGCCGTACCCGCCGAGTTTCGATCCGAGCAGGGAGGCAATGCCGAAGGCGAACAGGGCGGCACTCACTCCTTTTTCGCTCATTCCGGTTACGGTAAGCAGGAACGGGGAGATATACGTATAGGTGATCGAATAGCCGGCGATCCAGAAGAAGGTAACGAGTAAGGCAGCGGCAATCTTCGGCTGCTTCAGAAGCGCAAGCTGGTCCCGGATCGGTACGGGCTGTTCGCCTTCTGTCCGTGGAATGACCCAGGCAACGGCCAGCATGGCAAGAACCCCCAGTACACCGATACCGCCGAAGATCCACTGCCAATCATACGCCGCGGCTATGACTCTTCCGAGAGGCACGCCGACGATCAGGGAGGTGCTGAAGCCCATGACTAGGGTGGCGATGGCACTGCCCTGCTTGTCGGGAGGAGCGAGCTTGGAGGCCACAGTGAGGGCGGTGACGACGAATACACCGGTGCTGAGCGCGAGAATAATCCGCGAACCGATAAGGAAGGAATAGCCGGTCAGGGTAACCGCAAGCAGATTGCCGGCTACGAATACAGCCAGGGAGTAGAGCAGCAGCCTCCTTCGTTCCATCCGGGCCAGGGCTGCCATCAGGATGGGCGTACCGAAGGCATAGGCAAGGGAGAAGACGGTAATGAGCTGGCCGGCAGCGGAGACCGATACGCCGATGTCAGCTGCCACCTTATCCAATATGCCTGCAATAATATTTTCCGACGTACCGACCAGAAAACTGGCGACAGCGAGCAGGTAGATTTTCCACGTGTTCGACATGATTTCCTAAGCTCCTTTCATACCTCAAATTTTATATTTCTAAAAATATAGAAATAACAAGCAAAAAAAATTACTGCAGCAGGTAAGGGGCGTATTTCTGCGCCATTTCTCTATTTACGCTGTAATAAATAAACGTGCCGTCCTTGCGAAGGTCGAGCAGCCCGCAGTCCGTCAGCTGCTTCAGGTGATGGGACAGCGTCGATCCGGCGATGGATTCAAGCTTGCTCTTGATATCGGTGCAGCACAGGTTCTTCTCCTCGGTGAGCAGCATGGCGATCTTCAGGCGGGTAGGTTCCCCGAGCGCTTTGTATACTTTGACAGCTTCACGTAATTCTGCGTTCTCTTGGACCATGAGGATCACCCTTGTTGTGTTTTGGTATTTCTATAACTATGGAAATTAAGTTACCATATCTTTCCCCGGATGTAAACCCCATTTTTCCGGGTGAGCGGGTATGTTTTACGGACATAACTGAATCCGCTGTCTCCGGATACCGCTTCGCATGCTTCGGGTCCCGGCTGGGAAACCTAGGGGAGATTGCCAGACAGCCAAAGCGTTTCGCGACCAAACGGAAGGAGGCATTACCCTATGGATCTCACCAGACTGCGGGAAGAGCGATGGAACGCATGGACTCACGGCATCGGAGCGGTCCTGAGTGCTTTCGGGCTCGTCCTGCTGCTGCAGCGGGCCGCGCTATTCAGCCACGCAGCTTATACGATATCGAGCGCTGTATACGGGGTGTCCTTCACCCTGCTCTACCTGTCCTCCACGCTGCTTCACAGCGCCCGCTCCGCGAAGTGGATCGAACGGTTCGAACGGCTGGATCATGCGGCCATTTTTATTGCGATTGCCGGTTCTTATACGCCCTTTCTTGTCTATGCCTTTCCCGGGGTGCCAGGCTATGCGATGCTGAGTCTGGTCTGGACGCTGGCCTTCACCGGCATCGGGCTCGTCCGCTGGATCATCCGGCGATTCATGCCTTGGGGGATGATCTACTATCTCGTGCTGGGCTGGCTCATCGTCTTCCTGCTCGGGCCGCTGCAGGACAAGCTGCCGCCCGAAGGACTCGCCTGGCTGCTCGCCGGCGGAGTGCTTTACAGCACGGGCATTCTGTTCTTCGTCTGGCGCAGTCTCAGGTACCATCACGTGATCTGGCATCTCTTCGTGCTAGCAGGCAGCGGCTGCCATTTTATCACGGTATATGCTTTCCTGGCTCCCTTGCCGGGAAGTTGAACGAACAGCACTGAACCAAGACCCGACGTACGGTACCTGACACGGTTCCGTCGGCGGGTCTTTTTGACATATCCGAAAATATAACTCGCTTAAGCTCGTTTCTGTCATCTGCATAAGTTTAATAAACGCACACCGTCCCTAAGGATGGCACAGCCGTTTATCCCAATCGGCCATGATTCGACAGGATTTACGAAAGATTCACACCGGGATGATATTCAGCAAATACAGAATGTTTATTTTAGAAAAGTAAACGAGCAAAAACGTGCACGGATATGTTCAACGTGTTTGTTTTTGCGCGATTGAGATTACAGCAGACTTCGACGGGCAGTTCAGGGGGACTATGGAACAGGATATTCAAGGATTCATGGGGGATGGGGACGGCACGCTGCGGAGTTCGCTTGTCGACGTGCCCGCCTGTCTCCCGCAGCCGGGAGAAGAGCTCCGGGGCAGTCCTAAGGGGCATGCTTCGGGCGAGCCCCAGTGTGCTGCCGGAGCATCCGGCTGGACGAAAGGAGCGACGGAGCATGCTGGCAGCGGAAAGAAAACAGCGCATCGTTGATTACGTCCGGAGGCACAGCACCGCTTCGGTCCATGCGCTGGCCCGCGAATTCCAGGTGCATGAAGCCACGATTCGGCGAGATCTGGCGGAGATCGAGTCGGAGGGGCTGCTGAAGCGGACGCATGGCGGAGTTGTCGTGGAACAGTGGACCCGTGATGAGCCCCCGTTCTCCGAGCGCTCCTCGCTGCACCTGGACGAGAAGATGCGCATCGGCCGGATGGCCGCCAGCCTGGTGGAGGACGGGGAGCACATCATCGTGGATTCGGGCACAACCACCGAGCACATCGCGAAGAACCTGACGCAGCGCTCTCATATTACCGTAGTGACCAACGATATGAATGTCGCAGCGGAACTGAGGGAGGCTCCCCGGGTGAAGGTGATCGTAACGGGCGGGGAGCTGTATCCTTCGAGTTATATGCTGAACGGCATGCTCACGGATCAGGCGCTCGGGGCGCTTCACACATCCAAGGCGTTTATCGGGACACCGGCTCTCCATCCGCAGCATGGACTGATGCATCCCGAATCCCAGCTCGTGCCGGCCAAGCAGGCGATGATCCGCGCCGCCCAGGAGGTCATCGTCGTGACCGACCATACCAAGCTCGGCAAGCTTTCTCTGCATACGGTCGCGCCCCTGAGAGCCATTCATACGCTGATCACCGGCAAAGAAGCATCGGAGCAGGAACTTGCGCCCTTCCGGGAGAGCGGAATTACCGTGTATACCGTGTAGTGCGCGCAGGACGGCTTACAAGGCAAGGAGGAAGAAGATTGGCATCCATTGATATCGTCCAAGTGACCAAAACCTTCGAGAAGACCACGGTCATCCAAGATCTCAGTCTCACGATCCGCGACGGATCCTTCACGGTCCTCGTCGGTCCTTCCGGCTGCGGCAAAACCACGCTGCTGCGCATGATCGCAGGGCTCGATCCCCAGACGAGCGGTTCGGTAATCATCGGCGGAACCGACGTCTCGAGGCGGCCTCCGGGCCAAAGAGGAGTCGCGATGGTATTCCAGAACTATGCGCTCTATCCGACCATGACCGTACGGGAGAATATTGAATTCGGACTCAAGAACAACAAGGTGGGGAAGGCGGAACGCAAGGCGCTCGTGGAGACGATCAGCGAAACGGTCGGTCTTCAGCCGTATCTGGACCGTAAGCCTGCGACCCTGTCAGGCGGGCAGCGCCAGCGCGTCGCACTGGCCCGGGCGATGGTCAAGAAGCCCTCGGTGTTCCTGATGGACGAGCCGCTGTCCAACCTCGATGCCAAGCTTAGGGCGCAGATGCGCCTGGAGCTTATCGAGCTGCACAAGAAGCTGGGGACGACCTTCGTCTACGTCACCCATGATCAGGTGGAGGCCATGTCGATGGCCGATACTATCGTCCTGATGAACCGGGGCATGATCCAGCAGGAGGCTTCCCCGGAGGAGATGTACCGGAGACCGAGCAACTTGTTCACGGCCCAGTTCATCGGGGTTCCTCCGATGAATGTGAACGGGCTCGGAGAGGGCGGCATCGCGTTCGGCTTCCGTCCGGAGCACGCCATACTGTCGCTATACCCGGTGGCGGCTGATTTCCGGGCTGAGGGCACCATTGTCACCCGAGAGATGCTGGGCTCCGAGACCCTGTATCAGATCCGGGAGCAGGGACGCTCGTATATGGTGAAGAGCATGGATGACTCGTTCGCCGTAGGGCAGCAGGTTCATCTCGGCGTAGGTGCCGGCCGGCTCTACTTCTTCGACCGGGACGGCCGACGGATGGACGAAGGACATCCGGAGCACAGGGCCTGTCTGGGGATGCTGAGAGGGCATGCCCATGCGTAGCACGGAGCTCTGGATGCGGATCCGCCCCTATGTGATGATTGCCCCGGCTATGACGGGTATCGTTCTCTTTGTCCTTTACCCTGTCGCGTACCTCGGGTATCTCAGCTTCCATAAGTACAATCTGCTCAATCCCTCGAAGAGCAGATTCGTCGGCTGGGAGAACTATATCCGGATTTTTACCAGGGAGGATTTCTACCGGTCCGTGCTCAACACGGCTGTGTATACCTTGGGAGTAGTCGTGCTCACCCTGGTGCTGGCCCTGCTGGCAGCCCTGTGGCTGCGCGGAAGCTCCCGGTGGAACGCGTTCGTCAGGGCCGGCATCTTCACGCCGCATATCGTGTCCATCGTGTCGATCGCCCTGGTCTGGATGTGGCTGATGGAACCGAATCTCGGCCTGCTGAACTTCATGCTGAAGGCCGTCGGGCTTCCGCCATCCCCCTGGCTTCAGAGCTCCGCCACGGCGATGGCGTCCGTGATCCTCGTATCGGTGTGGCACAATGTCGGCTATTACACGCTGATTATTTTTGCGGCGCTGCAGAGCGTTCCGCCCAGCCTCTATGAGGCGGCCGCTCTCGATCAGGCGAGCCGCAGCAGGGTCTTTTTCCGGATCACGCTGCCGATGATTTCGCCCCAGCTCTTCTTCATCCTGATTGTCATGACAATCGGCTCCTTCAAGGTGTTCGATACCGTCCAGATCATGACGGGCGGAGGGCCGAACGGCGCCACCGAAACCCTGGTGTATTATATCTACAGCTATAGGACGACCAATATCGGCTTTGCTTCGGCCACCGGCGTTGTGCTCATGGCGATCATCGGCGGATTGACGCTCTTGTATTTCCGATTCTTGTCCAGGAAGGTGCATTACCAATGAGTATGATGGACAGGAGCCTGCTCCTGAGGTTGCTGGATCATGCCGGCAAGGCGCTGATTCTGCTGGTCTTCCTCTTTCCCTTTCTGTGGATGATCTCCACTTCGCTCCAAACGTTCGAGGAGACGATGTCGTTCCCGCCGGTCTGGGTCCCGTCCTCTCTGCAGTGGGGCAATTTTGCCGAAGCGATGACCGCCGGGCCCTTCCTGACGTATGCTCGGAATTCGATCGTCATTACGACCGCGATCCTTATCCTTCAGTTCGCTGTGATGATTCCCGCCGCCTATGCGTTTGCCAAGTATACCTTTGCCGGCAGCGGGCTGATGTTCGGGCTGGTGCTGCTGGCCTTCATGATTCCCTCCCAGATCACCTTCATCCCGGTGTATATGACCATGGCGGACTGGGGCTGGGTCGACACGCTGCTGCCGCAGATTGTTCCTTTCATGTCCAATGCCTTCGGCATCTTCCTGCTCCGGCAGTATTTCAGGCAAATTCCGCAGGAGATCATCGAGTCGGCACGGCTGGATAACGCGGGGGAGTTCAAGATCATCACGAGGCTTATGGTGCCTATGTCGATGCCGGCCCTTGCCACCATTGCCCTCTTCAGCTTCGTCAGCCATTGGAACGATTATTTCTGGCCCCTGGTCATGACCGACGCGACGCATGTCCGTCCGCTTACGCTGGGCATCGCCAAACTGCGGGAGACCGAGGGGATCAGCAACTGGAATATCATTATGGCGGGCAACGTCATTCTTGTGCTGCCCATTCTTATCGTGTATCTGTTCTGCTCGAAGCAGATTGTCAAAGCTTTCGTGTATTCCGGGATCAAATAAGATTCCTGTGCATGGGGCGGTTCTCAGCCGCCGCATCCCACTACTACCTATTATGGAGGGATTTACCATGAAGAAGACGCATTTGCTGTGCACCGCCGCTCTGCTGATGGGGACGCTGACGGCCTGCGGGGGGCCGGAGGAGCCGGCCGCAACCGGTGCTGCTCCGGCCGCCCAGCCTGCTTCGGAGAAACCGGCGGAAGGCGGGAAGACGACCGTGCAGTTCTGGCACTCCCTCGGCGGCAAGAACGGAGAGTATATGGATGCGATGGTGAAGCGGTTCAACGATTCGCATCCGAACGTGGAGGTTGTGGCGACCTTCCAGGGGAGCTATGACGAGATGGTCACGAAGCTCCAGCAGTCTCTTCCTTCCAAGACGGCCCCGGATGTCGCCATGCTGGAGCGCGCTTATGTGGAGATGTTCGCGGATGCCGACGTACTGGAGGATCTCGGTCCGCTGATGAAATCCTCGAATCTCAGCGAGGGTGACTTCGTGTCCGGACTGATGGGCCATTCCACCTTTAACAACAAGCTGGTATCGCTGCCCTTGAACCGTTCCACCCCCATCCTTCACATTAACAAGACGCTGCTGGATGAGAAGGGGCTGAAGGTGCCGACAACCTGGGACGAGCTGAAGACCACGGCGGAAGCTCTGGTAGTCAAAGAAGGCGGCGAAGTGAAGCGCTACGGTCTGACCATGCCGTTCGACACCTGGTATCCCATGGCGATGATCACCCAGGCGGGCGGGACCTTCTTCAGCGAGGATAAGAAGACGATCGGCTTCTATGATAATGGGGTGGGAAGCAAGGTATTCGGCTACCTGAAGGACCTTCAGGGGACGGGAGCCCTGTTCTATCCTCCGGCCAAGGATTCGGGGAATATCGTGAACCAGATGTTCACCAGCGGCAAGGCGGCCATGATGTTCCAGTCTACCGGCACGATCGGCTCCCTGATCAATACCGCCAAGTTCGAGTACGTCACCGCCTATCTTCCGAAGGACCAGAAGTTCGCGAGTCCGACCGGAGGGGCGAACGTGGCGATGATGTCTTCTTCCGGGAACAAGCAGGCCGCGTGGGAATTCATCCGCTGGATGGAGACGGACCCGCAGGGGGCGCTTCCGTTTATTCTGCAGTCCGGCTACCTGCCTTTTACCAAAGCGATGGCCGAGTCGAAGGAGCTGCAGGACCTGTGGGCGAAGGAGCCGGCCCGCAAGGTGGCTTATGAGCAGCTTCAGTATGCGGTGGATACCAACAAATCGGTGGCTTGGCCTGAGGTGATGAAGGAATTCAATTCCGTCATTGAAGCGGTGATGTATGACAATAAAGACATTCAGGCTTCGCTGGAAACCTTCAAAAAGCAAGCTGAGCGCATCCTGGCAGGACAGTAAAAGCGGGCTGTTCATCATCCGGAAAGGGAGAGGGAAGACATGATCGAGAAGCTTGCGGCCGCGGAAGAGGTGACCGTGGCCGGTCACCGGGGGTATAAAGCGGCGTATCCGGAGAACACGCTGCTCTCCTTCCGGAAGGCGGTAGAAGCGGGGGCGGCCATGCTGGAGTTTGACCTGAGACGCTCCAAAGACGGCGTGGTCGTCGTTATTCATGACGATACGGTGGACCGGACGACGAACGGAACCGGGGCGGTCCGCGATCACACCTGGGAGGAGCTGCGGGGACTGGATGCGGGTGGATGGTTCGACCCCGTATTCGAGGGGCTGCGCATCCCCAGCCTGACGCAGCTGTGCGAGGAGCTGCGGGCTTACCCGGATCTGCTCCTGAATGTGGAGATTAAGCCTGCGCCCGATGCCGTACAGACCGCGGACCAGGCGGTGGCCATGCTGCAGGCTTACGGGCTGCTGCCCCGCTGTGTGTTTACCAGCTTCGACGCGGAGATTGTGGCTTACCTGCACGATACCTATGGGCTGAAGACGCAGGGATTCCTCGGAGAAGACATGCTTCACTTTCAGGAAGGGGAACAGGGAACCTACTCCAAAATGTGGGCGATCGCCTTCCCTATGGGCAAGCTGACGAAGGAGATTGTCGAGACGTACCGGAGCAGGGGGCTGCTCACCTGGTGCTACTGCCCCGATACGGAAGCGCAGGTGGATTATGCGCTGGAGTGCGGCGCCGGGGTGCTGACATGCAATGACCCTGTTCCGGCGCTGCATCGGCTCCGCAGGCAAGAGGCGCCAAGAGTGTAAGGTAACCTTCGGTGATCCTTGGGATAAAAAGAGGGAGAGGTGAGGGGCAGCCGGCGGGCTTTGAGGCCCCTTGTGGATATCCGCGAGTCCGAGAGGAGAATGCGTGCAAAGCTCGCCGGCCGCCAATCGCTGACCGCCGACCGCCCACCGCCGCAATAACAAAGATCGGTATCCGGTTAGGGAAGGCTTAGTGGATGCGGGAGGGCGAATGTAAGGAGAGGCTGCCGGCTGACTGTTCTTCCTTGTCATGTTTAAGCGGGGTCCCTTTCGGGGTAAAAAAGGGTAACCGAGGCACGTCCCTCTGCAGGGGGCGGCCATGACGAAGGAGTGTTCCCTATGAGTATCCAAAACCGTAACGAAGCAGCTTCGTTCACGAAGCCCTTTGCCCATGTGCATACCCTGCTCACCGCCCACGGATTCGATGAAGTGGCCGGTAAGGAGAATAGCTTCTATGAGCTCCCGATCCGCTCGGAGGGAGAGTCCAAGGGCTACCCGTTCCGCGTGTATACCCGCGCTGCGGAGAACAATCAGCTCGTCGTAGACCTGAGCGAGGCCCGGTTCGCCGCAGAAGGCGAGGTACCTGCGGAGGTTTCCGCCAAGGCGGACAAGCTGCTCGCGACCCTGCGTGAGAAGCTGCAGGGAGAGCCGTACAAGAACGAGTCCACGCCAATCGACGAGGCCCAGAACGGGCGGATGTCGAACAACGAGGAAGAGGTCAAGCAGCTTGGCAAGGTGATGACGGATTACCCGACGAACAAAGAGGTCAAGGAAAGCGGCATGGTGCCGGATCCGATTCAGTAAGATACGGATGCGGCGGCCCAAACAGGGTCATGCGGAGGATTTACGCGGCCGAGGCTTGCTGTTGAGCCTCGGTATACCATGAAGAAAAGAGGCACTCTCGGTGAGGGGGCCTCTTTTCTTTGCGGTGGGGATTCCACACGGCGGTTGTCATGTTGGCCGGGCGAAACTTCGCGCTCTATGTGACTTGTGATGGCAAACAGCCCGTTCCTTGCCGTTTGTCGAGGCAGCCGGGTAGTTTGGGGGGCTGGCTTGAGCCGTTTGGCTTGCCCATACGAATAGCGGAACTGAGGTGCGCTATTGCCGGGATGATGGCGGCCGATTTCGAAATAGCGGAACTCAGATGCGCTATCTGGGCTGGAAGGGGGGATAGCGGTGACTTTGGGGCCAATAAGATACCTGAGTTCCGCTATTTCTCGGGAAATGATGGGAAATATCACGATAAGGCATCTGATTTCCGCTATTTTGAGTGGGGCCGTTGCGACAGTCCGTTGGAGCCGCCGGATGGGGGCAATCTATAGCTCATGGGGACTGTAATTCGTACCCGTACAAGACCGCCGCGCATGCACAGCAGTACCCCCGCGCAGCGTCTGCGGGCCACTCGTACAGCAGGCAGCGGTCGAGGCCGGAAGCGGCACGCCTGCAGGTGGCGTGCGGCGCACAGCTAGCGCCCGCGCTGCCTTACTCCGCTTCCGCGCGGAGCCGCGCCAGCAGCGCGTTCATGCGCCGCGGATTCTCCTCGCGCAGCGCGCTCCACGGCGCGAAGGCGTCTGCGGGCCACTCGTACAGCAGGCAGCGGTCGAGGCCGGAAGCGGCACGCCTGCAGGTGGCGTGCGGCGCACAGCTAGCGCCCGCGCTGCCTTACTCCGCTTCCGCGCGGAGCCGCGCCTGCAGCGCGCTCATGTGCCGCGGAATCTCCTCGCGCAGCGCGCTCCACGGCGCGAAGGCCACTCGTACCGCCTGCAGCGGTGCGAGGGCCGGAAGCGGAACGCCTGCAGGTGGCGTACGCCGCACAGCTAGCGCCCGCGCTGCCTTACTCCGCTTCCGCGCGGAGCCGCGCCAGCAGCGCGTTCATGCGCCGAGGAATCTCCTCGCGCAGCGCGCTCCACGGCGCGAAGGCATCCGCGGGCCACTCGTACCGCCGGTAGCGGTGCGAGGGCCGGAAGCGGAACGCCTGCAGGTGCCGTGCGGCGAGCTCATCCAGCTCGGCGTCAGTGGCGAACGTGCCGCGGAACAGGTCCGGCACGAGTACGCCGCCCTCGCCCGCGAGCTCCATCCCGGCCCGCTCGCCGTCCGGCAGCAGGCGGAAGAGCTCCGGCATGGCGCCGAAGGCATGCTTGCCGGCCTGCACATGAAGCACGGGCCGCCGGCCGTCTTCGAGGTTGCTGCGGTCCGGCAGCAGGCCGAGGAAGAATTTGCCGTGGAAGCTGGCTTCGCACCGCACGACTTCCCCTTGATGGCCGAGGTAGACCCAGACATGCTCGAGATCGTAGAGGTGGCCGATGTCATAGTCCCAGTAGACGGCGTATTCGATCACCGAAGAGACCTCGGCGGGATCGAAGCGCAGCTCGCGGCGGAACGACGGTGAAGGTCCGGAGGCCTCAAGCAGCGTCACTCCGCAGCGGACGGGCACGAAAGGCTCCTGCTCGTCGAGCAGCATGACGGGGGCATAGGCGGCGGCCAGCTTCAGGAGACGATCTCCTGCGCCGCCGCTCATACGCCCGCCCCTTCCTGCAGCGCCTGCAGCCGGGCGGCAGCCAGCGTCTGCACGCTGATCCGGATATCGCCCGGACGTGCAGTCGACCTTGGACTCCCCCGCAGCCCGCCCCAACAGACGATCTCCGCCGCCGCTCATACGCCCGCCCCTTCCTGCAGCACCTGCAGCCGGGCAGCCAGCGTCTGCACGCTGATCCGGATCTCCTCCGGCGTGCAGTTCGGCTTGAGCTCATAGACCTTGAGCTCTGCCGCGGCGATGGCCGGAAGGAACCGCTCGAACCCCGGCACGTCCTGCGTATGGACGTAAGGACAGCCGTGGTCGACGAGCCCGACCGTATCGTGGATATGCATGCCGTAGATGAGGCGCCGGTACTTCACCATGTCGACCGTGTTGTCGTACAGCCCCATGCGCTCCATGATGATCGCATGGCCGCTGTCGACCCACAGGTAGACGGGGGCGGCGGCAAGGCCTGCGATCACCTCCGCCGCTTCGGCCGGCGTCGGGAGCTGGTGGCACCGGGCTCGCGTCTCGAGCCCGATCGCCACACGGATGCCGCGGACGGCCAGCCGCTCGCACACGGTCTCGAGGCTGTCCCGCATGTGATGCAGCGCGGGAGCGGCGGCTTCCGTGCGCCGGGCCAGCATGCGCCGCCACGTGTCCGCGTACGCCTCCGACTCGCGCAGGCCCTCACGGTAGAGCCGCTTCAGCTCCGCATCGAACTGCGGACCGATGTCGGCTTCGCCCGGGTGCAGCACGACGGCTTTGGCGCCGTAGCGCGCAGCATACTCCGCGGACTGCACGAGCAGCTCGACGCCCTGCCGGCGCATCGCCTCGTCAGGATGCCCCAGCATGAGGGAGTCGGGGCCGAACTCGGGATCGTCCGTCCGCGGGAAGACATGGTGCACGGAGGAGATCTCGATGAGACCGCTTTCGATCATCGGTTCGATCGTCTCGAGATGCTGTGCCGTAACCTGGTAGTTCAGCTCGATCCGCCGGAAGCCGAGCCCCCGGATCTCGTCGATCATGTCGCGGCCGACGGCATGGCGCTTGACGTTCCAGCTCGTGGAGAAGGAGAAAGCATCGTAAGGATTCGGTACGGATGAGTTCATGGACTTGTAACCTCCTGAAGCCTCAGTGTGGGATAACGGCAAAATCAGCAGGGGAGGGCATCCGCCACGGGGCCCGTCCCTCTGCCTTACCCATTTATTTCTTCTTCACATTAGCGTACCACTCATTGGCTTCTTTGGTAAGCTGCTCGCCGCCGGCTTTGTTCCAGTTGGCGACGAAGGTGTCGAAGTAGTCGACCGGCTTGTCGCCGGTGATGATGGAGATGATCATCTCGTCGCGCATCTTGAGCAGCTCGGCCTTGTATTTGGCGTCGGATGGCAGTGCGCCGATCAGCTTGTTGCGCACGGTGCCGACGTCATACTTGTGGTCATACGCCCACTGGTTGCGGTGCTTGTTCGTGTCGTAGGTCATGAAGCTGGCGGCAAAGGTCCCCGCGCCGTATGCGTCGCCGCTGGTCATGGTGTCATACGGAGGCAGCGTGCGGATCGTGTTCAGCTCCGGATCTTCGGACTCCCAGTGCTTGCCCCGGACGCCGGAGAGGGCGGTCATGTAGTTTTCCTTGGTCGACCCCATGTTGTGCTCGAGGATCTGCAGTATCTTGCCGAGCTTGTCCGGCTCCTTCTCGAGCGGCTTGCCGAACACGACGACCGGCGCATCCACGAAGTTGTTGGCGAACAGCGTGCGCTTGTTATCCTTGCCGAGCGGCGGCAGTCCATGAACGAGGGAGTTCGCGATGTTCGGATCCTTTTTGTACAGCTCCTGGTAGTTCTGGCCGCCCTTGTCGCCCTTGATCTCCGGGATCGGGCTGTACCAGTGGTGGAACTGCGCATGGCCGGTGAAGCCGATCCGCGAGTTGATGAAGGCATGGGAGAGGCCCCAGTAGCCGCCGGTGTTCTCGCCGGTGATGAACTCGGGGTCGATCACCCCGTCCTTGTACCACTTGTTCAGGAGCTTCAGCGCATCCTTGACCTCCGGCTGCACGGCGCCGTAGACAAGCTTGCCGTCACGTTCCTGCCAGAACCAGTCCTGCCACTTGTGGGCGGAGAAGCCGGGGAGATAGCCGAAGGCGCCGAAAATCACCTGCAGACCGGATTTCGAAAGGCCGTACGTATCCTTCTTGCCGTTGCCGTCCGGATCGTTGTTCGCGATCTTATAGAGCGCGTCCTCGAATTCGGCGAGCGTATCCGGTGTCTTCTCGATGCCGAGCTTCTTCAGCCAGTCGCCGCGCCAGACCACGGTCGTACGGAACAGGGCCGAGTCGGCGAGGATCGGCAGGCCGTAGATTTTGCCGTCCACCTTGGCGAAGTTCAGCCAGTCGGGCTCCAGCTCTGTCGCTTTCTTGTAGACATTCGGCATGAGCTTCTTGATGACCTCCTCCGGCACCTCGGCGAGAACACCCTGGTTCACGTACTCGGGGAGGGTGGTCATTTTGACGGCGTTGCGGTTGTAGTCGGGAATCTCGCCGGAGGCCAGGCGCATGTTGAACAGCTCGGTCACCTTGCTGTGGTCGAGGTTCCAGATGTCGAAGTCGACGTTGAACTTGTCCTCATAATACTTGACCATATCGGCGTCCTGCGGCACCGGTACCGTCTCATAGGGAAGCCAGGAGATGCTGTACTTTTTGCCATCTACCGGGTTGTACCTGCTAAGCGCGTCACCGGAAGAGCTTGCGGCTGCGGCACCGGCTTCGCCTGTTCCGGAAGCGGTTTTGGACGTTTGGCAGGCGGTCATGACCGGCACTGTGACCATCATCAGGGCGGCGAGGCGGGCGATATGCTTTGCGGCTTGGGAGGATTTCATGGATTGGGGGCACTTCCTTCGTATAAGGTAGGGTGTTGTATATAAAGGCGACGGAGCGCCTTGTTTCCTGGAGGCTTACTCATCGTTGGACACTCATCTCTGCGAACATGACGGGGGGTGATCCGTTCCGCAGGCTCAGCCCTTCACGGACCCGACCAGCATGCCCTTCACAAAATACTTCTGCAGCAGCGGATACACCGCCACGATCGGCAGCGTCGTAACCATGAGGGTGGCGGCCTTGATCGTCTCTGTGGAGACATGGGGGCGGTCCTCCGGAATGGCCGTGGACATCACATCCATCTGGCCGTCGAGCACGATCCGGCGCATTACGACCTGCAGCACCTCTTTGGACGGATCGGTCATGTAGAGCAGGGAGTCGAACCACGAGTTCCAGTGGGATACCATATTCCACAGCGCCAGCGTGACGAGAATCGGCAGCGAGAGCGGCAGTACGATCTTCAGCAGAATGACGATGTCGTTCGCCCCGTCGATCTTGGCGGATTCCTCCGGCTCAGCCGGCAGCGAGGCCAGGAAGTTGCGGGTGACGAGCAGCTGGAAGGCGCTGATCATGGACGGCAGCACCAGCGCGCCGAGGTTGTTCGTCAGGCCCAGGTCCTTGATGAGCAGGTAGGTTGGAATCAGGCCGCCCGAGAAGAACATCGTAAGGAGGATGAGCTGGGTCCAGAACCGGCGGTGCGGAAAATAAGGCTTCGACAGCACATACGCGGCCGCCATGGTGGTGACCACGGAGAGTAAGGTGCCGACCGCCGTCCGGGAGATGCTGTTCAGGAAGCCGCTGCGGATGTTCGGGTAGCCGAGCACCTGCCTGAAGTTATCCAGGGTTACTTTCTCGGGAATGATCTTCAGCGTCGTGAACGATACGTCGGCCGGGCTGAGCGACATCGCGAGCAGGTACAGGAACGGATACAGGGTGATTACGCACAGCAGGGTCATGAGCGTGTAATTCAGAACATCGAATGCGGAGGTTCTCTCCAGGGCGCGGTTCACTTGGCCGCCCTCCTTTCGTGGTTTACCATAAGCCGCTGCGGTTAAAGCGGTTCGCCGCCCAGTTGGCGCCGAGCACTAGCAGCAGCGAGATGACGTTCTTGAACAGCCCGACGGCGGTGGCAAAAGAGTACTTGAGCTGCTCTACGCCGCTGCGGTAGGTGTAGGTGCTCAGCACGTCGCCGACCTGGTAGACGGCCGGGTTGAGCAGGTTGAACACCTGGTCGAAGTCGTCCTGGATGAGCTTGCCGACGCTCAGAATGAGCATGACCGTCACGACCGGTGCGATGCCCGGCAGCGTAATGTGCAGCATGCGCTGCAGCCGTCCCGCTCCATCCACCTTGGCTACCTCGTACAGCTCGGGATTGATCCCCGCGATCGCGGCAAGATACACGATGGCGCCCCAGCCGAGATCCTTCCATACGTCGGAGAAGACGAGCACCCAGCGGAACCAGTCGGGATCACCGACGAAGAACACCGGTGAGAAGCCGAGGAGCTTCAGCAGGTGGTTTACCGGACCGATGGAAGGGGACAGGAACTGGATCAGCACCCCGGCCATAATCACCCACGAGATAAAATGGGGAAAGAACGTCACGGTCTGCACCAGCCGCTGGAACAGCAGGGAGCGCAGCTCGTTCAGGAGCACGGCGAACAGGATCGGGGCGGGGAAGCCCGCCGCGAACTTCAGCAACGAGAGAATCAGCGTATTGCGCAGCACGAGCCAGAAGCTGTCCAGCGAGAACAGGTAGCGGAAGTGCTCGAGCCCGACCCAGGGGCTGCCGGAGATCCCGTCCATGAAGCGGTATTGCTTGAACGCGATCTGGATGCCGTAGATGGGCACATAGTGGAACACGATAAAGTAAATGATGGCGGGCAGCAGAAGCAGCGTAAGGTATCTATGCTTCCAGTAGCCGTACAGCGAAGAGCTCCGCCAGGCCGACGGCTTCGCCGATCGTTCGGTAGGCATGGACAGCGATGACTGCATGCAGGGGGTTCCTCCCTTAATGGTGGTTTTGAACGTGGTATCCGGTGCGGAGCGGCGGCTTGGCCGGTTCCGCAGCACCAACATAAGGGAGAACGGGCGGCCCGCTCAACGGAAAAGTTTTTGATTTCTAGCACAATTTCTACTCTTTCCTCATTTTGGAGGTAACGGGAATTCGGCGCAGGCGCAAAGTTTGGAGATCGCGGAGGATTTAACATGGGGTTAACACAACCCGGCATCCGGGTTAACGATTCCAGGGTATAATGATCGGCTTGATTGAGGTGAGGGGCTGGGGACACGGGCAGAACTGGGCCCAGGCTTCATAGCACTGTTCAGTTGAATAGCCCTATCTGATCCTGCCCGAGAGGTAGACTCGCAAGCTGCGGATTCACGGCAGGTGCCTTTATCTCTGCGTACCGGTTCGATTATAATATACTCATTCCTACGAACGGGAGGTGATACTGATGGCAATCAGAGATTGCCGGATTGGACAAGCCTCATGCAAAGCCGAATAGGAGAGGCGATACTTTGCATGGGCTGACCAGGGATTCACGAACGTCGCCCGAATCCGCAGCTATCGTTTTCTAATATATTGGCTTTGCACTTTATTTTCTCTATCGAAAATAAAAAATAAGGGGCTAGTGTCCATGTGCGAACCATTTATTAGAAACCATCAATATAACTATATCCGAAACCAGGCGGACGCGGTGCTTCATGCACTCCGGTCGGTCGGTGATCCGAAGATATGGGAGTCCGTCCGGCTCAGCGCCCAAACCAAGGTGCTGGAGCTGTTTCCGGACTTATCGGATAACAGGAAAACGCTGCTGGCATCCATTTCGGATGTGAAAACAGCAGAAGATGTTCACAACTATAGGCTGGCACTTGAGCCGTATCGGATTGGATTTCCTCCAGTGACCGAGAAGCAGATTCGGAAGCTGTTCCCCAAAAACAAGAAGCTGAAGCTGCCCGATCTCTCTCAAATCGACTTCCGGCAAGTGTCTTATCTGAGCTGGACCGATATCGCGACGAATAAAATGTTCATCGTGTATCCCGCAGGCGAAGGATTTGTCGGTGTAGAGGGCAGATATACCGCAACCCACAAGAAAAGCTACTGCTTCGTATGCAGCAGTTACGAAGAATTGGCCTTGTTCACTGCGGCATCCAAAAAAAGACCGGCACATGCTTCACCGGACTATTACAAATCGGTCGGTAACTATATATGCATGAACGGCCATGAGTGCAACAAGAACATGACCGATGCTGCTTCGTTGGAAAAATTCATCAGCTCGGTTCTGGAATAGCACCGGAAAGATCATGCAAGCAAGTCAAGGGGCAGCTCAGGCTGCCTCTTTTTTCACTGCCAATGATTCGAAGTTCAGGCTGGGTACAACATTGGATCACAACCTTTCGTCAGATACATAGATACCATTATTTTTCCATGAGGAGGGTGTTAGAATGAATCGGCAGGAATTTATGATCTTTACGTAAGTCCCCTCATGAAAAAAGGATGCAGCTGCAGCTCATGCGCTAGCTAAGTGAGGTAGAGGGAGCCAAATGATTTTATTGTTGCAAATACAACGAATATGAGATAAATTAAAACCATGCTTTTTGTTGTATTTGCAACAATAAACAGGAATCATTCCGGAACAATCAGCCAAAATGATAAAAGGAGGATCATCTTTATATGACTATAACTATAAAAAAGTGTACCCTTGAAGATTCGCGAACACTTCAAGAAATTAGTTATGAAACCTTTAACGAGACATTTAAGGATCAGAACTCGCCCGACAATATAAAAACCTATTTGGAAAGGGCTTTTAACATAAACCAATTGGAAACAGAATTATCCCATCCTTTTTCGCAGTTCTTTTTTGTTTATTTCAATAATGAAGTTGCAGGATATGTAAAGGTCAACGCCAATGATGCTCAGTCTGAAGTAATGGGTAATGAATCTCTCGAAATCGAGAGGATTTATATTAAAAGCAAATTTCAAAAACATGGACTTGGTAAAGTTCTGTTAAATAAAGCTATGGAAATTGCGCTGGAATGTGAAAAGAAGAAAATCTGGCTGGGCGTATGGGAAAAAAATGAAAATGCTATCGCTTTTTATAAAAAAATGGGGTTTGTTCAAACAGGGGCCCATACTTTCCATATGGGTGATGAAGAACAAATCGATTTTATAATGACCAAAACACTCATATAACATCTCTCTGTAATGCTATTCAGCCAACATGGGACGTTAGCGTCATAACCAGGGAGCAGTTGTTGCCGCGGCACAGCTGCTCCTTTACTATAGAATCAAGGATGAACTATTTTATTAGCATTCTTAATTCAGTCAGGAACTGTTCTTCACTTGATGAGCTGTAGTGGCGTGCTGTCCCGGCTGCCCCTGATTGGCGATATCCATAATAAAGAACGCCCGGTTTTTAACCATCTGTAACATAAAGTTTGTGGAATCGTATATGGTAATATTAGTGATAGATCGTGCGACTAAACATTCCTGTACAGCCTAAGCAATCGGCTTTGTCTCAACAAAGGAATGCCTCGGTATGATGGGTTTGCCCACGGGTTCGATACCCCGTCCCATCAAGGAGGCGCTCTTACTTGAATACAGTATGGAATGGGAGGATCGGCCATTCGATGTCCAATAACACCCAAAGTAATCCATCATCCTCCGGCAGCGGGCGCAAGCTTGCACCGGATCTAGCCAGAGGCTTTATGCTGCTGCTCATTGCCCTGGCTCATGCTAATCAGAATCTATTAACCCTCGAAGCAACCACTTTCAATCGAATGATCGTAGTATTGCGGCAGATCTTTGTTGACGGACGGGCATTTCCTGTTTTCTTTCTTCTATTTGGCTATGGTATGGTCCAATTATTACACCGCCAAGAAGAGAAGGGGCATGATTGGCCCTTTATACGCAAACTGTTCTTCCGGCGGGGCTGGTGGCTGCTTCTGTTTGGTTTTGCACATGCATTATCGCTTGACGACCTTACAATCGGACTGTATGGCATGGCAACGATCCTCTTTGTCTGGTTTCTTCGGCTATCGGATAAGAAATTGATTTGGATCGCTGCAGCAGCTCTCTTGCTGGCGGCAGTTCTTGGTTCTGAGATTACACGCGGTGAATATGAATGGGGTCAAGTTGCTTCAGCTCCAGGAACAGCTGCTTTAGCCGGCAGCGTAGATACCATGCTGACCCGATTGTTCTACTGGGCTCCCTACAGTTTGATTCTACTGCATCAAGTTATACCGGCTATGGCACTTGGCATCTGGGCAGGCAGGAAAAAGCTGCTGGATCATCCGGAGCGGCACCGCGGCCTCCTCCTGCGGACGGCATCGGTTGGTCTTGCGCTTTCCACACTTGGCGGCATACCGCTAGCGCTCTTGTCCTCGCTGTATTGGAATTCCCCTTCAGAAGCAGCAACAGCCATTGCAGGTTCCATACATACCGTTACCGGCTATGCTGGCGGAATCGGATGGGCTTCACTAATCGGATTAATCGCTTGCAGCCCAAGAACACTACGCAGCAAGCTGACAAGGGCTGTCGCAGCTCTTGGCCAGCGATCGTTGACGTTTTATATTTTTCAGTCTATCGTGTTCTTTATCGTTTTTGCGGAGGGGATAGGCGGTCTAGGCGCTACCGGGAATCAGCTCAGCAGCGATATTGTCGCCTGGCTGACATGGATCTTATCCATACTAATTGCCTTGTTCATGCAGCGCGCTAACTACCCCGGCCCCGCCGAGCAGCTCTTGCGCCGATTGACTTACCGAATGACTCCAAATAGGTGATGTTGTAAATTAGAGCCCGCAGCCGATGAAGAATATGTAAAACTTTAACGATTCAATATGCTACGCAGAAACGGCAGCCAATCCTGGCTGCCGTTATTTTCGTCCTTACGTCTGAGGACGGCAGGATAGTTCAAAAAAAATGGGGAAAATAACAACCAATATATTATGGGGGAGGTGATTTTTTCATGAACAGGTGGGCAGTTCTACTATTGTTTATGTTTGTACTTTTGAACGGAAATGAAGCTGTTGTGGCATCAGATAAAATCATAGTTTCTAGTCTGCGTCCTAATGTTGAATGGGGTAGTTTTAATTTATCACCGGGCGGTATTGAAACGGCTGAAATCAAGTGGTCGTGCTGTAATAAAATTCTTCTTACTAAAGACGAAGTAAATAAGCTCACTATCTTTTTAAGCAAAGTCACGCAAAGTGATGTAACAATATTTACGGGACCTGCTCCCAAAGGTGGTCCTACTCGCTTAGAATTATCCATAAAACCAAACCAAAGATTCTCACTAGTGTTTAATGGAGATTATCTTCTATATCGCGGAAGCCAAGTTTATTTTCCGGAGCTTCGTGAATTTACAAATAAAATCAAGAAGCGGGTCCAATCAGATAGAGAGCAGACCAATTTATATGCTTCATTGGTAGCCCCTGTTACTAGGTCACACGAATACGAAGAACATCATAAAAGACTCGTTCTGACTCTCCTGGCACCCAATATACAAAATCAAATAAACCAATTTTATAAAGATAGACTAACTACATCTCCACAGTTCGCACCTTTTCTTGGAGGGACTGAACTGAATGTACTGTATTATTCTTCGCATATGGAAGTTAATGTAACGCTAACTCCATATGTAGGCCCACATCTGGATGTAGGAATGGATTCGATAAAGTTTCACGTAGATAATGCCGGGAAGGTGACAGTTGCGGAATACAAGCATGTAAAGGATTATGAACTGCCTCCAAATTACAAGTCCTTAATACTGGGGGAAGAGGAACGATAGTTCAACCAAAACAGGGGGCATTTCCCATGTTATTACCGGATAGTTTATACTTTAGAAAAACCATTTTTGCCTGGAGGAAACCATGTCGAAAAAAAAAGTGAAGGTCTATTACGAACGGGGAACGAATGAACTGAGGGAGAAAAACATGCGAGCACAAAGGCTTGTAAAGGCTTTTAATGACTGCGATCCCGAGGATGGACAAGAGAAAGAACGGTTGATTCGAGAACTGTTTGGCAGCGTAAGTGAAGGCATTAGCATTGAGCATAATTTCCATTGTGATTTGGGTTACAATATTTATGTGGGTCGTAATTTCTATGCCGGTTATAATTGCACCATATTGGATATAGCGGAGGTCCGTATCGGTGATGATTGCATGATAGCGCCGAATGTCGGGATCTACACGGCTGGTCATAATATCGGACCCAAAGACCGTAATCAATCTGGTTACGGCATCCCCATTACGATTGGAAATAATGTTTGGATTGGTGGGCATTCCGCAATTCTGCCCGGGGTTTCAATAGGGGATAATTCCATTTGTGGCAGCCGGTTCAATAGTAACAAAAGATGTGCCAGCAAACACAATAGTCGCAGGTAATCCAGCCAAGGTGCTCAAGCAGATTACAGAGGAATAATTTATAACTTTTAACAGATGGGATTAAGCTATCTGGGAACTCTAGCGTCAGGGAGCAGATCGCCGTGAACAGCCCCCCGTTAAGTAGACAGTACAAAAAATAAAAATCTTAAGCGGCCTTGGTCCTGTATTCCATTGGACTGAGGCCGTTTAGTTTTGCTTGTAATCGTTCGTTATTGTAAAAATCGATGTAAGCCAGAATGTCTCTCTCAAGCTCCTCAAAGGTTTGGTAAGTGTGTAGATAATACTTCTCGCATTATCCTGTATTTGTCGATGATCTGGTATTTTGACAATCCACCCTCTACATAATCTTTCACCGCTTGAAGCTTCAGCTCAGCGCTCTAACTTCGATTGCGAGTACTTCTTTCCAGTCCTTCATACCCTTAAGGTTGTTTTATTCATGCTACCCTTACAGTAACAGTTTTTTTATTATTTCACCTGCCTACCGTTTGGGGAGCGTATCACGCGGCAGCTGCTCCCTGCAGTTGCTACCTCAGTTAACTACCTTTATTTCGTGTGTACTGAAGCTTAAGGGAATCTTCTTTATCATCCTCGATATTCGGCATACTCATATAAAATCGGCGAAAGTGAGTAGGTGTTTGCTTGGTCATTTTCTTGAACAGAGTAACGAAATACGATGTACTGGAGAACCCAATGGCTAAAGCAATTTGGTCTAATGACTTATTCGTTTCAAGCAAGTATGCCTTAGCTGCGTTTATTCTCTTTCTCTGAACATACTCCACAGGGGTAACCCCCTTGATCCTCTTGAAGGTTCGCTGCAGATGATAGGGACTCCCATGAAACTGATCCGACAATGCTTCAAGCGTAATCGTATTAACATAATGTTTGTCTATATACTGTGTAATCTGATCAACCCATTCTTCAGTAGGAATTTGCGCTCCATTGGGTTTGCACCGCTTACATGGCCGAAAGGTTTCATATATAGCCTGCGTTGCACTCCCAAAAATACGGACATTCTCTTTTTTGGGTGGTCTTGATTTACAGGAAGGTCTGCAAAAAATGCCTGTTGTCCGAACTCCATATAAAAATTGATGGTCAAAGGCTGCGTCATTGTGAATGATAGCTTGCCAGCGTTCATCAGTTAGCTGGAGCTCCTTTTTTTGAATGGAGTCATTCAAAGTGAAATCACCTCCCGTCTAAGCATACCTTCCTGGCCGCAATTCGTACATAATCTGAAAATAGGATAGCAAGATTCCGTTAATGGCGATTTGTGTGAATGAGAGCACAACATCGCGAAATTCCGGACGTGGTATAACAAAGCTGTATCAAACAACAATTCGTCAGGAGATGAAGCGTATGAGTAAATTGTTAAACAAAGTAGCTATCGTAACAGGAGGGAGCAGGGGCATCGGCCGGGCCATTGCACAGCGGCTTGGGCGCGAAGGGGCGACAGTGGCTGTTCATTACGCATCCAGCCAAGGCGCTGCCGAGGAGGTTGTTGAGGAAATCAAGCACCATGGGGGCTCTGCTTTTGCCGTTGGATCCGATCTAGGGACTCTTGATGGAATTCAGACGCTCTATGACGCGGTGGACCGTGAACTTCTCGCACGGTTCGGCACGACTGGAATCGATATTCTTGTCAATAATGCAGGAAACCCTCTTGTAGCAGCTATCGAGGACACGAAGGGAGACGAATTTGATTCACTGATGTCATTGAATGTAAAGGCGCCATTCTTCATGATTCAGCAGGCGCTCCCCCGCCTCCGCAAAGAGGGGCGCATTATTCAACTTTCTTCAGCAGTTACACGCATTTCCCTGCCGGCTATTCCGGCATACAGCATGTCGAAAGCCGCCATTAATGCATTGACACTCTCCCTTGCGAATCAGCTCGGTCCGCGCGGAATTACAATCAATGCCATCGCGCCAGGATTCGTCGCAACGGATATGAACGCTGGCATGCTCCAAGATCCGGGAAGCCGTCAGTTTGGCGCTGACTACTCGATTTTCGGAAGATGGGGCGAACCGGGGGACATTGCGGATATTGCAGCATTCCTAGCTTCTAGCGAGAGCGGATGGATCACTGGTCAGGTCATTGACGCAAGCGGGGGTTCACACCTTTAATAAGATATATCGCTTTATGTTATCGGTTAACGAGAGTTGAACGATCCAGGAGCAGTTTGCCGCGGCAGCTGCTCCATTAACGCAATAATGGACTATAACATTGAATAACATGCCAAAAACGCAGTGCCTATGATCTGCGGCAATGCGTTTTTCGCATTTTATTTACTCCTTCATTTCTGCTACGTCGAGCTGGCGAATCCGCGATTGTTCGGCAATCATCTCGATCTCGGTGATTTTGCCCTCCACAATCTTGAACTCGAGTACGAAAAGCATGTTACCGCGAGGAGCGACGACTGCGCCAACAGAACCGTTTATTAAGATCGGCCGTGCACCCTGGGCACGACCGGCGAAGCCCTTGGCCACAGCTTCCGCACCGTGAACAAGCGGCCATGCTGCGACAGGAGGGAATGCTGGATCCTGTCTCAGCACAACATCAGGGTCTAATACCGAAAGAAGCTTCACAAAGTCCCCCGAACGTGATGCAGTCAGGAAAGCATCTACAAGTTCCCGTTTCCGCTTGAACTCCTCGGAATCCGCAGTTGCTTTTGCTCCCTGAACCCGACGGCGTGCGCGGCTCGCAAGCTGTCTGGCCGCAACCTCATTACGCCCGATAATCGGTGCTATTTCTGAAAAAGACAAGGCGAAAATATCGTGTAATACGAACGCAATCCGTTCAGAGGGATTCAAGTTTCCAAGGACCATAAGCATGGCAAGACCAACAGAATCAGCCAACAATGCTTCTTGCTCAGGATCGCTGCCGTCTTGTTGGTTATTCACCGGCTCGGGCACTCCCGCAAGCGTAAGCTCTTCACGCCGTGATTTACGAGCCCGCAGCATATCCAAACACACCCTGGAGACGATCGTCGTCAGCCATCCACCCATATTCTCGACGTTGCTGCTATCGGTACGGCTAAACCGTATCCATGATTCCTGTACTGCATCCTCCGCTTCGTTCAAAGATCCAAGCATCCGGTAAGCTACCGTTTTCAAGTGATTTCGATGTGTCTCAAAATGTTCTGCCAGCCATTGAGGATCATCCATTGGTCATATTCCTTCCATTGGTTTCTTATTACTTACCTGTCGTATGAAACTCAACAAAGGTGACAACGAAGATGTACGAACATGCATGTTGATCATTCGAAAATTTTTCTCACGGAACTGGTCACGTTTCTTTGCTGACTTACGACAAAGTTAGTGACAGGGAAAACGGACGATGAAGATTTCGGAAGAGACCCAGGAAAGAAGGAGCTGATGAATTGAGTGCGTGATCCGTGGTCAAATGAATAATCCTATTTTAATTAAATTAGGGAGGACTTTCTATATGACAATTCTTACGATCATACTGCAAAGCTTATTGATCGCATACTACATCTTTTCGGGGACCGCTAAGATGTTTGGAGTAAAATATTGGACCGATATATTTGAGAACCTTAAACTGCCGAAATGGCTTCTACCCGTAACAGGAGTCGTTCAATTCATCGGTGCCGTAGGGCTTATCGCTGGCTACTGGTATGTCGGAGCACTTACATGGGGCGCTGTTTGGCTTGGCATTACCATGCTGGTGGCGTGCTTCGTACATCTGAGGGCCAAGGACCCATTCGGCAAAACGGTACCTGCACTTGTATTTGCATTTCTTAACATCACCCTCATCGTCATAAATGCAGGAACCGTTATATGAGGTAGAAGTTCTTTGGGGTGGGTTATGAAGTTAAACAAGGTATCATGTTCAGCGTGAGTGTGGGCGTTGTTGTTCGGGTTACGGAGTTTCTATCTTTGCATTGGGCGGAACAGTTGGAAATGGGGGATTCTGGCGTAAGAGATCTGGAAGGGATTCTCACTCAGGATCCGGCCTTCTTATGAGCTTTGCGGGTGCCTGGTAAAAGCTTATGTTGGCATGCTTCAGCCTTAGAATGTAGTAAAAACCATCGTGAAATTGCTCAATGGGGCGTAGTGATTAAAGGTGATATAAAAAGAACTGATTGAAGTAACCGGGAACGATATTCATTGGGACACAAAGGCAGCCGGCCAGTAGACCGGCAGCCTTTTGCCATTAAAGTAACGGGCAGCATAGTTCCAATATGTGGTATTATGGGGAGGAAGGTTGTCCAGGGAAGGAATGATGATTTTGATAGTACTTTTTAAAATGATCGGAGTTGTAATTGTTGGTATCGCCCCTGTATATGAATTTTACAGAAGACGTTTATGGAACAAGCCAAATACTTTTGATACCATGTGACCATGATGACGAAGCTGCTGAAAGATCGGCAGCTTTGTTGCGTTAATTGGCAGGAGAGTTTGAAAAGAATAGTTATAAAAAAGTGGGGTTGACCGAGGGTGTTTATGAAAAGTTTGGCGACTAAAATAAACATATGGTCATTCATATTTATGTTGTTATGCTGGGTAGCCTTCTTTAGTGGATTATCACAAGTTTTTGACCCCCATTACATGATACTTGTTGTTTCTATTGTTGTATTTATACTTAGTGTAGTGGGACTAGGAGGAGTAATTGGCTGGAAGACAGCTTTACTAGCAATAATATCAATCATCGGTTCTATAGCTTTAGTTGTACTCGAATTATGGGTGATATTTATCGGAAGGTTGCTATCTTAGTATCACGATTTACTCTTATCTGTTGTCACTTAACGAAGAACGTTAGAGCAGGTACTCCATTGTCTGTGGAATAAAGCAGTAATACCCAGGGGATTTTACCCTTGAGGTGATGGCATGCGAATGTTGCTTGTTCAGTTTCCTTTGTTATTTTTAGCTATAAATTCGATAGTGGTTCAACCAAAAACACAGCAAGTATCATATCCGTGCAGTGTTGTATTGCTTCCAGCTAAGCATGTGCTTAATACACAAGGAACCGCATTGATCACTAAAGTAAAAAAGCCCTATACTGCCGATCCAACGGGACCTCTAAGAGAACGTCAAAGCGTAGGTATCTATGCTGATTGGATGACAGATCCATCTGCCTACGGTGATTACGACCACTATGTGGGATTAGCCCAAATACCCGGTGTAATCAGTTGGCGATTTAGACTATCTCCAGTTAAGGAGGATTCATCAAGTTTCTTTGGAGGTCATCCTTGGGTGGGTAAATTCGATGAAATTTCCATGGAGATTCCGGTTTATGCGCGAGTGGAGGTTCGACCTTCTAATTCTAAGACCAACGAGCTGGGGCCAGTTATTCTACAAAACTCTTTAGAGTCGTGTAAACACAGAAGCCATTCTGAGGGGAACGTGCTCCGCTAACGGGAGACGTTAGCGCAATAACCAGGGAGCAGATCGCCGCGCGGCAGCTGCTCCCTTCTTCATTGAAGTAACGGGCAGCATTCCTATTATGAGCAAATATCAGGTTTGAGAAATAAAAAGACTCCTTGGTATGATGTTATGGGTCCATGATGCTGGCCAGCGGCCGGATCCCAAAAACAAACCAAGGAGACTACAAGATGAATTTTACTCAAAATGAACGTATTAATCAAATTACTTCTTCTACCTTAATTGTCGGTGTCGACATCGCAAAATTCAATCATGTGGCCCGTGCACAAGACTACCGCGGAGTCGAGTTCGGGAAGGCCCTTACCTTTGAGAATAATCGAGAAGGCTTTACACGATTCTTAGGTTGGTTCCGGAGCTTATGGTCATTACTGGCTTAACCTGGCTTATTACCTACAAGATGAGCAAGTCATGTTTGGTGTCGTGAATCCCTTGCATGTGAAGAAAAGCAAGGAACTCGACGACAACTCACCGACCAAGAATGACATCAAAGATGCAAAAGTGATCGCACAGCTGGTCAAAGATGGGAGATACGCCGTACCTAACCTTCCTCAGGGCGTTTATGCTGCACTGAGGGAAGCGATGAAATTCGCGATTACCTAACCACTGACCTAAGCGTAGTACAAAGCCGTGTCCACAACTGGCTGGATCGTTACTTTCCCGAGTTCTTCACGGTGTTTAAGGACTGGGAATGCAAGTCGGCACGCCAAATGCTAAGCCTAGGTTTACTGCCGCATGAGCTTGTTTCCGTAACGGATGAGGTCCTGCTGCGGCACCTAAGGGAAGCTGCAAAGCGTGGACTTGGACTAGCACGTGTGAGGAGCTTGAAGGACGCTGCCAGCCGTTCTATAGGTATTAAAGAAGGTTCTGAACTGGCTAAAATGGAGCTTCAACTCCTGTTGGCTCAGTATGAACTACTCCAAAGTAAGTTCGAAGAACTGGAAGCAAAGTTGCCCAAATAACGAAGAGAGGAAGGAAGCGTCTGCGGGCCTTGCTTTTCCGCGTGATGATGCCCCTTGTGGCCAAAAAACAAGCATTTAAGGCGCTGCATGAGTATTATACCAAGCGGCAAAGCAACCCTTTGAAGAAAATGCAGTCACTCATTGCGCTTTGCAGTAAACTGATACGTATTCTCTTTGGCATGTTGAAAAAGGGACATGCATTCAATGAAGAAAAGATGATGCAGGATATCCCTCGATTTGCGGAAGTAACGTTAGCAGCATAAGTACAAGCTTTTTCTTAGAAAAGAGACGAAAATAGCAGCAGAACAACAGACAACCAAAGCACGGATGAGTCGGAATAAAACTAACATACGGACGAAGATCCTGTCGGGCAGCAAATCCGACCTCTACCTCATGGACAGGTTGAATGAAGGAAAGTGGGAGCGTAGACTCTGCGAGACATGGGAGGGTTGACCGCCATGAGACCATGTGGAGATCCAAAAGGTGCAACCATACTTTACCATAGTAGCCATTTTTTAAAGAGGATGGTCTAGGTGGAGGCTTTTTTGCACTTAAGAAGTCCCCTAAATTTCTTTATATACAACTTCGTTCCAATTTAATATTGTCTACTGTTAAAGAATAATGGGTCGAAGTCTAAGAAAACGTGAGCATTTAAGAGCTAATGGATTCTCCATAGAGGGAGTAGAGTTACAAATGAAGGAAAATATTAGGTATTATAGAATAAATAATAAAAGAACACAGACCAGTCTAGAACAATCTGATAAATTGAATTAATTTTACTGAGGTGGAGGCCAAATGAATCCAGTTATCGACCACATTCAGATAACAGTTAAAGATATGGGAGTAGCAGAACCTTTCTACGATAAGTTCCTACCACTTTTAGGATTTGATATTAAGAACAAAGTAAGTGCTGTTATAGAAGATCATGATTTTCATGTAGTGGAATATACACATCCGTTACTGGCTTTTGCGATCACTTCACCAAGAAAATCTTTTAAAGAAGATACAATAAATCGAAGGAAACCAGGAGCATTACATCATCTTGCATTTAAAGCGGAGTCTCGTAATGAGGTTGATAGGCTTTCCATTTGTTTGGAAGAGATTGGTGCAAAAGTGTTGAATAAGCCCAAAATATTTACTGAATACGGTCCCAACTACTATGCTATTTTTTTTAAAGATATAGAGGGAATAAAATACGAAATTGTTTGTAATAAACCATGAGAGAATTACAAGCCTTTGAAATATGTGGGTAAACAATCACATGTAGATTTCAATCTTCATTGAAGTAACGGGGAACGATAGCTCAATTAAGGCACCGTGGCAGCCGGCAAAGATGAGTGACGGGCAGATTACGCTAATTGAGTTGTTATAATAAATCATTTGACACAGTGTATAAGTTATTTGTTATGATTGATGAAGGAGGTGTGCACTCATGACTCATTCTATGCGATTGCGATAATTAGGGGAGGTTTGTAAATGTCTCGACCATTTTTTTAATGATAATGGTAGGGTTATTTGTCATTCCAATTTTCCGATTATCCAATAACAATGAATGAGTAAAAGGAGATATAGCCTCTCATGAATACACAATGGAAAAAAACGTTCGCGCTGATTTTCAGCGGACAAATTTTTTCGATCTTAACGTCGTTTATGGTTCAATTTTCTATAATTTGGCATCTAACGAAGACCACTGAATCGGCCTCGGTGTTAATGATTGCCGGGTTAGCCGGATTTCTCCCGCAAGCGCTTCTAGGCCCATTTATCGGCGTCTGGCTCGATCGATGGGATCGCAAGGTTACAATGATGGTTGCAGATAGCGCCATTGCACTCTCCAGCTTGATCTTAGGTGCTTACTTCTTATGGGGGGAGTCGAATGTATGGGTCGTGTATTTGATCCTGCTGATTCGATCAGCTGCTTCATCCTTCCACGCTCCGGCGTTCCAAGCTGCGATCCCATTGATCGCGCCCCAAGATCAGTTAACGCGGGTAGCGGGTTGGCATCAGCTTGTGTTCTCTTCCTCCAGCGTGCTCGGACCTGCGCTTGGAATAGCGGTATACTCGGCAACTTCCCTAGGAACGGTCTTGCTCTTGGATGTCGTAGGCGCTCTGATTGCGAATCTTATGTTGCTCCTGATCAAGATTAATCAACCAAAGCCGGAGAACTCTCAAGCGCCTTCGTTTCGTAAGGAATTTATACTTGGATGGATAACTTTCCTATCTGTAAAGTCGGTTGTCACGATTACAGTCGCTATGGCTGTGTTCAGTGTCGTGTTTATGCCGCTAGCTATGTTGTTTCCCCTGATGACGCTATCTCATTTTGGCCGTGGGGGCTATAGTGCCAGTTTGATCGAGGCGGTATTTGGTATCGGAATGATCCTGGGGGGCGCTATTTTGTCGGCCATTGCTTCCAAATGGAAGGATTCCACGTATATGAGTCTGAGTCTTGTTCTAATAGGGTTCACTTGCGTTCTAAGTGGAGTCATCGGGAGTAATGCGTTTATCGCCTTCATCATCCTCTCCTTCTGTATGGGCGCAGCGGCGCCGCTTTTTAACGGGCCCTACATGGCTATAATTCAGAAATCGTATGAGCCCGAGAAGTTAGGACGAGTGCTCTCATTCGTCACTAGCATCGGGCTGCTGTCTTCCCCGATCGGGCTCGCGTTGGCCGGGCCGATCGTCGATCGTTTCGGAGTGCAGGTGTGGTTTTTTTGGTCAGGGATCGTAGTGATTCTGATCGGGGCATTGATTTTTTTCATGGTTTCAAGAAAAGAAGATATATGTGGCAGACAGGAATCGAATAAGCAATAAATTACTATTCTTTAATTAAAACACTGAAGGGCAGCCTCTAACGGCTGCCCTATTGTGCCTTCAAGAAAAAATCAAATATTTGATACATACTGCCGATGTTCTTTGAGCTCCCTCAAAGAATAAGGATTTTCACACGAATGCTCGCTCATTCGCAGGATTTCACATGGAAGTTTCACATAGGAACTCAGATGAGTGGAGAGTAAGGGCCAGGAAATCCGTTTGAGCGCATGCGGGAACAGAAGGTGTTGATTCATTTTACAACATCTTCCATAAAATAATTCTGCTGCACGCCTCTCTCCACAAGGTCCTTGGGGATTTACTCTCCCAAATCTCGACGGGTCTATGCCCTCACATTCCTTCGTCCTATCTATCCAAGGTGTGGAGTCCGATCAACGTTAACGGAACGGGTCTTTGCCCTAAAGCGTAAAGATCTCGGTACTCCGTGCTTTCTTTGTGAAATCCTGCGAATGAGCCAATCTACGTGTCCGGGTTACAAGTCTTAATTTTAAGCTGCTAATGGTGGCTGGGCCTTATCGGGGGAAAATGCCTGTCCTTCCCTCGCCAAGGCTACAAGGATTCGAGCCAGTTTCCCAATCAACTTCATCATGGACTGCATTTTCGTCATTCGTTTCACTTCGGTATTGTGTACATGCATGGCTTGGAAAGCTCCATTAAAAGATAACAGGTGAAACACAGTGAAGTATAAATGCTTACGTAATAATGAGTTGCCTCGTTTGGTGAGCTTAATTTGTCCCTTATACTTGCCAGAACTTCGTTCTGCTAAGTTCAATCCTGCTTTTCGTAATAACTGCTTCCCGTGAGACAGCTTACGTAAGTCCCCGCCAAATGCTAATATGGCAGCCGTTGCAGGAACGGAGGCACCTACAGATCGAATGAGATCCGAACAAGGTATTTCAGGCAGCGCCTTTTCAATCATCTGGTCTGCTTCATCAATGATTCGGCGTATTCTCTCATATTCCTCAATGAGGTGCCTCAATTCCCATTTGTCTTCTTCAAGGGCACTCGTGTCTCCCACGCTATGTCTGGCAAGTGATTGAAGCTCTAACGCCTTGTTCTTACCGCGCTCACCGCCAGGTCTGGTCATGTACTCACTCCAGATTTGCACCATTTGCTCCGAGGTTAGCTGCAATATGTCAGAAGGGGCTGGAAACCGGCGCAAGGTAGCCAATGAGCGATCACTAAAAATGTCATCAAATGCTTGTCTGTATTCGGGAAAACGGATATCGAGCCAGCGGTGGATTCTGTTTTTAATACGTCCAGATTTAACAACCCAGTGCTCTCTGTTTGTAACCATAACCCGTATACGGCGGAATGCTTCATCCTTTGGAGCAAAGGGCGTGTAAAACCCGCGGCTCACTGCATCGGCAATGACCAAGGCGTCCTTTGGGTCACTCTTGGAAGGAGAGTTATCTCTGTTTTCCTTATTGCGTTTGGTTGTCATTGGATTGACAAGAGCCACATCAATTCCTTGACCCACCAACCAGTTGGCGATATTGAACCAATAATGGCCGGTGCTCTCCATACCCACAACGACGTCATTCATGCCGTGCATCTTCTGTAATTTCCGAATGCTCTGTTCTAAATGCTCGAAACCAGCAAGGTCATTCGAAAATAAAATGGGGCGCTTGGTGAGGACAATTCCTCGAAAATTAATGGCTTGTGCAGCGTGTTTCTCCTTGGCAATGTCAATGCCTATAACCAGAGTGGAAGTAGAGATTCGTTCTACACGTTGATTTTGAGACTTTATTAGATTAGACTTCATGATAACGCCTCCTAAGGTGAGTTCTGAGGGCTGCAACCCAGTACATACTCATCCTAGCGAGGCGTCCATTTTTCTGCAAATCGGATCTCTTAAGACCTACAGGAATGTTAACGGGCAGCATTCCTATTATGAGCAAATACGAGGTTTGAGAAATAAAAAGACTCCTTGGTACGATGTTTACGGGTCCCAGAGCTCGCCAGCGACCGGATCCAAAAACAAACCAAGGAGACTACAAGATGAATTCTACTCAAAATGAACGTATTAATCAAATCACTTCTTCTACCTTAATTGTCGGAGTGGACATCGCAAAATTCAATCATGTGGCCCGGGCACAAGACTACCGCGGAGTCGAGTTCGGAAAGCCAATCACGTTTGGAAACACCCGGGAAGGCTTTGAATTGTTCGTAGGCTGGTACCAAAAGATTGCGACTGCACAAGGGTTCCAGGACGTCATAGTCGGCATGGAGCCGACCGGCCACTACTGGCTAAATCTTGCTCATTACCTAAGGGAGAATCACGTGAAGTACGGTATTGTGAATCCACTGCACGTGAAAAAAAGTAAAGAGCTTGATGACAATTCTCCTTCGAAGAATGACATGAAGGATGCGAAAGTTATTGCACAGCTGGTCAAAGACGGGAGATACGCCATACCCCATCTTCCTCAGGGCATTTATGCTGAACTGAGGGAGGCGATGAAAATTCGCGATCACCTGACCACTGACCTTTGCGTTGTACAAGCACGTGTCCATAACTGGCTGGACCGGTATTTCCCAGAGTTCCTTACGGTATTTAAGGATTGGGAGTGCAAGTCAGCCATCCAAATGCTCAGTCTATATCTACTGCCGCACGAGCTTGCTTGCGTATCGGATGAAACCCTGCTTAAGCACCTGAGAGAAGCCGCAAAGCGTGGGCTGGGTCTAGGCCGCATCCAGATGCTTAAGGCAGCAGCTAGCCGTTCTGTGGGCATATGAGACGGTTCAGAGCTGGCGAAAATGGAGCTAAAGCTGCTGCTAACCCAGCACCAATGGTTCCAAAGCAAACTCGAAGAACTGGAAACGAAATTGGATGGATTACTGACACAGATCCCTTATGTGGAGCAAGTGCTGGCCATTAAAGGAGTTGGCAGAGACACCGTCGCAGGATTTCTTGCTGAGGTAGGCGACATTAGCCAGTATCGCCACCCCAAGCAGATCACGAAGCTCGCTGGATTGAATTTAAAAACAAATTCGTCAGGCACACACAATGGACAAACGAAAATCACGAAGAGAGGCCGCAAGCGCCTACGTGCCTTGCTGTTCAGAGTCATCATGCCATTGGTCTCTAAAAATACAGCCTTCCGAGCCTTGCACCAGTACTACACGAAAAGGTCGGTAAATCCATTGAAAAAGATGCAATCGCTCATCGCTTTATGTAACAAATTGATTCGGATCTTGTTCGGTATATTGAAAAAGGGACATGAATTTAGGGAAGAAAAGATGCTGCAGGATATCCCCCGAATGGCAGAATTACCACAAGCAGCTTAATTATAGCGATTTTTTGGAAGCTTTGCCCTAAGCAATAACAGACAACAAAAGCACGGATGAGTCGGAAAGGCACTATCCATACGGACAAAGATCCTGCCGGGCAGCATATCCGACCTCCACCTCATGGACAGGTTAAATGAAGGAATGTGGGAGCGTAGACTCTGTGAGACGTGGGAGGTTTCACCGCCATGAGCACATGTGGAGATCCAAAGGTGCAACCATACTTTACCAAGGTAGCCATTTTTTAAAGAGGATGGTCTGAGTGGAGACTCCTTTTTGCATCGCTAATCCCATATATTTCTTCGTTTACAACTTGCATCCATATCCATGCTGTCTACTGTGAAGAAAGCTAGGTCAAAGTCTAAGAAAAAGTGAGCATTTTAGAGCAAATGGATTCTCCATAGAGGGAGGATAGTGGGGAGATATGTTAATATTGGATTGTGATGCTTATGCCTATCTCGAAAGGAGATTTATTGAAGATGCTTAGTGCTCAACAGGTGCTATCAAGTTATTTCCAAGCATTAGGAAGCAAACAGATGGATAAAGTGATCGAATTGATTCATGATGAAGCGAAATTTATTATTCTAAAAAAAGAGCCCTCCGATAAGATCCCTTTATACGGTACATTTTATGGTAAAGAAGGTGTTAGAAAATATTTAAACCTCTTAGAAGAAACAGAACAAATAGAACGGTTTACTCTATATAAACTCATCGGTAATCAGGAAGCAGCGTGTGCATGGGGGAATTTCCGCATCAAGGTCAACGTAACCGGTAAAGTATTCGACAGTGATTGGGCAATGGTTTGCGAAGTAGAGCAAGGGAAGATAAAGTTTTTTCAAATCTTTGAAGATACGGCTGCACTAGAAGAAGCGTTTAAATCATAAAAACGTTTGATTTGCTAATGCACGAAGCTGTACTGACTGAGTAACGGATCGGCTCAAGTTATACGTTACGCTATCTGGGAACGTTAGTTGAACTTTGCTCAGCTGTGATTTACGAAAAGCGATCCCCTTGTAGAGAAAGGGAGAGCTCGCTTTTTATGCAACGAATTGCATAGTACGTTTTCCGCCTTTTGTCGTGGTACTCCAATATTGACAGACAGAATTGAATAGAGAAGGGAGATTACACCATGTCGGATGAAATCACAGTGCCCCCCGTCGTCTGGCCACCTGCCCCAATCATGACCGAGCGGCTCGTGCTCCGCCAGTCCGAGGCCCGGGACCGTGCGGCGCTAATCGACCTGTTCGCCTCACCAGAGGTGGGCACCTACGTTGGCGGCTCCCGACCGCGTGACGAGCTCGAGCGCGCGCTGCCCGAGGTGCCCGGGCAGCGCTTCGGCTTCTTCGTGGTCGAGCTCAACGGAACAACAATCGGCATGATCACGCTCGATCGGCGCGGCCCGGAGCGTAAGGGTCACATCCGTCCAGAGGGAGGGGAGCACGGGCTCGGCTACATGTTCTTGCCGCAGGCGTGGGGACGCGGGTACGCCACCGAGGCGTGCGCAGCGGTGCTCGACTGGTTCACCGACGCGCATCCCGGCGAGCCGGTGCTGCTCTCCACCCAGACCGCCAACGAGGCTTCGATGCGCGTCGCTGCGAAGCTGGGGTTCGCCGAGGTGGCGCGGTTCGAGGACTACGGCGCCGAACAGTGGCTCGGCGTATGGTATCCGGGCACGTCGTCCGAATGAGTTCATGCCCGACAGCGCGACGGCTCGCCTAGGCCGCCGATCGGCCATCGGCCTAGGCGAGCCGCTTGTGCCAGTGCTTCCCATCGGTGACAACCGTCCCGACTTCGCTGTCACCGGACGCGCGCCCGTCAGTATTTAGGGATGATTTTGATAAAAATCACTTAAAAATCCAACTTAATAATGTAGCCTTATTTATTGATTAATGGGATGCGTTTAAGCGGAAAGTCTTTTGATGATTTGTTCGTGCTTAATTAAACTAGCGGAGAACGATAGCTCAATAACAACCAACGAAGCTGCCGACACATGATCGGCAGCTTCATTACGTTAACGGGCAGATTAGTTCCAACATGTGGTAAAATATTATAGATACTGGTTTTATGTTTATCGTTCAAATTTGGAGGTGCTTAAAAATTCAAAATAAATATCGTTCTGATTTTAATGTTTTCAATGGTTATTCTGGTTATTTCGGGATGCTCGTCTCAAAAAAATAAAGAGTTCAATCTAGAAAGTAGCATGAATTCGATTATCAGTTATAAATTGAATGAAGTAGAAGATGAGCATACAGAAACGGTTAACCAGTGGTTGGCTAATGCAAAAGAAACAGGAGCAGAAGGACAATACTTTCTATATCAAAATAGCACTAAAGACAATGCATATTCGTATGTGTATAGAAAAGGATATTCTGATTATGAAGTTTCATTTATCTACGATCCAAGTGATTCAACAAACAAGGGAAAAGTCTATGTGAATGGGATTAAGAAGAATTCAAATAACGATACTTTTATACAAATAAAAACAATCAATGACCTCTCACTTCTATTTGTTTTATCCGATGAAAGTTTGCAGAATAAATTGAAATAACGTATACCACTTTATCTTCTTGCTATGATGCATTTTTGAAGGTCAGAATCTGTTGCATCATTAAACTATCTGGGAACGATAGCACAACCATCAGGGAGCAGGTCCCCGCGCGGCAGTTGCTCCCTGCTCGCGTTGAAGTGACGGCAGGTTGTTCCAATATGTAGTATAGTCGATGTGGAAAAAGTGGGGTTTGAGGAGGGTTCGTAGTAGTGGACAAAGACGATATAATTAAACAAATGACAGATTTAGATAAATTAGAATCAATAAAATCATTAAAATCGACAATCAGTAAACTCGAGAGTGCCTTGTCCCAGATGACTCAAAGTGGAACAAATACTACCCTAGTAAAGAAACGACTCAAAGCTGTTTATATCGGCTTAGCCACGCTAGAAAACGTTTGGCTTCAAATACCCCATCATTACACCCAGGAAGATTTAGCAGAAGCCCGCAATGTTATTACTGGTTTATTTCCGTCAATTGAAAACAGTTATGTTAAGTCAAAGGCTGGTAGTCCCCAAAGAACGCTTTTAAAAAGAAGAATTAAAGCGTTGGAAAAAGCTGTTCAAGCTATTGATGACCTTTCCGCCAAATAACTCATAATGTAAACGAAGCTTTAAGAGCAACCTTAATTAACCTTACTGAACAAAAACTAACTGAAGTCCTTTTATTAATATACTTTTGGGAGTTCTAAGCCACCGAAGGTATGAAGGGTTTAACCATCATAAACGCGGCATGGATGGCTATCTGGGAACTATAGCGTAATAGCCAGGGAGCAGGTCGCCGTTGCGGCAACTGCTCCTTCTGTCGTTAAGCTAAAGAGCAGGATAGTGCAGTACCCCCATTCAAGGTCTGGGCTTCAAGACACGAGAAATTCGTGTTCGTAAATCGCTTGAATCCTTTCCAAAACGTCCTGCGCCTGGTCTTTAAATTTTAATTCTGCAACCCGCCCTTTCAGCAAAAACACGCCGCTCTCATGATGGTGTTTCCCGAGAGCCCCTTCATACAGCTTGTTGGCGCCGAGGGTAGGAGGCGAGAAAAATAGCTTCATCAATACTTCAACCAAAACGGGCAGTCCGGATTGTTTCCCTTTTCTTAGCGTATTGTTGCCACCCGGGTCAACGCTACGGATCTTGATGTTGTCCTTGGCGAGCTGCGATGCAATGGCCTGAGTCCACAGCGAAAGAGCTAGCTTTGAGGTCGCGTAAGGACCAAGCAACTTGCGAAAGGTTTTGGGATGCTCCAGGACTTCGATCGAAAACTCTTTTGTAAATTTTAGGGCTGAAGAGGAGGTATTGATTACCGTTTTTAAACGACTGATTTTTAGGAGTTCCTTCAATTCCATCAGAATAATATAAGGAACGACCGTCATCAGCTCATAATGCTTCTCGCGTCCTTGTTTCGAATAGCTCAGCTCGGGAAAGGACCCTCCGGCGTTATTGAATAAAATATCGATCCGCCGCTCCTTGCTTTTGATCTCTTCCAAAGTAAGTCTCAAGCTGGCAAAGTCGGCAAGATCATCCGTTTTATAAATGCGAAGCAATCCGCTCTTGACCGCATTGTGGATGATCATATCGTCGGCAGGAAAGTCAGAACGGTTTACAGCAACCACATGCCAGTTCTCCGACAGTAATTTCCGTGTAAGTTCCAACCCGATTCCGGCGCTTGCGCCTGTAATCAATGCGATATGTTCACGTTGGTACTTGTTCATTGTACATCTCCTTTTGATATCGGGATTTTTGATTCGATAGCGCACATTCTATAACTTGAAGTCGACTCCAAGTCAAGACGCTAAAACAAATCTTTTCTCCAGGGATAAGAGATTTGACTTGGAGCCAGCTTCAAGATGTATAATGCACAATAATCAATCTTAGGGAGGGAACAGGATGAAGGAAGAGCAATGCTTTACAATAAAGCAAACCGCCGAGCAAACCGGAATTACTGAGGATACGATCCGTTATTACGAAAAGATCGCGCTGCTGCCTCGCGCAGAGCGGAAGGATAACGGGCACCGCATCTACCGGCAGGAGGACATCAATACGATCCGGCTGATAGCATGCCTGAAAAAAACGGGGATGCCGCTAGTGGAAATTCGGCCTTTTTTGGCGGTCTCAGCCGATACTGATCCCGCGGAATATCCGGAGCTTGTGGAACTCTTAAGAAGCCATCGTGAAAATATAGTCAGCCAGATCACTTCACTGCAGCAAGTTGTTGATTTTATCGACATGAAGTTGGAGGAGGGGAGATATAGACGAGACTGCTCGGATGAAGGTCTAGACGGCGTAGCAGAGAAAATGTCGGGTGAACCGAAACCAAAGCCTGTCTCACCTGGCGAGATGAGGTATTTTTCTGTAACGGCCAAAGCGGGAAAGTCACAGGCCTCCGTAAGATAAGCTCGTCTTAACAAGGTGGAGCGGCTACTTCCTGCATAAACTGCTGTAGTCCGTTGAGTTTACGGGGAACGTTAGTTGAATGAAGCAATTGGCTGGCGGTTATTAGCCGGCAGCCTTTTTTCCGCTAAGGGAGGATTAAGAACGGAGTTCCATCATATATAGGTCATCACACTGCATCACCTATGTGTACTGAAGAACATGCGCACATATAAGCAATACGTAGTAAAGGGGATGTCCTCCAGATGATATGTGGAGGCATCCCCTTTTTGTTAAAATGCCACAAGACCACATTCGATTAAATGCTCGATCTGAAGGTACTAAGATTCGAGGAGGTACAGGTTGAATCCATATAACAACTTATATCTAAAAAAAGTATTAGGTTCAGCTTTTAATGGTGATACCACATCTCAAAAAATGCTGCTGTCAATAAAAGAATCATTTTCTGTTTCACCCGATTTTTCAACTTTAGTCGTTGTCATAAGAGGTTGATCGGCCGAAAATCATGAAGAGGAATTTGGGAAGGAATTGTATCTATCAAGGTACCATGCTGAAATATACCGGTGTAAAGAAAACCCTGTAAGTCATCAGGATGTTCTTATTTCTTGGACATACATTCCTATTCCACTTGATTTTCAGGTTACTAAAATTCACTATAATGAGGACAAGTTTTGTTTCATTTCAGCGGACAATGAGCATGTATCTGGGACTTTAGATAAAATAATTTGCTCTATGCTCAATTCAGTAATATATTCAAACGATGTAACTGAAGAACAGATCAAGAAGGCCTTTTTTTCAATCGAAAACAGAATTTGAAACTTTATTAGCCCAGTGCTAGTCAAGTATAGACTTCCAGTCCATTAAAGTATCTGGAGACGATAGTCCAAAGAAGAAGGTGAGATTAAGTTGAAACAACCAGGACCATTTGAGGATCCAGAAAATGTAGTTGTCATAACCATAGATAGAATCATGAAGCGAGAATCTCCGACTTTATATGTAACTCATGACGAGGACGATGGTACGTGGCAATTTCTCGATGGTGGCGAAGTTAAGGAAGAAGAGGCGCGTCTATTGTCGTTAAAAGAAATGGTCAACATTGACCCGAGTCTGACTCAACTCTCCGATCTTCCGCTTGGCTGGATTGCATGGAGAGACAATCAATATAGTGAGTGGATCAGAGCACAAAGATAAGCATTTGTCATTAAACTGTCGGGGAACGTTAGCTGAATAAGACCCTGCAGCAACTGCATAACTTTATGACAGTGACGCTTAGACATAAACTTAATTGAGGACAGCTTTTAGAGATCATGACTTTTCATTCAAGGAGAGAAAAATATGACAAATAATAAATTACTACGAATGGACAACGTCCTTATCGTCGTTGACAACCTCGAAGCCGTCAAAGCCTTCTTTCTCCAACTCGGATTCGAGTTGGAGGGCGAAACGACCGTTGAAGGCTCCTCCGTAGATCGTCTCATTGGCCTTCAGAACGTCCGTGCTACCCTCGTGTTTATGCGCACTCCGGACGGCCACGGACGGATCGAGCTGGACAAGTTCTACACACCGGATGCGCTCAGAACTGGGCCGGAGAAGGCTCCGGTGAACGAACTGGGGATCCGCCGCATCATGTTCGCCGTCGATGACATCGATGACGTGGTCGCGCGCCTGCTTGCCCATGGCGCCGAACTGGTCGGCGAAGTGGTGCAATTCGGGGACACGAATCGACTGGCCTACATCCGCGGTCCAGAAGGCATTATCGTCGGATTGAGCGAGCAGCTCAAGTAATAAAACTGTTACGCTATCGAAGAACGATAGTGCAACAACCAGGGAGCAGTTCGCCGCGCGGCAGCTGTTCCCTTCTTCATTAAAGTAATGGGCAGTTTAGTGGAGAAATATGTTAAAATTGGATTTAGGGTCTTGATATCGAACCGGGGTGGGTATCGTGGAATTTATATTCATTTTTCTTCCAGCATTTATATTTATGATGTGTTTCCTACTCACAATCCGTGCTTTCATAAACAAGGATACTGGACTTGGTACGTTATTATCTTTCTTTACTTCAGCGATATTTGGGTTTTTGTTTTGGATTTGTATTAAAAGTGTTGAAGGCTAAGCTATCCGCGAATTAGGTGCCGTCCGTCCTAACAGCCAAATATAGGAGGGTAGCCTAGAAGATGTATAAACGAATTCTAATATTAATAATTCTCATATTAGTTCTCAATAAAAAGAAGAGGAGCGTGTGCTTCATGGCTCATGCGAAGGAAGTGCTGTCCGACCAACTGCTTGCCAATGCCGATGATCCGAGCTGGTATATGCCTTTCAAGCAGGCGACCGAGGGGGTGTCCGAAGTAGACGCCTTCCGGAAGCTAGACGCAAACGTCAAGAGCATCTCGGAGATCACGCAGCATCTGCTGTACTGGAATGAGACTTGGCAGGAGCGTTACCGGGCGTCCCGGCTTGATGTGGTGCCGCGGATGTCAAGCAACGACGAAAGCTTCGTTGTGCCGGAGGGCCGGGATTTCAAAACCTTGAGGGAAGATCTACTGAAAGTGCTCTTGCGCTGGCAGGAGGATCTTGCTCCTGACAAACTGGAAAGGGCCGTGGACGGCTTCGACGAGCAGGCCAAGTGGTGGCAGGTCATCGCCAACGTGACCACCCATAACGCGTATCATATCGGCCAAATCGTATATATCCGCAAGTTGCAAGACAATTGGATCGAATCTACGCATTAACTTTTTCGTAGATGATTTTGATTTTAATGATTGTGGAACCGATCCACCACTGGTTTTGCTTTATGTGTCCCTGAATAATTCCCTACAAGTGACTGGTTGTATAACGGAGATCAGGAAAAATAAGGACCATTATGACGTCGTAGTTGGATGCTCAGATCAAGATGAGATAGAACTATGGGAAATGTTGAATTTGAATGGTGATGTAATTTATATTCAGTAGTCATGATTAAGCTATAGGTTAGCGCAATAACCAGGGAGCAGATCGCCGCGCGGCAGCTGCTCCCTTCTTCATTGAAGCAACGGCAGTTTAGCCAAATTTTCTAAATTGTTCAAGAAGACGCAACTTATTTGTGCACAAATAGTTGCGATGCGATATTAGTGGTATTTTATAATTGGGTTGAAAGGAGGGATTCGATGGATTGGCTTGAACGGATGAACCGGGCGATGGACTATATCGAATCAAACTTGGCTGGGGAGATTGAGCTGAGTGAAGTTGCGCGTAGAGCATGCTGTTCGTCTCATCAGTTCCAAAGGATGTTCTCATTCATTACCAATGTAACACTGGCAGAATATATTCGGCGCCGAAAGCTCACCCTTGCCGCACTCGAATTGAAGAATAGCGAGGCGTCCAGAGTGATCGATATCGCCATGAAATACGGCTACGAGTCCCCGGTTTCATTCGCGCGAGCTTTTCAATCGCTTCATGGGATCACGCCGGCAATGGCTCGCCAAGACGGCATTGCTCTTAAAGCCTATCCGCGCCTCTCCTTCCTGATTACGATCAAAGGAGTAGATGCGATGAATTATCGTATTGAAACGAAGGAATCATTCGAGGTATTCGGTATGGAGCGAGTTTTCCGCAGCGATGGAAGTGGGGATCCACCGAACACGCCGGAACAATTCTGGCAGCAATCCCACGCCAATGGCGAAGTTGAGAGACTTGCTGCTAACGCCGGAGACTTGCCCCGTTTTGTAAGCCAAGATTTATACAAAGTACATGGGATTTGCAGTTACAAACATACAGGACACGATACTTTCCCTTATATGATCTGTGCCTTTAAAAGCGGGACCAGCAACGCAAACGGTTATTCAACCATCATGATTCCCGCACAAACATGGGCGATCTTCCCTTCGGAACCAATTGCTTGGGATGCATTCGGTGGAACCATGGAGACGTTGTATCGACGATTTTATGCGGAATGGCTCCCAACATCAGGCTATGAGCAGGTGGATGAAATAGAATTGCAAGTTTGCGGCGAAAGAGCGGGGCTTTATTCCATTGAACTATGGTTCGCCGTAAGGAAATCTAATGCACGATTACAACTTTGAGCACGAATCTTAATATGCTTGAATGGTAGTAGAATATGGGTAATAAGGGAGATGGAAGAATGCTAAGAAAATTCAACCCTCCAGGAATGGGCTCCTCAAACATGTATCACCAAGGTGTTGAGATTACGTCTTTCCAACGTATGCTGTTCATCTCAGGTCAAGTAGGTGTAGGTTCGGACGGAGCTCCCGGCAAAGATATTCGGCAACAAACGGAGCTCGCGATTAATAATTTATACAACATTCTTGCCGCTGCAGATATGGATGCAAACGACATCGTCAAAACCACAATCTATTTAACGGATGAAAATCTGCTCGGTGCCTTCATGGAGGCTGGTGCATCGTCCTTGCCTAGCGCTCCCCCTGCGACGACGTTAGTTATTGTCAAAGCGCTCGCTTCGCCGGATTTGCTCATTGAGATCGAAGCCGTTGCAGCGAAGTAATGTTTCTATTACACCTATATTCCCAAGTAACAGGGAAGGAAAACAAGCAGGGGGCAGAGTGCAGCGTTCATTGAGCTACGAGGAAGTTAGCGAAAATAACCAGGGAGCAGACCGCCGCGCGGCAGCTGCTCCCTGATTCGCGTTTTGACATTCTGGTGTTTCTTCATAAGGCATTTTGAGGGCTTATCCACTTGCTGGTAGCGGGCCAATTTTGTGGAATATCAAACCACTCCATTTGGTTTTCTTGTATCTTATTCAAGTTGTGTTTTACAACATTACACGTCATGTTTTATGTCCGATTTATTTTAATGAGCTTAATATTTTTGCTACAATGACCATACTATTAAATCTTCTATGATTTGAGTCTTGTATGATTTATCATAAGATGCAAAGGAAAATCCATAAAAAAGTACAGAATATAGACATAGACGGGGGGCTGACAATGATAAGGATAATCAGAGGTATTCCGTTGAAAAATTCGGTATTGGTGAAAACGATTTTTTTTCATTCTATGCTCGTTCTGATTTTGGTTAGTTTAGTTTCGTTTTTCATGATGAATATCGTCTCCAGAGGCTTAACCAAGGAAGCCAAAGCATCAGTTGATACAATGACAGAGCAAGCTTACCACACGGCTGACGTGCTTTTGAGGTCTACCTATTACTACTTCGGGCAGCTTTATACGAATGATATGGAGATATTTAATGCGATGTACGGGGATGAATTTACCGGCATGCAATCCAAGCGGATCCGGGATAAGCTCGTGGATTTAAAAGCAGCTAATCCCTTAATAGAATCAGTTTATATCTATAACATGAATCATGACATCGTCTTTTCCTCCGAAAGCACCCAGAACACGGTAGATTCCTTCTACGACAACGGGATGACCGAACTGTTAAAACAAGGACAGAAAATGGGCAACCGAGGAGTTTTTATTCCAAGAAGGGAACGGTTCTCTTCTAATAATACTCCAGTAGACATGAATTTGTTATCGATCGTTTATACACAGTTTAAACAGGATGGAGCTTCAGATGGGGCGCTGGTTGTTAACTTGAATCAACAAACGCTTCAAGAGCTTATAAATAAGGCAGGGCAGGGAATATCACGGCAATCGATGATTATCAATCAGCAAGGTATGGTGCTTTCCCATTCGGACCCACAATTTCTCATGAAAAGTATTGCGGATGAACGTTATATCGATGAGATTTTGCATTCCGAACATACAAGGGGACAAATCAGTGTTTCGATCAAAGGGGATAACTATTTGGTCGCCTATTTGAAATCCGATCAACTAGGGTGGATCGCAATCAGTATGGTGGAGGAAAACAGCGTTTTGGGGACCGTAATCATGGTTCAGCGGTTTATCCTCTGTATTACAGGTCTATTTATCATTATCGCAATTGTAAGTGCTATTCTCTCCATTCGGTCGATCTATATACCCGTTCGGAATTTGGCAAGAAAAATAGGGGGAAGTTCGACCAAACCTTTGCATTCACCGCATGCGAACGAGTATGAAATGATCGAATCATGGATTTCCCATCAAGAAGAACGGGTGCAGGATTTGCAGAGCAGCATCTCAAGATACAGCGATGCCGGCAAGAAGGAGCTGCTCAAAGAGGTTATTCTTGGAGTGTTTAAGGAAACCCCTGCTAATCTTAAGCGTTCTCATAACCTTGGAATCCTTCTTGACGGCGGACCTTATCTGGCTGCCGCAATTCGAATCGATAATTATTATTCCTTAAGCAACAGATTTCAACTTGAAGATCTGGCGCTGTTTAAGTATGCGATTATGAATATTGCTGACGAAACTATGCGGCCTTACGGTACTGCGGAGCTATTCGAATACAGCGATGATACGATCGCTGTTCTAATAAACTTGGCTGAGGGGCAATCTCATCATGCCGATGCTTATCATAAAGCATTCAACGAAGTGCTGGGAAATATCACGGAATATCTCCCCTTTTCCGTAACCATATCCTTTGGTACTGTTGTACACAGTCTGGTGCAGGTGACTTATTCTTGGAGCCAGGCTTGTCAGGCGGCGCAATACAGGATTGTTCACGGGACGGGAACGGTAATCGCTTATGAGCCGGAGATGTCGCAGCGGATGCCGGCGGATGAATACCCCTACCAATTGGAAAAGATGATTACGGATCAGATGAAGACGGGAAACAAAAGGAAGCATCGTACGCTTGTAGACGAGTTTTTCGAAACGATATCGAAGTATCAATATGAAGAGATCATTCAGTACCTGTCCCAAATGGTGATAATGTCGGAACGTGTTGCGAAGGTGATTACAGATGATGATGAGTTGCTGCACATGGATCTGTCCTCATTATCGGAATCCTTGCGTCAATGGGATACATTAGCCCATATCAAGGAAGAGTACATTAGAATTTGTGAGAAGATCATGGATTTCCGGGATAATGATTTTTCATTACGAGGTGTCAAGGTTGTCGATAAGGTGAAGGAGTACATCCACACGGAATACAGCAACCCGGATCTAACCATTGACGACCTGGTAAAGCAAACCGGAATGACCAAAAACCATGTCCGAAAAATTTTCAACGATCTATGTGGAGAGACCATAAGTCAATATCTCAGCAATTACCGTTTTGAGAAAGCCAAGGAACTGCTGATCCAAACCGACTATTCCGCGGCTAGGATCAGCGAGATGGTCGGCATAGCAAATTCCAACTACTTTTATGTCTCGTTCAAGAAGTACGCTGGCAAGTCGCCGCAGCATTACCGAATGGAGCATCGATTGAATTAATGGTAATCAAATGGAAAGGAGGAAATTGCAACATGAGAAGAAAACTGATCAAGAACGCGACCTTATTGATGGCTTCTGCAACAATGATGCTATCCGTTGCAGCTTGCTTCAAAAGTAAGGAAGATGCTGGAGCTTCAACTGCTCCGAGCTCCGATGCTTCCACAGCTTCAAGTGCATCGTCTACGCCACCGTCACCTGTAACATTGAAATTACTGTTCCTGCAATCAAAGCCGGCAGAGATGGATAAGGTGTTGGCCGAGTTCGAGAAGCGCACCAAGGATACACTGAATACCAAGCTCGATATCGAGTTTACCGGCGATCTGGCGCTGAAGCTTGGACTGAAGATGGCCGCCGGCGAAGAAGTGGACTTGTCGTTCGACTATCTTGGCAACGGCACCTTGTATCAGAATATTGCAAAGGGGTACTATCAGCCACTTGAAAAGTATTTCAACAATGATGCATACCCGGGATTGAAGAAAGCGTTTCCGCCGGAACTCATTGAAGCCAATAAAGTTAACGGCCATCTTTACAGCATACCAATGACGGAGGCTTGGCAGATTCCGGGCGTCATTTTTTACCGCAAGGACTTGCGCGAGAAATATGGCTTGCAACCGATCAAGACCATGGCAGAGTTCCAGGTGTTCATGGATAAGGTGAGGGAGCAAGACCCGAAGCTGGTTCCTCTGGCTGTTCGCAATACTCGCGGCTTTGCCAATGGTGTAATGTTCGCTAATGAAGAGGTACAGAAGAACATTCGCACCAACCCGTACTTCATCTCCGGTACAGGCGTGAATTTCAGCGTGATTCTCTCCGATGACGGCAAAAAGGTACTAGGTGCAGTAACATTGGGCGACCCGGCATCGGATTATGCAAACCTCCCGGCTCCGTATAATAAACAGGATTACCTGTACCAATACCTGGATAAGTATGTTCAATGGAACAAATACCTTGAGAAAGATGTTTTGGCTCAGAAGAACCCCGGATCGCTGTTCGATTCCGGCAAAGCCGCAGCACATGAATGGAATATAAGAGGGATGGCTGACGTTAAGAAAACGATCCAAAAAGCTATTCCCGGCGCAGATATCGAGTACTTCGTCTATAACACCAAAGTCGCGCATCTTCAGCCCCAAGCTCTCGGAACCAACTATATCCCGTACAACCACGCTGTCGTTCCGGTTACGTCCAAAAATGTTGACCGTACGATGAAAGTTTTGGATTGGATTTTCAGCAGCCAGGAAAACAACGATCTGTTCACCTGGGGAATCGAAGGCGAGCACTGGACCAAGGTAGGAGATCATGGCTATTCGCGTACGGATGATCAAGCTAAGAAATACAGCTTCCCGTGGTATGAATTGTCAATGAATTCGATGTATGAACGCACGAATGCTGATACGGATCCGTATGCGAAAAAGGTGCTCCAATTTGTAAAAACGAATGACGCGTATTATACGCTGCCTCTGGCCCAATTTGTATTTGACGCAACGCCAGTAAAGACTGAAATTGCCAAAGTATCTCCCAAGCTTGAAGAATACAAACCTCTCTTCGTCACAGGCTCCGACAAGAACTGGAGAGAATCGGCTGCGAAGATGAACAAGGAACTTCGCGGGTTGGGAATGGAGAAGATCCGCGCAGAGTTGGTCAAGCAAATCCAGGCGTATCTTGATAAAGGCGGTAAGTAATCCTGTAACCGTCACTGAGCCGCACGATCAGTCCGGAAATGAATAAAAAAGGTTCAGTAAGAGGGGAAGGCATTACGCCTTCCTCAGGTTGTTTGAAAATGCGGTTTTTAGCAGGTTAGAACGGCACCTATGGTTAAAAGTACCTCTTCTTGATGCATCAAATTACAATCGCCCTCTACTTTGCCTTCTTGGCAAGGTGGAGGGCGATTTTCTTTATGTTCTGTGCCGCTGCGGTCATCAGTGCCTGTTCCCGGACTTTTTCCTTGCCACGAAACCGGCAATAGCGAAGCCCATGGAGCTCTTTGGCATCCGCGAAGCTTCGCTCTATGGTCTGGTACCGCAGGCGGTACAGATATTTACCTGATCGGCTAAGCCGGTTAAGACGCACCCACTCTTTGCTGTCTTCCCAGACATGGCGGGTGATGACCTTCTGTGTGTTTTGGGATCGGGTGCACGTCTCCAGCAGCGGACAAGTTTTGCAATGACTGGGGTTTGACTTATATTCGCGGTAGCCGTCCCGGTTCGTAGTGGAGTACTTCAGTTCTTGCTTGCCGGGGCATACATAAACATTTTTCTCCGCATCATACGTAAACTGCCACTTCTTCATAAGTCCTTTGACAGGGGAGAAAGACCAATGCCCAATGACGGCAAACACGTTCATGTCGTGAACTTCTTTGCAAATATAAGATGTCAAATAACCGGCATTCAGTGCTACAGCCTCCAGTGTTTCGCCAAATCCACAATTTGGACCTGGTGTTTGAGCCGCTCGATGTAAGGAATCGAATCATGCACGTTCCCAGGGGTAACATGAACGTCCGTAATGATGTTGTATTTATGGTCTACCGTACGATGATTAAAAGAAGCCTTCCGGCTTACCGTCCCGAACCATAAAGCCGCTCTCTGGGCCGGTTGTGCTAATCTTGACCTCCTTGGTCTTTGCCACCACCTCCTTCTCTTGTAATGGCTTTTTTCCATGCTTCCTCCGGTCTTCGTTGATGGCGTTGTCCAAGTCCTCGATGTATTCCTTGGGCGAACATTCTACCACTTGCTTGTTAAGCTTACGTTTATTGGCGTTGGCTTTAAGATGAGTAGAGTCCGTGATGAGTACGCGGCCGGCTACCATGCGGTGTTCCATAGCTACACGAACGACATGGTCGAAGAGCTCTTGGAATACTTCTTTGCCTTCAAAGCGATTATTCCGGTTCGCTGTGGTCGGGTGCTTTTTTGGAGAGACCAATGCCCAGAAACCAGCGGTAGGCAATATTCAGATTGATTTCCTGTTCCGACCGGCGCTCCGAGCGAATCCCGTAAAGATACCCGATGAGCAGCATCTTAAAAAGCATAACGGGAAGGATGGAAGGCCGGCCGTGTGTTTGGCTGTAATAAGGGCGAACCAGCTCTGTAATAAAGGAAAAGTCTATATGTTTTTGGATATGCCGCAGCAGATGATTGTCCGGCACCATATGCTCAATACAAATAAGCTCATAGTCCAATTGAGGCTCAGGCTGATAAGTATATAACAAGAAGAACACCTACTTTCTGCTAAACTCTTTACCGATATTATACTATATTAACGCATTGTCGTATTAAACTAAATAGATGAAAAGAAAGACTGTTGAAAGATTCTCAACAGTCAGGGGGAAGGCATTACGCCTTCCTCTTTTCATTTTTTACATATGCGATATTTCATTCGAAGGACGTCCTTTCTCATTTCCTGAAATCATTGGAATCATGCGTGATTGCAGTGTTTGAAAGAGTTCGATCACAGTGTTCGTAATATATTAAAGTAGTCTGAAAGCGCTGTTTTTATGCATACTGAAAACATCGAGAAGAGATTATCTTGTTAAAGTGAGGAAAAAATTGATGAGCTTTTTAAAGATTTGGGAGGCGCCCGAAGGGGCGGTAGGCCGGGATGATTTTGAGGTTAGCGTCCGCATTCCGGGGGAGAGCTGGCAGCCACTCTTCGTATATGAAGCGAAGGTGGACATGCACAATGTCAGACAGGCATCCATGACCTATTTCGACATGGAAGGAACGGTGGAGGTCCGGGTCGAGAGCCGGAAGGGACCGGTTCATCAAACGGTTATCCGCCCCCTCTCGAAGCAAATTCCGTTCGAGGTGGAAGGAGCGGTTGTTACCTTCCGTTTGAATGAACCTTGTAAGCTGTCCATAGAAGTGAACGGGGACCGCTTCGGCAATCTTCATCTTTTCGCGAATGCTCCGGAGGAGAATCCGCCGGAACAGGACGCCCCGAACGTGCTGTTCCTGAAGCCTGCCATCCATCGGATGGATGATATTTATCGGTTGGCCGACAATCCGAAGGAGCCCGGGGGGGCGGCGCCGGAAGTGATCTATTTTGGGCCGGGGATGCACTATCTGGAGGAGACAATCTTCCGCATCCCGTCCGGGAAAACCGTCTATATCGCCGGCGGTGCCATTGTGGTTGGCTCCCTCGTCTGTGATCATGTACAGAATGTTACCATCCGTGGCAGAGGGGTATTGTATTTAGCTGACTTCCACCGGTTTTCTGCGTTCCGGGGTGTCCGAATCCACTTCTCGCAACATATTACCGTGGAAGGGATCGTGCTGCTGGACCCGCCTCACTACAGCATCTATATCGGCAAGTCCGAGCATATCCGGATCCGCAACTTCAAATCCTTCAGCACGCGGGGATGGTGCGACGGCATCGACATGATGGCTAGCTCCTATATTGAGATCGAGGATGTGTTCCTGCGGACGTCCGACGATTGTATTGCCGTATACGGAAGCCGTTGGGATTATAAAGGGGATTCACGCTGCGTAAGTGTCAAAGACTCCATCCTCTGGGCTGACGTCGCTCATGCGATGAATATCGGCGGACATGGGGACTACCGTCGGGGAGGTGACTTGATCGAGGATATCCAGTTCAGCAATATCGATATTTTGGAGCATCATGAGCCCCAGCCCGGTTATTGGGGGGCCATGAATATTAATGTCGGCGATAATAACACAGTGCGGAACGTCACCTATGACAACATCCGTGTGGAGGATTTTGAGCTGGGCCAGCTGCTGGACATCCGTGTGGTGTGGAACGAGAAATATAACCCTGTTGCCGGTAAACGTATTGAGAACATTCATTTCCGGAATGTGACCTATAATGGCAGGAATGAAAACATAAACCGAATATACGGGTTTGACCGTGAACGGAGTGTGGAAGGGGTCACCTTTACCAATTTGCGGGTCAATGGCGAGTTGATTTTGAGTGCGGAGCAGGGGAATTTTGAGATCAATGAGTTTGTATCCGGCATTCAGTTCCGTAAAGAAGAAGGAAGGAGGATATAAATGAATGTAGCTTTGAGCAATAATAAAGCAGACAGCGTAGTCATTAAGAAGAAGAAAAAGACCTTCTTCTCAGAGATAAAACAAAATTTCTACTTGTACCTATTGGTTTTTCCAGGTGTTTTATTTTTTGTGATATTCAAATACCTCCCGATGGTGGGAATTATCGTAGCTTTTCAAGACTTTAATATTATGAAAGGACTTTTTAAAAGTAAATTTGTCGGTCTGAAAAATTTTGAGTATTTCTTTACTTCAAAGGATTGGCTGGTTGTAACCTGGAACACGGTGTATTTAAATTTATTGTTTCTTTTTACCGGCTTGTTTTTTTCTATCCTTATTGCCCTTGTACTATCAGAAATCAGCTCCAAGTATTTTAAAAAAGTGACGCAATCTGTTGTCATTCTGCCGAATTTTATTTCTTGGACATTAGTTTCGATGTTTGTTTTTGCATTACTGTCGACTGATGTAGGATTTATTAATTCCGTTTTAAAAACGCTTGGTATTATACAAGAAGGGCAGGAAATAAATTTTTATTCAAATCCGGCATTATGGACTGGGATACTTGTAGTATTGAAAATATGGAAAACCGCAGGTTTCGGTTCCGTTATATATTTGGCTGCAATTGCAGGCATTGATCAGGAAATATATGAAGCTGCCAAAATTGACGGAGCCAGCCGTATGCAGTGTATTACAAAGATTACCTTGCCTCAGCTTCGAACAACAGCAGTGCTTATGACCTTATTTGGCATCGGAAACATATTCGACGGGGATTTAGGGATGATTTATGCGATTGTAGGAGACAACCCTAATTTGTATGAAACGACCGATGTCATTGACACTTATGTATTCAGAATGCTTAGGCAAATGAATGACTTCAGCATGACTACTGCGATCGGACTTTATCAAGCACTTGTAGGTTTTGTCATCGTATATATAACGAATTATTTTGCCAAGAAATATGATTCGGATTCAGCCATTTTTTAAAGGAAGGAGATAAAAAAATGAAAACCAGCTTGGAGAATAAAGCAATAGATCTATTTTCTTATCTCTTTATGGCCATATTTTCAATATTTTGCATTGTGCCTTTTATCCTTCTTATATCAAGCTCCCTATCAGACGAAAAAGCTGTACAAGCGACTGGCTTTGTTCTTTTTCCAAAAGAATTCTCGTTATTTGCTTACAAGGTCATATTTCAGGATAACGCAATATTCAATGCTTACAAGACAACCATAATTTTCACCGTTTTGGGTACGGTGCTTTGCCTTATCCTTACGAGTGCTATGGCTTATGCCCTTTCCGTAAAAACGTTTACTCACAGAAACAAGATTGCTTTTTTCGTGTATTTTACGATGTTGTTTAACGGAGGTTTGATCCCTTCGTATCTTCTAATCGCCAAATATTTAGGCTTAAGAGACAATATCTTGGTTTATATTCTACCGGTGTTGATTAATCCGTTTAATATGTTTCTGTTAAGAAATTTCTTCAAGCAAATCCCGGATTCGCTGGCGGAGTCCGCCAAAATAGATGGAGCTAATGACATCTATATTTTATATAAAATCATCCTTCCATTAGCAAAACCTGCATTGGCAACGATCGGGTTGTTTTATGGACTCGGTTTCTGGAACGAATGGTTTACAGCCACCCTTTATATTGACAATAAAGACCTGTATTCTTTGCAATATCTGATCATGAAGGTATTGAGAGAAGTGGACTTTATGAATCAAATGAATGAAATGCAAGGAGTTATGGCTAATTATGTAGTTCCAACCAATACTGCCAGAATGGCTACCGCCGTCGTCACTGTAGGTCCCATTATTTTTGTTTATCCATTTATACAAAAGTACTTTGTTAAGGGATTGGTAGTTGGAGCCGTTAAGGGCTAGACCCGCAAAAGAGGTTTAGTATATATCATTATTTTTCATTGGGGGAGGAAAAAACATGAACAAAAAGTTTTTGGTATTGCCGCTTGCCGCAACAATGCTTGCTGCATCCATCGTTGGATGCAGCAAGGAATCAGGCAAGCCGGCTGAAAGTACTGCGCCAGCAACAAAGAAGGATCCGGTTACGCTTAATATTCGTTTCTTCGGGACGGAAAACGGGCATTACCGCGCTGTCGATCCCGCCTTTAGAGAGTTTGAGAAACGGACGAAGGAAACTCTTAATACGAACTTGAATGTGGTATGGACACCGCCTGCCGACTATGGTACCAAGCATCAATTGTGGATGACATCGGGAGAAGATGTCGACCTCTTTATCCCGTGGGAATTGAACAAATTCGCCAAAGACGGCGTATTGGCAGATTTGGGCAAATACTTTAACAACCCTCAATATCCAGGACTTCAGAAGGCATTTTCACCAGAATATATCAATGACAATAAAATTTTTGGCAATACCTATGCCATTCCGATTGCAAACACGTTTATGGATATGGAAGGCGTATATTATAGAAAAGATTTATTAAAGAAGTACGGAATGAAGGATATCAGCAGTTATGACGATTTGTATAACTTCCTTGAAAAAGTAAAAGAAAACGAAAAAGACATGGTACCATTTGCGAATTACGGAAATACGGCTTTCTTTAAATTATTTACCGATATCAATGCACAACAGCTGGAAGGGAAAGTATTTCCATTTACCGGCGCCGGAAATCCGAAGAGAAATTTCATTTACGCTCAAATAGCCGATGATGGGAAATCCGTTGCAGGTGTGGCAGCTTATGGAGATCCGGCATCCGAATGGGCTAAAATTAATCCCACATACGGTCTGGATTATCTGATGAACCAGTTTAATCAAGCGAAGCGGTTTAACAAATTTATCCCGGTAGATACCTTATCAAACCCGAATGGAGCACAAGGAAAGCAAGAAGCTGCCGGATATGTACCAATAGGTGGTTTCAAGGGAACTGAAGCCAAAATAAAAGCAAAGGATCCGAATGCTGAACTTGGTTTCTGGCCTATTTTTAAGAACAATCAAGAAATGAAACCTGGCACTCAATCTACGGATGGCAAGGCGTGGAACTTCATTGCCATCCCTGCTTCCTCCAAGAAAATTGACAGAACCATGGAATTCCTGGATTGGGTTTTCTCCAATCAAGAGAACAATGACTTATTTACTTACGGTATAAAAGGTACAAACTGGGAGCCTGTAGGAACGAATCAGTGGAAGATTCCGGATGGAGTCGATCCGGCGAAAAATTACAGTTTCCCCGGTTACCAGTTGACTTGGAATCCGACATTAACCAGAATCCCAGCAGGATTGCCGGAGCAAATTCAAAAATATTATGAATATCAATATAAGCCGGATACATTTAAGAAAAATGTACTGGCAGGATTTACATTTGATCAAGAGCCTGTAAAAAGTGAAATTGCCAAATGCAACACAGTTATGGATAAGTATATGCCATTTTTACTGTCCGGCTTCGGCGACGTTAATGAGAACTTGTCAAAGATGAATGCGGATTTGAAGGCTTCAGGTGTAGATAAAATTAAAGCAGAATTAACGAATCAAATTAACGCTTTCCTCGCTCAAAAGAAGTAATCACAATGAAGAATGTATTATTGTTTATTTAAGTAATTAGGGACATTTGTAGATTTAGGTAAATCAAATCTATAGGTGTTCCTATCCTATCCTAGATAGATGCCGGCTATGTGAATCTTATTTAATCAAAAAAAGGAGGGTTATTGAAAACGCTTTAATTTTGCCCTACTTCTCAGGAAGCAAAGCTTCTAAATGAAAGGATGATTTCAGATGAAACAAAAGGGAAAAAGAGTGTTATCCCTTGTTACAGCCATTGTGTTGCTGGCACAGATGCTTTTAATCGCTTTGCCGGTTGCTGTGAAAGCGGAAACAACCTCGATTTTTACAGATTATCTGCCGCAGATCACTCAAACAACCGATGCAGCCGGGTTTACACATCCCGGTGTAGGACAAACCAAGGAGCTTCTTGATAACGTTAGATTGAAGGTCAGAACGGGAGCACAACCTTGGACGTACTATTTTAATACCATGCTGCTCCCGGCTGCTGAAGCTTCGAAGACGGTTACGTCAAGCAACAGCGGCGATGGCAAGACACCAAGTGCTGATTATTTCGACAGTCAGGGTATTCAAGGAAGGTTTATTGCAGATAGCATAAAGGCATATGCACAGGCGGTTATGTATTATGTGACCGGCGATGAAGTATACCGTGCCAATGCAATGATGATTATCCGTATTTGGGAACAGATGGATCCTGCGAAATACAAGTACTATTCAGATGCTCATATTCACGCAGGAATACCTCTTAACCGAATGCTCATGGCAGCGGAGATTTTAAGGTATACAAGCACTCAAACAGAATCACTGGCTTGGACAGATCAAGATACAGCTAAATTAACCAACAATCTTATCATTCCGATAACGGAAACATTGCTGCATAGCCAACACCATTTTATGAACCAGCATAATTATCCGCTCATTGGAGCCATATCCGGGTATATCTTTACCGGCAACCGCGAGAGATACAACGAGGCTGTGGAATGGTTTACCGTTAACCGTACAGCTAATGACCAAGGCTTCAACGGATCAATTAAGGCGCTGTTCCGGTGGGTAACGGAGGAACAAAAGCCGGGAACGATAGTCGGGGAAGGAACGCCGGTAGAACCTCACGTCCAGCATATGGAGATGGGCAGGGACCAAGCGCATGGCGGCGGCGACTTAACCAACGCGGCCATCATTACCCGGTTGATTCACGCCCAGGGAACCAAAGTAGACCCGGTAGCCGGAACCCCGTCTACAGCGGACAATGCAGTGGATATCATGGAGTTCCTGAATCATCGACTTTTGGCGGCAGCCGACTATTTTTGGCAGTTCATGCTCGGTTATGATACGCCATGGACACCGCAGGCATACGCCATTACCGGCGGCGACCCTGATAACGTTGGTATGGGTGGAACTATAAGAGACACTTATAATACAATTGCACACGGTTACTGGGGAAGATTTACGACGGCAAACTTCTGGGATTTTTATTCCTACTATACTTATGTAAGACATGAAGATGTAGCCGAGATTGCACCGTATTATTATGAAGCCTTCACCAAGAAACTCCCGTCAACTCCCGATGGCTGGCGCAATAAGGATGCAGGCAATGACTTCTGGCTCTATTTGCCGCCGGAGGCTGAGGCTGATGCAGCAAAGTTTATACCTCAGGATCAAACCAGCGGCAAAACCTTCCATCTGGATGACCGGTACACGAATCTTGACAACCATACGGCTACGATGCAAGAGGGCGATACCAGATTCATCCGATTTAATGCAACTCAAGAAGGAAGTAAAATAGCTGTTCTCAGCTTTGCAAGTGCCGGTTCGGGGTCCTTTGGATTCAAAATTCGAACCAATGGCGTAACCACAATTGATTGGGTGGGTTCGACCTTCACCCTTCCGGATACAAAGGGGGAGTGGAAATATGTAGTGTTGGCCGGGGGCTTTGGCGATATGGTCTTTATGACGGTAAAAGGAGCCCCTGGTGTTACCGTCGATATTGACTCCGTTGATGCGGCGGCAGGCACGAATCTGACACCCCCGGTATTCAAAGCCGGAAGCTCCGATTTGAAGATCTATACTTATGTAGGAGCGACCGTGAATGTAGATTTGTCTGCTACGGATGCAAGCAGCACGGATGTGATTGCGTATGAGCTTCAGAATAATTCCAAAGGGCTTCCGATAGATACCCATACAGGCGCATTTTCCTGGCAGCCTACAGAGGCCGGAGACTATTCCGTTGTCGTTGCGGCTACGGACGGCACTACCGTTTCGGTCAAAAATGTCAACATTATCGTAAGCAGCGACCGTGCTTCTGCAGTACAAGCCATTACTTCGTCCTATGATAGTAACCAAGCATACATTGAAGCAACACTTAACAATTTCCACACGGTTCATAACGAAACGTTGAGTCTGATTAACACTGCGTCCGATGTGGAGTTCGATATGCAATTGCAAGCTCTAAGGGCTGCAGTTGATGGTCTGGAATTAGTGACGCCTTTAACTGATTTCGGCATGCCGTGGTCCAAGCTTGTTGCTTGGTCCACCTTTGGTAAAGATGCCACTTATGTAAATGATGGTGATTGGGAGAGCGGCGCTTGGTTTGGTCTGGCGCAGGGGTCACCGCCGCATTTGTATCATTTGCTGGATTTCGGTCCCGATTATAAGGTTTCAGCTACCAAGTTTGGGTTCAAGAGCAATATCTTCGTAGATCGTCTCGCCAACTCCACGGTATATGGATCCAATGATAAGATGAACTGGACTCGGCTGACACCGGGAGTCACCCAGTATACGCAAGCTTATCATACTCTTGATGTAGATCCTGCATACCAAAATGAGAAATACCGGTATATCAAATTGGAAATGATCAAACCGCTGCCCGATGTTCTTCGTGGGAATGTGGTTAATCTCTTGGAAATGCGCGATTTTGACATCTATGGAACGCGTCATGAAATCGGCAACAAGCTTCAATCGGTTTCCTTAAGTTCGGATCAGGCTCTTAACGGCAGGGTTGCACTAGGCAATACAGTTAAAGCATCCATCACGGCCAAAGAAGCGATACAAAACGTAAAGGTTAAAATTCAAGGCCAGGATGCCACAGTCAGTACGACGGACCATATCAACTGGACGGCTACGGCAATGTTGACGGGACAAGATCAAACCGGCGATGTGAAAGTCAGTGTCGATTATACCAAGCAGGACGGAACGAACGGAGATACCCTGTATGGCACAACCGATGGTTCCAAGCTGTTCGCTGCCGATGATTCGGATTTGATTACGAATCTGGCCAGCCTCGCCAATTTGATTGGTTATAGCGCGGCAGATACTTTAAAACAAGCGGATTATCTATTTGACAACAATCCAAGTACGGCTTCCGAGTTCCGGTTGAACGGCTCTGGAGCGGGAAGCTACATGACCTTCGACTTCAGGGAAGGCAATCAAGTGACGCTTTCGAATGTAGAACTGCTTGCAAGACAAGATCAAGTTGCTCGACTAAGCGGTGCAGTCGTTCAGGGCTCCAACGATAATACGACGTGGACGACCCTCACCAAAGGAGCGGTATCAACAGCGGATTGGCAAATGTTGAAGGTTAGCGATACGAAAGGGTACCGTTATATCCGAATTTACAATGCGAATACGTGGTTCGGCAATATGGCGGAAGTAAGACTCCATGGCGTTGTGAAGTCCCTGAGCAAAATCGCGTCGTCTTCGATCAGTTCGGCTCAGAGCGTCAAAAGCAGGATTGTTCCAGGTAACACGGCCCAATTGACCTTCACTTCCAAAGAAGCGATCAATAATGTCAAGGTCACAATCCAAGGTCAAGCCGCGACGGTTACTTCTGCGGACAATATCAACTGGACCGCAGAGGCAACCTTGAATCAAGGCGCAGCAACAGGCACAGTAAATTTCGCCATTACTTACAACCAGCAAGATGGAGCAGTCGGATTCCCAATTCACTCTACTACAGATAACTCCACTCTGTTCCTTGTAGACGAGTTGGATGTGATTAAAAATGTGACCAGTATCGCCAATTTAATGGACTCTACTGCAGGAAGAACTGCAGCAACGACCCTGCAACAGGTGAATTATCTGTTTGACAACAATGCAAGTACGAGTTCCGACTTCCGTATTGGAAGCAACAACTCCGGCTCCGGAAGCTATATCACCTTTGACTTTAAGGAAGGCAATCTAGTTACGCTTTCGAATGTAGAACTGCTCGCAAGACAAGATCAAGTTGCTCGACTAAGCGGTGCAGTAGTTCAAGGCTCCAACGATAATACGACCTGGACGACACTCACGAATGCAGCGGTTTCTACACCAGATTGGCAAACATTATCGGTCAGCGGCAATGTGCCGTATCGTTATATCCGAATTTATAATGGCAATGCGTGGTTTGGCAATATGGCTGAGGTGAGGTTCCATGGAAAGGTTGATTCCGTGACCAAAATCCAATCGGCTTCGATCAGTTCGGCTCAAAGCATCATGAACAGGATCGTGCCAGGTAACACAGTAAATGTAGCGATTGTAGCCAATGAGCCCATAAAAGACGTAAAAGTAGCGATTCAAGGCCAAGATGCAACTGTATCTTCCACAGACAATATAAACTGGAAGGCTACGGCGACCTTGAATCAAGGCGTGGCTTCAGGGCCGGTGAAATTCACCGTGAATTACAATAAACAAGATGGAACGGCAGGGTATCCGGCCACTCAAACAACAGACAACACTTCTCTTTACCTTGTTGATGAGTCGGATGTGATTAAAAATGTCACCAGCAACGCGAATTTTATAGATTCAACTTCAGGAAGAACTGCCGCGCAAACCTTGCAGCAGGTGAATGCTTTGTTTGACAGCAATGCAAGCACGGGTTCCGACTTCCGTATTGGAAGCAACAACTCCGGAACGGGAAGCTACATCGTCTTTGACTTTAAAGCTGGCAATCAAGCTACGCTTACGAGTGTAGAGCTGCTCGCAAGACAAGATCAAAATTATGCAAGAATCAATGGTGCAGTGATCCAAGGCTCCAACGATAATACGACCTGGACGACTCTCACCAAAGCGGCGGTAGCTACGCGGGATTGGCAAACCTTGGCGGTTAGCAGTAAAGTACCGTACCGTTACATCAGAATTGTCAACCCAAACACTTGGTTTGGAAATGTGAATGAAGTGAGATTCCACGGGGCAGTGAAACCGGCAGATGTGACGCCTCCGGTTACCTCGGATGATGCGCCGCAGGGGCCCGTGCACACGGATAGGGCGGTAAACTTTAACGCCACAGATGAAAGCTCCGGTGTTGCGGCTACTTATTACACAGTAGACGGCGGCGCACAGCAAACAGGGAACACGGTCACATTGACCACCTATGGAACGCATACGTTAGTATATTGGAGCGTAGACTGGGCCGGCAATGTGGAGCAGCAGCATACGGTTACCGTAAACCTCGATAAGTCTGCTCCGGTTGTGGCCGGCTTGTATGCGGATATTACAGTGCCGACCAACAAAGATGTTACTGTAACAATCTACTATCCGAATGACGTAGTGCTGACGGAGTACAAATTTGGCGATAACGGCGAATGGACAGCGTACACGGGTCCGGTAACGGTTTCCGAAAACGTAACGGTGTATGCAAGAAGTGCGGATGCTGCGGGCAATGTCTCGGACGTAGCGAGCTACACGGTCAGCAACATTTACAAGACAGCACCTACGGACGCCGTCTTCACAGCGGACGTTACAAACCCGACCAACGGTAATGTTACCTTGACGATCAGCTATCCGGACAACGCGGTGGTCAAGGAGTACAAAGTCGGGGATAACGGCACATGGACAGCGTACGCTTCGCCTGTCACCGTATCCGATAATGTTACTGTTTATGCACAGAGCAAGGACTTTGTGGGCAATAGTTCGAATGTAACCAGCTATACCGTCAGCAATACCGACAGGCTGCCGCCTGAGGACGCTGTATTGTCTGCCGACATTACGGAGCCGACTAATCAGGATGTTACTGTAACAATCAGCTATCCGGCCGATGCTGCAGTGAAGGAGTACAAGGTAGGCGAGACCGGCGTTTGGACCGCGTACGGCGCTCCTGTGGTGATCTCCGAGACCAGCACGGTGTATGCAAGAGGTACGGATGCTGCCGGCAATGTCTCCAACGTCACCCAATATGCGGTTGGCAATATCGACCGTATACCACCGGCTGACGCAATCTTGGCAGTAGATACCACAGCTCTGACCAATCAGGGTGTTACCGTAACGATCACCTATCCGGAAGATGCGGCAGTGAAGGAGTACAAAGTGGGCGATAGCGGCATGTGGACTGCCTATACGGGACCTGTTGTTGTCCAAGACAATGATACCGTATATGCGAGAGGAACGGACGCCGTAGGCAATGTATCGAATGTAACCAGCGCAATTGTAAGCAACATTTGGAAGGTTGCTCCTATCACTACCGCAACGTTAAACCCTGCTTCGCCTAGCGGCAAGAATAGTTGGTACACAACGGATGTTACCGTTAGCCTTTCCGTATACGCAAGTGTATATGGAGGAGCAGTGACAACGGAATACCAAGTGAATGACGGTGCCTGGATCACCTATACCGGTTCCATTCCTGCCTTTGGTGACGGAGATTATAAGATGGGTTACCGAAGCAAGGATCAAGCCGGCAATGTAGAACAACTCAAAACGATTGAGTTCAAAGTGGACAAGACAGCCCCGGTATTATCTGTCCAGTTGGACAAGACGATGATTTGGCCGCCGAATCATAAGATGGTGCCTGTCAATGCCACGTTGCTTTCGAACGACGACGGTTCAGGGATCGAATCGGTGGTGTTGACCTCCATCACGAGCAATCTGCCGGATAGCGGCAGAGGCGGCGACATTCAGGCCAATTTCGGCACAGCCGCCACCTCATTCAGCGTGCGTGCGGAAAGAGGAAGCATCTACACCATCACGTATACGGCTACCGATAAAGCGGGCAACAAAACAGTAGTAACGGCAACCGTAACGGTGCCTCATGATCAATCCGGCATTCATTAGTTAGAACCATTTTATCGGAGGAAGGCCTTAGCGCCTTCCTCTGTTAGAATGTTCTTCGTTACTGATTTTTTGCAACATCAGACGCGTTTAGAAGCTTAGGAGGTGCCTCAAGGATCACTGTACCAAGGGTTGTCATGCTTAAAGAGTTTTAGTTTTCTAACCTAAACTCGATGAAGGAGGATGGCGAATATGCCTGCCATCACCTCAGTAGCACCCCGTGCCCTTTTTGGGAGACCCCAGCGCAGACGGGAGTGCTGGACCAGGGTTTATCCGTAAGACTCCATGAGTTAGCTCGTTTGTATGGGGAAAGGTGGTCGTGAGGACCTACGAAGAGCTTATGCTAACTGTCGATTTTGTGACTCGAGCCTTACCATCGCTGAAGTGGTGGCGGATCTGAAATCAGACGGAAAGTAAAGATCACGCTAATGAAAAATGCAAGCTAATAAAACGAAAAAAACGAATTGGTTATCTAAGTAAGATAGAACTTCTCTTCATGATGAACGGTAATGAAGCGCAATAACCAAGGAGTAGTGCGCCGCGGCCGCTGTTCCCTGGTTTTGTAAACAGGCAGGGTAACGTAGACTGCCCAAGGCTAGCTATACTAAATTCTATTCAAGGTCTATTTAAAAGGCACCTCAAGTTTCTAATGGGGTGACTTTTTTTTGTTACAGGAACATAGGAGTTTCCGTTGGCTTTGCGTCTGCGTCGATTCAAAATGTGTGCCCTGATTATACGGTAGACCGGAACAATGGCTTCTATTTACTGTCCACTTTGGTGAGCTTTTTTAGCAATGCAACTTAAAATGTTGTTATTTAAGCTTTCTATTTGTTATTTAAGAGGGGACAGCCTGCGGAATATAATGAAGAAGCCAACAACATCGTAACCGGTTACAGTGTCTTAGGAGGATCAAGAGTGACGACGATTTACGATATTGCCAAGAGAGCGGGTGTATCTTCCGCAACGGTGTCCCGGGTGATCAACGAGCACAGGGATGTTAGTGAGAAAACAAGGCAGAATGTGAAAAGCATCATGGCTGAGCTCGATTTTCGGCCGAATGCGACAGCCAGGGGACTGGCGACCAAAAGCTCTCAGCTGATCGGCGTATTTTTACAGGATCATCTCCTGACAGGATTAAAGCATCCGTTTCTTCAGGACGTGCTGAGTAGCTTCGAGGTGGTGGCAGGCGAGAAGGGATATGACTTGCTTCTGTTTGCGAATTACAGTGCCGAAAGCATGGATAACTATGAGGCCAGAGCCAGGCGAAGAGATGTCGACGGCGTGCTGCTCTTCGGTATATCGAAGACGGATCCCAATGTGTCGGCGATCATTAAAAGTCAAATTCCCTGTATTTCGATCGACATGGATTTATATGGTCCACGCACTGGATTTCTGACTTCCGATAATGTGGGGGGCGCCATTCTTGCCATTGATCATTTCGTGGAAAATGGTCACCGGGACATCGCCTTCTTTGCCGACATCTATAACAGCAAGCCGGGGCTGGATCGCTTGATCGGTTATCAGCAGGCAATGAACAAGCATGGGTTGCCTTATCCGTCCGAATGGACCCTTCATTCCGATTTCAGCGAACAGGGAGGTTACGAGGCGGCACAGCGCCTTCTCAGCCTGGAGAAGCTGCCATCCGCTCTCTTCTGCGCATCGGATACCATGGCTCTTGGCGCCATGGAGGCGCTCTCTATGGCCGCGCTTGTCGTTGGACAGGATATCTCGATTATCGGATTTGACGACATTGCCATACTGAAGTACCTGAGACCTGGGCTAACCACAATCCGCCAGAACCGGGAAGAAATCGGAAGGAGGGCGGCGCAGGCTCTATTTGACATGATGGATTGCGCGCAGTCGCACCCGCCGATCCTGACTATCCCGACTGAACTGGTTATACGGGAAAGCGTCGCCTGTCTGATTCCTTCGTCGAAACCGGTTACGGAAATATCATCAAATTTATGAACATACAGGGGGAGTTTTTCTTGAAAAAAGCACCGACTTCCGTATTGGCAGCAATGGTAACAGCATCCATGGTGTTCGCGGGTTGTTCCTCGAGCACGCCTGCTTCAGACACCGGACCGGCAGCTGCAGAGCAAAACGGCAAAGACAAGCCGGTTACTCTGAATGCCTGGATCATGCCGAACAGTCCGAAGCCCGATCAGGATTTTTTGACAACATTGAAGCCTTACTTGGACCAGAATAAACACGTGACCCTGAAAGTAACGGTGTTGGATTGGGGCTCGGCATGGACCAAAATAACGACAGCCGCAACCAGCGGGGAGGGTCCCGACCTGCTTCAGCTGGGCACATCCTGGGTTCCGGCGATCGCTTCAATGAATGGGATAGAAGACATTACCGGCAGGGTGAAGGAGATCGGCGGCGAAGAGGCCTATCTGCCAGCAAGCTGGAAGACAACCAAGATTGAAGGCAGCGACAAAATATATGGTGTTCCCTGGTTTGTGGATGCACGTGCGATTTTCTACCGCACGGACGCTTTTAAGAAGGCGGGAGTCGATCCGGCAACGGCATTCGAAACGTGGGATTCATTCAGGGAAGCGTTAAAGAAAGTGAACGGAGTTCAAATCGGGGATCAGAAGATGAGCGCCCTGGGCATACCGGGCAAGAATGATTGGAATGTGCCGCATAACCTGTTCCCGTGGATTTGGGGCGCTGGTGGCACCGTGCTGACCATGGACAATAAGGCAGCCGCTTTCAATGACGAGAAGGCCTTGGAAGGCATCCTGTATTACACAGGCCTTGTGCAGGATGGCTTAGTGGATAAGACATCCCTGGAGAAAAACTCGGCCCAAGTGGAATCGGACTTTGCCGACGGAAGATCAGCGGTTCTTTTTGCAGGTCCTTGGATGGTGAAAAACTTTACCACGCCGACGGATGCCGGCGGGATGGCCGAGAAGCTGGCAGCCCAAAACTATGGCGTAGCCCCGCTGCCTGCCGGTCCGAAGGAGAGAGCAACCTTCATTGGAGGAAGCAATTTGACGGTGTTTAAAGGTTCCAAGAACAAGGATGCCGCCTGGGATGTCATCCAATTCCTCTCTACCGACGAGGCTCAATTGTCTTACGCCAAGCTGACCGGGTTCTTGCCTGCCAAGGCCAAAGTAATTCAATCGGAGGAGCTTACCAAGGACCCGGGATTTGCCTCTTTCGCCGAAGCGGCCAAATACGGCAAATCCTACCCGTCGATTCCACAGTGGGGTCCCATGGAAACGGCCCTTGTCAAGTATTTCGGCAATATTTGGGATATCGTGGCTGGTGTGAAAGGTACGTACAGCAAGGAAGCGGTGAAACAGCAGCTTGACGATGCCGCCCGCGAAGTGAACGGAATTCTCAACCAGTAATCCGCTTGGTACAGACAATGGAGTAGTGTGCCGTCTGGCGTAATACCTGATGGCACACTCATCGAAGAAGGAGATATGTTATGCAGCCTGCAACCGGTTCTTCAGGAGATGATAACCAGAAATTTGCGATCATTCTCCATGATTTCAGAAAAAATCGATTCGCCTACGCCTTGGTCCTGCCGACGATTCTCTTTATGTTGGCTGTACATTTATGGCCTATGCTGCAGGGGATCTGGATGTCTCTGCTCAAGCTCAACCAGTTTACGCTTAACCAATATTTGAAAGCGCCGTTCGTCGGTATGCATAACTATACGGAGCTGCTCTTTAATACGAGCAATCCGGTTCGTCAGGGAATGCAGTATGCTCTCCGGAATACGGCGATTTACACGGTCGTCGTCACGATCGCTGTGATGGCCTGCGGACTTGGGACGGCGATGCTGATGAACCGCGCGTTTCCGGGAAGAGCGATTGCGCGAACCGCTCTGCTGCTGCCTTGGGTGGTTCCCTCCTATGTGGTCGGTATCCTATGGGGATTTATGTGGCAGAAAGAAGGGATTATCAATTATGTTCTGGTGGATGTGCTGCATCTGCTGGATGACAAGCCATTCTGGTTGATCGGATCCAACACGTTATGGGCCATTATCATTCCGACCGTATGGCGCAGTTGGCCGTTTCTGATGATCGTCTTCCTGGCCGGTCTGCAGACGATATCCGATGAGCTCTACGAAGCGGCAGAGATCGACGGAGCGAACAAGTTCAGGCAGTTTATGAGCATTACCCTGCCTTTGCTGAAACCGATCATCGCCGTTCAGCTCTTGTTCCAAATCATTTACAATGTGTATTCCTATAACATTGTAGCCATGATGTTCGGCAACGGTTCAGGTTACCCCGGAGAGTGGGGCGATCTGGTGATGACGGCGATGACCCGCCAGACTTTCGGGTACTGGGCCTTCGGAAGCGGTTCCGCCGCCTCGTTCATGCTGATGCTTATTATGTTTGTCATTGTCGGCATCTGGTATCGAGTCTTCAGATCGGAGTTGAATACATAATGAGCAAGCAGCAATCCCGTTTTATTCTGAACGGTTCTTTGACCACATTCACCTGGATAATCGTGCTGTTCACCATTTTCCCTATTTTTTATATGGTCTTTGCTTCCCTGCATTCGAATGAGGACATTCTCCGGGGAATTACAAGCTTTAAGCTCGTGGACCCCAAGTGGGAGAATTACCGGGATATGTGGATTAACATTGATTTCTTCAACTTTTTCAAAAACAGCCTCATTATCTGTACGGTCACGATGCTGCTCGCCAGCTCCTTCGCCGTGATGGCTGGCTATGCGCTTGCCAAATACCGGTTTTTCGGATCCAAAACACTTGAAATGGGTATTATCTCGACGCAGATGATTCCAGGCATTATGTTCCTGCTCCCGATCTACCTCATGTTCCTGGGATTGAAAGAAGTACTCGGCATTCCTATGATCAATACCTATTGGGGTATGATTCTTGTCTACACAGCTTTCTATACACCGATGAGTATTTGGATTATGCGAAGCTTCTTCGTAGCAATCCCGAACGATCTGGAGGAATCGGCACTGATTGACGGCTGTACCCGGTTCCAGGCCTTCGTGAAGGTGATTCTGCCCTTGTCGGTTCCCGGCATGATTGCCACCTGCATCTATATCTTCCTTACCGCTTGGGATGAGCTGCTGTTTGCTTGGGTTCTTACGACAAGTCCGGACGTACAAACGATTCCCGTGGGTATCCGGCTGTTCGTCGGACAATATCAGAATCGATATGATCTGCTGATGTCGGCGGCTACCGTAGTGACTATTCCGGTCATCATCACGTTCTTTTTGACACAGAAATATTTCATTCGGGGTATGACGGCAGGTGCGGTCAAGGGGTAGTGAACCCTTGAGCGAGCCTTATACAATTCCAAAAGTGAGGTTGACAGACATGAACAATAAGCTATTTCCTTCTGACTTTACGTGGGGGACGGCTACGGCAGCGTATCAAATCGAAGGTGCGGGAAGCGAGGATGGGCGAACGCCCTGCATATGGGACATGTTTGCGGCAATTCCGGGAAAGGTACACGGGGGGCATAACGGAAGTGTGGCGTGCGACCATTACCACCGCTATCCAGAGGATATTTCCTTGATGGGTGAGCTTGGTTTCCAGTCGTACCGGTTCTCCGTAGCCTGGCCCCGTATATTCCCGGAGAAGGGGAAGCTGGGTGAGAAGGGTATCGACTTCTATCTGCGTCTGCTGGAGCAGCTGCACAAGCATAACATCAAGCCGTCGGTGACGATGTATCATTGGGATCTCCCGTTGTGGCTGTATGAACAGGGGGGATGGCTCAGCCGGGACACGGTAGCGCATTTTGAAGAATATGCCGACACCTTATACCGAAGGCTCGGAGACGCCGTACCGATGTGGATCACTCATAACGAGCCTTGGTGCGCCGCATTCCTGGGCTACGGCATGGGCGTGCATGCCCCTGGGCATGAGGATTGGAATGAAGCGTTAACGGCTGCCCACCATCTTCTGCTGTCCCACGGCAGAGCGGTACAGGCTTACCGTGCAGCAGGTCTTCAAGGGCAGATCGGCATCACACTCAATCTGAGCCACGTCGATGCAGCTTCTCCATCGGAAGAGGATCAAAGGGCAGCTCAAGTCGCCGACGGGTTCACGAATCGCTGGTTCCTGGATCCCGTGTTTCGCGGTAGCTATCCAGAAGACATGATGTCCCGTTTTGCTGACCTAGGCGTTACCTATGAATTCATAAAACCGGGTGATTTCACGACGATTTCCACACCCAATGACTTTGTGGGAATCAATTACTATACCCGCCAATTGATTCGTGCCAATCCGGAGGATAGAGCTTTCGGTTTGGCTCACGTTAAAGGAGAGAATCCGCACACAGATATGGATTGGGAGGTATACCCCGACGGGCTGTATCATCTGTTGCGGAAGGTATCCCGCGAATACACCGAACTGCCGATTTATATCACGGAGAACGGAGCCGCTTATGCCGATGAGCTCTGCGACGGCTCGGTGAACGACGGGGAGCGGGTAGAGTATTACCATCGGCATTTGGAGGCTGCACACCGGTTTATTTTGGAGGGCGGACCGCTGAAAGGATATTACTGCTGGTCGTTCATGGATAATTACGAGTGGGCTTACGGATACTCCAAGCGGTTCGGCATTGTTCATGTGGATTATGAGACCCAGATCCGGACGCCCAAGCAAAGCGCGTTATGGTTTAAGGAGCTCATCCATTCCAATGCTCTGCCAGCAAGATGAGCATCACTGAGAACGGTCGTCAGGAAGCACCGGCATCCGTGACCGGGTAAGCGCCTTAAGGATGCATAAGGAACGAGGTGGATGGCGGGCTTAGGGTCCTCCGCAAGGTACAAGCGGTATCCGGTGCCTGCCTCGGCCGCTTAGGCGCATATTCATCAGGAGCAGGACGTTCATACATAAGGAGTTGGATACGATGAAAATGAGGAAAGCACTGGTTATTGGACTGTCGGTTTTGACCTTATGGGGACAAGCGGCAGGCGGTATTCTTGCGAACCCACCGGTTCCAGGCAGTCATGAGGCGGAATTGTTGGATTTGAGTCAGCATTGGTCGGCAGCCGAAGTGGTCAAGTGGGTCGATGCTAAGGTGCTTGAAGGGTATCCAGATGGAACCTTTCGGCCAGACGCGCCTATCACGAGGGCGGAATTCGTGTCCGTGCTCCAAAGACTGTTCGGATTCCGTATAAGTGCATCCGGCGGACAGGCAGCCTTCACTGATATCGAAGCGGACGCTTGGTACAAGGAGACGGTCACTGCAGCGCTGCGGCAAGGATACGTATCGGGGTACCCGGACAACACCTTCCGGCCGAATGCGCCGATTACCCGAGAGGAGGCCGCCGTTCTTGCCGCCAGGATGTTCAGGCTGGAAGCAAGGCATGATGGGGAGGGGACGATGCTCCCGTATCCGGATGCAGACCGGATCAGCGGATTTGCTCGCAATGCGGCGGAAGCCATGCTGGCGGAAGGCTCAATCACAGGCTATCCGGACGGGACCTTCCGGCCTCAAGAGCCCATTACGCGTGCCGAAACCGTAAGTCTTCTTAAGCGTCTAACCGGGGAGGTATTCCATAAGCAGGGCACATACGGCAAAGCGGAAAGCATGCCGAACGCCATCGTGAATGCGCCAGGCATCAAGCTCTCGGACGCAGCGATTGCCGGACGGTTATATTTGACCGAAGGTCTTGGCGGCGGAGACGTGGTCCTGGAGCGCGTTCAAGTGAAAGGGGTTACACATATAGGTGGAGGGGGCAGCGTGCAGCTGACTGATTCCACTTTTGGTACCGTAGTAATCAAAAAGCAGGAGCAAGAAATCCGTGTAACTGCGGCAGGTACTACGACTGTAGAGAGGTTGGAGGTGCGGTCGGAAGCGCTTGTAGAGGCCGTTTCTTCAGGCATGAAGGATGTGCTCATACATACCGAAGGGCCGAATGACACGGTTACACTGTCCGGCAGCTTCGGACGTGTAGAAGTCGCGTCGGCTGACAGCCATGTCGTGGTGACGGCCGGATCGACCATCGGCGAACTGCATATTCTTGAGGGCGCGAAAGGGACGAAAGTGGAGTCCGCAGGAGCGCTCCGAAGCTTGTTGGTCGACGCTGATGGCGTATCACTAAACGGGAAGATGATCGCCAAAGGCGCATCATGGAAGGATGTGAAGCCACAAGGCGGGAACAACAGCCCTGGAAGCGGAGGCAGCGATCCCGGTGATGGCGATGATGGCAGCGGCGGAGGCAGCGAGCCGGGAGAAGGCGACGATGACAGCGGCGGAGGCAGCGATCCCGGAGGCGGCAACGATGACAGCGGCGGGGGCAGTGATCCCGGTGACGGCGATGATGACAGTGATCAGGGACTCGCCTACACGGTGCAGGCGGGTAAGCTTCACGGAACCACCCGGATCGACGCGCTTGCGGGTGAGGGCCGTCACCTTGCCGTCAAGGTAAGCCATGAAGTCTTACCCCAGCCGGCAGCGGGAGACAAGGCACCTGCGGACCGGACGGTGCATAACCCTTATGTGCCCGGCTCGGACATTAGCGGTGTCGACGCGGTAACCAATAAATATATTGGGCTGTATGAATTGGATTCGAACCAGAGGGTGATGGGATACCGGCTCATCGAACTGGGGGCTGATCAGATCGCTGCTGAAGCATGGAAGCTCAGGTGGGCGGATGAATTCGACCAGCCGGGCATAGATCCCGCCAAGTGGAACTTCATCGAGGGCGGCGGCGGGTACGGGAATAATGAGCTTCAGAACTACACGAACCGTCCCGAGAACGCACGCGTGGAGGACGGCAGCCTGGTGATTGAAGCCCGCGAGGAATCCTTCGGAGGGAGCCCATACACCTCTTCCAAGCTCACATCCCAAGGAAAAGGCGAATGGACGTATGGCCGATATGAGATCCGCGCCAAGCTGCCGGCAGGGCAGGGTATCTGGCCTGCGATCTGGATGATGCCGGCGGATGAGACCCTCTATGGCCCTTGGCCGTCGTCAGGCGAGATCGATATCATGGAGCTGCTCGGGCATCGGCCGGGCCAAATCTTCGGAACGCTTCACTACGGCAAGCCTAAAGAGGAAACCCAGGCTTCGTACATCTTGCCCGGAAATAAAGGCTTTGATGACGACTATCATGTATTCGCCATCGAATGGGAGCCGGGCGAGATCCGGCATTATGTAGACGGTATCCTCTACAGCAGGATGAACGACTGGTTCTCCCACAATAGCAATGAGGCGGCAGCGTATACGTATCCTGCACCCTTCGACCGCGACTTCTATATGCAGTTGAATCTGGCCGTCGGTGGGAACTGGCCCGGGAATCCGGATGCGACCACAACATTCCCGCAGCGGATGCTCGTCGATTATGTAAGAGTATATGAGCTCGATGGGATGTATCGCAGTGCGGGAACTCGCCCGAAGCATGAGGTGGTGCTGCGGGAGCCTGCTGCGGATGGAAACTATATAATAAATGGCCGTTTCGAGAACGGATTGGATGCATGGCAGTTCCAGCCGTTTGCCCCGCCGGCAGACCTGTTCGGCGGCACCGGAGACGTAGCGGTGGATCAGGGTGCAGCCAGAATCACGATCGGTCAGGAAGGCAGCCAAACCTATGCGGTTCAATTCGTTCAGCCGCAAATTCCTTTGGAGAAGGGGGCGTCTTACCGGCTGACTTTCGATGCCAGATCAGACGGGGAACGCACCATGGTGACAGGCATTTCGGGACCCGAGCGGAGCTACACAAGGTATTTGGACGATCAGAGCGTCGTGCTGAACTCCGAGCTTCAGCGTTATACGTATGATTTCGAGATGAAAGCAGAGACTGACGGCAGCGCGCGTCTGGAATTCAACCTGGGGAAGGCCGGGACACGGCCGGTTTGGATCAGCAACGTGAAGCTCACCCAAACGGAAGCGCCGGATCCGAATCCGGTAAAGGAAGTGCTGCCGGACGGCAATTATATCTATAACGGCACCTTCGATCAGGGCGACGACCGGAAGATGTTCTGGGACTTTCTTACCGTGGATGGCGCAGAAGCAGACTTTGGGGTCACGAACGGGTGGCTCGGCTCCCACCTGGTTAGAGAGCTTAAGGTGGACGTCAAAAAAGAAGGGCCTCATGCATCCTCTGTGGCTGTAAGTCAGAACAACCTGTCTCTGGACAAAGCGTCTGCGTATAGTGTCATGTTCAGCGCAAGGGCAGAATCTCCGCGTTCCATGGAATGGAATATGAAAGCGGTTGACCCGCAAAACATCGTATTCCTAAGCGAAAGAAAGCTGGAGCTGACTCCGGAGATGAAGAACTACCAGTTCGACTTTGCCACAGCCGATTTAGACGGTCCCTTGAATGCCAAGCTTGAATTACTGCTCGGGAACGCCCTTGGCAGTGTCTATCTGGATAACGTCCGGCTTGTGAAACGGGGAATTCCTACTGAAGTGAACGGATGGACGCATATGGAAGCTGACCAATACTGGGGAATGCAGGGGATTCAGGTGGGCGCAGACGGGACTGTCGGCTATCTGGATACAGGGGATTATTTTGAATTCAAACTGAATGTCTCGCAGGCTGGTAAGTATCTTGTTCAATCCCGGCTCGCCAGCGATATAGGCGAATCCTTCGCCAGACTGACGTGGCGCGATGCCAACCGGAAGGTAATGGGCACACAGGACTATGGTATCGGCCGCACAGGCGGGTGGGATACTTACCGCACGATGGACCTGGGGCAGGTTCACTTGACTCCGGGCGTGTATTACCTGGAGATCTCAGGTGACAAATTCAACACCGATTGGGTGGAGCTGAGCCCCTCCCTGATCGACAATGGCGGCTTCGATGAGGGTCTGCAGGGGTGGGATTACTTCGAAGCGGATTGGCTGCCGGGTGTAAGCCCGTCCTTCGCTGAAGCTAAGGATGGGAAACTTCAGGTCAGCATCTCCGACCCGGGTACGGAAGAGTGGAACATTCAAGTGAAGCAGCCAGGCAGATCGCTCCTTAAGGGCCGGTCCTATACCGTGAGCTTTGATGTGTATTCCACGATGGAGCGGAACATACTGGTGGTAATCCAGCATGACGGTACCCAGGATAACGTTTGGACGCCTTATTATGAGAACATGATCCATCTGGACGGCACGCAGCAGCATGTAGAAGATGCTTTTATAATGCAGCATGACTCCGATCCGAGTGCCCTCTTTCAGTTTGCGCTTGGACAGACCGGCGCCATCTCCGTCTCGCATGCCGTCTATATCGACAATGTGGTGTTGAAGGAACGGGCCGCTATCCAGCCTCAAGGTATCAATCTGCTGCCGAATTCGGATTTCTCTCAAGGGACATCCGGCTGGGCTTCTTACTCGCCGGAAGCAGATCAGCTTATGGTATCTGCTGCGGAGGAACAGCTGAAGATCGACATAGGCACGCCGGGCAGCAATCCGTGGGATCGGCAGGTCTTCCTGGAGGGCGTTGCTTTTCAGGAAGGATACAATTATACACTTACCTTCAAAGCCCGAACAACCAAGACGCCGAGGAAAATGAATGTGAGCACCGGCCGGCTGAGCGGAGCCCCCGACTATGTATGGACGGGTTACCATTCCGAGATCATCGATCTGACAGCTGAGGCGCAGACGCACACCGTGAATTTCGATGTACGGCAGCCCACGAATCACAGCGGCCGTGTTAGTCTTGAGCTGGGGAACATCGACGGAGGCGATTCGGGCGGATTGTCTGTATATATTGATGATATCCGCTTGGTGAATAACGGGCCTTCAATGTGACAGTAAACCACATCTGATTTGAAACAGGGGATCATGCTAAAGCCCTCCGGGTTTCGGGGGGCTTTTGCCTATGTTCGAATGTCGGAAATGATGACTTTGCAAAAGGATCGTTTTGTCAAACTTGGTCGCGATATTCCTGGGGTGTTACCCCGTATCGTTCTTTGAACACTTTGATAAAGTAATGCGCATTGGAATACCCGAGCTCCGATGAGATTTCATAAATTTTATCACTGAAGTTCTTGAGGAGATAAGCGGCTTTGTCCATCTTGGCATTGTAGATCAGCTCACTGATGCTTTGTCCGGTTTCCGTTTTATAAACCTTGGACAAATAAGCGGGGTGGAGTGAGACTTGGGCGGCAATCGTCTGCAGAGTAACGGTCGACAGATGGGCTTCCACAAACTGATGAATGGTTTGGACGAGAGCGCTTTTGGAATGCTTGACCTCGAACTCCAGTTCTTTTCGGATCCCGCTCACCATGCGGAAAGTCCACTCTTCGACCAGCTGGATCGATCTGAGATGCTCGGGAGGAAGCGGAGCTCCTGCCATATCAGACAATAGCCGGCCATTTTTATGGGCAATATAGTAAAAAGCGGACGAAAGCACGGTATAGGCTTCCATAAGATGCTCCTGCGAATCATTCCACTCGCTGCGGATTTCCCTGAATATCGAGTACAGCTTCTCTTCGAAGGCATCCCAGCGTCCCGATTCGTACAGATGGATCAAAGTGGGCGGCTCGTACAGCGATCGAATCGTTTGGACCGACAGAGGCTCTGGGTCGCCGGAGAGGGAGAGAAAGTATCCTGTGTCCTTGCCGATTCTCTTGCGCAGCGCCGCTAAGGAGTCCTGGTAAATCGCTTGAATGCCTTCAGGGAATGTTCCCCACTTGCCCGTCACGACCGAGATGCCTCCGCCGAGATAAATGTTTACATTTCGCTGAAGCTGGCTGGCCAAAGACTCCAAGGCATGGTCAGAAGTATCGGGTGAATCGAAGGGAGAGCTCTTGGGGGTAACGACATAAACAAGCATCTCATGGAGGTCCTTGCAGGACCATAATTGAAACTGCTCCGAGAACGTTTCCCGTGCAATGTTGTCAATGGCATACTCAAACAGCAGTAAGCTGTCCGTATCATGTTTGAGAAAAAATTCCTCCAGCCGAATCAGCATGACGCTGATCCGGTCTCCTTGGAAGAAGGGAATCCGATATTTATCCAGCTGTTCCGCTAGAGACGGTGAATTTGTGCTCCTGCCTTGAAGGAGCTCATTAAGCAGCTTATCCTTCAAGAGGGGCAAATGTTCCTCGAATGTGCGGATCGCATGATCGTAAGAAGCCAGGGCTTTCCACTCATCCCGCATTTGATCTGCCACATTCCGGATCGTGGCCATAAAATCGGCATCGCTGATGGGCTTCAGCAAATATTCGCTTACCTCGTGGGACAACGCTTTACGTGCATAGTCGAACTCTGCATAGCCGGAAAGCAGAATGCATTTGGTCCGCTTATATTGACGGCGAATCGTCTCAGCCAGCTCTATACCGGACATACCCGGCATGGAAATATCGGTGACCACGATATCGATGGCGGTGTGCTCCATGATTTGCAATGCTTCCGCACCCGAGGAGGCAGTGAATACTTCTTCAATCTGCAGCTCGCTCCACGGTATCGTTGCAGCCAAATCTTCTACAACGTAGGATTCATCATCCACCAGTAATAGGGTAAGCATAGTTATTCCTCCTGAGTTTATTGTTGAATGCAAATCCTAAGTCTCGATGTTCAGTGTAAACCGGATCCCGCCTGCGGCCGACTCGCTCACCTGCAGTCCGGAGCCTTGGCCAAAGTGTAAAAGGATTCGCTGGTGCACATTCCATAACCCGTAGCCCGATGACTTCGGTGCAGGGGCCAGCAGACTGTCGCGAAGCTGCTGCAGCTGCTCAGGTTCCATGCCCACCCCGTCATCCTCTATTACGATGGTCAGCCATCTTCCGGACTGCTCCGCGCAGATACGGATCATACCGCTGCCAACCTTGGGTTCGATGCCATGTATGATGCTGTTTTCGACAAGCGGCTGAATCAGCAGCTTCGGGATATGGAATTCCAGTAGAGGCTCCGGAATGTCTATAACATGATCGATTCGCTGCTTTCGCAGGTTTTGTATGTTCAGATAATGGATTACCAGCTTCAACTCCTGACCCAACGTGGTCTGGGACGTATCTACACGGGTTAAGTATCGATAGTATTCGCCCAAGCTGAGGGCCATCGACTTAATCGACTCCATATCGCCGACGGACGCCTTGCTTTTGATGAAAAACAGGCAGTTGTAAAGGAAATGTGGATTAATTTGGGATTGGAGCTGCTTCATCACGGCATCCTGGGAACGGATTTGCTCCAAGTATACACGTTCAATGAGCTCCTGGATCCGATCGGCCATCTCGTTGAAGCCCATATACAACATCCGAAATTCATAGGTCCGGATAGGCATTACGCGAGCCGTGAGATCCCCTTGCTTGAACTTGTTCATTACCTTGATGAACAGGGATATGGGTCTTTGTATATTCCGGTACAGCAAAGCGGACAGCACGATCCCCAAGATCAGCAGCATCACCGTGGACACGATAAAGAAATTGCGGCCTTCCTTGATCGGGACGAGCACCCGTTCAAGCGGAACATAGTCGACCAAATACCACCCGAGTGATTTTGACTGGACATAGTTGACGAGGTACTGCTGGTGATTCAACAGGACCAGTTGCGAACCCTTAGAGGAGAGGGATTGTTCCTTAAGCTTGGCTGTGACTTCATTGGTGAGTTCCGCTTGAGAGGATTGATTGGCGATCGTCCCATTCTGCGGGTGAAACAAGAATGGATCTCCTCCCGACCGTTTGAACTGATCGAGCATCTTGCGTATGTTGTCTTCCTGGAAACGGGTCTCAATCACGAGATTCGGATGTTGGACGGGAGCTCTGCCAAGCTGGGGGGCCGCAACCAGAAAAACAAATTCGCCTTGCTCAGGCCGTCCGTGTTGGATATAGGTCCATGAACCGTGAATCTGTCCCGTAACCCCTCTGTAATCGCTGTCAAGTGAAGGTGCGGTAGAGATGATTTCACTCGTTAACGGGAAATGCAGCAGCATTTGGTTGGGCCACGAGCTGCTGGCACTTTGCAGGGTTAATTTCTCCAAAATCGTGATTCTAAGTTTATTGGCGTCGAGCAGATGGTTCAAATGATTGATGTTGCGATAGTCCTGAATGGACGGGTCGCGCTCAAGTGTGTAAGCACTGATGGCAAGCTGGTCGATTTGGTTCTCCATCTGACTCAGGAAGAATTCCAGCTGGTTTAAGTTGTTTCGCTGAATCTCCTCGCGGACTACGCCGATGTTGATCCCATACGTATGCCGATAGAGTAAGAAGATAACGAGGAATATCATAAATACAGCGAATATCATTTTGGTCGATAGGTTTGGCTGAATTTTCAATCTGGACACCCACTTTTTATTCTAATACACTTATTTAATTAACACTATTTTACTATAGATTTGAAAACAGGAGTAATACATACAGGAAACTCAGTGATGGTTTCCTATCTTAGTAGAAGGCAGTGGATACTACATGAAACGCTTTGTACTGCTTGGGATGACGGCACTCTTCCTTCTCTCCGGCTGCCGGCAGGGTGGGGGGAAGGAGTCGGAATCGATGCAGGTTACATCGGACACGGCCGGAGGTCAGAGCGTCCAATTCAACCCGCAGAAAGACAAATATGATCCTCCGGCAACGATGACCGTGGCTGCAGCGGTGAATCCGGAGATGACGTTCAAGAATGGCGAGACGCTTGAGGACAATGTGCATACCCGCTGGGTAAAGAAGCGGCTTGGTATCGACATCCGTTACTTGTGGACCATTCCCAATCAGAATCACTCTTTCGATACCAAACTAAGATTAGAGCTTGCTGCCGGACGGCCCTTCCCCGATGTGCTTCCCGTCAGAGGTGAAGTTGTGCACGAATTGATCGACTCCGGTCAGTTTATGGAAGTGGGGGAGCTCTTCGAGCGTTATGCTTCGACGTCTTGGAAGAAAGCGATGGATACCGATCCATCCGTATGGTTTCCCTACATGAGAAACGGCAAGAAGTATGCCATACCTATTCTGGATTATGAGTATTCCTCCGATCCTGTGCTATGGATCCGCGAGGACTGGCTGAATCGGTTGAACCTCAAGGCGCCGGAAACCCTGGATGAGCTAACCGACGTGATGAATGCGTTTACGAATGGGGATCCGGATGGCAATCAGACCAAGGATACATATGGGCTGGCGGTCGGTTTCAAGAACGGCATGAACAGCTGGATGGCCGATGCCAACTGGATCTTCGGAGGGTTCGGCAGCGTACCGGGACAGTGGAATGTGGGAGCTGGAGGCAGGCTCGAATACGGTTCGGTAGATCCGGGGGCCGAGAGCGCTTTGGCTTTATTGCAGAAGTGGATGAAGGAGGGGTATATCTCCAGAGAAGCCGAATGGTTTGATGAGGTGCGAGCCGCCGAGCAATTCGCCTCAGGCAAGGCGGGGGTCGTTGCCGGGCCGATCTGGATGAAATATTGGCCGCTCGGTGAAATGAAGGCGAGGAACAAGGACGCGGTGATCTCCGCATATAAGATACCCTCCGGCCCGGGAGGTAAGATTGCACGCAGGGGCAGCCGGCTTAACAACGGAGCGGTGCTGATCAACAAGGAAATGAAGCATCCGGAGCTGTTTTTTACGTATCAAAATTATTTGTTTGATCATTACGCACAGCAATCCGGTGAATTCAAATACGGATTAGCCGAAGGTTATGATTGGGTGAGGACACCGGAGGGTCAGGAGTCGACGAATCCCAGCGATATCCCCGGCGGGTACGTACGGGTGGCTGCGTATACTTTGACATTTGACGGGGCGAGGATTCCGGAAGCATGGAACAAGAACGTTGTGCCTGAGGATGTTCCTATTCATGAGGTGCTGCTAAGTCAGGCTGGTGCCTCGAAGAAAGACATGTTTCGAGGGGGCCCGACGGAAACAATGGGACTGAAAGGGGAACTGCTCAAGAAGTTGGAGAAGGAAACCTTTATTCAAATCATTTATTCGCGGCTCCCGGCTGCAGCCTTCCGTGAATTTACGAGATCATGGAGACAACTTGGGGGTGAACAGATCACCGAGGAAGTGAATCAGTGGTATGACGAGGTGAAGTAAATGCAAGAGAAGGAGCGCCGATGAATGAGATCATCGGCACCCCTTTCTGCAGTATGCACGGCACAGGCTTCGTCTTTATGGTGAACGTCAGGATGGATATTGTGAGCGTTTTCTATAAGTTGGATAATGAGTGTTTGTTTTGGGTTTTAATTGCTCGTATACTTTACCCAATCGTAGTAAGCATAGAGAGGAGTTTTTCCGTCATAACTCCCGAGCCAGGAATCCACGCCCGTGCCATTCCAAACATTCATCATTATCTTTCCAGGCGTTTGCGGAATGTTAGAGGTGGCGGTATGCTTCAATACGCCATCAACATACCACTTAATGGAGCCTGGCTGCCAATCAAACGCATACGTATGAAATCCTTGTGAAGCATCGAAGCCGAGGTCAACGACCTTCTCATGACCGCCGACACCATTGGTATAGTAATTAAATTGTACTTTCGTGGTGTCCTTGCCAAGGAATTCGATATCGATCTCATCCCACTGGGTTCCATCACTCGGGCCGGTATAGGTGAAGAAAGAGGAGACAATACCCACATTCTTGGCAGGCTTCATGTTGACCTCGTATTTGCCGAAGCCGTATTTGTTCGTGGAACGGTACTCGCCACAATCAAACTTGTTGTAGGATGGACTTGTGATCTTTAGTTCCAATTGTCCGCCGCTAGTGAAATTGGCATTGTTTGCTCTCCACGTACAATTAAACATGGATCCGTTGGAGTAATTGTTCGCTTTTTCCCAGGTGCTAGGATTGTGATAAGTGAGCGGCTCCCAGAACACCCACGCAGCTGATGCGGATGTAACCAGACAAAGCGATAGAATTAATCCGACAAGTGCAAGCATCCATTTCTTCTTTTTCATTAGTATACCTCCTGAGTATAGAGATTGCGTTACAACTCTATGCTATCAGGGTCGCATAATGTAAGCGATACCAATTATTTGAGATAAATAACAATATCGTAGCCTGTAATATGGGATTCATCCTACCGGCTTTCCCGTGTAGGATTTTCCTTTGTCATACCTGTTACTTTATGATATACTGTTGCCATATTATTTTCTGTTTTTTTGTGCACCCGCCAAGCGGCTCAGGGTGAAAAGTAGGGTAGATTGTAGACCCAGAATGACCTCTTTAGGTATTGACTCGTACACACGGGATTTCTCTGTGTACTGAAGCGTCGATGCTTAAAGAGGTCATTTTGTTTTTACGACCTAAATTCGACGAAGGAGGATGGCGACTATGCCAAAGATATCCCAGAGCACCCTTGATATGATCGAGAACATTCACACCTACGATGTGGTGACACGACTAGGTCACTGAAGAGAAGCGGGCAATCAGTTGGATAAGACTTTACCCTGAGAGCATCGCAGAAGACTACGTCAAGGAAGTGGTTGTAGACAAAACAACGGATATGTACGAGTCGGCGGGAAATGGATAGGATATCTCGGTCCCCAAACTTTCTGGCTAAAAATCGAAGATACTTGGCTAGGCGAAGCTTGGATTGTCGACCCCAATCATGGAATAGGATCTCGAAAAGCGCTTTGGTAACGTCGAATCTGACTCTCTCGTTATTAAAAAGTTAAAGGAAGTCATATGTCCTTATGCACATTGACTTCCCTATCGTTCAGTTCCTATCTTTGATGTTATGTTTTTGTATCAAGGCCAATACCTCTTCCTTTGTCAAAAAAGTTAGTTTGAAGGTACTTAATCAAGTCACTCACACAAACTCCCCCCCTCAAAATTCGTTTTCATCCGTTAGTGCCTTTTTCTTAACAAATTCAATTCTTCGCTGTTAATATGAAAATGGCATCTGAACAGCAGCGTGCGTACGTCATTCAGCTCTTTGGTTCCCGTAACCAATTTTTTAATGCTTACCATCCTGATAAATTTGAGCAATAAAAAACCACCGTTAGAGTTTGGCGCCTCTGAGGGTGGTTTTTTATTTGGAGTTCTAAGAAAAAGCAAAGGGATTGTTGCGACAGGATATTCCAGAACTTTATTTCGTACTAATATGGTGTCTAAGGCAACATTCGTGACTGAATTAAATAAGTAAACAAAGATCCAATCTTTCCTGGGAGCTTTCCTCATGGTATAAGCTAACGCAGTCAGGTTTGAGATTAGGGCTCCGTACAAAATAAGCCTGTTCTTCTTCTTATTAATTCGTCCGTTCATTAAGATCACACCTCAAATTTGTCTTAAGCGTATTATTCCTCTTACAGACAAATTTAAGCAGGTATTGGTTAAACTGACTGGGCACGCTAGGTCAACAACAGTCAAATAGGGCGAGGCTGCCGAAAGGCAATCTCGCTGTGCTAATGTATATTCCAATAACTCTTGTTATTTTGCTCTAGACAATGGTAATATTTTACGGGAACATGCGTTTGTTTTTTATGTCTTCCAACGGAGGAGCCGATGTGGACATGATCCAATTGACGAATCGCCAGGCACGGCAATTTCTGCTATTGAAGCACGGGCTGTTGGGCGAATATCAATTTGCCGGAAAGCAGGGAGTATTGGATTTTGTGCGGCAGGTCGGCTGTATTCAATACGATCCCATCGATGTTTGCGGTAAAAACGCCGAACTGGTGCTGCAGTCGCGAATCAAAGGATTTACCAAGAACATGCTCGCCGAGTTGCTGTATCAAGATAGAAGCCTTGTCGATTATCCTGACAAGAATTTGGCCATTATCCCTGTCGAGGACTGGCCGTATTTTGAGCGGTACAGGCAGGCCGCCCGACAACATGCCAAGCGCTATCCTGAAATGGAAACGTTGATAGAGCAAGTACGGGCTCATATCCAAAATCACGGTGCGCTAAGTTCGGATGATCTAAAATTGGATGGAAATTTCGCTTGGCAATCGGCCATCCACTGGAGCAGCGGAAACAATTCAACCCGGTCGGTGCTGGAGCAGATGTACTCGACAGGCGAGTTGGTTATCCATCACAAAAAAGGAACTCGTAAGTATTACGATTTAGCTGAGAAGTACATAGAGCCAAATCTGCTGAATGCGCCGGAGCCGCTAGAGGGCGAGCTTGAGCATCATAAGTGGCGGGTACTGCGTCGAATCGGCGCTGTTGGCCTATTATGGAATCGTGCATCCGATGCCTGGCTGAACATATGGGGATTGAAAGCGAAGCAGCGCAACGAAGTTTTCCGCCTGCTGCTGCACGAAGCTCGCATTGTTGCTGTTGCCGTGGATCAAATGAAGGATATACTGTACTGCCGCGTGGAGGACTTGCCGCTTATTGAAGACGTCCTGCAAAATCCGGCGCCGAAATGGCGCTGCGAGCTGATTGCCCCACTAGATAATTTCATATGGGACAGAAAGCTGATCAACGAATTGTTTGGATTCGATTACACTTGGGAGATTTACACGCCTGCAATCAAACGGAAATTCGGCTATTATGTGTTGCCTCTACTATACGGAGAAAGCCTCATCGGACGAGCCGAGGTAATCGCGGAGCGAAAATCCGGGACGCTCGTTGTTAAAAACATATGGTACGAGAAGGACATAAAGCCAACAAAGCAATTGCGAACAGCCTTGAACCATTGTTTTCAAAATTTTGCATTATTCAATGAATGCGAGACGATTTCGATAAAGTCTATGGACTGATATTCCCAGTCCCCCGGTAACATTTGCCGACAAATTCCCGTGTACGAAACAGGTAAGCCGACGCGTCCGGTGGCGGAGCCTATGCACAATTCAATGATAAGTACGAATTATTGGAGTTTTTATGTTCCGATTTATTTCAATATTATAATTAAAATATTTTCAAAATATGTATTTTATTTGAGGGATATGATCCGCTATGGAGCAAGTAGAAAAACACAATCCGATCAAGAGATAAAGAGTATGAGCGAGCAATTAACTGAAATAATTGTCAACGAAGTAGTACAAATCTACCTGCCGTCAACCAATATAAAAAGAACGGTTGAGTGGTACAAGAATGTATTTGGTTTTCAGGTTATTTGGGAACAGGAGAGCGCAGCCAATTTAAAATTGAAACACGGTCCTTTTTTGTTCATTAAGAAGACTTCGATAAAACAACCTGTCCAATTTGAAGCGGATGAAGAAGTATCGCCGGTAGTAAGTTTCCAGACTTCAGATTTAAATCTTCTTCATGAAAAACTAAAATCAGAAAAATACCAAGTTGGTGAAATTAACCAACATGGAGAAGGCATAAACGGATCTTATAAGGATTTCTATATTACAGACCCTGACGGGAATTTGATTGAGGTCAGTAGCTACCCCGATCTAAATCTTGAACAATTTAGAGGGTACTAGTCGTTCAACGATCGGGAGACGATAGCACAACACCCAGGGAGCAGATCGCCGCGCGGCAGCTGCTCTCTTCTTCATTGAAGTAACGGGCAGGAATGTGGCTTGTTGATTTGCTCCTTTTATCACTGGCCTAAACCTATACGTAGTTCAAAAAACCAGCTGAGAGCCAGAGCTGATTTTTCTTTTCTTGGGAAAACACTCGCGGATGCCACATTCCCGTAAGCAGTAATCACTTGCAGCATTCTATAGGAGGATTTTGGAAAAAACTGTTGAATGTAAAATTTTAGGTAAATAATTTTGTTCCTTATTGCCACAAGGTGAGTCAACTGCTGAATTCAAATTCGATCGATAGGTGGTTCGTTGAGATTGGAGTAGAGAATGATCAACGGAGGGAAATGAGATGAAACGACGTTTTTTACTTAGGTTATGTGGATTCCTGATTGTGACGCTGCTTCTGCCCTTACAGGCGGTCGCCGACGAGTCCGATTCCGTGGTGGCAGCAAAGAGCACGTATTCAGGGATCAGGATGGCTGCTGGAGGAGAGAGTCATACTCTCGCTCTGAATGCCAACGGAACGGTATGGGCGTGGGGAGGCGGCCAACTGGGCAATGGAAGCACGACGGGGAGTCCTGCGCCCGTTCAAGTACAAGACCTTCATTCGGTGGAAGCCATTGCTGCAGGGGGCTCGCATAATTTGGCCATCAAAAGCGATGGAACCGTATGGGCATGGGGATTCAATGGCTATGGGCAGCTCGGCGATGGAAGCACGACAGGTCGGAATACTCCAGTTCAAGTAGAGGGCCTCAGATCGATAGTCGGCGCTGCAGCGCATTACGATCATAGTTTGGCGCTCAAAAGCGACGGCACCGTTTGGGCGTGGGGAAGAAATGAGTACGGGCAGCTCGGCGATGGAAGCAAGACGGACCGTCATACTCCGGTTCGAGTGAAGGGTCTCGATTCGGTAGTCGCGATTTCTTCCGGTTTTGGGTATAGTTTGGCAGTCAAAAGCGACGGCACCGTCTGGGCGTGGGGAAAAAATGAGTACGGGCAGCTTGGCAATGGAAGCACAACACAGAGTTCTGCTCCCGTTCAAGTACAGGGTCTTCATTCGGTGACGGCCGTTGCTTCAGGTGATTATCATAATTTGGCAATCAAGAGAGATGGAACGGTTTGGTCGTGGGGACCGAATTTGGCCGGTCAACTGGGCGATGGAAGTGATATGGACCGATATACTCCTGTTCAAGTAGAGGGTTTCAGTTCGGCAGTCGACGTGGATGCGGGTTTTGGGCATAGTTTGGCACTTAAGAGCGACGGAACGGTATGGGCGTGGGGAAATTATCAGTTTAACGAATGGGGGTTTGGAAGCAGTACGCCCGTTCAAGTGCAGGAGCTTGATTCGGTTGTTGACATCGCCGCAGGTACCCAGCATAGCTTGGCAGTGAGAAACGACGGAACGGTATGGGCGTGGGGAAAAAACGATAACGGACAACTCGGCGACGGAACGAGTACAGCTCGGCTTACTCCCATAAAAGTTCAAGGATTTGGAGGACCGGAGTGGCCGGAGGGTGACGTGCTTACGGTTACGCATGTGACTTATAACAGTGTACAGCTGAATTGGCAGCCGGCGAAGGATGGGGCGGAGGTAGACCAATATTGGGTATACCAGGAAAACACCCTGGTTGCTGCGCTGAACGGGGATACGACCTACTATGAAGTGAAAGAGCTGTCTCCCCATTCGACCTATCACTTTTCACTGATCGCCGTCAATGACGATGGCAGCCAGAGCGCGACAAAAGACGTGACGGTCACTACTGCTGCCAATCAAGATGAAACGCTGCTTTTTAACCGGTTTGACGGAACTATTCTCGACTTTGATCAACATCGTATTCTGTGGAAACAAACTGGCGATCAGGTGCTCTGGCTGTTCAATCGTGCGAATCAAAGCCAAACAAAGGTTCACGATGCCACTATGGCCGGAGCGCCGTATACCATTGGTGCTGCGAAGCTATCCGCTGACGGCGTTGTGTATTCTATCTTGGGGAAAGCTGTGAATACCCGTTATTGGAAGGACGGCGCGGATCAAAGATATTGGGACGGTTGGGAATGGGGATACCTTCACGAAGTCAATGGGAATTATGCGGTATTCACTTTCGGTGCTGCGGATGTAACGACAGGAGGGTCCCGAACCTTACCGAGTTCAGATTTTGAAAATGCCTACCGCTTCGATCTGTCCTATGACGGAACGGTGGCTTATACGGATCCAACTTCAGAATCCAGCCTCTACCTATCGCTTCCCGACGGTACGTTGACTACATACGATCCGTCTTCGAACTACCAGACCTATTCCGGGGCTTTGACCGATGGAAAAAACATGATCTACAAAGTACTTAAGGTGGATAATGGAAGTGATTCCATGTGGTCGCTGCGTGTAAGAAGCACCGATCAGCGGATAACCGAAGAGACCGAATTAGCATTGAACCCGTATGCGCAGGACGAGTTCGCCGATCCAAGAAAGTCGTACCGGATCAGCAACGGCTGGATTGCCTATAACAAATATAATCAAGATGGAGACAGTTGGACTTTGTATGTCCGGTCGCCGGAAGGCGAAGAGAAGCAGGCATCGTTCCTTAGCGGACATGTGAATATCGAACAGCTTGGACCGGATGGCACGGTTGCCTATTCCATTCAGAACCAAACCTACCTTTACTCCGCCCCAAAGGGCAAGCTCATTCATACGTCCACCGGTCCGGGGACGTTCCATTACATTGACGGCACATGGTACCGGCTCGACGGCAACTCATTGTTTGCGGTTCAAACTGATCATTCGGATACGACCGCCCCTGTTTGGACCGCAGAGAATCCTTTGACCGTGACGGACGTGACCTACATGTCCGCGGTGCTGGCTTGGCAGCCGGCTGCCGATACGGAAGGCGTCACGCTGTACCGCATTTATCAAAATGACACTCCGATCGATACGGTGACCGGCAGCGTATACAGCTATGAGGTCGATGGACTTACGCCGTCGACAGCTTATAAGTTCACCTTGGAAGCGGAAGACGCGGCGGGGAACAAAAGCGCGAACAGCCCGTCTGTTACTGTGACTACGAACGCGTACGCACCTGTCGATTCGACCGCCCCGGTATGGCCGGACGGTCCGGTGCTGACGGCTGCCGATGTAACCTATAACAGCGTACAGCTGAATTGGCAGCCGGCCGCGGACGATATGGGCGTCGATTCCTATGAGATTTACAAGGATGATTCGCTGCTGGCTTCCGTCAGCGGATCGGTATACAGCTATACAGCCTTGGGGCTGTTTCCGGAGACAGCCTACGGGTTTGCCGTGCAAGCCAAAGATGCTGCTGGCAATGCAAGCCTGAAGAGCAAGGTCATGAGCGTAACTACATCGGCTTACCATCCGCTGCCAAACCCATACATGGATCTGAAGGTGAAGCCGGGATTCGTGCAGGTAGGTTCGACTTTGGACCTTGTAGTAAAGGCCGAGGAAGCGGAGGATCTCTATGCCTTCCTGGCAGACCTGAAGTACAGCCCGCAGCAAGTAAAGCTTAAAGAGGTGTGGCTGTCCCCAAGCTTCGGCACGGAAGGGAAGGATGCCGTATTCAGCCGGAAGCTGCAGGATGGTAGGGCCAGACTGGCTGGCGCGCTGCTTGGTCCCGTTCCGGGTCGGAGCGGCAGCCTTCAGCTGATGACGATCCGGTTCCAAGTGCTCGCCAAAGGCCCGGTCGTCTTCACCCTGGATCCGAATACCGAAGTCGCCGACAGTCAGGGCCAGACCCGGAAATTGGGCACTCCTGTAATGCTGGAGCTCGTGATCAGTGATCCGGATTTCGATAAAGACGGGAAGATCGGACTCAGCGATCTTGTCCTGATTTCGCGCCACAGCGGGACGAGTGAAGGGCAACCGGGCTATGATAAGGCTTATGATCTGAATTTCGACCGTATGATTGACAGCCAGGATGTTCAGTATGTAGCGGGCAAAGTGGCTGCAGGATCGGCCTAACTCGAGTTTCATCCTAACAGGCGGCTTCGGGCACCTTTGTTCTATCCATACACAGGATATATGTGTCCGCTGTTTTTGGTTTGATTGCATGTGTCATTAAGCTAACGAGGAACGATAGTTTAACTTACAGGGAGCAGTTTGCCGCCGCGCAGCTGTTCCTGTTTCATTGAACTAAGGGCAGGATAGACGTATTTCTCGAATAATTGTTAGAGTTTATAGTAACTAAAATATTCCGTATTAGCTGCTACTAAGTACCAACTAAGATTTCTTTTAGTGTGAATTATGGGAAAAAACTTAGTAAAATATCTGGGAGATCTACTTTTACATGAAGATGACGGATTGCGGTTTGTGCGGTATTAAGTCAATTAGCCATTGAGTGGAAACACGATGATAAGATATCCAAAGAAGCAGTTGATTACTTTATTAATATAGATCCGGTTATTAATGCAGCTTTGAATCAATATTCCATGAAACAGCGCAATTCATTTAGAGGGAACGCGGAGTACTGGGAAACTCGTAAGCTCCCTGTGGAGCAGGGGAAAAGCTGGAGATCACATCAAAATGCTTACCTATTGTAACCTATAGCTGGGCAACGGTTGTTTGGTAGCCATCATTGCATTCTTAAAGTGAAAGAGGGGGGGGGCACCTGTCCTTGGTCGCCGCACCCTCCATAACACCGCCGCATCGGATTAACAGACAAGGCGATGGCCGCGATCAGTTTCCCCTGGTCAAACCGGTCGATTGCAGGAGCCGTAAGCCGAAATCGGCATCCTCATCGGCCCAAATCTCCCGCCAATATCCTCCTTTCAGCATTCCCGAAATTCTATTTTGTGCAGTACCCCCTATTGCTTGCGCCAGCTTTGTGCCTCCATCCGCTCCACGTCCTGAAGCCCCGTCTACACCAAACAAAGCCGCTCCACTCGCCAAAACTTCTCTAGCAGTAATTTTATTCTGCATTTTTGGGGCAACTTATGAATAACACTACGCAAGTTCAAAATTAACCCAATAACGGGACGTGCTAACAAACCAGAAAAGTGAAGGGAGCGCTGTTGGTGAAACTGTACCAAGTGCGGAAGGGGCAATTTGTCTACTACAACAACAAATTACACAGGGTTTACGGAATAAAGCCAATGTACAAGCAATCCGTTCATCTCATTCGGCTAAGCGACTTAACGCAGCATCTGGCTACTGCGGCAGAAGTGGAAAAGTATAAACCAAAAGAGCTGGATAGCTTTGTTTATAACCACAAGCCTTACACCCTCAGAAAGGACCGAAAAGCGCAAGAAGGGGATACGATATTAATTACCAATCCGACACCCGATTCTCTTGACCATTATTCGCTCAATGAAATTGAAGTCGTGGATACAGTTGACCATAAAGGCGTCATTACCATGGATTCAAACGGCATCAAGCATAATGAATATTTGTTAATGGTTCCCGGCCGAAGCACGGAAAGCCGCGTTATTGACTATCAGACTGTCGAACCTGCCGGGGAAGAACAATTAAACATGGATTACCCTGATATGCATACCAACAATTCCGGCAACTTACTAATGCCCAATCTTGGGGACGTCTATAAACAGACTAACAATGACGCCTCATTCGAAACCATGGTCGTTGCCATCCAGAATCAAACCGTATTCTTGGGAGGCGGCTTTGTCGTATCGCCGGAAGAGCTGTTGGATCGTGAAAAGTGGCAATTCCAGTACAACCTACTAGACCAATGAATGTCCCTATATCAGATTGAGCTAAATTCCACTTCACTTGGGGGTCCCCATGAATAAAAAACTACAGGAAAACATTGTTTTCATTATTTCTTTGGCGATTACCCTGATCTTCATTTTGTGGGGAGTCTTCTTCACCGATAATCTCGCCAAAGTTACTGATGCCATTTATAACGGTTCAATCGATTACCTTGGATGGGTTTATCTAAGCGCCACTTTATTTTTTGTCGTGTTCTCGATTTACTTGCTGTTCTCCAAATACGGGAATATTCGCCTGGGCAAAAAAACGGATACTCCCGATTTCAAAACAGGGTCTTGGCTCGCCATGCTGTTCGGCGCTGGGATGGGAATCGGGATTGTGTACTGGAGCGTAGCCGAGCCCGTCACCCATTATACGAATCCCCCTATAGGCGAACCCTACACGATAGAAGCGGCCAATACGGCAATGAAGTATACCTTCTTCCATTGGGGCCTCGATCCATGGGGCATCTATGCGGTTATCGGGTTAGCCCTTGCTTTTTTTCAATATAACAGAAAGCTGCCTGCAGCCATCAGTTCGTCGTTCCAGCCCATATTGGGCCACAGAATTAACGGACCGATAGGGAAAACAATCGATGTGCTCTCGATCTTTGCTACGGTATTCGGCATCGCCACGTCTCTAGGTCTGGGCGCCATGCAGGTTACGGCCGGGATGCATGCCATTTTCGGCATTCCTAATCTTCTGTTCGTCCAGCTCATTGTCATAGCCGTGGCGACCGTGCTTTTTATCATCTCGATCAATACAGGGCTGGAAAAGGGAATTCAGTATTTGTCGAACGCGGCGATGATTTTATCATTTGCCATCATGGCGCTGATTCTGCTTGTAGGCCCAACCATGGCGGTTATTAAAGTCTTCTTCAATACCACAGGGATCTACCTAAGCGACTTTTTACATATGAGCTTAAGGCTGAAGCCCTTCGGGGAAGGCGAGTGGATCGCGTCATGGACCTTATTTTATTGGGCATGGTGGATTGCTTGGGCCCCTTTTGTCGGCATGTTTATCGCTCGCGTCTCGAAAGGAAGAACCATCCGGGAATTCGTTATCGGCGTTCTGATCGTTCCCACAATCGGTACATGCCTCTGGATGTCCGTATTTGGCGGCTCCGCCCTGTCCATTGTTATCGATTCCGGTAACCATGATCTGGCCAAAGCCATTACGGAAGATGTATCGTTGTCGATATTTACCTTTTTCGATCACCTTCCGTTGAGCACGCTGCTGAGCCTGCTCGGGTTTGCCGTGGTCGCGATTTATTACATCACCGTTGCCGATACCGCTACCTTTGTTCTGGGGATGCTAAGTGAAGGCGGAACACTTAATCCTTCCGGTAAAATCAAAGTGACATGGGGTATCATACAATCGGCGGTAGCCGCGGTATTGCTGCTCGCTGGAGGCTTAAACGTCTTGCAGACGGCTTCCATCGCCGCGGCTCTCCCCTTTGCGATCATTATGGTCGTCATGTGCTTCTCCCTGCTCAAAGGTCTAAAAAAGGAGCTCGAAATCCAGCAGCCTGCCAAGAGAGGCGGACAATTAAACAAAGACGTGAAGTAATTGCAGCATGCGCTCCCCTTCAGGTAAAAAGGCGAAAGGCCATCCTCATGTAAGAAACCTTAAATATTCGCGCAATTGCAAAAAAATCCTTGACCCTAGTCGAGGATTTTTTTCGTTTCAGGGGTCTAGTGTCCAAATTGGCGGCGTTTGGCTCGGGAATGGGGTCAAGTTCTTGTCAAAAAAAATGTCGGGTAGGTATCCGCGTTACGCTACCCTGAAAATAACTCATAGCGTATAGCCTAAAAAGGCAGCACGAAACTAGGCGCAGCTGCTTCAATTTTTTAAAAGCTGCGTCTTCCTCCAAGTAATGATGTTATTTCAGAACTAAGATACTTCGGTAGTGGCCAAAGTAACAGAGTATCCTAAGTTTTCTAACTTTCGAACCGTCTGTCTGACAATGGCGTCTTGCTTTCGCTTCTCAAAGTAATCAGAGCCTAAATCCGTGTAATCTTCCTGGCGTGTTATCAGATGGTATGCAATAGTCATGATGGAGTGAGCAACTGCAACAGCTGCTCTATGTCCGCCTTTACGGGCTGCAATGCGTCTATACTGAGCACCGAGGTAGTTGTTCGATCCTCGAATGGAATGGGAAGCTTCAATGAGGGCAGAGCGGAGGTACTTGTTGCCTTTTCGGGTTTTGGAGGGTTTGCGCTTACCTGCACTCTCATTATGCCCCGGCACAAGGCCGATCCACGAGCAGAGGTGTGGTGCACTCGGGAAACGGGAGGCGATATCGGTGCCGATTTCAGCCAGGATTTGCTCAGCGGTCCGTCTGGCGACCCCTGGAATGGTATCCAGGCGATCCAGATCTTGCTGAAAAGGGTCGAGCCGTTTGGCTACCTCCATATCCAGTTCGGAAATCTGTTCATTTAGGAAGTCGATATGCGTCAGCATGCTTTTGAGGATGAGACGCTGGTGTGCAGTCATGTTCCCCCGCAGCGCAAGCTCTAGTTCTTCTTTCTTTTTCTTCATGGTTCGGCGTGCGAAGCCTGCCAGCTTCTCCGGATCCGTCTCCCCATTCACCATGGCCTCCAGCATGTCCCGGCTCGAGACGCCCATAATGTCAGAAACGACAGAAGCCAGCTTAATGTTAGCCCCTTCCAGAACCTTCTGAATCCGGTTGTGTTCACGGGCACGCTCCTGGATTAAGCTTCGGCGGTAGCGAACCAGCTCTCGCAATTCACGTTGGTTTCGGTCCGGAATAAAGCTCGCTTTAAGCAGGCCGTGCCGTAATAAATCGGCGATCCATTCCGCATCTTTCACGTCTGTCTTGCGGCCGGGAACGGCTTTCATATGCTGTGCATTCACAACCAGAAATTCAATCTGTTCCGCTTCAAGCAGGTTGACGATTGGCTTCCAAAAAACGCCGGTGCTCTCCATGGCCACGTGGGTGCAGCGGTGTTCCTTGATCCAATCGATAAGTTCAAGAAGAAAGACTGTATGGGTACGGAATGTCTTGATCTCCTTTCCTTCAGGAGTAACGATGCAGGCTGTGATGGACTTCTTATGAACATCCAACCCGCAAGCTCGTTCAATAAGAACTTCCATGATACTCACCTTTCTTCGGCAAATTGAATTGAGGACTGGCGCAACAACCAGCAAAAGGGTTAATCTACCCTGCGTGCTTCCCCAAAGGGAGCGACATTCCGTGGTGCACCATGGTCGTCGGAGTCAGACTAAAGGTTGGGTTCGCAACACCATAGCTTATCGACCTTCCTCACCAGCCGTAAGAATAGTATAAGGCAGGAAGTATAAATTTTCATGATTCCGTGGTGCCGCGTTCGCGCGGCATGGATGGCTAAAGGGCAGTATAGTTTAAGATCATTCGCGGTAAACCGTATCACAAGTAACGGCAAGTTTTAGGGGGAATGTCGAAGAAGCCTTCAATAACGCGTTGACCGGCATGGGTTGGGGAAGGAACGCGCTCAACGGAAAAGTCGGCGCAAACGGGCTTCTTCGAGTTTTTCGTAACAAAGAACGATGCTGTACCTTCGCCGTTTTTGGTGGGAGGGGCCTTTCTGCCAGTTGTCTCTCTGCCTCGGTCTTGCGCTGCGCAGGCTGTTCGTGCTGGACTTTCAGTTTGGCAGGATGGGCGATCTTCTTTATGTTCTGGCACGTCGCTGTGCGGACATACCTTATATTCACTTTTGTTATATTTTTGACTGGATCCAGAATAAAACGGACTAGCGTAATTTCGAATGCTAGTCTGTTTCTGTTTGTTCGTTATTCTCCTTAATTGAGTCGCTTTCGCTGGACATGGGCCGCTCCCCATTGATGTAAGGCTTCCAGAATTGGAGACAGGCTCATGCCGTATTCCGTGATGGAGTATTCCACTTTCGGCGGGATCTGCGGATAAATGACTCGTTTAACGAGCTCTTCCTCCTCCATTTCGCGCAGATGGAGCGTAAGCATCCTTTGCGTGATACCGGGCAGCAATCTTCTTAGCTCATTGAACCGTAGAGGTTTGCCTTGAAGCAAATGATAAAGGATAATCGGCTTCCACTTGCCGACGATCGAATCCAGCGCCGTAACGAATTGACATTGGACAGGATTCTTTTCCATTTGTTGACCTCCGTAACAGTACCTTTTTTAATACTATACCACATAATTGTTCCTACTTTTAATAAGTAAGTACATATTATATGATCGGTCTAGAAAGTGTACTTAATTTAATTACAGAAAGGAAGTTTTCATTCATGGCAACTATACTGTACATCACCGCACATCCCCTTGATCCTCAGGAATCTTTTAGCCTCGCGGTAGGTAAAGAATTTATTGAGGCGTACCGTGAAGCTAATCCAACAGATGAAGTTGTTCATTTGGATCTGTACAAAGAGAATATTCCGCAGTTCGATGCAGATGTTTTGCATGGCTGGGAAAAGCTTCGGTCGGGTTCGTCTTTTGATCAATTGTCCAAAGCCGAGCAATCAAAAGTAGCTCGGCTTGACGAGATTGTCAATCAATACGTGTCTGCCGATAAGTACGTGTATGTTTCCCCCATGTGGAATTTCTCGATCCCACCGGTTTTGAAAGCATACACGGATGCGACTTCAATTCCGGGCAAGACGTTCAAATATACCAAGAATGGTCCTGAAGGTCTATTGTCCGGTAAGAAAGCCTTGCACATTCAAGCTAGCGGTTCTGTTTATTCGAATGGTCCTCTTGCTGAAGTTGAAATGGGATACAGCTATCTGAAAAAGATTTTGCAGTTCTATGGAATTCAATCTATGGAGGCCATATTTGTTGAAGGAACGGCATCATCAGAGCGAGCTCCAGCCATTAAAGAAGAGGCAATTGCTCATGCTAAGGAAGTTGCCACACGTTTCTAATAAGTATAGTGTAAGGATTCATGGATGGATTGCACATGGGTCAGTACATGACGAAGTATATATTTACTTAGATTCCTCGCACTTCAATAGCGGCTTAGTTTTATCAGGAATTGAAGTCCAAGGGAAGAAATCTGAATAAAGACACCGAGCAGCCGGTCGCAATGATCGGCTGTCTCTGTTGAACTAAATGGGAACGTTAGTTCAATAAAGCAGTGGGCTGCCGATTATTATCCGGCAGCCTTTTTTGGATATTCTCCGTGTAAATCGGCGTACAAAACCAGCGAGTTACATTTTATAAAATCCTGAGGATCAAATATTAGCACCTAATCTGTTATGCATGACTGGTTTATCAGTCTGAAGAACAAGTTGGTGCTTTTTTACAGTAAAATTGAAATAAGGCGCAACCGATATTTTTAATTATATAAGGCTGATAAATTTTGGTTTATTACAATCTAAGGGGATCATCTCATGAGACTAAAGAATAAGCTTGCCTTACTTCTACTTACGATCTGCGCAGTGCCGCTAATTTTGTCCTCTGTCATGTCGATTCACTCCACATTTGAAAATGAAAAAGCTCACGCAATCGAAAGAAATTCTGCACTATCTAGGGAAGTAGATCTTGAGATTACCTCGTTAATAAACCATAACATGGGAACACTTAAGCTGCTTGCGCAAGATCCCGTAATTCGTTCCATGAACACGATCGAAATAAAGAAGGTGCTGGAGGAGGCGCTGCAAGTCAGCCCCGAATTCAAAAGTGGAATTGTCCTCACCAATACAAGCGGTATGCAAATTGTTCGCAGTGGCGACGGAACACTCAACAATATTTCGGACAGGCAATTTTATCAGGATGCCTTAAATGGCAAGGCAGAGGTCATATCGGAAATATTGGTAAGCAAGCAGAGTGGTCAATTGATTACCGTTCTAGCCGCACCGGTATACGATCATCCGGGCGGCAAAATAATAGGGGTTATACAGGGTTCGATGGATGTGACCAAGCTGATTGAATTTGTGCAACAGCGTTCAAAAGATGGAGCAACGGTGTTTGTTGCCGACGAGAAAGGGAAATTGATTGCCCACCCTACCATTCAATTATCAAAAGCAGAGGATCGCATCGACTTGAGCCAAACCGAGTTTATGAAGGATGCATTGGCGGGGAATAAGGGCTCGGTGGAAATGGCCAATCCAAAAAGAGAAAGGGTCATAACCAGTTATTTGAGAAATCAGGCAACTGGGTGGATTGTTAGCACTGAGGTGCCGCTTTCGTTAGTGGAAGCAGGTGGCTGGAAAGAAACAATCTTCTCAACGGTCTTTCTCTTAATCGTTCTTGTGATTGTCATAGTTGTAGCAGTTATTGTCGCTAGAAAGGCGACGAAGCCAATACTTGAGATTTCGGAAATGACACAATCTATAGCTGTGGGCAATTTAACCGGGAAGTTGATTGTGCGCAGCCAAGACGAGATTGGGCAGCTGGCCCAGAGCATCAACTCAATGCTTGATTCTCTCCGTACCATTGTTTACAACATTCAGAGGCAATCTTCAGATGTAAGCGGGCATGCAGTCGGCTTGTCGTCGACATCGGTACAGATAGCCCACTCGTCTCAGGAGGTAGCAACCGCTGCGAGTGAAAGCGCAACAGGAGTGACCAATCAATCGGAGGAATTGACGCATATTCTTAATAGTGTCAATGATTTTAGCCAAGCGATTAACCATATTTACGACTCCATGGAATCAGTCAAGCGAGGATCTGAATTAACCGAACGGCTGTCAAACGATGGTAGCCAGAGGCTGAAGCAGCTTGAAGAATCGATTCAAGGGGTGGAGAGTTCCTTTGCAGGCTTGGTAAAGACGCTTGGTGACCTGGATCAGAACGTTAATAAAATTGGACACATTGCGAATGAAATCAAGACGATATCCGATCAAACCAATATGTTGTCCTTAAACGCATCGATCGAAGCGGCAAGGGCTGGAGAAGCGGGCAAAGGCTTTGCGGTTGTTGCCCAGGAGGTTAAGAAGCTAGCAGATCAATCCAAACACTTAACCGGCTCTATAGAGGAAATTGTCAGCTCAGTTACAACGGATGCAACCGCGGCGGTACAATCAAGCGAGGCAATGAATCATAAGCTTGCATTGCAAATCCAGACGGTCGAGCATATGTCCGCCGCTTTCGTAGCCATCTTGAAATCGGTAATGGAAACGACGCCGCAATTGAAGCGATCGGTGGATGCTACAAACCGGGCAATCCTTCAGAAAGATGATATTGTTGGAAGAATCGAGTCCATCTCTGCCATAGCCGAGCAGACCTCCGCAGCGACTGAGGAAATGGCTGCTTCAGCTGAGGAGTTGACCGCGACCACTCAAGAGATAGCTGCTGTTGGAGAAAATCTGAAGAGTGTTTCCGCTGAATTAGAGGAATGCATAAAGATCTTTAGAGTGTGAATTTATGATTCGGCTGCCGGATATGGTCCGGCAGCCTTTTTTTGCTAAATGAGAATTAAAAACTGAGTCCCATCATATACATAGGGTCATCCAGAACATAACCTATAACTTAGATGTACTGAAGAACATGCGCACATATAAGTGATACGTAATAAAGGGATGTCCTCCAGATGAGTGTGTGGAGGCATCCCCTTTTTGTTAAAATTTGTTATGCTAACGGGCAGGTTAGTTCCAATTAGATATCATTGAATCTCTCCTTCGAAACCCTAATAAATTCGGATATAGCTGCTGATTTATAAGTATCCTTGCGGCGAATGAATAGAGTGGGGATATTAACGAGCTCATCCGAGATTTTGTGATATTGTAAGTTATATTTAATCATAGCTCTTTCGATAACCGAAAAAGGTAAAAGCGAAACTCCGAGGCCAGCATGAATACATCCCAGAATCCCCTCTAAAGTTCCGAGTTCCATAATTTTTGCGGGAATGCCTTTCAAGTGCAACCAATCTTCAAGTATTCGACGGTAATGACATCCAACGCGAAAAACAAAAATGGTCAGATGGCGTAGTTGTTCAAGGTGATGGATCGGCGCTGTTTGCCGGCCTGATATGAGTACGAGTTCCTCAGTCCCAACTTCTACTGTGTCAAGCTCTACATGATCGCCTAGTGAGGATACAAAAGCTCCGTCCAACTCGTACTTCAAAACCGAATGGATGAGTTCTTCTGTCGTTCCTGTTTTGAGAATTAAATCGACCTCGGGATAAGATTTATGGTATTCAGCGAGAATAAATGGAAGCCGAAGCGCAGTTGTAGTTTCAAGCGATCCGATTCGAAGCTGCCCACGAGGGATTGTATTATCAGATATAACGCGTTCCGCTTCTTTGGTGAGGAATATAATTTTCTCAGCATAAGACTTTAGTGCCTCTCCTGATGATGTGAGGCGAACTCCCTGACGTCCACGATGGAACAGTTCTGTTTTTAACTCGCTTTCAAGTTGCTGAATTCTTATACTTATGCTCGATTGAACGTATTCTAACTTCTCAGCTGCCCTGGTAAAGCTCCCTTCATTGGCAACAGCCAAAAAAATCTGCATGTCCCTGATGTCCATTGCGATTCCTCCGTAATTAAGTATTGATATTTTTAATGATAAACATCTTTTAAATTCATTTTACTTGATATATAAAGAGGGGTAAAATGATTTTTGAAAGGGGCAATTCTTATGCAGTTATTTAGGAATAAAGTTAATGAATCTACGCGGACAATGATTGCTGGATTCGTTATGCTAATCATTGCGATGGGCATCGGGCGGTTTTCCTATACCTCCATACTCCCATTGATGCAGTCACAAACTCATCTTACAGTTACGGAGTCTGGGTATTTGGCGGGAAGTAATAATTTGGGTTACCTTGCCGCTGCTTTTGGTGCAGGTTTTATAACCTGGGGAAATCGGCGACCTCGCCACCTACGGATTCACTTGATACTATGCGTCATTTCTACAGGACTTATGGGAATCACTTCATCCTTTATTGGATGGCTATTATTACGTTTTATAGCTGGGATAAGTAGTGGTCTTATATACGTTTTATCATCAAGTTTAGTAATGGAAACACTGATTTCTAATAAGCGTGAAAAATGGGTAGGCTTTTTCTATAGCGGAGTTGGTACCGGTATTGTCCTTACGGGTTTAGCTACACCTATGCTCAGCCATTTCACTTGGCGGGGAGCTTGGATAGGTTTTTTTGTCGTCAGTATTATTCTTATTCTACCTATTTGGACTTCTATCTATGACGGAAAATTCGAACCATTTCTAACGAATTCTGCATCCAAACATTCATTAAAATTACCCCAATCTATTTTCATCTGGCTTCTTGTAGCTTATGGACTTGAAGGACTGGGTTATATCGTAAGTGCGACTTTCTTAGTAGCAATGGTAAAGCAAATGCCCAATATCTCAGATTTTGCTGATTTTAGCTGGATTGTCGTGGGGCTAGCAGCCGTCCCATCACCCTTACTCTGGTCATGGTGGGCAAGTAAGGCAAGTTATATTAAACCTCTAATAACTGCACTTATTCTGCAAGCACTTGGAGTAATCATACCTATATGCATGCCTAATATAGTAGGTGTAGTACTAGGGTCGATCCTTTTTGGGGGACCTTTATGGGAATATCTATGCTTTCACTTGCCGCAGCGCGTATGGTACGACAGTCAAATAGCAATTATGCTATTGCTCTAATGACCGGTTTTTTTGGTATAGGGCAAATAATAGGTCCGATTGGGGCTGGATTCATTTTGGAGGTAGCGCAAAGTTACAGTCTGGCACTTACAATTTCAACTTTGGTGCTTGCCTTAGCAGCTATTATATTGATCTTTGGAACAATCATATCGAGTAAAGCTGAACAATTGCATGTTCCATTCAAAATGTGGGAAAAAATAAAAAATAATTAACAGGGGGCTTTCAATAATGCTCAAAACACTGATAATAAGCAAGCTCAATATTACCTATCCGATCTTTCAGGCACCGATGGCAGGCGGGCCAACGACTCCAGAATTAGTAGCAGCAGTTTCAAACGCAGGTGGACTTGGCAACCTAGGGGCTGGGTATTTAACCCCTGAACAAATTCGTATTGCCATCAATAAGATAAGAGGGCTAACCGACCGGCCCTTCGGAGTTAATTTGTTTGTTTTTGAGCAGCCGGAGGAATCTAAAGAAACAATTGAGAAAATGTCTGATTACCTTAACTACTACCGTAATGAACTTGGTATTGTGCAAAATCCATCTCTTCCAAAATACTCAGAATCGTTTGAAGAACAGATACAAGTTGTGATAGAAGAGCGCGTTCCTGTTTTTAGTTTCACGTTTGGGATCCCTTCAAACAATATTATTCAAAGCTTGAAGAAAAGTGGAACTTTTGTAATTGGTACTGCTACAACAGTAGATGAAGCTATGATATTGGAATTATCAGGTGTAGATGCAATTGTGGCACAGGGCAGTGAGGCAGGAGGGCACAGAGGAACATTTCTAAAGAACGCATCTGAATCCTTAATTGGACTCATAGCTCTAGTTCCCCAAATTGTTGATCATGTTTCGATCCCTGTGATTGCTTCTGGAGGAATTATGGATGGACGCGGGCTTTTAGCGAGCCTAACTTTAGGAGCAGCAGCCGTTCAAATGGGCACAGCCTTCTTGGCCTGCACGGAAAGTGGTGCACATCCAACGTACAAACAAAAAGTACTTTCTGCAAACGAGGATGCTACTATAATTACAAATGCATACTCGGGTAAAGCAGCACGAGGCATTAATACAGAATTTATTCGCGACATGCAGTTGTATCCCGGAAATATTCCTCCCTATCCTATTCAGCACGTGATGACACGGGATATTAGACAGGCGGCAGCAATAGCGAAAGACCCAGAGTTTATGTCACTCTGGGCTGGACAAGGCTTGAGGTTAGCTAACGACCATTCGGCCGCTACAATTATCAATGATACAATCGAGCAAGCAAGAAAGATAATCACAATGAGATTTTAACAATGTAGTTAATTGTCATAAGAAATGAACCCTCGGTGTTCAGCAACCTCAGTTTTTCAATGGAGGACTAGTTATGGTAAATCACCTAATTAAACAATTAAGATTTGTTCGAGTCAATACGATAAAACAGGTCACAGGTATGAGTGAGGGAAGAAACAAGGACTGTACCACGAGGATTTAACAACAATGTTTTATGGAACCTTGGACACATTCTTCTTGTTCATGAAAAGTTCTCTCTTGGGCTAACAAATGAAAAAATGGAGTTACCGAAGCATTTAGCAGAATATTTTACTACTGGCACAAAACCAGAAAACTGGGTAACGAATATACCTAGCTTAGATGTAATTCTACAATTGCTATCAAAGCAAATCGATCGGATAGAGCAAACCTTGGAGCATCGCCTAGAATCATCTCTCGAGCAACCATATGTCACTTCGGCTGGCCTTGAATTATTGACAGTAAAGGAATGTCTTAGTTTTTGTTTGTATCACGAAGGCATGCATTATGCAACGATTAAAGCCATTAAACAGCAAATTTTAGTATCTTGAAACCTGAGTTAAAAAATGCACGAGAAGGCACAAAGTCATTAAGCTCCCTCGAAACGATTCAAAAATCTCACTCAAGCTCAGAATTCGCAGGATTACACCTTAGCTAGTTGTTCAACAGAATGATACAGGCGGAGCCGGTAGTCTGGAAAACGTTAAAAGGGCATGCAGGAACAAAGGTGAAGTAGATATCACCCAAATCGTTCCATATCCTGCACGTCTCCATGCTGCCCCCAGCGATTTTCACTCCCACGTCTCAACGGGTCAATGCCCTTTCATTCCTTCGTCACATCTTGCTAAGGGGTGGAGGTCGGTTTTTCTATCGGAATGGGTCCGAGCCCTTTTGTTTAATGTCTCCCGATTCTCCGTGCTTCTTTATCCTGCGAATACATCAACTGGTGAGAAGCGCGATTTAAGCAGCCTGTGGAAATACTTTGGCAGAGCTATAGCCTTCACTGCTTTTTGCCAGGCCAACAAGCATTCTTGCTACCTTGCCGCACAATTTCATAATGGATTTCATTTTCTTCAGCTTCTTTTCTCGGACATTGTGTTGGTGCAGGGCCTTCACATCCGGATTGGTCATCACCATACACATCGTCATGAGATAAAGGAAGCGCCGAAAAGGGTCGAGCCGTTTGGCTACCTCCGTATCCAGTTCGATAATCTGCTCATTTAAGAAGTCAATATGAGTCAGCATGCTTTTGAGCATGAGACGCTGGTGGGCAGTCATGCTTCCCCGCAGAGCAAGCTCAAGTTCTTCTTTCTTTTTCTTCATGGTTCGGCGAGCGAAGCCTGCCAGCTTTTCCGGGTCCGTCTCACCGTTCACCATCGCTTCCAGCATGTCCCGGCTGGAGACGCCCATAATGTCGGAAACGACAGAAGCCAGCTTAATGTTGGCCCCTTCCAGCACCTTCTGAATTCTGTTATGCTCACGGGCACGCTCCTAAATTAAGCTTCGACGGTATCGAACCAATTCACGCAATTCACGTTGGTTCCGATCAGGAATAAAACTTGCTGTAAGCAGGCCGTGACGCAATAAATCGGCGATCCATTCCGCATCTTTCACGTCCGTCTTGCGACCGGGAACGGCTTTCATGTGCTGTGCATTCACAACTAGAAATTCGATCTGTTCCGCTTCAAGCAGGTTGACGATCGGCTTCCAAAACACGCCGGTGCTCTCCATGGCCACGTGGGTGCAGCGGTGCTCCTTGATCCAATCGATAAGATCAAGAAGGAAGACCGTATGGGTACGGAATGTCCTAATCTCCTTTCCTTCTGGAGTAACGATGCAGGCCGTGATGGACTTCTTATGAAACATCTAACCCGCATGCTCGCTCAATAAGAACTTCCATAGGACTCACCTTTCTTCGGCACATCGAATTGAGGACTGGTGCAACAACCAAAAAAGGGTTAATCTACCCTGCGTGCTTCCCAAAGGAGCGACATTCCGTGGTGTACCGTGGTCGTCGGAGTCAGACTAAAGGTTGGGTTCGCAACACCATAGCTTATCGACCTTCCTCACCAGCCGTAAGAATAGTATAAGGCAGGAAGTATAAATTTTCATGATTCTGTGGTGCCGCGTTCGCGCGGCATTGATGGCTAAAGGGTAGGATACTTCCAATATGTGGTACAATGGTTGAATGAGATTATAGGATTCGGCAAAGTCAAAAAGCAATAATGCGTTGCTGGTAAAGAGGTGAATACCTGCAGCGGCTTCAAATCGAATAGGAGAGATGGCGATGCAACTTTCAGATTCCACCCATGCCGAGGTTACCGCGCTATGTAAACAAGGCGATGATTTGATTAGAGCAGGCAATCTTGAGGCGGGCAAGAATATGTACATTGCGGCCCTCCGATTATTGCCGGAAAATCATCGAGAATGGGAGGCCGCAACGTGGATATATGTGGCTATTGGGGATGTCCATTTTCAGATGAAGAATTATGACAAGGCATTCATGTGCTTTGTTAATGCTGCACAGTGTCCGAAGGGGTTGGGGAATCCCTACATTCATCTTAGGCTAGGACAATTGTATTACGAACAGGAAAAGCTTGAAAATGCGGCAGACGAGCTGACCCGGGCTTACATGGGTGCCGGGATTGTAATCTTTATGGAAGATGACCCGAAGTACCTTGAGTTTTTGGAGACAAAAATAGAGATTTGAAGTTCCAGGGAAGTAGTAAATTCTGCTGCGCTTCGGATCGCTGTGGGAAAATAAGTAAAGGAGCCAGAGTGCACCCGATTGGGTGCACTCTGATTTCACTGAATAGATGATACGAAGAACCGTATTATAAATAACCGTTAAGCTATCGAGGAACGTTAGTTGAATACAGATGTATGGTGAAACGCCGCGGCATACAGTTAATAATGGTTACTTAAGCGCAGCTGCAGGATCGATTTGTTGAATACTATATAATAACAGAGGATATGGCAGGTGTAAGTTTCATTCGTGTTCAATCTAAAGACGGCAAAGAGAAGACTTGGATCAACCTGGATGCTGTTGAGATGATCCGGAGAATTGGCCCCACCGATGGTGGGGTCTCTTCTCGTTCTGTTGGTTCCATCAACAACGGTTTCGCGGCTTAGTTGTTAAGCTGACAGGCAGGATAGCTCCAGAATTCAAGTCCTGGCGTGAGGTATTGCGAATTATTGCTCTCCGTTAGTCTTAACCTTTTGCCGCATCCATGTTCATGTAGTTAATAGCCCACAGATGGCCGTCCAAGTCCACGAAGCCCCAATGATACATGAACCCATGATCTTCAGGTTCAGCGTGCAACTTCCCGCCCAAGGAGACCGCGGTATTCACGATTTCATCGACCTTTTCCCGGCTCTCGAAGGCCAAAGCGACCGTCATCTGCGCATACTTGCTCGTATCGACGGATTCCTTCTCCGTGAGCGTATTAAAGAATGCTTGATTGATCAGCATGACCTGCAGGTTGTCGCCGATCACAATGGCTACCGAATTCTCGTTCTCGGGGAATTGCGGATTGAGCTCGAATCCGAGTCCGGTGAAGAACGCTTTTGATTGCTCTACGTTTTTTACAGGCAGGTTGAAGCTCGTGAATGCGGACGTTAATGCCATTTTCAAAACACCTCTTCGTCAAATAGATTGTGTTCATTTATGCCTTCGTTTATATAGACGACAGCCAATCCGGGAAGTCATCGGTCTCATGGATTCGGATTGTGCAGGGATAAAGATCGAACCTCTCTAAAAAGGAATTCGTCTGAATATATGACAATTAAAGGGTGGGTATCGAGTGACGGAATGAGGAACGGTATGGAAATTAATGATAAAACCGAAGTGCGAAAGAAAAAGTTCGAAACCGTGTGCAGCTCACCGCGCAGCAAGCCTTCTCGATCAGATCGCGACAACCCGGTTAATTCACAGCTTGCCGGCGAGATTCTGTCAGGCTGTTCAGCTAAACATTCCTGTATAGCCTAAGAAATATCGGCTTTGTCAAAAAAAGGAGCGCCTCGGTATGATGGGTATAGTCCAATTCACCATCAAGGAGGCGCTCCTTACTATGAAGTTTAAGCAGATCGCCACGCGGCAGCTGCTCCCTTCTTCATTGAAGTAACGAGCAGGATAATTCCAATAATCTACAGACTTCACACGGATGGACGTTGGATGTCATGCAGATGCGTGATAAAATCAAAGGGAATATAAGGTAAGAGATCTGGGATGATGGAGGTCGACGGTCATGCAAACGATTCGAAACTTGTTCGCACACTTGGATTGGGCGAACCGCGAGCTGCTTGAGGCACTGCGAGCTGCACCTGCGGAAAAAGCTGAAAAGGCATCGATTCTGTTCCTGCACGTGCTCCTAGCGGAGCGCATCTGGCTGACCCGTCTTCGAGGTGAGAGCAGCGAGGGTCTCTCCGTATGGGAGGACCATGCCGATCCTGCCGCTTACGCTGCGCTGATCGAGGCGAATGGGAGCGGCTTCCGGGCTTGGCTCGACGCCTTGCCCGAAGATCGCATAGATAAACCTATCGCGTATCGCACTATAGCCGGAGCACCGTTCGAGTCGTCCCCGCGGGACATATTGATCCATGTAGCCCTGCACGGCCAGTACCACCGCGGGCAGATCAACGCCGCGCTCCGCGCAGGGGGGGGGAGCCGGCCGCCGTGGATTACATCCTGTACGCGCGGCTTGGTGCAAACGTCTGACCCGCATAATACGGAAACAGTTGGCCATTGCGCTAAACATTCCTGTATAGCCTAAGGAATCGGCTTTGCCAAAAAAGGAGCGCCTCGGTATGATGGGTTTGTACACCATCAAGGAGGCGCTCCTTTACTATGAGATGTAAGCAATCGACGCACATGGCCAAGGAAACCCATGTCCACAAGCCACCCATTTTCGGGGGATCATCCTTTCCAATCGGCAGCCTTGCCTTCCAGAACACGGCAGGGAGTCCATGCTCCAAAAGGGCATAGACCCATCCATAAACGAAATCGGTCTCCACCCCTTGTTGCTACTTGTATCGGTCAGTGAGGGACGGATTTGGCCGGTGTCGATATTCTTACTCAGTTCAATCAATGCGGCCAAGGGCGACAGCACGAATTTGCATTTAAACCGAGCTCTCATCCCTTTGTACGTCGCTTCGCATAAACTCGAGATGATTAAAACCCCAGGTGCACATGTCGCGCAGCACAGCGCTTAACGATTGTCCGTGCTCGGACAGCATATATTCGACCCTGGGCGGAATTTCCTGATAGACGCGGCGGATGAGCAGGCCGTCACGTTCCATTTCGCGCAGTTGATTGGTCAGCATGCCCTGAGTAATGTTAGGGAGCATTCGCCGGAGCTCTCCAAACCGTTTTGTTCCCTCATGCAGCAAAATAAATAAAATGAGCGGCTTCCATTTGCCCCCGATCACCTGCAGTGTGGCGATGATCCCTTGCGTAGCCACCGAGTCGCGAATTCCCTCTGGCATTGATCGCCCCTCCTGTGTGTCATTTTCCAAATCCATCCTAATGCTACGTTACCAAATAAATCAGAATTGCACCAGTATGACGTTAGAACGTACTTAGTACGTTTATGCGTACTAGTTGCCGCTTTCCCAGTTGCCCTGCTAGGTACGCCGTACCAGACTTACGCAGAAAAAAGAGAGTACTTTACGGGTCTCGTCATTCCTGACAATAATGGGGGTGTAGATCGCGATGCTACGAATCAATCGAAAAGGATGATGAGCATGAAAGTAGCTGTTATCGTAGCACACCCTGATTTAACAAAATCCCGGGCGAACCACGCCTTGGTACAGCAATTTCACGCGCAAAGCGGCGTAGATGTCTATAACCTTTACCACGAATACCCTGATTGGCGTATCGAAGTTTCAAAGGAACAACAGCGATTACTGAAATACGACCGGATTGTGCTGCAATTTCCGTTCTACTGGTACAGCTGCCCGCCTCTGCTCAAAAAATGGTTCGACGACGTGTTTACCTACGGCTGGGCTTTCGGTACAGGCGGTGAACATCTGAAAGGCAAGGAATTTCTCGTCGCCACGACGATTGCAAGTCCGGAGGAGTCCTACCAAACAGACGGGGATAACCGGTTTACGATCGAAGAGCTGCTGCGACCGATTGAACAGACGATTGTCAAATGCCACGGCGTTTATCTGCCCTTTTTTGCGATCTATGGGGTCGAAAAACTGACGGATGCCGAGCTGGCGGAGCAGGCTTCCAGGTATGCGGGCTATATTCAGACTCCCGCGTCGAATTAATTGAAAGAAAACACCAAGGCATCGACCGGCTGCCTTCGCTGTGCTAACTGGCAGGTAATTTTAACATTATATGAAATATATATGAGTATAACCTGTGTCTGTAGGAGGAGTTTTATGAAGGTTAGACTCAGTGAATATAGCGAGAATTGGACCAGGCTTTTCCAAGAGGAAGCTGACTTCCTGATGACGATATTTAGGGATGAGATCCTGCAAATTGAACATTTTGGGAGCTCCTCAGTTCCCGGTTTAAAAGCTAAGCCTGTCATTGACATGATATGTATTGTGAAAAATATCAGTAATGTTGATTTGTTTAACGATAAAATGCACTCCCTTGGTTATGATGTTGCTGGGGACTGGGGGATTCCGGGAAGAAGGCTATTCCGCAAAGGTGGAGAAAACAGAACCCATCACATTCATTTTTATCAGGCAGATAATCCCCAAATCGAACGGCATCTTATATTCAGAGATTACTTGAGAAGTCATCCGGGAGAAGTTGCAAGATACAGCCGGTTCAAGGAAGAATTAGCTCAACACTTTGAAAACACAAGCGAATATAGTCCAGCAAAGAAAGCCTTTGTAACGAGAATGGAGCAGCTTGCACTTGCATGGTTTGCAGAAACTCAACAAAGCATCTAGCTCCTCGCGAACATTAGATTACAATCGCATCAACAAACTATCCGGGAACGTTAGTTAAATTCATCATGGAGCAGTTTTGCCTGGCGGCAGCTGCTCCATTTTTATTAAAGGGCAGTTACGTTAATACGGGCAGCAGCTAATGATTATGATCATATTTAAGCTTGACTTGGAGTTCACTCCAGAGGTTAAGCTGGAGATGAAGTGTTCGTAATAGCAACGAATTATTTGGAAGCGAGGAAATAACCTGATGGAATATATGAAGCTTGGAAATACCGGCTTGGATGTATCGAGGCTTTGCTTGGGCTGTATGGGGTTTGGCGAGAAGGGCAGATGGATTCATCCGTGGGTGCTGGATGAAGAGAACAGTCGTCCAATAATAAAAAAAGCTCTAGAGCTTGGAATCAACTTTTTCGATACTGCAAATGTATATTCAGACGGGACAAGTGAGGAAATAGTAGGACGGGCGCTGAAGGACTTTGCCAATCGGGATGAAATCGTTATTGCCACAAAAGTGCACGGCCGCATGCATAAAGGCCCCAATGGTTCCGGGCTATCTCGAAAGTCAATCATGAGTGAAATTGATAAAAGCCTGAAACGTCTGGAAACCGATTATGTCGATCTGTACCAGATTCACCGCTGGGATTACGATACGCCGATTGAAGAGACAATGGAAGCCCTGCATGATGTGATAAAGGCTGGGAAAGCACGGTATATCGGTGCTTCGGCTATGTTTGCGTGGCAATTTTTGAAGGCCTTACATGTTGCCGAGAATAATGGATGGACCCGGTTTATTTCGATGCAAAATCATTTAAACCTTATTTATCGTGAAGAGGAGAGGGAGATGCTTCCGCTTTGCAAAGCTGAGAAAATTGGTGTCATACCATATAGTCCGCTTGCCGGAGGAAGGTTGACTAGAGATACAAATGAGACCACACATCGCTCCGAAACCGATCAAATTGCAAAACAAAAATATGATGCTACTTCTGATGCAGATCAGTTGATTGTGAATCAGATCGCTGCTATTGCGGAACTACGCGGAGTTTCCCGAGTGGAAATCGCGCTTGCCTGGTTGCTGCAAAAAGAACCTGTAGTAGCCCCGATAATCGGTGCAACAAAAATATCTCATCTCGAAAATGCGGTAGCTGCACTTTCCACTAAATTAACCGCAGAGGAAGTTGCTTTGCTAGAGGGGCCGTATATTCCTCATCCGGTAGTTGGTCCACAGTAATAGTTGCTTCACTCTACAGAAGGACAGCCCGCGATCACTCCAAAGGACTATCAACGGGGAAAGGTGAATGGGTATGATGTCAATCGCGCAAGTGAGTAAAAAATTTGATCTTTCGCAGGATACTCTCCGCTATTATGAGCGTATCGGACTAATCCCTCGAGTGAATAGAAATAAAAGCGGAGTTAGAAATTATTCAGAAGAAGACTGTAGATGGGTCGAATTTGTCAAATGTATGCGAGGTATAGGTCTCCCTATTGAAACATTAATTGAGTATGTTAAGTTGTATCAACAAGGTGATGATACTATCGAAGTGAGAAAAGATCTCCTTACCGAGCAGCGTAAGCTATTATTAACCAGAATGAACGAGATGAGCGTTGTGTTAGAACGAATGAATGAAAAAATCCTGAGATACGAAGAGACATTTAAGCTATCGAGGAACGATAGTTGATTAAACCTATGACGGCAGCCGGCCTGATGCTCTGCTGCCGTTTTCTCAATGAATAACGAGCCGATTCCGTGGGAGGATCCAAACTTATGTATTAAAAAGCGCCCATGGATTGGGCGCTTAAGAAATTAGATAAATGCACGAGAAATGATTACGAGCAGGATGAAGAGAACCAGGATAACCCCCGTGCTCGTCAGTCCGCCGCCGTAACCGCCGCCTGCACCAGTTCCGCCTGCATAACCCATAGTTGCCGCCTCCCTTCGGTTCAGCTTCAGCATATTATGAACAGCTGTGCTGCCTTGATTGGACAGAGTTCGGAATTGTGCTTTGTTACCTGAGTAAGCCACAGGTTCCAAGGCTGATGTACTTTCATAGGATGTACTGTTGTGTAGGATCACAGCCAGATCACAACACTCATAGAGCTCCATTCGGAAATCAAAAATAGACGGTTGCCAATCGCGTACCGTCTATTTTTGCCGCGTCAGCCGGCTAAGATGATCGGCTGCCTTGCTCCATTAAAGTAACGGGTAGATAAGTTCCAATATATGTTATTATAAAGCTGTATGATCAATAACTCGAAATGATCCTATGTAATTCATAACTAATCAGGACGAGGCGGGAGGATGCACAATGGGGACCGAAATCACAAAAATTCACCATGTGGGGCATGTCGTCTACGAGATGGAAACTACGCTGGAGCTTTACCGGAAGCTGGGTTTCGTGTGCCAGCCACCGGCCTATCCGATGGTCGCTGAGAAAGTAGGCGAGACACCTAAACCATTTGGAGCAGCGAATGCGCATATCAACTTTGAGGATAACTTTATTGAAATCGTGACAGTTGTACAAGAAGGCACAGAAATTCCTCAAGACGCACATTGCGTGTCGTTTTCTGTCCCCCCAGCCGCGCTCCCGAGTGTTATCGCTTCGATTAAGAAGACTGTTAACAAGATATCACGCTGTCTTGCACGTTTCGAGGGAACTCATATAGTGGTCTTCTGCTCTTCCGATGTGACTGCCTCAGCGGCTCGTATGGACCATGAGAGAGTCGGACATGGCAATGTAAATACTGTGCAGCGTCCTGTGGAGACGCAGTCTGGTACGCAGCTGGCTCCTGTACGCTTGTTAGAAATTGAGGATGAACAAGTGTCCGAAGGAAGGTTGGCTTTCGCGGAAGATCAATCACAGGACACTTTGCGAACAAGGATCCGTACGGAACATCCGAATGGGGCGCTTGGGGTAGCGGAAGCGATATTGTGTGTTCAGGATGGAGAACTCGACACCTATGTATCGCGCTACCGATTATATTTGGGAATTGAATCTCGAACAGAGAAGGGGCTAAGTGTTTTTGATCTCGCTGGCGGGCGAATGACAATTATTCCCGAGTCCCGTTTAACGAATCTGCTCCCGGGAGAAACTTTGCCTTCTTTACCGGGCTTTGTTGGATATGCAGTAAAAGTAAGCAACCTTTCTATTACCCAAAGGTATCTTGAAGCCCATGAGTTTCCGGTAATCGAGATGGGGACAGGAGATATTTTTGTACCGGGCGCCTCGCTTCATGGGACGGCACTTATATTCAGGCAAGGCTGAGCGCCAGAAGCTCCTATATTGGAAACTACCCATATTACGCTCGATAGCACAAAGACCAGGGGGGCAGTTCGCCTCGCGGCAGCTGTTCCGGACCGCCCAACGGCGGTCCGTTTTATTCCCAACGTATCCGAGCCGTCGACTACGCGTTGGAAGAGACCAACAGGTCATACTTGAACCGAAGCAGTTCGAGCGCGCTGCGGACGTCCGTCTCCGTGAACAAATGAACCGAAACCCAGTTCGATTCCGGCAGCACGTGGTGTGGTACCGCTTTGCCGAGCCCGATCGCTTCGTCCCGTGCAGCCTTCGGCAGCAGCAGATCGACGAGAGATACGCCGTGCATATGGCCGATTTCCTTCCCGTTCACAACGAATTCCGTCCCGCCGAACCGATGCGGCCGAAGCGCCACGCCGGGCCAGGAACGAACCGTTTCGACCAGCGCCGTTCCGTCCAATTTTGTCATGACGCCTTCACCTCCCTTCGGCCGACAGCCGCGGTTCTGTCAGCCGGCCCGGACGGAACCTCATCCGGTAATACGCCAGCAATCCCGCGTGAAGGAGGAGGAAGCCCAAAAACAAGTTGGCGAACATCCCGGCGTTCGCGCCGGCGGCGAGCGGATTCCAGCCGTGCACATCCATCTCAAGCAGCAAGCCGTAGACGCTAGCAGCCATGCCGCCGACGATAAAATTCGTCATCGTAAACAGCCCCATGCCGACGCCGGCCTGCTCTTTCGATAACGTCTTGGACAGCGAGTTGGAGACGGCGACTTGGATGAACGTCTGGCCAACGCTGCCGAAGATCAGGAACAACGGAATCGTCCATACGGGCGCCGCGCCGGAAAAGGCGGCGAGCAGCGCGAAACAGAGCATCAGCAGCCCGGATGCGAGCGTGTACAAGCTGGAGTCCCCCCTCCGGTCCGCCAGCTTCCCGCCCGTGCGGCTCAGCGCAAACGAAGCGAGGGCGGCCGGCACGAGCGCAAAGCCGATCCATTCGGAGTCGAGCCCGTAGACGTCGGCGAGCAGCACCGGCGGCAATAACGCCATGCCGCTCGCGACGCAGGAAATCAGGGCCGTAATCGCTAATCCGCCCGCGTAGCTCCGGTTCCGGAACAACGCCGGCTGCACGAACGGTTCGGGCGCGGTCGCAAGCCGCCAAACGAGTAAGCACAGCGTTAGGGCTGCCGCCGCAAACAACCGCCCCGACCAATAGGTCGCGCCGAGCAGCGCTAGCGCGACCGTCCCGGCAAGCAGCGCGGCACCGGGCCAATCGATCTTCCCGGGATTCGGGGCGGGATCGTCGTTCACGTACTTTCGGAAAAACGGCACCAACGCCAAAACGAGGACGGGCGGAACGAACAACCAGCGCCAATCCAGAACGGCGAGCAGCAGTGCGGCTACGGCGGGTCCGAGTGCGGTGCCGAGCGCCAAGCCGGCTGCGGTCATGCTCATCGCCCCGCCTCGCCGCTCCGGTGGAAAGTAACGGATCGGAATGAGCATTGCCGCCGCCGGAACGACCGCCGCGCCGGCCGCCTGCAGGAGACGGCCGGCCAACGCCTGCCAAAACGCCGTAGACGCGAAGCCGACCAGCGAGCCGGCGGCGAACGCGATCAGCCCGAACGTGAGCAAATGTTTCAGGCGGTATCGGTTCGCCAGCTTTCCGTAAATGACGCTTCCGATCGCATAAACGAGAAGATAGCCGGACGAAAGCCAGCTCGCCTGGGCCAAGTCGATCTGAAATTCCGCTCTCAGTTCCGGCAGCACGATGTTAAACATGAGTACGCTCATCGCGCTGAAGACGGCGGTGAACAGCATGACGCGCATGATGCGCCGGCCGGCGAGTTCTTTGGATGAAATCTGCATGAGGACAACATCCTTTCCTTTCAATGTATGCAAGTACTTACTTACATCCTGGGCAAGAAAAAACTAGGGAGCCAGCGCCCTAGCGAAAAGATCGACACTCCGCTCGATAAACGTGTCAAGCGTAACGTCCGAATTCGACGACTCCACCAATTTGCTGCTGAACGCCCCCAAATTCATCCACATGAACGACATGGCCGTAACTTCCGGATCGATCGGAGCGATTTTCCCTTGTTCAAGGAGCGACGAGAAATAGTTCGTCAGAAGCTTCTTTAGTTGGACCGGATGCTGCGAAGCGTGCTTGAGCACTTCCTCGGGAAGCCGGCTGCCGCCCTTTTGCGCGATATCGATCAGCTTCCTGTTCCGGTTCATAATCACATGGTACGTTCGTCCGACCAACATCAAATCTGTCCGTACGTCCCACGTCATCCGCTCGTTGAACAGCTTCGTCATTTCGCCGGCGTAATGGTATCGTTCGAACGCGGCGACAAGCAGCGCCTGTTTGCTGCCGAAATGCCTAAACAGCGTCACTTCGCTGACTCCGGCCGCTGCGGCGATCTCCTTCGTCGTCGTTCCGTCGTACCCTTGTTCCGCGATGAGGTCGATCGCCGCCAATATCAATTTGTCTCTGGTGCCCACTGTTTGGTTCACGAGTCGTCCCTGCCCATTCCTTTTGTAAGTACTTACTTACATGTAATTATTCACAATTCAGTTCAATTTGTCAAGCCCGCAACGTCACGATATCGCTGCGATCCGGTCAGGCGGCACGAAGTGATCGACGATGCCCGCCGAATGACTGTTCAAATAAATGATTGAGAGCAGGCGTGAATACAAGCAGCAGATGGCAAGGGTGAAGGCCCAACTGTTTGAGGCTGGTGCGGCGGACGGCAAGCCTGTTTGGGAGATTACTGGTGAGGACGCGGCTGCGTTCTGCGAAGAGCATTTGCGCAGCGCCAGCACATACACGGACGCAGCCTGCGAAGCAGGGTCTTCGAACGTCATCCATGCGGTTAAATGCGATGCGGCCGCGACTGTCTTTTTTCATAATAGGGGTAGTTCTGCGTAATATGTGTAAAATAAACAGGGAGGGGATAAAAAATCATCTTCCGATGAGGTAAGAAGTTATGAAGGATCAATTGCATGAGATACAGCTTCAGGATGCGCAGTTCGAGCTCGAAAGATGGGTAAGCAGCGCGGTTTTTACTTGGCAGTGGTGGTTCATGCTGGCGTTGCTCATCATTCCGTGGGTGATTTTAGTAAAGGTAATGGATCGGGAACGTGCTCACTCTATTTAGTGTTTTGGTTTTATGGTCCTGATTATCACTTCTTTTGTAGACGATCTTGGTGCTGAAGTGGGGATTTGGGTATATCCGATTAAGTTAGCTCCTTCGTCCATTACTGGAACATCCCAAGGGTGGGATAGGTGCGGCTTAGACAAACGGCAGATAGCTTGATTCCATCTTGAACGGCAGTAAGCCAAAAAAACTCTTTACATATAAGCAAGTAGTTATATAATAATATACAGATTAATTGGGCAGTATGAGGTGCGAAAGAGGAGGTGTCAGTCATGCAATCCATTCCACAGATGGCGGAGGTATTCAAGCTGCTTGGAGACAAATCCCGTCTGTCCATTCTTGCCTTACTTAAAGAAAAGTCATTATGCGTCTGCGAGATCGTCGAGATCATGGGACTAAGCCAGCCCAACGTAAGCCAGCATATGAGAAAGCTTAAGGACGGCGGCCTGGTTACCGAAACGCGTAAAGGCCAGTGGATCTACTACTCCTTGTCCATTGAAGACAAGCCTTATTTGCAGGAAGTATTCCGGCATCTCCCTTCGCAGAAAGAAAAAGTGGATGCGCTGAACTGCTCGGATGACTGCTGTGTTTGATATCGCTTAGGGGGGACTTATGGTTTACGCTGCGAGTTTGATTTTCCTGGTCACACTGGTTTTTGTTATTTGGCAGCCCAAGGGCCTTAATATCGGCTGGTCCGCCATGGGCGGCGCTGTGCTTGCACTGCTCTTCGGAGTGGTGAGCTTCTCGGACGTACAAGATGTAACACTCATGGTATGGAATGCCACGCTGGCTTTTGTGGCGATTATCCTGATCTCGCTGCTGCTGGATGAGATCGGCTTCTTCGAATGGTCAGCTCTGCATATGGCCCGGCTGGCGAAGGGGAACGGCATGTTGATGTTTATCTACGTCATCCTGCTGGGCGCCGCGGTGGCCGCACTGTTTGCCAATGACGGTGCTGCTTTGATTCTGACCCCGATTGTGCTTGCCATGGTACGGGCGCTCAAGTTTGATGAACGGATGATCCTGCCCTTCATTATGGCCAGTGGATTCATTGCAGACACGACTTCGCTGCCGCTCGTCGTAAGCAACCTGGTGAACATCGTTTCCGCCGATTATTTTGATATCGGTTTTGTGGAATATGCCAGCCGGATGGTGGTTCCCAATCTCTTCTCATTGGCTGCCAGTATTCTGGTGCTGTATTTGTTTTTCCGTAAGAGCATCCCGGCGCAGTACGATGTGCGGCAGCTGAAGGAGCCCCGGGAAGCGATTAAGGATCCAAGATTGTTCCGCTTATCCTGGGTGATTCTTACCGTCCTGCTGGTGGCATATCTCATGAGCGAGTTTACGGCGATTCCGGTTTCCATCGTGGCCGGAGTGGTCGCTCTCTTCTTTATTCTTGCGGCCCGCCGCAGTCCTGTCATCGAGACCAAGCGCGTCATCAAAGAAGCTCCCTGGGCCGTCGTTGTCTTCTCCATCGGGATGTATGTGGTGGTGTACGGACTCCGGAATGTTGGGTTAACCGATCACCTGGGGAATCTCATTGTATCGGTTGCCTCCCAGGGCTTATTCGCGGCGACGGTGGGAATGGGCTTCATTGCGGCCATCCTGTCTTCGATCATGAACAACATGCCGACGGTCATGATCAATGCGCTGGCCATACAGGGGACCGCAACCGAGGGCGTCATTCGGGAAGCCTTGGTATATGCGAATGTCATCGGCTCCGATCTCGGACCCAAAATCACGCCGATCGGTTCGCTCGCTACCCTGCTCTGGCTGCATGTGCTCTCCCGTAAAGGGGTTACGATTACCTGGGGCTATTATTTCAAGATCGGTATCATCCTTACGATTCCGACACTCTTCATTACATTAACCGGGCTGTACCTGTGGCTCCGGCTAATTGCATAAATCCAATTCAAATGAAAAGAGGAACATGAACCATGGAAAAGAAGCTCGTTTACTTTTTGTGTACCGGAAACTCCTGCCGCAGCCAGATCGCGGATGGCTTCTTGAAGCAGCTCGGCTCCGACAAGTATGAGGTGAAGAGTGCCGGACTTGAAGCGCACGGCCTCAATCCCCGCGCTGTGCAGGTGATGAAGGAAGCCGGTGTGGACATCAGCGGGCATACGTCGGATGTGATTGACCCGCAGCTGTTAAACCGGGCCGACTATGTCATCACCCTCTGCGGCCATGCGGATGAACACTGTCCCGTCATCAGCAATAAAGACGTAGTCAAGTGGCATTGGGGATTCGAGGATCCGGCCAAAGCGACAGGGACGGAAGAGGAAGTAATGGCCAAATTCCGCGAAGTACGGGACAGCATCAAGCTAAGAATGGAACAGTTTGTGGCGGAAGGGAAATAAGCCTGACAAGGGGGTTCTTCGATGATTCAGCGTATGCATGTGGCGGTAAACTGTACGGACCTGGAACGTTCCCTCGAGTTTTACCGCAGTTTCTTTGGTGAGGAGCCGGCCAAGGTTAAAGACAACTACGCCAAATTTGAGCTGAGCCAGCCCGCACTGCACTTTTCTTTGAACGTTCGTCCGTTTGAACGGGGAGGGGTGCTGAACCATCTCGGGTTTCAAGTCTCCAGTACGGAAGACGTGCTGCAGATGGGAGAGAGGCTTCGGGCATCCGGTCTCTTGCTGAAGGACGAAATGAATACGACCTGCTGCTATGCGGTGCAGGATAAGGTCTGGGTCTACGATCCGGACGGCAATGCGTGGGAAATATTCCATACCAAAGAGGACTCGGAATTCGAGTCTGCGGGCGAAGAGAGGGATCTCTCCCTGTGCTGCTTGCCTCCTTCGGCACCTGTAGCGGTGGAATTCACATCATTCCGAAAGAAATCATAAGGAGCATCGAGCTGACATGACTACATCTTATCAAGCTTTAGTGGAAGACCGGATTTACCTCGGAGGCGCCGCCGATGTAAAGGATATGATCACGGAATCCGGCTGCAATGTCATTGTGGATCTGCGCGAAGAGGCGACAGAATGTGCCTTCCCGGGGACGGAAGCTGCATGGGTGAAGGTGGGGCTGGGAGATCATGCGGAGGTGCCTCAAGAAGAACTGCTCCAAAAAGCGATCGACGAAGTGGTGCAGGCTTACCGCAGCGGAAAAACCGTCGGGTTTCACTGCGGCGGAGGCAAGGGCCGGACGGGCGCTGTAGCAGTCGGAACCTTGATGGCTCTGGGAAAGGCTTCGAGCCTGGAAGAGGCCGAGCGGAAGGCCAAGGAAATCCGCCCGGTCATCGGCATCAAACCTCCGCAGAGAGAAGCATTGGAGAAACTGTTCGGGAAATAAACAAGAAGAGCCGCGTTCCTTGCGGCTCTTTTGCTTTTTAGAGCAGGAGCTGTTTCTCCATCATGACATCAACAAAGCGGCCGTCCAGTGTATCAATCGACAGATCACGAGCTCCATTATAGGCGCAGCGGAGTTTTCCTTCCTGATTGGCAGCAGCTTCTCTTTTGAAAGGGAGATGGGGCTACGTTTAAGTGCAGCAGCAGCTCCTGTACAACCGTCTTGGCATCGGGACCGGCTCCTCTTATCGTCGCGGAGGCGAGGGAGCTTTGCCAGGGAAGGCCCACGAAGTAGAGACCCTTGCAGTTCAGCGAGATTCCATGCTTGTGAATAGGCGATCCGCTCTCATCCAGAACGCCGGGATCGATGAGGTAGGGGAAGCTGGGAACAAATCCGGTAGCAAAGATAACGGTATCCAGGTCTTCATATGAGCCATCCTCCCAATAGACGCCTCTCTCGCCAAAGCTCTGAAACATGGGGCGCTGCCGCAGTGTCTTAGCTTCGATAGCTGCCTTGTACCTTCCGGTGTCCAGTACGCCGGAAGACCGGCTTTGGAGCAGCCATTTGCCCAATCGGGACTGATCTAACCGGAGCAGATGAGTCCAATAGTGAATGTCTCTGCCCAGGAATACCTGCGGAGTGAACTGGACCGGCCTTCTTGTGGCAAGCGTCACCTCAGCAAGCTGGGCCAGCTCGTATGCGATTTGGACAGCAGAGTTTCCGGCACCCACCACGGCGATGCTGCGGCCGCGGTACTCTTCCGCATGACGGTAATGGAGCGAATGCAGGACAGTCCCCTGGAATTGCTTCATCCCGGGAAGGGAAGGAAGGTAGGGCTTCCGAAAAGGGCCCGAGGCGCATAGGACCGAGCGTGTCTGCAGGATCTCTTGGCCGGCTGTGGTGAGGCGGAACAGCTCCCCTTTCTTTTCGACACGCTCTACACGGGTATGGTAACGGACCGGGAATTGGAAGTGATCGGCGTAGGCTCTGAGATACTGAACGACTTCATCACGGCTGGGGTATTTCTCCGGGTCCCCCGGGAAGGGATATCCCGGGAGAGAGGAGTACCGTGCAGGGGAGAACAGCTGCAAGCTGTCATAATAATGAGCCCAGGATCCGAGATTCCCGCTTTGCTCGAGGACCACGAAGTCCAGTCCCTCCCGCTGCAGGAACCAGGCGGAAGCCAACCCGGACTGCCCTCCTCCGATAACGACGGAGTCATAGATGATTTCCTGCGTCATAGAAATCTCCCTCCCGGTTATCGGGAACAGCCGCAGCTGCCCCCAACCGACGGTGCAGAGGCTTCCTGTGGAGCTCGCAGGGAATCGGCACAGCAACCGGAGGAAGCCGCAGCTTCAGCGGCCGGCTCCTTCTCCTGGGGGATCGGAGTGCAGCATACGGAGGGTGAGGGAAGGGAACGAGCGTCCGCCGACTCGAATTCGGCATCCGCTTTGGTGTAGAAGACTTCCCAGGCGTTGCCTTCCGGGTCCGTGACCCAAATTTTATCCTGTACGGCATAGCAGCAGGTTGTATCCATCTCATCGACAGAGAACAGCCCGGCGCTCTCCAGTCTTTCTTTGGCGGCGAGCACATCTTCCTTGCGGCTGACCTGGAATCCAAGGTGGTTGAGCACCCCCTGATCCGCATACGGACGGACGTTCAAGGAGAAGTGAAGGGGCGGCTCATCCAGTTCAAACTTGGCATAGTTCTCTTTGACTTTGGCCGGCTCCGCATGGAACAGTTTGGTGTAGAATGAAAGGGAGGCCTCCAGATTCCTGACGTTAAGCGCGACATGCATTCTCATGTTACTTCATCCTCTCATTTAATAATAATTGAAAAATGCAACTAAAGATCAGGTCTCAAGTCAGCAGCAGGCTGCACAGCACACAGCGGGTGTTTTCTGCGGGAGGAGAGGTCTTAAGGAAAAGCGAGCCCAGGCTGCTGTCTTCCTTTCGGAGGGGGAGGGGATTCCTTTCCACGCGTGTCGGGATGCGTTCTCGATTTCTTGCTGCCGCTGCTGCATAAAGCACTCTGTCAGGGACCACGTTGTATTCATCACGGTTCATCACTCCTGTTTGCTAATAGTTGAAAAATGCAATTATATGTTGAAAAAGAACTCCTCTTAAAGAGGAGGGGTGCAGCAGTTAGGGCTTTGACTCATGGCGATACTAAGCAGATGGAGGCTTTCCAAAACTTGATCGCGTTTGTCAGCTGGGACATGTTTGAAGATCTCCTGGACGTACTCCTCCATGGTGCCCGCAATGGTCTGAGCTTGCGCTTCCCCCAAGGCTGTGAGGGAGAGAACGACATACCGGCGGTCGTTGGGGTCGGGAAGACGGCTTACCAGATCCGATTGCACTAATTGCTGGACTTGCCGGCTGAGCGTACTGGTATCCACACAGAGAATCTCCCCCAAATCATTTAGTGAAATATTGGGGCGTTTGTGGAGCTCATAAATAACGTGGCTCTGAAGGACCGTAATGCCGCAGCATTGGGCACCGTCCTTTTGCAGTAAACCAAATCGTCTGACCAGAAGCTGCAGTACTTCTCTCACGTTTACGTGCTGTGGTAAAGATTTCATTGTTATCACCTGAGATAGTTATAACATGAATCAGTTGATCGTTGCAATTATTATTTTTTGCAGCATTTGGGATTACCAAAGCGCGTACACGAGCCGCATAGGGTAATCCCGGACGCCAACGACAATCTTCGGAGGGCCGGATCCTTATCCGCTCCTTGTTACATTGGCAATATACCGCGTACGGATCAGGAAGAAGTAGGCTGTCTGGATCAGTGCGAACGAGCCGATGACGGCAGTCGACTCCACAACAAGGCGGTACTGGAACAGGTTCTGCAGCGCCGTTAAGGCAACCGCCCCATGAATGACCGCGATGAGGATCGGCACGAAGAAGAGGATCATCAGCTGTTTGGTCAGGATGCCGGAGAGTTCCCGGTCGCTGAGCCCGAGCTTGCGGATGGCCTGGAACTTGCGTCGATCCTCGTCCAGATCCGTGTAGAGGCGGAAGTACAGGAAGCTTCCCGCTCCCACGAAGAACACCATTCCGATGAAGAATCCGACGAAAAGGATGGCGCCGTAGCTCTGATCCGCTTCGTAGAGCTCATAGTCGGTGCTTTGGTATTTGAATTTTCCGTTCCCTCTGTCCTGCTCCAGCAGATCTGACAATTGGTTCCCCAGATCCTTGAGGTTCCCGGCTTGCTTGACATCGAACGCATAGAAGTGCTCCTGCTTCTCGGCTTGAAAAGAACTCTGCAGCTCATCGAACAGCGAATCACTGACAACGTAATATTCCTGGTACAGCGGTAGGGTCACGGATTGGATGCGCTGCACCGGTACCAGACTCAGCATGGTTCCGGCAATCCGGACGGATGAGCCGTCAGATGAAGGGATGGAGGCTCTGCCGCCGTAATATACAACAGCCGCTTCGTCCCCGGACACTCCGGCTTGCGGCTCTCCGGCCGCTTCAGCTATTCGATTGAACTCGGAAGCACGTACGAATACGGCGGACTTCCCATTCTCCAACCGGCCGTACCTCATCTCCGCCTCCAGCACCCGGTAGTCCAGCTTTGCTTCTGCGAGTGCCTGTTTGACCGCCTCTACGTGCTTTCCGGCCAGCTCCGCCGGATTCCCTGCCCGGGAATGATACTCCATGGCAAACGGATTCTCTCTCTTCATCACCTTGGTGTACATGGATTTGAAGCCGACGAGCGAACCGATGGCGGAGAAGGCAACGGCAGACAGAATGGCGACCATGAAGAACGTCCAGGCATTATCCCGCATCCGGTAGGACAAGTCGGAGAACAGGATGAGGTTGGTCCTTCTCCAGAAGAAGAGGCGGTTGGAACGCGCTTTGTGGATGAGATAGACACTAAGCTGGGTGAACAGCAGGTAGGTGCCCACGGTAACGATAACGGTGACCGGAATCAATGCGCTGACAACCAGCGTTCCCTTCACCACCAGCGCGAGGGTATACCCCGCAGCGAGCAGAAGTGCTGCGGACCAGGCCAGGAAGCCTGAAGCCTTCGGCTCCGGCTTGGGCTTGGCCGTTCCTTTAATCAGCTCGATCAGCTTATGGCCGCGGAGTACCGATACCGTGAACAGGGAGATGCAGATGAACAGCACCATGAAGGCCGCAAAAGTCAAGAGAGCCGGCACGAAGGGCAGGTAGAAGGGCAGCGTCTTCTCCAGCCGCAGCACATTCTGGGCCAGCAGCAGGATCAGCTTGGAGAACACCAGCCCGAGCCCTATGCCGAACACGGTAGCACCGGCCCCGATCAGCATATTCTCCATAAAGACCATCCGCCGAAGCTGCAAGTTCGTCATCCCGTGCATGATCAGCACCCCGAATTCCCTCTTGCGGGTCTTCAGGAAAGAGCTCATCGAATACAGGACGAAGAAGAAGGAGAACACATAGATGATGGATTCCGCAAAATGCATGGATATGGTCACATTGGAGTGGATATTCCCCTCTTTCAGCTCCGGGTGGAAAGCGAACATGGAATAGACGAAGAAGACCATCACCGAAAAGGAGCTGCTCAGAAAATAGGCCGCGTAGATCCGGCGGTTGCGAAGGACATTGTTAAACGCGAACTGACGCAAGGTCATGCGCATGCCCTCCCAGCAATGACAGCATATCGATAATCTTCTGGAAGAATACCTGACGGTTGTCTCCGCGGTGAATTTCGTTATAAAGCTGTCCGTCTTTGATAAAAATCACCCGGTGGCAGTAGCTTGCCGCCAGTGCGTCATGCGTAACAAGCAGCGTGGTCGTCCCTTCCCTGGTATTGATCTCCTCCAGAGTCAGCATGACATCCTTGGATGATTTGGAGTCCAGATTGCCTGTCGGTTCGTCGGCCAGCAGCAGACTGGGCGAGTTAATGATGGCCCGGGCGATCGCCGCCCGCTGGGCCTGACCTCCCGAGATCTCATAGGTCCGTTTCTCCAGGATCGGCGTGATGCCTAGACGCTCTGCCAGCGCCCGCACCTTCTGCTCCATAACGGATACCTTCTCCCCGTCCAGCGTCAGAGGCAGCACGATGTTCTCTTCCACCGTCAGCGTGTTCAGCAGGTTGAAATCCTGGAAGACGAAGCCCAGTTCCCTGCGGCGGAATTGGGCCAGTGCATTGAGGCCCAGCCGGTGGGGAATCTGGCCGTTAATATAAATGCTTCCGCTGGTGGGACTGTCGATCGTGGATACGAGGTTGAGCAGTGTGGTTTTTCCGCTGCCCGACGGACCCATCACCCCTACGAATTCCCCGCGCTCCACCGACAGCGAGATATCCGTCAGCGCTCTGTGCGTCACGCTGCCCTCGTATATTTTGCTTGCATGATCTACCTTCAAAATCTCCATGGTTCCTGACTCCTTCCTTTCCGCCGGCATTCGGTATGGCTGCCTTCAGTGTACAGAAAGGCGGGAATGCTTCCTATCGATTGGCCTTACAGTTTCCTTACACGGGTGTAAGGTTCAATCCCTTGGAACCGGATGCGGACCGTCGTCCCTTGACCGGCCTCGGATTCCAGTTCGACCGGGTGCTGCAGCCGGGCGCAGATCCGCTTGACGAGATACAGGCCCATCCCGGTGGATTCCCGGAAGGTTCTTCCATTCTCCCCCGTGAAGAAGGGGCGGAACACCCGCTTCATGTCGGAGGCGGGGATGCCTACCCCTCTGTCGCGGATCTCCAGGATAATCTCTTCTCCTTGCCTCACGGCCGCGAATGTAATCTTCTCCCCGCTGCCGGCAGAGTATTTGATTGCGTTGCTCAGCAGCTGGCTGAGCACGAACCGCATCCACTTCACGTCGGTCTCCACAGTCAGGTCCTCGTCAATTCGGTTATCCGGGAACACCCCGCTGCGGATGAACAGCCGCTTGTGCTCGTGAATCACCGATCCTGCCAGCTCCCGCAGCCGGGCCGGCTCCACCTGCATGTCCTGCTCCATCGATTCCAGCCGGGCTGCATACAGTACGGTCTCCAGTCCCCGGTCCAGCCGCTCCGCCTCCTCCCGGATGTTCGCAGCCTGCTCGTCCCGCCGCTCCTGAACGGTGAGGTGGATGACGGATAGAGGGGTTTTCATCTGGTGCACCCACTGGTGGATGAACGTCAGATGCTCCTGTTTCCGGTGCGCTTCCTCCTGAAGCTGCTCCCGGTAATGACGGTACTGCGATTGGAGCAGCTCGCCGAGCGCCTGAGGCACCGGAGCCTTGCCTGCCGGGCGGACGGACTCATCGAGCGATTCCAGGGGGCGGGAGAGCCGGGCGTAATAATCGCGGTGGGTGGCATATTTGTATACCAAATAGGCGGCGAGCACGAACAGGCCGAGAAACATCGCATAAAGCCCTGTCTTCCAATCACGGAAACCGTCCAGTACATAAACCAGCAGAACCAGTGTCAATTGGATCATATGGACGGCGATCAGCACCAGATGGTCGCGTAGAAACAGCTTCATGCGAGGTCTCCTCCGGATGGTTTGTTCATAGACCTCTCCTGAGTGCCCCCGGCAGGGGGTGTCCCGGTCCCTATTCGCTCCTGCAGCCTGTAGCCGCCCCCCGGATAGTCTCAATGCCGTCCGGGACGCCGAGCTCCAGCAGTTTCTTCCGGGCCCGTGCCACATTCACGTTGAGCGTATTCTCGTCCACGTAGGTCTGCTCATCCCAGAGCAGTTCCAGCAGCTCTTCCCGGGCCGTGACACGGGGATGCTGTCTCATGAGCGCTTCCAAGAGCACGGCCTCCTTCCTCGTCAGCACAACCGACTGTTCCCCGCTGTGGAGCTCCAGTCTTTCCGGATATAAGGTAAGTCCGGCCTTCTGCACGATCTTCTCTTCCGTCTGCGCGGCATATTCGCCGTATACACGTCTTAGCTGGCTGCGGATCTTGGCGATCAGCACCTCAATCTGCAGCGGTTTGGTGATATAGTCATCGGCTCCGTACTCCAGTGCCATCACCTGGTCCATTCCCCCCGAGCGGGCGGAGATGAAGATGATGGGGCAGGTGGAGACGCTCCGGATCTGCCGGCACCAATAAAACCCGTCATACTGCGGCAAATTGACGTCCAGTAATACCAGATGGGGGGCCTGCGCTGAAACTGCCCCAGCACCTGACCAAAATCCTCAACGATCACGGACTGAAATCCGTACCTTTGCATATGGCTTTGGAGAAGCTCCGAGAGCTTCGTGTCATCCTCGCAAATCATGATCCTATAGATGGCAGATTCCTCCTGATCCTAAGCTTGTGCTTTAGGGGCGCACCTAGAAAAGTTTCTCATGGTCCGCTGCATCTGACAACCACCGCAGGTCGGGTTTTTCTCATTCCGGGAGATATGTCCAAAAGAAGCTATGCCAAAAGAGGGCTGCCATGAGCATGGCGGCCCTTCGATCTGGGGGAGAGGCTGGGGGAAGCGGACGCTAACAGCGGGACCGTTCAGCCGTTACATGGCCTGATCCTCCCGGTCTCCCCTCCGTGCCCGGAATTCGCTGGGGCTGAGCCCGAACGCTTCCTTGAACTTTTTCGAGAAGTAAGCCGGATTGGCATAGCCGACGAGCAGGGCAATCCGCTCGATCTGCGTATCCGTCGTGGAGAGCAGCGTCTTCGCCCGGTTCATCCGCTCGGACGTTACGTAATCCACGTAGTTGATGCCGGTGGCGGCCTTGAACATCCGGCTGAGATAGGCGGGATTCAGGGACACCTGCTCCGCGGCGGCGTTCAGGGACAGATCATCGGCCAGGTGGGCGTCGATGTAGGCTTTCACCTTGTCGACCGTATAATCGGTCCGGGCGGCGGTTCTCTCGCGCAGCAGCGCGGAGGCCCGGGCGGCGGCGAGGCCGAGCCAGCGCTGCCACTCGGCCAGATCGCCAGGGGTGTGCGGCTGCAGCGACAGCTCGCCGGTCAGCACCTCTTCGGGGGCCAGATGCACCTCGAAGAGGTACTGCCGGTAGGCGTGCAGCGCATCGCCGGCGCTCTGGCGGGCGTAGGCCGCGCTGAAGCCGCCGGTGCGCAGCTGCTCCGCCCAGTCGGCGAGCAGGCGTTCCGCCAGCGGCACGTCCCCGGCGCGCAGCGCCTTGACCCACTGGGCGAGCCAGCTGCCGTCCAGCGCCCGGCCGCTGCGCTCCCGCTCCAGCCACTCCTTCCCGTGGAAGAGCTCCCGGGAAGGAAACAGGAAGCGGTACTGCAGCATGGCTTCGGCTTCGCGGAAGGCGAGCGCGGCGCCGGCCGCCTCCTCCAGCCAGCTGCCGACCGCCGCGGCCGCCACCACGCTGAAGTGAGCGCAGGTGAACGACTGCAGCGAATCGATGCGGCGCAGGAGGGGAGCGGTGTCCGGCTGCCGGGCCAGGACGAGGGCGCTGACGCCGCGGCCGGAGGCCTGCACGCCGAGGCAGACAAGCTCGCCGGTATTCATGTCCTCGAACTGCTCGATGAAATGATAGAGCAGGAATTGGCGGTTCTCCACTGTGAGGCGGGAGAACGATAGCTCGTCGAAGCGGAAGTGGACCGCGCTCCAGTAAGGCGGCGGCGCAATGCCGAGCAGTCCCAGCAGGCCTTCGAGCTCGGCCGGGGGAACCGGGGAGCCGCCGAGCAGGTTGGTCACGAGGCTCTGCTTCACCAGCGGCAGATTCGCCTGCAGCGTATGCTCGAGGCGGGTGACCTTCACCGACAGGTTGTCGATCAGGCCGTTGATCTGCAGCACTTCGTTCTCTTCCCTGCCGCTGCGCTGCGGGCTTCCGTCGCGGAACAGGTCTCTGGCCCGCTCCGCCAGCGAGCGGATCGGGTGGTAGATCCGTGCCGAGAACAGGCACGAGAGCAGAATCCCGAGGCCGATGGCGGCGGCGCCGATCGCCAGCAGGGTCAGGGCGGCGGTATCGCGCCCGCGGTAGAAGTCCCCGAGCGGCGTCAGGCCGGCCAGCTTCCAGTCGGCATGCGGCAGGGAGACGTAGGTCAGCATGTACGGGCTGCCGCCGATCGTCTCCAGGAAGCTGCCGGAAGGTGCCCCGGCCGCACGGAGCCGCTGAAGGACTTCCGAAGGAAGTTCCTCCTGCATCTCTCCGTAGAGGGTGTGGGGGCCGGCGACGAGGAGCGAGCCATGCTCGCTCAGGGAAGAGCCGCCCAGCTGTCGTGCGAGGGCCTCCGCATCGGCACGGATGACCACATAGCCCTGATTCGTTTCCCCGGGCACATAAGGATAAGAGGCGGCCAGGATAATCTCGCCGGCCGCTCCCCCGGAGAGCAGCGGGGCGCTATCCAGCCAGAGCAGGGAGCTCTCCGAGAAGTCCATCCCGTCGAGCCATTCGACGGCGGGCCAGGGCTCCGAGCCCTGAAGCTGCCGGTATCCTCTTTCGGAAGAGATCAGCATGCGGTTATGTTTGTAATACATATCAATGGAGCGGATCGTCCCTTCGCTCACCGACGCCAGATACTGCAGGTAGCTGTGGGCTTCGCCGATCTTGGCGTTATGCTGCTTCACCGGATTCGTGAAAAAGAAGAGAACGTGCTCCGCGTTCAGCTTGTTCACGGTGAGCTCCGCATACGTTTTGACCATGCGGTCGAAGACCTGGTGGCGCAGCGAGGAGCTGACATTCTCCAGCGTGACTTCGTGCGCTTTTTCGATCTCGCGGTTGAAGTGGTTCGAGAAGTAGAGATAAGATGCGATGCCCATGAAGATGGCGGTCAGGATGATCAGAAGAATATAGGAGAACACGAGCCGGTGGAATATCGTATTGAAGCGTTTGTGAATCCGCATGGTTCCTCCTTCGGAATGCTTCGGGCCGGCCCGGGGGAAGGCCCATCTGGGGATTCCTTCATTATAGCGGAAGGGAATGCTGCGGGATTTTAAGATATCGTGAAGGCAGGGAGAGGAGACTCCATCAGCGGGAGTTTGACTTCCATCAATAGGAATATGCGTTTGTGCCCCGCTTACCCCTCGAAAGGATCGCTGGAGAACGAATGGATTAGTGAGCTTGACACCCTACATAAGGTAGACCTCAAAGGAGAGACAAATGATGAAAATGAACAAGCCATGGATGATCACCGCTTCGGCGATCGTCGCTACCAGCCTGATGACCGGTTCCGCTTTCGCGAAATCGGAGAACGGCAGCTCCGCAAACGCGGCAGCCTCCGCTTCGGTACAAGCGACTGCAGCGAAGGAAGAGAAGGATGCCAAGGTGAAGGCGGACGCTACGGTAACTTCCGATACGTACGGCGAGCATGGGCACCAGGGCTACAAGGGCCTGCTTAATGCGATCGAGAACGTGAAGGACAAGCCGGCGGGCGCAGTCATCGCTGACCTGCTCGTAAGCAAGTACGGCAGCCAGCTGACGGCTGAGCAGAAGGCTGAATTCGAAGCCCTCGTAGAGGCCGATGCAGCACTGACGGCAGCAGCTGACGTGCTTGACGCTCAAGGCAGCGTGACGGAAGCGGTATACGTCCAGAAGGAAGCCGTTAAAGTCAACGTGAAGAACATCGACTCCTACAAGAAGCTCGGCAAGCTGCTCGACAAGTCCGGCCAAGCCGGCGTGAAGCTCTACGTGAACGGCGAAGAGCCTTCGATGGAAGTTCGTCCTTTCATCCGTGAAGGCAACACGCTCGTGCCTTTCCGCGCGATCTCCGAAGCCCTGAAGGCGGAAGTGAGCTGGAACGCGGAAGAGCGCTCCGTAACGGTAACCCGTGACGGCATCACCGTGAAGCTCTTCATCGACAGCAAGACGGCTTATGTGAACGGCGAAGAAGTGACGCTTGAAGTGCCTGCAGCAATCGAGAACGGCAGCACGGTTGTGCCTGTCCGTTTCGTGAGCGAAGCCCTCAAAGCTACGGTGAAGTGGGAAAACGAAACGAAGTTCGTCGTGATTTACGAAGAGCAGTAATCGATAGGCTGCAGTAAGGAAGGAGCCCTGCCGGATGGCAGGGCTCTTTTTTTGGCTAGCCGCCCCGTTTATATGAGGAATCGATCCGCTTGGAGATGACAGTCACAATGATGCCGAAGAGGACGGCGGGCGCCGCCATCCGAAACAGCTCGAAGGCTCCCCAGCCGGAAATCGAGTTCCAGCTGACAAGGAGATTGAGCAGGACAAAGAGCAGGGTGGACAGGACGAAGCGCTTCATGACCGTGTATCTCCCTATCTTTTATGTTATTTTACAAATATTACTATAGCACAGAGTCTGTAAACTTCAATGGAATAACAGGGAGAGGCCATTCGCTGCGACCGATTATCGTAAAACAGGCCTTGTCCGTTGGCTTGCAGCGCTTTCCAGGAGAGTATATTCCATATTACACTGAAAGCTCGGGAGGAAGCGGGACAGCTTGGCGGGGTGGACCACCGCTGCAGGAAGTTGTAACGTTTTCATGTGCACACCGGGACAGGCTCGTTCTTATCCATCCGCATCACTAAATTTTTTGGAGCACATGATAGATTACGCGGTTTCTTGGCATTTACAGGTAAAGGGGAAAAGAGGGGAGACAGGCCATGTTCACGGTACAGGGCAGGAGGCGGCCGGACGCAGGAGGGGGGGAAGCAGAGGAACGGGCAGATGCGGGCGGAGGGTCTGGTGAATCCGGCTTTACCGTGAGCGCAGGAAGCGGAGCCCCTTCGGGTGCCTTGGCCCAAAGGGATTCGGTGGAGAAGGAGCTCGTGGAGCGGGCGAGATCCGGCGACCGGGAGGCGTTCGGAGAACTGGTGCGGATGCACCGGGCGAGAGCGCTCGGATGGGCCGGTTCGCTGACGCGGGATGCCCATATGGCCGAGGATATTGTGGATGACCTTAGGCGAGCGTGAAGGGAGGGGCGGCCGGATCGGCCCGGGAGGATGCCGTGCAGGAAAAAGAAGGAGAGAGTGCAGCCTGGCCTGATAGACGCTAAATCAGTCATTTTATGGTATAATGAGTTTCAACAGGCATAGATCGACCCATCAATTGATTCACGGTGATCCGGGGAGGGGCCCTACTTGGCGAACTATTTAAAGCGCTTACTTCTATTCAGTTTCCTGCTCGGCACGCTTCCCGTCCTGCTTACAGGATGGCTCTCCTATACGGCGGCATCCCGCGATATGGAAGAGAAAGTGAAGGAAGAAGGCGGCCATGTGCTGCTCCAGACGCAGATGCGGGTGGAGCAGGTACTGAAGACGCTCGAGCTGTCCGCGATCCAGTTCGTGAATTCACCGGAGTTCTCGGCTACCGCGAACCGCGCGCTGACCGAGGAGAATTACGAGGAAATCCGCACGCTGTCCAAGGGCCTCTATCAGCTGCAGACGCTGACGGGCATTAACGACGCGTATCTCATTAATTTCAAGCATGACTGGCTGGTGAATTACCGTCTGTTCCGGACGCTCTCTTCCGAGCCGGCAAGAGAGCGCTTTCTCTCGTACGCCGGACATCCGGACAGCCTCTTCTGGGTGACGCCGGGACAGGGCGGAGGCGAGGAGCCAGGAGGAACGGGAGGCGGCGGACGGGGAGCCGCTGGTCCGCATGGTGCTCAAGATTCCTACCGTGCCGGCCGCCAAGCCGCAGCAGATGCTCGTGATCGAGCTGCCCGAGGGGGACATCGAGACGCTGCTCGGGGCCAGAGAAGGCTTCGGTACGCACTACGTGCTTGATCCGGGCCGTGCCGAGGTGGTGGTGGGCCGCGTGCCCGAAGGGGCTGCGGGACGCAATCCGCTGATTGTCCAGCAGGTGCTGGCGAGCGGGGCGGAAGAGGGCTTCTTCCGGATGGAGGACGAGAAGGGCGAAGAGCTCGGCGTGTCCTTCCGCAAGTCGCTTTACAATAACTGGATCTATACGTCGGTCGTATCGATGAAGGAGATGGGCGCGGCCTCCCGCAAGATTGCGATGATCACGGGGCTGGTCTGCCTGTCGATAGCCGGACTCGTCGCGGTGCTGGCCTTCTTCGGAAGTCGGCGCATGTATATGCCGATCCGCAGGCTGTTCGACGCCACCCGGGCGATGGGCGGCGAAGGGGAGGCGGCGGCCGCGCTCGACGAGTTCACCTACATCGAAGGCCGGCTGAGGGATTTGTCGCTGACCGGCAGGGAGCTGCGGGACCAGCTGTCGAAGCATGCCGGACAACTGAAGGAGCTGTATGTGCTGAAGCTCTTTACCGGACAGGCCAGTGAGAAGGATTACCATTATCAGGCCGAGAAGTACGGGTTCCCGAGAAGCTGGAAGCATCTTACCGTACTGACGCTGCAGATCGATTCGCTCCGGGACACGCGGTACCGGGAGGAGGATCAGGACCTGCTCCTGTTCGCCATCAATAACATGGTGGGCGAGCTGCTGCCGGAGCCGGTGCGGTTCAGTCCGATCGTCCTTGAATCCTCTCAGGTAACGCTGTTCGCGAGCGACCGGGAGGACGCGCAGGAGCTGAAGAATCAGGTTCATGCGATAGCCGAGGAGATCCGTACGAAGGTCTATGAATATCTGGGGCTGAAGGTGAGCATCGGGGTGTCCCGGCCGTTCGAGCGGATCGGCGAGGCGGTGGAGGCGTATTCCGAGTCTCTCTATGCGCTCCGGAGCCGGCTCAGTCTCGGTAGCGACATTGTGGTGCATTATGGGGATACCGGCACGGGCGGGGGACTCAGCGCGGCCGGCTCGCACCACCTCCGGCTGCTGGAGGATCAGATTGTGCATGCCCTCAAGATGAATCCCGACCGGGTTCCAGAGCTGTTCGAAGAGTATATGGCCTCGGTGGCGGACAAGGAGATCGGCTTCGGGGAATATGCCGCAGTGATGATCCAGCTCGTGGCGAAGGTCTACGGTCTGGTGCAGGAGCAGGGCGGTACCGTGGAGAACATCTGCGGTCCGAGAGCGTCGATGGAGGTGTTCCTGAAGCTGTATACTCTCGAGCAGCTCAAATCCTGGTTTACGAATGATCTCCTGGGACCGGTCTCGTCCCACCTGAACCGGCAGGCGGATTCGCAGCATACGGACATTGCGGGACGGATGCTCCGCATGATCCAGGAGCAGTACGATGAGGACCTGTCGCTCGATTCGTGCGCGGCGGCCCTGAATTTCCACCCGGTGTACCTTAGCCGCGTATTCAAAAAGGAGACCGGCGTCAACTTCAGCGAGTACCTGATGGAGTACCGGATGAAGGTGGCCAAGCAGATGCTCGAGGAATCGAATATCCGCATCTCGGATATTGCGGACAAGCTGCGCTACACGAACACCTCGGCCTTCATCCGGGTATTCCGCAAGGTGGTCGGCATGACTCCGGGCAAATACAGGGAGCAGTGCAGCGGCAAGTGAGGAGCGGAAGTCATGCCCTTAAGAAAGTCAGCGGAGGAGGAATGCGGATGGGTGCAGGACAACGATGGGCGGCCGGCCTGACGGCCTGCTGCACGATGCTGCTCGCCGGCTGCAGCGGTGAAGAGCGGGGGAGCGCTACGGAGAGCGGGACGGCGGACCGCTTCCCGATCACGATCGCGGCGGCCCAGGTGGGAGACGCGCTGGCGGACGGCAATGACGTGGAGCGTGCGATCGAGGCGTATACGGGCACGCAGCTGGATATCCAGTGGATCCCCAGCGCCGCTTATGACGACAAGGTGAGCGTGCTGATCGCTTCGGGCAAGCTGCCGATGATGCTGCGCCTGAAGTCGACGCCGCCGTCCGCAAGAGCGATTCAGTCGGGCCTGTTCTGGGAGATCGGGCCGTATCTGCCCTCCTACCCTAACCTGTCGGCGCTCAGCCCGCAGTATTACGATAACATCCGGGTGGATGGCAAGCTGTACGGCGTTCCGCTGTTCCGGGACATCGCCCGTTCCGCGGTCGTGTACCGGAAGGACTGGCTGGAGAAGCTCGGGATGAACCTGCCCGTGACCGCGGAGCAGTGGTATGAGGTCTGCCGGGCCATGGCGCTGGGGGACCCGGACGGCAACGGCAGGGACGATACCTACGGTCTCATTCTCGGCAAAAAATACAATGACGGTTCCGCGGCCACCACTACGCGGATTGCGGTATCCCTCGGCGCGCCGAACAAGTGGGGGGTGGATGAGCAGGGCCAATTCACCCCGGAGTTCATGACCGAGCCTTATCTGGATGTGCTGCGCCTGCTGCGGCGTCTGTATGAGGAGAAGCTCGTGAACCGTGACTTCGCTGTGCTTGATGACGACGAGGCCGAGAAGCAGTATGACACCGGCCGCGGGGGACTGCGCGTCGGCGTAGCCCAGAACGCCAAGGGCATGCAGGACCGGCTTACCGGCTCGGGCATCAAGGGCGAGTACGATCTCGCCCCGATGACCGGCCCATCCGGTGTCCGTGCTACAGCGGAGCCGGGCAACAACGGCTTCTACGTGTTCCCCAAGTCCTCCGTCAAGAGCGAGGAGGAGCTGAAGAAGATTCTGGGCTTCATCGACAAGATGCTCGATGAGGAGATGGCGACGCTGCAGCTGAGGGGGCTCGAGGGGCGGCACTTCGTCCGCACGGAAGGCGGGGCGGCGGAGTATAAGGACTTCGAGCTGTTCCAGAAGGAAGTGAAGCCTTACCGCGATACCTTTTTCAACCTGGAGGGCTACAAAGGCGTTCCGCTCAAGGACACGCCTCTTGGGGAGAAGGGCAAGCGAATCCCGAAGGAAAGCCTCGCTTCGGCGGTGCGCAACCCGGCGGCGGGGCTCGAATCCCGCACCTACACGGAGCGGGGCCGGGAGCTCGAGGAGCGCATCGGGGACGCACAGACGAAGTTCATCATGGGCCGGATTGACGAGGCGGGCTGGCAGGCGGAGGTGCAGGCCTGGCTGAAGGCGGGCGGCGAGCAGATGATCCGGGAATATGAGGAAGCCTACAGGAAGGCGTCTTCAGCCCGGTGACGGCCGAACGCAGGAAGGGGTTCCCTCCTGGCTCCTCCTTTTGGTAAAATATAGGAGTGTGGTTCTAAGGGGAGAGAGGAGAATGGGAGCTTGCTTACTTCGCTGGAGCATATGCAGATTCCCGTGCGGGAGATGGACCGGGCGATCAAGTGGTATACCGAAGAGCTGGGCTTTCGGCTGGCGAACCGTGACGGCGGGAGGACCGCCTTCCTGACCCTGCCAGAGGGGCCGGTCCTCATGTTGTGGCAGACCGATGATGAGGCGACCTATGCGCATTATACGGTGAACGGTACGGATTTTCCGGTGCTGTTATACCGGACGGAGCGAATTCATGAGCTTCATGACCGCTTGAAGGAATCGGGCACGCGGATGCAGCTGTACCGCAATGACGGTTTCGCCTGGGTGCTCAAGTTTTATGACCCGGAAGGGAATTTGTGGGGTGTACTGCAGTTCAACCCCGATTCCGACATCGGGCGGCAGGACGTTTCATAAAGATGAGAAGATGCCCGATCGAGCAGGTCGGGCTTTTTGCTGTGCCTGCGCCTGTTGTAATTGGAAAAAGAGGAAAATCCCTCTTGACTCTCCCCTATAGGGGAAGGTATATAGTCGGTTCAGAGGCCTCGATCAACCGGTGAAGGAGAGGAAAAAGGAAAGGATGTGCGCGCATGTTCAAAATCAGTGATTTCTCAAAGCTCAGCCGGGTATCGGTGAAGACGCTGAGGTATTACGACCAGATCGGACTGCTGAGGCCCGCCCATACGGACGGGGATTCAGGCTACCGCTATTATACGGCCGACCAGCTGTACCGGCTGCACCGGATCCTGGCGTTCAAGGATCTCGGCTTTACGCTCGAGCAGATCGGTCCCATTCTCGAAGAGGTATCGTGCGAGGAGATCAACGGCATGCTGCGCCTGAAGCAGGCGGAGCTGCAGCAGAAGGTGCTCGAGGAGCAGGCCCGGCTGGCGCGGATTGAAGCGCGGGTGCAGCAGATCCGCCTCGAGGAAGGGAAGGCGCCGGTCAGCGAGCCGGTCGTGAAGCGCATTGACGCGGAGCTGGCCGCCACCCTGCGGGCTCAGGTGCCAAGGTCGCATCTCGGCCAGCTGGCTGCGGAGGCGCAGCGGCATGTGCAGGGGCAGGGCATGGCCCCCGGCCCGCTGGTGGTGCAGTGGCATGACTGCGGCCTGCCGGACGGCCGGGTGGATATCGAAGTCGGCGTTCTGCTGGGGAGACCGATCCGGGACGACGGCCGCTTCCGCGTGACGAGGCTGCCGGAGATGCCGCTCGTCGCCTCGTTCCTGCACCGCTGCGACCCCCGGGGTGTCTGCCGGGCCTCCTCCCAGCTCGCCCAGTGGATCGAGAGGAACGGCTACCGCATTTGCGGATGAGCCTCCCCAGCGGGAGCTGTTCTACCCTGCAGCGGAAGGGGAGGATCCCGGAGCGCTGCGTCACGCGGAGCTGCTGATCCCCGTGGTACCGAACGGTTCAAAGACGGACTGAGACGGACTAAAGACGGACTAAAGACGGACTAAAGACGGACTAAGGCGGAATAAGAACCCAAGGAGGAGATCGAAGATGAATACAGGCAGATTGAATGGCAAGGCGGCCCTGGTGACTGGTGCGAGCCGAGGGATTGGAAGAGGCATCGCGGAGCGGCTGGCCCGGGATGGGGCTGTCGTGGCCATCCACTATGGCAGCCGGAGGGATGCGGCGGAGGAAGCTGCTGCCCGCATTCAGGCGGAAGGAGGTACGGCCTTCCCCGTGGGGGCGGATCTCGGGAGCCTGGAGAGCATCGAAGCCATGTGGGGGCAGCTGGATGCGAAGCTCACAGAGCTCACGGGTGAAGCCAGATTCGATATCCTGGTCAACAATGCGGGGATTGGAACCCGCGGGAAGATCGGAGAGACGACGGAGGCCATGTTCGATGAGCTGATGACGGTGAATGTCAAAGCCCCGTTCTTCCTGATCCAGGGGGCGCTGCCGAGAATGAGGGACGGCGGGCGCATCATCAACATCTCCTCGGGCGTGACCCGGATTGCCTATCCGGACCTTGCAGCCTACAACATGACCAAGGGAGCGCTGAATACGCTGACGCTGACGCTCGCCAAGGAGCTCGGTCCGCGAGGCATCACGGTCAACGCGATCCTGCCGGGGATCGTCGACACCGAGATGAATGCCGCCTGGCTGCATGAGCCGCAGGCCTGGAAGTTCGCTTCGGAGATGTCCGCTCTGGGCCGGGTGGGCCAGCCGGGCGACATCGCCGATATCGCGGGCTTCCTGGCCTCGGACGACAGCCGCTGGGTGACGGCCCAGATGATCGACGCCACCGGCGGTTCGCATTTGTAAGCGCCGGGGGGCCGGGAAGCGGTCGGTTGGGTGCCCGGTATTATCCGTGTTATTTTGCTCCTTACCGGCCTGGGTACCTCATCTTGTCGGAACGAAAGAAAGAGCAATAAGAACGCTCTCCCATGATCCGGGGAGCGTTTTTTGCTTTTGGCAGGGCAGCCGATCGCGAGTCCGCGTCATACTTAACTTAGAATACGCCAATATCTCAAGCCCTCTTACAGATATCTGATGACCCGCCGGATGGCTTTTTTTATTTAAATATACTGGTTGGCGAGCGGTGGAACCTGGAAAAATGCGCGATGATACGGGGAAAATAGGATATAGAAGGTTGTTGATGACCAACTCTGATTGAATATGAATGAAATTGACTGTTGACAACGATTTCAAAAGGTATATAATCAAATTCAAGCAAAGATAATCATAAATGAGCAGATATAATCAGGTTAGAGCAAGGTTAGGTCAAAATCATGCGCATTACCGATGGAGGGTGAAGGATTCCGTGTTCGGAGAAGAGAGAAAGACGAAGATCATGGAACGGCTCGAACGCGAGGAACGGGTCGATGTGGTCGAGCTGAGCCAGAGCCTCGAGGTGTCCGAATCCACGGTCCGCCGGGATTTGCGTGAGCTCGAAGAGGCCGGGCTGCTGAAGCGGACCCATGGCGGCGCGGTGTCGAACAAGATCGCCGTGAAGAACGGGGTGAATCTCGAGCCGAGCTTCCGTGAGAAGGAAGTGCAGTACCAGCGGGAGAAGCAGGCCATCGCCCGCAAGGCGGTCGAGTGGATCCGCGAGGGAGACACGGTGCTGCTCGACTCGGGAACGACGACGTTCTATATTTTGCAGGAATTGAAAGCGTTTCGACAGCTGACGGTCGTCACCAATGCCGTCATCTCTCCCCAGCATCTGGACCACCACCCGGGGATCGAGCTGATCTTCCTGGGCGGAACGTTCCGGGCTCAGACGCAGTCCATGGTCGGGATGTTCACCGAGCAGAGCCTCGGCCTGATACGGGTGGATAAGTGCTTTATCGCCACCAACGGGGTGGACCCCGTGCAGGGATTGACGACGCCGACGATGGCCGAAGCGGCGATCAAGCGCAGGATGATCTCCTGCGCACAGGAAGTGGTGCTGGTTACGGATTCGTCGAAGTTCGGACGGACGCATTTTGCCAAGTTTGGGGAGCTGGAGCAGATCCACACGTGCATCACGGACGCGGGCATCCCCGAGAATGATATCAAAAGCCTTCGCAGCCGCGGCATTACGGTAGTGACGGTAGATACGGATAGGAATGATTAAACCATGACCAAATCGGAAGTACTGACGGTAACGCTGAATCCGTCGATTGACAAGACGATTGTGCTGCCCGAGCTGCGGGTCGGTTCGCTGAACCGGACGTCGGAGGTGCGGCTGGATCCCGGGGGCAAAGGGATTAACGTAGCCCGCCTGCTGCACGAGTTCGGCGTCGGAGTTACTGCGGCCGGCTGGAGCGGAGGAGCCGAAGGCGAGGCGCTGATGGGCTACCTGAAGCGGGACGGCATTGCGGCGAGCTTCACCCCGGTGCAGGGCCGGACGCGGACGAACCTGAAGATCGTCGACTCCTCGAAGGAGCTGACGACGGAGATCAACGAAGCGGGAGCGGTAGTGACGGAGGCGGAGCTGGCGGCTTTCATCCGGGATTTTACCCTGCTGCTGGAGGATGTCTCGTACCTGATCCTGGGCGGAAGCATCCCGCCTGGCGTGCCGGATACGATCTATGCCCGGCTCGCCGGAATTGCCCGGGAGCACGGAGTGAAGACGGTGCTGGATGCGGACGGTGAAGCGCTTAGGGAAGGGCTGCAAGCGGTTCCGTTCGCGGTCAAGCCGAACATTCACGAGCTGGAGCGGCTGCTCGGCCGGACCTTGGCTTCGGATGAGGAGATCGTCGAGGCGGCCAGGGAGCTGCTGGGACAGGGCGTGTCGATCGTCATCGTATCAATGGGCGAAGCGGGCTCCATTGCCGTCAGCGGGGAGGAAGCGTACCGGGTGAATCCTTTTGAGATCACCGTCAAAAGCACGGTGGGCGCCGGGGATTCCATGGTCGCCTGCCTGGTGCACTGCCTGCTGCAGGGCAAGGGACTGCGCGATATAGCGGCTTGGACGGCTGCGGCCGGCACCTTGACCGCTTCGAAGGAAGGCACCCAGCTGTGCACGCTCGCCGAAGTGCAGGAGCATGTTCACCGGGTCGAGGTACATTCAATCGGAGTGCATCCACTGTAAGGCTACATTGGAACTGGAGGAATTCACCATGGAGAAAAAGATATTGGCCGTCACGGCGTGTCCTACGGGGATCGCTCATACGTATATGTCGGCAGAAGCGCTGGAGCAGGCGGCAGGAGCCCGCGGGATTCCGCTTAAGGTGGAGAAGCGCGGAGCGATGGGGATCGAGGACGGCCTTACGGACGAGGAGATCCGCGAGGCGCATGCGGTCATTATTGCGGCCGATACGGATGTGCAGGAAGCCCGCTTCGCCGGCAAGAACATCGTGAAGGTGGCGGTGGCTGAAGCGATCAAGAACCCGAACGGGCTGCTCGATCAGGCGCTGGCCAAGGAAGCTAGGCAGGCCTCCGCAGCCGATGCCATCGCCCAGGTGGAACAGGCGAAGCAAGAGCGGAGCAAGCAGCGCTCCGGCCTGTATAAGCACCTGATGACCGGCGTCTCGAACATGCTGCCGCTCGTGGTAGCCGGCGGTCTGATCATCGCGCTGTCGTTCGTCTTCGGCATCGAGGCCTTCAAGCAGGAAGGCACCCTGGCAGCCGCCCTCATGAACATCGGCGGTGGAGCGGCCTTCGCCCTCATGGTTCCGATTCTCTCGGGCTTCATCGCATTCTCGATCGCCGACCGGGTCGGCCTGGCGCCGGGTCTTGTCGGCGGCATGCTGGCTTCGCAGCTTGGCGCAGGCTTCCTCGGCGGCATCATCTCCGGCTTCCTGGCCGGCTATATCGCGCAGGGATTGAAGCAGTACCTCAAGCTGCCGAAGAACTTCGAAGGCCTGAAGCCGATCCTGCTCATCCCGCTGCTCTCCACGCTGACCGTCGGCCTGCTCATGGTCTACGTCATCGGCAGCCCGCTGAAGGCGGTCATGGACGGCCTGACGGCCTGGCTTACGGGCATGGGCTCGACCAATGCGATTCTGCTCGGCCTGATCCTCGGCGCCATGATGGCGTTCGATATGGGCGGCCCGGTGAACAAATCCGCGTACACCTTCGCGATCGGGCTGCTCGGCAGCTCCGTATATGCTCCGATGGCTGCGGTAATGGCCGCCGGCATGACGGCTCCGCTGGGGCTGTGGCTCGCAACGATGCTGGCACCGAAGAAGTACACGAAGGAAGAGCGCGAAGCGGGCAAGGCGGCTTCCATCCTGGGGATCTCGTTCATTACCGAAGGGGCCATTCCGTTCGCCGCAGCCGACCCGCTGCGCGTCATTCCAAGCATCGTGGCCGGATCGGCGGTTACCGGGGCGCTGTCGATGGCCTTTAACGTCACGCTCAAGGCACCGCACGGCGGGATTTTCGTTATGGCGATCCCGCACGCTGTAGAGCATGTATTGTTCTACGCCCTCGCGATTGCAGCGGGCATGGTGGTTACCGCCATCACGGTGAATCTGCTCAAAACCAACAAAACCACAGCCTAAGGGCTGCTTAAGGAGAGAATAGAGATGAATATTGCAAGCATTCTGCGTACCGAAACGATTGAGCTGAACATGACGGCAGCAACGAAGGAAGAAGCGATCGCCAAGATGGCCGCTCTGGTCGGTAACGCCGGCTTCCTCAGCGACCAGGACCAGTATGTGAAGGACGTGCTGATCCGCGAGGGCAGCTCGTCGACAGGCATCGGCTTCGGCGTGGCGATCCCGCACGGCAAGTCGTCCGGCGTGAAGTCGGCGGCCCTGGCCTTCGCGAAGTTCGCGGAGCCGGTGGAGTGGGCGTCGATGGACGGCCAGCCGGTGACGATGGCCTTCCTGATCGGCGTGCCGGTCGAGCAGGCGGGGCAGGAGCACCTCAAGATTCTGACGACGCTGGCGCGCAAGCTCATCCATGAGTCGTTCCGTCAGACGCTGACGGATGCCGCTTCGGCGGAGGATGTGCTGAAGGCACTGGATTTCTAAAAAAGAAGAAGCTGTGACGCTTCAGCATAGGTTGGTTGTACGGTAAAAGGGACTGCAGCGGAGGCTGCGGTCCTTTTTTTGTGGCGCTGGTCGTATTTCCCTGCGGCAGACTGCGGTGCTGGAACCGGATGGGGATTTGGACTTGGTTGTTAAGTGGTTGGTTCTGTGTCTTAGGTGGGCACCCGCAAGCTCCTTCGTACAAAAGGATGCGTGTATCGGTTATACACTCCAAGCCAAGCTCTAAGGCGATCTGATCCTGGAATCCCGGCTTTCCTTCGGTCTTAGACAAACTGTATGCGATACAAAACATCATATATAAGTCTAAGCCCCTGTTTTCCCCCGGTTATCTGATGTTTCATATCACTTCTTAGGCATCGCCTGGCTTTTTTGGCGCATTTATCAACGGATATGATGTTTTTCATCGGATAACCCCCGTAACCATGCTGCTTTTGAATTTATCCGATGCAAAACATCACAAAGTTATTTCAGTTCGTCCGAATCCGGACGGATCCTGGAAACCGTAGCGCCGTCGAGCCAAAACTCAAGCGTGGTGTGGTTTTGCTTATCGATATACCCGATCACCAAGGCGCCCTGTTCGGTACGCCGGTAGCAGCGGTCACCATAAACAGCGACGGCCTTAGCGGCAGGATCTCCGATGCCAAAGAGAGCAAGCAGGCGTTTGTTTCGTTTCAGCGCCATAATTACTTGTCCACGCCCCCTTTGGGTGAAAGATACGTAACGGACGCTCGGGCTTAACACAAGGTTGCAGATTTGGCACTTCAATAACGTCCCTCCATCCGTAGGGCCTCAGGGGCCCACTGGAACCCGCCGCGGGCAGCTTAAAGGACGCTCCCGGTTTGGGAGCGCCCCTGGTTACATCCGCATATGCAAGTTTAGTAGAAGCGGGAAGCGAGGGCCTATCTTTTTGGCAGCGACCTTTGTGCGAAGTACAAGGGAGCGTAAAAAGGAGGCCATTAGCTCTTCGTACTTCCCCTACCAGCGAGGATCTATCTTTTTGATAGCGACCTTTGTGCGAAGCACAACGGAGCGCAAAAAAGATAGACCCGAGCGTTGGAGCGCAAAAAGATAGACCCGAGCGCCCGAGCGTTTACTTGATAAACGCAGCAATCCCCAGCTGCAGATCACGGATGCCTTCGGTCACAAGGCGGGCGATCTGCACGGCGCCTTCTTCCTTGAAGTGCGTGTTATCCTGCACACCGTTCGGGAAGTTCGGATACACGCCCGGCTCCAGCCACAGGAAGAGAGCCTTCGTCTCCTCGATGCCCACCGTGTTGTAGAAGGCGATGCTGCGCGCGTTGAGGTCAAGCAGCTGCACGTTCTGCTCTTCGGCTACCTGCTTCATGGCGGCGTAGTGGTCCGGGAAGTCGTTCTTGAACAGGCCGTTCGCATCCCAGCTGCGGCGGCCCACCGGCGTGACGAGCACCGGTGTCGCTCCGCGCTGCTTGGCACCGTCAAGGTACATTTTGAGATACTCTTTGTACGTTGTATAAGGAGCCGCATAGCGCTCCGGATTGGACGATGCATCGTTATGGCCGAACTGGACGAACAGGTAGTCGCCCGGCCGGATCTCGTTCAGGATCGTGTCGAGACGGCCGTCGTTCACGAAGCTGCGGGAGCTGCGCCCGCCGATCGCGCGGTTGGCGAAGATCACACCGTCGGTGAAGTAGTCACCGATCTTCTGGCCCCAGCCGGCTTGCGGGTAAAAACGCGAATTGTAGGTTTGCACGGTCGAATCGCCGGCCAGGTAAGCCGTCGGCTTGTCGCCCTTCACGCGGTTCGGCCGCTTTTTGACGACAAGGGAGTTCAGGCGCGGTACGGCGCCGAGCACTTCGATGCTGAGCTGGCCGTCGATCACGGCTACGTTGAAGGTGGCGGTGCTGAATTCGCCGGCAGCGGCGGCCAGTGCCCGGGCTCTGTAGATTCCTTCGGCCTTGATGTCCACGAGGTTCGCTTCCGTCTGGTCGCCGGAGATCAGGCTGACTTCGTAGTCCCCGTTCGGCAGGTCGAGGAGGAACGAGGCGCCGCTCGCACCGAGGTAGTCGCCGCGGAGGGCATCCGGAGCCCCGCGGTCTGCGCCATAGGTCACCTTCGTCACATCAGAGAAGCCGTAGCCTGTCGAAGCGCTGTAAGAGGTGGTCTGCCTGACCGGCGTGTAGCCCGGCTCGACCGCCCCCGGACCGAAGTCGAACTTGTGCACGCGGGAGATCTCGATCGCGTTGATCCGCGGCGCCGTGCCGCCGAATTCAAGATCGAGTCTGCGGTCCGTGACCGGGACCGTCAGCGTCTTCTGGTCGAACTGGCCGGCGGCGGCGGTGAAGTCGGCCGTGATGGAAGCCTCGGCCGTGACGGCGGTGGACGAAGCTTCGGCACTGTCGCCCGAGAGGACCGTCACCTGGTACTCGCCGTTCGGCAAGTCGGCACGCAGCGGGCTCTTCGGCACGCAGAAGTCGCCGCGCAGCGCATCCGGAGTGCCGCGGTCAGCGCCGGTCACGAGCTTCGGGTTCAGGAAGCCGTAGCCGGGCGAGGCCTTGTAGAGCGTGGAGGGCAGGAGCCGGACGTAACCCGGCGCGGCCGGTCCAGGCCCGCAGTCGAGCAGCAGCTGGTTTCTGGCCGAGAGGGACGTGTCGGCTGCCTGCACGGAAGGGACACCGGCAGGCAGGCTGCCGGCTCCGAGGGCCGCGCCGAGCAGGACGGCGGAGACGGTTTTGAAGATTTTGCTGCTCATAAGCTTGTACATGGACTGGAGCACCTCTTTCGGATTCAAATGGGTGGGAGCAGGGGCTATTTTACATATTGGGCCTGAGGAAGCAGGGCCGGTTTGGTTCGGTTGAACATGGCGGACATCAATGACTCCTTTGTTTGAACATGAATAAATAGGCGAAGAAGGCGGCTTCATCCTAAGATGTAAGCGCCTGCAAGGAGGTTGCGCGGCAATCCCTCCTTTTTGGGTTAAACTCTGATTAGGGCGGTCCCATGGAATCTACTGTAATGGAAAACCGCTTCGAGGTATGTACAAAAATCAGTGTTTTTCCTCCAAAATTCAGGGAATATGTGGATTGGGTGGTGGGGAATTGTAAGAGTGTGAGTTTCTGCGCGGAGGTAGAAGCCGAAGAGTCCGGGCTGATTTGACGGCGGAGAAGCCTTGGGATAAGGTATGGGGGATAGCTAAGATACAGCGAGGTGGGAAGGATGGACCTGGACCGGATTCATTCCGTTATCATAAAGCAGAAGGAACATTTCAACCGGGGCGAAACCCGGCCCCTGGCCGTACGGCAGGCCCATCTTGAGGCACTGCGGCAGGCGGTGAAGCGGTATGAGGCCGAGATCATCGCCGCACTGAGGGCGGACCTCGGCAAGTCGGAGCTCGAGGCCTATTCGACGGAGATCGGCTTTCTGCTCGAGGAGATTCGCTTCGTGAGCAAGCGGATGAAGGGCTGGGCGAAGCCGAGGAAGGTGAAGACAGCTCCGACGCACATCGGCTCCCGCGGCGTTATCATCCCCGAGCCTTACGGCACAGCGCTCATCATCGCCCCTTGGAACTACCCGTTCCAGCTGGCGCTCTCGCCGCTCGTCTGTGCGATAGCCGCTGGCAATACGGCCGTGCTCAAGCCCTCCGAGCTGACGCCGACCGTCTCGGCTCTGCTCGCCCGCCTCGTGGCTGATACCTTCGCTCCGGAGGTGGTCGCGGTCATTGAAGGCGGCGTGGAGGAGACGACGGAGCTGCTGCGGCAGCCGTTCGATTACATCTTCTTCACGGGCAGCGTACCGGTCGGCCGGATTGTGATGGAGGCGGCAGCGAAGCGGCTGATCCCCGTCACCCTGGAGCTCGGGGGCAAAAGCCCGTGCATCGTGCACCGCGACGCGAAGCTGGAGCTGGCCGCGAAGCGGATCGCCTTCGGCAAATTCGCCAACAGCGGCCAGACCTGCATCGCCCCGGACTACCTGCTCGTCCATGAGGAGGTCAAGGATGAACTGCTCCGGCACCTGCAGGCGGCGGTGGAGGAGTTCTACGGCCGGGAGCCCGTGCGCAATCCGGACTACGGACGGATCGTGTCCCGCCGGCACTATGACCGGCTCGTGCGCTTCCTCGGCGACGGCCGGTCGGTCTTCGGCGGACAGTCGGACGACGAGGCGCTGCGCATCGCGCCGACTGCGCTGGATGGCGTCAGTCCGGAAGCGCCGGTGATGCAGGAGGAGATCTTCGGCCCGATCCTTCCGGTGCTGACTTACCGGGAGATCGGGGAGACGATTGCGGCGGTGAATGCGAAGCCGAAGCCGCTGGCCCTGTATCTCTTCACGGAGGATGCCGGCGTGCAGCGCGAGGTCGTGGAGAAGGTCTCCTTCGGCGGAGGCTGCATCAACGACACCCTGATGCACATCGCGACGCCTTATCTTCCCTTCGGCGGGGTGGGGGAGAGCGGGATGGGCAGCTATCACGGGGAGAGCAGCTTCAAGGCGTTCTCCCATTTCAAAAGCGTGCTGAAGCAGACAACCTTGTTCGATATCGCCTTCCGCTACCCTTCGGCGAAGAACGGGTTGAAGCTCATGCGCAGATTCATGAAGTAGCCTCTGCGTGCGACGGGCATGCCGCTCGAACACCCAAAAAGTCTGCCGGCCCTTCCGGGACGGCAGGCTTTCTTTCGTGGAATATAACAATTTATTGCGTGTAGCTCAGCGGCCGACCGGCGCGCGGACAGAAGCCCGTCCGCCGTCTCCCTGCAGCTGATCACGCAGCGCCCGCTTACACCTTTACTCCGCTCTGGCGTGCCAGGATGACGGCGTTGAGCCAGGTAAGCTCCGTCAAGGTAAGCTGCTTGCCGTAAGCTTTTTTGGGCCAGGACGGGTCGGTGATGACGCCCTGGTCGAGCAGCCCCTGCAGGGCATCCCCGAGCTGCTTCCACTGCCACTCGTGCTGCAGTCTCATCGGTATCCATCCCCCTTCCTCCGCTGCCTGCAGATCCCACTCCTGCAGCTTGTATTTTTCGATGATCGAAATGAGCTTGTTCGCGTACCCCGGGTCCGTCGCGTATCCTGCGCTCTGAAGCGCCCTTGCGGTCCCCTTGTAATCCAGCGCCCGCGATCGGGTGAATACGCCGGCTCTCGTATAGGTCGGATTCTTCAGCAGAAATTCGCTGTGGTCCCGGATGCTCTCCGCCCAGCTGCCGTAGACGCGGAAGCTGTCGACGATCTGCCGCCATCCCCGTTAATGTACTCGCGGGTCGTCTGGTTGGCGCTGTTCGCAGAGCCCTTGGCTTTGATCCCGAACAGGTTGTTCCCTTCGGCGTAGGCGCCATAGCCGCTTTCGAGAGCGGCTTGGGCCAGGGTGATCGAGGCCAATACACCGTGCTCGATCTGCTCCGCCGCGGCGGCCGGACCGAGCAGGCTGAAGAACTCCTGAGGTTTCATTTTTTTCACCCCCTGGATGCGCAATCCTGCGGCCTTACGTTAACAGGATATGCAGGGACCGTCCCATTGGAAACAGGCAGGCGGATGTACCCGCGGGCGGCCGGGCGGATTCCACCGATAATCATTAGATCAGATGAGGCTCTGGACCGCGCTCCGAGCCGGGGGAGGGGACAGGGCTGTGGAATCCAAAGGCCCCTAAAGTGCACGGAACCGCGGCTGACCTCTAACCGGAGCGGAGGCTCGACCGGACGAAAAAAAGAGACGGTCGAGCAGCGGGAGAGGCCGCCGGCCTGCTGGATTAAGCAAGCGCGGAATGACCGGCTGGTCCCGGAGCGGGCCGCGCTGACTTAGCCGGTATGAATGCTGATGCAACCGGCGGGACGAAGTAATGTATCCTCTTATCTTCGGCGCCGCCAAGCAGGGTTATACCTGGACTGCCCGGAGGACATCCGACTTCCGACGGAGCTGCGCCGGGAAGTGTGCCGGGGATAACCTTGGGAATCCGTGGAGCGGCCTTTGTCGCTGTCACTCATTTGTGATTGCGTACTGCTCCGCAGCAATCCGCAAGAATTGTGGTATCGGATAAGGTACTTGGCCAGGCAGGGACAGTACACCGAAGCGAGGTCCGCGCTGCCAAATCCGCCTTCGTCGGGGAAGCCTGTCGAGTAAGGAAGCCGCGTTAAGTGGTAACTTAGCAGGCGGCTTTTTGCCTTGCCTAAGCGGTCATACGGCGAATACGTGCCTTGGGGATGAAGTGCGCACCGTCCTGGCCGGTCGATTACGTGCGGTTCAGCGATTCTTTTTGTCGAACTTTGACGGGGATAATCATTGTCTCAGGTTGGAGGGCCAAGCCGCGCCCCGTGCGGGGTTCAGGGCAAGATATAATCCAGAGATTATGGATGTAATTCCGCAAAGGGTTTACTATAAGAGGCAGAGAGACGCAAGGCCAACGCTCAGACAGGAAGCTCATAGGGAGGAAGAGAGAGAATGAAGACACAGCGTTTCAAACAAATCAGTGCATTCTGTGCGCTTACGTTAGCAGCTTCGGTATTCGCCGGCTGCGCGAATAAAACGGACGGGGGCGCCGCGGCAGGCGATGCGGCAGCCGATACGGGTCCGGTTAAGATTACGATGATGGCGAACCTGCAGACACCGGAGGTTCCTTCGGATAAGCTCGAAAAGCTGATTGAGGAGAAGACGAACTCCCAGCTCGAAATCTCGTGGATTCCGGACGGTTCCTACGATGAGAAGTTCCAGGCTTCCTTCGCCACGGGCACACTGCCTCAGGTGGTTTATTTGAAGAACCAGGCTTCCTTCATTCTGATGAGAGACGCCATGAAGGACGGCCAGTTCTGGGAGATCGGTCCGCTGCTGAAGGATTATCCGAACCTGAAAAGCCTGAACCAGGAGACGCTGAAGAATACGGCGGTCGCCGGCAAGATCTACACGCTGTATCAGGAGCGCCAACCTTCGCGTACCGGTATTATTTATCGTAAAGACTGGGCGGACAAGCTCGGCCTGGCAGCACCTCAGACCGCAGATGATATCTACAACATGCTGAAGAAGTTCAAAGAAACGGACGCAGCAGGCAAAGGAAACACCATCCCTCTGTCCGACCGTAACGATCTTGTATATGGTGCGTTCAAAACCGTCTCCATGTATTTCGGAACACCGAACAACTGGGGTGTGGTCGACGGCAAGCTCGTGCCTGAATTCGAGACGAAGGGCTACCTCGACACGATGAAGTTCTTCCAGAAGCTCCATAAGGAAGGTCTCATCAACCAAGACTTCCCTGTAACGAGCAAGACGGACCAGCAGAACCTGATGTACTCGGGCAAATCGGGCATGTATATCGGAACGATGGGCGACGTCAAGACGATGCAGGAGAAGACCGTCAAGAACGTACCGGATGCAATGTACGATGTAACGAATGAAATTAAAGGCGTGGACGGCAAAAATGTTTCCTGGGGTCTCTCCGGCTACGGCACGGTAGTGGTGTTCCCTAAATCCGCGATCAAGACGGAGAACGAGCTGAAGCGGATTCTCGGGGTCATGGACAAGTTCTATTCTCCGGAAGTGGCGGACCTGCTGAAGTATGGTATTGAGAACGAGCACTACTCCTTGAAGGACGGCAAAGTACAGCCGGTACAAGATCCGAAGCTGATCGAGAAGGAAGTCAGACCTTACCTGAACCTGGCTCTGTATGAAACGACGAACGTGAAGCCTGCTCTCTTCTCTATGCCTTCTCACGAGAAAGCAAACACCCTGTCGAACGCTGCAGAGAAGTTCATGGTGCAGGACCCTACGGCAGCCCTGGATTCCCCGACGTACAATTCGACGGGAAGCAGACTGCAGGATATCATCAAGGATGCTACTTACCAGTTCATCTTGGGCAAAATCGACGAAGCCGGCTTCAAGGCGGCAGTCGACAAGTGGAAGAAGGATGGCGGTCAGAAGATCATCGACGAGTATAACGCACAATACAACAACGCCGGCAAGTAAGACAAAGCGGCAAACAGGACGGCTGAGGAATCAGCCGTCCTGTTTGTGCAAGGGTCGCTGCAGTGCGGGGGTTCCCCAGGGCTGCAGGGGCCGAAGGGAAAAAAGTCAACTGGGATAAACGCCTATGTCGTCCCTATATGGACAATTCGTGCTTTAAAGCGAGTTCTATTTTCGGATATATCGAGAAGAAGCGATACCCGGATCATCGGGGCCGCTTCTTTGCTTTCGACCGTTCCCATACACTTTGCGCCTTGGACTGGACTGCTGAGGCACTTCTACACATTGGCGCCCGATCGCTGGTGCCATGAGGCTCCCAGCTCAGCAGGTGGACACCGCGTCTGCCATTCATATGTCCGACCCACAGCAATGTCCATTCTCGCCATGCCTGCAGCGGCGGATCATGTCCGCCGCTGTGAACCATCCTGCGCAGATCTCGGGATCAAGCGCCGCTTACTTGTTCACCGTCAGGTTCGTGACCTTGCTCGCGGTAACGACCAGCTCTTCCGTGTCCACATACTGCACCCGGACCTGGTCTCCCGCCTGAAGGAAGCCGGCATACGGATACTGTGATTCCAGCACGACGAACACTTTATCCGAATTATCCATCATCCACTTGACGCGCAGGTCCGCTCCCTCGGAGACGAACGAGACGCGGACGATGCGGCCCTGGATCTCCTTTTGCTGAGCTGAACCTGTGGGGTCCATCTGTCCGGAGCCGAACGAGACCAGAAGATTCTTGTACGAGGCGAAAGCGGACGCTTTGTTCTTGTGATGGGCGAGAATCTGCGGATTCTTCGCATTGACGAGGGCCAGCTCGCGCAGCAGGCCATTGCCGTCGGTGACCGGGACGAACCAGGTTTCTTCGCCGTAAATGTTGTACAGCGTGGGAGATGCACCGGTCCACTGGTCCTTCAGAAAGGTCTTGTTGACGCTGTTGATCGCCGCGCTGCCGTTGGCCAGGCCGCTGGAGGAGACCGTCTGGCCGCCGTAGTACGTGAACTTCCCGGACCGGGCGTTGATGAGCGAGTACCCGACAAGCGACTTCGACGTCTCGTCAAGCGTCGTATGATCGGTGAACCAGGACATGTTCCCCTCCTGGTCGAAGACGGCCACGACCTCATCGCCTTCTTCCCAGGTGGTCGGCATGTGAAGGTCTCTTTTGCCGAAGAGCGTGTTCAGGTAGCCGTGCTTATACTTGCCGAAGTACGTATTGTAGGTATCCGCAATGGATGCCGGAATCACCTGATCGACGAAGGCGGGGACCTGATCCGTCCCATACTGTTCGATTGTTCCCGACTCGGGATCTACGAGGAATACCCCGTCGACGTACGGCACGTTACGGTACTTCTCGTAATGTCCGTAAGGAACGACATACACGGGCGAGCCGTCGTCCTTGGGCTCGAAGGAGGCTTCGAACAGCACGGCCGAAGGATAGTCCGCGCGGATGTGCCGGTAAATATTGCCCGAGAAATACCCGCTCGGCACGTATTTCATGGCGTAGCCGGACATCAGCTCGGCCGGTGCGTTCTCGTCCTCCGCCGAAATTTTGACATACGCGGTGACTGTCTTCGCGCTCAGCGACTTGAAGAAGCCGTTGTACTCGACGGGAGCGACCCAGACGAGTTCGTTGTCGATCTTCTGGATGCTGTAGTCCCCCATCTGGTAATAGCTGAAGTTCGGCACCTGGCCGAGCATCTTGTCGCCTTTGTACTTGGCGAAGGTCTTCGGGACCGAAGGAATGTGCTTGATATCGATCTGCTCCATCTTCGCATCCCGGACCTCCGCATGGGCCGCCTGGAACTTGTCGTCAGCCGTGGTGATGCCGTAGACGAAAGCCAGGAACAGCCACAGGAGCATCAGAAGAGCCCCTGCCATGAATTCGAGGCGTCCCGCCTTCCTCGAGCCGTCTCTCCCCGGTACCATGCCGGAGAGGAAGAGGAGCAGGCCGAGCCAGAAGCCGCCCGCCTGGAAGTAGGCGCTGACCGTATGGTCGAGAATTCTCCACCAGAGATAGAGCCAGGTAAGCCCGGCAGTGAGCAGGATCACGCAGATCACTCTCTGCAGGCGGTTGTGAAGCAGGCCGGATAGGAATGTCATCAAGGAACCTCCGTTTAGACGAGTTGTGGAATCGATCCATCTCTAGCTACATACGTGCCAAGGCGCTTTTATGTTGCTAAAAAATGGTTTAGGTGGGCGGAGGAAAAGGAAGCGGAGCGGGATAGCCGGGGCGGGGGGGAGTGGATAAATCAGGGCACGCTGGGCATCCTTATGGGATAAAAGGAATGCCGGCTGCAAGGCCGGTGACAGGGAGGTCCCACATGTTGAATCTAGGGGAGTTGGAGGAGCTTCACGCGGATATACAATCCGTCCATGAGATTGTACAAAGCCTGAAGGCCCGGGTGGACGGGCAGGAGATCGGCATCCGGATCTGCCGGAATGCGAATGGCCATTTTTTCTATGAATTGAGCCACACGTACCGGGGAGCGGACGCAGCCGACCCGGAGGTGGGCGTCGTCAACTCCTTCGATTCGGCGGAGGAAGCGGCGAAGGGGGCTCTGCGCTCGGCCGTCCTCTACTACCGCAGCATGGACGAAGGCGGGCGGTGGCACCGCAACGATTCGTTCTTGATTCAGTAGAGGGGCGCGGGCAGCTCTGTGAAGCGGCGGGCGCAGCAGCAGCCCAGCCTGTTCCTTAACCGGACGGGCTGGGCTGTTCTTTATTACGGCGAATAGGGAGCATAGGCTGCGTACAGGTATCCGCCAAGATACCGGAGAGGGACGCTTTCTCCAAAGCACGTAGTAGTAGGCGGTGCTTAGCGCCACCCGTCCGTATCCCGGACATTCTCGGGGGTGACGACGACGGTGCCCGTTTCTTCGAATTCAGGGATGGCGAGCCCCTGGCTTGCCTGCAGCAGGCGCCTAACGATGAGGCGTCCCCACGTATGCTCCTGGCGGGAGAGCGCGGCCGATACCTGCCCGTTCTTGATGCCTTCAATGATCTTCGGCGTGAGGTCGAAGGTGGCGGCCGTACGGTGCAGGCCCATGGCCTTCCACACAAGAATCGATGCCGGTCCCGAGACCGAATCGAGGCCGATGAAGGCATCGAAGTGCGGATGCGCCTCGATCATCTCTTCGAGCTGCGCAACAGCCAGGTCCTCGGAGCCTTCGTTGGCGCGGATCTCCAGGACCTGGATGCCCGTGTGCTCATGCAGGTAATCAAGCAGGCCGCGCAGGCGCTGCTGCTGGCTGAGCATGCTCTCCATCCCGGTGCCGATGAAGATCATGCCGCGGCCCTTCAGCATCTTGTCGATCACCGCGCCCATCTGCCGTCCGGCCTGCGTGTTGTCACTGCCGATGAAGGCGAGCCGGCGGCTGACCGGCGCATCCGAGTCGAAGCAGACGACGGGGATTCCGGCCTCGACCGCCTTGTCGATGTAGGGCGTCAGGGTCTCGGCATCCACGGGATCGATTGCGATGCCGTCGACCTTCTGTTTGATCATCATCTCCAGCATGCGGATCTGCTGCTCGAGGTGGGCTTCATCCGGCGCCTTCACAAGCAGCTTGACGCCCATCTCCTTGGCCGCCGCCTCGGTGCTCTCCGTGATCCATTCGAAGTAGGGATGGCTCATCGGATAGAGGATGGCGAAGGTCTTGGGCTCGCTTGCCTGCACCTTCGGCTCGCCGGTCCCTGGCAGCGGCGATTCGCCGGTCCCGGGCCAGAGCCCGCGGCAGGAGACGAGCACCAGGGTCATGCCGGCGGCCAGCGCCAGGATCAGACCGAGCTTACGAGAGAGCGGCATGCCGTTCTTCCCCCTCATCCGGATGGCCGCTCTGGGCCTGGTTGCGGCGGAATTCCCTGGTGGTCATGCCGGTCGACTTCTTGAACAGGTTCGAGAAATAGTGGGAGTCCTGGTAGCCTACCTGATAGGCGATCTCGTAGGACTTGGCATGCGTGGAACGCAGCAGCTCCATCGCTTTGCCGATGCGCAGGCCCGTCAGGTATTCCGTGATCGTCTGCCCGGTCTCGCTGCTGAACACCGAGGAGATGTAGCTCGGGCTCATGCGGACGTGCTCGGCGATATGCTGCAGGGAGAGCTCGGACTGGCCGTAGTTCGCATGCATATAGTCCTTCACCCGGCGGATCAGCCCGCTGTACTTGTCGGCGTTGCCGTCGCGCACCTGCAGGAAGGCGCCGATCATGCCTTCAAGGTAGCGGTAGGCTTCGTCCGCCCGCTGGATGAGGCCTACCTGGCTCTGCAGCGCCTGGAGCATGTCTTCGATCCGCTCATGCTCCGGGTAGCTTTCCTTGGCAAGCTGGGAGACGGTCGCCGTCATATCGTGGAGCAGATAGTAATAGTAGAAGGAACGGCTGCCGTCCCACTCCGACAGGCAGGCGGCATACTCCCGCACGAAGGAAGGGACAGCCGCGGGGGAGCCGAGCTTCAGGAAGCGGATCAGCGGGCTCCGGTCCAGATAGCGTAGCGGGCCTCCCGCTTCGCCGCCTCCCTGCCAATCGCCCCCCGGGCCCTGCGGGCTGCCGGGAAGAAGCTGGCGCTTCAGGCTTTCCTCCGCTTCCTGGAAGGAGGGGTACAGCCCCTGCAGCCGGTCCTGGATGCTCCCGAGCCCGAAGCGGACCCGGCTCGAGAGTGCGGTGTGCGCCTCCTCGGCAAGCGGCTTCAGCAGCTTCTCCCCAAGATCCTGCAGCTGGGCGGCGCTGTCGCCCTGGAGAATCCAGACCGTCTCCTTCTTGCTGCGCTTGAAGGAGAGATAGGAGGCGGTCTCGCCGAACCGGCCGTGCATCAGCTCCTCGAGCCTGCGGCAGACCTCTTCGGCCTCCGGGGCATCGGCCATACACTCCTGCTCGCTGAGCACCACCGCGTAGCACTTCGAGACGAGATTCAGCTGCAGCTTCGCTGCCGTCTGCATCGCCTCCGAGGTGGTGACGAGGCCGCTGCACAGGTCGCTGAGCAGCTTCTCCCGGCTGTGCCGCACCCCGTCGCTGACGCGCCGCTTCAGGCGCTCCATCTCTTCGCGCTCCCGCTCCTCCCGGTCGATGAGGGCGCTCACATCCTGCAGCAGCTTGATGAGATCGGCGGAGGAGACGGGCTTCAGGCAGTATTCGGTCACCCCGGTCCGCAGGGCCTCGCGGGCATATTCGAACTCGTCATGGCCGCTCAAGATGATGATCTTGATGGAAGGAAACCGTTCGCGGATGATGCGGCTGAGCTCCAGGCCGTCCATGAACGGCATCTTGATGTCGGTAATGACAATATCCGGCTTCGTCTCTTCGATCAGGGGAAGGGCCAGCTCTCCGTCCGGGGCATCGCCGCAGTATTCGAAGCCCTCCTCGTTCCAGGCGATGCGGTCCCGGATCCCTTCCCGGATCACAATCTCATCATCCACCAGAAATACTTTCTTCATCGGGTCATTTACCTCCAAGCGGCTGGAATCCGCACCGAGATGCAGGATCCGACGCCGTATTCGCTTTCAATGCTGACGCCGTAAGGGGAGCCGTAGTGCAGACGGATGCGCTGATGCACATTGAGCAGCCCGAATCCGCCGGACGAAGAGGCGTCCGCTTCAAGGGCGGCTGCGCTCTGGCCGTGGGCGAGCTGCTCCTGCAGCTGTGCCAGCCGGGCCCCGGGTATGCCCGCGCCGTTATCCCGTACCTCGATGCGGATGTCGCCGTCCGGCGTGAAGCCGCCGGTGATCCGGATCAGGCCACGGCCGCGCTTGTTCTTGATGCCGTGGTACAGGGCGTTCTCGACGAGCGGCTGAAGGGACATTTTGACGATGGGGTAGGGGTTCAGCTCTTCGGGCAGGTCGACTTCATAGTCGAGAATGTCGCGGTAGCGCATGCGCTGGATCACGAGATAGTTCTCGATATGGTCGAGCTCGCTCTTGATATGAATCTGGTCGCGCCCCTTGCTGAGCGTGATGCGGAAGAACTGCGAGAGCGCCTTCACGAGGGCGATCACTTCGTCATGCTTGCGGGTCTCGGCCATCCACATGATCGACTCGAGCGTGTTGTAGAGAAAATGCGGGTTGATCTGCGCCTGCAGCGTCCGCAGCTCGGCCTTCTTGATCTGCTCCTGCTCCTTCAGGCTGCGCTCCAGCAGCTGCTTGATCTGGCCGAGCATAATATTGAAGGAATGCCCGAGGTCCGCGATCTCGTCGGTGCCGGTATTGCGGGCCTTCGCATCCAGGTTGCCCGAGGCGGCCTGGCGCATCTTGTTCTTGAGGTACTGAACGGGGCGGATGAGCCGGTTCGTCAGGAAGAAATACAGGGAGACGGTGAACAGGATATTGAAGAGCACGGAATACAGGGTCAGGCTCTTGATCTCGTCCGCATCCCGCATGATTTCCTTCAGCGGTGCTCTTCCTACGATGCTCCATCCCGTCATCTCGGAACGCGTATGCACATAAAAGAGCGGCTCGCCGGCGGACCGGTCCGTCCGACTGCCTTTGTCCGTATCCGCCGCGAAGGTCAGAGCCGCAGGATCGAGGCCCTCCACACGGGAGGGAAGGAAGATCGGATTGCCCTGTTCATCCACGACATAGAAGAAGCCGGTCTCCCCGATCAGCGTCGTATTGCAGAAGTTCTCGACCGTCCGGTCATCCATATCGATCAGGATGAAGCCGATGATCTCATGAGTCACCCGCTGGGTGACCGCCTTGGCGATGGAGATAACCCGGCGCCCCTCATAATCGGAGCCGTCCATCCGGTCCTCCGGCCTCGCCGCCTGCGGAGGAATGATCAGCGTCTGCTCTGGATTGTTCAACAGCGTCAGGAAGTGAGGGTTCTTCAGCGGATCGGCGTCCATCTGGAAGACCCCTTTTTTCTCGGAGATTCCTTTGCCGTAGGTGTTCACCATCGAGATGTTGACGATCTGCCCTCCCAGCTTGTAGGTCTCCCGGTAGAGCTCGAAGGTATGCAGAATTTCCTTGGCGTCCTCGTACGTCTCGCTCTGGGCGGTCAGGAAGCGGAGCACCGGCGGACTCTTGCGGATCTGCAGGAAGCTTGTCGTATCCTGGAACAAAATATCAATATCGCGGCGCAGTCCTTCCGCAATCAGAGCATTCGCCGCCGTGCTGTGCTCGGATACGGTCTGGTATGACTTCATATAAGAGATGAGTCCTTCCCCGATCAGGGGAATCATGGTCAGCAGCACGAAGATGGTAAGCAGCTTGGCCCTCAGGCTGGAGGTAATGCGCTGGACAAGTCTCATGGGCGGGCAACCTTCTTCATTTTAAATGTATACGGTTTCAATTTAATTGTTTCCATCATATCAAATTTGGAAGGGGTTAGCCATGGCGGGACGGTGGCTCCCAAAAAATTTATACAAACGCCATAAAAAATCCCAACAAGCGGGGAGAAGAGGACGAAAGTTCCTCAAAATATTGAAAGAAACGCAAGAGAGATTCCATTCCTTGGCTGAAGAAAGCGTTTTATAATAAGCCTACACCACAACGAACTGGTGACTGCAGATAAGGGGAGAGGATTTATCCATGAAACAATTCGCCAAAACGGGCGCCGTTCTGATGATGTCGGCCGTCCTGATGCTTACCGCAGCCTGCGGAGGCGGAGGGTCGAAGCCGGCCGCCGGGGACGCGAAGAGCGGTGCAGCCGCAGAGACGAATACGTCCACCGCACAGAAGGACGGGGATAAGAAGATCACGATGGGCTTCGCACAGGTGGGTGCGGAGAGCGGATGGAGAACGGCCAACACCAAGTCCATCCAGGAAGCTGCGAAGGAAGCCGGCGTCGAGCTGAAGTTCTCGGATGCGCAGCAGAAGCAGGAAAACCAGATCAAGGCGATCCGCTCCTACATCGCGCAGAAGGTGGATGTCATCGCGTTCTCGCCTGTCGTGGAGTCCGGCTGGGAGACCGTCCTGAAGGAAGCGAAGGATGCGGGCATTCCGGTCATCCTGACCGACCGTGCCGTTGATGTCAAGGACACCTCGCTCTACGTCTCGTTCATCGGTTCGGACTTCGTGGAAGAGGGCCGCAAGGCCGGCAAGTGGCTCGTGGACAAGGCGAAGGATACCAAGGAGCCGATGAACATCGTGGAGCTGCAGGGCACGACGGGCTCCGCACCGGCGATCGACCGCAAGCAGGGCTTCGAGGAAGTCATCAAGGAGAATGCGAACCTCAAGATCGTCAAGTCCCAGACCGGCGACTTCACCCGCACGAAGGGCAAGGAAGTCATGGAAGCGTTCCTGAAGTCCTCCAAGTCCGAGAACAAGCCGATTCATGTCGTGTATGCGCATAACGACGACATGGCGCTCGGTGCGATCCAGGCGATCGAAGAGTTCGGCCTGAAGCCGGGCAAGGATATTCTGATCATCTCCGTCGACGGCATCAAGGACGCGTTCGTGGCCATGAAGGACGGCAAGATCAACGTGGTCGTCGAGTGCAACCCGCTCCTCGGGCCTCAGCTGATGCAGGCGGCCAAAGACGTCGTAGCCGGCAAGTCGCTGCCGAAGCGGATCGTGACAAAGGAAGGCGTGTTCCCGCAGGAAACCGCCGAGAAAGAGCTGCCTAACCGGAAGTACTAAGGTTTGTACGGATGGAAGGTGTAAAAAAGGGCCGGCAGGTCCAGCGTACGTGACGTCAGAGGAAAGCCGCTTGCTTCGGTGACAAGATCCGTGCCGCCGTAAGCGGCTTTTCCCCTGAATGGAGCGGCTGCCCCGCCTGCATGCCTTAGAGGAAGAGACAGAGAAACCGGCGGAGAGCTTGTAAGCCGGACCGGAATGGAAGGGAGAGAAGGCATGATGAGTACAGCCCATGAATCCGCAGCAGCTCCTGCACTCGAAATGAAAGATATCGTCAAAAGCTTCCCCGGCGTCAAGGCGCTGTCGGGAGCCCGTCTGCGGCTGTTCCCCGGGGAGGTTCACGCGCTCATGGGGGAGAACGGCGCAGGCAAGTCCACCCTGATCAAGGTGCTGACGGGGGTTCATCCGATTGACGGCGGCACCGTCACGCTGGAGGGGAAGAGCATCACGGTCGGCGGGCCGCTGGAAGCGCAGCGCCTCGGGATCTCTACGGTATACCAGGAGGTGAACCTGTGTCCGAACCTGTCGGTGGCGGAGAACATCCTCATCGGCCGGGAGCCGAAGCGCTGGGGACGCATCGACTGGAAGGAGACGAACCGGCGTGCCGCCGGGCTTATGGAGCGGCTGAACGTGAAGATCGACGTCACGAAGCCGCTGAACCACTACTCCGTGGCGGTGCAGCAGATGGTGGCGATTGCCCGCTCCCTGCTCATCGACGCCAAGGTACTGATCCTGGACGAACCGACGTCGTCCCTCGATGCCAATGAAGTGAAGGAACTGTTCACGGTGATGCGCAAGCTGAAGTCCGAGGGACTGGCGATCCTCTTCGTGACCCACTTCCTCGATCAGGTCTACGAGATCACCGACCGGATCACGATCCTGCGGGGCGGCGAGTTCGTCGGGGAGTATCTCACGAAGGACCTGCCCCGGATTGAGCTTGTTGCGAAGATGATCGGCAAGGACCTCGGGGCGCTGGAGTCCCTGCCGAAGACGGAGGGAGCCGGCGCGAAGCGGCAGGCGGAGCAACGGACGCTGCTGCAGGCCAGCGGCACTGGCCGCAGAGGATCGATCCAGCCGTTCGACCTCGAGGTGCGGGAGGGCGAGGTCGTATCGCTCGCCGGCCTGCTCGGCTCGGGACGCTCGGAGGCGGCCCGGCTCTTGTTCGGAGCCGACAAGCCCGACCAGGGCGAGATCCGCATCGCTGACAAGCGGGTGGCCATGGCTTCCCCGAGGCAGGCGATCGACAATGGGGTGGCTTTTTGCTCCGAGAATCGCAAGACCGAAGGCATCATTCCGGACCTCACGGTCCGCGAGAATATCATTCTGGCCCTGCAGGCTTCCATGGGATCGTTCAAGTACATCTCCCGCAAGAGGCAGGATGAGATCGCCGAAGAGTATATCCGCATGCTGAACATCAACCCGCCTAACCCGGAGCATCTGGTGAAGAACCTCAGCGGGGGCAACCAGCAGAAGGTGCTGCTCGCCCGCTGGCTGCTCACCGAGCCCAAGCTGCTCATCTTGGATGAGCCGACACGGGGGATCGACATCGGGGCGAAGACGGAGATCCAGAAGCTGATCCTCTCGCTCTGCGAGAAGGGAATGTCGATCGTCTTCATCTCCTCGGAGCTCGAGGAAGTGCTGCGGGTCAGCCACAAGATCGCCGTACTGCGGGACCGTCACAAGGTGACGGAGATCGTCAACGAAGATATCAGCCAGCAGCATATCATGCAGGCCATTGCCGGGGGGTGACACGAGTGAAACGACTGACTTGGCCGCTGGTTACGCTGGCCGTATTACTGCTTGTCAATGTAATCTATAAGCCCGATTTCTTCTCGATCACCATGGTCGACGGGCATCTGTTCGGGAGCCTGATCGACATTCTGAACCGAGCCGCTCCGCTCATTCTGGTGGCCGTCGGTATGACGCTGGTCATCGCGACCAAAGGGATCGACCTGTCGGTCGGCTCGGTCATCGCCATTTCCGGCGCCCTGGCCTGCCTGCTGATCTCGAAGAGCGAAGACGCCTCCGCCTTGAATGTGGTCCTGATCGCCGTCGGAGCGGCGCTGCTGGTGTCCGTGGTCTCGGGCCTCTGGAACGGGCTGCTCGTCGGCGGAATCGGCATCCAGCCGATCGTCGCGACCCTGATCCTGATGGTCGCCGGCCGGGGGATCGCCCAGCTGGTCACCGACGGCCAGATCATTACGATCTCGTCGGAGCCGTATTCCTTCATCGGGGCGGGCTATCTAGCGGGTCTGCCGTTCTCGATTTTCATCGTGGCCTTCGTCCTGCTCGTGTCCGCGCTGCTGACCCGCCGCACGGCCATCGGCTTGTTCATCGAATCGGTCGGCTGCAATCCGGAGGCGAGCCGCCTGGCGGGGATTCGTTCGACCTTCGTGGTCTTCCTGGTCTATATGTTCTGCGGCCTCTGCGCCGGGATCGCCGGACTGATCCTCAGCTCCAACGTCTCGAGCGCCGACGGCAACAACGCGGGCCTCTGGTACGAGCTCGATGCGATCCTGGCGGTCGTGATCGGCGGCACGTCGCTGAACGGCGGCCGGTTCTACCTGGCCGGCACCGTCCTCGGCGCGCTGATCATCCAGACGCTGACCACCACCATCTACTCGCTCGGCGTCCCACCGGAAATCACGCTCGTTGTCAAGGCGGTCGTCGTTCTTCTGGTGTGCCTCATCGGTTCCGAGCAGTTCCGCAGCAAATGGAAGAAGGACAAGGCCGCTGGCAAGGTGCCTTCGAAGAAGGAGGTAACGGCATAATGTCCAAGCTGCGCATCGGAAGCCAGTTCGTTCCCGCGCTCGTCACCATGGTGCTGTTCTGCCTGATGTTCCTGGCAGCCTCGGCCCAATACACCGGGTTCTTCTCGGCGCAGGTGTTCCTGAACCTGTTCATCGACAACGCCTTCCTGATCATCACGGCGGTAGGGATGACCTTCGTCATCATCTCGGGCGGGATCGATCTCTCCGTCGGTTCGGTCATCGCCCTCACGACGATGATCTCCGCCAGCCTGGTCGAGCACCACGGCTGGTCGCCGATGGTCGTGATCCCGCTCGTGCTGGTGATCGGCTCCCTGTTCGGCTGGGTCATGGGCTACATCATCCATGAATACCAGATCCAGCCGTTCATCGTGACGCTGGCCGGCATGTTCCTGGCCCGCGGTCTGTGCTACGTGATTTCGATCGAGACGATCACGATCACAAACGAGACGTACACCGCCATCTCGCAGGCCAAAGTCCCGCTGCCGGGCGGCAATTATGTGTCGATCTCGGTGGTGCTCGCCCTCTTGGTCGTTGGCCTCGCGATATATCTCGCGCACTACACCAAGTTCGGCCGCAACACCTATGCGATCGGCGGCAGCGAGTCTTCGGCTCTCTTGATGGGCCTGCCTGTCGGCCGCACGAAGATCCTCGTCTACACGTTCAGCGGGTTCTGCTCCGCGATGGCCGGCGTCGTGTTCACGTTCTACATGCTCTCGGGCTACGGCCTGCACGCGGTAGGCCTGGAGCTCGACACGATCGCAGCCGTGGTCATCGGCGGCACGCTGCTGACCGGCGGCGTCGGCTACATCGCCGGCACTCTGTTCGGCGTGCTGATCCAGGGCATCATCCAGACGATCATCATGTTCGAGGGGACACTGAGCTCCTGGTGGACGAAGATCGCGATCGGCATCCTATTGTTCCTGTTTATCCTGCTGCAGCGGGTGCTTGTCTCCCGCAAGGCGAAGGCGGCTTAAAGCCGTGCAGGCGAATTCGTTTCAGGGCAGCTTCCTGTGGGAGGCTGTCCTTTTTAATTTATGAAGGTTGAAAACAATCCCTGAACTGGATAAACTGTTGTGGAAAAGCGAGGTGATCTCCATGGAGGGAGGATACCCATTCCCGGAGTTGATTTGGTTAAGACCTGTGCATATGACCCTCGGCATAGGCTTGGTTTTTGTACTGATTACGGTCGTTTTCCAGAAAGTGCGGCTCTTCAATTTATTTTCCGTCACCGTTATTTCGATGCTTTGCTCTGTTGTCTCTGCGGTAACCCTCTATGCCAGCGGCTATATCGTGGATGAATACAACTTGGGAGGGGATGAAGTTTCATTTTATATGTTTTTGGCGAACCTGGGATTGTCCGTTCTCAATATGATGATCTATTGGGGCAGGAATAGCATCGTGACCTATGAGACCGTAAACCCAAAAAAGTGAATCAGGAGCAAACATGGGAACACTTACTTTTGTCTACGATGAGAACCATCGATCTCATACTGCTGAGTTAAGCTTGCATGGGGAGCTGGAAGCAGGTCTGTTTCAACAGGGGATCGAAGCTCTGATCGATGAGTTTATCGCTTATATCCAAAGAACCGGGGAAGATGTATATCACCTGGAAATCCTTATTAACGGGGAGGTGGTGGAGGAATCGGCGTTTTGGGAAGAGGCCATTCACCGCTTCGGGCTCGTGGACTTATCCGCAGCTTATCTCAATGAGCTTCTCTATCGAGCGAAGTCGGTCCGGCCGATTTGGCTGGACGAGGAGAAACCCGCTGCCCGCCAGGCGGCCCTGTGTCTCGCCCGCCATTGCGCAGCGTACATCCCTTATTATATTCGGTACATCAACTGGCACGATATGGACTACGAAGTTCATGAGTACAAGGACATCGACGAACTCATCAAGCGGTATGGATGGAGGAGAGAAACCCTGCAGTTGGCGGCCAGCCGGGCGGGGGTCGCTTGCGGGCAGCAGGGGATATGGCAGTTCGAAGAGCTGGCCTCCGGCGGAGGACTGCGAAGCTATCTGGAGGAGCATCATTTGCTGCACGGGTTTCTGTTCGAACTCTTTCTCGAACCGTACCTGCTGCATTATGCCGAAGTGCTGCAGCGTTCCGCCCATCTCCACTGGCCGCTCGAATATGTACTCGATACGTGCTCGGATGTTCTCGGGGCCTTGGCGGAACCCGATTCCGCCAGCGCGCTGCTTGACCAGTGTGAGGCTAGAGCGCGGAACTTTTATGAAGAGCATCAGTTGATGACATAACGCAGCAGCTGCACCATACCCTAACGAAACAAAGCCCGTTTTCTCCCCGAAGAGAAACGGGCTTTCCTGCTTTTCCCTGTCAAAGCGTGCCGGCTGCCTCGCGGACCCAGGAGGTGAGCTGATCGAAATCAGCCGTGTGGGTCTGGCGCAGCTTGAGGGTTTTCCGCTCGGGAGGTCCCTCGAAGAGGCCTTCCGGCAGCTGCAGGTCAGCGGCATTGAAGATCGTGAAGCTGACCGTATCCTTGGCGACGGAGATGACGGCGGCATATTTGCCGTTCCTCAGAAAATGGGGCTTCTTGTACTGCATCCGCTCCTGTACGTCTGGGATCGCTCCGTGGACCGCTTCACGCAGCCGCACACACAGCTCAGCCTGCCATGGAGCCTGCACCGCGCCGATATAATCCAATACTTCCTGGCTCATCTCGTATCCTCCTCTGCCTTAAGCGGGCTGCTGGGTGGGCTTGATTGCACTCTCATACTGCTCTGCCTTTCCTTAGGAAAAATCAGGTTTGCAAGAAGAAGGATAATTCTTAACTTACCGGTTGTCAAGTTATAACTTACCTTCTGTTAAGTTGCGTTCTTGACTTTACCTATTGGAGTCACTACGCTTTAGTTATTGGGATTCATAGGATGGTGAAATGATGTGGGTGAAATCCGCAATGCCGAGCGTACACGGAGCCTGATCCTTCAGGCCGCGAGGGAAGAGTTCTTTGAGAAGGGATATACCGGGGCCCGGATCGAGTCCATCGCCAAGCGTGCCGGGATTAATAAGCAGTTGATCTACCACTACTTTAAAGGGAAGGATCAGCTCATCAACGAAACCATCGGGGACTTCATGGCCTCACTCCCTGCCGGGAAATTCACGCTGCCGGCCGATCCCGTGGATATCGCGGAATTCCGGCTTAAGGTCAATCAGGAGCATCTGCTGGAGTTCCTGAAGTTTACGGCCTGGGAGGCCATCGATGTCGTGCCGGGGAACGTCAACGGCGAAGAGCTGAGGCAGCAAATGCTGCAAGCCTATAACGAGGATATGAAGTCCAAGCAGGACCGGGGACTTGTTCCCCGCGAACTGGATCCGGCGTTGATCACGCTGATGCTGTCCAGCCTGACCATTTATCCGCTCCTGTACAGCAATGTGACGCGCATGATTACGGGACATACGCCCGATGAGCCCGAATTTCAGGAGAAGTGGGCCCAGTTCCTGAGGTTGATCAGCGAACGGATATTCAAAATGGAATCTTAAGCCGTATTGCAAGAAAGTCGTATTGAAGGCAGGCCGGGGAAGGTGTAAGGTGGAGGAAGGGGAGATTTGGCTAAAGCTGAGGAGGAGAAACAGATGGACATCGGTTTGAACCGGTACAGGCAGGGAGAACTGCTCTATGCCAATAAGCTGGAGAGCCCGGCGGATGTGGAGGGCTTCCGGATGGAAGGGCCTGGGGTGCTCTCGTTCCCGAACGGGATGATGCGGATGGAGAGCCGGCTCGATCCGTCTGCCGGGCAGAACGCCAACTTCGTGCTGTGGTGCCCGGTAGAGTTCCCGGACTCCTTCGTGGTCCGGTGGGACTTCCGCCCGATCCGCGAACCCGGGCTGTGCATGCTGTTCTTCGCGGCGGCGGGAGCACAGGGCGAAGATCTCTTCGATCCGTCGCTGGCTCCGCGCAGCGGCCCGTACAATCAGTATCACAGCGGGGATATCAACGCCTATCATATCGCCTACTTCCGCCGGGCGCTGCCGGACGAGCGGGCGCTGCATGTCTGCAACCTGCGCAAGAGCCGGGGCATGCACCTGGTCGCCCAGGGGGCGGACCCGATTCCCGGCGTCGCCGAGGTGCAGGGCACGTACCGGATCGAGCTTGTCAAGGCGGGCGGCGACATCCGCTTCATGATCCAGGGTCTGCCCGTGCTGAATTGGATCGACGACGGGGAGACGCTGGGCCCGGTGCTCGGCCGGGGCCGCATCGGCTTCCGCCAGCTCGTGCCGCTCATCGCGGACTATGCGAATCTGGAAGTGCACGCCCTTGAGCCGATCGAGGGATAGGTCCCCAGAGGAGGGAAGGCGGCCGCGATGATCTCCTTGCCGGGTGCGAGCCTGACTGCCGGGACAAGCAGTCCCGCGTCCATGCATAATATTTCCACTTGTGCCGATGCTAAGAGCAAATGAGCGGGTATAGGTGGTGAACGCAGAATGGGGCAGCTGGCGGACTATGTGGCCACGGCAAGGGAGCACCTCGCGTTCCAACGCATAAGAAGAAGGCCGGACCCAGCATGAACTGCTGGCTGTCCGGCCTTTTTTGCGGCATATTAGGAAGAAGGACGGTTAAGCTGCGTCTTGGCCGGCCAGGCTGCATGGGCACGTCTGCGCGATCCATCCTGCCGGCGGCCTGGCTGGCGACTCCCACTCCGGCTCCGGCTGAGCTGCCGGACTATTGGCCCAGCACGATCTTCCGGCCTTTGGCCGCGCTCTCAAGCGCACCGAAGACCATCGCCATGCTGTGCAGGTTGTCGCTGCTGGCCGTCTCGGCCGGGCGTCCCTCCGCCAGGGCAAGGAACATCTCGTCGAGGCAGCCGAAGTGGTGCTCGCGCCCCTGCCAGCTCTCCCTCGGCTCGGCCCGGCGGCAGGCGTTCAGGAACGGCTGCTCCTCCGCAGGCTCGATGACCTCGCAGTAGGGCGCCGATCGGCCGTCCCACAGCGCCGTTCCGCGCTCGCCGGTGATGCGCCAGTCGGCCTCCCACGAGGTCGGAGCCCCTTCGGCACACCACGAGCCGCGGTAGCAGAAGACCGAGCCGTCCGACATCTCGAAGATGCAGACGGCCGCTGCATTGCCCTGGTACCACGACCCGGGCGGGTTGAACTCGTGGCAGTACACGGATAGGGCGTGCGCCCCGGTCAGGAAGCGCGCCTGGTCGAACGTGTGGATCGCCATGTCCAGCACGAGCGGGCTCTCCATGGCATCCCGGAAGCCGCCGAAGTGCGGGCCGAGGAAGAAGTCGGCGTTTACGAAGCCGGGGCGCCCGATGGTGCCGTCCGCCAGAAGCGAGCGGAAGTCGCGGATGTCCTTCAGGTAGCGCCGGTTCTGCATCACGGCGTACTGCAGGCCGCGCTCCTCCGCCAGCCGGGCCATGGCCCGCGCTTCCTCCATCGTGCTGCCCATCGGCTTCTCGCTCATGACATGGCAGCCGTGCCCGAGAGCGGCCGAGACCACCTGAACCCGGCTGGCCGGGATCGTGACGTCGAAGACCAGGTTGGCGTCCGTCTGCTGCAGGGCCTGCGTGATATCCGTATAGATGGGGCAGGCGAGCCCGAATTCTTCAGCCATCCTGCGGGCGCTCTCCTCGAAGAGGTCGACGAGCGCCACGATCTCGGCGTCCTGCCGTTCGAGGGCATAGCGCACCCAGGTTCTGGCCATGCCGCCGCAGCCGGCTACAATAATGCGATAAGGGGACACGGTCCCGCCTCCTTTAGGCCGCCGCGCGCTTTATGAAGCGCTTGCGATCGGGTATGATACTCCTATGATAACCGTAAACCTATGGGGAATCTCTACTTGATCTTGTGCACTTGTTGTACGATTTTGCGATAAGGGAGAGGCGCATGAACGACCTGCAGCTTCATGAGAAAACCGTATTGATCGATCCGGCGGCCTTCCCGGTGAACGTGTTCCTGGGCCGCCGCACGCTCGGCCTGCATTGGCACGAGCATTACGAGATGATCTATGTGACCCGCGGGGAGGCCGTCTTCCGGATCGGGCAGCAGCGGCACCAGGCGGGGCCGGGCGACATCCTGTTCGTGAACGGCGGGGAGCTGCACGAAGGGTCCAGCCTGACGCATGCGGAGCCGTTGGAATATTATGCGCTCGTCTACGACCCGGCGCTCTTCGAGCAGATCGACGATCCCCACTACCGCGAGATTACGGTTCCGCTGCGCGAGGGAAGGTGGTCGTTCCCGCCCAAGGTGAGTCCGGGAGCCGACGCCTACCCCGCCGTACGCCGGTACCTGGAAGGCCTCATCGAGGAGTGCTCAATGAAGCAGACGGCTTACGAAGCGGGGATGAAGAGTCTGCTGGCCCTGCTGCTTACGGTGCTGGCCAGGCACGGACTGCTCAGCGAAACCGGGACGAGCCGTCCCGACGAACGCACGCTGAAGCGGTTCATGCCCCTGTTCGATTACATCGACGCCCACTACGGCTGCCGGATTACGGTCGAGGAGGCGGCCCGGCTCGTAAGCCTGAGCCCCTACCACTTCTGCAAGCTGTTCAAGCGGGCGACCGGGCAGACCTTCGTCTCCTTCGTGAACGAACGCCGGGTGAACAAGGCGGAGGAGCTGCTGCGCTCAACCGACCTGCCGGTGACGGAGATTGCGGAACGGGTTGGCTTCGGGAGTGTCAATTACTTCGACCGGGTGTTCAAAAAGGTGAAGCGCTGCCCTCCGTCGGCGCGGCGCAAGTAACCCCGGACAACGATATTCCAGTGTCCGGATCGGCTGCACCCCATGCATTTAGGGGTGCTTCTTTGCGGAAGATGTGATACAATTCGTATAAGGATACGATTCGTATCACTACTAAGCGCTTTTTGCAAAAGGAGTGAGAGCCGGTGATGACCCGATGGCTGATGATTTTCCTCGTAGCGGCCGGCGCGGCCGATGCCATCATGACCGATTTTGGGCTTCAGGCCAACATGATTGAAGAGGCCAATCCGCTGATGCGTTTTTTATATGAGAATGCGTATGTTCTGTTTTATGTCGTCAAGATCGGTCTGCCGCTGCTGCTCTTCCTCCTGATGAAGAGAGTGAGGCGTGCTTACATCCAGCGGCTGCTGATCGTGCCGGCCATGGTCTATGCAGGGGTGCTCGTGCTGCACTCGTTTTGGTTCTCCGCTTTCCTGTTTATGACCTTCACCTGAGGAAGCGGGAAGGGACAGGCTATCGGCACGGGACGGAGTGCCCCAATCCATAGACGTAAGCTCTATACATACAGGCTTTAAGCTTGCCAGACACATCGGCCAGATACACCATGGATCAGCTGCAGTGAAGAAGCTCCGCTTCTGGGAGCCCCCCAAGCCCCGGCACACCGCCGGGGCTGTTTCTGTTGTGCGGTCCGGGGCTAACTTGGCTCCTGCAGCGGGGTTTCCGGCTAGCGGCGTTAGGGAGGCTAGCGGCCGTGGTATTATAAGGAGTAGACATGCTGACAGCTGATACCGGAAGGAGGCGTATTCATGGCGGAGATCGATCCAAAATCCGGGCCCGGACCCGATCCGGGAGCGGGAGGTAAACGGCGGCTGTGGATGGCCATTCTGGCGCTGGGCCTGGTGCTGCTCGCCGGACTGGTCTGGCAGCGGCTGCAGAGCGGGGCGTGGTCCCTTCAGACTGACGACGCAGACGGGTATGTCTTGTCACTGGATGAGGGGGAGACGGTGCAGGGGTCCAAAACCATTCTGGCCACGGCTCCGGACGCGAAGACCCTTCCACGTCTGACCATCGACGGTCGGGAGGCCCCCGTACGGCCGGTGATGGAGCAGGACGCGGTACTGTTCTTCGAGGCACAGGGCCTGCGGGGGGCGGAAGGCTACCGGAGCAGCATCTGGGTGAACGGGCGCCTGATACATACACTGGAGGACACAACCGAAGCGTTCACTCCGATGGAGGTTCGTATCCCGGGAGCAGCCTTACGCACGGGCGTGAACGAAATCACGCTCCGCTCGGGGGGCAAAGGAGCGCCGGAGGACACCGGCGGCGAACGCAGCGCATGGAAGTTCCGGGGACTGACCTTCACGCTGGCGGACGGCACGCTGCTGGAAGACCCGGACTACCGGACCTCGGCGGTATACACCGTAGGCGTCCCCGCGCCGAAGAAGCCCGAGGAGGAGCCGCTGGAGAAGACCCTGCATTTTACCATTAAGGAAGAGAAATACCGCACGGTCTATCACGTGTGGAACACCAAGGAGGCCGCGGAGGGACTCCACGAGGTCGGGCTGCGGGCCGCAAGGAATTTCGGCCTCGGGCCGCGCCGCACGGTGAACGTCCGGGTGGACAACACCCCGCCGAGCGTGCAGGTTCTGTCACCGGTCGAAGGACGCGTCTATAAGAATAAGGTCAGCGTCACCGTGCAGGCGGCCGATGAAGGCACGGAGGAGAAGCCTTCGCTGGTGGCGAAGCTGGACGGCCAGGTGATCGAGGTGCCTGCGGTGCTGGAGACGGCGGCGCTGCCTGTCGGGGAGCATCGGCTGGTCGTCACGGCATCCGACAAGGCGGGCAATGAGAAGGAGACGGCCGTCTCCTTCCTGGTGCAGGACGAGATGCCTTATCCGCCTTCGGCCCCGTCGCCGGCGGACAAGGCGGCGGTGACGGGAGGGACGGCCCGCCTGAGCGTGCAGGCGGGAGACGCGGCGAAGGACCCGCTGCACGTGGACTTCTACAAAGCGCGGCGGTACGATCTCGGCCAGCCGGGCAGCCGCCACACCGCTTCTCTGCATTCGGCGGACCGGGAGCCTCCGGTGGAGAGGGAGCCGGCGGGCGAGACGCAAATGACGCAAGCGCAGCGCGCTCTGGTGTCCGTGCAGGACGGGGCGTATCTGGTGACGGACCATAAGGAGCGGTTCCCTTATCACCGGTTTTCCTTCGAGGTGGGAGATCGGCTGCCTGTAGATACCGAAATCGTATGGAAGGGGCATTCGCTGCCGGACCGGCGCGTGACGCTCTACCTGTGGAACTATGCCAAATCGCTCTGGGAGGAGGCGGACTCGGGGCAGGGCACCGAGGACTTCACGCTCCGCGGACGGATCGTACCGGCCGAGATGGTGAGGGAGGGCCGAGTGGAGGCGCTCGTGCAGGACCGGATTCCGACACCGGGCGAATATGATTTTGCCTTCGTGTGGATGAGCGATACCCAGTACTATTCGGAGACGTATCCGAAGATCTACGACATCATGACCCGCTGGACGGTGGACAACTGGGCGAAGAGAAAGTTCAGCTACCTGATCCACACCGGCGATATCGTCAACAACTGGAACAGCAGGAAGGAGTGGGAGAACGCTTCCGCGTCCATGAGAATTCTCGATGAGGCCAACATCCCTTACGGGGTACTGGCTGGGAATCATGACGTGTCCTACGGCGGGGAGTACGACGAGTATTGGAAGTACTTCGGCGTGGACCGCTTCCGGCATCAGCCGACCTTCGGGGCGGACCTCGATAACAACCGGGACCACTATGATCTGATCAGCGTGAAGGGGCATGACTTCGTCATCGTGTACCTGGGCTGGCTGATCGACCAGAAGAGCTTCGACTGGGCGAACGGCGTGCTGAAGAAGTATGCGGACCGCAACGCGATCATTGCCGTGCATGAGTACCTGAAGCCGAACAAGCATTATTTCGGCCAGGGCCAGACGATCTGGGACAAGCTCGTGCTGCCGAACTCCAACGTGGTGATGGTGCTCGGGGGACACAACCCGGGAGCGGCCCATAATGTGAAAAAGGTGGGCAGCCGCACGGTGCTCGAGATGCTGAGCGATTACCAGAACGGGCCCGAGGGCGGCCAGGGCTTCATGCGTTTCCTCCAGTTCGACCTGGAGCGGGAACGGCTGCTCGTCAATACGTTCTCGCCCTACCTGAACAAGTGGAATTTCTTCAAGCCGGAGCTTGACGAGCTGGAGCTGCCGCTGAAGCTGAAGCCGATCGACAAGCGGGTGGCGACCGATTATATCGGCGTCTACGCCCGCACGGACGAGCTCATCGGCGAAGCGGACCGGGTGCCGAGCGGCAGCCGTGCCGAGGTGCCGTATCCGGGACTTGCGCCTGGCTCCGTGTACGCGTGGTATGCGGCGGCGAAGGACGAGTTCGGCGGCGTCAGCCGGTCGGACGTCTGGACGTTCGAGGTGAAATAGCCGGGAGAAGAAACGAGCAGAGCGAAGCCGCAGCAGTGTGAAAACAGCAGCTGCGAGACTAGATATCAAATTTAGGACAAGAACGTACCCGCAGAGAGCAGGCCGATCCCTTTGGACCGGCCTTTTTTTCTGACTCTACAAAAGTTACTTCGCGGCAGGGGACAGCGTTCCTTCTAGTATCCCTTTGACCCTGTCAAGGTCTTTCCGGTTGGCCTTCTCCATCGCAGGGCGCATCAGCGGGGCCAGAAGCTTGGAGAATCCGGCGGGGGTGCCCCGGTTGCGGAGCTTCATCCGCGTCGCACCGCCGCTGAGGGCTTCCCACTCGTAAGTGGTCTCCATGGGAAACGGGCCGGCTGCCGTACGCATCATGAGCTTTTGCCCCGGGATGTATTCCACGATCTCATACACATAGGACAGCTCGCGCCCGAGGAATCGGGCCTTGAAGGCAATCTGCGCCCCCGCCGCGACCGATCTCGGAGTCCTCCACTCGGCGGAATGAATATTGACGTACCATTCGGGAGCTTTGTCCGGATCGGCGGTGTAGGCTTCCACTTCGGCCAGCGGACGATGGATGGTGATCTCGGTTTGAACGTCTACCATGTCGCTCATCCTTTACCGTAATTTACTTTCCTGGGAATCGAATTGTTGATGTCCTCTTTTTATCATACCCCAGAAGTAGGAAGGGACGCGAAAAAGGCCGCCCATCCCTGATCGGGACAGGCAGCCTTTCAGCATTATGACGCTCGCCCTATGGGGTTCGCGGCATCGCTGATGCCATTATAATTTCTTCGTTAAGGCTGAAGGTCGGACGATTCCACCGGAACGAAGATCTCGCTGATCATCTCGATGAACGTGTCCAGCACATTGCCGTTCACCGCTTCTTCTTCCTCGAGCGGCTCCTGAGCGGCAGATGCCGTTGCAGCGGCTGTGGCGGTATAGCTGGCCTGCCTTACTTCACCCGGCTCGGAGGAGGCCGTCGGGGCCGGCGCCAAGCCGATGTCGCTGTAGGTCAGAAAGTCCGTATACACTCCGTTCACTCCCATGTCCAGGTAGTCCTTGACTTCATTCGGCTCGTTCAGGGAGTGGACATAGGCAACGGCCCCAGCTTCCTTGAGAGCGGCAATGAACTCCGGCGTGGCGCGTTCGGTAGGCATGGCCACTACGCGGATGCCATGGGTTTTGACATACTCGGTAATCTCCTCCGGCTCAAGCTCCGATAGATAGAGCGAGTAGATGTAGTTCGGGAACGGGATGATGCTTCTTACCTGGGCGATCATCGAAGGAGAATACAGTTCGGGTACGATCCGGTCGACGATCTTCGGATCCACCTTGTTCACCGCGTCGCGGATCAGCGTGAACTGCTGCTGCACGATCTTCGGATCGGTTTCCTTCGTATCCGTAACGAGGTACACGTCCGGATAGAGCTTCAGCAGGTAGGCGACGTCTTCCATGGACAGCGGCGTGTATTTGCGCAGGATCGGATAGCTCTTGAACTCGGCCATCGTCAGCGGGGCGTCCAGCTTCTCCTCGGGGATATCCTGCTGGAACTTGGCCGCCAGATAAGGAAGCCAGTCGTGCCGTGCCGCAAGCTGACCGTCTTCCGTCAGGGAGAAGTCCGCTTCGAAGACGCGCTGCCCCTTCGCATAGTTTTCCTTGAAGGCTTCCAGGCTGTTCGTATAGTCGACTCCGTCAATCCCGCCCATGGCGTGGGCGATCAGGGAGTACTGTGTCCATTCGGGCTGGGGCTGTTCGGCGGCCGATGCTCCCGGAGCATGCAGCGTGAACAAACAGGCGCCGGCCAGAAGCATCGATGCTGCTTTTTTCAGTATGAGGTTCATAACCATCTCCGCCTCTCATGAGGATTTGTTCTCTCTCTTTGGGTGCTTCTCCTATTCCTATCCATAGGGTTCTTACTGGCTAAGGATTTTGGTGGGGTTGCTTACTAACTACTTACCCACAATTGTGACAGGATCCTTACAATTTCGTCGAAACTTGTGAAATTTGGGTGAATGCCTGCGCTGGACTTTGGGGTAAAAAATGACATATAATAGGACCACTTTTTGGGATCGGGAAGCGAGGGGTTGGATGATGGGCAGACGGACAAGCAGGTGGGTGCCGCCGGGAAGCGGGGCCCTGCGGCGGAGCACTGCGCTGCTGCTTGCGGCGGCGGTGCTCCTGGCCGGGTGCGGTCCGGGAAGGACCGGCGGCACGAACGGAGCGGGCGGACCTCCGGCAGCTCCGCCAAGCACACCGGTTGAAGCTCCGGTGGAAGCGACGATCGGCACGGTGCCCATTGCCGCAGGCAAGTTCCGTTTCGTCGTGATGGGCGACAGCCGGGGCTCATCAAACGGCACGAATGAAGCTACGCTGCGGGCTCTGCTCGAGAAGGTGAAAGGGCTGAAGCCCGCGCCGGATTTCCTCCTCTTCACCGGGGACCAGGTCACGGGAGGGTATACGGTGGCGAAGCAGCTGGCGAATTGGAAGAACATTGCGGACGATTATTTCCCGGTGACGTCGATCTATCCCGCGCTCGGCAATCACGAGGACGACGAGAAGGTCTTCAGTAAGGCGTTTCCTTACCTTCCGCAGAATGGGGCGGAAGGCTATGGACGGACTGTGTATTCGTTCGACCACGGCAATGCGCGGTTCATTACGCTGAATTCCAACCGGACGAATGAGGACGACGACTATGTCATCGACGATGCACAGCTCGCCTGGCTCGAGGAGCAGCTCAAGGGGGCGGCGGACAAGCACCGGTTCGTGCAGTTTCATGTGCCGGCTTACCCGGTCGGCGCCCATCTCGGCAGCTCGCTGGATGCGGCTCCCGCCTCACGGGACAAGCTGTGGGCGCTGCTCGACCGGTACCGCGTGACGGCCGTGCTCGTCGGGCATGAGCATAACTATAACCGGCGCAAGGTGGATGCTTCGTTCAGCGGCAGCGGGTATACCTTCCGGCAGGAGATCTACCAGCTGACCATCGGCGGAGCGGGAGCCCCGCTGTATACGGGCAGCAAGGAGAACAAGGGCGTCGTCGTCGGTCCCAAAGCCAGCTACCATTACATGGTGGTGGATGTGGACGGGAGCCGGGCACAGTTCGAGGCCTATGACCTGCAGCAGAATCGGATCGATTCTTTTGCTGTCGAGCGGTAGGTCCATTCGCGCCGCGGCGCGGTCAGCCGGCAGCGTCTGACAAGTCTATACCTGGAAGGAGAGCAGGAGGATATGAAAATGCAGCCGCCGTTTCGGGATCTCGCCATGGCGCAGGGGGCAGCCGCGGTGGTGCTGTTCCTCCTCGTGCCCGCGGCGACCCTGCTTGGGCCGGGCATGCACCGGACGGCAGGGATGCTCCATGGGCTGGCGGCTTCGCTGACCGTGCTTGTGGCAACGTATACATGGCATGCGTTCTACGATTATGCGAGGGGGCGGGGAGCCGGCAGGAGCAGACTGGCGCGCAGGCTCGGGATGACGAACGGGCTCACACTGCTGACCCTTGTCACGGCCAATTGGCTCTATATCGGATACCAGGCGCCGGAGGGGGCTTCGGAATGGTTCAAGCTCCACCTCCCGGCAGGGCATTGGGTTGTGATGGAATACAAGGAATTCGTGTCGCTGATGACGCTGCCCTGCGGGGTCGCGGCCCAGGTCATCCTGCAGCGCTTAGGCGGAGGCCGATCGCCTTCCGAAGGGGTGCGTCTGGTGCTTGGAATCCTGCTGACGATGCTGTGGCTGTGCATGCTGGTAGGCTTTGCCTTCGGGCTGATCCTGGTAAAGTGGAAGGCGGCGTAAGGATCCTTATCCTAGGATATGCAGAGCAGGCTGCATGTGGACGGGCTTGGTGAATACATAGGCAGCAGAATTGGCTGGTTGGTAAGAGGGGAGGCGGCCGCTGGTGAGGAAAGCACGACGTGAGGTGTCCGGTACGAAAGCGGAGACGGCCCGGGGAGCGGCAGGCAGGAGCGAGAGAGGCTCCGCGCTCCAGGGCGGAGAAGCCCAGGCGGAACGAGCAGCGGCAGCGGGCCGTCGGGGAGATAGCGCTGGTATGGATATGAGGAGAGGCAGGGCGGAGAACGGTGGTAAGGCGAAGATCGGGGAAGCCGCGGCAGGCGGGGGATCGGGAGCGGGCCGTCGGGGAAATGCGGCCGGAATGGAAGCCGAGAGAGGTCGAATTGTCGGCGGCAGAGAGGAGAGCGGTGCTGTGACGGTAGCCGGAGCGGCTCAGGCTGAAGGAGTCTCCGAATCTGATGCTGGCATGGACCCAGCTAGCCGCCGAGAGGAGAGCCATGCTGCAGCGGCAGGCGGAGCTTCGGAAGCGGGCCGGCGGGAACATGGGGCTGAAATGAATGCGGAGAGCAGTCCGGGAATCGGCGTGAGGCACAGTGCTTCCGCAGCGAAGAACGGGGAAGCTGTAGCGGCCATGCTGGCGGTTCTGCTCGGGATGGCTGTGCTGACCGCAGCGCACTGGTGGAGCTCAGGCGACCCGGCCTCAGCCAATCCGCGGCTGCTGAAGCTGGCCTCCTGGGTGCCGGGCGGACTGCGCATCGGTCCTTATGCAGGCAAGGAAGCGGCAGCGCTTACGGTCTGGCTCGGCTCCTGGCCCGTGCTGTTCCTGCTGCTGCGCCGGTACGATCCGCCGCTTAAGCCGTGGGCATACGGCTTTGCCGCCGTCTTTGTGCTGCTGCTCCTGCTTCTGTGGCCGCCGGTATATCATGCCATCTACGGCTGGCCGGCTTAGCGGGATTTCGGATACCAGGATGGAGCCGTTGGAACGGTTGGATCTCAGGCGGCTTGATGAAGAGGGGAGGGGTGAACGTGGCGGATGAGAGGGCGGAGAATGGAGTGCGTAGGACGCGGACTGCGACCAGCCCGGTGAAGGTGCCGGAAGCTGAAAGCCCCCCCGGGGCCGGCAGGCCTTTCGTCACTGACGCTGTTGGGACTACCGGAGCTGAAGCAACCGCGATGTCCAAGCAGCAAGCGGAGCATTCCCCCCAACGCCGTTCTGGTCTTGCGTCCGTACGGGAGGGAAAGGGCGGCGGCACGAGCCGCCCGGGAAGAGGTGCCCGGCGATTCCTGCCGGTTACGCTGCTCTTCCTGCTGCTCTTCGGAGGACTGGCCGGAGCGCTCCTGTGGTCCCGCCCGCCGGTGACCGGCAGATCGGAGTTGGCGGCCGCATCGGATGAGGAGCGGTCCTGGCAGGCGGTATACAGCCTTGCGGATCCGGCAGCGGCTGCCCCGGGAGAGCTGGATCGGCTGCTGGCGCAGGCACCGGGCGTGCTTTTCTTCGCGGGTCCGGCGGGGCTGGCCGGCAGTGGAGCCGCGCCGCGGACTTTCTTTCCCGTATGGGACGGGCGGGGGCAGCCGGGCAGCAGCCGGAAGCCCGCTTCCCGCACATCCCGGAGGAGCAGCTTCCCGGCTATGGCCGCACGGCCTATTTCGTCGATTACGGCGAAGCCCGCTTCTGGTTCCTGAACGCCGCCAAGCTGGCGCAGGAACCTCAGGTGCAGCTCGGCTGGCTGCAGCGCACCGCCGCCGAGAACCCGCAGCCGCCCGCATCGTGCTGCTGGCGGACGAGCCCGCCGCGCCGGAGGCCTGGCAGGGCTTCACCGCCGCCGGCGTCGAGCTCGTGCTCGCGGGCGGCCGGCTCTGGGCGCCCCCCGCCGCGGTGCAGGCCCCGCCGCCGGAGGGCTACCGCGCCGCGGACGCCCGGCCCGGCTGGGCCGCGTGGACCCCGCCCCCGGGCGGGAAGCAGGAAGCCCCCGGCTTCCTGCTTCTCGAGGGGCGGGGCCCGCGGCTGCGGGCCGCCCTGCCGGCCGGCGGCGGCAGCCCGGGCGCGGCGCTGGCGCTCGACGCCTCGGCGCTCAGCGGCCCTGCGCCGCTCGAGCGGGCGGCCGTGCCCCCCGGCGCGCTGTGGCGCTACCGCCCCGGCGGACGCGATCTGCCCGCGGTCGTGCCCGATGGGCTCGACCTCTCGGGCGAGCATCCGTCCGCCGGGCGGACGCCGCTGCCGGCCGCCGACTGGCGCGGCGCGGGCTTTGACGCCGCCGGCTGGGCCGCTGGGCAGGCGCCGCTTGGGCGTACCCGCGACGCCTCCAGGCAGCGGGGCATCGCCACGGCGCTGCCGGCAGGCCCTTCGCCGGCGTATTACTTCCGCCATGCGTTCCAGCTGGACGAGCCGCCGAAGGAAGGCCAGGAGTGGACGCTCCAGGCCGCTTATGAGGACGGCATCATCGTCTATCTGAACGGCGTGGAGGTCGCCCGCGATTCGATCCGCGACGGACTGGTCGACGACCGGACGCTCGGGGTTCCCCATTCGGGCGTAATCTACGAGTCGTTCCCGCTGGAGGCGTACCTCGAGCTTCTGAAGCAAGGGACCAACACGCTTGCCGTCGAAGTGCACGGCAGCCATCCGGATACGCCAGAGCTGTGGTTCGACCTCAGCCTGACGGTCCGGGAACGGCCCGCTGCGGGGGGAGGGGGAGCGCCATGAAGAGGAACGCTCCATCGAACTGCACCCGGTATTCCTGGCGTAGGGCCCTTGCTCCGCGCGGTTTTCGGCAGCATCCGTACCGATGGTCCGGCTGCTCTGCTTTCAGCAGCTCATCTCTCAGCGGACGCAGACGCCCTGAATTCGCCGGCCGGCCCTTCCGGCATCTGCTGTGGGCGCTGCTTCTCTGTCTTGGACTGACCGCAGGCTGCGGCGCAGCGGATCGTCCCGCCGACTCGCCCGGTCTGCTGGCCGCACTGTCGTTTGCCAGGGAACATATCCTGCTTGAGAATGGCAACGACTTCGTGTGGACCGATGTGACCGTATCGCTGAACGGCCGGTATGTCTACAAGGCGGATACCGTGCCGAGAGGGACATCCGCGCTGCCGTTCGCCGAGTTCCGGGACGGGGACGGCCGGCCCTTCGACCGTTCCAGCATGACGCCGCGCAGTCTGGTGATCGAGGCCGGCGGAGGGTTTAATGGCCAGCCCGGCCGGTACGAATGGTAGGCAGCTGGTGATAGATGCTGCCTTGGGTTTAACGGCCAGCCCGGGCCGGTACGAATGGCAGCCGGTGATCGAGGCTGCCGGAGGGTTCGACGGCCAGCCCGGCCGGAATGAATGGCAGCCGGTGATCGAGGCTGCCGGAGAGATCAGCGTCCAGCCCGGCTCTTTTAAGGCATCTGGGGTAGATACCCTCAGCCGAGCAGGCCCTCGGCAGCCCTACAGGCAGTCACCTTAATCCGCTTAAAAAACCGGACTGTACGCAAGTTCCCCCTTACTCATCACAATAACGGAACTACGATTCCTTATTTGATTATTTCCCGTCATTTCCCATGAAATAGCGGAACTCTGGTATCTTATAGCCTCCCAAGGCAGGGCTTTTGCTTGCGGAGAGTCCAGATAGAGAATCGTAGTTCCGCTATTTTTAAATCAGCAGTCCATAGGGAAGACATAGCGAACTATAGTTCCGCTATTTTGGCGGTAAAGGGTGTTTTGGCTGGTGGGAGGAATCCGCCGCTGCCCGGACCGACGTGCCCGTAGTCTGACAAGGGGAGAGGCGCATGCGGGAGGCTGCCGGAGGAAGGTAACAGCAAGGGCAGACTCGGTTTTGCGAGGATCGTAAGAAGCATAAGGAAGGCAGCTGTGTGCCCAAGCGCCCTGACCGGGCCCCGGCTCTGATGGATCTGTCGCAGCAGCAATTCTGTCTATCGCTGCCTGCATGGGTCTTGCTTCGGCCAAACGCATCGTGGCCAAGCATGTGGGAAGGCAGCTGTGTGCCCAAGCGCCCTGACCGGGCCCCGGCTCTGATGGATCTGTCGCAGCAGCAATTCTGTCTATCGCTGCCTGCATGGGTCTTGCTCCGGCCAAACGCATCGCGGCCAAGCATGTGGGAAGGCAGCTGTGTGCCCAAGCGCCCTGACCGGGCCCCGGCTCTGATGGATCTGTCGCAGCAGCAATTCTGTCTACCCCCGGCTGCATGGGTCTTGCTGCGGCCAAATGCATCGCGGCCAAGCATGAGGAGGCCTCCCATATGCAAAGCCCCACCCCCAACTCCCACTGCTTCACTGACCCGCCATGGGCAGAGCAGACCTGCCCTCCCAGCGCCTCGGCCGCTGTCCCCACGCACGCTAAAAAAGGCTGCACGCCTGCTCCGGTGAGCTTGGCTGCAGCCTTTTTACAATATAAGAATTTACATCTCGCCAGGACTCGATTCTGCATTCTTATATTTCTTATAAACGCGCATCGCCCTTAAAAGGACGGCGGCCGTTTATCCTGTATCCTGCTTACTTGAACGCTGGAACAACAGCGCCTTGGTACTTGTCTTCGATGAACTTGCGGACTTCCGGGGAGTTCAGGGCCTTGGCGAGCTTCTGCATCGCTTCGGAGTCCTTGTTGTCCGGACGGGATACGAGGTTGTTCACGTAAGGAGAGTTGCTGTCCTCAATGAACAGGGCGTCCTTCGTCGGGTTGAGCTTCGCTTCGAGAGCGTAGTTCGTGTTGATCAGGGCCAGGTCGACTTCAGGCAGAACGCGAGGCAGCATGGCGGCTTCGAGTTCCTTGATCTTGAGGTTTTTCTTGTTCTCAACGATGTCCTTCACGGTACCGGAGATGCCTGCGCCGTCCTTGAGCTTGATCAGGCCGTTCTTCTCTAGCAGCGCCAGGGCGCGGCCGGAGTTCGAAGGGTCGTTCGGGATGGCTACGGTAGCGCCGTCCTGCAGCTCGTCGGCTTTCTTGATTTTCTGGGAGTACGCACCGAACGGCTCGATGTGGACGCCGGTAACTTTCACCAGGTTCATGCCCTTGGCTTTGTTCTGGTCGTCCAGGTACGGCGTGTGCTGGAAGAAGTTCGCGTCGAGCTGCTTCTCGAATACCTGTACGTTCGGCTGCACATAGTCCGTGAACTCCTTCACTTCGAGGTTCACGCCTTCAGCCTTGAGCTTGTCTTTGACGCTGTTCAGGATCTCGGCGTGAGGAACAGCGGTAGCGCCGACCTTCAGCGTCACTTCCTTGGCAGGTGCTGCGCCGTTCGATGGAGCCGGTGCCGCCTGTTCTGCCGGCTTGGTGCCGCATGCCGCGAGCGAGAAGGCCATAACCAGGGACAGTGCGAGTGTTAACGGTTTTTTCATAGTAGAATCCCTCCAGAATGTAGTGTGGTATAAAGTCCTTGGATCTATATCAAAAATCCTTACTTGCGCTGAAATCTCCGGACGAGCCGGTCGCCGAGCGACTGTAGGATTTGAACCAACACGAGCAAAATGACGACGGTGACTACCATGACCGGCGTGTTGAAGCGCTGGTAGCCGTAACGGATGGCGAGGTCTCCGAGACCGCCGCCGCCGACTACGCCGGACATGGCCGTGTAGGAGACGAGCGTGACGGCGGTGATCGTGATCGCCGCGATCAGGCCCGGACGGGCTTCAGGCAGCAGCACGCGGGTGACGATCTGCCCGGAGGTGGCGCCCATGGACTGGGCGGCTTCGATCACGCCGCGGTCGACCTCCCGCAGGGCCGTCTCCACCAGACGCGCAAAGAACGGCGCGGAGGCGATGACGAGCGGAGGAATCGATCCCGGTACGCCGATCGACGTGCCGACGATCACCCGGGTCAGCGGGATGACGAGAATCATCAGGATGATGAACGGCACGGACCGCAGCACGTTGACCACGAAGGACAGCAGGGCATAGAGCGCGTTCTGCTGCAGCAGCTGGCCCCGGGAGGTCAGGAAGAGCAGGATGCCGAGCGGGAGGCCGATCACTACGGTGAAGAGCGTCGACAGCCCCAGCATCGTCAAGGTATCATAGGTGGCAAGGGAGATATCCTCCCAGACGATGTCTTTCAAGAACTCAGCCATGCTGAATCACCTCCACATCAAGTCCGCGTCTGCGGAGAGCGGCGATCGCCGCTTCCGCCTCGGCTGTGTTCACACGCAGCTCGAGCAGGAGCTGGCCGTAAGGCGTATCTTTCAGGCGGGATACGGTGCCCTGCAGAATGACGAAGGGCACGTTGGTCTCACGCATCGTTTCGAAGAGCACCGGCTCGTACGTCTGCTCGCCGAGGAAGGTCACACGGATGCGGATCCGGCCGCTGGCTTCAGCGCCGGTCTCGGCGAGCGTCGTCTCGGGATCCTCCGCAAGCTGGGCTACGAAATCACGTGTGGTCGGATGCTGCGGCTTCAGGAACACATCGGTAACGGGACCCATCTCCACGATGTGGCCCCCATCGATGACCGCGACCCGGTCGCAGATCGTCCGGATCACGTGCATTTCGTGTGTGATCAGCACGATCGTGATCTGCAGCTTCCGGTTGATGTCGAGCAGCAGCGAGAGAATCGAGTTCGTCGTCTGCGGGTCAAGCGCGGATGTAGCTTCGTCGCAGAGCAGCACCTTCGGGTTCGTCGCCAGGGCGCGGGCGATGCCGACACGCTGCTTCTGGCCTCCGGAGAGCTGCGACGGATACTTGTGCTCGTGGCCGCTCAGGCCCACAAGTCCGACGAGCTCCTGCACGCGCTGCTTGATCTCGGCTTCAGGCCGTTTGGACAGACGCAGCGGGAAGGCGATATTGTCCGCCACGGTGCTCGACGACAGCAGATGAAAGTGCTGGAAGATCATGCCAATGGACCGGCGTTCTTCCTGCAGGCGGCGGCTGCTCAGCTTCGTCATCTCGACGCCGTCGATGATGACCGTGCCGCCGGTCGGTTTCTCAAGCAGGTTGATCGTGCGGATCAAGGTACTCTTGCCCGCACCGGAGTGTCCGATGATGCCGAAGATCTCGCCTTTGTTGACGGTCAGATCGATCTTCTGCAGCGCCGTTACCGTTCCGCGCCCGCTTGTATATTGTTTGGATACGCCTTGCAGTTGAATCATGGGGACTCCACCTCCGGAAATACGCACTAAAAAAACCCGTACATTCGTAAGCAACCGCGTGGGATTGCTGCGAGGTACAGGTTTATCATGTCACACTGTGCCCTCTCATCTATCAGAATCCAGCTGCCTTGTCCCATCCGCCGGCTCGCGCGATGCGTACCGCAGTCCTGGGTGGCCTGCTCCGGCAGGGGCACACGCCATAAGCGCGCCTCCATGCCGGGCTGCATTCTGAAGGAATTGGCACCAGTCTTCCTTGGACAGAGGACAAGCAGCATGCTTGCATCCTCCATCCAACCAGGAACGGTTGCCGGGCTTCATCGGGCCTTGTCCCTCCGCCTCTCTTGATAAGAAGTTAACCGCTATGAAATTAGCAGAAAATTAACCTTGGGTCATATTGCTAGGCTCTTAAAAACGATCTTTATCATATAGAAAAACAAGGATGAAGTCAACAGGTTCATGTGAACCACCGGCTTAGCAATGTTTCCCACCCTATGTTTACCCGGCCTGTGAATCTGGTAATCCGGTTTTTGCCAGAAAGAATGAAAGCGGTTGATGAGGCCAACGGAGGAGCATACGTAAGATAAGGGGATGGAACTGGACGAAATGCCCTCAAGGGGAATGGCGATAGGTAGACGGTCTCGGTAGGATTTGGCGGTCTCGGGGTAGTAATAGAGTAGAGAAGAAGACCTGCACACTGGAGTTGTAAAAAATGTGCCGGCAGCGTTCAAAGTGAAATCTACATTAGAGGAGTGGTTGCCAGATGAAACGTCCACGAATTGCCGTAGTCGGGAGCTTGAACATGGATCTGGTCGTATCCATGCCGCGGATGCCGCAGGTGGGGGAGACCGTCCATGGTACGGATATCCACTATATCCCGGGAGGCAAGGGAGCGAACCAGGCGGTCGGCTGCGCCCGTCTCGGCGCGGAGGTATCGATGATCGGAGCGGTGGGGAGCGATCATTTTGGCCGGGAGATGCTGGAGCGGCTGCAGGAGGAGGGCATCGACCTCGGCGGTGTCCATACGGCCGAGGGGCCTACGGGAACCGCAGCGATCTTCCACACCGCGGAGGATAACTGCATCGCCGTCGTCCCGGGGGCGAACGCCTATTGCACGCCGGAGCTCGTTGAACGGCACAGGGAGCGGATCGAGTCGGCCGACGTGCTGCTGGTCCAGCTGGAGGTGCCGCTGGATACCGTGCACCGGGCCCTGGAGATCGCCCGCCAGGCCGGCGTGCGCACCGTGCTCAACCCGGCTCCGGCCAAGGTGCTGCCGGCTCCGCTATTGTCGCTGGCCGACATCCTGACGCCGAATGAGACCGAATTCGCCCTGCTCAGCGGGGAGCAGGATACCTCGGAAGAGGTGCTGCGCCGGGTTATGATCGCCTGGCAGCAGGATTACGGCCATACGGTGATCCTGACGCGAGGACGGCTGGGCAGCTCCTGGCTGGATGAGGGAGAGCGCCTGCGCACCGAGCCGGCCCTGCCCGTCGAGACGGTGGATACGACCGGAGCAGGCGATGCCTTCAATGCAGCGCTGTGCTTCGGCCTGGCTTCCGGCTGGGACCTGCAGCAGGCCGCCGATTTTGCCTGCCGGGCCGCATCGGTATCCGTCACCCGCTTCGGCGCCCAGGCCGGCATGCCCCGCCTGGAGGAAGTGCCGGAGCGGTAGGCGCCCCGCCGAGTACACATTTGGGCGTCGGCTGGTAGGCCGGCTGGCGAACTGGACCGCCATGCGAAGGCTAAGCGGCAGGATGTCGGCCGCCGTCTCTCAGGCGGTTACTTTAAGATATTGGCAAGTATAAGTTTTAGGCGAAGCTGAAGTGTTCTGAAAAATATAAGAGTTCATATCTCCCAAGGGTTCGATTCTGTCATCTCATATTTCATATAAACGCGAATTGTCCTGCAGGTCGGCGAAGCTGTTTATCTTGCGGCGTATCGGATTGATCTTTAACCCTGCCCCAGCTCCATCACAGCCTTGATGATATCCAGCGGATGAAGCTGGACGATCCGGTCGGCATGCTGCTTCACGATGAACGGGGGCTTCTCGGCCGGGAAGGGCTGGACTCCGATGACCGGTTTGTTCAGCTCATTCTTGGCGAGGATCAGCTCCTTGTTGACCCACCGGTTGTATTCGGCGTAGACCCCGCAGAGAATGAGGATGACGTCGGCATACCGGATTTTGCCCCGGATGGCTTCGTAGAGGATCCGGTCGTCGGCAGCTTCGCTGGTCTGCCGGTCGAGGGAGGCCGGGCGGAAGCGGAAGCTGTCGACGGATTGAAGCATGCGGAGCAGTTCCCCGCCGGTGCCGCGATCATTCCAGGTATGGCTGAGATAGAGGGTATAGACCCGGTTCGTATCGTAGACGGTCATGGCGGAAACCTCCCTTGAACAGTAACTGCCCGCTGAAGAAGACAAAAAGAAGCCTGCGGTTGACAGGCTCCTCCGGGTAACCGCTTATGCAGTTGGGCACACTGTAAATGTATACGGTATCGTTCCAAGTGGTGGAAATAATTATAACGCTGGGGCTTCCGCTCTGTAAAGGCAAAATGCCGGGGAATTGATTTTTGCCGGGGAGAGGATTATCCTAAATATAGGAAAAGTCCGGCCTGCCGCATGCTTCAATCCGTTCGCCGGCGGGTAAACAGATAAGGACGAATTATGCCCGAAAGGGGAGGATCAACGTTATTGGAGGCAAGCGGGAGAGCATCATGAGCGCAGCCCTTGAATTATTCGCCGAGCAGGGCTTCGAAACGACGACCGTACCCATGATTGCCGATAAGGCCGTTGTGGGGGCAGGCACCATATACCGCTATTTTACGAACAAGGAAGCCCTGGGCAACGCCTTGTTCCAGGATTGCGTCCGGCAGTTCTCAGAGGCAATCCAGCGGGGGTATCCGGCAGAGGGGAACGCGAGGGAGCAGTTCCGGCATATATTCTGCCGTATGGTGGAGTTTGCCAAGGAGCAGGAGCGGGCCTTCTATCTGCTCGAGACACACAGGCATGCGCGTTATTTAAGTGAGGAGAGTCACGAGCTGTTCCGGGAGATGATGGATTTTCTCCGGGCTTATTTCCGGGCGGGCCGGGAGCAGGGGACGATCCGTTCCATGCCGTCCGATGCGCTGATTGCCATCGTCTATGGCGCCTTCGCCGCATTGTATAAAGCGATCCGGGCAGGTAAGATCCAGGAAACCCCCGATCTCATCGACAGCGTCGAGCAGGCCTGCTGGGATGCAGTTCGCGTACATCCCCATGGATAGCGTCTGTCCAATGGATAGCTTCTGTATTGAAAACAGATGGTATGTAATGAAACGAAGCTGCACCTTAGCACCTACAACGGAATGAACGTTCATTCCGCGCATTGTTATTTTCCGGACATGAACGGACATGGAACCGGGCCCATCGGCCCTCATCCTAATCACAGGATAAAGATGCGCAGGATCTGCACGTACCCGTTAGTCCGCTAAGGACCAGATCAAGGAGGAATGATTGATTCATGACCCAGACCAGTCAAATTCCGCAGCCCAAAACATTCGGACCGCTCGGCAACCTGCCGAATTTGAATACGAAGGAGCCAGTGCAGTCCATTGTCAAAATAGCGGACGAGTTCGGTCCGATCTTCCAGCTGGACCTGCCCAGAGGCAAGTCCGTGTACATCTCGAGCCATGAACTGGTGGCTGATGCGTGTGACGAGTCGCGGTTCGACAAGTATGTGTGGGCGCCGCTTCAGAAAGTAAGGGCGTTCGCGGGGGACGGGCTCTTCACGGCCGAGACGGATGAGCCTAACTGGCAGAAGGCCCATGCCATTCTGCTGCCAAGCTTCTCGCAGCGGGCGATGCAGGGCTACCATGCGATGATGGTGGATCTCGCGGTTCAGCTCGTCCAGAAGTGGGCGAGGCTCAATCCGGACGAGAGCGTCGAGGTCGGCGAGGACATGACGCGCCTTACGCTCGATACGATCGGCCTCTGCGGCTTCAACTACCGCTTCAACAGCTTTTACCGGGATCAGCCGCATCCGTTCATCACTTCGATGGTGCGGGCGCTCGACGAAGCGATGAGCCAGTTGCAGCGGCTTGGCCTCCAGGACAAGCTCATGGTGATCTCCAAGCGGCAGTACAAGCACGACATCCAGACGATGTTCGGGCTCGTGGACAAAATCATCGCGGAGCGCAAGGAGCACGGTTCGAAGGAAGGCGAGGATCTGCTCGCGCATATGCTGAACGGGCGCGATCCGCACACAGGCGAGGCGCTTGACGATGAGAACATCCGGTACCAGATTATCACGTTCCTGATCGCCGGACATGAGACGACAAGCGGTCTGCTGACGTTCGCCCTGTATTTCCTTCTGAAGAATCCGGAGAAGCTCGCCAAGGCCTACGAGGAGGTCGACCGGGTGCTTACGAGCCCGCTGCCAACTTACAGCCAGGTGCGTGAGCTGAAGTACATCCGCATGATCCTGAACGAGTCGCTGCGCCTGTGGCCTACGGCCCCTGCCTTCGCGCTGACGGCCAAGGAAGATACGATGCTGGGCGGCCGGTACCCGATGCAAAAAGGGGACAGCGTCTCGGTCCTCATTCCGAAGCTGCACCGCGATCCTTCCGTCTGGGGCGATGATGTCGAGTCCTTCATCCCGGAGCGGTTCGAGGACCCGTCGAGCATTCCGCCCCATGCCTACAAGCCGTTCGGCAACGGACAGCGGGCCTGCATCGGGCAGCAGTTCGCGCTGCACGAAGCGGTGCTGGTGCTGGGGATGGTGCTGCGCCACTTCGAGATTATCGACCATACGAATTACCAGCTCAAAATCAAAGAAACGCTGACGCTGAAGCCGGAGGGCTTCACGATGCGGGTGCGTTCGCGCATCGAGCCGCAGGCGGTGGTGATGCCGGGCCGGGAGGCGGCGCCGCGTGAGGAGAAGCGGGAGCAGGCCGCCGAGGCCGCTCCGGTGCCGAAGCACAACACGCCGCTGCTTGTGCTCTACGGGTCGAATCTCGGGACGGCCGAAGGCATCGCCCGGGAGCTCGCCGACGCGGCCCGCTATCAGGGCTTCTCGAGCGAGACCGCTCCGCTCGATGAGCATGTCGGCAGCCTGCCGAAGGAGGGGGCGGTCTTCATCGTGACCGCCTCGTACAACGGCAGCCCGCCGGACAATGCCCGCGCGTTCGTACAGTGGCTCGAGCAGGCGGAGCCCGGCTCGCTGGATGGCGTCCGCTACGCCGTCTTCGGCTGCGGGGACCACAACTGGGCGAGCACGTACCAGCAGGTGCCGCGGAAGATCGACGCGCTGCTCGCGGACAAAGGGGCGAAGCGTCTCGCCGGCCTGGGCGAAGGCGATGTCAGCGACGATTTCGAGCAGCAGCTGGAGTCCTGGCGCGGCGGCTTGTGGCCGCAGGTGATGGAGGCGTTCGGCCTGTCGCTGAACGAAAACGCCGGCCAAGAGCGCAGCTCCCTCACCGTGCAGTTCGTCAGCGGCCTGATCGGCACGCCGCTGGCCGAATCGTACGATGCGCTGCAGACGACGGTCGCAGAGAACCGTGAGCTGCAGGGGGAAGGCAGCGACCGCAGCACGCGGCACATCGAGGTGGTGCTGCCTGAAGAGGTGAGCTACCGCGAAGGCGACCACCTCGGTGTGCTGCCGCTGAACCGAAGGACCTTGTGGGACGCGTGCTGCAGCGCTTCGGCCTGCAGGGCGGCGATCACCTCGTGCTGAGCGCGACCGGACGCAGTGCGGCGCACCTGCCGCTGGACCGGCCGGTGCGGCTGTCCGATCTGCTCGGGAGCAGCGTGGAGCTGCAGGAGCCGGCGACCCGGGCCCAGCTGCGCGAGCTGGCCGCCTACACGGTGTGCCCGCCGCATAAGCGGGAGCTTGAGGCGCTGCTGCAGGAGGACGCCTACAAGACCGAGGTGCTGCGCAAGCGGGTGACCATGCTGGAGCTGCTCGAGAAATACCCGGCCTGCGAGCTGCCATTCGAGCGGTTCCTCGAGCTGCTGCCGCCGCTGAAGGCGCGCTATTACTCGATCTCCAGCTCGCCGCGCGTGCTGGGAGACCGCGTCAGCATCACGGTCAGCGTCGTGCGCGGCCCGGCCTGGAGCGGCCGGGGTGAATACCGCGGCATCGCCTCGAACTACCTCGCCGAGCGGAAGCCGGGCGACCCGGTGGTCGTGTTCGTCCGCTCGCCGGAGTCGGGCTTCGAGCTGCCGGAGGACCCGTCGACGCCGGTGATCATGGTCGGCCCGGGCACCGGGGTGGCGCCGTTCCGCGGCTTCCTGCAGGCCCGCCGCGTTCTGAAGGCTCAGGGAGCCGAGCTCGGCGAGGCCCACCTGTACTTCGGCTGCCGCAACCCGCAGCACGATTACCTCTACCGCGAGGAGCTCGAGCAGGCGGAGAAGGACGGGCTGGTCGTCCTGCATACGGCATGCTCCCGCGTGGATGGGCAGGAGAAAACCTACGTGCAGGATCTCATGAAAGGCGACGCCTCGCTGCTGATCGGGCTGCTGGACCGGGGCGGCAAGCTGTACATCTGCGGCGACGGCAGCCGGATGGCCCCCGACGTGGAAGCGACCCTGCGCCGCGCGTACAGCGAGATTCACGGCGTAAGCGGGCAGGAGGCAGCGGACTGGCTTGACGGGCTCGCCCGCGAGAACCGCTACGCCAAGGACGTATGGGCCGGAACGGTAGGCTGATTCCGGCAGGTGCAGCAGCAGGCTCAGGCTGAGAAGGCAATAGAAGGAAAAAGAAGGACCCGCAGCTTCCCGGTGGAGGCATGCGGGTCTTTTTTTACGGTGGAGAGAGGGCTGCCGTTGTGCCCGGGACAATCCGAATGGCTCGGCACAACGTCGGACTGGTTGGTAAAGTCGGCTTATAGGGGAGGCCCGAGCCGCCATGTGTTCTGGCTGCCGTGTCCTCGCTGACGCTTAGGCTAAGGCCGTGCCGGTACCTTGGCGAACGCCGGGCGGAGCCGTGTTTACCGTGCCGCCCCCGCGCTGGCTTTCGCCGCTTGGCAGCCACCTAGTGCCGGTGACCCTGGGTCCGCCGAAGGTCCATCAATCGGCTGCGCTCATCCGTCAGGCGGGCGGGAACCAGCTGATCGCCCTCCTGCCGGAAGAAGCCGTACCGGTCCGAAGGCCCGGTTTCAATGATCCACTCGCCGCTTTCTTTGAAAAGGTAGGCGTACAGTGGAACTTGCTCCATTGTCAGCCCGAAAGCGGCGGCCGCAACGTTCTCCACCACCGTGTATTCGTATGCCCGGGCGGTGGAGTCCCAACGGTAAATCCCGACGCTCGGAGGGACCCAGTCGACGGAAGGGCTGATCCACTCGGCTTGTCCGTCTTGATTGAGATCAAGCCGCTGCACGTCATGGCCTTGAAAGTCCTGCATCCGCCACACCCCCTTCTCCGCATCGTAGAAGAGGGTGCGGACAGGCCCGGCATAGCTGTCATCCGGCGCGCCGCCGATAGCAAGCTCCATAGGGCCGTCTTCGGCTGGCCCGCTTCCCTGGGGCAGATACCGGACCGCGAGCGAGCCTGCATCCCCGGCTATGGAGCCGCCTGCGGCATACCATCCGTCCGGGACTCTCAGGAAAACCCGGACCCCAATGTAGCCGTTGTCTGCCCGTTCCTCGTAGAGGTGCACCGAGCAGGAAGGCAGTCCGGGAGCGGCACTGCACTCATATACTTTGGCGGGAGAGGCCGTTTCCGGTGCAGCCGTTTTCTCCAAAGCCGGAGATTCGATCCGGCCGAAGACGAGCGGCACGGCTTTCAAATCCTCCGGCTTGACATAGGCTGGGCCGGATGCCGCAGTTTCGGTGCCCACGGCTGTGGGCACAGAGGCGGTGGATCCTCCCGCCCCGTTGGCAGGAGACTCGATGTTCCCGACGTCAGCCGGGGTGGATATAGAGGAGCAGGCGGCCAGCAGGAGCAGAAGGAGCGGGGCCGCGCAGCTTGGTTTCTTTTTCATCTGTGTATCTCTCCGATCATCAATGGGGGGGGCAGCCCAGCTTCGGACTGCCTCCTCTTATGGACGCTGTCCGGGATGATAATGTTCCCTTAGACCTTCGGAGCGCAAGTCGGCCGGCTTGTTGGAAGCTGCTTAAACCCTCACATCAGGGCTCAACCGACAAAAAACAAGAGACGCAGCGTCCCTTGTTTTCGCATTTTCGCTATGATTTCGCTTTGGTTCGCTTCTACAGAATCCGGATGCCGAGCCGCTGCTCGAGTTCGGCGGTCTTCGCCTGCTTGTCCTTCGCCGGCAGCCAATCCCGTCCTGCCACTTCTGATAAGCGTACAGGATCAGCGCAATACCGGTTATCAGCGACATATGCTCAGAACTTGCGGTACGCGAAGACAAAAATCCATATCGTACCCGCCAGAAAGAAGCCGTAGACGGAGAACAGCGGGATAACCCGGTCCCAGGCGAACAGCGTCTCCTTGAACCTCCACCACCCGTATGTCCATGCCATCTGGCCTACGATCGTATTTAACAAGGCGGCGACGACGACCGCAACCGGCATATATCGGCGGAGTGTCCCGCGGTCCAATAAGACAAGTGAAATCCAAGGCAGCAAATAGGTTGCCCATCAGATGGCTTTAATCGGCTGTGTCCGAGCTCTTCTTCATACACGATGCCCTATGAAAGAAGGAGACTATCCCCTTTTTGGGAGGGGCCGGCTTACGCTGTGACCTTCTTCTGTCGTTTTACCCGTGATAGCTGCCCACCGGTTTGTTCAGCACCCACTCGAGCAGCAGGATCATATCGTCGAGCCGATCCAGCTCGGACTGCAGGCCGGGTTTGCGGTCTTCCTCCGCGGCGGCCAGGCGCTCTTCCACCGATTTTTTCTGCAGGAGCAGTTCATTCGCTTTTCTCCGGATCTGATCTTCCGTGCGCATCATCATCCACCTCTTCGTTCGTATGTGCTGCTATCCTTGTCATCCTATCAAAAACCCGCTCCGGAAGAAAGAGGCCGGATGCTTGGGTTGGGGAGGGCTTTGGGAAGAAGCGGGGGATTCTGCTATACTGTTCAGAAAGGGCATGCCGCTGCTGCAGACCCGGGTCATAGAGAAACGAAATCATACATATAGAGAGGGAATGGATATGATTAGATTCGGCATTATCGGGACGAACTGGATTACGGAAACGCTCATTGAGGCGGCGCTGCGCACAGGCAGGGTAACCTTCACGGCCGTGTATTCCAGGACGGAGGAGAAGGGACGGGAATTTGCGGACAAGTTCGGCATTCCTCATGTATATACGGATCTGGAGACGTTCGGGGAGAGTGCGGAGTTCGATGCGGTGTATATCGCGAGCCCGAATTCCCTGCATGCGAAGTATGCGGTTCAGCTGATGAACTACGGGAAGCATGTGCTCTGCGAGAAACCGCTCGCTTCCCATGCGCGTGAAGTCCGGGAGATGATCGATGCGGCCAAAAGCAATAACGTGCTCCTGATGGAAGCCGTGAAGTCGACGCTGATGCCGAGCTTCCGTGCGGTCCAGGAGCATCTGCACAAGATCGGGCCGGTCCGGCGGTACACGGCAAGCTATGGACAATACTCGTCGCGCTATGATGCGTATAAGCAGGGAACGGTCCTCAATGCGTTCAAGCCGGAGTTCTCGAACGGTTCGCTGATGGATCTCGGCGTGTACTGCATCTATCCGATGGTCGTCCTGTTCGGCCGGCCGCAGCGGGTGCAGGCGGAAGCGTTCATGCTGGAGTCCGGCGTGGACGGGGAAGGCAGCCTGCTGCTGAAGTACGAGGGCATGGATGCGGTCATTATGCATTCCAAGATTGCCAACTCCTATCTGCCTGCGGAGATTCAGGGGGAGCTGGGGACGATCGTCATCGACCGCATTAACGAGCCGGGCCGCGTGGAGATCCGGTACAAGGACGGCCGGGTGGAGGACCTGACGCAGCCGACCGAGCATCCTTCGATGTACTACGAAGTGTTGGAGTTCGCAGCCCTGCTCGAAGCGGGCGCAACGGAGTCTGCAGTCAATTCGCACGGAAGCTCGCTGGCGGCGATGCAGGTTATGGAAGAGGCGCGGAAGCAGATCGGCCTCGTGTTCCCGGCGGACAGCGAGAGCTGAGCAAGCTGGGGGTCGGGGGCTGGGCAGGACTGGCGTATGAAAAGCTTGCTCCTGCTCCTGCTCAGGTTCATCTAACGAAAAGAGGGCTTGGCAGACATGCCAAGCCCTTTTCTCTGCGTCCTGCTCCCGTTACGACCGGCCATATTCCCGCATTCTAACGGGCTGCGGAGTTTCTGATCCGGCAGTAGGGCGCTCCTTCTCCCGCATGGGGTTCGACGGGCCTCCCGCAGTCCGGAAACCTTCACCTTGTACGGCTGAGCGTGGAAACAACGCCGCTCCGGCAGGATGCTCCGGTGAATAGCGGAACTCAGGTTCGCTATCGCCGGCCCGGAGGGCCTCCTCGGAAAAATAGCGGAACTACGATTCGCTATCGCCGGCCCGGAGGGCCTCCTCGGAAAAATAGCGGAACTACGATTCGCTATTGGATCTCCACGGGTTGAAATCCAGACGATGGAGAGCGAATAAGGCATCTGAGGAGGGTATTTCATAATTGTTTCACTCTGTCTTCGAAAAGGCAGAATTTCTAAAACGCTATTTTTAAAACAGGTGGCTAAATTTTAGGCTGCCTGTTTTTGTTGTTTTTGGCGCATGCAATCAACAGCATATTGACAAAGCGTGTAGCTAAGAACACTCAGGGCGGCGTCAACCTCAGCTCTTTTACCGCGCTTCCTAGACGCCCCCAGTCCGTAGTAACCCTTCAGATAGGCAAAGATTCGCTCAACCGTTGTCCGTTTCTTGTATATTTTTTTGTAAGATTTACTGCCCCTGGCTGGTACGGTAAATCGTCTGAGATCCTTCTCTACCTTGATTTTATAGACCCTTTGACACCTGCCGCTTTTTTCTAGCGGGCATGCTTTGCACTCTTGGGGCCTAGTGAATTTTAAGCTTTTGTTCTTGGCATCGAAGCTGTCATATACGTAAGAGTGCCCTTCCTGACACACCGGGTGAAAATTCTCATTCAATCCTTCCGGCGGCTTTTTCGCTCGCTCGTTATAGTCAATTAGAGGCCAGGCTCCCAAGCTCCTTACTTGTTTGTAGACGGCCATAACATCATATCCAGCATCAGCCAAGGCGTGTTTGACCTTCCAGTCAGGAAAATCGGTTTGAAACTTCTTTAGCAGCGGAATCGCCAGCCGTCCGTCATTTACGTGAGCGGAACTGAAGAGGGCGCTCAAAATGTAATGCCCTTTACTGTCTGCGAGAATATGCAGTTTGTATCCATGCCACCACATGAGTTTTCCATTGGAGCCTTTTTTACTGCTCGTACTTGGATGTATAGGAATCAGCGGTTTGAGCTGCTCAAATGTGTAAGGGAGCATATCCTCGAGTTTACGTTCGAACAGGGGCAAAGAAGCTTCCCATGCTTCTCTTTCCAAACGGCGGCGCTCCGCCTCTGCCTTCGTAGGCGCACCCCTTTTATATTTCTTCCGCGGGTCTTCCAGACGCTTAGCGCTGGTGGATGGGGAGTGTTCCATTTCAAGGACAGGTTGTTCGTTAGACTCGGCCTTCGATTCCACTTCCTGTTCTTTACGCGGTTGGCGTTCCTCTGCCTCTACATGGGTGGAGTCAAAGCTAATAAAACTGGGAGAGACGAATCCCGCCGCAGCGGCGAGGGAAATGACTTGGCGCTGCAGCTCCCACAGCACACCGGAGTCGGCGAGTTTTGTATACAACCGTGAAAATGAAGCTTCACTAGGAATAGCGTCGGATCCGCGAAAACGGCAAGTCCTGCGGAACTCTTCATTTGTCCGCAAGCGCTTCAGCAAATCTTTTGTGGTCGGAATACGTTCAATGGTCCCAATGAGCATAGCGTATACCATGGCCGCATAGTTCAGCTCTTCTGGCCGGCCTCTGTGCGTTCTCTTGTTGAGCACGCGCAGTGCAGGTAAGAGGTCAAGCGTTTTGAAAACGATGCTGTATTTATTTTCTGGTGCCATTTCCATAAGCTCTTGCAGGGAAAACAGCTCTTCTTGACGAATAGTATACAAAAGAGTACCTCCTTCGTTTGAGTGTGGTGTGGTAACCATACATTCAATAACTTGGGTAGGTACTCCTTTTTTTTCTGCCCTGAAAGCCAGTTACGGCATGGGTTTTGAATTATGAAAGTGACTCCTGAGTTCCGCTATTTGTTGGGAAATGACGGGAAATACCGGGATAAGGCATCTGAGTTCCGTTATCTCATATAATGTCCTCACAATCGGTGCTTCGTGGGTTGGTCTCGCCAGGATGACAGTTCTCCCGCCTGCCTGGGAAAGATCTGTCACGGTACACAGACGAAATAGAGTAATGTTTCAAGCCTGCTCGGAATTCTCCCTTCGTCTGTGTGGGCTCGCGATACCGCGTCCACAGCCCGCTCGGGATTCCCCATCGCCTTAGTGAAGCCTCGCGATTCTCCGCCACGGTCCGTGCAGGACATTCCGCCTACTGCCCAGGGGGGATTCCCTCAAGTCCCCCCTGACCGCGGCACGAACCAACGTCCGGCCGGCGGATCAGCCCGCCACAGTGTGCAAACCACAGCTTACCCGCCGAGCCTTACAGGTTCAGGCTGCTCATGTTCGCTTCCGGATACCGGCTGCCCGCCGCGGCGCCCTTCGGGGCGGCTTCGTCGATGCGGCCGAGCTCTTCCGGCGTCAGCTCGATATCAAGCGCCCCGACATTCTCCTCCAGATAGACGGTGCGCTTCGTGCCCGGGATCGGTACGATGTCGTCGCCCTGCGCGAGCAGCCAGGCGAGCGCGAGCTGCGAAGGCTGCACGTTCCTGGCCGCAGCGATCTCCCGGATCCGCTCGACCAGATCGAGGTTCTTCTGGAAGTTCTCGCCCTGGAAGCGGGGGGAGAAGCGGCGGTAGTCGTCTTCCGCCAGATCCTCGAAGCGGCGGATCTGCCCCGTGAGGAAGCCGCGGCCGAGCGGGCTGTACGGCACGAAGCCGATCCCGAGCTCCCGGCAGACAGGGAGAATCTCGTCCTCGACGTCGCGGCTCCAGAGCGAATACTCCGTCTGGAGAGCGGTTACGGGATGAACGGCATGAGCCCGGCGGATGGTCGCAGGGGCCGCTTCCGACAGGCCGATATAGCGGACCTTGCCCTCACGCACAAGCTCGGCCATCGCGCCGACCGTCTCTTCGATCGGCGTGTTCGGATCGACCCGGTGCTGGTAGTACAGGTCGATGTGGTCGACGCCGAGACGGCGCAGGCTCGCTTCGCAGGCCGACCGGACATACTCCGGCCGGCCGTTCACGCCGAGGAACTGCCCGTCCTCGCTTCGCACGTTGCCGAACTTCGTGGCGAGGACGACGGCATCCCGGCGGTCTTTGACCGCCCGGCCTACGAGCTCCTCATTCCTGCCCACACCGTACATATCGGCTGTATCGAGGAAGGTGACGCCGAGCTCCAGCGACCGGTGAATCGTACGGATCGACTCTTCCTCATCCCGTCCGCTGTAGAAGTCGGACATGCCCATGCAGCCAAGCCCAAGCGACGAGACCTCCAGATTGCTTCTGCCCAGTGTTCGTGTTTTCATCTTCCCTACCGCCTCTCCAGATATAGTGGTGGTATCCTAAAATGTCCCATATTCCAGTCTTCTCCAGTCTAGCGCTCCGGCTAACGGAGTTCAAGCTGCAGTGCGGGGCGTGAAGCCAAGAGGGCGGCACAGCACTGCAGCATTGAAGATCGTTAGACCGACCAAGCAACGGCACGTGGCTCGCGGAAGTCCCAGATGAACGCCGCCCTTTCCGGTGTCGAGCCCAAGGCCGCGGCCCTGCCGAAGCTGCCGGCTGCTTTTCCCGAGAGCCGAAGCCCTGGCACGTCAGCGTCTTTTTACGGTCTCCCGGACAGGGCTCTTCTCAAAAAAATCATCCTGCCAACGACATACAGGCGAGCAGGGTCATCGTGTATTCGTGCGTCGTGCGCCATACCTGCCTGATGGATCTGCGCAGCAGGCCGCGGCTTTTCTGCCGGATGATCTGCTGCCTCTCTGTCATATGAAGCTCGAGTTCAAAGTAATGCATCCGCTCCACTTCCTTTCCGTTCCTCATTATGGGGGAGGGGAGCAGGGAATAAAATGGAAAGAACAATTATAACGGAACGGTATCGGTCAGCGGTTTGTGGCAGAGGCTCCGCCAGGGCGGCCGGGAGCATAGAAGCGCTGGAGAGGAGTCAGGGCCCCACCCATCGCAAATGGGCATGGGAATAGCCCGCCGCCCGTAGTAAAATCCATAATAGTGTGGAGAAAAAAGGAAGCCTGGTCATGGGAGATGGAGAGGCAATGGACGAAGACAGAATCATTAATTTCTCGGGACTGCGCATGAGCAGGGATACCTGGCATAACTTCCGGTGGGATGTCGCCGCCGCATCCGTATTCAGTTTGTTTAACGTCGTATTCAACCAATTTTATATTCCGATCGCTCTGAGGCACGGGGCCAGCGACTTTGAGGTGGGGCTGCTGGCAGCGGCGCCGGCGGTGGGACTGCTCTTTTCGCCCGCCTGGGCGGGGCTGATGGAAGGGCGCTCGCCGAAGCCGTTCTTCCTGCTGCCGAACCTTATCGGCCGGCTGCTGCTGATCATCCCGGCGCTTTACTCGACGCCGGTTATGTTCGTGATGACGGCTTTTCTGTTCCACCTGCTCATGGGGATTCAGGCGCCGGCCTACGCAGCCCTGATGACACGGCTCTATCCGGCCGACCAGCGGGGACGCCTGATGGGGAATGTACGCGTGATCATGGGCCTGCTGATGCTGCCGCTGGCCTGGGTCACCGGCCTGTGGATCGACGCCTCCGGCAGCTCGGGGCCTTTGCTTGTGGCAGCGGTGACAGGGGCGCTCTCGCTGATCGCCTTCCAGCAGGTGCGGGAGGTCCCGCGATTCTTCGCCGGCGGCAAAGGCGAAGCGCTTCGCCTTTCGTTCTTCGGCCAGCTCCGCCTGCTGCGCGGCAACCGGCCGGTGCTGATTTTTCTCGCGGCGACGAGCCTTGCGGGCTTCGGCAACATGCTCGCGAGTCCCCTCTACGCGATCTATCAGGTGAACGAGCTCGGTCTTAGCAACGCGCAGATCGGCTACCTGCGGATGGCGTACTTCGCCTGTATGCTGCTCGCCTACCTCATCGCCGGATGGGCGATCGACCGCTTCTCGCCGCAGGCGGTGATGGCCTGCGGTCTGACGGCGATGACGACGGTGCCGTTCCTGTACGGCCTCGTGGGCACCTTCCCGGCAGTCTTGGCGGCGAGCGGGATTCAAGGGATCAGCGATGCGGTCTGGGACATCGGCTGTATGGCCTTTGTTTTCCGCTTCGCGAGAGGGAGGGAGGCCGTCGTCTTCGGGCTTCACCTGATGCTGTTCGGCATCCGCGGTACCGCCGGACCGCTGATCGGCACTTCGCTGAACGGAGCGATGCCGTTCGGGGGGATGATGCTGTTCGTCGGCGCCCTCGGGCTGGCCGGCCTGCTCTTGTTCCTCGGTTCGAGAATTCGCAGTGAAGACGGGATGACGGCAGAAGAGTAGAGGCACGATGCATGGAACCCAAGCAAGGAGCCAAAGTCCGGGTGTGTCACCCGGGCTTTTTTTGGTTGCAGGTAACCTTTTCCAATGTTGGATCGTTCATACCTGTAGAAGTGGCCGGATAGCCGGACGGATCACGGGCAAGAGCGCCCGGGAAGGATAGGTGCCGTTATGCAGCGTGGGCTCCGGCCAATGACCGTGATAAGCTTCCTGCTGCCTGTGCTTCTGCTTGGCGGCGGTTCGGGGAACCGGCCCGGGAAGAAGCTGGGAGAGACCGCGCTGCGTATGGCGGGAAAGGTCGACTGTTCAGCATACCCGCCTGCCCATGGAGATGCGACGATGCTGGCGGAAGGAACGGCGGTACACGAGGCCCGGGGATATGCGAAGACCTTCCGTCTCCTGGCCGGGGGCAGAGTCTATGAGGTAATGGAGAATCGGGAAGCGAAGACGCTTGGAGAGCAGTACGACATCGCGGGCAAGGTGGAGTATCTGACCATCCGGAAGGATACGGATATGGAGGAGCGGCGGTTCGATTCGGAACTTACGGAACGGCTCACGGAGCTGTATCTGCAGCGGAAGCGGATCGGCGAGCCGGAGATTCTGAAGAGGGGTGTGCCGAAGGCGGAGTACGTATACAATTTGGAGTTTCACCTTAGGGACGGTTCCGAGGTACGTACGACTTATCTGTCGGGGAGCGAATACTTTGGCAGCGGGGCCCTGCTGGGGAGTGAACTGGAGAAGGCGCTGAAGGACATCACCCAAAAAGAGTTCGGCAGGCCGTAACAGACTGTTCCGTACAGGACAGCAATCGGATAGGGAGGACGAGCGATGGAGTGGAGGAAGCACCATGAGAACAATGCCCGGATCAGCCGGTGGGTTGGATGGGGCCTCTTGGCTGCTGCGGCTGTGTATGGCATGCTGGATTGGAAGTACGGCTGGTCGACTCGGCCGGGGATGGCCATTACGGTCTCCGGTATGGTGCTGACGGCCGTGATTATCCTGGGGACCGCGTCTGCCTTTATGCGGAAGGCGGCATTTTTCCCTGAGGAGCGCAGGGAGAGGGATAGAGAGCTGCAGGACGGTTCCGGGGAAGATCCCTTTCTTCACCGGGACCGGGAGATGATGCTCATGCGTCAGGGAGGAAAGGGAACTCGCGCCCTCATCCGGTATTTCTCGGTGGACGGGGAGCTGCTGCTGGAGTTTCGGGAAACGAGCAGAGGATGGGTGTTCGCGGCCGATTGGATCCTGGACCGGCTCAGGCCGTTCCTTCCGAAGAGCTTCGTCCTGACGGACCGCATCGGCGGACCCCGCCTGTATCTCACACAGCGGGGAGGGATCAACTCCCCTATCGAGATCCGCCTGCCGGACGGCACCCTCATTGGAAGCTGCCGGCAGGACTGGTGGAAGGCGCGGATGGAGCTTCGCGACGGTGCGGGGCTGCCGGCCGGCGAGGTGGGAAGCGACGACCTGCTCGGCACGTCTTTCCGAGTCCGGGACGCTTCGGGCCGTGAACTTGTCCGCTTCTACAACGGCGGCCTTCCTTCGCGCAACGGGGATGCCTTCTCCAGCGATGCGGATCTCGTCAAGGTCAGCGCCGGGCTTGCCGGAGAGCCTGAAGCCTATGTGCGCTTCATTGCCGTGCCGGCGCTGATCAAGATTGTATTTTCGCGTTGAGCGGAGAGGGCTGGAGGGTTCTGTGTTCGGCTATTTCTCTTTTGGCTGACTAGAAAGTTCGCCCATCGGACAGCTCGTCGAATTGGTCATAGATGCGACTCCTGCACCTGTGATACCGAATATTATCAGACGAACGCGTTCCGCAGGGGCGATCTCGTGCTTTTTCCAGTCGGAGAGGACAAAATATACTTCAAGCGGATTATTGCGCTGGGGGGAGAACGCGTGAGGGTGGACGGGGACGATGTGTATATCAACGGGACCAAACTGGATGAACTGTATCTCGCAGATGGACTGAAGCGGGCGGCGGAGCTTGGAAGCCCGTATAATGTCCGTGATTTCGCCGAGGCGGTGGTGCCGAAAGGGGCCGTATTCGTGATGGGCGATAACCGCAGCAACAGTATGGACAGCCGGGATGCAGCGGTTGGCTTCGTGCCTTATGCTTCCATCCTGGGGAGAGTCGTAACCGTACAGCATACCGATGAATAACATAGCAACCGAGATCCCTTGCGGGATCTCGGTTCGGCCTGGCCAGGGATGGTCAGGCCTTTTTCATATGAGTTTATATCGCATGGTCCTTCGGCGAAGCCGTTGATCTTGTTGAGCAGCGCGATCCTGCGTCTCTGGGGCGCTCAAACCGCCTGGTCCAGCGGAGGCGCCGCATCCGTACCTGTGCCGCTGAGCACGTCGATGACCCGGGGAATGTCGCTGCTCTCCCGGGAACGAATGACGCCGAGCCCGAGGTTCAGCCAGAAGCCGGGATCGGCCACTTTGCCGCCGAGGTACGTGACGTCGTTATCCAGCTGGAGAAGGTACGAGGTGTCGGCGGAATCGTCGCCCAGGGCCAGCCTCTCGGCCACCTGCCCGGGCGGCGGTTCGGGCACGGAGATCAAGCTCGATCCGGAGAAGACCTACCAGTCCATGTTCGGTATCGGCTCCTCGATGGAGGAGTCCACGGTGCACAACCTGTGGAAGATGTCTCCGGCGAAGCGTACGGAGGTGCTGAAGAAGCTGGTGGACCCTCAGGAAGGGGCAGGAATGAGTCTCATCCGGCTGACGATCGGCTCGGCCGATTTTACCGCACAGACCTTCTACAGCTATGATGACATGCCGGCGGGCGGGACGGACCCCGAGCTGAAGCACTTCTCGATTCAGAAGGACCGCGAGTTCCACATCATCGATACGGTGAAGGAAATTCAGCGCATCAACCCGGACGTCAAGTTCTTTGCCTCCCCCTGGAGTCCTCCGGGCTGGATGAAGACCACGGACTCCCTGATGAAGGGCCAGGTCAAGGACGAGTACCTGCCGGTACTGGCGAAGTATTATCTGAAGTACCTGCAGGCCTACCGGGCCGAGGGCATCGAGATCGAAGCGATGACGATGCAGAATGAGCCGCTGCTCGAGATCGAATACCCGAGCGCCAAGATGCCATGGGAGCAGCAGGCGAAGCTCGCGAAGCTGCTGCGCGCCGAGCTTGACGCCAATGGGTTCTCCCACGTGAAGCTGTGGACGTTCGATCATAACCCGGGCGACACGATGGCCTATCCGGCCCAGCTGCTGCGAGACCCGGCGAACCGTGAAGCCGTGGACGGCACCGCCTTCCACGACTACGGCGGCGACTTGGGCGAGATGACGAAGCTGCACGACATGTACCCGGAGGAGCACGTGTATCTCTCCGAACGTGCCGTATGGGGCACGAAGGGTGCGGACCGGATGGCGCAGTATTTCCGCAACTGGGCTCGCAGCTACAACTCCTGGGTGGTGATGCTCGACAGCGACATCCGCACCCACCAGTGGGTCGGCACGCCGGACCCGACGCCGCTTGTGCAGGACTCGGCGGACCGCGACAACTACTGGCTCGCGCCGGAATATTACCTGCTTGGGCAGTATACGAAGTTCGTGGAGCCGGGCTATGTGCGGATCGACAGCAATTACGGCTCGGCCGATACGGTGACGAACGTGGCTTTCCGGAGCCCGGACGGGAAGAAGATCGTAACGGTCGTGATCAACCAGACGAATGAGGATCAGCCGGTGAAGCTGCTCAGCGACGGGACGCAGATTAAGGCGACCGTGCCGGCCAAGTCGGTGGTGACGTACCGGTGGGACCGCGTCGTGGCGAAGCAGGCGGTTCCGGGCGCGATCCGCGCTGCGGACTTCGACCATGCCGCCGGCAGCTATAAGGCTGACGGGGAGACCGGTACGGTGGGCGGATTGAACGAAGGAGCCGGAGAGCCGGCATCGTTCGATTACCTGGTGAACGCTGCGGAGAGCGGCACCTATTATGCGGATCTCGGCTACACAGGAGTTCCGCAGGACGCTTCCCTGCGGCTGTTGAAGGATGACGCGGAGATTGCGGCGGTTCCACTGTCGCAAGAGGTTTCGGGCGGCGGCCCGGCCGGCTATGCCAGAGTGTCGGTAGCGCTGGAGGCGGGCATCCATAAGCTGACCTTAACGGCCCAAGGGCGCGGGTACACCCTTACGGACTTGGTGCTGAGCAAGGCGGATCCGGGGCTGCACAGTGTGCCGGGCCTCATCGAAGCGGAGGGGGGAACGCTGCTGCCGGGGACACTGGCAGACCGTAATGCAGACGGAGTTATAGTCCGCTTCACGCCTGACGCAGAAGGCGCCGAATACCGGTTCCATGCGGAGCAGGGAGGGGAGTACCGGATGACATACCGCTATGCTGCGGAAGGCGTAGGGGCGGCCGCGGAGCTGTCCGTAGAGGGTACGGTCATCGGCACGACCTACCTGCCGGTCACGGGCGGAAGGGACCAGTGGGCCTATGCGGCGGATACGGTAACCCTGCCGGCAGGCGACCACGTGCTGAAGCTCGCCGTGAAGGACAGCCCGGTCCGTCAGGATTGGCTGGCCGTCGGACCGACAATGATCGCGGCAGCGGGAGCCCCGGTCACTGAGGGGCAGGAGAACGGCACGCCGATCACCGTGGAGCTGCTCAACGACACTTTCAGGGAAACGCTGCATGCCGAGCGTTGGAGCCTGGAGGGGGCGGAGGGTGTGTCCGTCGGCAGCGTGACCCGTCTGGATGACCGGCGTGCGCAGGTGGTGCTCAGCGGTACCCGCACCGCGGATTACGACAAGGACATCCGGGGGGCTGTTACGGCAGCGGTGTACGAGACGGTCAGCGGCAGCGTCTATGCTTCCGGTGTGCTGCGGAGTCGGCTGGCGTTCACGGCCGTGGAGGATGCCGAAACGCTTGTGATGGCGGACGGACCGCTGCCTTACGGCGTGGACGGCCGCGTGCTGGAGCTTGCGCTCGAGGGCGGCACCTTCCGGACCGGGGCGCTGGACGGCATCACGCTCGCCGGCAGTGCGGTGACGCAGGGCGGGGTCAGCCTGAAGTCCGTGCGAGCGGTGGATGCTTCGCACCTGGAGCTGACGCTGGGCTGGAACGGAACCGCCTATTACGGGGACCTGCAGCTGGAAGTCAGGGTGCCGAAGGAAGCTTACGCGGACGGAGAGGCGGCGCTTACTGCGGCCGCCGTCCTGAGCGGAACGGTGAACCGTCAGGAGGCGGTGCCGGTGCCCGGCCTTGTGCCTGCCGACGCGTTCTACAAGGTGCAGGGGGCTGCTGCGGATGCGGGACCGGACGGCACCCGTAAGCTGACGGGCTTCGATGCGGGCGATTATGCCGAATACAAGATCAATGCGGCGCAGGCCGGTACGTACCTGGCTGCCCTGCGGATCACCTTTGAATCCGGCGCAGCCAAAGGGATCGTGCTGAAGAACGGGGCGGGGGAGACACTGGCCGAATATACCGTGCCGCAGCTCTATAACAAGAATTGGGTGACGGTTGGCAGCCGCATTACACTTCCGGCAGGCGAGCAGATTCTGAGAGTCTACGCTCAGGCGGGAGGCTTCGAGCTAGGCAGCTTGACTCTAGAGCCGGTCACGGCTCAGGCGATGGATGAGCAGGGCGTCCTGCGGGTTGAGGCAGAAAGCTACACCGGCGCGACCGTGGGCGTCATTCAGGACAATGCGGCGAGCGGGACTGCTCCGGCATTCCGCAACGTCGGTTACATGAGTGCAGGCAATACGCTCGATTATCTGGTCGATGTGTTGGAGGACGGCTACTACCGTGTGACCTACCGGTATGCGACGGCGCAGGGCGGGGTATCCGCAGCCTTCACGGTCGGCGGCCAAGTGCTTGGCACGGCACAACTGCCTGCCACAGGCGGCTGGGGGACGTATAAGGAAGCATCCCATGTCGTCAGCCTCCGGAAGGGCGTACAGACGATAACCCTGCTTGACCAGGGGGACGGATTCAATCTGGACTGGTTTGAGCTGCAGCCGTCGGATGCCCCCGAACAGGCTGTGACGGACCAAGCGGCCGTACCTGCAGCATCCCTGCGTGCCGGCACGTATTACGGCAGCCGGGAGGTCGCGCTGAGTACGCTGACGGAGGGCGCTGCGGTATTCTACACGCTGGACGGCACGGTTCCGACCGCGGCCGGCACACCGTACACGGGGCCGATCGAAGTAACAGGTCTTACCGTGATCCGGGCGATAGCGGTCAAGGCGGGGATGAAGGACAGCTACGTGGCCCCTTACACGTATGTGGTGGAAGCGGGCGAGCAGCCGCCGGAGCAGGCCGCAGCCCCGGTGGCCTCACCGGGACCCGGCAGCTACACGGTACCGCAGCAGGTGGTTCTGACCACGGCGACGGAAGGCGCAGTCCTTTATTATACGCTCGACGGCAGCGCACCTTCGGCAGCGGCGGGAACGGAATATAAGCATGCGATCACCGTACCGGTCGGCACGACGACGATCAAGGCCATAGCGGTGAAGGAAGGCATGGCCGACAGTGCGGCCGCTGAATTCACTTATGTCATCACGGCACCGGGGAATGGCGGCGGAAACAACGGCGGCGGAAACAACGGTGAAGGAAACAATGGTGGCGGGAACACCGGCGGCAGTGAAGGTGACAGCAGCGACGGCGGCAGTCAGCCTGGCAGCAGCGGCGGCGGAACGCCTGGCGGCGGCGCAGTCAGCACGCCCGCTCCTGCTGACGGAGGCCCGCCGGTCCTGACCACACCGCAGCCTGCTCTCGACGCAGAGACCGGCATCGCTTCCGTAACCGTACCGGCGGCGGAGCTGGAGAAGGCCCTCGCGGGCCGGAGCTCCGTCACGGTCGAAGTGCCGCAGACCGCAGGCGCCAAAGCTTACGGCATCGTCCTCCCGGCTTCGGTTCTGACGGAAGGGTCCGGGAAGCATACGCTGGAGGTCGTTACCGAAGCGGCCCGTCTTATCCTGCCAAGCGGTATGCTGGCTTCCGCAGGCGGTGCGCAGCAGATCGAGCTGCGGATCGGCATCGCAGATCCGTCCGGTCTCAGTGCCCCGCTTCGCGGGCAGCTGGAGGGCAGGCCGGTGATCGAGCTGAGCCTGTTCGCAGACGGCAGGCCGCTCGAGTGGAGCAATCCGGACGCGAAGGCGGCCGTCTCGATCCCCTACAAGCCGGGTGCGGATGAACTCGCTCACCCCGATTGGATTACGGTATGGCATGTGGACGCCGCCGGCGTAGTGACAGCTGTCCCGAGCGCCCGTTATGATGGGGAATCGGGACGGGTGACCTTCACCACCACGCATTTCAGCAGATTTGCGGTGGCCTATGTGACGAAGGCCTTCGGGGATCTTACGGCCCATGCATGGGCCCGTGAAGCCGTCGAGACCATGGCGGCCAAGGGCGTAATCCAAGGCACGGCCGAGGGGGTATTCACCCCGTCGGCACCGGTGACACGGGCGGACTTCCTGCTCCTGCTCGTGAAGGCGCTGGACCTCAGTGCAGGCTTCACAGGCAATTTTGACGACGTCGATCCTTCGGCCTACTATTACCAGGCGGTCGGCATCGCCAAAAAGCTGGGCATCACCGAGGGCAGGGAAGGTAAACGCTTCGATCCGGCGTCTCCTATTTCCAGGCAGGAGATGATGACGCTGGCCGAACGGGCGCTGAAGCTTGCCGGGAGGGAGCTTCCGGCCGGGGATGAATCCGTGCTCGGCGGTTTCGCAGACCGTGCGGATCTGTCCGCGTACGCGGCTGAAAGTACGGCAGCTCTAGTGAAGAGCGGCCTCATTACAGGCGACGGCTCCCGGCTGAATCCGCTGGGGACGGCGACCCGGGCCGAGACGGCGGTATTGATTCACAGGTTGTATCAACGGTAATCAGAGAAGGGAGCTTGGCGGAGCGCCGCCAGGCTCCTTTTTCCGTATCCCCGGCCAAGAGCCCGGTTTATTTTTACCGGGGTCTCCCGCGTTTACCGCGCCTCTCTCCTGTCGATACTAGGATCAACATAGTATTCCGGATTGGAAGATTCCGAGAATCCGACAGACGAGAACGACGGGGGGACGGACCGTGAGCACATGGTACGGACAGCAGCTGCGCGAATTAAGAGAGCTGAAGGGCATGGAAGTCACCGAATTTGCCAAAGAACTGGGGGTCTCGCCGGGATATCTGCGCAACCTGGAGAGCGGGCGGACCCAGACGATCCAGCTGGAGATCCTCTCCAGACTGGAGAAGGAGCTGTATTGGTCCGTCGACGAGGAGCTGGCGAAGGAGGAGGAAGCGGAGGAGGAAGCGGCCCGGGAACCGGAGGACTCCCCGCGTCTCGACCGCGCGCTGCGTGAGCTGCGGGAGCTCACGGCCGCCGATCCGCCGGCCGGCGAATATCTCCTCGGCATGCTGGAGCAGGGACTCCGGCTGGTCCGGGACCGGCGGCAGCCAGACATGCCGCCTGCCGCCGCTTCGGAGTGACCCGGATCCGGGAGCCGCATCGACTGCGGCACAAGAACTTGAGAATATCGGCATCACTGCCAAAAGGCCGCAGCAGAAACGCATTCTGCTGCGGCCTTTTTTATCCATTCCAAGAACTCCCGCCCAACCTCTGTACATCATTTTCTATACAGAGCCCTGTCACATCCGTTATATCAGAAATTTCAGATAATATGACGCATGGCTTCACGGAAGATCACAGGAATTTCCGGTTATGCTTGCGACCGTCATAGGAGAAGAGGACGGGCTTGCCTTCGATGACGCTCTCCAGGTAGACCGGTTTGCCCCACAGCCGGTGGATGTAGGGGATCGTGCGTTCCACGTATTTGAGGTCGAGCTCCGTGCCTTCGAACATGTGGCGCAGGTACAGCTCGCCGCTGCGCTCATAGTCGCCGTCTTCCACCACGATGTAAGGGAAGCCGCCGTTCACGCGGGCGAAGATGAGCTGGTCCCGGATGTTCTCCCACGATTTGTCGGTGATTTTCCACTCTGGCCCCTTCTTCTCGAACACATAGAGGTCGAGCTCGTCGACAAGCTGCTTCGTCATGTAGTTGCGGATGAAGGACGAGTCGGAGTCGAATTCGCGGACCTCGAAGATTTTCTGCCGGCCCTCGCCGCCCTTGTAGCCGAACCGCTCGCGGTCCTCCTTGCTCGGGTGATCCCAGCGCTTCTCGATGTCCTCGAAGATTTTGAGCCCGAGGTAGTACGGGTTCAGGCTGTGACGCGACGGCACGACGACGGAGGAGTTCAGCTTCGCGTATTCGATCGTCTCATCCTCGGTGAGATCAAGCTCCCGCAGGATGCGCTGGTGCCAATAGGAAGCCCAGCCTTCATTCATGATCTTCGTCTCCATCTGCGGCCAGAAGTACAGCATCTCGTCGCGCAGCATCGTCATGATGTCCCGCTGCCAGTCCTTGAGGTACGGCGCGTACTCTTCGATGAAGAGCATGAGATCCTTCTCCGGCCGGGGAGGGAACTTCGCGGGCCCTTCCTTGCGCTCGGGCGGCTTCGGCTTCTCGTCGAGATCCCACAGATCCTCATAGCCGAAAGTCCGCTCGGTCGGCGGGGCTGCCGCCTCGGTCCGCAGTCCGCTCATCCCGCGCACGGGCTTGGTGATCAAGGGATCGACATGCTCCTGGATCGCCAGCACCGCGTCGATGAATTTCTCGACTTCCTCGTTGCCGTATTCGATCTCGTACTGCCGGATCCGCTCGGCCGTGGCCGACATGCTCTCGACCATGTTCCGGTTCGTCTTCGAGAAGCGCACGTTGTTCTTGAAAAAGTCGCAGTGCGCCAGGACGTGCGCGACGATGAGCTTGTTCTGGATGAGCGAGTTGCCGTCGAGCAGGAACGCATAGCAGGGGTCGGAGTTGATGACGAGCTCGTAGATCTTGCTCAGGCCGAAGTCGTACTGCATCTTCATCTTGTGGAACGTCTTGCCGAAGCTCCAGTGGCTGAAGCGGGTCGGCATCCCGTAGGCGCCGAAGGTGTAGATAATCTCAGCAGGGCAGATCTCATAGCGCATCGGGTAGAAGTCGAGGCCGAAGCCCGTGGCGACCTCGGTAATCTCGGCAATGGCATACTCCAGCTTTTTGATATCGTCGAGCTTCATCGGGCGGCTCTCCCTTCAACATTTTTGGGGAAGAAGGTCCGCAGTGCTTTGTACACTTCGCCTTTCTCACGGATCACATAGTGCACAAACTTCGGATCATGGATATTGCGGTACGCCGACATCAGGGTGGAGCTGCGGTTGTACTGGTTGACTTCACCGTAACCGAACAGGTTCGCCCGTTTGACGAGCTCTCCGATCAGCTTCACGCAGCGCTCGTTATCTGAAGTCAGGTTGTCGCCGTCGGAGAAGTGGAACGGATAGATGTTGTAGCGCGAAGGCGGGTACTTGCGGTCGATGAGATCGACGGCGAGCTGGTAAGCGGAGGAGCAGATCGTGCCGCCGCTCTCTCCCTTCGTGAAGAACTCTTCTTCGGTCACTTCCTTGGCTTCGGTGTGATGGGCGATGAAGACAATCTCTACATGCTCGTACTTGGTGCGCAGGAAGCGGGTCATCCAGAAGAAGAAGGAGCGGGCGATATACTTCTCGAACGATCCCATGGAGCCTGAGGTATCCATCATGGCAAGGATCAGCGCATTGGAGTGCGGGGTGACGATCTCATCCCAGGTCCGAAAGCGCAGGTCATCCGGCGAAATGTGGTGGATGCCGGGCGTGCCTTCCCGCGAGTTGCGGCGCAGGTTCTCCATGATCGTTCGTTTTTTGTCGATGTTGGACATGATGCCTTTCTTGCGGACATCGTTGAAAATGATCTCCTTGGTCGTCACGTTATTTTTCTCTTTCTGCTGCAGATTCGGCAGCTCCAGCTCTTCGAAGAGCATGGTCTGCAGCTCCTCCATCTGCACTTCGGCATCGTAATAATCGTCACCAGGCTGGTCGCCTGCCCCCTCGCCCTTGCCCGATCCTTTGGCCGGCTGCGGATCGACCCCGAGCACATCGCCGACCTGGCTGTCGCCGTCGCCCTGCCCGACGTGCTTGCTCTTGTTGTAGTTATAACGGAAACGGTACTCATCCAGGGAACGGATGGGCACCTTGACGATCTGCTTGCCGTCCGACATCACGATGCTCTCGTCCGTCACCAGGTCAGGCAGGTTTTGTTTGATGGCTTCGCGTACTTTTTCCTGGTGGCGGGTCTGGTCTTGATACCCTTTGCGGTGCAGGGACCAATCTTCTCTTGAGACGGTAAACAAAGGCTCTGTCATGCGGGACACCTCCTGAAGTGGGCTTCATGGTAAGCAAAATGGAAACCGGACGATTGTTCGTAAGAACAAGACTTTGTAAAAAAAGTGCTTGTTACTAACTATATTCAAGGAGGACGGGGATATGTGATGGGAGCAGGTGCCTATTTTTGTGCGGAGTTTATGGCAGGGTTTTTGGCGGAGCTTCTGGAGAGGATAGAGATCGGCGCGGCCGGAACCGTACAGATGGATAGAATAAGAGAACCCGGGGAAAGCGGATGGGAGAGGCCAGGATGGTGCTGCGCAGCTTTACAAAAGATTAATATTGTAAAATATGTAACATTTTAGTAGATTAAAGAGGGGAAGCGGTGCCGCACCGAAAACCGACTTTAAGGATGAAAGAGGGTATAAAGGATGATGGAAGCAGTGAAACCAAATCTTACGGCAGGAGCCCGGGCACGGGAAGTCGAGAGGCAGGCCGCCTTGGCGAAGGGGATGTTCGAAACGAATTTCAGCCGCAGGCTCCACCTGATGAAAGTATCCGCCCCCTTGTTCGTTGCCGAGGGCAGCGGAATCAATGACAACCTGAACGGCTGGGAGCGGGCCGTCTCCTTTGATGCGGCGGGGCCCGGGGAAGATGCCCCCATCCGGCTGGAGGTCGTACAGTCTCTGGCCAAGTGGAAAAGGCTGGCAGCCCGGTATTACGACTTTGGTCCGGGAGAAGGGCTGTACACGGACATGCGGGCCATCCGGAGGGATGAGGAGGTGGGTCCGCTGCATTCCTACCTTGTCGACCAGTGGGATTGGGAGAAGGTGATTACCCGGGAGGAGAGGCATACCGGTACGTTACAAGCGGCGGTGGCCCTCATCTACGAGGCGCTGAAGGAAACGGAGGCGGAGCTGGCCGTGCTGTACCCGGAGCTTGCCCCGGTGCTTCCCGATGCTATCTCATTTATGACCACGCAGGAGCTTGAGAACCGCTACCCCGGGCTGACGCCCAAGGAGCGCGAGCATGAAGCCGCACGGGAGACAGGCGCCGTTTTCCTGCTGGAGGTGGGAGGGAAGCTGGCTTCCGGTGAGGTGCATGACGGCCGGTCTCCCGATTATGACGATTGGCGGCTGAACGGGGATCTGATCGTATGGAATCCGGTTCTCGGCACCTCCTTCGAGCTTTCCTCGATGGGCATCCGCGTGGACGAGGCTGCACTCCTGGCCCAGCTTCGTGAGAGCGGCTGCGAAGACCGGCTGTCCCTCCCCTTCCACCGGATGCTGATGAACGGAGAGCTGCCCTGCACGATGGGCGGAGGGATCGGCCAGTCGCGGGTGGCCATGTTCCTGCTTCGCAAAGCCCACATCGGAGAGGTGCAGATGTCCGTCTGGCCGGGCGGTATGGCGGAGCGCTGCCGGGAGAGAGGAATCGAGCTGCTGAACGCGGCCGACTAACCGTAGCGGGACGGCTGCGGAGCCTTGTCTGCCCTGTGAATGGGGCGGCAGGGCTTTTTGTAATCCGTCCTCTGCAGTCTTTGCCAATCAGGCAAATGATTGGCCCCCGCCCTGTTTTTTCCTGCAGAGCGGCAGGATTGGAAGACCCCGTGTCGAATGTGGTAAAGATGACAAGCACAGCCAAAACGGTATTGGGGTTGACCTGATGAGTCTGTTCAAAGAGATTATCCTGCAGCTCTTTTTCGCCCTTGCTCCTTTCGTGATCTACAATATTTATTATCGGGATAAACTCCGCAACTACAGTCCCTGGTTCATCCTCGCGACGAGCTCCGCCTGCCTGCTTCTTTCGATGACTTTCGCATCAAGCCGGACGGAAGGGCTGATCTTCGACATCAGGTACGTCATGATATTCTTCTCCCTGGTGTACGGGGGCCTGCAGACCTTGCTCATTCTGCTCATCGAATTCGCCGCCTACCGCATGTACATCGGCGGACAGGGCGCGCCCGTTTCCCTCCTCATTGTCGCGTCTGCCTTCGGACTGTCTCTGATCCTGCATCGGTGGTACAGGAATACGTACCGCAAGGCGCTGGTTACCTTCGTGGCCGGCATCGTTTTCGCCTCCGTTCCTCTGATCATGGTCTACTTCTTCTTCCCTGTACAAACGCAGGAGAATCTCCCCTTCCACTTATTCGTCATCCCTCTGCAGAATGCCCTCGGGATTTGGCTTTTGATGTCCCTCTTCAGCAAGGCCGTAGCGGATAAGGAACTGTTCATTAAGCATGCTCAGCATGAGAAATTCGAAACGATGAGCCACGTGGCGGCTTCGCTCGCCCATGAGGTGCGCAATCCTCTGACGGCGGTGAAGGGCTTCCTGAAGCTGATCCGGGAGAACCCGGAGAACCGCGTGAAGATGGAACAGTACATCACGATCTCGCTGGAGGAGATCCAGCGGACGGAGACGATTCTCTCCGACTACCTTTCGATCTCAAAGCCCCATGCTCAGAGGCGGGAGCTGATCGATCTCTGCGGCCAGATGCAGGCCATCGGGGAGGTCATGTCCCCCTTCGCCAATATGCATAATGTGGGACTGGAGATCCAGAAGCCGGAGGAAGCCGTACGCATCAAGGCCAATCCGGACGAGATCAAACAGGTGCTCCTGAATTTTATCAAGAATGCCGTCGAGGCGTGCTCGGAGGTGCCGAACGGCCGGGTCATTCTGAGGCTGACGACGGAGGACCGGCATGCTGTGCTGACGATCAAGGATAACGGCGTGGGGATGAGCGAGAGCCAGATCAATCGACTGGGGTCGATCTATTTCTCCACCAAGACCAACGGCACGGGCCTGGGGCTGACCTATTCCTATCAAGTGATCCATGCCTTGGGAGGCAGCGTGATGGTGACCTCGAAGGCGCAGGTGGGGACGAAATTCGCCATTCTGCTCCCCCTCGGCAGTGTGGAGTCTTAGAGGACTAATGGGGAGACGGCCAAAAGGGCGGACGGAAGCTTCAGTTCCGTCCGCTTTCTGCGTGCTTCACAAGCACACGCAGCGGGACATCTTTAATCTTTGAAGTAAAAAGTAAAATTGTACTGGTAGGCAGGGAAGGCAAAGTGCATTATACTATCTTGAAAACGGTTGTCGAATATTGAAAACGATTACAACATGCTGCTGCAGATCGATTATACAGAAGAAGAACTATGCAGGGGGGAGCTCGCCATGCTGAAAGTGCTGCTCGTGGACGATGAAATGTTCGTGCGCATGGGGTTGAGGAGCCTTATTGATTGGGAATCGCTCGGTTATGAAGTATGCGGGGAAGCGGAGAATGGAGAGGAAGCCTATGCGGAGATCGAGCGGCTGGATCCGGACCTGGTCATCACGGATATCCGGATGCCTGTGCTCGACGGCCTGGGGCTGATCCGCCGGGCGGCCGAGGAGCTGCTGTCTCCGCCTTCCTTTGTGATCATCAGCGGCTATCACGATTTTCACTACGCCCAGAAGGCGCTGCGCTACGGAGTGCAGGATTATCTGCTGAAGCCGGTCGACGATGAGGAGATGGAGGACACCCTGAAGAAGCTGGCGGCCAAGCTCAGCATGCGCAGGCTGTCCCGCAAGAAAGGGGAGGCGCTGTCGAGCGGTGCCTCTTCCGCGCTCGAGATGCTGATCCGGGGAAGCGTGCGGCAGGAAGACGCTCCACAGGTGGCGTCGGTGCTCGGGATGGAGAAGGCCTCCCGCTTCACCTATGCCATCATAGGGATGCAGAAAACGCCGGAGTCGGCGGAGGAGAAGGAGTCTCTTGCCGGAAGGCTGGCTTCCTCGGTACGCTCCGTTCTTGGCGGAACTGCGGGCGAACTGCCGATCGTCGAGCAGCCTCCGGGGCTGTACGGCCTTCTCATCGACGCTTCGCGTCTTGAGGCCTCGGGCCGGACGCTGGAGGACTTTCTGTACCTGCTCCAGCGTGAACTGACTCGGTCTGCGGGGCTTCCCGTGGTTCTCTATGCCGGGAGGACGGTAGACCGGATTACAGAGGTGGAGGCTTCTTATCGAACCGCTTGTGAAGCGCTTTTGTACCAATATGCGGAGGATGGCCGGCCTGTGATCGCTTATGAGAGCGTACAGGGAACGCCCTTGTCCTATTTCGATATCGAACCCCGCCTGTATGCCCAACTGCTCGAGCATCTGGAGGAGAACCGGCTGGAGGCATGCCTGCGGACGCTGGACGAGATGCTCGGTCAGTTCAAGACGAAGCGTCTTGCGCCAAGTGCGGTTGCCGGAAGCGTCACCCGCTGCGTGATTGATATCGTGAATGTGATCTGGGGGATGGACGGGGAGGAGAACAGCCTCCGCACACTCCCCGGGATGATGGAATGGCAGGATCGTCAAGGGGGGCTTGGGGTACTGCGGGAGCGGTTCGCCGCGTTTCTCACCGAGGCGTCCGATTATATTTCGCGCCTGCGCAAGGAGCAGACGAAGGGCGGCATCGAGAAGATCCGGAAGTTTATTGAAGCCCACTACATGGAGAATATCAGCCTGAAGACCATCGCGGCCAAGTTTTTCATGAACCCGGTGTATCTCGGCCAGCTGTTCCGCAAGACATACGGGGTGTACTTCAACGATTTCCTCCTCGGCATCCGGGTGGGAGAAGCGAAGAAGCTGCTGCGGCAGACGGATCTCCGGATGTATGAGGTTGCCGACAAAGTAGGATTCCAGAACGCCGATTATTTCGTTACCCAGTTCGAGAAGCTGGAGGGGGTCACGCCGACGGAGTACCGCAACAAGTTGATCGGCAAGGCTTGACAGGAAGGAGACCGTGATTGGCATGGGCAAGCTGCACCTCAACCATATGAGGCTCCGCGACAAGTGGCTGCTGATGTATGTCCTGTCGGTATTCATCCCGATCGTGCTGACCAATGTGGTGTTCTATCATGTGACGACGACGAACATCAAGAACCAGAAGCACCGGGATGCTTCCGTGGCGATCGACAAGACGGGAAGCGAGATCCAGGCCCTCATGGACGAGGCGGCCGGGGTATCGTATATTTTCTTCTCCGATCCGCTGCTGAATGAAACGCTGGACCGGGACTACCGCTCCTCTCTCGATTACATTGAAGTGTACCAGAACACGCTGCGGAGCATGTTCGATAAGTATAACGAGTCCACCTACCAGTCCATCCAGCGGATCGAAGTGTACTCGGATAACAAAACGCTGCTCGCTTCGGGGAGCATGGAGTACATCAGTGATACGGTCCGCAGCACGCCGTGGTACAAGGAGCTGATGAATGTCCCTGCGCCTAACCCGGTTCTGCTCCGGACGGGAGAGACGCTGAGCCTGCTTCAGCGGCTCGACAATTACAAGTATTACAACGGACACGAGAAGTTCGTGAAGATCACGCTGAATATGGGCACCTTCCAGCAGCGGCTGCGTAATTCGACCTTCGACGGTGAGCTTTACCTGGTGAACCGCGAAGGGCACATTGTCTCCACGAATGTGCCGGGCGTGGATTGGAAGAGCGGCAGCGCTTCGTTCGCCTCGCTGTCCCCGCGGGAGAAAGCCCTGTACTACGAAGTACCTTATACGACCCGCAGCTATCTGAGCGGATGGAGTCTGCACGGGACCATGAACGACAAGGTGGTGCTCGAGGAGGTACGCAAGTCATGGAAGTTCCTGATCTATCTGGCCTGCCTCAATTTTGTCATCCCGTCGATCATCATCATAGCCATGTCCCGCTCGATCCATGTGCGGCTTGTCCGCATCCTGAGGCATATGAAGAAGGTCAAGAACCAGCATTTCGAGGAGATCCCCGACGAGGAATACCGGGATGAGATCGGCCAGCTGACGGCGGAATTCAACCGGATGACCTCCCGCATTCGCAGCCTGATTGACGATGTCTATATAGCGGATATCCAGAAGAAGGATTCCGAACTCAAGCAGCGGCAGGCCCAGCTTCATGCGCTCCAGAGCCAGATCAATCCCCACTTTATGTTCAATGTACTGGAGACCGTGCGCATGCGCAGCCTCATGAAGGGGGAAGGGGAGACCGCGAAGATCATCCAGCATATGGCCAAAATCTTCCGGAAATCGATCTCCTGGGGACGGGACTGGGTCAGCGTGCGTGACGAAATGGAGCTCATCGAGCGGTTCCTGGAGATTCAGAAGTACCGCTTCGGCGACAAGCTGGACTACCGGATCACGGTGGAGCCTGCGGCGGGCGATCTGTCGATCCCGAAGATGACCCTGCTGCCGTTCGTCGAGAATGCGAGCATTCACGGGATCGAGACCTCGCCCCGCAAGGGGTTGATCGTCATCGGTATCGCGGTCGACAGGGGCAGCGGAGAGCTTGTGTTCTCCATCCGGGACAACGGCGTGGGGATGTGCGCTGCGAAGCTGAACGAGATTCTCGGCTACCTGGAGGAGGACGATTCGATGGGCGACCGGGTCGGCATGAAGAATGCGTACTACCGCCTCCGGATGTGGTTCGGCGGAAGCTTCCGATTTCATATCGAGAGCGAGCAGGATATCGGCACGTTCGTGAGCATCCGGCTGCCGCTCGAGACGGGAGAAGCCGCGCTGTCCGAATCCCGCTAGAGGCAGGCTGGCAGCGGGAGCGGCGCGGCGGCGGCTGGGTTGAATCCGTCCTGCGAAGAACCGGAAGGTACGGCAGGTCCCGCCTATCACCTCCGGAAGCGTAGAGACCGCAGCGGACATGCCCGTATCAGCCGTCCTGCCCATTCAGCGGGCAGGGGAGCCGTCCTGCGGCGGCCGGTTTGCCTATACGGGTGGAGGAGCGATACGTTCCGGTTTCCTATCATCGGTAACGGTGCCGGGACATGGCCGGCATACCGGTTTGAGTATTAGGGCTTCCAAGGCGAAGCCCTTTTTTGACGCATCCTATTTATCCCATCTCACCCATTTTCCTGATTATCGCCGTTTGCATATGCTTTTCAAAGTGGAAACTAAAGTTTCAGGGGTACATGACGAAAGTGCTCCCGCGTTATACTGAAAGTGCTTACACCGTTAGTGAATTTCGAGGATCGAAAGGGGTAGTAACGCAGATGATCAACCATAAAAAGATAGCTGCCGTGAGCTTGTCGGTGCTGCTTGCAGCGACAGCCGTGGGATGCAGCAGCGACAAGCAGCCGGAGGCCGGCACAGCCCAGGAATCCGCCGGGGCCGCGGATGACAAGACGCCCGTCACGTTCACTTATTTCTCCTTCTCGAAAGAGAAAGACGTCAACTCGAACGAGACGGTCATTGGCAAGGAGCTCGAGAAGCAGACCGGTGTTAACTTCAAGATGGAATTCGCGGTAGGCGATTCGAAGACGAAGTCGGGGGTCATGATTGCGAGCGGCGACTATGCCGACGTCATTGTGCCGGAAGGCGAGATCGACAAGCTGCTCGACGCCGGCGCCTTCATCCCCCTCGATGAGCTCATCGAGAAGTACGGCCCGAACATCAAGCGGGTATACGGTCCTTATATGGATAAGTTCAGACAGGAAGACGGCAAGATCTATCACCTTCCATTCTCCGCCAACCAGGGCTATATCACCGACCCGGGCATCTCCCAGGGCGCCTTCTGGATTCAGCGGTCCGTGCTCAAGGAGTTCGGCTATCCGACGATTAAGACGCTCGATGAATATTTTGACCTCATCAAGAAGTACAAGGAAAAGTATCCGCAGGTGGACGGCAAGGACACGATCGGATTCGCGGCCTTCGCCGGCGTGAAGGACAACTTCTTCGCCCTGACGAATGCGTCGATGCACCTGGCCGGCTACCCGAACGACGGCGGTGTCATTGTCGATATGAAGACCCACGAGGCGAAGGTCTACTCGGCGGGCGAATACGAGAAGCGCTGGATCAAGAAGCTGAACGAAGTCAACGCGCAGGGACTCTTCGATCCGGAATCGTTCACGGTCAACAAGGACCAGTATCTCGCGAAGCTGACCTCCGGCCGCGTGCTCGGTTACTTCGGCTATAACTGGCTTGTCGGCGATGCGACCAACAACCTGAAGAAAGCCGGCGTCGACGAGAAACGCTATGCGCCACTGCCGATTGTCTTTGACAAGGACATCAAGGACCAGTATCTCGATCCGCCGGCCTTCGTGAACAACCGGGGCATCGGCATCTCCGTTAAGGCGAAGGATCCCGTGCGCATCATTAAGTTCTTCGACAACCTGCTCAAGGAAGAGAACCAGATCCTCGTACAGTGGGGCATCAAGGACCAGACGTACACGGTCAATGAGAAAGGCCGCTACGTCCTGACGCCGGAGATGCTCAAGAAGCGCAACGATCCGGAGTTCAAGCGCTCCTTCGGCTTCCAGTACTTCGAGTACAGCTGGCCGCGTTACGGCAACAACTCCATTCTGAAGGACGGCAACTCCTACGGCGTGGGCAACCAGCCGGAAGTGGCGGAGATGGATTACACCGAGGGGGACAGGAAGATCCTCCAGGCTTACGGGGCGAAGACCTTCGCGGACATGTTCTCGAAGCCGGACGACCGTCCATGGTACCCTGCATGGAGCATTAACCTCGGACAGGGCACGCCGGAACAGATCTTCGGCCAGAAGTCGCAGGACCTGCAGCTGAAGTACCTGCCGAAGCTCATCATGGGTTCGCCGGATGCGTTCGATGGCACGTGGAAGGAATACACCACGGAGTTCGGCAAGCTGGACAGCAAGACGTATGAGGAAACGATCACGAAGGTGGTCAAAAATCGTATCGCAGGCAAGTGGTAAAAGGACGGGGGGGCTGCTCCTGGCCATGCTGTAGAGATAGGGAAGCGAGCGGAGGACCGGAAGGCACGTACTTCGGTTCTCCTGCCTGCTGGCTGTAAAGAGGGAGAAGGAAAGGAGCTGCAAACCAGTGGAGAAACCTATAGAGAATGTATTTCCGGCCGGGGCCCGGCCAGCTTCAAGTCCTACCGGATTGAGGTTGTTTTTCAAAAAGCTCGCCCAGCAGAAGGCGCTGGTGTTCATGTCGGTCCCGTTCCTGCTGTGGCTGATCATATTCAAATATTTACCGCTCTGGGGCTGGGTGACCGCCTTCCAGAAGTATCGACCCGCGAAGAGCTTCGCCGACCAGCAGTGGGTGGGCTGGCTGAACTTCGAGATGATTTTCAAGGATGCGGCCTTCTACCAGGTCCTGCGCAATACCCTCGTTCAGAGCTCGATCAAGCTGATTCTCGGTTTCGTCACGGCGATCGCCCTCGCCATCCTGCTTAATGAGCTGCGGAGCCTGCTGTTCAAACGTGTCGTACAGACGATTTCGTATCTGCCGCACTTCGTATCCTGGGTCGTAGCAGCCAGTATCATTTCGACCACCCTTGCGCCGGAAGGCATTGTGAATGTACTGTTACTCAAGCTCGGCTGGATCTCCACACCGGTGCTGTGGCTCGGCAAAGGAGAATATTTCTGGGGCATCCTGGGTGCTTCTGAGGTATGGAAGGACGTAGGCTGGAACACCATCATCTATCTTGCGGCGATTACCACCATCGATCCGTCGCAGTACGAAGCGGCTGAGATTGACGGAGCGAACCGCTTCCAGCGGATCTGGCACATTACGATGCCGGGCCTGAAGCCGGTGATCGTCATTCTGCTGATCCTTAACATCGGGAATATTCTGGAGTCGGGATTCGAGCCGCAGTACCTGCTCGGCAACGGGATGACCGTCGATTACTCCGACAACCTGGACATATACGTACTGAAGTGGGGCCTGAACCTCGGGAACTACTCCCTGGCTACGGCAGCGGGGATGTTCAAGACCGTGGTGAGCTTTATTCTGCTGATCTCGGCGAACTCCATCTCCAAGAGGCTTGGGGGAAGCCGGTTGTACTGATCTCCCACCGGTCAACGCGCCGCTTTACAGGAGGCGTTGAACTGCAGTTTCTTTCACCTAATGCAAGGAGGTAGAAACCCATGAGCGAACCATCGGCTTCCGGAGCAAGATACAAGAGCCTGCCGGACAAAGTGTTCGATGTATGCAATATCATCTTTATGGTGTGTCTGATGATCGTCACGCTGTATCCGTTCGTGAACATGCTGGCCGTTTCGTTCAACGATGCGAACGACTCGATCCGCGGAGGCATATACCTGTGGCCCCGCATGTGGACGCTGGAGAATTACAACTACATCTTCAGTGAAGCATCGGTCTATCAGGCTACACTGATCTCCGTCCTGCGGACCGTGCTCGGCACCGTGATCTCGGTCTTCTGCACGGCCATGCTGGCCTACACGCTGACCCGTCCGGATTTTGTCCTTCGCAAATTCATGTCGGTGGCGTTCATCTTCACAATGTACTTCAGCGGCGGCCTGATTCCGGGCTATCTGCTGATCAAGGGCCTCGGCCTTACGAATTCATTCTGGGTCTACATTCTTCCCGCGGTGATCGGCGTATTCAATCTGATTGTCATCCGTTCCTTCATCGAAGGGCTGCCGGAGGGATTGCTGGAATCCGCACGGATTGACGGCGCAGGCGAATTCGCCACCTTCCTGCAGATCGTGCTGCCGCTGACGATCCCGGCACTGGCCACCGTGTCCCTGTTCGTCGCCGTAGGCCAGTGGAATTCCTGGTTCGACGTCTTCCTCTACAACTCGTCGAACGAGAACCTGAGCACCCTGCAGTATGAGCTGCAGAAGATTCTGCAGACGACGAACACCTCCGCCACTTCGGCGGCGGACCAGTTCGCTTCGGCACAGGGGAATGTTACGTTCGTGACCCCGACCTCGATCCGGGCGACGATGACCATCATCGCGAGCGTGCCGATCATCCTGGTCTATCCGTTCCTGCAGAAGTATTTTGTCAAAGGGCTGACGGTAGGCGGCGTAAAGGGCTGATTCACGGTTCCGATGACAGTACTCAGAGTACGGCCATAGGTAATCACATTTACAACAAAGGGGTTGGGCATGCAATGGAGCAGAGGCGGCAGGATCAGATCACCGTGATTCCCTCTCTGAAGGAGGTATATGCGGACCGGTTTGCAATCGGTGCGGCGGTGAGTCCGCAGACGATCGTAACGCAGAAGGAGCTGCTGGCGGCGCACTATGGCAGCCTTACGGCGGAGAACGAGATGAAGCCGGTCTCCGTCCAGCCGGAGGAAGGACGGTTCACGTTCGAAGACGCGGACCGGATCGCCCGGTTTGCTGAAGAGCATGGGATGCAGATGCGCGGGCATACGCTCGCCTGGCACAACCAGACGCCCGATTGGATGTTCGTGGACGGCCAGGGACAGCCAGCCGGCAGGGACCTCGTGCTTCAGCGGATGAAGGACCATATCGGTGCCGTAGTCGGCCGTTATAAGGACCGCATCAAGGTGTGGGACGTCGTCAACGAGGCGGTATCGGACGAGGGGCCGCAGCTTCTGCGCCCGTCGAAGTGGCTGGAGACGGCGGGAGAGGAATTCATCCGCAGGGCGTTCGAGTATGCGCATGAGGCGGACCGGGATGCGCTTCTGTTCTACAACGATTACAACGAGTGCCATCCGGACAAAAGGGACCGCATCCACCGGCTGCTGAAGTCCCTGAAGGAGCAGGGAACACCGGTCCACGGCATGGGCATGCAGGGCCACTGGAGCCTGCAGCGCCCGTCCGCGGACGAGATCCGGGCGGCGGTGGAGCTGTATGCCTCGCTGGACCTGCAGCTGCATATCACGGAGCTCGACGTGTCGGTATTCGAGTGGGACGACAAGCGGACGGACCTGCTGGAGCCGACGGCCGAGATGCTGGAAGCCCAGGAGCGCAGGTACGAAGAGATCTTCGGTCTGCTGCGGGAGTACAGCGGGGTCATCACCTCCGTGACGTTCTGGGGAGCCGCCGACGATTATACGTGGCTCGATCATTTTCCGGTGAGGAGCCGCAAGAACTGGCCGTTCCTCTTCGATAGGAACCATCAGCCGAAGGGCTCCTTTTGGAAGGTGGCTCGGCTGTAGCGGCTAAGGGGGCTGCGGCCGTACGAAGAGACGACGGTCTGCCGCATATACAGTATGCGGAACAAAGCTGCTGCCGGATGCAGCAGAGGGTGACCCGGGTATGGGGAAACTGGTTGCAAAGCATGCGATCCCATTGCAGCTGGGTGAAGTCTTACTTTGCGTGGAAGCCATTACCGCCTTCTATCCGGCTTACGTGCAATGGAAAGAGCGGCGATGTGCACAAGCAGCACAGGACGCGGTACAAAACGGCTTCTGAATGAACCAGATGGATCACAGGAACACGAAGAGACTGCTTTCAGCAAGCGAAGCCCGCATCCCATTGCGCGGGTTAAGTTCAGCCTTTTGCGTGGAAGCCATTACCGCCTCCTATCCGGTGTTCGTGCAATGGTACGATCAGCGATCGTCTCCAATTCAGGAAGCATACAAAGCTGCTGCTGGAGTTCAGCTGCGGTGCAGGGCTGTCCATCCGTTCCGTTATGAATAGCAAAAGTAGTGCTGCTGGCGCAGCGTGCGGCAGACTGGCGGGGTGACCCGCCAGTCTTTCTGCATTTCGGGGAGAGACAGAAGATATGATCTTATAAGGGGACCTCTATCGGGGGCCGCCCTGGACCGAGGCTGATCCCGGGCGGCTTGGTAAAGGAGAGGGGCTGATGAAGCGGCAGTGGATCTATGTAATGGGACTGTGCTTGTCCGGCATCCATCGGAGCAGCACAGTCCAACCAATGAGGCTGGGTTCAACTAATGGCGGTGGATTAGAGGAGATGGGAACACGGTTCCTAAGCCCTCAGCCTCTCTTCATCCAGTCCGCCGCTTCCCGGCACGGACTCCCGGATCTTGAGCGCCTCCTCTACGGCTGCCCGGGCATCGGTCTTCCCGTGCCCGAACCAGGGGCTCCAGGTACCGTCGGGATCGCCGATATCCTGGAAGTCGCCCTTGTCGAAGGGGGCAATGGGAGAGACGTCCCAGGACGGATCCGGATCAAAGCTGGCGGGCGGCGTCTTGGGATACCCCTCCAGGTTCAGTTCCTTCGAAGCAGTCCGCTTTAGGAGGGAAGCGAGCTCCAGCGCGCTCAGCGCGGGATTGGCGGACAGCACGAGCGCAGCGATGCCGGCCGCCAGGGGCGTGGCGCTGGACGTTCCGCCGAACCGGTCGGTCACGCCCTGGCCCTCCGTTGTCGTAATGCCAAGCCCCTGCACCGGCACGCGGTAATATTCATGCACATTGTTAGTCGGCGCGCAGACGGAGATTCCCGTTCCATAGTTCGAATAATGGCTGCGCTGCGCCGTGCTGGCCAATGCCGCTACGTGCATAACGCCGGGGATGCCGACCAGGTTGTTGCTGAAGACGCGGGTCTTCTCTACGCCGACCCAGACGAGAGATCCGTCCGGTCTGAAGCTGACGCCGCTCGTATACGGGACATCCTGGTCAGCCGTATGGTGGATGGGGCAGTTCTCGTTCCCGGCAGCCCACAGGAAGAGGATCCCCCTCCCGCGTCGGCCACCGGTAAGAGCCAGCTCCCTGATGCGGCGGATGACGACCTCCGGCCACAGGGTCACCGGCACACCGCCCCAGGAGTTGGAGAGGATGTCCACTTTATCCTGAACGTAATTCAGGGCGCGCAGCAGCTTGGAATCGCTGATGAATAGCGAGGGGCCGCTCGACTCCCACTTGATGGGCAGCAGCCGGCAGCCTGGGGCGGCTCCGACCGTCAGCAGAGCATCGGCTTCGGCGCCGATGACTCCCGCGCATGAGGTTCCATGGTCCGAGCCTGCCTCGTACATGCTCGCCGGGTCTGCATCCACATCTTTATTTGTGTACAGACGCGGGCCGCGGAAGTACCCCCAGCCGGCGAACTTGTCCGGCGAGTCAAAATCGGGATGATCCAGCCGGCAGCCGTCATCCGTGACGCCGACGACGATATCGGGGCTTCCGTGATGCCCGAGGAGCTGCCAGGCTTCCTCGCACCGGGAAGTGGCCCGCGGATCGAAAGCAGGCTCCCCGGAGCGGGAGTGCAGATGCCACTGCTTAAGATACGAAGGGTCGCTTGGAACCAGCTCCTGGTATTTGTTCATTACATAGTTGAGGTCGTGCTCGGCGGAGGCCACAAGAGGCTCCTGCTCGGTCAGCTTCACCACCAGCTTGACCGGGTTCATGCCCGTCTGGTCGGTGAGCTGGAAGAGATAATCCCGGTCGCTGTAGGATTCGAGGACGAACAGGCCGTAGCGGCCCGCGAAAGCGCCGACTTCTTCAGACGGCAGAGGTTCATGGAAGGAAACAATGATCCGGTCGGTGACAAGAAATTCTTTCTGCGTATCGGCCACACGGTAGACATGGTGGGTCGGCGCGAGGTGCCGGGCCTGGGTCATCAGGGGCTCCAGCTCTTCCCGGTCCGTCACGACGCGGGAGGAAGAAGCGGATACCTGCGTGGCATCCGGGATCCCGATCTCCCGCTGAATTTCGCCGGGCAGGGCACGGACGACGAATTGGTCGGGTTCCTTGGTCAGGGCGATCTTCCTGCCGGCACGATACGTATAAATTTCCCCATTTTGCGGCATCATGTTCTCTCCTTCGCCATAAAATTACAAACACATGTTCGTATAGCTTGGTGTAGAATCCATAATATACCATGAATAAATGGAAATCAAGCACTTTTTCGTGTAACAGATATTGACGCAATATTCGGTTACGAATTAAAATGAATGAAATTCGAAAGATGCATGTAATATTACATAACACGAAATATGGCGTTTGCATCAGGGCCGGCGTATTGAGGAAGAACCGTTTTCTGCGGAATGTAGAGACAGGATCTAACTTCAAGCGCCTTTTTTTGTTACAAGGTCGGTTCCCATCAGGAGGAAGGTATGGAGGAACGGTGGATTACGAGCGTGGGCATCGACCTCGGCACAAGCACGACCAAGTGGATTCTGTCCGGCCTCAAGGTGGTCCGGAGCTCCGGGGATGGTGCGCTGCCGCGCGTGGCGATTACGGACCGGGTAATCCGATACGCGTCCGAGCTTTATCCGACGCCGCTGAAGCACGGCAGCGAGATCGACGCCGAGGCTCTTATCCGGCTGATGGCTGCGGAGTACGGCCGGGCGGGCATCACACCGGAAGGGATCCATTCCGGGGCGGTAATCATTACGGGGGAGACGGCGGCCAAGACCAATGCGGGGGAGCTGATTGGGAGGCTTGCACGGGGAGCGGGCACTTTCGTTGCCGCCGCGGCGGGAGCGGACTTGGAGGCGCTGCTGGCCGGCAGAGGGTCGGGAGCAGCCGACTATTCACGGCGGACGGGAAAAATGGTCGTCAATGTCGACATCGGAGGCGGGACGGCCAACGCGGCCTGGTTCCGGAGCGGCGAGCTGACGGCTTCGGCAACCCTGCATATCGGGGGAAGATTAATCCGCCTTGGGGCGGACGGCGAGGTCCTGTATGCGGCAGAGCCGCTGCGGCGGTGGCTGGAGCCTGAGGGGGCAGGAGCCTTACGGGCCGGCGGGCGGCTGGACTTCCCGGCTCTGCGGGAGATCTGCCGCCGGATGGCTGCCGGATTGGTCGCTTACATCGGCGGACCGCACGGGCAGCCTGCAGTCGGGGGCATCGAGGCGCTTCTCGTCTCCAGGCCGGAGCCGCACAAGGAGCTGCCGGTGCCGGAGGAGATCTGGATCTCCGGCGGGGTCGGCGCCTTGATGAGGGCTGACCCGCCCGCATCGCTGCAGGAGACCGCACGCTATGGGGACATCGGACCGCTGCTGGCCGCCATGCTGCGGGAGGAAGCTCTCGCGTGTCCTGTGCCTCTGCGTCCCGCTGAACAGCAGGAGCGGGCCACCGTGATCGGGGTCGGCACCCAGACAACCGAGCTCAGCGGGGCCACGATGTACCTGGACGCCGGGGCACTGCCGCTTCGGGGCGTACCGGCTGTGGTCTGCGGGCTGCCGGAGGAGCATGCCTCCGAAGCGGAGGATGCCGCCGGGCTCCGGCAATCCCTGCAGGCGGCTGTGAAGCGGGGAGCTTCGCTGTACGGCGCCGTGCCGGCCGACCCGCCCTTCGCGCTTGTGCTGCGCGGGGACTGCTGCTCCTACAGGCGCCTGCAGCGGTTGGCGGCAGAAGTGACCGGGGCCTATGCCTCGGCCGCTCCGGACGCCTCGGTTCTCCTGGTCGTCTGCGAGAGCGATATGGCCAAGGCGCTCGGCCAGCAGCTGGCCCGGCGGTCCAAGGACGCAGGTCTGCGGATGGTGTGTCTGGATCAGCTCAGGCCGGAGGAAGGCGATTACCTCGACATCGGACTGCCGCTTGGGGAGGAGCTGGTGCCGGTGGTGCGCAGGACGTTGATTTTTCAGCTGGAGGGCGGCGGGACGGACCCCGCCCCCGGGAAGGAAGGTGGGCGCGAATGAGGCTGGGAACGGTTCTGCGGGGAAGGGCGTACGAATTCGCGGACCTGAAGGAAGTGATGGCCAAGGCCAACGAGGAGCGGTCGGGCGATGCCCTGGCGGGTATTGCGGCCCGGGATCTGACCGAGCGGATCGCCGCCAAATTCGTGCTGGCGGACACGACGCTGGAGTATATCCGCGGGCATCCGCTGCTTCCGCCGGAATGTGATGAGGTGTCCCGCCTTATTGAAGAAGGCGTAGACGAGGACGTTTACCGGGAAGTGAAAAGCTGGACCGTGGGAGAGCTGAGGGAGTACCTGCTGCGTACGGACACGACCGGTGCCGCGATGCTTCATACGGCCAAGGGACTGACCAGCGAGATGATTGCGGCCGTATGCAAGCTGATGTCGAACATGGACCTGATCCAGGCCGCCGGCCGGATCCAAGTGGTGACCACGTGCCGTACGTCCATCGGACAGAGCGGGACGCTGGCCTCCCGCGCCCAGCCGAATCATCCGACGGACCGGATCGGCGGGATGAAGGCTGCGCTGTTCGAGGCGCTGAGCTATGGCGTGGGGGATGCCGTCATCGGGATCAACCCCGTCAGTGATTCGACCCGGACGACCGCTGACCTGCTCCAGGCGGTGAAGGAAACGATCGACCGCTGGTCGATCCCGACGCAGAACTGCGTGCTGGCACATGTGACGACGCAGATGAGGGCCGTGGAAGGAGGAGCGCCGGCCGATATGCTGTTCCAGAGCCTCGCGGGGACGGAGGAAGGCAACCGGGGATTCGGCATTTCGGCCGCCCTGCTGGAGGAGGCTGATGCGCTGATCCGGGAACGGGGGACCGCCGGCGGCCCGAACCGCTGGTATTTCGAGACGGGGCAGGGCTCCGAGCTCTCGTCGGGGGCCCACGCGGGGATCGATCAGGTGACGCTCGAGGCCCGGTGCTACGGACTGGCCAGGCGCTTCCAACCGTTTATCGTCAACACGGTCGTCGGTTTTATCGGCCCGGAGTATTTGTATGACAGCAAGCAGGTGATCCGCGCCGGGCTTGAGGACCATTTTATGGGCAAGCTGCACGGACTCCCCATGGGAGTAGACATTTGTTATACGAATCATATGAAAGCGGACCAGAACGACATGGAGGCGCTGGGCGTGCTGCTGGGGGCGGCGGGCGTGAACTTCGTGATCGGCGTGCCGATGGCCGATGACTGCATGCTGAACTACCAATCGCTGAGCTATCACGATATTGCGTCGCTGCGGGAGGTACTCGGGCGCCGGCCGGCCCCTGCGTTCGAGGCCTGGATGGAACGGATGGGCCTCATGGCGGACGGGAGACTGACCCCGGCGGCGGGGGACGGGTCGCGGTTTGCCTTTTAATGAGGGGAGGCGGGGACGATGACAGAGGAAGAACAGCGGCGGGAGCTGCAAAAGAGAATCTTCACGGAGCTCCTGGCCCGCACACCGGCCCGGCTTGGAGGAGGGCGGACGGGGACGCGGCCGACCACGGAGGCCATGCTGAAGCTGCGGCTCGATCATGCGGAAGCCGTGGATGCGGTCTACGGTGAGGTTGGGGGAGCGACGAAGGAAACGTACCTGAAGCGCCCCGACTGGGGGAGGCAGCTGACCGCCGAAGCGGAGGCGGCGATACGGAAGAACTGTGTGCCGCAGCCCCAGGTGCAGGTTGTCGTCTCCGACGGGCTGAGTGCAAAGGCCGTGGAAGACAATCTCGGCGATGTGCTTCCCTCCCTGCTGGATTCGCTTGAAGCGTATGGGCTGCAGGCGGGTACTCCATTTTTCGTGCGGGGCGGGCGCGTGGGCTGCATGGATGAGATCGGGCGGATCCTGGAGCCCTTAACGCTGGTATTGCTCATCGGCGAACGGCCGGGGCTGGTCACCGCCTCGTCCCTGAGCGCCTATATGTGCTACCGGCCGCAGCCGGGGTGCAGGGACGCCGACCGGATGGTGATCTCGAACATTCACCGGGGCGGAACGCCGCCGGTCGAGGCGGGAGCGCATATCGGGAGCCTGCTGCGGAAGATGGTGGATCAGGGTGTGAGCGGAGTCGGTCTGATCGTTTGAATCCTACTAAGCGAAAAGAGGTGGTCGCATGGGCAGCGAGACGCTTCACAAAACGCTGCGGCCGGTTCATTTGTGGGCCATTGCCGTAGGGATGGTCATCTCCGGCCAGTATTTCGGATGGAACTACGGGTTCCCCCAGGGCGGCGTCATGGGCATGACGGCAGCCTCCCTGCTCGTTACAGTGTTCTTCGCCTGCTTCATCTTCAGCTATGCGGAGCTGTCCACTTCGATTCCGAAGGCGGGAGGGCCTTCCGCTTACGCGGCGAGAGCCATGGGCCCCTTCGCGGGCTTCATGACGGGGATTGCCTGCCTGCTCGAATTCGTCTTCGCCCCTCCGGCCATAGCGGTGTCCACGGGGGCGTATGTCCACTTTCTGATTCCGGCGGCGGATCCCGTATACGTGACGACGGGTGTATTCCTGTTCTTCATTCTGATCAATCTTATCGGGATGAAAGGGGCGGCGCTGATCGAGCTCATCGCCACGGTCATCGCACTGGCGGGGCTGGCCCTGTTCTATGCGGCCGGGCTGCCCCATGTCGATACGCGCAGCCTGTGGGGAGGCGGCGATGCGTTCATCGGCGGCATAGGCGGCATGCTGGCTGCGGTTCCCTATGCCATCTGGTTCTTCCTGGCCATCGAAGGGGGAGCCATGGCGGCTGAAGAGGTGCGGGACCCGAAGCGGGACATTCCGCGGGGCTTCATCTGGGGGATCGTGACGCTGGGCATTGCCACCGTGCTGACCTTGTTCGTCACCGCGGGACTGGGCGGAGGCAGCGGCACCCCGGCGGACTACCCGCTGCCGCAGGCGCTGAGCACCGTTTACGGGGAGGGCAGCTGGATCACCGTCGCCGTTGCGGTCATCGGCCTGTTCGGCCTGATCGCCAGTCTGCACGGGATCATCATCGGCTATTCCCGACAGACCTATGCGCTGGCGCGGGAAGGCTATCTGCCGGCGTTTTTGTCCAGGCTGAACGGCCGGGGCGTGCCGGTTTGGGGGCTGCTGCTGCCCGGCGCGATCGGTGTGGTGTGCGCCGGTTCGGCCGCTTTTGCCAATGCGCTGATTCTCCTCTCCGTCTTCGGGGCGGTGCTCATGTACTGCCTCAGCATGGTCTCGCTGTTCCTGCTGCGCCGCAGGGAGCCGGGACTCGAGCGCCCGTTTCGGGTCGCCTATCCCGTGGTTCCGGCGGTCGCCCTTGCCCTAGGCCTGCTTTTTCTCTACTGCGTCGTGCGCTACAGCCTGCTGACAACCGATCTTCCGCTCTTCGGCTGGAACGTTCCGCTGTGGCTGGTCGTGGCGGTGATTTACGGTGCGGGTATCGCGTATTACGGCATGCGGGGACGGCTGTCGGCCGCAGCAGCAGCACGCGGAGCGGAAGGATGAGCGGCGGAGAAAAAAGCTAAAATTCCCCAAAATAGGCGAAGCATCCCTGGATAATCGCCGTTCATAGCCTGTTATCGCCGATAATGGCCCTTGATCAGAATCAAGGGTCATTTTTATATTAATATTAGCAGTCAGTGCAGAGGAGTGCTAAACGGAGAGGGAGGTGCAGCCTCCACCCGGAAGGCCGGACAGGCTGTTCGTCCGGCGCGCAGCCTGCAGTGACTGAGTCGGCTGGAGCAGTGGATGTCGGAAGCGGCAGAAGGCAGGCGGCGGTGCCGCCATTTCGAATCTTGGAATGGAGGGATCTTCGTGATGAAAACCATGTCATGGACTTATGCGCTGACGCAAACGGGAGGCCGGGAATCCGGCGGCGGAAGTGCCGGGAGAAGAACGTACAAGCGGCGGCTGCGGCGGCTGCTTCACCGGGCGGCCGGAGGCTATTGGATGCCCTCGGCGTATTGGGCGGATACGTTGATTTTTCCTGCCAAAGGAGGGGAGCAGGCATGAGCCGGATCGCCTATCTCAGCACCTACATTCCCAAAAAATGCGGACTTGCCACCTACACGCATCATCTGAGGCAGAGCATCCGCGCCGCCAAGGGCTGGAAGGGCGTGGACCCGGTTCTCGCGGTCACCGATGCGGCTGATACGCTGCCCGCCGCCGACCCTGCGGTCTGGCTGCTGGCCAAGGGAGAGAAGGCCGCTTACCGGAAGGCGGCGGAGAAGCTGAACAACAGCGACGTCTCCGTCGTATCCCTGCAGCACGAGTTCGGGATCTTCGGCGGGGAGGCCGGCCGGCATGTGCTTGAGTTCGTGCGGCATCTGGACAAGCCGCTGGTGACGACCTTCCACACCGTCTTCGAGCACCCTCAGGAGCCTTACCGCTCCATCCAGCAGGAGCTCGCGGAGCGCAGCGACCGGATCGTCGTGATGAACCAGAGGGCCGTCGGATATCTGCAGAAGGCGTTCGGCGTGCCGGAGAGCCGGATTCGCTTCATTCCCCATGGTACGCCGGTTCCGCTGCAGGGGGCCCGGGAGACATTCCGCCGGGAAGCCGGCTGGACGGACCGGAAGGTGCTCATGACCTTCGGTCTGCTGGGCCGGGGCAAGGGGCTTGAGATGGTGCTGCGCGCTCTGCCGGCGGTCGTCCGGGAGGTGCCGGAGACGCTGTATGCGATAGTGGGACAGACGCATCCCGAGGTCCGGAGGCACGAGGGCGAAGCGTACCGCGAGGAGCTGCAGGAGCTGGTTCATTCGCTTGGACTCGGCGGGCACGTCGTCATGATCGACCGCTATCTGGACGAGCCGGAGCTTGTCCGGCACCTCATGGCCTGCGATCTGTATCTCACCCCTTACCCGGGGATGGAGCAGATTACCAGCGGTACATTGGCGTACGCGGTAGGACTCGGGCGGCCGGTGCTCAGCACCCCGTACAGCTACGCCCGCGACCTGCTGCAGCCGCACGGCGAGCTCCTGATCCCTTACGGCGACGAAGCGCAGTGGAGCTCCCGGATCGTCAAGCTGCTGACGGAGCCCGGCTCCCTGCAGCAGTGGGAGCAGACGATCGAGGAGATCGGAGCGGGCATGCGCTGGCCGCAGGTCGGCCGGGAGCACCTGGAGCTGTTCCGCGAAGCGGCCGAAGAGCTGCCCGTGCGGCAGGCGACGTAAGCCGGGGAGGGACCGCTGCATGCAGGAACCATGGGTTTCTCTCACACATCTCGAACGGATGACGGATGACACCGGGCTGCTGGAGCATGCGCTCGGCCGGATCCCCCGCCGGCGCGAAGGGTACACGACAGACGATAACGCCCGGGCGCTGTGGGCCTGTGTGGAATGGCTGGGAGCCGCGCCAGACCCGGAGCACGCTTCGGTTCTGCGCCGGCTCACCGACCGGTACCTGTCGTTCCTGCTTTGGGCACAGCGGGGGGACGGGCTGTTTCATAACAACTTCAGCTACGACCGTCGCCCTGAGCCGGAGGTGCCCTCCGACGATTGTCTGGGGCGGACGGTATGGGCGCTGGCGCTGGCCTGGACCCGCCTGCCCGAAGCGGAACTGCGGCTGCCGGCAGGGGAGATGCTGAGGCAGGCGGCGGAGCACCTGCCTCGGATGAGCGCTCCGCGGGGCTGGGCCTACGCGCTGTCGGCCTGCTGCCTGCTGGAGCGCAGCCCCGCCTGGAGAGAGCAGGCGCCGGCCTCCGGTCCGCTGTCCGCCGAAGGGCTCGGATCGCTCGTCCGCGATCTGGAGGGGCGGCTGCTCGGCGCCTTCCGGAAGGCGTCGGATGCGCGGTGGCTCTGGTTCGAGCCGCAGCTGACCTACGGCAACGGCATCCTGCCGTGGGCCCTGTTCCGTTCTTACGGCGTCACGGGGAACGCCGAGGCCGTGGATACCGCCCGCCGGACACTGGACTTTCTGACGAATCGGATGACCTCGCCGCAGGGCTGGATCCGGCCGGTGGGCAACCGGGGCTGGTGCGACCGCCGTTCGCAGGCGCTCTGGGATCAGCAGCCGCTCGAGGTGCTGAAGCTTGCCCTCGCCTCGCTGGAAGCCTGCCGTCTGCTGCAGGAGCCCGCCTATCGGGAGACCGCGCAGCGCTGCCGGCAGTGGTTCCACGGGGAGAACGACGGCCGTGTGCCGCTGGCCGATCCGCTAGATGGCAGCTGCTGTGACGGCTTGACGCCAGCGGGGCCGAATGCCAACCGGGGCGCGGAGTCGACGCTGGCCTACCTGCTGACCGAAGCGCTCCTGGCCTCAAGTGGAAGAGAGGAGGTGAGTGCGGATGGAACGAACCTCGCTGCCATTTCCGATCGGGCCCTTCTCGAAGTTCCCCCGCAACCCGATTCTCCTGCCCCAGGGCTCCTCATGGGAAGCTAAGGACGTGTTCAACCCGGCTGCGATCGTGAAAGACGGCCTGGTGTATCTCTTGTACCGGGCGGAGGATCATACGGGGGAGGGCGTGTGGAACGGCACCTCCCGGATCGGTCTGGCCTGGAGCCGGGACGGCCTGACGTTCGAACGGCATCCGGAGCCGGTTCTCTCTCCGACGGAGCCTTACGAGCTGCCGGGGGGCTGCGAGGATCCGAGGATCAGCTTCGTGGACGGAACCTATTATCTGACCTATACGGCTTTCGACGGAATAACCGCACGGCTGTGTCTGGCCACCTCCACGGACCTTTTTCATTGGGATAAACACGGGCTGCTCTTTCCCCAGTTTGACGACGGAGAGACCTACCAGTGGACCAAATCCGGAGCCATCGTGCCGGCGAAAGTGAACGGCCGGTATGTGATGTACTTCGGCGATACCGACATCTGGATCGCCTTCTCGGACGACGGCATCCGCTGGGAGTCCGAGCCGGAGCCCGTGCTCCGGCGAAGCGCCGACCCTGCCGCCTTCGACAGCCATCTGATCGAGCCGGGCCCCGCCCCGGTCCTTACGGAAGAAGGCATCGTGCTGCTCTACAACGGAGCCCGGCTGATTACGGCGGAGGGAGGTGACAGTGGCAAGCCCTACTACAGCATGGGCCAGGCCATGTTCGCCCTCGACGATCCCCGCCGACTGCTCCGGCGGACGACGCATTCGGTATTCGATCCGAGCACGTCGGACGAAGTGCGGGGGCAGATCGACTTCGTCGTCTTCGGCGAAGGACTGGTGCATCACCGTGGCGTATGGCTGCTGTATTACGGCATGGCCGATTCCCGCGTGGGGGTCGCCGCCTTCTCGGAGAGGGGGGCGGAGCCGTTCGAAGCGTTGGAGGGCCTGCGGTAGAGCGGAGGCGGAGACCGTCTCGAATCTTCAGAGGGATTGCATCACCAAAAAGCCCTTGTCGCTTCACTGAAGCGTCAAGGGCTTTTTGCATTGCGCGCGCTGAATACCCGTCGGCCTTCGGAGATTTCATCCCAGGCAGCCTGGGCAAACCGGCCTCGGCTCACCAGATTCGGCACACCAGCTTCGAATCTCCCGCCTCAGCACTCCCGCCCTTCGAACCTTCTCAGAGCCTTTGTGGCGCGCATTCATTGGAATCGGCTTTTGTCACCCGCACGGTACTATCTGCGATACCCTGCATGTCTGCGCGGTCGGCACGACCCTGTGGTGCCCGCAAGTCCGCGCAGACTGCACGATCCGCCGGTCCCTAGTCCCGAATCCCTTACTTCGTAGGATCCCAGCCGTCCGATCCGGCCAGCACAGTCTTCGCGGTGATCGCATTTGCTTGCCCGGCGGTCAGCGTCTTGGCCCAGCTCACCCGCGCCGTAGGGTTGGCTCCGGCTCCCGTGCTCCCGTATTCATAATAGCGGGTAGTCGCTTCATTGGCCGTATTGCCCCAGTTGTTCCAGCCTTCGGGACGGATGTGGGAGTCCATCGCCGTGTTGATGTAGGTTACTGCGGAGTAAGGTCTCCAAGGCCTGCCGAGATACACGGTTTGATTGCCCGCCCCGTTTTTGGTCAGTCTCGAGTTCAAAAAGACATACCCGTATTTTTTCGACTGGTCCGTCGAAGCCGCCGTAACGAAGCCCGTACCGAGGCTGCGGATCTCGCAGTTCTCGAATACCGCTGTGGCCGAGCCGAAAATAAAATCGACCGTGCCTTCAATCTGGCTGTTATAGTAGTACTGCCGTCCCGTTCCCGTCGCATACAGGGTATCCTGATAGCCGGTGGCTCTGATGTTCTTGAAGACCGCCCGGTCGCCGGATACATAGAGAGCTACCGCCTGTCCCGCAGTAGGCCCTGCCGTATTGCGGAACGTGATGTCCCTGGCCTGGAAGTTGTTCGCCCGCACCATGGTGCTTGCGCTGTTCGTAGTGCTGCCCGCCGTGGAGGAGGTGTCGTTGTAGGTCAGGATGGTCCCGAGCGTGCTTTCCCCGAGCAGGGTAATGTTGGGCTTGGTCGAGGGGATGTTGATCTTTTCATTGTAGGTGCCGTTCTTGATGAAGATGGTACGGGTGGTCGTGCTGCTGTCGGGAATCGAATTGATGGCGGCTTGGACCGTCTTATAGGCGCCGGTTCCATTCTTGTCGACGACGATGGCGTCCGCAGGCTGCGTGGCAGCCTCGGCAGGAGATGGACTCCCGGGCAAAAAGGCAAAGAGGGCGGCAGCGAGTAAAGGGAAGCGGAGTTTTTTCCATGGATTCATCAAATTCACAACCTTTGCATGAGAATGTTTGGATGGCCTTTAGGCGCATAAGCCTAAGAGCAGGGTAGAGCGGGGCTTGCACCTCCTTTCATGAAAACGGTATCAAAAACAGATGTGCTTTGTCTTGCTCTGAATTGTTCTTTTTTCTCCATTATTACATTTATTTGTCATTCGGGTATGGCAAGCGCCTTACATAGGGATGGGCAGCCCCAGCCATATGCCCACATTAAAATCCGAGTTGACAGCTATGTTTATATGGAATAAGATGGGTACAGATTTTTCTTTCATCCCCAAAGAGTTGACCGTACGAACGGAGGCTCCCGTTTCTTTTTGCATCTGCAGCCCAGGCTGCACACAGCGGAAGAGATGGGGGCTATTTATTTGGTTTACAAAGAATGGAAGGTGTTCTTCATGTCCCGTTACAGTTACTTCTCTCATCTGCAGTGTCCCCAATGCGGACTGATCTTCTCGGGCTCGGAAGTGCGGCAGCTGTGCGGATGCGGTTCTCCGCTGCTCGCCCGCTACGATTTGGAGGCGCTGAGGCAGGTTCTGCCCCGGCCCGAACTGGAGGGAAGAGAGACCAGTCTTTGGCGCTACCATGAACTGCTTCCGGTAGAGCGTCCGGAGAACGTGGTCACGCTTGGGGAAGGAATGACCCCGCTACTCCCCCTGCCCAGGCTCGGGGCGGCGTATGACCTCCCCCATCTTTATATGAAAGACGAGGGGATCATCCCTACCGGCTCATTCAAGGCCAGGGGGGCGACCGTCGGCCTGTCGAAGGCGAAGGAGCTGGGGGTCCGGCAGTTCGCCATGCCGACGAACGGCAATGCCGGGGCGGCCTGGTCCCTGTACGCGGCCCGCGCGGGCATCCGGGCGTCGGTCGTCATGCCGGTCGATGCGCCGATGATTACGCGGGGCGAATGCGCCGCTTCCGGAGCCGACCTCTACCTCGTCAACGGGCTGATCAGCGACGCCGGACGGCTCGTGGCCGGTAAGATCGCCTCCGGCGGCATCTATGATGCCTCTACCCTTAAGGAGCCCTACCGCATCGAAGGCAAAAAGACGATGGGCATCGAGATCGCCGAGCAGTTCGGCTGGACTCTGCCGGACGTCATTCTCTATCCGACCGGAGGCGGCGTCGGTCTCATCGGCATCTACAAAGCGCTCAGCGAGCTGCTGGAGCTCGGCTGGATCGAAGGGCCGCTGCCCCGGCTGGTGGCCGTTCAGGCGGCAGGCTGCGCGCCCATCGTGAAGGCCTGGCAGGAAGGAGCCTCCCGCTCGGAGTTCTGGCCGAACTCCGGTACGGCCGCCTTCGGCATTAATGTGCCGAAGGCGCTCGGCGACTTCCTCGTGCTGGAGGCCGTTTACGCCACCGGCGGCTGCGCTGTCGCAGTGGAAGACGAAGCCCTGCTGAGCGAGCAGCGTCTGGCGGCATCGCTGGAAGGCGCATTCGTCTGCCCTGAAGGCGCAGCTGCCTTCGCAGCGGCCCGGAAACTGCGCGAGAGCGGATGGATTCGGGACGGGGAGCGGGTGGTCGTCCTGAATACGGGCATGGGCATCAAGTATCCGGAGACGATACCAGTGAATGCCCCCGTACTTCAGCCGGAGGATGCGCTCCCGTCATGACGATCGATACCGCTTATATGCTGGAGAAGCTCCCTGCCTTCTGGAAGGGCGCGGCAGTGACCTTTCAAGTGGCCGGCGCGGCGATTCTTCTGTCCACGGCAGCAGGGCTGCTGAACGCCGCCATCCTCTTTTTCCGCATACCGGTGCTTCGGCAGGCGGTGAGAGTGTATGTGGAGGCGGCCCGGAATACGCCGCTGCTCATCCAGCTGTTCTTTCTCTACTTTGCGCTGCCTTCCGTAGGCATCCGGCTGTCGGGTTACGTAACGGCCGTTGCGGCCATGACGTTTCTCGGCGGAGGCTATTTGACCGAAGTCATCCGCTCCGGTGTGGAGGCCGTGTCCAAGGGACAGATGGAATCGGGTCTTGCTCTCGGACTGTCCCGCCGGCAGCTGCTGCGCCATGTGGTGCTGCCGCAGGCCATGCGGATCACCATCCCGGCGCTCTTCAGCAATTATATTTTTCTTCTGAAAGAAACGACGGTGGCGTCCGCTGTCGCCGTTCCCGAGATTTTGTATACGACTACGAACTTTATCGCTCTCGAATACCGTACCTACGAAATGCTTCTAATGATGACCGTGCTGTATCTGTTGATTTTCCTGCCGCTGTCCTTCCTGCTGGACTGGGTGGAGAGGAGGCTGCGCCATGGGCAGTTCGGACATTGATCTGCTGCTGCAGTCCCTCCCGCAGCTTGGCAGGGGAGCTCTGTACACCGCGGGGATTGCCCTCTCGAGCATCGCGTTCAGCGCGGCGGGAGGGCTGGTGTACGGTGCTCTGAGGACCTCCCGGCTGCCGCTGCTCCGCTTTGCGCTGCGCACTTATTTGGAGCTGTTCCGTGCCGTGCCGATCCTCGTCTGGCTCTTCTTTTTCTTCTTCGGGCTGCCGATTTTCTTCGGATTGAACATCCCGAGCTTCCAGTGTGCGGTGCTTGTTCTGTCCTTGTGGGGCATTACCGAAATGGGCGAGGTGGTCCGCGGGGCCCTCCAGTCTCTGCCGAAGGGACAGCGCGAGGCAGGCCGGGCCATTGGCCTCAGCGAGCGTCAGCTTCTGATGTATGTTCTGCTGCCGGCCGCGGTCCGGCGGATGCTTCCTCCCGGCATCAATGTCTGTACAAGGCTCATCAAGACGACGTCGCTTACGGTTCTCATCGGGGTAACGGAGGCGATCAAAGCCGGTCAGCAGATCATTGAACGTACGGGGGAATCTCTCCTAATCTACAGCGCTTTGTTCCTGTTTTATTTTGTGCTGTGCTATCCGCTGTCCGCTTTGTCGCGCCGGCTGGAGCTGCGATGGAACCCGCAGGGTTGATTCCAAAGACGGCTGAGGTCTTATGCCATAGGAAGGGAGGAGGTCCGGTATGGAACCGATCATAGAGCTGCAGGGGCTCCGCAAGTCCTTCGACGGGCAGGAAGTGCTGCGCGGGGTGGACCTGGACGTGCACCAAGGGGAGGTGATCGTGATCCTGGGGCCGAGCGGCTGCGGCAAAAGCACTCTGCTCCGCTGCCTGAACGGGCTGGAGCCCGCCGATTCCGGCACGTTTCGCTTTCGGGGCAGTGAATTGGCCCGGGGCGCTCCCTGGCGGGAGGTCCGCCAGAAGATCGGCATGGTGTTTCAGCGGTACGAGCTTTTCCCTCACTTGAATGTGATGGATAACATTCTGCTCGGCCCGCTCAAGGTGCAGCGCCGCACCCGGGAGGAAGCAGAGGCTCAGGCGGAGCGGCTGCTGGAGCGCGTAGGCCTCTCGGCGAAAAGGCACGCCTTCCCCCGGCAGCTGTCCGGCGGGCAGCAGCAGCGTATCGCCATCGTCCGGGCTCTGTGCATGAACCCGGAGGTGATGCTCTTTGATGAAGTCACGGCCGCGCTGGATCCCGAGATGGTCAAGGAAGTGCTGGAGGTGATGCTTGGCTTGGCCCGGCAGGGGATGACGATGGCGATCGTCACACACGAGATGGGGTTTGCACGGGCCGTGGCCGACAGGGTCGTTTTTATGGATGAGGGGGTCATCGCCGAGGCGGGGGATCCGGCGGCATTTTTCGCGAAGCCGCAGACGGAGCGGGCCCGGCGGTTTTTGGATCAATTTTTGACGGTAGAATCATGGAGAGGATGATTGCGTAATGAAAAAAGGAACCCGGTGGCTGTCAGCGGGACTCGTCATCATCATGGGACTGCTCGCGGGGTGCGGCGGTCAGGGGGGCGGGAGTGCGCCGGCTTCGGCTCCGAGCACGGCGGCCCCTGCCTCTTCCAAGACGGAAGGGAGCAGCTACATACAGAAGATCAGGGACCGCGGCAAGCTGGTGGTCGGCGTATTTACCGATAAGCCGCCGTTTGGCACGGTCGATGAGAAGGGCAGCCCTACGGGCTTTGAGAACGAACTTGCCCGGCGCTTTGCCAAGGATCTGCTCGGCGACGAGTCGAAGATTGAGTTCGTCACCGTGGAACCGGCCTCGCGTATCCCGTATCTGCAGAGTGACAAGGTGGACCTGATCGTGGCCAACATGACGGTGACCGAGGAGCGGAAGAAGGCTGTGGACTTCACCAACCCGAACCTGAAGGTCGCCACACAGGTGCTCGTCAAGCAGGATGCGGGCATCCGGAGTCTCGCCGACCTCAAGGGTAAGAAGGTGATTGTCACGAAGGGGACTACAGCCGATATCTTTCTGACGAAGAACCGTCCCGATGTCGAGCTCGTGAAGTTCGACAAGAATACGGAGTCGCTGCAGGCGCTCAAGGACGGGCGCGGTGTGGCCTATGCCCAGGATAATATTATTCTGTTCTCCTGGGCCCGCAAGAATCCCGGCTTTACGGTCCTTCCGGAGAAGCTGGAGAAGGAGGCGCCGCTGGCACCCGCAGTCAAGAAAGGCAATACGGAGCTTCGAGATTGGGTGAATCAGGAGCTTGAGAAGCTGGGCCGGGAGAAATACCTGCTCGAGCTTTATAACAAGTATGTCAAAGATGAGCTCGGACCCGAAACGAATCCGAACGATATCATCGTGGAAGGCGGAAAGTGGGAGTAAGGAATGCTCTGTCCCTGCCTGTACTCACACGAGGCTGGTTGAGCCGCGACGAACTGAATTTCAGCAGAGCTCTCTCCGGGACGAAATTTGGTGCATTTAAGCAGACGGTCTTTACGAAGATCGTCTGTTTGCCGTTTAGCCATCCACATGCAGACGCTTCGTTTTTTTACAAATTATTTATAAATTCAATAATCAATTTGTATTTTTTTACCGATTTTTGCACCTTTCGGGCGGGATGAGTCGTCTGACATGATAGGTGTTGGATAGGACAGACAACTGTGTAGTGTAGGGTGCAAAAATGGGTACAGGAGCGTGGAGCATGAGTGGAACGACGATGGCAGACAAAGTGTTCGGACTCGACGAGTCCTTGTTGGAGCGCACCGTAAGCAGACTGACCGGAGAGTGCGGCGGAACGATCGGTTCCTGGACCTGCCATCCCATGGGCTCGCTGGACGGGAACTTTGTGACGGACGGCGTGTTCCGGGTGGAGGGATGGTCGGAGACTTCGGCGGGGCCGATTCCCTGGTCCGTCGTTGTCAAAATGATCCGCCCCGACCGGGCCCGTGACGATTCGGCACATTATAACTACTGGCGCAGGGAAGCGTTGGTCTACGGCTCGGGTCTTCTGGAATCGCTGCCGGGCGGGTTGAGTACACCCCTGTGCTATGGGACGGAGGAGAAGGACGACGGCTCGGTCTGGCTGTGGCTGGAGGATATTGCGGACGACGGTGCGCCGTGGGGAGAGGCAGAATTCGCTTTTGCCGCGCGCCAGCTCGGCCGCTTCCAAGGGGCGTACCTGACCGGTGAGCCGCTTCCGGACCATACGTGGCTGAACCGGGCTTGGCTGAAGTCCTGGGTTCGGCAGAGCCGTCTTCACCAGCCGGCCGTTTCGCCGGAAGCTGCGGATTCGGCTGTGAAGCTGTACGGACTCGGACAGCTCCTTAAGACCTATCAAGACTTCTCGCAGACCATCGACCGGTGGGTAGATGCGCTCGGGCGGCTTCCCCGTACTTTTGCACACCAGGATTATTATAAAAATAACCTCATCCTGCTCCGCAGCCCATCGGATCAGTCGCCTCTCGGACTGACGGCGCTCGATTGGCAGTTTGCCAGCTTGTCAGGCATAGGGGAGGATCTGGGCCGCTTTTTTGGCCTCACAATGACCAAGGGTCAGATTCCGGTTTCCGACTTTGGCCGGTATGGCGAGCTCTTTTTCGAATGGTATCTGGACGGCCTCCGTGATGCCGGTTGGAGAGGCGACGAACGGCTTCCCCGCATGGGGTTTCTGGCATCCTGCGCCATCCGCTCCGTGTGGGAGGTGCCCAAGCTGATCCATAAGGCATCGGCAGAGGATCACCGCGTGAGTGATGGGCTTCAGCAGCCGAAGGAGTCTGTCGAGAGGCTGATCCGGATCACGCAACAGCAGATGGAGATGGCCCGGCAGCTTTCAGGGCTGAGCGGGCTTATGTAAGCGGCTGAACTCTTTGTATCTTCTCTATTGACTTATTATCCCCCCCTGTTTAGTATGAAAAATACCATGAACAGCGGCACGAGCCGCCCGGAAGCGGAGGTCAGCAGATGCTCAAAGAGAAGATACAAGGAAGAAAGCCGGGGATCATCACCTACGGCATAACGCCCCCGAAACAAAATCATCCGCCCGAGAAGATCGCGGAGATTGCGAAGAAACAGATTGACCGCATAGCCGATATCGGGATTGACGGCTTGATCATATATGACATTCAGGATGAAGCGGACCGGATCGATCAGGAACGGCCGTTTCCTTATTTGAGCACCGTAGACCCCACTACATACAGCAAGGAGTATCTAGGGCCCTTAACCGTCCCCCATATCATTTATCGAAGCGTAGGCAAATATTCGGAGAGCGAGCTTTCCGGATGGATCTCCTCCGATCCGGGACAAGACCGGTTCTCTGTCTATGTCGGCGCTTCCTCCAGCAAGCAGGAGGTCAGACTTAGTCTGCCGCAGGCCTATGAATTGAGCCGCCATTTGAATGATACCCTCCATTTCGGCGGAGTAGTCATTCCTGAGAGGCACCTGACGAGGAAGGACGAGCATCTCCGGATGATCAGCAAGATGAACAGCGGCTGCCAATTCTTCGTCTCCCAAGCGACCTATGATGTGGAAGCTTCCAAGAATGTGCTGTCCGAATACTACTATACGTGCCAGGAACAGGGGCTGGAGATGGTTCCGATTCTGTTCAACCTGACCCCCTGCGGGTCTCTGAAGACGCTTGAATTCATGAAGTGGCTCGGGATCAGCGTACCGAAGTGGCTTGAGAACGATCTTATGCATTCCAACGACATTTTGGACAAGTCCGTCCGGCTGACTCTGAAGATCATGGAGGAGCTCATGGACTTCGGCCTGGAAAAAGGAATTCCGATCGGATGCAGCGTCGAAAGCGTATCGACCCGGAAGGTGGAGATTGACGCCTCCGTCCAGCTCCTGAAGGACGTAAAACAGAGCATGGAGAGCCGTCTGCTGCAGCCTCAGAGCCTGTAAGACCCTCGTCTGTGCCACAGAAACACCTGTAAATGTGGTTTTCCATATTTTCAGGTGTTTTTGCAGTTATTTTCAAGAGGAGCGGCTTCCCGCTCCATTCGTTCTTTCTTCCTTGAGCGGTACCCCTTAACTACATTTTCAAGTTATTTGACGGAGCGGAATTCCGTACGCTATAGTAAATCTCGAGCAATGGTTGTAAGATTCAACTATTTTGGAGGCCTGTGATGAGAGCAAGAATGATTCCCATGCTGGCGCTGTTTATTCTGATCTTTGCGGCGCTCAACTATTATATAGGCTACCACTTGTGGATGTACCTTTCTTATATGCTCGATCTTGGCAATCCCGCTGTCTATTGGGTCCTCTTTTGGATCGTTGCCTTCTCCTATCTGATTGGCAGAACCGGCGCCCGTTTCGTAGGAAGATCCGTGGGTCGAATTCTGAGACAGATTGGCTCGATCTGGTTCGGTGTCATCGAATACTCGGTGCTGCTGCTCCCCCTGGCTGATTTGGCCTCGGTGATTCTGAGAGCTGGAGGTATGCCGACAGCGGATGTGTTGGAGCTGCTCGGCACGATTGTTTTCATACTTCTGATTGCGCTTCTGATCTGGGGCTCCTACAATGCGTGGAATCCGATTGTCCGGCGATACGATATCCATATTCCGAAGAGCGGCGCCGGGAGGCAGAGCCTGCACGTGGCAGTCGCCTCGGATATTCACCTCGGGACGATCGTCGGAAACCGGCACCTCGGCCGCCTTCAGAAAGTCATGGAGGAGCTGAATCCGGAACTCATCCTGCTTCCGGGCGATATCATTGATGATGATATCGAGCCTTTTGTCAGGGAGAACATGTCCGGAGGGCTTGCGAAGCTGAAAGCGCCGCTGGGCGTTTACGCCGTGCTCGGCAACCATGATTATTACGGAGGGCATGTCCCCCAGCTCGTTAAGGAGCTTGCTGCGATCAATATTCGTGTCCTGCAGGACGAGCATGTACTAATAGAAGAAGGCGTTTATTTGGTCGGACGTAAGGACCGCACGGCGGAATCGATGGAACCGGGCGGACGGAAAGCCGTTGACGCTTTAACTTCTGCTCTTGATAAAAGCAAGCCGGTTATCCTGATGGATCACCAGCCTTATCAGCTGGATAAAGCGGCCGCGGCAGGCGTCGATCTCATGCTCTCGGGCCATACGCACAGGGGACAGATGGCTCCGAATCATCTGATCACGCGGCGTATTTTTGAACTGGATTGGGGATACCTGCTCAAAGACCGGATGCATGCCATCGTCTCATCCGGCTTCGGCACGTGGGGGCCTCCGATCCGGCTCGGCAGCCGCTCGGAGGTCATCGATATCCGGATCACCTTCGGAGCCTGATTGCTATAATGACATATTGATAGGTTAGAAGAGGCGGCCACCGGCCGCTTTTTACTTTTTCTCCTCCTTTTTGTCGGCCTTCACAGGGGACTGGGAAGAGGAAGACGAGCCCGTTGAAGCTGGTTGTGCAGGCTTGGCTTTAGCGCTCTTTTTTTCTTTCTTCTCCTTTTCTCTTACCAAGTCTCTTGGATGAGAGAGGTACAGGATGTTACGGGAGTCCTGGGTGATCTCAAGTGTGCTGGCCGTCCGTGAAGGATCCATGACGATATACAGGTCGGCAAATGCAATATCGTACTCGCCGTGGTCTTTCAAAGTCAGTTCATAGTCATCATCTGGGATTTCGTATTTCGCCGACATGACGGGATAGGTGCCCGGTTTAAGCTCAAGCGATCCGGGGTTGCCTTTGGATCCGCAGGCGGTTAGGGAAACGGCAGCAAGAATCAGGAGCAGCGTGGATACAGAGGTTTTCAATTGGGATTCTCCTTAGATGGAAGGGTGCCTGAAATGCAAAAAAGCACACTGGTCACAAAGTGTGAACAGCGTGCTTCGCTGGAAGAGAACCGATCCATATTGAATTTGTAGTATAACTATAGCAGGTCAAAGACATACTGTCTACAAAATTATGGGAATTGTACTGTCGCTTCTTCTGTGCTCTTCCGTAATTCACCAGCAGGTGTGTTATAATGCGCAGTATAGACATTTTGAACCAGAGGGGTGCAGACCATTGCAAATCCGTGTAATAGAAGCCGCCATGACACACAGCAAGGAGGATGGCTATAGAGGGTATGTGCAGTTCCATTACGGGGAACATAAGCAGCCGTATGAGCTCGCTCTTTTCAGCAAGCGGGGTATTGATTGGGATTACAGCCTCATATTTGCCAAAGAGTCCGGACCGGAAGAAGAGATCCTTATCATAGAAGATAAGCTTGAGAAAGATGATGATTTTTTCGATGAATTGGTTGATGCCGCTTATGAGAAGCTGGAAGAAGAGCCGTCGGAATAGCCTTCTTAAGGGGATGGAGTCTTTTACGGCTTCATCCCTTTCCTGTCCGTCGGTTTTTACGGTGTCAATTCAGCGGGACTCTCCACACCGTGTACTTCCAGCATTCGTCAGGTGCTATGTCTTGCATTCGGAAGAAACCCGTGATATATTACTTTCCCGGGACACACATAAGCACCCGGGTTACATGAGATCAAGATGATTTGTAGTCAAAATTAATTCTTGATTTATTGTAAACAATATGGTAGATTACATCTCGCGGCAAAAAGCCGCCGATGAAATCTTCTAGTGCTGGTCTTTCGGGTCATCCTTAGATTGGGTAACATTAGTAGGTTGCATAATGAGATGAAATATGCTACATTGATTCTCGCCGCTGAAAAACATGGCGGACGAAGTCGAGATTGCCCTTTGAAAACTGAACAACGAGTGAGTGTTAAATATAGAGACTCAGCGATGAGTTTCTGCCAAGCTAGTTGCAATTGTGATGCCGATTTCGGCGGCGCAATTGTCAACCGTAATGAGTCATCAGCTTTTCTTTAATGGAGAGTTTGATCCTGGCTCAGGACGAACGCTGGCGGCGTGCCTAATACATGCAAGTCGAGCGGAGCACTTCGGTGCTTAGCGGCGGACGGGTGAGTAACACGTAGGCAACCTGCCTGTAAGATCGGGATAACTACCGGAAACGGTAGCTAAGACCGGATAGCTGGTTTCGGTGCATGCCGGAATCATGAAACACGGGGCAACCTGTGGCTTACGGATGGGCCTGCGGCGCATTAGCTAGTTGGCGGGGTAACGGCCCACCAAGGCGACGATGCGTAGCCGACCTGAGAGGGTGATCGGCCACACTGGGACTGAGACACGGCCCAGACTCCTACGGGAGGCAGCAGTAGGGAATCTTCCGCAATGGGCGCAAGCCTGACGGAGCAACGCCGCGTGAGTGATGAAGGTTTTCGGATCGTAAAGCTCTGTTGCCAGGGAAGAATGTCGTGGAGAGTAACTGCTCTGCGAATGACGGTACCTGAGAAGAAAGCCCCGGCTAACTACGTGCCAGCAGCCGCGGTAATACGTAGGGGGCAAGCGTTGTCCGGAATTATTGGGCGTAAAGCGCGCGCAGGCGGTCTTTTAAGTCTGGTGTTTAAGCCCGGGGCTCAACCCCGGTTCGCACCGGAAACTGGAAGACTTGAGTGCAGGAGAGGAAAGCGGAATTCCACGTGTAGCGGTGAAATGCGTAGAGATGTGGAGGAACACCAGTGGCGAAGGCGGCTTTCTGGACTGTAACTGACGCTGAGGCGCGAAAGCGTGGGGAGCAAACAGGATTAGATACCCTGGTAGTCCACGCCGTAAACGATGAGTGCTAGGTGTTAGGGGTTTCGATACCCTTGGTGCCGAAGTAAACACAATAAGCACTCCGCCTGGGGAGTACGCTCGCAAGAGTGAAACTCAAAGGAATTGACGGGGACCCGCACAAGCAGTGGAGTATGTGGTTTAATTCGAAGCAACGCGAAGAACCTTACCAGGTCTTGACATCCCTCTGAAAGCCCTAGAGATAGGGTCCTCCTTCGGGACAGAGGTGACAGGTGGTGCATGGTTGTCGTCAGCTCGTGTCGTGAGATGTTGGGTTAAGTCCCGCAACGAGCGCAACCCTTGACTTTAGTTGCCAGCATTGAGTTGGGCACTCTAGAGTGACTGCCGGTGACAAACCGGAGGAAGGTGGGGATGACGTCAAATCATCATGCCCCTTATGACCTGGGCTACACACGTACTACAATGGCCGGTACAACGGGAAGCGAAGTCGCGAGATGGAGCGAATCCTTAGAAGCCGGTCTCAGTTCGGATTGCAGGCTGCAACTCGCCTGCATGAAGTCGGAATTGCTAGTAATCGCGGATCAGCATGCCGCGGTGAATACGTTCCCGGGTCTTGTACACACCGCCCGTCACACCACGAGAGTTTACAACACCCGAAGCCGGTGGGGTAACCCGTAAGGGAGCCAGCCGTCGAAGGTGGGGTAGATGATTGGGGTGAAGTCGTAACAAGGTAGCCGTATCGGAAGGTGCGGCTGGATCACCTCCTTTCTATGGAGTCCATGTCACCTGCAGGGTGGCGGACAAATCTTATAGCAGCCCTTGAGCTGCGGACACTCACTCGTGTTCAGTTTTGAAAGGTGCAATGGCCTTTCAATGAAGAAGTTTGTTCCTTTGAAAAACTGGGATATACGAAACAAACTAGCTGAAGTATCTAATGGTTTTTTTATTAGCTGCCTAGCGAGATGTTTTATTTTGGTAGTGACCTTTGAGCGAAGCTCAACGGAACGCAAAATAAAATCATCGAGCGATTAGGTTAAGCTATTAAGAGCACACGGAGGATGCCTAGGCACCAGGAGCCGAAGAAGGACGTGGCGAACAACGATAATGCCTCGGGGAGCCGTAAGCAGGCTTTGATCCGGGGATGTCCGAATGGGGAAACCCACATGTGGTAATTCGCATGTACCATGCAGTGAATACATAGCTGCATTGGAGGCATACGAGGGGAACTGAAACATCTAAGTACCCTCAGGAAAAGAAAACAATAGTGATTCCGTCAGTAGCGGCGAGCGAAAGCGGAACAGCCCAAACCAAGGAGCTTGCTCCTTGGGGTTGTAGGACGTCAATGTGGGTTAAGCAGAGTAGGCGAACAGGTCTGGAAAGGCCGGCCAGAGTGGGTAAAAGCCCCGTAACTGAAATTCTGCGAACACCCTAGACGGATCCTGAGTACCGCGAGACACGTGAAACCTCGTGGGAAACCGGCAGGACCATCTGCCAAGGCTAAATACTCCCTGGTGACCGATAGTGAAGCAGTACCGTGAGGGAAAGGTGAAAAGAACCGCGGGAGCGGAGTGAAAAAGAACCTGAAACCGTGTGCTTACAAGAAGTCAGAGCCCGTTAATGGGTGATGGCGTGCCTTTTGTAGAATGAACCGGCGAGTTACGTTCCCGTGCGAGGTTAAGGTGAGAAGCCGCAGCCGCAGCGAAAGCGAGTCTGAATAGGGCGACATAGTACGTGGACGTAGACCCGAAACCGTGTGATCTACCCCTGTCCAGGGTGAAGGTGCGGTAACACGCACTGGAGGCCCGAACCCACGAATGTTGAAAAATTCGGGGATGAGGTGGGGGTAGCGGAGAAATTCCAATCGAACTCGGAGATAGCTGGTTCTCCCCGAAATAGCTTTAGGGCTAGCCTCGGGTTAGCGTTGCGGAGGTAAAGCACTGATTGGGTGCGGGGCCCGCCAAGGGTTACCAAGTCCAGTCAAACTCTGAATGCCGCAAACGTGATGCCCGGGAGTCAGACAGTGAGTGCTAAGATCCATTGTCAAGAGGGAAACAGCCCAGATCATCAGCTAAGGTCCCCAAGTGTGTGTTAAGTGGGAAAGGATGTGGAGTTGCACAGACAACCAGGATGTTGGCTTAGAAGCAGCCACCATTGAAAGAGTGCGTAATAGCTCACTGGTCGAGTGACTCTGCGCCGAAAATGTAACGGGGCTAAACACACCACCGAAGCTATGAGTCCAAGGTGCAAACTTGTTTGCACCCGGGCAGTAGGGGAGCGTTGTATGCGGGTTGAAGGTTGATCGTGAGGACAGCTGGACTGCATACAAGTGAGAATGCCGGTATGAGTAACGAAAAGATCAGTGAGAATCTGATCCGCCGAAAGCCTAAGGGTTCCTGAGGAAGGCTCGTCCGCTCAGGGTAAGTCGGGACCTAAGGCGAGGCCGAAAGGCGTAGTCGAAGGACAACAGGTTGAAATTCCTGTACCACCGTGAACCGTTATGAGCAATGGGGTGACGCAGAAGGATAGTGACGCGAGCTGATGGATGCTCGTCCAAGCAGTAAGGCTGATGTGTAGGCAAATCCGCACATCGTAAGGCTAAGCTGTGATGGGGAGGGAAATTTAAGTACCGAAGGTCATGAGTTCAGGCTGCCAAGAAAAGCCTCTAGCCAGGGAGAAGGTGCCCGTACCGCAAACCGACACAGGTAGGCGAGCAGAGCATGCTAAGGCGCGCGGAAGAACTCTCGTTAAGGAACTCGGCAAAATGACCCCGTAACTTCGGGAGAAGGGGTGCCTCGGTAGGGTGAATAGCCCGAGGGGGCCGCAGTGAAAAGGCCCAAGCGACTGTTTAGCAAAAACACAGGTCTGTGCGAAGCCGCAAGGCGAAGTATACGGGCTGACGCCTGCCCGGTGCTGGAAGGTTAAGGGGAGCGGTTAGGAGCAATCCGAAGCTGTGAACCGAAGCCCCAGTAAACGGCGGCCGTAACTATAACGGTCCTAAGGTAGCGAAATTCCTTGTCAGGTAAATTCTGACCCGCACGAATGGCGTAACGACTTGGGCGCTGTCTCGACGAGAGATCCGGTGAAATTTTAATACCTGTGAAGATGCAGGTTACCCGCGACAAGACGGAAAGACCCCATGGAGCTTTACTGCAGCTTGATATTGGACTTTGGTACGATCTGTACAGGATAGGTGGGAGCCTGAGAAGCCTGAGCGCCAGCTTGGGTGGAGGCGCCGTTGGGATACCACCCTGATCGTATCGGAGTTCTAACCTGGTACCGTGATCCGGTACGGGGACAGTGTCAGGTGGGCAGTTTGACTGGGGCGGTCGCCTCCTAAAGCGTAACGGAGGCGCCCCAAGGTTCCCTCAGAATGGTTGGAAATCATTCGAAGAGTGCAAAGGCATAAGGGAGCTTGACTGCGAGACAAACAGGTCGAGCAGGGACGAAAGTCGGGCTTAGTGATCCGGTGGTACCGAATGGAAGGGCCATCGCTCAACGGATAAAAGCTACCCTGGGGATAACAGGCTTATCTCCCCCAAGAGTCCACATCGACGGGGAGGTTTGGCACCTCGATGTCGGCTCATCGCATCCTGGGGCTGAAGTAGGTCCCAAGGGTTGGGCTGTTCGCCCATTAAAGCGGTACGCGAGCTGGGTTCAGAACGTCGTGAGACAGTTCGGTCCCTATCTGTCGCGGGCGCAGGAAATTTGAGAGGAGCTGTCCTTAGTACGAGAGGACCGGGATGGACGTACCGCTGGTGTACCAGTTGTTCCGCCAGGAGCACGGCTGGATAGCCAAGTACGGACGGGATAAGCGCTGAAAGCATCTAAGCGTGAAGCCCCCCTCAAGATGAGATTTCCCAGTATGTAAGACCCCTTGTAGACGACGAGGTTGATAGGTTCGGGGTGGAAGCGCGGCAACGCGTGGAGCTGACGAATACTAATCGGTCGAGGGCTTATCCACAAGCTTCTGCAAGGAAGCGGTGGCAGTAATATAGATGTTAGGTTTTCAGCTAGCAGTTTCGTTTCCAGTTTTCAAGGTACAAGCCTTGAACAACCGTTTGGTGATGATGGCGGAAGGGAACCACGCGTACCCATCCCGAACACGAACGTTAAGCCTTCCAGCGTCGATGGTACTTGGACCGCAGGGTCCTGGGAGAGTAGAACGTCGCCAAGCGGTCCCGTTTAAGTGGGGAAAAGGTATCAATGAGACTTCATAAGGGCCCTTAGCTCAGCTGGTTAGAGCGCACCCCTGATAAGGGTGAGGTCGGTGGTTCGAGTCCACTAGGGCCCACCATATAACTTTATAATCGCATGGGGCCATAGCTCAGCTGGGAGAGCGCCTGCCTTGCAAGCAGGAGGTCAGCGGTTCGATCCCGCTTGGCTCCACCATGATCTTTATCTAGTATGGCCCGTTGGTCAAGGGGTTAAGACACCTCCCTTTCACGGAGGTAACAGGGGTTCGAATCCCCTACGGGTCAGTTCCCATGGAGGCTTAGCTCAGCTGGGAGAGCATCTGCCTTACAAGCAGAGGGTCGGCGGTTCGATCCCGTCAGCCTCCACCACTTATGCCGCTGTAGCTCAATTGGTAGAGCAACTGACTTGTAATCAGTAGGTTGGGGGTTCAAGTCCTCTCGGCGGCACCATAGTTTTTTCGGAGGCTTAGTGAAGTGGCTAAACACGGCAGACTGTAAATCTGCTCTCATCGAGTTCGGTGGTTCGAATCCATCAGCCTCCACCACTTTCTTTTCTGTAGTATTCCCTGATAGCTCAGTTGGTAGAGCACTCGACTGTTAATCGAGTTGTCACAGGTTCGAGTCCTGTTCGGGGAGCCATTATGGAGGCTTAGCTCAGCTGGGAGAGCATCTGCCTTACAAGCAGAGGGTCGGCGGTTCGATCCCGTCAGCCTCCACCATAAATAGTTCTTTATCACTGACGCGGGGTGGAGCAGCCCGGTAGCTCGTCGGGCTCATAACCCGAAGGCCGCAGGTTCAAATCCTGCCCCCGCAACCAATTTCTTTGTGTGGAGCCGTGGTGTAGAGGCCTAACATGCCTGCCTGTCACGCAGGAGACCGCGGGTTCGAATCCCGTCGGCTCCGCCATTCTTCTTTTACATCGGTTCGGTTTTAATTTTTGGCGGTCGTGGCGAAGTGGTTAACGCACCGGTTTGTGGATCCGGCATTCGAGGGTTCAATTCCCTTCGACCGCCCCATTTTTTAACCTATTGGGGATTAGCCAAGCGGTAAGGCAACGGACTTTGACTCCGTCATGCCTAGGTTCGAATCCTAGATCCCCAGCCATTTGGTATGAGCCATTAGCTCAGTCGGTAGAGCACCTGACTTTTAATCAGGGTGTCGTAGGTTCGAGTCCTACATGGCTCACTTTTTTAACTTTATATGCGGTTGTGGTGGAATGGCAGACACGCTATCTTGAGGGGGTAGTGGGCGTAAGCTCGTGGAGGTTCGAGTCCTCTCAACCGCACCATCTAATTTTATATGCGGTCGTGGCGGAATTGGCAGACGCGCTAGATTCAGGTTCTAGTGGTGTAACAGCCGTGGAGGTTCGAGTCCTCTCGACCGCACCATCTTTGCGGAAGTGGCTCAGCGGTAGAGCATCGCCTTGCCAAGGCGAGGGTCGCGGGTTCGATTCCCGTCTTCCGCTCCATTTTTACTTAATAAGGCGCCATAGCCAAGTGGTAAGGCAGAGCTCTGCAAAAGCTTTATCCCCAGTTCGAATCTGGGTGGTGCCTTAGCCTTTATGTTCCCTTAGCTCAGCTGGATAGAGCGTTTGACTACGAATCAAAAGGTCGGGAGTTCGAATCTCTCAGGGAACGCTTGACGGGATGTAGCTCAGCTTGGTAGAGCACCTGGTTTGGGACCAGGGGGTCGCATGTTCAAATCGTGTCATCCCGATAATGAAGTACAAGAAAGAGTCCATGCGAATGGGCTCTTTTTGTTTTACACTCCCTCTTGGCCCAAAGGGATGGGTGAACCAATGGCCGGCGCCTATGCTTATGAATGACAACAAAGAAATGGCTCGGGATAAGCCGCGGTGTGTACCATGAAGGACAGCGGCGCAGTATGGCCGCTGAATACGGGTGGTCCAGCATCGCCATGCGGCTTTACGCGCTCTGGGAGATGTGCGCGTTGGTGAAATGGCAGCATGCGAATGGGGGGAAGGGCTGGGAGGAGTCAAACCTGCTGCGGCATGTCCATGAATTTTTTTTCCAGTATCCGACGATTTTGGAGTATTTTCGAATACAGGCTTTGTTCGGCAAATAGAATATGATATTTTAATAGTAATAGGATAATAGGTGATGAGACAGCAGCGTCTGTCAGTATAATTGACGCAGGGTGGAGGCAGTATGGCGGAATTTGACAAGGAACTGCAAGTGATCAAAAGCAGCAGGGATGAGATCATTACACGCTGGTATTCGCTGTTGACTGAAGCATTCCCCGATTTTTACGGTTCAGAGGAGCTGCGGAGACAGGCGGAATATTATTTCGACTTTACGGTCGATCTTCACATTCCTGTCGAAACGCATGAGTTGAACGAGAGAGTGCCTCTATGGTCGCGTAACCTGGTTGACCGGGGGCTGCCGCTGCATCACATCTTCCGAAGCACTGCCTATTGGAGGGCGGCCGTGTTCGATGTGCTGGAGAGCAAGGTGGAGCCGGAAATTCCTAATCCTATTCCGTTCCTGGCTGTTATCATCAGGCGGATTGAGTATATTCAAGAAATGGTGTGCTCCCATTACATAGAACGGACCAGTTCCAGGCTAAAGGACAAGGAACGCGCACTGACCCAGCTCCATGACGACAGGCTCAGCCTGATCGGGAAGATGGCGGCAAGCATGGCGCATGAGATCCGTAACCCGCTCACCTCCATCAAAGGCTTCTTGAAGCTCATTCGGGAAAGCTTGTCCGCCCAGGAAAGCTCAGATAAAACAATTCGATATTTAAGTGTAGTGGAAAACGAATTTGAGAACATTAATATGCAGATCACCGGGTTCCTCAGCTTTTCCAAGAAGCGCGTCATTGAGGAGCCGGTCATCCGGCTTACGGCCAAGCAGCTGCTGGATTCGGTCATTTCCCTGCTTAACCCGAGATTCCTAAGCGAAAACGTCAACCTCGTCATCGACCTGGAGGACGATGCCGATCTGTACATACAAAAGGTAGCGGTTCAGCAGGTTCTCTCGAATGTCATTAACAATGGTCTAGATGCCATGGAAGAAGTCAAGTATGAGAAGGAGATGCATATCTGCGGCTACAGCAGACCCGGCTGCTATATTCTTGAAATCGCCAATAACGGGCCGGAGGTAAATCCCCGCATCCTGGACGAGCTCTTCGAACCCTTCGTGACGGATAAGGAGGAGGGCACCGGACTCGGCCTTGCCGTATGCAAAACCATCATGCAGAAGAACGGCGGGGAAATCGGCTGTGTCACCGGACCGAAGCGGACTACCTTCCTTCTCACTTTCCGTACGCACAGTGTGGAAGGCTGAGTCTTGCGGCCGGTCCGGCGGAAGCAGTCGGCCTGTTCCTACATCCCGGACGGTCCGGTAGAAGGAGATGCTGCAAGGAAGGGGAAAGGGACGCGCTAAGTCTACGCTCTTCCTTTGGTGAGGATGCAGGGCACGCCTTTGCCGATCATTCCGGGCTGGGACATCTTCTCAAGATACCGCAAACCTCGTTCACACTTGCGGCAACGCGCGCACACATCAGAGGTGACCACCTTCATCATGAACTGCGTTTTGTCGATGGAGGAGGCAGGAGTATTCTTCTTGGCTTTGCTGTTCTTTGCCTTGCTCACGTCATTCATCTCCCACGCCTTGGATGATGCATCATATGACGAAGCCCGGAGGTTGGCGACAGCCCGGCAGGGGTGCGGAAACATTTTTGCAGAAGGCTTGGGTGAGGGGCCGCGGCAGAGGATAAATATTCGTCTGCGGGTATAGGGCAGCAGGAGTTTTATGAGGAATGTTGAATAAAAACAGGGTACCCGGGGTAACAAAAGATAGATAGCCAACACACGCATCCCCGGACAGAGGAGGAGCATGATGAAATACATCATCTGCCAAGAGGTCAAGATTGTGGATATGAATGAAGAAATTCTGACGCAAACGCTGTTCAACCGCGGGGAGTTCGATGCCCCAGCGATCTCGGTAGGTTCTTCCGTACTCGCATACCAGCTGGGCTTGAGAGAGTTCGATGTGGTCCTGGACAAGCGGGAAGGCAAGCATCAGCGCTACACGGTGGTTGATGTGGAAATTGATCTGATGACGACCCCGACCAGTACCCGTGTCTTCTTGGAGCCGGTTACCCTCATTGTGGGACAGCACGACATCGGACAGGTTTGAAGATACACGATGGATGTGTTTCCAAGTGGAAGTCCCGTATAGATGAAAAGGGCAGTCCGGTCAGCAGCGCCTAGGAGGTGCCGCTGCCGGGCTGTTTTGTGTTAAGGAAAGGCATAGAGAATGAACTTTCGGTGAACTCTGCTGGCAGGAGGGGAAACGCAGGGAATGTTCATTTGACGCAGGGTGGGCCGGATACGGTAGACTTAAGAACGGGGGTGATGTTCATGAAGTGGACCTTTATTCGAATCGGAGCGATCTGCGGGTTCCTGGCGGTGGCCATCGGTGCCTTCGGTGCCCATATGGTGAAAGAGAATATCAGCGCGGCGATGTTCGCCAATTACCAGACCGGCGTTCAATATCATATGTTTCATGCGCTGGCCTTGACGGTCATCGGCCTTGCGTCCGCTGTACTTCCAGCGACGGGACACCTGCGCCGTGCGGGCTGGGCGATGCTGACCGGGATTATTATTTTCTCAGGCAGTCTGTATGTGATGGCGCTGACGGACCTGCGCATCCTTGGAGCAATTACGCCGATCGGCGGGGTGGCTTTTTGTTCGGCTGGATCAGCCTGTTCCTGGCCTGCCGAGGCGCTGGGTCTGCCGCGAAGTAATATGGAGGCGATCGGAGGGAGACTCTCCGGAAGAAGGGGGAGGCCGGGAGAGGCCTCTCTTTTTTGTTAAGAAAGATGTGAGGATAGTAAGTAGTAGCATAGCGAGCCGGCAACGGAGGAGTGGATCCGAAAGTCGCTGGAAATGGGTTCTGCGCTGCCCGGCGACTCAGGCGAATGGCACGTAACCACGATCTCTCCCTTGACATATAGTGAAAGCATACGGGCGTAAAGGGGGAGACAAGGTCATGATGCGTATGGAACCGGTCGAACTGGACGGACGCACTGCACTCGCGATCGAGGTGAAGCTGCCGAAGACAACGCTGCTCGTGGTCACGACGGATAAAGGGTATATCATGTGCGGCGCGCTGGATGTCGGACTGCTCAATGAGAAGCTGAAGGAGCGCGGTATCATTGCGGCCCGGGCGACAGGCGTCCGGACAATCGAAGAGCTGCTTGAGGCTCCGCTGGAGTCGGTCACCTACGGTGCTGAAGCGCTTGGTATCGTTCCCGGCATGAAGGGGCGCGACGCGGTGTCTCTGATGTCTAAAGGCATGAAGCTGCGGGAGCCGCCCCTGCGGCTTTCTTTTTGGGGGAAGCCAGTCCTATAATGAGGGAAACGGCAGCTGACACAGGAGCTGCGGAGGGGGAAAGCATGCGCAGCGATGAATTTACATACAAGGATGAAGGCGGGGTGCCCATCCATACTTATGTGTGGCTTCCGGAGGAGGATGCGGCCCTGCGAGGAGTGGTACAGATTGCTCACGGCATGGCCGAAACGGCCCTGCGCTACCGCCGGTTCGCCGAAGCGCTTACGGCGTCCGGCTATGCGGTCTATGCCGGCGACCACCGGGGACACGGCAGGACGGCAGGAGACCGTTCGAAGCTCGGCAGCATCGGGAGGGACGGCTTCCGTCTCATGTGCGCAGGGATGGCGCAGCTGACGGAGCTGATCCGGGAGCGGCATAAGAAGCTTCCCGTGTTCTTGTTCGGACACAGCATGGGTTCGTTCCTGACCCAGCGCTATATGTATACGTACCCGGAGAAGGTGGACGGCGTCATTCTCTCCGGCTCGAACGGCCCCCAGGGAAGCCAGCTTCATCTGGGCATCTGGCTGGCCAAGAGGGTGGCCGCCCGCAAAGGAGCGGAGCACCGGAGTCCGCTCTTGACGCAGCTTACCTTCGGGGGCTACAACCGGGGCTTCCGGCCGGTCCGTACGCCGTTCGACTGGCTCAGCCGGGATCCGGAAGAAGTCGACCGCTATGCGGCCGACCCGGACTGCGGTGCCGTGTTTCCCGCCCAGTTTTGGGTCGAATTTTTCACAGGCCTGGCTGAGCTGCATCGGAGGGGGCAGCTGGAACGGATTCCGAAGGAGCTGCCCCTGCTGATCATCTCGGGTGACCGGGATCCCGTGGGGATGAGGGGGAAGGGAATTCGCCGGTTGGAGGCGCTCTACCGGGCCGTGGGAATGAAAGAAGTCACGGTGAAGCTCTACCCGGGAGGAAGGCACGAGCTGCTGAATGAAATCAACCGGGAGGAAGTCACTAGAGATGTGCTGGCCTGGCTGGAGACGCGGCTTCAAGGAGCGGCAGCGGTACAGCGAGCACAAAAATGAATAAACGAACCTTGAAACCCGGCCGGCAGCGGACCGGGTATTTTTTTTTGTCAAATAAAATAATGTGTATCTCACCAAGGCTCCATTCTGTAATCGTATCTTCCTTATTAACGCGCATGGTCCTTAAAGGACGGAGATGCCGTAACTCTTGGTAATTCCGATAAAAAATCAAGGGGAAACTATTGACAGTTAAAGTGATAACGATTATCATTCTCTTTGTTATGATATTGAATATCATTATCATCGGATAGCGGAGAGAAGGAGCGGATCAATCATGGCAAAGGTAATTCTGGTGTTCGCCAGCATGACCGGAAACACGGAGGATATGGCGGATGCGGTGGCAGAGGGAGTTCAGGCTGCCGGAGCCGAGCTGACGCAAAAAAATGTAATGGATACGAATGCGTCCGAGCTGGCGGGCTATGATGGGATCATCCTTGGTGCCTACACGTGGGGAGATGGAGACCTGCCGGATGAATTCCTCGATTTCTATGACGAATTGGAGGAAGTCGATCTGGCCGGTAAGAAGGCTGCTGTCTTCGGGTCCTGCGACTCTTCCTACTCTGCCTACGGGGCAGCAGTCGATACGCTGATCGAGAAGCTGCAGGAACGTGGAGCGGAGATCGTAACGGAAGGCCTGAAGGTAGAGCTCGGCCCTTCCTCCGAAGATAAGGAAGTATGCAAGTCGCTCGGCGAAACGCTGGCCCGTTCCCTGCAGGTAACGGCGTAAGCCGGCAAGGCGGTCGAACGCGGGAAGGCCCGCAGGCCGTACAAGAAGTACCCCTAGAGAGAGGATGGAATGCCCGTATGGGACAACTGTCTTCCTCCAGGGGTATTTTTCTTGTGGGATAGCTGACATTCCGGCGGCCGGTTGTACTTCAGGGAAAGCGGAGTATACAATGGGAGGGACAGGAAGCCCCGGGCAGGGAAGGAGCACGAAGACGAATGGAAATCAAGCGTATTACAACGCAGAAAATATATGAAGCGATTGCAGAGCAGATCAAAGATCAAATCGTATCAGGCCAGCTTCAGCCGGGTGACAAGCTGCCGTCCGCCAAAGAGCTGTCCGAGCGGTATGAGGTGGGGCGGTCGACCGTACGGGAGGCGCTGAGCGCATTGAAAGCGATGGGGCTCGTAGAAATTCATCAGGGGGAGGGCAGCTATGTCAGAGCGATTGAGGCGGACGATGTGGGCCTGCCGGAATTCGACTCTCTCCTGATGAGCCGGGAGACGGTGCTGGAGCTGATTGAAGCCCGGCAGGCGCTCGAAATCTCCAATGCCGCCTTGGCCGCAGTGAAACGGACGGATGCCGATCTGGCCAAATTCGAGGAGGTGCTCCGACGGATGGAAGCGAGTCCGGGGGACGAGGTGGAGGGGGAGCAGACCGATATTGCCTTTCACCTGACCTTGGCCGAAGCGACGCATAACTCCATTCTCGTGCGGATGATCGATTCGATCTCTTCCCAGATGCAGACGGCCATCCGGGAAACCCGGCGGCTGCAGATGTATGGGAGCCCCGAAGTCTCCCGGCAGCTGCTGAAGGAGCATCAGGCCGTGTACGTAGCCGTAAGGCGCGGGGATCCCGGCGAAGCCCAGGAGGCTATGCGGAAGCACCTGTCCCATGTGGAGCATGTCCTCATCCGCTATTTGAAGCGCTGAGGCGGTTAGGACACGACCATGCGGCGGAACAGAAGCCGGTGCGGTCCGTATGCAGATATGGAAGAGCAAGCGGCTATGTGACCGTGCTGCCGATCCAGACGAGCACGGCTGCTCCCAAGAGACCGGCCCATCCGGGATGCTTCGCCTTCGTACCGACGAAAACGAGAAACGCCGCCGCGAGCATGGAGGCTCCGATAGTGTTCCCGAGTACGGGTAAGGCGGCTCCAGGAGAGGGCTGCCGCGCCAGCCACAGCAGCAGCCAGGCCATCCCCCATCCAAAGACGGTGAGCGCATGCCAGCTGGCCCACAAAATGCGTACGCTGGATTCTTTCAATACCCCTCCGCCATCGGTCGGAACAAAACTGCCGCGTCTCATTTGGCGGAAGACGAGAGCCTCGCCCAGCACGCTGTGGATCAGACCCACAACAAAGACCAGGATCGAAGCGCTTAGGAAGTATCCGTTCATCTGAAAGCCCCCTCGCATGATATGCATCTACCCGCATCTTACCATTCATTGGTGAACTGTTCATCCACTTTGTGTAATTGACTCATTTTTCCATATAGAGAAAGGGTTTGGGGGAGCACATATCGAATACTACTCTATCCAAAAAGTGGAAGGGTGCGGTTTCGTGTACAGAGTGGATGTGGCCTATGCACTGATTGCCAATGAGAAGCAGGACAAGGTATTGATCGTCAGAAATAGGGACTCTTCGAGCTGGTCATTACCCGGGGGTGCTGTAGAGCCCGGTGAGTCGTGGGCTGCCGCGGCGATCCGAGAAGCAAGAGAAGAAACCGGGGTTGAGGTGGAACTGGAAGGGATCAGTGCGGTGAATGAGTGCCTGTTTGAAGATCGGGGGGAGCATGTCATCTTCGTCACGTTCAAGGCCAGACCAGTGAGTACGGAGATCCGGATTACACGCCCCCATGAGATCGCGGAAGTGAGATGGGCGGGTCTGGAAGAAGCTGAGGAGAAAATGCCTTATTACCGATCCGGAATCCGTAAGCTGTTCGAGTCCGGGGCCATTCCTTATGATTTTCAAGGAAGGCAGACCCTGCGCACATACAATTCCAAAAGAGAGGAAGGGGTGAGCCCAAGTGAAGTATGATGTCGAACGGTGCTTTTGGATCAACGAACCGAAAGAATACGTCGTGCAGGAGAACAGGATCATAATCAAAACCGAACCGGGAACCGACTTTTGGCAGCGCACGTATTACGGGTTCCGTAACGACTCCGCTCCGGCTTTGCTGATGAAGACCACCGAGCGTTACTTTTCCTTCGGGGTCAAAACGGAGTATAACAGCAAACAGCGCTACGACCAGTGCGGCGTGATCCTTTACCAGAACAGCGAGAACTGGTTCAAGGCATCCGTGGAATACGAAAATGAGGGATACCAGAGGCTGGGGAGCGTGGTGACGAACCACGGGTACTCCGACTGGGCCACGACCGATATTCCTGCGGAGATCAAGACGATGTATTACCGGTTAAGCCGCCGCGAGAGAGATTACTGCATTGAGGCGTCCTATGATGGGGCCGCGTATACCCAAATGCGGATTTTCCATCTGTTTGAGGGTGGGGATGAGATCCAGTTTGGAATTTATGCCTGCAGCCCGGAGCAGTCTTCTTTCCAAGCGGTGTTCAGTCAGTTCGAAGTAACGGAGTGCCAATGGGAAACACACCAGTAGAGGGATACTCAAGCGAACGGAGTACATATGATCATTACCGAACAACAATTTGAGGTTAAAGGGCTGCGCTACCGGATCAGGCCGGCGGCTGTCCGGGATGCCGAAGAACTCTCCGCATTACGGGTGCAGATCGACGGAGAGACCGAGTATATGGACAGGGAGCGGGGCGAAGCGTTTCTTGACGTGCCGGGCTTTGAACAGCTGATTCGGACGGACGCCGAGAAGGAGAGAAACTTATGTTTGGTGGCGGACACAGGGGAGCATATCGTGGGATTTTCGAGATGCGAAGGAAGTGCGCTGAAACGGCTCTCCCATAAAGTGGATTTCGGTGTCTGTGTGCTGCAGGAGTTCTGGGGGTACGGCATCGGGAAGCAGCTGCTGGTCCAATCCATGGCTTGGGCTGACGGGAGCGGGATTCTCAAAATGGGGCTCCATGTGCTGGAAACCAACCATAAAGCGATCGCCCTGTATATCAAGCTGGGCTTTGAGATCGAAGGCCGATTGAGAAAGGACAAGCTCCTGGGGGACGGCAGATACTATGACACGATTGTGATGGGACGGTTTAAGGAAGGGAACATGCTCGCATGATACAACATCATGACCATAAAAAGGCGGTCCAAAGGACGGGAGTGAGCTGGATGCTCGCTATCCTTTGGACCGCCTTTTTGTCATGCGGAGCTGCGGAACATCAAACGGGAAGGGCGGCGCGCTTCAGGAGGCGCTGGATGGAACGGTCCGCCTCAGCCAGCACGGTGAGCGGGTCGATGGTGCGCATGATGCCTTTTTCCATCACGATCCGGCCGTTAATGATCGTCGTTTCCACATCCGCCCTGGTGGCGGAGTAAACGATGCGGGAAATCGGATCGACATCGTAGGAGGGGAACGTGTGGAAGGCGTTCAGGTTGAGCAGGGCGAGGTCCGCCTTTTTGCCGACTTCAATGCTGCCGATCTCCTTCTCCATGCCGACCGCCCTGGCTCCGCCGATCGTAGCCATACGGAAGACGCTTCGGGCATTCATCGCGGTAGGACCGTGAACCGGTTTCTGGATCAGCGCGGCGAGCCGCATCTCGTTGAACATATCGAGGTTGTTGTTGCACGGCGCTCCGTCGGCACCGAGAGATACCGAGATATCGAGCTTCAGCATCTCCGGCGTCTCGGCGATCCCCGAGGCCAGCTTGAGGTTGGAGCCCGGGCAGTGGCTGACATGCACGCCCCGTTCCCGGATAATCCGCTTCTCCTCTTCATCGAGCCAGATGCAGTGGGCAAGAATCAGGCGTTCGTTGGCGAGGCCCAGATGGTCGAGATACACAACGTTGCGCATGCCCGTCTCCGCCTGGACAATCTCGATCTCGCCGAGATTCTCGGAAGCGTGGGTATGGACCTTGACGCCGTACGAGGCCGAGAGCGATTGGACCTCGCGGAGCAGCGTTTCGGTGCAGGAGACCACGAAGCGGGGACAAAACGCATACTGGATGCGGCCTCCGTCGTATCCGTTCCAGCGCTCGAGAAGGTCGACGCTTTGCTGAATGGAATCTTCCGTCTTCTCCTGCAGCGGCAGAGGGACTTCCGTCCCTTTATCCATCATGACCTTGCCGGACAGGGCCCGGATGCCGCTGGCGGCAATCGCCTGAAAAGCCGATTCGGTATGGTGCACGGTCTCCATATCGACGATCGTGGTCGTGCCGCTCTGGATCAGCTCCCCAATGCCGAGCATCGCCGAATAATAGATCGACTCTTCATCATGCGAGGCTTCCAGCGGCCAGATCCGTTTGCGGAGCCAGTCCATGAGCTCGAGATCGTCGCCTTTGCCGCGAAACAGGGTCTGGCACAGGTGGATATGGGTCTGTACGAACCCGGGAATCAAGGTCCGGCCGACGCCATGGATGACGTAGTCCCCCGGCTCCTCAGCAAGGTGGGGGGCGATCGCAGCGATCCGGTCGTCCACGATCCGGATATCCCCCGTAAAGATGTCCTCCGATGCATTCATCGTAATGATCTGCGCCTGTTTGATCAGCATGTTCCCCATGGCAATCCCTCTCCTATTCCGACGGATGGTGTGCATAAAAAAACTAGCTGCGAAAAAACATGTCTTTGGCAAAGAACATATTTTTTCGTAGCTAGAAATTTACGGTTTCCAAGTAGAGACCCTTAATCCAATCATTAAGGTTATACGAAAAGAAAAACAGTATGAAATTACCTCTATGATACCTGGATAGAAGATAAGTTGTCAATCTGTGTTATTGAAATTGACATGGAATATTGCTGAACATGAAGTGCGAGAAGGAGTCTCGCCCGAGAAGCTTACCGTTTGGGCTTGGAGGCGGTCTCCGCCTCCAAGCGGCTCCGCAGCTGTGCCGCCTCTTCGTCGGATACGGGCTTCTCCCCATACCGGACGCTCTCATAGAGGCGCAGCAGCTCCCCGGCTGCCGGGCCGGGCGCGGCGGCTCCGTTCGCAGCGGCGGCCTCGCGCACCGTCTCGGCCGGCGTCCACTGCGGCGGGGCCTGAAGCCCCCGGCGCCGCTGTCCGCGCAGCCACTCCCGGTACAGGTAGCGGACGCGCTCGCCGCCGCTGCGCAGGTCCTCCCAGCGGGGCTCCCGCAGCCGGGTGCCCCGCTGGAGGCCTTGGCCGCTCCGCCCCGCGGACGGGGCCCTCAGCAGCGAGACGACTTCGTCCTCGTAGCCTTCGGCGCTGCCGGACCGCTGCGCGGGGTTCATGCGCTCCGCGAGCCAAGCGAGCAGGCGCCGGAGCCGGCCCGGCAGGCGGCGGGCCAGCCGGTAGAGCAGGTATGCCGCCAGCAGGGTGAGCAGCGCGCCTGCGGCATAGAGCAGCGCCTGCTCCAGCCACTGCAGCCAAGCCGGCGGCGGCTCGGACGGCGGCAGGGCGGGCGGCGACGGCGGTGCGGCCGGCGGTGCGGCCTCCGGCGGCGGTTCCTGGCCCTGCGGCAGCAGGCCGAGCAGGAAGGCCGCAAGCCGGGTGAGCCCTTCGCGGAGGGCCGCTTCCAGCGCCGAGCCGAAGGCGAGCAGGAGCACGCCGGCCAGCAGCAGGGCGGTCCACAGGCGGTTCGGCCAGAGCACCGCCGGCGGCAGGGCCGGCGGGCTCCCTGCGCTGCTGCTGCGGTTCAGCGTCTCGTCCTGCAGCCGGATGCGGTTCATCCGGAACAGTGCGGTCCCAAGGGCCGCCAGACCGCCCCACAGCAGGAGGGGCAGGTAGGGCGCGAACGAGGGGACGAACTGCAGGACGAAGGACGCGGCGAACTGCAGCAGCAGCCCGGCGGCGAAGGCGGGCGGCGGGAAGAGCAGCGCCCAGGGCTCCGCCGCCATGCGCGCTCCGCGCCGGGCCAGCAGCCAGCCGGCCGGAAGCGCCAGCAGCGCCGGGAGGCCCGCGCCGAGCGTGCAGACGGCCTGGAGCAGGCCGAAGGCCGCCGCCACGGTGTGCCGCGTCAGCCGGCGCTCCTGCGGAAGGCGCAGGGCCAGGGCGCAGCCGGCGGCATAGAGCAGCGGCAGCGACGCCAGCCAGAGCCAGCGGCCCGGCGCAGGCAGCGCGTAGACGGCCAGCAGCAGCGGCAGGGGCAGGAACAGCAGCAGCTCGGCAGCTCCCTGCAGCAGGGCTCTCAGGCCGCGAAGCAGGAGCGGGCGCAGCGTGTTCTTCATAGGCTCACATCCTCTTCCGAAGGGATGGTGAGAAGGTCTACGGTATGCCCCTGGCTGCGCAGCCGGTCGAGAGGTCCGGCCATTTTGGCGCTGACGAAGGCGGTAATGAGCAGAATATCCAGGCGCGGGCCGTCCTGCAGCCGGTCGGCTTCTTCCTCCAGGAACGCGTCGAACGGGATGCTGAGCTCCAGCACCAGGCGGGCCAGCGTGTCGAGCAGCGCTTCATGCTGGCCTGCCCCGCCCTGCAGGCCGGTCCGTGTGGGGGTCTTGGGCGAATCGACGGAGCCTGCATTCGAGCCGAAGCCGGCTTCCATGCCGGCCTCCGCCGCCTGCCGGAACAGCTCGGCGGCCGCAGAGATGCCCCATTCGATGAGCTGGGGCCGGTTCACCTGGTCCCACATGCCTTCATGGTCCTCGACGTTGAGGTAGACCATGAGGCGGCGTTCGGCGGTATATTCGTGGCGGTGGACCTGCAGGGAGCCGGTCCTGGCGCTGGCCATCCAGTTGACCCGCCGCAGCGGGTCGCCGGCCTGGTATTCCCTTGTGCCGGCGGTCAGGAACGGATCGTCGATCATCCACCGGCGCACCGTGAGATCGCCCTGGAAGTGCTGGCCCGGCCGGTCCAGCGCCCCTGCGGGGAGCGGCTCGGGGTAGACGAGCAGCTCCGCGCCAAGTTCCAGCTGCCGGGTGGTGTGCAGGAGTCCCAGCACATCGCCGGCCGTGAGCGAAGCGGAGCTCAGGCGGTAGCAGCCGCGCTTCAGGGGGACGACTTTGTGACGGCGGATGATCCGTGTGAACGGCATCAGGCTGAAGAAGCTGCGGTGGTTCTGGTAATGCTCGCCACCGCTGACCTGGAGGTTAAACTGCCTGCGGAACTGCAGAGAGCCGTGAAGCAGGGATTCGAGGCGCAGCCAGGGGACCGGGAGGGCCTTCCGGTTCTCGATGCTCTCCACAAGCTCGATCTCCTCGCCGGGATAGCAGGTGCGGGTGCTCCAGCGGCGTTCGTAGGTGAGCCTGCGGAGATTGAACCGCGAGAAGAGCAGGCCCTGGCCGGCTGCTGCGGCAGCAGCGATGAGCAGTGCGCCGTGAAGGCTCATCTCGCACTCACCTCGCTGACGCGGAGGGCTCTGCCGGTACGGGCAGCTCTTCGAGCAGCCGGCTTACGAGCGACTCCGCCGCTTGCGGCCGCACCCGCAGGCCCGGCTTCAGCACGATGCGGTGGGCGAGCACGGGAAGGGCAAGCGCCTTGATATCGTCGGGCGTGACGAAGTCCCGCCCGCGCAGGACGGCGTGCACCTGGGAAGCGCGCAGCAGCGCCTGGCTGCCGCGGGGCGACACGCCCACCGCCACGTCGCCGTGCTCCCGTGTCGCCTCCACGATGGACAGCAGGTAGGCGAGGACGTCGTCGGCTGCCGTCACCCCGGCGCAGAAGGACTGGGCCTCCGTGATGTCTTCAGCAGAGGCGACGCCGGCCATGTCCTCCAGCGGGTTGTCCTGCCGGAACCGCTTCAGAATCTGCAGCCCTTCGCTGTGCGACGGATACCCCATGCGGATCTTGAGGAGAAACCGGTCGAGCTGGGCTTCGGGCAGCGGGAACGTGCCCTGGCTTTCCACCGGGTTCTGCGTCGCGATGACGAGGAACGGACGGCGCAGCCGGTGAGTCGTTCCGTCAATGGAGATCTGCCGCTCCTCCATGCACTCGAGGAGGCTGGACTGGGTGCGGGGCGTCGCCCGGTTGATCTCGTCGGCCAGCAGGAGGTTGGTGAAGAGGGGACCCGGACGAAATTCGAATTCGGATGTCCGCTGGTTATAAAAATGAATGCCGCTGAGATCCGACGGAAGCAGGTCCGGCGTGAATTGTATGCGCTTAAAATCGACGCCGACCGAGTGGGCCAAGGCTTTGGCCAGCAGCGTTTTACCCGTGCCGGGCACATCCTCCAGCAGCACATGGCCGGAGGAGAACAAGGCGATGAGCAGCCGGTCAATGACGTCTTCTTTGCCGACGATGACCCGGTTGACCTGGGTGCGGACACGGTCGGCCAGGCTGCGGACGGTTTGCAGGGATTCGGACATAGGCAAGTGCTCCTTTCGGAAGGGACGGACGTTTTCGTGCCCCATCCAAGTGCTGTTGTTTTCAGTATATCGGGTACGTTCGAGGAAATCGAACTTAACTTTTTTTCGACAATAATAGCTAAATTGTGGCAGGGGTTCTACCGAAATAAGGGAAGAACCTCTGTTTGCCCTTCGGGGCGGGCGGGAGGTGCAGCAGGCCGGAGTCCATGAGGGAGAGCCGGTACTCATTCCTTGGGAGGAGAACGCCACTATGAACGGAAGAACGGTGTCCACCCTGGTGCTGTCCGCCTTGTTCGTATCGGCCTTGACCGGTACAGGCAGTGCGGAGGCAATCGCGGGCAAGAAGGTGCTCAAGAACGAAAAGGGAGAAATCCATACGATACATGGGGAGCTGGGCACGCTGAAAGGGGCAAGAGCCCAGGAACGTGCGGCCGACGCCCTGACCAAAATCAAAGCGGATTACGGGATCGGCGATGTCTCCAGGGAGTTCAGGCTGAAGAAAACGATGACCGAAGGCAAACGGGCCCATACCCGGTTCGACCGTCTTCTGAACGGGATTCCCGTGTACGGGGAGCAGTTGATTGTCCATGAATCGGACGGGTCTCTGACGGGGGTGACCGGCAAATACGAGCCCCTGACACCCACAGCGGCTGAGGCATCGATTACGGCTTCCGAAGCGCTACAGAAGGCCGTGGAACACACAGGCTATAAGGGTCCTCTCAGCGTTCCTGCCTCCAGCGCGCTGACGTATCTGCCGCAGGGCGATCAGGCCGTGCTTACTTATCAAGTCAGCGTCTGCTACCTTGCGGGGGAAGCGCCGGGCGACTGGACAATCTTCGTCGATGCGGGGGACGGCTCGATTGTGAGCGCTTTGAACCGTGCGCAGGAATTGGCGGCCAAGGGCTACGGGCTGGACGGCACGCAGAAAAAAATACAGACCCTTGCGAAGGGGAGCGGCACCTATGTGCTGGAAGACCGGACAAAGCTGCTCTCGCTCGGCTCCGCCATTTATACGTATACGTTCAATAACGGGTCTTTGGCACAGACGTACGTGAGCGACAAGGACAATGTGTGGGATTCGGAGGCGCAGAAGGCGGCGGTGGATGCTCATTACTACGCCGGTCTGGTGTACGACTTCTATCTGAACGTGCTCGGCCGCAATTCCTACGACGGAAGAGGAGCGAGCATCATCTCCGGCGTGCACTATTCCAAGGGCTACAACAATGCTTTCTGGAGCGGCTCCCTGGGGCAGATGGTGTATGGCGACGGGGATGGAGTGCATATGAGCTCCTTGGCCGGGGGGCTGGATGTCGTTGCGCACGAGCTCACCCATGCCGTCACCGAGTATACGTCAGGCCTGATCTATCAAGGACAGTCCGGCGCCCTGAACGAATCTTGGTCGGATGCGATGGCAGCAGCGATCGAGAACCGGAACTGGCTCATCGGTGAGGACATCTGGACTCCGGGGGTGCCGGGAGATGCGCTGCGGTATATGGATCAGCCCGAACTCGGGGATCAGCCGGGGCATATGCGCGATTATTATTATGCGGATCTCAACGACGATAACGGCGGCGTGCACACGAACTCGGGCATTCCGAATAAGGCGTTCTACCACTTTGCCACGGCGATCGGCTCCCGGGTGAATGCGGGGAAGATCTGGTACAGCGCCTCGCTGAATTACATGGCGCCGAATACCGATTTCTCGGGAGCCCGGGCGGCTACCCTGGCGGCATGCCGGGACGCTTACGGGGAGCAGTCCCGGGAATACACGGCATTGCAGGCAGCCTGGACAGCTGTCGGTGTGAACTAGGAGGAGGGGAATCATGAGAAAATGGAATGGCATGCTGGCGGCGGCCCTGGTGGTCTCGACAGCCCTGGGATCTCTGCCGGGCGGCGGGCCCTTGGGGTCTCTGCCGGACGCCAAAGCCTATGCGGCCGGCGGGGGCTTCACGGATGCGGATCAGGCGGCTGCCTGGGCACAGGAGGCAATCTCGGAGATGCGCAGGCTCGGCATCATGAGCGGGTACCCGGATGGAGGCTTCCATCCGCTGGACCGGCTGACCCGCCAGGAGTTCGCAGCCGTACTGGCCGTATCGATGGGGATTCCGATGGAACAGGCGGCCCGCTCTTCCTTCGCCGACGTGCCGGCGGGCAGCTGGTCCGTCCCTTATATTGAGGCGGTCCGCCGGGTGGGCTATATGGAAGGTGACGGCGGGGGCGTGTTCCGCCCGGAAGCGCCGATCACCCGGGAAGAAATCGCGGCCATTCTGGTGCGTGCGTCCGGGGCGGAAGCCGGCGGCATGGGAGCCCGCCTTCCCTATGCGGACCGGGATCAGATCAGCGCCTGGGCGAAGGACGCCGTACAGTATCTGTATGAGTCGGGCGTCATGTCCGGCGACGGGACGGCTTTCGCCCCCCGCCGGCATGCGCTCCGGCAGGAGATTGCCGTGGTGCTGGCCAAGGCGCTCCCGCTGCTCAAGGAAGCGCCGCCGGCCGAGCTTACCGCTCTGAAGGAGGGGAAGGCGGTCCTGAACGGTACGGAATACCGTGTTCCTCAGGGACTGGCCGGGCTGTTCTCCGAGGCGAATGCGGATGTGCTGCAGCATGCGAAGGTCCGGTTCGAGGCCCGGGACGGCATGCTGACCCGGATCACCTATCTGGAGCTGACGGCGGCAGGACTGCCCGCTGGGGCCGGAGAGGCGGAGTTCAGCGGCAACCGGGTGCTGGACGGCGGCGGAGCCCGGATTGAAGGGAAGGTGAAGGCGGCGGCGGACTACCTGACGCTGAAGAATCTCACCGTCACGGGCGATCTGGAGATCGGGCCGGAGCTGCAGCATGACTTCCTGTCTTCGGGTCTGACCGTGCTTGGGCGGACCGTGGTGAACGGCGGCGACTCCAACACGGTCGTATTCGACCGGGCGGTGCTGGGAGCCGTGGACATCGGGAAAGCCGATGTCCGGGTCAAAGCGGGCGGGGGGACGACGGTCGGTTCGGTCACCCTGCAGGCGGACGCGGCCGTGGAGGCGGCTGCCGGGGTGGTGATCCCGAAGCTTACTGTAGGCGCCGGGGCACAGCAGGTGAAGCTGGAGGCGGAGGTGACCCTGCTGGAGTGGACCGGCCGGTCGGGCACGGTGGTGTCTGGCAGCGGTGCGGTGGCTGCCGTCAACGCGGCAGGGCAGGGGCTTCTTCAGCTGGACCTGCCGGGGGGCATCGGTACTGTGGAGGTGAAGAGCGCCGGAGGACGGATCTCCGTTAAGGAAGGCACGCGGATCGGGCAGCTGATCGTGCCTGCCGGGAAGACGCCGTCTGACGTCGTGGAGAACTACGCCCTGGCGAAGGACCGGATTGGCTCCGGCCCGGCTTCGGCCGCCCCCGCATGGGGCGGTGGAGGCGGCGGTGGCGGAGGTGGCGGAGGAAAGGGCAAAAAAGGCGGCAGCAAAGGAGGCGGCGGCACCGGTAACGGAACGGGCGGCGGTACCGGCAGCGGTACGGGCAGCGGTACGGGCAGCGGGACGGATACAGGGACCGGGACGGAAGCGGGCACAGACACCGGCGCGGACCAAGGTACGGGCACGGATGCGGATACGGGGGCCGATACCGGTACAGGTACGGATACCGGAACAGGCACCGGTACAGGCACCGGTACAGGAAGCGGCACAGACAGCGACACGGACAGCGGCGGGGATTCCTCCTCCGGCGGAGCCGGTGGTTCGTCAGTCAATGAAGCACCGGTGGTACGACCGGCAGCAGAAAGGGTGCTGCATCTGGCCCAAAGCGCCGGAATCACCCTGTTTCCTTCGGATCTGGCAGCGGACAGGGAGGGAGATGCCCTTTCGTTTGTCCCGGGAACCGTGCAGTCGAGCGTCTATGAGGCGGTCTACACGAGGCTGGAGCTTGGCGGCCTCGTCATTCAGCCGAGAAGCATCGGGTCGGCCTTGGTTACGGTAAGCATCACGGATGGCCTGCACACCACGGCAGCTGACGTTCCGGTTCGGATCGTCACGGATGAGCTCCTGAGCGTAACCCTCCTCGCCGGCGCTTCGTTCCCGGCCGGAGGCGCGGATCATCCTGCCGTGATCCGGCTGCAGCATCTAAGCGAGTCGGGAGCGGAGGTGCAGGGGTTTGCGGGGCTGATCATAAGCGCCAATGGCCTGGAGCTGGTACAGGGACTGCATTATGCACTGGATGAGCTGACGGGTGAAGTTACCTTGACCCCGTTCTTCCTGAATTCCCTCGAAGAGGGCTTCGTACCGCTGTCGTTCGCGCTCGGCGGGCTGACGGCCGGAGCGGTGCTGGAGGTCCGGCCTGCAGCAGGCTCGCTGACCGCCCAGGCTGTATACGGGGCGGTGCTGCGGGAAGCGGATGCGGCCGTCGAAGCGCTTTTCGCCCTGACCAAGACGGATGGCAGCGGACAGCCGTCCGTGCCGGGGGATCTCTCCGCCGTATCGATCCGGCTGGGTGACAGGGGGCTCGTTCAGGGCAGGGATTTTGCAGCTGGTATGGAACCGGGCGAGGTGGTAATTCTGCCTGCCTTCTTGAATACGCTGGCTGCCGGAAAGCATACGCTGAGCTTGAAGCAGACCGGACTCACCGCCACGCTGACGGTCGAAGTTCTTCCGCTGGAAGAGGAGGTGCGTCTCGCGCTTGACTCCATTAACCGCGCGGACAATGCCGCCGAGATGCGGGAAGCTCTGGAATCGGCCGGCCTGTGGCTGGAGCTCACTCCTTATTACAGCCTGACGAATGCCCGGAAGATCGAGGCGGCGGAGGCAGTGCTGCTCGGCCGGGGCTCAGGATTCACCGGACGCTGGGCGGTGCAGGACCTGCTCGATCTTACAGTAGAGGGGCTGCAGCTGGGCGGAGACGAAGCGGGTGCCATCCGTGCGGTCAACGAAGCGGGCACCCCGGAGGAGATGCTTGGCGCACTGATGTCTCCGCTCCTTCATCTCGACAACGAGTATTATACGTATATGGAAGATTATGAGCTGCTGATCATCGGCGGGTATATGCTGGACCAAGTGGCACAGAACGGCGCCTATACGACGCAGAGTGCCATTCAGAATGATTTTGACGCTATTATCCATATGATTCTGGACGACTGGTATGCGATGATTGAGGATGCCTCGGCTCTGGAACCGAAGTTCGCGGCAGGAGACAGGAATGACAGTGTGACGCAGGATCTGATCCTTCCTGCAAGCGCTCCGGTTCACGGGGCGGCTGTCGGCTGGACCTCCTCTGTGCCTGATGTCGTTACGGCTGCGGGGCGGGTCACCCGCCCGGCGGCCGATACGCAGGTAACGCTGACGGCGCATCTCACCAACCGTTACGAGAAGTTCGACCTGAACTTTATGCTGACGGTCAAGGGCACCGGAGGATAGTTAGCGGCGGCTGCAGCGGCCTTCCAGGCTCAACCGCAGCCCCCTCGGTAAGACGAGCCTCCTCGGGACGGCCGAGCCCCGGTTTGCCCGACCTTAGTGCGAGTAATCTGCAATATCATATATCATGCGGATGATCAGAAGAAGACTGCCCCGGAAGAGGCGGTCTTCTTTATGCTGCTCACCGGGCGAAATTCCAATTGACACCAGCGTGGTGCCGGCGTTACACTTAAAATGTTAGAATAATAAACCGTGGTTTAGCATAATAAACCGTAATGGACAGCATGGAGGGCACATGGACAAAAAATATTGGGTGCCTGCCTTGGAGAAAGCGGATGCGGTCCTGCAGGCCATCGCTTCAGAGCCCTCGGCTCTCAGGCTGATTGACCTGTCGAAGCGGCTCGGGTACAACAAGAGCTCAATGTTCTCTCTGCTTGCGACGCTCGAGGCGCTCGATTGGGTGAAGCGGGACGCGGACGGAACGTATACGCTCGGTGCGCGGATGGGCTATCTCGGCCACGCTTTCTTCAAAGGCTTCAGCCTGATCGACCGGTTCCGTAAGGAGGCTTCGGTGACCAAGCATACGCTGGGGGAAACGATTCAGCTTGCCAAGCTGGAGCGTCACGAGGTGCTCTATCTGGCGAAGGAAGAGATGCCGTCGCCCGTACGGCTTGCCTCCGAGCCCGGCTTGAAGCTGCCCGCGCATGCCACCGCGCTGGGCAAAGCGATGCTGGCCTGGCAGGAACGGTCCGAATTGGAAGCGTTTTTTCCGGAGGAGGCGCTGGAGCCGGCGGCTACCCCGCACACGCTCCGCAGCCGGGAGGAGCTGCTGAAGCAGCTGGTGGACGTCAGGGACCGCGGCTATGCCTTCGATCTGCAGGAAGCGGTCATGGGGTTCTGCTGCGTGGCGGCTCCGGTGAGAGACAGCGCGGGCAGCGTAATTGCCGCGATCTCCTGCTCGATGTTCCTTCATGAATGGGAAGCGAAGCAGGAGCAGGCGATTCGGGAGATCTGCGCGCTCGCCCGGCGGTTGTCCCAGAATCCGGGACTCGTCTGAACGGTCCGAACCGGAATACGCTGGCTGCGGGAATACAGGCGGGCACGTTGGCAAGCAGGCAGGTGCAGGCTTTGCATGCAACCACAGGGAGAGAGGAAGGAAGGCGTCTATGAGACTGGACGGCAAAATCATTCTCATCACAGGCTCCGGCTCGGGGATCGGAAAGAGCTCGGCACTGCTGTTCGCCCGTGAGGGAGCGGTTGTCATTGTGAACGATCTGGCGGAAGACAAAGGGCAGGAGACCGTAGAGGAGATCCGCAGCGAAGGCGGCCAGGCGGTCTTCGTCCAGGCGGACGTCACGAAGCCCGAATCGGTTCAGCGGCTCGTGGATACGGTGATCGGAACCTACGGCCGCATCGACGTGCTGTTCAACAATGCGGGGATCAGCGGGGTAGGCGCGATTCACGAGGTGGAGCCGGAGCAGTGGGACCGGGTCATCGAGGTCAATATCCGCGGCGTATTCCTGCCAAGCAAGTATGTGCTGCCGCATATGATGGCCCGCCGGGAAGGCTCGATCATCAATATGTCCTCCTGCATCGCGGAAATCGGGCTTGCGCGCAGAGCCTCTTATTCGGCGACGAAGGGAGCGGTGCTGGCGCTGACCAAGTCCATGCAGGTGGACTACGCCCCGTATAACATTCGGGTGAACGCGCTTTTGCCGGGTACGATTCTGACGCCTTTCGTCGAGGACTACCTGCGGAAGTCGTACGATAATCCGGAGGCGGGCTATGAATCTCTCAAGAAGCGGCAGCTCAGCGGTGATCTCGGCCGGCCGGAGGATGTCGCGAAGGCGGCTCTGTTCCTCGCTTCGGACGAATCGAAGTTCATGATGGGCTCTCCGCTGTATATCGACGGCGGAGTCGTTTTTGGGAAGAACGGGTAAACGCTACAAGAGCGAAAGCTCTTAATCTACTATATATGTAGGGGAAGAGGAGGCTACTGCTATGAAACTGCTTAACTTTGTACAAGGCGGCCGGCTGCAGCTGGGCATCAAGACGGATGAGGGTATCCTGTATGTCGAGCGCGCGCTCGATATCCTGGAGGACGGCAAGCTGAACGTGCCGCTCAGCATGCAGGAGGTCATCGACGGGGGAGCAGGCGCCCTGCAGGCGCTTCAGGGTCTCGTGGACAAGATGCTCGCTTCCGGCGCCAAGGGAGGCGCCCTGTTCGACGAGGCGGACCAGACCTTCGGTCCGAGCATCCTCCAGCCCGGCAAAATCATCTGCGTGGGGCTGAACTACCGCAAGCATGCCGAGGAGACGAATGCGAAGATTCCGGAGTATCCGATTCTTTTTAACAAATTCAGCAATGCCCTTACCGGACACGGACACGACGTCTCTCTGGCGGAACGCGTGACCTCCCAGGTGGATTATGAAGCGGAGCTCGCGATCGTGATCGGCAAAGAGGCGAAGGACGTTCCGAGGGAGGAAGCGCTGAATTACGTGCTCGGCTACAGCTGCGCCAATGATCTCTCGGCCCGCGACCTGCAGCTGCGCACGGCCCAGTGGATGCTCGGCAAGACGCTTGACGGCTTCGCCCCGCTCGGCCCATACCTCGTGACGGCAGATGAGGTAGGCAATCCGAACGAGCTGGCGATCTCCTGCAAGGTGAACGGGGAGACACGGCAGAGCTCCAATACGTCCGACATGATCTTCCACTGTGACGAGATTGTGAGCTATATCTCGCGGCATATGACCCTGCAGCCGGGCGACGTGATCCTGACGGGAACGCCGGAGGGCGTCGTTCTGGGCTGCCGGAAGCGCAGCGGGTGTACCTGAAGGACGGGGACGTGGTGACGATCGAGATCGAGAAGCTTGGCGCCCTCACGAACCGGATGGTCAGCGAGCGGAAGTAAGCCGGAACCGGGCTGGCATGGACAAGGAAGACATCAGGCCGGTCAGGCGGCAAGCATAATAGAGGAGGAGCGGCAGCATGGCAGGACAGATTACCGCAGGCGCGCAGGCGCTGGTGATGGACCCGCGCGATCATGTGGCGACGGCGATCAGGGAGCTGGCGGCAGGGGAGAGCATCACCTGCTACCGGGGCGGCGAAGAGCTGCAGGTGAAACTTCTGGATCCGGTGCCGTTCGGGCACAAGGTGGCGCTGCAGGATCTTCCCCAAGGCGTGGAGGTACGCAAATACGGGGAGGTCATCGGCCGTACGACGGCCCCTATCCGTGCAGGTGAGCATGTGCATGTTCATAATGTCGAAGGCATCCGGGGCCGCGGGGATCAGGCCGGTACGGGTACGACAAGCGAAGGGAGCCTGAACGCATGACTACTCTGATGGGTTACCGCAGACCGAACGGCGATATCGGCATCCGCAATCATCTGTTGATCATTCCCACGGTGATCTGCTCCAACCAGGTCTGCAGCCGCATCTCCCAGCTCGTGCCGGAGACGGTGGCGATTCCGCACCAGCACGGCTGTTCGCAGATCGGCGCGGACAAAGACCGCACCTTCGAAGTGCTGGCCGGAACGGGCCGCAACCCGAACGTCGGCGGGGTGATCATCATCTCGCTCGGCTGTGAGGTGGTCGATCCCCATGCGCTGGCGGAGTCCATCCGTGAGACGGGCAAGCTTGTCGAGGTGTTCGACATCCAATCCGTGGGCGGGTCGGTCAAGGCGATTCAGCACGGGACCGAGATTGCACGGAGAATGCGGGCGCAGCTGGACGCCATGCAGCCGGAGCCGTTCCCGATGAGCGAGCTGATCATCGGCGTCAAGTGCGGCGGCTCCGACGCGACCTCGGGCCTTGCGTCCAATCCGGCGCTCGGCGCGGCCGCCGATACGCTGATCGGCCTGGGCGGCGGTGTCGTAATCGGCGAGACGACGGAGATTATCGGGGCCGAGCATGTGCTGGCCTCCCGCTGTGCGGCGCCGGGGGTATCCGATCAGCTCTATCATATCGTGGGCCGCTTCGAGAGGGAGGTGGAGCGGATGGGTGCCGACATGCGCGGCGGCAATCCGAGCCCCGGCAATATCGCAGGCGGTCTCACGACGATCGAGGAGAAGTCGCTCGGCTGCATCTCGAAGTGCGGTACGGCACCGATCCGGGGGGTCATCGAGTACGCCGAGCGGATTCCGAAGGGCGGCTTGTACTTCATGGATTCCCCGGGGAACGACATCGAGTGCGTATCGGGGATGGCCGCCGGCGGCGCCCATCTCGTCTGCTTCACGACCGGGCGCGGAACGCCGACAGGCTCGGCTGTTGTGCCGGTCATCAAGATTACCGGCAACAAACAGATGTACCTGCGCATGTCCGACAACATGGACGTGGATGTCAGCGATATGCTGGAGGGCACGATGAGCCTGGAGGCGGCCGGGGCGGCGGTCTGGGAAGAGATTGCGGCCGTCGCGGCCGGCAAGCTGACGAAGGCCGAGATTCTCGGCCATACGGAGTTCAGCATCAACCGGATCGGACCGAGCTTGTAAGGAGCTGCCCGAAGAAGCGGCTTTGGGCCGCAATACAAAAAGAGGAAAGCTTGGAGATGAAGCGGCGTCCGCCGGGTTCTGCAGGACGGAAGCAGGAGCCGGCGGACGCCGTTTTGTTCGATTCTTTTTTGACCCTAACCAGAGGAGGAACGGCAGTATGGGCAGATTGACAGGACGGGTGGCGCTGGTCACCGGGGGCAGCAGGGGCATCGGCGAGGCGATCGTTATCCGGCTGGCGGAAGAGGGGGCGCATGTGGCCGTCAATTTCACATCCGAGCGTTCGCGGGAGCTGGCCGAGGGAGTGAAGGCCAGAGCGGAAGCGCTGGGCGTCCGGAGCATGATCGTACAGGCGGACGTGGGGAAGAAGGATCAGGTGACCGCGATGTTCGAGCAGGTGAGCGAGCAGCTTGGGGAGGTGGAGATCCTCGTCAACAATGCGGGCATCGCTCCGTTCGAGTCGTTCCTTCAGGCCAGCGAGGAGACCTGGGACCGCACCTATGATACGAATGTGAAGTCGGTGTTCCTCTGCTCGCAGCTCGCGGCGAAGGCGATGATCCCGAAGCGGTACGGCAAAATCATCAACGTGCTGTCCACGGCAAGCCTGGTCGTGACCAGTCCCGTAATCCCCCACTACCAGTCCTCGAAGGCGGCGGCCCATATGCTGACCAAGGGAATGGCGATCGAGCTCGGCCGCCACAACATCAACGTCAACGCCGTTGGCCCGAGTACAGTGGACACGGATATGTGCACCGATTATTTGGCGGATGAGAGCATCCGGGCCAAAGAGGTCGAAGCCAACCCGATGAAGCGCCTCGGTACGGCGCGCCAGATCGGCGATGCGGTCGTGTTCCTCGCTTCCGAGGAAGCGATGCAGATCAACGGCCACCTGCTCATGGTGGACGGGGGCCTAACGGTCAAGGCGGCTCAGCCGGATGACCATCTCGAGCATTAATCTGCGCCGAATGTCCTATATGAAGTTTGAGAAGCCCTCCTGCCGGCAGGAGGGCTTTTTTTCATTCTGTACGGATGGGATAAGGGGGGGATTCAGGGGTTTGATCGGAGGCTGTGCTGTGTAAAAAAGGGATAGCAGGAACGGCATCAGGGCCTGGACGGAGGAAAGCGGGGCCTCGCATGCGGATAAGAAGGCGCGGGACAACCACGTATCAACTTCCATGATTTGGGGTATATAAAAGCTAAGTACTTAACAGGATGCAAAAACAATGCTATAATTCGACAATCTTCGACTCTATTAGAGGGAATCTCTTACGAAATCTAATAATCTCCTAATAATTAGCTGAAACTTTCCGAAAGATTCCCGGATATAGTTATAAGTAATCAAGCAGGGGGTGAGTGAGATGAAAGACATGCAACTTTTGCACAATGGTAAGGTGTATCGCGGTCAAGTCTCATATGAGGGGAACGATCTGATGGAGGTATCTTGTACGGACCCGTCTTCGTTCGCCGGGGGCGAATCGGTGATCGCATTCAACTATAGAACGAAAGCCCAGATGAGAGTGCTTCGCGTCTCGCAGTCCAAACTGATCCTGGTGCCGGCCGATTCCGAACTCTTCCATATTCAAGCCGCCGGGAGCCAAATCTATGACGACATGTACCGCGACGAGGATAAAGTGTTCACGAGCTACAAGCTCAACACGTACGGCACGCTGATCGACGACTTCAAGACGATGGCCGTTCGGTTCACCAACGTCAGCCGTCTCGGATTCGGATTCGAGGTCAACGACTTCTCCGTCAAAATGAACCATGTGTTCGATACGATGATCATGTGCGATGAAGCGACGATTCATCCGAAGCTGATCGTGCGGTACGCCCACATCCAGGAGAAGACGATCCGCTACGGGGCCGAGATTCATTCCATCTCTGAGAAGGATCTGAGCAAGCTCCGCTACTATCTGGTGACCCAGCAGTTCCTGGCGAAGTAAGCTGGCCCGGCCTTTACCGCAGAAGAGAGGCAGCTTTGCTCACACCCCAGAACCTGCTTCTACGTACGGCCCGAAATGCTGTGATACAAGACAGCGATTCATCCTAAAAAAAGCCCGGCTTGTTCGCAATAGCGAATAAACCGGGCTTTTGGTGCATAAAGGCGGAAGGTTGGTGGGCTGCAGGGGGCTTGCCGGCTTCAGCAAACGCGGCGTCCGTCGACCCACACCCGCTCGATCTCGAGGGACGGGGAGACGAGAAGAAGGTCGGCGGCCTTGCCGCCGGCAATGCTGCCGGTGTGCTCCGACAAGCCCAGCACCCGTGCCGGATTGCGGCTGGCGAGCAGACTGGCTTCCTCGACGGAGAGGCCAATCCGCTCCACCATGTAACGGAGGGCGTCGATCATCGTCAGCGTGCTGCCGGCGAGGTTGCCGCCTTCCTTGAGGCGGGCGACCCCGTCCTTCACGACGACGTCCTGGCCGCCGAGCATGTAGTCGCCGTCCCCGAGTCCCGCGGCGGAGATCGCATCGGTAACGAGAACGAGGTTGCCCTGGCGCTTGGTCACGGTCAGGAGCCGGACGCAGGCCTCGTGCACATGAATGCCGTCGGCGATGACTTCCGCGGTGACCGCCTCGTTCGTCAGTACGGCGCCGACGACGCCGGGTTCGCGGTGGTGAAGGCCCTTCATGGCATTGAAGGTGTGTACCGCATGGCTCAGCCCGTGCGAGACCGCCTCCTGGATCTGGTCATAGGCCGCATCCGTATGGCCGCAGGCCGCCACGATGCCGTGGCCGGCGAGCATCCGGATGAACGGAGCGGCTCCTTCGAGCTCCGGAGCGAGCGTGAGCAGCCGGATCAGGCCCGGATAGGCGGAGGTCCACTCCTCGAGCCACTCGCTCTGCGGAGGGAGCATGAGCTTCGGGTCCTGGGCGCCGGCCAGCTTCGGGTTGATGAACGGGCCTTCAAGATGCACGCCGGCGAGGCGGGCGAAGGGCATGCCCTTCGCGCGGAAAGCCTGCACAGCCTGCAGGGCCCGGGTGATGTCTTCCCGGGACGCGGTCATCGTGGTGGCCAGCATGGTGGTCGTGCCGCGGCTGGCGTGGAACCGTGTGATCTTGGCGAGGGATTCCTCGGAGGCATCCATGAAGTCGCCGCCCCAGCCGCCGTGGACATGAACGTCGATGAAGCCGGGCAGCAGCCAGCTTCCCTTGGCATCCACAATCTCGGCCGGCTCGGGGGGTCGCGGGCAAGGAGGCCATGGGGCCGAAGGCGCCGATCTTGCCGTCCCGCAGCACCTCGAGGAAACCGTCCGCTTCGGTGCCGTTCTCGGTGGCGATGCGGGCGTGAATGATGCGCTGTGTGACCGTCTGGCTCATGACAGCAGGCTCCCCGCTTCCGAATCGAGCAGGACGACCACGTGCGGATGGGTCTGCAGCAGCGAGGCCGGGCATTCGGTCGTGATCGGCCCCTGCAGGGCGCGCTTCACGATCTCCGCTTTGTCCCGGCCGCGCACAATGAGCAGGATGGTCTTCGCCTTCAGGATGGTGCCTACGCCCATCGTGATCGCATGCGTCGGCACCTGGTCCGGGCGGTCGAAGAACCGGGCGTTCGCCTGTCTCGTCTGCTCCTGCAGCTCCACGACATGCGTGCCGCGCTCCAGTTCCTCATCCGGCTCGTTGAAGCCGATGTGGCCGTTATGGCCGAGGCCGAGCAGCTGCAGGTCAATCTGCCCGATTTCCTCCAGCAGGCTGTCATAGCGGACGCATTCCGCTTCCGGGTCAGGGGCGGAGCCGTCCGGGATATGGCAGCGCTCCGGTGCGATATCCACGTGGCTGAACAGGTGCTCCTGCATGAAGGTGTAGTAGCTCGCCGGGTGGCTGCGGTCGAGGCCGACATACTCGTCCAGGTTGAAGGCCGATGCTTTGGAGAATGAGACGAGGCCCTGGCGGCAGGTCTCTACCAGTTCCCGGTAAATGCCGACCGGAGTGCCGCCGGTGGCCAGGCCCAGGCAGGCCTTCGGGTTCGTCTGGAGCAGGCCGGTGATGATCCCCGCACCCGCTTTGTTCAGTTCGTCTTGAGAACGGAAGGTAAGAATATTCATAAGTTCATCTCCCTTTTTCATTGCGGAATTTGCGGACCTGCTGGAACGAATGCTCCAGCTGAGGCACATAATCTTCGAAGCCGGCACTGACGAGTGCCGTGAATAGGATGTCGACAACGTGGAGCTGGGCGATCCGGGAAGCCATGTCTCCCCGGCGCATGCCTTCTTCCAGAGTCGAGGCGAAGAGCCGGATGTCCGCCGCCGACGAGATGCGGTTCGCGCCGAACTTCGTCAGCGAGATGGTGACGGCGCCGCGTTCCTTGGCACAGAGCAGGGCGTCATAGGTCTCCACCGTTTCGCCTGAGTAAGAGAAGGCGAAAGCGACGTCTTCCGGCGTGAGGCTGGAGGCGGAGGTAATCTGCATATGCGAATCCGAGTAATGCTGGGCCATCCGGCCGATCCGTACGAGCTTCTGGTGAAAATCAAGGGCGACCACGCCCGAGGTGGCGACGCCGTAGAGATCAATGCGGCGTGCGGACTGCAGCGCGTCTACGGCCCGCTGCAGCTCCTGCAGATCGAGCTGCCGTGTCGTATCGGAGATGGAGCGCAGGTGGTTCTTCTCGATCGCCTCCACGATGCTGGGCAGGGAATTGCCGGCGACAATGTCCTGGTAAGACGGCTTGCCGGGAGGGGGAAGCACCAGCTCGGCGGCCAGCTTCATGCGGAAGTCGCTGTAGCCCTTGAAGAGCAGATTCCGGCAGAAGCGCGATACGGTTGCCGTACTGGTGCCGGAGCGGCCGGCAAGCTCGGTGATGCTGAGATGCACGGCCTCATGGGGATGGTCAAGCAGGAACTGCGCCAGCGTCTGCTCCTGCCGGTGCATGGCATGCTGTCGGTCTCGGATCGACTGAAGGATGCTGGACATGGGATCACCCGTCTTTGTTATTTTTTTTGTAAATTATTTTCTTTATTTATCGTAAGTTAACAAAAATATTTTTCATAACCATCATATCGTATCCTCAAACCGGAAGCAACAGGCAATCTACATCATTTCCCGTGCCGCCATATTTTATAAAAAAGCCTCCCTACCCCCTCAAAACTGGTAAATCTTCATTTCACGCCTGCCGGGCAGGTAGTATAATAGAATCTGCCGCTTGGAAGATCGTGGAGTGACTGCACGGTTCCTGTATATAGATGGGGAGTGGACAATCATGCTGATGTGCTTCAGCGATAGAAGGGGGTTTTACCCGTTTTGAACTTGGCAGTAAGGCCGGCGGGATGGGGAAGGGCAGGCCGCGTGCTGCTTGCCCTGCTTCTGCTGGTGATGGGGCTGGTTTCCGGTCTGCAGCCGGCGCAGGCGACTATGGGCACGATGCTGGAGGAAACCGGTGGAGAAGAACCGTCTTCCATTGGCGGGTTGTACTTTTATAATTATGGTCAATGGGAGTTAAATCCCTACGTGAACGAGCAAAACAATCTGGTGATGGAGTTCTACACGAACAAAGTTCTCGGGGGAACGGATACGATCGAGCTTCGGTATCCTGCCGAATACGGCTGGAATATGACCGGAGCCGTCTATCAGATCTCCGTCAATCCCGGAGAGAACTGGGAGCTGACGGGGACCCATGTGGACGGCCCGAACGGCCCGTCGATCGTTTTCCAGCTGCCGGCAGGATTTGCCGCGAACCCGGAGGATAAGGTGCAGCTCTTCCTGGGGCTTGCCGAGAATCCGCCGCTGGGCGGGGAGTATATGTTTTCCGCCAGAACTTCGGCGGAAGAAGCGTGGGCGTACTTCTACTCCTATGTGTATGACAAGACGGTCCGCGGGCTGGGGGTTACGGCAGGCAGTGACACGGCGGGGGCACGGGATGTGCCTTATACGTTCTCTTTTGACGCACCGTATAGAGATCAGCCTGTGCTAGCCCTCAGCAGCAGTGAAGAAACGGAAGCGACCGGCAGCGAATCGGGCTCCGACACTACAGTACAGCTGACGTTCCCACCGGGCTATACGATGAATGCGGAGCTGTCTCCGTCCAATGTATCCGTTCGGACCGGCTGGGAGGGAGAAACGGTGATCGAGCCCAACGGTACAGCCGTGTACTATGGAGAAGGCGGCGAGCGCATTGTCGAGGTGGTTATCCCTTCATGGGAGATGCCTCGACTGACACCGGTGGAGATCACGTTGAATGAATCGGCAGGGATTGTCAATCCGGCAGCGGGCGGTACTTACGTGCTGAAAGCTCAGTTGGCCGGTGACATGGAATCCGCAGCTTATGAGATCGTCCTCCGCGAAGCGGGGGAAGAGCCTGTGGACACGACGATTCTTGCCGTAAAAGAGTCGGAGACGTCGCAGCCGCTTAGCGTGACGGACTCAGTCTACACACTGCAGGTACCGTACACAGTAAGCGGCCCCGTAACGGTGTTTGTGGAGCTGAACGATGCGCGTGCTGTGCTGACGGCTGCGGCGGATGAGGGAACCGTGGCGGATGTAACGTACGGCCGCCAGTCGGAAGCTGCCGGCTACTACTTGCAGTTCGACGGGCTGGGCGAAGGGATTAACACCGCCCGCGTTGTGGTAAGCGGTGCCGGTGCGGAACCCCATGGCTACCTCATCGTGATCCATCGGGCGGCAAGGCCATCTAGCGTACCGCTTAACGGTACCCCTTATCCGCTTACGGCGGCGTACCCCGTCGCTGTGTTTGCAGAGGGGGCGGTGACTCTCGATTTCACCGGCAGTACCTTCTCTGCAGGTGCTTATGTGTTGGCATGGGAGGAACAGTCTCCAGCCTACAGCACCGGCATGAAGCCTGTCAGCAAAGTAGTCAGGTTTGAAATCAGCGGAGTCACGATGGCAGCCGGTCAACCGGTGAAGCTCACCTTGAAGACAACAAGCGGGAATACCAATAAGCCGGCTGGCGTCTTCGTATCCAGCGGCGGCGGGTGGGTGCACGACCGTTCCGGCCTGGTAAGCGAAGGCGGGGCCGAGCTGCCGCTGTCCGGCCTGCCGGCAGGGGATTACGGAGTCTTCGAGGCTGACTACACTATGGTCAAAATGAAGCTCGGCAAACCGGCCGGCGGTACGCGGGAACTGACGCTCACCTCCGAGGAAGGAGCTGAAATGTATTATCAGATCGGCGGTCAGGGCTATCAGCCGTACAACGCGGCCCAGAAGCCTCTCGTGAAGGCAGGGGAGAAAGTGACGGCCTATGCCAAGGCGGCGGGCAGGCTCGACAGCGAGCCCCGGGAGCTGACTGTGCCTCCCATCCCGGTCATCGGCAAAGCTGAGGACGTGCTCAAAGAGCTGAAGAACGGGCAGGATTTCAACGGAGACGGTACCTTCGACGCAGGGGACGTTGTGGATTATCTCCACCTGATCGAACCCTACCGGGCGAAGCCTTAGCCGGCTTCCGCTTGAACTTGCTGTTCCCAACCGGGACTGATTCGTCCGGTTAAAAAAAGAAGACCGTATCCCCCAAGTTCATGGGGGATACGGTCTTCTTCATTGCCGGCTGCTGCTATTCGAACAGCTTCTTCAGGTTCTCCGCGTAAGGTGCGCGGATGACGCCCTTCTCCGTGATGATCGCCGTCACATACTCGTTCGGCGTCACGTCGAAGGCCGGGTTGTACACCTTCACGCCGGCCGGAGCCGTACGCTTGCCGAAGCCCTGTGTGATCTCGTCCTCGTGACGCTCCTCGATCGGAATATCGGCGCCCGTCGGCGTGCCGAGGTCGATCGTCGACATCGGGCAGGCCACGTAGAACGGGATGCCGTGCGCTTTGGCCAGAACGGCAACGCTGTACGTGCCGATTTTGTTGGCGACATCGCCGTTGGCGGCGACGCGGTCCGTGCCGACGATGACGGCCTGGACCCAGCCCTTCGCCATGACGGCGCCGGCCATGTTGTCGCAGATCAAGGTGACGTCGACGCCAGCCTGCTGGAGCTCGAACGCCGTCAGTCGGGCACCCTGTAGCACGGGCCGCGTCTCATCGGCGAATACCTTGAGGGCGATGCCCTTCTCCTGCGCCAGGTACATCGGCGCAAGGGCCGTACCATAGCGGGCCGTCGCGAGGCCGCCCGCGTTGCAGTGCGTCAGGACGCCCATGCCGTCCTGGAACAGCTCCAGCGCGTGCTCGCCGATCAGGCGGCAGGTCTCTTCGTCCTCCGCCTGGATGGCGCGGGCTTCGTCAAGCAGCAGCTCCTTGGCCGTCTCAACCGACGTATCGCTGTCTGGCCCGAGCAGCGCCTCAGCCCGTGCGCGCATCCGGTCCAGCGCCCAGAACAGGTTCACGGCCGTCGGACGCGAGGTCGCGAGGTAATCGCACTGCCGGCCGGCTTCGGCCAGCAGCTCTTCCCGGCTGCCGTTCACGCCGCGGATGCCGAGGTAGACCCCGAATGCCGCCGCGATGCCGATAGCGGGGGCGCCCCGTACAGCCAGCTGCTTGATCGCATCCCATACCTGTTCGGAGGTGGTCAGCTCGAGATAGAGGATTTCGTCCGGAAGCAGACGCTGGTCAAGCAGATCCAGCCGGTCCTCCAGGGAGTTCCAGCGGACCGATTGCAGCCAGTCGGCGGTTTCTTGATTTTGTACAGTCATGGTGAATCTCACTCCTCTTATGTCTAGTAGGCGGATGCAAGAGGCTTGCTCTTATTGCACCGCTTTGTCCGCAATCTCGATCAGCTGTTCGATGGACGATGCCTGGCGGTTGAACTTGATCAGCGTTGTGCCGATCGAGAGAGCAATGCGCTGGGCGCGTTCCTTCGCCGCTTCGTCCGTGAGGCTGTTGATGTCGGCAACCTGGGCCAGTCCATGTACGCGGCGGACCATCTTCGCACCGGTGAAGCCAAAGGTATCCTGGAGCAGGGTTCTCATGTAGTAGTCCTGGTATCCGGCGGTCCGGGACATGCGGTCAACCCCATGAGCATCCCACAGGCGGCGGAATTCCCGCTCGAAGTTGTTCCAAGTGTCGCGGATCGTTCCCGTCAGGTAGGCGCGGAAGTCGCGGCGGGAGGCCTCATCCGCACTCCAGCCTTCCTGGGCGGCGAAGTTCAGGAGCAGGTTGGCGAACACGGCGCCGATATCGAAGCCCATCGGACCGTAGTAGGCGAACTCGGGATCGATGACTTTCGTCGATTCCTGTGTAATGAAGATACTGCCCGTATGCAGATCTCCGTGCAGCAGCGCCTGGGCGCTCGTAAGGAACTTCTGGCGGAGAATGGCTACCTCAAGGTGAAGCTCCCCATCCCCCCATACCGCACCGACGGCATCGCGGATCGCCGGAGGCACATTGTTATTCGGTGAATCCGTATAAGGATCGTCGAAGATGAGATCCTCGGTAATTTTGCACAGTTCCGGATTGATGAACCGCTTCACGCGTTCCTTCTTCTCCTGCTGGTTCAAGCCGAGATCCGACGTGTAAAAAAGAGTATGGGCCAAAAAGCGTCCGATGTGCCCGGCGAACAGCGGGTACCGGTTGCCTTCGATGAGACCGCGGCGCATGATGACATGGTCGCTCAGATCCTGCATCACCGTCAGAGCCAGATCCGGCTCGTAAACATGTACATGCGGCACGAGATCCGGGCACAGCGATTCCTGAATCATCAGCGCTTCGCTTTCGATGCGGGCGCGGTCGAGTGTCAGCGGCCACGATTCGCCAACCACCTTGGCGTAAGGCAGCGCCTGCTTCAGGATGATACTGCGGCCGGTGGAGGGCTCAGAGATATGAAAGACGAGATTGAGGTTCCCGTCGCCGATTTCACGAGATACGAGTTCGGACTCTGCATGGAAGAGGTCGGGCAGCCGGCGCGCATATTCAATGGCTTCAGCTTCCGTAAGCGGATGGTAAGCAGACATGAGTGGTTATTCCTCCTTATTGGATAAGCAAACTATCATTTCACTCTAGTATAAAGGAAACCGGGCTCCGTTGGAAGGAGCAGTCCGTGTGCGTTCCGGGGAGCGGCGGCTCTTTTTTACAAAAGATTCACATGGGCATGACGCCGGGTTAATTCAGTCCTCCGATAATGGAGATATGACACAATCCGGCGGAGGAATAAGGATGAAGACGCGGATGGACAGTTTGTGGCTGGCGGGAATCGCTCTCGCGGCCTGGTGGATCGTGGCCCTGCTGATGCCGGCGCAGCCTGCGGACAGTCTGTCCGGAGTCCAGGCCGGAGTGACCTATACAGCTTCCCTGCAGGACGACGACGTTCGAAGCGAGAATGACTATGTATACCGGGAGGCCCGAAATCCCGAGGATCCACGCTGAGCGGACGGACAGAGTTTCTTCGTCTTAGGTTAACCGCAGCGGACGAACCGTACCCGGAGGACCGCCTGATTCCCGAAGAGATATAGAGAAAATAACAGATAAAGGCGGATACGCCAAAAAGGGAGGGCAGAAGCGCCTTCCCTTTCTTGCTTGTAACGCCCAGCATGGGCGTCATCTCTAGGGTGAGAGTCCCGAACGGGGGCTGGCGAGCGCCTACCGTTAGCCAAGGGCAAGGGTGTCGGCCGCGAGGCGGAATCTGAAGGAAGCCGGAGGCAAATGCACGGGCCAAGGTACACGAACCTAATTTGAGGCAGTGTCAGTCGGATGAGTCTCCAAGACAAGACGAAATCCAAAGCCGCCAAGGGTTGATGCTGTAAACTTAAGTGGTCACGGGCAGACAGATGGCGTTCTTATCTGGGGAGGCCTGCGGATACGCGAAGTGACTTCGTAACCGCGGCTGAGAAGCCGCGCTGAATCCGCAGGAGTCAGCAGAGGCCATAGTACGCGAGTACGGGACGCCGGAAAGCGGAAGGGCTGAACCGAAAGGAGAGAGGAAACCGGTGCGTTCGCGTGAAGAGCAGAGACAGCAGAATATCCCGCAAGGGAGCTCGCGGCAAAGAGAAGCGGTGAAGCTGCCAGGGTATGCCGGAGCGCCGAGTTCTTCGCCGGCACAAGCCGCCCTTTCCTCTCGCAAAGACCAGAGCAGGCTGCTGGAGAAGATGCTCGAGGGGCACAACCTTCGGCTCGCTTACAAGCGAGTGGTACAGAACGGAGGAGCGCCCGGAGTGGACGGTGTAACGGTAGCCGAGCTACAAGCTTACCTGAAAACCCACTGGGAACAGGTGGAAGCCAACCTCCTGACGGGAAGCTACAGACCCGCACCAGTCAAACGGGTGGAAATCCCCAAACCCGGAGGCGGTGTGCGGCTGCTTGGCATCCCGACCGTAATGGACCGTTTTCTCCAGCAGGCGCTTCTGCAAGTGATGAATCCGATTTTTGACGCACATTTCTCGGGGTACAGCTACGGTTTCCGCCCGGGGAAAAGGGCGCATGACGCCGTAAAGCAGTCACAAAGCTATATCCAAAGCGGTCTTAGATGGGTCGTGGATATAGACCTGGAGAAGTTCTTTGACCGGGTGAACCACGACATGCTCATGGCGAGGGTAGCACGGAGGGTAGAGGACAAACGTGTCCTGAAGCTTATCCGCTCCTATCTGAACGCCGGGGTCATGTCGCATGGAGCGTTGGAGCGCATAGAGGAAGGCACGCCGCAGGGCGGTCCGCTCAGTCCGCTCTTGGCGAACATCCTGCTAGACGATCTGGACAAGGAACTGACAAAACGGGGATTGCGCTTTGTCCGCTATGCGGACGACTGCAACATCTTTGTCTCCAGCAAGCGTGCCGGGGAGCGCGTGATGGAATCGGTGATTCGCTTTGTGGAAGGAAAGCTGAAACTGAAAGTGAACCGGGATAAAAGTGCAGTGGACCGGCCATGGAACCGCAAATTCCTAGGCTTTAGTTTCCTATCGAACAAACAGGCGACGATTCGGCTGGCTCCTAAGACGATTTCGCGTTTCAAAGAGAAAGTGCGCGAACTGACGAACCGGACCAAGCCTGTGTCGATGGAGGAACGTATCCGGCGACTGAACCAGTACATGCTGGGCTGGCTGGGTTATTTCCGCCTAGCCTCGGCGAAGACGCACTGCCAAGCCTTTGACAAGTGGATTCGGAGAAGACTCCGCATGTGTCTGTGGAAGCAGTGGAAACGGGTGAAGACACGCATTCGCGAACTACGTGCGCTCGGCGTTCCGAACTGGGCTGCCTATATGTTGGCAAACTCCCGTCGAGGTCCATGGGAAATGTCCCGTAGCACAAACAATGCCCTCCCGACTTCTTATTGGGAAGCGAAAGGGCTTAAAAGTTTGCTTTCTCGTTACCTGGAACTTCGTTAACCTTTTGGAACCGCCGTATGCGGACCCGCATGTACGGTGGTGTGAGAGGACGGGGGCTAGGCGCCCCCTCCTACTCGATTATGCTGCGGCCGGGATTAGAGCAGGTCGTTCAGATTCTTTCTCCGGGAGTCCACGAGATCAATCGCACCAAGCACAACGTGGGCAAGTCCAAAGCCGACGACAGCGGCGGCGGCCATTGGGTATTTGGCCCGCAGGGCCGCACCGGATGCTGTTACGGCCGTACCGAGTACCGTAGGAATTAAGCCTTCACGCATGGCAGTTCACGCTCCTTGGATGGGATGAGTTACGTGTCCGGCGCTCTGCCGGCAGCCCTTTTAGCATCGATTTTTGAGATCGATTTTATGCCTGACGGGAATTGCATTGTTGTGGATGGAATTCTATAATGATGTAATGGCTTTTCATAGGAAATTCAGGGGGGTTAGCCCAAGGAGGGAATGGGGAGATGACGGAACCGAAGAGTGTACAGGCCATCGGGCTCAAGGAATGGGCGGCCGCTCTGGAGGCGCTGCGTCAGGGAGAGCAGATCCTGATCATGCGCAAGGGAGGTATCCGTGAAGAAACACGGGATTTTCAGGTCGAAGCGGACAGCTTCTACTTATACCCGACCTTCGAACACCAGAGGAAAGAGCTTATCAAGCCTGAATACCAGGCGGCTGTGGACCGGAGCACGGAAGGCTGGTCGCCGGATCTGACGCAGGTGGCGCTTACCTGTTACGCCGAGCTCGTGGAAGACATCCTGATTGAAGACGGGGAGACGCTCGCGAAGCTGGCCGGCGAACATATCTGGACGGACCGGTTCGCGGAGGAGCGGCTGAAGTGGAAGAAGGCCAAACCGCTTCATGTCATGCTGCTTCGAGTATACGAGCTCGAGAACCCGGCAACAATTGAAATTCGGGAAGAATATAACGGCTGCAAGTCTTGGATCTCCCTTCCGGGCGAAATGCTGCAGGATGTTCCGAGAAAACCGGTGCTCTCCAATGAGGAGTTTAACCGCAAGGCGGAACGGATTCGCTCTTTACTTCAATGAAATCTTGATGAAAAGGGCGCTGCGGGGCTTTATTGATTGGGTATCGTAAGTTATAATAAAAAAGTGAAGCTTAACTGAGAATCACTGATAATCATTTTGGAATGATTATCAGAAGATAATAATTTGAAAGCGGAGGCGTGACAAAGCATGGCTAATTCTCCACAATTCACTATAGACGGTTTGAAGGCGACTGTCGAAGGCAAAGAGATTCTGAAAGGGCTGAGCCTGTCCATCAAGGGCGGCGAAGTGCATGCGATCATGGGGCCGAACGGTACCGGTAAGAGTACGCTGGCTTCGACTCTGCTGGGTCACCCGAAATATGAAGTAACGGGCGGCAGCGTAACGCTGAACGGCGAAGACGTGCTGGAGATGGCTACGGATGAGAGAGCGCGCGCAGGCCTGTTCCTCGCGATGCAGTATCCGAGCGAAATTACCGGCGTAACGAACGCCGACTTCCTCCGCAGTGCGATCAACGCGCGCCGCGGCGAAGGCAATGAGATCTCCCTTATCAAGTTCATCCGCCAGATGGAAGCGAAGATGAAGGAACTCGAGATGAACCCTGAGTTCATGCACCGTTACCTGAATGAAGGCTTCTCCGGCGGGGAGAAGAAGCGCAACGAGATTCTCCAGATGCTGATGCTGGATCCGGGCATCGTCATTCTTGACGAGATCGACTCCGGTCTTGACATCGACGCCCTTCGCATCGTGGCTGCAGGCGTGAATGCGATGCGTTCCGAAGAGCGCGGCTTCCTGATCATCACGCACTACCAGCGTCTGCTCAACTACATCAAACCTGATTTCGTCCACGTTATGATGCAGGGCCGCATTGTGAAGTCCGGCGGACCGGAGCTCGCAGAGCGTCTTGAGAACGAAGGCTATGACTGGGTGAAAGAAGAACTGGGTATCGTGGATGAGCGTGTCGGCGTGGAGGAAGAAGAAGAATTCAAAATGCCGATGAACACCACCGCCCCTAAATACTAAGCTGAAGCGAGAGAAACAGGAGGATTGACCATGAGCACGCAAACTGTTCTTCCTATCGATCGCAGCAGCTTGGTGGAGCTTTCGAAGTCGAGGCAGGAGCCCGAGTGGCTTACTTCCTTGCGCGGAGAAGCGCTGGAGCTGGCCGGATCGCTGGAATTACCCGCATTGGAGAAAACAAGAATCGACCGTTGGAACCTGAGTTCCTTCGGTACCTATAAAGCATCGGCGCCGATGGCGAACCTGGGCGAGCTGCCGGAGACGGCAAGACAGCTTCTTCCGGCCGAAGGCCAGCTGGACAATCTGCTCGTACAGCGCAACTCCGGCGTAGTTTACAACTCGCTGGCCGAGTCGCTGAAAGCGCAGGGCGTCGTCTTCTCGAGCCTGGAAGAGGCTGTCCGTACCCACGGCGACCTCGTGCAGAAGCACCTGTTCTCCGTCGTGAAGAAAGACGAGAACCGCCTGACGGCGCTGCATTCGGCGCTGTGGAGCGGCGGCGTTTTCCTCTACGTGCCTAAGAACGTCAATGTGGAAGTGCCGCTGCAGGCATTGTTCCTGACCGATGACGCTGAAGCGAGCTTCTCGCCGCACGTGCTGATTGTTGCCGAGCAGCATGCTTCCGTAACGTACGTCGACAACTTCGTTTCCGAAGGCAGCCTGAACGGCCTCGTGCAGAACGGCGTCGTGGAAGTGGTTGTCGGCGCAGGGGCGAAAGTCACGTTCGCTTCCGTACACAACCTGAACAACACCGTGACCGATCTGACTTACCGTCGCGCGGTCGTTGAGAATGACGGCTCGATCGAGTGGGTCATCGGCGAAATGCATTACGGCAACGCCATGTCCGACACGTCTTCGGTTCTGAAGGGCAACGGCTCCACATCGGATGCCAAAGTGATCTGTGTCGGCACGAACGACCAGAAGCTGAACATCACGACACGTGCGGTTCACTTCGGGAAAAGCTCCGACAGCCAGATGATCACCCGTGCGGTGATGCGCGACGAAGCAACTGCGATCATTAACGGCATCACGAAGATCGAGAAGGGCGCAACCAAGGCGAACGGCGAGCAGACAGAGAAAGTGCTGATGCTGAGCCCGAAATCCCGCGGAGATGCCAACCCGATCCTCCTGATCGACGAAGACGATGTAACCGCAGGACACGCGGCGAGCGTGGGCCAGGTGAACCCGGAGCAGGTATACTACCTGATGTCCCGCGGTATTTCCAAGGCTGAGGCCGAGCGCCTGATCATCTACGGCTTCCTGGCACCGGTGGTGTCAGATATTCCGCTGGAGCAGGTGGCTTCTCAGCTGCAGCTCCTCGTCGAAAGGAAACTGGGCCAATGAATATCGAGGAGATCCGTCGACAGTTCCCGATTCTTCATCAGGAAGTGAACGGCCATCCGCTCGTATATTTGGATTCGGCGGCTACCTCGCAGAAGCCCACAGCAGTTATCGAAGCCGTCAAGAACTATTACGAGTGGGATAATGCGAACGTGCACCGCGGCGTGCATACGCTGGGCTCCCGGGCGACCGACGCTTATGAAGGGGCGAGGGAGAAGCTCCGCCGTTTCATTAATGCCCGGTCTACCGAAGAAATTATTTTTACGCGGGGAACGACAACGGCCATTAACCTGGTCGCCTCGTCCTATGCCAGGGCGGTGTGCAAGGAGGGTGATGAGATTGTCATCACCCCCATGGAGCACCACAGCAACCTGATCCCTTGGCAGCAGGTGGCGCAGGCGACCGGTGCGGTCCTCAAATATATTCCGCTGCAGCAGGACGGATCGATCTCGCTCGAAGACGTGGAAAAGACGATTACGGAGAAGACGAAGATGGTCTCCGTCATGTACGTCTCCAACGTGCTCGGCGTTGTCAATCCGGTGAAGGAGATTGCGGCCATCGCTCACCGTCACGGCGCCAAAATGCTGGTCGACGGGGCGCAGAGCACACCGCATCTCAAGGTTGACGTGCAGGATCTGGACTGCGACTTCTACGCCCTCTCCGGGCACAAGATGTGCGCACCTACCGGCATCGGGGCACTCTATGGTAAGAAAGAGCTGCTCCAAGAGATGGAGCCGATCGAATTCGGCGGAGAGATGATCGACCATGTGGGCCTGTACAACTCCACGTGGAAGGACCTCCCGTGGAAGTTCGAGGGCGGCACGCCGATTATCGCAGGTGCCGTCGGTCTCGCGGCCGCGATCGATTTCCTGGAGAGCATCGGCATGGAGAACATCGACCGGCATGAGAAGCAGCTGACCTCCTACGCGCTCGAGCGCATGGTGGAGATCGAAGGACTGACGATCTACGGCCCGGGCCAGGATCGTGCAGGACTCGTCACATTCAATCTCGACGATGTGCATCCGCACGACGTCGCTACCGTGCTCGATGCCGAAGGCGTAGCCGTCCGTGCCGGCCACCACTGCTGCCAGCCGCTGATGCGCTGGCTTAATGTCACCGCAACGGCTAGAGCCAGCTTTTATCTGTACAATACCGAAGCCGATGTAGACCGACTGATCACCGCTCTTATCAAAACAAAGGAGTACTTCGGCCATGTCTCAACTTGATGATTTGTACCGCCGCGTCATTATGGATCATTATAAAAATCCCCGGAACCGGGGAACCTTCGATGAAGGCGAAGCCGTCAGCATCAACCTGAACAACCCGACCTGTGGCGACAAAATCCAGCTGCAGATGCAGGTGGAGGACGGCCGGGTTAAGGCGGCGAAGTTCGTCGGAGAAGGCTGTTCGATCTCGCTGTCGTCCGCTTCCATGATGACCGATGCCGTCAAAGGCAAGACGCTGGAGGAAGCGCTGGAGATGGCCGAGAACTTCTCGGGTCTCATGAAGGGCGAGAGCGTCGAGTTTGAGTATGAGGATATCGAATCCCTGTCGGGCGTCAATAAATTCCCTGCGCGGATCAAGTGCGCAACCTTGGCCTGGAATGCTCTTCGCAAGGGCATCGAACAGTCCAAAACCCAGTAATTAAGGAGGCGAGGAATCATGGCAAAGAAGATGCCGGAAATGGAAGATTACAAGTACGGTTTCCGCGACGAGCACAAAGCCATTTTCCAAAGTGGTAAAGGCTTGACCAAAGAAATCGTAACCGAAATCTCCCGCATGAAAGGCGAGCCCGAGTGGATGCTCGAGTTCCGACTGAAGTCGCTGGAGCAGTTCTTCAAGATGGAAATGCCGACTTGGGGCGGCAATATGGATGACCTTGACTTCAACGACATCCAGTACTATGTCAAGCCATCCGAGAAGCAGGGCAAAACGTGGGAGGAAGTTCCTACCGAGATCAAGGAAACCTTCGACAAGCTGGGGATCCCTGAAGCGGAACAGAAGTTCCTTGCGGGCGTATCCGCCCAGTACGAGTCCGAGGTCGTATACCACAGCATGCAGAAGGACCTGGAAGACCAGGGCGTTCTCTTCATGGATACGGACACGGCGCTGCGTGAGTATCCTGAGATTTTCCGCAAGTACTTCGGTACGGTCATCCCGCCAAGCGACAACAAGTTCGCTGCACTGAACAGCGCGGTATGGTCCGGCGGCTCCTTCATCTATGTTCCGAAGGGCGTCAAAGTGGAAATCCCGCTGCAGGCTTACTTCCGGATCAACTCCGAGAACATGGGCCAGTTCGAGCGTACGCTGATCGTAGCCGACGAAGGCAGCTTCGTACACTACGTGGAAGGCTGTACCGCTCCGGTATACAGCACGAACTCCCTGCACAGTGCCGTGGTTGAGATTTTGTGCCTTAAGGACTCCCGTGTACGTTACACGACGATCCAGAACTGGGCGCCGAACATCTATAACCTGGTTACGAAGCGTGCGGTTGCAGAAGAGAACGCCACGATGGAGTGGGTTGACGGCAACATCGGCTCCAAGCTGACGATGAAGTATCCTGCCGTAGTTCTCAAAGGCCGCGGCGCGAAGGGTATGGTTCTCTCCATCGCGGTAGCAGGCAAAGGCCAGCACCAGGATGCCGGTGCGAAGATGACGCACCTGGCGCCGGACACGACATCGACGATCGTATCGAAGTCGATCTCCAAGCATGGCGGTAAGGTAACGTACCGCGGTCTGGCTTCCTTCGGACGCAACTCGCAGGGCTCCAAGGCGAACATTAAGTGCGATACGCTCATCATGGATAACGAGTCGACATCCGATACGATTCCATACAACGAGATCATGAACGACAACATCACGCTGGAGCACGAAGCAACGGTTTCCAAGGTATCCGAGGATCAGCTCTTCTACCTGATGAGCCGCGGTCTGTCCGAAGCCGAAGCGACCCAGATGATCGTTATGGGCTTCATCGAGCCGTTCACGAAAGAACTGCCGATGGAGTACGCGGTCGAGATGAACCGTCTGATCAAGTTCGAGATGGAAGGATCTATCGGTTAAGCCTTATAGATCAAGGGGTTTTGGGAGAGCGCAGAGGGGTTTGCCCCCTTTTTGCCCCCCAACTTATTTTTGGATATATTTTTCGTAGAGGGCGAGTGCATCGTCCTCTATTTTTTTTGTGACATGTAGATACGTGTCTGCGGTTATTTTTACGCTTGCGTGTCCAAGTCGTTCGGACACGTATTTTATATTTGCACCAGCTTCTAGTAGGTGGACGGCGTGAGAATGGCGAAGTGCGTGGGGGGAAAGAACGGGTAAGTTTGCTCTTTTACATACGGCTTTAAAATAATCACGAACGACATTAGTACGAAGCCATCTTCCATCATGCTGATGAAATACAATATTGTCTTTTGCAGGCTTATAATTTACATACTGCAAAATGACTTCCTTTTGGTTTACTTTGTGACGTTTTAACACCTTCAAAGTGTATTCGTCTAGCTTGATCTCCCGGTTACTCATTTTAGACTTTGGCGTAGAGAGATAGGGGGCAGAGTTAAGAGGGTAGACAAGAGTTTTATTAACGGTAATAGTAGAGCTATCCATATTTATATCATCCCAAGTGAGGGCTAGAGCTTCACCAATTCTAATGCCAGTACGGGATAACAACGTAAAAAGTGCGAAATACTGAATGGATGCTTGATATTTCGCATGCTTCACAGGCTCTTTTACTGCGTCCAAAAACGTATCTAACTGCTCTCGTGTAAAGTACTGCACTTTCTCAGTCGTTTCAACGTCTCTAGGGATTTTTATTTTTTGAACTGGGTTCTCCCGTATTATGTTGAACTCATGAACAGCATCCGTCATGGCGCTAGAAAAAATGCTGTGAATTCTCCGCACTGTCCCTTCGCTGTAACGTTCCTTGAGTTCATTGATCCACTTTTGGTACTCATTCCTGGTTATGTCCTTTAGTCTGTATTTTCCCCATCGAGGTAAAATATTTAATCTCACGTTGCGTTCCTGAACGCTATATGTGACGGGTTTTACAGTAGGCTTTTTGTAAGTTTCTAACCATTCTTCGAAAAACTTGTCTATCTTCTCAGATCCGTTTTCACTAAATCCAAAATGATTGATCTTGCTTGCTTCCTCCATTGCTGCATGCTGCGCTTCCTTCTTTGTTCTGAATCCCCCTTTTGTTTTTTCCTTCTGTTTACCTGTTTGTCTCTCGACATATTTAATTCGGTACTCCCACGTATCTCCCCGTTTTCGATAATACGCCATTTGTATACCCTCCCCAAATCGAATAGTAAACTCTACGGGCAATTTGATGATATCTAGTATAAGCCATCTCGGCTGATACTCTAAAAGTATTTGTTATTAGCTCAATTGCTGCGTGTTGATCCTGAGGCAGGCTAATACGACGTAGCATTAGAAATGGAATGCTTGCGTACAGAACAAAATTTTCAGCGTCCCATTCTTGCCACTTACGCATAAGTGGGTGGAGCTTCAATTGGTTTCCTGCATGACGTTTAACGTGACAAAGTTCATGGAGAAACTGTTTCCACTGTTCCTCTTCAGATGCCTGATCATTTATATGTACAGTTAGAACTCCATTTCGCATAGAAGAAAAACTTATGCTTGAATAAGCAATTTTTATATTTAGTGCTGCGGCGATGTCCTTGATTGTCAATTGTTCAGGGCGGAAAATGTTAATACGGGAATACAGGTTATCAACGAAATCTTCCAAGTGCGTGGTTTGGTATTTCTTCAGATCCATTAGACACCTCGACAGAAAATCGAATATATGTTCTGTTTTTGGCTAAAAAGAAAAGCCCATAGGGCTTATTTTGTTTTAAGCAGATAGTTCCTCAATAACGTCATTGCGATTTGACCATAGTACTGGTTTAATATCGTACTCCTTGAAAGCTAAAATGATATCAGACTTTACTGTTTTCGTACTATCATTCAGAAATGTATACATTAAGGTGCCTTCTTTTCGAGTGTCCTTAGAGTCACCCCATGCAAACAACAAGCTTTTTGCCTTGTCAATTGTTGGACTATTAACTGTTGAGATTAGTCTTTCAGGCCGAGATTTGGAACGTGGTATGAGAAAATCAAATTTGTGGGTTAATCCACTTTTGCCGGTTAAGTTGATCTGTTCACTGAATCTTATATTATTCTCAAGAAAAAAATTCTCCACATCCTCAAAAAACATGTTATGGACATTTGTTTGAGAGGTCATAAACATATCATTAACTGCCAACATCGCTTGCAAAAACAAATGTTTTTTTTGTGGGAAGTTATTTATGGAGGCTTCAGAGATTAATTCGTTATCTTCCGATAATTTTACACCATAACCCGCTAAAATTGTGTTAAGCAAATCCTTACGGCGCTTACTCTTAAAGTCGCATCCCGCTGACATTAAATCATTCAAAATATATCCATCATCTGTTAAGTGTAATTTATTATTGTCGTTTGTAATGACGTAAAATTGCAAAAAGTCATTATGTCTGTCCATGAGGGGGGAGGTTATTTCAAGCGCACCATCTATTTCAGTTATTTTTGTCTGTTCATTTAACCAATTCATGTATGATTTTTTTAACTCATCTATAAGACCTTTCATGACTCTCCCCCCCTTTATCTTTGGTTTAGAATAGTGTTCTTGAAAAAGCCGTGGGTATATTTTCAATATTATTATACTCAAGAAAATCGATTAAGACACTTAGTAAATCACTTGTATCTGTTTTAATTTCATTTTCTAATGGAAATGCCCACTTATCATCAAAACCCTCTCTATAGATATGAATATGTGGACAAGGAATCACATTGCCATCTGGGTTCATATGGGCTGGCCCATCAATGTCGAGGCGTAATAATATCGTTGATTTATTATACAACGTTAAGTAAGTACATTTTGTCGGCTTTAACTTCCCTTTTCTGTTTATGTTGATAACAAAATTCTCATCTTTGTAGATTTTAGATTCAACGTCTAGGCGCTGTTCTTGTCCTAGAGGGGGCAGAACTATGTTATTACTATTACGTCCTTTAATTATCTTGAGCATATTTAATAGATGTTCAGCTTCTGATTGCGTAATCAAGATCTCACGTCCAATTGTAGGATTAATGTAGTTATTTAAATTAATTTCGAATTAAATATTTGCTCCTATAATCTCAAAACTGCTATCTGCTAGTAATATTCTGATTTTATTTCTTCTTACTTTTCTTTTCTCTTTCCTCGGCTTCTTGCATTAGTAGTTGAGCACGCACATATGCCTTGACTTCTTCTTGCCTCTCAGGTGTGAGTTTCTCCCAGCCATAGAAGAATAAGTCCATATCTGGATCATCCAAAGGATCCTTAACTTCGGGTAAGGGAGCAGGGTCGTTAGTACGTCCAAGTAAATAATCTGTAGAGGTTTCTAATATGTCTGCAATTCGCTTTAGTGCTTCAGGATCTGGCTTCCTGTCATTTGTTTCATACCTGGATAGCTGCACGATCGTAAGTTTGGTTTTGGCAGCAAACTCTTTTTGAGTCCACGCCCGTTTCTCACGAAGGTATTTTATTCGGTTGCCCAGATCCAGCATAGCGATTCCTCACTTCTGTAGTTGTATATAGATAATACTACCATTACCGAAATGGTAAAAGAATAATATTACCAAAAAGGTATTGACGTTGCCGAATTGGCAATGTAATATTTGGATATAGGTTATTACCGATACGGTAATGTGGAGGTGGTGAAAATGCGTAAGGTAAACCTTAGAAAGATAAAACAACTCCGTAAAGAGGCAAAATTCTCTCTTGATGAAATGGCTCAGTTACTTGGTTATGAGAGTCCTAATGGTTACTATTATCTAGAGATTGGTCGTGGGAAATTCTCCGCTGAGGCTTTAGCCAAGGTAGCAGATAAATTTGGGGTGCCTATAGACGAACTTTTTTTTATTCAGGATGTTACCGAAATGGCAAATTAATTCTCAAGGAGATAAAAGGCATGGCGATATTGGAAGGAGGCGAGCTACATGCTCAAAGTACAAATCGATGAAACAGAGTTTCAGCGCTTGTGTAGAGATCGTATCGCAGATCTTGTGAAGGAGGTCGAAGCAGAACTCGTATTCTGGGATTCAGCAGAATTAAAAAAGCGAACTTGCATGAGTTGGAACACTATTCAGGAATTATTCTTTTTTGATCCAAGATTCCCCAAAAGAAAGATCGGCAGCAAGTGGTATTTCCCAGCTCGCGAGACCAGAAGATTTTTGGAACAGTGGCTTATTGAACAGCCGATGTTGTGACGTATTGGATGAGGAAAGCCCGTCTCCTAGGGCGACGGGCGTTGTGGGGGAGGTGAGGGGGATGTGATCTGATAAACCAATGATAACCTCTACTCAGTAATGGCACCAATCCACTTTGGAATAAATTCCAACCTGGACTGAAAGGAGGTGAGAGACGTGATTATTACCTCGAAAGAAGTAAGCGCTGAGTTGCGGAAGAAACGCAGAGCCGCTGGGTATTCGCAGGAAGACATGGCAGGATATCTAGGCGTTACCCAGGCGACGATCAGCAAATATGAGCGAGGCCGCATACCTGATGCTGCTACATACAAAATGTGGCTTTGGTTCTGCGAGAACCCACCGATAGCAAGGTTCGAAATCAATCTGGACGGGAGGAATAATCAACATGCGTAAGCAGATGACGGATAGTGAATGGCGGGGCCAGTTGCTGGCCTGGAAGAAGAGCCGGACGGTGATTGAAGGCATGGACATTATCGATAAGCTTATCGCCGAGTCCGAGCGCGAAATGGAACTTGCAGCTGCTAAAAAGGAAAAGACTCGCCGGTCAGGGCGAGCCTCGTTGAGAACCCGGTTAAAGTTTCTCATGCTGTTATTTTACCACAGAACGAACGTTCGTGGGAAGGGGGCGTCCCCGGATGCCTGATTCCATCACATATGACTTCTATGAATGCCAAGAATGCTGCCTTGGTTACGCAGTTGAATCAGAGCAACTCGAGGAACCGGCTTGCCCCAGTTGCTCAGAAACCAATGCTCGATACGTGATCTCCCGTGAGATAAAAATGAGCGAAGGAGCAGCAGTGAAATGAAGAAAGCGACAGGTATGACAAGAAACCTTGATAGTTTGGGTAGGATTGTGATCCCAAAGGAACTTCGAATGAACATGGATCTCGATTTACATGATCCATTGGAGATATTCGTAAATGGTGATGAAATCATTCTCCGAAAATACACTCCTGGCTGCTCACTTTGCGGCCAGGTAGATAGTCCCATCACCTCAGTGTACCCAGGTAAGAAGATCTGCACCACCTGCATTAAGATCATCGCGGAAAAAGCGGCAAAGCTCAACCGAACAGCAACTTGACCATATCTGGTGAGGGTCCGGTACGCCGGTCCTTCAGAGATGCGGCCAAGCCTCATCGAAAAAACATTGTCGGGAGTGATTAGTGAATGGCAAAGGGTAAGATGCAAGTTCGTTTTACTGCGGAAGAAAAGCAGATGGTGGAGAAGCTCAACGAGGAAAAGGTTCCGGCGGCGAAGATTGCAGAGCAGCTGAATGAAAAATTCCACAACAACAATCCGATTCGTAAAGCCCAGTCCGTATACTACATGCTCAAAGCCATGAAGAAGTCCTCAGGGACTGCGAACTAAGGAAAAAAAGGAAAGAACCCGCCTGCCAGCGGGCCCTGAAAAAAACGAATCTGCCGCCAGTGTACCATGCTGGCGGACTTTACATCAAGGGGGGAAGACGGTGCCATTAAGAGCATCCAAATCGGACCTTTTGAATCGCCTCGAAACCACGCTCGATGAGAATGAAGAGTACATTGGGAGTACGGTTTGGAAAGCGTTAGAGGAAGCATTTGAACGTGTTGATGACGAGGCCGATGAGATCGAGAGAGAACTTGAAGAAGCTCAACAGCGAATCGAGGAGCTTGAATCGGCACTGGAGGCGCTGAAATATGCAAGCTCTTAAACTGGTCAGTGTCAAAGACATGCCCAGGGAAGATTGGCTGGAGTACCGTAGGAAAGGCATTGGGGGCAGTGACGTGGCTCCGATCTGCGAGCTCTCGAAGTACAAATCGCCCATGGCTGTCTACTTGGATAAGATCGGCGAGCTGCCTCCGCTGGAGGATAACGACAAAATGAAAGCCGGTCGGATGCTCGAGCCGCTGATCGCCAAATGGTTCACCGAGGAGACCGGGATCCGCGTCATGCAACAGCATTCGATCTTCAAACACAGGGAGCACGACTTCATGCTGGCGAACATTGACCGCTGGGTGATTGGTAAGAACGAGGGCCTCGAGATCAAGAACACCTCTGAATACAACCGTGACGAATGGGCAGGCGACAAGGTACCGGTGGAGTACATGCTGCAGTGCAATCATTACATGGCTGTCACCGGTGCTGAACGCTGGTACGTTGCCGTTCTGATCGGCGGTTGGGACTTCCAGTGGCGCATTATCGAAAGGGATGAGGAGTTAATCCGGAACCTTATCGAAATCGAGTATAACTTCTGGCATAACCACGTATTAGCCAAGCAGCCGCCGGCATATGGACACCAGGATACAGGGCTCTTAAAGGATCGCTTTCCGGAATCTCGACCCGGGGCGAATATGGAGCTTGGCGAGGAACATTCGGAGCTCATTCGGCTGGTCTTTGACAGCAAGAAAGCACTTAAACGAGCCGAGGAAACACACGAGACAGCGAAGAACCGCATGAAGGCCGTTATGGGCGAGCATGAGACAGCTTGGTTCCAGGGCGAGCCGGTGTTCACGTGGAAGTCCAACAAGAAAGGTGTTCGAAGTTTCAAAATTGTTGGAGGTGATGAGTAACCATGGCAGCACCTGCTAAAGCAACAGATCAAAAGGAACTCGGTAAGGCGCTGGCGAACAAGGCCGCAGCTAGTAACGGTCAAGGTAAAACCATAGCCCAGCTATTCGATGAAATGAAGCCTGCTATCGCTCAAGCGATTCCCAAACACCTCACACCTGAGCGATTACTGCGTATCGCAACAACCTCGATCCGAACCAACCCCAAGCTGAAAGTCTGCACTCCTGAGTCCCTTCTTGGCGCCGTAATGCAATGCGCCCAGCTTGGTCTGGAGCCCTCCATTTTAGGTCATGCATACCTGGTACCCTACCGTAACAAGAAGAAGGATGCGGCCGGCAAGGACTTGGGCTGGGTCGACGAGGCGCAGTTCCAGATCGGCTATAAAGGATATATCGAGCTCGCACGACGGACGGGGCATGTCTCCAGCATCGTGGCGCAGGCTGTACATGAAAAAGACCTGTTTGAATATGAGTACGGCATCGATGAGAAGCTCCGTCATGTGCCGGCCGATGGAGACCGTGGCCCTGTGACCAAGTATTATGCTTACGCCAAATTCAAGGATGGCGGCTATTCCTTCATGGTAATGAGCAAGCGAGACATCGAGCTGCATCGCGATAAATTCTCCAAAGCGAAGACTTACGGCCCCTGGGTGGATCATTTTGATGAGATGGCAAAGAAGACGGTGCTCAAAGCTTTGATGAAGTACATGCCGATCTCAGTCGAGTTCCAGAAGGCCGTTTCGATGGATGAGACGACCAAACGAGAGGTCTCCGACGACATGTCCGAGGTGATCGATGTCACCGATTGGAGCGAGGCTCAGGTAGAAGAGGCAGGTGAAGAGCGTGACCCTGACACAGGCTTTCCTACCAACAGTCCACCCGAAGATGAGGTTACGTTTGAATGATGGAAATGCACCATACTCCGCTGACGAAATCGATGATCAGCCAAGACCTATGGACTCTGGTGGAATCGGAGCCGGATCGGTTTAAGCAAGAGGTTAAATCATACTTCGCCCGTACATATCCTGGCTTCGTTGTCGTTCGGGCAAAGTACCCTCTGATCTATTTGCGAGATCAGCGCGTGAATAACGTTTAGGAGGTGCGCCGGATGGCGAATCCACAGACAGAAAACGGATATATCCGCATAGCAAACGAGATCTGGGACGAAGTCATCCGGCGTGACTTCTCCAAACGGCAGAAAGACATCATGCACTTTATATGGCGGCTCTCATACGGCTGCCGCAAGAAAGCAGCATTCATCCCTAAACTGGTCCATTTTGAGCTTTGTGGCGTTGGTAAGAATCATATCAAAGATGAGCTCCTTTATCTCGAGTCATGCAAGGTGCTGTTTTGGGACCGGGAAGCCAAATTATTCGAAGTAAACAAGAACTACGACGAGTGGCAAGTCTCACCAGTTAAAGGGTGGGATGAGTTCCGATTCGAGGAATTAATCGCTCTGAACCTGAAAGAAAGTTCCCAAAATGGGAACGTAAAAGTTCCTGAAACAGGAACAAAAAAGTTCCCGAAACAGGAACTTTCCGAAGATGGCGAAAACGAAAAGTTCCCAAAAGAGGAACTACCGAGTTCCCAAAACAGGAACTTTTCCGGCGAAAAAGTTCCCAAAACAGGAACTGCGACACCCGATGAGCCCAGTCCTGGCGCGGGATCTCAGCCCCGTAAAGACATTATTAAAGACAATAATAAAGACAGTAGTAGTACTACTAAGGTAATACAAATGAACCAAGTTACAGGACATGGCCGCCACCAGGACTTTTCTTTCGGCCGAATCTACTCCATTTACGAAAAGCACTTTGCAGTGAATGGTACGGTCAGCGAGTTTGAAGTCCAGGACCTTGGATTCTTGTTTGATGACTATGGGGGAGAGTGGGTATACGAGGCAATGCGAGAGGCGGCGAGGTACAAGGTCTTCACGCTTGCTTATCTTACCAAGGTCTTAAAGGGATTCAGAGCCCGCGGCAGTACGCAAAAAGAGGAGCCGTTGCAGGTTGTCGGAGGACAGCCGATTTACCAAGTAGCCGAAGATGATCCCATAACTCAGCAATTACGTGAGGTGTATCAGGCGTATGCTGCAAACGGAAGCTCTTGAAATGGTCATCCTTGGATCGGTCTTTGAGGATCCAAGTCTCGCCCGGGAAGTTATGGCCACGGTGACGATAGACATGTTCCGGCAGCCCTGGAACCGCAACTTGTACCGGATGATGGCCTGGCTGGAGAAGAACAACCACCCGGTGAATTACACGAACATTTCAACCTACTTCGCTAAGGACATGGGCAAGATCGGCGGGGTTGACTATCTGCTCAAGGTCATCGGGTCGGTCGTTTCCGTCAGCGAGATACGTGAAAACATGAAGCTGCTGGCCGAGCTCGATGCCCGCCGGAAGCTCTCTCAGCTGATTGAGCAAACCAGGGCACTCATCGACGACCCGGCCGCCGGCAGGTTCGACGAAATTCTGGATACCTTTGAGCAGAAGGCGCTTGAAATTCGGCCCAAGGTGAGCCAGGAAAACAAATCGGGGGACCGGATCCGGATGTGGTTTGAGAACCTGTTGCTCCGGAAGCAAAACCCGAGCCTGGCGTTCGGAGTTCTAACCGGCTGGGATCCGCTTGACCGTATGACCCTCGGATTTCAGCGGAGCAACCTGATTGTGATCGGAGCGAGAACGAGCATGGGAAAATCTGCTTTCGCAAACGAGATCAAGGTTCGGGCATCCTCCATGGGAAACAAGGTGGCAGATTTCAGTCTTGAAATGACGATCGAGCAAATCTATAACCGCATGGCCTCAACGATGTGCGGAATCCCCCTACAGGCTATACGGATCGGAAATCTGACAGACTTCCAGATTGGTCTGATTGCAGACAAGCTGGACGAGTTTGCTAAGATTCCAATCGACGACTCCAGAGGGGTGACAACGGAATACATCACCTCGGAGATGCGTCGGATGAAGCGGCAAGAAGGGCTTGACCTTGTGGTTGTCGATTACCTGCAGGAGATCAACGAGACAGCCGAGCAGAACGATAACGGTGGCTCTGCACTTCATAGGGTATGCCAGAAGCTAAGGGCGGCGGCCAAAGACTGCGACTGTGCAGTAATCGGACTCTCCCAGGTGAAACAGGATGTGGACAGCAGGGCAAACAAGCGGCCGATGGTTTCAGATCTATCTGGGAGCGCGGCGATCGCGGCTGTAGCAGATGACATTCTACTTTTGTACCGGGATGAGTATTACAACCCGGAAACCTCGGACAAAGGCATTCTCGAGGTAAACGTGGCGAAACAGCGGAACGGCCCAACGGGCATCGTGAAGTTGAAATATGATAAGGACACTCAAAAAATCACAGTGTGAGGTGAGCGGCCATGAATCGCTGGCACGTTTACGAGTGGCTTAAACAGACATACATGGCAACTGGAACGGTTCCCACGATGGGACAGGCTCAGCAGCGATTTTCAAGCCATGTAGATCCCGAGGAGCTGACGGAAGGAATCGACGAATTCCTCACGGCCATCCGGGAGTACCGAACAGAGGAGGCAGGTTCATGCGAAATGTAGATGATCCTCTTTTCCAGACAATCCACCGGTTTGTGATTTACAACGGCAAGGACCAGCTGGGTGGAGTGTACGTTTTATCGGAACGATTCATCTTTGCTCCGAAGAAAGCACGCCACGGCTTGCGCTGCGTGAAGGTGGTGGGATACTGATGGATCCAATAGCCAGAGCAATCATTAAACGTGTAATCGATGATCTGGAGACGAAGGCAAGGGAGCTGCAGGTGCCTAACATTCCGGGAGCAGGGTCAGAGTACGTGGATGGGTTCAAGACAGGTAAGGCTGTTGGCTTATTCCAAGCGAGCATGGAGCTTGAGAAGGTGCTGGAGGATGCCTAGGTACGTTGGGATAGATCCCAGCACCAAAACCGGGTTTATTGTTCTGGATGAGGATGGCGAGGTCTGGGAAGCACGAGAGCTCGAGGGGATGGGCGAGAATCCGGAAAGGATGCATGATCTGATCTGCCAGGTAGGCCAGCTGATACAGCCAGAGGACCGGGTTGCGATTGAGGGTTTCGGATTTGCCAGCCAACGTGGTTTCGAGCTGGGCGGCATCGGCTGGGCAATCCGGCTGAACCTCTTCGCAAGACAGATCGGATACACCGAGGTAGCTCCATCGCAGTTGAAGAAATTCACCGGCGCCGGCGGAACTGCCGCTAAAGAGGTGGTTGCAGTGGAGACATACAAGCGCTGGGGCTTCCAGCACAAAAGCAACAACGTCACCGACGCTTATGTGCTCGCTCAAATTGTACGTGCTATACACGAGCCGGTGAAGCTGCTGAAGGTGCAGCAGGAAGTCATACAAAAACTGAGAGGATGATCTAAATGGTCGCTGCTAAGGGAAAGGCGAATATCGGAGGGATTACTGTAGGTTCTAAGAACGTGAAGATCGTTCTTGAGGTCAGCAAGCGTGATTTCTTCAAGAACGCGAAATTCTTCGAGAGTGACCCGGAAGAGGTAGACTTTGTTCTCGGTGACATGCAGATGAGCATATCCGATTATCTTGAATCATCTGCTTCGTCAAAAGAACTACTGGCGTCGGTGGGCAATTCAGATGTTAAACAGTCGGTAAAAGATGAAGACCAGGTAGTACTCTTTGATCAACAACATCAACAGCAGGGTTCGCAGGAAGCTCAGGCGGCGCCAAATCCTGATCTTGAAGTGAGCTTTGAAGACGGAAATATTCCTGCCGAGGGTGGACATGCTGCTGATGGCGGCGGTCACGCAGAGGGAAAAGACGAAGCTGAGGGTACAGATGAATCTGGATCGGAACCAAGCAAGGAAGAAGTCGAAGAACACATTCTGAAAGAGCAACCGCGATTCGATGATGTCGAGTTTGACCCATCACTCTATATCGAAAAGGTTGAGACGCAAAGTAGCTGGATGGATATAGCCTCGAAATATGGGCTTAGCTCCAACCAACTACAAAAGGCTTGGGGAAAGTATAAAAATAGGGTGGCAGAGAAACTGAAGCAGAAGGGGGCTGCTTAAAAATGGCGAGCGTTTATCGTAACGTCAGTCACTGCAGATGAGATGGAGCGCATTAACAGTGTTATGATCTGCATCGCTTAAGGAGGAGGCAATTTGTGCCTCCCCTACTATTCAAGTTGTATATGGAACAAATAGATTAGTGAAACGACAATAGGTATTGAGAGCCCGTAGGCTACCAAAGGTCGTTTATGATGCAATCGAATCATTGGAAACATCATGATATCGAATAAGAGTGAATACCAAAGACTCCAACTGTGTTGGTACGAGATCCTGCCCATTCTGAGAAGAAACCATTCACCAATTATGTAAATACCAATCCAAATCCCGTAGTGGAAGACTTTCTTACCAAGTGCTTTGGGATATCTTGAAAGAAATATGAGGACTGAAAGAGGCATAGTTACAATGGCATATACCACAACTGTGACAGTTTGGTTGTATAGGTAATCAGGGTGGAATTTCCACATTGTCTGGTCCTTTGTGAGGTACTCATAAAGGTAGCTTCCGGCTGTGATATATAGCATGGAGGGATGGTACAGTTTCCAGTTTTTCCAATCACCCCAACGCCATGCAGCAAGGATAATTATAATGGCATAAGCCAAATGCATAAGCGATCTCTCCCTGCAAGATATATCCAATAAGGGGGTTCTCATGACTAACAATCAGATTAAGGAGATACAGGAGGAATGCAGTCGATTATATCCCAGGGACTCACGCTGCAGCTAGATCAAGGTCTCAGACCTGAAGTTTCTGGTAGACACGATCCAAAGGCAGGCTGAGGAGATCAAGCGACTTGCCGGTATCGAGCATGCGTTACAGGACTTCGGTCCCCGTGTACGTCAGTCAGCCCAGACGTATATGATTGGCTTGAGTCAGTTAGTGGGTACCAGGAGGAACCGGTTGATGATCAACCTTGCAAATAAAATCGGAGTTCTGCAGGACGAGAAGGAATTCATCGTTGTTATTCACGGGACGTTTTACGGTCCATTTAAAAACGAAGAGATCGGGCGAATCCAGGATCTGTTTGACGAGGAGGTGCTGAGAAAATGAATCCCCGTAAGCTTCGCAGAAGATGCAGGCCACCGCTGAGCATGAATTATGGAATGCCACCCGCGTACTAAGGGACAAAAAGAGAACTCTTCCTAATTTGGTCTCCTGAGAAATTGTAAGTGCCACCTTAAATAAAGTAACCCCAGAGCATAAAAGGGAATCGAATACCACATTCTCCAACCCTTGTAGATAAGATATCCAAAGAGAACGGATATCCACTCAAATAAAAGAGAACAGCAGACTACGAGTATAAGATAAAACAAGAAACTGTGAGTTTTTTTGGGGTTGAAAATTTAGTGCTAATATGCCTGCTGCGGGTGGGAGAGCAGCCTGAAGAATTAAATCACTCAGGGTTATATCGGGATAAATGAAGTCATAGAGGTCTAGGATTAGGCCGAAGATTAAATCTGTATTTAGAGTAAGGCAAGCCATCACAAACCAAGTTGTATATATTTCTTTTCTGTTTAAACGCTTTGGCATCAAGAGTAGGGCCAAGATAAAAATTGCTAAGGAGATATAAGCAAATAAAGTTGCTTTATCCAGTGTCATAGTTGCTCCTACTCCTTATGATGAAATACCCCATGAGTGGCCATAAAACAAGTCGGATGTACTGGTCTCATTTATCAATATGGTCAAAGCAGTATTTATTCATACTTAATTCATGGAGGCCGAAGATGCATATCATTTCATATTACAAACACCCCACAGGAAATTACGTCGCCAAATACAATAGCCAATCCATCATGGTGCTGCAGACAGTATTTCGGAGGATCACGGGTGTAAGTCCAGCTTCAGTCAGCGGTTGGACTGAGGTAGAAAAGCAGGAATTGTCGCAGCTGGGATTCATCGCGAATTAACAAAAGGCCCCGTCGATCTAGGGGGATCGGCGGGGCTATGAACGAGTAAATCGCACAACCACAGTATACCATACGGTGAGGGGTGCGGGGATGTCGATATTGTTTAAGATGGAGGAATTGTTTCCCAAGGCGTCTAAAGCTGATATTATACGCACAAAAGCTTACCTCAGCCAATATAAAGAAAAGAAACGCCGGGTAGAAATGTTTGAACGTAATCCGCCTCAAACAGACGAATTGAAGGAGATCCAAACAAATCTGATTAAGTTCACCAGCCTCCTGGAAAGGGCAGTGGCTCAAATCATACACGACGATGTCCGTAAGGTGATCGAATACCGATTCCTAAAAGGAAATTCCCGAGCTGCCACAATCCTGCGCTTTGAGTCATGGGAGTGCTGTGATAAAACCATCGACCGCAAAATCATTGAAGGGATCGAGTCTGTTGCAAACACGCTACTATATCTGGAGTGAAGAAATTGTCCATTTACAGTCCAAGTATTGACCAGAAGATGTCTGCGCATGAAGGGTACAGTAGAACCAGGGAGCCGAGGTGGGCTCGGGTGATGTCTACTGTACCCTTATCATTGTAGGCACTCGGTCATGCTGTGGGACTTCGATCCTTAGACGCCAGTCGTCGAGGGTGTGATATGAGGGTGGGTGAAATGCCCTATGTATAAACAATGGAGAGTATTTTACATATGGTTGTGGGAAGTAAGCTCAGCTTCTAGGAAAGTTAATAGCAGGAAAAAGGCAAAGGAGCTGCTACGCTCATTTGCCTTTAGACACAAGAATTTATCCTGATATAAGATAGCGGAGGAACTAGATATATTATTGATTATTATTGAATCCAATCTACTGCTGCAATTCTGTTTGCAATCGGCTTTGTTGTAGTTCCGCTTCCGAGTTTCGTTTTGAATCCAATAAATTCTTTGTAAAAGTTAAAAGTGATATAGTTATGAACAGCATATCCTTGTACGATCCATGTTTTATTCGTTGGGATTGATTCCTCTTGAACTACTAGGGTAGCAGACATACCAGTTGATCCAGTGACGGAATATCCTACAGCAGCTGAAATAATCGGTGTAAGTGCCGCCTCTACAGTAGAGCTAAATTGATGCGCTACGCTACTATTAGCCTGTAACTGGGATTCACCTTTACATGATGGTACCTTAGAGCAAAAATATCTTGTTTCAGCAATAACATCACTACCAGTTAATGTTCCCCTACCTGTCTCTTCGAATATATAACCATTAATCTGAAAATTAGGAGAAATTCCACTCTTTGTGGGTGGTGTAACCGTGGCGGGCATAATCCTGATAGATTTAAGTTGAGCATTAGGCGAAGGTTTTTTCAAATTGAATTTTTTAATAAGATCATTTTCATTTTCTGGGGTAGCCTTAATGGTTTCAACACCCTGGGAAGGAAATCTTGGAATTTCCCCACCCTTTGCGCTTGCTGGAACTGCGAGAGCACTAAAGGAAAGGGAAAGAGTAAGCATCAAACCTGCAAGCTTTTTTTTCAAAAGATAACACAACCTTTTTCTATTATTTTCCTTACATGTGCTATAATAGCATAATATGGAAAAACAAATAGATTTCTAAAGGTAAATTTAGGAAACTATTTAATATAAATACAATATTGTAAAAATAAGTAAGGAGCGATTTGATTATGCCTGATAGAAATAAGGTGTTTTGGATTCTTTCAATTGTAGGATTCTTGTTAGTGATAATGAGTCCCCAATTAGCCAGTATTGGAGCTGATAACTTTGTTCATAAAATGGGGGGCGTTGCTGATAAAGACGAGACTTTAAGAAGATTAGAAACCTATGCTGCTGCTTATCGTATGTTGGGTGGCATCTTCCTCGGAATTGGATTGTACTTTACTTTTTCTCAAGAAAAAAAATAATCTCAATTATGGAGTGCGATTAAGCACTCCTTTTTGCATTATTTTTAGTAGGGATTGCTTTGTTTATATGATAACTGGAATTTATTAGATTTTTTGGAGGGAGTAAATGACGAGGAAACCTATGCGTCCATGTAATTTCCCTCTATGCAGTGAGTTGACTGCAGGAAATTACTGCCAGACTCACCAACAACAAACCGTCAGACTGTACGATAAGGCGAGGGATCCCAAGCTCGTTTCCTTTTACAAGTCCTCCTCTTGGTTATCAACGAGGCAAGCTGTTCTGAGCCGAGACAACCACTTATGCCAGCACTGCCTGCAGGAACAGCGACTAACGCCGGCAGTAATGGTTCACCACATCCAAGAGGTTCGTAAGGATTGGGAAGTGCGGTTGGATCTCGATAATCTGATTAGTCTCTGCGATGCGTGTCATAACAAAGTTCATAATTAGGATGAGTAGAAAATCAACGGATCTTTTGGTTAACAAATCTTTAGAATGTAGATAAAGGATTTGAAGGGGATGAGAAGGTATTTAGTTATGTACCAAGTTTAGGTCATTCTAAGGGAGTGATTAATATTAACAAAAAAACACCCCAAACTGAGAAAGAGTTGCTTCATCACTTAGAAGAACAGTTATATTTCATTAAAGCATCCTCAGAGGCATTTGATAAAGGTTTCTTAGGTGAAGCTAAGAGATTGGCTACAACAATTCGTGTATTACTGCATGATAATAAAACAAGTTCGCAATCTCTATTAAAACAACTAGACCAGAAGGATAAAATAAAATACTATTCTGTGCTTGAGAACAAAGATACAGATAACGCCATTATCTTTGTGGGTCTGTCATCGGGGTTCGAGAATGGGGAGTTTACTTACTATCCAAGGTTGGTGAGTCCAGTAGCAAAGCTGGACTTCCAAGAATGGTGGAATCAACCTGTACTAATAAATAAACCCCAGGGTTTGTTGTTTACTAGAGAAAGTATAATTAGAAACGTAGCAAATACCGATGGCGGTGCTCATGTAGATCCTGGTCTAAACGAAAAGTACTATGAGTTGTCCAGACAGAATGGATTTGGTTGGGAATTCCATGATGTTGAACCCCCATCCGAATTTAAAGGGCCTGAGTTATCTTTCACGCGTCAAATTGCTCATGAGTTATACATGTCAATTACAGAACAAATCCGTATCTAAAATATAAGTATTGTCGCTCAAATGAGCGGCTTTTTTATTTGCCCAGAGTCAAAAAAGGACTCCCCCCTACTTTAACAGTTGTCTTGAAGCCCCTTCCGGACCGACGGGGCCTCGCGTGCGAAAAAAATTCCCTTTTTGAGCACAAGGGGGGAAAGCAGTTAATCGTAAGAACGACGCAACGATGATACCCAAATTGTAGGGAAAGGAGGTGAGTTATGTATGGCTGGAAGAAAGGCAATGCCCGTTAATTTACTTCTGATCAAAGGGAAGAAGCACCTGACCAAGGAAGAGATCGAGCTGCGGCAGGAGAGGGAGAAGAAGCTACAGCCGAGTACAAACCGTACCAATCCACCGGCCTGGTTATGTGACACAGCCAAAAAGGAGTTCCGCCGGATCGCAAAGGAACTCAAAGAGATTGATCTGCTTACGAATGTGGACATCAATGCTCTAGCTTTGTATTGCGATGCCTATGCAGATTACATTGAGATCTCCAAGATCATTAAGAACGATGGATTCATGGTTGAGCATACCAACAAATCAGGAGTGACTAACGAAGTGGCACATCCTCTTCTGGCCAAAAAGAAGCAGATGCATGAGCAGATGCGATCCCTGGCTGTCGAGTTTGGGCTTACGCCGGCCTCGAGGGCTAAGATCGCCATGCCTCCGCGTGGACAGCCAGAGGAGGAAGACGAGTTTACGAGGACGTTCGGTGATGTATAATGCTGAAGCAGTTTCTTATCGATTACAGCCAGGATGTAATCAATGGCAAAGTGATTGCATGCCAGAAGCACAAGTGGGCGTGCATGCGTTTCCTCCGGGATATTGAGCGAGAGGGCACGGAGGAGTTTCCCTTTATCTTTGATGAAGAGCGCGCAATGCGCTTTTTTTTATGGATGAATCTCTTCCGCCACACGAAAGGCGTATTGAAGGGGCAGCGTATTGAGCCTCATGAAATCCAGTACTTCATATTTGGCAACATCTACGGCTGGATCCACATGGACACCGGGTACCGGCGGTTCAATAAGGCATACTGGCAGGTAGCCCGCAAGAATGCCAAGTCTCAGAGCAACTCATGTGTTGCCTCTTATGAGGCTTCAGCATTCGGGGAGTCGATGGCCGAAGTCTATTGCGCTGCAACGAAGCGGGAGCAGGCCAAGATCGTCTGGAGCGAAGCGGATTACATGATCAAGCAGTGCCCGGAGCTGAAAGGCAAGTTCAAAACATCCTACGGTATTATCCGGCATCTGAAGAGCAACTCCATCATCAAGCCGCTGAGCCAGGAGGATAAGAAGAAAGGCGACGGCCTTAACCCGCAATGCGGCATCATCGATGAATACCACGCTCATGAGACTGATGAAATGGTGAACGTTATTGACTCCGGTATGATTGCCCGGGCGCAGCCATTGATCTTTATCATCACCACAGCCGGCACGAATCTCAACAGCCCATGTTACCGGACGGAATACCAATTCGTTTCCCGGCTGCTCAATCCGGATGACCCGACCGAGGTCGATTCCTATTTCGCGATGGTGAACGAGCTGGATAAGGATGATGATGGGAACCTGATCGACGACATCAAGGATGAGTCTGTTTGGGTGAAAGCCAATCCCATTGCGTGCTCGTATCCTGAGGGCATTCAGAAGATGCGGTCGCGGCAGAAAGAAGCGCTCGAGAAACCCGAGATGATGGAAGACTTCATGACCAAGAACATGAACGTCTGGATGAGTCATCCGAAAAAGCAGTACATGAACATGGAGAAATGGGCTGCCTGCGGTATTTTGAAGCGCAGGAAATCGGATCCCGAGCTACAGCTGCCTGAAGTAAGAGGCTTTACCTGTTTTGCCGGCGTGGATATGTCCATGAAAATTGACCTATCCTCGGTTGGTTTCGTGGTTCCTTTGACAACGGGAAGTTTTTACGTTGGCCAGCACTCCTTTATTCCCGAGGAGACACTTGAGCAGAAGAAAAAGACGGACCGGGTTCCGTATGATCTTTGGATTCGCAAAGGCTGGCTTACGGTGATCCCGGGTGCTGTGGTCGACCAATCGGTGATCGAGAACTATTTGCTGGAGGAAGAAGAACGCCGGGGCTGGGTGATGAGAGAAATATGCTACGACCGTTATGCGGCAACACAGTTTGCTCAGAATATGGCCGCACATGGATATGAAATCGTCGAGATCCGGCAGGGGGTACAGACGCTCTCGGAGCCGATTAAGGACTTCAGAGAGCTCGTACTGCAGAAGCGTATCATTCATGAGGATGACCCGGTACTTACCTGGGCGCTCGGGAATGCCGTGACCAAGTCGGATGACAAGGAGAATCTGCTGCTGGACAAAGCTAAGTCCACCAACCGGATTGACCCCATAGCAGCAGTGATCAATGGTTTCGTGCGTGCTCGGGTGGCTCCTCCAGACAGCGGGGATGTGGAAGTCTGGACATTCTGAGCCGAAGCAATCTAGGGGAAAGGAGGGGGAAGATGGGGATTCTACAACGGGTCATTTCTTGGTTCGGCCTGGGTGCAAGGCTAGAGACCAGAGCGAATCGAAATCTAGGCGGGTTTCAAAAATGGTTTGAACCGTACAACATGTTTGCACGGTCCGGCCAACTTGATGCCTCGAATGAGACGATCTTTTCGGCGGTATCGCGGCTCTCAAACTCCATGGCCAGCCTGCCGCTAAAGGTCTTCCGCGGATATAAGCAGGTTAGCGGCTCGCCTATTGCGCAGCTGCTCGAATATGGGCCGAACCCAAATATGACAAGCTTTGATTTTATCCGGACTCTGGAAGCTTTCCGGGATACGAGTGGCAACGGATATGCGTTAATTGAGAGGGACGCCAAATACCAAGTCCAAGCACTGTGGTTGCTTAATCCCAGGAAGGTGAAGCCGGTTCAGGAGAGCAGCACGAAAGAGCTCTGGTATGAGGTTCAGGGGGATGACGGGACTTACTATATCCATAACATGGATATGATTCACGTCAAGCACTTCCACACCGTGGGATATGAAGGGATTTCGCCGCTGGATGTACTTCGAAACACGATCAACTATGACACGCAGGTAAAGCAGTTCAGCCTCAGCCAAATGGAGAGCGGGATCAAGGCTTCGTTTATTCTAAAGCTTAACGGCTCCTTGAGCGACGAGAAGAAGAAGGCGATGCTCCAGAACTTCGCAGACTTTTACTCCAAAAACGGCAGCGGCGTGATCGTCATTGATTCCGGCCAGGATTTAAAGGAACTGAAGCAGGACATCATTGACCTGAAGGTATTCGAAGTGGAGCGAATCACGCGCTCTCGGGTGGCCGCAGTGTACAACATGCCGCCTCACATGCTCGGGGATTTCTCGCAAACCTCCTTTTCCAGCATGGAGCAGCAGGCCCTGGAGTACGTCCAGAACACACTGCTTCCGATTGTGCGGATGTACGAGCAGGAGTTCAGCCGAAAGCTGCTTACCACAAAGGAGCGGTCCGCGGGGACGGTAATCAAATTCAATATGAATGGACTGCTCCGTGGCGACATTAAGACGCGCGGAGATTTTTATTTTAAAGGGGTCCGTTCGGGGTGGTTTACACCCAATGAAGTCCGTGCTTACGAGGAACTGCCGCCCGAAAAAGGGGGCGACAAGCTGTATATGAGCAGGGATTTGGCCCCGATTGACAGTCCAGACCGGTCCATCGCACCAGGAAAGGAGGTGAATGAGCAAGATGAATCAGAAGCCGACAACGACACCGGATCCGAACCAGAATGAAGTCCGTACGCTGAAACTCACCAAGCTGGAGACAAGGGCGCTCGGAGACGAGAGCGGCACAGGTACCAAGATCACAGGCTATGCTGCCGTTTATGAGGAGTTCACCGAGCTGAGGGATTGGTGGGGGGATCGCTTCTATGAACGGATCGCCAAGGGGGCTTTTGATGATACGCTGGCCGACGGACACGACATATTCGCCTTGAAAAACCATGATTGGAACCTCATTTTGGGCCGTTCAGGGGCCAATTTAACTCTCGAAAGCCATGAAAATGGGCTGTATTTTGAGCTTTTACCGAACAATTCGAGCCTCGGACAGGACATGAAGGAGGATGTGCGGAGCGGCCTGATCAAAGGCTGCAGCTTTGGATTTCGTATCGTTGATCAGGAGTGGGAGCAGCGGGATGACGACTGGTTTCGAACCATCAAAAAAGTGGAGCTTCAGGAAATCACCCTTACGCCTATTCCGGCGTACTCGTCCACTACCGCGGAAGTACGGAGCTTGGATCGTCAAGGCCAGCACAAAACTGCCTTGGAAGTACCGGATTCGCAGCGATTCTCGGTGCCAAAAGGCTTATCTGAGGAGCAAATTCGGGCCCTAAAACGCAAAAATGAGGCCCTTTTGCTTGATATTGAGACCACTTTAAGGTATGGGAGGGCATAAAATGCCAGGAGAAACAACGATTTTTCAACTCAAGGAAACCTTGAACGACATGGGAACGGAGCTTCGTTCCATCACCAATAAAATTGATGAGGCCCTGACGAATCCGGCGGCGCGAGTGGAAGAAATTGAACAGATGGAGGTCCGCCAAAGAGAGCTCAAGAAACGCTTTGATGCCATTAAAGCACGGATCGAAGAAAGGGAGCAGGAAAGCCAGCGAAACCTCGAGCAGCAGAAGCGCGCAAACCCGGTTTTACATGCGGATACGGACGAAAAGCGCATGATTGCGGCCAAAGCGGAGCTCATCCGGGCAGAAATTCTAAGAGGGCAGGTATCCGATGAGTCCCGTAACCTGCTGGGAGCGATCAAGCAGCCTACAGCAACCGGCGGAGAAAAGTTCCTGCCGACGAACATGAGCAACCAGCTGATCACGGAACCCCTAGCTAAAAATCCTCTTCGCAGCATGAGCCCTACTACAAAAATCAAGGGTTTGGAGGTCCCTAAAATCGCATATGAGCTGGATGATGACGGCTTTATTGGCGATGAGGAAACCGCGAAGGAAATCGAGTTGACCGGTGACAAGGTTGCGTTCGGACGTCACAAGTACAAGGTCAAGGCACGGATCTCGGACACTGTTCTTCATGGATCCGACGTGGAACTCACAACCTACGTAGAGAACGCACTGCGGTCCGGCCTTGCAGCGAAGGAAAAGAAAGTGGCACTAGCTACCACCCCGAAGGCGGGGGAGGAGCATATGAGCTTCTACTCTACGCAAAATGCGATTAAGCAGGTACCAGGCGCGGATAAGTACAAGGCGATTAAAGCAGCGATTGCGGATCTCCATGAGGATTACCGGGAGAACGCTAAGGTACTCATGAAGTACTCTGATTATCTGGACATTGTGGAGACGCTGGCTAACGGCAACGCAACGCTGTATAGTGCACCACCAGAGCAGGTTCTTGGAAAGCCGGTTGAGTTTAGTGATGATGCCACGATGCCGATTGTTGGCGACTTCTCCTATGCCCAGCTGAACTATGACGGAGATCCCGTTTACGACACAGACAAAAATGTGGACAAAGGCGAGTACCTCTTTGTTCTGACCGGCTGGCTGGACCACCAAATCCTGCTGAAATCGGCCTTTCGGATTGCCAAGGTAGTTGCAACTCCATAGAAAAGGGTGATGCTCTATGCTGAGCCTGGACCTTGATGAACTGAAAACGTACCTGCGGGTAGATGGGAGCGAGAACGATGGATTTCTCGCTCTTTTGGTTCACTCGGCCAAGGAATACCTGAAGGATGCTGGGGTTCCCGAGTCATCAAGTGCAAGGTACAAACTCGCCGTCATGATCCAAGTAGCCTTGAACTATGACCGGGACGGTAATGCAGCTCTGGAAAAAGCGCTAGAAAGCTTGATAAATCAATTAAGGGTAGGTGAGCCAAAGCATGGCGGGAGCGAGCCAGAAAACCTCCTCGAAGGCACCTGTGGAGATGGTATATAGGGTCTTGGTGGAGTTTATCGACCGTGATCAGCGATATTATCCGGTTGGTGATGAGTACAAAACAAAGGATCAGGACCGGGCAGGGTACCTCGTTGAGCTTGGATTCCTGGAAGCCCCGGCTGCTGCTCCCAATCCGCCTGCACAGCCAGAGGGGCAGACCGGAACAACGGTGACCGATGAATCCGGCCAAGTATAATCGCCGCATCCACATCCTGCAGCCGGTACGGGGAGAAGACAATGAAGGGATACCAGTGATCACCTGGGCCCCAATCATTTGCTTGTGGGCAGCGGTAAAGCCCCTTAGGGGACGGGAGTATTTCCAGGCCGCAGCCATCAACCAGGAGAACACCTTAAGGGTGGAAATTCGGTACCGTACAGGCATAACGAGTGAGATGCGGGTGCAATATGCCGGCAAGCTCTATAACATCAACGCGATCCTTGATCCCGATGAAGCCCATAGGGAGCTTCACCTGATGTGTTTGGAGGTGCAGGAACATGGCGGAGATGAAGCTGGAGGGCATGGATGAGCTGGTGAAACGGCTGCAGGAGATGGGCCGGAAGGGTGCAGCCATCGAAAGAGCAGCACTGCAGGCTGGCGGCGAAGTCATTCGGAGTGCTGCAAGCGAGCGGGCTCCGCGGAGTAATGATGCTCCCCATTTGGCGGATAACATCAAGATCAGCAAGATCAAGACCAGCCAGGGCATGAAATATGTGCTGGTCGGTCCGCAAAAAGGGGATAACTCCGAGTTTTTCTACGGTAAATTCCTCGAGTGGGGAACCAGTAAGATGGCTGCACGTCCGTTTTTGGGCCCTGTTGCGGCCGAGAAGCAGGGGGAAGTGATTGAAAAGATGAAGCAGGCGATCAAGGATGGACTGGGCTTATGATCAACGTCAAACCAGAAGTATTGGAATCTCTTCGAGAGGACGAGGAGCTTCTTTTGTTACTCGGGGGCCCCCGGGTATACCAGCTTGTTGCACCAGAGCCGGGCAAGTTTCCGCGGATCACGTTTTTCGAGGTCAGTAACGTTGACGACAGCTATGCCGATGATTCTGCGATCTCCAGCCAGATTGTCATTCAAGTTGACGTATGGAATAAAACCAATACGTCAGCCATAGCGGATCGGGTAGATGCGGTCATGAAGAATATTGGCTTTTCTCGCTCGGGCTCCGCTGACCTCTACGAGAATGACACAGGAATCTTTCACAAAGCAATGAGATACACAACACGAAGGGAGGAGGTTTAATCCATGGCTGGAGTACGCATAGGTCTAAGAGACCTGCATTATGCCAAACTGCTCAGTGACAACAGTTCAGGGGCAATGTACGCAGCACCGCAGAAGATTGCTGGTGCCATCAGCGCGAAAGTCACACCGAGCTCGACAACCGAAACGCTCTATGCTGATGACGGCGCGGCAGAAACAGCAACGGCCTTGGGGGAGATTGCCGTTGAGCTCAATGTAAAAGATCTGACATTGCAGCAGCTGGCGGATCTTCTCGGGCGGACCGTGGTCAATGGCATTATGGTAAGTAAGGATACGGACACGGCTCCGTATGTTGCCATCGGCTTCCGTTCGATCAAATCGAACGGGAAGTTTCGGTATAAATGGCTGTTCAAAGGACGTTTTAGCCTGCCGGCCGAGGAATATAAGACGCAAGGAGACAAGCCTGAATTCCAGACTCCAGTGATCAGCGGCGTCTTCGTCAAACGGGAGTTTGATGGATGGTGGGAAGTAACCGGCGATGAAGATGAGCCAGGCTTTACCCTGGGCGATACCTGGTTCAACAAAGTATTTGAAGCCGGAGATTCGGAAAATCCAACGTTGCCGGTATTTGTTTCGGCGAACCAAGTTGTCTTTCAATAAGAGAAAAGGATGGTGGATCGATTATGCCAGCACACAGCAAATCATTGTATCGTGACGGGGCTCAGCTGCCTGCGCCTCAGTACTTCAACCCTGTAACCGATTCGTATGAGCCCCTTCATGGAGCGAATGGAGCTTCGGACGTCAACGTGAAGGGAAGCTCGGCGATTAAAGATGGGGTCCTTTCGGTCTCTGCTCCGGGAGTGCGAGTACAACTGCCAAACATTCCATGCCGGGAAGTCACGGTTATCGCAAGGAAAAACAACATAGGCACGATCTATGTTGGCTCCGAAACCGTCTCGGCAAGCTCCTTCGCCGCCGAACTGGATAAGAAAGACGCGATCACGCTGCCGGTAAGCAACGCGAGTATGCTTTGGATTGACGCTTCCGTAGCCGGAGAGGGGATCTCATATGTCGCGCTTTAAGCCTTGGCCGGGTACGAACGCGAGTCCAGGGGGAGGCTCGGGAAACGGATCTCTTCCCCGAAGTTACGAAGGTATTGAAGTGGTTTGGTGGGGCAACTCCATCATCGAGGGACAGGGATTGACGGACCTGCAAAAGTTTCAAACGCAGCTTGCCAAATTGAACGGGATGGTTAACCGAATCTATGGGTATCCCGGCAAACCGTGGGGTTATAAAGGCACCGGTCCCGACGATACGATCTACTCGAACAGGGCGCTGCTTCCGAAAACGGCAAAGCTCTACGCGATGTACGGTGGTGGAAACGACAACCGGTTAAATATCCCGCGGGGCAACGTGGATGACATGGTAAACACCACTTTTGCGGGCGCAATCAACCTGGGCATCGTTTATATTAAAACGAACATGCCCGGAGCAAAGATCGTCCTGATTACATCACTGCAGCGCAATGGTGGAGACGATGGAACGGGAAAGCCAATCACCGGTACAACATTGAACGATCTGAAACTGAGCCTGATCGATTACAACAATATGATTTTGGCAATCGGGCAAAAGCACGACATCCCGGTTTGGGATCTATACAATTGCGGCATCAACAATGCGAGCATCCCGAAATATATGCAGTCGGATGGTGTTCATTTAAATGCCCAGGGAGCGGCCAAAGTGGCGCTGTGCGGATATGGGTTCTTTGAGACCATCGATTTGTCGATCGTTTCCCCGCCGGCTGACACAACGGCACCAACAGTACCAGGGAAACCAACGCTGACGAGCAAAACTCATAACAGCGTTACGATTGCTTGGACAGCGTCTTCCGATGCAGTGGGTGTAACGGGCTATATTGTGACGGGCGGACCAAGTCCTGTAAACGTCACAGGCACTTCAGCGACCATTCCAGGACTGACTCCGGAAACGAACTATACGCTTTCCGTCAAAGCTAAGGATGCAGCGGGGAATGTATCTGCAGCGTCAGAGGCTCTGACGGTAACGACCGATGCGGCGCCAACGGGCGGCGGTGGTACAACGGTAACGACTTATTATGAAAATACCTTTACCGGGGCCGATGGATCCGCAAATGGGCAAGTCGCAGAAAGTGGACAGGCTACCAACACCGCAACCGCAGTAACCCCGGATAACTGGGTGATTTCGGGTAACCGGATGAAATATTCGGGAACGACGGGGGACCGGATTATCATGTCCACTTCCGCGACCGGTGGGGACTATACAACTGAAGCTCAGATCTACCCTGCCGGAGGTAAAGCCGGTGTGGTTTTTCGGGCAAAAGATGGAACGGAGTATATGTGGGTTCGGTTTGATCAGGCGGGCAATGCCGGAGAAGAAATCAAGATGTTTAAGAAGCACGAATCGACGGGAGCCAATACGCAGATCGCCGCAGGCCCAGTAAAGATCAACACGACGGGGTCAAATATCGTGAAGATTGTTTGCGCAGCGAACAACGTCAAAGTCTTTGTAGATGACAACCAGGCAATCAACTATACCCTGACAGCGGCAGAACAGGCCAAGTATGGTGATAATACGGGAGTCGGACTGTACGCGGGCGGTGAGAACGCCTCTACATGGGAATACCTTAAATCATATTCGAACTAATCCATCGATAAGTGGGGCGCGTAGGCGCCCCTAATTTAATTGAGGGGGCACATACATGAAACTCGTTCTGCGGATCAATGGAAAGCCAAAAACTTTCACCGTTTCATTTGTGAGCGGCCGCATGCTGCGTAAAACACTGGAAATTTCCAAAAACACAAATTTTAATAACGTAACGCTTGAAGCGTTAGATACCTTGGTTGAATTTGTCGTGGAGCTTTTCGAAAAGCAGTTCACGGTGGATGAATTCTATGACGGCATCGAGGCCGATAAGCTACTGCAGTCGGTTATGGACTGCATTTATCAAGTCACGGGTAAGGCAGCCAAAGCATTAGAGCCGCTGAGCGACCCAAACGCATAGAAGGGGACACAGACCCCACCGACACGATTAAAGAGATTTACATCTCCCTCTTGGATAGCGGATGGACCCTCGAATCGATCGACAATATGGACATTATCCATTATTTCGAGCTGCTATCCTACAGGGTGAAGCCGAAAGAAGCCCCTATGGTTTACATCGATCACATCTTCTAGCCGAGAGGAGGTGAGGAAACAATATGGCAGAGGAAGAAGCCGGCAGTGTGGTCGTTAAGGTCGGCATGGACGGCTCAGGCTTCCAAAACGGCATAAGTAACATCAACCGGCAGCTGCGCCTGATCCAAAGCGAGTTCGCGGCGGCTAGCGCTAAGCTCGGGGATTTTGGGAACAGCGCGGAAGGACTGAAGCTGCAGTCCGATGCGCTGTCCAAGCAGATGAGCCTGCAGCAGCAGAAGGTCGACGCACTGCAGAAGGCTTATGAGAAGGCGGCGGAAAGCAAGGGAAAGGACGCGAAAGCCACCCAGGAGCTTGAGATCAAACTCAACAAGGCTAAGGAAGAGCTGGCGAAGACTGAGAAGAAGCTCGAATCGGTTAATGAGGAGATCGAGAAGCAGAATAACCGCTGGAACAAACTGGCGGGCACGCTCAACGATATCAGGGATCGGTTTCAGGCGCTCGGAGATCAGCTGTCCGGCATTGGCGGCATGCTCAGTGCCACGCTGACTACGGCACTCGCCGGCATAGGTATCGGGGCGATCGGCGCAGCGTCCGATGTAGACAAGAGCGCAGGAAAGATGCAGGCGAGCCTGGGTCTGACGGCTGAGGAGGCCGATAAGCTCAGTGCGACAACCCAAAACTTGTGGAAAGATGCCTTCGGGGAAAGCATGGAGGATGTGACTCAGGGCCTCATCACCGTAAAGCAGAACATGCAGGGACTTGATGACGGCAGCCTCGAGAAGGTCACAAAGGATGCTTTTACATTGAGGGACGCCTTTGGCGCCGAGGTCAATGAAACCACTCGCACCGCCTCAGTACTGATGAAAAACTTTGGGATCGATGGCTCCACGGCGATGGACCTGATCACTGTTGGCTTCCAAAAAGGCGGAAACTTTAGCGACGAGCTGCTGGATACGATGCGCGAATATGCTCCGCAGTTTAGGGCAATGGGCATCGGTGCTGAAGACATGCTCGGTATCCTGATCAAAGGAGCAGAAACCGGAGCTTTCAACCTCGATAAAGTCGGTGACGCGCTGAAAGAATTCAACATCCGAGCGAAGGATGGAAGTGAGCTGACCTCTCAGGCATTCTCTGCTTTAGGGTTTAATGCGGATGAAATGAGCGCCAAGTTCGCCGCTGGCGGAGAGACAGGGAAGGTGGCATTCCAAGCTGTCACCGTGGCTTTGGCCGGGCTGCAGGACCCCTTAACGCGCAACGCAATCGGTGTTGCGCTTTTTGGCACGCAATGGGAGGACCTCGAGGCAAAAGTCGTCACTTCCATGGCCACAGGAATCGGATCCGTAACGGGATTTCAAGGGGCGACCCAACGTGCAGGGGATGCCCTGAGGGATAACCTCGGGGTCAGGGCAACCAAGGTGTGGAGGGAGTTCCAGACAGCCCTGCAGCCCCTCGGGGAGATGATGATCGGCTTGGCTGAGGAGATCCTTCCGCAGGTAAGCGCGGCGGTGCAGTCCCTGACGCAGTGGTTCTCCAACCTTTCGCCGGATGGCCAGAAGCTGACGCTTGTGCTCGGAGCAATCGCCGCGGCAGCCGGGCCTGTCGTGATGATCGTTGCTCAAATGGTGGGAGCTGTTACAACCCTCATTGGCGCCTTCTCTGCAGTTTCTTTAAAGATAGCAGCCGCCGGTGGGGTAATGGGATTACTCACCGGCCCGATCGGCATTACGATTGCATCGATAGCGGCCTTGGCTGCGGGTGCCTACCTGGTCGTGAAGAACTGGGATCAGATCAAGTCGTTCTTCTCGGGACTCGGCTCCTGGCTTTCATCGTATTTCAGCAATCTCGTTAGCACCGTCACCACATACGGCCAGTTCATCATGACCGGCCTGATGGCGGGAATAAACAGCAAGCTGCAGCCGGTCATCAACATGATTACGGCGGTGGCCAATGGCATCACGAGCTCCTTCCGGCGGATCATGGGCATCCGTTCTCCATCAAAGGTGATGGAGGAATACGGCCAGTTCATTGATGAGGGGCTTGTACAGGGGATGGCCTTAGGTCAGGACTCGGTGCTCGAGCAAACCCAAAGTATTGCCGATGGGATCAAGCAGACGATGGAGAAGAACATCGGCATGCTGAACAAGCTCGGTGAGGCGATCGTCGGAGCTCTGCGCAAGCAGTACGAGGAAATGGAGAGCATCCAAACCGCGGCGCTGGACAAGCAACTTGAGAATGAAAAGAAAGCCTCGGACGAGCGGCAAAAGGTCTACGACAAGGAGTACGCTGAGAAGCTGAAGCTCATTGACGAAGAAACCTACAACAAGGTCAAGGCCGTTCAGGACCAGATCGACAGCATCGACAGTCAGACAAGCAATGAGGAGAAAGCATTAAAGGCCCAGGAGGAGCAGACACGGCTCGCCGAGCTGCAGAAAAAGATCGCGGCAGCCGAGACAGCCGAGGAACGGGCTCGCCTGCAGGAAGAACTGAGCAGCACCATTGCCAAGTATGAACGGGAGCAGCTACTCGAGCAGCGGAACAACCAGAAGGAAACCCTGAAGAAACAAATCGAGGGGCTGAAGGAAGCATCCGCCGAGCAGAAGGAGATGCTGAAGGCCGATCTGGACAGCAAGAAGGAGCAGGAAAAGCTGCGGGCCTCGCAGGTGGAAGAGTCGCTCAAAGCGGAAAAGGATGCGGTCAAAAAGCACTTTGACGAACTGACGACACAAGAAAACCTGCAGCTGGAAGCCCGCAAGCTGGTGGTCGATAAGAACAATCAGGAAATCGTCGACTTGCTCCAGAAATACAATCCGAGCTGGCAGAACGCGGGCCAATCCTTTGCAGATAGCCTGATCAACGGAATCAACTCGGAGAAGCAGAGCATTGCCGATGCAGTCGGTAAAACCATCGATCTGCAGCCTATGGTGCAGAAGCAGATGAGTGTACTGGATGAGCTTCAGAAGAAGATTGCCAGCCTGCAGCAGGCCGAGAAAGCGGAAGCCGGCGCAGCAGGTGAAGAATCTCCTTTCCCCGACTCAGGAGGGTTTGCGGGCAGCGGCGGTGGGGATATAGGAGGTCTTGGTGCTGCCGCGGATAACACCTCGGCCAAGCTTGAGGGACTGATGCAAACCACTACTACCCTGCAGCAGGACCTCACAGGTAATTTCATCCCCTCGGTCGAGGGTATAAGCGGGGCATGGAACGGGGTTATGAACAGTTCGAGTAATGTGTGGGGTCAGATTACAAGCAATCTTACCCAGACATGGGCCGGCATCGCCAGCCAAGCACAGCAGGTGTGGTCAGGGATTACCGGCTTCTTCACATCCTCGTGGAACTCGTTTTTGTCCGTCGCCACCTCGGTGAGCAATGGCATCCACACGGGTGTGACTGACACCTGGAACAATATTTCTGCTCACATCAATTCGGTTGTGTCCGAGATCGTCGGCACCGTGATGACGATTTTCGGGGGAATGAGCGCTGGCATTTCGTCGGTGTTCAGCGGCATTGAATCGATTATCTCGGGCAGTTGGACCGTCATTAAAAACGTGACACTCGGTTCCATCCTCTTGCTGCTGGACCTGGTCACCTTCAATTTTACTGAACTGACCTCTCATGCCGGGCAGATTTGGGAGAACCTCAGAACGGCCTTCCGGCTGATTTGGGAAGGCATCCAGCTGGTCTTTACCAGCGCTCTGGAAACACTCAAAGGCGGTTTGGCTACTTCCTGGGGACTGATGAAGACGGACCTGATACAAAGTTGGAACGAGGCGGAAGCTTACCTCTCTACGCTGTGGGTCAATATCATTGACCAGGCGAGTACGGGCTGGACGGACTTCAAAACGTCAGTCACCAAGCTCGTGGAGGAGACGATCAGCAGCACCCGGACCAAGTGGGATGAACTTCTGAGCTGGTTTGGGGAGCTCCCCGAGAAGCTCAAGGGGTACGCCGAGAACATGTTCCGTTCCATGCGCGATGGCTTCAACAACACGGTAAATGAGGTTACCAGCGCTGTCAGAAACGGTCTGGACGGTGCCTTTGATTATATCAAGAAGCTGCCGGAGGAGGCCCTGCAGTGGGGGAAGGACATCATCGAAGGGCTGATTAAAGGTATTCGATCGGCAATCGGGTCCGTTAAAGCTGCGATCGACAGTGTAGCGAGCACCGTAAAAGGCGGCATCACCGACGCGTTGGGCATCCGCTCGCCTTCCCGGGTGATGATGGAATACGGCGGATTTACCACGGAGGGCTTCGCCCTTGGGATGAAGGGCGGACTGAGCCGTGTGGCCAGTGCTGCACGGACCATCGCCAGCGCTGCTTTCCCTAAGGTGGATCTGCCGAATATGGCGGCACCTGCGGGCAGAACGGCAGTGCCAGCGTCCTCATCAGGTGGCTTTGTGCAGAACATTACCATCAACTCTCCGCAGCCTCTTTCGCCGGCTGAAACGGCTCGGCTGAACCTGAGGGCAAGCCGGCAGCTTGCGATGGGATGGGGGTTAGACGGTGCGTAAGATTTCCTTTACCAACGCGAACAAAGAGCGTATCGTGCTTCAGAGTACCGGCCCATATTTCCTGACCAAGCTCGAAGGAGTTGCGGCAGTCCGCACAACGGTGCAACTCAACAAATCACCTTTCCAAGACGGTCAGACTTACCTTGGCAACAACCTTGATGTTCGTGAGATAACGATCGAGGGATCGATCGTGCCCGGAGCAGTGACGTTAGAGGAGAGGCGCCGGACTTTGATGCGGGTTCTTAACCCAAAGCTTGGCCTGGGGATCGTCCGGTATGAGGATGCCGGCGGGGCCAAGGAGATCCGGGCAATCGCAGAGGAATCACCGGTATTCCCAGATAAACAGCACGGGGTCTATCAGAAGTTTCTGATTTCCTTCCTGTGCCCGGATCCGGCTTTTTATGATCCGAGGATTCAAAAGGTAAACCTGGCCTCCTTTACTGGCGGCATCTCCTTTCCGTTCAGCTTCCCAATCAGCTTTGGGCGCGTCGGCCAGTTCATTACGCTCAACAACCGTGGGGACCTTGACGCCCCGGTGTTTATTACCTTTCTCGGGCCGTTGAAGAATCCCGTGCTTGAGAACAAGACCACGGGCCAGATGATCAAGCTGGTGCAGGAAATCCCAGAAGGGCACCGGCTTGAGATCAATACAGCATTCGGTAATAAGACGGTGACAAAGATCGCCGAGGACGGCACTAGGTCCAATGCGTTTCACTGGGTGGCGCCGGAATCCGAATTTTGGGGGCTGGTACCGGGAGAGAACGAAATTTCTTATCAGGCAACAGAGGAATCGAAGTTTGGCGCTGTGACTCTGGAATACCAGCCGCGTTACTTGGGGGTGTAGTAGTGAACAAATATCCCGCCCTTATCTTTGATCCGGAACTGCGTTATCTCGCCCAGATCGACAATTACGAGTATCTGCAGTGGACGCGCCGCTGGCGTAACCCCCACACCTGGGAGCTTCAGATTAACCGAAATAAAACAAACACCCAGTACCTCCAGGCTGATAACTTCATTGCCGTAAAACGCGGGGGCAAGTGGCGTGCCGGTATCATCGCACATCGGGAGCTGCCGCTGACACAAGAGGGCAAGCTCTCGGAAACCTGGACGGTGAAAGGCAGGGACTTCTCCGGGGTGTTCCTTGAACGTCTGGCATTGCATATGACGGATACCGGCAGTGGGTACGATGATCAGCGAGGCATCGCGGAACAGGTCATGAGGCATTACGTGAATGTGAACTGCATTGAGCCGAGTAATCCGGACCGTGTCATACCCTTCCTGCAGCTTGGGTTGAACTATGCCCGGGGGCAAACGGTAGAGATGCGGGCACGGTTCCAAACGGTTGCCGCACTGCTTGAGAACCTCTCCTTTGCTTCCGGACTCGGATATGAGACCTTGTTTGACCTGGAGTCCACCTCATTTTCCTTTAACGTTCTCTCCGGCCGCAACCTGACGCCAGGCCAGACCGAGCATCCGCCGGTGATCTTCTCTCCGGAATTCGATAATGTCGAAAGTATGGCTTTCCGTCATAGTATCCTGGACTCCAAAAACGTGGCGATTGTCGGCGGCAAGGGGGAAGCGCAGGATCGGCTAGTGGTCTCCGTTGCAAACGGTTCGCCCAAAGGTCTGAAGCGGCGAGAAGTATTTATCGATGCACGCGACCTGGAGACAGCAGAGCAGCTGTTGCAGCGCGGAAATGAGCGCTTGGCTGAATATGGCGAGGAGCTCGTCATGGAGTTCCAGCACCTGCCCTGGGGGCCCTTTAAATACGGCGTCGATTTCGATCTGGGTGATATTGTCCACGCTCGGTATCCGGGCGTAGGCAGCACGGAATCCCGAATTGTGGGTGTGGTCGAAGAGCTCACGCCGGATAAGGGAGAAGCGGTCAGGCTTGTTGTCGGTAAAGAGTGGCCGGATCTGGTCAGCGTATTAAAAGCAGATCGAAGAAATTTGGAGACGGAGGTGAGAAGATAGCATGACGGAGCAGTATCGTTTTTTCGGCAGCACCGAGGGGGACGTGAGGGAATACAATCAGCTCGAGTTTGCGGAGGTCTTTGACCGGTTCTTCCAGACGGGCATTTTCCCCCGGGTTGGTGCGGAGCTCAAGGTACTGGAAACCGACCCCCAGCGGCTTGCCGTCCGGGTAAGTACTGGACAGGCATGGCTGCGGGGCTATTGGTATCGTAATGATGACTTCAAGGAGATTGAACTGCCGCCGGCACATCCGGAGTTCCCACGAATCCATCGCATCGTCGTTCGGCTGGATACGCTGAATAAACGGGATATCATTGCCCTCGTTAAGGCAGGCGAGCCATCGGCGACCCCCGTCCCTCTTGCGCTGGAGCAAAATGAGGAGTACTGGGAAATCGGTTTGGCTGACGTTTATGTGGCTGCGGGAGTGACGAAGGTCGATGCAAGCAACATTACCGATATTCGGTACAGCGGCGGTGGCGGAAAGGCGGTTGGTCACGACTTCACCGACCTGCAGCTCCTTGCCGATCAGGCCGTTGCCAAAGCGAATGCAAGTCTCCCTAAAGACGGCAGTCAGCCCATGACCGGCGCACTCCGGTCAGCAGTTGGATCTGCCTCCGGCGGGCGCGTGCATCATTACCTGGGGAGCACCAATGATGTCCATCGGGTTGGCATCGGCTTGGATGGCGATGAAAACGGGGATGATCAGGTCGGGTCGGCCTTCACCGTGTGGGCCTACAAGAATAACGGGCAATACCACAAGACGCTGATGCAAATCTGGCGCGACGGCACGGCCTTTATTGACGGGAAGCGTGTCATTCTGGCGGACTCCGGAGGAAGCATTGATTCGGCCATCATCAAGAATTCCACTATCAATGACTCCACACTCAATAACCCGCGAATTTTGTGGAATCGTGATTCCGACTATGCCCGGCTGGAGTTTGTGGACGAGGGAGCTAACAAGGATATCCTCACCTTAACGGTAGGTGATGATGCTCAAGGGTCAGATACAGGGATCGAGGATTTCTTCCGGTTGAAGTTCGGCGATGATACGGTGGCCCGTTTCCGCAGCCAATCCCTAACCATTGGTGAGCCTGGTTCAGGTTTTGAGATGTACAAGAATGGAGACCTGTGGCAGCGCGGCGAACTCATGGCCCCTACAAGAGTTAGAGGGGGAGTCATGGAATATTGGGACGGAGAAAGATGGAGGGCGGCAGGCATGAGTACAATCGTGGTAAGTGGCACGGTACAGGAGACCATTCACGGATCGGCAGCCGACTTCGCGGGCGGAAGCTCCTATGGAGGCCGGAAGTTTCTAGTGGCGAAGCACATACCCAAAGGCGTCGGAGAGCTCAATATTGTTGTGGACTTCTACAACAACACAAATTCAGGAGGTGGATATACAGGGATTCAGGTTTTTTCTCCCGTGCAGCATATGTCAAACAGCAGCACGAGTGGGTACTTCGCGCGGGAAGCGTACGATGGGTACGGTCCTTTGTGGTGGCACGCATACGGGACATACTGGGATACTGACTCGGACTTCCGATGGAATAGCAGTTTGGTTGGCGGCACAGGCGGAAGTATGGGCGCCAGCTCATGGGCGACATACGAAACGACGGTGAAGGTATCGACAAAAATGCCCATTTACGTTTTGGGATACTCGAGCTTGGGGGCATTCAAAATTGCCAATGTTCGCTTTCGATACGATGTTCTATAAGGAGGGAGACCATGTACGCCATATACAATGACGGAGGACGCCCCAATGGCATTATCCCAAATGTGACCGAGGAAATGGCTGCAACTTTGCCACAGCAGTATGTGCTGTTCGACGGAGATCCCCCGGAAGTTCCAGCAGGACACCGCCTGATGGTCAATTTCGAAGCAAAGGAAGTCGGCACAGAACCTATACCAACGCCTCCGAAAACACCTGAGCAAGAAATCGAGGAACTCAAGAATGAGATTTCCGTTCTACGTACGACTGTCAACTATCTCCTGGGAGTCTAACTGAAACGGAGGGGAATTGGATGCCGAGCATACTTTATCCGCACTTTGAGATCTGCTGGGTCAAAAAGGCCGTTACAGCAGCTCAGCTTCAAACTGCTGTAACGAAAAAGTACATTACCGAAGAAGAAAAAGTGTTGATTGTAAGCAAAGAGCAGAGGGACTGAAGGGGGACTCAATGAAAGGAGGTGATACGGATGACTAACGATACGAAAGCGCTCAGTGACCAAATTGTAAACGTTAGGCTCGACATTAGGGAACTGAATACGAAGATGGACGGTATTAAGGACCTGACCAAAAAAGTCGAAGAGGTCCACGATACGGCCAAGGAAGCACTGGCCAGCACCAAATCTGCTCATAAAAGAATCGATGAATTGGTGCCGGTTAGCACGCTCGTAATTCAGAATGAAAAGGAAACAGATCGAGCCAATAAACGGTTAGATTTTTATGATAAGCTGGCATTTTGGTTCGGCACATCGATCTTGGGCAGCGTCATCTTAGGCGGCTTGGGATTGTGGAAGACGTATAAGCCGTAAGGAGGACCTATGATCGCGATTAAACAAAAATTCATCCCACTAGGGAGTCCGAACCGTCCAGGACGTCGGCGCCAAGCGCGCGGCGTCCTTTTTCATACCACGAATAATTGGAAGTACGGCGCAGGCGATGAGATGCATGGGGAGTACATGGCCACGGTTAAGGATCGGGTCGTCAGCTGGCATGTGACGGTCGATAAGGACAGCGCTACGCAGCATATTCCCTTTGACGAGAATGCCTACCACGCGGGTGACGGTAACGGGGACTACAACTCCTACTGGATCGGGGTAGAGATCGCGTGCGAAGCCGTAGAACCTGGTGAGCCGCTTGATTTGCCAACATACCGCAACGCTGTTGATGTGGTTGCCCAGATCATGATGCAGCAAGGATTCGATTCATGGGAGCAGCTGCAACCCCACAAAGTGGTTTATGGCAAGGATTGCCCGCACCATTCGTTATTGTATCATGACAGGTTCAAAAGAGACGTTTTTGAAAGGATGGGGACAAAATTGCTTCCTGCAGTGGTGAAGGAGCGGATTTATTCTATGAACGGCGTGCTTAAGCGCTGCGATGGAGACTACAAAGTTAAGGCAACAGATGTTCGATACCTGAAACTGGATGGGAAAAGGCTGCGTTTTAAGTTTGTAGCTCGTACAGGGGCAAAGGTATCGGAGCTGCTTATAGAATACGGTGCAGATTTTGCAACGAATGCTCCGTATTTCTGGGACGGCAAAGTGCTTGGAGATGCAGTAGCCGAGGGGCAGGTCATCGCCCAGGCGTACGGCAAGATGCTCACCTGGCATGAGTTCGGGGTTAAGGGAGGCCGGCCGCAAATCGGGCAGCTAGATCCCATAGTGCAATGGGATGTGCTTGTTCAAGGGGCTCCCCTGCTTATCGAGGCCGGAAATATTTGCTGGGATTATTACCGAATTCAACAACAGGTCCCGGATGACATTGGTACAAGCCGGGCACAGCGAACATTGTATGGTATCGATGCATCGGGCGATTTGCATATTGCTGTAGCGGATGGTCGGACGAAGTTCGATCAGGGGCTCACGCTAGAAGAGGCCGCGCTTTACATGCAGTCTAAGGGGATGCACCTGGGCGCTGAACTTCGATGGCGGTGGCTCCAGTGTGCTGGCTCAGAAAGGGAAGGGGAGCCTGGGGCAAAATCAAGGAGCGGGGGAGAGAGTGGTGAATCACGCCCTTCTGATTTGGATTGAAGAACCAGCGCCGATTACACCGCCGGCAGCGTCACCCAGCGAAGAGTGGAAGCAAAAGGCTATTGCATGGCTGACAGAACGCGGAGGCATCGAAAGCCCGCACGACCCAAATGAGCGGGTGGAATTCGCAGAACTCGCTGTAGTACTCAAAAACTTGGTTGAAAAGGGAGCGATTTAATCATGACCATGGAAATCATCCAACCTCATATCACTGAAATTGCCCAGTCCGTTCTTACCATTGCCGCATTGATTGCACTTGCGGGCCTCCGCCAAGTCAAAAAGAAGGCTCTGGAGCTGTACAAAGCACAGACTACTGATGCACAGCGCGAGGTCCTTAATAAAGTCGGCACAGAGGCATTTGCTCACGCCGAAACGCTGTACAAGGGAATGGGCGGGGATGCCAAGCTGGATGCAGCATACGAGTATGCGTCCAAGAAACTCGGGCAACTGGGGGTTAATCTTACTCCCGAGGAGATCAAAGCCTCGATCCATAAAGCGTGGTTGGATCACAATGCGAAGGTGCAACCTGCAAAACTGAATGACTCCGGAACGAGCAGCGACCAAAAGGTGATATAACGAAAGTCCCCCACTGGTTGAGGCGGCCTTCAAGGATTTTGGAGGAGGCGGAGAACTATGTGTTGGGTCGCCTGGAGGACATTGGCTTAACCCTGACCTCACAGGAAGTTCGCGCCGCGATCGAGAAGGCCGTACTGGAGCATAACGCAGTTGTGAAGAATGACACGAAACGCCCTGCCGAAATGCGGGGCGATTTTTTGCTTTACAAACCAAGCCGCTTGAGTCATTATGCCTTGTCTGAACTAACTCTCCCGGTTAGCGTAAACCATTAACATTAACCTGTTGTCTTGCGTGCTTTCTGTTTAAACCATCTCATGCTTATTTTGATTTTTTTTATCTTACTTGATGAGGGTTTCTTCTTAAGTGGAGACGTTATAGTGATTTTGTTGGTTAGGTATCTTGCAGCTGCAGCTATGAAAACAGTCGTAACAAAAGAAGCTGTATAGTGCCAACGATTTATCTCGTACATATCCCAATATACTAACAATGGTTGCGCAATGAAAGATGTTGCAGCAGCAAAAAACATAACACCTGCAAAAAATTTCATTGAGTTGGTGTAATAATAATGAAATAGTAATAAAAGTACTGTAGGGAAGACACTTAGGCTACCCGGTAAAAATGTATGAAATGCAGGGATTATCTTGATTGGATATAAAAATAAATTAAAGCCTAACCCTAATTGATCCAATAGCGAGGCAAGGAATGAAACTAATAAAGTAAAGATCGCATACTCTGCTTTTTTCAGTCTTTGATGACGAAACAAAAGTACTACAATGAGCCATGGAACAATTAGTATGCCCAGCAATAAGTACCATTCCCATGAGAAAATATACTGATTCCAGTAGTCTGTATGAAGATTTTTTAACTTTTCTGAAACAGTTTGGAGTTCACTTTGAAGATTTTTATCCATGATTGGTGCCCCCGCTGTAAGTTCTTCGGTAGTTTTTACGATATATCGTCCCCCTTTGTTGCCTAAATATCCAAATCCAAACCCGATCTTTTCATTTATAACTATCCTGTCCGTTTTGTTGAGTTACCCCCCCATTAGTTTAACAAACTTTGGATTATGCAACACTTGCCATTCGCGTCGTGATCGAGAAGGCCGTACTGGATCATAACGCAGTTGCAAAGAAATAACACGAAGCGCCCTTGCCGATATGGCTGGGCGATTTTTTTGCTTAAAAAACTAGGAATACTAGCTTCGCCGTCTCACATTATTGTTCTTCGCTGAGTTCGACGAAACGGACAACTCTCCTGATCGCTGCACTGAACGGTCGAACCTTCTCGTGGTATGCTCAGGGACTTCAGGGCCAATCAGTCATCAATATCGGATTCCCGAATATACATTTGTGTATTTGGTCCGATCAACTCGTTAGGAAAGGCGTGATCATGTGAATGACAACTGACGGCAATCAAATTGACTATAGTTCTCCTTCATTGAATTTGTCTTTTGACCTAAGGTCTTCTCCGTATTTCATTAAGGACAAACAGAACTTTCTTCTTTATCAAACGGCGAAACAGTTACCCGCCATGCAAGGCCTAAGCTTGGTCGACGTATTTTTAAGTAGAGGACATAGCGTAGAACCTCATTGGCACCCCAATGCGAATGAACTACTTTATATGATACAAGGAGAGATCGTCGAATCCGTTCTGAATCCATTCACTCTTCAAGTGCTTAGTTACCGTGTAGGGCCACTACAATCGGTGTATATCCCGATGGGATGGTGGCATTGGACGATCGCAGTCACAGATCACACCCGCCTTGTGGTCAGCTTCGATAATGGACAATTTGAAACCACTTATGGATCTGACATCCTGAGGAAGACGCCTCCTGAGGTGATCCAGATAGTATACGGCATAAAAGCAGCCCAATGGGCTGAAGTAATCAAGCCGATCGATCAAACCGTTGTCATTGGTCCGCCGCGAGGCACGATGACGAATAGGAACCAAAGGTCACCATAAGGGTGACCTCTTTTTTATTCAAGCGGAAGTAAAGCGTATGAACAACAACGGTTGCTGGAAACAATAGGGATTACGACTTTTTGAAAGTAGGAGAATTTATGCCGAACATGATCTGGTATTACGGATTGATTGTCATAGGGGCGATCATTACAGGCTATACGTTGTTTCGAAAAAGAAATGTAGTGGATTTGTTCACTTACTTTTTGTTTACAACAGCTTGGACATGGGTAGGTGAAGCCGTCGTGCTCTTCGTATTCAATGCTTACGCTTATAAACCCGGACTGTATCCGGATCCTTTTGCTGAAAATATTATCGGCCATATCATAGCAAATTCAGCAATATGGGCGTCAACCGCGATTTGGGTTATGATTTTTCAGCCGACCTATCTCATTATCGGATTGATCTGCTTATTGTTTATGCTGATAGAGGAAATGTTTCTTAACGCCGGCGTCTATACTCAGTATTGGTGGCACACATATATGACCGGTATTTGTTCCTTTGTTTTTTTAGCTGCCATGAAGAAGTGGTACATAATATTAAAGAAAACTAAACGAAACTCCCCACGCATTACAGTTTTCTGGACAATCGCATGGATCATTTTACAGACTCCGACGAGCGTGCTCATGCTTTTCGACAAACAGTTTTTTCGCGTAAATTGGGTCGAGAACATTTACAGGGACAGCACGTTATTTAGCGGTTTTTTGTACCATGTCCTGATGGCATTTATTGTAATCTACTTTATGTTCGTGCCCAAGAACAAATACTGGAAACTGGCCCCTTTCTTAATTCTGATATTAGCAGATGTAATTCTCTGGAGCACCGGCATATTGATATTCTATGGTGATTGGAAAATGATTTATCTAATCTGCATTCGCGCCGCATGTTTGCTGTACATCTACATGCTTGAGAAACATTCGGTAAACAGCGTGATTGAGAAGGCATCGCTGGAGCATAAAGCTGTTGCGAAGAAATGACTTTAAGCGCCCTTGCCGAATGGCAGGGCGCTGTTTGCTATCATACCCTCCTCTCACCGTCATGGATGAATAATAATTTGTCAGGATGTAACAATACCAAGTGAGGCAGTGAGAGGGGGAGTCCGGTGGGGTTTGCTTTTTTCTTTTTTGTGGCGTGGCTTACGATAGCAGGATTCGGGTTTATGAGGAAGCAGCTTACTTTTGTCGAAAATACCGTTCTGCTGTTACTCATCATGATTATCAGCATTCACTGGTCGTGGATTATCTTTGAAGAGTTGAAGCACGTCGAGATTTCAAAAGAACCAATAAATTATACGACCTTCCTGATCCACCGGAGCATTACCATCCCTGTGATGGTGGTCATCGCTATCAATTTGGTGAAGCGGGCGGCTACCATTACCAAAGCACTGCTGACGGCCGGCCTTTCCGTCCTGCTTCATGTGGTCCTTGTACTTGTCGGACGTTTTGTCGGGATCACGCATGCGGTGCATTGGAATCTGATCTATGACGTGGTTTATTTTGCTCTGCTGCACGTCATCGCTTATGTCTTCTTAAAGTACTTCCACCATTTGGGCCAAAGCGAGGCGGAACGCGTATGACTCTCTGGGTGAACTTCAGTCTCAACGAAATCTCGATATTGGTGCTCAACACCGCCGTGTATGTGCTCATGTTTTTTCTGCCCAGGAAATTAACGTCTCAGGTCCGAACGCTGAGCTTGCTATGGGGATTCACCATTGGGGTTATCTTTGATTTTACGATCGGCGGAGGACTCATTGATTTCTATATGGTGAACGATTCGAACCATTTTGAAGCCTTTGATTTTTTGTATTACTTTCTGTTTGCGCCCTTCGGATATTTTTTCTTCTATTTCTATGAAATCCTGCGGATCAACAAAAAAACGTTCATTCCTTATGTGTTGGCCTGGTCCGTCGTTGGGGTGGCGGCGCAGTGGGCGTTCACCTTTCTGGAGATTATTACGTTTCAGAAAGGGTACAAGGTCCCTTATTCGTTCCCAGTGTTCCTGGTAACCCAGACCTTGACGGGGATATATTTGGAACGCGTAAAGTCCAGACAACCTATTATGGCTGCTCCCAAGAAGAAAGAGTCCAGAAAATATGTGCTCAGGAGATGGCTTACCTGAGAAGAAAGCTATGGGAAATAAGCCCACCTGCCGATATAGTTTATGGAGGTGGACTTTATGAGAAAAGTGGAACGCAATGCTCTCCAGCCTGGCAGACTGATAAACGTGTATTACGATTTAGGAGGAGGTGAGGAAATGAGTGTCGGGCATTTTAGAGAAATCAGCATCGACATTCTTGATGAAGATTCTTCGGCTTTCATAATACTAGAAGGCATAAATGAGGGAATTATGGGAATCAATCTGGAATGTGTATAAAATGTTATTCCAGCTTGATAAAAACTAAACTGTTCGCATATAATGCGAACAGAGGTGATTTACGGATGCTGCAGGGTATTGAGCGTAAAGTTTTACGGATCATAGCGAATTATTGGAGTGGCCGACACCGCTGTCCTTTGATTGATGAGCTGATGATCAAGACCGGTCGCAGTAAAGAGGGCATATACAAAGTACTAACGGTGCTCGCGAAAGAGGAGTACATCGAGTGGTCCCCTACAATCCCCCAAGTTATGTTAGTCATCAATCCGTATGAACGAGATGCGCCGAACAACTGGGCGCAACCGGTCCGATCCCAAACTAGGTACTTCATGGATTAGTCCAAAGTTACCTTTGACCATGATGCATTACTAAGAGGATACCGGTTACATGACACCTTTTATAAGGGTGACAGCTAGTACATACAAAGTAGCCGCGGGCTTACCGTGGCTTTTCCCTTATCCAAAATTATTCGAAATGGAGCTAATTTTTTGTGCCTTTCATTTCAAAACGACGGTATTTGAGACAAGTTTTTTTGTCAGATGACCTGATACTGGAGCTACAGCAATGGATAAAGAGATAATGGGCCAGTATTGGGTAAGCAAGAACATCGCCCGGAGATGGTCCTTAACTACCCAATACCCGAATCCGGCCATTACCGCCCAACAGGCACCAGCAGGGGACGGTAATCCGGGAGGCCAACGATTATAGAGGCTGCCAGCGATCCGCAGAATAGACAAACTATACATTGAACAAGAGCGGAGATAGCCAAGAAGTCAAAATAAAATGTCCGATATGCGCGCTTCTGGCCATCTGCATACAGGCTGCAATTGTTCCGTGACTGCTGGGGAACGGATCCCAACCTCCATCACTGGCCACATGATGACAAAGAATCCCCCCACCAGTAGGCTAGTTACTCCTCTTCTCGAGAGGCTTTTTTGGTGCAAAACTTCTGTCTTTCTTTATATCAAGACTTCATAATATGCCATGGCCCTCCGAAACAACTCATCCGTATGCATATCGAAGCCCGTCCCGACCGGGTCTGAAATAAGATTACACAAGGATGCAGGTTCCCAAGCATCTTCGTTCTCCCGCCATTGCGCCTCAATCGCATCGGATAGCAGCTTCAAGGCGGAGCAAGCAGGTCCGATCAGGTAGTCCTTGTGAATTTCGAGCGAATAACCTTGTAACCAGAGATGGTTCGCGTAAGTGATCATTTCCGTCACTGTGCCTCTGTCGCCAGGGTGAATATGCCGGACGCTATTCCTTTTGCCATAACGATTTGCCCAGGCGTCCCTGACAGGTTCCGGTCTTGCGCGCAGCATAATATGTGACGCTATGGATACGTTTTGCCTACGCGCGACGAGATCCAGAAGAGCGGTTTGAACCAGATCCGTTCGGTTGTCGCCCCATATGATCCGATGCAAAGCCGTGATTTCGAGAGCTTTGCGAATGGTTGTTCGCTTCAACTGATGGAGGAAAGAGGCCCATCTGATTATATCGAACGCCTTGTCGTCGGAAGACATGATACATTCACCCCATCCGGAGTAGGAGCCGCAGCTGATGAGCAGCACCCCGTAGCGGCAATTCGTCAGCCTTCCCTTCCTCGCATGGAAACAGGACTCATAATCAAGCTCGAAAAGCTGGATCCCCGTAATACGTGCATCTTCCAAACGCTTGTCTTCTTCGCTAATAACGAGAGCGTCGTTTATTAAGCCAATTGTCATCGTCATCTCTGCGTCACCTCAACCAGAAGGATAACGGCGATACCCAGGCGATAAAACAGAGTATTCCGCAATTCCTTTCTTAACCGCTGCCTCTCCTCTCGATATGGAGGTTGAATCGAGTTACCGTTGTTCATGATGATTTCCCTTCCTTTCGGATCGTAATGGTCCGATTGAGCAGGGCACAGCATAGAAGCCGTACTTAAGAAGGAGATCCGCTTCAGTAGGGCTTATCGTTCATGGACGTCTCGTCCTATAAGCGCATAGAAGATAGGTCTCTCTGAACGCTTACGAGGTTAGCTGTCGGATTCGGACTGAGAGTAGCCCTTCATGAAAGAAATCATGATTCACCCCAAGGCAGTTGTCAGCCAACTCTAGGTTCCCCCGTTTCCCGGATCCGGGAATTCAGCGATTACGGCATTTCAGCGTATACCTTACCATTCGAACTGAGCAACATGATACGCGATGATGGCATGTACTGTAAAATTCGCGAAATGCGATATAACGATGAAATATCGAAAATTAGCTTGTCATCCCTGATTTCGAGCGATAGAAGCCAGTGTTTCGCGATTGCAGCCTATGCTGTCTCGCTCAATCGTGCAAAAGGGACGATAAGCCTCGGAAGATGAACGATAACCCGCATTCGCCGATTATGGAAACGAATGCGGGCCGATATTTTTTTATACTTTTTTTACGCGTCCCCGCGACATCTTAACACTATTTTTATGCCGAACCGTATTATCATTGCTTATGCGGAAGCAGAAAAACAAAATATGAACCGCTGAATTTCACGACACGTGGAAGCGGGGGAACCACTGGGACCGGACCGTAAGCCGGACTATGGGGTGAATCCCAAGGTAACTTGGGTAAGGCGACTCTCACGCCCGAATCCGACAGCTAACCTCGTAAGCGAATCTAGGGAGCAACATTTTTTCGTAATGCGCGCGTTTATTTGGCTGCGAGCGCAGAAGCAGCGAGAAGAGTCAATCTTCCGCGGCTTCTTTTTTGTTGCTCTTACGGTGGAGGAGAAGGTGCAATGAGTTTAAAAACGGACGGGTCTTACATCTTGGTGGCCACCACGAACAAGAGAGGAAGGGCATTTATGAGCGTGCTCCATTCGATGAACATGCCGTACGCCGTGCTAACAAACAGCAAGCAGGAAATGCTGGAGCTGGAGGAGCTCGGGATCGAACCTACCGTTCTAGTCGATACCGTCGATAGGTCAGCCTGGTTGGTACCGGATATTCCTATTGGCAAGGTGATTATCTTTGAAGAGTCTCTGCCGCTAACCTGCCGCTATCTGCAGGCTGTCACATCTTGGACCCAAGGTCCCATCTATGTGGTATCAAGCAGTGGGATGATTCGAAGGATGTATAAGGAACTGGGAGCCACATACGTCATTCATAGCCGAAATGCTGATGTGTCGTTTTTACTCGATATAAGTTCGAAATAGGAGGTTAGGTTACCATGTTGGATATTGTGATGGTGGTATCTTTTATTGTTCTGGCTTTACTAATGGCGGGATTGGCTGCTTGGGCTGGCAAAGTTTCCGATGAAGGAGCTGGCCGTTCATGATGTGGGCGCTTGGTGTAGTAGTTGTCGCCGTCTTTGTCTATCTGACATATGTGTTGTTAAATCCAGAAAAATTCTAACTGCGGGAAGATAGGAAGGGGTTTGGGTCGTTATGTACGCTACTTTGTCCATCGTGGTTACGCTGCTGCTTGTCTTGGTGCTGGCGCGGCCAGTCGGTCTTTATATGGCACAGGTTTTTGATTATGAGAAGTCCAAATGGGACAAATGGTTCGGCTGGATCGAGAAGCCGATCTATACCATTAGCGGGATCTGCCGCGACAATCAGACCTGGAAGCAATATGCGCTCGCTGTCGTCTTTAGCAATCTGGTCATGATCATTCTGGTTTATTTGATTTTTCGTTTTCAGAAGTTTCTGCCGCTCAATCCATCCGGAATTGCGAATATGGAGCCCACGCTGGCATTCAACACGGCGATCAGCTTCATGACCAATACGAATTTGCAGCATTACAGCGGAGAAAGCGGCCTTTCCTATCTATCTCAAATGATTGCTATCGTATTCATGATGTTTACGGCTCCTGCTACGGGACTAGCGGCAGCGATTGCCATCATTAGGGCGCTTGCGGGTAAGCCGATAGGCAATTTCTTTGTCGATTTGATTCGTTCGATTACACGAATTTTGCTCCCTGTAGCTTTTGTCGCGGCACTGATCTTTATTGCGCTTGGTGTACCGCAAACACTTGAACCTACCGTTACGGCTCATACGATCGGCGGTGAAGTGCAGGAGATTGCACGCGGTCCGGTGGGATCGTTCCTCTCCATTAAGGAGCTTGGCAATAATGGCGGCGGCTTCTTCGGCGCAAATTCCGCCCATCCGTTCGAAAACCCGGATGCGATCAGCAATCTGCTGCAAATCGTTCTGATGCTGCTTTTTGGCACGGCAATTCCTTTTACGTATGGCAAAATGGTCGGTAATGCAAAACAAGGGCGTGTACTATTCGTATCCATGGCGATGCTCTTCATTATGATGCTGGGGATATCGCTGGTGGCTGAGACGGCCGGCAACCCCGTCTTGAATGCCAGCGGAATTCAGCATGATCAAGGCAGCATGGAAGGGAAAGAAACGCGATTTGGCGTGATTCAATCGTCTTTCTATTCGGTTGTGACGACCGCTTCGGAGACAGGCGCCGTGAATACGATGCATGACACGATGACACCGATCGGCGGACTTGTCACGCTCGCGAATATGATGCTTAATACCGTATTCGGAGGTGCCGGAGTTGGCTTTATCAACGTTCTCATGTATACGATTATTGGTGTTTTCTTATCGGGCTTAATGGTGGGGCGGACACCGGAGTTCCTCGGCAAGAAGATCGAGGGTCGGGAGATGAAGCTGATTGCCGTTACTTTGCTGATCCAGCCGTTCATAATATTAGCACCGACGGCGCTTGCACTTTTCATCTATCCGGAGACGATCTCTAATCCTGGATTTCACGGGCTAACACAGGCTCTATACGAATTTACCTCCTCTGCGGCCAATAACGGCTCCGGCTTCGAGGGACTTGGCGACAATACGCCATTTTGGAATATCTCAACAGGCATAGTGATGTACCTGGGGCGTTTCTTCTCGATCGTGACCATGCTGGCGGTTGCAGGCTCGTTGGCAGCCAAGAAGCCGGTGCCGGAAACCTCGGGTACATTCCGTACCGACAACGGATTATTCGCCGGCGTATTCCTTGGGACGGTTCTAATTGTAGGCGCGCTTACCTTCTTCCCGGCCCTTGTGCTCGGACCGATTGCAGAACAATTAACGCTTAAGCCATAAGCATAGAAAGTAAAAGCGGAGGAACTTAGCCATGAGAGAGAAAAAATCGATGATGAGCAGCGCGATTATTCAGAAAGCGGTCAAGGAGTCATTTCTGAAACTAGATCCGCGTGTCATGGTTCGGAACCCGATCATGTTCATTGTAGAGATCGGTTTTCTAATTACAATGCTGCTGATTTTCGTGCCGGATTTATTCGGCGGTACCGTTTCAAGAGGCTACAACCTGGTCGTGTCACTGATTTTGCTGTTCACCGTATTGTTTGCGAACTTTGCTGAAGCATTGGCAGAAGGTCGGGGAAAGGCGCAGGCTGACACGCTAAAGAAAACGAAGCAGGATATCAAGGCGAATAAAATCGTCGGACACCATTCCATCAAGCAGGTAGTATCGTCGGAGCTTCGCAAAGGCGATGTCGTTATTGTCACGCAAGGAGAGATGATTCCCGGCGACGGCGAAGTGATCGAGGGACTTGCATCGGTTGATGAATCCGCGATTACAGGCGAGTCGGCTCCTGTTATTAAGGAGGCCGGCGGCGATTTCAGTTCGGTCACCGGAGGTACGCGTGTCGTCAGCGACCAGATTAAGGTGCGGATTACGAGCGACCCGGGGGAATCGTTCCTTGATCGTATGATCGCGCTCGTTGAAGGCGCCAAAAGGCAGAAAACTCCCAACGAAATTGCGCTTAGTACCGTTTTGACAAGCTTGACCTTAATCTTTTTCATTGTTGTCGTGACGCTTCCATTCTTCGGGAACTACTTGAACGTCAATTTGGAAATACCGATGCTGATCGCGCTTCTCGTCTGTTTGATTCCGACGACAATTGGCGGTCTGCTGTCGGCGATTGGTATTGCCGGCATGGACCGCGTAACACAGTTCAATGTGCTTGCGATGTCCGGAAAAGCGGTAGAGGCAGCAGGGGATATCAATACGATTATTCTCGATAAGACGGGCACAATCACGTTCGGCAATCGGATGGCGAGCGAATTCATTCCCGTCGGGGGACATCAGGAGAAGGAAACGGCTGCGTGGGCGGCAATCAGCTCGCTTCAGGACGAGACGCCCGAGGGGCGTTCCGTACTAGAACTGATGAAGAAGCAAGGGTTCACACATGACGCCGCTGTAGGAGACGGGGCCGAATTTCTCGAATTCAAGGCTGAAACCCGGATGAGCGGCATGGATCTGAAGGATGGCCGCAAGGTGCGCAAAGGCGCCGTCGATGCCGTCAAAAAGTGGATTGTTGCCCAAGGCGGTAAAATCCCGAAGGACCTTGATCCAAGCAGCGACCGAATTGCCAAAGCCGGCGGCACGCCGCTTGCCGTGGCCGTCGATCAAGAGATTTTTGGCCTGATCTACTTGAAGGATACCGTCAAACCGGGCATGAAGGAACGTTTTGAACAAATGCGCCGGATGGGGATTAAAACGATCATGTGTACGGGTGATAACCCGTTGACGGCAGCAACAATCGCGATCGAGGCCGGCGTAGATGATTTTATCGCCGAGAGCAAGCCGGAAGATAAGATTGCAGTCATTCGCAAAGAGCAGGCGGAAGGCAAGCTAGTTGCGATGACGGGCGATGGTACCAATGACGCGCCTGCGTTGGCGCAGGCCGATGTAGGCATAGCGATGAACAGCGGAACGGTAGCTGCCAAAGAAGCGGCTAATATGGTCGATCTGGACTCGGACCCATCTAAAATCATTGAAGTCGTGGCGATTGGCAAACAGCTGCTGATGACGCGCGGCGCATTGACGACATTCAGTATTGCGAACGATATCGCTAAATATTTTGCGATCATCCCTGCAATGTTCATGCTGGCCATCCCGCAGATGGACGCCTTGAATATTATGCGGCTAGGTTCGCCGAATTCCGCGATCTTGTCAGCTTTGATCTTCAATGCTGTCATCATTCCCTTGTTAATTCCGCTGGCGATGAAAGGGGTAGCGTATAAGCCCATGTCTTCGTCCGCGCTGCTGCAGCGCAATCTGTTCTTTTACGGTTTGGGCGGCGTAATCGTGCCGTTCCTAGGCATTAAATTGATCGATCTTGTCGTTCATCTGTGGGTATAACGGGAAAGGAAGGAAACCAATGAAATTGATTGTGAGCAGTATTCGATTAAGTCTCGTGCTTATGGTGGTATGCGGACTTCTTTATAATCTTGTCGTGACGGGCATTGCGCAAGCGGTTATGCCCCATCAGGCAGACGGAAGCTTGGTCTACGATGAAAACCAGAACGTTATCGGGTCGGAATTGATTGGACAACACTTTGTCGATCCGAAATATTTCCAGAGCCGCGTATCTTCCATTGGATATAATGGAGCTGGCTCAGGGAGCGGCAACTATGCCCCGTCCCATCCAGATCTGCTAGCGCGTGTTCAGAAGTCGCTCGAGTCGTGGAAGAAAGAAAATCCCGATGTGCCGGTTAGCCGTCTGCCGATCGATCTGATCACAAACTCGGGTTCCGGGCTGGATCCTCACATCAGTCCTGAAGCGGCCGAGGCGCAAATCCCGAGAATAAGCAAGCTGACGGGAATTTCTGCAGAGAAGCTCCAGGAATTGGTGAAGGACCATACAGCTGCAAGAGAGCTAGGATTCCTTGGCGAGCCGGTGGTCCTTGTGCTGCAGTTAAATCTGGCTTTGGCCGAGCTTACGAAATAAATACAACCCCGCTAAAGTGTACGACTTTAGCGGGGTAATTGACTTTTTAGCAGGCAACGCTAAACCCGTATAACAGGAGGATTCCATGGACGAATTCAGAAGGAAAACCCCTGAGGAAATCTTAAAGTCGATCTCTGAGCTGCAGCGAGGCCGGCTCAAGATTTATGTCGGCCCGTTCAGCGGCTCGGGCAAAACCTATCATATGCTGCAAGAGGGCAACAGTCTCAAACAACGGGGGATCGATGTCGTGATTTGTGCGGTATCTACCATGCAGCGGAAAGAGACGATCGAGCAGATCGGGTGTTTGGAAAGGGTGCCGAGTATTCATTGGGTAAAGGACGGCGTAGAGAAGAAGGACCTGAACATAGAAGCGCTGCTCGCGCGCAACCCGGAAGTGGTTCTGGTCGATGGTCTTGCTCACCGTAATCGCATGGAGGCGAGGTTTAGAACGCGCCTCCAGGATATTCAGCATTTGTTAAAGCAAGGCATCAGTGTCATCACGACGGTCAATGTTTACGAGTTGGAAGGGTATACGGAACTGGCCCAGAGGCTGACCGGGATCGAAGTGGATGAAACAGTTCCAGCCGACACCTTGGAGCTGGCTGATGAAATTCGGCTTATCGACGTAACGCCGGAGTCCATACTCGCACGTCTCTCAGAAGGTGCAATGGAGGCCACCCACACCTCGCTTAGTAAAAGAGATAACCTCGGCAAACTTCGGGAACTCGCGCTGCGTCTCGTTGCCGAGGATGTGAACGAATCGCTCGAAGAGCACCGGGAGGCGCTTGGATTAAACGGTCCCTCGGGGGCTTCAGAACGTATATTGGTGTCGACGCAATACCATTGGAATGGATCCATTTATATACGACGCGGTGAGCAAATTGCCAGACGGTTAAATGGGGATATGCTGGTCGTTACGTTCGTAGATCCGAAGAAACCGTTATCGAAGGAGCAAACCGCTTTCAAACGCTCGATCGTCAAGTTGACCGAGAAGCTGGAAGTCTCCTTCGACGAACTCCCCTTCGTGCGCCGCAGAGCGATGCCAAGACAGCTCGTGGACTATGCGATCGACAATAAAGTGACGCGGATCGTACTCGGTCACTCGAAGCAGACAACTTGGCAGGAATGGTGGAGAGGATCGGTGGTCAATACGCTTATGAAGCTTGCTCGCCATGTGGATTTGTTTTATATGGCCGATTCAGCCGAGCAGAAAGGTGAGCGAATCCTACCTACTTCGATCACAAAGAAAGCAGACGCAAATATATACAAACGATTGAGCGGCTCCGAGGTGAAGGAGCGAATCATCCGCATCAAGCGAGGGACATTTAAGATCTATATCGGAGCTGCGCCGGGCGTAGGGAAAACGTACACGATGCTCAAGGAAGGGAACATTCTGCTTAAGAAAGGGATCGATGTGGTCATTGGACTGCTGGAGACGCATGGACGTAAAGAGACGTTCGAGCAGATTGGAGACCTGACTACGATACCAAGGCAAGTTAGCGATTACCGGGGAACCCGATTGGAAGAAATGAATATGGAAGCCATTATCCGCCTAAACCCCGAGGTTGTTCTTGTGGATGAGCTTGCGCATACCAACGTGCCCGGCAGTAAGAATAAGAAACGTTATGAAGATATTCTCGAAATTCTGGAAGCGGGTATTTCCGTTATTTCCACGATGAATGTGCAGCATGTCGAAAGCTTGAATGATGCGGTTGAGCAGCTGACAGGCGTAAGAGTAAGGGAAACCGTGCCGGACCGTATTCTCCGCTTGGCCGATGAAGTGCAATTAATCGATGTCGCCCCCAATGCCTTGCAACAGCGGCTGCGCGACGGGAAGATCTATGCGCGTAATAAAGTAGAGCAAGCGTTGAATCATTTTTTCAAGACAGGCAATCTGATTGCGCTTCGTGAGCTTGCCCTGCGTGAGATTGCCGATGACGTGGATGAACGACTTGAGGCATGGGAGCGGCGGGATTCCCTCAGAGGACCCTGGAGGCGTGAAGAGGTTATTTTCGTCTGTGTTACCTTGAGCCCGCGGGCGGAAAGCCTGATCCGCAGAGGCTTCCGAATCGCCCATCGCTTGAAAGCCGATTGGGTTGTCCATTATATTGCCGTGAAAGCAGATTTGCCTGAAGAGCAGCAGAAACGGATTATGGATCTTCGGGAGCTAACGCAGCGCCTCGGTGGAATATTCAACATGCAGGTTATGGAGAGACGCAGACAAGTAGCGGTTAAGCTTCTGGAGCAAGCGAATGTGAACAAAAGCACACAATTGATCATCGGACAATCCCAGATGAAGTTTTGGGAGCGGATGCTATATGGGAATACGGTCAAAACGATCCTTAAATACGGACGGCACATGGATGTGCTAGTCGTCTCAGGGTTCGTCCCGAAAGAAAGATGACCGTTGCTTGCCTTCTCCATCCAGTCTGTCATACTGAATATAAGCAGCAAGCAATCCTTCGTAGGATGTGATTTTACATGATACAACAACGCTCTTATCTATGGGTTACCTTATCGATTATCCTACTAACCTTTGTGCTGAATATGCTCGGACCGGCATTCGATTTGGTCAATATCGCGCTTGTTTATTTGCTGCCGGTGTTAATTAGTGCGGTCTATGGAGGAAAAGGAGCTTCGTTTTATGCGGCGGTTCTGGGCGTGCTGGCCTTTGACTTTTTCTTTGTCCCACCGCAGCTGAGCTTCTCCGTATCAGATCTTCGCTATGTGGTTTCCTTTGGCATATTCCTGTTTGTAGCCTCGTTAACGGGGGGGCTCGCCGCCAAGCTGAAAAATCAACTGCACTATTCGAAGCAGCGGGAGGCCTACACCGCATCGTTGTATGCATTAAGCAAAGAAATGAATGCGATCGCCGATTTTCAAGCCTTGCTTCAACATATCACCTTAAAGGTGTCGCATACCGTACAATCCGAGTCGGTGATCTATTTACCGAATGAAAGGGATGAATTGGAGCCCGCTTCTTATTCAATGCCAGTGCCCGCATGGGCGCAAAGCGAAGCGGAAATGGTGATTGCCAAATGGGTTTACCAGCATGGCGAGCATGCGGGCAAGGGAGCCGGGACATTGCGAGAAGCCTCGGGGCGCTATATCCCGCTGAAGATCGAAGAGAAAATTTACGGCGTCTTGAGCGTTAATCTGGGAAGCTCGGCTCCTTCATCGGATATGTTAAAATTGCTGGAAGCGTTAGGCGAGATCGCCGCTAGTGCGATTGCGCGCGTCAAACTAAGCGAAGAAGCAAAGCTTGCGCACTTGACAGCGGAGTCGGAGAGACTTCGAACGGCTATACTGGATTCTGTTTCCCATGAACTACGGACGCCGCTCGCAACGGTCATTGGCTCTGCGACGGCGTTAATTGAAGGGGAGGGTATGTTCTCCCCGCAAGACAGAATGGAGCTGCTCGTAACGATTCGTGACGGATCGTTGCGGATGAATCGTCTAGTGTCCAACCTGCTCGGTATGGTGCAGCTCGAGAGCGGCATGCTCCGTCTGCGCAAAAGATGGTGCGATGTAGAGGATATCATCGGCGTCGCGCTCAAGCAGGTGAAGGATTTTCAACAGCATCGCAAAATACGCGTACAATTCTTGAAGCAGGTTCCGCTGATCTTAGGTGACGAGGTACTGCTCGAGCAGGTATTGGTGAATATCATTAGCAATGCGATTAAATATTCACCTGATGGCAGTGAAATTAACATTATGGTCAATAAAGAGGAGGACGCGGTCTTCTTCTCCGTATCTGATCAAGGGATTGGTATAGAAGTATCGGAGCGGGAACGTATATTCGATAAATTTTATCGCGCAGACAAGTCGAAGCATATAACCGGAACTGGCTTGGGACTTGCCATTTGCAAAGGAATTGTCGAACTGCATGGAGGAACAATCTCGGCTAAACCGAACGGGGAAAAAGGGTTGTCAATCGTGATCAGTTTGCCAATTAGTGATGAGGATAAGATATTTTTTATACATGAAGAGGGGGAACAGGCGCCAGTATGACGACCACAGAGAAAGGGACGAGGATTCTTATCATCGATGACGAGCCCCAAATTCGAAAGCTGCTTAAAGTGACGCTGCAAGCACACAACTATCAGGTTGAAGGGTCGGAGACCGGCGAAGATGGGATCATTAAGGCCTCCGGAGCGCCTCCCGATTTGATCCTGCTGGACTTGGGGCTTCCCGGGTTGTCTGGCATGGAGGTTCTAAACCGGATACGGGAATGGTCGAGTGTACCTGTTATTGTACTTACGGCCAAGGATCGGGAAGAAGATAAAATTGCAGCGTTGGATGGAGGCGCGGATGATTATGTCACGAAGCCGTTCAGCATGGGTGAACTGGTTGCACGGATACGTGTTGCGCTTCGCCATGCAGCAAAAACGGTTCATGAACCCGTCTTGAAGTTTAACGAGCTGATCATAGACTTATCGCAAAGGAACGTTGTACTTGGAGGTGAGCGGGTCAAGCTGACACCTACGGAATACGATCTGCTCAAAATATTAGCGACTAACGCCGACAAGGTTATCACGCAGCGGCAGCTGCTGCAGCAAGTTTGGGGCGGGCACCACAGTGAATCCGAAAGTCACTACCTAAGGGTATATATTAGCCATTTAAGGAAGAAACTCGAGGAGGACCCAACTCGGCCAAAGATGATTGTGACGGAATCCGGGATTGGATATCGATTTGTTACACCTGAGTGACAGATAATATTACCAAGGGTCCAGGATTCATCTCGAGGAAAGACATTGATGCATTTTTTACGGCAAGATCCGCGACATGCGTAACCGGGCTCGTCACTCGGGACAGCCCTTTGGTCTGTCCCGGGGCAGATCATTATTGCGTGTATGATCCAAGTTGGCGGACTAGGATTCATGACCATGTCTACTCTATTCATTTGGTCGCGGTAATCGCGGCCTTTTTGATTTATGGGATAAAGAAGTGCCGGACAAGTTGAGAAACAAACGCTTTGACAAACCAGCTACTGCGTGATACTATGTAGAAGTAGTAAGTAACACTGCATACCAGTCTTACAGAATAGCGAAGGGTGATTGTGCTGGAAAACTTAACGGAAATGCTCAAAGGCGTGCTTGAGGGCTGCGTACTCGAAATTATAAGCCGCAAAGAAACCTACGGCTACGAAATTACGCGGCGGCTGAACGCCCTCGGCTTCACTGATGTTGTGGAGGGAACGGTGTACACCATCCTGATTCGGCTTGAAAAAAGCAAGTTGGTAGAAGTAACCAAAAAGCCCTCCGACATGGGGCCGCCGCGAAAGTTTTTCGCGCTCAACGACGCGGGGCGTGAGGAGCTGCAAAGGTTCTGGGGAAAATGGGAGTTCGTATCATCCAAAATGAACGAGTTAAAGGAGATGAAATCATGAATTTTTGGGAAAAAATCACCGGCAGCGACATGACGAAAGAAATGAAAACTTTTGAATCGCGAGCCAAAAAGCTCCCGGCTGATTATCAAACGGCATGGAAACAAATTAATGCCAACCTTTGGCCGCACTCCGATTTCACCGGTCGAAACCTCATGCCAATTCTTGATGGCGTGCTCGGTCTTCTCGAAGAAACGGCGGCTGACGGTCAGCGAGTCCAAGAGGTTTTGGGCGACGATATCAAAGGCTTCTGTTCGGCGCTGGCCGGCGAAGAAGGGGCAAAGGTCTTATCGCGACAAGTGGCGCGAGCAGCTCAACAATAATATTGCAAAAAAAATAGGTAAAAAATAGGAGGGGAATTATGAAAATACACGATATCATCCAAGGCAAAAAAGAGTGGCGAGCGCATGTGGCGCGTGTCAAAGCGCTTCCGCAAGATTATCAGATCGTTTATAAAGAAATTCAAAAATATTTCTTTAAGGTCGGCCCTGTCGAGCTAACCGAAGGGACGGGTTTGCTCTCGGGAATCGTCGATCTTTTTGAAGAGGGAGCGGCCTCGGGGAAAGGCGTGCTCGAAGTGACGGGCAGAGACGTAGCGGCATTTTGCGACGATCTCATCAAAGATTCAAAAACTTACGCTGACATTTATCAACAATCTATTGATCAAAAGGGTAACAAGAAATGAAATAGGCCGCGGATAAAAAATAATGGAGGGGATATCGGGATGGGAAAAGCGATTGAAGTGAAAGGTCTGCAAAAGTCCTACAAGAAACTTCATGTTCTAAAGGGCGTCGATTTTGAGGTAGAAAAGGGCAGCATTTTCGCCCTGCTCGGCTCCAACGGGGCCGGCAAGACAACGGTTGTCAAAATTCTCAGTACACTGCTCCAACCGGACAGCGGAACCGTCACCGTTAATGGATTTGATATTGCGTCAAAGCCAGACCCAGTACGACAGTCGATTAGTTTGACCGGGCAATTTGCCGCGGTTGACGAGATTTTGACCGGGCGGGAGAATCTTATTTTAATCGCCAAGCTACGGCACCTTAAAAATCCGCGGCAGGTTGCGGACGATATGCTTAAGCGCTTCGGCTTGACAGATGCCGCGAACCGAAAGGCATCTACTTATTCGGGGGGGATGCGCCGCAGGCTCGACATCGCCTTGAGCCTTGTGGGGAAACCGCAAATCATTTTCCTCGACGAGCCGACCACCGGGCTTGACCCCGAGGCACGCATCGAGGTTTGGAAAATTGTCAAGGAACTGGCGGACGGCGGCACGACGGTATTCCTGACCACACAGTATTTGGAGGAAGCCGAGCAGCTTGCCGACCGAATTTCCATTCTGCACGAGGGCAGAATTATCGCCAGCGGCACGCTTGCGGAATTGAAAAAGCTGTTCCCGAAAACGCAGGTAGAGTATGTTGAAAAACAGCCGACATTAGAGGAAATATTCCTCGCCATCATCGGTAAAAAGGAGGCCATCTAATGGAGGTGGCAAAAAACCATTTTTTCAGTGACTTGAGCGTCATGCTTGGACGTTCCATGCGCCATATTTTCCGCAGTATGGACACCATCTTCACGGTCTGCATCACTCCGATTGCCATGATGCTGCTGTTCGTCTATGTGTTTGGCGGCGCAATCCAAACCGGTACGGATAACTATGTGAACTACCTGTTGCCAGGCATACTGCTAATGGCTATTGCCAGCGGGGTGGCCTACGTGGCTTACCGCCTATTTTTGGATAAGCAACGGGGCATCATTGAGCGGTTCCACTCCATGCCGATTGCGCGTTCCACTGTGCTGTGGGGGCATGTGCTGACATCGGTGGTATCCAACGTCATTTCTGTTGTCGTCATCATTCTCGTAGCGCTCATTATGGGATTCCGTTCGTCGGCAGGGGTACTGTCTTGGCTTGCCGTAGCCGGTATACTCGTGTTGTTTACGCTGGCTTTGACTTGGGTCGCGGTCATTGCCGGACTGTCAGCAAAAACAGTGGAAGGTGCAAGTGCCTTTTCCTATCCGTTGATCTTCCTGCCGTTTATCAGCTCAGCGTTCGTGCCGACCGAGACGATGCCATTAGTCGTACGCGCCTTTGCCGAAAACCAGCCTGTGACGTCTATCGTAGAAACCATCCGTGCGTTACTGTCAAATTCACCGGTAGGCAATGATATCTGGGTCGCTTTAGCGTGGTGCTTAGGGATAATCATCATCGCATATCTATTTGCGGTGCGCGCATACAAACGGAATGCAGCATAACCAGGTGGCTGTTTTTTTTCTACGGCTGTCCAATCCACTTACAAAGTTTGGCCTCAGTTTGCCTGAGGTAAGCCGCGGGGTTACGGCGGAAGCGTCTCCGTTTTGTTGTTTCAGTCAATCGTTCCTTCCAACGACTTCGTTCTCTGTAGAAAGTGTCGTAGGGAACAGATCGGAGACGGTGCAGTAAGTTTTTTTGCTTCAGGGCATCATCCACAAGGACAACAAATTCCCCACTACGCAGTATGTGTTCGTTCCAACTGCGGCGGCCAGTTGTACGCCGGTGCTTGGTTTTGGTTTGGCGAAAGAATCGTTCGTGGTCGTTATTCGTTCTCGGAATATTCGGGGTATCGTAACACGTAAAAAGCCCCTTCCAAAAACCTTCAGTGTAACTCTGAAAATTGGTTAGGAGGGGCGTATCCTCCGTCCTAGTGTATGTCTGCTGCATCCAAGACAGCAGACAGCCCATTTCCCATCGAACCGTTTCACTACTCTGGTCCGCTTTTACAAGGGCAGGCTCCAATATTCTGGCTGTTTCCTGAATGGGGATCTGCCAACGCTTTACAGCTTCATACTGAGCAGTCAATTCCGGCAGCTTTCGGAAGAGTTTGGTTATTTTACTCAGGAATGAAGGCCCCCTTTTTTTGCTTCACTTTGCTCCAGTGAAGCTTTTACTGCTTGGGCATTTTCGTAAATCCGAATACCAGGCAAGTCTAGGGGAGGGGTGCCGTCTTCCAAAAGCAGCGAGCGTGTGGCGGCCAGGTAATCCCGGGCTACTTCGGCTTCTACAGTGGACTCGTGCTCGACCTGTTTCTCAATTTCCCGAATACCTCGCAAGCTTTTTTTAATCTTCGGGTCTTCAGTTTACGGTCCCAAAATCGACTACCGGCTTGGCAATATCTTTGAGATAGTGGTACTGGCAATATTGGTAAGGGGTGTCACCCCATGTTTCCTCCATAGCCATACGGATCGACCGTTGGCCATCACTTACCAACCCAACAACTGGATAATCCAAGTCCTTAACAGGCTTTAGCAGAGCTTTGAGCTCCGAGCACGATCCGCTTTTCAGGTTTTTGGCAGCTAAAATACGACCACTAAATCCTTCGCGAACAACATAGAGCGTTTCATTACCTTTTTCGGGCTGAACCCCATCCATAGACAAGAGAAGGCCGCCATGTTCCTTTACGATTTTTTTTAAATCTTCCTTTACATCATCGGTTAAAGAAGCGCGAAGCAAAGTTAGATACCATTCGTATAAACGCATCGCATGGCGCTCGGAGGTTGGAATCGCTCGCTGGGTCAACGCTTCGGATATTTCAGTAACCGTCATATGCTGTTTGAAGCGCATTTCTCCAACAAGCACAAGAACGTCATAAGCATAAGATGTATGTTTTAAACATAGGGCGTCCGCTTGAGCCGAACGAAAATAACGCTCCAATTTACCGCAGGCTTCGTTCGGGCAGTGGTAGGCCATATTCCAGACATCTAAAATTCCCTTCAGTGTAGCTACAATCTTATGTGAAGCGGTATGATGCCGCTTGAGCTTCGTACCGCAATCCGGGCAGTGTGTCAGCTCGGGACGGAAGTAGATTCTTTTTTCAGGAATAAGTCGATTTCGAGGTAGCCCTCTTCTCGCTTTCATGAAAGATCCCTCCAAATGGTCTGTACCGATAATTACCCATTGGAGGGGGCAGTTAGTAAGTTAATCAGCCGTAGTTTTTTTTAACATTCTTGACCTTTACACTAATGTGAAACTTTATAATAAAGTAAGTGTTCCAAAGCTGTGAGGTGATCGTTTTGAAGATAGGAAAGGTAAGAAAAATAACCGGCGTTAGCGCCCGGTCGATTCGCTATTATGAGGAGAAAGGATTGATCAAAGCATCTCGTCAAGAAAATAATTACAGGGAATATGACGAAAAGGTGATCGATTCCATAAACGCAATTCAACTCTATCTAGGGTTAGGGCTTACAACGGACCAAATTCAAGACATCATCTTCTGCAAATATCCTGAGCATCAGGAGCATAAAGATAAGGACGTCTATTGTGAGGAATTACTGCTTATGTATCAGTCGAAAATGCAAGAGATCAATCAACAAATAGCTGCATTAACCGAAGCGAAGTTCAATTTGGCCGAAAAAATCAATCACATGGTACAAAAACGGGAGGAGGAAAACAAGTGACTATATTAGTTACAGGGGCAACGGGAACCGTAGGGCGACACGTCGTGGAGCAACTTATTCAAAAGGGGCAAAAGGTGCGTGCATTGACACGTAATCCGCTGCAGGCCAATCTTCCTAATGAGGTAGAGGTTGTTGCGGGAGATTTAAGTGATCCAAGTACGCTAGTTTCTGCGTTGGTTGGCATAAGCGGCATGCATTTAATTACAACAGGCGCTGAATATACCCCGTTACAAACAGGCCCAGAAATTGTTGAACTTGCTGAGAAGGCTGGGGTACGCAGGGTTACCCTTTTATGGAACGGAGAGAAAGGCCCTTTTGAGAGGGCAATTGAGGCCAGTAGTCTGGAGTGGACTCAACTTCAAGCCTTTGAATTTATGGCAAATGCACGAAAATGGGCGAACTCAATACGCTCTGTGGGGGTTGTTCGAGATATGTTTGGAGGATCACGAATTGCTTCTGTTCATGAAGCGGATATTGGAAGAGTCGCAGCGGTTGCACTAACTGAGGAAGGTCATTCAGGTAAAATATACACACTAACAGGGCCTGAGAGTTTGTCGGTTCCAGATAAAGTCCGGATAATTAGTGAGGTTATCGGACGTGAAATTCAATTTATTGAGAGCTCCGAAGAAGAAGAACGTGAACAGATGAGAAGAATGGGTGTTCAGGAGGATGCAATTGATTACGTGATTAGTTGGCACCTTAATCCGCCTAAAACTGCTTATAAGGTTTTGTCGACAGTTGAGGAAGTAACAGGACATAAGCCGTATACTTTCGCAGAGTGGGTTAAGGAGAATGCAGGATTTTTTATATCGGATGTTTCTTGAATCTATTATTTCGAGGTAGTGAAATAGAAAAACGTGTCTGAGTGCATCTCTGGTAACTATGAGGTCAGGGGTTCGTCTGCGTAAGGAGGCGAACCTCGAATTGTTACGGTATCGGGTAACGATAGTACAACAACTAGGGAGCAGTTCGCCGCGCCAGCTGCTTCCTTCTTCATTAAAGTAACGGGCAGGATAACGCAATGGGGCCGTAAATTTGCTCGATTAGCAACACCCAATGACCATCATGCGGGAGACCTTGCATTGCGTCGGAGCATGCTATGCCCAATCCAATAAAAAGAAGTCGACCATCTCGTTGGTCGACCTATACTTACATTATTGTGCGGTCAGGATCTGTGGACCTTCAGCTGTAATGGATCGGCAGCTTATTGCGTTAACTGAATTATAATGAAATCAAGGTCGCTGAATAAGGTTCAATGTGAGACATTTAGTACTCCAATGTTTCAGGGGAAATAAGCACAATATTTCCATTTAAGCAGCTTACTTCTTCGCATGAACGTCGTATAATGGAAGCTGATCATCTCTTGTTGAGTCTCGGAGGTACGAATCATGAGCAATGTGAACGCACCATTTCGGGCAAGAATCGGATTGTTGAACGACGGACCGCTTACGTTCGATCAGTTGAGCACTGTTCTCGAACGAACGGCATTCGCGGTCCCTTTTGAAAATTTTGCAATCATCGAATCCAGAACGCAGACCATCTCAAAGGAGCAGCTTTTGGACAAAATAACGGTTCAAGGTGAAGGAGGCCTATGCTATGAATTGAATACACTGTTTTACTTCTTCATGCTGGACAACGGACTGGACGCCCGGCTGGTCAGCGGCGTGGTATACAATCACGAGAAGCAGCGTTACCCGGCCACCGGACGTACGCATGTTACGATTCTGCTCCGGCATGAGAATCGGACTTACCTCATCGATACGGGATTCGGCAGTAATCTGCCGCTGCGACCTTTGCCGTTATCAGGCGAGCCTGTCTCCTCTTCGAATGGGGACTTTCGTATTGTCCCGGCGTACGGCGAGCATGCCGAGCTTGGTGATTACGTCCTGGAGATGAAGCTGAAGCATAAGCACAGCGAGTGGATGACCGGCTACGTATTCGATACCGCGAAGACTATTACCGACGATACCGAGCTGAATGCGATTCAGCGCATAATCGCCGAGCATTCCGACTCGCCGTTCAACAAGAAACCGCTTGTCACGAAGGTCACGGAGCGCGGAACGATCACGTTGACCCCCTCCTTCTTCACGGAGTGGTGTGACGGAGTCATGACCAAGACACCGGTAGACGAGTCTAGCTACAGGGAACTTCTGTGGCGATATTTCGGGATGCGTAGACCTCGGTAAGATGTTGCGTTGCGTACTCTTTATTGTAAAGGGGCTTGTCGCGATGCAGATCCTAAACTAGAACAATGTGAAAAGTTGAGAGAGAGGTGGAGGGCCTAGCCTTGCCTCCTTTTTGTCTGCCCGCTGAGTCTCAAAAACGGCCGTTTAAGAAACAATCTTTAAGTTACTATGAATCCCATACATTCGTGTAGTCTAATGGTGTCTAAACTCGTGCCAAAATCTATGTTACATAAACGTGTGTTTATGATGCTATTAAGGCGTGTACCGGAAAGAAAAGTACACAAGAAGAGGGACCCGAACGATCATATTTCTGGGGACGGAATGTGCTTTTCTGATCAAAACGAAGAACGATGGCACAACAACCAGGGAGCAGATCGACGCGCGGCAGCTGCTCCCTGGTCTCGTTAAAGTAATGGGTAATAAGCCTGTAAGTGGACCTTGTTTGAGCAAAAGGTCAATACAATTTGCCCCCTTTTTGCCCCCCACAATTTGAAAAGCTATGAACCTAGATGAAAATTGATTCTCAATAAATTCCTTATTTCTCGAGGTTTTTATGAGTTATAAAACCCAATAAAAGCCTTCACTAATAAAGTTCGAGATGGAAGGTTCGATCGGTTAAGCCTTATAGATCAAGGGTTTCGGTGGGACCAAAGTGTGGTTTGCCCACATTTTTCCCACCGATTATTTTTGAACATATCTTTCGTAGAGGGCGAGCGCATCGTCCTCTATTTTTTTTGTGACATGCAGATACGTGTCTGCGGTAATTTTTACGCTTGCGTGTCCAAGTCGCTCGGACACGTATTTTATATTTGCGCCCGCTTCAAGTAGGTGGACTGCGTGAGAATGGCGAAGTGCGTGGGGGGAAAGAACGGGTAAGTTTGCTCTTTTACATACGGCTTTAAAATAATCACGAACGACATTAGTACGAAGCCATCTTCCATCATGCTGATGAAATACAATATTGTCTTTTAACTCATGAATTCGCAGGATTTCACCCTTAGCAGAATTGTAGTATTAGATGAATGCTAGAGAAGTTCGGGGGTTGGGGCAGAAAAGGGTATGCGGGAATAGAGGGAAGGGAACTTCCCCCAGTTTGTTCCATATCATGCACGTCTCCATTTCGCCCTTAGAGATTCTCACTTCCATGTCTCAACGGGTCATAGTGTCATCTATGAAGGTACAGAAATTATTGGTAAGGACCTACAAGTACAGAAAAAGCAATCATTGATTGAACTAAACCATCGGCTGCCGGTTATTATCCGGCAGCCTTTTTTTCGCTAAGGGAGGATTAAAAACTGAGCACTATCATATTCATAGGTCATCGCATTACATTGCCTATAACTTAGGTGTACTAAAAAACATGCGCACATATAAGTGATACGTAATAAAGGGGATGCCCTCCAGATGATGTGTGGAGGCATCCCCTTTTTGGTAAAGTTGATTAAGCTACCATGAAAATTCATCCTCTGTGGTGCAGCGCTGATTATTGTGCTGCATGAATGGCTAATGGCAGGCAAGATAGGAGTAATTCAGGGATAATATTATTTTTTTGTTAAATTTATCCAAGCGCAGTTTGTTGTGTTATATTTAATCGGAATTTATTCATAAATTTAAGGAGGATTTACAAATGTTTAACAAAAAAAATGTTATCATCGCAAGTTTTTTTTTATGTTCATCTCTAATTTTCCTTTCAGCAGGACCAACAATTATTAAAGCTGATTCTGTGATCACCTACGAAGGAACCAGGCAAGCTGCGAAGGAGAAGGCAGATCTCCTCACGAATACTTACGGAACGAACAGCGTGCAGTACGCCATTATCGATCATGGCAGCATCGTCGTATCCGGCCAATCCGGCAAGAATAATGAGAAGGGACAGAATCCGCTCACGAAAGACACGATGTACGGGATCGGCTCGACGAGTAAAATGTTTACCACGGTTGCCGTCATGCAGTTGGTCGACCAAGATAGAATCGATCTCGATACGCCGATCGTCCAGTATATCCCCGAGTTTACGATGAAGGATGAACGTTACAAGCAGATTACGCCGCGCATGCTGCTGAATCATTCTTCCGGTCTGGACGGATCGTCGATGACGAACGCCTTTTTATTCGAAGATAACGATACTTACGCCTACGACACACTACTGAAGCAACTGGCCGGTCAGACCTTGAAGGCGGACCCCGGCGCTTATTCAGTTTACTGCAACGACGGATTTACGCTGGCCCAGATTCTGATCGAGCGAGTCAGCGGTATGGACTTTACCTTTTATATCCATCGATATATTACGGAACCTCTGGGTATGGCCAATACGGTGACGCCGCTCGATTCTCCGAACACAGCGAAGATGGCGGGACTCTATTATCCTACCTACGCAGGGCAACTTCCCAACGAGACGTTCAACGTGATCGGAACGGGAGGCATTTATTCCACGGCGGAAGATTTGGCTCGATTCTCGCAAATTTTCACGGGGGAAGCGGAAGAAGTCTTGTCCGGCAAATCGGCTGCGGCCATGGCGCAAGACGAGTATAAGACACCTTTGTGGCCTGATGATGCGGACAACTCAACCGAATACGGTCTCGGCTGGGACAGTGTCAATCTGTATCCCTTCGGCGAATACGGAATAAAGGCGCTGACCAAAGGCGGGAACACGTTTCTCTATCACTCATCGCTCGTTGTGCTTCCCGAGCAAAACATGGCAGCAGCTGTCGTCTCTTCCGGCGGGCGCAGCGAGTTCGACGAGCTTCTGGCGAAAGAAATCCTGCTTCAGGCACTGAAGGAGAACGGGACAATTGCCGAATTTAAACCTGAAAAGTCGTACGGTGTGCCGGTAAAGGCTAATATGCCGGAGTCCGTGCTGCAGTATTCGGGAATCTATGGCGCGACCAATACAACGATAAACATCGATATTACCGAAGGCGGCGTCATGTCCATTACTTCGGAGCAGTCGCCCGATAATCCGGCCCAGATCTTCGAGTATTCGGCGGACGGCACGTTCAAGAGTGCGGATGGGAATGTGATGATCAGCTTCGTGACGGAGGAGAACGGCCGCATCTACTTATGGATGCGTCAATACGCTTCGCTGCCGGGTCTTGGGCAGAGGGCAGTTTCAGAGTACAACGCCGAGAAGCTCCAGCCCCAAGATCTTCCGACAGAGACAAAAGAAGCATGGATTCAGCGCGACGGCAAGAAGTATTATCCACTGAATGAGAAGTATACGTCGCTCATTTATTTGGTGTCGGGAACCATCCAATTGAATGTGTCGAAACAATTGCCGGGGTACGTGTTGGATAAGCGAATAACAGGCCCGAATACGGCCGTCTCCGAATTGCAAATTCCAGGAACGAGCGGCCGGGATCTCTCAGGTTATACGTTCTTTACACTGGACGGCGTTGAGTACCTGAATATTGGTGGAAGCATCTTAGTAAACGAGGACGCCGTGAAGCCTGTCAACGTCGCTGAGAAGTCAATCGTTACCATTCCGTCGAGCGGCTACGCCAAATGGTATACGATAAGCGATAAAGACGGGGGCAAAACCGTTAAGGTGAGCATGTCCTCGAAGGCTTCCTTCGCTGTTTATAATGCAGAGGGGACATGTATCTACTTCAGTGTCATCGGAACCAATGATCAGGTCGAGCTGCCTGCGGGAGGATCGATTGTTTTCGCCGGGGATGCCGGCACGAAGTTCGAGATTTCCGCGCAGTAACGTCGCAATAGGTATTTCATAACTGGCCAAGATACAGTCCTGCGTATAAGTAAGAAGAAGACTCCTCAAGAAAAGTTGGAATTTTCATGATTCCGTGGTGCCGCGTTCGCGTGGCATGGATGGCTAAACATTCCTGTATAGCCTAAGAAAACGGCTTTGTCAAAAAAGGAGCGCCTCGGTATGATGGGTTTGTCCACTACACCATCAAGGAGGCGCTCCTTACTATGAAGTTTAAGCAATCTGACGCACAAAATCAACGGATTGAACGAATTACTACCTCTCACCTGGTTGTAGGAATTGATATGGCAAAGTAAACTCATGTCGAAGAAGCCACCAACTTCCGGGGAATCGTCCTTTCCAATCGGCATCTTTCCTTCAAGAACAAAAAAAAATAGAGGACGATGCACTCGCCCTCTACGAAACATATGTCTTGCCCGGAAACCGGGCAAAAAACGGACAAAAGCTATTAAACGATTCAGCAAACCCTTGATCTATAAGGCTTAATCGATAAATCCTTCCGTCTCGAACTTTATTAGTGAAGGCTTTTATTGGGTTTTATAACACATAAAAATCCTTGAGAAATAAGGTATTAATGAGAATCAATTTTCATCTAGGTTCATTGCTTTTCAGGCTGTGGGGGGCAAAAAGGGGGCAAGCTGTATAGACTCTTTGCTCAAACAAGGTCCACTTACAGGCTAATTACCCATTACTTTAACGAGACCAGGGAGCAGCTGCCGCGCGGCGATCTGCTCCCTGGTTAATGTAGCCGCGGTCATCTGGCCGGCTGTCTAAATAAAAGCCTCTTCGCATTCAACTAACGTTCCCCGATAGTTGAACGAGCGTCAACAATCATTCCCTAAACAAATACTCCCTCTGGTCTTTTTTGTTATATAATTCCCAATGCACGTCGGCTATCCGGTCTGGATCGTAATACGTCCCCTTTTTGACATGATCAGCGATTAGAACCTGACCTACATAAATTCCAAAGGGAGACACTGTCTCCGCTATTGAAAGTGCAAGCGAGCGGGTCGCTGCTTTGCCGATGGATAAAGAGGTATAAAGGGGATTCGGATTCAGCGCAATACTGCCACCTGTGAAAAAGAGTGTCCCCTGTTTACGTTCGACCATATCCGGAATTACTTGTTGAGCGCTGGTCAACGCACCAACAGTATTCACCTTAAAATCTTCAATAAGCTGCTGTTCAGTTAACGAAAGGGGATCCCCTGGCACGATGTGTGCCGCATTATATACCAAAACATCGGTGGTTCCAAATGAATCTTTTATCTGTTTAAAGGCTGTTTTTAATGAATCCGGATCTGATGCATCTGCAGTAATTCCGTGCGATTCAATTTGTAACTGTCGAAGGGATTCCAAGCTGCGTTGCAGTGATGATTCGGTTCTTGATATGAGAATCACTCGGAAGCCATTGCTTCCGAACTTTTTGGCTATACTGGCGCTTACTCCCGGTCCAGAACCGACGATGACTAACAGAGGTTTATGGCTCATCCTTACCACGCCTTCTTTCTGATATTAGTTTAAATACATAAATTTGGTGTTTCTATATTTTTAATAATATCGAAATATATAGATTCGTCAACCACTTCTTCTCAGCTAAGCAGTGCAACTGTTTATTACGTTATTCTGCCCTTTAGCCATCCATGCCGCGCGAACGCGGCACCACGGAATCATGAAAATTTATACTTCCTGCCTTATACTATTCTTACGGCTGGTGAGGAAGGTCGATAAGCTATGGTGTTGCGAACCCAACCTTTAGTCTGACTCCGACGACCATGGTGCACCACGGAATGTCGCTCCCTTTGGGGAAGCACGCAGGGTAGATTAACCCTTTTGCTGGTTGTTGCGCCAGTCCTCAATTCAATTTGCCGAAGAAAGGTGAGTATCATGGAAGTTCTTATTGAACGAGCTTGCGGGTTGGATGTTCATAAGAAGTCCATCACAGCCTGCATCGTTACTCCTGAAGGAAAGGAGATCAAGACATTCCGTACCCATACGGTCTTTCTTCTTGAACTTATCGATTGGATCAAGGAACACCGCTGCACCCACGTGGCCATGGAGAGCACCGGCGTTTTTTGGAAGCCAATCGTCAACCTGCTTGAAGCGGAACAGATTGAATTTCTGGTTGTGAATGCACAGCATATGAAAGCCGTTCCCGGCCGCAAGACAGACGTGAAAGATGCGGAATGGATCGCCGATTTATTACGGCACGGCCTGCTTAAAGCGAGCTTTATTCCGGACCGGAACCAACGTGAATTGCGAGAGCTGGTTCGCTACCGCCGAAGCTTAATCCAGGAGCGTGCCCGTGAACACAACCGGATTCAGAAGGTTCTGGAAGGGGCTAACATTAAGCTGGCTTCTGTCGTTTCTGACATTATGGGCGTCTCGAGCCGGGACATGCTGGAGGCCATGGTGAATGGGGAGACGGATCCGGAGAAGCTGGCAGGCTTCGCACGCCGAACCATGAAGAAAAAGAAAGAAGAACTAGAGCTTGCGCTGCGGGGGAACATGACTGCACACCAGCGTCTCATCCTCAAAAGCATGCTGACGCATATCGACTTCCTAAATGAACAGATTTCCGAACTGGATATGGAGGTAGCCAAACGGCTCGACCCTTTTCAGCAAGATCTGGATCGCCTGGATACCATTCCAGGGGTCGCCAGACGGACCGCTGAGCAAATCCTGGCTGAAATCGGCACCGATATCGCCTCCCGTTTCCCGAGTGCACCACACCTCTGCTCGTGGATCGGCCTTGTGCCGGGGCATAATGAGAGTGCAGGTAAGCGCAAACCCTCCAAAACCCGAAAAGGCAACAAGTACCTCCGCTCTGCCCTCATTGAAGCTTCCCATTCCATTCGAGGATCGAACAACTACCTCGGTGCTCAGTATAGACGCATTGCAGCCCGTAAAGGCGGACATAGAGCAGCTGTTGCAGTTGCTCACTCCATCATGACTATTGCATACCATCTGATAACACGCTAGGAAGATTACACGGATTTAGGCTCTGATTACTTTGAGAAGCGAAAGCAAGACGCCATTGTCAGACAGACGGTTCGAAAGTTAGAAAACTTAGGATACTCTGTTACTTTGGCCACTACCGAAGTATCTTAGTTCTGAAATAACATCATTACTTGGAGGAAGACGCAGCTTTTAAAAAATTGAAGCAGCTGCGCCTAGTTTCGTGCTGCCTTTTTAGGCTATACGCTATGAGTTATTTTCAGGGTAGCTTAACGTCAACTAGGGAGCAGCTGCTCGCAGTGATACGCTCCCCATACGGTAGACAGGTGAAATAATAAAAAACCTGTTACTGTAAGGGGAGCTTTTTCATGTCTAAAGAAAAATACTGTGCTACGGAGAAACTTGCTATCCTTGAAGAAGTTTCAAGTGGAAAAATTGGTTTTATCGCTGCAACCAAAAGATACGGTATGAATAAAACAACTTTAATGAAATGGCAGCGTCGTTATAAGCTATATGGGTATGAAGGACTGGAAAGAAGTACTCGCAATCGAAGTTACAGCGCTGAGCTGAAGCTTCAAGCGGTGAAAGATTATGTAGAGGGTGGATTGTCAAAATACCGGATCATCGACAAATACAGGATCTCAAGTACAACGCAGCTTTCTAACTGGATTAAGAAGTATAATGGTCATAGCAGCTTAAAAGCCTACAAAGGGGAAGCACAAGCTATGACAAAGGGTCGCTCTACTACGTGGGATGAGAGGATCGATATCGTCCACTATTGCCTGGCACATCAGCATGACTATCATAAGACAGCTGGCCAGTTTCAGGTCTCCTACCAGCAAGTATATCAATGGGTGAAGAAATTCGAAGCCGGCGGTGCGGATGCTTTAAAGGATGGCCGGGGGCGAAAGAAGGCGCCGGAAGAGATGACGGAGGCAGATCGCCAGAAGCTCGAGATGAAGAAGATGGAATACGAAATGGAGAGGCTTCGGGCGGAGAATGCATTTCTAAAAAAGTTACGGGAAATCCAAAGGAGGCGAAGCTAAGCCAATATCGCCAAGAGAACGTCTACCTTGCCATCCAAGCGCTTCAGGAAGAGGAGTCGATCAGCATTCAACTTCTGTGTGAAGTCGCAGGAGTTGCACGCTCAAGCTATTACAAATGGTTAAACCGCAAACCCAGCTCTCGTGAGCAGGAGAATGAGCGGCTGACAAAGATGATGATGTCCATATATGAAAAAGTAGAGAAAACCTTTGGGTACCGCCAATTAACACTCCACATGCGCAAGGAAACCGGACAGACGATTAACCATAAACGCGTGTACCGGCTGATGAAAGTCAAGGGAATCCAGTCGGTCATCCGCAGGAAGAGAAAGAAATACCCTCATTCTACTCCCCAGCACGTGGCCGAGAATGTGCTGAATCGTAATTTCCAAGCAGCTGAACCCAATGAGAAATGGGTAACGGATGTAACAGAATTTAAATACGGCAACGGTCAGAAAGCGTATTTAAGCGCGATTCTCGATCTTCATGATAAATCCATCGTCTCCAGAGTAGTGGGGCATTCCAACAACAACCCACTTGTTTTCGAGACGTTGAAGCAAGCCTTGCAAGCAGCTCCAGGAAGCAAACCAATGCTTCATAGTGACAGAGGATTTCAATACACTTCACTTGACTTCAAAAAGCTTTTGGACGATAACGAACTGACTCAAAGTATGTCCCGGGTTGGGCGGTGTATCGATAACGGGCCGATGGAATCCTTCTGGGGGACCTTAAAATGCGAGAAGTATTATCTACACACTTACCAAACCTTTGAGGAGCTTGAGAGAGACATTCTGGCTTACATCGATTTTTACAATAACGAACGATTACAAGCAAAACTAAACGGCCTCAGTCCAATGGAATACAGGACCAAGGCCGCTTAAGATTTTTATTTTTTGTACTGTCTACTTGACGGGGGGCTGTTCACAGCGAATCTGCTCCCTGGTGTTGTGCTATCGTTCCCAGCTAGCTCAATGACCTAACTCTTCTTTATGATTGATTACCTTTGCAGTCATAAGGGTGAAAATTGAGAAAGGGACTGTTCGTGACTGCATTGGGACAGTAATCCCGGCCCTTTTGGCGGTACATGGTCAATCATCCGAGGAAAGAGGATGCCGGCTTGCTCGTTCATTATAAAGCTCTCCCCACTCTTTCATCAGTAAAATAATTGGGTTCAAGGTTTTACCAAATTCCGTTAGCGAGTATTCTACCTTTGGCGGCACCTGGTTGTACGTTTTGCGCTCTATGATACCTTCACGTTCGAGTTCCCGTAGTTGCAAGGTAAGAATATGATGAGTGACTTGAGGGTAAATTTTGCGAAGTTCGCCGAAACGCTTCGTTCCGCCCATTAAGTGATAAAGAATCACTCCTTTCCACTTTCCACCAATAACATCAATCGTCGTTTCGACTGGACACTTTTTTTCTGGAGCATTTGCCATCCTTCTACCCCTTGCATAGTATTATTTCTGTTACTAAGTATTATTAATTTGCATACTTTAAGTATATTACTAACTTAAATATAATGAAATAGCCAACGGTAGCCAATATGTGAAGGGAATGATTGCAATGGGGAAAGTGAAAGAGATGAAGCGATTTGAGGGCCAGACAGCGATAGTCACTGGAGGCGGCACCGGGATGGGCCGCGCTGCAGCGCTAAGACTCGGTAAAGAAGGAGCCAATGTTGTCATAGCGGGCCGACGGCCGAAAGAGCTTCAAGAAGTTTATGAAGAAATTGTCTCTCAGGGAGGTAAGTCCCTCGCTGTTCAGACTGACATTGCCGATCCTCGTCAGGTCGAAGCGCTTGTAAATAAGACGCTGGATGTATTTGGTAGTCTGGATATGGCTTGGAACAACGCCGGCATTCTTGGTGCTTTCTCACCTGTCCACAAGCTATCCTTTGAAGATTTCGATACTCTGATGTCAGTCAATCTGCGTGGTGTGTTCGCCTGTCTAAAATACGAGATCGCAGCCATGCTCGACCGTGGAATCCGAGGCTCGATCGTTAACACTTCTTCGTGGACGGCGCATGGGGCAATGGCAGGTACTTCAGGCTACGCTGCCTCCAAGGGAGCACTCGATGCAATGATGAGAACCGTGGCTTTGGAGGTTGGTCCTAGCAACATTCGAGTTAACAATGTCAGTCCTGGAATGATTGCAACCCCAATGTCGCAGGAGGTTCTAAGCGACGAGACTACGGCGCTTCCCTTCGTCAAGCAAACTCCCTTACAGCGGGTGGGTCAATCCGAAGATGTGGCGGATGCAGTGGTCTGGCTTCTCTCCGACGACGCTCGTTTTGTTACTGGTCAGAGCATACTCGTAGATGGCGGTTACACTATCGGCGGATTACGCCCGTGACTGAACGAAGCGATATATTCAAGCCAAACAGCCAAACGGCAGCCGAATGATTAATTCCCGGCTGTTGTTTTGTCGTCGAGAATCAATATATTGTGGCTCTTTCGTTACTTTAATAGAAAAAGGCAGCCGATCATCAGATCAGCTGCCGAGGTGTCTTTATTGTGCAATCGTTCTCACACTCCTGAATCCTTCCGTCCGGACCTGGTCATTAGCGGTCCCTAATTGCGACCGGTTGTCATGAGTTTTTAAGCCTTCTGAGCAAAATGAGTAAAAAAAGAAAATTATCTTACGCAATCAAGGCCCGGGAGCTTGATGAATCGGCTCCTGGGCCGTTTTTATTCTTATTGACATTGACACTAGTGTAATCCTCTATGATGTGCTTAATCTCATCCGAAAGGAGTTTTATCATTGAGAAGTAGCAATCGAAGTGAGAACATTCGTGTTGGAACCGAGAATACAGTTGGGAAGAGCAAATCGGTGACGGTCATCGGGCTTGGTCCGATGGGTAAGGCGATGGCGGCCGCTTTCCTTGAGCATGGCTTTAAGGTGACCGTGTGGAATAGGACTTCAAACAAAGCAGACGAACTCATAACAAAAGGAGCCGTTAAGGCGTCGACGGTCCACGAAGCGTTGGCGGCCAATGAGCTAGTCATCCTCAGCCTAACGGACTACGATGCGATGTACACTATTCTTGAACCGGCATCGGAGAATCTGTCCGGCAAGGTTCTCGTCAACCTGAGCTCGGACACTCCGGAGAAAGCTCGCGAGGCGGCGAAGTGGTTGGCCAACCGTGGAGCCCGGCACATCACAGGCGGCGTTCAGGTCCCTCCTTCTGGCATCGGTAAACCAGAGTCCTCCACTTACTACAGCGGCCCGAAAGAGGTGTTTGAGGCCAACAAGGAGACACTCGAAGTCCTGACCGGAACTGACTATCGGGGAGAAGATCCGGGACTTGCGGCACTATACTACCAGATCCAGATGGACATGTTCTGGACAGCCATGCTCAGCTACCTCCATGCCACTGCGGTGGCCCAAGCGAACGGTATTACGGCTGAGCAGTTTCTGCCATACGCCGCCGAGACAATGTCGTCGCTGCCGAAGTTCATCGAGTTCTACACACCCCGGATTAACGCGGGTGAATATCCCGGTGACGTGGACAGACTTGCCATGGGAATGGCGAGCGTCGAGCACGTCGTTCATACGACCCAAGATGCCGGCATCGATATCACCCTGCCAACCGCTGTTTTGGAAGTTTTCAGACGCGGCATGGAGAACGGTCATGCCGGCAATAGCTTCACTAGCCTCATTGAAATCTTCAAGAAGTCCAATATTCGTCCATAAAAACTGGGCCATTCCTGACGGGATGGCCTTTTATCTTTTCATAACAAACCGGGGGGGGGGATCCGTATCATAAATTGTACTCATTGCTGCGCTATACTGCCCGTTAACATTCCTGTAGGTCTTAAGAGATCCGATTTGCAGAAAAATGGACGCCTCGCTAGGATGAGTATGTACTGGGTTGCAGCCCTCAGAACTCACCTTAGGAGGCGTTATCATGAAGTCTAATCTAATAAAGTCTCAAAATCAACGTGTAGAACGAATCTCTACTTCCACTCTGGTTATAGGCATTGACATTGCCAAGGAGAAACACGCTGCACAAGCCATTAATTTTCGAGGAATTGTCCTCACCAAGCGCCCCATTTTATTTTCGAATGACCTTGCTGGTTTCGAGCATTTAGAACAGAGCATTCGGAAATTACAGAAGATGCACGGCATGAATGACGTCGTTGTGGGTATGGAGAGCACCGGCCATTATTGGTTCAATATCGCCAACTGGTTGGTGGGTCAAGGAATTGATGTGGCTCTTGTCAATCCAATGACAACCAAACGCAATAAGGAAAACAGAGATAACTCTCCTTCCAAGAGTGACCCAAAGGACGCCTTGGTCATTGCCGATGCAGTGAGCCGCGGGTTTTACACGCCCTTTGCTCCAAAGGATGAAGCATTCCGCCGTATACGGGTTATGGTTACAAACAGAGAGCACTGGGTTGTTAAATCTGGACGTATTAAAAACAGAATCCACCGCTGGCTCGATATCCGTTTTCCCGAATACAGACAAGCATTTGATGACATTTTTAGTGATCGCTCATTGGCTACCTTGCGCCGGTTTCCAGCCCCTTCTGACATATTGCAGCTAACCTCGGAGCAAATGGTGCAAATCTGGAGTGAGTACATGACCAGACCTGGCGGTGAGCGCGGTAAGAACAAGGCGTTAGAGCTTCAATCACTTGCCAGACATAGCGTGGGAGACACGAGTGCCCTTGAAGAAGACAAATGGGAATTGAGGCACCTCATTGAGGAATATGAGAGAATGAGAGAATACGCCGAATCATTGATGAAGCAGACCAGATGATTGAAAAGGCGCTGCCTGAAATACCTTGTTCGGATCTCATTCGATCTGTAGGTGCCTCCGTTCCTGCAACGGCTGCCATATTAGCATTTGGCGGGGACTTACGTAAGCTGTCTCACGGGAAGCAGTTATTACGAAAAGCAGGATTGAACTTAGCAGAACGAAGTTCTGGCAAGTATAAGGGACAAATTAAGCTCACCAAACGAGGCAACTCATTATTACGTAAGCATTTATACTTCACTGTGTTTCACCTGTTATCTTTTAATGGAGCTTTCCAAGCCATGCATGTACACAATACCGAAGTGAAACGAATGACGAAAATGCAGTCCATGATGAAGTTGATTGGGAAACTGGCTCGAATCCTTGTAGCCTTGGCGAGGGAAGGACAGGCATTTTCCCCCGATAAGGCCCAGCCACCATTAGCAGCTTAAAATTAAGACTTGTAACCCAGACACGTAGATTGGCTCATTCGCAGGATTTCACAAAGAAAGCACGGAGTACCGAGATCTTTACGCTTTAGGGCAAAGACCCGTTCCGTTAACGTTGATCGGACTCCACACCTTGGATAGATAGGACGAAGGAATGTGAGGGCATAGACCCGTCGAGATTTGGGAGAGTAAATCCCCAAGGACCTTGTGGAGAGAGGCGTGCAGCAGAATTATTTTATGGAAGATGTTGTAAAATGAATCAACACCTTCTGTTCCCGCATGCGCTCAAACGGATTTCCTGGCCCTTACTTTCCACTCATCTGAGTTCCTATGTGAAACTTCCATGTGAAATCCTGCGAATGAGCGAGCATTCGTGTGAAAATCCTTATTCTTTGAGGGAGCTTAATGGCTGCCAGGTTAGTTACAACTTTTTATTTTCACGGTCTAATACCAGGTTGGCTGGGCTTCACAAGCAATCTGTCGCGGAAATGTACGCTTTTTCTTGTCCACTGGCGGCAATGTAAGTAAGTTCTTGTCCTGACTTAAAGACAAGAACTTACTTACATAGAACAAAAATGCCGCATTCGGCGGCATTCATTGTAAGTATGTTTTTGTCCTCTGACATCCTTCGTTTATAAATGTTATGGAAAATCTATTAAATTATATTTATTTCTGAAATCAAAATTATAAGTTCGCTCTGCTACTCCGCGCTAAGTCCGTGTTTCCGTTAGTAACGAAAAAGCAGCTGGTCGTCTGACCAACTGCTGAGGCTCTTTATTAAACTTTCGTCATCTAGGGCTATCAGAAATATGCCGACAGCCATTGTATTATATTATAAACAGCATTTTAAGAAATTGAAGTAAACGTATGATTTCACCATTTATTATCTCTTCGCTGGCCTTTTTAAAGTCTGTGTCCGATCTTCTTACTTGTCCGGGTCCCCGCGGTGGAGCAGCTGCGCTCCGGCGATGCCGGGATTCGTCATCTCGTAAGGGTCGAGGATCGTGTTCAGCTCCTCTTCGGTGAGGACATTGTACAGGAGGCACAGCTCGCGGACCGGACGGCCGGTGACGATCGCCTCCCGGGCGATCCGGGCGACGACTTCGTAGCCGAGGTGCGGATTGAGCGCGGTGATGACGCCGACGCTCTTCTCCACATACTCCCGGCAGCGGTCCGCATCGGCCTGCAGGTCCTCAAGGAGGTATTTGCGAAACACATCGAACACCTGGTTCATCATGCCGAGGGACTGCAGCAGGTTGAAGACGAGCACAGGCTCCATGACATTCAGTTCAAGCTGTCCGGCTTCGGCGGCGAGGCAGATCGTATGATCGTTGCCGAACACCTGGAACGCGACCTGGTTCACGACCTCGGCCATGACGGGATTCACCTTGCCCGGCATGATGGAGGAGCCGGGCTGCCGTGGCGGCAGCAGCAGCTCGCCGAGACCGGCGCGCGGTCCGGAGGCCAGAAGACGGATGTCGTTGGCGATCTTCGACATGTTGATCATGCACACCTTGAGCGCCGCCGACACCTCGGTGTAGGCATCCGTATTCTGCGTCGCGTCGACGAGGTGCTCGGCCCCCTTGATCGGCAGGCCGACCAGCTCGGCCAGATGCTCCACGACCCGCTTGATGTAGCGGGGGTCGGCGTTAAGGCCGGTGCCGACTGCGGTGGCGCCCATGTTCACCTCGTAGAGATGCTCACGCGTTGCCTTGATGCGCTTGATGTCCCGGGCGAGCACCCGGCTGTAGGCCTCGAACTCCTGCCCGAGCCGGATCGGCACGCCGTCCTGCAGATGGGTGCGGCCCATTTTGATGATGGGATCGAATTCGAGCGCCTTGCGCTGGAACGTGGTGAGCAGCTCCTCCATCGTGACGGTGAGCTTCCCGATCAGGGTCAGCGTCGACAGATGGATGGCGGTCGGGAACGCATCGTTGGTCGACTGGGCCATGTTGACGTGCGTGTTGGGGCTGACGGTGAAATAATCACCCTTCGTGCCGCCAAGCAGCTCGATGGCCCGGTTGGCGATGACCTCGTTGGCGTTCATATTAATTGAAGTGCCCGCGCCGCCCTGGATCGGATCGACGATGAACTGGTCATGCCACTTGCCTTCGATAATCTCCTGCGCGGCCTGGGCGATCGCTTCGCCGATCCGCTTGTTCAGCTGCCCGGTCTCCATGTTGGCGAGCGCGGCCGCCTTCTTCACGTAAGCCATGGCCCGGATCAATTCCTGATGGATCCGGTAGCCCGTAATCGGGAAGTTCTCCACGGCCCGCAGCGTCTGGATGCCGTAATAGGCGTCGACCGGGACCTCCCGGGAACCGAGAAAATCTTTTTCTATCCGCACCTGACCTGTACTCATCCCATTCTCCCCCTGCCAGCGGAACTTTTGTGATTAAGCCGCCTGTTTGATGGAATCCAAGTATTGATTACCCTTCTTCTGGTCGTAATGCCCTTCCCACTTCGCCATTACAACCGTAGCCAGTGAGTTGCCGAGTACGTTGACGACTGTACGGGCCATATCGAGAATCCGGTCAATGCCCGCAATGAAGGCAAGGCCTTCCAGCGGAATCCCTACGGAGCCCAGTGTTGCCAGAAGGACGACGAACGATACGCCCGGCACGCCGGCGATTCCCTTCGATGTTACCATAAGCACGAGCATCAGGGTAACCTGCTGGGAGATCGAGAGATCGATGCCGTACATCTGGGCGATGAACAGGGCCGCCAGTGCCTGGTACAGGGTCGAGCCGTCGAGATTGAACGAGTAGCCGGTCGGTACGACGAAGGAGGTAATGGCCTTCGGCACGCCGAACTTCTCCATCTTCTCGATGACCTTCGGCAGCACGCTCTCGGAGCTTGCCGTAGAGTAAGCGAGAATGAGCTCGTCTTTCAGAATCCGGATGAACATCATGATGCTCGTTCCACAGAGCTTGGCGATCGCTCCGAGGATGACGAAGACGAACAGGAACATGGCGGCATATACGGAGATGACCAGCTTGCCGAGCGGGAGCAGGGAAGCCACACCGAACTTCGAGACGGTGATCCCGATGAGTCCGAAGACGCCGATCGGCGCAAAACGCATAATGAGGTTCGTCACCCAGAACATCGCATCCGCCACGCCCTGGAAGAACGCGATCACCGGCTTCCCTTTCTCGCCGATAGCGGCTACGCCGAGACCGAAGATGACGGAGAAGAAGATGATGGCGAGCATGTCACCGGCCACGAAGGACTCGAAGATGTTCTTCGGCACGATGTTCACGAAGGTATCCGTGAAGCTGTGGTTCGTCGCTTTCTCGGTCGTATCCACGTACTTAGAGATATCGCTCTTCGTCAGCTGCTCCATGTTCAGGCCGGCACCCGGCTTCACGACATTGGCGACGAGGAGGCCGAAAATGATGGCGATGGTCGTTACGATTTCAAAATACAGAATCGTTTTGCCGCCCAGCTTGCCGAGCTTCTTGATGTCGCCTACGCCGGCTACCCCTACGATGAGCGAGGAGATGACGATCGGCACGACGATCATTTTGATCAGACGCAGGAAAATATCGCCGAGCGGCTGCAGATAAGCCCCTATGGCCGGATTGCCGTAGAAGACAGCGCCGACGATGATACCGAGAACCAGGCCCACCAGAATTTGAAACGCCAGACCGAAATTTTTCAATAGGATCCCACCTTATCAACTAATTTTTTTAAAAACGCTTTCAAAGCTATTGTAAAAGGGAGGCTGCGGGGGAGGCCGATTGGGGCCGCCACTTGCATTATCCCGCGCTGTTCTATTACCTGGCTTACGGCATCTCTTCTTCATCATGCAGGTCAGCCGTCTGAACCGACCGCTGTTGCTCTGGGTGCTCGGCGTGCCGCTCGAGCTGACGGCAGTGGTTTACCGAGCTACTGCTGGCGCTATGCCGGAACACCCAGGACGATCAGCTCTCGCCCCTGAACGTAATCGCGATTATCGCGCTCTTCCGCAGCTTCTTCGTGATCGGCTTCGTCAATCTGCTATTATATGTGTGCATTAGAATCCTCCTTTTCTTAGTATTGGTTAAAATCCTTTTGAATCTTTTGTATATCTTGGGTTTGGCTGAGTGCCAACATCAGCAAGATGCGTGCTTTTTGAGGGCTCAGATTGTCGGAAACGACAAATGTATTGTCGTCATCGATTTTTTCTCTGGTAACTATACCTTCAGGTACACGGGTACCGCGAACAACGACAACACCTTTCTTTATAGCATCCTGTAGACCTGGAAGTGTTTTTTCATGAACGGAGCCGTTGCCTGTACCGGCATGGATAATACCTTTCGCTCCGGCCGAAACCGCCGCGTCAACCATTACACGGTCATCATTGGCATGTGAATAGACGATATCGACACGCTTCAAATGATCTTCAGTCATACTGCGAATATCAAATTCGGACTGATTTGTATGTCTTCTAACCGGCAAGTTGTAAAAGTAAGGTTTACCTCCTTGCATATATCCAAGGTAGCCTAGTTCCGGATTTTTGAAGGTATCAACGCCGGTAGTGCTGGTTTTAAAAGTATCCCGCGCGTTTCCAATTTTATCGTTAAAGGAGATCAGTACCCCTTTACCCTGGGCTTCTTTAGAACCGGCTAGCGCTACAGCATTATATAGGTTGAACGGGCCGTCAGCAGACAATGCCGTTGAGGGACGCATGGAGCCGACGAACACGATCGGTTTATCGGAATGAACAGTCAAATCGAGAAAGTAAGCAGTCTCCTCCAATGTATCCGTACCGTGGGTGATGACAACGCCGTCATACTTTGGATCATCCAATGTCTTTTGGGCTTCCTTCGCCAGCTTAACCATGACGGCATCGGTATTGGATGTCCCTGAATCCATTTTCGCCACTTGAGTCGTTGTCAGGTTAGCAATATCTTTTAGTGATGGCACCGCTTCAATAAGTTGATCCGGAGTCAGAACCCCCACCTCATAACCGGTAGTTTGAGCTGGACCGGAGCCGGCCGCGGCGATCGTGCCGCCCATTGTTAAAATATGAATGTTGGGTAAATTGGGTTTGACAGCATTGCTCACATTTGCGACGGAAGCGGATTCAACAATTGGGGTCGCATTTTTTGTTTCTACATTGGGCTGGTTTTTTGCCGCACATCCTGTGGATATAAGAGATAATGTTAGTACAGTGACAGCCGCGATCTTCTTTCCTATTAATTTCTTCATTTAAAAAATTCCTCCTCAAATAGATTAACTTTACAATAAACCGCTTTCATTTTCAGTATAAGTCTTAGCTATAAAAATCTATACGAATCTACAAAACTATATAAGTTGAACTTACAATTTTTTTGGAAGAATTCCCCTTACGTACACGTCGAATGAGAATATCATGAACCTGCTAAAGAAGCTCCTGTAGCCGAGTATCCGCTACGCCGCTCACTAAATCGATCGCCGCCAGAAGCGTCATCGTACCATGCCGCACATATTCGTAGTCGCGCGAGCACGTCGGGTGTTCTCTAGGGGTAGACGGCAAACGTGAGGCAGATCACGTTTGTTTTAGTTTGCATGGACAAAAAATAGAGACAGCATCAGCGATGTTCGCCGATGCTGCCCCCTTCTTGCATGATTAAGCGATCCCGTTTACAAGTTGTTTCAGTGCTTCGTGAATTGGCACAAAAAAGCCTGTAGATCCTTCCTATTAGGGAAGGGTTGTCTACAGGCTGAAGCCTTTTTACATGCGGATCAGCTAGTAATATTCTTATCGTCCGCCTGTATTCGAGGCCCAGACGGGATATGTGCCTCTAGATGTCGTTGTGCTATACAGGACTACATTCCCATCATCTTGAACCCACAGGCTATCGGCGCCGACAAGTGGAGGCATATTATTTGAGGGATAGTAACTACGCATCCAGCTCGGAATGTTAGAATGCCAGAATGGGGGAGTACCGAAACCTTTTCCGACTGAACTTTCTAAAGTCAAAGTAGAAGTCATTACCAATGTATTAGCTTTAACAGTCCTCCAAGTCCTATAATACGGATCATAATAACTGTGGGTTACATCATCCGTATTTGTATCCCAGATCGGATTGCCGCCATCTTGATAAAGTACGAGATTGCCGTCAGTTTGCATGACCAAGGCGAACCTTCCATTATTGGAAACCAACATCTGTCCCGCAGTGAGCTTTTCGCCAGGAAGAAGGCTGTTTTTTGCAGAAGCGGCGGTAACAATAGAGAACTGAAGCATGAACACTGCCAATAACAATAATGTAAACTTTTTCATAAATATCCTCTTTTCTATTTCAATTTTCCAAACAAGAGCAGTACAGCGCTGCTGGGGAACTCCTTTTACCCATCCTGGGACCAACACTAGAAATCTACTTTTTTATACTTGGCTCATTGGGTTCCCCCTTTTTACAACTATCTTCACTTGAATGCCTCTTACAAGTAATGATAATAATTGATTACTTCCTCCAAGTCTTGCCAATTTGTGCGGAGTGCTTAACAATTTGTGCTATATATTGGCGGGAAATCCGGTATCCGTTCCCTGATCGCTTAATGAAAATAGAGCAGCTGCCACTGGGGAAGGTGCTCCATGTAAGATCTATTCATCAATAATGAAGGATTTAGGCGAAACTAATACTTTGACGGGGGGAGGGGGGCATGATACTATAACTTGCTGTTTAATGGCTTTCATCGTTGCAAAATGCATACTTTTTGACAGACAGGCATAGTGAGGAATCCGGTAGCTGCTGCCCGTATGGCATATCCGGCGTAGATCAACGTAACATTTCCAAATTTAAATCGTCCGTTAATAAAAAAGGAAGGGGTGGAGTAGCTGAATAAATCACTGATAATATTAATCTTGGCAATCAGTTTAACTGTCATAGGATGTCAAAACAAGAAAATGATTAATTTAACCGAAATTACAGGTATATTCGAAAAACATGGAATACCATTGTCAGAGCCAAAAGGAATGCACCCTGAAAATGTGTTTCTAAGAAATTTAAATGGTGTTGCGCCTCACACATTTACTATTAATGAAAGCCAGTTAATCAGCATTTATATCTACTCTTCCAGTCAAGGAGCTGTAGATGGAGCAAAGGATTTTGAAAATAAAACATCTGCAGCAGGGGTGGTTCCTCATAGTAGATATCTAGTAGAGAATATACTATTGTATTATGTTCCTGATGGTTCCCAAGAAGATGAGCGAATTTATTTGGTTATCGAAGAAATGAGGTCATTGCAATAAGGGGGAATGCTAGCTAACAATCACGGAGCAGAAAGGAGTCCAGCTTGTATAAGCTGGGCTCTTCACTTTACTGCTTATCAAGCTCATCAATCTCAGTAGCCCGAGTGTTCATCAAGGTGCTTCTCCCTTTTCAGCCAAACCTATAGTTCCTCCACTCATACAGGGAATGCCCCCGGGAGAGCGATCGAAAAGCATTTCACCGGCGGCGGCCATTACGTCATGCTGACTGCACTGCGCAACAGGCTGGTCATGGTGACGCATAGTCCCTTCATGAAAATTATGAACTCAGCGTTGCGAACATGACGAAATAGGTGTTTCTAGTTAAAATTGAAGATGCAGAAGAAAAGCGATTTAACTTCTGAACTTATAACCTTGGCCTGAGGAGCATGTTTTGGGAAATTCAATGGTAACAGGCAATTCATTTGAACGCATGTCGATATTTTATAAACAAATATGTTGCCGACCACATTTATTTGTGTTATATTAACTTTGATGGAAATATAATACACCACAACCGCGAGCTTGTATGATGACAACTTGCGTGAGTAGACAGACTATCCGACCAAGACGATACAACAATTATAGGACGAAACGACGGAGATTATCGATGGAGCGTCAAGATGATGAGACACAATTGGAAAGAAAGAATGGGGAGTCAAGTACCAATGAGCGATATCCGGTAAGCTTCGCCATTTTTATGTTAGCTCGGGCACATCGAGGTTTAGCTGCCCAAATGCTTCGCGAGATAGGATTGTTCGCGGGGCAGGAAATTATGCTCATGCAGTTATGGGATCAGGATGGCCAATCGCAGCAAAGTCTTGGCCGTTTAATCGGGCTGGACCATTCCACTGTAGCCAAATCGGTTAAGCGGATGGAGGAGGCGGGACTGGTGACTCGTACCCGATCGCCACAGGACAAAAGAGTGACACTGGTCTCACTAACAGACTCAGGCCGCGAGTTGGAAGCAAAGGTAAACGATATCTGGAACCGGCTCGAGCGGATTACCGCAGAACGTCTCACGGAGAAGGAGCGCCGACTTCTCGTATCCTTGTCTTACAAGATTGCTGCAGCCATCGATGAAGCGAACTCAAATAGTGTAAGCGAAGAATGATGGGCACCGCGTTCCTACTTGGGTGGTAGATGACAATCGGCAAGAATTAATGTGGGTACGGCAGTGTATATGCTAGTAGTCTGATGGCTGTGTTTTGAGAAACGGGATTAGAAAAATAACCTGCAGAAGGGAAGTTATAAAATGAAAGTACTTGATACGATGATTCGTGTATATATTGAGCCGGATCAGTTGGAGTCTACGATTAACTTTTATGAAGCTTTATATCAAGAGAGATGCAAGGCGCGTGTCCGTTATGAAGATCTTCATCTTGACTTAGCGATGGTTTCTCAAGTTCTTATTATGGCAGGTGATGCCAATATCAGAAAGGAGCTTGAAATCGCAAGTGCAACCATTGTAGTAGACTCTATTCAAGAAGCGAGGGATTTCTTGCAACAGCAAGGCGCAGTTTGTTTAACTGAGCCGCAACAGACTCCGGGAAGCTGGATTATGTTCGTGAAACATCCGGATGGTTTGGTTGCCGAGTATGTACAGCCTTTTCCACATGACCCGGTATAAATGCTGGTTATTAGGTTTTTGGGAGGAGCTAACGGAGAAAAATCGATAAGGCTGCATTTGTATACGAATACCAACCAACGAAAAGCAGCTGCATCTACGGGGATACTCATTGTGCCGGGATCACATTTGAATGTACACTGAAACCAGGATCGTATCCCAAACTCCCCGAAACACCAGACCCCATCAGATCGGCGTAAAGTGGATTCCTATTTCGACACTGCCTGATCAAAATAATGAATAGTCGTTAGCGTTGGAGGTTTGTACAATGAAGCTGTTTATTCTGGGCGCCACTGGCCGTGTCGGCACCCGGATCGTTGCCGATGCTCTTCGGGGTGAGCATGAAGTCGCCGCATTAGTGCGCCAACCGAATAAGATGGAAGTTACCGGCAGAAAGTTGACTCTTATTCAAGGTAATGCAACAAACAAGGATGATATACGAATTGCCATGCAAGGTGCCGATGCAGTGTTCAGCTCCCTGGGAACGGACGGGACGACGACTCTGTCGGAATCGATGTATATAGTCATAAGAGAAATGAAGCAGCAGGGGATACGGCGGATCGTCTCAGTAGGTACAGCCGGCATTCTGCGTAGCCGAACGAATCCGGATCTGTATCGCTATCAGTCATCGGAATCCCGCCGGAGAAGCACGTTTGCAGCAGAAGAACATCGTCGTGTCTACGAACTGCTTCTACATTCGGACTTGGATTGGACGATCGTATGTCCTACTTACTTGCCAGATGGAGACAGACTTGGAACTTATCGCGTTGAACGCGATTATTTACCGGAAGGTGGAACTTCGATATCAGTTGCTGATACGGCGGAGTTTGCTTACCGCCAAATCAATAGCGCAGAATATAACTGCTCCAGGGTCGGCATCGCTTATTAGAGCAATCTAAATCTAATTTTTGCGTTAATATTAGGCAGCCAGTTCATGGCTGTCTTCCTTCGTTTTTACTTTTCAACATGGTAGTTAAGTAACCACAGTATCTCTTCATGAAGAGCGTTAACCGGTAGCCTTGTTAAGCTAATGGGCAGGATAGCGTGGTTGCACATTTAATTTACTTACAGGTCTTTGTTGAAATTTCTGATTAAAAAATAAAGTATTAGACTTGGAAAATAAAACTGTTTAATGAGAAAATATAGTGTTAGACTGCTGCCTTTATTAAATAAAGTACGACCACAAAAAAAGAGGTCGGACCAGTAAGTTCTGGTGGACCCCAAATACGAACGGTTAGGTATAAATTCATGAGAAAAATAAACGGGCTGCAATGCAAATAACGATCTATCCGTTTGTGCTACGTGCTAACAAATGTTTTATGTTATCATCGATAAATTGATTATCGGCACTGTTGATCCCGCGACCGGCAAAATGGCCCCAGATCGACGGGATTGGTTTAAAGACAGCATTAGGTATAAGCTTAGCTTCGTATTCATTATCGTCCGCTGTGCAGAAGAGGTCTGTGCTTCCCGGCATGATACAGGCAAGAGCCCTAATGCTCTTAAGTGCCTTATCGAAATCTCCGTTATATAAGGGGTTTGCACTAATATCTGCATGTTGGCCTGTCCATAACATGGCTAGGACATTATGCGGATCCATCTTCATAAAGCTATCTTCCCAGACGCCAGCCACAAAATCTTCCAAGGAGTCAAACCCCATCTCACGATAAAGCTCCTCTCTATAAAAAGCATGCGATAATCCCCATCCCGCATAGACCCGGCCAACGGCGCGCATGTCTGCAAAAGTCAGCTGGTTTTGTTTATTTGAATCGAAACCAACTGCAGATAGCAGCGCAGCTTTCATACCGTTCAAGACAACAAATGTATGGGGCCATGGCTTGGCAATTCCCGCGAAAGGTGCAATTCGTTCCACCATCTCTGGATAACTTGCACCCCATTGAAATGCCTGAATGCCTCCCATGGACCATCCAACTACAAGAGCAATCTTTTGAATGCCGAACTTTTCGGTAATCAGCCGATGCTGGAGCTTAACATTGTCATAGATGGTCACCTGCGGAAAGTTAGCACGGTCGAATGGCGGAAGCGTGTTACTAGGGGACGAAGATAATCCATTTCCAAGCAAATTTGGAACGATGATGAAATATTTCTCGGGATCAAGTGCCATCCCACTCCCAATTAACCATTCATTTTGAACATGCTGGTCGCCAAAAGCAGTTGGATAGACGATGACATTATCTTTCTTTTCATTCAATATTCCATAAGTCTTATAAGCAAGAAATGCGTTCGGTAACGTCACTCCTGATTGCAAAGATACGTCACCCAAATCAAAAATTTCATACTCCATCGTGTTGTTTGCTCCTTTCAAAATGAAAGCATACATTTAAATTGTATTTCTTGTTGCTAGTATAGATCCGTGGTATCCTCAATAAAAGTGAATGGAATTCATAGTAGTATTCAATAATATTGAAAGTTAAGGGGGATCGTATATTGGAGTTGCGCCAACTAAATACGTTCCGCACGGTTGCATCAACATTAAATTTCACTCGAGCTGCTGAAGTGCTGAACTACGTCCCCTCCAATGTCACGATGCAAGTTAAAGCATTGGAGGATGAGCTTGGTGTCCGCCTCTTTGATCGCTTGGGCAAGCAGCTCGTTCTCACTACTGCGGGTAAGCGCTTTTTAACTCATATCCAAGGCGTTCTTGACAAATTGGACGAAGCTCACAGCGTCGTTCATGACAATGAAAATCTAAGCGGCACCCTAACAATAAGTGCCAATGAGGTTATTTGCGCCTATCGGCTTCCAGCTGTCTTTCAACAGTTTCGTTCGCAGCATCCGGGAGTACGTCTGATCTTCCGCTCCGTTCCAAATCAAGAGCTCAAGCAAACACTCTTTGAGGGAGCCGCGGATATCGTCTATATGTTGGACGAACCGATTCGCTCGAGCGTACTTACCGTAGAACCGTTGCTTGAAGAAAATTTCCGCTTGTTCGCTGCTCCAGATCACCCGCTCGCAAAACGAACTGTGCTAAAGCCGGAAGATTTTCACGGGCAAGTGTTCCTGACAAATGAGAAAGGTTGTCCCTATCGAACCATGTTTGACCGGTCATTTGAGAAAGAGGGCATTGATAGCATTACGTATTTAGAATTTCAAAGTGCTGAGGCCATTAAACAATGTGCAATTTCAGGAATCGGTATTGCCTTTCTTCCAGAAATCGTAACGGAAGCCGAAGTTGAACGCGGGGAACTAGTTCCCCTTTCATGGCAAATTCCTGACTTGCACGTGTATACACAGATGTTGTGGCATAAAGACAAGTGGCTTTCACCAATCGTGTTATCTTTTATAGAAGCAGCAAGGGAAGTACTTGCCTAACAAAATGAAAATAAAACCGTTTAGTACATGTATATAATACTTTTCGAGCTGGCACCGTTCGAACACCTGGATAAACCAGACCTATTTTCATCCTCTGTGGTGCAGCTCTGCTTTCGCACTGGAGGGATAAAAGGTGCGTCAGTTCAATAAACCAGCAGTCAAGGACTTTAATCTCTCGTCCTTGGCTGTTGCTATTTTTATTGCAGGATAACTGGAGGAGTAACAATCGATGTAAAATTTTGGGGGCATATTGGTAATACAATATATCGTTCCTAAGTAGAACTAACTACTGATGTTCCCTCATATTGTTCAGCTAACTGGGAACTGTTCAAATCCTTCCAGGAGCAGTTGACCGCCGTAGCACCTGTTCCTTTTGTCATTAAGCTATTGGGCAGGTTAGTTGAAGATAAATTACGGTGAGCCGAACCAGTAGTTTTACGAGGCGGGCAGGGACTGACGTGCTGTAGGAGCATTTGGATATATAAATTATTCGTAATCGCTTATTATGGGAGTATAGAAGATATATAATAACACTAAGCCTGCTAGAGCATACTTCATGACTCTTGCAGGCTTTATTACTTTACGGCGTAAAGGAGGAGTTGTAGAAATGACGGATGTATTAATTGCAGGAGCGGGACCTGTCGGGCTAACATTGGCTTGTGAGCTGGCTCGGAATGGTGTTTCATTCCGTATTATCGACAAGTCCCGGGAGCCCTCCAAACTTTCCAAAGCACTCGGTATTCACGCACGGTCGTTGGAAATGCTGGAACGGATGGGCACGATCGAGCCTTTTCTTAAACAGGGATTGAAGGTCCACGGGATGCAAGCTTGGCTGGGAAGCGAAAAGCAGCTCCTGAATATTCGTTTTGATGATTTGGATTCGCCTTATCCATTTATTTTGGATTTGCCGCAGTCCGAAACGGAACAGATTTTAATTGAACATTTGGCGCAATTCGGTGTGCAGATTGAACGGCAGGTCGAGCTGGTCCATTTCTCACAGACGGAAGATATCGTAACTGCAACACTTCGGCATGCGGATCACGAGGAGGAAGCCACAGAGGTAAAATGGCTCGTTGGCTGTGACGGTGCACACAGTTCTGTCCGTCATCTTTTGAATCTTCCTTTCGAGGGGGCCGTCTATCCGGAGAACTTTATTTTGGCCGATGTACGGGTATCCTGGGAGCTCCCAGAGAATGAAATGCATCTTTTTATCCATGAAGAAGGTTTGCTTGCGGCATTTCCTTATGGAAATAACCGATATCGGCTGATGGCTGAGGTAAACACCCCATTGCAAAGTGAAAAAGTGCCGGATCCAACCCTGGAAGAGTTTCAGCACATCGTCGATGTTCGCGGACCTCGAGGCACCCGAATTAGCGACCCCGTATGGCTTGCAGGGTTCCGCTCCCACCTTCGCCATGTGAAGGAAACCAGGCACGGAAAGGTATTTTTGGCGGGAGATGCCTCACATATCCATAGTCCAGCCGGCGGGCAAGGCATGAATACGGGCATGCAGGATGCTTTTAATTTGGCATGGAAGCTTGCACTTGTTGCAAGGGGCAGTGCGGCTGAATCGTTGCTTCAAACCTACTCGCTGGAACGGTTGCCTGTTGCCCATTCTGTCTTGAAAATGACCGATACGATGATCAAAATGATAACCACTAAGAATAGAATCACGCAGAAATTGAGGAATCAGCTTGCACCTTTTTTATCATCCAGAGAAGTGGTTCAGAAACGAATTCGAAATCAGATTTCTGAAATTGCAATTAACTATCGAAATAGTCCCATCGTGCAGGAGCACCGCTCGTTCATTCAGCATCTGCAACCGCATCACATTCATGCCGGAGATCGGGCACCGGATGTTCAAACCTTGATAGGGCCTAACAAAACGGAACAGCGTTTGTTCGAAATCTTGCGAGGTACCCGTCATGCTTTACTTATCGTCGCTTCTGATTCCAAACTTACTGAGTTAAGACTTGAAGCGTTGGATCGCTGGAAAAACGAAATAGACTTGTATTTGATAATGACTGAGCATCATGAGCAATCATCCCATCACGGTTGTACGATCATTCTCGATCCTGCTCATCAACTTCATAAGCGTTATGATATAGGACCTGACAGTCTGGTACTAATAAGGCCGGATGGATATATCGGATACTTAAGCGATTCCATCAATTTTGATCAGCTGCAACAATATTTGGATCCTTTATTTACAGTCAAACTCGGCGTTTGAAACTCGAACGGGTAGAATTTTAAGATTAGCGATAGCTTAATAGCTAAATTAAAACACGTCGGCAGCCGGCCAAAGATCGGCTGCCGTTTAAGTACATCGAAAACTGGGCTCACGGGGTGATCACCTTAAAATTAGCGTCGCTCATCTGTGGAACAATACCCATCTCCTTGCAAAATACATAGGAAAAATAACTTGCACTTTGAAACCGGCAAGAAATAGCTATCTTGCTGATCGTTCTATCCGTATCGTGCAACATCTCACAGCTTTTTTGGATGCGATACCGTGTCAGATAGGATTTCGGAGTTTGACCTATATAACTGCCGAACAGCTCACAACATCGACTCCTTCATACAGAACCCGTGGCTGCCATCTCATCAAGCGTAATTTTGTTCTCATAGTGCCGAAGAATGAAATCGGTCATCTTCCAAACCACTGTCCAGAACGGATCATTTGCAAGTTGTCCTGAATTTAAAGTTAAATGATCTCCCATGCATGCACATAGGGACATAGCCTGCGATAGTAAGCGAAGCGGATTGCGTGTTTGACTGTGCATCTCATCATAGATCTGAATAAGCGAGAGCAGACGGGAGACGATAGTTCAACGATCCAGGAGCAGTTTGCCGCGGCAGCTGCTCCATTTTTCATTGAAGTAGTGGGCAGGGTGGTCCCAATATATGGTAGTATATTTACGTACATTATCCTTTCCATTTATCTGCGGAGGTTCTTAAGATGCCTTATCCGATGGTCCATTTTGCTATTGCTTCAGAACTTTGTTTGTGCATGCCAACTCCGAGTTTTTTAATTGGAAGTATTGCTCCGGATGCTATCCATGTAAGAGAAAATGTGACTAGAAAAGATAAGGGAATTACTCATTTTGTATACGAAGATAAATTCCCTAGTATTGAAGTGCTTAAGGGAAAATGTTTGTATTATCTAAGCTTACATTATGATGTTGACTGGAAAAATTACATCCTTAGATATTTCGCTCATATCTATGCGGACATCAGATGGACGGAAACTGTGTTTATGAATTTTGAACAGGAGTATCAAGGGGAAAAAGACGATATAAGAAAAACCTATAATAAGGAGTCAAATCAGGTTGAGTTTGACCTGATGAGAGAGGAATGGACAGATGATGTTCTTAAAAAGCTACATATAGCAGCCGCCTACACTATTGAACCATTGTTAACCCAGATTGAAGTAAATCAATACCGTGATATAAAGCTACAATGGCTACGTGACAGGGGAAATGAACCCCAGATAATTCCTGTTTACTTAAGAGAAGATGTTATAGAGAATTTTGTTTCTAAAACAACAAGTGAGCTTAACGACTTATATAGAGATGGGGAGTCGCTGTCTCCATTGAACTAACAACCCTAGCAAGTAATGATTCAACTATCGGGAGACGTTAGTTCCACAACAAACAACCATGATGAGGCTGCCAGTAAGATCGGTGGTCCCATTGAGTCAGTTTGGGTTTTATAGCAGCTTAAGCTGTCCTATTAGACGTCCGCACCCTCATGTGAGAAGCTAAAGGAATAAACGCCAGACGCACACAAAGAAAAGGAGTGAAATCATGAAATTTCTGCTTACATCTGGAGGCATCAATAACAAAAGCATACACGAAGCGCTGGTTGGCATGCTGGGCAAGCCGATCGCCGACTCCAACGCCCTGTGCATCCCCACCGCGATGTACGGACACCCCTGGGTCGGCCCCGGCGTCAAAGCCTGGGAATTCATCAGTGGAAAAGAAGAGAATCCTATGGTCAACCTGGGCTGGAAGTCTGTCGGCGTGCTGGAGCTCACAGCGCTGCCAAGCATCAGCGAAGACCGCTGGGTGCCGTTGGTCCGGGAGACGGACGTCCTGCTGGTGGCGGGCGGAGACGCCCTCTACCTGTGCCACTGGATGCGGCAATCCGGGCTGGCAGACCTTTTGCCGTCGCTGCAGGCAGTATATGTTGGAATGAGCGCCGGTAGTATGGTGATGGCACCTAACATCGGGGAATTCTTCGTTGGCTGGACTCCATCCAACGGTGGCGATGAAGCACTGGGACTGGTTGATTTTGCAATGTTTCCGCATCTGGATCACGAAATGCTGCCGCATAACACAATGGCCTCTGCAGAGAGCTGGGCCGCCAGGATGCAGGGGCCGGGGTATGCGATTGATGATCAGACCGCCATCAAAGTGATCGACGGAGCAGTTGAAGTTGTTTCCGAAGGACATTGGAAACTTTTTTCGCCCTAGTCAAAAAGAAATGGGGCATTGAGCTAACTGGGAACGATAGTTCAATTGATAAAGCGGCCGCGGCCGCTTATTTTGTTTCATATGCAAACCTGTATCCAGGTCGGTTTAACTTTCATTATCGCCCTAAGTCTGTCTAAAAGCAGAATGTGTGAGGGACTGCGTACAAGGACACATTTTAATCTGCTGTCCAATCCGGACAAGCGAAGAATCCCATAAACTGATTGTAAGCTTGAACCAGAAGGAGGCGACAACTATGGGTTATGCAGGCGGAGCTGGTGTAGGTTGTGGTGGCGGATTCACGAGCACAGGGGTTATCCTGGTTCTTTTCATCCTGCTTGTAATCGTCTCTACTGCTTTCGTCATCTAAGTCCAAAAAAGGTGCTCAATTGGGCGCCTTTTTTAATACATAAGACATATAGCTTTTTGTCTGCCCGTGAGGGACAAGGATGGCTAGTTATTCGCCTTTTTGTGAATATGGCCTATACCTTCGAGATAAACACTCATACAATACAGTATCGGTGCACGAGGGGAGGAACCACGATGAGTTGCGTTAAAGGGTACTATACAAGCACAGGAGTAATTCTGGTCCTTTACATTCTGTTGGTTATCGTTCTTGGGGCCGGCTGGCTCATTTAAGAAAGGGTTAAAACTCAAGCCTAAGGCTTGAGTTTTAATGTTTATGGCGACGGGAGTTAAAAAATTTATATGGATGGGTTACATAAAAGCACAAACCGGAATAAAACATCTGTATAGAGGTCAACCGCCTCGACCTCTAACCAGCTGACGCTCAAATGGTCAGCGGGGCAGCCCATTGTTGTACCTTTCAGAGCACCAAAGAAGCTTCCAAGCATTCTTGCCTGGGAGCTTCTTTGGCTAATCGTAAGATAGCAGCAGGTTCATTGAAGTAACTGGAGACGATAGTTCAACCAGAACAGAGAGCAATCCGTCGAGTTGCTGCACTCTGTTTCATTGATTAATTTAGACTGAATGATACGGATACGAAGGTCAGGCACATCGTTTTAATATAGAGTTGGAATCGGAGAACAATGGAAGGAAACAATATCTCTTACTGCAATCGAATATTGATTCCATCTTCCGCCGAAAAATCTAAAGCCATAGGCTCTTGATTCCCCGACAGTCGTTAGAAAAAACCAGAAATTGTCTCCATTTCTTAGCCACATATAAGTGAAACGATATAAACAATGTTGAAGACCGATTGGATTCTGGGTATAGGGAGGCATTTGTTGCATATATCCCATTATTCGAGGTTCACTCCTTATCGAAAGTAGATATATAACCAGTTTATGCCGGGATTCAAAGCTTGGGTTGGATGTATGCCTAGGAGCAGGAACGATTGCATGGAGGCTGCAGAATTGGCAGTTGTCATTGCTTTTGGGAACCTGGCAGCTATGCTTATCTTCGGTCTACAGAAAAAGTAACGTAAGTACCTGTGTCAAAAGGCATGCTTTGGGACAGACAGGCATGTGAGGCGTCCGGTAGCTGCAGAGCCCCAGAACGGTCATTTTTTCGTATTCAATGAAGGAAAAAAATGAAGAAGAACTGAACTGAAGAGAGCTCGTTCCAAAAACGGCAGTTGAAGTCTCTATACAGCTTGCCCCCTTTTTGCCCCCCAACTTATTTTTGGACATATCTTTCGTAGAAGGCGAACGCATCGTCCTCTAACGATTCACCAACCAAGATAATTAACATCTTCGGTTCCTGTGTTGATATATCAACAATTCGCTCTTTTTTAACCATTGAATGTACGATTAATAAATATAATAATAGACGTAAGTTGAATAAACGTATTCATTTGTTTATTTGCCGCAGATTTGTATTTGCCCAAAGAGAAATTCCAGAGGGGCTGGATCCTATCACAAGTGAGTTTTTTGAATATTACGCAGCTCCACGTGGACACCATCCCAATTCGATAGGCGGATTTACGATCACGAGCGACATGCCTTTTATGAACTTCCCTTTGCTTACTGATCTTGAATCCATCTCGCCAAGACCCATCTTGTTCATGATGGGTGAAAACGCCCATTCGCGCTATTTTACAGAAGAGGCTTACAAGATGGCTGCCGAACCAAAGGAATTGTATGTTGTCAAAGATGCAAGACACATCGACCTGTATGACAGAAAGGATCTAATCCCCTTCGATAAGCTCGAGAGCTTCTTTAAAGCAAGTCTAAATTAGAGCAATGGAGGTATGGGAGAAATGGAAATCAAAAGAATCGGATCACAAGCTTCCGGCAAAGGACCGTCTGACTATTTTACCGGAACAGTTCGTATTGATCCCCTGTTTGGGGCAGCCGCCCCTGCACGCGCAGCTGGAGCAAGCGTTACGTTCGAGCCAGGTGCACGAACGGCATGGCATACTCATCCCCTGGGTCAGACTTTGATTGTAACTGCGGGCAGCGGACGGGTTCAACGCTGGGGAGGTCCTATGGAGGAGATTCGTCCAGGTGATGTGGTCTGGTTCCCGCCGGGTGAGAAACATTGGCATGGTGCTTCTCCAACCACAGCTATGACTCACATTGCCATTCAAGAGCATCTTGACGGTAAGGCCGTCGATTGGATGGAGAAGGTCAGTGACGATCAATACAATACCTGACTACGCGGAATCATACAGAAAAAAAGGTGGAATACAGGGGATGAGGATAGGAGACGAATGATGAAAGCTGAACGAAAGAACCTGCTGGTTTTGATTCTGGCAGTAGGGGTATTCGGTATTCTTAATACGGAAATGGGCGTAATTGGGGTGCTGCCGTTAATTGCCGATAAATTTAATGTCAGTATATCCAGCGCAGGGTTGGTCGTAAGCCTATTTGCACTTGCTGTTGCCCTATCTGGTCCAACTATGCCTTTGCTGTTTTCACGCATGAATCGTAAGACGACCATGTTACTTGTATTAGGCGTTTTCATATTGAGTAACATCGTTTCCGCACTTACAACGAACTTTACAGTATTATTAATTGCTCGTGTGATCCCGGCTTTGTTCCATCCTATTTATGTATCATTGGCCTTTACGGTCGCTGCTGCATCGGTTCGTAAGGAAGAGGTCCCCAAAGCGGTTTCGAAAATATTCATTGGCGTATCTGCAGGGATGGTACTAGGAGTCCCCGTCACGAGCATAGCTGCTGCTGCAACCTCCCTAAGTTTGGCCATGTTATTCTTCGCCATCGTCCATATTGTCGTCTTCATAACAACACTCCTTTTTGTCCCATCCATGCCTGTTCGTGAACCACTTTCTTACGGGGCACAAGTAAGCGTACTGAAAAAAACAATGACCTGGCTATCGATTACCGCTGTCATTTTGATGAATGGAGCCGTATTCGGTGTTTATAGTTACCTTTCAGAGTATCTTGAGACCATTACGAAGATGACTTGGAATACAATTAGCTTCATGCTGCTTCTATACGGTACTGCCAATATGATTGGAAACATTCTTGCAGGGAAGCTGCTTACTAAAAATGCCTTCAAAACGGCAGCCATTTTTCCTTTTGCATTAGGAGCGGTTTACATCATCTGGTACTGGGCAGGTCATTTCAGCGTGCTAATGGCCATCATTGTTTTGCTTTGGGGAATCTTGGCTGGGATAGGGGCGAATATCAACCAATACTGGATTACGTCCGCAGCTCCAGAGGCTTCTGAGTTCGCTAATGGGTTATTTTTGACATCCGCCAATTTAGGAACAACATTCGGCTCCACTATTTGTGGCCTAATCATCTCAGGATGGGGGATCCAATACATTGTTTTTGGGGGATTTCTATTTTTAATAGGAAGTGCGGCTTCCATATTTCTAAGGAACTCCCTATGTAACCCTGCAAAACAATTCTCCTGACGGCTCACCATTTGACTATTCTAATGTAAATGGATCAAAATAAAGGAAGTAAAATCTAATGACAAGACGTATCTTCATGAAATGGCTCTCGCCGCGGTTGAGGCAGGTGCTCTATCCATGATCGGGAAGGATTAGGGGAAAAATAATGATTTATGTATTCGTATTGCTGGCCGCAGCAGGAGTGATCGCTGCATTGTTTCTTAACCTACATCCCGTATTCGGAGGAAACTTAGATAAGGAACAACAAGAACGGTATCGTAAGTTTGAGAATTATAATAACGGGAAGTTTGTCAATCAGGTGCCAACCAAGATGGATATGGGGGTATCGGAGTATTTTTCCATGATTAAGGATTCTATTGTAGGCGCTAAGGACCGTAATCCTGCTGGGAAACTTCCTGTTTCCGTAATCGATTGGGGCAAAATAAATAGCGTAGAGGATAGCCTGACCTAGTTTGGGCATTCTGCGTTTTTACTCAGCATTGATAATAAAAAGATTCTTGTAGACCCGATGTTTGGGCCGGTTGCATCCCCTGTATCTTTTGCAGGAAGCAAACGTTATAGCGAAGATCTGCTGCATCTCATGGATGAACTGCCACCTATTGATGCCGTTTTTATTACCCATGATCATTATGATCACTTGGATTATCCATCCATTCAAAAGCTGAAAGGAAAGGTATCTCACTTTTTCGTTCCTTACGGTGTAAGTACGCACTTGATTCGATGGGGTGTGGAAGAAGACAAAATTACAGAATTCAATTGGTGGGATGAAGCAGAGTTCCAAGGGCTCACCGTTGCCTTGACCCCATCCAAACACTTCTCCGGAAGAGGACTCTTCAATCGGGATACGACGTTATGGGGTGGTTGGGTGATTTTGGGCAAAACTACTCGTTTCTATACCAGCGGGGATGGTGGCTATGATTCACACTTTAAAGAGATCGGGAATAAATACGGACCCTTTGATATCGCGTTAATGGAAGGAGGGCAATATGATCGGCGCTGGTCCTGGGTTCATATGACACCTGAAGAAGCGGTACAGGCTAACGTGGATGTCCATGGGAAACAGATGATGTTAATTCATTGGGGAGCGTTTACCCTGGCATATCATGGTTGGACAGAACCTATTGAACGGGCCTTAGCAGAGGGAAAGAAAACAAATGTGAATCTCATTGCACCTCAAATTGGGGAGACCGTTTTGCTGACTGAGAATTTATCGGTTCCTGTATCAACCTGGTGGAAAAAGCACTTGCCTTAACGGCTATCAGTTGCAACCGCCAAAGGAGAGGCCGATATGCCTCCCTTACTATTCCAGCTGTATATGGAACAAGTAGATCAGTGAAACCACAATAGGTATGGAAAGTCCATATGCAATCAACGGCTTTGTATGATGAAGCCGAATCATCGGAAACATCATCATATCAAACAAGATGGAATACCTGAGACTCCAATTGTTCTGGTACGAGATTCTACCCATGGAGAGTAATACCCATTCCCCAGATGCGTAAATGGCAATCCATAGGCCGAAGTGAATAAGCTTTCTGCCAATGGTTTTGGGATACAAGGACAGGAATATGAGGACTGAAAGAGGCATGGTTACCAGAGCATAAACCACAACGGTTACTGTTTGATTGTAAAGGAAGTCGGGATGGAACTTCCACATGGTTTGATCCTTTGTAAGGTACTCATAAAGGAGTCCTCCTGCTGTGATAAATAGCATAGAGGGGTGATAAAGTCTCCAGTTCTTCCAATCGCCCCAACGCCAGGCAGCGAGAATAATCAATATGGAATAAGCAACATGCATAAGCAGTTTCCTCCAGCAGCTAACCATATAATTTCTAATGTGTTCATGACAAATTCATCGATAGTAAACCGTTCAAGCCCACTCCGGGCCTGACCTGTTCTTCGTGCGGTTATAACAATGCTTCACCATATAATAAAACCACACCGTAAAGGCCTGTGAGGTTAAATAAAACACGAAAGAATACCCGAACTGCCACCCCTTCCCGTAATTATAAAGATGGAAAAAGGTAACAGAAACCCATTCGTAAGCAACTCCGGCAAGAGACCAAGCGAGTACGTACCAAGTGATCCGGATCCCCTTCGGCTTCCACCAATCAAACAGATAAAGAAACATATAAGCAAACGGGCTGTACAGAAGGAAATTCACTAAATCAAACCATTCATACATCGGGAGATCGTTAACATCGTACATATCCACCGGCGGGAGACCGAGGTGAAAGTCTACAAACAGGGCGGTTCCGCTTCCAATGACCAGAAATACGAATGAGACGATCGTCGGAAAGCGCCGCGGCAGAATCAGTACAAGCGCAAACATAATCAACAAGGAAATTATCGAAAACCACTCGTTGCCGTCAAAGTGCACGGGTAATCTCATATCCTCACTTCCTTTCGGGAGATGGACCGGATCCCTTTAAAAGCTAACCCCAACACCACCAGATTCAAGGCCCAATTGGCAAAGGAGTACCATAACCTCCAATGTAGGCTATGGCTGAGGAGGCCAAGCACTTCGCCCAAGTATTCCAGGCCGACAAAAAGCGCGGCGAACATAGCCCCGTTCAGAAGCTTCTTCCACCTCCGGTCCAGCGATACGTGAAGCTCCAGGAACAGCATCATGCCGAGCGGAACTATAATGCTGCGAATAGTATCGTATACCAGATAGTCTATCCAATGGTGCGAGAATTCGACTAGCTTGTAGTTTAATCCGATCAGCCAAAAAAAGTTGTTCTGAAGCAATACGGTTAAAACCCATACGATAATTCCTTCGAAGACATGCAGTCGGCGTTTCGTTACGGAAAATGTAAGAATGAGCAGCACGGATAGACTGCAGAAAATCAGGATAGCCAACCGATTCCCACCTTTTTACATGCAGATTGATACTATTATTCCTCACCCCCGGATAGGTTATCCGATTCCTATAGCTTGCTTTTAACCTGCTATCCTGACAATAAGCAGTGGAAATGTGATATTTGTATGGATATCAGGTAAAATTAAACCAAACCTGCTTATGAAAACGAAATGGGGTTAATGAATGAAGACAGAGAACAAACAACTCGCCTTATTAAAAAGGGGATTACGAGGACTTGCCGTAATCATGGGGGGATTTATCACGGCTTATGGACTTGAGGCCGTATTGATTCCGAACAACGTCTCCGACGGCGGTATAACGGGTTTAAGCATCGTGGGATTCGAGCTTACCGGATTGCCCCTGGGACTGTTGATCGCTGTTCTTAATATTCCGTTTATATTCCTGGGATACAAGCAAATCGGAAAAAGCTTTGCCATTTACTCCGTGATCGGTATTGCCTCACTGGCCGTCGGCACTGTCGTTTTGCATCACATCTCGCCCATCATTGAAGGCGATACGCTGCTCGTAACCGTTGTCGGAGGTATTATTATCGGCTTTGGAATGGGTTTGGCACTGCGGAATGGCGGCGCATTGGATGGGATTGATATGCTGGCCGTACTGCTCTCCCGAAAACTTCCCTTCGGTACAAGCGATTTGATCTTATTCCTGAATATGTTTGTGTTTATCGTCGTCTCGACGGTATTCGGCCTTCAAGGGGCCTTTTTGTCAGCCATTGCTTATTATATCGCCTCCAAAGTGATTCATATCGTTGAAGAAGGCTTAAGCGGCGCCAAAACATTTAAAATTATCACCAAACATCCCGAAACCATGGTAGAGACCATTCGTGACCGCTTAGGTCGGGGTGCTACATACAATCTCGTGCAGGGCGGATATTCCAACGAACAGTTCAGAGAAATCACTTGCGTCATTAACCGGCTGGAAGAAAGCAAGATGAAAGAAATCATTTATGAAATTGACCCGAGTGCATTTGTTATGGTATACGATGTTGCCGAAGTGAGAGGCGGAAACTTCAAGAAACACGATATTCACTAAATGGCTTTGTGAGATAATCGATTACACGAATCTGAACGGCGATTTATATGAACTGGCGAGTCATTTTGTTCAGCAAATGAATACACCGCTGGGTAAACAAATGCTCTCGTTATTGATCTCGACTTTACCCGGCAGTTCGCAGATCTCCCAATCCTTTTGGGAAAACCACTCCTTGCCAAAGACGAAGTATTATTGATCATTCAGAAGAATCCTACAATGAAACCCGTGCCATCGAGTTGTGGGACTGGAGTTCCGATAGGCTTGAATTGCCAAGGGATCTCTAAGGGGGAAAATGGAAGATGTTCAACTGAGCAATCGGAAAGAAATCAATGCATGATTTCATTGCTATAATGGCTAGTACTTAGTGTCATAGGTTTCAAGAAGGCATGTCAAAGCTTTGGGAGGGATGGACATGAACGAAAACAACGCAGCAAACAAAGTCGGAACGCATGTAGGTGAACGCGAGATTGTGATCACCCGTGTACTTGATGCTCCACGCGCTCTTGTGTTTGATGCTTGGACGAAAGAAGAGCACCTGTCGAAGTGGTGGGGGCCTCGAGGTTTTACCATGACGTTTGAGAAGTTTGAAATGAAACCGGGCGGTACATGGCAGTTTATCATGCACGGTCCTGATGGCGTTGATTATCCCAACACCAACGTGTTTGTCGAGGTCGTTAGACCCAAGCGAATCGTCATCCAACATGCAGTGTTTCCCCACTTTTTGGCGACAGCAAGCTTTGAGGATCAAGATGGTAGGACCACACTCACTTATCGAACAGTCTTTGACGAGACTGACGCAGTATTCGATAAGGTGAAAACCTACGCCGTCCCAGGTGCCGAACAGACCCTGGATCGTCTTGAGGAGCATCTGGCAAGTCTATCTTGAATGGCAAAAACCAAACAGAGTCCAAGATGATTGGGCTCTGTTTGGTCTGCGTATGGATGGCTACCAGGCGGGTCTCCACAATGATGGAGAGGAACTTCGAGGAGAATTAAGAGTTGATCGCGAGAGCCAGCAAGCTTAGCTGACGATGAGATAAATGACCATGTAGACGACCCAGATCCCAAGGGAGAGGATGTTCAAATAGGACAAGCGGAGAATGTTGGCCTTGGTCTGTTTGGTGTAGTTATCGTTCTCCTCCGTATTCTCTGTCGAGCCTGCCACCTTCAGAGTGGCTATTACACTGATAATCCCGATAAGAGCGAGAAAGGAATAATATATGGTCATGTTGAGGGCCTCCTTTGTGCTTATGGCCTTAGTATAAATGCTAGAAGGAGGCTGTGTTGTGATCTGAATCACTAAACCATGGTTTGCCCTTTTTTTGCACTATCCATGAATTGGTTTACATCAAGCTCCGAATCGTGTACGGTGATCCTAATGGATGGATAACCGAGAATTAAAGGCGGGATGGAGTTGAATACCGAATTTTTGGCTGGTTTTATAGAAACCGCGGACAAGAAAAGTATAGCTAAGGCGAGTGAGGCTCTGCACATCACGCACACGGCTCTGAGCAAGCAGCTGAGAAGTCTGGAGAAGCAGTTCGATGTGCAGCTGTTTGTTCGTTCTTCTCAAGGCGTTGAGCTTACGGAGGCCGGTAAGATTTTGTACGACTCTGCGAAGGGCCTGCTGGATCAGTTGTATGCCCTGGACGATAGGATGAAGCCCTACAAAATCTGGCGCCGCGTCAAAATAGCATCCGTGCCGGATATCGCAACGAAGTATCTGGTATCCTCTGCGCTTACCAAGATCCAAGAGCAGGGTCATGAAGTGGAAATCGTCTACCGTCAGTCGACGAAAGAGGTTTACAAGCTGCTGCTGGAAGGCGAAGTGGACCTAACCGTCGCTGAGCGCTTCTCTATGCATCCGTCCATTTGGACGGGAGAGCTGAATCAAGAAGCATTCTATGTGGTCATGCCGAAGGACCATCCGCTGTCGGTCCAGCACGAAATCGCATTGACCGATTTGAGCGCCCAGCCCCTCGTCCTGTACACCCTCGGGTGCACGATCCGGGCCGCCTTGACGGAGATCTTCACCAGCATGAAGATGCCTATGCACATCAAAACCGAGGTTGGCTTCAGTGAAGTCATCCTCGGTTATGTGGTGAACGGTTCGGGCGTAACGGTACTGCCGGAAGCCTTTATTTCACAGATGTATACCGATCGGCTGGTCTATCGGCGGCTCAATCACCCGGACGCTCATCGGACGATTGCCGTAGCCAGTATGAACCGCTCGAAGGGCCAGCGGATCTTGCGGCTGATGAGTTAGCCCGCCGCCACAGGCTGCTGGATCCCGAAGATTTGAAGCGAAATGTAGGGATACGTGTTATATCGAATCGCAAGCTCCAGCTCAAGCAGGGTGAAGCGTTCGATCGTCCGGTTATTCTCCAATTTGCCTGCTTGAAGGAAGCGGAACGGAAGGGCTTTGACGTGCTCCAGGAAGGTTTGAACCGCATTTTCATCGTTTCCTGTAACAAGGACATCACTCTGCTGCCCTTGGCACAGGGGCTCTTCCACGACCTTGAAGAAGGTATTCTTAAAGGCTCCGATGACGGCCGAAGCCGGCAGGAGGGACTGGAGCTGCTCGGCGGAGGATTCTCCCCAGGAAGTGGTGAACCCGCTGAAGTCGGAGTTGAACGGATTGGATATATCGACTACGATTTTTCCTTGAAGCTGATCCTTATGTGCCACAGCCCAGTCCTTCAGAATCGAAGCATGGAAGGCGGGAATGATCAGGTCCGCCTGCAGGGCTTCTTCATTCGTGCATACCGTTACATTCGAAAGCTGGAGCTCACGCACCAGCTGCTCCGCTTCCTCCGGATTCCGCGAACCCCACAAGATACGAGATTGTCCGTGCGTGCTCAGCTGCTTCACCAGTGCTTTCCCCATATTCCCAGTACCCAGAACCGAAATCGTCTTTGTCATGATTATCACTCCTCTTTGTTATTGATATCATCTTACCAAGCATAGGGAGCTCACAGAAGTTCCGGAATGTCGGAGCCATGCAACTTTTGGTTTCGGCGGATACCGGGGCTGTATGATTGCATATGAGAATGCAGTAAAGGAAGGGTTAGAAGCAGCAACGCGCCTATATCATTGAAACCGTAATTTATATCTTTGGGAACAGCTATCCATATCACCCCGGCATCATCAAGAACAGCTCGTTTTATGACAGTAATTTGGGGGCGCTTACCTCCAATATGCTGGCGGTTCCCGTTTTAAGTACATATTACGCCTTGTTCCGTTTGCGCTGGAAAGGATACCTGATCATCATCGTGTCCCTCGCTGCGGTAGAAGCATGGTTTGTGAAGCTGCAAATGTATACTTTGTTCTGGTGGCGGATCGAGTATACATCGATCGGATTAGGTGTGTTTTTGATTTTCGTGAGGATGGTATATCAACGTATGCTGCAGCCCTTAACAGGATGGGTTCACTTTGTTCTTCTTTACTTATGCACCGCACCCCTGCTGGGCACGTTTCATATCACTTACAAACGGCAGGCTTGCTTGTCATGAACACCTGGTGGGATCCATGGTATTACACCTTGTTTCCGGCCCTTGTTTATCGTATCGCCGAAGGAATCAGCCGCCGTCTTTCAAGGATCTCCCATGCCGCACACAACTCATCTGTGACTTGATATTAGTACGGCTCGTCCCGTCGTTTATGCAGGGCGGCTGTGCTTTTTTGTTTCCATGGCTCCACAGCGCATAGCCCCGCGGTTCCTGTCTCATCCTATGAACAGTTCAGAATTCACCAAGAGATGAAGGAGCAGGAGCCCAACATGATGAAACATTGGCGTAATGTAACGATACTCGCAGTAGCCTCTTCCCTGGTGCTGACCACCGGATGCGGTCCGACGCTGTCCAAAGAACAGCAGCAGAGCCAGCAGCAGGGCATTCCGAGCACGAACGGACAGGCAGCGAACCGGCTGAAGAGCGAGCAGAGCAACGGAGTGAAGCAGCTGGGCACAGGGGGAACGACCCGGATCCAGGCTGCCGGCGGCAGCTCGCAGATTACGGTACCGGTCGTGGACGTGAACGGTACCGCCTATGTGGTTGGTTCGGATTTTGCGAAGAGCCTCGGCTATGATTTTGACTGGGATGCGGAGCGCAATGTGTTCCAGCTGGGGGACCATGATGCGGCGTATGAGTTCACGGCCGGATCCCCTCAGGCGGAGAAAGAAGACCGGAAGGTCTCGATGAACGAGCCTGTGCTGCTTCAGAACTCGCAGGTCCTGCTGCCGGTGGCGTCTCTGACAAGCCTGATGCAGGAGGAGCTGTCCATCCAGAAGCAGGACAAGAACATCGTGATTACGGCGTCGGATATGGCGGTAGAGGGGTCGATCGACGGACCGGATGAAGCGAATACCGGGGCGGAGCTGGACTTCGAGGATGATCCTACGGATCCGTTCAAAGGCGTGGAAGAGGATGCTTCCCCGACCATGGGCGCCTTGGAGGCCGAGGGAGTCAGCATCACCGTGGATGAGGATGCCGTACCGGTTCTCAAGAATATCAACGTACCGGGGATGATCGCGCAGGCCAAGCGCTACCTGGGTGTGAAGTACGACTTCGGGGCGAAGCCTTATCAACAGTCGGGCCGCTTCGACTGCTCCACTTATACGAGATACATTTTCGGAAAATACGGAATCAGCCTGCCGCGCACAGCCCGGGCTCAAGCCAGATTGGGCACATCGGTCAGCCGGAAGTCGCTCCGTAAGGGGGATCTGATGTTCTTCTATGTGCCGGGCCGCTTCAAGACGAACAAGACGGTCGGCCATGTCGGCATCTATATGGGCAATCAGCTCATGATTCACGCGTCTCCCAAGCCGAAGGATGGCGTGCAGATCACGAACATCAACAAAGCGTACTGGAAAAGAACGTATTTGTCGGCCAAGCGGTTTGTGTATTAATCCTGCAGCGAATGGCAGTGCAGGGAAAAGTCAAAAGAACGGAAACCACCCCAAGGACCCATGGTCCCTGGGGTTTTTCATTAGAGCAGACCTCAGGTCTACACAAAGATATGTTCGACTTCCAGATCCCGGCGTTCGGACAAATCGACGAATTCTCCGTCAAAGTTGACCAGCGGACGGAAAAAGTCGCTCGGGTTCGTCATGACGATCGTACCGATTTCACCGGTCAGCAGCTGTATCTTTTTGTTGATGAAATTCGGAATCATGTGACGGATGAACACCTGCGTAATCTCGGGATCGAGCTCCCCGAAGCTGCAGCGGTACAGCTCCCTTAAGACGTACAGCAGGTCGCGTTTCTTCTGATACACCCGCGTGGAGATCATCGCGCTGTAAATATCCGCCACAGCGACGATCTTGGCCATCGGATGGATGGCTTCCCTGCGGAGCTTGAGCGGATAACCGGAACCGTCGAAGCGCTCGTGATGCTGCAGCGCGGCCATGGTGATCTCTTCGGGGAAACCGGAGCGCTTCAGAATGTCGTAGCCGAAGACGGTATGCTTCTTGATCTCATCATATTCCTCCGCGGTCAAGCGGCTCGGCTTCTGAAGGATCGCACGGTCAATGCGGCATTTGCCGATATCGTGCAGATAGCCGGCACGGCCGGCCAGGAGGGCCTTTTCCTCGGTCTGTCCCATCCACTTGGCGATATAGTAGGAGATCATGCCTACCTGCACGCTGTGCTGGTATGTATAATCGTCGCGGTTGTTCAAGACGAGAAGCAGGGACACGACATCCTTCTCCTCATGAACCCGGCCGGCCAGCGGGTTGAAGCCCCGGGCTACCTGCTCGGGGGAGATGAAGCCTTCTTCGAGCGCTTGCTCGAACGTGATCTTGATGCCGTCGACCGCCTCCTGGTAAGCCGCGATGACGGCCTTCTCCCGGGCCGCTTCCTTCGGCTCGGAAGAGAAGGAGTACGCCTCAGCCGCAGTTGCAGTCGCGGGAGGGGAGGCTACTCCGTCAGGCGGTACGATATCGACCTTATCGATGCCGAGCCGTTGAAGCTTCTCGATGTCGGCGGCGCTTAAGAGGGTGCCGGCGGATAAGACCAGCAGTCCGCTGGGGTGAAAAGCATCCGTGCCGAGGCAGTCCCCGGCACGGACGTTCTTGGTAGGAATCAGCAAGGGTGTCACCTCAGGTCATGATGCGATTGGGTTTGCAGCCGTAAGAGCGGCTGAACTGGATCTATAGAGCAAGGATGAACCGCTTGACCCCTACATGCCGATGTACCGGCTGTATAAGCTTTTCGCTGCAACGGGATCGTCCGTTCCCTGGACGATCATCCGGCCGTCGGGGAAGAGGACCAGGGTCAGATCCCCCTCCAGATGGAGCTTCAGCAGGAAGGGATTGAGCTCCACGCGTCCGGCCTTCTCCAGGCGTGCCGCCCACTCCGGCAGCGAGAGCGTCCCCGGCTGAAGAGGCTGAATCTGCACGGAGTTGCGTCCGCAGAGCGTCTGGATCGTCTCTTCTTCATGAAGGGCATCCAGATAGTCATACTGCTCAAGACCGCAGCAGGGGCAGTCCGCTTTGCGCGCTTTCGTCACGTCGATGGCGGAATAATGGTTATACCACAGGTCCCAATGCACCATACGCCGGTTCAGAGCCTCTTCAGCTCCGGTCAGGAGCTTGAATGCCTCGGCGGCCTGGTGGGAGGCCACGGTATGGATGATGGGCCCGATCACGCCCGCCGTATCGCAGGTTTCGGCCGTTCCCTGGGCCGGAGCCTGGCCGAACATGCAGCGCAGACAGGGGGTCGTTCCCGGGATGACGGTCATGGAGACGCCGCGGGAGCTCACGGCACCGCCATAGATCCACGGGATGCCGTGCTTGACGCTGATATCGTTGATAAGAAAGCGCACAGAGAAATTATCGGTCCCATCCAGAATTAAATGAACATCAGATAATAATTCCTCGGCGTTGACGGGATTGAGGTCCGCCACAACGGGCTCGATGACTACCGACGAGTTTGCCGCCCGCAGACGGGCCGCACCGGCTTCTGCCTTCGGAGCGGAGCCGGAGGCATCGGCCTCGTCGTAGAGCATCTGGCGCTGAAGATTGCTTCGCTCGACGAAGTCCCGGTCGATCAGCCGGACATAGCCGACGCCGCCGCGCACCATATGGTTGGAGAGTACGGTGCCCAGTGCGCCCATCCCCACGATCGCTACGCGGGAGCGAAGAAGCTTCTCTTGGCCTTCCGGGCCGATCGGGGCGAACAGCATCTGGCGGGAATACCGTTCGCGGTCAGGGCCCTCCACCCCGGCTGCCGTGATGGGTTCATTCGTGCTCATGAGGCCGATCCCTCCTCTGCCGGGGCCGTGAGCGGATTCCAGGGGCCCTGCTGATGTCCTTTCCATTCCGAGCCGTCCTCCCAGATCTCCTTCTTCCAGATCGGCACGATCTGCTTGAGCCGCTCGATGGCATACCGGCTCGCATCATAAGAAGCATCCCGGTGGGGGGAGGAGACGGCGATGACCACGCTGATCTCTCCGATCGGAACGGGTCCGAGACGGTGGGTGATGGCGCACAGCGTTCCCGGCCAGCGGGCTTCGATCTCCCCGCCGATCTGTTCCATCGTCTTGAGCGCCATGGGCTCATAGCCTTCATATTCGAGCAGCGTCGTCCGCTGGCCGTGGGTGAACTCCCGGGTCGTACCGACGAAGGAGAGGGCCGCACCGTGGTGCGGACGGATGACTTTGGCAGTCACGTCTTCGACGGAGATCGGGTCGCGGGTAATGATCATGCGGGGGGCCTCGCCCCCGGATACCGGCGGGATCAGCGCGACTTCGTCGCCTGGGGTGATCAGCACGGTCTCGTCCGCATAGGCCTGGTTGACGGCGACGAAGGCCGCCTGGAGCTGTGCAGCAGCTTCAGGATACAGCCCGGCCACGAGCAGTTTGAGTTCACCCGGGCGGATGCCGGCAGGGGTTATATCCAGCTCGAGCACCGGAGCACCCAGGGATTCGGCGAGCCCGGCGAAGAGCAGCAGTTTCAATTTCATGGGAACCACTCCATTTATGTACGTTATGAGTAAGAAGAAGAGGGCGGAACCTTGCAGGAATAAGGGAAGCGGGCATTCCGCCGCAGATTCAGCATACCATATTTTCTGTAAAAAATGATATAATAGCAAAGACATGCTTACAAGCAAGGATCGGAGGCAGAACTCATGAAAATCGCAGTATATGATGAAAAAATCGGCTCGGAGCGGCTGACCGCGGACGAACTGGCGGCGATCGGACCGCTTCACCTCTCTGCAGCCGAGCGAGTGGAAGGAGTCTCCGGCCGCGCGGTCGACTTCCTTCAGTGGTACGCGGCCTGGAGGTCCCGGCACGGAGCGGAGGGGCAGCCGATGCCGAAGCGCCTCGGGGTGCGTGCCGCCGACGAATTCGAAGCCTCGGTTCCCTGGGCCCAGCTGGAGCGGGCTCTGCTTCTATACAGGCAGGAGGACGGCCAGCCGCTGAAGAAGGGCTATCCGCTGCGGCTGTATGTACCGGATGGAAGCAGCGACTGCCTCAACGTCAAGAGCGTGGTGCAGATCCGCTTTCTCTACGAGGGAGACCCGCAGGAAGGCGCCGATTACGGGTTCCGCAATCAGATCAGCCCGGACCAGCTGCGCAAGCGGGAAGCGAAGTAGCCCATGAGCGGGATCGACTCCGAAGGAAGGTGCCTGAGTGACTGACACAACCGTGAGGCTTCGCGTCCTTCATACGAACGATATTCACAGCCACTTTGAACATATGCCGAGCATCGCCTCCATCATCCGAACCCAGCGCGCCGAAGCGGGGGAGGACCATACGCTGACGCTCGATATCGGCGATCACATCGACCGGGTCCATCCCGCGACTGAGGGAACGCAGGGACGGGCCAATATCGCCGTATTGAACGCCATCGGCTATGATGCCGTGACGCTGGGCAACAACGAGGGCCTGACCCTGCAGCCGGAGATTCTCTCCCGGAGGTATGGGGAAGAGGCGGCGTTCCCCGTCGTGCTGGCCAATATGCCGGAGATGGCGAGCGGCACGCATCCGGCCTGGGCCGTTCCTTATCATATTGTTGTTAAATCGGGTATTCGCGTCGGTTTGATCGGTGTCACGGCTCCGTTCGCCGAATTCTATAATCTGCTTGGCTGGGATGTCCGGGACGCGGTCGAAACGGTGCGGCGGCTCAGCAGGGAGCTTCGTCCTCAGGTGGACGTTCTCGTGGTCATGTCCCACCTCGGAATCCGGAGCGATGAACGGATGGCCGCCGAGATTGAAGGGATCGACCTGATCCTGGGCGGGCATACCCACCATCTGATCGAGGAGCCGCTGCGCATCGGGCGCACGGCCGTCTGCGCGGCGGGCAAGTTCGGCCAGTATGTCGGCGTCGTCGACCTGGAGCTGGACTCGGCCAGTCGGGAGATCCGTAAGGTGGAATCCCGGGTGCTTGCTTCGGTAACCGGCGAGGAAGCAGGGGATATCACCTCATTGATCGCTTCCTACAGCGAGCAGGCGAGCCGGGTGCTGGACCGCGAGGTCGTGCGGCTGGACCGGCCGCTCAGCGTGGACTGGTACGGGGAATCCCAGCTCGGCAACGTGCTTGCGGCCGGCCTGCGCCGGCGCACCGGGGCGGAGATCGGGCTCGTCAATGCGGGACAGCTGCTGGGCGGCCCGCTGCAGGGGTCCGTCACCGCCGGGCGGCTGCTGGAGCTGTGCCCGTCGCCGATCAATCCGTGCCGGATGAAGCTCACGGGCGCCCAGCTCCTTCGGGCGCTCGAGGAATCGCTGCTGCCGGAGTATATGGATAAACCGCTGTACGGGTATGGCTTCCGCGGCAAAGTGCTCGGCACCTTGTGCGTGGACGGCATGACCATCGATTATGACCCGCAGGGGGAGCCGGGTGCGAAGATTCACAGCGTATTCGTCGGGACGGAGCCGCTTGAGCCCGCCCGTGCCTATACCGTCGGCACCATCGACATGTTCACCTTCGGCATCGGCTACCTGTCCATCAGCGAAGGAACGGAGCGGAAGTTCTACCTGCCGGAGTTTCTGCGGGACGTGCTCCTGAAGCAGCTGCATGACAAGGCGGTGCTTCAGGACAGCTCCAGGCTCCGCTGGATCCGCCTGGATGCCCGCCGGTCGACCTCTTGATACAGCAGCAGACCAAGCCCGTACTCCTCTTGCTGAAGGAGTACGGGCTTTTCTTTTCAATACAATCGTATTACGTTACAATGGAAAGTATATATCTAGTATAGGATATACATAGGTCCGCCTGGGGGGCTCCTCCGGGAAGGGACGATGATCTTATGAGAAGTCAGGTGTGAAGAAGAACCATGTCCGAAATCAACCAAGAAGGCCTCATCAGGGACCTTCCGCCCATAACACCCAGCAATGACCCATGGGATCCGCTGAATTCGTTCCGGCAGTACGGCGAGCACAAGCTGACCAGCGTGGAGCTCACGGTCACGAACCTGTGCAACATGCGCTGTGAGCACTGCGCCGTGGGAGAGTCTCTGACGATGACGGAAGGGCCGAGAATTCCCGTCTCCGTCATCCTGAAGAGGCTCGATGAAGTCGAGCATCTCGAGACGATCTCGATCACGGGGGGAGAGCCGAGCTATCACGCGTCGACGGTCAAGGATTACATCGTGCCGATTCTCCGCTACGCGAGGGAGAGAGGCGTCCGCTCGCAGATCAACTCGAACATCACGCTCGATCTGTCCCGCTACGAGATGATGGCGCCGTACCTGGACGTGATGCACATTTCGTTCAATTATCTGAACGGGGATGACTTCTACGGGGTCGGGTTCGAGCGCTCGCCGCGCCGCGTCAGCAAAGAGACGGCCTACAAGCTGTATGACCGGATGGTCGAGAATGCGGCGGCGCTGACCCGCGGCGGCATGTTCGTGTCAGCCGAAAGCATGATCAACTACAAGACGCATGAGAAGCTGGTCGGCATTCACGGCCTCATCCGGGATATGGGCTGCCAGCGCCACGAAGTGCACCCGATGTACCCGAGCGCCTTCGCCTCTCATCTTCCGCGGCTCTCGCTTGACGATACCCGCAGGGCCGTCACCAAGCTGCTGAACGGCCGGGACCCGGAGCTGTGGATGCTCTTCGGCACGCTGCCGTTCTATGCCTGCAGCCCGCTGGAGCAGGACCGGGAGCTGGTGAGGCGCCTTCGCGAAGAGCCTAATGTCACCGTCCGCAACGATCCGGACGGACGCAACCGCCTTAATGTGAATCTCTTTACCGGGGATGTCTATGTAACCGACTTTTCTGACGTGCCTTCTTTGGGTAATGTACATCAAGACAGGCTGGAGGACGTGTTCTCCCGTTGGAAGAACCACCCGCTGAACGGGACCGTGTCCTGCTACTGCCCGGCAGCGGCCTGCTGCGGGCCCAACCTGCTGGTCGTGGATACATATTACAAGGATGTGGACTTCCGCTCGCGGCGTGCCGTGGTCTGACGGAGTCCCATCCGCCCATCCTATTAACGCAAAGGAGATTGACGTCATTGGACGCACTCGCCAGTCACAGTACGGGATTCGATTTGGGGGCGATCTCCCTCAACCTTCTCTTGGTCTTATTCCTGGTTCTCTTGAACGGGTTCTTCGTAGCCGCCGAGTTTGCGCTCGTCAAGGTCAGACAGTCCCGGCTGCAGCAGCTCGACAGTGAAGGCAACGGCAAGGCGCGGTATGCGCTGGCCGTCACCGGCAAGCTGGATGCCTATCTGTCCTCGACGCAGCTCGGGATTACGCTGGCATCGCTCGGCCTCGGCTGGGTAGGGGAGCCGGCGATCGCCCACCTGATCGTGGATCCGGCCTTCGCGGCCCTTGGACTCGCGGACGCGTGGTATGCCGACGCGGTGTCCTTTGCCATCGCCTTCGCCTCCATTACCTTCCTGCATATCGTGCTGGGGGAACTGGCGCCCAAGTCGCTGGCGATACAGAAATCGGAGATGACCTCCCTGTGGCTGTCTGCGCCATTAATGTTTTTCTACCGTATCTTCTATCCTGTCATCTGGCTGCTGAACGGTGCGGCCAACCGGCTCCTCCGACTGCTGGGTGTTGAACCGGCCACGGAGCATGAGGCGGCCCATACCGAAGAGGAGATCCGCATCCTCATGGATCAAAGCGCGCGCAGCGGGCATATCGACAAGGATGAGCTCGCCCTCTTCGACAATATCTTCGAATTCTCGGACCGGGTGGCGCGCGAGATCATGCTGCCCCGTACGGATATGGACTGCCTGTTCACCGAGCTCAGCTTCGAGGAGAATCTGAAGATGGTGTACCAGACGAAGCATACCCGCTATCCGGTGGCGACCAGCGACAAGGATGAGATCGTCGGCTTCGTCCACATGTCCGATCTGCTGACGGCCGAGCCGGACAAAGCACACGACCTGAAGGACTTCCTGAGGCCGGTGCTGATGGTGCCGGAGTCGATGGAGATCTCCCACGTGCTGAAGCTCATGCAGCGCAAGCGGTCGCAGCTTGCCGTCGTAATCGACGAATACGGCGGAACCGCGGGGCTCCTCACGGCCGAGGATATCCTGGAGGAGATCGTGGGCGAGATGCACGACGAGTTCGACGAAGGGGAGAGGCCGGAGATCGAGAAGCTCCCCGACGGCTATTCGGTGGACGGCCGGGCCCTGCTGGAGGAGCTCGACGATCTGCTGGCGCTCGGCATCGTGGATGACGAAGTCGATTCGATCGGCGGCTGGCTGTTCAAGCAGATGGAGGGCACGGTCGCCCGCGGCCGCAAGTACGGCTATGAAGGCTTCGTATATGAGATCACCGAGACGGAGCGTCTGCGGGTGCTCAGGGTTAAGATTACGCCGGAATCCAGGCAAACGGAGCTTCCGCTGACGGCGGAGCTGCCCGGCGACAGAGAGGATCAACATTAAAACTGGGGGGTCACTCGCTAGATGCCGCTTCGTACCTTGCTGTTCTGCGCGATAAGCGCGCTGCTGCTATACGGTCTGTTCACCACCGGCTTTCCCTTTCTGCTGGCCGTTCTGATCGCGATCCTGATTGAACCGGTGGTCGCCGCCATGATGAAATACCTGAAGTTCGGGAGGGTCCCCGCGGCCGTGATCGCCTGCACCCTGTATACCGCCCTCTTCATGGGGTTCGTGTATCTCGTCGGCTTCAAGATGGTATCCGAGCTGGTGCAGTTCGCGAAGAATATGCCGGATTATCTCAACAACGCGGTCACCCTGTTCAACGATACGACCGCCAAGACCGAGCTGCTCTATGAAGCGCTCCCGACTGGGATGGCGGAGCAGGTTCAGAAGTGGCTCGGGTCGGGCGTTGGCGCCCTGACCGAAAGCCTGAAGAGCATCTTTGCCGGGGTGTCCCGTTATTCCCTCGGCGTGGCGAAGACGATTCCCAGCCTGTTTATCTTCTTCGTGGTCTTCGTGATCGGCCTGTATCTGATCTCCCTCAGCCTTCCGAAGCTCTACCAGTCCTTCCTCGGCTTGTTCGATCAGAATTCCCGTGCGAAAGTGGCAACGGTGCTTGTGGACCTGCGCCGCGCCATCTTCGGCTTCATTCTGGCCCAGTTCATCATCTCCCTGCTGACGTATATCGTCACGCTGATCGGGCTGCTGATCCTCGGAGTGGATTATCCGATGGCCATCGCCCTGCTGATCGTGCTCGTCGATATTCTGCCGGTGCTCGGCGTCAGTGCCGTGCTGTTCCCGTGGGCAGGCTACAGCTTCCTCGTGGGGGATTCGCATCTGGCCATCGGGCTGCTGGTGCTGTTCCTGGTGATTCTGATCTTCCGGCGCATCATCGAACCGAAGATCATCGGCGACGCCGTCGGGATCAATGCGCTTGCCGCACTGATCAGCATCTATGTCGGGTTCAAGCTGATGGGGGCCATCGGCCTGATCCTCGGTCCGGTCATGGTCATAGTCTATTCGGCCCTGCGCCGCGTCGGTTTACTTAAAATCAACATCAAGCTGGACAATTAACGGACATACATAGGTGCAGCATCAATTCGTAGGGGGACAAGGAATGGAGGCACAGCTGCCCGCGGTCAAACAGCATACGAGAACCCCGCTGGCCAAAGTGCTGCGGCGGGCGGTTCTCATCTTTTTCGGGGCGGCGCTCGTCTCGGTGGGTCTGGAGATCTTCCTTGTGCCCAACAATATTATCGACGGAGGCATCGTCGGGATCTCGATCATAACGGCGCATCTGTCCGCGCTGCCGATCGGCCTGTTCCTGCTGCTCTATAACCTGCCGTTTCTCCTGCTCGGCTACAAGCAGATCGGCAAGACCTTCGCCCTGTCCACCCTCTATGCCGTCCTGCTCATGTCGCTCGGGACCTGGCTGCTGCATCCGGTCAAGGCGCTGACGGTCGATCCGCTGCTGGCGGCGGTATTCGGCGGGATCATTCTCGGCATCGGCGTCGGGATGGTCATTCGCTCCGGAGGCTCGCTGGACGGAACGGAGATTCTGGCGATTCTTTTCAGCAAAAAAACGCCGTTCTCCGTTGGCGAAATCGTCATGTTCTTCAACCTGTTCATCCTGAGCAGTGCAGGATTCGTCTTCGGCTGGGACCGTGCGATGTACTCGCTGATCGCATACTATATCGCTTTCAAGATGATCGACATCACGATCGAAGGATTCGACGAATCGAAGTCCGTGTGGGTCATCAGCGAGAACAGCCGCGAGATCGGCGAGGCGATCATGCAGCGCCTCGGGCGAGGCGTGACATACCTGAACGGCGAAGGGGGCTTCAGCGGCGACAGCCGGCGCGTGATCTTCTGCGTGATCAACCGGCTGGAGGAAGCGAAGCTGAAGTCGATTGTGGAAGAGCATGACCGTACCGCCTTCCTCGCGGTAGGCAACATTCACGATGTGAAGGGCGGAAGGTTCAAGAAAAAGAATATTCACTGATGCTGGAGCCTGCGAGAGGTGGCGGCATTCCACACCGTAGAGAATACACAAAAAAGAAGCGAAGCTGCAGCTGCTGCAGTTTCGCTTCTTTTTTGTGGTTCTAGAACCGGCGGGCGCCGAGGTACTTCGGACCCCAGTAGGTATTGTTCATGTTCTGAACATAAATCCCTACGGAGCTGAGGGCGGAGATGAACTGGCCGTTGCCTACATAGATGCCCATGTGGGAGGCCACGCCCGGCGTGCCCAGGGAGAAGAAGACGAGGTCGCCCGGCACAAGCTTCGCTTTGTCCACCGCAGTGCCCATCGTGAACATAGCTGCCGACGTCGTACGTGTCAGCGGAACGCCGTGCTTCGTAAACATGAAGTAGACGAAGCCGGAGCAGTCAAAGCCCTCCGGTGTCGCGCCGCCCCACTTGTAAGGCACGCGGAGGTACTGGTAGGAATCCGCTACGATGGCCTTGCGGACAAGCGCGAAAGCAATGCGCTCGCGTGTAACCGGGTCCGCTGTCCCTGTAACAGGGAGGCTGTAAGCTGTCTGGAAGGCACGGACTGCACCTGCAGTCACGGTACCGTAATAGTTCGTGATCGTCGGGTACACAAAGTAACCCAGGGTTTTGAGGTCCCGCTGAAGCTGGGAAACGGCGTCAGAGGTCATTCCCTGATAGAGTGTCGTGTAGACCGTAGCCGTCTCGGCTGCCTGTGCCGCAGGAACGAGGGCAGGATTGGCGGTAACGAAGACAGCGGCAGCGGCTGTCAGCAGGATCATCTTGTTCGTCGCTTTCTTCATTAGGGCTGGGGTCTCCTTTGTCCTCACCGATGGCGGGCAGGGTATGTGTCCAATCTGCTGTCATTTTATACGCATAATGGACAAGCGAACAATGTATAAATGTTGGGAGCATGCCAAAGGAGGTCCGCCCATGGATCAGGTGAAAGTCTGGTACCCTTATGTCGGTCCCTGCGACCCCTGCCCGCCGATTAAGGTGAAGACGTACGTTACCCCGCCGAACCTGTACATCCGCTACCAGCCGCCCGGTCTGCCGCAGTTCTCCCCGCAGGAGGCTTTGTGCCGCGGAACGCTGTGGCCCGCACTCTACAGTCCCTATGAAGGCAAGAACACCTGAGGGGAGAGGAGGAGAGGACGATGGAACGCAAAGCGCTGCCGGAGCAGTTCTACACCCAGCTCCAGGAGCTGCAGGCCATTGATTTTGTGCTCGTCGAGCTGACGCTCTACCTGGACACCCATCCTGGGGATGCACAGGCCATCGCCCAGTACAACCAGTTCGCTCAATACCGCATGGGCCTGGCGCATCAGTTCCAGCAGGAGTTTGGCCCCTTGACCTCCTACGGGCACAGCTTCTCCAAGCAGCCCTGGGAGTGGGTGGAAGTCCCTTGGCCGTGGCAGGTCTGATGGATCGGCATACCTCAAGGAGGGGAGGCAGGAAGCATGTGGATTTATGAGAAGAAGCTGCAGTACCCGGTCAAGGTCAGCAAGTGCGACCCCCGCATGGCGCGGCTGCTGCTCGAGCAGTACGGGGGAGCGGACGGGGAGCTTGCCGCCGCGCTCCGCTATCTCAATCAGCGGTATTCGATTCCGGACAAAGTGATCGGGCTGCTGACCGATATCGGGACGGAGGAATATGCGCACATCGATGTCATCCGTGAGAATCTTTATGGAGGAATAATATAAATTCCCACCCAATTATTGATTTAGCCTAAACGCTTTAGATAAACATCCATATAATACAGTATCGGTTCCGAAGGGAGGATAAACCATGAGCTGCGTGAAAGGCTTCTATACCAGCACGGCGACAATCCTTGTTCTTTACATTCTGCTGGTTATCGTTCTCGGGGCAGGATGGATCATCTAATGGATTAAAGCTCAAGCCTTCGGGCTTGAGCTTTAATTTTGGTTCAGGGAAAAAAGTATCATGTGGAATAACGGAATAAAAACTCGAATAAAGTTCTATATAGAGGTCGAACGCCGCGGCCTCTTGCCCAGCTGACGGTGGATAAGTTGGATAGTTGGACCAGTTGTCAGCAGCGCGCCCATGTGAGTGCCTCCTTACCAAAGAAGCTCCCAGGCCAAATTGCCTGGGGGCTTCTTTGTTGTCTCAGATATCCTGGCAGCCTTTTTTCGCTCAAGGAGGAATAGAAACTGAGTCTCATCATGTGTGCACATCGCAGTCATACGTGAGCATAAAAAAAATGGCTACGCTCCAATGAAGCCGATGGAGGGTAGCCATTTTTTATTTAAGCGAACAAAGAAGGCGTTATCTGACAAGTAAGGAGTTGTATGACACGCGGCTGCTACTTATACGGATAGTTATCTCAGTTTACCTGCTATTCGCGAGTTCTTTTCGTTTTGGTGCTAGTGGAGGTTGTTCTAACCATTGGTTCTCCGTCATTAAGTCAAACCAATCTTTTGTAACTGCCAGGTTTTTTATTATAATCTTTTCATACTGAACTATAAGGTCTGCTCGCATTGCTGACGCAAGTCCTGCTCCATGATAAGCTTGTGACGTTTGTACCAAAAACCCCATGTGGTACAGCATTAGTTTATCTGAGAAAGGGGAATCTGTTGAGCTAGTAATTTCAGTTTCCCAAGAACTTGGTACAGGCAAGTTATCGTCCCGTAAGATGTTGCTTAAATTCCGAATCTGTTCCTCAGAGGTTTCTTGTGTTGATGTTAAAAATTTCCTCACACTTTCTGATCGGGTAACTTGGCTAAACGCAATAGAAAGAGTCTTCTCGAGAATTTTCTTTTTAATATTAAATGAAAGGCTGATAATCTCAGTAGCGGCTAATGGACGTCTTTCTCCAAAGAATCCGTCTAGAAATCTTTTTTTCTGAACATACTCAGGACTTTCTTCTGGAAAAAAATAAGGGTCTCTTTGAAAAAGTCCTTTTTCAAGTAGTAGATCAATGGTTTTATCATACATTTTCTTTCCATCATCGTCACATATATTATAAAATTGGCGCAAATCCTTCCTGACAGAAGCAGATAGTGAAGTTACATGCCCCAACAAACCATGGAGAGTCATGACATGCAAGTACTGCAAGCAGAAGGTGTCTGAAAATAATCTTTTAGACCCTTCATTAAGGTCGTGATCGTTGAAACCAATTGGTACGGGAAAGCCTTCCTTTTCAAGAAAATTTGATATTTCGTTTTTTTGTTTTTCGAATGTCTTTATCGCTTCGTCAAAGATTGTTTTTATTTTCATATCCTCTATGATGCTGTACATGTATTTGTTTATAACATGAACAGCCGTTCCGTTAACAAACTCCCCCCACAATGTGCCAACTTCAGCTGAGGTTAATTTTAAACTATTCATAATAAAAACTCCTCGTAAGGTCTGGTTTTTGTTTTTATTATTATTTGTCAAATGGATGAGAATTTATCAATTTTCTCATTGAATCGTGCACTGCATTGTAATTGAATCGCAGGCGCAGTAGCTCAATTTTATGGTTGGGCAAGGATTAAAAACTGAGTGGGATCATATACATAGGTCATCACAATTCATCACCTATAACTTAGGTGTACTGAAGAATGTGCGCCCCTATAAGTCATAGGTGAGAACACAAAAAGGGACACTCTCCGACGCAGGAGATGTCCCTCTTTTTCATAAAATAAAACTAATTTGTGCAGTGCATAAATTGTTATCAACCTATGCTCGAACGTTTCGGCATATAAAAAATGCAGTTATATTTATGAGGAATAACGTTCTTCAAATTGCTTATTAATAGCCTTCGCAAAATTGTAGATTGAATCTTTTTGTTGGACGATAGAAATTCCGACTCCGGTACGAGTAGAGCGGGATTTATTAATCTCCCCGGAGTCAACCCAAAAGTAGATCCGGTAAAGCGGTTGATCGTATTCTTTAGCGATCTCAGCTTTAATTTCAGCAATTGTAATTGAAAATGCCGGTTCAGTTGAGTCCCAGGGACTATGTTGCAAAATATACTCCCAGTGATCTGAAAGAAGTGACGTAAAGCTTCTTACATCGTCACACAAAACTGATAAATCAAAAGATAGTTGCTGTGCTCCAAAAGTGAACTTTACTTCTACTTTGCATGCAACTTCGTCTATATGTTCAGTAACATTGAAGTTTAATGATGTACCGGATGCCGAATATCCATAATCCTTTAAACAAGGCATGATTAAACTCTCCTTTTTGAGGAAAGTTTACCATCTCCAATTGCTATTTACAAATTTTTGTGCGATTTCATTGAATTCTGGCTTGTATATAGTTGAAATGTTCTTCGTATTACCTACGAACACAACAACAATATTTTGGTTCTGATCCCAAATGGCCCGAGCTCTACTAAACTGATCCATCATTTTTCTTCCATTTGTAATGGCATTTGCTACTTGATCGGTTGTAATTTGACGTTCATTTGCTCTTTGAATTGCATGTGCAGTGAACGTAACCGTAGCCTGTGCAATTCTACTTGCAATAATCCTGGCGCATGTAGCAGCAATAAAATAAACAATTGGGGCAAATTTAGGGCCGATTGTTTTACTTGGCGTAAAAGTTACCGGAAGTCTAGCAGTTTTAATAGAATTCCAGAAATGTGCCTTTTCTTCCACGCTTAAAGCATTATATAAACCTTGAAGGTTTTTATCTTGCTTTAAGTAGTTGTCCGTATCAAAAATATATCTGTTAAACTGATTATAATCTAAATTCGATACATACGAGGACAATTTTTGAGCGTTACTTGCAGTCTCTTGAATTGTATACGAGTTTTGTGCATTAGCAAAGGTAGGCAAAGCCACGCTAGCTATCATAGCAAAAGCAATACAACCACTAATTATTTTTCCGTATCTCATCGTTGGAAATACCTCCCATATTTTTAGTACGTCTAGGATGTTAACATGAAAACCAAAACTTGTAAATAAAATAAAATAATTTGTTATTTGCTAAATAATGTGATATTTTTATGGAGTTTCCTGTAAATTCTGAGTGAAGGAGTTTTTTATGCTGCTGAAGTTTAGACAACAAAAAGATAACATGTCTACTCAAAACATGTGGGAGGATTGGCAAGATTTTAGGAATTCATTTGGTAGCACACTGTTAAAAATAAACGAATTGCTTACTATAAATAGAGGTCGTGTTTTACTTCTTGGGGCTGGGAATGGTAACGATGTCCCAATTGAGATAATAGAGGAAATGTTTGAAGAAATTGTCCTAGTAGACATTGATTCAGAAGCTCTATCTAGATTCATTTCAAAAACTGGCAATTCAAAAAAATATACTTGCATAGAAGCAGACTTATCAGGAATCGGACATCTAATTCCAGATTTAAAACACAAATCAGAAAGACATATTATCGAATTATTAGAATCCATTAACTATGAGCCTTTATGGGTTAAGAAAATTACTGGGAAATTCGATTGTGTAATTAATTGCCATTATACGTCTCAATTAATAGCACCAATTTTTATGAGTCGATTTGATAATCGAGTAACATATCCAAGTCGCAAATACTTGCTATCTCTATCTAATTGTTCTAAACGTGTATTGGGAGGGCTTTTTCGAGATATACATCTCGTAATGTCAGATGGAGGCATATTTATACACTCAACTGATGTTTTTGAAGTCAGTTTCAATTCAAATGGGAAAAGCCACCCTGGTTCCAGTGAGATATTAAAAGCCACAGGTGGTGACTTACAAAAAGTCGGCGAAATTGTATCATTATATGATGAATTGATGAAGAAGGGATATCATGTTACTGGAAGTGAGTACCCCGATAATTTGAAGGATATTTTTGAGCATTTCGTCATGTTTATTAATCCTTGGACATTTATAGATTCTGATATAGAAAAAAAGACGTATATTGTTTTTACTGATGCTTTTCGTAAAAAATAAATGTAACATCGAATGAAGCAATTAGCTGCCAGCTGCCGATCCGGCAGCCTTTTTTATGCTCAGGAAAGATTAAAGATTTAGCTCCTTCATAATATATAGGTCATCACACCACATGACCGATAACTATAGTGTGCTGAAGAATATACGCACATATAAGTAAAACATAAAAAAAGGGATACCCTCCAGAGGTGTGGAGGTATCCCTCTTGATAATGTAGATTAGATTCTAACGGGAGTACATTTCCCCAGAACTAAGGCTAATGGCGAGAACCCTTGAGGCAAAGCCACCAGCTCCAGTGCTCAGGTAGACCGTGTTAGATTCCAAAATACACCGCTGAACTGATTCTGAGATAATATAACTCGACCAGTATTTCCATCTATGTCAAGATACCAGTTTTTATATGGACTGTTCCCCTGGTTTTGCAGGGTAACTATTCCGTTTCCATGGTTAGATACTCTCCAAAATACACCGCTGAACTGATTCTGAGATAAAATGACTTGACCTGTATTTCCATCAATATCAAGATACCAGTTTTTGTAGTGACTATTACCTTGGTTTTGAATAGTAACTATTCCGTTTCCATGGTTAGTTAGACTCCAAAATACACCGCTGAACTGATTCTCAGAAAGGATGACCCGGCCAGTATTTCCATCAATATCAAGATACCAATTTTTATATGGACTGTTGCCTTGATTTTGGAGAGTAACGTTATATTGTCGAGTTGGTATTAAGACCTGCGATGGATAGTAAGGATATTGTTCACCATCATTATTATAGATCGGATAATCGCGATCTTGAGGATGTGTATAATCACCGTACCAACAACTGCATGGGTAGAAGTTCCGAGGGTAAGGGTGCGTATAAAGGGCGTAATTAGGATCGTATAAATTAAAGTTCAACTTAATTCATTCCCTTCGTTCGTTTGATATTATCCTATGTCGATTCAGTAAAATTGGTTGCTTGCCTAGAAAAAAGGACATAAATTTGCTTAGGCAAGCTGCTTTCAGGTTATATCCCCTAAGGTACAGATATTTTCCTTCAATAGCCACACAGCTGTGCTGTTCGCCTTTGTCTGTCGGTGCTTCTTGAGCTAATGGATTAAGTTAGTTCATTAATGCATTCGGCAGCCGGATATGGTCCGGCTGTCTTTTTCCAATTAATGAGGTTAAAAAGTGAGTACCATCATATACATAGGTCATCACACCATATCACCTATAACTTGAGTGTACTGAAGAATATGCGCACATCGAAGTTATATATAAAAAGGGATGTTCTCCAGCCGACTTGGTGGAGTGCATCCCTTTTTACATGTTTGATGATTAAGTTATTCTGCTTTTCTTCCTTCCAAGTATTCTCCGATTGAGATAAATCAAGTTAATCCAGCTGGGAGTTTTTTTGTCACGTTCTTTGCTGTTTGAGGCGGTTTTCATTTTTTCAAACAAGGAGGTTAGTAGGTATGCTCCCTCAAAAAGAACTAGATAAATGAGGAAGATAATAATGTAATTTACCCATTTGTATTTTTCGAATAAACCACTTAATACTAATAATGGTTTGAAGCCAAAACCAAACGCCAGTGCTGTCAGAAAGGCATATAGGTGAAAATTCTTCCTTCGCTTAAGTGTCCATTGAAATACGAACATAATTGCAATAGGAATTAAAGATGCGTCCAGAGAGACACTGGGAAGAAAGGGAAGAACTTGATACGGATATCCCCATAACCCATATCGGATGCCAAATGCATCCGTGTAGGCAAATAGTACATGAGTAGCGAATCCAAAAAAAGCAATTTTATAAATCATCGTACGATCAATAAATTTGTATAATAAAGCAAGTGGGACAATCAACATAGCCAGAATAGTCCAAAATTGCCAGGTGTTAATATTTGAGTAGATAAGCCAATAATCAACGCCCTGACGAGTAATCACCTCTTGGCCAGCAACTAATTTACGAAAATAATCGGCTTGTGTCTGTGTCATCCTAATCCCCCTGCTATTCTTTTGGGTCTGTTAATTTTAGGATGTACAAAATATAAAGAAAAATGCGAAAGTATATGTCATTGGTAAATTCCTCGCCTGCTTCTCGTTTCGCATAAAAAAGGGTTACTCTCCAGATGATGAGTCCGAGAGCAGCCCTTTTTTTGAGCGGAGATGATGTTTTAGCATATTCCTTACTAACTTCCAGTCAGCCACTAATATTAAGAAAAGAACAGGATATAGCAGCCCAGAATACCACCATTTCCAACCGTTATAATAAATCATACCACTCGGGAGAGCTATAAATATCTCATAGAGAATTGAAAACAGAGACCAAGCTATGATGTAAAATAATTTTATTAATACACTCCTATTAACCGGAAAATAGTTTAAAAAAAGAGTGCTGATACAGGGGCCAATTATATAAACGATTACATACCCGCCAATGTCAACACCCGGCTGAAAATAGCCATATAATTTAAACTGTAAATTGAGCGAGAAATCGCTAGTTGCATTCAGCAAAAAGGCAAATAAAGAAGTACAGTAGTATTCAATCAGAGATAATTTTTTTGGCATAGCAACAATAATTGCAATTAAGATTATTACAGTAATACCTAAAGCCATCATAAGAAATTGTTCAGCTCCTAAAAAAACCGTGATTACTATATAATACCCAAATTCAAAAAAATTTGTTTTTCTTCGCTCAATGAGGGATTCAAAGCGGAGTATCATCATATACATAGGTCATCGTACCACATCACCTATAATTTGAATGTACTAAAGAATTCGCCCACCTGGAGATGATCGCCACCATGGTCTACAAGCTCACCAAGGATGCGACCGTGGAGCAGCTGAGGGCTGCCGGTCTGGATGATCATTACGCGAACCATGACCGGGCGCTGTTCTACCAGAACGCCTCGGGTGTGCCGTGGACGGCGGCCTATATCCAGGCGAAGGGAGACCCGATCGCGGACCTGTATGAGGATATCGCGGCGGAGGAGAAGGCAAGGGCCACGTACCAATGGCTCATCGACCTCACGGATGACGTAGACCTGCAGGACGGCCTGAAGTTTCTGCGCGAGCGGGAAGTCGTTCATTCCCTGCGCTTCCGGGAAGCGGTGGAGATTCTGAAGGCGGAGCAGGGGGCCAAAAAAATCTTCTAATTGTACAGGGGGAAGAGAAGTGGAAGGAATCGCTTCAATCACTGAACTGAAGACGAGAGCGCTGGAACAGCTTCGGGGCAACTGGTTCAAAGCGGCGGTTGTGACGCTGATCGTCGTGGGCTTGTCGCTCCTTGTTTCCGAAATCCCCAAGGTCGGTTCCCTGATCAGCCTGCTGATCTCCGGGCCGATCTCCTGGGGATCGGCTTACTTTTTCCTGCGCCTGCGGCGCGGGGAGGGGGCGTCCATCGAGGACATCTTACAGGGATTCGTACGGTTCGTGCCAGCACTGGTACTGTATCTGCTCACCACGCTGTTCGTGCTGCTGTGGATGCTGCTGCTGATCGTACCGGGCATTGTCGCCGCGCTGAGCTATTCGATGGCTTACTACATCCGGATTGACGAACCGGAGCTTTCGGCAATGGAAGCGCTTCGCCGGAGCAAGGAGATGATGAAGGGCCACAGATGGCGCTTTTTTGTCCTGGGCTTGAGCTTCATTGGCTGGATTCTGCTGGCCGTGGTTACCGCCGGCATCGGATTTTTGTGGGTGGGGCCTTATATGTCGGTGACCAGCGCCAATTTCTATACGAACCTGAAGGCATCGCAAATCCATGGGTAGGGTAAGGTAAGGTAAGGTTAGGTTAGGTTAGGTTAGGAAGGCATAATCAGTGGGAAAAAAGGTCTTCTTTCGCCCGCCACTCGCAAGCGGCCGCGGATGAAGACCTTTTGGTGTGCGTCCATGGGAGAGAACAAAAAGAAAAAGCCGCCCGGGAAGAGCGGCCGGCAGGTTCGAAGCTGCTAGGTTTGGATGACGATCGCATGAAGCGAGCGGCTCTCGGCGGTGACGCTTCCTACGTTGACGGCATTGATAATCTGAATGGTGATGGTATAGACATGGGTGCCCGGGGGAGGAACATCCGCCCAGATGATCACAGGCTCCTCATCTTGGGGAAAGGCGACGCCGACCTGCTTGGAGCCTCCTCCGGCGACATGGACATCGGTAATCAAGTCCCCGTTTCGCCTTAAGCGCTGGATCAGCTCGTAGGAGAACGTGGTGCCTGAGGTGGAGGAAACCTGATCCACCTCGGTGTGCGCGTTGATCTGTACAAGCTGACCCGGGAGTGTGGTGACGGTTAAGGTGTTCACTATCGTTTCGGTGCCTGGGGTAACCGGTAAGGTGGTCGTGAGCTGATTAAAAGAGAAGGAGGTGCCCGGACCTGTCGCTCCGGTTACACCGGTGGGTCCGATGGGCCCGGTGGCTCCCGTAGGCCCAGTCGTACCTGTAGCGCCTGTCGGCCCCGTGGGACCCGTCGCCCCGGCCGGCCCGATGGGACCTACAGCCCCGGTGCCGCCTGTAGGCCCCGTCGACCCGGTGGCTCCCGTCGGGCCGACTGCGCCGGTGGCTCCTGTGGGTCCGATCGGTCCTACAGGCCCGGTATCGCCCGTGGGACCCGTCGCCCCGGTAGCGCCTGTGGGTCCCGCCGGGCCGGTCGCCCCCGCCGGTCCGATCGGCCCGACGGCGCCGGTGTCTCCCGTGGGCCCCGTGGTCCCGGTAGCACCCGTAGCGCCTGCAGCGCCCGTGGCTCCGGTGGCCCCGATCGGCCCGACGGCGCCGGTATCGCCTGCCGGCCCCGTGGCCCCGGTGGCCCCCGTCGGCCCAGTCGCTCCCGTGGCCCCTGTGGGCCCGATGGGCCCAACGGCGCCGGTATCGCCCGCCGGCCCCGTGGCCCCGGTGGCCCCCGTCGGCCCGGTCGCACCGGTCGCCCCGGCCGGTCCGATAGGGCCAACCGCGCCGGTATCGCCTGTGGGCCCGGTGCTGCCGGTGGCCCCTGTTGCACCGGTCGCTCCGGTGGCTCCGGTGAGTCCAACCGGCCCTGTAGGCCCCGTATCCCCCGCGGGGCCCATCGGCCCGGTCGCGCCTGTGGCTCCGGTCGCTCCGGTGTCCCCGGTGAGTCCAACCGGTCCGGTCGGTCCGGTATCGCCCGTGGCTCCCGTAGCACCGGTCGCGCCTGTGGCTCCGACTGCCCCCGTAGCCCCCGTGGGTCCAACCGGCCCGGTCGCTCCGGTATCCCCGACGGGTCCCGTGGCCCCCGTGGCCCCGGTGGGTCCGGCAGGACCGATGTCCCCTGCGGGCCCGGTTGGACCGGTATCTCCGGTGGCCCCTGCAGGCCCTGTCGCTCCTGTGGCTCCAGGAGCTCCGGTCGCCCCCGTGGAGCCGGTTGATCCCGTCGGACCGGTATCCCCGGTTGTGCCGGTGGCCCCTGTCGCTCCGGTCGCTCCGACTGCACCGGTAGCTCCTGTGGGGCCTACTGGCCCCGTAGGGCCGATATGGCCGGTCGGACCTGTGGCGCCTGTGGCCCCCGTGGGCCCGGAGGCTCCCGCAGCGCCCGTAGTTCCAGCGGGGCCAGCAGGCCCGGTTGGACCTGTCGCCCCCGCCGCCCCTGTGGGTCCGGCGGCCCCGGTCGGACCGGCAAGTCCGCTGGCGATCCCGCGGATGATGAACACATCGTCCACCGCGGCGCCCAGACTGCCCGCCCGGGCGATCTTGCTGACCACCACTACCGCTCGAGCGGCCGCCGGAGAGCTGCCAACCGTACCGTTGATCGCCGCCCAAGGGGACAGCCCCTTCTCAAAGCTTGGATTGGTAATCAAATTCGTAAAATTGACCGACATTGCTTCACCCCCTGAAGTAAGTTATGGAGGACAGAAGCCCCTTGACTGTACCCTTGCACTAAGCCCATAAAAAATGATGGGTTGTCTTTTTTAGGGTCATACTAAGGGAACATGTTCCTCAGCCGGAGCCGTGGGACAAGGTCTTTATTCGGGTGTGCCGGGAGTGCGGCGATCGGATGAAGGCCTTTTTGGAATGGCGGATCCGAGCAGTCGTATTCTAAAGAATTCTTAATATAAAATTTACAAAAATTGTTTATCCTAGAGGATAGTGATGTGAACCGGCGGGAACGAGAAAGGAGGGGAGCGGCCTATTCATATCGCGGTGACTTTGGTGACGCTGGCCTGTTTTCTCCGCGTCAAGGGATGGAAGGATTTGGACCGGTTTCATTCCACGGTGCTTTATATGATCAGTGCGAATGTGCTGTATTTTGTATTTACGACGAATTATCTGCTCTGGGCTTTCGTCCCTGACGTGCCGCTGTATCCCATCCTGAATGAGCTGCTCTACACCTTGATCGTGTTTCCCTGCTCGGTTGTTCTCTTTTTGAAGGGGTGCCCGGAGGAGAAAGGACTGCCGGTTTGGCACTACCTCAAATGGGTCGCTTTTTTCGCCGTTCCGGAAGCACTCTACGCCTACACGGGGCACATTGCTTATGGGCACGGCTGGAGCTGGGGGTGGTCCGCCGCTTTCGATCTCATGATGTTTCCGATGCTCTGGCTGCATTCCCGGCGGCCGGTGCTGGCCTATGTCCTGTCGGTCGGCATCACGACGCTGCTGCTGCTCCTCTTCCGTGTGCCGCTCGCCGGTCTGATGGAATTCGACGGCGCCACATCGGGCGGCCCCGATTGGTTTACATTGACAAGTCCCCTCTCCGCATGGTTCTATGAAGGTTGAGACCTGCAGCGGTTAGCCTGGCGAGCCGACTAACGTACAAGGGGGACGCAAGAATGACGGCGAGAACGATGCCGGAAGCCATGATATTTGATGTAGACGGCACTTTATTTCAGACGGAGACACTGCTGCTTCCAGCTTATCACGCCACGTTTGACCGCCTTCGGAGTGAAGGATTGTATGTGGGGGAGACTCCGCCCGAGCAGTATATCCTGGGAAGCCTCGGCATGCTCCTGGAGCACATCTGGCAGCAGGTGATTCCTGAATCGGACGTGGCCGTGCACCGGAGAGCGGACGAGCTGCTTCTGCAGTATCAGGTGGAAGGGATGGCCCGCGGCGAAGGTCTGCTCTATGAGGGCGTGGCGGAGACGCTGAAGGAGCTGCGGGCACGCGGCATCCGTCTATTCACCGCGAGCAACGGCCTCGAAGGGTATGTGAAGGGCGTAATCCGTGCCCAGGGACTTGAGCCTCTCTTCGAGAGCGGGGGCCTGTTCAGCGCGGGTGAGCACAGCACAAGGTCCAAGGTGGACCTGGTCCGCAAGCTGCTGGATCAGTACGGCATCCGGAGCGCCTGGATGGTCGGCGACCGCTCGTCCGATGTGGAGGCCGGCCATGCCAACGGCTTGTTTGTGGTGGGCTGCGATTACGCGGGCTTCCGCAAGGAAGGCGAGCTGGACGAGGCGGATGTGCGCATCCGCGATTTTCGCGAGATTGTGGGACTGCTCCCCGAGCGCTAGAAAAAGAGGGGAAACGGACAGACCACAGCAGTACAGCAGGGCGGCACTTATCCATATCCCCAAAAGAACAGCATAGCGAAGCAGGAAAAAATCAGCGGGTAACCCCGCTGATTTTTTGTTTGTACAGCCATGCGGCGAATTCCATCGGCCTTGCGACCGCCTGCCGGTAAGTCTCCCGCTGGCCGATGCGGGAGAAGACTTCACGCGAGGGCTTCGGGTTGACCTCGAGCAGCCAGACCCCGCCCTTGGGATCTACGGCAAGGTCGATGCCGACCTCGCACTGCATCCCGAACCGCTTCTCAAGATGCTCCACGACCAGCAGACCCAGCGAATAAGCCTTCTTCTTGATCGACGCGACCTTCTCTTCGGAGCCAAACCGGTTTTTGAGCAGCGTCTCCATCGGAATGGCTGTGCCGCCGCCGTGCAGGTTGGAGGTAACGGAGCGCCTCGGGCCGATCCGGCCGGCGCAGCCGGTGACCTGCCACTGTCCCTCGCCGTCCTTTTGGACCAGCATCCGGAAGTCGTGCACCCGTCCGTCCTTCAGGGTCAAGGGGATGCCCTGCTGGATGATGTATTTCTCTTCGAGCTTCCACCCGGCCAGCTTCGAGGGGAGATGCCGGACCGCGAGCTTCTGGACGGGGATGATCCGGCGGCCAGGATCCCTGCCCTGGAGCAGGACCGCATCGCCGCCCTGCAGCCGCTGCAGGCGGACAATGCCGCGCCCTCCGGTGCCGCTCTTCGGTTTCATATAGATGACGCCGTGGCTCTTCAGAAGATCCTCGACATCTTTCACGCTGTGGTAGCGGACTGTAGCAGGCAGGTGGGGGAGGATCTCGTCATGCTCGGCTAGCGCCTGGTGTACGGTCCACTTGTTCGCCAGCTTGCGGCTGAGATACCGCAGCTTTGCATACCTGCTGCGAAAGCGGGTCAGCTTGCGGTAATTCTCGACACCGTGATACCGGCACCGGTCGTAGATCAGCGGCGGGAATCCGCACGAGCGGCGCACCCAGCTGCCCTTCTCCGGATCGTAAGTCATCGCCTGAATGCGAGTACCGTCTTCATTCACGTCGTCGGGTGTGAAGACCAGGACTTCGAGTCCCAGCTTGCGGCCGGAGACGCAGAGCTTGCGGAAGAACGAAAGTTCCTCCAGCTTGCGCCCCGGCAAATACATGGCGAGCACGCCAAGTTGTCTGCTCATGCGGCATTACCTCCTCCGCCGGGGAGTGGGCCGGCGCACCCCGGTCAGCTGCTGTAAGGATACGGCCGAGTCGCCGGCGGCCGCGCTGCGTTTCAATTTGGAGAGATGAATGCAGTACTGGATGAGGTTCTCCAGCGATTTTTGGCGGATGGGCGGTTCATCGAATTTCATCGGCTTGGAGTTCGCCTCGAAGAACCAGATCCTTCCGTCGCTGTCCACCCCGAGATCCATCGACATCTCGCCGAGGATATGGCCGCTGGCGCTTTCGATCCGCCGGGCGACGGTAAGGGCCGTTTTCTTGGCGCGGATGAGGATCTTCTTGGCCGTCGTGGTCCCGAAGGAATAGGCGAGCAGCTTGGCGGGGTCGTCGATCGATCCGCCCCGGGGCACATGCGTCGTAATGCTCATTTTGCCGGCCAATCTCGCCCCGATGCCGGCAACGGACCACGCTCCCTTGCCGTTCTTCTGCACAAGTACGCGAAGGTCGAAGGGGCGCTGTTTGTACAGCGAAAGCGTGATCCCCTGCTGTACGATATAGTCCTGGGAGCCGACCAGCGGCCCCAGCTCCGTCCACAGCTGGCGGGTGCTCGGGTAGCGCGAGATGTGGCTCTTGGTTTTGTCCTGGATGCTGAGCTCGAACATCCGGGATTTGCTGCTGTTCTCCACCCGGCTCACCTTCATGATGCCCTTGCCCGCCTTGCCGCGGATCGGCTTCAGGTAGAGGAACGGATAGCTGCCGAGCAGGGTTTCGATCTCCTCGCCCCCGGGCGAGAGCCGCTGGGTCGCCGGGATCACGCTGCGGGTCTCCTTGGATTTGCTCAGCCATTCGAACAGCGTCCATTTGTTGAAGAACGAAGGGTTGAAAAAATGGATCTGCCGGTGGCGCAGGCACGTCTGCAGGATCTGCTGCACCTCGGGCAGCAGCTCGAACTTGCGGTACGGGATGCGGTTGTAGATCACGTGGGGGAGGGGGAACACCTGCCGCTTCCATTTCTTGCTGGAAGCGGCGTAAGTGTAGCCGACGGCGGTATCGCCGCTGAGCTTGAAGTCGGCGGTGGTCATGACGTAGACGAGCACGCCATGCTCTTCCCCCTTGCGGATCAGGTCGATAAAATTGTCCTGATTCCCCCTGAAAATCCTCTTCTCATCCACGTAAGTGAGGATGGCCATCGTAGGCCGGCCGGTCTTTTTCTGCTGTGCGTGTAAGTCCACTCAGGATTCCCTCCTTGACCGAAATCGGCTCAAGTAGAGACAGTAATCGTAGATATACTGCAGGGACGCCTTGCCCTGTTCCTTCAAGGCCGGATGCTTGAAGATCGAGCGGCCGGGCTTGGAGTTCGCCTCGAACATCCAGATCCGCTCGTTCTGGTCGATCCCGATGTCGAAGCCGAGCTCCCCGAGGGTGTGGCGGTGCTTCGTCTCGATGTCCTCTGCGAGCTTGATGGCCGACTCCTTCGCATTCGTCAGCACGGTGTCGGCCCGGCTGCCGAAGATCTGCCTCAGCACCTGCTCGGGGGTCATCAGCATGCCGCCGGTTCTCACGTGCGTGGTGACGGAGCCTTTGCCCGCCTTCTTGGCGCCGATGGCCGCTACGACCCATTGATTGCTGCTGTTCTTCGTCATGTGGAAGCGGAAGTCGATCGGGCAGGAGTCGATCTCGATCAGCCGGATCCCCTGCTGAATGACGTAGCCCTGCATATTGTTGCTGTGGCGGTTGACGTGCGCTATCAGGGATTCGAAGCGGCTGAAGCGAAGCAGCACGTTGCGGCTGCCTTTGCGGAACCGTGCATAATATCCGCGCTTCGGATTATAAGTTAGACGGTAGATGCCGATCCCGAGCGAGCCGGCCGTCGGCTTCAGGTAGATGAACTTGTGCTTCTCCAGCATCTCCTTCACCTGGGTGCTGTTCGGGTTGATCTTCGATTCGGGCACATACCGGAAGGCGTCCGTGCCTTCCAGCAGGTGATAGACGTCCCACTTGTCAAAAAAGCTCCAGTTGAACAGCGGAATCCCCCGCCGGATGAAGCGCTGCTTGAAGGCGTTCATCGACGCGAGCTTCTCCGCTCTGCGGCTCGGCAGCCGGTTGTAGACCACGTCGGGGAGCGGCAGCACCTTGCGCACCCAGCCCCCTTCGCTGCGCGGCACGATCGCGCTGACCGTCTCCTGCGTCCAGTTCACATCCGAGGGAGAGAAGCCGAAGTAGAAGGCTTTATCCGATCCGGCCCGCATGAATTCACGGATAAATTCGGTCCGCGAGCCGAAAGGGGATGTCGTGCTTTTGACCACGTTCGTCAGAATGCCGATCAGCGGTCCCAGCCGGATGTCCCTGCCGCTTGAAGTCGTGACCATCGTCGTTCCGTTCCGGGGGAGCTTCAGCTGGGTGTATACCGTCGGCGTCAGGTACAGGTGGTTGCCGCTTTTTTTGAGCAGCTTGAGGCTCAAGGAGACGCTCTTGCTGCCGAGCTTCAAGGTCACGGTACGGGTCTTGGACAGCTTCAGCGCTTTGGCCAGATCGCCGCTGAGATAGACGGCGCGTTCCTGCCGCTGGGTGACATGAATCGTGCAGGTTGTCAAGCTCATGTTGAACCTCCTGAGAGTTTTGCCGCAGGCAAAACTTGCTTCGTAAGGATGGGCTTAGAATTTTTTTGCCGAAGACAAAACATGCAGCGAAAGCAAGGCAGAGCGTTTTGCCGCGGGTAAAGCTTGCGTTGTAAGTCATGGGCTGAGAACTTTGCCGAAGGTGAAGGTAAGGTGTGTGAGTCGCAGGCTGCGTGTATTGCCGAAGATGAGGGTTAGCTGGGTGAGTCATAGGCATAGCATACTGCCGAAAGTGCTGGTTGGTGCGTGAATTATAGGCCGCATGTATGCAGAAGGTGAAGATGGGCTGCGTGAGTTAGGGGGGCATATGCTCTGCCGAAGTTGGAAGATTGCCGGGTGAATCGTAGGCCGAGTGATTTGGTGAAGGTGTAAGATTGCCGGGTGAATCGTAGGCTGAGTGTATTAGGTGAATGTGGAAGATTGTTGGGTGAGTCATAGGCTGAGTGTACTAGGTGGAGGTGGAAGATTGCTGGGTGAGTCATAGGCTGAGTGTATTAGGTGGAGGTGGAAGTTTGCTGGGTGAGTCATAGGCTAGCATGTGGCCTGAAGGTTAGCTGTCTAAAAACAAGCAGTTTTGCTAGGAATGCGAAACTATTGATTCTATAAAGCTTACTCTGCACCGGCGGAGCGGGGCTCATGGTGTCCTCAGCGTTCAGGGAGGCCTCGGCCCGGCGGTGCGGTATGTGGAGCTTTGCCGGCGGCAAGGCAGAGTGCCGGTCAGGGGCCGGCGCGACGAGCATCGGGCTTCCGCCCAAGGCGAAGGCATGGCGAAACCGCACCGTACCCCGGGGCTGCAGGCAGACGAGGTGCCGGTAACCGGGCGAAAGGGACGATTCCCCCGTCGCCTCTGATCCGGCAGCCGCAATAGCGGAACTCAGATGCGCTATCGCGGTATTTCCCGTCATTTCCCGGAGAATAGCGGAACTCAGATGCGTTATTGGCCGGAAAGGCCTCGATAAGGAGCCCGGAGTGATGGAATAAGGCATCACAGTTCCGCTATTTCGCTGGACGGTTCGTTTAGGCTGAGAATAGCGAATCAGAGTTCCGCTATTTCTGTCCCTCTGTCTTATAACTCCTCGCTGACTCATACCGCGGCCCCTTAGGTTCACTCTGCCTTTGCCGGGGCAAAGAGAGGGTATCTAGTCATCCGCGCTGCTCACCGCAGCGGCGGGTTTTGTGACGCGGTCCGCGATCCAAGGCAGCGGTCTTGGAGCCCGTGCTGCGGACGGCCGGAAGCCGGGCCGGTTCGCCGGCGGCGAAGCGTCGGCGAGCAGCGAAGCGTGCGCGGCAGCTGGCGGCGAAGCGTCGGCGAGCAGCGAAGCGTGCGCGGCAGCTGGCGGCAGAGCGTCGGCATGCAGCGCAGCCAGTGCGGCAGGTGCCGGTGGAGCGGCTGCGCGCTGCATGCCGTGCCCGGCACCGCGGCCGGCAGCCGGCAGCAGGCTCGCTGCGTACTGCAGCGGCCGCAGCAGGGCGGCTTCGGCGGCCCGGGCGTCGCCGAGCAGCGTGAAGACGCTGCGGCCGGGCTTCGAGTTCACCTCGAGCAGCCACAGGCGTCCGTCCCGGTCCACGCCGAAGTCGATGCCGAGCTCGGCGAACCGGCCGTACCCGGCTTCCAGCGCCTCCGGCAGCTCCGCGGCGAGCCGGCACAGCTCGCGGTGCAGCGCGGCACCGCGCTGCGCGCCGAAGCGGCCGGCGAGGAACGCCTCCGCCGGAGCGGCCGTGCCCCCGCCGTGCAGGTTGGCCGTCACGCTGCCCGCGGGCGCCTGCCGCACGGCGGTGCCGGTCAGCTGCCAGCGGCCGCTGCCGTCCTTCTGCACCAGGGCGCGCACGTCGAACGCCGCGCCCGCTTCCGTCTGCAGCTGCAGATACTGCTGCAGCAGATACCGCCGGCCGCGCACGAAGCCGCGCAGCCACTGCCCCAGCGCGGCCGCATCCGCGAAGCCGCGCGACACCTCGCGCCCGCGCGCATCCCGGCCCCGCACGGAGTAGGCCGCCTCGGCGGCCTCCCCCGTACGGGAGGGCTGCGCGCCAGCGCGGAGAGCGCCGCGGCGCACGTGCAGCACGCCGCGGCCCTGCGAGCCGGCCTGCGGCTTCAGGAGCACCTCACCGTGCTCCTGAAGCCAGGCGGCCAGGGCCCGCGGGGTGAGCGGCTCTGTGCGCGGCAGCAGCGCCGTGAAGCGTCCGTCCCGCTCGAGGTGGCGGTGGACGTCCCATTTGCCGGGCAGCGGCGAACCGAGCAGCTGCACGCCCGGCTCCGCCTGCAGCCTCCGCAGCGCCGCCCGGTAGAGGGCGGACGCTTCGCGGGAGAGGCTGAAGCAGCGGTCATAGACGAGGGCGGGCAGCGGGCAGTCGGTCCGCTCCCAGCGCCGGGCCGCCTCGTTATAGCGGTAGCCGGTGATGACGTCGTCCCCCTCCGGCAGATCGTGAGGCGTGAAGACGAAGACGGAGAGCCCCAGGGGGCGGCCGGCACGGATCAGCCGGCGGTAGAAGCCGCGGTTGTCGAAGGGCGGGAGTCCTTCGGTCCTGGCCGTGAGAATGCCGACCGACCGGCGTCCGTCGCCCGGGGACGGGATGACCTGCCATGGCTGGATCATAAGCCTCACCTCACTTCAGGAGATTGGGAATCAGAATTTGGCGGCGAACCTGGCGTACTGCACGAGCCCTTTGACCGACGGGCGGATCTTGCGCTCGGTATCGAGCGGGGTGTTGTCTTCCTTGGACGGCTTGGAGTTCACCTCAAGCAGCCACACCCGCCCTGCGGTGTCGATCGCCAGGTCAATGCCCAGCTCGGCAAAATGCCCCGGAACCTGGCTCTCAATGCCCTTGGCGATGCTGAGCGCCGCCCGGCGCAGCTTCGGAAGGCCGCCGGAGGCGGCGGCGGAGCCGCTGCGGGCCAGTGCGTCCTTCACCGTCGACAGCGAGCCGCCTCGCGCCAGGTTCGAGACGAAGTGCTGGCTTCCGGCGATCCGGGCGACGATGGAGGTGATTCCCCACTGCCCGGTATCCCCGCGCTGCACGAGTGCCCGGAAGTCGACGGGGCGGCCGCCCACGGTCAGCAGGTTCAGCCCCTGCTGGATCTGGTATTTCTGGGTTTTGACCTTGCCGGCAATCGTATTGAACAGCTGGGTGAGGGTCGAGAATGACTGCTTGCGGGCCCCGTTCAGGGAGGTGAAGTGGCAGAGATAGGAGCCCTCCGGCTGCCGCCTGACCCGGATGATGCCTTTGCCGAGACTGCCCGTGATCGGCTTCAGGAACACGGTGGGATGCTTCGCACACATCGACTTGAGCATGGTGAAGCTGCGGAGCAGATGGGACTCCGGCAGATAGGTTCCCAGGCCGGTCTCCTTGCGGAGGGCGTCGAACACCTCGGTTTTGTTCAGGTATTTCTCATTGAACATGACAGCGTTGTACCGCGTCTTGGCATGGCCCACGAACTGCTGCACGTTCTCCAGGTTCTCCAGCTTGCGCGATGTCAGGCGGTTGTAGAGGACGTTCGGCACAGGGAACGTCATCCGCTCCCATGTTCCCGTATAGCGCCATCCTTTCACCGTATCTCCCTGGCCCTGCAGGTCGTCGGGCGTGCTGAAGAACACGGAAGCCCCGTATAATCTGCAGGCATCGGTCAGCTCCCGGCAGAAGGCCGTATTCACACCGAACATTTTGTCAGGGGAGCCGGGATGCACCCGGGAGACCATGACCCCGATGAGCGGACCGAGCACAAGCGTCCGGGAAGACGATTTATACTGGAGGCACAGCTGATCGTCCTTGAACAGCCCCCATCTCGAAGCGAGGGCGCCCGAGATGCGCAGCGCACCCGCCTGTGACAAAGGTACGACTCGCACATCCTGCCGGCTCGATCCGAAGCGCAGCTGCAGGGTCTGCTGGAAGGGAATCTTCCATTTTTTGGCCACTGCTTCACTGAGCATCACAACGGAGCCGTCGGAGGATAGGCCGGAGCTCTGGATTTGGATCTTTACCTTTGTTCTTTTCATGACGGAACTCCTTCCCGGCACCAGGGAGCACAACCTTCGCCTGAAGCGCCTGGAACATTAACAAACGAACTACTTCATCATATGAGGGCGTTTATCCCTTGGTGAAAAGAAACTGCGGGGCTGCGGAATAAACGTCCCGGTCTCTGCGGAGCTGCGTGAAGGTCCGTCCACCCCGGGCACGGCGATCATGACCCTGCCGGCCGGCAGGAGCGTACCGTCTTGATGTGCGTGGAAACCGCTTTCTTTTGCCGCAGGGCAGAGGGTCTGCAGGGGACGAACGTCTGTGTGGAGAACGGGTGTTTCGAAGGTTCCAAAATGAGGAAAAGTAAGTAAACACATACGACAGCACTACTTTTGGGCGGAGGGAGTGAAGCGATCATGGCTGTACAAAAAGAGAATGGGCGGACGATATCTTACGGGGACGCAAGAGCATCGGGAGGCCTGTCGGTGTTCTCGAAGAAGTTCGACGAGGCTTTTTTCTATGATGGAGACGATCTGGGAGTGTCCTTGCGGGGGCGGGAGACCGGGTTCCGGCTCTGGGTTCCTACGGCGTGAGAAACGCAGGTGGTTCTGTATCCCGGCGTGGAAGAGGCAGCAGACCGGTATCTGCCCATGCGGGAGCTGAGGGGGCTGCGGGAGCTTACGGTTCCTGAGAACCTGGATGGGTGGTGCTACACGTACCGGATCCGTATAGGAAGCCAGTGGGATGAAGCGCCCGACCCCTACGCCAAAGCGGTGGGAATCAACGGGGAGCGGTCCGTTACTGGAGGTAATGGGAGAGCAGCCTGAAGACAGGGGATCATCGGTGTGACCGCCGGCAAGTGATACGTTGGCCGGGAGATGCCGGCGGGGCTGCAGAGGACGTTCGGGTCCATCGATGAACGAGGCGCTGCTTGCAGGATTCGATAGACTGGTTATGACCTCTTTGGATGAAGGGCTCCGAAGGGGTCTTGTTTTGTTTGCGGAGCTCAGGAGATACCGGGTTCCAAGAAGCGGGACCGACGGGCTGGCTGGCCTGCGGTCAAGGGGCTCGGGCAGCCGGGGGCCAGCCTGTCGGGGGCGGAAATCCCTCCACATGGGGAAGGGCTGGAGCCGGCATACCGCACTGAACGCAGCCGGGACCTCTCCCGGTAAGGGAGCAAGCAGGTTCAGAGAGCTGGGTAACGGCGTTCCCCCGCAGGTGTGCGTCTTGGGGTTAAGCCATCCGATGGAGGAGGGGAAGCAGCTCTCTGCTCGGAATCCGCCCGGCTAATGGTATATGCGCATTGTGCGTATCCATGCACCCGTTCAGCCTTCATAATCGGCAGCTTGTACCGCACCGAGCCGGTACAAGAGCATAAGCTGCTCTGCCATATACTCCGGCGGATGGGGTGTTTCCTGGTGAAGCCAGTGGATGATAACGCCAAGCTGGGCGGATGTGACGTAGCTGAGGTAGATGTCAGGATCGACGAGAGGGCGGGCCCCCTTGAGCTCCAGCACTCGGTGATGACCGTGCCGGATCAGCCGGCACATGACGTCCCTGAGGTTCTCCGAGAAGCCGGGGTATCCGCCCGGTCCCAGCATGATCCGGTAAAATTCCGCATGCTTGCCGATCTTCTCGAACATATGCGTGAAGATGGGCAGCAGCCTGTCGAAGTCGACCTCGCTGCCCGAACCCGCCCAGCGGTGTTCCTCCACGGTTCCCCATTCGCTGAGCACCTCGGAGACGGCCTGCTCGATGAGATCCTGTTTATCCCGGTAATGGGCATAAAAGGTGGCCCGGTTAATATCCGCCCGCTCCGTGATTCCGCCGACGGTCACGGCATGCAGTCCCTGCTCCCTGGTAAGGGAGAGGAGGGCGTCCAGGATGGCCCGGCGGGTTTTGCGGACTCTGCGGTCTTCTTTAATGGGGTTCATGGGTGGATCCTTGTTCCTCCTTCACGCTGCCGGATACCGGTCCGTGGGGCTGCCTGTTTTCGGTCTGTTCCTGATGCCTTCACGATATCCGACATTTTTGAATTCCTTGTTGTTTAGCTGACAGGTCCCACTCTATTGATGGTTGATTCTTCCAGTAGTAGGGGTATAATGGGTTTTGCCATCAGCCATCTTGTATTTTAACATACATCTTGTTGCTTTTTGGGGGATGGGATTTGATTACGGGGAGGAATGATTATGTCCAAGCTCAAAATCCTGATCGCCGGCGGAGGTCTCGGGGGCTTATGTCTGGCCCAGGGGCTGACCAAGGCCGGGGTGGATTGTGAGGTTTATGAAATGGACCCGGGCGTCCTTCAGGCGGGCTACCGTCTGCATATGAACGGAGATGGAGGCGGCGCGCTGCGGGCCTGCCTGCCGGAGCCCCTGTATGAGCTGTACATGCAGACGTCGCGCACCAATCCGCGCCGGGAGCTGGCGGTGATGATCGACAGCCGGGGAGTGGAAAAGGCCGTCCGGCCGCACATCGGACCGCCGAACGATCCGGTACGGCCGCATACGGCCGTCAACCGCAGGACGCTCCGCCAGATTCTGCTCAGCGGCCTGGAGGACCGGGTGCACTTCGGCGTGGAAGCGCTTCGCTTCGAACAGGACAGGAAGGGTGTCCGTCTTCATCTCGCGGACGGCAGAGTGGCGGAGGGCGATCTCCTCGTGGGAGCCGACGGCATCAATTCGATCGTGCGGCGGGGGCTTATGCCGGAGGCCGAGCCGGTGGATACGGGCATGCGGATGATCTATGCCAAGTCTCCGCTGACGCCGGAGATCGCGGCCTCGCTGCCCGAGGTGCTCTTCGACGGCTTCATCGGGGCAACCGATGCGTCCGGCGCCTTCGCGGGAATCGGCGCCTTCATTCCCCGCAGGCCCATCGCGGAGGCGGCGGCCGAGCTGGCTCCGGGCAGCGTCATCGATCCGGTGGAGCCGTACATGATGATTGCGCTGAGCCGGGGCTTCGCCCCGCTGCCGTTATCGGACCGCGAGCTCCGGGAGGCATCCCGGGAACGGCTGTATGCGATGATGCTGGGCCTGACCGAGGACTGGGCTCCCGCACTCCGGGGACTGTTCGAGCGCATCCGGGTGTCTTCGATCTTCCCGCAGTCGGTCCGCGTGCTGAAGCCGCAGGAGCCTTGGCGGGCGGGGCGGGCCACGCTGCTTGGGGATGCCATCCACGCTATGCCGCCGACCTTCGGTGCCGGAGCGAATCTGGCCTTGAAGGATGGGGCGGAGCTCGCGGCGAGGCTCATTCGTGCAGAGGCGGGGGAGCTCACCCTGACGGAGGCCGTCGCGGACTATGAAGAAGCGATGCGCGGGTATGCCTACCCGATCCTCGAAATGTCGGTCAATCCGAGCTACAAGACCGATTTCTCGAAGGGACCCGGGGGCCGGGCGGTGTAACGACGCCTGCTGTCTGGTCCTTGCCAAGGCATCCGGTGCTCATAAAAACAAAACCAAAAGCCTCCTGTCCAAACGTCGGACAGGAGGCTTCTTCTATTCGTATAGATGCTGCTTCGCAGTGGGAGGCATGTATGGGCGGGTTCAGCTTAACCCAGCGATTCGCCGCGGCGGCGGGCTGCCCGTTCGCCGAAGAAGACGTAGAACAGCAGCGTATTGACCAAGACCAGTACGGAGAGCACGAGGAAAATATTGCTGTATACCCCTCCGTCCGACACGATAAGAAGCGGGTTCAGGGCATGCGGGACGCTCGCTCTGCCGGCATCGAGCACCTTGCCGATGACGGAGGTGGCGATGGCGCCGGCGATGAAGTTCACCATCATGAACAGGCCCATGCCGACGCCGGTCTGTTCTCTGGCCAGCGTGCGGGAGACGGTGTTCGAGAGGCCGATCTGCATGAACATTTGGCCGATGTTCCCGAAGATCAGGAAGATCCACAGCACCCACGGGCCGATCCCCGCCGTCATCGACAGGAGGAAGAACGAGAGGAACTGGGCGGCGATGGCCAGGAAGATCAGATAGACGTTGCCCTTCTGGTCGGCGAGCCGCCCGCCCGTCTTGCCGAGCATGGAGGCGATGATCGCTCCCGGGAACATCACGAAGCCGATCACGGCCGGATCCAGCCCGTTCAGCTGCGTAAGCATCTGCGGCGTCAGGAACGGGATGCCGAACGAGAGGCCGCTGGCAATAAAGGAGACGATCAGTCCCGCGGCATACTTGCGGTTGTTCAGCAGCGCCGGCTGAATGAACGGATTCGCGCTGCGGCGGATGCGGACCAGGAACAGGGCGAAGAAGATGGCCGCGACGCCGAGGTAGATCCAGGCCGAGTTTGTAATCGACAGGAGCAGGAAAGCGATCGTCAAGGCGAGCAGTCCACCGCCGAGAAGGTCGGTCCGGCCGGATTCGCCCCGGTTGTCGTCGAGATACTTGCGGTAGAACGGCAGGGTCAGCAGCGACAGGACCGACAGGAAGAACAGATAACGCCAGGACAGCGTGCTGGTGACAAAGCCTGCGATGATCGGGCCGATGGCCGTACCGAGTGCGAGGCCGGCCGAAGTCGTGCCGAGGGCACGGCCCCGGGTTTCCGGCGGGAAGTACCTTACGGGAATGATCATGGCTGCGGCCGGGATGACGGAGGCGCCTACCGACTGCAGTACGCGCGCGAGAATGATCATCCAGTATTCCGTGGCGACGAAGCCCGAGGATGGAGCCGAACGCAAAGAACGAGAGTCCGATGGTCAGCAGATCCTTGAGCCGGTATTTGTCGGCCAGCTTGCCGTAGGTAACCGAGCCGATGGCATAGACGATAATATAAGCGGTGACCACCCAGGACACCTGGGAGGCCGTGAGCTGGAACTCCTTGCTCAGCGTCGGCAGCGCCACGTTGAACATGGTTGCGTTCATGACCGAGAGCACGAGCGTGAAGGCCAGCACCTTGATCAGTTTTTCTCCGGCTTGCGATGGATTCATAGTTCCTCCTTCATCTGCTTCATATTGGCAGTGATGCGTTCGAGCACGCTTCGGAATACGGCGTACTCCTCGGGAGACACCCCGGCAATGGCATCGGCGTTGTTGGCCAGTGCCTCGACAATCAGCTTCTGCTGCAGCTCCGCCCCTTTGGGGGTCAGGTGGATGCGGTTCTTGCGCCGGTCTTCGGGATGGGATACCCGGACCACAAGGTTCTTCTTGATCATGTTGTCGACGAGACGGGACACGCTGGGCTGGTCCTTGCGGGTCAGGGCCGACAGCTGTGCCTGTGTTAATCCGTCCTGGTTCCACAGCTGTGCGAGCAGGGGCCACTGTTCGATGGTCACATCGTACTGCCGCTCGCGGAAGCGGGCACCCAGCCGGCAGCTCATCAGTCGGTACGCGTTCCCGAGGAGATAGCCGAGGGAGTCGGAAAGCTGGTATTCCTTGTTGTCCATGATGACCTCCAGGCTTCAAACGTTGGTTTAGTTTACTATACAATCATTGTTTGAACAAGTAAAAAGTTGATGAAGAAAACGGGCCGCAAGCCCCGGTGAATCAGCGGGGTTCTTCCGGAGGGGCAGCGGGGTGAGCCTGAGTCGGCGAAGTAGAATATACGCCCGCTTTCTGGAAGCCATGCATGGTCATTATGTGTCACAGGCCAACCCTTCAATCCGGCGTTATTACAGGAAGCGGGAGGAGCGGCCCGGATTTGCGGTCATCGTGCTTCGGGCAGCTCCAGGGCGTACGGCGGCAGCAAACGCCAGCGCCCTTGTCAGCCCATGCAAAAACCTCCAATCCCGCGGAATCACGGAATTAGAGGTCTTAGGGCGCTGCGGGCCGGCAGCGGGCGGATGACAGGACACGGCCTCACGCCGGTTGTGTCTCGAAGGGCAGCAGCGCTGCTCCTTCCAAGACTTGGCCGTTCAGCACTGCTGTCGGCAGCACGTCGGCTCACGCCAGCCTTAAGCGCATGCTTCATGCGCTTTGGGCTGGCCGGTCGTACGCCGCCTGCTGCAGGCCTCCCGAACAGCGGCTCACGCGGGTGCGGCCTCCGCTTACGCCCGGCACGGTATGCCGGACGACGCATACTGCTGCACCTTGACGCGCCGCCGATCGGGGAGGGGGCCGGCCCTGCGCCTTACGCAGCTCGGCCGGCTCACACCGACGAGGCGGCGTCCGGGTGCTGGGCCCCGGCGGCGTTGTACGCCCGCACCCACTTCAGGGCGTCGGCGACGAAAGGGACGGTGCGCGCGGCTTTGGCCTGCACGTCCGGGTGGGCGGAGCCCATGGCGAAGCTGTGCGGCGTGGCCGCAAACATCGGCAGGTCGTTGAACGAATCGCCGAAGCAGACCGCCTCTTCCTGGGTCAGCCCCAGCACAGCGAGGAGCGCCTTCAGGCCCGTACCCTTGGATGTGGTCCGGGGCATAACGTCCAGACAGTCGATATCGGAGATATAGGCGTCGACGATCTCTCCATACCGGGCCAGCAGCTTTTCCTGAAGCCTTTTCAGCTCCGCGAGCTCCCCCATATAAGACAGCTTGCCGCAGACGAGCTCGTCTCCGAGCTTCTCGAGCAGATCCGGCATCTCAACCAGCGGGGCCATCAGCCGCGGCTTCAAGGCCTCGGCCGCTTCGCTCCATTCTTGGACGACGTAGCTCTCCGGCGCCGCAAGCACCGTGAGCAGCGAGGTGCCGGCCGCCGCTCCCGCCAGCTCCTTGATCAGGCCGGTGTCGAAAGCGCTGCTCTGTACAAGCTGCCCGTCCTGCGTATGCACGTAAGCGCCGTTCTGGGAGATGCTGTGTGTGCGCATCCCGAAGATCTCCATTACGGCCTGGATCTCGGGATGCATGCGCCCGGAAGCGAAGGCAACGGCAATGCCGGCTGCGGCCGCTTCTTTCAGTGCGTCGATGTCCTCCGTGCGGGCCTGGCGTTCTTCGTGAAGCAGCATCGTTCCGTCGAGGTCGCTGACAATGAGTTTGATCATGATTCCTTCTCTCCTTCACTCGTGATAATAATATGAATGTCATGCTCGAGCAGGGCCTGCTTCATCGGGGCCTCCGGCTCGCGGTCGGTAATCAGGATATCGATGGCTTCGAGTCCGGCGAGCCGGAAAAACTGCCGCTGCCCGAATTTGGTATGGTCGGCGAGTACGATAATCTGGTCGGCTCTGCGCATCATTTCCTTCATCACATAGCCTTCTTCTTCGTAAGGGTTCGTCAGTCCGCTCTCCGTAATGCCGGAGGTGCCGATGAGCAGCTTGTCGACCTGGTAGTCGCGGAGCATCTCGAGCGTCCTGGCGCCGTAGATGAACCGGTGACGGGGATGCACGACCCCGCCGAGCAGATGCACGGTCGTGCTCGGACGGTGGGAGAGGACGCCGGCAATATCGAATGAATTCGTAACGATCACATGATCCGCCGTGGTCAGGTGGTTGGCGGCCTGAAGCACCGTCGTGGAGGAGTCCATGAAGAGGTAATCCCCATTCTGGAGAAGGGAGGCGGCGGCCCGCCCGATGTCTTCCTTGACGGCCTTCTCCGCCTCCAGCCGGTCATCGAACCGGGGAACGTCCTTGTTCAGCGAGGGGAGAATCGCTCCTCCGCGTGTGCGCAGGATATGTCCCTGCTCTTCCAGCTTGACGATATCGCGCCGCGCCGTGTCGCGTGAGACCTGGAACAGCTCGCAGATCTCTTCCACCGAAATGCGGTGATGGTGCCGCATGTGCTGCAGAATGGCCAGCAGTCGTTCTTCCTGGTACATAAGGACTCCTTTCGCAGCTTGCTGATTCATGCCTTTATTATACGCATAATCACTTACTTGTTGCAAGTAATTTAAGTAATATTAAGTATTTGTAAGGATTGTTAAGGCGATTTACCCGAGAAAAAGGCTTATCATAAGCAGATATCCGGGGCGGCTAAGGGGCGGAAGGAAGGTTCCATTCGATTCTTCGCTGTACGGGAATCACTTCCGACATACCGGCGCGCTGTGCGTCAGAGGACACAGCATCAGCGGATCACGGAGCAGCGAATTTTTATGGACCGCCCCGTCCGTACGGCGCTTTGTCTCATTCAGACCTTCCTGATCCAAGCTGCTTTTGGCTCTGAGAGTAGCGTCGTTGTTCGACATACCTTTTCGGGGGCATCTTAGCAGCGTCAACAGGCTGGTTGGTACCGGTCCATCGCAGTCATTTTTTATCCGGCGTCCAATGTTGTTCAAGCATCCTCGGATCTTGCTCCATCCGGTCTCCTCGGACTCTGCGCGGGACGGGCATCCCGAATATAACGGGCCTGCGCAGACTTGCGTCAGCTGCCCGATCAAGCTTGACAGCTCTGTGCTATTCGCCGCGGGGATCGCATATGCATAAGTGTGTACAAGATTGGGTGTGGAAGGAGACAAAAGATGGGAAAAGGAACGCGAAGCGTCATTTACCTCGGGCTGTCGCTCGGTATGCTGCTGTTTGCGGTGCCAAGGCTTGATCTTGCCGGAGGGTGGTCGCTGCCGGCCGTATTCGGCGTGGTATGGTGTGCGTTTGCGCTGCTGCTGGTCGCCGCGCATCTGCACGAGCTGCTGGGGGTAGAGGAGGAGACGAAGCGAGAGCTGCTCAAGGTGAAGCGGATGAAGCGCTGGCAGCTCGAACAGGCGGTGCGCGGACGCCGCAAGATGCTCCAGGTCAGAAAGTAATGGTCAAAAAGTAAGGCTGCCGGCCGCGCCAAAAAAGCCCGCCCGTCCTTCGAGATGAAAGGACGCGGCGGGCTTTTTAGTAAATATCAGAAGGTCTTGCGCATCGGCTCGTTTCTGTTATCCGATATTTGGACGGCATAGGCGTTTATCGGGTCCGGAGCCGCCGGAAAATGCCGGCGGGGACCCTCTGCTACAGGAGCAGGGAGATGGCGAGCAGGTCGAACAGCGCCAGAGGGAGAATCACATTGTTATAGTACGGATTGTAGGGAGGGTAGCCGTACGGTCCCGGAATGAATGCCCGGCTGTGTCCCGGCGGCAGCTGCAGATAGATGTGATAAGCGTCGATGTGGACGATAATCCCTTCGTGGTGCTGACCGTGGGTCGTGTGCACCCGTACGGGCTTGTGCAGGTGTTCCGTGCAGACGTTGAGGATGCGCTCGCGGTATTTGTTCAGCGTGTCGATGAACGATGAGTCGGCTTCATAGATGGCCTGGGGTTCCCGGGCATCTGTGGACATAGGGAAGACACCTCCTGGGTATGTAAAAGCTGTTACCATCCTATGCGGGTGGGGGAGCTTTCTTGTACTTTTTTTCCGGAGAGCCCGCAGCAGGCTCCCGACCCGGAGTCTTCCGGGCCTCTTCGGATTGAGGCGACAGGCGCTGTACAAGTCCATCATCTGGCCGGGGAGACCGGCCTTGTGACCAAGCCTGAGGCGGGAGGGAGTGACGTACGGTCACTGTAGGGTCTCCTGCGATGGGTTTGGAAGGTGAAACAGGATGCGGTCCGCTGGGGTTCGAAAGTGCCGTCCTGTTTTTTTTTAAGAGATGTGCTATAATGGAGTAATACAGAACTATTACAGTAAAGATGGAGTTGGTAAGACAGATGACGGGGCAAGAGGGGAACTGGCAGGAGGCCGCCACCAAGCATGAGCAGATCCTGAAGTATATCGAGAGTCTGAAGATCGGCAGCAAGATCTCGGTCCGCAAGATAGCGGAGAAGCTTGGGGTGAGCGAAGGGACGGCCTACCGGGCGATCAAGGAGGCCGATACGCTCGGCCTTGTGGCAACGAAGGAGAGGGTCGGTACCGTGCGGGTGGAAAAAAAGCTCCGCGACCACATGGACAGGCTGACCTTCGCGGAGGTCGTCAACATGGTGGACGGGGAGCTGCTCGGCGGACGCGGGGGTCTGGAGAAGACGCTTCACAAGTTTGTCATCGGCGCGATGCAGCAGGACGCCATGCTGCGGTACATCGACCCGGGCTCCCTGCTCATTGTCGGCAACCGGGCCAAAGCGCACATGTGCGCGCTGGAGCAGGGGGCGGGCGTTCTCATTACGGGCGGCTTCGGGACGAGCGAAGAGGTGAAGGAGCTGGCGGACCGGCTGGAGCTGCCGATCATTTCTTCCTCCTATGATACGTTTACCGTAGCATCCCTGATTAACCGCGCCATCTACGACAGGCTCATCAAGAAGAAGATCCTGCTGATCGAAGATATCGTTCCGAGTCCGATGCAGGTGTACGTGCTCAAAGCCCATCACACGCTCCGCGACTGGCAGCGACTGCATGAAGAGACCGGACACAGCCGGTTTCCCGTCGTGGATGAGTGGAACCGGGCGATCGGGATGATCACCTCCAAGGACCTGATCGGCGCCGAGCCGGGGCAGACGGTCGACAAATTCATGACCCGGAATCCGGTCACGGCCCAGCCGAGTACATCGGTTGCGGCGGCCGCCCACATGATGGTGTGGGAAGGGATCGAGCTGCTGCCGATCGTTGATGCGGGGCGCAAGGTGACGGCCGTCATCTCGCGCAAGGACGTGCTGAAGGCCATGCAGCATATCCAGCGCCAGCCGCAGCACGGCGAGACGTTCGAGGACCTGATCTGGTCCGGCTTCTCGGAGGAGCGGGACCGCTCGGGACAGATTCTGTTCCGCGGGACGATCACCCCGCAGATGACCAACCGGCTCGGCACCGTGTCCGAAGGGGTGCTGGCCGTACTGATGTCGCAGGCCGCGTACCACGCGGTCCAGGACGTCAAAAAGGGCGACCTCGTGCTCGACAACATGTCCTCGTACTTCGTGAGGCCCGTGCAGATCGACTCCCAGGTCGAGCTGCGCCCGCGCATCATCGAAGTCTCCCGCAAGTTCGGCAAAATCGACGTCGAGATGTACCACGCCGGCGTGCTCGTGGCCAAAGCCATGCTGACCGCCCAGGTCTTCGACCCGTCCTGAGGCCCGCCGGCCCGCACGGCCATTGCCGGGCGCCGATGGTCAGCTTAGGGGTGTCTGAGCTTGCTCATGGCTGCGGCCTATGGGCCTCACGGACCGGAGCCCGATGCTCCGCCCGGGGGCGTCCGAGCTTGCCAAGAGGCGCACAGAGGGATGCAGGCCGAGCCACGCCGGACAAGGTCCGTACCGCAACTTGAATGTGTGGCCTGCGGAACCCTGCATGTGATGAAAAACATCACAATCGGCGTACGATAGCCACCCGCGCTTGATTATCCGATGTTTTGCATCACATAAAGCGGCGTAGAAGGCCAAATAGCCGATTTGCGCCACTTATGTGATGCAGAACATCACAAAAAGCACGTATTTGCCTCCGGTGTCCGGTTATCCGATGGTTTTCATCATATAGGATAACGCGCTGTTTAACAGTTTGTTCTTCAGTTAGTGACGGGGAGCTGACCTTCACGTCTGTCTCCGAAGAGGCAAGCCAAAGAGCCCGTCCATTTGGACGGGCTCTTTGGCTTGCTATGGGCTTCGAAGCTAACGTTCGTTTTGGAGCGACCTTTGAACGAAGTTCAACGGAGCGTCAAAACGATTTGTTGAGCACTTGAACTTTCGAGCAAGGGAGGGCCAGCGAAGCCGGGGGCGGTCTGAATGAGTCTTTTTTTCTTTTACCCAGCGATGTGTTTCGTTTTTGAAAGCGACCTTTGAACGAAGTTCAACGGAGCGCAAAAATGAAATCACGAGCCACCGAAATCACGAGCTACGAGCGTTTACTAAAGTGAATATGATTCCGGATCCCGGCGAACAGATTGAACACGCCGAGCAGCAGACACACCGTACCGAAAATCCGCCGCATGACGGAGTCGTGCAGGAAGAACAGCTGGGAGATGGCCAGGATGACCAGCATGGTGCCCATGGCGATGTTCATCCGTGACGAATAGAGGCCCCGCAGGCGGTGGTCCGCAGCCCGGCGGTAGCGGAAGCTGTAATAAACGGAAAAGGCCAAAGCAATGACAACCAGGGTACTGAGGGCCACCTGGATATTCGCAAGCATCGGGTCAGCACATCCTTAAGGAGAGTGAAGTGGTCCCCTGCGGACAGGGGAGGTCTTTCTCCACTTTAGCGATTTCAGCTCGGGAAAGCAACAGGGTTATGGGGTCGGAAGCCGCTTCCATTCCTTGATCGTCACCCATACCTTGAGCTCGGTCTGTGTCAGCACGATCCACCGGACGCCGAGGACCATATAGTCGCGGTCGAGCACACCGAGGTACGGTTTTTCCTTGAGGATGCTCTCGTACACTTCGGGCATGGCGGCGAAGTCCGAGATTTTGCGCCCGATCACCACTTTCTTGAGATCGCTGTTGACCCGTTTGCGCAGCTCGCTTTCCGTCAGCGTGTCGAAGGGCGTGCCTTCTTCCGAAACGACAAAGACGTTCAGCCGGTTGATCGTGGTCTGCTGATTTTTGGTCTTTTTCAGATCGGCGATTTCCCCTTCGAGCTCATCCTTCTGGGCGTGCAGCTTCCGGTTCTCGACGATGACCATGTTGAGCCGCTGGTTATAGATGCTGAGAAACAGAGCGGCCCCGATGATCATGCCGGCCACCAGAAGACCGATCGCCCGCATGTAGGAACTGAAGAAGCCGGGAGGGGGAACCTTCACGGGGCGGCTCCGGTGCCGCAGATCCATTTGATCAGCGAGGTGCCCATATGCGCCCCCACGAAGGCGCACACGATATAGAGGATTTGCTGGATGGCCGGCGAGATGTGCCCGTCGTGAAAGTGGGTCTCGATCGCCCGGATCGGATCGATGGTGCCTCCGATGGCGGCGACCATCGCCCAGATCTTGATCTGCTCGGCTACGGTTTCCATCCGGTGGACCGGCGGATCCAGCGTAATGACGGCGCAGATACCGGCCAGCATCGTGCCGCCGAGCACCACCCCGAAGGCAACGAAGAAGTCCAGCAGGCATTTGGTCAAAAAGGAAGCCATGAAGCGTTTCCCCCTTTCTCCGGTTCAGGGCGCGGGGCCCTGTGTGTAAAAATCGGCGGAGGGCGGTGCCGGATGCGGACGGACAGGTACGCCGCTCGTCCCGCCCGGACACCGCCTGACGCCGGTTGTCCTTCGTCGGATGTAGAAATTATATGTGGCAATCCCTTGGACATGACTCGTAAATTGCGGAGGAGGGGATACATATGGCACACCTGTTCGCCTTGTGCTAGAATGGGCGTATACCATTTGACGAACGTGAGGAGGCGGCCCGGATGGGCGATTTTGTCCATTTGCATGTGCACAGCGAATACAGCCTGCTGGACGGCGCCGCAAGGATTGAGACCTTGGTGTCCCGTGCGGCGGACCTTGGCATGACTTCTTTGGCGCTGACGGACCATGGGGTCATGTACGGGGCGATTCCTTTCTACAAAGCGTGCAGGGAGCGGGGGATCAAGCCGATCATCGGCTGCGAGGTCTATTACACCTCCGGCTCCCTGAAGCAGAAGGGCACGCGGCAGGACCAGCCGATCTATCACCTGATCCTGCTGGCGAAGAACCTGCAGGGCTATCAGAATCTAATGAAGCTGGTGTCGGTGGCGCACCTTGAAGGCTATCATTACAAGCCGCGCATCGACCCGGAGCACTTGCGCAAGTACAGCGAGGGCCTGATCTGCACGAGCGCCTGTCTCGGCAGCGAGGTGTCGCAGCATCTGCTGCACGGCAGGTATGACGACGCCAAGGCGGCGGCGGAGCGGTACCGGGACATCTTCGGGGAGGACTTCTTCCTGGAAGTACAGGACCACGGCCTCACCGAGCAAAAGAAAGTCAACCAGGACCTGATCCGCCTCGGCCGCGAGACCGGCATCCCGCTCGTGGCTACGAACGATGTGCATTACGTCTACGAGCCCGATCATGCGATGCAGGATATCCTGATCTGCATCGGAACGGGCAAGACGGTCGAGGACGAGGACCGTCTGCGCATTCACTCCTCCCAGCTGTTCCTGAAGAGTGCGGAGGAGATGGGGAGGCTGTTCCCGCATATCCCCGAGGCGATCGAGAACACGCTGGTCATTGCCGACCGCTGCGGGCTCGAGCTCGAATTCGGCCGCTCGATACTGCCGCAGTTCGATCCGATTCCGGAAGGGCTGACGGCGGGCGATTACCTTACGCAGCTCTGCCGTACGGGCCTGCAGGAGCGGTATGCCCCGCTTTCCGAGTGGGGGGATGAGGCTTGGCGACGCAATGTGGAGGCCCGGCTGGACTACGAGCTCGGTGTCATCGAGCGGATGGGGTACTCGGATTATTTTCTGATCGTATGGGACTTTATCCGCTTCGCCCATGAGGAAGGCATCGTTACGGGCCCGGGACGGGGATCGTCTGCGGGCAGCCTTGTGGCCTACGTTCTCAAGATTACCGACGTCGACCCGATCCGCTACAACCTGCTCTTCGAGCGGTTCCTGAATCCGGAGCGGGTGTCCATGCCCGATATCGACATCGACTTCAGCGACCTGCGCCGCGACGAGGTCATCGACTATGTCGTGCGCAAGTACGGGCGGGACCGCGTCGCTCAGATCATCACGTTCGGTACGATGGCGGCGAAGGCGGCCGTACGGGACGTGGGCCGGGCGCTGAACCTGCCGTACAACGACGTGGACAAGGCGGCGAAGCTGATTCCCGGCCAGCTCGGCATGACGCTCGAGGCGGCGCTGCGCTCCTCGCCGGAGCTCAAGGCGCTGGCCGACCGCCAGCCGAAGACGGCGGAGCTGCTGGAGATGGCGATGAAGGTGGAGGGCATGCCGCGTCACGCCTCGACGCACGCCGCAGGCGTCATCATCTCGCGGGAGCCGTTGACGCAGTATGTGCCGCTGCAGGAAGGCACCGAGCAGACCGCGCTGACCCAGTATCCGATGGAGCATCTGGAGTCGATCGGGCTGCTCAAGATGGATTTTCTCGGGCTGCGCACCCTGTCCATCATCGAGCGCTCGCTGGAGTGGATCCGCGAGCGGACGGGCCGGACCATCGACTGGAAGGGCGTATCGATGGAAGACCCGCTGACCTACGAGATGCTCGGCCGGGGAGACACGACCGGCGTCTTCCAGCTCGAGTCGCCGGGGATGCGCCGGGTGCTCAGGGAGCTCCGGCCCAGCGGGTTTGAAGACATTATCTCGGTTCTTGCGCTGTACCGTCCGGGTCCGATGGAATTCATTCCGCAGTATATCCGCTGCAAGCACGGCCAGCAGGAGGTGGAGTACCCTCATCCTGTGCTGGAAGGGATTCTGAAGGATACGTACGGCATCATCGTCTACCAGGAGCAGATCATGCAGATCGCTTCCCTGATGGCGGGCTTCTCGCTTGGCGAAGCGGACCTGCTGCGCAGGGCCGTATCGAAAAAGAAGCGGGAGGTGCTCGACGAGGAGCGCGCCCACTTCGTGGAAGGCAGCCGGGGCCAGGGTTACACCGAGGCGGAAGCGAACCGGGTGTACGATATGATCGTACGCTTCGCGGACTACGGCTTCCCGCGGGCGCATGCAACGGCTTACGGGGTGCTCGCCTTCCAGACGGCGTACCTCAAGGCGCATTACCCGGTGGACTTTATGGCTTCCATGCTGGCGGCCGTGACGGGCAGCCACCACAAGGTCGCCGAATACTCGGACGACTGCCGCAAGATGGGCATCGCCGTGCTCGGCCCGGACGTCAACGAGAGCGGCGTGCTGTTCACGCCGGTGGGGGCGCACCGTACGGCGGACGGCGCTGCTTCCGGGAAGATGGAAGCACCCGCCGATCAGGAAGGCGTCCGTCAGGAATCCGCATCCGGTCATGGGGCGATCCGCTTCGGACTGGCCGCCATCAAGAATGTGGGCACGAACGCGATCGAATCGATCATTAAGGAGCGGCGGTCGGGCCCGTACCAGAGCCTGATCGACTTCTGCCGGCGGATCGACCTGCGCGTGTGCAACAAGCGCGTGCTGGAATCGCTGATTCAGGCGGGGGCACTCGATTCGCTGCCCGGTCACCGCTCCCAGCTGCTGGCGATGCTCGAAGACGCCGTCGATGCGGCCGTCAAGTGGCGCAAGGACCGCGATGATCTGCAGCTTGTCCTCGACGGTTTCGTGGAAGAGGTGTCCTGGGAGGTGGAATATCCCGCCGTGGCGCCTTATTCCATGACCCAGAAGCTCGAGCTGGAGCGGGAGCTGCTCGGTCTGTACATCTCCGGCAGCCCGCTGGATGACTATGAGGACGTGCTCCGCAGGATGGAGCCCGATTCGCTGGCCCAGCTTCCGCAGTACCCGGACGGAAGCGAGGTCAAGGTGGCTGGGCTTGTCATGAGCAGCAAGACGATCGTGACGAAAAAGGGCCAGCCGATGGCCTTCATGGAGCTGGAGGACCGGGTCGGCAAGTCCGAGGTCGTCCTCTTCCCCGAGGTGTGGAAGCGGGCGGCCCCGGTGGTGCAGAAGGGCCGTCCCGTGCTCGTGCTGGCGAAGCTGCAGCTCGGCGACGAGGACTTCAAGCTGCTCGCCGACCAGGTGGTGGCGCTGGACGACCCGCAGCTCGAGCAGAAGGCCGCGAAGCCGGCGGGCGGCGGCTATGCCCGCGGCGGCGCCGGCCGGAGCACGCCTGCGGCCGGGCGTCCGCCGCAGGCAGCTGCGGCTGCCGGACGCACGGCGGCGCCAGCCGGCGGCCCGCCGCAGGGGGCGCGCCCCGGCAGCTCCGGCGCAGCAGCCGCGCCCCAGCGCTCCGCCGCAGGCAGCTCCGGCGCAGCAGCCGCGCCCCAGCGCCCCGCCGCGGGCAGTTCCGGCGCAGCAGCCGCGCCCCAGCGCTCCGCCGCGGGCAGCTCCGGCGCAGCAGCCGCGCCCCAGCGCTCCGCCGCAGGCACGGCTCCGCGCCAAGCGCCTGCGGCCCCGGCGTCCGGCCGCACGCCTGCTGCGCAGCCTGCGCCCCGCCCGGCGGCTCCGGCCCGCGGCCAGGCCGGCCCGGGCGGCAGCGCCCCGGCTCCGCGCACAGCGGCGGTGCAGCGCGTGTACATGCGCATCTCGCCGAAGCACGAGGAGCCGGCGGTGCTCGCCGAGCTGAAGCGGCTGATCACGGAGCACGGCGGGCCTCTGCCGGTGGTGCTCTATTACGAGAGCTCCCAGAAGACGCTCGGGCTCAGCGACCAGTATCAGGTGAAGCCTTCACCGGAGCTGTTCCACCGCATCGAAGAGCTGCTCGGCAAAGACAGCGTGAGAGTGAAGTAGTGGAAAGCTGCCGTTCACCGCGGCGGGCGGCGTTTACACAAATTTTATATAACGGATGTCTTCCCGGCTGCACGGCAAGTTTGATTTTGTGTTAACCTGAAATAAACCCTGCCTTCCCGGCATACATTTAGTAACCCGTACCAAGAAACCGGCTTAAGGATAGCCGGAGATGGCGCTGCGCGTGTTGCGAATGGAACCCGGAGGAGGCGTTTTTTATGACCAAAGACCCCATTATCGAATGCTTGGAGAAGCGTGGCGTCACCATTGACAGCATTGCCGAGATCGTTCACCAGCTCCAGCTGCCCTACAATCCGGCCTTGTCCAAGCAGGCTTGTGTGGACAGCGTCCTGACGGTTCTCCAAAAACGCGAAGTGCAGTATGTGCTCTACACGGGAATCGCGCTCGACGAGCTGGCGGAGAAGAAGCTTCTGCCGCAGCCCCTGCAGGGGCTGATGGAGACGGACGCTTCCCTGTACGGAGTGGACGAGACGCTGGCTCTTGGCATTGTTCACGTCTACGGCATGATCGGACTCACTAGCTTCGGCTATCTGGATAAGAAAAAAATCGGGATTATTCGGGAGCTCAACGACCATTCGACAGGCATACACGTCTTCCTGGACGACCTGGTCGCGGGCCTGGCCGCGGCCGCCTCAGCGCGGATCGCGCACCGTCATCAGGACGAACTCGACGGTCAGGATGAAGGGGCCTGAGGGGCCGATCCTGCCGAAAAACCGCTGATTTTCAAGGAATAGGGTCCCCCGCCGCAAGACCCCCCTCGGTTGCGGGAAAAAGTGGAGTTATGATATCATTATTCCATTATGTTCGTGATCCAGGCAGTTTCCTGCGGCGGGGGAATCTTCCGCGGCTGGGTCACCTAGATAAACGCGCCTGACCTTGAGCTTGTTGGCGAATTTCGTTTATCCCGGGGGAGGGTCTTTTTTCATGTGGACGGTTATTTATATCGCTCCAACCGCCAAAATTGCTGACAAGATCAAGCAAAGACTAACGGAAGAGGGCTTTCTTGTACAAGTACGGGCAATCAACATGACAAAAAACCAGTTCGAGATCGTCGTTCCCGAAGGTGAATTGGAAGAAGTTCAAGAGGTTCTGAACTCTATTCTGCATAGATCTTAAGGATAAGCGGTGAGTCTAGGAAAGCAGAAGCAACCGCAAGCGAGGTGTAGTCGTGCAATTTAAAGACTTGTTTCAGAAGAAAAGAAAATACGCTACCGTTCCTTCAACGGACAGGCCTGCCCAAAGCCGGGTGATCGATGGAGCCATTGACATTCCCGAGGAGCGGCCGCGGCGTGAAATCCCCGAAGGCCTCATGAACAAATGCCCCAAGTGCGGGACGATTCAGTACAACAAGGAACTCGACAAAAACCTGAAAGTCTGCACGTCTTGCGACTACCATTACAAGCTGAACGCCGTGGAACGCATTCAGATGACCATGGACGAAGGGATGTTCGTCGAGTACAATGCCGACCTGGCCTCGGAAGACCCGCTCGGCTTCCCGGATTACGGCAAGAAGTATGCCAAGGCGGTCGAATCCACCGGCATGCAGGATGCGGTGATCACCGGGGAAGGCACCATCGGGGGCTACCCGGTTGTGGTGGCCGTGATGAGTTTTGACTTCATGGGCGGATCGCTTGGCTCTGTAGTCGGCGAGAAAGTGGCCATTGCCGTGGAGAAGGCCATCGAGAAGAAGTGCCCGATGATCATCTTCTCGACATCCGGCGGCGCGCGCATGCAGGAGAGCATTCTGAGCCTCATGCAGATGGCGAAGACCTCCGCAGCCCTGGCGAAGCTCAGCGAACAGGGCGGGCTCTATGTATCGGTCATCACCGACCCGACATTCGGCGGCGTATCCGCAAGCTTCGCGATGCTTGGGGATTACATCATTGCCGAGCCGGGAGCCGCATTCGGCTTCACGGGACGCCGGGTCATCGAGCAGACGATCAAGCAGAAGCTGCCGGACAACTTCCAGACGTCGGAGTTCAACCTCCAGCACGGGCAGGTGGACATGGTGTCCCACCGCAAAGAGCTGCGGAGCACGCTGTCCCGTCTTCTTGGCATGCACACCATAAAGGAGGAAATCGTTCATGGCAAGTGAAATGCCCTTTGAGCAGCCGCTTGTGGAGCTTCGGGCCAAAATCGAAGAGCTCCGCAAGTTCAGCAGCGATAAGCAAATCGATTTCTCCGACGAGATTGCCCGTCTCGAGCAGCGTCTGCAGCAGCTGGAATCGGAGCTGTATGCCGGCATGTCCACCAAGCACAAGATGCAGGTGGCCCGTCATCCTCAGCGCCCGACGACACTGGATTACATCCAGCATCTCTTTACCGATTTCATGGAACTCCACGGAGACCGCCTGTATGGGGACGACCTCGCCATCGTAGGCGGTATTGCCCGTTTTAACGGCATTCCGGTGACGGTTGTCGGCCATCAAAAAGGGAAAGATACTAAGGATAACATTGCCAGGCATTTCGGCTGCCCGCATCCGGAGGGCTTCCGTAAAGCGCTTCGTCTCATGAAGCAGGCGGACAAGTTCCGGCGCCCGATCATCACGTTCATCGATACCAAAGGAGCGTTCCCCGGCAATGCGGCGGAGGAGCGCGGGCAGGGCGAGGCCATCGCCCGCAATCTGATGGAGATGGCGGCGATGCGCGTGCCGATTCTGTGCGTCGTCATCGGGGAAGGCGGCAGCGGCGGTGCCCTGGCCCTTGGCGTGGGCAACCGGGTGTTCATGCTGGAGAATGCGATCTACTCCGTCATTTCGCCGGAGGGCGCGGCCTCCATTCTGTATAAAGATGCATCGAAATCCATGGAAGCGGCTGAAGCCATGAAAATTACGGCGGACGAAATCTTGAAGCTCGGCGTGATCGACGGGATCATTCCGGAGCCGAAGGGCGGAGCCCACAGAGATCCGGCTGCACAGGCGGAGTCCATCAAGGACGCGCTCTGGAACGCCCTGCAGGAGCTTATGGCCATGTCGGAGCAGGAGTTAATCGAAGACCGCTACAACAAATTCAGAAATATCGGCCGGTTCACAACCATTCAGGAGGGTAACCCTAATCATGCGTAAAACGAAAATCGTCTGTACGATCGGACCAGTCAGCGAATCGCTGGAGATGTTCAAGAAACTCATCAATGCCGGGATGAACGTCGCCCGTCTCAACTTTTCCCACGGGGACTTCGAAGAGCACGGCAACCGGATCAAGAATGTCCGCCAGGCCTGCCAGGAGCTCGGCAAGAGCGTAGCGATTCTCCTCGATACCAAAGGTCCGGAGATCCGTACGGGCAAGCTGAAGGATGATCAGAAGGTTGAGCTCGTACAGGACAACCTGATCACCCTGACGACCGAAGAAATCGTAGGTGACGCAGAGCGCGTTTACATTACATACAAGGATCTGTACAAGGATGTGCGTGTAGGCTCCACGATCCTGATCGACGACGGTCTGATCGGCCTGACCGTAGAAGACATCCGCGGAACGGACATCGTCTGCCGCATCAAGAACGGTGGTCTGCTCGGCGGCAAGAAGGGCGTAAACGTGCCAGGCGTGAAGATCAACCTGCCGGGGATTACGGAGAAGGATGCCAACGACATCATCTTCGGGATTCAGCAGGGCGTGGACTTCATCGCGGCTTCCTTCGTGCGTAAAGCCAGCGACGTTATCGAAATCCGTGAGATCCTCGAGCGCCACAACGCGAATCACATTCAGATCATCTCGAAGATCGAGAACCAGGAAGGCGTAGAGAACCTCGACGAGATTCTCGAAGTGTCCGACGGTCTGATGGTAGCGCGCGGCGACCTCGGCGTAGAGATCCCGGCGGAAGACGTGCCTATCGTGCAGAAGGCGATGATCAAGAAGTGTAACCAGGCAGGCAAGCCGGTCATCACGGCAACGATGATGCTCGACTCCATGCAGCGCAACCCGCGTCCGACCCGTGCGGAAGCGAGTGACGTGGCGAACGCGATCTTCGACGGCACCGATGCGGTGATGCTGTCCGGTGAGACGGCTGCAGGTAAGTATCCGGTGGAGTCCGTGCAGACGATGGCCCGCATCGCCGAGCGCGCTGAAGCGGCTCTCGAGCACCGCGAAATCTTCATCCGCCAGAGCAACGCCCAGCAGACAACCGTAACCGAAGCGATCTCCCAGGCTGTGGCGAACTCCGCTCTGGATCTGGACGCAAAGGCGATCCTCACGGCTACCGAGAGCGGCTATACGGCACGCATGGTGTCCAAGTACCGCCCGAAGGCGCCGATCATTGCCGTTACGCCGGATGAGAGAGTACTGCGCCGCCTGTCCCTGGTATGGGGCGTTGTGCCGATCAAGGGCGAAATGTGCACCTCCACCGACCAGCTGTTCGAGCATGCGGTGGATACAAGCCTCAAAGCAGGCCTTGTTTCCCTTGGCGATCTCGTGGTGATTACGGCCGGCGTGCCTGTAGGACGCTCCGGAACGACGAACCTCATCAAGGTTCACCAGATCGGCGAGATGATCGCGAAGGGCCAAGGGATCGGTACGCAGATCGCTACGGGCAAAGTAGTTACTGCGCGTTCGGCTGAAGAAGCGGTAGCGAAGACTTCGGAAGGCTGCATTCTCGTTACGGTGACGACGGACAAGGACTATATGCCTGCATTCGAGAAGGCCGCAGCGGTCATCACCGAAACCGGCGGCATTACGTCCCACGCGGCGGTCGTCGGTATCTCCCTGGGCAAGCCGGTCATTGTCGGTGTGGAGAAGGCGCTTGAGATTCTCAAAGACGATGCGGAAGTGACCCTGTATCCGGAAGTCGGCGTGATCTATTCCGGCCGCGCCCGCGTCCTGTAAGGTTCCATAGCCTCACCCATAAGCGAAACTGAATTTACGGTTTCGCTTTTCTTTTTTTATTGGGATGTATTGTAAAGATAGTGTAAATAAGGGACTGGAGTCTCAGCGGGTTTTGCGGAATCCCGGTTTCTTCTATTAAAATAAAGTAAAGGCTCGGAATTCTTCGGCCCCCGAGGGTAGCCTGATCTGTATTGGGGTAATAGAGGTCTGTGCGCTCCCGGAACCGGGGATGAAGACGGGAGAAGAAGAACCGTCCCGGCCGGATACGAAAGAAGGTAATGAAAGTGGAAAGGGATCAAGCGCAGGCTGCCCGCTGGTTTACCCATGAAGTGCGGGTGCGCTATGAAGAAACCGACCAGATGGGAGTGGTGTATCACGCCAACTACTTGACCTGGTTCGAGATCGGCCGTACCGAGATGATCCGTTCGCTCGGCATGCCGTATCAGACGCTGGAAGCCAGAGGGCTGTTGCTGCCGCTCACGGAGGCGGAGATGAAGTTCCGGCTGCCGGCCCGGTATGACGATTGGGTTACGATCCGCGTAAGGGTCAGCGAGTTTTCGAATCTGCGGCTGACGTTCGACTGCGAGATTCTGCGCGGGGAGGACCTGCTCGTGACCGGCCGGACGAAGCATGTGTGGCTGAACCGCGACTGGCGCCCGACCCGGATCGATAAGGAAGCGCCGGACCTGTACGCACTCATTAAGGCCTCATCCGAATGTTAAGATTTTTTTAAAAAAAAGACTTTTTTCTTTACATAAAATTTACAAAAACCGGGCGCTCCCTTAACATTGTCGAATTACGATGAAAAGAGTTGAAAAAAGGATAGAATACCGTGAAATACCATGGAGGTTTGGGTCACTATGAAGGAAACTGCCCCTCGCGAGGCGGCTGCCGCCAACCATTATTTGAACCGTGATTTGAGCTGGGTGGAATTCAACTGGCGCGTGCTCGAGGAAGCACAGGATCCTACGACGCCGCTGCTGGAGAGAGTCAAGTTTCTGTCTATCGTTTCATCGAATTTGGATGAGTTTATGAGTGTCCGTGTGGCCGGCATTGTAGATCAGATTAAAGCGGGCTATACCAAGAAGGATTTCACGGGCTATACTCCCGCAGGACTGTTCAAGCGCGTGATGAAGCGGGCGGCCAAGATGGTGGCCGAGCAGTACCGGACTTCCAGGGAGATTACACGGGCCCTTGCCCGGGAAGGCATCATCCTGACGAGCTATGATGAGCTCAATGCTACGCAGCGCAAAGCGATGGACGAGTATTATCATGAGATCGTATTCCCTGTCCTGACGCCGATGGCCGTCGACCAGGCGCGGCCGTTTCCGCTGGTACATACCCAATCCCTGTATCTTGCCGTCGTGCTGATGAAAGAGGGGGAAGATCCGGAGGTGGAGCCGTATTTCGCCATTCTCCAGGTACCGTCCAACCTGAACCGCTTCATCGAGGTGCCCTGCCGCACGAACAGCAAGAAGCACGAATACATCCTGCTCGAAACGCTCATCGAGCACCACATTCATACCCTGTTCAGCGGCTATACGCCGGTGTCGGTACATGGCTTCCGTCTGACGCGCAATGCGGACCTGACTTTGAATGAAGAAGGGGCCGAGGACCTGCTCGAGGAGATCGAGATTCAGCTCCGCCGGCGCCGCTGGGGGGCACCCGTACGGCTGGAGGTGCAGCGGGGCATCCATCCCTATGCACTGCAGCAGCTGATCGAGGAATTCGAGATCTCGGACAATATCTTCGAGATCGACGGGCCGATCGACCTGACATTCTTCATGAAGCTGTCGGGCTCCCTGCAGGGCTACGACCATCTGCGCTATCCGCCGATCAAGCCGGTGTATCCCGCCGAGCTTGAGAACGAGGACGATTTGTTCCTGAAACTGCGGCAGCAGGACGTGCTGGTCTACCACCCCTACGAATCCTTTGATGCCGTGACCGACTTCGTCACACAGGCGGCGCACGATCCGCACGTGCTTGCGATCAAGATGACCCTCTACCGGGTGAGCGGCAATTCCCCGCTGATCCAGGGCCTGGCCCAGGCGGCGGAATCGGGCAAACAGGTAACGGTTGTCGTGGAGCTCAAAGCGCGCTTCGACGAAGAGCGCAACATCGCGTGGGCGAGAAAGCTCGAGCAGTCGGGCTGCCATGTGGTGTACGGGCTTGTGGGGCTCAAGACGCACGCCAAAATCACCTTGGTGGTCCGCCAGGAGCCGGACGGTCTGCGCCGTTATGTTCACGTGGGCACAGGGAATTACAACGACAACACGGCGAAGCTGTATACGGATGTGGGGCTGTTCACTACGGATAAAATTATCGGTGAGGATGCTTCCGCGCTGTTCAATGAAGTGACGGGGTACTCCGCTCCGCACAACTGGAAGGCATTCGGTGTGGCACCGACGGATCTGATGGATAAGCTCATCGAGAAAATCCGCAGGGAAGCCCGCAATGCCAGTGAAGGCAAGCCGGCCCGGATTATCGCCAAGTTCAATTCCCTGTCGAACCAGCAGATGGTCGACGAGCTCTATGCGGCTTCTCAAGCGGGAGTCAAAATCGATCTGATTATCCGCGGTGTATGCTGCTTACGGCCCGGTGTGCCGGGGCTCAGCGAGAATATTACGGTGCGCAGTATCGTGGACCGGTTCCTGGAGCATTCGAGGATTTTCTATTTCGAGAATGGAGGCAGCGAGGAGATCTATCTGGCAAGTGCCGACTGGATGACGCGGAACCTCACCCGGAGGGTGGAGCTGATGTGTCCTGCGTTCAATAAGGGGATTCAGCAGTCGCTGACCCGGATTCTGCAGCTGAACCTGGACGATAACGTCAAGGCGCGCCAGCTGCAGTCCAACGGCATGTATGAGCGGATGACGCCGGCGGCGGGAGAGCCGCCGCTCCGCAGTCAGTTTGAGGCCATGCGGATCAGTTCGTGGAAAACGAAGGCTCGTGAATTTTGAGCTGCAGTCCCCAGATTTTCCTGAAATCCTTCTGGAGCGCTTCGACCTCTCTGTATTCCGCAGAGGGGTCATGCAGCGTCAGGAGACGAAGGTGCAATGAAGTGTTCTCGGAGAAGGCGGCGGTCACATCGATCGCCTGCGTCTCGCTCACATCAAGCGCCACGGCAAGCTGAAGCAGCGTGCCGAGCCGCGCGATCAGATCCACATCGGATTCCTTCAGAATATCTTTGAATGGCTGGACCGCCTGCTGGGCCGGTTTTTTGCTTTGTAGGAAGCGATCAGGGCACAGAGCAGCATCTCCCGGTGGCTGAGCCCGTCGATCCGGGTATGGGCGATCATATGGAACGAATGTTTCGGATACTGGTAGTACAGCAGGGAGGCGCCGATCCGGTAGAGCTTGGCCGCTATGTGCAGACACATCCGCAGTCTTGGCGAGTACCGGTGGGTACCTCCTTCCGCCAGGGCGTCATAGAGCTTCAACGCCGTGCGGCACACCCGCTGGATATGGGCGGCGGGGGCGGTGGAGTGCAGCGCGAGCAGGTTGTCCGAGCTCTGTTCCGCAATCGGCTTCTCACTGGATACCGCAGGGTAGAAGGCCTCAAAGAAGAGGCCGTCACGCAGGCCCGCGCCGCTGACGATATAATGCGAGCCTTTGACGGTCTGGAAGACGGTCTGAAGGATGATCATTCCCGGCACGATGATATCGAAGCGGTCCTTGGACAGCCCGTCGATCTTCTTGCGCTTCTCCGCCGGAAGTCCGGGCAGCCAGGCCGCCAGCTCATCCACATCCGCCGCGGGCAGATGGTAGTTGTGGGTCTGGGGCAGGGAGTAGCGGCGGCGGCGCTGGTTGATTTTGCAGAGCGTGCGGACTCCTCCGCCCAGCCCGACTAGAGGGAGCCCGGGACTGGAGGCGATCCACGGCTCCCGCGCGAGAGCTTCTTCAACCATCTCGCGGATGGCCTTCAGCGGCCCCTCACCGAATTCGCCGTCCGGCGCGAACTTCCGCGTCGTGTTGACGGCGCCGAACGGGAACGAGACGCTGTGTACAAGCTTCCGCTGCCGGAACAGGGAGATTTCGGTGCTTCCGCCGCCGATGTCGACAAGGAAGCCGTCCTCGATATCCATCGTCTGGATCATGCCGAGGAACCCGAGACGCGCTTCGTCCTGTCCGGACAGGATCTCGATATCCCAGCCGGTTTCGCGGGAGAGGGTCTCTTGAATCTGCTCCGTATTGGTGGCGTTGCGGACGGCCGCGGTGGCGGCCACCCGGCATTCGGTGACTTCATGGGAGCGGCAGATCCGTTTGAAATGCGAGAGCATCCGCACCAGATCCTGTATCTCTTCAGGAGGCAGGGCGCCGTCCGGACCGATTTTCTGGCTGAGGCGCGCCGATTCCTTGAACTCGCTGATGACCCGGTACGCTCCGCCGGAATCCAGTTCATAGATCGCCAGCCGGATGGAGTTCGAGCCGATGTCGATGATGCCGATTCTCTTGGAGTCCTTCATACTAAGCCTCCTGTAATGGGGTTGGGGGTAAAGATCCCCTTTATTTTAACACCGTTTAGAGTCCTGTCCAAACTTTCCCGAATAAATTGGGAGGGGAAATGAAATGCTTCTATTGGGAGCTTTTGCAAGAAGGTGCGGTGCAAGGAGGCGGAGGAGAAGAGGAGAGAGCAGGGTTTTCCAGTATGAACGCAAATGAACCATAATGGAAATGGAATCAGGGCAGGTGGGGGACGTGCAGCCAGCCTGCGCGGATTGCATAAAAAACGGGACGGGGTATCTTTATTAAGCCTGACCGGCGTACATAGCTTGCAGCCGAAGGGGAAGAAATGCGGCGAAATGGTGTCGGAGCATCGATAAAAGTTTTGATTAGGGTCGTAAGAAAAGGCTTATCGATTGGCCGCACCGCAGGAAAAGGATCCACTAGACGTTGGATAAAAACTATTCCATCAGGTACTGAGATCAGGGTTTCCGGAGGAAACATACAGCGGACATGCCGCAGGAAAACTTTCTGCTTTTAATTGTTAAAAGGTTTTCCTATCGTGCTGATAATGAACTTTTATGTCTAAATTTGTTCACATCGGTTGGTAAATCCTTTATAGTAGACTTATGTGAAATTGAACGCCAAAGGAGAGATTAACTTGACCGCCACCAAAGGTTTGGAAGGGATCGTAGCGACAACGTCCTCCATTAGCTCCATCATTGACGGTGTGCTCACGTATCGCGGCATTAACATTGACGACCTTGCCGAGAACGCAACGTTCGAAGAAGTCGTATATTTGCTCTGGTATGGTAAACTGCCTAATCGCTCCGAGCTGAACCAACTGATCCAGGATCTGAGCAGCAGCGCGGCTGTGCCGGCTGAAGTGCTTGACGGGATCAAGCTGTTCCCTAAGAACGTGAATACTATGGCTGCCCTTCGTACCGCCGTTTCCTCGCTGGCGCTCTATGATGCGGAAGCTAACGATATGACTCCGGAATCGAATCTGCGCAAAGCGATCAAGCTGCAGGCTCAGCTGCCGACGATTGTGGCCGCTTTTGCCCGTATCCGCCAAGGCCAGGAGCCGATTGCTCCTAAATCCGGCGTATCCATCGCGGAGAACTTCCTGTACATGCTGACAGGCAGGAATCCGGAGAAGATCGCCATCGAAGCGCTCGACAAGGCCCTCGTTCTTCATGCGGACCACGAGCTGAACGCTTCCACCTTCGCAGCACGCGTTACCGTTGCCACGCTGTCCGACATCTATTCCGGCGTTACTTCGGCGATCGGCGCCCTCAAAGGCCCTCTGCACGGCGGTGCGAACGAAGCGGTTATGGCGATGCTCGAAGAGATCGGCACGGCTTCCAACGTAACGGCTTACATCAACGAGAAGCTGGCGAACAAAGAGAAGATCATGGGCTTCGGCCACCGTGTCTACAAGAATGGCGACCCGCGTGCGAAGCATCTCATGAAGATGTCCGAAGAGCTCGGCAAAATTACGAACAACATGAACTGGTACGACATGTCGATCCAGATCGAAGAGCTCGTTACCGGCCAGAAGGGCCTGAAGCCGAACGTGGACTTCTACTCCGCGTCCGTCTACACCTCCCTCGAAATTCCGCGTGACCTGTTCACACCGATCTTCGCGATCTCCCGTACGTCCGGCTGGACAGCGCACATTCTCGAGCAGTACGAGAACAACCGCCTGATCCGTCCTCGCGCGGAATACACGGGTCCGTCCCACCAGGCATTCATTCCGATCGAGCAGCGCTAATCGGAACATAAAGCAGCTTACGAACGGGCTGCTGTGGCACCTGACGGGTCTTCTCTTCCCCGCAAGAGAGCGGACCCGCCGCCGCAGCTCCCGTATCTTTTTGAGCATGAAGACCGGCGGAATATACGTACATAAGGAAAGCGGCCGGTGTGACGCTTCAGACTTGCGCTCCACAGTTTGCCAATGCTTTGATATACTTAATCCCAGGGGCAGTGAAGACTGGCTCCATATTACATGAGGAGGCAATACCAATCATGGCTCAATTCGAACAATATGCTCTGCCGACTGAGGGCGAGCGCATCACAATTACGAACGGCGTACTGAACGTACCGAACAACCCGATCATTCCTTTCATCGAAGGCGACGGCACAGGCCCGGACATCTGGGCGGCTTCCAAGCGTGTGCTGGATGCAGCGGTAGAGAAAGCATATAACGGAGAGAAGAAAATCGCTTGGTACGAAGTGTTCGCCGGCGAGAAAGCCTTCAACAAGTACAACAACTGGCTGCCTGCTGATACGCTGACAGCGATCCGTGAATACATCGTAGCGATCAAAGGGCCTCTGACGACGCCAATCGGCGGCGGGATCCGCTCCCTGAACGTTGCGCTCCGTCAAGAGCTGGACCTGTATGTCTGCTCCCGTCCGGTCCGCTACTTCAAAGGCGTACCTTCCCCTGTAAAGCGTCCTGAGCTCGTTGACATGGTCATCTTCCGTGAGAACACCGAAGACATCTATGCCGGCATCGAGTGGGCTGCAGGCTCCGAAGAAGTCAAGAAAGTGCTCGCGTTCCTCCAGAACGAAATGGGCGTTAAGAAAATCCGCTTCCCAGAGACTTCCGGTATCGGCGTGAAGCCGGTGTCCTCCGAAGGTTCGAAGCGTCTGGTTCGCGCGGCGATCGAATATGCGATCAAGCACAACCGCAAAACGGTTACTCTCGTACACAAAGGCAACATCATGAAGTTCACCGAGGGCGCGTTCAAGAACTGGGGCTACGAGCTGGCTGAAGAGGAGTTCGGCGACAAAACCTTCACTTGGGCTCAATACGACCGCATCAAAGAAGAGTCGGGTGCAGATGCAGCGAACGCAGCTCAAAAAGCAGCGGAAGCTGAAGGCAAAATCATCGTAAAAGATGCGATTGCCGACATCGCGCTGCAGCAGGTTCTGACTCGTCCGACCGACTTCGACGTCATCGCGACGCTGAACCTGAACGGCGACTACCTGTCCGACGCTCTGGCTGCTCAAGTAGGCGGCATCGGTATCGCTCCTGGCGCAAACATCAACTATGTAACGGGCCACGCGATCTTCGAAGCTACACACGGTACGGCTCCTAAGTACGCAGGTCTGGACGTTGTGAACCCAGGTTCCGTCATCCTCTCCGGCGTTATGATGCTCGAGCACCTGGGCTGGCTGGAAGCGGCTGAGCTGATCTACAAAGGCATGGAAACGGCGATCAACAACAAGACCGTTACTTATGACTTTGCTCGTCTGATGGAAGGCGCAACCGAAGTGAAGTGCTCCGCGTTCGCTGATCAGATTATTGCTAACTTTTAATTAAACCCACCCTCCAAACCTCCCTCTAGAGGGAGGCCCCAGGGGTTTCGCCCCCTGGACCACGAACGGCTGTCTATACGCGAGGCAGTGTCGCTCCCATGATAGTGGTGGTGCAGGGAACGCGTCCGTCTCGCCCCCCGTCAGCAGCCTTCCGGCTGCAGGCGGGGGGCGAGACACGCTTTCACGCGTGCGGGCTGCTTCGATGGGACGGGGGAGTGGGGAACGCGTCCGTCCCCGGGCGGCTTGAGCTGACGCCAAGCACGCCGGGGACACGCTTTCAGGCGGCGCAGGGCATGTGTGAGGGGGAAGCGACTTTGCTGGCGCAAAGCGGCTCCCCCTCGGGCACACTCTGCAGAGCGAAACAGCGGGCGGCCCTGCCGACCCGGGAAGAGCAGAACGAAGAGCAAAACTGCAGGCGGCTTTGCCGACCCGGGAAGAGCAGAACGAAGTGCAAAACTGCAGGCGGCTTCGCCGACCTGACGAGCGGGAAGCGGGCGGCTTTGCCGACCCGGGAAGAGCAGAACGAAAAGCGGGAACAACGGGAAGAGCGGGGAAACGGAAGAAGAGCGGAATACACAGGCGGCTTCGCGGACCTGGAAAGCAAAGAACAGACCACTACATTCCATAGGAGGTAATTCTGATGGCTATCCAACGGAAGAAGATTACGGTTGTGGGCGCCGGTTTCACCGGCGCAACGACAGCTCTGATGCTTGCACAAAAAGAACTCGGTGACGTAGTGCTGCTCGACATTCCGCAGCTCGAGAATCCGACCAAAGGGAAGGCGCTCGACATGCTCGAGGCTTCCCCGGTGCAGGGATTCGACGCCAAGATCATCGGTACGTCTTCGTATGACGATTCCGCGAGCTCCGACATCGTGATCATCACGGCGGGAATCGCACGGAAACCGGGCATGAGCCGCGACGATCTCGTGAATACGAATGCCGGCATCGTGAAGTCCGTATGTGAGAACATCAAGAGAACGTCTCCACAGTCGATCGTCATCATTCTCTCCAACCCGGTGGATGCGATGACGTACGTCGCATTCGAGACGCTGGGCTTCCCGAAGAACCGCGTCATCGGCCAGTCCGGTGTGCTTGACACCGCACGCTACTGCACCTTCATCGCGCAAGAACTGAATGTGTCCGTAGAAGACGTTCGCGGCTTCGTTCTCGGCGGCCACGGTGACGACATGGTACCGCTTGTCCGTTACTCCAACGTCGGCGGGATTCCGATCGAGAAGCTGATCCCGGCGGACCGCATCGACGCGATCGTGAAGCGTACGCGCACCGGCGGAGGCGAGATCGTCAACCTGCTCGGCAACGGTTCCGCCTACTACGCTCCCGCGGCATCGCTCGTTCAAATGACGGAAGCGATCCTGAAGGACAAGAAGCGGATCATTCCTGCGATCGCTCTGCTCCAAGGCGAGTACGGCTACGACAACCTGTTCATGGGCGTTCCTACGCTGCTCGGCGGCGACGGCATCGAGAAAGTATTCGAGCTCGAGCTGCTGCCGGAAGAGAAGGCCGCCCTGGATAAGTCGGCTGAATCCGTTCGCAATGTCATCAAAGTGGTAACGGGCTGATCCGTTACCCCTTCACAACCAGTCCCGGCAGCAGGCCGGGACTGGTTTTTTTGTTGGATGGCCGGGGCTCAGCGGGTCTGTAATCCGAGAGTGAGACAATTGGAAGGCGGGAGGGGTATAAAGAGATAGGGACTGGATGATGCTGACAAGTGAAGCGCCACGGCAGCAGAGGCCGGAGGCGAGTGAGATCCGCAGGAGAGGAGGCAGGGAGCCGCATGGAACCCAGATCGCAATCGAGGGCGCGGGCGAAGAGGTCCGTATGGCGTCTGATCGCCTCATGGATGATTCTGCTGCTGCTCGGCTTGGCCGCGGCAGGCTTTGTTTATCTTCGTCCGTATGAAGCGGACGAGGCGGCACGCCTCGCCATGATGGGAAGCGCCGGTGTGGAGGTTGCCAAAGAAGCGCATTGGCTCCGGTTTGAGCCCGGCAGCGGGGAAACGGGAGGTGCAGCGAAGCCTTTACCCGGGGTTATTTTGTACCCGGGCGGGCTGGTGCAGCCGGAGAGCTATGCTCCCTTGGCCTCCCGGCTGGCGGAGGAAGGCTATCCGGTCTATATCGCCCGGATGCCGCTGAGCCTCGCGGTGTTCGGGCAGAACCGGGCGGAGGAGCTGCTGCAGCGGGAGCCGCAGGGGGACTTTGTCATCGGAGGCCACTCGCTCGGCGGGTCGATGGCCGCCCGGTTCGCCGCGGCTCACCCGGACCGGCTGAGGGGCGTGTTCTTCCTGGCTGCGTACGCGGATGAAGGCGGCAGCCTGAGAGACGCCGGGCTGCCGGTGCTGTCCCTGGCAGGGACGAACGACGGCGTACTGAACCGGGAGCGCATGGAAGCGGGCAGGGCGTATGTACCCGGGGATGCCTCCTATCTCTCCATGGAGGGAGGGAATCATGCCGGTTTCGGGAGCTACGGGCCGCAGCGCGGGGATGGAGAAGCGGCGATCCGTGCCGGAGGAACAGTGGGAGCGGACGGTGGAGGCGCTGAAGAACTGGGCGCCGCTGCGCGGGGAGGCTCCGTGATAGGCGTGCGCGGCTTTTATTCCGTTTGGTATTCAAGGGGGACGGCGATGACAGAGGTGAACGTACGGCGTATACAATCCGTCGGGACCGCCCAGCTCTTTTTGCAGCAGGGAACGAAAGAGCCATGCCCGTGAAAGCGGTTCGCAGGCGTTGTTCTGCACGTTCTGCCGGCTTCACCGGACCGTCACAAGTGCCCCGGACGCATACGCTTCCCGGTTGCTTCCGCGGTACTCCCTCCGGTATACTTAGCTTATTCTCTATTTCGCAGTGCGCGGTAGATTAAGATGTTGCAAGGCAGACAAGGGAGGGTTTCGTTCAGTGATGTCACAAGTGTTTTTGTATCTTCATGTTCTGGGGGCAGCCCTCATGGGCTTTTATCTCGCGCTCCCGTTCCTGGCCGCCCGCGTAGAAGCGCTTCCGAACGGAAGCGCGCAGCACGGGTTCCTGTCGGTGCTGTTCTCGCTCAACCGGGCCGGTCAGCTCGCGCTGATCATCGCCTTCATCTCGGGCGGATACCTGGTAGGCAAAGGCGGCTATCCGGCCATCTGGTGGATTCTGGCGATTGTGCTGCTCCTGGCGATCGGCGCCGTAAGCGGGATTCTCGGCGGCAAAATGCGCAAAGCGCTCAGCGATGCAAACGGCAGCTCCATCAAAGCGCAGATCGGTGCGATCCGCACGCTGAGCTCGGTGGCCGGCATTCTGTATTTCCTGGTCATCACGCTGATGCTCTTCCCGAACGTGTTCGCATAATGCGGGAGTGCCGTATCGGTCGGCATCAAGCACGACATTCGTTTACCCTGAAGGGGCCGGCTAAGCAGCCGGCCTCTTTGCTTATGCAAGAACAAGGCGGCGCCAAGGGTCAGCACACAGCAGCTGCTACCCCGCATCCGTCGCCCAAACAGCAAAAAAGCCGGGGAGTTCCCCGGCGGAAGCTTACAGCTCGTCTAACGTTTTCTCCAGGCTCGGCGCCAGATGCTTCAGGAAGTAGTCGACCTCCGGCATGGCCATCTCCTGCAGCGTATCTTCAATCTGCTTCTTGGCCACGGCGAATTCGCGGTTGCCGGCGGACAGCTCGGTCACGCACTTAAGATAGGCGTCCAGGGAGTCGGCGGCTTTGATGTATTTTTTGAGTTCAGCATCTTCCGTAGTTTTCTTGGGATCGATCAGCGGCTCGTACACCCGGCGCAGCGGCTCCGGCACCATGTCGAGCAGGCGCTCGGCGGCCAGGTGCTCGATCTCCCGGAAGTTGCTCAGAATCTTCGGATTGTGGTGCTTGACCGGGGTCGGAATGTCGCCGGTGAACACCTCCGTGCTGTCATGGAACAGGGCCATCGAGACGACCTTGTCCGTCGGCACCTGGCGGCCGTATACTTCATTGGCGATCGTGCACAGCACATGCGTCAGAAGCGACACGTGGAAGGAGTGCTCGGCTACATTTTCTTTCATGGTGTTGCGCATGAGGCTCCACCGTTCGATAAATCTCAGGCGGTAGAGGTAGGCAAAAAAGTGGCTTTCCATTCGAATCATCCCATCTCATCTGTTTGGCTGCAGTCAGAAGCGGGGGCTGAGTATCATGCCGTGAATGCATCCATGCTGCATCGTACCTAACGCATTATACACGATTCGACGGTGCTTTGCCCTCTCCAAAATCGTACAGCGCAAAAGGGTGTGCCCCCGCGCGCCGGAATATGGTATGATGGAAATATGCATTTGGACTCATTTCAATACATATTATACGACCGACCGAAAGGGGTTTCCTGATCCATGCAGCACTTTCAAGAGAGTATGTATAAACTGATTGTCGAAACGAGCACCAACCTGCCGGCCGATGTCCGTCAGGCGATTCAGGCTGCCCGCGAACAAGAGGATGCAGGCACGCGTTCGGCGCTGTCCCTCTCTACGATCGCCGACAACATTCAGATGGCGGAGTGCAACGTATCGCCGATCTGCCAGGATACGGGAATGCCGACGTTCATCGTGCACTGTCCGGTGGGCGCGAACCAGATCGAGATGAAGAAAGCGATCATCGCCGCCGTGGCCCAGGCGACCAAAGACAGCAAGCTGCGCACGAACTCCGTCGATTCCTTGACCGGAGCGAACAGCGGGGACAACATCGGACCGGGTACGCCGGTCATCCACTTCGAGCAGTGGGAACGCGATGAGATCGAAGCGAAGCTGATCCTGAAGGGCGGCGGCTGTGAGAACAAGAACATCCAGTACAGCCTGCCTGCCGAGCTTGAAGGGCTGGGCAAAGCGGGCCGCGACCTCGACGGCATCCGCAAATGCATCCTGCATGCGGTCTACCAGGCACAGGGCCAGGGCTGCAGCGCGGGCTTCATCGGCGTGGGCATCGGCGGCGACCGGACGACCGGCTACGAGCTGGCCAAGCACCAGCTGTTCCGTGCGGCGGACGACGTGAACCCGCATCCGGAGCTGCGCAAGCTGGAAGAGTACGTCATGGAGAATGCGAACAAGCTCGGCATCGGGACGATGGGCTTCGGCGGTCAGGTAAGCCTGCTCGGCTGTAAGGTCGGCGTCATGAACCGTCTGCCCGCTTCCTTCTTCGTCTCCGTGGCGTACAACTGCTGGGCGTTCCGCCGTCAGGGCGTGCTCATCGACGCGAACAGCGGTGAGATCACCGAGTGGGTGTACACGAAGGGCGAGACCGTGCCGATGCAGAAGGACGAGCCGGCTGCCGCAGCGGCTGCCCCAAGCGAACGCCGTGAAGTCGTGCTGCAGACGCCGGTGTCCGAGGAGCAGATCCGCCAGCTGAAGGTCGGCGATGTGGTCATCATCAACGGACCGATGCATACGGGCCGTGACGCGCTGCACAAGCACCTGATGGACCACGACTCCCCGATCGACCTGAACGGTGCGGTCATCTACCACTGCGGTCCGGTTATGGCGAAGGACGAGCAGGGCGGTTGGGTCGTGAAGGCGGCCGGCCCGACGACATCGATCCGCGAGGAGCCTTACCAGGGCGACATCATCAAGAAGTTCGGCATCCGCGCGGTCATCGGCAAGGGCGGCATGGGCGCGAAGACGCTGAAGGCACTGCAGGAGCACGGAGCCGTGTACCTGAATGCGATCGGCGGGGCGGCGCAGTACTATGCCCAGTGCTTCAAGAAGGTGGAAGGCGTGGACTTCATGGAATTCGGTATTCCGGAAGCGATGTGGCACCTGCAGACCGAAGGGTTCGCTGCGATTGTGACAATGGATTCCCACGGCAACTCACTGCATGCCGACGTGGAGCAGGAGTCCCGCGAGAAGCTGGCCCAGTTCAAAGAACCGGTCTTCTCGTAAGGCAGCTCTTCCATGAGAGAGACAGGTTTGCGGCTGAACGCCGTCATAGAAAAATATTTATCCCTCATTGTCCCGGTATCTCTGATACTCGGGTTTCTTTTATCCCGGAGCTTCAACGGATCGGCGGCGCTGGTGCCCTACCTGTTCGGTTATCTCACCTTCGTCATGGCGACCGGCTGCTCCTGGAAGCAGATCCGGGAGGCCTTCCGGATGCCGGTGCCGATGCTGCTGACCTTTGGTCTCTGCCATGTGCTCGCCCCGATGATCGGCTACCTCATCGGCACGGCCGCCTTCGGGGAGGGCTCGCCGTATGTCGTCGGCTTCGTCATGTTCTCGGTCATCCCGCTCGGCGTGTCGTCCGTCATCTGGGTCGGGCTGTCGAAGGGGCACGTCCCTTTGACGCTCGCGATGATCGTCATCGACTCGGCGCTGAGCCCGCTGGTCATTCCGGCGGCGATCGAGGCCTTCTTCGGAACGACGATTGCCTTCGACCATACGAAGGTCATGATGGACCTGGTGCAGATTATCGTGGTGCCGACGATCCTCGGCGTGCTGGTCAACGAGCTGTCGAAGGGGCGGTTCAAGGGCTGGTCGGCGCCCGTCTGCGGCCCGACCTCCAAGCTCGCGATGGTCATCGTGGTTATGATCAACGCGGCCGTCATTCAGCCTTATGTCATGGAGATGAAGGCGGACATGCTGACCGTCGTGCCCCTCGTGTTTCTTCTGGTGGCCGTCTCCTATGCGCTCGGCTTCTTCGGGTCGCTGTGGCTGCGGAAGACCGACATCATCATCTCGGTCACCTATTCGTCGGGTATGCGCAACATTTCGCTCGGGCTGGTGCTGGCGCTGGCTTACTTCGAACCGTTGACGGCGGTGCCGGTCGTGCTGTCGATTCTGATCCAGCAGCCGATGGCTTCCGTGAACCGGTGGTGCATGAAGCTGTACGGTCAATCCCGCCTTTACAAAAAAATAACTGGCGCACCGCAGTCCGGACCCTTACGATAGAGAGTAAAACGTCTGCGCCATCACCGTGATTCCCCCGGGGGGAGGAACGAACAGCCGGCTGAACTTCTGGAGGGAACACTCTTGTTATGAAAAAGTTTCGTGCACGCCTGACCCTGATTTTTATCATCCTGATCGGTTCCTCGGTCCTCACCGCAGGAATCTTCATGGCCCGCATGCTGCAGCAGTCGTATATCGAGTCGCTGACGGCAAGCATGGAGCGGGAGCTTCGCGTCATCAAAGCGACAACCGACTGGAGGCAGTCCGGCAGCGAACCCGAGCTCTTCCGGTTTTATTCCGACCGGGCGGCCATGCTCAGGGCTTCGGCGGACGCCCGGCTGACCTTCATCCGCAGCGACGGCAAGGTGCTGGGGGACTCCGACCATGACCCTGCATTGATGGAAAATCATCTGGAGCGGGAGGAGATCCGGGAAGCCTCCGCATCCAAACTCTACGGCAGTGCGATCCGATACAGCTCTACGGTCCAGCGCAACCTGCTGTATGTGGCCGTGCCTCTGCTGGAAGGAGAGAATGTCACGGGATATCTCCGGATGGCGATGAGTCTCGAGGATGTCGAGGGCTCGATCCGCCAGGTCTGGTTTGTCCTCACCGGGATGCTGCTGGCTGTCTTCGTCATTGCGGGTCTGATCTCGTACCGTGTCGCTTACAGCGTAACCCGCCCGATCGAGCTGATCACCAGCGTGGCCCGCCAGATCACGGATATGAATTACAAATACCGCGTGCAGGTCAACAAGCGCGACGAGATCGGCCAGCTCGGCCATGCGATCAACCGGATGGCGGACTCGCTGGAGCTGCAGATGAACCGCATCTCCGAGGACGAGAACCGGCTGAAGAGCGTGCTGGAGAGCATGACCAGCGGCGTCATCATGATCGACCGGGAAGGGAAGATTGCGCTGCTCAACCGATCCGCCGAAGAGATTCTCGGCTTCTCGGCCAAGGAGCTGCTCGGCAAGTCGTTCAACCAGGCGAAGCAGCAGTACGAGTTCACACAGCTGATCCAGGAGTGCATCGACGTGCGGGATCATATCCGCGACGAGGTGATTTTCTACTATCCGAAGGAACGGATTCTGGAGATCAACCTGAACCCGATTGCGGAAGCGGGCGGGGAATGGGAAGGCCTGCTCATCGTGCTTCACGACATTACGGCGGTCCGGCGCCTGGAGCGGATGCGCAGTGAGTTCGTGGCGAACGTGTCGCATGAACTGAAGACGCCGATCGCGGCGGTCAAGGGCTTCGCCGAGACACTGCTGGCAGGAGCGCTGAACGACAAGGAGACCGCCCGATCGTTCCTGCAGATCATCTTCGATGAGAGCGAACGCCTCAACCGGCTCATCGGGGATATACTCGAGCTGTCCAAGATCGAGTCAAAGCGGATTCCGCTGCAGTTCTCTCCCGTGCATCTCGAGCCCTTCATCGGCAACTGCGTGCATGTGATGAATACGGAAGCGAAGAAAAAAGGCATTGAACTGGAGCTGAACGTGGACGGCGACTTCTATATGGAAGCCGATGAGGACCGGCTGCGCCAGATTCTGATCAATCTGCTGTCCAACGGGATCAGCTATACGCCCGAAGGCGGCAGGGTGCGGCTGAAGGTGGAGCAGCTCGTCAGCGGCAAGGAAGTGACCGAGCACGATAAGGTCCGGTTCACGATTGCGGATACCGGGATCGGCATTCCCAAGAAGGATCTTCCGCGGATCTTCGAACGCTTCTACCGGGTGGACAAAGCGCGTTCGAGAAGCTCAGGCGGGACGGGCCTCGGCCTCTCCATCGTGAAGCACCTGGTCGAGCTGCACAAAGGGACGATCCGCGTAGAGAGCGAGGTCGGCGTAGGTACGAAGTTCATTATCGAGATGCCGCTGATCCACAATTAAGCCGGATTTCCGGGTGGCTTTTCGGGCCTGGAATGTAAATAAATTGTCAAGGCCTGCGGGCTGTGTTAAGCTTTAAGTGAGAAATGAACTTATGTTTTGGGGGATTCCCATGCCGCAAAAAATACTTGTTATCGAGGATGAGCCTACGCTCGCGAGGCTGCTGTCGTACAACCTGACTCAGGAAGGCTATGAGACGAAGGTGGTCGATCACGGAAGCGACGGGCTGCAGGCTGCGCTGCAGCAGTATTTTGACCTGATTATTCTAGACATCATGCTGCCGGGCATGAACGGCTTCGAGATCCTGTCCAAGCTCCGCCAGAAGGGGAACAAGACGCCGGTCATCATTCTTACCGCACGCAATGCCGAGGAAGAGGTCGTCCAGGGGCTGAAGTACGGTGCAGACGATTACATCACGAAGCCGTTCGGCGTAGCCGAGCTGCTGGCGCGGGTGTCGGCTGTGCTGAGGCGCACCATGACGGAAGACGGTACGCAGGAGAAAGCGGGCACGGGAGAGAAGGTCATCTCTGCCGGAGACCTGTTCATATACCCGGAGAAGTACGAGGTGCTCCTGGGCGGAGAGTCGATTCCGCTTCGTCCGAAGGAGTTTGAAGTGCTGCTCTATCTGGTGCAGCGCCCCGGGGTCGTCGTGACGCGGGACGATCTCATGAATATCGTGTGGGGCTTCGATTACATCGGCGGCCAGCGGACGGTCGATGTGCACGTGAGCTCCCTGCGCAAGAAGCTCGAGATGAACCAGCAGTCGGTACAGATCGAATCGATTCGAGGCGTCGGCTACAAGCTGGTGACATCCATGGGAGCTTTGAAGAAATGAAGCGAATGCTGGAGAGGTCTTGAAGAAGGCCTCTTTTTGCTGTGTCCGGGAAGTCCGGTGCCAGGTGGGGCGCATGTGCAATTTCCCGGGAAATCTGTCGAGGGAAGGATGAGGAAGAACATGGAGAAGATTCGCTGGGGCGTGCTCGGGACAGGCTGGATCGTGAACAAGGCGGGGCAGGGCATTCTCTCGTCCGATAACGGGGTGTGGCTGGGGGCGGCCGGCCGAGAGCCGGGCCGGGGACAGGCGCTGGCGGAGAAATACGGTGTTCCGCGGGCCTACGATTCGTATAAGGAGCTGCTCGCGGACCCGGAGATTGACGCCGTCTACATCGCCCTGCTCAATCATCTGCACCGGGAGTGGGCCGTGAAGGCCTGCGAGGCGGGCAAGCATGTGCTGCTCGAGAAGCCCTTTGCACTGAATGCGGTGGAGGCGTCGGCGATTGCGGAAGCGGCCGGGCGTAACGGCGTGAGGGTGCGGGAAGCGTTCATCTGGCCGTTCTACCCGGGAATCGGTGAGATCCTGCAGCGCCTGGAGCAGGGGGCGGTCGGGGAATGGGTCCGGTTCCGCGGCCACTTCTCGTTCCGTGCGTTCGAGGACAGCACGCGGTGGCACAGGGATTGGGGCGGCGGAGCGCTGTACGACATCGGCTGCTATCTCGTCCACTGGGCAAGGAGCTTTACCCGTGAGGAGCCTCAGGCGGCGGAGGCCGTATGGACGATCGACGAACGCCACGGGGTGGACCGGCGCTTCTGCGGCACGCTGCACTTCGCCGGTGGGCGCACAGCCCAGTTCGATGCGGCGCTCGACATGCCGCACGGCTCGTCGTTCGAGCTGCTGGGGACGGAGGGGCGGCTGTCCGCCGCGTTCAAGGCGGGCCGGAGAAGCTGCGGATCGAGTGCCGTATCGGCGAAGAGGAGTATATATGGGAGACGGACCGGGTCACGCCTTTCCGGCGGCAGGCGGAAGCCTTCGCCGAGGAGGTGCTTCGAATGCGGACCGGAGAGGTAATAAGCAGCGACGGAGGCGGGGAGGCTCTGCGGCAGGCGAAAGCGATGGATGCGCTGCGGGAAGCGGCAAGGACGGGGAAGCGGATCGTCATCGGATAGTGGTTCGTGCTTATGGGGATCCCTGGGCTTCAGGCGCAGCAAGGGAGCCGGCAGAACGATCATAGAGCTTGGGGGAGGAGGCGCTTACGGCAAAATCGGATATAAGGACCACCAGATCTGTCATAGTTTTCTGAAACGCGGTTGTCTATACTAAAACACAGCAGCAGGCAGCTTATGCGAATGACGATTACATAGATGGTATATTTCAAAGGAGGAACCTTTACTCATGTCCAAGGTGTATCGAATCGGAATTATCGGATGCGGCGGCATCGCCAACGGCAAGCATATGCCGGCACTCAAGAACCAGCCCAACGCCGAGATGGTGGCGTTCTGCGATATCGTGGAGGAGCGGGCCCAGGAAGCGAAGAACGCGTTCGGAACGCCTGACGCGAAGGTATATACGGATTACAAGGAGCTGCTCGCGGACGGGTCGCTGGATATCGTTCACGTGTGTACGCCGAACGATTCCCATGCGGATATCTCGATTTTCGCGCTGGAGTCCGGCAAGCATGTCATGTGCGAGAAGCCGATGGCGAAGACGGCGGCGGACGCACGCCGGATGGTGGAAGCGGCGAAGCGGACGGGCAAGAAGCTGACGATCGGCTACCAGAACCGGTTCCGCTCGGACAGCCAATACCTGAAGCGCGTCTGCGCCGACGGCGAGCTCGGGGAGATCTATTACGGCAAGGCTCATGCGATCCGCCGCCGTGCGGTTCCCACATGGGGCGTATTCCTGGATGAAGAGAAGCAGGGCGGCGGCCCGCTGATCGACATCGGCACCCACGCGCTTGACCTCACCCTGTGGATGATGGACAACTACAAGCCGAAGGCCGTGCTGGGCACTGCGTTCCACAAGCTCGCGAAGAAGGCGGACGCGGCGAATGCCTGGGGCTCCTGGGATCCGGAGAAGTTCACGGTGGAGGATTCGGCGGTAGGCATGATCACGATGCAGAACGGCGCCACGATCATGCTGGAGTCCAGCTGGGCGATCAACCTGGTGAAGACCGGCGAAGCCAAGACGACGCTGTGCGGCACCGAGGGCGGCGCGGATATGGAAGACGGGCTGCGCATCAACGGCGAGAAGCACAGCAAGCTCTTCACGAACCACATCGAGCTCGACGGGCGCGGCGTGGACTTCTATGAAGGGAGCAAGGACAATCCGGCCGACCTCGAAGCGAAGCTGTGGCTGCAGGCAATCGAGAACGATACGGAGCCGGTCGTGACGCCGGAGCAGGCGTGTGTCGTCTCCGAGATTCTCGAGGCGATCTACGAGTCCTCGAAGACCGGCAAGGCGGTATATTTCGACTAAGCGCAGGCGGGAAAAAAGAAGAAGGCTGCTCTCTTATTCTGACGGATAGGGGGCGGCCTTCTTCTTTTTTATTACAGCGTCAGCCGGTAGGGAGGGCAAGAGCGGAACCCGCCTGCGGGCTTGGGCTGTCTGAAAGGCGCAGAGCAGGGGACGCAAGCAGGAAAGCCGCCGGCAAACCGGTAAAGCGGAAGAGCTGGAAAGCTTTATCCGGCGGACTTCAGCGGCGTCTCCTTCAGGGGAGGGGCCGCGGTCTCATCAGAGCCGCTGCCGGCTGCTCGGGGCCCGGCCGGTATCTCACCCGCAGCTTCCGCTGCCACTCCTTCGTCCTCCCCGATGCTGAATTTCTCCAGCTCGCTCTGCAGGCGCTGGGCCAGCGAGAGGATATCGTCGGAGCGGGAGGCGATCCGACGGATCGATGCATCCTGTCCTTGGGAGGAGGCGGCGACCTCCTGTACGCCAGCAGCCGTGTCCCGGGCGATACCGGCTACCGCCGAGACGGCTTCGACCAGCTGCAGGTTCTTCTGCCGGGCCTCAGCCGTCAATCCATGCACGCGGTCGATCCGGCCGGCCAGCTCGGCCATGGCTTCACGGATAGCGCCGAACGCAGCGATGCTGTCCTGCACGTCCGAATGCTGCCTGCCGAAGGTGGCCAGCACCTCGGACAGGGAGGCTTCGACATCCTGAATCTGCGTCTGCAGCGAGCCGACCACCTTGCCGACTGACAGCGAAGAGGCACGGCTCTGCTCGGCCAGTTGCCTAACCTCTCCGGCGATCACGGAGAATCCGCGGCCGTACTCCCCGGCTCTTGCCGCCTCAATCGTGGCGTTGAGCGACAGCACCTGCGTCTGGGCGGCCATGCCGGCCACCCGGCCGGACAGGTCGGCGATCTCCGCCGAGGAGCCGGTCAGGGAGCGGAGCGCGGAGCCCACCTTCTCCAGCACCTCAGCCGACCGGGCGGCCGAGCTTCCCAGCGCTTCGGTTGAGGCCGCCCCGGCTTCCGTCTGCAGGGCCGACGTGCGGCTCATCTCGCGGATGTCCTCCATAGAGCCGGTCATGCTGTGCATGGCTTCGGCCAGGCCGGACAGGAGGGCGGCCGCGGCTTCCGCGTGCCGTGCCTGCTCCTGCGCACCGGCCGAGATGTCGTCGATGGCGCTGACGATCTCCTGGTTCGCCGCGGCCGTCGTGCCGGCATATTCCCGGAAGGAAAGCGAGTGCTCGGCCAAGGCCCCGGCGGCATCCCGGGTGTGGGCCAGCATGGTCCGGACGGCATCCGCCATATGATCGAAGGCGGTGCTGAGCTGACCGAGCTCGTCCTGCGCCGTGCTCCGGATCCGGTGGCGCAGATCGCCGGCGGCGATCCGGGCGGCCGCCTCCTGCAGCCGGCGGACCGGCGGCAGGAACGAACGGAGCAGCAGTGTGAGAACAACGGCCGACAGGACAACGCTGACGGCAAGGGCCGCCAGCAGCAGGCCTACCGTTCTGTCGAGTCGTTGAAGTGTGCTTGCTACGGCACTGTCCGCATCTTCGCTGTACGTTATAAAGAACATGTCGACATAAAGGAAGATCTCCTTCATCAGCGTCTGCGATTCATTGTAGAGATATTCCATGTTCGCGGCCAGGTCTTTCTCGGACAGGCTGTTCTGCGTGATAAGCGCCGCTGCCACATCGAACGTATTCGTGTATTCGCCCGTCAGCAGAATCAGCTTGCTCCGCCACAGCGCCTTTTCCTCCGTATCCGCCGTATCGCCGATCCGCTTCAGATGAGCCTCGAACGCTTGGCGTTCTTCATTATAGCGGGGGATATATTCCGTTTTCCGCGAGATCTCCAGCCCCGAAGCGATAATATTGAGCTCCTGCACGCTTTCCTTCAATTCCAGCGCGGCCTGCTTCAGCTCGACCTTGTCGTTCTGGAGCCGGAGCTGCTCCTTGATCCGGCCCACCTGGTACAGATTGAGGAGCGCCGCGCAGAGGAAAAGCGCGATCACGCCCGTCATACCGGCGATCAGTTTTCTTTTGAGAGTCCATCCTTGCGTGTACAGCATGGGTTATCCTCCTATACGTATCGTTTATGCTTTTCGCCGCGATCCACCAGAATTCGCTGCGTATTTCCGTTAAGTATAGGACTAAAGTATTAAACGAAGATCCATACTATGTAAAAGGTGCGTAAATCGTTTCTCCGACAAAGTTTTACATTGCGTTAACTTACCGAGGGTTTAAACTTTACAATGCCCTGGTATGATGACCTAGTAAACATAAACGAGAAAAAAAAGGGAGGACATGCTGAACATGTTGAAGCAGCTGTCGAAGAAAAGTTTGAATGTAGCCATGATTATGGTGTTATCCGTAGGGGTCCTTGCCGCGTGTGGTCAAAAGACTGAGCAAACACAACCAACGCCTCCAGCCACTGGTGCTGGCACGGATAAAGGCGCTACTCCACCTGCTGCTGCTACTCCAATCGAAGGTACGGTAACAGCTTCCGGCTCCTCCGCACTGCTCCCGCTGGTTAAAGCGGCTGCCGACGAGTTCATGAAGAACAACCCGAAGGTAACGATCAACCCGACCGCAGGCGGCTCCGGCAAAGGCCTGAAGGACGTGGCCGACGGCACGTCCAACATCGGTAACTCCGATATCGAAGCGGGTCCTGAATATAAAGATAAAGGCCTCGTAGACCACGTGGTGGCCATTGCTCCTTTTGCCCTTATCGTCAACAAGGATGTCACGATCGACAACCTGACGAAAGCTCAGGCTACGGACATCTTCACCGGCAAGATCAAGAACTGGAAAGAAGTAGGCGGCCCTGACAAGAACATCGTGGTCGTTCACCGTCCTGACTCTTCCGGCTCCCGCGCTCTCGTGAAGAAGATCGTTCTCGATGGCCAAGAATTCACAAAAGACGGCGTAACGCAGGAATCCAGCGGCGCGATGGCGACGACGGTCGGACAAACTCCAGGTGCGATCGGCTACGTAGATACGCCATACGTCAAAGATCCGATTAAGGCCCTCAAATTCGAAGGCGTAGAATTCAGCAAGGACAACATCAAGGGCGGCAAGTACCCTCTCTACGGTGTAGAGCATATGTACACTAAAGGGGAGCCTACCGGCGCAACGAAAGCGTTCCTCGACTTCATCATGAGCCCTGAGTTCCAAGGCAAGCGCGTGGAAGAACTGAAGTTCCTCCCTGCCGATCTCCTCAAAAAATAAGAATTCGTAAAGAAAAGACAGCGGCGTTTGCCTGCTGTCTTTTTGTGTTAAATATGAAAATAAATGTTTGTCCAACAAGGAAGAGGCCGGGACACCGATTTGGGGAAAAGTAAAACCACCTTGTCGAAACGGAGTCGAAAAAAGCAATTTTTACATTAGCTTAACATTTCTAAGGTTTTGTCCTTACATTTGTCCACTATGATAGTAAGACGATGAACGTGCGAACGTGACTTGAACTATTCCAACTCAGGGGGTATCAGGCAAATGAATTCATTCGCCGACCAGTTAGCCGAAAGAACGCAGAAAGAGCGGAGGGGCAATCACAATAACGGTTGGACCAAAGCTCAGAACCGGAATGACCGGTTCATGAAGGTCGTGTTCGTAGGCAGCGCGACGATGGTGTCGGTTATCATATTCTCGATTATGCTCTTCGTAGGGTGGCAGGGAGTGAAGACCTTCACGGGGGTTACGCCGCTGGAGTTCTTCTTCTCCACGGACTGGACGCCGTCCAATAATAAATTCGGTGCTTTCTCGTTCCTGTACAGCACGCTGCTGCTCACTTTCCTGTCCGTTGTGCTTTCCGTTCCGCTGGCCTTATCAGGAGCCATCTTCTCCGCCAAGATCGCGCCGAAGTGGCTGCGTGAAATTCTCCGGGCGGCTACGGATCTGTTCGTAGGGATTCCGTCTGTCGTATACGGCTTTATCGGCCTGACGGTCATCGTGCCGTTCCTGGCCAAGTTCAACGAAGGCTTCGGCTACGGGATTCTGCCCGCGGCCATCATCCTGGCCATCATGATTCTGCCGACGATCCTCTCCATCTCCGAGGATGCGCTCCGTTCGCTGCCCGGCCGCCTCGAGGAAGCTTCGCTGGCCCTCGGCGCCACCCGCTGGCAGACGATCTGGCGCGTGCTGCTGCCGGCCGCTCGTCCCGGCATCCTGACGGGCATCATCCTGGGGATGGGCCGCGCGATTGGGGAGACGATGGCCGTATTCATGGTTATCGGCAACTCGCCGCAGATGCCGAAGTCGCTGCTCGACTCGGCCACCGTACTGACCACGGCGATCGTTAAAGACATGGGGAACACCAACTACGGCAGCACGTGGAATAACGCGCTGTTCCTGATGGCCCTGGTTCTTCTGCTGATCTCGCTGGCCATGATCCTTGTTATCCGCATTGTAGCGAAGAGGAGTGAAGTGAAATGACAAGCAAGGTTACAGACCGAATCGCTACTGCGTTCTTCTGGGCTTCAGGAGCGGTCATTATCGCCATTCTGGCATGGTTCCTGGTCCGCATCCTGGGTGACGGCCTGCCGATGCTGAGCTGGAATTTCATCACGGGCCGACCTTCGGAGATTGATGCCGGAGGCGGCGTCGGACCGCAATTATTTAACTCGTTCTACATTCTGTTCCTGTCGCTGCTGTTCTCCCTGCCGATCGGGATAGGGGCGGGGATCTACCTCGCGGTCTACGCCAAGAAGAGCGCGTTCACGGACTTCATCCGGGTATCCGTTGAAGCTCTGTCTTCCGTGCCTTCGATCGTCTTCGGTCTCTTCGGTTTCCTGCTCTTCGTGAACTGGTTCGGCCTCAAGTATTCGATCATCGGCGGCGCGGCCACCCTGTCGCTGCTGAACCTGCCGGTCCTTGTACGGGTAACGGAGGAATCGATCCGTTCGGTGCCGGAGTCTTACTGGGAAGCTTCGCTTGCTCTCGGTTCCACCCGCTGGCAGGCGATCCGCAAGGTGCTTCTGCCTTCCGCCATGCCGAGCCTGATTACGGGCATCACGCTGGTGGCGGGCCGCGCGCTCGGTGAATCGGCGATCCTGATCTATACGGCCGGCTTGTCCGTATCCCGGATCCTTCCGGACTTCAATCCCCTGGCGATGGGGGAGACGCTCGCTACCCATCTGTGGTACGTGCAGTCCGAAGCGATCGTGCCGGATGCGAAGCAGATCGCACAGGGCAGCGCAGCGCTGCTGCTCCTCGTGGTTCTTGCCTTTAACCTGCTGATCGGCATACCGAGCCGAATCCTACAGAAAAAATTGTCCGGAGGGAAATAAACATGGCGGTTGCAGCGGCGACTTCGAATAAAATCAAGGTAGAGCAGTTAAATTTGTATTATGGCGATAATCAGGCCCTGCAGAACATCGAGCTTGAGATCGGCAAGAACCACATCCAGGCCCTGATCGGCCCGTCCGGCTGCGGCAAGTCGACCTTCCTCCGGACGCTGAACCGGATGAACGACCTGATCGACAACGTGCGGATTACCGGCAAGATTTATGTGGACGGACAAAATATCTATGACGATGAGACGGATGTCGTGTCCCTGCGCAAGAAGGTAGGCATGGTCTTCCAGCGGCCGAACCCGTTCCCGATGAGCATCTACGACAACATCGCTTACGGACCGCGCATCCATGGTATCAAGAAAAAATCTGTATTGGACGGCCTCGTAGAGCGCAGCCTGAAGCAGGCGGCCCTGTGGGATGAAGTCAAGGACCGCCTGAACAAGTCGGCGCTGGGCCTCTCCGGCGGCCAGCAGCAGCGTCTGTGCATCGCCCGCCTGCTGGCGGTGGAGCCGGACGTCCTGCTCATGGACGAACCGACCTCGGCGCTCGACCCGATCTCGACCCTGAAGGTGGAAGAACTGACTCAGGAGCTGAAGGAGAAGTATACGATTATCATCGTAACGCACAATATGCAGCAGGCGGCACGGATCTCCGATTACACCTCCTTCTTCCTGAACGGGATTCTCGTCGAGACCGACAAGACGGATAAGATTTTCACGACTCCTTCGGACCAGCGGACGGAAGATTACATCACGGGACGTTTTGGCTGAGTAAAGAATCCATTGATACAAAGGAGCGTTGCAAGTGGATAACCGGGTGAACTTCCACCAATCCTTAGACAACCTGCAGCAGGATCTTCTCACGATGGGGATTCAAGTGGAACATCTGATTCATCAGGCGGTGGAATCGCTGTCGAAGCTCGATGAGAACCTCGCGATTCAAACGATCAAGCAGGATGACGCGATCGACGAAATGACGGCGAAGATCGAGGAAGATTCCATGCGGCTGATAGCCCTGCAGCAGCCGATGGCCAGCGATCTCCGGGTCATCTCCATGGCGCTGAAGATCGCCACGGACCTCGAGCGCATCGCGGATCATGCTGTGGATATCGCGAAGATCACAATCCGGCTGAACGGCCAGGAGCTGGTGAAGCCGCTCGAGGACATCCCGCGGATGGCGCAGATGACCCAGGCGATGCTTCGCGAGAGCCTTCTGGCTTACACCGAGCGCAACGTTCACCGGGCGGCATCGCTCGCCGAGAAGGACGACGAGATCGACAAGCTGTACGGGGTCGTGGTCAACGATGTCATCGCCCTGATGGGGGATGACCTGGCCCGCAACCGCCAGCTGTCGCAGCTGATGCTTGCCGCGCATTTCCTCGAGCGGGTGGCCGACCACTCGACGAATATCGGGGAAGGGGTCATCTTCATGGTGACCGGCAAGCGCAAAGATCTGAATGTCTGATCTTAAGTAACACACGGGAATACACGGCATAAGAAGGACAAAGCCTGCAATGCTCTCCGGAGCATGCAGGCTTTGTTTCGTTCTCGTCAGAGCAGATTCGGAAGCCTCAGGGGAACAAGTCGGTGAGCTGGCCGAGCTCCCGGATCAGGACGACCCGGCGCTTGCCGAGCCGCTGTTCGGAGACCGTCCGCGCCCCTGCCGCGGTTGGATGGACCCCGGGATTCAGCCAGACGGCGTCCATCCCGGCCTTGACCGCTCCGCAGACATCATGCTTCCAGGAGTTGCCGACCATGACGGCCTGCCGGGGCGGGACGCCGAGCGCCTGAAGCGCCGAGCGGAATAGGGAAGAGGCCGGTTTCTTCTCGGCGGGCCTGGATGCGGTGAAGATCCGCTCCTCGGGGAAGTAGCCGGTGAGGCCGAAGCGCCCGAGCATCAGCAGCACCTCGCTGCGGGGGCTGTTCGAGATGATCGCAAGCCGGTGGGTCTGCGACAGCTTCTCGAGGATCTCGGGGGTGCGGGGCATGAGCGTCTTCGCACCGACCTGCTGGCGCCGCAGCTCTTCCATGAAACTGCGGGCGAGGCCGGTGGAGATAGGGACGCCGAGCTCCAGCAGCGCTTCCCGCAGGCACTGCTGCTGCAGCTCATCGAGCTGCTTGAAGGTGGTCCGCGCTTTCTTGCGCTGCTGCCACCGGGTGATATAGGCCGCCCAGAGGGTCTCCTGGCTTGGTGTTTGTTCCTGCAGCCAACGGGCGGTATAGTCCTGCCATACCCCCCGGAAGCTTTGTTCGAAGCTCAATCCCTGCTGTACGAGCGTTTGGTTGACGTCGAAGCATACCGCCGTTTTGCCGTTCATGCGCGCTGCTTCTTTCATGAGTCCCTCCGATCTTCGCTTGCCCGGAAGCGACTTCGTTCCACTTCCCCCGGTAAAGCCAGGAGGCTTGCAGGGGAAGTCTTTTTCCTATGTTTATGCGGCGGGAACGGCGGTCACCCCATGGACCGGCACGATCCGCGATGTTTTTTTATTGCGCCGTCCTATGCTATCATGTAAGGAGCAGAGTTAGATGAATGGGGTGCTTCTTTTGTCCAAATTGGTGCTGATCGACGGCAACAACATAGCGTACCGCGCGTTTTTTGCGCTGCCGCTGCTTAGCAATTCGAAGGGACTGCATACCAATGCGATCCTTGGTTTTACACAGATGCTGCTGAGGCTCATCCAAGAAGAGAAACCGACGCATTTTCTCGTGGCGTTCGACGCAGGGAAGGCGACGTTCCGACATAGCAATTATGCCGATTACAAGGGCGGCCGGGAGAAGACGCCGGGGGAGCTCTCCGAGCAGTTCCCTGTATTGAAAGAACTGCTGGAGAGCTTCGGGATCAAGCAGTTCCAGCTCGAGGGCTATGAAGCGGACGATATTATCGGGACGCTGACCCGCATTGCCGATGAGAAGAACGATATGGACGTTCTCGTCGTGACCGGGGACAAGGATATGCTGCAGCTTGCCTCCGACCGCGTCTCGATCGCGCTCTCCCGCAAGGGCATCTCCGAAGTGGAGCTGCATGATCCGGCTTATATCGGGGAGAAGTACGGCCTGAAGCCGCTTCAGATCATCGATCTCAAAGGGCTCATGGGCGACGCCTCCGACAACATTCCGGGGATTCCGGGGGTAGGGGAGAAGACGGCGCTGAAGCTCCTTCATGAATACGGCTCGCTCGAGAATGTGCTCGAGAACGCTTCTTCCATCAAAGGAAAGCTTGGCGAGAAGGTGGCCGCGCATGTGGAGGATGCGAAGATGAGCAAGGATCTCGCGACGATCTACCGCGAAGTGCCGCTGGAGATGACGTGGGACGAGCTTGCTTACAGCGGCTATGACGATGATGCGCTGGCAGAGAAGCTGCGGAAGCTGGAGTTCAAGCAAATCCTGGAGCGGCTTGGTCTGTCCGGTGCCGGACTGGCGGCCGAAGGTGAAGGCGCACAGGCGGCCGTGGCGGTGGAATCGGTTCTCGTGGGACCGGATCAGGTGAACGCGCTGGTTCAGGCGCTGCCCCGCGTGAAGGCGCTGCATGTCGAGGTTATCGGAGAGAATCCCCACGTCGGCGAAGTGCTGGGAGCGGCCTTCCTGGTGGAGGGCGAGCCGGACGGGGAGGAGGAAGCGGCCCCGACGGCATACTATGTGCCGTTCTCTCTCCTGAAGGACGAGGCCGCCGCCGAAGTAAGAGCCTGGCTGGAGTCGGAGGACAAGTCCGTCTCGATCTACGATGTCCACAAGGCGTCCGTCGCCTTGTCCTGGCAGGGCGTAGAGCTGAGAGGCGTGAGCTTCGACGTGCTGCTTGCCGGGTACCTGCTCGACCCGACGGATACGACTCTGACCCTGAGCGGCTTGACGTCCCGTTACGGCATGCCCGCGCTGAAGAGCGACGAGGACGTCTTCGGCAAGGGCGCGAAGTTCAAGCTGCCGAGCGACGGAGCCGTCAGCGACTTCCTGTGCGACAAGGCGGCTGCGGTGTACCGCTTGACAGCGAAGCTGCAGGAGGAGCTGGAGAAGAGCGAGATGCAGAAGCTTTTCCACGAGCTGGAGCTGCCGCTGGCCACCGTGCTGGCGAACATGGAGCGCAAGGGCATCAAGGTCGATGTCGAAGAGCTCAAGGCCTACGGGGCCGAGCTCTCCGGCCGGCTGGAGAGCATTATGGCGGCGATCTACGACTCGGCCGGCATGGAGTTCAACATCAATTCGCCGAAGCAGCTCGGTGAGGTGCTCTTCGAGAAGCTGCAGCTGCCGGTAGTCAAGAAGACGAAGACCGGATATTCGACCGATGCCGAGGTGCTCGAGAAGCTGGAGCCGTTCCACCCGGTGGTCGGCCATATCCTGAACTACCGCACGCTGTCCAAGCTCCAGTCGACCTACGTCGAAGGGCTGCTTAAGGAGGTGCGGCAGGATACGGGCAAGGTGCACACCTACTACCGGCAGACGATCGCGGCTACGGGACGCCTCAGCTCCCAGTACCCGAACCTGCAGAATATCCCGATCCGGCTGGAGGAAGGCCGCAAGATCCGTAAGGTCTTCGTGCCTTCCCAGCCGGGCTGGCGCATCCTGACGGCGGACTACTCCCAGATCGAGCTGCGCGTGCTTGCCCACATCTCGCAGGATGAACGGCTGATGGAAGCCTTCCGCGAGGATATGGACGTGCACACGAAGACGGCGATGGACGTGTTCGGCGTGTCCGAGGACGCGGTGGATGCCAACATGCGCCGCCAAGCCAAGGCGGTTAACTTTGGGATCGTCTACGGCATCAGCGACTATGGCTTGTCCCAGAACCTGAATATCACCCGGAAGGATGCGGGGAGGTTCATCGAGCAGTATTTTGCCGTGTTCGGCGGGGTACGCAAATATATGGATGATATCGTGAAAAAGGCGCGCGACGACGGCTACGTGACGACGCTGCTCCAGCGGCGCAGGTATCTGCCGGAGATCAAGGCGTCGAACTTCAATCTCCGCTCCTTCGCGGAGCGTACGGCCATGAATACGCCGATCCAGGGAACGGCCGCGGATATCATCAAGCTGGCGATGGTCCAGCTGGAAGAACGCATGGAGCGCGAAGGCGTCAAGAGCCGGCTGCTGCTCCAGGTGCATGACGAACTTGTACTCGAGGTGCCGGAGGAAGAGCTCGAGACCATGAAGGCCATGGTCGCCGATGTGATGGAGAATGCCCTGAAGCTCGATGTGCCGCTGAAGGTCGACGTGGACTCCGGGGAGAACTGGTACGAGGCGAAGTAACAGGGAGGGAAAGACAGCATGCCGGAACTGCCGGAGGTAGAAACGGTCCGCAGGACGCTGAACGTCCTCGTGGCCGGCAAGACGATCGAGCGGGTGTCGGTACACCTGGCGCGGATTATCCAGCACCCGGATGACATCGAGACGTTCAAGGCTCTTCTTGAAGGCGAGACGATTCAGGAGGTGGAGCGCAGGGGCAAATTCCTGCGCATCCATACGGACCGCTTCACGCTCGTCTCCCATCTGCGGATGGAAGGACGCTACGGGGTTTATGAAGCGGATGACCCTTTGGAGCTGCATACGCATGTCGTGTTTCATTTTACGGACGGCACGGAGCTCCGGTATAAGGATGTGCGCCAGTTCGGCACGATGCATATCTACGAACGGGGGCGGGACCTGGAGGAGAAGCCGCTGAAGAAGCTGGGGCTCGAGCCTCTGGACGAGGCGTTCACCTTCGAAGCGTTCCGCAGCCGGATCGCCGGCCGGAAGACGAAGATCAAGCCGCTGCTGCTCAATCAGGAATATATCGTCGGAATCGGGAATATTTATGTGGATGAATCCCTCTTCCTGGCAGGCATTCACCCTGAGCGGGAAGCGGACACGCTGACGAAAGCGGAGATGATTCGGCTCCACCAGGCCATCATCCAGACGCTTACCGATGCGGTGGAGGCCGGCGGGTCGTCCATCAAGTCGTTCGTCAACGGCCAGGGGGAGATGGGTATGTTCCAGCACAGCTTCCGCGTGTACGGCCGCAAGAACCGAACCGTGCCCGAACTGCGGACACGCCATCGAGAAGACGGTGGTCGGAGGCCGCGGCACGCATACGTGTCCGAAGTGCCAGAAGATGAAACGCATGCGCAGTTAGCGTATAAGCCAGGCAGGCCCCGCGGGGAATGCACACCCCGCCCAGGACTCCCATATAGTAAGGGTGAGACGTCCTAATGCTGCTCGGGCTTGATATTCTACAGCCCCTCAGGCGTCATTCAACCCTTGAGGGAGGATTACGATATGCTGCCTGGTATCTCACTGCTGCTGCTTGCACTGGCCGTTTCTTTGGACGGTTTCGGGGTCGGCGTCACCTACGGCCTGCGCCGGATCCGCATTCCTCTTCTGTCGATCGTTATTATAGCAGCCTGCTCCGGAGGCATCATCTATGCTTCGATGGGGCTCGGCGTTCTGCTCCGGGGCTTCCTGAACCCGTCAGGGGCAAAGCTGATCGGAGCGCTGATCATGATCGGAATCGGCATCTGGGCGCTGGTGCAGATGATGACACAGCGTGACGAAGAGGATCCGGGTTCCGGCGAGGAGAAGCCTGCGGTTTCCGCGGCGGGAACGCCCGTATCGGCGAGGGAGATTCTGTACATCGAGCTCAAGCGGTTCGGCCTTGTGATCCAGATTCTGCGGACGCCGCAGGCGGCGGATGTGGACCGTTCCGGCAACATCTCCGCCTATGAGGCCACCCTGCTCGGCGTGGCGCTGTCGCTGGATGCCTTCGGGGCGGGGGTGGGAGCTGCGCTGCTCGGATTCACGCCTTGGCTTACGGCGGCGGTGATTGCCCTGGCCAGCGGGACCTTCCTGGCCATCGGACTGCGGATCGGATACCGGTACGCCGGCCTGCCGTGGATCCGCAAACTTGCGGTGCTGCCCGGATTTGTTTTGATTGTGATGGGCATCATGAAATTGTTGTAGCACTACTTCATACTTCTTACACATAGGGGAATGCGCATGAATATCGGATTAACCGGGGGGATCGCCTGCGGAAAAAGTACAGTAGCCGACATGCTCGTCCGCCGGGGTGCACTGCTCGTCGATGCGGACCGGATTGCCCGGGAGGTCGTCATGCCCGGCACTCCGGTACTCGCCCAGGTGATCGCGCGCTTCGGTGAGGATCTGCTGCTGCCGGACGGCTCGCTGCACCGCAAGAAGCTTGGCGAGCGCGTCTTCGGCAATCCGGAGGCGCTGAAGGATCTCGAAGGGCTGCTGCATCCGCCCATCCGGGCGGCGATGCGGGAGCGGATGCGGACCCTTGAGGCGCAGCATCCGGACAAGCTGGTCGTCGTGGACGTGCCGCTGCTGTACGAGTCGGGGCTTCAGGAGCAGTATGAGCAGGTCATGGTCGTATATGTGCCCAGGGCCGTTCAGCTCCAGCGTCTGATGAAGCGCGACGGTATCGATGAAGAGGCTGCAGTCCGCAGGCTGCAGGCCCAGTGGGATATCGAGGAGAAGCGGCGTCTGGCCGATGTCCTCATTGACAATTCCGGCACGCTGGAAGAGACGGAGCTGCAGGTGCAGCGGTTCTGGGATGAGAGGGGACTCTCATGACCTTTTGGCGAAAAAAGAGGGTGTTTGCCCTCCTGCTGATCACCTTTGTCCTCTTCTTGTTTCTCAGCAGTTCGCGGATGCTCTATCCGATCCGCTATCAGGAGGAAATACGCCAAAATGCAGCCAAATATGAACTCGATCCTTATCTGATTGCCGCCGTCATCCGGGTGGAGTCGAACTACAAGGTGGACGAGCAGTCCAACAAGGGCGCCTACGGGCTGATGCAGCTCATGCCCGATACGTCAGGGTGGATCATCGATAAGGCCGAACTGCCGGAAGGCTACAAGAACCGTCTCGTCGAACCCCAGATCAGCATCGAGCTGGGCGCGTGGTACCTGAGCTGGATGAGGAAGCAGTTCGCCGGCAACATGGTAGCCGTTGTGGCCGGCTATAATGCCGGCCACGGCAAAGTCAGCCGGTGGCTCGAGGAGAAGGAATGGGACGGCACGATGGAAGGTGTGGAGAACATTCCATACGGCGAGACCCGGCACTATGTACAGAGGGTGCTGTATTATTATCACAAATACCAGAAGCTGTATGGCGAAGGGTGAGGTAAGATGCTTCCTTAACGGATGCAGGCCCTCCTGCCGCTTCCGGGAATAAGGAAAGGAGTACCGGACAAGGCTTCCCGGGAAGCGTCCGATACTCCTTGCTTATTCTTTAAAACGTGTTATTATTTGAATTGACCGGCAAGCGACTGCTCAGCGATTTGTACCAGGCGGCGAGTAATGTGACCACCGATAGCACCAGTATCACGAGTAGCCATGTTACCGTAGTAACCGTCTTGCGGAATGGCGATACCCAGTTCCTGAGCTACTTCGTATTTCAGTTGATCCAACGCTGCGTTTGCTTGAGGCACTACCAATACATTGCTGCTGCGGGATTGTCCTGCACCCATGTCTGTTCACCTCCTTGTCGTTGGTAACACTATTATGCGGCGGTTGCCCGAAGTTCATGAGCGGAAGCTTGTGGTAATTATCCGAAAGGAAGCTATGCGATGAAATGCCCTTATTGTGACTACATCGGCACCAAGGTGCTGGATTCGCGGGCTGCGAACGAGAACAAATCCATACGGCGCCGCAGGGAATGCGAGAAGTGCCAGAAGCGCTTCACGACATTCGAGATGGTGGAAGAGACGCCGTTGATCGTTATTAAGAAGGACGGATCCCGTGAGGAGTTCTCCCGGGAGAAGATGCTGCGGGGCCTCATCCGTGCCTGCGAGAAGCGTCCCGTATCGCTCGAGAGGCTGGAGATGATCGTCTCCGAGGTCGAGAAGCAGGTGCGCAACACGGCCCATGCCGAAGTCGACAGCCGCGAGATCGGGGAGATCGTGATGACCGAGTTGTACCCGGTCGATGAGGTGGCGTACATCCGGTTCGCCTCGGTATACCGGCAGTTCAAGGACATCAATATGTTCATGAAGGAGCTCAATGAGCTGCTCTCCAAGCACCAAGTTGGCGGCGATAACTTGAAGTAAGGTATGGCCCGAAAAAAGAATCGAAAGATTGTTGACAAGCTTTGACCCTGTGTGGTATTATCATTCTTGTCGCCACGGACGAAGCGAGTGAGCGAGCAAGATACACGGGGCCTTAGCTCAGCTGGGAGAGCGCATCGCTGGCAGCGATGAGGTCAGGGGTTCGATCCCCCTAGGCTCCATAACCAAGAAGCACCGACCTTTGATGGTCGGTGCTTTTTTATTTGTAAGAAGGCGAGAATCAAGAGGATGAGCGTCAGGTTATACTTTAGTCATGGGATTTCGTTTGTGTTCTTGCTGCGGGTTGGCCGGGTGAGGTCTACTCGCCCCGAATTTGGTGCCACATGGTCACCATATCGATCCAGCCGCGATGCTCGGTAATCCTTCCGTCTACAACACGATATCGACGGTACAGAGTGACATCTATCCGCCTGCCCTGCGGCGCGGTTCCGAAGAAGATGCCTTGATGTGTGCCTTTCACTGTCATTCTTACGAGTACGATATCGCCTTGCCCCATCATCTCTTCTATGGTGTATCGTTTATCGGGGAAGGCCTCCAGGATCGTCGCTGCGAATTTCTTCAGGCCATCCTTGGATTGGTACGAGAGCTCCTGATAATCGGTTGCCAGAAAACGGTCCACACACTCGAATTCACTCCGGTTCCAAAATGCTTCAATAAATGTACGGACCGTTTCTACGTTTCGCTCTTCCATCGTTTTCATGTTAGACAGCTCCTTTCGCAATTTGAGGTAATAGCGTGCCTGTGTCGAACCAGCTCCAGTGTTCGGTGATGGTTCCGTCCGTAACACGGAATTCGCGGAACTGCGTTGCCTTTACGGTACGGCCTGTAGGAGCATGGCCTGCAAAATGGCCGGAATGCACAGCCGTCATGGCAATTCTCGCGATGACCTTCTCTCCATCAGCCAGAATCTCCTCCACGGAATAACGCCGGTCCGTGAATGCCTCCGCGATGTGCGGCACAAAGAGTTGACCGGTTTTCTCCAACAGGCCTTGATTTGAAGGCTCCTCGATAAAGGCTGCCACCGTTTCGGCATTTTTTTGTTCCCTGGTTTTCATTGCAAATCGCTCCTTCTATAGATTTTCTGTGATAATTATGTTACCAAAAGGTAACGTATTGACGAAAAAAAAGATCCCGCACGATTAGTTGACTGCCGCGGGGGCTGCCTTAAGCTTCCCGGTCAGCACCACGAAGCTGTGGACGGCATCCTGAACACTTTGGCGCATCCCCTCGTCCGATAGGGAGCCGTCGGGACCAAAGGCAGGGGAGCCGGCTCCGATCGAAATCCATTCCGGGCAGTTGATCCCATGCAAATTGCGGACAATCGACTGCAGGTGCGAGAGCGAGCTAACTCCGAGCGGACCGCCCGCCGAGCTTACGGATAGCACGGCCTTGCCCGCAACCTGGCCTGCGGTGATGTAATCCAACGCGTTTTTGAGTGTGCCTGACAGGGAACCATGGTATTCGGGGGTCGCCAGGATCAATCCATCCCCATCGGCAATGGCTTCCAATAGAAGTTGAGCGTTCGGATGAAGCTCCAGGTTGTCGGGTGAAAAAAGCGGCAGCGGCAGCTCGGATAAATCGACAAACCTGACCGAAATCTGACGGGCTTTCAAGAGGCGCTCGATAGATCTGAGAAGGCATGTGCTGGCTGCATTGGTCCGGTTGCTTCCTGCAATCAGGGTTACGTTCATGTTCGGCATCACCTTTCCATTTCAAATTGGCTGAGGGATCTGCGTGCCGCCGGCTGACAAACCGATCCGTGTGTGTTAACATGTGACTATAAAGTCACTTGTGATGTTTTTATAATACGTTACCAATTGGTAACGTGTCAAGGGCCGCAAAGCCGTTTTTTTCGAACTCGTGCAGAAGGAGGGATTTCGATTGGAAAACGACATATTCAAGGCGCTCGCGGATCCCAGCCGCCGGAAGCTCTTGGATCTGCTTCATGCCTCAGACGGGCGGACGCTGAACGATCTCTGCGCGCCGCTGGATATGTCCAGATTCGGCGTCATGAAGCATCTGAATCTGCTGGAAGAAGCCGGGCTCATCACCACGAGGAAAGCAGGGCGCGAAAAGCTGCATTATCTCAATGCGGTGCCCATACGTCAAATTTATGAGAGATGGGTGAGCAAGTACGCCGAGCCATGGGCAATCGGCCTAACCTCTCTTCAAAACGAACTGGAGCGTGAAACGCATATGGACAGCAGCCCCCGGCAGGTAAACCGGATAGCGATTAAAGCAAAGCCTGAACAAGTATGGCAGGCCCTCACCGATCCGGCCAAAACTTCGAAGTTCTGGTTCAACTGCGCCATCCGGTCGACCTGGGAAATCGACTCTCCGTTCGAACTATGGAATGGGGAAGAGAAGAAGGCGGAGGGGATCCTACTCGAGATGGATCCCCCGAATAAGCTAGTGATGAGCTGGAGATTCATTTCGTTTCCCGGAACGGAGAGCGACACCCCTTCGCGCATTACGTGGGAGATCGCAGCGCATCCCGACCTTCACGGCGTGACCCTCGTCACCGTTGTGCACGATGAATTCGGGCAGGCGGCAAGCACCGCTAAGATTCTTGAAAACGGGCTGCCGATGGTTCTTTCCGGTATGAAGACGCTGCTCGAAACCGGGGAGATGCTCGCCGGCAATGAAGGCAGCGCCATTGAATAGCAGCCTCCGTGTCATGCAGCGGCCCCGCCGCAAAGAAACTCTTCCAACCCGGCCACGCTGACCCAGGCGTGGTTTTTTCGTTAGGGTTATTAAAAGACAGTATATTGACTTATTTTCATTTCTTTGGTACTCTTTATATAGACAATATCATGTCTAAAAGAAAGGTGCTGAGGGTTATTTTGGATGCGTACCGGGAATTGTTTTTGATGCAGCAGACGTATGCCACTTTGTTCTCGCTTGCCAATAAGATCCAGATCAAGGGAGATGCTTACTTACAGCGCTTGACCTCCAGGCAGTATATGACGATGGTGGCTATTGCCCATTTGCAGCAGGATGAAACGACACTTAACAATATCGCCCGAAAATTAGGAACCACCAAACAGAGCGTCAAGCAGATCGTCGAGATCCTGGAGAAGAAGGGATACCTTCGGATCACGCCGAGCCTGAAGGACAAACGCGCAGTCAACGTGCAGATTACAGTGTCAGGCCGACAAGTTATGGTGGAAGCGGCCGAAAAAGGAATCTATTTTTTCGCCGATCTGTTTGCGGAGTTTTCAACGGAAGAACTGGAGCAATTGTGGGTCTTGCTTAAGAAAATGTACCGGTTTGACGGTGAAACTCAGGATGGATTCGAAGAGAAAGGCAAACTGGAGCCCGTTGACAATCAAGAGGAACTGGAATCCAGGGTGTTAAAGGAATTCGCAAGACGAAGAAAACAATCCCAAAGCGGGGTGGGCCAATGAAAAAGAGGATTGGCAAGAGGCCTATTTGTCTTGAAGAATATGTTCCGATTAATGGGATCAGTCAATTCCTGTACCACTTGGGAACCCGCCGCGATAATCCCGTTATGCTGTTTTTGCACGGAGGTCCCGGCTCGGTCGAATCTTTGTTCACCAGAACTTTCCAGGATAAGTGGGAGGAGATCTACACCGTTGTACATTGGGATCAGCGCGGAGCAGGGAAGACACTGGCCAGGCATCCGGATCAGTTTCCTACGATGGATGTGCTGCTCCAGGATTTGTATGAAGTCGTTCAATACTTGAAAGCCAAATACAGTAAGCGGCAGCTTGTGATTCTAGGCCATTCATGGGGGAGCGTTCTGGGTTCCTTGTTCATTCGAAAGCATCCCGAAGACGCAGCCTACTATGTCGGTGTCGGGCAGGTTGTGAATATGCTCGAAAATGAGAGGGTCGGATATCAAAAAGTCAAAGAAGCGATTGTGCTGTCCGGTGATCGGAGATCGTTAAAACAGCTGGAGTCCATCGGTGAATATCCCGGGGAAAACATCGTGTTTAACCGCGAGTTTCTGAAAAAGTGCGGAAAGGTCCGAAAGCTTCAGGGAAAATATAATTTGGCGGTAAAGATCGGTATCGGGATTTGGTTCACCGTATTCCAGAGCCCGATCTTCCGGTTCTCCGATATTACCTCGTTTCTCAACCTGGCCAAGGCAAATGCCTATCTTCATCAATTTCTAGGGAGCTTCAATCTCCGGGAAGAACCGGCAGTGTATCAAGTTCCCATCTATTATATTTTGGGGGGAAATGATTGGCAGGCCCCCTTTGTCATCGCACAACAATATTTCGAAGAAATCGCAGCCCCAAGAAAAGGGATCGTCATCCTTCCGGATGCCGGGCATATGACTATGATGGATCAGCCGGACTCATTCTATGATGCATTGCGGAATATCAGCCGGATGGAAGAAAGTAATGCATAAAGCGGGTGCTTCGGGCTTAAATTTGAACCTATTAGCCACACCATTGAAGGTGTGGTTTTTTGGTATGGCTCAAGCGCCGTTCTGCGAAGTCTTGTTTGACAAACTGGGAAATGCTGGTGTAAGATTTTTTTATTCCGACTGTACAGTATAAAAAGATTGAGGTCAGGTGAATCATGCCCAAAGTAGGAATGGAACCGAAGCGCCGCGCAGAGGTCATCAACGCCACGCTAACCTGCATCAGCCTGCACGGCATCGACGGCATGACGCTCGATAAGGTAGCCGAATATGCGGACTGCTCCAAGGGAGTCGTCACCTATTATTACAAGAATAAAGATCATTTGACGATCGAAGCTTTCAAGGCCTTTATGGCTTATTATGGACTTAAGATCGAGTCGGAACTACGAAGCACCATGACTGCCGGAGAAATGATCGGCGTAACGATGGATCACATCCTGCCGCCATACCGGGATGATGCAGACCGGAAAATCAATGTTTCGCAGCTGGACGGCATGGAGAACATGTATATCCCGTTTGAAGATCAGGCAAGGCTTTTCCTGCAGTTTTTCTCCAAAGCCGCGATCGACCCCAAGCTCCAGGAAGTCGTGTCGGAGAGCTATCAGGCCGACCTCAAGGGAATTACCCGGATTATGGACTACGGCCGGATGACGGGGCATATGGCTGTAGAAGATTCCCAGAGTGCCGCCTATGGACTGCTGGCGATGGTGGTGGGTCTCAGCTTCTTCCGGGTGGCGAAGATTCCGCCGGTCCATGGAGAAGATAACCGGTACATCGGCGAAGATTATGTTCGAAGGCTAACCTCTTCCCAGCGGTCAAGCGGGTAGGTCGTAGTGTCTTTAGTCGAAGCCTAGCGGAACTTAATGTTGAGTGAGGATATATCGTTTTTGGCCTTTGTGCGAAGTGGGGCGGAACGCAAAACGATATACCCGAACGAGGAGTGGGCATTTTGAAAATAAAAAAAGTAGAAACAGGCGGACATCCGATTGCCGTTGTCAGCGGGAGCGAGATTCTGATCGAGGATGTGCAGGCAGCGCTGGATTTGATGGCAACCGTTCGTTATGAAACGGACAGTGACCGGCTCGTCATTTACAAGTCGCTGCTCAGCGAGAGCTTCTTTGATCTGAAAACCCGCCTGGCCGGCGAAATTCTCCAGAAGTTCGTCAACTATCATGTGAAGGCTGCCATTGTTGGTGATTTCTCAGGCTACACGAGCCGGAGCCTGCGGGATTTCATCTATGAATCGAACAACGGAAACGATATCTTCTTCCTGGCGACCGAAGAGCAGGCCATCGAGAAGTTAAGCAGGTTGAAGTAGTGGAAACGGGAGGAGTACAGGTGTCTAACGCACAGCTGCGTACAGGTGAGTATCCCATGGTGTACATTCCCGCAGGGGAAGTGCAGCTCAGGGACGATCGCATCAAGACCGCATGGACGGTTCCGGTGGATTCATTTTGGCTCGCCCCGGTTCCAGTGACAAGGGCATTCTATGATTCTATCGTCCCGCCAAAGAAGACCGTCGCAGCTCTTGAAGACGCGCTTGTTCCGGCTGCGGATGTCTCATGGCTGGAGGCCGTCTTATGCTGCAATCTGCTGTCCCGGCAGTCGGGCCTTCAGGAATGCTACTCGCTTACCAGCGATGGGGAGAGCGTTCTCTGGGACCGGGGGGCGGATGGCTACCGTCTGCCTACCGAAGCGGAATGGCAGTATGCGTGTAAAGCGGGATCCGCCGGGTACCGGTACGGGGAGCTGGAGGAGATCGCCTGGTATCAGGAGAACTCCGGGGGCCGGGCCCGGGAAGTGGGACAAAAGCGGCCGAATGCATGGGGACTCTACGATATGCTGGGCAATGTGTGGGAATGGTGCTGGGATGTGTACGATGCCAAAGTCTATGGTTCCTACCGGGTGTTCCGCGGCGGAAGCTGGGCCGAGGAGGCCAGGGGCTGCGGGGCGACGTGCAGGCGCCGAAGTCACCCTACGTTTCGGATTGATGATCTCGGCTTTCGTCTCGCCAGGTCAATAGATGAATAGGAGGCTGTTGGAATCCTGATGAAACCACGTATCTCTGTACTCACCTTAGGAGTCGATGATTTGGAAAGATCGCTGACTTTCTACCGGGACGGGCTGGGCCTGCCGACGCAAGGAATCATAGGGAACGAATTCGAGCATGGGGCAGTGGCTTTTTTTGACTTGCAGGCGGGTGTGAAGCTCGCCATCTGGAATCGCAGGGATCTGGCCCACGAGGCGAAGGTGCCTTTGGCACCGCGAAGCTCCTCCGAATTTACGATAGGTCACAATGTCGGGAGCAAGGAAGAAGTGGATCGAATCATGGGGCTGGCTCAAGCGGCAGGAGCTGAAATAACGGATCCTGCGCATGATGCGTTCTGGGGAGGGTATTCCGGACACTTCCTGGACCCGGACGGGCATTTGTGGGAAATTGTCTGGAATCCGGATTGGGATCTGCAGGATTGAGCTTTGGTAAGCAGCGGCGATGATACATCCCAAATTCGAATGCATGCCGCGGCTGACGGCGCGGAAATGGAGGTACCGATGACTGTACCGATCCTCTCGACGAAATGGTTCATTCCTCCGCCGCGTCCCCAGCGGGTGCTTCGTTCCCGTCTGATCGCGCGGCTGAACGAAGGGCTGCACCGGAAGCTGACTCTGGTCGCGGCTCCGGCGGGCAGCGGCAAGACGACGCTGGTCAGCGAATGGGCCTCCGCCTGCGGCCGGCCGGCGGCGTGGCTGTCCCTGGACGAAGGGGAGAATGATCCGGCACGCTTCCTGGCCTACCTCACCGCTGCGGTGCAGACGGTAGAGGCGAAGCTCGGCGAGGGCGTGCTGCAGGCGCTCCGCTCTCCGCAGCCGCCGCCCATCGAATCGCTGCTGACGATCTGGTTGAATGACATTGCCGCAGCGGCCGACCCGTTACTCCTCGTGCTTGACGACTACCATGCGATCCATGCCAAGCCGGCGACCGATCTGCTCGCCTTCCTGCTGGATCACCTGCCGCCGCAGATGCACCTGGTCCTCGCGACCCGGGAGATACCGGACCTGCCGCTTTCTCGTCTGCGCGTCCGGGACCAGATCACGGAGCTGCAGGCGGCTGATCTGCGGTTTACGCTCACCGAAGCCGGCGACCTGCTCAACCGGGTCATGGGGCTGAGCCTCTCATCAGCCGACATTGCCGGGCTGGAAGCCCGCACCGAAGGCTGGGCGGCCGGCCTGCAGCTGGCCGGGATCTCGCTGCAGGGACAGCAGGACGCCGCCGGCTTCATTCAATCCTTCACGGGCAGTCACCGCTATATCCTTGACTACCTGGTGGAAGAGGTTCTGCACAGGCAGCCCGAAGAGACCCAGGCTTTTCTGCTGCGTACTTCCATCCTGGACCGGATGTGCGGCCCGCTCTGTGACGCCGTGATGCGGGGGGCTGCCGGAGAATCCCACGCGACTGCCGTCTCCGGGCAGGAAACGCTGGAGAGGCTCGAGCGGGCCAACCTGTTCCTCGTCCCGCTGGATCAGGAAAGGCGGTGGTACCGCTATCACCATCTCTTCGCGGAGCTTCTGCGGGAGCGGCTGCAGCGAAGCTTGGGGGTATTTGCAGGCAGCGGCGCAGACAAGGCGGCGGCTGAGCTTCACATCCGGGCCAGCGCATGGTATGAAGCCGAAGGGCTGGAGCTGGAAGCGCTGCAGCATGCGGCTGCCGCTCATGACGTAGATCGTGCCGCCCGCCTGGTCGAGGGCAGGGGGATGCCCCTGCTGTTCCGCGGGGGGGCGGCACCGGTCATCCAGTGGCTCGATTCCCTCCCGCCGGAGGAGCTCGACCCTAGGCCCTCGCTCTGGGTGATTTACGCTTCAGCCGATCTGCTGACGGGCCGCATATCCGGTGTGGAGCCGAAGCTCCAGGCGGCCGAGCGGGCCCTCCGGGGCGCGGAGCAGGACGGCCGTACCCGGGATCTCATCGGGCATATCGCCTCCATCCGCGCCGCCCTGGCGGTCAGCCGGCATCAGGGAGATATCGTCCTGGCGCAGTCGCTCCGTGCGCTTGAATACCTGCACGAGGACAATCTGCCGGTCCGTACGGCTTCCGCCTGGACGCTCGGCTGTGCTTACCAGCTTCAGGGGAACCGCACCGCGGCAGCCGAAGCTTACACCGAAGCCTTGTCCGTCTCCCGGAGGATCGGGCATGTCACGATTACCGTCATGGCAGCCCTCGGCCTGGGGTTGATCCAGGAAGCGGACAATCGGCTGGACGCGGCGGCTGAGACGTACCGTCAGGTGCTGGTATGGGCGGGAGACCCGCCGCTGCCGTCGGCCTGCGAAGCCCATCTGGGTCTGGCACGAATCTCGTACCAGCGCAATGACCTGGAGGCCGCGGAGGCGCACGCCGGGCAGGCGATCCGCCTGGCACGCATGCTCCAGCAGACGGACAGAGCCGTGGCCGGCGAGGTCTTCCTGGCCGGCTTGATGCTGGCACGGGGGGAGTGAGCGCTGCGGCAGCCATTCTGGCTCAGGCGGAGGGCGAGGCCCGCGAACTCCAATTCGGGAGTCAGCTTCCCTCGATTGCCGGGGCACAGGTGAGGGTGCTGCTGCAGCAGGGCCGGGCGGAGGCGGCCGCCGAGCTCGCGCGGAAGCACGGGCTGCCTCTCTCTGAGGCCCGGGTTCATCTGGCGCAGGGAGATCCTGCCGCCGCCCTGTCGGTGGTGGAACCGCTGAGGGAGAAGGCGGAGGCGGAGGGCCTGGCGGATGAGCGGCTGAAGGCCATGCTCCTGCAGGCGGCTGCCCTCTATGCCTGCGGACAGGAGGCCAAGGCCCTCCGGCTGCTTGCCGAAGTGCTGACGGCAGCTGTGCCGGCGGGCTTCATCCGGCTTTTTGTGGATGAGGGCGCCCCAGTACAGAGGCTGCTGTCCAAGGCTGCAGCTCAAGGTGTACTGCCGGCATATACAGGCCGGCTGCTGGAGGCGTTCCAGCCGGAGGAGCGCGGAGAAAGAACGGCGCCGGCACCGCTCCACCCCGACGAGCGGCTGATCGAACCCTTGAGCGAGAGGGAGCTCGAAGTGCTGCAGCTCATTGCCCAGGGACTCTCCAATCAGGAGATCGGCGAGCGTTTGTTCCTCGCACTCAGTACCGTGAAGGGGCATAACCGCCATATTTTTGACAAGCTGGGGGTCCAAAGACGAACGGAAGCGGTGGCCCGCGCCCGCAGGCTGGGGCTGGTCCAGAGCTGACTCCTCTCGGAGGAATCGCGGCAGTACCCCAAAACAAAACCATACTTAAGTATCTATCCTCCGCTGCCGGTTCGAGGCTATACTCATTGCATATCTCCGCCTGAGGAGGAAGCTCATGAAAGCGATGGTATGCACACAATACGGATCCCCCGATGTGCTGGAGCTGCGGGAGGTTGCCAAGCCGGCGCCCAAGGCCAAGGAACTGCTCGTCAGAATCCATGCGGCCGCCGTAACGTCCGGAGATATCCGGGTCCGCACCTTCAACAGCCCGCTGCTGATGTGGATCCCGATGCGGCTTGTGTTAGGCCTCACCAGGCCAAGAAATCCGATCCTTGGGGTGGAGCTGGCGGGAGTCGTGGAAGCGGTAGGCAAAGAGGTGACGCGCTTCAAGCCGGGGGACCGCGTCTTTGCTTTAACCGGGATGAGATTCGGTGGCTACGCGGAGTACACCTGCCTGCGGGAGGACAGCCGGGTAGCTTTACAACCGGACAATGTGACCCATGAGGATGCCGCGGCCATTTTGTTCGGGGGCACGACGGCACTGCATTTTTTCCGGAAAGGGAACCTGCGGAGCGGACATAAGGTGCTGATCTACGGCGCATCCGGGGCGGTGGGGACGTCCGCGGTACAGCTGGCGAAGCACTTCGGAGCCGAAGTGACCGCCGTATGCAGTGCAGCGGGGGCGGAGCTCGTAAAGTCCCTGGGGGCCGAGAGGTGGATTGACTATACCCGGGATGATTTCACGGAGAGACCGGAGCGCTATGATATCATCTTCGATGCCGTAGGCAAGCTTCCCAAATCGAAGAGCCTGCGGGCGCTTGCCTCGGGCGGGAGCTACTTGACCGTAGACGGCCAAGGCATTGCGAAGGAGCGCCAGGAGGATGTCCTGCTGCTCAAAGAGCTTACGGAACAGGGCCGCATCCGGGCGGTCATCGACAGACGGTATACGCTGAAGGACATTCCCGAGGCCCACAGGTATGTGGAATCCGGGCGCAAGAAAGGCAATGTCATTGTTACGATCTAGACGAAGTGAGGCTGGTCCGGAGGATCAGCCTTTTTGGTGTGTCGTACCGGACGAACCGGCGAGTCCATAGAAGAACAGCTGCAGCCAGGCGTCCAGATCCGGTATGCCGGCTTCCTGCTCAGAGGAGGTCCACGAGCGGACGAGCACGTCTTGGAACATGCGGAAGTACTTTATCGCCATCTCGTCGGACAGGTCCCCATCGATGTATCCCTCCTGCTTGCCGAGCAGGACGAAGCTCCTGTAGAAGCCGGTCACCTTTTGACTGCCGAACAACTCGACCGCCTGCATAGTCTCGGAGGAAGCGTTGTGCACGAGCTCTGCCGTGAGCCATTGGAGGCTGGCAGCTTCCAGACGGATGATCTCCTTTGTTTTCTCGGGAAAAGGAATGGGGGAGCGGAGGATAGCTTCACATCGCTCGAGCTGCTCCTTCATGGACCGGGTCAATGTTTCGGCGTACAGTCCTTCTTTGGTTCCAAAGTAATTGTAGATGGTCGCCGGAGAGACATGCGCCGCGGCGGCGATCTCATTCACGCTGACCTTCCCGCAGCCGTGCCGAAGGAAGAGCTCCCCGGCGACGGCAAGAATCTGATTGATTTTGGCCTGTTTGCGGCGTTCGAATCCGTTCATAGGTTCACCCCATGTATTAGTGTAATTGTAATTTTGGAGTGTTTCAACCGGATGACTACAAAAGTATTGCCAGACTGCCAGTCCCCTGCGTATTATGAATTATGTAGTTAATTCTGTGCACAAGTATAAAACTTTGGAAGCCAGTCCTTGATATTCCGACACATGAAAAGGGAGTGGGTTGAACATGAAGGGGAGCAGGAGCAAGAGGCTTAGGGTACCGGCGTTTATGCATGATCTGTTGGGAACAGGGCCTACACGCGGAACCCTGCTGGCCATGCTGGTGTGCGGAGCACTGTTCACCGCAGCATTTGGCGTACGGTTTCCCGAGTTTGGGGAGGGACGTCCGGTCTGGGGCAGCGTGATTACCATGCTGCTGGTTTGGGATATTGTTACAGGATGCATGGCGAACTTCACCAGGTCCACCAGCGGGTATTATGCGAATCATCCGAGGAAGCGGATCATCTTTCTGGCGGTACATCTTCATATCGTGCTGATTGCGGTTCTGCTGCATGCCGACCTGGGGCCTGCACTCTGCGTGTGGGTGATGAGCATCCTGGGGGAAGCCGTGGTCAGCGGCCTTACGGGACGGCCTTCCCAGCACTTTGCCGCCGGCGTGCTGCTCACCCTGGGGCTTGGCTTCGTTACGCTGCTGCCCTTCGACTCGCCCTTCATGATGACGGTTGGTCTCTTGTTCCTGCTGAAGGTTCTTTACAGCTTCGCTGTGGATCATTACGGCCATGCCGGCCGTGGAGCAGGTGAGGGAGAATGAAGCCGGGGGGCCGGATCGCCCCGTTAACCTCAGCGGATCAAGAGTCCTTCGCTGCGGTCATGGGCAGGGCGTTCGCCGACGATCCTTTGTTCCTGCATCTCTTCGGACCGTCCAAGAGCGACAGGTTCGCAGCAAAGCGGGTGAGGCTCTTCCTCACGTTGGTGTTCAAGAAGGCATTGCTTCAGGGGGAGGACATGCGGGGATACTTCGAAAACGGCAGATTGGCCGGTGCCTATCTGGCGGAGCCGCCTCGCACCAGCCGAAGCGGGATGAGGCAGAACGTCAAGCTGGCCGGGCTCCTGCTGCCGCTGCTCTTCCGGCTGCCGCTGAGGTCCCTGGGTCAGCTTAATGCTTATATGCGCGTTACCCGGAATGCAGCCCCGGTTACAGCCCATCATTACCTGGCCATGCTGGGGGTAGATCCTTCCGCCCAGGGCAAAGGGATAGGCCGGGCCCTGCTGCTCGATTTGTTCGGCCGGGTTCATGCCCATGCCGGCTCGCAGGGGGCGGCACTGGATACGGAGAACCGGAGGAATGTGGACTGGTACGTCTCTTTGGGGTTTGTCCTGTCCGCCGAAGCCAGCCTGGGCGGGCTTCCGCTGTACTGTATGCATTGGGCCCCAAAATGACGGTGCAGCCGAAGCATGAACGCGTCCTGACGGAGGTTCATGCTTCGGTGCGGGAATACCCGATCTTCCGGTATTCGCTCGGAGTCAGCCCCGTGACATTCTTGAAAGCGCGGTTGAACGAACTCGGATTGTCGTAGCCGACCAGGTAACCGACCTCGTATACCTTGACGTCCGGCTCCTCCAGCAGCTTCTTGGCCGCTGCGATCCGGATGTCAAGCAGGTATTCGAGGAAGTTCATTCCCGTCTCCTGCTTGAACACATTGCTGAAGTAGTTCGGGTTGAGATGCACTTGGGCCGCCACGGTCTGCAGGTTGATATTCTGCGCGTAATTCTTCCGGATGTACTCCTTGGCGGAAGCGATGACGGGGCTGTCCTTCTTCGCATGGTGAGCCTGCATCTCCAGAACGAGCCGGTGCAGGGCGCCGCAGAGCCGCTCCTGCAGCACCTGGGCGGCGGGGGCATCCTCGATCACCCGGAGCACGCTCGCCTCCGCGTCCGCTTCCGCGATCCTCTCGGCTTCCTCGAAGCGGGCATACACCCTGCGGACCAGCTTCGAGCAAACGCCCGCAAGCTGTGCGGGATCGACCCGCTGCGCGATCAGGGCGGAGAGGAGCGAGTCGAGCTGCCCGCAGGCCTTGTCCGCGTCGAAGGCTTCGACCGCCTGGAGGATCTGCTGGGCGGGCGCCGCCCACTCCGCGTCGCGAACGGGAGGGAAGACCGTCCGTTCGCGGTCGAATACATATACGCGGCCCGGCCCGTCATAGAAAGCCTGCCGGAGGCACTCGGCAGCCTGCCGGTAGGCCTGCGGTACGTCGGTCAGCGACGGGATGGGGCGGCTGATGCCCGCCGTGAATGCCCCTTCGGCACACTCCCGCATGCGGGAGGTCAGCCAGATGAACGGGGCGGGATCCGGGGCCTGGTCTCCGTCCGTCCCGTCCGCTTCCGCCGGGCAGGGCAGGAGCAGGGTCAGCTGCCCGTTCTGTATACTGAACAGGCTCTCCTCAAGCCACCTCACCTCCTCGCTCAGCTCTTGAAGCCAGGTCCCCCAATCGAAGGCGGCAGGAGGCTCCGCCGGGTCTTCGATCCGGACGATAGCCAGGATGAAGGAGGACACACGGTCGAGCCCGAACTCCGATACCCGTTCACCGAATGTGGCGGCCGGCCGTACCCGGTTCACGATCAGGTCCCAGAGCAGCCGCTCCCGGCGCAGGAAGCGGCTCTCCTCCACGCGCCGCTTCAGCTTCTCCTGCTGCTCGGCGAGCAGCAGCTCGACCCCCTTGGCCGCTTCCAGCCGGTCGAGCAGCTTGATCAGGTCCCGCTTGTTCAGCGGCTTGAGCAGGTAGTCGCGTACTCCCGCTTTCAGGCTTTCCTTCACATACTCGAATTCGTCATATCCGCTGAGCACGATCATCTTGACAGGAAGCCCCATCCCCGATATCGTATGGACCAATTGGATGCCGTCCATCACCGGCATCTTGATGTCCGTGATCAGCACATCCGGCTTCAAGGCGATAACCCGTTCAAGGGCCGCTTGGCCGTCCGAGGCGGTCGTGTCGATCCCATAGCCGCGCCCGAGGGAGCGGATGATGGTGCCGATACCCTCGCGGATCGTTTTGTCGTCGTCGGCAATTACAATGTTCAGCATGGCATGGATACCTCCGTTCCTGCAGGTTTGGGCAAGGCTGTGGACAGGCAACCGGTGTGATGCCGACCGGCGGCGAGGGCGGACGGCTGCCGTTATAAGCACTAAGCAAGAAAAAGGGGGCTGAGTTACGATGAAAATAAAGCGGTTACACTTCCGCAATCTGCCGATCGCGGCGAAGCTGTATGCCGGGTTTCTGTTCGTGTTCGTCATCATGATCGCCCTGTCCTGGCTGACCTATTCGAACTTCAGGAAGGACAAGGAGAAGGATACGCTGGAGGTGATCCGGCGGCTCAATACCCAGACGGTGAGCAAGATCGACGAGAATATGGACGGGCTGACCGCCATGTCCAAGGTGCCCCTGATCTGGGAGCAGGGGGAGCATTCCGCCCTGTTCAGCTACGTCGATGAATCGAACAGCACCGGGCGGTTCGATATTCAAATGCGCAGCGCCTTCACGGGCGAGGCCAACAAGTATATGACGGTGAACGACAATATCGAATCGCTTGCGCTGTTCAACCGCAGGGGCATAGGGCTGCTGTACATCGACGGCAAATGGTCGAGCGTGTCGATCCAGGATTCCGCCGTCCGGGAAGCGTTCGACGCCGCCCTTCAGGATTACAAGCAGGTCGTCAAGATGCCGACCTATCCGGTGGCCAACTCGACGCACCCCTCCAAGCCGTACTATGTCTTCGGCGTGGCCCGGGGCATCTACAAGCTGGAAACCTCCGAGACTATCGGCGTCGTCATGGTGGCCGGCTCTGTGGAGGACCTGCTGAAGCTGGCGGAGGAGATGCGCAGTGTCGAGGGCAACCGGGTGTTCCTGCTCGACGACCACAACCGGATTCTGGCCGACAGGGACCCGTCACAGATCGGGCAGCCGGCCCGGGAGGAGATCCGCTCCAAGCTCGACGCGCACCCGGGGGACCCCTCCAACCGGATTACGCTGGACGGCACCGATTATCTCTTCAGTTACGCGGTATCGGAGCGGACAGGCTGGAAGGTCGTCAACCTCATTCCGCTGAAAGCATTGTACAAGAACATGAATCACATGGCAATGACCACGTTCCTTACGACCCTGTCGCTGCTGCTGCTCATGATCGTCTTCACGGTGCTGTTCTCGCGGAGCATCGTCAAGCCGGTGCACAAGCTGATCCGCCTGATGAAGCGGGTGGAGGACGGGGAGTTCAACAAGGAAATCATCCTGCAGCAGGAGGACGAGATCGGGCAGCTGGCCCGCACGTTCAACCAGATGTCGGGACGCATCGAGCATCTGATTCACGAGGTGTCCCGGGAGAAGATATCGCAAAAAGAGATGGAGCTCCAGATGCTCAAGATGCAGATCAATCCGCATTTTCTGTACAACACGCTGGAATCCATCCGGATGGTGGCCGAATCGAGGCAGGCTCCGGATGCGGCGGATATGGCCTTCTCCCTCGGGGAGATTCTGCGGTACGGCATTAACCGCACCGGCGACCTCGTCACCGTCAGGGAGGAGATCTATCATCTCGAGCAGTACATGCTGCTGCAGAAGATCCGCTTCGAGGATGTGTTCTCCATCGAACTGGATATCCGCCCGGAGATCATGGAGCTGCGGATGCTGAAGGTCGTCCTTCAGCCGCTCGTGGAGAATGCGATCCTGCATGGCATCACAAACCGGTCCAGCGGCGGATTGGTTGAGGTACGGGGCTACAGTGACGGCGATAACCTGATCTTCGAGGTCTGTGACAACGGAAGAGGGATGCCGGAGGCGCAGTCCGCGGCACTCAACCGGTCGTTCCGGCATCCGGAGGAGGGGGCGGTCAGTATCGGTCTTCACAATGTCAACAAGCGGATCCAGCTGTTCTACGGGGAAGCGTACGGACTCGAGATCATCAGCACGCCGGAAGTGGGAACCAACATCTTCGTATGCATCCCGATCAAGGAGGAGGAGGCAGGCGTCCTCCTGCCTGCCCATCTGTGAGCCGTCAGTTTGGGTTTGGTTTAGTATTGCCAGCGAGGGTTGTATCTTTTGGGCTGCGACCTTTATGCGAAGCATAACGGAGCCCCAAACGATATGCCCGAGCCCGTCAGTTTGATTTTATAAAGGTTTTAAAGGTTTTAAAGGTTTTAAAGGTTTTTTGTTTTTTTAGCCAGCGAGGGTGTATCTTTTTGACAGCGACCTTTATGCGAAGCATAACGGAGCGCAAAAAGATACACCCGAGCACCTGTAGAAGTGCAAAGAAATCTTTATTCCTGTCATGTTCCGGGCCGCTCCGATCCGTTATGATAATAACAAAGAAACAAACATAACAAACAAAACGGTTGAGGGGGAACTTCGTTTGAAACGTTCGACTGCCATTCTGGCTGCTGCCTTTGCGGCCGCATCCCTGCTTGCTGCCTGCTCTTCCGGAGGTCCCGAGTCTGCCGGCGGCAGTGCCGCTCCGGATGCGGGGGGGACTAAAAGGGGACATCACGTTCCTGACCCACCGGACCGATCTCGCGGATACGGCTCTGACCGACATCGCTGAAGAATTCATGGCCAAGAATCCGGGCGTGAAGATCACCGTGGAATCGAGCAAGGGCGATGACGTGCTCAAGACGCAGATCGCCGCGAACGAGCTGCCGGACATTATGTTCGTACCCAGCGGACTCGGGATGACCCGGAAGGATTATCCGACGTACTTCGTGCCGATCGACGACCTCGGTTATACCAAGGAGAACCTCTGGTACTACGAGAACGGCGCGGGTCCTGACAACCACTTGTATACGCTTTCCATCGGATTGAACTACCAGGGCTTCGTCTACAGCAAGGCGGCCTTCCGCGCGGCAGGGATCGAGCAGGCGCCGAAGACGATGGAGGAGTTCCTCGCCGCGGCCGAGAAGCTGAAGGCGAAGGGCATCACGCCGGTCGCCTCGAACTTCAAGGACGGCTGGCCGCTCGGCAACTACGCGGACGGGGCGTACTCCAATGACATGACCGGCTCGAAGAACTACCAGAACACGCTCATCAGCAAAGACCTTTTCGCCAAAGAACCGGGCTCCCTCCTCGAGGGGATTCAGTTCCTGAAGACGCTGGCGGACAAAGGGTACCTCGAGAAGGACCTCATGTCCACGAACTGGGACGCGTCCAAGCGCGATCTCGCCCAAGGCAAGATCGGGATGACCTATCTCGGCACCTGGCTGCCGGCCCAGATCGAGCAGAACGGCGGCAAGCCGGAGGACATCGGGATGTTCCCGGTGCCGGGGGCGAAGGCGCTTGTCGGCTCGGCGGACTACATGTACGGGGTGACGAAGAACTCGAAGTCCCCGGAGGCGGCCAAGGCGTTCCTGAAGTTCATGTGGGATAACGGCTATATGCCGAAGAAGGCGGGGATGATTCCGCCGAACAAGGATTACAAGGCCGATGAGCCTTTCCTGAAGGAGCTGCTCTCTTACAATCTGCCGATTGTGGAGTGGGAAGCGCATGTGCCGGAATACCAGGAGCTCATCAACAAGGCGCAGATCGATGCGAAGAAGGCTGCCCAGGAGTATGTGCTGGCGGAGAATCCGCAGGAAGTCATCGACAAGTACAACAAGAAGTGGGCGGAAGCACGCAAGGCGCTTGGCAAGTAAAATGTGGGGAGGCGGGCCGGCAGGGCGTATGACGAGCCGGCTCTCTTTCCCATGCCCAAAGATCAGAGAAAGGCGGAGAGGCCATGCTGCAGAGTACGAATGACATTTGGGAAAGAAGATGGACCATCGGGCTTTTTCTGGCCCTTCCTTTGATCATCCTGCTTGTATTCTCATATTATCCGGCCCTGAAACTGTTCCAGATGAGTCTGACGGACTGGGACGGCATGAAGCCGGCGTACAACTATGTGGGGCTCGACAATTACAAGACGATTCTCCGGGAGAACATGGCCTGGAAGACGCTCATTAATAACATGGCTTATGTGATCATCTCGGTGATCCAGACGTTCCTCGGCCTGTATTTTGCGATCCTGCTCGATTCGAATATCCGGGGCAAGCGGTTCTTCCGCTCCTTCCTGTTCATGCCCTATATCCTGAACGGCGTGGCGGTCGCGTATATGTTCAGCTATATGTACAACTTCGAAGACGGTCCGGTCAATATTCTGCTGCGCGGTATCGGACTCGAGGAGTATGCGGTCCGCTTCCTCGGGAACAGCTGGTGGGCGAACATGTCGCTGGCTTTCATGGGACTGTGGCAGAATACGGGGCTGGCCATGGTGATCTTCCTCGGAGCCCTGCAGTCGATTCCGAAGGATCTGTACGAATCGGCGAGCATCGACGGCGCCAACTTCCTGCACAAGGTCCGCTTCATTACGGTTCCGAGCATGAAGCTCGTCGTGCAGATCAACCTCTTCCTGAGCTTGAACGGGGCCCTGCAGGCGTTCTTCCAGCCGTTCATCATGACGAAGGGCGGTCCGGGCGACCGCACCCAGACCTTCGCCTCCATGGCTTATTATACGGCGTTTAACTTTCACAACTTCGGATTGGCGTCCGCGCTCGGGGTCTTCCTGCTGGCCATCGTGCTGGTCGTGCTGCTGATCCAGAATCTGGTCATCCGCGGAGGAGGGGAAGAAGGATGAGGAAACATCGATCGATGGAATCGGGGCTGGTGGTGAATCATCCCCTGCTCCGCCTGCTGAATTATGCGCTGCTGCTCGGCTTCGTGATCCTGGTGATCGCGCCGATCCTGATCGTCTTCCTGGTCTCGTTCAAATCCAACCAGGAGTATATGTATTCGCAGGTCTGGGATCTGCCGCAGAGCTTTCTGAACTTCGACAACTTCAAGGTGTACTGGAAACGGGGAAAAATGCTGCTCGGCTTCCAGAATGTCGGCATCCTGATCGTCGTCTCCCTCATTACGAGCATTTTCATGGGAACGATGGTCGCTTATGTCGTCACGCGCTTCAAGTTCCGCGGCCGCAAGCTGATCCTGGGCCTGTATGTCTTCGCGGCCGTGCTGCCGACCACCACGACGGCCATCGCCACCTTCACGGTGATCAAGAGCCTTGCGCTCTACAACACCCTGTATGCCGGGCTGCTGCTGTATTCGGCCGCGGGCGTGCTCGATATTTACATGTTCATGCAGTTTATGTACAAAATCCCGACGGAGCTCGATCAGAGCGCTAGGGTGGAGGGGGCTTCCTACTTCCGGGTCTACTGGTCGGTAATCCTGCCGCTGATGCGGCCGGCGATCGCCACGATCTCCATCCTGAAGGTGGTCGGCATCTATAACGATTTCTTTATTCCGACGGTGTATATGCCTTCCTCGAAGCTGTCCACGATCACCAGCGGCCTCATGCTCTTCACACAGGACCGCATGTCGCAGTGGAATGTGCTGTCAGCCGGGATCATCGCGGTTCTGCTGCCTACGCTGATCATCTATCTCGCGGCGCAGAGGTTCATTATCTCGGGGGTTACGGACGGGGCGGTCAAATCGTAAGAGGGCAGGGCTTCCCACGGGGGAGCCCGCCCGCAGGGCCGCAGGTCAAGAAAGGGATGCATGGGGGACTGCGGACCGGCTGTATCCCGTTATGGAGGTGATGCAGGCTGCGGATCCGCCTGAAGTGACAACGCTTCACCCTGACTCGACACAATACGCGAAAGAAAAGGTGAATGGGATGACGAAGAAAATCAAATGGATGAGCAGCATGGTATCGCTGGCCCTTCTGGCGGCTCCGGTCTCTCCGGTGCTCGCTTCAGATCAGGCTGGACCGGTGAGGGCGCAGGCGCATCATGAATCGGGGGACGGAGCTTCCTGGGGACCGGGGAAGGGAGAAGCCTCAAGGAAGGCGCATGTCCGCGTGGAGAACCTGGCCGACAAGGATGCGACGGCGGAGACCCGTGCCCTGTTCGCTTACCTGCAGGACATCCGGGGCCGGGAGATTCTGTTCGGGCACCAGCACGCGACGACGGAGGGCCTCTCGATCACGGTCAAGGACGGCACGCAGTCCGAGGTGCAGAATTCGGTAGGTGATCTGCCGGGAATGTTCGGCTGGGATACGCTGAGCCTGGAAGGCCATGAGAAGCCGGGGATCGCAGGCGCATCGAAGGAGCAGAACCGGGACGCCCTGATCGCCGTAATGAAGTCGGCTTATAAGGAAGGCGGCGTGCTTGCGCTGAGCTCCCACATGCCCAACTTCGTCACGGGCGGCACCTTCTACGACACGAAGGGCAATGTGCTCTCGCACATCCTGCCGGGTGGAGACAAGCATGCGGAGTTCAACCAGTTCCTTGATACCATCGCCGACTTTGCGAACCACCTGAAGGACGACAACGGGAAGGCGATCCCGGTCATCTTCCGTCCGTTCCACGAGCAGAACGGCGGCTGGTTCTGGTGGGGGCGCCTTACCGCACGAAGGACCAGTATATCGAGATCTACCGTTACACCGTGGAATACCTGCGCGACAAGAAGGGCGTCCATAACTTCCTCTATGCTTTCTCGCCGGGCAGTCCGTTCAACAATACGGAGGCTTCGTTCCTGGAGACTTATCCGGGCGACGATTATGTCGATATTCTCGGCTTCGATACGTACTATGACGGAACAAGCCAAGGCTGGTTCGATACGGTCGTGAACGATGCCAAGCTGATCTCGCGCCTGGCGGACAGCAAGGGGAAGATCGCGGCGTTCACCGAGTTCGGCTACTCGAGTGTGAAGCCGACGGGGACGAAGGATCTGCAGTTCTTCACGAAGCTGGCTGCGGCGCTGAAGTCCGATCCGGATGCGAAGCGGATGGCCTACATGCTGACATGGGCGAACTTCAACACGGATTCCATCTTCGTACCTTACCGGAATGCACCGAACGGACTCGGCGATCACGAGCTCCTGCCGGACTTCGTGAACTACTACAACGATGCCTTCACCTCCTTCAGCGATGAAGTCCGGGCGGGCAAGCCGTACAGCAGGAAGGTGCTGGCCGTCAAGGAACAGCCGTTCATGCACATCGCCTCCCCGACGGCGAACCAGACGGTGCCGACGACGAAGCCGACGACGATCCGGGCCCACGCGGTGAACCAGAAGGTGAAGAAGATGACGTACAGCATCGGAAGCGACCCGGCGGAGCATCCGATGACGCTCGACGCGGAGGGCTTCTACTATACGGCGGATTGGACGCCGGGCGCAGCCCTCGATGAGTCGGGCACGACGCTGACCGTGAAGTCTTATGCGAAGAACGGCCAAGTGCTGTCCCAGACGATCCAGGTGTTCGTGAGTGATGTGCAGGGCAATCCCGATCCGCTGGTCGTCGATACCTTCGACCTGTACAAGGGCAGCAATGAACTGCTGGACGCGGCATACAGCCCGGCGGGAGATCTGAATACGATCACGCTGGATCCGGATCACAAGTACGGGGGCAAATACGGCCTGAGGTTCGATTACAACGTTGGCGGCCAAGGCTATACCGGAGAAGTCAAGAACATGAACAACGCGGACTGGTCCGAGGCCAACAAGCTGAAGCTCTGGCTGGCGCCGGACGGCAGCGGCCAGAAGCTGGTTCTTCAGGTGAATGCGAGCGGTATCTCGTTCGAGGCTTATCCGTCGCTGGCCGGAACGGCGGCCGGTGTGGTGGAGATTCCGTTCAGCCAGTTCACGCCGGCTCCATGGGATACCGCCAATGCGGGGAAGGTCATGACCAAGGAGAACCTCAAGGACATCCGCTCCTTCGGCATCTATGTGAACAAGGCGGAGGGCACGGCAGGGACCGCCGGAACGCTGTATTTCGACGACATCCAGGCTTATAACGACGGAACGGGCGGCGTGCCAAACGGCGGAACCGGCCCGGGCAGCATGCCTGCGCAGCCGGGACTGCTGTACGGATTCGAGAGCGATGCACAGGGCTGGACCGTGGACGTGAATAACGCAGGCGCGGGCACCGCGTCCGTTACGGCGGATGCTTATGCCGAAGGAGCGCATGCTCTTGCGGCCTCCTTCTCGCTGGCGGGCAGCGACTTCGAGCTCGTCAAGTTCGAGAACATCGATCTGAGTGCGGTGGATACGCTGAGCGCACAGGTGAAGCTGGCCGGCGGCACGGCCAAAGCCAGGTTGTACGTGAAGACGGGAGCAAGCTGGGCGTGGGCGGACAGCGGACCGGTCGATGTGGATTCCAGCGGCTTCCAGACGATTTCCCTTCCGCTGGCTGGGATCAGCGATCTCAGCAGCGTCAAGGCCATCGGGCTGAAGTTCGAGAGCTTCAGCGGCACGGGGGCGTCGGCGGTCTATCTCGACGATGTGCGGCTGACAAAGAACTAATAGGGTTCTGGAAGAAAAGCGCCTCTCCAAGATTGTCGGGATGACAAGCTCGGGGAGGTGCTTTTTTTTATTTTGGGGACGGCGGAACGCACGTACTTTTGCCAGCGCAGATCCGGCGAGGAAAACCGTGCTGTGAGGTTCTCGTCATCCGCGCAGGGGCCAGGTAACCATTACAGAGACCCGGAGGAGTAAGGCTTCGGTACCTTATTTTGTCTACGCGTTCTATGAACAGTGGGACGGCAAACAGCAGGCGGACTCTGCAGGGGACGGTTCTGCATCGGGGCAGCCGGAAAGCATCTCCTTCAAGGGACCGACCTGGGCTCGGCGGAAGAGGCCCCGATTGGATAGCGGGCTTCCATCAACGGAAGTGGACTGGATCGACCGCAGCGGAGAGAAGAGGGAGGATAAAATAATTTTGTCCGAATAGTGGCTTTGCATCGACGGTTGCAACGGAAATAAAGGAACCAGGATGACTTATTGGCATGGTTTTGCCGTTTTTCCTCGGATAACGGAAGTCAGGTGCGCTATTGCTGTCTTTTCGGGCAAAAAGCCGGCTCAAACGCTGAAATAGCGAATCCCAGTTCCGCTGATACGAAAATAGCCCTGTCGTGAACAAGGATAACGCACCGGAGCTCCTCTATTTCATCATCACCTGGCCGACTGCGGCCAAAGGCTCTCTGAATCCGCCGGTCGAGCATGATTTGCCCGAGGCGTTTCGTTCCACTGCTCCACCTCTCTGCACCTAAAAAACCTTCGTCTAAAGGTGTTTTTCGTTTGCTTAGGGATACCGGCAGAGCTGCGGCTTCGAAAAAGCAGAACCCCCTTGACCTGCCTGGCGGGTATGGGATGTCAGGTAAGTTGTTGTAATTCAATAGGGTGATCTTTTGGGAATAAGTATGACCGAATATTGAACGATTCCGACTGAATATTGGTTTGATTTTGAAGTTATCTATTGAAATATGTTGTTTAAAAAGGTATGATCATCAATATAATACATACTAAATAAATTTAGCGCGTCACATTACATGTTCACATAAAGATAGGAGGAGAAAGAGGATGAGGAAACAGAGGGTGCTGTTTTTTACAGAAGGGAATGCAGGGATGAAGACGCTGCTTGGGGGCAAGGGCGCGAATCTGGCCGAGATGACCAAGGCCGGTCTGCCGGTCCCTCCCGGCTTCACGGTAACGACGGAGGTGTGCAGAGCCTACCTGGCGGGAGGACATCAGCTGCCGGAAGGCCTGATGGATGAGGTCGCTGCCGCCATGACGGGCATCGAGGAGCTGAAGGGTCAGGGCTTTGGCAGGCCGGACGCCCCGCTGCTGGTATCCGTCCGGTCCGGTTCGGTGACCTCCATGCCCGGCATGATGGATACGATCCTGAACCTCGGTCTCAACGACGAGACGGTGGCCGGGCTTGCGGCCATGACGGGCAATCCCCGTTTTGCCTATGACTGCTACCGCCGCCTCCTGCAGATGTTCGGGAATGTGGTGTTCGAGATTGAACATTATCATTTTGAACGGGAGCTGCTTCTGCTCAAGAAGGAACAGGGCTGTGAGGAAGACAGCGAGCTCAGCGCAGAGAGAGTGGAGGAGCTCTGCCGTGCCTACCAGCGGGTGATCAAGAAGAAGGCCGGTGTCTCCTTCCCTCAAGGGGTGTTCGACCAGCTGCACATGGCCATCGAGGCGGTATTTCGTTCCTGGAACAATCCGCGCGCTGTCGTGTACCGCAAGCTGAACCGGATTCCGGACCACCAGGGGACGGCCGTCAACATCCAGTCCATGGTGTTCGGCAACCTTGGAGAGGACAGCGGCACGGGCGTTCTGTTCACCCGCAACCCTTCCACAGGGGAGAAGGTGCTGTACGGCGAGTATCTGATGAACGCGCAGGGAGAGGACGTCGTGGCCGGCATCCGCACCCCGCAGGGGATCGCCGGACTTGCAGGGGAGCAGCCTCAGCTCTACCTGCAGATTGATGAAGTGGCGCAGAAGCTGGAGCGGCACTACCGGGACATGCAGGATATCGAGTTTACGATCGAGAACGGGAAGCTGTATATTCTGCAGACACGCAGCGGCAAGCGGACGGCGCAGGCGGCCGTGAAGATTGCCGCCGATCTGGTGGAGGAAGGCGTGATCTCGAAGGCGGAGGCCCTGGAGCGCATCGAAGTGAGCCATCTGGATCAGCTGCTGCACCGCTCGATCGATGAGGGGCAGCCCTTGAACGTGCTGGCGAGCGGGCTGCCGGCTTCGCCGGGGGCGGCGACCGGACAGGCCGTGTTCGACGCGGACACCGCAGAGGAGTGGGCGAGAGCAGGCCGCCAGGTGCTGCTCGTCCGGGCGGAGACGACGCCGGAGGACATCCACGGCGTGTTGGCCGCCACCGGGGTGCTGACGACCCGGGGCGGCATGACCAGCCATGCGGCGGTCGTCGCGCGGGGCATGGGCAAGCCGTGCGTCTGCGGCTGCGAAGCGCTTCGCATCGGGGAAGGCAGCTTCACCATCGGCGGGACGCAGGTGAACGAAGGCGACTGGGTCTCCATCGACGGGGCGACCGGCCGGGTGATCCTCGGCAAGCTGGTCCTGAAGGAGCCGGAAATCTCGCCGGAGCTCTCGACGCTGCTCGGCTGGGCTGACGGAATCCGCCGCCTCAAGGTATTGACCAATGCCGATACGCCGGAGGATGCGGCCAAGGCGAGAGAGCTCGGTGCCGAAGGGATCGGCCTGTGCCGCACCGAGCACATGTTCATGTCGGCGGACCGGGTGCCGGTCGTCCAGGAGATGATTCTGGCCGAGGACGAAGCGGCGCGCCGGACTGCGCTCGGGAAGCTGCTGCCGATGCAGCAGGGGGACTTCGAGGGCATCTTCCGCTCGATGGCCGGCCTGCCGGTGACCGTACGTCTGCTCGATCCGCCCCTGCACGAATTCCTGCCGAGCCTGGAGCACCTCATCGTCCAGCAGGCCCGCCTCTCCTGCGATGCTTCGTCCGACAGGGCGGAGCGGGAGAAGGTCGACACCCTTCTTCGCAAGGTGCGGGGACTGCACGAGATGAATCCGATGCTGGGTACGCGCGGCTGCCGGCTCGGCATCCTCTTCGAGGAAATCTACGAGATGCAGGTTGAAGCGCTGTTCCGCGCGGCGCTGATCTGCCGGGCGGAGGGAGTCGAGGTGCTGCCCGAGCTGATGATCCCGCTGGTGGGACATGCGAACGAGCTGAAGCGCATGCGGGAGCTCGTCGACCGGACGGCGGCCCGGGTGCTGGGGGAGCGTCTCCCGGAGGTGCCTTACCGCGTCGGTACGATGATCGAGGTCCCTCGCGCGGCCATCACGGCCGGGCAGATTGCCAGGCATGCGGATTTCTTCTCCTTCGGGACGAACGATCTCACACAGATGACGTTCGGCTACAGCCGTGACGACGCGGAAGGCAAATTCCTGACGCATTATGTGGAGCACAAGCTGCTGCCGGAGAACCCGTTCCAGGTGCTCGACGAAGAGGGCGTGGGCGAGCTTATCCTGTGGGCGGTCGACAAGGGACGCGCCGTGAAGCCGGCCCTGAAGACCGGCGTGTGCGGCGAGCACGGCGGGGACAAGGACTCGATCTTCTTCTGCCACGGGGCCGGGCTGGATTATGTGAGCTGCTCGCCTTACCGGGTGCCGCTCGCCCGCATCGCCGCAGCCCAGGCGGTGATCGCTGCAGAGCGCGAGGCGGCAGCGGAGCGGGAGACGGTGCAGACCGCGTGAAGTAGCGGCCGGCCCGGGGAGAACCGGCCCGCTTCCGCCTTTACTTCGGAGAGAAACAACCTTAAACAAGAGAGCCAAGGGAACCGGATGCAGCGTGCACCGGTTCCTTTGCTTGTTTGGAAGAGGGGCAAATGTGGTCAAGGTCATGGGAATCAAGCTGTCATATTATGGAGGCATACTTCCTTCCTGATCGCATTATATTGGGAATAAGGGGTGGTAAATAATGTATTTTATGGTTCATCATGGGGATGATTTGTCTTACATGGGCCGGAAATTTGGAATCTCGGCAGAGAACCGGCCAAGGGCCAATCCAGAGACCGCTTTCACGGCGCTCTCTCAAGAAAGCTCTCTCACGCTTCCAACCGCTCACCACGGAAGGACTTATGGCGGATCAGCGGAATCCCTGGGAGGCTTGACGCTGCCGGGAGATCCTGATCCCGATCGTGGGGATGAAGACATGCTGCGGGCGGTGCCGAGCCCGCAAGAGACCACGGAGGAGCCGGATTTATGGCCTGCTTTTGTCAAAAAGGGGCATACCATGGCGGTCTTCAAGGCGAGGGATATTAACAAAAACATCCCCATCTATAACGCCAGGGCCTCTTATTTTTTCATGAGCAAGATGGCGGTCGAGGAGACGGGGTGTTATTCGATCTGCGACCATTCCGTGCGGCCCTGCGGCAAATGCTTTACGAGCGAAGCGGTACCCTTTTTTGTGATGCCCCATAATACCAACTGGATTGGACTGGGAGATTACGGCGTTGTGATCAATACCCGGACCAAGCAGGCTGCTTATGCGATCTGCGCGGATTGGGGGCCCAAAGAGCAGGCGACCGTATTGAAGGAGAATACCGTATACTCCGGAAAAATCGGCGAGGGCTCCATCCATCTTGGCAAGCTGTTAAATATTAAAGATATCGCGCCGCATCCCAAAAGAGCATTTGAGCCGTATGGCGTACTTTACATTTTGTTCCCCAACTCTTCCACGGGGGCCAGGGTGCTGCAAAGCGCGGAAGAAATTAACCGGAATGCCCACCGCCACTTCAAGAAATGGGGAGGATGGAAGCAGGCCAAATATGTGCTCAAGGAACATTTTAATCAAGAAATCTAAGCTTGCCTAAGCATGGTATGGAGGTGACCTGCCACGATGTGGTATGTTGTACAGCCGGGAGATTCCCTGCAGCGGATCGCCCAAAAAACGGGGGCTTCTCTGGAGTCGATCATTCGAAGCAATGCTTGGCCGGATGGAAAGCTGTATATCGGGCATCGGCTCTATATTCCCGAGGAGACCAGGGAACTGGTGAACTATACCGTCAAACCGGGGGAAACGTTGGAGGTTATCGCCCAAAAGTTTCATACGACCAAGCAGGCCATCATGCAGAAGAATCATCTGGACAGTGATTTCGTCGTTGCGGGCCAAACGCTTCAGATCGATGCTCCGGCCGGGGTGGCTGCCTCTTATATTAGACCGCTCGTGACGTATACGGTGGTCGACGGCGATACGCTCGATTCCATCGCCCAGAAATTCAATATCGGTAAGCAGGTGATTATGCATCTCAATCATCTTACAAGCGAGACCGTGACGCCGGGACAGCAGCTGCAGATCGATACGCGGATCAAAATTCCGTACTCGAACACAAGACCTCTGACCACATACAAGGTTGAGGTGGGAGATACCCTTGACACGATCGCGCAGAAATTCAATATCAGTAAGGCGGAGATTATTCAGCTGAACGGCCTGGGAAGCGAGACACTGAAAGCGGGCCAGACACTGACGCTGAATATCGAACCCAGGGACAGCTTGAGCCGGTTCCCCGAGGACTCCGGGACAGAGCCTACTCCCGCTTCCGAAGTATACCGGCAGGAGATCAATTCGGTCTATGACCGGGGGCTGCGAACCAACATCACCATCTGGAAAGCTTCCAAGGATGAAAACGGTACGTATTTTTTTGTGAGCAAAATGGCGGTGACTGCCGTGGGATCACCAAAGGCATTTCATCCCAATAATGAGTTGGGCCTGGATTTTCTCAACAGTGCCGGCAACGAAGGATATTGGTGGGACCTCGTCACTAACGACCACGGGGTTCCGGTCGTCCAGGGCGGCGGCGATCCGGCCCCGGGGTATTATGTATCGAGAACGATACTCTCCGATTGCAAAAAGCAGGAGACGGATCCAACCCGGTACGTGGATGCCGCCGTTGTTCCTTATATTGCGCTTCCGGCGCGCCACCTCACCGGCGCCAAGATCGGAGATCTGTGCGCAGTGGTCAATACGGGTAACAGTAAAATAGGCTACGCCATCGTTGCCGATGTGGGGCCGGATGACTCTCTTGGAACCGGTTCTATAGCGCTTGCGGAGGAATTGGGCATCCCCTCCAGTCCCAAAATCGGGGGAGCCGAAGACGGAATCCTCTATATCGTCTTTGCCCAGAGCGGAGAGAACCGCTGTACGGTCAAAACCAGAGAGCAGGTGATCCAGCAGGCCAAATGGCTGTTTGATAAGTGGGGAGGCATTCATAAAGTCCATGCCTTGTTCGGGAAGTTTCCTTTAAGCTACAAACAGCTTCATGCGGAGCAGGCGACGGCGCATTGAGCTCTGACATATTCTATTTGCAAGACGTTATATAGTCCATGACCGGTTCGTCTTTACCTTCGGGTAAGGTCGAGCCGTTTTTGTTTGTCTGCTATCGCAGGAGCAGCCGCCGGGGACAAAGATATGACGGTGAAGAATAAGTATTACTGACTGATATATATTGATTCGATATATATTGCTGGTAAAGTGAAATTATCCTTTTCCAAACATATCCTGAAGGGTATACCCTGCACATATGGACCTCTCCCATTGCTACAAAATCCGAAAGGGGACATGTCAGCTGAACAGTCAAGACGTCATTTTGGGCATTCTGATGCAGTCGGATGCCTCCGGCTACGATATTAAGCAGCAGTTCGAGAAGCCGTCCCTGAGGCATGGGGGGCTTCAAGGGAAACCGGCTCCGCCGCGCTGAACGGCGGGGCCGGTTTCATGCTGAGCTGCCGACGGGTTGACAAAAGGGAGCATCACGCCTTAAGATTAATACCCATAGGGGTATTGGTGCGTTACCGGATAGGCCCTATTAAATCATCGTGCTCTCGCAGGGGAATTTCTTCTTGAGAGAGGCATGCCGGGAGGTTTCCATGTCAATCCTGATTGTGCTGCTTGTCTTCTGTATCGTGTGGGCCGTGAGAAGCTGGATGCCGGTGAGAGGGTTGACGTTTGTGGAGTCCGGGAGCTTGCACAGCCTTTCAACCCAGGCTCAAGGGACCCTGAAGATGATCGATATCCGTGATGAACTGGATGCCCGAGAGGATCCGATCCCCGGTGCGGTGAACATCTCGCTTGGCCGCCTGCCGTATGTCTGGAAGAAGGAGCTTACGCCCGGCGAACCTGTGCTGATCTTATCAGACAGCCGGCGCCAAAGCATGAAAGCGGCACGGGTGCTGCAGAGAAAAGGATTCGCCGAAATCTACGCGCTGCAAAACGTGTATTGTCCTTATCCTTGTTATCGGACATAATAGCTGTACCTGCAGGAGTATAAGGGAGGAACATTCACCATGCGGACCTATGATGAGAAAGTGTGTCAGCGTCTTAAGCGGATGGAAGGACAGATCCGGGGCGTGCTCAAGATGATGGAGGAAGGCAAGGAATGCAAGGATGTCATCGCCCAGCTCTCGGCCGTTCGCAGTGCCGCAGACAAAGCGATGGCCTACATTGTTGCCGTGAATCTGGAGCAGTGTATCCTGGAGGAGAAGGAGAAAGGAAACGACACCGGAAAAATGGTGCGCGAAGCCGTAGAACTGTTGGTGAAAAGCCGGTAGACCGGTGGAAGCCGCCGTATCTTGAAAAGAACCGAAGGAGCTGGATCTCGTGGAATCCTCATGGATGGTCAACATCGCAATGCCGGCTCTTGTTTCCTTATGGGCTTATGCCCGGTTTGCGCCGGTCAAGGGCCTGAGAACCCTCTCGCCCTCGGAGTTTGGAGACGCCTTGCAGCAGGAGAAGGATACCTTCCTCCTGGATGTACGGGAGCCGCACGAATTCAGGGGAGGGTCCATTCCCGGGGCGGGGAATATTCCACTCTCTCAGCTGCCGAAGCGGATGGCCGAGATTCCCAGGGAGCGTGAAGTCCTGCTCTACTGCCGCAGCGGTATACGGAGCAAACAAGCGGCCAAGCTGCTCAGCCGCAGAGGATTCTCCAAGCTGGCTCATCTGCGGGGAGGGCTCGCTGCCTGGAAGGGGCCCATCACTAAGGAGCCCCCGATAAGCGGGGATTGACCGTTTTTTTTTATGCATTTTATATACCTGTACTGGTATAGGTATTAATGAATGTCGAATCTCAAAACAATTAATGGAGGGCACACATCATGATGAATGCAGACCAAATGCTTGACGCCAAAGGGCTGGCTTGTCCGATGCCGATCATCCGGACCAGGAAGGCGATGCAGGAGCTGGCGGCAGGCCAGGTGCTTGAAGTTCATGCGACCGACAAGGGAGCCAAGAGTGACCTGGCGGCATGGGCCAAGTCCGGGGGACATCGGCTGCTTGAGGACCGGGAAGAAGACGGCGTCCTGAAGTTCTGGATCCAGAAAGGCTGATGGGATGAAGAGAACTCACGACATCATGACCGACAAAAAGAAAACTACCATTATCCTGTTCAGCGGAGATTACGATAAAGCGATGGCAGCCTTTATTATTGCCAACGGGGCTGCGGCTTACGATCATGAGGTTACGATTTTCGCCACCTTCTGGGGCCTGAGTGCATTCCGTAAAGAACATCCCGTGCCGGTGAAAAAAGGGCTGCTGGAGCGGATGTTCGCGAAGATGATGCCGCGCGGCGCGGACCGGATGGGGCTGTCGCGCATGAACTTCGCTGGTATGGGGCCGCAGATGATCAAGCATGTCATCCAAAAGCATAACGCCGTGCCCCTGCCGGACCTGATCGAGCTGGCCAAGGAGCAAGGGGTCAAGCTGGTCGCCTGCACGATGACCATGGACCTGCTGGGTCTCCGGCCTGAGGAGCTCCTCGACGGTGTGGAGTACGCCGGAGTAGCTGCCTATCTGGGGGACGCCGAGAACGGGAATGTCAATTTGTTCATCTGACCGGCAGCATTTCTACATTTCACTTGCGGAGGGAGTATACCGGCATGATAATCAAATCTAATCGGATGGTGGATGCCAAAGGACTGGCCTGCCCGATGCCGATTGTCCGGACGAAGAAGGCCATGAATGAGCTGGAAGCGGGACATGTCATGGAGGTGCAGGCAACGGATAGGGGGTCTGCCGCGGATCTTAGAGCCTGGGCGGAGAGCGCGGGACACCAGTACCTCGGAACGGTGGAGGACGGGGGCTTGCTGAAGCATTATCTCCGCAAATCGGCGGGAGAGGAGCTCCAGGAGAAGAAGCATCCGCATAAGGCAGGGAACGATGAGCTTCAGCGGCTGCTGACCGCAGGCGATGCGCTTACTGTGCTGGATGTCCGGGAATCAGCCGAGTACCTGTTCGGCCACATCCCGGGAGCCGTGTCCATTCCGCTCGGTGAGCTGAGGGCACGGATCGGTGAGCTGGACGGGGAGAAGCCGGTCTATGTGGTCTGCCGGACCGGCAGCCGCAGTGATCTGGCCGCGCAGCTCTTGGCGGAGGCCGGGTTTGCGAAGGTCTATAATGTGCTGCCTGGCATGAGCGGCTGGTCCGGAATGAAAGTTAGCGAAGTCCAGTCCTGATGGGAAGGCTGTATTTTTTTTGCTCAGAAACATACTCCAGGGGGTATATAAGTGGCAACAAGAGCGATGACGGTAAAAGAAGCTGCAGCGAAAGTGTTGAGCCAGGAGGAGCTGTTCATCCTGGATGTGCGCAACCCGGGGGACTTCGCGGATTGGAAGATCGAAGGGAAGCACTTCCGTCACCTGAATATCCCGTACTTTGACCTGCTGGATGGAGTCGACGAGATTATGGACCGGCTGCCTGCGGGGCAGGAGATCCTGGTCGTGTGCGCCAAGGAAGGCTCGTCGGTCATGGTGGCCGAGATGCTGTCGGAAGCCGGCTTGGAGACAGCTTATCTGAAGGGCGGCATGAAGGCTTGGAGCGAGCACCTCGAGCCGGTCAAGGTTGGGGAGCTTAGCGGGGGCGGCGGGCTGTACCAGTTCGTACGGGTGGGCAAAGGCTGTTTGTCTTACATGGCCGTCTCGGATGGGGAGGCGGCGGTGATTGACGCCGCAAGAATGACGGAGGTGTACACGGATTTCGCGGAGTCCCTCGGTGCCCGGATTACGCATGTGCTCGATACCCACCTGCATGCGGATCATATTTCCGGGGGCCGTCTGATCGCCGGGCAGACCGGCGCCTCTTACTGGCTGCCCCCCAAAGATGCGGAGGAGGCGGTGTTCGGATACGAAGCGCTGGAAGACGGCCACAGCATCGCGGTCGGAAGCACGATGATCGGCATCCATGCGCTGTATTCGCCGGGACATACGATCGGTTCCACCTCCTTCCTCGTGGACGGACAATATCTTCTCTCCGGAGACCTTCTCTTCATCGATTCGATCGGAAGACCGGACCTTGCGGGGAAGGCGGGGGATTGGGCCGGCGATCTGCGAGAGTCACTGTACAAGCGTTATAAGCAGCTTCCGGGTAATCTGACCGTACTGCCGGCCCACTTCATGACCGTCGACGAGCTGGGGGAAGACGGGAGCGTATCGGCCAAGCTGGAGGAGCTGTTCGAGCGCAACCATGGTCTGCAGATCGAGGACGAGTCGGAATTCCGCAGACTGGTGACGGAGAACCTTCCGCCGCAGCCGTACGCTTACCGGGAGATCCGCGAGACGAATCAGGGCAAGCTCCGGCCGGATGCGGAGAAGCAGCGGGAGATGGAGATCGGACCGAACCGCTGCGCGGTGCGGTAAGAGGCGCGATTGCCGTGAAGAGTGGCAGCTGGAGTGTGATTCGAGGCAGCGGGGCTGCCTCTTTTTTACGTTCTATTCTTGCAGGAAGGGAGGGAGCTTGTTCTCTCCAATGAAAGTCTGAGTGAACGATCAGATTGGAACTGGAGCGAATGGGACTTGCGGCAGAGGCGAGAAGGCTGCTGCACTGCATGAACAATTGAAGCATTGTACCCTATATCTCCTAAATTTCACTTTAGAGTGCAGCCGTGCTGTTGTATGGATATCCCGCTTGGCGTAGAATGGTGCGTAGTATGAGGCTTCTTAATCAAACAGCACTTATCTTGTTTAAAGGAGGAATCCATCCGTTGAATGCTGTCATAACCCCTAAGAAGGAGCACTACAAAGAGCTGGATTCGATCCGCGGGGTGGCATCCCTGTCCGTATTGATCACGCATCTGCTGCTGGTGTTCCCGGTGATTGCCTCATCCGTCACGTATCAGGAGCATCCTTTACTTTTCATCGCCAAGTATGTGCCATTTCTAAGATCACTGTTCATTGGAGGTCCCGAGGCCGTCAAACTCTTCTTCGTCCTCAGCGGCTTCGTGCTGGCACTGCCCTTCCTCAGACCGGGGGCCAGCATCGCTTACCTCCCCTTCATGGTAAAACGGTTCTGCCGCATCTATTTCCCCTACTACACTGCCATCTCCCTGGCCTTCATCCTCAGCATGGCCGCAGTGCAAGGCCCCCTTCCCGAATACAGCGGCTGGTTCAACTCCAGCTGGGCGGACCCGCTGACCCTTCCCTTACTGCTTCACCATCTGTTCCTGCTCGGGGAATTCAACCATCATGCCTACAATAACGTCATCTGGTCGCTCATCCACGAAATGCGGGTTTCCCTCATCTTCCCCCTCCTCATGTACGGTGTGATCCGGTTCTCCTGGAAAGCGAATATCCTTCTCTACCTGATCCTCGGCTTTGCAGGATTCTACCTGGGAGGCTTCGGGAATACGCTGGGCTTCCTGCTCTTATTCGTGGTCGGTGCGCTGCTGGCCAAGCATAAGGACCGGCTGATCGCCGTGTATCAAGGCCTGACTCCTCTCCGCAAAACCGCCGTATTTTTCTTCGGATTCTGCCTCTATTCCCTGCATCTTCCCGACTCCCTGAAGAACAGCGTTCTAATCACCGCCTTCACCGACCTCAATATGATCGGCTGCTGCATCCTGATCCTCGCCGCTATGGCCAAAGGCGCCTTTTCTAAGCTGCTTCGGCACCCTGTCCTCCATTTTTTCGGCAAAATCTCCTACAGTTTGTATCTCCTTCACCTGATTGTACTGATCGCAAGCGTAAGATGGCTTCACGGATCGCTTCCCGTCTGGTTGATCCTTGGGATAGCAGCGATCGGGAGTATCGCCCTGGCCGCTCTTTCGTATTACGCCGTCGAAGTGCCCTCGATCAAGATCGGGCAGAAATGGGCCGCACGGATATCCGGTACGGGCAAACCGGCTGCAGCGGCGGGAACGGCAGGGAAGGTGAACGGAACACCGGCTCCATAGCCGGATGGTGATGGCCGGTCAGGAAGAAGATACACTATCTTAAAGAAAAATTTATAGGACAAATGGATGGAAGAACCTGTTATTCTCATTGCAATATTTGTATAATTTTGGAGGGGTTCTAAGGGACAGGGGGGAAGCATGCCGAAGAATGGCGGGATGCACATGGATTACACATCTGGGACAACGAAACCGCGCGGCTCAGGCAGCCGATCATACAGAGCAGATGCGGAATCTGCAGCTTGGATTTGAACCGAATGATACAAACTGTATCGAAAGGAGAGGATAGCACCTATGCGGAATCGCTTCTGGATGGTCGTCATGGGAATGCTGGTTGTACTTCTGCTTCCCCTGCAGGCACGGGCCCAAGAAGACATGCAGCTGGAGATTCGGGAACCCAGCGCAGGAGGGTCCTACAGCAAGGAACTGCCGTTAACGGTATGGGTTACCTCCGCTTATGAAGTAACCGAGGTGGTTGCCCATGTGGAGGGCAGGGAAACCAAGCTCAGCGCGCTGTGCGGGAATGGCTGCACGTCCTATTCCGGCACCCTTGCGCTGGATGGTCTCCCTTATGGCGAGCTGACCCTGGTCGTAAGAGCGGCCAACCTGATGAATCAGCACACGGAGACCCAGCTGAAATTCTATCATAACGCCACTCCGCAGGTGGAGCTTACGGTACCGATCGAGAATCACGAAGTCGTAAGAGGCCCCCTTCATCTTGCCGTGAGAGCTGCCGATGAGGACGGTGTGAACCGTTTCCTGGTCCGCATTCCCGAGCTGAACATCTTTGACCCGTATCCTCAAGAAGGGGCGGAAGCCGAGGCCGTGCTGGACCGGACCTTGGATCTTCAAGCCTACAACGGACAGAGCGTGACCTTGCTCGTCACGGCCTTCGATACCCGCAACCAGGGGACGGAGATCCGAAGGACCTTACATATTGAGATGGGTCCGAATCTGACGCCGGTAGAGCATGCGTCCGGCAGAATCTTGGATATGGACAGCGAACGGCTGCTCTATCTTTCCAATCCTAACTCCCTTGTCATCCAACAGAGGTCCGACCGAACCGAAACCGAGATCTGGAAGGACGAAGCGAATCCGGTGGTGCAGGCTTATCTGACTCCCGCGGGTGCTTTGTTCACCGTGACTCACGAGCCGAATGACACGCCTGTAACCGAACACCAGGCCTATCTTTTCCATGACGGGCAGCTGACCCGGCTGACAGGGGAAGACCATCCCCGGGACACTGTCTATGTCATTCCTCCGAAGGACGGGTTTGCCGTATACACCAAGAGCGGAGCTTCTTATCTCGTTAACACCTTGACAGGTGAGCGCCAGCTTCTGCCGGAGAGAGGAACGGCTTTCCATCTGCTCAGCGCGGGTACCCTGCTCTATCACAATGGTCAGGCGATGATTCGCAGGGACGTGACCGGTAAGGAAGAGACAGCCGTTCCGGAAGTCTTTCTCCGGGACATTGTCAGCGACGGGCAGGTCATTCTGTTCAGTACGGATTACACCATTAACAAGGTGGCCGGAGACCAATTTGTGACGCTGTCCCGAACCGACAGCCCGTTAACCGTTCCCAGGGCTTACCGGGACTACCAGACCAACGGAGGGTGGATCGCATACAACAAGTTTCCTGCACGCCGGGTGACGGATGTATATCTGCAATCTCCCGAGGGGGCGGAGAAGCGGCTGACGTTCTTCGGCACCGCAACAGCCATTGACTATTTGGCCCCTGACGGAACGGTATCTTACAAAGCCAATGGAAAAACCTACATCCACCCCGCAGGCAGCGAGCAGGGAACTTATGCCGCTTCCGCCGGCGGCAGGACGGTGTATATGGACGGGCAGTGGTACAAGCTGTTCGGCAATACCGTGTTCCAGATGCAGAGCGGTCCGGCGGACACGTCCGCACCGCAATGGCCTGCAGGCGAGCCGCTCACTTCCACGGATGTGAAGGCGAGCGAAGCTTCCCTGAGCTGGCAGCCTGCAACGGACAATGTGGGCGTGAAGCTGTACAACATCTATGTCGGCGGCCAGCTTACCGCTTCGGTGCCGGGTACGCAGACGAGCTACACCCTGACGGGGCTCACCCCATCTACAGCCTATGAGGTGAAGGTGGAAGCGGTGGACGCGGCAGGCAACGCAAGCGCGGCCAGCCCTGTCATTACCGTAACAACCCTGAAGGAAGTGCCTGCGGAGCAGGCCCCGTACTGGAACGATCCGGCGGGCGCGCTGACGGTGTCCGGCGTAACGTACGACAGTGTGCAGCTGCAGTGGCAGCATGCCGTTGATCCGACAGGCATAGCGAAGTATTCCCTGTGGAAGGGCAGCGAGCTGCTCCACACGGTAAGCGGGGAAGTATACAGCTACCGCGTCACCGGTTTGCTGCCAGGCACCTCTTATACCTTCTCGGTGTCGGCTGAGAATCCGGCAGGCCTTGTCAGCCTGAACAACCCTACCGTGACCGCCGTGACCTACGGGAATGGAGGCGGAGAGCCGCTGCCGGGCGGCAAGCTGTCCCTGCAGCTGAAGCAGGGGATGCTCAAGGTGGGCAGCGTGGCGGAAGTCACAGTGCGCGCCGATCAGGCTTCGGATCTGTACGCCTTCCTGACGAAGGTGCAGTATGACCCGTCGAAGCTGAGACTGGGGCAGGTGCTTCTCGCCGGTGAATTCGGCAAGGAGGGGACATCCGCCACCCTCACGAACTATGTGAACCAGGCAGCGGGCCGCGTGCAGTTGACCGGTTCCCTGCTGGGGCAGCAGGCGGGCAAGAGCGGCTCCGTGCCGCTGGTCGTGCTCAAATTCGTTGTCCTTCAGAACGGCCCGGCGACCGTCGGCTTGACGCCGGAGACTTCCATCGCGGACAGCGAGGGGAATGTGGTGAAGCTGACCGAGCCGGTGCAGCTTCAGCTGCAGATCGGCGGCAAGGATTTTGACGGGGATGGCAGGGTGGCGCTCAGCGATCTTGTCCTGATCGCCGGGCACTATGGCGAAGGGGCCGAATCGGGCTTTGACCTGAACCATAACGGCAGAGTGGACCTCAGCGATATTCAGGCGGTTGCGAACGAGATCGCCGCAGCGGAGTAATTGGTTTTGACACTTGGGCTGTTCCCTGTCATTGCTGACGGGAGCAGCCCTTTTCTTTGAAATACCAGAAAGTATAAATAAGAATGGACAATAGTGGAAAACTAAAGCAACAACGCTGCACCTGGAGGAACCCATGAAATCGGTACCCGAACGACAAAGCTGGATGGATCTCGTCAAAAAAGGAAACAAGTCTTCCGCCGTCGCCATGGCCGGCAATGCCGTGATCGCGGGAACGAAGGCGGTGGCCGCCGCCTGGAGCGGAAGCGGAGCCATGTTCGCTTCGGCCATGCACTCCCTGGCTGATGCCATCAACCAGGGCTTCGTCTTTATTGGCAGCGTGCTCGCCGAGAAGAAGCCGACGCGCCAATTCCCTACCGGCTTCGGGCGGGTAATCAACATCTTCTGCATGATCGCTGTTATCGTGGTGACGGTGATGGCTTATGAAACGATCCGGGAAGGGTGGCATCTGATCCAGCATCCCGTGGAGAGCAGCGGGGGGATTGGGCTGAATGCAGCCGTATTGTTGATTAATCTGGTGATCGACGGAGCGATTCTGGTCAAAGTCATGAAGGAGATTGCTGCGGAAGCGAGGGTCGAAGCCCGCGGCTTCGGTGTCATGGCCAGCAGTTTCAAGAACGTGGGCCGAGCGGCGCCGCCTACCCGGCTGGTCTTCTACGAAGACCTGGTCGCCGTCTCGGGTGCGCTGCTCGCGATGATCGCCGTGGTGGTCACGGCGCTGACTGCCTTTGACGCCGTTGACGGCGTCGTCACCATCCTGATCGGCCTGCTGATGGTCGGTGTGGCGTTCCGCGTCGGCTACGACAACATGATCGGCCTGATCGGCGTGGCCGCCCCGAAGGAGGTGGAGGACAAGGTGGCCGCCATCATCTTTGGCGAACGGTCGGTCACGGATATTTTCCAGATGCGTATCCTGCAGGAAGGGCGCTATTACCATGTGGAGGGCCTGATTGAATTGGAGCCCGGGCTGTCGCTGGCCGACGCGGACGACATCAAGTTCAAGGTTCGGGACAAGCTGCTTCGGGATACCGACATTGCTGACGTCACGCTCGGCATACTCGAAGATAACGGAGTAAGGAACTGGGTTCCGGCGGAGAGCCGGTAGGCTGGAGTGGAAGATCGCCGAGATGGTAGTGGCGGTCTTTTTTTGTGTTGGATGTATGGGGATTTCCTCGCATTTGCTGTATATTGGGAGAAGGAAATAAGGCCAAGATGCGGAGGAACCGGCGTTATGGAGATTGCAATAGAGTTGGCGTCCGAATGGGACATCCGGCGGTTAGGACACAGCGAGGTCCCGGACATCGTGACTCTCATGGAGGACGTGGTGTCCCGGCTGCCTTCGCAGGATCTGTTTGCTGTCGACGACGCAGCTTACCTGTATGCACACGTGGAAGAGCACGGGGAGATCTACGGGGCCTACCTGAACGGGACGCTTGCCGCGTACACAGTGCTCGCGTTTCCTGGGCCTGGGGAAGGCAACCTCGGAAGGGAGCTTGGAGTACCGGAGCAGGAGCTGGCGTATGTCGCCGTGCTGGATGCCACCATCGTGCACGAATCGGTACGCGGCAGGGGACTGCAGCGGTATTTTCATGACCTGCGTGAACGGCGCGCAGTGGAGAGAGGCTTCCGCTATCTGTATTCGACGGTTCACCCGGAGAATCGGGCGAGCATCCGGAATCTGGAGGCGAAGGGGTTCACTCTTGAATGTACCCGGCCCATGTACGGCGGCAAGCCCAGGCATTGTTACGTCAAGCGGATCGTGGAGCATGCAGGAGTCCGGAGGTTATCTTGACAGGAGCAGCTGCCGCGGCTGCTGCTTTCTTGTTATTTTATGAAACAGGATAAGGAGATCGTCTTGTGCAGGGATATAACGTTCTTATGATTTTCAGTCCGGATATGGAGCAGCTGCTCCTGTGCAAGCGCCGGAAGGATCCTTACAAGGGATTAAGTAATTTGGTAGGAGGCAAAATTGAGCCTGGGGAGGCTGGGATCGAAGCGGCCTACAGGGAGCTGGCGGAGGAAACGGGCATTACCAGGGAGCATCTTATCCTGCACCATGTCATGGATTTCACTTACTATTTGCAGCACTGCTATGTTGAAGTTTACGCCGGCCGGTTGAAGCGGGAGGTCGAGGCAGCCGGTGACGAGAACGAGCTGTACTGGAGTGATTTGACCCAAGATTTCTTTGACATGACCCTGTTCGCAGGCGAGGGAAATATCGGCCATATGATCGAGCAGGTGAAGATGAACCGGAGTCTGTTTCTTAAAGATTGAAAAGTGCTGCCTAGATGCAGACAGGATCTCCAAAGCAGCAAGGCGCAAGGCTGCCGGCATACCGGCAGCTTGCTTGCGTTCCTCCCACAGCTGAATGGAACGATAGGTGAAAATGACAGGAGCAGAGCGCACTGATACGCTCCCCTTACAGTTACAGGTTTTTTATTATTTCACCTGTCTACCGTATGGGGAGCGTATCACGCGGCAGCTGCTCCCTGTGTTTACTAAATAACGGCCAGGTTTACCACCTCACTGTTTTTAGTAATATGTAGCTTAGGGGGGAAACATCGAGAAGGAGTTATGCAGGATGATCTCCCTAAAAGTTGTCATTACCTTATTAGAAAGGTGGCATTTGCTACAGAACCATCGTCCCCAAAAGGGATCTATGGATGTCTATGTTGTTTGGACTCGTCAAGGCCCGGAGGCTGCGCAAATGAGAGGTGTCCGCTGCGGCTCTTCCCCCTCTATTTGTGCAAACCTCCTCCCGATTTATCGACTGAAGCTGCCCTCCATGTTTCACATATGGGGATTTTTGGCTAGCTCAATCTCTTGATAACAATCGAGGCGTTCACATTGGTTTGTGTACCGCCGGCCAGCGTCTGCAGGGTAACTGCAGCAGATGAACTATGATTCCTCAGTGTGATTACATCACCGGATGAGAGTGCGGTGATCACCTGCCCCGTGTTTTGCTGCGTGCCGGCCCCTGAACCGTATACCGTTCCCGGAACCAGAGCGCCATTGCGGAATATGGCGAACTGACTTGGCTCTACACCCGAAGCGGAAAAATTAATCTCATAGTTTCCGGCGTCGGTCACCGAAATGGTGCTGGTTCCCGGTGCATGCGTAATGCCAGGCGTCAAAATACCGTTTGAATCAAAGGTAACGTCCGCCTCAATCGGAACCACCTGCGCACCCAGGTTGTAAACATATCCGAACTGGGCCAAACCGCCTGCTGGTCCCGCCGGTCCGGTTGCACCTGTTGCTCCTGCCGGCCCGGTTGCGCCTGTTGCTCCTACAAGTCCTTGGGGTCCAAGAGCTCCAGCCAGTCCCTCAGGTCCAATGGCGCCAATCGCTCCAGCCAATCCTGCCAGTCCTTGGGGTCCAAGAGCTCCAGCCAGTCCTTCGGGTCCCAGTGCGCCAATGGCACCTACAAGTCCTGCCACACCTTGGGGTCCAAGTGCCCCTGCCAGTCCTTCGGGTCCCAGTGAGCCGATGGCGCCTACAAGTCCTGCCACCCCTTGGGGTCCAAGAGCTCCAGCCAGTCCTTGGGGTCCCAGTGAGCCAATGGCACCTACAAGTCCTGCCACACCTTGGGGCCCAAGCGCTCCAGCCAGTCCTTGGGGTCCCAGTGAGCCAATGGCACCTACAAGTCCAGCCACACCTTGAGGTCCAAGAGCTCCAGCAAGTCCCCTAGGTCCAGCTTCTGCAATTGCTCCCGCTAGGCCTTGAAGGAATTGCTGTCCATTAAGCGGGGCACGGGACGGTACCCGCACTATTTTTTTAATTACAATTTTTTTAATAACCCGAAGACAACGTTTCTTCTTTTTTTCTTTTGGAGGGCACACGATCACCGTTTTCTTTTTACACCGTTTTTTTCTGTCCAGACAACCCAACAACGACACCTCCCTATAAGATGGTTCAGTGTACGTGAGTCGTTTGTTTTAAGCATGGACTAATAACCGGGTAGCAGCTAGACTAAAAACCATTTTTTAGAATATTGAGTTTATAAACTGACGAATCGGAAGGTAGCAGTTGATGAAATGAGAAATCCAGGCCCTTCTCCTTGGTTTACATCAAGCTCTGGATGTACGGTGATCATATGGGGGGTATGGCATACTGGAAACGTTAGTTCAATGAAGCATTCGGCTGCCGGTTATGGTCCGGCAGCCTTTTTTCCTAAAGGAGGGGTTAAAAGCTGAGTCGCTTCATGTACATAGGTCATCGCATCATATCACCTATAACTTATTTGTACTGAAGAATATACGCACATATAAGTGATACCTGAAAGAAGGGGATGCTCTCCAGATTTTGTGATAGGGGCATCCCCTTTTGGTGATTTTCATTAAGTTAACGGGCAGCATTCCTATTATGAGCAAATACGAGGTTTGAGAAATAAAAAGACTCCTTGGTACGATGTTTACGGGTCCCAGAGCTCGCCAGCGACCGGATCCAAAAACAAACCAAGGAGACTACAAGATGAATTCTACTCAAAATGAACGTATTAATCAAATCACTTCTTCTACCTTAATTGTCGGAGTGGACATCGCAAAATTCAATCATGTGGCCCGGGCACAAGACTACCGCGGAGTCGAGTTCGGAAAGCCAATCACGTTTGGAAACACCCGGGAAGGCTTTGAATTGTTCGTAGGCTGGTACCAAAAGATTGCGACTGCACAAGGGTTCTAGGACGTCATAGTCGGCATGGAGCCGACCGGCCACTACTGGCTAAATCTTGCTCATTACCTAAGGGAGAATCACGTGAAGTACGGTATTGTGAATCCACTGCACGTGAAAAAAAGTAAAGAGCTTGATGACAATTCTCCTTCGAAGAATGACATGAAGGATGCGAAAGTTATTGCACAGCTGGTCAAAGACGGGAGATACGCCATACCCCATCTTCCTCAGGGCATTTATGCTGAACTGAGGGAGGCGATGAAAATTCGCGATCACCTGACCACTGACCTTTGCGTTGTACAAGCACGTGTCCATAACTGGCTGGACCGGTATTTCCCAGAGTTCCTTACGGTATTTAAGGATTGGGAGTGCAAGTCAGCCATCCAAATGCTCAGTCTATATCTACTGCCGCACGAGCTTGCTTGCGTATCGGATGAAACCCTGCTTAAGCACCTGAGAGAAGCCGCAAAGCGTGGGCTGGGTCTAGGCCGCATCCAGATGCTTAAGGCAGCAGCTAGCCGTTCTGTGGGCATACGAGACGGTTCAGAGCTGGCGAAAATGGAGCTAAAGCTGCTGCTAACCCAGCACCAATGGTTCCAATGCAAACTCGAAGAACTGGAAACGAAATTGGATGGATTACTGACACAGATCCCTTATGTGGAGCAAGTGCTGGCCATTAAAGGAGTTGGCAGAGACACCGTCGCAGGATTTCTTGCTGAGGTAGGCGACATTAGCCAGTATCGCCACCCCAAGCAGATCACGAAGCTCGCTGGATTGAATTTAAAAACAAATTCGTCAGGCACACACAATGGACAAACGAAAATCACGAAGAGAGGCCGCAAGCGCCTACGTGCCTTGCTGTTCAGAGTCATCATGCCATTGGTCTCTAAAAATACAGCCTTCCGAGCCTTGCACCAGTACTACACGAAAAGGTCGGTAAATCCATTGAAAAAGATGCAATCGCTCATCGCTTTATGTAACAAATTGATTCGGATCTTGTTCGGTATATTGAAAAAGGGACATGAATTTAGGGAAGAAAAGATGCTGCAGGATATCCCCCGAATGGCAGAATTACCACAAGCAGCTTAATTATAGCGATTTTTTGGAAGCTTTGCCCTAAGCAATAACAGACAACAAAAGCACGGATGAGTCGGAAAGGCACTATCCATACGGACAAAGATCCTGCCGGGCAGCATATCCGACCTCCACCTCATGGACAGGTTAAATGAAGGAATGTGGGAGCGTAGACTCTGTGAGACGTGGGAGGTTTCACCGCCATGAGCACATGTGGAGATCCAAAGGTGCAACCATACTTTACCAAGGTAGCCATTTTTTAAAGAGGATGGTCTGAGTGGAGACTCCTTTTTGCATCGCTAATCCCATATATTTCTTCGTTTACAACTTGCATCCATATCCATGCTGTCTACTGTGAAGAAAGCTAGGTCAAAGTCTAAGAAAAAGTGAGCATTTTAGAGCAAATGGATTCTCCATAGAGGGAGGTTAGTTTAATAAAGATTGAAACAATTTCAGGGAATAAATAATATCACTCTTTTTACTTGTTTAAATGCCATGATAAAACAGCCGGCCACCAGCCGGCTGTTTTATCATCTATATAAAGATTTATCGATTCTTATTTTAGATTGCACTCTCCCCATTCAGACATACTATGAAGGATTGGTAAAAACTGCTGGCCAAGATTTGTTAAAGAATATTCTACTCTTGGGGGAACCTCTTTATAAATTTCACGATGTATTAGTCCGTCACTCTCTAATTCCCTGAGTTGTTTCGTTAGCATCGATTGTGTAATATCTGGAAAACTTCGTTTTATGTCCCCAAATCTTCTTGTTTCATCGGAAATATACCATAGTAGTGACAATTTCCACTTTCCCCCAACCATTCTTTGCACTTTGTTTAGTCCACAATCATACGAATACTTCTTGCTGTGGTTCATATTTCCCCTCCCAAAATATATCTTATGCTCTTTAAAGTGTGTAGAACCACATTAGTACTGTTTTTGATAGTATGTTCTAAAAATAATCGTACTTGTTATAAATAACATACTCCAATATGCTAACTGTAGCAAGAAAATTCATTACAAAATTACACTTTATTATGGAGGAATAAGGATTGAAATCTTCAGAGATGAAAAAATACAATACGCGTGCCATCCTGGCATCGCTGCTAATCTGCGGTTTTGTCGGCATGTTTAGCGAAACCGCTCTAAACATAGCAATGACTAATTTAATGGAAGTGTTCCAAATTTCGGCCGCAACCGCGCAGTGGTTAACAACCGGGTTCTTGCTGACGCTTGGTATTTTAATGCCTATGAGCGGGTTACTGCTGCAAATGTTTACGACGAGGCAGCTATTCACGGGCTCGCTCATAAGCTTAATCGTAGGTACAGGGATTGCAGCGCTCGCGATTAATTTCGAAATGTTGATGTTCGCCCGAGTTTTACAGGCGGTAGGCATGGGATTGTTACTCCCACTCATGTTCAACACTATTCTTGTTATCTATCCACCGGAAAAGCGTGGGGCGGCGATGGGATTCGTCGGACTCGTTATCATGTTCGCGCCAGCGACCGGCCCAACCATAGGCGGTCTATTAATAGAGTATTTAACATGGCATTATATCTTCTGGTTCTCGCTGCCGTTCCTGGTTTTTGGGTTGTTGATAGGGCTGAAGTATTTGGAGAATGTCACCGATGTCAAGAAGCCCCGGATAGATCTGCTGTCTATCGCATTGTCAACGATCGGATTTGGAGGAGTTGTCTTCGGCTTCAGTAAGGCAGGCGAAGGATCTGAAGGATGGGGCAGCGCGGTTGTGGTCACTTCAATCATAGTCGGACTCATCTCGTTGGTGCTGTTCATTCTGCGGCAGAACGTTATGCGCGATCCGATGATGAATCTGAAGGTTTTCAAGTATCCGATGTACGTCGTCGGGCTGCTTATAGTGCTGTCGTGCATGTTGATCATAATGTCGAGTATGATTATCCTGCCGATGTTTCTGCAGACTGGTGCAGGATTGTCTGTGTTCACTGCGGGACTCATGCTTTTGCCGGGCAGCGCGCTGAACGGTATCCTCTCCCCGCGAATGGGGAGCTTGTTCGACAAATATGGCCCCAAATGGCTCGTTATCCCTGGATTCGCAATCGTTTCACTCACGTTATGGTTCTTTACTACTCTATCCCCTGCTTCGTCAGTGGCCTTTATCGTGGCTTTGCATATCGGGCTGATGGTTGGGATAGGCATGGTATGGATGCCTGCTCAAACGAACGGGCTCAATCAATTGCCGCCGGAGTTATACCCGCACGGCACGGCAGTCATGAACACGCTGCAACAGGTCGTAGGCGCGATTGGAACAGCTGTCGCAATCAGTATCCTTTCGGGCGGAATGGAGAAATACTTGCACGGTTCCTCTGCTCCTACCATAAAAACCGAAATTGCAAACGCGATGACGGCAGGATCACAAAACGTGTTCTTGTTTACGATGATCATCGCATTGATTAGCGTGGTCATGGCTTTCTTCATCCGCCGCGTTGTAGTCAACCGCGAAACGATTAAATCAATACATTGATAATTTAACTAGTATTAAAATGAATTACCTCTAAGCAGTAAGACAGCTTGAGGAATCAGAATCGGAAGCCGTTTACGGCTGATGGATCGAAACCCGCTGGTTCATGCCGCTTCCCGCCTAAAAATAATTTCTAACAGAAAGGATGAATCACCATGAAAATAGGAATTCTTGGAACAGGATTTATGGGCAGGCTTCTTGCTCGTAAGCTCGCCGCAGCAGGCCACCATGTGAAGGTGGCTAACTCGCGGGGGCCTGATAGCATTGCAGCGGATGTGCTGGAAACCGGTGCGTGCGCAGCAACAGCGGAAGATGCGCTGAGTGGTGTAGATGTTGCGATCCTATCCATGCCTCATACAGGCTTTGAGAAAATCAGGCACCTGGTGGCGGCATTGCCCGAGCAGACGGTGGTAATCGACATCTCTAACTATTTCCCTGGCCGCGACGGCGAGAACCCTGAGCTTGAAGCAGGGAAAGTCGAGAGCGAGTGGGTTCGCGACTATTTCGGACGTCCGATTACCAAGGCATGGAACTCAATCGGAATGGCATCCTTCGAGACAAAAGGACGGTCCAAGGGGCAGCCGGGCCGCATCGCGATTCCCGTCGCCGGTGACAGGACGCGTGACCGCGAAGTCGCCCTCGAATTGATAGATGACACTGGGTTTGATGGCTTTGACGCGGGCACGCTTGCAGATTCTTGGCGGCAGCAGCCCAGCTCGCCAGTCTACATTACCGATCTGACGTATGACGAGATGGGGTCAGCGCTTGAATCGGCAGAGCGGGATCGTCTTCCACGACGCCGTGATCTATCCGCTCAAGTATTCGCGGAGCGGGTCGGCGAACGGTCATCTCCTGACGTTGAAACGGTCGTGAGGATCGCTAGAGCACTGTTCATGTAAATGATTAGGCGCCCGGTCCTGGCGACAGGGCGATTTATCTGACGCACTGCTACAGCATGGTTAGGCTTATCGTATCGGCTGTGATGCGCTGGATTGAGAAAATAAATCGAGAAAGTAGGCGATTGAAAATGAAGGCTTGGCGTGCAGAAACATTTGGCAAACCCAGTGATGTCCTGAAGCTGGTAGATATCGACGTTCCGGTACCAGGACCGGGTGAGGCGCTGCTTAGAGTATTGGCAACTAACATCGGCCTGCCTGATCGCATGATGCTTGAAGGCCGATATTTCTTAACGCCGACCCCGCCGGTAACTCCCGGTCAAGAGGTTGTTGGCATTGTCGAGGTAGCGGGACCGGGCTATCCGTTTCCCGTCGGCAGGCGAGTAATCAGCGGTGTCAACTTCACTGCCGGCTCCGGCGGATTGGCGGAATATTGTCTATCGTCAGGCGACGGAGCGGTGACTGCAGCCGATGACATGTCCGACGAGCAGGCCGCATCTTTTCTAGGAACGTATCACGTTGCTTATGTCGGCTTAGTCAATCGCGCTCGCGCAAAGTTGGGCGAGACGCTATTGGTGCTCGGTGGAACGGGTGGAACGGGTTCGACTGCAATCCGGCTCGCCAAGGCTCTGGGTTTGAACGTAATTGCTACCGTACGCGATGCGAAGAAGGCCGCGTTCTGCCGTGAACAAGGAGCTGACCATGTCATCGAACTGGGCACGGGCTCGATGAGCGAGCAGGTTCGTGCGTTGACCGGAGGCAAGGGTGCCGACATCGTTTATGACACGGTCGGATCGCCCTTGGTCGAACAAGCGCTCGATGCAATCGCTATCGGCGGACGATATGTACTGATCGGTTTCGCTGGTGGCTCAGATTTCCCGAAGATTGAGCCGTTCAAGATCCTTATGCATGGCATCTCGGTCACCGGAGCTTTGCACAGTGTGCGTACTCCAGATGAGCGTGATGAGGCAATTACCGTACTTGGGCGACTGTTCTCCGAAGGGAAAATCACCGTGCCGATCGACCGGGTCGTATCCTTTGCTGATGTGCCTGAGGCGCTTGAACGTCTTGGTGGGGGTGTTAACGGTAAGCTGGTTGCCCGCGTAAGCCATCCAGGTCCCGGCCCACTTTAGGAGGACGTGTTGTGCTGATTGGTTGTGCTAGCGGAACATGGGGAGTCTCTAATCCTTTGTATATCTCATGGAAGGGGTATCCTATTACCGGAGCACTCCACACAGTTCGCTCAAAAAAGAGCGTGCGGATTGTAGCTGGAAGAAAGGAAAATCATTCCCCTTCCCATCTCTGTCCATGATTTTGATAGTGCTGTGAATGCGCTGGCAACTCTCCGTGACCGACAATCAGGATTAGTTATTGTACGAGGAACTCAATCATCAACTTGTTAACAGGTCAATTCAAATTGAAATAGGAGAATGAAAATGAGATTCGGAATTATTGGTGCAGGACCAATTGGATCTAATATTGCTAAAAAATTGGTTGAGAATGGACATGATGTCAAGATTGCAGATGCCCGTGGAATGAAACGCTTGGAAGGAAAAAAACTTACAGGAACACCTGTGACCGTAGAAGATGTAGTTAAAAATATTGATGTTCTTATAACATCTATCCCTTTCCATGCGCTGCCAAGCATTCGCAACATTGTAGATAAAGTTGGAGAGGAAGTTATTGTTGTCGACACTTCAAATTATTATCCTCAAATAAATGGTAAAATTGAGGAGGTTGAAAAAGGGATGGTTGAAAGTGTTTGGGTATCCAATCATTTAGGTAGACCTATCGTTAAAGCTTTCAACAATTTCTTAGCCTATACATTAGAACATCGTGGAGCTCCCGAAGGGACTGATGGACGCATTGCCATAGCGATTGCTGGTGATAACCTGTCCCATAAAAAAATAATCATGGGTGTCGCAGATGAACTAGGCTTCGATGCCGTTGATGGTGGTTCTTTAAGCGATTCGTGGAGACAACAGCCAGGAACCCCTGCGTACTGTACTGAACTAACTAAAGAGGATCTAACCGAAGCATTAACGAAGGCGAAAAAAGAAAAAGCCCCGTTATTAAGAGATCAGGCGATAGAGAAGCTTTCAGCGTCTATAGGTGGATACACACATAAAGATGTTATTAATGTAAATAGGGAAATATTTTAAATCCTAAGTTTTGACGTTAAGCTCCCTCAAAGAATAAGGATTTTCACACGAATGCTCGCTCATTCGCAGGATTTCACATGGAAGTTTCACATAGGAACTCAGATGAGTGGAGAGTAAGGGCCAGGAAATCCGTTTGAGCGCATGCGGGAACAGAAGGTGTTGATTCATTTTACAACATCTTCCATAAAATAATTCTGCTGCACGCCTCTCTCCACAAGGTCCTTGGGGATTTACTCTCCCAAATCTCGACGGGTCTATGCCCTCACATTCCTTCGTCCTATCTATCCAAGGTGTGGAGTCCGATCAACGTTAACGGAACGGGTCTTTGCCCTAAAGCGTAAAGATCTCGGTACTCCGTGCTTTCTTTGTGAAATCCTGCGAATGAGCCAATCTACGTGTCTGGGTTACAAGTCTTAATTTTAAGCTGCTAATGGTGGCTGGGCCTTATCGGGGGAAAATGCCTGTCCTTCCCTCGCCAAGGCTACAAGGATTCGAGCCAGTTTCCCAATCAACTTCATCATGGACTGCATTTTCGTCATTCGTTTCACTTCGGTATTGTGTACATGCATGGCTTGGAAAGCTCCATTAAAAGATAACAGGTGAAACACAGTGAAGTACAAATGCTTACGTAATAATGAGTTGCCTCGTTTGGTGAGCTTAATTTGTCCCTTATACTTGCCAGAACTTCGTTCTGCTAAGTTCAATCCTGCTTTTCGTAATAACTGCTTCCCGTGAGACAGCTTACGTAAGTCCCCGCCAAATGCTAATATGGCAGCCGTTGCAGGAACGGAGGCACCTACAGATCGAATGAGATCCGAACAAGGTATTTCAGGCAGCGCCTTTTCAATCATCTGGTCTGCTTCATCAATGATTCGGCGTATTCTCTCATATTCCTCAATGAGGTGCCTCAATTCCCATTTGTCTTCTTCAAGGGCACTCGTGTCTCCCACGCTATGTCTGGCAAGTGATTGAAGCTCTAACGCCTTGTTCTTACCGCGCTCACCGCCAGGTCTGGTCATGTACTCACTCCAGATTTGCACCATTTGCTCCGAGGTTAGCTGCAATATGTCAGAAGGGGCTGGAAACCGGCGCAAGGTAGCCAATGAGCGATCACTAAAAATGTCATCAAATGCTTGTCTGTATTCGGGAAAACGGATATCGAGCCAGCGGTGGATTCTGTTTTTAATACGTACAGATTTAACAACCCAGTGCTCTCTGTTTGTAACCATAACCCGTATACGGCGGAATGCTTCATCCTTTGGAGCAAAGGGCGTGTAAAACCCGCGGCTCACTGCATCGGCAATGACCAAGGCGTCCTTTGGGTCACTCTTGGAAGGAGAGTTATCTCTGTTTTCCTTATTGCGTTTGGTTGTCATTGGATTGACAAGAGCCACATCAATTCCTTGACCCACCAACCAGTTGGCGATATTGAACCAATAATGGCCGGTGCTCTCCATACCCACAACGACGTCATTCATGCCGTGCATCTTCTGTAATTTCCGAATGCTCTGTTCTAAATGCTCGAAACCAGCAAGGTCATTCGAAAATAAAATGGGGCGCTTGGTGAGGACAATTCCTCGAAAATTAATGGCTTGTGCAGCGTGTTTCTCCTTGGCAATGTCGATGCCTATAACCAGTGTGGAAGTAGAGATTCGCTCTACACGTTGATTTTGAGACTTTATTAGATTAGACTTCATGATAACGCCTCCTAAGGTGAGTTCTGAGGGCTGCAACCCAGTACATACTCATCCTAGCGAGGCGTCCATTTTTCTGCAAATCGGATCTCTTAAGACCTACAGGAATGTTAACGGGAAACGATAGTTGCACAAACATAAACATTCCTGTATAGCCTAAGAAATCGGCTTTGTTAAAAAAGGAGCGCCTCGGTATGATGGGTTTGTCCAATACACCATCAAGGAGGCGCTCCTCACTATGAAGTTTAAGCAATCTGACGCACAAAATCAACGGATTGAACGAATTACTACCTCGCACCTCGTTGTAGGAATTGATATGGCCAAGGAAACTCATGTCGCACAAGCCACCAACTTCCGGGGAATCGTCCTTTCCAATCGGCATCTTGCCTTCAAGAACACTGCGGAAGGGTTTGAAAAGCTCAAGCGCTGGATCGAGTCACTGCAGCAAAAACACCGCTTAAAGAGCTTCATTGTCGGTATGGAGCCAACAGGACATTACTGGTATAACCTGGCCAATTGGCTGGTTGATCTAGGGATCCATGTGGTGTTGGTAAACCCGGCAACAACCAAAAGGAACAAAGAAAATCGGGATAACTGTCAATCCAAGAGTGATCCAAAGGACGCACTGGTTATTGCAGATGTCGTTAGCCGTGGCTATTACTACGAATATAGTCGGCAGTCTGCAAGCTTTCAGCGGCTGAGAGTCATGATGAGTGACCGGGAATTCTGGGTTACCAACAGCGTTCGATTGCAAAATCGTATTGTTCGCTGGCTGGATATTCGCTTTCCCGAATATGCTTCTGTCTTTAAAAAATGGACGGGTATACGCTCCTTAGCGACACTGAAGGAGTTCCCGTCTCCACTTGATCTGAGAGGCCTCTCCACTGCAGAGATTATTACAGGTTGGAGAAAACATATGCAGCGAGCCGGCGGCTGCTCAGGTATTCAGAAAGCCGCGGAACTGCTTTCTAAAGCGAATCGGAGTGTTGGGGATGTTACGTCGCTCCGTGAGGCTAAGCAGGATCTAGTGCGGTTAATTGAAGAGTATGAACGAATTGAAAGTCATTTAGAGCAGATTGAAAAAGAAGTCGCAATGCTGCTCGAAGACATCCCAATTGCTGGCCAAATGCGCTCAGTTAAAGGTCTGGGCACCATATATATTGCGGCTATTCTCTGTGGCGCAGGCGATTTAGCTCAGTATGTTCACGGGCGTCAATTGCTGCGGAAAGCTGGGTTAAACCTGGCTGAAAGCATGTCGGGAAAACGTAAAGGGGAGGTTATACTCTCCAAGCGAGGGAGTGCCGTTCTCCGGAAGTACATGTATCTTGCTACCCTAACCCTGATAGGAGTCAATCCGATCTTCCGGCAGTTACATGAAAATAATCTAAAAGTGAAGCATATGAGCAAACAGAAGTCGATACTTAAATTGCTGGGGAAACTGGCGCGGATATTAATTGGAATGGTACACAGTGGAGAGTCCTTCACTCCTGAAAAAACTGTGCACACTTCGGTTCAAGCAGCGTAAGAATGTAAGCCCAAACGTGGGTTGACTCATTCGCAGGATTTCGAACAAAGAAAGCACGGAGGACCGAGTTCGTTCCTCAAAAGGGCACAGACCCATCCGCTAAACGCTATCGGTCTCCACACCTTGGACAGGTGTAACGAAGGAATGTAAGGGCACAGACCCGTAGAGCCTTGGGATGGTTAGTCTCCAAGGGATTGTGGAGTATGCGTGCAGTAGAGAAGACCCCAGGGAAATGTATCTGAGCGTTTCTTCTATTCCCGCATACCCAAAAACTGATCTTATGGATGTCTGTGGTTTATTTCCTGACTTATTCCGGCAATTCAAGGTTATGAAATCCTGCGAATGAGTGAGCATACGTGAGATAAATCCTTAATACTGAGGGAAGAGGAACGATAGCTAAAAACAACCAGGAAGGAGCTGCCGGCACACGATCGGCAGCTTCATTGCGTTAACTTGGAGGATTAATTTATCCAACTCGCGAATTTTCCTTATAAACGCTAGATAACAGGGGTGATCTAATGGAACGAAATCTCCGTACGAATTTGCTCAGATGAAGATCTGGACCTTCTGTCTGTTCTAAACAAGCAACTTATTGAAGATGAGAAACATGACAATCCAATGAACCTCAAACAGTTGAAAGATAGAATGAGGGGGTTCATCAATACAGAGGAAAATTGGCTTTTGAAAAGTTGCTCGAAGTATTGGATACTAGAAATATAGATATTGAAGTTATGTATTGGAACAATACTGGATATGCATTTTGGAAATCGCTTGGATTTAAAGAGAGAAGTGTTTATATGAGACATCAAGAAGAAACAAATTTTTAGCGGAACCACGCGGCAGCTGCTCCCTTCTTCATTGAAGTAACAGGGAGGATACTTGAAGATTAACTCCGGTGAACCGTACCACAAATAACAGCAAGTTTTTTGGAGCTAAGCGTGTAGGGGCCTGTTAAAGCGTATTGGCTGATATGAGTTTGGAGTAGTTCGATGGATTGAAGAGATTAAAAATCCCCGCCGTATGCACCCTGACATAATGTTGTCAGGGTGCATGGTTTAATATGGGTATTGTAAGCAAGAACAACAAACCCATTTCAAGGAGGAAACCCCATGACCCATTCAAGACGGATCAAATCCGAGGAAAAAACAGAAATTCGTCCGTTCCGCATCTCCATCCCGCAAGAGGATCTTGATGATCTTCGGAATCGGTTGTCCCGGACTCGTTGGCCGGATGCAGTAGGCGGATCTGGATGGAAATATGGGGTTTCGCTCGACTACGTGAAAGAGTTAGCAGCCTATTGGCAGAACGAATACGATTGGCGGGCATTCGAAGCTCGACTGAATAAGTACCCGCAATTCACTACAAATATCGATGGAGCCAACATTCACTTTTTACATGTTCGTTCGCCTGAGCCTGACGCATTTCCATTGCTGCTTACTCACGCCTGGCCCAGTTCGATTGTCGAGTTCTTGGAGCTGATCGGTCCGCTCAGTGATCCTCGCAGTTACGGCGGCGACCCGGCACAAGCGTTCCATCTGGTCATTCCTTCCGTACCTGGATTTGGTTTCTCGGGGCCGGCCCTTGATTCCGGATGGGATATCGCCCGCATATCGAAAGCGTGGGATACTCTGATGAAGCGCTTGGGATATACGGAATATGGTGCTCACGGCAGCGACTGCGGTGCACTCGTGTCTAGAGAACTTGGCATTCAGAAGCCGGATGGTCTTCGCGGTATTCATGTGCTGCAGCTGTTTTCTTTCCCTTCCGGAGATCCGGCGGAGATGGCCGGCTCATCGGAAGAAGATCAGCAGAAGCTCCAATTCCTAGCCAATTTCCATGAACGGGCAGGCTTTAATTCGATCCAATCCACACGCCCGCAAACACTCTCCTATGGGCTATCAGATTCACCATCAGGTCAGCTTGCTTGGATTGCCGAGTTATTTTGCGGCTTTGGCGACCATGTGGATTTTATCGACCGGGATGCATTCCTGACTAACGTCACTTTGTATTGGTTGACCAATACGGCGGAATCGTCCGCTCGTTTGTATTATGAGAATGCGCACAATCATAGGCTGGAGCCGCAGGGGCCGAATACGACTCCGACAGGTGTGGCTGTGTTCGGACATGATTTCAAATCGATCAAGCGTTTTGCTGAACGTGACAATACGAATATTGTGCAGTGGTCGGAATTTGAACGGGGAACCCACTTTGCAGGGATGGATGCGCCGGATCTTCTAATCCCTGACATTCAGGCTTTCTTTCGAAGATTCCGCTAATACTAAACTTAAATGATGGTAATAGAAGATGGGAGCTGCAAACATGGACGTGAAAAAAGCGCAAACGGAAGGCAAAGTACTCTGTAACCGCGAGTTGAATCGCGCCTTGCTGGCAAGGCAAATGCTGCTTAGCCGTGTGAAGCTTCCCATCTTAGAGGCCATCGAGAAGCTGGTTGGGATGCAGTCGCAGTCCCCGAACGCCCCTTATTTCGGTTTGTGGTCGCGAATAGAAGATTTTCGGCATGAAGAATTGTCCGGGCTTTTGCGGGAAAGGCAGGTGGTACGCATGGCGCTGATGCGTTCGACCTTGCACTTGGTCACTGCTCGGGATGCTTTGCGACTGCGGCCCTTACTACAGCCTGTTATGGACCGCAGCTTGAAGGGGGCTTTCGGCAAGCAGCTTCAAGGAGTTGACCAAGAAGCACTTGCTGCAGCCGGAAGGGAACTAGTCGAAAAGGAGCCTATGACGTTCCATGAATTGGGAATACGACTCTCCAAACATGGGTCAGGGCTCGACCCAGAGGCAGCAGCCGGTGTGGTTCGGAATAGGATACCGCTAGTGCAAATACCGCCGCGAGGCATATGGGGGGAAGGCGGACAGGCTCTTCATACGTCCGTGGAAACATGGTTAAGCCGGCCTCTATCCTCAAAGTCCGAGCCGGAATGGCTCATTCGGCGCTATTTGGCCGCATTCGGACCGGCTACAGTGAAGGATATACAAGTTTGGTCGGGACTAACACGTATTTCAGAAGACATAAAATCCCTTTGTCCGCAGCTGGTCACATTCCGAAATGAAAGGGGCGAGAAGTTATTCGATCTGCCAGATGCACCGCGGCCTGATGCCGAGACCCCATCTGCACCGAGGTTCCTAGGCGAGTTCGATAATATGCTGCTGTCCTACTCGGACCGCGGCCGCATCATGGAGGATTCGTACCGAAAGCGCGTATTTACGTCGAATGGAATCATCCGTGCGACCATTCTTATCGATGGCTTTGTCGTTGGAACCTGGAAGTTGACGAACAGTCGTGATTGTGGCGTTCTGCATATAAATTCCTTTCGCGGCCTTTCCATGCAAGAACGAGATGCCCTGTCTGAAGAGGGAGCTCGAATGCTTCATTTTGCGGGTGCGCATGCCGCAGCTTCCGAGATTATTTTCACTAACAGCTAAACATGGAAGGCCCAAACATCTGCGGGTAGAATAAGATATGGATGGTATCGCCTATTGCAGGGTTCCGGATCGGAGGTCGTTCAATGAAACTGGACCGTTTGCTGGCGATTACAATTACGCTATTAAATCAGCCCCGCGTCAGCGCTACGGTCCTTGCCAAGCGATTCGAGGTTTCTCTGCGAACAATCTATCGCGATATGGAAGCCATCAATCAAGCCGGTATCCCCATTGTGTCCTTCGCTGGATCGGATGGAGGGTATGAGATTATGCACGGCTACCGATTGGAGAAACAGGTTTTATCTTTGGAAGATTTCTCGTCCATCTGCTCTGCCTTGCGCGGAGTACGGTCCGCGACGGATCACTCCGAAATAGATCGATTAATAGAACGTATTGGTGCGATCATGCCTGAGCAGAAAACAGCCAAAGATCAGATTTATATGGATCTCGATTTCAAGCCGGCGCCAAACGATAAAGTGCACATGGGCCCATTGCACCAAGCGATTAGAGATCTAAATGTGATTTCATTCACATACCTGGATAATAAAGGTGTGGAATCCGCACGCAAGTTGGAACCCATGGGTCTTTTCCTCAAAGGATATACTTGGTATGTGTATGGCTACTGTCTGACCCGGATGGATGTTCGCGTATTTCGCTTGTCCCGTATAGGAGAATTGAAGATCTTACCGGAGCAGTATGTAAGGCGAGATTATTCACTGCAGGATGTCGAACAACAATTCATGAACAGAGTCGATTTTAAGAAGGTAAAAGCCGAATTAAGGTTTCAATCGGAGATGAAAACCCGGGTACATGATGAATTCGGCTTCGATCAAGCCCTTGTCAATTCTGACGGAACCCTGTCACTAACCACATATTTTTCATCCATGGAACGTGCAACTCAGAAAATCTTGAGCTACGGCTGTATGGTGAAGGTGATAGACCCCCCTGAATTAATGATGAATATAAAACGTCAAATCCAGAAGATGTCCGAGCTTTACGAGTAAGCACTTCTAAGAGCGAGCAAAAGAAAAGGAGCTATCAACCTGCCGTGCAGTTCTCAAAAAGGATGCCGGTGAATATGTTGGATTTATCCGATTGGTTGCTAATAAAAACTAAATGAGATAAGAAGGGGAACGTCAATTCGGGACGTTCTCTTTCTGTTGAAATCGTTAATTGAAAAAACTTGCAGTTACAGTACGTCCCGCGTCGGTGGTCGGCCATACATACGGGCATACTCACGGCTGAATTGGGACGGGCTTTCGTAGCCGACACGGACGTGACGTGACCGTCTTAGCGCCTTGCGCCACGATGCAAATGGATGCTTGGTAGACGGATTCCAGCGGTTCCGACAATTGAGAGGCATGCATCACGGATAAATTAGGAACTGCCGTCCGATAAGTTCCGGCATTAGGAGCATGGCGACATATTAAAATTGCCAATTGTTGCAAGGTGTATTCCATACGGAGCGTTTCGTCCATTGTCCATGTAGGTCAACCTATCTAGAAAGGTTGATTATTACTTTATATTGGGAGACGGAAGAGAATTAGGCAAGGATCGAACAGGAATGATCTAACGGCATGCTAAAATTACATACTATAATGAAATTGCAATATCTGGGAAATAACGGATATACCCAAACTTGATAAAGGAGAGGAAAGGAAATGAGTTTGAATGAAAAAGTCGCGATCGTCACCGGGGCGTCGCGTGGCATCGGTCGCCAAGTGGCTATCCAATTAGCGCGATCCGGAGCGAAAGTGGCTGTCAATTATTCCTCGAGCCGGGGCAAAGCGGACGAGGTTGTAAAGTCGATTGAGCAATTTGGCGGCCATGCGGTGGCAATTCAAGCCGACGTGAGCAAGGTGAACGAAGTTGAAGTGTTGTTTTCGGAGACGCTAGAGCGTTTCGGGCGTGTGGACATACTGGTCAATAATGCTGGCATCATGGAAAACCATGCGATCGCGGACATGTCGGAGGAGATTTTCGATCGGCATTTCGCGCTCAATGTGAAAGGAACTTATTTTGCTTGTCAACAAGCGATGAAACATATGGCGCAAGGCGGAACAATTATTAACTTCTCGACGTCCGTCTCTGGTGCTATGCTCCCAACATACAGTGTTTATGCCGCAACGAAAGGAGCGATCGAGCAGTTGACACGTCAATTGGCCAAGGAATTCGGTCCCAAGAACATTGTCATCAATTGCATCGCACCCGGGCAAGTGGCAACCGATATGTTCCTGGACGGCAAATCACCGGAGTTAGTCGATTCGTTCCGTCAAATGAATGCGTTCGGACGGCTCGGCGAACCGGAGGACATCGCGAATGTCCTCGAGTTGCTCGTCAGCGACAAAGCCCATTGGATAACTGGACAAACGATTCGCGTAAACGGCGGCTTTAATTGAATATTGTGAAGGATGTATTTGAATGGCCCTCCAAGCAGATTGCAGAAACGTTGGACATGTCGCCGGCAGCCGTTAATAGCGCTTTGCAGAGGGCAAGAGAAACACTGGATCGTGAAAAGCATCGTTCTGACGATTTCACGTTGAGCGGTGTTGAACCGAACCGGGAGCTGCTGGCACGGTATGTGGAAGCCTTTGAATAATTCGATCTCGATGCACTGGTTGCGTTATTCCATGAGGAAGGACGTATGTCGATGCCGCCTTTCGCCATGCGGGCAACATATATTTCAGTCGCATTTTCATGTGATTCCCAGATATCCAAGATGAGCCATTCGCAGGTAAAGGAATTCGATATATATTTTAGAGTTCAATGAATGAACGAAACAGCAACTAAGCTAACGGAAAACGATAGTTCAACGATACAGGAGCAGTTTGCCGCGGCAGCTGCTCCATTTTTCATTGAAGTAGTGGGTAGGATGGTTCCAATATGTGGTAGTATATTGACGTACATTATCCTTTCCATTTATCTGCGGAGGTTCTTTATCCGATTCCGATGGTCCATTTTGCTATTGCTTCAGAACTTTATTTGTGCAAGCCAACTCCAAGTTTATTAATTGGAAGTATTGCTCCGGATGCTATCCATGTAAGAGAAAATGTGACTAGAAAAGATAAGGGAATTACCATTTTGTATACGAAGATAAATTCCCTAGTATTGAAGTGCTTAAGGGAAAATGTTTGTATTATCTAAGCTTACATGATGATGTTGACTGGAAAAATGATTAGACTATCTGGGAACGTTAGCTGAATAAGACCCTGCAGCAACTGCGTAACTTTATGACAGTAACACTTAGACATAAACTTAATTGAGGACAGATTTTAGGAGATCATGACTTTTAATTCATAAGGAGGGAAAATATGATAAAAAATAAATTACTACGAATGGACAACGTCCTTATCGTTGTTGACGACCTCGAAGCCGTTAAAGCCTTCTTTCTCCAACTAGGATTCGAGTTGGAGGGCGAAACGACCGTCGAGGGCTCCTCCGTAGATCGTCTCATTGGCCTTCAGAACGTCCGTGCTACCCTCGTGTTTATGCGCACTCCGGACGGCCACGGACGGATCGAGCTGGACAAGTTCTACACACCGGATGCGCTCAGAACTGGGCCGGAGAAGGCTCCGGTGAACGAACTGGGGATCCGCCGCATTATGTTCGCCGTCGATGACATCGATGACGTGGTCGCGCGCCTGCTTGCCCATGGCGCCGAACTGGTCGGCGAAGTGGTGCAATACGGGGATACGAATCGACTCGCCTACATCCGCGGTCCCGAAGGCATCATCGTCGGATTGAGCGAGCAGCTCAAGTAATAAAACGGTTACGCTCCCTCGAAATGATTCGAAAATCTCATTCAGGCTCATGAATTCGCAAGATTACACCTTAGCTAGTTGTTCAACAGAATGATACGTGTGGGGCCGGTAGCCTGGAGAATCTAGTTTCAAACTTTCTGAAAACAAGCTGGTATCGTTAAATTAATAAGAGATAATAGTTCCATAACAACATGACGGCAGCCGGCCAGACGGATTTGCGCAACTGAATTGGATGCGGATCTCTTAATGAGGAGAATCATACTATTGAAGCTTTTTACAAAGGAATTCAAGAAAATTGTAGTCGACAATTACTTGTGCAAAGTTAATTCAATACGCCATTAGCAATGGCTGGGATTATAAATCTGAACACGCTGTGCTCAAACTCCAAGATGGAGACATCCTGGTAGATCGGCTGGGTTTGATGAATTAATTCTGTTACAGAACGCATTTTTGAGCAATCGGTTAAGCTAACTCGGTACCTTAGCTCAATAAGAGACACAGAGGTAGCCTGTCAGAAAACGTCTGCTCTTCATGGATTGAATTTATAAAATGAGACTTGATTCTACATTTAGTGAGGAGAGTTACGATGCCTTATATTAATCTTCAGATTACTAAAGGCGCTAGCAGAGAGCAAAAAGCGCAAATAGTTAAAGAATTTACTCAGACCCTTGTCAATGTACTTGGTAAGAAGCCTGAACATACCCATATTGTTATTCAAGAAATTGATGATGAAAATTGGGGGTTCAGCGGTGTTTTGACTGATGAGTTTCGTAGGAGTGAATCATGAGTCATTAAGTTAACGAGGAGCGATAGTTTAACCAGAACAGGGAGCAGGCCGCGCTGCGCTGCTCCCTGTTCTATTGAAGTCAATCTATTTTATCCCCAAACTTCTTCCCGAATTCTTCCATTAAATCAATAATGGGAATTAATTCCTCTCCTTTTAATGTTAATGAATATTCAACACGCGGAGGTACCTCTGGATAAATTTTGCGATTAATTAAGCCATCCGCTTCTAATTCTCGAAGTTGTTTTGTTAGGGACCCTTGTGAAATTCCCCATAAACGAGTCTTAATTTCATTATATCGACGCGGGTTAAACTTTAAAAACCAAAGAATTAGATACTTCCAACGTCCCGAAAGTATGTTTTGAGTATAAGCGATGCCATATACCTCTCTATGATCTTTCTTACATTCTTCACTAAATCCATCTTCATTTATTCTAGACACCTTAATCAACTCATTTCTGCTGTTAGGTACGAAAAAGTGTACTATGTTAATTTTAATTGCCTTCTTCAAATATCCGAGCAACGTATATATATTAGTACATGCATACAGATAACTCAATCAGGGGATCACAAAAATAGGATATTGGAGGAATGGAAATGAGATTTGGAATTATAGGTGCAGGAGCAATTGGGTCTAATATTGCGAAAAAATTGGTTGATAATGGACATGATGTCAAGATTGCAGATGCTCGTGGGATTGAACGCTTGGAAGGAAAAAATCTTGCAGGAACACCTGTGATCGTAGAAGATGTAATTAACAATATTGATGTTCTTATAACATCGATCCCTTTCCACGCGCTGCCAAGCATTCGCAACATTATAGATAAAGTTGCGGAGGAAGTAATCATTGTAGACACTTCAAATTATTATCCTCAATTGAGCGGTAAAATCGAAGAGATTGAGAACGGGATGGTTGAAAGTGTTTGGGTATCCAAACATGTAGGTAGACCTATCATTAAAGCTTTCAACAATTTCTTAGCCTATACGTTAGAACATCATGGAGCTCCCGAAGGGACTCATGGACGCATTGCCATAGCGATTGCTGGTGATGACCTATCCCATAAACAAATAATTATGGGTGTCGCAAACGACCTAGGCTTCGACGCTGTAGATAGTGGTTCTTTAAGCGATTCGTGGAGACAACAGCCAGGAACCCCTGCGTATTGCACCGAACTTACAAAAGAGGAACTAACCATAGCCTTAACTAAAGCGAATAAAGAAAAAGCGCCATTTCTGCGCGATAAGGTGATGGAAAAGCTAGCAGCTTCAGGTGGTACATTTTCCATTCATGATGTTGTTAGAGCTAATAGAGAAGTATTTAATTCATAAATTACTTCAACTAAACGAGGAACGTTAGTTGAATGAACAATGGGCTGCCGGTTATTATCCGGCAGTCTTTCTTCCGCTAAGGGAGGATTATGAACGGAGTTCCATCATATATAGTCATCATACTGCATCACCTATAACTTAGTTGTACTGAAGAATGTACGCCCATCGATGTCATCGGTGAGTATCTTTATGGAAAAATAAATACCCACCCAATTATTTATTCAGCCTAATCAGATCTACACAATCATCCATATAATACGGTATCGGTTCCGAAGGGAGGATAAAACATGAGCTGCGTGAAAGGCTTCGTTACAAGCACGGCGACAATCCTGGTACTTTATATTCTGCTGGTCATCGTTCTGGGGGCAGGTTGGATGATCTAATGGATTAAAGCTCAAGCCTTCGGGCTTGAGCTTTAATTTTGGTTCACAAAAAATATGGAACAACATAAAAATACTCGAATAAAGTGCTGTATAGAGGTCGAACGCCGCGGCCTCTTGCCTAGCTGAAGAGATGTTTGGATCGTCTGTCAGCAGCGCGCCCATGTGAGTGCCTCCTTATACCAAAGAAGCTTTCAGGCTAATTGCTTGGGAGCTTTTTTGATTATCTCAGCCGAAAACGAACCTTAGACTAGGCATATGCATAATTATGAAAAGAAGCAATTGTTACCAAGGAGTGAGTTCATTATGGCATTATTACCACCGTTTGGCTTTCCATCGGTACCGAGTCATCCCCCAGTTATCCCAATGAATCCGACAAGTTCTTATTTCGTTGACTGCTTGTATCAATATACCTTTGTAAGGTTATGGAATGGGGAAAGTTTTTGGTTTTATCCGACTGCTGCTGAATACAGTGAGGTTTCCGGTTATCGATGGAATGGAAGGTTTTGGTTCCAATTTGTAGTGGACCCAAGACATGTGAGATTTGTTTCTTGTCGTCCAGTTCCTACGCTTTACTGAGGAGAAAGAAAGCTGAGACAGGCTCTAAAGAAGTGCAAAAATAAAGGGATACTCTCTATAGTAAACGTGGAGGGTATCCTTTTTTGTTAAGCTAAAGGGTAGCATTGAGACTACAAGATGAATTCTACGGAGCCGACCGGCCACTACTGGCTAAACCTTGCTTATTACCTAACACAGCTGGTCAAAGACGGGAGATAAGCCGTAACCCATCTTCCTCAGGGCGTTTATGCTGAACTGAGGGGGGCGATGGAAATTGGCGATCACCTGACCACTGACCTTTGCGTTGTACAAGCACGTGTCCATAACTGGCTGGAGCGTTCCGGATGAAACCCTGATAAGCACCTGAGAGAAGCCGCAAAGCATGGGCTGGGTCTGAGCACATGTGGAGATCCAAAGATGCAACCATACTTTACCAAGATAGCCATTTTTAAAGAGGCTGGTCTGAGTGGAGACTCCTTTTTGCCTCGCTAATCCTATATATTTCTTCATCTACAACTTCAATCCATATCGACGCTGTCTATTGTGAAGAAAACTTGAGCATTTAAGAGCAAATGGATTCTCCATAGAGGGAGGATAGTTCCAATATGTAGAATTGTAGGACAACCAACTCAGTGGAAATATTATGTCATTCAGAAAAGAACATGACGATTCTTTACTGATCGTTCTCAATATGTTATATTAATTGAGGGAGGGGGATGGGAATGGCGAGAAGCAAGGAGTTTGAAGAGAAAGAGGTTTTGGATAAGGCGATGCGGCTCTTTTGGGAGCAGGGGTACGAGAAAACGTCCATGACCGAATTGGTTGAGCATATGGGTATTCATCGAAGAAGCTTGTATGATACTTTTGGAGATAAGCATAGTCTGTTCCTGAAAGCGATGGATCGGTTTGACGACAAAATCAGCGCCGCGCTTGCAAGAGGGGTTAAACGATCCAAGACCGCATCGGAGGCATTACAGTTTATTTTTAGCTTCATGATCGACGGGGATGAGGACTCGCCAGCCGGCTGCTTAATGGTGAATTCGGCCGTAGAATTGGCGGCGCGCGACGTCGAAGTGGACAACAAGGCCACGAAAGCATTCACGACAGCAGAGCAATTGCTCAAGGAGATTATTCTTTGGGGACAGCGTGAAAGTGAATTTACCTCCACATACAATGCTGAGGAATTGGCGGGATACCTGCATAATGTATGGATTGGGTTAAGGGTAATGGCAAGGACCTCGGCTTCAAAAGAAAAGCTTCACCGCATTACTCATATTTCGATGAAACTTCTGGAAGTATGAGGGTAGTCAGTTCAGATGTGAAAAGTCTCCCTTCTGTTAATCCATGCTCTTTCAGATCGATTTATTATATGTCTATTTTAGAATGAACATTCTATGATCGCAGAAAGAAGCTCTAAAGCTTTGCTTTACAATGAAATTTATCAGCGCAGTTAAAATAACAAACAACACAACACACAAAAATAACAGGATAAGGCACGCAGGTTTTTTTTTGCGTAATTGGGAATGATCGTTCTCGATAAGGGGCGGATATCGAGCAATACTCGCTACCGTATCTACTACGTATCAAAACGCAGACCGAATAGCTTCAAAAAACAATTTCATAAACAAAATACAATAAAAGGAGCACATGAAAATGAATATTTCTCAACAAGTTGCATTTGTCACTGGCGCGAACCGAGGTTTTGGCCGCCATCTCGCCCTTGAACTTATATCCAGAGGAGCTAAGGTTTATGCCGGAGCCAGAAATCCGCAGTCCATTGACATTCCCGGTGCAATTCCTGTAAAGCTTGATATTACGAACCCTCAAGAGGTAGCGGCAGCTGCTATGGCCGCTCAAGATGTTACGCTTCTGATCAACAATGCAGGCTCGGCTACAGGAGCTACTTTGCTTGACGGTGATCTCGATCAAATACAGTTGGAATTTAATACGCACTTCTTTGGCACATTATCCATGATTCGCAATTTCGCACCTATTCTTATTAATAATGGTGGGGGATCCATACTGAATATCCTTTCCGCATTATCATGGTTCAGTAGTGGCGGGAGTGAAGGCGCTTATTCGGCTGCAAAGGCGGCTGCGTGGGCAATGACGAACGAGTTGCGCTTAAATCTGTATCCTCAAAATGTGAGAGTAGCTGGCTTGCATGTGGGCTTTATGGATACAGACATGACATCAGGCGTTGAAGCTCCGAAGTCCAACCCTGCTGATATTGCAAAAATTGCAATTGATGGAATAGAGTCCGGTAGCTTCGAAATTCTTGCTGATGAACCGAGCCGTCAACTCCAGCGTGCTCTCGCTGGCGGCGTAGCTGCTATTTACCCACAGCTTAAATGATGAGCAAAACTGTACTAATTACCGGAGCGTCAGGCGGAATTGGAAAAGAGCTGGCGGATCGTTTCGCCAAAGACGGATACGACTTGGTGCTGGTCGCACGCAGCGAGGACAAGCTCGTGGATCTCGCGAGGGTATATCGGGAAAAGTACCGTGTCCAAACGACATACATCGCCAAAGATGTTGCGTTACCTGGCGTGGCAGAGGAAATCTACAGGGAGCTTGAAGAAAAAGGGATCAGCGTCGACTTTCTTGTTAATAATGCGGGCTTCGGCTTGTACGGAGAATTCTTGGAGACACAGTTGGAGCAAGAGATGAATATGATCGACATTAATATCAAGGCTCTGACTGTAATGACGAAGGTGTTCTTACCGGATATGGTCAAAAGGCACCAAGGGGGCGTGCTGAATGTGGCTTCGTTAGTGGCTTTTTTTCCTGGGCCACTGATGGCAGTTTACTACGCGACAAAAGCGTACGTACTATCGTTCACTGAGGCTTTGGAGAATGAGCTGCGCGGCACAGGCGTGACGGTGTCCGCACTCTGTCCGGGAGCGACAGCGACTGGCTTTGTCGATCGTGCTGGGCTAGCCACCTCAAAGCTGTTTAGAAGCGGCGTCATGGAGGTTGGGCAGGTGGCTGACATAGGATATCGCGAATTCTTGCGGGGCAAGACTTTAATTATAACAGGGGGGCGCAACAAGTTCATGGCGTTCTTGCCGCGGTTGCTGCCTCGCAAGCTCATGACAAATGCGGTCAGATCCGCACAGGCTAAAGTGGAGCGATAATCGAAAAAACATTGGAGTTAATAGAATAAACTCAATTCAAAGAGGAATTTTTAAAATGGAAAAACTGTGGAGCAAAACTAAAATTGGTAACCTGGAATTCCCCCATCGGTTAGCGATGGCACCAATGATACGTAGTAGAGCGCAAGAGGATGGTACGCGCTGGACGGGCTTCTACAAGATCTTAGTGTAGATATTGATAATGGCCTTGCTGAATGGCGCCAGTCGGAGTATGGTCATTAGCTAATCCGGACTTAGTTGAACGTCTTCAAGAAGGCTTTCCTTTGAATGAAGCAGATCGTAAACATTGTACTCTGGTAACGGAAACGAGGGTTACACAGATTGTGGAAAAGATAAATGAGAAAAGGAGAAGATGAAGAATTGAAAGCTGCACAAATGAAAAAATATTCAAAACAAATCCAAGTAGAAATAAACGATATAAAAATACCGGAAATCAATAACCACGAGGTTCTTATCAAAGTAAAAGCTGCAGGTGTAAATCCCTTAGACATCCTTATTTTAAATGGTAGTATTCGCATGATTGCCGATTATGACTTCCCTTTAACTTTAGGAAACGAACTATCCGGCGTTATTGAGGCTGTTGGAGAAGAGGTTGTGAAATTCAAGGTTGGAGATCCCGTTTATACAAGGCTACCAATAAATAAAATCGGAGCTTTTGCTGAGTATGCGGCAGTTCATGAGGATGCGATTTCCGTTATGCCTAAAAATCTTTCTTTTATTGAGGCCGCCGCGGTACCCCTCACGGCTTTGACTGCATATCAAGCCTTGCATGATGTACTTCATGTTCAACCTGATAAAAAGCTATTTATTCCTGGAGGAACCGGGGGCTTTGGTACGATGGCAATCCCGATTGCCAAATCGATGGGGCTATATGTGATTACGAGCGGCAGTGAAAGAGGTAGATCACGTACACTGTCCATCGGCGCTGATCAATTCATTAACTATAAAGAGGAAAATTATTTTGATTTGCTATCTAATATTGATTATGTTATCGATACATTAGGGGCAAAAGAAATTAAAACGGAACTTGCTATTCTCAAACCCCAAGGGAAATTGGTATCATTGAAGGCTTTACCCAATTACCGCTTTGCTGTTGAAAATCACTTTCCGATATGGAAAAAGCTATTGTTTGGTTTAGTAGGTGCTCGTTTAGATCGATTAGCAGCTAAACAGAATAAAGAATATCGCTTCTTATTCGTGTCCGCCAATGGCAGGCAATTACAAAAACTGACGAAACTAGTTGAGGATGAAGATATTAAGCCCGCTATAGATTCAGTTTACAATTTTGATGACATTAATATGGCTTTAAATAAAGTTTCTACTGGCCACTCCGAAGGAAAAGTGATTATAACCTTTTAACACCGCATGCACGCTTTGTAGCATTTGGCTGATTACGTTATCGGGAAACGTTTGTCCATAAACAATCTAGATAGGCCGCCGCGGATCTCCACGGTGGCTTGTTGACGATTGGGCAGTATGGTTTCAGTGTGAATGCTATAACCATGGAGCAGATCGCCGCGCGGCAGCTGCTCCCTTCTTCAATGAAGTAACGGGCAGATAGTTTAAAACGGCGGGTGATTTTTTCTACCGTTTTGGATATGGCGAAGGTCCATATAGGCAATGATTGCATGATCGCCCCGAATGTTGGGATCTACAGGGCTGGTCATAACATTGGACCAAAGGACCGAAATAAAAGCGGGTACGGCATACCGATTACGATTGGCAACAATGTTTGGGTTGGAGGCCATTGTGCAATTCTGCCCGGTGAATAGGAGAATAATTCCATTGTGGCAGCCGGTTCAATTGTTACAAAAGATGTGCCAGACCAGATCACCGAATGAGCATGGAGCTTCGTGTGGGAGTCCCATGATGGAACGCAACCCTTACTATCGTCGCCAACCGACAGTAGAATGGGCTGCGCTGCACGCTTTTCTCACTCCCAAGTCAGTCTATATTCTCATACCGGTTCACCCGGTCCAAGGGAAAGCGGATAAAATGAGGCATCCAGCAGTCCGCCGCTTCCTTCCCGACCGGGTGCCCATTTCGGCAGAATACATTAAAGGTTGATCCGTCGGGGCCGCAGCAGCCTGTGGCCGGCTCTTTCTTCATATCCATATAAAGGCCTTCGGTGGAAACCAGGATGTCATGGTTCGTGATTTCACTCACGCCTCTCCAGGGGAGCAGGCCGGCTTTGACGATTTCCGTTCCGTACACGTAGCTCAGGCGGGGAAGATAGCTTTCTCTATCTTTGAGTGCAATGCTGTTCAAATTTCCTATATGGCTCAATATACTGGTGACGAATGCGCCGCACTCTCTGCATGTAAACGAAGACCGGTGGATGTCTATGGTTCTCCAGGACTGGTCGTAGTGGACGGTGCTGTTCGCGTAGATGTCCATGAAGTCCTGCGTGATCTTCTCCGCGAGCTCCCTGACTTCCCGAAGATAGGGAATCCACTCCCGCTGGTCCGTATATTCCAATTTGTTCTTTACGCGCAGCGGCTTGATGTAGATCTCCCGCTGGTCCGAGAAGAGGAAGACATTGTCCTTACGGTTCGTCTCCACCCACTGCTGGATGTATTTCAATTCCGTCCGAAGGGACTCGTCCTGAGACTCCATATAGGCCATGACATCGACGGGGCTTTGTTTGTAGGCGCACATTCTCGAGATTTCAATGCAGCTGTTGATGGTTTCCATCAGGGCGCTGCTCTCGCCGATCAGCACATGCAGATGGTCTGAGCTGAAGTCTCTTAAGCAGGCTTCGATCTGTTCGTAATGATAGGCGAGGGATTTTCTTTTGATGTTCAGGATGTCTATGTAATTCTGCATGGTACCTCCTAAGGATGGATGCGACCGAATCTATACTAACTGAACGTAATGGATGGGAAAATGTTGCAGTGGCTCCGGCTATCCAAGCCGCCTGTGCAGGACCGGCAGCCTGGATGGCCTTAGGCTCAAGCCTTCAGCCCTTCGCAGTCTCGGGTGGCATGGCTGTAGATTCTAAACAATCGGATATACAGAACGATGCTGATGAGTGAAGACATCAGGATAAGACTGAAGATTCCCATGGGAGGGACCCAACCGGACAGGAACACCGTCAGTGGAGCCAGGAACCGCGCGATTGTATTCTGCAGGCTGTCCGCGCCCAGATACTGTCCCCTGGCATCCTCCGGGGCATAGCGGCTGATAAAGCTCTGGGTCACGGGGGAGCGTACGATCTCACCCAAGGTGAAGAGGAACGTTGCGAAGAACAGGAACTCTAGATGGGGGCTCAGTCCGAGGGAGAAGGTGCCGATTCCGGACAGCAGCGATGACAGGATGAATACGCTTCGCTCGGACCAAGGGGAGAGCCATTTAGTTACCGGCAGAATCAACAGGACGAACAAGAGACCGTTGAATCCCAGCAGCCAGCCGTAGATCTCCGTGCCGGACACAACGGGGGAATCCTCCTTCCAGGCGAACAGCGCCTGAGCGGGGACGTACTCGGTCACATAGACAGCCAAGTACAGATCGAGCTGCATGATGGGAATCAAGGCCAGGATGCCTGCCGCAATATAGAGCAGGAACACGCGGTCTTTGAGGATCACGCCGTACCCTTTCCACTGCTGCCGGAACACAAGAACAAGGGTAGAGGGATCTGCCTGCGTCTTCGCTGAAGGCGGCAGGGTCTCCCGCACCACGAAGTACATGGCGGCCCAATACAGCAGCAGGACAACCGTACAGGTCCAGAGCAGCTCTTGGCGGTAGTGGAAGTAGAAGACGGCCCCAAGGGCGGGCCCCAGCACGGCGCCGACGTTATTGGCCGTCGCGAAGGCGGCGAAGACCCGGCGCCGGTCCGGTGCGGGAACCAGGTCGGCCACCATCGCGGCACCGGCCGGCTTGTAGAGGGCTCCTCCCAGACCAAGGCCAATGAAGGCGGCATAGTCCAGCCAGGGGGACGGTGACAAAGCGAACAGGGCGAACATCCCAGCCTGAAGCGCTGCACCGAGCAGCATCACGGGACGCCGGCCGAGCCGGTCCGCAAGAGAGCCTCCGAGCAGATGGCCAACCATGCTGAAGAGCGGGGGGACTGTCATCAGCAGGCCCGCCGTATGGCTGCCCAGTGCTTCGCTGAAGTAGACGGTGATGAACGGAAAGTACATCCAGAACAGCAGGTGAAACAGCGCTTCACCGGTCAACCGGACTTTCAGATTCACGCTCCATATATGGAAGGGCACAAGATTCATCCTCTTTTCAATCCGATATGTTCCCGGCCGGGGTATCCAAAATATAGATTAATTTCCTGGGAAAATATAGACTTATTCTGAACGATGATTTATACTATTAATATGAAAATCAAGCACGTCCCCTGTCTGCTTTAGCTGCTTCACCAATCGAACATTTATTCGTGAATGGATGTAAGGCGCTCCTACCGGAAGCGCCTTTTTTGATTCCTGCACAGCAGGATGAAGGCGACACGCAAAGAAACGCAAAGAGCAGGAGGTCTTGTTCCGGGATGAAAGAGAATAAATACGATGAACCGGGGTTCTTCGGCAAGTACAGTCAGATGCCCCGGTCACTGGGCGGCCTGGAGGCCGCCGGGGAATGGGCCGACTTCCGCGCCCTGCTGCCCGAGCTGGACGGCAGAAGAGTGCTTGATCTGGGCTGCGGCTTTGGCTGGCACTGCCGTTATGCGCGGGAACAGGGAGCGCGGTCTGTAGTGGGCATCGATCTTTCGGCGAATATGCTGGAGCGCGCCAGAGCGATGACGAGCGATCCTCAGATCGAGTACCGGCAGCTCGCCGTGGAAGAGATCGACTTCAGCGAAGGGGAATTCGATGTCGTGATCAGTTCGCTGGCCCTGCACTATGTGGAGCGCTTCGACGCCATCTGCCGGAAGGTGTATCACTGCCTCGCCCCCGGCGGCACCTTCGTGCTCTCCGTGGAGCATCCGATCTTCACCGCCCTCCCGGCGCAGGACTGGCACTACGGTCCGCAGGGGGAGAAGCTCCATTGGCCGGTGGACCGCTATCACGAAGAGGGCCCGCGCCAGGCCCGCTTCCTGGACCATGATGTCGTGAAGTATCACCGCACGATGGCGGCCCTTGTCAATGCGATCATCGAAGCCGGCTTCCGTCTCCGGAAGCTGTCCGAGCTGGAGCCTACGCAGGAGATGCTGCAGAGGAACCCGGCGTGGGCGGATGAAGTCCGCCGCCCGATGTTCTTGCTGGCTGCGGCGGGTAAGGATTGAACTTGGAGAAGCAGCCTGGAACCATACTTGGTTCCGGGCCTTTTTTATTTTTGGGAGGGAGTTACCTACCCTATTGGGTCCATAAATGTATCCGATGGGGTAATATTCCGGTCCGGCGGCCTTTGGTAAGATGAGGAACGAACCAACAAATCAACGAAACCGAGCGATCGCCAGGAACAGCGGGACCGCAAACGAAACGAGGGAATCAATCTTTTCTGCTGTGCGGGGTGGTCAGATGTTGGATTGAAAAGATACGCGATCGCTTTTCGCACCTGAACGGTTCGTTTGACGGGAAGAGACGGAAAGCATGACGTCAAACAGGTTTCGGGTTGGACCAAAAACTCATGGGAGGCTGCCCCCTAGATGACTTCATTTCATTCAAAAGCACGATCAGCGATGCTCAGCTTGGTTCTGGCAGGAAGCTGCGCTTTCTCCGGCGTTTCCTTCGCATTCGGTGAGACACCGCCGGCAGGGGTGGCGATCAAAGAATTCAGTCTGCTGGATACCGCTTCCGATGTGATTGGCATTGCGGACTTCAAGCCGGAGGGCTACAAGGACGGCCACTTCAAGCTGCGGCTGAGCCTTTCGCAGAAGACGGTGATCAATGCGGTAGTGCTGCGTACCACCGATGCATATGGCGAGGACAACTACCACAGTATGTGGAGAACGAACCGGGTGACCGACGGCTGGCTGCTCGGTCTTGTGCAGAACAAAGGAACGGAGACCGAGATCATCAATCCGGGCTTCCGCAAGGACGTGAAGGAGCCGGTCGGCGAATTCCAGGGGGGAGCTTACGTTCGACTTATACGCCAGCAACAACGGATATATTAAGGAGAGCCAGTACTTCGTACTGGAGATCGAGACGCCGCAGGGGACTGTCGCATCGAAGCCGGTCAGATCCGAGAAGCCGATGGTCGCCGATGGCACGACCGCCACGCCAACACCTGCACCGGGCCCATCCATCCCGACACCGGCCCCTGCGCCGGAAACAAACGGGCCGGAGATTCATGTCTTCTTCAAGGGTCAAGAACTCCAATTCAGCGAGACGCAGCCGGTGATCAAAGACGGTTCTACACTGGTTCCCTTCCGCAAGCTCTTCGAAACTCTGGGCTTCACGGTGAGCTGGGTGGAGAACGGAGCGGTACGGCAGGCGGTCGGTACCAAAGACGGCCTGACGATCAAGCTAACCATCGACAGCACCACGGCTTCCGTCAATGATCAGAATGTCGCTCTGGAAGTGCCGGCACAGATCATGGGGGCAGTACGATGGTTCCGCTTCGGTTTGTAGCGGAGAACAGCGGCTACCAGGTGACCTATGCCAAGGAGAACAATATGGCGTCGATCCGGATTGAGGAGGGGACGGCAGGTGCGCCTGCGGAGACACCGTCTCAACCATCCACGCCGGCACCTACTCAGCCGCCTGCGGGGACACCATCCCAGCCATCCACGCCGGCACCGACTCAGCCGCCTGCGGGGACACCAAGCCAATTGACTGTAAAGCCTTATATCGTCCATGGTTACGTACGTGATGCAGCGGGCAAGCCCATCGAAGGCGCTTCGGTCTGGGCTGATAATACCCTGTTGTACGACAGCAACCTTCTCGGGGTGACCGATGCGTCCGGCTACTACAAGCTGGAGCTGCCAAGTTTGGCAACTACCTGGAGGATGGGCGGCGAGTACTCACGGCAGGCTGACGGCAGAACCTACCGGTTCGACTTGGTGCCTGAGGTGGATCAGCCATTTGCGGGCAATACAGGGGCGGTCCGGAATATGACTTGGAAGAATGACGTGGGATACCTGTTTGTGTATCCGGATTTCTCTTCTTTCGATGGAGATAACCTGCCTATGGTGGAGTTGAAGGACCTGGAGATGACCTTAATCCCTGTGAGCTCTGCACTGGACAGCGGTGCCGGCAAGACGATCGTCAAGCGAATCGGGCGGATGGAGTACGAAGGGCTCGGGATCGATAAAATTCCGCTGGGCCGCTACAAAGCGACGATCCGGTGGATGCCCCAAGGGCTTGAGCCGATGCCGCAGTTGATCCGGGTTGAAGGGGAAGGGGACTTCGCCGAGTCGGTGGAGTTTGATTTCAGCGAAAAAAGGGGCTACCTGGACGACGACTACATGATGGAATTTGAGGTTCAATACCCGTAAGGGCTCTACCCGAGTGCCGGTAAGTCTCAGACTTATCGGCACTTTTATTGTTTTGGACAACGAAGCGGTCTGACCGTCCCGCTCCTCTTGCAACATTAATGGATGCGGCGGCGTTTGGGGGATAAAGGGGGTGCTCATGCATGAAGCATGCAATCATGGCTCTAGGGCTGGCGGCCTCCGGAATCTTGGCCGGACCGCTGACCGGAGGGGGAGCGGGGGAACCTCAGATACCGGGGAATCCGCAGCAGGTTGTTGATCAAGAGCATTCCGTGAGGAAAGACAGGTCCCGGATCCCGATTCCCATTCCGGTTACCGTAATCCCCGACTCGGACAGCCTGATCATCGGTCCGCCGAAGGTGGTCCCCTCATCCGAGATCGGGTGGGTGCCGCCCAAGAAAAAGTCTCTATCCTACGGCTCTATAGAGGAGCTGAAAGGATTCAAGGGGTTTCCTGTGCTGGTTCCCGCCAGGCTTCCAGGCTCCTATGGCTCGCCAGTGATCCATGCCTCGGATACTTCCGTTCGCATCATCTATACGGATGCGGATGGAGTCAAGCTGTCTCTAACCCAAACGAAGCCTGTTCAGGAGTACACGGTCGAGGAGATGCCGCAAGCCGTTGACGAAGACAGTTATGGGATCATCGACAGTCCGTGGGGGAAGGTCAAATGGCGAAAACTAGACCGGCATTACTCCATCGCCTGGGAATCCGGCGGACTGCAGTATCAGATCGGTGCTCCGAGGCTACAGGATGGCATCGATACCCTTCATGCCCTGGTCGCGCTGGAGAACATGAAATAAGGGCCGCTTGCTGAGCTTACGGCTCGTTCATTTTTCACTCCTCCCCCTTCAAGGTTGTGTGCTAATATGAGTTCAAGCGAGGTGAGGATGTGAGCATGATCCAAGCGGTTGAAATCATCAAAAAGAGCCCCTTTTCATGGAAACTGCTATTCGGCCTGAAGCTCATTGTTGATTTGGCTTTAGCCGGTGCTTTTTATTTTGAACATTCGATGACGCTGTTGTGGAGATTGGGCTTTGTGGTCATCTCCCTGCTGATCTTCCTGGGGATTAATGCAGTTTATCTCGACAGGAAGAAACGGCAGAATTGGCTGCTTCACGTCCTGCTCATCGACTTCCTGGTGTCCGCTGCTTACGGCTACGTTTATATCAGCGGGGATTTCCCGAATCATCTGTTCATAGGGATTACCGCCCTGGCGATTCTCATGTTAGTCAAGAACACCCGGATGCTGGTTCTTACCTGCATCCTGCTGCTTGCCGTGTATGTTGTGACGATGGGCAGCGTGGACTGGTACTTATATCAACAGCTCCATACCGCCGGCTACTTTATTTCCTGTTCGTTTATTCTATTCGCGGGGATCGTGAGTGCGGTAATCCAGCATTATGGGCGCGCTCACGAGAAGGCGATGCAGCTGCATGCCCAGCTGCTGCAGTCCCATGAGCAGCTGCAGGAATATGCGCTCCAAACGGAAGAGTGGGCGGCAGCCAGGGAAAGAGTGCGCATGGCGCGGGATATTCACGATACGGTAGGTCATAAATTAACGGCACTATTGGTGCAAATGCAGCTGGCCCGCAAGCTGGGCGGGTCGGATGCCTCACGCAGTCAGCAAATCTATCTGGAATGTGAAGATTTAATCCGATCGTCCCTGCAGGAGGTGCGGCTGTCGGTAAGGGCCATCCGGGATGAACCTGCGGGGGCCGGCTCCCTGCATGACAGCCTCCAAAAGCTGGGGGAGGAGTTTACCCGATTTACCGGCGTACAAACCGCTTTCGAGATCAAGGGAGCTCCCGTCGCTCTGCCCCGCAATCTCCAGTTGACGGCTTACCGCATGGTTCAGGAATCGCTTACCAATGCGCAGAAGCACGGTCAGGCCAAGCATGTGCACGTGGCATTGACCTACTCGGAGAGCGGATTTTCGCTGAGCATACGCAATGACGGTGTGGTTCCTCATGAACTGAAGCCGGGTTTCGGTCTCATCAGTTTGCAGGAAAGAGCGAAGGAGTGGAATGGAGAGGTGCGATTCTACCTGGATCGGAACGAAGGATTTGCTGTCGAAGGAGCATTCCCCTATGCTGCACTGGAGAGGGAGCGTGTCCACCGTTGAAAATTCTGATCGTGGATGACCAGCGGCTCATGCGAGAGGGGCTTGCTGCCCTTATTGGCCTCGAACCGGGGATGGAAGTGGTGGGGACGGCAGTGGACGGGAGAGATGCCTATGCCAAAGCGCTGGAATGGCGGCCCGACGTAGTGCTGATGGATATCCGAATGCCGGGAATGGACGGTGTGGAGGGGACCCAGTTGATCCTGAAGCATCTGCCCGAAACCAAAATTCTGATTCTGACCACCTTCGATGATGCGGAGTTAATCCTGCGGGCTTTGGAACAAGGTGTCCATGGCTATTTGTTGAAGGATATGCCATCCGAGGCGATCGTCAGCAGCATTCAAACCGTATATAACGGCGGAACGGTGCTTCAATCCGAGATCACCGCCATGCTGCTGGGTGAGCTCCAAAAAATGTCGGAGTGGAACAGGGGACAGCCGGCTCTCCTCAGTACCAACGAACCTGCCGCTCTCGGGGGGCTGACCGAACGGGAGAAAGAAATCCTCGCTTTATTGGGCCGGGGATTCAATAATAAAGAGATTGCAGGCAGCCTTGTGATCACGGAAGGCACGGTGAAAAACCACGTGTCGAACCTCATCGCCAAGCTTGGTCTGCGGGACAGGACACAGGCTGCACTCTTTTCAGTCCGTCATGGAGCTAACATCCCCTAGGGGCATGACTTTTGGCATAGAGCATGAGATTCCTCATGCTTTAGCGATCAAATGTTCTGCCTTTTTTCTTTGTGATTCATGACTTTTCTCAGCATTGCCCTTCTCTCATACCAGCTACAATGAACAACAGAAACAACATTAACCGAGACGGGGAGATGTAAGATGAGAAACATCAAAATCGCTTACTGGGTCATCACGCTTTGCACGCTCACAGGATTCGCCATCAGTGCCTTCAATGAGATTACCCATTCGCCCAAAACGTTCATGGACACCACCCAGCTGCTGGGCTACCCGCCCTACTTCCTCACTCTTCTGGGAGTGGCCAAAATCATCGGTATCCTTGTTCTGCTCGTTCCCCGATATTACAGGCTGAAGGAATGGGCGTATGCCGGCCTGACGATTGACTGCATTGCGGCCTTTTGGTCCGAATTGGCGGTCGGCAATCCCATGGCAGGTATAAAGGCCGTGGTGGTCTTTGCCTTTGTGATGCTGTCCTATTTCCTGCTGCTGAGAATGGAGAAAGGCTTGAATAAAAGCGCTGAGAGCGGACCGATGGCGGCCGGCACTCACCCCCAAGCCGGCTGAGCAGCGTGCTGGACCGGCACCTTCGAAATAATTCACACTTTGTGGTATTCCAAACTGAATTGCCTGGGGACTTCAAGTAAGATACAGCTTAGAGATCAGCAATCAGAGGAGGATATAAAGTGTTTCCATTTCAAGGGTTTCCATTTCAATCCAAAGCCAAATCGGCAGTGCTGAGCCTGGTGCTGGCAGGGAGCTGTGCCCTGACGGGCACCCTGTCTCTTGGAACGGCAGCCTCGGCGGCAACTACAGCGTCCGGGACGGCGATCCATGTGTTCTTCGGGGGCCAGGAGCTTCAATTCACCGAGACGCAGCCGGTGATCAAGGACGGATCTACCCTGGTTCCGTTCCGGAAGCTGTTCGAGACGCTCGGCTTCGAGGTGAGCTGGGTGGATACGGGAGCAGCCCAGCAGGCGGTCGGAACGAAGGATGGCCTGACCATCAAATTAACGATCAACAGCAGCACGGCGTCGGTTAACGATCAGAATGTCGCGCTTGAAGTGCCGGCGCAGATCGTCGGAGGGAATACGATGGTCCCGCTGCGGTTTGTGGCGGAGAACAGCGGTTACCAGGTTACGTATGCCAAAGAGAATCATGTGGCGACCATTCAGATCGGCGAGGGCACAGGGGGCGCTCCTGCACCAACCACGCAGCCGCCTGTCCCAATCCCAGCTCAGCCGCCGGCGCAATTGTCCGTCGAGCCCTATGTGGTTCAGGGCTATGCGCGTGATGCGTCAGGCCGGCCGCTGGCGGGTGCATCGGTCTGGGCGGATAACACCCTGCTGTACGACAGCAACATCCTGGGCGTAACGGATGAGAACGGCTACTACCGTCTCGAGCTGCCAAGCCTTGCGACGACCTGGAGGATGGGCGGCGACTTCTCCCGGGAGGGGGAAGGCAGAGCCTATAAGTTCGACCTGGTTCCTGAAGTGGATCAGCCGTTTGCAGGCAATACGGGCGCGGTCCGGAATTTTACCTGGAAGAACGATGTGGGCTACCTGTTCTTGTATGCTGATTTCTTCTCCTTCGATGACGACAACCTGCCTATGGTAGAGATGAAAGATATTGAAATGACCTTGACCCCTGTGGGCTCCACGCTGGACGACGGTACCGGCAAGACGATCGTCAAGCGGATCGGACGGATGGAGTACGAAGGTCTTGGGATCGATAAAATTCCGCTGGGCCGCTACAAAGCGACCGCCCGTTGGATGCCGAAGGGACTTGAGCCGATGCCGCTGCTGATCCGGGTTGAAGGAGAAGGGGAATATGCCGAGTCCGTGGAGTTTGATTTCAGCCAAAAAAGAGGCTACCTGGACGATGATTACATGATGGAATTTGAGGTTCAATATCCATAAGCTTTTGACAGCAGGGGTGCCGACCAAGTCTTAAAGACTTGCCGGCACTTATTGTTTTTTGGCGGGAGCCCCTGTTTCCACAGTCTGCGCTGTGCCGAAAAGAAAAAGGCCTTATCGTCATATCTTCGACGATAAGGCCTTTTTGGGGGCTGCGCGCGGCCGCTCCCGGCACAGCGCAAGAGCAGCCATCTTCACTCCCCGGCACGCAGCTTCTCGCGTTCGGGCGCCTGCGGCGGCTGTTCCATCCCCCCCCGCTCGATGAGCAGCTTGGCCCCGTCGTCGGCGAATTTCATCGTTTCCATCAGATTGCGTTCGTAATCTGCTCCGAGATCATGTCTCGGGCTTACGGCGAGGGAATCGCCCCAATTGCGGACCTTCGCCGAGGACAGGTTGGAGACATGGAACAGCATGAGCTTGTCCGAGAAAGGCGGTACCGTGGACTTCGTAATTTGGAACTGGGATGGCAGGGTGGCCGGCAGATCATCCTGTACGAGCAGCTTGGAGAGAATCGTGGTCTGCTTGATATTGATCATCTTGCAGCGCAGGAAATAATCACGTACCTCATTCGTACGGGCCACCTGAATGAAACCGGTGACCAGGGCGGTCTTGATCGAGTTAAACTGGAGATTGGCGAAGACCTGGGAGATCTCCACCCCGCTCAGCGGGCGTTTGTCTCCAAAGAAGCCGGCCAGAAAGCGTTCCCTGTGCACATAGCCCTGTTCGGTCGGCGGAATGACCGGCGGGCGGATATAGAGCCCTTTGTTCAGCATCAGCTCGGTAATCGTATTCGAGAGTTCCAACGCCGCAGCAGACAGCTTGGTGATCCACCGGCGCAGCTCCATCCGGGAGATGTTGGACAGTGTAATCGCGTAATAGATGCCGCCCAGCTTGTACATCATGTCGAGGTACTGCAGATAGAACGTATCCGAAAAGAGCCGCGGCGCTTCCGCCTGCACGTCCTCCGCCCGGAAGCCTTCCGGCAGGGGTACCCCCTCTTCTCCGAATAGGGCGGTTACCCGGTCGATAATATGGCGGCTCAGCTTGTAGCTCTCGGTCAGGAGGGAGCGGATCTCCGGATCCTCCACGTTCGCCAGGAAGTGTGACAGCATGCAGCGCGACATCGTATTGGCCATATAGAAATTCCACAGGTTACCCATCTCGGCTGCGGTTAACGGTGCATGGTGCATCAAGGTCTTGTCCCCCAAATCTTTATGAGCATTCGAGACTTATAGGGTTACTATGCCATAGGAGGAAACAATACATACCTTTCCCGGGGAAGTCACCAAGGCGGCCGACGGCCGGCACAGGAGCGAAGGCACTTCCATGGAAAAACAGAATGCACCGTGCGGACCCCATCCTATGCAGGGAGTGTCGGCCGGCAATGGCGGCTTCTTTGTTGTGGAGGCATCGAAGCACGGCGGGGCAGAGCATTGCACTGGCGCTCCGGCTCGCCTATGATACTAAGTAACACAGTTGGCGACACAGTCCGGAGAGGCCAGGTGACAGCATGGATTATACCTACGAAATCATTCCGACGAGCAGCAGGCTGCCGCTCCATATCTTTTTTCACAATGTCCGTTATGTTCCGAATCATTGGCATGACAGCCTCGAGCTGCTCTTCGTGCTGAAGGGCAGCGCGATGATTACGGTGCAGAACAAGCCGTACAGCCTGTCGGAAGAAGACCTCATTCTCATCAACAGCAACGACATTCACAGCATCCAGGCGGATCAGGACAACCTGCTGCTTGCACTGCAGATTCCCGACACGTTCCTGAAGGAGCAGGGCGTGGATACGGAGCATACGGTCTTCAGCTGCCATTCATTCGGCTATGGTCCGGGGGAGCAGGAGGCCTTCGATGGCATTCGCCGGCTGCTCTCCTCCATCATGTGGGTGCACACGAAGGCGGGCTACGGGTACGAAGTCAAGCTCCGCTCGCTGCTGCTCGAGCTGATCTATCTGCTGCTCCGCAGGTTCAGAGGGGCCGAGAAGGGCAGAGAGAATCCGATCAACAAGCGGATGATGGAGCGGCTGCTCAAGCTGAACGAATACATCCAGAGCCACTATCAGGAGCCCTTGACCTTGAATGAGCTGGCGGAGCGGGAAGGCTTCTCGGTGACGTACTTGTCCAGCTTTTTTCAGAAAAGCATGGGGGTGTCGTTCCGCGCCTACATCACGCAGATCCGGCTGGAGCATGCGGTGACGGAGCTGCTGTCATCGGAGGAGCCGATCATCGAGATCGCCCTGCGGCACGGCTTTCCGAGCCTGAAGTCGTTCCATAAGGCGTTCAAGGACGCCTATGATACGACCCCGGCCGAGTATCGGCGGAGCCAGAAGCCGGCCGGCGCTCCGGAGAAGGACCCGGCGGGCAACGGGACCGGCTATCTGGCGTATGACCGGGACAACGCGTTCGTCAGCCTGTTCAAGTACCTGCCCTTGGAAGCCCCGAAGGAGGGAGGCGCGGGCGCCGCGGCGGAAAGAAACGTCGTGCACAAGGAAGTCGGCCTCCGCCTTCCGTCCGCCGGGAAGGGACAGCTGCTGAAGCATACGTGGCGGAACCTGTGTACGGTGGGCAAGGCAAAGGAGATTCTGTACGCGGGCGTGCAGGAGCACCTGAAGATGCTCCAGGAGGCCGTAGGTTTCCGGTATATCCGGTTCCACGGCATCTTCGACGACGAGATGATGGTGTACCGCCAGGGAGAGGACGGCCGTCCCGTCTTCAGCTTCACCTATGTGGATCAGCTCATCGATTTCCTCCTCGGAATCGGGCTGCGGCCGTTCTTCGAGCTTGGGTTCATGCCGGGCGGCCTCGCGGACCGGTCCCAGACGGTGTTCCACAAGCCGAGCTACATCAGCCTTCCGCAGCATCCGGAGCATTGGAAGGCTCTGCTGGAGGCGTTCGCCCGGCATCTGCTGCGGCGTTACGGGGCTGCAGAAGTAAGGACCTGGTACTTCGAATTCTGGAACGAACCGGACATGCATGTCTTCTGGAAGGAATCGCGGGAGCTTTATTTGGCTTTCTACGAAGAGAGCTTCCGGGCGCTGAAGGAAGTGAGCCCGGAGCTTCGCCTCGGGGGCCCCGGGGTCATCTCCGATCCGGAAGGAAAGGCCGAATGGCTGCGGAGCTACTGGGCTTACTGCGCAGAGCGGGACTGCCGGCCGGACTTCATCACCTTCCATGTCTATCCCGTGATGCCGGTGGAAGGGACCTGGGGGGAGGGGAAGCCCCCGGAGGACATCGAGTATGCCGGGGCGAGCTACCTGGCGGACACGCTGAGAGGCACCAAGAAGGCGCTGGCCGGGATGGGAGCGGGAGATCTCGAACTGCATGTGACCGAGTGGAATTCGACCTCACACCACCGGGAGCTGACGAACGATACGAGCTTCAAGGCGGCATATCTGGCCAAAAGCATCTCCGAGAGCCTCGACGAAGTGGACAGCCTGGGCTACTGGACGGCGACGGACCTGCTGGAGGAGCTGCCGCTGCCCGTCTCCACCTTCCACGGGGGGCTCGGGCTCATTACGAACAACGGGATCCGCAAGCCGGGCTTCCATGTGTACGGGCTGCTGGCCGGCCTGGGAGAGCGACTGGTGGAACGGGGGGAGGGCTACTGTCTGACGTCGTCTGCGGATGGAGCGTACCAGCTCCTCGTGTATAACTACTGCCACTTTGACCGGCTGTATATGCGCAACGACACTTCGGCGATCGACAGCCATAACCGGTACGGCGTCTTCGCCGATACGGGAAGGCTCGAGCTTACGGTGAAGCTGGAAGGGCTGCCTGCAGGGAAGGTGGAGATCCGCAGCCGCAGCGTCAGCCGCGAGCAGGGCAGTGCGTATGACTTGTGGCTGGACATGGGGGCCCCCGAGGAGCTGACTCCGGCGGATATCCGCTACCTGGACTCAGGCAGCCTGCCGCGGCAGCAGGTCAAGGTGGTTGAGGCGTCGGACGGCTTGACGGTCAAATGCAGCCTGAGTCCCCACGAAGTGCAGCTGCTGTGCATCCGGCCGGTTTGGACAGGAAGATAGACGGCAGGCTGAAGCCCTGGCTCCGGAAGCTGCGCAGGATGGATGAGCAGTTAACAGGCAAGCGGGTTGGTCAACTGTAAAAGCGGCAACGGATCATGGAAGGGACCCCTTTCATGATCCGTTTTTTGCGTTCGGGGAAGGGGGCGGGAAGAACGGCGTGAGAAGAAAGCATAAAAAACGGAATCGTTTTCAATAAACAACGGAAGGAAAGGGGAGCCGGGCGGAGGCTATAATCGGAGATATAGAAAGCGCTATCTTTAGTATAAGCAAAGGGACAACAAGGAAACGAACAAACCTATGGAGGGGTTCTTATGCAGCGTGATATACAGGAATTGATCTCGCAGATGACACTCGAAGAGAAGGCGGGAATGTGCTCGGGCCTCGACTTCTGGCACCTGAAGGGCGTGGAGCGCCTCGGCATTCCGTCGGTGATGGTGACCGACGGGCCGCACGGACTCCGGAAGCAGAAGGCTTCCGCCGATCACCTCGGCCTGTTCGACAGCGTGCCGGCCACCTGCTTCCCGTCGGCGGCCGGACTGGCCTGCTCGTGGGACCGGGAGCTGATCCGCCGGGTGGGCGTCGCCCTTGGCGAGGAGTGCCAGGCTGAGAACGTCGCTGTTCTGCTGGGGCCAGGGGCGAATATTAAGCGCTCGCCGCTGTGCGGACGCAATTTCGAATATTTCTCGGAGGATCCGTATCTGTCCTCCGAGATGGCGGCCAGCCACATTGCGGGCGTGCAGAGCCAGGGTGTCGGGACGTCGCTGAAGCACTTTGCCGTGAATAACCAGGAGCACCGGCGCATGTCGGTGGATGCCGTGGTCGACGAGCGGACGCTGCGCGAGATCTACCTCGCCTCCTTCGAAGGGGCGGTGAAGCAGTCGCAGCCGTGGACCGTGATGAGCTCGTACAACCGGGTGAACGGCACGTATGCCTCCGAGAACGAGTTTCTGCTGACGGATATTCTCAAGAACGAGTGGGGCCATGAAGGCTTCGTCGTGTCCGACTGGGGGGCGGTCGATGAGCGGGCGGATGCGCTGGCAGCGGGCCTGGAGCTGGAGATGCCGGCGTCGGGCGGTGTCGGGGAGCGCAAGGTGGTTGAGGCCGTGCAGAGCGGCCGGCTGTCCATGGAAGCGCTGGACCGGGCCGTGGAGCGGCTGCTGACCATCATTTTCCGGGCTGTGGATCACCGGAAGCCCGGTGCGGCCTACGATCCGGCGGAGCATCACCGTCTCGCCAGAGAGGTGGCGCGGGAGAGCATGGTGCTCCTCAAGAACGAGCGCAGCCTGCTGCCGCTGAGCCGGGGCAGCCATCTCGCCGTGATCGGGGCGTTCGCCGACAAGCCGCGATACCAGGGCGGAGGCAGCTCGCATATCGTCCCGACGCAGCTCGACCAGCCGGTGGAAGAGATCCGGAAGCTGGCGGACGCTTCGGGCGTGGTGACGTATGCGCAGGGCTACCGGCTCGAGAGCGATACGGCGGATGAAGCGCTGACGGAGGAGGCGAAGCGGGCGGCGGCTGCGGCCGACACGGCCGTGATCTTCGCCGGGCTGCCCGACCGCTACGAGTCGGAAGGCTACGACCGGACGCACCTGAGCCTGCCGGCCAACCAGATCCGGCTCATCGAAGAGGTGGCCGCCGTGCAGCCGAAGGTCGTGGTCGTCCTGCTGAACGGCTCGCCGGTGGAGATGCCCTGGATCGGCAGCGCCCAAGCCGTGCTGGAAGGCTACCTCGGCGGGCAGGCGGTCGGCGGCGCGGTGGCGGATCTTCTCTACGGTGAAGCGAATCCGTGCGGCAAGCTTGCCGAGACGTTCCCGGAGCAGCTGAGCGACAACCCATCGTATCTGTTCTTCCCAGGCGAAGGCGACCGGGTGGAGTACCGGGAGGGGATCTTCGTCGGCTACCGGTACTACGACACGAAGAACGTGAAGCCGCTGTTCCCGTTCGGCTACGGACTCAGCTATACGACGTTCGAGTACACGAGTCTGACCCTCGACAAGAAGCAAATTCAGGATACCGAGTCGGTTACCGTCCGGGTGACGGTGAAGAACACCGGCGCGGCAGCCGGCAAGGAGATTGTGCAGCTGTATGTGAAGGATGCGGAGAGCACCGTCATCCGGCCGGCCAAGGAGCTGAAGGGCTTTGCCAAGGTGTTCCTGCAGCCGGGAGAAGAGCGGACGGTCTCGTTCGTGCTCGACAAGCGTGCTTTTGCCTACTACAACGTGGACCTGAAGGACTGGCATGTGGAGACCGGCGAGTTCCACATCCTGGCGGGATCTTCTTCGCAGCACATCGTCCTGCAGGATTCCGTGGTTGTAGAGTCGACGGCCGCGCTCAGAAAGACCTATACCCGCAATACGACGCTCGGCGATCTGCTTCAGGATGCGGCCGCGCGGGAGAAGGCGCAGGGACTGCTGCAGGCGTTCCAGGAAGCAAGCGGCTTCGCGGCCGGACCGGAGGATGACCATGCGGACATGATGGCGGCGATGATGAAGTATATGCCGCTTCGTGCGCTTGTCGGCTTCAGTCAAGGGGCCTTGACGGAACAGACGCTCGAGGATTTGCTGAAGGAACTGAACCACAACTAGAGACGACAGGAGAGATTTGCTATGGATGCCGCAAAACTGGGATTTAAGGAAAAGCTCGGCTATGGACTCGGAGATTTGGCAAGCGGCTTCATCTGGACGGCGGCCTCGGCGTTCCTGACTTTCTTCTACACCGATGTCGTCGGCCTGTCGGCCGCGGCGGTAGGTACGCTGCTGCTCGTAGCCCGCGTCTTCGACGGGTTCGTCGATATCGGCGTGGGGGCGCTGATCGACCGGACGAAGAGCCGGCACGGCAAGGCGCGTCCCTGGCTGCTCTGGCTGGCGGTTCCGTTCGGCATTGCGGGCGTGCTGATGTTCACGGCCCCGGACCTCGGTCCGACCGGCGCCCTTGTCTATGCGTATATCACTTACCTGATCATGAATGTGATCTACTCGGGCATCAACGTGCCTTACGGCGTGCTGAACTCCCTGATCACCCAGGATGCTTACCAGCGTTCGGTCCTGAACATTTTCCGGATGGTGATGGCTCTGGTGGGGGCGGTTCTCGTAACTTCCCTGACGATGCCGTTAGTCGCCGCCCTGGGCGGCGGCAAGACCGGCTGGATGTCCACCTTCCTGATCTTCGGGGCGCTGTCCATCCTTCTGTTCCTGATCACCTTCAAGACGACGACGGAACGGGTCAAGCCCTCGGTAACCCAGAAGGACATTCCGCTGAAGCGGGGCGTGAAGGCTCTGTTCCGCAACAAATACTGGGCCCTGATGGTCGGCTTCGGCATCGTGTTCTTCACTTTGAATGCGGCCGGCAGCGCGGTGAACGTGTACTATGCGCAGTATGTGCTCAAGGACGCTTCGCTCGTCGGCATCCTGAATATCGCTGGGCTTGTCCCTATCCTGATCGGCCTGTTCCTGGTGGCCCCTATCATCAAAAAGTACGGCAAGCGCAACGCAGCCTTCGGCGGGATCATCGTGATGATCCTCGGCTCCCTGGTGATGCTGATCGACCCGGCCTCGCTGCCGGTGATTCTGACGGCTACGGTCATCAAGGCGATCGGTACGGTGCCGATCATGGGCACGTTCTTCGCCATGCTGGCAGATACGGTGGAGTACGGGGAGTGGAAAACGGGCATGCGGACCGAAGGTCTCGTGTACAGTGCGGGCAGCTTCGGGACGAAGGCGGGCAGCGGCATCGGCGCGGCGCTCACCGGCTGGATTCTGGCGTGGGGCGGCTATGTCGGCGGCCAGGAGGTGCAGAGTGACACGACCATCGCGGCGCTGCAGTTCCTGTTCATTTACCTGCCGGTGATCCTCTGTGCGGTAGGGCTTGTCATCCTCTGGTTCTACAAGCTCGATCAGAAGTATCAGCAGATCATTGACGATTTGAATGCGATCAAGACGATGTCCTGACGGGAGGAGAGGCCGCTGTGAGAAAAGAGTCGTTAACGGTTCGGCGCCAGGGCTTTCATGTGATCCTGGCCAAGCAGTTCACGGAGCTTGCCGCTTCCTTCGCCTCGGAGGAGATCCGGGTTGTCTGGCCGGCGAGGAACATCATCTCGGACGCGAAAAGCATCCTTGGCGTCATGGCCCTGGATGTCTCGGCCGGTGATGTGCTGGAGCTGACGACGGAAGGGCCGGAGGAGGACCGGGCTGTGGAAGCGCTGGCTGCCTTGTGGAGTGAGCACGGGTAAAGCCGGATGGTCTGAACATAGGAATGTAGTTGGGGCAGAGGGCCGGTCGAAGGGGGACAGGGCCTTCTGTTCTTATCATCATAAGGGGAGGAACGACTATGGACAAGAAGCAGGATGCTGGGGAGGAGCAAGGGAACCTGGCGGAGGGGGATGCCAGCCGGGCGCAGCAGGCCGTGCATGTGCAGTATGTGCGTAATGAAGGAGGGCCGACGCTCGGATTCTCGGTTACGTCTGGCGTAGGTATTCTTCAGCAGGACGGCCTGTTCTTCAAGGATCTGAACCGGAGCGGCTCGCTGGAGCCTTACGAGGACTGGCGGCTGTCCGCCGAGGAGCGGGCCCGGGATCTCGCCTCCCGGTTGTCGGTCGAGAGAATCGCCGGACTGATGCTGTACAGCAGGCACCAGTCGATTCCAGCTGCCAGCGGGGGATGGTTCGCGAGCACCTACCGCGGCAGACCGTATGAAGAGAGCGGCGCGAAGCCGTGGGAGCTGACCGACGAGCAGATCGCCTTCCTCGCGAAGGATCATCTTCGGCATATCCTTGTGACTACGGTGGAGAGCCCGGAGGCTGCCGCGCGCTGGAACAACCAGGTGCAGGCGTTCGCCGAAGGCACGGGATTGGGCATACCGGCGAACAACAGCTCGGATCCCCGCCACGGGTCCGACGCCAGCTCGGAGTTCAATGCCGGCTCCGGCGGGAGGATCTCGATGTGGCCGGAGACGCTCGGGCTGGCCGCAGCCTTCGATCCGCTGCTCGTCGAGCGCTTCGGCGAGATTGCGGCGATGGAATACCGGGCGCTGGGTCTGACGACTGCGCTCTCCCCGCAGATCGACATCGCGACGGACCCGCGCTGGTTCCGCTTCAACGGCACGTTCGGCGAGGATTCGGTCTTGTCCGCCGATCTGGCCCGCGCCTATGTCGACGGCTTCCAGACGTCTCACGGGGAGCGGGAGCTTGCCGGCGGCTGGGGCTTCGACAGCGTCAACGCCATGGTAAAGCATTGGCCGGGCGGCGGCTCGGGGGAAGGCGGCCGGGACGCGCACTACGGCTGCGGCAAGTATGCCGTGTACCCGGGAGACAACTTCGACGAGCATCTGACTCCTTTTACGGAGGGGGCGTTCAAGCTGTCGGGGAAGACGGGCAGGGCTTCGGCCGTGATGCCGTATTACACGGTCTCGGTGGACCAGGACCCGGTGTACGGGGAGAATGTCGGCAACTCGTACAGCTCGTACCTGATCCGCGATCTGCTCCGGGAGAAGTACGGCTATGACGGCGTCGTCTGCACCGATTGGCTCATCACGGCGGATGAGACGGCGAGCCGGGATTCCTTCCTCAGCGGCAAGCCTTGGGGCGTGGAAGGGCTGTCGGTGGCGGAGCGCCACTACAAGCTTCTGATGGCCGGTGTCGACCAGTTCGGCGGCAACAACGAGATGGAGCCGGTGCTGGAGGCTTACCGGATCGGTGTACAGGAGCATGGCGAAGCGTATATGCGCGCCCGCTTCGAGCAGTCGGCGGTACGCCTGCTCCGGAACATGTTCCGGCTCGGCCTCTTCGAGAATCCGTACCTGGAGCCGGAAGAAAGCTCCCGCACGGTAGGGAACCCGGCCTTCATGCAGGAAGGCTACGAGGCTCAGCTGAAGTCCATGGTGCTGCTGAAGAACAAGGGCGGGCAGCTTCCGCTGCAGCGCGGGAAGACGGTGTACATTCCGAAGCGGTTCACGCCGGCCGGGAAGGACTGGTTCGGCAATCCGACGCCGGAACGCTGCGAATACCCGGTGAACCTGGACATCGTCTCGCGGTACTTCACGGTGACGGAGAACCCGGATGAGGCGGACTTCGGGCTCGTCTTCATGAGCAGCCCGAAGTCCGGCAGCGGCTACAGCCAGGAGGACGCGGACGCGGGCGGGAACGGCTATGTGCCGCTGAGTCTCCAGTACCGGCCGTATACCGCGGTGCATGCCCGGAAGACGAGCCTCGCGGGAGACGCCCGTCCGGAGGATGCACTCGACCGCTCCTACCGGGACAAGAGCGTCACGACGCATAACGAAGCCGACCTGGATGCGGTGCTGGAGACCCGGCGCCGGATGGGAGGCAAGCCGGTGGTCGTCTCGCTGCTGCTCGCGAACCCGGCGGTGCTCGGGGAGTTCGAAGGGGAGGTCGACGCGATCCTCGCGAACTTCGGCGTGCAGGACCAGGCGGTGATGGAGATGCTTACCGGAGGGGCCGAGCCGTCCGGTCTGCTGCCGATGCAGATGCCGGCGAACATGCAGACGGTTGAAGAGCAGTTCGAAGACATGGCCCACGATATGGAGTGCCATGTGGACACCGAGGGGCACACGTACGACTTCGCGTACGGGATGAACTGGAGCGGCGTCATCGAGGACGAACGGACGAGGAAGTACCGCCGGAGCAGGTAAGCCCGGTCCGCGAGCCGGCTGGGGCTGCAGGGATGCTGGGGAGGCCGAGCGGTCGCAGCGTGTGAAGCCGAGAGAATCGGCGCGGCGGCGAGGCCAGGTATGCTTGCGGGCTGAGGGGCACGACGTGGCGTGCGGCCGGCTGGGATGCAGGCTGTCGTAGCACGGAGTGGCGTTACGGCCGGCCGGGGTTGGCTGTCAGGCTGATATGCTGGCGGGACTTGAAGCCGCAGGCCCAACCGCAAGCTTATCGCCAAATAGCGGAACTATAGTATGTTATTTGGTTATTTCCCGTCATTTCCCGGAAAATAGCGGAACTCTAATGTCTTATTACCCCGGAAAGCCATGCGGTTGTCCGTGTTTCGGGGAAATAGAGCATCTGAGTTCCGCTATTTCGAAAATGGGTGCCGTAGCAGGCCCGATAAAGCACTGGAGTTCCGTTATTTTTGCAGCGTGGTCCCGAGCTGCGTATTATCGGCATCCGGTGCAGGGCGGGTTCTTTTGTGGCAGCACCGCCAAGGGACGCCGGGATGGGATGGGATGGGAGCTATATTCTAGGTATCGTCTACCTGTCCCGAGAGCTTGTTTTGGTAAGGCAGCCGTCAGGAGGTTCTATCCTTGCGGTTTTTCTCGCTGCTGCGGCACTAGCCAAGTCAATGCTTGGCTGTTCGCCTTCCCAGGTCAGCCGGTGCGTGTAGGAGAACGGCTTATAGAAGGGGGGCAGGTCTGCGTCGAGTGACACTCACACGCTTGGATGCTGCAGATGAGTTTCTGCAACCCGCGTGGTAAAATATGGAGAAGCTGCGGTTGGTATACCGATGGAACTTTGGTGAGCGCAAAAAGGCTCGAGTAATGCTAGAAGTGTTGAGAGAGCAAGAGCGTTCGAGTTGGCGAGCACAAGAGGGTACGAGTAACGATGGAAGATTGGCGAGCACAAGAGGGTACGAGTAACGATGGAAGATTGGCGAGTACGAAGGGGTACGAGTAATGATGGAACTTGGTGTAAGAGGGTTTGTGAACTGGTTTGAAGTGTTGACAGCCCAAGTGGTTTCGTATCATGCTGCAACCTAGAGAGCCGGCGGCGCTTGTAAGGTCTGATGCCCTGGTTGGTGAGTTTGACAGCAGGATGCGATCGTGGAAGGTCGGGGGAGAGATTAGAGCGGGTGTTGGTTGTAAGATAACAGAGTCAATCCTCAGAGACGCAACCGTTCGAGCCGCAAAGAAGAATGCATCATGAATCCCGCAGGTGAGAAAGGTGGTCATAGGATGGGTGTCGGAGTGATATTGGCGTTAATGGCCGGTGCCGGAGGGCTGTTCCTCCGGAGGCCGCATCACGGAAAAGGACTGCGGTGGGTAGGGATCGCGCTTCTGATTATGACACTTCTGTTCATCGGCTTTGCCGTAATGATCGGGATCCAGGGAGAGCACATCGAGGGGCATTAAAGGCGGGCGGCGGTGAAACAAGCTGTTTGATCCGGGAATGCCCGGAAACGGCCTCTCTCCAACGCCTGGCTTCCGGCGGGCCTCCCCCATGCGAACGGGTATCGCCTTTTCCTTCAAGACCTGCTCTTGAGATGGCCTGCCAGACAGAGCAGCGCCAGCACGGCCAGCACGTGAGAAACCGTACGGGCATTATGCAGGCTGAGGCCGAACCAGGTGGTTTCGTGCCCGACATACAGCAGGATCAGGTTGATCTCTTCACGGAGCAGCAGGCAGAGAACGAGCAGAACGAGCAGAACGAGCAGAACGAGCAGGGTTTTCTTCAAGATCATCCCCCCTGTGGATAACGTATTCCTGGGTCATTCCATTATAGCGCAGCCGCGCCATCAGCCGTCCTGCAGAGGACGGTTTTTCTTTTGCTATCGATGACAAGCTGTAAACCCTTGTGCGGCGCGGGTTTCCCCGTTCTGCAAGAACTTCTTAATGCCGGAAATCGGTCTCTCTCCTAGATGGTGGGATCGGTCAAGGAATAGGTTTAGAGGACTGCTTGCCCGTAGGGAGGCCACTGAAAAAGTCCGTCTAAAAAAAGCACAGCCCTTCAAGAAAATTGAAGAGGCTGTGCTTTTTTTGACGTATAATTGAGTCATCTCGAAAAGCGGGTGAGACGGATGATTCAACAACAACAAAGCTTGGTTCTGAGCCCTTACGCGGCTCTGTATGATATCGTCGTGCCGAAGGACAACATGCTCCGTCAAATTAACGAACTGGTGGACTTCACTTTTATCTTTGAAGAACTGCAGACAAAATATTGTTTGGACAACGGACGTAACGTCATTGACCCCATCAGAATGTTTAAATATTTGTTGCTGAAAGCCATCTTTGAACTATCTGACGTAGATATTGTCGAGCGTTCTAAGTATGACCTGTCGTTTAAGTATTTCCTGGGCATGGCACCGGAGGATCCGGTCATCGACCCGAGTTCTCTGACAAAATTCCGCAAACTGCGGCTCAAAGACATCAACTTATTGGACATGCTCATTGGTAAGACGGTAGACCTCGCTATCGAACTGAAAATCCTGAAGAGCAACTCCATAATCGTCGACGCTACGCATACAAAAGCGCGCTACAATCAGAAGTCGCCGCTAGAAATTCTGCGAGACCGTGCACGAAAGCTGCGAAAGTCCGTTTACACGATGGATGAATCGCTCAAAGCCAAAATGCCCGCAAAGAACACGAGCGACGTACTCGAAGACGAAATCGAGTATTGTCAAAAGCTTGTGACCTTCATCGAGTTGGAATCCGGGATCGCGCAAGTACCAAAGGTTTTGAATCCGTTACACCTGCTGAAGGAAACGGTGGAGGATGACATCGAACAGCTTCGTCTAACGGCGGATCCGGATGCTCGAGTGGGACATAAAAGCGCCGATTCTGCATTCTTTGGATATAAAACTCATCTGGCCATGACGGAGGAGCGCATCATAACGGCAGCTGTCATTACAACAGGCGAGAAGAATGACGGCAAGCAGCTGCAGACGCTCATCGAAAAAAGCAATGCAGCAGGAATGCAAGTTAAGACCGTCATTGGCGATACCGCCTACTCCGAGAAGGATAATATTTTGTACACAACGAACAATGAGATTGAACTTGTAGCAAAACTCAATCCGCTGATCACGCAAGGCAGCCGTAAGAAAGAAGAGGAATTTCTATTCAACAAAGATGCCGGCATGTACGTATGCCCGGCTGGTCACATGGCGACTCGAAAGGCCCGGCAAGGCAAAAAAGGCGTCGGTAAAAACCAACAGGATACCTATTATTTTGACGTAGAGATCTGCAAGAGCTGTCCGCTCAAGGAGGGCTGTTACAAAGAAGGCGCCAAGAGTAAAACTTATTCCGTAACGATTAAATCTGATGAACACGCGGAACAGATGGCGTTCCAGGAAACGGAATATTTCAAGGCGAAATCCAAAGGGCGCTACAAGATCGAAGCGAAAAACAGCGAACTCAAACATAGACACGGGTATGATGTTGCCACATCTTCGGGTCTGATTGGCATAGAAATGCAAGGTGCAATGGCCATATTCGCTGTAAATCTTAAGCGTATACTGAAGCTGGTAGATTGAAAAAACGTATCGAGCAGACCAATTTTAAGCCTATAAAAAAGCCATCTGACCCTAAAAATGGGGGTAGATGGCTTTTTTATGACTTATACGAGGCTCCTGAGGAAAAAGCGTAAGTTCTTCAGTGGCCTCCCCGTAGGGGCAGGCTTTTTGTCCATATGGAAGCAGACGCTGAGTTTCACACGGTACCCGGGTTTCGTGAAGGGATGTCTCCGAAAAGGTCGAAATAGGTTAGTTTCGGATGTGCTTGCTAGGAGATGGCGAGTCGCAGCAAGATGTAAACGGACTAAGGGGGGACGCTCGATTGATCAGAAAAAAGGTGGGCGGAACCAGTCATAAGCCGGCCAACTCGAATGTTGATGTATCCCTGATTTATGGCGATTATTACTATGTGGAAGCTCTCGCCAAATTGATGGGGTGGAATAGCAAGGTTTATTAAGTAGCGCGCAGATGAAATTGTTAGTCGGGATGGATAAGCAGAAGAAGTAATGAATTTCTTTTTGGCAAGTTGATGTGAGCTGAAGACAATGGTCTTCGGCTTTTTTATTTTGGCTGCTCGGTTTATGCTGCCGGCTCCTTCTTTGGTTTCGCGTCACCGGCCAAAATACCGCTGAATATAAACGATAACAATGAACCGGCGAAGCAAACAGCCGCAAATATACCTACGGCGTAGAACCCGCTAAAAGCCGCGTAAATTAGACCGGCGATCCAAGAACCCAGCGTTGTCGCAGCGTACATGATGGAATTGGCCAAGCTGGAGATCGTGCCGCGGATGGCCCGATTCAAGGAATTCAGCATGCCCAATATGAGGGGAAAAACGATTCCCATGTGAACGAATATGAAAAAGTAAACACTTTCAAAAGCCGCAAGGGATGGCAGGTGAGGCAGGACAATAAAACATGCGATAGAAACAAGAAAGCCCGCAACCAGTGTATTATAACGGTTTAAAGCTTTGATCACATAGCAGCCTCCGAAGCTCCCGACGATATTCCCGAGGCCGAGAAAAAACATCACGCTGCCCGTTTGATCGATTGAAAGGTGAAAGCGATCCGTCACCCATTTTCCAATGAAAGCAAAGGCAGCAAAGAATCCGCATTGAAATAAGAAATGAGCGAGAAAAGCCCTTCTTGCCATTCGACTCTTCAACAGTGGGAGGTATCTGCTGAAAATCGGAGTCTTGGTTTGTGGACCTTGATTCGGTTTCAGCTCGGGCAAAGCATAGAAGATGAACACCGCCAACAACAATGCACAGGCTCCGATGGTAAAGAAAGGATAAGACCAATGGGATGAGGCAAGATGACTTCCTATAGGGATGCCGAAGGCTTGGGAAGCAGCCAAGCCTGCCATAACGATTCCTGATACTTTGACAATTTGAGGCGCTGGAAAGAGAGCAGGGATCGATGCCCAGACTTGAGGCGCCGTAAACGCCGCGCTAACTCCCGCTAAAAAACGGAATAAGAACATCGACCAAAAACCTGTGGCCAAGCCGCATAACATGGTTGAAACCGAGAAGCAGATCATTCCGGAAAGCATTACCTTTTTGCGGTCCCAACTATCGGAAAGCGGTCCGGCAATCAGTGCAAATAGGGCATAACCTAATGCATAGGCTCCAACCATCCAACCGGAATACTCGGTCGGAATATGAAACAAATGTTGAAGCGTGGGGATGAGCGGAGAAATCAAAAAAGTATCCGTGCCGATAACAAACAGGATGAGGAAGAATAAGGTTGTTAATTTAAACATGATATTCACCCTTTTCATTTAGTTCTAAAGTTCAATGATTATTGAACTAATGGCGAAAAAAAGAGATTTCCTTCTACAATGTATCCAGAAATCCAGGCAGGTAAGTTTGAAAAGTCTCTACATCGATACTCGTATACTTCACTTGAGCTTCTTTTCGTACCTTGATTAAATTCGCCTCCTTCAAAGCACGCAGGTGATACGAAGTATTTGATTTCGTAGTATCGCGAATGTCTCCTACTTCTCCACAATTCATCTCCTTCTTGCTGGTGTATAAAGCTCGTATGATGTCCAATCTGGTTTCATCCGCCAATGCCTTAAATATTTTGACTCGGAGTTCATCATTTGTTGGTTTTTGAGTAGTCATAAAACTATTGTACTAAGATGCCGCCGCAAGTCAAGTCTTTAGTAAAATACGACCACATTGTCCGATTTATAAGTGAAATAAAGGAGACAAGTTAATGATTATAGAATAAATTAATGATTTTGTTAATTATACGAGAACAAAAACGAAAGCCCTTACATGGCTGGCTCGGAGGCTTGCCCGATCCGGTTCCATGAGGGAAGGAGGCTGGGAAGTGAAGACGAAGGGCCGCATCCATGCGCTGCTCCGGCCGCTGCTGCGCAGAACCATCATCCGCAATGTGCTTGTCTCGTACCTCGGCATCAATCTGCTGCTGCTCTTCCTGCTCGGTGCCGTGTCGATCCGGGATTCGACGGACTCGATGACGGAGGAGATCACGGAGGCCAGCTACCGCGTCATGGAGCAGGCGGCGATCGGATTCCGCTTCAATCTCGAGGAGGCGAAGCGCTCCCTCGCCGGCTTCGCGGGACATCCGTCGGTCGTCCATATGATCCGCGCCGGCGACCGGATGGGGATGCAGGAGAAGCTCCTGCACGAGCGCAACATCTCGGACCTGGCCTTCGGCGTCTCCTCGTTCCAGTCGCTGATCAGCGACATTCTCATTCTCGGCAGGAACGGGTATGTCAACAACCTGGACGGACGGAAGTCGCTGCGGTGGGATTACCCGTTCACGGAGCAGTCCTGGTTCCGGGAGGCGGTCTCCTCCCCGCATGCGCAGGGCTTCGTGACTCTCGGGCTGCACAGGCAGAATTACTATGTCAGCAGCCTGCTCTCGAAGTCCAACACGTCCGTGCTGTCCATTGCGCTTCCCATCCGGGATGCCGGGCAGGAGCCGGACGGGGCGGTCATCGCGAATCTGGACCTCCGGAAGATCAACGGGCTGTTCGAGCAGAGTGCCTACGGAAGTGAGGAACAGATCTTCATGATCGACGGGAACCGGACGGTCATCGTGCACAAGGACAGCGGGATGATCGGGCAGACGCTGGATTTTCCAGGGATCGACCGCATGGACCGGGGCGAGTCGGGCAGCTTCGTCGCCACAGTCGGCGGGCAGGAGAAGCTCGTCATCTTCCAGCCCACGGCTGTGGAGGGACTGCGGCTGCTCTCCACGGTGCCGATGGCGGAGATCCGGGGCCAGGCGGGGCCGCTGCGCGCCAAGCTGGCCGGCATTCTCTACGTCTGCCTGCTGCTCAATACGCTGGTCTCCGTGCTGCTCACGGTGCGGCTGTCCCGCCCGTTCAGCCGGCTGCTGCATACGCTGGACAGCGTGGGGGAGGACAGCCTCTACGTCGTCCCCAAGAATTACAAATACGTCGAGCTCAACCTCATCGGCCGCAAGTTCAAGGAGCTTGTCGCGCGCATCGAGCAGCTCGTGAAGCTCAACTACAGCTCGGAGATCGCCCTGCAGGAGGCGCAGTGGAAGTCGCTGCAGTCGCAGATTCAGCCCCATTTTTTGTTCAATACGCTGCAGCTGCTCCAGACGGAGATCGTGTGCGGCAGTGCCGCCGATTCCAACAAGATCATCCTTGCGCTGAGCTCGCTGCTCCGCTACTCCATGCAGCGGTCGTCCGATACCGTGACGCTGCGGGAGGAGCTGGGGAATGTGCGGGACTACGTGTTCATCCTGGCCAAAAAGTACGATAACCGCCTTAGCTTCGACTGCGAAGTGGGGGATCCCGCGCTGCTGGAAGCGCCGGCGATCAAGCTGATCCTGCAGCCGATCGTGGAGAATGCGATTCTCCACGGCTTCCGGGAGAATCCGGTGGACGCCGAGATCCGCATCCGCGTCACCCCGGTGAAGAGGGGCATGCTCGTCACGGTGAGCGACAACGGCTGCGGCATGAGCCGCGAACGGCGGGAATGGGTGAGCCGGCAGCTCGGCGGCGATGCCTCCCGTTCCGGCAGCATCGGCATGCACAATGTGGACCGGCGCATCAAGCTGCGATATGGTCCGGGCTTCGGCCTGAGGATCCGCAGCACCCCCGGCAGGGGAACCCGCATCCATATCGTGCTGCCGGGAGCCGCAGACGTACACCCTGAGAAGGAGGAGAAGGTATCATGAAGCTGCTTATTGCCGATGACCAGAGATCGCTGCACCAGTACTTGCACACCATGGTGGATTGGGCCGCGCTCGGGATTACCGAGGTGCGCAGCGCCTATGACGGAGCGGAGGCGGCGGAGCTTGCCGCCTTGATGGAACCCGACCTGCTCCTGATGGACATCCGGATGCCGGGCGTGGACGGGATCGAGGCGCTGCGCCGGATCCAGTCGCTGCCGCAGAAGCCGAGGGCGGTCATCCTGAGCGCGTATGACCAGTTCGAATACGCGCGGGAGGCGCTGAAGCTCAGCGTGTCGCAGTATCTCCTGAAGCCCGTGGACACGGAGCTGCTGGAGGGGGCGCTGCGGGAGCTGATCACCGCGATCCGCTCGGAGGCAAGGAGCCTGCTGGAGCGGGAGCTGGCGCATCTGAGCCTCGCCGGCCGGCTGCCGGACGAACGGCTTGCTGCCGCAGAGCAGGCCATGGGGAAGCTCGGGATCGGCGGCTGTGCCGTGCTTACGGTGATGGCCGGGCCGGACGGGGCGACCGTTCCCACCGCGGACATGACCGAGGCCCTGCCGGACGGAGCCGTGCTCCTGCCGCTGGTGACCGGTGACGGGGAGGCCGGGCATCTCCTCTTCGCCGGCCTGCCTGAAGGGATGGAGCGGGAGGCACTGTGCGCAGGCCTTGAGCGGTACACAACACGCGAGGATGAGGAGGCGGTCGCGGTCTTCGGGGTCAGCCGGATCGCCGGCAGCCTCCGGGAGTTCCCGCAGCTCATCGCCGAGAGCCGGGAGGAAGCGCAGCGCGCCCGCGAAGGGAGCAGGGAGGGGGGGCCGCGGATGATGGAGAAGCTGCGGTGCATCCGCTCGCACATCGACAGCCACCTGGACGGCGATCTGAGCCTGCAGACCGTGGCCGACCGCTTCGGCATCGACAAGTACCAGCTGAGCCGCACCTTCAAGCAGGCGTTCGGCGAGAACTATTGGCCGTACGTCACACGACGGCGGCTCGAGAAGGCGGCGCAGCTCCTCTGCGGGACCGACTGGAAGAACGGCCGGATAGCCGAGGCCACGGGGTATGCGGACGAGAGCCATTTCAGCAAGGCGTTCAAGAAGCATTACGGCGTGGCGCCGAAGGAGTACCGTGCCGCAGGCGCAGGCGCAGGGCAGGCGGTTCGTTAGCACTCCGCTTCAGGAAGCGGAATGCCCATCCAGGGCCTGAAGTTCATTCACGGTAACGAAGGTGTATCCCTCATCGGAGAGGGCCCTCAGGATGGCTTCGACGGCGGCCAGCTCGCTCCCGGTTTTATCATACATGGGATGCATCAGGATAATCGAACCGGGCTTCACGTTGTTCTTGACGTAATTCACTTTCTCGGAGGCAGAGGTGGAATAAGTATCCGGCTCTATACTCCACATGATGGTCTCTCTATGATGCTGCTTCAGATAGTAGGGCAGGCCGATCAGCTTCTTGCCGTTGGGCGGCCGAATATCAATCTCCCCCGTATACCCGGCCTCCCGGATCAGCATGTCTGTCTTTTCGATCTCCTCCCGGATAAAGGAAGGCGTTTTGAAAATCATCCGGTGGTGGGAATACGTATGATTTCCGATCTGATGGCCCCCTTCGGCGATCCTGCGGGCAGCCTCCGGGTGGGCTTCGATCTCTTGACCGATCAGAAAGAAAGTCGCTTTGGCCCGGTACCGGTCCAGGATCGGGAGAATGGAGTCGATGTTCTTCGTAGGACCATCATCGAAGGTCAAGGCAACGACCTTCCGATCCGTCTGTACGGAAGAAGTCAAACCGCCGAAAAGCTGGTACGTCCGGGAAGTCATCAGTTTATAACTGCCGAACAGCAGCAGGGACAGGAACAGAATCCCGATCCCTGTATAGTATAATTTTCTTTTCATAGCGAAAGACCCGGCTTTCAACGTGGATTTTGGGGCTGTACAGGCGGCTGCGGTCCCGCTTGCGGAGCGAGTCCTGTCTGCGTTATCAGGAACGGTAGATCGTTGATATCTCCAGTGTATCCTGGGATAACCGCGATTACCATGCCTGAGGGCTGACGCATTCCTAACAGAAGACGGAGGAGGAGCTGCCGGCTTCCCACGCAAGGATTGACATGAAGATGTGCAAGATTAGAAATTCAGATCCTGCGGCCGGTTCCTTATAATCATAAATGTAAGTGCTTACAATAAAATGAACGATGGGGGTACTACCTGTATGAGAAGCTCGATGTGGAAAAAAAGTACAGCGCTGCTCGCTCTCTCGGCCCTGCTCTCGGCCTGCTCCGGCGGGAACGGAGGCGGGGAGGCGGCCGGGGGTTCGACGGACGCGGGAAGCACTGCGGCGAAGAAGGTGAAGCTCAGCCTCCTGTCCTGGAACAATGAGCAGGAGATGGCGCCCGTCCTCGAAGGGTTCAAGAAGAAATACCCTAACGTCACGATCGACTTCCAGCATGCGCCTCCGGTCAAGGACTATATCGCCAAGCTGCAGACGATGCTGCTGTCGGGTTCGGCGACGGATATCTTCATCATTGCGGCGGAGAACCGCAACGAGATCATCGACGGCGGCTACGCGATCGACCTCACCGACCAGCCTTTCATGGACAAGATGCTCGACAGCAACAAGCCGATGCTGAGCAAGAACGGCCGGACCTACGCGTTCACGCAGACCGGCTGGGCCGGGGGAATCTTTTATAACAAGGAGCTGTTCCAGAAGGCCGGAATCGAGAAGCCGCCCGCCACGTGGGACGAGTTCATCGCCGTCTGCCTCAAGCTGAAGAGCGCGGGGATCGTGCCGCTGTATGATAACCTTCAGGACGTGACGATGATCCATAACGGCCTGTATGCGAACATGACGCTGGCGAAGGACCCGGATTTCGATAAGAAAATATTCGAAGGCACGAAGACCTTCCAGGACGGCTGGCTTGAGCCGTTCAACGTCTGGAAGAAGGGGCTGATCGACAACAAGATCATCACCCCGGACATGATCGGGCTGACCGCCGATCAGATCGTCAACGAATTCGCGATCGGCAGTGTCGCGATGTTCCAGGGCGGGCCGTGGAGCATCGCCACGATCGAGCAGGCGAACCCGAATCTCAAGTACGATATGATGCCGATTCCGGGCGTGAACCCGGGGACAACTATTACTCGGGGGCCCCGGGCGTGGGCTTCGCCGTCAACAGCAAGACGAAGTACAAGGAAGAAGCGCTGGCGTTCGTCGAGTATCTGTCGACGCCGGAGGGGCTGCAGCTCTTCGAGAAGGGCACGCGGGCCTTCATCACGGCCAAGGGCTACGAGAGCAAGGTGCATCCGGTGATGGAGGGAGCGTACAAGGACGGCCTGCTCAAGGGCAAGTTCTACCTGCCGATGGTCGCCTGGCCGAGACACCAGGAGGCGCTGCGCAACCAGTTCACGATTGCGGTGCAGGACATGGTAGTCGGCAAGATGACGCCGGAGCAGGTGGCGAAGTCACTCGACAGCAAGCTCCAAGAGATGGAAAAGAAGTGAGGCGGGCCACATGAGCAAATTTCTGCGCAATGTGCAGTTCCAGATTTTTCTGCTGCCGATCCTGTTCTTCTATACGGTCTTCACGATCTACCCGCTGCTGAAGTCGCTGCTGCTCAGCTTCACCGACTTCGACGGGTATGTCAAGGAGTACAACTTCGTCGGGCTCGCGAATTATATGAAAATCTTCCAGGACGACGCGATCGTCTCGGGCATCTCGTATACGCTGATCTTCGCCATTGCGAGCACCGTGCTCATCACGGTGGTGGCGATTCCGCTGGCGCTGATCCTCGACCAGAACTTCGCCACCCGCAACCTGCACCGGGCGATCTTCTTCTTCCCGTCGATCCCGAGCGGCCTGCTCCTTGCCTACATCTGGGGCTTCATCCTCGCGCCGATCTCTTCGGGTGTGCTGAACAAGGTCCTGAAGACCTTGTTCGGCCTCGGGCCGCAGCCTTGGCTGTCGGACCCCGTGCTCGCCAAGGTGTCGACGATCGTCGTGTCGGCCTGGGCGGGAGCCGGCTGGCATGCGGTGCTCTACCTGGCGTTCCTGCAGGCGATCCCGAAGGACTACTACGAAGCCGCCGCGATTGACGGGGCAAGCCGCTGGCAGCAGATCCGCAGCATCACGCTGCCGCTGCTTGCGCCGGCCATGACGGTCAGCGTCATGCTGCTGCTGACCGGCGGGCTCAAGGTATTCGAGATTCCCCTCGCGCTGACCAAGGGCGGACCGGGCTTCGAAACGCACACCATCACTCAGGTGATTGTGCTGCGGGGCATCACGGAAGTGCAGTACGGGCTCGCTTCCGCGATGTCGATCGTGTTCTTCCTGATCGTGCTCGTGCTGGCGTTCGTGCAGGTGAGCTGGATGCAGAAGAGAGAGGAGGGAATCCAATGAACGGTGGTACGGCTGGACGCAAATGGCTGCTTGACGTGCTGATGCTGCCCTTCGGGCTGCTTACCTTCTTCCCGTTCTACCTCATCCTCATCAACACGGTGAAGACGCCGACGGAGACGGCCATCAACCCGATGAGCCTGCCGAAGAACTGGGATTTCTCGAACTATATCAAGGTCTTCGAAGAAACCCCGCTGCTCCGCAGCTTCGGGAACTCGCTCTTCATCACGGTCATCTCCGTGCTGCTGATGGTGCTGATCGGCGCGATGGCCGCCTACCCGGTCGTCTACAATCCGAACCGGCTGAACAAGGTGATTGTGGTGTACCTGCTCGCCGGATTCCTGATCCCGTTCCAGACGACGCTCATCCCGCTGTTCGAGCTCATGACCGACTTCGGGCTGATCAACAAGCTGTGGGGGCTCATCATCCTCTACATGGGCGGGGCGGTGTTCGTATTCTTCCTCGTCTCAGGATATATGCGCACGCTGCCGAAGGAGCTCTCCGAGGCGGCGATCATTGACGGCTGCTCGGTGTGGGGCGTGTTTTGGCGGATCATTCTGCCCCTGCTGCAGCCGATCACGATGACGAGTATCATCTACCAGACGATGTGGATCTGGAACGACTTCCTGGCGCCGATGCTCTTCCTGAATTCGCAGGACAAGGCGACGCTGGTGCTGCAGGTGTACAAGGCCAAGGGGGAATTCTCCGTGAACTGGCCGCTGTTCATGACTCTGACCGTGATCGTGCTCGTGCCGATCTTCATTTTCTTCCTCTTCATGCAGAAGCATATTGTCAAAGGCATTGTAGGCGGTGCGATCAAGGGGTAGAGCGAAGCGGGAGACGGAGAGCAGGCGGGGAGTGAAAGAGAAGCTGCAGTTTAGGAGTTGTGGTGTAAAAGAAGGCTCTGTCCGCAGGAAGCTGCGTCAGGGTCTTTTTTGGCGTGTCCGGTTCGTGGGCGGAGCAGGTGTTTCGAGCCGGTCCGGCGCTATTTTCAGCAAACGTTCAGCCTGCACTCATGAAGGGCTCAGTCCCCCGCGGCATAATGGGTAACAGATCGAAGGAAGCAGTCAAGCAGCCGCTTGGTGCGAAAGGATCGGCCTGACGGCTGACAACTAAGAACATTAACGGGGGTACATACAAATGAAGCGGAAAAAAGAAACGAAGACAATCCTGATGGCGGTGGCGATGAGCCTGGTGATGAGCGCCTGTGCGAATGGAGCGATCAGCACGACGGCGGGGAGCGGCAGCACGACGGCGGACACGACCGCTGCAGCAAGCACAGCGGAAGGGACGACAGCCGCACCGGCGAACGCGGGCCCGGGAGGCGGACCTCCGCCGGATGGGCAGGGCGGCCCTGGCGGAGGCCCGGGCGGTCCGGGAGGCGAAGCGGTGGACACGACGACGGGCCGGGTTACGGACGTGGCGGCAGCCGTTAAGGCGGATGCGGTGACAGGCAGCACCGCCTGCAGCAGCAGTGCGGAGACGGACGCAGCGGTGGCATGCCTCGCGGATGCGTTCCTGAAGACGCTGACCGACGAGCAGAAGGAAGCGGTGCAGTTTGACCTGACGGCCGAGAACGGCGCGGTCTGGTCCAATCTTCCGGCCGGCAATGTGAAGCGCAACGGCCTCATGTTCGGCACGCTCAGCACGGAGAGCCTGGAGGCCGTGAAGGCCCTCGCGGCGGAAGCGCTCAGCGGAACCGGGTACAGCACGCTGCGCTCGATCATCCTCGCGGATGAGTATCTGACGACGGATACGGGCAATACGATGTGGGACGCCGACCTGTACTATATCGCGTTCCTGGGCACCCCTTCGGCGACGGAGCCTTGGGTGCTGCAGATCAGCGGCCACCACTACGCGGCGAATCTTTCGTTCAACATGAAGACGGACAGCGCCACCCCGATGTTCGTGGGCGTGGAGCCGCAGACCTTCACGATGGACGGCGTGACGTATGAGCCGCTGGCAGCCCGCCGCGACGCCATGTACACTATGCTCGGCTCGCTCAGTGCCGAGCAGCAGAAGACCGCGACGATCTCGGGCAAGTTCGACGACGTGCTCGTCGGTCCGGGGCAGGACGGCAATTTCCCGGCGAAGGAGGAAGGCATCCTGTATACGGAGCTGGATGATTCTCAGAAAGCGCTCGTGAAGGCTTCCATCGAAGCGTGGGTGAAGGACGCGAACGAGGAGCTGTCGCAGGAGCTGCTGTCCGCCTACCTGTCCGAGGAAGCGCTGAGCCAGACGTATATCGGCTGGTCGGGCTCCACGAGCTATGCGGACCACGGTTCTTACATCCGTATCAGCGGCCCGAGAGTCTGGATCGAATTCGTCTGCCAGACGGGCGTCGCGTACAAGGACCAGATCCACTTCCACACGATCTGGCGTGACAAGCTGGCCGATTACGGCGGGAGCTTCTCGTCATGAGGGCCGGACGGAATCTGATCCTCCTCTGTCTCAGCCTCGTGGTGATGACGGTCCTGACGGTGCTGCCGGCGGGGCCGGCCTCCGCTCATGCCATGCCGAGCTCGGCCGTCTGTCTCGATGTGCATGAAGACGGTGTGGAGGCGGAGCTGCAGCTGCCGCTGGACCGGCTCGAAGTGGCCTTCGGGCAGACGCTTACCGCGAATCCGGAGGATGTGCCTGCCTCTTACGGCAGGGAGCTGTCCGCCTATGCGGCGGAACGCATTCAGCCGCAGACGCCGGAAGGGGAAGCGTGGACCGTGGAAGTCCGGAGCCTGGAGGTGCAGGCGGAGGAGCAGGGGAGCGAGCTGATCGTCAAGGTCTGGCTTCAGCCTCCAGCCGGCGCTTCCGTGGAGAAGTTCACGCTGAACTATGACGTGATTATCCGCGAGCTTCTGACGCATACCATCCTGGTGTCCGTACGCAGCGATTGGAAGAGCGGGATAACCGCGGCCGATCCGGAGCTGATCGGTACGATCCAGGGCAAGGTGCAGTCGCTGGATGTCGACCGGAGCGGGGGCAGCCTCTGGACCGGCTTCCAGAGTGTGGTCGCCTCCGGGATGCACCATATTGCCGAAGGCTTCGACCACCTGCTGTTCCTGCTGGTGCTGCTGCTCCCTGCACCGCTGGCCGTCCGAGGCGGGCGCTGGGACGGGTCGCAGGGGCACGGCACAGCGTGATGGGACTGCTCAAGGTCGTCACGGCCTTCACGTTCGGCCATTCCTTCACCCTGATTGCCGGAGCGCTCGGCTGGATCCCCTTTCCGGAGCGTACCGTGGAGATCCTGATTGCCGTATCGATTCTGGTTTCGGCGATTCACGCTCTGCGTCCGCTGTTCCCGGGCCGCGAAGTGCTCGTGGCCGGCAGCTTCGGGCTGGTGCACGGCATGGCGTTCGCCGCGCTGATCACGGAGCTTGGCATGACGTCCTGGCAGAAGGCCCTCAGCATTCTCGGCTTCAACCTAGGGATCGAGCTCATGCAGCTGTTCGTGATTGCCATTACCGTGCCGTGGCTGATCCTGCTCAGCCTCACACGGGCTTATCATCCGGTACGTACAGCCGGCGCGGTGTTCGCCGGGATTGCTGCGCTGGGCTGGATGGCCGAGCGGGCCCTTGGAACGTCGAACAAGGCTGCCGCACTGGCCGATGCGGCCGGCGGGCACGCCCTGTGGCTGGTCGCTGCGCTGGCGTGCATAGCGGTCATGGGCTTCACGGGGTCCTGGTTCAGGAAGAACGGGGAGCTGAAGCGGGGAGCGGTGCCTTCCTTGAAGTAGAATGCACTTGGAGAGAGTCTGGGCCCTTGGGGGTCCAGGCTTTTTTGGCGTGCAGGGAGAAAGGAGGATAGGGGTGTGAGGCTGGTGTGTGAGGTATGTCACAAATCGACCTTAGTCGGTGTGATTCGAATCACTATGGAGCGCGGCAGCCTTCTCTATAATGGGGGTATATTCCAATCCGTTCCCAAGTGAGGAGAATGCATATGTTAAGCCAGCCAACCATTGACATCATCAAGTCCACCGTCCCTGTCCTGGAGGTGCACGGTACGGCCATCACCCGGCGCTTCTACGAGCGGATGTTCAGCCGGCATCCGGAGCTGCTTCATATCTTCAACCATGCGAACCAAAAGCAGGGCCGCCAGCAGACGGCACTGGCAAACGCGGTGTATGCCGCGGCCCAGAACATCGACAAGCTGGAGACGATCCTGCCGGTCGTGAAGGGCATTGCCCACAAGCACCGCTCCCTCGGCGTCCGGCCCGAGCATTATGGGATCGTCGGCGAGAACCTGCTTGCAGCGATCGCGGAAGTGCTCGGCGACGCGGCAACGGAGGAGATCCTGGAGGCCTGGAAGGAAGCGTACGGCGTGATCGCGGACGTCTTCATCGGTGTGGAGGCGAACATGTACGCGGCCGCGGAGGCCAGTGAGGGCGGCTGGGCCGGCTTCCGGGCGTTCCGGGTGCAGCGGAAGGTGCGGGAGAGCGAAGTCATCTCCTCCTTCTATCTGGTGCCGGAAGACGGAAGGAAGCTGGCGGAGTTCGAGCCGGGCCAATATGTCAGCGTACGTCTGGATATCCCGGGCGAGGCGCACACCCATATCCGGCAGTACAGTCTCTCGGATGCGCCCGGCCGTCCCTATTACCGGATCTCCGTGAAGCGGGAAGACGCAGCGGGAGACCGCCCGGCCGGCAAGGTATCCCTCTACCTGCACGAGCAGGTCACGGAGGGCAGTGTGCTGTGGCTGTCGGCCCCGGCAGGGGATTTTGAGCTGAACCGGCATTCGGACGAACCGGTCGTGCTCATCAGCGGCGGGGTCGGCCTGACCCCGATGGTCAGCATGCTGCACACCCTGGCGGAGAAGCAGCCTCACCGGCAGGTCACGTTCATTCATGCGGCGCAGAACGGGGATGTTCATGCCCTGCGGGAAGAAGTGGAAGGGCTGGCGGCAGGGCATGAGCAGATCTCCGTGCACTGGTGCTACGAGAAGCCCACGGAGCGGGACCGGGCCGGGAACCGGTTCCATCAGGAAGGCTATATCGACCTGGCGTGGCTGCGCAGTGTGGTGCCCGGCGCCGGTGCGGATTTCTACTTCTGCGGCCCGGTGCCCTTCATGAGCGCGGTGAACGGTATACTCGAAGCATGGGGTGTGCCCGCTTCGCGGATTCACTACGAATTCTTCGGCCCGGCGGGCTCCTTGAAGGGAGCGGCGGCGCCGGTGCATCCGTAAAGCGGTGACTTTGCGGCTGGCTGTGCGGGGATGAGATTGCCCGTCTTGCCGGGCGGGCAGCCCAGGGAAGGGACCGAAGGGGCTCAGGCATGAAGCTGCGGAAGCATCGGCTGTGAGCAGAGGCTAATCCTTCGGCCCGCCTGCCGCCTCCGCGGCCTGGGCCCTAAGCAGCCGGTTGACCGTCTCGCGGCGCAGGCCGATGAACTGGCCGATCTCGTCCTGCGTGAGCACATCGGTCAGCTTGCCGGGGCCCAGGTACCGTTCGAACCAGGTCTGCAGCTTCTGCAGCTTGGCCGCCGGGGCCGTCTCCGTCAGCTGGTCGATCCGCTGCTGCATCATCCGCAGCTTGTCCTGCAGCAGCTTCGCCGTGGACCGGTATTTGGCCGGGTCGCTCTCGAGCCCGCCGTACCAGTCCGCAGCGGGCAGCACTTCGATCTCGCAGGTGACCAGCGCAACGGCCGTCCCGTAGTAGGGGTTCGGCGAGATCAGGGAGTGATGCGGGATGATCTCCCCCGGGACTATGATGTTCACGAGGAGCGCATGCCCGTCCTCATGAACGCGGATGATCTTCAAGAGGCCGCTCTTCAGATGATAGAGCGGCCCTTGTTCCCCCTGCCGGAATAATGTTTCGCCTTTGTGCAGTATCATGCCGCATGCCCCCTGTGAATCAGCGGAAGCCTTCCATGGCTTTCGCTTTTTTGTGTCCATTATACATCCGGAGCGCGTACGAGGACAGAGGCCCCCGCCGGTACAGCCCCTTCCGGGAATGGAGGGGCTGTACCGGCGAGGTGACGGAAGAAGCCGGGTCTATGCTTGAATCAGCGCATCGCGTTCGATAGCGCCCGGCATTTTCTCCAGCCACTCCTTGCGGATCATGAGCTCGGCCCCGTCATCCGCATACGTGCCGACCTCGGCGGCGAGCCGGATATACACCGTCGCGAGGTCTCTTCGCATGCTGCCGGCGACGGCCGCCCCGTAATTGCTGAGTCCGAGAGCGGAGAGCGATAGGGTGTGGTGGAGCATCAGCTTATCGGAGAACGGGGACTCCACCGAGTCGGTCACCTCGGCTTCCCAGGTCTCGGGGGCCGGCAGATGGTCGTCACGCAGCAGGGAACTGAACACTTCAATATGCTTCGTGGCGATCCGCATTCCCCGCACAATGTGGGGGATGACATCCTTGGACCGCACACATTGGGCGAAGGCCTGCATCAGGGTCTGCCCGATCCGGTTCGTCAGGATATTGAGGTGCAGATGGGTGATCTCGGCGGCATTAAGCGTTCTCCGGTCGCCGAGCAGCCCGTTCAGCCATCCTTCCTTTTGGACAAACTCGGCCGTACGCGGATAGGTGATATGGGGAACGCGCGGCAGCAGTCCTTTTTCCAGCAGGAGGGTGGTGGCCTTATTGTAGAGCTCCGCGGCCGTCTTCAGATTATGGTTGAAGAAAGCGCGGATATCCTCCCGGGTGGAGCTTGCCAGGGCCAGCCCGTAAGCCGTCATGCCGCCAGTGCCCATCTGCCGCAGATACAGCAGTGTGAAGGTATCAGAGAACAGTCTCGGCGCATCCGGATTCACATCTTCGCCGGTGAAGGCACGGGGGATCGGGAAGTCCTCATTGCGAAAAAGCTTGTCCTTGAACGCCATATGCTCATTGGTCAGCGAGAGGGCATATTCGAGAATCGGGCGGACTTCCTCGTCTTCCACCTTCCTCAGAAAATAATGGAGCACGCAGTTCGCCATGCTGTCTCCGAGGTACCCTGTCCACAAGGGGGCGATTTCGCCCGAAGTCAGCTTGATCGGATGCTTCTGCATGGATAATCCCCTTTCCTTGCCTTGGTAATGAAAGTATTCCATGACAAGCACCTGGCTATCCGTCGGAAGATGCGGTCGGGACAGGGCCGGCGGGGTTGTGATAGGAAGAGCACCGGCAGTGAATTTGGGAGGGGAAGTACGGCAGGGAGCTTCGAATTTCATCAGGTATAACGTCCAAAGGTAAGGCGGAACCCCCCTGTGGAGCATGGAAGGGAGGGCACAAGAAAGACACGTGAGGGATGCCACATTCCGAACACAACCCGAGTGATCTGGTTCACATCCGGCCCCCTGCCTTCCGTGATAGGATGAATCCATGCAGAAGAGAATCAAGCAGCACACAAATCATGGAGGTGCTCCAAGATGGCAATGAAAGAAGCGGAAGTAAGTCAAGGCAGGGCGGCAGGATGGAGAGAGTTCCGGGGCGGGGCATGGCAGCAGGAGATTAACGTGAAGGACTTCATCGACCTCAACCTGACACCGTACCATGGGGACCACAGCTTTCTTGCGGGTCCGACGGATGCGACGAATGCACTGTGGGCGAAGGTCCGCGAGCTGATGGTGCAGGAGCGGGCGAACGGCGGTGTGCTCGATGTGGATGTGAACACCGTGTCCACCATCACCTCTCACGCACCCGGGTATATCGATCAGGCGAAGGAGCAGATCGTCGGGCTCCAGACCGATGCGCCGCTGAAGCGCTCCGTGCAGCCGTTCGGCGGGATCCGGATGGTTCAGGACGCATGTGAAGCCTACGGCTACAAGCTGCCGGAAGAGATCGTGCGCCTGTTCACGGACATCCGCAAGACGCACAACCAGGGTGTGTTCGATGCATATACGACGGCGATGAAGACGGCCCGGAAGGCGGGCATCATCACGGGGCTGCCGGATGCTTACGGCCGCGGCCGGATCATCGGCGACTACCGGCGGGTGGCGCTGTACGGCGTAGACCGGCTGATCGAGGACAAAAAGAACGAGCTGCAGCGGCTCGAGGCCGGCGCAATGATCGAAGAAGTCATCCGCGACCGCGAGGAGCTCTCCGAGCAGATTCTGTCCCTGCGGCAGCTCAAGGCGATGGCGGCCTCTTACGGCTATGACATCTCCGCGCCGGCGTCGAGCGCGAAGGAAGCGGTCCAGTGGCTGTACTTCGCTTATCTGGCGGCGATCAAGGAGCAGAACGGAGCGGCGATGAGCCTCGGCCGGGTGTCCTCTTTCCTGGACATCTACATCGAACGGGACCTGCGCAGCGGCGAGCTGACGGAAGAGGCGGCGCAGGAGCTCATGGACCATTTTGTCATGAAGCTGCGTCTGGTCAAATTCCTTCGTACGCCGGATTATAACGAGCTGTTCAGCGGCGACCCTACATGGGTGACCGAATCCGTGGGCGGCATGGGCGAAAATGGGCAGACCAAGGTGACGCGCAGCTCCTTCCGGATTCTGCACACCCTGTACAATCTCGGCCCGGCTCCGGAGCCGAACCTGACGGTGCTCTGGTCCACCGAGCTGCCTCAAGGCTTCAAGTCCTACTGCGCGAAGGTGTCGATCGAGACGAGCTCCATCCAGTATGAGAACGACGACCTGATGCGTCCGCATTTCGGCGACGATTACGGCATCGCCTGCTGCGTATCCGCCATGCGGATCGGCAAGCAGATGCAGTTCTTCGGAGCCCGGGCGAACCTGGCGAAGGCGCTGCTCTACGCGATCAACGGCGGCGTGGACGAGAAGCTTGGCATTCAGGTGGCTCCGGCTGCCGCGCCGGTCACTTCCGAGGTGCTGGGCTATGAAGAAGTGCGCGCACGCTTCGATGCGACCATGGATTGGCTGGCTGAGCTCTACATGAACACGCTGAATGTAATCCACTACATGCATGACAAATACAGCTACGAGCGCCTGGAGATGGCCCTGCATGACCGCGAAATTCTGCGGACGATGGCCTGCGGCATCGCCGGACTCTCCGTTGTGGCCGACAGCCTGAGCGCCATCAAGCATGCCAAGGTCAAGCCGATCCGCAACGAATGGGGCACAGCCGTCGATTTCGAGATCGAAGGCGAGTACCCGCAGTACGGCAACAACGACGAGCGCGTGGACGCCATTGCCGTCGAGCTGGCGGAGACGTTCATGAACAAGCTGCGCAAGCACCGGACATACCGGAATGCGCTGCCGACGATGTCCGTGCTGACGATCACCTCGAATGTGGTGTACGGCAAGAAGACCGGCACGACGCCGGACGGCCGCAAGGCCGGCGAACCGTTCGCACCGGGGGCGAACCCGATGCACGGCCGCGACCGCAAAGGAGCTCTGGCTTCCCTGGCGTCCGTAGCCAAGATTCCGTATGACAGCTGCCTGGACGGCATCTCGAATACTTTCTCCATCATCCCTAAGGGGCTGGGCAAGGAAGAGGAGGCGCGGGTGAGCAACATGGTGTCCCTGCTGGACGGCTATGCCGCCACGCGCGGTCATCACCTGAACGTCAACGTCTTCGACCGGGAGCAGCTGCTCGATGCCATGGAGCATCCGGAGAATTACCCGCAGCTGACGATCCGCGTCTCGGGCTATGCGGTCAACTTCATCAAGCTGACGCGCGAGCAGCAGCTCGATGTCATCAACCGGACGTTCCACGGCAGGGTGTAAGCCCGGAGCCTTCAGTGGAACAGGCCGGAATATTCAAGCCACTCATTTGAGGAAAAAAGGAGCGCATCCCGCATGAAAGGTAGAATTCACTCCATCGACACCTTCGGAACGGTTGACGGTCCGGGCATCCGCTTCGTGCTCTTCATGCAGGGATGCGCACTGCAGTGCGGCTTCTGCCACAACCCGGACACGTGGGACCCGAACCGCGGCCGCAGCGTCACGGTTGACGAAGTGCTGGCCGAGATCGAACCGTATCTCGAGTATTACCGCCGCTCGGGCGGAGGCATTACCGTGACCGGAGGCGAGCCGACCCTGCAGGCTCCCTTCGTTGCGGAGCTGTTCAAGGAATGCAAGCGCCGCTGGGGGCTGCATACCACGCTCGATTCGTCCGGCTACTGCCAGCCGGACCATGTGGAAGAGCTGATGAGCGTCACCGACCTTGTCCTGCTCGACCTCAAGCAGATGGATGACGCGAAGCACCGGGCGCTGACGTCGCAGAGCAACGAGCGGATTCTCCGCTTCGCCGCCTGGCTGTCGGAGCGGGAGCAGCCGGTCTGGATCCGGCACGTGCTCGTGCCCGGCATCACGGACGACTATGCGGATCTGACCGCACTCGGACGCTTCATCGGCGGGCTCAGCCGCGTCGAGAAGGTGGAGATCCTCCCTTATCACCGGATGGGCGTGTACAAGTGGCAGCAGCTCGGCCGCGACTATCCGCTCGAAGGGGTGCCGACCCCGGACGACCGGGAGGTGCAGCGGGCATACCGGCTGCTGGAAGAAGGCCGGGCGCAGAGAGCCCGGGAGAGCGGCCAGGCGGTTTCGCTGTAGCGCAGGCATGAGAGGAGTTGAGGAGGCGCGTACCCCAGGCGGTACGGCCTTCTTTTTTGCTGTGCGTAAAAGGACGGGAGTAAGTATAGGGCTCGCTGGCAGTGTGCAGATGTGCAGCCGCTTACCGGCCGCTGGGTCAGTCGGCACGTGCGAAGGATGATCGGAGGAGGAAGGGGTGAGCCGGGGGGAAAGCGTGCCACGCCTTTGCTGACCTGTCTGCAGCCTGATTGAGTCCCAGCTCTTACGCCTTGTGCCGCGTCTCCCTGTTACCTGCTGCCACATCTGAAGAAAATGGCTCCGGCCGGCCTTTCTTGCCGGATCTCTGCCGCGGCAGAAGAACGGCTGAATAAAGGCAGACAGGCGGGGCCGAATTTTGCCGGCAGGTGATCAGCCGCGACAGAGGAACGGCTGGATAAAGGCAGACAGGCGCAGCGGACTTGTTGCCGGCAGGTGATCCGCCGCGGCAGAGGAACGGCTGGATAAAGGCAGACGGGCGTAGCGGATTTTTTGCCGGCAGGTGATCTGCCGCAGCAGAAGAACGGCTGGGTAAAGGGAGACAGGCGGGGGCGATTTTTGCCGGCTGGTGATCCGCCGGGGCAGGGGAACGGCTGGAATAAAGGCAGACGGGCGTAGCGGATTTTTTGCCAGCAAGTGAAGCCGCAGCAGAAGAACGGCTGGATAAAGGCAGACAGGCGCAGCGGATTTTTTGCCGGCAGGTGATCTGCCGCAGCAGAAGAACGGCTGGATAAAGGCAGACAGACGCAGCCGAATTTTTGCCGGCAAGTGATCAGCCGTGGCAGAAGAACGGCTGGGTAAAGGCAGACAGGCGCAGCGGATTTTTTGCCGGCAGGTGATCAGCCGCAGCAGAAGAACGGCTGGATAAAGGCAGACGGGCGCAACCGAATTTTGCCGGCAGGTGTTCAGTCGCAACAGAAGAACGGCTGGATAAAGGCAGACAGGCGCAGCGGATTTTTTGCCGCAAGTGATCTGCCGCACAGCTTCCGATGGCTTCCAGCCTGTAAAATGGAACCATAAGTTGGTGGTTCCGATGCAATTGTGCAGCGCATTCCATTGCACGTTCTTTTTACACCTTCTGCTGCATCTTCTATTGCACTTCGACTTCAAGGAATCCTTCCAACCTTACTACGTGAAAATAATCACAAAGACAAAGAGAAATCAGGAGGAGAAACCCATGGTTCGCCTGTCGCTTGCTGCTCTGCTGCTCCGTTTTTTGTTCGGGGGTGGCGCCGTCGTTCTGGCCTCCGTGCTCTCCAAGAAGCTTGGAGGCAGCGTCGGAGGGATTTTCGCGGCTTTTCCCGCCGTGTACCTGGCTGCCCTGGTGGCGATCCGTCTGGATCACACGGGCAATGAGCTCGTAGCCCGCTCGATCTCCCTGTCCCAGGGGGCGCTGATCGGGATGGGCATCAACATTCTGTGCGCTGCCGCCGTTGGATACCTGTGCGCCAAACGGGGATGGAAGAGGGGACTGTCGCTGTCGATCGGCGGCTGGTTCGCCGTCTCGCTCGGCGTGTCGTATCTGCTCTTCAGTATCTAAAAGAAAGGTTGGCCTGATGACCATGCATACGAATTGGAAGGATCTGCTGCTTCGTTTTTTGCTCGGCGGGAGTGCGGTGGTCTTGAGTTACGCGGCTTCGGTCCTGCTGCCGTGGAAGGCGCTCGGGGGGATCTTCGCCACCTTCCCTGCGGTAATGATCGTCGCGGTGCTCATGGTGGGCTGGGCGCAGGGGTCGGCACGGGCGTCCGAGATTGCCCGGGGCTCCGTGTACGGGATGGCGGGATGCGCCGTCTGCGTCGTTGCCGTGCTGTATTTTATGAAAACGACGGGGCTTTGGTGGCTCAGTCTCGGGCTCGGCCTTGTGTGCTGGTACCTGAGCGCTTTTCTCATCTACAAGGTCCGCCGCTCGATCAAAAGCTCATAAAGGACCGCCGCTCCTCGGCGTACCGGTCATTGATATAAACTGGGCGGCTAAGTCCGTATACCAATTAGGAGGGATTTAACATGACAGCATACTTGGGACCCGCATGGAGACGTTTGACGGAAGAGCACCGGAGCCTGGGCGACATGGTGTATACGCTGGAAGCGAAGGTTCGGGCGGCAGGGATGGACAGGGGAGGCCGGCGCTCCTTTCCCGAGTGGGTGCTGGACGATCTGCACCGGAGTGCTGCGGCCCTGCGCGCCGAGCTGGACCTTCACTCCCTGTGGGAAACGAAGGACCTGTTCCCCTGGCTGATGGAGCTGTTCCCCACACCGGAGGGGCATATCATCGTCACCTCCCTTTGGATGCTGGAGAAAGAGCACGAGCTGGCCGATGAGTTTTTCGACTCCTTTTTCCGGGAGGTGGGGGACCTGAAGGCCGGACGAAGGGGAGCTGCGCTGACCCGCGTGCTGGAGGACCTGATGCAGGCGGTCCGGCTGGTCCGCGAGCACCTCGAGGCCGAGGAGGATCTGCTGCTTCCGCTGATGCAGGAGAGCCTGCAGCTTGCCGGTGAGCAGGGATAATGGAGGCGGCAGTACGGAGCCCGCATGATGCTGGGCAGGGGAGGAGTGGCAGGTGGAGAGGAACAGTGTGTTCTTGATGTGCTGCTCGTAATGGCGCCATTGAAATAGCGGAACTACGATTCGCTAATGTTAACCTGCCCTGGGCAGATAGGTGATAGCGGAACTACGATTCGCTATTTGCCTCTTTTAACAGGCGAATGTGGAGATAGCGGAACTCAGATTCGCTATTGCTGTGTTCGAGGGCATGGGATGGCGGTTTGGAGACAAATAAGGCATCTGAGTTCCTCTATTCCTCGGGAAATGATGGGAAATACTCGAATAAGACATCTGAGTTCCGTTATCGCGGGCGCCACGGCAGCCGGTCGGGGCTGAGCCCGCAGGCCGTGCCGCTCGGCCACTCCGCCGTGGCCGAGCTCATCGACGTGGCACCGCTGATGAGCCGCCGCGGGTCTGGGCGGCCGCCACCGCTGCCGCTCACCGCCGTGTGCGTTCCGCCGTAGGCTGAGCCAGTCGCCGTGGTACCGTTGCTGGCCCGCTGTCGTTGCCAATCCGCCAACGTGTGCGATCCACTGCGATGGGGACCGCCGCGGTCCGAGTGGCTGCCGTGTCAGCTCGGCCACGGTGGCTCCCGCCATGGCTGAGCCAGTCACCGTGCACCGTTGCTGGCCCGCTGTCGTTGCCAATCCGCCAATGTGTGCGATCCACTGCGATGCGGACCGCCGCGGGTCCGAGTGGCTGCCGTGCCGCTCGGCCACGGTGGCTCTTGCCATGGCTGAGCCAGTCACCGTGCACCGTTGCTGGCCCGCTGTCGTTGCCAATCCGCCAACGTGTGCGATGCACTGCGATGCGGGACGGCCGCGGGTCCGAGTGGCTGCCGTGTCAGCTCTTCCACTGTGGCTCTTGCCATGGCTGAGCCAGTCACCGTGCACGGTTGCCGATCCGCTGCCGTGCGGCCCGTCGCGCGGCTGAGCCGCCACGTGCCCGAACCGCTGTCGTGGTTGAGTCACCGCCGTCGCGAGATTGAGCCGCCGCTAGGCTGTGTTCCCACGGTGTCCGTTCTTTACCGTGGATCATACCACCACCGTGCCGCTCCCGCCGCGTCGCGCCTACCGATCCTGCCCGCCGCAGCTCCCCTGCCTCAGCGGCAGCGCCCCTGCCTCAGCGGCAGCGCCCCAGCCTAACCGGCAGCGCCCCAGCCTAACCGGCAGCGCCCCAGCCTAACCGGCAGCGCCCCAGCCTAACCGGCAGCGCCCCAGCCTAACCGGCAGCACCCCTGCCTAATCGGCAGCGCACCTGCCTCAGCGGCAGCGCCCCAGCCTAACCGGCAGCGCACCTGCCTAATCGGCAGCGCCCCTGCACCGGCAGGCTGACACCAACCTGCCGCATCCCATACCTGCAAGCCCCACGCCCGGAAGCCCCCCGGGCGTCTTTGGCATGTTCCGCCATATCTCAGGTGATCTACATCACTGATGGGGGCCCTTTCAATATGGTTAACTGGATCTATCGAAACTGAACTGGCGAGGAGAAATGAAGCATGAACAGAGCATTCGCTTCGAGGTGGGCACGCAATGTTTTCATCACCGTCTGCGGTCTGATCATCCTGATGTACCTGGGTTCAAGGCTGTTTACCCATATCGATCTGGCCTTATACGGATACATGGTTGGCACGGTGGTTTTCATCGGCGGGTTCTTCTACCGCTTCATGGCATGGGCGGACCGGCCGCCTACCCGGCTTATTCTGACGAAGGGGCTGCGGCTGCTGTTCCGCAGGTCGACGCCCCAGACGGCCGCTGATCATCTGGTGGTCTACAAATTCATCTGGAACCGCGGCTGGTACCGGTGGGCGCAGCATATTTTGCTCGGCTGGGGATGCATCCTGTCCGCCTTCGTCACCTTCCCGCTGGTGTTCGGATGGATGTACTTCACGATGGAGAACAACGGCTACTACACGGTGGTCGGGTTCGGGATCGACCTCATGAAGGTCAAGGCCGACGGCATCCTGGCGTTCCTGTTCTACAACGCGCTGAATTTCACGGCGATGATGGTGATCGCAGGCGTTTGCATGGCGCTGTACCGGCGCCTGAAGAACATGCAGGCCCGGGCGGAGCAGAGCTTCGTCTACGACTTCCTGCCGCTGTACCTGCTGCTCTTCATCTCCGTGACCGGCCTGCTGCTTACCTTCAGCAACGTTTTCCTGCACGGCTGGGGCCACCCGGTGATGTCGATGATTCACCAGTGGTCCGTCATTGTCACTCTGATCTATCTTCCCTTCGGGAAGCTTGCACATATCCCGTTCCGCCCGATGAGCGTGCTCGCCCGCAATTACCGCGAGCATTACGGGCAGCAGGCGCCCAAGGCCTGCCGCGTATGCGCAGCGAATTACGTATCCGCCGAACAGGCGCAGGACGTGATGAACGTCCTGAAGAGCAATGGCATGGAGTTCACCACCCCGGAGGGTTACCAGCTCGCCGAGCTGTGCCTGCCCTGCCGGCGCAAATACCGCATGTCCCGTTTCTCGGGCGTGCCCACCCATGAGATCCGCGTGAAGGAGGCCAACCAGAATGCCAAAGGATAAATTCTTCAAAGTCATCGAGAACCGAACCCATCCGGGCGAAAAGCTCGTTGACACCCACTGCTCCTACTGCGGGATGCAGTGCGGAATGAAGCTGCGGGTGGATACCTCCACGAACCGGATCATCGGGGTGGAGCCGCGCTACGACTGGCCGGTGACCCTCGGCAAGATGTGCCCCAAAGGGGTGACGGCCTACCAGCAGACGAATCATGACGACAGGCTGCTGAAGCCGCTGATCCGCGACGACCGGTCGCTGCGCGGGACGAAGATGGGCTTCCGGGAAGCCACCTGGGAAGAAGCCTACGGGCTTATCGTGCGCAAATTCCAGGAGCTTCAATCCGGGTTTGGCAAAGACAGCCTCTCCGTCTTCAGCGGCGTATCCATGACGAACGAAAAATGCTACCTCACCGGCAAATTCGCCCGCGTCGCCCTGCAGACCCGCTACATCGATTATAACGGCCGCTTCTGCATGTCGAGCGCTGCCGCAGGCTTCATGCGCACCTTCGGCGTCGACCGGGGGTCCACACTGCCCTGGACGGACCTGCACGAGACCGACTGCCTGTTCATTGCCGGCAGCAATACGGCCGAGTGCCATCCAACCTCCATGTTCCGTGTCTGGGAGGTACAGAACCGCGGCGGCTACCTGATCGTCGCCGATCCGAGAGAGACGCCGATCGCCCGCCGGGCCGACGTCCATCTGGACCTGCGGCCGGGGACGGACCTCGCGCTGGCCAACTGCATGGTCAACCTGCTCATCCAGGGCGGCTATGCGGACCGGGAGTTCGTGGAGAAGCACACGAACGGCTTCGACGCCATGCTGGAGGTCGTGAAGCAGTTCACGCCGGAGTATACGAGCGAGATTACGGGCGTGGCTCCCGAGAAGCTGATCCGGGCCGCCGAGATCTACGGCAAGGCGCCGAACGCGGTCGTGATGTTCGCACGGGGCATCGAGCAGCAGCACAAAGGCGTCGATAACGTATCCGCCTATACGAACATGAGCCTGGTCACCGGCAAAATCGGCCGTCCGAAGTCGGGCGTGGCCACCTTCACGGGACAGGGCAACGGCCAAGGCGGCCGCGAGCATGGCCAGAAGGCCGACGCGCTGCCGGGCTACCGCAAGATCGCCAACCCGAAGCACGTGGAGGAAGTGTGCAAGGTGTGGGGGATCACGCCGGAAGAAATGCCTCAGCCCGGGGTATCGGCTTACGAGATGTTCGGCCTGATGCAGGACAAGACGATCCGCGGCCTGTACCTGCTCTGTTCGAATCCGGCGGTCTCCGCCCCGAACCTCAACGAAGTCCGCGCGGCACTGATGAACCTGGATTTCATGGTCTGCTGCGACATGTTCCTCTCCGAGTCCGCCGAGTTCGCGGATGTCGTACTTCCGACCGTCACCTGGAGTGAAGACGAGGGAACCGTAACGAACCTGGAGGGCCGTGTTATCAAAATCAACAAAGCCCAGGAGCCGCTTGGGGAATCCAAGCCCGACTGGGAGATCCAGGTGGAGCTGGCGGAGCGTCTCGGCCGGGGGCAGTACTTCCGGCACCTGAAGACGGCCCGCGACATCAACGACGAGTTCCGTCTGGCGAGCAAAGGCGGCTACGCCGATTACTACGGCGCCACCTGGGAGAAGATCGAGGAGCAGCAGGGCGTCTTCTGGCCGTGCCGTGACGAAGCGGATCCGGGCACGCCGCATATGTTCCTCGACAAGAAGTTCTACCACCCGGACGGCAAGGCCCTGCTCTGTGCGCTGCCTTACCGTCCGCCGGCCGAAGAGCCGTGCGGCGATTATCCGCTGCGCCTGACGACCGGCCGGGTCGTCTACCACTACCTGTCGGGCAACCAGACCCGCCGGATTCCGTTCCTGCGCGATATGTGCCCGGAACCGTTCGTGGAGGTGCATCCTGAGACCGCTAAGCGCTACGGGATCGCTCATGAAGAGATGGTCCGGGTCCGCACCCGCCGGGGCGAAGCCGAGTTCAAGGTGAAGATCACCGAGGCCATCCGTAGGGATACGGTGTTCGTGCCGTATCACTTCGGCCATGAGAAATCCGTCAATCTGCTGACCATTGCCGCGCTGGACCCGACTTCGAAAATGCCGGAGTTCAAGGCCTGCGCAGCGGAGATAGAGAAGCTTACGGCGGCACCCGCCGCACAAGCGCAAGAGCCCATCAAGGAGGTCATACAGACATGAAGCAGCATTTATATATCGAGATGGACAACTGCATCGGCTGCCGCAGCTGTCTGGCCGCCTGCACCCAGTGCGGCGGGCACGATGAGCGCAACCGCAACTATGTATACGACGTGAATCCGCTGGTGAACCGCCAGACGATTCCCCTGATGTGCCTGCACTGCGTGAATCCGGCCTGTGCCCGCAGCTGCCCGGCGCAGGCGATCCAGGTGACCCCGGAGGGGGCGGTGCTCTCCGCTCTCGTGGAGAAGTGCATCGGCTGCCAGAACTGCACGATCGCCTGCCCTTACGGGATTCCGAAGTTCGATGAAGAGCAGAACCTGATGTACAAATGCGACCTGTGCTACGACCGCACGAAGGACGGCATCCCGCCGATGTGTGCTTCCGTCTGCCCGACGAATACGCTGCAGTGGCTCACGGAAGACGAGCTGAAGGCGAAGCGGGAGAGCCATGAGCTCGGCCGGTGGACGGCGAGCCGCCTGCCGGACGATCCGCTCGTCGGCGAGACGAACGTGAAGATCAGCCTGCCGGGAATCCTGCAGGGGAAAGTGAAGCTGTTCTGAGCCGGAGGGCGTCAGGTAACAGGACGGAGGGATAACCATGATGAACGGAGATCAAACACGGGGGAACGGAGCGGTTCCTCCCCACGAGGATAATTACACCCACAATATCCGCAAAGATAATGAACGCCGGCTCGACCGCCGGAGCTTCATGAAGACGATGGTCGGGGCGGCGGGCGTGTTCGCCGTATCGACGCTTCCCTGGGGGGCGATTGCGGCCAAGGAGCTGTCGAGTCCGGCCAAGAAGGCTTTTCCGAAGACGAGGATCACTGCGCTGAGCGACCTGAAAGTCGGCGAAGCCGTCGAATTCGCTTATCCGGGAGAGCACGATTCCGCCCTGCTGGTCCGGCTCGGAGAAGGGGAGTTCAAGGCTTACCAGAATGCGTGCACCCATCTCAAGTGCCCCGTGTTCTGGAGCGGGGAGAAGGGCGAGCTCGTCTGCCCGTGCCATCACGGTCTGTTCGACGTACGTACCGGGGCCCCTGTCGCCGGCCCGCCGAAGCGGCCTCTGCCGGAGATCGAGCTGAAGCTCGAGCAGGGGACAGTCTATGCCGTTGGGGTGAAGCGATATGAAACGTAGCTGGCTTGGCGTCATACTCCTGAGTCTCGTGCTGCTGCTCAGCATCGTTTTTACGCAGCAGGTTGTGAACGCATTTTTCTATGAGAAGTATGCGAGAGTGCTGCTGTTCGCGGGAGGGAATGTCCTCCTGTTCCCGCTCTCGCTCTGGATTTACAAGCGGGAGAAGGATTGGGCATAGAAGAGGAGGAGAGAGTCCATGCCAAGCGAATACGATGCCGCGTTATGCTTCGTCCGGACGCCGGACAGGGAAGGCAGGCCTCTGCAGGAAGAACTGGCAGCCGATCTGCACGGGATCTTCCCCGGCGCCTCCCTGGATCTCGAGCCGAAGTCGGAGGACGGGTTCGAGATTGTCGTGGCCCGGATGAACGGCCTCGGCCCCTGGGGGTCCGAGGAAGAGCTCCTGGGCCGCATGGAGCGGGAGATGCCGGAGTCCTGGTGGACCTGGCTCGCCGGATACCGCCTGCTCGTGACGCCCAAAGAGGATGCGGGCCCATGCAGGCTGAAGAACAATCGAAAGGAGGCTCGGACCCATGAATGCCAGTAAGGATAAGCTCAGCGAGGTCATCAGGGACTTGGAGCAGGCGGTGAAGGGGCTCTGCGGCCGACAGGTGGAGATCCGGATCGAGGATACGATGGAAGGGGACACCCAGGCTCCGCCGCGTACCTTCGAGCTCGTCCGGGCTGTGATGGTTCCCGAAGGAACGCACCTCAAGTGCTACTTGAACCTTACCCAGCATATCTCCATTCCGGTATTCGCCGACGGGCGGACTTGCCTCGAAGTGGAGGGGCCGGGAGGGACACGGCTGATCTCCGTTGATCTGCAGTCCGGGCTGCGGTACAGGCTCCGCTGGCTCTAAGCTGAACCGATTTGGCGGGAGCCCAAGAGGGCATTGAGTGCCGCGGCAAATACGAAGTGCTCCCACGGCTGACTTTCTGCCAAGGGCGCGGGGTTCCTCTCTGCCGCCGCCTGCTGCTCGTTTGGCGGCAATTCTCACTCAGCCGGCTGACGGCGAAAGCTGAAGGTCGTCTTCTGTCGGCATCTCTGACTGTGCTGGTATAGTTCTCCTCCCCCCGGGTAATGTTACAAAAGGGAGGTGAACGCCATGAGGGAAAGGGAAAGGGAAGACGGCCCGCTGGACCCGGAGGAGCTGAAACAGGTGCTGACCGAGGCCCTCGAGCAGGAGAATGAGCTGCTGCGCACCTATGTGATTGCATCGGAGCGTATTGAAGATAACGAGGAGCTCAGGGTCAGGCTCCAGAACTTTGCCGAAGGCAACGCGAAGCGCTCGCGCCAGCTCATCGAGGAGCTGGGGGCCATGAAGGATGCGGACGAGTAAGACGACGGTTCTTCCCGCTTGTGCGGAGGAGGGCCGTTTTTTTGCGGCTCAAATATTCCTTGACTGGAATATTCCTATTAAGGTATATTATTGCATAAGCGGATTACATAAATGCTCTGCGACTTACCAAATCATATACAAACGAGAGGTTGGATATCATGGTCCATATTGGGGCGAATGGTTGTACGGAAACATCGGTGAACGGACGGGAAATCGTGGTTAACCGCACGTTGGCGGCGCCGCGGGAGCTGGTTTTCCAGACCTGGACAGACCCTGCGCATCTGCCGCACTGGTGGGGGCCGAAGGGCTTCACGATCACTGTGCAGGAGATCGACGTAAGACCGGGCGGCGAGTGGCGTTACATCATGCATGGCCCGGGCGGCACGGATTACGAGAACCGGATCCTGTACCGGGAGGTTGTCCATCCCGAGAAGCTTGTCTACTCCCATGGTGACGGCGGTGAAGAGGAGTCCTTCCGGGTGACGGTAACCTTCGCTGAGCAGGGGGAGGAAACCCGGCTTATGATGCGGATGCTGTTCAAATCCGCCGAGGAACTGAAGCAAGCGGTGGAGGAGTACGGTGCGATCGAGGGAGCCGGTTCGACGCTGGACCGCCTCGAAGAGCGGTTGGCAGCCGTTATTTCCGAGCAGGCGAGGCAGGGATAAAGCACTCATTGCAGCGTTTGATTGTATTCAGGCTCTATTCAAAATTCCGGGAGGAATGCGACATGTCCAATATCGTTGATCTGATCATCACCCGTACCATCCAAGCGCCAAGAGAGATTGTATTCCAGGCGTTCACGCAGGCGGAGCATCTGAAGCACTGGTGGGGGCCGAAGGGCTGGGTAATGGATGTGTCTCAGATGGAGGTCCGTCCCGGCGGGATCTGCCATTACCGCCTGCAGTCCGCGGAAGGGCATGTCATGTGGGCGAAGTTCGTGTACAGTGAGATTTCTACGCCGGAGAAGCTCGTCTATATCAGCTCCTTCTCGGATGAAGACGGCCGTACGGTCCGTGCGCCGTTCAGCCCGGCGTTTCCGCTGGAGGTTCGCAATACCCTGACGCTTACGGAGCAGGACGGCCGGACGGCGTTCACACTGCACGGGGAACCCGTATCGGCCACGGAGGAGGAGCTCGAGTTCTTCCGATCGATGCATGAGAGCATGCAGATGGGCTTCGGCGGCACCTTCGACCAACTGGCGGTGTACCTGGCCTCGAAGCGCTGAACCATACCTGCCGGTTATCAGTAGAGCAAGCGCAGCTTGCAGCTGGATCCCACGGTAAAAAAAGAGCCCGGCTCCTCTGTTCACAGCGGGGCCGGGCTCATGCAGAATTCGGGGTGCTGCGTGTTTTATTACTGGGCCAGCATCGCGGCCATGTCGTCCTGCGCATTGCCGATCAGCTTCAGGCCGAACGTCTCGGTGAGCACCTGCATCACGCCCGAGGAGATGAATTCCGGCGGCTTCGGCCCGATGCGGATGTCCTGGATGCCGAGGCTGAACAGGCCGAGCAGGATGGCTACGGCTTTCTGCTCGAACCAGGAGAGCACGATGCTGACCGGCAGCTCGTTGACCGTGCAGCCAAAGGCGTCCGCGAGCGCCATGGCGATCTTGACGGTCGAGCCGGAGTTGTTGCACTGGCCGAGGTCGATATACCGCGGGATGCCGGTGTCGCCGACCGTGCCGTAGTCGACGTCATTGAAGCGGAACTTGCCGCAGGACGTCGTCAGGATGACCGTATCGTTCGGCAGGGATGTCGCCAGCTCACGGTAATATTCGCCGCCGCTGCCCGGCGCGTCACAGCCGGCGATGACGAAGAAGCGGCGGATTTTGCCCGCACGGACAGCCTCGATGATCTCGGGGGCCAGCCCGATGACGGTCTCATGGTGGAACCCGGTGGTGAGCACCTGATCGGAATCGATGTCCGCCTTAGGGAGCGACAGCGCCCGTTCGATGAGCGGGGTGAAGTCGTCGTTCTCGATCTTGCGCACGCCCTCCAGGCCGGCGAGGTCATACGAGAAGAAGCGGTCCGCGTACGTTCCCTTGATCGGCATGACACAGTTGGTCGTCGCCAGGATCGCGCCGGGGAATTTCTCGAAGAGGCGCCGCTGGTCGAACCAGGCTTTGCCGATGTTCCCCTTGAGGTGCGGGTACTGCTTCAGCTTCGGATATCCGTGGGCGGGCAGCATCTCCGAGTGGGTGTAGATGTTGATGCCGAGTCCCTCGGTCTGCTTCAGCAGCTCTTCGAGCGCGTACAGGTTATGGCCTGTGACGACGATCGCGTGGCCTTCGACCCGGTTCTGGCTGACCTGCACCGGCTGCGGCACACCAAAGTGGTTCGTATGCGCCCGGTCGAGCACATCCATGATGCGGATCGCCGCGGAGCCGACCTTCATGGCCATGTCGATATGCTCCTGCACGTTGAAGTTCGAGTTCGTAAGCGTCATATAGAGCGCCTCGTGGGTGATCCGGTCCACTTCGGGATCGGAATAGCCCAGCTGGCGGGCGTGGGTGGCGTAAGCGGCAATGCCTTTGAGCGCAAAAATCATCGTATCCTGCAGGCTCGCGATCGTCTCGTCCTTGCCGCAGACGCCTACTACTTTACAGCCGCCGGACGGCGTTTGTTCGCATTGGTAACAAAACATGTGGATTCCTCCATTCCCTGGTAAAGGGTGATGTAATAAGCTTAACAGGCAGCGCAGTCAAAGGATGTGATCCGGCGCACAGCGTTTTCGTCCGCTTTTCGGCCGACTCTCGAACAATCCATGTCCGTCATGGCGGGGTGTTAACCACATCACTGACAAGCTGCTCTTCAAGCAAGTACGCAGAGCTGAAGGATACGCGCGAATACGAAAAAGCCCCCTTGGACCCAGATGCGAATGCGCCGGGGGGCTTCGCTTCCAGGTCCAAGAGGGCCTATCCTGCCTTTACACGCGGCAGATTTCCTTGGGGCAGGCCTCGCAGTGGCAGATATCCCGCAGGTACTCGAGATTCCGAATCACGATCTGGCCGTTGTCGATGGTAATGGCTTCTTCCTTGCGCATGTCGTTGAGCATCCGGTTGACGCTCTCGCGGGTCGCACCGACCATCTCGGCCATCTCGGCATTGGTCATCCGCTTGCGGATCACGATGCCGTCCTCCTGAGGGTGGCCGTACGAGTTGCTGAGACGAATAAGCAGCGAGCAGAGGGCGCCCGGCTTGCCGTACATCATCAGGTCGCGGAACTTGGTCTGGGTCATCTGGTGCATCATGCCCATCCACTTCATGAATTCCACGGCGAGGTCGCCGTGCTGCCAGAGCAGGATCTCGAGGTCCTTCTGCTGGATGATGCCGATCTCCGCATCCTCCGTCACTTCCGCGTCATAGCTGAGCAGGCTCTGCTGGAACGGCGTGATCTGGCCGAACAGGTCTCCGGTGTGGTGGATGTACAGGGTGATTTTGTTCCCTGCGTCGGTCGTCTTGGAGAGTTTGATGCTGCCTTTCTTCATATAATAAAGGTGGTTGGCCGGTTCGCCTTCCCAGAACAGATAGGAGCCTGCTTTAACCTGCTTCGAGTACATAATGCCCTTGAGCTTCTCGAGGTTCTCGTCTGTGAAAAATGCGCGGATGCCTTCGGTTACCGGGGTGCTGCCTGCTTTCGTATATTCGCAAATGGCCATGTGTGCCATCTCCTCTCGGGATCTCTTATGTATTCATCATACCTTCTTTGAGCTCCGGGGGGCATCGGGGGATCTTCTGATCTTTCGGGGGAGAAAACCCGCGCCTGCAGTGAGGCAGATCACATTCTCGAGGGGAATGTTCCCTGAGACCCGGGTGGTTTTTTACCGGAAACGCAGGCATAGACCCCTACCGCACAATCAGGGTTTTCCCTGAATTACAAAGGCTCCGACAGCCGTTACAATGGAGAGACATGGTTTTGCCTGCGGAAATCACTAGGTGTTCCTGTCCGCAGGACTTCATTCGTATAGGAACCTTTGTAAGATCAGGGCGTAAGGAGGCCGGTGGCCATGAAAAAAATACAGGAGCTGTTCGACAGGCTGCGGACCGAAACGGGCAGCGACTTCGTCGGCATTGCCGTGACGGACGGGAGCCACCGGCAGGGCCGCTGGATCGGCGCCTCGGGCAGCCAGAATGACCGGTACCGCCATATGGTGCTGAAGCCGGGCCGCGGGCTGGCCGGAACGGCCCTGCTGACCGCCCGTTCGGTAACCGGCCGGGCCGGAAGCGGGCCGCGGGCGTCGGGGAGCGCGGAATGTCCGCTGATGCTTGCCGAAGGGCTGTCCTCTGCCGCGGCCGTACCGATCCGCCACCTCGGGCGGATGCTCGGTGTGCTCTATGTCGGGATGCGGCAGGAGCACGAATACACCTCCGGCTCCCTGACGGTTCTGGAAGCGCGGGCCGAGACGATCGGCGGACAGCTCCGGGACGGGGGATTCGCGGGGGAACCTCATAGGAATCATTCGTGAATCTCGCTTATGAGATTCTTTTTTTGTTATGATAAGAGGAGACGGCTGAGTACAATCGCTGCATGCGGCAGGAGGAGTGGGGAACGGAAATGATTAAGCTGGTAATCGTAGACGACCATGCGGTGGTGCGCAGCGGACTCTCGATGCTTCTGAACGCCAAGGAGGATCTGGAAGTGGTCGGCGAAGCGGCGGACGGCGATGAAGGGATCCGCCTTGCATTGGAGCACCGGCCGAACGTCGTGCTGATGGACCTCAGCATGCCTCACGGCAAGGACGGGATGACCGCAACGAAGGAGCTCAAGGAGGCGGCGCCCGAGACGTTCGTCCTTATTCTGACGATGCATGACGATGATGAATATTTGTTCCGGGCGATTCATGCCGGAGCTTCGGGGTACATATTAAAGAGCGCGCCGCACGAAGAGCTGCTGAACGCGATCCGTTCGGTTGCGTCGGGGCAGGCTTACCTGAACCCGTCGGCTACGAAGCGGCTGATGGGCGAGTATATGGATCGGATGCGCAGCGGCGAGGGAGGCGGCTCGCTCGAAGCGCTCTCCGACCGGGAGAAGGAGATCGTCTCACACGTGGCCAGGGGCTACAGCAACAAGGAGATTGCGGAGCAGCTGACGATCAGCGTCAAGACCGTCGAAACCCACAAAGCGAACGTGATGGAGAAGCTCGGTTTGAAGACCCGGCCCGAGCTCGTCAAATATGCGATGAAGAAGGGGCTGCTGAATTTTGAATAAGGACCGGCAGAAGCACGCGGAAGTCATAGCGGAGCACGTGGGCGCCTTGATCGGCACGCTCGAAGCCCACATTGAAGATCCGAAGGTGAGGCAGGAGTTCAGGGAGTCACTCAAGCAGTTGGCGGACCTGAAGTTCGCGCTCGACGAGTCTTCCATCGTCGCGGTGACGGACCGGGAAGGCCGGATTCAGTACGTCAACGATAAGTTCTGCGAGATCTCGAAGTATCCGCGGGAGGAGCTCATCGGGCGGGACCACCGGATCATCAACTCGGGCTATCATGACAAGGCGTTCATGAAAAACCTGTGGGCCACGATCGGCAGCGGCAGGGTGTGGCGCGGCGACGTGAAGAACCGGGCCAAGGACGGCAGCTATTATTGGGTGAACACGACGATCGTCCCGTTCCTGGATGAGACGGGCCGGCCGTACCAGTATCTCGCGATCCGCAACGAAGTGACCGAGCTGAAGCGGGTGCAGGAAGAGCTCCAACAGATGATGAAGCAGGTCATGAACATCCAGGAGGAGGAGCGCCGGCGCTTCTCCCGGGAGCTGCACGACGGGATCGGCCAGAGCCTGTTCTCGCTGCTGATCCAGATGGACCGGGTGATCAGCGAGCGGGGCGATGCGGAGCTGGAGCACCTGCGGCATACCGTCTCGGACATTATCCAGGACGTCCGCGGGCTCGCCTGGGAGCTGCGTCCCTCCGTGCTCGATGACCTGGGCGTCGTGCCCGCGATCCGTACGTATATCGAGAACTACACGGAGCATTACGGCATTCGGGTGCAGCTGACGGGCACCCTGCGGGGACGGCTGCCGGCCCTGACGGAGACGACGATCTACCGGATCATCCAGGAGGCGCTGACGAACGTGGGTAAATACGCCGGCGTGAACGAGGCGTCCGTCTCCATCGGGACGGAAGGGGACCGCATCGAGGTCCGCATCAAGGACGAAGGCCGCGGGTTCGATCCCGCCGCCCGGCACCAGGGGGTCGGTCTCTTCAGCATGGAGGAGCGCGCCCGCATGGCGGGCGGCAGCCTCGAGCTGGTCTCGGCCCCCGGCCGCGGCACGGAAGTGATCCTTCGACTGCCGAGCGGGGCGTAGGATCGGAGGGGCCGTGCGGCCTTCCGTGGGGATCAAGTTCATGCCCACCTTTGCAGCGGCATAATGTCCGCTCGAGGTTGGACCGAGCACTTGGCAGCGAGAGCACCTGCTGGAATAGGTGCGCCAAGCTTGGATAGTTAGGGTGCCGCTGGGGTGTTACGTGAGATAGCGGAACTCCGATGCGCTATGTGCTCCACCGAGACGGTGATTCACAAAATAGCGGAACTCAGATGCGCTATGTACTCCCCCGAGACGGTGATTTGCAAAATAGCGGAACTCAGATGCGCTATGTGTGCCACAGAGATGGTGATTTGCAAAATAGCGGAACTCAGATGCGCTATGTACTCCACCGAGACGGTGATTTGCAAAATAGCGGAACTCAGATGCGCTATGTGCTCCACTGAGACGGTGATTCACAAAATAGCGGAACTCAGATTCGCTATCTCTAGGGGTGGGGCTGCTTTTCGGTGGGTTAGCGGACAATAAGATATCTGAGTTCCGCTATTCGTCGGGAAATAACGGGAAATGATCGAATAAAGCACCTGAGTTCCGTTATCGTGCGGGAGAAAGAGAAAGAGAGTTATCAGCGATAAATCGATCGGCTACATAGAAACCGTCCGGCCATGGCAGCCGGGCGGTTTCTATGTGTTTAAGGTGCGAGACGGCTCATAGTAAGGGGGGAAGGTTAGAATGACAATCGGTCGTCCATAATTTACGCGCGTTCCAGTGACGGAAATGCGGAGTACTCAAAAGAATAAAACGGAGCGAGCACAGGTGGTAGGTATATAAGCAGTGGGAAGTGAAATGTTTCATCACGATAAATCGTTCCCTTATTAGCCGTCCCGGCCATGGCAGCCGGGCGGTTACTATGTGTTTAGATTTACGAGGCTCCGCAGCTCAGCAAGGGATGGGTATGGGGTGGAAAAGCGAAGCGGTCGCCTTTGAAGTCGTGTTCACACCTCTAATAGCCGAATTCAAAAGAACACGACTTCAACAGTGATTGGAGCCCCATACCCATCCGGCCAGTGCTCAAACGTATGGGTCGGCACATGATGGGAGGTTTTAAGTTGAGAGAGGTGTGAAAGCATCGCAGATTGGAGCCCCATACCCACCCGGCAAGCACTCAAACGTATGGGTCGGCACATGATGGGAGGTTTTATAGTTCAGAGCTTCGTGAGGAGGGTAGCAGTGTGCCCATACCTGTCCCTCTCGATTACACAAATGCATGGGTCAGCTCAGGGCAGGAGGTTTAAGGTTTAGAATTTTGTGAGGGCGGCAGCTTTTAATTATATCTACAGCGATTAAAGCACCGTGCCCGTTCCCACGAATGCCCGAAATGGCTGGACCCGCACATGAAACAGGGGTTCCAAGTTTATGCACAACGACAGCTCCACCCGACCGCCCGGATCACCCGCCCACGGACGGTCTTTTCCCATTTTTAAAGTTGTCCATTGGAGATGTGATCCACTTCACTTACAGTGCACTCCGGCGAAGCGTATGATGAGGTCAGAAAGAACATTCCAGCAAGTAACGGAGGGATTACACCATGAAACAATCTACTCCACCGCATATGGAACGTACGGGCGAAGCCCATGTCACGGAATTGTCAGCCGCGATGGACCGGCTTAGAGAAGAACACGAGATGCTCGCCGGTCTGCTCGAAGAGATGGAAGAGCAGGCCATGAAGGTAGGCCAAGCCGAGAACCGCGCCCAGGCCTGGGGGCGCCTGCAGCACCTGCGGCTGTGGACGATCGGCGTAATGCAGGAGCTGGACGCCCACTCCGGCTGGGAGGAAGAGACGCTGTTTCCGTTCCTCGCGTCCTACTTCCGCCTCCGCCAGGAGCCGACGATGATCCCTTCCCTCTGGATGATGGAGAAGGAGCACGCGATGGCTGAGGAATATGTGGAGACGTTCATGAGAGAGTTCCACAAGCTGCGCGCGGACTCCCCGAAGGATGAGATGAAGAAGGCGGCCGCTCTGCTGATCCAGGCGTGCTATATCCTGAAGAGTCACCTGGCCAAGGAGGAGCAGATCGTGTTCCCGCTGGCCGAGCAGGTGCTGACCGATGTAGATTACCTATTCGCTTAAGAGGAGTGATGAGAGATGAGACTGAACGTCCACGGCAAACACTTCGAGGTTACTCCGGCACTGGAAGCATACGCGCAGGACAAAATCGGCCGGCTGGAAGGCTGGCTGCACCCAGGCACCGATGTGCAGATCAACCTTTCCGTGCAGGGGCACAGACACCTCCATGTGGTGGAGGTCACTATCCACGAAGAGGGGACGGTGTTCCGCGCGGAGGAGAAGCAGGAGGACATGTACGCCTCCATTGACCTCGCGGCCGACAAGCTTGAGCGGATGATCCGCAAGTGGCGCGAGCGGCTCAGACGCCGCAGCCGGCGCGGAGACGGCCGGACGGGCGGAGCGGAACCGGCACTGCCGGCCGCCTACGAGGACGCGGAGGAGCTCGGCGTAGTACGGTCCAAGCGCATCCAGCTGAAGCCGGTGGAGCTCGAAGAGGCGCTGCTGGAGATGCAGCTGCTCGGGCACGACTTTCATCTCTTTTTCAACCGGGAGACCGGAGTTACGGAGCTGGTCTACAAGCGGCACGACGGAACGTTCGGCCATCTGACGACGGCCTGAGGCACAGTGGAACTCCCTCGGACGGAGCCCGGAGCAGGGAGGCGAGCCAACTCACCGCCCTTGGTCCAACCGAAGCGGGTCATGTCAAGCCCAGGTGAACGCTCACCAAGGGGATTCAAGTCCCGTCCCTGGTCCCATCGAAGCGGGATCAAGTGAAACGCAAGGCCGCTCCCCCGAGTGAGCCAACTCACAGCTCGCAGGATCATCCATTGTGCGCGAAGTCACAAGCATCACGTATCCATGCTCAACCAGCAGCGTCCCGCCGCCAACCTCCATGAAAAACTTTCAAATACAGCCGGATGCTGTAAAACAGATCACAGATCCACGTTTGTGAAAATAGTAACATAGGTTGTGGAAAGGCAATCCAATCGAATCATGGAGGCGGAGAGACATGGCGATTAGAGAGAAACAGGAAGAACAGGCAAAGCCGGCGGCGGAACAGGAAGTAGGCCGGCTTGTCGCCAAGGCGATCAAGGCGCAGCAGGCATTCATGCGGCTCGACCAGGCGCAGGTGGACGCGATCGTGCAGGCGATGGCCCTCGCGGGGCTCGAGCAGCACATGAAGCTCGCGAAGATGGCCGTTGAAGAGACCGGACGCGGCGTCTACGAAGACAAGATCACGAAGAACCTGTTTGCGACCGAGTACATCTACCACAGCATCAAGTATGACAAAACGGTGGGCGTCATTGAGGAGAATCCTTACGAGAACTACCGCAAAGTAGCCGAGCCGGTAGGCGTGATCGCCGGGGTAACGCCGGTCACGAACCCGACCTCCACCACGATGTTCAAATCTCTGATCGCCATGAAGACCCGCAATCCCATCATCTTCGCATTTCACCCGTCCGCACAGAAATGCAGTGCGGCTGCCGCCCGCGTCGTCGTGGAAGCAGCCGTGAAGGCGGGCGCACCGGAAGGCTGCATCCAGTGGATCGAGCATCCTTCCGTCGAAGCGACCGGGCTGCTCATGAACCATCCGGATGTGGCGCTGGTCCTGGCTACCGGCGGCTCCTCGATGGTCAAAGCGGCTTACAGCACAGGGAAGCCGGCGCTCGGCGTAGGCCCCGGCAACGTGCCGTGCTTCATCGAGAAGAGCGCCGATCTCAAGCAGGCCGTCACGGACCTGATCCTCTCCAAGACGTTCGACAACGGTATGATCTGCGCCTCCGAGCAGGCGGTCATTATTGAAGAGGATGTCTACGCCGAAGTGCGCCGCCTTATGATCGGGTTCGGCTGCTACTTCCTGAACGGCGAAGAGACCGAGGCGGTATCGAAGCTTGTCATCAACAGCGACAAGTGTGCGGTGAACGCCGTGATCGTCGGCCAGCCGGCCGTGAAGATCGCGCAGATGGCCGGCATCAACGTTCCGGCCGACACGAAGATCCTGGTCGCCGAGCTGCAGGGTGTAGGTCCGGCTTACCCGCTCTCCGCGGAGAAGCTCAGCCCCGTGCTGGCGTGCTACAAGGTGAAGAACGCCGTCCAGGGAATCCAGCGGGCCGCGGAAGTGACCGCCTTCGGCGGGATGGGCCACTCCTCCGTGATCCACTCGAAGAATGATGCGGTGATCGCCGACTTTGCCGCTGCGCTGAAGACGGGCCGCGTCATCGTGAATTCGCCGTCCACCCACGGGGCGATCGGCGACATCTACAACACGAACCTGCCTTCCCTGACGCTCGGCTGCGGCTCCTACGGCCACAATTCGACGACCTCCAACGTTACGGCGGTCAACCTGATCAACGTGAAGCGCGTCGCCTACCGCACCGTCAATATGCAGTGGTTCAAGATTCCGCCGAAGGTCTACTTCGAGAAGGGCGCGACCCAGTACCTGGAGAAAATGCCCGACATCTCGCGCATCCTGATCGTCACCGACCCGATGATGGTGCAGCTCGGATACGTGGAGCGCGTGGAGCATTACCTGCGCAAGCGCCAGACGCCGGTGGCTGTGGAAGTATTCAGCGACGTCGAGCCGGATCCGTCGGTGGATACGGTCGAGCGCGGCACGGATCTCATGGAACGCTTCCAGCCGGACTGCATCATCGCCCTCGGCGGCGGCTCCCCGATGGACGCGGCGAAGGCCATGTGGCTCTTCTACGAATATCCGGAGACGAGCTTCCAGTCGCTGAAGCAGAAATTCATGGATATCCGCAAGCGGGTGTACAAATATCCGCGGCTCGGCCGCAAGGCGAAGTTCGTGGCGATTCCGACGACGTCGGGTACGGGCTCGGAAGTCACCTCCTTCGCGGTCATCACCGACAAGAAGCAGGGACAGACCAAATACCCGCTGGCCGACTACGAGCTCACGCCGGATGTGGCGATCATCGATCCGGACTATGTGTACTCCCTGCCGAAGACGGCGGTCGCTGATACGGGGATGGACGTACTGACCCACGCGATTGAGGCGTACGTCTCGGTGATGGCGAACGATTATACGGACGGCCTGGCAATGAAGGCAATCCAGCTCGTGTTCCAGAACCTCGAGAAGTCTTATGCAACGGCGGATCCGGTGGCCCGGGAAAAAATGCACAACGCCTCGACGATCGCCGGGATGGCTTTTGCCAACGCGTTCCTCGGGATCAACCACTCCCTGGCGCACAAGTGGGGCGGCGAGTTCCACACGGCGCACGGCCGCACCAATGCGATCCTGATGCCGCACGTCATCCGCTACAATGCCAGCAAGCCGTCGAAGTTCGCATCCTTCCCGAAATACGACCACTTCGTCGCCGATGAGCGGTACGCCGAGATCGCCCGCATGCTGGGACTGCCGGCCCGCACGACGGAAGAAGGAGTGAACAGCCTCGTTGATGCGGTCCGGGGGCTCGGCCAGGCAGTGGGCATTCCGGCTTCGTTCTCGGAGCTGGGCATTGACCCGCAGGTGTTCGAGAGCCGGGTGGAGGAGCTCGCCGACCGCGCCTTCGAAGACCAGTGCACGACAGCCAATCCGCGGATGCCGCTGGTAAGCGAGCTGGCGGAGGTATACCGCAAGGCGTTCTACGGCCGGTTCGAATAAACAGCATAAGCCATATAGAGTCAGCTTAGTTAGAGATCTCCAAGAGATGGAAAATCACGGCAATCATTCCAAAGCCAGCAGCACAAGGAAGTAGACAGGCGGGGCTGCTATCGGGCAAAGATGAAAGTCGGCCCGGGCAGTCCCGCTTTCTTTATACAACACGATACATCCCGCCAAGGCGGCAAGCAGCACCCTTACCATGAACATTCCACAGGGCCTTGTCCTGTGTCCAGCTTATAGAAGGGGATTCCAATCCCCTGGCATCCGTGTAATTGTACCAATCCAGGCCGGCTGGCCTGGCAATCCCATCAAGGCAAGCCGGAGGAGGCAGCATTCCATGAACGCTACAACTACACGTCAACGTCTGGTCGTCATCGGCAACGGTATGGCCGGCATCAACACCGTCGAGCAGATCCTGAAGCTGGATCCGCAGCGCTATGAGATTACGGTTTTCGGCAGCGAGCCGTACCCGAACTATAACCGGATTCAACTGTCGTATGTCCTGGAGAAAAGCAAATCGATCGACGAAATCATCCTGAACTCCTGGGAATGGTACCGTGAGAACGGCATTGACCTGCGGACCGGCACAACGGTAACGAGAATCGATACCGACAGCCGCACCGTCCATACGGAGGACGGCACCGTGGTTCCGTACGACAAGGTCATCGTCGCTACGGGCTCCAAGCCGCTGATGCTGCCGATCCCGGGCGCAGACAAGGAAGGCATCGTCGGCTTCCGCGACATCGCCGACTGTGAGACGATGCTCCATGCGGCGAAGCTGTACCGCAAGGCTGCGGTCATCGGCGGCGGACTGCTCGGTCTGGAGGCGGCCAAGGGCCTCCTGAAGCTCGGCATGGACGTGACCGTCGTCCACCTGGTCGAGGAGCTCATGGAGCGCCAGCTCGACCGGACGGCCTCGCTCATGCTTCAGGCGGAGCTCGAGAGCCAGGGGCTGAAGTTCGCCACCGGCCGGCAGACCGCCGAGTTCCTGGGCGGTCAGCGGGTGACGGGCCTGCGCTTCAGCGACGGCACGACGCTCGAAGCCGAGTTCGTGGTCATGGCGGCGGGCATCCGGCCGAACACGGAGGTGGGCCGGGCGAGCGGCCTGACCGTGAACCGCGGCATCGTGGTGGACGACTACATGCGCTCTTCCGCGCCGGACGTGTATGCAGTGGGCGAATGCGGCGAGCACCGCGGCGTCTGTTACGGACTGGTCGCTCCGCTCTTCGAGCAGGGGGCCGTGCTGGCGAAGCATCTGTGCGGTGTCGAGACGAAGCCGTATGAGGGCTCGGTTGTCTCGACCCAGCTCAAGATCTCGGGCGTCGACGTGTTCTCGGCGGGCGAGTTCATGGATGCGCCGGACCTGAATGTCGTCCGGATGCACGACGAATGGCACCGCATCTACAAGAAGGTGCTGCTGCGCGGCGGCCGGATCGTCGGCGGCGTACTCGTGGGCGATGGCAAGCAGGCGGCGCGGCTCCAGCAGTGGATCCGTACCGGCACGGTCATGACCGAAGAGATCCATGCGGCGATCATGGGCACGGCCGCGGCAGAGGCCGGTAACAGTGCGGCGGATCTGCCGGATGAAGAGATCGTCTGCGGCTGCAACGGCGTGACGAAGAAGCACATCGTCGATGCCATCCGCGATAATGGGCTCACGACAGTGGACGAGATCAAGGCGTGCACCGGGGCTTCGCGCTCGTGCGGAGGCTGCCGGCCGGTGGTCGAGCAGATTCTCCAGTTTACGCTCGGCGACAAATACGATTCGGCAGCCGCCAAGAAGGAAGGCATCTGCGGCTGCACGAAGCTGACCCGAGATGAAGTCGTGGCCGGCATCCAAGAGAAAGGCCTTCTCACTTCGAAGGAAGTCATGCACGTGCTCGGCTGGGACAATCCGGAGGGCTGCTCGAAGTGCCGCCCGGCGCTGAACTATTACCTCGGCATGATCTGGCCGGCGGAGCACCAGGACGAGAAGGATTCCCGCTTCGTCAACGAGCGGATGCATGCGAACATCCAGAAGGACGGCACCTTCGGCGTCGTTCCCCGGATGTACGGCGGTGTGACGACGCCGGAGGACCTGCGGCTTATCGCCGATGTGGCCGTGAAGTACAACGTGAAGCTGGTCAAGGTGACCGGCGGGCAGCGGCTGGACCTGCTTGGCGTAAGCAAGGAAGACCTGCCGAAGATCTGGGAGGACCTCGGCATGCCGTCGGGCTACGCTTATGCCAAGGCGCTTCGCACCGTCAAGACGTGCGTCGGCAGCCAGTTCTGCCGATTCGGCACCAAGGATTCGATGGGCATGGGCATCCTGCTCGAGAAGAAATTCGAGCGCCTCGACATGCCGGCGAAGTTCAAGCTGGCCGTCAACGGCTGCCCGCGCAACTGTGCCGAATCGTCGACGAAGGACATCGGGATCGTCGGCAATGAGGGAGCCTGGGAGATCTATGTGGGCGGCAACGGCGGGATCAAGTCGCGCCTGGCGGATCTGCTCTGCAAGGTGAAGACGGATGAGGAGCTGGTCGAGATTGTCGCCGCCTTCATGCAGCACTACCGCGAGACGGGCAAATACCTGGAGCGGACCTCGGACTGGATCGAGCGGGTCGGCCTGGCGTCGGTCACTGCTGCGGTGGTGGAAGATACGGAGAACCGCAAAGCGCTGGCGGCCCGGATGGAGACCGCACTGAGCCAGGTGAAGGAGCCTTGGAAAGAAGTGCTCGACAACCCGGTGCTCCGCCAGCGGCTCTACAGCGAGATTCAGGTTCCCGTTGGAACCAAGTAAGCACCCGTGAGAGAGGAGAGAGGCCGTATGGATACAAAAGAGGTCACGTATGTTGGCGTTGGAAGAGTGGGAGATTTCGAGGAGCGGATCGGCAGGGTCGTACGGATCGGCGGAGTAGAGCTCGCCGTCTTCCGGACGACGGGAGGCGAGTTCTTCGCTCTCGAGAACCGCAGCCCGGGGCCGCGCGGCGGCACGCTGGCCGACGGAATCGTGTCGGGCGTCGTCCTGTTCGATCCGATCTGCGACTGGCGGATCGGACTGAGAGACGGAGCCGTGCTGGCTCCGGATACCGGACAGGTGAGGGCTTACCCGGTACGGGTGCAGGATGGCGAAGTGCAGATCGGTTATTCCGCTTCGTAAGACTCGTGAATCCGGAACGCTGGAGACACAAGTGAAGCAGATCACGGAACTCGGGGTTTCGGACGTGTTTTAATAGAATGAGGAAGACCAAGAACATGAGGAAAGGGAAAGGGGAGATTTGTGATGCTAACGGGACTGATCCTGGCAGGCGGCGAGAGCAAACGGATGAACGGTGCGAACAAGAGCATGCTGAAGTTTGAATACGAGACGCTCCTGCAGCGGCAGGTCCGCCTGATGAGGACGGTCTGCAGCGAGCTTATGATTGTCACGAACGATCCGAAGTCTTATCTGCGGCAGGTGGACGAATCGGTGCGGATCATCACCGACTATATTCCGGGGAAAGGGCCGCTCAGCGGCCTGCATGCCGGCCTGACGCTGGCCAGGGGAGAGCAGGTGTGGGCGGTCGGATGCGGCATGCCCTTCCTCTCCCCCAAGGCGGCGCAGCTCCTCCTGGAGCAGAAGAACAGAGGCTTCGACGCCGCCTTTCCGCGGGTGGAGAATATGATCTACCCGCTGCACGGCATCTATGACCGCTCCTGCGGAAAGCGGATCGGAGAGCTGCTGCAGAGCGGGGAGGGCCGGCCGGATGCGCTGCACCGGGTGCTGAATGCGGCGCTGGTAGAGGAAGAGGTGTTCACCGGACAGGGCATATCCGCCTCCTTCGTGTTCGAGATCAAGACGGAAGAGGACTACTTCACGGCCGCCGAGATTCTCGAAGGCCGGTCGGCGGTATCGGGCTGATCGTTCTTCTTGGGCAGACGGCTGCAGGGGCGAAGTGCACGTGGGAACCGCCTGGCTTGCGGGATGAGGGGGGGCCGGTTGGGGGAATCTAGAGGTACGAGGCAGGATCAGGCGGTGAAGCCGGACGGTGATCCTGCAGGTACGGACACTCTGGAGAAGAAGGAGCTGCAGCATAGTGAGCCATGCAACCCGCATTACCCCTGATGTCATGGAGCATCTTCAGGACAAAATTCAGCTGATTGAGCGGCCCGAGGGCGCCATCTACCTGGTAGGGCCGATCCGGCTGCCGGTCAGCCTGTATGACGAGACGGTCGTGTTTCAGTGGTACTGCTGGCTGAACTGCAAGGAAGTCGAGAGCGACATGGAGCGCATTGTCGACAAGCTGTCTTCGATCAATCTCGCCGAATTCCAGCAGTCGAGCGTGCTCGTACACGGCGATTTCAAGAATGCCGATGAAGCGCTGATCCGGCTTCACTCCATCTGCCATACCGGTGATATCTTCGGCAGCAAACGGTGCGACTGCGGCTTTCAGCTGAAGCGGTCCATGAAAATGATCGCGGATCACGGCACCGGAGCCCTTTTTTACCTCGCGAATCACGAAGGAAGAGGGATCGGGCTGTTCAGCAAAGCGCTGGCGTATCTGCTCCAGGAGAACGGCTACGATACGGTGGATGCGAATCTGAAGCTCGGGTTCGTGGACGACGCCCGCAATTACGGTGACGCCGTCGCGGTGCTGAACCGGCTCCGCAGCAAGCCGGTGACGCTGATCACGAACAATCCGAAGAAGGTCGATGCCCTCAAGTCCTCCGGTCTTGATGTAGCCGGACGCGTGGAGCTGTGGGGAGATCTTTCCCCCTTCAACGAGAATTATCTCAAAACGAAGGTGGAGCGCTCCGGTCATATGGGCCAGGGCTGCTGCAACGATGACAACTAAGCTTGGACGGCCGCCTGGCTTCAGGGATTTCGGCCGGCTTGACTGCCCCGCAGGATTCTGCCGGGGTTTTTCTTATGCAGGGCGGCTGCTTGGAAATGGAAGCGAAAGTGTAGTCCGAACCCCGTATCCAGCGGCCCGCAACAGTGCTATAATCGGGGGATAACAGATCCCGTGACACCAAGACGAGTCAGCAGAGGAAAGGGACAGCCCGATGAAGAACCCAGTGGAACAGATGCTAAGGCATGCCCCGTACGAAGGGGAACATATACAGGTCCTGCTCGACCTCATTCAGGAATTTATCGTATTGAAGGACGGCGAGGGGCGGTGGCTGGTCTCAAACCAGACGGTGCTCGATGCCTATGAATTGAACGGGATCGATTACCGCGGCAGGACCGACCAAGAGCTCGCGGAGCTTGCTCCTCCCCAGTTCAAAGCTGCGTTTGAGTTTAACATCACAACCGACGAACAGGCATGGCAGAAGGGAGCTCCGCTGCAGATCGAGAAGTCTTTCGCCATCGCGGACGGCAGCATGCAGACGTGGGAGGTCATCAAGACCCCGATGTTCGACGGGGAAGGAAGCCGCCACCGGCTGGTGATCGTGAGCCGCAACGTGACGGAGCGCAAGAAGGCGGAGGAAGAGCTCAAGGCCAGTGAGAAGCAGTACCGTCTCATCGCCGAGAATATGAACGATATCATCTCCATGCTCAATCCCGATGGCCGCGTGCGGTATTGTTCACCGTCTTTTCGGAACATATTGGACTATACCGTGCTCGAAGGGGTGGATCTCTTCGAGTTCATGCATCCCGAGGACAGCCCTGCCGTCCGGAGGAGCTTCGACGAGCTTGTGGCCGGCGCATCGGACGCTGCTTCGGTGCAGTTTCGTTATGCGCATGCCGGAGGTCATTACATCTGGTTTGAGGCTGCACTTACCTGTGTATGGAGCGATGAGGGGACGGTGGACCATGTCGTATCGGTTGCACGGGTGATTACGGAACGCAAGGAATATGAGGCGCGGCTGCAGGGGATGGCGTACTATGATGCGCTTACGGGCGTGCACAACCGCCGCTGTTTCATGAAGCGGGTCAAGCTGGAGTTGGAGGAAAGCGACCGGCATGGAACGAGCCTCGGGATCCTGTATCTCGATGTCGATCACTTCAAACGGATTAACGATTCGTTCGGGCACGAGGCGGGAGATGAACTTCTCGTGCAGCTGGCTCGGCGGATCGAAGGCCATCTGGCTTCCGCAGGGTTTCTGGCCCGGCTGGGCGGAGATGAATTCGTGGCGGTTCTGCCCGGTCTCACGGCTCCGGAACAGGCGGCGGCGATGGCCGAGACCTTGTGCGCATCATTGCAGCAGCCCTGGCCGCTGGAGAGCGCCGGGGAGGTCCGAACATCCTCCTCCATCGGGGTGGCGCTCTATCCGCAGGACGCCGATGCCGTGCATCTCCTGCTCCGCTGTGCGGACCAGGCACTCTATGCAGCCAAGCGGGAAGGGAGAAGCCGGGTCCGTTTCTATGACGGAGTGGAGGCGGGTGAGTAAGCGGACCGCGCCCGGTGGCGGTCCCTTCCTCCGCTGGGAGAAGGGGAGCAGGCTGCATTGCGCGTAACGGGACATACTAAAAAGCAGGAGCCCCAGATGAAAAATCATCGGAGCCTCCTGCTTATTTTGATTGAATGAGTTTATGCTGTTTTCAGGACTACAAACGGCGGCCCGTAATATAACGGTCTTCCCAGTAACCCGAAGTCATGGACGTGATGACAACGCCTGCGCTTCTCGTGTTGCTGATGAATTTGCCGTTCCCCACATAGATGCCCACGTGATCGATTCTTCCCGGTGTGCCTACGCTGAAGAAGACGAGATCGCCCGCTCTCAGCTTCGACTTGCTGATCCAATTGCCTTCTTTGGCCTGCTCGCGGGAGCTCCAAGGAACGGAAATGCCGTGCTTCTTGAGAATGAACTGCGTAAACGAAGAGCAGTCGAAGATCAGACGGGACGCATCACGGGTACCGAATCTATAGTCTACATCTCCGATGTAGGATTTGGCGGTTGTAACGATCCGGCTGCCTGTCGTAGAAGAGATGGCGGCCTCCGTCCGGCTTGGCATGGCTGTTCCAACGCTGATGGTCGTAACCATGAGAGACAATGCCATCGCAGATGCTTTTAGCAGTTTGTTCATGTGTACCTCCATAAGTGTTGTTTGTCCCGGTTCAGGGGACTGGCCTATACTTTAGCATGACTCCGGGGGAGTGTCCTTAGTGCATCGCTGGAGGATTTACCATGTTTGCTCATACACATCAACCCGTCTCCTGCCTGCCACGCCGGTCCCTTGGGGGAATAAAGCCGGAAGGACGGGGAATTCCGCATGTCCGGACCTTCTTTTTTTGTGCAAAAAAAAGAGAACAAATATACGCATGGAAACGAAATGTATGGTATAATTGTAACAAACTGGTATGCATGTAATGAAAACTCGTTACGGGGGGGTTCGCTATTTGAAACGGCATACGTCCAAGCCGTGCGTCTTCATCGGTTCTGCCCGGGAGTCCATTGCAATCGCTTCCACAATTCACAAGGCACTGTCCCACTTTGCCCAGGTATCACCGTGGTACGCCGGTACGTTTCATGCGATGCACTATACGATGGATGATCTGGAGGCCAGGCTGGCAGCGAGCGATTTTGCCGTATTCGTATTTTCACCGGACGATCTGCTGCTTCACCGCGGCAAGCTGGTGCTTACCCCCCGTGACAACACCGTATTCGAAATGGGCCTGTTCTGGGGCAAGCTCAAGCGGGGCCGGGTCTTTTTTGTGGTTCCGGAATATGTGGAGATGGAATATCATAAAGAAAAGATTACGGAATTCCATCTGATGTCCGATCTGCAGGGGCTCACCCTTCTGCGCTACGAAGTCCGTACGGACGGGGATCTCCATGCCGCCGTGAGTGTGGCCTGCATGGAGATTGGTGCAAGGATCACGGAAGCGGGTAAATACGAGGACCCGGTGGAAGCGCTTCAGGAAGCCCGCGCGGAGCTGGAGCAGAACGATTCGCTGCATCATTTCTTTCTTCATTTTGTGAAGGACCTGATGACCGAGCCCGACAAGAAGTATGAGTTCCTCTATGACGCCCTGCGCAGCGCCTATCAGCCTATCGAAGGCTACCGTGTCGTGGGCGCGGCCGTATGGAAAGCACGGGGGAACGAGGGGCTTGAGCAGGTGGCCGGCAATGTCGGCAGGAACAAGTTCTACCCTTTCACGGTCAACGATGACAAGCGGGACGCCGAGGGGACCATCGTGGTAGTCGATGCCTTCTTGAACGGATTGGAGAAGGTCGTGCTGCTCTCGGACCGCGTTGTCAAAACCTACTTGCTGTGCTATCCTGTAGGAAAGGATCTCATGCTTGTCCTTCATGTGTCCGGCAAGCGAGCCATGTCACCCGAAGATTGCGAGACGCTGCTGCAAGTCAACCACAAGCTGATGGGCACCATAAACCACCTTTTTGGAGGCGAATCTTCATGAGCAGACAGGTCGATAAACCGGGGGCACGGCGTCCCAATTCCGCCGAGTTGTCTGATGCCGGGACATCGACAAAAAAGAGCAAAAAAGTAATCGCCCTCACAACGGAAGGCAAAGAAGTGGAAGGCGTCGTCGTATTTGAACGCAAGGCGAATTATGATAAGCCTTCGTTCGCGTGACGGACACAAGCTTCATCATCTATTGTCATCAATTTATAACCAACTGAGCAGCAGGCCAAGGGAAATTCCCTTCGCCTGCTTTTTTGTGTTCGGGGGCCGCGAGCCGTATGATTCGCCGCGCGGCGGCATACACATAGGGCAAGGATTCAGGCTTTCCTGCCGCCTGTCGGATGAACGATCGTGGTGGATGCTGCTGCTGCGCCCATACCCGCCGGCCCGGGTAGGGCTTTTTGGGTATCTTTACTGGTGAGGGAAGGGGGTGGAGCGGTCATGAAGCGGAGAGATAATGCCCCCATACGGATCGGAGACCAAAGGCTGACCCTCGCGGAGGTGGAACGGGCTGCCCGCAGCGGAGCGCCTGTGGTGGTCGAGAAGGGCTGCATCTCCCGGATGCAGGCTTCCTGTGACTACGTGCGGAAGCTGCTGGAGGAGAGGCAGGTCGTCTACGGGCTGACCACCGGCTTCGGCAAATTCAGCGATACGGTCATCGCGGACGGCGACGTGCTGCGGCTGCAGCTGAACCTGATCCGCAGCCACGCCTGCGGGGTCGGCAGCCCGCTGCCGGAGGACACCGTGCGGGCGGTGATGCTGCTGCGCATCCGCGCTCTAGCCCTCGGCTGGTCGGGCATCCGCCCCTGTGTGGTGGAGCTGCTGGCCGGCCTGCTGAACCGCGGGGTCACCCCCGTCATGCCGGAGCAGGGCTCCCTAGGCGCCAGCGGAGACCTCGCGCCGCTCGCCCACCTGGCGCTCGTGCTCGTCGGCGAGGGCGAAGCCTTCTTCGAGGGAGCCCGGCTGCCCGGCGGAGAGGCGCTGGCCCGGGCCGGCCTGCAGCCGGTTATCCTCGAGGCGAAGGAAGGACTCGCCCTGATCAACGGCACGCAGGTGATGACGGCCATCGGCACGCTGGCCTGCGCGGACGCCCGCCGGCTGGCGGACCTGGCCGACTGCACGGCCGCGCTCACCTGCGAAGGGCTGCGCGCCGTCCGCGACGCGTTCGACGGGCTGACGCACGGGCTGCGCCCCCACCGGGGGCAGCGCCGCTCGGCGGAGAATATCCGCCGGATGACGGAGGGCTCGCGGCTGCTGACCGGGCCGGGGGAGCTCCGCGTGCAGGACGCTTACTCGCTGCGCTGCGCGCCCCAGGTGCACGGGGCGAGCCGCGACGGGCTCGACTATATCGCCGGCGTGCTCGAGACGGAGATCAACTCCGCCACGGACAATCCGCTGATCTTCGCGGAGGAGGGCCGGGTCATCTCCGGCGGGAACTTCCACGGGCAGCCGGTGGCGCTGGCGATGGATCACCTCGCCCTGTGCGCGGCGGAGCTTGCCAGCATCGCCGAGCGGCGCATCGAACGGCTGGTGAACCCCCAGCTGAACGAGGGGCTTCCGCCCTTCCTCACGCACCGCGGGGGCCTGCAGTCGGGCTTCATGATCGCCCAGTACACGGCCGCCTCGCTCGTGTCGGAGAACAAGTCGCTGGCCCACCCGGCAAGCGTGGATTCCATTCCCTCCTCGGGCAACCAGGAGGATCATGTCAGCATGGGCACGATCGCCGCGCGGAAGGCGGCCCGCATCGTCAGCCACGGCTTCGAGGTGCTCGCCATCGAGCTGCTCTGCGCGGCCCAGGCGGCGGATTACCGCGGGCCGTCGGGTCTCGCGCCGGGCACCCGGTGGCTCTATGACCGCTGCCGGGAGCGGGTGCCTTTCATGGGCGAAGACCGGGTGCTCTCCGGCGACTTCCGCAGGATCTCCGAATGGCTGCGTTCGGTGGATGCCGCGGCGGAGCTCGGCTGGCCGGGGGAAGCGGAGGGAACGGCGGAGGCGGGAGGACCGGGAGGCGGGAGACGGAAGGCAGCGTCGGCAGATGCCGGAGAGGAGGAGCAGGATGGGGGAAGAAGCGAAGAGCCGGACGGTCCGTGCCCCGCGGGGGACGCAGCTCAGCACCAAGGGCTGGGTGCAGGAAGCGGCCCTCCGGATGCTGATGAACAACCTGGACCCTGAGGTGGCGGAGCATCCCGAGTCATTGGTGGTCTACGGGGGAATCGGCCGCGCGGCGAGGAACTGGGCGTGCTTTGACGCGATCGTCAGGAGCCTGCAGGCGCTGGAGGAGAACGAGACGCTGCTCATCCAGTCCGGCAAGCCGGTGGCGGTGTTCCGGACCCACCGGGACGCGCCGCGCGTGCTGCTGGCGAATTCCAATCTCGTGCCGGCCTGGGCGAACTGGGAGCATTTTCACGAATTGGACCGCAGGGGGCTGATGATGTACGGCCAGATGACCGCTGGCAGCTGGATCTACATCGGCTCGCAGGGGATTGTGCAGGGCACGTACGAGACATTCGCGGAGTGCGCCAGGCAGCACTTCGGCGGCACGCTGCAGGGGACGATCACGGTGACGGCAGGACTCGGCGGGATGGGAGGCGCCCAGCCGCTTGCCGTGACGATGAACGGGGGCGTGCTGATCGGTGTTGAAGCCGACCGGTCGAGGATCGAGAAGCGGATCGCGACCCGCTACTGCGATGTGCTCGCCGAGACGCTGGAGGCGGCGCTTGCGCTGGCGCAGGAGGCCAGGGACGCTGGTCGTGCGCTGTCGGTGGGCCTTGTAGGCAACGCGGCGGAGGTCCTGCCGCAGATGCTCGCCCAGGGCTTTGTGCCGGATATCGTCACGGACCAGACGTCCGCCCACGATCCGCTGAACGGGTACCTGCCGGCCGGCTGCTCTCTGGAGGAGGCGGCAAGGCTTCGCGCGCAGCAGCCGCAGGAGCTGGTACGGCGGGCCAAAGCCGGCATGGCCGTCCATGTGGAGGCGATGCTGGAGATGCAGCGCCGCGGGGCGGTGGCCTTCGACTACGGCAACAACATCCGGCAGGCTGCCTGCGACGAAGGGGTGGCGGAGGCCTTCGCTATCCCCGGGTTCGTGCCGGCCTACATCCGGCCGCAGTTCTGCCGGGGCCGGGGGCCGTTCCGCTGGGCGGCGCTCTCGGGCGATCCGGAGGACATCCGGCGCACCGACGAAGCGGTGCTTCAGCTGTTCCCGGACGATGAGGGGCTGCACCGCTGGATCGGGATGGCCCGCCAGAAGATCGCCTTCCAGGGTCTTCCTTCGAGGATCTGCTGGCTCGGCTATGGCGAGCGGGCGCTTTTTGGCCGGAAGATCAATGACATGGTCGCCGCAGGCGAGCTCTCCGCCCCGATTGTCATCGGCCGCGACCATCTCGATGCGGGCTCCGTCGCTTCGCCCAACCGGGAGACGGAGTCGATGCTTGACGGCAGCGACGCGGTAGCCGACTGGCCGATCCTGAACGCGCTGCTGAACACGGCGGCCGGCGCGAGCTGGGTGTCGCTGCATCACGGGGGCGGCGTAGGGATGGGGTACTCGATCCACGCCGGTATGGTCGTGGTTGCCGACGGCACGCCGGAGGCGGCGGAGCGGCTGGAGCGCGTCCTGACGACGGACCCGGGCATGGGTGTCGTACGCCATGCGGACGCGGGGTACGATCTGGCGGTGGAGACGGCGAAGACGCACGGCATTATCAGGCCTATGGGAGAGCAGACGAACGAATGACATAAGGGAGAGTGGGTGCCATGCCGACCCGCATGGTATATGTCCGGCGCGCCGCGCAGGTGGTGACGGCCGCCGGGGCAAGCCTCCGGCCGAAGCGGGGCGCGGAGATGTCGGAGCTTGGGATCATCGAGGGGGGGAGCGTGATTACGCGGGACGACCGGATACTCTTCGCGGGACCGGATGAGGAGGCTCAGCGGGTTCTTGCCGCGGCGCCGGAGGATGCGGAAGTCGAGGTGCTGGAGGCGGAGGGGAAGCTGGTCACCCCGGGGCTGATCGACCCGCATACGCATGTCGTGTTCGCGGGGAGCCGGGAGTTCGAGCTGCCGCTCCGCCTGAAGGGTGCGGCCTATATGGACATTTTGAAGGCCGGCGGGGGGATCCTGTACACGGCGGAGCAGACCCGGGCGGCGGAGGAGGACCTGCTGGCGGCGGAGACGCGAAGGCGGCTGGACCGCTTCCTTCTGCACGGCGTGACGACCGTCGAGGCCAAAAGCGGCTACGGCCTGCGCCTCGAAGACGAGCTGAAGCAGCTGCGCACGGCCCGCCGGCTGAACGCCGAGCATCCCGTAGAGCTCGTGTCCACGTTCATGGGGGCGCACGCCGTGCCGCCGGAGTACAAGGGCGACCCGGAGGCTTACGTCCGGCTCGTCATCGAGGAGATGATCCCGGCCGTCGCTGAGGCGGGGCTCGCCGAGTTCTGCGACGTGTTCTGCGAGGAGGGTGTGTTCACGCCGGAGCAGTCACGGCGCATCCTCGAGGCCGGCCTGGCACGGGGCCTGAAGCCGAAGCTCCACGCCGACGAGATCGTGCCGTACGGCGGGGCCGAACTGGCGGCGGCCGTAGGAGCCGTGACGGCGGATCACCTGCTGCAGGCTTCGGGCGAGGGCATTGCCGCCATGGCCCGGCGCGGCGTCATCGCGGTGCTGCTGCCCGGCACGGCGTTCTTCCTGCGCAAGCCTCCGGCGGATGCCCGGCGGATGATCTCGGCGGGCGTGCCGGTGGCTCTGGCTACCGACCGCAATCCGGGCTCTTCGCCGACCGAGTCGCTGCCGCTCATCATGAACCTGGCCTGCCTGGGCATGGGCATGACGCCTGAGGAGGTGCTCGCCGCTTGCACTATCAATGCGGCGCACGCGGTCGGCCGGGCTTCCCGGATCGGCAGCATTGAAGCCGGCAAGCAGGCGGATCTCGTGCTTTTTGATGCGCCGAATGTCACGTACCTGCAGTATCACTTCGGGGTGAATCTCGTGGATACGGTGATCAAGCGGGGCGTCTGCGTTGTGCGGGACGGAAGGAGGGCGGGGGCATGAAGGAGCTGCGCGTGAAGCCGGGGAGGATCCGCACGGCGCTGGAATCACTGGGGGCCATCGGGCGGGGCCCATCCGGCGGCCTGGAGCGGACGGCGTTCTCGGCGGCGGACAGGGAGGGCCGCGAATGGCTGAAGGCGGCCATGCGGTCGGCGGGACTGGCCGTGCGCACGGACGAGGCGGCCAATATCTGGGGTCTGCGCCGCGGAGAGAAGCAGAAGCTACCGCCGATCGCCTGCGGCTCCCACATCGATACGGTGCCATCCGGAGGGAAGTATGACGGGGCCCTCGGCGTCATTCTGGCCTTGGAGGCGGCCCGCGTGCTTGCGGAGCATGGCGTCAGCCTTCGCCGCGGACTCGAGGTCGTGTCGTTCAGCGCGGAGGAGCCGAACGGCTTCGGACTCTCGACGTTCGGCTCCCGGGCTGCGGCGGGCAAGCTGAAGCGCAGCGTGCTGGACGGGGTCCGTGGCCCCGGGGGCGTCCTGCTCACGGATGCGCTGCGGGATGCCGGAGGAGATCCGCTGCGCTTCGAAGAGGCGCGCCTCGCCCCCGGCGACCTGGCGGCCTATCTTGAGGTACATATCGAGCAGGGACGGCGGCTGGAGGACCAGGGCATCCCGGTCGGCATCGTGACCGCGATCACCGGCATCTACCGGGAAGAGGTGACGGTCACCGGGGAAGCCAATCATGCGGGCACGACCCTGATGCGCAACCGGAAGGATGCCCTGATGGCCGCCGCCGAGCTGATGCTGGCATTCGAAGCGATCTGCCGGGATGCGCCGGCGGAGGAGACCGTGGGCACGATCGGCCGCATCGCCAATCATCCGAACGCCGCGAACATTATTCCCGGGGAGGTGCAGCTGCACCTGGAGGTCCGCGGGGCGTCGAAGGAAGCGATAGCCGCCGTGCTCGACGCCTGGAGAGAGCGTGCCGGCGGGATCGCCCGGGCCCGCGGCGTCCGCCTGCAGTCTGTGACGCTGCTCGACCAGCCCCCCGTTCCCATGGATGGGCTTGTGGCCGAGGTATGCAGGCGGCAGGCCGAGCGGCTGGGGATAGCCGCCGTGCCGCTCGGCAGCATGGCGGGCCACGACGCGGCGCATATGGCCGCGATCACCCGGGCCGGCATGCTCTTCGTGCCGAGCATCGGCGGCCGCAGCCACTGCCCTGAGGAGGAGAGCCGGCTCGGCGAGATCGAGCAGGCCGGCAACGTGCTGCTCCACGCTTTGTTGGCGCTGGACCGTCAGCTTTGAGCCAAGGAGGCAGGAGTGAGACCGCTTATGGGTGAGGCGCCAAGCTGCCGGCAGAAAAGGAGGAGAGGCCTGTGCCCAAGCTGTATTCAGCGAAGGCAGTATATCTCGACGACACGTTCCGTGAAGGAAGCGCACTGCTGGAGGAGAACGGACGCATCCTGGAGACGGGTCCGCTGGTGGCTCTGCTGCAGCGCTATCCGGGGATCGAGCATGTCCGCTGGGAGCGGGGGGTGATCGTGCCGGGAACCGTCAACGCGCACAACCATTCCTTCCAGAGCCTGCTGCGCGGCATCGCGGTCGACAAGCCGTTCCTGCAGTGGCGCGACGAAGCCTTGTACCGGTATTCCCCGCTGCTCGATGAGGAGGCGGTTTATACGGGCGCGCTGCTGGCCTTCGGGGAGATGCTGAGGTACGGGGTGACCACGGTGTGCGATTTTTTCTACGTGCACAATGGAGGGACTGCTCTGGACGAAGCGGTGATCCGGGCGGCCGGGGATGTCGGCATCCGCCTCGTGTTCGCGCGCACGATGTACGATTGGAGCGGGGCACCCGCAGGCTACCGTGAGACGGTGGACGAAGCCGTGGATCGCACCCGCCGGCTCGCGGTCAAGTACCAGGGCGCCTCCATGGTGGCCGTCCATCCGGCCCCGCATTCGCCCCATGCCGCCTCGCCGGCAATGATCCAGGCTGGCCACCGGCTGGCGCAGGAGCTGGATACGCCTTTTCACATTCATGTTGCGGAGGAAATGTTCGAGGTGGAGGAGACCCTGCGCGATTACGGGCTCCGTCCGGTGCATTACCTGGATTCGCTCGGTGTGCTCGACGGGCGGATGATCGCTGTGCATCTCGTCTGGCTCGACGACTCGGAGGTCGAACGGGTCGGACAGCGGGGCGGGGCCTTGGCCTACTGTCCCTCCTCGAATATGTTCCTCGCCGACGGCATCACCCGCATCCCGGAGCTGCTCCGGCATGGAACCCGTGTGGCGCTGGGCACGGACGGCGCCTGCAGCAACAACCGCACCTCCGTCTACGAGGAGATGCGCATGTGCGCCCTGCTCCAGAAGGTCGCGAACCTTGACGGGACCTGTCTGACCGCAGGCGATGTGTTCCGGATGGGCACGGCGGCCGGCGGCGAGGTGCTGCGCCTTCCGGTCGGTACGCTTGCGGCGGGCAGCTGCGCCGATTTCTCGGTGCTGAACGCGGACGATCTGTCCCTGACGCCACGCGGCGAGCTGCTCGCAAACATCGTGTATGCGATGCAGCCCAGTGCGGTCACCGACGTTGTCGTGAACGGCCGGCTTGTTTACACGCAGGGGGCTTTGCAGACGGTGGGGGAAAAGGAGATCGTACGGCGGGTCGACACTTTGTTCGAAGCGTGGGAGCGGCGGCTGGGTGCGAAGGGGCCATAGTGATGTTTTCCATCACATAACACGCCCGCCTCGCCTTGCCGGCCGCTTATCCGATGTTTCGCATCAGATAAGTGCCCTCCGCCGCGCCTGTGGGCCGCAATCCCCGTGGTATGTGATGTTTTCCATCACATACCGCGCCCGGCCCGCCTTGCCGGCCGCTTATCTGATGTTTCACATCAGATAAGCGGGCCCTGCCGAGCCTTAGGGCCGCAGCCGCCATCCCCATCCAAATCCGAATATGTCAAACGATTACCACATAAACATTCGGGAAAAAGGCGAGGTCCACGTCAATATTTTCCACTTTCTAGAGCAATTTTGTCGGTTATGCCCAAGCCAGAGCTTGAATTATACTAAATCTGTAAACGTTTGCAGTATCGCCGAGAGATGCTTTCGTCGACCCGCACCGCTGCTGCTTCGTCCCCCGGTACATAAGATCATCCCCGACAGCAAATTTCTTGACGAAGCTTTATGCGTGTTTGGAAACCGGTTTTTATTCATCACACCAAAGAAAGGAGGCAGGCAAGCCGAGTAAACCAAAGTATGAAAACGCAGGACCAGACCCACTGTGATCCGGCGATAAAAAGAGAACGTTTACAATTATCAATCAGGGAGGGATTTTGATTTCATGAGTTCAGCCAGATTCCTTATGAAAAAAGCGTCCATGCTGCTCTTAAGCCTGGTCATGCTGCTGACCACGGTGATGGGGCTCGGGCCGAGCCGTACGGAGGCGGCCGTAGCGAGCGACTTCCAGGCTTCCGTGATGGGCCCGCTGGCGCAGGTGACGGATTGGAATGCGTTTAAGAACCAGCTGCGCACCTTAAAAAGCAACGGTGTGTATGCGATTACAACCGACGTTTGGTGGGGCCTCGTCGAGAGTGCAGGCGACAACCAGTTCAACTGGAGCTACTATCAGACTTACGCAAGCGCTGTCCGCGAGGCGGGCCTGAAGTGGGTGCCGATCCTCTCCACGCACAAGTGCGGCGGCAATGTCGGCGATGACTGCAACATCCCTCTTCCGGCATGGCTGTGGAACAAGGGAACCGCGGACGAGATGCAGTTCAAGAGCGAGACCGGCTATGTGAACAACGAAGCCGTATCCCCGTTCTGGAGCGGCATCGGCACGCAGTACAGCGAGCTCTACGCTTCCTTTGCTTCCACTTTCGCGGGCTATAAGGACATCATTCCGAAGATTTACCTGAGCGGCGGCCCGTCCGGCGAGCTGCGCTATCCTTCTTACTACCCGGCGGCAGGCTGGAGCTACCCGTCGCGCGGCAAGTTCCAGGTCTACACCGAGACCGCAAAGAACGCTTTCCGCACCGCCATGACCACCAAATACGGTTCCCTCAGCGGCATCAACAGCGCGTGGGGGACGAATCTGACGAGTGTAAGCCAGATCAACCCTCCGACAGACGGCGACGGCTTCTACACGAACGGCGGTTATAACTCCACCTACGGCAAAGACTTCCTGAGATGGTACCAAAGCGTGCTCGAGAATCATCTGGGCGTGATCGGTACGGCGGCGCACCAGAAGTTCGATTCCGTCTTCGGCGTGCCGATCGGTGCGAAGGTATCCGGCGTGCACTGGCAGATGAGCAATCCGACGATGCCGCACAGCGCCGAGCAGGCCGCAGGCTACTACGATTACAACACCCTGCTCCAGAAATTCAAGGACACGAACCTCGACCTGACGTTCACGTGCCTCGAGATGTTCGACAACGCGGCGGCACCGAACTACTCGCAGCCTTCCACGCTGGTGGATACGGTCTCCGCGATTGCGAACGCCAAGGGCGTGCGCCTGAACGGCGAGAATGCGCTTCCGGCTTCCGGCACGAGCGCCTTCGGGAAGATTCAGGAGAAGCTGACGAGGTTCTCTTACAACGGCTTCACGCTGCTTCGCCTGGCTAACGTCGTCAATGCGGATGGCTCCGTCACGGGCGAGATGGCCAATTTTAAGAATTACGTGGTCTCTCTTGCCAAGCCGGTCGATACGCACAACCTGGTCACGATCTACTACAAAAAAGGCTTTGCCACCCCATACCTTCACTACCGTCCGGCAGGCGGCACCTGGACGACCGCACCCGGTCTGAAGATGGCGGACTCGGAAGTCAGCGGCTATGCGAAGGCCACGGTGGATATCGGTTCGGCCACCCAGCTGGAAGCTGCTTTCAACGACGGCAATAACACGTGGGACAGCAATGCGACGAAGAACTATTTCTTCGGGGTAGGCACGTTCACGTACACACCGGGTGCCAACGGCGCTGCAGGCACAATCACACAGGGTCCTCCGCCAGGAGGCGGTACGGGCAATTCGGTTACGGTGTATTACAAAAAAGGCTTCACGACCCCTTACATCCATTACCGTCCTGCCGGCGGCACCTGGACGACGGCACCAGGCGTAAGAATGGCGGATGCCGAAGTGAGCGGATACGCGAAAGCGACGGTGGAGATCGGCACGGCCATCCAGCTCGAGGCGGCTTTTAACGACGGCAATAACACGTGGGACAGCAACGCGCAGAAAAACTATTTCTTTGGCACAGGCACCTTCACGTATACCCCGGGAGCGAATGGGGCGGCGGGCACGATCACACAGGGCGCTCCTACGGGCAGCGGCGGCGGTGACGGCGGCGGGGGAATCGTTACCCCTGTCGACTGGAGCACGCGCAGCATCTACTTCATCATGACGGACCGCTTCGTCAACGGCGACACCTCCAATGACAACTACGGCGGCTTCGCGGCGAACAAGAGCGACCCGGGCAAATGGCACGGCGGCGATTTTCAGGGCATCATCAACAACCTCGACTACATCAAGAATATGGGCTTCAACGCCATCTGGATTACGCCTGTAACGATGCAGAAGAGCGTCAACGCTTACCACGGCTATCATACGTATGACTTTTATGCGGTGGACGGCCACCTCGGCACGATGGAGAAGTTCCAGGAGCTCGTGAAGACGGCGCACGCCAAGAACATTGCAGTCATGCTTGACGTGGTGTTGAACCATACGGGCGATTTCCAGCCAAGTAACGGGTATGCCAAGGCTCCGTTCGACAAGTACGACTGGTACCATCACAACGGCGAGATTACTTCCACGGACTACAACCAGAACAACCAGTGGAAAATCGAAAACGGGGATGTGGCGGGTCTCGACGACCTGAATCACGAGAATACGGCGGTAACGGCCGAGCTCAACAACTGGATTCAATGGCTGATCGCACAGTCGGGCGTGGACGGCCTGCGTGTGGATACAGCCAAGCACGTGCCGAAGTCTTACCTGAAGTCCTTCGATACGGCGGCGAACACCTTCACTTTCTCGGAAGTGTTCCACGGCGACCCGGCATATGTCGGCGACTACAGCAACTACCTGGATGCGGCGCTCGACTTCCCGATGTACTACACGATCCGTGACGTCTTCGGCAAGGATGGTTCCCCTACGCTGATCCGCGACCGGTACACCAGCGATTCGAAGTACCGCGATGCGAGGCTGAACGGCCTGTTCCTCGATAACCATGATGTGAAGCGGTTCCTGAACGAGGCATCGGGCAACCCAAGCAACACGTCCGACAAGTGGCCTCAGCTCAAGGCAGCCCTCGGCTTCCTCTTCACCTCCCGCGGTATTCCGATCGTATACCAGGGCACGGAGCTTGGCTACAGCGGCGGAGACGACCCGGCGAACCGCGAGGATGTCGTACCGAATGCGAACCATGATCTCTACAAGTACATTGCGAAGCTGAACGGGGTGCGTAACAGCCATCCGGCGCTCCAGAACGGCACCCAGAAGGAAAAATGGGCCGACAGCACCGTTTACGGCTTCCAGCGCAGCAAGAACGGTGACGAGGCGGTCGTGCTCATCAACAATTCCTGGAGCAGCCAGACCCGCACGGTAGGCAGCCTCGATAACCTGACGGGCGGCACGACGCTCCGCAACCAGCTCGGCACCGATTCCGTCACCGTCAACAACGGATCGGTCACCGTTACGCTGGCACCGAAGGAAGTCAAGATTTTCACGAAATAAAGGTTGATCAAGCGCAATAAGGGCGGCGGCCGGTCAGGCGGAATCTCTCCTGACCGGCCGCTTTTTTGTGCATGCGCCGAAGGTTATAGGGGGAACCCTTGATCCTCCTGGCGGGCTGCTCCCTGGATGCGGCGGAACTTGACGAAGCCGGCGATCCGCCAGGGCACGATATAGGCCGCAGCGATCAGGTAGAACAGCATGGCCAGTTCGGCCGGATCGAGGGCCGACAGGTAGCTGCGCAGACCGAGCCGCAGGGCGATCAGGGCCAGGATGACGACAATGAAGGCTTTGCTCTTCACCGGGTAGATCCGTCCGTCCTCCCGGCGTTCGTAGTTCGTGGTCAGAATCATCGGGACCGACATGAGCAGGCCGAACAGAAGAGACAGCACGACCTCCTTCAAGGTCAGGTGAAGCTGCGGATTCCATACGCCGGGAAGGCCGAGCGGCAGGATCAGAAGGGGCAGCAGCAGTCTGAGCCCCCGGCCCGTCACCGGACGGGCGGCCGCCCGGATTCTCCGCCGCAGGACGAATCCGACAATAACGATCATGATCAATACAGGAAGTGCTTCCAAGGGTACCGACTCCTTTTCGTACAAATCAGACTTGGGTAACAACGCCAAAGAACAGCCTTGGGGTCAAGGCTGCCATGGCAGGGGACAATGGTGTCCGGTCGTTCGCTATTCCGTTAGGGCAGACGGCTGCGCCGCCCTGTCCTTCCGATCCCACAGAGGCACCGCCATGCCTCCGAAGAGGAGCACAATGCCCACGATCTGAAGCAGGCCCGGTCGGAAGCCGGTGATCAGCATGTCGAGCAGCATGGCAATCCCCGGGTCCAGGAAGGCGAGGAGGGAGATCGTCCGCGCGGGCAGATGCCGAAGGCTCCCGAAGAACAGATAGTAGACGAGGCCGGTATGGACCGCACCGATCAAGGCAATCCACAGCCACTGGCTGCTCCCGAGCCCCCCGAACGCCGCGAAGTGCACAAGCGGCGGCAGGAGAAGAACTCCGACCGCCGTCTGGAGCATCGCGACGGCATAGGGGCTCATCCGGCGGATGCCCTTGCCGAGCAGCGTGACCAGCGCGTACAGCAGTGCGGCCAGCAGGGCCCAGAGGAGGCCGCCCGAGAGCACTTCCCCCGGCGCGCCGGAGCCGATCCCGGAGACCAGCGCCGTGCCGGCGGCACAGACGGCGACCGATACGGCCGAGGAGACCTTCAGCCGTTCGCGGAAGAGCAGGCTGCCGAGCAGCAGCACGAAGACCGGGGCCAGGTAATACACTGAGACGGCAACGGTGACCGGCATCGCTTCGAACGCACGGAAAAGGAAGACCCAGTTGCCCACTAAGCACAACCCGCTCAGCAGCACGAGAAGCACCTCGCGGACCGGCCAGGCCTCTCGCCGGAATTGGCCGGAGAGCAGCCAGCCCGTCCCAAGGATCGGCACGGCGCAGATGCAGCGCACGAAGACGAGCTCGAAGGACTGCAGGCCTGTCCGGCCGGCGGCGAACCCGACCGACCCGAAGATCGCCATCGCGGCGATCATGCGGTAGAGCGCTCCCTTGGAGGAAGCGAGGGAGGCTGGAGAGGGATGCGAATCAGCGGATGAGTTGGTTTGATGGGGCATGGCGTGTACTCCTTACTTTCCACTAGCGTACAGGATTCCGCAGAAATTCTCAAATTTTGGATAGAAAGGCCGCGGCGCAGGAGCCAGTGGTTCGCGGGGGGGGGGGATGAGTTACCCGCCAGCGGCCGCATTGGCTTGAAAGCTTCTCGCCGGCAGCTAACCAGCCTGCCATGCCCGCCAGCCTTCAGACAGCAAGCAAGCCAGGATGGAGGAATCTCGGCTTGAACACCGTCATTTTTTGAGATGATACGGAACTGTGGTGACAATGACATTGCGGCGGTACAGCAGGTGGGCGCGGATCAGAAGGCTGGACTGGTTGTGCAGGATGTTATGCCAGCCCTTCTTCGGAATGAACTGGGGGATCACTACCGTCACTTGATAGTTCGATTCCCCGGCCTTGCGCTGCACGGTATCGATGAATTTGGTCAGCGGTTGAATAATGCTTCGGTAAGGGGAGTGCAGAGTGACCAGCCGGACATCAGGCTGCCATGCCTTCCATTTTTCCTGAAACTCCGCTTCATTCTCCCTGTCGAAAGGGATGTGCACTGCAATGATCTGGTGGGGAGCCAGCGATTTGACATAGTTCAACGAATTCTCCACCACATGGGTGATGCCCGCCACCGGAAGAATCATGACATTCCCCTCAATGGTCAGCGCAGGCTCACAGGTGGTCAGCCGGAGCTGGTCTCCCACCGCTTCGTAATGCTTCCGGATGCGGTGGAACAGGAGGATGATCAGGGGGAGGAACACGAGAACCGTCCACACCTGTGTGAATTTCGTCAAAAAGAACATGATCGTGACGAGCAGACTGATCAGGGCTCCGGCTGAATTGATCGTCAGTTTGAGAGCCCAGCCTTCCGGCTTCTCCCGCTTCCACTTCATCATCATGCCCGTCTGCGACAGGGTGAATGGAATGAAAACACCGACAGCGTAGAGCGGGATCAGGTGCTCGGTCTGTCCCTTGAACACAATAATGAGAAGAATGGACAGCACGCCAAGGATGATGATGCCGTTGGAATAGCCGAGCCGGTCTCCCCGCACGGTGAACATCCGGGGGATGAACTTATCCTGGGCCAGATTGACGGCCAGCAGCGGAAAGGCGGAGTAGCCGGTATTCGCAGCCAGGATGAGAATCAGGGCGGTCGTTCCCTGGATAAAGTAATACATGAAATTCCTTCCGAAGGTCGCCTCTGCGATCTCCGACACCACGGTCACTTCCGGACGGGGGGTAATCCCATAGTAGTAAGCCAGGAAGACGATGCCCGAGAACAGCAGCCCCAGCAGGAGGCCCATGGCGGTCAAGGTTTTGGCCGCATTCTTCGGGGCCGGATCCTCGAAATTCGGGATCGCATTCGAGATGGCTTCCACCCCGGTCAGGGCGGAGCTGCCTGAGGCGAAGGCCCGAAGGAGGAGGAACAGCCCGACGCCGGCCACCGGGGTACCCAGCGGCGCATGCACTCCGGACGGACCGCTGCCGGAGATGATGTTATACAGCCCCGCGCCAATCAGGATGAATAAGGCGAGCACGAACAGGTACACCGGATAGGCCAGGACCGACGCGGACTCCGTCACCCCTCTGAGGTTCAGGAGCGTGATGAAAATGACGAACGCCACGGCAATCAGAACGGTGTGGTCATGCAGCGCCGGGAAGGCGGACGTTATCGCATCCGTGCCGGCGGAGACGCTGACCGCCACCGTCAGGATATAGTCGACCAGAAGGGAGCCTCCGGCGATCAATCCGGGATAGATACCGAGATTTTGCTTTGACACGACATAGGCCCCTCCGCCGTGCGGATAAGCGAAGATAATCTGCCTGTAGGAGAGAATCAGCGCGGTCAGGAGGATCAGCACGCCCACGGCAATGGGAATGGAATACCAGAAGGCCACGGCACCCACGGTCATCAGGACGAGCAGGATTTGTTCGGGCCCGTAAGCGACGGACGAGAGGGCGTCTGAGGAAAGAATGGCCAAGGCCTTCAGTTTGTTCAGTTTTTGTTCCCCGAGTTCGTTGGACTTTAACGGCCGTCCTATAAGGAATCGCTTGATGGATGCAAACATCCGACACTCACCCGCCATAGATAAAATAGTTTAGTTGTATATTACCCAACCGATGTGCTAATGACGTTTGTCCGCTCTTTGTTCCCTGATTCCTTTTTTGATGCACGAAAAAAGCCGCAGGGTCCCCCTGCAGCTGTGATCCGAGCGCGCAGTCTCACCTTCTCTAAATACGCTTACGAGGTTAGCTGACGGATTCGGGCGTTAGAGTCGCCCTACAGCGGCGCCTGTTGCAGGCTGTGCTGATTCACCCCATGACGAAGCGGCTTCGTCCCAATGGTTCCCCCGTTTTCCTTGAACGGAAATTCAGCGAAATATGAATTTCATTACTGGAACGATCATAATCCTGCAGCCGTACTTTGTAAAACGTCAGATCCACCTTAATATCCCCGGATTAGGACTTTTTCCTTTATGTTACCGCGATCATAGCGATGAAGCTTAGTCCTGTTCGGTTTTGCGTCCAAATGAAAAGCGGCAGAGCCGGTTTGGGCTCTGCCGCTTCCTGATTCGGGGCAGCCTGTGGGGCAGGTTCAAGGCACAGGGGAGTCCCGGCCTAGCTCTGCCCTTCGGTATTACCAAGTGATCGTGTACGTGCTTGCGGCCGATGGAACGGTCAGCGTGTTGTTCGAGCCCGGCTCCCAGGTAACGGCGCCTGCGGAATTCTTGACGATCGCTTTGAACTCATAGTTCCGTCCGGACCCGATATAGGCTGTGCCTCTCCAGTCCGCTGTGGTGCTGTTGTAAGTAAGCTTCAGCGGGTAAACGCCGGTTGTCCAGTTGCCCATCTCCCAGCGGGAGCCGGTTACGTAGACGGTGTCACCGGAAGCTGTGGGAGCCCCCTTCACGACGAAGGTAACGGCAGTCGGAGTCATCGCCAGGGCATCGCGGAAGGAGCTCATCAAGGAGGTAGCCGTTCCGCTCGCATTCACGAGGCTCGACATCCGAAGCAGCGTGAAGCCGGAGAAGTTGTAGTTGAAGAGCATCTCGGCCACGTTCTGGTACTGGCCGGCGTCACCGATGGCCAGCGCGTTCTCGCCGTTGAGGCGGATGCCCTTCTGGTTGGCGAGGTTCGACACCTGGATCACGAGAGACTTCGGTGCGGAGTAATAAGGCGCCGTATTCGCCTGGGCGTCGGTCATCTCCAGGCACGTGAACGTCAGGTCGAGATTGGCGCTCTTGAATGCGTCCAGCAGCGTGCTGTAATTGTAATAGCCTGCGCCGTATTCGGCGGAATGCGGCATGGTCGGGTTGTTCATCTGCCAGTGCACGCCCGAGATTTTCGCGCCGACCGGCACGCCAAACACGGAGTCGAAGCGGCTGTGCGCCTTGGCGCCGATCGCCTTCACATGCTTCTCCAGGACACCCTGGTACCAGGTGAGGAAATCCTTGCCGTAGTTGGACTTATAGCCATTCGTGAAGAAATTGTCGCCGTCGCTCGGCGGGCTCACGTCGGAGAACGAAGCGAGGGAGGTTCCCCACGCCGTATTCAGGGCGCCTACTGTGCCGTACTTGGTCTGCATGGCGGTACGGAAGTCGGCCTTGGCGGAGTCCGTGTAAGCCTGCAGCTTGCCGCGGCTCGGGTAGGACCAGCCGTCCGCCGTATTGTAGGACGGGAAGCGGAGCTCGCCTGCCGGTCCGCCGGACAGATAGATTTTGGCGATGATGTCCTTGTAGCCGCTGAAGTTGGAAGCGAAGGAAGCATAGAGCTCGTCATACTGGGCGGCCGTGCCGCTCCACCATGGAGAGAGCGTTTCCTTGTTGTAGAAACCGGTTTCGCTGCGGATAGTCAGCTGATCCTGCGCTCCTTTGCTCCACAGCCAGTTCGGGAGCTTGATATCGCAGTCGTCGCCTACGTTGCCGCCGCATTGGTGTGTGGAGAGGATCGGCACCCATTTGAGCCCGGCCGCGCGGACCGTATCGGCGTAAGTTTTGTAGTAGGACCAGTCGAACACGTTATCCCCGGCACCTTCCACATCACCCCACCATACGTCGGTCGTGACAGCGTATACATTATTGTTCTTCAGGGTGATGAGCTGGTTGCGGAACGCATTCCAGTCCGTAATCTTGGTGAGCGGCGCCATGACATAGGCCTTATAATCGCTGGAGATACTGGATGCTTCGGCGGAAGGAATCGGAGCGAGCAGTCCGGCCCCTACGACAAGGGACAGCAGGGCGGCGGAGCTTTTGCGGAGCAGTACGGATGTAGAAACGGTGGTAATTGCCAAATGATATTCCTCCTGACAGCTTGGGTTTATGCTGCGCTATTCGCTATTTTGGTAGCGCTTGCATAACTTTATTATAATTGAAAGGGCTTCCCATTGAGAGTGGAAAAATCGGAGTGAAAAGGTGGAATATATTGACCGGCATGGCCCTTCTCTCATAATCGGCTGCCCGTTGCGGCAGAATATCCCGTAGATCTCATACCGATTCCGGGCGCAGACTCGAGCGCCTGGCGAGAGAGGGTGGATGGAGCTTGATGGAAGCGGTGTTGTCCCTGCTGGCAGGGATGGTTGTGGGCGTGCTGTTCACGTTCATCCGTCTGCCGCTGCCCGCACCGGTGACGATTGCCGGTGTGCTGGGCGTGGCCGGTGTTTATCTGGGAGGCAAGCTTGTCTCTTTGTTTATTCGCTCGTAGAGAGCTCGTAATATCGTTTTTGCGCTCCGTTATGCTTCGCATAAAGGTCGCTTTCAAAAACGATATACGTCGCTGGGTAAGAGAAAAATGAGCAAGACCAGGATTCCGGCAAGTTCGGAAAGCCTGGTCTCTTTGTGTTACAGAGATTTGGTGAAGACACACCCTGTGTCCTGCCAGGAGGAAGAAGCTCGGTGCACGGAGGGTCTCCAAAGGAGATGGGTATGGGGTGGAAGATAGGAGCGTCCGCCTTTTAAGGCATGGGATTCCCGCTAAGAAATCATTCAATACACATGACTTTAACAGCGGCTGGAACCTTATCTCCATCCCTTTATAGCGCCCTGTGAATTGGATGGATAAAGCCCAAGCCTCCGGGACATCCTCACTAATATGTTAATTTATATAACATGAACATCCATTAATAAAAGGCATAGTGCACAATTTTACCCGTCCAATTTAGAGATTATGCTAATTTTGTGTCATGTTAATTGACGTAATATGGCCTGGAACTATAGTTTAGATCTAGAAACGATAAAGCAGATCCGGGGAGGAAGCGTATGAACAGGCGTCGGAGATCAGGGGTAATCGGGTTGGTTTTGACGATGGTGATGGCATGGGCGCTGGCCGGATGTTCCGGCGGAGGTGCCTCCACGGGAGCAGGCGGCACGGCGGATCCGAAGAGTACGGAGCCCGCGCCGACAACGGATACAGGCAGCAAGACGCCGCGGGTCGCCTTCGTCTACATCGGGCCTCCGGGCGACGGCGGCTGGACGTTCCAGCACGATGAGGGCCGCAAGCAGATGGAGAAGGAGCTCGGCATCAAGGCGGATACCGTCGAGAATGTGCCGGAGAGCGCGGACGCGGAGCGGGTCATCACTGAGCTGGCGCAGAATCATGACATTGTGTTCACGACCAGCTTCGGCTATATGGACTACACGCTTAATGTGGCGAAGAAGTTCCCGAACGTGAAGTTCGAGCATACGGCCGGCTACAAGACCCATGCGAACATGAGCACCTACTTCGGCAAAAATTTCGAAGCCAGCTACCTGAGCGGCATCGCGGCAGGCAAGATGACGAAAAAGAACCTGATCGGCTATGTCGGCGCATTCCCTATTCCGGAAGTCATCTATAATATCAACGCCTTCACGCTGGGCATCCAGAGTGTGAACCCGGACGCCAAGGTGCAGGTGGTCTGGACGAACACCTGGTATGACCCGACGACGGAGCGGCAGGCCGCGGTGTCCCTGCTTGACAAGGGGGCTGACGTGCTGCTCGCGTACCAGGATTCCCCGGCCACGCTGCAGGCGGCTGCGGAGCGCGGTGCCATGGCGGGCGGCAATGACTCGGATATGTCCCGTTTTGCACCGAAGGCTTACCTGACCAATCCGATCTGGAACTGGGGCCCGTACTATACGAAGACCGTGAAGTCCGTCATGGACGGCACCTGGAAGAGCCAGCAGTACATGGGCTCGATGGCGGACGGCATGGTCGGTCTGGCGCCGCTTGGCGAGAGCGTTCCTGACGATGTCAAGAAGCTGGTCGAGGATGCCAAGGCGAAGATTCTCTCGGGTGAGCTGAAGGTCTACCAAGGTCCGATCAAGGATGCGGGCGGCACGGTAAAAGTGGAGGCCGGTAAAGAGCTGCCGCTCTCCGATATTCTTCAGATGAACTGGTTCGTGCAGGGAGTGGAGGGCACGATTCCGAAATAACGGCGCTGCCGGCACGGCAAGAAGGTCACCGCGTCTGTCTGCCGGCAAGACTCGCAAGGCGGCATGGCAGCACTCCCTGGCAGGTTAGGGGGTGCTGTCCTCTGTTCAGGGCGTGGGTGGCAAGAAGAAAGGGGAATGAGGTATGGGGAGCAGCGTGTTTTCGGTCGAGATGAAAGGCATCGTCAAGCAGTTCGGTTCCGTCACGGCCAACGATCATGTGGATTTCCGGGCGAAGCCCGGCGAGATCCACGCCCTGCTCGGCGAGAACGGGGCGGGCAAGAGCACGATGATGTGCATGCTCTCGGGGGTCTACCGCCCGACAAGCGGCGAAATCTACATCCGCGGCAAAGCGGCGGGAATCCGTTCGCCCAAGGATGCCATGAGGCTGGGCGTCGGGATGGTGTTCCAGAACTTCCGTCTGGTTCAGACGCTCACGGCAGCGGAGAATATCGTGCTCGGCGAGCGCTCAGGGTTCTGGCGGGGGCCGGGCTGGATCCGCCGCAAGCAGGAAGAGATTGAGGCGATCTCGGAGCGCTTCGGGCTGCCGTTCCCGGCGGACCGCCCGGTGTGGCAGCTGTCGGTCGGGGAGCAGCAGCGGGTCGAGATCGTGAAGACGCTGTACCGCGGGGCGGACCTCATCATTCTCGACGAGCCGACCTCCGTACTCACGCCGGGCGAGGTGGACCAGTTATTCGAGACGCTGGCCCGGATGAAAAGCGAAGGCAAAACCGTCATCATGACGACGCATAAGCTCAAGGAGGTCATGTTCGCCTCCGACCGGATCTCCGTCATGCGCAAGGGGCGGATGATCGCCGAGATGGAAAAGCGGGAGACGAGTGAAGGCGAGCTCGCCCAGCTTATGGTCGGCAGCCGTACCGCCCCCCAGCCTGCAGCGAAACTGCAAGGCAGCCCGAAGGCGGGAGGGCCGCTGCTTGTAGTGAGGGGCCTGGACGTCTACGGCGACCACGGCCGCAAGGCGCTGGGCGGACTCGGCTTTGAGGTCCGGGAGGGGGAGATCGTCGGCGTGGCCGGCGTCTCGGGCAACGGCCAGAAGGAGCTTGCCGAGGTGCTGACCGGCCTGCGGATGTGGAAAGGCGGCTCGGTGGAGTTCGCCGGACGTCCGCTCAAGAACGGTTCGGTCCGCGCCGCCATCGAGTCGGGGATTGCGCATGTGCCCGAGAACCGGATGAAGAGCGGGCTGGCCGGCAGTCTCGGCTCCGTCGACAATCTGCTTTTCAAAACGTACCGTTCCCCGAAGCGGTCACGCTTAGGTATCCTCCGCAGCGGGTCGAACCGGAGCTGGGCGGCCGAGCTTGTCGAGCGCTACGACGTGAAGACGCCGGGAATCGACGCCCCCGTACAGATGATGTCCGGCGGCAACCAGCAGAAGCTGCTGTTCGCCAGGGAGATCGAGCAGGATCCGAAGCTGATGGTGGCCGTCCATCCGACACAGGGGCTTGATGTCGGCGCCTCCCAGGGTGTACACCGGCTGCTCGGCGAGCTCCGGAGCCGGGGGAGAGGCGTGCTCCTCATCTCGGAGGATCTCGACGAGGTGCTGCAGCTGTCCGACCGGGTGCTTGTGCTGTACGGCGGCCGGAACGTAGGCACGGTGGACCGGGCCGAAGCGGACCGGGAGCGGATCGGCCGGCTGATGGCGGGGCTGACGGAGAGAGAGGGGGAAGCGGGATGAACGAGAGGCACACAGCCCCGTCCCTGCAGCTGGAGCAGGGACGGGGGGCACGCCGCAGCCGGTTCCGGCGGCCTTACCGCATCGAGATCGACCCGGCCGGAGGCCAGGGCCCATGGTGGGTCCCGGTGGTCTCGATCGTGCTGGCGCTGGCGGTGTGCGGCATCTTCATCGCCTGGAACGGCATGAACCCGCTCACGGTATATGCCAAAATGGTCAAGGGCGCCTTCGGCACCTCCTTCGGGTTCACCGAGACGCTGGTCAAAGCGATCCCCCTGATGCTCTGCGGTCTCGGCGTATCGATCGCCTACCGGATATCCGTGTGGAACATCGGGGCCGAAGGACAATTCATCGCCGGGGCCATGGCGGCAACCGCGGTGACGGTCTACTACCCGGAGCTGCCGATGGTGCTGTCGATTCCCTTCATGCTGCTGGCCAGCCTGGCGGCCGGAGGCCTCTGGGGACTGCTCACGGCGATCCCGCGCACTTACTTCGGGGTCAATGAACTTATCACCTCTTTGATGCTGAACTATGTAGCGCTGCTTGCCTTGAACTATGTCGTCTTCGGGCCGTGGAAGGACCCCAAGGGGTTCAACTTTCCGGGCACCCCGATGTTCACGGAGGCGCAGTCGCTGCCGGTTCTCGGCGCAACAAGGCTTCATATGGGCCTGGTGTTCGCACTGGCCGGCGTGCTGCTCTACTGGCTGGTTATCCGCTATACCCGATGGGGCTACGAGCTGCGGCTCATCGGTGCGAACGCGGAGGCGGCCCGCAATGCGGGCATCCCGATCTCGAGGCACATTCTCGCCGTCATGCTCGTCAGCGGTGCCCTCGCAGGTCTCGCCGGCATGAGCGAAGTGGCTGGTGTGACCCACCGGCTGATGTACGGCATCTCGCCGGGGTACGGCTATACGGCGGTCATCGTGGCATGGCTCGCCAAGCTGAATCCCGCCGGACTGGTGATCTCCTCTGTGCTCTTCGGCGGTCTTATCGTCGGCGGGTACAGCGTCCAGACGATCGGCCTGCCGTCGTCGGTCTCGTCGATGCTGCAGGGCGCGATCCTGTTCTTCTTCATCGCCGGAGCCATGGCCGGCAAGTTCCGGCTGCGGCGCAGCCGCTAGAAAGGAGTGATGGGCCTTGGAGCTCATGACACAAATTATCGCGGCGGCGATGGCCTCGGGCACACCGCTGCTCTGGGCGGTATCCTGATCGAGCGATCGGGCATCACCCAGCTCGGCGCAGAAGGTTTGATGCTGATGGGGGCGGTCACCTCCTGCATCGTGTTCATCCAGACCGGCAGCCTGACCCTCGCCCTTCTCGCGGTGCTCGCCGTAAGTGCTGTGCTCGGCCTGGTGCATGGCGTGCTGTGCGTCACGCTCCGGGCGAATCAGGTCGTCAGCGGCCTCGCCATGACGCTGTTCGGCACGGGGCTCAGCGCCTATCTCGGCAAGCCCGTGAGCGGGCAGCCCCTGCCGGGAGCCGTGCCGAAGCTGGACCTGCCGTCGCTGCAGGGCATTCCGGTCATCGGTCCGCTTTTTGGGCACCTGGACCTGTTCACGTATCTCAGCTTTGCGCTGGTGCTGGCGCTGCACCTTTTTATCCACCGCACCTCCTGGGGACTCAGTCTGCGCGCCGTCGGCGACAATCCCGCTACGGCCGATGTCATGGGCATTCCGGTGCTCGGGCTGCGCTACGCCTGCATCGTCATCGGCACGATGATGATCGGGCTGGCGGGAGCGGACCTGCTCCTCGTCTACACCCCTGCGTGGAACGAGGGGATGACGGCCGGCCGGGGCTGGATTGCGGTAGCTCTCATCATCTTCGCCCGGTGGAACCCCGTGCGTGCGCTGGTGTGCGCCTACTTCTTCGGCGCGCTGGATACGCTCGGCCTCCGCATCCAGCTGACGGGTATCGAGATTCCGTCTTATTTTCTCAAAATGATTCCGTATCTCGTCACGGTGGCCGTCCTGATGTTCCTGGGCTGGCGCAGCCGCGGCAAGCCCTCGGGCGCACCGGAGGCGCTCGGCTTGCCTTATATCCGGGAGCAGCGATTCTAAGCTGCCCCTTTGATCTTGCGAACGGAGGCATGAACCCAAGGCCTTCATATAGGAGGAGAACGAGTCTATGACCGATAGAGAGAAGCACATCCCTTACCTGCGCCGCTGCGTCGAGCTGTCCCTGCTGGCGCGGGAGTCCGGCAACACGCCGTTCGGAGCCCTGCTCGCGGGACCGGACGGAACGATCCTGCTCGAACAGGGGAATATCGAGATTACCGGGCGCAACTGCACCGGCCACGCCGAGCGGACCCTGATGGAGGCCGCATCGAAGCGGTTCAGCCGGCAGGAGCTGTGGAACTGCACGCTGTACACGAGCGCCGAGCCGTGCGCGATGTGCGCCGGCTCCATCTATTGGGGCAACGTCGGCCGGGTCGTCTACGGCATCTCCGAGAAGCATCTGGCGGAGCTCACCGGAGAGGATGAGCAGAACCCGACGCTCGACCTGCCGTGCAGGGAGGTGTTCTCCCGGGGGCGCAAGCCCATCGAAGTCATCGGCCCCTTCCCCGAGGTGGAGGAGGAGACGGCTGCCGCGCACGCCGGGTATTGGAAGTAGTCCGCAGGAACAGCCTGCGGTTAGGCCTGATCCGAGAGCCGGAAGGCCCGGAGTTCTGCGAACCCATGCTGCCGGGGGACAGGTGTGCAAGCACCGCCATGCACCGTTTTATTTTCCTCTAAACTTTGTGTACCGGGGTGACGATGAAATTCAGTGATGGCTGAATTCAGCGAAACCGATGACATAAAGGAAAAGAGGAGATTACTTATGGGCGTTACTTCCAAACAGATCCCGGAACCAACCGCTGCTCCGCGTGTTCTGAATGAGATTGAAGGCGTGTACCTGACAAGAAATAAAATCATGGCCTGGCTGTTTGCCGGTCTTTTTGCACTGAATGCGGTTACGGTTCTGATCACCCGGGGGTGGGGCTTCCTGCCTCTGACCCTGCTGCTGGGGGCGACCAGCGGGATCTTGTTCTATGCCGTTAATAAGCGTGCAGGCCTTACGAAGGTGCCTTTCGTTGTAGTAGGCTGTTTCCTCCTGCTTCATCTGATTCTGCTGGGCATTGAGTTCTCAGCGGTCAACACGTTGATCCTGGCTATTTTTCTGTGCTTGTTCCCATCCTACCGTTATGTTCTTACTTTCTCGGTACTGGCCCTTGTGGAAATGAACGTGCTCAGCGCGGTGACCGGGAAGCTTCCGGTCGGTGACAACCTTGTGCTGCATAACATTCTGCTGGTCATTGCGCTGGTGCCGCTGGTCATTATGGCCCTGCTCAGCCAGCGTCTGCTGCGCAGCATGCTCGTGCAGATGAAAGAGGCGGAGCAGGCCAGCCTGCAGGTGAGCACCATGTTCGACAAAGTAAAGCAGGCGGTAGGCATTCTCGGGGAGTTCAGCAAGGAGCTCCAGGAGAACAGCACGACTACCGGACAAATCACACGCGAAGTCTCGATCGGCTTCAGCGAAATTATGAAAGGCGTGGAGACACAAGCGGCCTCCGTGTCCGATATCTCCGAGCAGCTCGGCGGTTCCCATGCGGATATCGCGGCTGTGGCCGGCAGCGCGAACGAGATGAAGGAGATTTCGCGCCAGACCGCATCCGTTACGGCGGGCGGCACCGAGCAGGTGCACGATATGGCGGTGCGCATCCAGGAAGTGGAGCGGATCATGGACACGATTGTGGACTCCATGGAGAAGCTCAATGCGCAGAATGCGGCGATCGGGACGATCCTTTCCTCGATTACGGAGATTGCCAACCAGACGAACCTGCTGTCGCTCAATGCTTCGATCGAAGCGGCACGGGCGGGTGAGCAGGGCCGCGGCTTCGCCGTCGTTGCCAACGAAGTGAAAAAGCTCGCCGAGAGCTCGCAGAAGTCGGCGGAAGAAATCTCCGGCATTCTCGGCAGCATCCAGGGATCGTTCATATCCCTGACCGAACAGGTAGGCCGCGGCAAACAGGCGCTCGGCACGAGCAAGGAGTCGGCGAAGCAGTCCGAGACGATCTTCTCGCAGATCGCGGACTTTACGCAGCAGGTCGTAGCCCAGGCTTCCGAGGTGGAACAAAAGACGCTGAAGATCAAGACATCCTCCGATCATATCGTGCAGGAAGTGAGCTCGATCGCCGCCGTAACGGAAGAGTCCACCGCCGCCTTCGAGGAGATCTCGGCCAGTGTCGAGAATCAGAAGCAGATGGTGGAACGCACGGTTGCCAGCTTCCGCCAGCTCGAAGAGCTGATCGTCGACCTGAATAAGATGGTGAGCGGGCAGGAGTAATCCATGTCCGAATTAGGTAGATATACCAAAAAGATAAGCACTAGGGACGGCCGAACTTACGCCATTTCCTTGATGCCCGGCCGGGAGAGCTTGCTGCTCTTCCGGCTGTTTTTTTGTAAACAGGAACCATAGGCCGCCAAATCCCTGGATCCGCAGGATCAACCCGATGGCCCAAAAGAAGGACAAATCAGCCCATTCCTTGTGCCGGGCTCACTGGATTACCCGGGGCAGTCCCAAGCATTGACGCCTTCCTACAGCTGCCTTGCAGTCTGGCAAGCTAAGCTTTATATAGAAGAGTTGACAGACCAGCCAGACAGAAGCTATACTTCATATAAACGTTTACGTAAACGTTTAACTATATAAATAATTGTTTAAAGATCCGCGAATTATATCTTTCACAAAGAACTTTGTGCAAGCGCAGCAGAACGATCGGATGGCTATCGAAGGTGATTCGCTGGACAGATGCAGCCAGCCGAACAGGGCTACGATGCGCCTCGGCCCGACCTTTGTGCGAAGCACAACGGAAGTTGTATCCTTTCGTAAGCTGAACTAGTGTAAGCGTAACGCAGAAGAAGTACATACCAGCAAGGATGTATCATTTTGAAAGCGACCTTTGTGCGGAGCACGAAGGAGCAGCCGAGTTACATACCAGCGAGGCTGTATCATTTTGAAAGCGACCTTTGTGCAAAGCACAACGGAGCGCAAAATGATACACCGAGCGTCCGAGCGTCCGAGCACAAAATGATACACCCGAGCGTCCGAGGTGAACCCACCATAAAAGCAGGAATCAAACAAGTGGCCGAGCGGGCAGGCGTCTCGACGGCAACCGTGTCCCACGTCATCAACGGAACACGCTTCGTGTCCGAGGAGGCAAAGGCGAAGGTGAACCGCGCCATGGAAGAACTGGAGTACCGGCCGAATACCCTGGCCCGGGGCCTGCGGAGCCAGAAGTCGATGACGGTCGGGCTGATCGTGCCGATCCTGCCTTCCGATACGTCGAACTTTTTCTTCCTTACGGTGGCCCAGGGTATCCAGAAGGTGCTGCGGGAGCACGGCTACCAGCTGCTGCTCAGCAGCAACATGAGCGGGACGCCAGAGGAGGAGCGGGAGCAGATCCGGCTGCTCCAGTCGAAGTGGATCGACGGCCTCATTATCGCTCCGGCGGCGGGCGGGACCGGCTTCCCCTTGGAGCCGGGGGAGGACGGACTGTCGGTCGTGTTCATCGACCGGCAGCCGCAGGGCGTGTCCGGCGACTGCGTGCTCGGGGACAGCTTCGGCGGCGCTTACGAAGCGGTAAGCCTGCTGCTCGAGCAGGGACACCGCCGCATCGGCTACATCGCAGGCGAAGAGGGCATCACCACGAGCAGCGAGCGGTATGAAGGCTACCGCCAGGCTCTGGCGGACCGCGGCTTGACGCCTGACCCGCTGCTTGAGAAGTCAGCCGCATCAAGCTTCGAGAGCGGCTACGCTTGCGCGAAGGAGCTGCTCGGGGCAGGCGGCGTAACCGCCCTGTTCGTCGCCAACAATGTGCAGACGATGGGCGCCATGAAGTACATCCAGGAGCGGGGCTTCCGCGTGCCCGGGGAGCTTGCGATTATCGGGTTCGACGACTACGACTGGACCCGGGTCACGACACCGCCGCTGACGGTCATCCGCCAGCCGGCGTTCGAGCTGGGCTGCCGGGCGGCGGAGGTGCTCCTGGAGCGCATCGGGCAGCCGGACCGGCCGCCGCAGGAGTACCGGCTGAAGGCGGAGCTGATCCGCAGGGACTCCTGCTGAGCAGTACACGAAACCATAGAATACGGGACAGGGGAGAAATGATCATGAATTGGGATGTAACCGCACTGGGGGAAGTGCTGATCGACATGACGCCGGCAGGCACATCGGACAAAGGATACCCGCTCTACGAGAGCAATCCCGGCGGAGCGCCGGCCAACGTGCTGGCCGCGCTCTCGAAACTCGGGAAGCGGACGGCGTTCATCGGCAAGGTAGGGGCCGACGGCTTCGGCACGTACCTTCGGGATACGCTGCAGGAGTGCGAGATCGATACCTCGGGTCTTATTTTCACCGAGGAGGCAAACACCACGATGGCCTTCGTCCATCTCAGCGCGGACGGCGACCGCTCCTTCAGCTTCTTCCGCAAGCCGGGCGCGGACCGGCTGCTGGAGGCGGGGGAAGTGCGCGGCGAGCTGCTGGCGCAGTCGCGGATCTTCCACTTCGGCTCGATCTCGATGACGCATGAGCCTTCGGCGGAAGCGACGCGATTCGCGGTGTCCGGGGCGAAGGCCGCAGGAGCCCTGATCTCCTACGATCCGAACCTGCGCATGCCCCTCTGGAGCGATGCCGCCCACGCCAAGGCGATGATGGAGTACGGGCTCGGCTGCGCCGATGTCGTGAAGATCTCGGAGGAAGAGCTGGAGTTCCTGACGGGCCTGACGGATCTGGCGGACGGTTCGCAGCAGCTCGCCGAGCGGTTCGGCATTCCCCTGATCCTCGTGACGCTGGCCGAGAAGGGAAGCTTCTACCGCTTCGGCGGGGCGACCGGTCTGGTGCCCGGCTATGCCGTGAACACGGTCGACACGACAGGGGCGGGAGACGCGTTCCTCGGCGGCGTGCTGTACGGACTGCTGGAGAAGGACCGCCGTCTGTCCGAACTCCAGGAGGAGGAAGTCCGGCAGGTAGTCACCTTCGCCAATGCCGTAGGCGCACTGGCCACGACGGTGAAGGGCGCGATTCCGGCCATGCCGGACCTCGCGGCGATCCGCCGTCTGATGGATTCGGCAGTATCATAAGAACGGAAGACGGGGCTGCTCCCGGGGACTGCAACGCTGCGGTCACCGGAACAGCCCTTTTTTTGTTATGCCCGGACACACGCCCATTTTAAGAAATATGTGGAATTTCGGAGGGGTTTTGCCGTACGATACGTCTTATAAAGAAAAGCCTGATAGAGAGAGCCGCTTCAGACGGCAGGGTGATCCGGATAAGGAGTGTGGTTAAGCATGACGGTCGACACATTGGTGGCTTGGATAGAGCAGTTCGGTTACGCGGCGTTGTTCTTCTCCCTGTGGCTGGGCATTGTGGGAGCGCCCATCCCGGATGAGGCGATTGTGATGACGGGCGGTGCGGTAACGGCCGGAGGACTGCTGCAGCCGGTGCCTACGTTTCTTCTGACCTATCTCGGGGTCGTATCGGGACTCTCGCTGGGCTACGTCCTGGGACGCTATGCCGGAGGATGGGCTGTGGATAAGCTGAGGAGCAAGCCCAAACTGCAGAAGCATATCCTTTTCTCGGAAAGACTTGTGGAGCGTTACGGAAGCCTGGCGCTGGTGATCAGCTATTTTGTGCCGGTCGTCCGTCATGTGATGCCCTACCTGCTCGGCATGAACCGGATGCCGTTCAGCCGTTATGCGGCTTTGTCGTATTCCACGGGACTCCTGTGGACGATGCTGTTCTTCCTGCTCGGCCGGTATGCGGGAGATCATGCGGATGAAGCGGTGAGCTACCTGTACGGCTACGGAGTCAAGCTCCTGTGGCTGCCCTGCGTGCTGGCGGCGGGCCTGTGGGCGGTAAGAAGCGTGATGCGCCGCCGCCGGCTGCACAGGGAGGATTCCCTGTAACGCTGGAGGCATATTACGGCAAGACTGCAGGGGATAAAGGACTATCGCCCTAAGGGCTTTGTAGGAATTAGTCGGATTGCGTGGGCTAAGGGCTTTTCCGAACGGGAAAGAGCTCGTTTTTTGGGGAGAATGGGTCATTTCCATAAGAGTCCAAAGCTGATACTATTCTGGTAGGAAACAGGAGCGGGGAGGGAGCGCGGCCAGCTTGATACATTTTGTATCCATAAAGGTTGATATCCATAGAGGTTTACCTTCATGGGCTGGCATTATCAACTACATAGAAAGAAGGAGACAGAGAGAATGAGTGGAAAAAAACTGTCTTATGAGATTCTGCTGCTGAGATGCATCGGATGCTTGTTTGTTGCGGCAGTGCACGCGGTCATCATGACCTACCGGATTCACGACCCGATTCCGAACGAATTGTATCGCTTGGCCCTCAACTCCATCCGGACGATCTGTTCGGTAGGCACCCCGATTTTCATCTTCATTACGGAGTTCCTCATTGCCAAAAATTACAAGGAAGACCTCCCGAAGCAGTTCATCTCCAAAAGGCTTAAGGTCCTGATTCCTCCCTATATCGCAATGGGTATTATCGGTTCGCTGTACAAGGTTCAGGAGAGCGGACAGCCGTTCACGGCGTACAACCTGGGCATGCAGAGCCTCAAAAATATTTTCCTGGCGGACTATAACGGCTATTTCATCGTCATTATCATCCAGTTCATCCTGATTCACTACCTGTTCCACTATAAGCTCAAATCATGGCCGGCCAAAATCGTTCTGCCCGCGTCCTTCCTCGTCAACTTCGTCTACCTGGCGTTCTTCAACTTCGTTCCGCCCTTCGGTTTCAGCGAGTCGACCGGGAACTACATTTGGTATTACCTGAGCTGGATGCCGTTCTTCGGCTGGGCTTTCTACTTCGCCCTGGGCTATTACTGCGGGAAGCATTACGACAAGTTCATCGAGACGCTGAACCGGAGAAAATGGCTGATCCTCGCCGCTCCGCTGTTCTTCGGCGCTGTCCTTCTCGGCACGAAGATGCTCGGGATCCCGAAGGTCAATACGTCCAAAACGATCTGGTATCTGTTCTTTATGCCGTCGGTTACGTTCGTGATCTTCTATCTGTCGAGCAAGCTCAAGAGCGTTCCGAACTTCGTCGTGTCGATATCCGACCACTCCTTCGGCATCTATCTGACCCACGCGGTTATCATGCGGGTGTTCGTTCTGCTCTATAAGCCGTATTTTGCGGATGCGCCGGCAATCGTTACTTTCGTCCTGATCTACGTCACCTGCGTGGGGCTGGCGATGGCGGTCACGAACGTGCTCAACAAGGTGCCGTTCGGTAAGTACCTGGTTGGACCGGTACGGGATAACGCCAAAGCGGTCCGGAAGCAGCAGGGTCTCGATGCGCCATCGGTTGCTACCGCTGCGAAATAAGCGTAGAGAGCAAGAAGCGGGGGTTTGTAAAATGATCCGGCGTGCTCCGAAGCTGGAGTATGAGTGCACAGCTGAAGTGAGAGTGCGAAGCACGAGCGGGAGCACGAAGCTGTAGTACGACCGACCACACCGGTCCGTCCTCCCGCTCCAGCAGCCAAAAAAGCTTAACCTGTCATCGGCGTACGATGAGGGTTAAGCTTTTTTGTCGTGCGGAAGAGCTCCAGTGATGCCCCGCAGGGCGGGCTCCGGCTCAGATATGCTCGTAACGCACAGGCTCCTGGGAGCGCTGGATGATGAAGCCGAGGTGGCGCAGGCGTTCCTGCATCTTGCCGACGCCGAAGTCTTCCATGAATTCGAGCAGGCACTGCTCTCCGCCGCGCAGCGTGTCTTCGTCGAACAGCTCGCCGACTTCATTGTCACGGTTGTCGAACAGGTAGGGGGCGAAGGAATATTCGCTTGTGCCGTCCTCATGCTTCTCGATGACCACACGCATGGCGAGTCCGAGCGGGTGGAGGATGCGGCGGTTGATTTCAAATAAGAGACCGGTCTTCAAAAGATATTCCGCACCGTTATGAATTTTGCCGTCTGTGCTGCGGCCAAGGGCTTCCATCAGGAGCTGCTGGGTAGGAGTCAGGTTCATTCTTCATTACCTCCGATTCTTGATAAAACTGGGTTTGCTTGATTGATAGGGACGACATCCGTTGGTTGGTTGTACCTCTTTATCGACGGGAACCTTTTATCTATGAATACGACGCTGGATATATTTTTATTCTTGACACCTTTTCATTCTACCAAACCTGCTCCGGGCAAAGTATGATAGATTTCACACTTGGAGCGGGTAAAAAGGAAGACAGGAGGATGCTGCGAACAGACGCTGGCAGGAAGCTCCGGCGGAGAAGGTCCGGTTTCAAGCGGCTCGGACAAGGAGAGAGAGGCAGCCGAGGGACCGGAGCTCGCGCGGAAGAATTCGGAGAGCAGGAGATTATGGAGGGATACGCATGCTGGATGTAAGAGAGCTGGGAGCTGTGGAAGGCGGGAAGGCCGACTGTACGGCGGTCTTCCAGGAGGCGGTCGACCGGGCCAAGGCCACGGGAGACAAGATTTTTGTTCCCATCGGCACCTACCGGATCGAGGGACAGCTGCGCGGACTCGACAACGTCTTCATCGAAGGCGTCGCCTCGAACAAGCAGTACTGGTCGCAGGAGGATGATTTTGCCACCGGGGCTTCGGTGCTGGTGGGAGGAGGAGCGAACGTGCTCTTCGCGGAGGATGTGCAGCGGGCTACGATCGACAACCTGTGCTTCACCGATTTCGCCAAGATTGCGGAGCGGACGAGCCCGCGGTCGATGCGGTTTCGCAACTGCTCGTTCAAGAACATGGTCGTGCTCGACGCGCCGTCAGGGGAGAAGGGGGCGTACCACAACTTCCGCTTCTTCGGTTGCGACTTTACGAACTACGGGATCGACGTCACATTCAAGGGCCGGATCATCGACTCCGTCTGGAAGGACTGCACGTTCGTCGGTGCGGCGGCCTTCGATCTCGTGCAGGCCAAGGCGAACCTGATCGCCCACAACCGGTTCGAATGGATCGACCGGAGCTTCGCCATCGCGATGTATGCATGCGAGTATAACCAGATTATCGAGAATTTTTTTGACCGGGTGATGGGCAACGCCATCGTGCTGCGGCAGGGGAACCGGCACATTCACGTGTCGGAGAACCTGTTCAACCGGTGCGGCAGCGGACTGACCTCCGGCGGGAAGCCTGCGGATCCCCCGCTGACGGAGACGGCGCATGCTTTCATTCAGCTCTACGGGGAGTTCGAGAATGTGAGCATTCAGAACAATGTGTTCTGCCGGGGCAGCAGCGGTGACCGCGGAGGGGAAGAGACGCCGAAGTACGTGCTGTCGAAGGAGCGGAATATTCCCGGGTGTCTTTTTACGTTCAGGGGGAATCTGACGGAGAGTGCCTGCACGGACCGGCTGCTGTATGTGGACGGGGAGCAGTATGGCAAAATGTCCGCGGACACGGACGCCGTGTTCAGCGCCTTGACCGAGGATGTCGTCGATCTGGCGCGGATCAGCCGCGGGCCGGTCACCGTCTACAACAGCGCCGCCGTGAAGGTGACGGAGATTCCGCTCCATCTCATCGTGCATAATGCGGGGGGCCGGATTAAGCTGGCGCCGGGCGGCATCCAAGCCGGGCTGGTCTACGGCGGCCGGGTGAACGGACGGCCCCGGTACTCGCGCGACGAGATCCTTTTCGAGAGCGTGGAGCCCTCCGGGCCGAGGGGAAGGCCGGCGGCAGCCGCCTCGTCTACGAGGTGCCGGTCCCCCGCAGCATGAGCGGCGCCCCGCACACGCTGAATCTGCTCTACCGCACAGGCGGCAAGCCGGATGGAAGCGTGGAGCTGTGCGGCGAAGACGGCCGCGTGCTGCTGAAGCTGCCGCCCCTGCCTCCGCTGGCCGGAGCGGAGGAGCAGGGAGCCTATACGGAGACGATCGTCGTCTCCGAAGGCTACCTGGGGCAGATGATGCACCTGCACATCTATGCCTCGCGCGACCAGCCGGACGCCGCCGGCGCCTGGGTGGAGGTGGAGGCGGTGAGCGTCGGCTACGGCCGGTCCGTGTCGAAGACGTTCACGGACCGGATGCGGTAGCCGCGGTACGCGGCAGGCTGGCCGGGTATACGGCCGCGGGCTTGGGGAGGCGAGCGCCGGACGGCGGTGGGGAGAGGCGAGCGCAGGACGGCTGGTGAGGGGAACCTCTTCGTGGGGGATGACGCGGCTAGGAACAGGCAGCCCGTTCCGGACGCCCCTCGATCTTCGTCGTGAAGATGAACATCCGTCCCGGTTGGATGCTTGTGTGCGGAAAGGCACTGCGGTACGTCCCTGACGGCCTTGGTCGTTGCGGAGGTCGGCGGGCATGCGTGTTCCTCGGCGTAGAGGAGGCAACGAGCCGGCAACCGGGATGCAGGTGCGGGCAAACCAGTTTTGCAGGGCTGAAGTAACTTTGATGGATCGATATTTTATAGCTGCTCTGTTGTGGTACATGCGCAAGGGGCGGAAATTTACGTTTCCGCCCCTTTTACTTGTGCATTTTCACCCACTGTCCCTTCACTGTTCAGAAATAGAGGAACTCAGGTTCGTTATTTGACTGGTTTGGAAGGCCAAATTGGAAATAGCGGAACTCAGATTCGTTATCTGCCTCCGTCACCAGCCTATTCATTGGTTACAAAGAGAATAGAGCATCTGAGTTCCGCTATTCTTCGGGAAATACCGGGAAATACTCAAATAACGAATCGTAGTTCCTTTATTTCTTGGCAGCCTGCTGATTTCAACTGGCTTAGGGGGATCTCGTTAACGTCAGCACATTCTACTACGTTCGTATCACGCCGCCCGCCCGTGCCGCCCGCCCGCAGCGCTCGCCCGTGCCGCTCGCCCGCGGCGCTCGCCCGCGTCGCTCGTCCGCGTCGCCCGCCCCCTTCCGGTCGCGTCCGCTTGCCTCGGCTGCAACCCGGGCAGTAGAATGGGGAAAGATAACGATACCAATGACTTACGGAGGCTGTGCCCTGTGATCACGATTCTGTTAGTAGACGACGACAACCATATCCGCGAACTGATGAAGCTCAGCCTGCGGGAAGAGGGCTACCGCCTGATCGAAGCGGGCGACGGACAAGCCGCGCTCCACTGTCTGGAAGAGGTGCAGGTGCACCTGGTCGTGCTTGACGTCATGATGCCCCGCATGGACGGGTTCGAGCTGTGCCGGCAGATCCGCCGCAAATATAACGACCTGCCCGTGCTGATGGTGACGGCCAAAGGAGAGACGGGAGACAAGGTCGAAGGCTTCCAGCTCGGCGCCGACGATTATCTCGTCAAGCCGTTCGATCCGCGGGAGCTCATCATGCGGGTCAAGTCGCTCCTGAGGCGCTATAAGCTCGCCGGGTCCGACCGCATTCAGCTGGGAAGGGTCGAGCTCGACAAGAAGGGTTATGAAGTGATCCGCGGGCAGGAGCATCTGACGCTGCCGCTCAAGGAGTTCGAGCTGCTTCACATGCTGGCAAGTCACCCTAACCAGATCCTCACCCGCAATCAGCTCATCGAGGGGATCTGGGGGCTGGACTACGAGGGGGACGACCGCACCGTGGATGTGCATATCAAGCGGCTTAGGGAGCGCTTCAAGGGGGAAGAGGAAGGCTTCGTGATCAAAACGATCCGCGGCCTCGGGTACAAGCTTGAGGTCAAGGCATGAGGGGCTCCCTGTATACCCGGATTGTTCTCGCTTTCCTGGTTTCCGTCATCCTCGGCCTGTTCATTGCGTTTTACGCTACGGGGCTTCTCTTTGCGGAGCGCATCTGGAATAACATGAAAGAAGACCTGCATTTCGTTGCCCTGGATCTCATCGATACGTATCAGATGACAAACGGCATGGATATTAATCAATACCTGGAGGCCCGGGTGCTGACCCGGCCGTTCTACGTCTCCCTGATCGATGCCGAAGGTGGGTTCCGGGAGTTCGGCTACCGGAATGTGAAAAATAAACGGTCCGTAGATCAGGAGGCCGTGAAGCAGGTGCTGGCCGGCGGGGTTCATTACAGTGTGCTGGAAGAAGGGGGAGATGAGGGCGCCCTGCTGGGGTACCCGATGGAGATCGACGGCCGTCAATATGCGCTCTTTGTTCAACCCGCGGCGCCCAAGATGGCTTTAAATATCCGGAATGCGATGATCACGGCGCTTGCCATCGAGCTGGTCGCCGGCTCCTTCTTCATCCTGATCGGAGCCCGGTATCTGGTCAATCCGCTGAAGCTCATGACGAGGGCCTCCCGGAGAATCGCCAAGGGCGACTTTAACATTTCGCTTGACTGGAAAAGGCGGCGGGACGAGCTCGGTGAGCTTGCGGTCAGCTTTACGGAGATGGCCGGCGAACTGAAGCAGATGGAGCGCATGCGGCAGGATTTTGTCTCCAATGTCTCGCATGAGATTCAGTCGCCCCTCACGTCGATCGCCGGATTTTCGAAGGTGCTGCAGCAGCGGCAGATGCCTGAAGAGGAACGGAAGGAATATCTGCGTATCATCGAAGCGGAAGCTCAGCGGCTCTCCCGGCTCAGCGAGAACCTGCTCAAGCTCGCCTCCCTGGAATCCGAGCACCATCCGTTTCATCCCCAGACGTATGATCTCGACGAACAGCTTCGCAACGTGATTCTGACGATGGAGCCGATCTGGTCGGCGAAGGACATCGAGCTGGATCTCGATCTTCCTTCGGTCAAGGTACAGGGGGACCCCGATCAGCTGAGCCAGGTATGGCTTAACCTCATCGGCAATGCACTGAAGTTCACGCCGGAGAGCGGCACGGTCCGGATAGCAATAAAGACCGGCGTGGACAAGGTCCAGGTCAAGGTAAGCGATACGGGGATCGGCATCTCCGAGGAAGACCTGGCGCACATCTTCAGGCGCTTCTATAAAGCGGACCGTTCCAGGACGAGTGCGAACGGGGGCAGCGGCCTCGGTCTGTCCATTGTGAAGAAGATCATTGAGCTGCACGGGGGGACGATCGCAGTGGAGAGCAGGCCGGGAGAAGGGACGGAATTCACGGTGACGCTGCCTTATGTACTGCTTAAGCGGCGGGATTAGCAATTACGGTTACAACAATCACACCCTCATGTCAGGTCCTTTGCTATAATGGCGAAGGATCTTTTTGTCGATATAAAAAGAAACATGTCGTTGAATATCTTAAAATTAAGGGTGATTTCCAATGAATTCCACGGCTTCCTCACGGGTTAAGCGGTTTACATATATGATCAAGCTCCTGTTGTGCACTGCTATCGTGTTGGCGGGGGCTGTTCCGCTGTCTCTTTCGGCTTCGGCGCAGCCTTTACCTGATCTGGTGTTCTTCGGAGAGAACCCCAATACGAGCCACTGGGGCGTAGAAGTACAGAAGGAGAACGATCTGCTGCCGTTCGACGCATCGGTTGCTTTCAACGGACATCCCGCACACCGGGTGACGAATGTGTCCGGAGGCTGGTGGGGCATCGGGATGACGCTGCAGTGGACAACGCGCGATATCAGCGGCTATATCCCGTACGGAGCGCTGGAGTTTGAGCTGAAGGGCAGCAGGGGCGGGGAGCTGCTCCAATTCTCGTTGTCGGACGGACGCTCACCGGCTGCCGAGACGGGCTCCGTACCGGCGGAGGCTTCCGCCTCTTGGAACCATGTGACGATTCCGCTCGCCCAGTTCCCGCAGATCGGCAGCTTCCCGGCCTCGGCATGGAATACGCTGCTGATCACTAAAGTCAACGGGGAGGATCTGAACACGCTGTGGCTCAGCGATATGAAATTCACCTCCCGGTACATTACCGGATATGAACCGCTTATTCTGACCGCTCCGCAGGGGACGGTACCGGCCATGCCATCCGTTGTGACAGCCGTGTACAGCGACAGCACGACGACCGAGGTGCCCGTGACCTGGAGCGGCGTTCCGGACGGCTCGGCGGCGGGCGCCTTCACGGTGCAGGGCCATGTGGCCGGAGTATCCGTGCAGCCCACAGCCGAGGTAACGGTTGGCACGGAGGCGGACCAAGGGACCGGCTCGGAGGAGCCGCAGCCGGCACAAGAGACTCCGCCGGCAGTGGAAACCCCCTCGCCCGAGACAGTACCTTCGTCCGGCCAGCAGGAGCATGTGGTGTTTGAAGGGGTGCGAACCGATCAATATTTCGGCTCGGGCGGCAACCTGAAGCTTGAAACGGACCTGGTCAGCACGAGCTCCCTGCCGGTCGACAGTACGGTGGAGGGCACCTATAACGGGCAGCCTTCCTACAAGATCGCTGTCACGAAGCTTGCCGACCCGAACTGGGGCTACTGGAACGGAGTGCTTGCGGCCGATGGCTGGACGAGTTATTCCTTGGAGGCTTTCCGGGAAGGCACCCTCGAGTTTTATGTCAAAGGAGCGGCCGGAGGCGAGGACTTCGTCATCGGCATCATGGACACCAATGACGTGAAATCGGTCTTGTCCCTTAGCGGGCTGGCCCAGACCGTCACCACGGACTGGTCTCTGATCCGCATCCCCCTCAGCCGGTTCACGGAGCAGGCTCCGGATCTGGATCTCAGTATCATTGACAAAGTGGTACTGGAGAACGCATCGACCCAGGGAGAGATGAGCGTATGGCTGAACCGGATCAAGTTCACGCAGAACCCTGCGGCAGAGCTTGAGATCGCCAGTGTCGATCCGGTTAAGGCCGTAACCGTGGCGGGCCTCCCACCCGAACTGCCTCAAGAAGTGCCGGTCACTTACGAAAATGGAACGACAGGCACGGCCAACGTCAGCTGGGAGGCTGGCGACGGGTATCGGGTCCGCGGCCGCTATACCGTCCGGGGGACGATCCTGCAGGACACAGGCCCCGTACCGGTAACCGCGGAGGTGACCGTAGTCCGTGCACTTTCGGATGAGCCTCATGTCATTTTTCTTGATAAGAAAAAAGCCCAATGGGCGAGTGCCGAGGGGCATTTCTCCCTGGGTATGGAACAGGCGCTAGATGACCAAGGCATGCCGGTCACCAATGAACAGGGCAACCCGGTCATGACCCTGCCGGTCGACCCGCAGGTCACCTTCGGCGGGCTGCCGGCATACCGGCTGCAGGTCACCCGTATTCCCGGCCCCAACTGGGGGTACTGGGGTACGGGACTCACCATGGACAACTGGAATCCGGTGAATCTGGAAGCTCTGTACGAACGCGGCAGCCTGGATTTTATGATCAAGGGCCTTGCCGGCGGAGAATCGTTCTCCGTCGTTCTCACGGACCGGGCCGGAGCACTTGGGACTGTGAAGCTCTCCGATGTGGCTGCAGTGACGACGGGCTGGCGCCAGGTGTCGATTCCGCTGAAGCGGCTTGTACCCGTCTCTAGCGCCCACAGGCTGAAAGAAAGCACGGCCGTCACGTTTACGTCGGATACGGGCACCGGTGCGGCCCCGCTGACCGTATGGCTGAGCGATGTGCGATTGGCGTCCGAAGCGAGCCGGGAGGTGGTCCGTTTCGGGACGAAGCTCCCCGTGCAGGCTCAGCAGCTTCCGCAGCTGCCGGAGCTGCCGGCCACGGCCGAGGCTGTATACAATGACGGCACGACGGAGCAGGTTCCCGTTGCGTGGGACGCCGTGACCTTCTCCTCCTGGGGCTACCCGAATCCGGTGCAGGGCACGGCGCAGGGGATCGATCTGCCGGCGACGCTGCAGTTCACCGTCGAAGGCAGCCGCAGCAGCGGTTCCTCCGGCTCGGGTTCGGGCTCCGGCTCCGCAGGAATGCCGGAGGAGCCCGAGGCCCCGATCGCCGCACCGGTCGTCCCGGCGGCATCGTCGCTGTATCCGAACGGAGCGGCCGGCACCTACACGCTGCCTGCCCTCAAGCCGGCGGTGGACCCCGCGGACGCCCTGCTGGCTGTCGTCAACGTTCAACCCGGCGCTCTCAAAGAGGGCTACAAAGCCGCAGCACCGGGGCCCGGTCAGCGCCCCGTCATGCACATCAAGGTTCCGTACATGAGCGGCGTGACCGGCTATGCGGTCAAGCTGCCGGCAGGGGCCGTGTCGGGAGCCTACCCGGATGCGGAACTCTCCGTCACCACGGACCTTGGCAGAGTCGTGCTGCCGGCAGATCTGCTTAACCCGGATCAGCTGAACGGCGCTGCAGCAATACGTCTCGTGATTCGCAGGTCGGACACCGCGGATATGAAGAAAACGGCCCGCGAGCAGGTAGGCGGCCGCACCGTGCTCGACATTCACCTGGAGGCGGACGGCGTCATTCTCCCTTGGGAGAGCAGGGAGAAACGGGTCCTCGTGTCTCCGGACTACGCGCCGACCGATGAAGAGCTCGAGCATCCCGAGCGCCTGGTTATTCTCTACCTGGGCGAGGACGGGGAGGCCGAGCCCGTGCCGAGCGGCCGCTATGACCGCACCGGCGGGCGCATGATCTTCTCCGCCGGCCATTTCAGCCGGTATGCGGTGGCCTGGGGCAGCCGCACCTTCGGAGACCTGGCCGGCTACGGCTGGGCGCAGGAGGCCGTGGAGCTGCTCGCTTCGCGCGGCATCGTCCAGGGCACCGGTCCTGCGGAGTTCGCTCCCGGCAGGGGAGTGACCCGGGCCGAGTTCGTCTCGCTGCTGGTCCGCACGCTGGACCTCGCCGGACTGCCCGCTGAAGCGGACTTCCGCGACGTGGACCCGTCGAGTCCGCATTACCAGGCGATTGCGGCAGCTGCAAGGCTCGGTATCGCCGGGGGCATCGGCGGCGGCCTGTTCGCGCCGGATGCACCGGTCTCCCGCCAGGACGTCATCGTCCTGACGGAGCGGGCGCTGGAGCGGGCCGGCCGGCTTCATGCCGGGGCGGCGGACAGCCTGCCCTCCGGCGTCTTCCGCGACGCGGAAGACCTCGCGGGCTATGCCGTACCGGCGGTGTCGGCCCTGTACGGGGCCGGTCTGATCGAGGGGGCCGGCGGCCTGCTGCGTCCCGAAGCGGAGATGAGCCGGGCGGAAGCCGCCGTGCTGCTCAACCGGATTTACCCATACTGACGACGGCGGCCTGGGGAGGCCGGGGAGACAGGGCAGAGCCCTGCGGCTCATCCGGCCCGCTCCTGCCCCGTCACATTCCAGATCGAGAGGATGGCTGCCATGCTGCGCAAACCCTTTGTCCCCCTTGCCGCCCTGATGTCCGCACTGCTTCTGCTTACCTCTGCCGGGGCGGCGGGGTATGCGGAGGAGGCGGCCCCCGGCACTTCACAGGTGAACGCCTTCCGGGCCGTCACCGCGGTTCAGGCGGCCAAGGCGATGTCGCCCGGTTGGAATCTCGGCAACACGCTGGATGCTTACCCGGATGAGGGCTCCTGGAACAACCCTCCGGCGGAGGAAACGATATTTGAAGATATCCGGGCGGCGGGCTTCCGCAGTGTCCGGATTCCCGTGACCTGGGACAGCAAGATCGGACCCGCCCCGGATTATATCATCGATCCCGCCCGGCTTGACCGGGTGGAGGAGGTTGTGGACTGGGCACTCGAGCGGGGGCTCTACACGGTCCTGAACGTGCACCACGACAACGGCAACTGGGTGACGAAGATGGCGGTCGATCCGGTCACCGGCCTGTACGTCGACGATTACAACCGCAATATGGACAAGCTGGAGAAGGTCTGGAAGCAGATCGCCGGGCGGTTCAAGGACAAGAGCGAGAAGCTGCTATTCGAGGTCCTGAACGAGCCCAACAACGGGGAATGGGAACCGAAGATTGAGGCGCCGACGGACCCGGACTATCCGGAAGCGAGGCATCACCTGACGCCGGAGGAGCTTAACGCGATGAACCACCGCATGCTGAAGGCGATCCGGACCTCGGGCGGCAGCAATGCGAGCCGGATTGTCGTCATTGGGGCGGAAATGGACAACAGCGAGAAAGCGGTGGCCCATCTTGAAGTGCCGGACGACCCGTATCTCATGGCGACATTTCATTACTATACCCCATATCCGTTCATCAGCAACTCGTGGGGACATACAGCCTGGGGAACGCCGGAAGACAAGGCGGAGCTGACCCGGTACTTCAAGCCGGTATATGATACCTTCGTTCGCAAAGGCATCCCCGTGCTGCTGGGTGAATTCGGGACATTCGTGGATCCGGAAGCTTACGCGAAGAGCTATTATTTTAACGCGGTGGTCCGCGCTTCCTACAAGTACGGCTTCGTCCCCATGTATTGGGACAACGGCCTGGATAATTACGACCGCAAAGCGCGGGTGTGGCGCGACGAAACGGCCAAGGACGTGATCGTCCGGGCAGGCCTTGGCGAGATCAACTCGTTCATCGGGATGAGGGACGCTTATTTCCCGCAGGGGAAGGAACCCGGAGATCTCGTGCTGCCTCTGGAGCTCGGGGGCAATGAGCTGACCGGTATTTATCACGGCTATTACCGGCTGGTCGAAGGCCGGGACTACGTCATGAATGAAGAGCGGACCGAAATGACGCTCTACGGCGGATTCATTGCGAAGCTGCTTCCAGCCCGAGGGGAAGCGGGAGCCAAGGAAACGCTGCGCTTCCGGTTCTCCGAAGGCGCGGACCAGCCGCTGAACCTGATCCGCTTTGCCCAGCCGGTGCTGCAGGACACGAAGCTTACGATCCCGGCGGGCGCCCTTAAGGAGAACCTGAAGATCCCGGTGCAGTACAACGGAACGAAGCTGGCGACCGTCCGGATGGTCGATGCGGCCACCGGCAGGCCGGTCAAGGACGAGTGGGCCCAGGGCTATGTCAACCGCGGAGATTTTGTGATGGACGCGGAGCATGTCATCCTCAGCAAAGAGATCCTGAACGGTCGGCCGCCGGGCAGCGAGACGAAGATCATCCTGGAGTTCTGGCCGAAGGGCACGACGGCCGAGATTACCGTGTCCGCCAAGGCGGTTAAGCCGGAGCCCGGGTACCAGCGCAAGGTCTCGGTGCTGCCGAGAACCGCGCCGAAGGCGCGCCGGCCGCTGACGATCGAAGGGACGATCCTATCTCTCAACGGGGCATCGGTCTATAAGGGCGTTATCGACGTCGAGATCAACGACGCCGAGGGCAATAAAGTAGAGCAGCGCATATACAACGAGAAGACACTGAAGCCGGGCGAACCTCTGACGGTATCCTTTACATGGAAGCCGCAAATGAGGGGAAAATATATCGTGAAATTCTCTTATTTTACTACGAATTGGAAAGAAAACCTGTTCTGGGATGATGCGGCGAGAATCATCGAAGTGCAGTAAGTCCGAATGGGTCCGGGACGGGTCAGGAAAGGAGGGGGGTCATGGCTGTGCCTGAGGCTGCCGGCAGAAAGGGTTCCGTTCTTATTTATACTTCGTTTACGTTTCTTGCTTTCTTATGCTACTTTCTGCCGGTCAAGCTTGTGCTGGGGACGGAGATGGTGTTCGCCTCTTTTTTCTTCCTGATCACCCTGCGGAGGTTCGGAGCGGCACTTACGGCCCTTCAGGTGACGGCTGTGCACGTGTCGGCATCGGCGTTTCTTCACGAACCGCTGCTGTCTTCTCTCGTGAACACGGTTGAGATCGGGGCGGTCTTTCTCCTTCTGCGCACCCGCTTGCGAAGTGTGCTGCCGGCCGCCGCCCTGTTCTGGGGACTGTTTGGCATCCCGCTGCTGCTTGTTATGTATTACATCCGTTTCGGGACGCTTGGGGCGGAGATCGGACTGTATACGGTCACGCTGCTCGTCAGCCGCCTGTTCAATGCGCTGATGGCGGACCTGATCTGGACCTATCTGCCTCATCTGCGGAAGCAGGCGAAGGCAGGAGGGCGGACCGGAGTACAGCTCTCCCGGCTCCTGCTTCATCTCACTTTGTTCAGCGTCATCGGCTCTTCGTTCCTCTTCATGGTGAATACGGGCAAAAACGCGCAGTCCAATCTGGAGGCCGAGCTTCAGGAGGAGGCGGCGGGACTGACAGCATCCCTTAGCAAATCCTATGCATCCTGGAGTCCGGAGCAGGTGCGGGCACTCAAGCTGCATTCGCTGATTCAGGCCGGTTATTTCCGGGAGCTCGCCGTCACCGCCTCCCAATGGATCTCGGATGAAGGACTCCTGATCGGTCCCCGGGGAGAGGTCATCGTCACCTATGGGCGGGGCTCTCTCGGAGCGGAGTCTGACTGGATGCGACGTACCGAGTGGCGTCCGCTGACGCCCGCCTTGTACGAGTGGAGGACGCCTGCCCGGCTGCTCGATATCCCGGGGAACCAGTGGCAGCGCATGGCTGTGGTGGCGGAAGTCCCGCTGCCTCCCTTCAAGCTCTATATGAAAATGTCGACGGTTCAGCATAAGGAGGAAGTTCTGGGCTATTACCTGAGCCAATCCGTCGCGGTTATCTTCACGACCCTCGTCATCGGGGTCTTCGCACTCTTCATCCACCGCTTCGTGCTGGGGCCGACGATCCGGTTGGCCGAGCTTACACGCGACGTGCCCGGCAGGCTTAAGGAGAACCGCCGGATCGCCTGGATGCCCCCGTCGCGGATCAGCGAGATCCAGACCCTGCTCGGCAACTTTCAGGAGCTGACGGAGCAGCTGAGCGTGATGCTGCGCGAAACCAAGGCGCAGGCCTACTATGACGCGCTGACCGGTCTGCCGAACCGCCGGCACTTCAACGAGCACCTGCAGGAGCTGCTGGGGCCGGAGACGGAAGCGGCCGGAACGACGGCGGTCCTGTTCATCGACCTTGACCGGTTCAAGCAGATCAACGATACGCTCGGCCATGCCGTCGGGGACGGGCTGCTGCAGGAGGTGGCCGCCCGGCTGACCGGGATAGTGGGCGGCCGGGCCTTCATTGCCCGGCTGGGCGGCGACGAGTTCGTCATCGTGGTGCAGGATACGGACAGCGCGGAAGTCTGCGAGATGTCCAAAAAGGTGCTCCGCGGACTCGTTGAAGCCTTCCAGGTGGGAGAGCATGAGCTGTTCGTCGCAGGCAGCATCGGCGCCGCCCTGTCTCCGCAGGACGGCAGTGATCCCGAGACGGTGGTCAAGAATGCCGATGCCGCCATGTATCTTGCCAAGGAGGAGGGAGGCAACGCCTACCGCTTCTTCTCGGGACAGATCGCAGGCTCGATCTCCGAGAACATGCGCATCGAATTCGACCTCCGGCGGGCGATCGAGCGGGGGGAGCTGCACCTGCATTATCAGCCGATTGTGGATGCCGTCGACGAAAGAGTGGTCGGAGCGGAAGCGCTGCTGCGCTGGGATCATCCGGAGCTCGGGCCGATCCCGCCCCTGCAGTTCATCGGGATTGCGGAGAGCAGCGGGCTCATCGGCACGCTTGGGGAATGGGTGCTTCGTGAAGCCTGCGGGCAGGGCGCACGCTGGCTTGCGCAGGGGCTGCCCCTGTTCGGCATCGGGGTTAACCTGTCCCCGACCCAGCTCACGCACAATAATGTCGTTGATTATATCGGGAAGGTGCTGGAGGAAACCGGACTGCCACCTGAATATCTGAATCTGGAGATCACCGAAGAGGTGTTCTCCAAGAAGACGGAGCGTGTCATCCATGACCTGACCCTCCTGCGGGAGATGGGGGTCCGTGTCTGGGTGGACGACTTCGGCACGGGGTATTCCTCCCTGGCGATGCTGAGCAAGCTTCCCGTGGTCGGGTTCAAGATCGATCGTGCGTTCATTCGGGAGATGGGTCAGGACTTGGCCATCGTCAAGACGATTCTTTCTCTGGCCAAGGATAAGGAATGGATCGTCGTTGCCGAAGGCATCGAAGATGAGGCGCAGAAAGGGGCGCTTCTGGAGCTGGAATGCCGGCTTCAGCAGGGCTTCCATTACAGCAGGCCGATGCCGCCGGAGGAACTCGCCAGGCTGCTCGAAGGCCAGCGGAAGAAAGGGGGGACGGCGTGATGCGCCGTTATTGGTTAAGTATGCTGCTCGCCGCCGTCCTGCTGTTCTCCGGCTGCGACATGCCGCCCGGGAGCCCTGCCGGGGAAGAGGGGAAGTCTGCGTACGGGGATGCCGAACCAGCCCAGGACAACCGGAAGGTGCGGATTCTGGCCTCCTATGATGAGCAGAAGCAGGTGACCGATTCGTTTCGACGGCTTCACCCCGAAACGGAAGTCGAATGGATCAAGGCCCGCAGCGATGTGTTCCTGGACATCCTGGCTTCCGAGAACCCGCCCGATATTATCATCATGGATAACGGAATGATCGCCGAGGTTAACGCGATGGATGTCTTCGAGGATCTGAGCAGGCCTCCGTACGAGGCCGAAACCCGGCACGCCGGGTTCCCGGGGCTCAAGCTGGACGGATTCCGTTCGCTGGACGGCAGCCGGCTGATCGCCGTTCCGAAAGATTTTCCCATGGCCTTAACCTTCTACCGGGAAGATATTCTGGCCGGCTACGGATATCCCGTCGAGCCTGAAGCGCTTGCCGCTTACCTCGAGGACCCGAGGCGCTGGCTCGACATGGCGGCGGGACTGCGCGCCGCCGGTCACTGGATCTTCAACACACCCGGCGACCCGGTCTATGTGGCAGCCACAGGACGAAGCTTCTTCGGCCCGGACCGCCAGTACCAGCGCAGCGGTCCGATGATGGCCGAGGCGGCGGAGATGGCGCGCACCGTGGAGAAGAGCGGTCTGGCCCGGAAGCTGAATATCTGGGACGAGAACGGAAGGGAAGCGATCCGCAAGGGCGAGATCGTCATGCTGTTCATGGGCGAATGGGCGGCCAACCTGCTCAAGGAATGGGATCCCGAGCATGCGGCACAATGGAGAATGACCCGTCTGCCGCTCGGGGTATACGGCAGCCAGGGCGGAGCCTCCTTCCTGATCTCCAAATACAGCCGGAGCAAGCAGGCGTCCTGGGATTATATTCAGCACTCCATGAAAGAAGAAGCGCCGTATCTGGAGAGCCTGAAGGGGCGTGAGTACTATGACCGTGTGCCGCCGGCCTGGGTGACCCCGCTGGACAGCAGAGCCCATGAAGTGTGGGATAAACAGTTCTATGATTCCTTGGCGGCCGGGCGGACGGCGGCCGAAATCCTGTCGGACCAGGAGATCAAGGTGACGTCCACCCTGAGCAAGGAGCTGCAGATCATGTACGAGATGCTGGAAGAGTGAACGTTGGAATGCGCTTGACCTGCAGCGCGAAAAGCCTTCGGATCCGGGAGGATGCTGAAGGCTTTTTTTCTGGCCGCTCCGCTCTGGCGTTCGTGTCGGATTATGGGTAAAGATGACAAAAAATGTCCTCTCTTCGTTCATGCTCCGTTCATATTCATGCTGTAATTTATGATTATCCTAGAGACAAACCTGAACAGGAGGGGCCATAGTGAACAGTTTGACCCGGTTTTCCATGAAAAATGTGGCGGCCTTGATGATCATCATCGCCATGCTGTTCGGCGGCGGGCTGTATGCGGCCTTCAAGCTGAAAATCGAGAACTTCCCGGACATCTCGTTCCCGTACGTAATGGTGACCACTACATATCAGGCGGCGCCTGAAGATGTAATGGAGGAGATAACGAAGCCGATTGAGGATAAGGTCGGCAATATGGAAGACCTCAATAACATGACATCCACCTCGAGCGACAGCATGTCCTCCGTGATCCTCGAGTTCAAGCAAGGCGTGGACGTCGACAAGAAAAAGCAGGACGTCGAGAGCCTCATGCAGGAGCTGAATCTTCCAAGCTCCGCCAATCCGAAGGTCTCCACCTTTGGGTTCTCGTCGCAGCCCGCTTATTACCTGGCCATCTACGCCAAGGACGGCATGAGCCAGACGGAGCTGGACCGGATCTACGAAGACCAGATCGAACCGGCCTTCGAAGGGATTGCGGGCGTCGACCATATCGACTCGGTCGGTACGCGTGAGACGAAGATGGACATCGAACTGGACGCCGACGCACTGTCTGCCTACGGGTTGACCCCATCGGGGGTCACGGAGGCGATTCAAAGCGCCTTGAATAACGGTCCGATCGGTACGGTAGAGTTGAGCGGCAACGAGAAAATGGCCCGGATTACCGCGGACGTGACCAGCGTCTATGCCCTGCAGGAGCTGGAGATCACGACGGAGAGCGGCGCCCCATTGCTGCTCGGACAGATTGCCAAAGTGCAGGCCGTGATGGAATCGGAGTTCGTGGCAAGGCTGGACGGACACCCGGCACTCGGTATTCAGTTGTATAAAACAAGCTCTGCGAACGCGGTGGATTTCTCGGCCGATGTGGAGGGGTACATCGAGCAGTGGAAGACGACCATGCCCGGCGTGGAATTCAAGCTCGTGTATGACAGCGCGGATGAAGTGGAGAAATCGATCCACGGTCTTGTGAAGGAAGGGATTATCGGCGCGGTATTGGCCGCCGTCATGATTCTGCTGTTCCTGAGAAACCTGCGTATGACGCTGATCGTTCTCGTCTCGATTCCGCTTTCGATTCTCGTCACCCTGCTGCTGATGATGCAGCTGGATATCACACTGAATACGATGACCCTCGGCGGTATATTCATCGCGGTAGGACGGGTCGTTGACGATAGTATCGTAGTTATCGAGAATATTTATACAGAGCTACAGAAGGCGCATGAACGGGGAGAATCGGTTATTCTGAAGGCCACATCGCAGGTGGCGATGGCGATTACCTCCTCGACGATAGCCACCTGCGGTGTATTCGCACCGATCGGTCTGGTCAGCGGGATTGTGGGCGAGATTTTCCGTCCGTTCGCCATTACGCTTGTCGTCGCCCTGATGACTTCCCTGGTTGTTGCGGTGACGGTCATTCCTATGCTGGCCAAGCTGCTGGTGCTGCGCGACTCCAAATTGGGTGCGGGACACGGCCATGACGAAGTGCCGAAGGGCCGGATCATGAATACCTACGAGCGCATGCTGCACTGGAGCCTGAACAACCGGATCAAGACGCTGCTGGCTTCCCTGCTGCTCCTGGTCGTATCGATTGCGGCCATCGTGCCGAATCTGGCCGTATCGTTCGTCCCGTCGGGAACGACGGCCCGGACGATGTATTACCAGCTGAAGCTGCCATATGATACTTCGATGAATGCGATGGATGCGAAGACCAAGGAACTCGAAGTCATGATGCAGGAGGCGAAGGACAGCCAGGGCGGACCGCTGTTCACTTACATTGAGTCGCTTGTCGGCTACGGCGGCGAAGACGACCAGGTGCCTTACAAGGCGGAGATTTATGTAGAGGTCTCCCCGAACGCCGATCCGGATCAAGTCAGAGATGAATACAAAGAACTTATTCTCAACGAGCTTCCGGCCGGTTCCGAAGTCGAACCCCGCGCTTTGGGCGGAGGAGGAGGCATCTCCACGACGGACTTCTCGTACTCGCTGAAAGGGGATGATCAAGACCAGCTGGAGCAGGCCTTGGCCGTCATCCGCGAGAAGCTCGAAACGTATCCGGAGCTCTCCGAGATCGAAGACAGCATCAGTGATTCCAAGACGCAGGTGGAGATCACGGTCGACCAGCGCAAAGCCAGAGCCTACGGTCTCAGCGCTGCGGCTGTCCGGCAGAGTGCCAGCGCCTGGATTGCCGAGCAGGAGCTTGGCGACATCAAGCTGGACAACATCACCTACACCACCAGCGTATCCCTTGCGGGAGATGACAAGAACTCGCTGGAGAAACTCGGCATCATGCCGCTCAAGGGCTCTTCCGGCACAACGGTATATCTGAACGAGATTGCCAAAATCCGTGAAGTCGAAGCTCCGATGAGCATCCAGCGGGAAGCACAAGAGCAGCTCGTAAGTGTTACGGCGAAGATCAATTCGACCGATAAAAGCGGCATAGCCGCCCGCGTCTCCAGTGAGCTGAATCAATTGGAGCTGCCGGATGGGGTTTCGCGCGAAGTCAAAGGGGTATCCGAGGACATTAACGAGAGCTTCTCCCAGCTCTTCATGGCTATGGGGGTAGCGGTATTCATGGTGTACCTGATCATGGTCCTGGCGTTCGGGAATGCCAGCGCACCGTTCGCGATTCTCTTCTCTCTGCCGCTTGCGGCCATCGGCGGCCTGATCGGCCTGTTCATCAGCGGAGAATCGCTCAACGTGACCTCGCTGATCGGCTTCATGATGCTGATCGGGATCGTGGTCACGAACGCGATCGTACTGGTTGACCGTGCGCAGCAGATGCGGGCCGAAGGGTATACCGTCCGGCACGCCCTGCTGGATGCCGGCATGGTCCGGCTGCGACCGATCATCATGACCGCCGGCGCGACGATCGTCGCCCTGCTCCCGCTGGCTCTCGGCTTCTCCGACAGCGGCGGTATGATCTCCAAGGGCCTCGCCGTAGTGGTCATCGGCGGACTCACGACATCCACGCTGCTGACGCTGTTCGTCGTGCCGATCGTCTACGAGCTGATCGAATCCATGAAAGCCCGGCTGGCACGCCGTTTCTCGAGAAATAAGGGCGCCGGTCCGGATATCACCCAGACTTCGGCAGGAATGTGAGGAGGAACGAACCCATGAATCCAGTATTTCAATCCAATCGAAATTCTAAACGGCGTTACGCCCAGACCTTAGGTATTCTTCTTCTGGCATCCTCGGTGGCGGCTGCGTGCTCGCCGCCGGGAGCCCCAGCCGCACCGGCGGCGCAGGGAGAAACGAAACAGAAGCCGGTGAAGACAGCCAAGGTGGAGCGGCATCTGGTCGCCGATCCGCGTGAGCAGCTGGCTGATGTGGTCGCCAGCGTCAAGCTGGATGTCATCACGAAGGCCGGCGGCCAAGTGACTGAGGTGCTGAAGAGCAAGGGGGAAGCGGTGAAGGCCGGAGAAGTGCTCTTCCGGATCGATTCCCGAAGTGCCGTTTCGGCGGTGCAGAAGAATGAGGTGGCTCTGCGAAGCGCCGAGCAGACGCTTGATAAGTCCAGGGAGGATCTGAAGAACTCCCGGACCGAGCTTCTGAATGCCATTGAGAAGGCACAGCAGACGCTCGACGATGCGAAGAAGAACCATAACAAAATGATGAACGACTACGATAACGGCCTGGTGACCAAACGCCAGCTGGAGCAGTCGGAGGAGACGGTGTCGAACGCCGAACGCGATCTGGGCATACAGAACGACAAGCTGAAGTCCCTGGATTCCACGAACTCGCTTGCGTCACAAGAGTCCCAGCTCGAATCGAATCGTATAGCGATCGCGGATGCGCAGCGTGATCTCGAGAACTATGAGGTGAAGGCTCCGGCGGACGGCATTCTTACGGACTTTACTGTAGAGAAGGGCATGACGGTCTCCCAGAACTTCACGGCAGGCCAGGTGCAGAGCGGCGGAGCGGTCAAGTTCAAGACCGAGCTCACCGAGTCGGCTTACGCGGCCGTCAAGAACAAGAAGGAGCTGACCTTCTACGCTCCGGCCCAGCCTGATCTGAAGGAGAAGGCGGTCATTACCTTCCTGAGCGGTGTGGTGAACGCCCAGACGAAGACCTACACGATGGAGCTGCAGGCAGTGAACCCGCAGGGCAGTTATGCGGCGGGCAGCCGGGTGCTGCTCCAACTGACGGACGAGGCGGAAGAGACGGTCGTCGCTGTACCGACGCTCAGCATCGTCCGGGAAGGCTCCGACGCCTTCGTCTATGTGCTGAACGGCGACAAGGCCGAGAAGCGCGCGATCAAGACGGGACGGGTCAAGGACGTGTACCAGGAAGTGCTCCAGGGGCTGAAGGAAGGCGAGACGATCATCACCTCGGGCATGGCGCAGCTGAAGGATGGGCAGACCGTAACCACGGCTGCCGCCTCCGCTACGCCTGCTGCAGGATCCGCCGAAGCACCGGCCGCAGCCGCTGCCGAGAAGAAATAACTTCACACGCATAGGGTCAAGTCACATCCAGACTGAATGGAGGATTTCAACATGAAAACATGGCACAAAATCGTTACTTCGGCAGTCCTGTCCACTGCGATTGCCGCTTCGGGCACGTTCCCCGTATGGGGTGTCCAGGGGGCCGTCGCCGCAGCCGTCGAATCGGCAGGCTACAGCCTGAACGGTTCGATCCAGGCGGAAGTCAAAAGCGCCGCCGTCAAGACGGTCGAAGACGGAACCCAGATCGCAACCGTAGTTCGTCTGACGAACACGTCCGCGAAGAAAACCCGCGTGCCGGAATATGAGCTGCGTGCGGTGACCGATGGCGGAGTCGAGTATCTGCTGACACCGAGCGCTTCGAACGCGAAAGCGGTCCAGGCCCGGGAAACCGTAGAGCTGGTCTACCTCTCCACCGTTGACGGCGGAGACTTCAATATCGCATCCCTGGCCTTCGTGGAAGTCGACGAGTACGTGTATCCGAAGCTGGAGACGGAGCTGCTCCGCATTCCCGTGACGGCAACGGATGCCGGACGTCCGGGCGCCGATACGCCGGCAGCGGCGTGGGGAACGGCCTTCACGATTCCGTCGCTCTCGTCCAAGCTGACCTACACGCCGCAGGGCTGGTCGCAGCAGCTCAGCGAGAAAGGACAGACTTATCTCATCACCCTGCTGGCCGAGAACCCGACGGACAAGCGGGCGTCGCTGCCGGAGTTCCGGATGGACGCGCTGGCCGGAGGCAAGCAGTACGCCGGCGTACGGACGGAGGGGGCTCCGGAAGCGCTGGAGCCGGGCGAGAAGGCTTATGTCCACTATGCCGTGAACGTGGATAACGGCGTGGAGCCGGAAGAACTGCTCATCCTGACTTCGGACGCCTATGGCGAAGGCACTGCAGCCGTCTCCTTCGATGTTCCTCGGCTTAAGCTGTCGCTGCCGGAGACATCGGGCGTGGATCTGGCGAAGCTGCCGGAATACAAGAGCGGGACGCCGATTTCCTTCGATCCGCTGAACCAGATTGTCGGGGAGAACACGCAAGTGTCTCTGGTCGAGCTGCATCGCCATGAGAATCCCGAGCAGGGCTTCCAGACGGTCGTCGCGAAGTTTAAGATGCTCAACCGCGGTACGAAGCCGGTCGTTCTGCCGTCCTTCCAGGCGGATCTGACAACAGCCGGCGGGGCTTCCTATACGGGCAGCCGCCAAGTGACGGCTGCGGCCACCCTGGTGCCGAACGTAGCCTCCGTGGTGACCTATTCCTTCAACGTGCCGAAGTCCGAAACGAGCGAAACGTTCGGGATCAAGCTCTCTGACATGAAGGCGGCGGCGCCGTACGTGAGCGAGATTGCGATGATCAAGGCGCCTCTGCAGAAGGAAGAAGAGGGCGGCACAACGTACAAGATGTACCCTTACGATGTGAAGCTCGGCTTCTGGACGCTGAACTCGCAGTTCAGCTCCACGACGCTGCAGTACTCCTACAAGCTGACGATGGACCTCGACTTTACCGTAACGGATGATGTGATGGTTGACGCCGGCTTCTCCAAGCTGAAGTTCGAGCTCGCCGACACGGAAGGCCGCGTCGTTGCCTCCGAAACGCACGGGTTCACGGGCGAGAACCGTCTGATCAGCGGCCGTCAGACCCTGACCTTCAGCAACCTGCAGACCGAACAGCTGCAGTATCCGCTGACGATCAACGTGTACGAATCGGTCGAGACCGAGTCCGGCACGGCGAACCGTCTGCTGTTCAAGCTGAAGCAGTAATGCGTCCTGGATCACCGCTCTTATACTTTACCCCCGCCGGCCACGGCGGGGGTTTTTGTACATAGATCAGAGAGGATAACTCGCTATAGGCGTTGACCTCATGCCTGCAGACCGGGCTATTGCCGGAGGTGACTTCCGGCCGGGCTTCGAATAGGATAACGTATCCCAGGAGCAAAGGATGTGAATCGAATGCCGGCAGAGCTGACCATTGCCGCCGTCGGAGACATTCTCATCTCCCAGCGGATCATTGCCTCCGCCTCCGTGCCGGGCCGCATCCGGAAGAATTTCGCCCCGCTGCTGAGGCATGTCGCCCCGATCCTGCGCAGGGCGGATCTGACCATCGGCAACCTAGAGATTCCGCTGGCCGGACCGGAAGAACGCTATACGCGGAAGTCGGCGGCTACCGGTTTTTTTACATTCAATGCGCCGGACGAACTGGCTGCCGACCTGAAGGAGGCGGGCTTCGATCTGCTCGTCACCGCGAACAACCACTGTCTGGACCGGGGGCTGGAGGGGCTGCAGCGGACACTGGATGTACTGGACGAGGCAGGTCTGTCGCATACCGGCACCTACCGGACGCCGGAGGAAGCGGAGCGGCCCTGGATCGGTGAGATCCGCGGGATCCGGGTCGGCGTGCTCGCTTACTCAAAGAGCACCAACAAGATACCGATCCCGAAGGGGAGCGAATGGTGCGTCAGCCTGCTGGACGAAAGCCGGATGGTGCAGGAGATCCGGGCGCTGCGGCTCCTGACGGATGTGCTTGTCGTGTGTCCGCATTGGGGGCGGGAATATACCCATGAGCCGGTCAACATTCAGAAGAGGTTGATGCGGCGCCTGCTGTCCGCCGGAGCGGATCTCGTCCTCGGCTCGCATCCGCATGTGATCCAGCCGGCCCTCCGGACGCCGAAGCAGGCGGCCTTGTACTCCCTCGGCAACTTCATCTCCCCAACCCTGATGAAGCGGCCCGCGACCCGCAGCGGCCTGATCTTCGTCGCCCGTATCGTCAAGGAGGATGACGGGACTGTCTGGATCCGCAGCGCCGACTATGTGCCTACCTGGACCCGCAGGATGGGCAGGGGAGCCGCCATGCGGTATGAGGTGATCCCTTCGGCGCCCGTTGGGCTCGCAGCCGGCCGGCGGTTCGGCCTGAGCCGCCGGGAGGAGCGGGAGTTCGCCGGGGTGGTGCGCCATACGATGAAGGTGCTCCGGACGCCGGTCAGGCGATAAGCCCGGGAAGCTGCAGGAGCAGGTGCCCTCACTCCGGGGATGCGATCCCGGGGTGAGGGCCTTCGGACGCCGGCTTCTGTTTCTAGGGCAGGGACGAGCCTTGAACGGATGGATTCGCCTTCCTTGGAGCAGAGTATAGGAAGGAATGACAGGTCCGGCGAGAGGCCGGAACGGGGGGGACCCGGCGCAGTCCGAAGATACGGCGGCTGCCCAGCCGGGTAATAACTTATTGAATCTGTCCGGTATATGGACGGGCACAATCGATTCAGGAGGTGCAGGAGAGTGGATAATCCGATGAAGGATACGCGGATGCCGATGACCTCGGTCCGCAGCGGGGAGGGCACCGAGGTGCTGAAGGATCTCTACGCGTACACCGTCAAGATCGTGAATGTCGTCTATGCCGGTTCGCCGGAGCGTCCCGGGGACGGCTGGGTGCTGATGGACGCCGGACTTCCCGGGAGTGCGGAGGAGCTGATCGGCGAGGCCGAAGCCCGGTTCGGCCCAGGGGCCCGGCCGCAGGCCATCCTGTTGACTCACGGCCACTTCGATCATGCAGGCGCCGTGGTCGAACTGGCGCAGCATTGGCAGGTGCCCGTGTACGCCCACGAGGCCGAGCTGCCGTTCGTCACGGGGCGCTCGCGCTACCCGGATGCCGATCCGGGCGTGGAGGGCGGGCTGCTGGCCAAGATCGCGGGCTGGTTCCCGAATGAGCCGGTGAATCTGGAGGGGCACGTCCATCCGCTGCCGGCCGATGGTACCGTACCGGGGCTGCCGGGCTGGCGCTGGATTCACACACCGGGCCATACACCGGGACATGTGTCGTTCTTCCGCGACGCGGACCGCGCCCTGGTCGCGGGAGACGCGTTCGTTAACGTCCGTCAGGACAAGCTGTACCAGGTCCTGACGCAGATGGAGCAGCTCAGCGGACCGCCGAGGTATTTCACTCCGGACTGGCCGTCCGCAGGAGAATCGGTGCGGAAGCTGGCGGCACTGCAGCCCCGCACAGCCGTCACGGGCCACGGGGAGCCGCTGGCCGGAGAGGCTTTTACAGCCGGGCTCGCGGAGCTGGCGGCCCAATTCGAGCGCGTGGCCGTTCCGGATTACGGGCGCTATGTTGACGGGAAGCGGTGAGGCTGCCCCCTGGTATGAAAACACCTTTGAACCCATCCGTCCTCAGCTGCCATGACAGCATGGGGATGGATTTTTTCTGTTTTAAATCCAAAAATGTAATTATATGTTATAATAGGCGGGGTAAAGGAGGTGCCGCCATGACACGCTTCCGAAGCGATAAAGACAAGCGCTTCGCAGCCGTTCACTGGACTGTGATCCTGGTTCTTCTGGCGATATTCGGGATGTGCTTCCCGACCGGCTGGTGGCCCGCAGGTATGCTGCCTCTTGGTGCCGCGGCCTTCTTCCTGTGGGCCTGGTACGGCACATGGTATGAACTGCGCGGTGCCGAGCTCCTGATCCGGTCAGGTCCGGTGAAGCGGCGGATTCCCGTAGCCGCGATCCGCCTCGTCCGGCGGACGAACCAGGCCCTCTCCGCCCCGGCCCTCTCGCTCCGCAGGCTGGAGATCGTGCACGAGCAGGGAAGCATCCTGATCTCGCCGGCAGAACCGGTGAGGTTCATTGACGGTCTGCTCGGGCTCAATCCCCGGATCAAGGCCGATTACGGAACATAATCGCCTGGAGGCTTGGAAGGGAACGGCCGGCCCCTCTCGCTCGTCCATAAGGGTATACGGCTTGGCCCCATATTGCGGCTGGGAGACGAGCTGACGGAGGAGTGTACGGACATGATCAAACACCGCATCGGCAAAACCTTTCCATGGCTCTATGAAGTGCGCATGAGGCAGCTGCAGTGGGCGCGCCGGTGGGCGGACCGGCGGAGCGGGGTGCGTTTCGCGCGGGTGCAGCGGCAGGAGCCTTTGGCCAGCATAACCGCCAGACACAGGTCGGTGCTCCGCAGGAGGCTGGCGGGCACCGATCCGCAGCTGCAGGAGAACAAGATCGTGAACCTTCGGCTCAGTCTGCCGCTGATCGACGGGCTCGTCCTCCGTCCCGGCGAGACGTTCTCGTTCTGGGACCGGATCGGGCGGACAACGCCCGAGCGCGGATATGCGGAAGGGCTCATGCTCTCCCGGGGCGAGGTGCGCAGCGGGCCGGGCGGCGGGCTGTGCCAGCTGGCCAACCTGCTGTTCTGGCTCGGGCTGCATTCGTCTCTTACCGTGGCGGAGCGTCATCATCACAGCTTCGACCTGTTCCCGGATGAGAGGAGGACCGTCCCGTTCGGCAGCGGGACCAGCGTGTTCTACAACTATGTCGACCTTCGTCTGCGCAACGATACGGAGAGGGAGTATCAATTCCGGGTGTGGCTGACGGATGAATATCTGGCCGGCGAGCTGCGGAGCTCCTCCGAGGAGGCTTGGGTCTACCGGGTCGAGGAGAGGAAGCACCGGTTGTTCGAGCGCGGAGGTCGCCGGTACCGCAGCAACGAAATCTGGCGGCTGCGGCTCGACCGCAGCGGTCAGCAGGTGCTGGGGGAAGAAAAGCTGCTGGATAATCTCGCGGAAGTCCGCTACCGGACAAGGGAGGGGACCGGCATGGAGCAGCAGGGTTGAAGCTCCGTGATCGCAATTGTGTCTGCAAGCGAAGATGCAGTCGGGTCCGCGTAGCCGGAACTTATAGGTTGAAGCCGTAGAACCGGAGCAGGTCTGCAGTGGATAGGCGGACGAGGGAAGCCTCGTAACCGGATCCGTCTGCTGGAATTCTCTTGGCTGCCGGACGGCCCGCGGTTTCCCGCTTCCGCAGAGCAAAGCACCCGCCGGACGGTCAGCGTCGCGGCGGGTGCTCCTTGGTGTTTCATAGTTCTGATTCATCTTTGTGATACTTGTTGTGCGTTTCCATCCGAATCCGAATCCGAAACCAAGTCCGGATCAGATCGTTACCCCGTGGCGCTGCAGTGCAGCGGCTTCGAGCAGGGAGATGCCCTGGGCTTCGGCGAAGCCGATGAGCTTGTCCGTCATCTGCGGAGCAAAGTAGGACGGAGGCTCGGCGTGGCTCATCACCCGGCGGCGGCCCGGATTATTGCGGGCGAACGGCCCCCAGATCGCGAACGTGATGCCGGGGCTCTGGATATTGACGAACAGCGTCTTCCCGTCCGGGGAGAAGGTCGGGCCGCACAGCTCGGAGTTATTGAGCCGGTTCGCGGCAAACGTATAGATCTCGCGCTCCGGTGTGATGCCGAGCAGGCGGTCAGCACCCCCGCCGTCTTCGACGAACCACAGATCGCCCCACGGCGTGATGCAGATATTATCCGGCATCTCCATCAGGTTCGCATCGGAGGCCTCATAGAAGAGCTCCAGCGAGTTCGTGGACGGGATGTAGCGGTAGATCCGCCCGAGCTTCTTCTCGCCGGCCGACGTGTCGTCGAACCAGAAGACGCCGCCTTCGAAGTGGGAGCCCTCGAGCCGGGAGAACCGGATACAGCCCTTGTTCATCGCATCGGCTTGCGCTTCTTCGGGGTTCAGATCGCGCCAGACGACGGCGAACTGCTGGCCCGGCTTGAAGACGGCCGCTTCCGTGTTCGACTTTTCCTCGATTGCGGCGGCCTGGAGGATACCGCCCTTCTGCAGGGCCCCCGGCTGCTGCCGGCGGTCATTCGGGATATAACGGTACAGGAAGCTTGGGGAGGCGTCTTCCGTGAGGTAGACGATGCCGGTTGCCGGATCGACGTCACAGGCTTCGTGGGAGAAGAAGCCCATGTCGCGGATCGGCGTCTTTGACAGCTCGTTCTCCGGATCGTCCGGATTCACCTCGAAGACATAGCCGTGCTCGCCGCTTGCCGTCTCCTCACAGGTCAGCCAGGTCCCCCACGGCGTCGCCCCTCCCGCACAGTTGCGGATCGTTCCGGAAGAGCTGACGACCTCGGAGACCAGCTTGCGGTTCGCATCGACCACGAGGGTGGTGGTTCCACCGGCTGCATTCTTGTCGTAAGGGTTCTTACCGATGACCGGATACTTCGCGTTAGAGCTCAGTTCGTGGTTGCGCACGAGCACGACGGAGTTGTGGCGTCCCTGGAAAGCGGCCATGCCGTCGAAGGCTCCGGGGACCGCCGTTCCGTTCGTCATCCTGCCCCCTTCCTCCGAAATAATCCGGTACTGGAAGCCCTCAGGCAGGTCAAGCAGACCGCCGGGGTCCTTCACCAGCGGACCGTAGCCGCCAAAAGATCGCTTCGCCTCGGTGTCCGCTTGGGCGAGGGCCTTGGCGTCGAAGGAGAACAGTCCTGCCGAGCCGAGGGCCAGGGCGAGCGTGCCGGCACCGCCGGCCTTCAAGAATTCCCTGCGGTTCATTCCTTGCAGCTTCTTGTCCAAGTGTAGAATACCTCCCGTATGATAGAAGTTCTTTGATCCCGTCAAACCAGACCGGGGTGGTGCTACCGCCCAGTGTATCAGACGGATTTTAAGGGATTGTGCGGGGGACTTAAAGATTATGTAAACGAATTCAACCTCCTGCTGCCGCTAAGCTCGGGGAATCCTGGTGCCGGGTGTGCCGCCTCGCCCCGGTGCGGGAAGGGGATTGTTCTTGCTTAGGGTCTATGATAAGATGGGTGAAATTTACAGTTGGGGAGGAGAGAGGATGGGCATGCTCAAGCTGGTGCGGCCTTCGTGGGAGCACAAGAAAGCTTACACTTCCTTCTATGAAGAGTGGCGGGAGAGCGGAGAGGATATGGTTCCTTGGGTGATCGCAAGGGACCCGTATGCGTACGGCGATATGCTGCGGTTTCTCGAAGACGGAGAGCGGCCCGAGCTGGCGCCGCCGAATTTCGTATCCCATTCGACCTATTGGCTGCTGGACGGGGCGGAACGGGTGGTCGGGGCGTCGAACCTGCGCCACTCCCTGAATGAGAAGCTACTGCGCAGCGGAGGCCATATCGGATACGGCATCCGTCCCTCCGACCGGGGCCGGGGCTGCGCTTCGGAGCTGCTGCGGCTTACGCTGGACCGGGCTCATGAGCGGGGCATCGGCCGTGTGCTTGTGGTCTGCGACCGGGGGAACACAGCGTCGGAGAGGGTGATCGTGAAGAACGGGGGCGTTTTCGAGTCCGAACATACGGAGGAGAACGGGAATGTGGTGCGCCGGTTTTGGATCGGAGGTGCCTAACTTTTTACAGCGGACAACAAGGTTCGAAGGTTTAACTTAATATAAAGATATCCTCCTGGACAGCCGATATTATTGAAGCACCAAGAATCTAACATCTTATGTAGCCAGGAGGACTAAAGAACCATGTCACTGCAAAAGCGTCTGCCCCTTATTATTATCGGGCTTGTGATTCTGTCCCTCGTCATCTCCAGTGCGCTGACGTATATCTACGGCGGTAATCTTATCGTAGCGGAAAGCAAGGGCAAGCTCTCGGCGAACTCGAACCGGATCGGGGAAACGGTATACTCCCTGGTGCAGGGCGAGATTACCCACGCCGAGCTCTTAGCCAAGAACAGCCTGTTCCTGGAGCTGCTTCAGCTCAGAGACCGCACGCCGAGCGATGCTGAATTCTTTACACCTCAGAATGAGCTGATGGTGAAAGCGCATAAGGTACTCCGCAGCTCCATCGCCAGTCTCAAGGATCATGAAAAATTGTTCGTCGTTGACCGTAACGGAGTACTGGTGGCGGGCAGCGCGGAGAAGGATGAGACCGGTGCCCTCAAGATTCCGGACCGTCCTTACTTTGTGGAAGCGATGAAAGGGAAGCTTTCCGTCTCCGACGTGCTCATCTCGAAGTCCAAGCAGGAGCAGATCGTCGTCTTCGCCGTGCCGGTCAAGGACGACGCGGGCAATGTCATCGGCGTCATCGGCAACTCGGTCTACGCCGCTTACTTCTCGAAGCATCTGGCCGGCCTGGATCTCGGCAACAATGCGCTCGTCTACATTATGGAACGCGGCGGCTCCTACATGGCCCACTCCCACGACCCGGCGCTCGTGAAAACGAAGCCGGAGCAGCAGCTGCTGCTGGACATCGCAGCGGCCCCGGCCTCGGAGCAGCTCACCTACGGTGAAGAGGAGATCGCTTCGGGCAGCGGCACGGCCTTCCTAGGACATACGAAGATACCGGTGACGAACTGGACCGTTATGGTACAGAACGATTACACCGATATCCGCAAGCCGCTCGGCTCGCTCTATACGAAGCTGGCCGTCGTCTCCCTCGCCGTGCTCGTGCTTACCTCCGTGGTCGGCTTCGTGCTTTCGCGCCGGGTAACCCGTCCGGTCGTCGAGCTCACGTCCGTCTTCCGCGAGCTGGCGGCCGGCAACCTGGCCGTACAGGCGAAGGGCGATTACCAGGGAGAGATGAAGGTGCTTGCCGACAGCATCAATGCCATGGTGGATAACAACCGTGAGCTGCTGAGTAACATGAACCGTTCGATTGAAGTCCTCAACGACAGCACCAAAGAGCTGGAGCACACTTCGCGGCAGACCGCCCGGGTGTTCGGCGATACTTCGGCAACAAGCTCGGAGATTGCAAGAGCGATGGAGTCCCAGTCCCATGAAACCGAGCATATCGTCGGCCGGTTCACGGATGTCGGCGACAAAATCAATGCCGTCAGCCGGATGGCCGAGTCCGTCAAGGAACGGGCAAATGGGATCATCGACGTGTTCCGCCAGAACAAGAACGTCATTGAGCAGCTCATCGCCACCAATGACAAGAACGAAGTGGAAGTCGGCAACATCTCCAGCCTGACGGGCAAGCTTGAAGAAAGCTCGAAGAGCATTGGCGCCATTACCGGTGCGATCGCCGATATTGCGAACCAGACGAACCTCCTCGCGCTTAACGCCTCCATCGAGGCGGCACGCGCCGGTGAGCACGGCCGCGGCTTCGCCGTGGTGGCCGACGAGATCCGCAAGCTCGCCGAGCAGAGCTCCAGGCAGTCCGCCGAGATCGATTCGATCATCCAGCGTACGCTCGGCTATGTGCAGGAGAACAATGCGAGCGTAAGACAAATCAACGACATTGCGGTACAGCAGGACGCCTTCGTACGCCAGACGCAGGAAGCGTTCGCTACGATCTTCAATCATGTGCAGGACATCGCGAAGCATATCGAAGAGATGGCCGGTGCCGTAGGCGGTATCCAGCAGGCGAAGGTGGAAGTGCTGGATTCGGCGCAGAGCCTGTCCGCTTCCGGGGAAGAAGTGTCGGCCTCCGTGCAGGAGGTGACGGCGACCATGCAGGAGCAGGCGGTTATGGTACAGCAGCTGACCGGCATGGTGGAAGCGATCGATTCGCTGTCCAAGGAATTGGCGCAGGCGGCGTCCCGTTTCAAGCTCAACGGATAAAAAACGAAGCTTCAGATTCACGATCCGGTCGGCTCAGATCCGGCCCAAATCAGATCAGGAAGAAAGCCTTCGGCTCCCGCAACAGGGAGCCGGGGGCTTTTTTTCGTTGGAGGAAAAAAGGCTTCCGATTGTTTAAATAGTAATAAATACGATTTACAAAAACGAGATAATGATCTATGATATTCATGCTCGCGATTATTTGTAATTATTACTATTAAATCAGATTCAATCCGCTTTGTCCTCAATGGGATCGCGGATCTTATAAAGGAGAGAGAAAACATGAAGGAACTACAGAACAGCGGCATCATTCCGGTCACCGTCCTCAGCGGATATCTTGGGTCCGGCAAGACCACATTGCTGAACCATGTGCTGAACAACCGGCAGGGAATGAGGGTGGCGGTCATCGTGAACGACCTCGGCGAAGTCAATATCGATGCGGAACTCATCAAAGGCGGGGGAGGGCTGTCCCGGACAGAGGAGAAACTCGTCGAGATGTCGAACGGGTGCATCTGCTGTACTCTGCGGGAAGACCTTCTACGCGAAGTTGAGCTGCTGGCCCTGGAAGGGCGGTTCGATTACATCCTGATCGAATCGACAGGGATCGGCGAGCCGCTGCCGGTAGCGCAGACGTTCACTTACGTCGACGAAGAGCACGGAATCGATCTGTCCCGTTCCTGCCGGTTGGATACGATGGTCACCGTAGTGGACGCTTACCGCTTCTGGCATGATTATACAAGCGGGGAATCCCTGCTGGAGCGGCAGCAGGCTGCCGGGGAGGACGACACCCGGGATGTCGTCGACCTGCTGGTCTCCCAGATCGAGTTCTGCGATGTGCTTCTCCTGAACAAGTGCGATCTTGTGGGAGAAGAGGAGCTTCGTGAGCTGGAAGGGGTCCTGCGCAAGCTTCAGCCGCGTGCCCGCATCTACCGTACCGTTCAGGGCCGCATCGACCCGGGGGCTATTCTGAATACCGGCCTTTTTGATTTTGAGGAAGCGAGCACTTCCGCGGGCTGGATCCAGGAGCTGAGCCGGGACCACCATACGCCCGAGACCGAAGAATATGGAATCGCCTCATTCGTCTACGAACGGCGAAGGCCGTTCCATACGGAGCGCTTCACGGACTGGATGTCCTCCTGGCCGGAAGAGATCGTCCGGGCCAAGGGAACCGTATGGCTCGCCACACGCAGTGAGCTGGCGCAGAGCTTGAGCCAGGCTGGGCCTTCCATTCAATTCGGCCCCGCAGGCTTCTGGCTGGCGGCACTGCCGGAGGCCGCGCGTGAAGAGGAGCTGGAGGCGGACCCGGCGCTGCGGATATACTGGGATGCCGAATACGGGGACCGGGTGACCCGCATCGTTCTCATCGGCATTGGCATGGACCGCGAGAAGCTGGTGTGCGGACTCGACTCGTGTCTGCTCACGGATGAAGAGATGAAGGTCGATTGGAAGGTTATGAAAGACGAACTGCCTAACGTCTCCTCCGCCCAGCTGGAGCAGCTATTTGCCGGTATTCAGGGATAACGTTTCCGCGATGTGCTTCCTCGGGCGGCCGTTTGGCCTCCCCTTCTCCCCCTGGTTGAATTTAGGTATAATGGGGGGCAGACAGAAGGGGGCGCAAACCGCTCATGAAGCAAGGACTGGCATTATCATCATTAATGAAGCAGCACGGGGAGACGGGCAGAATCCTGTTCTCCGGCATTTCGGCCGAAGCCGCCGCCGGGGAATCCGTCGCGCTGCTCGGCGGCTCCGGACAGGGCAAGAGCACGCTGCTGCGCATCCTGGCCTGGCTGGAATCGGCCGACGGGGGCTTCGTGGCCTATGAGGGCCGCGCCCGCAGCGAGTGGAAGCCCTCCGATTGGCGCCGGCGGATCTGCTATGTGGCGCAGCAGCCCGTCATGCTCCCCGGCACGGTGGAGGACAACCTGCGGACGGCCAGCCGGCTGCACCGCACCGCCTTCGACGAGCCACTGGCCCGGCGCTGTATGGAAGCGCTCGGGCTCGGCGGCCTGGCCTGGAGCAAGAAGGCCGGCGACCTGTCCGGCGGCGAGAAGCAGCGCACCGCTCTGGTGCGTTCCCTGCTCCTGCGGCCGGAGGTGCTGCTGCTCGACGAAGTGACGGCTTCGCTCGATCCGGGGAGCAAATCCGCAGCCGAGGAGCTGCTCGCCGCCTGGCGGCGGGAGCACGGCACCTGCCAGATCTGGGTGACGCACGATCTGCGGCAGGCCCGCGAGGCGTGCTCGCGGGTGTGGCTGCTGGCGGACGGGGCGCTGCAGGAGGACCGGCCGAGCCGCGCGTTCTTTGAAGAGCCTGCCACGGAGGCGGGGCGAAGCTTCCTTGGGGCGGCAGCGGAAGGGGAGGGAGAAGCATGAGCAACCTGGCGCTGCTGTGCACGCTGGCTTTCGTCGGCGTGACGATGCTGCTCTCCGTCTGGCAGAAGCTCGGACTCGAGCGGGACATTGCCGTCGGCACCGTGCGTTCCGCCCTCCAGCTGCTGCTCGTCGGCTATGTGCTGCAGTATGTGTTCGGGTCCCGGCACCCGGTGCTCGTGCTGCTGATCGTCGCCGTGATGATCGGTGTGGCGGCCTGGAACGCGGGCCAGCGGGCGAAGGGGCTGCCGGGCATCCGGCGCCGCATCGCCCTGGCCCTGGCCGTCACCGAACTGCTTACGGCCGGCCTGCTGGCCGGCCTCGGCATCATCGAGGCGACGCCCCAGTACCTGATCCCGATCAGCGGCATTACGATCGGCAGCGCGATGATCGTCTCGGGCCTCTACCTGAACCAGATGAAGCGCGAGCTGGAGTCCTCCCGCGGGGAGATCGAGGCGCTGCTCTCTCTGGGAGCCTCGGAGCGCCAGGCACTGCAGGATGCGCTGAAGCGCTCCGTCCGCTCCAGCATGATCCCGACCGTCGACGGGATGAAGACGGTGGGGCTGGTCCAGCTTCCCGGCATGATGACCGGAATGATTGTGGCCGGAGCCGATCCGGTCGAGGCGGTCCGCTACCAGATCCTGATCATGTTCATTCTGGCCTCCGCCGCCGCGGTCACCTCCATGCTGCTCAGCCGTTTGAGCTACAGGCTGTGGTTTGACCGTGAGGGGAATCTGCGCCGGGGGCTGTAGCGGACACCTGTCGAACCCAAGCAGAAGGAGTGTTGGAGCCGTGCAAAGACTGTTTCGCTACAATTGGCAGGTGCGCGAGGAATGGTTCGAGACATTGGCGGGGCTGCCGCAGGAGGGGCTTCTCAAGGAGCGGACCGGAGGTGTCCGGACGATTCTCTATACGATGTACCATATCGTAGACACGGAGTATTCCTGGCTGGCGGCCCTTCAAGGGAAGCCGGAGCCGCCGGAGGAATACGGCAGGTACGACACCCTGGCCAAAGTGAGAGAGCTGTCCGCCGCCTATCGGCCTTCCCTGATTTCCTTTCTCGACAGCTGGACGCCGGAGCAGGATTCACGCATTTTCGAAAGTGAACGGGGCGGCCGGACCCATCGCTTCTCCCATGGGGAAGTACTGCACCATGCGGCTGCGCACGAGATTCATCACATCGGCCAGCTGTCCGTGTGGGCCAGGGAGCTGGATCTTGCGCCGGTGAATGCGAACTTGATTTCGCGCGGGCTGACTTAAGGCCAAGCGTTCAGAGAGTCATCCGGTCCGGAAGGGGGCCGGGTGGCTTTTTTTATGCGGTTGGCAGCTGCAATGGCCCTTGACAGGAGTCCCGATATCGGACCCGGCCTGTATGGAATGGCGGCTCTCTAAGCAACATAGGGTTATCCGACAATGCAAAGGGGTAACTCTGATGACAAAAAAAGGGTGTTAGATTGGTCTTATGGGGCTGCTGCCTCTTTCTGGTGCTGGCCGGATGCGGCCGCGGGAATACGGGAGGCCGGGGGAAGGCGGCGTCTCCACCATGCAGAGCGGGATGGATGCCCGTCTGTTCGATCAGGAAGTAACGGAAGACGATGCGCTTCTGCACCAGGGAGATGCGGGGCTCGACAAGCAGGTGCCCGGCGTTCCGCCGCAGAACGGCACTGCAGGCGGCGGAGGGACGGGGCCGCGGGCCCTTCAGGAGACTCCGGGGATGGCTCCCGCACGGCCCAACCCCGCGATAGCTCCTCAGGCGGGCGGCTATACGGAGAATGTGCTGTCCACCGCGGCCATGTATTTCGGCACACCGTACGAATACGGCTCGGACCGGTCGGATCCTTCCACGTTCGACTGCTCGGATTATACGAGGTGGTCCTACCTGTATGCGCTCGGGATGAACCTGCCGCAGGATTCCCGCAGCCAGGCCCAGTACGTAAGAAGCTTCTCGAGCCGGGTGTACACCGACATCCATCAGGCACAGCGGGGCGACCTGCTCTTTTTCATCGGCTACCGCGGCGGTCAGCCCGATGCATACAGGGGGGCGTCCAAGGCGATGGGGAACATCAGCCACTGCGGTCTGTATCTGGGCAACGGCAAAATGATTCATACGGCCTCCGCCCGGACCGGAGGCGTGCGGATCGACAATGTATTCGACAATCACCTCGAATACCGCTTCGTGATGGGCGGCTCGGTGCTCCAGCTCAAATAATCTTTGCCAGGCAGGACGAACGGTTCTGCGTAAGCTTGTTTCCTTTCGGGGGAACGGGCTTTTTTTGTTGTGCCCGCCGGAAGGTACAACTTAAGAAATTGTGAATTTAAGTTGTACGTACAATATCAAACTTGGTATAATGGGCCTTACGAGAACAGAGCGGCGGCAGAGGCCGTACAGACGGAAGCAGAAGAGGTGTCGGCATGGAAAAGAACGGACTTCCCAAATATATGCAGCTGAAGGGGCAGCTTCTGGAGCGAATCAAGGAAGGCCAGATGCAGCCGGGCGATCAGCTGCCGACCGAATTCGAGCTGTCCGACTCTTACAAGATGAGCCGGCAGACGGTTCGGCAGGCGATCGGGGAGCTGGTGCAGGAAGGGTGGCTGTACCGCGTCCAGGGGAAGGGCACCTTCGTGGCGGCCTCGGCCGCCCCGGCGAAGAAAGCGGAAGAGACGGAGAAGACGATCGGCATCATTACCACGTACATCTCCGATTATATATTCCCTCTGATCGTCCGCGGGGCGGAGGCGGAGCTTCGCAGCCGGGGCTACCGGCTTATGCTCTCCTCCACGGACAACGACAAGGCGAAGGAACGGGAGAGTCTCGAGCTGATGATGAGCCACCCGCTGAGCGGGCTGATCATCGAGCCGACGAAGAGCGCGGAGGGCAATCCGAATCTTCATTATTACCTGTCGATGGGCATGTCGGACATTCCGTTCATCATGATCAACGAGCGGTATCCGGAGATGGACTGCCCCTGTGTCAAGCTCGATGACGAGAAGGGCGGGTTCCTGGCGGCGGAGCATCTGATTGAGCTCGGGCATCGGAGGATCGTCGGTTTCTTCAAGACGGACGACCTCCAGGGAATCCAGCGGCTGAAAGGGTTCATCCGGGCCCACCGGGATTACAAGGTGCCGCTCGATCCCGATTCGGTCGTCCGTTATTCCACGGAGGACAAGGAAGAGCGGCCCTTCGAAGCCGCCCAGGTGCTGCTGGCCTCCAGCGAGCGGCCGACGGCCTTCGTATGCTACAATGACCAGCTTGCCGTTCATCTGCTGGAGACAGCGCGGCAGGCGGGCCTGCGGGTGCCCCAGGACCTCTCGATCATCGGCTTCGACGATTCGTCGCTGGCTACGGCTACCGAAGTCAAGCTGACGACGCTGACCCACCCGAAGACCGAGATGGGGGTGGAGGCGGCACGGCGGCTCATTGACCGGATCGAAGGAATATCGGCAGGCGGCGCGGAAGAGGAAGCATATGTCTACGAGCCGCAGCTGGTGATCCGCTCTTCCACGGGACCTGTGTAAGGAGGCGGCCTTGTCCGGAAGCCAAGGAACGGCCTCCAGAGAAGGGGAGCCGCAGGCAGCTCTGCCGCAGGGATTGAGCCGTCTGTCCCGCTTCACCCTCATAGCAGCAGTCAACGAACCGTCCGGGCTTGCGCCCGGACGGTTTTTTGTTAGAGCACCGTACTTCAAAAAAGATGTGGAAAATTTGTACGTACAAGTATATAATGAGACCGAGAACAATCCGGTTTGGGAAAGGGGTTACGATACATTTGTTAGAACAATTGAAGCAGGAAGTACTGGAAGCGAACCTGGATCTGCCGAAATACGGCCTTGTTACGTTTACCTGGGGCAATGTGAGCGGCATTGACCGCGAATCCGGCCTGGTTGTCATCAAGCCGAGCGGCGTTCCCTATGACGAACTCCGTGCAGAGGATCTGGTTGTGCTGGATCTGGACGGCAAGGTTGTCGAAGGCAAGCTCAAACCTTCATCCGATACGCCGACCCACCTGGCGTTGTATAAAGCGTTCCCAACCGTCGGCGGCATCGTGCACACGCACTCCCCTTGGGCGACTGCATGGGCGCAGGCGGGCCGCAGCCTTCCGGCACTCGGTACGACCCATGCCGATTATTTCTACGGGGAAGTGCCCTGCACCCGCCCGATGACCCGCGAAGAGATTCAAGGGGCCTATGAGCTCGAGACCGGCAATGTGATCATCGAGACCTTCGAGGGCAAAGACCCGCTGCAGATTCCAAGCGTGCTCGTTCACTGCCACGCGCCGTTCTGCTGGGGCAAGGATGCTCACAACGCGGTCCACAATGCGGTCGTGCTCGAAGAGACGGCGAAGATGGCGTTCCACACGTACCAGCTGAATCCGAATACCGTGCCGATGGACCAGAACCTGCTCGACCGGCATTTTCTCAGAAAACACGGCGCCAACGCCTATTACGGACAATCGTAAGAGGCCGGGTCCGCCATGGCCATCCAATATGCGATCGGTATCGACTACGGTACGGAATCCGGGCGTGCGCTGCTCGTCAACCTCTCGAACGGGGAGGAAGTCGCGACGCATGTCACCCCTTACCCGCACGGCGTAATCGATGAAGAGCTGCCCGAATCCGGCGTGAAGCTCGAATACGATTGGGCGCTGCAGCACCCGGCCGACTATATCGAAGTACTGAAGCGCTCCGTGCCGGCGGTCATGAAGGAGTCGGGCATCGACCCGGCGGAGGTCATCGGCATCGGGATCGACTTTACGGCATGCACCATGCTGCCGATCGATGAGACCGGAACGCCGCTCTGCTTCAAGCCGGAGCTGAGGGAGCTTCCTCACAGCTGGCCGAAGCTCTGGAAGCACCATGCCGCACAGGATGAGGCGAACCTGATCAACGAGATCGCCTATGAGCGCGGCGAAGCGTTCCTCCCCCGCTACGGCGGGAAGATCTCGTCCGAGTGGATGCTCGCCAAGGTGTGGCAGGTGCTGAACGAGGCGCCCGATCTCTACAACCGGACGGACCGCTTCGTGGAGGCGGGTGACTGGATCATCGCGCAGATGACAGGCAGCCTTATCCGCAACTCCTGCGCCGCCGGCTATAAGTCGATGTGGCACAAGCGGGACGGCTATCCGGGCAAGGACTTCTTCGGTGCCCTGGATCCGCGGCTGACGAACCTCACCGAGACGAAGCTCCGCGGCGAAGTGCTGCCGCTCGGCACCAAAGCCGGTGAGCTGACAGCCGGGATGGCGGAGCTGATGGGCCTTCGTCCGGGCATTGCGGTAGCCGTGGGCAACGTCGATGCGCACGCGGCCGTTCCTGCGGTGGGCGTGACTGCGCCGGGCAAGCTGGTCATGGCGATGGGCACCTCGATCTGCCACATGCTCCTCGGCACGGAAGAGAAGCTCGTTGAAGGCATGTGCGGTGTCGTCGAAGACGGCATCATTCCGGGCTTCCTCGGTTATGAAGCCGGACAAACGGCAGTAGGCGATATCTTCGCCTGGTATGTAGAGCAGGCGGTGCCGGCCTATGTCACCGAAGCGGCCAGAGCCGAGGGTGTCTCCGTGCACGAATGGCTCGAGAAGCGGGCGGCCGCCTACAGGCCGGGCCAATCGGGACTGCTTGCGCTCGACTGGTGGAACGGCAACCGCTCCGTGCTCGTCGACACGAACCTGACGGGCCTCATTCTGGGCTGTACCCTGCTGACGAAGCCGGAAGAGATCTACCGAGCGCTGCTGGAAGCTACAGCGTTCGGTACGCGCAAGATTATCGACACGTTCCACAGCAGCGGTGTGGAAGTCAACGAGCTGTATGCCTGCGGGGGACTGCCGCAGCGCAACCGCCTGCTGATGCAGATCTATGCCGACGTGACCAACCGCGAGATCAAGATTGCGGCATCCACGCAGACCCCGGCTCTGGGAGCGGCGATGTTCGGTGCGGTAGCCGCCGGTTCCGCGCAGGGCGGATATGACTCGATCGTCGAGGCGGCCGGGAAGATGGCCCGCGTACGCGAAGAGACGTTCCAGCCGATTCCGGAGAACGTCGCGGTCTACGAGAAGCTGTATGAGGAATACAGCAGGCTCCACGATTACTTCGGCCGCGGCGGGAGCGACGTCATGAAGCGGCTCAAAGCAATCAAAGAAAGCCCCCAGTGAATCTTGCTCACGGATTGTAAATAGATACGGCACAAAGCCGCCCTTCCATTTGGAGGGGCGGCTTTGTACGCTGCTGATGCGAAACTGGGGAATCGGCTTGTACCTGCAGCAGAGAACAGCATTTAGCCTGCCTGTCCTGCAGCAGAGAGAAGCATGTACGCTTGCCTGCCCCGCAATGGACAGGAGGCAAGCATGCCTGAATGGCTGCAGTGGAGAGCGCCGATTGAGCCTGCTGCTTCCCCTGCAGCAGCGGCGCAGCTTAAGGCCGCCGCCCGTCATTCTTCTATTGCCGGGATGCCGGACAGAGCTTGTCCCTTACTTGGAGCGGCGGTTCTCCGAACCCTCATCTCCATCGAACGTGTGCTCGATGTTCTCCATGGTGCCTTCGACGAAATCGGCCAGCATGTCCGTTGCCGCTCTGCCTTGGTTCTCCTTCGGCGTGTTGATGCCGGCAGCCGTGTTCGACGTTTCGTTATATTCTTCCTGGTCGCGGTAAGCTTCCTGATTGCGCTTGGTCACGGGAGTCACCTCATCTTAAGGAATTTATGCCTCCCTTACCATTACCCGATCGGGCACCGTTTTATTCAGAATGTCATCGTGAAGTAAATGGGGGAGCCGGGCAGAAAGCCGGCCGGTCCGAGCGGCCGGCCGGCTTCCCGCGCTTAGTCGCGGCCTTGGAGGCGTCCGTGGCCGTGATGTCCGTGCTGCCCGCCGCCATGGTGGCCGCCGTGATGTCCGCCATGATGTCCATGATGCCCATGATGCCCATGATGCCCATGATGCCCGTGATGCCCGTGATGCCCGTGATGCCCGTGATGCCCGTGATGCCCGTGATGCCCGTGATGCCCATGATGCCCATGATGATGTCCGTGGTGATGTCCATGGTGCATCGGATAAGGCCAGTAGGGGTAAGGAACATGGGGTACATACGGGTTGTAATGCGGCTGCCCATAGGGCTGCACCACAGGGTACAGGGGATTCTGATAAGAGCGCGTGTTGTTGCTCAAGTCAATTGCTCCCTTCGGGTTGTGGGATCGGTGATTACACCTTACACTATGCCCGTAGGCCCCGGGTGGATGCTTATCCCTGAGAAAAGAGAGACGGATTTAGGCTTCCGCTCCATAGGGGGCAGCCTTGGATACATCCTGTCTCCTTAGAAGGAACGGGATGTACGTGCCGCTGGCTTTTTACCTTTACTCCCATGGGGCGCACGCCGGACAGCCAAGCATGCTGCCGGATGCCCCTCCGACGTCTGCCCCGTACCCCTGGCTTAGGATTTGGGCTTCACCACAAGCTTGCCTTGATTGACCTGCTCGATCTGCTGGGGCGAATAGCCTTCGATGAGATTGCGGCCGGGCTTGCCGTTCAACTCGATGCCTCTCTTCTTCATGAGCTTCTGCAGCCGCTTCATCTCTTCCTCCGGAATGGAGGCGAGCTCATGCCTGCCATCGATCAGCCCAAGGATCGCTCCGATCACTTCGCCGGCCTGGGCGGTGTTCGGCTGGATACGGGCGCTGCCGTACGCGACGGCTGAAGCGCCGACATTCTTTCCTGCGGCGATCACGTTGGCATAACCCTTGTACAGGAACGACCGGAGCGGCATCCCGTACCGGTCGGATTTGCCGATCTCGGTGCCCCAGGGATTCGCCTTCGTACCCTGCAGATCCAGCGCGTAGCCGGCGATGCCCACGGTGTCGGGGAACAGGGTGCCGCTGAACAGATCGGAAGCCTGCATCACATACTCCGTCTCGTAGCGGTCGTAGTCACGGATATACAGGTAGCGGGGATATCCGTTCACTTCGGCATTCTCCCAGCCGGGAAGCTCCCGCCGCAGGTGGTCTCTGACCTTCAAGGTCTCGCTGACCCCGAGCTCATGCGCTTTCTTCACGCTCTCCGCATCCGCCGGATTCACCCCGAAGACGAGCAGGGCGTTGATCAGCGCTTCGCCGTCCCGCTGGTTCACCACATTCAGCCCGCGCAGGAACACTTCCTTGCTGCTCGGCTTGTAGCTTTTACCGATATTCCCGAGCCCGTAGGCGAAGTCCTTGGATACATCGGTATTCACTCCGTATTTCTCGAACCTCTGCGCTTTGGGGAGTCCGCCGACTTCCTTCGCGAATTTCTTCCAGTCGACTCCCTTGAATTTCATCATCACCGAGGAAGCCATGTAATCCTTCCCCTTGGCAGGGAAAACGGTCTCCATTCCCGGAATGCGCTTCAGCCCGAGGCGCGAGGAGAGCGCGGCGTGATCGGTATTCTCCACCCAGTATTGGGCCGAGACCGTTTTCTCTTCGCCGTTCTTCGTCCGGTAAGTCATGGCGGTGATCCGGGTCGGGGACGATCCCTCCGGCTTGACGGCGGAGGAGGATCCCCCCGGAGAACCGGTCGACAGCGAAGTGATCGTAATTCCGGGGACGATGCGGATCCCCTCCGTCAGCGAAGCATAGTAGGACTCGTATTCGGGGAGCTTGCGGATCGTCCCTTTTTTGTATTCGTCGAACAGGCCCTTCACCAGACCCTGCAGCAGCGATGTCCCGCTGCGGTCGAACGGCTCGTCGAGATACAGCATCTCGCCCTGCAGCAGCTGCCCTCCTGGTTCTTCCCGGGGATCCAGCACGAGGACGCTCAGGCCTTCGTCCACAGCCGCACGGGCCAGGTACATGCCCTCGATCTCCGAACCGATGACGACGACATCAGGCTTCGACGGGTCGAGCGGCTTCGGCGTCCGGGTGACGGGCGCATCCGCACGCCCGAAGCAGGCGGTGAGCAGCAGCGCCCCCGCCATAACAATCGATGAAACAGCAAACCACTTGCGTCCGGTCATTTGTACGACACCCCTGCTCTATGAATTGATCATAGTCATAGACCTAGCAAGAGGAGGAAATGTTGCAAAACTTTGGAAATACAAGGCTATTCGGCATCAGTATCGGCCCGGAACGGGCTTCGTCCCTTTCTCAAAGAGCTCATCCAGGAGTGGAGAAAACTGGGGATCGGGAATATAGTAATGCTTTCCGAATTGCGTTGGGAGGAAGGAGAACTTCTCCTCCCCTTTCTCAAACAGGATCACGATGTAATTGAATCCGGCACGCTGTGCCTGACTAGGATCGGGGGAGAAGGGGAGGTCGCCGGCTTTACTGACCCAGTCGCGGATCACCTCCGGATTGGTGACCGTTCTCCATTCGCCGCTCATGCCGCTGCGGAGATCGATCCGGTCCACCGAGACGAGCTCTCCCGGGTAAAACTCATCCAACGGTCCGGCGGGCAGGGACTCGGGTGGAGGTACGGATTCGCATCCGGCCAGCAGCAGAAGAGGCAGCAGGAGCGCCGCGAGGCACAAATGAACGCGGGTGCGGCTCACTCCGGCTGCTCCCCGGAGGAGGCGGAGGCCCGGCGGTTCTCCGGGCTGCGGTACAGGTGGCGGATGCCCTTGCCGGCGTAGAACTCGTCGGCATATCGCGGAAGCACATGAAGGTGGGCGTGGGATAACGTCTGCCCGCCGACGGCACCGCAGTTCCAGCCGATATTGTAGCCGTCAGGACGGTAGGCTTCTTCCATATAGGCTTTCACCTGGAGGAGAAGGGGCTGCACGGCATTCCACTCCTCGGGGGTCAGATCGAAGACGGACTCCCGGTGGGCCTTCGTGACCAGAACGCCGGCCCCGGGGATCTCCTGGGTATCGAGCTGCAGGAACATGCAGTGCTCGTTCTCCAGGACGATCCGCTGCTTCGGCTCCAGCTCCACATGACAGAATACGCAATCTTGCATGGGGTTCACTCCTTGAATTTCCATAGGTATGAGATCTCCTATACTATAGCATACGGCGGTCCCGGGATGCTTCCGTTTCCCTCCTGAGCCGCCATCCCTCCCGAACTTCGCCGGCTTCTCGGGCCACAACAAAGCGGCTGACTTCAAGTTGAAGTCAGCCGCTTTGTGCCGTTAGCACCGCCGGAAGCTGCACAGCTCCATCCGGGCCCTGAAGGGAATCCTGCTGCCTGGTCCTGGTGCTGCCCGCCGCTCCGGACTATGCAGAGCTGCGAAGTCCATTGGCGGTGATCCCGGCCGCCTTATTCCTTGTTGTACTCCTGCCACAGCGTCTTCTCACCGGACTTCGGGCTCTCGGGGAACTTCTCATCTTTCTTGAAGTTCTCCAGTGCGCCTTCCGTACACATGTAGGGGCCGGTTTCCGGCACGGTCTCGCCGGTCGGATACTCCCGGTTGGATCCTGACATGGCCAGCACCTCCTTTCGGTGTTTCCTCCTACTTAACCTTAGGGGACAAGCCTGAATCCGCAGCCCCAATGCAGACGGAATAAGGGCGGGGCATCCGATGGATACTGAATCTTGAGGACACCGGGTTCTTCTGGGGACAGCCACGAGTGGATTCACCGTTCATTCGAAGGTAAAAGACAGCTGGACCGGCGAATCCCCGGCCGCCGGACCGGAAGCCGATGCAGCCGCCGGGGATTCGGGATCGTGCCGGTATTCGGGGATGCCGTACCGCTCCAGCAGAGCATGCAGGCGGGTTCTCACTTCACGCCGGTACGCATCCGAGGGATAACCCGGACCCGGCATACAGGCGGGCGTAGGAGGACAGGAGCTGCGGATACTGTCCGCGTACGGTACCGAAGAACCAGCTCTTGACCTCACGGGTGCTGAGCCGAAGCGGCGAGCCCATGACGAAGGAAGCGCCGGCCTCCCGGCTGCGTCTGACCACGGTCTCCAGCTCTTGTTCGCTGTCGGTCAGGAAGGGAAGGATCGGGGCAAGGAAGATGCCTGCGGTTACTCCGGCTTCCCTCAGCCGGGTCAGGGCCTCAAGGCGCTTCTCCGGAGACGGTGTCATGGGCTCGAAGCCGCGCCAGACCTCCTTGTTCATCGTGTTCAGTGAGATGTTCACGGAGCTGCCCGGCAGTTGCCGCAGCAGATCCAGATCCCGCAGGATCAGCGGCGACCGGGTGGTGACGCTCACGGGGATACGGCGGGAGACAAGGGCTTCGAGGCAGCGGCGGGTCAGCATCTCCCGTGCCTCGATCGGCTGGTACGGATCGGTGGCCGTACCGATAGCAATCCGGCCGGCGAGCTTCTCCCGGCCTCCCCGGCTGCGGAGCATCTTGTCGAGCTGCGCTTCCAGCGTTTCGCCAGCGTTCGCTTTGTAGAGAATCTGGTGCTGGAAGGCATCGTCGGTCCCGAGTCCCAGGAAGGCATGCGTCGAGCGGGCATAGCAGAAGCTGCAGCCGTGCTGGCAGCCCCGGTATGGATTGATGGACCAGTCGAAGGGCATCGAGGGAGCTTTCACTCCGTTCAGAATCTGTTTCGCATGAAGGGGTTCATAGGTGGTTTTCATCTGAAGGATCAGCCCGCTTTCTTCTATGGTATAGGAATATATGTTCGCATTTTGTGATTTTATTATACTAAGGAGGACAGGTTATGGCAAGGAGAAGAAGCAGGAGCCCGGTCGTACCGGGGGCGGGTCAGGGACTCGACAGGCTGAAGGCGGAAGTGATGCGCCGGCAGGGTTATGCGGTACAGGACGCCCGTCCGGACCTGGTGAAGTATGAGGTGGCCCGGAGCCTCGGGATTCCGCTGCAGGGTACGGGGAATAACCAGCAGCTGACGACCGAGCAGGCAGGGAAGATCGGCGGCCCCATCGGCGGCAGCATGGTGCGGGAGATGATCCGGATGGCGCAGGAGCACCTGGCGAAGCGCCAGCCTTAGAAAGCGCGGAAGCGAGGGAGGCGAAGACACGGCACCGCTCCTGCCGGACGCGCTGTTACAGTTCAGGCCGGCCGCCTGGTCTGCCGCCTGCAAAAAGGACCCTGCCGCGGCAGGGTCCTTCTCGCTTATTGCTGGTGCTGTGCATCATACTCGGCGGCATATTCCGCGAGTGACTTGATTTTGCCGTGCGGGTGCTGGGTTTGTTTGCGGATTTTCCACTGGTTCTCCTCGCGGCGTTTCGAATGGCTCATCTCACAACAGCTCCTTTGGCGTCAAGTTTGGATGATGCCTTACTAATATGGCGGGGGGACCGTTATTTTATGAACGGAGGGAAGAGGGAATACAGCAAGGAAACCGCGGCACAAGATAAACTGTTCGTTTATTCTTATATACAGAAAAAAAGGAGCGGCGGCTCCCAATCTCCGAGGATCGGGGCGCTACTCCTTGCGGTCCAGATGCAGATCTTCCAGCGTGTATCGGTAATTCCACAGGAACTCCATATCGTAATCGGTCGTATCCCTCCAGATAAACTCAAGCAGGCCGGCGGCGAAGGCAACGGTGACGGATGCGAACAGCATCAGCCACATGCCGAACGAAACGGCATTTTCCATAAGCGCAGCTCCTTTCCTCCCGTTTGCCTTCATTCTATGAACGCTTTCATAGAAAGATGATAGGGGAAAGGAAATTTTGCACGCCTGTCTTCGCCAGGGGAGCCGCGGAGATCAGGAGGTCGATTCGCTGTCCTCGAGGATTTGTTTGAAAATCCGGTTGAGATGATCGACATCTTCTTTGGGCAGGCGTCCGAAGAAACACTCGACGACTTCCGAACGGTGACGGTGAAGCGATTCCAGGACTTCGCGTCCCTTGTCCGTAATCTCCATCATAACGACGCGGCGGTCTTCTTCGGAGCGGGTGCGGGAAGCGAAGCCTCCGGAGATCAGCTTGTCCGACAAGCTGGTTACCGCACCGGAGGTGATATAGAGCATTTCGGCGATCTGGGATACCTTCAGCGGGCCCTCAGCCTCCAGCTTCTCGAGAATGACGGCTTGGGAGGCCGAAACCCCTTGTTCTTCAAACCGGGTCCAGGAGGTGCGGATTTTGCGGAAGAGCAGCCGGAAGGTGCTCTCGAGTTCATACAGGTTGTCTTGGCGGTCGGACATCAGATCTCTTCCTTTCATGGCCATGCACACGCACTATAGGCAGGTTCACGGAGTAAGACTTACAGGAATAGTACGGAGCGAACGGCATGAGGTTTCAAAAAGAGGGAAAAAAGCCCCGAAATCCGTGCGCATAACTTAGCATCACCGGGCATAGATTGGGTTATGTGCCCAAATGCGAGGATTCACGGGGAGGAAGACAAATATGAACCAACCGTATGCCGTGCAGCCGCAGCCGATTTTTGAAGTCCAGCCCTTCGTGGTGCAGGCGCTCCAGTCCCTGCTTGGACAGACACTCGTGCTCGAGACACCGAGGGGAAGCGTGTCGGGCGCGCTGAAGGATGTGAAGCCAGATCACGTTGTGGTTCATGGGACCGACGGCAATCTGTACTTCGTGGCCGTGTGTCATATTATCTGGATCATGCCGGTAAAGTAAGAGGGACGAAGGGCCGTTACGCGCATTGTCCGTAAAGGACGACGTAGCCGTTTATCCCGCAATAGATTGGCCGCCCCCGCCAAGGGGTTGGAACCGCCCGCGCCGTTGTGCCGAGCGGTTTTCTTTGCATTTCATCAAGAAAATTATTTTTATTGATATAACGGTTTCTATGAATTATATTTTCATTATCAGAGGAAAAAGGTGGAGATCCGGTGAGCAGGTATATAGGTATCGATATCGGCGGAACGAATATGGTATGCGGGTTGACGGACGGGGAGGGGCAGGTGCTGCGCACGGTCAAGATTGCGACGGAGGCCCCGAGCGGGAGCAAAGAAGTGATCCGCCGGCTGGCCGAGGCGGTGACCGGGCTGATGACCCATGCAGGCGGACAGGTGTCAGCCGTGGGGATCGGTCTTCCCGGGTTCGTGGACCATGTCCAGGGGATCTCCGAGCTGGCGGTGAATCTCGGCTGGAAGAACGTGCCTCTGGCGGACGAGCTGCGGGGGCATATCGGTGACATTCCGGTATTCCTCGATAACGACGTGCGGATGTACGTCTACGGCGAAGCCGTGGCGGGAGCGGGCCGGGGCTTCTCGCACGTGCTCGGCGTAACGATCGGCACTGGCATGAACTCGGCGCTGGTGGCGGACGGCAAGCTGTACTACGGCGCCGGCGGACGGGCCGGAGAGATCGGGCACGTGCCGATGGAAGGGCTGACCTACCCGTGCAACTGCGGGATGACCGGGTGTCTCGAGACGGCCGTCTCCGCGAACGGCATCGCCCGTCAGGGACGCGAAGCCGTGGCCCGGGGGGAACGGTCGCTGCTCGGCGAATGGTTCCCGGAGGACGGGGGAGCGCGCCTGACAGCGGCCGACGTCTCGCGGGCCTATGATCTGGGCGATGCGGCGGCGGCCGCCATCCTGCGGCGGACGGGAACGCTGCTCGGCCGCGGACTTGCGGCAGCCGTGACCCAGCTGGCCCCGCAGGTGCTGATCATCGGAGGAGGCGGAGCGCAGGCCGGAGAGCGGCTGCTCGGCCCCATGAAGGAGGAGCTGAAGCGCTGCGTGCTGCCGTTCTACTGGGAGCAGCTTACGGTCAAGACAGCCGAACGGCTGGAGGATGCCGGGGTCGTCGGAAGCGCTCTGTACGCGAAGGGCAGACTGGAAGCGCAGGCACAGCAGTAGGCCGCATCCAGGCCGGACAGACAGGAGCAGGCATGCCGCTGACTACTGTTACGCCCTGACAATGAGGCAGGCAGGCCAGGGATGGATCCCGTGGCATGGCAGCAGGGTACCGCCGGAACGCATGGAGGGAAGTCTGCCTGAGGAATCCCCCGGGCAAAAAGAAATGGAACCGTCACTCCCTCCCTGGGGCAGTCGGTTCCATTCTTTTTTGTGCTTATTCTCCTGACGGGACAATGCCTCCCGTTTGGTCGGTGTCGTCCGTTCGACGGGGACAAGACCCCTCCAGCTTCCCCGGTGAATGTCCGGGTTCAGGTGACCTTCGCGCTCGAGCCTGCGGCGCAGCTTGGATGCGTTGCTTCTTGCCATGGATATGCTTCCTCCTTGAGTATGCGTGATGATTTGGCCTGCCACTGTCCATTATACCAGCTTATTCCTGCTGTGCCTACAAGCTGCCGCCCCCCTTGAAATATATGATTTTATTTTTCGCCAAGGCTCGAACCCGTTTAATCCTCGCCGGGTTTGACAGATTTGGGACAATCGCGCGCCGGGCGTTGTTTCGGCGTGCGCTTTCATGATACCCTTGTACCTATAGGAGCGGGTTCCTGCCGTCGGTGACGGGAAGGAATCCGCCATTTTGCAGGAGGATGACAACCCTTGACTTATGATACCCTCTACTGGCTGATTCTCGGGGCCGGCTTTGTACTCACCGGGATCGTCGGCGTACTGTTCATGCTCCGGACGGAGAAGCTGCTTTTGTCGTTCCTGGCGGGTACGGCGGTGAATATAGCGATTACGGGAGCGGGCGTCTGGTGGTGGAGCTCGGTCTTCGCCGGCGAGGAGCAGCAGTTCTCGCGGATGTTCGGCTTGTTCGGCCTCGGCGTCTCGTTCGTGAACAATATCGTGCTGCTGTTCTTCGCCCAGCTGATCATGAAGCGGAAGATCGGGGGCGATCCCAAGCCGGAACCGGAGGATTACGACGACTGAAGGCGGCCTCCGCCGTCCGGCGGCTGACAACCGGTCAATTCTGTAACATAACTGTAATGTGATATTCATCCGTTATTAATGAAATCGGGATATACTGTTTATGACCCCCTTTTTAATATATATATCCCTTGATAACCCGCGATCCGTTGTGATGGCGGGTTCTTTTTTTATGTATACAAAAAGGCCCACCCACAGTGGGCGAGCCTTTTCCGGCCGAAGCCGAAAGGTCTGAAAGGGATGATTTTACAGAAATTTAGAAGCGGGAAGCGATTTCCGCCGCCTTCTTCAGGCCTTCCGATTTGATCTCGGCCGCACGGTCCGGGAACTGGTTGTGGCCTTCGATCACGACGCTCTCGATCTGGTTGATGCCGAAGAAGCCCATGATCGTCTGAACATATTTCAGGCTCATCTCGATCGCAGCCGCAGGGCCTTCCGAGTACACGCCGCCGCGTGCGTTAAGCAGCGCGACTTTCTTGTCGCCGAGCAGACCTTTCGGGCCTTCTGCGGTGTAGCGGAAGGTTTTGCCCGCTTGGCAGAGGTAGTGCAGGTAAGTGATCAGCTGGGCAGGCACGGTGAAGTTCCAGAGCGGGAACGCGAAGACGATCTTGTCAGCTGCGAGGAACTGGTCGAGGTAGGCGTTGGCCGTACCTGCGGCCTTCTGCTCTTCAGCCGTCAGCTCGAAGCCTTGGGAGCTCTTGTAGAGGCCGTTCAGCGTGTTGGTGTCATAGTAAGGAAGGTCAACGTTGAACAGGTTGAGCTCGGTGATGCTGTCGCCGGGGTTAGCGGCCTTGTAGCTCTCGAGGAAAGCGTTGTAGAGCTGCACGGATACGGCTTGATCGGCCGGACGGCCGTTCGCAAGAATAAAGAGAACATTAGACATGAATCGTTCCTCCTTGGTATGTACAATGAGAATTAATAACTTACTTTATGTAAGTATAATAAGATATAGACTTACAAAAGTCAAGTAAATAATTTTATAAGCAAACCAGAATCTGCATAGGCGGCCGGGACGGGTGACAACCTAGGATGGAGAGGCCTGGACAGATGGATCGGGGGACGGTTCTTGTCCCTACAGGCTACAATATGCAGGGGAGTGAATCCGCATGGCCGGAATCAAACATGCCGAGTGCAAACGGATTGTGGAGCGCAGCGATCAGCTCTGCGCCGATGTGGAGGTACAGCTGGAAGGCGAGAAGCAGGCATTCATTGCACTCTTCACCGATGCGGGAGATGAGGACTACCGTCTGGAGATGATCCTCAAAAACGATGCGGATCCGGCCATCGACTGGTACGATAATGACCTGCATGCCGCTTACGAGGATGTGACCGAGGAGCTGTTCGGCGGAACGCAGGGCGGGTCAGGCTGGAGCTCGAAAGAGGAGTTCAAGGAAGCGGTTCTGGCTTATCCCGGTGTCCGGTCGCAGATCCGCACGCAGCTCGATGCAGCAGAAGCACTGAAGCTGCAGGAGATCCAGGCCTGAGAAGGCCGCTTTCAGGGGCTCCCGAACGAGTGAGCGCCAAAGCACAAGAGCCGTCTGCCGGGAAGCTTCCCGGTTGGACGGCTCTTGATCTTTGGTGTCTGTCGCTGTGATGCAGGAAGCCGGTTATTGACCGCCCCGGTGACTGCGTTCGTTCTTTTCCCACTTGAAGTTGGAGAGAATGAAGCCTACGACGCTGAAGACGAGCAGGCGGATCGTCAGCCACTGGCCGGTGACCGTGCCCTGCGTCAGCCATTCCATGCCGGTGAAGAGCGCCGTCAGACCGACGCCCCACGCAGCGACCCCGTAATACATTACGTACCTTGCCTTGCCCATCGTGCGGATTTTGGCCCATTTGGCCGCTTGTTCCTGGTTCATTCGCTTTCCTGTTCCCCCTGATATCGTCATGCTTATTATTTCGCCCCGGCACCGCCGCACTCCTGCCCTGCGGACCTTCCCGCCCGGAAGATATTTGATGTAAGAATATGGTATACTCAGTGAAGACTATCGGAAGGGCAGGAACGGATGCAGGCATGAGTAAATTTTTGTTGTTTGGACTTCTTTTTTGGCTTACGGGCAACCCCTTCGTTGCCATCTTGGTCTTATTGGTCATCTTCTATGTGCTGGACCGCCGCTTCGTCGGCATCACCCCAAGCATCTTCAAGCCGATCCAGCGCATGCGGCGGCTGTCGAGGCTGAAGGAGGAGCTGCGGATGAATCCGCATCATACCTCCACGAAGCTGGATATCGCTCGCATCTATATGGAACAGCGCAAATACGCCGATGCCAAGGAGCTGCTCGGGCAGGTCCTGGCCGTCATGGAAGATTCAGCCGACGTGCTCAGCGAGCTCGGGATCTGCGAGCTGAAGCTCGGCCGGCCGGAGGAAGGGGAGCGGCTGATCCTCGAAGCGGTAGAGCGCAACCCGCGGGTCAAGTACGGCGAGCCGTACCTGCGTCTAGGCGAGGCTTTCGCGGAGCGGGACAAGGAGAAGGCGGTCGGCTATCTCCAGCGCTTCCGTGAAGTGAACTCGTCCTCGTGCGAGGCCTACTACCGGCTCGGCCAGCTGTACCGCCAGCTCGGCAGGGACGAAGAAGCCCGCGGAGCGTTCCGCGAAGCGGTGGAACTGTACCGCGGGCTGCCCAAGTACAAACGCCGGCATGAACGCCGCTGGGCGCTGCTGGCCCGCTTCCGGTCATAGAGCCGGAGCGGGTTGGTTCAGGTGGCGGGCCGGATCGAACGGGGCGAGATCCAGCAGCGGCTTCTCGCCGAGGGCCAGCTGCCGCACGATACGGCCGGCGGCCGGCGCGAGCAGAATGCCGTTGCGGTAGTGCCCCGTCGCGAAGATGAGGCCGGGCGCTGTCTCCCAGGTGCCCATGAACGGGAGGCCGTCCCGGGTGCCCGGTCGAAGGCCCGCCCAGGTCGAGAGGAACTCGGCGTCCGCGAGAGCGGGCAGCAGGGCGGAGGCTCTCGCATGCAGGTCCGCGATGACGGCGGCCGTGGCCCGCTTGTCGAAGCCGGCCTCCACCTGCGTCGCGCCGACCAGGCACGAGCCGTCCGCCTTCGGCACGATGTAGCAGCCCTTCGTGAAGACCGTGGACTGCGTCAGCGGAGCCTGGGGCTTCACGGAGATGCACTGGCCCTTGACGGGGAACATCGGCAGAGGCAGCCCGAGGGGCTCGGTCAGCGCGGGGCTCCAGGCGCCGGCGGCGAGCACGACGGTGTCGGCATACAGCGGACCTTCCGCCGTCTGCACGCCGGTGATGCGCCCGCTGCGGGTGTCCTTCAGCAGCCGGAAGACCGGCGTCTCCTCACGGATCGTGCAGCCCTGCTTCACGAGCGCGGCTTTCAGCGCACGTGCCAGGGCGGCGGGATGGACCTGGTGATCGGCCGGAAAATGCAGACCGCCCCGGACCTTCGGAGACAGCGCCGGCTCCAGCTCCCGGAGCTCATCCGGGGTGCACCAGCGCGCGTCCTGAATCCAGGCGAGGCGGGAGCGGAGCTCCTGCTCGTCCTCTTCCGTCAGCGCTGCGCGGAGGATGCCTTCGGCAATGTACTCGGTGGACACGCCGCCGGTATGCTCCAGCGCGTCGGTCCAGCGGCGGTACATGCCCTGGGAGATCCGGCACAGCTCGTAGAACGGGCCGGGGTGATGCGTCTCCACCTGGGCGCCGAGCATGCCGGCTGCAGCGGTGGTTGCCTCGCTGCACAGCCGGCCTTTATCGAGCACAGTGCAGTCGAAGCCGGCTTCGCTGAGCTGGAATGCGGCGGCGCAGCCGATTACGCCACCGCCGATGATGATCGCCTTGGGCCGGCCGGCCGAAGGGGTAAGGTGCTTCGTATTCATTAGAAGGTCCATCCTTTCCTGGGCTTGTGCCGGGTCCGGTCGAGCCCGAACCGGAAGGCCCTGAGCTGGCCGGCCGGGTCGGGGTGGCCGAACACGGACGACAGCACGGCAATGCCGGCGGCGCCGGTGGACAGCACTTCGTCGACGAGCGCAGGCTCAATGCCGCCGATGGCGATGACGGGCACAGGGCACGCCTCCACGGTGTCGGCCAGCGCCTGGCAGGCCCCTTGGGGCCAGGCCCGGCTTGGAGCCGGTCTCGTACACGTGCCCGTAGAGCACGTAGTCGGCACCGCCGGCGGCCGCCTCTGCGGCTTCCTCCGGGCTGTGCACGGAGCAGCCGATCCGCATCCGTCCCGGCGGGGCCAGCTCCCTGGCTTCGGCCGGGGAGAGCGAGGCGCCGGTGAGCTGCACGGCGTCCGCACGGACGGCCAGGGCCGCGTCGAGGCGGTCGTTGACCGCCAAGGCGGCCCCTGGGGGCAGCAGCGGCTTCAGCCGCCGGTACCATGCGGCGAGCTCGTGCGCGCTGCGGTGCTTCTCCCGGATATGGAGCATGTCGATCATTCCCGCGGGAATGATGCTGAGGATGGAGGCGGCGGCGTCCAGCTCCAGCCGGCCGGTCGTCAGCACATGCAGGGCATGGGTTCTCCCGGCGGGAGGAGGGGCGGCAGCTCCCGGATGTTCATGGGTCATGGCTCGAACGAACCCTTTCTGCATACATTTGGTATCCCCATCATACCCCTCCGCCCGGGAGGCGTCAAAGCGTTTGTCCCACTTGTCATAAAATGATCACGTAAGCGCTCTTCCGCTTGATGGCGTGCGCCTTGACGCGTCCGGAAGGGCGTACTACACTGATGAAGGAAGCAATAGGACGAGCGTCTGCAGTACCGAAGGAGAGGAATCCGAATGACTTTGTACAAAGCGTTAACGATAGCCGGCTCGGACAGCGGCGGAGGGGCCGGCATCCAGGCCGACCTCAAGACGTTTCAGATGCTGGACGTCTTCGGCACGTCGGCCGTCACGGCGGTCACTGCCCAGAATACGCTCGGCGTGCACGGGATCTACGACATCCCGCTCGAAGGCATCGAGCGGCAGATCCATGCCGTCCTGACAGATGTGGGGGCGGACGCCGCCAAGACCGGGATGCTCTCCCAGCCGCAGGTGATCGAGCTCGTCGCGGACTGCATCGCGAAGGCGGGGCTGACCCGGCTGGTCGTGGACCCGGTCATGGTGGCGAAGGGCGGCGCTTCGCTGCTGGCCGAGAGCGCCCGGGATGCGCTTCGGGAGAAGCTGCTGCCGCTGGCCGCCGTCGTGACGCCGAACCTGCCGGAGGCGGAGGTCATCACCGGCCTGAAGCTGAGCTCGCTGGATGATATGAAGAAAGCGGCCGTGGTGATCGTAAAGGAGATGGGGGCGGGAGCCGCCATCGTCAAGGGCGGGCACTATGAGGGCGCCCCGACGGATGTGCTCTATGACGGGGAGTCGTTCCATCTGCTCAGCGCGGAGCGGTATGAGACCCGGCATACGCACGGGACCGGGTGCACCTTCTCGGCGGCGGTCTGTGCGGAGCTGGCCAAAGGCAGAACGCTGCTGGAGGCGGCCCATACTGCGAAGAAGTTCATCACGCTGGCCATCCGTTACGAGCTGGGCATCGGCGGCGGCCACGGGCCGACGAACCACTGGGCCTATACGCGGCACGGAGGGGACACGGACAGCGGGGTACAATTACAGAAGGAGCTTACGACACCATGAGCTACGAATATCTGATGCAGGCTCTCCTGCTGATCATCCTGCTGTTCGCCGCATTCCCGGCCGTGATCCTGTGGTCGCGCTGGAAAAAGAAGAAACGGGGATAAGTCATGTACTATGTAAACCATGAGCAAATCGATACCCGCCTCGCGTTCCTGCCGACGCTGACGGCCGCCTGCCGGCAGCTGGAAGCCGCCGCGTGGGCCGGCGGCGGGGAGAATGGCGGTGCGCTCCTGCTGCACCTAGCCCAGGAGCGTACCCTGTACCTGGCCATTGAGACGGTAACGGACGTCGGCAGCCTGCTCATTGACGCATTCATGATGCGCGATGCCAGCTCCTATGAGGATATTGTCGACATCCTGGCCGGCGAAGGGGTGCTCGAAGCCGACACGGCCGCCGTGCTCCGCGAGCTTGTCGGTCTGCGCCGTGCACTGACCCAGGAGTATACCTCGGTGGAGCGCAGCGGTCTTCATCCGATGATCTCCCGGCTGCCCGCAGCCCTGGAAGCCTTCGCGGAGCGGGTGCCGGCGTTTATCCGCAAGGAAGTGATCTAGCAGCGGGAACCCGGCTTTTCCTGGACCCTTTCGCGGTTGGGTTCGGAAGCCGGGGGATGTGCGGAAAGCGGACTTCGCTTGGGAAACAAGGAATGCAGGATCTTACGCTGAGGCCGTCTTTCTTGGGACGGCCTTAATTCTTGTAAGGCCAGCCGGTGCAATCCGGCTGGCCTATTTATTATGCGGAGGGGCTTATTTCATGGAAGGAGGTAGGAAGAGCTGCCACTTTCTGTGTACCATTCCTCGTGACAGCCGGGAAAAGGGGGCTTTATATACATAGTAGTATAGTAATTTACTTATGGCGTACTTTCGTATACAATAAACGTATTCATACGGTACAGACATGAGCCGCGCATCGTAAGGCGGCTGGCTGCTAGAAGGACGGTGAGACCGCATGAAGACGGAAGACGGCTCCACACGCAAGGTCATAGTAACGATGCTTAAGACCAAGGGACCGCTGAGTGCAGGGGAGATGGCGAAGCAGCTCGGCATTACCGAGATGGCCGTACGCCGGCATCTGCACACCCTTGAGCGGGACCAGCTTATCGAGGCCAAGCTTGTGCGGCAGGCCATGGGGCGTCCGGCCCACCTGTATTCCTTGACGGAGCATGCGGACGATCTGTTCCCGAAGAAGTACCAGCACCTGGCGATGGATCTGCTCGAGGAACTGGAGCTGACGGCCGGTGCGGACAAGGTCGATTTTCTGTTCGACCGCCGCAAGGAACGGCTTAGTCTCACGCTACCGGGAACGGATGGATGCCAAGGACTGGGCGGGCCGCGTCAAGGAACTGGCGGCGATCCAGAACGCCAACGGCTATATGGTTGATCTCGAACAGCTCGAAGACGGGACCTATCTGCTCCAGGAATTCAACTGTCCGATCGCCCAGGTCGCGAACCAATATAATCATGCCTGCTCCTGCGAACTTGCCATGTTCCAGAGCCTGCTCGGTCCGGAAGCGCGGATCGAGAGGACGGAATGTCTGGCCAAGGGCGGGGGCAAGTGCACCTACGAAATTCGTCAGCTGTCCGCGGCTGGCGATGCGGAACCATCCTGACCGGCTTGCTGCCGTCAGGATGGTTTTTTGTTTTGCAGGGGAGGAGACAAGAAGAGGCTGAAGCCATCACGATCACCCGTTCACCGTTTACACAGGGGTTCGCCGCGGGGCTGGACTGGTGTTCAACAGAGAAGAAACCGTCCGGCTTCGGGAGCCGAACGGTTTCTGGCTATGCGCTGCGGCCTACTTCACCCTGCTTTCGGACCTTCTCCCCGGCTGGAAGGCCGCTCTCCGCACGCCTGCTGCACCGGTTGTTGACGGCGGCGGCCGTACAGGATACCAGAGCCAGTACGGCGAGAACCATGAGCTTCTCCCGCAGGCCGGCCGAGCCCAGATCGTACATCAGCGCCTTCACGAAGATGCAGATGAGTGCGAACGATCCGAAGGCCTGGTACCGCTTGCGCTGCTTCCAGGTTCCCCACAGGAACAGACCCAGTGCATGCCCTCCCCATATGGCCGACAGGGCCAGCTCCCGCGGCAGGAACCCGGCTTCATTCCACGGCAGGAGTGAAGCAGCCAGCCCGCCGAAGCAGACCTGGGTAAGCAGGATCAGCGAGCCGTTTACGATGCGGTTGTCTTCCTCCTGCAGCCCGCCGAAGGCGCTGCGCCTGCACAGGAGCCCCCCGGAGAGCAGCAGGAGCAGCCAGATGCCCCAGGGTCCCTGCAGGAAGGGCTGCCCGTGCGCAGCGGCCGGCAGGTCTGCGGCGGTATGGAGCTGGAGCCACAGCCAGCGGAGCAGAACGGCCAGCCAGACGAGGATCGCGCCGCCCCTCAGCAGGTCGAGCCGGCGCAGCTGCCCGGCTGCCAGCAGGCCCATGGAGAGCGCAATGCCGCAGATCAGGAAGAGCTGCGGAGGCAGCTGCAGGTCCCGGGCGAACCGGATGGCCGCCAAGAGGAGCAGGAACAGGCCTCCGAAGAGTTTGGTCATCACGGGAGTGGAGAGCTCCTGTGTCATCCGGTACGTGCCGAGCGACAGGAGCAGATAAATGCCTCCCATGGCCAGCATGACATAGGTTACCGGAAGCCCTCCCTTCCCCAGGACGAGAACCCAGAAGCCGAAGAGAAACCCGTTCACGATCCCGAGCCGCAGGTTCAGCCCCCCCTGCTCGCGGCGCTGCATCCAGGAGGTGCAGAAGAGGGCGGCTGTGTAGAACAGGTAGATGGACCAGGCCGCCCGCAGCGGAGTGCTCCAGCCTTCCGGTCCCGGCAGGTGGAGCTGCAGGTAATAGAGCAGGAAGAGCAGCCAGGTGCCGGCGAAGGCCGCAAGCCGCAGCTCCCGCCAGCCATAACGAAGGCTGAGCAGGAGACAGACCAGATTCCATAGCAGGACGAGCCCGCCGGCCCCCGCTTCACCCAGCCGGGTATACAGGCTCTCCGAGCCAGCCAGTCCGCGGGCCAGGAGCAGCCATCCGGCCAGCAGTCCCAGCGCCGCGGCTGCCCGCCCCCAGGCGGCAGGCAGAACGGCGGGACTGTGTCCCATCCGGTACAGGGTTTCCTTCATGCGTCTCTCCCCCCGATACTTGATCATATAAACGGATTGTAACGGGATCTTAAGCGGCTGCGTAAGTACTATTTTTTTCTAGTACCGGTGGGAAGACCAGTGGAGTGTAAGAAACGGGAAGGAGGGCCATCCTAAAACCGATCCTGTGAATCCGAGGAGGGGAACTGCCATGGACAGCATTCAATTTCGCCGGTTCAGCGAGGGGCTGGGCCGCTCTCTGCCTCAGGGTGTGGCGGCCGAGAGATGGAACGAATACATGCAGTACCGGGACGAAGAGGACCAGGCTGAGGATGACACTACGGAGATGGAGCGGCAGGAGCCGCCGCGCATAAGGAGGATCAAGCCATGAGCCGTCTGAATGAAATCATGGAGAACCACGAACAGCTGGAGAAGCTCAACGCGCTGCTGAAGCACTACAGCGTCAATGCCGAGTTCGTCACGGCGTCGCTGATCGAGAAGCTGGACTGTCTCTCCTCCTCCTCCGAGGAAGAGGAAGGCGAAGAAGGGGCAGCGGCCCAGGAGCCGAATGCCGAGCTGCTGGAAGACCTGAAGCGCTTCTCTTCGGGATTCTGATCCATGCAGAACGTCAAAAAGAGCGGCACTGGGCCGCTCTTTGCTTTTATCTGTAGGACTGTTATTCCGGTCGTCAGGCCCTTCTTAGAAAGCCGCCTGGCCGCTGCGGGACATCCGGACCGCTTCCCAGACGGATACCGCTTCGCCGGTATCTTCGTTGAAGAGCTCCCCGTCTTTCAGGTAATCGATATACAGGATGCCGTCGAGATGGTCGATCTCGTGCTGCATGCAGACCGCCGTCCGGCCCTCCGCTTCGAGGAAGACCTCCTGTCCTTCCCGGTTCAGGGTCTTGACCCGCACCTTCTCCGCGCGCTTGACCTCTCCGTATAATTTGGGCAGAGACAGACATCCTTCGATGGAGGCGATTTCGCCGCTCTTCTCCACGATCTCCGGGTTGATCAGCTCGATCAGACCCTCTCCCATATCCAGCACGGCCACCCGCTTGGCGATTCCAATCTGAGGTGCCGCCAGACCCGCCCGGCCGGAGTCGGCATATAACGTTTCCTTCAAATCGTTGAGCAGCTTGAGCACGGTCGGTGTCATTCCGGGAACGGGTCTGCACTTTTCCCTCAATACGGGGTCTCCAAGCTTGCGGATGATTTTTTCTGCCATTCCTTCCCACCTGACTTTCTGTTCATGTTTCTTCCAGTATACTGTGCCTCTATCCCAAAAAGAAAGACCGTCCCGCTCAGCGGAACGATCTTGTAGCTGCAGGCTCGGACGGCGCGTCGGCCTCCGCCTTGATTTCGGTTTGAACCTTCGTGGACCCGGCTGCCGGTACGGACGAAGGCTCGGTAGTCTGCGTCGGTGCCGATTGCGTGGGTTGTTCCACCGGCTCGGTGGTCTGCGTTGTTGTTGTCGTACCCGCGGCAGGGACCTTCGTTGACTCCGTACCCGTCGTATCGGTGGCGTCCGGAGCCTTCGTAGAATCGGTGGCCGGCGTCTTCGTCGAATTCGTAGTCTGCGTGGTGTTCGTCGCCGGAGCTTTCACCGAATCCGTCGCCGGCGTCTTGGTGGAATTCACTGTCTGAGTTTTGGTGGTCTCCGAGGTTGGGCTCTTGGCCGAATCCGTGGTCTGCGTCTTCGTCGAACCGGTCGTTTGTGTCTTCGTCGAAGTTGAACTTGAAGTCTGTGTCTTCGTCGAGTTCGTGGTCTGCGTCTTCGGCGTGGTGGTCGTCTGAGTCCTGGTTGAGTTCGCCGTCTGCGTCTTCGTCGAATTCAGACTCTGCGAATTCGCTGTCGATGCCGGTTCCTTCGATGCCACAGCCCGGTCGATCCCGAAGCGCTTGTAGAGCGAGCTGTATGTAGATCCGGATCCGCTCGCCGTCTGGGTATCGGCTGGAAGCTCCAGCTGCGCCCGGAGGGAAGCGATCGCCGCGGCCAGATCTTCCTCCTTCGGCACGATGTACGGGCTCTCCCAGCGGCCGTTCAGGTGGATGAACTCGATGCTGTCGGGCTTCAGCTTCTGGAAGGAGAGAATGAACCGCCGCAGCTCGTCGGCCGGGATATCCGTCTTGACGCTCTTGCCGGCAATCTCCAGGATTCCGCCCCATCCGGCGATGCCGCTGAAGGAGGTCATTTTGTCCAGGAGCTCATCCAGCACCTTCTGCTGCCGTTCGTTGCGCGCCGTATCGGAGGATTCCTCCGTCCCGCGGTTGGACTTGCGGTAGCGCAGGAAGTCGAGCGTCTGCTTGCCGTTCAGCGTCTGCAGGCCCTGCTTCAGATTGATGTCGGTGCCGTCCCACGTGTCCACATAGCGCATATCCATGTCGACATAGGTTTCGATTCCCCCGAGCTCATCGACCACATCCCGGAAGCCGTCAAAATCGATGGCCGCCATATAATCGATCGGCAGTCCGAACATGTCGCTGAACAGTTCTTTGGTCTTCGGGATGGCGCTATTTTTGTCCTGATTATAGTAGTAGGCGTAATAATAATTGGCTTTGTGGGCCGAGAGCCCGAACTCCTTGGGCTTCATCTCGAGATCCCGGGGAATGGAGACGACCGTGGCCTTGCGCGACTCGGGGTTCAGCGTGACGAGCATCAGTACGTCGGTATTCATGCTGCCACCGCTGCCTCCGCGGCTGTCCACCCCGGTAAGCAGGAAGCTCATCGGTCTCCAGGTGGCCTCACTGGCTGAAGCTTCGCCGGACAGAAGTCCCGTCTTGATCGGCGAGGGAGTGGCTACGGACATATTCTGAAGGGCCTTGTCGGCTTGAAAAAAGAGATATCCGGCATACGCGGCGGCTCCCGCTCCCAGGACCGCAAGGCATACGACAGTACTACGGAGCGTGATACGTTTTTTGGATTTGATACGCGATGGAAACATCGTCTACCTCCTGCAGCGAATGTCGAACACTGCCTATCATCATAACGCATGTTATCGGCTAAAAGGTTACAAAACGATTAAAATTATTCCGGTATTCGCCAAAATGTTACGGAAATGTTACCCGGGCGGCCCGAATTTCTTTTACAATATAGGACAGGCTGTTAGTGGCTATTACCCATGTTGTATGCGAAATACGCATGGTGCAGCCGCGGGATGATCTGATTCTATGCGGAAGGAAGGGAAGCACCTGCCATGGGCGACTACCTAACCAAAGGGCTGCTTCTGCTGGCTCTGCTCGGCTGTACAGGCTGCTCCCTCATCGGACAGCCCGGCGCCTACATGCGTCTGCCGAAGCTGCCGGCGGAGCAGGAGACGCTGAAGTCCGTAATCGAGGCGGCCCTGCCTCCGGGGGCGGCCCTGGTCCGTCCGAGCCATGCCGTACAGGCCGGCGCGATCTCCGTGGTCGATCTGGACGGAGACGGGAGCGAGGAAGCGGTCTTTTATTATAAAATCAAAGAAAGCGAGCAGCTCCACGGCGAGATCTGGAGCCAGTCGGACGGGGCCTGGAAGCGCTCCGATTCATTCGAGGGGGCGGGCTACGAGCTCGACGAGCTGCGCTTCGAACGGATTACGCTGGATGACACCGCCCGCGGGGTCAATGTGGTCGCCGCGTATGCGACCTCGGAGGATGCCCCGAAGGGGCTCGCCGTATATGCGGTGGAGCACGGCCGGGCGGTGAAGAAGTTCGAGCTGCCGTACACGGATTACGTGATCGACGATCTGAACGGCAACGACCGCCAGGATCTCACCGTCATCCTTCATGACAGGGAGAAGCGGACCTCCGCCGCTGCCCTTTATGAATATGAGAACGGACTGCGGAAAATAAGCACCCTTACCCTCGACGGCACGGTAGAAGGGTATTACAGCATGATCAGCGGCCGGGTGACGCCGGAGCTCCGGGGCGTCGTGCTGGACGCGGCCGTAGGCGCCCACTCCTCCTATACGGAGATGCTGATCTACAGGGACGGCCGGCTCCGGCGGGCCTTCGATCCGAAGCTGACCTCGAAGGCGTACACCGCCCAGAGCGAGGATGCGGACCGCGACGGCATCCTGGATGTCGTCGGCATGGAGGCGCCCCCCGGGTGGGAGAAGCAGCCGATCGCGCTGATCCCCTGGATCTATACGTACAGCCGCTGGGACGGCAGCGGCGGCTTCCAGCGGGTGCTCCGGCGGTATTGGAGCGGGCAGGACGGATATTACTTCGATTTCCCGGCCGAGTGGCCGCCGGAGACCACGCTGGAGGTGGAGGAAGGAACCGCCGTCCGGTTCATTGCGGCTCCAGGCAGCACGGTAAGGCTGGCCGAGATCCGCATGTTTCCGATCGAGGCGTGGAATGAGGAGCAGACCGACTGGCTGCCGGTTCACCGGACGGCCGACAAGGTGCTGGCGATCAACCGGGAGGCGGAGGAGTACCGGAGCCTGCTGCACCTGCTGTCCGAGATGAAAAGCGAAGGGAGTGCGCCGGCATGGGCCGAATCTTGATACTGGAAGACGAAGATTCCATCCGCAGCTTCGTTGTCGTGAATCTGAAGCGTCAGGGGCATGAGGTGACCGAGGCGGTGAACGGCGATGAGGCCCTGGCTCATCTGCTGGGCGAGCCCGGCTTCGATATCGCGCTGCTGGATGTGATGGTGCCCGGCATCGACGGGTTCGAGGTATGCCGCCGCGTCCGGGAGGTCAATGAGCGGATCGGCATTATTTTTCTTACGGCGAAGGTGCAGGAGCAGGACAAAGTCATGGGGCTCTCCCTCGGGGCGGACGACCATGTCAGCAAGCCCTTCAGTCCGGGCGAGCTCATGGCGCGCATCCAGTCGCTGCTGCGCCGCATCAGCCGGACGGAGCAGCAGGAGGCCGAGGAGGAAGACGGTGAGAGTCCGGTCCAGAGCGGGCCGTTCGAGCTGCGGCGGGGGGCGATGGAGCTGCTGAAGCATGGGGAACGGATTGACCTTACACCGACGGAATTCTCGCTGGTGTCGCTGCTTCTCTCCCACGATGACCGGGTGTGGACCCGCGACGCCCTGCTCGATGCGGTCTGGGGCGCCGATTATGTCGGGGACCCGAAGATCGTCGACGTCAACATCCGCCGGCTGCGCCAGAAGATCGAGGACCAGCCGTCAAAGCCGGTCTTCATTGAGACGGTGTGGGGCAGCGGATACCGCTTCAACCGGGGGGAACGCCCATGATGCTCCGCCGCCGCTCTCTGCGGCTGCAGATGGTCTCCCGCTTCGTGATTGCCGTCCTGCTGGCCCTGGTGCTCGTAGAGGGCGTCTTTTTCATCGCGGTCCGGCAGTTCTATTACAGCGGCATCGTCGGGGTGCTCTCGAACCATGCCATGGTCTCGACGTCCTTCTACACCCGGTTCGCGGGCGACCTGCATTATACGAATCTCAACCAGCATCTGAGCCGGCTTGTGACGAGCTTTGCTTACGAGACGGCGGAGCTGGAGATTGTCGACCGGGACGGGAGCGTGCTCGCCGGGACGAGCGGGTTCGTGTCCTCCGGCCTGGTGCGCACGGCCGACGTCGCCGAAGCCTGGAAGGGAGGCACCGGGGTATGGAGCGGGACGAACCCGGCCACCGGAGAGCACATCATGGCCGTCTCGATGCCTCTCATCTTCGGTGGCCAGACCCTCGCAGTGGCCCGCTATGTTACCTCGCTCGAGGAGGTGGACCGGGTGCTCCGGGCCATCTATACGATCGCCGCGTGCGTCGGCCTGCTGGTGCTGGTGCTCGTGATCCTGTTCTCCCTCACGCTGGCGGACTCGATCGTGAGGCCGATTAAGGTGATGACGAGGGCGTCGGCCGAGATGGCCCGGGGGCGCTTCGATGTGCGTCTCGACGCCTCACACCCCAACGAGATCGGGGAGCTGGCCGGCACCCTCAATTACATGGCCAGCGAAATTGTACGCAGCGAGGCGCTCAAGAATGACTGGATCTCCTCGATCTCCCACGAGATCCGTACGCCTCTCAGCTCGATCAAGGGGTGGAGCGAGACGATGCTGACCGGCGATCTCGAGGACCGGGAGGAGACACGGCTCGGCCTGTCGATCATCTCGAAGGAGACGGAGCGGCTCGTCGGCCTGGTGGAGGAGCTGCTGGATTTCTCGCGGCTCTACCAGAAGAACATCGAGCTGGACTTGTCGGCGGTTCCGCTGCAGGCTTTGGTGGAAGAGGCGGCGCTCCAGATGAAATCCAAAACGGCGGCCAAGCGCCAGGAGCTGCGTCTGCTGCTGCCGGAAGAGCGGCTCGTCGTGCGCGGCGATGCCAACCGGCTCAAGCAGGTGCTGCTCAATCTGCTCGACAATGCGATCAAGTTCACGCCGGCCGAAGGGTGGGTGGAGCTGGAGGTCGCGCGTTTCGATGAGGCGACTGCCCGGGTTCAGGTGCGGGACAGCGGCATCGGCATCGCTCCGGAGCATCTCGGCAAGGTGGAGCAGAAGTTCTACCAGGCCGATCCACAGAAGGAGGGCACCGGGCTCGGCCTTGCGATCTGCCAGGAAATCGTGGCGCTGCACGGCGGAACGATGCAGGTGGCCTCGGTCGAGGGGGAGGGCACGGAGGTACGGGTGCTGCTGCCGCTGGTGATGGAGCTGGGAGCGGAAGTGGCGCCGGGGGGATGAGGAGAGGGTAAGGCGGGTGCCGGTAATCGAGTACCGTCTTCCACAAGACCCTTTCTATCTACCTGATCGGGCCTGGGCCTATTCTATCTGCCTGCTTACTAACTGCTGTTCGGCTGACCATCGAGGGGAGTTGGCGTTCGGATCAGCCGGGTTCGAGCTGCATGCAGGAGGATTCCCGGTTTGATGCCCCTTCGGTTCGAAAAAGTTATTTCAGGTTCGCGTAAATGCACCACTCGAGCGTCTCCCGTTATACCGATCACCTTTACATACTCACAGAGAACGGTTGATATCCGTGCTGCTCCTGTCCCTTTGGGGCAGTCCTGGCAGCGGCTGCTTTTCACATTAAGGGAGGCAGTCACAGGGCGTGGTGTCCGGACTTGAAAGTTCCGCGGTTAGACATCGATAGTGAAGAAGGCTCGCTAGTGTGTCCGCTCTCCGTAGAGAGGGATTACTCTCCGATCTATAGACTGATAGACGGACTGATAGTGAAAATGCAAAACAGGCGGCCCCCGCAGGATCGCCTGTTTTTGTGCTGCCGGACTACGCGGCAGGTAGAAGGGACAGGAGACGCCCTTTCTGCTGGGCGTGGTGGATGGATACGGGGGGATCGTTTCACAATTTTCAAAATAGCGGAACTGGAGTTCTCTATTTCGGTATTTGACGTGCTATTTCCGCCGATAACGGAACTCAGATGCCTTATAGGCTCCGTTCCATGGAAAAAACAGCCTCTTGCGTCCAGATAGCGAACCTCAGTTCCGCTATTTGAGTCGCAGCCTTTGGGAAGAAGTGCATAGCGCATCGGAGTTCCGCTATTTCTTATTTTCCAAGCCGGTAGCTGATCTCGTGACCGATTTCTCTTCTCCTGATCCAGCAGCGGCTTGAAGCGACCAGTTGTAGCAGTGCCCTGCGGAACGAAAGTTCGCGGGTTTATGAATCGTCGGTTCACTAAGAATACAGTTATCAGTAACTCATGAATGGGGGCTCCATAATTTCCCTTTTCCCTTAAGGCAGCATGCTTCCCTAAGTTGCGTGCCTCTTCCGAGGAAGCTGGGAGCTGAGCTCCCATCACCCCCGTCTTCCGCATATTTCCACTTTGCTCTGTCACCGAACGCCTCATTCGCAGGCGCTGGGCAGATTGCCTCTTCTCCAACGCTCAACGGAAAACAGGGAGCAAAGGTCGCCATGACCTGCCCCCTGTTGTTCTACGATAGTCTCCGCCGATAGATCGGGCCAGACTTCAATCCGGCGGTGCAGCATACCTGCAGCGGCTCAAGCGCCATTACCGGGTCTCCGCTCCCCGGACACCGGCCGCCAGTCGAGCCGCTTTGTCGCGGACCCAGCCGTAATTGCCGGCTTCAATCTCCTTCAGGTTAATGAGGGAGCCGCCGATCCCGACGCCATAGCAGCCCAGCTTGATGAATTCGCCGATGTTTTCCTCGGTCACTCCGCCTACCGCCATCATCGGGATATGGCTCAAGGGGCCCATCAGCTCCTTGATGTACCCGATGCCGAGGCTCGCTCCAGGGAAAATCTTAATCGCCGACGCACCGTTCTTCCAGGCGCGGACGACCTCTGTCGGTGTCATGGCACCCGGGAAGATCGGGATATCTCGAGCTGCGGCATAGCGGATGACGTTCTCATCGGTATTGGGCGTGACGAGATAGGAGGCGCCCGCTTCGATCGCAGCCCTGGCATCCTCCACGTCCAGTACGGTCCCTGCTCCTATGTACATTCGGTCCCCGAAAGTCTCCTGAAGGCGCGAGATCATCCCGAGCGCCCCCTCCGTATTGAGGGTGACTTCCATAACGGGAATGCCGCCGTCCAGCAGCGCCTCCGCCACACCCAGGATATGCTCTTCCTTCACACCGCGCACGATAGCCACGATGCGCGCGCTTTCGAGCAGGGCCAGTCCTTGTTCCCGGTTCATCTCGTTTCCCCCGTTCTCCCACGTTCTAAGCCGTTCACATACACTTCCAGGAAGGCTTGACTTCATACGTCTATCATTATAGCTGAATTTCAGAATTTGCCAATGCTGCAGGGGAGGAGGGGAGCGGCTCTGTCCTTTTTTTGCGGAATCAGTGTCAAAATGGGCTCCCCCGCTTATACTGTAGTATCTCATGGGCATTCGCCCTGGGAGCTGGCCGGAGGCGGCAGAGGAAGGTGCCGGCGGGTACATACCCGCCAAGATCCGGAAACCGGCTATAGGGGAAGGCAGCGGGTTTCCGGCAGGAAGGGGGAGCAGCGCCATGTGGTGGCAGTGGGGGCTCGGGCTTTGTATGCTGGCTTTCGTCGTGCTGGCCGCTTGTGCGGTTCGTCTGATGCGCGATGCCGGCTCGTCGATGCGGCGTACGGTGCAGATCCTCGAAGACGTTGAGCGGCAGGTGAAGCGCAGCGGGGAAGAATCCGAGCGGCTGCTTCGCGCATCGACGGCGGTGGTCGAGGAGCTGCAGCAGCGGATGCGGGCGGCGGATCCCTGGCTCGAAGCCGCAGCGGAAGCGGGGACGGCAGCCAAGCGGCTGTCCCGTTCGATGCAGGAAGCGGCGTCGTCGGTGGAGCGTACGGTGCAGGAAGCGCAGCGGGCCTTGGAGGGTTCCCGGGACACGGTAGGCGACGTGGTAGAGCTGACGACCGCCGGACTTCATCTGTGGCAGCGATGGCAGGCTTCCAGGCAGGCCAAACCGAAGGAGTGTAGAGAACATGACAGCACCGAAAAAAGGTAAGGATTTGCTTGTTGGCGCCGTAGTCGGAACGGTACTCGGAGCGGTGACGGCTCTGCTGTTCGCGCCCAAGTCAGGCCGTGAGCTGCGCTCCGATATCGCAGAAGGCGCACAGCAGGTAGGGGATAAGACTCAGCAGCTGGCGGCGGACGTAGCCGAGAAGTCGAAGCAGATCGTCTCCGTCGTATCGGAGAAGACGCAGTCGGCGGCCGGGACGATCTCCCGCGGAACGTCGGAGCTGGCCGTCAAAGCGAAGCAGGCAGCCGCTCAGGTAGGGCAGGCGTTCAAGAAGAACGGCCAGGGTGACGGCGCAGAGGAAGTGGCGGCGGCCCAAGCTTCCGTTGCCGCTACGACAGCCGAAGCGGAAGAGCATTAATCGGCAAAGGGACGCTGTTCGTCAAGAACACGCGTCCCTTTCTTTTTTGCTCAGCGTCTTGCAGCTCATATAACAACGGACGCTCACTGAAACGTATGAACCGGATCGAACCCAGCCTTTAGACAAGACAGGCGGGGAAGGGGAGACCGAAGTTGCGTTCTGAGCGAAGCCGGAGCATTCGTTCCGCTGCTGCACTATCACTAGTTCATTTATTTAACCAAAGTTACGATATGTTGGCCAAATGGATTGTCCTCGTCCTGGTCCGACATGAGGGTATTCGCTGCCGGCCCTATTACCACTTGGAGGCATCGATTTTGCGCGGGTCCAGGCCTTCCCAGATGTTCTTGATCCCCGTTTGATCTGGATCTTCAAAGACCAGCCAAGCCGTCGGCAGGTAGCGTTCGCCGTACTCGCTGGACGGCTTGTTGAGCGGCTGCAGGGCGGTGCCTTCTTTCTTGCCGTTCGTCGCTGCAGTACCTGCCGCATGGTCTGGAGCAATCCCTTCGATCGCAGAGGCGTGCTTCGGATTGACGACCAGGACGCTGGACGAGCCTCCGTCGAGGTTGGCCGCCGTAACGGCTCCGTGCTCAAGGAAAATCTGCTGGATGTCATAGAGACTGGCACCAATGCTGTGTCCGGGCTGGCGGCCGTCAATAATAGCGAGCAGGATCGTCCCGTCGGCCTTCTGCGCCATGGCGGTGCGAGGGGCGATCCCCCAGCCGTCGGCCTGGTTCTTGATCTGCCCGACGCCGTTCACAATGAAGCGGGGGGCGAAGGTAACGGCTTCTTGGACATTCATGTCCAGGAGCGCTTGGGCGGTATATTTGCCGGCGATCATCCGTCCGTCCTTATCGATGCCGACAATATGATTGGGCGTGCTCATCCCACCATCGTTATAAAAAATCTGCCCGCCGGAAATAACGAGGCCGGTAGGCTGAAACCCGTTGCCCTTCCATTCCGGATCGACGAAGCCGCCCGCGTTCACTCCGGCTACGGCATCCAGGCGCTGTACCATGGAGCTGACCTTCTCTCCCTTGCCTTTGGTTCCGGGAACCGCGATACGCAGCTTCTTGGGATCATGGACGATGAGCAGCTTGCCCTTGAAGTTCGCGCCCTGGATCTCTTCGATCGAGACAGCAGGCTTGGCTTCGGCTGCAGGGGCTGTGGTTTCAACGGCTTCCACACGCACGAGGCCTTGGTCTTTCGCCACCGAATAGTCGTCGAATTTGGCCATATAGCGGCTGACACGCTTGTCGAGCTCTTCCGTACCGATGAGATACTTGGCCCAGTGCCGGTGCTGGGTCGTAATCAGGGTATCGGCCATCAGCATTCGGACTTCGGTCCCGGAGGAGGTTAAGAAAAACCAGAGACTGCCTGCGGAACCAAGCAGGAAAAGGGCGGTCAGGGTATAGAAAAAGAGAGGGAGGGCAGTCGAAGATCGGCGCTTCCTGGACGTCTTGGAGAGGGGAGCCGTGCGGGCCGGGAGCTTGCGGGCCGCTTCGGACAGGGGAAGAGACATGATTCCATTCCTTTCATCATAAGGTGAAACCTTCCAACCAGTTGGACGAAAAAAAAGGGAGAAAAGTTGCAGAATCGCAGACTTTTTTCCCTGATTAGTGCATATACAGCTGCCGGTTCTCTTTGATCATCGTTTCGAAAGCGTCGGCGGGGATTGGCTTGCTGAACAGGTAGCCCTGGATCTTGTCGCAGCCTTGGGCCACCAGGAAGTCCAGCTGTTCCTGGGTCTCTACGCCCTCGGCCAGGGACTTGATCTTCAGCCGGTGTGACATCGCAATCAGCGCCGTCACAATGGCCGCATTATCCTCATCCAGCGTTACGTCCCGGATGAAGGACTGGTCGATCTTCAGCGTCTGGACCCGGAACCGTTTGAGATAGCTCAGAGAGGAATACCCGGTGCCGAAGTCGTCGATGGAGATACCGACACCGAGCGCCTTGAGCTTTTGCATCGTCTCGATAATGTGCGGCACATTGTTCATCGCGATATTCTCCGTAATCTCGAGGCAGAGACGGTCAGGGGCCAGGCCCGATTCCTTCAGCGCGTCGGTGACGATCTGAACGAAGTTCATCTGGTTGAACTGGATCGCGGAGATATTCACCGAGACGACCAGCGGCGGATAGCCGAGCTGCTGCCAGCGCCGGTTCTGCCGGCAGGATTCGAGGAGCACCCAGTTGCCGATCGGCACGATCAGCCCGGTCTCTTCGGCCAGCGGAATGAACTCGCCCGGTGATACGACGCCCCATTCGGGATGCTGCCAGCGCACCAGCGATTCCATCCCGTAGACACTGCCGTTGCGCAGGTCGACGATCGGCTGGTAGTGCACCTGGAATTCACCGCGCTCCAGCGCCTTGCGCAGATGAATCTCGAGGTTCAGGCGGTGCAGCGAGCGTTTGTTCATATCGGGATGGTAATATTGGAAGGCGTTGCCGCCCTTTTCCTTGGACCGGTACATGGCGATATCCGCATTCTTGAGCAGGGTATCGACCTCTTTGCCGTCGCTCGGGTACATGCTGATGCCGATGCTGGCAGTGACGAAGAGCTCGTGGCCTTCAATCACAAAAGGATCCTTAAGCAGATCCGGGATGCCTTTCGCAAACTGGGCGGCCTCATCGGCGTGGGCCATATTGGTAAGCAGTATGATAAACTCGTCCCCGCCGAAGCGGGCGACGACGTCTTTGTCGCTGACATAGTGGCGGAGCTTGCGGGCCAGCAGCCTGAGCAGCTGATCGCCTACGTGGTGACCCAGCGTATCGTTGATCACCTTAAAACGGTCCAGATCAAAAAACATCACGGCCATCATGCTGCCGTTGCGTTCCGCTTCCTGGAAGCACCGCCCGAGCTTCTCATCGAACATCAGCCGGTTGGGCAGGTCGGTGAGAGCGTCGTGGTAAGCCATATGCTGAATCTTCTCCTCGGCCCGTTTACGCTCATTCACAGCACGAATCGTGGCATAGGATCGGAGAAGGTGGTAGTCGTTCGTTTCGCTGATGATGCGGGAAAAAAGTTCTTCGGTAAGCTCGGGATTATGCCCGGGAATCGAGCTGTCCGCGCTTTTGATGAGCTGCACGGCATTCTCTACGTGCTCTTTGTGTATACGTGCGGCCGAAGCGGTCTTCGGCTTTTTGGAACCGGCTGAGTTTAAGTAGACGAGACCCTTGCGGAAATCATACTCTTCCACGTGGTTCATGTTAACGATATTGGCGCTGTCGAGCATGCGAAACCCGTCTTCGAATAACCATTCTTCCAGGTTATCGAACGAAAAGTCCAGGTAGAAGGATTCCTCCTGGGTATGGACAATCATCTCGCGTTCGCGGATGCGGTCGATCTTCACGACATCCGAGGCATCAATGATCAGCACTTCCGAGCCTCTCTTGCCATCACGCGTTACCGGGATTTTTTGCATATCTTCGTTCAGCTCCATAGGAGTAGGATTAGGCTGAGGGTGGTTCACCGATCAGCCCGGTGATCCGGGTTGGTATGTATTGACGTATTACTTTTTGAGGAGTTCCTCCGGGGTTTCGGGGCGGTGTGCGATAGTTGAATTAGTAAATGCGAACATAGAAGCAATAATTGTTAGGATTATACTAGCATACTTTGCGATCAGTCTTTTCATCAGGAAAACTCCCTTCTATTCTAGTGACTAAATTGTAAGTAAAGGTCATAAGTGTAAGTGACTGAGCAAAGAAAACTGTGGCTAGAAGTGAGGATTGAATGAAAAAGTTACTTGTAACTAACACCACAGCAATTAATTTTAAATATGAGTAGTACTTTTTTGGAATCCTACTATAGTTTTCAATACCAAAAGGGGCCTGATAAAGCATAATGAGTAAACTAATTAAGTTTAATAAATAGCCTAAGTAACTAAATTTGTATGTTGAATGCGTAAAGATAACCAACATTATAGTGGAAAATACACAACAAGCTAAAGAAGAGCGTAGGTGGAACCCACCACTTACATTCCTAATAACCAAAAAGGAGATAATGGCTAGTAAAGCATTAAGTAGATGGTTTGTAAGAGTACCAATTATTATTGTTATTAAGATAGCACTTGATGTGTTAATTATTAAACTGAGGGCATAGAAAAGAACTTTTTCTGAGGCTGCAAATTCATAATTTTCTCGAATCTTTGTTGCGATTTTCATTGCGGAATGATCGATCCAATTCATTTTTCACCGGCCTCTCATAGGTTTCTCTAATAATAGCTTTGTTATGTCTGTATGCGAGAAAGATTCCTATAGAGAAGAGCAGGGCCATTATCAAAGACATGTAGAAACTAAGTGAGTTATTATAAAAAGAAATAAGTTCTAGCTGTGCGAAACCCAGTACAATTACTAATACTGTGGCTATAACGAAGTTATAGCCTTTTAGTGCTGTTCGAGAGTTTAGATTTTTGGTTTTAAATAAGAAGCCAATTTTTCTGCTCTGTAAAATGTAAATAATAAAAGACAATATCACAGCGACGGTAACCTGAACTGCTCCCAAAGTTAGCGCTGATTTCTGCACTTGAGCTTCATCAAAGATTCCAAGTTTAATTCCGGAGATCAGTACACTTAGTTCCACAAGTGATGTAGCAATATATCCGCAGAAACTGACTATTAAAGAGTAAAAGAATGGGATTCTGTATGTAATCATTAATAATATGATTTGTGTAGTTAATGCCGATATTATTGCAAGGCTAGTTAATTCTGGTATATATCTAAAATAAAATGAGATAAAAGACATTAGGAAAGCTATACCCGCAATTTTTGGGAGATAGTAATAAAATTGGAAGCGAAAGATGGATAATGCGAGGACAATCAGCGCAATAAACTCAATTCCCCCAAAAAAAACGTTCAGTGCAAAATTCATTTGATATTGCTCCCTTTGTGAAATGACACTTATCTTCTGAAATTTAGTGTAATATACTTTCAAGACACAAACAAGATAATTTTGTCGAATCCTGTGGGCTTCAACTAACGAATTGTTTAATTAATGACACAATGACTGCTATTAAATTGAGAACAATATGAATCAGGATACAAGAAGCAAGAGTCTGACTTTTTTTGTAGATAAAACATAGGATTAATCCAATTACAACATAAGGAATAAACCTCTGAATGTTGTAATGAAGAAGGGCAAAAACAAATGAAGAGGTCAAAGCTGCAAACCAGAAGTTTGTTTTTCTCTGTAATCCACCATATAGGATTTTTCTGAAAACAGTTTCTTCCGCTACAGGGCCGAAAAGGACCGTGTTAAGTATGAGCATTGGGGAGTGGGTAGCAGTAATCTCAAAAGTGGTTTCAGTGATTCCAAGTAATATGGTGCCAGCTGCTTGAACAAGAATGCAATATTGTATTCCTGTAAAAACCATACTATGAAAGCGTTTATCATGCAATTTATTTATGTTGAATTCTTTTAGGTTATCCAGATACAGAAGAACAGTAATTAGGAATAAAGTAGGGGGGAATATTATGATAGTATTATAATTGAAATAAAGAAGTTGCGGTGTAGAGGCAACCCCAAACAAAACCAACAGTAAATAAGGACTAAATTTCGTCATAAATATATTTTCTCCGATAGTGAGTTAGCCTTCTTCTTGTTCCTTCATATATAGCTTCCTGACAATAATAAACAGTGTTGGTATCAATAAGACCAGATTAATCACTATAAATTCTTCAAAGTGGAAAAGGGTAAGACTAAGGGAAGATAAATATAAGACAGCGAATAAAAGGATAGCGTCATTGTTATGGTGGTTTTGTCTTTTTCTTAGGGTGCGCTTACGAGGACTGATAAAAGTGAATCCTATCCGCTTCTTACTGAGTAACCATGATAAAAGCAGATGTGCAAAACCCATGATTACGCCATGATATCCTTTATACTTTTGGGCTGCCTGAATAAACCGAACACCTTGTATTTGACTTTCTATTACATAAAGTACTGATTCCAATAAGGCAAATAAAACAACGGAAATTACTGATAAAAGAAGAGAGTGTGAAAGGTTCCAAGTGAAAAAGAAGTAGGAGCAGCAGACCACAGCCGTGAGCATGATTAGACTCATAAAACTTTCTAAGAAAGTGTAATGTACAATCAGCGAAACGATGGACATAAATATTGAGCTAAGCAAAATACTGGAGCGGTTGCTTTTAACGTTCTGTCGAAAAAGTACTAATGTAAAGATAAAGAAAGCAGGCCTAGTGAAAAATAAGCCTATAATCGACGTAGCTAAAATGTTCGTCATTTGGCTGTTCATTTCAAAAGCTCCTTAAATGACTGTTTTTTTTACTCCGACATCTCCTTATTATAAAGAAAGTAAATATAATAAAAATAGAAAAGTACCAGGCTCACAAACCCCGTAACAACGCTTATCTTGGACTGAATAAAAAATATCGAGACGCACAGCAAGAATGCTCCACCCAAACAATAATACACCGCACGAGGAACTGAGCGGAGAAGCTGCTGCTGATTGCTGTTCCTTGTACGTTGAAATGGGACAAAAGAAAACCCGATTCGAGTCTTGCGTAAAATAAAAATGCCAATCACCATGAAGGCTGCGACAACAATGGATGGCATAACAAATTCTTCTCGGGCAAGCTGGACAAAAGAGTTGCCTGTTATACGGCTAGTCACAACATAAACGCAGGCTTCGGCAACAACATTATAGAGATACGATAAGGTAAAGACGACAGCTGCGTGGGTGAAACGAAGCCGAAAAATGACTAGAAAGCAGAGAAAAGCGCTGACAGGTTGAACAAAGGTGATCCCAAGCGCATGGTTGTATGTTTGCACCCAGTAGGTCACATAACACATAAGGATTGAGGAGAAAAGAATTTTATGGCGGGCCTTCCAGATGTCCTGTCTGAAGAGAGTAAGGGAAAAAGAAAAGAAGGGGGCCCATTGAGTTATGAAAGCAAACAGAAAAATCCATATTGAATCCATGGTTAAGCGCTCCTAGATTGCTGATTTATTCAGAGATTTCCCTTTTGTATATACGATAGAAAACTAAGCCCATGGAGACCAAGAGGAAGGATATAAGTAAAACCAAAACAGCGTCGTAGAGATAAAGTGAGACTATTGCTGAACAAGCGCACAAGATAGAGATCATTAAAATCGGTACTAAGTCCGGAAAGGTTTGCTTATTGTTAAGACGAATAAAGGAAAAACCCAGACGAAATTTAATTAAAAAGAAGCAGAGTACAATATTAAATACGCTTAAAAACAAAAACGGAAGGACTACACTTTCTTTAGCAAGAGTAATAAAAGAGGAGTCTGTCAAATGGCTTAGAAAAATATAAAAGATGATCTCAACAATAATGTTCAATCCGTAAAAAGAAACGAAAATGGTGAGAGATTGTGAGAATTTAATTCTAAAGATAAGCCAGAAGCATAGCCAGGTTGCTAAAGGTTGAAATATAGGAAGAGCCATTCCTTCTGGAATGAACCCTGACTGCAAAATAAAAGTTACTTGAGCCATAATCAGAGACGAAAGAATGATTTTGGATCTAAAGGGTCTTAATTGCTGCCTGAATAAAAGTAGAGACAAGCTAAATGCCGAAGGCCAGAAGATCAAAAAAGCCACGATGAACATCCACGCATTTTCCAAGCACGTTCCCCCTCAATCTCTGCTCTCTTCACGATAAGCTAATCGGACGATCAGAAGCCAAAGGATGACCAGCACAATGACAATTAGAATCATTACCGCAGTATGAAGGAAGAAGATCGCAAACCCTGCTATTCCGGTGATGCAGAACGCGGCCAAGAGAAAAGCCAGCATCTGATCCGACATGCTTCGGAAGCGTACAAGGGATGGATTGGCTGGAATGAAGGTAAAGCCTAAGCGGAAGTACTGAAGAATCCAGAGGATGAGCAGATTCGTTAAGATCAGCAGTCCCCCGACAGAGAACAAGTCTTCTTCAACCATGTGGTACACGACCCGATCCCATTGATAGCGCGTCATCAGGAAATTATAGAATACTTCCAAAAAAATATTAATAGGATAATACAAAATAACCATTAGGATGGAGTGCCACCAGCGGAAACGAAAAATAAGCCCGTAGCAGAGAACTGCGCCGACGGGCTGAATAATGGATGTGAGATAGGCACTGTTTAGAAGCTGAAGGATGACCGAGAGAAGCGTCATCGGGATCACGGAGATCATTAATGGGGCTGTGTAGGCCGATACCCTCATACGAAACAAGGCGAGCCCCAGAGATAAAACAATAGACCAAATGATTAGATATACAATGGTAAATACCAAAGGTCCTTCCATTTCCTTACTCCTTGCTGCAAGCACCTATCCCTTTTAAATTTATATGTTCTTCTCTGCTGTTGTGAAGGAAGCTTTCTTGCCGGCTTTGCCGAATGAGAATTCCAGACTGCGCTGGGTATTGTTGGCGGTGTGACGGTTGATCAGATCGTGGTATTTCCGCTGGCGGATCGCGGAGATGGTGACGGAGACGCCTTTGCCTTCTTCATCGAAGTACAGCTTGCCTTTGCGCTCGTCATATTTGCGGATATGATGCAGATTTACGTACAGATCCGCATCCATTTTTTTGAAACCGTGTTCATCGAGGGTATCCAAAAACGTGCTGAAATCCAGCAGGGAATCGATGCTCCAGGCGAGCCGGTCGGCTTCGGTGTGGTACGTAATTTCTTTCATGCCGATTTCGATAAAATAAACTTGGTTGAGGTCTACCTCCGGATAGCTGCGCGTTACCACAGGGGCAACATCATCGCTCATCAGGTGGCCTGCTTTGATCATAAGTTCCGTATAGGGATATCCGTAAGCGGCGGAGAGCTTTTGGAGCGTGTCCGGCGACGGTGTAATTTTGTCGTTAGTCGATCGGTTGCGTTCCAGTTCAAGGTCTCTTATGTACGCATGCGACAATCCGCTTTTTCTGGCTGCTTCCCTTAGTGACATGGAACCTCTAAGACCCTCTAAGAATTTACCGAAATCAGGAATAGGTTGTCCCATCCTGTTCACTCCTCTCTTGTCCTATTGTACCGGACAAAGCTTCGAAAAGAAATAGTATTATAAAAAAATCTTTAATGTACCGAACTAAGTCTTGACTGTTTGTAATATCAATAATACATTAGAAGTAGTATACTTTTTGAAAAAAAAGGGGGGACAACTAATGAGAGATAAGATCATGAACCGGTGGAGTACTTACGAGCCTTTCTACGTGTCGTTCAACGGATATAAGGTGGCGGACATCGTCATTACGAGCCATGCGCTCAGCCGCTGGACGGAACGGGTGGAAACGGAGCAGGGCGGAATTGAACACATCTGTTCCTTCTTATGGGACAAAATGAAGAATGAGAAAATCCAGCCTTATTATGCAAACGAGAAAGACGTGTATCTGATTGATGAAGATTTGGTGATGGTTGCGGAATTCGTGGAAATGAAGGAGGAGACGGACATCGCGGGGAACCCCCTGCACAAAATGATTGTCGTGACCTTCCTTGGCCGCGTATCCCAGGACATCCAGCTGCGCGACCTGAAAGCCTACTATTCCTGGCTTCGCCATTCGCGCCGAATGACACTTGTGAAGCACGGGAGGAAGAGAAAATGAATACAGCCTGTATGCGGCCCTGAGCGATCGGGGCGAAAGCGAACGAATCACACGAGACCGGCCTGAGGGCTGGTCTTTTTTTGTCCCCGGCCTTCGGCTTCAAGTCCCTTCACACAACGAGGAGTATACCATACGTTTCCATTCATTGCATCGGTTTTTTGAAGAAAAATGCATAAATGGGTTTCCGCTGAGGGGAAAGTAGGAAGAACAGGAAGGGGATGAACCGTAATGGCACGCGATCTGCCGATCGGCAACGGCAATGTTCTGGTGAACTTTGATACGCATTATAATTTGCGCGATATGTATTTTCCTTACGTGGGTCAGGAAAATCAGGCTTTGGATCATTTGTCCCACTTTGGAGTCTGGACCGCGGAGGATTTCTTCTGGATCGACAACCCTGAGCTGAAGCGGGAGGCGGGATACCTCAACGAGTCGCTGGTGACGAACGTGAAATGCATGCATGACCGCCTGGGACTCGGTCTGCTGATCCGGGACGGCGTCGATGTGCAGGAAGACGTCTTCGTCCGCAAGGTGGTCGTCGAGAACCGCAGGAACGAGGAGCGGACGGTCAAGCTGTATTTTCACCTGGACCTGCACCTGTACGGCAACGGAGTGGGGGATACGGTCTACTATGATCCGGAGCTGAAGTCGCTCGTCTTCTACAAAGGCCACCGCTATCTTTCGCTCTCCTGCTCGGCAGGGGGCGGCAAGGAGGCCGGTGTCTCGTCCTTCGCGATCGGGCAGAAGGAGATGAATCACCTGCAGGGCACATGGAAGGATGCCGAGGACGGAAAGCTCGGACGCCATCCGATTGCCCAGGGCTCCGTGGACGGAACGATCGAGCTGGAGCTCCGGATACCGGGCAGCGGAACGGCGGAGGCCTGGTTCTGGATCGTGTTCGGCAAGAATGCCGCGGACATCCAGCGTGTGGAAAAGGAAGTGCGCAAGGTCCACCCGCATACGCTTCTGCAGCGCACCTACAATCACTGGCTGCAATGGCTGGCGATGGACCGGCACGACCTGAAGCTGCTGGAGCCGGACGTGGCATTGTTCTACAAGCGCAGCCTGCTGATTGTCCGGGCGAACACGGATAACCGGGGGGCGATCATTGCGGCGAACGACTCCGACATCATGAAGTTCAACAAGGATACGTACTCCTACATGTGGCCCCGCGACGGGGCTCTCATTACGCATGCGCTGGACCGTTCGGGATATCATGCGCTGACGAAGCGGTTTTTTCAATTCTGCAAAAAGGGGCTGACCTCCGAGGGGTACCTGCTGCACAAGTACAATCCGGACGGCTCGCCGGGCTCCTCCTGGCACCCGTGGATTGATGTGCGGGGGGAGAAGCAGCTGCCGATCCAGGAGGACGAGACGGCGCTTGTCATCTACGCTCTCTGGCACCATCACAAGCTGGCACGGACACTGGATGAAGCCCGGGACGATTACGACCATCTGGTGCTGCCCGCGGCCGACTTCATGTCGAAGTATCAGGATGCGTCAGGTCTGCCCCTGCCCTCGTATGACCTGTGGGAGGAGCGCTACGGTGTGCATCTGTTCACGGTGGCGAGTGTGTATGCAGGCCTGCTGGCTGCGGCGAATTTTGCGGATTATTTTCAGGACAAGGCCCGTGCCGTGTACTACCGTGATCAGGCGGAGAAGGTCAAGCTCGCTGCGGAAAAATACATGTACTCGGAAAGCGAGAAGCGCTTCGTCCGCTCCCTCTACTGGAATTATGACAAGATGACATATGAGCCCGATTTGACGCTGGACGCCAGTATGTACGCGGTGTTTGACTTCGGGCTGCTGCCTGCGTCGGATTCCCGGGTAGCCGCAACGATGAAGGCGATCCGCGAGAAGCTGTGGATTCAGACGACGGTTGGGGGCCTTGGCCGCTACAGCAACGACTACTATCATCAGGTGACCAAGGACATTAGCCGGGTACCGGGCAACCCGTGGTTCATCTGCACGCTGTGGTACGCCGAATATCTGATCGCCACCGCGGCCGGAGAGCAGGATCTCGCGCCCGCGATGGAGCTCATCCGCTGGACGATGAGTCATGCGCTGCCGTCCGGCATCCTGGCGGAGCAGGTGCATCCGTTCACGGGCGAGCCGATGTCCGTCTCCCCGCTGACCTGGTCGCATGCGACGTTCGTGAAGGTCGTGCAGGAGTATCTCGCGAAGGTGAAGCTGTTCCGGCACCAGAAGCACGGGCGTGAGGACCAGAGCGACGAGAAGCTGCTGGAGCCGATGGGAGGGTAATGCATGAAAGCCATCACGGTAACGGGATTGTCTGCCGCACCCGGAGCGGGAGGCGGGGAGCCGCGGCTGGAGCTTGGGGAGGCGGACAAACCGCAGCGGCGGACCGGCGCGGAAGTGCTCGTACGGGTGCTGTGCGTCGGACTCGACGGCACGGACCGCGAGATCATCAGCGAAAAGTACGGCGTTCCGCCGGAGGGCGACACGACGCTGATCATCGGGCACGAATCGCTCGGCGTGGTGGAGGAGGCCGACCCGGCGACGGGGCTGAAGCCCGGCGACGCGGTCTGTGCACTCGTCCGCAGACCCTGCACGGTGCCGGCCTGCGTGGCCTGCCGCAACGGGCAGCAGGACTTCTGCGAGAGCGGGGCATACGTGGAGCGCGGGATCAAGGGCGCGCACGGGTTTCTCTCCGAGTACTACGTCGAGGAGGCCCGGTATCTCGTGCGCGTGCCGGCCGAAGCGCTGCCGTACGGTGTCATGACGGAGCCGCAGAGCATCGTCGAGAAGGTGTGGAGCGAGGTGCAGCGCGTGCAGCAGCGCCTCGTCTGGCAGCCGAAGACGGCGGTCGTGCTCGGCTCGGGGCCGCTCGGTCTGCTGGCGGCGCTGACGTGCCGCTGCCTCGGCCTCGAGACCATCGTCTGGTCGAAGGCCCCGGCGGATTCCGCAGGGGCGCAGCTCGTGCGCGAGTGCGGCGGGGTGTACAAGGAGGCGGAGGACGCGCCGGCTGCCGCCGCGGGGGCTGAGGCGGGAGCGGCCGTCTCGCCGCTGAGCGCCTTCCTGGCCGCGCAGGGCAAGCGGGCCGACCTCATCTTCGAATGCACGGGCTTCAGCCCGCTGGCATTCGATGCGATGGAGGCGCTCGCGCCGAACGGCGTGCTGGCGCTGCTCGGGGTCACGCCCGGCTCCCGCAGCATCCGCATCTCGGCGGATCTGCTCAACCGGGAGCTCGTGCTCGAGAACAAGCTCATCCTGGGCTCGGTGAACGCGTCGCGAAGGGACTTCGAGACCGGACTCTACCGGCTGCAGCAGATGGAGGAGCGCTTCCCCGGCGTTCTTGGGAAGCTGGTGACCGAGCGGCTGCGGATGGAGGACGTGCCGCAGCTGGATTTTGCGAAGCTGGGGATCAAGGCGGTCGTGGACGTCGTTCCGCAGGAACAGTGGGTGCAGCTCGTGCGGGCCGAAGGTGCAGGTGCGGAAGCGGAGATCGCTTACAGCTTCACGGTGTAGGCGGAAGCAGCCGGCTGACGTGAAAAAAGCGAGGCTCATGGGTTGAGCTCTCGCTTCAGTCTGTAGATCATCCCTCTTCCACAGGAAGGATCTACAGGCTTTTTTTATTGAATAGGTGAAGCCGCATGGAGGAGGCCCTGAGCTTATCCCAGCACAAACGGGAACTCATTGGGACAGCAGTTTATAAATTACGGCCGCGGTTTCGGCGCGGGTTGCCTCGGCTGTCGGATCAAAGTAGCCCTCGCTCCGTCCCTGCATGAACCCCGCCGTAATCGCCTTGTTCACTGCGTCTGCAGCCCAGGAGGAGACCTGGTCTGCATCATGGTAGGAGTTCAGTTGTCCGCCGGCCGTAAGCCGCTTGCCGGACTTATACTCGTACGCCCGTACCATCAACGCCGCCATTTGTTCGCGGGTGATAGGCGCTTCGGGGGCAAAGTGCGTTTCGTCCACTCCCTGAACGAGGCCTGCCTGAACGGCAGCCGCTGCCGCGCCCGTATACCACTCGCCTGCCGGCAGATCCACGAAGGGGGTGGAGCGATCTTCGGCATAAGGGATTCCGAGAGCACGCACCAGTATGGTGACAAAATCGGCTCTCGTTGTGATCTTCTCCGGTGCGAATTCACTGGCGGTAACCCCTTGGACCGCATGCTTGGCGCTCAACACCCGGATGGTATCGTAAGCCCAGTGCTGCGCAGTAACATCCGTATAGCTCTTGCTGTATTCCAGCACGGCATATTTGGAGTTATGCGTTAAGGCTGCCTCCAGGGTCCCGTTCGGCACATCGGGTTTGCCTCCTGCATAGTTCCATTTGCCGCCGGACTCATCGAGGTGATATATGCCCAGCAGTTCTACAGCTGCCCCCTGGGAAGGGAGGGGCAGTCGTAAGATGACAGGCTCCGGAAAGCTGTTCAAGCCTCGGGAGTCGCCGTCCTTAGGTTCGATCGTAAGGGTGAACTCCGTGACGGCTCCCATCGGCCGGATCGCTGCTCCGCTTGCACGGCCTGCCGCCTTAACAGCCTCTTCTATTACTGCCGATGAGTCCGGCTGAAGGGCGATACGGATCTGCGAAGCGGCCAACGCTTCCTTGTTGAGCTGATCGGCCAAGGCGAGCAGGACAGAAGAGGGAAGCTCTACGGAACTGCCTTTGGACTGAATCAGCAGGCGTTTTTGCGCACGTGCCAGCTCTGAGCCGGCACTCGGGGGCAGCAGAATTTGGCCATGGTTCACGAGGTCGATCCTGACCACGGAGGAAGCGCCGGACTCTGCTATACGCTCATTCAGTTCTTTGACCGACAGCGAGTAGGCAGCGGGCGCCGCGGGTTCGCTGGAATAACCGCCTGAAGAATGTCCGGATGAAGAATCAGAATCAGAGTCAGAATCAGACCCGGAGTCCGGGACATGAACCGTGAAAGAGGAGCTCCACGATGCGGCGGCATTGCCGGCCAGGTCCGTGACATCGATGGTTAAGTCATGCCGGCCATCGGAGAGCGAGTAAGTGGATGCGGTCACGGTGCCTGTCTCTGCATGGTAATTATGCCGGAGAGCGGTATTGTCCAGCCGGACCACAATGGATGCCGGGTCGATCCCTGAGCCTATGTCAGCCAATGCAGCTGAGATAGCGGGTCGTGCAGTCGTTACCACCTCGCCGTTGGCCGGGGTGACGGACTGAATGACCGGTGACGCTGTATCCGGCTCTTCGGTCGTTTGTCCCGTATCCACGAGGAAAGAGGAGCTCCACGAAGCGGCGGCATTGCCGGCCAGGTCCGTGACATCAATGGTTAAGTCATGCCGGCCTTCAGACAACGAGTAAGTGGATGCGGTCACGGTGCCTGTCTCTGCATTGTAGTTGTGCTCTAGAGTGGTATCCTCCAACCGGACTGTAATGGATGCCGGGTCGATCCCCGAATCGGCATCGTGAAGAGAAGCCGTGATCACGGGGGACGAAGTCTCCACCGTGCTGCCATCCGCCGGTCTGACTTCTGAGATCGTCGGCAGGGTGCCGTCATAAGTGTAGATGCTGCCATTACCGGGGGCGCTGTCTGTCCCGCCTGCAGTCACCGTCACATAGACTGCTCCTGTTACACTGCCTTGTTCGGCGGCAGGCGCGGTTGCCGTAATGCTCGAATCCGAATTCACGACGAATGTACGGGCAGCCACCGTGCCGAACTTCACTCCAGAGGCTTTTGCAAATCCTTTTCCGGTGATCTCCACTTCCTGTCCCCCCGCAGAGGGGCCGATTGAAGGTGTCACACGGTCGACTTCTACGGCACGAATGACCATGATGGTGTATTTCCGGGTCGTCGTGCCGTCTGCTGCGGTGACTTCCACCTCAATGGTATTGGTTCCCACTCTCAGCGGAATCGCCGCGCCCGGAACAGCGGGTGTCCCGTTCGCGCTCACGACAGCGGCTGCAGTCGGGTCTGCTGTTGTAGGTGTCACGGTGATGCTGTCGACGCTGTTCTCCACATTTACCGATAACCGCTCATGGTCTTGGGAGAGAAGGAAGGCGTCAGGGTTCCCTGCGGCACGCTGAGGCTGCTCAGTTTTGCATCCGAGCGGCTCAGCAGAATAGAGAGGGAATCCGAACGGACATTTCCTGCGGCTAGATCCGTTTTCCCGTCCTCGTTGAAGTCGCCGGCAATCAGGGTCTCGGGGACGGAGCCTGCGGCGTAGTCGACCTTTGGGTGAAAGCGGCCTGTTCCATCCCCTATGAGTACGGATATCGTGTTCGATGTGGAGTTTGCTGCTGCGAGGTCTGTCAGGCCGTCTCCATTAAAGTCCCCGGCCGTCACGGAATACGCACCCGCGCCTGCAGCATAATGGGTTCTGAATCCAAATCCTCCGGATCCATTTGCGAGCAGTACGGAGACCGTGCCGTTAAGGCTGGCGGCCGCGAGGTCAGCCAAACCATCTCTATTGAAGTCGGCTGTTGTCATGATCATGGGGTGAATGTCTGCGAAATAAAAGTCGCTAAGAACGAATGCCCCGGTCCCCGTTCCCGTCAATATAGTAACATCATTCGAGTAAGAGTTCGTGACCGCGAGATCCAGATTCGCATCACCCGTGAAATTCCCGGCCACTACGGATCTGCCTACTGCACCCGCGTGGTAATCCGTTCTGCCGCCAAATTGCCCGTTTCCCTGCCCCAGCATAACGGAGATGTGACCGGATTCGGATGCCACCGCCAGATCCTGGTGTCCATCCCCATTGAAGTCTCCAATGGCTGTGTATCTCGGCGAACCTGCCGTAGAATAGTCGTCAGGCAGAGCCAATCCCCCTTCCCCGTCTCCTAACAGGACAGAGACCGTATTCTGGACATTGGTGGTGACCACATCGAGCTTGCCGTCTTCATTCAAGTCTCCGACCGATATGGCTCTGGGGCTCTGCACCGGGGTGTCATGGTCCAGCGTTGTAAATCGGCCCGTTCCATCGCCGAGGAGGACGGAGACCGAATGGTCGCCGAGGTTGGCGACCGTAATATCCTCATGCCCATCTCCGTTAAAGTCTCCCGAGGCGGCGGACGCAGGATAGTAGCCTGTTGAATACGTCACTCCGCTGTGGAATCCGCCATCTGCATAGGTATGTAAGGGGAAAAGCGGCAGCAGAAGCAGTAATCCCGCGCCTGCTCTCCAGGCTGTACTCCGGGTCGGAGTCCTTTTGCTCTTCATTGGTCCACCATCTCTCATGAATGATAGGACAGGTTCCACTGCGTATGTACTGCATATAGATGATAAACTTGCCCTGTCGACTTAGGTACAAGATATCCATATTTGACCAAAGTGAAAAGAGACCTCAGGCATATTGACAAAAATTGCATAAGAGTTGACGGAGCGGATGAAGAGGTCGTCGTGCGCAGAAGAATCGTTTTGTTGTCAGCTGCCGGTATTTGGGAAGGCATGGTGATGTATTTTATGGCGCAGGAAGGGATGAAACGGTGATCATGAACTTGGATGCCGGAAAGCGCCGCATGAGATTCATGGCCAGGTTCATTCACTTACTCCCCGGATATGGCGGCGGTTTCGGCAGGGGGCGGAGCTGGAGAGAGGCCCCGTCATGGAGCGGAGCGGTTTGGCCGCGGAATAAGGTGTGCTTCGTGTTCGTGCCAGCCCGGGCCTGCTCTGAGGTTGCAGTATTCTGTGGGTCGGGCTGCAGACCAGGCAGGCAAGCCTTGCATGGGGACGACCCGCAGGCCGGCTATGCCTGCCTTACCGGCGGATGGTCCGCCTGGTCAAGGGCTTGCCCGCCGCCGCGCACATCTGCATCGCTGCTCACGGCCTCGAGCGTTTCTTCCTGCTGCGCAGGCTGTACACACGAAGCACGAACAGCAGCGCAATGACCAGCGACGCTCCGAGCAGGGTCCGCGCCAGGGGCGACATCGGCGTCTCGGCCGCCGGAGTGAAGGCATACAGCGGCTCGGGCAGGAACACGCGGTCTTCGGTTGCCGCGGACCAGAGACCCGTCCGGCCGCAGAGGTGGGCGGCAGGCACGCCGTCCTCCGCCGCCGCATAGACCAGATATTCGTCGCCGAGTGTGATGGGGATCCAGGAACTCACCCTCACCTCGAACTGTTCCTCGTCCGGCCCTTTCCAGGTGTCGACGGTGCGGAAGGTGAAGGTGTCTTCTCCCGACTTCTCTTCGGCAATGCCGCGGAAAACGAGGGTGCTTCGGTCATACTCTTCGGGGGCGGAAGGCTGCACGGCACAGCTCAGCGCATAAGTGACGCCGGTCATCGGCGCAAGCGTGCCGAATAATACCCCGCAGAGGAGAAGCAGCAGAGGCAGAATGTGCGGTCGTATTGTCATGTGCGGTAATGCCTCCTTTCGAATGCAGCGAATGGCAACGGTAAGTCTTAGCCAGAAGAAGGCCCTTTGAAACGCAAATCTTCCTAATCCGCATCATCTTCCTAGGAACAGCACGTCACACCGGCGCTGCTCCCTGACTGTTCCGGTAATCCGATGGGGAGACGCCGTACCACTTCTTAAACTGCTTGGAGAAATACAGCGCATCGGCGAAGCCGACGGAGGAGGCAACCTGCTCGATCGTCAGCCGCTCGTGCAGCAGGCGCTTCGCCCGCTCCATGCGGACCTGGAGCAGGTACTGCATAGGGGACATGCCGGTGTGCTGCTTGAACATTTTGGACAGGTGGGTCCGGTGGTAGCCCAGGGTCTTCGCCATGTGCTCGATGGAGATCGGCTGGTAATACTGCAGCGTCAGCCAGCGGATCGCCTGCTCCACCTGCTGCTGGATCATGGAGCCTTCGGTGACCGGGGGCGCCGCGGCGGCCGCTTCCTGGGCGTATTCGGCGAGCGCCAGCCGCAGATAGCCGCCCGCCTGCAGGTCGCTGCCGGGCCGGCCGGAGGCCAGCGTCCGCTCCATCTTGTGAAAGAGCGCGCCAAGCCGGCGGAAGTCCCGCGAGCGGGTCACGGGCTGGTGCTGTGAGATGCCGAGCGCACTCAGTGACTCGTCCGCCCGGGAGCCCTTGAAGGCGATCCAGCGGTAGTTCCAGGGCTCGACCTCGTCCGACGCGTAGGCGACAAGCTCACCCGGGAAGATGAAGAAGCTGTCCCCGGGACCGAGGCGGTAATCCCGTCCCATGCAGCGGAAGGTTCCCTTGCCTGAGGTGACGAGATGAACGAGATGGTAATCGAGCACCTGAGGCCCTGCTTTGTGCAGGGGAAGCGTTTCGGCATGGCCGCAGAACAGCACGGTCATTTCGCCTTTGCCCGGGGCCGGGTTGATCGCTACCGAATGCAGCCTCTCGGCCATGATGACACACCTCCGGCGGTTCTGTTATGATGGGAGTAAGGAAGGGAGAGACAAAAGTCTGATGAGATGGAAGCCGTTTATACGCGAAAATGCCATGCACTTATCCTGGGTCGTCGCTACGACAGCGACGCTGGGCAGCTTGTATTTTTCGGAAATTATGCACTATGAGCCCTGCCGGCTCTGTTGGTTTCAGCGGATTCTGATGTATCCTCTCGTGATTATACTGGCCATAGCGGCCATTCGCAAGGAACGACATTTGTACCATTACGTGCTGCCGATGTCGATCTGGGGCGGGGGCATCTCGCTGTACCACTACCTCATGCAGAAGACGGAGCTGTTCAAATCGGGGGCGACGGCCTGCGGCCTCGTACCATGCGACGTTGATTATATCGACTGGCTCGGTTTCATCACGATTCCATTCCTGGCGCTGATCGCTTTCACGCTGATTACGATCATCCAGCTGCTGCTGTGGGCTGCGGACCGGGACTAATCCCAAACGACATTCGTCCATATACATATCGCATGTGTCCATACCGTTTTCCCGGGCGGGGGAGTATAGTCTTCTTAGGCAGAACCCACCATATCCAACGCTTGGGAGGCGGTTTACAATGGCAGACAAAATTACGTTTCTTGGTGCGGGAAGCACCGTGTTCGCAAAGAATGTGCTCGGCGACGTCATGCTGACGTCGGCGCTGCAGGAGTTCGAGCTCGCGCTGTTCGATATTGACTTGGAGCGGCTGAAGGATTCGGAGAATATGCTGAATAACCTGAAGGCGACCGCCGGCAGCGGCTGTGTTGTGAAAGCGTATACGGACCGGAAGGAGGCGCTGCGCGGGGCCAAGTTTGTCGTCAACGCGATCCAGGTCGGGGGCTACGATCCCTGCACGATCACCGACTTCGAGATTCCGAAGAAGTACGGGCTCCGGCAGACGATTGCCGACACGCTCGGTATCGGGGGCATTTTCCGCAACCTGCGTACGATTCCCGTGATGATGGAGTTTGCCAGGGATATGCAAGAGGTGTGCCCCGACGCCTGGTTCCTCAATTACACGAATCCGATGGCTGTCCTCACGAACGCGATGATCACGCACGGGGGCATCAAGACGGTCGGCCTCTGCCACAGCGTGCAGGTGTGCATGCCTCATCTGTTCGATGCTCTGGGCATGGAGAAGGACGGCGTCCAGACGAAGATCGCGGGCATCAACCACATGGCGTGGCTGCTCGAGGTGACCAAGGACGGCGTCGACCTCTATCCGGAGATCAAGCGCCGGGCGCTCGAGAAGCAGAAGGAGAAGCACCACGATATGGTGCGCTTCGAGCTCATGCATCGCTTCGGCTACTACGTCACCGAGTCCTCCGAGCATAATGCGGAATACCACCCGTATTTCATCAAAAAGAATTATCCGGAGCTCATCGACCGCTTCAACATTCCGCTCGATGAATATCCGCGCCGCTGTGTGGAACAGATCGAGCGGTGGAAGTCGATGCGCGAGGAGCTCGTGGGCAGCAAAAATCTCGAACACCAGCGTTCTCATGAATACGCTTCCTATATCTTCGAGGCGATGGTCACGAACCAGCCGTTCAAGATCGGCGGCAACGTCATGAACACCGGCCTGATCACCAACCTGCCGAAAGAGGCCTGCGTCGAGGTGCCGTGCCTTGTGGATGCAAGCGGCGTAACGCCGACCTACGTCGGGGATCTGCCGCCGCAGCTGGCCGCGCTCAACCGCACGAACATCAACACGCAGCTCCTGACGCTGGAGGCCGCGTTCACCGGTAAGAAGGAACACATCTATCATGCGGCGCTGCTCGATCCGCACACGGCCGCCGAGCTGTCGATCGACGATATCGTGGCGCTGTGCGACGATCTGATCGAAGCCCACGGGGGCTGGCTGCCGAAATTCCAGTAATAGCTGACGGGAGTCCGGGCGGGCGTGGCGGGGGAGTGATCCGGCCGACGGTCCTGAACCGACCCATTGTGCCCATACAGCCGTCTTTCTCCGTTCCAGCCGTTCTCTCTGCATCCTTGTGGGATGAGGGAGGACGGCTTTTTTGTGCGCAGGGCTGAGGAGAGCGGAGTGGGGTATGCGATGAATATCATCAGATAAGCGAGTCTTAGTGCGTTGTACGCTAGTTATGTGATACGTTTCATCGCAAAAGTGCCGGAAACGGGCCGAACTGGCACGGCAGCCGTTTGATGCGATGTGAAATATCGTAAAAACGCCGTCCGCCCGCGTCATGTCCCTATATGCGATGTGTTTTATCGCATAAAAGGGCATGGATATAGTCAGAATCCCCCGGCCCTTGTTTTCAGCTTTTGGGAAAGCTGCGATCGCAAACACCGCGGGGGGACCTCCGTTATGCTGCGTCCTGTATTCTTGCTCCCCCATGCTGTACGTAAGCAGCTAAGCAGCTTCCCCGCACGCGCGCCTCGATTGCCAGATGCAGGAAGGCTTTGGTACAATGGACGCGAACGTCAATTCGCTCTTCCGGTGACGAACGGCGAATGTCAGCATCATGGATAAAGGAGAGCTGAGATGAATCCTACCGCCAGAATGATCATGCTGACCGCTGCGCTCGGGGCCCTGCTCACGGGATGCAGCGTCAAAGTAGAGGATGCGGTACAGCCGGAGGCCGCCAAGACACCAACCGCTGCGGGGGAGACCGCTGAAGGGGGCCGGGCGAAGGAGACGAAGCCGGCGCCCAAGGAAACGGCCGGGAAGGAAACGGCTGCGAAGGAAGCGGCGAAGCCCGCCGGGGAGGCCAAGCCTGCCGCCGACGCCAAGAAGAGCGGATCGGGGGAGGCCCAGCCGAAGGACGCCGCTGCAGGCGCCGATGGTGCCGCTGCGTCCGCGTCCAAGCCGGCGGCCGGCGGCAGCGCGAAGCCTGACGGCGCAGACGCATCCGCCGGCGCAGCCAAGCCCGCGGACAGCGCGAAGAACGCAGCGCCTGCCCCGCGCAACCCGGCGGCAGCGGCGGTCGGAAGCGCGGCTTCGAAGCCGGCGCCCGCCCAGGGAACCGGAGACCGCAAGGCGCTCTCATGGTATTACATGAAGAAGCCGAAGGGCCAGGTGCCAAGCTTCCCGGGAGAGACCAAATCTTATCCCCAAGGCACCAAGGCGCTGTGGGTCGGCACCGGCAAGAAGGTGTACCTGACGATCGATACCGGCGGCCCGCTCGGCGACACGAAGCTGCTGATGAAGTCGCTGCGGGATAACAAGGCCAAGGCGAATTTTTTTATCGCAGGCTATAATGTGAAGAAGGATCCCGACTTTGTGCGCCAGCTCGTGAAGGACGGACACCTGGTGGCCAACCACACGATGACGCACAGCGATATGAACGAGCAGACCGACGAGCAGATTGTCAAGGAGATCAAGGATTACGAGAAGCTGTACAAGGAAGTGACGGGAGAGAACATTCAGCCCTACTTCCGCTTCCCCTACGGCCGCTATAATATGCACATCCTGAAGACCGTCTCGGACATGGGCTATACCTCGGTCTTCTGGTCCACTGCGATGCGGGACTGGGAGCCGCGCAAGAACGGGGCGGAGGATCCTTACAACGACATTATGAATAATCTGCATGACGGCAACATCATCCTGATGCACCAGGGCTCGCCGGAGAATATCCAGGCGCTCGACCGCATTATCAAAGAGGTGCGCAAGGCCGGCTACGAGTTCGCATTGCTGACCGACATTAAGCCGCCTGCCACGCCATAATCCGAGTCATTGTCTTCTCATCCCGCTGTCAGCCGCAGCGGGTTTTCATTTGTCCCGGGCTTTGGTACTATGAATAAGCCTGAGGCGGACAACCGCTCAGGTTTGGTACCTTTCTTCCTCTCCCCTCATAAACTAAGGAGAATTCACCGAAGGTTATCACATCCCAAGATAAAGGAAGCGAAACCCACGTGCAGCAAGCGATTGCCATATTGGATTCAGGGGTCGGCGGTTTGACCGTTGCGAAGGAAGTCATGCGGCAGCTCCCCCAGGAAAAAATCATCTATTTCGGCGATACGGCGCGAACGCCATATGGTCCGAGAGGTGCCGAGGAAGTGGCCCGCTTCACGCATCAAATTGTCGACTATCTGCTGCAGTTCGGGCCCAAAATGATCGTCATCGCCTGCAACACGGCAACGGCGGTGGCGCTGGAGGAGATCCGCGCACGGGTTCCCATTCCGGTCATCGGGGTGATTCATCCGGGCGCCAGAGCGGCCATCAAGACCACACGCAACCAGATGGTTGGGGTGATCGGAACCGAAGGGACGATCCGCAGCCATGCTTACGAACAGGCGCTGCGTCAGATCGCACCGCAGATCGAAGTCGTGAGCCGGGCTTGTCCGTCGCTCGTGCCTCTCGTCGAGAAGGGCGAATTCCGCACGGAGCATACGCGCCATGTCGTCGAAGAATCACTGAGAGAGCTGCGTCTCATCCCCATGGACTGCCTGATCCTCGGCTGTACCCACTACCCCTTCCTGACCGAAGTCATCGGGGAAGTGATGGGGCCGGAGGTGACCCTGATCTCTTCGGCGGAAGAGACGGCCAGAGAAATCAGCACGATCCTTTATCATAAAGGCCTGCTGGCAAGTACGGGAACGATGCCCGTCCACCAGTTCTTCTGCAGCGGGGATCCCCGCATGTTCAAGTCCATCGCGCAGACCTGGCTGAACGAGCAGATCAAGGTGACGCCCGTCGTTTGGCGCGTGCCGAATATTATTTGACCGGGGCGCATACACATGAGGAAGCCATGACATCTGGCAGGCTTGTCAAACGACCGCCGTCATCCGGCGGTGATGGAGGGCTGCGGCATGACATTTCCTTATGTGGTGCGGCGCGGAGATACGCTTGGCCGGATCTCCGCGAGGTACGGGACAGACCCGGCCTCGCTCTGCGGGGCGAACCCGCAGCTTGGCGAAGGCGGGGTGCTGTCCCCGGGCCAAGTGATTCAGATCCCCGTCCGTCCGGTGAAGGGGGTACGCGGTGCAGGCGGGAGATACGTATGCCGGCGTGGCGGCCCGCTTCCGGCTGACGGTGGAGGAGCTGACCGCCTCCAACCCGGAGGCGGACCCCCGGCGGCTGCGGATCGGACAAACACTGATCATTCCCCAAGCGGGTCCGGTATCCGCAGTGGACTGCGGAAGACCCTACGGCTATACGGAGATGATGGAGGATCTGTCGCTCCTCGGCCGGATGCATCCTTTCCTTGAGATCACTTCCCTAGGCCGCAGCGTCATGGGCCGGGAGATCCCGCTCGTGAGAATCGGCAGCGGGCCGAAGGAAGTGCATTATAACGCCTCCTTTCATGCCAACGAATGGATCACCTCCCTGCTGCTGATGCGGTTCTTGGAGGCGTATGCCGGCGCTTATGCGGACGGCCTGACGCTGCAGGGGCAGGAGGTTCGGACAATGCTCCAAAGCACGACCCTGTGGCTGGTCCCCATGGTCAATCCGGACGGCGTGGAGCTCGTGCTCCGCGGGGCGGCGCCGGATCATCCTTACTACAGCGAGCTGCTGGAGTACAACGGCGGCTCCTGCGACTTCTCGGGCTGGAAGGCGAATATCCGGGGAGTCGATCTCAACGACCAGTTCCCCGCCCACTGGGAGGCGGAACGCGATCGGCGCGACGTGCCCGGACCGGGTCCGCGGGATTACACGGGAGCCGCGCCGCTGACGGAGCCCGAGGCGGCCGCCATGGCCGCGTTCACCCGCAGCCGGCCGCTGGCTCTCGTGATGGCCTTCCACACGCAGGGCCGGGAGCTCTACTGGAATTACCGGGACCTGGAGCCGCCGGAGGCCGAAGCGCTCGCGGAGCGGCTCGCGCTGTGCAGCGGGTACCGCGCCGTGAAGCTGACCGGCAGCGACGCCGGCTACAAGGACTGGTTCATCCAGGAGTTCCGCAGGCCGGGCTTCACGATCGAAGCGGGCTTCGGCGTCAACCCGCTGCCGCTGTCCCAGTTCCCGCGCATCTATGACGAGCTGCTGCCGCTGATGCTCGAGGGACTGAGGCTGTAAGCGGAAGCCGGACACAAGAAGAGCCGCCTTTCCCCCACACCGAGGGGAAGGGCGGCTCTTTGTTATTCATTCGAAGCTATCCCTTCGGTCCACCCTCGAGGCACAGCTTCACCAGGTCGTCGACGTGGGCGGCAGCCACGCATTCCACCGTATCGGCGGCGCCGTAATAGATCTTCACCTCGCCGTCGTCCTCAAGCACCATGCCGCCGGGGAAGATCACCTGGGTGCGGAAGCCCTCCTCCGCTTCGTACGGGGCTTCCGGCGCGAGCAGCGGCTGCCGGTAGAGGCCGATAACGCGGCTCGGGTCCTCCAGGTCGAGCAGGGCAAGCCCCGCGCAGTAGCGCTTCTTCCACGCAGGCTCCCAGCCGTTCTTGCCCCGCGCGGGGTCGATGTCCACGCTGTGGATGGCGGCAAGCCAGCCCTTCGAAGTCTTGACCGGCGGCGCACCGGGGCCGATCTTGTCATTGGCGTACGGCAGGTCCTCGACGCCCAGCAGCAGCTTCGCGTTCCCCCAATACTTCAGATCCGGGGAGTCCGAGACCCAGATGTCGAACCGGTCGCGCCCCCGGCTGTACACGGGCATGGGACGCTCGAGGCGGACATAATGGCTGCCGATCCGTTCCGGGAAGAGCACCATGTTCCTGTTGTCCGGCACGGACATGCTGAGCACCTCAAAACGCTCGAAGTCGTCCGTGACGGCAATGCCGCCGCGGATGCCGTGCTTCGTATCCACCGCGAAGCACATGAAGCAGCGGCCGTCGATAACGGTCAGCCGGGGATCGTACGTGCGGATGATCTCTTCGTCCGTGAGGCCGAAGCACGGGCCGGGCTGTACGTCCCAGTGGATGCCGTCGGAGCTGTAGGCGAGTCCGAGGTTCGTCGTGTGGCTCGGCAGCAGGGTCTTCGATTCGGCATCGCCGTAATCGCAGCGGAATACCATAACGTAGCGGCCTTGGTACTTGGTTACGCCGGCATTGAAGACGAGGGCCGGCGCGTAGGGCACGTCGGAAGGCTTCAGAACCGGATTGGCCGGGTGGCGCCGCATGATCTTCGCGGAAGACAGCGGGCCGATCAGGGGCAGAGTCATCGGGTCGGTCTCCTTTTTATGGGAATAAAGGATTGAGGATCGGATACGCTTTCATGATAAAATAAATACAGGCACGGACCATCCCAGTATTTCTCAAAAGAGTCTCATTCTATCGCGGCATGCGGCCAAGGAGGCGGGGCAAGGTGACGGTGTTTCCCGAGAGCAAGCACCTGGCGGATTATCCGTTCATAGAGGCGGGGTTTCCTTTTCATATCTCCCTTAACGAGATCCGGGGGCGCTTTCCGGCCCACCGGCACGACTTTCTGGAGTTCTCCCTGGTGCTGGGAGGCGAAGGCACCGAGACGGTCAACGGAAGAACACATAGGATGGAGCCGGGCGTCTTCACCTTCCTCCTGCCTTACCAGGTGCATGAGATCTCGGCCCGGTCCGAGGGGGGACTGAAGCTCTTCAACTGCATGTTCGACCTGAGCCTCCTGCTGCCCGCCTTCCGTGAAGAGGAGTCGTTGTCGGCCCTGCTGTTCAGCGAGGCGGAGCAGGCGCCTTATGTCAGGCTGGAAGGAGAGGACCGGAGCCGGATGGAAGCGCTCGTGCGGGAGATGTTCGAGGAATACCGCGGCTGCGGCGAGGGCAGGGCGTTCCTCCTCAAGCTGAAGCTTGCCGAGGTGCTGCTGCGTCTGCAGCGGGCCAGGGCCGGCGGCGGGCGTGTGAAACAGGCTCTGCCGGGTCCGGAATCTTCCGAGGAAGCGGCCGTCTGGCAGGTCATCCACTACATTCACTCGCACTACAGGGAGGAGCTGCAGCTGGGGAGTCTGGCGGATCGCTTCGGCTACCGGCCTTCGCGTCTCAGCGAGGCGATCAAGCGGCAGGCCGGTCTGCCGTTCGTCAAGCTCCTTCAGGAGGTGAGGCTGCGGCACGCCTGCTCGCTGCTGGCTTCCACCGATATGCGCACGCTGGACATCGCGCTGGAAGCCGGCTTCGGGTCGTTCCAGACCTTCAGCCGGCTGTTTCGCGAGCACAAGGGCATGACTCCTGGGGAGTACCGCCGGCTGGCAGAGCAATCCCGCCATCGTGCTCCTGCCGGCGGAGTGGGAAGCTAGCAGCCGGCTATGCCTCCGCATACGGGAAGCGGGACGTCGTCCTTCACCCACGGCATGGCCTGCAGCGTGAAACGAATGCGGGCCGCTCACGTACATTCTATCAGGAAGCCTGTCAGGAGAGGGACGCCGCTTTTTTTCGGAAACCGGCGGAACTCCGGTATACTGGGAGGTGAAACCGCAGCCCAGCCCGCTTCCCCAAGGAGGTTAGTGTATATGTGGAACCGATTGTTATCGATGCGCCGGTGGGGACATGTCTTCCGCCGGATCGTGCCGCTCCTGCGCTCCCCGCGAGTCCCGCTCCGGGAGAAGCTGCTCTTTGCCGTCCCGGTGCTCCTCTACTGGATAGCGCCGGATCTGCTGAACTTTTTGCCGGTGGACGATGTGGCCGTAACGCTGCTGCTCATGAACTGGTTTACGGAGAGGGCGGAACGGTACCTGTAACGGCTGCCGTGAGGGGCGAGACGCACTCGCACCCTGATACCAAGCAAAAGGAGGACTCCCAGACGGAGTCCTCCTATTTTTGCCGGACCTTTGGGGTCCCGGCCAAACCATTGCTGCGGTTACAGCGGATTCGGGCGCTCCGGCTCGTATTCCTCGGCCGGCATGCGGATCCACTTTTTGAGATAGCCCTGTTCGTAGAGTGCCTTGATCAGGATGATCAGCACCGGCGAGAGGATCAGTCCCGCCACACCGAACAGGGAGAGCGAGATGATCATGAACGACAGCATCGTGAACGCCGAGACGCCGAGCGAGTCGCCGGTGATCTTGGGCTCGAGAATCTGCCTTACCCCGATGACGACAGCCAGGAGCACGGCGAGCGAGATGGCCAGCGTCGTCTGCTTCACGATGAGCAGGTAGATGATCCACGGGATGAAGAGCGTCGCCACGCCGAGCAGCGGCAGCACGTCGAAGACCGCTGCAAGCAGGGCCACGGAGAAGGCGTTGTTCACTCCGAGAATCAGCAGGGTAACAAAAATGACGATGAACGTGATGGAGATCAGCTTGGCCTGTGCTTTCAGATACGTCACGATGCCGATCAGCACGTTCACCCGGAGGAAATGGAAGACCTTCAGGAACGTTTTCGGCGTTTTCTCCGCGGCCGCCCGCTTCCAGGATTGGATCTCTATACTTAGGAAATAGGCCAGAATGATCCCGATCACGAAATTGACGACGAACGTGGAGAAGGAGGTCAGCATGACGAAGGTGCTCGTCAGGAAGTTCCTTGCGTACTGGGTCACTTTCGCTGTAATCTCCGTTGAGAACTCCTTGGCCCGGTTGATCAGGTCCTGTGTCGGCAGCGGCCCGAGACTCTCCTGCAGCTGGTCGGTCCGCTCGATGATCTCCCGTTCCAGGACGGCGGCGTATTCCGGCAGCTTGTCCTTCAGGTTGATGATCTGGGAGGTGAAGATCATCCCGACCCCGGTGATGGCGCTCAGGATTACAAGCACGAAGACCAGCGTCGATAGTGCGGAGGCGATCGATTTCTTCATTCCCTTGCGGTGCAGGGCGCGGGCCAGCGGCTCGATGATGAGATAGATCACGAAGGCCATGAAGATCGGCGTGGCGATCCGGTACAGGTAGCTGAAGGCAGACATGAAGAGGTAGACCGTCAGGACGAGCAGCCCGATGTCGATCGCCGTTTTATAATATTTGCGGTAAAAAGAGATCATGCGTTATGTCACCTCGGATTAGCGGGTTCGGGTCAGCACCACTTGGCGGCCCACAGCTTCATTTCTTTGATCATCTGGTGCAGGTCCTCGCCCTTCGGGGTCAGCGAATACTCGACGGTCACCGGGACGGTCGGGTAGGCGGTCCTCTCCAGTACGCCGTATTCCTCGAGGTGGCGCAGCGTGTCCGTCAGGGACTTGGGGGACACGGATTGGATGCTGCGCTGGAGCTCGCCGAACCGCTTTTTGCCGCAGAATAATTCACGGATCACCAGGAAGGACCACTTGCCTCCGATGACGTCCAGGGCTTTTTCAATCGAGCATTCCACGTTCTCAGGGCTCTTCGGTATGTAATTGCTGGCTACCTTGGGGGAAGCCGTTTCTCTCTCATGTAAGGTCATGTTCTCCTCGTCAGCCTCGCTTTCGGTGGATTGGGGCGGCCGGTTACGTCGGGGTAAGCAGCTATCCTGTGGATATGAATGGCTGCGGACGACCGCTACTTTCCATAGTAGTGCAGAAGCCTTCAAATGGCAAATAAGGGGGAGCTGGGAAAAAGCGGCGCCGCGCGGGGCTGTTCTTTGGCGATTCCGGGGGAAGAATGGTTGCTTTCCCGGCACCGATTGCGTACAATGAATTGAAAACCGTACAAGTAGGAGATGGACCTCATAATGAACGTCAAAATTTCGCGCAACGCCGCTAAAGTGCTTCAGACCGAACTGCAGCAGGAAGAAAATAAAGAACTCAAGCTCCGCGTCTATATCACGCACTCCCACGGCGACCATGCCCACTACGGCATGGCGATGGACACGCCTACGGAAGACGATGTGGTTGTGTCGACAGATAAAGGCATCGATGTTATCCTGAAGAAGGACGAGCCTCTCCTCGACGGAATCCGGATCGACTATTTCTATGTTCCGGAAGAAGGCTTCGCCGTAACGAATCCGAGCAAAGGCAACCACGGCGACCACTAAGAAAGGGTTCGTGCTTGGAATAGAAAGGAATTGCCCGCATGGCCAATGATATCCGGGTTTGCGACAAATGCAAGCATATGCGCATGAAGACCGCGCTTCCGAAGCTGCAGAAGCTGGCGCCGGACGCCGAGATCAAGGTGGGATGCAAGTCCTACTGCGGTCCGTGCTCCCGCTTTGCCTTCATCTTCGTGAACGGCCGGTATGTTACCGGCAAGACCGAGGATGAGGCGATCGAGAAGGCCGCCAAGTATATAAAGAAATCCTGAATGCGCACCTGGGTGCTGCATACAGCACAGCGGGGAGCTCATCGCTCCGCCCTAAGCCCTTGTCTTCCCTGACCGGAAGGCGGGGCTTTTTTGCTTGGATGGCGGATGCCAAACTTTATGATATCTTCACATGCCCTTTACATGGTCGAAACAATGCGGATTTATGCTGAAGAGCAGTGAATTCGAGGTGAGTTCGACCAGTACCGGTGACGGAGGAGCATGAAGATGAAACAGATGGGCAGCAGAGCCAAATGGATGATGGGATCGCTTGCGGCGTTATCGCTGCTGGCGGCACAGGGTGTGGATGCGGCGGAGGAGGGACTGCGCGCGGCGGCAGTCAAGTACGGGATCTGGTCCGGCGGACAGCAGGTCAGCCTGGAGAAGGACCCGGTCGTCATCGACGGCAGCACCTACGTTCCGCTGCGTTCGCTGGGGGAAGCGCTGGGCAAGCAGGTGGAGTGGGATGAGTGGAACGGTGCCATCCGGCTGAAGGACCGGCCGGAGATCGCAGCGGTACATACATGGAAGACACCGGGAACGCTCACCGGAGACCTGAAGGAAGGGGGATTCTCGGGTCTTCTGCATCTGCCGGGCGATCCGGAAGATACGTTCTATACGCTGGCGGACCGGGGGCCGAACGGCGAATTCGGCAAGGACAAGCTCCGCACGTTCCCGGATGCCGGTTATGTGCCACGGATCTATAAAATTAAGGCGGCCGGCGGCGGGATTCAGGTGCTGGAGACGATCAAGCTTCATCTGCCGGCCGGCCGCTCCGATAAGGTGACCGGATCCCCCGGGATTTCGGGACTGCCGAACGTGGACGGACCGGACGAGGTTCCTTATGACGCGTCGGGCACGCAGCAGCTAGCCTATGATCCGGACGGGCTTGACTTGGAAGGGATCGCCTACAGCCCGTCGGACGATACGTTCTGGCTCGCCGATGAATACCGCCCGTCGCTCGTGCAGGTGAAGCGGGACGGCACCATTCTCGGCCGCTATGTCCCCCAAGGAATGAAAGAGCTGCTGGAAAAAGCAGGGGCGCAGACGGAGCTCTACGATGTGCTCCCTGGAGTATACGCCAAGCGCATTTCGAACCGGGGCTTCGAAGGGGTGAGCATCTCCCCGGACGGCAGGTACCTGTTCGCTTCCATTCAGAGTCCGATGGCCGTGCCGGACAAGAAGACCGGGGAAGCCTCGCGGGCCCTGCGTATTCTTAAGCTGGAGCTCGCCTCGAAGAAGGTGGTGGGCGAGTACCTCTACGTGGCCGAGAACGCCGAGCTGTTCGAGGGTGTCAAACAAAAGGACATCGTCATCAGCGATCTGTCGGCGTTGAGCGAAGGTGTGCTGCTGGTGGACGAGCGTGACAAGAACGCAGGTGCGGAGGCTCAGATCAAGCGTATTTACCGGGCGGACTTCTCGCAGGCGACGAATCTGCTCGGGACCGAGCACAGCGAGAAGCTGGAGGCTATGAGTATCGCCGAGATCCGGGAGAAGGGGATCGTCCCTGCCGCCAAGGAGCTTATTGCGGATGTGGCCCAGCTCGGCTACCCGTATGAGAAGCTGGAAGGACTCGCTGTTGTCGACAAGCAAACGCTGGTCATTGTCAACGACAATGATTTCGGCGTCGACGGCTACGACGCACAGGGAAAGCTGCAGGTGAAAGAGCTGCCGACCGAGCTGTACCTGATCCGTCTGAAGGAAGAGCTGCGCTAGAGCTGCCTTGACAGCGGAGCAGGACCGAGAGCAGGACCCGTTGCGGATGACGGGTCTTTTTGCTGTAGAACGGCAGGTGTGGAAGCGAGATTAGGTCCAATTGTGATGTAACCATGAAAAATAGGTATTAAGAACTATATACCAGGTGCATGGTATCTCTTATTCTTAGAGGTGGATTCTTTAGCATAATCAGACAAATTCCGAGTTTTGCTGCCGAAGCGGCCCGAATGGGCATGCAGGAACGGTAGGGAGTCCGGCACCTGCGGGTGTCAGGATCGGCCGGTCCGCGGCGTGCAGGGAAAGACGCCAATAGATCAGGCTCCCGGGCCCAGGGGAGTCCTTTTAGAATTCCGGGAGAACGGGCTTTATTTGAATGAAGGAGTGGACAGGAATGGTGCCGGAGCAGGGACGCAGCATTATGAGCAGAAAAGGGTTTTATACGAAGGTCGGCAAGAACTTTGTGGGTGTGTTTCTATCGAGCGAGGGGCCGAAGATGTTCATTAACCGGGACGTGTACGAATTGACCTCGCCGCATTGGGATGTGGAGATGGTCAAGGGACGCAGCCGGCAGATCATTAATTTCTACTGGCGCGGAGAAGTCAAGCTGTCCGTCCGCTGCGAAGCGAACAATGATGTGTTTCTGCCGCTGTTCGATTATCTCGACTGCCGCGTGAAGACCGCCGCAAGCTCCTAATCGTCGCCGAAGGATCCTGAAGGGTCCGTCGGTCAACGGTTCGCCGCAAGCTCATACGTTTCCTCCAAGCCCAGACACACTCTGGGCTTTTTGTGCATATCCTGCTCTTGACCTAATACATTCCAAGCGGAAGGGAGCGGAGGCTGCGTATGAAGGGGAGCGGATTTGTGAGATCGGCGCTGTTCGAGCACCGGTTCTGGCTGCAGGTGCTGGGAGACCATGCCCGGTTCATCAAGGGAGGGCTGTCCGCAGACGAGAAGGTGGAGCTCGAGCGGGCGGAGGGATTCATCCGCCTGATGGATGATCTGCTGGCGCAGGCCCGCGGAGAGCTGGCCGAAGAGGCACTGCTGGAGCTCACTCGGGAGGCGGGCCATGCGGCACAGGAGCTGAGGGCATTCAAGCTGCATCTGCTGGAGCGGCATCTCACGGGACGGATCGGTCTGAGCCTCTCGCCGTCATTCCTGAGCCACATGGTCAATGAGCTGGAAGAGTACCTGCGGGTGCTGAGTTATTTGTCGGCCGGACGCCCGGCGCCCGTGTGGGGAGAGCTGCACCACCACCTGGTCTGGCTGCAGGATGCTTACGGGCATGCCGCCTCTATCGCGGGCGAGATGGACATGGCGGAGACGAAGCTGATCGATATGGCCAAGACATTCGACAAGCACTTTCGCGATTATTACCTGAAGGCCGTAGAGCTGGCGGGCTATATGCGCACCCGGCTCAAGGAATTCCCGGCCCTGGCGCGGCTGAATAAGGAAGTGGAGCTCGAGATGGTGCTCTTCCGGCAGTTCCTCAGCGAGCTGGAGGAGATGAGGCTGAGCAAGGAAGCGCTCGGCACGCTCACGCCCCTCATGGCCGACCACATGGCCCGGGAAGAGTGCTACTACCTCGTGAAGCTGTCGGAGACCGCGGATGTGAAGCCGCCGGGCTGCGACCCGACCAAGGAGCGGACCGAGGGATAGACGTCCTTAACGGGTGCCCGGCGAAGCAGATCGTTTTTGGCAGCGACCTTTATGCGAAGCATAACGGAGCGCAAAAACGATGCTGCGAGCAGTGTGGTGTCATGCCTGCAGAAGTGAACCGGTTCTTGGTTTTGTAGGTTTGTAAGTAAGTCCTCCCAGCGAAGCAGATCGTTTTTGGCAGCGACCTTTATGCGAAGCATAACGGAGCGCAAAAACGATACTGCGAGCAAATAAAAAGCCCTGAGCGTGAAATCACGCTTCAGGGCTCTTGCCGCCGTCCCTGAGCCAGCCATAGAGGCCGCCGGGGGCGAAGTATTGGTACAGGTTGCACTCGATGCGGCCGTTGAACAGCTTGCGCTTCTTGTCCGACGGGCGGCCCATGTAGTGCTCGAGCTGCTTGCCCGGCGAGAGAATGAAGGCCGACCAGGTCGGCAGCTGCGCGTAGATCGAGCCGAGCTGGCGTACGGCCCGTTCGGCTTCGCGGGCGTCGCCGAGCCGCTCGCCGTAAGGCGGGTTCGTGATGATGCAGCCGTAGTCGCCGCGGGTCTGGATCTTCGACACCGGCAGCACCTCGAGGCGCAGCTCCTTCGCAAGGCCCGCGGCCTTGGCGGAGGCCTCGGCGACCTTGATCGCCTCCGGGTCGATGTCCGAACCCATGATCTGCAGCGGCACGTCGTCCTTCACGAGGTCATACGCTTCATCACGCGCCTGCTCCCATAGCTCCTGCGGGATAACGGGCCAGCCCTCGCTGTTGAACGTGCGGCGCAGCCCGGGAGCGATGTTCCAGCCGATCATCGCGGCTTCGACCGGGATCGTGCCCGACCCGCAGAACGGGTCGTAGAGCGGGCGCTCCGCCTGCCAGCGGCTGAGCAGCACCATGGCCGCCGCCATCGTCTCTTTCAGCGGGGCTTCGGTCACGAGCTTGCGGTAGCCGCGCTTGTGCAAGCCGGGGCCGGTCGTGTCGAGCGTGATCGTGGCGATATCGTTCAGGAGTGCCACCTCGATGACATAGCGTCCGCCCGTTTCACGGAACCATTCGGTGCCGTAGGTCAGCTTCATCTTTTCCACGACCGCCTTCTTCACGATCCCCTGACAGGCAGGGACGCTCGAAAGCTGGGACTTGTGGGAGCGTCCTTCCACCGGGAATTCCGCGTCCTCGGGAATCCAGTCCGGCCAAGGCAGGGCCTTCACACCTTCGAACAGGTCGTCGAAGGTGCGGGCCTCGAACTGGCCCATCTTCACCAGCACGCGGTCGGCCGTCCGCAGCCAGAGGTTAGCGCGGGCGATGGCCAGCAGGTCGCCCTTGAAGGTGACCCGTCCGTTCTCCGTGGTGACCTGGTCGTAACCGAGCTCCCGCACTTCGCGGGCGACGACCGCCTCGAGTCCCATCGGGGCTGTGGCGATCAATTCTATCGTATCCATGGACATGGTGTGGTTCACTCCGTCAATTCAGTCTGGTTGATCTCCTGAGGCAAAAGCCATACAATACTCTAGTATAGGAGATTGGGCAAAATTATACAAACGCCGGAGCGCAAAAGGTGGGCCGGCGGCGAGACAAAGGAGATGGCGCGATGACGGCGGAGCAAACGGCCGAACAATATATGGAATCGCTGTACGGGGAGGACCCGCAGCTGAAGCGGGTGAAGGAAGGCATCGCGGCCAGCGGCATGCGCGATATCTCGATTGAGCCCGGCTACGGCCGGCTGCTGACCCTGCTGGTCGGCATCACGGGGGCCAAGCAGGTGATGGAGATCGGCGCGCTGGGCGGGTACAGCGGCATGTGCCTCGTCCGGGGACTGCCGGAGGAAGGCCGGCTGGTTTCCCTGGAGCTGAATCCGGATTTTGCGGCGGTGGCCCGCAGGCATCTGGAGGAAGCGGGGTACGGGGACCGGGTCGAATACCGGATCGGCGAAGCGCTGGACAGCCTGAAGCAGCTGGAGGAGGAAGGACGCAGGTTTGACCTGTTCTTCATCGACGCGGACAAAGGAAATTACCCGAACTACCTGGAATGGGCGATCCGGCTGGCCAATCCGGGGGCACTCATCGTGGGAGACAACCTGCTCATGCGCGGGAAGACGACGAATCCCGAGGAGAAGGGCAATGGCGTGACCCGCATGCGGGAGTTCAACCAGATGATCGCGCAGGATCCGCGGCTGGAGGGCGTTCTGCTGCCGGCTTACGACGGGCTCGCCCTGGCGCGGGTGAAGTAAGGCCTGAATCCGTATTTCAAGGCAGCAGCCATTCCATAACAACAAAGCCGTTTCCAAAACGCCGGACGGGGCGGGCAGGGAACGGTTTTCTTATTTTAATTTAACAAAAGAGGACAGAGAACCCTGACAGTCTGTTGTCAGCGAAGCGGCGTTATACTGGATCTATACAGCTGTTCTGCACGCGGTACCCGAGCTGCGCAGCCCACCTACTCTAAGGAGGCCATGCCCATGTATACGACCATTCAAAGCTTCATCGCCGAATACGAGAACGAGTCCCTGGCTACCCGGAAGCTGCTCGATGCTCTAACCGACGTCTCGCTGTCCCAGGAGATCGCTCCCGGCTTCCGGAGCCTCGGCCCTCTGGCCTGGCACCTGGTTCACAAAGACCACGGACTGCTGACAGGCGCCGGTCTCTCGTTCCAAGCGCCGGCGGCGGACAGTGAGACGCCCGCTTCCGCCGCTTCCATTGCGGAGGCTTACCGCACGGTGACCCAGTCGATCCTAAGCGCGGTACGTGAGCAGTGGAGCGACGAGGCGCTTGGGGAGACGGTACAGATCTTTGGACAGTCCTGGACCAAGGGGCTGACGCTGTACATTTTCCTGAAGCACGAAATTCATCACCGGGGCCAACTGACCATCCTGATGCGCCAGGCCGGGCTGCCGGTTGCGGGCATGTACGGTCCGTCCAAGGAAGAATGGTCGGCGATGGGAATGGCCGCCCCGGTTTGATCCCGCTCCGGGGAGGACGGGGAAGCAAGCTTCTACCGTTCGCTAATAACAAAAGACCCGCGTGACGGGATGCCCTCTCAGGGGCCCCGTTACGCGGGTCTTTGTGCTACTTCTCCCGTTCATATAAAAATGCGGTGAGCAGCAGGGTGAAGACAAAAAGGAATAGGTACTTGGCCCATCCCCATGACAGGTAATCGAGCAGTGCCATAAGAGCCGTTACGCTCACGGCTGTAATCAGGGCTTTATCCCCGCGCATACGCTGTACCTCCCTCTTTAATAAAAAAGATGACTGCTGAACGAAACGTCAGGAGTCATCTTGGATGTGGCAAAGCCTCAAGCTTAAGGAGACGCGGGCGCCTCCCCTGAACCGGAAGAACCTTTGCGCGGCAGGCGGCTGAGCAGGGACTTGTACACCCACACCGCATTGACGAACAGGAGTACGGCCGAGATCAGAAACAGCTGCTGAATCGTGACATACCCCGACACGAAGCCCCCGACGACCGGTCCGAGCATGTTGCCGAGGCTGAGGGCGCTCGAGTTGAAGGAGTACGAGCGGCTCTCCATCCCGCCCGGCGTATACTTGCGGATGAGGCTGTTCACGGTCGGCAGCAGGCCGCCCAGGAAGATGCCGAGGAAGAAGCGGGCGGCGAACAGCTGCCAGACGTTCTGGACCAGGGCCTGCGGTACGGAGGCTATCGCCGCGCCGATGAGACAGATGGCGAGGATCCGCTCGGGCCCGATCCGGTCGGATAACCGGCCGAGCAGCGGTGAGGCGATCATGTTCGAGAAGCCGGTAATCGAGCCGACCATCCCGGCATAGAACGCCAGCATCTCCCCCGTTCCATGCAGCTTTTGCACGAACAGAGGGAGGAGCGGCAGCACGCTGAGGAGCGAGAACTGGATCAGGAACGTGACCGCATAGAGCGATGGAAGCTGTGGGATGCCCCGAAGCTGCTTGAAGGCGGCCGACATGGACTGCTTCGGCTTTTGGGCCGCAGCCTTGCTGTCGAACGTCTCCTTGACGAGGAGCGCCGCCAGCATCGAAGCCAGGAAGAGCAGCCCCCCGGTGATATAAAAGATGTACCGGTAGCCGATCCACTCGGCGAGCAGTCCGCCGAACAGCGGCCCGAGGATCGAGCCGGCGACCGCGCCGGACTGCAGCGTACCCATGGCGAAGCCCATCCGCTCGCGGGGAGCCGTGGCGGACATCAGGGCGACGCCGGCAGGAATGAAGCCGGAGATCGTGCCGTTCACCAGGCGCAGCAGCAGCAGGTGCCAGGGACCTGTGGCAAAGCCCATCAGCGTCATGACGACCGCCATGCCGAAGCCTGAGCGGAGCAGCATCACCTTGCGGCCGTAGCGGTCCGCCAGGCCGCCCCAGAGGGGCTGAAAGACGAACGAGGTCACGAAGTTCCCCGCAAAAATAATCCCCGACCAGGTGGCGAGGGCATGCGGCTCCGTAACACCGAGCTCTTGAAGATATAAAGGGAGAAAAGGAACAATCATGGTCATGCCCGCCATAACCAAGAACTGTCCGAACCATAGTACGGTGAGATTCGTTTTCCATCCGGGCAACGTGTATCGCCTCTTTCCTGCAGTTCCCGCGCCGGGTGAGACCCGTCCAGGAGACGGGCCTGCGGCCGCGTTTCATGTTGCGTTAAGCGGAGGACCGGCTGCCGGGGAGCGGCTGAAGGTCCGGCCGGACCTCGGCCTGAACCTTACGGTTACTCCTGGCTCTACTGTTCCAGGCCCGTCCGCATTTCGTACTGGAAGCGCTCGAGCTGGGGCAGCTTGACGCGCTCCGCAATAGCCACGACCCGTTCGATGTCGTAAGGCACGCGCACCATCTGGACCGAGAAGGGCCCGGGGGCCTCCGAGCCTTCGATCCCCTCCAGGATGACATAGCTGGCCTGGGGGAGTCCGTCGTACGGGGCGCCGACCGCGCCGGTGTTGAAGAGCAGCAGCCCCTTGCGGCGCCCCGATTTGAGCGTCTGGAGGTACGGGACGTGAATATCGCCGTAGCCTACGACATCCGGCGCTTCCTCCCCTCCGAGGAAGCCTCCGGTGGCCTCCGTATTCTCGAACATCGCGAGCTTCTCTTTCTTCTCGGATTTGCGGTAGACGCGGGTATACACGCTCTCCGCCGAGGCGTGGACGAGCCGGATGCGCCGGCCGCTCAGCAGCAGGTCCGCCGAGAACGGCAGGCTGCCGAGATACCTCAGCTGCTCGGAGCCCAGCCGCTCCTGCTGCCACACGCCCGCCTCTTTCACCTGCGGGGTACCGATACCGTGGTCCCAGTTGCCCTGGACCACCCGTTCGCAGAGCTCACGGATCCGATCCACCGCTTCGGCCGGCTGGGGTCCCTTGCCGACCAGGTCGCCAAGACAGAAGATCCGGCGGATTCCCCGGGATCGAATGTCCTCGGCAGCCGCCTCAAGCGCAGGAAGATTGCCGTGTATGTCCGAGATGACAGCGATGCGTTCCATGCGGCATCCCCCTTCGTCACTAAGTTGCCTTCCATTATATCACAAGCGGGGACGCAGTCTAAAATTCGGGGCAGAGGCCGGGAGCGGGCGGTTCCGCCGAAGCAGCCGCAGCCGGGACGAACCGGAATGCCAATAAAATTTGGAATAAAGGCCCATGACCGGGATGGCACGTTCTGGTATAATGGGAACACGAAAAATGCGGCGGACCAGCGGATTCGTCCGTTCGGCCGGCATGACCTGCCGGCTCCCGCAGCCGCTGCAGCGCAGCAGGACAGGGTAAAGGAGTAGGTTACGATTCAATCGCGTTCGGAGAAACACAAGCAGGAGAAGGCCAGCAAGTTCAAGAAAACGATGTGGCTGAAGATCGGGGCTCTGGTCGGCGTAACGATAGGCGCTTTCATTTATTTGATCGGCTGGCTTGAAGGGCCTCAGCCCGGCAGCGTCGAGACCCCGGCCCAGCAGCCGGCAGTTGTATTGGACAAGCCGCAGACGGTGCCGGAAAAGGCGGAAGAACCCGCGGGAGCGGCCGATGAGCCGAAGCCGGAGACGGTTCCGGTCACGCCGACGGCTGGAGAGAACGGAGGCGCGCTGCCGGCGGCCGGCGGGAGCAGTCCGCGCGTCAAGCTGAGCTTCGTCGGTGACGTCATGTTCGCCGGCAGAGTGGAGGACATCGTGAAGAAGAACGGATATGCTTATCCGTTCGAGCAGGTGAAGTCTTACTTGGAGAAGGCGGACCTGACGGTGGCCAACCTGGAGACGCCGATTACTGCGAGCGGTACGGCACAGTCCAAGGAATACGTGTACCGCTCGTCCCCGCTGGCCCTGCCGGAGCTCAAGGGGGCCGGTGTGGATCTCGTGAACCTGGCCAACAACCATACGATGGATTACGGCGAGAAGGGGCTGCTCGATACGCTCGATCACCTGGATGCGCAGGGAATTCGCCGGGTAGGCGGCGGCAGGAGTGCGGACGAGGCTTACCACCATGAGATCGTCGACCAGAACGGCATGAAGATCGCCTTCCTCGGATTCTCCGAGGTGCTGCCGGATGCCTCCTGGTTCGCGGGGGCCGGCAAGCCGGGCCTTGCCGAGAGCTATTCGGTGAAGCGGCCGCTGGAAGCCATAGCGAAGGCCCGGGCGGAAGCCGATCTTGTCGTGGTGATAGCCCACTGGGGGGAAGAGCGCGAGGAGCGGATGAACGAGAAGCAGAGAGATCTGGCGCACCAGTACATCGATGCGGGCGCCGACCTGATCATTGCGAGCCATCCTCACGTGCTGCAGGGCTTCGAACAGTACAATGGCAAGTGGATCGCTTACAGCCTCGGCAATTTTATTTTTACTACGAATTCGAACCCGAACACCCTCGAGAGCATGATCCTCGACGCCTCCTGCACCAAGGAGCGCAGCTGCGACCTCAGTCTGGTGCCGATCCACACGGAATGGGCTCATCCGGTGCCTATGGAAGCGGAGAAGGGGAAGAAGCTCTTCGAGAAGCTGACACGGATTTCCTATAACGCCAAGGTGGACGGAGAGGGGAAAGTGACGGCAGGGCCGGTCAACCCTTACAAGGCGCCTGCGGGCCCGGTACCGCTGCCGTCCAAGACGACGAACAAGAGCGGGGCGGTCTCCACGGGAACGGGAACGTCCTCGAAGTCCGCCTCCACCAAGCCGACGACAGAGTCTGCGAAGACGAAGACAACGACAACGACAAGCACCAAGTCGAAGGAGAACACGTCAACGGGAACCCAGGGAACGGCCGTGAAGAAACCGGCTGCGACGACAACCAAAGAATAATAAGAAGGCAGCAGCCCAAGGGCAGCACTCCCCAAGCCGGGAGGCTGCCCTTTTTTGAATGGAACGGATGCGGGAGCGGCCAGCGGGATGACCGGGAGTTACCTGGCATCAGCCCTTCTGTTTCCATGCGGTTCCACCTGTGCGGTACCAAGGCCTCATCGGTAACGAGCATGCGCAGTGGTTTCTCCTTTATATGCAGCCGGACCTTCAAGCAGTGGAGCGGCGTTGTGCTTTGAAGGGGAGAGGCTTATAATGAGAGGCAAGTCAAGGTAATTATCCGAATCATGTATCCTTATCAGAAATCTTAATCCGAACAAAGGACCGATGCGCTAATGAACGAATCCATCCGCAACATTTATTGTGTAGGACGCAATTACGGGCTGCATGCCGCCGAGCTTGGCAATGACATTCCCGAGGAGCCGATGATCTTCACGAAGCCGACGCATGCTCTGACGGCCATCGACGGAGGGGAGATTTCGCTGCCGGAAGGCCGCGGGGAGGTTCACTACGAAGCCGAGCTGGTGCTGCACGTGGGACGAGCGTACACGCCCGGCATCACGGTCGACGAGCTTGTCGACCGGATGGCGCTCGGTGTTGATTTTACGCTTCGCGACGTGCAGTCCGTTCTCAAAAAGAAGGGACATCCGTGGCTGCCGGCCAAGGGCTTCCTGAACTCGGCGGCACTAACCGAATTCCGCCCGTTCCCGGGGTTCGAGCAGGTGAAGCAGGTGGAGTACACGCTCCGGCGCAACGGGGAAGAGGTGCAGCGGGGCAATCTCAATGACATGATCTTTAACCTGCAGGTCATTGTCGACTATATTGCCAAGCACTACGGGCTGGGAGCGGGAGATATCATCTACACGGGAACTCCTGCCGGCGTGGCTGCCGCGCACGAAGGCGACCGCTTCGAGCTCCTCTGGGGCGAGACGGCGTTCGGCGCGTTCACGGCCCGTTTCGGGAAGTAAGCCGTCCTTATGGGGACACGAGAATGGACCGCTCCTCCGGTGGGAAGGGCGGTCCATATCGTTTACATGTTATTATCCTACTGTCGACAAGGGGGACCTTATGTCTGATCTGCTTATCGGGCTGCTGGGAAGCGCCGGGATTGCGGGAGCGGCTTATCTCAAGCGTTCGCTCTCCCTCTCGGGCTTCCTGGCGGCCGTCCTGCTTGGCACCGCCATGTATTCCGCCGGCAGCGCAGCCTGGTTCGGCACGCTGATTGCTTTCTTCATCACCTCGTCCCTGCTCTCGAAGGTTAAGGCGAAGCGCAAGGCGGCGGCCGAGGAAGGCTACGCGAAGGGCAGCCGGCGCGATGCGGGCCAGGTGCTCGCCAACGGCGGCCTCGGCCTGCTGCTCTGCCTGGGCGCGGCCCTCTTCCCGCATCCGGCCTGGTGGGCCGCCTTCATCGGCGTGATGGCCACGGTCACGGCCGACACCTGGGCCACCGAGGTCGGCGGCCTCAGCCCCACCGCGCCGCGGTCGATCGTCACGCTCCGCCCCGTGCCGGCCGGCACCTCCGGCGGCGTGACGCCGCTTGGCCTCGGCGCCTCCGCTGCCGGCGGCCTCTTCATCGGCGCGGCCGCGTGGGCGCTGGGCCTGCTGTCCGCGGAGCCGGCGCTGCCGGCCGGCTCGGTGGCTTCGGCTGCCGGGCTCTGCGCCATGGGCCTGGCCGGCGGTCTCGCCGGCTCGCTGGCCGACTCGTGGCTTGGCGCGGTCTGCCAAGCGATGTACCGGTGCAGCGTCTGCGGCCGGGACATCGAAAAAAACCGCCACTGCGGGGCAGCGGCGGTTCCGGTTCGGGGCTTCTCCTGGATGACGAACGATCTCGTCAACTTCCTGAGCTCGGCGGCCGGCGGTGCGGCCGCATGGGCGCTGAGTCTGGTTTTCGCGTAAGGCCTACTCTTCCTCTTTGCGGGAATAGGCTTTATTCGTAACATAGATGGCCGCGGCCGAGATGGCGAGGGCAATCAGGATCGAGACAATAATAATAAAAGTCACCATAATGGACGGAAGTACCTCCGGAGAATGTAGTTGCTTCTGCCATTGTACCGGATCGGAACCGGTATGCCAAGCGGACTTAAGGGCGAGGCTGCCACGGCGGCAGCGGGAGGGAGCGCAGCTCCTTGAGGGAGGCCAGGTCATTGGCCTTCATCATGCCCTGGGATGCCGAGTACAGCGTATCGCCGATATAGAGCAGCCGCTCGATGTTCAGATCACTGCCGTACCAGGAGGATCCCGCTTTCTTCATCGCTTCTTCCGACAGGTGAGTCACTTTCCCGCGCAGCTGGAAGCCGCTCTGAAGGTCCAGCCCATAGACATAGGCGCCCTGGAAGGTGAATTCGCCGTAAGCCTGGGGCGAAACGGAGCCTGCCGCATTCTTGTCCTTGATTTCCATCACGGTGACAGGGAAGGCGAGCAGGTTCTTTTCTTTGGAGAACAGAAGCGCTTTGTGGTTATGCAGCAGCTCGGATTCCGTGCCCCGGTCGCCGATCGTCTCCTTGAAGAGCTCCTTCGGGTTCGCCGGATCGCTGACGTCGAAGAGGGCCATCTTCATCCCTTGGGTGAAGGCGGCAGGCTCTCCGGTGAAGCCCGGTTCGGGCTTCGCCACGACAGCTTCCTTGCCGAAGCCGATCAGGTGATTCTCGTCATAAGGGTGCAGGTAATCGCTGTACCCCGGAATCTTGAGCTGGCCGAGCGTCTTCGGAGCCCTCGGATCCGAGAGGTCGATCGCGAACAGCGGGTCCACCTGCCGGAAGGTGACCATGTAAGCCCGGCTTCCCATGTAGCGCACGGAGTAGATCCGCTCACCGGGAGCGAGGTCTTCGAGAGACCCGGTGATCTTCATCGCTTCGTCAAGTACATAGACGTTATTCTTGGACGTGCCTTCGTCCGTGCGCCAGGAACTCCCGGTCGTTGTGGCGATCCGGAAATAGCCGTCATGTTCATCCATGGAGAACTGGCTCAGCGGGTGTCCGGGTACGGTGCCGCGGCCTTCATAGCGGGTGGTGCCTCCGTCAAGACCGAACTTGTAGATGACGCTGACGGTATCTTCGGCGCGTGGCACCGGTATGGACGGCGTTGCGATCCCGCCGATACCCGGATCGATCGGGATCGGCATCGGCTGTGCGGCCTGGTACTCGTTCACGGTCACGTACAGGTTGGACTCGGATGCATAGACATACTGTCCGGAGCCGAGGTAGCTCGTGACCTGCATTTTTTGGTCCGGGTGCTTCAGATGAATTCCGCCGACGAGCAGGTAGTTCGGCTCCACGGCCTTCGGGAAGTACCGGATGTCCTCGAACCCGATGGTGACAAAAGCATCCCCGGCAGCCGTATCCCGGTAGGCCGGACCGGCTGCAGCCGCCAGCTTCTCCTCAGGCGTTGCGTTCTCGCGCAGCAGCCAGTGGAAGTTCATCGACTTGTTCGTCACAATGTACAGCGAGTCGCCGATCTTGCGCGAGGAGATATAATGCCCCTCGAGCTCCGTCTCCCTGACGGCCTTGAGCTTCGTGCGGTCTCCGAGCTCGTAGACGATCGTCTTGGTCGTCGTGCGGTAAGGAGAGGGCCAGATGGCGATCTTCTTCTCCGCTATAACGGAATGGCTTGGGGAACCGCTGACGGGCGCGGCCTGGGGGCTGGTCTTCTGGACCGCCGAGCGGCACAGGTACGGACGCGGCCGGATAAGATGTGCTGCCGATGACGACAAGGTGGGTGTCATCCACATACAGCTCCTGCGGGTAAAAGTTCGCGTCTTCCCAGTAGACGGTGCTCACTACGTTCATGGATTCCGCAGGCAGCGCATCGGCGATGACGATGCGGTTCCGGTTGACCTGGTAGATGAACTCTCCATCGGTCTTGATGACATCGCCTTCGTCCACGCCCTCCACCTGCACATTCGTAGTGGAATAGCCCGGGGAGGCTGACGATCCCGATTCGCCGATGGCCGTGGGAGCCGCAGGGGCAGCGGCGGAATCCGTCACTGCTGTCTTGCTTTTAAACTCAAGCATCTCGTTCTGTACCGATATCCCCGCAGCTCGGGGCATTTCCTTCAGCAGCGACTCGAGCTTCTCGAAGGAGCCGACCGTGGGCAGGCTCTTGTCCGCATCGACGATGGATACCTTGCGGTTGAGCGCGTCCCAGTAGACGTTGAAGCCGAACGCTTCGCTGAAGAAGCGCAGCGGCACCATCAGCTTCTCCCCCTCGACATACGGAGCCTGCTCCAGCTTCACTTCCCGGCCGCTGCGGTAGGCGTTCTCGCTGCCGGGCTGCAGCTTGATGGAGGCCGAGCCCTTCTCCGCTTCGGCCCACTTCTCCGCCGCGTTCCAGCGGACCTCCACCCCGAGCGCCTGCGACAGCTCGCGCAGCGGCACCATCAGGGTGCTGCCCGCGAAGACGGGAGCTGTGGCGAAGCGGACATCCTGGCCGTTCAGGTTCATGCCGACGGGCGCCGATTCGGCAGCCGCGCCTGCCTGCGGGCCGGGGGATCCGCTGAGCAGCAGCGTCAGGGCGAGGAGCCCGACAGCCAGCTGTTTCCTTTTCATGATTGTTCCTCCCTTGTATGTTGCGTGCACAGTCTGATCTCTCTCTTATCTCTATGGACGCGCTGCCGCCCCAATATGTTTCAGTCAAGGAAGCGGCAGCTTCATCGTCCTTATAAGGCGCTTATCCGAGTCTTTATCCGCTCCAAAAGGCCCTGCGCATAAAAGCGTCAGGGCCTGCAGCCGTTTGGCTTGTCCCCTGCGCTCATTATAACAGATGGCGCGGGTGGCGGGGACAAGTCATCATTTGGTTGTATCCTGCCTCGGCACTTCAGGGGAGGAGGGGGTTCCGGCAGGCTGCAACTGGAGGTCGGACGAGGGGACAGGGGCCGAGCCGGCTTGTCCGCTCTCATACTCCGCCACCTTCTTCTCGAGCAGGCGGATCTGGCGCTTCAGCTTGAACTGCCGGAACAGACCGATGAATCCGGTGATGAGGCCGCCGAGCAGGACCGAGCCGAGAATGACGAGAATGAGCGGAATGTCCCGCTCGCCGAAGACATACTTCACCCGGACGGGATCGACATTGATTACGGCGAAGACGGCCGTGACGAGTGCGAATAAGAGAGTGAGAATCAGAATCCATTGGGCTTTCATGACGGCACGTTCCTTTCATCGCAGGCGCTTTTGGTATATCCTTTATTACCCGAAGGCCCGCACAGCAAAATCGGGTGATGCTCAAAAAGGCCGAGCCGGCAGGCCGGCTCAGCCCTATGATCTTATGCTTCCGACAGCTTCTCCATCTGCTCGAGCAGGTCCTTGAACACGCTCATCGCCTGCTTGATCGGCTCCGGCGTCGACATATCCACGCCCGCCTTCTTCAGGATGTTCAGAGAGTAGTCGCTGCCGCCGCTCTTCAGGAAGCCGAGGTAGCGGTCCACGGCAGGCTGGCCTTCATCCAGGATCTGCTTCGCAAAGGACGTCGCAGCCGAGAAGCCCGTCGCATATTTGTAGACATAGAACGAGTTGTAGAAGTGGGGGATGCGCGCCCATTCCATCTCGATATCTTTATCCACAGCCATCTCCTTGCCGTAATACTGGACGTTGAGGTTGTAGTAGATCTCGCTGAACAGCTGCGGCGTCAGGGATTCGCCCGCTTCGGCCTTCTCATGGATGATTTTCTCGAATTCCGCGAACATCGTCTGACGGAACACCGTCGTGCGGAACTGGTCCATGTAGTAGGTGAGCAGGTACATCTTCTCTTTCTTGTCGCTCGAATGCTTCAGCATGTAGTCCATGAGCAGCGCTTCGTTCAGCGTCGAGGCGACTTCCGCCAGGAAGATCGTGTACTGCGCGTAGCGGTAAGGCTGGTTCTCATCCGAGAGATAGGAGTGCAGCGCGTGGCCCATCTCGTGCGTGAGGGTGAACATGCTGTTGAGGTTGTCCTTGTGGTTCAGCAGCACGTAAGGGTGCGTGCCGTAGGCTCCCCAGCTGTAAGCCCCGTTGCGCTTGCCTTCGTTCTCGTAGATGTCGATCCAGTGGTTGTCGAAGCCTTCCTGCAGCACCTTGAGATAGTCCGGGCCGAGCGGCTCCAGGCTCTCCTTGACCTTCTCTTTCGCTTCTTCGTACGAGATTTCGAGCTTGTATTCGTCGACGAGGGGAGCGAAGAGGTCGTACATGTGCAGCTGGTCCACCTTCATCAGCTTGCGGCGCAGCTCCATATAGCGGTGCATGAGCGGGAGCGAGTCATGAACGGCGTCGATCAGGTTCGTATACACTTCCTTGTCGATCTTGTCGCCGAAGAGGGACATCTCGAGGGTGGAAGGGTACTTGCGGGCTTTGGCATAAAAAATATTCTTCGTCACATTGGCCGCAAGCGTGGCCGCAATGGTGTTCTTCTGCTTGCCGTACGTTTCGTACATCTTCTGGAACGCTTCCCTGCGCACCTCGCGGTTGCGGCTCTCCAGGAACTGGATGTACCGGCCGTGGGTCAGCTCGACCTCTTCGCCCTGCTCGTTCTTGACCTTCGGGAACTTCAGGTCCGCGTTGTTCAGCATGCCGTAGATCGTGCCCGGCGCCTGGGAGAGGTTGCCCACCTGCGCGAGGAGGGCTTCCTCGCTCTTGCCGAGGACGTGCTGCTTCTGGCGGATCATTTCCTCAAGGGTCCGCTTGTAGAAGGCCAGATCGGGATGCCCGACGAGCGCCTGGAGCACCTCATCGGAGAGACTCAGAATCTCGGGGGACACGAAGGAGAGGGCTTCGCCGACTTCTACGCTGAGCTTCTTGGATTTATCGGATAAGGCCTGATATACGGGATCCGCCATGTCTTCATGATGCTTCATGTTGGCATATACGTAGAGACGTTCGGTATGTATGGAGATTTCATCTTCTAGCTGGAAGACTTCCTTGATTGAAGCCGGATCGGCCAGCTTGCCTTCGAAGCGGCCCACATTCTTCAAAGCGTCCTTGACCTTCTGATACTCCGCATCCCAAGCTTCCTGGGAAGCGAACAGGTCCTGAAGGTTCCAGCGGTGTTCGGCGGGAACGTCATTGCGTTTGGGTAACTGATTCATGGGAGCCCTCCTTATCGGATGAATAGGTTTCGCGGCGGAGCCCGTCTGAGCTGCGGACGAGACCAGCAGTCCGCTCAGCAGGATGCCGCAGAAGAACACGGGAATAGCACGCATTGCCGCTCACGCTCCAAGGCAGCAGGATGGGTAGGTCTGGAAACGTTGGTTAGTATAACCGGAGCGTGATTCAAATATTAGTATAGGGAATTGCCGGACAGAAGTCTATTGCTGGGGCAGGGAGAAGAAGCTGTAGACCATCATGAAGAAGGAGAAGGAGATCATCACCAGGGCGATGATGGCCAGCGGCCGTTTGGTTCCCGGCGGCAGGGTGTCCTTCTTCATGATCAGAATCAGTCCCAGCGAGAACGATAGGATAATGAAGGTTACTACGGATGCGCTGTTGCTCATAAGTCTGAACGGTTCACCTCGGTTCGGTAGGCTTTTTTATCACTTGTATCCCCTAGTGTTCGCCAAGAAGGGCCGGAATCCTCTCTGACGGGAGGGGATTTCCGGTATGGCCCGGGGAGGGGCATGATGCGGAGGCGGCGGGGCGCATCCTTAATTTCTATGGAGACAGCCGGCCAAACAGAACGGCTCGGCTTGCTGCCGCGGATGACGAACAAAGGCCGGCATCGGGTAGCGATGCCGGCCTTTGCAGGATTGCGTTATGGAGATGCAGTAAGGCTGTGCGGATCAGCTGTTCGGCTTGAGCTTGACGAGCACCAGTCGGCCGTCTTCGTCGCGCTTCGCCTTGAAGCTGTCGTTCGGCTGGATGTCCGCCTCCTGCTCCAGCTCCTGGGGAATGGTCAGATGACCGTTCTCGTTAATGGAGACGAAGGAGCCGAACAGTTTTTTGCCGTAGCCGGTGATCAGTACGCCTACGACGATGAGAGAGATGAGCACCCATTTGAGGATGCCGTTCTCCTCGAACCAATTCGCAACGGATGGGTCTTCCGTAAGCATGGAGCCTGCCGTGTAGGCCAGAACGCCCGATCCGATGTAGATGATCCAAGGGTACTTCTCGACGAGCTTGATGAACATCGTACTTCCCCAGACCATGATCGGTACGCTGATCAGAAGGCCGAGCACCACAAGCAGGAAGTCGCCGTGCGAGGCGCCTGCGACGGCCATGACGTTGTCGAAGCCCATCACTCCGTCCGCAATAATGATGGTGCGGATGGCGGGCCACAGCTGAGGCTTCGCTTCCACCGCATGGTCGCTCTTGTCCACGAGCAGCTTGTAGGCGATCCAGATCAACACTACGCCGCCCACCAGCAGGAGGTAAGGCAGCTTGAGCAGCCATACAACGGCGAGGGTGGCAAGCACGCGGATGACCACCGCGCCGACCGTTCCCCACATAATCGCTTTTTTCTGGTGTACCTTGGGCAGATTTCTTGCAGCCAGCGCGATCACGATCGCGTTATCTCCTGCCAGAACAAGGTCGATGAGGACGATGTTCAGCAGTTTGAGCAGGAACTCCAGAGAGAAGTCCACGTTCACCACTCCTATTCAGTTTGGTTGGTCTTCCTTTCGCAGCCGAGGAGATTCCGTTTGCTGATCACATAAAAATGACCCGTACCTGACCGGAGGTAAGGGTCTGGACAAACAGAAAAGACCCTTACCCGATAGGCAAAGGTCTTGCTAACAACGTGACGTTGCCAATAAAGCCGGGGCTCCGCGAAGAACCCGAAATGACGACTTTTATTGTGGAAGCTACTCCCCTTTGGAGGACACCTTATGTAATTAGCTTCATTATAACGAAGAGCCAAGCAGGGAGTCAAGGCTTATCCGCGGGGGATTTTGTAAAAAAAAGCCGGCCGTTCTCTACACCTGCTTGAATGCGGCGATGATCTCTTCATATTCTTCCGGGTTATCCTCGAACTTCTCCTTCGGAAACCGCTCGGCGACCCAGTGCATCATCTCGGGGCGGGAGAGGAAGGTGCGGGATTCTTCGCCCCATTGATCGGAGATTTCACGGAGAATCAGCTGTTTGCCGTTGACTTCCACCGTAAGCATGTTCCATTTATCTTTTTTGTAGATCACGTGTTTTTTAATCATAGGGCAGACTCCGTTTCTGCGGCCCGCCGGCGGCGGTGCCGGATATTCAGGAAAATTCAGGTTCCTGCGCGAAAATGATACCTCAGCCGCGGCCGAAAAGCAAGGCTGTCCGAGGGCGGGAGGATCAGGCAGAAGGGCGGATGGGGCACCGGGGCTGCGACCGGTTTCATTTATTTGGAAAAAACATTGTAAAATCCTGCCTCCCTGTGCTACAATCCGTTGTAAGCTTCAGCACCTGCCGGAGGGCGGGTGGAAGCAGCGGACGGATAACGAGCCGAGATGAGATCAGATGAGGAGAGATGAGCTGCATGACCATGAACCATGAAGCACAGGAACCGCAGGCCCCGGAGAAGAAGCCGGTGTATGAGCAGGCGGGAGTTGCCATGACCTGCCGGTCATACGATGAATACGTGAGGATGTTTTCGCTGCCTGATGAGCTGCTGGAAGCGGGACCGATTCTGGATGTGGCCGCCGGTGCCTCCTCGTTCGTCGCCGAAGCCTGCCGCCGCGGACTCCATGCGTCGGCCGCCGACCCGCTGTATGCGATGACGGCGGATGAGATCGCGGAGCACGGGAGCCGGGAGATCAGCGTATCGACAGAGAAGCTGGGGAAGCTGCAGCATCTCTTCGACTGGAGCGTACTACGGGGACCTGCATCGCCACCGGGCGAACGGGAAGCGTCCCTGCTTCGGTTTACGGAGGACTTTGCGGCCCTCAAGGATCAAGGGCGTTATGTGTCTGCGATGCTGCCCCATCTGCCCTTTGCGGACGCGAGCTTTTCCCTTGTGCTCTGCAGCCACTTTCTGTTCCTGTATCAGGAGCAGTTCGATTATGAGTTTCACCTGCACGCCGTGAAGGAATTGTTCCGGGTATGCCGGCCGGGTGGAGAGGTGCGGATTTATCCCGTGTACTCGCTGAAATGGGAGCGTTACGCGGAGCTCGATCGCTTGATGGACGCACTTGCGGATGAGGGGGCCGAGGCGGAACTGCTGCCCTCGGGCCTGCCGTTTATCCCCGGTTCCGGCGAGCTTTTGCGGCTTCGCAAGCCCTCTGTATAAATTGCCCTCTGTTGATTTATCCTGCTAAGAGTGGTATACTTAGCATATTCGCCCATGATGGCGATACATCTAGGAGGTTGTTTTCATTGAAGGGTACAGTAAAATGGTTTAACGCAGAAAAAGGTTACGGCTTCATCTCTGTTGACGGTGGCGACGATGTATTCGTACACTTCTCCGCTATCCAAGGCGAAGGCTTCAAGACGCTGGAAGAAGGCCAATCGGTTGAGTTCGAAATCGTTCAAGGCAACCGCGGTCCACAAGCAGCTAACGTTCACAAACTGTAATTAAACTTATCGTCCGAATCCTTTCAGGGAACGGACTGCATGATATAAGGTTTCTTCCGGAAATCATAACGATTGAACCTCTTGATCTCGCTTCTTGATTTCAACAAGAAAACTTACCGTCACTTGTTTACGGTACTCATTCATGTGCAGATAGTTTTCTTACAATCGTGTCATCATTTTTGTTCATAAAGCGGTACCTGGAATGCTATCATTCCGGGTCCGCTTTTTTCTGTTTCCGGGAAAGCCGGAATCAAGAAACCCCCGGCATCACACCGGGGGCTCTTGGAAGGAGAAGAAGGCGGACAGTTCCTATTCCACAAAGGTCAGAATTTCATCGACCGGCTTGCGGGCCAGACGGGCCGGACGCTCGGACGGATAGCCGAGGGCAATGACCATGTTCACCTGGCATTCCGGACGGATGTCCAGCACCTCGCGCAGCTGCTCTTCGGCCAGCAGGACCGGACCGGTCATCGGGCAGGTGCCGAGCCCCTTGGCATGGGCGGCCAGCATCAGGTTCTGCGCCGCGAGGCAGGAGCTCTTGATGCCCTCCTCGGCCCAGACCGAATCGTCGACGAGCTGCACCGGATCGAAGATCCGCTCGCGGAACTTGGAGTTGTACGGCGTAGCCAGGCAGACGATCAGCACAGGCGCATCCGAGAAGGCGGTGGCATAAGGGCCGAACGACTTCACGAGCAGACGGCCTTCCTTGCTCAGACCGCGTTCCTCGGCCTGGGCCGCTCTGCGGTGAAGCTGCTCCCATGTCAGGCGCTCGATTTCCTTGATTTTCTCTTTATTGGTGACCGCGATGAATTCCCAGGTCTGGGAGTTGGTGTCGCTTGGCGCGTACCGGGCACAATCGATAATCTCGCGGATATCCTCGACGGATACCGGCTGCTCGGTGTATTTGCGGATGCTGCGGCGATCGAGAAGCACTTCTTTGAATTCTTCGAAGGCCATGGCGGCAGGGGTAGTCGGGTTCATGAATAAGTTCATCCTCTCAAAAAGCTTGGACTCTGGCAAATTTGGTACTTGGTGCTAAGATCTGCTCTCCAATTATACCTCTACCGGCCTGCGATGACAACAAGCGGATGCGCATGTAACGAAAAACCGCCTTCGGTCAGGAAGGCGGTTCGGTCTTGTGGAGAGAGAGGCTGCGCCGGCCGGCCGTTCCACTTCCGTCAGTGGGCGCCGGAGGTCCCTAGGCCGGTGCGCTTCAGCAGCCCCTGGCTCTCTTCATTGAGTCCGGCGAGCTTCACGCTTTTGCCGGCGCTTTCGTACTTGGCTTTCACCTTGGCCAGGGCGTTCACGGCCGAGTGATCCCACAGGTGCGAATGCGAGAAGTCGATCACAACCTGACGGGGGTCGTTCTCCGCATCGAAGCCTTCGAGGAAGCCCGAGACGGTACCGAAGAACAGCTGGCCGTGGACGGTATAAATCTTGACGCCCTTGGCATCGGTATGGCTCGTTGTCCGGATGCGGGCCATTCTCCAGGCGAAGATAACGGCGCTGAGTATGACGCCTGCGAAGACGCCCTTGGACAGATCGTGCGTGGCGACGACAATGACTACGGTGACCAGCATGACGAGCGAGTCGCTGTACGGAATAGTCCGGATATTCCGTAGGGAGGACCAGTCGAAGGTGCCGAAGGACACCATGAACATGACGCCGACAAGCGCGGCCATCGGAATCTGCTTCACCACGCTGCCGAGCACCATGATGAGGAAGAGCAGGAAGGCGCCGGCCACGAAAGTGGATAAGCGGGTCCGCCCGCCGGATTTGACGTTAATGACCGATTGGCCGATCATCGCGCAGCCGGCCATGCCGCCGAAGAAGCCGGTGGCGATATTGGCAATCCCCTGGCCGCGGACTTCCCGGTTCTTGTCGCTGCGCGTGCCCGTCATGTCGTCTAGCAGGGTGGCGGTCAGCAGCGACTCGAGGATCCCTACGACCGCCAGAGACAGGCTGTAGGGGAAGATGATCGCCAGCATCTCCATCGTCAGGGGAACCTGGGGGAGATGGAAGACGGGCGGTGCGTTCGTGATCTCGCCCATATCACCTACAGTTCTGACGTCTAGGCCAAGCGAAATGACCAGTACAGATACAATAATGATAGCGGCCAGAGCCGAAGGGATCGCCTTGGTGATGCGAGGCAGCCCATAAATGATGACCAGCGTCAGACCGACAAGGGCATACATCAGCCATCCCTGTCCGGTGAAGTGCACGAGCTGAGCCATGAAGATCAGGATCGCCAGCGCGTTCACGAAACCGGTCATGACCGAATGGGGGACGAAGGTGATGAATCGGCCGAGCTTCAGTACCCCCATGAACCATTGGAGGATGCCGGCCAGCACGGTTGCTGCGAACAGGTACTCCATACCGTGATCCTTCACGAGATTCACCATGAGCAGCGCCATGGCCCCTGTTGCGGCCGAGATCATGGCAGGCCGCCCTCCGAAGATCGAGACGAGGACGGCAATGCTGAACGAAGCATAGAGACCTACCATCGGGTCCACGCCGGCGATGATGGAGAAGGCGATGGCTTCGGGGATGAGGGCCAGCGCTACCGTAATGCCGGACAGGAGATCCGCGCGGGTATTGCTGAACCAGTGATTTTTCAGTTGTGGGGCAAGCAAAAGAAACCCTCCTTGATCATAAAAAAGTTGAATATGACTTTCCACTCTCAGAAAAGTCGGGGCCGATGTCCAATAGCCACGATTATACAAGAAGAAGAGAGGAGGGTTCAAGGCATGAAAGGGCGGTGTAAGCGGAACCATCCGGTCTGTTCTCCCGAATGCTCCCGATATCTTGTCGAATTGGACGCCGAAGAACCGTATCCTCACCGGATACGGCTTGAACAGGTATGTACGGATGCAGGATTAACGGCCCAGCCTTGGCCGAACGGCGATTTGTGCCGGAGAACCTGAATGCTTGAGCGTTTGGGCTCTGGAGCAATTCCCCTCTGACAGCCAGAGCCTGATGTTGAGGAAAACGCCCGCGCTCTGCTGTGCCTACTGCAGCACCACGGTTTCCCCCTCCGAGACGCCTTCCATGATCTCCGTCTTCTCCGGTGTCTCCAGCCCTGGCTTGACCGCCCGGCGTTCGGCGGCCCCCTGCGCTCCCCGGATCATGACATAGGGGCCTTCCTTGTCGCGCTGGACGGCCAGTGTGGGGACCGTGAGCACGCCGCTCTTGCGCCCGGTCTCGATCGTAGCGGTAAGGCTGAGGCCGGCGATCAGCCGCTCATGGGGCTCCAGCGAGACGACGACCTCGAACGGTGCCGCCGTAGTTGTGCCTGCCGTTCCCGAAGAGCTGCCGCTGTCTGCGGCCTGCGCGAATTTGGAGAGGCGTTCGATTTTGCCCTTCAGCTTCACATCCTTCAAGGCGTCGACCTGTACTTCAGCCGGCAGCCCTTCCTGGATGCGGAACAGGTCGAACTCGCTGACCATGCAGATCAGCTGCAGCTTCGTCACGTCGACGATGCGGCCGATGCGCTCGTGCTCTTTGACCGATTCGGGCTCCTTCGTATCGTCGAAGAGGAAGATGCCGGCTTCGGGCGCATAATAAGCCGCCCCGTTCAGCTTGCTCATCTTCTCCGCCAGCTGAGCCCGGGTATGCTCCAGGGTCAGCGCCCCGATCTCCTGGGTGATGCGCAAGCTCTCGGCATCGGCGAACCGCTCTTTGGCCTCCGCTTCGGAGAGTCCTGCGGCTTCCGCCTGAGTGCCCTGGGCCGACTGGCGGAACCGGGCGAGCCGGCTCTCGAGCTCCTGCTTCTTCGCGCCGGTCTGCAGCTCTGCGATTTCATTGCGCAGCAGGGTATCGTCCAGGCGGAACAGCAGATCACCCTTGGCCACCTGGGCCCCGTCCTTCACCGCCCAGGTCTTCACTTCCGCTCCGAAGGGGGCATTGACATAGGACTCCTGCTGGTAGGAGGATTTGCCCTTCACCTCCACGGTGGAGACGATGTCTTCCCTCGTAACGGGGAAGGTAATGGCCGGAGCGGCGGCGGGAGCGGCCTGCCGGTCGCCCGGAGGATGGCTCAGGCTGTAGAGCAGGCCGGTGACGCCCAGCGCAAGGACGGCGGCGGCTCCCGCCAGCCATTTCTTTTTGCTCATAAGTCCGACTTCCTTTCTGTACAATTACACGTCCTGTGGGGGTGCCAAGGCTCAGTCGCGTTTGATCGCGGTCAGGGCATCGGTACGGGAGGCGTTGACGGCCGGGTAGATCCCGGAGAGCACGCCGGTCAGCACCGCGAAGAACAAGCCTACCGGGAGAATCCACGGAGAGATGAAGAGCGTCTCCTCGCCGGGGACGTCCGCCAGCTTCAGCAGGGCAATGTTGATGCCCCAGATGACCCAGTAAGAGAACAGGATGCCGATGCATCCGCCGACAAGCCCCAGAAGGGCGGACTCTACCATGAACATGTGCCGGATCTGCCGAAGATTGGCTCCGAGCACCTTCATGATCCCGATCTGCCGACGGCGCTGGTAGGTGGACATCGTCATGGCCACCACGATGGAGATGGAAGCGACGAAGAGGATGAACAGGCCGGCCCCCGCAAAAATCAGACGGATCATCAGAAACTCCTGCTTCATCCGCTCCTCGTAGTGAAGGTTGGTCTGCACGTTCAGGTTCAGCTTCTTCAGCATCTCTTCCAGAGCCTTCACATTCGCGACGTCATCCGCCTTGATCTTGACCTGGCTGAAGGTGGTGCCGCCCGTGCGGCGGATGGCTTTCGCGCTTTCGTCTCCGGCGCGCTCCAGTGCTTCGAGCAGCTGCTCTCCGAGTTTCGGGGAGACATAGGCCGTTTTTTGCCGGGAAGCGGCCTCCTCGGAGGCGCCCTCGGGCTTCTTGATAATGCCTGCCACTCTGGCGTGCAGGGAGACCACGCTGCCGGCCGCCTGGCCCGCCATGCCGACCGCTGCAGAGGGGGCTTCCGGCTTCAGCAGCAGCTGCTTCTGGTACATGGGATAGGGGATAAGCTGATAACTGCGCCAGGCGGCCTGGGCTTCCCGCTGCTGTCCGCTGCGTGCCTGCTTCGCGATGGACGCTGAGGTGTTCGCGTCAAGCAGCCCCATGGTCGCGCCATAGGTGAGCACGATTGCATTCTCCCCCTCCAGTGAGCCGCCGCCCTGCCCGAATTCGATGCCGAAGTCCTGAAGCGTATCCAGCTCGGTAATATGGACCTCATTCAGGAACCCCCGCTTGCCCCCCAGCTCGAAGGGAAGGCCGTTCAGGGTCTGGAAGGAGGCGACCGCCTTCACGTGGGGCAGTCCGCGGATGACCCCGATCTTGGTCTGCGTAAGCTCGCCTGCCCCGGACTCGGCCGAACCTTCGGTGCTGTCGCCCGGCGCAACCAGGATCTCGTCCATGCTCAGGAACTGGTTCATCGAATTGCGGGCGAGGGTCTGGATCGATTCGCCGAAGGCCAGCGCCACGATAATGGAGGAGGAGCCGATCGCCAGCCCCATCGCGCACAGCAGGGTGACGACGATGCGCCGCCGCAGCTGATCCCACCCGAGGCGCAGATAATCGCCCGTTCTCATGGCGGCGTCACCTCCTGACGGCGGTCTTCCACGAGCCGTCCGTCACGTAGATGGATCACGCGCCGGGTCCGCTTCGCAACCTCCAGCTCGTGAGTGACGATCACGAAGGTGAGCCCGAGCGTCCCGTTCAACTCCAGGAGCAAGGCGATGATCTCTTCCTCCGTCTTCGTATCCAGGTTACCGGTCGGCTCGTCCGCGAAGACGATCGCAGGCTCCGTCACGAGCGAGCGGGCGATGGAGACGCGCTGCTGCTGGCCTCCCGAGAGCTGCGAGGGGAAGAGCGCGCCCTTGTCCCCGATGCCGACACGCGTCAGCAGGCTGTCGGCCTTCTCCCGCCGCACTTTCGGTCTGACGCCCTGGAAGACGAGAGGGAGCTCGACATTCTCCCTTACGGTCAGATGGGGGATGAGCTCGTAAGATTGAAAGATAAAGCCGATCTGCGACCGCCGGAACTCGGCAAGACGATTCTCGTTCATGCGCTCGATGGCCTCCCCGTTGATGAGGATGGAGCCGGTTGTCGGTTTCATCAGACCGGCCATGAGGTTCAGCAGCGTCGATTTGCCGGAGCCGGAGCTGCCGAGCAGCGACACCAGACCGCCCGCTTCCACTTCGAAGTCGATCTGCTGCAGCACGGGGGTCGTTTCGGTGCCGTTCGTGAAGCTATGGGATAATCCTCGTACGGCTAACACAGGGTACCCTCCAGGTCTTGCCATTGTGGGGACGCTATAGTCCCAGATAACAGACGAGCCTCTTATGCCAAAAGTTACAAGTTAAGGAATAGTTAAGAATTCGGGGGGGCGGATAAAGAGAGCTGCATGCCAAAAAGCCGGGCCTCGTCATACCTGGAAGACGGTGTCCGGCTTCAAAACATATCATGGCGGTGCGGTGCGGGATCGGGTGCGCAAGGCAGGCCCCCTGCTGCTTCGTAGTGGGCTCAAGGAGGGCACGGTTACCGCTCCCCGCGCTGCATCTCCGCTTCCAGCGAGCTGTCTCTTGTCTTCGCATGAAGGACAAGGAAGCCCAGCATGCCGAGGAGAGCCAGGGCGGAGGCGGCGCCGTACATCGCGTGGGGGCTCCAGTTATTGAACAGCCAGCCGCCCAGCAGGCCGCTGAGCAGCCCGGCGAGCCCGGACCAGGTGATGGCGAAGAGCGCCTGTCCGCTTGCGCGGAACTGGTCCGGAACCACGCTCTGGATGTAGCGGATGCAGGTGAAGAGGAAGATGCCGAAGGAGACCGAGTGCATGAGCTGGATGACGATCACCCACTGCGGGTTCTCCACCTGGCTCATGAGCAGGAATCGAAGTGCGTACATCGCCGCGCATACGGCAAGCAGCGGGAGCTCCTTCAGCTTGTGGCCGTACTTGCTCAGCAGGAAGAACACGGGAATCTCGCTGAGCGCAGAGGCCATCCACGAGTTCCCTACGATGGACGCATCGGCCCCGAGCCGCTGCAGGAACAGGGCGAGGAAGCCGTCGTTCATCCGGTGGGCGACCGAGAGCACGAGCACGGTCAGCATGAACGCCACGAAGGGCCGGGAGCTGATGATCGGCATGAGGCCCGAGAAATCCGGCTTCTTGACGCCCGCTTCCCTGGCATCCTTCAGGAAGAGCGAGAGGGCCAGCGAGCAGAAGATGGTGCCGAGCACGAGGACGACGGTAAGACCGGCGCCATAGCTTCGCAGCAGCTGGCCGAAGACCAGCGCGGCGAAGGCGAAGCCGATCGAGCCCCAGACGCGGAACGAGGCGTAGCTTTTGCCTGTCCGGCTTGCGGTCAGCAGGGACAGCGAGTCGCTCAGCGAGGTCATCGGCGTCTGGAAGAAGAAGAACGCGCCCATGAGCAGCATGAGCAGGCCGAACGCGTCGGACCGGAACACCAGGAAGGCCATCGTGAGCTGGCCGATCAGGATAAGGACGAGCACCTTCTTCACCGTCCGGAAGCGGTCGCTCATCACCCCCCAGAACAGGTTCGAGGCGATGCCGATCATGGGGCCAACGGAGTACAGGAGCCCGATCTGGATGGTAGAGAAGCCCTTGGACTGGAAGTAGAGCGGGAAGTAGGACGTAATCACGGCCACGGTCATAAAAAAGGAAACGTAAAACACCGGAGCAGCGTGGGGCTGCCGGTTTCCTGTGTATCGGTCATTCGGATTCACTCGATTCGTTTGGTTTTGGCGGAGCTGCGAGCAGGCTGCCGGGCAGGCGGCCGTCCGCTTTGGACGTCTCCCGCAGCACATAGAAGACCACGCACAGCTCGGCGGCGATCCCGAGCGACTGGGCCAGCGCGCCGATGGCGCCGTTCCAGGCGGGATTCCAGAGCACGCCGAGGAACAGGGCCGCGAGGGTCACGGTCACGTTGGCGGCCTGCGACCAGACCATCACTTTGGTCTGGCTGCGGAGCATGAGCAGTCCGTTGCCGAAGTCCAGCCACGGGAAGAGCAGCACCATGAGCATAAATATCTTCAAAGTGGACAGGCTGGCAAGCATAAGCCTCTCGCTTGCACCCATCACGTGCTGCAGGAACCAGGGGCCGGCCGGCGTAAAGCACAGCACGGCCAGCAGCGCGGCCGGAATGAGCGAGAGCATGACGGTGAAGCGGAGCACGGCCGCCGGATCCTTCCGGTGGAAGTTCAGCACGATCTGATGTATGTAAGAGAAGAAGCTCTGTACGAGCTGGGTCACGCTGCCCGCTATAGCGAACGACGCGATCGCTAAGGCGATGTCGGACGTTTTGCCGAGAAAGGCGTTGATGGCAGGGCCTGCGATGACCGCGATGAAGGACGAGTAGAGCAGCGGCCTGTAGAAGGGAAAGATCTGAGACGCCGAAGCGATCTCATGGCCTTCCTTCACCTCCGGAATCACCCGGCGCAGCAGCGAACGGCCTTCCCAGACGGAGACCGACGCCTCGATGATCATCCCGGTAAGGAAGATGACCGCCCCCGCAACCGCGCTGTCGACACCGGTGCGGATGTAGTACAGGGAGAGCAGATACATCCCGAGCAGGCGGATTCCCATCCCGATCGTCAGCCATTTCGTTCTCATATTATAAATAATGATGCCGTGGAACAGGCAGCGGATGCCGGAGAAAATGCTCACGAACATGAGCACCCGGTACACCGCGATCATGCCGGGTATCATGGCTTCCTCGGCGCCGAACAGGTTCGTGAAGATCCACGGGCCGAGCGGCGTATAGGAGATGATGCCGCCAAGCACGAATACGGAGCCCAGCACGTAGAAGGCTACCCGCGACATCGCACGGAAGGAGCGCCGGTCGCGCACCAGGGCCGAGCAGGTCTGCCTCAGCAGCACCGCGGGCCGTTCCGTGATGCCGAGGATGCTCATCGGCAGGGCGTAGCTCGCGATGATGAGCTCCGGCGATACCGACCGGGCAAGCGTACTGTTGATGATGACGTGAGAGATGGTGACGAGGCTGGCGGACAGGCCGAGCGGCAGGAAGAAAGCGAACAGCTGCCGCAGCGACACGCGCTCCTTGGTCCCTTGTGACATGGCGATCCCCTCTTTTCAGTTTAGACATTATAGCATTGATTCGTCACAAGTGGAGCGTTTACTTTAATAAAATTTACGGGGGCACTGGAAGCCTTTCAACGTTCGTGATACATTTATATAGATATTCTGCTGTACAACCTGTGCACGGCTGACCGCATGCCGGGATAGAAAGGTGGAACAGACATGGATCATCTATTTGTATTCGACGAACGTCTGGGAATCCCGCTGCCTCGTCTGGACAAAGATTTCGAAGATTACAGCGAACGGGAACAGGAAGCGATTCTGCTGCGGTGGGAAGAAATCCGGGGCATGATCCCCGATCGGATAAAAAGACTCGAGACGATGATAATCGCCAGGCAGGACCAGCTGAACGTCGAGGACAACTTTGTGAGTTCCTGCCGGCTGAACACCGAGATCGCCGAGCTGGCAAGCACGATCAACGAGCTGCATCTCTGGTTCCGCGTACATCAGGACATCTCGGTGGGCAAGACCCACCTCTAGATCGCCGCTTGACGGCGGCACAAGGAGGAGGCGAACCGCTTGGCTTGGAAAGATCACTTCATAACGCTCTCGCAGCGTCTGGCGGCTCACGAACCGTCGCTCTACCCGGCCGAAGAGCTGGATGAGCTCGATGACATCCGCATCGGCAAACTCTCCGTCGAGGGCTTCGGCGAAGAGGAGAAGCCGTTCGCGCTGGCCGTGAAGTCGGCGCTGCATCTCTTCAACGAGAGCCTCGATGCTTCGCATGAACTCTCGCAGGAGCTGCACACGCCCGAAGGCAGCCTGCTTCACGGCATCATGCACCGCATGGAGGGCGATTACCCCAATGCGCAGTACTGGCTCCGGCTGGCCGGCCGCCTTCCGTTCTCCGACGAGCTCGGAGGACGGATGCAGGCTTACCTGAAGGAGCAGGACCTGGCCCGAGTGGGAAGCCCGGCGCTGCGGGAGAAGCTGGAGGCGATGGCGTCGCAGGCCGTGTACGACCCCGCTTCCCTGACGCAAGCGGTCGAACAGCAGGTCACCCGGTCGCGGGACGAAGGGGCGGAGGTTATGCTGAAGCATCTGCAGTGGATGGAGCTGCGTCAGCTGCTCGACTACTGTTATGTGCGCTCCGGCGGAGAGGGCGGTCTCTTTGCGTAACGCCGCGCTGCGATCCGCCGTTCCCGGGAACCCCTTCTCCCTGATGCTCCGGGTATACCGCTACGTGCTCCCGGGCGTCAGGGAGCAGCTGAAGCACTGGCGTACGCGCGCCCAGGCGATTCCCGATGCGGAGCTTCGCCGGCAGGCGCTCGCTTCCATGGCCTGCAAGCAGTTCCACTGCGAAGGGGGCGCCGTCTATGCCGTCGCCAACATGTCGATGCGGCATGTGCTCATTCCGCTCATCGTCGCTCTGCAGACGATCAGCGATTACCTCGACAACCTGTGCGACCGCAGCACCTCGCTCGATCCGGAGGATTTCCGGCAGCTTCACCAGTCGATGCTCGATGCGGTAGACCCTTCGGAACCGCTGCATGAGTACTATGCCTTTCGCAGCGAGCGGGAGGACGGCGGGTATCTGAACGATCTCGTCAAAACATGCCAGGCCAGCATCCGGCTGTTGCCTTCCTATGCCCTTGTGGCGGGTCAGGTCCGGGAGCTGGTGGGTCTGTACTGCGATCTGCAGGTGTATAAGCATATCCGGCCCGACCTGCGCGAAGACTCGCTGCTCCGGTGGTGGGAAGGGCACCGAAACCGGTATCCGTCCATCGCATGGAACGAGTTCGCGGCGGCCACCGGGTCGACGCTCGGCATGTTCATGCTGTTCCTCGCGGCCTCGGAGAGCGAGCTGGCACCGCAGACCGTGGAGGAGATCCGCGAGACGTATTTTCCATACATATGCGGGCTGCACATCCTGCTCGACTACCTGATCGACCAGGAGGAGGACGAGGCCGGAGGGGATCTCAACTTCTGCAGCTATTACGCCGGCATGACGCAGACGGTGGAGCGGATTGCCGCCATCGTAACGGAGGCACGGCGCCGGTCCCGCAGACTCGATCACGCCGCTTTTCACGGCATGATCATCGAAGGGCTGCTGGCCCTGTACCTCTCCGATCCCAAAGTAAGCAAGCAGGCCCAGGTCAAACAGGTGTCCCGGCAGCTCATGAAGGACAGCCCGCTCATGCGGATTTTCTTCTTCGTGAACAGCCTGTGGATCCGCCGGACGTCCCAGGCCTGACGCTATATATAGTCACCAACCATGGAGTGCGATTGAAACAAGGAGGAACCATACCATGTCAGTTAAAAAGATTGCAGTACTCACCAGCGGCGGCGATTCCCAGGGGATGAACGCAGCCGTCCGCGCCGTTGTGCGCAGCGGCCTGTTCCACGGCCTCGAAGTGTTCGCCGTCCAGCGCGGTTACGCGGGCCTGATCAACGATGACATCCGTCCGATGGACCTGCGCAGCGTCGGCGATATTATCCAGCGCGGCGGCACGGTGCTCCAGACGGCTCGCTGTAAGGAGTTCCTGACGCCGGAAGGACAGCAGCTCGGCGCGGACAACCTGCGCAAGCACGGCATCGACGGACTCGTCGTGATCGGCGGGGACGGCTCGTACCAGGGCGCGAACAAGCTCAGCAAGCTCGGCATCAAGACGATGGGCCTGCCGGGCACCATCGACAACGACATCCCGTTCACGGACTTCACGATCGGCTTCGATACGGCGGTCTCCATCGTGGTCGATGCGATCAACAAGCTGCGTGATACGATGAGCTCGCATGAGCGTTCGTCCATCGTGGAAGTCATGGGCCGCCACTGCGGCGACATCGCCCTGTATGCGGGCCTTGCGAGCGGTGCGGAGACGATCATCGTGCCGGAAGTCGGCTACGATATGGACGAGATCTCGAACCGGATGGCAGAGAACTTCGCCCAGGGCAAGCGCCACAGTATCATCATCGTGGCGGAAGGGGTCTGCGGCGGCGACGAGATCGCGGCGGAGATCACCAAGCGCAACGGCATCGAGCCGCGCGTAACCGTGCTCGGCCATATTCAGCGCGGCGGTGCGCCGACGCATAATGACCGGATCCTCGCGAGCAGCCTCGGCGACTTCGCCGTGCGCAAGCTGATCGAGGGCGACTCGGGCAAGGCCTGCGGCATCATCAAGGGCGAGCTGACCGTGACCGACATCGACAAGGTCGTCAACACGAAGAAGCCGTTCAACATGGAGCTGTACGAGCTCGCGAAGCGTCTGTCCCAATAAGAAGTGTCAGCAAACAAGCATCCGACCCGCGGTAAGTACCGGGGGGCCGGATGCTTTTTTTTTGAAATATGAGAATTTATATCTACGCCGAGGCTCGAGCCCGAGGAACAGAGACTTCTTGCCCCCCGGCCGGCAATAGGATAGGATGAGGGGGCAGCTACCAACCCCCCGGGAGGCGGAACAACATGTTTATGTACAAGATCGAAGTCGAATTGCACGAGGAAACGGTATTTGTGGTGCTGATGGCGGAGGATGACGCGCAGGCTTTCGATGCTTTGGAAGAAACACTGGTCCGTCATTACGCGCCCAGCCCGGATGTGGTGGATGCCAGCATTCTGGAGAAAAAACGGGCGGTGAAGGGATCTGCCTACGTGATCGAGCCCCGGATCAAGGGGGAGCAAGGAACGGATTGACATAATTATACATAACATATTAAAATGTATAAAAAGTCGAGGCTGAGCAGGTCCTTGAGGAGCTGCGCTTCAGCCGGAAGGATGGGAAACCCATGAAGATTACGATCGTAACGGGAAGCAACCGCAAAGACGCCTCGAGCACCCAGCTCAGCCGCTATATCGGCAGAGTGCTGGAAGAATCCGGCTGCGAGGTCACGCTGTTCGATCTTTACGAGCGGCCGCTGCCGTTCTACAGCCCGGATACGGCCGGAGGGGACGCCAACCTGGCGGCCTTCCGGAAGGCGCTTAACGAGGCCGAGGGCATTGTGCTTTCCACGCCGGAGTACCATGGCAGCCTGTCGGGCGTACTCAAGAATGCGCTGGATTGGGTGGGCTTCGACCAGTTTGACGGCAAAGTGACGCTCTCCGTCTCCTCTGCGGGCGGAGCGGTAGGCGTCAGCTCCCTGCAGCAGCTGCAGACGATCGTCCGCAACGTGCACGGGATCAACTGCCCCGAGTGGATCTCGGTCGGCGGTTCCCAGCGCGATTTTGCCGCAGACGGTGAACCGGCCGACGGCAAGACGCGGGAGCGGGTGCTCCGTACGGTGCAGTATTTCGTAGGCATGGTGGAACGCTTCAAGAAGTAAATTCAAAGGGTAATAAGCAGGGAGGAGGGATCGAAGATGACAGCCATCTTGAAGAATGACTGGGGGCAGCTTCTGGCCGAGGAATTCGAGAAGGAGTATTATCTCCGGCTCCGCGGGTTTCTCAAGTCGGAATACAGCGGGCATACGGTCTATCCGGAGATGCATGACATCTTTAACGCCCTTCATTATACGTCTTACACCGGAACCAAGGTTGTCATCCTTGGTCAGGACCCTTATCACGGCCCGGGGCAGGCGCACGGCCTCAGCTTCTCGGTGAAGCCCGGCGTCCCGGCGCCGCCGTCGCTCCAGAACATGTACAAGGAGCTGCGCGACGACCTGGGATGCTCCGTACCCGACAACGGGTACCTGGAGCCATGGGCCAGGCAGGGAGTCCTCCTGCTGAACACCGTTCTGACGGTGAGGCAGGGTCAGGCCCATTCACACAAGGGTCAGGGCTGGGAGCAGTTCACGGACCGCATCATCTCGCTGCTCAACGAGCGTGAGCAGCCTATCGTCTTCCTGCTCTGGGGGAACCCGGCGCAGAAGAAGGGGCAGCTCATCACGGAGGGGCGGCACTGCATCCTGCGTGCGGCGCATCCGAGTCCGCTGTCGGCGCACCGCGGCTTCTTCGGCTCGCGGCCGTTCTCCCAGGCCAATGCCTTCCTGGAGGAGAACGGCATGGCGCCGATCGACTGGCAGATTCCGAATCTCGGCCGGGGGACGAAGAGCGGCACTGCCTGAGGGCAAGGACGAGAGGTCATACGTATCACGGCACCCCCAAAGCCCGGTATCAGGAGGAAGACTCCTGCTGCCGGGCTTTTGCCGTTGGTCGCTCGCTGTCTGGAGTCAAATCTTGCCACGGCCCACCCGCCCAAAGAACTTCTTTTGACGGCAAGCAAGGAGGGCTATTCGTAATTCACCCCAGGGGTATAGGTGTTCACGGCATTCCACAGCAGGTATTCTTCCACCCCCTGCGCCTTCAGGGCCCGGATCTGCTCCTCGACCTCATGCCTGCCGTACTTGATATGCCCGCGCACCCAGCCTGCCGTGAAATCCTGGATCCACGGCCGGATGACGGGCTTCGCCCCCTGCAGCGGTTCGAGCTTCTTGTGCGTATCCTTCATCGAGCCTTCGATGGTGGCGTAAGGCCGGGCATCCGGCACTTGCGATCCGTACCAGCCGGCCGAATAGTGGCTCGGATAGACCATCGGCGAGATCACGTCGACCTGGCGGGAGATCTTCTCGAAGTCCTGTCCGATGCCTTCGGCGGCGGGAACGGAAGCGGCATAGCCGAAGATGTCGACGGAGACCCGGACGCCGAGCGGGTTCAGCTGCTCTCTGGCATACTGCACGAAGGACGCCACGGCTTCGATCCGGCTCCGCTCGTCTTTGCCGTACTGCAGGGTATCCGCCCGGGTCTCGAAGCCCTCCGGGAAACGGACGTAATCGAACTGGATCTCCTTGAAGCCGGCCTTCGCCGCCTCCTTGGCGAGCAGAATATTATAGTCCCACACTTCCTTCATGTACGGGTTGACGAAGCTGTCGGGCGGATTCTTGGCGTTGCCCCAGAGGGTGCCGTCGGGACGGACGAAGGATAAGTCAGGGCGCTGCTTGGCGAGCAGCGTATCCTTGAACACGACGATCCGGGCGATCGGATAGATGCCGTGCTCCTGCAGTGTGTTCATCAGCTTCGGGAGGTCGGAGATGATCTTCTTGGTGGTGCCTCTCGCCTGCAGCTCCGGATGCCCCGTTTCGTATGTAATGTAGCCCCAATCGTCTTTGATATCGATTACCATGCCGTTCAGTTCGGTGCGGTCCAGCAGCTCCAGCAGCGTATTCATGCGGGAGCCGGCGGCGCTGTGGGCGGTGACGTAGATTCCCTTGATCTTGGGGGCATCCGGCTGCGGGTCGGTTTGCCCCGCAGGGTGGTCCGGTACCGGTTCGGAGGGCAGCGGGGGACCCGCCTGCAGCATGGCGGCCCGCGAGCTTACGGCGGCCGTGGCGGTATCCTCGAAGGTGGCGCCGGGGTGGTCGGCGCTTATGCCTCCATAGGCCAGCAGCAGAGCGGCCAGCAGCAATTCCATGGGCATTCTCCTTGCTAGATTGATATCTTTCATTATAATAAAAGAGTTGGCAGCGGGACATACGCCAAGGGCGTGAAGACAAGCAACCCGGGCCCATGCGCCAGACACTTACATAAAAGGAACGATGCCCATGGACAAACAGGTTTGGACGCTGCGCGGCCTGACATTCTCTTACTATGCCACGACAGCTGTGCTCATGCCGTTCCTGCCCGTCTATTTTGAGGGCCGGGGCTATACGTCTTCCCAGATCGGCCTGCTGATGATGATCGGTCCGTTCGTGACGATCTTCGGACAGCCGCTATGGGGCTATCTCAGCGACCGCTACCAGACGCTTAAGCTTATGATTTGCGCATTATGGGCTATGACTGTATTATCCAGCGTCGGCATCTTTGAAACGCAGGGGTATCCGCTGGCGCTTCTCTTTATGCTCATGCTTTACTTTTTCATGCAGTCGTCGAATCCCCTGCTCGACACCTTGTCGATCAAGGCCGCGGCCCGCTCGGGAGGGAGCTACGGGAGCATCCGTCTCTGGGGCTCGATGGGCTTCACGCTGCTGGCGGTATCCTCCGGCTGGATTCTGGAGAAGCTCGGCGGCCTGCAGAGCATTCCTTATCTGTACTGGAGCATCTGGGTGCTGCCGTTCGTGCTGCTTCTGTTCCTGAGGGATGACAAGGGTTCAGCCCCGCGGGTCACGCTCTCGATGTTCGCGAGCACCTTCCGCAACCGCAGGTTCCTCTGGTTCCTGCTGCTGATCTTTATCCTGATGATTCCGCACCGGATGAATGACGTGCTCTTCGTGCTTCACCTTCGGGATCTCGGCGCCTCGGATACGATGCTCGGCTTCGCCTGGGCGCTGGCGGCCGCGGCGGAGATTCCCACATTCGCCCTGCTCGGCAGGTACATGCACAAGTTCCACGAGCTGGCGCTGCTCGGCATCATTGCGGTCCTCTATACGGTCCGCTGGCTGCTCTACGGCTCGATTACCGACCCGTCCGTGCTCATGCTGCTGCAGACGATGCACTGCATCACCTTCGCCGCCTTCTGGATCGTCTCCGTGCAGTATGCCGTGCGGCTCGTGCCGCCGGAGCTGCAGTCGACGGGGCAGGCCCTGCTGTCCATGGTGTTCCTAGGCCTTGCGGGGATTACGGGCGGCTCCGCCGGCGGCTGGGTCAAGGACCACTGGGGCGGAAGCGGCATGTATTACGGGGGAGCGGTACTGACCGCCACCGCCGCCGTTCTGCTGCTCGGGACGCATGCGTATTACCGCAAGAAGGGCATTTCTTAAGGCGCCGCTTCCGCGGATGAGCCTCTTTTCCCGCGGGAAGGGGGCTTTTTTCTGCTTTCGGGCAGAACGGGAATGAGGGAAGCGGCGGAAGGGTAAAAGATACGATAAGCAGAAGTCCAATCGTTGACGACGGAAGGGGGAAGTGCAGGATGAGAGTATGGATGAAGGCGGAGCCCAGCGGTCCGCTCAAAAGCAGGGCCGAAGGGGATTCGCTGCGCTGCACGCTGAAGGTGGCTGCCTGGGAACGGAGCGATGCCCCGCCGGAGGACCCGGGGGAGACGGTGGCGCTGGTGATCGGGACGGCCGGGAGCGGCGGTGCGGAGATCCGGGTGCAGTACGAGGAAGCGGATTACGAAGAGCACAAACGGTCGCTTGTGGTGCAGCGGGCCGTCAAAGAAGCGATGAAGCGGGTCCAGCTTGAGCTCCAGAATCACTTGGGCTCCTGACACGGGAGCGTGACGAGAGGGCCTGCTGCGGATTACAAGAAAAAGCCGGCCCCATCGGGAGCCGGCAGCAGGGTGCAGCGATTTATTTGTTCGGCGTCTGCTGGACGGCATCGGCCGATACGGTCAGTTCCGGTTTCGCTTCGATCGCGCGGGGGGACTCGTCCGAAGGGCTGTTGCCGTTCGTCGCATCCTTGAATTCACGGAACATGCGGCCGAATCCGCGTCCGAGCTCCGGAAGCTTAGCCGGCCCGAACAGCAGCAGTGCGGCAACGACGATCACTAAAATATGCATGGGAGTTAGAGCGCCCATATTGAACACCTCCAAGATGGTACTGGCTTCTATCATACCATAGCTTTATCGGCAGGTTGTCCCCCATTTATTACGAATCCCCAAACATTTTCCCCTGAATTCGCCATTTTTATCGCCGGCTGGGCCCCGGGGGGAAGGGGAAGAAAAAACGTCCACCTTCTAATGAAGGTGGACGTCTTTCTGATGCTCGGAAATACTGTATTGTATGATTTCTAACGCGTCATCCGCTTCCAGGGAAGTCGAGGCCGTTCCGAAGAACAATCTCCGACTCGAGTTCATGTTTGCGCAAGAATGGATACATCTCGGGAGTCAGCTTCATAACAATGATGGATAATTTGACGGTTTCCACAAGCATCACCCTTCCTGTCATCTGTTCTTTAGCGTTTCGTGAGCGCCTTACGAAGCAATCCAGGTAGCCAGGGGAATCCTGTATGAAATTATACACCCTCATTATAGCATATGCCTGCGGACTTATGTATCGGTACATTTGATAAAATTCGGGTAAAGCTGGCACAAATGGGCCTCTTCGGCTACCGGCGGAACAGGCCCATGACGGCGACCGTCTGCGTAATATTGACAAAAGCCTGGGGATCCCACTGGCGGACCAGGTTCAGGAGGTCGATGAGCTCATAACGCGTGGTTACCGTCATCAGCATATGCTGCGACTCCCCGGTATATGCCCCCTGGGTCTCCACGACGGTCACGCCGCGGTGGAGCTTCTGCATTTTTTGGAGCAGCAGCTCCTTCTTCTTGGTCACGATGAAGACCGTTACCTTGACGTGCCGGATATGGATGGAATCGATGACCTTCCCGGCGATATAGATGGACAGCATGGAATACAGGGCCAGGTCCCAGCTCTGCTTGAAATAACCGAGCGCGATGATGATCGCCCCGTTCATCAGGGAGGAGAAGGTGCCGATCGAGAAATCGCGCTTTTTTGTCAGGATCGACCCGATGATGTCGAAACCGCCCGTAGAGCCGCCGACCCGCATGGAGATCCCGGCACCGACGCCTACGAGCACCCCTGCCGTGACGGCCGACATGATGAGGTCGCGGCTGACGGCATAGACCGGTACAAGCTCCATGAACCACGTGGTCATCGCAACCGAGAAGACGCTGAGAAGAATGAACCGCCGGCCGATCGTCACCAGCCCCCAGATCAGAACCGGAAGATTGAATAACAGGAACAGCAGGGCAATGGACCAATCCGTAAAATAGCCGACAATCATGGCTACGCCGGACAAGCCTCCGCTGAGCAGCTGGTGCGGAATTAAGAACATATTGAACCCGGTGGCGACGATGGCGGCGCCGAGAGCGCATACCAACATCGAACCGAACCATGAACGCTGGAACCACTGAATCACGGGAGCACCTCCTTGGGAGTAGTATGTCTGCATTGCGCCTCAGGCAAACACAGGCCGGTCCGGCGGGGGCGGCCGCTGGGGGACCGGTCGGCAAAAAGCTTTCCGCGGACGGCGGAAAGCCTGTTGGCTGGCGCCGCGAAGCACAGGCTCCGGGCCTGCGCTTCGCGGCATCTGCTATTGTACCTGTTGAGCTAACCCGCGTAAAGGTGGGGCGATCCTAGCGGAACGACTGATCGCTGTAAAGATACGGGCGGCTAGCGGCGGCGCTTGAAGGTGCCCGAGCGCTTCGTTGTGCCTGGTTTGGTCCCGCCGCCGGCCGGCGTACGGTATGTCGGAGTTGAGCCGTCATTGCGCCGCACTGCGTCGGTGGAGCTCCCCGGACTTTTGGTCGCCGGAGGGGTGGCGGGCGTCGTATAGCTGCCTTTGCGGTCCGTTGTAGCAGGCGGTGAGGTGCCGGGAGTCCGGGTATTCGGATAGGGAACGGTCTGGTGCCGGCCGTAATCCTCATACCGCTTCGTAGACCGGTAGCCCCGGTAATCGTAGCCCCCGCGGTGGGAAGTGTACCAGCCTCCTCCAAAGAGCGACTGCAGGAGGGTGGCCGTGATATACCCCTCCAGGAAGGAGGAGTCGTAATGGTCCCTGGCATAGGTGATCGTGTCCACTTCGACCAGGGTGGCGGCCTCATTATTCGGGTCCTTCTGCACATTGACGATCTTGTCGTTGTACACGAGGAACATTTGATCCGCAGACGATTTGGATATCTCCTGCGGGGGCTCGCTCGCCGCGATCTCCTGTGCTACGGTCGGAACGTCTTTACCTTCGACCGCATAAATCTTGGCCGTGCTTTTGCCCTGCCCCTGCACGTCGATCAGCGGATAGTTCTGCCTGATATATTGGCCTGCATCGCCGGCGCATCCCGCAAGAAGCGAGAGAACAAGCAGCAGGGAGAGAAGTCGTACCCCTAGTCTGCGCATACGCTTCAAGCACCTCCTTCATCTGACAGCTGTCGATAAAGCCGGGAATCCTTCGTTTCATCTGCAGGGCTCCGCCGGTCAAGAGCCTTTCATGAAGCGGATCTGGCTGCCGGGCGTGCGGCGGCCCTCCAGAGCAACGTACTTGCCGTCCTGCCACTGCAGGAAAAAGTGGCGGTCACCGCCGGCCAGGTAGCTCCAGAACAGAACCGTATCGTTCGACCGGAAGTCCGTCTGCCCTTCCGTGCGGACCTGATCGCTGCGGTGGTGCTCCAGATCATAAGTGACCTCGCCGCCGACATCAAGCACCGTAGGCACATCGTTCGGGTCGTCAAGCGCCCCCTCGACGAACTCGCACAGGAAGCAGTCATAGCTGCGCCCTTTTTCGATGAGCAGACAAGAGATATGTTTGCCGTTTTGGAGATAATAAGCGAAGCGGTGGGGCGGGAACCCCTGGTCGTAGTAGACGACCTTGCCGGAGACGACGTATTCTTCCAGATCCACGGTGAGGATGTCACCGACCCGGGTGTCCTCGAAGGGATTGGAAGGACGCTCCGGAGGCATTTCTTTGCCCGATTTCAGGATCGATCCGACCCGTTTCCAAATGGACATGCTCTTTCGCTCCTTTGGGATGCCGAACTCAAGTTGGCAGGAATGAATTGCACTCAACTTACCGTTTACCCCGTGTTGTCTGAGTCTACTACGATCATAAGGTTTTTCCGTTTCATTTCCAAGCGCAGTGGAATATGAATACAGGATGTGGTATAATACTAAAGATATTCTTAAGTACGGCCTTGACTGTTCAATTCTGGCACTTCTGGAAAGTGCCTTTGGTAAGAGTTAAATTTAGGAAGATAGGAGTCGCACTTAAGGGTATAGAAAACAGAAGAACCCGAGTAAAAGGAGAATGAAATCATTTGAAAACATTTAGCGAATTTGGCCTAGAGCCTAAGGTACTGCGCGCCATCACGGAGATGGGGTTCGAGGAATCCACACCCATCCAGGAGAAAGCCATTCCTGTAGCCCTTGAAGGCCGTGACCTGATCGGCCAGGCGCAGACCGGTACAGGGAAGACCGCTGCTTTCGGTATCCCGCTGGTGAACAAGATCGACGTGAAGGAAGAGAAAATCGTCGCTCTGATCATGTGTCCTACGCGCGAGCTGGCTATCCAGGTCGCGGAAGAAATCGAAAAGCTCGGACGCTTCAAAGGCATCCGTTCCCTGCCGATCTACGGCGGACAGGACATCGTGAAGCAGATCCGCGGCCTGCGCAAGAAGCCGCAGATCATCATCGGTACGCCGGGACGTCTCCTCGACCATATCAATCGGAAGACCATTAAGCTGGATGACGTGCAGACCGTCATTCTCGATGAAGCTGACGAAATGCTTGATATGGGCTTCATGGATGACATTAAGTCCATCCTGAGCCTTGTTCCTGAAGAGCGCAACACGATGCTGTTCTCGGCCACCATGCCCGTCAACATCCAGAAGCTGGCCCAGCAGTTCCTGAAGGATCCGGAGCATGTCTCGGTCATTCCTAAGCAGGTTTCCGCTCCTCTGATCGACCAAGCTTACATCGAGCTGCACGAGCGTCAGAAGTTCGAAGCGCTCTGCCGCCTCATCGATATGGAAGCTCCTGAGCTTGCCATCATCTTCGGCCGGACGAAGCGCCGGGTGGATGAGCTTTCCGAAGCCCTCCAGAAGCGCGGTTATGCGGCAGAGGGCCTGCACGGCGACCTGTCCCAGAACCAGCGTGACAACGTGATGCGCAAATTCCGTGACGGCAGCATCGACGTGCTCGTAGCTACTGACGTAGCGGCACGCGGTCTCGACGTATCGGGCGTTACGCACGTTATCAACTTTGACCTTCCGCAGGATCCGGAGAGCTATGTTCACCGGATCGGCCGTACGGGCCGTGCGGGCAAGGAAGGCGCAGCTTATACCTTCGTTACGCCGCGCGAGATCGATCACCTGCACTTCATCGAGAAGATCACGCGTCACCGCATCACGAAGAAGCCTATACCAAGCCTGGCGGAAGCCATCGAAGGCAAGCAGAAGGTAACGGCTGAGCGCGTCCTGGATGTTCTCCAGAAAGACGAGCACAACGAATACAAGGGTCTGGCCATCTCCCTGCTCGAGCATCATGATTCCGTGCATCTGCTTGCAGCGGCTCTCAAGCTGCTGACGGGCGGAGACAAGAAGGAAGTCGATATCGAGCTGACACCGGAAGATCCGATCCGTGCGAAGAAGAGAAGACCGGATGTGCGCAGCAACGGTCGTCGTCCTTCCGGCTCTTATGGTACGGCAGGCGGCGCTCGCCGTAATGACCGTCCATACGGCGGCGGCGGACGCGAGGGCGGCGGCTACCGCGGCAACCGCGAAGGTGGACGCCGTGAAGGCGGAAGCTATGGCGGCGGCAGCCGTGAGGGCGGATACCGTGGCAGCCGTGACGGCGGCGGCTACCGCGGCAACCGTGACGGCGGCAGCAACTACTCCCGTCCGTCGAACCGGAGCGAAGAAACACTGGTATAAGCCATTCCGGTGTAACAAAAAGAAGCAGGGGCGCCTCAGGGCGCTGCCTGCTTCTTTTTATTTGTCCTTTGTGCAAGATCATTACACGAGAAGGCTGCGGCTAACGATAACCAGCAGGATGAACAGTACGAGAATCGTACCCGTGGAAGTCCATGCACCAGCTGCAGGGTAACCCATAGTGACAACCTCCTTTGGATGATATTTACCGGATGGTGATATATCCTATGCCGGGACTCCTTTTTGGTATAGACTGCTACCTAGATGCAGGGAATTAGGCTATAATAGGGGTATACAAGAAGGAGGGCATCAAGTTGGAATTTCGTGGAATTATGGGCGGTTTCTACCGCATCTCCGAATGGATCATGCGCCTTTCGGTCATTAATGTGCTTTGGATTCTATGCGGTATCCCCTTCTTCATGCTGGGGCTGATCCTGCTGCAGGCGGGGACGACCGATCAAGTTTTGCAAACGCTTATACTGATGGCGATTGTCTCGCCGTTCACCCTGTTCCCTTCAACGGCGGCCATGTTCAGTGTAGCGCGGAAGTGGCTGACCGGTGATGAGGACGTACCATTGTTCAAGACGTTCTTCCGCAGCTACAAGAGCAACTATGTGCAGGCGATGCTGGGCGGTCTGCTGTATGTGCTCTTCGGAGTGATTCTGTATACGAATTTCCGGTTCTACGGCAATCAGACCGGACTCTTCAGCGTCCTCCGGTTCCTGGTATTATCCCTGACCGTGCTGCTGTCGATCTCGCTGTTCCATTTCTTCTCTATCCTGTCCCATCTTCATATGAAGACACTTCAGATCGTGAAGAACGCAATGCTGATCACCATCGGCAATCCGATCCGCTCCATCTCGATGATCGCTTTGAACGGCGTCGTCCTGTATATCAGCTTTACCGTCTTCACCTTCCTCATCCCTTTCTTCATGGGCAGTTTGATTGCAATCGTGTCGTTCTGGCACTTCAATCTCATTTTCGGCAAGCTGCAGGAGAAGCAGCAGCAGATCGCCGAGAAGGAAGCGGAAGAGGCGGAGAAGGCGCGGCTGGAAGCGGAAGGGGGCGCCGATGCCCTGGATGCGGCGCTGGACGGAGCCGAGCTTCGGGGAGCCGAAGAGCGCAAAGACGAGCGTGGAGACCCCAGCCGGTAGCTCCATGTTTTCACTGAAGTGCCAGCAATGAGCCGGGCCGCTGAGGTTTACTTTCACCTCCGGGTAGACTATAATAAACCTACAAACAAAAAATCCTGCGATGTGCGTTTCGGTTATCGTGTTTTAAACCAATGATTGTTTCTAGGGAGACCTATATAGAATTGCGGCTGACCTGCCCTCGAAAAGGGACTTCAAAACCGATTCTGCGGTCACCCACCTGCTAGCGCAGGTTTGAGACAAGTTGACCGGACGGCATAGGCGGGTTTTTTTTATGCCGAATTGTTCACGTGAACAAACGTTTGGGTGAACAGCAGCATGTGCGTACATAGGGACGGCGGGTGTAAACAAACCATAAACCAAGTGCAGAGAGGGAGTTTGGAGAAATGAAGTTGTTTATTGATACCGCGAATGTCGAAGAGATCCGTAAGGCTCATGAGCTTGGCGTTATTGCCGGCGTAACCACGAATCCGTCCCTGATTGCCAAAGAAGGCAAAGACTTCTTCGCGACGGTGAAAGAAATCATCGAAGTCGTGGGGAATGTTCCGATCAGTGCGGAAGTCATCTCGCTGAAAGCGGATGAGATGGTGGAGCAGGGCAAGAAGCTGGCTGCGCTTGGCGACGGCATCGTGGTGAAGGTTCCGATGACGGAAGAAGGGCTGAAGGCTACGAAGATCTTCACGGAGCTCGGCATCAAAACCAACGTCACCCTGATCTTCTCTTCCACGCAGGCTCTGCTGGCCGCCCGTGCGGGAGCTACCTATGTATCTCCGTTCGTGGGACGTCTGGATGACATTAACCAGATCGGCATGAATCTGATCAAAGAAATCAGCGAAATCTTCGCTATTCACGATATTCAGTCGGAGATCATTACGGCCAGCGTCCGGACGACGACTCATGTAATCGAAGCAGCGCTGCTCGGCGCCCATATTGCGACGGTTCCATACAAGGTCATCCAAGGTATGGTCAAGCATCCGCTTACGGATGCGGGGATCGAGCGCTTCCTGAAGGATTGGGAAGGTGCGAAGCAGTCGGTATTCTAGGAGACGGGACAAGCTCCGGTGAGAAAAAGAGAGGCATCCGCGGGAAGCGGATGCCTCTTTGTTGTAGGGAGGACAGGGCAGGAGGAGTGGCTGTGGCGCCCCGGTAAAGCTCCACAGCGCAGCCTGCATGCACCGGTACCCCGAGGGGAGTCTTGACGGCTCAAATGGTATATGGGGAGCCGGATCCTTCCTCAGGCCTCAGCTCCGGCCTTCTGCTGCAGCCAGGTCGCTGAGCTGATGGAAGCTCGTCTTCAGCGTGCCGTACAGCGTACGATAGATGTCGTAGTAGGCCTGGTAGCGCTCCTGGTTGGCGGCAATCGGTTCGACGCGGTCTTCGACGCGGATCCACTCCTCGCAGAGGTCGGGGATCTCCCGCTTCAGGACGCCGGAAGCGGCCATAACGGCTGCGCCGTAAGCCGGACCGTCCGTGGAGTTCACGGTGACCACCGGATAGCCGAAGATGTCGGCGATCATCTGGCGCCAGAAGCGGCTGCGGGCGCCCCCGCCGTTCACACGAAGCTCGGTGATGGCGATGCCCGATTCCTTGATGAGCTCCATGGAGTCCCGCAGGCCGAAGGTGATGCCTTCCAGCACGGCGCGGGTCAGGTGGGCTTTGCCGTGGCGCAGGTTCAGGCCGATAAAGCCGCCGCGGGCCTTCGGATCGGGATGCGGGGTGCGCTCCCCGGTAAGGTAAGGCAGGAAGAGGAGTCCCTCACTGCCGAGCGGCGCCGAAGCGGCAAGCTCCGTGAGGTATTCGTACACGTCTCTGCCTTCCTGCTCGGCGCGCTGCAGCTCCTCGTAGGCGAAGTGGTTCTTCCACCATTGGAACGAGCCGCCGGCAGCAAGCATGACACCCATCCGGTGCCAGTTGCCCGGCACGCCGTGGCAGAAGGAGTGGAGCCTGCACTCCTCGTCGGCCTGGTACGTATCGTCGTGTACGAACACGACGCCGGAGGTGCCGAGGGCGACGGAGGCAATGCCGCTGCGCACGACGCCTACACCGACGGCACCGCAGGCCTGGTCGCCGCCGCCGGCGACGACGGGGGTTCCGGGCGCGAGGCCGGTCAGCTCAGCGGCGGCAGGCAGCACCGTGCCGGCAACGTCGCTGCTCTCGAAGAGCGGAGGCAGCCAGGAGGCTGGAATGCCGAGCTTGCCGAGGACCTCCTCGGACCAGCGGCGGTTCGCCACGTCGAGGAGCAGGGTGCCGCTCGCATCGGCCATATCCATGCCGAACTCGCCGGTCAGCTGCAGGCGGACATAATCCTTCGGCAGCAGGAGGTGGGCGGTACGCTCGAAGTTCTGCGGCTCCCGGCTGCGCAGCCAGATCACCTTCGGCGCCGTGAAGCCTGTGAGCGCTTTATTTCCGGTGAGGCGTCCCAGTTCCTCTTTGCCGATCGTCTCTTCGATCCATTCGCACTCGGCCCCTGTGCGCTGGTCGCACCAGAGCAGGGCGGGGCGGACGACGTTCAGCTCCTTGTCGAGGAAGACCGAGCCGTGCATCTGGCCCGATAAGCCGACGCCGGCAACCTCGGCTCCTGTAATGCCGGCCTTCTCCAGCAGTTTGCGGATGCAGCCGGCCGTGCCTTTCCACCAGTCCTCCGGATGCTGCTCAGCCCAGCCGGGCTGCGGCTGCAGCAGAGGGTATTCCTCGCTTGCACTCGCTTTCACTTCGCCGCGGTCATTGACCAGGATACACTTGACGGCGGACGTTCCAAGATCGATCCCTAAGAAAAACATGCATGTCACCCCGTTAGGATTATTGGAAGGAATAGAATAAGTAACTTTGTTTACTTAATAAACAAATTATATTACGATAGAGGACAGATGGCAATGTGAAAATGAGCTGGCGCTTAACAAGGGGCCGCAGATCGGATACAATAGGACGATATCTGCAGGACTAGGGCGGAAGGTGAACGAACGTGAAATCAAGACCGGTTTCGGGTGACAGTACATTCTTGAAAAGCTTGAATAAATCGACGCTGCTGGGGCTGATCCGGCGGCAGGCTCCAATCTCGAGAGCCGACCTAGCGAAGGCAACCCGGCTGACGCGGGCTACCGTGTCGGCTTTGGTAGAGGAGCTTATCGGAGATCACCTTGTGATCGAGACGGGAATCGGTGAGTCGAGCGGCGGGCGGAAGCCGATGATGCTGGAGCTGAACCGCAACGGCGGCCGGGTCATCGGGCTCGATCTGCGGCCGACGGATCTGCTGCTCGTGGTGACGGATCTCCATGGACAGATCCGCAAGCGTGCGGAGTATGCTTACGGCGAGGAGGCCTCCAAAGATCCCGGACGCTTCCTTCAGGAGATTCTGTCGCTGCTGGAGAAGGAACGGGAGGCACTGGAGCCGACTCCGCTCGGACTGATCGGCGTGGGTATCGGCGTCCACGGTTTTGTGGAGTACCCGTCGGGCCATGTTGTTTTTGTGCCGCACACAGGCTGGAAGGATCTGTCGTGGAAAAAGGAGCTCGAAGCCTCTCTCGGCCTGCCGGTCGTCCTCGATAACGAAGCGAACCTGGCGGCGCTGGGCGAGCTGGAGTTCGGGGCCGGGGCGGATGCGGACTGCAGCGACATGCTGTACCTCAGCGCAGGCGGCGGGATCGGGGCCGGCCTCATCCTCGGCGGCGAGCTTTTCCGGGGAACCGGAGGGCTGGCGGGGGAAGTGGGCCACTCGACCATCCAGATGGACGGGCTGCCCTGCTCCTGCGGCAACCGGGGCTGCTGGGAGCGGTATGCCTCCGAGCGGGCTCTGGCGGAGAAGCTCGGCATGGATTATGCGCCGGGGTTCTCGGAGCGGCTCTTGGCCCTGCTTGAGCAGGGAGACGGGCAGGCGCGTGAAGCGGTCCGGCAGGCCGGGTCGTACCTCGGTATCGGCATCGGAAACATGATGCACACCTTCAATCCCCAGATGATCGTGGTGGGCAATGCCATGAGCCAGTACGGGGCTTGGGTCAACGGCCCGCTGCTGGATGCGCTCGCTTCCCGTTATTCCTACCTGGCTTCCTTCCGGATTACGGTCCGGTATTCGCAGCTTGGCGAAGACGGGTGCGCGCTGGGGGCGGCTTCCTCGATCATCCGCGCCCGGATGCGCCTGCAGGAGTATGAGGCGTCATCGGCCAGGGGCGGGGCCGGGGAACCGAACGAAACGTGAACGAATTGTGTATTCCCTCTTTCTCTCGGAACCAAACAATGATATGATTAAGGATAGTGTGAACCGGAGTTCATTGTTTACTTCATTGAGGAGGGAAGGCTTTGCTTAAGCGTACCTTGGTCGGCCTCATCCGCAGCCACGAAACCACGGGTGAGAAAGCGAAAGATCCGGCATTGAAAACGAGATACTACAAAATCTCCATGGATCAGGCATGGGATGAGATTATCAATATGTTCAAGAAACTCAGCGGGTACAAACTGCTCCATGAAGTAAGAAGTGTCGGAGAGATTGTGGTAGAGCGCAAGACGATTACCGGCCGGACCCAAGATATTACACTGACCCTGTTCAGCATTACGCCGGTGAAGACGGCTGTCGATATCTATTCGGCTTCCCGTGGATCGCTGGGGGATCTGGGGGCGAATTACCGGACCATCCTCGATATATACAAGCATATCGACAAGCGCCTTGCCGCTTATAAAATAAACGAATAACCCCGAACAGCGTGGTGGCCAAGATGGCTGTACGCTGTTTTTTTGTTGGATACATGGCAGTCTCTAGCTTGTCCGTGCTCCGCTGGGCCTGAAGATATGGAAAACACCGTCCGGGAAGGACGGTGTCAGGTTCATCTTATGAAGTTCCCGGTGCAGGCTGGATTAAACGAGCTTCTTCACAGCTTCGATCGCTGCTTCGTAGTTCGGGTGCTCCGTCATTTCGCCGAGGTATTCCACGTATTGGATCGTGTCGTTCGCGTCAATCACGAAGATGGATCTCATGAGCAGGCGCAGTTCTTCGATCAGCACGCCGTAAGCTTTGCCGAAGGAGTGGTTTTTGTAGTCGGAGAGCGTCACGACTTTGTCGATGCCGGCAGCGCCGCACCAGCGGGCTTGAGCCATCGGGAGGTCGACGGAGATCGTCAGGACGATCACGTTGTCGCCAAGCTTTGCAGCTTCTTCGTTGAAGCGGCGGGTTTGAGCGTCACATACGCCCGTGTCCAGGGAAGGCACAACGGAGATCAGCTTGATTTTACCCGCATAGTCCGCCAAGGAGGCAGTTTCGAGCAGATTCTTGTTCACTGTAAAGTCAGGCGCTTTGTCTCCTGCTTTCAGTTGAGTTCCGACCAGGGTGATCGGATTGCCTTTCAGAGTCGCTTGTGCCATGAGTACATGGGCCTCCTTCAAGATCCTTGATAATGTTGGTATTCACCGAGGAATATTATAACATTGTGGGAGACAAGCCTACAAGCTTGGCGGAAATGTTGCACCGAAACCATCCTCTAAGGGCTTCAATCAGGGTTTCGGTATACCATTGAACTTAGGCGAGTGATCCAGTCATCAACGAGTCTGCAATGCTGCACCGAAACCTTACGTGCTTTTCTGCGTAAGTATGGACAAATCCCGCCGAACATGCGATTATACAACTTTAGAATGGCATCAGTGGAAGGAAGGAAGCGTTTGTGGAACTGCGGCAGCTTCAATACTTTGTGAAAGTGGCGCGCAAACAGCATGTGACCCAGGCGGCTGAAGAAATGCACGTCGCCCAGTCGGCTGTCTCGCGCCAGATTCATCAGCTCGAGGAGGAGCTGGGTGTCCAGCTCTTCGTGCAGAAAGGCAGGAACCTGCAGCTGACTTCCGTCGGCAAGCTGTTTCTCTGCCGGGTCGAAGGAATCTTGACGGACCTCGAGAGGGCCGTGAATGAAATACATGAATACCTGGACCCCGAGAAAGGGGAGATCCGGGTCGGATTCCCGCACAGCTTGGGGATCTATCTGCTTCCCACCTTAATCGCCAGCTTTCGCAAGCATTATCCGAATGTCACGTTCCGCCTTCGGCAGGGAACCTATAACAGCCTCATCCGTGATGTGATGAAAGGCGAAATCGACTTGGCCTTCATTTCACCTTTTCCCGAGAAGCACAGTCATGTCACAGGTGACCTGCTCCTGCAGGAGGAACTGTACGCGATCGTTCCGCAGGGGCATGTGCTCGCCGAATCGAAGACGATCCGGCTCGAGCAGCTCAAGGAGGACTCCTTCGTCATGTTCAGTGAGGAGTACTCCCTTCGCTCCATCGTGCTGGAGGCGTGCAGCAAGGCGGGCTTCGTTCCCCGGATCGGATTCGAAGGGGAAGAGACCGATACGATCCGCGGCCTGGTTGCGGCCGGCATGGGCGTCTCCCTGCTGCCGGAGATGGCGCTGACCGAGATCAGCGTCCTCCAGCCCGTCAAAGTGCGGGTCGTTGAACCTCAGGTCACACGCAGCGTGGGCATGATTCAGCGGACCGGCGAGAAGCTCCCGCTGGTGGCGGAGGTCTTCCGGAAGTTCCTGCTGGATTTCATGGCGACGAAGTACCTCAAGGGTGAAGACACCGAATAGAAAGCAAAACGGCCCTCCCAAGGCAGCATGTGCGCTTAGAGGGCCGTCCTCCGTTAACGGGTTACAGTCCGGCCAAGATCAGGGCTCCGCTCGCACCGACCAGCCAATCCATGATGGGCAGCCGGAGCAGCCGGAGCTCTTGTGTTTTGGTACGCATCTCTCTCTGGTGCTCTCTCATTAACATTTCCAGTTCAAAATGATTCATGGTGCCACGCTCCCCTCTTTTGTCTTCATTATATCTTGCGAAAGATGAATAAAAAGTGTAAGGTAATTTCTAATCCTTCATCTTTTGAAGCCAAAGAGGAGGCTGGAGCGGCATGCTGGACTACTATTACCTGAAACTGCATGAAAGGTTTTTGGATAAGGACCGGGAAGAGGAGGTCGAGGTGACCCTGCCGGAGCTGACGGCGCTGTTCCAATGCTCGGGGCGCAACGTGAATCTGGTGCTGAAGCGCCTCGAAGCGCTCGAGTGGATCCGCTATACCCCCGGACGGGGGAGGGGGAACCGTTCCAGGCTGAAGCTGCTCATCCCGGGAGAGACGGTGGCGCTGGAGACGGCCCAGGATTATGTGCGCAAGGGCGACATCCAGCAGGCCTTCGCCTATCTGGAGGGTGTTCCCCACCTGCAGGGGGTCAAGGATCAATTCGTCTACTGGCTCGACACCCAGTTCGGCTTCCGGCCGCACCGGAAGAACGACCGGCAGACCGATACCCTGCGGCTCCCTTACAGCAAGCGGATCTCCTGCCTCGATCCGGCCCACCTGTATTACCTGGTAGAATGCCACATCGTCGAGCAGGTGTTCGATATGCTGGTACGGTACCGGGAAGAGACGGATACGTACGAGGGGGGGCTCGCCCACCACTGGACGATGTCGAAGGACGAGAAGGAGTGGCTCTTTTACCTGCGCAAAGGGGTCTACTTCCATCACGGCCGCGAGATGACCTCCGAGGATGTCAAGTTCACGCTGGAACGGCTCAAAAGCGAGGAGCTGCGGTCGCCGTTCCGCTGGCTGTTCGCGGATGTGCAGGAGGTGCGCTGCATCGACAGGTATACGGTGCACATCCGCTTGGAGCGGGCCAATCCGCTGTTCCTGCAGCATCTGAGCTACAACCGGGCCTCTATTGTGCCGTATGATGCCGTAACCGAGATGGGCGAGCGCTTCGAGCAGACGCCGATCGGCACGGGCGCGTTCAAGGTGGTTCAGCACGACGCGAACATGCTCGTTCTCGAAGCGTTCGGACGGTATTATGACCGCAGGGCCCACCTCGACCGGATCGAGATCTGGTATACGCCGGAGCTGCTGCGCAAAGCGAGTCAGCTCGAATCGATGTGCTACAGCATGCGGTATGAGGGCTGCTCGGTCGAAGGAGGCGAAACGCCGGAGGGGTGGAAGTCGATCGAGAAAACCGGCCGCGACTGCAGCTTCCTGACCTTCAACCTCGAGCTGCCCGGGCCGCAGCATTCGCTGGCGTTCCGCAAAGCGGTGCAGCATGCCATCGACCGGCGCCTGCTTATCCCGAAGAATGAAGAAGGCGACCGGACCTATGCCAAATGGTTCTATGAAGACGGGCAGGAGTACAGTGATACCGATGAGAATTACGATCCGATCCTGGCGAGGCGCTTCTTGAGCGAGAGCGGCTACGCCGGGGAGGTGCTGCTGCTGAATTACCATAACACGTACGGCGAAGTGTGCAGCATTCAGGAACAGCTCGGGAGGATCGGCATCCGGACGGAGCTTGTGCAGCGGCATACGTCCTGCTCGGTTGAAGCCAGGGCGAGCGAGGCGCACCTCTGGTTCCACCGGAATATCATGGATGAGCAGCCGGAACTGTCGATCATCGAGCTGTTTCTGGCGGAGAACAGCGTCCTGCGGCTGCACCTTGGCGAAGAGCTGAGGAGCGGGGCGGACTGGCTGATTGAGCGGCTCTATCAGGAGAGCTCCAAGGGGACGCGCAGGACCTATCTGGAGCGTCTGCGAACGCTGGTGACGGAGCAGGCGAGCGTCATCTTCCTGTTCCAGCATACGCAGCGCACGATCTTTCATCCGTCGCTGAAGAACGTCTCCCTCGGTTCGCTCGGCTGGGTCCGCTTCCGGGACCTGTGGTTTGAACCGGCGTATGCCCTGAGCGGGGAGGAAGAGCGGGCGGACCTGCTTCAGACCTGATTCGCACAAAACAAGAAAGCCCGGCTTCCGTGTAGGAAGTCCGGGCTTTTGCGCTTGTTGAACGCTTAGTCGTCGGAACGGTTGAAGATCCAGATGTACTCCAGCAGCTGCAGGAGAGATACCAGAGCCGCCGCTACATAAGTCAAGGCCGCTGCATTCAGTACCTTGGCCACACCGGGTTCCTCATCGTTGCGGATGAAGCCGGAGGAGACCATGAGGTCGCGGGCTCTTGAGGAGGCGTTGAACTCTACCGGCAGCGTAATGAGCTGGAACAGCACCGCGGCGCTGAAGAGAATGATACCGAGCAGGATCAGGCCGGACATCTTGAAGAGAAAACCGCCGATAAGCAGAAGCGGCGCGATCCCCGATGAGAAGTTCACAACCGGGAAAATCTTATGTCTTGCGACAAGCATCGGGTAGCTGACCTTGTGCTGGATGGCGTGGCCGACTTCGTGCGCCGCGACGGAGACGGCGGAGACGGAACGCTCATAGTACACGGGCTCGGACAGCCGCACAACCCGGGCGATCGGATCGTAGTGGTCGGTCAGTGCGCCCCGTACCGCTTCCACCGGAACGTCGTGCAGTCCGTTCTCGTCTAGAATGCGTCTTGCCACATCATAACCGGTCAAGCCGGAGGCCACGGGAACATCAGACCACTTATTGAAGGTGCCCTTGACCCGGAAGCTGGCCCAGATGCTTAAACCGACTGCTGCGAGAATAAGTATGGTCCATGGTGTAAACAGCATGTTTTGACACTCCATTTCTTCATAGTATCTTGCGACAATCTACGAAAAGGGTCCCTTACCCAGGAGCAGCAGGAGCGCTTCGATGCAGGCGGCCGTCGGCTGGTTCAGCATCTTATGAAGCTTCTTGAGCTGGGACGGCTTGAGCTTCTCGAGCATCGGGCCGACTTCCTTGGCCTCCTTCTCAAGCTGCTTCAATAGAAGCTGCAGGGATGTGAGTTTATCTGTCACCATTTCATCCTTGCTCACCTTGCCCAGCTGCTGAAGGCTCGCTTTGATTTCCTCTAAGGTATACTTCTCCCTCTTCATGGATTCAATACGCTTGAGACGGGCTAAGGTTTCGTCGCTATACAGCCGGTAGTTCGTGTCGGAGCGGGTTTCCGGATCGATCAGGCCCAGCTTGGTGTAATAGTCGATCGTTCTGGGGCTGACCTCCGATAAGCGTGCCAGCTCACCGATTTTGTAAAGCTTCATATCCCCATATTCCTTCACCTCATTATAATATGTATGGATTGGCCCGGTACCGGGCGGGGAGAGAGAAAGCCGTTCTTCCTCCCATGATAACTGAATCCAAACCATACAGTCAAACGTTATGCTTTCCTCCATTATTATCCGGACGCGGGAATGCTGAATCACCTCCTATATTTTGGAACGAAAAGCAGCCTGCCCGCCGCTTATGTTATGTTTCTAGAGTCTAACTTCCTAATATATGGACAAGAAAACCGAATTATGCCTATGGCATGTCAGGTTATTTTTCGTTTTTATCGATTCTTTATAGAAAAACCTATTGCCAAACCTAAGGTCGGCCTATATAATGACAATAAGAATTTCAACTGATGTTATATAAACTTACATTAAGAAGGAAGTGGTCGGTTTGTTGAAGAAGTTGCTCTTATCCACGGGTCTTATGTCAGTTATGTTGCCGACAGCCATGGCTTTTGCCGCGGAAGATGCAACGCCCGCTCAGCTTCAAGGAGCGGTTGATGCGGTCTGGGTCATGCTCGCCGCCATTCTCGTTATTTTTATGCAGGCGGGCTTCGCACTGCTTGAGGCAGGTTCCACACGCATGAAGAATGCGGGGCACGTTGCCGGCAAGACGATCCTGACCTTCGGCATCTGCGCCATTGCCTTCTGGGCTGTAGGTTTCGGCCTGGCCTTCGGTGACGGCAACAGCTTCATCGGGATGAAGGGCTTCTTCGTAGACGGTACGGAAGAACAGGCCGCGGCGGCCTACAGCTCTCTGGCTTACTCTGATGTGCCAATCGGCATCAAGTTCCTCTTCCAGCTCGCTTTCGCAGGCGTATCGCTTGCCATTGCCTTCGGCGGCTTCGCCGAACGCGCCAAGCTTTCCGTATACTTCATCTTCAGTATCCTCTTCGTCATCTTCATCTATCCTGTTGCGGCTCACTGGATCTGGGGCGGCGGCTGGCTCGCCGGCCACGGCAAGCAGGACTTTGCAGGATCGACGGTCGTTCACCTGCAGGGCGCTACCGCTGCACTCGTAGCCACACTGATGCTCAAACCGCGTATCGGCAAGTATAATAAGGATAAAACTCCGAATCTTATCCCGGGTCACAACCAAGTTCTCTCGGTTCTCGGCGTTATTATTCTCTGGATCGGCTGGTTCGGCTTCAACCCGGGCTCCACGCTCAGCGCCATGGGTGACGGCTTCTTCGGTTACATCGCTATGACGACCAACCTGGCTGCAGCAGCCGGCGGGGTAGCGGCTATCGTCATCGCATGGATCTACTTCGGCAAAGCGGACATTCCAAGCATGCTGAACGGCGTACTTGCGGCACTTGTTGCCATTACGGCTTCCTGCGCCTTCGTTTCCGTAAGAGACGCCATCATTATCGGTGCCGTTGCAGGGATTCTGACGTTCTTCACGGCCCAGTGGTTTGAGAAAGCGGGCATCGACGATCCGATTTATGCCTTCTCCGTTCACGGGATTGCCGGAATCTGGGGCACGCTGGCCAACGGGATCTTCGCAAAGCCTGAGCTCGTAGAGAAAGTGGGCATCGGCAAGCCGGGTCTGCTGTACGGCGGCGGTCTGGAGCAGCTTGGCGTTCAAGCTCTGGGGATTTTCACAACGTTCGTGTTCGTGCTTATCGTTTCCTTCATTATTCTGTACATCCTGAAAGTTACCATCGGTCTGCGGGTTACGGAAGAAGAAGAGGTGGTCGGTCTCGACCTGTCCGAACACGGCTCTTACGGCTATCCTGAGCAGATGAAGAAGGCAGCCGGAGGCAGTTCGGCCGTCCTCTAAAGCAACATTACAACTATAGAAGGGGATGTCGTCATGGAACGTCTCTCATTGGATCAGATCTGCAAGGAAGCCGCGGGCGCCCGGGATGTGCCGGAGCTGCGGGCCTTCCGGGATCGAATGCATGGGGAGTTCCAGCGGCATCTCCTTTTTGCAAGCCCGCTGGAGTGGAACCGGGACGCGAACGCCTTCCACGATGCGGTGATCCGCAGGGTTATCGAGCTGTCCGAGCAGGACTATGCGGCGGCCCATGGGGCGGCTCCGCTGCCTTACGCCTTCCTGCTCTTCGGCAGCGGAGGCCGGGGGGAGCAGACGCTGTGGAGCGATCAGGACAACGGCCTGATCTATGCGGATCCGGCCACACCCGACGAAGAAGCGGCGGCGGAAGGTTATTTTAAGGGACTGGCGGAGAAGATCTCGCTCAGTCTGGAGCTGGCGGGCTATCCGCCCTGCAGCGGCAATGTTATCTGCACGAACGCCAAGTGGCGCAAGAGCGTTACGGCGTACCGGCAGACCATTGCGGGCTGGCTCCAGGAGCCGGACTGGGAGAATGTCCGGTACCTGCTGATTGCGGCCGATCTCCGCACCGTGTATGGAGATCCCGCCTTCGGCGAGGCGGTCGCCGAGGAATTCCACGCCTATGTGGCGGCCCATCCCTCCATGCTGGAGCATCTGCTCCACAATACCCTGCATCACAAAGTCTCGCTAGGCCTCTTCGGACAGCTCATCAAAGAGCGGTACGGGGAGGATGCCGGCGGGGTGGATGTCAAGTACGGCGCGTATATCCCCATCGTCAACGGAATCCGGCTGCTGGCCATCGAAGCGGGCATTCGGAGCACGTCAACGGAAGAGAGGACGCTGGCCCTGATCCGGGGCGGGCATGTGGAGGAGGAGATTGGGCACGATTGGCTGGAAGCCCTGAATCTGGCGTTCAAGCTGCGGTCCATGACACCCTATCAGATCATAGACGGCAGATATAACTCCCGGGGCAAGCTGACCGCGGAGCAGCTCACCAAGGAACGCATCTCGGAGCTGAAGCTCTGCCTGCGCATCGGGATCGAACTGCAGAAGTATGTCAAGCGAAGCGTGCATCATGAGCTGGAGAAAGGACAGTAACAGGAGAGGAGAGGTGAAGTGTCATGAAGGATATGAGACCCGCTGGGCGGATGTGGCATCTGTACAAGATGGGCGGATTAACGCCGGCCCTTACGTCCATGTTTGATGTGCAGAGTGCACAGCAGATGGCCTTCATCCGCTCGATCATGAAGGAGCAGCGCAAGAATTCCTTGTATGAGATTCCATTGGATACGGTGGAGCTGGTAGTCTTTGATCTCGAAACGACCGGCTTCTCGCCCTACAACGGAGACGAAATCATCTCCTTCGGGGCGGTGACGGTGACCGGACGCACGTTATCGGAGAAGGATACCTTCTATTCCCTTGTCAATCCGAAGCGCGCTATTCCCCGGGAAATTGAGGAGCTGACCGGGATTACGAACGAGATGGTGGCGGATGCGCCGGATCTTCTGCATGCGCTGCGAGGCTTCCTGGAGTTCGTGCAGCAGAAGGTGCTCGTAGCCCATGGATCGGGTCATGACAAACATTTTCTGAATTCCGCGCTGTGGAAAACCTCGAAAGTCAATTTGTCGCACCGGCTGCTCGATACGATGATGATCGCCAAATGGCTGAATCCCAGGCTTCCCGCATTCGATTTGGATTCGCTGCTGAATCTGTACGGGATTGAAGTGACGGTCCGGCATCATGCTCTGGAGGATGCGGTGATGACGGCCAAATTATGGAGCATGCTCATGCTGGAGGTGGAATCCAGGGGCATTCATACGCTTGGCGAATTATATACGCATTTAAGCCATACGAATTGAGACGAATCTTCGGTTTGCACCCCGTGCTGAATCTGAAGATTTTTTTGTGTCCAGTCAGGCAGCGTTAGAGCGAGTCGGGGAGAATGTGAAAAGAGAGCGGTTCATACCGCATCCGTCCGCTGCTGTCCCGGAAATACCGGTACACGCCCGCCGTTGGAACGGAAGGGGTCTGCAGCGAGAGAATCCAGTGGCTTGGCACGGTGTGCCAGGAGGTGGAGAGGTCCGGATCTGAGGGTATGGGAGCCGAAGACGGATGAGAATGGACGAACCCGACGACTTCGCGCCCCTGCTTCGCGGCGGCATGAAGGACCGGGATGAGCCCGGCCGGATCCATAGCAAAGGAGGTCCGGGGCTCCGGTGAGAGGTTGGCAACGGGATCAAACCGGTCGGCCGTCCATATGCCTTCCGCCGTGCGAAAGCCGGATAACACTCCGCATGCTTCCTCAGGGAGGAGGGAGAGGCCGTAGCGGACCATCTCCCGGTAGATGCTTTCCATGATTGCAATAGGTAATGCCATGTCGTCTCCGCCCCGCCTTATTCACGCGCCAGCATTCCGCCGGCCGGTCCTGTAGTAAGGCTATTATACCTTCTGCAGGAGCGGGCAGCCATCCCTCCGGAACGGAAGCGCACTTCCGGTGGCGGACTTGGGAGAAGGGACAGGCTATCCCTTGATCTGCGCTGGGGGCTTGATCAGGAAGAATACCAGAGCCAGCGCGACGGCGGCCAGGACGGTGACGACGATGAACACGAGGCTGTGGGACTTGTCCATCATCCACCCGAACAGCGGTGGACCGAACGCCACCCCGAGAAACCGCAGCGAAGAATACAGCGAAGTGATGACCCCGCGCTGCTCGCGTCCCACGGAGCCGGTGATCATGGTGTTCAGGCATGGCAGAAGCAGCCCCGTCCCGACGGAGCTGAGGGTCAGCAGCCCGATGAAGATATAGATGTTCCCGTTATAGAACAGCGTGCACAGACCGAGGGCGATCGACATGATCGCGAGGCCGACATTCATCAGAATACGCATGAGACGGCCGTTCTTTTTAATGAGCGATCCGGTCGTATACGAGGTGATGACCAGACCGAGCAGCGGGATCGCCAGAATCATGCCCTTGCGCACCCCCTCAATACTGTGCGGAGCCTCCTCCAGAATGTCCGAGAGATAGAACAGGACCCCGAACAGCACGAACAAGGCGAGCGAGCCGGCGAAGAAGGCCGGAATCATCCATCGCCCTTTCTCCTTCAGCACCTTCCCGATGCCGCGGATATACACGCCGAGCTTGGGGGGCTTTTTGGTCTTTTCGGGCTCCTTGAGCACGAACATGACGAGCAGGAGCGAGATCAGGCAGAACACCGGGAACGCAAAGAAAGCGGCGTACCAGACGATCAGCGCGAACAGGGAGCCGAGAATCGGGGATACCACCTTGCCCGCCCCGTTGGAGGCTTCCGTCAGGCCAAGCGCTTTACTCTCCGTTCCCGCCTTGTACAGGTCGCCTGCGAGCGCCATCGCGATCGGTGCCGTACCGGCCGCCCCCAGCCCCTGAATCGCCCGGGCGATGATGATGATCGTATAGGAGTTCCATACGGCGCCCAGACCCGCGAGCACCCCTGCCGCTCCATAGATGATGAGGGAGGGGATCATGACGCCCTTCCGCGAGTAACGGTCGGACAGATAGCCGGAGACGGGAATCACGAGTCCCGCCGTTACGGAGAACAGCGTTATGACAAGCGAGCTCTGAAACTGGCTGATCCCAAGGCGCTCCTGCATGTCCGGAAGAATCGGCACGAGCATGGAGTTCCCGAGTACGAGCACCATCGGCACGCTTGCAATCGCAATGAACTCGAGAAGATGGCCTTTGGAAGAGCCGCCTTCCGGCGATTTTTTCTTGGGCTTGGCGTCATGGGGCTTCGCTTCCTGATCGGCTGCCATATCGCTGTCAAAGGAAATTTGCAGCCGTTTGGATTTTGCCTTTTCCATTCCACTTATACCTCCCTGACCGTAATTCAATCTTATGGTAGGGTTACTATTCCCGTGAAAAGAGGGCTTCATCCCCCAGGGGCATAATTGAGACGCTGGGGACGCCGCTACAGCTGCAAGCGAAGGAATGGAGGGTGCCTTGCGTTAAGCTATGGCGTAAGGTTTGGTCTTCCGTTGGCAATACTTCAGGAATAACCAACCATTGCCGACAGGGGGATGTGCCCATGACAAGAAAATATGCAGGCATGCTGGCGCTGATCGCGCTGTTGACGGGAGCGGCCCTGTATCAGATGAAAGGGCAGGGACAGCCGGAGAGCCGGCCGGTGTTCGCGGCGGCCTCGAAGGCGGGGCGTGTGGTCCCCGGTCAGCCCGTGCCAGCCCTGCGGCTGCAGGGGATGCGCGGAGGAGAGTTCACCGTAGGGGGTGAGCGGAGCAAGCCGCTCCTGCTGAACTTCTGGGCTTCGTGGTGCGGACCGTGCCATGAGGAAGCGCCCGATCTCCAGGCGGTGTACGCCAAATACAAGGACCAGGTTGATTTCTATGGGGTGAATGTGACGAGGGAAGACGGCCTCCGGGAAGCGGAGGGGTTCGTAAAGAAATACGGCTTTACGTTCCCCGTGCTGCTGGACACAGAGGGGACAGCCGCGGATGCTTACCGGCTGCGTTTTGTACCTACGAGCTACCTTATTGACCGCAAGGGGAACCTGGTGGAGGTCATTCATGTGCTGCCGGCGGCACAGCTGGAGGCGAAGATCCGCGGGCTGATCGGTGCGCAGGGAGCCTGATGGCCCGCTGGACAGGGAGGAAGGCTGTACTCTTGTTTGTTCGGATGAGCCCGGAGTCAGTCAATGAACAGCCAAAAAACCGCAGGCTCGGAATTGAGGCCTGCGGCTTTTATTAATGAACTGCTGTGATTTTCATGAAAGGCAAACGGCTGCCTGCGAATATCGGGTGAGCCCTGTACCTTGCTTCAGTGGTTCACGATGCCCAGCGGCTCGCGATGCTCCAGCGTACGGATCTCGGCCGGCGTCTGGTTCAAGAGAGCGTACCGGATGCTGTCGGCCAGCGCCTCCCAGCTCGCTTCAATGATATTCTCGGATACCCCCACGGTGCTCCAGGAGCTCTGGAAGTCCGAGGATTCGACGAGGACGCGGACTTTGGCTGCAGTCGTATCCTTGTCGTCGAGCACACGTACCTTGTAATCCGCCAGGTGCATGTTCTGGATATCGGGATAGTGCCGCTCAAGACACTTGCGCAGCGCGTTGTCGAGTGCATTGACCGGACCGTTGCCTTCGGCGGCGTTGTACACGGTCTCGCCATGCACGCGGACCTTCACGATCGCTTCCGAGACGACCGGCTGGTTCACCGTTTTGCCGACCATAATCTTGAAGGATTCGAGCGTGAACACTTCCTCTAGCTGGCCGTATGCATTGCGCATCAGCAGCTCCAGCGTCGCATCGGCCCCCTCGAACTGGTACCCCTGGTGCTCCATCGACTTGATCTGCTCGATGAGCGCCTTCGTCTGCGCGTTGCCCGTATCGAAGTCGAGGCCGAGCTCCTGTGCTTTGAACACGAGGTTGCTCTGGCCGGCCAGCTCGGATACCAGGACGCGCTGCTTGTTGCCCACAAGCTCCGGCTTGATGTGCTCGTACGTGCTCGAGTCGCGCAGGATCGCGGAGACGTGAATCCCGCCTTTGTGAGCGAAAGCGGCCGTACCGACGTACGGCTGGTTGATCGGCATGTGCATGTTGGCGATCTCGCTGACATACCGTGCGACACTGGTGAGCGACGCCAGCTGCTCCCCGCTGATCACGTCATAGTTCAGCTTGAGCTGCAGATTCGGAATGACCGAGACGAGGTTGGCGTTGCCGCAGCGCTCGCCGTAGCCGTTGATCGTTCCCTGTACCTGGGTGGCACCGGCCATGACGGCCGCGAGGGAATTCGCCACGCCCAGCTCGCAGTCGTTGTGGGCGTGAATGCCGATAGGACAGGAGACGCGGGTGCGCACATCGGCGACGATGGCCGACACTTCGTGCGGCAGCGTGCCGCCGTTCGTGTCGCACAGGGCGATCCAGTCCGCACCGGCTTCCTCCGCCTTGCGGATGGTCGCGACCGCATACTCGGGATTGCTCTTGTAGCCGTCGAAGAAATGCTCGGCGTCATAGATTACTTCCAGTCCGCGGCTCTTCAGGAAGCGGACCGAATCGTAGATCATGGCCAGATTCTCTTCGAGCGTCGTCTGGATGGCCGTGTGAACCTGGAAGTCCCACGATTTGCCGAAGATCGCGGCCGCCTTGACGCCGACCTCAAGCAGCCGGTTCAGGTTCGGGTCGTTCTCGGCGAGCGTATCTTTGCGCCGCGTGCTGCCGAAGGCCGTAATCTTGGCATGCTTCAGGTTCAGCTCGCCGACGCGCAGGAAGAACTCTATATCTTTATTATTGCTGCCGGGCCAGCCCCCTTCGATATAGGAGACACCCAGGCTGTCCAGCTTCTGGGCAATCTTGAGCTTGTCCTCAACGGAAAGACTGACGCCTTCCCCTTGTGTTCCGTCCCGCAGGGTAGTATCAAATATTTTCACCGTGCTCACTATAGTCTTCCTCCTGTTTCGGCAGCTTTCATGCTTTTAGGCTTTAGTAGGGCAAAATAGATTTGCATAATTATAGCATATGAGTCCGGGAGCGGGCTATGCTCTTTTCGTGAAATTTAGTAGTCCGATCGGAAAAGGCTAAAGTCTTGCCTGGGAAGAAAGAGAGCGGTATGCTGATAACTAAAAAGGGAGGTGGGACGATGGATGGCAGCGGAGCGGACAAGGGCGCAGGCCCGGCGAACGGCTACCCGGCGAAGGGGAGGGTGATTCTCCATATTGATATGAACGCTTTCTACTGTTCGGTGCACGAGGCGGTGGAGCCGGAGAAGTACAAAGACAAGCCGACTGCGGTCGCAGGCAGCGTCGAGCTCCGGCACGGCATCGTCGTTACCTCCTCCTACCGTGCACGGGCCAAGGGGGTCAAGACGGGGATGCAGGTGCGGGAAGCGCTGAAGGTGTGCCCGGATCTCATCTTGATCCAGCCGGACTTCGACCTCTACCGCCGGTTCTCCCGGGCGTTCATGAAGATTGCCTACTCGTATTCTCCCCTGGTGCAGGCCGTCTCGATCGACGAATGCTATGTGGATATCACCGGCTCCAAAATTTTCGGTACGCCTCTCGAGATTGCCGACAGCATTCAGCAGCGGATCCGCATCGAGCTTCTGCTTCCCTGCTCGATCGGAGTGGCGCCGAACAAGCTGCTCGCGAAGATGGCCTCCGATATGAAGAAGCCGAACGGCATCTCGGTGCTGCGCAAGCGGGATGTGCCGAACGTGCTCTGGCCGATGCCCTGCGGCCAGCTCTACGGCATCGGCAGGAAGACGGCGGAGAAGCTGAAGCGGCTGCAGATCCACACGCTGGGCCAGCTTGCTACCGCTGACGAGCATCTGCTCGTATCGAAGTTCGGCGTGATGGGAGCGGCGCTCAAGCGGGCGGCGAACGGGGAGGACGATTCGCCGGTGAACCCCGACAGCGAGCAGAGCAAATCAATCGGGCACACGACGACTCTGCCCGTGAATTACAAGGACCGCACCGAGATTCACCGCGTGTTCCTGAACCTGTCGGACCAGGTGGGGCGGCGCCTGCGGAAGCAGCGGCTGATGGCGGGGACGGTGCAGATCACGATACGCGATCCCGATATGAAGACGATCACCCGGGCGATGAAGCTCAAGGAACCGACGGAGCAGACGGATGAATTCTACCGCGCCGCCTGCATCCTCTTCGACAAGCACTGGCCCGAGGGCAGCGAGGTGCGGCTGCTGGGCGTCACCCTGCAGAGCCTGACGGCCCGCAGCGAGGCGGCGGTGCAGCTGGACCTCTTCAGCTACCAGCAGCAGCCGGCCAAGGATAAGCTGACGAAGGTGATGGATGTGCTTCGGGACAAGTTCGGGGAAGGGGCCGTGCTTACCGCCGGGATGCTGGGAGACGACCCGTCCGCGCTGATCCGCAATGCGAAGCGGCGGGGGACCTCGCTGCAGATGGATCATCTGAAGCTGCGGGCACTGAAGGAGGAAGATTCATGAGCATGACCGTGATCGGTCTGGCCGGCTGGTCGGACAGCGGCAAGACCACCCTGCTGGTGAAACTTGCCGGGGTGCTGGAGGGGCAGGGCGTGCGGGTGGCGGTCATAAAACACGATGCCCACGGACATTATAAGGAAGCCGAAGGAGCGGATTCCACGCGATTCGCGCAGGCCGGAGCCTCGGCGGTCGTCGTCGTTTCGCCGGAAGCGGTCCGGACTTACGAACGGCGGCGGAGCGGACTGGGAGAAGCGCTGGATGCCCTGCGTGCCGGCGGCCGGTATGAACTCGTGCTCGTGGAGGGCTTCAAGGAAGAGCACCACGACAAGATTGCGGTATTCCGGACGGCGGAGCAGGCGAGAATCCTGTCGGTGCTTTCGCGCCCGCCCATCGCCTGGGTTACGCCGGATGAGGGGACGGCGGGGAATCGGCCCGAAGGGCTTCCGGTTTTTCACCCCGATGAGGTGTCCGGCATAGCTGATTGGATCCGCTCAAGAATGGGTAATAGGGAATAATATACAGAGAACGGCCTGTCTGCGTGTCCTTATGCGAGCCCTTATAAGCTGAGCTTATCACCCCGGCCGCATACTTTCTATTTGAACTTTGGAGTTTTTTATATTATATTCTAGGATGAGGTTACACATTTGGAGGAGGAAGAATAATCATGGCAAAATACACAATCGTGGATAAAGAAACCTGTATCGCGTGCGGCGCCTGTGGCGCTACGGCACCAGACATTTACGACTACGACGATGAGGGCCTGGCTGAAGTCATCTACGAAGCGGACGGCAACAAAGGCGTAACGGAAATCCCGGAAGATCTGTACGACGATCTGCAGGACGCACAAGATGGCTGCCCTACTGACTCCATCAAAGTAGCTGACACGCCATTTGCTTAATTGGCCTGCGCGGCCTGAATCATATCATCAAAGATAAGCCTGTTCCCTTTGGAGGGGACAGGCTTTTTTTTCGCTCCCCGGGCGGGTGGATATGTTAAGATAAATTACACCAAAGGATACCGGAAGTGAAACGGAACTTTCATCAGGGGGCGTACTATGAAACGACAATGGAGCAAGGCCGGGGTGATCGCCGCCGGCAATGTGCTCATCCTGCTGCTCTGCCTGGCCCTGCTGCTTACGGATTCGCTCAAGGTGATCTCGAATCAGCTCTACGACTTCAATATGAAGGCCACCATGTCCAGAGAGCCGCATGAAGACATCCTCGTGGTTGCGATCGATACCCAATCGATCAAGGAGATCGGACCCTATCCGTGGGACCGCTCGGTCTATGCGGACCTCATCGAGCGGATGGAGGCCGGGGGCGCGAAGGTGATCGCCTTTGACATCGAGCTCTATACGGAGAGCAGCAGCGGAGGGGACGGCAGGCTGGCCGAGGCGCTGGCCAAGTACGATAACATCATTGTGCCGTCGCATGCCGATGTGGAGAGCCGCCTCCAGCGGTCCACGCTGATCCGCGAAGGAGAACCGCTGCGGGCCGAGGGGGCCGTTGATCCCATCCCGGCCTTCCGCAAGGTATGGAACCGGGCGCACATCAACGCCACGTTCGATGACACGGACGGCACGATCCGCTCGAATTGGATGACCATCGTGACCCCGCAGGGAACGTATCCGACACTGGCTCTTGCGGCTGCCCAGGCGGCCGGAGCGGACGTCAGCCGGTATCTCGATCCGCCCCAGCTCCCGGGCAAGCCCCAAGGGGAAGCCCTCATCCGCTGGACCGCCGGGGAATACGACTTCGAGACGATCCCGTTCACCAGTGTGATCAAGGGGGCCATCCCGCCTGAAGTGTTCAAAGACCGCCTTGTCCTTATAGGATACACCGTGACGGGGGCGGATGAAGGCATCACTCCCGTGGAGAAGCATATGCATCTGGTCTACGCGCATGCCAACCTGCTCCACCAGATTCTCAGCGGGGAACTGGTGGCGCCGGTGCGCCGGGGAATCGATCTGGCCCTGGCGGTGTTCGTCATGCTGGTTCTCGGCCTGATGACCTGGCGGATGAGCGAGATCGGGGGGGCGCTGCTGGCGCTGGGCGTCTTCCTGCTGCTGCTTGCCGGCCAGTTCGTCCTGTTCGCGGCGAGCGATCAGTACCTGGATACCCTGCCGGCTCTCGCCTGCGGCCTGATAGCCTATCTCGGCAATATCGCGATGAAGACGTATTTCGAGTCGAAGCAGAGGCAGTACATTACCCGGCAGTTCGGGCGCTACATCTCCCCGGATCTCGTCCGGGAGATTGCCCGGAGCGAGCAGGATATCCGGCTCGGCGGCATCTCCAAGGAGCTGACGGTGCTCTTCCTGGATGTCCGCGGCTTCACGCCGCTGTCGGAGAAGCTGAAGCCCGAGGAGGTCGTCGATTTACTCAACATGATGTTCAACCTGATTACTGAGCGGGCGCTCCGCAACCGGGGGACGATCGACAAGTTCATCGGGGATGCGGCCATGATCCTCTTCAACGCGCCGCTCGATGTGCCGGACCATCCGTATCGGGCCGTGAAGACGGCCTACGAGATTCAGGAAGGGATGAGGCGCGTGCGGGAGGAGGTCCGGGACAAATATGGCGTAGATATCGCCGTGGGCATCGGTATCCACACGGGGGAGGTCGTCGTCGGCAATATCGGCTCCTATCTGCGGATGGAGTACACCGCCATCGGTGATAACGTCAATACGGCGGCACGGATCGAATCCTCGACGCAGCCGAACCAGATTCTCGTGTCCGAAGCGACCTACGCCCGGACCGGCGGTGCTTTTGCCTACCGGGACGCCGGAGAGAAGCTCATGAAGGGCAAGAGTCTTCCGCTGCGGCTCTATGAAGTGATCGCTCCCCAAGAGAGTTCGGACAAGGAGCGGACGGCACCCAAGGTGTCCTGATCCGGAATTTCGACAAGAATCGACAGGAACGGACTGCGTTCGAACGATTTGGCGTTGATCTTTGAGTGGCGCGCTTTTACAATGATAGCAAAGATTTCTTGTGCCGCTGGGTGCGGTGCGAGGAGAGGGGATTCCACATGGGAGAGAGAGAACAAGGGGGACGGGCCGGACTCCGCCGGATGTCGGTGGTGCTCGTGATGGCGCTGCTGTTCACGCTGCTCGCGTCCTTCGGGCCGGCGCTCCGGGCGGAGGCGGCATCGGAACGTGTCGCTTATGTCGCCGAGGTGTCGGGGAAAGTGACCTACAAGAAAGCGGGGGGCTTCAAGACCTTCCAGGTGTACAAGGATCTGAACCTGAACCAGGGCGATTACCTGTACACCGCCGCGGATTCGTACGTGATCCTGAAGGTTGGTGCGGACGAGGTGGAGTTCACCGTCGCGGCGAACACGGAGATCTATATCGCCGATCTGTCGGAGGGGGACGGCAAGACGACCCGGGTGCAGTCCTGGGCGGGCAGTCTGTGGTCCAAAGTCAAGTCGCTGGTGGGCTCCGGAGATGAGGTGGAGCTGGAGACGCCGACGGCCGTTATGGGCGTGCGGGGGACTCATTTTGCGGTGCTGATCGACCCGATGACCGGCAAGAACGTGATGCTCGTCGGTTCCGGCCTGGTCGATACGAAGACCGTGCAGAGCAGAACGAACGGTACCCAGGAAGTAAAGTATGCGATGGTATATCCGTCGCAGCAGATCGCCGTTGATCCGGGCGGCGTGACCGGTGATATGCGGACGCAAGTCGAGTATGTGGATGTGGAGGAGCTGGTCAGGATGGCACCACCGAAGGTGCTGGAGGCCATCCTGCGGAACGTGCCCCACATTCAGGAAGAGAACGAAGCCATGAAGAAGAAGCTGAAGGAGCAGCTCGAGCAGGGAATGAACAAGCCGGATCCCCACTCCATTCTCCGGGTTGAAGACGCGGACGATTTATCGAAGGTGCAGCGCAATTTCGATGCCTTTGTGTCCCTGATCGCCAAGGAAGCCGTGAACCAGAAGAAGATCGACAAGAAGCTGATTGATGAGGTCAACAAGGAAATTCCCGATCCGCTGAGGAAGCTGGATATCGACAATCCGACTCCGCTGGACGCGACGGCGGGTCTGGACACGCTCATCCTGCAAGGGAAAACCAAGGTGGACGAAGAGAACGATCCGCACCTCCTCGAAGAGCGGCAGATGCAGGAAAACCAGAAAGCGCTGGAGGCCCATCGTGACCAAGTCGAGGCTCAGATCAAGGCTCATCAAGAAGCAAATTGGAAAGCGGAGCAGGAGCAAGCGAAGAAGGCGCAGGAGCAGCTTCTCTCTCAGTTAAGTGAGCAGGAGAGAAAGGCGCTAGAGGAGAGGATCAGGCAAATCGCTTCCGGAGGAAGCACGCCGGCCGTGGAGCCGGTGCCGGATACGGGCTCGGGCGGCGGCTCCGGCGGTGGTTCGACGACCGTGCCTCAGGTGAAGCTCACCCAGTCGGCGGCCGCCGAACCGGGGACCGTCCAGCTCAGCCTGCAGATGGAAGACTTCACGGAGGAGCTTCCGTTCTATGCGGTGGAGGCTCACGCTTCGATGGCTGCAGGGAAGCTGAGCTATGACGGCACAGCCGACGGGAAGCTGGAGGACAAGCCGGGCACCGTCTTCGACGGGGAGCAGACGGCCGAGGTGCTGCGGCAGGCCGACGGCTCCGGGCTGAGCGAGCTCATCTACACGGGCACGCTCTTCCAGGGCAGCGGCCGCCAAGCGCCGCCGCCGATCAAGCTGAACGGAGACCGCGTAACACTGGTGGATATCCCGCTGCGGACGGAAGGGATGAAGCCGGGGGAAACCACGCAGGTGGAGCTGTTCTACTTCAAGGTGCTGGACGCGTCAGGGAACACGGTCTATGAGCTGAAGACTCCGATCACCTTGACGGTTACCGCTCCCTAGAAGCTTCAATTGAAACTCCAATTGAAATTCCAATTGAGATTCCAATTGAAATTCCAATGGAAACACCAATAGAGCTCCAACAGAAACTTTAATAGAAACTACTCTATATAGAAACAACAGGGAACGGTCTGGAGAGGAGTAAGGCCATGACTTTGAAGGCAAAACGATTCATCATCGCTTCCGTGCTGTCCGCCATGCTGGCGGGCGGCTCCGGAGCGGCCGCTTCTTCCTGGTCCGGGGGACTGCGGACCGCAGAAGGACGGCTCATGACGGAGCTGACGACGGCAGCAGGAACCGGCCGGCTCGGGAGCGCGAACGGAACGGGACTGGAGGCGTCCTTTCGCGTACCGGCGGGGCTGGCCGTGCTGCCGGACGGCACGGCTGCGGTAAGCGATTCGCGCAACGGAGTGATCCGGAAGCTGACCGGGGGCAGGGTTGACGTCTTGGCCGGGGTGTTCTACCGGAAGGACGATAAGGGCTATCCGGTCGGCGGCCTGCTGGACGGGGCGGCGAATGCTTCGCTGTTCCAGGAGCCGCTCGGACTGTCCGCCGGACCGGACGGCAGCCTCTACGTTGCCGATGCGGGCAACCATGCCATCCGGCGGATCGACGCCAAAGGGAATGTCACTACCGTTGCCGGCAGCGGAAGGCTGGGGGCCAAGGACGGCAAAGGCGCTGCGGCCGAATTCTACCGGCCGGGGGACGTGGCGGCGGCTCCGGACGGCACGCTCTATGTGGCGGACACGCTCGGGCACACGATCCGCCGCATCTCGCCCCAGGGCGAGGTGACGACGCTGACGGCGCCTTCAAGGCGTGTGGTGGAAGCCACACCGGGACAGGTCGCAGCAGCGGGAGACTTCGCGGACGGGCCGCTGGCGCAGGCCAAATTCAACGAGCCGACCGGGATCGCCCTCGATGCGAAGGGCAATCTGTACGTCAGCGACTCGGGCAACCAGCGGATCCGCTATATCGATCTCGCCAAGGGCACGGTGACAACCGTCGCAGGCGGAGGAACGGCCGCAGAGCTCAAGGATATGTACGTTCCGGGAGGGTTCTCGAACGGAGCCGCCCTGCAGGCACGCCTGAACTACCCGATGGGGATCGCGGTGACCGAAGAAGGCGGGCTGCTGATCGCCGACAGCCAGAACCATGACGTCCGCTACCTGTTCGGCGGACAGCTCAGCACCCTGGCCGGAGCCGGGGAGCAGAAGATGGGCCTCCTGGACGGCATGGAAGGGAAGGCCGGGCTGAACCGTCCGGCGGACGTGGCGGTCCTTGGGGACGGAAGCGTGCTCGTGGCGGATTCGTTCAATAACCGGCTGCGCAGGCTCACGGGCTACCGGCTGCCGGAGGATCTTCCGGCCGGGGTGAAGGTCGTACTGGATGCCGGGGTCATGAAGTTCGACGCCCAGCCGGAGATCACGGAGGGCCGGCTGATGGTGCCCGTGCGGGCCATTACGGAAGCGCTGGGCTACGAAGTGGCTTTCGATGAGGGCGAGCGCTCCGTCAGTCTGTCCAAGGAAGGACGCAGCGTCAAGCTCTTTGTGGGGCGTACGGGCATCCGCCTCTACGAGGACGGCTCGTTGAAGTCCGAGAAGGAGACGGACGCCGCGCCTTACATTAAGGAGGACCTGACCTTCGTTCCGATTCGGTTCTTCGCCGAGGAGATCGGCATGGACGTCCAGTGGGACGAGCGTACACGTACGGCGATTCTCCGGACGCCGACGCGGGACAAATATATCGCGGTGCCCTAAGAGGGCTGAACGCACCTCATAGGCGGGCCAGCCGCCCAAATACAGGCCATACCAAAAACACCTTTTGGGGGGAGAAAAGCGCCCGGCCCAAAAGGTGTTTTTGCGTGTGCTGTGCGGTTGAGGAAAGTAAGAAGCCCGCGGAAACGGTTACTGATTCAGGATCAGGAGCACGGACATGCCGACGATGACCGCACCGAAGATGGAACTTACCCAGATGATGAGTTTTTTGTTCGGTTCCTCTTTCGCTTTGCGCGACAGCTGGGGAGCCGGTTTCTTTTTCTGCATGGTGATCAGCCCTGCCTTTTCGAATGGTGTACACATATAGTACCATATTGCAACCGTTTTACCACCAGGGATTTGTTGGCCCTCCCCTTTATTTTTAAGCGCTAAAACGATACACTTATCAGAAGACACTATCAGACAGAGCTAGCGCTGCTGCACGGGGGAGAGGACGCAAGAACATGCTGTACAAAAACATAGCCAAGCCGGTCCTGTTCAAAATGGATCCGGAGAAAGCCCACCATCTCATTATCGACGGTCTACATACATTCGGAAACCTGCCGGGCGGCCGGGCCGTGCTGAACACGGTATGGGGGGTCAGAGCGGCGGCGGAGCTGCGGACGGAGCTCTGGGGCATCGAATTCCCGAATCCGGTGGGACTGGCTGCAGGACTGGACAAGAACGGCAAGGCCGTGCCCGGCTTCTCGAATATCGGTTTCGGCTTCATGGAAGTCGGAACGGTCACCCCGAAGCCGCAGGAAGGCAATCCGCTTCCCCGCCTGTTCCGGCTGCCGGAGGACACGGCGCTCATCAACCGGATGGGCTTCAACAACGTGGGCATCGAAGGCATGAAGCGCAATCTTCGCAATCAGGGCAAACGGACCATTCCGCTTGCCATTAATATCGGGAAGAACAAGGCCACCCCGAACGAGCAGGCGGAGAACGATTACCGTGCCTGCATCGAGGCGCTGTACGGCTACGGGGATTTCTTCGTCGTCAATATCTCTTCCCCGAATACGCCGGACCTGCGGAGCCTGCAGCACGGAGACGAATTGTCGAGCCTGCTGGTGGCCGTGAAGGATGAGATAAGCAGGCAGCACGCACGTTTCGGAGGCCGGGAGAAGCCGGTGCTCGTGAAGATCGCACCGGACCTGACGGCGCAAGAGGTCGAATATATGGCGGCGACGATCCTCCGCAGCAATGTGTCGGGCATCATCGCCTCCAATACGACCATCGGGCGCGAAGGGCTGCAGAGCCGTCACCGCGGAGAGACCGGCGGGCTCAGCGGGCGGCCGCTGACCGAGCGCTCCACGGCGCTGATCTCGGAGCTTTACCGCGCCACGGAGGGCAAGCTGCCGATTATCGGCTCCGGCGGGATCTTCACGGCGGAGGACGCCTATGCGAAGATCCGTGCGGGCGCTTCGCTTGTCGAGATCTATACGGCGCTGATCTACGAGGGGCCGGCCGTGCTCGGACGCATCAACCAGGGACTGATCAGACTGCTCAGGAAGGACGGCTTCTCGAATGTGTCGGAAGCCATTGGTGCGGCGCACCGGGGCAAGTAACAGAACGGAGGAAGACGTATGGACGGACGGGACTGGAAGAAATTTCTGATGCCTTACGAACAGGCAGTGGAAGAATTGAAGGTAAAGTTCAAAACGCTGCGTACGGAGCTGAAAAGCCGGGAAGAGTATTCGCCGATCGAATTCGTAACGGGCCGGGTCAAGAGAATCTCCAGCATTCTCGATAAGGCCAAGCGGCTGAGCGTGCCGATGGAGAAGCTCGAAACCGGCATTGAAGATATAGCGGGCATCCGCATCATGTGTCAATTCGTGGAGGATATCGAGCGTCTTGCCGAGCTCATCCGCAGCCGGGAGGACATGACGGTGCTCTACGAAAAGGATTATATCGTGAACAAGAAGCCGAGCGGCTACCGCAGCTATCATATCATTGTGGAGTATCCGGTACAGACCGCTCTCGGCATGAAACGGGTGCTCGCCGAGATTCAGCTGCGGACGCTCGCGATGAACTTCTGGGCTACGATCGAGCACTCGCTTAACTACAAGTACCGCGAGAGCCTGCCGCAGGAAGTCGTCAACCGGCTGAGCAAAGCGGCCGAAGCCGCTTATCTTCTTGACCAGGAGATGAGCTCGATTCGCGTCGACATCATGGAAGCGCAGAAGCTGTTCGAGGACAAATCGAACACGGTGACGAAGGTGCTGAACGCGATTCAGGAGCTGTATTTCTACCACCGGGTGCGCGAAGCGGCCCAGTTCCAGCTCCGCTTCAACGAGTTGTGGGAGACGGACGACCTCCGGCAGCTCGAAGAGCTCTACAACGATCTAACGGAGGCCATCTCGAGGGCCAAGAAAGCACAGCAGTCTTAAGCTTCCGGGCTTAAGGCGGGAAACGGGGGGGCTGTTTCGGGCCATGGCATATGACCGTCTGTACGTGCTGTTCGTCTATTATTTCAATATTGCACGCGATTATTTCGAATGCCACGAGGTGATGGAGGAGCTGTGGCTCGAAGAAGGCCGGAACCCGCTGTACCAGGGCCTGCTGCAGGTTGCAGTGGGCCTTTACCATTACCGCAATGGGAATGCGAACGGGGCGGTGAAGCTCATGAGCGCCGCGCTTGAGAAGCTCGAGGGGCATCCCGACGTGACCCTGGGGATCGATCTGAAGAAGCTGCGGGAGGACGGACGGGAGTACCTCGAGAAGCTGCTCGATCCGGGGCAGACGGGCTTCGAGTTCTACGATCTCGATATCCGCATTCTGGACAGCGGGCTGGAGGAGCTCGTAGAGGAACTCCGGCAGCACCCGCCCGAGCCTCACGAAGAGGACTGAGCAGGAGAGATTGGATTGCTTGGACCGATTCGAAGCCGGATCAGGACTTGTTGGACGGGGACAAATCAGGCGTGGAAAGCTCCGGTCTGTCGACGCCGGGACGGGATACATAAGAAATCGAAGCGGGGTAAGGTTGGATGCAGGCAGACGCTGGGCGCGGTCTCTTTTCGGTGGATGGTATGCCTTGCGCCAAGTCAATCCCGCTCCTGTCCGGTGGCCAGGCTGCCAGTAAGAAGAACGCCTGCCGGCGTCCTTTAAGGACGATAGGCGAGAGATATAAAATGTTCAGCTGCTCTAACGGGACCGCGGGGATCCTGTCTGACGGATGGGCTCGACTGCAGCCGCTGCAGGCGGAGCAGACAGCTATTTGCCGCAGGTGGCCGCGATCCGCGGCCTACAGTTCGAGCCGGACGGTGTATACGTCCCTTCCGCCTCCAAGAGACCGATCGTTTCAGCAGTGCATCGGAACGTTCGGTTTAAAATAGCGGAACTCAAATGCCTTATAAGGGGAAAAGGGGCCCGGAAGCCTTGCTCATTTATAGCATAGCGCATCTGAGTTCCTTTATTTCTGAGGGGAACCATCGAAAAGTGGAATAACGCACCGCACTTCCGCTATTCTTAAAGAAGCCTTCACGACTGGGTCGTGAAGGCTTCTTTTTGTTACTCCGGGATGATTACCGGAGGAGGGATCTCAGCTTGCTGCGCGGCTTTGGAGCCAGGCAGGGAAGTCGGGAGCTCCCTCTATTTCTTGTTGTGCTTCTCGATGAAGGCTTTCAGCTCAGGAGCTTTCTGTTCGCCAACGATGCGATCCGCTTCCTGACCGCCTTTATAGTAGACGAGCGTCGGAGTATACTCCAGGTTGTATTTTTTCCAGCCGTCTTTGAATTCTTCCAGGTTGAACTGGTTCATCTGTACGCCCAGCTCCTTGGCCACCGGCATCAGGACCGGCGTCGTCACTTTACAGTGCGGGCAGGTCGAGGCGAAATAATAGACGAAGAAGTCCTCTTTGGCGGCCAGTTTCTTGTCGAGCGCGGCCGGCAGGATGATGCTCTGATAGTTCGGATCATCAAGCAGTTTCAAGGTTTCAGGATGAAGCTTATCTGGCGTTACGCCATATACATTGTCCATGTGCTTGCCGTATTTCGCTTGGTTCGACTGTTGGTTCACGAAGTACAGTCCGCCGAAAAGTACGAGAATGACGGCCAGGAAGATACCCAGCTTTTTCAATTGCTGCCCCTCATTTCTTCAAGTGTAGTAATGCTGCCCCTATACCAAGGATTCGGTTCCATCTCCTCGGAATCCTTCTATATCATACAACAAAAGTGAAGGATTTACGAACGTTCGCTAGCTGGGACAGGCCGGTTGCAGGAAGGAGGCGGAGGAACGGCAGGAAACAGGAGCAGCAGCTGGGGGCAGCTTGGACGAGAGCGGGTTAAGCCGGACCGACAGGGGTGTACAGCTGGGTATACGCAGATTCAAGAGCGGATCAGGAGCAGACCCAAGGGCCGATTCAGAACAGATTCAGAACAGATTCAGAACAGGTCAAGCATGAACACAGGCCGGGAGGAAGCGGATCAAGACGCGTTTGCTGCGGTTGCGGCACCTGGAAAGAAACAGTACAATGGGTATTCATCGGCCCTTTTTTCGACGAAAAAAAGGCGGCGCCCACAAGGGGGCCGTCGGAACGGGCAGCATAGAAGCATACGGAAACGGGGTTTGACTTTCATGGCGGAGTGTTCGCTGCCGCAGGCGTTTTTGTTACATATGAAGGAGCTGCTCGGGGAGGAGTACCCGGCCTTCGAGGCTTCCTACGGCGAGGACAGGCTGTATGGCCTGAGGGTGAATCCCCTGAAGATCTCGCCGGCCGCATTCCGGGAGCTGACGGAGTGGGAGCTGAAGCCGATCCCCTGGGCACCGGAGGGCTTCTACTACGAGGAGGGCGTACGCCCCGGCAAGCACCCGCACTACCACGCGGGCTTGTACTATATCCAGGAGCCCAGCGCGATGGCTCCGGTGGAGCTGCTGGATGTCCAGCCGGGGCACCGGGTGCTCGACCTGTGCGCCGCACCGGGAGGCAAGACCACCCAGCTGGCCGGCAAGCTGCAGGGCACCGGCCTCGTGGCGGCCAACGACATTCACTCCGAGCGGGTGAAGGCCCTCGTCAAGAACCTGGAGCTGAACGGGGTGCGGGAGGCGGTCGTGCTGAACGAGGACCCGGCGAAGCTGCAGGAAGCGTTCCGCGGATACTTCGACCGCATTCTCATCGACGCCCCGTGCTCCGGCGAGGGGATGTTCCGCAAGGAAGAAGAGATGGCCAAGGCCTGGCAGGAGGACTGGACGGAGAAGTACGCCTCGATGCAGCGCGTGCTGCTGCGGCAGGCCGCCGTCATGCTGAAGCCGGGAGGCCGCCTCGTCTATTCGACCTGCACGTTCTCCCCGGAGGAGAACGAACAGATTATCGCCGGGTTCCTGGACGAGCACCCGGACTTTGAGATCGCCCCGGCGCCGGAGCTGCCGGGCTTCGCCCCGGGCCGCCCGGACTGGGTCCCGGCCGGCAGCGCCCGCGCGGCCGAGACGGCCGGCGCCGCGCGCCTGTGGCCGCACCGCCTCGCGGGTGAAGGGCACTTCGCGGCCGCGCTGCGCCGCCGCGAAGCGCCGGAAGGCGCCGCCGCGCTGGCCGCGGAGCCTGCGCCGGAGGCCCGGCGCGCGGCCCGGCCTTCGGCGAAGCCGCAGCGGCGCGCCGCCGGCGGGCGCCCGGCCGCGAAAGCCGCGGCTGCGGCCGACCCGCGCGAGGCGCTGGCGCGCTTCGCGGGAGAGTCGCTGGCCGGCGAGCCCTACGGCAGCGCGGAGCTGGTCCTGCGCGGCGAGCACGTGTACGCCGCGCCGGCCGGCCTGCCGGTGCTGGACGGCATCCGCGTCGTCCGGCCCGGCTGGTACCTCGGCAGCGCGGCGAAGGGCCGCTTCGCGCCCTCGCATGCGCTGGCCATGGGGCTTCGCGCGGAGGAAGCGCTGCGCCGCGTGAATTTCACGGGCGGCGATCCGCGCGCGGTGCGCTACCTGAAGGGTGATACGCTCGAGCTGACGCCGGAGGAGCTGCTGCGCGCCCATGAGAACGTCCAGACCAAGGGGTATACGCTGGTCTGCATCGACGGCTATCCTGCCGGCTGGGCCAAGTGGCAGGACGGCCTGCTCAAGAATGAATATCCCGCCGGTTGGAGGTGGACCTAAACGAAGATGAAATCGTCTATACGTCTTGATAAATTATTGGCCCACACGGGCTTCGGCACGCGCAGCCAGATCAAGCTGCTCGTGAAGGCCGGCTCCGTGACGGTCAACGGCAAGACCGCCAAGGACAGCGGCCAGCAGATCGTCCCCGAGCGAGATAACGTGCAGGTGGATGGGGAGACGGTACGCTACCGGGAGTTCGTGTACCTCATGCTGCATAAGCCGCCGGGCGTCGTATCGGCGACCGAGGATAACCGGGACCGGACGGTGCTGGACCTGCTTGACGAGGAATACGCCCATCTGGAGCTGTTCCCGGTGGGGCGGCTCGATAAGGATACGGAAGGGCTGCTGCTGCTGACCAATGACGGCAAGCTTTCGCACAATCTGCTGTCCCCCCGCAAGCATGTGCCCAAGACTTATTACGCGGATGTCGAGGGGGCCGTCGACGAGTCGGACATCGAGGCTTTTGCCCAAGGGGTCACCCTCGATGACGGGTATGTGACCATGCCTGCGGAGCTGCGGATCCTGCACAGAGGAGATCCGGCTGCAGGCGACCTGTCGCGGATCGAGCTAACGATCAGGGAAGGCAAATTCCATCAGGTGAAGCGGATGTTCCAGGCGGTAGGCAAACGGGTGGTCTACCTGAAGCGCCTGTCCATGGGGCCGCTGAAGCTGGATCCGCAGCTCCCGCTGGGCGAGGCCAGGGAGCTGACCGAAGAAGAGCTGGAGGGGCTCCGGCAGCACGGCTGACCCCGATATAGAGAGAAGGAACGGAGTGGAGAGGCGTGAGCTATAGACTGATTGCTTTGGATGTGGACGGAACGCTGCTCAATGACAAGGACGAGCTGACGCAGCGCACGGCGCTGACGATCCGGGAAGCCCACGAAGCCGGGGCGCGAATCGTGCTCTGTACCGGCCGGGGGCCGGCGAATGCGGTTCCCGTGCTTGATGAGCTTGGCCTGCAGGGTGTGCTCATCACCCACAACGGGGCGGCTACGGTAGAGTCGCCGGGACCGAAGCTACTGCATGAGTACAGCTATGATGTGAGACAGATCGAAGGGCTGATCGAGTACTGCCGGTCCCAGAGCATCCACTATGACGTCTGTACGGCGCTGGATATGTTCGTCGACCGGGTCGGCGAGGAAGCGGCCGGCATGTATGACAAGTTCGGTGTGGTCGTTCAGCGGGTCGAGGATGTGCTGGCGATGACGGCCCCGGTCGTCAAATGCACACTGTTCGGCTCCGGCGAGCAGCTGGATGCGGCCGAGAGCGAGCTGTCGCAGATCGGGCTGCCTCCGGGGATTCAGAGCATCCGCAGCGGCGCCCACTTCCTCGACATCATGGCGGAGGGGGTCTCCAAGGGCAGCGCCCTGCGCCAGCTAGCCGAGCTGTGGGACATTCCGGCTTCGGAGATTCTGGCGATAGGCAATTATTACAACGATATCGACATGATCACTTTCGCGGGCCTCGGGATTGCGGTTGCGAACTCGCCGGATGCGGTCAAAGCCGCCGCCGACGTCGTGGGGCTTTCCAACAATGAAGAGGGTGTGCACCATGCGGTGCAGCGTTATGTACTGGAAGCCGCCTCCGGGGCTGCGGGGCAATAGATAACCAGGTTCACAAGAAGAAGAGGAGCGTCCGGGTTTCGGGGACGCTCCTCTTCGTTTGGGACTGCCTTAAAGAAAGGGCGGGCCCGGGATATATGAGATTAGACCAGCAGGGAGCGGGATACGATCACCAGCAGAATGAACAGAACCAGGATGACACCTGTCGAAGTGAAACCAGTTGTGTGAGTCATTGCATAACTCCTCCTTACGTGTTGTGAGATCGAACCGGACCTCCATGTCGGCGGTGCTTGCTGCGCCTTCGCTGTATTTTTGCTTCCGTGCGGTGGGGAGGTTCGGTTTACATTACAGCATATGCGGATATCCTGATTGGGTATAGACATCCGCCCGGCGCATAGAGTTTGGGCGGGTAAGGACATGCTAAGGCCGTAACAAAATGTGGTCAGGCATGCCATGATCTAGGAGCCGAAGCGGCAGATTGGGAGGGGAATGAGGATGAATCACGTGTGGATAAGACCGGATTTGAAAACAGCGGGCGGCGAGGTCAGCGACATCTTGTACAAGAACCGATATGTCGGTACACTCACTCTCGTATACCGGGAGTCGGACCGGATCGCAGGCTCCATCCAGCTGGAACAGGAAGTTCTCTCTGCCGAGGCTGCAGATGAAGTGTACGAGCATCTGCATGCCTATGTGCATTCCCTGGCTGCTGCACTGCGGGTTGACGAATGCGAAGTTATGGTGACGAACAGCTCCATTGACCATGTGATTGCGATGGAAGAGGAGGAGACGCTGGTCGGGGAACTCGAAGCGGTCGACGAGGACTTCGACTACGATACCGAGTGGATTGATACCGACACGCTTCTTGTGGACGACGACCCGTATGAGCGCGACGAGCTGACCCTCGGTGACTTCGAGCTGGTACTGGTGGGCGAAGACGAGGATGCCGTGGAGTATCACATTTATGACGGGGACGAAGATTGGGTGGCTGAGGCTTTCCTGGAGATTGACGACCGGGAAGTGACCGGTACGGTGCACTGGCTGATCGAACCCGGGGATGATGCGCTGGATGCGGTGGCCGACCTCATCGTACTGGACTTCGACGAGGACGAAATCGATACGTTCGTCATCCATATGCTCTACGACAACGAAGTCATCGAAACGATCGAGCTGACGCACGAGGATCTCCTGGATGAAGCTGACGGGGATGACCTGCTGCTGCTGGATGAGGAATCGGACGAGGATGAGGATGCCGATGTTTACGAAGGGAACCGGGACTATACGATCGTTCTGGCCCGTGATGACGGCGATGTGCTCACCTACGAGATTTACCAGCAGTCCCGCGGAGGCCTGCCGATCGGTACGGCTACGGTCGATATCAGCGAACGGCAGCTGACGGGGTTCATCGATTTCCGGGAGCCGGGCAACGCAACGGACCGGGAAGAGATTGCAGCCCTGCTGATGGAAGAGCTCGATAAGGAAAAAGACTACGAAGCGATCAATCTGTCGATGATGCACCGCAGCCGGGTGATCGAAGAGGTGTTGTTCGAGACGGAGTCGTTCCATTAACATACAGTTTCAGGCAGGGCGGGAACCGGAGGGTTTCCGCTCTTTGCTGTGTGGTGCGGGAGGATTAGAACGGGGGACTCCTACCTGCGAAGGTCATTACGCCAAAATGCCCACGGCAAAAAGGCGGGAGCAGCTCCCGCCTTCTGCATGCAGATATCCGTTCGCACGGACTTGAGAGCCGTCCGGCAGCTGCTGACCGCCCCGCAGCAGGAAGCGGGTTTGAGCGGATGGTTGGCCGCTCTGTCAACGGAGCGGGTCGCTGTCCGTCCAGCGGATCGACCATTCCTTGTATTCGCGCTCGATGTCTTCTCTGGCATGGCCGTAGCGTTCCTGCAGAATGCCGATTAAGCGGTCTTTCTCGCCGCTGATCTGCTCGAGATCGTCATCGGTCAGCTCGCCCCACTGCTTCTTGACTTCTCCCTTAATCTGGTTCCATTTGCCTTTCAGTACGGTGGTTTCCATGATGGTTCCCTCCCTGCATTCAGGTTCATTCCATTGGCTTGCCCAAGGGACAAGTCCATCATCTTAACCTTACCCGGGGGTGCAGGGAATGAACCGGCAGAGCGCGGCTTGCTGCTCCAGCGGGCGGCAGGCGGCAGGCAGGAGGGAGCCTGGGAGGACGTTAGGGTATTGCGCCTAGAGGGAAGAGTCATTAACGGAACTCAGATGCGTTATGATTCATTCGCGAGGGGTTTTTCGAGCAATAACGGAACTGAGGTTCGCTATTTCATGGATTGGGTCTCTTTCTTGTCAAAAGGAGACCCATAACGCATCTGAGTTCCGCTATGTGCCGGGAAATGGCGGGAAATAGTCGAATAAGGCATCCTGGTTCCTTTATTTCAACAGGACGGCCTTATCTGCTTCCTCCCGCGAAAACATGGCTCCAGCTACCGTCGGAGGCCCTGTGGGCAGTGGTTCCCGCAGCAGGCCGCCGGACAGCTTGCCCCAGCCTAGCGGGTATCCGTCGACGGTGACGAGCGTCCATCCGCTGCCGGGCGCTCCGCTTTGCAGCGCCTCGCCGCGCAGGCAGCGCTGAGCTGTCAGTCGTTCGCCTGCTTTTCCCTAACGGCGGAGGCCCTTTGGGTAGTGGTTCTTGAGCAGGCCGCCGGACAGCTTGCCCCAGCCTAGCGGGTATCCGTCGACGGTGACGAGCGTCCATCCGCTGCCAGGCGCTCCGCTTTGCAGCGCCTCGCCGCGCAGGTAGCGCTGGACCTCTTCCCCTTCGGAGGAGAGGTCTGCCTGCAGCCGCACCTTGGCAGCCGGAGGCAGCGACAGGGCAAGGGCGTGGGCCGGTTCGACCCGGTTCTTCTTCACCTCGGCGAGGTGAAGGCCGGGACGCAGCACCTTCAGGCCCTGGAGCCAGCTGCTGTCAAAGGGGCAGCCGTCCGCCTGCGGCAGCCAGTAGAGCTGCTCGCCGAACAGCAGGGGCTCCCCGGAAGGCAGCCGGAAACCGCTGCCCTCCGGCGCCCAGGTCTCTGCGGCCCAGCGCTCGTAGAGCCGGACCGCTTCCTCCTCCGGCCGTACGGTGCCCCGCTTGCCCCGGGCCGCTGTCCGGCCTCTGACGGCAGGCGCTGCCGCTTCGTCACCGCCTGCCCCCGCCTCAGTAAGACGGAACACGGCGACGAAGTGGCCTTCGCCCCGGTGCAGGTGCGGCCAGATCCGCTCGGTCCGCTCGAGTTCAAGCCCCGGGCAGAGTTTCACGATCGCGTCAGCGGTGAGCTCGTTCTCCTGCTCGTTGAAGGTGCAGGTAGAGTAGGCCAGCCGCCCGCCCGGCTTCAGCATCCGCACCGCGTCCTGCAGAATATCGAGCTGGCGGGCGGCACACATCTCGACGTGGGCCGGCGACCATTCGCCGACCGCATCCGGGTCCTTGCGGAACATGCCTTCCCCCGAGCAAGGGGCATCGACCATGATCCGGTCGAAAAAGCGGGGGAAGCGCGCCGCAAGCTGCGGCGGATTGCTGCTCACGACGACCGCGTTCGGGATGCCCATCCGCTCGATATTCTCGGCGAGGATTTTGGCCCGGGCGGGGTGGATCTCGTTGGAGATCAGCAGGCCCTGGCCGGCCAGCTTGCCTGCGATGTGCGTCGACTTGCCGCCGGGGGCGGCGGCAAGGTCGAGCACGATCTCGCCCGGCTGCGGATCCAACAGCTCCACGGCGGACATGGCGGAAGGCTCCTGGATATAGTACACGCCCGCCGCATGGTACGGGTGCCGGCCCGGTCTAGCGTCTTCCTCATAATAAAAGCCGGTGGGGCACCAGGGCACAGGCTCCAGCGCGAAGAGACGCTGCAGCTTTGGCAGCGCCCCAGGATCGCTATCATTTATTTTACGCGGGTTGATTCGCAGGCCCTGCGTTCTCGGCTGACCGTAGCTGGCGAGGAACGCCTCAGCCTCGCCGCCGAGCTGCTTCCGCATTTGTTCGATATAGCTTGAAGGTAAGGTGGTCATTCGGTTCACTTGGCTCCCCTGTCGTCACTTCGGCCGTGCGGACCCGCACGGTTCCTTTATTATACAAGTTTCACCTTATTGTGAGAAGTCAACCGTACATGATATAATGGATTGTCTTTTGGGAGAGGGGAGTTCTAATGGAGTACGAAATTCCCAAGAAAGTGCAGATACTGGGAGAAGATATACAGCAAAGCCAGCTCAAATATCATGATCGGGAAGTGCTCGTCTCGAAGGAATTCACCTTCGACAGCGCTCACCATCTTCACTGCTATGAGGGCAAATGCCAGAGCCTCCATGGCCATACGTATAAGCTGCAGGTCATCATGCGCGGCAAGGTGGACCACCGCGGGATTACGATCGATTTCGGCGATATCAAGCGGATCGCCAAGGAACGGGTAATCGACAGGCTCGACCACCGCTACCTGAACGACGTGCTGCCTCCGATGAATACGACGGCGGAGAATATGGTTGTCTGGATGTACGAGCAGCTGGCGGCTGCCCTGCGTGAGGAGAACCTGTATCCGGCGGTGCGCCTTGAAGAGGTGCGCCTGTGGGAGACGCCGACCTCGTTCGCAGCCGTCACCGCCCGCCTGATGGGAGAGGAATGATCGAGTTGGAACAGCAAGAACTTACAGTGCAGCAGGAGAGCATTAAGAACCCGCTTGACATCCGGCTGCCGATGGTCGAAATTTTCGAAACCGTGGAGGGCGAAGGGACGCGTGCCGGCTTTCCGACGGTCTTCATCCGGCTGTTCGGCTGCAACCTGCGCTGCACCTGGTGTGATACGAAGTACAGCTATCCTCCGGCCGAGGCCGAATTCGTCATGACGATCGGCGAGATCGTGCAGGAAGCGGCCAAGTACAAGGCGAAGCACATCTGCTTTACCGGCGGGGAGCCGCTGCTCTACGGGGACAAGTCGGCCGCACTGATCGAAGCGCTGGTGGCCGCAGGCCGCTATACGGATCTTCACGTGGAGACGAACGGAGCAGTCGACCTTGCCCCGTTCCTGGAGCGCATCGACTCTCCTGTCGTCCGCTACGTCATGGATTACAAGCTGCCGGACTCCGGCGAGCAGGAGAAGATGCTGACCGGCAATCTGGCGCTGCTCCGTCCGCAGGACGAGCTGAAGTTCGTCATCGGCAGCGAGCGTGATTTCTTCACGGCCGTGCAGGTGCTGAAGGATTACCCGACGAAGGCGCTGCCGCTGTTCTCCCCGGTGTGGGAGACGATGCCGCCGGTGAAGCTGGTGGGTCTGATGCTGGAGCACGGCCTCAGCCATGTGAAGCTGAACATGCAGCTGCACAAAATCATCTGGGACCCGGCCGAACGGGGCGTGTAGCGCGCGCAGGCCGGGTTTTTCCATCCGCTGCGGCGGATTACATAATTGCACCTGACTTACACAAGTTACCAAGTTACCGAAGAAAGAAGGAATAGAACGATGACCACGAGCAAAAAAGCGGTCGTTATCCTGAGCGGCGGTCTCGACAGCACGACCTGCATGGGGCTTGCACGCGAAGCGGGGTACGACTTGTATCCGATTACGTTTGATTACGGACAGCGCCAGAAGCGGGAGATCGAGAATGCGCGCAAGGTCACCGAATTCTACGGTGTATCCGACCGGCACAAGGTGATTTCGCTTGGCTTCCTCAAGGAATTCGGCGGCAGCGCGCTGACCGACGAGAGCATTGAGGTGCCGGCTGCCGGCGAAACCGGGCTCGAAGGAAGCGAGATTCCGGTTACTTACGTGCCGGGCCGCAACCTGCTGTTCCTCTCCATCGCGACATCGTATGCAGAGGTGAAAGGAGCCGAAGCGATCTATATCGGCGTGAACGCGCTCGATTACAGCGGCTATCCGGACTGCCGTCCGGAGTTCATCCGCAAGGTCGAAGAGGTCATGGCACTGGCGACACGCGTCGGCGTCGAAGGCGGCCCGATCCGTATCGAGACCCCGCTCATCGACTGGACCAAGGCGGAGATTGTCCGTCAGGGCAACCGGATCGGCGTTCCTTATCACCTGACGACCTCCTGCTACAACGGGCAGGAGGAAGCCTGCGGCGAGTGCGACAGCTGCCGCCTGCGGCTGAAGGGCTTCGAGGAGGCCGGCTCGACCGACCCGATTCCTTACCGCGAAGCGTAAAGATAAAGGTGAGGGCACCCTGCCGCCTGTGGCGGGCGGCCCGTGCATCGTACCGGTGTAGGGGCCCGGGCTTGGCGCTGTGCCGGTATGCAAGCGGGCTTGGCAGTGCGAATGCCGGGTTGGCTGCGCCGGCTGTGTGACTATCCGGCGTCATACCGCCTTATGAGGCGGAGCGTCTGGCCGACGTCTGGGACTGGCCGCACCGGCCATACGAATTTACGGCAGCATCTTGCCCTATCGGGTAGCTGCATCAGGCTGCTAGCCGCTCTGGCAGTGTGTACGGCCTGTGTGTCAGGGCTTGAGTTCGCCCGCGTCAAGACGGCCGTCAGCGCCCTGTTCCATTATGGAACAGGGCGTTTTTCGTTTGCTGCGGCAGCCGGTAACTTTTTCCCCCGCTGCTCCGTCTGAATACCGGGGTGAAGATTTTGCAGTATCCATGGATTAGGATTACCTTACTATCCTGCTGGCTGTTCGGGGGATTCTACCTGCTGACCTTCTTTGTAACCGCAATGAGCTACAGTCTCATTTGGCGCATACCGGCGGACATGTTCCGGGATGTTTCGTGGATTTTTTATGGAGTGCTGTTCTCCGTGCTGCCGTATGTGCCGATGGGAGGCTTGCTGTACAGCTATCTGGGACGGCGTCCGCTTATTCTGACCGTGCATGCGGCAGGAGTAGGTTTTTTGGTTGAGAAGGGGATCGGCGTCTTTCTTGCCGCGATGATGGCCAGCGGATTCCCATCGTCATGGTACGGCCAGGATTATCCCGGGAGCGGACATGCGCTGCTATGTGAGGAACTTCCAATGTACTGCAGTGGATTTGTCGAAAGCTATTACCTATGGGGCACGGCAGCATCTTTGGTATCGGTTTATGCGGGAACGCTGATCTGCCGCAGCCTCAGAACCACATCCATGAAGAAAGAGAAGGACGCGTCATGAAACCCATCGAAGGAAAGCTATATACGATCGACAGTTTGGTTGAAGATTTGCGGCGTATTGGCCTGCAAAGGGGGATGACGGTGATCGTGCATTCCTCGCTCAAATCGTTCGGCGGCTGGATTCCGGGCGGCCCGGCAGCTGTTGTGCTGGCCCTCGAAGAGGTGCTGGGACGGGAGGGAACGCTGGTGATGCCGACCCACTCGGGGGATCTCTCCGATCCGGCCCGCTGGCAGAACCCGCCGGTGCCCGAGGCTTGGTGGGAGACGATCCGCCGTACGATGCCGGCGTACGAGCCCGGCTTGACACCCACCCGGGCGATGGGGGCGATCCCGGAGTGCTTCCGCAAGCAGGAGGGCGTGCTGCGCAGCGCGCACCCGCAGGTATCGTTTGCGGCCTGGGGAGCTGGGGCGGCGAGGATCACAGAAGGGCACGAGCTCTCCTACAGCCTCGGCGAAGCCTCTCCGCTGGCCCGCCTCTATGAGGCGGATGCCCGGGTGCTGCTGCTAGGGGTCGGACACGGTAACAATACTTCGCTTCACTTGGCTGAGTACCGGGCATCTTACCCGGGCAAGGAGGAAGAAGAACTGGGAGCCCCGATCCGGAAAGACGGGCAGCGAGTATGGGCGGCCTATTCGGATTTCCGCATAGACAGTGATGATTTTGAGACGATTGGAGAGGCTTTCGGGGCGGAGACGGGACTTGTCACCGAAGGCAGGGTGGCAGAGTCCCGAACGTTGTTCATGCCGCAGCGCGCTCTGGTGGACTATGCGGTGAAATGGATGGAGGCGAACCGAGGAAGGGCGAGACAGGAGTAGGGGGAAACGTTAGGGGATGACCTGCCTCCCCAGGGAGCAGTCACCTGTGGGAAGGAAAACTGTTGGCGGCGCACGTGCTGGAATTTTTCGGTGCGTTCCGTGCTGCAGTGTAGTGAGTACAAGTTCAAGTGCCCCATCTGCCGGTACTTGGGTCGAGCCCCGACCGCAGCGGCAAGGGCTGCTGCATTCCCGTGCCCGGGGAGGCTTTCGCCCCCGGGGGCTGCACAGCAAAACAAGGCGGCCGGCCTGTCAGCCCTGAACCACCTTGTTTTTCCCTGTTGTTTTGGCCTCGTACATGGCTTTATCCGCTCCCTTGATCAGGGAGGCCGGGGACATCCGGCGCCGCCACTTTTTGCATCCCATGCTTACGGTAACGACCGTTTCTTTTTCGACCCTTTGGCGGATCCGTTCGGCGAGCTCCAGCGGGTCCGTATCGGGATCTTTGACCAGGATGACCATCTCCTCGCCCCCGTATCTTCCGCAGATGCCGCTCTCGTCGGTTTCCTCAGTAAGAATCCGCGCCACCTGTTTCAGCACCTTGTCGCCCATATGGTGGCCCTTCGTATCGTTCAGCTTCTTGAAATTATCGATGTCGCTGAAGATGACGGACACGGGGACGGCGCTTTTGACATACTGCACGACCCGGGCATCGAAATACTTGCGGTTATAGAGCTTCGTCAGGTCATCCGTGATGGAGGAGGTGTAGATGGCCTGGAGAATTTCGATGACCCTCTCAACGATGAAGAGGAACAGTACGATATAAAAGAGGAAGGGAGTCGTCAGCTCCAGCAGGCGAAGCTCCCCCTGCTTCCCGTCGAAGAGATATACGTTCACCGTATGGATGGCATGTGCGGCAAAATACACGGTCAGCATCGTCTGGTACTTCCCGTTCTGCCCGATCCGGGGATGGACGAGCATGAAGCACAGGAAGATAAGCACGAACAGGAACAAATCCATGCCGAGAGGGCGCAGCAGCGTGTGAAGCTCTTCATTGCCGACCAGCCACCGGTGGGCCGACCAGTAAGTGATCGAGACGCAGACCGTTAAGGCGAAGGTAAAGCCGTAGAGGATAAAATCCCTTCGTTTGGTCGCATTGTAGAGCTGATAAATGCCGATGTTCACCATGACGAACGCGAGCACCTTCAGCAGAAGCGAGGTATATTCTTCACCTGGCGACAAGGCGCCCGAATAGGCCAGGACGATCATCTGAATATGCTGGATGACCAGGAGCCCGAGAGCAATGATCATGGACAGGTAGCCGATCTTGCGCCGCGTGACGAGCAGACGGAAGGAAACAAGCATGGTCATGAAGATGATGACGATGAGCAGGCTGTAGAGATAGACGGAGCCTGCAGGTCCGTAAAGGGTATCGCTGAGCGATGCGGGATTCGAGTTCATGCGGTTTGAAAAGGCCTCCGCCCTGGAAAATGGTGTGAGTTTAAGTGACACCTGCCTATTATACCAAACATATATTCGTTTCGGGAAGCCTTGTGATAGGTTCTGAGAATCTGTTAGGATGGAAGTGTAAGCAGTGCAGCGGCACGCGGGCGTGCCAAGCCGCGAGCGACAACAAAGAGAAAGACCGGAGGAGGAGAATCATGCGTATACTGCAAGCGTTATTTTTTCCGCCGGAGCAGCCGGGCGGCGTATCCTCCATGGTGCCCTTCATGCTGGACCGATTCAATAAGCGCGGCTGGGAGATGGACCTGTTCTCCCTGCCGAAACGGGTGCGCAGCAAGGGGAGCGAGGAAGTGACGTTCTCCACGTTCGATTGGAAGGTCTATGAGGGCCACCCTATCGTGGATAAATACATACAGACGTTCAAGGATTATGTCTGGTGGACGAAGATGCGCCAGACCAAGACCTATGATCTCATTCATGCTCATCATCCCATTGCCGCTCTTGTGATGAAGCGTCTGTTCCCGGACATTCCGCTGATCATGACGATCCACTCGAGTTATGAGCGGGAGCTGATCCTGAACGGCCGCATCCAGGAGAACGGCCCTGAGCATCAGTTCCTTACCTCCATCTACCGTGAGCTTGAGGAGACGGTGGACCAGCTCATTACGGTGTCGAATTCCTTCAAACAGTATCTTGCCGACTACGTGCAGGAGCCTGAGAAGATCGGCGTCATCCCGAACGGGTTCGACGAGAAGCGGTTCAAGCCGGTGCACCATGAGAACAAGGTGCCTCAGCTCATTACCGTCTGCCGTCTCGTTCCCGCCAAGGGCCTCGATACGCTGCTGCTCGCCTGCGCCGAACTGCGCCGCCGGGGGCATCCCTTCGTGCTGCACCTGATCGGTGACGGGCCGATGCGGCCGGAGCTTGAAGCGCTGGCCATCGAGCAGGGCCTCTACGAAGACACGATCTTCTACGGCTACATGCTGCATCCGGAAGACTTCATGCCGTTCTTCGACGTCTTCGTTCTCCCGTCGCAGGCGGAGGCGTTCGGCTCCGTATTTGCTGAGGCTGCCCTCTGCGGCCTGGCGGTCGTCGGGACGCAGGTGGGCGGCATCGCCGAGCAGATCGAGCACGGGGTGAACGGCCTGCTTGTTCCGGTAGGCGACGTGCAGGCGCTGGCGGGCGCGCTGGAGAAGGTCATCGGGGACCCGATGTACCGCTATCAGCTCGGACGCGTGGCTCTCGAGAAGGCGACGAAGTCGTATTCGATGTCGCGGGTCGTCCAGCAGCTGCGGGGCGTGTACCGGACGTACCGGAAGGAAAAAAAGGACACGTAGGCCCAAAGGCCATTCTCGTGTATATATTGGATTGCGCGTTGGAAGGAAGACTCCGCAGCGCTTGGCCGCTCTGTGGCGGTATGGACAGCATAAGGCCTGGGGAAGGACCGCGGTGCGGGGAGGATCAACGGAGGCATGACGGCCGGGAGCCTGTGTTAGGATGATCCAAAGGGCGGCATGAGGATGGGCGTCCGCGTTAGGGTGGTCCAAAGGTGGCATCAGGTCGGGAGCTCGTGTTAGATTGATCCAAAGGGCGGCATGAGGATGGGCGTCCGCGTTAGGGTGGTCCCATTGGCAGCATAGGCCGGAAGCCTGCATTAGAGGGGCAAAGGGCGGTAACGCGTTTATGGGTGAGGCCCCCCGTGTGCTGGGAGGCCTGGACGGAGCTCTTAGCCCCGGTCCGCATAGGTCGGTTTTGGACGAAATCCCTTGCTGTCCCTGCCTTCCAGCCGCGATGGTGGGAGTACCCGCCGGGGCCGAGCCGAGAGCTTGCCCGTGGTTCCCCCTGCTCCTGCCCCGCCAATAGAGGAACTCAGGTGCGCTAATCGCCATGTCAGAAGGGTATTTTAGAAATAGCGGAACTGAGATTCGCTATGCAGCAGAGTAGGGCCGTTTTTTCGTACAAAAACCGGAGAATAAGGCATCTGAATTCCGCTATTCTCCGGGAAGGCATGGAAAATCATCCGATAAGGCATTATAGTTCCGCTATTTGTCCGGGTGGCGTGAACCATCCGTTTCTGTTGAGATAGATGCAGGAATGGTCCATGGCTGGGGCACACCTTATTGCATATAAAAAAGCCTGACGGTTAGCGGAGGCCACTGAAGAACTTACGCTTTTTCCTCAGGAGCCTCGTATAAGTCATAAAAAGCCATCTACCCCCATTTTTAGGGTCAGATGGCTTTTTTATAGGCTTAAAATTGGTCTGCTCGATACGTTTTTTCAATCTACCAGCTTCAGTATACGCTTAAGATTTACAGCGAATATGGCCATTGCACCTTGCATTTCTATGCCAATCAGACCCGAAGATGTGGCAACATCATACCCGTGTCTATGTTTGAGTTCGCTGTTTTTCGCTTCGATCTTGTAGCGCTCTTTGGATTTCGCCTTGAAATATTCCGTTTCCTGGAACGCCATCTGTTCCGCGTGTTCATCAGATTTAATCGTTACGGAATAAGTTTTACTCTTGGCGCCTTCTTTGTAACAGCCCTCCTTGAGCGGACAGCTCTTGCAGATCTCTACGTCAAAATAATAGGTATCCTGTTGGTTTTTACCGACGCCTTTTTTGCCTTGCCGGGCCTTTCGAGTCGCCATGTGACCAGCCGGGCATACGTACATGCCGGCATCTTTGTTGAATAGAAATTCCTCTTCTTTCTTACGGCTGCCTTGCGTGATCAGCGGATTGAGTTTTGCTACAAGTTCAATCTCATTGTTCGTTGTGTACAAAATATTATCCTTCTCGGAGTAGGCGGTATCGCCAATGACGGTCTTAACTTGCATTCCTGCTGCATTGCTTTTTTCGATGAGCGTCTGCAGCTGCTTGCCGTCATTCTTCTCGCCTGTTGTAATGACAGCTGCCGTTATGATGCGCTCCTCCGTCATGGCCAGATGAGTTTTATATCCAAAGAATGCAGAATCGGCGCTTTTATGTCCCACTCGAGCATCCGGATCCGCCGTTAGACGAAGCTGTTCGATGTCATCCTCCACCGTTTCCTTCAGCAGGTGTAACGGATTCAAAACCTTTGGTACTTGCGCGATCCCGGATTCCAACTCGATGAAGGTCACAAGCTTTTGACAATACTCGATTTCGTCTTCGAGTACGTCGCTCGTGTTCTTTGCGGGCATTTTGGCTTTGAGCGATTCATCCATCGTGTAAACGGACTTTCGCAGCTTTCGTGCACGGTCTCGCAGAATTTCTAGCGGCGACTTCTGATTGTAGCGCGCTTTTGTATGCGTAGCGTCGACGATTATGGAGTTGCTCTTCAGGATTTTCAGTTCGATAGCGAGGTCTACCGTCTTACCAATGAGCATGTCCAATAAGTTGATGTCTTTGAGCCGCAGTTTGCGGAATTTTGTCAGAGAACTCGGGTCGATGACCGGATCCTCCGGTGCCATGCCCAGGAAATACTTAAACGACAGGTCATACTTAGAACGCTCGACAATATCTACGTCAGATAGTTCAAAGATGGCTTTCAGCAACAAATATTTAAACATTCTGATGGGGGTCAATGGCGTTACGTCCGTTGTCCAAACAATATTTTGTCTGCAGTTCTTCAAAGATAAAAGTGAAGTCCACCAGTTCGTTAATTTGACGGAGCATGTTGTCCTTCGGCACGACGATATCATACAGAGCCGCGTAAGGGCTCAGAACCAAGCTTTGTTGTTGTTGAATCATCCGTCTCACCCGCTTTTCGAGATGACTCAATTATACGTCAAAAAAAGCACAGCCTCTTCAATTTTCTTGAAGGGCTGTGCTTTTTTTTTAGACGGACTTTTTCAGTGGCCTCGGTTAGCGCCGTCAGGCTTTTTCGCTGCGATGAGCATGCTGCCAAGCATCACTGCGATCCGTTTGCCGGCGAGGCAACGCGCGCTGCTAGGCACGCTGCTCACCCGTATTGCTTGGCGCTCTGGCTCGCCCGCGTGGCCTGCCTGCATCACTTGGCGCGTCACTCGCCCGCGTTGCTTACCGGCATCACTTGACGACTGCTGGCTGCCCGCCTCCGCCTCTCTACAAGGCGAGGCGCAGCACGATCACTTCGAGCAGCGCGTCAGGCCGGCCGCCTCCAGCCGGGTGAACGGCTCGCGCAGTCCGAAGCGGACGTTCAACGCGAAGAAGACGTTTCACCTCGCCGCGCCTCTCGCTGCCTCTCCAACGCCTCTCTACGAGGCCAGACGCAGCACGATCACGCCGATCAGCGCCGCCGTCAGGCCGGCCGCCTCCAGCCGGGTGAACGGCTCGCGGAGCCCGAAGCGGGCGTAGAGCAGCACGATCACGACGTTCATCGCGGAGACGACGGAGACGAGCCCGGTGACGCCGAGCCGGAAGGCCGGCATGATGAGCATCATGCCGGAGATGTTCGTCAGGCCTACGATCATGCCCCACAGGAACGTGCGGCTGCCGGTCCAGGCTGCGGGGGCGGGGGAAGGCCCTTCGGCCGCTCCGCTTTCCTGAGCGGCGGCCAGCTCGCTGCGGGCAGCGACGGCTTCCCTCTGTGCGGCATCCGCCTGACTGCGGCCAAGCCGCCACATGAGGCCGAAGAGCACGGTGCCGGTCCCGTACATCAGGGTAAGGGTCGGCAGGGTGGCCGCTCCCATCATCGTGGCTCCCTTCGTCGAGAGGTCCGTCAGACCGAAGAACAGCATGGCGATCGCGCCCCAATGGGCCCCCTGCAGATTCTTCAGGGAGATGTCGTTGGAATAGCGGATCATGAGCACGCCGGCGACGATGATCAGGAAGGCGGCCAGCTGCCAGCCGTTAAGCTTCTCGCCCCAGAGCAGGAATGCGAGCAGCACGACGACAACAGGGGGGAGGCCGGTGAACATCGCGACGAGCGAGGCTTTGCCGACGGCATATCCTTTGTACATCGCGGCGTTGGAGGTGAAGGAGAAGAGGCCGAGCAGCGCGCCCATCCACACGGCCGGACTCCAGGCGGCGGAGGTGAGCAGGCTGGCGGCCAGAGCCACGACCATACCGCAGAAATAGACGCCGAAGAGCATCAGATTGCGGTCCAGCGGACGCTGGGACGACCATTGATACAGAATGCCCCTTAGCCCGAAGCACAGGGCCGAAGCGGCGGCAAAGACAAACCACATAACAAAAAACTCCCTGCTGACATGGAATGGCGCCCTTCCGACGGACGGAAGAGGCGCCTTAAGCTGTAATGCATGTTTATTCTTCTTCGTAGATCATCTTCACCGTCATGCCTCCGTCGATGACGAGGTTCTGGCCGGTGATGAACGACGCCTGGTCGCTGGCCAGATACAGGCAGGCGGAGGCGATGTCCGGCGGGGCGCCGACACGGCCGGCGGGATGCTGCAGCCGGTCCCGTTCGGAGTGGACGGGCTTGCGGCGGGCCGAAGCCTTCTGCCAGTCGGACGTCTCGATCCAGCCGGGGGAGATGGCGTTCACCCGGATGCCGTAGCGGCCGAGCGACACAGCCATCGCGTGCGTGAGCGAGAGCAGGCCTCCCTTGGAGGCGGCGTAGGACTCCGTATCGGGCTCCGACATCAGGGCCCGGGTGGAGGACATGTTGAGGATGACGCCGGAGCGCTGCTCCTTCATCAGCCTGGCGGCGAGGCGCGAGCACATATAGGTGCCGCGAAGATTGACCCCGAGCACCTCGTCGAACGCGGCGAGCGGCAGCTCGAGCATCGACCCGGGCCGCATGATGCCGGCGTTATTGACCAGCACATCGATTCTTCCGAAATCTTCGCGGATCAGCTTGAACCACCGCTCCACGTCCTCTTCCTTGGAGACATCGGCCGGCACATACATGGCCCTGCCTCCGAGCCTGCGGATCTCCTGCACCAGCTCCAGCCCCCCTTCCTTATCGGGGTCGGCGGCTGCGATGTCATAGCCGGCCGAAGCGAAAGCGAGGGAGACCGCCCGGCCGATTCCCTGGGCTCCGCCCGTTACGGCGGCAACCTTCGTCATAAGCTCACCTCCGGTTTATGCGGGTTATGAAGACAGACTTGTACAAAGAAAGCCCGATCGTATATTCTGGACATAGCCTTACTGCCGGGCGCAGCCTTGGTTGAAGGCTCGCTTTATTCCTCTGAGTATAGCGAATCCGGCGGGAGCATTTCAAGTAGAAAGGAGCTTCGCCATGGACTCCGGCGGGCGCGCACCAAGAGAATTGACTTACAGGGACGGATGGAGGCGCGGGAGAATCTCCCCGGCAAGCCAAGGATCCCTCCCGGATCCGGCAGGGCACGGAGACAAGGGACCTACCGGTATGCCGGGCAGCCTGCTTTGGCGGAGCCCGCACAGCGGCCTGCCCCGGTGTATCCCCATGCTGCTGTTTCTTCTGCCTGCAGCCGTCTTCGCAGGCTTCCTCTGGCTGGTCTATCTACTGGCCCGAATGGCGTAAGACCGCAATCACCGTAATAAACGAAATGAGATAATGATAACCCGAGGTGTATGAGAGCCATGATGATGATTCTTGCTATACTGGGTGCGGCGCTGGGACTGGCCGCGACGGGAACGGCCGTATGGATGGCCTGGTCCGTCTGGTCCGCCGGCCGTGCCGGTGCGGCTGCGGCCGCGGACGGGACAGGGGGCGCAAAGCCCGGACTGCTGCCCCATCTGCAGGCCGCGGTTCCGCGGCAGTGGACTTATTTTGACTATATGCTTCTTCTTCTGTTCCTCACCGGCAGCATGTTCCTCTTCACGGACCTGATCGCCGTGCTGCGCGATGCGGAGCTGTTTCCGCCGTACCATTACGGGTATCTGCTGTGCGGCTTCGTCTTCAGCTTCACCGGAATGCTCATGATGGCTGTCCGTCTTTTCCTTGTCCTCGGTTCAGGCGCCTCCGGAAGCGGGACTCCGGCGGAGAATCATCAGGACCAGCCAGGCGAGCGAGAGCATGCCGAATAAGGGATAGAGCGACGAGAGCAGCGTCTTGAAGCCGACCTGGCTGACGAAGTAGCACAGACACAGAATGACCGGCAGGAGAACCTGGTAAGACCATCTTGTCCGCTGCTCGAGCTGCAGAACCAGCCCGTACACGTCGGAGAGCAGGGTGGTGAAGATCTCGCCGTAGATGACGAGTACGAAGAGCAGCTGCAGCACCGGTCCGACGCGGTGGATCAGCTGGCCTGTCGGAATGTCGTATTGGGTGATGCCGGGCATGTGGGCGGAGAGGGCAAAATGTCCCGCAAGGAGCATGACGCCGATCCAGATCCCGCCGATGATCCCGCCCCAGCGGAGCACGCTGCGGTCACCGACACGCACCCCGAGCGGAACGAGCACCGCCTGCGCCATGGTGAGATTGAAGGCGGCGTAGAGCAGGGGAGAGAACCAGATCCGGACGGCAGGGTAGTCCGACTCGAGCGTAAGCCAATTGCCGGCTCCGGGGGTGCCGATCGTCTGCCAGACGATCAGACAGATGAAGCCGCCCATGAGGGGAACGACCACGGTATTCACCGCCATGATCGCATCCATGCCCCGGACCAGCAGGATGTAGGCAAGAACCAGGGTGAACAGCAGGCCGAGCTGGTGCGGGAAGCCGAGCTGCTCCGAGAATACGGCGCCGGAGCCCGCGAGCATTACCGTGGACACGCCGAAGAGGGAGATCAGCGTGAGCAGGCTGACCCACCCGCCCGCCTTCTCGCCGAAGAGCAGCTTGTTGAGATCCTCATACGATTTGGCGCCTACATCGTTTGCCAGAATCATGAGCTTGATGCCGAGCCAGATGAACAGGAACGTGGAGATCCCGATGGTGAAGGTGGCCATCCACCCGTACCGGGTAAAGAACTGGAGGATCTCCTGCCCTGTGGCGAAGCCGGCGCCGACCACCGTGCCCACATAGGTAAAACTGACCTGCAAGACGCCAGTCCATTTTTTCATGCGTACCCGAGTCCTCCTCGCCGACCTGAGCTTACTATACAACCTATGAAACAGGGGCAAGCCTCATGCCTTTTCTTCCAATTTGGCCTGAGGGAAGCTTGGGCTTTTGGGCGTTTTCTGATACAATGGGTAATAAGGTACAAGTTTCGACAAGTGCCTTTTCTTCTCCTGAAAAAAATGGCTGGAGCGTGTCAGAGTGGAGCATCTTCTGCAGTATATAAACCAGTACGGTTATATCGCACTGTACGGGCTGCTGGCGCTGGGGATTGTCGGGGTGCCGGTGCCCGATGAGATTCTGATGACGACCGTGGGTACCCTGACAACGTCCCATAATCCCGTACTGCATTTCGGCACGACGCTCCTGGTGTCGTTCCTCGGGGCGATGACGGGGATGGTGGTCAGCTATGCGCTGGGCCGTACGGTGGGCAAGCCCTTCCTGTACAAATACGGGCGTTGGATCAAGCTGACACCGGAGCGGCTCGCCGTAGCGGAGGGTTGGTTCAAGAAGTACGGCATGTGGGCGGTCTTCTTCGGCTACTATGTGCCGGGCGTACGTCATTTTACCTGCTACTTGGCAGGAGTGAGCAATGTGAGGATCTGGCGGTACCTGCTTTACGCCGGAAGCGGTGCACTCGTCTGGGTAACCACGTTCCTCACGCTTGGACATGTCATCGGGGCCAATGCCCTCCGTCTGCTTCACAGTCTTCATCATCATATGGCGCTGCCGATCGTACTCATCCTTATTCTCGTTGTAGGCGCATTCCTGTTCCTGCGGTACCGGCGCCGCAAAAAGTCGGCCTTCGGCTCATCCTCGGAGTAAGGCAATGCCGCGAGAAGAGCGGCTCTGACTCCGTACCGTCTCCACCCGAATAGGTGCAGCGTGCTTTAACCGCGCGCGGGAAGCCCCCGCGGAGGGATGTCTCCGCGGGCCCGCTTCTGTGCACAAACAAAAACCTTGACCGGGTGGCCAAGGTTTTTTTGCCGTTCCTGCGGCAGGCTGTTCCATTGTGGGTACGCCGCTGAGAGGACCGTATTATTCCGCAAAAAGCTTGATCGAATTGACCTTCTGGGTCTTCGGGTCGATGTCGAGCTTGAGAATGGCGCCTGTCGCCTTGTAGGTCAAGACATAGCTCGTGTTGGATCGGGCTTGCCGAGCGCCTCGTATACGCTCGATACCGGGTCCCCGAGCTTCAGCCCGTTCAGTCCCGGGTTGACGTCGGCGCTCCGTACATCGACGAAGTGAAGCTCGTTCCTGCTGTTGAATCCGACCAGAAAGTCCGTGTAATCGTACACCGTAACCGGATCCGCATCGTCTTCCATGACGAACTGCTCCTTCGGCTTGCCGAATTTACCCGTGATTTCGGAGGCAGCCGTCTTCAGCGTCAGGCCGAGGAGGGTGGGGTTCGCCTCGGTATAAGGCGATTGAATCTCGATTTTGGGTTTGTCCGCAGCCGCGGTCTTCCCCTTGGTATCTTTGGGCTGCGGGGGCAGGACGGTGCCGCCCGACTTCTCCGCGTTGCTCGCAAGCGACACCTGATCTTCAGGGGAGGCGGGAGCGGGCTGCGGCGCCGGCGTCGGAGGGCCGGCCGGTACGTCCAGGACGGCCGCTGGCTTCTGCTGCTCCACCGCAGACCCGGAGGGGGACTGGGGCGGTGCGGCTCCGGGCCCGCCGGACTGGCACCCGGCCGCGGTCAGGAGCGAGGTTATGGTTAAGACGGACAAGAAACCGGTGAGGGCTCTCTCTCTGGTCATCACGAACTTCCTTTCCGTACATGGATACGCTCTACTAATTCTTAGCTTTATTTTACTATTAAGGCAGCCTGTAGAGATAGACTATCTCATCATACTCCGTTCGGCTCCGGTCTTCAAAGAGGATATCGGTCGAAATCCGGTCAAAATGAAAGAAAAACTTCCGTTTTCATTCCGAGCATACCAAATTCTTGGACATACCGCATCTTTCTACCCTATATACCCTATAAAACGGAAGCTCAAACCGGAAAGTTGCACCGGGACTGGGGAAACTTCCCCTGCCGCTGCACTTGAAACCCCTGCGGACCTTGTGATAAGTTTACGAATAAGGTTGAAGAGCGGAAGGAGAACGAGGTATGGAATTGTTGAAAGAAAAGATTCGCGAAGTGGGTGTGGTGGTTTCAGACGAGGTCATCAAGCTGGACGCCATTCTCAACCACGCGGTGGATCCCGTCCTGACGACGGAGATGGGCCGCGAATTCGCCAGACGCTACCGGGAGCAGCGCGTGACGAAGGTCCTGACGATCGAATCCTCAGGCATTCCGATCGCCTTCGCAGCAGCCCAGGAGCTTGGGGTGCCGATGGTGTTCGCACGCCGCAAAAAGACGCTGAACACGGACACCGAAACGTACTGCGAGCGCGTGCCTTCGTTCACCAAAGGGTTTGTAACGGACATTATGGTGGGTAAAGAATTCTTGAGCGAGAATGACCGCGTCGTGCTTATCGACGACTTCATCGCCAATGGCGATGCGGCCCGCGGGCTGATCCGGATCATCCGCCGCTCCGGCGCGGAGCTTCTCGGCCTCGGCATTGCCGTAGAGAAGTCCTTCCAGGCCGGCGGACGGACCATCCGCGAGTCGGGCGTACGCGTGGAATCGCTTGTGAGAATCTCGTCGCTCGCCGGCGGACGCATCGAGTTCGAGTAACAAGATTTGGGCAGGCGGGATTCGGGGAGGAAGCCTTCCATCCGGTGTCGTTTTCCTTTATAATAGCGTTAAGCGACTAAGGGTAAACGGGCACCGCCGCCCCGGGCGGATGGTGCGATTGCCGGCAGGGAGACCCTATTCCCATCACCGTTTGCTGTGCAGGAGAAGCTAAGACTGAAGGATCTACGCGAGAGAGGTCACGGTTTTGACGCAGGAAGGATTGTTGCTTGACTACCAAGGGGAGGTGCAGCTAGCATGGGGAAAGAAATTCCGGTTGATTTTTTCGTAACGAAGCTGAACGAAGCCAAGATCCACTTTGAACGTGCCCTGGATTGTAAACATACGGATTTTGACGATCTGTATCCCTATATGATTGAGCATCCGCAATTTTTCTGGTACAAACGGTATGTCGCCTGGTCCGAACTGCTCACGATTGTGAAGCTGTGCAAAGAGCTTGAAGTTTCGTGGGAGGAACAATTCACGGAGCAGCAGATCGAGTACATCAACAAGCGCGTGATGTCCAGCAAGGTGCTGGATTACTGGTTCGAAACCAACGATTCCCGCGAACACGTAGGCTAACCGCTTGATAATGACAGAACCTGTCCCCGGTTTTCCGGCGGAGCAGGTTCTTTTTGTGCTGGAGAAGCCTCAGGGTCTGAGCCCGTCCAGGATGTTCATCGACTCAATATGGCTCCGGGTTTCGGGAGTGCCGAGCTGATGCAGCATCCGGTAGATTTCCTGCAGGTTGGCGTCATAGGCGTCATTCTCTTTATCCTTATGGTACAGACGGTAAGGGATGATGGCTCTCGCCGCCGTATCTCCCTCGGCATCATCCTGATCTTCGAACAGCTCCGCAAGCTGATCTATCTCCTCCGGGGTGGCCTGAATCTCGAATTCAAAGTTGCCGGTGGTATCGGCGGGCTCGAGGATTTCACCTGATCCGACCGCAATATAATAGGTTTTCTTGTCCATGGTCTGTGCACCCCTCCGGCCTAATCTCGCGTTCTCTCTTGTTTATTGTATCCCCCAAATGGTGTATTCTTATAACAAAGGAAAGGCGGGTAGATGATGATTACCGACGAAGAACTGGATCGATACCGTGTGGACGGGACGCTGCTGCGGGTTGTCCGCGATGCGGACCGGGCCAATGATGTCCGCGGCTATGTCGTCGCGTGGGATGACCATACGGTCATGATCCGCAAACGGACACGGCGCGTGGTCAAGCTGGACCGGAGCTATGTATACCAGCCCTATACGGAAACGCGGGCGGAGCTGTTGGCGGAGGAGGCGGAATCATGAGAGGGGCCCAGTACGAGCCGCTCCCGATCGAGGGGCTGCGCTTCGGATACGTGGACAGCGGGTACGAAAGCGTGATGATCGTCGAGAGCGGCACGCCGATGCGTGTGCTGAATTCCTCGATGTGGGGCGAGGGGTTCACTGCCTCCCGCAGGCTGGTCAACCGTCAGGTCTCGAAGCATTACCTTGCCGATGATCCGCTGGAGGAAATGCGGGCTTATTTCGAGGGGCAGGGCATGCCCTGGGAGGAAACCGCGGCACTGCTCACGGCCGCCGAGCTTCATGACCGGGGAACCCGATATGTGGAGCTGGGACTCGGCGGCGGCGTATATACCTGGGTCACGGCCGGACTGCGCAACAAGATCCGGGGCGGCAAAGACTGCGAGGAATCGGCCCTGTATCCCGGCACGATCAATACCATCGTGGTGGTGGACGGGCATCTGACGGACGCAGCCTTCGTGAATGCGGTCATTACCGCAACGGAAGCGAAGACCGCCGCGCTGCAGGACCTCGACGTACGTCTGGAGGACTGCGGGCTGACCGCAACGGGCACATCCACGGACGCCGTCATCATTGCAGCGCTTCAGCGCGGGGAGCGTTTCCGGTACGCGGGCATCTCAACGACGCTCGGGTATGCGATATCCCGTACGGTTTATGAGTCGACGGTGGAATCGGCTGCCAGGTATTTGAACCGCCAGACCCTGTCTCCGGGGGAATGAGAGCTTCCGGGGGCGTACATTCTATAGGCAGCAGGCAGCCGGAGGAATAACGATTCGGACAGGAGGCGCCGGAATGGAACGCAGACGTGAAGAACCATGCCGCAGCATGGAGCTCGAGAAGGACTATATTCTCCAATTGTATACCGTCGGATCAGGTGTGGAAGGGGAAGTCGTGATGAGAAATCGGAACGCGCCCGGCACCGGTACCCATCTGTTTCATGTGCCCCTTCAGGGCTCGGAGGAAGAGGCGGCTTCCTGGGCCCATACGGCGTTGAGGGCCATAAGGGAAGGCTGATCTCTGCAGGGAGTAACCAATCTCAGGCAAAAGGGGGACGCTGATGATCCCCCCGTCATGTTTTGGTCCGGAAGGGAGCCCCGATGCAGAGGAGCGCCAGGGTGGCGATCAGGCTGACCATGACGAGCAGCAGGCTCCCGAGGAGAAGCAGGACGCCCGGGAACACCAGCGACAGCAGGAAGAACAGACTCACCGCCGTCAGCAGAATATGCACCGTCAATTGAACGAGCTTCCAGAACAGCACGGCCAGCAGGATGCCCGCCAGAATTTGCAGAACGACCACAGTTCATCCCTCCTAAGAGGAGTATATGAAGGCCCGGACAAAAGATGATGAACCGGTCGGGCCGGCATATACAGGCATGCCGGGACAGGTGCCGGGCATATACTGTTAGACCACTATGCGTTCAGGAGGCGGGGCTGATGAGAGAAGGCTCGGCTTTGCGGGGGACGGTTATCGGAATCTTGTTTACGCTGCCGATCTGGGCACTGATCATCTGGGGGATCAGCCGGTGGATCGGCTAGCCGGAGCGGCGCGCTCCGGTATCTTGTAAGAGAGTGCAGGGTGAAGGGGAGGAGTTCCTTTTTGGTTGGTTCCGGGTTAGGGAAAGACCAAAGGGAGCTGGCTGGACTCGCCAAGGATGACCACAAGCTGTCGGCAGGCAAAAAGCCGTTCCCTGGCGGGGGGCCACTGAAGAACTTACGCTTTTTCCTCAGGAGCCTCGTATAAGTCATAAAAAAGCCATCTACCCCCATTTTTAGGGTCAGATGGCTTTTTTATAGGCTTAAAATTGGTCTGCTCGATACGTTTTTTCAATCTACCAGCTTCAGTATACGCTTAAGATTTACAGCGAATATGGCCATTGCACCTTGCATTTCTATGCCAATCAGACCCGAAGATGTGGCAACATCATACCCGTGTCTATGTTTGAGTTCGCTGTTTTTCGCTTCGATCTTGTAGCGCTCTTTGGATTTCGCCTTGAAATATTCCGTTTCCTGGAACGCCATCTGTTCCGCGTGTTCATCAGATTTAATCGTTACGGAATAAGTTTTACTCTTGGCGCCTTCTTTGTAACAGCCCTCCTTGAGCGGACAGCTCTTGCAGATCTCTACGTCAAAATAATAGGTATCCTGTTGGTTTTTACCGACGCCTTTTTTGCCTTGCCGGGCCTTTCGAGTCGCCATGTGACCAGCCGGGCATACGTACATGCCGGCATCTTTGTTGAATAGAAATTCCTCTTCTTTCTTACGGCTGCCTTGCGTGATCAGCGGATTGAGTTTTGCTACAAGTTCAATCTCATTGTTCGTTGTGTACAAAATATTATCCTTCTCGGAGTAGGCGGTATCGCCAATGACGGTCTTAACTTGCATTCCTGCTGCATTGCTTTTTTCGATGAGCGTCTGCAGCTGCTTGCCGTCATTCTTCTCGCCTGTTGTAATGACAGCTGCCGTTATGATGCGCTCCTCCGTCATGGCCAGATGAGTTTTATATCCAAAGAATGCAGAATCGGCGCTTTTATGTCCCACTCGAGCATCCGGATCCGCCGTTAGACGAAGCTGTTCGATGTCATCCTCCACCGTTTCCTTCAGCAGGTGTAACGGATTCAAAACCTTTGGTACTTGCGCGATCCCGGATTCCAACTCGATGAAGGTCACAAGCTTTTGACAATACTCGATTTCGTCTTCGAGTACGTCGCTCGTGTTCTTTGCGGGCATTTTGGCTTTGAGCGATTCATCCATCGTGTAAACGGACTTTCGCAGCTTTCGTGCACGGTCTCGCAGAATTTCTAGCGGCGACTTCTGATTGTAGCGCGCTTTTGTATGCGTAGCGTCGACGATTATGGAGTTGCTCTTCAGGATTTTCAGTTCGATAGCGAGGTCTACCGTCTTACCAATGAGCATGTCCAATAAGTTGATGTCTTTGAGCCGCAGTTTGCGGAATTTTGTCAGAGAACTCGGGTCGATGACCGGATCCTCCGGTGCCATGCCCAGGAAATACTTAAACGACAGGTCATACTTAGAACGCTCGACAATATCTACGTCAGATAGTTCAAAGATGGCTTTCAGCAACAAATATTTAAACATTCTGATGGGGTCAATGGCGTTACGTCCGTTGTCCAAACAATATTTTGTCTGCAGTTCTTCAAAGATAAAAGTGAAGTCCACCAGTTCGTTAATTTGACGGAGCATGTTGTCCTTCGGCACGACGATATCATACAGAGCCGCGTAAGGGCTCAGAACCAAGCTTTGTTGTTGTTGAATCATCCGTCTCACCCGCTTTTCGAGATGACTCAATTATACGTCAAAAAAAGCACAGCCTCTTCAATTTTCTTGAAGGGCTGTGCTTTTTTTAGACGGACTTTTTCAGTGGCCTCCCTGGCGGAAACGGCTTTTTATCGTTTGTATCGTTAGGATGGGAAGGGGTACTGCGAAGGACGGGTGGGAGCTGGAAACCCACGCCGCGTTCCGTTCGGACGCTTGCGAGCTGAACTGCCGTATCAGCGTAAATACTGGCTGCCGATGCTGCGGACCGCCGGCAGGTCCGGCTCCCAGTACCACAGCGGCTGGCCCACCAGCGGATCCTGTGCCGTGAGCGCGGCTCCCGGGAGCTGTACGTAGACCATATCCTCCGGCATCAAATCCTTGTACATCAGCGTCAGGGAGAGGATGTCGCTGTCGGTGAGGTTCGTATCGATGACATCCTTCTTGATCTTCTGGATGAGTCCCGGCAGCTCGGGCAGCCGTTCGGGGGACAAGAGCTTGTGGACGACCGCCCGGATCAGGGCCGACTGGTCGGCCTGACGCCCGAAGTCCCCGTTGTCGAGCGAGTAGCGCTCCCGCACAAAAGCCAGCGCCTTCCACCCGTCCAGGTGCTGCCGGCCGGCGGGGAGGTTCTGCTGGATGGCCGTCAGGAAGACGTCGGCCGGGATATCGATATCGACTCCGCCGATTTCATCGATGAAGTCGACGAAGCCCTTGAAATTCATTTTGACATAATAATGGACGGGCACCTGCAGCAGGTTGCTTACGGCCTGAATGGAAGCCTCCGTACCGGCTTCCCCGCCCCCCTTCAGTTCCGCCATGAAATGCGCGTGATTGACTTTCGTCAGGCCGATGCCGGGGAGAGGAACCCGGGTGTCCCGCGGGATCGAGACGAGGTTGACCTTGCGCTCCTGCGGCTTCACGCGGCTCAGCATAATCACGTCCGACCGGGAAGACTGCCGGCCGAGCGTATCCAGACCCAGAACCAGAACATTGAAGGCGCCCGGGTCCGCCTTCTCCTGGGTGCCGGTCTCCGGCTTCTCCGCGGCAGCCTCCGGCTGCCCGGCGGCCGCCGAGACTTCGGCCGATGCCGGAAGATCGGCGGCAGGGACGGCCACCACCGGATGCTCCTTCTCTTCGAAATGCCGGGAGGGCAGAAGTTCCCTGTAGACCCATCCGGCGGCTCCGCCCGCCACAATGATGCCGACGATTACGTATTTGACCCACTTTCGCATGCTGTGCACCTACTCCTCAAGACGTAAACCGGAACCATATGATTCATGTAAGATACGAAACGTATCATTGTACGGACCGACTTCATTTTGTATACGAATTGTATCATAAATGGGCTTCCAATAAAAAGATTTGACTTGTGAACGGACAAGGTGGTATGATACTTCTTGTCTCCTTACGTAGACATCCATTGTGCGGTCATGGCGGAATTGGCAGACGCGCTAGATTCAGGTTCTAGTGGTGTAACAGCCGTGGAGGTTCGAGTCCTCTTGACCGCATTGCTTATTTATCCGATGTATTGGGAATAAGCAGTGCAGCACGACATACGCGGTCGTGGCGGAATTGGCAGACGCGCTAGATTCAGGTTCTAGTGGTGTAACAGCCGTGGAGGTTCGAGTCCTCTCGACCGCATCGCGAACAAGGAACAAGGGTCTGATCCGGAAGGATCGGGCCCTTGTTTGTTTTGTGCTGCAGTGCAGCAGGCCCAGGCTTGGCTGAGCGTGCCTAAGAAGCGCCCCGCTTGCCGCTGGTGATGAAGCCGGCAGCAGGGAGGGGGTAATCTAGCTGAAGAACCTGCCGCAGGAAAGGAACACAAGTCCAATACGCTCATACAAGCTTCTTGATAACTTTGTCACTAAATCCGGTGCGGTGCCGGCGTCCTTTTGATATAATAGGTATAGACTTTATTTAAACGTTTAAATAATGATGATCAAAGGAGACTGCCCCATGCACGAGCACCGTACCTATTGGATCGAATCGTTATCCCGGATCGCCGGGCCCGTACTGAACGCCCTGGCCGGGCGCCGCTTGAAGGAGCTGATGCCCGTGGAGGCGCACTCCGAGGACCGGGCGCAGTGCTCGCACCTGGAGGCGCTGGGCCGGACGCTGGCCGGCATCGCCCCCTGGCTCGAATCGGGCGGCCGCGAAGGGGAGGAGGGCCGGCTGCGCGAGACGTTCGCCGGGCTCGCCCGCGAAGCGGTCGATGCGGCGACCGACCCGGCGTCGCCCGATTACATGAACTTCAGCGAAGGCACGCAGCCGCTGGTGGATGCGGCGTTCCTCGCCCATGCGCTGATGCGGGCGCCCGGAGAGCTGTGGGAGCGGCTGGACGAGCGCGTGAAACGCCAGGTGATCGGAGCGCTGAAGGCGGCGCGGACGATCCGGCCGTGGTTCTCGAACTGGCTGCTCTTCAGCGGCATGATCGAAGCGTTCCTGGACCGGGCGGGCGAAGGCGGAGATCCCATGCGGATCGATTACGCCCTCCGCCAGCATGAGCAGTGGTACCTCGGCGACGGGATGTACGGGGACGGTCCCGAATTCCACTGGGACTATTATAACTCGTTCGTCATCCAGCCGATGCTGATCGACATCGTGGAGCAGGCCGGCCGCCGCTACCCCGAATGGGAGGCGATGCGGGAGCCCGTGCTTCGACGGGCGGGGCGCCACGCGGCGGTGCTTGAGCGGCTGATCTCGCCGGAGGGCACCTTCCCGCCCATCGGGCGGTCGCTGGCCTACCGCTTCGGCGCGTTTCAGCTGCTCGCGCAGATGGCTCTCCGCCGCGAGCTGCCGGAGAGCCTGGAGCCCGCCGCGGTGCGCTGCGCCCTCACGGCCGTGATGCGGCGGATGCTCGAGGCGCCCGGCACGTTCGATGCGGACGGCTGGCTGACCATCGGCTTCTGCGGGCACCAGAAGAACCTCGGCGAAGGCTACATCTCCACAGGCAGTCTCTATCTCTGTACGGCCGTGTTCCTCCCGCTCGGTCTGCCTGCGGACGATCCGTTCTGGACGGGCGAGGCGGAGTGGACCAGCCGCAGGCTGTGGTCGGGCGGAGAGGCTCCCATCGACGGTGCCCTCTACGGGTAAAATATACCTGGGCTATGAAGGAAATTGACCGTTGTCATCCTCTCCAAACCCTGCTATAGTATGCGGCAGTAGAACCTGTAGGTGCAGAGAGGAAGGCATGTTCACATGATCATCAGAAAAGCCCAGGCGGGCGATCTTCCCGCTATTGTCGATATTTATAACGAGGCTGTGCTGAATACCGTGGCCACCTTCGATACCGTCCCCCGTACGCTGGAGCAGCAGGAGGCCTGGTTCAAGCAGCACGGCGACGCTTATCCGGTGATCGTTGCGGAGCGGGACGGTACGGTAGTAGGCTGGGCCTCGCTCAACCAATATTCCGACCGGCTTGCGTATGCGCGGACTTCGGAGCTTTCCTTATACATACATGCGGGACACCGGGGGCAGGGGACCGGCAAAAAGCTGCTCGAAGCCGTGCTGGCTGCCGGCCGCGAAGCGGGCCTGCATACAGTGCTCTCCCGGATCGTGGAGGGCAACGACAGCTCGATCCATATCCACCACGTATACGGATTCGAGACCGTAGGCACCATGCGCCAGGTGGGCTTCAAATTCGGGCGGATGCTCGATGTGATCCTGCTCCAGAAGATGCTCTAAGGACGGCTTCGACTAGGCTTCGGGGGCCTGCCGTAAGGGGGTGTCCAAGCTTGACTCGGTTTTGGCCTCCCGATATAATGGAAGGTATGCAAAGGCTGGAAAGTCAAGAAGCACCGCAAACAGGCACCCCCAGGCGGGGTGCTTTGTTGTAATTGGAGGAGTCCGCCGGGGCTGTCCGGCCGTGATCTAGCCGGCGGTTTTCGGAATCCTCCGTGACGGTGGTCTCTGCTTCCCGCCTCTTCGTACGACGAAAGGGGTTTATCCTATTATGAATTACAAACAATGGCTCGCGCAGCAACTCGCCGGGAAGTTCGAAGGACTGGACCGGGAGACGCTCGCAGACCTGATCGAATACCCGCCGAACCCGCAGATGGGCGACCTGTCGCTGCCGTGCTTCAAGCTGGCCAAGCAGCTGCGCAAGGCTCCGCAGGCGATCGCCGAAGAGCTCAAAGCAGGCTGGACCGGTGACGAGTCCGTCGAACGGGTGGATGCCGTCGCGGGCTATTTCAACGTATACCTGAATCCTGCGAAGTTCGCCGCCCAGGTGGTGGGTGAAGTGCGGGAGAAGGGAGATCGCTACGGCTCCCAGAACATCGGGCAGGGCCGCAATATCGTCATTGACTTCTCGTCGCCGAATATCGCGAAGACGTTCCATATCGGGCATCTCCGTTCCACGGTGATCGGGAACGCACTCTACAAGATTTTCGAATTCCTCGGCTACAACAGCGTGGGAATCAACCACCTCGGCGATTGGGGAACCCAGTTCGGCAAGCTGATCGTCGCCTACAAGCTGTGGGGCGACAAGGATGCCGTCGAAGCCGACGGGATTGCGGAGCTGCAGCGCATCTATGTCAAGTTCCATGACGAAGCGGACAAAAACCCGGCGCTGGACGACGAAGCTCGCGCCTGGTTCGTGAAGCTGGAGCAGGGCGATGCGGAGGCGACGGAGCTGTGGCGCTGGTTCGTGGACATCTCGCTGAAGGAGTTCCACAAGATGTACGACCTGCTCGGGGTCACCTTCGACTCCTATGCCGGCGAGAGCTTCTACAACGACAAGATGGCCGCCGTGGTCGAAGAGCTCAAGGCCAAGAACCTGCTCGAGGAAGACCAGGGAGCTCTGCTCGTGCGTCTGGATGATTACAATATGCCGCCGGCCCTCATGATCAAGAAGGACGGAGGCACGCTCTACCATACCCGTGACGTGACTGCTGCAATCTACCGGAAGAATACATACGACTTCGACAAAGCGATCATCGTAACGGACGCCGGACAGAGCCTGCACTTCAACCAGTGGTTCAAGGTTGTGGAGCTCATGGGCTACGAGTGGGCGAAGCAGCTGCAGCACGTGCCGTTCGGCAAGGTATCGCTGGAGAACGCGAAGCTGTCCACGCGCAAAGGCAACGTCATCAACCTTGAGGACCTCCTGACGAAGGCCATCGAGAAGACGCGGAGCATCATCGAAGAGAAGAATCCGTCGATGGAGAACAAGGATGAAGTGGCCCGTCAGATCGGTGTGGGGGCCATTATCTTCAACGACCTCAGCAACAACCGGATCAAGGATATCGTCTTCTCGTGGGACGATGCGCTGAACTTCGAAGGCGAGTCCGGCCCTTATGTGCAGTATGCGCACGCACGTGCCTGCCGTGTGCTTGGCAAGGCCGATCCGGCCGAAGTGACAGCGGCTGCGTCGCTGAATCCGGAGCACCTGACGAATCCGGAGGCCCAGGCCGTGCTGCGCCAGCTGTACCTGTTCAAGGAGCGTGTGGAGCAGGCGATGCACAAGCTGGAGCCGTCTATCGTCTCCCGCTACCTGATCGATCTGGCCCAGAGCTTCAACCACTTCTACCACCAGTGCAAAATCGTCACGGCAGACGAGGCGGAAGTGCGGATTGCCCGCCTGGCACTGACCGACTGCTTCCGGACGACGATCCGCAACGGTCTTGCGCTGATCGGCCTGGAAGCGCCGGAAGAAGTGTAAGCACCAAGCGTAGTCGCTGTAACTATAAAACCCCGCTGAACCCAGACTGCAGTCTGAGGATTCAGCGGGGTTTTGTCGCAGCCGAAGGGGAGCGTCTTCCATCAGGCTCAAGGCAGGCTGACGAAGCATGGCAGAAAGCTTCACTCCAGGCTGCAGGGCAGGCCGCCCGAAAGCGGGGAAAGGCAGGCGCTCCGACCTGCCTGCACTTCCCATCCTCCGGATGCCGCTCATGAGCCGAAGGGCCTGCAAGGCATCGTCAAAGCCGAGGCCTGCCGGGCTCCTGCCGCAGGGCGGCTACCGGCCGCGGTGCCTGGCTTTGGCCTTGCGGACGGCGATCTCGCGCCGGCGGGCCTGCTCCGCTTCCTTCTGCGCCTTCGTTACGATCCGGCGCGTCTTCCTGCGGTGCTCGAGGTCCCGGGCCAGTGCCTCCTGGGCCAGGCTGCGCACGCCGGTGCGCTGCATCTCCCGGGCCGCTTCGCGCGCCAGCCGTTTGGGGCTTACGCGGCCGCGGTCCGGCAGGGCCGAGCCGAGGTCGATGCCGGTCTGCGTCCGCCCGAGCAGGGGCATCATCTCCCTCTGCACGAACTCCAGCACCTCCGCATCATGGGGCTCGGAGCCGAAGACATGCCGGCAGGCTTTGTACAACCCGCCGGATTCGTCCTCCACCACACCGACCCAGAACTCGCCTTCAAAGTACACCGTCAGCTTCATGACATGTCCCTCCCTCTGATCTTACGAGCGATGGACATCCCGAGGGGGAAGGATATGACACGGCGGGGAAGCGGCGGAGCCGGCCGTATGAATTATCTTGCCGCTGCTCCGCTCCCGTTCCGCCTTCCGTGCATCCGGGCTACCAACCGGACCGCGATTTTACGCTCACTTCCATTATAAGGAAGTGTTGGGTTTGTCACAACCGGGTCCGGGCGATACTGAGGCTAAGAGCAGAGAAAGGGCGGGAGGGCATGGCCAAGGGAGACGAGCTTGTCAAATATTTGACCGTACAGGTCATCAAATATTTCGAGACGCCGAAGGAGGAGCGGAAGCTGAAGAGGGCAGGAAAGCGGGAGGCCCGCGAGCAGTGGCAGTACCGGTGGTTCGGCATGCTGCCGCTCGCTCTGAGCATGTGGCTCGAACCGCTGCGCCGCCGTTTCGAAAGATTGCGAGAGGCAAGAGAGAGAAACAAGCTTTAGCCGGATTTCCGGCTGAAGCTTGTTTTTGTTTCCGGCCTCCGAACGGATCCCTGCCGCACCAGCGGATTTAAGGGAAAGACAGGCTTTTCGCTCAGAACATCCTTCCGGCGGGCAACGTATCATGCAGTATGGATTTATATCAACGGCAGATGGCCTTCCTATGAATCCGTCACGGAGATTCATATAACAGTGTCCGGCTGCGAAAGGAGGAATGACCTGTGATTACCCTTCTGATCGTCATGGCGGCGGGCTGCTCGCTGTACTTCGTGCTGAAGCCGCCGCACCCGCAAGGAGCGGTGGAAGCTGAACCTGTAGCTTATGCCGCCGCACTGCCCGAAGCCCATCTGTCCGAATTGCCTCCTGCGCTGGCCAGAGAATGACAGATCACCGCATGCAACTACATGGGAAGGGGAGTTCATGAATGATGACGGAACCGGCCATGATCAGTTTGACGGTGTTCTCTTTTCTCATGACGATGCTGCTGATCCTCCTCCGCCCGCGGGGATTGAACGAAGCGGTCCCCGCGGTCTTCGGAGCGGTGCTTGTCCTGTTCAGCGGCAGCGTTACGCTGGCGGACCTCGGCCAAATCGGCACGACGATCAGCGGTGCCGCCATCACCATAATGGCAACGATCGTCATGGCCATCGTGCTGGAGAGCTTCGGCTTCTTCCAATGGGCGGCCGAAGGACTGGCCGCGCGGGCCCGGGGCTCGGGCATCCGGCTGTTCTGGTACGTCAACCTGATCTGCTTTTTGATGACGCTGTTCTTCAACAATGACGGAAGCATCCTTATCACGACGCCGATCCTCCTGATTCTGCTGAAGAGGCTCGGTCTAAAGAACCACCATAAGATTCCTTACCTGCTTTCCGGGGCGCTGATCGCCACGGCCTCAAGCGCACCGATCGGCGTAAGCAATATCGTGAATCTGATTGCGCTGAAGATTGTCGGCATGGACCTCTATATGCACACGCTCATGATGTTCGTCCCGTCGATGCTCGGGCTGCTCTTCCTCGTCGCGCTGCTGTTCCTCTACTACCGGGAGCGTCTGCCGGTGAAGCTGCCGCACCGGGCGCCTTACTTCCATGGGCCGGGGCACCATCCCCTGCAGCATCCGGCCGACGTCACCGCGCTGCGGGACCGCGACCGCTTCATGCAGCGGATTCTGCTGTTCGTGTTCCTCGTCCGCTGCTCGCTGTTTCTGGCCTCCTACCTTGCCATCCCCATCGATCTGGTCGCGGTGCTCGGCTCGGTGCTGCTGCTCCTGTGGCGCTGGTGGGCGCTCAAGATTCCGCCCAAGGATATGCTGAGAAAGACGCCATGGCATATCTTCGTCTTTGCCTTCGGCATGTATGTCATCATCTACGGCCTGAATAATATCGGCCTGACGCAGCTGCTCGTCACCACGTTCGAGCCCTGGGTTCAGGACAGTCTGCTCTCGGCAAGCTTCGTGATGGGCGGCCTGACGACGCTGATGTCTCTGATGTTCAACAACCATCCCGCCCTCATGATCGGAACGATGACGCTGACGGGCATGGAACTGGACCCGCTGATACTCAAAACGGCTTACCTCGCCGCGGTGATCGGAAGTGACCTCGGGGCGCTGCTGCTGCCGATCGGGACGCTGGCCTCGCTGATCTGGCTCGGCATCCTGAAGGAGCATAAGGTGAACCTGCCATGGAAGGAGTATGTGAAGGTAACGTTCGCCACCATCCCGCCGGCGATGCTCTTCACGCTGTTCCTGCTCGCTTACTGGATCGAATGGGTGTACGGCTCTGTCGTTCCATGAAGAAGGAAGGGAAGAGGGAACCCCTGGACATAAAAAAAGGAAAGCTTCTTGCCGTCCGCTGCCGAGTTACCGGAGCGGGGTGGCTGGAAGCTTTCTATATAGGGAGAGGAGAGAAACCAAAGTTAGGGGTAGAACCCGCCCAGATGGTGCAGGGCGCCGAGAGGAAGATAACGGTCATCATCCTGCAGGGCTCTGACATAGGCGGTGCCGCCTGACCAGACCGCAAGTCCGGTTACGGCCAGCGGGATCAGATGGCGGCCGCCGTATACCTCGGCGGCATAGATCGGTCTGCTGCCCTGCTTCAGCCACTCGCCGAGCTGAGCGGGCGAGGGGGGAGAAGCGGGAGGCGAGGTCACCCAGGGAAGCCGTTCATAGGCATCGAAGGGGGAACCGCCGATCAGGTGTTCGGGCTTGGGAGCCGGGCTCCCGGTTTGATAAGAGATGCCTTCTCCGGCCGGGAGTTCCTTATGCGGAACCTCACCGGGATGCAAGGGAAGTTCTTCGCCCGTCTTGGCATCAAGATACCTAACGGGACCGCCCGGGGCGGTAATCTGCCATAAGGCTTCCAGCGGATTGTAATACAGGCGCTCGGCATGAGTATCGGATGGGATAAGGTCAAGCCGCACCAGAGAATGATGCAGCGTCTGTAAGCTGAATAAAGGGTACTCGCCTCGGCCGTATTCCGAGAGGAGGTACCGGCCGGCTCCGGCATCCTGAATGACGAGATAGCCGGCTTCGACGCCGTCCGTCTTCAGGAGCACGACCCAGCCATGAGTGCCGGGTCCGAGCGGGTAGCTCGTCCATTCGGCCTTGGCCCAAGACTCAAAGCCTTCCTGAGCGGAGAGCTCCCGGATGAGCGCCTGCACGGCTTCCTCAAGGGAGCCGGCGGTCTGGTGCTTCTGCGCCGGGGCGGCAGTTTCGCTGGTCTGCCCCGTCTCACGGGGCGGCTGCTCCACGGCAAGCGCGGGAGCGTATTCGAGCGGTCCTGCGGCCTGGAGGCCGCCGGCGAGGAGCAGCGCGGCTAGAGCGAGCGTGAGTTTCTTCAAGATTTTCACCATCTTTGCTGGGAAGTGGGCGGCTATCGGCTCTATGCGCTGTCTGCTTCGAATATGTCTTTACTATACAGCGTATGCGGCGAAAAGTTTGTTAGAACCTGTAAGCGTTACAAAAAAACTTTTCCCGAAGAACCGCTAGCCTTCGCGGCGCTTCGTCAGAAGGACGCCCGGTTCGCGGCAGGCACATGGAATAAACCGCAGTTGATGGCGGATACATGCACCCGCGGGTGATACTGCCACTCGATTTCGTTGATCCGGTTCGTGTACTGCGCTTCGATCTCGGCGCGCTTATCGGGCTCGGCGGCCTGCAGCAGCGAATCGTAATAGCCCCGGATCCGCTCGAGCTCCTCCCTGAGCCGCAGCTGCGCTTCACGGGCCCATCCGTGATCGTACGCGGCCAGCTTCTCCTCGAGATACTGCTCGAGGAAGAGCACCGCCCGCGGAAGTGTGATCTTGTCGGGCGTTACATAGACGTGAGCGGGGAGACGGGGGGTCATCCGGCGCCCGGAGATCCACTCATGGAAGCCCTCCCGCAGCTGACCGGTCTGGAGCTGGATGCCGATCGAGTGAATCTCGCTGCGCTTCATGTCGCAGGCAAGCTCCACCTTGTAGTTGACGGCAAGCCAGCTCTCGTACGGCACGGTAGAGGTCATCTTCGGCTGATCGGGCACATAATGCTCGAAGAGGCGCACGAAGCGGCCCTTACCCCGCACGGCCCCGAAGATCTGCTCGAGCCGGCGGGAGCCGTAGGTCATCTCATCGCGCGGAACCCGGGCGACGAAAGACGTCGGCACGAAGCCGAAGTACCGGCCTAGGATGCTGTCGCCCTGCGGCGGGGGGCTGCCTGGCGGCTGCGGTCCGCCTGCGGGTGCGGGTCCCGCGGGCGCCTGCCCGGGTCCGAGGGCGTCAGGCGCACCTGCCGCCCCCGCTGCCGGAGCCGCAGCGGAAGGCGGTGCAGCCACCGGCCCTGCGCCCGCGCCGGCCATGCCGGGAGGGGCCGCCATCGGGCCGGGCGCCACCGGCCCCCCCTGCGGAGGCGGGTTCAGCTCACGGTACGTCTCCGGATCGAAGACGAACGTGCAGGTCATCGTCTCCGGCGTCACGCCGGTGCGCTCCACGAAGCTCCAGTAATACGGCCGGTGGTTCAGGTCCCGGTCGGCGGAAGGCGAGAGCTTCACCGTCACATAGGCCGGATGCTTCTCCTGAATCTCGCACTGCTCAGCCTCGAGGTAGCGCATAACGAAGCTGCGGATCTGCTCGGCATTCATCATGGCTGCACCTCCTCCAGGCCGCCGTCCGCCACCGTCTGGCCGACGGCGTTCAGCATCGAGTGCAGACGGGAGCCGCCCTCGGCTTCCTGCTGCACCTCGGAGCGCACCTGGGTGAACGTGTGGCCCAGGTCGTCGAGCTGGCGGCGGATCTCATCCTGGCTGCGGGAGGCGAGAATGAGCTTCGCGAGATGGGACTCCAGCGACGTCTTTTTCTCGAAGCGCTCCAGGATCGTATCCAGCTCGCCGATCACGAGCTCGAACATGTTGATTTTCTCATGCAGCAGCGACAGGATGTGCTCCTCGATCGTGCCGGTCGTGGACAGGTTGTAGATCTTCACGTCCTCCTTCTGCCCGAGCCGGTGTACACGACCGATCCGCTGCTCGACCCGCATGGGGTTCCACGGGAGGTCGAAGTTGATCATGTTGTGGCAGAACTGCAGGTTGATCCCCTCGCCGCCGGCCTCCGTCGCGATCAGCACCTGGGCCCGGTTGCGGAACAGGTCCATCATCCAGTCCTTCTTGCCCCGGTTCATGCCGCCCCGGTAGGGCACGGCAGAGATCTTGTGGTCCTTGAGATACTGCAGCAGGTACTCTTGGGAAGCGCGGTACTCCGTAAAAATAATCACCTTGTCATTGATCTCACGGATGAGCTCCATGACCTTCTCCGCCTTCGTGTTCGCCTTGATGGAGCGGATGAGCTCCACCAGCTCCCAGATCCGGGGCCGCAGGGGGGAGGATTCGTCGGTCTTTTTGAACATATTGACGAGGGTGATGAAGACGGCGTCCCGGGAGGAGCACACCTCGCGCTGCAGGGTCACCAAAGACAGCACGGAGCTGAGATCGCCTCCGGCCTCCTCGAACCTTCCCTTGACGAAGTTCGTCACGCCGTCGTACAGCGCCTGTTCCTCGGGGGAGAGCTGGAGCGGGATGTTGCGCACGATCCGCTTCGTGAAGTTCACGTTGCCGTCGCTGCGGCGGTTGCGGATCATGACCTTGCTGAGCTCGGCCTGCAGCTGCTCTTCGTTCTTCGGAATGCGCTTGTCGACGACGAAGTTGGCCTGGAAGCTCGTTTTGCCGCCAAGCTGGCCCGGCTTCAGCAGGGTGATCAGGTTGTACAGCTCGCTGAGATCGTTCTGGACCGGCGTGGCGGTCAGGAGCAGACAGTATTTTTTGCGCAGCTCGTTGATGAACTGGTAGCTTGTCGTCTTCTTGTTCTTGAGCTTGTGGGCCTCGTCGACGATAAGCATGTCATATTCGAGCCCGAGCACGATCTCCCGGTGCGGGTCGCGCTTGGCCGTATCCATGGAGGCGACGACGATGTCATTCTGGGCCCACATGTATTCCTTCTTCTGAGCGACGGCCGGGATGCCGAACTTCTGGTTGAGCTCGCGCACCCACTGCAGCACGAGGGAGGCGGGAACGAGGATCAGCACCTTGCGGATCAGCCCCCGGATCATGTATTCCTTAAGGATCAGACCGGCTTCGATCGTTTTGCCGAGACCGACCTCATCCGCGAGAATCGCGCGCCCGCGCATCCCGGTAAGCACCTTCTTGGCCGTCTCGACCTGATGGTCCATCGGCACGAGGTTGGGCAGGTGCGTCAGGCACTGGAGCTCGTCGAAGCTGTGGATGAGTCCCGCATGCTCCGCTTCGTGCGCGAGCTTGAACATGGTGAAGTCGTCCCACGGGCCGTTGCGCAGGGCACGCTCATGCAGTTCCTCGAACCAATCCCGTTCAAAGTGGACCTGGACATGCTCATTCAACTGCCGTAAGTGTACCTTCCGATCGGTTGGCTGCATCTCACGCGCTCCTTTTTCTTTGAAAATGGTGAAGGTTTCGGGCACACTGCATCCCTCTTATCAATTCCTAGTATGTACACAAAGAAAAACTTTCAAACGAATGCGCGATCCATTATGATGGAGGGACGGGCGTTCCTTGAACGGTATGGACAGGGAGCCTTTGCTTTGCCCGCGGTCCGGCCATCGGGGCCGGAGGGCCCTTTGGGGCGTATCCGCCTTTGGGGCGTATCCGCCGGGGGGCGGCTTGAGAGCACAGGAGGATGAAAGAATGAACGAATGGAGATGGATCCGCAGCGGGTTGTCCGCTCCGGATTACAATATGGCTGTAGATGAAGCGATTCTGACCGCGCACAGCGAAGGCCGGGTGCCGCCGACCGTGCGCTTCTATGGATGGAACCCGCCGACCCTGTCGGTAGGGTACTTTCAGAAGGCGCAGACGGAAGTGGATTTCGGCGCCCTGGAGCGCCAGGGTATCGGCTTCGTGCGACGGGCGACGGGCGGCCGGGCGGTGCTTCACGACCGCGAGCTGACGTACAGCATGATCGTCTCCGAGCAGTACGAAGGCATCCCGCGCAGCGTGACGGAGGCTTACCGGGTGCTGAGCCAGGGGCTGCTGCTCGGGTTCCGGCGACTGGGGCTGGCCGCTGACATGGTGCAGCTCGAGAGCGAGGAGGACAAGAGCCAGTACGCGTCGATGGGCTCGGCGGCCTGCTTCGATTCGCCGTCCTGGTACGAGCTCGTAGTCGAGGGACGCAAGATTGCGGGCAGCGCGCAGACCCGGCAGAAGGGCGTCGTGCTGCAGCACGGCTCGATCCTGCTGGATCTCGACGCGGACCAGCTGTTCGGGCTGCTGAAGTTCGCCAGCGAGCGGGTGGGCGAGCGGATGAAGGCCCAGTTCCTGCGCAAGGCGGTCGCGATCAACGACCTGCGGCAGGCGGCCGGCCTGCCGGACGTGACGCCGGCCGAAGTCGAGGAGGCGTTCGCCCACGGCATCGCTGAAGGCCTCGGCATCCGGCTGGTGCCGGGCGAGCTGACGCCCTGGGAGGCGGAGCTGGCGGAGCGGCTCGTCGCGGAGAAGTACGGGAACCCGGAGTGGAATCTGCGCCGGTAGGGGCTTGCGGCTGCTGCTTTCGGCCGTATGTGCCTGCGATGGCTGCGGCCCTGTAAACAACAATCCCCCGGAGAGAAGCATGAGCTTCCACTCCGGGGGATTTTCTGTGCGGCATATGGCTGCAGCCCTTGGCCGCCCGCAGGCTTTCGCTTTTTCGCCATAATTGCCTGTTGCAAAGAGGGGCCTGCGTGGTAAATAATCAGGAACGTATGGCTTCCGAGAAGGCTTCCTGCAGACGCCGGGTGACCGGTCCGGGCTGTCCTCCGGAGACCGGCAGGCCGTCTACGGAGACCACCGGAGTCACTTCCACGGTCGTTCCCGTGATGAAGACCTCGTCCGCTGCCTGGAGCTCGTCCAGGGTGAACGGTCTCTCTTCAGCCGGGATGCCGAGCCGTTCGGCCAGCCGGAGCATGACCATGCGCGTAATGCCGTGGAGAATGAGATGATTGGCCGGATGCGTGATGATCCGGCCGTTCTTGACGATGGCGGCGTTGGAGGCGCTGCACTCGGTGACGGTTCCCTGGCGGTGCAGGATGACATCGTCGGCACCCTGGGAGAGCGCATGCTGCTTCGCCATCGTATTGGCGAGCAGGTTCAGCGTCTTAAGGTCGCATCGCAGCCAGCGGATGTCATCCATCGTAACGGTACGGATGCCGTTCTCCATGGCGGCGAGCGGACGCTTCAGATCGCCCGCATAAGCCATAAGGACTGGCTCGGCCCCTTGGGGGAAGCTGTGGGCGCGCGGAGCGATGCCCCGGGTGTATTGGAGATAGACGGTGCCTTCCTGCACCTGATTGCGCTTGACGAGCTCGTTCAGGCCGTCCAGCAGCTCTTGTTTGGACAAGGGCAGCGTCATATGGATGGCCTCCGCCGTCCGGACGAGCCGGTCGTAATGGGCATCCGCCTCAAACAGCTTGCCGTGATAGACGCGGATGACCTCGTAGGCGCCGTCGCCGAAGTAATAGCCCCGGTCCTCGGGCGAGATGCGCACTTCGTCCTTCGGCAGGAATTGATTCTGGTACCAGTAGATTTGAGTTTGAGACATACGGCTGCTCCTCCTGTCATACAATAAGCCAAGGGTGGGGAACATATGTTTGACTGAGTCCCCGTTGCTTGTGTATTATGAGTTCAAGACTACCAATCCCAAGGGATGTTTGTCAAAAGACTCTATGGTGATATTTGCCTGACAGCGGGGGCCCGTTTGTCGAAATTCCTTATTTCAGCACGAACGAGAAAGAGAGCGCGGGAGAGAAAATGCAAGAGAATCGGACGGCAGCTTGTACTAAATCCCGAAATTCGCTGATTTTCCATTAGAAACACTACATATTGTATTGTATAATCGTATCTCAACCAGATATTGTACATTCCATGATCTTACATACAGGAGGTTGTTGTTGTGAAGACCGTACAGCAGACCAAATTGGAAGGCTTAAGCGAGAAAATTTTCCTTGACCGTTATGCGATGAAAGACGCCGATACATCGAAGACGAAGGTGGGCGACACCGTTCTCGTGCTGACGAAGGACGATCCGAAGTTTCCGGCGAAGGAAGTCGGCGAAGTCATCGAGCGTCAGGGAAATACCGTACAGGTGCGCACACGCAGCGGGGAGGTTGTCGAATCCTCCGTCGAGAAGCTGACGCTGACCCGCGAGAAAACCCCGCAGGAGATGTGGGACCGCTTGGCTGCTGCGATGGCTTCGGTGGAAGCAACACCCGAGAAGCAACAAGAGTGGACCGAGAAATTCCGCTACGTGCTCGACGACTGGAAGCTTGTTCCCGGCGGCCGGATTGCGGCGGGTGCGGGTGCGAGCGACGAGCTTACGCTGTTCAACTGCTACGTGATTCCATCCCCGCATGACAGCCGTGGAGGCATCATGGCCACGCTGTCCGAGATGACCGAGATTATGGCCCGCGGAGGCGGCGTAGGGATCAACCTCTCCTCGCTCCGTCCGCGCCGCTCCATCGTCCGCGGCGTTAACGGTTCGTCCTCCGGCGCAGTTTCGTGGGGCGGGCTCTTCAGCTATGCCACCGGCCTCATCGAGCAGGGCGGAAGCCGCCGCGGCGCGCTCATGCTCATGATCAACGACTGGCATCCGGACGTGGTCGATTTCATCACCGTCAAGCAGACGATGGGGCAGATCACGAATGCGAACCTGTCCGTTTGTGTGAGCAACGGCTTCATGAAGGCTGTGAAGGAAGACCTCGACTGGGAACTCGTGTATCCGGACACGGCTGATCCGGAGTACGACGATGTGTGGGACGGCGACCTGGAGAAGTGGAAGAAAGCCGGCCGCAATGTGATTCCTTACCGTACGGTCCGGGCGCGCGACGTATGGCATACGATTATCGAATCCGCCTGGAAGTCCGCCGAGCCGGGCGTCGTGTTCATGGAGTACTACAACCAGATGTCGAACTCCTGGTACTTCAACCCGATCATCTGCACGAATCCGTGCGGTGAGCAGGGGCTGCCGGCTTGGGGCGTCTGCAACCTGTCCGCGATCAACCTCTCGAAGTTCTACGACGAAGAGAAGCACGACGTCGCCTGGGACGAGCTCGCGAAGACCGTCCAGTACTCGACGCGCTTCCTCGACAATGTCATCGACAAGACGCCGTACCACTTCGAGGAGAACCGGATCAACCAGCAGGGCGAACGCCGCGTAGGCCTCGGGTCCATGGGTCTGGCCGAGCTGATGATCAAGCTCGAGATCCGTTACGGCAGCCCGGAATCGCTTGAGTTCCTCGACAAGCTGTACGGCTTCATGGCGAAGGAAGCTTACCTCGCTTCCGCCGACATTGCGGAAGAGAAGGGCTCCTTCCAGCACTTCGAGGCCGAGCCGTTCCTGCAGAGCGGCTTCATGAAGAACATGGTGGCCACGTTCCCAGAAGTGGGGGCGGCGATCAAGAAAAAGGGTATGCGCAACGTTACGGTCATCACCCAGGCGCCGACCGGCTCCACGGGCACGATGGTCGGCACCTCGACCGGTATCGAGCCTTACTTCGCCTTCGAGTACTACCGCCAGAGCCGTCTCGGCTTCGACAAGCAGTACGTGCCGATCGCCCAGGAGTGGAAGGACGCGCATCCGAACGAAGATCTGCCGGCTCACTTCGTGACCGCGATGGATCTTTCGGCGGAGGACCACATCCGTGCGCAGGCGGCCATCCAGAAGTGGGTCGACAGCTCGATCTCCAAGACGGCAAACTGCCCGGCGGACTTCACGGTCGAAGAGACGAAGCGCCTCTACGAGCTGGCGTTCGACCTCGGCTGCAAGGGCGTGACGATCTACCGCGACGGCTCCCGCGACGTGCAGGTGCTCTCCACCGAGAAGAAGGAAGACAAGGCGGAAGCGGTCAGCGCACCTGCTGCGGACACGGCCGCTGCTGAAGTGGCTCCTGCTGCAGCGCCGGCTTCCGATGCTTCGCTGAACAGCCTGTCCAAGACGCTGGCAGTGAACATCGACGCGAAGACGGAGAAGGTCTTCGACAAGGAATACAAACGCCGTCCGCAGGTGCTGCGCGGGGCGACTTATAAGTTCAACACGCCGTTCGGCATGGCTTATATCACGATTAACGACATGAACGGCTCCCCGAGCGAGATCTTCCTCAACGTGGGCAAAGCCGGTTCCGACGTGTTCGCGATGTCCGAAGCGCTCGGCCGCGTCTGCTCGCTGTTCCTGCGCTACGGCGATCACGGGAACAAGGTGGATCTGCTCGTGAAGCACCTTAAGGGCATCGGCGGCTCCGGTGCGATCGGCTTCGGCGCCAACCGCGTCGAGTCCATTGCCGACGCGGTTGCGAAGGCACTCGAATCGCATGGCGAGTTCACCGACAGCGCCGATGAGCTCATCACGGCGACGCAGGAGATCGACGTGATCCACGAGACGCCGGCCCAGTACGCGGTGACCCGCAACGCGGCCACGTCGCTGGACCTGTGCCCGTCGTGCGGCTCCGCTTCGCTGATCAACAGCGAAGGATGCAAGAACTGCTCCAACTGCGGCTACAGCCGCTGCAGCTAATGGATACGTAGGAGAGGCCTTCGGGCCTCTCTTTTTTTAATTGATTAGATAGTTTGTTGAACCCCATGTGTGCCTACAACCTGGGGATCTGGCCAGAATGCTGTCGAGCGGCTTCGTAAACGGCTTGGTAATATAGGAGACCAGCTCCATAATCACGCGCACGGCATCGATCTGAGTGAACCGTATCATCGACCTCAGCTGCATTGCAATGAACTGGTGCAAAAAGGCGTAGGGTCAGGAATTACGCTCATGCGAGATTACATGGGGGATGAAGTGCTTACGGTGTCTTTGACCAGATCGAAGGAGGTCACGCAGCGCATGCGGAACGTGAACGATCTCCCTAGGCTTCGGGTATAGCCATGACGAAGGGGGAGGGGGGGCAGCCGCGCACACACGATCCATGCAGCCACGAATGTCACGACGAAGATTTATGAGGTGTGCACGGAAATCTTCAAACAGAATTACCGCGGCCGTTCCGTTCGAAACGTACATGTGTCGATTTTCCCTTTTTTATACTGATTCACCAAAAGGCTCGCTTTGACCGGTTGAATTAATCCAATCTTAATAGTCAAAAAAATGTAAAATATAGTGAACTTTTAAAAAAATATGATATATATTATCCAAGTGACAAAATACAAAAGGATAGAGGTTATTTATGAAAAAGTTCACACTCATTTTGTCTGCGGCACTGATGCTTCAATTCTCCATCGTCTCTGCAGCTTTTGCAAAGAACACTCTTGTTAATGGTGAAACACTTCGTAAAGGGCAGACGTTACAGTCGAATAACGGAGTTTATTCTCTGCAATTTAAGACCGATGGAAACCTTGTACTTTATAAGAATAATACTACGATGCTCTGGCAATCAGGTACTGCTGGGGCTCGTAAATATTTGACGACTTTCCAAGGTTTTCAATTTTATACCTATCCAGAGATTTTAGAATTGTATAACGGATCAATTCAAATAATCGATGATGTAACTTATTACGCGTTTTGGAAGTCAGATAATAAAGCATTCAGTACGATGTGGTATGGTCAGGGGAATGTCCCCACTAATCTTTATGGAGACAGGTTGGTCGTTCAAGATGATGGGAATCTAGTTCTCTATAATACATCGGCAAGCAGCAGCCCATATCCTGTTTGGGCTTCACATACAGGTGGACAATAAGAATTAAGCAAGGGAACCGTGTTAAGTGAAATGAACTTTAATAATTAGACAACACTGTCTAGCCATTGGAGGTACATTTCATAAGATGCGGTTCTTTTACTTTGGTCGATGTTCTCAGCGCTACTTGCTACTTACCGCAGCCTAACTAAGAATGCAGATGGTACTGGAGGTCCGTATGGTACCGATGCAAGAAGATCCTCTATTGTAGAGCCTTCTTTCTGAGACAGGAATGATAAAAAATAATGATGTATGTGAAGTACATTCTTTTTTTTTCTTATTAACTTCATTGCAACATATTTTATTTTTCCGGAACCGAGCTATGTTAGGTCCTTTTGGTACTCTGTTTTTCTACTATTAGTTGTAGTTATTATGGATCTAATCAAGACAAAAAAAGAGTAAGTTATTTGGCGCTGCTGGGCATCTTTCGGTAGTGCCATTTTTTTTGATTTCCTCGCATGACAGCGTTCTCTTAACTGCAAGGAGCGGGAGATATGGACTCCGAGCTATAACACGTCGGGATAAGGCAGTAGAGGATACGGTTGAGCGCAGAGCGGAACGTCGCGAGATGGCCGTCATCCTTGGGAAAACACGATCAACCCCATGCCCACCGATAAACGTGTTTCCCACGTTCCCTTCCCTAACTACATACAGACGATCGTTGCCCGCCCATCATCCATTCGGTTTTCCTTCGAGAAAAATATGCGGACCCGGTCTTCACCGTTGCCAGCAAGGACTTGGTTGTTCCCTTACATGATCCTGTCCCTCCGAAGGTGTTCCCGCGATGGCCGGACTTCCACCCAATCAGCAAACTCTACTGGAGCGGAGGCGTGCGATGGCTACCGGCGCGGCTGGGTGACGATGCTGGTGATTCTACTCCTTTTGGGCCTAGTAAGCTGCCAGAGATAAGACGCACATTTGGAAGAATGCTTAGCGAATTCAAGGACTCGAGGAAAGAATCAGCGGAGGGGACTCACCAAAAAATACGGAAGGCTCGGGACCCCTAAATAAAGCATTGGGTGGCGGAATGATTCGGCAGCCTTGCGCGGGAATGGATATAAGTTCTATAAGTATATGTGGCGACTCATCAGGCGCCCATTTAGCCTTATTAGCAGGGCTTGACGCTATGGGGGACTTAGATGAACGGGTGGAGACTGCGGCGATGCCTTCACCAAATCATATCCGAAGAGCCAGGGGATTATCGTCGGCTGCATGACGGCCATTGCGAAAATAGGTACCTTCAAGGCAGCCGTCAGAAAAATAAGCTCAAGGACTATAGGCACTGTTCATGAGCATGCTTTGAAGAAAGGACCTTGCGTACCGTTCGAAGCATTATGAACCGCCTTCTACCCTGGCATGCCGGGAGGAAGGCGGTCTTCTTCATGCCGGAGAGATTTTGGTAAGGATTACACGCCTGTTTAGTTACGAGGTGGTTGGATCGTTACTTTTTACACTCCGGATCGGGGCGTCTGCCGTGGTATGTTTGCCCCAAGAGAGGAGGCGAAGGGTTCCGTCCAAGCTGACCATGCAACGAAAGGGTTGATCTACAGGAGGTGAGAGCTTGAAGAAAGCTGCAGGCCGAATGGGCTGCAACTTAAGGAGGGTTATTACACAACAATCGGAAAACGCTTACTTTGTGCTGAGAGTGAATGACTATTTTCATATCCGGAGGTTCTCCATGACGAAAAAAGGTACAAAAACGCAAAAGAGTGTCATTCTGGGGATGTGCGCGGTGCTGCTTCCCACGATCTTCCTGCCCGTGAACACACAGCCTGCCGCAGGAGCCGCAGCGGTTCTGAATCTGAATCCCGCCGCAGACAGCTATGTCAGCAGCGAAGCGGCAGCGGTGAATTATGGGAAGGCGGCTTCGATGGTAACAAAGCAGGCCGCAGTGAATGACCGCAGTGCTTATCTGAAGTTCGACCTCAGCGGGATCATGGGGACGATCACCTCGGCCAAGCTGAAGCTGTACGTCAAGAACAGATCTGCGAGCGTCAGCCGTTCCGTCTATGCGGTCTCTACCGACAACTGGACGGAGAATGGTCTTACGTACAGCAGCAGGCCTCCTTACGGCAGCCAGGTTGGGGCTGCGGTCATCACCTCCCCTGGGTGGGTGGAGTTCGATGTGACCCCCTACATCAAAGGAGAGCATGCGGGGGACAAGACGGCGAGCCTCTATATCAAGGATCCGGTGCTGAGCAGCGATGCCGGCATTGAGTTTTACAGCAAGGAGAACGGCACGAATATCCCGGTGCTGGCCGTGACCACAGGTACCGCGAGCACCGCGCCGGCACCGTTCGTCCATCCGGGAGGCCTGTTCAAGCAGTCCGACCTTGACCGCATGAAATACATGGTGCAGGCGGGGGTCGAACCGTATCTTACTTCATTCAACGAACTGAAGGCGGACGCCAAATCCAGCTACCTCTATACCGTGAAAGGGGATCCCAGCTGGACGTCCGTCAACAGGGGAGGACTTCATGGGTCCGAGTTCGAATCCGATGTCACCGCCGCCTATCTCAATGCCTTGATGTGGGCGATTACGGGAGATGCGCGGCATGCCGACAAGGCGGTTCAAATATTCAACACCTGGAGCAGCCTGACGGAGGTGACCGGCGGCGGCACGGAAGCCTTGAACGCCGGCTTATTTGCCTGGAAGCTGGTCGAAGCGGCGGAGATTATCAAGAGCACCTACAGCGGGTGGGCGCCCGCAGACCTTCAGAAATTCAAAGATATGCTGGTATATCCCGGGTATTCCACGACAGGCGTGCCTTCGAGCGTCACCCAGAACAACGGAACCTTCTACTGGAGAATATACAACGGCGATCCGGGGCGTCACGGGAACCAGGATCTCCTCGCTTGGAGAGCGATGATTTCAATGGGGGTCTTCCTGGACAACCGCACCATGTATGACAGGGCGCTGCGGTATTTCAAGGGACTGCCCCACAGACCGGACGATCTGCCTTATACCCCGGGTCCCTCGACTTCGGGAACGCAGCTCGGGACCAACATGTACTTTGATACGTTCCAGGCGAACCGCCAAAGCACCACGGCGGACTGGGGCTATAACGGGGTTCTCCAGCATTACATCTGGGAGAACGGCCAGAACCAGGAGAGCTCGCGCGACCAGCAGCATGCTTTCCTCGGCGTAGGAACAGCGGCAGGCATAGCGGAGGTGGCCTGGAACCAGGGTGACGACGTGTGGAATTCGTTGGATAACCGGCTCTTGAAGGGCTTTGAGTTTATGGCGAAGTACAATACGTCCTACATTGCCTCTTTCCCAGACCAGCCGGGCCCATGGGAGCCCGACAATTTCATTCAGCGGACGGACCGGACCGGGCGGTGGTTCTCCAAGATGATGAATCCGCATTTTGAGAGCGATTTTGTCAGGGTGAGCCGGGGTGACTTCCCAGGCAAACGGCCGGTCTACGAGCAGGCGGTAGCCCACTTCCAGGTGAGAATGGGGCAGGGCAGCCTGGCCCCTTGGACGGAACGGTCGCGCGATGTGGCCATCAGCAAGTCCGGATATGAGAAAACCGGCTTCAGCCTCGACCATCCCGGCTGGGGAGCGCTGACGTTCCGCCGGCCGCCAGGAGTGGCCGGTGATCCGGTGAAGGGCTTCGCGGGCGGTGTGCCGAGCTTCGGCGTGCATGTGCTGCCGGGGACGGTCGAAGCCGAGAACTACGACCACTTCCCGGCGAGCGGCGAAGGCCGGACGTATCACGACCTGTCCGCCGGCAACTCGAGCGGGCAGTACCGCAGTGACAGCGTCGACATCCAGTCCGTGTCCACCGGAGGATATGCGCTGACCGACCTGGATGCCGGCGAATGGTACACGTACACGGTCTTCGTGCCGGTCACGGGCAAGTACAAGGTCCGTGTCAGCTACGCTTCCCCGAGCGGAGGCGGAGCGGTCAAGTTCGCCTTCAACGGCACGGATGCGGGAGGTCCAACCGCGCTCCCGGCAACGGGCAGCTGGACGGCGTGGTCTGCTCACACCGCAGCGGACCAGGTGCAGTTAAGTGCCGGAGTGCAGACGATGCGTGTATATGTCGGAGGCACGTCGGATAAGTTCGTGCTGGACCGGATCCAAATCGAAGCTGTGAATTAATCCACACGCTCCAAGCCCCTTGGCTCGCTGAATCATCGGCGAGCCAAGGGGTTTATGCGTTTGACGTGTCGGCGGTATAGGACCGTCGAGACACGGCTTCAACAGCGGCTGGAACCCCATACCTATTCCGCCCCATGTCCCGATGTATGGGTTTCTGAGATGACATAGAGTATTTCATTTATTTCTTATCCGCATGAAGGTTCTTAAATACCCGCATATCGCGCTTAAAAAAACGCATTTGAACCAAAATACCCCTATGGTAACCTTAGAGCATAGACGAAAGGGAGGTTCTTACCACATGAACAAGCGATCATTCCTGAAAGTATTGGCGGGCACGGCGGCTCTCAGCCTGGTGCTGACCGCATGCGGAGGCAGCACGGAGAAGAACGAGGGGGCGGCAGGCACCGCCGATCCAGCAAAGAAAGAAGTGTCCTTCACCCTGGGCTACGCAACGGGCGACCCGGCGACCAAGCAGGCCATGGCGGACGCCGTTGACGCCTTTATGAAAGCGAACCCAGGCATCAAGATCAAGAATATCAGCGAGGGCGGATCGGCCGCTTACCTCGATTGGCTGAAGACCAAGGATGCTGTCGGCGAATTCCCGGACCTCGTGGAGATGCGGGATACGCAGCTGTTTGCGGATGCGGGCAAGATTGCGGAGCTGCCTGCGGACCTTCAGGGCTTGTTCGAGAGCATTCCACAGGTGAATAACAAATCCTATGTCGCCCCGATCGCCCTGCCTGTGCCGCAGGGGATGATCTACAGCAAGAAAATGTACGCCGACGCCGGCATTACGGAGGAGCCGAAGACCTATGCGGAGTTCATAACCGCCATGGAGAAGCTGAAGGCCAAAGGCGTGTCCCCGATCGTCGTCGGCGGTAAGGATATTTTCCACTGGGGCTTCTGGGTCAACAAGTTCCTGATCGACGAAGTCTTCATCAAGAACCCGGATTGGAACGCGCAGCGCACGGCCGGCAAGGTGAGCTTCACGGACGAAGGACCGATGAGGGCGATGCAGGAGTTCACGAACCTGTTCACCAAGGGGTACGTGGACAAAGGGTATCTGAGTACAGCGGATAACCAGACCGCTTCCATGCTCGTAACAGGTAAGGCAGCGGGCCTGTTCTCCGGACCTTGGATGTTCGACCAGATCAAGCAGGCGGACCCGAACTTCGACTTCGGATGGTATCCGGTTCCGGACCGGCAGGGCGGGGTGAACGTGGTGGGACTTCCGCAGCCGCAGGGCTGGGCGCTCTCTTCGAATGTCGTGAAGGATGCGGAGAAGACGGCGACGATCAAGACGTTCATCCGGTTCTTCTTCAGCAAAGAGCAGTACGGCAAGTATCTGAAGGCGGTCAACGGCATTCCGGCGACCAAGGAGAAGGTAGCGTACGAAGCGCTGCCGCAGATGAAGGAAGTCATCGACATGATGGCGGATCCGCAGGTGAAGAAGTCGCTGCACATCAACGGCTTCTGGGGCGAGAATCAGATTCCGCCGCAGTTCCGCAACTGGTTTTACAAGATGGCGCAGGAATGGCTGACCAAGGGCGACTTCGGGCCCGAATATATGAAGAAGGCCGATGCCGAGTGGGACAACGAAGTCAAAGCCATGAAGAAGTAGGATCGAGCAAGTTCATATAGAGGCTGGGAGAGCTTCCGCGGGGCAGCTGCGGAGGCGTCCCTTCTTCAGCCGGACGGATAGGAGTGAGAGAGCATGGCAATGAACCTGGCAAGCCCGGAGAGAGCAGCCGGCACCATGACACTGAAGAAAAAAAGACCCTGGATCACATTTTCCGTACTGTTTATTCTGCCTTCGTTTCTGCTGTATACCTTGTTCGTGATCGTGCCGACATTCAGCAGTATCTACCTCAGCTTCACCTCATGGGACGGTGTCAGCGACGACATCCGATATATCGGCTTCGACAACTTCGTGGAGATGTGGCACAGCGAGCGGGTGCACAATGCCCTGAAGAATACCCTGATTCTGTCTGTCGTGCTGGTCATTCTGGAGAATATCACGGCCATCGCGCTGGCCATCGTGGTGGATCAGGTCCGCTGGTTCCGGAACCTGTTCCGAAGCGTGTTCTACTTCCCGGTCCTGCTCAGCGGGATCGTCATGGGCTTCGTGTGGACGATCATCCTGAACTATAATTTTGGCGTACTGACCCAGCTGCTGGATACAATGGGCCTCGGCTCCCTGAAGATCGACTGGCTCGGTAATCCGAAATATGCCTTGCTCGCGATCATTATTACTACCGTGTGGAAGTCCTCGGGGTATTACATGATTATTTACCTGGTCCGGCCTGCAGGGGATCCCGGCCGAGCTCCATGAGGCTGCGGCGATCGACGGAGCGAACCGGTGGCAGCAGTTCCGCCATATCACTTTTCCGCTGCTCGCCGGTGCCATGACGGTCTGCGTCATGCTGTCGATGATCGCCTCGCTCAAGATCTTCGACCAGATCGCGGTGATGACCGACGGCGGCCCGGGATTTGCCACGGAGACGTTAACTTACATCGTGTACAAGGTCGGCTTCGGCGAGCTCCGCCAAGGCTACGGGACAGCGCTTTCCCTGGTTTTGTTCCTGCTGATCCTGATCGTGTCCCTGCTCCAGATTCGGATTCTCCGCAAGAGAGAGGTGCAGATGTAGCATGAAAACCCGGAACAAGTTGTTTGACATTCTGCTGTTTGCCGCAGCCCTGGTCCTGGCCGTCCTCTTCTTCTTCCCGATCTACTTCAGTCTCATCTCGGCCTTCAAGAGCAACGGGGATATTCTCCGCAATGCCGTTTCGTTCCCGAAGAGCTTCTATGTCGACAGCTTCAAGTACCTGTGGACGAAGACGGATTTTCCCGAAGCGATGGTTAACAGCGTCATTCTGACCCTCACTTCCATCGTGCTCATGATCGCCGTGATTCCGATGGCGGCCTATGCGATTGAACGGACGAACAAGAAGTGGACGAATGCCGCCTACGTGTACTTCTTGGCGGGGATGATGATTCCTTTCCAGGTCTATATGATTCCGCTCTTCAAGGAGATGAAGATGCTCGGTCTGTACGGCTCCCTGGGCGCGCCGATCCTCATCTATATCTCCGGCTCAGTGGGCTTCGGCGTTCTGCTCTATACGAGCTTCATCAAGGGGATTCCAAGGGAGATCGAAGAAGCGGCTTCGATTGACGGCTGCTCGAGCTACAGCATCTTCTGGCGGATCGTATTCCCGCTGCTCGGGCCCTGCACGGCGAGTATGGTGGTATTGAACGGCCTCGGGATCTGGAATGACTTCCTGATGCCGATGCTCGTCCTCCCTTCCGGGGAGCCGAAGACGATGATCGTCGAGATCTTCAAATTCGTCGGCGAGATGGCTTCGCAGTGGGATATGGTGTTCGCGGGAACGGCCATTTCGATTGTTCCCGTGCTGATTGCGTTCATTGCACTGCAAAAATACTTCGTCAAGGGCGTCGCCGCGGGAGCCACGAAGGGATAAAAAGGCAAGCCGTGTAACCGAAAGGAGATTCCTTCCTCATGTCAACAGGAAATATAGCCAATCCGATTCTCGCCGGTTTCCAGCCTGACGCTTCGATCCTCCGGGTCGGAGACGATTACTACATCGCCACCTCGACGTTCGAGTGGTTCCCGGGTGTCGTCATCCATCACTCCAAGGACCTCGTTCATTGGAGAACACTGACACGGGCGCTGGACAGGGTGAGCCAGCTGGATTTGCTTGGAGCTCCCAGCTCGGGCGGGATCTGGGCACCTGCGCTCAGCTATGACAATGGCACGTTTTACTTGTGCATTACGGATGTGAAGGCACGCCGGGGCGTGTATAAAGATCTGCATAACTACATCGTCAGCGCTCCTTCCATCACGGGTCCCTGGTCCGATCCGGTCTATCTCAATTCCAGCGGCTTCGATCACTTTCTCTTCCACGACACAGACGGCCGCAAATGGCTGTTCAACATGCAGTGGGACTTCCGGAAGAACAAGAAGCGGTTCGCCGGCATCGTCATGCAGGAATACAGCGTGGCCGAACGCAAGCTGATCGGGCCTGTTCATAAGGTCACCGAAGGGACGGATCTCGGGGTGACGGAAGGGCCGATGGTGTACAAGCGCGGCGGGTACTACTATCTTCTCTTGGCGGAAGGGGGGACCGGAATCAACCATGCGGCCACGCTGATGCGCTCCAGATCCATTACAGGCCCTTACGAAGTGGACCCGGACTATCCGGTGCTCACAACAGCGGGACATCCGGAATATCCGCTGCAGAAGGCAGGCCATGGGTCCCTGGTCGAAACGCAAAACGGCGAATGGTACATGGTGCATATCTGCAGCCGGCAGCTTCCGGATGGCAGCGGGCTGAGCCCTCTCGGCCGTGAAACGGCGATCCAGAAGGTCGTCTGGACCGAGGATGGATGGCTGCGGCTGGCCGCCGGCGGACGGCTGCCCCAACTCGAAGCGCCTGCCCCCGACCTGCCCCCTTATCCGTTCCCGGCGGAGCCGGCACGCGATGAATTCGGCACTGCCGAGCTTGGCGTCCACTGGCATACCCTGCGCGTGCCGGCGGACGACTCTTGGCTGTCCCTTACCGCCCGGCCGGGGTATCTGCGGCTCACCGGGCGCGAATCGCTCAATTCCTGGCACCGTCAGAGCCTGGTCGCCCGGCGGATCGGCAGCTTCCGCTGCTCGGTGGAGACTTGTGTAGAGTTCGAGCCGGAGTGTTATACGCAGATGGCCGGTCTCGTGCTCTATTATGACGAGCAGGACCACTTCTACCTGCGGATCTCGCATGACGAAACGTACGGCAAGCATCTGGCTGTAGTAACAAGCGAGCGGGGGCAGTACGACGAGGCGGAGGATTACGTATCGGTCGAAGGCTGGGGGCGCTGCTATCTCCGGGCGGTGATCGACAACGAGAACACCCGGTTCTCCTATTCCGGGGACGGCAGTGACTGGAAATCCATAGGGCCGGCGCTGTACACCGGACAGCTCGCGGACGAGTATCAACGGAAGCTTTCGTTCACCGGGGCGATGGCGGGCGTTTGCGTGCAGGATCTCAGGGGAACGGCGCTTCATGCGGACTTCGATTATTTTGAATACAGGGAGCACGAGACGCTTTAATCTCCAGGAGAATCTGTGCCAATTGTTGCTCTGGTTCTATCACAGTCCCCCCTTGGGTGCATCAACGATCCGAGGGGGAATTTTTTTATTTTGGAATCGAAAGTGAGGGAGAGGCGAGATCCATTAAAAAAGCGCAGGTTCCTCTTAAATAACCGCACTCCATTTCTGCGGGGCGAGGGCTATAATAGGGGCAAACCTGGAGGAAATCTTCCTCCGAATCCGGGAAAAGAGGGAAGTGCCATGGAACGTATTGCAAATGGAGTGTGGAAGCTGCGCTGGGGCCAGCCGGAAGAACATACGCCGGTAAGTCTCAGGGATCATGAGATCCGTCAGGAGGCGCTGGAGAAGCTGATCTGCGGCGGAGAGCCGCCGATTCCGCTGGAAGACATTGGGGTGCAGCGCACGCGCAGGGGCATCCGGATCGAGCTTCCGCTGGGGGCGGAGGAGCAGATCTACGGCTTCGGTCTGCAGCTGCACCGCATCAATCATACGGGACGCAAGAAGGTCATCCGCGTGAACAGCGATCCTGTGGCCGATACGGGCGACAGCCATGCGCCGGTGCCGTTCTATGTGTCGACGGCAGGCTACGGTGTGCTCGTAGATACCGCGAGGTATGCCGCGTTCTACTGCGGCACGAATCTCCCGAAGGGAGCTTCCGCGCACCGCCGGAACGAGAAAAAGGAGGTCGGCACCTCGGAGATCGAGCTGTACGGCTACCAGACGGCGCAGGGGGACCGGTCCGTTCTGGTCGATGTGCCTGCAGCCGAAGGCATCGACGTGTATTTCTTCGAAGGGCCGGACCTGCTGCAGGCGGTGCAGCGCTACAATCTGTTCTCGGGCGGGGGCTGCCTGCCTCCGGCCTGGGGCCTCGGGGTCTGGTACCGCGCTTACAGCGCGGCCCGGACCGAGGACGTGGTGCGTCTGTCCGAAGGGTTCCGCCGGGACCGGATGCCGGTCGACGTGTTCGGCTTCGAGCCCGGTTGGCAGACCCGGGCGTACTCCTGCTCCTTCGTCTGGGACGAGGGCCGGTTCCCGGGACGCCAGGCCATGCTCGGCCGGCTGCGGGAGATGGGCTATAAGGTCAATCTCTGGGAGCATCTCTTCGTGCACCCGACCTCCCCGATGTATGAGGGGCTGCTGCCCCACTCGGGAAGCGACGAGGTGTGGGAAGGACTCGTCCCCGACCTCTCGGTGGAGGAGGCCCGGGACCTTTTCTCGGCGTATCATCTCCGGGAATTCGTCGAACAGGGCATCGACGGCTTCAAGCTGGACGAGTGCGACAGCTCGGATTACGTGCATTCGAACTGGTCCTTCCCCGATACGGCGGACTTCCCGTCGGGCATGGACGGGGAGCAGATGCACAACCAGCTCGGCACCCTGTACCAGTCGGCCATTGCGGCTCCCTTCGAAGCGGCGGGCAGGCGGACCTTCTCGCAGGTCCGGGCCTCCGGGGCACTGGCGGCGCCTCAGCCGTTCGTGCTGTACAGCGATCTCTACAACCACAAGGTCTTCATCCGCGGTGTGGTGAACTGCGGCTTCTCCGGGCTGCTCTGGTCGCCGGAGGTCCGGCAGGCGGATTCGGCCGAGGATCTGGTCCGGCGCATCCAGACCGTCATCTTCTCGCCGCTTGCGCTGCTGAACTGCTGGCGCATCCCGAATCCCCCATGGATGCAGACCGACCGCGAGAAGAACGTGGGAGGCGAATTTTTCGAAGATTATGAGACTCTCAGGGACCTGTGCCGAAGCCTCTTCGAGCTGCGCATGTCGCTCATTCCGTATCTGTACACGAGCTTCGCGAGGTACCACTTCGAAGGACGGCCTCCCTTCCGGGCGCTGGTGATGGACTACCCGGAGGATTCGAACACGTACGGCATCGACGACGCCTACATGATGGGCGACTCGATCCTCGTGGCCCCGCTGGTGACAGGCACATCCGGCAGAGAGGTCTATCTTCCGGGCGGCCGCTGGCGGGACTTCTGGACGGGCGAAGCCTATGAAGGCGGGCGGACTTACAGCGTGCAGCCGGCGCTGGAGCGCATTCCGGTCTTCGTCAAGGACCATACGCTCCTGCCGCTTGCCGTGCCGCAGACGAGCGTCCCGGACGATGCGTCCTTCGATCTCACAATCCGAGCCTATGGTGACCGGCCCGGGGAGCTTCACCTGTATGAAGACGACGGCAGCACCTTTGCTTACCGTGACGGCTCCTACAACTGGGTGAAGCTGACGTGGAACGGCGGCGCGGCCGGGAAGATGGAGCGGCAGGGCGGATATGCCGGAGAGCAGTACCGCATCGTCGGCTGGGAGAGGGTTCAGCCGTAAGGCGTCCGGCTCAGGCGGATGATCAGGGATAGACGGAGAGGAGCAAAGAGAAAATGGAGACGGAGATGAAGGACAGCCGCACAGGCGGAGCGGGGAACGACCCAAGCCCCACCCGGGCGGATTTTGAGAAGGCGGCACGCTTCGTATTGGAGGTGATCGACCGCAATCTGCCGGTATTCCGGGATACCTACCCGGCACCGGCCAGCGAGGGGGACGTATATCCCGCCATCGATAACATCGAATGGACTTCAAGCTTCTGGACGGGCATGCTCTGGCTGGCTTACGACCTGACCGGCGAAGCGAAGTACAGGGAGGCGGCGGAATACCAGCTTGCAAGCTACCGAAAGCGCATTGAGGAGAGAATCGAGACGCAGACGCATGACCTCGGCTTCCTGTATTCGCTCTCTGCGGTGGCCGAGTACAGACGGACCGGCAGTGAAACGGCGAAGGAGACCGCGCTCAAGGCGGCGGATCTGCTTGCGGCGCGCTACTTTCCCCAAGCGGGCATCATTCAGGCATGGGGCGATCTGAACGACCCCGAGCAGTGCGGACGCATGATCATCGACTGCCTGCTGAACCTGCCGCTCCTCTATTGGGCTTCGGAGGTTACGGGTGAGCCGCATTATGCCGAGTATGCGAGGACTCATGCGGCGCAGGCCGCCAGGTACATTGTCAGAGAGGACGACACCACCTACCACACCTTCTATATGGATGTCGAGACCGGGGCGCCGAAGCACGGCAGCACGCATCAGGGCTATGCGGACGATTCCTGCTGGGCCCGAGGCCAGGCGTGGGGGATGTACGGCTTCCTGCTGAGCTATCTCTATACCGGGGATGAATCGATGATCTCTCTGTCCAAGCGGCTGACGGATTACTTCCTCACCCGTCTTCCGGAGGACGGCGTCGCCTACTGGGATCTCGTCTTCACGGAAGGCACGGAGCAGGAGCGGGACAGCTCGGCTTCGGCGATTGCGGTGTGCGCCATGCTCGAGCTGACGAAGCATCTGCCGGCTGCCGATCCCGATAAGCGCGGATATGAGGACCGGGCGCTGGAGATCCTCGCTTCGCTTGGGCGAAGCTTCACGACGGCGGAGCTGCCGCACTCGAACGGCGTGCTGAAGCATGCGGTCTACAACAAGCCGCGGGGGATGGGCATCGACGAATGCTGCATCTGGGGCGATTACTTCTACTTCGAAGCGCTGGTCCGCGTGCTGAAGAACTGGAAGCCCTACTGGTAAGCCGGACGGAGCACGTAAAGTGACGTAAGGGAACCATGCGAACCCGCGGAGCATCATCCCCTCAGCGCGGGTGCGCAGTACGGTTCCCTATAGCAGGTCCCTGCAGCCATGCCTGCAGGGACTTTCCTGTATGCTTAAGAGACGCGTGAGCAGCCGTCCGGCCGAACCGTGCTGGAGTCTGCTGGAATCCGGCCGAAACGGTAGGTAAGTCCGCCGGAACCTGCTATGATAATACAAATGACATGCTTACAAGGAGCGGAACCCCGTGTACAGGTCGACCTTCTCGCGTCTGCGCAAAAGCATTTTCGCCAAATTCACCTTGTCTTTCATTCTCGTGGGACTTCTTCCGCTGCTGGCCCTGAGCTATCTGTCGCTCAACACCTTCAGCGGCTACATGGAACGGTACACGGTCAACAACTATGAACAAATGCTGCTGTACGCCGGACGTAACGTCGACGACATGTACGCCAAGTACAATAATATCTCCAAGGTGATGTATTCGTACGGAGTCGAGGGCAGGTACGGTCATCTCGGGGAAGCGATCTCCGCCCAGAAGAAGACGGGGGATTACCGGCTGGCCTCCACGGTGGACGACTTCCTCCGCACAGTACTGTATACGGACAGCTACCTGCAGAATATCTTCTTCGTGTTCCCGGACGGCACGACCCAGCGGCTGACCAAGGAGAACAAAAGCATGGATTTCCGGGTTTCGTTCCCGGCCCCCGAATGGAAAACTGAGCTGCTTCAAGACAGCAGGAATCTGGCCTTTTTCCCGTCCCACAAGCAGACCTACCATACCGGGACGAACCCTCCGGTCATGACCTTCGCACGCAATCTCCTGGACATCTCCATGGCCGGCCTGCAGGAGCATATCGTGGGTACGCTCTATATGGATGTGGGGATGGGGGCGTTCGACGAGATATTCGGCCAGCTGGCGCTGAATCCGAAGGATACGGTGTATGTGCTGGACGGCAGCGGGAATGTGCTGTACAGCAACCGGTCGGAGCGGATCGGACAGGTCTATACGCCTGCCGAGTCCGGCGAATACCTGCGGACCGAGCGGGAGATCGCAGGGAACGGCTGGAAGGTCGTCGGGGAAATCTACAAGGAAGAGCTGTTCCGGACCGTCACCCAGATGATGAATACCGTCCTGGTCGTGATTCTGCTGTGTGCCGTCTCGCTGCTCATCGTCGCGCTCCTGTTCTCGAGGCGCTTCTCAGGTCCGATCCGCTCCATTACCCGCGAGATGACCAAGGTGGAATCCGGGAACTTCGACACTCGGGTGACGGTGAAGACGGATGACGAGATCGGGCTGCTCGGCCGCGGCTTCAACAAGATGGTCGTGCGGCTGCAGAGCTATATCGACGAGGTGTACGTGGCGCAGATCAAGCAGAAGCAGGCGGAGCTCAGCGCCCTGAAGAGCCAGATCCGGCCCCATTATCTGTACAACACGCTCGAAGTGATCCGAATGAGCGCCGTGGCCAACGATGACCAGGAGGTCGGCGACATGATCCTCTCGCTGTCGCATCAGCTCAAATATGTGCTGGATTACGGACAGGAGACCGTGACCCTCCTCGACGAAAAAAGCAATATCGAGCAGTACTTCCGCCTGATGGTGTACCGGTACGGCGAGCACCGGCTCTCGCTCGATTTTCGGTTCGACGCCGGCCTGCTCGGTGCGGCGGTGCCCAAGCTGTCCATCCAGCCGCTGGTCGAGAACGCGGTTTATCATGGGATTATGCCGAAATCCGGCAAGGGGAATATCCGCATTACGGCCGAGCTGCTGCCCGGGGAGCTTCTCTGCATAACCGTGGACGACGACGGAGTCGGTATGACCGAAGAGACGCTCGAGAAGGTCCGGAGCAAGCTCGGGAGCCGCACGGCAGGCGAGTTCGGGAGCATCGGTCTGAAGAATGTGCATGACCGCATCCAGGGGCTGTATGGAGGGAACTTCGGGATCGAAGTGAGCTCCAGCCGCCATATCGGGACATCCATACGGATGACGCTGCCTTATCAGAAGGAGGGGAATGCAGATGCTGAACGCCATATTGGCGGATGACGAGCCGGTCATCATCCGGGGGCTCCGGAAGCTGATCCCCTGGGAAGAGCTCGGGGTCCGCATCGTCGGGGAGGCCTGGACGGGCCAAGGGCTGATGGATCTGATCGAACAGGAGAAGCCGGATCTGGTGATCACGGATATCAGCATGCCCGACGGCACGGGCATCGATGTCATCAAGTGGGTCAACGAGCGGAAGCTCCGGACCAAAGTGATCTTCGTCAGCGCCTACCAGGACTTCGCCTATGCCAAGGATGCGATTGCTTACGGGGCGGTCGACTATTTGGTGAAGCCGATCGAGAAGGACGCCCTGCTAGCCGCCATCGGGAAAGCCGTCCATCTGGTCCGGGAGGAGACGGAGGAGCTCGGCACGAAGGGCAGGCTGGCGGTCTATGAACAGAAGGATATGAGTTCCCAGGTCGAGGAGCTCTTCGACCGCCTTGCCAGGGGGGAGATCCGGACGGAGGAGGCGAAGCGGCTGCTCGGGAAGCTGAAGGCCGAGCTGCCGTTCCCCTGCTATACCGCTCTGGAGCTGGAGCTCGAGGAGCATCACTCCGGAAGCTGGGAGGAGCATGAGAAGCGACTGCTGCTGTTCGCCGTCACGAATCTGTGCGAGGAGCTGGTGAAGGAGAAGGACGCCGTCGTGGTACTGGGCCGGACCGACGGCTTGTGCCTCATCGTCAACCACGCGCCGGGCCGGGATATGTTCCAGCTCGCGGAGGAGATGGTGGAGAAGATCCGCGGCTATCTGAAGACCGGCGTGACCGTAGGCGTAGGGGGGCAGGCTTCGGGGCTCGAAGGGATCCGGGCGTCTTACCTGGCTGCCCGCGAGGCGCTGCAGGCGAGTTATTTTGACGGTACCGGACGGGCCCACCAGTGGATGCCCCCGCGGGAGACGGGCGCTTCGGCCTCCGGGTGGAGCGGCGGGCTGAAGGATTCCTTGCTGCAGTCCCTGCTGGCCAAGGAAGAGGAGGGGGCGCTGGAGATCCTCGGCGAGCTGTTCGAGCGGATCGCCCTGGAGGCCGGAGGCAGCAAGGAAGCTGCCGTGGCCAGCTGTTATACGCTGCTCTTCGAGCTCATGGAGGGACTGCAGAAGGTGGGCATTGGCGCTCCCGCTTCGGCGCAGGAGCAGCAGGGCTGGCTGCGGACGATGCAGGGGTACGGCCGGTTCGAGGAAGTGAAGCGGTTCGTCACGGGAGAGCTCCGGGGGATGCTCGGCAGGCTGCGGGCCGGCAGCGGGGCCAAGGAAGCGCAGCAGATGAAGCTGGTCAAGGACTACATCGAGGGGAACTACCAGGAGAATATCACGCTCGAGAGTATGGCCTCCTTGGTTTATATGAACCCTTATTATTTCAGCTCCTTCTTCAAAAAGCACACGGGTCAGAATTTCAAGCAGTACCTGACGGAAGTGCGGATGAACCGGGCGGTGAAGCTTCTGCTGCACACGGAGCTTATGATCTACGAGATCGCCGAAGCGGTAGGCTACAACAATGCCCGCCAGTTCAGCGACATGTTCAAGAAGCAGTTCGGCAAGCTGCCGCATGAGTATAAGAGCGGACGGGCGTAAGAGGCCTGTTCCGCTTTTTATTTTATAAGAATTGGCGCTTAGCCATAGTCTGATGAAATCGTTATATTTTGATGCGTGCTTCCTTCGTCATTCAGTGTATTCACCAGAATTTGCAGTACCCCTGAATCAGAGCGGGTCGCATACTGGAGAGCATCCACCGTATGATGAAGGGAAAGTGAGCCAATGAAACGCATCGAAGATCTTCGTGCCTGGAGCGGGATGAATCTGCGGGTGGGAGAAGCGGCTGATGACGCCATACCAAGCGCTGCAGTGAGCCCGGGAGTGGAAGCCGTATTCCAATATGACCACGCAGAGGACTGGAGGTCCTGGGAAGCGCTGGCCTTGGAAGTGTGGGTCCCGGCGGGTACTGTCGTGGAGCTTACGGTGAAAGTGTACCCGCTGTGCATCGGCCGACCGGAATATATTCCGGTGACGACTGCCGTGCTGGCCGTTACGGGTCAAGGCTGGACTCCGGTGGAAGCCGCCTTCGAGCGGTTCGATGCCAAGCGGGCGGCGCCGGCCTTCTGGCGGCTGATCACCAAGGTCGGCCTGACGGTGAGGTACGCGAGCGGAGAACAGGCGGAACCCATGCCGATCCGCCGCATCCGGCTACAAGCCAAGGGAGGCCTGCGGATGCATGCCGAGCGCCTCTCCAGGTCCGCCTTGCCGGGAGAGACGGTGCGGTACAATCTCACCGTGCGCAACGAGTCGAAGGAGCGGCAGGCCGTGGTGCTCGGTGTCGAGCAGTACGGGTACGAGTCCATGGAGACGAGGCTGGAGCCCGCGATGCTGCTGCTGCAGCCGGGCGAGTCGGGAGAGGCGGCATTCACGGCAGTCATGCATGAGGGGATCGCGCCGGGGGGCTGCGAGGAGCATCAGCTCTATGCGCTGCCGAACGGGGATTCCAGCCGGGCGAAGCGCCTGAAGCTGTATACGGCCAGGGCGATGCCGCATCCGTATATTCTTCATACGGAAGCCGGCTGGGAAGAGGTGCAGCGCCATGTGCAGACGTACGCATGGGCGCGGAAGGAGCTGGAGGCTTGCGTCCGGACGGCTGAAGCATGGATCGTTCCCGAGACACGGGGCGCGGGCGAGCCTTATGCGTTCGAGCTTGCCGAACGCTTCAACCTCCATGCCGCATCCGTGGCCTGGAAGCTCACCGGCCGGCCGGAGTTCCGGGACAAGGCCGCTCTCCTGCTGAAGCGGTTAGCCAATGAGGAGAGCGGGTATCCGGCGACGGATTCCCCGTATCTTCACATCTATGCGGCGGCGGAAGAGCTGGAGCTGCGGACACCGCGGGGGCCGAAGGTGTGCGGCGGGGGACTTATCCACGAAGGCGAATTCATGCTGGACGCCGCCTCCTGCTACGATCTGCTGCATGACTCCGGTGCCTTCTCGGCAGAGGATCACCGCCGCATCGAGTCCGCCTTCCGGATCTATATCGAGAAGGCGGACTGGATGATTACGGACGGGGATACGAACAACATCCCGTCCGGCGGCATGGCCGGAGCGCTGCTCTGCGCGCTGGCGATACAGGATATGCGCTGGGTGCGGCGGTTTATCGACGGGCCCGGGGGCTTCAAGGACATGGTGGCCGCAGGCGTTATGGATGACGGCTGGTATTTTGAAGGGGCGAGCAATTATGTGGTGCTCTTCGCGGATATGTTCACGAGGCTGGTGCATGCCTGCGAGCCGTGGGGGCTGGGGCTGAAGGACCTGCGGGTCCGCCCTGCCTACCGGAAGAACGCGATGCTGTCGCCCTGGACGGAGCGCACGGACCGGCCATTCCTCGGCATGTCTTTCGACAAGCTCGGCCCGGTCACCCGGAACTACCGTACCGTCAAGGACGTGTGGGATGCGATGCTCCCGTTCACCGACGGCCGAGGCATCCTGTTCGGCGTGAACGACTCCACGGCCAAGGATATGGTCCGGTGGTACGACCTCGCCTACCATGTATGGCGGGATCCGTCTTATGTCTCGGTGATCCGGGGCGCGGACCGGCGGGACCTCCTGTACGGTGTCGGCGAGCTGCCCGAGCCGCCGGCCGATCACAGCGAGAGGTCCGCCTGTGCCGACAATACGGGGCTTGCCATCCTCCGCTCCCGCCGGGATGCCGCAGGGAACAGCGCCCCGATAACGGCGGTAATCAAGTACGGTTCGCACGGGGGCTATCACGGACATTTCGACCGTACGGCCCTTACCGCGCTGATGCGCCACGGGAAGAATGCATACGGGCCGCTGGCATCCTGGTACGGCTATGGTTCCTTCCTGTTCAAAATGTGGGTGCAGGCGTCCTTGTCCCATAATATGGTGGCGGTCGACCAGCGCATGCAGGAGCCGGCGGAAGCGAAGCGGCTGCTGTTTCACAGCGGCGAGATGCTTCAGGCCTGCGCGGTGGAGACGACGGCCCGGTGGATGGACCCGCCTTACGGCGGCCAGACCCCTTACCCGGAATCGTTCCCGGAGGAGCGGGGCTGGATTGAGGGAAGGGACATGCCGGTTCCCCCGGTGCCGAGAGCTCAAGGGGATACGGGGACATCCTCCGAACCGGTGCTGCAGCGAAGGCTGGTAGCCGTGACGGATGACTATGTCGTGGTGGCCGACTATCTGAGAGGGGAAGAGGAGCATACCTTCGACTCCCTGCACCACTACCAGGGGTTCGAGGGGCTCGAAGCCCGGGAGCTGCGGCATCTGCGGCACACGGGCCAGATGAACGGGGATCCGTATGGAGCCGGCCAGTTCATCACGGACTGCGACTGGTATGCGTGCGGAGGACCGGCGAAGGTCCGTTTCTCCCACCATTATGACCGGCAGCGGGATGACAGCGCCGGCCGGCATATCCTGCACAATGAAGAGGGCAGGATGCATCTTCATCTTCACTCGCTTTGGCCCCCGCGTCAGGAGGTCATGACGGGCTGGTATGCGGAAGCGGACCCGGTGAACAAGCGCGTCACCTACGAAGTAACGGGCGACGGGGAGGTTCTGGCCGAGGGCCGGTTCGGGGCCTGGATTCTGGGCACCCGGCAGGTCAGCGTCCCCCTGGAGGGGACACGCGAGCTCCGCCTTCGCGTCACTGTCGACCGGTCGGTGAAGAAGACGGTGTTCTGGGGAGATCCGGTTGTCATCCTCGCTGACGGCCGGCGCCTGCCTGTGACCGAGCTCCCCGTCCGGTACGAGAACGTGGATAGGGGGAGCGGGGCAGGGACCGATTATTATGGAGGTCCGGTGCACCTTGCAGGCATGCCGTACCCGGCCGCGCTGCCGTTCGAGCCGCTCGATCCACAGCTTCCGGCCGCAGCCGTATTCGACCTGACCGGCGTGAAGGCCGCGTCGTTCGAGTCGGTTCTTGGCGGCGACTACCCGGCAGGCCTCGATCCGGCACGGAGGAAGACGGTCAGCATCCGCAGCAAGGGGAGGGAAGCTGCCTTCATCGCCATCCTGGAGCCGCATGAAGGAACGTCGGCCATCCGGTCGGCCGAAGCCTTCTCGGCAGACCTCATCCGCGTCACGCTGACGGACGGCCGGGTCCAGGAGATCTCGATCCACGGCATGAACGGGGACGGGAAGGACCTGGGCATCCGGATCCGCGAGAGCAGGGACGGAGGGATGGTGCGGGAGGAAGAAAGCGGGCCTACGGACTGACTGGCGCCTGTATGCCAGGTTGATTTTTTTGTTGAATGCCGATCACAGGGTTTCCAGTGCCTTCCAACTCCTTAAAAATCCGCACAAGCTCCTTAAAAAACAGCATGCCGCCCTATGGTATGCTGTTTTTGCTGCGGAAATGTAACCGCATTCAGTTCAGTGAACGGGAGGGACTGCACATGCAGCGAATCAAAGCCTTCATGCTCCACAAACCGTTATTGATCCGCATTATCCTGTCCTACCTGCTGGTGGGGCTGGTGGTGATCGGCGTTCTTACGATCATTGTCACCTCCAGGGTATCGGCACAGCTGACCGGGGAGATCACCTCCTCCACCGACAGGGCGATTGAGCAGTCTTACAATACAGCGAGTGTGTTGCTGAATTCGACCTACAACCACTTTGCGGGCCTCTTCACCAGCACGGAGCTTCAGCCGGCCTTCTATGGCAGGAATTTCAGTACGCCCGAGCTGGGGCGGATCGGCAGCAAGCTTTACGAGGCGGCGAGCTCGAATCCGTTGGTGCACTCCGTCTACCTGTTCAATTTTCAGGAAAAGCTTGTCTTCTCGTCCCTGTCTACGGTACGGCCGTTCGACGAGTTCTACGACCGGGACCTGCTGAAGCTGCTGGAGAGCACGGAACCGTACCGTTCGGGCATCTTTATTCCGCGGCGTGCGGCATTCGAGCTTAACGGCAGGGCATACGACCAGCACCTGATCTCCATCGTGTATCTCCAATCGAGGGAGGACCGGGTGAGCAGCGGGGCGATGGTGCTGAATCTGGATCAGCGGCTGCTGCAGAACATGGTGATGAACGGGACGGGAAGCCGCTCCTTTCAATCGATGATCATCAACCGGCAGGGGACCGTCGTCTCCCACTCGGACAGCACGCAGATCAACAGGAACCTGTCGGATGAGAGCTATGTAGAGCAGATCCTTGGGAGCCGGATGGGGAAGGGGACGTTGGAGCTCACACGCGGTGGGAAGGACCACCGTGCCTTCTATATCAAGTCGGAGAGTCTCGGCTGGACCTTCATCGGACTGATCAATTATGAGACGCTGCTCGGCCGGGTCCACGAGATCAAGCGCTTTATCCTGTGGGTGACCGCCATCCTGCTTGGGGTGGTGCTGCTCTCCGCCGCCTTCTTCACCCGGATGATCTACAGTCCGATTCACCGTCTGATCACGGACGTGCGGAGACTGCATGGGGAAGTCCGGCAAAGGCCCTCGCTCTCCGAGCTGGACATGCTCTCCGGCGCCTTCAGCTATCTGGAGCAGAAGGTGCAGGATCTGCAGGTCCGGGCAGCCGGTTATCAGTCCGCGAGGCGCAGGGACACGCTCCGCATGCTGACCGCGGGCGGCTGGACGGATGCGGGCGAGATGGCCCGCAAGCTTCAGGATGCCGGAATTCAGTTGGCGGAAGGACCGCTGCAGGTGTGCCTGCTCCGGCTCGATGCCTACGGACAGCTCTCCGCCTCCTACAGCACGGCCGACCTTGCGCTCCTGAAGTATGCCCTGTGCAATATTGCCGAAGAAATGGGCGGGAGCCGATGGGCCGTGACGGCGTTCGAAGAAGCGGAAGATGCCGTGACCCTGATCGTATCCTCCGATTTGGGCGAAACGGAGGCCTCGCGGGAAGAGGCGCTCCCGGTGCTGCTGCAGGCTATCCAGCAGAGCGCGTCGCACTACCTGAAGCTCAGCGTTTCAGCCGCCATCGGTACGAGGGCAGAGGATCTGGCCGGGATCCCGGCCTCCTGGACCTCTGCCTATCATGCTTCGCGCTATCGTCTCGTGCTCGGCAGAGGGAGCATGATTCCCGCCGGATTTGAGGCGGCGCGCGAGCCGCTTCATGACGGGTATGCCTCCGCTATGGAGAAGCAGGTGGTGGACAGCATCAAGCTCGGCGATCTGGCGCGGACCCGTGCCGCCGTGGAGGAGTACACCGCGCTGCTGCAGCGGGCCCCCTATGAGGAGATGATGCTGCTGCTGACCCAGCTGCTCATCTCCACCGCACGCACAGCGGCTGCCATGGGCGCGGCGGGGGAGGAGTTCCGCCTCGGTATCGGCTATCTGGGCCAGCGGCTGTACCAGTGGGAGACCCTCACGGAGATCCGCGAGTGGTACCTGGACCTCTGCGGCCGGGCCGTGGAACAGCGGGACCGCGAAGCCTCCCGGAAGAACCGGCTGATCGTGGATCGAATCAAGGCCCATATCCACGAGCATTACACCGATCCAACCCTGACGGTGGAGTCTCTTGTGGAAGTCGGCGGATTATCGACGAATTACATGAGACGCGTATTCAAGGAAATCTCCGGCGTCTCGATCAATGTATACCTCAGCGAGTACCGGTTCGAGAAGGCGAAGGAGCTTCTCCTCCGTACGGAGTTTCCGGCGAACCGGATCGGCGAGATGGTAGGCTTCGAGAATACGAACTATTTCTATGTCTCCTTCAAGAAATACTGCGGCAGAACACCGGACCACTTCCGTAAAACGCAGCGCGGCGAGGGGATGGACGAGGCGGCAGGCAGGAATTAAAGGGTTTGGTCGGATTTTAAAGTACCTCTGGTATCAAAAATCAGTGTCTTTCTCGTGATTCCACACTTTCGGATGGTGCCGGCATCGCCTATTCTGAGCTCATGAGCAGATGACATGCGAAGGAGGATGGATATGAGCGGTACGGTTATGAAACAACCCGAGCTTCTGCAGAAGAAGCTCTCGGGACAGCAGCGCGGAGTTCTGGGCGCATTCTTCCACGAACTCATACGCAATAAATTCCTGTACGTCCTGGCGCTGCCCGGGATCGTCTGGTTCTTTATCTTCTGCTACGTTCCGATGGGCGGCATCGTGATTGCTTTCCAGGATTTCAAAGCAGTGAAGGGCATCACGGGAAGCCCGTTCGTCGGACTGAAGAACTTCGAGTTCTTTTTCCATTCGAAGGACTGGCTGCTTATTGTCAGGAATACGGTGCTGCTCAATGTGCTGTTCATCGCCTTCGGCACCCTGGCTTCGGTCGCGATCGCGGTCATGGTGACGGAGCTGGGCAGCCCGTGGTTCAAGATGATCTCCCAGTCCGTGATGATCTTCCCGCATTTTCTCTCCTGGACGGTCGTGGCGATGTTCATGACCGCCTTCGTGGCGACGGAAGGAGGCTTCATCAACCAGCTCCTCGGGATGATCGGCGTACAGCCGGTCGCTTTCCTCTCCTCGCCCCAGTACTGGCCTGCGATTCTGGTGCTGCTGAAGATCTGGCATGGGGCCGGCTTCGGTGCGATCATTTACATGGCTGCAATTGCCGGGATCAACCCCGATATCTACGAGTCGGCATCCATCGATGGGGCCACCCGCTGGCAGAAAATCCGCTTCATCACCCTGCCGCTGCTGAAGCCGACGGTGATCCTGCTGACGATCCTGGCGGTCGGGGGGATCTTCAACGGGGATTTCGGACTGATCTACGCGATCATCGGACGAAACCCGGCCCTGTACCCGACAACGGACGTCATCGACACCTATGTCTTCCGAGCGCTGATGGACCTGGGGGATATGGGCATGTCGGCGGCGGTCGGCTTCCTGCAGTCCTTTATCGGCTTCATCCTGGTGCTCACCGTCAACTATATCGCCAAGAAGACGGCGCCGGAGTCCGCTATTTTTTAACGTATCCCTGCCAGAAAGGAGACTGCCCATGATCCGGGAAAGCATCCCAGACAAGCTGCTCAAGCTCTCGTTCTATCTGATTCTGACCTTGTTCTCGGTGTACTGCCTGCTGCCTATTGTCGCTGTTGTGTCTTCGTCCTTCTCAACCGAGTCCTCCATCCTGAGGGACGGATATACCTTGTTCCCGGTGGAATTCTCCCTGGAGGCCTACAAGCTGATCTTCCAGGACCAGACGATCTACAAGGCTTACGGCGTAACGATCTTCATTACGGCGGCCGGCACGGCCCTCTCGATGATCTTCACCAGCGCCATGGCTTATGCCATCTCCGTCAAGACCGTGAAGTACCGCAATGCCATCGCCTTCTATGCCTACTTCACGATGCTCTTCCACGGGGGCCTGGTGGCGAACTATCTGCTGATCTCGAAGTATCTCGGCATGAAAAATTCCATCTGGGTCCTGATCATCCCCGGGCTGATCAGCGCCTGGAACATGTTCCTGCTCCGCAACTTCTTCGCTTCCATCGATGAGTCGCTTGCCGAATCGGCCAAGATGGATGGAGCCAACGATGCGTACATTCTGATGCGCATCATCCTGCCGGTCTCGCTGCCCGCTCTGGCAACGGTAGGACTGTTCTATGCGCTGGGGTATTGGAATAAATGGTTCGACGCCCTGCTGTATATCAGCGATCCGGACAAGTTCCCGCTGCAGTATCTGATCCAGCGGATCATGAACAACCTGGACTATGTGAACCAGATTGCGGCGGATGTGTCCATTCCGAACTTCATCCCGCCGGCCATCACGGTGCGGCTGGCGACAACGATGGTAACGATCGGTCCGATCGTGCTCCTGTACCCGTTCCTGCAGAGGTATTTCGTCAAGGGATTAATGGTAGGCGCGGTCAAAGGCTGATCTGCTCTATAACTGCAAGCTGAGACTACGACATAGTCAGAACAAAAGGAGGATCCATCCATGACAATAAGACGCCTGATGACAGCCCTGATGACGGCAGCCCTGGCCGGAACTACAGCAGCCTGCGCCGGCGACGATCCCGCCGCTTCGGGATCCGCAGACGCTTCCGGCAAGGATCTGCCTCCGGTCACCCTGAAGGGCATGCTGTTCGGGGACCAGCCGAAGGATCTGCCGCTCGTGCTTGAGGAATTCGAGAAGCGGACGAAGGATACACTGAACACGAAGCTCAGTATCGAGTGGAATCCGGTCAGCGACCATAAGCAGAAGGTCAAGCTGATGATGGCCGCAGGGGAGGAGATGGATTTTGTCTTCGATGCGGAATTCATGAATCTCAAGGAGCTCGTCCCCCAAGGGGCGTATGCACCCCTCGACCAATACTATAACAACGATGCTTACCCGGGACTCAAGAAAGCGTTCTCTCCCGAGTTTGTGGAAGCAAACAAACGCAGTGACGGACACATCTATACGATTCCGTTCACTCAATACTTCTATGATATCCAGGTGATCTACCTCCGCAAGGATCTCCGGGAGAAATACGGCATGCCGCCGATCAGCTCCTACGAGGATCTGCAGAAGTTCTACGAGCGGGTGCTTGCCGATGAGAAAGGGATGACCCCGCTTGCCCTGAGAGGAGTCAGCGGCTATCAGGATATCCTGGCCTCGGACGAGCCCGAGAGCAGGACCGTTCGGCCGATCCTGGTGAGCGGCATCCCGTACCTGGTGCATCTGTCCGACGATCTCCAAACGGTCAAGAACGTCGTCATCGCCGGCGACCCGGCTTCCGAGTGGGCGAAGCTGCCGGCTCCGTTCAGCACGATGAAGACCACGTTCCCGCAGTATGACAAATGGGCCATGTGGCGGAAATACCTGGAGAAGGACGTACTTAGCCAGAAGGACCAAAAGGCCTTCTTCATGTCCGGCAAGGCGGCATCCTACCACGGCACGCTGTCGTCGTACGCCGCAGACCGCAAGAAGCTGCAGGATACGCTGGCCGGAGCGGATCTGGAATTCTTCGTCTTCCGCAAGAATATGCGGGAGATGAAGCCGCAGAGCATCGGTACAAACTACAAGTCGAACAACTCGATCGCCATCCCGGTCACCTCGGAGAACATCGACCGGACGATGAAATTCTTCGACTGGCTGTTCGCCTCCCGCGAGAATCACGATCTTTTCGAACACGGGATTCCCGGCAAGCACTGGGAAGCTGTAGGCGACACGGGCATCAAGCTGCTGTCCGAATCCAAGAATTATACCTTCCCGGGCTATGAACTGACCTGGAACCCGACCTTGATCCGTATGAATACGGAGCTGGATGACACGGCGAAGAGATACTTCGAATATTCGGCGAAGGCGGACTCGTACTACGCGCCGGTGCTCGCCAAGTTCACCTTCGACAACTCGGGTGTGAAGGGCGAATTCGCCAATATCGCTTCGAAGGCCGAGCCTTTCGTCCAGCAGCTCAAAACCGGCCAGTTTCCGGACTGGGAAGACCAGTTCACGAGGCTGAACGGGGAGCTGAAGGCACTGGGGCTGGATAAGCTCCGGGCCGAGGTGCAGAAGCAGGTGCAGGCTTACCTGGATGGAGGCGGCCAATAGAAAAGGGGTTCTAGACACACGAATACTCGACTTGAAAGCCGCCTATCGTGCGGCTTTTTCTTTTGGAGGGGGTGCGGAGAGACAAGAATATATATTTATTAAGGGCCGCGTCAGTTGCTTTTTCTTATATTCGGATATGTTCTTGTCCAAAGATGCCCTGATTTCAAGCAGTTTAGATAGATCAAAAGTGTTCAAATCAACCAAAGCAGGAAAGGTTTCTTCAGTATTCAACCAATCCGGTATTTTTCAAACAATCCCTTGGACGAGTAGCGATGGAATCGCCAACGTTCAAACTGGCGAATGCCGGAAATCCCCACTACACTCAGGATACATCCGGTTCTTAGTCGCCGAATGAAGGTCAAAATGGGGTGATCGCTGTGATAACGAAGATCGATCTATTGAAGGATTGGAACGTATCGGGAGTTCAGGATGCGAAGGGCGGCTATGCACTGGCCGATTCCGTAACTTTGGAGTACCCGTCGCCCGTGAATGCCGTCGGCTGGTATGGAATGGGGTTCGAACGTGGGAACGACTCGTCCTTGGACGCGATGGGATGGTATGGGTTAAAGCTCGCTCTGCGCTCCGATGCAGAGGAGGCCGAGATCAGGGTGATGGCCGGGTTCATGGATGGGCGGAGCGTAAGCACGAGACTCCTGCTGGCCGGCCCTGCAGAGCACCGTGTTAAAGTGAGGCTGGCCGATTTTGAAATCGAGGGCATCAAGGCGAATATCTGGAGGTTCCTCAAAAGCTTCGAGCTGCTCGGGAATGCGGATCTTTTATCCGCAAGTCTGGTACGGGGAGACCGGATTTATGTGGAAACGAATGTGCTTGGCCGGTCGGGGGCTGTAGACGAAGACGTCATCTATACGATGAACGTTCATAACTGCACGGATGCCCGGCAGCGTGTATCGGTGAGACAGCTCTTCTATGGGTGGGAATCCCTGCTGCCCGTAATAACGCCGGAACAGTTTGTTCTGGAGCCGCGTGCTAGCCAGGAGGTTGCGGCTGCCGTCAAGGTGCATCAAGCGATGGTGCAGGGAGGCCATGAAACGACGGTGCTGCAGTTTGTACCGAATGGCGACAGCGGCAGTGCCGTGAAGGTAGAGTTCAAGACGCTAAGCCGGCTGCCGCATCCATATATTTACCATAATGAGCAGCAGTGGCGTGAAACCAGAGAGAAGATCGACAAGTATCCGCAGTTCAAGCCGGGGTATGATCAGATCCTTGCTGACGCGGACAACTGGGAAGTCAAGCCTCCGGTTCCGGTGGATGAGCGGGATTACTGCTACGACACCCATGAGGAGCATGGGATCATGTCGGCCGCTTACGCATATGCGCTGACAGGTGAGATCCGGTATGCCGAGAAGGTGGCACAGTTCCTGCGCTATTTTATCGACGACGAGACAGGCTACCCCCGGAAGAAAAAAGGCTGTTCCCAAAGCTATGTCCAGGAAGGGCACTTTTTTCAGCATCTCGCCATTCCTTATGACATCATCCACAGTGCAGGAGTCCTTACACCGGATGAGCACAAAGGGGTGGAGAAGACGTTCCGGATTTATATGGATATTCTCGACCATCACATCCAGCGCGGGCATATCTCGAATTGGCTGCTGTCCGAAATCACCGGTGCGTTCTACTGCGCACTGGCGATCGAGGATATCGAACGGGCCCTGCGGTTCGTGTTCGGCCCGGGAGGGGCGGTCGACCAGTTGAAGTACGGTTTGTTTAATGATGGCTGGTGGTACGAATGCTCTGTCGGTTACAACACCTGGGTTTCTTCGATGTTTATACATATGGCCCGTGCGCTGCTTCCTTTTGGATACAACATCCTGCATACGCACTTCGCGGTCCCCTTCAGTGACGAAGTGAACAGCACCTACCGCGGAGCGGATGCGGAAGTAAAGTTCGGGATGTACAACAAGAAGTGGGGCGGCCGTGTCAAGAACTATGTCTGCATCAAAGATATGTTCGACGCGGCCATTCCGTTTCTGGACTACAGGGGCGTCCTGTTTGGCATCAGCGACTCGGACGAGAAAAAGCTGGAGGGGGTGCACTTCGGCTCCACCTACGACCTTGCCTACCACTATTACAAGGATCCGGAGTACATTCCTGTCATAAAGCAGAATGTCCGCCCCGACCCGATCTTCGGGCATGCCGAGCTGCCGGATACTCCTTCCTCCTTCATCAAGAAGAATGCTTATTCGGATAATATAGGCATTGCCATGCTGCGGAGCCAGACGCCGGAGCGGGAACAACGCGAGCAGATCCAGGCCGTTCTGCGGTACGGCTCCCACGGGTATGCCCACGGGCATTTTGACCGGACGGCACTTCTATCGGTGATGCGCTATGGACGCAGCTTCTTCAATCCGGAGCATGTGTGGTGGGGCTATGCGCATTTTATGTACAAATTCTACGTGCAGAATTCGATGACGAAGAACATGGTGGCCGTTGACGACAAGGTTCAGGTACCGAGCGATTCCAAACGGCTCTTATTCTACAGCGGTAAAGCGATTCAGGCCGCTGCGGTGGAGACCCAATCCAAGTGGGCTTATCCGCCTTACGGAGGGATGGTATACAACGAAAATGAAACCCTGCAGGAGCGCTGCCGCAGGAATGCGAGCTCGCTGCCAGAGCTGGAAGACGCACCGCCGTATGGGGAGATGTCCGATTTCACCGAACCCATACGCCAGAGACGGGTCATGGCCGTCACCGACGATTACATCGTCCTGTTCGATGATGTGAAGGGCGAGCAGGAGCATGAGTACAGCAGCCTGTTCCAGATCAAAGGCTTCCAGGGGCTGCAGGCTGAAGTGCTGGTGAAGAAAGGACATTCCGGCCAATGGACCGAGAATCCTCTGTCCGATGCGCAGTTTATCACGGATTGCCATTGGTATGAAGTGAGAGGGACCAGTACGGCCCGCTTCTGCACGATCTTCGGTGAAGGGGAGGATCAGCGGGGCAACCGGACGTTCCACAATACCCCAGGGGAGCTGCATATGGATGTGCATACGGCCTGGCCCCGGCAGACGGAGCAGGTCGTAGGCTTGGCTGCCGAGTATCACGGGATTACGATTCCGATGGAATACCGGGTGGAGGTGGACGGAGCGGTGACTGCCCAAGGGGAATTCGGCGCCTGGCTGCTCGGCGAAGGCCGGTGCGATGCGGATCTTCGCGGAGCGGAGACGTTAACGCTGCGGGTGAAGCAGCATCCGACCTATAACGAGCAGAATTATGCGCAGAGAACGAAGCAGGGATTATTCTGGGGTGAAGCTTACGTGGAGCTGGCAGACGGAAGCCGCAGGGACCTGAGCGATCTCATTCTGCACTATGATAATGTCGATCAGGGCTTTGGCATCGGCCGCGATTACGAGGGCGGCCGGGTGACGATCGTGGGCCGGGAGTATCCCGATGCGATCCCGGCAAGCCCGCTGGACCACGACAGGGAAGGGGTCATCACGCTGGATCTGACGGGGCTTGGAGCCGTACGCTTCATGGGGCTGATTGGCGCGGATGCCTTTCCGGGGGATGAGGAGCAGAGGCGCCGGACCTACGGGGTCCGGACACGGGGCAGGGCTGCGCGTTTCATCACCGTAGTGGAGCCCTATGAAGCGGAGGCCATGGTGAAGTCGGTCCGGTCGCACGATGAACGGTCCGTGGAGGTGCTCCTCAAGGACGGACGCACCCAAATCATCACGGTAGATGAGCTGGAAGGGGATGACCTTGCCGTCCGGATCGCGGAGTACCGGGCCGGACAGCTGCTGCGCGAGGAAACGGCAGGGAAGGGGAAGCCTTCATCCGAACCGGTGAAGGCAGGACTCTGTCGGTAGTACGCCGGCAGAGCGGCTGCGTTCTACTCCGGAACCAAGATATTCGCTACGAATCAAGCTCACGGAACCGAACATAACACAGTCCGGGTGGACAGCACGTGAGGCAGCATGCAATAGCAAAGAGAAGGAGTCTCTGCTGAAGATACGGCGGAGGCTTCTCTTAATTCTAAGCAAGCCGGACAGGAGCTGCCGAAGGGTTCAGGCGCTTACTCCCTATCCTTCTCTTGGCGCTGCGGCTGATAAAATTGGCGTGCATACGCAGACGGCGGCTCGCCGAAGGTCTTCTTGAACACCCGGCTGAAGTAGAAGGGGTTCTGGTAGCCGAGCCGCTCGCTGATTTCGGCGATGTTCAGCGTACTGTGGCGGATCAGCTTCACCGCCTCGTTCAGTTTGAGCCGGGTATGCGCTTCAATGATGCTTTGACCCGTGGCCTTGCTGAAGGAGGAGGAGACATAGCTGTAATTCATGCTCAAGTGGGCTGCCAGCTTGGCGCCATCGAAAGGCTCTTCGATGCGAGCGGTTAAGTAGGCCATCACACGTTCAGCCAAGCGGGCTCCGGAACCCATGGCTCCGTTCGCCGAACGTGAGGCGGATGTATGCAGGTCCAGCAAAAATGAATAAACACTCAAGCTGGCCCGTGTCATCCGGTGGCTGCCGGCTTCTTGCAGGCCTGTAAACATGGAGGCCAGACGCTCTTCCGTTCCCGGTTCCGCAGTGCCGTATTTCGGGAGGGAAATCCTGTAACGGTAATGATCGGGAGCGTAATACTCGATGCGGGGGAGAGGAGGATGCTCTTTGTAATCCGCCTGCTCTTCCGGGACCGTATTGAAATGGATCCAGTACCACTCGGTGCCCGCAGGGGTGGAAGGCAGCCCCCAGTGATGCAGGCCTTTGTGAAGGAATAAGAACTCCCTCTCCCGGACGACAAAAGCGGTATCCTCCTCAATAACCTGCATGCTGCCCCGGGATACATAGAGGAACACATGATATTCCAACACCCGGTCGGGATGGGAATACAGGCTGTCCGTCCGGTTCCAGCCGATATCCCGGACGAGGGGAAAGCGGTCTGCCGTCAGTATGATGGCGGGGTTCAACAGGGATCCTGCTCCTTTCCGGCTGTTCCTTATCTCAGTATAAATAACAAAAAAAGTATAGGCAAATGCTAAATCCAGTGCATGTACCCCGTTGTATTAAGACTATACAATGAAGGTGTGGAACAAAAATTGTACGGGGGGAAGGAACTATGAGAAAGACAGCCATGAAGGAGCTCTCGTCTGGCCGGGTCAGGCTTGCGCCCGGACCGCTTCAAGCAAGACTGGAACTCAACAAGCGGTACGTGATGAGTCTGACGAACGAAAACCTGCTCCGGAATTTCTATCTGGAAGCGGGATTGTGGAGCTACAGCGGCAATGGAGGCACGACAAGCGCAACCACGACGAGCACGGATGGCCCCGAGCATTGGCACTGGGGCTGGGAATCGCCGACGTGCGAGCTGCGCGGCCATATTATGGGGCACTGGCTGTCGGCCGCAGCCACGATCTATGGACAGACGCAGGACGGGCTGGTCAAAGCGAAAGCGGATTACATCGTGGCAGAATTGGCGCGTTGTCAGGAAGCGAACGGAGGAGAATGGCTGGCTGCCTTCCCGGAAAGTTATATGCACCGCATCGCGAGGGGGAAGTACGTATGGGCTCCGCATTATACGATCCATAAGCTGCTTATGGGACTCTATGACATGTACCGGCTGGCTGGCAGCGCCGCGGCACTCGAGCTGATGACCAATATGGCGGCCTGGTTTTACCGCTGGACGGACGGGTTCACCCGGGAAGAGATGGACGACCTGCTCGACCTGGAGACGGGCGGCATGCTGGAGACCTGGGCCGATCTCTACGGGGTGACAGGCAGCGGAGCCCATCTGGAGCTCGTCCGCCGATATGACCGGCGGCGGTTCTTCGATGCGCTGCTGGAAGGCCGCGACGTCCTGACGAATAAGCACGCGAACACGCAGATTCCCGAGATTCTCGGCGCGGCCCGGGCGTGGGAGGTTACCGGCGAGGAGCGGTACCGCCGGATCGTGGAGGCCTTCTGGCGCTGTGCCGTGTCCGAGCGCGGCTATACAGCGACCGGCGCAGGGGATAACGGCGAGCTGTGGATGCCGCAGGGGGAGATGGCTGCCAGGCTCGGTGCAGGGCAGGAGCACTGCTGCAACTACAACATGATGCGCCTGGCGCAGGTGCTGCTCCGCTGGACGGGAGATCCCGCCTATGCGGATTATTGGGAGCGGCGGTTCGTCAACGGCGTGCTTGCCCACCAGCATGGGGAGACCGGCATGATCTCGTACTTCATCGGTCTCGGTGCCGGCAGCAGGAAGACCTGGGGAACGCCGACGGGGCACTTCTGGTGCTGTCACGGTACATTAATGCAGGCGAATGCCTCCTATGAGGGGCAGATCTTCATGGAAGAGGAAGACGGCCTTGCAGTCTGTCAATGGCTGCCCTCGAAGCTGGAGTACGAGATCGGCGGCACGGCCATCCGGCTGCGGATCGAGCAGGATGGGCAGCACGGGCTCGAGCCGCTGAGCAGCTGGTCTGTCACAGGCATGACGGCCATCACGCGGGCCGATCTGCCGCCGATCCCGGTACACCGTCCGGACCGGTTCATGTACAGACTGACCTTTGAAGCCGAACGGGCTGTTACGTTCAAGCTGCGCATGCGCCTTCCTTGGTGGCTGAGCGGAGAGCCGGTGATTACCGTGAACGGTGAAGCTCCCCTACAAGGAGAGCTGAAGCCCTCTACGTTCGTGGAGCTTGAGAGGGAATGGAAGAGCGGCGATACGATTACGGTTGAACTGCCCAAGGGGCTGAAGGCTGAAGCTCTTCCGGGGGAACCGGGCACCGTCGCTTTCCTGGACGGTCCGATCGTACTGGCGGGCCTGACGGCGGAAGAGCGCATCCTGACCGGGAACCTGGAGCAACCGGAGACACTGCTGGCTGCGGACCGGGAGCGCAATCACGGGTGGTGGAGTCCGGGCTATTACCGTACCGTAGGGATCGACCGCGGCTTTCGCTTTGTCCCCCTGTACGAGATCAAGGATGAAATCTATTCGGTCTATTTTCCGGTACGGGCTCATGGTGCGGCCGGCCGGGAGAATGGGGAGGTGTCCAAGTGAACGTGATTGCGAACATACCGGAATTATGGAAACGCATCGAAGAGAAAATCAACTTCCTGATGGAAACCGTGGGAGACGGAATCCCGGATCATGCCGACTCCACGGGGGGTTACCGGTTCCGCCGCAGTGATTGGTGGACGTCCGGCTTCTATCCAGGGATTCTGTGGATCTGGTATGATCTGACGAAGGATGAACGCTGCAAGACCGCTGCCTGGCACCGGGACGCCGAGATGGAGCCTTGGCTGCTTCATCCCGAGGGGGAGATGAATCACGATGTCGGCTTTCAGTTCCTCCCGACGGCGGTGATCAAGCATACGTTGACGGGGGATAAAGAGGCGAGGCGCCGGGGACTTGCGGCGGCGAACTATCTCGCGGGCCGGTTCAATCCGGCAGGCGGGTTCCTGCGGGCATGGAACCTGGGACCGGACGGTCAGCCGGTGGCGGGGTGGGCCATCATCGACTGCCTCATGAATCTCCCGCTGCTGTTCTGGGCGGGCAGACAAACCGGCGATCCGAGATATGCGCAGATGGCGGTCCGGCATGCGGATACCTTCCTGCAGTATGGGATGAGAAAGGATGGCTCGGCCTGCCATATCCTGTCCTTCGATCCGGTCACGGGGGAATTCCTCGAATCCCTGGGAGGACAGGGCTTCGCACCGGATTCTGCCTGGAGCCGGGGGACAGGCTGGGCTCTGTACGGATTCCTGCTCGCTTACCGTAATACAGGGGAACCCCGTTACCTGGAGGCTTCCCGGCGTGCGGCCGATTTTTTCCTGTCCCATCTGCCTGAGGATGGCGTGCCCTATTGGGATTTCAGGCTGCCGAGCCTGCAGGGCGAGCCGCGCGATTCTTCAGCCGCCGCGATTGCCGCCTCAGGCCTGCTCGATCTGGCCGAGGCTGTGCAGGGAACTCAGCGGAAGACCTATCAGGATGCTGCCGGGCGGATACTTCGGTCGCTGACGGAGAACTATGCCGTCTGGGACCGGCCCGGCTTCGGCCCGATTCTGACCGGAGCGACAGGAAACCGGCCGCTCGGGCACCACGTGGACTGCTCGCTGATATTCGGAGACTACTATTACGTCGAGGCGCTGGCGAAAGCGGGGAGGTGGAAGAACCGGATCTTTGGGTAAGAACGGGAAGCCCTGCTGGTAAGCCCTAGCTATAACAATGGATTGGACAGCCGTAGTTTGTTTAACTAACGAAGGCGGCGCAGCAGCGTGGAGAGCCATATGTCAGAGGACAAAAACACTTACAATGAATGCCGCCGTAGTGCGGTATTTTTGTTCTATGTAAGTAAGTTCTTGTCTTTAAGGCAGGACAAAACTTACTTACATTGTCGACAGTATCGCCAATCGAGTGATCTATGAGTTGAGCAAGCCGTACCGTTTTCATGATCATAAGTTGGCCAGCGGCTGGGCATCCGCATACATCTGCAGATACATAAAAGAGGCCACTAGACTTGCAGGTTTCGGTATTGTGCTGGACAATGGGGGAGAGTGGCTCGCTATCTAGAGGTCATCCGCAACCAGTTCCATGCGCACTCGTAAATATCCCATGCCATTATGCCGGCATGACAGAACTCATATAGAAGAGCATGTTGGGAAGGGGAGTCTAATACCTGCCGTGAAAAACATCCCATACCGCCGATCGCCCGGGGCTTAGCCAGCGAGAGATTTTATACCTCATCGTCTTCCGCGAACTTCATGCCAGAGGCATGGAAAGCAAGAATCTCGTTGAGGTCATCCAGGACGAGACGGCAGCCATGGACCGGAAAAAGACTTCTGGTACATCTATGACATCCTGGAGTCCATGGAATCTTTCGGAAGGATCTCATGTAACACCGAACGCAATCGTTACATCACCATCACCAGCAGCGGCCTCGAGAAGATGGAATGGTTTGGGGGCACGTACACGATCTCGATCTCCAAGATTCATCATATGTGCCGGCATTTTATCCGATATATTCAAGGTGACCACATGAGGCGCCTCCCGTAATGACGGATGAGGAGATCAAGCTGTTTAACCGGATGATCAGCGTCAAGCATACCATCAGGTACCTGTTCCTCTGGGGGCTAGAGCAGTACGAACCTTATCCGGCCACGAGTTTCGTGAGACGCTATGGATGGAAGCTCAATATATCCTACCTGTACGCATTGATCCATGCTTGGAAGGACCCAATGGGGGCGGCTGGATTGAAGGACGATGGGAGATCCCGCGTATTCGCTCGGTCTGCCACTTCCGCCTGACGCCGGCCGGCAAGCGCGTCATGCCGATCGAGGGCGATAACACCAAGAAGATCATGCAGGATATTCTGCGCTATACCGATAGCATCCTTCGCCTTCTCGGCGACCACACAGGCGAGTAAGCCTGGATACATACGTTAAATGAAATGGAGAGTGTACTTATGAGCTTTGCTTTTGCTTTGTCTGTCACCACCCGCATCTATTACCGTACACGTGACCAAATCTTCCGGATCTTCGAGGGGCCCCGCTGGGTGGAGATTTCCCAGGAGCAGCTGCAGGCAGAGCTTACGCGCAGCAAGGAAACCGGAGAGACATACATGATGGTTTACGATTACATGATCATGAGCAAATGCGATAAGTGGGATGCCAATCCAAGCTCCATCACCCGCGATGAGCTGGATTTCTGGTACCTGTACGGCCTGCTGAGTGAGGATCAATATCTCCATTTCATTAACCTGATGCATGCCGATACTGAAGGCTGAGGGGATCGTACTGCCGAAGTGGGATTTTTTGGGGCGACATTGCTGAATTGAATATTCGTTTCAATACTCGAGCAGCCTTCACCTGATTATGTTCCCTTGTAATAACCGATGATTCGGACATCATATACAGTCCAACACCGGTAAGGAAGAAAGTCGTCAAATTGCACATCTAAAGTCGCCAAAACGGTAGTTCATTCCTTTTTGGCTGTTTATCATTAAGGATCAGGGGACATAATAACGCATTGCCCAAACTGAAAATAATATTAATAAATAACGGGCTGTCGGGCATACGCTCGGCAGATTTTTTGCATCATGAGAAAGGAGTGGAAGTAGTGGGTATCCCCAAACTCTCGTGGAATTCCATTCGGTTCAAACTGGTGGTAGGGTTATTTCTCGTGACGATACCGCTCATTACGCTGCTCATCTACAATAACTACTACAGTATCAGCGTTGTTCGCAATCAAGTGGCACTCTCCAATAAAAATATGATCTCGCTGTACATGGCCCAAATCGATACCCAATTGCAGGATGCCGAGCGGAATCTGATGAGTTTGGTGACATACGATTACGATATTCAATCAATGGATGACCCCAATTCGGGGGATGAGTACCAACTGGCGAAACACCGCGTTTCGGTGAAGTTATCGAACGAGATCGTTCTTTATAAATCCGTCGACGCTTTTTTCGTCTACTCTCAAACAAGGCAGGATTTGCTGGACGTCTTTAAGGCGGGGGTCCCATTTTCGGAGCGTGATCAGGTTGAGCAATATCTGCGTCGTTGGTTCGGTGGACAACCCCATCTGGAGGGGGGCGGCGAACACAGTTGGTTTACGCAAAAAATCGGAGAAGACTACTATATGCTTAAGGTCATCTCTTACGGGGATCTCTATATCGGGGCATGGGTCAACGCGAAGACACTGCTTGTTCCGCTTCACTTAATTGATCTCGGAGGAGAAGGGACTGCTCTGCTGGTAACAGAGGGAGGGGAAACGATGATCAGCACGCAATCATTGCCTGACGATCATATCGACTTTACGAAGGGTTTCCTGCAATATCATCTCTCCGGCGGAAAGAACAATATGCTCATCGTTGGAGAACCTTCTCAAAAGGGGAACTTCGGCCTCGTAGCCGCCATCCCGGAAAAGCAAATTTTGCAGAACCTGCCGAGAATATCGCGCACCATCGAAATTATATCCCTTGCCTCGATCGGGTTACTTCCCATCAGCTTGCTGGTGCTTCGCCGAATTCTGCTTTTGCCGCTGAAACGCCTCCTTGCCGTCATGAGAAGAATCAATGATGGGAACTTCAATGTACGAATCGAACCATATCCTGCATCCGATGAGTTTCTATTGGTGAATCATACCTTTAATAGGATGATGTCGCAAATCGAGGAATTGAAAATCAGCGTGTACGAAGAGCAGCTGAGCAAGCAAAAGGCGGAGCTCCAACACTTGCAACTGCAGATTAACCCGCACTTTTTCATGAATTCCTTAAACATCATGTACAGTTTGGCGCAAGTGAAAAATTTCGAGTTGATTCAAGAAATGACCTTGTGCTTGGTTCAATATTTCCGCTTCATGTTTCGCAGCAATCTGACCTTCGTCGCTCTGCGGGAGGAGCTGCAGCATGTACGTAACTATATGAGAATTCAGGAGCTTCGATATCCGAACCTCTTAACTTGCCGAATCGATGCTCCGGCTTTTCTGCAGCATGTTCCGGTACCGCCACTTGTGATTCAATCCTTCTTGGAGAATTCAATGAAGCATGGCGTGACGCAGGACGAGCCTATCCATTTATCCGTTGACGTAGATTTAAAAGAAACCGGGTTGGCACCATACATCGAGATGATCATCCGTGATACAGGCTGCGGCTTTTCGGAACACGCATTAGCTCAAATTCGCTCCGGGAACCGTGTGATCGACGAACAAGGCGAACACATCGGCATATGGAACGTACGCAAGAGACTTCAGTTGCTGTACGGCGATCAAGCATCCATTGCTTGCTACAACGGGTTCCCAAGAGGCGCTGTAGTTGAACTAAAGCTTCCATATTATGTGGAAACGTAGGAAGGGGACGTGCAACGAATGGTTCATTTGTTAATCGTAGACGACGAGATTCATGCCGTGGAAGGGATCCGTTCGGGCGTCGAGTGGCAGAAGCTCGGAATCACTAGCGTCTTTACCGCGTATAACGCCAAACAGGCCCAAGAGGTTTTTGATCGCGAACGTGTCGATATCATGCTTTGCGACATTGAGATGCCCCAGGCTACGGGGCTTGAACTGGCCGAATGGGTACGGAATAACTCCCCGAAGACAGAAACGATATTTTTGACTTGTCATGCGGACTTCAAATATGCTAAACAAGCGCTTCAGTTGGGAAGCTTGGATTACATTCTTAAACCCATTCCGTTTAAAGAACTGGAGAAGGTAATCCTCAAAGCCGTCGAGAAGATTGACAAAGATTCAGAGTTGATCGAATTCAGCCAATATGGCCGCTTCTGGTTCCAGCACCAACCGATGCTGATCGAGCGTTTTTGGCTGGACATCATCACTCAGACGATTCCATCCAACGCGGAAGCGGTAGGACGCGCCGCGGCGGACCGAAACATCCCTTATGCCGCAGAGATGATCTTTGTGCCGATTTTGATCAGTGTGCAAAGGTGGCATAAACAACTAACACTTCGCGACGAAAAAATTTTGGAGTATGCGCTGAAAAATACGGCTGAGGAAGTGCTATTCGGGTCCCGCCGCGACGGACAAATCATATCGACCGGGAACGGGCGGTTGCTTGCGATCTTGTCCGCCAGTAGCCATACTGACTTTGAATTGACGTTAAGGTCATTGTGCGAACACTATATCGACATGTGCAGACAGTATTTCTATTGCGATCTCTCTTGTTATATCGGGGATAAAGTGCACGGGCACGGCATGTTCGAAATGGTGAATCGTCTGCAGCTTATGGAAAAAAACAATGTCGCTTATAACAATAAGGTGATTTTGTCGTTCGAGCTGAAACAGCATCCTCCCGCCAATCGACTGCCCGACATGGAATTGTGGGGAGTCATGTTGAAGGAAGGAAAAGGCGAAAACGTATTGGAGGAAGCCGCCTGCTATTTCGAACGGCAAATGAGGATCGACGCGCTGGACGCAAATTTGTTGCATCAGTTTTACCAGAATTTCCAGCAGATGCTATATCACATGCTCCAAACCAAAGGAATACAAGCCCATCAGTTGTTCAGCGACAGCATCTCCCTAGAGCTGGCTGCGAATGCAATCCGTACCGTTACGGATACCCGCTCGTGGATGAATCATGCGGTACGCAAGGCGATGGGTTATATATCGGCGATCGAACAATCGCAAAGCGTGATCGAAAGGGTCAAACATTATATTAAATTGAATATCGCAAAAGACCTGTCGAGGGAAGATATCGCGAATTACGTATTCCTCAATCCAGACTATTTAACTCGGATTTTCAAGAAGGAAACCGGGATGGCAGTATCCGATTATTTATTTTATGAACGGCTCAAACTGGCCAAGGAACTGCTGGCCAAGACCGATATGTCGATCGGTGCAGTGGCGTCGCACATTGGATATGCCAATTTTTCGCATTTTTCCCGAATGTTTAAGAAGTATACGAATCTCAACCCTAACGAATATCGACAATTGCATCAGTAATTGCCGGAGGGGATGAAGTCGTCAAATGTATAACGAAAAGTCGTTAACGGGGCGGTGCCCGTATAGTGGGAAGCGTACAATAAAGACAAATACGCCGGTAATTCCGCGGGATCGCAAGCGGTTTCAAAGGCGGGGATCAAACGAATGGGGGAGTACGATGAAGAAGAATCTTATGATTGCATGCGCACTCGTGACCGCGGCGGCACTTTTCTTAACCGCGTGCCAAGGTAACGGCGGTGATGCCCCTGCGGCAAACGGCGAAGCCTCGAAAACGCGGGAGCAAGCTGCCGATTTGACCGTAGCTTTTCCGATCTTCGGAGCCGTGCCGAAGGATTTGAAGGCGGTTCAGGATGCAATTAATCAGATCGCGAGGGAGAAAATCAATGCTACCGTTACATTGACGCCAATCAGCTTCGGAAACTGGGACCAACAAGCGAACCTGATGCTAAGCAGCAATGAAGAGCTCGACTTGATGTATGTCGGCAGTAACAACTACAGCAATTATGTCGCCAAAGGACAACTTATTGCGCTCGACAAACTGGTGGAGCAGTATGGGCAAGGGATCAAGGAAGCGCTTGACCCTGCTTATCTGAAAGCGCCGCAAATCGCAGGATCCATTTACGGGATTCCGACGGTACGCGACTTTGCCGTTTACAGCGGGATCGCGATGCGGAAGGATCTTGCCGATAAGAACGGGATCGACGTCAACCAAATTCGTACGCTTGACGATGTAGAGGTTGCCTTGAAAACGATCAAGGAGAATGAGCCGAATATAACGCCTTTGATTCCTGGCAATGTCGGCGTATCCATTCTGGATCGGTATCGTACGTATGATAATCTTGGCGATTCGATCGGCGTTCTGCCGAAATTCGATAACGATTTAAAAATCGTAAACCTCTACGAGACAGAGGAGTATACCCAACTCGTTAAGAAGGTAAGAAGCTGGTACACCTCAGGCTTGATCCTGAAAGATGCCGCGACGAACAAGACGACTGTGCCAGATTTGATGAAGTCCAATCGCAGCTTCGCTTATATGTCCAATATGAAGCCTGGGTTCGTGGAGCAAGAGTCCCAAAATAATGGGATGACGATGGTAACGTCGACCTTGATTCAGCCGGTATCGACGACTTCCAACGTCACGGGCGTCATGTGGGGGATTCCAATTAACTCCAAAATGCCGGAGAAAGCGATGGAGTTCCTGAACCTGATGTACGCTGACGCCGATATTGTCAATTTGTTAAATTGGGGCATCGAGGGACAGCATTACGTCATCAAAGCGGACAACGTTATTGATTTCCCCGACGGCGTCGATGCGCAAAAGTCGGGCTACAATCTGAATTTGGGATGGTTGTTCGGCAATCAATTTTTGTCCTATGTGTTTGCAGGCAACGACCCGGAAATTTGGGGAAAGATGGACCAATTTAACAAGTCGGCTGTTAAATCCAAGGCGCTCGGCTTCACGTTCGACGCCAGCTCGGTGAAGGCAGAGTATGCCGCGGTCACGAACGTGATTACGGAATATAAGCTACCGCTCGAGACGGGAAGCGTAGACCCGGACAAGATCCTGCCGGAATTCATTTCGAAGTTGAAGTCTGCCGGTATCGACAAGATCATCGCGGAGAAACAAAAGCAGCTCAACGAGTGGGCAAAAAACAATCAATAAACATGAAAAACCAATTCCATTGCCTTGATCAACCTTGTTGAAAGGGGCTTTTTTTCGATGCCGATGCGAAGAGAGAGGGAAATACGATGATTCGAGAGATTCCTTACAATGAAAATTGGATGTTTACTAAAAATAACGAACCAGCTTATGCGCACGAGCGCATGAAAGAAGGACAGTTTGTCTCATTGCCGCACACGTGGAATGCAGAGGATGGGTGCAGCTCGGATTATTATCGTGGGTCGTGCTGGTACCAGAACCTATTGACGGTTTCCCCGGAGGATTTGACGAAACAAATTTACCTGGAGATCGGAGCTGCCGGGAATGTCGGGAAGATCTATGTCAACGGATGCCTGGCGGAGGAAAGCCGATGCGGCTATGCCATGTTCCGAGCGAACCTTACCCCCTATTTGAAAGCAGGGGGAAATTTGATCTCCATTATGGTCGATAATACCTATGATAACGAAGTGCTCCCCCTCTTGGCTGATTTTACGTTTTATGGAGGTTTGTACAGAGAAGTTAAACTACTTATGATGGAAGATCTGCACTTCGATGTAATGGATAACGGAAGGGACGGGGTGTACTTCACGCAAAAGAAAATCGGGGACCGGGTGTTCGAATGGGCAGTTCAAGGGCAAGTGATCAATGAACTCTCTCCCACGACGGGAAACGTTCGACTTTTGCTCAGGGATCATGACGGGAATGTCGTATCGGATTCAACGTCGGAACTCGAATTTGAGGGTGTAACGCCGTTCGAGCTGCGAGGCGAAATCGTCGACCCGATTCTTTGGCATGGAGTCGAGCGACCCTATCTTTACACGGCAACGATTACCATCTCCGCGGCAGGGCGAATTCGGGATTCACGGCAAATCGAAATCGGCTTTCGAACGATCGAAATTACGACCGAACAAGGTTTGCTTTTAAACGGGTCGCCCCTGAAGTTAAACGGCGTTTGCCGACACCAAGATTTCGCAGGCGTGGGCAATGCCGTCACTAAATCGCATATGGAGCAGGATATAGCCTTGATTCGTGAGGTGGGGGCGAACAGCATTCGTCTGGCTCACTATCAGCATGACGACTACTTTTATAGCTTATGCGACCGACACGGATTGTTGGTGTGGGCCGAAATTCCGTTCATCAGTGTTCCATCCAGCAAAGATCCGGAAAATCAAAATGCGGTAGAGCAGTTGGAAAAACTCGTCAAACAGGCCTTTAATCACACCTCGATTTATTGTTGGGGCGTGCAAAATGAAATCACCATAGCAGTGGAGACGGAGTACACCCATAAAACAATTAATAAATTAGTCGACTTGGTCAATGAGTGGGACCCCGGTCGCTATACCGCCCAGGCCAATATCAACGGAGTAGAGGACAACAGCATCATTAACAGTTACACAGATGTGGTCGGCTACAATTTATACTACGGTTGGTATTACGGTGATGTACAGGATTTGCAAAAACGATTTGATTCGTTCCATGCTGCGAACCCTGATATCCCGTTGATCTTATCCGAGTACGGCGTGGATACGAACCCCAAATTTCACTCGTATGTGCCCAAGGTGAAAGATTATACCGAAGAATATCAGCTAATGTTTCATCATAACGCCATCAAAGCGATTCACGAGCGTCCTTTCGTGATTGGCGGTTATGTGTGGAATATGTTCGATTTCGGCAGCGCGAATCGGAAGGAAGGCGGCGAGACGGGCAGAAACTTGAAGGGCCTTGTAACATTCGACCGATTGACTAAAAAGGACGCATTTTATCTTTATAAGGCCTACTGGTCCAAGGAACCATTCGTGCATCTTGCAGGGCGGCGATTTGTGAATCGGCACCAGGCACAGAATGATATCATGGTATTGACCAACCTTCAGGATGTCCGGGTATATGTAAATAACGCATTCATTGCTAGAATCCAAAGCGACGAAGCGGTGAAAATTGTTAAGAATGTCTTGCTGTCCGAGGGGGATAACCTTGTACGGGTCGAGGGTGTCGACGGCCGAGGCTCCGTGTGCATGGACGAAATGGTGTTGCACCGCGTATACGAGCCTGACGAAAGCTATATCCACGTCGTCGAAGATCAATCCAAGAATGTCGTGAATTGGTTCGAAAAATTTGATTTGTCGGAGACCGAGGCCGTGCCATTAAAAGACGGTTACTATTCGACGTTCGATACGATTGAGGATCTTTATAGCAATGAAGCGGCGAAAGCCGTATTTCTAAAGTATTTCGGGCATGTCACCGGAAATCCATTTTTCGAAGTGACGATGAACGTAATGTCGATCGAGAAAATGGCCCAACTCGAATTTTATAAGATCGTTCCGGAATTATTGATTGCAATGAATAAAGAACTGAATGTGATTCAAAAAGTTGAAGCCGAAACCTCCGACGTACAGCAATAATAAACAGCGCCATGATCTAAAGACCCCTGCCAACGAATCCGTTGACAAGGGTCTTTTTTTGTATTCTCGAGGTGGTCGGCAAAGTGCAAAACGGAAGTCGGAGGAACGGTAGTGAGGAAGTTCGGTTTTCACTATGATAAAAGTACACCGAAAAAAGCATACGACTGAAAGGGGACCTATTACATGGCAAACCACACCCATAGCGTAGCGGTAAAGAGCGGACCAAAGATCAAATCCGCACGGAAGACGGCTATGAAAAGAATTTGGAAATACAGCCCGCTCTACTTAATGATGATCCCGGGAATCGCTTACTTGCTCATCAATAACTATTTACCGATGTTCGGTCTCGTCATCGCCTTTAAGGACATTAACTTTGCAAAAGGCATTTGGGGAAGTGATTGGGTCGGGCTTCAGAATTTTAAGTTTCTCTTCCAAACATCCGACGCTTATGTCATCACCCGCAACACCATTCTATATAACCTGGCTTTCATCGTGATTAATCTGATCGTTGGAGTAGGCCTTGCGATTTTGCTCAATGAAATCAAAAGCAAGTTCGCGTCTCGACTGTACCAAACCGTTATCATTTTGCCCTTCTTGATTTCCATGGTGTTGGTAAGTTATCTCGTCTACTCCTTGCTGAGCATGGAGAGCGGATTCATGAACAAAACGATATTGCCGCTGCTCGGCGTCGATCCGGTCTCTTGGTATAACGAACCGAAGTATTGGCCGATCATACTTACCGCTGTTGAAGTATGGAAAGGGGCCGGGTACGCTTGCATCATCTATTTGGCGGCCATTATCGGGATCGATCCCGAATATTATGAAGCGGCGACGCTGGATGGTGCCTCGAAATGGCAGCAAATTCGAAAAATTACGATTCCGTTAATTATGCCGGTTATCATTATGCTGACGCTGCTGGCGATCGGACGTATTTTCTACTCGGACTTCGGGTTGTTCTATCAAGTGCCCATGAACTCGGGTGCATTGTTCAGCACAACGAACGTGATCGACACGTACGTGTTCCGAGGCCTTTTGCAACTCGGAAACATCGGGATGTCAGCGGCTGCAGGCTTCTACCAATCGCTCGTCGGATTCGTACTCGTCCTTGCATCCAATTATATCGTACGCAAATTTAACAAAGAGAACGCATTGTTCTGAGGAGGATATCTGTGAATAAAGAAACGGTGGCATGGCGGTTGGCGGCCCATACTGTGTTGATTTTGTTTTCCCTCACTTGTTTCGTTCCGTTCGTGCTATTGACGATGTCTTCCATTACAGACGAACAGTCCATTTTGCAGCACGGATATTCCTTCTTTCCGAAGGATTTCAGCTTTGAAGCCTACGAATATTTGTGGCAGCAATCTTCGTTGATCTTTAATGCTTACGGCATTACGGTGCTCATAACGGTCGTCGGGACAGCCGCAAGCTTGTTGATCACGTCGCTGCTCGCTTATCCGTTGTCTCGTCGGGATTTGCCGGGCGGTACCTTCTTCGCTTTCTTGGTTTTCTTCACGTTATTGTTTAACGGTGGACTCGTACCGACGTATCTGGTTTACACGCAGGTGTTCGAAATCAAAAATACGCTGTGGGCATTAATTATCCCGGCGCTTTTAATGAAAGGCTTTAATGTTCTTCTCATGCGGACATTTTTTATGACGACTATTCCAGTTCCGGTGTTGGAATCGGCGAGCATTGACGGGGCGAGCGAGTTTAAGCTGTATTATAAGATCGTATTGCCGCTGTCGCTGCCCATTATGGCTACGGTTGGCCTGTTCCAAGCGCTGGCATACTGGAACGATTGGAACAACGGGTTGATTTACGTGACGAACCCGAAATTGTTCAGTTTGCAAAACGTGCTGAATCGGTTGATGAGCGATATTCAGTTCTTGGCGAGTAATAGCGATTTCGCCTCGAATGCCAGCGAGAGTATCGCTCAGCTCCCGAGCGAAACGTTCCGAATGGCCATTGCGGTCATCGCCGTCGTTCCGATTCTTATTGCATATCCGTTCTTCCAAAAGTACTTCGTCAAGGGCATGACCATTGGCGCTGTCAAAGGTTAATTTTATACCTATGCAGCGGTTAAATTCACTGGGTTTGAAAAACGGTGCCAATAACTATACCAGTTGCAGAGGGGATTTTATATGAGTAAAAATATAAAGCGTTGGTATCGCAGACGACATTGGAGGAAGGTGCAATTGAATGTAATTTAACGCTAATCAATTTTTCAACAATCAAACCGGAGCCAGGTGGTTTGCTGGCTCCGGTTCAAATACGCTTTGCGGGATATCGGGCAGCATTCATAGAACTTACCTTTCAAACTAAACTGCCCTTTAGCCATCCATGCCGCGCGAACGAGGCACCACGGAATCATGAAAATTTATACTTCCTGCCTTATACTATTCTTACGGCTGGTGAGGAAGGTCGATAAGCTGGTGAGTATCATGGAAGTTCTTATTGAGCGAGCTTGCGGGTTGGATGTCCATAAGAAGTCCATCACAGCCTGCATCGTTACTCCCGAAGGAAAGGAGATCAAGACATTCCGTACCCATACGGTCTTTCTTCTCGAGCTTATCGATTGGATTAAGGAACACCGCTGCACCCACGTGGCCATGGAGAGCATTTTATTCCTGACCGGAACCAACGCTAAATGCGGGAGCTGGTTCGATATCGTCGAAGCTTAATCCAGGAGCGTGCCCGCGAGCATAACAGGGTTCAGAAGGTTCTTGAAGGGGCAAACATCAAGCTGGCTTCTGTCGTTTCTGACATTATGGGCGTCTCCAGCCGGGACATGCTGGAAGCGATGGTGAACGGTGAGACGGATCCGGAAAAGCTGGCAGGCTTCGCTCGCCGAAGCATGAAGAAAAAGAAAGAAGAACTGGAACTTGCGCTGCGGGGGAACATGACTGCACACCAGCGCCTCATCCTCAAAAGCATGCTGACACACATCGACTTCTTAAGTGAGCAGATTACCGAACTGGATAGGAGGTAGCCAAAAGGCTCGACCCTTTTCTGCAAGATCTGGATCGCCTGGATACCATTCCGGGGGTCGCCAGACGGACCGCTGAACAAATCCTGGCTGAAATCGGCACCGATATCGCCTCCCGTTTCCCAAGTGCACCACACCTCTGCTCGTGGATTGGCCTTGTGCCGGGCCACAATGAGAGTGCAGGTAAGCGCAAACCCTCCAAAACCCGAAAAGGCAACAAATACCTCCGCTCTGCCCTCATTGAAGCTTCCCATTCCATTCGAGGATCGAACAACTACCTCGGTGCTCAGTATAGACGCATTGCAGCCCGTAAAGGCGGACATAGAGCAGCTGTTGCAGTTGCTCACTCCATCATGACTATTGCATACCATCTGATAACACGGCAGGAAGATTACACGGATTTAGGCTCTGATTACTTTGAGAAGCGAAAGCAAGACGCCATTGTCAGACAGGCGGTTCGAAAGTTAGAAAACTTAGGATACTCTGTTACTTTGGCCACTACCGAAGTATCTTAGTTCTTAAATAACATTATTACTTGGAGGAAGACGCAGCTTTTAAAAAATTGAAGCAGCTGCGCCTAGTTTCGTGCTGCCTTTTTAGGCTATACGCTATGAGTTATTTTCAGGGTAGCTTAATGCGAAGCAGGTTCAAAGAGAAGCTGGACACGGGATTTGCGGCGGAATTTCGCATCACCGAATTGGCGGAGCAGACCGGTTTCTCCGCCGTCTATTTGCGCAGAACCTTTGCGGCCCGGTACGGGTGCAGCCCCAAAGAGTACCTGGATCAGCTTCGCAATGAGCATGCCGTCCGCCGGCTGCGGTTCACGGACGATTCCATCACAGATATAGCGAGAGCCTGCGGTTACTCTGACGTCTACCAGTTCAGCAAGGCCTTTAAGAAGCGTAACGGCTTCTCTCCGACCGAATACCGCAGAATGCACGGGGGCTGATGATGCGGGGAAACTAAAGAGGTTCATTCCGTGTATGCCTGACCGGCGGTTCACAGCTTCCGTTTCCTTCTCGTCACAAAGGGGTCCCTTTGGGCGGATATGTACAACGATCAATAAGACGTCACAAGCGGAGGAGTATGTGTGAATCTTTAGGGAGTCGTAAGAGGTGAATCCCGCATCAAGGTGCACGGATAGTCACGGGCTGGACATGCCAAAACAGAGTCCTCAAGGTTAACTCCCTCAAGCACTCTGATCAGCATAGACGGAACGATCGCTTCGGATTACAGAGCATAGAAAATCAGCAGCTCTTCGGTGGTGAGATCTTGGGGTTCTTCAAGTATCATGTCCTTGGCTGTCCAGCATTCGACGCATGTCTCTTCCGTCTCGCATTCGCGGGCATCAGCGCAGATGTAGCAGAAATGAAGCATTTGGCGTGTAATGAATTGTTCGTCTCTCATTTGGACTCACCTCTTCGTTGGTTTGGAAAGATCTTAGAGCCGTATGAATAGCCTCTGTATGGGTGAACACTCTTATTCGTCGCGGCGTGAGATCCAACAGGGGAGGATGGCTCGGTCCGTTCCTTTAGTAAAATAAATCACATGAATGATTTTAACTATAGCGTCTTTTTGGGCTGTTTAGCGACCTTAGACACTCCGTCCACGTCCTTTCAGGGCTGTCATAGAAAGTACCTCCTCTTGACACCTTTATCTTAGCACGTGGCCGGCTTCTACCGACGTGATTTGCATCACATAAGAGTCCGTTTTCTTCCCGAAAATCCTCGTCGGCAGTTCCTTAGGCTTCGGAGTGCAGATTAGAGGATCCACTGTTCCTCTATTACGGACCGGCTTCTCTCGAGCGAAAGGCACTCTTTTGCATTTCTTCCGATTCCGTTTCAGGTAGCTGAATGCGTATTTAAAATAATGACCGTGCCAGTTGTCTGATAAAGCGTGTTCCCAGTAGGAGACTTAAGAGGTTAACGGAAAGCGGCTGCACAATAACCAGGGGAGCAGCTCGCCGCGCGGCAGCTCCTCCCTTTCTTCTGGTAAAAAGCAGCGCAGCTTAAGCAGTCAAGGCCTGCAGCCGCTGGTGATGATCAGCTTAGAAAGAATGCCAGCGGTACTTGGCTGACACTGCAAACCTATGCGCAAAAGACGTGGTATCCGTCGCAATGACAGACGACACCTCGTTCTGGAAATATTTGTTAAGAGCAGCTATCTCGTGTGGTTCCTATAGGCGGAAGGGGTAATCCCCGTAACTTTTTTAAAATGTCTCGAGAAGTGGGTGAGACCCAGTCCGATCCGGTCAGCAACCTCGGAGACACTGCAGTCGGAGAAGGATAAGAGTCGTTTGGCCTCCTCCAATCTTTTTTGCTGTACATAATGCATGGGGGTCATTCCCATATGCTTCTTGAAATAGGGAATGAAGTAGTTGGGGTGCAGGTGGACAAGCTCGGCCAATCGATCAATCAGCAGCTCTTCGCCTAAATGTTCATCAATATAAGAGAGGACCGCTGCCAGCTTATCCCGTTCTGTTCCCTGCATAAAGTCTTTTATAAAATCGGCTGCTCCTTCTCCTTCTTCCTCAAGGCAAGATGCCAGCAGAATCAGCAGAGCGGCCTGAGTCCGCATGGTTGCAAAGGGCCCGCCATGATGAAATTGCTCAATGAGTTCGGAGAATACCGAGATGGTCATTTCCGGATTGGCTGCCTGCTTCATATAAAGTCGGTTGGAGGCATGGAACAGAGGCCATTCTCCAATCCAGGCGTCAAAATGGCAGATGTACCGCAGGTAAGGATTCTCGGAGGATGTATTCGTTGTTTGCCGGGTGCCCGCAGGCATAATCAACAGCTGACCGGGCTTCGGTTCGTAGCTGGTTCCATTAAGGATGACCATTCCTTCCCCGTCTGCAATGTAATATAACCGGTTAAAACCGGGAGTTTCATCCACTCGAATCCACTCCATATTCCCGCGAAGCTGGGCATAAGACACACTCACCTTCAAGTTTTCGAGCAGACGGGTAAAGGTTAAAGAAGAAGTTTGCATCGACATGCTCCTCTGTTCATATTAGAACACCGGCATAACAGTGTGCTTTTGGACACCATAATGAGAGTTTCGGCTAAAGCCTTTTGAAGGTGAATCCTGTATATTCATGTTGTAAATCAAATTACAGGAGGCTGGGCTATATGAAATCATCCAACTTGTCATTATTGGAAGTCGACGCTTCAATTCAAGAAAGCATCACGGAAGAGCAGGCGCAATTTTTTCTGGACAACGGTTTCCTGGTGATCCGCAACGTTATCGTGGGGGAGGAATTGGAGCTGCTGCAAAAGCAAACCATGAAGCTCGTTGAACAGGGGATAGCAGGCACCGACGATGAGGATTATTTATACAGAGTAAGAAAGTCCGGCGAACGCGCTTATTGGCGGACTGAATATGTACTCGATAAGCTGGAGGGCACCAAGGCGCTGCTCGGCCATCCGTTCATCCTCCGGTCTGTAGAGAAGCTGCAGGGACCGAATCTGATTCCCACTTGGGACTCTCTGGTAGTGAAGATCCCCGGCCAGGCGGCTAGCGTGCCATGGCACCGAGACGCTACTGTCCCGGAGGGCTGCAGTAACCCTAGACCCATCTTCAACGTGGATTTTTACATGGATGCAGCCGACGAGAAATCATGCCTATGGGTTATTCCAGGCAGCCATCGGTGGGAGAACAGCAGAGCCGAAGAACGCTGCAGCAGCCGGGCGGATTTTGATTTCTCGGAAGCTGTCCCGGTTCCGATGAATCCGGGCGATGTCATCTTCCACAATATTCAACTGCTGCATGGTTCACCCGAAGGGGATGGGAATTCGCTGCGCCGTACGATCTATTACGAGTTCCGTGCCGGTGAGATTGAAGCCGAATTCGGTCCGCACACCCTGGAGTATCTGACGCTGAAGCAGCATGTGCTGTTTGATGCCATCAATCGTCGCAGCAACACGTCATACACTGCTTCCGAGAAGCCTTACGAATACCGCCCTGCCGGTGCATTCAGGATTGCTGAGCCGCGGAAGCCGGAGACTTACCGTTATGCTCATCACCAATACTGGCGTTCATAATTAGGAGTAAATGAGATTGGCACAGAACTGGGAAAGACTTTGACCGGTTTTCTTTTTGAACATCCGGCCAAAGGTGTGAACATCCGAATAACCAACAAGGCAGGCAATTTCCCCGATGGATAGCTTGCTCTGGATGGCAAGCTCCTTGGCTTTATTGACTCGCAGCCATGACAGATACTGCATGGGAGACATGCCGACATGCCTTCGGAAGAGGGTAAGTATATAGTTTTTGCTCAGACCAGAAATCTCTTCAAGCTCCCTGATTTGAACCTCCCGGTGAAGATGATCCGACAAATAATTTTTGATGAGAACCAGCTTGGGAATAGCCTGTGGATACTTCTTCATCTCAGGGGAATTGGAACTACTCGACACTGAAGCCTGAGATAAAATCGCCATAAGCAGACTTTGACACTGCATCTGGTGCAGCAGTCCGGGCTGTCGATAGTGACTCACCAGCTGAGACAGCATCGTCTCTACAGGATGTCCGGAGAAGTTCCCAAGCAGATGCCTGTGACGGAAGAGTTCTTCAAAAGGGAAATCCACCTCGCCAAAATGAAAGACAATTGAGATGCACACATAAGGCTGATCATCCGTGGTCAGGATCGAGTGCAGCTCGTGGGGACGGTGAAACAGCAAATCCCCGCTCCTTGTTTCGTAGGGCTGATCACCAATCGGATAACGGGCGAATCCGTCGACGACATACTGCAGCACGAACTGCGACATTTCCCTATTGTGAATCGCCCAGCCCTTGGGCGCATGAAACATATGGGCCAGCGTAATGTACGGCGGGAAATGATAATTGGGGAGCCTGCCGATCGTTTCTGCCGGAGGCAAGTAGTCCAAAGTCACAATGGCACCTGCTTTACTGCTTATTATTTTATTGAATTATATCACGAGAAGGTAACGTTAACGAAGGGCACGTGATAACTGCGTTTATTCTCAATAATGATCAAGGAGTTGTCGAGCTTTGAGATACAGTATATTTCCTAAAGCAGAACAGAAGGTATCCCGGGTTACTTATGGTTCGTTTGGTATGGCCGGGGTCTTCGGCTCCTACAGTAAGACTGACTTCATACAATCCGTGCTTCATGCCCTCGAACGGGGAGTAAATATGATCGATACCGCCCGGGGTTATGGGCCGGCTGAACAGCTCATCGGACAGGCGCTCAAGGAATGGAAGGGGGAGAGACCTTTCATTGCGACGAAGGTGCAGGCGCGGGGGAGCGTAGCCGGATGGGGAATTCCCGAATCGGTAGAGCATGACTTTCCACCTGGAGCGATTAAGGAAGATGTGGAGCATTCTCTGCGCGAACTGGGCATAGACACGATTGATTTGCTCCAGCTGCACCGTTACTGGCCGAATTGGGATTACTCGGACTATTGGATGGAAGAGCTGGAGCGAGTCAAGGAGGAAGGAAAGGTGCGCTTCGTTGGCGTATCCATTCCGGATCAGCGGCATGACATCGCACTGCCGCTCGTCAGAAGCGGCAAGATCGACAGTATACAGACTGTATTCAATATCTTCGATCCGCTGCCGCTGGACTGTCTTATTCCGGAATGTCAGAAGCATGACGTGGCCGTCATTGCCAGATGCGTGCTGGATGAAGGAGGCTTGACGGGCTTTCTGACGCAGGATACGACTTTTGCCGACGGAGACTACCGAAAGTCGTTCTTTGGCAGTGTACCCAGAGAGATGTATATCGAGCGGGTGGATCGCCTGCGGTCCTTCATTCCCCAGTATGCGGCCAGCCTGGCCGAGCTGGCGATTCGCTTTGTGCTCCAGCACCCGGCAGTAACGACTGCAGCGATATCCATGCACGTGCCGCAGTATACAGAGGAGAATATAGCAGCAGCGGATCGGGATCCCCTTCCCCCCGCAGTCTTCGAAGAGCTTCGCAAGCACCACAGGTGGGTGAGAAACTTCTATGATAACAAGTTCTGGTAAGACGGCAGGGAAAGTGTGCTGGGAAGAGATGCTGCCCTGGGAGTTTAAAGAGCAGCAGCGTCAGTGTCCCATCGTATACCTGCCCATGGGGCTCTGCGAGCCGCATGGGCAGATCAGTGCATTCGGCCTGGATACGCTGAAGGCGAAGTATATATGTACGGCAGCGGCTGAGAGAACCGGAGGGATTGTAGCGCCCGCCATGGGTTATCACGTGCACGAATCCGGCTATCACGCGCAGTGGCTGGAAGAGGTGGTAGGTGAAGAGAATCCACATATGACTGCGATTCCCCCGCATATCCTATATTCGTTCTTTCTGTATCAGCTCCGAGCCTTCATTAATGCAGGCTTCAGAGGGATTATTGTCGTAACGGGCCATGCCGGAGGGAACGAACACGATTTGCGCCTCGTTGCCGATTCCATGTCACAAATGAGCTCGGTTCCCATTCATGTGGTTAGTGATCCTGAGTTAGTGCAGGAACATTACACCGGAGACCACGCCGGTGCATATGAGATCTCGCAGCTGCTCTACATTCGGCCGGATCTGGTGGATTTTGAGTACGCACCGCTGGCAGAACAGCCCGGGTCTGGCGGGATGATGGCAATGGGTGCGGATGCGATGCAAGCATCAGCAGAACTCGGACAGAAAATCATGGAATCCTGTGTCCAAGCTTTGTCCTGTGCTGCGGCAAGGATGCTTAAAGAGATTAAATCTGCTTCCGAATCGACTGTGCCAGCACATCTTACTTACGATCAGACCGAGAAGGTATGGCGGCAGCTGCAGGCTGAAAATGTACCATGGATTGCAGCGAAGCCCTATCCGGGGCAGCCGCCCATTGCTCCTCAGTCCAGGTGGAAGCCTTATGAGTTCTTGAAGGAGTCAAGAAGGTTCTAAATCGGATGAACCCCGGAGGAGGATTGTGTACATGGCATGACTTCCCTCCGTGGTAATTTTGCATCGATCTACCGTTACATACACGCTCGTATATTTAACAATAGGATCTTAGTTTAAGATAAAACATCCTTAGTCTAAGCCATACTCAGACTGCCCGCTTCCCGTTATGCTTAAGAGGAGTAGTAAAGCAGTCCTTCAGGGGCTGTGCAGTCGTGAAAATAGCGAAGTTACATAAAATGGCGGAGGTCTCAGCATGTTATATCCTGTAGAGAATGGAATCAGGGAAGTGAAAGAGCTGTCAGGCATTTGGCAGTTCAAAGCAGATTATGAGAATACAGGGCGCGAACAAGCATGGTACAGGGAGAAGCTGACGGATACGATCGCCATGCCTGTACCTGCCAGCTATAACGATATTACAACGCAAGCGGCGCTCCGGGATCATATCGGGGATGTGTGGTATGAGCGGATGTTTCACATCCCTGTCTCCTGGAAGGATCGGCGGATTGTGATTCGCGTCGGCAGTGCTACGCACCACGCTGTACTGTGGATTAACGGGGAAGAAGTGACATCCCACAAGGGTGGATTCTTACCTTTTGAAGCGGACATTACTGATAGAGTCAAGATTGGTGCGGAGAACCGGGTTACCTTGGCGGTCAATAACATCCTGGACTGGTCCTGCCTGCCTTCGGGTGAGATCAAGACCTTTGAAGACGCGCCGGAGGGGCGTTATCCCAAGGGTCACCGTGTACAGGATACCTTTTTCGATTTCTTTAATTATGCGGGGCTTCATCGTCCGGTCAAGCTGTACGCAACGCCGCTGGACTATATAGAGGACATTACCGTAACAACGGACGTCGAAGGAACGATGGGTGTTGCTGCTTATTCCCTTCAAGTTCAGGGACAGGCCGCTTCGATCCGTGTCCGTCTGATGGATGCGGCAGGGAACGAAGTCGCAGCGGCAGCGGGAGCGGACAATCGGCTTACGGTAAACGAGCCGAACCTGTGGGAACCTGGACGGGGCTATCTCTATACACTCGAAGCGGAGCTGCTGGACGCGGATGGAGCCGTCACGGACAGCTATCAGCTGCCTGTCGGGATTCGTACGGTCGAAGTGAAGGATAACCAGTTCCTGATTAACGGCAAACCGTTCTATTTCAAGGGCTTTGGCAAGCATGAAGATGCGGATATCCGGGGTAGAGGCCTTGATGAGGCGCTCAATGTGAAGGACTTCAACCTGATGAAATGGGCCGGAGCCAACTCCTTCCGTACTTCCCACTATCCTTATTCGGAAGAACTGCTGCGCCTGGCCGACCGGGAAGGCTTCGTTGTGATCGATGAAGTGCCTGCTGTAGGCATGTGCTTCTGGAGCGAGACGAATACCGTGTTTCGCGAAGATCGGGTGAACGCGGATACGCTGAAGCATCATCTGGACACGATGGGGGAGATGATCCGCAGGGATAAGAACCATCCATGTGTCGTCATGTGGAGCATTGCCAACGAGGCGGCAACCAATGAGGAAGCCGCCGTGCCATATTTTACAGCGGTAGCCGAGGAGACCCGCAGACTGGATCCCACCCGTCCGATTACGATTGTCCAGACTATGTGGCCCTCGGCCGACCGGGTAGGCGGGCTAGTGGATATCATTTGTCTCAATAAATACTTTGGCTGGTACAGTGATCATGGACAAATTTCCGTCATTGAACGGCATATGGATCTAGAGCTTCAGGGCTGGCACGAAAAGTATGGCAAGCCGATCATCATTACCGAGTATGGCGCCGATACTATCGCAGGGCATCACCAGCTGCCGGCAGTCTCCTTCTCGGAAGAGTTCCAATACGAATTTTTAGAGCAGTACCACCGCTCGTTTGACAAGCATCCTTTTGTGATCGGGGAACAGGTATGGGCCTTTGCAGACTTTGCCACCAAGCAGGGCTTAACCCGTGTTGTCGGCAACAAGAAGGGCATCTTCACGAGACAGAGACAGCCCAAAGCGGCCGCCTACAAGCTGCGCGAGAGATGGACGGGCGAGCACGCCAAGTGGTGAAATCCGCATGCAGGCAATCCTGCTCAGTCAAGCGATGCGCCTGCTTGGCGTGATTCATTCCTAACCCCCTATGGTGAATGGTTCGTGTAACCGTATGCCAAGGGGGAGGATTGGGAATCATGGATGAACAGCGCTTACGCGGAAAGGTCGCCATCGTTACTGGAGGGGCATCGGGAATCGGGCGCGCTTCGGCAATCCGTCTGGCAGGCCAGGGAGCAAAAGTCTGTCTCATGGACCGGAGTGTTCAAGAGGCCGAGAAGGTTCGGGGTGCCATTGAACACGCTGGAGGAGAAGCCACCGTGGTGGAATGCGACGTCTCCCGTCCGGAAATGATTCGGGAGGGCATCGAGCAGGTGGTCAGTCGATGGGGCCGGCTTGATGTGGTATTCGCGAATGCCGGCGTCAATGGCACGATGGCCCCGATTGAAACGATGGATATCAGGGACTGGGATGAGACACTCACCATCAATCTGCGCGGGACGTTCGCTACGGTCAAATATGCCGTGCCGCATCTCAAGCCTCAAGGCGGCAGCATCATCATTACCAGTTCGATCAATGGCAGCCGGGTATTCTCCGGTTTCGGGTTCTGTGCTTACAGTACGAGCAAAGCCGGACAGGTAGCCTTTATGAAAATGGCGGCGCTGGAGTTGGCCCAGTTTAAGATTCGGGTGAATGCTATCTGTCCGGGAGGAATCAAGACGAACATCGGCACCAATACGCACCCGACTCCCGAGCTGGAGGAAATTCGGATCCCGGTCGAATTTCCGGAAGGCGCTGCGCCGCTTGCCGAAGGACCTGGCATGCCGGAGCAGGTGGCTGATCTGGTCTTGTTTCTGGCTTCCAAGGAGTCAAGCCATATTACGGGAACCACGGTCTATATTGACGGTGCTGAATCATTGCTGCAAGGATAGTTAGGACAACATACGTAATTGGGAAAGACGAACGAGCATACGAACCCATTGGTTTGGGATGCTCGTTTTTCTTATATAGACCTCAAGGGGGAGTAATGGCCATGACTCGAGTTCTGGTCACAGGTGTTACGGGAAATGTAGGGTATGAGGTGGCAAAGAAGCTCCAGGAGATGTTCGTGGATATGGTTGGGGCTGTTAGGAATATTGAGGCTGCCCGGTCAAAGCTGGGGGATGAATTCACTTATGTTAAGCTGGACTACAGATCCCCTGAGACCTTCATACCGGCACTCGATGGGGTCAATCGGATTTTCCTTATGTTCCCTCCTGAGACAGATCTGCCTCACTTTCATTCTTTTATTCGCTGTGCCAAGGAACAGGGAATCGAGCATATCGTCTATTTATCAGTAAAAGATGTTCAATTTTTACCTTTTATACCGCACTACAAGAACGAGAAGGAGATTACCAGGCAGAAGATCTCGAGCACTTTTTTAAGAGCGGGGTATTTTATGCAGAATCTAAATATGTTTCTGCTCGACGAGCTGAAAACAAACAATCGAATTTATGTGCCTGCAGGCAGGGGGGAAACCAGCTTCATTGATGTGCGGGATGTTGCCGAAGTAGCGGCTCTGACTCTAACGGAGGAAGGGAAGCACCGGGACAAAAAGTATGCCATAACGGGAAACCGGTCTCTCGATTTTTACGATGTGGCCCGTGTGATGTCGAATATCTTGGGGAGAACTATTACTTACAGCAATCCATCCATCCGGGACTTCAAAGCTTACATGGTAGAAATAGGATTGGATGAGTCATATGTGAATGCAGTGGTCGGTGTGCATATTCCTACAAAACTCGTCTTATTGGAACTAAAAAGGATTGCCCGAATACACCTCCAGGGACACGATGGCCGCTTCGCTGGATATAGGTGCCGATCGTTTTTGAAACGAGCGACCCAATCCGGGATCCGGATTAGGGTCGTGTTCCTGTGAAGTGTATCGGTAAATGCCACCTGTGACCTACGAATATGTCATGGGTTCTGTGTCTATCTATGCCAGGATGAACCGGATCATTTCGGTGCAGCTTCCCTCTTCCCAGTGCCACACGTCGGCTCAAACGATCGTTGCTTTTTTGCCTGGCGGGGAGTTATGCCATAATGCTGTCTGAAGATCTTCTCGAAATGAGTTAACGTATTGAAGCCGGCGATATAGCATGCCTCCGTTACGGGCAGATCTGAGCTGCTGAGCAGGGCGTGGGCGAACTGTAGCCGCAGCTGCTGCAGATGCTGTTGGAAGGAAGTACCCGTCGATTTGCGGAAGAGCTCGCTGAAATAATTGGGCGATAAATGCGCCTGCTCGGCAGCCTCCTCCAAGGAAATAGGCTGACGGAAATGGTGTTGAATAAAGATGATTGCTTTTTGGATGCCCGGATGGTAGGCCGTATCCTGCTTAAGCCTTGCTGGTCCCTCCGATGTATGCGGAGATGTTGAAGGCACGGCTGCCCGGCATCGGTGCCAATCGATGAGAATGCGGGTCAGTTCGCTCTGCAAGGCCATCTCCCTGCCTGGAGCATTAGAGTGACAGTCGTACAGAATACCCTTTAAACGAAAGACCATCCCATCGTACCGCTCCTGCTCCGTAAAATGGACGTACCGGCCATAATCCCGGGCGAAGAGCAGCTTTGCCATCTCACCTGGGAGTATGTGCTGGGAGAAGATCAGGTTGTACAGCTCCAGGGTTGTACCTCCCTCAGGTGAAATTTCATGAAAATCGGCAGGCGTTAGCAAAAACATGTCGCCGGCCTGCAGGGCATGGGGGCGCCCGTTAACCGTATTCGTGCCCCTACCCGACAGGATAAAGGTGAGTTCATAAAATTCATGCCAATGCAGCTCATAGGTTTCTGTTAAATGCTGATGATGAAGCCTGATCTGCGGGCTATCGCTAAAGAACGCTTCGTTCAGCAATCGGTTCGGTGTCCTGCTCATAGCTGTGAGACGAGCACATCTTCGGACAGCATTTCCCGATACCGCTGTTCAAAGGTTTGGAACATCCACAGATTCACTGCCCACAGGTCGGTCACCGGTTGACCAGTGAAGGGAAGCAGCTGCAGGTAGGGTGCCGGTCCGAATTCAGGAGTAAAGGTCATTATTGGCGCACCTGCAGCGAGGCGTTGTCTGCATATGGTGAGCCATAGGTCGATGAAACGATTTACGTACTCCTGATATTCGGGTGCTCTCGGATCGGAGATCTGAGGTCCTCCCGGGTAGCCGACCCTGCCGTGAATATGGATAGAGCGCTGCAGACAGAGGTGCACATCTTCGTCCTCGGCATCCGGCATCCTCTCGCAAACCGCGCACCAATGGCTGAAGTCGGCTCCCAGCTTAAGCTCAGGGAACTGCCTCAGGACAGCGGCCGTCTGCCAAGGCGTGAAGAAGGCCCTTCCCCGGTGCGTCTCATGGGCAATGGGAATTCCGATCTGCTCCTCAAGCCGGAGTGCTTCACCGAAGAAGCGAAACTGCTCTTCCGCTGGCATCCGGTCGGCTGCGCTGTGGGAGTTGATCAGCAGAGGCTGCAGATCCGCCGCCCGAAGCACCTGCTCGCGGAAAGAAGTGATGTGGTCCGGGCCTCGCGTAACAACTTGTGCGATGTATTGGAGGTTCATTTCATCCAGAGCACGCCGGAACGTACGGTCCTCCTTCGCATCGGCAGGAGGTGTATACTCCACTCCAGCATAACCCGATTCAGCTGTCTGCTCGAGCCGTCCCTGCCATATCCCGTTCCACTCCCATAACGATTTGAATACCAGAAGCTTCATGAGGAACCTCCTTTGTACATATAGATGTACTTTTAATTATAATCGATACTCAGTCTGCCGAACTTATGGAATTCTAAGAAAGATGCCGCTTATCTTCGGGTAGATATCCATCACAGGCGGGTGGGGAAAAAGCCTGAAGATAAACGTGATTTTTCGGAATAAGCCATAAGCAGTACAGGCATCCCCTGGTGTAGAGTAAAACTAGCAAAGGATGTCTCACCTCAATATACCGTACAAAGGAGAATGGAGCATGAGCATGGTATTGAATCAGGATACAGCAGCGTATCAGGAGAAAGGTTACCACTTGTATAAAAAGCAGTTATTCTCGGAAGAAAAGCTAGCACGGCTGACTCAAATATTCGAAGAGCAGCTTGCACAAAAGGGATCCAAGCTCTCCGACGAGCTGGACACACCGCATTTCCGGGATGAGAGGCTGTTGGAATTCCTCCTGGCCGATGAGGTGCTGGATTTGGTCGAGCCATTCATCGGACCGAATATTGCCCTGTGGTCCTCTCATTTCATATGCAAAGACCCATTCGTCGGGCGTGCAACACCTTGGCATGAGGACTCCGCCTATTGGAAGAACCGGGTGGATGGCTTCGACCAAATCATCACCGTATGGCTGGCATTAGACCGCAGCAGCAAGGAAAACGGATGCATGCGCGTTATTCCGGGTACCCACCGCAATGGCTTATCTGAATATGAGGAGGTGGATGGAGCAACAAATACGTTCAATACCCAGATCAAACATGTGGATGAGTCCCAAGCGGTCTACTTCGAACTGGAGCCTGGTGAATGTTCGCTTCATGATTCACGAATCATTCACGGAGCAGCACCGAATAAGAGTCCATACCGCCGCTGCGGCTATACCATGCGGTATTTCTCTACTAACATCAAAGTATTGCAAGATACAGACCCACGCGGTGGAGAGTTCAAAGTTTGGCTTGCCCGGGGCAGGGACCTTGCCGGCAACAAGTATGCTAATGTGAAATAAAACAGTAAATTCATTTAGAAAACATAACCAATATTAAGTTTAGGCTCCTTTAAGAAGGCGGGATGCTCATGTAGAGTTGGGTTTAGGTAATGAGAGAGGAGGGAGCATCGTTACAATGGAAGAAGAACGCATCACTATCGAATAGGATGAGCTTATGGATACCCAAATACGTAAAGAGGAGCTGTTATTATGCTGCTGGGAAAGAAGTTTGAAACCGTATCCAAAAGCGTAGTGTGTACAATGGCCGCTGTATTGACCCTAATGTCAGGTCCTGTAGGTGCTGTGAACCTCTCCGCTGCCTCCGCGAATGCGAATGCTGCCTCTCTCCCTGCTGCTAATTCGTTTAGCGCTGAACAATATCGATTTCCGCATAATGTGGTATACCCCCATGGGATCATGCCCAGTCTCGACCGGGATACGCTGAACCGGGACATGCTCAATATGTATACCAAATGGCGTGACCTCTATATTACTTCAGAGGGAGCTCAACCCGGGGAGCTCAGGATTCGTGCTAATGATAGCACTTATAAGAATGGAACTTGTTCAGAGGGCATGGGATTTGCCATGCTCATCACTGTATATATGGCCAACCCAAGCAACAGCGGCCGCAGCGATTTCGATGGGTTGTTTCGCTACTATCAACGCGCCCTCTCCCCCGGATACAATTTTATGGGATGGAAAGTGGATAAGGACGGCAATAGTGTGGATCCTTACTCTGCTCCGGACGGGGACCTTGATGCTGCGATTTCACTATTGATGGCTCATAAGCAATGGGGCAGCGGCGGAGAGATTAATTATTTGGCAGAAGCGAAGAAAATTATCAGGGACACGATGGAGTATCTGATTTACAAGCCTTCTTATATTGTCAAGCAAAGTCAGGCGACGACAACAGCGGTGATCAGCTCGTATGAAATCCCTGGTTGGTTTAAGCTGTTCGGCGAAATTACAGGCGAGGATCGCTGGGAGAAAGTCACAGACGCGGCGTACAAGATGTTTAACCATTACTATAACTTGCATCCCCAAACCGGATTGGTGCCATATAAGTGGGTATTATCACCTACTGGCATTCCTACGTATACGGGGATAAACGGACCGGATAGCAACTCAACAAGTTATGGCTTTGATCCCAGCAGACTTCCTTGGCGGGTTGGTCAAGACTTCCTGTGGAATGGTACCTCGAGTCATGTACTGGCACATGATTTTCCGGATCGCAATCTGAAATGGTTTATGACCAAAATTAATGGAAACCCTGACACCGCGTTGGCCAGTTACAATATAGACGGCACAAACAGAGCTGCCTATACATCACCACGTAATATGGTGGGACCGATGGCCGTGGGGGCTATGGTCGATGCATCGAATCAAGCTTCACTGGATTTGCTGTATCATTATTTGAGAAAACAGGAGCCAATGAGCGATTGGCCTGGCGGTTATTATCAGGATGCTGTCATGATGATGAGCATGCTGGTGCTTACCGGCAACATGCCGAACTTTTACGATTATGAGCCATACCCGAATAGTACGCTGCCCGCCCCTCTGCCTGTGACGGACACAACGGCACCTACCAAGCCGCTGAATGTAACTGTAACAGGAAGCACCTACAGTACGATCGATCTTTCCTGGAGTGCAGCAGCAGATGATCAAGGGCCGGTGATGTATGAGATTACAAGGGATGGGAAGCTTTACAATGTGACTCCTGCACTATCGACCAAGCTGGAGTTCCTTGATCCGGGTAAAGAGTACACCTTTGCCGTTAGAGCCAGAGACGCCGCAGGCAACAAAACGTCCAGCGATGCCGTGAAGGGTTCCACGGCTGCAGATCTTGCTCCACCGTCTAAAGCCACAGGAATTACCGCGCAAGCAAGATCATTAACCAGCATCACCTTGAAGTGGAATCGCCCTGCTGACAATGATGCGATTAATGAGATTGCTTATGACGTGTATATGAATGACACCAAGGTAAACTCGAGCAAGGTTTATTTTCCCGGTGATTTTAAAATGGAGAACCTCCAGCCGGCTACCACTTACAAATTCAAGATCGCAGCGACAGATAAATCCGGAAACACCTCTACCAGCGATGTATTCACGACATCTACAACTGCTACAGATGTAACCAAGCCGACGAGACCTTCATACGTATACGCTGTTAAAAAGACCAGTGACCGCATTACCTTAGCCTGGAATGCATCGGTAGATGACAATCCTGCGGGTACAGTCACGTATGATGTGTACAGTGGCCAGCAAAAAATGAATACAGTGCCCATCGGCGGCACTACATTTACGATGACGAATTTACAGCCCGGAACGGAATACTCCATTAAAGTTATAGCCAGGGATGCAGCAGGTAACTCGCAGGAAAGCTATATTTATGACACCAAGACAAAAAAATGAAATGCAGGTAGAAAGGAATAAATCAAGCGGTAGAACAGGGGGACCGATGAAGATGCGGTTCTTCCGTTGTTCGCCCTCCACTAAACATCCTTATGGAGCATAAACAAGAGGCACCGACCTTCCAAGGTCGGTGCCTCTTGTATTTATGGAGATGAGCCGCCGCACAGAGTGACCACGATTAGTAAATGCATACGATGATATTGTGGGGGATGCCTATACCAGGGAATACTTATATAATGCATATTTGAACTGCCCGTCCAGCTGGAAAGCGGCAAATCCCTCATGATCCACCTTGATTTGCTCCTGCCTTCCAGATCCCAGGATACACTCCAGCTGCAGTGTCTTATCCCTTAGATTCCAGAGTTGATACTTCTGTTCACGGTCCGTATTGTATTCCTTGATGACTAATAAATATCCGGTATCCACAGAGCGGATCGATTGGAATCCTGTCCAGACAGTACCGTTGGGCTCATCTCCAATAGGGAGGACGTGGCCTGCCAGAATATCACTTTGGACTTCTCTATATCTCAGAATCATCCGTCCCAAAATAGCAATGGACGCTTCATCCAGGCCTGTCTGTTCCATCCATGCGAGTGGATTTGCGAACATCGTTATTGCAAAAGCATATTCCATTCCGCAGGCAGAGGGTGCCAGTGGATCTCCCTGATATAATTCGATGTTTCTATGTACATTCAGGAATTCAGCCTGTAAACGGCAGGAGGGATAGTACCTCGAGAGCATCCAGATATTTCTCAAGGTACAGTGCGGGAAGTAGTTAGGCCATTCCCCGAATTTACCGGTAAATCGATTCTCGAGAAATAAGGAGCCGTACTGAAGCTGCCCGTAATAACCACTTCGGATCCCCGCAGTTACATCCATATTGAAGAATACTTTGCCATCCGTGCCCTCGAGTACGGTCTGCAGCAGCCTGGTCAGATTTTCTTCCCCGGCCTTGGATGTAAACTCAATACCGTCCATTTTAAAAGCAGCTATATCGTATTTATGGTGAAGGTCGATCAATACACGGCTGTCCTTCTCCCAGTTCTCGAAGTCATTGATAGAGTCTGGAGAGAACCATAATCCCATTTTAATTCCTTTCTCTTTGGCTGAAGCAATGATGGGCTCCAGTCCATTAGGAAATCTCCGGTCATTCACCTTCCAAAAATCCGGATTATGCTTATAATAGCCCATGCCCCAGGCACCGCCGGGAAGAACGGAGTTCGCGGTCGTTCCATTCTGCCAGCCATCATCAATCTGATAAAAAGTAATGCCTGTCTGTTTTGCCACTTCAAGCTCTGCCAGCAGGAAGGCTTCGCTAAGTCTCCCGTCACTGGATTGATCGCCCCACGTATTGGACATGATAAACGCGTCTTTCTCCGGGTTAAAGATATGAATGGCATTATGGTACTCGTTGAGCACGGAGAGCGCATTCTCCTCGCTTCCGCTCCAGAGCATAACCGTGCTGCCGTAAGTAGTCAGCGTTTTGTGTTTTATCAGGTCGTTCCTGTCGAATCCCCAGCCTGTAGTGAAGACATTGACTCCTTTGATAAAAAAGTCACTATCGGCATCCCGAAGATAACCTAAGGGTGTGGGTCCTTCCTTGATCAAGGTCAGCCCTTCCTTGGACAGATGGTCTTGTACGAATATAAGATTGCCTTTGACAAATCTGCGCTCACGCCTATGGAAAAGCCCGTGCTCGGTATGCACCAGATTGTCAAAATCGTCCGTTACGTCTACAAACCGGACACTCTTCCAGCCGCAGTGTTTGGGCTCCAAGGGATAGCTGTCCTGATAGCCGTCCGATATCTCTCTGAAATGCTTCTTATCGGCCGGCAGCTCCTCTGCCGCTGCACGTTCGGAAAGTACTGCATCCTCTTTCACTGTAACTCTAATGAAGGATCGAATGATGGGTGACACGGGATAGATCAGATGAGTCCATTGTACAGTGCAGTTTTTATAACCTATACTTACCTGCACTCTTAAATGCTTCTTGGCAACACCGAAATCATCATCCGGAGCAGCTTCAACGGTTAGGCTTACTTTGTCCTCACTGATAAAGGAGGAATGAAAGAAGGCATACTTCCTATTCGCAGCAGCCAACCAATCATGCGTTTCATCTGTTGTGAACCATTCTTTATTCGCAGCTTTATTTTTTAATGAAACTACGGTTGGAATTCCATTTGAGATATCCCATACTCTTTCGAGAGAATGGTTCCCTATTTTTAGTTCACTGCCATCCAACAAGACGTAACAATCTTCAAATCGATTCTCATACGTATTCAAACAACAACACTCCCCGCATCCTATGATAAGCTGCAAACATATTACCCTACTTATTATAACTCTTATATAAATGAATCCCAAGCATTTTCTTATTGATAACAGCTGCTTTGGTTATTCTCACCGGATTGCCGAAAAAAGACCCGTCATGCCCAGGAGGAGGGGGGACTAGGTCCCCGGTCTTGTATCTCAGGCTGAACTGTACAACTTTACTCCATGGAGGCTTCGCGGAATTCTTGTGGAGTCACTCCGAAATATTTCTTAAATATTTTAGTGAAATAGGGTGGATTCTGGTAACCGACTTTGCTGCATATTTCATATATGCGATCATCGGTTTCTTTCAGTAAATAAGCCGACTGTTCCATTTTTAGCCGTATGATATATTCACTGAGATTTTCACCTGTTCTGGCCTTGAAAATTTTCGATAAGTAAACAGGGTGCAAATGTACATGATCTGCAATTGCTTGAAGCGTCACGTCTTCAGACAAATGGCTGGTGACGAATTGTTGAATTTGCATAATGCTGATGCTCTTCGCATCGACCCAGTCGCGGTTCAGATCTTCATACAGCAGGTCGGTCACTTTGAATGTCCAGTCTTTTAGCTGGCGGATACTTAAAAACGGTTTGCGTGCCACCAGCGGCTCATATTCCGTTCCAATCAGATTCTCAAGCAGCTTGCCGTTCTTGTGTGCGGCGTAGGTGAAGGCAGCGCCAAAGTGAAGGAAAACCTCGAGCAAATGCTCCTGGGAATCAGCCCATTGTTCCTCCAGCTCTTTGATGATCGTCTCCATTTTCATCATGGTTTGCTCTTTGCGTCCCATGTCGAAGAGCTGCATTAGAGTGGGGGGGTCATATAGGCTGCGAAGTGATTTCACCTGCGTACTGAGGCTGTCGTCGTCCAAGGTTAGGAAGATGTCGCGGTCATTCCCTACAGTGCGCCTGATGGTAGTGATGCACTCTTGATACAAGTAGGGCACATCTCGTGGAAACGCGCCCCATGAACTTACAATAAGAGAGATTTTCCCACGCAGGAACGTTCTTACATTTTCCTGAAGCTTGAGCGCCATCTGTTCCAGAAGTAAGGAATGCTGACCGGCATCTTTCAAAGACCCCTCATATGTTCCCCCCTTGTGCTGGTTAACCTTCACCAGAATGACCAGATAATCATAGACATCTTTTGCTGCAAGCACATCGAAATATTCCCGTAATGTTTCGTCCGTAATATTCAAAATAGCATATTCGAATAGAGAGAGGCTTGCTTGGTCGAACCCCACGAAGCCTTCCTCCAAACGGATAACGATGAGCGCAAAAGGGTCATCCATTCGAAAAGGGAGGTCCGTCAATTCCAGTTTACTCTCCAGCTCAGAGTGAGTGATCTTCTTTCCTTTAATCAAATCATTCAGCAACAGGGAGCGGATAAACGGCCTTTGTTCCTTTAAGGCGTTAAATATTTTTTGCTGGGAAAACTGTACTTGCAGCTCCTCATGCAGTTGGGCTTTGACACGCATAACGGCATTGATGATATCCTCATCGCTTGCCGGTTTGATTACAAATTCGGTGACTTGAGAAGACATCGCCTGCTTGGCATATTCAAAGTCAGCATAACCCGAATGAATAATGCACTTGGTCCGGCTGTTGGTTTCTCTAATCTTGGCGATCAACTCCAGTCCACTTAACTCCGGCATCCGGATATCGGTAATAACAATGTCAATCGGATGGGTGTTCATCAGCCTCAGCGCCTCCAGGCCCGAGTAGACACGGTAAACCTGATCGATCCCAAGTTCGTCCCACGGCAGCAGATCTGCCAGCGAATCAGCCACTATGCGTTCGTCATCTACAACTAACAATTGAATCATGATGTGCCTTCCTCCGGTTCGCGAATTGGCCAATATAAAATTATTTTCAATCCTCCGTACGAAGAGGGCTCCATGAAGATCCCTGCTTCTTCGCCAAATTGAAGAAGCAGTCTTTGGGCGACATTCCACAGCCCGCACATGTTGTGATCATCCCTTGTCTGCATAATCCTGGACAGCAGCTGCTCCTGTTCCTCCTGACCTAATCCGGCGCCGTTATCCTCAACCACCAGCCGGATGAATCCATCTTGTCTTTCAGCGATTATGCGGACAAAACCATCTTGACTCAGATTCGATATCCCGTGGATGATGGCATTCTCAACGACAGGCTGCAGCAGGAGCCGGGGAAGCTCTACGTTGTTCAGAACCTCAGGAAAGACGAGCTCGTAATTCATTTGATGCATGCGCAGCTTATGGATCTCCAGATAGCTTTTGACCAGATTCATTTCTTCTCCCAGCGTCGTCATGGCCTTGCCCAGCCGCGTAGCGGAGCGATAGTAAGCTCCCAGGTGCAGGGTCATGGAGATAACAGCCTCTTCGTTATGCTGCTTGGCACTGTATTTTATGAAGTTGAGGCTGTTGTACAGGAAATGGGGATCGATTTGGGATTGGAGCTGCTTCAGTGTCGCCTCCTGCAGCCGGATCCTGGACTCATAGGTCGTTTCAATCAGCTCTTTAATCTTGATGGCCATGGTGTTGAACTGCTGGATGAGATAATAAAATTCATTTTTCGTATCGTATGATATATGGGTGGAGAAATCTCCTCTTGCGATCGCCCGTGCACTGGTCACCAGCTTTAATATGGGAATCTGTACATTTCGATAAATGAAGTACGAAACCGTTAATCCCAAGATCACAAGAGTCATGACCGAACCTACAAATATTTGGCTCGAACGTTTGATGGGGGCCAAAGCTTCATCCAACGGTACATAGTCAATCAGGTACCAATTCAACGCACTGGAGAGCTGATAAATAACGATATATTTCTTGTCCTGTATCACAACGGTTTCGTTACCCGACGTCTGCTGCATTTTGTCTGCTACCTTCTCAACCAGCTCATGGATAAAATCCCTGTTGGAGGTGGCATTGGTGATGGGTTTATCACCAGGCTTGAACAAGAAAGGATCATGCACATTCCCCTTGTGCTTGAAGAGATCGAGCATCTTTACCAAATCATAGATAGGGAAGGTGATCTCGGTAATGAGCTGATAGGATGACAAGGCACGCTGAGGGATATAGGAAGGCTCTACTAGATGACGAATGAAATAAGGATGAGTATATCGGGAGTCTTCGGGAAGAAGCTGCCATTCCGTGCTGAGGTGCTCTCGCAGAAAAGACGCATCGTACGTAACATTCCCGGAAGTAGAGAGCGCTTCCTTTGTAAGCGGTTTATATACAGTAATCTGATTTCTCCAGGGCATGGAGGAGCTGTTTAGGTTTAACTTTTCAAGAATATTCGAAACGACAACGAGCTTATCGTAGGGCTGCTGAAAGTCTTCATAGTTCAAATAAGACCTTACGGCGCTGTCTCGTCCCATGCCTAGGGCAAAAGTTGACATTTGATTGACGGTTGTATCGATCTGGTTGGTCAAAAGAGACAAATAAGTTTCGCTTGAGCGCAAAATTTCATTGCGGACCACCTGGTTGCTGGTTTCATTGGAATAGTAGTTCAAAGCGAAAAGCGGGAGCAGCAGCATAAGAAGAATCAGATTGATTTTGACAAAGGTGCTGAGCGTATTGAATCTCACGAGCATGAAATCACTCCTGCCTCCAGGAACGTGGTGTCCATATCAGAGGTATCTTTTATAGAATAAATGCTAAACGAAATTTAGGTAGATGTAAATACCTCTGTAAAATGGTTAAGATAACATACCCTATATTGAATTCCTCTCCTATTCACCCAACTTGAAGGCATGTTAGAGTTAATCTACAGAATACTAGTACAAAACAAGATAAGATGTAGGAGATGAATACGGAGATGAAGCTGAGAAAAAATGGGGTACTGTATTGGATGCTGCTCCCCGGAGTTTTACTGACCTTACTTTTCCACTATCTACCCATGGCAGGTTTGGTCATTGCGTTTCAGGACTTCAAGCCATGGCTGGGTTTTTCCAAGTCCGCCTGGGTTGGGCTCGATCATTTTCGAACGGCCTTTCAGCGGGAAGATAGTCTTCAGGTGGTATGGAACACCTTCTTTATTGCGTGTTCCAAGATTATTGTCAACCTGGTAGTGCCGGTCATCTTTGCTTTATTGCTGAATGAAATCCGTCAGATGAGATTTAAGAAAGCTGTTCAGACATTGGTCTATCTGCCTCATTTTCTGTCATGGGTCGTGTTCGGTGGGATCGTGAGCGACATGCTGTCCTCACAGGGCATTATCAATACCCTGCTGCTTCCTTCCCTTGGTCTGCAGCCGATTTTATTCCTTGCCGACGGAGACTGGTTCCGATTTGTGATCATCTTCTCAGACAATTGGAAGGAATTCGGATTTGCCACGATCGTCTTCCTGGCGGCTCTGTCAAATGTAGATCCTTCGCTCTACGAGGCTACAGAGGTGGATGGCGCCAACAGGTGGCAGCAGACATGGACGGTGACGTTCCCCGCGCTGGTTCCGATCATCATCGTCGTTGGAACCTTGGCCATGGGCTCTGTGTTGAATGCAGGGTTTGACCAAATATTCAACTTGTATAACCCGTTAGTGTACGATAAAGGGGATATTATAGATACCTTTGTCTATCGTGTCGGACTATTGAACAGTCAATTCGGGCTGGGAACGGCGATCGGGTTATTTAAATCCGCGGTAGGCTTTGTCATGATTGTAATGGCTTATTACCTTGCTTCCCGTTTTGCCAATTACCGGATCTTCTAATATGGAAGGCCGTTCATCTGAGGAGGGTTTTGATGTACTACAAAACAAGATCGTATCGAATTTTTAACGTGCTGAATATTATTCTGCTTAGTCTGGTCGCACTGAGCTGTATTCTCCCGCTCATTCATATCCTTGCTATTTCCTTCAGCAGCGGATTGGCTGTGGAGGCGAATCGGGTAACCTTCTGGCCGGTTGATTTTAATCTGGACTCCTACACGAGGACTTTTGGCGACGCGAACTTTCTGGATGCCTTTTTCACTTCCGTTGTACGTGTCATCCTGGGTGTGGTCATCGGAATTACGGTTACGGTACTCACAGCCTATCCTTTATCCAAGATGGAAGCACTTAGAGGAGGCCGGGTGATTGCATGGTTTTTCGTGTTCACGATGCTCTTTCACGGAGGGCTCATCCCATCCTATATTCTCATTCAGAAGCTGCACTTGATGAATACGATCTGGGCGCTGATTCTTCCGGGTGCGCTGGGCGTCTACAACATGATCCTCATGCTGAATTTTTTTCGGGCCATTCCAAGGGAGTTGGAGGAAGCCAGCTTAATCGATGGGGCCGGGCATCTGACTACCCTGCTCCGTGTATATCTGCCGATATCGATGCCATCCATTGCAACCATTGTCCTTTTCGTAGCGGTAGGTCACTGGAATGCCTGGTTCGATGGTCTGATTTACATGCAGAAGGAGAATTGGCCCATGAGCACCCTGCTGCAAACCATGATCAAGGTGCCGGATCTGAGTCAGCGTACTGTAGCGGATACAGAGATCGTCAATATGACAGAGCGTACACTGAAATCGGCAAAAATCTTTATCGGTACGCTTCCCATCCTTCTAGTGTATCCATTTCTACAGCGCTATTTTGTGAAAGGGATCGTCCTGGGTGCGGTGAAGGGATAAAACGGATGGATATTTTGGTTAAGAAAACATACCCGATGTTGAATCATTTCTCTGTGAACACGCTTGCAATTCTATTATGATATAGTTGTAGCAAACAAATAGGGGGTATAGCAACATGCGTAAAACTAAAATGAAGCTGCCTGCGATCCTGCTGGTAACAGCTGTCGCTGTCACGGCCTGTTCACCTGGCGGGGAGCAGGCACAAACGTCTGAACCACAGGTCGAAGCCAATAACGGCTTCGCTAACGGGAAATTCGACCCGCCCATTACGTTAACTACGGTTGGAGCCGTTGGAGCTACCCACAGATTCAAGAATGGGGAGACACTCGATAACAACGTGCATACGAAATGGGCCAAGGAAAAGCTGGGCATCGATATCAAGTACAACTGGGTGACCTCCAATGACCAATTCATGACCAAGGTCAGACTGGACTTGTCCGCCAATACAAAGCTGCCGGATGTCATCCATGTCGCTGATCCGCAGTTATTAAACGATCTGATTGAATCGGAGAAGTTTGTGGATATCACCAGCGCCTTTGAAAAATATGCGTCCCCCAAAGTAAAACAAATTTATAGTCAAGACCCGCTGTACTGGGCGCAGGTCACAAAGGATGGCAAACGCTATGGTCTGCCAACCCTCTCCAGAGCGCATCAGAATGATACGCTGCTCTGGCTTCGGACCGACTGGCTGAAGAAGCTGAATCTGGAACCGCCAAAGACATTCGATGATCTGGAGAAGATCATGGAAGCCATGCAGAAGACCGATTTCGGGAAGGGGCCTGTGAAGCCTCCCCTGGCAATCAGCATCAAGGATGCCAACATGCCGTTTGTACAATGGCGCGGGGATGCGAGCTGGATCTTTGGTGGATATGGGGTCATCCCACACTATTGGAATAAGTGGAACGGCGACAAGCTGGAATACGGCTCCGTTCAGCCGGAGATGAAGCAGGCCCTGGCCAAGATGCAGGAATGGTTCAAAAAAGGTTATCTCTCTCCGGATGTTGGGCTGATCGATGTAGGCAAGAGTGATGAGACGTTCCGAAATGAGAAATCGGGCATCATGACCGGTCCTCCGTTCCAATCAACGGTAGTTCGAAACGCCTTGCAGAAAAACAATCCCGCTGCTGAGGCAAAGCCCATTCCTATTCCGGCAGGTCCAACGGGTAAACCGGGACTCCGAAATACGACCGTACCTGGCGGCGCATTCTTGATCAACAAGGACTTCAAGCATATCGATGCCTTTTTCCTCTATATCAACAAGCTGTATGAAATGGGCGATCCGGCCAAGGGCAGTGAGTACGAGAATGGTTACTTTGAAGGCTACGATTACGTTATGAAGGATGGCAAGCCGTCATCGATCGAGGCAGACTTCCCGGACAAAACCAAGATCAATACGCCAATTTATTTCCTGGGCGGTCAAGCTTTCCAGGATCCGGAGCTTGAGATAAAATCACTCATCAAGCTGTACAACGGGGAGAAGCCTTCGACTCCGTATGAAACCAAATTGTATAATGCGATTCCGGAAGCAGAGCGTGCTGATTCCAAAAACGTAATCGAATGGCAGGCAGCGTACTACACGCTTCAGCAAAAAGAGAATACCATGCCGAACCTGTTCCTGGGGCCACCAACCAAGACCATGAAGTCGAAATGGGAAGGCTTGCTCAAGATGGAAAGTGAAACGTTCCTGAAGATTGTTTATGGAAAAGCACCTATTGATGAGTTCGATAACTTTGTGAAGAACTGGAAAGCCATGGGCGGAGATGAAATAACCGAGGAAGTCAATGCCTGGTACAAAACGTCGGTAGGTAAATAGGAAGAAGGGAGCCATGGATCAGAAATGAACCATGGCTTCTTCTATCATAAACTTCCCAAATGGATAAAAGGAGTTTCCTTATGTACATATCCAACAAATTCCCAATTTATCAGAAATACGCGCCCTCGGTACCTACCTATTGTGTAACGCCTGCCGAGGGCCGGGTGATTCACCGCTTCTTTGATACGTCCCCCTTCAGTCCGTCCGGCCGTTACCTTGGGCTGTTCCGAATGCCGTTCGAGGACCGGAATCCGCAGCCAGGGGATGAGGGCGAGATCGTATTGGTGGATTTGTGGTCAGGAGAGGAACGAATAGTGGGCAGAACGTGCGGATGGGAAAGCCAGGTCGGCGCCAACGTACAGTGGGGTGCTAGTGATGAGGAGTTGTATTACAATGATGTCGATACCAGCGCATGGCAAGCCCACGGGATCAAACTTAATCCGTTTACCGGGAAAACGAGTGTCCTGGATCACGGAATCTTCATGATTTCACCGGACGGAAACCTGTCCGCCACTACCTGCCCGGTTCGGGCGAGACGAACCCAGATCGGCTATGGTGTTATGCTGCCTGACAGACGGGTTCCTGTCAATTCAGGGCTTCCGGAGGATGACGGACTCTATATAACGGATACGGCAACGGGGAAAGGCCGGCTGCTCGTTTCGATTCGGCGTATGCTGGAGGAGCTTCACGATAAGGGGAAGCTAAACATGGAGGACTACCTGAATGGAGAGAGCTATGGATTCCAGTGTAAATGGAATCCTCAAGGGACGAGGCTGCTTTTCGTACTGCGTTCATTCAGCAGAGACCGCACCAGTCGAAAGAATCATGTTATCACAATGAAGCGGGATGGAACGGATATCCAGTTGGCTATTCCCTCCCACGTATGGGCGAAGGGAGGGCATCACATCAATTGGACCCCGGATGGAGAGCATCTTACGATGAATCTTAATATGGATGGTCAAGGATTGCGGTTTGTAAAAGTCCGCTATGATGGAGTGGGTTTACACAAGCTGCTCGATGATGTTGTGGGCTCCGGGCATCCGACCGTTCATCCGGATGGGATTCATCTGCTGACGGACGCCTATTTAGAGGATACTGTTGCCTTCGGGGATGGCACCGTGCCGCTTCGTCTGGTTCATTTGCACAGCGGCGAAGATAGGGTGCTTGTGCGGGTGCCCACACAGCAGCCATTTGACTTCACACTGCGTGTCGACCCGCATCCAGCTTGGGATCGTGACTTTTCCCGCATTGCGTTCAACGCCTTTGTGGGGGGCACTCGGAGAGTGTTCGTAGCGGACCTGAGAGGGCCTTTCATCACAGGGTGAATTAAAAAGTGGAATGAAGACAGCGCAATGGCGGTAATGAATCATTCATAGATTCGCCGCCATTTTCGATTAACAAACGGGAGCAGCTGTGGATACGATTAAGAAAACATAGTCTATGTTAAATTCCTTATCTATATGTAAACCTTTCTCCGTGATAGAGTATAAAAAGGCTAACAATTATTAGCCTGCGTGCCGGAAGTTATTTTGTAAGCGCTATTAAGTCCGTGGTACATGCCATGGAGATCCTGCGGGGAGGTGATTGTTAGCTGTATATTACGTGCTGAGGCAAGGTTTGCTGCTGGTTCTTTCGCATCAACCCATTTTAAGGAGGAATGTTAGTGACTATCGAATCCGCTCTGAGGAAGCCCATGAGATTGACGAGTTTGTTTTTGTCCCTGCTGCTGATTTGCTTCATGTTTACTTTTGCAGTGCCCGCTCATGCCGCTGGGACCACGTATTATGTAAACGCAACCACCGGACTGGACCAAAGTGGTTATGGCACTTCGGCCAACCAGCCGTTTAAGACGATCCAGTATGCGGCTAACCTTACCAATCCGGGAGATACTGTATATGTGATGAATGGAACATATACCCAGACCTCGGATCAGTCCGTATTTCAGGTTACCCGGTCAGGGAATGCCGGGGCTTACATCAGTTACCTGGCGTATCCGGGACATAAGCCTAAGCTCAAGGCAACAGAAGCCTGGAACCACATTCTTGTAAACGCTTCATATATCAGGATCGAAGGTTTTGAGATTGAAGGAGACAATGCCAATCTGACCTTAAGCGATGGGGAAGCGCGGTATACGCACTTTATTCAAAATAAGGAAGCAGGCACCGTCAACTGGAGTTATGTCCGCAAAACCCAAACCAATGGAATTTTTATCAAACCGAGCACGGGAAGCACTTCTTACCCACATCACGTCATCATTAAGAACAATATCGTTCATGATGTTCCGGGTGGGGGAATCAGCACTACCGATACGGATTATATTACCATTGAGAACAATACGGTCTACAATACTTCATGGTATACGCTCTATGCGACGAGCGGCATCTCGCTCCTGACGCCCAAAAATGTGGATACGAATACTGCAAGCTACAAAAATGTAATTCGGAACAACCGGGTATATAACAACAAGACATTGGTCAAATGGGAAAAAATTCGGGATTATTCGGATGGCAACGGAATTATTGTTGATAGTACCGTGCATGCTCCTGCCTACACGGGCAAGACTCTGGTAACCAATAATGTTACTTATCTTAACGGGGGCTCCGGCATTCATGCGTTCAAAAGCGCGAACGTGGATATCATCAATAACACATCGTACAACAACTCTGCCCAATTGAACTACGGCGAAATCTTTTCCAATGGTAGCAGCAATGTCAACATATTCAATAATATCATGGTGGCCAGAACCGGCAGGAATATCAATACAAATTACAACAATACGAACGTCAACGTGAATTACAACATCTACCATAACGGAAATCCTGTAGTTAGCGGACCCAACGACATTTGGGCAGATCCCCTGTTCGAGAATGCATCAGGCGGAGACTTCCGGGTGAAGATCGGTTCCAGGGCTATTGACACGGGCACTACAAATTTGGCTCCAAATCATGACTTCGCGGGCAATCCGCGTCCAAGAGGAGCAGGACCTGACCGCGGAGCCTACGAAAGCCAGAATCTGATTGGCAACCCGAGCTTTGAGTGGACCAATCTGAACGGCGGATGGACCAAGGAATTAAACAGTGCGGGAATTACGGCTCAAAATGCGGGTGCCTACTCCGGTACCTATAGGGCTAATTTCAGCACAACCGCGGCTACGAAGTTGTCCCAGACTGTCACAGCTCCTACGTCGAAGACATATACAGTTACGGCCTATATCAATACGAATATCGCAAGTAATGTTAAGCTCGGAGCAGATGTTGCCGGCGTGAGCAAAGGTGAGCAGACGGTCGTTTCAGGGGGTTATAAGAAGGTAACCTTCACGGTCAGCGCCACGGCAGGACAAGCAATCAAGGTATGGATCAGTGCGCCTCAGTCCGCCAGCGGCTGGGTTGCCATCGACGATGTTTCGGTGGAGTAGTTTTACTGCTGGTTGGAATACGTGATTAATCAAACAGGATCGCCGCTCACTTCCACATAGGGAACTGGGCGGCGATTTTTATGTTCATATCATGAGCAGCAACGAATTGATTAAGAAAACATATCTAATGTTGATTCTATTACCTATGAGCAAGCTTACTGTTCATGCTACTGTTGTTACAGACATTGTTCTTATTGATGAATGACTCGATTTAAAATGAAGGGGTGTGGAACTAGAGATATTAGGCTTAGGTTTATATGTGGGTAGATAGGCAGAGGAGGATGAAGGTATTGAACGTATTAAAAAAGATAGGGTTGTCCGTTCTGATGATGACCACGGTGTTAACCCCCATATTGGCACCTATTATGCCCGTGAACAGGGCTTATGCGGCGGGCGAAACGCTCTATGAGGCGGAGACTGGAGCAAAAGTAGATGCCGAAGTACAAACAGTAGGAAGCGCGGTTTACTCGGGCACCGGATTCGTCAATCTGGGGGATAAGGCGAATGGCGCCAGCGTTACGTGGAACACAGTTCAAGCGGCCGTGTACGGGAATTATGTTCTAAAGATCAAATACAGCAATTCGGATTCTGTTCCTAAACCGATTAGCTTAACGGTGAACGGCCAGAATTACGCCAATTTTACAGGCGAGCAGACGGGAGAGGAAACAACGCCTGCTTGGGGGACCCTCACTGCCGTCGTATTTTTGAATCCAGGAGCCAATACGATCAGGCTCGCTTCCGAGAGCGCTGACGGCCCTCTGCTGGATGTCCTTGAGGTGACTCCCTTTGCAACGATTTTTGAAGCGGAGAATGGCGGCGGTGCTGCTCATTCCGGTGTAACCATCGGATCCAATGTGAGCGGGGCAGCCGGATTCTCGGGAACGGGTTATGCCAGCATCGCTGCGGGAGGCACCGGGTATATGCTGTATAACAACGTTGTCGTTCCGGAGACCGGGAAATATACGGTAAAAATAAGGTACTCCAACGGCAGCTCAGCAAGGCCTTACGCCGTAACGGTAAACGGTGCCCGGGTTCAAGACGCCAAGGGACTTGCGACGGGTGCCTGGTCCAACTGGATCTATGAGGAACTGACCGGGATCAACTTCAACGCAGGCGTCAATACCCTGAAGATCGAGCGGATCGGTGCGAATGCCACCCCCGTTATCGACCGGTTCGAAATCGTGAACGAAGCTGTGATTGAAGTGGGAGATCAAACCTTCCGGAACACCAACTTCGAGTCGAACGACGTGGATCCCGTGATTGCCGGCACGTCGACAGGAGCGGCTCTGAGTTCACCGCTGATCAGCGGCAGTGCCGTGAAAAGCACCTCGGCCAGCACGGTAAGAGTAGTGGAAGATGCAGGCTCCCGCCGGGCGGAAGTGACAGTACCTGCTGCCAAACCGGGTCTCATCGGCTTCCCATTCCATTCCAGCTGGATTACTCCGGTGCCGATGAAGAGTTATACGTTCGAATCGAGCTTCAAGCTGAAGGATGATAAAGCGAATTATATTTTCAAGCTGATCACAGCTGCAGGACTGGAGAGCCCAATCTTTGCTTTTGGGATGGACGGCAAAATCTATGCCCGCTCTAACAATTCGGCCGGCGGAGCCTTGGCTGCAAGAGCGAGCTGGACCCCGGATACCCTCTATCAAGTGAAGCTTGTGTACCATCTTGACACCAAGAGCTATGACATGTATCTCGATGGCAGCAAGATTGTGAACAGCGAGCCCCTGCAAAATGATGCCTACCTGGGCGGATTGAAGGGCTTCTTCATGGAAGTGAAAGATGGCGCGCGGCAGGAAACCAAAATTCTTGTGGATGATATAACGCTGTCGGGTTCGAATACAGCCGGTACTGCTCCGGTAACGAATGCGAATCCCGGAACCCTCTTCGTTGAACAGCCGTACATTGGGACACCGGTACAATATTATGTAAGTCCGGCCGGAGCGGATACGAATAACGGTCTAACAACGACGACCGCATTCAAATCGCTTAGCAAAGCGGTAAGTGTGACGAATCCTGGAGATACCGTCAACATCATGCCGGGAACGTATTCTCCCACAAACGATCTGAGTGACTTCCTTCTTATCAACCGCTCAGGAGCTCGTGATACGAAAACCGGCATAGCGCATTACATCACCTACAAGGCGTATGATCCAGCTAATAAACCGAAGCTGCTCCTGCCTCCGAATATCAGAGGGATCTGGGATATGGTGGAGGTTAGCGCCAACTACATTGTTATCGACGGTCTGGAAATCGAAGGGAACAATCTGAATTTAACTTTGGCAGAAGGCGAAGCGAATTATGAGCACAAGGTAGCGGGCGGATCGGACTGGTCGAGATATGCTTTGACCAACACCAACGGTATCAATATTAACGGGCATAATATCATCGTGAAGAATAACCATGTTCACCATATGGCCGGTGGAGGAATTGGCGGCGGCGGTGACTATATTACCGTGGAGAACAACAAGATTCATTCGAACAGCTGGTATACCTTCTATGCGACCAGCGGGATCAGCTTCATGGCTGACTGGGATATCGACAACAACACCACGGATTACAAAATCATCGTTCGGAATAACCTGGTTTATGACAATGAGACCAAGGTGAAGTGGGAAAAAACCAAAGGCTATTCCGATGGCAATGGTATTATCTTTGATGTGGATGAAACGTACAAGGGCAAGAAGCTTGTGACGAACAACGTGGTCTATAACAACGGCGGCGGAGGAATCCACATCTATCGCAGTCACAATCTGCACGTTATCAACAACACGGTGTACCATAACAGCCGGAGCCCGCACCTGAAATATCCGAATATGGACGTTCAGTCCGGGGATAATGCGGTCTTTCTGAACAATATCTCCGTGGCCAGGGATGAAGCGGGCGAATATGCGAACGGCAACAGCGGATTCAACAATCTGTTCGCCAATAACCTTTACGTTGGTTTAACCCGCTCCTTGGGGAAAAATGAACGCGTGGCAGATCCTAAGTTTGTCTCTGTAACAGGCGATACCTATGATTTCCATCTGCAGGCCGATTCACCGGCCATTGATTATGGTACACGTACCCTGCAGACACAGACAACTACGGTAGACTATGACGGCAATGTGCGTCCCTACGCAGGAGCCGGGTCTCATTCCCGGGTGGATATAGGTGCCTACGAAACCCCATTTAATAATCCGGCCTACCTGGTGGACGACTCCATTCAAATCACGGAGCCAACCCCGGAAATATCCAAGGAAGCAACGGCAGCCAAGGGAACGGCTGTGATTGACGGTGAAATCGATGAGAAGTGGTCCACAACCGAGAGTTTCAAGGCCCAGTATGTCAGTGATGTAACGAAAGAAGCGCCAGAAGCGACTGTACGTCTGCTTTGGGATGAAACTCATCTGTATGTGCTCGCCGAAGTAAAGGATGCCAACCTGAATGCCACAGGCGGCAATCTGTGGGAGCATGATTCCATGGAATTCTTCGTGGATGAGAATAACGCCAAAACGACGGCTTATCAGCCAGACGACCGCCATTACCGGGTGAACTATTTGAACCTGAAGAGCGGCGGCAGGAACGTAACACCGGACATCTTCACCTCTGCCGCACGCGTTGTTCCAGGGGGCTACATCATTGAAGCTGCGCTGCCATTAACCAGCATCACCGGTGAGGTTGGCAAGGTGATTGGTTTTGACGCCGGCGCCAGCGATGACAGCAACTATGATGGAATTCGGGACAATGCAACGATGTGGAGCAACCGGAGACTTAATTCCAATATCTCCACACAGTGGTACGGTAATGTTACCTTGGTGGCGGCACCTGCGGCCATTACCGGCATAACGCCAGTCGCGGTGAGTACGACAGCAGGAAAGGCACCTGTGCTGCCATCCGTGGTGGAAGCCGTATATAGTAATGGCAATAAATCGAACGTGAGCGTGGTATGGGATACCATTGATCCGAGCCGTTATGCAAGTGCGGGAAGCTTTACGGTAAATGGTGCAGTGAATGGCACGGCAATCAAGGCGGCTGCCAATGTTACCGTAACCCCGGCGCCTAATGCATCGCCTACCGTCAGAGTGACAAGCCCAGCGAATAATGCAATCTTTAAGGCTCCTGCCAAAATACTGCTGAAGGCTGCGGCGTCAGACAGCGACGGGACAATCCGCAAGGTAGAGTTTTACAATGGAGGCACCCTGATCGGAACTGCGACAGCAGTTTCAGCGGGCAACTACGCCATCTACTGGACGGGGGTTCGAGAGGGAACCTACAGTATTAAGGCTAAAGCTTATGATGATAAGGGGGCGACAGCGACCTCAGCTGAAGCTACAATCATTGTAAAAAAAGGAAACTAGAAATCCTGTCACCTGAAGTACCCCGGGGAATAATTAGTTGAGGTTATTCCCCGGGTTTTAGTAAGATAGAAGACTTTATAAGTTTTCAGCGAAGCTGAAGGGAGGTGAGGGACGCTATTATTTTTATTAAAACTAAAATGAAAACGCTAACAAAATGGATTGTAGGAGGAAATGAAAATGAATACTGGAGTTACCCGTAAGAAATCTACAAGATTACTGGGCTTAAGTTTATCTTTAGTGGTATTATGTTCTTCTTTTGTTTGGGAAGAATCAGTCCAAGCCGCTGGGAAAACGTATTATGTTGATATCGATACGGGAATTGACCGCAGCGATTATGGACTCACAGCTGATAAACCGTTTAAGAACATTCAATATGCCGCCAATCTGACCAACCCGGGTGACACGGTCTATGTCATGGACGGAACCTACTACAAGACGAATGATCAAGATGTATTCCATGTTACCCGATCCGGGGATTCCACTTCTACCGGGGGTTACATCAACTATCTGGCCTATCCAGGGCATCGGCCTAAGCTCAAAGCAATCGATGCTTGGAATCACATTGTTGTAAACGCTTCATATATCAAAATTGAAGGCTTTGAAATTGAAGGAGACAATGCCAATCTTACATTAGCCGACGGTGAAGCGCGATACAATCATTTTGTTCAGAATCAACCAACCAATACGGTGGACTGGGCTTACATACGTAAGACTCAAACGAATGGGATTAATATAAAACCAGCAACCGGAACTACCGTTAATCCTCATCATGTGATCATTAAGAATAATATCGTGCATGATACACCTGGCGGTGGAATTGGCGCTGATGAGTCGGATTATATAACCATCGAGAATAATACGGTGTACAACACGTCCTGGTATAATCTCTATGCGACCAGCGGCATCTCAGTATTTCACTCGGTTGATAAGGACACCAACACGACCACTTATAAAAATCTTATTCGTAATAACCGGGTCTACAACAACATGACGCTGGTTAAGTGGGGGAAAACGAAAGATTATTCCGACGGAAATGGAATCATTATTGACGACAACCAGAATTCACAATTAAATGGCAAGTACCCAGCTTATAAAGGTAAAACTTTGGTAACCAATAACCTGGCTTATAATAATGGCGGCTCCGGCATTCATTCTTATTTCAGTCACAATGTGGACATCATAAATAACACGGCCTATCAAAACAATTCTCGTTTGGATGAAGGCGAAATTTACGCCAATTCCACCAATAATGTGAAGATACTCAATAATATTCTGGTAGGCAGAACCGGCAAGAAAATCAATTCAAACTATAACAATACGAACCTTACGTATGACTATAATGTTTATTCCAACGGTAACCCGGTAGTAAGCGGTACTAACGATATATGGGCAGATCCCCTGTTCTTGAATGCGGCGGGAGGAGACTTCCGGTTGAAGATCGGCTCCAGAGCCATTGATGTCGGAACCACGACGCTGGCTCCGAGCAATGACTTCCAGTACAACCCTCGGCCAAGAGGTGCAAATCCGGACCGTGGGGCACTGGAGAGCCAGAATCTGATCGGCAACCCGAGCTTCGAATGGACCAATCTGAATGGCGGTTGGACGAAGGAATTAAACAGCGCAGGCATAACGGCTCAAAACTCGGGTGCATACAGCGGAACTTACAAGGCTTCGTTCAGTACGACTGCGGCAACAAAGATGTCACAGACCGTAACGGCACCGACAACGAAAACCTACACCGTAACCGCTTACATTAATACGAATATAGCAAGCAATGTCAAATTGGGTGCGGACGTTGCGGGCGTGAACAAAGGTCAGCAGAGTGTGGCATCCGGAGCATACCAAAAAGTAACCTTTACCGTCAGCGCCACCGCAGGTCAAGCGATTAAGGTGTGGATCAGCGCTCCTCAATCCGCCGGCGGCTGGGTTGCCATTGATGACGTTTCTGTTGAGTAACTTTTCTGCAAGCTCACCGGGATAGATGATATCCCCATATCGAGATCGCCGTTTCGCTTCAATCGATGAAGTGAAACGGCGATTTTTTTGGCGGTATAGATAAGGGAGGTTGATTCTTAAGGAACAGCACTAGAGTAAATCTCATATGGATTCCCTCCTTTAGCCTTCGCATGATACATGGCATGGCCTGCTTGATGGCTCCATGAGTCATTAATAGGTCGGCTTCACGCACAGACTGGTTTCCGAAGTAATCTCGATAGACAAATAAAAATTGCTCCTTACGTTCCGGGATTACGAATTGAATAAAATGCTGATTAACCAGCGAGCGTTCTTTATCGAATTCAAACAATGAGTATGCTTGTGTGTTGCTTCCTTGATCCTGGCGTTCTGGTCAAGAAGCAGGATGGCTGAAGGTGATAATTCGAACAAGCTCTTGTATCTGCGTTCGTAGGATGAGAGAAAGTCATGTTTAACCACCAGCATCCTCAAGTCAAATTCTGCTGATTATGGAGCCGGACCCAGCCTAGTGAAGAAGAACAGCGGTTGACCATCACTTATTGTACAAAACCCCTTTTTAAGTAAGCCGCAGGAATGGTCGGTGGACCTGAAAGGGGTTTTTGGCTTGCTAATCATTCAGTCCCTTATGCAGATATCCTCGCGATGGATAGAGCAGAGTCAGCGAAGCTGACGAAGTCTTATATCGCAAGAAAAGTTATCTCTTAAACACGAATATATTTTCTACTTCGAAAGGGCTTCGATCAAAAGCTTTTCTTAACATGCGCCCCTAGCCATAACAAGAGTGGGAACAGGTACCCGAACAGCATGGCGTAGGCAGGCCAAATTTTGAGAAAATCCAGCAAAAATGAAATGTTGGGCCAAACGACGTTGGCCAGAAACAAGGAAGCAAGAGCCAATGGCAGCAGCAGGGGAGAGGCATCCTTCAGTTCAAATACTTCGGCTAGTCCATGAGCTGATACATACATGAGCAGATTGATCCGGAAAAATATGGTGATAAAGTAGAGGACGGCGAGCAGTACTTCGAAACGCTCGTAGAAGTTCCAGATACTGATGGTGCGGACCGCAAAATAACTGGGGAACAACAAGTTTTCCGTCACTTCCGGGCTCAGGACCATAATGACGACCCATGTGGTGGCTAGATAAACAAATCCGCTGATCAGGGAACTCTTAGTGACAGCTTTCTTCCAAATTTCCTTTCCCTGCAGCAAAGGAACGAGGAACAAGAACAGAACCGTTTCCATATAAGGAAAGGCAAGCAGCGGAATGGACCCTCGAATGGCAGGCTTCACACCGTTCTCCAATATCGGAAGCATATGCCCCATCTTGACGCCTGGAAGCAGGGAGGCCATCATGATAATACACAGAAAGATGAACAGGGGATACAATATCTCGGCGGCTCGTCCGATGACCCTTGCTCCCAGCCGTCCCCCATAGATTACAGCCGCAAGCATCATGGCATACACCATTTCGATTGGCGATCTGGGAGTGATCGAGGTGGTCAGGAAATCACCCAAATTCCGGAGCGTCAGCACCAGGATGAGATAGGGAAAGCACAGTATAAAGCTTAGCAGCAGCAGCTTTCCGGCCCATGTACCGAACAATGCCCTCAAATGGACGCCCATGGTCTGCTGATTCATCTGGCCTGCAATGGAGACATACAGAGGAATCCATAGAAGATGAACGCCTATAGCCAAGAGGACAGACAGCCAGGCATCCTGCCTGGCTGCGGTTGCAAGCGTGGAAGGGAGGACGAGAATCGCGCTGCCGATTTCGTATAGGATGAACCAGAGGGTTGCTTGTTTCAGAGTAATCCGCATACGTTTTCGACAGCCTCCTTACTGCAGTAATGAATCCATCAACAAACTGAGCGGCTGGAACACCCGCTTAATCCCCATAAGCGGGTTCGGGATATGGATACGGAGCAGGCTGAATATGCCCAGCGTAAGGGCTGCACCCATGAATACGAGAGAAATGGCAAGATCCCGAATACGACCGTTTCTTGCCAGCGCCCGGAGATCCACCCAGGCGATAGCTAACGCGGCGAGCAGCAGCATTGTAACGACCACGCAATCTCCTCCTTCACTCCGACTTGGAGAGGCTTTCCAGCGGCGAAATGATTTTTCCCAGCTTGCGCAAATGGTAATCTATCTCAACAAGAACGTGCATCTCCTTAAATCTGCTGTTCCAATCCTTTTCCCACAGGTGCCATTGAGCTGGAAATTTCCGGTGGAAGGCGATGCCGAATCCATAAATATCTACCCCATACAATTGCTGACTGTTCCGAATGCCGCTGTCCACGATATGATGAATTGTATCCCGACCTGCTTGCTCAAGCGCCAGGTAATCCTTCTCTTTCTTCAAATCAACAGCGCATGTCACCTCGCCGATATTTCCTTCTACCGAAAGTTTGATGTGCATTTCCGGCTTGCCGCCCACCAGCATCGGCTTCATGCTCGACTTGGCCTCAGTCACCTCCACCGCGAATTCTCCCTCACCGCCAGGGCATTTTGCTTTACCTACTGTGCTGCTCACCTTATTCATCACATAGCTGTACGCTTTGCTGTCTGACTCGTTCAGCCAGCCGAGCAGCTTGTCATCGCGAAAAACGCCTATGCCCTTGTACTGATACTCGCCATAAGTTGTTTGCTGCTTGACGTTATCGCTTTTCTTCCCTTTGTCTACATCTCCGATTAAGGTGATCCCGGTAAGCACCGGCTCCAGTCCTTTCTTGGTCAGCATCTGGTATAGATCCACCACATTGACGGCGGCTGTGGGTGCCCAAGCCCTTTCAGAAACCTGAAGGGATTTATAGAGATCGGCTGCAGGTAAAACCTCGAAAGGGGTGACGATGGACAGGATATCCTTGGCGCTGTATCCCCTGCTTAAGACAATGTTGAAAGATGGCCGGGGCTCGTAGTCCCGGAAGAATAAATCCAGTGCCTCCCGTATCCCCTGTTTTGCTATTTTCTCATCCAGAATCAGCAGCTGGAGGTGGCCGGCGTACATTTTCCGGGAGGCCTTGGTGGTGATTTTGCGGATCGCTTCATATACCGTTAGGTCTTTCTCGGAAACGATAAGCGTAGGGGAACGGTCAGCCGACCGGTTGCGGGACATCTGCGAAGGATCGACAACCTGCAGGGTGACCTCATACCCGCCGTCAACCATGTCAATCCCGGCTGCGAGGGCAACGGAAACCTCGTTCAATTCCCTGCGGTCCCAGCAGCCCGTGAGCAGCACAAGGCCAGGCAGGCATATCCATAACAGGGTAAAGGCTCTTTTTAAATTTCCTGCTTTCATACTTTGGGTCTCCTTGAACGAAATGCCCAGTGTGGGAAACGGAGGAGAGCATCCTTTTGTTTGGACTTGGAATAGGGAGCCAGGGGACTGAGATAGGGCACTCCAACCGATTCCAAGCTGCACAAATGTAGAATCAGTATAAACAGGCCGATCGTGATCCCGTATGCGCCAAAAGTAGCTGACAGACCCATGAATCCAAATCGAAGCAATCGCAGGGCAATGGACATCGTGTAGGACGGAATCACAAAGCTGGAGATGGCAGTGATGGACACAATGATCACCATGACTGCCGATACGATGTTGGCTTCAACGGCAGCTTGGCCGATGACAATGGTGCCTACGATCGACACCGCCTGCCCGATCGTCCGCGGCATACGCAATCCGGCCTCACGCAATATTTCAAATGTTACTTCCATTAAAAGGGCCTCGACAAAAGCAGGGAACGGAATCCCCTCCCGCTGGGCAGCCAGGCTGAGCAGCAGCTGTGTCGGCAGCATATCCTGATGGTAGGTGGTCAGCGCAATATAAACAGAAGGTGCCAGCAGGCATACGAGCAGCGATATATAACGCAGAACCCGAATAACATTGCTGTAAATATTGGATTGATAATAATCCTCCGATGAATGGATAAATTCAATGAACAGGGCGGGGGCAAGCAGGACAAAGGGGGTGCCGTCCACAAAGATGGCAATCTTGCCATCCAGCAGACCTGCGGCAATGGTGTCTGGCCGATCCGTATTGTAAATCGTTGGAAAAACCGACTTTTGCTTGTCGGCAAGCAGCCATTCCTCCAAATACTCGCTCTCCAAAACGCGGTCCAGCGGATATTGATCCAACCGGTTAGTGATCTGAACCACCAGGTCCGGGTCAGCGGAACCTTCCAGATACATGACAGCCACATCCGTCCGGGTGGATGTGCCGATCTTCTTTGAAATAACACGAACCCCAGGATGCCGGACTCTGCGGCGAACCTGGGTCGTGTTGGTGCGAAGTGTATCGGTAAAGGCTTCCTGCGGGCCCCGAATAACCGACTGGGTCTGGGACTCCGTAATGCCGCGGTCCTTCCATCCCGAGAGGGCGAGGAGCAATCCAGTGCAGCTTCCCTCCACTAAGAGAAGAACCCCGCCAGAGAGAATGCTATCTAACGCTTCCTTCAGAGAAGCTGCGGATGAAATCTCGCCAACGCCCATAACATGATGTTTGATATGAGCCCATAGATCCGCAGTGTCATCCTGGGGATGAATTTTGCTGCGGTCGAGCAGAGAGGGAATAACCGTTTCAAGCAGGGCCGTCTTATCGATCATTCCATCGAGATAGCATAATGCGGTGTGAAAAGGGGATGGGAGGCTCCATGAATGGTAAGCTCCCGAATGACAAAGTCGGAGCTGTTTCCCATCAAACCACGTAAATGCTCCAAGTTGCGGTTCAGGTCAGACTGAATCATGGTGAGTTCCGTGTGCTGGGTCATGTAAAGTATCCCTCCCCGTGCCGAGTTTCTGGCGTTAGGGTATCCAGATTATGGAGTTACTATTCCAAAGCTCTATTGTAATGCAGCATCGATGGGGAAGGCTTGTCCGCTCCATGCCTTCTTCGATGTCCACTCCGCTTTACCTTGCCAGAATGAATGCTCCGGCGGCAGACCAAGCGGTAAAAATACGGAAGTGCAAAGGTATAGACTGCCGGTGGAAATGTATGCCTCTCCCATATCCGGTTGGTCGCCGCAGAAGCCGATACGCAGCCATCCATCCGGATCAAATGTACCGGGCGCTTCGATCATCCGTTCGATGACAGCTGTCAAAGCACATCGAACCTGATTGGAGGCGACCCCTGGCAGCGGCCACTCCTTCAGTGCCGCCTGGGAGAGCAGCTGAAACGCACCGAACCGGTAAGCCAAGGATCTCCCGATCGCGGGAAAAGTCCCTTCCGGTGAAATAAGCCGTTCCTGCTGAACTGCATGGCGTGCAGCCCTCTGAATAACCTTCTCCGTGAGCTCTTCCCATTCCGGTGCCTCAGCTCCCAGCGTCAGCACGATATCGACCAGCATGGGCTGGATTACAAAGCTGTTGTAATAATCCCAGTGAAACTCATCGCCGTCCCCGTAAATACCGTCACCAAGATACCATTCCTGATGCTTCTTAAGCGCAAAATCCACACGCATCGGGTCCCAGTCTGCACCAAGCTTGTACAGCGCGGTCTCTGTCATGGCTGCAAACAGCAGCCAATTGTTATAGCATGGTTTTCTGGTTCTCGTTGCTTTCAAACAAGCAATCAGATTGTGTTTCACGCGGTCATCAAGCTTGGCAATCAATTCAACCGGCGCCCGAAGAAGCGCATGAGACAAAAAGGCAGCATCCACTATGGGCTGGTGTCCCTTGGAGAAGTTCATAAAATCCGGGGAAGAGGGGTCTGTTGCAGCATCAATAGCGTTCCGTGCAATCAGCGCCATTTTTCTTTGCAGCTCTTCTTCCTCACCCGTAAGCGCTGTAAGCTCAAGCCAGGGCGCCATCCCGCAGAGCAGTCTTCCGAGGCTCTCCAAATAGGTATACTCCCCCCGATCATCGAGTTTCCCCTGGATGGGCATACTGCTTTTCAGCGACCGTTCATTTAGAGCACTCAGCACGGGCTCTGCGATGCGGAGCATCCATTGAATCCATCTTTTACGATCTAATTCTCCTTGATCCATTCCTTTTTCTCCTCTCTGCCTACCAATATAATTCCCAATTTTTTACCAGACGCACCAGTGCTTCAAAGTAAAAGTAGTCGCCCCAAATGTTGCATTCGTCGATTCCTTTATTGTGAGGCTTGGCATACACTGCATGGAGCAGTATTCCGTTGGACTCCGGATGGTCTGCAGTGGTGTAGTTGGATGCGAGAGAATGTATCATGTGCATAGCTGCATTTTCATATAATCTTCGATTGTCGTCAGTCGGCGGGAGATATTTGGAGAGCTCCAGCAGGCCGCAGGCCGCAATGGCCGATGATGAGCTGTCTCTCTCCTCCGGACCTGAAGTGAAAATGAGGTCCCAATACGCTATGGAATCATCCGGAAGGCGGTTAATGAAATAGTTCGCCACTTTTTTGGCAAGAACAATTAAACCGTAATCCCCTGTATATTTGTAGCTGAGCGGAAAACCGTAGATCCCCCATGCCTGTCCCCTTGACCAACAGGACCGGTCGGAATAGCCCTGCACTGTTCGTCCATACTTGGGGGCACCTGTATAAATATCCATGAAATAGGTATGGTAGCTGGATGCATCCTCGCGGATGATATATTTCTCTGCCTGCTTCACGTGGCTGTAGGCTGCCTGGCAGTACTTCGGATCACCAGTCACTTCGCTGGCCCAATATAATAAGGGAAGATTCATGCAGCAATCAATAATCATCCGTCCGCCATTTTCGGGGTCATCCAGACCTCCCCACGCCTGGATGATACCTGCCTTTTCAAAATATTGCCCCATAAGCAGGTCTGCTGCTTTGACTGCGATTTCTTTTGCCGCTTCACTCTTGGTCAGCTTATAAGCTGCGACACTGGATAAGGTATAGAGAAATCCCAAATCATGTGTTCCCGTTGCAATTTTCTCATCTACCCGTTTTTTATAGCTTTCCAGCTGGATTTCCGCAACACTGCGGTATTTTACATCCCCAGTGATTTCATAAGCAAGCCACAGCATGCCGGTCCAGAAAGAGGAGGTCCACTCTACGTTGTCCATGGCGGCATAGACCAGGTTTACGCTTGCGGGTTCAGGAAATTTGTGGGTAAACGTTCCTAAGTTTTGATCGATTTTGTGCAGGACATAAGCGATTGCTTCTTCACAGAAATGTTTCCTTACCGCTGGCGGATGCTCAAATTTACCTCTGTTTTTAATTCCTTCATCATGGATCTCTGACATATAACTGTTCCCTCCATTAATCTTCGACTCCTCTTGACATATCTTATTATAGTAGGAAATCCAGTTCCCTTTTGTCTCTCCATTGCGGTATAATACCGCTATCTTGTTATTTAAGGAGTGGTGGTGGTGAGGGGCAAATTAAATATGGGCTATAATTATAATTCATTGCGCACATCTTTTGACTTCGCTTATCAATCCACAACCACCCTTGAGGACTGGCATATCTTTCATATGCATGAAGGGATGGAGTTTCTCTATGTTCATGAAGGTAGAGGCAACGCCATTATTGATCAAAAAATAGTTGAAATGGGCCCCCGTACGTTGGTGTATTTCCAGCCTTTTCAACTCCATGGTACAAAAGTATATCTGGACCAATCCAGCGTCTATACGAGGTCGATTCTGTCGTTCGAACCCTCTGAATTGAATGCATATCTGCAGCTTTACCCTGCCTTGAAGGCGTTTTTTCATTCCCTATGGAAAACAAAACAGGCAGCTCAAATTATCTCGGAGCTGCCCGCGAATAACCCTCTTGAAAGCATGTTTGAACATTACCATCGTACCCTGAGCTCCCCAAGTGAAATGAAAGAAGCATACATCCTGTTTATCATCGGTTTCCTCCAATATGTGAAGAGCATTTGGCCTCAACAAAAGGTTGATGAAGATCAGCTGACCGCCACATCCCCGTCATATATGGAAAGAATCATGACTTGGATAGAAGAGAATTACACGAATGAATTTCATCTGGAGGATCTGAGTAAAGAACTGCACCTGTCTCCTTATTACATTGCTCATCTGTTTCATAACTCGACGGGTTCCAATATCTCACAGTACTTAACGGCACGAAGAATGCGGCAGGCATGCTGGCTGTTGAAGAACAGCACCTTATCCATTCAACAAATCTGCCAACAGGTTGGGCTCACCAATGTATCTTATTTCTGCAAGAAGTTCAAGGAATTTACCGGCAGGACTCCCTTGAAATACAGAATAGGAGGAGCCCAATAAACAAGAAGCCCAATAAACGTAACCGTCCGCATCAGATCTTAATTAGAATGGTCATCATGAGAGAGAATAGTATTTTTTATTCATGCATTTTCATGTATTTTCATGTATTATTTAATAGATCATATTATTTTTTGAGGTGAAGACTGTGCAAACTACTATTACTGATGTCACAAAGGTACCAACAGCATTTTCAAGGACCAATCCATTTCAAGCGAAAGTTCTTAAGAATGTAAATTTGAACGGGGCCGGTTCCAGTAAAGAAACGAGACATATTGAATTATCGTTAAAAGGGTCGGATCTATCCTATGCTCCAGGTGATTGCCTTGGTGTTATCCCTGAAAATGATAAAGAACTAGTGGATGCCCTGCTGGAGGAAATGAACTGGGATGCAGAGATGGCTGTTACAGTTAATAAGCAAGATGACACAATCCCTTTAAAAGAGGCGCTGCTAAAACACGTTGAGATTACGTTGTTGACTAAAAAAATGGTACAGCAGGCAGCGGAACTAACAGAAAACGAAGAGTTACAGAAGCTTGTGTCGAATGAAAGTAATCAACTGAAAGAATATATCGCAGGGCGGGATTTGCTTGATTTGTTACGTGATTTTGGTCCATGGAAAGCATCTGCGCAAGAGATTGTCTCTTTATTAAGAAAAATGCCGCCGCGGTTGTATTCAATAGCAAGCAGCATCGCCGCCAATCCTCAGGAGGTGCATCTAACCATTGGAGCTGTTCGCTACACGGCTCACGGACGTGAACGAAAAGGAGTTTGTTCCGTTTTTTGTGCAGAACGTCTTGAAGTGGGAGATACACTTCCAGTATTTATTCAGCAAAATAAACACTTTAATCTGCCGGAGTCTCATGATAAAGATATCATTATGGTTGGTCCTGGTACGGGCATTGCACCATTCCGTTCCTTTATCCAGGAGCGTGCGGTTAATCAAGCAACAGGCAGATCATGGCTATTTTTTGGAGACCAGCGTTCAGCATCGGATTTTCTGTATCAGAACGAGTTGGAAGAACATCTAAAAGATGGGGAACTGACAAGAATAGAAACTGCATTCTCTCGTGATACTGCGCAAAAAGTATATGTACAGCATAAAATGCTTGAGAATAGTAAGGAAATATTCGAATGGCTGGAAAATGGCGCATACTTCTACGTTTGTGGAGATAAACAGAATATGGCTAAAGATGTCCATAACACGCTTCTCAGCGTGATTGAAAAAGAAGGTGTCATGACCCCTGAAGCAGCCGAGGCATATCTAAATGATATGCAAAAGCAAGGGCGTTACCAGCGTGATGTGTATTAAGCTTAATAGGTGCTGAGGTGACGTGTCCATTTTTTTGCGATGGATACGTTTGCCTTCCGGGTACTGCTGGATCTGCAGGGATTCGGGATGATCAAACGGTGAAGAACGATAAGAGACTGCCTGGTGGCAGTCTCTTATCTTATAAACGAATATAGACTAGGGTAACGCGGTGCTTTTACCAATGAGAAAAAGACCAACAAGGAGCTTCCCTATGAATCAAATACGAATGCACACCGGTTCATTTCCTCTTGTGCGGGACGTGGGGATGACCCTGACGAGTGAAGGCTGGGTTCATCCTGACCGGATTACGGATTTCAATGTGTTTATCTTTGTAATTAAGGGTCAAATGCAGGTTGTGGAAGAAGGTACGGAATATATTCTCCGAGCAGGCATGGGATTCTTCCTGAAAAGTGGACTCCATCACTTGGGCACAGCAGGAACCATCCCAGGCACTTCCACGATCTGGATCCACTTCTCCGAGGGTCTGCAGGATGCACATGTTCCTGAACGGGTCGAAGAAGGCAGCCTCCAACCGTTTCAAGCGTCAAGAACCTATAAGGTTTTTGGACCGGTTGACTATCGATTCGAACTCCTGCTGCCCAAGTTGGTAGAGCTGCAGGAACCAGCCTCCTTCATCTCCAAAGTAAAGGACTTGTACGAATTGTACTGCTCTGCTCCGTTGTTTGGTCATGTGCTGTTAAGCATAAAAACGATGGAGCTCTTTCTGGACCTCTACCGGCTGCACCATGACCCGGAACGCCACAGAATGACTAGTAAGTCCGATGCCGTTGTCCGCAAGCTAGCTCTTTATCTCGAAGAGCACTGGGAGAGCCTGCTTGAGCCTGATCGGATCCGCGCTGAGTTTGGGCTCAATTACCGCTATATGAGCACTTTATTCAAGACCAGAATGGGGATCAGTATATTTCACTATCATGAACGCCACCGCATACATAAAGCGGCTGAGTTATTAAAGAGTACGAGCATGAACATATCCGAAGTAAGCGACAAGCTCAAATATACGAGTCCCTATTACTTCAGTCGTGTCTTCAAGAAAGTGATGGGCGAAGCGCCGTCCGTCTATATCCGCAACATCTATAGGATGTAAGCCATCAAGTTATTCGAAGGAAGGAATAATGACTTCCCTGCCGCCGCTCATGGCAGATTCATGCGCACAGATGCCCGCCGCAGTCCAGTTCGCTGCCGTAACAGCATCGATCCAAGGCTTGCGCTTCTCTATAATACTGCGCAGAAATTCGTGCACCAAGTGAGGATGAGACCCGTGGTGGCCGTTGCCCTGCAGCACGGATTGGTGAGGATTGTTAGGATCGAGTATGGCCTGACTTGTAATATGTTCAGCGAGCTCAGGAGGAAGCAGGTCTGGCCTTGATGGCGCCTTCACGATCGTAGTATCCACTTTGCGGCCGCGTTCGCCCTCAACCTCGGCGTGCGTCCGGAAAAGTCTTAGAGGCTCATCTTCCATGTGCCATTCCAGGGATGCTTCTTCGCCATAAATATTGAAGCTTTCCATATAAGGCCTTGTCGTCTGGAACAGAGAGCGGGTTACTTCAGCACTCAGCTGATCCTGATCCAGTTGGAATAGAGCGGACTCAACGGGGTAGGGGTTGCCGTACTGCCGGACCAGTTCGTCGTTCATTACGCCGGAGCCGATACAGTTCACTTTTGTTGCCCTTGAGCCTGTCAGGGCTAGCAGCGGTGAGATCGCATGGGTTGCATAGTGCATGGGAGGCAGGCCCATCCAGTATGAAGGCCAATTGACCATGTCTTGATAATGGGCTCCTCGAAGGAACTGAATTCTTCCGAACTCCCCTCTGCGGTACATTTCTTGAGCATACAAGAACTGATACGTATAGACAGCGGTTTCCATCATCATATAATGAAGTCCTGTTTCTCTTTGTGCTTCTACAATCGCCCGCAAGTCCTCAATCGTAGTAGCCATCGGAACGGTGCATGCACAGTGTTTGCCCGCCCGCAGTACCTCCACAGACTGTTTGCCATGGAGCGGGATAGGTGAGACCAGGTGTACGGCATCGTATTCGTCAGATGCAAGGATATCCTCCAAACGCTCATACCGTCGTTCAAAGCCGAATTTGTCGCCATACTTATGTAACAGTTCACGGTCGGTATCACAGATCGCAACGTATTCTACGTTAGGATGTGCATGATAAATCGGGGCGAAGGCACCTCCAAATCGAAGCCCAACTACAGCTACACGTAATTTATGGTTCGCAGGGATACTCATATCTGTCTTCCTCTCTCAGTTATAGATTGGCTGAACACACTTTTATTATTAGGCAAGACAGGGGAGGTGTGAATGAATTAGATGGCATAAAAGATGTATTCTGTTCAGGTAAGAACTATACAGATATGAAATATTCATCTTGACGAGGGGGTAGCTGTAGGCTAAATTATTCGTAAGAACTTATTATAAGACTTAAAATAAGTCGGATAAATTAAAGTCGGAGGTTTGCACTATGCGAAATTTCATTGATGATGTTAAAGATCAGCCCGAAGCGCTCGGACGGCTGGCCGAATATTATGCTACCCGGGAGGGAGGAGAGCTTCTGGCCCGGGTGACGGAGCTTTCCGGAAGAAAGTATGATCGTATCTTATTTACCGGGATGGGAAGCTCCTATGCAGCGTCCAGACTGGCCGCGACTTATCTGTGGTCGCGAGGGATCCCTGCGATTCACGTGGAAGCTTCCGAGCTTCTTCATTATGGAGCGGGTACACTTCTCACCAATGCGCTGCTCTTCTTTATTTCCCAATCTGGAGAGAGTGTTGAGATAAGGCAGCTGCTGGACATTCTGCCTGCTGATGCGGTGGTTATAGGCATTACCAACGTAAAGACCAGTACACTGGCGGTGAAATCGGCCCTGGTCCTCCCTTTGCTCGCCGGCGAAGAGTCCACGACCTCCAGTAAGACCTATACCTCCACGCTGGCGGTAACCCTGTTAGCATGCCAGGCCTTGGCCAAACAGCCGGCAGCAGATGGAATTGCGGCCATTCAGGCGGCGGGGGAGCGGCTGTTCACGCTGGAATCGCATGCGGCTGCCCTGGATTGGAACCGGATCACGGAATGGCTGAGAACTGCAGATTCCATCTATCTCATAGGGAGGGGACCGGCGGTAAGCACAGCCATACAGGGCGCACTGACCTTCAAGGAGCTGGTCAAGGTTCAGGCGGAGAGCATGGAAGCGGCGACCTTCCGGCATGGACCGCTGGAGACGGTCAATGAACAGACGCTGATTTTTGCAGTCGCCTCACCGGGAAAGACAAGTGCACTGGTCGATTCCTTCACGATGGAGCTCACGCGGTGCGGAGCCAAGGTAATAACGATTCATGAAGGGATTGCCCGGATCGCGAAGGACGAGTATGCTGAAGCTCAGGAGGAGCACACAGCAGCTCTTGATGAATACTTCGCGGCCTTGGTTGACATTTATCCCATACAGCTCGCGGCGAACCTGCTGGCCGAACGGTTGGAGAGGAACGGAGGGTTCCAATGGATCACCAAGGTCACTACCAAGGAGTAAGGGGTTCAAGCGCTGGAAATGAAGCAGGCAGCAGGCATGGCGTATGCATGGTTGGGAACGTGAATATCGACCTTCTGATGAAGTCGCTGCCAGAGCTCCCTGCATGGGGAACAGAAGCGCTGGTGGAATCATACGAAGAGCGTCTTGGAGGCTGTGCTGGTAATTCAGCCCTGGTGCTCGCGGCCCTGGGGGAAGAAACACATATCGTGGCGGCTGTGGGTGAGGACCGCTTGGGCAGGAAGCTGACGGCTGAGCTGCAGCAAGCAGGAGTAAGGCTGGACGGTCTGAAGCGGTCCTCCCAGGCAACGGGCGTCTCCCTGTCCCTGAATCGGCCTGACGGTGAACGGTTGTTTGTGACCTATCCGGGATCCATGTTGGATACCAGCTGCGAGGAAGTCATGAATTACCTAAGGAGAGCTCCTTACTGCAAAGCGCTGCTGTTAACCGGTTATTTTCTTCTCTCTCCCGATATCCATGCCAAGGAGATATTCCGCGCTGCAAGTGAGCTGGGGATGGTCACCTTATTCGACACGGGGTGGCCTACCCAGGACTGGAGCCCGGAGATCCGTGAGGAGATTTGGGGGCTTCTCCCTCTGGTGGATTACTTTTTGCCCAATGAATTGGAAGCTGCCGCCTTAACAGGGAAGAGTCATTACAGTGAAGCAGCCGGGATGCTGGCGGCTCAGTGCAGGAGAGGCGTTGTCATCAAGCGGGGAAGAGAGGGGAGCTGCTTCCTGGGTAGAGATGGTAAGGAGATTAACACTACCGGGTATGAGGTTAGAGTAAAGGATACCGTCGGTGCAGGAGACTCCTTCAACGCAGGGTTTATATACGGTTTGCTGCAGGACTGGCCAGCCGCTAGGTGCATAGAGCTGGGGAATGCCGTTGCAGCCAGTGTCATCTCGGGCGATGCTGGGTTTCATGTGCTGTGGAACCAGGTTCATCAGCTGCTGGAGGATTCAACAAGATTCAAGGGTTAGAAATACGTACACATACAAGGAGAACCACAATGAATAAGCAAAAATATTGGGTTGTCGGAAATACGCATGTGGATCTGGCCTGGAAGAAGGGTCGTCATGAGATGGCCGAGGTCTTTGATATGTATATCACCAGGGTGCTGGATATTCTGGATTCGCATCCCAAGTTCACTTACACCATCGAGCAGGCCGCCCATTACCGGCTGCTCGCCCGGCGGCGTCCGGACCTGCTTGCAAGGGTCAAGAAATACGTACAGCAGGGACGTCTAGAGATGGTTGGCGGGATGGCGTCCACTTTGGAGACAAATCTGCCGCATGGAGAGTGTTTGGTCCGCAATCAGGCTCTCGGTCTCAAGTGGACAAAGGAGAACCTGGGGGTCGACGTGCAGACGGCATGGCTTATCGATACCTTTGGGATTCATGCCCAGATCCCCCAGCTGCTGCGGGGGTTCGGTTTTGGTCGGCTCATGGCCAACCGGTTTGGCGGCAACAAGAATCATGATGTGTTCATCGCACGGGGGATTGACGGCAGCGAAGTGCTCATTGCGGGGAGAGATGTATATTCTCCTTTCATCAAGCCGGGGAACGTGCACTGGAAATTTGTCCAGGACTGGAGGGACCTGGACTCTTTGTTCGAGGAAGCCGCAGCGGATCAGGGAGAGGGCCCGTTCCTGGTTACGGCGTATACGGAGAATGAGGTGCTGCCCAGCACCCGTCCGAACTATCATATGGAGCGGGGGAATGACGGGGATAACGAAGGACGCTGGCAATATGCGACGCTCAGCTCGTTCTTTGATGCAATGGAATCGAAAGCGGCGGACTGGCCGGTTCTTCATGGAGACCTGAATCCCGAATTTACGGGGACGTTCTCTCAGCGTATCCAGATCCGGCTCCGCAACCGTCAGGTGGAGAATCTGCTCCTGGAAGCGGAGAAATGGGCGGCATGGACTCAGCTGAACGGATGGCAGAAGAAGCTGGAAGAAGCATGGTGGGAGATGGCTTATATTCAGTTCCATGATGTGTTCACCGGTTCCCATCCAACCTCCGTGTTCAAATCCCTGTTGAAGAGCCTCGATGAAGTGGAGGGGGCTGCGCAGGACGTTCTGGACCGCGCATTCCAGGCACTGCGTCCGTCGTGTTCTCCTGATGAAGACACGAGCTCTATCCTTGTGTTCAACGGCCTTCCTTGGCAGCGCAGGAGCCTGCTTGTTCTGCCAATGACGGAACTGGAAGACCATGTTCCTGTGGGGTCAAGCAAGGAGAGACCTGTGGTGTATGATGTCAAAGACGGTAACCTGCGCATCCTGTTGGAGACACCGGCTATGGGGACGGCGAGGCTGGTCATGGAGCCAGGCTCTGCTGTGGAGCCAACAGGCCGTACGGCTGAGAGGGCGAGGATAGAGAACGAATTCCTGATCCTGGAATGCGACTCCAGCTCCATGATCAAGCGCTTGATCTGGAAGGAATCGGGCCGGGTGATGATAGAGAATGCGGCGGATTTACTCACTGTGCAGAATGATCATGGCTCATTCCAGATTGAAGAGCCCCATGGCGCGGAAATACCATTATCGGTCGGAGAGGTGGAGCTCATTCAATACGAGGCCACCGCGATCGGTCACCGGGTTGTGCTGAAGGGATCGTTCACAGGCATCCCGGTCCCAGGGACAGAAGGTACGATGACGTGGCAGGCGGAACTGGAGCTGCTGAGCGGGAAGCCTGCGCTGTATATCCGCTTCCGTATCCATTGGCAGGGGGAGGCGAGCAGACTGCGGTTCAATATCTCCTCTTCGCTCGCCAGTTCCGAAGGTATCTATGAGATTCCCTTCGGGACCGTCACACGCAAGCCGTACGGAACACGCGGGACGAGCCGCGGAGAATGGCCGGCGCAGCGCTTTGTCTCCATCGAAGAGCAGGGACACGGTATGGCGTTAATCAATACAGGAGCTGCGGGAGTCGAGGTGAACGGCGGACGGATCACAACGACGCTGCTGCGCGCGCCCAAGGAAGAATATGCCGGCATGGTTCCGGATGATACCTCCTCGCAGCATGGGGAGCATACCTTCGAATTCGTCCTCGCACCTTACAGCGGCACGTGGTCTGAATCGGCCGTTCTCTCCCTGGCCCAAGAGGTCAATGTACCGCTGGGCAAGCTCCTGTTGGCGGGTGCGGTGCGGGATCAGCCGGAGGCTTCCTCCCTCATGACCCTCTCCCCCGGACATGTGGTTCTCTCTTCCGTGAAGGCTGCAGATGACGGTTCGGGAGAACTCATCATCCGGGTGTATGAGACCGCAGGCGCGGCATGCACTGCAAGGCTGAAGGTTCATGAAGCCGCGGAGATCTGGCGGACTAACCTGAGAGAGGAGCGTTTGGATCAGGTATTATTGGGTCAGGATGAGACGATCGAGCTCCCCCTTGCCCCCTTTGAAATTTGCACGCTTCGTGTGAAACGCAAAAAATGAGAGTGACCTGCACATTATGGGAGGCCTCCCCACCTCTTCTCCATTAGACTGAAGGTAAGAAATCAGGATGATATGGGAGGAATCAAGATGGCCGGATGGGTTGGTTTGCAGGAATTATTGAAGGTTGAAGTCCAGCAGCGGCAGGATGAAGATTGCAGCGTGGATGGCTTCTTGGAGAGAATTGAAGCAGCGGGTGATAACCAGGAACAGCTTATGAGTATTTACGCTGAACTGTCTGCTCTGGAGCCGAAGGTGCCGAATCTGAACGAGCCTAACGAATTGGAGAAAATTCGAGAGCTTCGCCCGGAAGGGCCCCGGGTTCTCCCGAATGAGCTGACGGCTGATCAATGGCTGGATAAGTTTCGAGGGGCATGGCTTGGAAGAGCTATCGGCTGCGCATTGGGCAAGCCTCTGGAATACCCTAACTTCATGTCAGGCTCAGACGGCCGACCAGGCTGGGAGAATGTGTATCTGTGGTTTAAGGGCGCAAATGCCTGGCCGATCAACGGCTATACACCTGAGTTTTCAACAGCCGAAGATGAGTATGGTATTAAGTTAGCTCCTTACGGGCTGGAGAGTACCAGAGAGAGAATTTCCTATATGCAGACGGATGATGACATCCGGTACACGGTATTGGGTCTGATGATGCTGGAGAGAAAAGGCCGCGAGTGGGGCTCCTGGGATATCGGCAAGCTGTGGCATGAGGTACTGAGCTACAAGCAGGTATGTACCGCCGAGACGCAGTCTTATTTGAATTTTGCTCAAGTGACGCATCATTATGAGGTGGACGGAGCACCGGCGGACTGGGGACAGAAGCAGCAGTGGGTTCGGACCTATCTGAATCCGTACCGCGAATATATCGGTGCCCAAATCCGCGCCGACGGCTTCGCTTATGGGGCTGCGGGTCAACCGGAGCTGGCAGCGGATTTTGCCTGGCGTGATGCTTCGTTCTCCCACGTCAGGAACGGCATATACGGGGAGATGTTCGTGGCCGCTATGATTGCTGCCGCCTTTGTGGAATCGAACCCGTTGAAGCTGGTGGAGATCGGTCTAAGTGAGATCCCAGCCAACTGCCGCCTGGCCCGTGACATCCGTCAGGCCGTAGAAATTGCGCAGAGCACGGAAGATCAGCTGACTTTGGTACAGCGGATTTGGGATGCTTTCAACCATTACGATTGTGTGCATACCAACAACAATGCGGCTCTGGTCGCGGCTTCCCTGGTATTTGCCAAGGGCGATTTCAATAAAGCGATCTCCACGTCCGTCCTCGGCGGTTGGGATACGGACTGCAATGGCGCCACCGTTGGTTCGATTATAGGTGCTTCGCTCGGTGCGAGTCAGCTGCCGGCCCATTGGGTAGAGCCTCTCCATGATACCCTCTACTCGGAGGTGAATGGTTTCCATCCGATTGCTATATCGGAGTGTGCCCGGAGAAGCTGCGAAGTATTCCTGAAATTAAAGGAACAAGCATAAGTCCATCTGCTTGGGTTCAAGTTCCACATGCCCGGATAAGGAAGGCTCTCTCCTTGGCCGGGCTTTTTTCTGTTACAATGAAAGCATTGATCCCAATCTGGCTCAGAGGAAGGGCAACGAGATGATCCTGCATATTGCTTATGAGGATAAAGAACTGCCGGTCAATATATTCAAGTGGATTCCGCTGCCCTCGCTGGAGCAGCAGCATCATCATCCATGCTTTGAGATGGGGATGTGTATTTCGGGTAGTGGAACATTTCACTTTGGCAGCACGGTGTATCCGGTTGCTGCAGGCGACATTTTCATTGTGAATGTATTGGAGAGCCATATTGCCCAGTCCCATCCTGACCATCCCTGCGAGTTTCTATTTCTTAACTTCGATGCGGAACTGCTGGAAAAGGAAGAGCCGGAGCTCATGGTTCCCTTCCGCTACTATCCCTTTCATTTCCGAAACCGGCTGGAGGGAGATGGAGTGATGATGGAACGGCTCCGTGTGCTGATCAGGCAGATCTATGAGGAGAAGCGGAGTATGGCGCCAGGATATCGGACGGCGGTGAAAAGCTTGCTGCTGTCCATATGCGTGGAGCTGCTGCGGATGTCCAAGGAAGAGATCAGCTCCACAATATGGATGGACGGGATGCGCAAATATGAGCATGTCCGTCCAGTACTGCAGTATATAGAGACGCATTACCAGAAAGACATAGACTTAACCCGGCTGGCTCAGCTATTTCATATCAGCCAGTCGCATCTGTCACGGTTGATTCTGGAAGCCACAGGAAGAAAGTTTAAGAGTCATATCGTCACTCTGCGTATCCAGCATGCTAAGCGGCTGCTGGCAGGGACGTCAATGAATGTGACGGAAATATGCTTCGACTGTGGTTTTCAGAGCATGGCTTCCTTTTATCGTAATTTCAAGCAGTATGTGCAGATGTCTCCTGAGGATTATCGTCGGACAGTGCTGACGAATTCCTTGAGCATCCGTGCGGATCTGTCATCGGTGATTGGTTAGACGAAAGGCACGGATGACAGCTGCAGCCGGTCATGACGGACAGAGATCCTCCTTAATGATACCCGTTCGTCCAAGTGCCGATATTACGGTCAACTGCTGCACTTTGGCGCCGGATTGCTGATGATAAAAGGCCTCCAAATCCACTCTGACCGTGGGTTTGGAGGCTTCTTCATGGGATTCAAGGAACCGATTCTTCACGCATATGTGGAGTCCACCTCGGACCATGTGGGAAGGCCTCCTTGGGCACCAAACTTCGTCACGGATAACGATGCGGTCCGGCAGGCGAAGTCCACGGCGGTCCTGAACGGGAGTCCTGCAGCTATGCAATAGCCCAGTGCGCCGTTGAAGGCATCTCCTGCCCCGGTAGTATCCGCCACCTTAACCTTAAGCGGCTTTACGGTTTGGAGCACGCCTGCCTCCAGATAGGAGCTGCCGATCGCACCACGTGTGACTACAACCGTTCCTTCATGCAGTTCTCGCCAGTAAGCCAGCTGCTCCATCAGTGCCTGGTCTGTCTCAGCCACCGGCTGGTTCGACAGCAGAGCGAGTTCCGTCTCATTGGGTGTCAGGATGTCTGCAAGCGAAAGGATATCTGCAGGAAGCGGCACAGCGGGCGCCGGGTTCAGGATGGTGCGAACACCGGCACTGCGTGCAATACCCAGTGCTTCGCGTACCGTATCAAGAGGCACTTCCAGCTGAACCAGCAGGAGATCTGCCTGCTCAATGAGCGCATGGTGACGCCGGACGGCATCTGCGGAGCAGCGGGCATTCGCTCCGGGAACGACTACGATACAGTTGTCCTCTCTCGTATGCAGGATCGTAGCTGTACCGGTTTCCACACCTGGCAGCATATCAATGGCCTCCGTGTCCACGCCAAACGCTCGGAGGCTGTCCACGAGCTGAGTGCCGAAGATGTCCGATCCTACGGCTCCGATCATCTTCACCTCGGCTCCAAGCCTGGCGGCTCCTGCGGCCTGGTTGGCGCCCTTGCCTCCGGGGACGTAGTGAACGGCGCTTCCTTGCACGGTCTCGCCGACCAACGGCATCCTGGCCATCGATACTACGATATCCATATTCAGACTTCCAACGACTGCAATCTTGGGTTTCATATCGTGCTTTGTCCTCACTTCCATCGACATCCGTTGTCTCGTATGCCGATCATGTTATCTGCTTCATGTATATAGACAGCACTTATTATAATGAAGCTGGAGAGAGAGGACTGCTCAATAACAGGCTTGTTATTCTCATTTCTTGCGGATGCACTTGCGACTGAGCTAAGCCGCTTCCCTACTCATGTGCCCCAAGCTTGCTCTTCTTCTTCATCACATACATGTCATGATCTGCCCTTTTCACAACCTCATCGGATGTTTGTCCATCCTGTGGATACATAGAAATTCCGATACTGCCGGAAACCTCAAGACAGTTCCCTTTGAACTGAAACGTTGTCTTCAGCCGCCGCATAATCCGTTCAGCCGCTTCGGCAGCGGGCTCCCTTCCAAGACATTCAGGAATTACAATGATAAATTCATCCCCTCCAAGCCTGTAAGCCCTCCCTAGCCCGGACATTTCTTCACCAAGGATTCGGCTGACGTACTTCAGAACCTCATCGCCCGCATCATGTCCGTAAGTGTCATTGATCTGTTTGAAGCCATCCAGGTCGATGACCAGCACGGCAAATGGAGTATGCTCTTCGAGGAGGGTGTTCGTGTCCTCATGAAATGACACCCTGTTACGAAGACCCGTCAAGATATCGTGATAAGCGAGGTTAATAATTTGGGCTTCATAATTTTTCTCCGTAGTGATGTCTCGGATGATCATGAATCGTACTCTCTCGTACTCAATCTCCAGAATGTCGGAGTCCAGAGAAAACACAACAGGTTCCCCCAGATGGGTGGTACAAGAAATTTGTTTATTGTTCAGTTCCCCCACAGCCAGACATAGGTTCATTTCGCGCGTCAGCTTATGCCTGTCTTCTTGGACGAACAAATCGTAGAATGAGGTGCCGATCAGCCTCTCCCTGCTGATCTGGAACCGGTTCAAGCATTGGATATTAGCGTCTTCAATGGTCATATCCTTACTCAACAGAACAATCGGGTCGGGCGAAAGGTCATACAGCTTCTTGAAACGAAGTTCATAACCCGGCATGGAGGCGTATTTGATCATGGTAACCCGTAGGGAAAGCGCCCAGTACAAACAACCAAATACAGCAATCAGCGGTATCTTGGGGTATAAAGCGCCGACCACACCGGCAAAAATACCCCACCCAAAGGTTGCAGATAGGCCAAACAGCCAGATGGAATTTTTCCTCCGTTCCATGGCATCTTCACTCCGATAGGTGGCGAACAGCACAATACCCACGATAAAATAAGCTGCTGCCAGGAACAGGAACAGGTATAGGCCTGCCGCCGGATAAAATAAGCTGTATCCCTGTTGATCGATTTCCACCCGATGCACCCAACCGGGGATCGGTGAGCTGACAGAGAATAGTAAGGCAGGCAGATAGCATACGGACAGCAGCAGCCTGCGGTTGAATCCTTCAAACTTATAGGTGGCTATCATGGACAGATGTGTGCCTATAGCTATAATGAAAGAAAGAACAGGGTATTCCAACCAGAAGACTAGAAGCTGGGATACCTTAACATTCGTTATGTACACCGATTTCAGATGCTGCAGGAAAAACCAGGTCGACATAAGAAACAGGAGGAGAGCCGCCAGCCTGTGCGTAAAGTTGTTTCTATTCTTTAGATATACTTCAATTGAAAAATAAAATAAATAAAAGGTCGACACGATATATCCGATATAAATTAGTGAGTAAAGCATCATTTAACCACCACCAATACCGCATTATACGATATTATTCGACATTAATCGATAATTTCCTCCATATGTTTGGGCTCTTTTATCGTATCCAATTACTGCTAGATCTTTTTGAACAACACAAAAAGAGACAGAGCAAGCAGTTCTGCCTGTCCGCCCATGTACATTGCCATAGGAGAATAGTTTGAGGTAGGGGATATGACTTGAACGTTGAGCGTGCGGCCCCTGAGTTCGACGATCTGACGTTATGCACTCCGTTTACATGAGAAGAGGGTGGGGAACCATTCTTCACGTCTCCACAGTATGGTTCTCTCCTAAAAGTTAAATAATACATACCTTGGCATGGAATGCTTATACGCTGGGTGATGAGAAGCTGGGCAGCTATGGCAGTGCAACATATGAGCTGCAGGTGCTCGTTCCAAATGACGGCAGGGTATGGGCTCTGGATGTTCCCGTCGTGTTCACCGCTTACCGGATCTGGGTGAATCAAGTCGAAGCAGCAAGCTCCGGTACGGTGGGGCAGTCAGCCAAAAGCGCGGTGCCGGCAAAATATCCTCAGGTTGTTTATCTCCCGGGCACAGGGCAAACCTCGCTCCATATCGTCATACAAGTGTCCAATTATGAGAACTATCGAGGGGGGCTGGTATATAGACTGTATCCGCAAGATGGGAGCAGGAGATTCAAATCCCTCCTTACTTGGGTGTGCAGCGCGTTTGGATTGTTCATCATGGCAGGAAGCATTCAACTGGTTACCGAGGCTCTGCTCTTTCTTCAGCTGTTTATTTTATTCACTGCGCTCTACATGTGCGCGGTATTTATCAGGGCGGTGAGTAGACGGAGGGAAGGGGCGCTTGCCGCCGTTGCCGGGGCCATGGTCCTTGGAGCAGCTATCATGAATGATGTGCTCTACCTTCGCGGATTAGTGCACACTGGTAATTTCACAACTTTGGGATTGTTCGTCTTCATTTTTGCGCAGAGTTATTTATTGTCCAGCGGCTTTGCGAAAGCATTCTCTTCCAGCGAGGAGCTCGCCGGCAAATTGATCCACTTGAATGCTTCGCTCGAAGAAAAAGTAAGGCAGCGAACACGGGCCTTGGAACAGGTTAATAAGTCTCTGGAGAGAATGACTTTAGCTGACGGATTAACGGGAATTTCCAACAGGAGACATTTTGATATCGCGGCGGAGAGGTTATGGGAGACCTCAATAGAGAGCGGCACACCCATGTCAGTGCTTCTGATGGATATTGATTTCTTTAAACTATATAATGACACCTACGGTCACCTACAGGGAGACGAGTGTCTCAAGGAGGTTGCACGTACGTTATTAGCTTCTGCCAATTCCGACTGCGAGTTGATTGCAAGGTATGGGGGCGAGGAGTTCGCCGTACTGATGTCCGGTAATCAGAAGGAGGCGGGCAGGGTAGCTGATCTATTGACTACCCGGATTAGGGAGCTTAATCTGCCTCATAAGAATGCGAAGCAGGGGATTGTGACGATCAGCTGCGGAACGTCAACTTGCTCTCATGGTGAGTACGCTTCCCTCTTGGCATTGATCAGGGCCGCGGATGAAGCGTTGTATACCGCCAAGAAACAGGGACGAAACCGTTATGTCCAAGCGGAAATGGTTGAGGGCGTGGAAGGTACAGGTCCGGTGGACAAACTTGAATAAACCAACACGCAAGCTGTTGACGGAGGAGGAATCCGTTCCATCAGCTTGTTTTGTGTTTCATTCGAATAGTGGTTGAATTATGATCTTCGCCGGAGCGAGCTTAGGACTTACGGGGTACCGGAGATGCAGGGAATTGGGTGAAAATGCCAATATATTTAACCTCTTCTGTCAAAGGTATCAGCGTATGCTTCTCAATCGAATCGAAGTAGAGGCTGTCGCCCGGCCTCATAGTGTACTCTACATTTCCGACTTTGTAGCGCATTTCTCCTTCCAAAATATAGATGAACTCTTCACCGACATGGCTGTATACATTCTGACTGTCTTGATCTTCTTTACGTATGACAAATAGAAAGGGCTGCATCAGCTTGTCACTGCGTTCCACGGCAAAGGTGAAGAAAGAGTAGCCCTTCTCGGTTTTCACCATGCGGCTGTCGCTGGCCTCCTTCGGCGTGAATACGGTGCCGGACTGCTGTTCATCATCCAGCAGGATGGAGATTTTGGTGCCGAGCGCATCGGCAATTTTCAGGAGGGTGGATATCGGTGGGACGGTTTTCCCGTTCTCTATTTTCGAAAGCAAGCTTTTGGAAAAATTGCAGATGCTGGCGATTTCATCCAGACTGCGGTTTTGCTCTTTTCTCAGCTTCTTGATTTTATCCCCAAGATTCATGGCTCAATCCCCTAAATAAACATCGATTCTAACAAAGTTTATCATAACTAAACAAAGTTAACCAAGTCAACGATTGAACAATTCAACAATGTTTAATATAATGAAAAAATATTGAAGAAATATGTGATCTTAGACCAATTTAAAGGGGATGAACCGTTTTGGCTACCGTGATGAATTTGTCGGATGAAAAACATGTTCTGGATATGGATTGGGGGAAGATTCAATGGCTGTGCGGTCAAGAGATCGATCCAGAGTGTGAAATGACCCTTGGCATGGTGTACATCAATGCAGGTGTTGAAAATCCGAGACATTATCATCCGAACTGCGAGGAATATATCTTTGTGCTCTCCGGGGAATGCGATCATACTTTGGGGGATGAATGCTACCATTTGAAGCCGGGCATGATGCTGCGAATTCCGAGAGGCGTCCCGCACAATGCCTCAGTAACCACTTGGGAGCCCTGTCGCATGATGATTATGTATTCTGCACCGGATCGTCAAACCATCGGCGAGTAGCAGGGGGTTAGAAGAAAAGGGGTGAATGCGTGGAGCCAAAAATTACGATGCTGAACAGTATGGGAGGGGGCGACTTTACTGCTGCGATGGATCAGTTTGTGAGGTGGGGGCTTGACGTTGTCGATCTGAAAGACGGCATCTATGGGAAGTCTATCGGAGATCTCACCGAGGAAGAAACGGATACAGCCGCGCAGGCGCTTCAAGAGCGGAATTTATCCGTCTACTGCTTTTCGACCGGGCTCTTTTACGAGGATATCGAGTACGGGGAGCAGCATTTCCGAGACCGGCATCTAGGAATGCTCGACAACATCCTAAGATCAGCCCAGAAGCTGCGGCCCTTGATGATCCGTCTGCTCGCCGCCCAAACGGCACAGCGGGACCATATTGTGAATAGTACCGATTATATTCGGGAGTGTGCGCCCTGGGTGTTTGAAGTGTATCGTGAAGCGATCGATCGGATCCATGACGCCGGCTTTCAGGTGACCATCGAAAATGAAGCGCATGCCTGCATATGGGCATCCCCGCAGGAAGTGGTGTCATTCTATCAGGAGCTGGATCGAAGCGGCAGGGTTCATTTTACATGGGATGTGCAAAATTTGTGGCAGATGGGGACATTTCCCTCGCTGTCCGTTTATAACGAGCTCAGACCGTTAATTGGATTTCTTCACCTGAAGGGTGGACAGGTCCGAGGGGCCAGCTCCGAGCTGGTTTGGAAGTCTGCCTTGGAGGACGCCTCCTGGCCGGTGGAGCAGATTACACGTCAAGCTATCGCGGATGGGGTGAGCCCGGTGATTTGTCTGAACCCTTCACACGGACAGCCTAAGGAAGGGTACGATTACAATAACCTGACGGAACGGGACCTGTTGTATCTGCGTTCAATCATATGGAAAGAGGTATCGAGTTGACCTACCAAAGAGAGTTTAAGCAGCGACTGTCTGTTGCAGTAATCGGTGCCGGCAATCATGCCTATCGGAATATCATTCCATGCTTACATCATTTGCCGGTGAGGCTGCAGGCCATTTGCGACCTTAACGAGGAATTAGCCCGCGAGACTGCCGGCCAGTTTGGTTGCAGGGCCTATATGAATCCCGCGGATCTGTTTGAGCAGGAGGAGCTTGATGCTGTATTTTTATGCGTATCTCCAAAGCTCCACCCGTATTTGGCTATGGAGGCGTTTGAAGCGGGAGTCCACGTCTGGATGGAGAAGCCGGTTTCAATGAGGGCTTACGAGGTTGAACGGATGATCGAGAAGCGAAGTGGCCTTGTATCCGTAGCAGGCTTCAAGAAAGCATTCATGCCTTCGACAGAAAAAGCGATCGAGATCGCTCATTCCGATTCGTACGGAAACCTGCAGTCGATGCTGGCTGTATATCCCATGAGCATTCCGGATCATGGACGTGAAGTGCTGGAGAGCGGACAATTTACCGACTGGCTCGGCAACGGCGTGCACCCGCTGTCACTCATGCTTGCAGTAGGAGGGGATGTCGAAGCGGTTACCGTACACCACAGCCGCAGCGGAAGAGGAGTATGCCTGCTCGATTTTGCCGGCGGGGCGGTAGGCAATTTCCACATGGCTTCGGGGCCGCATCCGATTGAGCGATACAGCTTCTACGGAAACAACTGGCATTTGGAGATCGAGAATTCCCTCCGTGTGACGCTGCAGCGGGGGATTCCTCATGAGTACAACAAGACCTGGAATTACGTGCCGGAGGGCACAGATACCGGAGCCATTGTCTGGGAGCCGCAGAATCATCTGGCTACGCTGGAGAACAAGGCTTTGTTCACTCAAGGCATGTATGGTGAAATGAAGTATTTTTGTGACTGTATCCTGGAGGGCAGGCAGCCGCAGCGAGGCTCCCTCGAATTTGCCCTCAAGCTGATGAAGGTATATGAAGCAGCTCTGCTGTCGAACGGCAAAACCATAGCAATAAGCTAGCGCAGAAGCAGCAGGTTCCATAACCCAGCGGGATTGAGCGGAATACGCAGTACCCCCGTGGGTATTCATGTGCCTCGCGGCGTTTCGTATTGGGGAAAAACGGCTCCTTTCCTTCAACATGTACGGGAAACTGTGATTGCGCCGCATCCTCACAGCAAGTTATACTACTTATTACAACATTAGTAATAAGAGGAGTCACATGAATATTACCAATACAGCCGAGATTCGGAGCCAGAATAAGAAAAAGATCATCGAGTATTTGCGAAACGAGTCGTCCACCAAGAAGATCATGTCCGACCGGCTGGAACTCAGCTTCGCAACCGTATCGAATTTGTGCAATCAGCTCATTGAGGAAGAGATTCTCCAAATCACTTCCTCAATGAGCTCCAAAGGAGGCAGAATTCCAGGGCTTATCTCTATTCGTCCTAACAGCAAGTATACACTATGCCTGGATTTTAACAATGCCGAGGACGCCAGAGTCGCTCTCGTGAACCTAAGCAACGAGCTGGTGGATTGTACAAAGGTTGTGATCCAGGAGTCAGCGGATTATTCGCAGTATCTCCAGGCTTACTACGATGCGGCACTGGGTCTCCTGGAGAAGCACAGCATTTCACACAGCCAGCTGCTTGGTGTGGGGGCCGCCATTCCCGGGATTTTCTACAAGAAAAACAACACGGTGATCAACTCAACGAACGCTTTGTTTGAGAACAAACCGATGAAGTTGGATATCGAGCAAAAGTTCGGACTTCCCGCTTACCTCGAGAATGAATCCAATCTGCTCGCACTGGCTTCACTGCTGAAGGATCAGGTGAAGGGCAGCAGCGCTGATATCGTGTATATCTACCTTGGTGAAGGTCTTGGTGTCGGAATCACCAGCAGGGGCAGCCTGCTTACCGGGACCAGAGGACTGGGCGGGGAAATCAGCCATATGGGCATCGGTGCCAGGTCATTTCCCTGTTACTGCGGGAAAGCAGGATGCATTGAGAGTGAACTCACCATCAGCGGATTTTACCGTAAGCTTCGTGGAGCAGAAACTGCTCTGCCGGACAACCCGGGCGAGTGGTGGGGGCATTTCGTGAAGGAGGTCCTGTCGGGAGAGCCTGCAGCTGTAGATGTCATTGCAGAGAATGGCAGGCTGCTGGGCAGTCTCGTTTCCGTGCTCGCCAATATTTTTGATCCGGATGAAGTATATATCGGAGGATTCATTGAGGGGATCTTTCCTGTGCTCCATCCGTACATTGTGGAAGAGGCCCAAAGCCGGATGGCCACGCATGAATACTTCTTCCCGTCCATTCGGGGTAGTGCCGGTTATGAGCACCTGCTCATTCAGGGCTGCGGCGAGCTTGTCTTCAAGCAGTGGAACCCCTAACCTTCGAGGGGCTGCTTCATAAGTCACATCAGTCACGTAACACGCTCGAAAGCCCCTCTTTTCGGCTGCTTTCTGGGAGAAAAAAGGGAATCATGGAAGGGGAGTATACGGTCATGAAAGCAACCAAGCTGATGCTCGGCGGCCACTCTTTTTTTTCCGAGCTTGCGAGTGATCCGGAACCATCCGATGCGGAGAAGGAGGCTATTGTCACGGAATGCTTAAATCTGGGCATTCATGGGTTTGACACAACCTATTACCAGGAGCGCGTACATTTGGGGCGTATTCTGGAGGAGCTGGGACGGCGTGAGGAAGCGATGCTCATGGCATGCAGCCTGGAGAAGCTGCGTTTTGCTCTGCCCGGCAGAGAGGAATCCGGTGCATCGCCCTGTCTCCGTTCGTCCGGGGCTGGAAACTGGAGAAGCTTGCAGGAAGCAGGGCGGACAACGCTTCGCTCCTGCTCCGCTGGCTGACGGGCAAGCCTGAGGTGGATGGTGTCGTCGTTTCCATGCGGAATAAGGAATGGGTCGGCGCGAACCTCGCAGCAGAGCGCGCAGGGCAGCTTAGTGTCCGGGAGCTTCAGGAGCTGGAGGAGAAGTTGAGGGTATTAAGCCCTGACGCGATGGATTAATAAGCACGCTGCTAAAACCTTTGTCCGGAATATACAAAAGCATGATGCTGCTCCTGGCGCATCATGCTTTTAATTACGTATAGGAAATTGTACGCAGCAATTAGATGCAAATCACCGTGGAGTACGGTCCGATAAGTCAATTATTTCGCAGTGCCCTGTGCCATGCCTCTTCCATCAGGGACTTCAGTACAAGCGCCTGCTCCCAGCGGTTTGATATTTCACTGCCGTAATTATCCATGGTAATCGCATAGGAAGGCGGACCAAGCTCAGCGACAAATGGAAGTACGTCACCAGGCTGAGCCTCCTGCAGCCAGCTCCGAATTCCCTTCTCCCACCATCGCATGAAGCGTGTCGTCATGGGATGGGCTGCGTCATGTCCAATATCCACTTGAATTTGCTGTCCGTTGGAAACACGGGCATGTAAGGCTGAAGTCCGATTCAGCAGGATATCGAAGAAAGGCTCGGCCTGCTCGGATTCATCCACCATTTCACCGGCAAGAACATAGTGGGACAAGTCAATGGTTAACCGAAGCTCCGGAATCGCATGAACATAATCCACCGTACGATGCAGATCCTGCGTGATCCGGCCTCGGTGAGTCTCTACAAAGTAAGGGATACCCGCCGCCGCAGCCTCTTCGACCAGCTCGTTTAATAAATCAATAGCTTGACTACCGATCTTAAAGGAATTCATGACCTGCGAATTGACGTACTGGACGCCGAAGCTTTTGGCTTCTCTCAGGACGGGAGGCAAGGTCGTCGCGTTTAGGCCGGGAAGGAATGGATGCCAAAGCTGAAGCCGTATTCCTCCAGCAGCTGATGCCAGCGTTCCGACTCTTCAGGCTGGGGTAGAGAGCCGAGGATTCCCGCAAATCCCGCTTTGGCGATGTTCTCAAACTTTTCCTCCAGGGTCCATTCACGGTCACCGTTTCCAAGGCCGATCATGGCCCACCATGACTGCTGTAAGTCCAGACGCGGCGGCTTTTTTGACCCATCATTCACACGGGAGAGCGGTTGATTTAGCATCTTTAGAAAACTCCTCTTGATTTACTATGCCTGCATAGCTTTCTCTGCGTATTTCACTCGGTGTTTTTCCGGTATGACGCCTGATGGTGCGGGCGAAATGATACGAGCTTTTGAATCCGACCTGTTCAGCGATCTCTCCAATATGCAGCCCGGTGCTGCTGATCAGCGCCAAGCCCTGCTTCACTCTATAGGACCATAGGTACTGGATAGGCGTCATATGCTGATCCCGCCGAAATAAGCGGATCAGGTGCTCGGGTGTTCTGTGCACAGCCTTGGCCAAGTCATCGAGAGACAGTTCCTCTGCAAAACGTTGGTGTATGATCTCCTTGGCCTGCACAACCGCCGGATGTTGGGTCTCATTCGCATGAAGACGCTCACATTCCGCTATGTACAGCAGGATGGCCGATTCCCCCAGTGATTTCATGAGTTCTTCTTCAGGAGCGGTTCCACTGTTCAGTAGAGAGTATACCATGCTGCACAGCGAGTCCATATGTTCCGATAGGGGGATGGAGAAGGGAAGCTCATCAAGCCGCTGCAGAACGGCGGAGTCTGCTGCTTCCACATGGACGGCTATCCACCGATGCCAGGTTTCCCGTTTCGGATCGAAGAAAAAATGCTCGGTGCGTCCTGGCTTGAGAAGCGCTGTATGTCCGCTGGGGACACTGTAGTTTTTCCCGTCGATTTCAACGGACATGGAGCCGGAGTGCAGCAGCACGAGCTGGAGATCCTGCTGGACCCGCGGACCATAGGTCCCTCCGGGACCATACACGACCGTTCCTGCAGAGGCGCCTGTCGTAAGATAAACGGCTTCGCCGTCCTTCAAGGACGGTCCGCGTTGATTAAAAATATCAGATGCCGGAAATGAACCTCGGTGAGTTTTACTTTCTGATATTTCAACAAAAGACGGATTAGGATCCGTCTCTGTCCGTATATGCATGTCGAGTTCACGCCCTCGCAGCAGGATTTGGCTTTTATCCTATTATACGAGAGAGATCTTGCGTTTTAAATCCTCCCGCTCAATCGTGGAGTCGTGGCGGATGTAATGGCATACATAAGACCGTCTCCAGCGTTCCGAGCGGTTGCGTGTTGAAGAATGAATCAGCAGGCTGTCGAAAATGAGAATGTCTCCTTTGTCCAGAACAACAGGAACCTCCTGCGTCAGATCAATGCCTTCCACCTCATCCGTCCACGCTTCATGCTCCTGCAGGTTCTTGACGGCTCCATGAGGCAGCATCCCCAGCTTGTGAGTCCCGGGGATGACCCACAGGCAGCCGTTCTCTTCGTTGATATATTCCATGGCGACCCATGCTGCCGTCAATGTATTTGGCTCGTTGCGGATGTAATAATAGTCCTGGTGCGCCGCCTGTCCCGGAGAGCCGGGCTCCTTGTAGAAATACATGCTCTGAACCCCGCAAGCCTCATCTCCCAATACTTGCGCGAGCGCGCCGCGCACGATGGGAAGCTTCATCATTTGAAGAGAGAAACCGTCATGAAGATGAGGATTGAACAGGCGAATGGAGAAGCGCTCCTGATCGCTGACCTCTTCCTTTCCTTTTCTCGGTTTTGCCCATTCTTCCATCACATCAGCCGAGCGAATGGTGTAGATATGGGCGTTATAGGCATCAATCAAGTCATCGCTGCAGCCGTTCTTCAGGATGAGGTACCCATTTTTATGATACTGATCTACTTGTTCCTCGCTTAGCGGCGAGAGCCTCTTGGTTTGGGTTTGAATCTCCATATTTAAATCCTCCCTATGTATATAATGAAGAATGAGAAGCACCTGCATCTTCATTCTAAGGGATCCAATCATTGACTTAAATGCACGAGTTACACTTCATTTGTGTCTCCAATTGATAATTCGCCTGTCCGGAGCCTCGGCGAGTTATACATTGCAAGAGAAAAGAACCTTCGCACCACAGATCGTGGTTGAAGGCTCTCCCGTTCACCCTATTACTTCTGCTTATAAGCTTCGTTGATTTCCTGGGTAATCTTTGTAAAGGTGGCGTCCGCTTTCAGCTTGGCTGTGAACTCATCCCAGGCGGCGAGGGACTCCTTCCCCATAATGACCTTGGTCTTCATATCCTGAATCTTCTTGTTGAGGTCCGGTCCTGCGGTCAGTGCCGTTTGCGATATGAGGCCGTAAGCGGGGTCCGGTACGCTGATGGCTTCACGCTCGTCGATAATCTTCTTGTTGCGGTCGTAGAATTCCTTGGGGATTCCGTTGTAATAAGCACGGGCATACATGTCATATTTTTGGAAAATTTGCAGCAGGTTATTCGTCGTATCGGCAACGTTATCCGCCTTCGCCTGCTCGGTTGCAATCTTGAAGCCGTCCTTGACGGTGTAATGCTTGTCTGGGAAGCCAAAGCCTGCTAAATCGCCTATTTCCTCGCTGTACGCTTGATCCATGAAGGCCAGGATTTTCTTCATCTTGGCTTCGGGAACGGTTTTAGGAATGACATACATTCCGAATACGCCGGAGTCACGGCCTGCAAACTTCCTGCCGCTCGGCCCCATGAGATATGGAAGCGGGTAGGAGTCGCCCTTCGGATCGATCTTGCGGATCGCGTCCGTGAACAGCCACTGAGGATTAATCGCCACGCCCAGTACCCCGGCCTTGCTGCCCATATACTGTTCACGAGATTGCGAATTTTTAAGTACCGGGAAATCGGGCACGAGCACTTTCTCTTCGTAAGCTTTCTTCAACCACTCGAGTGCCTGGCGTTCTGAGGGCTCGAGCACGACGGGGGTAAGCTGTCCGTTCACCAGCTTGTAGCTTCCCGGCACTTCATTGAATACGTTCTCGACCCAACCGAGAGAGCCCATGTTGTCGGAGGCCACTTCCCCGACCAGCCCGATGGTATCGGCTTTTCCATTGCCGTCAGGGTCCTTGTGGGTAAAGGCCTGCAGCACTTGGTACAGATCATCCATCGTCTCCGGTACGGGAAGTCCCAGGTTATCGAGCCAATCCTTGCGCACATGGGCTCCCCAAGATCCTTCGAGAGGCCGGGGGCGCGGAATTCCATAGTTTTTGCCTTGAATCTTTGCGTTATCCCAGATCGCCTGGGGCAGAGCACTAAAGTTTTTGTAGTCCTTGATATAAGGAGTAAGATCCCAAAACGCACCGGAAGCAGCCATCTGCACCACTTGGGAATCAAATACATTGCTCACATAGGTAAGCTCCGGGATATCGCCGGAAGCCAGCATCACCTTGGTTTTCTCCGTAAGGGTGTTGAATGGCACCCAGGTAATATTCAGCTTGGTATTCGTTTTCTTCATGATTTCCTGGAAGATGGGGTTCGCAGGATCGACCGCCTGTGCCCCCTGCTGATTGGTGAAGATGGAGATTTCCGTAGGCGCTCCGGATGCGTCGGCGGCAGCCCCATTGTCGGGGTTGCCTTCACTCCCGCTGCTGCAGGCGGCGAGCAGTGAGCTGAGTGCAAGCAGGGATGCGGCGGAGAGAGCAATCGTTTTTGTTTTCATCTGAGGTAACCTCCCGATTGTATTGTAGCATATAGAGGCAGGTGGAGGATCCGGCTAGCCTTTGATCGACCCCACCATGACGCCCTTGGCAAAATGCTTTTGCAGTAACGGATAAACCAGCAGGATGGGGCCGGTCGAGATCATGATGGCAGCCATTTTGAGGGTGTCGGTCGGAATCTGGATTTCGCCGGACAGCTGGTTGGCGAACTCTCCGGAGGAGGAGCTCGAGTTGTCGATGAGCAGCTGCTGCAGCACGATCTGCAGTGGACGAAGGTCCGGTTTGTTGATATAGAGCACGGCGAAGAAGAAGGTATTCCAGTAGGCTACCGCATAGAAGAGTCCGAAGGCGGCGAGGGAAGGCAGAGACAGCGGCAGAATGATTCGCCAGAAGATGCCTATATCCGATGCCCCGTCAATCTTGGCGGCTTCTTCGAGCTCATCGGGGATGCTCTCGAAAAAGCCTTTCATTAAGATCACGTACCAGCCGCTGGTCAGCACCGGTAAGATCAGAGCCCAGATGCTGTTAATCAGGTGGAGTTCCCTCACCAGCAGGTACGGTGGAATGAGTCCCGGGTTAAACAGCGTGGTCATTAAAATCAGAATTAACAGAGTTCTGCGGCCCTGAAGGCGTTTGCGGGACAGTGCATAAGCGCCTCCGGCGGTTACGAGCAAGCTGAGTGCAGTGCCTGCGGTTGCCAGGAATGCGCTTACACCTGTTGCCTTAATAAACACATTATTCGAGAGCAGGTAGCGGTAGGAGGTCAGTGTCCACTGCTCGGGCAGCAGAACGAGACCTTTGCGCAAATATTCGACCGGCGAAGTGAACGAAACGACGAACACATAGTAGAACGGGAACAGCATGAGCAGGCCGATCAGCACCAGAGCTGCGATAATGGCACCGTCGAATAAGCGATCAGTTGTACTGCGGATCATAGGGTCTCCTCCTTACAGCGGGGCAGCATCAGTAGACGCCGTCCTCGCCGAATTTTTTGGCAAGTCGGTTGGTGATGACGACGAGAATTACTCCCACGATCGATTTGAACAGCCCTACAGCGGTACTATAGCTGAATTGAGCCTGTTGAATTCCGCTGCGGTAGACATAGGTGTCGAACACATCGGCTACATTGGATACAGCCCCGTTCATCATCAGATACACCTGCTCGAAGCCGACGTCCATCATGTGTCCTACACGCAGGATCAGCAGAATGATAATGACATTGCGGATGGCCGGCAGTGTTACGTGCCACATCTGGCGCAGTCTTCCGGCACCGTCGATACGAGCCGCTTCATACTGCTGCGGATCGACTGAAGTGATGGCGGCCAGGAAGATGACCGTGCCCCAACCCGCTTCCTTCCATATAGATTGGAAGGTGAGCAGGAGCCAGAATACGCTCTCATTGGTCAGAAAGTCGAATTTGGCGAATCCTGCTGCAGCCAGCAGCTTGTTGATGATGCCGTCGGAAGTGGAAAGCAGCAGATACGTAATGCCGGCGATGACCACCCAGGACAGGAAATGGGGCAGATAGATGATGGACTGAATGGTACGTTTGATCCATTCCCTGCGGGCCTCATTAAGCATGAGGGACAGCAGGATGGGAAGAGGGAAAAATAGGGCAAGGTTCAAAAAATTGATCGCCAGGGTGTTCCTCAGCAGCAGAATGAACGCTTCATTGGAGAAGAAACGGTAAAAGTGCTCCAGACCAACCCATTCGCTCTTCATGAAGCCAACAAAGGGAGTGTAGTTTTTGAAGGCAATCAGTACGCCCCACATCGGAACGTATTTGAAGATCAGAAAGTAGAGCAGCATGGGAGAGGCAATAAGATACAGGGCGCGGTCTCTGATCAGACCCCGGCCTATGGTTTTAAGTCTGCTCCTTTGATTCGTGTGTGGAGCCGCTGTTCTGTTTTGCTGTACTTGCAGATCCATTTCCATCCAGGCCACCTCGCTTATTCTTTAGATATTCTGAGCTTACGGTCCGGCTGTATTTCCTGCAATTGAACAATGATTCCACAGCCTTTTCCACCGGTTGTACTCTTCTCCCGAAGATATTTCCGGGGATTGCACATTCATTCCGGCCGTGAATTCCCTTTTGCCTTCCTGCCCGGGTATGTACTATGATGAGGAAGGAAAGCGATTACGCGGCGAAGGGTGAGGCGAATGTGGAAACAGAGGGATGGGCACAAAAGGTTTATTATCGCTGTCGTCAGTGCCTGTCTTCCGGCTGCGATCATTGGCATCCTCGTCTATGTGCTTGGTACGAGAAGTATCGAGGCAGAGGTTAACAAATCGCGTCAAAACCAGGTTGCTTATGCAACGGAGCGGATCGACAGCAATCTGACACATCTGGAATCTTCCATTGCACAGTGGTCCTTCAAGCTCTCCCTCGGCACCACCTTCGGACGGCTGGATTTGGGCAATGATTATAATGATGTTCAAACCCTCTATCAATCCCTTACCTGGGTAAAGGCGTCTGATCCACTAATTGAGGAGGTATCTCTGTACCTGGACCGGCAGGAAGTGCTCATCCGGGATACGACGGGGATTGTAAAGATTACCTCACCCGGCGAGCTCGCCTACTACAAGGAGCTGTCAGCCAGACAGAGGGACATTTACTGGGCGGAACGCTATACCCAAACAACGAATTCCGCTCCTTATATGCTCGTGCTCCGGCTGCCGGGAGGGCTCGTGCAGTCTGAAGCGGTGCTGCTGGTGGAAGTGAGCGCCAAGCAGATCGACCGGCTGATTGGGGAGCTCGAGTCCGGAGGGACCGGGGCAGCGCTGCTGATGCAGCAGGATGGCAAACCGATCTCGCTGGGACGGCGAAAGGTGTCAGAGCCGTCTGAGCTCGACAGCCTGCTCGCCGAATCGGCAGCGGCGATGCAGGGACAGGCCGGTACGATCCTCACCTCATGGAAGGGCGATACGTACTCCTTTTCCTATGCGGGCATGAAGCGGATTGGCAGTATATGGAGCGTAGCCTCTGCTGTACCGCTGGCACATATGACACAGCCCGTTCAGACAATGTCACGCATCATCCTCGGGATCAGCTGCCTTGGGCTCATGCTTGCGGTGCTGCTGTCCTGGTTGGCGTACCGCCAAATGCATGAGCCGTTCCGCCGGCTCGCCCACCAGCTGACGGGCAAACCGAGCAGGGCGGCTAACGTTCTCGAAGATATCGCCAGCGAGTGGCAAAACCTCAGCCGGGAGAGCCGAAACCTGCAGGAGAGGATCGACCGGCAGCTGCCGACGCTGCGCGAGAGCTTCCTGCTGCAGCTGGTACAGGGACACTTATATTATTTGCAGGAAGATGAGCTGGTCCAGAGAATGGAGCAGTATGGCTGGGATGTGCGGGACCGTGTATTTGCCGCCATGGTCCTGCAGGTGCACGGATTGTATGGGAATGAAGGACGTTTCTCGGCCAGAGATGAGCAGCTGGTTACCTTCTCGGCGGCCAATGTTGCAGAGGAGCTGACTGGTGGCATGGGGCTCGAGGCCAGCGTTATCAATTTTCAGGATCTTACGGTAGGTCTGCTCCTGCGCTTTCCGGTGGAGTCGGGGCAGGAAGGACAGATGTCCATGCTCTATCCCTTGGCAGAAGAGCTGACCTCTACGCTGCATAGCCTTCTGAAGGTTGAAATCACCGTCTGTGTAGGCAATTCGACCCGGACGCTGCGTGAACTCCCGCAGTTGTTTGATGATGCCCGCAGCGCGCTGAGTCATCGCATGCTGGGTGAACCCCAGCAGATTCTCGTCGTCGAGGAAGTCATGCCGGCGGGACCCGAGGCGATTACCTATCCGTTCGAGACGGAGAAAGCGCTGCTGCACGCGGTGAAGATGGGGCTGGATGAAGAGGCGGACGAGCTGCTGGACCATTACACTGCGCAGCTCAAAGCGTTGGCCGGCAAGGAGATCGAAGTTCGGCTGGGGCTGCTGCAGCTGTGCGGGAATGTGCAGCACACCATGATGCAGGGGGGCTATAATCCCCTTGCGCTTACCGGCGGAACAGTTCTTTGGGAAGAACTTGCGGACGTGCGCGATCCGCTGGCTATAGTCGACTGGCTGAAGCAGCGGCTGCTGCGGCCCTACATGAGTAAGCTGCACGGCTCGCAGAACCGGCAGTTGAAACAGCTGGTGGAGAAGGTGCTGGAGACCATTCATGCCAGCTACATGAATGATATCTCGCTGGAATACTGCGCGGATCTGCACGGAACCTATTCCAAACGGCTGAGCATCGGGTTCAAGCAGGTGACAGGGCAGACCTTCATCGACTATTTGACCCGGTATCGGCTGGGACAGGCCAAGCAGCTGCTGACGGAAACGGATGAGACCATAGGCGAGATCGCGCTGAAGGTAGGCTACCAGCCGCCCTATTTCAACCGGCTGTTCAAAAAGTATGAAGGCGTGACACCGGGTCAGTACAGGGAGCAGCAGGGACGTTAGGATAGACGGAAGGAGGGGTCTGAATTGGATTATGAGTTTTTGAATGGCTTCAGTCCGAAGCTGCTCGATGTAGTGGTACGGGATGCGGCCTTCTGGGCTCAATCGGATTACCGTCTGCTGCGGGAGCGGACCCGTCTTCATATTCTGGCCTTCGTGCATCGGGGCGAGGGGACGCTGAGTGTCGACGGAAAGGAGTGGCGGCTGCGTCCTCATACTTTATTTCAGGTATGGCCCGGCCAGCGTATGCAGATCGAAACTTCACGGGAGCAGCCGGTCTGTTTTTACTCCGTTCATTACCAATACGGTCTCCTGCAGTGGGAGGGAGTTAAGGCCCAGTGGCGGGAGGCCGAGGGACCGCTGCCCTTCGGGGATCTGCTCGCGTGTATGGGCAGTCCGGAGCTCCACGAAGTGTTCGAACGCATGTACAGGGTCTGGGGCGGCAAGGACGCGGGGTACGAGTGGGATGTGAAGGTCCGATTTCTGGAGGCCGTGCGGCTCGCGGCTGCCGGCAGCGTGATGAGCAGATCCGCAGAGGATGCGGATGGGGCCGCAGCCGTGCGGGAGGCAATCTCCTACATGAAAACGCATTATCAGCAGGAGCTATCCCGTGATCTCATGGCACAGCATGTGGGTCTATCTCCCGCATATTTCTCCAGTTTATTCAAAAAGCAGACGGGGACCTCACCCATCCGGTATTTGAATCGGCTCCGGCTGGACCGTGCCAAGCAGCTTCTCCGGCAGAGTGGAATGCCGGTAAAACAGGTCTCGGAGGAGGTCGGGTTCCTGGATTCGTTCTATTTTACACGACTGTTTACGAAGGAAACGGGCATGTCTCCACGGGAATACCGTAAGGCTTGATCATCGAACAAAAATCCAGATATATCGAAGGATTCTGCATGTACGACAGGTCCTTTTTCTTTTATCATGAAGCCAAGAACAACATGAAAAAAGAAGGGGCTGCAGCATATGGAACTTCAGGATGATGTAAATAAGAAGCCGCGTATGATTGATGCGGATGTGCATAATGCGATAGGGAAGGCGCAGGATCTGCTGCCTTATTTGCCGAAGGCCTGGCATGATCAGTGGCTGGCGGTAGGACCCGGCTATGGCGGAGGCTGGTATTCGCCCATTGGGGTCATGCGCAAGGATGCGGCCCAGCCAGACGGTGGAGTACCCGGCAGCGATCCCCAGTTCATGCTGAAGCATCACTTTGAGAAGTGGGGCATTGATTATGGGGTTCTCACGGGCTCCGGCATTCTGGGCGTTTCCCTGAATCCGGATCCGGACTTTGGCAATGCGGTGGCCAGTGCATACAATGATTGGCTTGTGGAAACGTGGCTTAAGGCATCTCCCGTATTCAAGGGCTCGATACTCGTGAATCATGCGGACCCTCAGGCGGCAGCGCAGGAGATTGACCGGATGGCCAACAACAAGGACATGGTGCAGGTCATTATGTGCAGCGGTTCACGCATGCTCTACGGGCAGCGGTTCTTCCACCCGATCTATGAAGCGGCGGAGCGCAACGGACTGCCGGTGGCCGTGCATCCGGGAACGGAAGGCCGTGGAATCGCCGGTGCGCCGACGCCGTCCGGTTACCCGACCAGGTACATGGAATGGCATAATATTTTGCCGATCAATTACATGGCTCATGTGAACAGTCTGGTCTGTGAAGGCGTGTTCGAGAAGTTCCCGGGGCTGAAATTCGTTGCCATCGAAGGAGGAATTGCCTGGGCGCCCCACCTCATGTGGCGGATGGACAAGAACTACAAGGCGCTGCGTGACCAGGTGCCTTGGCTGAAGCGGCTGCCATCGGAATACATTCGGCAGCATGTGTACTTCACGACGCAGCCGATCGAAGAGCCGGATCGTCCGGAGCAGTTAAATCAGATTCTCGATATGGTGGGAGCCGACCATGCGGTGATGTTCTCGTCCGATTACCCCCACTGGGACTTCGACAACCCTAAGGTCGTGCTGCAGCCGATCCGCCGGGAGCTGCGTCAGAAAATTTTGTGCGACAATGCCATGAACTTGTACAGGCTGTTTGAGCGGTCGTCACCTGCCGGCGCGGCTCTCATTCGAGAGGAGGCGTAACCCATGGCGCTGGAAAAACAGCAGAGTGCGAACCTAAGCACAGGCAGGGCCGCAGGAAAGACCAGATACCGGGTATGCTCCGTTCAGGATGTGCCTGAGGGTGGACGCCTGATCGTGACGGTGAAAAACATGGAGCTCGGCATTTTCCATACCGGCGGACAGTGGTATGCCTGGCGCAACGTCTGTCCCCATGCCGCGGCTCCGGTCTGCGAAGGTGTGGTCTGCGGAACCCGGCTGCCGTCCATGGTATATGAATATGAATACGGCCGTGATCGCGAGGTACTCCGCTGCCCATGGCACGGATGGGAGTTCGACCTGCTTACGGGCAAGCATTTGGCCGATGAGAGCGGAATGAAGCTGCGCGGCTTCGAAGTCGAGATTGACGGTGGAGAAGTCTACGTTCTCACCTAATGGGTTGATCGATATAAAAGGCCTTTCCCCTGGCAGATAAATTTCTTCCGGGGCAGGGCTTCTTCCATTTCTAAATCCGGGTGGAAACCGTTGGAGGAGAGATCACGTGACAGCGAAAATAGGGATGGTGCAGGTAACGGCAGCGCAGGCTGTACTGCCGGCAGGAAAACGGATTCCCGCAGGGTGGAATGCTGCAGCAGTAGGCCCGGGAGCAGCCCGGACCCAGATCGCTTGGCATCTCGGGCGTGTAAGCGGAAGAGCACGGCTGCGGCTGAGCGCTGCGGTGGATATTCGTGAGGAGAAGCTGATCGAGGTTAGGTTGGGAGATTCCGGTGAGCGTATAGGATGCTTCGATATCCGGTTTGCAAATGTATTTCAGCCGCATGAGATCAGACTGACAGAGAAGCAGGCGCAGGCGGCTGTACAGGAAGGTATAGAGCTGCAGCTCGTGCAGGGAAAAGAGCCGTTCTGGTTCCTCACGGAAGCACCACGGGGGCTGGAAACGGAGGCTGATCTGCTGCTCCCCCATCTGCTGTGCGAAGAGAGGCTGGAGGGGAGTCCGCTCCAGCATTTCTATAAGACCATGGCTTCGGTCTCTTCCATCCAGCCGTTCGGCTGGATGGAAGGCTGTGTGCTGGACGGACTGCTCGATCTGCATGAGGCATGCCAGGAGGAGGCATTCCGCTCTGCTGCAGCCACGCACATCCGGTTATTTCAGGGTGAAGATGGCAGGCTGTCCTACGAAAATCCGCGAAGCGAGCCTGTCGAGCATACCGTGTACGGTATGGAGGGAACGCTGCCGTTCGCGGGGATGATGAGGTTGTGGGGACAACATCCCTTGATAGAGCCCGCACTGAACTTCTGGAGAGAATCCCAGGATCAACAGGGGCACATTCTGGACGGAGGCATGCTGTCCGCCGAAGGAAGCTATACGGTAGCTTATCCGATGGCCTTGGCGGCCCGGTTCTATGAAGGGAACTGGAGAACCCTGGCTCTGAAGCAGCTGAAGGTTCGGGCCGAGCGGTTGGTCGTGGATGGACAGCTGTACCTGCGGCTGCATGAGGATGGCAGCCGCAGCTTCAAAAATTGGGCACGGGCGCATGCCTGGTATTTGCTGGGCCTCGTACGAACCTTGGACGCCCTGGGGCACGGTGAGGATACAGCCGAGCACGAGCGGGAGCTTGAACGCGCCCTGAAGGCGGCGCTGGCCTGGCAGCGGGCAGACGGATTATGGAGCGTGTTCATTGACCAGCCTGCCGGACGGGCTGATGCGTCCGGCTCGGCGGGCATCGCTGCGGCTGCTGCCCTGGCGGTTCGAGGCGGTTGGTTCAGCATGAATGACCTGCAGCGGCTCTTTCGCACCCGTGACGCGCTGGTTGGATCTCTGACCCCGGATGGCATTCTGCCCGGCGTGGCACAGGGGAATAAGGGAGGAGTGGAGCTGCAGCAGGGGGACTACCGGGTCATGTCGCAGATGGGCATGGGACTCCTGGGGCAGCTGCTGGCTGCACTCCCAGAATAATAGAATTGTTATACTTTCATGCTGTTTTCTGATATCCCTCATCCCTCCCGCGATGTAAGCTAAAGACAAGATTTTATCCGCAATCAACGGAGGTTTACAGATGCAGCAGAAGCTTTTTCCTTTATCAAGTCCTTTTTTCATCGGCACGAATTATTGGGCTTCGCACGCGGGAACGGCGATGTGGTCCGATTGGCGTCCGGAAGTAGTAGAGCAGGATCTGCAGAGGTTGTCCGAAGCAGGCCTGGAGGTGCTGAGGGTATTTCCCTTGTGGCCGGATTTTCAGCCGATTGATCAGCTATACGGCGGATCAGGTCAACCTATGGGCTGCCGGCACGGCGAGCAGCGGCTGAGTGATGATGCGGCCGGACGCGCAGGGGTATCTACCCTCATGATGGGTCGGTTCGCCGAGTTTCTGGCTATCGCTTCGAAACATGGTTTCAAGGTTATTGTCGGCCTGATCACGGGCTGGATGAGCGGACGCCTATTCGTTCCGAATGCCTTGAAGGGCAAGTCGATCCTAACAGACCCGGATGCCATACGCTGGCAAATCCGGTTTGTGAAATATTTTATCAGTCAGACCCGGTCCGAGGAGAGTATTATTGCGTGGGATCTTGGAAATGAATGCAACTGTATGGGAGAAGTGGCGTCTCGGGAAGAGGCCTGGATGTGGACATCGTCCATCTCGAATGCGATCAAATCCACAGACAGCACCAGACCGCTCATTTCGGGAATGCACAGCCTTACGCCAACCGGGAAATGGACGATGCAGGATCAGGGTGAGCTGACCGATATTCTGACGACGCATCCTTACCCTTTCTGGACCCCGTACCTTGATTATGACCCGATCAACACGGTCCGCCCTATTCTCCACGCTGCAGCTGAGAGCCTGTTCTACGGTCAGATCGGTGAGAAGCCTTGTTTCGCCGAAGAGCAGGGGACCATGGGACCCATGGTCTGCAGCGAACAGGTCGCTGCGGCCTTCGGCAGAGCGAGCATGCTGACGCAGTGGGCTCATGGACTTCCCGGCCTGCTCTGGTGGTGCGCGAACGATCAGACCAAGCTGATGACGGCTCCGTATGATTGGGTGGCTTGTGAAGGAGAGCTCGGACTGATGACGGAGGAGGGGCGCGTGAAGCCGGTTCTGCAGGAGCTGGGAAGGCTGAAGCGCATGATTGCGGAGCTGCCGTTCGGGGAGCTGCCGGAGAGAACGGTGGAAGCCGTCTGCATCCTGAACAGCGGGCAGGATCACTGGGCGGCGGCTCTCGGCTCCTTTCTCCTCGCCAAGCAGGCGGGATTCGACCTGAACTTTCAGTTCGAGGACCAGCCCATCCGGGATTCCGAGCTGTACCTGCTGCCCTGCGTGAGTGGTGTCAATGGTGTTCCGAAGCAGCGGTGGGAAGAACTGCTGCATAAGGTTCGGGAGGGAGCGGCGCTATACCTTTCGGTTGAGGACGGGTACCTGCTGAATTTCGCGGAGCTGACAGGGCTAACCGTGGAGAACCGCAGCCGCCGTGCGAAGGAAACCGAAGTGTCCTTTGAAGGGGCGGTTGGAGAAGTGCGGATCCCGCTCGCCTCTCCCTTCAGGCTGGAATACCGTGCGGATCAGGCAGAAGTACTGGGGAGAGAGACGGCGGACGGCAATGTGGCCTTCTCCAAAGCGTCATACGGCAGGGGGACCGTTTATTTCTTCTCCCTGCCTGTCGAGCTGGAGATGACCCGCCGTGCCGAAACGGCATACCGGCCTGACGAGATTCCCTACTGGAGCGTATATGAGCTGATCTCCAGAGAGCAGCGAAGCAAGCGGGCTACAGCGGCTCTCGATCCGTTCGTTGGTGTAACGGAGCATAAAATGGGTGAGCACACGATAGTGGCTGTGCTCATCAACTATTCACCGGATGCAAGAACCACAGAGCTGACGGTTCGGGAGGACTGGACCTTGGAGAAAGCCTATTACGGCGCTTTTCCGGAGTCAGCCGGTTCCGGCACCTATAAGGTGGCACTGCCTCCGAATGAGGCCATTGTCCTCGAATTGGGCAGACAGTAGCCGAATGAACAGGAAGAAGCAGGGAGCAGCCTCGGCTGGTTCCTGCTTCTTTTCCGTTTCCTTGATTCACCGCTTCAGGAGCCTCTTCCGATATTGATGCGGGGAGATGCCCTTGGTGCGCTTGAACTGCTCAATGAAATAACTGGAGGCGCTGAAGCCTGTCTCCTGTGCGATCTCCGCAATGCTCTTCCCGGGATCGATCAGCAGCTGCTCCGCCTTGCGTATCCTTACGAAGTTCACATATTTGGTCAGCGGGGTATGCATCACGCTCTTGAACAGCTTCGCGAGGTGGCTGTAGCTCATGAGACTGACATGCGACAAGTCGGAAGCGCTGATCTCTTCCTGATAATGGTCATCGATGTACCGCAGAACCTCCCGGATGGCGTCCAGCTTGCCCGGATGCACGGGGTGCATTGACAGGAGGGAGCCTGCCAGGAGCTGATGGGAGTGGTGGCGGAGAATCCAGTGCATCAGTCGGTATATATGGGAGGTGACGCTGAGCTCATACCCGCTGCCCGCCTCGGTGTATTCTTCCAGGGTGTTCGAGAACTGCTCACTCAGCCAGCCTGATTCCTCTGGGCAGTGGATTACCTTCCGGTGCGGACTCACAGCGGCCCTGTACGGCATCAGGTACCGCAGCTCAAACGCCAGGCTGGGCATGGGGCTCAGCAGCTCGGCATCGAATCCGATGATGATATGCTGTGACGGGATCCCGCTGTCGACGGTCACGGAATGCACCTCACAGGGATACATCAGCAGAAGATCGCCCTCGTGGATCTCGAGTTCTTCGCCATGAGTCCGAACCCTGGCCGTGCCGTCCTTCATATACAGCAGCTCCATATGATAGTGCCAGTGGGGATCAATATGATAGCCCTCCGACGTCGTGATCACCTGCCCTGCATAAAAGGGCTTTTCCGGGCCGCCGGTTTGATTTTTGTTGCTTTCAAAGTAAGGTTTCAAAGGTAATGCCTTCCTTCAACAGAGGAGCTGATCAATGATGGTTATCCCGGTACTGGGAAGGTGTAACCCCTTCGGATTTCTTGAACACCCGGTTAAACCAGGAGTGCTGGTAGCCGACCCTCTCGGCAATCTCGCTGATTTTCAGGTCCGTTTCCAGCAGGAGCTTTTTGGATGCATCGATGCGAATCTTTGTTACATAGTCCACATAGTTGATTCCTTTGATCTGCTTGAAGGTCTTGCTCAGTGAGGAGCTGTTGAGGCCGAGCAGATCTGCACATTCCTCTAGTGATAAATCGGTCATGTACCGCTCTTCAATGAGCCGTACCACTTTCTCTACCGTCTGCGTCTGATGGGCTTGATACGTTTGATTCATCTCGCTAACATACGGCGAGATGATGCTGTTTTTGAACCATCGAAGCATCTCCGCCGTTTGTCTCAGCTGCGAAATCTCTTCATATAAGTTCTGCCCTTGATGGAAATGATACACATTGAAACCGGCCTGGAGCAGGGCGTTATTCACGTTGCCGACCAGCTGTGTCATCGCCTGCTGCAGGTATAGCTCCACGCCGGCGTTGTGGTTCAGCTCGGCAATGAATTCCTCCGCAATCCGGAAAGCGTCCTCTTCTTGTCCAAGCCGGATGGCATGAATGAGCTCCTTTTCAATCTCGAATGGATAATGGAATGTGAAGTCGCCGGACAGGAAGAGGGAATCCATGTCAATAATCTGATTGGCCTCGAGCAGCTTCCGATAGCGCAGGGTATGACGGGCTTCCTCCATCAAGTCGGAAATACGTCCAAGCTCCGTGCTCAGCTGACCGATACATACGGTTACCTGGACTTTGAGAATGGAACTAAGCGTCGAAATTATCTCCTGGGACAGCTGGCCCATCTCTTTTTTGATTTCATTGGCAGGTACCGTGGAAGGCAGTCCAATGACGATCCCGACAAACAGGTCCTGGAAGTTTATCACATAGGCCTGCTGCATGTGCAGTTGAGTCAGCTCATTCACGATATTAGCCGCCGCAAAGGTGACCAGCTGCTCATCATCCTCTTTGAATTTTCCTTCGGCAGAAGAAAGTCCTATCAGCTGCAGAGCAATGACAGTATACTGCTGGTCCTCTGTTTCCCAACCATAGTAAGCGATTCTCGATCTTAATTCTTCCTCCTCGAGATAATACAGACGGCCTTGTACCAGCTGCAGCATGAAGCCTTCCCGAAGGGTAGGCAGCTGTTCTTCAACCTTGGTTTGAAGAACATGACTTTCACGGGACAGGGCGTGCCACTCTTTTTCAATGTATTTCAGTTCGTCGCCGTTCACGATACCCTTGTCAGACTTATCTCCCGTAATGGCGCCAATCAACCGGGCAATGGGTTGGTAGATTCGATGTGAGGCAAACCAGGAGAGAACAAAAGCTGTCAGGATGCCGGCCATGCTAATGGAAATGATCAGACGGGACATCATAATGACGGGACCTGATATGGTAGAGAGATCTGATGACGTCGCAAAGATCCATTCGGAGCCTAATCGGGACAAAGTATAGTAGGAAACAGAATATGTAGTCCCTTGAAACTTGTACAGGAAGGTGTCCTGTTTCCGATCGCTCAAGCGCTTTTGGATCTCGCTTTGAAGCGTATTTTTCAGGACAGTCTTTTCCTCGGTCAGCTGGTTTTCCTGAATTAACAAATCCCCCTCTTCGTCCACCAGAAAGGATACTCCCGCATCATTTAATTCGTGGAAATACGAACTGATCTTGGATTTATCAAGTCTGACCATGAGGGCGCCATACTTTTCAGAAACATCGCCAGGGAGCTTATGTACCAGGCTGTACATGAAGTCCTTTTGATGCACAGGGTTGTCTGTAATCCCCGGCAGAGGGATGGATTTGGTCCAAAAGATCGATTTCTGTGTTCTCATTAACTCACTGAATTCGTCGTAGTTCTTCAGTTCATTCTCCCGAATAGCTGTTACGCCATTCGAGCTGCTGATCAAGGTCTTGCTATCATGAATGTAAAGATACACCTCGGATATGAGAGGATTGGTCTCCTGCAAGATCAGCATCGTTTTCAGCATGTCCCGGGTGAAGTCCACTTCCTGCGCGAAATCCATGGTTTTCAAGCGGTCGTTGAACATCGGGTTGAAGGCCCACTGGGAGAGCCTGACCTCGAGCTGGGTTAACTGATCTTCAAGCTGCCTGGATATTTGCGTCAGTCTCAATTGATGTGTCTTATTGACTTCGCTTTCAATACGGTTCACACCTACAAAGTACAAACTAAAACCAATGAAGGTCGTAGGCAAACAGGTAATAAGCAGAACAATAATCAGGCTTTTTCTGAAGAAGACGGAATGCACGGAGGAGCTCCTTGCGCGTTTTTTATATAAATCCGCCATTCGCTCGAGCATGAAAAACACCATCCCAAATCGTACGTTTTCGTTAATTAACTATATACTCCCTTAGTGTGCTCTGCAACAATAGTTCAACGTTTAACTAAGTTTCCGGCCTTAAGACTTTTTTGAAAGTCCGGCTTTATATCGGAAAATCCCAGGAAGTATAGGGCTCAGCCGTCTTCAATTAACTCCTATTGTAGGAAAGCCGTCAGGGCCATAAAGTTAGGGCATAAACCAAAGTGCTTAGTAAATGAGAATGTGAAGGAGAGGCAGCGATGACTATGATGAAAGAGAATCTTCTTGCAGCTAAACCGTTGGCGAAGCCGCGGAATAAGCGCAGGAAGAAGTGGCAGGCACTCAAACGGGACAGGTACTTGTATTTGTTAGGTCTGCCTGGCATCTTGTGCTTGATTATTTTTAAATATATCCCCATGTGGGGTGTGCTCATTGCCTTCCAGGATTACTCGCCGTTTAAGGGTCTTCTGGGCAGTGAATGGGTCGGACTGGAGAATTTCAGAGTCTTCTTCGAAAATCCGGATTTCCCGATGCTTCTCAGGAATACGATTGCCATAAATGTAATGAGTCTCGTATTTTTCTTCCCGGTTCCCATTATTTTATCCCTCATGATGAATGAAGTACGCAATGAGCTGTTCAAACGTACGATTCAGTCGATTGTGTATCTGCCGCACTTTCTTTCCTGGGTTATCATCGCCGGTCTTACCTTTACCTTATTTGCCACGGGCGAAGGCTTGGTCAACAAAATCTTGATTCAACTGGGTTACGAAGGAGTACAGTGGCTGACAACGCCTAATTATTTTTGGGCTTTCCTGACGGGTCAGAGCGTATGGAAAGAAGCAGGGTGGGGAACTGTGATCTTCCTCGCTGCCATGGCCAATGTCGATCCACAGCTCTATGAAGCTGCACGCATGGATGGGGCGAGCCGTCTGCGTCAAATGTGGAACATTACCATTCCGGCAATCCAGAACGTGATCATCATCCTGTTGATCCTGAAGCTGGGACATATTATGGACGTTGGTTTCGAACAGGTATTCCTCCTGCAAAATGCGGCAGTGTCTGAAGTAGCGGATGTATTCGATACGTATATTTATCGTGTAGGGATTAGACAGTCCGAGTTCAGCTACACGACGGCCGTAGGGTTGTTTAAAGCAGCGATCGGCCTGATGCTGGTTATTATCTCCAATAAACTTGTGAAAAAAGCAGGTGGCGAAGGGTTTTATTGAGAACTTACAAAGCCATATGAACAGGAGTGTTATCCTTGAGAGAATCATTGGGTGATCGCATATTTTCAACGGTGAATGTCATTATATTAGCAATACTTGGGATCGCTTCGCTCTTTCCCTTCTATTATGTGGTCGTGGTTTCGTTCACATCCCCGAGCGATTATACGGGAAGCAGCTTGATTCTGTATCCCAAATCATTTTCGCTGGCAGCCTATGAGTACATCTTCTCTACCAATACCTTCATCAAGTCGCTGGGAGTCAGTGCTTATCTCGCTATAGTGGGCACGCTGCTCAGTTTGATGGTTTCCGCGGCATTCGGCTATATGATCTCACGCAAGAGACTGTTTGGCCGCAAGCCGCTTACCGTAGCTTTAATCATTACCATCTTGTTCAGCCCGGGTATTATTCCGAATTACCTGCTTATTAAAGATTTGGGGCTCATGAACAGTTTATGGTCCATTATTTTGCCGGGTCTTCTCAGCGGATGGAATGCACTGCTGCTCAAAACGTTCTTTGACGGAATTCCCGAAAGCCTGGAGGAGTCCGCCTACATTGATGGTGCCAATGATCTAAGGATTTTCTTCCAGATCATCCTGCCGCTCTCACTTCCGGCATTGGCCGCTTTTGGACTGTTCTTCGCTGTAGCCTATTGGAACACGTTCTTCACCGCGATACTCTATATTACGGATCCGGATCAGAGGCCGCTCCAAGTCCTGCTGCAGGGAATGCTCGTCCAGTCGGAGACGGGAATTGCCGATCCGAGTGCCGCCGCCGAGCAGTCGGTTCCACCGGATACCATTAAGATGGCAGCTGTCGTGGTTGCCACGGTACCAATCCTGTTGGTGTATCCATTCCTGCAGAAGCATTTCGCCAAGGGAGTTATGCTTGGCTCAGTCAAGGGATGATATCATATAGTAAAGGGCATTACTTGCATGGAAAAAAGGGAGGAATCACAGAAATGAAAAAGAAACTAGTCACCGTTATTTCCGCATCCTTACTATTAAGCAGCACGCTGGCAGCTTGTGGGGAAAAGGAGGAAGCGTCTTCAGCTTCTCCCGATGGCTCAAAGTCGTCGGCACCTGCCGAGTTTAATATCACAACTATTAACTACAGTCCGGAAGCGGCTGCTAACGATAACCCGATAGAGCTCGAGATGGAAAAACGTACGAATACCAAGGTGAATATAACGTATTTGCCAAGCAATAACTATATGGACAAATTTAAGGTGATGCTGGCATCAGGGGAAATTCCTGACGTTTTACTGACAACCTCGATCTATGATCCATCGGTTCTAAATGCCATCCAGGATGGAGTATTTTGGGATTTGACTCCCTATCTGAAAGATTACCCCAACCTGCAGAACAATTACCCGAAGGAAAGCTACGAGAATACCAAGATCGATGGTAAAATTTACGGCCTGCCCCGTCCTCGTCCTTTGGTCGGTGGTGCCGCATTCCCGGCTCTTCGCCAGGACTGGCTGGACAAGCTCGGACTTAAAGTGCCGGAAACGATGGATGAACTCTACACTGTACTGAAAGCCTTTGCCGAGCAGGATCCCGATGGAAACGGCAAAAAAGATACCTACGGATTCACGGGCAGTGTGGCAGAAGGCTGGATGGATCAGCTCAGCTTTGTTGAAGATACCTTCAATGGCTTCAATAATATGATTCTGAGTATGGAAGGGAAACCAACCGAATACAGAGATTTCTCACCGGCCACTCGTGAGGCGCTGCTATGGATTCATCGTGCCTATAAAGAAGGTGTGCTGGCACCTGACTTTGCCATCATCAAACAGTCGCAAGTATTGGATATGATGAAGCAGGGTAAAGTCGGGATGATTCCTACTGCGATGGATGCGAGTAAAATAGGGGACATGGTGGGGACGCTGAGAAAAACAGTTCCAGCTGCGGGCCTTGTACATGTGCCCTACCTGATTACTCCATCATCAGGGAAAAAATATGCGACAAAAGAAGGCGGTTTCTTCGGAAACTACCTGATCTCCAAGAAAGTACCCGAAGAAAAGTTGAAACAAATCCTGGCATTCTTTGACTACGGTGCTACGCCGGAGGGGATGGAGCTGGCGAACTTCGGGCTCAAGGATGTTCACTATACCGTTCAAGATGGCAAGAAAGTAACTACGGAAGAGTATAAGAAAATCGCTGCGGCTTCCATTGTGAATGTTTGGACATTGGTCGATCCTTACAGCCGTGTTCAGCAAGCTTCCACGGACTATCCGAAAGAGTATCTGGAGCGCGATAAGAAAGTCGTCGATGAGCGGCTGAAGCATGGTGTGTTCATCAACAATAATGGTGTTATGTCTGAGACCGAAATTAAATTCGGTTCCGAGATTGCCAAAAAGCTTCAGGACAAGAAGATTAAGGTAATCATGGGCAAAGAGCCGATCGAAGCCTGGGATAAATTGATTGAGCAGATGAAGAATGATGCGAACGTGAAAAAGATCCTTGCCGAAAGAGAAGCAAGCTACAAAGCCATATTCGGTGGAAAGTAATTTCGTTGAGTAGGGGAGGAAGAGGCCGGTGGACAGTTCAAGTCCGCCGGCTATTTTCTTTCCCATATCACTTGGAGAGGACTGAAGGATATGCCGGATGTATGGGTGATCTCGGATTCGAATCTGGAAGTGAGGTTCGACCAAACCGTCAATCTATTGGGTGTGAAAGATAAGCGCTCGAATAAGCTCTGGGAACAACTGCCCCTTGGCAGGGAGCTGACAGTAAATAAAGTCTCCCAGCACAGGAATGCTCTACACCTGGAGCTTCAGGGAGGAGCGCTTGCCTTCTCAGCGGCCCTGGAGCTGACAGAGACATCGGAGTTGGTGGTTACGATTACTGCCGATCCAGAGGCTTCTTTTGACAAAATCAGCTTCCCTGCCGCCTTTCAGGCACCGGACCCGGATCACTACCTGCTGCAGACAGACAGCCAGGGTCTGCTGCTGCCCGTGGACGATACGCGCTATCCGCTCGAGGAACATCCGTTTTTCTTCTGCGGCGGAGGGCCGGCCATGGCCTGGATGGGGGTTACGGATTCGGTTTTCGAGACGGGCTACATGGCCATTTTTGAAACCCCCTATGATGCCGCTATCGCACTCAAGCGGGAGGAGGGACTCATTACCTTTGCCCCTGTGTGGCTCAGCTCTATGGGAGAGTTCAGCTATGAACGCAGAATCCGATATGTGTTCTTTCCTACAGGCGGCTACATCGCCCAGTGCAAGAGATATCGAGAGTATGCCTGGCCGAAGAACAAGGTCCTTACACTGAAGGAAAACCAGAAACGGTTTCCGGCTATCGAGAAGATTCTGGGGGCTGTTCATATTTATGTATGGGATAAGGCCCGAGAGGTGAGTTTCGCTCAAGATTTGAAGAAGTCCGGAATCGAAAAGGCGTTATTCCTGTGGAATGCCAACCATTTACCCTATCCGGAACCGGACTACGACAGCCGGCTCCAAGAACTGGGGTATGGAACCGGAGGTTACGAGCTTTTTACCGACATCCACCCTGATTCCCATCCAGGCTATGCAGCCCTCGACCGAATTCCGCTGAAGCGTAATGTTTACCCTGGCTTGTTCGATCAGATTACGGCGCGAAAAAAGGATGGGTCCACCTATTTTAATCAATACGGAACCTATGTATGCCCTGAAGCGGTTCGGCCGGAGATGATCAAGCGGGTGGAAAAAGAGCTCAGCTTATATCCCCATGAAACTTATTTTTTGGATGTTTATCAAGCCAATGGCCTCTATGAATGCCATAATCCCGAGCACCGGCTGACCCGCGAGCAGTATGCCGAAGCCATCATTCGAAACTGTGAGCTGCTGGAAGAGAAGTACAATACGTTTCTGGGAGCCGAATTTGGCGCCGACTTTGCCGGATCCCATGGAGTATACGCCCATGGAATGATGACGCTGCAGCGTATGTGGTGGTTTGAATCCGAGGCGAACAGGAAGGGAACGATTTACTATATGGGGGACTGGAAGGATAACTCCAGGCCTTCGATCATGCTGGGAGAGCGGACGGCTACCGGTGCCTATCTGGAGTATTCCATTCATGAATACACACGGGTGCCATTGTACGAGTTGGTTTATCACGATGCCATTGTCACTTCATGGCGGTGGGAGGATTGCAACCATCACAGCCCTGAGATTTGGTGGAAGAAGGATCTGTTCAATATTCTCTATGGAACGGCTCCGTTGTGGTCTATCGATCAAGAACGGTGGGACAGCTTTAAATTCACTTTCGTGGAGAGCTACAACAAAATTTGCCCTTGGCTGCAGCAGATTTGCTACGACGAGCTTGTATCCCACCGTTTCGTGAGTTCGGACCGCAAGGTTCAGGAGAGCCGGTTTTCCTCCGGAAAGCGAGCGGTAGTTAACTTTGGGGATACATCCTATACGTTCGAGGGACGGATCATCGAACCCCGCGGATTCATCACAATGGATGATGGAGCTACCAATTGATCGCTTCTACAAATCGGTTCAGCAAGCTGTGGTTCCTTCACGGGAACCACGGCTTTTTTTCGATGGACAGGCAGAGGCAGATCAAATCCCGCATCAAGCGGATGGAGAAAATCGAAATTGAAGGCGTGCAGCGGCCGAAATCGTAAAAAGTTTGGATCGAATGTTCGTTAATTGCGGAATAAGGAAAAGGAGTCTGCGGGAAACATAGGGAAAACTTTCCGTAATGGAAAGGACGGGTACTAATTCATGAACGTCGATCTGTCTTTGGACAAAAACGAGAAATCATTGCAAGCCATGTTATCTCATAGCGCTGACTTCAAATCAAGTGAATTCACGGCCGGCGTAAACCGGTATCGATTGTTTTATTTGGACATATTGCGATGCCTCCCGTAATGGAAGCGATGTTTATGTTGGTCACACTGGAAATCCTGCGAGAGGCGACAATCCGTCTTTCTAATCCGGTCGGCCAGACGATCGGAGTTGTGGGCGGTATCGTCATCGGTACCGTGGTGGTTCAGTCGAATCTGATTTCCAATATGATGGTGGTCGTAGTAGCATTCACAGCTATAGCTTCTTTTGTTATTCCTGTGTACGAAATGAGAAGGTACGGTACGATTACTAGCTTACCCGAACATTATCTTGTGCGCGATATTCGGGTTTATTGGCTTGGAGCTTTCCTTTCTCTTGATACTAACGCATTTGGCTCGTTTGAACACTATGGGCATTCCGTATTTTTACTCGGGGCTTCTAGGAGGTTCAATCAAAGATACGCTTATCAGAGGACCGCTTGGGAGCTTGAAAGAGCGTCCGATGGAAAGCTTAGCTAAAGACGAGATGAGAATCGAGTCTCCAAGGGGATGGAATGAATGATTCATCTGAAAGAAATATCCATTAAGCAGCTGATTTGTCTTGTTATTTTCACCCAAGTAGGTGCCAAAGTGCTAACGATTCCTTATGAAGAGTCTCGCAATTCGGGGTATGACTCATGGATGTCGGTACTGCTCGGAGGGGTGATCGCTCAATTGGTGATCCTCATCGTGTACCTGCTGGGAAAAAGATATGAAGACCGTCCTTTTCCTCAATATGTAACGGAGATTACAGGAAAACCGTTAGGATTATTATTAAACGTCTTATTCGCATTGTATTTTATTGAATCATCTCTCATGGTTCTAGTTACTTATGCCAATTTCATCAACCGTTGGGTGTTATTTAAAACACCATGGTTTGTGATTATTGCACTTATGGCGGCGACCGCTGCCTATATCGCTTCCTCTTCGCTTCGGTCTATAGCCGTCATTACGGAAACGTGCATTTTGATGTTTACGATTTGCTTTGTGATCGTATGTATTAGCGGATTGGGGAAGGGCGATTGGCTTCATTTTGCGCCAGTCGGATCTCATGGTCTGGGGCCGATTATAAAGGATGCTATTCCGGCTTTTTGGGCTTACGCAGGATATGAGCGGCTTCTGTATTTTTCCCCCTTTGTCAAGAGGCATAGCAATAAGGAGATCTTAATTGGCATGTCCATAGCTAATGGATTTACGACCTTTTTCTATGTTCTGATCTCGGCCATAGTGTTGTACAACTTCAGTGAACCTCAACTGGACCTCGTCACCGAACCGATGGTATTCATTCTCCGTCAATTCAAATGGCCGATGGTGCAAAATCTGGATATTTTATTTATGGTCATTTGGTTATCAATGACCTTGGTTACCATCTATGTCTATCTGTTTATGTCTGCACGGTTTCTGGCTTCCACCTTAGGGAGGAAGCTCGGAAACCATGCTCTGCTCGTATGGATATTGGCGTTTGTTTGTTTTGCTATTGGGGTATGGTTCTCCGACCGCCAAACGTTATTAGAATTTGCCGATTATCATAACAAAGCTAGTACCCTTATTATAGCTGGTGTGCCGACCATTTTACTGCTTGTCTCTCTAGCTCGGGGAAAGGCGGGTATACGATGAAAAAAGCGGCGGTCATATTCATGTTGTTGCTGGTATGTACCGGTTGTTGGGATCAAAAGCCGCTGCGCAATCTTCATTTAGTTGACGTTGCGTGCTTGGATCTGGATGAGAAGAGCGGTGAAGTATTGCTCAATTACATCGTCACTGTACTCAATAAGGCAGGACAAGGAGAAGGAGACCCCAAATCCGAGACAACGCTGCTAAAAGGACCAAGCTTTGTCGAAGCGGTCGGACAAGGGGATTACTTTGATGAAGGTCCATTTCTGGGTATCCACAATAGAATCTATTTATTAAGTGAAGGCTTTGCTTCTCGGGATCCAATCGGACAGCTTGCTTTTTTGCTTCACGCTCCTTATGCATCGATCAACACCCCGGTTGTTATATTCGAAGGTTCAATATCTAAGCTTATGCAAAGAAAATCGTTTAATAGGGAAGATTTTACGGAAACATTGAATCATTTTATTATGAATTTGGAATCGAGTCGAATCATACCTAACGTTTCCATGATGCATTTCATACTATCCAAGGAAGAACCTTTGGAAGACATCGCATTGCCTGTAATAAAGCAGCAGTCGAATTCAGAATTGGAATTCAGTGGCGCTCTCTTATTCCGTCAAGGAACGAAGGCAGAGGAGAAGCTCAGCAAGGAACAAGTCCAAATACTGATGTTGTTGTTAGGAGAAAACTTCAATAAGCACAAGGTGGGCGGACGTTCTACGTCAGGCATCGGACAACAATTGCTGACCGGGCATATGAATAGCACAGAGTATGCATTTTCGATCAAAAAGGGTGTTTCAAGGATTACGATTCACCCTGAATCCAATGGATTGCCGAAAGTTATCGTGAATGTCAAATTGAAAATCAATGTATATAAGCTTGGGCAGCAAGCGGTTAGACTGAAATCAGATTATGTTAATCAAATGGAAAAACAATTGAATAGTTATCTGGAAGAAAGGGCCGTGGCGACGATCCGGACGATGCAAAAAGCAAATTCTGATGTTCTCGGTATCGGAAGGAAGATATATTCACTCCATCCCGGCCTCTGGAAATCACTGGACTAGCGTAAGGACTATCCGCAGATTTCGATCGAACCGAAGTTCGATATACAAATCATTAACTCAGATGCACAATAGGTCAGAGGGCATGGCCGTATTGCCGCGGAAACAAAAGAGCAGCCTTTGCTTCCAACTCCGAGGATTCCTGACAACTCTGTACAAATGGTTCTATATTGAAAACCCCAAACTCGGTGAACGACTACCCAAAAGCCTTTCACTACAGGATGCCATAAAGTTTGAACAATTCGCCGCATTGTCAGTAACCATCCGCATCTATTACCGCACCTGTAACCAAATCTTCCGGATTTTTGAGGGCCCCGCTGGGTGGAGCTTTCTCCTAGGAGCAGCTGCAGGCCAGAGCTTGCGCGCTGCAAGGAAACCGGAGAGAAGACGGCAACTTTACACGTAACCAAAGGAGAACATGCAATTTTTTGGCTCTGAAGAATGATGAGGAGCGGAGGGCTTGCCTGCAAGGACTGCCGTTCGAGAAGCTCACACACTGCTAAAGTCCTTCACCCTTCTGATCCTGGGCAAAACGGCTAAGCTTGGGGTACATATCCCTGCCGGGGTAAAAGAATTTCTAGAGCGGGTCGAGACCGAAGTAAAGAAAGCGGTACGTTGACCCAAGTAACTGTATCCAAGACCGTGGATACGGTGAAAGTTACCTTGGATTCGTCGGCTATATCGCAGCTATTCTTTTTGGGATCTCGTTAGCATGCAATCCTGTCGTAGCCCCCATTCTTATGTACATCGTGGGGTTCTATGATCTCTTAAGCTGGTTTGATGGGGACAAGAAACCGGTCTATAAGCCTTTTGGAATGTGCCAAGTAATAGTTATTCTCAAAACGTATTCTTACGGTATTTAAGTAGGTTACCTGACGTTAGGTTGAAGTATAGTTCTTATGAGTTTAGTCAGTTTCTCGAATACCGCTTTGACAAACCCGCTACTGCGTGTTACTATGTAGAGGTAGTAAGTATCACTGCATACCAGTCCTACAGAATAGTGAAGGGTGATTGAGCTGGAAAACTTAACGGAAATGCTTAAAGGCGTGCTTGAGGGCTGCGTCCTCGAAATTATAAGCCGCAACGAAACCTACGGTTACGAAATTACGCGGAGGCTGAACGCCCTCGGCTTCACAGATGTTGTGGAGGGAACGGTGTACACCATCCTGATCCGGCTTGAAAAAAGCAAGTTGGTGGAAGTCACCAAAAAGCCCTCCGACATGGGGCCGCCGCGAAAGTTTTTCGCGCTCAACGACGCGGGACGCGAGGAGTTACGGAGGTTCTGGGAAAAATGGGCGTTCGTATCATCTAAAATTATCGAATTAAAGGAGAGAGATTAATGAATTTTTGGGAAAAAATCACCGGCAGCGATATGACGAAAGAAATGAAAGCTTTTGAATCCAGAGCCAAAAAGCTGCCGGCTGATTATCAAGCGGCATGGAAACAAATTAATGCGAATCTTTGGATGCACTCCGATTTCACCGGTCGCAACCTCATGCCCATCCTTGACGGCGTGCTTGGCCTGCTCGAAGAAACGGCGGCGGATGGTCAGCGTGTCCATGAGGTTTTGGGTGACGATATCAAAGGTTTCTGTTCAGCGCTGGCCGGCGAAGAAGGGGCAAAGTCTTTTCGAGACAAGTGGCGCGAGCAACTAAATCATAATATCGCCAAAAAATTAGGTAAAAAATAGGAGGGTAATAAAATGAATATACGAGATATCATCGAAGGCAAAAAAGAGTGGCGAGCGCACGTGGCGCGTGTCAAAGCGCTCCCGCAAGATTATCAGATTGTTTACAAAGAGATGCAGAAATATTTCTTTAAGGTTGGTCCTGTGGAGCTAACCGAGGGGACGGGTTTGCTCTCGGGGATTGTCGATCTTTTTGAGGAGGGCGCGGCCTCGGGGAAAGGAGTGTTAGAAGTGACGGGCAGAGACGTAGCAGCTTTCTGCGATGATCTAATCAAAGATTCAAAAACTTACGCTGACATTTATCAAGAATCTGTTGACCAAGCGAATAACAAGACCATCAGAAAGGGTGCGGATAAAAAAAAGTAAAAGGGGGATATGGGGATGGGAAAAGCAATTGAAGTGAACGGTCTGCAAAAGTCTTACAAGAAACTTCATGTTCTAAAGGGCGTCGATTTCGAGGTGGAAAAGGGAAGCATTTTCGCCCTGCTCGGCTCCAACGGGGCTGGCAAGACAACGGTTGTCAAAATTCTCAGCACGCTGCTCCAACCGGACAGCGGAACCGTCACCGTTAATGGATTCGATATTGCGTCAAATCCAGACCTGGTAAGGCAGTCCATCAGTCTGACCGGGCAATTTGCCGCGGTTGATGAGATTTTGACCGGGCGGGAGAATCTTATTTTGATCGCCAAGCTGAGGCACCTTAAAAATCCGCGTCAGGTTGCGGACGATATGCTTAAACGCTTCGGTCTGACAGATGCCGCGGACCGAAAGGCATCTACTTATTCGGGTGGTATGCGCCGCAGGCTCGACATCGCTTTGAGCCTTGTGGGAAAACCGCAGATCATTTTCCTCGACGAGCCAACCACCGGGCTTGATCCTGAGGCACGTATCGAGGTTTGGAAGATTGTAAAGGAGCTTGCCGATGGCGGCACGACGGTATTCCTGACCACGCAGTATTTAGAGGAAGCTGAACAGCTTGCCGACCGAATTTCTATTCTGCACGAGGGCAGGATTATCGCCAGCGGCACGCTCGCCGAACTGAAAAAGCTGTTCCCGAAAACGAAGGTGGAGTATGTTGAAAAACAGCCGACATTGGAGGATATATTCCTCGCCATCATCGGTAAAAGGGAGGCCATGTAGATGGATGCAAAAAAACATTTTTTCAGCGACATGAGCGTAATGCTTGGACGTTCCATGCGCCATATTTTCCGCAGTATGGACACCATCTTCACGGTCTGTATCACCCCCATTGCAATGATGCTGCTATTTGTCTATGTTTTTGGCGGCGCAATCGAATCCGGTACGGATAACTATGTGAACTATCTGTTGCCTGGCATATTGCTTATGGCGATTGCGAGCGGGGTTGCCTACGTGGCTTACCGCCTGTTTATGGATAAGCAGCGGGGCATTATTGAACGGTTCCATACCATGCCGATTGCGCGTTCCTCCGTGCTGTGGGGGCATGTGCTGACCTCGGTGGTATCTAACATCATTTCTGTTGTCGTCATCATTCTCGTAGCGCTCCTGATGGGCTTTCGCTCATCGGCGGGGGTACTGGCTTGGCTTGGCGTAGCGGGTATACTTGTGTTGTTTACGCTGGCTTTGACCTGGATCGCGGCCATTGCCGGACTGACAGGAAAAACGATGGAAGGCGCTAGCGCCTTTTCCTATCCATTAATCTTCCTGCCATTCATCAGTTCGGCCTTTGTTCCGACCGAGACGATGCCGGCAGTCGTGCGTGTCTTTGCTGAAAACCAGCCGGTGACCTCTATCGTAGAGACCATCCGAGCACTATTGTCAAATCAACCGGTGGGCCATGATATCTGGGTCGCTTTAGCGTGGTGCTTAGGGATCATGATTGTTGCCTATCTATTTGCGGTGCGCGCATACAAACGGAATACAGCTTAATGTTTGTATTATAATGACAGTGATAGTGGTCAAAAAACCGCACCAAAACGACGCCGATCTCGGGGACGAGGATGATAGTGATGGCGCATGTAAGATGGCCAGGAAATGCGAAAAAAAAGTCCCAGTACCCATCGCAGCGAAAAAAAGGAGGCAGTTGCGTTCGCAACTGCCCCAATGAACCTATTCATAGCATAGCGTTAATTCTAATAGATTCATATCAAGTATTCAAGAGCTTTACGGAGGCTCCCTGTCGGAGAACAAGAACATATATTCATAAGCGCCGCATAAGTTGCGGTTTTTTCTTTTTAAGGATATTGTTCTTGTCCATAAGTGCATGACAAGAACATATATCTTAGCCGTAAATGACAAGAGCATGTATTCATTGCCGTATAGCTCAAAATTCTCGGGTGCTCGTTAACGGACAGTTTAGTGCAACAATCACCAACAAATTTCGTCTGAAACATGTGGAAATTTTTGTATGATGGGATAAGGAACATGGGATGTTAGCTTTGTCCATCATGGATAGCCTGTTGCAAACCAGTCTTAGTTAAAAGATTATAGAGCAATTTGCCGCGGCAACTGCTCTATTTTTAAACCCGCAGGAAGCAGGGGCACGGGCCGTTTGGCTGCCGGTGGATCTTGCCTTTTGTGCAGGGCAGAAGAAGCGTCAGTCAGCCGGCAGGCTGATCGTGAACCGGCTTCCCTTTCCAACCTCGCTGTGTACCTCGATCGTCCCTTGATGCAGCAGGATGTTCTGCTGTGCGATTGCCAGGCCCAGGCCGGTTCCCCCGTTGGCACGTGTTCTGGAATCGTCTGACCGGTAAAAGCGGTTGAAGATGTGAGGCAGGTCTTCTTCGGGTATGCCGTAGCCATTATCCTCAATGATGATGCGGACGCTTGCATCCTGCTGCTTCTCTACACCGGTACCCTCTACCCGGATATGGACCTGCCCGCCGCGGCTTGTATATTGAATCGCATTCGTCAAAATATTGTACAGGGCCTGCACGATGCGATGCTTTTCTACGGATACGGTGACCCTGTCTCCCGGAGTGTGCAGGGATACGATGATTTGCTTATCGTCCGCCAGGAATTGAATTTGTTCCATCAAGCCTTGCAGAATCAGAACGATGTTTTCCGGCTGCCTGCGGAGCTCTGTTCGACCAGCCTCCATTTTGGCTAAATCCAGCACATCATGTACCAGCCGGGACAGGCGCAGCACCTCGTCCAGCAGGGAGGAGAGCCGCTCCGGGGAAACGGGGGCCTGCAGCTCCAGTGCCAATTCCAGCTCGCCCTGCATAATCATGAGCGGGGTTTTGAGTTCATGTGCAGCGTCAGACAGCAGCTGCTTGCGGGATTGCTCGAGTCGGGTCAGACTATCGTACATTTCCTGGAGTGCCCGCGAGATGGCCCCGAATTCATCCTTTCTACGAACAGGCAGTGCGATGTCGGTTTTCCCTTGTTTGATCCGGTCGATCCCCTTGATAATCTTGCGGATAGGGCTTGTCAGCGTCCAGGACAGCAGCAGGATGATAAACAGCGCAGCGATGCAGGTAAACAGTAGGGATACTTTTACAATGCTGGGCAAAATTCCATACCACAAGGATTTGAATTCAAAGGTCTTGTATTGGCCTGTGTTCATCGCATAGATTCGTCCAATTTCGTGCTCATTCAGTTGAAGCTTAAGCTGCATACCGTTTTTTTGCACATCAATAAGCTCCAGGGTTCCTCTCCGGTACAGCACCTGGCCCTCCACGACCAAGGCGATTTCAACAAAGGAGGAGCTGTGTTCGAACTCGCCTGCACTCACGCCAGCCCATGACTCATTGTGCGCAGCATAGTACTGCTCAAACTCCTCCTGAAGCGCAGTGAAGCGGGACTTCTCATTAACATAGGCGAAGTCGCGCACGATATAAAATTGAACGTGGGTAACTGCCAGCAGGCAGAGCAGGATGAACACGATCAAGACACTCATGGACAAGATCAGCTTGCTTCTAATTTTCATGGCTTGCCCCGAAACGATACCCGAACCCGTACACTGTCTGGATATAAGCGGAAGGATTGGCATCAAGCTTCTTGCGCAGCTTGGAGATATGGGCGTCTACCGTACGCTCGTCAATGACGAATTCCTCTTCGAAGGCATGCTGCAGCAGCTGCATTCGGCTGAACACCCGCCCGGGCCTCGAGGCGAGCAAATGCAGCAGCTTGAATTCCGTAGGCGTCAGCCTCAGCTCCTGCCCCCCCATAAACACCTGCAGGCGCTCCTCGTCAATGCTCAATTCCCCTCTTCGCAGCACGCTGCCCTGTGCGCTGCTTCCTGCTCTGTTCATTCGCCGCAGCAGCGAGCGGATTCGGGCTGACAATTCTCTAAGGCTGAAGGGCTTGGTTAAATAATCATCCGCTCCCATTTCAAGGCCGACAATTTTGTCCATCTCCTCCGTTTTGGCCGTTACCATGATGATCCCAGGCTCCCCGATTTCCCTGAACCGCCTACATGCATCCAGACCGTTCATGTGCGGCAGCATCCAATCGAGCACGATAATGTCCGGTTTGCTCTCCATATATAATTGAACAGCCGCATTCCCGTCCCTGGCCGTGAGAATCTCGTAGCCTTCGGCTAGGAGATAGGTTTCCATCAACGACAGAATTTTTTCTTCATCCTCCACGAGCAGCACCTTGACCCCTATGTTCGTCCCCTCCCGGCTCATTTTCCGATTTCTACAGCCCATTATACAATATTTTGAACTCGCAGCCGCCCGCATCACAATTCCTGCAGCATTTCGCAACAAGTTCGCAGCATTTCGGTGCTAAGGTTACAGCAGGAAGAAATTTTGAAGCTGTAGGGAGGATCTGGAATGAGTTACAAATTATCCATGAAAGCGAAGCAGGCCATCATCACGGTTCATGTGCTGTCGGTCGTCTGTTGGTTGGGAGGCGCTGCGGTCATGCTCCTGCTGGGGCTGCATGTACTCAGGGCCGAAAGCGGAGATCAGCTGCATTATACCCTCGAAAATATGCATCTGGTGGATGTCGTGATGATCCGGTACACCGCGCTGGTCGCTTTATTGACAGGACTGGTTTTATCGATTTGGACACATTGGGGATTGTTCAAATATTATTGGATCGTCATCAAGCTTATCCTGACCGTAGGCTTGATCGTGTTTGGCATACAGTATATGGGCTCATGGCTATCCCAGCTCATGCGTGACGGGGACCTGCTGAGAGATCTCGCACTCGGCGCCCCCGGTTTTCGCCAGACGGGTTACTCTCTGATGGGAGGAGCCATTGCGAATATCGCGGCGTTGGTCTTCATGACGGCCATCTCTTACTTCAAACCGTTTGGGAAAATCAATGGCAGCCAGAAGGGGAAGGGGTGAACATGGCTGCGATCTATGCCGGTATTCCTCTAACCCTGGTCATGACAGCATTGTGGGCTCTCGCCAGCTGTATAGTGACAGGGCTCTGTTATGCTGCCAGCCCCAAACGTTTGAGAGTCTGGACGGCCGTTCTCCTCTGGGTCTGCGGTCTGGCCATCGTTCTCAGTGCTGCATGGCATTGCTTGATTCTGGGTGTGTATGCTGCCAAAGGCTGGTTGTTTGTGGAGGGGACGGTCAAAACGGCCGTACCTGTCATGCTGCTCTCTCATCTGTCGTATATTCTCTTCGCGCGGCCGCAGCTAAGAGCCATTCGAATGATGGCTGCAGACGAAGCGATGGTGAACCTGCAGGCAAAAGCGAGCCATCCCCGGTTCGTGATCCCGGTCTATGCGGCAGGAGCGGCGTCAGGCCTGAATGCGTTAAGCACCATTTTCTCACAGCCGGTTCTGCCGGGCTTCATGGAGATCATGCAGTGGCCCGCACTGCTGCTCATCATATTATTCATCCCTTTCGCTGTCATCCGAAGGAGATATCAGGCCATGCTGAACTGTCAATTCCTGATCAAGCCGATCGGGGAAAGACTGCTTACAGCTGCGGCATCGGTCACCCTATCCCTCCTGATGGCCGGTGCAGGGGTTGGCTCTGCAGCTCTGTTAGAGAGGAACGCTTCCCTGTTACCGGAAGCCTCGGACATGATGAACCATCATGAAGTGGATGAGGGAGGCGGAGTGCCTACCGCGCTCACGGCGCTTCATACGCATGATGCGCATCATGGGCATGCCAATGGAGTGGAAGTAGCCGCGCTGACAGGCGACATCTCGGCTCCTGCAGATGTCAGGTTCGAATTGACGGCGCAGAAACAGAGCGTCACCCTGACTTCCGGAGCCATCGTTGAAGCATGGACCTACAATGGTGAGCTTGCGCCCCAGCTGCGCGTGAAGCAGGGAGAGATGGTCGAAGTCAGGCTGGTGAACAAAGATATCGAGAAAGGGGTCACCATTCACTGGCATGGTTACAATGTGCCGAATGCAATGGACGGTGTGCCCGGTATGACCCAGAATATCGTGAGGCCGGGGGAAGACTTTACTTATAAATTCCGTGCGGATCAGGCTGGGACCTATTGGTTTCACTCCCATCAGCAGGCATCCGAACAGGTAGGGAAGGGGCTCTTTGGTTCCCTGCTTGTAGACCCGCTGCGAGAAACGGAGGAGACGGATTCGGAGCTGGTCGTCATCCAGCACACCTGGAGAACCAGTCAAGGGCAGTTAAAAGCTTTTGGGAATGAGGATCAAAAGCAGTTCAAGCAGGTGGAGCCAGGCAATAAAATAAAGCTGCGAATCATCAATACGGATCATCAGTCACAAAAATATCGTCTGCAGGGAACTGATTACCGAATCACGAGTATCGACGGTATGCAGATTCTAGAGCCGGAGCCTTTGGAGAATCAAACTTCCTTCCGGATCGCTTCGGGAGGGAGATATGATGTGACCTTTACGATGCCGGACCATCCCGTGCAGCTGCTCACAGGCGGCTCAAGCGGAGCTGGCGGTCCGAGTATCCTTTTTCATACCGGTATCCCTCCAGAACATTCGGAGCTTGGGGAGGAATCCCGGGAGTTCGATCTGGCGGAATACGGAAAACCCCTGGCGAATGATCTGACCTCCGCAGCGGCGTTCGACCGGGAATTCACGATGATCATGGGAAACCGGCTGGGATTCTATAATGGACAGCTTCGGTTTCTGTGGACGATCAATGGGAAAGTTCATCCCTATACGCCAATGTTTGCTGTCAAGGAAGGCGACAAAGTCAAGACGACCTTCGTGAATCGAAGCCTCGCAGAGCATCCGATTCATCTTCACGGGCACCACATGACCGTACTCAAGAAGAACGGACGGGAAGTAAAGGCCCCCTGGCAGACCGATACGTTAAACGTACTGCCGGGTGAGAGTTATGAAGTGGCTTTTCTCGCAGATAATCCCGGCATGTGGATGGATCACTGCCACAACCTCGACCATGCGGCGACCGGCATGATCCTGCACCTGATGTACGACCATGTGCTGCCATCCTATGAGGTGGGGATGAGGTCCGGAAACCTGCCCGATTAAACAGTAAAAACCCAGGAGCTTCTGCCGCGGCGGAGGCTCCTGGGTTTTTAGTATAAATCATGACCCGTCAAGACTCTGCAGATCCTTGCAGCTGAACGCCCGGCAGCACAGCAAGAGCAGAACGGCCAAATACCTGGCCGTATAGAGCAGGAAGACGTTCGAAGGAACGCTCGGTACGGAAAAAGGCCCTAACGGATTCATTCTTCAAAATCATGAATGATGAATGGGTATCTGAGGTAATTGGGGATTGGGATTTTCCATATAATTACAGAAATATTGGCTGCCGTATCTCCCGACCGGATTGCATTGGTTATTAATCTTCGGTTTGATACACCGATTGAATTTGTACAACCCACATTAAATGTGCGCTATAAAGAATTGTATAGAGAGTGGAGAATCCTCCATATTTCAACTCTGATCATCCATTTACTCCTAGTGGCTCCAGCGTATAATTAAACATATACAACATCCTAAAACCTCTGATGGCTTGATAAACAAGCATTTCAGGGTACACAAAGCAGGAGGTCTTGGAACATGAAACAAGATGAACACGTACCGACTTTGATTATAGGAGCCTCCATGCTGGGCCTCGGGCTGGCGTCCTCCAAGGGGGGCGATGCCGTGGTGCTGGAGTCCGGCAACAGCGTCGGCAGCGAGTTTATCCGGAGCTTCAAGCTGAGCCGGCCATGGATTCCTGCGGAGGAAGCTTCCCCCAGCCGGGAGATCCGCGAAGAACTGACAAAGCGGAACATTATGAGTGGGGAGGGCAGCATCCACCTGCCCGGGTTGATGCCCGTCATGATCAAGCACATCAAGGAGCACGACCTTCAAGTGAGAATGCAGTCCTCTGTTGTAAACGTCAGCATGCGGGAAGGGAAATTTGTTGTGTTGTATTATGATGCATCGGGCCTCAGGACCATAACAGCAGACAAGCTGGTGGATACTTCAATCCCATGCTCCACCAAGCCCGAATGCCTTCGTGTGAAAGCCAAAAGCCTGAATGTCATGATCATGGGATTACCGGAGGGCTCTGATTTTGTAGCGGCAGAGGGATATGAAATTCGGCGAGGCCGGTTTGATTCCGAGACCATCCTCCGATTCCCGCTGGACCCCAACGAGGACTGGATATCGGCAAGGAGCAGGCTTTTCCAGTTTTGGTTAAATCGGCCGCTCTCGCTGAAGCCGTACGCATTTGTCACACATGCAGAGGAATTCGATATGGAGTACGAGGAAGCCCGGCAGCAGATCGCTCCAGGTTGGGAATGGCTTCCCTCGGCTTTTTATGCAAACCCTCTTGAAGCCTTCGATCAGGGCTTCCACTATGGGAAAGGAGACTTCTAATCATGCAGCTCATGGAGAAACGGGATGGCAGAATCATGGCTTCACCGGCAGAGGGTCTATTCGAGGAGCACTATGATGTCATTGTGGTAGGGCTGGGGACAGCCGGCTCGATGGCCGCCATAGCTGCTGCCAGAAGAGGACTTAGGGTGCTGGGTATTGAGCGTCTTAACTGCATGGGAGGGACGGGAACCGTTGGCGGCGTCGTAGGCTACTACTATGGAAACCGCGGCGGAATATTTGAGGACATCGACAGTCAAGTGGCAGCTTATCAGAGGCAGGACGATTTCGCGCCTTTCCAGGGAGTCCATGCCGAAATCAAGAACTGGATCCTGGATACCGAAGCGGTCAAAGCCGGTGTGGAATTAAGATATGAATCGTTTGTGATTGGCGTTTACCGGGAAGAGCTCAAGGTCAAAGGCTTGTGCTGGGTGTCCCCGGCCGGTATTCACCGGACCACAGCAGGCGTTGTGATAGACAGTACGGGAAATGCGGAGATTTGTGAGCTTGCCGGTTGTGCTTTTGATATGGGAAGAGAGCTTGACGGAGAATGCCAGCCGTTCTCGAATGTTCAGATGAAGCTGTACCCGAACGGATCGGTAGGCAATTTCTATACCGATTCCGGCTATATTGATGTAACCGATCCAGAGAATGTGACCCAGGCGATCATCGACTCCAATATGCTCGGTACGCATCTGCAGGAAACCTTTACAGGGGAAGCGCTCCTGCTCAAGACGGCTCCATTGCTGGGGATTCGGGAGAGCCGCAGAATCGTCGGTGAAGAACGGGTCACGTTTACGGATGTGCTGGAGGACCGCCTAACCCGGGAGCCTGTTTTCTTTGGCTTCTCCAATCTGGACAATCACGGCAAGGATATGGCATTTGAGAGCGAGAATCAGCAGGATTGGCTGGTGGCGGCGAGTCTGTTCGGACCGAACATGAATGTTCCGGTTCCTATGGGGACATTCATTCCCCAGGGGTTTGACGGATTGCTCGCGGCAGGACGCTGCATCTCCCTGGATCATGATATTGCCTCTGCGATTCGCCAGAAGAGGGATATGGAAAAATCGGGTGAGGTTGCTGCTGGTATTGCCTACCTGGCCATTCGGGAGAACATGCATGTCAAGGAAGTCCCCTATGATACGCTGAAGGAATTGCTGGTCGAGACGAAGTGTCTAAAGCCTGGGCAAACTCTGGAGTTCCGTGAGATTACTCCCCAGGAGGATCATGAGCTGAAGCCGATACCCGCCTCCAAGTGGCTGACAGATCCGCAAGCCATCAAAGAGGGCCTTGCAGGTGATAAACCCGGGATTGCCATCTGGTCCGCCAGACGGTTGGGCGGCTCCATCCTCACCTCATTGAAGGAATGGATGGATGAGCGCGATCAGCCTCTGCTCCGGAAGAACAGTGCGCTGGCACTGGGTTTAATGGGGGAGAGCGCATGCCTGCCGGTCCTGCGCGAGATCGTGTACTCACGAGATTTGTACCTGCCGCGAACCAGTCGTAAATACAACCAACCTCATGTGTTCGCGGCTATTTATTTGCTGGGTCGTTTGAAAGACCATGAAATCATGCCTGAGTTGATGAGCTTCATGAGCAATGAATCTTTCATGGACACTCTTGAGGCTGACAGCAGCAATGATGAGTTTATCTTCGACCGGGCAGAGCTGTATTTTCAGTTCTTCAGCTTTTCCATGATGGCGGCTCTGCGCATTGCTGACCGGTATGAAGAGTGGAGACCACAGATCGACGAGGTTGTTTCCGGACGTCTCGCCGACCCGGATTTCGAATTAATCATTACCCTGAAGACTCATATTAGAGAGGCCAATGGGTTCCTCAAGAAAAAGATGAATGAACGGGTCCGGCGTATATACAGCGCCTATACAAGCCGTTGGAATTGACTTTGATCCGAGAGGCGTTAACTTTATAATGAAAGAGTAGCGCTTTTTTGTTTCATGCTTAAGCAGCATGGAGGGATCAGGATGGACCAGGATTTTATGAATCGTTTTATGCCCCGGATTCATGATGTATTATTCCGGGATGAGGATCACTGGCGCAGTCATGCTTATCAAGTGGCTATCCACTCCACCAGGATGTGCAATCTGGGCTTTGTCGTTCGAGGATATGGAGTGCTGGAGGTGAACGGGAATTCATATGAATTAGGCCCGGGATGCTTTTATCAGATTTCACCGCCGGGCAGCAGAATGAAATTCTCGACGGATGAAGCCGATCCGCTGCTGTACATTGCTGTACACTTCGACTATCGGCTGGTGCAGTGGGAAGGAATGGACATGTCTTCCAAAGAATCGGGGTCTGCGATCCCCATGCCTCATATGCTGGCGCTGGATGCTGTGTCTGAGGTGGAGGAGCAGTTTCGCAGGCTGCATCAGTTGTGGAACGGGAAGCAGCCGGGGTATGAATGGCGGTCAAGGATACTCCTCATGGAGCTGCTGGATGGGATAGAGAGGAAGCAAGCGGCCCCGTCACTGGCGGTTCTGAGAGCGGAGGAAGCCATCAGGAAGGCCATGGAGCACATACACGCTCATTACAAGCAGCCTGTCAACCGGGACCAGATGGCCCGCAATTGCTCCATGTCTGTCAGTTACTTTGCCTTATTATTCAAGAAGATAGCGGGTTACAGCTATGTGAATTATGTGCATAAGGTCCGCATGGATAAGGCCAAAATTCTCCTGCGCAGCGGACTTGCTCCGATATCCGAGGTGGCTTTCGAGGTTGGCTACCAGGATCCCCTTTATTTTTCCAAGCTGTTCTCCCGCGAGGTAGGGTTGTCCCCCAGAGAATACCGCAAGGGATAGCACAGCGGTGGAAATCCCCTGAATGTCGTGGGCCTTGGAAGGACGATGGACGCTCATACTGGGTATATTTATTGGGTTCGCTGGTTTGATTTTGTGCTCGATGGAGCATGGGGAAACGGCATTGAAGTAACAGGGAATGATAGTTGAACGATCCAGGAGCAGTTTGCCGCGGCAGCTGCTCCATTTTTACATTGAAGCAGCTGGCGCAATAGGAGTACCGAACCCTGGCTTTCAATTCGGAATGGTACAATAGCGCTAATGATTATGGAGGAGGAACGAGTTGTCGAAACGTTACTACATACAAAACCTGCCGCATGACGGATGCAGCAGGTCGTTTACCCCGATCATCTATAGATTAACAACATGAATAAGTGCCCCAGCCTGGAACTGACGCACGTTCTCTACGGCAGTGTCCATAAGTCTCTCGCGTGCCTCTTTGCTTGCCCAAGCGATGTGTGGGGTTATGATGCAGTTTGGCGCATGCAGCAGTGGATGATCCTGCGGAGGAGGCTCGATAGACAGAACATCCAAAGCGGCACCTGCAAGCTTTCCGTTATGGAGTGCATCAGCAAGGTCCTGTTCTGCAATAATCTGTCCTCGTGATGTATTGATCAAATAAGATGAAGATTTCATAAGCTTAAGCCGATCCTTATTGATCAGCTGGAATGTATCCGGTGTAAGAGGGCAATGCAAACTTACGACATCGGCTCGTGTCAGCAGCTGCGGCAGGTCCACCCATTCTATACCTTTGACAGGCGTTGGTGATCTACGCCCGCTACCTGCAGCAATTACATTCATTCCAAAAGCACGAGCGATTACTGCTGTTTGGTGTCCAATTTTACCGAGTCCGATCAGGCCAATCGTCTTGCCGGCCAACTCCATTAATGGTGTACGCGTGAAGCTGAAATCGGGGCAGGCAGCCCATTCTCCCGACGCAACGGAAGATGCATGTATGCCGACCTGCTGAACAAGCTCAAGAATCAGCGCAAAAACGAATTGTGCAACAGAGTTCGTGCCATAAGTTGGCACATTGGTTACTGGTATACCACGTTTACGAGCTGTTTCCACATCAACGATATTGTAGCCGGTAGCTAGAACACCTATATATCGAAGATTGGGCAATTGTTCCAAGGTTTCGGCTGTTAAAGGTGTTTTATTTGTAAGAATGATATCCGCGTCTTGAGCTCTAGTTATGATCTCTTCGGATGCTGTTCGATCATAAACAATTACATCACCTAATGTTTGTAGTTTTACCCAACTGAGGTCATGTTGCTGTAAGGTATATCCATCCAGCACAACAATTTTCATGTCGAATGCTCCTTTATCCGATTTTTCGACTTGACTGAATTAGCCGCACCACATTTCGTGTACATTGCAGTAACAGATTCTCAGCCTCCTGCAGACAGTGGTCGAGTGTCGCTGGCTTATTCACCGAGGCAAAACAACCGGTGAAATGAGAGTAAAGCGACTCGATGCCTTCACCGTGACTACCGGAAATAAGCACCACAGGCTTTCCCGACTCTGCTGCCAGTGTGCTCACATAGCTGGGCAGCTTGCCGTAGAGGGTTTGGTAATCGCTCCTGCCTTCACCGGTCAGGACCCAATCGCTTTCCCGGATGGCGCTCTTCAGCCCCGTCAGATCAGCAATAATCTCAGCTCCCGGAACGACACGTCCACCTATCGATTGCAGTGCAAAACCAAGTCCTCCCGCTGCGCCAGAGCCAGGGGAAAGAAGGAGTGAATGATTAGAATTGCGGCCATTTCCAACCTCCAGCAGTCTTCCATATCGGGCCATAGCTTGATCTAATGGCTCCATCATTTCGGGAAGGAGTCCTTTCTGCGGACCAAAGATATACGTGGCTCCAGATGGACCTGCTAAAGGGTTTGTTACATCACTCGCAATGATTAGCTCGCATTCCATAATACGGCTATCCAGTTGGCTCCAGTTAACAGAAGCAACGCTTAGCAAATCTGCTCCGCAGCCATATAATTTTTGTCCCCGTTCATCGTAAAATTGTACTCCAAGGGCAGCCAGCATTCCCATACCGCCATCATTGCATGCGCTTCCTCCTAAGCCTATGACAGCGTGGCGTATTCCTTGGTCCAGCAAAGCCTTCAGCATGTCTCCAAGTCCTCTGCTGGACACAATTAGAGGATCTCTTTGTCCCTCGTCTACCATCGTTAATCCACAAATATTGGCTATCTCGACTACAGCCGCAGGATGTGGCCAGTGACCATGTAGTTTCCCGTAATAGGAAATAGTCTGAGTTCCATCCGGGCCCGTAACAGGCACACGAATCGGATCTGCTCGACCGGCGCTAATTACGGCATCAACCGTGCCTTCCCCTCCATCTGCCATCGGAAGGATTCGAACATGTGCATCTGGAATTTCTTCCATGATTGCTTGCGACATGATGTTTCCGACCTGCAGAGAAGTCAGACTGCCTTTGAAGGAATCAGATGCAATAAGAAATTTCATGGGGTATGACCTCCTGTCCGATAAGTTGATCTTAGGTTATAATTTTCATAAAGTCATTAGAACAAATGCACAAGAACGCCTATTAAATTTCATTGTTTTTAGTGTAATACTCACAAATAAGTGCTCCATCGAGGTGAACTTGTTGATTACGAGAGAGCTTGCGACGGTGATTGTTAGGGAAACGATGCTCCGTACGAATTTTAACATCAATGTCATGGATGTGAGCGGGCATATTATTGCCTCCGGCGACCCATCAAGGCTTGGGGATTATCACGCTGCGGCAGCTTACGTTATTCGACAGGGCCAAGAATTGCTGATAGATGAATCGAATCAATCCCGCTGGAAGGGATCTCAGCCCGGATTGAATCTACCGATTATCGTGCATGGACAGGTTGTTGGAGCAATTGGAATCTCGGGCAGGATAGAGGAGATCAGCCCGGTTGCCCAGTTAGTGAAAATGACTACAGAGCTGATGATTAAACAGAGCCAGCTGAAGCTGCAGCAGGAATGGAGGCAACTGCATATGGACTGGGTTCTGAAGGAACTTGTGGAAGGTACCGGGATTCATGAGGGGAAAATTGATCAGCGGCTTCAAGCCATTGGATGTATCATCACCGCCCCATATCAGGCCATTGTAATTGAGCACGAACCATCTCTCCTATTCAATACCGAAGAGAGGTTTTTTGATGTTATGAGTCGGAGGTTAGCAGGCAGGTCCATCCTTCTAAGCGCCTATCGTCCCCATCGAACATTATTACTCTGCTATGGAAATGCGACTTCTTCGTTATCATCAATGCTGGATCAGGTACGCCTAATGGTTACCTCTTGTACAGCGGACTATTGCATTGGAGTCGGTTCCTTGGTCCAATCCCTTTATGCGGTTCGTTCCAGCTTTGAAGAGGCGGAAGCGGTGCTTCGCTACCCCAGCAATAAGGAGCGTGTCCTCACATACCGCCAGGCAGCAGGTCCAATTATCATTAATGAACTGCCCAGCCCAATCAAGGAAAAACTAATTTATGCCTCAAAAGAGTACTGGAATAAAAAAATCGAGGAAACCCTTGAGGCATTTTTTTCATCCGATCTTAATATGGCAGAGGCCGCAAAGCTGCTTGGCATCCACCGGAATACAATGCAATATCGGCTGGAACAAATACATAAGCAAAGTGGTTATAACCCTCAAAAATTTCAAGAAGCTCATATTTTGCAATGGATCGTTTGGCTCCAACAGGCATTGCGTGCTGAGGGAGGCGGTAGCGCGAATTGAGTTGAGTAATGGCCATCCTTCCTTGGGGTGGGGTCGGGATCAAATCTCTTATGGGCGAGCCTGGCCGAGCTGGCAAATCCGCCTTCGATTATCCCCAATGCTTGAATAGTGCAGAAAACAGATCGGATCTGTCATTGACCGGTTAAAGGATATCTCTGTATGCTTGATGTAAAGCTATCTCGCATGTGAGATGATACTGACGGGTTAGGGAGAGAATGCACATGACTAAGGTTAAATCTGATAGAACGCATTATGTCAGTCCAAGGGCTACAGATAACGTAGAGGGATTCAGTATGAAAAAGCCTGACCATCCGATTGATCTGCCTGATATTGGTTCTGTGAGACCGAGAAGTACTGATGCAATAGAATCCTCCAATTGGATGCTTGGATGCGAAACTTTAGATCGTGATTATGCGGATTATCATCAGTATAAGGAGTATATTTCTGCACTGGGAATAAAAGTGCTTCGTATGCAAGGAGGATGGGCTAAAACTGAAAAAGTCCAAGGGATATACGATTGGACGTGGATGGATAACATTATTCACGATGCGGTTGACAGAGGATTTATGCCGTGGCTGCAAACCGGATATGGCAATCCCATTTATCCCGGCGGTGGGGGTGAAAATCTGGGAGCGGGGATGCCATTATCACATGAAGCACTGACTGCATATGAAAATTGGGTAGCGGCAATGGTTTCAAGATATAAAGAGAAAGTGAAAGATTGGGAAGTATGGAATGAACCTAACTTCAGTGATAATTTGGTCAATACACCGGAAATTACGGCCGACTTCAATATTCGCACAGCAACGATTATTAAATCTATTCAACCGGATGCAAGAATTTCAGCCCTTGCTTTAGGACATATCGATATTGAATATGTAGAAAGATTCTTTCTATATTTGAACGAGAAGAAGGCGACAGGATTATTCCACAATGTCACGTATCATGACTATGTCTATAATCCTGATGCCAATAAACTTGCTGTATATAAGATGAAACAAATCGTAGAACAGTATGCTCCGGGCATGATCATGAGACAAGGTGAAAATGGTGCGCCTTCAGTAGGCGGTACAGGCGGAGCGCTTTCCGATTATAACTGGTCTGAATTAACACAAGCCAAATGGGATGTAAGAAGAATGCTTGAGAACCTTGGAAACGACATGGAGTGCAGCATTTTTGGAATCATTGACATGAACTATTCCGGGAACGGCCCAATAAGAAGAAAGAATACGAAAGGAATTATTGAATCCGCTTCCGACAATCAAGCAGTAAGGCCGAAGATAGCTTTTTATGCAATCCAACATGTAACATCGATCTTTGATCATACACTTGAAAGGCTGAAAACGTTAAAGCACACGCATCAAATTGCATCAAGAGGGTCACGCCCTGCGTATTCGATAAATACGGACAGAAGCATTTCGGTATATGGCTACCGAAATAAGGCTACACAGAAGCAGCTATACGCAATGTGGGCGGATGATGCTATACCAAGAGACAAGTACGAACCGAAGTATCTGGAATTTAGTGTTGAAAATGGAAACTTCGATGATCCTGTTTATGTAGATATCATCACGGGCGGAGTTTATGAAATACCTGCAGAACAACAGAGTATAGTTGGGGACATTTATACATTTAAGAATATCCCAGTATATGATTCTCCCATACTAGTTGCGGATAGAAGCTTAATAAGTATGAAGTAATTGCCGATTCTATCCAAACAGCTACTTCTCTTTCCCCGGACTATGTCCGAAGAGCCTTTTGTAAGATCGACAGAAAAAAGACAGATTGGTAAAGCCTACGGCTTCTGCTGCTTCGTCAATGGGGTATTCCCCGCTGCGAAGCAGTTTTTTTGCTTCTTGGAGTCTTATTCGATTGCGATAGTCAATCGGAGATAAACCAGTATATTCGGTAAAAAGCCGTCGAAATCCGGGTTCGCTCAATCCGGTCATATCCGCATAATCGCTGATCTTACGACGGTCCGCATAGTGCATATTCATTTCTTTCAGAGCGGGCTGCAGCTTTTTGAACTTGTAAGGAATGTTCTGAATTTTCCTGGAGAGATGCCACAACAATTCATACAACCGGTAAAAATAATACATCGGATTTTCGCCGGCCCCGGCTTTCAGGTCCGTACGCAAAGAAGAGAAGATCTCTTCCGCATGATCAAATGTGATCAGAGTCGGTGCGGAAAGGTAATAAGGAAGCTCTCCGTCGATTGTATCAAATTGTGCAATTCCGACCTCGTTCTCGGCATCCAGATAGGCACTGGTGTGACGGGTCCCCGAAGGAAGAAATACTAATTGTCCCGCAGAGGCCATGATATTGCTATTGGCAGGGTCTATAAAGCTGTAGCACATGGTACCGCGGAAGGTATAGATGAACGAATGCTGGCTTCTGCCCTCGGAATACGACATGATATGTCCTTGGTGACGTTGTACGGTAATAAAGCTTATATTTCCGATGGTAAACAGAGCTTTTTGCGGACTGTAATTGGTTTTCAAGATCAATCATCCTTGTGCGTTCAAGTTGAATTTAGTATAGCTATTGTTCATGCAAATAGTCAATCGAATATTGCTCGAATAGTGCAAAAGCGGATTGGATCTGTCATTGTGAGATGAAGGTTATCTATGTACCATTTAAGTATGTCGAAGCCGAGCAGTCCGGATCCTTGCATGAAGAGGATGCTCAGCATCTTGAATCCGCACTGCATTGCAATATTGTCTGCTGATCAGCTTCAAAAGAGCTGAAGCTCTATGGAACGGACTGGTTGAACGTACGGGAAGATATGTGACGTTTGATGGGCTGAAGGCACCGCAGGATACAAATGAATGGTGGCACACGGTGTGGGATAAGCTTGCAGCCGGATAAGCCGATAGACGAATTTATCGGTCCGTGGTTCCGTGCAAGGTCGAACCCGCCGGAGGGGATGCTCGAGACATCTCATGTGGGGCTTGCCGTCTCCATGGCGTTGATCTTAACCCCTACGCTGTTCGACGAAGAGGAAACAAGGCGCATCCTACAGGCACTGCGTGATAAATGTCAGGAGCCTTGTCGGCGCTGGTTGGACAACCGCTTCCGGGAACGTAATGCCTTGAGCAACTGGTTTATGATTCTGCTTGACGGTTTTGGTACCGCATCCATCTTGCTAGAGGATGAAGAGGCTGTAGCTTGGACGGTAAAGCAATACGGATTTCTCACCCAGCTGTACAACCAGGACAGCTACGGGGAATCATTGCAATATTGGAACTACGCTACGATTCATCTGAGCCATCTTCACGAGATGCTGATCCGCTACAAACCGCAATTAGCAGGAGAGCTGGACTTGCTCTGCTATACCCGCTGCATTCCCTGGGCTGTTTATTCGTTCCTTGGGATGAAGCCAATGACCGGTTGGGGGGAGAAGCCTTACCCGCGCTCACTGAACTTTGGCGATTCTACCGTGTTATTCCGTCCTTCAGGAGATGTGCTCATGCACATTGCCGCTCGAGCAAAGGAGCAATCGCGTACCCGGGAGAGGAGCTGGAACCAAACGATCTCGGTACCTTTGGCATTTTTCCAACGCATTCTTATCTGACGCTGCTTCTCATGCCGGGTGCAGCCGCACCACTCGATCCCCGCTCTGACGAAGAACCGCTGCTCGCTGCGTTCGAAACCGGGACCGTCGTCATGCGAGACAACTGGGAGAAGCCGAAGACGGTCCTGGGCATGCAGGCCGGTTTTATACCACTGCGGGTGAACTCACACAATCATGAGGACCAGAACAGCTTCATTCTCGTCCATCAAGGTGAGCGCTTCTTTGCCGATCCGGGCCATTGCTGTTATCGTCTCGCTTCCCAACAGGCCTCCATCATCACTCAAGCGCATAACACATGGTCGTTTGCCCCAGATGGAGCACCCGAACATAGAATTGTACAGGAGAGGGTAACGGGAAATGTGTATCGACCGGCACCTTCTAAGTGTGATCGACTCTTAGTGAAACAGTTGGACGAAGTGGCTGTTATCCGCGCCGATGCGGCGAAGCTCTATGGCGATCCAATCCGCCGGGCTGAACGTACCTGGGTGACGCTGCTGCCGCACATCGTGCTGATCATCGATCGGATCGAGGCAGAGCAGCCTATACAGGTCTACACGCACTTTGTAATGAATAACCGGGATGGAGCTCTAGAAGAGGATACAAGACTGCCGGCGTGTCTCGAATTCCGGCGCGGGCAGACAGGCGTGAAGCTGATCCATCATGCTGCAGAAGCAACCGCTCCCATTCAGCTTAAGCCATCCTGGGGCTTCGTACACGATGTATACCATCCGCTTCCGAATCAAAAGGGTCAAGGAGCGGAGGGGAGCGCCAATATTTATACCTATGTGACAACGGCATGTAAAAAAGAACATGTGAATGTGTACGCCATTTTGATGGATGATGCTTCGTTGTTAGGGGAGTGGGGGATAGAGGAGATGGGGGAAGGGGGACTGGCGATTCACCCGGTCGGGCTCGAGCTTAAGCTGTCTCCAGATGAAACGCTGGCTTTGACACGTAACAGCACCGGACAATGCTATCACATTACGAAACATGGGCTGCATAGAAGCTAATTAGATCTAGCGTCGCTTAAGCAGCTCAGAGGGATTTATGCCGGTAAGCTTTTTGAATACAGCACTGAAGTAATACACGTTGTCAAAACCGACCAGCTGCGCAGCTTCGGTCACGTTGCAATCTCCTGAAAGAAGGAAATCTCGTGCTTTGTTGATTTTCATACGCGTCTGGAACTGACCTACAGTAAAACCCGTCAGTTTCTTGAATACCAGACGGTAATAGGACGGACTCAAGCCCGCATGAGCCGCCAGTTCATGAATCGAAAAAGTGCGGTTATAGTGCTCCGTCATCATCGCAATCGTATGGTCGATGGTACGGGCTTGGGGTGTCGTCTGGAGCTGCTGCTCTCTCATCAGCAAATAAAGCATCTTCATCAATAAGCCACGGCAGAGCAGCAGATGCCCTGGCTTTTTGGCTGTCCAGGCATCCAGCATCTCTCTAAACAGAAGCGTCAATTCTATCAGAAAGGAGGTACGGGATATTGCAGGCAGGGCATGGTCCAGAATGCTTGTTTCAACGCTGAGATCAATCGCATCAAAGATGACGACGAACACCTTCCATGGATTGACAGGGTCCGAGGTGGCGGAGTGCAGCAGTTGTTTTCTTAGAAACAATACATCTCCCTTACGGATCTCTTGAGGCTGCTCGAAGCCATCTAGCTCATAAACGGCTCTTCCTTCGGCCGCCAGGGCGAGTACATAGTGGTTAGAATACGACAGCTGCTGCAGCTTCCACTGAGGTGTCGTCTCGCGCTCAATCAGGTTGTCTATCCTCCCGTAATGATATACCAGAAAGAAGATTTTTGAAAAAGGAAACTGCAGCACGGTATTCTCCATAAAATCGAAGCGCCACTCATGTACTGATGATAGGTGCACCTCCATTTTTTCAACTTCGCGGCACACATCATGTTCCCAACCGCACCAACCCTAAAATCCAGCAACCTTCACCTGAAATCCAGCGGATATATTCCATCACAGGTTCCCTCTTATAATATATACAATAGCAAAAACCAGGAGGAATCGCGGAATTCAAGATTCGTATTGAAACTTGCCTCAAAATGCAAGCACAGTTCCGATGACTAAGGGGGATACACCGTGGAATTGCGCCAGCTCGAATATTTTATTCAAATTTGCAAATCAGGCAGCTTCACCAAAGCGAAAGAAGAATTAGGTGTGACTCAGCCTACCCTAAGTCAGCAAATCCGGGTTTTGGAGGATGAGTATAATATTCAATTGTTCGATCGGGTAAGCAGGGGAGTTGAGGTAACCGAAGCGGGAAAGATTCTCTTGAATAAAGGCAAAGCTATCATGAATCTTCTTGAAGAGGCGCGCAATGAAATCGATGGGCGAAACAGAAAATCTCAAGAAACCATTTCTATTGGATGCTGTCCTGCTGAACTTGAATATCTTGCTCCTTACTTTATGAGATTTCACCAAAAGTACCCGAATGTTTTATTAAAAGTTATCGATACAGAAGATGCCGCGAATAAAGTGTTGGAACAGATGGTGGACATTGGAATCACTGCATATCCGGTTTCAGATGCTTCGGTCATTTCAACTCATTTGTATCGGCAAGAAATGGCGTTGTTGGTTCATTCAGAACATCCCTTGGCTAATAAATCTTCGATTCCTTTTCAATCTTTGAAGCAAATGAATTCGATTATGTTCCGAGAACAAAACAAATCACTAATTGATATGTATGGTTTCTCTTGTGGGTTGACCTTGAAGTCGATCATAGAAACGTCCTCCTCTTCCGTATTGATTCATTGGGTTCGTCATGGACTCGGAGCAGCACTTATACCAACATCTTTACTCGAAAGTCTAAGGGACGATTCATTGCGTATTGTTAAACTGGAGGGCCATACTCCTTGTTGGGATATATCTCTTGTACATCTTAATTCTGTTACGATGAGATCCACTGCCAGAGTATTTATGCAAGAGATGGATTCCTATGTACGGAAGTTGAGGTGAATCTTTCATGTTCAGGCAGTTAGAATGTTTCATTCAAATTTGCAAAGAGGGAAGCTTTACTAAGGCAGCAGAAATTCTAATGATTTCTCAACCCACTTTAAGTCAACAGATCCGCTTTCTGGAGACGGAGGTTGGTGCCTCACTATTTGAGAGAGTCGGCAGAGGGGTAAAGGTTACAACCGACGGGGAAATACTTTACGAAAAAGCACTTTCCGTGATGAGGCTCATTGAAGAATCAAAGAAAGAAACTTACGAGTTACGCAATGCCCGGGCAGCTAAACTTTCGATAGGGATTCCTCCGATGGACTTTTTTTGGTTAATACCCCATTTTTTGAAATTTCATGAACAGTATCCTGACATTACGTTAAAATTCACCAGTACAGAAAATACATCACGACAATTACTGAATAGCAGTATCGATATCGGCATTACCGACATGTATGATCCGAACAAAGAAGTTCATATGATGCACCTGTACAAAGAAGAGCTGGCATTGGTTGTTTATGCGGATCACCCATGGGCAGATCGAACCGTTGTTTCTTTTCATGAGCTGGAAGAGTTAGAAACTTCCTTATTTGTTGGGGACATCAGTTTAAACGAGCATCTTCATACATTGGGCACGCCCATCGCCAAATCTTTGCAATCGCAGTTTGAGTCCACTTCCACGGCCATTCTTATCTCTATGGTACTGCAAAAGATGGGAGCAGCTATTTTACCTGCTTCCTCAATTGATATTTTATGTGGCCAGCAATTGAAAATCATTCGTCTTGTAGATCCAACGCCTGTTCGTGAGATCAAGCTTATGTTTAGAAGGCATCATTATCATAATCCTTCCGTTCAGAAATGTATCGATTTTTTACTGGAACATATTCCTTTAAGAACGCCCGATTCTTTAAAATGTAGTTCTTAAATTCAGTCTATATAGCCCTTTTATTTGCTTGTAATAACCTTTATACTAGCACTAAAATTGATGCTCCTGAAAGCGAGCCTATTTTTTTATGGGGAAAATCAGGGGATTCATTCTATCAGTGCGCGGACGAAGGGGAGCTATGAGTGGGTAAAAGGGGTAAATCAGCAAGGTTGTTACTAGTTCTGATGATGTGTACGGCGGTAACGGCTTGCTCTGGGAATGCAGACCCATCGGGCAGCGGCACTGCTGAGAATCATAAGAACTCCAAAGCCAATCTGAAGGAGGCAGCTCCTTCTCAAACGAAGCTTTCTCCGGATGAGCCTGCCTGGAAGCTGGACACGACACCGATTACGTTTGACTGGTATATCAATTTCGACTGGTACACCAGCAAGTGGGGGGGGAACGTCGTTTCCGAGTATATTACGAAGAAGACCGGCGTCAGCCTGAACTTTATCGTGCCTGCCGGCGACGCCAGCGAGAAGCTTAACACGATGATGGCGGCAAGGTCACTCCCTGACTTCATCACGCTGGGCTCGTATGAGGATTCCGTGCAGAAGATGATCAATGGAGATATGGTGCTTCCATTAAATGAGCTGGCGGACCAGTACGATCCTTATTTCTTTAAAGCCGCAGACCCCGTGAAGCTTAGCTGGTATACGCAGGCAAACGGCAATGTGTATGGCTACCCGAATGCATCTTCATCCCCTGCGGACTATCGGAAATATGGTCAGCTTTTTACGTCTAATCAAACCTTTGTTGTTCGGAAAGACATGTATGAAGCACTTGGAAAACCGGATATGAGCACGCCGGAAGGGTTTCTCAGCGCGCTGAAAGCAGCGAAGGAGAAGTTTCCGGACGTGGACGGCCAGCCGCTCATTCCGATCGGCATGCATGAATTTACGGAAACCGGCAACTATTCGCTAGAGGCCTTTCTTCAGAACTTCCTGGCCATTCCGCAGCAGAAAGACGGCAAACTGTACGACCGTCGAAGCGACCCAACCTACCTGAAATGGCTGAAGGTGTTCCGCCAAGCGAATGAGGACGGGCTGATCCCGACAGATGTCTATATTGATGAAAAACGGCTGGAAAAAGATGAAAAAATATCGCAAGGGCGTTATTTTGCCATGCTGTATCAGTGGTCTGATTTTTTAGAGATTAACCAAGCGTTATACCGCAAGGATCCGGATAAGGTGTATATCGCGATTGATGGTCCGGCAAATGATGCACATGATCCGCCAACCCTTGCAGGAAATGGCATCTCCGGTTGGACGGTGACGCTCATCTCGAAGAACGTCAAGGATAAGAAGCGGGCCATTGCCTTCCTCAGCTATTTGCTCAGCGAAGAGGGGAACAAAGATTTGTTCTTAGGAGAGAAGGGTGTTACCTACGATACGATCGACGGTAAAGATCAGTTCCTGCCGGAGGTCCTGCATCTGCTCAACACCGACCGCCTGGCATTCAATAGGAAATATGGCGCTTCGTATATGTACTGGATGCTAATGGATAAGAACATGAATCTGGCATGGATGACGGGGATGGATGCTGAACCCGCCAAACAAATTGCCGATTGGACGAGGGGCAAGACGATCAGCATGAGCGAGTTCGAAAATCTGGGTCCGGACCCGTCGACGAAGGAAGGTATTGCGCAAGGCGAAAACACGCGGCTCTGGGCCGAGACGCTGCCCAAGCTGCTGATGGCGGGGTCGGATGCTGAATTTGATCGGCTGTTCGCCGGATTCATGAAAACTATTACCGAGGATCCCGAGTATGAAGCAATCAAAGCCAGTCGTCAAACAGCCTATGAACGAAATGTACAGAAGTTGAAATCGTCGCTCAATCCATAGTTCTATAGGGGAAAGAGCAGGATGTGAGGCAGGGGATGGGACGCGCGGTAAACCGTTGGTTATTGGGGATACGTGCATTTACGTTTAAACTTTCGCTTCAAGCCAAACTGATTCTGTCATTTGTGGTCGTTATCTTCATACCGGTTGTTCTATTCTCTTGGTATACGCTCAATGAAGATTCCGCCAAGGCCATGAAAGAATTGATGAAGAACAACGAGAATGTGCTTGAGGTTGAGAAGAAAAACATTGAGAATAACATAGAACTGATGAGATGGACGGCACAGCTCGCGTTATCCAATCGGGAAATGAACAAATATTTGCAAGTTGCACAAACTCAGGATGCAGCGGATGTTCTTCATATTAAGAAAGCTGTGGTCAACAACTTTCAATATTTTCTGTACAACAATCCACGAATTGCGAATGTCCGGTTGTTCACGGATAATCTCTATGTGAATGAAATATGGCCCGTCATTCTGCAGGAATCACGTATTCAAGACAAGCCTTGGCATGATGAAGTGGTGAAGCAGAACGGTATGCCCTGGTGGACTATCCAGGGGAACGTTGTCCTCACCGGTTTGCCATCCGAACCCTTGCCGAATGAGCCCTTCATGACGTACTTGCAGGAATTCAAATATCCGGACAACGCAACACATAACGGGATCCTGGAGATATCGATGAGATTATCGAACTTCTTCTCTCGGACGTTCAGCAGTGTGCAGGACATGAACTCTCAACTGATCGTAGTCGACAGGAGCGGACAGGTATTCAGCTTGAAGGCTTCACCTGTGTTCGAACAGCACAGCGCGGAGGAATTGATGAACAGCGTGAAGCTGACGAGTAACACAGATAGCGAGACGGTACAGTTTAAGGTTCATGGGCAGTCCTTCTTGGCATTTCAGAGCTACATCCCATCGGTCGACGTCCATCTGGTCAATATGGTTAGTCTTGCGGATACGATGAAAGGCATTACCCATTCGAGAGTTCGTTATATTGTTCTCTTTTCGTTACTGGCGGCATTTCTCGTGCTGCTGTCTTACTCGATGCAAGCGGTGATACTTCGCAGGCTAAAGGCGTTGAGAGAATCGATGCAGCAGGTAAGAAGCGGCAACTTCAACGTCGAGCTGCCGACCATTACCGGTACCGATGAGGTAGGTGAGCTGGGCTATCATTACCGCAAGCTCATTCTGAAGATTAACGAGCTTATTCAAGAGCAGGCAGCCAGGCAGGCGGCAGGCAAAGAAGCCGAGCTTCGGGCGCTGAAGAACCAGATCGATTCCCACTTTCTCTATAATACGCTGGAGAACGTCAAGATGCTGGCGGAGATTGAAGGGCAGTATCTCATATCGGATATCATGACGTCCCTAGGCGGTATGATGCGGTATTCCATGGAATGGAATCAGGATCACGTGATGCTCAGCGATGAGATTCAGCAGGTCCAGGATTATGTATCCATCATGAATATCCGTTATGATGGAAGACTTGATCTCCGATTGTCGATTGCACCGGAATGTCTCAAGCAGGAATCACTCAAAATGTCACTGCAGCCCACAGTCGAGAACGCGATCAAGCATGGGATGCGCCGCATGCATTCCAGCGATGGAAATCTGGTCATTACAATCTCTGCCGTCCGGCGTGATCAAGCTTGTGTCATTGAGATTACGGACAGCGGCTGCGGCATACCGGAAGAGACACTAAGCTTGTTGAATCGAATGCTGCGAATGGAAGAGTCCGCTTACCAGAATGCCCGGCAATTATTCTTTCGCAAGGATAACCAGGACAGCAATGGAATTGGTCTGCGTAATGTGGATCAACGATTAGTGATGAGCTATGGGGTGGAATATGGGATTGGGATCGAGAGTCAGGAAGGAAGCTATACACGCGTAATCATGACTTTGCCCTATCGGGTCATGGGAGGGGGAGCGGACATCTATGATTAGCTTGCTGATCGTCGACGACGAGAAGATCATTCGGAGGGGCTTGCAATCGGTCATTGAAAGGCAGTTTCCTAATCTGTTCAGCTACCGGTTTGCCGAGAATGGACAAGAGGCGCTGGAACTGCTTCGCCAGGAACCTGCGGATATGATGTTCACCGATATCCGAATGCCAATTATGGATGGGATCGAACTGCTCGAGCAGCTGCAAGACCATCCCGTTAAGCCCGAGGCTGTACTGCTGTCGGGCTATAATGACTTTGTATATGCACAGAAAGCGATCCGCTGTGCTGTGAAGGATTATCTCATCAAGCCTGTGAAGCGGGAGGAATTGTTTGCCGTCCTGGAACGATTAATACTTGACATCAGGATGAGAGAAGAGCGGGCAGACACAGCGGGCGAAGAGGCCCGTCTTGTTGCTGCCGAGCTGGTTACGCTGCATTTGACCCAGAAGGATGTGGGTGATGCGATAACACCGAACAAAGCCGGATTAAGCTGGTTGGATGCAGGATATACACTGGGCTTGCTAACGCGGCGCGGCGAGGGGGCGCAGGCTAGCAGAGCGGATGCTGCCGCTTTCAGGAATCAAATCACTGAGCTGTTACAAGGGCATATGGACTGGATGCTCACGCGTGATGGAACAGGCGGAACGATCCTGATTGCACGCGATCCGGTTATGTTCTACCAGTTGGCGGAACGGTGGAGGTTAAGTGGAACTGAGTCGCAGCTGCGAATTGCAATTAGCGATTCTGTTCAAGGGATCGAACAGATCAGGTGGGCATACAGTCAAGCGAAGCAAACCTTGAAATACGGTATTTTGCTTCCGGAACTCGATGTGCTGGAACACAACGGCATTAGTGAACGCAATGAGCGGCATGTCGTTCCTGTTGAGTTAATTCGGCGAATAATGAATTTCATCGGATTGGGACGCGGGGATGAAATCAAACAGCTTCTCGATCAAATCCTCGATATTCGCATGATTAGCAGCTGTGAGATCGGCTATCTGGAACGAATTAGCCAGCTGCTAAACGAGGAGGTGTTCGACAAGCTGTTCGGCATCTATGGGTATAAGGTACTTGGTTTATTAAGGTCGCACGCCCATGTGGGGCACATCGGGAACTACGATCGATTTGAAGATTATTACACAGCCGTCGAGCAGCTTCTGGGTAGTCTGGATCGGTTCATCCAAGATCGGAGAGAGAAAGCGCCGACGGAACAACACACGATGCAAAAGGTTGTCGCCTACTTGCAGACGCATTATGCCGACGATTTGAACATGGCGGTCGTATCCAATCATTTCTCCCTCAATTACTCGTATTTCAGCCATGCCTTCCAAGAATATAGCGGCGAGAGCTTCTCGAACTATGTTCGCCGGTTAAGACTGGGCAAGGCGAAGGAGCTGTTGGAGTACTCCGATTTGAAGGTGTACGAAATCAGTGAGCAAGTTGGATTCGAAAATGTGAAGCATTTTACGAGAATATTCAAAGATACCGAAGGCATCACCGCGCTGGAATTCCGTAATCAGCGGAGGCAGAAGTATGAGTGAAAATGCACTGAACCTCCTGTGATTTATGGGTCACCGTTCACATCTTCAGTCTAATGAAATGTAACTGTGCAAACAATCTTCAGTTTTCTATACATACCATAGGAAAAAACTATATAGAAAGCTCAATAAAGCAGCCGACGTTGCAGCGGCAAGCCGTATCGCTTCCTGAGTATCTCGGAGCTGCGTAAACCTCCTAGTCCTAATCCGCCTTCATTTAGGTGGATTTTTTATTTTCACGGGGCGGGCGACTTCCATAAGTGCCGAGCGGATATATATTGCTTCGTTTTGTTTTGGCAAAGATGGCGGATTCTCGAATTGGATCGGCGGCGTAACGCAAGGCCTATTCGAGCTCATCTTTTTCCGCCGCGGGAAGACCATGAGCTTTTTTGGATTTTCTTCCCCTCGATTATGGCTCCCCTCATGTCACGGCTGCTCATCCTCATAATTGCCTTTATAATAAGATTGATGAAAAAGAATGTGAGGTGCATAACATTGGAACTTCTTCAGCTCGAGTACTTTCGTACCGTAGCTCGTTTGGAACATATGACCGAAGCTGCGGGGGTATTGCATGTCACGCAATCATCGTTGAGTAAGACGATTCGATTGCTGGAAGAGGACTTGGGTGTCTCGTTATTTGACAGAAGTGGAAGAAAGTTGCGGTTAAATGAGTTCGGTCGTTCTTTTCTTGCGCGTGTAGAGAGGGCTTTGTTTGAATTGGAGGAAGGGAAACGTGAAATCGTTGATCTGACCAAGGCTGATTATAGTACATTGTCGCTGGCTGTCAACACAGCCTACATGCTGCCGGATATCCTTCATCGATTTCGGGAAATTCGACCACATGTCCAGTTTCATGTACAACAGCTGGGGACCCATGAAATGGAAATTCGGGTCAAGAAGGGGGAGATCGATTTTTGTTGTTCTTCCCCACCCGTTCAAGGAAGTGAACTGGTTTGTGATATCGTTTTTCAAGAGCGGATTTATTTGATTGTCCCGACAACCCATCGATTTGCAAACAGAGACCGAGTTCCTTTATCCGAACTTAAGGAAGAACGGTTTGTCAGTTTAAATAAAGGTTATGGAATTCGTGACTTGATGGACTTTCATTGTGAGAAGGCTGGCTTCATACCCCAAAACGCGTATGAAGGCGATGAACCAGCTACATTAGGTCTTCTTGTTCAAGCAGGACTAGGCATTTCCTTTGTACCAGAATCTGCATTACACTTCTGGCCTGTGGAGAATATTGTATTCTTACGAATAGAGGAACCCGTGTGCGAACGACAAATTGGACTATCGAGGCATCACAGCCGCTATTTATCAAATGCTGCGAAGGAATTTCGCCAAGTTATCATTGAGCATTTCCGGAGGATGGCTCGGAACGATGCTCGTTAACCTCTTGGCCTTTTTTTCATTCATTCTAATCCATGGTTTCATGAGTTTAAATGCGTTTGAATAAATGTGAGTGATTGCATATGATGGGTTTGAAATCAGTTATTTTTCCAATTTCTATATTGAGAAAGGAGATGTTTAAAGAACAGCCATGATGTACATGAACAAAGCTGTAGTTATTGGGGCGGGAATCGCTGGACTGATCACGGCAAGAATGCTATCCGAGTATTATAAGGAGGTATATATTGTTGAACGCGATGAATTACCGACAGCACCAGCCATTAGGCAAGGCACTCCACAGTCTTTCCATCCTCATCGTGTACTGCCACGCGGTCACATGATTCTGGAGCGCTGCTTCCCTGGTTATACTCATGAGCTGATAGAGCACGGTGCTCATACCTCAGACGCCGAAGAGATGGTACTTGTTAATCAGTTCGGTATACTTGTGTTCCGTCCCCCAATCGTGAGTGCTTCGAGCAGCAGGGCACTGCTGGAATGGGTGCTTCGTCGCCGTTTACAAAACATCCATAACGTTCACTTCCTAACCAACACAGAAGTTATAGGTTTAATGTCTTCTGAAGACCATAAGACGATTACTGGCATCTATACAAAAAAGCGCAGCAAGAATAAACAAGAAGGTATGCTTACGGCGGACATGGTTATCGATACTGCTGGACGCTCTTCAAAGGTCATCAAAAGTTTGAATTCGCTGGGCTATACTGTACCGGATCCGGAGGTGCTCAAGGTATCTCTTGGCTATAGTACCCAGTATTATAAAATTCCTCGGCAAATGGAACAGCAATGGAGATCAGTTGTGTCAGAGGCACAACCTGCTAAAGGAAAAATGACTGGTATGCTATTGCGCATTGAAGATAATATAGCCGGAACATTACTGTTTAGCGCAGGGGGTGAGAATTATCCTTCCGCTAAACCGGATGAATTTCAGGAGGAACTCAAAAAATCTAAATGCGTCTGAAATTGCTAAGGTTGTTAGTAATTTAGAACCTTTGCAGGGCCCCCGCGGATATCGCACACCTGAATCTATTCGGCAGCATTTCGAGAAGATGGAGAATTGGCCGTCGGGATTGCTTGTTTTGGGAGATGCGTTCTGCAACTTTGACCCCATTTATGGACAAGGGATGACGGTGGCTGCAATTGAAGCAGAAATAGTCGCAAATTGTCTGGAAGAGCAGAGGCGCAATCCACAGCCATATTTTGAGCGACACGTGCTGCATCGGATGCAGGAAGCCATCGAACCGGCTTGGTGGCTAAGCTCCATTACTGATTTGCGTTGGAAGGGTGTCGAGCATGTTGGTGCAACGCCCTTAAAGGGGGTTACATTTGCCCAGAAATACATCGACTTGTTTACAAAAAAGGCGATGGACTTAGCAGCTAGTGGTAACAAGAATTTTTTCCTAACCCAGTTCTTGATGACTTCCCTAGTACTGCCTCCCAGTAAATTTTTTAATGCTGAAATACTGACCATGATATTGAATGATAATGGTTCGCCAGAAGAACAACAAGTAAGATCGGAGCTTGGTGTTCAGGACCCTACATTATTTCAACAACGAATTGATGAATTAATTCCGTCGTTTCATGCTGCATTCGATGAGCGTTTGAAGGACGTTCTTATGCCTTTCGAACAGCAGTAATCCAGGTCCTGGTGCAAAAATCTCATTCTGGATAGAAGTTATCCAAGGTAGTGTAGCTTCTGCTGATGAGAACTAATAAACAAGCAAAGGGAGTAGGTTCTATGACAAATCAGAATGCGGGAAGTCCAACAAATAAGGAAGACCGGCTCGATACGCCAGGTATTCCACCTATGCAACTGCATCACATTGGGTTTAAAACTGCCCAATTTCTGGAGATGCGGGAGTTCTATCGCGCCTTCCTCGGTGTCCACCCGACTCTCGAAGTCGAGAGCATGGTGGGGTTTTACACCTTCGATCTGGCTCACCATCGTCTGGTCCTCTTTCACGATCCCACGTGCACCAACCAGGTACCCACCGGCCCGGGCATGCATCATGTAGCATTTAACTACACCCTGGACGATCTCATGCGGGCGTACCAGCGTTTGAAGCACAAGGGTCTGCTGCCGGATATGGTGATGAATCATGGTCCGAATACGTCGTTCTATTACAGAGATCCTGACAACAACGCCCTTGAACTCCAAGTAGACAACTATGGACCCGACTTACGCAAGGGTCTGGAAGCCATGCGCGCACTCCAGACACATTCCAATCCTCTCGAAGCCCTCGGAGTCTTGGTAAACCCGGAAACCTTCTTGAAAGCATGGCAGGAGGGAGCAACACTCACGGAGCTACACGAACGTTCCTACGCTGGTGAGTTTGTCGAAGGGGCACCTTCACTCCCAATAGGAAGGGCCGCCGAGGAGCCGACCGGGGACACTTCTGCATCGAAAGGAGAGTAAGTCACAGAGTACCTATTTTATCGGGAACATTAGCCATAAAATCGCACAGATTGAGAACCATACGATGCTCTAACGATCTCAACCCATATATTGTGGTGTTGATAAGATTAAAGCACATTGGCATGTCGATGGCACATTCGGCGGCGACATTCATCTTAATGCATACACGGCTGAGTGCGGAAGGATTCCGAATGGCTTGACTTGCGGTGTATACGAGGGATGGATTTATAAAAGAGAGTCGTTTTTTATGGCGTGATGTCATGGTCTGTCTCTTTCCAGGGGACAGACCATGATACAAAGTGGTTGTGGGAGAAATACAAGGAGATCTGTTCTTAGTAGAACCACTCATCGAGTGACGAAGTCTGTCCTTTTTCGGACAGGGTATCGCCTTATTGACGTTTATTAGTCGCTGGATGAGTGTTTTTCCGAACATTTGGAGGGATCTATTATGAAATCCAGAACTGCTCAAGAATCCTATTTTTTCAGGGTTAATAATAAAATCATCCCAATGACGCCATGGAAAAAGACGAACTCACAAACGAAAGTCCAGAATCCAAACAAAGTCTAATATTCCTTTCATTCCTCCCCCTATATACTAAATTCAGAAAGCGTATTCAACATTCAACAGGGCGGGGGATAGTCGTATGATTTCTTCGAAGAACGTAAGTCGCAAAGCTTCAACTAGTGCTATGGTAGTGATCATGCTCAGCACATTATTGATGACAAACACTGGAGCCTCTGCTGCAGTAGGCAGCACAGCATCAACAAATGTAAACGCATCCGCAATGGTTACGCCGGACAGCGCAGATCCGTTATACAATCGGCCTGTCATTGACAGCGAGACCGATCTGGCTGCACCGGTTCCGCATCGTAAGGTGTCGGGCCACTTTGAAGGGACGGACAAAAAGTTCACCTTCTACTTCCCGGAGAAGAGCAAGTTTACCGGACGATTCTTCCAAAACGTGTACCCGCTTCAGGATGAGAATGTAGCCGATGTGAATATCAGCTTCGGTGCGGACAGCGGAGCTTACACTGTGCAGACGAATGGAGGGGGCGGTTACCGGGTCGATGCCGCCGCGGCCAAGTTCTCCAGAACGGCAGCAGCGAAGTATTACGGCTGGTCCGGACGGATCTACGGATATATTTACGGTGGCAGCGGAGGCTCATATCAGACCATTGGTGCCTTAGAAGGCAGTAAGGGGGTATGGGATGGTGCCGTGCCTTACATAACAGGCGTTCCAACCTCGATTCCCAATAATTTCTTCATACGGGCATTCGCGCGTTTCGCATTAGAGAAGAAGGCGCAGCAAATCGCAGAGGCGGTGAGCCCTGGAGGCAGCGGAAATCCGTACGCTGGGCTTAATGATATGGAAAAGACGGTTCTGCAGGAGGTCACGAAACTGGGTGTACCCCTGCGGGCCTGGGAAGACTACAATTACTTGCTCGGGCTGCATGATACTGAAGGATTGCTCGGTTTTTTGAATGTCCTTCGCGGCATAGACCCAACTTATGTGGAGGACTTCTGGAATAAACCGGGGTATCTGGGTACGGAGCCATCAGCATTAGGCGAGCTGTTCCGTTCATCGAAGGTCGACTCCACCTCTATCGTCACGCAAGTCACGCGAGATGCACAGAACAACACGACGAGTCTGACCCTTGATCAGGTACCTGCCGTTTCGACGCCAATGTATTGGCTAGACTATACACTCCTTGCAGCTGACGGCACGACGACGGCTCAGAAGCTGTCAGGTTCATTCGATGCGGCGACGAAGGTATTCACCATCGGGAAAGGAAACCCCGAGAATGTATTATCCGCCATCGAAACAGGCGCAAAGCTGAAAATAGACAATCGATGGTACCTTGCTGCGCTCTCCTATCATCGTCACCAGGTGCCGAAAGCGCAAAGCTACACGGCCTGGGACCAGTTCAGAGCACCTGACGGTACGCCGTTTTACCCGCAGCGTACCATGGAGATTGGACCGCTTATCACCCAGGGCGTGTCCGGCGGAGCTGCTTACCATGGCCATATCCACGCCAAAGTAATTATGGTTGTCAACCTGTTCGATGTGGATGCTTATCCTTGGAATGCCGACTGGTATAGTGCCAGGGTAAAAGAGGCGCTCGGTGATCGTTATGCTGACAACTTCCGGGTGTGGTATAACGACAATGCGGATCACATCAGCCCTGCCCGTACTCCACGACTTGTGCAATATGATGGGATTCTTCAGCAAGCGCTTCGGGATGTAAGTGCTTGGGTAGAGAAAGGCGTGGCTCCTCCACGTTCGACCAGCTATGAAGTCGTCGACGGACAGGTTGAGGTGCCGGACAAGGCATCGGTGCGCCATGGTATTCAACCGGTTGTGGATTTGTCTGTGGGCGGTGCTGCGAAGATTGATGTTAAGGCTGGTCAGACCGTGACCTTCACCGCGCGGATTCAGGTACCGCATGGAAGCGGGAAGATTGTGGCCACCGAATGGGATTTCGACGGGACAGGCGATTTCAAGGCATGGAAGTTCGGGGCTCCGCGGCAGACGGTTAATATCTCGATGACATTCAAATACACCAAACCGGGAACTTACGATCCGGCGATTCGAGTGACTGCCCAGCGTGAAGGAGACACGAAGACGCCTTTCGCGCTAATTCAAAATCTTGGCCGGGTTCGAGTCGTCGTCCATTAAACGGTATACAAGCATAGTTCAACTGTCGGCTGCAAAACGGGTATCGAACGGGATGGAACAGAAAATACGCAAGGGAAAGCCTATTTACGGCTTTCCCTTTTCATCATCATTTCGATATGATAATGGAAGTCGCTCCCGATGCGACCACAACATGAATTCAGGGAAGGGTTAAAGATGCGTTTGATCAAAAAAATAGGATCAATCCCCATTTTACCTAAGATTGCGCTGACCTTTCTGATGGTGCTGACGCCGCTTTTCTATTTAGGGCTGAAAATGAACGAAGCCGGGGCGGATATCGTCCGCCAAGAGATTGCGGGGTCGCTCTCTTCGCGCGTAGAGTTGTATATGGACATTCTGGACGGAGACTTTGACCGGTCGATGCGGCTTTTGCGGGAGTATGTCAATGACGAGGACCTACTGAAGCTCAGCACGACGTCGGAGGTGATGCCGGTGATCGAACGGAACCGATCGGTGCTTCGGCTAAAGCAGCAGATGGACCTGCTCAGTCGATCGAGTGCTTTTATCGAGAATGCGATGGTCTTCATTCCCAGGATGAACAGGATTGTGGCATCCAACTCGAATTCGATTGTCGATTTCAATGAAGAGATGTTCCGGACGCTGTCCGAGCCGACGAATCCGCTTGATTCTCCTTTTGTGGTCTGGGATAACCGTGTCTTTATCACGATGCCGTATGGGTACATCGACAATGGGCCGCTCTTTCTGATTGCCGTCGAGATCTCCAGCGCGGAAATATCCGCAAAGCTCAAGCAGTTTGCCCTGGAAGACAGCATCGCCGTTCTGTCAAGCGACAGAATGGTATGGTCGTCATTAGGCGAAAGCGCCCCGGCATTGGACAATGAAACGAGGAATGTGCTGTACATGGCGGAGGAAGGCAGCCGAAGAGTCTCGATCGACAACCGGGATTATCTGCTGGCTATCAAAAAGTCGGAAATTCACAATACCAAGCTGTTGATGATGGTACCTTCCGAAAAGGTCGAGAGACCGCTCGACCGGTATCGAAACTGGGTATTTGTCCTATATGGCGTCTCCGTATTGGTTATCATCGCTTTCTCGTTCAGCATGTACCGCATTATTCACCGGCCGCTCATGCAGCTTGTCCGTTCGTTCCGCAAAATCGAGCAAGGCCGATTCGACGTGTCCGTCGATTATCCGTTTCAAGATGAATTCGGCTATCTATACCGGCAGTTGAATGCGATGATTCTGGAGCTTAAGCGGTTGATCCAAGAAGTGTACGAGCAGCAGTATCGGATTCGTCTAGCCGAGCTAAAGCATCTTCAGTCTCAAATCAATCCTCATTTTTTATACAACACCTTTTTTATTTTGTACCGCATGGCCAAGCAGGATGGTAACGAGAGGATTATGGGACTGACGAAGCACCTCGGCGAATATTTCCAGTTCATCACCAGAGATGATGTCGAGGAAGTGACGCTGGCAAGCGAAGCGGCTCACTCGAAGTCCTATACGGAAATTCAGTCGATTCGATTTTCTAATCGGATCACGGTTCGTTTCGCGGAAGTGCCGAAGGGTGCAGAGCAGCTTCTTGTACCGCGGCTCATCCTTCAGCCGATTATCGAGAACGCTTTTATTCATTCGTTGGAGAAAAGAGCAAAGGGCGGGGTGCTCGAAGTCGATTTCCACATGAGGGAATCTGAATTGCATATCCGCGTGGAAGACAGTGGAGGGATCGACGAAGCAATCATCGCCCGTCTGCAAGCGCTGCTGAACGGCCGGCAGGACGTTACGGTCACAACGGGTATGATCAATGTGCATAGACGATTGCAGATCAAATTCGGCAGCACGGCTGGTTTGCATTTAAGCAAAGGTGAGCTCGGTGGACTTCAAATTATAATTGTGATTCCCTTACAAGGAGGCTGAGCCCCATGTATAGATTATTGATCGTTGATGACGAGCCGTTTACCGTCGACGGGCTCTACGAGATGCTGCTGGATGAACTGGACATGGACATGGATATTTACCGGGCGTATTCCGCAGCGGAAGCAATGGGTTGGCTTACCCGCACGAAAATGGATATCGTCTTGAGCGACATTCGAATGCCGGAGATGGACGGACTGCAGCTGCAGCAATGGATACAGTCCCGCTGGCCGCGCTGCAAAGTGATCTTCTTGACGGGGGTTAACGATATCCAATCTGCCCAGCAAGCGCAGCGCAGCGGCGGCGTTGACTATATTCTGAAAACCGAAGGCGATGAAGCGATCGTCCAAAGCATTCGGCGTGCAACGAGCGCGATCCAGGAAGATCTCCATAACGAGGACCTCCTGATCCGGGCGAAAGGCCAGTTGAAGGAGCTGCTGCCGATGCTGCGCCGTGAATGGTTTACGGCTATCATGGAGCAAGGCGGTCTAGCAACTGCCAATCTCTCCGAGCGCTTAAGGGAGCTCGATACGATACTTCGTGCCGAGGAGGCCGTCATGCTCGTCTGCGGCCGCGTTGACTATTGGGACGAACGCTACAGCATGTCCGATCAATCGCTGCTCTTATACGCGGTCCAAAATATTGCCGAGGAGTATCTGGATCGCGTCGTCATGCTCCCCGTCATGCTCAGCGGCTCCTATTTTGTGTGGCTACTTCAGCCGAAGCTTGACGGAGAAACACAGTGGGACGAATTGCCGGCTTATATTCAGGGCACGCTGGAAAGTATCCAGCAGACGTGCAGAGCCTTGCTGCATATACCGGTATCGTTTATCAGCTACGGAAGCCAAGCGGCCTGGGAGGATATCGCGAGAATCTTCCATCTCTTGAAGCAAAGCCTGATCCTGGGTCTGGGCAATGGGCAAGAAATGATTCTCCTCTACCGCGGGGAGGAACATGCGACTCCAGCTTCGGAGGCGCCTGCACTGGTCATACCCAGAATCGAGAGTGCCGTCGAGATGGGGCAAAAGCCGTTGTTCGTGGAGCTGCTGAACGAGCTGTTCCGAGGCTTGCCGAATAGATTCGCAGTCTATGCGCAGACGTATTACGCCGTTGCCGTCATTTTGCTCAAGCAATGGAATCATATGAACCGCAACGATTACGGTGATGACGCGGATGCCGAGACTACAATCCGCAGGCTGCTTGACGTAAACGCGCATAAGACGAAGGAACAAGCGGTACAGTTCCTGAGTGAGATGGGCTGCCATCTTATTCGGCACGGGAAACAAGAGCAGGATGAGCGGACAGAACGTATGATCAACAAGCTGAACCGCTACATCGTGGAACATCTGGACAAAGATCTTTCGCTGGCCTTCCTGGCGGACGTCGTCTACCTGAATCCGTCGTATCTGTCCAATCTGTACAAGACCTATACCGGACGCAACATTTCCGACTACATTACGGAGCTGAGGGTGGAGCGTGCGAAAGCATTGCTTGCGGAATCCCAGGCGAAGGTGCAGGAGGTAGCGGTAGCGGTTGGCTTCGATACGGCGGGGTATTTTACCCGGTTTTTTAAGAAGCATGTCGGCGTTACGCCGCAGGAATTCCGAAGCAGAATTTAGTCTGCATCAATATTCAAAACCTTAAGGGGAAGCCTATATTGGGCTTTCCCTTTTGTTATCCGTACTACATGATCCGGGCGAGCGAAAATTCGTAAACGAAAGTACAGAATACAAACAGAGTGCAATATACGGGGAGGAGGCCATTTTACTATACTTAATTCAAGAGATCTCTTAAAAACAAAACCGGGGGGGACAAGCATGAAGAAACGTGGAGGGTTGTTGGCTGCATCCAGTCTGTTGATCCTTAGCTTAGCAGTAAGCGCATGCAGTTCTGACAATGAATCTGTGGATAACGCAAGCAAAGAGGGGAATGTCAATACCGAGGCAGCTCCTGCAGCGGAATCTGCGAATCCGGAAGATCTGTATCTTGGGAAGTACGCGGAGCCTGTTGAAGTATCGACGGTACGTATTCTCAGTCCCTCGGTGAAATTCGTCAATGGAGAAACGATTGACAATAACGTTTGGTATCAGGAATATGCGAATAAGCTTGGCATTAAGCTAAAAAACAAATGGTCCATAGTCGGAGATGAGCCTGGCGGTCAAGGTGAGCAGAAGATGAATGTCTCTATAGCATCTGGAGATCTTCCCGATATCGTTCCGCTCAATTCCTCGCAGCTGCGGCAATTAGCGGATGCGGGTAAACTGGCAGACCTCACAAAAATCTACGAGAAGTACGCCAGTCCAATAACGAAAGGAGTCCTGACATCTTCAGGACCCGAAGCGCTTGGATCGGCCACCATGGATGGCAAACTGCTTGCAATTCCGGCTCCTACGTCCAAGATCGACCAAGCGCAGATGATTTGGATCCGCGCTGACTGGATGGAGAAGCTGGGTCTTCAAGCACCGAAGACCATGGACGATGTCTTTAAGATCATGGACGCATTTGTGAACCAGGATCCGGACGGCAACGGGAAGAAGGATACGTACGGCATGGCCATGGATAAGGATCTGTACGGATTCTTCGATGGACTGGAAGGGTTCTTCAATAGTTATCACGCGTACCCGCGCCAACAAGGAAAAGCGAATTGGGTGAAATCCTACGATGGCAGCATTGTCTTCGGCAGCATTCAACCGGAAGTGAGGACGGCGCTTGGCAAGCTGCAGGAGTTGTATAAAAAAGGGTATATCGACCCAGAATTCGGCGTAAAAGATTGGAACAAGGAGAAAGAGTTAGTCGTCGGCGGCAAGATTGGCTTGTGGTTTGGCAGTATGTCGGCTCCGCTCGTCCTGCAAGATCTCAAGAGCAACGATCCGAATGCGGATCTAAGGCCGTTCCCTCTCGTGTCCATCGACGGACAGCCGGTTAAAGCGCAAGTGCCGGGGATCAATCTCAAAACGCCGCAATATCTTGCGGTAACCAAAGATGCTAAGCATCCGGAAGCGCTGATCAAGATGATTAACCTGTTTCATGAAGTCTCTTACGGTACATCTTATACCCAGGAAGAAGTCAATCGGTTAAGCACCAGTCCTGAAGACGGGATTGAGCGTTGGATGTACTCCATCTATACGGCCGAGCCGGAGAAAAACCTGAATACACATCGGATCGTGAAAGAGGTCATCCAAGGCAAGAAGAACGAATCGGCAATCACGATCGAGCAGATGGGCGCTTATCGCAGCGTCAAGAAGTTAGTGAACGGTGAGAAGCTGGAGACGATCGATTGGGCGTTAAACCGCGTATTCAGTCCGGAGAACTCTTCCTTCAGCTTAATTGACAATTATGAAAAGAACGGCCAGCTTCTTCCAAGCGCATTTAATCAGGTCATGACAGAGACGATGGTAAAGCGGGACTCGACGCTGCTTAAGCTGGAACTCCAGACATTTACCAATATCATTCTCGGTGAATCGCTCGACAGCTTCGATAAGTTCGTAGAGAACTGGAAGAAGCTCGGAGGAGATGCAATGACGAAGGAAGTCAATACATTGATGAACTCCAAATAGTGGAAGATAAGTCTGGATTCTGTCCTCACCGGGGGGCAGAATTCGGCCCTATGGGCAAGAAAGGAAGATCCGCCGTGTTGAATAAAATGACAGAAGATCGAATAGCCATCTTGGATTCGGTGGCTAAGCCGGGGAAAAAACGCGCATGGATGTTTCAACTGCCCTTGCATCTGATGATTTTGCCAGGGCTGATCTTGATTCTCGTCTACAGCTACGGCCCTATGCTCGGAGCCGTCATCGCCTTCCAGGATTTCAACCCTGCACGAGGCATTTTCGATTCCGAGTGGAACGGCCTTGATAACATCCGTTATGTTATGGCCTTGCCCGGATCCTTCCAGATCATCTGGAATACGCTTATCATTGCCGTAATGAAGATCGTGGTCGGGTTGATCGTTCCGGTTGTGGTTGCTTTGCTCCTTAACGAGATTCGCAAGGAGCTGTTCAAGCGAACGGTTCAGACCTTGATTTATCTGCCGCACTTTTTGTCTTGGATCATACTCGGAGGGGTTCTGATCGATATTTTGTCTCCTACATACGGACTCGTTAATCAAATGTTGAACGGGCTCGGATTGGATTCGATCTATTTCTTGGGCAGCAACGACTGGTTCCGCTCCGTTCTGGTCACATCGGATGTGTGGAAGGAATTCGGATTTAATACCATCGTCTATTTGGCTGCGCTGACCGGCATTAATCCGACGTTATACGAAGCGGCGGTAATTGACGGCGCGAATCGGTGGAAGCAGACGCTGTATGTGACTCTGCCAGGTATGGCGCCGATCATTATTTTGACAGCAACGCTGGCTTTGGGCCAGGTCCTCAATGCCGGTTTCGATCAGGTATACAATTTGTATAGTCCTCAAGTGTATGAGACAGGCGACATTATCGACACATTCGTTTACCGGATCGGCATTGTCGATGCACAGTACGGAGTAGCGACAGCGGTTGGTCTCTTTAAATCCGTCGTTTCTTTGATTCTGCTTTCGGCGTCTTACTTCCTTGCCTACCGTTTCGCCAACTACAGAATCTTCTAAGAGGGAGAGGGGAGGAACAATCATGGTAGAACGCTATACGCTGAGCCGTAAGATGTTTATAGGGTTTAATTACATGTTCCTGGCGCTCTTGTCGGCCCTGTGCATATTACCGCTTATTCATGTGCTGGCTGTATCGTTCAGTTCAAGTTCTGCGGCTGCCGCCGGCTATGTGAAGCTTTGGCCGGTGGAATTCACACTTGAATCGTATAAGTACGTCCTGGGTAAAGAAGCGTTTTTTGATTCCATCCTGATGACGATCCAACGCGTCGCCGTCGGCCTGACGGTCAATATGTTGCTGACGATCCTCGTCGCTTACCCCCTGTCGAAAGAGGTAAATAAATTCCGGGGACGGACGGTCTACGCTTGGGTGTTTGTGTTTACGATGCTTTTTAACGGCGGGCTGATTCCGTTGTATATGATGGTGAAGTACACCGGAATCCTTGACACCGTATGGGCACTCGTCCTGCCGCAAGCGGTGCCGATTTTTAACATGATCCTCTTGCTTAATTTCTTTAGGGGCCTGCCGAAGGAATTGGAAGAAGCAGCCTTTATGGATGGTGCCGGCCACTGGACGACGCTCTGGAAAGTGTATGTGCCGTTATCCGCTCCGGCGCTGGCTACCATTACGCTGTTCACCATGGTATTCCACTGGAATTCCTGGTTCGACGGTCTTATTTTCATGAACTCGCCGGAAAATTACCCGCTGCAGAGTTACCTGCAAACCGTAGTGATCCAGCAGAATTTCAATAACGCCAGTCTTGAAACGATAGCGGAGTTGTCGAAAATCAGCGACCGCACCTTTAAGTCGGCGCAGATCTTCCTCGGTTCGCTGCCGATTCTGCTCGTGTACCCGTTCCTGCAGCGCTTCTTTATGAGCGGGATCGTGCTCGGCAGCGTGAAAGAATAGCATATTCAGAGAAATCCCAAAGATGGTTACAACGAAGGAGCTAGTCGATGAGATACCATTCGATCAGACCGGGCCAGGTATGGCTGGACACCGAGGGCAAACGAATTCAGGCCCATGGCGGATCTATTATTACCGTAGGCGATACATTCTATTGGTATGGGGAAAACAAAGAAAAGACAAAGGCTGGCAGCGGGATTTGGCACTGGGGCGTCAGATGCTACGCCTCCAAAGACTTATACAACTGGGAAGACAAAGGCGTCATCATTCCTCCGGACGTTGACGACATTGATTCGCCGCTGCATCCTGCACAATATATGGACAGGCCGCATATGATCTTTAGCCAGTCGACGCAGAAATTCGTATGTTGGATTAAAGTCATGAGGCAGGAGGGGCAGAAGTCGACGATCTTAACAGCGGACCATATCCTTGGTCCCTACACGGTTGTACGAAAAGATATCCGTCCTTTAAACATGGGCGCCGGCGATTTCGATTTGGTCGTCGCTCAGGACGGCAAGGCCTATTATTACTTTGAAAGAGTCCACTCTGAACTCATTTGCGCCGATTTGACTGACGATTATACGGATGTAACCGGCTATTATTCTACGCATTTTCCAAATCTCCAGCCTCCTTACGTGCGGGAAGCGCCGGCTTATTTCAATCGGAAAGGGCTGCACTATTTATTTACGTCGGGAACAACCGGCTATCATCCGAACCCATCCCAAGTCGCCTGCGCGAAAACCTTCCATGGCCCGTGGGAGGTTCTGGGGGATCCGCATCCTGACGACCGGTCGCGCACGTCTTATAATTCGCAAATTACGTCCGTCTTTAAGCACCCGTTCAAGAAAGACCTGTATATCGCGCTCGCGGACCGATGGATACCGAATCTTCCGGAGCTTGTAGGGGATCGTTTTGCGGATGGAACGCAATCCCGCATCGCAGCCGACCTTTATAAGTCGATTTTCGACCCGGAAATCGACTATGTATTGAAAGAGGAAGACAAGCTGCCCGTATCACTTGATTTCGATACTTGCCATTCCAATTATGTATGGCTTCCGGTCCGCTTCGACGGGAATATGGCTTACCTGGATTGGAAGGAAGAATGGAACATAGAGGATTACGAATAGTCATGAATTGACTGAGGCAGGAGTGGAGGATACGCATGAACAGAACAACGCTCAATTATTTGGATTCTTCCCTGTCAGCTCAAGAGCGTGCGAATGATTTGTTGCAGAGGATGAGTATCGAAGAAAAAATGGGCCAGATTGTCGGCTATATGCCGGATAAAGGGTCGATTGAGAAGCTGGAGAAGAACTACCCCCAAGGCGCCGGGGAAGTCGTTATGTTATTCGCCGGCGAGTTGGAGAACAAAGAGTCCGTTGTGGAAAAGGTCACCCGCATCCAGGACAAAATGATGGAATTAAGCGAACACCGCATTCCTGCTATTTTTCACCTGGAAACGTTGGCGGGTGCGCTGCTCCCGGAAGCGACAAGCTTCCCGCCGGGAATCGGACAAGCCTCCACCTGGAACCCCGGGCTTCAGAAGGAACTGGCCACTATTATTCGCAAGCAGGCCCGGGCCGTCGGCGTTTCGCATGCGTTCGCCCCGGTGTTGGATATTGCCCGTGATCCGCGCTTCGGTCGTTTTGGTGAAACGTATGGGGAAGACCCGGCATTGGCGGCGGCAATGGGAACGGCTTATGTGTCGGGTTTGCAAAACGATGGTGACCTTAAAGAAGGGATGCTGGCCTGCGCCAAACATTTTGTCGGCTACCATATGACCCAGGGAGGTATTCATGCTGCGGCAACGCCGGTTCCGCCAAGAATGCTCCGGGAGGTATATGCGAAGCCCTTCCAGGCTGCCATGACGCTTGCAAATATGAAATCGATCATGAATACGTACAGTTCCATCGATGGCGAACCGGTCGGTGGCTCCCGAAGGTACCTCACCGAATTCCTGCGTGAGGAAATGGGCTTTGACGGCATGGTCGTATCCGACTACACCTCCATCGCGGAGCTTCATACGAGGCATATGGTTAGCGAGACCCGGACGGATGCCGGCGAATTGTCTTTGAAGGCCGGCATGGATGTGGAATTACCTTCCAAAGACTGCTATAACGAAGAGTTAATGCAGCGTGTTCGTGAAGGTAAGGTCTCCATGGAGATTCTCGATCAAGCTGTCCGTCGCGTATTGATCGCGAAGTTTGAATTGGGGTTGTTCGAGAATCCTTATCCAATGTCGAGTGATGCCGTGGAACGGATTTATACAGACCCTAACAATAAAGAAACCAGCTTGGAAGCGGCACGTCAATCGATCGTTCTGCTGAAGAATGATGGCCTTCTTCCGCTGAAAAGGAACGCGCAGAAGAAGATCGCCGTGATCGGCCACCATGCGGCATCCACGAGATCCTTGTTCGGCGGCTATTCGTATACGAGCTTGTTCGATGCCATGCACAATGTGGGGAACACGATGGCAGGCGTGGATTTTGAAAAAATCTCAAACCTGAGTGCGAGTGAGTTCGGCGCGGCTAAGAATCACTATACGTATCCAGGAAGCATTGTCCAGGTTGAGAGCGCGAAGACGGAGGAGCTCGTCAGAAAGCATTATCCGACGTGCCATCACCTGCTGGAGCAGATTACTCTGGAATGCCCGAGTGCCGAAGTGACCTACGCTTATGGTTACGCCTATGCCGGGAACGATACGTCCATGCACGATGAGGCATTGGCGGCAGCAGCGGAAGCGGATGTGGTCATCCTTACGTTAGGCGGGAAGCATGGCTGGGGCATGTTCTGCACAACGGGCGAAGGCATCGATACGACGAATATTGGGCTTCCGGAATGCCAGGAAAGCTTCATCGGGAAATTGGCGGCTTTGAAGAAGCCGACGGTTGCGGTTCATTTTGACGGCAGACCGATCTCGAGCGACATGGCCGACCAACATATCGACGCGATGATTGAAGCTTGGAACCCCGGGCAATACGGGGCGAAAGCCGTGACGGACATCTTATTCGGCGATTATAATCCGGCGGGAAGATTGCCTGTTTCGGTCGCTTACAACGCCGGGCAAATCCCGCTTTTTTACAACCACGATCATGGATCGAGCTACCATGTCGGTACTATGAACGAATATACGAGTTATCTGGATTGCCCGCGCGAGCCCCGGTATTACTTTGGACATGGCTTATCGTACACCTCCTTCGGTTATTCGAACATGACGGTCAGCAAGGAAGCGTATGAGCCTGCTGAGCAAGTTATCGTCACAATTGACGTCACGAATACGGGTGAGGTATTCGGCGAGGAAGTCGTTCAGCTCTACATACGCGACAACTATGCGAGTGTTGTTCGTCCCGTACAAGAGCTGGCCGGTTTCGTTAGAGTCCCGCTGCAGCCGAACGAGACAAGAACGGTCCAATTCCTCATGGATCCGAGTCAATTTGCTTTCTTGGATACCCACATGGCATGGAAAATCGAGGCAGGTGAATTCGAAGTGATGATAGGGGCTTCTTCCCATGACATTCGGGCGAAAGGTTCTTTCCGGATTTCCTCCGACTTGTTCATTGACGGTAGAACTAGAGGGTTTTATGCAGAGGCAAGCATTCAGTCGTAATTCGATTGGTTTGAATATGCAGAACGGGAGTAGGGTAAGTATGAATTTTCAAGTGCCGGACCCGAAGCGGGTAAGAGTGCTCATGAACACGGACGCCAAAAATGAGGCGGACGACCAGTACGCGATCGTACATGCTTTGCTCACGCCTATGTTTATGAACAAGGGAATGATTGCGGCACATTTCGGTACCGCGCGGACAACCGAATCGATGGAAGAAAGCTACGCCGAAGTGAAGCATGTTCTAAGTCTGATGGGGGATGCCGGAGAGGTGCCGGTTTACAAAGGGGCACCACAGGCGCTGCAGGATGAGCAAACGCCCGTCGTCTCGGAAGGCGCGGAAGCGATTATTCGCGAAGCGCTCTTGGACGATTCCCACCGGCTCTTCGTCGTGTTCCTTGGGCCCTTGACCGACTTGGCGTCCGCATACCTTATGGAGCCTCGTATTGCAGACCGATTGACGGCAGTATGGATCGGCGGCGGGCCATACCCTAACGGTAGATCGGAATTCAACCTGAGCAATGATATCCACGCGGCTAACGTGGTGATGGGCTCCAATATTCCGCTCTGGCAGGTACCGCAAAACGTGTATGGCATGATGCGGGTCAGCCTGGCGGAATTGGAAGCCAGAGTGAAGCCGCACGGCGAAATCGGGAAGTACCTGTTTGATCAGCTCATTCAATATAATGACGATCCTGCGCATGGGTGGCCGAGAGGCGAGTGCTGGGGCTTGGGCGATTCCCCGGCCGTGAGCCTGATTCTCGACGATCTGGAATACTCGGACGGCTTTGTAACGGTGCCCGCGCCGCGAATCACCGCTGACATGCACTATGTTCACCATCAAACGGAACGGCTGATCCGGGTCTACCGGAATGTTGATGTCCGATTTACGCTGGAAGACATGTACGCCAAACTGGAGTTGTTTGCCAAGAAACAGGCGGGAAAATAAAACAGAGGGGGAAATGAAATGGAGGAGAATCGGTTATGGAATGCCAGATGGATCTGGCATCAAAGTTATCCATGGACATCGGATCCGGGAGCGCACGAAATGGTTTGGTTCCGCCGTGAGTTTGACGTCTCTGATCCTCATCTCGCTCAGCTTGTCGTCGACGTTTCTGCAGACAGTCGGTATCGCTTATTTCTCAACGGCGACTCGGTCTCGGTTGGACCATGCAAGGGCGACCGGTCGACGCATTATTACGAGACGGTGGATCTGAGCGAACGTTTAATTGCAGGGACGAACGTGTTGGCGGCTCAGGTGCTGCACTTCGCCCCTTCCGGTCCTCACTTGTTAGGAGTCAGCGGACCGCTTTCGATTCATCGGGCGGTCAGCGGCGCGATGTTTCTTGAGGGAGTATTAATTGAAGGAAACGGACACTCCCAAACGTTGCATTCCGACGAGAAGTGGCTGTGCAAAAAAATGCCGGGATTTAAGATTGTACCGAGCCCGATCATCTTCTTTCTCGGCGGGTTTGAAGATACCGACGGGAGCGGCCTTGACCATGGCTGGGAGCTGCCCGGATACGACGGTGAAGGTTGGGCGAATGCAGTAATCGTTTGTGAGACTGGCGATAAATTCGGCCAGCTGACCCCGTGGCCATTGGCGCCGCGCCCGATTCCGCCAATGCGCGAAGAGCCTGCTTCGTTCCGGGGCATCACGAAAGCCGACGATAGAGCTGCCATTCCCAGTTACGAGGCCATGTTGAGAGGCGGAGATACAAGAAGTGTAAGAGTGGAAGCTGGCCAATCCATTTGGCTGGAGCTGGATGCCGGCGAATTAGTGACCGGATACGTGACGTTGAAGCTGCGGGGCGGCAGAGAGAGTCGGATCAAGCTCCTTTATGCAGAAAGCTATGAGGAACCCGCTTCGAATCTTCATCACAGAGTCAAAGGGATTCGGGATGATGCGGAAAACGGGATCCTCCTTGGGGAAGCGGATCATTATACCGTGGCGGGAGTGGGCATCGGAGAAAGCGTGGAGCGTTACGAGCCATTCGACTTCCGCACCTTCAGGTATCTTAGGCTTGAAGCTGCAGCGAAAGACGAGCCGCTTGAGATCGTTCTCCTATCCTACCGAGACACCGGTTACCCATTGAATGCTCAAGCTGCATTCTCTTGTTCGGATCCGGACTACGCTGCACTTTGGGAACTGTCGTTAAAGACGCTTCGGCGCTGCATGCATGAAACGTACGAAGATTGCCCGTACTACGAGCAGCTGCAATACACGATGGATACGCGTCTGCAAATGATGTTCACTTACGCGGTCAGCGCCGACGACCGGCTGGCTCGACGTGCGCTGTTCGATTACCATAGTTCCGCGCTGCCTTCGGGCATGCTGCAGAGCCGCTATCCATCCGAGTATAGACAGGTTATTCCTTCCTTCTCCCTATATTGGATTCATATGCTCTATGAGCACTATTGGCATTTTGGAGATAGAGAGTTGATTCGGCGGTATGTACCGACGATGACCGGCGTTCTGGATTGGTTCCGAAGAATGCTGACGCCGGAAGGGCTTGTCGCCCCGACGCCGCGCGCTTACTGGCCTTATTTCGACTGGTGCATCGATTGGGAGAATGGAACGCCTCCGGCCCATGCGAAAGGTCCGCTCACGCTTCTAAGTCAGATGTTTGCGGCAGCACTTCAAACCGCTTCCCAAATCTATGAAGCGGTTGGTTGGTCGGATGCTGCACGCGAAGCAAAGGCGGACGCGAATGCCGTGAATGAAGCGCTGCTTCGGCTTTGCTGGAGACCGGAACGCGGGTTGTTCGCAGATGGGCCGGAAGTGGAGGAATTTAGCCAACACGCCCAGGTGTGGGGCGTTGTATGCGGCACTGTACAAGGAGAAGATGCGGTTCGTTTGCTGGAGCGTACCATCGAACCGCAGGCTGAGCACATGGCGCAGCTATCGGTGCCGGCTTCCTATGAACTGTTTCGAATGCTGTCGCGTCACGGGTTGTACGGGAAAGCATCCAATGTGATTGATCGCTGGAAAGCTTATCTGCATTTGCATTTAACGACGCTGCCGGAGGTAACGGATGACAATCATCCCCGCAGCGATTGCCATGCCTGGAGCGCGCTGCCGCTATCGGAGTTCACCGGCGAGATTCTAGGGGTTCGACCTGGCGCTCCGGGGTATTCGGAGATCATCGTTGCACCCCAGCCATTGCAGCTGAGTTGGGCGAAAGGCAGCGCCGCCACCCGTCACGGGTCCGTTGAAGTCGAGTGGACTCTGGATGAGGAAGCGGTATTCCGAATGTCGGGAAACGGACCGGTAGGAATTCCGCTCCTCGTAATGCTGCCTAACGGCAAACAGGTTGAGTTCCGGCATGGTGGGAAGTTCGAAGCGTCAGCCAAGCTGAGGGCATAGCTTGAAAGGCGAGATGGCGTATCCGGACTGGAGCGGAATGGAAAGTAGTAGACTGTGATGGAATGGAGACGATCAACCGTGATCTACGACAAGTACAACTTTACCGTACCTAACCCAAAGATGATCCGGCTCATCATGGACACGGATGCAAAGAACGAAGCGGACGACCAATATGCGATTGTCCATGCCCTCTTAAGCCCGAAATTCGACAATCGAGGATTCATTGCTGCCCATTTCGGTGATTGGCTGTCACAGAGCAGCATGGAAGACAGCTATGAGGAAATTGCGAAGATTCTGGATCTTATGCAGATACCGGACAACCATCTGATATTCAAAGGGGCTCCGAGGGCTCTAGCCGATGAAACGACGCCGATTCCCTCGGCCGGAGCGGAGCTCATCATCAAAGAGGCAATGTCCAATGATCCGCGGCCCTTGTTCGTCACGTTCTTAGGTCCCCTTACGGATATGGCCTCCGCTTTGTTGATGGAACCTCGTATCGCTGACCGATTGACGGTGATCTGGATTGGAGGAGGCGCATACCCGGCAGGGGAGCCGGAATATAACCTGTGGAACGATATCCACGCGGCAAATGTCGTGTTCAAATCCAAAGTCCCCGTGTGGCAGGTTCCCAAAAACGTATATCAGCGCGTCATGGTCTCGATGGCTGAGCTGGAGTATAGGGTTAAGCCGCATGGAGAGCTGGGGAACTATCTCTTCGAACAGCTCGTTGAATTCGGACATACGGAGGCTGCCATCAACACGGCCATCCGAACCGGCGAATGCTGGTGCTTGGGCGATTCCCCTGCCGTAGGGCTGCTGCTTTGCGACCATGAATACCATTACGACTGGCTGCCTGCTCCGGAATTCACTGCGGATATGAGATATATTCATGAACGGAATAACCGGCCGATTCGCGTCTACAAAGATGTAAACAGCCGGTTTATCTTAGAAGACTTCTTCATCAAGCTGGCTATGTTTACCGAGAAACAACGCGCTTCCATTATGAGATCGCGCTAACCTATGATTCGGACAAGGGGTGCAAAGTAATTCTACGGCGCCGGATACCGTTCGGCACCGGCGAATGTGCTTTGCTATCTACCGAGGTGGCCGGCGGTTTCACCGGCGTGTATATCGGGATGTATGCAACGGGAGATGGCAGACCTTGCACCGTTCCCGCCTATTTCGATTGGTTCGAATACAAGCCGTAATGACCTAAAGGAGCGACGATCTTGATGAACCATTTTGCAGTAACGAACCTTCGGGTGAACTATAGAAAGAATCCATTGGGTATAGATGATCTTCGTCCCCGGCTCAGCTGGCAGATGACGTCGGAAAAGAGAGGCTTTATCCAGTCCGCCTATCAAATCGAGGTCGCAAATCAGGGCGATTTTATGTCGGTATTGGTATGGGACTCCGGCAAGATCGAGTCGGACCGCAATGTTCATATCGAATACGCCGGCCCTAACCTGAAATCCCGTACGCGTTATTATTTCAGGGTTCGCGTATGGGATGACCAAGGGAGCGTAACGGAATGGAGCGAACCTTCCTACTGGGAGACGGCTCTGTTAACTTCCGGGGAGTGGCAGGCCAGCTGGATTACGCCGTCTTCGTCGCCTCAAGACGCAGATCAAGAACCGTGTAACTATTTGCGCTCGGACTTCACGGTACCGGGCCAGATCGTGTCCGCGCGGATATACGCCACTTCGCTCGGGTTGTACCGGCTGTTCGTGAACGGTGTGCCTGCCGATGACACGTTATTTAACCCCGGTTTCACAAGCTATACGAAACGCCTTCAATATCAAACCTACGATGTTACCGTGTTGATCTCCCAGGGAGCCAACACGATCGGCTGCATGCTGGGGAACGGATGGTACAAAGGATATTTGGCGTGGGAAGGCAAGAAGGAATTCTTCGGGGCAAACCGCGCCGTTCTGATTCAGCTGCATGTGACATTGTCGGACGGATCGGAACGCATCATCGCCTCGGATGGAAGCTGGCGCGCGTCGACCGGACCGCTGCTCTACTCGGAGCTGTATCATGGGGAAACCTACGATGCCAGACTGGAAGTCGATGGTTGGTCTTCGCCAGGCTTCGATGATCAAGCCTGGCCGAATGCGGCCATCCATCAGGCTTCAGGTTCCACGCTTGTTGCCCAAGAGAATGAGCTGACTAAAGTGACCGAGATGCTGAAACCAGCGGCGGTGATCACCACACCTCAAGGCCACACGGTGCTCGACATGGGCCAAAACATGGTCGGGTGGGTCAGATTCACCGTGAATGCGGAAGCAGGGACCGTGATCACGCTGCAGCACGCTGAGGTGCTGGACCGGGAGGGGAACTTCTATACCGGCAATCTTCGTTCCGCTAAGCAGACGGTCACCTATATTTGCCGGGGCGGCGGAGAGGAAACGTACGAACCGTATTTCTCATTCCAGGGCTTCCGCTATGTCAAGGTGACCGGCGTTCCGAAGGAGCAGCTTATGGATCGGTTCGTGGGCTGCGTCATTCATACGGATTTGGAGCCAACCGGCAGCTTCGCGTGTTCGGATGAGTTCGTCAACAAGCTCCAGAAGAATATCGTTTGGGGACAAAGGGGGAATTTCCTCGATATCCCGACAGACTGTCCGCAGCGCGACGAGCGATTGGGGTGGACGGGAGACGCGCAGGTTTTCATCCGTACCGCGGCCTATAACATGAACATCGTCCCGTTCTTCGAGAAGTGGCTGAAGGATTTGGCGGCGGATCAAGAGGCTGACGGCAGAGTACCGCATGTCATTCCCGATATCCCCGCCGCAGGCTACGGGTCTTCCGCTTGGGGGGATGCCGCCGTCATCTGTCCGTGGACGCTTTATGAGTGTTACGGAGATACCCGTGTGCTGGAAACCCAATATCCGAGTATGAAGGCGTGGGTGGAGTATATGCGGGCGCAGGGCGACAACGAGTATTTGTGGAACACGGGCTTCCACTTCGGAGACTGGCTTGGTCTGGATGCCAAAGAAAACAGCTATACCGGCGCGACGCCGAAGGATCTGATCGCCACGGCGTTCTACGCGTATTCGACCGAACTGCTGACGAAAGCCGCTTCTGTCATCGGCCGAACCGAGGATGCTGAAGAATACCGCGCCTTGCACAAGCGAATCGTATCGGCATTCCGGACGGAATTCGTGACGCCGGGCGGCCGGGTCGCCTCCCCGACACAGACCGCGTACGTGCTCGCTCTGATGTTCGATTTGCTGGAGGAGAAAGACCGGCCCCGCACGGCGAGAATGCTGGCGCAGCATATTGAAGAGAACGGAACGCATCTTACGACTGGGTTTGTAGGCACGCCTTATCTGAACCTGGTGCTCTCCCGTTTCGGGTATACCGATCTCGCTTACCGTCTCCTGCTGCAGCAGGAATATCCGTCATGGCTGTTCTCCATAGTTCAAGGCGCGACGACGGTCTGGGAGCATTGGGACGGCATCAAGCAGGACGGATCGTTCTGGAGCGACGATATGAACTCCTATAACCATTACGCATACGGCGCAATTGGAGATTGGTTGTACCAGATCGTCGGCGGGATCGACCTGGCGGAGCCGGGCTATAAGAAGATACGGATTCAGCCGGAATTCGGCGAACATTTTACTTGGGCCGACGCTTCTTACGAATCGATACATGGTACCATTGCAGTATCGTGGAAGCGGGAGCAGGGCAGTACGTTCGAGATGAACGTGACGATTCCCCCGAATACGACAGCCGAGGTCGTCGTTCCGGTGAGCGACCGAAGCCGCATTGCCGAGAGCGGGGAGCAGCTGGATCAAATATCCGGTCTGATCCGCGTTGACGCAGCTGAAGAAGGTCTTTTCCTGGTGATCGGCTCGGGAAGCTACCGGTTTACGTTTGATGGGGGCTGGCGGCTTGGTTTAGTCTACCGGTTGCCGCTGGGGGATTTTTAGTAAGAGTAATGCTGAGTTTATTTTATTGTAATATTCGGTTTCCGCTGCTGGATTTAGGGAGAACAACCTAGAACTGAGATCGGATTTGATTTAGAAGCTGTCGGCACATGATCGGCAGCTTCATTACAAATATTGGGGGAACTGCGATGGTTGAGGAGTTTTGACTTAAGACGAAAGATGGAGCTCTTTGATGAGGCTGTTAATGTTTTTTTATCAAGATTGCATGATCAGTTCGTGTACCTCGCGGAGCGACTTACCGCGATTTTATAGTGCTGCATCTGCTGGGACATGCTATTCCTCCATAATCGAATCGATCCGGGGACCGACTGTATCCTTTTTTCGGCGGGAGTATGGATACAGCCCAATTTTTAGAAAGAATGAAGAAGCACTTCCTTCCTCCCGGAGGGAAGTGTCTTTTTTGGTTGGAAATAAAGCTTTTTTTAAGTGACATTCTATTTTACATATCTTACATTTAGTAGGAAAGGAGGGTGGGAATGGATCGAGATGGTAGCGTAGCAAATACTTTTGATGAAAGAACCGGACTGCTGCGAAGCATAGATAACCACGAACTCATTAGATTGGGAGGAATTTCGTTATGCTAATGATAAAAAAAGGATTGGCAGGCTTGTTGTTCGGCCTTTTTATGATTCTGCTGCTGCCATCTTACGTACTGGCAGCAGGAGAAGTGACAGTAAAGATTAACTCCATTCAGGTGTACGAAGACACGGTATATGTGAAAGCTACGATTAGTTCAGCTAGTAAGGTAACTCAGGTCAAGGCAAGCGTGGACCATCTTGTCTTTCCTTTGTATGGCTCTTGCTGGGATCAGTGCCAATGGGAAGGCTACTACGAAAACTTATGGGAACTCACCCAAGGAACGAAGACCTTGACAGTAAGCGCCATTAATGAATTGAAGCAGACAGGTAAGGCCGCCCAGACGTTCGCTTATGACAAACCACCGATGTTGGTTCTTCAGAAACCGCAGGATGGCGTGATCACTGCCGGATATCTTCGTGTCAAGGGCTATGCATTCGATTTCATAGGACCGTCAGAAATCCGTGCATCCGTCGCCGGGAAGGAATTTGCCGTGGATGATACTATGGTGGTCAACAATATGATACAGCTCGATCATATGATCGATCTCACCACGGCACCGGAAGGCCTTCATCAACTTCACGTGCAAGCCAAAGATACGGCCGGGCATGTCTCAGAAGATACAAGGCAGGTACTCTTGGTGAAGAAAAATCTTCAGGTGACCGATCATGTGTACGGCGATATTCTCGATTTTGATTCCGGCCGAATCCTGTACCTCGGCTACGATGAAAAGCTTTGGTTGAGGGATCGGTCAACCGGAAGCGAGACCGAGCTTTATCAAGGCTCCAATTTTAGTATGACCACATTGACCTCAAAAGGGGCCGCTTTTATTCCTTATAGGGAAGATGGGCAGGATATAAAGCTGCATTTGTTCGTGAACGGACAAACGCAGGAAATTCCAGTATCTCAGCTCCACGGCTTTGCTCTACATGGTTACGGCGGGGATGCGGCCCTGCTCTCTGAACGCTATGATGATATGACTTACGTAAATCTTAACACCGGCGAAAAGATCAAGACGAGCTGGAACCCCGTTTATGACGGCGACTTCAGTAGAGTATTCATGACCAAAGACGGGAGAGCTATCATCTTAAATTACAACCGGCTCTATGAGTACGACCCTGCAAGCGGCTACAAGCTGCTGGCAGAGCTGAATGGTGAACCGAGAGGCCTCGTTTCCGACGGGAATACCCATCTGTTCGAGATGTACGAATGGATGGGCGGCGATAAATATACGACCTATATATACAAGGATGGAAGCCTTACGGTCCTGAATACCCAAAATCGATATAACCTCAGTCCATTCGCGGTTAAAGGCGGATGGGTCGCTTACGTGAAGCTCGTGGCTGGTGTTGAGCAAATTTTCCTGCGTTCGCCCGATGGAGTCGAGAAGCAGGTTACGGATGCCTTTGATCACGCTGCCCTGGAGGCACTGGCTGAAGACGGTTCCCTCATGTATCGTACCATGGGAATCTCGCATTACCTGCCTGTGGGTGGAGAATCAGCCGTGGAAATGGGGACCTCATTCGGCGTACATCGATATGTAGATAACCGGCTCTACAAGATTACTGAAGGCACGCTTGCTGAGGTTTTGATAGACTCCCAGCCGGACCAAACCGCGCCCTACTGGCCATCACCCGAACCACTGACGGTAAGCTCGGTGACTTACGACCGTGCGGAGCTTTCCTGGCAGTCCGCAATGGATGATGTGGGTGTGTCGGCTTACGAAATCTACAAAGACGGCCAAAAAATCAATACGGTAAGCGCAGATGTTTATGCGTATGTCATCCAGAATCTGACCCCCGAGACAACGTATGAGTTTGAGGTCAAAGCAGTGGACGGAAACGGGAACGTGAGCACCGATAATCCCAAAATAACCGTAACGACACTGCCCGAACAGCCCCCTGCCGCCACAGGACTTAAGCTACAAGTCAAACCAGGTTATCTGGACACCGGATCGACGGTAGAGCTGCAGGTACGGGCAGAGCAAGCCACAGATTTATATGCTTTTCTCACGAAACTGCAGTTTGATCCCACACGATTTAAGCTGATGCAGGCACAGCTGAGCACCGATTTTGGAATAGAGAAAAGCACGGCGGTTCTCGCCACATCCAAGGGGGCGTCGGGAGTTGTGAACTGGTCCGGCTCGCTGCTCGGCCAGGTGAATGGACGTACCGGAAGCACCGGCCTGCTGACATTGAAGTTCACGGTTTTACAAAAAGGAGCAGGGGAGTTTGTTCTGCTTGAAGGCTCTCAGACGGCAGACAGCCAGGGGAACATTAGCCGCTTGGATGAACCGACACGCATCAGTGTGTATGTAGGAGGAGCCGATCTGGATGGGGACGGCAGTGTAACACTGAGCGACCTCGTACTTATCTCCTTACACAGCGGAACGAGCGAGGGACAGTCTGGTTACGATGCTCTGTACGATCTCAACAACGATCATGTGATTAATGCTTCTGATGTTCAGATCGTCGCTAATAAGGTGGCCGCGGCGGCCTAAATCTGAAGTGACTTTATTTCAAAAAAATTGACTATCCTCAGCAAGGATGAAGAAACACTTCCTCCCTCCGGGGGGGGGGGGGGGAGTGTCACTAGCGCCGCATAAATTCTGGAAAAAGAATGGAAAGGATAAGAAATACACTCTCTACCACTACGCATACAATGGTCCAGATTATTGCCTTGCGTGATGGCGGCGGGCCGTCGCGCAACACTTTGACACCTAATGGGACTAACGCTATGCAAAGTCCCAAGATCAGGAATGTAGACTCGAATCTTGTACCTTTAAGGGTGCCCAAGGGTAGGAAGAACATCGAGGCCAATGCTGTCGAGCGAATGAGCCCTAATGTACGTGAACGGTAGGCACCGATGGCCAACAGGATCCAGCCAAACATCATCATGCCATTAAAATAACGGACAATATGGAATGCATGGTACGAGTCGTTTACGGCTTTGTCAGCGAGAACAAGGCTTTGTACATTTACGAGTTGGAAGGCCATATGATCAATGCCGCCATGAAAAACACGGCCAATCAGCCCCAAAATCGTAAACATGCCGCCCCAAATGGCTAAAGCGGGATGTTTCATGCCGATGAATCTTACTAAGGTAATGATCCCGGGCCAGAGGAAGAGGCAGCCCAGCACAAAGCAGCTGTAGGCGGCAGTGATGAGCACAGGATGATCGGCGTAGGCAGCAAGCTGCGCGTCATAAAAATAATGAAATTGGATCCTGAGAAGAGCGGCTGCCAGTAATAAGAGCGGTCCAATGAGTAAGGAGAGGCCTCCGATCCAGCGCCCAGGGAACCAAAAAGCAGTTTGATCTCTTTCATGGGATGAGGTTTCTTGTATGTTATGATTCATAAACACTTCCACCACCAAAACTTCCGAAGATTTTTGACCCTATGGAGCGGTTTGCGGCTTCCATTGCAGCTGCGGCCTGACTTTTCGCTTCGATGATCTCACGGAGTGCGGCAGCCATATCGGGGGTCAGCACGTTCTGTTTCACGGTCACGGCGTTCTTCTTCCAGTTGTATTTCCATTTTAGTAAAGCTATGCCCATTTTTTTCTGCGATTTCCGATGTGCTATTTATACGCTTTTACACTTGTAGCATGTTCTTCTATCATACCGCGGCGTATCACCTCTTATTATTAACGATTCGGCGATACGACGATTAATTCCTGCTGCAGGTTAATGGATGGATTACATCATCATTGTCTTGGCGGGAAGATTTCCGAAATCGGCCGGCCACATGTTCGGCTGCCTTCTTCTACTGAAATAACGGGCAAAATTATTTTTTTAGTTATCTCTTGCACCTTACGTAACGTCACGATTTATCCTAAAGTCACCGGTAAACAGCTGGCAGCAAAGAAAGGAGTGGGTTATGCCGCAGCATTGGAAAGTGGGGGATCTTGCTAAATTAACCGGGCTTACCGTCCGCACTCTTCGATTTTACGACCAGATTGGATTATTTTCACCATCTGGGCATTCCGATAGTGGTCATCGTTTGTATTACGAAGCAGATATCAAGAAACTGCACCAAATTCTATCCTTAAAAGATTTGGGCTTATCGCTTGAAGAAATTCAATCGGTACTTAAAGGGCATACGTATACCCCGTCTCACATCGTGGGTATTCAGATTGAACGGGTCCGGAAAAATATTAAAAATCAACAGAAACTTCTGGCTGAACTCGAACGCGTTGCGGAGCAAATGGATGATCAGGATCCGCCTTCCGTCGACGAATTTATTTCTCTACTTGAAACGATGAAGATGAATCACGAAAAGTATATCATTGAACACCGGCTGAGATGGGAACACCATTTTGATCAGCTAGGCGACCTGTTAAGCGAAAAATGACAATGGGGAGGATTTACCTTATGAAACCGCGATTTACGACTCACTCTACTTTTCAAATTGAACGCATTTACCGTGCCACACCCGAACGCGTATTTGCGGCGTGGTCGGACCGGAGCGCTAAAGCGCGGTGGTATCAACCTGCTGAGGTATTCGACTTCCGCGTAGGGGGACGAGAGTTTAGTCGGGGCGGCCCTGCAGGCGGACCTGTCTTTACATTTGACGCTTATTACCAGGAAATCGTGCCTAATGAACGTCTGGTGTATTCGTACAGTCTGGACCAAGGAGAAATCCGGATTTCAGTGTCCATCTCAACCATTGAATTGATGCCGGCCAGCGAGGGCACTAAACTGGTGTTTACAGAGCAGGGAACGTTCTTCGACGGCCATGACTCACCGGAACAACGTGAGCAGGGGACCAAGGAATTGCTGGACCTTCTCGGTAAATCTCTTGGGGAAAGTCATGCAGAAACTTTCGAACTCGTGTCCCGTCGTAAACTTGATGCTCCTCGGAACTTGGTCTACCGGGCTTGGACGGAACCGGAATTACTAGCTCAGTGGTGGGGACCTAGAGGTTTCACAAATACATTTCACACGTTCGATTTAAGGCCCGGAGGAGTCTGGGAACATACGATGCATGGTCCAGACGGAACAGACTATCCAAGCCGAAACATTTTTCAGGAAATCGGGCCGGAACGTATCGTGCTGCAGCATGAGACCGGACATTACTTTACCCTGACGGCTACATTCGAAGACGTTGACGGTGGGACAGAAATTACATTCCGACAGACTTTCGAAACAGAGGAAGAATATATAAAGGCCAAACCGATTTGCGAAGAGGCTAATGAACAAAATCTAGACAGGCTCGTTTCGCTCTTAAATCACATGAGGCATTAAGCTGACTGAGAACTATAGCTCAATGAGGACAGTACGGCAGCCGGCCAGAACGATCGGCTGCCGTTGTTGTGTTATCGAGGAGATATGCGCATTAAAGGGAGGATTATTTCTTTCCTGTTACATCATACCATGTTACCTTACGCTTGAGCTGTGGGGCGAATCACGATCTCGTTCACATCCACGTCAGCCGGCTGCTCGATGGCGTACGCAATGGCACGGGCAATCGATTCCGGCGGCAGCGCGAACTTGTCTCGGATCTCTTCGAGCCGGGCCCTCACCTCCAGATTCGTCACACCCTCAGCGAAATTCGTCCGAATTATGCCGGGTGAGATGATCGTTACCCGTACCTGATCACCGGCTTCCTGTCGCAAACCCTCGGAGATGGCGCGGACGCCGAACTTCGTGGCGGAATAGACGGACTGGTTCGGTACAGTTTTATGTCCCGCTGTAGAAGCGATATGGACGAAATGTCCGGAACCCATCTTGCGAAAGACAGGCAGTGCTCCGGCGATACCGTACAATACGCCTTTCATGTTGACGTCGATCATGTCCTCCCAATCCTCGACGCGCAAGTCGTCAAGGGGAGAAACCGGCATCACGCCGGCATTGCTGACGAGAACGTCAATCGTGCCGAACCTCTCGCATGCCAAATGGATGAGCTTGGTTACGTCTTCCCGCCGTCTGACATCTGTACTGGCATACACGACTTCACCGCCAACCTCCGCGATACGGGCTGCTAGAGCCGCAAGGCGATCATGCCGGCGTGCCCCAAGTGCAACTTTCGCCCCGCGCTCCGCCAGTAAAAGCGCAGTCGCTTCACCTATCCCGCTGCTTGCACCCGTAATGACAACAACTTTGTCTTTGATTCCCGCCAAGGTTTCATTCTGGCTTAATCTCATAGCCGAGTCCTTCTTTCATCTGAATATTTGTCTCTCTCCTTTGAATTATAAGGAATATCACATTAAGGCAGGTAGACGATTCATAAGCATTCCTTGCCTATTCCTGTCCGGTTTGAGTTACAATATTCGTACTAGATAAAAGGATGGGGGAATAAGTTTGAACCAACTTATTGCCGACTTGGTCAGGCAAATTGCACGTCATGCGCTTAGGGATGGTTTGCACCAAACCGCAATTCCGGAGCTTTGTTTCAGGCGCGCATCCGCGGAATCAGAACCCACTCATACCCTCAACATGCCCTCTCTGTACATCATTGCCCAAGGCTCCAAAACGGTCACATTTGTCGAGGAGAGTCACCTGTGCGATTCGGCTAAATATATGGTTGCATCCGTTCATCTCCCGGTGATAGGGAGAATTACTCAAGCATCACCCCAGAGTCCGTACTTAAGCTTACAATTAGCCCTGAGCCCTGATGTCCTTGTAGATATAAGCAGGAAATCCAGTTCCCAGAAAAGGGGAGAAACGGGAAGGGGCGTTTTGGTCAATCCGTCCAGTTCCTCCTTGTTAGATGCGATTCTGCGCCTCGTCAATCTTTTGGATTCGCCCACGGATATGGAGATACTAGCTCCACTCTACATCCGCGAGATATTTTACCGGGTGCTGCAGGGAGAGCAAGGAGCGTTAATCCGGCAGTTTGCCGTGATCGGGAGCTATGCGCAAGGGATTTCAAATGCAATCCATATGATCAATCGTGATTATTCTAAGCCGCTAGTCATAGAAGCGTTGGCCAATAAAGTGAGCATGAACCCAACAACCTTCCACAAGCATTTCAAGAGAGTAACGGGAATGAGCCCGCTTCAGTATCAAAAGGTCATACGATTGCAAAGCGCACGCCGATTGATGCTCACGGAAGGCTTCGATGCGGCATCGGCGGCATTTCGCGTCGGCTACGAAAGCCCTTCCCAGTTCAACCGAGAATACGCCCGCTTATTCGGACGCCCGCCAATGAGAGATATCAATTATTTGCGCGACATAGAATTCAATAATGGTTGAACATAAGCCTGGGCCGCGGATTCGGAATCGGAACCGGTCTGGTTGGGTGTGGGGAATGCTCCATGCAGGTCACGGAAGCTGCCGGCGGGTTCACCGGTGTGATCATCGCGATGTACGCCACAGGCAGCGGTGCTTGGTCGACATCCCCAGCCCACTTCCGGCACTCTCGAATATTACAAAATTGTAAGGTGGATGTAAGGCAAATCGATAGCTTAGGCCAGCCTGGCAGGATAATATTGGAACAAATAAAAATAGAGATTTTTTATAAGGAGAACCGAGATGAGGCTGTTCGAACTGTTGCTTTTTTTGTCAAACATCGGCTTGTTTGCATTAACAGTCCTATTAAAAAAAGGACGGCGTAGAATTCCCGTATTCGCTGCCAGCGGGATCGCCACACTTTTACTGATCATTCATTGGACGGTGGAAGGATACAGAGTTCAGCTATTTTTCCTGTATTGCATAACGATCATTTTTTTAGCCATTTCAGGTTATAGCTATTGTAAAAAAAACGTCCAAAAGAAAATCCCACGATTCATGTTGGGTTCAGCTTATACCGCTACAGCGATCATGCTGGTCGTAACAGCGGGTCTCATGTATGCTTTTCCTGTATTTAAACTACCTGAACCAACAGGCGAATTTATGGTAGGAACGCAAACCTTTCATTTCGTGGATACAAATAGGGAAGAGATTTTCGACGAAGCCAGAGATGGAAAGAGAGAATTAATGGTTCAGGTATGGTATCCGGCTCAAACTGGCACCGGCAAGTACGCTCCCTTTATTCCCGATACCCCGATTTTACATTATATGGCGGCGGACTATGGCCTTCCCGGGTTTACTTTTCAACACCTGAAGTATGTATCCAGTCATTCTTATTCGGGGGCCGAAGTCTCTTCGGCGCAGACTTCATACCCGCTGATCCTTGCGAATCCCGGCAACGTCTCTTCCAGGTTCCTCTACACGTCACAAGCCGAATATCTCGCGAGTCACGGATATATTGTGGCAGTGATCGACCATACCTACAATACATTTGCAACCGAGTTTCCGGACGGGCGAGTCACGACCAGCACAACCAACGACTTATTCTCACCCCACCATGATTACCGGACGAGCAGAGGAAATCGCGACAAGCTGGGAACAGTTCTAACCGGCGATGTGGCATTTGTGCTGGACCAATTCGAGCTCATCCAATCGGGGCAAACTCCAAGTCATCTAAAAGGGAGGATGGATCTAGGTCATGTCGGGGTGTTCGGTCATTCCATCGGCGGTGCGACGGCCTATGACGCTTCTTACGACCCGCGAATCGCGGTTGGAATAGACTTGGATGGAGGGCTTTATCGACTGCGTGACAGAGAGGGACTGCGAAAGCCGTTTTTGTTCATCAACTCGGAAAGCTATTTCGAAAAATTAAAAATGGTCATGGATAACCGGGTCTACACGGATGCAGAGCTTAACCGTATGGGCTCAACAAGAGAGTGGGAGGATCAAGTAACGGAAGATAAAAAGTTGGAGCTTGAACGGATGCGCGATACAGCCGAGGAAGGGGGACAAGTCCTCTATATCGACAATGCGGAGCATTTGAATTTTGCCGACGTACAGTTCATTTCTCCGATTTTCAAAGTGCTGGGCATTTCAGGAAAGATTGCGCCTGAAAGAGCGAACTCCGTTATCAATGCCTATATGCTGGATTTCTTCGATATGTATCTGAAACATCAAGGCGGAATCTTAATGAAAGGACCGGATCGCCGCTTTCCGGAGGTGAAGTTCGTCACCTCGCTATTGACAGGTGATAACAAGTTACGTTAGCACAACATTCAGGGAGCAGGTTAACATGCGATTTATACCCAATCCTTGGAAGGGTGCTATAATATAAGAGCAGGATGAAGATTTCAATGAAGGAGGCCCCAATGATTCAATCCATTGTCCATATTGCTCTTGTTGTTAAGGACTATGATGAAGCTATAGATTTTTATACAAAGAAGCTGAACTTCACACTAATTGAGGATACATATCAACCCGAACAAGATAAACGATGGGTCGTTGTATCTCCACCTGGGTCTGCAGGTGCTACATTACTGCTTGCAAAAGCATCAAAACCAGAACAAGATGCGTTTATTGGAAACCAGTCGGGAGGCAGGGTTTTTCTCTTTTTAAATACGGATGATTTTTGGAGAGATTATAATGAAATGGTGAGTAGGGGAATTGAGTTCGTTAGAGAACCAAAGGAACAAGAATATGGGACTGTTGCTGTATTTAAGGACCTATATGGAAACCTGTGGGATTTGTTAGAGTTAAATCAAGACCATCCCAGTTCAAAGAGAATGAAGTAGTGCCTATTTCATTGGGCTAAACGGGAGACGTTGTTCAGCACCATACAGGAGCAGATTGCCGTGATACGCTCCCCATACGGTAGACAGGTGAAATAATAAAAAACCTGTTACTGTAAGGGGAGCTTTTTCATGTCTAAAGAAAAATACTGTGCTACGGAGAAACTTGCTATCCTTGAAGAAGTTTCAAGTGGAAAAATTGGTTTTATCGCTGCAACCAAAAGATACGGTATGAATAAAACAACTTTAATGAAATGGCAGCGTCGTTATAAGCTATATGGGTATGAAGGACTGGAAAGAAGTACTCGCAATCGAAGTTACAGCGCTGAGCTGAAGCTTCAAGCGGTGAAAGATTATGTAGAGGGTGGATTGTCAAAATACCGGATCATCGACAAATACAGGATCTCAAGTACAACGCAGCTTTCTAACTGGATTAAGAAGTATAATGGTCATAGCAGCTTAAAAGCCTACAAAGGGGAAGCACAAGCTATGACAAAGGGTCGCTCTACTACGTGGGATGAGAGGATCGATATCGTCCACTATTGCCTGGCACATCAGCATGACTATCATAAGACAGCTGGCCAGTTTCAGGTCTCCTACCAGCAAGTATATCAATGGGTGAAGAAATTCGAAGCCGGCGGTGCGGATGCTTTAAAGGATGGCCGGGGGCGAAAGAAGGCGCCGGAAGAGATGACGGAGGCAGATCGCCAGAAGCTCGAGATGAAGAAGATGGAATACGAAATGGAGAGGCTTCGGGCGGAGAATGCATTTCTAAAAAAGTTACGGGAAATCCAAAGGAGGCGAAGCTAAGCCAATATCGCCAAGAGAACGTCTACCTTGCCATCCAAGCGCTTCAGGAAGAGGAGTCGATCAGCATTCAACTTCTGTGTGAAGTCGCAGGAGTTGCACGCTCAAGCTATTACAAATGGTTAAACCGCAAACCCAGCTCTCGTGAGCAGGAGAATGAGCGGCTGACAAAGATGATGATGTCCATATATGAAAAAGTAGAGAAAACCTTTGGGTACCGCCAATTAACACTCCACATGCGCAAGGAAACCGGACAGACGATTAACCATAAACGCGTGTACCGGCTGATGAAAGTCAAGGGAATCCAGTCGGTCATCCGCAGGAAGAGAAAGAAATACCCTCATTCTACTCCCCAGCACGTGGCCGAGAATGTGCTGAATCGTAATTTCCAAGCAGCTGAACCCAATGAGAAATGGGTAACGGATGTAACAGAATTTAAATACGGCAACGGTCAGAAAGCGTATTTAAGCGCGATTCTCGATCTTCATGATAAATCCATCGTCTCCAGAGTAGTGGGGCATTCCAACAACAACCCACTTGTTTTCGAGACGTTGAAGCAAGCCTTGCAAGCAGCTCCAGGAAGCAAACCAATGCTTCATAGTGACAGAGGATTTCAATACACTTCACTTGACTTCAAAAAGCTTTTGGACGATAACGAACTGACTCAAAGTATGTCCCGGGTTGGGCGGTGTATCGATAACGGGCCGATGGAATCCTTCTGGGGGACCTTAAAATGCGAGAAGTATTATCTACACACTTACCAAACCTTTGAGGAGCTTGAGAGAGACATTCTGGCTTACATCGATTTTTACAATAACGAACGATTACAAGCAAAACTAAACGGCCTCAGTCCAATGGAATACAGGACCAAGGCCGCTTAAGATTTTTATTTTTTGTACTGTCTACTTGACGGGGGGCTGTTCACCGCCGCGGCAGCTGCTCCTTCTGTCGTTTAGCTATTGTGCGTTGGAGGATTCCAGGAGGTAGAAGTGCAGCCGGCGATGGAGTTTTGCTGGAGCCATTTGCGTGGGCGTACGGGTTTAAGGCCAAGACGAGGCAGACGCCTTTAGTTCAAGAATTAGAGGTCGTTGATCTCGGCCTCATTTGATTTTCCGGATCCTGATCGTGTCATTCTTCTTGTTGAGGTAGACGAATGCATCCAGGACGAGTTTTGCCATGATCGACCCGCCGAAGTAATTCACGTACATGATCAAGTAGTTGAAGCCGCGATACATTTGGAACATATCCAGCCACATGAAGATCGGATGGATGATAAAGACGAATATGGCGGACACGCCGGCTGCGCATAGATAATAATTAATCCGTTTACGGGACTGCCACTGATACATGAGCATGAAGGCCACAGGGATCATCGAACTGGTCAGCGTAAAGCTGGTGGGCAATACGGGGATCATTTTGTACGGATAGGACCAGAAACCATAGTTCGTACCGATGGTGTCCACATAGACGCCAAGCATATGAATGGCGAACCCGTAAAAGCCAATCTGATAAACCCGATTGCGGTCTATCTTGAAATAAAGGACCAGGAGCGGGACGGCCAGTAAAATAAACGTCAGCCAGAATCGCCATGAATCAAAGGAAGAGTATTCCCACCAATAGTTGATGGTGTCCAGGTTCGTGTCGCGGTAGCTTTGGATGATGTGTTCCAGCTCTTTTTTCTGTTCGGCGTCCATGGGAATCAGCTCCTTTGCCATTATGTTTCCCACCGCTTCGCTGCCGTATTACATTCGGGCGGCAGGGCAACATTCGCAGGAGGGATAGTCATCGTTTTGGGGAGCGAAGAGTCTACCCAGCTGCTGGAGGAGCATTGAACGTCCTTAATTATTCGCTGTTCACAAGATGCCCCTCCCGGCATGTCCACGCCACGCATTTCATTTTCATACCCTTTTTTGAAGGGAGAGATACGTATGCGGAATTTCCTTGGGGTGCTGGGAGCCATTTTGCTAACCATGATACTGACGAATCCCACCCAGGCCGAATTTGAAACGTGGGTAAAGGACGAAGTCCTGCTGACAAATCCGAGGCACACAAATCCGAGGCACACTATGGAAGATTTGGGGTTGGAGATCATTCTAGTTCGAAGCCGAAGGTTACTTGTTCTTCTCGTATCATGAATTAACGGTGCGTGATATCAAAAGTTGGACATTCGACACGTACACATACGCGGCATATGGGGCATGGTCCACTATCCTCTGGAGTTCCAACCCAACCCATTCCAGTGTAAAATCCTAACACTACCTATCAAGGTAGGAGTAAAGTCGCCAGTAGCTCGCAGTCCCTGTTGGAGAGACCTTAAGGCTGAAGCCCCGTAAGCCGAACAATAAAATCAAAGTGTCTGAGCAGCAATTTCCCTCCGGATGGGATTGTGGCTTCCATTCACAAAGCGAGACTGGATTCATTGAAGGTTCAGCCACCAAACTGAGGATAGCTTTGATCTGGACGGCAAAAGAACAGAATCTACTGTTCTTTTGCCGTTTTTTGATATGCTAGATTACTCACAGCAATATTGACTACACCTCAAAAAAAGCTGACTGCCTCCACCAATTGAGCTTACAGCGCGGCACGGACCGAGGATGTGATGCGTTATAAACATTCAACCTCCGTCGCCCCGTAATTTCCCACTTTTGTCTTAAGACGTATGTAATGAGAATTTGTAGTGCAAATTATAACAAGGGGGGGATGAATCATGACTTTTGAAGAAGCCTTGAAGAAAGTGAATGAGGCGAATGAAAAAATTGTAGAAGCAAACCGTATGGTTTCGGATGCCATAATGCATTCGTTCCTTTTCACTTGGAGGTGGTGGATCGGAGTATCCTTAATCGTTCTACCCTGGATTGCTTGGTTAATTTTTAGAGATAAGCAAAGTACGGGCCGCCTTCTGACCGCTGGTTTTTTTGTAATGATTTTCTCAGCGGTTTTAGATACGATTGGAATTGAAAATGGACTGTGGGCTTACCCGGTAAAAGTGATTCCATCACCTACGTTAAGTTTCTCTTTAAGACTTTCGGTATTACCCGTTATCGCTATGTTTTTTATCCAATTCAAGCCAAAAGTCAATCCATTCCTAAAAGCAATTATTTATGGTTCATTCGCGGCCTTTGTTGGGCTGCCGCTGCTTTCCATGATCGATATGTATAAAAGGATCCATTGGGAGTATGCATATTCATGTTTTATTTTGACTGGGATGTATTTGTGTTCTTATTGGTTCTATAATTTGAACAGCTTCGAAAGAGTCCAGCCCTTAAAGCCAGCAGGCACCGCTGTGGAGATGAATATGAGCTTCTTGCGTAAAAAACAGAAGATAAAGTAAATTCGGCTGCCGGTAGTTCCGGCAGCCTTTTTCCGTTAAGGAAGGTGAATCCCGGCTTCCCTGCCCAATATACATCACAAAAAAGTCATCTTGGCCTTGAATTATGACCGCTTAGATGAAATGCGTATCCAAATAACAGCCCACCGATTAGATTAAGGGATATAAAGTACTTGATCGAAAGGTGGTCCATATGAAAAGAGCCGTTAAAATTTGGGCTGGCGTACTCATCTTCGTTGGAATGGGGTACGGCTTAGCGGCCTATATGAATAGGCCGATTTCTGAAGAGGCCGTTACAGCCAAAATAGAAGAACACATAAGAAACATTGTAGAGAAGAATGATTCGTTATCCAGCGCATTAGTCACCATTTACTCTAACCGGACAGGTTACTTTGAACAATTTGCCGAAGGCACGAAACATCGAGCGTCCGATCAACCTGTCCAAATCGACAGTCCATATCATACAGCCAGCATCGGAAAAACGATGTGCGCCGTGGTCTACGGCATGTTAGTAGACGAAGGTAAGATCGACTTTGACGATAAAATCAATTCTTGGCTGGATGATGACATCCTTCAGGGGTTATTCGTGGTAGACGGTACAGATTACAGAGATCAGGTAACAGTAAGACACTTACTGGGCCATACCTCAGGAATTGCCGATTATTTTGCAGGCCCGGTAAAGCGGGGGGTGCCAATATTGGAGATGATCTCCTCTGATCCCGATCTTTCATTTACTCCCGAAGAGCTGATTGCGTTTACCAGAGACAACCAGGATCCGATTGGCAAACCAGGACAGCAATTTTATTATTCGGATACGGGATATATTTTGCTTGGACTTATTCTGGAGGCGATCGAGGACAAACCTTATTCCGATGTATTAGAAGAACGGATCTTTGAGCCCTTGGGCATGAGTGACAGTTACTTGATGTTTTATAATGACAAACCCGCTGCTGATATTCTTGGAATTTACTTGAATGGCATGGACTACAGCGGCAAAAATGCATTATCGGTGGATTGGGCAGGCGGTGGTGTGGTTTCCACTATGGATGATCTGCTGGTCTTCATGAAGGCTTTGGAACGTAGGGAGTTCCTGTCCGATGAAGTGTACAGAGAGATCACTGATTTTAAGCACCGTTATGAAAAAGGGATTTATTATGGTATGGGCATGATGTATTTTGACTTTAGTGAGCTGTCCTTCCTGTTAGGCGGTATGACCGATGTTTATGGCGCTGTCGGAGCTACGGGGACCTATATATTATATGATAAAGCGAAGGATACTTACTTTATAGCTAATTTTGGGTCACTTGATTTTACGGAAAAAGGGATAGAAGAATTAGTAAAAATAAGAATGATTTATGATAGGATGATAGTTGAATAAATAAATTCATACGCTGTCTTTAGGAGACATGATGGTTCAATTATTGTGTTCGGATAAGGTCTATGAAAAATTGAAGCAAGAATTAACTAAGTACCAAATTGAAATAGAGCAGGACAGCGATTGGGTGCTCGTTGAAAAGGGATATGACCTGCCGGAGGGTAAGCTTAGCGTTGTATTCGATGCTATGGATTACATGAATGTGATCAAGCTTTTGGTCTCCGGCATTCGAGAAGGCACGCATTATATGGACACTCTTACAGGCTTAACCGAAAACAAATTTGTCGTATTTGAACCAAGGGATGTTGTATATCTGGAAGCAGGTCCTGACGGTCTTATGGCCTTTACGAAGTCCGGTCGTTATAGTATCAAAGAAACCTTACAGTATTATGAGACCCTGTGGGCACCCAAAGGATTCATACGAATCAATAAATCACAACTCGTTAATTTGCTGCACGTTAAAGAAATCATCCCTTGGTTTAACTCCAGATATGTGCTTCGAACGGATAATAACGCGGAACTGGAAGTATCAAAAATGTTCTCGAAAAAGCTTAGGAACACACTGAATATTTAGGAGAACACCCATGGAGAAAATTCATTTGGCCAACATGATAAAGTCATTTTTTCTTGGTCTGCTCATCGGAGTGATACTGCAATTTTTTGATCATGCGGATGTGCAGTTCTCTTACAAAGTGATGACGGTATTAGCCAGCGGAAGTGTAGGGTTCATTATTGGTTTTATTACAGAATGGCTGACTTCCGTTCTCCCTATTCGTATGGCGAATTCTCGAACCTACTTCTTTATTAACAACTTCATTGCACTAATCGTTACCACATTGATTATGACGGCATCCTTACTCATGATCTCAGGCAGTGAAATGGAGAGCAATCGGGAATTTGTGCCGGTGTTATTGATCGTGCTTGGGATCATATGCATAGCGAATCTGTTTGACTATATGATGTATCGACGGGCTCAAAATAAATTGAAAACATTTAAGGCGTGGATTAAGGACAAATAAGCTGTAACTTATGAATAAATCCGTTTGCTCTTCTGACTCCAGGCCTTTGTAAAAGACAGAACGGCGATATAAACGAGCAGCGAGAAGCAGACGGAACCGATCGTGTTCCACAGCATGGGAAGGGCCAGGCTGTCCAGATAACGGATCGCCCACTGCCCGCATAGCACCATGATGATCATGGAAAATGTGCCCCTTGCATAGGGGCGGATATCCCAGTAGAGCCCGATGCTGCCGGAGATCGAGTAGAAGTTGAGCATCGTCATGAGCACAATGCTGAGGCCCAGCGCAACAGCGATACCGACAATGCCGAACTCGCTGCCCAGCACATAGATGGCAGCAATTTTGAATGCTGTGGTAATGACGTAATTCCATAGGGTGGCATTCGCACGGCCAAGCCCCAGCAGTATGGCATGAAGCGGCGCATCAAAGTAATGCAGGAAAAACATCGGTGCCAGGATTTGCAACAGTTGGCCGGCTTCCGGTGCGTTATAAATGAGGGTAGTCAGCGGCGTGGACCAAACGTACAGGATCACGGTGGCCGGTGCCCCGATCAAAAAGCCCAGCCGCAACGCCAGCTCCATTCTTTCGTGCATTAACAGGCTGTTCTTGTTGGCGGCCGCTTCGCTGATGGCCGGGATCAGAGCGGTGGAGAGAGACTGTGTGATAAAGCTGGGCATGAAGAGCAGCGGGAAAGCATATCCGGCAATCATTCCGAACTGTTTGGTGGCTGCTGCCGTGCTAATGCCGGCAGCGGCCAGGCTGGTCGTGATGAGCAGCGGTTGGAAAGCGTGGTAGAGCGAGTGAATCAATCCATTGCCGGTAGTCGGCAAGCCGATTCGAAGGAGCTCGGTGAGGGTCGATCGGCCCTTCCGAAGGTGGGCGGCCCATGTCTCTCCCGGCAGCTTGATTTCCCCGCGCAGCTTGTAGCTTGCCAGCAGAAACATCAGACTGCTGATCTCGCTGACCACGGAGGCGGCCATAGCGCCGGCAGCGGCATAGGCAACGCCGTAGGGGAGCAGGACGTGTACCAAAGCCAGCACACACGCGATCTGGACGGTGTTCTCCAATACGTCGGAGGCGGCGATGGTCTGCATTCGCTGCTTCCCGCGGAAGTAACCCTTGAGCACCGCGGAGACGGCAACGATCGGCGCAATCGGTGTGATCGCGAGCATGGCGTAATAAGCCCGCTGATCGCTGAGAAGTATGGAGGCAATCCATTCCGAGCCGAGCAGGGTGAGAGTCGTCAGCGCGACACTCAGGAAGCCGGTAACGAACAAGGAGACGTGCAGGGTCCGTCTCACCTTGGTCCGATCCCCGCGGGCATCGGCCTCTGCAACCAGCTTGGAGATGGCGACAGGCAGGCCGAGCTCCGTAATCGTGATAACCAGCGGAACCAGGGGGTGGGCCATCATCAACAGGCCGATCCCCTCGGCACCCAGCACCCTGGCTACGAACATCCCGCTGATTAAACCCAGGATGCGGTTGATCAGCGCGGCGGCGGACAAGAATAACGTACCCCTCATGAAGGCTTGCGACGGTTTCGGCATCGGAACTCACATCCTCCAGTTGATCAAATACTACCATTGTATTAGACCATCCGGAAAAAAATGTGAACAAGCTCCTATTGTCGGTCCCTTTTAATGAAGCGCGCATCCCCTTCATTCCCAACGATCGATTTACCGCATCTCCCCCTGATGACCGCTTGGGATGACCGAACTAAACTCAATTCCGAGATCCACCAGTTGTGCCGTACCCATTAGGGACATCAACACCTTGGCCCTCTTCTTATGTTTATCGATTTTTTTTATATAAGATTCCATCCCCTTCAAGGGGCCGGCCTGAACGGTAAAGCCGGATTCCTGAAAACTGATTTTCGAGCATTCAATGATGTCATCCTGTTCTATAAGTTTAAGAACCAGGGTCATTTCATCCACCGGTATTTCCTTGAATAATTCGCTCTCATCGCATAGCTTTGCGGAGGAATCCAATTTCCATGCTTCTTCATAGGCGAAGGCTTTATCTCTCCCGTTTTGATAATTCAGGGTCCGGTAGATGAACGGATTTTCTTTAAATTGATAGTACAGATGAACATTCATTTTGGTCTGGACAAAAACATAGCCGGGGAAGAGCGTTTTCACAACATGATATTCTTTCCCTCCTCTTTTCTCCGGAACCTTTCTTCTAGGTATTACGCAGTGTAACAAAGCACGATCGTATCTAGCATCCAACCACTTTTTAGTATTGGATTCATAGCCGGTTTTTACAAATAGCGCATACCATGACATCACTAAGCCTCCTTTTCTATTAGTCGTAATATTACCGCAAATAGGAGGAAAATAATGTAGAAAAATGTAGATCGATACTGAAATAACTTTATTTATGGTAAGTAAGGAATATATACAAAAATGCAATGTTATTGTATGATATGGGAAGTAGATCATGAATCCATATCCTTTACATAACTTATGACGGCTTAATCGACGTTTCGGCGCGTTAAGAAAAGACATAAGAGACCATAACCTGTACACGTAACCAAGTGTAAATGCTTGCGGCTCCTCCTTCGGGTGGAGTGCCGCAGGCATTTTTTGTTATCTGACATCAAAGGGAAGGGTCTGTATGACGCGTGAAATATCAGAACGATTTCAGGCTGTGAAGGGAGAAAGCCATGGTGGTGCCCTGTATCTTTTTCAATGTACTGCCGAAGAATTGAGATTCCTGTCTCTCCCCTATCTGCATCCGGCCGAACTTGCATTCTGGGACTCGCTGAAGTATGAAGGCCGAAGGAACACTTACCTGGCAGGGCGGTATGCGGCCAAACGGGCCCTCTTGTTCAGCCTGGAAGACTGTCCTGAAGCGGAGAGAGCAAACCGCATCCTGATTGATCGCGGTGTATTGGGTCAACCGGTCGTTCAGGGGGCAGGCAGCATGCAAGTAAGTATAACTCACAGTGGAACTATAGCCGCCGCCCTTGCTTTTCCCGAGGCCCGGCCGATGGGGATCGACGTTGAACTGATTCGAGAGGATCGACTGCGGCTTCTTGATGAACAGATGACGCCAGGGGAAACCTGCATGCTCAGGGAGTTTGCGCATCCATACCTCAGTATGTTAACGCTATGCTGGACGGCCAAGGAGGCATTGTCCAAAGTGATCCGCACGGGCATTACGACCCCGCTTCACATCTTTGAACTGCAGGGGATCGAAGTCAGAGACGGATTGTACTTCAGCCGATACCGGAACTTCTACCAGTATGAAACCGTTTCCTTTCTATGCGCCCCCTTGGTTTGCTCGATTACCTATCCGAAAGGCACGGCCATTCACGCGTCTTCCATCAAGAGAAAAATCATCGACTCGATCACATTTAATCTCGATCACATTTAATGACGGAGGGGAGTATGGCGCGTATGATGACTTACGTATTTCCGGGACAGGGAGCCCAGCGAAAGGGAATGGGCGGGGAGCTGTTCGATGAGTTTGCCGAATTGACCTCTCAGGCGGATGAGATCCTGGGATATTCGATTAAAACGTTATGTCTTGAGGACCCGCAGTCCCACTTGAATCAGACGCAATATACGCAGCCTGCTTTATATACGGTGAATGCGCTGACTTATTACCATAAAATCGTAGAATCGGGCCGTACGCCGAATTATACGGCAGGGCACAGCCTGGGAGAGTACAATGCCCTGTTAGCTGCAGGCGTATTTGATTTTCGGACCGGGCTGCTCCTTGTGCAAAAGAGGGGGGAACTCATGAGCCGGGCGGAAGGCGGCGCCATGGCAGCCATTATCGGGCTGAGCGAGCGGCAGCTGATGGAGGCCCTCTCCGAGAACCGCCTGGATCGGATTGATATCGCCAACCTGAATAGTCCTGCCCAGATTGTGATCTCGGGACCTAAAGCGGAGATCGACCGTGCCAGACATCTGTTCGACGGGATGAAGGAAGTCAAATCCGTGGTGCCGCTGCGGACCAGCGGGGCCTTTCATTCCAGGTATATGAAAGAGGCGGCAGAGGAATTTGGGGACTTCCTTCATGCGTTCGACTTCGAAGAGCCGGTGCTCCCCGTCATTGCCAATACTACCGCCAGACCCTACCGGTATGAAGAGATCAGGAAAAACCTGAGGGACCAGATCACGGGCTCCGTCAAATGGAGCGAGAGCATCCGCTATCTGTTAGGCCGGGGGGAGATGGAATTCGAGGAGATCGGCGGAGGCCGGATCCTGACGGGATTGATCCAGCAAATCCGAACGGAAGCGGGGCCGTTGGTCACGGAGGAGGAGAGGGTCGGTATGAAGCCCGCCGATGCGGGGGGCACGGCCTCTTATGCATCCGCCGGTGTCATAACGGTGCCTGCCGCGCCTGTGGTATCAAGGGCTCCGTTGATCGAGAGATTGGCCGTGGACGAACCCTCCCCAGCCGGGCTTGGAACACAGACTCCGGCATGGATAAGAATAAAACCGGCCAACCTGGGGAGCCCGGAGTTCCGGAGGGACTACGGCCTGACCTATGCCTACATTTCCGGTGCAATGTACAAGGGCATTGCCTCGAAGGAGATGGTCGTGCGCATGGGGAAAGCTGGAATGATGGGCTTCTTTGGTGCGGGTGGTCTGAAGATGCAGCAAATTGAAGAAGCGATCCGCTTTATCCAGGGAGAACTCCTGCCCGGTCAAGCGTACGGCATGAATCTGGTGCATGAGCCTGCAGAGCCGCATATCGAAGAAAGCATGGTGGATCTGTTTTTGCGTACGGGGGTAAAGGTCGTTGAGGCGGCGGCATTCATGACGATCACGCCCGCCTTGGTGAAGTACCGGGCCAAGGGACTTAAACGGGATGAGAACGGGAAAGTGACTTCGACGAATAAAATTATCGCCAAACTGTCACGTCCCGAGGTAGCGGAAGCGTTCCTTTCCCCTGCGCCTGAACGGATCACAGCCAAGCTGTTGGAAGAGGGCAAGATCACACGGGAGGAAGCCTCCTTATTGGCGGAGATTGCCGTTGCGGACGACCTGTGCGCGGAGGCGGATTCGGGAGGGCACACCGATGGAGCGGTAGCCTATGCCCTGATGCCCGCTATCTTGAAGCTGCGCGATGAAATGATGGAAAAGCACCGGTACGCCAAGAAGGTCAGGGTAGGGGCTGCGGGGGGGATCGGTACCCCGGATGCCGCGTTGGCGGCATTCAGTCTCGGTGCCGATTTTATCGTTACCGGATCGATCAATCAGTGTACGGTGGAGGCCAATACGAGCCCGGAGGTCAAGGACCTTCTGGAGCAGATGAATGTACAGGATACGGAATATGCGCCGGCCGGGGATATGTTCGAGATGGGAGCGAAGGTCCAGGTGCTCAAGAAAGGGCTGTTCTTTCCGGCCAGGGCCAACAAGCTGTACGACCTTTACAGGCAGTATAACGCTGTGGAAGACATCGATGAGAAAACGAAGATTCAGCTTCAGGACAAATATTTTAAACGCAGCCTGCAGCAAGTCTATGATGAGGTCCGTTCGTATCACCCGCCGCATATCATCGAGAAGGCCGAACGAAATCCGAAAATCAAGATGGCCCTGATCTTCAAGTGGTATTTTGCTTACAGTACGCGGCTGGCCTTGAGCGGTAACCCGGAGAACAAGGTGGATTATCAGATCCAGTGCGGTCCGGCCTTGGGGGCATTCAATCAATGGGTAAAGGGGACGGAGCTGGAATCCTGGCGGAACCGGCATGTGGACGAGATTGCGCTCCGGTTGATGAATGAAACGGCAGAGCTGCTGAACCGCAGATACCAAAGCTTTGTACAGGCTGCGGCCAACGAGTAGAGGGAGGGGAGGCGCCGCTCAACAAGTACCTTAGGTTCAACAAAATCTCCACTGCGGGAGCGGGAAAGGTGAGAAGCAGATGACGGGAAGAATCGATAAGGATATCGCCATTATTGGAGTAGCATGCCGGTTTCCCGGGGCCAAGAACGCTGATGAATTCTGGGAGAATCTGAAAGAGGGCCGCTCCAGTATAGGCGAGATCCCCAAGTCACGCTGGGATTGGGAGTCTTATTGGGGCGATCCGCAAAAAGAGAGAAATAAAAGCAGCAGCAAATGGGGGGGCTTCCTAACGGACGCCGATCAGTTTGACCCGGGCTTCTTCGGACTCTCTGTGCGCGAGGTGGAAGCCACGGATCCCCAGCAGCGCATCATGCTGCAGCTTGCGTGGGCGTGCCTGGAGGACGCGGGGATTGTGCCCTCCCGCATATCCGGGCATCAGGTCGGGGTATACATGGGTGTCTTTAATTTTGACTATAAGGGACTGCAGGAAAGCAGGGAGCGGACGATAGAAACCTACCATTCGATCGGGACGGCTTCAGCGGTGATCGCCAACCGGATCTCCCATTATTTCAATTTCAAAGGACCGAGCTTTCCGATTGATACGGCATGCTCCAGCTCGTTCAATGCGATTCATTCGGCGGCCCAGTCTCTGCTGCTCGGAGAGTGCAGCATGGCCCTCGCAGGGGGAGTCAATCTGATCCTGACACCGACAAGACATATTTCGTTCTCCAAGGCCGGCATGCTGTCTCCCACGGGCTCGTGCAAAACATTTGATGACCGTGCCGACGGATATGTGCGCAGCGAGGGGGCAGGGATCATCTTGCTGAAGCCGCTGAGCCAGGCCCTGGAGGACGGGGATTCCATCTACGGCGTTCTCAAGGGAAGCGCCGTCAATCACAATGGCCGGACCCATACGCTCACTTACCCTAACCCGCAGGCACAGGCGGATGTGATTATCGAAGCGCACCGGAGATCGGGAATTCCGGTGGAAAGTGTGAGCTACATTGAGGCCCATGGGACCGGTACACCGAAGGGGGATCCCCTCGAGTTCCAGGGACTTCAGAAAGCATTCGAAGTACTCGGTTCCTCAAAAGGACCCTCCGCTTTGTCCAAGAATTTCTGCGGTCTCGGCTCGGTGAAGACGAACATCGGACACCTGGAGTCGGCGGCCGGCATCGCAGGTGTGGTTAAGGTGCTCTTGTGCATGAAGCATGGGATGCTTCCCGGGTTAGCGGGATTCCGCACGCTGAACCACCGGATTGCCATAGAGGACACTCCTTTTTATATCGTCGACGCTCTCCGGGAATGGAGCCCGCCTCTCAATGAGGAAGGACATCCGTATCCGAGGCGCGCCGGAATCAGCTCGTTCGGCTTCGGCGGCACGAATGCGCATGTGGTGCTGGAAGAGGCCCCGGATGCACCTTCTGAAGGAAGGAAGGCTTCAGCCAAACAGCCGCCTTACCAGCTCGTCTGCCTATCCGCCAAAACGGAAGAGGCCCTGCGGCGAAAGCAGGAGGATCTTGCCGAATGGCTCGACCGGCATGGGGAGGAGCATACCTTAGCCGCTGTCAGTTCCACCCTTCTTCACCACCGGGAGCACTTTGGGATCAGGGCCGCCTATGTGGTCAGAGACCTGACTGAATTGCGGAATTCCTTGAGTGACGTCATCCGGACAACCCATGCCGATGGATACGCCGCCACCCCCACCCGTTCGCACAAGGCAAAGATCAGCTGCTATTGGACCGGCTGGCCAAACTTCTGATGAAGGAGCTGCAGTCCGGATTGAAGATGCCCCCCGAAGAATACCGGGAGCATCTGCTCTCCTTGGCGGAGCTGTATGTCCAGGGGGTGGATGTCGATTGGAAGGTTCTTGTTCCCGACAAGGGGCTGCGCCCCGTTCACTTGCCCACGTATCCCTTTGCAGCGGAGCGTTATTGGATTCCGGACGAGGAGGCCCCGGAGGCGCAAGCGACTGCTCCGGCGACGGTTCACCTTCACCCGCTGCTTCATGCTAACACGTCCGATTTCACGGAACAGCGTTTTACTTCGGTGTTCAGCGGGCGGGAGTTCTTCCTCCGCGACCATGTTGTGAAAGGGAGATCCGTCCTCCCGGGGGTCGCCTGCTTGGAAATGGCGCGTGCCGCCGCAGTGCAGTCGCTTGGCATGGAGGAGGATGCCTTACAGCTGCACATCTCCCATATCGTATGGGTCAGTCCCATTACGTCGGGAGCGGAGCCGAAGGAAGTACATATCGGCCTTTATCCCGAACATAGCGGCGAAACCACCTTCGAGATCTACACGGGGAAGGGGGAAGAGACTGTTCTGCACAGCCGGGGGGCCGTTCAACTGCGCCCGGCCCAAGCTATGCCGACACACAATAGGGACGAGCTGAGGAAAGGGCTCTTGCTCTCCCCACTCCCTATGGAATGGTACTACGAAGGGTTCCGTCACCGGGGGCTTTCCTACGGACCGGCACACCAAGCGGTGAATGAGGTCTACACGGCAGACGACCGGATCTTGGCCCGTCTGCTGCTTCCAAGTTCGGGGGGGCTTACAACAGAGCCGTTTGTTTTACACCCGAGTCTGATGGATGCGGCCCTGCAGGCAGCCCTCATCCTCCTCACGGATGCACATCGTCAGGCAGGTGCAGAACAGGGAGAGAGGAAGCTGATCCTGCCTTTCGCGTTGGAGGAGCTGGAGATCTTCGGTCCGTGCTCGGACCGTATGTGGGCCTCGGTGCAATTCAGCGCCAACCAGGGCTTGAAGAGGAGAAGCGTGGATATCGAGCTGTTCGATGAAGAGGGCGCCTTACGTATTCGAATGAAAGACTTAGCCTGGAGAGAAGCGGAGGAGCGGGAGGACATTGCCGGTACCCCGGCAAAGGAAAAGCTCGCTCTTATGGTTCCTTATTGGAAAGCGGAGGACGCTCGTAAGATCCCGGGATGGCCGGGAGACAGGGAGCGTCTGATTGTGCTCTGCGGAATGGACAAGCTTCTCGGAGAAGGACTTCAGCCCCTTCTGGAAGAGGCCAGGATCCTGGATCTGACGGCCGGCGCGACGGGGAGGCTCCCCGAAGATTATGAAGCTTGTGCAGCTTCCCTGCTTGCACAAGTCCAAGACGTTTTAAAAACCGGCGATGGGAGACCATGGGTAATCCAGTTGGTGATGCCCAAAGGGGAGCTGTACTCGGGCCTTGCGGGGCTGCTGCAGACGGCTCAACTAGAGAACCCGAAGTTCAGCGGGCAGGTGATCGAAGTAGAGCCGGGGGAATCCCCCGAGAGCTTGGCTTCCAAGCTCCAGGGCGATGGAGCCGCCGGCACGGACCGGATTCGGTACCTGGGCGGGGAGCGCACGGTGCTGGACTGGAGAGAACTGGAGGACACTCCGAACCAACAAGTCCCGCTGCCCTGGAGGGACGGCGGCACCTATCTGATCACAGGCGGAGCGGGCGGTCTCGGCAGGTTGTTTGCCAAGGAGATTGCCGGCCGGGCGAAGAACCCCCGCCTTATTCTTACCGGGCGCTCCCCCCTTCGCGACGACATACAAGTCCTGCTGGATGAACTCACCGCAGCCGGCGCCAGGGCCGAATATATTCAGATCGATGTATCGAATGCGGAAGCGGTGGAGAAGCTGTTCGGCGGTATCCGGTCAGATCATGGTCAGCTTCACGGCATCCTGCACTGCGCAGGGGTGATCAAGGACAGCTATATACTGAAGAAAACCTCCGGAGAACTGCGGGAAGTGTTCGCACCGAAAGTAGCGGGGCTGGTCCACATCGATCAAGCATCGAAGTCATTCGAGCTTGATTTCTTTGTGATGTTTTCTTCCGTGTTCGGCGCCATGGGCAATCCGGGACAGGCGGATTACTGCGCGGCCAACGCCTTCATGGATGCGTATGCAGCGTATCGGTCCAGCCTTGCCGCCTCACGTGAACGAAAGGGCCGCACACTGTCCTTGAACTGGCCGCTGTGGGAAGCGGGAGGGATGCACGTCGATCCGTTGATCGAGCAGCGGATGCGCGATCAGCTGGGAATGACGCCGCTGTCTGCAAGCAGCGGATTCCGCGCCTTCTACCAGGCACTTGCGGCGGATGCCGATCAGGTGCTGGTGTTGGAAGGGAGACCGAAGGTCTTCCTGTCCAAGCTGACGGGACAGCCCGCAGAGGAACAGGTCAACCCGCAAGGAACTGCTCCGCTCCCGGTACCCGCAGCGGCTTCCGCTTCGGAGATGCCCGTGGATGTACTCGAGGAGAAAGCGGCTCAGTATTTGAAAACACTGCTTTCTTCCGTACTGAAGCTGCCGGTCCAGCGGATCGATACCGATGCTCCGATGGAAGCGTACGGGATCGATTCCATCATGACCACCCAGTTAACCCATGCACTGGAGAACGTCTTTGGCACCCTGTCCAAGACCCTGTTCTTCGAGTATCAGACACTGCGTGAACTGACGGGGTATTTTCTGAAAGCGCACCGAGCGCCTTTGCTGCAGCAGCTGGGTGCGGGGACACAGGGCACCATCCAGACAGCTCCCGCAGCGGCTTCCGTCCGTGCCGAAACCGCTCCGGTGCATACGAGAAGCCAAAGACGGCCACGCTTCACCGTCCCGCAGGTTCAACAGAGGAATGGCAGCCTGAGTAATGCCTCCGAGGATGTGGCCATTATTGGCGTGTCCGGCCGGTATCCCGGAGCGGAAGGCATACGTGAGTATTGGGACGTGTTACGGGAGGGGAGAGACTGCATTACCGAGATTCCCCCGGACCGCTGGGATCACAGCGCTTACTTCAGTGAAGACCGGAACGAAGCCGGCAAAACCTACAGCAAATGGGGAGGCTTCCTTCGTGACGTGGACAAATTCGATCCTTTGTTCTTCCAGATCCCCCCTCGGGAAGCCGAACGGATGGACCCGCAGGAGCGCCTGTTCCTGCAGTGCGTGTACGAGACGCTGGAGGATGCGGGATATACCCGGGATGCGCTGGCCAAGGACAGCCGCTGGGGGCTTGAAGGCAATGTCGGTGTATACGTCGGCGTGATGTATCAGGAGTACCAATTATACGGAGCGCAGGCCCAGCTGCTGGGTCAGCCGCTGGCCTTGTACGGACTGCCGGCCTCGGTAGCCAACCGGGTCTCTTACTTCTGCAATTTCCATGGACCGAGCATCACGGTGGATACCATGTGTTCGTCTTCCCTGACGGCCATCCACCTTGCATGCAAGAGTCTGCAGAGTGGAGAATGCGACGTGGCGGTTGCAGGAGGGGTGAATCTCTCCATTCATCCCAACAAATATCTCTTATTGGCGCAGGGACGATTCATCTCCGGCAAAGGCCGCTGCGAAAGCTTCGGTGAAGGCGGCGATGGCTACGTCCCGAGCGAAGGTGTCGGCGCCGTGCTGCTCAAGCCGCTGTCCCGGGCCGTTGCGGACGGTGATCAGATCTATGGCGTCATCAAGGCAACGTCCGTGAACCACGGCGGCAAAACGAATGGCTACACCGTTCCGAATCCTAACGCACAAGGGAGTGTCATCGGCCGGGCGCTGGAGGAAGCCGGAATCGATCCGCGCACGATCAGCTACGTTGAGGCACACGGCACCGGTACTTCCCTTGGTGATCCGATCGAGATTGCGGGCCTGACCCACATCTTCCGGCAGTATACGGATGAGAATCAATTTTGTGCCATCGGTTCGGCCAAGTCGAATATTGGGCACTGCGAGAGCGCGGCCGGGATTGCCGGACTGACCAAAGTGCTTCTTCAGCTGAAACATCAACAGATCGTGCCCTCCCTGCATTCGGCGATCCTCAATCCGCATATTGATTTCTCACACACGCCATTCGTTGTCCAGCAGCAGCTGGCTCCGTGGCACAGACCGGTTCTCCATATCGATGGACAGACCAGGGAGTATCCGAGGATTGCCGGCCTTTCGTCCTTCGGGGCGGGCGGATCGAACGCACATGTGATTATTCAAGAGTACCATAGGCCGGAAGCGGTTTCTTACGAAGTGAGCACGGATCCCAGACCATCCCTTATCGTACTGTCCGCCAAAAGTACCGGGCAGCTTCAGCAGCAAGCGGAACGCCTTCTGGCTGAGATTCGCCGTCAGCAGTGGGGAGACGAACGCCTGACCGAGATCGCCTATACCCTGCAGACCGGACGGGAAGCCATGGAAGAACGGCTGGCTGTCCTGGCTTCCACGATGAGGGAGCTTGAGGACAAGCTGACGGGGTATATAGAAGGGCGGAATACGCAGGAGGATCTGTTTGTCGGTCAGGTCAAAAGAAACAAAGAAACCATCTCCGTCTTTGCCCGGGACGAGGAGCTGCAGGAGGCTTTGGCCAAGTGGATGCAGCGCGGCAAGTATGCCAAGCTGGCCGGTCTCTGGGTGCAGGGACTAAGTGTCGACTGGAACGGGATGTACCCGGGCCGGAAGCCGTCCAGAATAAGTCTGCCGGTCTACCCGTTCGCCAAGGAGCGCTGCTGGGCTCCCGCGTTCGAGCTTGCTCCCCTGGACCGGGGCGCAGCCCCGGCGTCCGCGTCGGAGAAGGTACGTGCTCCGCTTCAGGAACGGGAGGTCCCGCCTGTCCGAAGAAGAACCGCCATGCTTATCAAGCAGTGGGAGCCGGCTGCAGCAGTTCCATCCCGCAGCACGACCCGTACCGTGGCTATCTTGATGACACCCGGTACGCTTGACCTGGCTGTCAGGATATCCCGTCATCTCCCCCATTGCGAGATGATCGATGCGAGGGAGCTGGAGAAGCGGACTCCACGTCCGGCTGTGAATTGGGCAGCCTACGAAGGATGCATCGATCTGGTGGGCTGCAGTGAGTGGAGCACGGAAGAAACGGCATGGCTGACTTGGCTTCAGCGGCTCATTGAGCACGGGTCCCGGGAAGGCATCATGCTGCTGGGCGTAACGAAGGGCCTTGAAGCTTTCGATGGGAACGGGGCCGGACAACGTTCCTCGACGATGTATGGCGCTGAGCGGGCCGGTTTGTACCGCATGCTGCAGAGCGAATACAGCCATCTTCGCACACGTCATCTGGATGTATCCGCCTCCTCTGACCTGGAACAGCTGGCAGCGCAGATTGCAGACGAATTCAGAACGGACTGCCCGGATGCCGAAGTCTGCTACCGCGGCGGTGTACGCTGGCGCGCCTATTTGAAGGAGCTGCCGGCAGCCGGCGGACGGACCCCGGCGAGCTCTTTCCCGGAGGGGCACGTCCTGTGGATTACAGGGGGCACCAGAGGAATCGGTTATCTGTGTGCACGCCATTTCGTGGAAAAGTACGGTGTCAGGAAGCTGGTCCTGACAGGCCGGGAATCCCTGCCGCCACGGACGACATGGGCAGATGCAGCCGATCATCCGGATGCGGTTATGCGCAAGATCAAAGATCTGCTTGCGCTGGAAGCACTGGGGGCAGAGGTGACCCCCCTTGCGGTTGATCTGACGAATGGCGAGGAAGTGCGCCGGGCCGCAGCGGAGGTGAAGGAGAAGCTCGGTCCGATCGGAGGCGTAATCCACTGCGCCGGTGTCATAGACTCGAAGAATCCAGCCTTCATCCGCAAACCGGAGGAGGGGATCCGGCAGGTGTGGAGCCCCAAGGTTGCCGGTCTCCGTATTCTGCATGAGAGCCTGAAGGAAGAGCACCTCCAGTGGTTTCTTCTGTTCTCCTCGGTTTCTTCCATTCTCCCCGGTCTCGGTGCCGGCCAGAGCGATTACGCAGCGGCGAACGCTTATATGGATTACTTCAGCGGGGCTCATTCACAGAAAAGCCCGGTCATCAGTATCCAGTGGCCGAGCTGGAAGGAAACCGGCATGGGGGAAGTCCGGAGCCGAATCTATGAACGGACGGGACTGCATAGTCTGACGAATGCGGAGGGCCTGCAGCTGCTGGATCAGGTTCTCGCGGGAGCGCTCGGCCGCTCCGTCATCCTTCCGGCTGTAGTTAACACGGACATCTGGCAGCCGGAGACCTGGATGCGGTTCGAGGAACAGGCGAACCCGGCCGCCGCCCGGACGCTGCCGGTTCAAGCGCGGGATGGAAGCGACGGCAGCCTCCGGAGGAAGACGGCAGGCAGCCTGCTGCTCAAGATCGAAGCCTGGCTTACAGATCTCCTGGCGGAAGAGCTCAAAATCGACGCAGTCCGGCTTGATAAGGAAACGCCGTTCCAGGAGTACGGGGTAGACTCCATTATGCTCGTTCAGATGATGCAGAAAATCAATGAACAGGTGAAGGAGGAATTGGAGCCGACGCTGCTCTTCGAGCACCCGAGTATCGGGGCGCTCTCCGCTTGGCTTGTAACCGAGCATGGACCCGCGATGTCCGGTCTTCTTGCATCCGGGGAGCCGCATTCGCCGGTTCAGGACGACGAAGCGGCACAGGTATCTCCGCCCGCTTCCGAACCGCTTCGCTCCCCCTCGGGTTTTTCGCAAGCGGCTTCGACCGGGAGGACAGCTTCTTCACGGGTTGCCGTGGTCGGGCTGTCCTGCCGCTTTCCGGGAGCCGAGTCGCTCGGCGAGTACTGGAGGCTGATTTCCGAAGGGCGTTCGGCGATTCGTCAGGTGCCCGCAGCCCGGTGGGGGAAAGCGACGGCTTATTTTGCCGGCGTGCTTGAGGATATCACCCGGTTCGACCCATCGTATTTCCTTATTCCGGAGCCGGATGCCAGGGCGATGGACCCGCAGGCGTTACTGGCGCTGGAGGAGAGTCTGAAGCTCCTGTGCCATGCGGGTTACACCGCCCAGGAGATCAAAGGAAAGGCGGTCGGTGTATATCTCGGGGCACGCAGCCAGCATCGGCCGGAGCGCGGGCTTCTGCTCCAGGCGCGGAATCCGATTGTCGCGGTCGGCCCCAACTACCTGGCGGCCAATATCTCCCAATTCTTCGATCTGCGCGGCCCGAGCGTGGTGGTGGATACGGCCTGCTCCTCTGCGCTCGTTGGCATGCAGATGGCGGTTCAGGCCCTGTTCAGCGGCGATATCGAATCCGCCATTGTGGGCGGCGTCAGCTTGCTCACGACGCCGGGGGCTCATGGCATCTTCGAGCAGCGTGGAATTTTGAACCGCTCGGAGGAATTCCATCTCTTCGATGCACGAGCGAACGGCATTGTGCCTGGCGAAGGGGCGGGCATGGTGCTCCTGAAGACGGAAGAACAGGCTCTCGCGGACGGCGACCGGATCTATGCGGTAATCAGCGGAATCGCCGTCAATAACGACGGCCGGACGGCCGGTCCGGCTTCTCCGAATGTGAAAGCACAGCGGGAGGTCATGGCATCCGCTCTGGGCAGAAGCGGCCGGAGGGCGGAGGAGATCCGGTATATCGAGGCTAACGGCTCGGGAACCGAAGTGACGGATATGCTGGAGCTGAAGGCCATACAAGCCGTCTACCGCAGCTCGGGAGGTGCCTCATTGGGACTGGGCTCGGTAAAGCCGAACATCGGACATCCGCTCTGCGCGGAAGGCATTGCGAGTTTTATCAAAGTCGTCCTGATGCTGCAGCACGGGAAGTTCGTTCCTTTTCTATCCGCCCGGCAGCCGATGACGCACTACGATCTGTCGGCTTCGCCATTTCATTTCAGCAGGGCTGCCGAGACATGGGGCGGCGGTGATTCGGTGCGTGCGGCGGCGATCAACTGCTTTGCCGACGGCGGGACCAATGCCCATTTGATTGTGGAAGAGCCGGCAGCGGATAGGGAGGAAGCAGGATTCCGGAGGCAGCCGCTTCCAGTTCCCCCGCTGAACCGAAGACCGGTGAGTGGAGCCGCTGAAGCAACGGCCGGTCCTCCTGTAAGCGCTGCGGCAGGAGCACCCCAAGCAATGATCTGGGAAACACTGGGATAGGAGGGGAAACCATGATCCATGAAACGTTCTACCTGTCGGACAACAATCCATTCGTCGCCAACCACAGGGTACACGGGCAGCAGCTGCTGCCGGGATTGGCCTATATCGATATTCTTTTTCAAGTGTTCCGCAAGCACGGCTTTGATTACAAGACGCTGGAGCTGCGGCACCTGAGCATCTATCAGCCGTTGATCGTTCCCCCGGCATCTTCCTTAAAGCTGTCTGTGCGCTGCAGTGAAACATCAACGGATTCATGGGATATCCGCGTGGAGGGAGAGCAGCGGCACACGGACGGGACGGAGCCTGCCGTTCCCCTGTATGTTACGGCACAGATGCTTCGGACTGCTCCTGCCGAATACAAGGAGCAGCGCCTGGACCTTCAGGAGATTCGCCAAACCGCCTTAACCCGCCACGATTTGTCGGAAGCTTACAGGCAGTATCATACGCAGGGGTTGGTCCATACCGGGTGGATGCAGGCCGAGGGGCAGATCTATGAGACCGGCTCGGATCTGTTAATTGACATTTCATTAGGCCGGGACGCAAGACCAAGCGAACCGCAGTTCATGTTTCATCCCGTGCTGATCGATGGCAGCGGCGTAGGCTCCGGCAGGCTGTTCGCCCCGCCGGCTGAGGAAGAGCCCCGGCTCTTCCTGCCCTTATTCTACGAGAGCTTCCGGGCCGTGGAACTACTGCAGGGGGACTGCCTGACCCGAATCCGCAAGTCATCCGTCCTTCGCAAAAAAGAGCTCATCTACTGGACCATGGAGTTCTTCAACAGGAACGGAATCAAGATCGCGGAGCTTACCCGATTCGCCGGCAAGCTGGTTCGCGAAGCGGGACTTCTTCAGCCTGACCGGGGTTCCGATAAGGTGCTTCGAATAGAGCGAGGGCAGGAACCGGCGGCAGAGCCAAGGGGTGACGGTACCTCAGGCGTGAAGTCCTTCCTTCAGGAGCTCATGGCGGAGCGCCTTGGGCGGCATCCCTCCGAGATGGAACCCTCTGCAGGGTACTTTGAGCTTGGACTGGATTCCCCCGGGCTGCTCGGGATGGTCAAAGCGCTGGAAGAGCGCATCGGCATTCCATTATCCCCAACGCTGCTCTTTGAACATTCGACGATTAACGAATTGGCGGACTACCTGGTGGAGAATCACGCCGCCGTCTTCGTGCAGGAGGAGATCAAGGTCCCTGGGTCCCGGCCTATCCCGGACTCGAATCGAGGGAGCAGCGGGCCCCCTGCTTCTACCTATCTCGCGGGGAATGAGGAGATCGCCATCATCGGGATGGCCGGCCGCTATCCCAAGGCGGGAAGCCTGGATGAATTCTGGAAGAACCTTCTTGAGGGGAAAGACTGCATAACTGAAATTCCGGGATACCGCTGGTCCCGGGAACGGATGAAGGGCCTGACTTCCCCTTCGGGAAAACCCATGTCCGTATGGGGCGGGGTGATTGACGATGCGGATTGCTTCGATCCGAAGTTCTTCCGGATCTCCCCGCGGGAAGCGGAGACCATGGACCCGCAGGAGCGTTTGTTCCTCGAGGTCTGCTGGGAAGCGATCGAGGATGCCGGGTATACAACCAAGACACTGGTCCGGCCGCGGGGGATCAGCGGGAGACGGGACGTCGGCGTATTCGCCGGTGTGATGCATAAGGACTACACGCTGGTCGGAGCCGAGGCCCTATCCCAGGGGCAGGCCGTCCCGTTATCCTTACATACCGGCCCAATCGCCAACCGGGTATCCTACGCCTGCAACTTTCATGGACCCAGCATGACGGTGGATACGCTGTGTTCTTCTTCCCTCACGGCCATTCATCTGGCTGTCGAGAGTATCCGTCGCGGGGAAAGCGAGGCTGCACTGGCCGGCGGGGTGAATCTGTCCCTGCACCCGGCCAAGTATATCACCTACGGTCTTTGGGGGATGCACTCGAGCGACGGCCGCTGCCGGACCTTCGGCAGCGGCGGAGACGGTTACGTATCGTCGGAAGGCGTCGCAGCCGTGCTGCTCAAGCCCCTGAGCCGGGCGGTGGCTGACGGGGACCGGATTTATGCGCTGATCAAGGCCGCCACCATTAACCATGGGGGAGCGGCAAGCGGGATCCTGGTCCCCGGCCCGGCGGCGCAGGGGGCGGTTATCTCAGATTGCCTGGAGCGGGCGGGCGTAGATCCACAGACGATCGGCTATATCGAAGCCCACGGAACGGGTACTTCACTTGGCGATCCCATCGAAATCGAGGGGCTGTCTCAAGCCTTCGGCAGCGGGACGGGGGATAAGCAGTTCTGCGCGATCGGTTCCGTCAAATCCAATATCGGGCATGCCGAATCCGCAGCCGGGGTGATCGGACTCCAAAAGGCGGCACTGCAGCTGTACCATAAGAAGCTGGTTCCCTCGCTTCATTCGGAGGAACTGAATCCCTACATCGACTTTAAGAACTCTCCATTCTATGTCCAGCGTACCACCGAAGAATGGAAGAAACCGGTGATGACGGCTGGCGGCCGGCAAGCCGGGATCCCGCGCAGGGCCGGCCTCAGCTCGTTTGGAGCCACAGGCTCGAATGCCCATCTAATTCTGGAGGAATACGACGAAGAGAGTCTCCCGCGGAGGAGCCCAAGGCAAGGGGGGAACTTGAAGGAGCGCACGGTGATCGTCCCGCTTTCCGCACGGAATCCGGAGCGGTTGAAGGCATATGCCGAGAAGATGCTCCGTCATCTGGACAATGTACGCCCGCTTACAGCTCATCTTGCGGAAGAACGTGATAACGCGGACACGAATACCCGGAGGCTTCTTATGATGAGGCTCCGTTCTCTCCTTGCTGCCTTGATTCATGTCGACGAGGAAGCTCTGGATTTCGGGGGTGACTGGAGCGACTACGGAGCGGAGCCGGTGCACGTGCGTGAACTGGCCGAGAAGATCCAGGAAGCATATGGAGTGGAATTGGAGCCCGGCGTCTGGGTTCACTGGAGTTCCGTAGAGGACGCAGCCGAATATCTGTGGAGCCAGCACCGCGAGATCCTTCAGGGAAGCGCAGCGCCCTTGACGGGGACGGGCGATGAGCTGCTGCCGGGGGAAGAGAGCCCGGGTATGGCACTCGAAGACCTGGCTTACACCCTGCAGGTGGGGAGGGAGGCAATGGACGCACGGGTTGCCTTTGTGGCGTGTTCCACGGAGGAACTGATCTTGAAGATGAGTGCCTTCCTGGAGGGTGAGGACAGCGGTCACGGCTGGTTTCAAGGAAACGCCAAGCAGTACAAGGCTGCAGCGGAGAGCCTGGCGAAGACAGATGCGGAGCTTCCTGAAACCCAGGGGATGACCGTCAAACGTCTGGAGTCGCTTGCGCAGCAATGGACTCAAGGCGCTGATGTGAATTGGCAGCTCCTGTATGGGGCTGAGAAGCCGAGAAGGATCAGCCTGCCTACGTATCCTTTCGCCAAAGAACGGTACTGGATTCCCGGCCACGGGGTCTATTCATCCGGTACGGCCTCTTCCCCTGCGGCTGCCGGGGATCAACTGCATCCTTTGCTGCATAGGAACCGATCGACCTTCCGGGAACAGCGGTTTACTAGCACCTTTACCGGAGAAGAGTTTTTCCTGGCCGATCATGTCATCCAGGGACGCAGGATTCTGCCCGGCGTGGCCTGCCTGGAGATGGCAAGGGCCTCCCTGGAGGAATCGGAAGGCGGGCAGACCACAGAGGAGAACCGGGTTCTTCGGCTGAAACAGGTGGTCTGGCTCCGGCCCTTCTCCATCACGGAAGGGATGGCCGCTCTTCAGATCCGGTTGAAACCGGAGGAGCGGGGCGCCCTTGCGTATGAGCTGAGCAGCATGCCCGCAGATGAGGGGGAGCCGGAGCTCTTCAGCAAGGGCCGGGCTGAACGTGTCCTCGGCAGCGGGCGGCCTCAGAGGTTGGATTTGGAGGCAATCCGATCTCAGTTCGGGGATGGTACGGTGCCTGCCGACTCGTTGTATACTGCATTCCAAGCGATGGACATGAACTACGGCCCGGGGCAACGGGGGGTCGAAGAGATCTATACAGCATCCAACCAGGTTCTGGCCAAACTGTCGCTCCCCTCCTGCGTAGCATCCACTCTGGAGGATTATGTGCTTCACCCCAGTCTGATGGATTCCGCACTGCAGGCCACTTTACTGCTTCAGCCCCGTGAAGGGAGGGCTCCAAGTCAGCCGGTCATGCCCTTTGCCCTTCAGGAAATGGACATCCATGGCGGCTGCACTTCCCGGATGTGGGCTTGGATCCGGATGTCAGAGCGGGAGGGACAGGGGGACGATGCCAGCCGCGGGGGGGAAAGTGTCAAGTACGATATCGATTTATGCGACGAGGGGGGACGGATTTGCGTGTCCATGAGAGGCTTCACCCTGCGGTCGCCGGCAGGGGAGCCTTCCGCCGGGAGTGGGGCGTACGACCGTCCCGCATCGACGGTTCAGCCCCCTTCCGGTAATCTGATCCTTCAACCGGTATGGGAACCGGTAACTCCAGGAGCGGGCAGCCGCTTCCCACGGTCGGAAGACAGCGTGCTGATCATTGGGGGAGCGGGCCGTCAGCTGGAATCGCTGCAAGCCATCTATTCCGGGTCCGCTTCACTGAGCATACAGCCTGCGGATTCGATGGAAGCACTGACCCGAAGGCTCAACGCCTTGGGACGGATCGATCATATCGTTTGGATCGCTCCTGCGGGGACCTCTCTCACCGCTGCGGACGAGCGGATGATCGAGGAGCAGGAGAGCGGGGTGATCGCCTGCTTCCGTCTCATTCAAGCCCTGCTTGCCGCAGGTTATGCAGCTCAAAGCCTGGGGTGGACGCTGGTTACTTTCCAGACCCTCCCTGTACACCGTACAGATCCGGTCCATCCGACACATGCGGGCCTGCATGGACTGTTGGGTTCCATGGCGAAGGAATTCCCGCAGTGGAGTATACGGATTGCAGACCTGGGGGACAACGGCGAGTGGCCGCTGGGGGATATCCTCACCCTGCCTGCTGACCATCGCGGACATCCTTGGGCGTACCGGGGCGGGGAATGGTATAGACACCAGCTTATTCCGGTCCGCTCCCCGGATGAGGACTGGACGGCGACACGGTACCGTGAAGGCGGCGTGTATGTGGTTATCGGCGGAGCCGGGGGCGTAGGGAAAGCCTGGAGCGAATACATGATCCGCACCTATAGGGCGCAGATCATCTGGCTCGGCCGCAGAAAGGCGGATGCCGGTATTCGCTCGGAGCTCGAGAAATTATCGCGGATGGGTCCGAAGCCGCATTATATAGCCGCGGATGCGGCTGATCCGGCGGCACTGGAGAACGCTTACCGGATCATCAAGCAGGATTACGGCCGTATCCACGGCATTGTGCATTCCGCCATGGTACTGACCGATATCCCTTTGACGGAGCTGGACGAAGACCGGTTTCGGGCAGGATTGTCGGCCAAAGTCGATACCAGCGTACGCATGGCCCAGGTCTTCCATGAAGAGCCTTTGGATTTTGTTCTGTATTTTTCTTCGCTGATCTCCTTCATCAAGAATCCGGGTCAGAGCCCCTATGCTTCGGGCTGCACGTTCAAGGACGCCTTTGCACACCGGCTCGCCCGGGAGTGGACCTGCCCGGTGAAGGTGATGAACTGGGGGTATTGGAGCAGCGAAGAAGCAGCCGCATCGGCAAGCGTGCAGCAGCTGGCCCGGATCGGAATCGGTCTCATTGAGCCACCGGCAGGAATGAAGGCACTGGAGACCCTGTTAGCCGGCCCCTTGAACCAGCTGGCGATGCTCCATACCACGAAGCCTCTGCCGCTGGAAGGGCTGAACCCGAACGATCGGCTGGACATCCGGCCGGGCACCGATTCCTTCCCGCTTCCGGGCATACGGAACCGGCTGACAGATCAGGGGCACGTTCTGCGAAGGATTCAGGAAAGCACGTCAACGGGGCATGGCCTGCAGGATCTGCTCTGCAGAATGGTGCTCTCTGAGCTGTGGACGATGGGAATGGGCCGGTCCCAGAGCTCGGAGATTGAGGAGCTGCGGGCAGCGGCAGGCATACAGGACAAGTACGGCAGTTGGCTGGCGGAAAGCATCCGTGTTCTGGCCGGCAGCGGATTCCTCCAGGTTCGTGAGGAGGGGCCGGTCATCAGCCAGGGCCGCCCGGGGCAGCCCGAAGACCTGTGGGAGGAATGGGAGCGGAAGAGCCCTTTATGGCTCAGCGATGCCAGCTTGAGGCCTTGGGTCCGGCTGGTGGAAAGCACGCTTCGCTGCCTGCCGGACATTTTGAGCGGCAGGAAGCCGGCTACCGATATTATGTTTCCTAACTCCTCTATGGAGCGAGTAGAGGGAATCTACAAGAATAACCCGGTTGCAGATTATTTCAATGAAGTCCTGGCCGAGCTGCTGCTCGCTTATTTGGAAGAGCGGATCAAGGGCAATCCGGAGACCGCCATACGGATCATTGAGATTGGGGCGGGCACCGGCGGAACCAGCAGCCTGCTCTTCGAGAAGCTGAGGCCTTACCGGGCACATATTCAGGAGTACTGCTATACGGACATCTCGAAGGCCTTCCTGCATCATGCCGAGCGAACCTACGGTCCGGACCATCCTTATCTGACTTACAAGCTGTATAACGTTGAAGAGCCGTTCCCGGGTTCCCAAGGTCCGACCGGCGTGTTCGACGTCGCCGTGGCCACCAATGTGCTGCATGCCACCCGAAATATCCGCAGGACAATAAGGCATGCCAAGAGTCTCTTAAAGCCGGCCGGCATGCTGCTGCTCAATGAGCTCAGTGACAACCGCCTTCTGACACATTTGACCTTTGGGCTTCTCGAGGGCTGGTGGCTTGCGGAGGACCAGGCGCTCCGTATTCCGGGCTCCCCCGGTCTTTACCCTAAGGATTGGCAAAGAGTGCTGGGTTCCGAAGGATTCGGCCCGGTCCTGTTCCCTGCGCAGGCTGCGCACGATTGGGGTCAGCAGATTATTGCGGCGGCAAGCGACGGGGTCATTCGCACAACGGTGAAGGCCGGAAGGGAAGAGGATGTGGTCAAAAGCAAAGGGACTCTCCCGCAGGTCCCCCGCACCGCAGTCTCACCTACGGCAATGCCAAAGTCAAATACGGTACGGGAAGCCGTGCGCGGGGAGGCTGAACTGACGGGGGGCCTGCTCGAAGAGCTGGTAAGGAAGACCATCCTGGACAAGCTGTCGGAAGCCCTCAAAGTCGATGCCCGGGAAATCGACGATGAAGAGTCCTTTTCGGATTACGGGCTGGATTCCATCATCGGTGTGAACCTGGTGCAGGTCTTGAATCAGGCGATGGATATCGACCTGGATACCACCAGCCTGTTCGATTACAGCACGGTTGCCCGCCTGAGTGCCTATATCCTTGCGGAGCACCGGGAGCCTGCAGCCCAAGCCCTGGCCCGTCAGCAAGCGGCGCCGGAAGCGGGCCAAGCCGCGCTCATGAACCGGGCCGCAAGCCGGACGGCAGCGGAGCCGGAGCGCCCCGGGACGCGTGCCGATGCCGAGGGGCCTGCGGAGGCGCCGCTTCCTTCGTCCGCAGCGCCATCCGCCAAAGAGCCCATTGCCATCATCGGCATGAGCGGAAGGTTCGCGGGGTCCGACTCCCTGAGGGAGTTATGGCAGCATCTTGCACAGGGGGCCGAGTTAATCGGCCCGTCGCCGCGTTGGGATTTATCCGCCTATTATCCGGAAGGCAGCTCCTACTGTGACCGCGGAGGTTTCGTGGAGGATATCGACCGGTTTGATCCTTCCTTTTTTCATATCAACGCACTGGAAGCGAGCTTCATGGATCCGCAGCAGCGGCTCTTTATGGAAGAATCCTGGAAAGCGTTAGAGGACGCCGGCTACACCGGCGATCGGTTGAAGGACCGTCAGTGCGGCGTGTATGTCGGGTGCCTGGGCGGGGGCAGCGACTATGCCCGGCTGGCCGGCGAACAAGCACCGCCGCAGTCCTTCTGGGGCAACGCGGGCTCCGTTATCCCCGCCCGGATCGCGTATTATCTCGATCTTCAGGGTCCGGCTGTCGCTGTGGACACGGCCTGCTCCAGCTCCTTGGTCGCCGTACATCTCGCCTGCCAAGGCCTATGGGCGGGCGAAATGGGGATGGCCCTGGCCGGAGGGGTTTTCGTACAATCCACACCCTGGTATTATCTCAGCACGAACAAAGCCGGTATGCTGTCGCCGACCGGTCACAGCTATACCTTCGACGAGCGGGCTGACGGGTTCATTCCTGGCGAGGGCATTGGAGTGCTGGTGCTCAAGCGGCTCTCCGATGCTGAGCGGGATGGCGACCTGATCCATGGGGTCATCCGGGGATCGGGGATCAACCAGGACGGTACGACCAACGGGATTACGGCACCGAGCGCCGCTTCCCAGGAGAGATTGGTGTGCAGCGTCTACGATACCTTCGGCATTCACCCGGACTCCATCCAGGTCGTGGAAGCCCATGGAACGGGGACGAAGCTGGGGGATCCGATCGAGTATCAGGCGATCTCCCGGGCATTCCGGCGATATACCGTCCGGAAGAAATACTGCGCGATCGGCTCCATCAAAACGAATATCGGGCATGCCGCTCATGCAGCCGGAGTAGCGGGGATACTGAAGATCCTCCTTGCGATGAAGCATAAGCTGATACCACCCTCGCTCCACTTCAAGAATGGAAATCCGAACATCCCGTTCGACGGCAGCCCGTTCTTTGTCAATACGGAACTCCGGCCTTGGGAAACAGAGGCACACGAGCGCATGCGCGCCGTGGTGAGCTCCTTCGGTTTCAGCGGCACCAATGCCCATATCGTTCTGGAGGAAGCACCCGCCAGGGTGGGAACACATGCCGGGAAGCCCGGATATCCGATGGTCCTGTCCGCCCGCACGCCGGAGCAATTGCGCAGCCTGGCCTTGCAGTGGATGGACTACGCCCAGGAGAACCGGGAGGCAGACTGCGCAGACGTGAGCTACACCCTGCTGCTCGGGAGAAAGCAGTTCTCCTGCCGTCTGGCCTGTGTCGTAAGCGGATTAAGTGAATTCAGCCTGCTTTTGAAGCAGTGGCTTTCTCACGGCAGAACACCGCAGCTCTTCGTTTCCGAACGTCCTGACCCGGATCGGCGGGAGCAGCTTTCTTTAAGGCGGTACGGCAATCAGTGCATTCTGGAGAGTCAGAAAACCGAGAGCGCAAGTGAATATTTCGAGCTGCTCTCGACGGCAGCCGAGCTGTTTGTGCAGGGATATTCGCTCGACTATGGCCCCCTGTTTGCTGACGGGCAGTATCACATCGTATCTCTGCCGACATACCCCTTTGCGGACGAGCGGTATTGGGTGCCTGTGGAGAAGAATGAGGCGGACGCGGTCCACAGTCAGATCCCGGCGGAACGGCCGGCCGTACTTCATCCCCTGCTGCACCGGAATACCTCTGACCTCACGGGTCTGCGCTACAGTTCGATGTTCAGCCGCGATGGCCTTCGCCTCGTACCCCGGAGTGTCCGGAACAGCCGCGGGGCGGGGGCGCTGGCCATGCTGGAGATGGCAAGGGCGGCTCTGCTGCATGCGGGAGGCGCATTCGCAGAGGCGGGAGCCATCCGCCTCCGTCAGGTCGTTTGGGGGAGTCTGCAGGGACTGGGCGTGGAAGAGCTCACCCTGCATATCGAGATTCTCCCGGAACCGGACGGTACCGTGTCTTACGAGATCTACAGCGGTTCTCCCCCGGGGGGAGATGCGGTCGTCTTCAGTCAGGGAAGAGCCTCGGCCGATATCATCACCGCTGAGCGTCTTGATCTGGCTGGGCTGCTATCCCAATGTGAACGTGCAGCCCTGGGGAGCCTCGAAGGGGAGTATCCGGACATTGGGGAGCTGTACGCCGGGAGGGAGCAGGTGCTCGCCAAGGTGCGGTTCCCCGGCTCCCGGGAGAAGGCGAAGCAGGACTGGGGCTTATCTCCTTCCGTCGCAGGCGCCGTGCTGCAGGTATCCGCCTGCTTGTTGACCGCAGGGCGGCTGCCGGAGGCAGGCCAGCCGGAGGTCCTGCCTTTCTCACTGGAGGAAGTGGAAGTGTCACGAGCAAGCGTGCCGGAAGGCTGGGTTCTTATTACGTATAAAGGCGCAGCAGATTCGCTTCATGAATTCGATCTGGATTTTTGCGATGAAGAGGGGCTCGTTTATTTGCGGCTCAGGGGATTGGCCGTCCGCATGACGCAGCCGCAAGGACTGAGTGTCCAGCAGCCGTCCATACCGCTAGGGGAGGTTACCGTATGAGAGGTCAAAGGTTGAAAGTGCATCCTATGTCAGCTGGAGAGCAGGGCCGGCCGGACATTCCCGTCTCCCTGTTCAAGCCCTATTGGAGGGAGGCGGAGCTATCGCGAGACGGGGCGGAATCTGCGTATGACCGGCACATCGTCATGCTGTTCGGTTGGGATGAGGCAGCTGCGGATGAGCTCCAGCAGCGCATGAAGGGGCGCATGAAGGGGCGCATGAAGGGAATCGAAATCGTACGTCTGCACGATCCTTGGACGCCGGCCGGTCATTTCTTCGAGCACTGCACGGAACAGGTGCATGAAACGGTCCAAGGTCTGCTGAAGAGCTTGCCGAAGGGAAGGGTGCTGCTCCAGGTCGTCCTCCCCCTCTCCCGCAGGGAGGAGCATCAGCCCCTCTCCGGTCTGTATGCTTACTTGAGGACGGCACAGGCAGAACAGCCCCGCCTGATTCCTCAACTGATCGAAGCCGGAACGGAGGTGACGGCAGAGGCGCTCGGCCGGCTTCTGCAGGACAACGGCCGGTTCTCCGGCCTGGGCAGGTTCCGTTACAAGGACGGAAAGCGTTGGACTGCGGGCTGGATGGAAGAAGAGCATGTTCCTGTACGAGCCCCTCTGCCTTGGAGAGAGCAAGGAGTGTACTTGATTACCGGGGGGGCCGGGGGCCTGGGTATGATCGTTGCACGGGAGATCGTGAGGCAGACGGAACGGCCGGTCGTGATCCTCGCCGGCCGCTCGGCGTTGAACCCGGACCGGGAGAAGGAGATTACGCTTCTCAGACAAACCGGTGCCGTAGTGGAATACAGGCGAGCCGACCTATCCCGCAGCGACGAAGCGGAAGAACTCGTGCAGTCCATCCTCAAGGACTTCGGGAAGATTCACGGCATTCTTCATAGTGCCGGAACGGTTAGCGACAGCTATATCCTGAACAAAACGAAAGAGGAGCTGCGCCGGGTATTGGCTCCGAAGGTGTCGGGGCTGGTGAATCTGGACCGGGCCAGCAGAGGGACACCGCTTGAGTTCTTCGTCCTGTTCTCCTCGCTCGCCGGCGCGGTCGGGAACCCGGGACAGGCGGACTATGCGGCGGCCAATGCTTACATGGATGCCTATGCGGCTTATCGCAATACGCTTGTATCTGCCCGCGAACGCCAAGGACATACGCTTTCCATCAACTGGCCACTGTGGAAGGAAGGCGGCATGCAGGCGGATGAGCAGCGGATGCTGCAGCAGTGGGGGATGACGGCCCTGGAGACAGAGCAGGGTCTGCAGGCCATGTACCAGGCACTGGCTCTGGGAAGTCAGCAGGTGCTGGTTATTCCTCGGAATGCGGATCTTCTGCGGGATGAGCTGCTCTCCTGGGGCGAGAGGGCGGCTTCCGGTGTCCGTGCAGCTTTCGACGCAACCATAGTACCCGCTTACCTGAAGGAGGGGACAGGACAGTGCCTCCGGCTGCTGTTCGGAGAGGCAACCGCCCTAGAGCCCTCCAAGATTGATCTGCACGAACCGCTCGAAAGCTACGGCATCGATTCCCTTCTGATCAACCAATTGAATCAGAAGCTGGAGAAGGTGTTCGGAGACCTGTCCAAAACCTTGTTTTACGAATACCAAACCTTGGGCGAACTCGCCGACTATCTGAGCTCGTCGTATCCCGAAGCCTGCATGCGCTGGGCAGATCTGCCGGGACCGACCCAAGCTTCGCGGGATGGTGCGGGGGCGGCAGCAGCCGGCGAAGAACCGTTCCCTCACTTGGTTTCCTTAAGGAAAGGCCGCACCGGAGCTTTCGCTGCCGCTGCGGCGGATATACAGTCTCCGAAAGGAACATGGGAGCCGATCGCCGTCATCGGAATGAGCGGAACTTATCCGCAGGCCCGCAACCTCAGGGCGTACTGGGAGAATCTCAAAGCGGGAAAAGACTGCATTACGGAAATCCCGGAAGAGCGCTGGTCCCTCGACGGGTTCTACCATCCGGATCCGGAGGAGGCGGCTGCGTACGGCATGAGCTGCAGCCGGTGGGGAGGGTTCCTGGAAGGCTATGCGGACTTCGATCCCTTGTTCTTCCACATCTCCCCGCGGGAAGCGATGAACATGGACCCTCAGGAACGCCTGTTCCTGCAATCCTGCTGGGAAGCGCTCGAGGATGCCGGCTACACCAGGCAGCGGCTTGCGCTGAAGCACAACCGCCGGGTCGGCGTATTCGCCGGCATTACGAAAACGGGGTACGAATTGTATGGTCCGGGCTTGTGGGAGAGGGGGGATACAGCCCATCCCTATACCTCCTTCAGCTCTGTTGCCAATCGGGTATCCTATTTCCTCAACCTAAGCGGTCCGAGTCTGCCGGTCGATACGATGTGCTCCTCCTCGCTGACGGCGATTCATGAAGCCTGCGGGCACCTGCACCGGGGAGAATGCGAGATGGCTTTGGCAGGCGGGGTGAATCTGTATCTTCATCCTTCGAATTATTCGCTCTTGTCCGGGCAGAACATGCTTTCGAAGGACGGGAAATGCAGAAGCTTCGGCAAGGGCGCCAATGGATTCGTGCCGGGCGAAGGCGTCGGTGTGGTCTTGCTGAAGCCCTTGTCCCGCGCTCTTCTGGATCAAGATCCCATTCATGCCGTGATCCGGAGCACGAGTGTCAATCATGGCGGCAAAACCAATGGGTACACCGTGCCGAACCCCATTGCCCAAGCGGAGCTCGTCCGTACAGCGCTGGATCAGGCAGGCGTTGATGCGAGGTGTGTGAGTTATGTGGAAGCTCACGGCACGGGTACAGAGCTTGGGGATCCCATTGAAATCACGGGGCTGACCCGGGCGTTTGCCCAGGATACACAGGACACCGGATTTTGTGCCATCGGCTCGGCCAAATCCAATATCGGGCATCTGGAGGCTGCCGCCGGCATAGCGGGGCTGACGAAGATTATCCTACAGATGAAGCATCGGATGCTGGTGCCCAGTCTTCATGCGGAAGAAACGAATCCCAACATTCCGTTCGGCAGGACCCCTTTCGTGGTCCAGCAAAAGCTGGAGCCCTGGAAGCAACCCGAGGTTGTGATCCATGGAGTCCGGCAGGCCGTACCGAGAACGGCCGGTATTTCCTCTTTCGGGGCGGGCGGCTCGAACGCCCATGTACTGCTGGAAGAATACGTGACACCTGCCGCCAAGCGTCCCGGTATCACATACTCTCCGGAACATCCGGCCATCATTCCCTTGTCGGCCAAGACGGAGGAGCGCCTGAGGAAGAAGGCCGAAGAGTTGCTGGAATGGCTCCGGGAGGAGCAGGAACCGTCGGGCTCTTTGGCCAGTCTGGCTTACACGCTTCAGGCAGGGCGGGAAGCAATGGAAGCGCGTCTGGCTGTGCTCGCCGGTTCTCTGGAGGAACTGCAGCGGAAGCTCCGGGAGTATCTGGAAGACACGGAGAGCATGGAGGTATATATCGGAAGAAGGAAGACTGGCAGCCAATCGGAGTCTGGACAGGTAACGGTCGAAATCCTGAAACCAGGCAGCGGGGAACCAGACCCGGATGCTATAGCCCGGTGGTGGGCGAGCGGTGGGGATTGGGACTGGGATCTCCTGTACGGCGAGGAGACCCCCTGCCGGATCTCGCTTCCCGTGTATCCGTTTGCCGGAGAACGATACTTCATCGGAGAGCATGTTCAGGGAAGGAAGGGACAGACGAAGGACGCGGATATCGAGTCCCGGGCACTGGAAGGAGAACAGGAGGCTTCGGCGGCTGCAGGTGTCTCTTCAGCCTCTGCCGGCAGAGGCTGGATCGAGCAAATGCGGGGATTCAGCCTGAAGCAGTCCCTGGAATGGGATCTGAAAAGCCAGATCGGCCAGCTGCTGTGCATCGCTCCGGAACAGCTCGACCCGGAAGAAAATTTGGCGGACTTCGGGTTTGACTCCATCAGCCTCGCCCGGTTGGCCGCTGTGCTGACGAAGCATTGGGACATCGAGGTCTTACCCTCTCTTTTCTTCGGCCACCCGACGATCGACAAGATCATCGAATATTTTCTTTCCGAGCATGAGACCGCGCTCGGTTTGTTCTACCGGGAGCCGAAGGCGGGTCCTGCCGAGGCTGCATCCTCATCCGTCCGGAGGACAACGGAACGGCGGCCGGCCCGGCCCGCAAGACACGGGGCAGCTGACGAGCCATCGGAACCTATCGCCATCATCGGAATGAGCGGCCGGTTCCCCGGAGCCAGAACCGTGGAAGAGCTGTGGACCCTCCTGGCCGAAGGGAAGAGCGCTGTAGGTGAGATCCCTCCGGAACGGTTCCGCTGGGAGGAGTACTACGCAAGCGGGAAGTCACCGGGAAAAACGGACGGCAGGTGGTGCGGATGCATTCCCGGTGCCGGTGAATTCGATCCGCTGTTCTTTGAAATCTCACCGAAGGAAGCGGAAGAGATGGACCCCCGGCAGCGGCTGCTCCTCCAGGAGGCTTGGAGGGCGCTCGAGCATGCAGGGTATGGCGCTTCCAGGCTGAAGTCCTCCACCGTCGGCATGTTCGTCGGGGCCGAGCAAGGCGATTACCAGCGGCTTACGGGCGGGGAGGGAAGCATTACCTCCAACCACAACGCCATCCTGGCGGCGAGGCTGTCGTACTTTCTGAACCTTTCGGGCCCGGTTCTGGCCTTGGATACGGCCTGCTCCTCGGGGCTTGCCGCCGCGCATCAGGCGTGCCTCAGCCTCCGCAGCGGCGAATGCGATACGGCTTTGGCCGCAGGGGTGAACCTGCTCCTGACACCGGAGCCCTATATTGGGATGACCCAAGCGGGGATGCTGTCCAAGGATGGACGTTGCTATGCTTTCGATCAGCGCGCCAACGGCCTTGTACCGGGAGAAGCCGTTGCGGTCGTCGTGCTGAAGCGGTTATCGCAGGCGGAAGCGGACGGAGATCGGATTCTGGCGGTCATCCGCGGCAGCGGGCTCAATTATGACGGGAGAACCAACGGCATAACGGCTCCGAGCGGATCCGCCCAGGCCGAGCTGCTGAAGTCCGTGTATACCCGTTCCGGCGTAGACCCGGCGCAGATCGAATATGTGGTGACTCATGGAACAGGCACGAGGCTGGGGGATCCGATTGAGATGAATGCACTCCACCAGGCCTTCAAGGAATATACCTCCGAGCGGGGATCCTGCGCTGTTACTTCCAATAAGACGAACCTTGGGCATACCTTCGCAGCATCCGGCCTGGTAAGCCTGATCAATCTCGTGCTGGCCTTCCGGTACGAGACCGTACCGGCGAGTCTTCATGTGGAAGAGGAGAATGATTTCATCCCGTGGCAGGACACGCCGTTCTATGTCAACAAGGAGAGCAGACCGTGGCCGGAGCGGCCGGAAGGCCCCCGGACCGGGGCTGTCAGTGCGTTCGGCATGAGCGGCACCAACGTACATATGGTGCTGCAAAGCTATGCAGGGGAACGAACGGAACAGCCCGCTGCCTGGCCCCCGTTCTTCCTGTTTGTTCTCTCCGCCAAAACGCAGGAAGCGCTGGATGACAAGGTCCGTGACTTGATCGAAGTGTGCCGCGGCAGGGAGCGCACTCCCCGCGAACTGCTCGATATCGCGTACACGCTGATCGAAGGAAGGCATCACTTCGGGTACCGCACTGCGGTCGTTGTAAGAGACGGGCAGGATGCGGTCACGGCCCTGAGAGGCAGCGGCAGCAGGGGCCGGCTGGCGAGCCGGTTCGACGGGATCGTACCGCGCGACTTCGCGGGCCAGCCTTTGCTGCAGAAGGTTCGCGATGAGCTTCTTGCCGGTGCCGCGGACTTGATGGGGCAGGACAGCTCCTACCGTGAAGCCCTGTGCACCTTGGCGGACCTCTACTGCCAAGGGTATGCATTGGATGGGGGGGCGCTCTACGGATGGGCGGATCCACGGACTGCCGAACTGCCGGGGTATCCTTTTGCCAGGGATACCTATTGGGTCTCCTCTGTCCATAAACCGGCGGCGCAAGGCAGGCCAGCCGCCAGGAAGGCCGTGCTCCGGCTGGACTCCCAGACAGGGCATCGGACGAAAGAGGCGGTAAGGAATTCGGACTCGTCCCGGTCGGCGGAGCCCTTCGAGCTGATGACCTTCCGGGAGACATGGAAGGAGCAGGCTTTGGCGGCTTCGCCTGCTTTGCGCGCGAAGACCCTTCTTTGCTTCGTGTCGGAGGCGCAGAACAAGGAGGCGGTGCGTGAAGCGGTCCGGTCCCTTCGGGCGGAGACCGAACTCATCTTCATTTCTCGGGATTCGGAAGATGTCCAGTATTCCCCGCATGACTATGGCTTGAACACAGCGGATGCCGCTTCCTATACCAGCGCACTGCAGAGCATCGGGACGGATCATCCGAACATTGACGCGGTCCTCTATCTCTGGCCGCTGGAAGCACCGGGGCTGTCGGCGGACTATCATGCCGTCTTCTCCTTGGTGAAGGCGCTGTCCCTCGCCAAACTGAAGCCTGCCAGATTGCTCTTGGCCGGCGGGTTCGAGAATCCTCTCCAGCGCTGCTATCTGGAATCCTGGATCGGCATCGTGCGCTCATTGAGCCTGGTCCTGCCGCAGGTCCGGGCATCTGCGGCGGCTGTCGACAGGCAGGGGGAACGCTCCTGGGGGCTGCCTGAAGCACTTCCCCACCTGCTGGCGGAGCTCGGGATTCAAGACGTTCCCGGCGTGCTGTATCAGGAGGGCCGGAGACATGTCGGCCGGATCACCCCGACCACGCCGGATCAGGGTATCAGCGTCTGGAGACCGGGCGGGACTTATCTTCTGACCGGCGGATGCGGGGGGCTGGGCCTCCTGACTGCTGAGTATGTGGCAGGCAGGCAGGAAGTGAATCTGATCCTTACCGGCAGGTCGCCGTTGACGGAAGAGAAGCGCAGCCGAATCGCCGCGTTGGAGCGCACAGGCAGCCGGGTACTGTATGTGCAGGCGGACATCGGTGATCGATCCGAGATGCAGAAGGGGCTGCAGACGGCCAGAGAGCGTTTTGGCCCCATCCATGGGATCCTTCATGCTGCGGGAGTGACCAGCGGGCTTACCGTCCTGGAGAAAACCATAGAGGAAGCGGAACAGGTTCTCTCACCCAAGATTGCAGGCACTCTTATTCTGGATGAGCTGCTTCAGGAGGAGCCGCTGGACTTTGTGTGTTATTTTTCCTCGTCGGCCGCGGTTCTGGGCGACTTTGGTTCCTGCGATTATGCGGCCGCTAATCGGTTCCAAACCGCCTATGCCCGAACCCGCAGAGAGCGCGGCCTTCCCGGAAGAACGGTCGTGATGAATTGGCCGCTGTGGAAGGATGGGGGAATGGGCTTCACCGACGAGAGTTCGACCCAGATGTATCTGAAATCGAGCGGCCAGCGTCTTCTGGAAGCGGCGGAGGGCATGGAGCTGCTCGATCGGGCCCTGTCGCAACCCGAAGACACGCAGCATCTGGTGCTGGCGGGTCAGCGTACCCGGGTAGTGCGGTTCCTCGGGCTGCCGGCAGAGAACGAGATCCCTTCGGTGCCGCTGCCGGAACGCATGGAGGCCGGCAGGGGCTGGCGTGAGGTCTACCGGGGAATGAGCCTCGAGCAGTGCCTGGAAAGGGACTTGAAGGAGCTGATCAGCAGCCAGCTGAAGATCTCGCGGGACAAGCTGGATGAGCGCGACAATCTTGCGGATTTCGGGTACGATTCCATTCTGCTGGCCGCCTTTGCCGAGGTGCTCACCCGGCATTTCGGTATGGACATCACCCCTGCCGTGTTCTTCGGGAACTCGACGATCCACAGCTTGGCGGGCTATTTTACTGCAGAGCATTTGGAGGCCGTGCAGGCCTTCTACCGGGAACCGGCTCCTGCTCCGGCCGACCTCCATGTGCCTCCGGCCGCTTCCTCAGGGGAGGGGCGGGCGGCATTCCGCCGGATGAAACGAAGAAATACTGCGGCCGCCAGCCCACTTGATGAGCCGATCGCGATCATCGGCATGAGCGGCCGGTTCCCTGGGGCCAGGGACACGGACGAGATGTGGAGGATCTTGGCCGAGGGCATTCATGCGGTACAGGAGGTTCCGGTCGAGCGGTTCGATTGGCGCCGGTACGCCGGCGGGAAGGAAGAGGAGTCCGGGCGGGTCCACTGCCGCTGGTGCGGCACCCTGCCGGGCGTGGCGGAATTCGATCCGCTGTTCTTCGATATTCCCCCGAAGGAAGCCGAGACCATGGACCCCCGGCAGCGCCTTCTGCTTCAGGAGTCGTGGAAGGCCCTGGAGGATGCGGGATACGGAACCGCACAGATCAGGGAAGGCCGAATCGGCATGTTCGTTGGTGTCGAAGAAGGGGATTATCAGCTGCTCGCCGGAGGTCAAGGCAATCTCACCTCGACGCATACGGCCATACTGGCTGCACGGCTCTCCTATGTGCTGAACCTTTCAGGTCCCAATATGGCGATTAACACCGCCTGCTCTTCGGGGCTGGTTGCGGCGCATCAGGCCTGCCTGAGCCTGCGAAACGGAGAATGCGATACGGCGCTGGCCGCCGGTGTGAACCTGATGCTGACCCCTGACGCCTATGAAGGAATCAGCCGGGCAGGCATTGTGTCGCCGGACGGCAAGTGCTATGCCTTCGACGGGCGCGCGAACGGCACGGTGCCCGGGGAAGCGGCAGCGGTTGTTGTACTCAAGCGGCTGTCGCAGGCCGAAGCGGACGGGGATCCGATCTATGCCGTCATTCGCGGCAGCGGCATCAACTATGACGGCAAAACGAATGGCATCACGGCTCCAAGCGGGGTGGCGCAGGCCCGCCTGTACAGGGAAATCTACGACCGGTACCGGATTCGTCCCGAGGAGATCGAATACATCGTCACTCACGGAACCGGGACCAAGCTGGGGGATCCCGTAGAGATCAATGCCTTGAATCAAGCCTTCAAGGCATACACCGACAAGCAGGCCTACTGCGCCCTTACCTCCGCCAAGACGAACTTCGGACATACCTTTGCCGCATCGGGGCTCGTCAGCCTGATGAACCTGGTGCTTGCGCTGCGGCATGGCTACATCCCGGCCAGCCTGCACTGCGAGCAGGAGAACCCCTATATGGACTGGCAGGGCAGTCCGTTCTATGTCAATAAGGAAGGGAAGGTATGGGAGGCCGGCGGCCGCAGGGTTCGGACCGGGGCGGTCAGTGCCTTCGGCATGAGCGGAACCAATGCCCATATGGTGCTTGAAAGCTATGAGGGGAAACCGGGCGACCCTGCGCTTGTGGAACAGGGGAGACCGCCTTATTATCTGCTGGCATTATCGGCCAAGACGGAAGAGGCCTTGCAGGAGAAAGTCCGGAGCCTGGCGGCGGTAATGCCGACGGCGCAGGGGGACGCTGATCTGCTCGGGATGAGTTATACGCTGCTGCAGGGCAGGCAGCACTTTGCTTACCGCTGCGCGGTGGTGATCCAGGAGCGGCAGGATGCCTTGGTTGCGTGCGAGATGGTCCTGGCCGGCGAGCGGCTGCCGAACCTCTTCAAGGGACGGGTGCCGCGGGAATTCACCGGGCAGAAAGCCATCCGGCAGTACATGGAGGAGCTGATGATCCGCAGTCATGCCCAGCGCAATGAGGAAGCAGCTTACCGGGAGACGCTGCTGGCGCTTGCGGATCTCTACTGCCAGGGGTACGAGCCCGATTGGAGTTCGCTCTTCGGGAAGAGGAAGCCGGGCAAGCTGAGGCTGCCAACCTACCCGTTCGCCAGGGACATCTATTGGGTGAAGAGATCCGGCGCCGGGAAGAGAGCGGAGTCGATGCAGGATGCGGGGATAGAGGAACCCCCGTTCCCTGTCACGGAGTCGTTCCGGGCTCGGGCAGGGACCGGGGGATCCGGGGCTCAATCCCGGCCTGCGGAAAGTGAAGAGAAAGCGATAAGGCCTACGCTGCAGCCCTTGGTGGAAGTCAGCGCTGCTGCCGAGCCGGTCCCTTCGGCGGGACCGGGTCCGCTCCTTACGGTCCAAGCGGCATCCGAACGTCTCAAAGAGCTCCTGCAGGAGGTTACCGGCATTCCGTATGATCGTATGGAAGATGGTGCCTCCTTCGAGGAACTGGGGCTGGATTCTCTGATGATCACCCAGCTGAATCAGCAGCTGAAGAAGTGGATCGGCCGTTCGGACAGCACGCTGTTCTACCAGTATAACAGCATTCAAGCTCTCGGCACTTATCTCGCTGAGACCTATAAGGCTGCGGATGTGACTACCGGCTTCTCATCCGCCTCCGCACAGGCTGAGGATCCCGCGCCGAGGGCCAATGGCCCGTCGCTCTCCATCTTGCCGGCTGCGGAGAGAAGTTCAGCCCCTGTTCCGAGGGCGGATATTCATGGGCCTGCACTCGAATTCGTCCCCAGCCCGCTGCAGCTTCCAGCCCGTTCTGCCTCGGAGCCTGTGGATATAGCCATTGTAGGCGTTGCGGGACGTTATCCGAAAGCCGACACGCTCGAGCAGTTCTGGAACAACCTCTACGAAGGCCGGGATTGCATCGAAGAGATTCCGCGGGACCGATGGCCGCTTGAGGGCTTCTTCGAGGAGGACCGGAAAAAAGCGGTGGAGCAAGGGCTCAGCTACAGCAAATGGGGAGGCTTCCTGGAGCGTGTCCGGCATTTTGACCCGCTGTTCTTCAATATCTCGCCAAAGGAAGCCATGTATATGGATCCGCAGGAACGGCTGTTTCTCGAAACCGCCTGGGCCTGCATGGAGAATGCGGGCTACACCCGGGACGGGCTAAAACGGGAAGGCCTTGGCAGCGGCATCGGCGTTTTCGTCGGCGCTACGTTTAACAATTATCAGCTGCATATGGCGGACGCCGCCCACAGGTCCGGCACGGAGGCCTATCTGGCGACGAGCCAGATGTTCTCCATCGCCAACCGCGTCTCGTATCTCATGAACTTTACGGGTCCAAGTCTCACAGTGGATACGGCCTGCTCCTCGTCTCTATATGCGATTCACTTGGCCTGCGAGAGCATCCGCAGCGGGCAGTCGCGTGCAGCCATCGCAGGAGGAGTCAATCTGACACTGCATCCGAGCAAGTATATTACCCTGTGCCAGGGGCAGTTCAGCGCCTCGGACGGCCGCTGCCGCGCCTTCGGGGAAGGGGGAACCGGCTATGTGCCCTCGGAAGGGGTTGGGGCCGTATTCCTGAAGCCTCTTCACGAGGCGGTGAGTGACAAGGATTGGATCTATGGGGTGATCAAAGGGACGGCGGTCAGCCATGCCGGCCGGACGAACGGATATACGGTACCGAGTCCGTCTTCACAATCCCAGGCGATCGAACAGGCGCTCGAGCGGAGCGGGATTCACCCCCGGAGCATCAGCTGCATAGAAGCGCACGGCACGGGCACGGCTCTCGGTGATCCGATTGAAATCCGGGGCCTGACGGACGTGTTCGGCAAGTACACGGAGGATACAGGCTTCTGCGCCATCTCTTCCGTGAAATCGAACGTGGGACACGCCGAGGCGGCCGCCGGTATTGCGCAGCTGACCAAGGTGCTTCTGCAGCTGCGTCATGAGACCCTGGTCAAAAACGTCATGCACGGACACGGGCTGAACCCTAACATCGATTTTGCATCCACCCCGTTCGTGGTGCAGCAGGAAACCGCTTATTGGCAGCGCCCTGTGATCCATGGGGAGGAGATGCCTCGGCGCGCCGGGATATCGTCTTTCGGAGCAGGCGGGGCCAATGCCCACATTGTCGTAGAAGAGTACCCGCCTTCCGGCTTCCGCGCCGGAACCCCGGAAGGTGTGACGCCCCCCGCTCTGGTGGTGCTGTCTGCCCGGACGGAAGATCGGCTGCGCGCACAGGCGGAACGTTTGCTGCATGTCATCCGGGAGCATCGCTTTACCGACGCGGACCTGCCTGGCATAGCCTTTACGCTTCAGGTAGGGCGGGAGGCGATGGAAGAGCGGGCGGCTGTGCTGGTGGGCTCCATTCAAGAGCTGGAAGCCAAGCTGCAGGAGTTCACGGAAGGTCGTCAACCGGTGAAAGGGCTGTTCCGGGGACAGGTCAAGCGCGGCCGGGAAACGGTCGCACTCTTCGAAGCGGATGAGGATATGCAGGAGCTTCTCGGAAAATGGTTCGAGCGCGGCAGCTATGCGAAGCTTCTCGAGCTTTGGACGAAGGGACTTGGGATCGACTGGATGCGTCTTTATCCCGGTACCCAGCCTGGACGCATACCGCTGCCCGCATATCCGTTTGCCGGGGAAGCTTACTGGGTGCCCGAGTCCGAAACTCCGCCGCCGGCGAATAAGAATGACCGCACCGGTACAGGGTCCGGCTTGGCTGCCGCAGGGGCGCTTCATCCTCTGCTGCAGCGCAATATCTCTGACATCACGGGCATACGGTTCAGTTCGGTCTTTACCGGCAGGGAATTTTTCCTGAGAGACCACGTCGTTAAAGGACAGCCGGTCCTTCCGGGTGTGGCCTATCTGGAAATGGCCCGTGCGGCAGCTGAGCATGGAGCAGGGCTGCATATGGAGGGTGGAAAATGCATCCGTCTGCGCAATGTGGTGTGGGCACGGCCGATCGTTGTCGAAGCGGAGCCTGTGGAGGTTCATGTCGAGCTCTTCTCCGGAGATCGCGGCGCTCTTGATTATGAGGTCTCCACTTCTGCGTTGTCCGGCGGGGATACTGCCCAGCTTCACAGCCAGGGCAGCGTCCTGCTGGATTCATTTGAAGTCCGTCCAAGCTGGGACCTGGCCGCCTTACGAGCGGAGTTTGGCCAAGAGACGGTGCCAAGTGCACGGATTTACGATGCGTATGCCTCGATGGGAATCGGATACGGTCCGGCACACCAGGGGATCCGGCAGGTGAACACAAAGGACGGGAGGGTGCTTGCCCAGCTATGTCTGCCTGACGCCGCAGCCGAAGCAGGGAAGGGGTTCATTCTCCACCCAAGCCTGATGGATTCCGCCCTGCAGGCTACACTTGCCTTAATGCTGCGTCCGGGTAAAGGGGATTCGGAGACGCTCACACCGGGCCTGCCTTTTGCCCTGGGAGAGCTGGAGATTTACGGCAACCTTCCCCCTGAGGCCTGGGTGCTTATCCGGTATAGTGAAGGCAGCAGGCCGGGCGACCGGGTACAGAAGCTGGATATCGACCTGATCGGGGACAATGGACTGGTTTGTGTAAGAATGAAAGGCTTCTCAACCCGTACGTTGGAAAGCCCGGCGCAGCCTTCAAGTGATGCGGAGCCGATCGATGTCCTTCTCCTGGAACCCGTCTGGAACGAGCTGCCCGCAGCGGAAGGGACGGTCCAAGCCTACGAGAAGCATTTGATTGTCTTATGCGAAACGGGTGCCGGTTCTGTTCCTCACCTTCGAAGCCGCCTAAGCAGTGCACGCTGCTTGGTCCTGGAGGCCGGACCGGCGTCGGTGGGAGAACGGTTTGCCGCCCACTGCACCCGGATCTTCGAGGAAGTAAGAGCTCTTCTAGCCGAGAAGTCCCGGGGCAAAGTTCTTGTGCAAATCGTCATTCCGCCGCAAACCGGAGAGCCCTTGGCCGGGTTGTCCGGCCTGATCATGGCGGCCCAGAGCGAGAACGGCAAGCTGGTCGGCCAGGTCATTGAAAGCGAAGCGGCCGGTCCGGTGCTTGCGGACCAGCTGATGGAATGCAGCCATAGTCCATTGGATAAGCGCATCCGTTACCGTCAAGACAGGCGCTGGACTGGCGGCTGGGCCGAGATCACCAGGGAGATGGAGCCGGAACTCCCCTGGAAGGACGGTGGCGTGTATCTCCTGACCGGCGGTGCCGGCGGCATCGGATTGCTCCTTGCGCGGGAAATCTCCGACCGGGTCCAGGCTCCTGTGCTGATCCTCACCGGTCGATCCATCCTAGGGGAAGCGCGGCGGGCGGAACTGGAACAACTGCAGGCCCTTGGAGCTCAAGTCGACTACAGGCAGGTGGACGTGACGGACGCTGAACAGGTGTCCCGTCTGATTGGCGGCATTATGATCGACTACGGCAAGCTTGATGGCATCATTCATGGAGCGGGGGTCATCCGGGATAATCTGCTTCAGAAAAAGACCGTCCCGGAAATGCTCGAGGTCATCGCACCCAAAGCGCAGGGACTGGTCCTGCTCGATGAGGCAAGTCAATCGATCCCGCTGGACTTTATGATTGCCTTCTCCTCCGTAGCGGGAGCGATGGGGAATCCGGCGCAGACCGACTATTCGGCGGCCAATGCTTTCCTGGACGCGTATGCAGTCTATCGCAATTCCCTGACGGCCTCCGGCCGGCGGCACGGCCGGATGCTATCCGTCAACTGGCCTCTCTGGAAGGACGGGGGAATGCAGGTCGGCCTCGAGGTGGAGAAAATCATGCTGCAGAGTCTCGGTACGGTCCCTATGCCGACCCGGACCGGCATGGAGGCCCTTTACAGGAGCTGGGCTTCCGGGCGTGATCAGGTGATGATTCAGGTCGGACGCTTGTCACGAATCCGGCCGAGGCTGCTGCCGGTTGTCAGCCCGCTGTCCGCACCTGCTCGCACCAAGACAGCGCCTGCCGCCAAACAGGACGCCGCGGGCCGGCTTGAACAGGTCCGGACCCTTTTGACGGCAGCCGTATCCAGACTGCTTATGGTGAAACAGGAAGAGATCGACGTGCATTCGGAGCTGGGCGATTACGGTTTTGATTCGATCTCGTTTACGCAGTTTGCCAACAGGCTGAATGATGACCTGCACCTGGAATTGACGCCTACCCTTTTCTTCGAATATACAACCGTTCATGAGGTGGCGGAATATCTGATCGCCGAGTACCCCGGTCACTTTGGCGGCGAAGATCCGGACGTCCCAGAAGAGGTAACGGAGGCAGCCTCTGTCCTCGCGGAGTATGCGGAGGAAGCGGAATCTGTTCCAACTCCTCCCGGTAGAATTCGTCTGCGTCCGGGAGGGAAGGCGCCGCTGCCTGCCGCCCCCGGTGTGGAAGAAACCGGAGGCGCTCCGGTGAAGGGCGAAGCTGCAGGGGCGTCCGCCGAGCCCATCGCCATCGTGGGGATGAGCGGCCGGTTTCCGAAAGCGGAGGATGTGCATGAGTTCTGGCATAACCTGATGGAAGGGAAGAACTGCATCGATGAGATTCCTGTAGAACGCTGGGACTGGAGGTCGGAGCTTGAGGGCACTGCGGAGCCTGAAGACAGCGGACTCCGCTGGGGAGGCTTCATCAACGGCGTCGAGAACTTCGACCCGCTCTTCTTCAGCATCTCTCCGCGGGAAGCCGAGATGATGGATCCCCAGCAGCGGCTGCTGCTCATGGAAGTATGGAAGGCGATCGAGGATGCGGGTGTGGCCCCCAAGAGCTTGTCGGAGCGTCCAACCGGCGTCTTCGTAGCGGCAGGACCCGGTGATTATATGGGTCTGGTCTCGATCAACAAAGACAGTCCGCAGGCCATGACGGGAGTGGTTCCTTCTCTCATCCCTAATCGGATCTCCTACGCGCTGGATTTGAAGGGACCCAGCGAGTACTGTGAAACCGCATGCTCCAGCACGCTGGTGGCGCTGCACCATGCGGTCCGGTCCATACGGCTCGGTGAGTGCGAGCAGGCGATCGTCGGGGCAGTGAACCTGCTCATTTCGCCGGTCGGGTTCACCGGCTTTGATGCCATGGGGTATCTGAGTCCCAGCGGTCAAGCGAAATCGTTCCAGCCGGAGGCCGACGGCTTCGTGCGCAGCGAAGGGGTGGGAGCCCTGCTGATCAAGCCCTTGTCCCAAGCTCAGAAGGACGGAAATCCGGTATACGCGCTCATCCGGGGCACCGGTGTGGCGCATGGCGGAGCAGGGATGTCCCTCACCTCGCCCCATGCTGCGGGAATGAAATCGGCCATGGCGCAGGCCTTCAAGGACTCCGGCATTCATCCGCGTACCGTATCGTATATCGAAGCACATGGGATAGCATCCCCGATGGCTGACGGTATTGAGGTAGCGGCCTTAAAGTCCGGTTATCTTGAGCTGGCGGCGGAGAGGGGAAGTGCCGACTCTCCGGAAGAGTCTGTCTGCTTCATCAGCTCCTTGAAACCTGTAATGGGTCACGCGGAAGTGGCGTCCGGGCTGGCTTCGCTGATCAAAGCGGTTCAGGCCATCCGGCATCGGGTCATCCCGGCCGTCCAAGGGTTCACTGCGCTCCACCCTCATATCTCGCTGGAGGAGAGTCCGTTTCGCATCACAGGCCAGCACCAAAGCTGGGAACCTCTGCAGGCCGGGGATGGCGGGCCGATTCCGCGGCGGGCCGCCATCAACAGCTACGGGATTGGCGGGGTGAACGCGCATGTGCTCATTGAGGAATATGCTCCACCCCAGGAAGCTTCATCTGAAACGGGTGACTCCCGTGAGAGTCAGGTCGTGATCCTGTCCGCCAAAAACAAGCAGCGTCTGGCTGAAGCCGCGCAGCGGCTGCATGACTGGGTGCGGAGTAACGGGGATTTACGGCTGCCCGATCTGGCCTACACGCTTCAGATTGGCCGGGAATGGCTGGAGTCCCGGTTCGCTTTCGTGGTAAACAGCAGGGAGGAGTTACTGCACGGCTTGGCTGCCTATGCAGGATTTCTTGATAGAAGCACAACGAACGGAGTAACCGCCCCGTTATTCACCGGGGAAGTGCGGGGATCAGGTGCTGCTGGCAAACCGTCCGCCCCGGTTGAAGCGGAAGAGCTCGAAGTGCTGCTCCGGATGAGGAAGCTGGATGTTCTGGCCCGGAAGTGGACGGAAGGTGCCGTCATTCCATGGGAGCTCCTCCATCAGGGAAGAAGGCCCCGGAGGATATCGCTGCCGACCTATCCGTTTGAACAAAGGCGATGCTGGCCGCTGCCCGACACAATCGGCAGCAGACGCATCGGGAAGGCAGCCGCCGCTGAAACCGCCGGCAGTTCCAAGACTGCCATCAACTATGCGGGCAGGGTAACGGAGATCGTCTCCCGTCTGCTCGGCATGCTCCCTTCGGAGCTTCATCCTAATACGCCATTGGACCAATACGGGATGGACTCGATTCTTTGGATGCAGCTGCTGAGGGAGCTGCAAAGGGAATTGGACCCGTCCTTCGATCTCATGAAGCTTCAAGAATGCCGGACGCTGGAAGAGGTCCAATCCGCAGTACAGCGTTATGCCGAAGCCACTCCTTTGGCAAGCGGCAATATCAAGGGCCACGCCATCGATGTAACACCGTTTCCGGAGCTCATCCTGCTGAATCATGGCAGCGATGAGCGGCCTGTGTTCTGGTTCCATGGCGGCTTAGGAGGGGTGGAGATGTACCAGGCTCTAGCCCAAACGAGCCGTCGTCCGTTCTATGGCATTCAGGCGAGGGGATGGATGACCGGCCGTTCTCCACTTCAAGGCATTGGAGCCATGGCCGCTTATTATGTGCATATCCTGCTGCAGGTGCAGCCTGAAGGGCCGTATGACTTGGGAGGCTACTCTCTGGGAGGGGTGATTGCCTATGAGGTCGTACGACAGCTTCAAGAGTTAGGGAAAACCGTGAATACGGTGGTGATGCTGGATTCGCCGTACGGACCGGCCTTCCAGCAAGGCGCCGTATCCAGGACATCGGCGGTTCTGCAGGCCGTCAATTTGGCACTGGCATCGAAACATTTTCAGCAGCCGGAGCAATTCGCACAAACCCTTATTCATCGCGACGAAGTCACCTTCGGCCTGGAAGAGGGGGAGCTTCTTCAGCAGCTCATCGGGCTAGGCAGCGGGCGGGGGTTGACCAAGACGGCAGAGCAGCTCCAAGCCATGATTGAAGCCAATGTCAAAATCCAGCACGCTTACCAGTTTGACCGGTATACCGCCATGCCGCTGCCGGAACCCCATGCGGTAGCGTGCTACTATTTCCGAAATAAACGGGGTCTTATCTTCGGGGAGCTCGAGCCTTATTTTTCCACGACAGAGGATTCTACCGTTCTGGACCGCGCGGCCTATTGGAAGGAATGGGAGCGGCAGTTCGCGAATCTGCATATGATCGACGTGGATGCTTCTAATCATATGGTGCTGCTGTCGGAAGCCAGGTCATACGAGAGGATTTTCGAATTTTGTGAGCGGCTGTATTCCGGCGGGGGGATTACGCACGAGTTCCTCGAGGGGTTCAAGGACAAGATGAAGCAGCTGCACGGGGTCAGAGTATAATGGGATCTATCGGAATCGGTGGTGATGGATGTGGACAAACCGATTGTTTTTATGTTCTCCGGACAGGGGTCACAGTACTACCAAATGGGTAGAGCGTTATATGACGGGCACCCTGTTTTCCGCCACTGGATGGACACCTTGGACCGGAGCTGCCTTGCGATCGGCGGGTACTCCGTAACCCGGGAGCTGTATGATGAGCGGCAGCCTGCAGGCAAATACTTTGACCGCCTTGAGTACACGCACCCAGCCATTTTCATGTTGGAATATGCTTTGGCGAATGTCTTTATGGAGCTAGGATTGCACCCCCAATATGTCTTGGGGACCAGTTTGGGCGAATATGCGGCATGTGCCGTTGCGGGGGCTCTCGATTACGAAACGGCCTTGGCCTCAGTCATCGTTCAAGCCGAGATGATTCGAACAGAGTGCGAGCCCGGAGGGATGACCGCGGTCCTGGCACCGTATTCCCTGTATTACGACGAGCCGGTATTTCACACCAACACGGAACTCGCCTCCGTGAACTACGATACACACTTTGTTGTGGCTGGAGGTGAGGCCGGTTTGACCGCAGTGGAGCAATACCTCAGAGGGCGGGAGATCACCTTCCAACGGCTTCCCGTCCCGTATGGGTTCCACTCCCGCTGGATTGAAGCGGCCAGGATGCCTTATGCAAGGCATCTTGGTTCCGTTACGCTTCATTCGCCGCGAATGAAAGTGGTCTCCGGCTGCAGGGGAGAACAAGAGAACCTGGATGCAGAATTCCTCTGGGAAGCCGTGCGCGAACCCCTATTTTTTCGCAGCGCCATCAAAGCGCTGAAGCCAGAGAAGTCGAAGATCTATATCGACTTGGGCCCATCAGGTACCTTGGCCAACTTTATGAAACAAAATAAATATCTTGGGCTTGCCACAGAAGATATCTACCCCGTCATAACCCCGTTCTCCAAAGAAATGACTGGTATGGAACGGATCGTCGCTCGAATAGCGGCTGAACAGAAGGAGAGACCGTGGCTTTAGTGCCAGGTCTCTCTTTATTTAAGGCGTAAGCTGAAATGTTATGGTTTCAGTTTTATAAAAAAGCGCGGGTTGGGTGGAGTTTAACTCCCACAACTCGCGCTTTTTTTTGTTCATCTCCGCCTATTGGGCAGATTGTGGGCCTTCATGCTGTCACTCTTCATCCTATGGCGGGGCCGATCAGAAGCTCCTGCAGCTGGGCTCCAGTCACTGATACTTTCTCATATTCACCTGCCGTACTTGCAGAGGCAGCCGAAGCTGCTTGGATCATTCGCTCGACATCCGCATCAGTGAAGACGAAACTGTCTTCTCCCTCTCCATATACGAAACGCTCGATTCTGGAGGCAGGGCTTCCGAAGAACCCCTCAACGAGCACTTCATGCTGTTCGTTTACTTCGTCTATTAAGGTGACGATCAGATCACCTTCCTCGCGGGTAAACTGGGTTTCACCCACCTTATAGGTCGCTGTCAAAATGTTTAACGTATCTACCTCTCCAGCGAGTCCATCATCTTGTATGGTGCACTTTCCAACAGTGGGTCCAATGGCATATAGATCCGAACCCGAGCCGCCAATCATTGTTGTGTTCAAATCTCCTGATTTGTAAATATTGCCTCCTAGCATTAAACTATCATTGCCCGAACCGCCGATCATCAAAGAATCCATCCCCGCGGTAGAAAGACGGTCGTCTCCAGTTCCGCCATCCATATAGGACCCGATACTGTAATCATGAAGAGCCCACCCTGTTCCAATCGAGTCATTGCCTTGTCCCCCATAGAAGGACGACATGGATGTAGTTCCACCCAAAGAATCATTACCCTCTCCACCATAGATGGATGATCTGAATGTGGATGTGTTTAAGGAATCATCGCCACTCTCTCCATACAGTACCGAATTGGACGCATAGCCGTGGGCCCAATCTGAGTCATCTCCACCATGAACTGTATGACGGGAACCGGACAACTCAAAAATATCCTTGCCCTGTCCGCCGAAATAGGTATTTCCCTCACTCCAGCTTGGAGGTGAATATTCGTCACCAGGCCAATCTATGAAATGATCGTTGCCTGCTCCACCTTCATAGCGTCCTCCTGTTGTAGAGAAAATCACCAGTTCGTCGTCACCGTCACCACCTTTCCATATGCTGCCGCTGTGTGAGTAAAGACGGGATCTATCGTCGCCTTCACCCATGTTCACTCTCATTCTCTTCTGGTCATATGCGTTCACATAGTCGTTTCCGATCCCAAGATCGACTTTATTGTTCGCGATCTTCGCGTCTGTACCGGTACCGATGAAAGTTGCCCCATCATTCCCCTGGTTGTCTAATACGATGTTTTCCCCGGAAAATAGTATAAACTGGTCTTTTCCCTCGCCTCCATGGATCCGATGACTCGGGCCCTCAGCGGTAATCAGATCATCGCCTGAACCGCCATGAATTAGGCTTCCTCCGCGGGTTCCCAGTGCATGGATTGTATCGTTCCCATCGCGGCCAAAGACGTATTGATTCCCCTCGGGGGAAATCCGGATGAGATCATCACCAGCAGTACCAAAGAGCGGCTGTTTATACGCCAATCGAAACACCATCCTATCGTCAGTGATTGGATATTCTATTTGATATTATCATAGATAAAGGTTTTAAATCCTAAAATTAACAACCAATTTTTGAATGAAAACTATAGCATTTATTCATGTAGTTTGTACGGAAATGAAGGGATATAGTATTTATGCAAGCGTTTTCTTAATAAGTTCAGGAGGAATGTAACGATGTTCACAGGAGGCAAGCTTCGCGTAAGAAAGAAATGGTTTCCCATGATCCTGGCTTTGACGATGGCATGCAGTATGCTGCCGCAGCCGGTCAGTGTCCATGCAAGCGAGACGAATCCCTACCTGCCGCCCGAAGGGCCGGAGTGGAACAAGCTGCGTGATCTCAATATCGACAGTTACGCTTGGGGCTACGGAAGCACGGTGACATCCGTCAGCTATGCAGGCAGGCAAGCGTTCCGGCATGACGTTACGGGTTCTTGGGCCAGCCAGTTTATTATGAATGGATGGCAGACTTTCAATCTCGCTCCGTATGATGAGAATGGGACGCTGGAGTTTGATATCATCGGCCAAGCCGGAGGCGAGCAGGTGCAGATCGGGTTCCAGGATGTGGTCCATGAGCGGAGAGTGAACGGGGCGTTCTTCACGGATTCGGACGCGCAGCCTGAGGAAACAAGACAGGATGCCCTGTCGCAGGATATGAATTCCTACGTTCCGGTAACTCGGGAATGGCAGCACGTATCGATTCCGCTGAAGACCATCACGGGCAGCAATGCCCTCTTCGAAAAGAAACAAGTTCAGCTTCTGAAGTTAACCGGGACAAGCAGCAGCCCGTCTACGTTCTGGATCAGCAACATTCGCATCGTATCGCCGGATAAGGAAGCGAGCGCGATGCCGATCAAAGTCAACCAGGTCGGGTATACGCCCGGCAGTGACAAGTACGCGCTTGTCAGCGGGTACTACAACGAAGTATCCGCCGGACCGGGCACCCCGTTCCAGGTAAGAAGACAGTCGGATGACAGCATAGCTTATTCGGGTCAATTATCCCTTGTCAAAGCTTATGACGCTCTCTCCGGAGAGAAAGTGCTCAAAGCGGATTTCACACCGCTGAAGGAAACGGGCTCGTTCTATGTTACCGTCAATGAAGTGGCAGTTCCCTCCGTCCCTTTTGAGATAAACAGCGGCGTGTATGGCGGTTTGCTGAAAGATGTCACGAAATTCTTTTATTATCAGAGAGCCAACGCAGACTTGCAGGCAGCCCACGCCGGTGAGTATGCCCGTACCGGTGCGCATAAGCAGGATGCTGCGCTTCCCCTTCAGTCCAGCAGTATAACGAGGGACGTGTCCGGAGGCTGGTGGGATGCCGGAGATACCGGCAAATACGTGACGGCCGGTGCGACAGCAGTATCGGATCTGCTGTGGGCGTACGAAACGTTCCCGAAGCAGTTCAGGGACGGGCAGTTGAATATTCCGGAGAGCGGGAACGGCGTTCCGGATCTGCTTGACGAAATTAAATTCGAGACGGATTTCTTCCTGAAGATGCAGGACCCGGTATCGGGCGGCTTCTACGCTTATGTGAACCGTGAACCTGTCCCGAACCGGTACATCATGGACGGTACAGGCTCTGCAAGCGTTATTCCTACCGCCCAGACGGCCAATACGGTTGGAGCCTTAGCCCATGCTGCTGTGGTATTCAAAGGGGTGCCGGGGCAATCGGCGTACGCCGCCAAGCTCCTCGCAGCGGCTGTCCGCGGATGGAATTTTCTTGAGGTCAATCCGCAGTATATCGCACAGCCGGACGGACCGTACAATGATCAGGAAGACCTCAATGACCGCTTCTATGCCGCGGCTGTACTGTACCGTGCAACAGGTGAGCAGAAGTATAACGCTTACGTGCAGGCCCATTATCAAGCCTTCGCTTCCAAATTCAGTACCGCGGACTTCTCGCACGGAATTAACGGGATGGAAATGATCGGTTATTATCATTACCTCAAATCGAATATGCCGGATGCGGCGGTCAAAGCATGGTTTACGCAGCAGTTTACGGCTTGGCGCGCCAAGGTGATCGATACAACCCTGAATACCGCGGTGTGGCGCAACTCCACGAACGAGGGGTTCTATTGGGGAGCCAATTCCAATGTGGCCAGCGTACCGATGAGTCTGGCTATCGGAAGCATGATTACCGGGCAGTATAACGCGGAGAATCTGAAGGTGGCTTCCGGCAATCTTCATTACCTGCTCGGCATCAATCCGCTGCAGTTGAGTTACATTACCGGTCACGGCGAGAATCGGATTCACCGGACGCATCATGAGATCTTTATGAGAGATTTCAAAGTGGAAATGCCGGGAGGCTATATGGTGGGGGGGCCGAATAACGGGAAGGCCAAATTCCCGGCCAAAGCTTACAATCATTCGACCGTAGACTGGGAAACGAATGAGCAGGCGCTGAACTATAACTCTCCGCTCGTATTCCTGACTGCCATGATGCTGGCTGCAGAACAACCGGAGAAGGTTTATGTATCTTCCATTACCTTGAATAAAACGACTGAAACCTTAAAGCTGCGTTCTCAATCCACGGTAACGGCGTCCGTTGGTCCGGAGACTGCCGAGAATAAAAGGGTAACGGTGAAGTCCAAGAATCCTAACGTGGCCAAGGTGGCATATGCCGTTTATGATGCAAGCACCGGACAAACCAGCTTTACGGTCTCGGCCGTCGGGATCGGATCAACACAGATTGTCGTCACGTCTCAAGACGGCAAAGCGTCAGCCCTTTATAACATCAGCGTAACCAGGAAGTAGTTTGGAAAAGAGGCTGGGCTAGCTTAGGGACAAACGAAGGTTCAGCCGATGAAAATAGCCGTGAGACTTGGAAGAATACTCTTCAAGATCACGGCTATTTTTTTGATGCTTGAAAGGTTTGATGCTTGAAATTGCAGCTTTCTCACAAAATGATATTGAAACGTTTCCAAATAGGTGTTATGATATGGATATCAAGGAAAGAGGCAGTGTGCAGCGGGAGGTATCAGGCTTGTCAAACTTGAAAGATGTGGCGGAATTGGCCGGAGTTGGTGTGGGTACCGTATCGCGGGTCATCAACAATCATGCTTCCGTCAAACCGAAGACTCGGGAAAAGGTCCTGGAAGCGATTAAGCAGTTGAATTATGTGCCGAATGAAATCGCCAGGAACTTTAAAATGCAAAAATCCAATCTAGTCGCGCTGCTGCTGCCAAGCATATGGAATCCATTCTTCTCGGAGCTTGCTTATTACATTGAGGACGAGCTGGACCGTGAAGGCTACAAATTGATTCTGTGCAACAGCGGAGGCAAGCCGGCGAAGGAACTGTATTACTTCGATACGCTCAGCCAGAACAAAGTGGCGGGGGTTCTTGGGATTACCTATAACGATATTGAGAGCAGTCTGGATACGGAGATTCCGATCGTCAGCATCGACCGTCACTTTTCCAAATCCGTCCCCTGCGTTACGTCGGATAACTATACCGGCGGCCGGATTGCCATGAGGGAATTGTACAGGGCGGGTGTTCGTAAGCCGGCTTTCCTGGGCGTAGTGACCGCGATTTTTAGCGAGACGATGCTCCGGAAGAAAGGGTTCATTGACGAGGCGGAGTCCTTGGGGCTTGACTATATCGTCTACGAAGAGCCTGACCCTGTGATGGACGATCTGAAGTACTTCGGTAACTTCTTCAAGGTTAGAGAGCATCGCGAGGTCGATGGTGTATTTGCCATCACGGATATTTTTGCGGCCAAATACATCGATCAAGCGCAGAAGTACGGGATCCGTGTTCCTCAGGACGTGAAGGTGATCGGCTATGACGGCATTCAAGATAACACGCTTTTCCATCCCATTCTATCCACGATTCGCCAGCCGGTAGAGGAGATGGCCCGCACCTCGGTGAGACTGCTTCTGAGTCAAATCGCCGGAGAGTCGGTTTCGCTGGACACCATTCGGATTCCGGTACAGTTCAGGCCCGGGGAGACAACGTAGCTTCTTACGCAGGGCCTGATTTTTTCACCCGATTTGGAAACGTTTCAAATTCGATTGCCTGGATGGGGTCTTGATCGGGGTTTTGGAAACGTTTCAAAAAAACCGCACGAAACCGTTTCCTATTCGTAAAAAGGGGGTCACTGCAGATCTGAAATGGAAACGATTCAATATACATCGAAAGCGAGGTAAATTCTTTTGAATTCAAGTCGTTTCAAAGCGATTGCAAACAATTATCAGCTTTACCTTTTCTTGCTGCCCACGCTCTTGTATTTTGCAATTTTCGCTTATTGGCCCATGTACGGGGTCATCATCGCGTTTAAAGATTTTTCCGTGACGAAGGGAATCTTGGGGAGCCCCTGGGTAGGGTTCGAGCACTTCGAACGGTTCTTTACCTCCTATAACTTTAAGGAGCTGATTGGCAATACGCTTGGACTCAGTGTGCTTGGTCTGATCGTGACCTTTCCGCTCCCCATCGTTCTTGCCTTGCTGTTGAATCAAGTGTCGAACCTGCGTTTTAAGAAGTTCGTTCAAACCACGGTGTATGCCCCTTTCTTTATATCGACTGTCGTCTTGTCGGGCATGATTCTGGTTTTCCTGTCTCCGACGGGAATTATCAATCAGGCTATCGTGCAGTTGAGCGGAAAAGAACCGATTCTGTTTATGTCCCAGCCGGAGTATTTCAAAGCCATCTATATCTTATCCGATGTCTGGCAGGGGACAGGATTCAGTGCCATCGTCTATATTGCGGCCCTGGCCGGCGTGAATCCCGAAATTCATGAGGCGGCCATCGTCGATGGTGCAACGAAGTGGCAGCGTATCTTGAATGTCGATCTGCCTTCGATCATGCCTACAGCGATTATTCTCTTGATTCTGGCGGTCGGCAATGTGATGGGGGTGGGCTTCGAGAAGGCGTATCTGCTGCAGACACCGACCAATTTACCGAGCTCGGAAATTATCTCAACCTATGTTTACAAGGTGGGCCTGAAGCAATCTCAATACAGTTTCTCCGCTGCAGTGGGGTTATTTAACTCGGTCATTAATCTTATCCTGCTGATCGCCGTCAACAAAACCGCCAAAAAACTGTCCAATACAAGCTTATTCTAGGAGGGACGAACCGTGTCCGTCGGTCAGACCAACGCAACGTTAAGATCGCGCAACGATTTGATATTCGATGTCCTGAACTATTTCGTTCTATCGGCCATCGCGATTATTGTACTGTATCCCTTGTATTTCGTCTTTATCGCTTCCATCAGCAACCCCACAGCGGTTCTCAATGGGGAGATGTGGATTTGGCCGAAAGGCATTACGATGGAAGGCTATTCGAGAATCATCCAGGAAGGCAGCATTTGGAGAGGGTATCAAAACACCATCCTCTATACGAGCGTCGGTACGGCCATTAACGTACTGCTCACGGTACTGGCAGGCTACGCTCTATCGCGCAAAGATTTATATGGACGCAATACGATCATGGTATACCTGCTCATCACCATGTTCTTCTCCGGCGGGTTGATCCCCTACCTATCTCGTCATCAAAAAGCTGCATCTGATCAATACGATGTGGGCGCTGATTCTGCCGAAGGCCGTATCCCTCTTTAATATTCATTATCGCCCGGTCGTTTTTCCAGGATACGATTCCCGTTGAACTGCTTGAGGCTGCGAAGATGGACGGATGTTCGGACGTTACTTTTTTTGCCAAGATCGTGCTTCCGCTCTCCAAGGCCATTATTGCCGTATTGGCATTGTTCTACGCCGTCGGTTACTGGAACTCCTTCTTCGACGCCCTGATCTACCTGGGGGACGAACGGATGTATCCGCTGCAGCTGGTGCTGCGCAACCTGTTGGTCATTCAGAACGAGCTCGCGAGCCAATTCGTGACCGATGTGGAATCGGCGGAAGTCCAGCAGCGTGTGGCCAGTTTGTTGAAGTATGGTGTCATTGTGATTGCTTCTCTGCCGTTACTCATCGTATATCCCTTTATCCAGCGTTATTTTGTCCAGGGGGTCATGATCGGCAGCGTGAAAGGATAGTCCGGCCGGTTTTTGGGAAGATAGCCGTAAAGGGGGTGGTGGATTCCAGAATCAACGTTGGCTTGTGAGGGAAAAGGGCGGTTACTTGATCAGCGTGTAAAAAAGGGAGGAAAAGAAATTGAAAAAAAGATATGCTGCGTCTGTTGTGCCATTGGTCATGGCAAGTCTGCTGGTAAGCGCATGCAACAAAGAAGCTGGGGATTCGAACGCGTCCAAGTCGAATGAAGGCGGTACTCCGGCGGCCGAAATCAATATGACCGGATACCCGATTGTAAAGGATAAGGTCACATTGAAGTTCGTATCCCCCAAAAATCCGTTAGCTCCGAGCTTCGGCGAAATGACCTTCTTCAAGAATCTGGAGGCCCAATCCAATGTGCATATTGAGTGGAATAATATCGCAAGCGACGGCTATCAAGAGAAGAAGAACTTGCTATTGGCGACAAACGATCTTCCGGATGCCTTCTATAACGCACAATTCTCGGATTTCGACTTGATTAAATACGGCAGCGAAGGAACCATCATCCCGCTGGAGAATCTGATCGATAAGTACATGCCGAACCTGAAGAAGTTATTCGAGGCGCGTCCGGATTTGAAAGCGGTGGTCACGGCCCCCGACGGGCATATCTACTCCTTGCCTTACGCAGAAGAGATGAATCTCATCAACATGCCCAACCAGATGTTCATCAACAAGAAGTGGCTGGATCAATTGAATCTGAAGGTGCCGACGACGCTGGATGAGTACCATGACGCCTTGAAGGCGTTCAAGGACAATAATGTGAACGGCAAGGGGACGGTCATTCCGCTTTCCTGGTGGTTCCAGGGCTGGTGCGGGAACGAAGGAGATCTGCTGGGGATGTTCGGAGCGCCGGACGTAACGACGGATGACCACCGGATCGTCAAAGACGGCAAGGTCCACTATTCGCTGGCTCTCCCGGAATATAAGGAAGCCATTGCCTACTACCATACTTGGTACAAAGAGGGATTGATCGATAAGGAAATCGCCAGCATGGATGGGGAGAAGCTGAAGGCAAAGGGCAAAACCACCGATGAAACCCTGGGATCCTTTATTTGGTGGGAAGGAGCCGAGATTGTCGGCGAAGAGCGGATGAAAGATTACGTCCTGATGCCGCCTCTCAAAAATAAAGAAGGCCAAATTCTCATCGGCAAAAGCAACTACTCCGAGTACTCTCGCGACTCTTTCGTGATTACGAAGGCGAACAAGCATCCGGAAATTACTGCCCGCTGGGTAGACCAGCTGTATGAACCTAAGACGGCGATCCAGGCGCACTGGGGACCGATCGGTGAAGTGTACAAGGAAGAGAACGGCAAGCTTGTGAACCTGCCGGTGCCGCAAGGGACAACGGCCGGCGAATACCGTATTAAAGTAGCTCCAGGCGGACCGGTTGTCATTACGAAGGACGCATTCGGCAAGCTGGTGGAGATGGAGCCGCGCGCGAAGCAGCGTTTGGACGAACTGCAAAAGCATTACTTCCCGTACCAGGTAAAAGAAAATTATCCTTTCGTCTTCTTCTCCGCAGAAGATCTGGAGCAAATCAACCAGATCGAGACCCAGCTCAAAGAGTATACGAAGCAAATGAAAGCGAAGTGGCTCATGGAAGGCGGCGTCGAGAAAGAATGGGACGGCTACCTGAAGAAACTGGATCAGATCGGACTGCAAAAGCTGCTCCAAATCTACCAAAAGGGCTACGACGATTTCAAGAAGAACAACAGCTAAAGCAAGCCGCATGATATCCGGCACCTAATGCGGAAGAACAAACCGGAGCGATATTCCAGTGGTTCCGGTTTGTTCTTCACGAACGAATAAGGCTTTGTCTTTGAATAGGAAGGATGAACACGAATTGACCACTCCATACCTGAATGAAAAATTCCAGAATGAAAAATTTCAGAACGAAAAGTTTCGTCCGCAATTTCACTTTACCCCTTCGGCCCATTGGATGAATGACCCGAACGGCATGGTTTATTTCGAAGGGGAGTACCATCTGTTTTATCAGCATCATCCGAATGGGACAACGTGGGGGCCGATGCATTGGGGACATGCGGTCAGTTCGGATCTGGTGCATTGGGAGCATTTGCCGATCGCGTTGAAGCCGGATCACAACGGTTTTATATTCTCGGGCAGCGCCGTAGTGGATTGGAAGGATAGCAGCGGCCTCTTCGGCGGCCGGCCGGGCCTTGTGGCGATATTCACGCACGCTGACCAGTACCCGGATTCCGACCGTCCCAGACAGCGGCAGAGCCTGGCCTACAGCACGGATCAAGGCAGAAGCTGGACGATGTACGAGAACAATCCTGTTCTTGCGAACGAGCTGTATACGGATTTCCGGGATCCTAAAGTATTCTGGCATGAGCAGAAGCAGCATTGGGTCATGGTGCTGGCTGCCGGTGATCATGTTCAGTTCTACACCTCGAATGATTTGAAGCTTTGGACCTTCGCCAGTGAATTTGGCACGGCGGAAGGTTCACATGAGGGGGTATGGGAATGCCCCGATCTCATTGAGCTGCCGGTCGAGGGCTCGGAAGGCGAGTGCAAGTGGGTGCTGATTGTCAGTATCGGAGATCATCCCGATCATCCGGAGGGTTCCAGAACTCAATATTTCATAGGACAGTTCGACGGAAGGACCTTTACGAATGAGAATGCTGCGGATACGGTGCTGTGGCTGGATCACGGCCGGGACAATTATGCCGGTGTTACCTGGTCGGATGTTCAGCGGCCGGATCAAGCGAAGCTGTTTATCGGATGGATGAGCAACTGGAAATATTGCAATCTGACGCCGACGAAGGAATGGAGAAGCGCCATGACGCTTCCGAGAGAGCTGCGGCTGCGGCGTACACCTTCCGGCATTCGAGTGGTGCAGCAGCCGGTTTCCGAGCTGCAGGAACTGAGGCAGCAGGAGCAGAGCCGGCAGTGGGGGGGCGTAACCATTCGTCCCGGGGATAACCTGTTGAAGGATGTGACGGGCGACCGATACGAACTGATTTGCGAATTTGACGTTGGCAGCGCGGAGGAAGTCGGGTTTCATCTTCGAACCTCGGATACGGAGAAGACGGTAGTCGGATATCGTGCGGCCGAAAGAAAGCTGTTCGTCTGCCGAACCCACTCTGGCGAAAGTGCATTTCATCCTGGCTTCGCATGCAGGCATGACGCACGGCTTGAGCCCCTTGAAGGCCGGATTCATCTTCATTTATTCGTCGACCACTCTTCCATTGAGATCTTCGCCAATCACGGGGAAGTGGCCGTGACCGACCAAATCTTCCCTGACCCATCCAGCGTAGGTCTGGAGCTGTATGCCCGCGGCGGTGAAGCGACCATTCATCGCTTGGACTTCCACCCGCTTCAATCCATCTATTCATACGCGCCGATCTCAAGACGATAAGGCGGCATCGTTTTCTTCTCTCCAGTCTATACTTCGACATGGTCGGTATAGGTTTGGGGAGAATGAACTGAAACAATATGTAAGCGCAATATTTGGATCAAAGGAGGCAGACTCTTGATAATAAAGAACTTTCGTTTCAGCCTGATCCATACGATCATCCTGTCGATAATGCTGTCGACAGGGGGACCTGGAATCAGCCTTGACAGAGCCTATGCTGATGATTTCCCTTCTACGAATGCTGCTCATACAGTAACAACCGCTGCCTCATCGGTCTATGCGGATACCATGGAGCCGGTTTTCACACCTGCGGATGCTACCATTAAGGGATCAACCCCTGTTACCTCCACGGTATATGCGAATACCCTTGAGAATCCCGGCTTTGAAACCGGAGACATGACGGGTTGGACGGTGATCGACGGAGGTGCTTTCGGTCCGGACAGCGTATCGGACGAAACCATGTACTGGGCTGAAGGGATTCCCTACGGGGCAGGAAGGCACCTACCATCTGAATGGATGGAAGCATGAAGAATCGGCCACAGGAAGGGTACGTTCTTCCACCTTCACCTTAAGCGGTTCCGGATGGATTACCTTTATGCTCGGCGGCGGCAGACACACGGACCGGGATTACATTGAAATAAGCAATGCGGATACGGGTGAAGTGTTAGCACGATACGGCAATACGGAGTGGAGCGCGGAGAATTTTCCGAACGTAGAGCTTGGCCTGAACTTGGCCAACCTGGTGAAATATAAGGCCGATTTGAGCCCCTATATCGGGCAGCATCTGTATATCGATATCGTAGATCACGGTACATCCGACTGGGGTCTGCTGTTCGCCGATGCCATCCATACATACCATGAGTCCAAGCCAAGTGAGGGTGTGAGAGCCGACAATTTGTACGATCCGGGCGTGAAGGAAATCCAAAATCCCGGCTTTGAAACGGGAGATCTGAGCGGCTGGACCGTTGTGGAAGGGGAAGCTTTCGGTCCGGGGAGCGTATCGAATGAAACGACCTATTGGGCTGAGAAGATCCCTTATAACCAAGAAGGCCAATACCATCTGAACGGCTGGACCTATCCGGAGGAGAAGACGGGGAAGCTGCGTTCGACTGCGTTTAAGCTGGGCGGAACCGGCTGGATTACGTTCCGACTGGGGGGCGGGAAACATACCGATTTGGCCCATATCGATGTCTATGATGCCAAGAGCGGCGAGCTGGTGGCGCGTTACGGAAACACGGAATTCGCAGAGCTGAACTTCCCGCATGTCGACCAGGGCCTTCGGCTGGCGAATATGGTGCAGTATAGAGCGGATTTACGATCGTATATAGGGGAGGAATTATATGTTGAGATTGTAGACGATGCCACAAGTGACTGGGGAGTCGTCTTCGCCGACGATTTCAGGACCTATCTTCCGGATACGCCGACCGGTGGTGTCCTTGCGAAGAATCTGTATAATCCAGTCCGGTACGAGCTGCGCAATCCCGGCTTCGAATCGGGCACCCTGCTGGGCTGGACGGTTGTCGCCGGCAGCGCCTTCGGACCGGGCAGCGTGTCCGGCGATCCGACCTGGTGGGACGAGAACATCCCCTACAACCAGGAAGGCAGCTATCATCTTGACGGCTGGAGGTATGACGAGAAGAACACGGGTATCCTTCGTTCGTCTGCGTTCACCTTGGGCGGAAGCGGCTGGATTACGTTTAAGCTGGGCGGCGGCAAACACACCGATCTTGTGCATGTGAACGTATACCATGCGGATACGGATGAGCTCATCGCCCGTTACGGAAATACGGAGTTCAAGGATGTGAATTTCCCGAATATCGATCAAGGGATGCGGCTTGCCAATATGGTTCAGTACAAGGCGGATCTGTCCAAGTACCTGGGCGAGAACCTCTATCTTGAATTGGTCGACAATGCCGAATCGGATTGGGGAATGATGTTTGCGGATGCATTCTTTACCTACCAAGAATCGGTTCCGGCGGATGGCGTTATAGCAGCCAATCTATACTCGACAACTCCGGACACTCTCGAGAATCCTGGTTTCGAGACCGGCGATTGGAGCGGTTGGACCACGGATGGCGATGCGTTTACCGGTGCGCTGACCGATCAATCCAGTTTTGGTGACCCTGCAGCGCCATATGGTCAGGAAGGTGCCTATCACGTGTCCGGCTATGGTCAAGCGGACAAAGATACGGGAACATTAACGTCCCGTCCCTTCAGGCTGAGCGGAACGGGATTCGTTACTTTTCTTGTGGGCGGCGGAGCTAACCCAGACGAACTTTACGTGGCCCTGGTCCGGGCTTCAGATCAATCCGTGCTGATGAAAGCGACCGGAACTCGGTCGGAGGCATATACCCGCATCCAGTGGGATGCAACGCCTTATCTCGGCCAGGAGCTCTATATTCAAGTTGTGGATGGGGATCCGGCCGGCCATATCAATGTCGATGATTTTCAGGTCAAAGGATCCGGTCTGATCGGCAGCTGGCGTTTGGACGAGGGTCAGGGAGCGGCTGCCAAGGACGATGTCCGCAATAAGAATGACGCGGTTCAATACGTATTCAACAATGCCAAATACAAACCGGACAGCGAACCTTTATGGAGACCAGGCGCTGCCGGCCAAGGGCTGCTCTTTGATGGATACTCCACTTGGATCGCCAGACCTGCCAATGAAATCGCCAAGCCCGCGGATGAAATCACCATAGAATCCTGGGTTGCCCCCAGGTCTTATGAGTGGGGCGATGGGGGGAAGCTATCCGCGATAGTCAATCAATACGACAGTGATACCCGCACCGGCTACATTCTTGGCATGGGCCGTCATGGCAAGTGGTCGTTCCAGGCAGGGATTAACGGAAAGTGGACGGAAGTATGGGCCGATGAAGACAAACCGCTCCCCAAATTCGAGTGGTCTCACATCGCTGCCACCTACAGTAGAACCGACGGGAAGCTGAAGCTGTATTTGAATGGCGAACTGGCAGGGATCGCTGCCGCGGAGAAGAAGCTCCCCATCTCTCCGGCGAACCAAGATTTTATGATTGGCAAAAATAACTCCGGCGTTGTGATTAACGGGGTCTTCACCGCCAATATGTTTAACGGCATGATCGATGAAGTGAAAGTGTTCAATCGGTCTCTGACTGCAGAGGAGATTCAAAACGACTATCATACCGTCGCATCGAATTTTGAGGGAGGCATGGCCCCTGCGCCTTCCATGGATTTTGACCGGAGCGTTTACGATGGAGACCGCTATCGGCCCCAGTATCATTTGATCGCGCCCGGCCACTGGATGAATGAGCCGCACGCTCCGCTCTATTTTGACGGCAAGTATCACATCTTCTATCAGTTTAATCCGCAAGGTCCTTACTGGCACCAGATTCATTGGGGGCATGCGGTAAGCGAGGATATGGTGCACTGGAAGGATATGCCCGTTGCCCTTGCCCCGGAAGCGGGTTCGGAAACCCCCGACGGCGTGTGGTCCGGCAGCGCGGTGATCGACGACAATGGCAATCCTGCTTTGTTCTTTACGGCAGGGAATGACAAGGCTTCGCCTAATCAGGCGACGGGACTTGCCAGAAGCACCTTCACGAATGACGGTGATGTCAACCTGCAGAATTGGGTTTATCACGGAACACCGGTAACCACTCAAGCGCCTAATCTTCCGGCGGAGGAAGGCGAAGTATGGTACGGCAATTTCCGGGATCCCTACGTATGGAAGGACGGGAATACGTGGTACCAATTGGTAGGGTCCGGAATCAAAAACGTAGGCGGAACGGCTTTGCTCTATACCTCGGAGGATATGGTTCACTGGACTTACCAGCGTCCGTTCTTCGTCGGCGATTATGAGAAGTATCATCAAACCGGGCAGGTGTGGGAGCTTCCCGTATTTCTTCCGCTGGGCAAGGACAGCAGTGGAACGATGAAATATGCCTTTTTTATTAATCCGTGGTTCGACCACTATGATGCCGATAATGTGAAGTATGTCTTCCACTGGATTGGCACCTGGGATAAAGTCAACAACAAATTCGTCCCCGATCACGAAGAACCCCGCATGTTCGATTTTGGCGAACATTTTACCGGTCCGAGCGGGATGGTAGATGGTCAAGGACGTTCGATCTTGTTCAGCATTACCCAGGATCGACGCACAGAACAGCAGCATGCGGATTCAGGCTGGGCGCATAATGGCGGTCTGCCGCTCGAGTTATCCTTGCGCGGTGACGGCACGCTCGGTGTGGAGCCGATTACCGAGCTTCAATCTCTTCGTGGCCGGAAGCTGGTGGATCTAACCCAGACTTCCATGGGAGCCGCCAATGCCAAGCTGGCTCAAGTGCAGGGCGATATGCTGGAGGTTGTCCTGGAAGCCAGAATCGGTGCAGCGAACAAGGTTGGCCTTTCGCTGCGGAAGACCGCGGACGGCAAAGAGGAGACCCGACTGGTTTATGATGCGGAACAGCAGCTGCTGAGCCTGGACAGATGGAAGTCTTCTCTGGACCCGGATGTGCAGAAGGGGATCCAGAGCGGCAGGATGGAGCTCGACGGGGATGTGTTAAAGCTGCATATCTATCTCGATCGTTCGATGCTGGAGGCTTATGCCAACGGGAAGAACAGCATCACCTCCCGGATTTATCCGACGCGCGCCGATGCACTCGGCCTTCGCCTGTGGAGCGAAGGGGGACAAACTACCATTGAGACATTGCAGGTATGGGAGATGAACTCCGCTTATGGAGATAAGGTGCCAGCCAGCTGGCCGGTTTCTGAGGTTCAGAAGAAGCCTGTCGGCGAACTGCCCAATGCCGATTTTGAGAAGGGCGATTTGTCCGGGTGGACAGTGGAAGGCGATTCATTTTCCAATCAGAATGTCGTCAAGGTGAATGATTGGGGGTGGGGAGGGCCCTTTAACCAAGCCTCAGCTGCCAAAGACCCCGAGCGCTATCATTTGTGGGGATTTACGCCGGAGATTGGAGATCCTGCGACAGGTTCCCTGAAAACTCAAAGCTTTACATTAGGCGGGGATGGCAGGATCAGCTTCCTGATTGGCGGCGGCAGGGATATCGATAAGCTTTATACTGCCCTTGTTCGTGCTTCCGACGGCCAGATTCTAATGAAAGAGACCGGAGACAACAATGAAGCCTACCGCCGTGTAACGTGGGATGCTTCGGCGTACAAGGGAGAGCTCCTCTATATTCAGGTTGTCGACCAGGCAACAGGCGGCTGGGGGCATATCAATTTTGATAATCTGAATGTTCCGGTGGCATTGAAGGGGAACAGCCGCCCTGGCACGGCTGGTGGGATAGCCATTGATCCGAAACCGGAGACGGTGAACCTCCCTCAGGCCGACCCGGATGGCAAAGTCGCCGTTTCGATTGCTGGTGGTGCCAAGATGGTCGTTCTTCCCGCTGACGCAGCCGTCATTACCAACAAGAATAGCATCGAGATCTCCAATGACCATGTGACGGTTACCATTCCAGGTACCGTTCTGGTGAAACTGCAGAGTTTCCTCCCGGCGGACGAACGGAAGGATGCGACGATCTCCCTTAAGATGGAGCCCGTATCCTTGGCGGATCAAACCATGCTGCTGAACAAAGCGGGAGAGAAGTCGAAGGCGAAGCTGACCGCCGCAGGGGAGATGCTTGAATTTTCGCTTGCCATAGTTGGCAAAGACGGAGTGGAAAAAACATTATCCCAGTTTGACGAGGAAATCTCGATTGCATTTCGAATCTCAGGTGATGTCAAGACAGAGCTCCTGGGCGTCTACTGCATCGAAGATGACGGTTCTATGGAATATGCGGGAGGCCGGATGGAGGACGGCAAGTGGGCTGCGCAAGTCAGCCATTCTAGCAAATATGCCGTGGTCAGCTACGATAAGAGCTTCTCCGATGTGAGCGATTCGTTCTGGGCGGCGGGAGTCATTAAGGAAATGGCCGCCAAACACATCCTTGCCGGGATCCATGATACGCAGTTTGCGCCGAACCAGCCGGTGACCCGCGCCGAATTCACCGCGTTGATCGTGCGGGCACTTGGCCTTGGGGCGCAAGGGGCCGTGACGTTCACTGACGTGGCCCCGACAAGCTGGTACGCGGGTGCTGTGGCGGCTGCCGGCGAAGCGGGAGTGGTAACCGGACTCTCAGATACGAGGTTCGCACCGGATGCGACCATAACCCGTGAGGAGATGGCCATCATGCTCGTGCGTGCCTATGAGAAGCAGGCTAAAGGCGCCCAGGCGGATGCGGCCCATGCCAAAGGGTTTGCTGATGAAGAAAGCGTCAGCACCTGGGCGCTGGATGCAGTAAGAAAGGCGCAGGCACTGGAGCTGATTAACGGACGGGGCAGCGGTCTATTCGTGCCCAAAGATGAGGTGACCCGTGCGGAGAGCGCACAGGCGATTGCCCAATTGATAGCTTGGAAGGCGGGGTGAATCCTCTTGAGGATGAAAGTGGAAGACATTATTCGTGAAGTACCCGAGCTGAACCGCGAATTGTTGGGCTTTGAAACGCTGGGAGGCGGCCTGTGCAACGAAACGTATAAGGTACAAACCCAAGAGAAGGCCTACGTGCTTCGCATCAACAGCAGGCAAAATGAATATCTAAACCTGACCCGCCGCTCAGAGATCGAAGTGATGAAGATGGCAAACCGTGAGGGATTTTCGCCTAAAGTCATCTCTAGTGCTGTTCCTGAACAATTTGTAGTTACGGAGTTTATCGAAGGCCGAATGGTAGCGAAGGACGACCTGAAGAACCCTGCGATCAAAGGAATGATCATGGATCGTCTCAAACGAATTCACCGAATGGAGGATCAAGGAAGAATATGCACCCCTTACGACTTGATTTATGGCTATTTGAAAGGCGCTGCATTGTTTCAAGTCAAGCATCCGGAGGGGTTACACCGAATCCTGCACCGGGTAGAGACCATTGCGCATAGGCGGAGTAATGACAAGGAATATAACAACAAGTTCTGCCACAACGATTCCTTTCTGTGCAATATGATCTACACCGGCGACCAGCTGCAAATCATAGATTGGGAGCTGTCGGGAAGGGGGGATGTGTTTTTTGAGTTGACCCTCATTCCGTTCACAAACCAATTCAGCGAAGAAGATGAGCGGGAGTGGCTTAGGTTATATTTCGGACATGCCGAAGAGGATGCCTTTCATATTCTGCAGGACATGAAATACGTTTCTATGGTCCGGGAGGTGGCGTGGGGCTTATTTTACAGTGGACTTACGAAGGACTCCAGGCATCATGACTTTGATTACTACCAATTTGCCGAATCCTGCATTCAGCGAATAGAACAAGGGATTTATCAGCTATAGCGGGTGATGAATGTGATCGATGGGGCAGACAGCACGACTGGATTGGAGCAGGCGAGCACGGATGTGCTCGCCGCCGCCTATCAAGAGGCCGTTGCGCTCGGACTGGGCAGGGAGTTCATCCGTCTGCTGGAAAAGGAGCTGTTACGAAGAGACGTCAGAGCGACGAGGTTCCTGGGAATCATACCTAAACAGGAGAGGAGGTGATGGATAGCCACGATTAGGAGTTATGGTAATCATCAAGGAGGGAACGAACGTACGGAGATTCATGCAGACGGTTACATCAGCTGACAATCCAAAAGGAGGAAACACATGTTTCATCGTACAAAATGGCTGAGCATCATGCTCTCTGTGTCCTTGGGTCTCATCTCCTGCCCCGTTATTCAACCTGCCCAGGCGGCTGCAGCGACCATTGCCGAATGGAAGTTTGATGAAGGCAGCGGGAAAACAACGAAGGAATCGGTGGGAAATACGAGCGATCCCATCCATTATGTGTTTAATAACGCAGTCTATAAACCATCCGGCGCCCCGGAATGGAAAGCGGACGGCATCTCCGGCAGTGCCTTATTATTTGACGGCTACTCCACTTGGGTAACGCACAACCCGATTGCCACGCCTTCGACGGCGATGACCATCGAGACCTGGGTCGCACCCCGGGCCTACGAATGGGGGGATAACGGCATGCTGTCGGCCATCGTCAATCAGCATGATAAATCCGCCAAACAAGGATTTGTGCTGGGGGTCTTTCGTGGAGGCACCTGGTCGCTGCAAATCGGATCAGGCGGAAATTGGTATGAACTGTGGGCATACGAGCCGCTTCCCAAATACGAGTGGTCCCATCTTGCAGCCACGGTGGACGGAACGCAAGGGACGATGAAGCTGTACCTGAATGGGCAGCAGGTCGCATCCCGCAGTATTCCTGCGAATTCCACGATCACTCCCTCAGGGAATCCTCTGCTGATCGGCAAGAACAACCAGAGCACGCCGCTCGCTGTGTTCCCCCTGAATATGTTTAACGGTCTCATTGATGAAGTGAAGATCCGAAGCGGAGCCGCCAGCGCGGCGGAGGTGCAAAGTAGTTACCAGAGCTATTTGACCCAGCTGGGCGGGAACCTTCCAACGCCTGACACAGGTTTTAACCGAAGTACGTACAATGGGGACAAGTACCGTCCCACTTATCATGCTATCGCACCGGGCCACTGGATGAACGAACCCCATGCGCCGCTCTATTATAATGGGCAGTACCATCTCTTCTACCAAAACAATCAGCACGGCCCGTATTGGCACAATATGCATTGGGGACATTGGGTAAGCGAAGACATGGTGCACTGGCGGGATCTTCCGCCGGCGCTGTCGCCGGAGCTGTTCCAGGTGGACCCGGATGGCGACTGGACGGGAAGCTCCGTTATAGACGATGCCGGGAACCCTACGCTGTTCTTCACGGCCGGTAATGACGCCAAGCCCTACATCGGCAGCAATCAGAATATCGGTGTCGCACGGAGCACGGTGAAGCAGGATGGCGACAATGATTTGAAAAAGTGGATCAAAGAATCCAAGCTTGCGGTTACCCAGCAGCCAGGTCAAGGAAAGACCGGTGAGTTCCGCGACCCTTATGTCTTCAAGGATGGATCGACCTGGTTCATGCTGGTGGGGACGGGGATCGAGGGTCAAGGCGGAACCGCCGCCGTTTATTCCACGTCAGATCCCAAATTAATGAATTGGACCTACCGGGGTCCATTGCATCAATCGAATACGGCTGCTTATCCTCACCTGGGAACGGTGTGGGAGCTTCCGGTGCTGCTGCCGCTGGGCAATGGCAAGCACCTGCTCGCCATTAGTCCGGTCGGGTCGGGAGCGGATGTGGAAGTATACTACTGGATCGGGACGTGGAACAGCGGCACCGCCAAATTCACACCGGATCAGCCGGCCCCGCAATTGATGGATTTCGGGGATTTCAAGTTCACGGGTCCGAGCGCTTTTGTTGACCCGGTATCGGGACGGAATATCCTGTTTACAATTGCACAGGGAGAGAGGTCCTCTCAGGAAGAATCGGATGCAGGATGGGCGCATAATGCCGGCCTGCCGGTGGAATTAAGTCTCCGGCCGGACGGTCGACTGGGGATCAACCCGATTGCTGAGCTGAAGTCTCTGCGCGGACAGCAGCTGGTCAATATCACGACGGATACCAGTTTTGCCGCGGCGAACACCGCTCTGGCCGCAGTATCCGGCGATACGCTGGAGATTGAGGTGGAGCTCGCCAGAGGGGCTGCAGATCAAGTGGGTATGAAAGTACGCCGATCTCCAAACGGAGAGGAAGAAACCTTGCTGTATTACAAGAACAGCACGGATGAATACGGCGTGAACCGGACCAAAACGGTGGCGGGCACGAACAAGGGCATCCAAAAGGGCACCGTGGATCTTGGAAATGAAAATGTAAAGCTGCATGTGTATCTGGATAAATCCATGGTGGAGTCTTACTTGAACGGGCTAAAATCCATCACGACGCGCACGTATTCCACGCGGGAGGACGCTAAAGGCTTGCAACTGTGGGCGGATACGAATACGGACTCCATTGTCGTAAAGTCGTTAAAGGTATGGAGCATGAACCCGGCTTACGTGCAGACGCCGGCAAGCGGCGTAACGCTGTCTCCCGCAAGCCTTCAAGTAACCGAGGGCGGAAAGAAATCGTTACATGCGACGGTGGCTCCTTCGAATGCGACGAATAAAAACGTGACCTGGACTTCGAGCAATCCGGGCGTCGCGACGGTTGTCAATGGTGTGGTCACCGGCAAGTCGGCAGGCACCGCAACGATAACGGCTGCAACCCGTGATGGTGCCAGGACGGCATCAAGCGCGGTTACCGTTGCCGCGCCGGCTTCGTCCGCGAATTTGACGAACGGCGGGTTTGAATCCGGCAATCTAAGCGGCTGGATTGTTGAAAGTGGGACTGCTTTCTCGGATGCGGCTGTTTCGAATCAGTCCGTGTTCTGGGACACACAGCCATTCAACCACAAAGGCACATATCATCTCTGGGGTTTTAAACAGGGAGAAGAAGCAACAGGTGTTCTCAAGTCGTCTAACTTCACATTAGGGGGCAATGGTCAGATCAGCTTCCTGGTTGGCGGAGGTTCCGATATCGACAAGCTTTACGTATCCTTCCACCGGGCTTCGGACGGAAAAGAATTATTCCGGTCGACGGGACCCGGCACCTACTGGAACTGGCAGAGCAGTAAAGGCGAAACGGAAAGCTACACCCGAAGATATTGGGACGCCACGGCTTATATCGGGACTTCCATGTATATTAAGGTCGTCGATGAGCGTACGGATGGGTGGGGTCATATCAACGTGGACGACTTCCTTGTTCCCGTTCAAGGAGGCGCGACGGATACGCAAGCCCCAACTGCACCGGCGAATCTGCAAGCACCGGCCAAGACGGCGAATTCGGTCACGCTCGGCTGGGGGGCATCAACCGATAATGTCGGGGTTACCGGCTATACTATTTTCCGGAATGGGACTCAAGTGGGCACCAGCACAACAACGGGGTATACGGACACTGGATTAAGTCCCAATACGGCCTACGCCTACACGGTAAAAGCATTCGATGCTGCCGGAAATGGGTCCGCCGCCAGCAGCAGCTTGACGGTTACGACCCAGGCTTCCACGATCGGTGGAATAACCAATCATGATTTCGAGAGCGGGAATTTGACCGGCTGGACGGTCGAGAGCGGTAACGCATTCAGTGCCGCTGACGTTACGGCCGATGTGAACTGGGGATGGGGAGGACCCTTCAATCAGAGCGGAACGCATCACCTCTGGGGATTTAAAGACGGGGGCGACGGACAGGTCGGCGTTCTCCAATCCGAGACGTTCACGCTTGGCGGCAGCGGTGTGATCGATTTCTTGATCGGCGGCGGGAATGATATCAACAATCTGTACGTTGCCCTGGTCCGCGCTTCCGACGGAGTAGAATTGATGAAGGCGACGGGCAGCAATAACGAAGCGTACAGCCGAATCACGTGGAATGCCGCTTCTTATGTGGGAACGCCATGCTACATGAAGATTGTCGATAACGCAACGGGAGGCTTCGGCCATATCAATGTAGATGATGTGAATGTCCCTGCTTTGAAATAGTGTGAGATAAACGGAGCCTCGCGGGTTTGCGGGCTCCGTTTATCTGTTTAGGAGATCGGCGCATGGGCGAGAGCGTGTGTGTCACAAGTTCGTCGGACTTGGGCTCATGAAGGGCTATCCGAACGGCAAATTTGCTGCCAAAGCAACCACAACGCGCAGTAGCGGCCGCAGCTCTGAGTGTGCCGGTTGCGGCGATTGAATTTATCCACAAACTTCTGGCTTGATGTTACATCATCGCAGATATCGTAACAAAAAGCACCATTTCGTAATATAAGGCATTGTGTTATTATTTTACACTAATGTATATTGAATACAAATAATGGATGAGATTTACAATCTGTAAAGCGCGATGCCGCTCCATTTTTAATCGGATTGTCTAGTGAATCAGGAACACACACTTACAGTCAACATAGGAAGGGGGATTGTGTCCGAAGAACTTTTAGACTATCGGCGGATCAGATTCTCACTGAACTTTTCGTTACCCCTACCGGCATTCTGACTTGTATGTATCCAGCTGCCCTCACGATCAGCCTTCAACCCGCATACAACGCTCCCCTACCATAAATGGACTCCTAGCTTCGGTGGTGTGTTTAGCCCCGTTACATAATTTGGCCCAAGCCACTCGACCAGTGAGCGATCACGCACCTTTCGTTGGCGGCTGCTTCAGCGCCCATACCCTTCTGTCTGTTCAGCTCCACATCCTTTCCCACTTAACACACTCGGAGATCTTAGTTGATGATCTGCGCTGTTTCCCTCTAGACAAACTAAAGTTGATGTCCAAGGAAAGGTTGAGCCTAATGAAGCGACTGTTCGGAATGAGCTGTTATTTTTATTTGTTAATTGGAATTACAAGCGTACTACTGGGTTCACTGCTGCCGAAGCTGCTGCCGCACTATGGGCGGGATTACAGCGACGGAGGAATGCTCCTCTTTCTCCAGTTCATTGGTTTTTTGTGCGGAGTCATGACCTCGCCCTGGTGGTCCCAGCGGTTTGGGCGTAAACATCTCCTGCTGATAGCCTTGATCAACGTCGTCATTCCCTATGCCGTCATCGGCTTTCTGCCGAGCTGGTATGCTGTGATAGCAATGACTTTCTGCACAGGCTTCGGCTCGGGGATTATCGAATCGGCGGTTGGTGCATTTACCATCGAGTTTGCCGAAGGTCAAAAGTCGATTGCGATGACGAAGCTTGATGTTTATTTTGGCGTGGGCGCTCTGCTCATGCCAGCGGTAATCAGCGGATTTGTAGCGATCGACTTATGGTCCTACTCTTTCTTCGCAGCAGCAGCGGCTGCAGCCGGACTGCTGCTCCTGTGGGTGACGATGCCGGCCCAAAGCTCCGAGCTGCTTCAGCTGCGCACGGTCCCGGCTTCGGGTACCGATAGCCGCGACAGCGCTGGGACACCGGCGGCAGCTGGTGGATATATAGGGAGGCAACGGGTTATTCTGCTGATTTATGTGGTGTTCTTCTTTGTGTACATGGGGCTGGAGCTGGGGATTATGAATTTTCTGCCTTCCATTCTCATTGAGAGCACTGGAGTCAACCCCTCTACTGCGGCACTGGGCGTCACTGCGTTCTGGACTGCGATGGTGGCAGGGCGACTGTTCGCAGGGCATTTGGCCGAGCGGGTCAGGTATATCCCTTTTCTGCTGGCCAGCAGTATGGGCACACTGCTGCTGCTGATTGGACTGGCGGTGGTTCAGAGCCAGATCAGTATTTTTCTGCTCATTCTGGGTGTGGGTCTGCTCATGTCGGGATTATTCTCGATCGCGCTGGTACTGGCTAATGCTCTGCTTCCGGGCCAAATCGAACGGACAACCAGTATTCTGATTGCAGCGGGAGGCATCGGAGGCTCGGTACTGCAGTTCTTCATCGGATGGAGCATGGAGCAGTGGAATGTCGGGTGGACCCTGTGGATGCTTGCGGGATTTGCCCTGATTCTCTTTATTATCGTCTTCCTCTCGGAACCGCTGGGAGGGAACCGTGCGGGCAGGAACACAGCAGGGCTGAAGGCATCGAACCAATAACCCTCATTACGGAAGGGAGGTGATGCAGCAAGGGTGTGATTCATGCGAACAGGCGGTATGCAGCAATTCCAATTCAAATGGAGGATCGAAATAATGCAAACTCTGGTCAAAAGCGTGTTCAAGTACGGCAAGGGCATCAAGCTGATCAACGAGGCCGGCGAAGAATATATCGATGGGGTATCCGGCACCTTCAACCTCTCTCTGGGATATGACCATCCTCATGTTGTAGGTAAGCTGCAGGAGCAGATCGGGAACTTGTCACACATGTCTTCCACCTTTACAGAGCCTTATGTTACCGAAGTGCTGGACCAGCTGCTGGAATATGCACCCCAGGGGATCGACAGCGGGTGGATGCGGGACATCACGGGATCGACAGCCAATGAGTGCGCCGTGAAGATTGCCCAAAAATATACAGGGGCCGACGATGTGGTGAGCGTATTCATGTCACATCACGGGCAGACGCAGTTTACAACCGGATTATCCGGGAATGCGTTTCGCCGGAAGGCCTTCCCGAACGCCTCCGCTGCGAATCATCTGCATGTGCCTCCTCCATACTGCTATCGCTGTCATTATAAATTGACGTATCCCGGCTGCGGCTTCCAGTGTGTGGAAGCGATTGCTGATCATATCGAGTACGGGAGCTCCGGCACAGCGGCCTGCATGATCATCGAACCGATCCTGGGCAACGGGGGGAATATTATTCCGCCGGAAGGTTATTTCAGACAGCTGCGCAAGCTGTGCGACGAACACGGCATGCTCCTGATATCCGACGAGGTGCAGACGGGCATCGGCCGGACGGGCTATATGTTCGCCAGTGAGCTGTTCGGCATGCAGCCGGATATCATTACACTGGCCAAGGGACTCGGGGGGATCGGCATCCCCATTGCGGCCGTGCTGATGCAGTCCCGTCTGAATGTTCTTGAGAAGCATGAGCACTCCTTCACATCGGGAAGCAATCTCGTATCGCTGGCGGCTGCCAAAGCCACGATGGATGTCGTTTCGCAGCCGGGATTCCTGGATGAGGTCAAGCTGAAGGGCGAGATTCTGGGCAGTCTGCTGAACGAGCTGCCGATGAAGTACCGGTGCATCGGTGACGTTCGGGGCATCGGATTGATGTGGGGCCTTGAGATCGTGGATGAGGAGGGAGCACCGGATGTGCGCAGGGCTAATGCCATCATCGATGCGGCCTTCTCCGATCAGCAGCTGATTCTAAGAGGATCGAGATACGGCTTCGGTAACGTAGTCAAGGTCCGTCCGGCCCTGATTGCAACGGATGACGAGCTCGTAGAAATCGTGGAACGGCTGAGCTCCGTTCTTGCCAAAGTGGGGTAGTCCGTTCATTCATGCGCCACAGATTACAGATCCAATAATTAAAATAGTTAAAAATCGTTATCCGGGAGGAATACCAATGCTGTCACTGATTTATAAATCGGAGTGGGATATTGCACTGGAGGAGCGGCCGATTCCGCAGATTCAATCCCAGCATCAAGTGCTGGTTCGAATCCGCGCTACGGGAATATGCGGAACGGATCTAGGCATCATCAGCGGCAAATATCATGCTAAGCCGTCGATCATCTTAGGGCATGAGTCCGCAGGTGACGTCGTGGAGGTCGGCAGCGGAGTGACGACCTTGAAGCCCGGCGACAGGGTTGTGATCGATCCCACCTACTACTGCGGGCAGTGTGCGAAGTGCCGGACGGGAAGGCAAAACCACTGTATGCACAAGGGCGTGACCGAGACGGGCGTGAGCAGTGATGGAACCTTCACGGACTACTATGTGACCGAGGATCGCTTCCTGTATAAGCTGGCAGATCACACAACCTACGAGGAAGCGACCATGACCGAACCGCTGAGCTGCATTTTAACGGGGATCAATCAAATTCAGCTGCTGCCGAATTTCCGCACCTTGGTATTGGGGGCCGGCCCCATAGGCATGCTGTACAGCTATGCACTGGCATCCAAGGGCGTCACCGGAACGATTGTGGAAATTTCCGCAGAGCGCAGGGATATTGCCAGATCCGTTGCCCCACAGGGATGGGATGTGCAGCATTCGCTCGGGGACGCGGTTCGGCTTCATTCTCCGGAGGACGGGCAGGTAGACTTGATTGTAGATACGACCGGGCTGCTCGCTACACCGTCCATTGCCCATCTGGCCCATGGAGGGTATCTCATGCTGGTCGGACTTCGTGATGGGGAATCGACCTTCAATCCCAAGGAGATTGTGGACCGCAGTCTGAAGATCATTGGCTCCATAGATTCGCTGGGCACCTTCGCGACAGCCCATTATCTGATTGAACAGGGTATCGTCCCCGCGAAGAAACTTATTACGCATGCCTTCCCCGTCACGGATTATAGCGAGGCTTTTGCCGTGCTCGGCTGCGATCTCAAGGGCCGTCTGTTAAAAGCCGACTCTACAGCGGTCAAGGTCGTACTGCATTCCGGAGGTGCGTGATCGTGGCCATTCGAGCAATCACGCTGGACCTCTGGGACACATTGTATCACGATTGTCCGGTTAGGGACGGCATCCGCAGACGGCGGCGGGAGGAGCTCATTCATCAGAGGCTGTATGAGCTCGGTTACGCAGTAGAGCGGGCACGACTGAACGCGGCAATCCGCCGGGCAGCGGATACGAGCAGGAAGCAGTGGGACGAGGAGTACTATACTCCGGGTGCGCAGGAGCGGCTGCTGTTCACATTAGCTCATATGCAGATCGCCCTGTCACCGAATGAACTGATCCGTCTCTCGGAGGAGGTGGCCGAGATCGGCTGCTCTTATCCGCCGCTGCCCTTTGAGGAGACGAAGAAGACGATTGCGGAACTGGCATGCGTCTTCCCATTGGCGATCATTTCGGATACCGGTCAGACATCAGGGGACGCTCTGCGGCGGGTGCTGCAGCGGGACGGCCTGCTGGATTATTTCAAGGTGCTGACATTTTCCGACGAAACGGGAGCCTCCAAACCGCATGCCCGGGCATTCGTTCTCACACTGGAGAAGCTTGGCGTATCTCCCGGTGAGGCCGTTCATATCGGGGATCATGAGACCAAGGATTGCTTGGGCGCTCTGAACGCCGGCATGCGTACCATCCATCTGGCGCCTCGTCCCTCCCCATCTCTCGAGCCGAACAGCGGGTATTATCATCTGGAGGGGATCGGGCAGGTGCCCGGGCTTCTGAGCTCACTGTCCGTAGAGGCCGGGCGATGAAACAGCTCGAATTCGGGCACCTGCTGGAGGAGCTCCTGCGGAGGCACGAGGAGAGGAAGAAGGAGAACCGTCACTTGCTGGTGTGCATCTCCGGCATTGACGCCTCGGGGAAATCGACTCTGGCGTACCGGCTGCAGGCTGGCCTGCAGGAGAAGGGGGCTGCCGTACTTCCCGTTTCGGGAGATGATTTTTTCTTCAAGCGGGAAGTGCGATACCAAAACCCGGACCCGGCTCTCGGATATTACCGGGAATCCTGTGATTACGAGAAGCTGTTCGGGGAACTGCTGCTGCCGCTCAGGGATGGGGGAGCCGTTCACAGAACCTTGATTCTCGTGGACTGGGAATCGAATGAGTATCGTGAAGCAATCTATACCGTAAGTGAACCCGCCATAGTCCTTGTTGAGGGGGTATTCCTGCTGCGCAGGGATTTACCCGATGTGTTCGATTACAAGGTGTGGGTCCATGCCACATTCCGGACTGGTGTCAAAAGGGCGTGCAGCCGGGATCGGGACCTGCAGTATTATGGATCGGTGAAGGCCATCCGGGAGCGGTACTTGAAGCGGCTGTACCGGGGGCAGCTGCTGCATCTGAAACAGGACCACCCATGGGAGCGGTGTGAGGGCATCGTATTTACGCAGCAGTGTCTCGACTTGTCTTTTCTTCATTAAATACAGACCTCCCTGAGGGGCCCGAATACGGCTGGGAGGCTCAATCCCTAGAGCGGCAGGAGAAGAGATGCAGATCTCGATTCCCGCCGCTTTTCTATGTGAAGGGGACGGGATAGCAGAACGCAATCATAAGTTGTAATTATTACGAATATATAGGAGTGGGGGTAACGTTTGTCCATTTTGAACGAAGCATGCAGTCCGAACGTTTAAAGGTAAAGGGTGGAAAAATTAGGATTGACGGTAATGCAAATTATGGATATAATCCTAATCGTAACTATTACTATTAGTGATGGGCAGGGAGATCTTATAAACTATGTCGAGAGGGTATTGTGATGAAACGGGAAATCAATTTTATCAAATGTAATCCCACACAAAATATGACCATTCTTGTGAAAACGGATCACCCGGCTGAAGAGTACAGGCATATCGCATCCAAAATTATGGCCTATGACAGCGTGTATGCCGAACAGGTAGGATTTATCGTCAAGCCGAATGGGCATGAGGCTGCAGCCCATTTGCACATGGCCGGCGGCGAGTTTTGCGGGAATGCCTGCATGGCACTGGCCGCTTATCTCGTATCGGAGAATGACTGTAACCCTAACGATTTGACGGAAATCATGATCGAAGCTTCGGGGACCGATCGGTTGGTCTCTTGTCAGGTGAAGAAAAGGGAGGATGACTATCACTGTCAAATCGCGATGCCTGTTCCTAACAAGATTGAGCAGCGAACCATAACGTACGAGGGTATGGATTTGGATATTGTGATTGTGAGGTATCCCGACTTTATTCACATTGTGATGGAAGTGGAGCAGGTTAACGAGGCCGTGAGAGACAGGGCGCAATCCTTAGCGAAGCTGCTGGGCGTCACGCTGGGGGCGAATTTGATCGGCATCCTGTTGTACAATGCCGGCACCGGTGAACTGGCTCCGCTCATTTATGTTCCGCTGATCGACAGCATGATTTGGGAAAGAGGCTGCGGCTCGGGCACTGCGTCGGTGGGAGCTTATTTGGCATGGAAACATCGAGGAGCCATTACAGCACCCATCAAGCAGCCCGGCGGCACCATACAAGTCACTGCCCAATTTGATCATGAAGAGATAACAGGACTCGCCATCGAAGGAGTTGTTGGGATCGTTGCGGAAGGCAAAGCCTATGTAGATGTGTAGTCATTCCATTTGAATCGGAGGGTAAGTATGAAGACGAAGACACAAGACCATGTCAAATTCATTTTATCTGAATATGCAGAGCAATTCATCACCTTAGCCGGGCAGTATGACGGTACCGTCCATTCCTGCTTGGAGCTGGAGAGGGTTATAGATCAATACTCCGCCTTTATTACAAATGAAGCTAACCAAGAAGTTTGGGAAGAGATCCATCGGGATGAATCCGGCGATATGAATCAACTCGCTGCGGACCTGCGGAGACACTCTGCAAGATGCGTGGGGATCATGGAGAAATATCGTGCTTTGAAGCTGCTTGGTGGAAACGCGGAAATGACGGATTATTTTCAAAATATAGAATCCTGCATTGAAGAAGAGTTCGGAGGATTCCGGCTGACTGCGGAGTCCAAAGTATTGATGATCGGCTCAGGCGCCTTTCCCATGACGCCATTGTTCATAGCTAAGCGTACAGGTGCGGCCGTGGTCGGTATCGATATTGACGAGGAAGCTATCAAGCTTGGACGGCGTGTTGTAGACAAACTGGGGAGCGGGCTGCCGATCACGCTGGCCAAAGTATATGTGGAAAACCTGGAATACACGAAGGAAGCGACCCATATCATTTTCAGCTCAACGGTTGAGAGTAAGTACGATCTGCTTAGGCAGCTGCATCCCATCACGAATGAAGAAGTGGTCGTGGCGATGAGATATGGAGACCGGCTGAAGTCTCTGTTCAACTACCCCATGAAAGCCGTGGATGCGCACAAATGGAGGCTGGCAGAAGTGCTGTTGCGTCCTGATCATGTGTTTGATATCGCCCTGTATACCAAAGCACCGTCAGGAGGTTCCTATGATGAGCAGCTTTAACCGTGTCTTGATTCTGGGAACGGGTCCTGCCTCCGTACAGCTTGCGGTTACGCTGAAAAACAAGTGGAACTGCTGCATAGGCATTGCGGGGCGGGAGTCGGTCCGTTCCGAACCGTTCTTCACGGCACTTGATGAAAGCGGCCGGCGTGTTCGTGCAGACATCCAAAATGAAAAGCATCAGGCGATGCAGGGCGAATGTATCGTGGATCATGTGTTTCAGGGATACGGGACCATTACGGGAGAATGGGATACCCTGATACTCGCGGTCACGACGGATGCTTATGTTGCCGTCCTGAAACAAATCCATGGTGAGCTGTTGAAGCGGGTCAGGTGCATGCTGCTGTTATCTCCGACCTTCGGTTCAAACCGTCTGGTGCGCCATTATATGAACGGCATTCAATCCTCCGCCGAGATCATCAGCTTCTCTACCTACTCATGCGCTACACGCTGGGCGGGGCCAAGACCTTCCCATCAGGTGATCACAACGGCCGTGAAGAAAAAGGTATTTATCGGCTCTACGCACGGCCGTTCTCCAGCGATCGAAAGCCTATGCGGGCTCTATGAAAAGCTGGGCACAACGCTGGAGGTGATGGATTCGCCAATGGAGGCGGAGTCCAGGAATATCTCGTTATATGTCCACCCTCCGCTGTTTATGAATGAGATCTCGCTTGGGGCTGTATTCGGAGAAGACGTCACCCAAAAGTATGTGTATAAAATGTTTCCGGAGGGTCCCATCACGCAATATTTAATTCGCGACATGCTTGCGGCGTGGAAAGAAATGATGAGTATACTTGAACAATTGCATTTCGAGGGCATCAATTTACTCAAGTTCATGACGGACGATAATTATCCGGTGAGATTGGAAAGCTTGTCGCGTCATGATATCGAGCATTTCACGGAGCTCGAGACGATTCATCAAGAATATTTGCTGTATATCCGGTACACCTCGTTGTTGATCGACCCTTTCTCGGAGCCGGATCAGGAGGGAAGATATTTTGATTTTTCCGCTGTTCCGATCCGGTCCATATTCGTGGACAGGGAAGGGTACTGGGATATTCCGCGAATGCCCAAGGAGGATTATTACCGGATCAAGATCATCCAAGGAATCGCAAGGCATTTGAACGTGAGCTGCCCGACCATCGACAAGTTCATCTCAGCGTACGAGGGGAAATTGGAGGCAGTGGCTCAAGCCCGCAAGGGCGAGTTGTTGTCCGATGCCTTTGTCATACAAGACTTTGCCGAAGATGTGAAGATGATATGCCATGAAATGGAGAACCAGATTGAGCTGTCGGGGGAACTTACATGAGAAGACGTTGGGTCACTGTAATAACGGTAATTATGGTATGTGCTGCACTGCTCGCAGGCTGCGGCGGCACGCAAACGGGCTCCAAGGAGTCCCCGAAAGAGCTGGTGTACGCTTCGGCGAAAGACATTAATGATATGAATCCTCATGTGTATACGGGCTCGAATCCGGCACAAGGGGTGGTCTATGAGTCGCTGGTTGAGAATACCGAAGAAGGCTTCAAGCCGCTGCTCGCCGAATCCTGGGAAATCTCCGGCGATGGAAAAGTATACACATTCCATCTGCGCAAAGATGTGAAGTTCCATGATGGCGAGCCCTTTAACGCGGAAGCCGTGAAGAAGAATATCGAGGCTGTGCAGAGGAATGCGGCGAAGCATGCCTGGATCAAGCTTTCAACCAAAATCGTAAGCTGCAATGTGATCGACACGCATACGGTTCAACTGGTTCTCTCGGAAGCGTATTATCCTGCTTTGCTTGAGCTGTCCTTCACCAGACCTTATGTGTTCATCTCGCCCAACCATTTCAAGGACGGGGAGACCAAAAACGGCGTGAATGGCTACAGCGGAACAGGACCCTATAAGCTTACGGAACATAAAGTCGATCAGTATGCCGTATTTGAAGCTAATGAAGGCTACTGGGGCGGTGCCCCGAAGATCAAGAAATTGACGGCCAAGGTTCTGCCCGCCGGGGAAACGACCTTCCTCGCCATGAAAAAGGGAGAAGTGAACTTCTTATTCACGGATGATCGGGGCACCGACAGCATTGATGTGGAAGCGATGACGAAACTGGCGGATTCAGGCGGATATCAAATCGTGAGAAGCAAACCGATGAATACGAAAATGATCGTAGCCAACAGCAGCAAGACGAACAGTCCGGTCCATGAAACGGCTGTGCGTCAGGCGATCTGGCATGTGATTGACCGGGAGACCATCAGCAAGCAAATCTTCAAAGGCACCGAACCGGCGGCGTATACCCTGTTTTCTGCGAATGTCAAATACGCCGATGTCGACTTGAAGAAGCAAGGCTATGATCCGGAAGCAGCCCAGAAGCTGCTGGAGCAGGCCGGCTGGGTTCTTGGCAGCGGTCAAGAGGTAAGAACGAAGAACGGCAGCAAGCTGTCGATGAAGCTGTATTATGATTCCAATTCGTCCTCCCAGAAAACACAAGCGGAATTGATTCAGCATGCCGCGAAAAAAATCGGGATTCAGCTTGAGCTTGCCGGCGAGCAGTCGACTTCCATCGCGAAGCGCAGAGCTACAGGCGATTATGATCTGTTGTTCAATCAAACCTGGGGACTGGCGTATGATCCGCAGAGCACCATTGCCGCCTTTACTTCCGACTCTTCTTATTTGCATACGACGAAGGGCATTGCGAGGGCAAACGAGCTTTACCAGAAGATTACTCAGGTTACAGCAGCCATGGATGAGAACGTCCGCAAGTCGTTATATGCGGACATCTTGAGAATCGTTCATGAAGAGGCGGTCTTTATTCCCATTACCAATGGCAGTGTCACGATTGTCGCCCCCAACACGCTGCAGGACATCGGATTTAAGCAGTCTCAATTTGAGCTGCCTTTTGAGAAGATGCACTTCCAATAGATAAAATTGAAAATGGAGAATGGTATGGGCTGGTATATTACCAAACGGGGATTATTATCGGTCCCCATGATTGTCATCATCTCATTCTTGACCTTTGTTCTCATCAACCTGTCTCCCCAGGACCCGGCCGAGGTGGTGCTGCAGGCGCAGGGCGTCCCCCAAATTACAAAGGAACTGATTGCGCAGACCCGAGCGGAGCTCGGGATGGATCGGCCGTTCCTGACCCGGTACTTCCATTGGCTGACGGCATGCCTGCAGCTCAATTTTGGGAATTCGTACGTGACCGGGGAGCCTGTCTGGGCGCTGCTCGGCCCCGCCTTTTCGAACACATTCAAGCTGACGCTTGTTTCGGTCATTGCTATGATTGCATTGTCCATTGTACTGGGGGTTATGTGCGCATTGAAGGAAGGAGGCTTAATGGATCAATCGGTTAGGGGCGTTTCCTTTTTCCTGACCTCCATGCCGTCCTATTTACTTGCTGCACTGATGATCTGGTATTTCTCGGTGAAGCTGGATTTGCTGCCGACAAGCGGGATGGAGTCGTACCCAAGCTATGTGCTGCCGGTGACGATCATCGCAGTCAATTATGCGGGCATTTACTTTCGAATTGTCAGAAGCTCGATGATAAGCAATCTACACGAAGACTACGTTCTGTACGGAAGGGCCTGCGGCTTACCGGAGAGGAAGATCACGATCCATATGGTACGCAATTCATTACAGGTTGCCGTTTCCGTATTTTGTATGGCGGTACCCATTATTCTAGGCAGCACGGTCGTTGTGGAAAATATGTTTGCTTGGCCGGGTTTAGGCAGTCTGAGCGTAAAAGCAATTCTAAGCAGGGATTTCCCGATGATCCAGGCCTATGTATTGGTTCTGGCCGTCTCTTTTGTGCTGTTCAACACCGTCTCCGACATGGTTAATGCGGCGATGAACCCGAGAGTAAGAAGGGATCTCTAGAATGAGCATGTTGAAACGGATACTGAAAGATAAGCTGGCTGCGGTTTCCTTATCCATCGTTGTAATCACGATTATGGTCGGGATCTTCGCCCCTTGGTTTGCGCCGCATGATCCGCATGAAGTCCATATGGAGCTGAGATATGCAGCCCCTACAGGGGAATACTTGCTGGGCAACGATCACCTGGGCCGCTGCGTTTTGTCCCGATTGATATTTGGCATTCGCCCCAGCGTGCTCTGGGTGTTCGTCGCGTTGGTATTGTCCGTAGGGGTGGGAGCGATTCTCGGGTTTATCGCAGGCTATTTCCGGGGGAGAACGGATGCGGTTCTCATGAGAATATGCGATGTGATGCTTTCGTTCCCGGGATATGTCATGACTCTGGCCCTTATCGGCATGCTCGGTGTAGGTCTTCAGAATATTTTGATTGCGTTTGTGTTGAGCAAGTGGGCCTGGTTCGCCCGGGTCATCCGGACATCGGTCATGCAGGCAGCGGAATCTGATTATGTCAAGTTTTCCCAAGCGATCGGTGCCGGTCATCTGAGCATTATGGTGAGGCACATTGTGCCGGTATCCCTCCCGGACATTGCAGTGATTTCCAGCAGCTCCTTTGGTTCGATGGTCCTGCAAATCTCCGGCTTTTCTTTTCTCGGATTAGGCATTCAAGCTCCCCACGCAGAATGGGGAATGATGCTGAACGAGGCCAGGGAAGTGATGTTCTCGAGGCCGGAGATCATGCTCGCGCCCGGCTTAACGATCATCATGGTCGTATCGGCCATCAACTTCTTGTCCGATGCGCTTCAGGTTGCTTTGGATCCGAAGCTGATGACCTCCAAGGGCAAGCTGCAGGCGGATGCGGCCGCCTTGGAGGCGAGGCTTCCAGGGAAAGAGGTGGCTTAACCTTGACACACCTGTTAGAGGTTGCCAATTTGAAGATTTGGGACAGCGGCACGGGCAAAGTGATCGTCCCCGGCAGCTCTTTTCATGTCAAGCAAGGAAGCTGTCTGGCCATTGTCGGGGAAAGCGGCAGCGGCAAATCGGTGACATGCAGAGCCATAATGAGGTTGAACAAAACCCGACTTCGCCAATCCGGAGACATTGTATTCAAAGGGGAAAACCTGGCCGATCTCCCGGAGAGCGAAATGAGAAAGAAGAGGGGAAAGCAGCTGTGCATGATCCTGCAGAATGGCATGCGCGCCTTTGACCCTTCTTGTGTGGTGGGCGTGCATCTCAAGGAGACGCTTCACCAGCATTTTGGCTGGAGCAAGGATGAAGCTGTGACCCATATGAAGCTTGCCATGGCCAGCGTGATGCTGAAAAACCCGCTCGAGGTGATGAACAAGTATCCCCATCAGCTGTCGGGCGGCATGCTGCAGCGGGTGATGATTGCGCTGGCGATGGTGCTGGAGCCCGACATCCTCATTGCGGATGAGCCGACAACAGCCCTGGATACGATCTCGCAATACGAGGTCGTCGAACAGTTTCTTCAGCTGCGGGAACGAATGGGCTGTTCGATGATTTTCATTTCCCACGACTTGGGGGTTGTGAAGAAAATAGCCGATGAAGTACTGGTCATGAAAGACGGAGTCATTGTGGAAAAAGGGACTACCCGGGCCATATTCACTGAAGCAGAGCATGAATACACCCGTTATCTGGTGTCCACGAAGCAGGCGCTGAATCATCATTTTAGGCGGTTGATGGGAGGCGTTGGCCTTGCTGAGCGTTAAAGGCGTAGAGAAGTTCTATAAAAAGGGCGGATTCTTCTCCAGGGAGAGGCAGCATGTACTGAAGAACATCAGCTTCGAGTGCAGCCAGGGCGAATGTCTCGGCGTGATCGGAGAGAGCGGCAGCGGCAAATCCACACTAGGGCGCTTGATTCTGGGGATTGAACAGCCGGATCAGGGAGAGATTCGGTTCGAGGGAGCGAACGTGACAGGCAGGAGAGCGAGATCGGGGAGCATCAGCGCCGTATTCCAGGACTACACGTCTTCCATGAATCCGTTCTTCACGGTAGAAGAAGTGATCAAGGAGCCGTTGCGTTTACTGAAGATGAGCAAGCAGGATATGCACGACAAGATAGATGTTTTATTGAATCAGGTAGGTTTGAGCCCGTCTTACCGCCCAAAATATCCGCACGAGCTCTCCGGCGGAGAGGCTCAAAGGGTCAGCCTTGCGAGGGCCGTTGCTGCAGAGCCGAAATTGATATTGCTGGATGAAGCCGTCAGCTCCTTGGACGGGTCGGTTCAGCTCCAGGTGCTGGACCTGCTCAAAAGCTTGAGGAGGATCTACGGCATGAGTTATATCTTCATCACGCATGACATTCAGGCAGCAGCTTATCTATGCGATACCGTCATGATCATTCGCGACGGGCAGATCGAAGAGAAGGTCAGGATAGAACAATTAAAGGACGTTCAGTCCGCTTATGCCAAGAAACTGCTGCAGATGATCATTGCCTAGAGGATGGAGAAAAAGGAGGAGCAAACTTGTGAGTGGAGCACTATCCTGGCCATTTTTGCGGCTGTATTTATTGACACTGTCCTATTTTAGCGCCAATTCAATATTGAATGTGATCATCCCTTTGCAGGGGAAATCGCTCGGAGCCACCAATACGGGCATCGGGATCATCATGGGGGCCTACTTGTTTACAGCCATGTTCTTCCGGCCGTGGGCAGGCCAAATGATTCAAAAGTATGGACCCATCAAAGTGCTGCGTACGATTCTGATCCTCAATGGATTGGCATTGATCCTGTATACGTTTAGCGGACTCGAGGGCTATTTCGCTGCCCGCGTGATGCAGGGGGTGTGTACGGCCTTCTTCTCGATGGCACTGCAGCTGGGCATCATTGATGCGCTGCCGGATAAGGATCGTTCGCAGGGGATCTCGCTCTATTCGTTGTGCGCTTATATGCCGGGGATTGTGGGACCGCTGCTGGCGTTAGGCATTTGGCAGGCTGGGGATAGGGGAGCCTTCACGATGGTCATGATCGCGCTCGCCCTATTCACTGGACTTGTCGGCTATAGTGCCAGGATGGACCACAAAGAGACAGCTCAACCTGCTCCCGAACAGCCGAAGCAGGGAGCGGGTATGCTGAAGTCCATTGGCCAGTTAACCAGCAATCCGTATTTGTTTACATGCAGCGTCCTGATGCTGACGGCTTCCATGGTGTTCGGCTCGGTGACGACCTTCATTCCGCTGTACGCCGGACAAATCCAAGGGGGGCATGCGGGAATTTATCTTATGCTTCAGGCAGGCACCCTGGTCCTGGCCCGGTTTACACTGCGGAAGAAGATTCCTTCGGACGGCAGATGGCACTCTTCTTTTATTATGGGCATCATGCTCATGGTAGCCGCGGCGGCGCAAAGTGTCAGCTTTTCCATGATGGGCGGAGCTGTGTTTTTCTATGTCGGTGCCGTTTTGATGGGGATGGCTCAGGCGGTTCTCTATCCTACGCTGACCACTTATTTGTCTTTTGTGTTACCCCAGGCGAGCCGCAATATGTTCATCGGATTATTCGTAGCTACGGCTGACTTAGGCGTTTCGCTGGGAGGGGTTCTCATGGGGCCGATTGCGGATCTAACCTCCTATTCCTCCATGTATATGATTTGCGCTATGCTGGGCGCGTCGATGATTCTGTTCGCTTATGTCCGCCGCAGCAAGTTAGTCGATAGGAGTGGAGAGAAGATCGTTGAATCCATAAGGTAAGAACAAGGGGAAGGAGCGGCGGCATGGAGAGGTCCGCCGATATTGGCGAGAGATATACATACAAAAGGACGGGCTGCGGCGGCGGCTCGTCCTTTTGCTTATTCAGAGAGGCTGGGGCTCCGGTACTTATTCCCACCTGGCACTCCCCGGATGTAATCCGTTCCTTTGCCTGATTGACCTTCATATTAAGTAATGCTAATATGATAAAACAAAGACGTATTAAAATTTAATAATATGAGGAGAGCCCGCATGGAGCACCTTGAAATAACGGCGAAGTTCATCCGCGGTTTTGCAGACAAGACGAGACTTCAAATTCTTCATTCGCTGATGCGTAAGGAAAAAACAGTATCCGAACTGGTGGAAGAGATCGGCGTTGCCCAATCCCGGGCCTCTCAGCATTTGGCCTGCCTTCGTGACTGCGGCATTGTGGAGGGCAGACAGGAGGGGAAGTTTGTCTATTATTCCATCAAGGGGGAGGAGATCATCCGGCTTCTTCAGATGTTCGAGACCGCTTTGAAGCCGGTTGAATCCTTGGTGGCTTGTTGTGAGACGGTAGAGGAATTAACCTGTACACCTGCAATACGTAAAGAGTGAGCTGCTTAGATCCGCGCGCGGCTTGCTGGAATGGGGGGAGTAGGATGAAAGACAATGAAACCGTCGAGACGGGCAAGAAGGAAGCTAAGAATCCGCCGGCCTTCAAGAAAAGCTTGGACTTCACAGTGACCGCTACCTCGTCGCCCAAGGCCGGTGACTCTTGCTGCTCGAATGCGAATCAGGGCTCATCCGCATGCTGTGAAGAGGATCATTGCTCTTCGATGTCCGGAGAGAACGCCGGCGTATATGAGCGAATCCCGCAGGAGCGCCGGAAGCCTGGGGATCAGGCTGAAGCCATGGAACCGAATGGGAGCATCCGGAGTTATCGAATTGAAGGCATGGACTGCAGTTCTTGTGCACTGACCCTGGAGAATCACCTGAAGGAAAAACCCTATGTGAAGTCCGTAAGTGTCCATTTCTCCAGTGCTACGATGAAGATTGACCACGGGAATGAGGTTACGGACATCGTACGAGAGGTGGATAAACTTGGCTATAAAGCCTCCCTCATCACGAAGCGCCGCGGCCAAGTCGAATTGCAGCCGGCCAAGGGAGCTTCATCGGTACCCCTGCTGTCCGGCGCTCTTCTCGCATTAGGTTATTTAGGATCCCTTGCCGGCGTCACCGCGTGGCTGACCATGGCGTTATATGCGGTATCCATGATGATCGCGGGCTATAAGCCGGCCAAGAGCGCATTTTATGCCGTACAAAGCAGGTCTTTGGACATGAATGTGCTCATGACGGCTGCCGCCCTGGGAGCTGCATTCATCGGAGAGTGGCTGGAAGGAGCCACGGTCGTATGGTTGTTTGCGGTTGGCAATATGCTGCAGACAAGGTCCATTGACAAGACAAGGAACACCCTTCGGAGCCTGATGGATCTAACCCCGGATGACGCATGGCTGAAAACCGACTCCGGTCTTGCCCGAAAGCCGGTTGAGGCAATCTCGGCAGGTGATCGGATCGTTGTGAAGCCGGGTGAGAAGATTCCCTTGGACGGTGTAGTGCTCGAGGGGCTGTCCATGGTTAATCAGGCACCGATTACCGGCGAATCTGTTCCTGTAGACAAGGAGCCTGGCAGCATCGTGTATGCCGGATCGCTCAATGCCAATGGATCTCTTGAGATCCGGGTAACCAAGCCGGCCGATGATACGGCCGTTGCCAGAATTATTCACATGGTGGAGGAAGCCCAGGATAAGAAAGCCCCCACACAAACCTTTGTGGATCAATTTGCCCGAATCTACACCCCTGTCGTGTTTATATTGGCCTTGTTGATCATGTTTGTACCGCCCTGGTTTGCCGTCGGATCCTGGTCGGAATGGTTTTATCGGGGGCTGGAGCTGCTTGTTGTCGCTTGCCCGTGTGCGCTGGTCATTTCAACCCCGGTTGCCATCGTTTCGGCTATCGGCAACGCTGCGAGGCAGGGCGTTTTGATTAAGGGGGGCTCCTCTCTTGAGATGGCAGGGAAGATCGACGCGGTGGCATTTGACAAAACGGGAACGCTGACCGAAGGCAAGCCCAAGGTATCCTATGTGACGGGCTTCGGCATACCGGAAGAGGAAGTGGTCTCCATAGCGAGAACCATCGAGGAGCATTCCAGGCATCCGATTGCGAGTGCGATCATGGAATATGCGAAGGAACAACAAATTCGTCCGCTTTCCGGCGAATCGTATCAAGCTATCGCGGGCAAAGGCGCGCAGGCATCCATTAACGGAAAGCCGTATTTTGCCGGGAACGCCAGGCTGTTTCAGGAAGATCTGCATCTCTCTCTTGCTCCTATAGCAGCGATATTGTCAGAACTTCAACGCTCCGGGAATACGCTGGTTATTATAGGTACGGATCAAGAGCTTCTGGGGATCATTGCCGTTTCGGATACCATCCGTCCGGTGACAGCCGCGGCGATTAGTAAATTAAAAGCTGCAGGGATCCGGCAGACGGTCATGCTTACGGGGGATCATGAAGGCACAGCCGCTAAAATCTCGAAGCAAGCCGGAGTGGATCGGTACTTGGCCGGACTGCTTCCGGAGGATAAGGTGGAAGGGTTGCGGCAACTGCAGCACGAAGGTTATACAATCGCTATGGTGGGCGACGGAATCAACGATGCGCCAGCCTTGGCGTCTGCCGATTTAGGTATTGCCATGGGGGGAGCCGGCACCGATACCGCCATGGAGACCGCTGATATCGTACTCATGGCGGATAATTTGGAGCGGCTGCCCTACACGGTGGAGTTAAGCAGAAAGGCCCTGGCCATCATCAAGCAGAATATCTGGTTTTCCCTGATCGTTAAGGCAGCTGCCTTATTGCTGATCTTCCCGGGGTGGCTTACCTTGTGGATTGCTGTACTCAGTGATACCGGTGCAGCCCTTATTGTCATTTTGAACAGCATGCGGCTCCTGCGTATGAAGTAAGGAAGAGCCTCCTTCACCAGAAGGGGGCTCGATGATTATAAGCAGCCTTGAATCCTCCAAGGTGAGAGTATTCGTGTCAATTTTCATTCATGGCCCGCAGCACTTCTTCTATGAACTGATTTCGCCCTTTATCGGGACGATCCAGATGTGCGTAATGGGTTGCACCTTCGATCAATACATCCTTGACGTAAGGCGCGTGAACAAGCTGTTCGACCAGCCGTTCCCGGTCCTCATGCCTTGACCAGAAATCATATTCCGATTGGATCACAACGGTTGGTACCCGGATAAGCGAGGCATCCCACAATTGTCTGCCCGAGGCGAGATAGTACGTATCTTCCATTGCCCCGCTTGGAGAACGAAAGCTCTCCGGCATTCGATCCCCGCCGGTTTCGTCGCTGGCCATGCTTTCCTTAACATATGCCTCCACGATACGCGGATCCCGCCATTCTGACTTGTCCTCCACCGGGATACTGCTGTCCCATGACGGAAGCAGGGATGATGCTGTATTCAATCGGTAGGCTCCATAGGCTTCCTCGTTAAATCTTCCCGGATGATTCGGATCTTCCATAGGGGAGCCGCTTCCGAGCGTCGGATGGTTCGAACTGCCGCCGTATATCGTATTGTACAGGATAAGAAGACGGACGTGATCCGGATGCATGGTTGTATAATGCCCCGCCCAAAGCCCGCCTGTGGCCCAGCCAAGGATGGCCACCTTCATTCCTTTGTTCCTCTTTTGAATCCAATCCACGACGACCGACAGATCACGGACGGCTTCGGTCGATCTCACCAGCGGTGGATGGGAAGAACGTAATTCCGACATTTCGGGTGGACGGGTGGATCTGCCATAACCCCGAACATCCATGATATAGACCGGAAAGCCATGTTCAGCCAGATCCTCTGCCAGAGAACCGTTCGGAACCTGAAGATCGAACGACGGGATACCCGGAACTCTCGCCCCATGAATGAGGAGCAGGGGTGTTTTGTTCGAATTTTTGTTAGATCGGACTTCCCGGACGAAGAGTTCAATTCCCGGTTCGCCTTTGATTCTGTGATCGTTCCTCTGTATTTCCGCTTTGTCTTCTCCCTTTCCCCGCCCGGCCAACTCTCCTTCGGAAGCGAACACGGGTACATAGAGAAGGGATACAATGGCAATCAGTAAACCAAGAGACGTCGTCGCCAGCTTCATGGACCAACCTCCTTTAATCACTGCTTTTCGTTTTTATCATAAATTGACGCTAATCATATTTCCAATATATAATTCATTATCATGTCATATTTTGGGAGTATACATGGATCTGCGGCTCATGAAATACTTTGTGACGGTTGCTGAAGAACTGCATTTCAGCCGAGCGGCGAAGCGTCTGAATATGGCCCAGCCTCCGCTGAGTCAGCAAATCAAAAGCTTGGAAACCATGCTCGGTGTACAACTGTTAAAACGAAATAATCGAACCGTAGAATTAACCGAACCGGGCCGTGTGTTTCTTGAAGAAGCGAAGAAAACCTTGAAACAGGCCGAACACGCCCTGAAAGCCGCTCAACTTGCCGAGCAAGGGCTGATCGGGCGGCTTTCCGTGGGATTTGTGGGGTCGGCTGCGGATGGGCCTTTCATCCATAGACTTACATCGTTCCTTGAAACATACCCTTTCATCGAATTGACATTGAAGGAAATGACCACCAGTCAGCAGCTGGATGCGCTCCTTGCAGGGGAAATCCACGCAGGCGTACTGCGTTCGGATGTACAGCATCCTGAGATTCACATGCTGGAGTTTACCGAGGAGCCCTGCATGCTGGTTATACCCGAGTCTCATCCGTTGGCCTCATATCAGACCCTATCCGTCCACGATATTTCGAGTGATCCGTTCATTATGCCTCCGCGCCATCTCGGTCCTTATTTCCATGATATCATCATCGGATTCTTCCACAGCTATGGGTGCAGTATCCGGATTGCGCAGGAAGCGATTCAGATGCATACGATCGTCAATCTGGTCTCTTCGGGTTTAGGTATCGCCGTAGTTCCTGCTTCCGTAAGCCATTTCCAGAGACCGGGAGTGGTTTACAAGCATTTTGTTGAGCCGCCGCCGCATGTCCGTCTCTCGGCAGCATGGCGGAAGGACCGCGTATCCCAGGCTCTTGAGCTTTTCTTGAACCATTTTAAGGCTTGAATTGCACCAAGGGAGCGTGGCGAATTATTTTGTATGAGGTCAGCCCAAAATCTTTATATCAAGGAGACAGACCCATATGGACAAATTAATTTCACTACTAAAGAGTCAGCACGTGGATTATGAGGTCATCGAACACAGGAAACCCATTCATACTGCACAGGAAGGTGCGGATTATTTTGGTATTCATATCGGTCAAACGGCCCCGACACTACTATTGAAAACAGATAAAGGTTACTATGCATTGGTCATTTCCGGTGATTACGGACGAGTCGATCCTGTTCATTTGAAGGAGTTATTTCATTTCCAAGAGATCAAATTAGCCAGACCTCAAGAGGTAGAGAAGGTGACTGGAAGTACGGTCGGCAGTGTAGCGTTAATAAACCCCGATATCCCAACATTCATAGACAGAGAATTATACCGATTTGATTATGTTTATGGAGGTACGGGCGTCCCGCAAACAACATTGAAGATCCGACCAAAGGATATAGAGAAATTAAATCATACCGTTGGATACATAAGGTAGAGAGAACATGACTGCTCCACTCACGGCGGAAGGGGAGGCTGATGTTGAAAGAATCGCGCTGCTTTACAATTGCGGCTCGATCCTATGGCGCGACTCTTCTAAGAATCAATCGGATACACGTGCATGTCCAGCTGTCGAATCCATGGGATTAGAGGAAAATGGCCAAGAAACTATGATCGTCCCACTGTCCAATGAATTCATGGATCAGGGCTATATTAACATGAAGTATGAAGTAGATGAGAAAACTAGTGAGCTTGTTATTAAATTGGAACCAAAAGAAGAAGGGACGTAGTCCGGCATCTTCATTCACAGAGATGGCTGCCGGATGATCCCAAGTCTAAGGTGCTCCCATACGATGAAATAATAAGTAGGGAACTCCGATCGCGAAAATGATAGCTGCGATGGAAACGGCAAATAACAAAAGAGAATAAACGGTCCGGAATGTATAAAAGTAAGCAATTGAAATAACGGCTAAAATGATGAATATTGCTAGTCCCAAAAAGTAAAAGATCACTATTATCATCACCTCGCTTAGTTAATTCCATTTTCAGCCCTATTCCCAATAATGGGTAGAACTATATTTACCTAGTACCTATATGATAATTCAAGGGACTTGGAACGTTGGCACAATAACTAGGGAGCAGATCGCCGTGATACGCTCCCCATACGGTAGACAGGTGAAATAATAAAAAACCTGTTACTGTAAGGGGAGCTTTTTCATGTCTAAAGAAAAATACTGTGCTACGGAGAAACTTGCTATCCTTGAAGAAGTTTCAAGTGGAAAAATTGGTTTTATCGCTGCAACCAAAAGATACGGTATGAATAAAACAACTTTAATGAAATGGCAGCGTCGTTATAAGCTATATGGGTATGAAGGACTGGAAAGAAGTACTCGCAATCGAAGTTACAGCGCTGAGCTGAAGCTTCAAGCGGTGAAAGATTATGTAGAGGGTGGATTGTCAAAATACCGGATCATCGACAAATACAGGATCTCAAGTACAACGCAGCTTTCTAACTGGATTAAGAAGTATAATGGTCATAGCAGCTTAAAAGCCTACAAAGGGGAAGCACAAGCTATGACAAAGGGTCGCTCTACTACGTGGGATGAGAGGATCGATATCGTCCACTATTGCCTGGCACATCAGCATGACTATCATAAGACAGCTGGCCAGTTTCAGGTCTCCTACCAGCAAGTATATCAATGGGTGAAGAAATTCGAAGCCGGCGGTGCGGATGCTTTAAAGGATGGCCGGGGGCGAAAGAAGGCGCCGGAAGAGATGACGGAGGCAGATCGCCAGAAGCTCGAGATGAAGAAGATGGAATACGAAATGGAGAGGCTTCGGGCGGAGAATGCATTTCTAAAAAAGTTACGGGAAATCCAAAGGAGGCGAAGCTAAGCCAATATCGCCAAGAGAACGTCTACCTTGCCATCCAAGCGCTTCAGGAAGAGGAGTCGATCAGCATTCAACTTCTGTGTGAAGTCGCAGGAGTTGCACGCTCAAGCTATTACAAATGGTTAAACCGCAAACCCAGCTCTCGTGAGCAGGAGAATGAGCGGCTGACAAAGATGATGATGTCCATATATGAAAAAGTAGAGAAAACCTTTGGGTACCGCCAATTAACACTCCACATGCGCAAGGAAACCGGACAGACGATTAACCATAAACGCGTGTACCGGCTGATGAAAGTCAAGGGAATCCAGTCGGTCATCCGCAGGAAGAGAAAGAAATACCCTCATTCTACTCCCCAGCACGTGGCCGAGAATGTGCTGAATCGTAATTTCCAAGCAGCTGAACCCAATGAGAAATGGGTAACGGATGTAACAGAATTTAAATACGGCAACGGTCAGAAAGCGTATTTAAGCGCGATTCTCGATCTTCATGATAAATCCATCGTCTCCAGAGTAGTGGGGCATTCCAACAACAACCCACTTGTTTTCGAGACGTTGAAGCAAGCCTTGCAAGCAGCTCCAGGAAGCAAACCAATGCTTCATAGTGACAGAGGATTTCAATACACTTCACTTGACTTCAAAAAGCTTTTGGACGATAACGAACTGACTCAAAGTATGTCCCGGGTTGGGCGGTGTATCGATAACGGGCCGATGGAATCCTTCTGGGGGACCTTAAAATGCGAGAAGTATTATCTACACACTTACCAAACCTTTGAGGAGCTTGAGAGAGACATTCTGGCTTACATCGATTTTTACAATAACGAACGATTACAAGCAAAACTAAACGGCCTCAGTCCAATGGAATACAGGACCAAGGCCGCTTAAGATTTTTATTTTTTGTACTGTCTACTTGACGGGGGGCTGTTCACCGTGCGCGGCAGCTGGTCCTCGTTTTTTTGAAGTAACCGGCAGAATAGTTCAGCAGCTGGGGTTTACTAAGCGCATTCGGTCTGTTCAACAGGAATCAATTTTGTTACTATAACAGGTATTATTGTAGTCAGCTTGGGACTAGAGGTGAATCAATATGTACTTGGCTCCATTATTTGAAAACGATGTACCGGTAGTACTTTTACGCCCTTAGTGGAGTGAAGGTGACTACAGCATCTCTCCGTTAAGGGCTTTACCTTAACTAAAAACGGAGGGAACACAAAATGAAAAATACCTTAGTGGGATCTATATGTTTGGCTTTAGCCGCCAGTATTTGGGGTGGGATGTACGTTGTTGTTAAAATCGTGGTTTCGGTCATACCTCCACTGGAATTGGTATGGATCCGCTATGCAGTAGCGATTGTCGCACTGATCATAATCGGCTTGTTCACACGTCAAAACTGGCGCATTCATAAACGTGATTTTCTAATCATCATAGCGATTGGGATCATCGGGAATACCATATCGATTGTGACTCAGGAAATGGGTACGATGCTGTCCACAGCACAAATGGGGGCGATTATAACCTCCTCAACACCGGCTTTTATGGTTATTTTTGCCCGGCTGCTTCTTAAGGAGAGGGTAACCTTTAAAAAGGGTCTCTCTATTTGTTTAGCAACAATGGGGTTCTTCTCATTGTTGGAGCGGGTCATGTGAACTTGTCCATGAAACTAGGCGGAATTTGGCTTCTAATAGCTGCGCTAACATGGGCCTTCATGTCTGTGCTTGTTAAGCGTGTGCCGAGTGAGTATTCACAAATTGTGGTAACGACTTACTCCATCTTGGTAGCCCTAATGGTGCTGACTCCTTTTGTTTTGCCGCGATTGCACGCAATGAACGGCTCTCAACTGACTCACCCGACCATTTGGGGTGGATTATTGTATTTGGGTATTGTTTCAACAGCGGGTGGATTTTTACTCTGGAACCGTGGATTACAATTGCTTAACGCCTCTAGCGGGGGGCTGTTTTTCTTTTTTCAGCCTGTAGTCGGGACATTTCTTGGATGGCTTATTCTAGGAGAGAACATTGGAGTAACGTTCTGGCTTGGATCGGGTTTCATCTTGATTGGCGTTTTATTGGTGATTAAAGAAGAAAAGTAGTACACCGAAACCCCTTCAGCCGATATGCTGCAGGGGTTTTGTTTGCATAAACGAAGCCAAGTGAAGAAATTAGCTTGCTATAATTCAATGGTCTAAGTATCTTGACTTCTGCGCAAGGAGGAACCTCCGGTCCCCGACGAGTCATATGGTCATATCGGCACGTTCCAAACACCCGTGGGGGCCTTTCGAGAACTCGCCGTACAATCCGATCATACGAACCGAGAGCCGTGATGAACGCTGGTGTTCCAGGGGACATGGCACCTTGGTGGACACGTCGGACGGAGACTGGTGGATGGTGTACCATGCTTACGAAAAAAATTACTACACCCTGGGACGGCAGACGTTACTAGAGCCGATCGAATGGACGGAAGACGGCTGGTTCCGAGTACCCTCGGGAGTCTCCCCGGACAAGCCGATTCGGAAGCCGAAAGGCTCGGCCGCAGTTCCCGGTAGGCCGAAGTCCGAGACATCGGATGGGCTCGGACTGCAGTGGAGCTTTTTCAAGGAGCACGATAAAGACCGATATGCTGTAACCGGAGAGATCATCGAGCTTCAAGCTTCGGAGCGGGTGTCGCCGCTGGTCTATATGCCGGAGGACCATCATTACGAGGTTCAAGTGGAAGTTACCATACAGGAAGGCAGTCAGGGCAGACTCCTGCTCTTCTATAATACGACGTACTTCAGCGGCATGGGGATATCCGCGGATGGGCTGTATGGAATCCTGCGCGGTTGGCATACGCCATGTATTCCGTACAGCGGCAGTACCGTGCATCTGAGATTATGCAGTGCAGATCATGAAGTGATCTATTACTATAGTCATGACGGCGGCGAATGGACGAAATTCCCGCACTCCTTTGAAGCATCCGGGTTCCACCATAACGCCTTAGGGGGATTTCTTGCCTTACGGATCGGGTTGGATGCGCTGGGCCAAGGGAAGGCCACATTCAGGAACTTTCAATATCGGAGCCTATAGCTGCTCTCCCAATAAGCTGCATAGCATATCACCAACGTCTCCACTCTGTTTACAGGTGGGGGCGTTTGTATTATGGCATGTGCTTAACAAGCTTCAACCCATTAGCCGATATGCTCGAAATAATCAAAGGTGTGCATCGGATAGCTTTTTCGGATCACACTTGCACAGGGGCAGGCCGCTGCATAACAAGTTATCCAGAATGTATGGTGTGGTATGCTCGCTTCCCCCATAATGAAGGCCAGACCACAGGCTTGGGTCAGCTCGATTAGATGTTAGAGGAGAGGGGGGCATAGAAGCTGCAAGCCCATCACGGGTAACACAGAGGATCTAAGAACAGAGGAGGAGTATCGTTGAAAAAAGTGGTTTCGTCTTTACTGGTGGCCGCCATGCTGACCGGCACCCTGCCGGCAACCGCAGCGGCTGAAACGGGCTCAAGTCCGCTGCCTGCATTCCCTGGAGCAGAGGGCGGGGGCATGTATACAACCGGGGGAAGAGGCGGGGAGGTATACGAGGTCACCACGCTTGCCGATTCCGGTCCGGGCTCGCTTCGGGAAGCCGTGAGCAGAAGCAATACAACCGTTGTATTTCGGGTAGGAGGGACCATCCATCTGCAGTCCCCGCTGAAGATCACCGGTTCCAACCTGACGATTGCGGGTCAAACCGCACCTGGGGAAGGCATTACGGTGTCCGACTACGCTACAGCATTTGAAGCGGACAACCTTATTGTACGGTATATGCGCTTCCGCTTAGGAGACCGGCATCCGAGTGATGACGATGCGTTCGGCGGACGCTACCATAAGAATATCATCGTAGACCATTGCTCGTTCAGTTGGTCCGTAGATGAGGTCCTGAGTATGTATGTCAACGAGAACACGACGGTGCAGTGGTCCATTGTGTCCGAAAGCATGCTGATGACATCTCACTATAAGGGGAGGCACGGATACGCCGGCATATGGGGAGGCAATAACGCATCCTTTCATCACAATCTGATCGCCCATAATGTCAGCCGGAATCCCCGGTTCGCCGCCTCCGAGAACCATAAGATCGACAGTTATAACAATGTCATCTATAACTGGGGCTTCTTCTCCGCTTACGGTGGAGAGCAGGGCATGTACAATCTTCGGGACAATTACTACAAATATGGTCCGAATACATACCGGTCGGCCCGTAACCAGGTGTTCCTTGGAGTCGGCGCGGATACGCGCATCTACATCGGCGGGAATTATATGTACGGCAATCCTGAGGTAACGGCGGACAATTGGAAGGGTGTCGGCGACGTAGCGAACCCGGAGTCCAAGCTGAGCTCGCCTGTCGTCATGCAGAATCCACCGGTACCCGAACCGGCCGAGCTGGCGTACGAGCATGTGCTTGAGGGCGCCGGAGCCATTCTTCCACGGAGAGATGCTGTCGATGCCCGGGTCGTCAGCGAAGTGGTGTATGGAACGGGGAAGCACATCAATTCCCAGAAGGAGGTCGGCGGCTACCTGGAGTTCGCCCAGACGGTCTCGACTTCCGCAGACGACGATCATGACGGCATGCCTAACGAGTGGGAGACGGCGAACGGATTGAATCCGAATGAGCCTTCCGACCGCAACGGCCTTCATGCCTCGGGGTACACTCATCTGGAAGTATATTTGAACGGAATCACCGGCAGCGGTTCCGCCAATCCGGCCGCAGTCATAACCCAGCCTGCGGATAACACCATCGTGACCGAAGGGGCGTCGGTCGAGATTCAGGCCTCCGCATCCGACGCGGATGGTTCCGTAGCCAAGGTGGAATTTTACCGTAACGATGTCTTACTTGGTGAAGACAGCACTGCGCCCTACTCGTTCACCTGGGAGAACGTGCAGGATGGAACGCATTTCCTGACCGTCAAAGCCGTGGACGATACAGGCACTTCCACGCAGTCCAGCAATGTCGCCGTTCATGTGAACCGGCCCGGCAGTATCCTGCCTTGGCAGTCGGCCGATATCGGGACGCCGGGAATCGCAGGCCATACCCAGCTTGGGGCCACAGCCGCAGACGTTACCGTGAAATCGGCAGGCGATATCGACGGCAGGTCGGACAGCTTTCATTTCGCTTATCAGCAGCTCACCGGGAATGGCGAAGTGATCGCCCGCGTGGAAAGCGTGACGGCTACAGATGACGGGGCAGAGGCCGGAGTCATGATCCGTGATAACCTGAACGCTTCCTCCAAATTTGCGGCCCTGCTCATTCCATACGTCAAGCTTGGCAAGAAGAGCGTGACCATGAACCGGATGACCGAAGGCGGCAGTGTGACCAAAACCGAGCCGGAAGCGTTCATCCAGACGCCGTATTGGGTGAAGGTAGTCCGCTTGGGCGATCAGTTCACTTCCCTGATCTCGGAGAACGGAATCGATTGGTCTGTACTTGAATCGGTTACCATCCCGATGGCGGAGACCGTCTATTTCGGTCTCGCGGCGGATGCGTCCAAGCCCGATGATGAAGTGAACAAGTATAACGCCTCCGTGTTCTCCCACGCTGTGGTGAATCCGCTGGACGCTGACTTTCCGGCCGCTCCAACCGGCGTAACGGCGAGTGCAGGCAATAAGTCGGTACAATTGAATTGGACTGCCAGTACTTCTGCAGACAGCTATAACGTATTCCGGAGTGATATTCCGGGTGGACCTTACTCGCAGATTGCGGGCGGCATTACCGCTCCCTCTTACACCGACTTGAATTTGACACCGGGCAAGACCTACTTTTATGTGGTTGCGGCCGTCAATGAAAAGGGTGTGAGCTTCAACTCTTCAGAGGCCAGTGCCACGCCGGAAGGCGAGCCGGAGACAGTATATCTGGTCAACGATGACTTTGAAGCCCTCGCCAATGAAACGACGCCTCCCGGGTATTCGTATCTGCCTGATCCGCAGGACATAGACCACAAGGTCGTTGTAACCGACGTTCCCGCAGATACGACAGGCAATACTTCAGGCAAAGCGATGATCGTCTATGATAACGGTGCGGGCGGTACGCAGTTTATCCGCAAGTTTGCCCCGCAGCTTGGCAGCGTGGTGATCGAGGTCGATATCACGGCACCCGGATGGCCGGGCACCTCTTACGTACTGCAGCTGCAGGATGAGTCCGGCAGCAGGACTCCGCTGTCTATCGAACTCCGCAAGCCGGCGCTTCCTGTAGCGGACCCGAACTATACCCTTACTTACAAGCTGAGCGGTTCAGACTACAAGCTGATGGATCCGCCGGTGAGCAAGCGTTGGTATAACCTGAAGATTGTGACGAACGCAGCGGCGCAAACGGCCGACATCTATATCGACCAGTCGCTCCTTGCCGACAACGTTCCGTTCCAGGCGGACGTGAAGACGACGGGCATCGCGCGGATTACGGCACGGACGCCGGGCACCGGCAAAGGGACTTTGTATTACGATAATGTCAAGGTCTATGTAGAGCCGGTACAAAGCCCGAAAGGGCTGAATGCCCTGCCGGGCAACGGGAAGGTACAGCTGAGCTGGACAGCCGCGGACGGCGCGGATTATTACACGGTCAAACGCAGCACGACAGACGGGGGGCCGTACACCGCCGTGGCTTCCAATGTGACGGCTGCGACTTATATCGATGAGTCCGTCCAGAACGGCACGACTTACTACTATGTCGTGACGGCATCGGGCACGACAGGGGAAAGCGGGCCGTCCAACCAGGTGACGGTGTCGCCTTCGGAGGATGCGGTGAAGCCCGAAGCGCCTGCAGGGCTTACGGCCGGAGCCCGCAGTACACAGGTGGATCTGAGCTGGCAGCCTGCAGAGCGGGCGAACACGTATACGGTCAAGCGGAGTACCAACCCGGAGGGTCCCTTTACCGTAATCGCTTCCGGCTTAGGCTCCACGTCTTACCGGGATGGCGGGTTAGATAACGGTACGGAGTATTCCTACGTGGTATCAGCAGTCGGCGTAGGGGGTGAAGGGGCGGGTTCGGCCCCGGTCGCGGTCACCCCTTCGCGGCAGCTCTCCACACCGGTAGTGACGGTTCAGTCCCTGCCTAGTGGAGCCCTTGTGCAGTGGGGGCCTGTCGACGGCGCTTCATCCTATCTTGTGAAGCGTGCTGATCAATACGGAGGGCCATACGAGGTGCTTGCCGAATCGGTAACCGGCGTAACCTATACGGACTCCGGTCTGATCAATGGAAAGCCTTATTACTACAAGGTGACAGCGGTGGACGGAACTACGCACAGTCTGGATTCTTCCTCCGCCGGTGTCCGCCCGTCTGCTCAGGACGGCACCCCTGCACCGCCACCGGGCCTGACGGCCGAGCCGGGCGACAGCAGCATCCGTTTGAACTGGATGGAAGTGCCGGAAGCGGCTTCCTATACGGTTAAACGCAGCGACACGGCTGAAGGACCGTATACCACCGCAGCTTCGGGACTATCGAATCCCTCTTTTACCGATTCGGGCCTTGTGAACGGAAAGAATTATTATTATCTTGTTTCCGCTGTGAATGAAGCCGGAGAAGGGGGAACCAGCGTACCGGTTCGGGAGGTACCGGCTCAGGTGCTGACGGTTGCCGCTGACGGAAGCGCACAATATACCAAGGTCCAGGATGCCATCCAGGCTGTTCCGGACAACAGCGCAACCCCCACCATCATCAAGATCAAGAACGGCACGTACCGCGAGAAGCTCGATCTCCCTTCCGCCAAGATCAATGTACGTATGATTGGCGAAAGCCGGGAAGGAACCGTCCTGATCTATGGAGATGCTGCCAGCACACTGGATGCGAACGGGAACCCGCTGGGCACTTCGAACAGTTACAGCTTCAGGGTGCAGGCGAGAGATTTCACGGCGGAACATCTGACAATTCAGAACGACGCCGGGGACGATGCAGGCCAGGCGGTGGCGCTCTATGCGAATGGAGACCGGATGGCCTTCCGTGATGTCAGTCTGCGGGGCTACCAAGATACGCTGTACTCCAACAATGGCCGGCAGTATTTCACGGACAGCTACATCGAAGGCGACGTGGATTTCATCTTCGGCAACGCCTCGGCTGTCTTTGAGAACAGCATCATTCACAGCTTGAGCAGCGGCTATGTCACCGCGGCTTCAACCGCGGAGGGGAAGACAGGGTATGTCTTCCTGAACAGCCGGATTACCGCCGAGCCCGGGCTGACCGGTACCGTAGCCCTCGGCAGGCCGTGGCGCGCCTATTCGAACGTGAAGTATGTGAACAGTTACATGGACGATCATATTAAGCCGGTCGGCTGGGATAACTGGGGAAGGACGGAGAATGAATCCACGGCCCAATATGGAGAATATGCCAGCTACGGACCGGGAGCGGACCCGAAGGCAAGGTTCCGTTGGTCGAAGCAGTTAACGACGGAGGAAGCAGCGCTCTTAACGCCGGCGGACATTCTCGGCGGAAGTGACGGCTGGAATCCGTTTGCGGCGGTGCCTCTGGTTGATGGCAGTCGGGAGCTGGCGGCCCTTACCGTAAACGATGCGCCGGTGCCGGATTTCTCGCCTGCGACAACGCAGTATCGGATCGAGCTGCAGGATCCCCGTATCCTTCCGGTCGTTACCGCGGCCGTGTACTCGGATACATCTTTAGTGTCGGTTAAGCAGGCGGCATCGGTGCCCGGTACGGCAGAAGTACACATTCAGGCCAGGGATGGCGGGGAACGGACCTATACGATCCAATTCGTAGCTGCCGATCATCAGGCGCCCACGCTCAAGCTTGAAGTGGATCAACCGGTTCTTCAGGCAGATGATCATCGGATGGTATCTGTTCATGCCTCTGTATACGCATCCGACGAAGGAACCGGTGTAGCTTCGATTCGGCTGCTATCGATCACAAGCAGTGAACCGGAGAATGATCAAGGAGACGGCAATACGGCGGTCGATATTCAGGGAGCGGAGTACGGTACGGCGGATTACGATTTTGAACTGCGTGCCGAACGCTCAGGACCAGGCAGCGGCCGTATATATACCATCACCTATGAAGCGGTTGATTTTGCTGGCAACCGGACCCAAGCTTCAACAACCGTAACCATCTTACATTAAGCTGTACAGCCTTCCCCGATACGCCTTTTTGCGCATCGGGGCGGCTTTTTTATAGCGTCGAACATGACTGGAACAGCGGAACCATTCAGGTTGCAGGCATTGGGGCAGGCTGTGAAGAATGATTACATTCGTGGAAAGCATGAGAACAATCAGATCTGGAGGAGGCAGCCTTTCGTGCGTACATACTTGCTGCGATTACTCATTTTCAGTCTTATTCTTGGTGCACTGCCAACCTTGTTTATCGGTGCCGCTTCTTATTACATCGCTACACGGGGAATGGAAGAGAAGGTCAATGAAGGGAGCATGCACCTGCTGCTTCAGACCCAGCTTCGTGTGGAGCAGATGCTCCAGTCGCTGGAGAAATCTACGACTCAATTCGTCAACTCCTCCTTATTGAAATCAACGCTTGACCGGGCACTGACCTCCCAGGATTTCATTCAAGTCCGAGGGTTGCAAGCGGAACTGACCCATTTGCAGTCAACGGCGGTGGTGAAGCAGGCGCATCTCGTGAACTTCAGCCATGATTGGGTGTTGAATCTGCTCGCCCTAAAGCCTCTCAGCACTTCAGAGGAAGCGGATACATTCCGAACCTACGCGGGCCAATCCGACGGAATTGCATGGAACACGCGCATACGGCTGGCCACAGACACGGCAGCCGCGGGAGAAGCCGGAGCAGATCTGCCAGGGGCTCCCGTCGAAACCATCAGTCTGATTTATAAGATTCCGCTCATTCCTCCGGGCAGTCCGTCCAAGGCGCTTCTTGTTGTTCAGATCTCTTCGAATGATATCCGAAGTGTCCTGACCCACAGCGAGACTCTCGGGGTTCATTATATCCTGGATCCGGCGGGCAACCCGTTTCTCTCCTCCCGCTCCGATGCGGAAGCGTACAGGAATATCAACAGCGCGATCGGACGGCGGGTTCAAGAGCTGGGCCAAGCGCAAGGCTTCTTCTATGCGGAGGTGAACGATCGGAAAGTCGGTGTCATGTACCGGACATCCGGCTACAACGGGTGGACCTATGTCTCGGTAGTATCCCATGAGGCGATCACACGTGAAACGAAGACCATTGGGATCTTTACCGCAGCGGTTTGCGGGGTGATTCTGCTCATTGTACTGGTTCTGGCTTACTTCGGCAGCAGGAAAATGTATTCTCCGATCCGCAGTCTTCTCGTCTATACGGAAGAAATCGGTGAGGATGGGGAGCCGGAGAGAGGGCGCAAGGATGAACTTGCTTTCATCAAACAAAGGATCGAATCCCTGGCCGTATCCAAAACCAATCTAAAGCAGCTGATGCAGGGACAAGCCGGAAGCTTGAAGGAATTTTGTGTACTGAAGCTGTTCACCGGCCAAATGTCGGACAACGAATTTGCCTTCCGTACGGCCTCCTACGGCTTCCCAACGGAGTGGAATCAGCTTGGCGTGCTCACCCTTCAAATCGACAGTCTGAGGAACACCCGTTATAAAGAGCAGGACCGGGAACTGCTGCTCTTTGCAATTAATAACATCGTCGATGAGCTGCTGCCTGCACAGACCCGGTTCAGCCCCATCCTGCTGAATGAATCGCAGATTACGCTGCTGGCGTCCCAGACAGAGGATGTGCAGGAGCTGCGGTCGTTTTTTTATCGGACGGCCGAGCAGATTAAATCTACGGTAGAACAATATCTGCAGCTGACGGTCAGTATAGGGATCAGCCGCCCGTTCACTCAATTATCCGAGTCTCCCCTGGCCTACGGTGAATGTCTCGAGGCACTCAAAAGCCGGATCAGTCTCGGCCCCGATATCATCGTGCACTTCGAGGACAGCGTGAGCAAGGGAACAGGCGAGACGGTCGTCTATTCTCATCTGAAGCTGATCGAAGAGCAGATTATTCAGTCCTTGCGGGAGGTCCATCTGCAGAGGGTGAACGGATTGTTCCAGCAGTACCTGGATGCCGTCCTGAACAAAGAGCTCTATGCTCAGGAGCATCGGATTCTCTTGGTTCAACTCGTATCGCGCATTCTGCAGATCGTCCAGGAGCAGGGAATTTCCGTGAGGAAGGTGGTCGAAGGGGAAGCAGTCGTCGAGCGCCTGCTGCGGATGCAGACCCGCGAGGAGATCAGCTTGTGGTTCGAAGCCAGACTGTTCGCTCCGGTCATAGGGCTGCTGGCCGACAAATCCGAGACCCAATACATCAATATCGCCGACCGGATGCTGGCCATGATTCATGAGCAGTACGATCAGGACCTGACGCTTGAGCTCTGTGCCGGCACGCTGAATTTCCACCCTGTCTATCTCAGCCGCGTGTTCAAGAGGGAGGTCGGTCTGCCGTTCAGCGACTACTTGTCGGAATACCGGATGAAGATGGCCAAGCTTATGCTCGAAACGACATCGATGAAAATATCGGAGATCAGCGACAAGCTGCAGTACAAAAACAACAGTTCGTTCATTCGCAACTTTCGCCGTTTGTTCGGTGTGACGCCGGGGCAGTATCGGGAAAACCTGCAAAACGACAGCAGGCCGCCCGAAAGCTAAATGCGTCCAAGGCCTGCAGGTTATGCCGTGCATATCCGAGGTTATCCGAACGGCATACGAGGCTTGCTCCACCCATGAAGTTAACCGGCGAGTATAGCGGGCAATGACATCGGGCTGCATAATGGGGACATTACCCAAGTGAAAGGAGCAAGAGAATGGCGCTGGATTCAACCTTGGCAAGGCCCAAACCGGCCCCCACCAAACGAAGTGCGATCCGCACACTGATGAGGGATATCCTGCGGGACCGGTGGCTCTACCTGATGCTGCTGCCGGGCATTGCGTACTTTATTGTTTTTAAATATGTGCCCATGTACGGGGTTACCATGGCATTTCAGGATTACAAGCCGCACCTCGGGATGCTGAACAGTCCCTGGGTTGGGATGAAGCACTTTGAACGTTTTTTCGCTGAGCCCCAGTTCTGGATGCTGTTCCGCAATACCGTGCTGCTGGCCGTGTATAATCTCGTGTTCTTCTTTCCGATGCCGATCATTCTGGCCTTGATGCTCAACGAGGTCCGCTCCGGCGGGTACAAGCGGTTCGTACAAACCCTCATTTACATTCCCCACTTCGTATCGTGGGTGGTTGTCGTCGGTATTTTCTATCTGCTGCTGACGACCGAGAACGGGGTGCTCAATGAAATCATCTTCCGACTTACAGGGGAAAAAATCGCTTTCCTCCTGGATCCCGATTGGTTTCGTACGATGATCATCTCCCAATCCATCTGGAAGGAAGTGGGCTGGGGCACGATTATTTTTCTTGCCGCCTTGGCCGGCGTTGACCTGCAGTTATATGAAGCCGCCCGCATGGACGGGGCCGGCCGCTGGCGGCAGCTGTGGCATATCACACTGCCGGCGATCCGCAGTACGATCATTATTCTGCTCATTCTGCGCCTCGGTAACTTTCTCGACTCGGGTTTCGAGCATATCTTCCTGATGCTGACGCCAACGAACCGCGATGTCGGGGATGTGTTCGATACTTATGTTTACGTGAAAGGCATGACACAAGCGCAGTACAGCTACAGTGCTGCGGTCGGGTTATTCAAATCCGTCGTAGGCTTGGGTCTAGTGCTTGGCTCCAATTGGCTGGCCAAACGCTTTGGACAGGAAGGTGTGTATTGATGGCAGCCCATGGAGAGAGAAGGAGGGTAAGGCTATGAATCATGATAGAACGCTGGGCAATCGCCTCTTCGATTGGGTGAACGGGACCATTCTGCTGCTGATCGCCATTGCCTGCGTCATTCCATTCGTATACGTTCTTGCCATATCGTTTACCAGTCCTGCACAGGTGGCGCAGGGCGGATTGATCTTGTACCCAAAGGAATGGTCGCTGTCTGCGTATCGTTACATTTTTTCTACGGACACCCTGTGGCGAAGCATGATGGTTTCTATCTATATCACCGTCGTAGGGACGTTGATTAATCTGGTGTTTACTTCGCTGATGGCCTATCCGTTGGCCAAGACTCATTTGCGGGGCAGACAGTATATTCTGCTCGGCGTATTATTCACCATGCTCTTCAGCGGAGGTCTCATCCCGACCTATTTTGTTGTCAAGGCAATGCATCTGACCAATACGCTGTGGTCATTGATGATTCCTGCGGCCATCAGCGGATTTAACCTGATTGTACTCAAGAACTTCTTTCAGCAGATCCCCGATGGGCTCGAAGACTCCGCCAAGATTGACGGATGCAACGACTTGGGGATTCTGTTCCGGATCGTCCTGCCGCTCTCCATGCCGGCCATGGCCACCTTTGCTCTTTTCTATGCCGTGGGGCATTGGAACCAGTTTTTTAACGCCATTCTGTATATCAATGACAATACCAAATGGCCGATTCAGGTTCTTCTTCGAGAGATTGTCATCCTGGCCTCCGGAAGAATCGGTGATACCGATATCGATGACGCGGATATTCAGCCGCTTACGATTCGTATGGCCGTAATCGTGTTCGCTACTCTGCCTATTCTGCTTGTGTATCCGTTCCTTCAGAAGCACTTCTCGAAGGGCGTACTGTTAGGATCCGTGAAGGGATAGAATATCGTTCTTTTTTTGACTTTTGTTGTTCATCAGGTGTGGGCATGAGGCTGAAACGAGTTGGAGGGGTTACGGGATATGAAAAAGAAAATCAATGTATTCATCGGAGTTACGCTCTTCAGTGTAAGTGTATTATCGGGATGCAGCGGCAGCGGGGGCAGCGAAGCGGCCGGCCAGGAGCTTTCGGAGGACAAGCCTTATCCGCTCACATTGGTTGTGAATCAAGTGGGTGAGATTCCGGCCAAGGGCAATGAGATCGAGCAGGCCATCATGAAGTACACCAATACCCAGCTGGATATTCAGTGGATTCCGACGTCCGCCTACGACGAGAAGATCAATGTCATGATCGCATCAGGTGAGCTGCCGAAGTTAATGAAGCTGGGCTACAATCCTACCACGATCGCTTCGCTCAAGTCGGACTTGTTCTGGGAGATCGGACCTTATTTGAAAGATTACAAGAATCTTTCCGCGCAGAATCCGCAGTTCTACAACAACATCAATGTGCAGGGGAAAATATACGGCGTTCCGTTATTCCGGGAGCTTGGCCGCTCCACTCTGCATTACCGCAAGGACTGGTTCGACTCGCTTGGCCTCAAGCCGATGAAAACCTTGGATGACTGGTACATCGTCGTCAAGGCTCTGGTGAAGAACGATCCCGATAAGAACGGCAAGGACGATACTTACGGCATTCTGCTCGACAAGAAATATAACCAGGAAGCCTTCTCGACCTTCACCCGCATTTCCGTTTCCCAAGGGGGCCCGAACAAATGGCAGGTGGATGCGGAGGGGAATTTCACCCCGGATTTTATGACCGAGCCCTATTACAATGTGATGAAGCTGTTCAAGCGGCTGTATGAGGAGAAGCTGATCAATCAGGACTTCCCCGTCGTCGATTCGACCGAGATGGATAAATTGTACGATTCCGGCCGAGCCGGCTTCCGCTATTCCGGCGGCAATGCACAATCCTGGCATGATAAAATCACCAAGGTCATTCCGGGGGCCGTCATTGATGTGGCGCCGGTGGAAGGACCGGGCGGCAGACGTCTGCCGGGAGAGAACGGGCAATGCGGGGTTCCTGGCCATTCCGAAGGCCACGGTCAAGACCGAGGCGGAAATGAAGCGTATCCTGAAATTCATCGATCAGCTGATGGATCCTGAGATGGCCACCTTATTGGTCAAAGGGGTGGAAGGGAGACACTGGAAGGATGCGGGCGAGTTCACCGAAGTGATCGACCGTGATGCGGAAGCCAAGGAAGTGAAGCCGTACCGGGATACACTGCCTCAGCGCGGCGAACAGTATAACATCGCGAAGCCATCCAAGCAGCCGGAGCTGTTCCGGAAGGGAACCCAAATCGGGAAGGAAAATGAGCAGTACATTGTCACGAATCCTGCGCTAAATCTGGACTCCACGATGTATTATGAGCGCGGCAAGGAGCTTGAGGTGCAGATCACCGATGCCCAAACGAAATTCATCATGGGCCAAATCGACGAGGACGGCTGGAAGCAAGCCGTGGAACAGTGGAAGAAAGCGGGCGGCGAGCAGATCATGAAAGAGTATAAAGAATCTTATCTGAGCAGCAAAAAGTAAAGTAGATGGTCGGGTCGAACGGGATTTCCGCTCGTTGAGTTATACAAAGAAGCTGTCTCGTTGATGAGGCAGCTTCTTTTTTTAGATATGATAAACATGGCGTGTACAGCTGGACGCCCCCTGCAGCAGAAAAAAAGAACATGAAAAATTCCTTGATTTTTCCTTTAGTAAGTATTAAACTAACTACTATCTGAAACTGTAGTGAGTATGGAGCTAACTACTACAAAATCGTATAGAGAGGGGATGTTATTATGGAGGATATCTTTAAAGAATTACAGAAGCTGGGATTCTCCCAGTATGAATGTAAAGCTTATATCAGTTTGTTGAAATATTCACCGATTACCGGATATGAGATTAGTAAACGATCCGGTGTACCACGTTCAATGATTTATGAGGTTCTTGGAAAGCTGCTTGATAAAGGGGCGGTATACATTGTGCCATCTGAGCCTGTAAACTATGCACCACTCCCGGCAAAGGAACTGGTCTCTCGTCTTCGAGGGAACTTTGAGCAAACCTTTGATTACCTGGAAAAGAACTTGTCTGCCCTTGAAAGTGAGCAAGAGATCGACACCATTCACCGGATTGCTGGTGATGAGAATGTACTTGCTGAAATGAATGATTTAATTATTCGTGCAAAAGAGGAAATTTGGTTATCAGTCTGGGCACCCCAAATTCCACATATTGAGGAGGCCGTGTTACGAAAAGTAAAGGAGGGTTTGTCGGTTACATCCATTTTATTCGGTGCTCCTGACACATCGCTTGGGTACACGACACACCACGATTACATGTCTCCTAAAGTGGCAGAGGAACGGACTAATGGCCGCCTAACGATTGCAGCCCGTGATAATGAAGAGGTTATTATTGCGAACTTTTCCCCGACTACCGCAGGTTGGGCTATCAAAACACAAGACCCCGCTCTTGTTTTGGTTGCCCTGGAGTATATTGGACATGATATTATTTTTGCGGCGGTAACGAATGAAATTGGAGAGGCAAGAGTCGAAGCTCTTTGGCGAGACAATAAAGATTTATTCCGTATTGTCACAGGAAAACGGTTCAAATCAATTTGAATCGTTTTTTTATCCGACTTTTGTTAGTGGTTAGTATAATAACCTCTAATGATTAAAGGAGTTTGCTTATGCAACTTGATACCAGTTCCCCAGCGATGGACATAAGTAATGAAACAAATGAGTCATTTTTTCATGGAGTTCGGGCATGCATTCCAACACTATTGGCTTATTTAAGCATTGGTTTTGCTTGTGGGATCGTTCAGAGAACAGCAGGGTTAAGCCTATCGGAAATCGTACTGCTCACGTTATTTGTTTATTCAGGTTCAGCGCAATTTATCGTGGCCGGTATGTATCTTGTCAGTCCGCCGCTTGCCGTCATAGCAACCATTTTTTTCGTTAATTTGCGGCATTTGCTGCTAAGTGCCGCGCTATCGCCCTATGTTCGGCACGTCAGCCCGTTTCGGACGATGTTAATCGGTGCCATGTTAACGGATGAAACCTTCGGTGTTGCGATTCAGAAGGCTGCTAAAAAGCGCCGCATCGATGAAAAATGGGTTCACGGTTTAAATGTTACAGCTTATGTGAACTGGTTTATCGCTAATTTGGCGGGGGCTTTCTTTACACAGTGGATTACAAACGCGGATACACTTGGATTGGAATTTGCATTGCCGGCCATTTTTATTGGTTTATTAACCATTTCTATTGTGGAACGGCAAATCATACGAATTGACTTGATTGTCAGTCTTCTTGCAGTGCTGCTTGTGATGGTTTGCTCGGTTTGGCTATCAAGCAGTTTGAGTCTCATTATAGCAACGGTTGCAGCAGCAACAATGGGGATGGTGGTGATCCAATGGAAGTAAGTCGGGATTTACTGCTAATTGTCATTGGGGGGGCTATCGTGACGGTCATTCCACGAGTCGTTCCCATCATGGTCCTCAGTAAAATGAAATTATCTGAAAACGTGCAAAACTGGCTGCATGTTGTCCCGATTGCCATTTTATCCGCTTTAGTTGGGCAAGCATTATTTATGGATGAGAATAAAGTGAACATTACGCTGAACGAAGAAGGACTCGCAGCCGTGGTATCTATGCTGGCTGCGGTCAAAACGCGTAGTTTGTTATGGACGGTTTTTGCAGGAGTATTGACCTTTGTCATAACGCGGCGGTTATTTGCCTTATTATTCAATGCTTCGTGGTAAGATAGGATTATTCGTATGTATGTGCCGGTAGAAGGATGATGTAAATGAAAGAGGAAAGTTATAACGAGTGGCCTACGGATGAACAAGCCAGATGGGCCAAGATGGGGCATTTCTTTGGCAAGACACGGTCTTATGATGTGATTAGATGGGGTATGGTTACACTGGCGAATAACGAAAACGGAATCAACCCACGACGGCAGCCGGCTAGCGAATCGGCTGCCGTTTTTTCTGCTGAAGGGAAACGATGGCACAACAACCAGGGAACAGATGCCGCGCGGCATCTGTTCCATTCTGTAAAGAGGTACTGGGGTAATGGGTTTCATTATGTGGTAATATTGATAGTTTTTGTAACACCCAATCGCGAGGTGAAAGAATGCATATTTTTGGATTCTCTTTGGATCGAAATGAATTATGGATAGCGGCCTCCTCCTTTAAAGAGGCTGTAACCATTGCTCTAAGTAAATCGCCAATCATTAAGAAGTATGTTCAACTTGATAATAAGGATTTTATTGAGCTGCCAGGTGCGAAAAAAGAACAAGTATCTGACTTTTTGAAAGATAAGACGGTAAATTATTTCATTGGACAAAGCGGCATTTCATTTGACGAAGAAGAAGTCGGAGAGATTGTTGCTTATCATCGCAAGCCATGGCAGCCTGTACCGACTGTATTTCTGCCGCCACCGATTGACAGTGATGCCTACTTACCGGAAGTATCGGTCTCATATTCCGAAGTTCCAGAGGAAAGGGAAAGGGAAGGCCCCGATTGGCTTTCCAGCAATACGGATCCAAGGATTCAAAAATTAAAAAAGATGAATATAGCCACACCCTTCCCTTCCAGAGATATAAGTAAAATGATGGTTGATTTTCGTCATGACTTTCAAAAACTAGGGGGGCAAGCGATATGTTTTAATGCAGATTTTGCCGAATACTGTATGGTTATTGCCGGCACTTTAAGTTACGTCTTAACTGGTAAATCGAATGAAATCCCCCAAATACAAATCGATTATATAAAGCTGTCATTCTTTACTTGGTATCCGCAGTACAAGTTTATCGAGGGGAGGATGAGCGAGTATAAGGAGTTCAATCGTAGATATGAGAACAATGAGGAAGTTCGGATGTTATTGTTGGAGTTCTTGTCAGTGAAGGCTGATTAAGCTTTTTTAGAACGTTAGCGCGTTGCAACAAAAAGGCTGCCAACACGACCGGCAGCTCCTGTTATTATAAAGTCTAAAAGAGGGCAAGTAACGACGAGATAATGGCATAAAGGCCAAAGATAAAGAGTCCGATCGCGATGAATTTGAATAAAGGCTTTAATGTAAAGTAGAACAATGGCGGCACCCCTCCCGTTAGATGTACTTCTATTATATCCTAAATAAAACATTAATTGTAATAAAATTACATATGGGGTGATTTCCAAGAGAGTTTGATTATTGAAGTAACGAGTGACGTTCATAAGGCAGGAAGTGGAATTGCATGTTACTATGGGGCAATACGATGTGCAAAATTTACGAATAGAGGAGGCGTCTTAGTGAGCTGGAGCGAACTGAAATTGATTCCAAGTGAATATAATGATGAGATCAAGGCTATCGATGAAAGCATTCTAAAACTTCTAATGGAACGAATGAAAATTACAAAAGGTAAAAGATATTTTCCTCCCAGAGAAATTGTCAAACAGTGGGCAGCGGACTTTGATATGGAGATCGCTCAGATTATTGGAACTCTTCATAGTCTTACAGAGGGAGACGTCTCTCATCAGTTACCTGCCGGGCCAGGAAAATTGCTGACTGTCTTACCTCTTATGAAAAGTAAAATTCTTGATGGTTTCGAGTACGAACTAACACATGCTATGCAGCATGAGAATGGAAGCATCGTGTTCCTAGAGATTACTCTCCGTCAACTTGAAGAAAATATTGGTCATATCCGTCCTCAATTACTGCTGATGGTGAACGGACCACAGCCATATAACATTCGCAGAAATGGAGCTCATGGCGGTGGAGGACATAGCCAATTAAGCTTTTTGGTTACCCCTCGTTTGCCCGATGATATTGCAGGCTTGGAATTTTCCTTAATTCCGTATGCTCGACCCATGGAGTCCCGTCCCAAGGAAGTTATTTTGAATCAAGAAATCTCCTTCTAGCCATTAAACTAATGCGGAGCCTCTGTTGGAGGCCTCTTCATTTCGACTGAAAGCAGCACGACTGATTTGCTTCATAAAGTTATCCCTTCCTCCAACGCAGCCAGCAAGGATACTAATCGAGAACGGTCAGTAAAAAATGATTATTTGCTGATCGTTCCCAATATGGTAGGATGAAGTTACAGGAAAAAGAATCCACCTGCATCCAATAAAGAACGATCATTCTACATTGAACGAGAACGACGAGATTAGCGCTGCTGGTGGAAAGCTGGTGATAAGTTAGCTTGGTTGATTCATGGAGCTGCTAGATGGAGGGATAGGTACTTGATCCATAGTAAGCGGGGAGTGATCAAAATGGTTCATAAAGTGGATGCGCTCATCATCCGATGCGGTACTGGTTGCAGCCGGCAGAATGGCCAAAACGGATCAGCTGAATCTGAAAGCGGCCGGGATCAGCCGAACGGCACGCGGATTCATTTAGGTTAACGAGAAGCTGCAGACGAATGTTCCACACATCTGGGCACTAGGCGACGTGAATGGGGGACCTCAGTTTACGTATATCTCCCTCGACGATTTTCGGATCGTGAAGGATCAATGGTTCGGAGGCCGGCAGCGGACGGCGCTGGACCGCAAGCAGGTTCCCTACTCGGTATTCATAGACCCTCCGTAATCCCATGTCGGACTGACAGAGACGGAGGCTCTGAAATTGGGCTATACCGTCAAGACTACCAAATTACCTGTCACAGCTTCACCCCGGGCCCGCCAGCTGAAACAGACCGAGGGCCTTCTGAAAGCCGTAGTCGATGCCGAAACGGAGCAGCTGCTCGGGTTCACCATGTTCGGCGTCGAATCCTGAAGCAGGCTGCCGACTCTATTCTTTACCGGTCATTCCCAAAATGGTATGATGGTGTGGGAGGGAAGTACAATGGCCAGAAGCAAGGAATTTGAAGAAAATGCCGTCTTGGATAAAGCCATGAGGCTTTTCTGGGAGCAGGGATACGAGAAGACGTCGATGAGTGATCTTGTCGAGCATATGGGGATCCATCGCCGAAGCATTTACGATACATTTACAGACAAACGCACGTTGTTTCTTAAGGCGATGGACCGGTTCGAGAACCGTACCGACGCCAAACTGGCGGCAGGGGTCAAACAATCGCAGACAGCCAGGGAAGCACTCCAGTTCATCTTCGACTTCATGAGCAAGGGTGAAGAGGGTGCGCCGCTCGGATGCATGTTTGTAAATTCAGCTGTGGAATTGGCATGCCGAGATGAAGAGGTGGATGCCAAAGCTGTTGTTGCCTTCGAAAAGGTGGAGCAGCTGCTGGTGGAGGTTGTGTCCTGGGGACAGCGGAACGGCGAGTTCTCCGATCAGTATGAAGCGCAGGAGTTGGCCGAGTATCTGCATAACGCCTTAACGGGACTCAGAGTGATGGCCCGGACCTCGGTACCGAAGGAAAAGCTTCAGCGTATTTCCGTACTGACGATGGAAATTTTAGAGAAATAAACAGATACAAATTTTTTTGAGATATTTAGAACGGTCATTCCCGTATGGGTAAAACAAAGGAGCGAATGACATGAAAACATTGATTATTGTGGCCCACCCGGATTTGCAAAACTCCCGTATTAACCGGGCTTTGACCGACACCATGAGGGAGCAGCCGGATACGACGGTACATGATCTGTATGAGCTCTATAGAGATAGCAGCATTAATGTTCCCCAAGAACAGGCGCTGCTCGACAGCCATGACCGGATTATTTTTCAATACCCTCTCTATTGGTACAGCACACCTCCGCTTCTGAAGCAGTGGTTTGATGAGGTATTGGCATACGGTTGGGCGTTCGGCCCCGGCGGGGAGCACCTGTTGGGCAAGGAAATCGGCATTGCCATCTCAACGGCGGGGACCTCCGCATCGTATCAGCCGGGCGGCTACAATCTGTTTACGATTCGGGATATCGCGAAACCGGTGGAGGCGCTCGCCAACTACGTAAGTGCCCATTATCTGTCCCCTTTTGCCATCCATAATGCGCAGCATATTACGGATGAGCAGCTGGCCGAAAGCCAGGCCGCTTATGTGCAGCATCTGGAACGTGTACGTCATGTGAAGACAGCGGACTTGATCACGATGAACAAATAAAAAAACAACTATTCCTGAGGAGAAAATGAAAATGACAAACAAAATTGCATTGGTCACAGGGGCAAACAAAGGAATCGGGTATGAAGTCGCCAGACAGTTGGGGGAACAAGGCATCACCGTATTGGTCGCGGCACGCAACCAGTCGACGGCTGATGAAACGGCAGCTCAATTGCGCAGGATAGGTATGGATGCGGTTGGCGTAGAGCTGGACGTGACGAATGCGGAACATATCGCGGCTCTGTCCCAACGGATCCATAACACCTACGGCCGCTTGGATATCCTGGTTAACAATGCGGGGATTTGGGTGGAAAATGATGAGTACGAAGGGGATGCATTCCGCGATACGTTTGAGGTCAATACCTTCGGTCCTTACCATCTTACGGAAGCACTGCTGCCGCTGCTCCTGAAGAGCGAAGCCGGCCGCATTGTGAACCAGAGCAGCGCATTGGGCTCCATACAGTTCCTGCTCTCCAATGAGCTGGCACAGCGAATTGCCACCCCCGCGTATTCGGCATCCAAGGCAGCACTGAATATGCTTACGGCCTATTGGGCACAGCAAGCGCAAGGTACAAAACTCAAGGTCAATTCGGCGCATCCCGGCCTGGTCAAAACCCGGATGGGCGGGGAGAAAGCGGAGCTCTCAGCAGAGGATGGGGCGAAGACGGCCGTGCTTCTGGCTACTCTGCCTGAAGATGGTCCTACGGGCGGCTTCTACTACATGGATAGTCAGCTTCCATGGTAAACAGGAAGATCCGCAAGTATAGACCGGCGAACATCTAGTTCCTGACAAAGCCGCGTAACTGCGGCTTTTTTGGTTTGAGGGCGATACTTTCCAAAAGTTTAACCTTCCGTTTAGGTTTTGTTTATACATTGTTCGAGTATATTTTATCCTTATCCTGTATTCTAAACACAGCTGGAATCAAGAGGTGAATGAGAATCATGCCGAAGTGGCTGATGATCTGTATAGGATGTATATTCATCCTTCAGGGTTGTGCGTTAGTGGACAGAGGAGAAACTATGAAGACGGAGGGCCAGTATATGAACCATTCATTGCTTCAAGCTGCTGAACGTAAAGATGCGGATTCCGTACGAAGGCTGGTGAAAGAGGGCGCCGATGTGAACGTGCAGGACTCGAAGGGAAGGACCCCTGCGATGATCGCGACATACAACCATGATGTGGCAACGGTAAAGGTGCTCCTAGAGGCTGGCGCGGACGTCAACATTCAGGATCATATGAAAAATACTCCATTCTTATATGCTGGTGCAGAAGGCTATATCGAAATCTTAAAGCTGACGATTGACGCGGGGGCAGACCCGACCCTTACGAACCGGTTCGGAGGAACCGCATTAATCCCTGCTTCCGAACATGGCTATATCGATGTGATTGAAGAACTTCTTACCCGCACGGATATCGATGTAAATCATGTGAACCATCTTGGATGGACGGCGTTATTAGAAGCCATTATTCTGAATGATGGCGGGCCCAAACAGCAGCAGACGGTACAACTGCTCATCCATCACGGGGCGGATGTTTCGATTCCGGACCATGATAAGGTAACCCCTTTGCAGCACGCGAGAAAAAAAGGCTTTAAAGAAATAGAGCGAATCTTGATGGAGTCAGGAGCAAAGTAAGCTGCTCCGGTCCGTGGAGGAACAATAGCTTCATGGAGCATGAAGGGCAGCCGAGATCGATCGGCTGCTTTTTCCGCTTTATTGGGGGAGGGGGGACGGCGTATGATGATCGCCGCCGCGGCAGCTGCTCCCGTCTGCTATAATGGAGGGTAAGACGAATAAACAGGAGACCTAGAGGGTATGAGCTCTTATACATCGGACCGTATTAAATTGCCGCCAGGATTCTGGGCAGCATTACACCAATTAGGGATTGCTGCTCAAGACATAGCCCGTAAAGCACGGCTGCCGCACACCATGATTACTTCACCTACCGTTACCACCGACCAATATTTCGCGATCTGGCAGGCGTTTTCGGATCTTATCGGAGACACGGCACAAGGAATCATTAAGCTTGCGACCGTCTTTGAAACGGCAAAGTATCCTCCGACCGTCTTAGCGACTTACCATGCACGCGACTACCGTGATGCTCTTAACCGAATGGCGCGTTACAAGCAGCTGTGTCCCCCCGAACACCTGCGTATTACCGAGCAGGGCGAGTTCGCAGCGATCGAACTGGGATGGCTTCAGGAGCACCCCGGTCCGCCCCTGCTGGCAGGTATCACTCTGGCCTTTCTTCTGGAGCTTGGGCGGCGGGGTACGGGGCAGCCTTTGACTGCGCGGTTGGTCGAATTTTCGCACGCCATGGGTGATAGGCAGGCACTTGAAGCTTACTTCGGCTGTTCTGTCCGGATGGGGGCTGAATGCAGCCGGCTGATCCTGCATCGAAGTGATCTGGACCGTCCTTTTGTCTCGTTCAATGAAGAGCTGCTGGACATCCTGACCCCCGTTCTGGACCGATCGCTGGATGACCTGCAGGGCGGCCGCTCCCTTTCCGAGAATGTCAAACGGCTGATACAACGCAGTCTCCCAGAAGGGCCCGACATTCAGGTTGTCGCCAAGAAGCTGGGGATGAGCGATCGTACCTTGCAGCGCCGACTCCATGACGAGAATACGAGCTTCAAGCACCTGCTGACACAAGCTAAACGTGAGCAGGCACGAGCCTATTTGGCAGACCCCTCGCTGGATATCAAAGAGGTGGCTTTCTTGCTCGGATATGAAGACCAGAACTCCTTCTATCGTGCCTTCCGGCTCTGGGAAGGCGATACACCTTCAAATTGGCGTGTGAAACAAGAAGGTTGGCGCCGGATGCTAGTTACTGAACCATACGGACCAAGGTAAGATAATCCCTATCCGAAGAACAAGACTGCTAACGACTGGAGACATGCTGTATGGAGATGGGATTGAAAAATAAAGTGGCTCTCGTTACCGGATCAACCAAAGGGATAGGTAAAGCCATTGCGATTGAACTTGCTAGGGAAGGTGTAAATGTACTCATTAATGGACGAAATGACGAAGACGTAGAACGGACGGTAAAGGAGATAAAATCTGATTTTCCGACCACCTCTCCCCAGAATGCCGCAGCCGATCTCGTGGACCAGCAGCAAAGGGCTGCTCTGTTCGACAAATACCCCCACATTGATATTTTGGTGAACAATATGGGGATTTATGAAGTCATGCCCTATGAGGACGTTGACGATGAAGTATGGGAAAAGTACATTCGTACGAATGTGCTCGCTGCCAATGGATTGTCTAAATTTTATTTGCCCCGCATGCTGAAACATGACTATGGCCGTATTATATTTATTGCAAGTGAAGAAGCCGTGATGCCTTCCGGATTGATGCCTCAGTATGCTGTGACAAAATCGATGGTACTATCGCTGTCAAAAAGCCTGTCGAAATTAACAAGAGGAACAGAGGTTACAGTGAATTCCATCATGCCGGGACCAACCCTTACTGAAAATGTACACCGGATTATCGATGGGATTTACCCCGGTGACGAGATGGCTTTTGCGGAAAAAGAGAAGAAGTTTATGGCTGCAAACCTGCCTCAATCTGAGCTGCAGCGATTTATCCAACCTGTTGAAATAGGCAGACTAACGGCATTTATGTGCAGTCCTTATGCCGGCGCATTCAAAGGTTCTCCTATCCGTATGGACGGGGGAATGATCCCCACCATTTATTAAAGACAATAACCAAAGCGTAATGAGAAGAGGGTGCAGAACGCCGGTACGGCAGCTGCTCCCTGTTCTCGTTGTGCTGACAGCCGGTTTGCGATCAATGAAGGATGGAATAAGCTTGTCTCGATCAACTCAATCGTAGAACAAAGCGGGTAGAAGTTCAGGCTGCCTCACTTTTGATGCACGATGAATGGTACAATGTGAATAGGAGTTAAAATTAACAGTATTAGGAAGGGTGGTATGCATGAGCGTATCCAATCAGGAGTATATCGTCATCTCGGGGGCGAGGGAAAACAATCTCAAGAACGTAACCCTGCGCATTCCCAAGCGGAAGATCACGATCTTCACCGGGGTATCGGGATCCGGCAAGTCATCGATCGTATTCGATACCATCGCCGCCGAATCACAGCGCCTGCTCAACGAAAACTTCAGCATGTTCGTCCGTACCTTTCTGCCGCGGTTTCCGCAGCCGGATGCAGACGCGATCGAGAACCTGAGCATGGCTGTCATTGTGGACCAGAAGCGGCTGGGCGGCGGTTCTCATTCCACGATGGGCACGATTACCGATATCTCTCCCATTCTCCGTCTCCTCTTCTCGCGTGCGGGTCAGCCCTATGTGGGACAAGCGCACATGTTCTCGTTTAACGATCCGCAAGGCATGTGCCCCGAGTGCAGCGGGATCGGTCGCAGACTGGGCGTCGATATGAGCAAGGCGCTGGACATGTCCAAGTCGCTCAATGAAGGGGCCATCCTGCTGCCGGATTATAAGGTGAACGGCTGGGATTGGAACATGGTCGTGCAGTCGGGTTCCTTCGATCCCGACAAGAAGCTGAGCGATTACTCGGATGAGGAATTAGAGCAGCTGCTGTACTCCAAGGCGAGGAAAGTGGAGATGGATTTTGCCGGGAAGGCAATGAATATTACGGTGGAAGGCATCATTGAGAAGTTCACCAACAAGTACATCAAGCAGGATGTGAAGACGAAGTCCGAGCGTACCCAAAAAGCGGTTGCGCCGTACATCACCGAAGGTCCCTGCTCCAGCTGCCGCGGCGCGAGACTCAGTCAGGCCGCGCTCAGCTGCAGGGTCAATGGATACAACATTGCGGAGCTCTCCTCCATGGAGGTCGGGCAGCTCATTCGCGTCATTCGGGAGATCGACGATCCTGTCGCCGCCCCGGTCGTGGGGGCGTTGACAGAGCGGCTGCAGCATCTGGTGGATATCGGGCTTGACTACTTGACGCTGGACCGTGAGACGGATACATTGTCCGGCGGCGAATCCCAACGAGTCAAGATGGTGAAGCATCTGAGCGGCAGCCTGGTGGATGTCACTTACATCTTCGATGAGCCCAGCGTGGGGCTGCATCCCCGGGATGTACACCGGTTAAATGGGCTGCTTCAGAAGCTGCGGGACAAGGGCAATACCGTGATCGTCGTCGAGCATGATCCCGATGTGATCAAGGTGGGGGACCATATTGTCGATGTCGGGCCGCACGCCGGCAGCCGCGGCGGTACCATCGTGTATGAAGGAAGCTTCGAAGGCCTGCTGGAGGCGGGGACGCTGACAGGCACCCATATGAAGCGGCCGCTTCAGCTGAAGCAGAATTGCAGGCAGCCATCCGGCAGACTGTCCATCAAGGATGCCGGGCTGCACAATCTGCGTAACGTGAGTGTAGATATTCCAACCGGCGTGCTCACCGTAGTTACGGGGGTTGCCGGCTCGGGCAAGAGTACGCTGATTAACGAAGTATTCCTCCGCCAGCATCCGGATGCGATCGTCATCGACCAATCGGCGGTAGGCGTGTCCACACGCTCGAATCCCGCAACCTACACGGGGATGATGGACGATGTACGCAAGGCGTTTGCTTCCGCGAATAAGGTGAACCAAGGCTTGTTCAGCTTCAATTCCAAGGGGGCTTGCGAGAACTGCCAAGGGCTGGGTGTCGTGTATACAGACCTCGCCTTCCTCGACAGCGTGAAGCTGCCATGCGAAGTATGCGGTGGCAGACGGTTCAAGGAAGAGGTGCTCGCGTATAAGCTGAACGGCAAGTCTATTGCCGAAGTGCTGGAGATGACGGTGGAGCAGGCATTGGAGTTTTTTGAACTGAAAGAGGTTGGGCGAAAGCTCCAGGCGATGAGTGATGTGGGGCTGAACTATATTACACTCGGCCAGCCGCTAAGCACGCTCTCGGGCGGGGAATGCCAGCGCATCAAGCTGGCAAGCGAGCTGCATAAGAAGGGCAGCATCTATGTGATGGACGAGCCGACGACCGGCCTGCATATGTCAGATATAGGTCATCTCTTGGGCATCATGAACCGCCTCGTGGATGCCGGCAATACGGTGATCGTCATCGAACACAACCTGGATGTGATCAGCCAAGCGGATTGGATCATCGATATGGGACCGGACGGAGGGAGCAAGGGCGGTCAGGTGGTATTCGAGGGCACACCCGCGCAGATCATCCATGCGGAGCAGTCGATCACGGGTAGATACTTGAGGTAAGGCATCCGATCCACTCTTGTGAGGGGGCAGTTCGCTGTGAGGCCGCTGCTCCCTCTCTTCAAATTCATGGACAGAAAACTTACAATATATGCTAGTATAGAAAAGGGTACATCCCATATCAGGGAGGAGAGGGAATCTGTGGTAAAACAATTGATCATCGGAGACGCCATGCATGAACTGGCCAGTACGCGCCGCATTCTGGAGCGCTTGCCCGAAGAGCAGATGACTTGGAAGCCGCACGTAAAATCGATGACGCTGGGCGGGCTGGCCACGCACCTGGTCAATCTGCTGAACTGGCAGGCAGCGATTTTTGCTTACACGGAATTTGATCTTTCGACCGTGCCTCTTCGGCGGGAGCCATTGGGGAGACGCGAAGACGTGCTGGAGGAATTCGACACGAACGTCGTCAAGCTTGAGAAGCTGTTAGCCGAATGCGACGAGACAACGCTCGGTGAGGAATGGACCTTGCGGAACGGCGACCATATCATCCTGCGCCAACCGCGGGCGATCGCGCTTCGCACCTTCGGATTAAGCCACATGGTCCACCACCGGGCGCAGCTCGGGGTTTATTTGCGGCTTCTCGATATTCCGGTGCCGGGCCTCTACGGTCCATCGGCCGACGACGAGGGCAAATGAACTAAGGGATTAACGGAAAGCGGTCGCACAATAACCGGGGGAGCAGATCGCCGCGCGGCAGCTGCTCCCCTTCTTATGGTATAAAGCAGCGCCTGAAGCAGCTTAAGCAGTCAAGGCCGGCGGCCGCTGGTGATGATCAGCATAGACCGGCCTTAAACGTGTTTAAACCGGCAAACCAAGCAGTTTATGAAAAGGACTTGGATCGTAAGGTACTCTGGAGGAGTTCAAGTACCAGACGGAGTACGTGAACAATAACGGGAACTACTCGGCCTCCGATCTGGAAGGCATGGGGCAAGGGGGATATCCCTACTTTGCTTATGCTGCAGTGTATCTTCCCTATAATTACAGCCGGGACGGCAAGCCTTTCAAGGTCATGTACCTGTCCCACGGGGCTGGCAACCCTGCCAGCGAGCACTCCTGGACGGGCAAAGGCGTGATCCAGAACCAGATGGACAACATGATCGCATCCGGCGGCAGCGAGCCTTTCGTCGTCGTCAGCATTGACAATTACGCCACGGGCTGGAATGGGGATAATTTCCTGAACGTACTCGTTCCTGCGATTGAGGCCAAATATAATGTGAGCCGGGACCCGGCGGACCGCGCGGTGGTGGGCTTCTCCAGGGGCGCTTACTTCACCCACGACGTAATGAAGACGGGCCCGGATTTCGCTGACAGCTACGGCCTGTTCAGTGCCTATCTGCCCGACTCCACCATGGCGGCGGACTACACCGCCCTGTCCGGCAAGAGCATCTACATCGGCGTTGGAATCTTCGATGAGTATTATTGGGGTACGCTGAACATTCAAAAGGCGCTGGCCAAGGACGGCGTATCTTTCAGCTCCCATCTCCTGAATGCCGGCCATGACTGGTATGTCTGGCGCCTGCTTTACAACGATCTGGTGAGCAAAATCCTGTGGAAGTAATTCTGGTTTCGTTTGGAGAAGGTTTTTCATGAAGCAAACGTGGCTGGTCCCGAAGATCCGCGGAAACGGATGGAGGCAGCAGCAGTTCATCCATGATCTGATTTTGCCCGATCGGGGTCCAGCTTAAAGCGATCCAATTCGCTATGATTCGAATCCGACCGCTGCGGTACGCGTGCATCCCGCACCAGGAAGGGCTTGCTTGCAATTGCGAGAGCACTTCTTCATCGTATCTAGGTGGATAATGCTTAAATATAAATAAGTGGTCCGTCTCGAACGGGGCCAGGTTCGTCAGAGGGAACTCCTTGACCTGCTCCTTGATCGGCACGGCGCTTCCGGGCTTAAGTCCCAGCTCCGTGTACAGCAGCTCGTTCACAGGATGGCCCGATGAGCCCTGCACTCTGATTTTGTCGGGGTACAGACGCAGGAGGGATATCGTTTCATGGCCGTAGCTGTCGGATAGCAGGTGACGGGCATAGCTTACCTTCTGTTCCAGCTGGGTGAAGTTTTGCTGTGCTTCTTTTTCGCGGCCAATCAATTCCGCGATTCTGCGGTGATTTTTGCGCCAATCCACCGTGAATTCGAGCATGACCGTAGGTGCGATCTGCTTCAATTGCTCGTAGAAGGGCATATGCCGGAAATCGGCGAGGATCAGGTCCGGGCTGGCTTGCCGCAAGGCGTTCAGCTGGGTTTGAACAAGCCGCTTATGCTCAGACTCGCTTTGCTCGGCATAGTTGTACCCGTTCATTTCCGCCACGGCTTCCACACCCAAGGCAAGCAGGTTATCCTGGTAACGGAAACAAGTCGCTACCGCTACCCTCAACTGTTTTCGCCGCACATATAGGGTTGGAGTAATGCCGGTTTCCCGCTTAAACATACGGCTGAAGTAAAATTCGTTGCCGAAGCCTACTTGTCCGGAAACCTCCTTAATCGAGCAATCCGGTCTGAGCAGCTGCTTCGAGCAGTCAATCCGGATTCGATTCAGGTATTCCACCGGGGACACGCCTTTTTCTTTTTTGAAGCTTCTGGAATAGGAGGTTTGCGTCAATCCCGCGATATGGGAAAGCGTATCCAGCTTCACTTTTTCACGGAAATGCTTGTACATATACTGGATGCTTTGGTCAATTCCCTTGCTCGCTTCCTCTATGCGGTGCTCTTCCGGAGCAGGCTGCAGGAAGCTGTGGAGGAGGCTCTGGAATGCAAGCCGCATCTCTGCTGGATGGACTGAAGGCGATCGACTATCTTCATATAACCGCCGGGTTTCTTCAACGATGGATTGGCCTGTCGTGATGTGCAGCCTGCCGTGGGGAAGCAGGGAGGCGTCCTCATCCGTACGGGAGGCGGTCCAGCTCTCTTTCTGCCTGGAAACCGTTATACGGTGGAGCAGCAGAAGATAGCATTCCACATAGGCGGATTCCAGGATCGCTTCCAGCCTCATCTTCGGATCAAGATAGAATGCTTCCCCTGTCTGCAGGGGAAACACCTCATGGTCGATGCGAAGCAGGCCTTTGCCCTGAATCACGACGCATATAAGCTCTCCCGGGAGCTTAGGATACGGCAGCATGCTGCTGCGCAGAAATTTGCGTTTATGTATAGAAGAGAGGAGAATAAGAGGATATTTTGAGGCACGACCTGGACTTGGCAGCATAGCCGCCTTCACCTTCCTTACCCAATGCGAATAACGAACGTTGAGAATCATTATCAACGTTCGTTATCAGTATAAACCTATATACGAGGTTTGGGAAGGGAGGGCGGCAGCCAGGCGCCTGATCTACTCCTCAATAACGGTCAGCAGCTCCTCGGCAGGCGTACGCTGCTGCACAGGCGGGACGATATCTGGATAGCCGATGTGGAGAATGCCGACGATTTTTTCCCCGGCCTTTACACCGACGTCATGGCGGAAGCGCGGATCGTAGCCGAAGTTGTTGGTTTTCCATACGACACCCAGGCCTTGCTCCCACGCGGCAAGCTGGAAGTTCTGAATCAGACTGCAGACGGCGGCATAATCCTCATCCCACACCTTCTGGCGGGGATCTTCTTTCATGACTATGATGAGATGCGCCGGCACGGCCTGGTAATACTCCATTTTCTTTCGGCCGTACTTTTCTTTATCCTCTGCGGAGTAGGTTTGTACCATGGCCTTCGCAAAGGTCGTCCGTCCTTCGCCTTGAAACAGGATAAATCTCCACGGCTGTCTGTTCAGATGATTGGGAGCCCATACCGCGACGTTCAGCAGCTCTAGAAGCAGGCTTCTCGAGACCGGATCGCTTTTGAACGAGCGGATCGTTCTTCTCGCTTTGATCAGCTCCGCTATCGGGCCATCAAGCTTGGTTTCCATGAAATTCATAACAGGTCGCCTCCTAAGCGGAATTTCGTTTGGTATACAGCAGATAAATAAAGAACGGGGCTCCCACCGCAGAGGTGAGCACGCCTACCGGGACATCCAGGGGCAGGAACAGCGTCCTGCCGGCAAGGTCCGCCACCATAACGATAAGGGCCCCGAGAAGCACCGAGACGGTAAACACGCTGTCGAAGCTGGGGCCAACAAGCTTGCGGGCCATATGCGGTGCTATGAGTCCGACGAATCCTATGCCGCCTGCGACAGAAACGGCGGAGCCTGCGAGAGCCACGCTGATCAAAAGCAGCAGGAGCCGATTTCGTTCCACCGAGCTGCCGGCGCTCGTTGCAATATCGTCCCCGAGCTGCCCGATATTGACATGCCGGGCAAGCAGGAGGGACAGCGGAATAAGAGTTACGCTCCAGGGCAGAATGGTCAGCACGTTCTCCCAATTGGCGGCATATACCGAGCCGGTCAGCCATAAATACGCCTGGCCGGCATCGTTCTTGGGGCTGAATAGGATCATCATGGTTGTGGCTGCCGTGGTTAACGCGGCCATGCCGATGCCGACGAGGATGAGACGGATCGGGGTTACGCCCTTTTTCCAGGCCAGCAGGTACAGAGCCGTGGAGGCGGCCAAAGCTCCGAGCATAGCCGCCACCGGCAGCAAGCGTATACTGACATGGCCGGCCATATAGGTAAGAAAGGTGACTGCCGCAGCGGAAGCGCCGCCGGTTACCCCAATCATGTCCGGCGAAGCGAGCGGGTTGCGGACCATTCCCTGCAGAATCGCGCCTGACGCGGCTAACGATGCGCCAACCATGACGGCTGCAAGAATACGCGGCAGTCTGAGCTGCTGAACAACCATGATATACGACTCCGCGCCCGTTCCCCCTATCGCCCGGATGACATCCGGAGGAGAAATGTACATATCCCCGAGCCCGGTGCTTACGATCGCGATCACGATGCCGAGCAGGAGCAGGACGAGCGAGAGGATCACGGTTTTCTTGTGAATCAAGATGGACCAGCTGCCCTGCTGTGAGCGCAAGAGGATGTAGGATTTCATGTTTTTACAATCCCCTTTCGCGCGATATACATAAAGAACGGGGCGCCGACCGCAGCCGTCATCACGCCGACCGGCACCTCCTCGGGAATCATGATGAACCGCGCGGCCAGATCGGCCAAGATGAGCAGAACCGCACCAAGCACCGCACAATAAGGAATCACCCAACGGAGATCAATGCCGACGATAAACCTGGCGGCATGCGGGATGACAATGCCGATAAAGCCGATCGGGCCGGCCACGGATACCGAGGACCCGGCAAGGATCACGATAATGACACCCGTTACGATTTTCAGCAGGAAGGTCCGCTGTCCCAGACCCTTGGCCGTGTCTTCGCCCATCATCAGAACGTTCAAGTCCCGGGCGACGATCCAGGCCGCTATCCAGCTCATCACGATATACGGAATGACGATGCGCAGCATTTCGGGTGAACGGCCTGCTACCGTTCCTGTCAGCCAATACAGCACGGTGCTGAGGCCCTCGCTGTTCAAAACAAGGATCGCTTGGGTGAAGGAGGCGAAGAGGGCCGTCATAGCGGCACCTGCCAGCACCAGCTTCAGGGGTGTGAGTCCGTCACGTCCGACGGAGCCGAGCGCGTAGACAATCACCGCCCCGAATGCGGCGCCGGCGAAGGCCAGCCACATCAGCGTCTGCATGGAAGACACGGAGAAGGCGATGGCCGCCAGCACCACAATAAAGCTCGCGCCCGCATTGATCCCAAGCGTGCCGGGCGAAGCGAGCGGATTGCGGGTCAAGGTTTGCATGAGCGCTCCTGCAATGGCCAGACTTGCTCCTATGACAGCGGCAATCAGAGCTCTGGGTATTCGGGTTGTCCTGATAATGATCTGCTCGTTCACCGTCTCATCGTAGTGAAAGGCCGCTTGCCACGCAACCGGTACGCTGTAATGAGTCGCCCCGAATAACAAACTAGCCGCTATACACAACAGCAAAGCGATGCAGCCCGCCAGAAGTCCTGCAGACTTCCATACATTCGAATTCATTCCCATCCAGTCCTTCGTCCAGTCTGCTTACTTGATTTCGAAATACTTGTAAAGGTCATCCAGTAATGCCTGAGCGGCTAAAGCGCCTGCGCTCAAATTCCAGGTCACGACGTCCACTTTGAAATACTTTCCGTTTTTGACACCCTCTAAATTTTTCCATAACGGATGTGAAGTCCAGTCGTTCTGCGTCTGCGCCTTTCCCGGAGCATCCGCGTTCAGTTGGGTAATGTCGAAGATATAGTCGCCGTCGAGCTGCGCCATCTGCTCCTTCGAGGTCAGGTTGATGACCGTCTTGCCTTCTACCTGCTGAGACTTCGGACGGGAGAGACCCAGTTCCTTAAAGATCGTTCCGGCAAACCCGGTCACATAGATCCGGGAGCTGCCATCCTCCTCGAACCGCATAATCGAAATCTCCGTTTGGCCCAGCTTGTCGCCGACCTTTTGCTTGAATTCAGCAACGCGCCGGTCCCAATTCTTTATGATTTGCTCCGCCTCTTTCTCCTTGTACAGCGCCTCAGAGCTGATCTTCAGATTTTCCTTCCAGTTGAAAAGATCTTCCGTGATGAGGGTAGGCGCAATGCTGCTGAGCTGCGGATAGATTTTCTCATGACGCGATTTCGTTCCGATAATCAGGTCGGGCTTCAGAGCGATGATCGCCTCCAGATTGGGCTGCGCTTCGCTGCCCAGGTTTTGGACCCCGTCCATTTTATCCCGCAAAAAGGTATACCAGGGCTTTTGGTCCCATGACTCAACGGCGCCGACCGGCTTTACACCCAAGGCAAGCGCGTTGTCGACCATGCCGCTGAACAGCACGACTACGCGTTCCGGCTTTTTCTTCAGTGTAACGGTGCCTAATGCGTGCTTAATCGTTTTCTCCGCCTCGGCGGCAGGCTGCGCTGCTGCGGTCGTGCCGGCAGGAGCTGTGGCAGTACTGCCGTTGGTTCCTGTACTTGCAGTTGTGCCGCATGCCGTGATCACGCATAGGAGCAGCATAATCATCATCATTCGTAAAGCTTTCATTAAACGGCTTCCCCCTTAAGGCTCTCTATGATTGATATTGATAATTATTATCAATTATAGAAGTCACCCTTGCCGTTGTACATGTCCGATTATATCCGTTTTACACACCGATTTTGTCATGGTCATACTCACTTGATTCAAGGGCTTTGAAATAGATGCATAACATTCTAGGAAATGGAAGAAATTATGGTTATCCCGAAGGTAGAAGGAGCCTGACTTGCAATGAGCATTCAACAAATCATCACCATAAGCCTGCTGGTGGTACCGTGGTTAACCATTCTTTTTATGGATGAGCATGAACGGAGACGATTCATGCCGACAACCTTATTTACGGCAGTGACGAGTGGACTTATTTATGAATTTGGGATGATGCTTAACTTTTGGCATTTCGAAGAGGTAAGTTTTCCGCTTGTCATGTACGGATTACTTCCGATCATTGGCATGTGGGTCATCAGGTTTACATACGGACACTTCCTTAGGTTTATGGTGGTGAATGCCATCTTGGATTTAGGGTTTGCTTTTGTGCTCGCCCCTATGTTTGATTCCATAGGCATACTGGGTTCAAACCCCTATACCGGATTGTATATCTATACTATCAACATCTTTCATGCCGCATCCCTGTATGGCTACCAAGTTTGGCAGGAAGGGCATGGAGCGGCGAAGGCCCGATAACTTTCAGAAGGAACGTTATGGCGTCAAAACAAGCCTCCCATCCTTAGAAGATGCGGGGCTATTTTTATAGAACTTATAACTTGCTGCCGGGATGCAGCCGCGTTCATTGGCCCGGTTTCCTTCATCGAACCCTAAAAATGATCACAACAGTTTCAAGACTTAACCATTATTGCGGAGCGGATGAGCCATTATAAGCAGTATAACCGGGCTTATTAACCGAAATTGCGATTAACTATTTGGAAACGTTGGATTATTTTAATAAATGCGTTGACTGAAAGCGCATTTAATATTATGATGTAACCATACAGTTAATCAAAACATAATCATAACATTATCAAATAGGGTAAAGGAGCTGGTGGAACAGAAGTAAAGTTCAGCGCATTCTTGAACAGGAAGTAAACGGAGCCGTATGTTCGAGGAATGGGCATTAGTGAAAATGAAAGTGCTCTCAATGCAGGAAAAAAGGAGAAGGCAGATGAAAAACCAGGATATCTTATGGGGAATTGCTCCGATCGGCTGGCGTAATGATGACATTCCTGAGATTGGTGCCGAGAATACACTTCAGCACCTGTTAAGCGACATTGTGGTGGCCGGCTTTCAAGGTACGGAGGTGGGCGGCTTTTTCCCCGGCCCTCAAGCGTTAAACAAAGAGCTTGGACTCCGTAATTTGAGAGTGGCGGGTCAATGGTTCAGCAGTTTCATCATCCGTGACGGGATGGAGCATGTGCGCGAACGGTTCCACAGCCAATGCCGTTATTTGCAGGAGGTTCATGCAGACGTCATTGTCGTATCGGAGCAGACTTACAGTGTGCAGTGTCTGGATAAGAACGTGTTTACGGAGAAGCCCCATTTTTCAAAGGAAGAATGGGAGAGCTTATGTGCAGGTCTCGAAGAGCTGGGTCAAATTGCCGAATCCTACGGGCTGAAGCTGGTCTACCACCATCATATGGGGACAGGCGTCCAAACGGCGGAAGAAGTGGACCGACTGATGACGGGCACAGATCCGAGATACGTGCATCTGCTGTATGACACGGGACATATGTACGTTTCGGACGGTGATGTTCTGTCTCTGCTTCACACCCATATCGACCGGATCAGGCACGTTCATTTCAAAGATGTAAGAAGCGATGTGCTGGACGGCTGCAGGAAAGACGGGAAGTCCTTTTTGCAATCCTTTTTAAGCGGCATGTTTACGGTACCGGGTGACGGCTGCATCGATTTTACCGGGGTCTACGCTGCTCTGCTGGAGTACGATTATAAAGGCTGGATTGTGGTCGAGGCCGAACAGGACCCTGCCGTGGCGCATCCGCTGGAATACGCGCTGAAGGCCCGCCATTATATTGACGAAGCTTTGCTTGTGACTTCCTAAATAGCGAAGGGGGAAGGATATGAATATGGATGCAGCTCGAAAGTCCGTATTGAACCGTATCATTTTGATTTCAACTTTGGGCGGCCTTTTGTTCGGTTATGACACCGGAGTGATTAACGGGGCGCTTCCCTATATGTCCGCAGCCGATCAGCTCAATCTGACTTCGTTCACTCAGGGGCTCGTAGCCAGCTCGCTTCTGCTGGGCGCAGCGCTCGGGGCCGTGCTGGGGGGCGCTTGTCCGATTACCAGGGACGCCGGAAGAATATCATGTACCTCTCGTTACTGTTTTTTGTATCCACTCTCGGCTGCACCTTTGCGCCGAATGTCACGGTGATGGTGATTTCCCGATTCGTGCTCGGACTTGCCGTAGGAGGCGCTTCCGTAACGGTTCCGTCTTACCTGGCCGAAATTTCCCCTCCGGATCGGCGCGGACAGATTGTGACCAAGAACGAGCTGATGATTGTCTTCGGCCAGCTGCTGGCTTATATCTTCAACGCCATTCTTGGAACGACGTTAGGCGATGTGTCTCATGTGTGGAGGTACATGCTGATCATCTCGGCACTCCCGGCCGTATTCCTTTTTATCGGTATGTTCCGTGTCCCGGAAAGTCCCCGGTGGCTCATTTCCAAGCAAAAGCATGATAAGGCACTGGGAATATTGAACAAAATCCGGGAACAAAAACAGGCGGCAGCCGAACTGTCAGAGATCAAAGCCAACTTATCCCAAGAAGCGGATATCCGTAAAGCGGGATTTAAGGATTTGGGTATTCCATGGATCCGCCGGATTATGTTTATCGGCATAGGGATCGCCGTGGTTCAGCAGGTCACAGGTGTGAACTCCATCATGTACTACGGCACGGAAATTTTAAAGAATGCGGGTTTTGAAACCAAGGCAGCTCTGATCGGCAATATTGCCAACGGCGTCATCTCGGTGCTGGCCACGTTCGTCGGCATCTGGCTGCTGGAGAAAGTCGGCCGAAGGCCGATGCTGATGGTCGGTCTCGCCGGAACCACGTTCTCTCTCCTGTTAATCGCCATTTTCTCCGCTGTACTTGAGGGGTCAACTTCGCTGCCCTATGTGGTCCTGGCACTCACCATTACGTTCCTGGCATTCCAGCAGGGAGCCATATCCCCTGTAACCTGGTTGATGCTGTCGGAGATTTTCCCGCTGCGGCTGCGGGGATTGGGGATGGGGTTAACGGTATTCTGTCTCTGGATCGTAAACTTCGTCATCGGTCTGCTGTTCCCTGTACTGCTTGGGGGTGTCGGCCTGTCCGTAACCTTCTATATTTTTGTTGTCCTGGGTATATTCGCGATTCTGTTCGTCAAAATGTTCCTTCCGGAAACCAGAGGGCTGACCCTCGAACAGCTGGAGCAGCAGTTCCGGGATTACAAGAAAACTCCGCTGCCCGGCAGCTACTCCAATGAAGTGGACAGCTCGAAGAGCGAATTGAACTCGATTTGATGTAAGCGTTATTAATAAGGAAGAAGTACAGCTATCCTACATTCAGGAGGAATCGAATCATGACATTGAAGATCGGTGTAATTGGAACAGGGGCCATCGGACGCGAGCATATCAGAAGAATTACCAATAACTTGTCCGGCGGCAGAATTACCGCAGTAACGGATGTGAATCAGGAAGCGGCCAAAGCCGTGGTCGAGCAGTTCGGGCTGGATGCGGTTGTGTATCCGGATGACCGAACGCTTATTGCTTCCGAGCAAGTGGACGCCATTCTGGTGACCAGCTGGGGGCCGGCCCATCAGGCCAGTGTCATGGCGGGGATTGAAGCCGCCAAGTATGTCTTCTGCGAGAAGCCGCTGGCCACGACGGCGGAGGGATGCAGGAGTATTGTGGACGCGGAAATCAAATTCGGCAGGCGTCTTGTGCAGGTGGGCTTTATGCGTCGCTATGATAACGGATACATCCAGCTGAAAGAAGCGATCGACAGCAACTATATCGGGGAGCCGCTGATGATTCGCTGCGCGCACCGTAATCCATCCGTAGACGAGGGCTATACGACGGATATGGCGATCACCGATACCCTGATTCATGAAATCGACGTGCTGCACTGGCTGATCAACGATGATTACAGCTCCGTCCAGGTAACCTATCCCAAGAAAACCAGACATGCTTCGAGCCACTTGCGTGATCCGCAGCTGGTGACGCTGGAGACGGCAAAAGGGATCGTGATCTCCGCTGAAATCTTCGTAAACTGCAAGTATGGCTATGACATCCAATGTGAAGTGATTGGGGAAGAGGGGATTGTGAAGCTGCCTGAGGTGGCAAGCATCACCTACCGTAAGGAGGCCAAACTGGGCGTCCATCTGCTCATGGACTGGAAACAGCGGTTCCTTGATGCCTATGACAGGGAGCTCCAGGATTTTATCGATTCGATCCGGAAACACGGGCAGCCGCAGGGACCGACTTCGTGGGACGGATATATTGCTGCGGTGACAGCGGACGCTTGCGTGAAGGCGCAGGAATCCGGTCACAGGGAAACGATTGTGTTCGGTGAAAAGCCGGAATTATACAGGGACTACGAGGTCAGCTTCCACCGCGTGTAGTAGGTTCCTATAGAGGGCATGATCAATCCGGTAAGGGAGAGAATGAGATGAAGCTGTGTTTTAACCAAGCGACAACGCTGAACAATTCGAATTTGGTCAAGGACCTGGAGTACTGCGAGAAGCACGGTTACGATTATATCGAAATCCGGACCATGGACAAGCTGCCGGAGTATCTGCAGGATCATTCGATCGACGATCTGGCTCATTATTTCCAGACCCATCATATTAAGCCTCTGGCATTTAACGCCTTGGTCTTCTTCAACAACCGCGATCAGGCCGGCCATGAAGAAATCATCCGGGAGTTCAAGGACATGATGGAGATGGGATCGAAGCTGGGGGTGCAGTACGTTGTAGCCGTCCCCCTGGTGACCACGGACAAAATACGGAAAGCGGACATCAAGAGCAGCTGCGTGGAAGTGCTGAGGGAGCTGTCGGATATCGCCAAGCCTTATGGTCTGAAGATTGCAGTCGAATTTGTCGGACATCCGCAGTGCACGGTGAACACGTTCGGTCAGGCATACGATATTGTAGAGGCCGTGGACCGGGCTAATGTAGGTCTGGTTCTGGACTGCTTCCACTTTCATGCCATGGGCTCGAAGCCGGAGGATTTGGAGAAAGCCGACGCGTCCAAAATTTTCATCCTCCATATCGACGATACCGAGGACTTCCCCATCGGCTTCCTGACCGATGATGACCGGGTATGGCCCGGACTCGGTGCGATCGATCTGGATCATATCTTATCGACCCTCAAGAAGAACGGGTACTCGGACGTGGTATCGGTGGAATTATTCCGGCCGGAATATTATGAGCTCGATGCGGAAGAAGCGATCCGAACCGCGAAAGAGACTACACTTCAGGTAGTATCGAGATACTTCGACCTTCAGTCGGTCGTCGGGTAATGTACCACGAAAATAACGGGGTGAGGTTATGAATACGGCTTTCCAAAGCTGCTCAGCAGATGAATTGACGAAGAAAGCTTCAGAGGCACGGAGAATCATTCTCGAAACCGTGCACTATGCGAATGCCGGCCACGTGGGAGGGCCCTTGTCGGCCATCGACATGCTCATCGCACTGTACTTTTCCGTGATGAACATCAACCCGGATGACCCGCAGTGGGAAGACCGGGACCGCTTTGTACTCTCGAAAGGGCATTCCGCGGTTGCGTTGTATACGGCGCTTGCCCTCCGGGGGTACTTCCCCCTCGAGGAGCTGAAGACGTTCGACCATATCGATTCCAGGCTGCAGGCGCATCCGGATATGAAGCTGCTGCCCGGACTGGACATGTCGTCAGGCTCGCTTGGCCTGGGAATCTCTACGGCCGTCGGCCTGGCCCTAGGAGCGAAGCTCAAGCATCAAACCTTCTATACTTACTGCATGATCGGCGACGGGGAATCGCAGGAAGGGCAGGTATGGGAAGCGGCCGATGTCGCTTCCAAATATAAGCTGAACAACTTGATTGCATTCTTGGATTATAACAAGCTTCAGCAGTACGGCTGGAAAGGGACGGACCGGGAGAGGGAAGTGCCGGTTACGGCACCGGAGCTGCGCTGGGAGGCATTCGGCTGGAACGTCATCAGCATCGACGGGCATGACATGGCCCAAATTCTCGATGCCTGCGCTCAGGCGAAGACGGTGGCGGACCGGCCGACCGTAATCATTGCGCATACGCTCAAAGGCAAAGGGGTCAGCTTTATGGAGAACAACTACCTCTGGCATGCCAAGGTTCCCGATGCGGACGAGTTGAACCGTGCCATTCACGAGATCGAAGCGGAGGGCTGAAGATGACAAGCATGCTATCGGAAAAGCAGGCGGCAATGAGGGATGTATTCGGGGACGTCCTGCTGGAGCTCTCCAAGGCGGACCCCAGGGTACTGGCCCTGGACGGGGACTTGGCGAACTCCACCAAACTCGATAAGGTGGCGGAGCACAATCCGAGCCAGTTCCTGCAGATGGGCATCGCGGAACAGAACATGCTGAGCGTTGCGGCAGGCCTGGCTGCGGTTGGGTTTCAGCCCTGGACGTGCTCGTTCGCGGCTTTCATCTCCAAACGGGCGATCGACCAGATTCAGGTGAATGTGGCTCAGCCCAAGCTGGATGTGAAGATGGTCGGCGCCTACAGCGGTCTGCTGACAGGCTGCACAGGCAAAACGCATCAGGCGCTCGAGGACATCGCGATGATGAGAAGCCTTGCCCATATGGTGGTATTGGCTCCCGCAGACGGAATTGAAGTTCGCAGGGTCATGGAATTTGCCCATCAGTATAACGGCCCGGTATATATACGGTTAGCGAGGGACCCCCTGCCTTATCTCTTTGACGACAGCCATACCTTCACCTTGGGCAAAGGCGTTCAGGTGAAGAGCGGGTCCCATGTCACCATCATCTCGACCGGCACCGAGACGGTCCGGGCACTTCAGGCTGCGGAGTTATTGGAAGGGGAGGGCATCCGGGCGGCCGTTCTGCATATGCCTTCCATCAAGCCGATCGATCATGAAGCGATCATCCGGGCTGCGGAAACGACCGGAGCCATTGTGACGGCGGAAGAACACAGCATCATCGGAGGCTTGGGAAGTGCGGTAGCCGAGGTCCTGGTCGAGAACAGGCCTGTTCCCATGCGGCGCGTCGGTGTTCGCGATCTCAATGCCGAATCCGGATCGAACGAAGCGCTTCTGAAGAAGTTTGGGATTGCGCCTGAACATATAGCGGAAGCGGTGCGTGAGGTTTTGGCGCGCAAAGTGTAAAAGAAAAAGAAGAAGACGGAGGAGTACAGGATGGAGAGGGAACAGAAGCTCTTTATTAACGGCGAATGGGTGTCAACAGGACAAACCCATCACGTCTATAACAAATATACCGGGGAGCTGTTCTGCGAGGTGTACAAAGCCGGAGCCCATGAAGTGAACCATGCCGTCGAAGCCGCCGAGTATGCCTTCAAGCATGTGTCCTTCCCGGCGGAAGAAAGAGCTGCCGTCTTGACGAAGGTGGCGCAGCTGCTGCGGGAGAATGTGGAAGACATCGCCAGATGCATCGCGGAGGAGGGCGGCAAGCCGCTCAAGGACGCCCGGGTGGAAGTGGGCCGCTCGGCCAACACCTTCCAGCTGTCCGCCGAGGAGGCCAAGTATTTAAAGGGAGAGCTGATTCCAAGCCAAGCCTCCCCCAATATCGGCAGCCGGCTGATGTATACGATCAAGAAGCCGGCCGGCGTCGTCTGCGCGATCTCCCCGTTCAACTTCCCGCTGAATCTCGTTACGCACAAAGTGGCGCCGGCTTTGGCGGCTGGCAACCCGGTCATCATCAAGCCGGCATCCGATACTTCCGTGTGTGCGCTTAAGCTGTGCGAGCTGCTGGAACAGGCAGGTGTGCCTAAAGGTTATGTCCACTGTCTGGTGGGAGAGGGCTCCACGGTCGGCGAAATGCTCCTGAAAGATCCGCGCATCCAAATTTACACGTTCACCGGATCTCCCGGAGTAGGCAAGCATATTCAGGAAACGGTCGGCATGCGCAGGACGATTCTGGAGCTCGGCTCCAATTCGGCAACCATTGTACATGAAGACGGGGATGTGGAGAAAGCGGCAAAAAAACTGGCCAAGATGGCGTTTGCCCATGCCGGCCAGGTGTGTATTTCCGTTCAGCGCATCTACGTCCACCAACGTGTAGAGAAGGCATTCATGGATTTGTTTATAGATGAGGTCAAACAGCTGAAGGTCGGCGATCCGCTGGATCCGTTAACGGAGGTGGGGCCGATGATCAGCGAGAAAGAGGCGAAACGGATCGAAGCCTGGGTCAACGAGGCCAAGGAAGCCGGAGCGCAAATTGCCATCGGAGGCAGCCGAAGCCGCTGCGTCTATGAACCGACGGTCATTACAGGGGCCGGCAAAGGGATGAAGGTGGTGGACGAGGAGGTATTCGCCCCCGTCGTTACGGTTACGTCTTATGAAACCATAGAAGAAGCCATCCGTCAGGTCAACGATTCCAAGTACGGCCTCCAGGCGGGGGTGTATACCGGTTCGATCTCGCTGGCACACCGTCTTCCCTATCTGCTGGAGGTAGGCGGCGTCATCATCAACGATACATGCAACTTCAGAGCCGACCACATGCCTTACGGCGGTGTGAAAGACAGCGGTATGGGCAAAGAGGGGCCGCATTATGCCGTGGAGGAAATGTCGGAGACGGTCACGGTTGTGGTGAATCTGGATGAATAGCCATCGCATCGCTGTCATTCCGGGAGATGGAATTGGACCGGAGGTTATAGCCCAAGGGATCAAAGTATTAAACCATATTGCCGCGCTCGATGGAAAGCTGCAGTTTGAGTTTACATATTATCCTTGGGGCTGCGAGTTCTACAGCAAGCACGGCAGGATGATGGATGACGACGGTCTGGACCAGCTGAGTCAGCATGAAGCCATCTATCTGGGGGCCGTCGGCTATCCCGGCGTACCTGACCACATCTCGCTCTGGGAGCTGCTGCTCAAGATCCGCAAAGGCTTCGACCAGTATGTCAACCTTCGGCCGATTACCCTGCTTGAAGGTGCACCATGTTCCCTTAAGGAGGTTACGCGTGAGGGGATCGATATGCTGGTGATCCGCGAGAACAGCGAAGGGGAGTATGCCGGAGCCGGCGATTGGCTGTTCAAAGGCAAGCCGGAAGAGGTAGTGCTTCAGACGGGCGTGTTCTCCCGGATGGGCACGGAGCGGATCATCCGTTACAGCTATGAGACCGCCCGAAGGCTCGGCAGGTCGCTGACGAGCATCAGCAAAGCCAATGCGCTCAATTATTCCATGGTGTTCTGGGACCAGGTGTTCGAAGAAGTGGGCCGGGAATACCCGGATGTCCCAACCTCTTCCTATTTGGTGGATGCAGCGAGCATGTTCTTTGTCCGTGAGCCCGAACGCTTTGAGGTCGTGGTGACCTCGAATTTGTTCGGCGACATCTTGACCGACCTGGGAGCGGCGCTTGTCGGGGGCCTCGGCCTTGCGGCCGGAGCCAATATCAATCCCGAGAGAAAGTACCCTTCCATGTTCGAGCCGATCCACGGATCGGCACCTGACATTGCGGGCAGGGGGATTGCGAATCCGCTCGCCGCGGTCTGGTCGGCAAGCCAGCTGCTTGACTTCTTGGGCTACGAACATCATGGCCGCAGCGTGCTGAAGGCCATCGAAACCGTGATGACCGATGGCAAGGTCTTCACACCGGATATGGGAGGCAGGGCATCGACGGAGCAGGTAGGGAATGCCGTCGTTGAGGCTCTGCATGCATTGCAGCCAATTCACTCACCTTGGAAAGGATGAAACATACATGACACAGAGTCCGAAAACCATGCAAAACTACATTGGGGGACAATGGGTGGATGCGGCCTCCGAACGGACGGATATCGTCACGAACCCGGCAACGGGAGAGGCGATCGCTTCCGTTCCGCTCTCCTCCAAGGAAGACGTGGACCGTGCGGTCACGAAGGCCAGAGCCGCATTCAAGGAGTGGAGCAAAGTTCCGGTGCCGCGCAGAGCACGGATCCTGTTCAAATACCAGCAGCTGCTTGTGGAGCATTGGGATGAGCTGGCCCGGCTGGTTACGTTGGAGAACGGCAAAAACTACGCGGAAGCCTACGGAGAAGTGCAGCGCGGCATTGAATGTGTGGAATTCGCTGCAGGTGCGCCGACATTGATGATGGGCAGCGGGCTTCCGGATATCGCAACCGGACTGGAATCCTATATGTACCGCTATCCCATAGGGGTTGTCGGCGGGATCACGCCATTCAACTTCCCGATGATGGTGCCGTGCTGGATGTTCCCGCTCGCCATCGCTTGCGGCAACACGTTCGTGCTGAAGCCTTCGGAGCGGACGCCGATCCTGGCCTGCCGCCTGGCTGAGCTGCTTCAGGAAGCCGGACTGCCTGACGGAGTCTTCAACATCGTACATGGCGCACATGACGTGGTGAACGGTTTGCTGGAGCATCCGGAGGTCGCCGCCATTTCATTCGTCGGCTCGCAGCCGGTTGCGGAATATGTGTACAAGACCGCGGCGGCACAGGGCAAGAGAGTGCAGGCTCTGGGCGGAGCGAAGAATCACTCCATTGTGCTCCCGGATGCGGATATGAACCTGGCGGTCAAGGAAATCATCAATGCCGCGTTCGGATCGGCGGGAGAGCGCTGCATGGCGTGCTCCGTAGTCGTAGCGGTCGGCGAGATTGCAGACCCCTTGGTGGAGCAATTGGTGGGTACGGCCAAACAATTAACCATCGGGAACGGGATGGACAAAGCGAACTTCCTCGGCCCGGTCATCCGCGAATCGCATAAAGCGAGAACAATTGGTTATATCGAGAAGGGGGTCGATGAAGGGGCCCGCCTTGTGTTGGATGGGCGGCGGAACGAGGCTGCGCCCAGTGAAGGGTATTTTATCGGCCCGACGATCTTCGATGAGGCCAAAGCGGGGATGACGATCTGGAACGATGAAATCTTTGCGCCCGTACTGCAAATCGTTCGTGCGGACAGTCTGCAGGATGCCATTGAGATCGCGAATCAATCCGAGTTTGCCAATGGAGCTTGCTTGTACACCTCCAGCGGCAAGGCCGTTCGTGAGTTCAGGGAGAATATCGATGCGGGCATGCTGGGCGTCAATGTCGGCGTTCCTGCCCCCATGGCCTTCTTCCCCTTCTCCGGCTACAAGAAGTCTTTCTATGGCGATCTCCATGCCAACGGCAGAGACGGCGTAGAGTTCTATACCCGCAAGAAAATGGTGGTAGCACGGTACTAATCCGGCGGCGCTGTCCTTGATCGTTAAGAGGGCGGCGCCTCTTTTTTGCCGTTTACTCTGGTTCAGCCGCGTCCGGCGGCATACCTCCATTGAATTTTGCTTTGCTATCTCCGGACGCACAAAGGCCCATGTCCTGGAGGTGGAGTACCTTCAACAAAGGACATGAGCCTAATAAGGAGTATTTCAACGGAGCGTCTATGCGGCATCGACTAGCAGAGGGTCATAACAGACCGGCTAAAAACTGTGCCTTACCCAATCCGAAGCTCCAGTCGGCTTCGCTGTTCTCTGTAATGGAAATCATCAAATCCGTAGGAGCGATGCCGCATTCCTGTTCCAGGCGCTCGGCCAGCAGGGCATAGAGCTTTTGTTTTTGCTCCGGTGTTCGGGTTTTGCTGACAACGCTGATGATGACTATATCGTTGGTGCGCGGATAGCCCAGGCCCGTATCTTCAATGATCAGCTCTTGAGGCGGATGCTGGTGCACGATTTGGTAACGGTCACGGACAGGAACCTGGAAGGCATCGACCATGGCCTGGTGACAGGTGTCGAGCAATTTCTTCAGGGACTCGGGGCTGCGCCCTTCAATTAAATCAAAGCGTAAAAGTGGCATTCTTCATTTCTCCTTTTTGGATAGAATAGGTTCACCGCCGGCTGATTTATGATCCGCTCATGCGGAGTTCACCTCCTTTAAAACCCTGCACCGGGAGCATTCAGCTTCCTGTTCTGTTCCTCATCCGGATGAGCATGCCGGATCTCAATGTCATGAGCCGCACAAAACTCTTGGTATTCTCTTGGAAGAGCCTGCGAAGTAATAATGGTGTCCACCCGGGAGAGGGGGGCATAGGTGAGAAGGGTCGACTTTCCGAATTTGCTTGCATCGGCCAGGAGAATGAGCTTTTTTGCTTTCTCCGAGATGATCTTCTTGATTTCATATTCGAGCGGATCCGAATTCGTAAGCCCATGCGTGTCGCTCACACCGGTGACCGACATGAAGGCTTTGTTGACGTTGTACTTGTCAAGCGAACGCGGATCGTCGAGGCCGATAAACGATTCGGTGTTTCGTTTGTAGAAATTCCCGACCACAAACAAGTCGACATTCGGCATGCTCGAGACCCCGTTGATCACATCCAGGCTGTTCGTCAAGATCGTCAGGGGTTTGTCGGGATCCAGGTAATGGACCATGTATCTTGTCGTCGTTCCGGAATCAATAAAAATAAGATCGTTCTCTTCAATGCAGGAAGAGGCAAGGCGGCCGATCTCGTGCTTTTCGGATTGGTTCTTTATCGTTCGGTTCTTGAAGGATACCAATTCAGGGTTGGAAACCACACCGCCATATACTTTTTGAATGGTTCCTTTTTCCGAGATTTGATTGATGTCCCGGCGGATTGTATTTTTGGATACGTCGAATCTGAGGCAGAGCTCATCCAGCGTCACATTTTTTCTGGAATGAATGTATTCTTCGATGTGGTTAAGGCGTATATCTCTCATTTTCGATACCCCTGTTAGGTTTTGAATTGCTCTCACTATATCATATGTTCAAAATATTATCAATAGTTAACAAATAGTATACAATAATGTTCCCGAATATTGTGGTGATATGATGATTTGTGATGGATATGCCGTGTTTTATGGAAAGAAACCATGCATATTTTCAATGTTCTCCATTGTAACGTACATTTGTGAGAGATTGTTTCAATATTTCGGCTCCTTTTTTAGCTTGACGGCAATATCTTAATTAGTTATGATAAAAATATAACCAAAATATAATCAAAAGTTTGATGGTTTGTTGTGATATCGCAGCAAACACCAGAAGAAAGGGAGGGATATACTCATGTCAGTCCAATTGCTTCGTAAAGCGGGCAATATCAGCTTGGGCGACGAGGGCGGCGTAACGATCGTGCATGAGATTCCGGCCAAGGAGTCTATACTCCAATACGTCGGGTTTAAAGTCATTGACATGAAACCAGGCGCGCAGTATGAGGAAGCGCTGCAGCAGGAAGAATGCTGCATCGTTGCGCTCAGAGGGAGAATCACCGTAGCCGACGGAGAGAGGACGTTCGAGCATATTGGGACGAGAGACAGCGTTTTTGAGAAGAAGCCTACCGACAGCGTATATGTATCCAATGACAGAACCTTCCTGATCCATGCCGACAAGGAGGCCAGGGTCGCCTTGTGCTACTCCCCTTCTGACAAGCAGCTTCCTACCCGGCTGATCAGGGCTGAGGATGTAGGAGTGGAGCATCGCGGCAAGTATCAAAACCAGCGTACGGTACATAACATTTTGCCGGATCACCATCCTTCCGCGAACAGTTTGCTTGTTGTGGAAGTGTTTACGGAAGGCGGGAACTTCTCCAGCTACCCGCCCCACAAACATGACCGGGACTGTTTGCCGGAAGAGTCTTTGCTGGAAGAGACTTATTACCATGAACTCGATCCGCAGCAGGGCTTTGTCTTCCAGCGGGTGTATACGGATGACCGGAGCATTGATGAAACGATGGCCGTTGAGCACGGAGATGTCGTCCTGGTCCCGGCAGGTTACCACCCGGTCGGCGTGCCGGACGGCTACACCTCGTATTACCTGAATGTGATGGCAGGGCCGCAGCGCATCTGGAAATTTTACAATGATCCGGCACACGAATGGATCTTGAACCGTGATTGAATTGGAAGGAGCTGTCAGGATATGAGCGGTGGAGCAGCGGATGACAAGCGATTTGATCTGATTGCCATTGGAAGGGCCTGCATCGATTTGAATGCCGTGGAGTATAACCGGCCGATGGAAGAGACCATGAACTTTACCAAATATGTAGGCGGGTCGCCTGCCAATATTGCGATCGGGGTATCGAGACTGGGGCTGAGGGCCGGCTTTATTGGGAAGCTTGCGGACGATCAGCATGGCCGGTTTATCAAGAAGTATTTAAGCGATGCCGGAGTCGATACTTCGCAGCTCATCGTGGACCGGGAGGGGCATAAGACGGGGCTGGCTTTCACGGAGATCAAAAGTCCGGAAGAATGCAGCATCTTGATGTACCGCGACCTGGCGGCGGATTTATATTTGAAGCCGGAGGAAGTCAGTGAAGGCTACATCAGTCAAGCGCATACGCTCCTTGTTTCCGGTACTGCGCTCGCCCAGAGTCCATCCAGAGAAGCCGTGTTGAAAGCGATTCAATTCGCCAAGAGACAAGGGGTCAAGGTCGTATTTGAACTGGATTACCGTCCTTATACCTGGAAGTCTGCAGAAGAGACCGCGATCTATTACTCCTTGGTGGCCGAGCAGTCCGATATTGTGATCGGCACGAGAGACGAGTACGACGTACTGGAGAACAAAGCGGGAGGATCGAACGAAGAGACCACCGGCTATTTGTTCCGGCACAAGCCCGAGCTGATCGTGATCAAACACGGTGTGGACGGCTCCTACGCGTACACCAGGGCAGGCGATGTGATCCGGGCGCATGCCTATCGAACCAAGGTGTTAAAAACATTCGGCGCCGGTGATTCCTACGCCTCCGCTTTCCTGTATGCGCTCGCTCAAGGCAAAGACATTGAAACCGCGCTGAAATATGGAAGTGCTTCCGCATCGATCGTTGTCAGCAGGCACAGTTCTTCTGATGCCCTGCCGCAGGTAGAGGACATTGAGGCCGTGATCGCCGGGCATCTCATTGCGAATGGATAGACAGGGCATTTTTATCTTTAGTCAAAGGTGGAGTCGGTAATGGGCAGCAAAATCAGATTAACTACATCCCAGGCACTGATCAAATTCCTTAACCAGCAGTATATCCATGTCGATGGCAGAGAGTCGCCGTTTGTGGAAGGGATCTTTACGATTTTCGGACACGGGAATGTGCTGGGGATCGGGCAGGCACTCGAACAGGACCCGGGGCATCTCAAGGTGCTGCAGGGCAAAAATGAACAAGGCATGGCTCATGCGGCCATTGCGTACAGCAAAGAAAAGCTGCGCAAAAAAATCTATGCGGTGTCCACCTCGTCCGGGCCGGGTTCGGCCAACCTGGTAACGGCTGCCGGAACGGCTCTCGCCAATAACATCCCGGTCCTGCTCCTGCCGGCCGATACCTATGCCACGAGACAGCCTGATCCGGTTCTGCAGCAGATTGAACAGGAGTACAGCATTGCCGTCACAACGAACGATGCGCTGAAGCCCGTTTCCCGTTACTGGGATCGGGTGACCCGGCCCGAACAGCTGATGAGCAGCCTGATTCGCGGCTTTGAGGTGCTGACCGATCCGGCCAGAAGCGGTCCCGTTACGATCTGCATCTGTCAGGATGTGGAAGGGGAAGCGTTTGATTATGAAGAGTCGTTCTTCCAGAAACGCATTCATTATGTGGACCGCAAGGAGCCGAGCGAACGCGAACTGGAAGCGGCGGTACAGCTGATCCGGGAGAGCCGCAAGCCGCTGATCCTTGTGGGCGGCGGGGTCAAGTATTCGGAAGCCCGGGAGGAGCTGACGGCCTTGTCGGAGCGGTATCAGATTCCGCTTGTGGAAACACAGGCGGGCAAATCTGCGGTCGAATCCACCTTCCGGAACAATCTTGGAGGCATGGGCATTACCGGAACGCTCGCTGCGAACAAGGCTGCCCGGCAGGCGGACCTGATTATCGGCATCGGCACCCGGTATACCGATTTTGCCACCTCTTCCAAAACGGCCTTCGATTTTGACCGGACCAAGTTCCTGAATATCAATGTCAGCCGTATGCAGGCGTATAAGCTGGATGCCGTTCAAGTCGTTGCGGACGCCAAAGTCACGCTTCAACAACTGTACCCCCTGCTGGAAGGCTACAGCAGTGACTTTGGTCCGGTCATCCCGGAGCTCAGGGCCGAATGGGATGCGGAGCGGGAGCGGTTAAGCCGGGTGGAATTCAGTCGATCGGGTTTCCTGCCGGAGATCAAAAACCAATTCTCGCAGGAAACGATGAATGAATATGCGGATGCCCTGGGAACGGAGCTCCCGCAGACAACGGCGTTACTTGCCATCAATGACACCATTGAGAATGACAGCATTATCCTCAGTTCGGCAGGCTCTCTTCCGGGTGACCTGCAGAGATTATGGAATGCGGAAGTACCGAATACATACCATCTGGAGTATGGATATTCGTGTATGGGTTATGAGGTATCCGGCACGCTGGGACTCAAACTGGCCCATCCCGACAAGGAAGTATATTCCATTGTGGGTGACGGAAGCTTCCTTATGCTTCACTCCGAACTCATTACAGCGATGCAATACCATCAAAAAATCAACATCCTGCTCTTCGATAATTCCGGCTTCGGCTGCATCAACAATCTGCAGATGGATTATGGCTCCGGAAGCTTCTTCTGCGAGTTCCGGACGGCCGACAACCGGATTATGAATATCGACTATGCCAAAGTGGCGGAAGGCTACGGAGCCAAAGTGTATCGCGTCAACAGTGTGGAAGCCCTGAAGAGTGCACTGGAAGATGCGAAGCTTCAGGAGACGTCCACGCTGATCGATATGAAGGTGCTGCCCAAAACGATGACGGACGGCTACGACAGCTGGTGGAATCTCGGGGTAGCGGAAGTCTCCCATAAAGAGGGCATCCAGCGGGCATACGAACATAAATTCGAAATGCTGAAGAGATCCAAATCCTATTAGGCAAACGAGACGGATCTGATCCGCCATTCCAGTCCGGGAGGAAGAAACCATGAAATTAGCCTATGATCCAACCCATTTTAGAGATTCATTGTCGATGGAAGAAATGATTTTTAAAACAGCGGAGCTGGGATACGAATATATCGAGCTGTCCCCCCGTGAAGATTTTTGCCCGTTCTATAAATACCCGAAAGTCGACAAGCAGAAGATCAAGCAGGTCAAAAAGTGGCTGAATGAGGCCGGCGTCAAACTCTCTTCGCTCCTGCCGCTTTATCATTGGGCCGGTCCTGAGGAAGAAAGAAGACAGGCAGCGGTGAGAAACTGGAAGCGGGCCATTGAAATTGCGGTGGAATTGGATGTTGACCTGATGAACAGCGAATTCAGCGGAACCAAATACAATCCTGTGGTCTGCGAGGAACATTTCGTCAGATCGATGGATGAGCTCATCCCGGTGTTTGAGAAAGAAGGCGTAAGATTAAATCTGCAGGCGCACCCCTATGATTTCATCGAGACGAACACGGGTGCGATCGATATGATCCGCGCCTTGGACCGTCCCTGGATCAAGCTGGTGTACTCTACGGCCCACACCTTCTTCTATGATGATGGCATTGGCGATGTAGGGAAGATGCTTGATGAAGCGGGGGATTTGCTCGATCACGTTCTGTTTGCGGATACTTTCAATCATAAAGCGGCCTACGGCCTGCGCTATATCGTGAATCCGCCCGATGCGCAAATTACCGTCCATCAGCATTTGAATATCGGGGAAGGCGAAGTGGATTTTGATACAATTTTCAGAAAGCTGCGGGAAATGAAATTTGACGGGATTGCCACCAATGCGGTATTTGCTTACAGTGACCGGGCGGAGGAATCGAGCGCTTTCATGCTGAAGAAAATGAAAGAAGGCCTCGGCATCGCTTAAATCCCGCTGATCGCGATCACGTATGGATTGAGCAAAAGTAAGAGGCCGGTATGGAGGTGATGCGGTATGGCGTTGGTGTCAATGAAAGAGTTAGTAGTCAAAGCCAAAGAGGAACAATACGCGATCGGCCAGTTCAATGTGAATGGACTTTCCTGGGTGCATGCCATTCTTGACGCGGCGGAGGAAGAAGAAGCTCCTGTCATTCTTGCTGTAACCGATCGATTGATTGACTTTCTGGGCGGTTATAAGACAGTTGCAGCCATGGTTGGCGCGCTGCTCGAAGAAAAGCGTATCCGCGTGCCGGTTGTCCTTCATCTGGATCACGGCAAAACGGTTGACCGTTGTGTGAAAGCCATTGACGCGGGCTTCAGTTCGGTGATGTTCGACGGTTCTCACGGGCCCATCGACCAGAATATCAGGGATACGAGACAAGTGGTGGACTATGCAGCAGCCCGCGGCGTATCCGTAGAAGCGGAAGTGGGGACCGTCGGCGGCATGGAAGACGGCTTGATTGGCGGAATTAGGTACGCCGATCTGCATGAATGCAAGAGGCTTGTGGAGGAGACCGGAATCGATGCGCTGGCGGCAGCCCTTGGGTCCGTACATGGCAAATATCAAGGAGAACCGCAGCTCGGATTCGAGGAAATGGAAGCTGTTTCGCAGGCCGTAGGCATTCCCCTTGTGCTTCATGGGGCTTCGGGAATTCCCCTTCACCAATTACAAAGAGCGATCCGGCTGGGCCATGCGAAAATCAATATCAATACCGATTGTGTGACGGCCTGGACCGCGGAGCTTCGCAAAACTTTGGCGAACCATCCGGAAACGACCGATCCGAGAACCCTATTGACTCCGGCACGGGAAGTCATCAAAGAAACCGTGAAAGGGAAAATTCGGGAATTCGGCTCCTGCGGAAAAGCAAGACGATGGGCTGAAGTGAACTAGAACAGCATAGCGGGTTCGGAAATAAATAAGAGCGCCAAAACGGATTTGGCGCTCTTCACGTTGGGCTATGGGGTAACAAGGGTAATATGCTGCTCCATTGCGTACTGCAGATAGATATCTCCGGGTTTGCTGTTCGTCACGATGTAGTCGATATCGCTTAAGGAGCAGTAGGTCGTTAAAGCATATTTGTCGAATTTGCTGTCATCCAGCATTAAAAACACTTTCATGCTTTTTTTAACCACCGTGCTTTTGATCTCGGTTTCCAAGGGAGAAGCATTGGTGACTCCATTCGTAATGGAGATTCCGGATGTCGAGATGAACGCTTTATTGATATTGTACTTCTGTAAAAATTCAATACTTTGGAATCCGACAAACGAATTGGTTGTGCGTTCAAACATGCCTCCCGTCGAAAAAATCGTCAGCGTAGGAAAGGGTTTGGCCTCCTGCATAAAATCAAAATTGTTGGTGACAATCGTCAGCTGCTTGTTTTTGATAAAATGAACCAATTCCAGTGTCGTCGTGCCGGAATCTACGAAAATGACGTCACCGTCTTCTATAAATTCAGCTGCAAGCCTTGCAACTTCCTGTTTTTTGGTAAGGTTCATATCTTTTCTTTCATTAAATACGACCAAGGTGGAATGATTGACTGAGACCCCGCCGTACACTTTTTTTAGAATCCCCGACTCGATCAGGGGCTCGATGTCTCTGCGGATCGTATTTTTGGATACTCCAAAATGCTCGACCAATTCGTCGAGTGAAACCGTTCCTTGTTCAAATACATATTCTTTTAATTGATTTATCCGCTGTGTTTTGATCATCTTTTGATTCTCCCAATTCATTGTATGACCATTTATGATGCAAACATGAATAATCTGCAATAATCTATCGTTTATTCAATTAAATTATAGCATATCTGCATTGCATTTCCTTAAGAAAGAGAATAAAAAAGAACAAAAAGAAGCCCAAATGATGCGATTTATTTCCCATTATTCTCTTTTCTTATCCTATTTTAAACGTAAGGGAGAAAATAGCCATGAGTTATTTGGAGACCGCATGCAGCGCGGCGAAACAAGCGGGTACAATGATTCTCTCGCAAATGGGCACAGGTCAGGCGGCTGAGAAAAAAAGCTCCAGGTTTGATGTCGTGACGGAAATCGACAAGCGAGCGGAGGAGATGATTCGAAGCATCATCCTGGAATCGTATCCCGACCATGCCTTTCTTGGGGAAGAAGAGACTTTTGGCTCCGGGAAGCCGGTAGAACAGATTCTTAAAGAACGATCCGATCGACCCTATTTGTGGATCGTCGACCCGATCGATGGCACGGCCAATTTTATTCATGGGATCCCGGGATATACTGTGTCTATCGCGCTGCTGTGCAGAGGGGAGCTGAGGCTCGGTGTCATCTATGATCCCTGCAGAGATGATTTATATTGGGCGGAGTCAGGCAAGGGGGCCTTTTGTAATGGTAAGCCCGCCGCGGTAACCGATGCGGAGCAGGCGGAGGATTGTGTGATAGGGACCGGCTTTGTATCAACACCGGCCTATCGGGAGATGAATATCGCCACGATGGAAGCGATCGGCAGGGAATTCAGAACGATCCGGTCGCTCGGCTCGGCTGCGTTAACTTTGGCGTATGTTGCTTGCGGCAAGCTCGATGCCTTTTGGGAGTACGGTTTGAGTGCATGGGACGTTGCCGCGGGTGTGCTGCTCGTTGAGGAGTCCGGGGGAATGGTTACGAACACGAAGGGAGACCCCTTCCGTCTGTGGGATCGGAATATCGCGGCCAGCAATGCGAAGGTGCATTCTACACTTCTTCCTTGTTTGGTTTAATTATGGAATGTAAAAGGGTACCCCGTTGGACCATGCCGTTTCGGAGACGATCCTATCACAAGGGTCATTCCTGGCAGGAAACGTCTGCCAACGCAGCGGCCGGGTGAAAAGAGAAGAAAAGCCTCCAAGACCTCGGAGGCTTTTCTTAATGGGCAGGCCGGTTAGACCGTCAGTCCGCTCGCAGAAACGCCGTCGCGCTGAAACCTTCTCGGCAGAGCATCTTGCAGCAGCTGCATCGACTTTTGAACGCCAGTCAGCGGGTCCATCGTCAAATCTTCCATTCGATTACAATTGGCCCCGCATAGCCGATCATGTTGATCACCGTAAAAAATTCCTTCCACCAGCCGGGCTCATGACCGTAGCCGAGTGCGGCATAATTCCACGAACGCGAAGCAAAGCTGTCCATCGGCTTGACGTCGATCAGGCCATGTGCGCCGCTGATGCCGCGTTCAACGCGCACATCCTTCGCATGGACGTGATAGATCACATCGCCCAGTACACGGGCCGCCGCGATCGGATCTCCCCCCATCCAGAAAAGATGGCTCGGATCAAGGTTCATGCCGATCATCGGGCCGACCTCGCTGCGCAGCTTCAGGAGCGTTTCGGCATTATAGACAAGATTGCATCCCAGGTTCTCAATGGCAATCCGCTTTACACCGTATTCCGCAGCACGCTCGGCTGCCTTCTTCCAATATGGAATCGCGACCTCATTCCACTGCCAAGCCAGACTTTCAAAGTGCTGCGGCAGAATCGGGTGTGTAATCCAATTGGGCAGCGTATCGTTCGGACCGCCTGCGGGGCAGCCGGACATCGTGACAACCGTTTCGACGCCGAGCAGTCCGGCAAGCTTAAAGGTTTTGTTGACAACGGCCTGATGCGCTTTCCCGGTTTCAGTCGGCTCCAGCTGGTTGCCGGAGCAGTTCAGCGCAGCGATTTCCAAGCCTCTTGACCGGATCGCATCCGTAAACTGTCTGCGGCGAAGCTCACTTTCCAGCAGACTGTCGAGCTCAACGTGGGGGGCCTTCGACCAATTCCCGCAGCCCAGCTCCAGCGCTTCGAAACCCAGGGCCGCGCAGGTATCCAGCATTTGTTCAAACGGCAGAAACCCAAGAATATCTGTGACCTATCCTGCTTTCAGCATGCCATTATCTCTTCGTTTAGGGGATGTTGTTTTTCTGTCCCGAATGGATTAGGGTCATATGAAATTTTCGTCAAATTCTTTGGTAATGCTCGTAATTATAAGACAAATGCAAAACCCTGTCTTTGCATTATGCAGACAGGGTTTTGCATTTTGGAGACAACCTGTATAGGACTCTATTTTAACAAACGAATCCCCCGCTTATCGTTTATCCGGTTACAGGGTCTTGATTTTATCCTGGACCTGGAAGGAGAGAGTCTTGGCATCGGCATACAGAGTGCGGAACAGGCCGGGGGCAGTCCGGAACTTTAAGGTGAACGCTCTGGTAAAATATTGGACAGAGGAAAATCCCGCCGTTTCGGCAATGGTTTTGATGGGAAGCGCCGTCGTCTTCAGCAGAGCTGCGGCCGTCTGAAGCCTCTCGTTCTGCACATAATCCGAATAGCTGCCGCCCCACTCTTGGGCGAAGATCCGTGAGAGATGCCTGCCGGAAATGTGAAGATATGCGGCGGTATCGCTAAGCCGCAGCGGCTGGGACAGGTTATCCCTGATAAACAGCTTCGCCTGACTGAACAGCGCGGAAGCGGATTGGGCTTGTGCAGGTTTCTCTTCGCGGTGGTCTTCGGGCACAAATGTACGCAGCAGCGACAGCAGCAGTACGGCAGCGAGGTCATGCAGGATGCGCCCCGCCAGAAAGCCGCCTGATTCGGCGGCCTGCAGCAGCAGCGATTCCCATAACCTCGGCACGATGCTCTCTTGTTTGAGGGCGACCACTATACTGTCGCAGGCCGCGGCTTTCTCCAGCAGGGTATGCCATTCTTCGACCGAGTCCGCTTCATTCAGCTCAAAGCCGACGTAGAGCAGAAACAGGCCATCCTGGCTGGCAATCCGATGCGTGCGCTCCGGTCTAGATAAAAACAACGATCCTGTTTCCAGCCTGAATGCCCGGGTATCTTCCAGGTAGGTGCCGCTTCCTTCGATCACATAACAGATTTCAAAAAAGGAATGCTGATGCGCCGGAATATCGTAGTGCTTCGGCATGACGCCCCAGTAATGGATAGTGAACGCAGCCCCATTTGTGGACAAATAGGTGGTGCTGCGGTTCAGGCTGGCTTTTCCCAATGTGTATATGCTCCATTCCATATAGCATGCCCCCCAGTGTTCCTCCCATCCTATTATATCAGTTGGCGCTGCTTAGGAGGCTGTTAAGAGAACGAAGCGGCAGATCTTTTGGGATCCGATGATAGGGCTTGAACGTGTAGCAGGCACGCCGCAACAATCAATGGACGCCGTGCCGCGAAAGTGGTATTCTATGTAAAACATTGAAAGACAATATCGAAAGTTGTCGAATGATAGTTTCCCAGCTGTTGGTATTTATTCGGTCAGGGAACATCTTTCGCCTGCGGGTCTAGTGTGCAATCGGCATCCCTTCTCGTAGGGATGCTTTTATTTTTTTGGCGGAGAGGGGTATGGAATCAGGAATGAAGAGTCACAGAGGGATGAAACGAATAGGTATGCTGCTGCTCAGCTGGTGCTTGATGGTATCGATGCTGGGCGGGCTGCTGCCTGTGTATGCGGCTGGGGCAGCTAGGGGGCAGGTTGCCGTTCCTGCGGCAATTGACGATGCTGCGGGCTATATCATGGCTGTGAACGGCAGCGCGCCTACGGATTGGGACGCGTATGCACTGGCCAAGGTGGGGAAACCGGTACCGGCCTCCTATTTACCGTCCGTGAGTGCGGAGCTTCAGAAGAGCGGCGGGGTGTACGGCAATGTAACGGACTATGCCCGCATAGCGCTCGGGGTGAAGGCGGCCGGGGGCGACCCCGAGGCGGTCACTTCCGGCTCCGCTTCGTATAACCTCATCCAGAGCATCTATACCAGCGAGCGGATGACGGCGCAGGGGACCAACGGGGCGATCTATTCCCTGCTCGCATTGAGCAGCGGGTCTTACGATATCCCGTTAACCGCACAGTGGAATCCCGACAAGATCGCAGCCTGGCTGCTGACGCAGCAGAATGCGGACGGCGGCTGGCCGCTTGCGGCCGGGGGAGCGGGGAACATCGATATTACCGCTTCGGCGATCTATGCCCTGTCACCCTATAAGACGCTTGCCGGTGTGCAGCCGGCGATTGACAAAGGAGTGCAGTGGCTCTCCGGCAAGCAGCTTACGAACGGCGGATTTACGGAGTACGGCGAGAATGCGGAAAGCACGGCTCAGGTCATTCTGGCGCTGTCCGCAGCCGGCGTGGATGCGCGCAGCGGAAGCTTTGCGAAGGCGCAAGGCAATCCGCTAAGTTATTTGTTCGGCTACCGGCAGAGCGACGGCGGGTTCGCCCATGTACTCGGCGGCCCATCCAACGCGGGAGCGACCGGACAGGCGATCATGGCCCTGGCCGCTTATCATGCCTTTACCGGAGGGAACAGCGGCACGTACGATGCGGTGCTGACCACCGGAAGTACGGCGCCTCAGGCGGCAAGTGTAACGGTGCATGTGGCAGGTCCGGCCGGCATCCTTGCGGAGGGCCCGGTAACTGCGGCTACCGCCTATGAGGCTGCCGCCCGGCTGCTGCAGTCGTCGGGGATTGCGTGGCAGGAGGGCGCAGGCCATTTTATTACTTCCATAGGCGCTGTAGCGAATGACAACAATGCTTATACTTATTGGCTGTACAATGTGAAGCGGCAGGGAGCCTGGGATTTTGCCGGCACGTCGAGCCTTGGGGTGGCCGATTATTCCCTTCGCAACGGTGATGAGATCTACCTGTACTACGGCGGGATGGACACTGCCTTCGTCAAGTCGATTACGGCAGATCCTGCGCTGCCGGTGGCCGGACAAGCCCTTGAGGTGAAGGTTCAGCAGACGGCATGGGATTGGAATACGGGCATGGAAGCTGTAACCGTGGCTTCCGCCGTATACGTGGAGCTTGGCGGACAGAAGGTGCAGACGGACAGCCAAGGAATCGCCCGGTTTGCGTCCGGCCTGCCGGGCGGCACTTACAAGGCCGTGGTTACAGGATACCCGGAAGGCACGGCTCCCCGGATTGTAACGGATTCGAAGGTGCTGGAAGTCGGCTCGGCGGACATTCAGATCGAGGGATCCACGGGCACGTATGCAGTCGGGACGGCCGCTTCTCCGAATCTGCTGGACAGCGTACAGACGCTTTTGACGGACAAAGGGGTTCCGTTCCGCATAGAAAGCTCTTCGTTCGGCAAATATGTCAAATCGATCGGCTCGGATGCCGACGCCTGGAACTATGCGGTCTACCGCCAGGGCAAATGGAATATTCCGCAGGTGGGGATGGCCGACTATACGCTTCAGCCGGGCGACCGGGCGGTGATCTATTACGGCGGGTACGATGCAAGCTGGAATCCGACGACGTACCTGGTGGAATCGGTGAAGCTGAGTCCCGCACAGCCCAGAGCCAACCAGTCCTTCACGGTGACGGTGAACAAAACACTGGGTTATGACACGCCTGCTCCGGCTGAAGGCATTCAGCTGAAGATCGGCAGCCTGACTGCCGCGACGAACAGCGCAGGCACGGCGACGTTCGCCGGGCTGCCGGCAGGGACGTATACACTCGATATCTCAGGCTATGCCGCGGGAGCGGCGCCTCACATCGTCCACACGACGCAGACGGTAACGGTTCTCCCGAGGACCGGAGCCGGAGGGGGCGGCGGAGGAACGGGGTCGTCCGGGAGCCCGTACGTGTATTTATCCGTTGCCGGGGATGAGGAGAAGGGAACCATCCTATCGTCCGCACAGGTATCTCTTCAGAGCGTCGACACGCCATATTCGGTCCTGATCCGCCAGCTGGGGGCGGACCGGGTGAAGTCGTCCGGATCCGGTTCAACGGCTTATGTGCAGGGGATTGACGGTCTGTATGAATTCGACCGGGGGCCGCTCAGCGGCTGGATGTATGCGGTCAACGGCACTTACCTGAGCAGCGGAGCGGATTCCGTAACGCTGCAGTCGGGCGATACGGTCGCATGGCGGTACACATTGGACGGCGGCAAGGACCTCAATGCCGACAGCAGCTCGGCCGGTCCGGCAGTTACGACGGGGACGGCGGCTGCACAGGCGAACGCGCTGAAGACGGTATCGGAGGAGCTGGGACTGGCTTACGATAACCGGAAGCCGGTTCAAGAGGTGGCGAAGCCGGCCATCGTGCTGAACGCTGACAAGAAAATGACGGCAAACGCGGCTGCCGTACTGCAAGAAGTGTTGACCGCGAATACGGTCAACGTACAAAAGTCAGTGACTTCCGGCAGCGCAGCTACCTTAACCGATGATAAAGCAGAACATGAGCTGTACATTCCCGCGGGTGCGCTGAAAGAGACGGCGACCCTTACGGTGAGAGAGCTCCCTTCGGACGGACGCAGCGGGCTCGTATCCCCGATGTATGAATTCGGTCCGGCCGGCCAGACCTTCGAGAAGCCGGTGCAGATCACCATCAAGACACCGGTCGCATCCGAGAACCTGGATGCCTTGTCCTTGGCTTGGCTCAACGAGCTGACGGGCGAGTGGATTCCGATTCCGGCGGTCCTGGATGCAGAGACCGGGAAGATGACGGGATTGGTGAACCATTTTACGAAATTCGCGGTGATCGATAAGTCGAAAGTGCAGAGAGATGCGGCTGTCGAAGCGCCTTCGGCTGTCGAGGTGGGGCCTGCCATTACCCGGGCGTCGGCTTGGCTGAAGAACGGAACGGAGCTGAGCGACTGGTCGGCCTACGCGCTGAATAGAGCCGGTGTGAGCATCCCGTCCGGTTACCTGACGGATGTGGAAGCCCATCTGAGGGAGAAGAACGGGACGTTCCGGAATGTGACCGATTATGAGCGGCTGGCGCTGAGCGTCCAGGCGGCGGGGGGCGACCCGCAGTCCATCGGGGGCTTCAATCTGATCGAGCGGATTTACAATAACGAACGGATGGAAGCGCAGGGAACCAACGGCCCGATCTACGCGCTGCTGGCTCTGAACGCCGGAGACTATGAGATTCCGGCCGATGCGGCATGGACCAAGGAAAAGCTGCTGCAGTGGATTCTGGATGTTCAGAATGCGGATGGCAGCTGGCCGCTGGTCAAGGGCGAGACGGGCAGCACGGATCTAACCGGTTCGGCCCTGGCGGCTTTAAGCTATTACGGGACGCAGGCGGAAGTGAAGGCGGCTGTGAACAAAGCCGTGCAGTGGCTCGGCACCCAGCAGGCGGAGAACGGCGGCTTCGCGCTGGATGGTGTGGTGAACGCCGAAAGCACGGCACAGGTGCTCTGGGGGCTGTCGCTCAGCGGTATCGATCCGGTACACAGCGCTTCCTTCAAGTCAGGTGACGGCCATATGGTGAACTACCTGCTTGGGCTGCAGCTGGACAGCGGAGCCTTCCCTCATGTAAGCGGCGGGGAAGCGGAAGGGATGGCTACGGAGCAGGCAGTAATGGCGCTGGGAGCATACCGGGCCGCCTTCTCCAAGGCGGGGGTGGATGTTCCCAAAGCCGCGCCTGGCTATGCGGATGAGACGGAGATCTCCTCATGGGCGCTGACCTACGTAGAGAAGGCGGCGGAGTATGGGATCATGGAGGGAACAGGCGATGCGGTGCCGACCTTTGAGCCCCAAAAGCAGGTGACCCGCGCGCAGTTTGTGGCGATTCTTCTGAGGCTGCTGGGGGAACCGCCTTCCTCGGAGGAGGCCGCCGTCCGATTTGCGGACGTCGCGCCCGGCTCCTGGTACGCAGGCTATGTCGCTCAAGCCGTATCCCAAGGCATTGTGGAAGGCGTAAGCGAGGATCGGTTCGCTCCGGATGCGTCCATCTCGCGGCAGGAGATGGCGATCATGCTGGCCAGAGCGCTGAAGCTCCAGCCGGATGATGCCGGTCCGGCCGCATTTACCGACCTTGGCGAGGCCTATCCGGGAGCCGCCACCTTCATCGGGGCTGTTCAGGCGAACGGTCTGATGGAAGGGGACGAGTCCGGTCGGTTCCGGCCCGAGGACCCGGCTACGCGGGAAATGGCCGCTGTCGTGGCGGTAAGAGCCTATGAATTGACAAAACAGCCCTAATCGTTGACGATGAGAAGAGCCCTGTTCGCGGGGGCTCTTCCTTTCCTTTTTCAGACGATGTGTACAGGAGGAACATAGATGAAAAGATGTATATTGCTGCTGGGGCTCGCCGCAGCGCTTATGCTGTCCGGCTGCGGCAGCGGGGAGCAGCAGGCGGCCGTCGCGCCGGTGCAGGCTCCTGCACCGGAGAAGGCTCCGGCCGCTGCAGCGGCCGGCGGGCCGAACGCAGGGGCCGATGCGCCCCCGGCGGATGCGGCCAAGCCGGCCGGGGCCGCACCGGTGGCCGCGGAGCCGTCGGCGCAGCCGAAGGCGGCTGCAGACGGGCCCGCAGGGCCTGGTGCTGCGCCGGCTGAGGCGGCCCCGCCCGGCACGGCGGAGCGTCCGGCCGCAGGCGGCGCAGCGGCTCCGGCGGCAGCCCCGCTCGCGGGCGAGGCGGCGGCTGCACCGGCTCCGGCAGCGGCCCCGCCGTCCGCAGCCGGACAGCCGCCGGCGGCCGAACCGGCCGTGCCGGCCCAGCCCGCTTCGGCGGAGGCCCCGGCGCCTGCGCCTGCAGCGCTGACCATCCGCATTACCGGAGACGGGGCGCGTGAGATTTTGAAAGAAACTTCCGTGTCCTTCCAGGATGGAGCGACCGTACTGGAAGTTCTCAAGCTGGCGGCCAAAGCGAACAAGCTTCAGATGGAATACCAGGGCAAGGGCGCTTACGCCTATGTGCAGGGCATCGACAACTTATACGAGTTCGACCACGGGCCCAAGAGCGGCTGGGTGTACAAGGTTAACGGACAAGCGCCAAGTGAAGGGGCCGGCGCTTATAAGCTGCAGGCGGGCGATCGGATTGAATGGTTCTATACGCTGGACCTCGGCGAAGACGTAGGGACGAAGATGAAATGAGCAGCGGATTCCGGTCGTTTCATCCGTTTCCCTGCTTTTTCTTTTATATGGGGGCTCTGATTCTGGGCATTGTCGTGACCCATCCTGTATATATCCTGACACTTCTGTTCCTTCTCATCGGGCTTGTGGCTTTGAACGGAGAGATGCCGGCCTTACGGGGCATGCTGAGGTTCTTTCTCCCGGTTTCTCTGCTGTATGCGATGATCAACCCGCTGTTCTCCCATCGGGGTCGGCATATATTGTTTTATTTCTGGGACCAGCCGGTGACGCTCGAGTCGCTTGTCTACGGACTCTTTGCGACGGTGAACCTGCTGGTGATTCTGGTTTTGTTTATTTCTTTCAACGCGGTGATTACGCCTGCCCGGTTCTTGTATCTGTTCGGCTCGGTGTTCCCCAAGCTGGGGCTGCTCATCGTGATGTCGATGCGCTTTGTTCCGCTGTTGAAGCGCAGGCTGGGGGAGATCGCTTCGGTCCAGCAGACCAAGGGCATCGATGTTGGACAGGGAAGCCTGCGCAAGCGGGTAACGGATGGAATGAAGCTCCTGCAAATTCTGCTGACCCTCTGTCTCGAGGAGGCGCTGGAGACGGCGGACGCCATGAAAGCGAAGGGCTACGGCTCGGGCCCCCGGGGGCGGTATGAGGAGTTCGTCATGCGGCCCGGGGATTGGACTCTGCTGGCGGCGCTGCTCGGACTCTTTGCCGCCTGCATCGGATTCAGGCTGCTGGGCTATGGAGCCTACCGGATCTTCCCGGCGCTTGAGACCGTTACCCTGCACGGCTGGGAGCTGCTTTCGTACGGGTGCTTTACGCTGTTCGCGGCTGTGCCGGTCATCATAGAAGGGAGGGAGATGTGGCTGTGGCGATACTGGAGATCCAGGATGTGAGCTTTCGTTATCCGGACGGGGAACAGGCGGTGCTTGACGGGGTGAGCCTGACCGTGGAAGCCGGCGAATTTGTGCTTCTCTGCGGACCCGCAGGCTGCGGCAAAACCTCGCTGCTCCGTCATATCAAGAGGGAGCTTGCGCCTGTCGGCGTGAGGAGCGGGGACATTTTATTCGATGGACGCCCTCTGTCCTCCTATGACGACAGGGTTCTCTCCGGGAATATCGGGATGGTTCAGCAGAGCCCGGAGAACCAGACGGTAACGGACCGGGTGCTGTCGGAGCTCGTCTTCCCGATGGAAAATGTGGGCTTGGAATCCGCTCTCATGCGGAGGAGGGCGGCGGAGCTGTCCCACTATTTCGGCCTCGACGGGCTGCTCGGCAGGTATGTACATGAGCTGTCCGGCGGGCAGAAGCAGCTCCTGCAGCTCGCATCCGTGCTGGCTCTGCAGCCCCGGCTGCTGCTGCTCGACGAGCCGACGGCGCAGCTCGACCCGCTTGCCGCCCGGGAGCTGATCCAGCTGCTGCAGCGGATCAATCATGACCTGGGGCTGACCATCCTTGTGGCGGAGCACCGGTATGAAGAGCTTTTGCCCGTCGTGGACAGGGTGATCGCCATGGATAGCGGCTCGATCCGCCATAACGGCACACCGCGGGAAGCCGCTCAGGCCTTCTGGTCCGATCGGGCGGGGGGATGGCGCGATTTTGTTCCGCCGATTCCGGCTTGGTTTCTGCAGGACAACCGGCAGCCGGACGACTGTCTGCCGCTTACTGTCAAGGAAGGGCGGCAGCGGCTTCAGCGGGGGAGGAGCAGCGGGAGTGCGGGCCGTCCGGCAGTCGGTAAGCCGCCGGAAACGGCGAAGAAGGAGATGGGCTCCGTTCTGCTGGAGTGCCGGGAGCTGTATTGGCAGTATGGCCCGAAGGACCCCGCCCCGGTATTGAAGAATGCGTCGCTTCAGGTGCGTGAGGGGGAGGTGCTGGCCATCCTGGGGGCCAACGGATCGGGCAAAACAACCCTGCTCAAAGCGATGGCCGGCATCCTGAAGCCCCAGAAGGGCAAGGTGCTGCTGCAAGGGAAGGACCTGGTCAAGTGGAAAGCCCGCGAAAGAGCGGCAAGGGTAGGGTATCTCGATCAAAACCCGTTAACCTTTTTCATCGAAGAAACGGTGGAGGCGGAGCTTCAGGCCGCTGCCGCAAGGGCGGCGGACGGAGAGGGCCTGGAGGCGAAGGCGGTGCGCATCGAAGCCTTGGTCAAGCGGCTGGGGCTTAGCCATGTACTTGCACGGCATCCTTATGATCTCAGCGGAGGGGAACGCCAGCTTGCGGCGTTGGCTGCCGTCCTGCTGGCAGGCCCCGATCTTCTGCTGCTCGATGAGCCGACCAAGGGGCTGGATCCTGCGGCCAGGCGCAGGTGGGGAGAACGGCTTAGGGAGCTGCAGCAGACAGGCAAAACCGTTGTCATGGTCACGCATGACGTCGAATTTGCTGCGGACCATGCCACACGCTGCGCGATCATGTTCGACGGTATGCTTGCCGGCGACGGGCCGCCGCCGTTGTTCTTCAGCGATAACTTATACTATACGACGGCGCTCAGCCAACTGCTGAGGTGGAATTGAGATGAGGCGGTCCCGCATCGCGTTCTTCGTCGTCATTCTTCTATTCTTCGGGGGGCTGGCCTTGACGATCTGGGCGGCTGACAACCAGTATCTGCCCTTGGCGTTATTCCTGGTGTGCGCCTCGATCGCGCCGTTCTTTCTCCGCTTCGAAAGACGGTCCATCCAGGCGAGGGAACTTGTACTGCTGGCCGTTCTGTCCGCTCTGGCTGCGGTCGGCCGCGTCCCCTTTGCCGCGCTGCCGAGTGTGCAGCCGACGTCATTCATCATTATCGTCTCCGCGCTTGTGTTTGGTTCGGAGACCGGCTTTATGGTCGGGGCCGTGGCAGCCCTGGTCTCCAACATGTTCCTCGGGCAGGGCCCCTGGACGCCCTGGCAAATGTTCAGCTGGGGCATGATCGGCTGGACGGCGGGAACGCTGTACCGGTGGGGATGGCTGAAGCACCGCCTGCTGCTGCTCGCCTTCGGATTTGCCTGGGGCATCTTGTTCGGATGGATTATGAACATCTGGTTTCTGGCCAACATGGGCCAGGATCTCACCTGGCCCTCGGTCCTCGCCGCGTATGCCGCCAGCTTTTATTTTGACCTCGTCCACGCGGTTTGCAATGTGTTGTTCCTCGCGCTGCTGGGGCCCGGATGGATCAAGATCCTGGAGCGGTACAAGCGGAAGTACGGGCTGCTTGAGCTGTCTTCCGATGAGCGGGTTTAGTTTGTTTGTAACTATAAAATAAAGTGTAACTAAGGCGCCCGATAGTCATATATCGGTGCGCCTGTTTTGTTTATAAAATGGAGTCCTCCCCCCCTAAGTGTGCTCCAGGAACCGCGTTTGCGCCTCTTTGATAAAGGCGGCTGCGGCCGGGGAGACCATGTGCTGTGAGAGTACAGATAATCCGATGTTACGAATAATCGGAGGATGCAACGGTCTAACCGCTACATTTGCCGGCACAGCCGGCAGGATCATGGAAGGTACGATGGACACTCCAATGCCTGCCTCAACCATGGAGAGAATGGTGGAATTCTCTGCTACCTCGAACTGCTTATTCAGGCTAAGTCCCCTCTCTTGAAATGCACTCATCACAAGATGTTCGCATCCGGATTTAAGTGAAAGAAACGGTTCATGGGTAAGCTGCTCGATGGAGATCATGTCATGCCCCCGCAAAGGATGATTCGCCGGGAGAATGGCAACATATGGATCGCTAAGCAGCTGCACGGTGTCTAATCCATCACTTGGATCAGCCAGAAACCCAAGGTCAACGACACCTGCCTTGATCCATGCTTCCACCTCTGCATAGCTTCCTTCAAAGAGAAGCAGTTCCACACCCGGATAATGGCTGCGAAACGCTTGAAACAGTTCTGGAATCACATTCGCCGAGAAACTGGGAAACGAACCGATCCGGATGGTCCCGCTATTCATACCTCTTGACGCAGCGGCAGCTTGATGGATCTGTTCCGTATGATTCATGATCTCACGAACATGTGCCAGGATTTGTTCTCCCGTATCCGTCAGCTTAACGCCTTTGCGATTACGCGTAAAAAGAGGAATTCCCAGCTCTTTTTCCAAATCACCAATGCTGTGGCTGACGCCCGATTGGCTTGCATTCAAAAGCTCCCCTGCTCTGGTGAAACTGCCAGTCTGCACGACAGCAAGGAATACTTCCAGTTGAAAGAGTGTCATTGTCGCCCCTCAATTCCATGAATTTTTCTTCATGTATGGTATGGTAAATTTTCATTTTACGTTGGGTTGGAACTTAACTATTATGAAAAGCTATAAGGGAGTGATTCATAATGATGAAGCAGATAAGAGTGTATCATGTTGATGCCTTCACCCAAAATCCGTTCGAAGGCAACCCCGCTGGAGTAGTGCCTGATGCCAGTGATTTAACATTAACGCAAATGCAGAAAATTGCCAACGAGCTAAACTTGCCGGAGACGGCATTTTTATTGCCGCCCACGGATCCGAAGGCAGATTTCCGAGTCCGTTACTTTACACCGCAGGAAGAAATCAATTTTTGCGGTCATGCTACGGTTGCTTCCGTCTGGTTGCTTGCCAATGAGTACGGATGGGCCCAAAGAGCAGATCATATCACATTAGAAACCAATATAGGTCTGATTCCTGTGCATTGGGATCAAGGTGAAACCAAGGTCAGCAAGGTGACCATGACACAGATTTCGCCACAAGTAAAAGAAGCGCCATTCCATGATAGATTAGAAATTGCTAACTTGATAGGCGTTGATGTGGATCAATTGGATGAGCGTTTTCCTATCAAACTTGCCTATACAGGGAACTGGACTCTAATTGTTCCCGTGAAAACACATCAGGCAATCGATCTAGCCCAACCTAAAATGGATCAACTGGCCATGTTTAATAAAAAATATTCCATTAGCAACACACACCTATTTACTTTTGACGCAAAACAAGGGTTTGATCTCTATACACGAGATTTTGCACCTGCGATTGGTATTCCTGAAGATCCCGTGACAGGGGCGGCCAATGGTGCTCTGACCGGGTATCTTGTCTTGGAAAACATAATAAGTAAAGAAAAAACTCACCTCACGATCGGTCAAGGTGATGCATTGGGACGACCTGGCACACTTTATGTAACCATCAAACGACGGAAACGGATATGCTGATCCAAGTCGGAGGATTCGCCCATGTCACACTGGAAGGTAATCTGCGATTACCGGAACGTTGAACCCATAATCAACTTGGAGGGATTGTCATGGTGGAACTGATTAAGGACGTACTGGAAGACATGAATAAGCAGCTTGATCGAATCGAACGAAGCTTGAATCTGCTTACCGATGAACTGATTTGGAAGCGATGGAAAGATTCCATGAACAGTATTGGTAATATCTGCTTGCATTTGGCGGGTAACGAATATCAGAATGTTGTGAGCGCCATTGGAAACAGACCATTCATCAGGGAGCGTTCCCGCGAATTTACTACGGAGGGGGGGATATCAAAGGAGGAGCTGATTGGCCTTCTACGCCAAACTCGATCCGAGTCGGAAAGTGTATTATTCGCCTTGACTCCTGATGATCTATCCCGGGAAGTCACAATCCGCTATGGGCTGGAGGATTGGAGGCGTATGCACCGAAGGGATTCCCTTGACCATGAAGCCTGCGATACAAGATTCATTGGCCGGCTTCTTGTGCAGGTTTCCGCACACTACGGGTACCATGCGGGACAGATCATCATGCTCACCAAAATGTTACAGGATACGAATGAGCATATAACGGGGCAATACCACTAAATTCAAGTTTAAGGGAATGATGGCAGTGATCAAACTTGAACATTTCGAACGATCCGACTTTGCTCAGCTTATGGAATGGATGGATTCACCAAAGTTTCTATTTCAATGGGGAGGTCAAACTTTTAGCTTTCCCTTAAATGAGCAGCAGCTGGAGCATTACATCAAAGACGCCAATACCAATACTGCTCAAGCCTTCATCTACAGGGTAGTACATGTAGAAAATAATGAGGTCATCGGGCATATCCAATTACAGATGGATCGGGTCAATCAATCTGCAAGGATAGGTAAGGTGCTGGTTGGAAAGAGAAGCTTAAGAGGACAAGGCATAGGGCAATTGATGATAAAAAAGGTGGCAGCTATTGCTTTTGAAGAATTAAAATTACACAGAGTTAGTCTGGGTGTGCTGGATTTTAATCTTTCTGCTATTGCATGTTACGAGAAGGCAGGGTTTGTTAAAGAAGGACTAATCCGAGATAAACGAAGAATGGACAACGAATTCTGGAGTGTGTGGGAAATGAGTATGTTAGAAAACGAATGGATGAAATGAAGAGTAAGAATTCATGTTATGCCGTTGGCAGCAAGGGGGAAGATCGCCGCGAGGCAGCTGCTCCCTGATTCGCGTTAAGCTGATGGGCCGGATGATGCAATTTTTGCCCTCTACAATCTTGAACTCAAGTACGAAAAGCATGTTACCGCGAGAGCGGCGGCTGCGCCAACAGAACCGTTTAGTAAAATGGGCCGTGTCGGGCCTTAAAGTATACTCCCCAGGAAACCGCGAACCGCGCTCTGCGCGGTTCTATTTGTCTGCACCAATTATTTCAGATAAAGTATCTAAGTAAAAACACTACCTTGACAGACACAGTAATATGTCTTATCATGCAGATATGGAGGTGATTGAATGAGCGAGAACAAAATCACATCCGACCTGTTACGCGGACATACGGATACGATGATTTTACGGCTCTTGTCTGAAGCCTATGGTTACGGTTACGAGATTGTCAAGCTGATTGCCGAGCGTTCGGGCGGCGCGTATGAACAAAAGGGAGCCAAGATGTACTCCGGCTTCCGGCGGCTGGAAGCGGACGGCGATATCGAGTGGTACTGGGCGATGAATCACAGGGGGGACGTCGCAAATATTCTGGGATTACCGAAAGGGGCAAGGACATACATACACCCGCAGCATAAGCAATTGGGAGTATGCCAAACGCGTATTAGAAAATTTATTATAAGGAGATTGAAATGATGAATTCGAAATTGACGGATTATCTGAACAGCGTTTTTATGCCATACGATGGGGTGAAGAGCGTCGCCGAATTAAAGGCCGATCTGCTCTCCGATTTGCAGGAGCGATACCGTGAACTCAGAGCGGAGGGGAAAGACGATGAAACGGCGTTTAAGCTGACCGTTGAGAGTATCGGCAACATCGAACAAACGATCCTGGAGGTCGCCAACCTCTCCCGCTCGCTGGAACGGCAGGCAGTAACAAACTTTAGCGGAAGCAGCCTGGCCCAAAGCGACTTTGCGGGCGTGATGGCCCATAAAGGCCGGTTTACAGGCAGCGCGCTGCACGGTTCCGACTTTTCGGGCGCAGATTTGACCGGCAGTTCGTTTAAGAGCAGCGACGTACGCGAAGCCAATTTTGACGGTGCGAATCTGACGGACTGCAGCCTGTCCACGCTCGATCTGGCCAATGCTAGCTTCCATAAGACGATCCTTGTACGCACCAACTTCAGCAAGTCGGGCCTGGATGGAGCCCAATTCACAGGAGTAAGACTGACCGACGTCACGCTAACGATGACCGATCTTAGAAAAACGATCTTTGAAGGTTGTGTATTCGATGGGGTTGACTTCTCGTACTCCGACCTGAGCGGGCAGTGTTTGGACGGACAGACGTTTATCCGCGTTAAGTTTGACAAAGCGGCATTAAACGAAGTTTCGTTCAAGGGCGCAACGCTCAAGAATGTGTCCTTCCAGTCGGCGTCTATCTTCTCTAAGAAGTATTTTCGCGCCATCCAAACCGTCTGCTTTGACGGCGCAGCGATGGATAAACTGACCTTTGCTCTGCTCAAAGGCATGGAAGCCGATTTGTCAAAAGTTACAGTCATTTAATGTATGGGAGGGAATCCGATGCAAATGGGACAAAGCAAGAACGGCTTCTCTAAAACGGGGCTGCGCAGAATGCGCGATGTGCTGGCACGGCATGTCGAGTCCGGGAAGATTCCTGGGCTCGTCGCCATGGTCAGCCGGTATGATGAGACGCATGTCGAAGCGATCGGCACGATGCGCCATGACGGTGGAACGCCGATGCGCCGGGACACGATCTTCCGGATGGCCTCGACGTCCAAGCCGGTCTCGATGGCGGCGGCGATGGTTCTGCTCGACGAGTGCAGGCTGCGGCTGGACGATCCGGTAGAGACGTGGCTGCCCGAACTCGCCGACCGGCGGGTGCTGAAGCGGATCGACGGCCCGCTGGACGATACCGTGCCGGCACGGCGGCCGATCACCGTACGGGACCTGCTGACCTCCACGTTCGGGCTCGGCATGGATATGACATCGCTGGGCACTCCGATCATGGGCGCGATCTTCGAGCAGGGGCTCACGCCCAATCTGCCGGTGCCGATGCCCGAGCCGGATGAGTGGATGCGCCGCCTCGGCGCGCTTCCGCTGATGCACCAGCCCGGAGAGCGCTGGCAGTATCACATCAGCAGCGATCTGCTCGGCGTGCTCGCCGCTAGGGTCACGGGCCAGTCGTTTGAGACGTTCCTGCGCGAGCGCATCTTCGACCCCCTGGGCATGAAGGACACCGGTTTCCACGTGCCCGCCGACAAGATCGACCGGCTTCCGCCCCTCTACGCCCCCGACCCGCAGACCGGAGAGTTCATCGTGTGGGACGAGGCCAAGGGGGGACGCCACAGCCAGCCACCGGCGTTCCAGGGCGGAGGAGGGGGACTTTCCTCCACCGTCGACGACTACCACGCCTACTTCCGGATGCTGCTGAATCACGGGATGCACGGGACCGAACGGATCCTGTCCCGGCCCGCCGTCCAGCTGATGACCACCAACCGACTCACGCCCGAGCAGCAAGCCGCCCGAAACGCCATGGCGAGCAGCAATGTCCATGTGTCATTCGGCCAAGGGCAGCAAGGCGGCTGGGGCTACGGGATGGCGGTGCGCACCTGCCGCGGTGACTATGCGCCCATCGGCCAGTTCGGCTGGGACGGCGGAAGCGGCACCTCAACCTACGCCGACCCGGACAACCAGCTCGTGGGAATCCTGCTCACCCAGGTCGGGATGTCAACTCCGGATTCAGCGCGGCTTATCCACGACTTCTGGACCACGGTCTATCAGGCAATCGAAGACTAATACCGAGCCCGCGCCTGGTACCACCCGCCCTCAACCCGCGACAGCCAAAGGACTTCATTAACCTACCCTGAAAATAACTCAAAGCGTAGAATGAAAAAATGCAGCACGAAACTAGGCGCAGCTGCTTCATCTTTTAAAAAAGCTGCGTCTTCCTGTAAGTAAGGATGCAGTTTCGGAACTGGGAAGTCCGATCTCTGTTCATTAGAGGTATGTCAATCGCTCCATTTTTCGCCCCATTGGAACATAAAATCAAGCATTGGAACCAGTGACTTTCCTTTCTCAGTAAGTGTATATTCGACTTTTGGCGGCATGACATTATATTGTTCTCTATGTATAATTCCATCCGCCTCCAACTCCTTTAACTGTTGGCTTAGAGTTTTATGTGCAATTGGTGGTAAGTATTCTTTTATTTTCCCATATCTGATTACCTCTTCTTTTGAAATAAAGAACAATATAGCCCATTTCCATTTTCCACTTATCACAGACAGTGTGTAAAAAATGGGACAGTTAAGTTTTTCGGTATTGCAATCGTCCATAATTGCTCCTTTACTAACTTTTTGTTTAGAATATAACAATAATGTGCGTACTATATTATTTTACTATAAAAAGTTATACTCTGCTTAACACAAAGAGGGGCTTTTAAAAAATGTTAAGGGAGACCAATTATGGAATACACAAAAAAGATTATTCTAGTAACTGGTGCTACCGGTCAACAAGGAGGAGCGACAATACGCAGTTTACTTGCAAATGGTGACTGGTCCGTTAGAGCACTCACCCGTGACCCAAGTAAACCTTCAGCGAAAAAAATGCTGAGAGCTGGGGTAGAAATATTTGAAGGGGACCATGGCAATCCTGATTCGTTACTAGAGGCCATGCAAGGAGTATACGGGGTGTTCAGCGTTCAACCTACAGAATTCTCCCCCAATATATCACCGGAGTTTACCTACGAAGACGAAGTGAAATTTGGAAAAAATGTAGCAAATGCGGCGAAGAAGGCTGGCGTTCAACATTTTATTTACTCCTCAGTAAGTGGAGCGGATCGATTAATCGGTGGACGAAATTATAGTAAATGGGAAATTGAAGAATTCATTCGAGGCCTTGGTTTGCCTCTGACAATTCTACGTCCGGCTTGGTTCATGGATAATTTCTCCGATCCACTCTTTGGACTTCAAACCGGCCAACTTGCTACCGCGTTAAAATCAAACATAAAATTGCAATTAATCGCTGTTGAAGATATCGGTATATTTTCAGCTTTAGCTTTTGAGAACCCGAAAAGATACTTAGGCAAAACAATTGAAATCGCCGGGGATTCTTTGACCCCCGTGGCTATATCAAACGCAATATCGCTTGCTATTGGGAAAAATATTCCCTATGTTGAGATTCCAATCGATACTATTCGTCAAATAAGTCCAAGTGGAGCAAGAACGTTTGAGTTTATTAATAATGAGGAACTCAAAATTGATATCGATGAAGTCCGAAGGTTACACCCCAGGTTATTGACTTTTAATGAATGGTTAAAAAATATAGGTAAGTCAAAGATAGAGAAGCTATTCGCCTCCGAACATTAAGTGATATTAGTGATTCGCTTAAAACCAAACGGCCCTTTTCGTCTGGGAATGAGCAGGGATGAGGTCGAGCAGGTTTTTCTTGACCTTGACGATTGGAGACTCGACGATGGCATAGAGGCTAATCCCAGCTACATCGAGATGCTGTTTATGCGAGAGCATTTCGAATACGACACCAAGGGCAGGGTGAAATTCATTCGACTGATCAATGCGCACTACTCCGGCCACGTTAGCATTCCATGCCTGTTTCAAGGTTTGGGTGTCTTCAGGATTAAGGCAGAGGAACTGATCCACACGCTTAGAAAAAAAGCATCCAATGATTGGAGAGGCAAGTAAGTGAAGTGCACTCACGTGACTAGAGAGAAAACGAAGAGCATAATATGTTTCGTTACGCTAACAGGGAACTACAGTTGAATGAACGCCGCGGCAGCCGACCAAATGATCGGCTGCTGTTTTCATTGAAATGGGAAGTATTACGGAGTGATCTGTTACAATATTATTAGGCTGTTTGTCATAGGGAGATGCTCAAACAATGGAATTGGTGAATAAAATTGAAGTCGTTTTGATGAAGAGTACGTATTGTGAGGTTGAACACCAAACGATTGTCATTGATGGTATCCCTTTGGATTTACTACTTCATAGTCAGTATCCTTCAGATAACCTTGTTGGTATGATTCCAACAATTGTTGATTGGGTTGATGACTCGAGACAGAAAGAGTTGCTTAAAGAGAGGTTCAATTCAGAAGGTAAAGAAATTGTCTTGCCAGTTTTAATGTGCCCAGATGATTGTGATTTGTGGTGTACAGTAATTGTTGCAAATGTAGTTAAAATTGACGAGTTTATCATCTGGAAGCAAATCGGCATTGATATGATTACAAGGGATGAATTGCTTATGGGATACGATGGAATTGGTTCGAAAGTTAATTGGCTTGATAAGATTCATCCAATGACTTTCCAAGAAACCCAATATATTTCTCAACTCAGTAAAGTTTACGATTGAGCAAAAGGAGAACGTATCAGAAGTGGAGGAGTTCATAAGCAGGAATAAGTCATTTCAATCAGCTGGAGAACTGTTACTGCAAAATTAGCGATCAAGCATTAAGCTCTTTGAGGCTAACTTTACTAAACATTCCTGTATAGCCTAAGAAAACAGCTTTGTCAAAAAAAGGAGCGCCTTGGTATCATAGGTTTGTCCACTACACCATCAAGGAGGCGCTTCTCACTAAGCAGATCGTCGCGATTTACTGGATTAATCATATTCCTTTATGTTTTTAAATGAGTCCCATAATAGAGAGAGGCGGCTGTAAACAAATGATTCGCGTAGGACTAATCGGTGATTATGATCAAGAGGTCAAAGCTCATATAGCAATTCCACAGTCTCTTGAACTTGCGGCGAATGATTTCGGATACCAGGTCCATTTCGAATGGATAGCAACTCCTTCGTTGGAACAAGATTTCGAACAGAAGCTGGGCAATTATCAAGCTCTTTGGACAGTACCTGCAAGTCCTTACGCCAGTATGCAAGGTGCACTTAATGGCATCCGATTTGCTCGCGAACATCAGATTCCTTTTCTAGGAACCTGCGGCGGTTTTCAGCATATGATCATTGAGTTTGCCAGAAATCAGATCGGACTTTCTGATGCAGATCATGCGGAGGAAAAACCTGCTGCCTCCTTCATGCTAGTTGCTCCTCTTACATGCTCTGTGAGTGAAAAAACGCACACTTTCAGACTCGCACCAGAATCCAAGGTTGCGGCTATTTATGGAAAAGACGAAATCACTGAACAATACGGTATATGCAATTATGGTCTGAATCCAGAATTTGCTCCCCTTTTAGAACAAGCAGGAATGCGTAGTGTGGGAGTAGATGAAAAGGGTGAGACTCGAATAATGGAGCTTGAGCAGCATCGCTTCTTTGTCGGAACATTATTTCAACCGGAACGCTCCGCTTTTAATAAAATAGTACATCCGTTGATCAAGGCTTTTCTCCAATCAACAATGGAATAAAAAGTGGTATTAAATGAAGAAGATCTATTTAATATTACTGATGGCTGTAAGCATTTTCGCCGCAGCAACTGCTAAGTGGCAGCCCCCTTCATCTTTTATCCGTCCAACGATTAATACATACGAACTGCTCTGGGCTTGCTCAAGCAGCGGGTGCAGGAGGCGCGAGTGGGGAAAATAATCTCTACAACTGAAAAAGAGCCGCAACTTGAGGCGACTCTACTAATAATATAATCTTAATACCCGCTCGTATCACTAGCCCAGACAGGGTAGGTATTATTTGGGTTATCGCTGTTATAAATAACAACATTTCCATCACTCTGAACTACTAGAAAATCACCATAATAGTTTTTACGCTCCAAATCGGGATACCGTGATCCCTATAAAGCACAAGATTACCATCGGTCTGCATAACAAGGTTGAGCCTGCCGTTTTGTGACTGTAATGATTGTCCAGCAGCAAGTTGTTCTCCAACGAATAAGGTGTCCTTTGCAAAAGCGGCAGAGACAAGGGTGAGTTGAAGCATTAGAGCCGCGAATAATAATAATGAAATCTTTTTCATAAAAAAAACCTCTTTTCTGTATTATATTTGTACCTAAATTTGGTGCTCTTATAGACTAGGCATCAACATCTGTACCAGCACCGATGCTACTTCGGCATTCCTATAGCGGATGGAGGTTTCGAATCATATTACAAGTGATGATCAGAGAATAGTGAATTTTTTTACCCCCTCGCTCTGGTAAGATACGTGTAGACAAGAAACACAACAAGAAAGAGGGGCGATAAGTTTGAACAAGACAACCACCATCGTATGTGCGGCGCTGCTTGCATCCAGCCTGCTGACGGGCTGTTCGGAAGAAGCTGGGAAAGCGGGTTCGGCTTCCGGAGGAGAGGGCCAAGAGGAGAAGATCACGCTCACCTTCTGGAGAAACTCGGGGAACGACGCGGAGAACGCGGCCTATGATAAGCTGGTCGCATCATTCATGGATAAGTATCCGGATATTGCCGTGGAGATGACACCGATCCCCTATGCGGACTACGATACGAAGCTGCGGGTGTCCATTGCTTCAGGCAGTCCTCCGGATATTATGGCGCTAGATGCCCCCACACTCGGCTCTTATGCGCACGCAGGGGCGTTGAAGCCGCTGACCGCGTATTTCAAGGCGGACGGCAACCTGGAGGATATCCCCCCATCTACGCTCGCTACCTATACGTACCAGAACGAGATCTATATGGCCCCGCTGACGGAGTCCTCTATCGCCCTGTTCTATAACAAGAAGCTGTTCGAGGCCAAGGGCATTCCGCTGCCTTCCAAGAATCCGGAGGAGCCCTGGACCTGGGAGCAAGTGCTGGATGCAGCCAAAAAGCTGAGCGATCCGGCGAACGGGATCTTCGGTATTGATCCCGCCCAGGGCTTCAATAACGCAGGGGCGACGGCTTACTTCAAGTATCCGATTATCTGGCAGTTCGGCGGCGAGATCATGGATGGGGAAGGGAAGACCTCCAAAGGGTATCTGGATTCGCCGGAAACGAAGAAGGCGCTGCAGTTCTTCTCGGAGCTCTACAACACGCACGGGGTCTCCGCTTTGGAGTATCCGCCGGATCCGTTCCCGAACGGCAAGCTCGGCATGACGGTGGACGGATCCTGGTCGCTGGCCTATCTCACCGAGAAGTTCCCGCAGTTCAAGCTCGGTGAAGATTATGACATCGCTCCGTTGCCGAAGGGTACCCGGCAGGCCGTGGCGAATGGAAGCTGGTCGCTCGGCATTTCCTCGAAGAGCCAGCATGCGGATGCCGCCTGGAAGTTCGTGAATTGGGTGACGAGTAAGGAAGGACAGGTCACGTACAGCACAATGACCAAGGATATTCCATCCCGATACTCAGCCGCCAAGGAGTTCCCGGAGCTGAGCCAGTATCCGAAGAACATATTCGTTGTGCAGAACCAAAAATTCGGCAGACCGCGGCCGATCACTCCGGTCTTTCCGCAGATGTCGGAGGCTGTCAACAAGCTCTTTGAAGAGGTGGTCATCGGGAAGCGAAATGTGGATGCGTCCGTGGCCGAGGCCATCAAGAAGATCGATAAGGCTTACGCGGATCTCGGTGCCCAAACCAAATAGCTTCTTTCATTCGCAGTGCGGAGGCGGTTCCAGTTCATGGACGCCTCTTTCGCTGTTTCAATCCGCAGTTCCATTCGGCTGTTTACATTCCATAGATAAGAGGGCGGGGGGTCCCATGTGTTTTTCTCACTGCGCAGCCGTCTCATGACGGCCTTCTCCATCCTGATGATCGTGCCTTTCACCCTGCTTGCTTTCACTCTCAGTGAGCAGGCGGAAGAGATCATCCAAGCTTCCGTCGAATCGTCCGCAGCACAGACAATAGACCAGTTTGCATCCCATGCCGTTACCCTCATGACCCAGGTCGAGGATATCGGCAGCCAGGTGATGAGCAGCCGCACGGCTCAAGCATGGGCCGCCCTGGAGCTGGACCGGGACCGGTCCACTGCCGAAGCGGTGCTGGCCAAGCAGGCGCTTCGTGAGTATATGTCCTCGTATGCACTCAATAATTCGAACGGGATCTCGATCACCACGTATACGGAGAGCGCCGGCGGGATGTGGACGCAGGACCGGACGTACCGGAACAGCGAATGGTATCGGCGTTATCAGACGGACAATCTTCAATGGACGGCGGCGCACCGGGATAACGACCAGGGAGATCTCACTCTGCGGAACCGAGAGGTGAACAGCTTCGTGCTCCCGCTGGTCCACCTGCAGTCCCTGCGGGCAGCCGGCATTGTGAAGATCAATTATCCCACAATCCTGCTGCGAAGTGCGATCAGCAAGATTCAATTCGGAGAGACGGGGAAGGTGTTCCTGCTGACCGGGGATGGAGGAAGCGTGCTGAATCAGGATCTGTCCGGACATACGGAGCTCCTTCGGGAGGCGCTGTCCAAGCTGAATGGGACGCCAGCAGGGCAGCCGGGGGGAGTCTTTTCGATCGAGCATGAAGGGGTGGCTTATTCGATTTTCTTCCGCAAACTGCCGCAGGCGGATTGGACCATTGTCGGTGAGGTGCCGGAAGAAGAACTGTATGCCCAAATCAAGCGGACGCGCCGCACGATCCTTCTCGTCACCCTTCTGTTGCTTGTGGTGGCGGGGTCCGCGGCTTACCGGCTCTCAGCCGGCGTGACCCAACCGCTCAGCGCCATGGCCAGGGCGATGAAACACGTGAAGCTCGGGGAGTTCGCCGCCGCTCTCGGGCAGATGCAAGGACAGAAGACATCCGGCAGTGAGGTGGGCTATGTGGCCGGGGAGTTTGAACGGATGACGCATCGCCTGCAGTATTTGATCGAGACGGAATATGAGACGAACCTGCGCCGCAAAAGTGCAGAGTACAAGGCGCTGCTTCTGCAGATCAATCCGCATTTCTACAATAATACGCTGGAGATCATCAGTGGACTTGCGGCGATGAAGCGGGAAGACCTGGTCATGGATGCGGCGGAGGCCCTGGGTAAAATGATGCGGTATTCGCTGAATCTCAACTCCGATCTGGTCCGGGCGGGGCAGGAGCTCGATTATATCCGTGACTATCTGCTGATCCAGCAGCTGCGGCATGGGGACCGCTTGAAGCTGGCCGTCAGGGATGACGGGCCGTCCAGACAGCCTTACATCGCTAAGTTTATTCTCCAGCCCCTCGTTGAGAATGCGGTCAAATACAGTCTCGAGAAGGACGGGATCGCGGAGGTTGAGATCAGCGCCGTGATCTCCGGAGAGCATCTTGTGCTGAGCGTGCGGGATAACGGCATCGGCATGAAGACGGAGCTGGTGCGCGAGCTGCAGGCGGAAGGCGAATCCGGGGATTCGGTGACCATCCTGGACAGCGAGGGGCATAGCATCGGGCTGCGCAATGTGATATCCCGCTGCCGCCTGCAGTACGGTCAGGCGTTTCGGCTCACTCTCCAATCCGCCCCCGGGGAGGGGACAGAGATTGTCTTGAATTTGCCTATCCTAAGGGGTGAACCGCATGTATAAGATTATGCTGGTTGATGATGAAATTGGGGTCCGCTCCAGTATTAAGGCCAAGATAAACTGGGAAGCAGCCGGCTTTCGTATTGAGTCGGAGGCGGCGAACGGGCTCGAAGCGCTCGAGCTGCTGGAGGGACGCGGGCTCCCCGATGTGGTCATCTCGGATGTGCGGATGCCCCGTATGGACGGCATCGCCTTCATAAAGGCCTGCCGGGATAAGTACCCCGGCCTGCGGATCATCGTGCTCTCCGGGTATTCCGACTTCGAGTATATGAAGGCGGCCATCCAGCTCGGGGTGAAGGATTATCTGCTGAAGCCTGTGGTCCGCAGCGAATTGACGGACCTGCTCGCCAAGCTCTCTGCCGAGCTGAAGGAGGAGGAGAACCGCAGCCGCGAGCAAGAGAGAGAGCAGCTGCAGACAAGCCAGCATCTGAGAACACTGCAGGAGCAGCTGATCTGGCAGGTGGTGAAGGACGAGGATTTCAGCCTCGCCGCGGTGAGGGAGAGGCTGCGACAGCTGCAGCTGACCGGACTTGCCGGTGAGGGGCTGAAGGTCCGGTTCGCGGCGGTGGAGATGCGTGTACCTCCCGGACGGCTCGATGACTGGAGCGAGCGCAGGGAGCTGCTTACCGTCGCCTTTCAGATGGTATGCAGGGAAAGCTTGGAGCCGTGGCCGAATGTCTACCCCCTCTACGATTACAGTTATCCCTCCATGATGTACTGCCTGTTGACGTGCAGCGGCGGCAGACCGGATGAGCTGCCGGCGGAAGACATGCTCCGCGAGCTCCAGCGGAACATCAAGCGGTATCTGAGGGTAGAGACCGTAACGGGTCTGGGAGACTGGGCTGTAGGGCTTCAGGGGCTGAGGGATGCCTATGCTTCCTGCATGCTCGACTGGAGTCAGGGTACGGTTCAGCGGCGCGGGGAGGGCGGGCAGCTGGAGAAGGAGACGGTGCATACGCTGCCTGCAGAGCTGGAGCGGAAGCTCGTGCTGTCTCTTGAGAATCTCGATGCGGAAGGTACAGGAAGAGTGCTCCGGGAGATCTTCCATAAGGACGGGGATCTGTCGATGTTCGCCTTTACGTTCCTCAGCTTCCGGGTCATTCTGCTGCTTAGCTCGATCGCTAAGAAATTCGAGCTCGGCGCCCCCTCGCTCCAGCAGCACCTGTGGAACTGCCAGATGACCCTCCGCCAGTTTCATTCCAGGGACCAGGTGGTCGATCAGCTGAAGATCCTGGCGGAGCTCGTGATGAACGAGGTACGGAAGACGCGTTCCTCCGGCGGACAGCAGCTGGCGGAGGCCGTGCGCCGGTATGTAGAAGAGAATTACGCCTATGAGCTCTCGCTGGCTTCGCTGGCCGAGCGTTTCCATATCAACGAAACCTACTTGTCCGGTTTGTTCAAACAGAAGGCCGGCTTCACCTTCAGCGATTACGTCACGAAGCTGCGGATGGAGAAGGCCGCTTCCCTGATGGAGGAAAGCGGGCTGAAGCTCACGGATATCGCCACCCTGGTCGGCTATTCCAGCTCCAGTTATTTCAGCACGGTATTCAAAAAATATTACGGCGTCAGCCCCAAGGAATACAGGGATGCGCTGCCGTCCCGCCTGCCATAGCGCTGCAGGAGAGCAGGGCCTTATCTTCGGATGAGGTCTTTTTGCCGTTCACCGGATGTCCGCCCACTAAACAAATCACAACAAAAGACCAGAGGATAGTGAAATGATTCATCACCTCATTTCGCTACAATAAGGTCAGCCAAAACGGAGCAGGACGCAGTGGAGGATAAGACATGGGAAACGTATTAGGGAAGAAGAGGCCTGCAGGGATCGCAAGCCGGCTGCTGACCGGCATACTCGCCGCCTCCTGTCTTGGTCTTACGGCGGGGTGCACAGATGAAGAGCTCGGGAGGGGAGGCGAGAGGGAAGTGAAGGAACAGAAGCAGGACGCACCGCAGAGCGCGGCATACCGGTACCATCCGGACCCTGACTATTATACGGAACTGTACCGGCCGCAATATCACCTGTCTCCGCCAACAGGGAACCTGAGCGATCCGAACGGGATGGTGTATTTCGAGGGCGAGTACCACCAGTTCTACCAGAACAGCGGCCAGTGGGGCCATGCGGTGAGCCGGGATCTGCTGCACTGGGAGCATCTCCCGGTCGCGCTTGCCCGGGACCCGCTCGGAGAGATATGGTCCGGAAGCGCCGTGGTGGACTGGGAGGATACGAGCGGCTTCTTTGGAGGGAAGCCTGGGCTCGTCGCGGTCTTTACCCATTTCAAGGGAGGTACGCAGTCGCAGAGCATCGCCTACAGTGCGGACCGCGGCCGGACATGGACCAAGTACAAAGGGAACCCGGTAATCCCGAACCCGGGATTGAAGGACTTCAGGGACCCGAAGGTGATCTGGCATGAGCCTTCCAATTCATGGGTGATGGTCGTGTCGGCGGATCAGAAGATCCAATTCTACACTTCGAAGAATCTCAAGGAGTGGAAGCTGGCCAGCGAGTTCGGAACGGGACAGGGCTCCCACGCGGCGGTGTGGGAATGTCCAGATCTGTTCGAGCTTCCGGTGGAAGGCACCGGGGAGAAGAAGTGGGTGCTGCATGTGTCGATCGGCAGCAATGCGGCCACCAAGGGATCGACCGCGCAGTATTTCATCGGATCCTTTGACGGAACTCTGTTCCGGAATGAGAATCCGCCGCAACAGGTGCTGTGGACAGACTATGGCAGGGACTTCTACGCGGCCGTCTCCTACTCGGATATCCCGGCCGAAAACGGCCGGCGCATCTGGACGGGCTGGATGTCGAACTGGCGGTATCCGTTCGGAATGCCGACGGCGCCATGGAAAGGCAATCTTTCCATCCCGAGGGAGCTGCGGCTGCGGGAGATCCCGGGCAGCGGGCTGCGGCTGGTACAGCTGCCCGTCAAGGAGCTGGAGCAGCTCCGCGGGAAGCCGGTGCACGCCGCAGGCAGGGAGCTGGGTCCAGGCCTTCACCCGCTGGAAGGGATGAAGGGAAGCAGCTATGAACTCCAAGCGGAGTTCACGGTGAGCGCAGGCGCCCGATTCGGCCTGAAGGTACGCAAGGGCATCAGCCAAGAAACCTTGATAAGCTATGATGCTGATGCAGGAAAGCTGACGGTGGACCGGGCGAGATCGGGGGTGAGCGCCTTCGAGGCTGACTTCGCCGAGACGATGGAGGCTCCTCTGACGCTCAAGGATGGGAAACTGAAGCTGCGCCTGTTCGTCGACGAGTCAACCCTTGAGGTCTTCGGCGGGGACGGGGAGGCGGTAGTATCCGCTATCCTGTTCCCGGATGCCTTGAGCAGCGGGCTGGAGCTGTTCGTCTCGCAGGGCCACGTCACGCTGGAGGAGGCACGCTTCTACCCGATGCGCACCGTCTGGCGGGATGAGGACCCGGACAGCCGCGTGCCGCGTCGGATTGTGCTCAGCAGCGGCAGCCTGGACTTGCCAGCAAGAGGCAGCGCCAGGCTGCGGGCTGAGGTGACACCCGCGGGTGCTCCCCAGAAGCTTCGATGGGAGTCCAGTGATTCTTCCGTGGCCGCAGTCCAGGCGGACGGGGAAACGGAAGCCCTCTTATCAGGAGGGAAGCCGGGCGAAGCAGAGATCAAAGCGGTAACCCCGGACGGCAGGGTATCCGCTACAGTCAGCGTGTTTGTCTATGAAGAGAAGAAATAATGGAGGGGGGAGCCGGCCATGGAGCTGAGAACCGCAGTACCGGCGGCACAGCCGAAGAAGACAGTGAGCCGCTTTCACCGGCATGAACGCAGAACGGCGGCAGGGTTCCTGCTGCCTGCCCTGCTGCTTCTCCTGGTATTCGTCTTCTACCCGATGGTGCAGGCCGTCGTGATTTCGTTTCAGAATTATTCGCTGGTGGGCTCAAAGCCCTCGTTCGTGGGCCTGGATAATTACGTGGCCCTGCTTTCGGACCGGAACTTCTACAGCTCGCTGAAGCATTCGTTTTATTTTGCGCTCGTGGTGATTCCGCTGCAAACGGCGCTCTCTTTGGGCCTTGCGCTTCTAATTCAGAAGCCGGGCCGTCTAAGCGGGGGGCTGCGTACGATTTATTTTATCCCCGTCATCATCTCTACCGGTGTGGCGGCAACGGTCTTTAAGCTTATCTATAACAAGGAGTTCGGTCTGCTCAACACGTTCCTCAAAGCGCTGGGACTGCCGGTGACGAGCTTTCTGTCCGACCCTGAGACCGCCATGAACGGAGTCATCGGGCTCGGGATCTGGAAGGCCGCCGGCTTCTTCATGATCATCTTCCTTGCGGGACTGAACAACATTCCCCGGGATTTGTACGAGGCGGCACACGTCGATGGAGCCTCACGGCTCCAGCAGTTTCGGAGCATCACGCTGCCCCTGCTGAAGCGGACGATGGCCTTCGTGGTCATCATGACGACAATCGATGCGATCAAGCTGTCGGGGCTTGTCTTCGTGCTCACGAATGGAGGACCGAACGGATCTACGGAGACCGTGGTGTTCTATATTTACAAACTGGCATTCCAACAGATGCAGATGGGGTATGCGACCGCTGCGGCCTTCGTGCTCTTTGCGATCGTGCTGCTCATCTCCCTCATTCAGATGAAGCTCTTCAAGGAAGAGCAGTAAGGAGGCCGTACGTCATGAAGCTTACTCTTCGAACGCTGAAATATACTCTGATGCTGCTGCTCGCGGCGGCATCCCTGCTGCCTATCATATGGATGGTCTTCGGGTCCTTCCGGCCTTACCAGGAGCTGTTCAAATACTCGTCGAGCCTCAGCCCGCATATCCTGATCCCGGTCGAGTTCACGTGGAAGAACTATCAGAATGTGATCTTCAGTACCCGCAATCCATTCCTGAGGTTCATCGGCAATACACTGTGGGTCGCGGGCGCGGTCACGGCCGCCGTCCTGCTCATCAACAGCATGGCCGCCTTCGCCTTCGCGAAGCTCCGCTTCCGCTGGAAGCCGGCGCTGTTTGCCCTCTTCATGTCGGCGATGATCATTCCGGGAGAAGTAACGCTCGTCCCGAACTATCTGTTGATGCACGATCTCGGCTGGCTCAACTCGTACAAGGCGCTGATCATTCCCTCCATGCTGTCGGTCTTCGGTATCTTCATGCTCCGGCAGTTCTTCGCCGAAATTCCCGATGAACTGCTGGAGGCGGCCCGCATGGACGGGGCTTCGCTGCCGAGAACCTTCCTCAGTGTCGTGCTTCCCGCCGCTGTTCCCGCCCTAATTACGCTGGGGCTGATGACCTTCCTGGGGAACTGGGACTCGTATCTCTGGCCGCTGATCGTCATCAACGATCATAAGATGCAGATGATTCAGGTGGCGATCGCCGCATTCTCTTCCACGGAAGGAACGGATTGGTCCAGGATTCTGGCGGCAAATACGATATCGACGGTCCCGATTCTGCTGCTGTTCCTGTTCCTTCAGCGGTATTACATCCAGGGCATCACGATGTCCGGAATCAAAGGATAAAGCGAAGTCTTTTCTTAAAACTCGTAGAGGGAGAATGATATATGAATGCCAAGGAACCGAATGCCGTGAGCGCTGCTGAGAATGGAGGGATTCCTCATGCCATCCGGATTGATGAGGCGAACCTGGCCCTGGAGCTGCTTGCGGCTGCCATTCCGGTTGACGGATACCGTCTCCAATATCACCTGATGCCTCCGGCCGGCTGGATGAATGACCCGAACGGGCTGATCTATTACCGCGGCGAGTACCACGTGTTCTACCAGCATTACCCGTACAAGCCGATACACGGGCCCATGTACTGGGGTCACGCCAAGAGCCGCGATCTCGTGCACTGGCAGCATCTCCCGGTCGCACTGGCACCGTCCGAGACGTATGACCTCGGCCAGCAGGGGGGCTATGGCTGCTGGTCGGGCAGCGCGGTGGACGATGAAGGCGTGCTCACCTTGATCTATACGGGTCATGTGGACGGCCGCCGTCCCGAAGAAGTTCAATGCCTGGCCCGAAGCGAAGACGGGATCCGGTTCGGGAAGGACCCGGCTAATCCTGTCCTTGAGGGTGCGCCTACAGGGGCGGCCGGATTCCGGGACCCCAAGGTATGGAAGCATGACGGCCGGTGGTACATGATTCTCGGATCCGGAAAGGAAGGACGCGGAGAGGCCCTTCTGTACGCCTCCCCCGATCTGCTCGAATGGTCCCCGCTCGGCACAGTGGCGGAGAGCGACGGGACCTTGGGCGATATGTGGGAATGCCCGGACCTGTTTCCTCTGGGGGACAAGGGGGAGCATGTGCTGATCTTCTCCCCGATGAACATGGGGGCGACGAAGACGATGTATCTCACCGGCCAGATGGACTATGGTAATGGCCGGTTCAGCCGCCGCTATGGGGAGCGGCTGGACTACGGGTTTGACTTCTATGCGCCGCAGACGTTCCTGGACGGGAGCGGACGCCGCATTCTGATCGGCTGGATGAATATTTGGGGCGCGGCGATGCCGGAGCAGGAGGAAGGCTGGATGGGGGCGTGCACCCTGCCGCGCGAGCTGCTTCTGGCGGAAGACGGCTCCCTTCGGATGAAGCCGGTGGAGGAGCTGAAGGTTCTTCGCGGAACACATTTCGGTACAGGCCCGCTCACCATTGGCCCGGACGAAACGGTGCCGGTCGGTATGAAGGGCGATGCACTGGAGCTGAAAGCCGTGTTCGATGCCGGTGCATCCGGGCAGGCGGTGGAATTCGGTCTGCGGGTCCGCTGCTCGGAGGACGGGGAGGAATTCACGGAAATCAGCTATTCACCGGACAGCGGGAAGCTGACCGTGGACCGCAGCCGGTCCGGCCGTGGAGAGGGAGGCGTGTGTGAAGCGCAGCTGCTTCCGATGGAGGATGGCCGGGTGGAGCTGCATGTGTTCCTGGACCGCTCGTCTCTGGAGGTCTTCGCCAATGAAGGACGGAAGACAATGACGAACCGGATCTACCCGGACAACAGCTCGCTAGGCATTCACCTGTTCGCAAGGAAGGGGGAGGCTGTACTCGAACGTCTGGATCTATGGGAGCTTCGGCTTCGGGAGAGAGACGGTGCAATGGAATAAGCGGGGACGAACCCCAGGAGATAACGAAAGAGCGCAGGGATGGCTGCGCTTCTTTTGCCGGACAAAGTAGAGCGCTTACATGAATGGCGGCCGGAAAGGGGGCGAGGCCCGGTCAGCAAGAGGGAAGGCGAAGGACGGAATTCAATGGTGAAGGAGGCTGAAGAAAGATGAGTAACAAGATGGGAAACAAGGATAGAATGAAGGCGGGAATACGCACGCTGGTTCTCGGCGTATGGATGGTGATGCTGATGGGGTGGTTCTATCCCCTTTACAGCTATGGGGCAGAAGCCAACAATGTGTCGGGCTGGACGGCCGCCGGTGGCACATGGACCGCGGCAGGAGAAGGTTGGAGAGGGACTGCCCCCGGCGGCCAGAATATGCTTGCCCTATCCAATACGCGCTCGGATGATTTCACCTATGAAGCGGAAGTGACCGTGGAGACTGCTTATGCGGTCGGTACCCTGCTGCTCCGCTCGAACGGGGATGGGACCGAGGCCTACGGCCTGCAGGTGGACCCGAATCTGGACCGGCTGCGATTGTTTAAGACCGCAGGAGATGTGACGCTCGGGGAAAAGCCGATGACGATCGAACCTGGACAGAGTTATAAGGTACGGGTGAGAGCGGAAGGAACGGTACTTAAGGTGTATTGGGGCACTGTCTACGATCCTGTGCTGACGGTAATGGACGGCTCTTATGCGGTTGGGCTGGTCGGAGCCGGCGCATATAACGGCAGCGTCCTGTTCCAGAATGTGAGGATCGGTTCGCTGCTATCGAATCTCCAGAACTGGACGGAAGCCGGGGGCAGCTGGACGCCTCACCTGGACGGCGTTAAGGCAGTTACTCCCGGGGCGGCCAATGCCTTCCGGACAGCCGATACCCCCTATACCGATTTCGTGTTGGAGGCCGATCTGAAGGTGGATGGGGGGACGCCGCTGGGAACGGCGGGTCTGCTCTTCCGTGGCAACGCGGCGGGGACACAGGGGTATGTGGTGAATCTCGATCCAAACCTGGACCAGGTCCGTCTCTTCGATGCGGACGGAGGGGCGACCATCGCGTCCAGGAGCATGGCGGTCGAGGCAGGCCGGAACTACCGTGTCGAGGTCCATGCGGTCGGTTCCAACATCAAGGTCTACATCGACGGTTATGCCGCGCCGGCAATCTCGGTGTCAAACGCCCGTTACACGAGCGGACGCATAGGCACTAACGCATATAACGGGACGGCCTACTTCCAGGACGTGTATGCCTGGTCCTCCGCCGCTTACTATACGGAGAAGTACCGCCCGCAATATCACTATTCGATGGCAAGAAACTGGATCAGCGACCCGAATGGCCTCGTGTACTATGAAGGCGAGTATCATCTGTTCAATCAGGATGGGGGTAAGTGGACGCACGGCGTCAGTACGGATCTCCTGCACTGGAAGCGCCTGCCGATTGCGCTGCCCTGGAACGATCAGGGACATATCTGGTCCGGCTCGGCCGTCGTTGATGCGAATGATGCTTCCGGACTTTTTGGAGGCGGCTCCGGACTGATTGCCTATTATACCATGTTCCATCCCGACAAACCGAACGGTAACCAGAAAATCGGAATCGCTTACAGTAAGGACAAGGGACGCACCTGGTCGTACTATGGGGGCAATCCTGTCGTGCTGAACCCGGGTGGTCCCGACGGGAACTGGGATTTCCGCGATCCTAAGGTAGTCTGGGACGGCGAACGTTCACGCTGGGTCATGGTCGTCTCAGGCGGGGATCATGTCCGATTCTTCACATCTACCGATCTGCTTTCATGGACGTATGCCAGCTCCTTCGGCTATGGCGCTTATCTGCATGCCGGGGTATGGGAATGCCCGGATCTCTTCCAGCTGCCGGTAGACGGCAACCTGTCGAACCGCAAGTGGGTGCTGTCGATCAGCACGGGCGGTGCGGCAGTTACCGGGGGTTCCAGCGCCGAATACTTCGTCGGTTCGTTCGATGGTACGGCATTCACGAGTGACAACCCGGCAAGCGCCATACTCCGGAATGAAGCCGGCAAAGACTTCTACGCCTCGATATCCTTCGATGGCATTCCGGCTGCCGACGGACGGCGAATCTGGCTCGGCTGGATGTCCAACTGGGATTATCCGTTCGGCTTCCCGACAACCGCCTGGAAGCACATCATGTCCGTACCCCGGGAACTTCAGCTCAAGACAATCGCCGGTGAAGGCGTAAGGCTCGTCCAAACGCCTGTCCGGGAACTACAGTCCCTGCGCGGGAGCGCCAGCAGTTGGACCAACAAGACGATTACGCCCGGCACTTCGAATCTTCTCGCCGGCTTGTCCAGCAGCGCGTATGAGATTGAGGCTGAATTTGAACTGCCCGGCACGGATGCCGCATCCGAGTTCGGCTTCAGGCTTCGCCAGGGAGGCAGCGAGCAGACGGTGGTCGGCTATACTCCAGCCTCCTCTAAGCTGTTCGTGAACCGGGCGGATGGCGGGGAGGACGATTTTGCCCCCGCAAGCTACGGTACGCTTCAGGAAGCGACACTGTCGCCGGTGAGTAATCGGGTGAAGCTCCGCCTGCTCGTGGATGAATCGTCAATCGAAGTGTTCGGGGGCGACGGCCGGGTCACCTTCTCCAACCTGATCTTCCCGGATCCGTCCAGTTTGGGCATGTCGCTGTATACCATCGGCGGCAGCGTGAAGGTCGTATCGCTCAACGTGTATCCACTGACAAATACGTGGAAGCTGTCAGCGGCACCTGGTAAGCTCAAGGGCTATGAGAAGGACAAAGACAATGACAAGCCCATCGGCGGCACCCTATAATGCCGATCAGCTGCATGTGGGTGGTTACCTATTTGGGTATATCAGTTGAGAATGTAAGGGAGTGGTACAAAGATAATTATTCGTTGTAAGCAAGTAAAAAAAGAGCCCGTGCAGTTGCATGGGCCCTTCTTTTTGGGGTGAAACAGGGAAGGAGGTCAGACCTACGGGTACTGAACTGAACCAGCCAGCCTGTTGATGGGGATAATACTGCCTTTTGTTTCGAAAAAAGTAGTATAGTTGTAGACTGGAAAATAAAGTCGTAGACTGAAAAATATAGTATTAGACTACTCCAAGCTTCTCTAACCGGATGTGAAGGCCATGCACCAATACAATATCCGAGAAAAGAGGCTCAAGAAAATGAAATCCAATGAATTTGTGGGCAAGGTAGCAAGAATGCTTGTTGGCCTGGCCAAAAAAGAAACCCCTGCAACCTACGTTTACATTCTTGGAGCGATATTTGAGTTCATTCCTCATCTTCGCAAATTCGGGCTAAAGAACGCCACTAGAATTTTCAAACACAACATTTCTAAGCCGTGGCTTGAACATTTAGCATCTGATAAATATATATCAGAAAAACAATACCATGAACTGTATGGAAAGTTATTGCCTAATTGTAAATTTCAAAGAATGGGCTGGGCAATGGGTATTGCATGGGAAAAATATAAATGAAACTTACCAAACCGCCTTCCCGTGAAGGTGGTGTTTGCGGGGGATCAGTTTGATCTGATTGCCGACGCAGACCGCCGCATGAAAGGCCACCCAATTGTTTGACACAACGAACGATTGGGGTGCACTTCATTCGTGGCGCTGCTCCCTGGTTCTCGTTAACTGGAGGATAGCGAGCTAAGGGATAATAGTATAAAAAGCATTAATTATGACATTACGGGGCTGGATAGGATGCTAAATAAAATTGACGCGCACCGATTCTTACATCAATTGATAACGCATCAAATATCTATACATGAATTTGAGCGATGGTTATATAGTCATAATGAGCTAGAAGACCTTTTGGGAAGAGACGAATATCTTGAATTTGTTTCTAGGGATTATCAAAGCAAGTTTGCTTTTCAAGAGACTGAAAAACAAATTAAGAATCTGATTACCGTTAGTTTTTTTGTACAAGAGAGAATGATTGTTTTGCTCAATAGATTGATTCAAAGTGATCAAAATTTCTTGGTCATAATGGAAAAGTTGTATGACGATTACTGCGAGGGACTTACTTTTCTGAGGTATATTGCGCTGTACTTCGTTACTACCGGTGAAGAATATAAAGAATCACTCATAAACGATCCCGTTAAACTTGAACAATATTTGGCACCAGTAAAAGACGAGGCGAAGAGATTATTAACTTTTTTTGAAAAAGACCAACTTTCCATCATAGGTGAAAATGAATTTTTGGACAGCAGAACAGAGGCAGATCGAATTGAACTCCACAGTATAAATGAAATGTCGGCTGTAAATAAGAAGAACCCTGACGCGCTGCGTTAACCGGCAAATGGCAGAAATGTAAATGGTTTATTTCCCTATCGGGCGTCGGCAGCTGCCACAGTTATCATTTCAATGACTGGAGTGTTATATTAATAGTTGGTTTTGATCAGGTGCTGGCTATTGTATGACGCAGGAGGGCGGTTTCCATTCTTAGCATAGTGTCCATTGCTTTTGCTATCGTTTCGTTATTCTTTTGGTGGATCAATATGGATCGATTCTTGTTCGTTATCACGCCTTTTCTGGGTTTTATCCTTGCCTTGATTGCCTTAAGGAAGAAGATGCCCGGTTCTAAAGTGGCGTTATGGTCAAATGTATTGATTCTTGGCTCTTACGTCATTTGGTTTATAGCGATGTGTATCAGATGGGCCGCCTTCCTATTTTCTTAGGAAGGCAGGATAATTTCAGCGGGGTCTGGACAAACTTGGTATGCAATAAAGATTGCATTTTGAATCTTTCTGTGTTTAAATAAACTGACGAACGTTCGTAAGTCCGGAGGGGATTCGATGACAGCAGAGAAAATTAGGGGAACGGCGCTTATTCATTTCGCACGAAACGGCTATGAAGGAGCATCCCTTGCCGATATTTCCGCTGAAGTAGGGATAAAAAAACAGTCGATTTATAACCACTTTAAAGGCAAGGATGATTTGTTCCTCGCCGTCTTTCAAGACGCGGCTGTGAGGGAGATGCTTTTTGTCGAGGATTATCTGAAGCGCGGCGGCCGGCTGTCGCTGGAGAATATGCTGTACGGCTTTTTGAATGAATACAGAAAGCGATACGAGCGGGAAGAGGATACAAAGTTCTTTCTGCGTATGGCATTCTTCCCGCCCGGTCACCTGCAAAAGGAAATTGTAGAGTATTGCAATCGCCACCTCGATCGAACGGAACAGCTGCTCGAACCGGTCTTCGCCTTGGCGGCAAGTAATGGTGAGATGCATCCCGATGTTTCCATTGAGCGGGCTTCCGCAGCGTTTACCGCCGTACTGGATGGTATGTTTGTCGAGATGCTGTACGGAGGCTTGGAGCGTTCTCTGAAGAGACTCGACGCATCCTGGTTTGTATACTGGCGAGGGATAAAGAACACTTAAAGGAGGATTAGACGTGAACCGCAGTTGGATTTACATTATGGTTGGCGCGTTATTCGAAGTGTGCTGGGTTATCGGCTTCAAGCATGCAGACGATTGGGTTACGTGGCTGGGAACCGCGATCTCCGTTCTCATTTCGTTCACACTCATTATCATCGCATCTACCAAATTGCCTGTGGGTACGGTTTATGCCGTATTTACCGGACTCGGGACCGGCGGTACCGTGCTTGCCGAAATGATTTTGTTCGATGAGCCTGTGAAGGTGGCCAAGCTTCTACTGATTGCATTACTGTTGGCAGGCGTTTTGGGATTGAAGTTGGTCGGCGGCTCTTCCGATTCCAAGGAGGTGGCGCACTGATGGCTTGGATATCGTTAATTTTGGCCGGCATGTTCGAAGTCGTAGGTGTGCTTGGGATGAACCGAATCAAGCGTGACAATAACGCACAGGCTTATCTTCTCTTCTCCAGCGGTATCATTCTGAGCTTTATCTGCTTGAGTTTTGCCATGAAAAGTCTGCCTATGGGTACGGCGTATGCGATATGGACAGGGATCGGTACGGTTGGAGGAGCCTTGGTCGGTATGTTTTTCTTTGGTGAATCCAAAGAGTGGCGCCGCATCCTGTTTATTGCCATGGTGTTAGCCGCGGCTGTCGGTCTGAAGCTCATCTCTTAAGGTTTGCCAAAAGAGTTCTCCTAGCCTATAATACTGAATGAAAGTTCAGTATTATTTTTTTATCCGGAAAGCGGTGAGGTACGTGTGAATAAAAAGCAGCAGCAAACCGAGCAGACAAAGAAGAAGATCGCCGATGCCGCCAGAGTCTTATTTGCTCAAAAAGGCTATAAAGCAACTGCCATTGAAGACATTGTGAAAGCTGCCGGATGCAGTGCCGGTAACATCTATTATCATTTTAAGAACAAGGAAGGGCTTTTTTTACACTTGCTTGAGGATTGGAACAAGGAATGGGATCAGTCATGGCTGGCCCGGGAAAATCAGTACCCAACTACAGTCGAAAAATTGTATGGCATGGCCGAATTTTTGGCGCTCGATCAACTGAGTCATCCGCTGACCAAGGCTGCCGATGAGTTTTTCAACAATGCTGAGAAAGCTCCGGAGGTGGAGGAGCGAATCAACGACATGGTCAAAGGGTACATTGACTTTAATCAGCAGTTACTGCAGAAGGGGATCGATAACAATGAATTCGATGTCAAGAATGTTTCCGGTCTCGCCATTATTCTGGACAGTCTGCTGCTTGGATTAAATCAGCACAGCCGGAGGATGGAACGGGAAGAAGCGCTGGCGGCCTATCGGTTGGCTGTGGATGTATTTTTGCATGGCATTGTCAAGCCGACCCGCTAGCCCCTTTTTTTTGCTAATATCCTGAATATTTATTCAGTATTTTTTGATAATGGAGGAAATAAAATGGCAATACTAACAAAACATCGGGGAGCCATGCTCATTCTTATGTTCAATCTGCTCCTGGTTTTCTCGGGCATCGGCCTGGTCATCCCCATAATGCCTAAGTTTATGGAGAGCCTGGGCATTACCGGGGGGATGGTCGGCCTGTTGGTAGCCGCTTTTTCGCTGACACAGTTTCTTTGTTCACCGCTCGCCGGCCGGTTGGCTGATTCCTTCGGAAGAAAAAGAATGATTGTCATCGGGTTGATGGTGTTCGCCATTTCGGAGGGTCTGTTTGGGTTAGCCGCTTCACCTGTGCTGCTTTTTGCTTCAAGGCTGCTGGGCGGGATCAGCGCCGCCATGATCATGCCGGCCGTTATGGCTTACGCGGCGGATATCACAACGCCGGAAGAACGCGCCGTAGGGATGGGGTACATTACAGCATCCATTACAACAGGCTTTATCATTGGGCCGGGCATTGGCGGTTATATTGCAGAGTTTGGTATCCGTGTGCCCTTTTATGCCGCGGGGGCTGCGGGGATTCTGGCTGCATGTATAACACTGTTGGTCCTTAGGGAATCGCTGCCTTCCAAAACGAATGAATGGGATACTCCACCTGACGAAGTGGAACGGAGAGGTCTTCTATCGCAATTGAGGTATGCCTACAGAGAGCCCTATTTTTTAGGCTTGATCATCGTTTTTGTTATGTCGTTCGGTCTTGCTAATTTTGAGACGGTCTTTGGACTGTTTGTGGACCAAAAATTTGGTTTTGAGCCAAAGGACATCGCCTTGATCATAACATTCGGTTCCATAGCCGGCGCTGTGGTTCAGGTTACGGCCTTCAGCTGGATATTGAAGCGGTTCGGGGAGCAGCGCGTCATATCTCTTTGTCTGCTCCTGGCCGGATTGTTTATTCTGCTGACGCTTTTCGTTCACCAATTCTGGATGATTTTTGCCGTTACTTTTATTGTATTTTTGGCGGTCGATATCTTACGGCCGGCCATCAGTACGCAGATGTCCATGGTAGCTGAGGATCAGCAGGGCTATGTGGCCGGCTTGAACTCCGCCTTTACGAGTCTTGGCAATATTGCAGGCCCTATTGCAGCCGGTTTTTTATTCGACCTGGATATCCATTATCCGTATGCGCTGGCATGCCTGGTCTTGTTGATGTGTTTCATTCTATCGGTTAAAGGGAAGAAGATCAGCCTGAAGGATGCCCATGCGTCCTCCTGATGAACAAGGAAGCAACGGATACAGCACAAAAACCAGGGAGCAGATCGCCGCGCGCGGCAGCTGCTCCCTGGTCTCGTTGAAAGTAACGGCATAAAATAAAAAAAGGGGACAAAGAACCTACCTGTTATCACCCACATATACTGGAGCAAATCATCAGGATGGACGATTGCGTAGGAAATGTGCATATTCCAAAGGCAGCTTATAGGCAGTACCATAGCTTTCAAAGTGTTTATACAAGTTTTTTTGCGGCTTGCCGTTCACTTCAATAATCCAGGGTCGGTCATCGCAGTCCAATGCCAGATCAACGCTTAATTCTCCTAGATGCAAGCTGCCGTAAGTTTCTATGCATTCTGCTGCCTTCAAGCTGACATCATGAATGGAAAGCATCAAGGCTTGAGCTTTTTCAGGTGTATATAGATATTGGAGGAAGTCCTGAGTTGCGTACATGTGTTCAAATAGGCTCGTATTGAAACAACCAGAATAGGAAACCCGGCTAACCGCACTCGTAACCGACCATAAGCCCGCCCTATTTTTTTGCACGAGGACACGGATGTCGAATACCCTGTCAACTAATGTCCGTACGTTTACTCCCTGTTGGATGATGTAGGGGGTTGAACCGAGATATTCGTCCATCTTCTCCAGGAACTGCGAGAGATCCTGCGCGATGAACAGGGATTGAATGTGATGTTCACCGATGTGAATCTGACCGGATTCCTTCATCTCCACGCGGTACACCCCTTGCCCCTTATTCCCCAGACAGGGCTTAAGGTAGAGGAGTTTATGAGCAGTCAGAAAATCGGCGGCTGTCTTCTTATCATAAGGGATGGTCTCCGGCAGGAAAGCATCGAGCGATTGGCTTAGATGGCCATACATCTCATATTTGTTTAGATGGTTGATATGATTGAAGCATTTGTTTTTACCCATGACGGCCTCCAGCCGATCGATCAAATCTTCATTCACTTCGTAGCATCGATTATAAATAATATCCGGAAAAGGGAAAAGGCCCTTCTTCCAATTTCGATCGATTCGATGCAGCCCCGTAATCTTCTTCCGTTCCCAATCAATATCTGATGGTGTAAAGCTGAACAATCTCATCTTGGTCGTATTGTAACGCGCATACCTCGCAAGGACGGCCTTTTGAACCTTTGCGTCAGCAACCATGATGCCAAGCAAGCCCGTCTTTTTCTTTACGGTCTTTTTGGCGGGGTTCTTTGTATTCACCATCTTTCACTCCCATGCTTTACAGCGCTAGTTACGATTAAGGTATGTCTCTGAGCTGGAAGTGCATGGACTACCGTACACGCTGTGTAAAATATGTCTTTTAACCAACGGCTCGAAGCGGAATAAACAAAGTTCAACAGGAATACAGTTTTTTCGTGGAGGGCCTTACGATATGCTTTCCTGCCGTTTATTCAAACTGCTTAAGGAGCGTGAATCTGTATGGGCAGACTAACAGGGCCTCCGGGTCCTCCGGGGCCGCAAGGACCACAGGGACCACAAGGGCCACAAGGGCCACAAGGACCACAGGGACCACAGGGACCACAAGGGCCGCAAGGAGCCACAGGTGAAACAGGAGCAACTGGAGCTACAGGTGCTACAGGCGCTACAGGTGCTACGGGAGCTGCAGGTGCTGCAGGAGCTGCAGGTGCTGCAGGAGCTATAGGTGCCACAGGTGCCACAGGAGCCACAGGAGCTACAGGAGCAACGGGGCCGGCTGGAATTCCAGGCGGCGGTGCGATCATTCCATATGCTTCTGGCACTCCTCTGACTCTGACCTTTATTGCGGGAGGATTAGTCAGCACGGCCGGTCTTGTAGGATTTGGACTCTCAGCGCCCACTCTCGCTATAGCTGGTGCACCCATCAGCCTCCCAGGTGGTCCGGATGCTCTTCTTAACTTTGCCTTTTCTGTTCCAAGAGATGGCACGATTTCATCGATTGCGGCAACATTCAGTAATACCCTAGCCCTAACACTTACTGGAGCAGCCATCACCATCACTGCGCAGTTATATTCCGCGGCCGCTACAAGCAACACCTTTGTTCCAATTCCGGGAGCCATTGTTACGCTAGCACCAGCCCTTACAGGTGTAATAGCACTTGGCACTCCGGTCAGCAGCGGCGTTACAACCGGATTAACCATCCCTGTGACTACAGGAACCCGGCTCCTGCTTGTATTCTCTGCGACATCATCAGCAGCTCCGCTTGTTGCTGCTGTAGCCGGATATGCCAGTGCAGGTGTCTCCATCGTTTAAAGTTTGAACCATAGCTTCCCCCTTCTTCATTGAAAGGTTCGCAAGTATAGCCCACATCTCAAAAAGATGTGGGCTATTTGGTGCGCAATGGCGGAATTTCAAAATGAACACGATGCGAACCGGCAGCAACCCATGACAGCAAGTGCAACGGATGACTGTTCCCCCCGGTGCCCGCCGCGGAAAATCCAGCCGGCGGCGATCTGAACAAGCAGGGACTATCGACGGCAGTCCGATCCCTTCCGTATGATACAGCTACAGCTTTACAGTTCATGGAGAAGGAAAGGATGGAAACGCATGCAGACAGGAATGAAAGCGCAGGCTTATCCGGCAGCGAAGCCGTCGGCGTGGATGGGCAGATTCATGCGGAACCGGTGGCTCTATTTCATGGTATTCCCGGGTTTATTGTATTTTCTCGTGTTCAAATACTGGCCCATGTACGGCATCTTCATCGCATTCAAAGACTATCAGCCGTTTCTCGGCTTCTGGGACAGCCCGTTTGTCGGACTCAAGCATTTCGAGCGGTTTTTCAGTGATTCGAATTTTCTCGTTCTCTTTCGGAATACGCTGATCCTGGCCACTTACAATATTCTGTTCTTCTTTCCGCTCCCGATCGTAATTGCGCTCATGCTCAATGAGCTGAGACAGGAATTCATTAAGCGGACGGTGCAGACGCTGGTCTATATTCCCCACTTTATGTCGTGGGTGGTTGTCGTTGGGATCGCTTATATCTTCTTGACGACGGAAGGCGGCATGGTGAACGAGCTGCTGGTGCGTTACGGAGGAGAGAAGATCAACTTCCTGGTGAGCAACGAATGGTTCCGGACGATCATTACAGCCGAGGTCATCTGGAAGGAAACAGGCTGGGGCACGATTATCTTCCTGGCGGCACTGGCCGGCGTTGACCCGCAGCTGTATGAAGCGGCACGCATGGACGGTGCAAACCGGCTCCGCCAGCTGTGGCATATCACCCTGCCGGCCATCCGCAGCACCATTATTATTCTGCTCATCCTGCGGCTGGGACATTTTCTCGATACGGGCTTCGAGCAGATCTTCCTGATGCTTAACGCCATGAACCGCGAAGTCGGTGAAGTATTCGATACGTATGTCTACTCGGTCGGCATCAGCCAGGGACAGTATAGCTTCAGCACGGCCGTCGGCCTGTTCAAGTCGGTGATCGGTCTGATTCTCGTCGTCGTATCGAACCATTTGGCCAAGAAGTTCGGAGAAGAAGGAATCTACTAGAAAAGGAGGAGAACCGTTATGCCCATCAAGCCAAGCTGGGGAAGCAGGATCTTCGACAGCCTGAACGTGACGCTGCTGCTTGCCTTTGCTTTGATTACCGTCATTCCATTTATTTATGTCATAGCCGGCTCGTTCGCTACGCAGAAGGAACTGCTGCAGCGCGGGTTCATCTTATTTCCGACGGAGTATACGCTGGATGCGTACAAGTACATTTTCTCCACTCCGACGCTGGTCCGAAGCCTGCTGGTCACCGTGTACATCACCGTCGTGGGGACGCTGATCAACATCTTCTTCACCTGCATGATGGCGTATCCGCTGGCCCGCAAGGATATGGATTTCCGCAAGCCGATCCTGCTGCTGGTCGTGTTCACGATGCTGTTCGGCGGAGGGATGATTCCGACGTTCCTGGTGGTGAAGCAGCTCGGGATGATCAATACCTACTGGTCCCTGCTCATCCCGGGCGCCATCAGCGCCTTCAACCTGATCATTATGCGGAACTTCTTTCAGCAGCTGCCCGACGGCCTGGAGGAATCCGCCAAGATCGACGGCTGCAACGACCTCGGTATCTTTTTCCGGATCGTGCTTCCGCTGTCCCTGCCGGCGATCGCCACTTTCTCGTTATTTTACGCGGTAGGCCACTGGAATACGTTCTTTAATGCCGTGCTGTATATCAATGACCATACCAAATGGCCGATTCAAGTGCTTCTCAGACAGATTGTCATCCTGGCCTCGGGCGGAGTCGGGGACTCCAGCTCCATGGAGGCGGATTTTGTCGCTCCGCCGGAGCAATCGGTGAAGATGGCGGTCATCGTGGTATCTACCCTGCCGATCCTGCTGGTCTACCCGTTTTTGCAGAAACATTTTGCCAAGGGAGTCCTGCTGGGCTCGGTCAAAGGTTGAAGATATAATAGGCTCATAGATAAAGGGAGGATCTTCAGATGAACAGAAGGCACAGAAAGACACTCGGCAAAGCCGGAGCGCTGCTCACTACGGCGGCACTCGTGATGACCGCCTGCGGAGGGAATGAGGGGGACGCCGTCCAAGGCACCGGGGATGGAGGCGCGAATCAAGGTCCGCTTCCCCTGACGATGATGCTGCCGACGTACAGCCCGGAGCAGATGCCTGCGGACAGCCCGGTGCTGAAGCAGCTTGAGGAGAAGACAAATACGAAGCTGACGGTGTCCTGGGTGCCTTCTTCGTCCTATACGGATAAATTAAGCGCCACGGTGGCCTCCGGCGAGCTGCCGAAAACGTTCGTGGCACTGGAGCCCAAGGCTTCCTACATCGTTAACGCGGCCCGAAGCGGGATGTTCTGGGAGGTGGGACCCCATCTGAAAAGCTACCCGAACCTCGGCAAGATGTCGGACCTCGTCCTGAAGAACATCTCGATCGACGGCAAAGTGTACGGGGTGTACCGTGAGCGGGATCTCGCCCGCTTCGGGCTCATGATCCGTCAGGATTGGCTGACGAACCTGGGGCTCCAGCCGCCCAAGACCATGGATGAGCTTTATTCGGTTCTGAAGGCCTTCGCGACGGGAGATCCGGACAAGAACGGCAAGCAGGATACGCTCGGACTTGCCGTGGGGATGCAGGGCAGCAACATCGCCGGCTTCAAGGATATTCTGGTCTATATGGGCGGCGCCAACGAGTGGGAGCTGCAGGACGGCAAGCTGGTTCCGGCTCATATGACGGAGGCTTACCTGGATACGATGAAGTTCTACAAGAAGCTGTATGACGAGAAGCTCATCAATCAGGACTTCGCGATCGTGCAGGACGGACGGGCTGTCATGTATAAGGGTCAAGCCGGGCTGTGGATCGATAATATGCTCGACGGCAAAAATATCGAGGAGAACATCAAGAAGGTGCATCCGGACGCCAAAATCAACTTGGTCAACCGGATATCCGGTCCGAAGGGCGAGAGAACGCGTGCCGGTTCCGGCTATCTCGGGATGTACATGATTCCGAAGACCAGTGTCAAGACGGAAGCCGAGCTGAAGCAGATTCTGGCATACTTCGATAAGGTGTCGGAGAAGGAAAACCAGAACCTGATGAAATACGGGATTGAAGGCAGGCAGTTTACGCTGGAGAACGGTACCTACAAGCCGACGCAGGATCCGAAGGCGAAGGCGGAAGTCACGGACGGCAACCAGTTCATGATCCTGCAGAATGAAGTGGTCAACTACGGGACCGAGCTCGAGAAGCTCAGCACGAAGCTGTTCCAGGACAACGCCACGATCGCCCTGGCTAACCCCGCCGCACCGTTCATCTCCAATACCGAGATCGAGAAGGGCAAGGAGCTCTCCAAGATTATCGCGGATGCCACCGTGAAATTCATCATGGGCGCGGTGGATGAGGCCGGCTGGAAGCAGGCGGTGGACAAATGGCTGCAAAGCGGAGGCACCAAGGTGATAGAGGAATTCAATGCGGAATATGCCAAGACAGCGAAGTAACGTGACTGCGGGCGGGGAAGGGGAACGTCACCCTTTCCCCAAACCGCGGGTGCGGCCCCCCATAGGCAGACAGGCGGAATGATGGAAGCCTGCTGCAAGGGGGGCTTTTTGCTATGCTCACGCAGGACAGCAGCCAAGGACAGCGAGTGGAGCTTATGACTATTCCCGGCAGTCCGCCTCCGGAACGGGATGGGGCAGCCGGCCCAGCAACCAGGGACTATCGACGGCAGCCCCAATCTTACGTATGATAGAAGTACGAACGTCAACGAACTGCAACCTGGAGGCTTTATGAGATTTCAGTCTTCTTCCTATTTGGTTAAGCTTATGCTGTTGTCCATCTTGATCGGCACCCTACCGGTCATCCTGCTGGGCACCTTTGCCTACTACAATTCTTCCCGGGCCGTACTGGACAAAGTGAACGAGAGCAACAAGCAGCTGCTGGCGCAAATGCAGCTCCGCGTGGAGCAGACGCTCCGGACGGTTGATAATTCGGCAACGCAGCTCTTGCAGTCTCCCGTCGTGACCGGGGCCTTCGACAAGGAGATTACCCATCACGATTTCGAATTGGTGCAAGAACTGTTGAAAGGCATCTCACTGATTCAAACCTACGAGCTCGGGATCAAGGATGTTTATTTGTTCAGTCTTGACAGGAAGTGGATGGTTTCAAGCAGCGGGGTGAACGAATACAGCACCCCGGACTTCAGGCCGCAGCTGGAAGATTTCTCCTGGATCGCGGCAGGCTCCTTCTGGGTCAGAGGTGCAGAAGGGCAAGGGCCGCTGAGCTCCTCCCCTTCCCTTTACTTTGTGAAGAAGTATCCGTTCAATGCGTCCCATCCCAAGGGGATGATCTGCGTCGTGCTGTCGTCCCGTGTGATGAAAGAGTCCGATGCGCTGAGCAATGACCGTCTTGGCAGCGCTTTTATACTGGATTCCCAGTTCGATATCATTGATCACCATGACCGGTCCCAGCTTGGAAGAAGGGTATCGGGCGACCCTTATCTGCAGCCGCTTCTTGAGACCGAGGAGGCTGTCGGCCAGTATGCCGCGGAGCTGGATGGGGAGGCAGTGACCGTTACCTTCCGAAAGTCACCTTATAACGGCTGGAGCTATGTCTCGGTGTCCTCCAACGGGCAGGTGAACGAACAGAATGCCCTCATCGGCTGGATTACGCTGCTCGTATGCATGGTCATTCTGCTGGTTACGCTGCTCTTGGCCTGGATCGGGTCCAAGAAGATGTACCGGCCCATTCAATCCATCTATACCGCGCTCTCCGGCATTCCTTCCCCGGCGGACGAGAAGGAGAGCCACGGCGAGCTTCAGGTGATCGGGGAACGTGTGGATTATTTGATCCGCAACCAGTCCCTGATCCTGAACGAACTGCAGGGGCAGCAGACCCAGCTTAAGGAATTTTTCATGCAAAAATTGTTCAGCGGCGCTATCCCGCCGGCCGATTTTGAGGAGAAGCTGAGCTTGTACGGGGTGGACAAGCCGTGGCCTTCCATGTGCGTGGTAGCCGTACAGATCGATACCCTGAAGGACACGAGGTTTGAAGAGGCGAACCGGGATCTGCTCATGTTTGCGATCAACAATATCGTCGGCGAACTTGTACTGACCGAGCAAAGGCTGGTGCCGATCGTTACCGCAGATTGCCAGGTGACATTGATCGGCTCATCCGAAGAGGGGGCGAAGTTCAAAGAGCTGATTTTCAACCTGTCCGACGAGATCCAGAAGGCGATCTTCCAATACCTCGAGATTAAGGTGAGCATCGGCATCAGCCGCCCGTTCACTTCATTCGCCGAGGCACGGCAGGCGCTGCATGAGGCGATGACCTCGCTCAAGATCAGGGTGGGCCTCGGGGACGAGTCGATCCTGTTCATCGAGGATGTGCAGCCGCAGAAGAGCAGTCTGTTCCTGTTCCCGCATGATAAGGAGCAGGCTTTGTTCGATGCGATCCGGGCCGGGGACCTGCAGCTGTCGGAGCAGGCCCTGCAGCAGATCATCCAAGAGCTGTTCCAGCCTCATACGCAGCATCGGGACTATCAGCTGTCACTGCTCCGGCTGCTGGTCGACCTGCTCAAATTCGGGCAGGACTTGTCGATCCCCATGGACCGTATCGCCGAAGATGAAGCATCCCTGATCCAGGCCCTGTTCAAGCTCAGGAACATCCACGAGATCGAGATCTGGTTCCGGTCGAGCTTCGTGCAGCCTTACCTTCAGGAGCTCGACACCCGCCGCGATTGCCAGTTCAAGATGATCTCGGAGGCGGTGATCGATATGATCCGGCGCGAATTTGACTCGGAGCTGACGCTGGAAAGCTGTTCCGCCCGGATCAACTATCATCCCCATTATGTGAGCCGTGTGTTCCGCCAGGAGACGGGCATTAATTTCGGCGAGTACCTGACCCAGTACCGGATGGAACGGGCTAAGCAGTGGCTGAAAGAATCGGATATGAAAATTGTTGAGATCGCGGAGCGGCTGCAGTACAACAACTCGGCCAACTTTATCCGTTCGTTTCGCAAAATGGCAGGGATGACGCCGGGACAATACCGCGAAGAGGGCTAGGAAGGCGTCCAACGTTAACGACAGGATAAGGTGTGTATATCACGAATAAGGTGGGGGCATATGTACAGCCAAGTATACATGGGCAGGACAGATATAAAGAACAACCTAACGGAAGCAGAAGTAGAGGAACTGCTTTCCAATCAGGAACTGGAGGTTATCCAGTTCTCGGCACCCCTGGAGCCATACACATTTCAGCTGTTGAATGATCTGTTCTTTAAGGAACGGGATGACGTCGAGCTTCGGGTGTACGGCTTCTATGACAGCAGATGCGATTTGAGCTTTCTCTCCGCGCTTCCTAATGTGACTCGGTTTACTGTCGATTGCATCAGAGAGGTGGATCATTTGGATGCCATCACCCATCTCGACAAATTGAAGGCACTGCATATAGGCATTTATCATTTGGATAACCTTGACATCCTGACTCGTGTACCCGCGACGCTGGAAAGCATGATGTTAGAGCAGACGCAGTCGAAGAAACCGGACCTTGCTGTTCTGGAACGGTTTAGCGGGTTGAAAAAGCTTTATATCGAAGGCCATACCAAAAACATCGATGTCATCGGCAAACTCCATCAACTGGAGGATGTCACCTTGAAGTCGGTCACAACGAACGATGTAGAATTTCTGGCCCCGCTTCAAAAGCTGTGGTCGCTCGATATCAAACTGGGGGGAATCCAAAATTTTTCGGCCATCGAAGGGATGGACAGCATCAAGTACCTGGAGCTGTGGCAGATCCGTGGATTAAAGGATCTGTCGTTCATCTCGACTTTGACCGGACTGCAATACTTATTCCTTCAGTCGCTCAGGAACGTGGAATCCCTGCCGGCGTTAAACGGCCTGACCAAGCTCAGAAAAGTACATCTGGATCTCATGAAGGGCTTAAAAGATATAAGCAGCCTGGGTCAGGCGCCATCGTTAGCCGAATTCACGCATTGGTCAGCGATGAATATGAAGATGGAGGATTACACTGCGTTATTGAGTAATCCGTCTGTACAAAGAGTCAGGGCCACCTTTGACAGCGCGAAACGGAATAACGAGTTTGAAGCCATGGTCGAACATTATGGCAAGACAAGCGAAGTGCTGTGGAGAGAGTTCCCCTATGAGTAAGGACATGAAGGCGGCCGGCCAGAGTGATCGGCCGCCTTCTCCAAGCTTACGGGCAGATCAGCTTCGATGAAATGACCATTTACAAACCGATGGTCGGTATATATAATGTATGGTAAGAGCAAGATGGTCAACGCCATTTGGAATAAACACTTAGGAGGGGTCCGTATTGAAACAAGAGGAACGCAGGCAGCAAACCATCAGACTTTTGCTTGATACGACGAAAGAGCTGGTAACGGAAAAAGGATGTCATTCGATTACGATGAAGGACATCATGAATAAGTCAGGCTTGTCCAAGGGAGCTATTTTCCACTATGTGAAGACAAAGGATGAAATTTTTGTCTGGCTGCTGCAGGAGCGGCTCGAAGAGACGCACGAACGTTTTATGAACGAAGTGGAGCAAGGCCGACGTACCTTCGAAGAGCCTATGCTAAAGATCGCAGAGAGTATTTCGGCATATGAAAATGCTCAGGAAGTGGCGAACAAAGTGCTGTTGTATTTGCTCGGAAAGGAGGAACAGCCTATTATCGCTGAAGCGCTCAAGCAGTATTATGAACGGTCCGTGTTTTTATCCAGACTGTGGATTGAAACCGGCGAACGCAACGGCGTTATTCCGGAATCGGTCGATGCCGCCAAAACAGCCGATATGTTTGTCCTTCTGACGCTCGGTTTGCGTGTCCGCTCCTCTATTCCAGGTACAGCGCCTGTTTTTAAGGCGGACGACTTCACGGCGTTTATTATCGATCTATTAAAATCCCGATAAGGTCGATCCACATGGTTTCTCGTTCACGATCCATGATAAAGGGAGTGTTCTAATGCTGCCATTTTATGCGCTGGTCGCAGCTTGTCTGCTGTTCAGGATTCTTGGTTTTATCGGCCTTTCCTATTTCGATGAATGGCATTCCTCGCTTCAGGGCGCAGTGGCTGTCATGTTCATGCTTACGGCCTCCGCTCATTGGGGGACCAGACGCCCTGACCTGATCCGTATGGTTCCGCCGGCTCTTCCCAGGCCGGATCTGATCGTGACGGTCACCGGGTTGTTGGAGGTTGCCGGCGCTATAGGCATCTTGTTCACCGCTACCTCTAAGGTGGCTTCGATAGGTCTGGCCGTGCTATTGGTCGCTATGTTCCCGGCGAATGTGCGGGCGGCCAGGGAACAATTATCGATTGGGGGAAGACCTGTACCCAAGCTTCTGCTCCGAATCGTACTGCAGATTGTCTTTCTTGCAGCGGTCCTTTTGGCGGGGGCCCCCAGTGCGTGAATAACAAACGGATTTTCGTTATGGATTCACCTCTAGGCCTATTTTCCCTAAGTAATGATGATGGAGGGCGGTATGAGCCTTATCGGCATCCTTAAGAGCAAACATTTGACTGATCTGAACGGTTAACTTTCTTTGTAAAATATAACGGTGAAGTCGGGCAATAATCTCGGGGTCTGGATCGCCGTTATATCCTGCAGCTGTGATTCCAGGGGGGATCCGCAGCTCAGGGTGTATCCCATTCGGATAGGCGAGTCGTCCGCCATCACGGAGACAGCGGACAGAAGCATCGGCCGCCTCACCCCCTGCGGTAAAAAGAGCCGCATCGAATCCGGAGGGCGAAAATTTTCTTGCCATCGAAGTGATATCCACAGCCTTGCCGTTTACAGCAGCATCGCAGCCAAGCTTCTTCATGAACGCTGCGCCGTCATCACCCGAAGCAACCGCGAATACATGAGCCCCCATAGCCTTCGCCAACTGCACGGCAATATGTCCAACTCCGCCGCTGGCGCCGAAGATCAGAACAGACTCTCCTTGCCGCAGCTGAAGCACATCCTCCAGCCCGCGCAGTGCCGTAATTCCGACACCTGATATCACCGCCGCTTCTTGTTTGGTAAGTCCTTCGGGTATACGGGACACATATTTCGATTCGACGGCAGCGTACTCAGCATAGAAGCCGCCATGGGGATTCAGAAAAGCCGGAGCGTAGACCGGGTCTCCCACATTCACATTCGATACCTTCTCCCCTCGAGCGACAACCGTGCCGGCACCTTCAGAACCGAGAATGTAGGGAAATTCCGTGTTCAAGCCCAGCATCGCTGCGTATCCGCCTTGACGTTCGAAGGCGTCCCACTCTCCGACACCGGCGTAAGCAACTTGAATCAATACGTCCTCCGGTCCAATCTCAGGCACATCGATCTCCTGTAGTGTCAATTCTTCCGGACCGCCAAATCTGTGAAGAACTGCAGCTTTCATAGCAGCTCGATCCCTATTCATGACTGCCTCCTCTATATAGATATGTTGATCATGCAAAACGAGCTTATCATCATAATACGACAAGTGCTGTCATGGTTAACGCATCCGGACAGAAAGATATAAAAGATGTAACGCGATTGGATTATTTGGAAAAAGTAGGATTATTGATGTGTTTCGGGAAGCAATAAAGCAAGCAAACCCGGTATCCGTCATAATCATTTGATATGATTATTTCCGGTCGGCGCCTGGTGTGATAAGCTGGGAGCGCAATGCCAAGAGCTTCAACATCATGAAAGACCGCGGCATGCCATGGTTCTATGGGGCATGCCGCTTTCCACTACAACGCAGGATGTGCGGAGGAGACGGGGATGAGTTTGCGGTTTGATTTTGGTCCGGGGGGCGCCGTAGAGAACGGATATACCAAGGTAACCGAAGCGGATCTTTACGATTCGGAGAAGGGGTACGGCTTTGTCGATGGCTTGGGTATCACTTACCGAAGGAGGGAAGAGCAGCCGCTGACCGGGGACTTCTGCATCCCGTTTGGCGCCGCTTTCGCGGTCGATGTGAAGGATGGCAATTATCTCGTCAGCTTGACGGCGGGCGATGCCTGGGCACCGACCTGCACCACGGTGAAGACCAACGGAGAGCGGCTCGTGCTTCGGGAGATCCGCACGGTGGCGGGTCAATATGCATTCGAGCAGTTTGCTGTGAACGTGCGGGGAGGGCAGCTCAAGCTCAGCTTCAGCGGCATCGCCCCGCGCATCAATGCCCTGGAGATTACGCCGTCCGGAGAGCAGATTACGCTGTTTCTTGCGGGGGATTCCACGGTTACGGATTCGAGCGGGAAGGGGTTTCCCTTCTCCGGCTGGGGGCAGATGCTGCCGTGCTTTTTCAGGCACGACGTGGCGGTCGCCAATCACGCTGCGGGCGGGCGCAGCTCCAAGAGTTTTATAGCGGAGGGACGTCTGGCTGCGATAGAGGAGGAGCTGAAGGAAGGGGACTACCTGTTCATTCAATTCGGGCATAACGACCAGAAGTGGGATGAGCCGCGTCATACCGACCCTGCGACCACCTACCCGGAGCATCTGCGCAGGTATATCGATGCCGCGCGTTCCAGGAAAGCCGTGCCGGTGCTCGTCACTTCCGTGCACCGCCGCTACTTCGATGATTCGGGGAAGCTCAAGAACACCCATGACGCGTATCTTGACGCCGTGAGGCAGCTGGCGGAAGAGGAAGCGGTTGCGCTTATCGATCTGGCCGAGAAGAGCAGGCGGCTGTTCGAAGAGCTGGGCCCGGAAGGGACAAAGTCCATCTTCCTCTGGGGCGGGCCGGGGGAATGGATGAACTATGCAGGCGGCATTCAGGATAACACCCACTTCCAGGAGCGCGGCAGTCTCCGGATCGCCGAATTGGTGGTGGAAGGCATCCGGGAGAGGAACCTTCAATCTCTGGTCATGTTTCTTAGGTGAATCGCCAGCCGCCGGATGGTAGAATAGTAGACAGAGTCTGCCCCGGGTAGACAGCAATCCGAGACGCATCAGCATACCGAGGGCCTAGATGAATACATATCCTGGATAGCCCAGGACAACGGGAGATGGATGGAATGCGAAAGTTCGAATGCGATGAGCAAGAAGTAAAGGAGCTGCTTGACCGGGTTGTCCGCAGAACGATGAATATGGATTTTACATGGAACTGGTCCTGCGGGGTGGCTTATTACGGCATTAGTAAAGCCTGGGAAGTCACCCGCAACCAGGAGTATATTGATTTTCTGGTGAAGTGGGTGGATGAATATCTGGAGCTTGGGCTGCCGACCCTTATGGTCAATTCGTGCGCCATGGGACACACCATGCTGACCCTGCATGAAGCCACAGGCGACGCCAAGTACCTGGATCTGGCTCTCATGAAGGCCGAGTACCTGCGCAAGGATGCGATCCGGTTCGGCGAAGGCGTATTCCAGCACACGGTATCCTCCAAGAATGACTTTCCGGAGCAGGCGTGGGCGGATACGCTGTTCATGGCGGCCTATTTTCTCCTTCGCCTTGGCTTTAAGCTCGACAACAAGGAATATATCGAGGATGCCCTCAACCAATTCTATTGGCACGAAGAATATTTGCAGGATACGAAGACGAATCTGTTCTATCATGCCTGGGATAATGTAAGACAAGACCATCTCTCGGGCATTTATTGGGGGCGTGCCAATGCGTGGGCCGCTTATACGATGGCGCAGGCGCACAAGATGCTGAACCCCTTCATGCCGATGTGGATGCAGCTCGGCGGGGCCCTCGGCGACCAATTGAGCGCCCTCGTCCGACTGCAGACCCCTGACGGGCTGTGGCGGACGGTACTGAACGATGAAACCTCGTATGAGGAGACTTCGGCCTCCGCGGGCATTGCTGCGGCGATGACCATCTATGCCCATCCGCTGCATCAGAATTACATGGCCAAGGCCTATAAGGGCATCCTGGCCAATATCGACGAAGACGGTTCGGTCCGGAATGTCTCGGCCGGTACGGCGGTCATGTATTCCGCGGATGATTACAAGGTCATTTCGAAGAAAAGGGTTCAAGGCTGGGGGCAGGGGTTGACACTGGCCTATCTGGTGGCCCTGCTCCAGAACAGGGAGCTGGTCAGCGCGATATAGTTTCGGCGGGAAGAATCACCCGGGGATCCAGGTGGTTCTTCCTCATTTTGTCATCAGAGATAGGTGGGGAGAACCATGCTCAGCAAACTGTGGACACCTTTGGCATCCGGATCCAAACCTGAGCTCAGAAAAGTGCTGATTATCGCTTCGCTGCTTGCCACGGTTCCGGTCTTGATCATGGGAGCCGTAGCCTACTTCACCGCAAGCGGCCGATTTATCGAGGAGATCCGGGAGGCCAACCGGCAGACGATGCTGCAGATCCAGCAGCGGATCGACGAGAAATTGATCACGCTCGAGAAGATAGCCCTTCAGAACGCCGTGAATCCGACGCTTTCGCGGTTTGTTTCCTTATCGAATCCGGAAGAGGATTTTGAGACCCTGGGGCTGACGATGACCCTTCTCAATTCCATACAGGTATTGATCGAGGATATAGACGCGGTCTACCTCTACCGGCCGGATCAGCATCTTGTCGTGTCGCCGAACCGGGGCCTGGTGGGGGAAGAGGTGCTGCCGGAGTATGTAAGGGAGGCCGTCAGTCTGAATCCCTCCAAAGTCTGGCTTGATCATAAGCTGGAGTCGGAGCTCGTCCGGGATGGCTTCCACCAGGTGACGTTCGTGCGGCGGATCAATACCTCGGGCCAAACGCCGGCAGGCTATTTGATCGTCAATTTGAACGACACGGCTTTCTTCCGCGTGTTCAGCAACATGAAACTGGGCTCCAGAGAGCTCGTGATCGTCACCCCGAGCGGCAACGTATTTGCGGATGGCTCCAGCAGTCTTCTGCAGAACCCGCTCGCGCAGTATCCATTTTTTCAGGAGCTGATGAATTCCGATGAGCGCGAGATGCTCATGACGGAGCAGGTCGATGGAAGCCCCATGTCCATCAATTATTTGAAGTCGAATTATAACGGCTGGAAGTATGTCACGATGATCCCCTACAGCGATCTGACTCAGCATCTGCAAAAAATCAAGCAAACGACGTTCCTCATCTGTCTCCTGCTTGTATTGATCAGCGTAACGGCGACCGGGGTGCTATCCAAACGGTGGTACCGTGCCCTGCAGTCCTTGATGGATCTCATCAAGAACAAGGGCGGGCTGGCGGAAGCGCCTCACAGCCAGAATGAATTCGCGGTGATCCGGCATTATTTCGACTCGCTGCATGAGAATAACGAAATTCTCAGGGAACAGATTCAGGAGTCGATGCCGCTGCTGCGTGCCAACTTTATTCAGAACCTGCTGACCGAGCCGTTCCACAGCAGCATGATCGAACGTGCGGAATACTATAACATCCCGGTGCAGCATGCCTATTATACCGTTCTTTGTATTGAACTCGACAACACTCGCGGACATACGGAGCAGGATTCCAACCTCTTTCATTATGCCGTGATTAACATTTCCAAAGAGATGATCAGTCATCATGCCGAGGGACTGGTGATCCGGATGCATAACGGGCATATTGCCATTCTCATCAATCATGACGCGGAAGAACCGTCGCTGGCCGATCTCAAGACGAAGTCGTTCCTGGTGGCCGAGGAGATCCGCAGCGTGGCGGAAAGTCTGCTTCATATTACGGTAACCATAGGGATCGGGCGCAGCTACGAAGGGCTCGGACAGGTAAGGACCTCCTACGGGGAAGCGCTGGAGGCATTGAAGTACCAGCTCGTCGAAGGCAGCGGAAGGGTCCTGTTCGTCGGGCAGATCAAGGCGGAGACCTCCTCGTTCGCGTATCCTTATGACCTCGAGCAGCAGCTTCTGACCTGTCTGAAGCTGGCGAATATGGACAAGATCAGCACGCTGCTGGACGATTTCGCGCAGGCGCTGAGGGCGGAGATCGTGAGCCATGAGCATGTCCGCCAGTCGTTCATTCAGCTCATCGCCGCTTCCCTCCGGGGATTGTACGAGATCGATCCGAACAGTACCCGGGTTCATGACTACAATCTCTACGAGCGGCTGAATGAACTGAATACTTCGGACAAAATCGTGGGCTGGCTGAAGGCGGAGGTCTATCCGCCGATGGTCGGGCACATCAATACGAGAACGGCCAGCCGCAACCACAGCACCATCCAGAAGGCCCTGGATTATATGCATGAGCACTATGATACGGACCTGTCCATGCCGCAGCTTGCGTCCATGATCTCCATCCCGGTATCCCAATTCAGCCACTTGTTCAAGGTGGAGGTCGGGATGTTTTTCTCCGAATATTTGATTGCGCTGCGCATGGAGAAGGCGAGAGAGCTGCTGGAGACGACGGATTTCAAAATATCCGACATTGCCGAAAAGCTCCGCTACAATAACTCACAGAATTTCATCCGGGTGTTCAAAAAGATGAACGGCATGACCCCGGGGGAATACCGGACACGCCATGCGAAAGAGAAGCCGGAACAGAAGGCGGCTCAAGGGGTGAATAAGTAAAGGGAGCGTTGGCGTTGTGGAAGCGCATCCCTCCAAACGAAGTGCCGTTCAGCAGGCTGGAGGTAAGCCGGCTGCCGATGACCGGGAGCAGCTCCGCCCGGCCCCGTGTCCGAACTGAGGCTGATTCCGATCGGGTGGTCGGGATCAGCCTTCCTTGTTTCTCCCCCTGGGCCTAGTCATCTCGGATGATTGCAGCTTGGAGCCCTTCAGTGCCTCCAGGACCCATAATCAAATCATCTGATTATTTTCGGGGAAGCCCCCGCGTGATAATCTGGGAACCAGCAAGGCGACTACCAGCTTGTCAACGGGAGGTTAGAAACAGTGGATGTAAGACATGAGGTTATAACGGCGAAAGGCATCGCCGCCCCCAAAGGCAGGTTTGCCTTTTTGAAGAAGGAATGGATCCGGAACAAGTATCTGTACCTGATGCTGGTGCCTGTGCTCGCTTACTACCTGATCTTCCATTACGGACCGATGTACGGTCTGCTGATGGCATTTCAGAAGAGCTACAGTCCGGTCAAAGGCATTCTTGCGGGGACGTGGGTCGGCTTTGACAACTTCACTTCTTTTTTCAACAGCTTCTACTTTTGGAGACTGCTTCGCAATACGGTGATCCTGAGCATGCTCAGCATCGTATTCGGGTTTCCGGCTCCGATCATTCTGGCTCTGCTGCTCAATGAAGTGAGGCATAAGTGGTTCAAAAGCACGGTACAAACCGTAAGCTATCTGCCGCACTTTATCTCGGTCGTGGTTGTCGTGGGGATGCTCAACGCGTTCTCCGCGCTGGACGGCGGCCTGTTCAACATCATCCGTTCGTTCTTCAGTCTCCAGCCGATCATGTTCTTCACGGAAGCGGACATGTTCCGGCCGATGTATGTCTTATCGAATATCTGGCAGGGAGCGGGATGGGCCTCCATTATCTTCCTGGCGGCACTGGCGAATATCGATTCCCAGCTCTACGAAGCGGCCAAGATGGATGGTGCCGGCCGGTGGAAGCAGCTGCTTCACGTCACGATACCGGGCATCATGCCGACCATGATCATCATGCTGATCCTGCGCCTCGGCGCCGTCATGAACGCGGACTTTCAGAAGATTTTGCTGATGCAAACCGCCTCCACCTACGAAGTATCCGACGTGATATCCACGTTCGTGTACCGTTCGGGTGTGCTGGAAGCGAACTATACGTATTCGACGGCCATCGGCTTGTTTAACGGCGTCATCAACTTTGCGTTCCTCGTGATCGCGAACGCCATCAGCCGCAAAGCCAATTCGTCGAGTCTGTGGTAGGGGGGACCAAGAGGCTATGAAACCAACGGTTGGCGAACGCATATTTGACGGGTTGAACACGCTGCTTCTTCTGCTGGTCATTTTCATCTCGGTCTATCCCATGCTTTATATCTTCAACTCCTCCGTCAGCGATCCGGATGCGCTGCTGCGCAACCGATCCTTTATGTTCCTGCCCGAAGGCTTCCAGCTCGAGGCTTACAAGCAGGTGCTGCAGAACCCGAAGGTATACAGCGGGTATATCAATACGTTGTTTTATGTCACGGTCGGCACGGCCGTGAATCTGCTGATGACCTCGCTTGCGGCTTATGCGCTTTCGAGAGCGGATCTGTACGGCCGCAAGTTCATGATGAAGCTCATCACCTTCACCATGTTTTTCGGCGGAGGCATGATCCCTACGTTCCTGCTCGTGCAGAATCTGGGGCTGGTCGACAGCCGGATGGCACTTATCCTTCCCGCGGCGATCAGCACCTTCTACTTTATTATCATGAAGACGAATTTCGAGAGTATCCCCAATGAGATGATCGAATCGGCGAGGCTGGACGGCGCCAACGACTTTACGATTCTGTTCCGGATTGTGCTGCCGGTCTCCAAGGCCATTCTCGCGGTGATGACCCTGTATTACGCGGTGGACCATTGGAATGAATATATGGGACCTCTCTTGTATCTGCGGGATCAGGGATTATATCCGATTCAGATCGTGCTGAGAGACATCCTGCTCAGCAGCAGCATGGAGTCCATGGGCCCCGGGGCGGATACGGGCTATGCCATCGGCGAGAACATCAAGTATGCCACCATTATCATCTCCACGCTTCCGATCGTTATGGTGTATCCGTTCATCCAGAAGTATTTTGTCCAAGGGGCTTTAGTCGGCGCTGTTAAACAATAATCGAGCAACACATGGAACTCTAATCGGGCACGTAAACACCAAGATGGAGAGGATGTTGTACATGAAGAAAAAGCTGATGCTGATCGCCTGCAGCACCGTATTAACCGCAGGCACCCTGACCGGATGCGCGGACAAAGGCGGGGAAGCGGGCACGAATTCCACGCCAATCGAGGGGGAGAAGCTCACCTCGATTCCGCTGCCGATTACGAAGGAACCGGTCACGATAGAGTACTGGCGGGCCAACGACGCCAAGGTAACGGCATCGCTGCAGAATTTCGGCGGAATCGCAGCGTACAAGAAGAAGGAAGAACTGACGGGCATCCAGGTCAAATGGACGCATCCGCCGCTCGGACAGCAGAAGGACCAGTTCAACCTGCTTGTGGCTACGAACGACATGCCGGACGTCATTTATTATAACTGGTATGACGCGGTGGGCGGTCCGGAGAAGATGCTGGCAGACGGCCGGATCATCCGTCTGAACGAATACATCGATCATTATGCGCCGAACCTGAAGAAGCTGATCGAGTCCGATCCGGACATCAAGAAGCAGATCTCGCTGGACGACGGGACGATCTATATGTTCCCCTACATCCGTTCGGAGGGCAGAAAGCTCAATGCCACCGCGGGCCAGATTATCCGGAAGGACTGGCTGGACAAGCTCGGGCTGAAAGTGCCGACGACCATTGACGAGTGGTATACCGTGCTGAAGGCATTCCGGGAGAACGATCCCAACGGAAACGGGAAGAAGGACGAGCTTCCGTATACCGGCTCGAGCGCCGGCAGCCTGAACAGGCTCCACGAGTTTGCTCCGGCCTTCGGCGTCATCGGCGGCCTGCAGTTCAAAGACGGCAAAGTCGTCTACGGACCGCTGCAGCCCGAATATAAGACGTTCCTGGAGACCATGGTCAAATGGTATGGCGAAGGGCTCATTGACCCGGAAATCATCACCAATGACGGCAAGGCGATCGATTATAAAATAACGAACCATCTGGCCGGTACGTTCGGCGCAGGCGTCTTCAGCGGGATCGGGAAATACATGAACCTGATGAAGGATACGAATCCCCAGTTCAATCTGACGGGGGTGCCGCAGCCGATCGGACCTGCAGGGAAGCCGTATTCCAAGGACGACCTGGACATGAAGGTGCTGTCGTACGGGGAAGCGATAACGTCTTCCGCAGAGGAAGACAAGATCAAATACATCGTGCAGTGGATGGACTTCAACTACAGCCCGCAGGGGCATGAACTGTTCAACTTCGGCATTGAAGGAGAAAGCTATACGAAGGAAGGCGATGCGGTCAAATTCACGGATACCATCCTGAAGCATCCGAAGCTGACTTATGACCAGGCGCTTGCCTCCTACGCGCTCTCGGTCATGGACGGTCCGATGAACCAGGACGGCCGGTATCTGGACGCCCTGATGTCCTTCCCGGGGCAGAAGGAGGCGAATGAGGCATGGATGAAAGCCGATGATTCCCTTGCGCTTCCTACCTATCTGCGGTTCACGGAAGACGAGTCCCGCATCCGCGCTTCCGTCCTGAACCCGATCACGACGTATGTGAACGAGATGATGACCAAGTTCGTGACAGGGAAGATCCCGCTCTCCGAGTACGACAAATTCACCCAAACGATTCAATCGATGGGAATCGACCAAGTGGTCAAGATCTATGAGGATGCTTACGCCCGTTCCCAGAAGCGGTAAGAGAGAATTGGAGAATCGCCGGGGGAACCGTTCAGGGAGATCCGGCGGTTCTCTCTTTGTATGAATCAAGATCCGTGCATGATGGGAATCAGCAAACAATCCAGGATAACGAGGTACAAGGTATGCACGAATTCGATGTTATGAAGAGGCAGTTCGCCGCTCCCCCTGCGGAGTACAGCCCGATTCCGTTCTGGTTCTGGAACGACGAGCTGTCCCGGGAGGAAATCATCCGGCAAATTCACGATTTTCATTCGAAGGAAGTGGACGGCTTCGTGATTCATCCGCGGATGGGGCTTCCGCGTTCGATGCCCTATTTGTCGGAAGCGTATATGGAGCTGGTGGAAGCGGCTGTGGCCGAAGCCGACAGGCTCGGCATGCGGGTCATCCTGTATGACGAAGGCATGTACCCTTCGGGATCTGCGTGCGGGATGGTCGTAAAGCATAACCCGGGCTATGCCAGCCGGGGACTGCAGCTGAGAGAGTACCCGTGCCGGGAGGGAGAACCCTTAGAGATCCCGGTGGTACTGCCGCCGGGGGACACCGTCGTCTCGGCGCTGGCGGTTCGCAAGCTTGCCGAAGGAGAGATCGAGGCGGAGCTCACGCTGGTGCTCGGGATCGAACAAGGCCGCGTGAGGTTCACGCCTCCAGCCCCCGGCAGCTGGTCGGTCCTGCTCTTCGTCGATACCCCTTCGGGAGGAACCATCCGCGGGGTTCATCCGGGCCAGGACGATGGGGAGCCCGATGCGCCCGCAGCCGCCGACCTGCTGAACCCGGAGGCGGTGCAGACCTTCATCCGGCTCACGCACGAGACTTATTACCGGAAGCTCAGCCGCTGCTTTGGCACCACGGTAATCGCGATGTTCACGGACGAGCCGGATCTGCTCGGCCGCGGGCATACGAAGGGGATCAAGCCCTGGACCCGGGGGCTCATCGGAGAATTTCTCGGGAGCGGCTGCCTGGAAGAGGATCTGGCGGCGCTGTGGTATGATGCCGGAGAGGACACGGAACGCGTCCGCGAAGCCTTTGAGACCGTGGTTCGCAGCCGGCTGTCCCGAACCTACTACAAGCCGCTCGCCGATTGGTGCGAAGCGCACGGGATCGGGTTGACCGGCCATCCGGCAGGCAGTGACGACATCGGGCTGCTGGAGCCTTTTCACATTCCAGGTCAGGATGTCGTGTGGAGATATATTGCCCCGGAGACAGAGAGAGGGCTGACCGGCGTACACAGTACGATGGGCAAGTGCTCGTCCGACAGCGCGCGTCATCGGGGCAAGCGCAGGAATCTGAACGAATGCTTCGGTGTCTGCGGGATCGAGGGAGGCTGGTCGCTGAGTGCGGACCATATGAAATGGTACCTGGACTGGCTGTTTGTCCGCGGCGTCAATCTGATCGCCCCGCATGCTTTTTATTACTCCATCCGGGGAGAACGCAGGGACGAACGTCCGCCGGATGTCGGGCCGCATAATATCTGGTGGCCGGAGTACGCCCGGTTCTCGAGGTACATCAAGCGGATGAGCTGGCTCATGACGGACAGCAGGAACGGTGCGAACGTTGCGGTGCTCGCAGGGGCTGCGTATCTGCCCTGGAAGATCGTGAAGCCGCTGTATGAGGGGCAGATCGAGTTCAACTACTTGGAGGAAAGCCTTCTGCGCGGTTCCTGCGAGTGCAAGGACGGGACGCTCAGCATTGCCGGTTACCGCTATGAAACCGTCTTGATTGAGGACGGCAGATGGCTGACGCCGGACAGCCGGCAGGTGCTGGAGACGTTCGCGGGACAGGGCGGCCTGGTCATCGAGCTGGGAGAAGGCAGCGGATTCACCAGGGAGATCGGTCAGGTTCGCGTGGAACGGGCGGAGGAAATTCCCGATGTGCTGGAGCGCAGGATCGGAAGAGAGGTCTCGCTCGAACCCGCGTCGGATGCAGTGCGAATCAGCCGCGTGACGAAGAACGGCATCCCCTTCTACGTCATCGTGAATGAGGGCGAAGCCCGTTACGAGGGAACGCTTCGGATGAAGCAGAGAGGTCATGCGGAATATTGGCGGCCTTGGACAGGGGAATGCAGTCCGGCAGGGATACAGCCTATCCCGGAAGGCCAGATCGTTCCTGTCACCGTGGAGCGCAGAGAATGCCTGGTCATCGCCGTGGATCCTCATTCCAATCCTGCGGCAGCGGATGAGCATCCAGGTAAGACCGAGGAAGTTCAAGACTTATCCGAAGGCTGGCGTGTGATCGAAGGACCGTGGACCGGCGAGCTCCCGGCACTATCCTCCTGGACCGGTTGGGAGGGCATGGCGCATTACTCCGGGACGGTTACGTATGAGAAACGTTTCGAGCTGGAAGATCCGGCGGGCTGGGAGGAGCTTCAGCTCGATCTGGGGGACGCACACGAGCTGGTCCGGTTAACCGTGAACGGCCGGGAAGCGGGTGTCCGGATGTGGAGTCCCTATGTGTTTGACGTGGGGAGCGAGCTGCAGCAAGGATGGAACATCCTGCGCGTATCCGTCACGAACAGCCTGGCGAACCGTTACGACGGCCGGTCTCTGCCGTCCGGTTTGCTCGGACCGGTACGTCTGTTAAGTTCCGGCCGCAGAGGAAGCCTATAGCCTAAAAAAAAGCTGAAGCCCGTGAATCGGGCTTCAGCTTTTCGTCTTATTGCCCCGCAGGCTGCGCCTGGCTCATCTCCACGCACATGAGGGTGAAGGCGCCTGCACCGTGCAGGTCATTCTCGCTGGTAGGACGGGCGATGTAGTGGGCGTAATCGCCAATCCCCGTGCCGATGCAGATGTTGCCGATGACGACGCGGTCATTCTCGTCGAACTTCAGCGTATCGATCACACCCTGATATCCTTTCCAGGCGTACTCGAGATACTTGGCGTCCAGGTAACCCAAGCGCACTGCTTTGGCAATGGCATGCACGAACAAGGAGGAGCAGGAATTCTCCAGCCAGTTATCCGGACGGTCTCCCTTGTCGATCACCTGATACCACAATCCGGTCGCCGGGTCCTGGAACTTCGTCAGGGCGTCGAGCAGATCCTGCAGGATGGCGGTCAGCGCGGCTTTGTCTTGATGATCCTCCGGCAGGTACTCGAACATTTCGAGCAGGGCGACCGGATACCAGCCGATGGCACGGCCCCAGAATTCCGGAGCGAGGCCGGTCACAGGGTCGGCCCACGCGGCCTCTTTGGTTTCATCCCAGCCGTGATACAGTAACCCGGTGCGTGGGTCCTTGGTGTGCTTGGCCATCAGGAGAGCCTGATAGGTCATCATGTCGAAATATTCGCTCTCCCCGAACGTCTTGCCGAACTGAACGGCAATCGGCCCGGCCATATATAATCCGTCGAGCCACATTTGATTCGGATAATGTCCCTTATGCCAGAACCCGCCCGACGGATTGGTTCTCCAGGATTTTAACAGGGGGACCAGCGTGTACAAGGCTTTCTTGTATCGTTCATCACCTGTTTGCTCGAACAGGTTAAAGAGAAGCACGCCCGGCTGAATATCGTCCAGTTCATCGGTTTTGTACTTCTTGATGCTGCCGTCGGCGAGTACCTGGCTGTCCACCCAGCCTTTAATGTAGTCGTAATACTTGGGATTCCCAGTCTGCCGCCAGCATTTTTCCATCCCGGACAGGAAGACGCCCTGATGGTAATGGAACCGGTCCGGCGGAAGCAGCTCGGGCTCGAATTTGGCCATAAGCGCCTCGCAGGCCTTCTCGGCCCATTCTATGGGGGTCAGCGTGGATACGGATGAGTTCATGGATTTTCCTTCCTCCTTTTTGATCTTAGCTCTATCATAGCACTTGGATATGTACATTTATTGCCGTTATCGTCTATTTCTTCTTATATTTTGCGGTATAATCAAGGAACGAACGGAAGGAGAGGAGAGGCTCTCGTTGGAGGATCTTCATTTTCACAACGACAGGGGAACATTCATCGTATCCCACCGGAAGGCGTTAAGCCATCACATGCCGGACAGCCATTTTCACAGCACCTATGAAATTTACTATCTCATGTCCGGGAAGCGAGAATTCTTTATTAAAGACCGGACGATGGTGATCCGCGAAGGCGATCTCGTCATCATCGCTCCGAATATTCTGCACCGGACGACCAATGCGGAGATGCCGATGCATGAGCGCTTTATCGTGAATATGCATGAACAGGATATGATGACGGCAGGGGGCTATAACGAGATTCTGCAGCCGCTGTTCGAGAAGGATTACCTGATCGTCCCCTGCTCCCTGCATGACCGGCTTTCAGTCGACGCGCTGGTGCACGGTGTAATCCAGGAGATGCAGGAGCGGAAGCCCGGATTCGAGATGTATGCCCAGACGCTGGTTCTGCAGCTGCTCATCACCTGCTGCCGGCTGCTCCGGCATAACACCATGGAGCCGCTGGTGTCCCCGAGCCCCATGCATGAGAGAATTTCGGAGATCGTGCAGTATATCAACAGCCGCTATATGGATGAACTGTCCCTGAATCTGCTGGCGGATACCTTCTACGTGAGTCCCTATTACTTGAGCCGATTCTTCAAGGAAGCAACGGGCTTCACCTTCGTGGAATATGTGAACAGCGTCCGGATCAAGGAAGCGAAGAAGCTGCTGGAGCGCTCCACCCTGAAGGTCAACCTGATTGCCAAGAAAGTGGGCTTCGGCAGCATTACGCATTTCGGCCGGGTGTTCAAGGCGGTAACCGGTCATGCACCGTTATACTACAGAAAAGCGAAGGAGCCGGTTCAACCCGTTGAACGGTAGGATCATGAACGGAAAGATAATCATCTCAGATGATTATTTGCCGGGTGGTCCGATCATGGTAATCTAGGTGTCGGCGGTACCTGGTATCCGGTTCATGGCAGGACCACTTTGCCCGGAAGGAGGGGGAGAGCAGTCTGGATGTCGGCCTGTTCCTTCAAGATGCGGCCGAGAAGGAGAGTGCAGCAAGGAAACAGCATAACGGAAATGCAGTGCAAGCCAGCTCACGATAAGGAGGATCGGAATAATGTATAGTCATGCAAAGCCACTTAGGGCGCGCGGCACGAAATGGCTGAAGATCTTGGCGGTGTTGTTGACGGTGTCGCTTGTTCTCCCGGTCATTCCCCCGCCTGCGCTTGCTGCGGACACCGTCCTGGTGGACGAGGATTTCAGCAGTTATCCGCCCGGCCCGTTGACCGCAGGAAGTGGAAACGCCTGGTCCAAGGAGGGGAATACGCCTGAGGTCACGGTTGTTGAGGATACGGTGACCGGAAGAACGTACGCATCGTTCACGAACAACACCACCGGATCGATTTATGTGGGGCAGCGGTTTGCGGCTCAGAGCGGCGGGATGATTCTGGAGTTCGATGCCAACATCCCTACCAGCAAGGGAGCAAGCTTCTATGTGATGGACGGCAAGGTCAACGCGACGGGCGCGGCTGCTCTGAACTACAGCCTTAGCTCCGGACTGATCAAGCGGGGAGACTCGACGGCCTATCAGATCAGCTACGATACATCGCATTGGTACCGCTTCAAGTACGAGTTCAATGTCCCGAAACAAACGTATCGAACGGCGATTACGGATCTCCATACGGGAGCTGTCGTCGCTGATTGGAATGAACCGTTCTACAGCAGCAGAACGAGGGTCAGCAGCTTCGGATTCTATCTGAATACGAACGGCGGAACCATCCATCTCACGAACGTCCGCGTTACTTCACTCGATCTGTCTCTGAGCGGACTGCAGCTAACTGCCGAAGGCTTTACTCCGCAACTGGTTCCTTCCTTTGATCCCAATGTGGAAGCGTATTCACTTGATGTCCCGTATTCTACGACTCAGCTTTCCGTCACACCAACGGCCGGTAATCCGGTCGGCGTTACGATGAAGGTGGGAGAGACTGGTGCTGCAAGCGGCACTCCTGTGTCCGTTCCCCTCGCGGATACGGTCACAAGCATTGCGGTGAACGTTGCTTCCGCGGTATACACGGATATTTCGAGAACCTATACGATCGGCGTGACCCGATTGGAGCCATCGCCGAACCTCAAACATGTATCCACCCTGCCTGATGATTCGAAGGTCAAGATCGGCTGGGAGGAAACGGTCGATCCCACTTACCGGGAAGCCCGCATTTATAGAGTCAATGGAGACCGGAGCTTAACGCTGGTCGATACGGTGCCCCAAGGGACGTACGTCTCGACGGTGAGCGGTCTGACGAACGGCACGCCTTACTCCTTCGTCGTCAAAGGCTACTACGCGGACGGCACGGAGTCGTCCGGAGTCACGGTTCAGGAAACGCCTAGGAAGCTCCCACCCCGTCAGATGGAGAGCCTGGACCGCGGTCTGATTGCTATGAAGAAGCCGGGAGGCGTCTATGTCGGCTGGCGCCTGCTGGGAACGGACCCCAAGAACGCCGCGTTCAACCTCTACCGCGATGGGATCAAGGTGAACAGCGCCCCGATTACCGGCAGCACGAACTTTGAGGATAAAAAGGGCACCGGCGGTTCTACTTATTTTGTCCGGACCGTAGTGGGCGGCAGGGAGCAGAATCAATCCCCAACCGTGAAGGTATGGGATTCGGCCAATCTGAGTATACCGCTCCGCAAACCGGCCGATGGCGTTACGCCAACCGGGCAGGCGTATTCGTACCGGGCGAACGACGCCACGACGGCCGATCTCGACGGGGACGGCGCATATGAAATCATCCTGAAGTGGGACCCGACGAATTCCAAGGACAATTCGCAGAGCGGGTATACGGGCCATACCCTGGTAGATGCTTACAAGCAGGACGGTACCTTCCTGTGGAGGATCGACCTCGGCCGCAATATCCGTGCAGGAGCGCATTACCTTGACATCATGGCCTACGATCTGGATGGGGACGGCAAAGCCGAAGTCACCTTCCGAACCGCGGACGGCACGGTCGACGGGCAGGGCCAGGTGATCGGTGATCCGAATGCCGATTGGCGGAACTCAAGCGGTTATATTATCACCGGGCCGGAATATCACACGATATTCGACGGAGCGACGGGCAAAGCGCTGGCTACGGAAGCTTATGAGCCGGCCAGAGGCAGCATCTCCGATTGGGGGGACTCGTACGGGAACCGCGGGGACCGCTTCGGTGCGGCCATCGCTTATCTGGACGGGGAGCGGCCGAGTGTGATTATGCAGCGGGGCTATTATACCCGCATGGTGTTCGTGGCGTACAACTGGAGGGACGGCAAGCTCACCAAGCTGTGGACCTTCGATACGAATACGCCGGGCAACGAGTCCTACAAGGGCCAAGGCAACCACCAGCTGTCTGTCGCGGATGTCGACGGTGACGGGAAGGACGAGATCATTACCGGACCGGCTGCGATTGACGACAATGGACAGGGCCTGTGGAACTCGGGGCTCGGCCACGGGGATGCGATGCACGTAGGCGATCTGGATCCGAACCGGCTGGGGCTGGAAGAATGGGCGGTCCAGGAGAACACTTCCGCTGCATATTCGGCGGAAATGAAGGATGCCAAGACGGGCAGAGTGCTGTGGGGGCAGCGGCAGATCGGCCTGGACGTGGGCCGCGGACTGAGCGCCGATATTGACCCAAGGCATCCCGGTGAAGAAGTCTGGGCGATTGACGGGGAGTGGAACAGCGCGACCGGCGGTTTGTTCACGGCGGCGGGCGAGAAGATCGCCTCCAGCATCCCATCCTCGAACTTCGCAATCTGGTGGGACGGCGATTTGAGCAGAGAACTGCTCGACCATAACTTTACGACAACGCCAACCCGGCAGGGTGTGCCGAAGATCGACAAGTGGGATTATCTCAACAACCGGTTGAACAATATCCTCACCCTGGACGGCACGCTGTCGAATAACGATACCAAAGGTACGCCTTCCCTTCAGGCCGACCTGTTCGGCGATTGGCGGGAGGAAGTGATGGTCCGGAGCGTGGAGAGCACCGAGCTTCGCATCTATTCGACGACCGATGTCACCAAGCACCGTCTTGTGACGCTGATGCACGACCCGACTTACCGGCTGGCCGTGGCCTGGCAGAATACCGGCTATAACCAGCCGCCGCACCCCGGATTTTATCTCGGCACGGAGATGGAGCGTCCGGAATGGCCGAACCTCTATACCCCTGTATTCCCGGCAGCCAAGTGACAAGAGGAAGACCGCACCTGCTCCAGGTGTGGTTTTTTTCGATGGCTCTATACCCATTTCCCAACAGGCTGTACCACCGATTAGGGTATCAATATATGCGGGGTTTATGTCTTATTTGCACGAAAAGGCGGGGAATATCTTCGAATATTGTGCTACTCTTGTTGCATAAGACCAGGAATGAAGGAAGGAATCATGACTATGCACTCCGCGAATACCATGGATTTTGCCCCGATCAATTTACTGTCTCCCCCGGCTTCCCAGACCGATACCAGCATCGCTCTCCTATGGGATAAGCCCCCGCACGCGCCTGAAATCGCCTGCTACCGTGTGTATGTGAACGGGAAGCTCCATGGCCTCAGCAGCAGCACGGATTATACGATGAACGGGCTGGAAGCTTCGCATGCGTATGAAGTGTATGTATGTTCGGTATCCCAAAGCGGAGAGATCTCCCAGCCGAGCGACAAGATAAAGGTTTCGACCAGAGGCCAGGCAGACCGATTCGATATTACCGAGTTCGGAGCGGTGGCTGACGGACAAACGATCAACACCGAAGCGATTCAGGCGGCTATTGATGCCTGTACGGCCGGCGGCAAGGTGGTGGTTCCGAAGGGAACATTCGTGACAGGGGCGATCTTCCTGAAGAGCCGCATGACGCTGTATGTCGAACAAGGCGGTGTCCTGCTTGGCAGCGATAATCCCGACGATTATCCGGTCATGCAGTACCGGTGGGAGGGCAGGGAGCAGCTGTGCTACGCCAGCCTGATCAACACCAAAGACCCGGCCGAAGGCAGGCTCGAGCAGATCATCATCGAAGGCGAAGGGAAAATCGACGCCAACGGTATGGCTCTGTTTCACAAAGAGATGGCCGAAAAGAAGGGATTCCGGGGCAGAGCCGTCTGCCTCCGAAACGTGGATGGGGTCTATCTGAAGGATATTACCGTCAGGCAGTCTCCCGCCTGGTGCGTGCATCTGATTTACTGCAATGGGGTCAGTGTGAATCATGTAGAGATCCATACGAAGAAGGATGAACGGGGCCGGAGATATGAGCATATTTTTAACGGGGACGGGCTCAACCCGGATTCTACGAGCGACGTGTATATTTTCAACTCCATGATCGCCAGTCAGGACGACTGCATCGCTATCAAGTCAGGCCGTAATGAAGAGGGGAGAAGGGTGGGAATCCCTTCGCAGAACATTCGGATCAGCAATTGCATCTTCAAAAGCGGCTTCGGGGTTGCGACCGGCAGCGAAATGTCCGGCGGTGTGCGCAATGTCCGGATCAGCGACTGCCGGTTCGAGGACGTGTACAGCATTGCCACAATCAAAGCACCGAGAGGCCGGGGCGCCGTGATCGAGAATGTCACGGTCGAGGACTGCACCTTAACGAACTACAGCCTGGAACACGAGGACTGCCGGTGGTTCAGGGGCGCGATCAACATCGATCAGTTCTACAGCCACGCAGATTTCGATGCCGACAAAGTAGAAGAGGTCGATGAAGGCACTTCGGTGATCCGGAATATTCATTTGAAGAATATCGTATTGGATACGCATGCGGGGAATGCGGTATTTATGGCCGGTCTGCCGGAAAGCCCACTGCAGAACATCCGCCTGGAGAATGTCAACGCACTCGGGAAGTATGGACTGAAGGCGTATAATATCAAGGGCCTGGTCCTGAAGAATGTCTCGGTGGCTTCGCGGGAAGACCAGGACGTTCAGTTCCACAACGTGGAGTATACCGAAGCCGGCGAAAGCTAGGAAAAGGGACATAAGAGCTGTAAATCAAGGGTGTTATCCGTGCCGGGCATGACGGCAGGGATAGCACCCTTTTGTCTGTGTCCCGTTACGGAACGGACGGAAACGAGCTGAAGACGGTACATTTCGGCGATTTCAATCCAATTCGATAGCTCTTGTTCCCTCCCGGCCGGCCGACTCCATCGTATGTGCGGTACCTGGGCCAAGTGCTGCCGGCCGCGGCCCCGGGACTCCTGGTCATATACAGTTTTAAGGATGTGAATCGGTTCTCCGGCAGCCGCGGGATCCGGGAGCTGCTCTCGGCTGCGGTCGTTGCGCTGCTTCACCTGTGGCGCCGGAGCATGCTTTTATCCATAGCGAGCGGTACGCTGGTCTATATGTTCCTGATTCAAAGGGTCTTTTAGCACAGAGGCTTCCGTTGGCATGGTATGATAGGGAGAAAAAGGGAAGAATAGATTACGATTACGAGTCTATAAGACATGGAACCGTCACTTCTTTGAAGGAGATGATGAGATGGATGCATCCATCCGAACGTGGTTGGCTGAATTGGAATCGGCAGATAAGAATGTCCAATATGAAGCCTTGCAGAATCTTTTGGCGGCGACGGATACGAAAGTGGACTGGGCCTACGAAATGTGGGGACCTCTGCTGGGATGGTTAACTGACCGGGATAATCACCGAAGATCCAGAGCGGCCCAGCTGCTCTCGAATTTGGCCCGGAGTGACCCGGACCAGAGAATGCTTGCTGATTTTTCTAAGCTGTGGGCGGTGACCTATGATCCGAAATTTGTGACGGCGAGGCATACGCTGCAGAATATTTGGAAAGTAGGGCTGGCAGGTCCCGAGCAAAAGAGCATGGTGGTAACGCATTTGGCGGATCGCTTTCGAACGTGCTCCGATGAGAAAAATTATACATTGGTTCGGTATGATATCATCGCAGGCTTGAAGAAAATGTACGACGAAAGGAACGAGGAAGAAATCAAGCGGACAGCCTTGTCCCTGATCGACTCCGAAGAAGATCTCAAATATCGGAAAAAGTATGCGGCGGTATGGTCTTGACTCGAGGGGCCGAAGCGTGACACGCTGCGCTGACGGGAATTAGTTAAATACCGGGGAGCAGAGGCAGGAGGCCGAAACTCCCTGGTTCCTGAGCAGCGGATTATATGGCAAAAACAAGATGTGGGGAAAGATTCCAAAATAAAGGATTGACATATCCAATTATTAGGACATATAATTCAGACATCAAATGTTGTATGCGATTACAATTCGGTTTATCCTTTACGTAATCGATTACCTGGTGTGGTTTGCTGCTCGCAGGATAGGTTGCGAAAGAAGCAAAGAAGTAGGTGAACGGCAGGAGGCTGGTTTGTCGTTCCGCCTACGTAATCGATTAACTGGGCAGCTCGCAGTGCTTCGTAGTCTGAACTCCCCTTGCAGCCTGTACGTAATCGATTACCTGAATGCATAAATTGTTCTCCGGGAAGGGAGGTGGTCAGCCGTTTGGATTAGGTAAGCCCTGAATGTGAAGATGCGGTGGTCAAAAAAGGCAAACATAACAGACGCTTTGGGAGGAAAACCAATGAAACGTACAGTGAAACCGAGCTTTATGATCCTGTCTCTTCTGATGTTCATCATTCTGTCGGCCTGCGCGACCGGTGCGAACACACAGAATACGAGTGCCGGCAGCACGGATGCCGCCAAGAAGGTGCGCATCGGCTTGACGGTTCCCACCTTGAGCAACCCGTTCTTCGTTGCGATGTCCAAGGGGGCTCAGGAAGCCGCCTCCAAGTTCAACGCGGAAGTAATCACGGTGAGCGCCGATCAGGATTTGGCGAAGCAGACCGCCCAGATCGAGGACTTCATCACGAAGAAGGTGGACCTGATCCTGCTCAGTCCCTTCGATTCCAAGGGAATCGCTGCGGCCGTAGCCCAGGCCAAGGCGGCGAACATTCCCGTGATCGCCGTGGACGGCTTCGCTGAGGGCGGGATCAACACGGTTGTCATGTCCGACAACGTCATGGCCGGCACCCTCGCGGGCGAATACTTGGCGAAGCGCCTGAACGGCAAGGGCCAGATTGTCATCATGGACGGGCCTCCGGTATCCGCGGTAACCGACCGTATCAAAGGCTTCGAAGAGGTGATGAAGAAATACCCCGAGATCAAGGTCATCTCGAAGCAGAACGGGGAAGGCAACCGGGAGAAGGCCCTCTCCGTCATGGAGAATATCCTGCAGGCGAACAAAAAGATCGATGCGGTATTCGCCATCAACGATCCGGAAGGCGTAGGGATTAAAATCGCAGCGGAGCAGGCCGGGCGCGGCGGCGAATTCTTCATCGTGGGTGTGGACGGGGCTCCTGATGCCGTAACGGCCCTGAAGGAGAAGAAGGCTTTCGCGGCCACCTCCGCCCAATTCCCGAACGAGATGGTAGTCAAGGCTGTGGAACTGGGACTTCAGATCAAGGAAGGAAAAAGCATCGATTCCAAGGTTCTGATTCCCGTGGAGCTGATCACGCAGGAGAATGTGGAGCAGTACCGGGGCTGGTAAGAAAAGGGGGAGGCAGGCGGTGCCCTGAGGGACACCGCACTGCTGCCCGCATACGGAATGCATAACGAACCATTCGGGAGTGTGGCCATATGTCCGTGGTAAGGGAGCCGGAAGTGAGGCGGCGGGAAGGGCTGCCGCATCAAAGCATTGTGCACATGAAGGATATCTGCAAGTCATTCTCCGGGGTGCGGGTGCTCCGCGGGATCAACCTGACGCTGTATCAAGGGGAAGTGCACGCCTTGATGGGGGAGAACGGAGCGGGCAAATCGACCTTGATGAAGATCATCTCGGGCATACACCGCCCCGACTCCGGAAGGATGGTATACAAGAACGCCGAGGTGACCTGGAATAACCCGCAGGAGGCCAGAAACCGGGGGATCAGTGTCATCCACCAGGAGATCAGCTTGTCGCCGAACCTGACGATTGGCGAGAATATATTGATGGGGACGAAGCTACCGAAGAATGCGTTCGGTCTCATCAAGTGGAATGAAATCCATGAGAAAGCCGAGGCCGTGCTTCAATCCATCGGATCCCCGCTGAATCCCCGGATGAAAGTATCCGCCTTGAGTGTCGCCCAGCAGCAGATCGTGGAGATCGCCAGAGCCCTGTCCTTTAACTCGGAAGTCTTGATTATGGATGAGCCTACCGCTTCCTTAACGGATAAGGAGATCGACAAGCTCTTCGGGATTATCGAAGATTTGAAGCGCAAGGGCGTGGCCATTGTCTACATCTCCCACCGCATGGATGAGATCTTCCGCATCTCGGACCGCTGCACCGTGATGCGCGACGGCCAGTATATTGCTAGCATGCCGATCGCGGAGACGAACCCGGATCACCTGGTGAAGCTGATGGTGGGACGGGAGCTGACGGATCTGTTTCAAAGAAAGGCTGCGCCGCACGCGGCTTCCCGGCCCGGGGGCAGCGAACCGGTCCTCGAATTGGTCGGGGTCTCCGACCGGAACCTGGTCCGGAATGTGTCGCTGAAGCTCTTCCCGGGAGAGATCGTAGGTCTGGCGGGACTGGTGGGCGCCGGACGAACGGAGCTGCTGCGGACCATCTTCGGGGTCAGCCGAAGGACAAGCGGCCAAATCTACCTGGAAGGGGTGCAGGTGCAGATCTCCTCCCCGAACGATGCGATCGGGCTTGGGATCGCCCATGTGCCGGAGAGCCGCAAAGAGCAGGGATTGTTCCCGAACCTGACGGTGAAGGAAAACATTATGATGAATCGGATGCACCAATACCGCAAAGCGAGGATTCTCCGGTACAGGGAGATGGATGCCGAAGTGGAGCGGTACATTCAGGAGCTTGGGGTCAAGACGGCTACCTCCGCCCAGAATGTGATGGGGCTCAGCGGGGGGAATCAGCAAAAGGTCGTCATTGCGAGGTGGCTGTCGATCGGGCCCAAGGTTCTGCTGCTTGACGAGCCGACGCGGGGAGTGGACGTGGGGGCCAAGACGGAAATTCACAAGATCATCTGCGAGCTGGCGGCGAAGGGACTCGCCGTGCTCATGGTTTCGTCCGAGCTGCCCGAGATTCTCGGCGTGAGCGACCGGATTCTCGTCATGCATGAGGGCCGGATCGCTGCGGAATTATCCCGAGAGGAAGCGACGCAGGAGAAGATCATGTATTACGCTACGGGGGAGAGTAAAGAATGAGCGCGAATCTGCAGAGTGCGGCGAATCCGTCATTGTCGCTGAAGAAGAGAATCCTGCCTGTATGGAATCAGCTCGGGATGCTGATCATCCTCGTGCTGTTGTGTGTGGTACTGGCCTTATTTGCACCCTATTTTACGGAGACGAACAACATCCTGAACATTCTCAAGCAGTCTTCTATTACGGCCATCCTCGCAGCCGGAATGACGATGGTCATCTTAACCGGAGGAATCGATCTGTCGGTGGGGGCTACGCTGGCCTTGGCGGGCGTCATCTCCGTCATGCTGTCCAATGCGGGTGTGCCCGCCGGAATCGCGATGCTCACGGGAGCAGCGGTCGGCTACACGGCCGGCGCGGTCAACGGCTATTTCACCGCCGTCGCGAAGCTGCCTTCCTTCGTGGTCACGCTTGGAAGCATGACCTACCTGCGCGGCATCGCCTTTGTCATCAGCGGGGGTCTGCCGGTCGTGCTGCAGGACAAGCTGTTTATCTTTTTCGGCTCCGGGTCCTTGTTCGGCATTCCCACTCCGATCTATATCATGGCCGTGGTCTATATCGCGATGTTCTTTGTCCTGAAATACACCTTGTTCGGACGCCATGTGTATGCGATCGGAGGCAATGAGGAGGCGGCCCGGCTCACAGGCATCAAGGTGGAACGCACCCTGATCCATGTCTATTCCATCAGCGGTCTGATGGCGGGCATTGCAGGCGTCGTCATGGCCGGCCGCGTGATCTCCGGGCAGCCTAACGCCGGGATCAGCTTCGAGCTCGATGCGATTGCAGCCGTCATCCTGGGGGGCACCAGCTTTGTGGGCGGGGTAGGCCGCATTCAGGGAACGATTATCGGCGTGCTCATTATGGCGGTGCTCGGCAACGGCTTGACGCTGCTCGATGTCGATTATTACTGGCAGCTCATCGTGAAGGGGCTGGTGATTGTCATCGCGGTACTGCTCGATAAACTGCGCAATTAGATAGAGAACTTGAACAGGCGCCTGCCGGGTCGGCAAGCAGCCGGCAGGACGGCAGCTATAGGAGAGGAGAACGGCATTAGAGCGGATCTAGTGCCTTTTTTCTATGGGGCGGCGGCTTGAAGAAAGGGGAGGGTGAAGTTATGATAAGAGGATAACGGGTGTCATCATCCGCCATGATGGATGAGCGAGAGGTAGGCCTATGGTCGCGAAAATCAAAGATGTTGCCAGTCTTGCCGGGGTGTCCACCGCAACGGTGTCCCATGTCATTAACAATACGAGATACGTCTCCGATGAAGTCAAGAAAAAAGTAAACGATGCCATGCAGGAACTGAACTACCTGCCGAACCCTGCGGCACGTTCCCTGCGCCGCCAGAGATCGAATATTATCGGCCTCATCGTGCCGATTAAGAATAACGATTCCACCCAGCAGTACTTCATGTCGATTGCAAGCGGAATCGAAAGCGTTCTGAAAAAACACGGGTATCATCTGTTGCTGAGCAACTCCATGGAAAACGCCGAAGAGGAGCTCGAGCGGATCAAGGTATTCAACTCCCAGCATATCGAGGGGCTGATCATCGCGCCTACGTCCAGACTCGGCGAGGGATTGGAGCAGTCTCCGTTCGGCAGTTACCCCGTCGTTTATATTGACCGCAAGCCTCCGCGGTTTGAAAGTGACTGCGTTGTCGTCGACGGCTTCAGCAGCAGCTGTGCGGGGGTGAAGCTTCTGATCGACCGGGGGCACAAGCGGATCGGATTTCTGTCGGGGGGGCTGGAGATCTCCTCGACCCGCTCGCGGTTCGAGGCTTATGAGCAGGCGCTGCGGGACCACGGGCTGCCGTTCGACGAGGCGTTGATACGCAAATCGTACGATACCTCGTGGAAGGCGGGCTGCCAGCTGACGGCAGAGCTGGTCGAGCGGCAGGGGATCACCGCGCTGTTCGCCGCGAACAATACGCTGTGCCTCGGGGCGACTAGCTATCTGAGAGAGCGGAACATCCGTATCCCGGAGGACTTCGGGCTGCTGTGTTATGACGATTATGAGTGGACGGAGGTCATGACGCCGTCGCTCACGGTGATCCGGCAGCCGACCTTCGGGATCGGGGAGAAGGCGGCCGAGCTGCTGCTGCAGCGCATTTCTTCGCCGAAGAAGAAATCGCAGGAATACCTGCTGCCCGGCGAGCTGATTCGAAGGGGCTCGATCTAGGGATACAAGAACACCTCTGCAGCGTGGGCCAATGAACAGGGAGCAGAATGAAACGAATAAGAAAAGCCAAGCCCCAGGGGCCCATGCAGCAGCATAGGCTCATGGGGCTTCGTCTGTTACCGGGATGCGGGTATCCCTGTGGAGCTGCGGTAAACCGGCTTGGTCTGCACGTGCGTGACCTGGGGAGGCTTGTGCGGATTGCGGATCCGGGACAGCAGCATCTCTGCCGCCTGGAGGCCCATTTCGTCGCGGTAAATATGGACGGTGGTCAGCTGGGGCTCGACGATTTGGGATTCAGGAGAATCGTCAAAGCCGGTGACCGCAATATCCTCAGGTATGCGCACCTGTTTTTGCTTTAAGATCCGTATGACATTGATGGCGATAAAATCGTTCGCGCAGACGAAGACGGTAGGAAGGGCGTCCAGCAGGCTGATTCTCTCCTCCAGCCAGGAGAGGTTTGAGATCAGACGGTCCGCTTCCGTAATGGACAGCGAAGGATCCTGCGGCAGACCGGCGGCGCTCAGCGCCCTTGTGAATCCGGTCCAGCGTTCATGGAAGCTCCGGCAGTGGCGGATATCGCCGACAAATCCGAGGCGGGTATGGCCGCTGTCGATCAGCGTTCGGGTCAGACGGAAGGTGCTCTGTTCATTCTCCATCAAGAGCACATCGGCCCCGAGGTCTGGACCCAGGAGGTCGGATGGCGCGTCGATACAGATGGTCGGGATCTGAAGCGACTGAATAAACTCGGTATAGTCCTTGTCGAACAGCTCGATACATACGATACCGTCCACCTTTGTCTTATCGAAATTAACAGGAAGCGTCAAGGCCTCGAGTTCGGTCTCCCGAACGATATGGATGGATAAATTGAACCCTTCCGCGCTGATCATCTTCTCCAATCCGCTCAGCAGCGAGGTGCCGAAGTGGGTGTTATGCGGCATGTTGGCGGTGAAGAGCGCAATGTTGCCCGGGGCCTTGGAGGAAGCTTCTTCCGGTTCGATCAGGGCGAACTGCTTGTACTTGAGCTCGATGGCTCTCTTGATCACCCTGCTTCGGGTCTCGGCCGGGATGGTTTCGCTGCCGTTCAGCGCTTTGGAGACGGTGTTTCTGGATAACCCCAGCGAGTCGGCTATATGTTGAATCGTGATTTTTTCTTTGTTCATGATAAGTACTCCTCTAGGGGACAGATGGCCGGATCGTTGAGCCGGCGGAGATCATCGAAATTACATTCAATGTATACTATTTCCACCGAAATATCAACAAAAGAAAGTTACAAATGAACAATCGATTATGCATTTGTAAAGAAAAAGAAAGAGGCCGGCCCTCCTCGTTCCTCGTAAACAAATGCACAATTCAAAATTGGTCATGCAGGGGGGATACGTCTTGCCACTTGGAACGCGGAAATGAAAAGGGGTGAAACCGAGCGTAACCGGCAGGATGTAAGCAAAATCGGTCTTGGGATCGCTTGTTTGTGATCAAAATCAGTCATTTGTAAAGTAGGAACAGGATCATATGTAAATTTTATTTATTCATATGCACAGTAAAAGTGTAAAAATAATGATTGACTCCGTTTCCGTGAGGATGTACATTAGAACTGTAAGCGCTGAGCAAATGGCCAGTGAAAGCCTTTACCTCGTGGAAAAAAGGGGCTTCCGGGGTGCTGTTAACTGGCGAAATGTGCAAATGCACAATTCATTGTGCGGACAGGAGGTAAGCATGTGGAAGAAACAGTGAGGTGGAATAAGAACATGCAGATGCAGGGGAGCAGCCGAATTCGAAAAAGCAAGCTAGACTACATAAGAAGGAATCCTTTCCTGTATCTGCTGCTAGCCCCGGCTGTGATCCTTACGATCATTTTCAAGTATGTTCCGATGTACGGAGCCATCATCGCCTTCAAGGATTTTAATCCCAGCAAAGGCATTTGGGGCAGCGAGTGGGTGGGACTCAAGCATTTCGTGAAGTTCCTGACCGCTCCGAACTTCGAGGTGATCTTCATGAACACGCTCAAGCTGAGCTTCTACGGTCTTCTCTTGGGGTTCCCCGTGCCTGTCCTGCTGGCACTGATGCTGAATCAGCTGCGCAGGGCGGGAGTGAAGAAGAACATCCAACTGGTCTTATACGCTCCGAATTTTATCTCCGTTGTCGTCATCGTAGGGATGCTGTTTATTTTCTTCTCGCCGGTAGGGCCGATCAATGCCCTCATCACTTCGATTACCGGTGCGCCGGTCAAGTTCATGTCGGACCCGGATTACTTCCGGACCGTCTATATTCTATCGGGGATCTGGCAGGGAGCGGGCTGGGCATCGATCATCTATGTGGCGGCGCTCGCGAATGTGGACCCGGAGCTGCATAACGCGGCTACCCTGGACGGGGCCAATCTGATGCAGCGAATCCGGCATATCGATCTGCCGACGATCAAACCGGTCATGGCCATCGTGTTCATCCTGGGTGCGGGCGGCATCATGGCTATCGGATTCGAGAAGGCTTTCCTCATGCAGACCGCACTCAACCTGCCTGCCTCGGAGATTATCCCTACCTACGTCTATAAAGTAGGTCTGCAGTCGGGGAACTATGCTTATTCATCGGCTGTCGGTCTGTTCAATTCGGCGATCAACGTCATCCTGCTCATCCTCGTGAATTTTATCGTGAAGAAATTGAACGAAGGGGAAGGCTTGTATTAATTCCGCCGAAAGAAAGGAGAAACGCCGTATGAACATCAAGCTGTCCATGTCCGACCGGTTGATCGTGGGGATCAGCAACCTGCTGCTGGGAGCCGCCGTACTGGTCGTGCTTGTGCCTCTGCTCTATGTTGTATTCGCTTCCTTCATGGAACCGACGGCACTGCTGAACAAAGGCATATCGTTTCATGCCGCCGATTGGAGCATCGAGGGCTACAAGCGGATCCTGACCAATGATGCCATGATCCAGGGATTTGTGAACGCCGTGTTTTACTCGGCTGCTTTTGCGGCGGTTACGGTAGCGATCTCCGTCTTTGCGGGTTACCCGCTGTCCGTGGACGGCTTCGCCGGTCATCGCTTCTTTATGACCCTGTTTGTCATCACCATGTTTTTCGGCGGCGGGCTGATTCCCACCTATCTGGTCGTGAAGAACCTCGGGATGCTCGACACCGTGTGGGCCGTCATTATTCCCGGTGCCGTCAGTGTATGGAATATTATTCTCGCCCGGACCTTCTTCAAAGGCATTCCGAAAGAGCTGAATGAAGCGGCCAAGGTGGACGGGGCTTCCGACCTGCTCCTGTTCTTCCGGATTATCCTTCCGCTGTCCAAGCCGATCATGTTCGTGCTCGCCCTGTACGCCTTCGTCGGTCAGTGGAATTCGTACTTTGACGCCATGATCTATCTCGAGAACCCGAAGCTGTATCCGCTGCAGCTCGTGCTGCGGTCCATCCTCATCCAGAATCAAGTGGCTCCCGGCATGATCGGGGATCAGCTGGCGATGGCAGAGATGAAACGGTTGTCCGAAATCATTAAATATGCGGCGATTGTCATCTCCAGCCTTCCGCTGCTGATCATGTATCCGTTCTTTCAGAAGTACTTCGAGAAGGGGGTTATGGTCGGTTCCTTAAAGTAGGATGGGCATCACACGTATGGACAGAAAGCAGGCACGAAGATTCAGGGGATTCAGGTTCGACTATAGGGAGGGGTACATATGAAACACTTCACCAAGGCAGCGATGATTACAGCGGCATCGATGCTGGCCGTAACAGGCTGCAGCGACAAGGACTCCGGGACCTCGGATGCGGCAGGCACGGGAAGCGATTCCGCTGTGACGCTGAAATTCATGACACAGAGCTCTCCGCTGGCTCCGGCGGATCCCAATCAGAAGCTGATCTTCCAGCGGATGGAGCAGAAGACGGGGATTCACATTGAGTGGAAGAACTATACCAGCGAGACGTTCGCGGAGAAGAGAAACCTCGCGCTGGCCACCGGCGACCTGCCGGACGCCATCTTCGATGCGGGCCTGGGGGACTATGACCTGCTGCGTCTGGCCAAGGACGGGACGATCATCCCGCTGGACGACCTGATCGAGAAGATGCCGAACTTCAAGAAGGTCCTCGAGCAGGCGCCCCAGTACAAATCGTTGATTACCGCGCCGGACGGCCATATCTATTCCCTGCCGTGGATCGAGGAGCTTGGGGCCGGCAAGGAGAGCATTCACTCCGTCGATGACTTTCCGTGGATCAATGTAGAGTGGCTGAAGAAGCTGGGACTCCAGATGCCGACGACTACAGAGGAACTGAAGCAGGTGCTGATCGCCTTCAAGACGAAAGACCCGAACGGCAACGGCAAAGCCGATGAAATTCCGCTCTCTTTCATCAATAAAACCGGCGGCGAAGACCTCGCTTTCTTATTCGGCTCCTTCGGTCTTGGGGAGAACTGGGACCATACGGTGGTCACCGATGACGGCAGGGTTCGGTTCACCTCATCGGATCCCGGCTTCAAGGAAGGGGTGAAGTTCCTTCATGAATTAGTTCAGGAGGGCCTGGTTGATGTCGAAGCTTTCACGCAGGATTGGAATACGTATCTTGCGAAGGGCAAAGAGGGAAGATACGGCCTCTATTTCACTTGGGACAAAGCGAATATCTCCGGCGCGAATGACAAGTACGACCTGATGCCGGCCCTCAAGGGACCCTCGGGCGAGAAGAACGTCACCCGGACGAACGGAATGGGCTTTGACCGCGGCCGGATGGTGGTCACCAAAGAGAACAAGAACCTGGAGGCCACGGCCAAGTGGATGGATCAGCTGTACGATCCGCTCCAGTCCGTGCAGAATAACTGGGGCACTTACGGCGATACGGCCCAGCAGAACATTTTTGAACTCGATCCATCGACCAACATGCTGAAGCACCTGCCCCTGAACGGCACGGCTCCGGTTGAACTGCGGCAGAAGACCTCCGTCGGCGGACCGCTGGCGATTCTCGACAGCTACTACGGCAAGGTGACGACGAAGCCGGACGATGCCGCCTGGAGACTGGACCTGATGAAGAAGGTCATGGTGCCGGACATGAAAGCGAAGCAGATTTATCCGCGGGTGTTCTTCTCGCTCGAGGAGCTGGACCGCCTCTCGGCCATCGAAACCGACCTGTTCGCCTACGTGCTCCGTATGCGCACGGAATGGATGGAGAATGGCAGGGTCGAAGCGGAATGGGCCGACTACCTGAAAGAACTGGACCGGCTTGGCCTGCAGGAATGGCTGAAGATCAAGCAGGCCGGGTATGACCGCAGCGTAACCCAATAAATCAAGGGAATGGGAGAGATGATCCATGAATGCCACACCATACCTAGAAAAATACCGCTCGCAGTTTCACTTTACTCCGCCGGCGAATTGGATGAACGACCCGAACGGCATGGTCTACTGGGACGGGGAGTATCACCTGTTCTATCAATATCATCCCGGCGGTACCACCTGGGGGCCCATGCACTGGGGGCATGCGGTAAGCACGGATTTGACGCATTGGGAGCATCTGCCGATGGCCTTGAAGCCGGACCGGCACGGCCAGATCTTCTCGGGATGCGCCGTCGTGGACTGGGAGGACAGCAGCGGCTTCTTCGCCGGCAGCCCGGGTCTGGTGGCGGTCTTCACGCATGCGGACCAGCATCCGGATACGGACCGTCCAAGACAGCGTCAGAGCCTGGCCTACAGCCTCGATAAAGGAAGAACCTGGACGATGTACGATGGGAACCCTGTGCTCAGCCATGAGCAGTTGACCGATTTCCGGGATCCCAAAGTGTTCTGGTATGCTCCCAATCGGACGTGGGTCATGGTGATTGCTGCGGGGGACCGCGTGCTGTTCTATACGTCTCCCGACTTGAAGGCATGGGCGTATGCAAGCGAGTTCGGGGCGGAGGAAGGCTCGCACGACGGCGTATGGGAATGCCCGGACCTCATCGAGCTGCCTGTAGACGGACAGGCGGACCGGACCCGGTGGGTGCTGATTGTCAGCATCGGAGACCGCCCGGAGTGCCCGGAAGGCTCACGGACCCAATATTTTGTAGGCAGCTTTGACGGCAGCCGGTTCACAAGCGATGCGCAGCCTGAGGCCGTGCTGTGGCTTGATCACGGAAGGGATAATTATGCCGGTGTGACCTGGTCGGATGCGAACCGGGCGGATGGGGGCAGGCTCTTCATTGGGTGGATGAGCAACTGGAAATATGCCAACCTCACGCCGACGGACAGCTGGAGAAGCGCCATGACGCTCCCGCGGGTGATGTCCCTGAAGACCGGGCCATCCGGAGTCCGGCTGGTGCAGGAGCCGGTGAGCGGGCTTCAGAAGCTGCGCAGGGAAGAGCGTCAGTGGGAGAATGTGCCGGTGACTCCCGGTATCAATATCCTGTCGAGTGAGAAGAGCGGGACGTTTGAGATCGAGTGCGAGCTCGAGCTGGGCAGCGCCACGGAGGTGGGGCTGAAGCTCCGGCAGTCGGAGAGCGAGGAGACGGTCGTGGGGTACAACGCCTCAGCGCAGACGCTGTTCATCGACCGCACCCGGTCAGGCGAGACCGGATTTCATGCGGCCTTCGGCTGCAGGCATGAGGCTCCCCTGGAGGCGCGGGAAGGCAGGCTGAAGCTCCGCCTGTTCGTCGACCACGCTTCAGTCGAAGTCTTCGCTAACGACGGTGAATTGGTGATGACCGACCAAATCTTCCCCGATCCGGGCAGTACCGGATTGGAGCTGTACGCCCTTGGCGGAGAAGCTCGGCTGATCTCCCTCAGACTATACGAGTTGAATTCGGTCTACTCGGCTGTGACCGCCGGAATATAATTGGCATCCATACCAGAGCAAGCGGTCTATTGACCGCTTGCTTATTGGTGATGTAACAAGAACGCCCTCCTGCAGCTCTCGCGGCATATAGACGGCGTTCTTTGTTATAGCTCGCCCTTGAAGGCGGATGCCTCTCTTGGCTTCACGGAAGCGGAAGAGGGCATCCGGCAGAGCCGCTCCGAGAATACGTGTCCCCACACGGAGACGAGAATGAGAACGGCGGCGGCAAGGGCAGCCAGCAGGAGCGCCGATACATACCCGGCGAAGATGAAGAGCAGCAGCAGTGCGGCTGCGCCGGTGATATAGGGGGAGGGGACCACCCCCGCCGCCACTTTCATGAAGAGCGCATTGCCGAGCAGGAACAGCGCCGGCCCTCCCAGCATCATCGCGGCCGCTATCGGACCCGGATGCTCCAGCGGGTGGGCGAGAAGCAGTTCCCCTGCTACGGCGGTCAGGATAATGCCCGCAACCAGCAGCAGATGGGTATAGGTGTAAGCCGAACGGGCCAGTCTGCCCGGGTCGGCGGAATGGGCGATGAGATGATGTCCGGTCTTGGAGGTGGCGTCGAAGTAGATCCACCATAAGGCGACCGTGACGATAAAGGCTGCGGCAAAAGCGGCCGCCGTGGGGAGAGTCCACGCAGACTCAGCAAATGTGACGCCCATTAGCAGGATGGACTCGCCGAGAGCGATGATAATGAACAGGCCGCACCTCTCGGCCATGTGAGAGCCTTCGACGTCCCATACAGAAGTGGGCGTTCTGCCAAGCAGCGGCACCCAGAAGCCGAGAGAGGGGGCGGCATATTCCACAAGAAGCGCGACCGCCCACAGCGCAAGCCGGTACGAATCCTCTGCGAATGCTCCTGTGATCCAGAATATTCCCGATACACACATCCACAGTAAAATGCGGACAAAATTAACCCGGAGCTCCTGGAGCCCCTTGTGAATCATCCCAATGGCGAAAGCGGTCCGGCCTACTTGAAAGAGCACATACGCTGCAGCGAAATAGAGCCCCCTGGACTCGAACGCCTCGGGTATGGAAGCCGACAGGATCAGGCCCAGCAGCATCAGCCCGATGAGCATGAGACGCACCGGCAGCGTCTCGGGATTCAGCCAGTTGATCACCCAGGCCGTGAAGATCCAGACCCACCATACGGCCATCGTCAGAAGCACCAATTGCACGGCACCGTGCATCGACATCTCTTCGAGGAACGAATGGGAGAGCTGGGTGACGGCAAAGACGAAAATCAGATCAAAAAACAATTCGATAAAGGAGACTTTCCCCGAGTCGCTGTTCCCCCTGCTGCGCAGCAGGCCCGCTTGCGAAGGCCGCTTCATCATCATATTCCTCCCCGGATGCTGCAAAAAGGACAGTCTGACACTGTCCTCTTCGGAATCTACATTCAAACATCTTATTTTCCTTCATGCCCGCCGAACATGGTGTGGGCGTAGAATACGCCTGCGCCGTAAGCGCCGCTGTGCTGCAGAGCGATATCCATCACCGCGTCGTAAGTCTCTTGTCTTGCCCAGTCGCGCTGATACTCGAGAAGCACCGACTGCCACGTTACCGGAATCGCTCCGGCTTGGATCATCCGCTGAATGGACGTATTGTGAGCCTCAACCGTGGTTCCTGCGGAAGCATCGGTAACAATGTACACCTCGTAGCCTTCCTTCAGCGCGGCGATAGTCGGGAAGGCAAGACATACTTCGGTCCACAGCGCGGCAATGACAAGCTTCTTGCGGCCGGTTGCCTTCACGGCGGCTACGAAGTTTTCGTCTTCCCACGAATTCATGCTGGTCCGGTCGATGGGCTTGTATTCAGGGAACACTTCCTGAATGTGGGGGTGAATCGGACCCGAGAACGATTCAGCCGCTACGGTTGTGAGAATGATCGGAGCATGGAATACCTTCGCCGTTTTGGCCAGGCCTACCGCATTGTTGATAATGGCTTGCCGGTCCGCGCTTTGCACACCGAACAGCATCTGGGGCTGGTGGTCGATCAGAATAATCGCCGAGTTATCGCCTGTGAGCAAGTCGGTCTTGTCATTAAACATAAGTATTCTCCCTACTTTCCGGAATTTGGTTACAACAGATCTGCTGCCTTGCCTGGGGAACGGCTGTTGTATGTAACCATAGTAGGAAAACCCGCAAAAACGAGCAATCCTCATTTTCCTATACGATCTATAGAAGAAACTTATACGTTTGGAAGCAGGCGGGCGGGTCCCCTGTTCGGGCGGACACATTAGTTTTTTCTATGTATGGTATAGTCAAAGCTTTATTGATGGATGGGGAGCCGGATACTACAATTGCATGTAAATCGTCTGAATTTATTGCATAGTCGAGGGAGGGATGACATCGATGTGGGGTTCCATGCTGCTTGCTCTGGGCACCGGTCTTGTGATCGGACTTGTTTTTCAGTCGCTTCGGATTCCATCTCCCGCGCCGCCCTTCTTGGGTCTGCTGGGCCTTCTGGGTATGTTCCTGGGCCAGAATGCAGTGCCGTGGGTCAAAGCGTGGCTGAGCCATCATTCATGAGCGGCGATTACAAAAAAGACCGTTAAAGGAGATGCAAAAGGATGACTCTGGAACCAAATGCAGTAGAGGCGGATCTGTTGATCTACAATGCCAACATCGTAACCATGGATGAATCCAACCCGACAGCTACCGCTGTGGCTGTCAAAGGGGACCGGTTCCTGGCCGTGGGCAGCGACTCCGACATCATGCGCTACCAAGGACCGGCCACACGCATGGTCGACGGGAACAAGCGGCTGCTCATTCCGGGGCTGAACGATTCCCACATTCACCTGATCCGCGGAGGCCTGAACTATAACCTGGAGCTGCGGTGGGATGGCGTTCCCTCGGTTGCGGATGCCCTGCGCATGCTGAAGCAGCAGGTGGACCGTACGCCGGCCCCGCATTGGGTGCGTGTGGTAGGCGGATGGACGGAGTTCCAGTTCAAGGAGCGCCGGATGCCGACGCTGGAGGAGATCAACCGGATCGCCCCGCACACGCCGGTCTTCATTCTGAATCTGTACCGCCAGGCATTTTTGAACCAAGCGGCTCTGCGGGTCGTCGGCTATACGAAGGACAGCCCCAACCCTCCGGGCGGAGAGATTCAGCGCGACAGCAACGGCAATCCGACAGGGATGCTCATTGCCCGACCCAACGCCACCATCCTGTATGCCACTCTCGCCAAGGGACCGAGACTCTCGTACGAGGATCAGATGAACTCCACGCGGTTGTTCATGCGGGAGCTGAACCGGTTCGGGCTTACCAGCGTCATCGACGCAGGCGGCGGCTTTCAGAACTACCCGGATGACTATCAGGTCTTTGCGGAGCTGGACCGGCGCGGGGAGATCACGGTCCGCACCGCTTACAATCTGTTCACGCAGCATCCGAATCACGAGCTGGAGGATTTTCAGTCGTGGACGTCCACCACACAGCCTTATACCGGCAGTCCCTACTACCGGCATAATGGCGCCGGGGAGATGCTGGTCTACAGCGCAGCGGACTTCGAGGATTTCGTCGAGCCCCGTCCGGAGCTGCCGGCCGTCTTGGAAGACGAGCTGTATTCGGTGACGCATCACCTGGTTCAGCAACGCTGGCCGTTTCGTCTACATGCGACGTACGGCGAGTCGATCTCCCGTTTTCTCGACGTATTCGAGCGCGTGAACAAGGACGTTCCATTCAAGGACCTGCGCTGGATCCTGGATCATGCCGAAACGATTCATGAGAAGGACCTCGAACGCGTCGTCGCGCTCGGCGGTGCCATTGCCGTTCAGAACCGCATGGCCTTCCAGGGCGAATATTTCGTTGACCGGTACGGAGCGCAAGCGGCTGAAGAAGCCCCGCCGATCACCAAAATGCTGACGGCCGGATTGCATGTAGGCGTGGGGACAGATGCCACGAGGGTAGCCAGTTACAACCCGTGGGTTTCGCTGTACTGGCTCGTGACCGGCAAGACGCTGGGCGGACTCCGTCTGTATCCCGAATCGAACAGGGTGGACCGTCACCAGGCTCTCCGGATGTACACGGCAGGCAATGCCTGGTTCTCCAAGGAAGAGGACGTCAAAGGTCAGATCAAAGCGGGGCAGTATGCGGACTTGTCGTTCCTGACGGACAATTTCTTCCAGGTGGCCGAGGAAGAGATCAAGGGGATCGAATCGGTCCTGACCGTTGTAGGCGGCAGGATTGTGTACGGCACGCGCGAGTACCAGAAGCTGTCGCCGCCGGCCCCGAAGGCAAGCCCCGACTGGGCGCCGCACAACTTCTTCGGGGGCTATTACAGCGGACCCGGGTATGGAGGGGGCAGCTCGGCGGTTCAGGCCCCCGCGCACAACAAGCTGCATCACCGGGGCTGCCACCATCACCACGGCAGCGGCTTCTGCGACCTGGACTGCTTTGTGTTCTAGTGTGTACAGGTATGAACCGGAAGGAGGTGGCGTAGATGTCCGATGTGACGGTCAAAGTCATTGACAATGGTCCGCTCTGTATCACCGGCCTGGTGGACGTGGTGGATGCGGAAGGCAACCGGTTTGAAACGAAGGAAACCTTCATCCTCTGTCGATGCGGTTTATCCGGCAAAAAACCGTTCTGTGATATGACGCATAAAGGCAAGTTTGAAAGCGCGCCCCGCGCCTAGGCCCATGCAGTCATGCCGGAGTGAACGGCAGGATTCTTAGTACGGTGTACCAGTGCCTCTTGCATACGGCAGTCGTCCTTTGGGGGATGATGCCGGAAGGCAAGGGGCCTTTTCTTTGTCGGGCGGCCTGGCCTGAGGCACGCGGAACGTCAAAAAAGCACACCTCCTCACGTCCGGTGAGGAGGTGCGCCTGTGCGTGGCAATGGCTTTTCCGCGATTGGCATTACGCCAGGGCATCTTTCCCGGCAGGGGAAGCGTGGGGGGATAATCCCAAGTCCAGCTTGTCGTTCAGCCAGTCGAAGGCATAGCCGGCCACCTCTTCCCAGCCCTCCTGTGCAATAATCCAGTGGGTCCGCTCCGGGAAGGCTTTAAACTCGGTGACCGTACGGGACGATGGTCGGTACAGGCTGAAATTTTTGCGGATGGACGCTGCCGTAGTAATCCGGTCTTCTTCTCCCGCAACCAAGAGCAGCGGCCCCCGATTGGCGGGGTTGTAGTTCACGGCAGTGGGGCTCTTGGGGTCAATGGGAGACAGCGCGGTCTGAAAGAAGATTCGGCTTGTCTCCGGCACGACGTTATCGTGGTATGCCTGTTCCTGCTCCTCTCTGGACAGCAGGTGGACGAAGGCATACTGGAAGGTGCTGAAGGGCATCAGGTAGGTGGTCTTCCATGGCTTGGACAGAATGCCGAAGACGGACCTTACCGTCGTCGGATACCGTGCAGCGATGACCCCTCTTGTCGCCACGGGACTGATCGCGATGCCGGCTGAACCCAAATCCCGGTCCATCAAAATCTGCGTCAGCATGCCGCCATAAGAGTGGCCGATCAGGATCGGTTTTGACGGCAGGGATTGGATGATGTTCGTGTAGTAAGCGATAAGCTCTTCGAGCTTCAAGGTTCCCAGCCGGGAGGCGGGATGTTTCCGCAGCTCTGCCGCCTCCTTCTCATGATAAGGCCATGCCGGTGCGATGGTTTGAAATCCCCTGGCTTCAAAGTAGCTTCTCATGAGGCCCCAACTGGATGCGGTGACAAAAGCTCCATGAATGAACAGAATGACAGGTTTGTTCATCGATCATGCTCCTTTTTCAATGCATAATGATAGGGTCTTCTTCAACCTTGTTACACATGAGGAAGGTGTGCGCTTGAACGGTTTGCGCTGCTGGCCTGCCCCTTCCCGTCCAGGCGAATGAACACAGGCACCAGCATGCTTAACCCGAGCAGGGCGGTTAATACCAGGAACGCTGGGAGATGCCCCGCTGCATCTACCAGAGCGATAGAGAGGATAGGACCGAGCGACGCGCCGATGAACAGCATGAACATATGGAAGGAGACCGCAATGGCCCGCAGATCACCGGCCAGCTGGCCGATTAATGAGATTAAGGCGGGAAGGGTCACCGCGATTCCCGTGATGAATACGACGCTCATCACGATCAGGAACGGCAGGCTGGGCCAGAGTCCGAGCAGCCCGAGACCGATGCAGGCAATCAGAAGTCCGCACCACACCACGTTCTTGACCCCGATCTTCGCCACCAATCGGCCGTCGAAGAGGGAGACGAACATACCGATGATCCCGACCGCGCGCACCCACAAGATCTCCTGATGACCGAGCCCAAACAGCGGGCTGTTCAGATAGCTTCCCAGTGTCGCGAAGAATCCGACAAGGGAGATAAAGAGCGTGGCGGAGATGATATAGCACAGCGGCAGGCTTTTCTGTTGAAAGATCGCCGGAATGCGTCGAAAAGGCGAAAAAAAGCTGCCAACCGCTTTGGGGGCTCCGTCCACGGGGACCAAGCAGGCCACCAGCAGAAAGGAAATCAAGTACCCTGCCGACAGGAAGTGGAATACGTAAGGCCAGCTGAAATGCAGAACCACCGAGGAGCTGTAGAGCTGTCCCCCGATGCTGGCCATCAAGAATGCCGTGCTGATCACCCCGATGGCGCCGACTCTCTTCTCAGGCGGAAACATCTCCATGGCATACGCCAGGACCGAGGGGGGAAACATGGATGCCGCCAGCCCTTGGATGGCCCGCAGGAAGATCAGCCAGGAGAGGTCACCGGCCGTCCCGATCAGCGGAGTCACCACGGTGAGCAGAAGCAGACCGGACATCATCATTTTCTTCCGGCCGAACCGGTCGGAGAGGACCCCGAAGAAGAGACCGCCGCCGGCAAAAGCAAAGGAGAAGGCGCTTCCCGCCCAGGCAGCTTCCGAAGGGGAGACGCGGAATTCTTCGGCGAACAGCTCCACCAAGGGAATCGTCAAATAGACGGAGGATACGACCAGCAGGGAGCACCAAAATAATATGCCCGTCAGGATAGGGAACTGCGGCGGTCTGGACAAGGATTCGTTAGCCAAAATGAGCCTCCTGTTCATCCGGATATGGATTATTCCGATATAAGTACATTTATCTTAGGGGGCGGGATGACCGGGTATCAATATCCGCCTTTCTATACTTCATATAGGGATTTCCTATAGTGAATTCACCTTTATATACAAGCATAGAACCCTATGCTATTCTATGTTTTGCCAAATGACCGAAGGGAGATTTTGTATATGTACAAACCGCTGTTAGAAGTTCTGAATACCCAGATCGCCAACTGGACGCTCTTGTTCACCAAGCTTCACAATTATCATTGGTATGTGAAGGGGCCTCAATTTTTCACGCTTCACCTGAAGTTCGAGGAGCTGTATACGGAAGCGGCCCTGCACGTGGATAATCTGGCGGAGCGCCTGCTTGCGCTCGGCGGCAGCCCGGTGGCCACACTGCACGAAGTCATTCAGCTCTCTACGGTGAAAGATGCGCGTGGACAGGAGAAAGCCGAAGAAATGGTGCGTTCCGTCGTCGAGGACTTCGGCATCGTGATCGGCGAGCTGAAGGAAGGCATGAGCCTGGCTTCAGCCGAGGGAGATGAAACTACGGGGGATATGCTGCTTGCCATCCACAGCTCCCTCGAGAAGCACGTATGGATGCTGCGGTCGTTCCTCGGATAATCGGGGCGGAGCAGGGAAGATACGCCGATATGGCCAAACGGAAGCCCGGGGAAGTGGTCCCCGGGCTTCTTTGGCTGTGCGGGAGATATAGGATATTCTTATTCCTCCTATAGAGAGAAGGGGATGGTTCGCCGTTCCCTATTTGAATTAAGATGAGAGCAGTGTATCCAAACCATTCGAAACCAAAGGAGAAGGTACCTATGGCAGAACAAGTGAAGACCAAGAAGCCCGTGCTGGAAGCGGCGGCTCTGAAATTTGCACAGGATACGGCCCATCCCCCGTACCTGTATGATCTGGGGCCTGTGAAAGGGCGCGAAGTCGTAGACGAAGTTCAATCCGGGAACGTCGCGAAGCTGCCGGTCGATATCCGGGACCTCACCATTGACGGCGGTCCGACGGGACAGGTTTCGGTCAGGATTCTGCGGCCCCAGGGGGTGACGAAGAAGCTGCCGGTGATTCTGTACATCCACGGTGCGGGATGGGTCTTCGGCAATGCCCATACGCATGACCGCCTGATCCGTGAGCTTGCCGTCGGTGCCGAAGCCTGCGTCGTCTTCCCGAACTACAGCCTGTCTCCGGAGGCGAAGTACCCTACCGCGATCGAGGAGATTTATACCGTTCTGCAGTGGGCGGCGGAGAATGGAGAAGCGTACGGCCTGGATACGGAACGGCTCACGGTGGCCGGGGACAGCGTCGGAGGCAATATGACCGCGGCCATTACCCTGCTCTCCAAAGAACGCAAGGGCCCGGCCATCCGTAAGCAGCTGCTGTTCTATCCGGTGACCGATGCCGGTATCGATACCGCGTCGTATCATGAATTCGCCACCGGCTACTTCCTGCGCAGAGAGGCCATGGCGTGGTTCTGGGAGCAGTATACGACCACTCCGGCTGAAAAAGAGGAGATCTATGCATCGCCGCTTCGTGCCGGTCTGGAACAGCTGCAGGGCTTGCCGGAAGCGCTGATCATTACGGCTGAGGCGGATGTGCTTCGCGACGAGGGTGAAGCCTATGCGAACAAACTGCGTGAGGCCGGCGTACGAGTAACAGCCGCCCGGTTCCAGGGGACGATCCATGACTTTGTCATGCTCAATGCGCTCGCGGATACGGCTGCAGCCCGGGGCGCCATCGCACTGGCCAACGCTTGGCTGAAGGATTAGGGACACGAGTATACACAGGGGAGAGGTTGTCATGTCATTGCAAACGGCAGGAATACATCACATTACGGCATTTGCCAGAAACCCGCAGGAGAACGTTGATTTTTATGCGGGCGTCCTTGGGCTGCGCCTTGTGAAGAAAACGATCAACTTCGATGCGCCGGAAGTGTACCATCTGTACTTCGGCGATCAAGGGGGGAACCCCGGCACGATTATCACGTTCTTCCCTTGGCCGAATTCCCGCAGGGGCCGGATCGGGGGAGGGCAGGTCGGCATCACGACGTACGTCGTTCCCGTCGGGGCTCTTCCGTTCTGGGAGGCGCGTCTGGCCAGCTTCGGCGTTTCGGTGATGCAGGCCGAGCGATTCGAGGAGAAGTATCTCCAGTTCTATGATAATGAAGGCCTGCGGATCGAGCTGGTGGAACGCGAGGGCGGGGCGAACAACGGGTGGAGCTTCGGCGGAATCACGCCTGAGCATGCCATTAAGGGCTTCGGCGGCGCGGTGCTGTACAGTACCGAGGCGGAGCAAACCGCGTCGGTCCTTCAGGATGTGCTCGGGCTGACGAAGGTCAGCGAGGATGTCGGTTACTGGCGTTTCCAGGCCCCGGGTGAGATCGGCAATCTGATCGATCTTTCCTCCACCAATGTGGCCCGCGGGGTTGAGGGGGCGGGCACCGTTCATCATATCGCCTGGAGAGCCAAGGACTTCGAAGAACATGCGCAGTGGCAGCAGGAGGTGCTGCAGGCCGGCTATATTCCAACGGACTTGATCGACCGCCAGTACTTCCATGCCCTGTACTTCCGGGAGAGAGGAGGCATTCTCTTCGAGATTGCTACAGACCCTCCGGGATTCGCCAATGACGAGGAGGCCGATGCCCTCGGACAGAAGCTCATGCTGCCTTCCTGGTTCGAAGGGAAGCGGGAGGAGATCGAGAAGAACCTGCTGCCTGTGGAGGTCCGGGAGCTCGAGGCGTACTCCAAATGATCCATTACTTCGAGAGAGGCCGCAGCCACGAAGCTCCGGTTCTGGTGCTGTTCCATGGCACCGGCGGGACGGAACGTGATCTGATTCCTCTCGCCAGGCTGATCTCGCCGGAATCGGCCATCCTGAGCCTCCGGGGGAATGTGCTGGAGAACGGCATGCCCCGCTTCTTCAGGAGACTGGCGGAGGGCGTATTCGATGAAGCGGATCTCGTCTTTCGCACGAAGGAGGTCCAGGACTTTCTGGACCATGCGGCAGAAGAATACGCGCTCCCCAGAACCCGTTTCGTGGCGGTCGGTTATTCGAACGGCGCCAATCTGATCGGCAGCCTGCTCTTCCACGGCCGGGAGTCGTTCAGCGGCGCCATCCTGCACCACCCGATGGTTCCCCTGCGCGGCATCACGCTGCCGGATCTCTCCGGAATCCCGGTGTTCATCGGCGCGGGAAGAAACGATCCCATCAGCCCCGCCCACGAGACGGAGGAGCTGCAGTCGCTGCTGGCGGGTGCCGGGGCTGACGTATCGGTACACTGGACCTATTACGGACATGGGTTGTCCGATGGGGAGGCGTCTGCGGCGAAAGACTGGTTTGAACAGCATTTCACATCAAAGGATGGCAAGGAAAGGAGTGGCAGCATATGAGCTCGATCGCGATTTTCGGCTTCGGACGCATCGGAAGACAGTTATTGCGGGTAGCCTTACAGAACCGGCTGTTCGTCCCGTTCTCCGTCTCGGATCTCAAAGATGAAGCAACTCTCGCCGCATTGTTCGAGGTGGATACGAACTATAAGCGGTGGCATGAACCCGTAACCGGGCAGGAAGGCTCTTTCCTCATTGGCGAGCGCACCATCCGGTTCATCAATTCGGCACAGGAAGTGCCGGATTGGAAGGCCCTCGGGGTGAGCCTGGTTGTGGACTGCACGGGCAGAGCCGTCACCCGTTCCGTAGCCCAGATTCATCTGGACCGGGGCGCAGAGCGGGTGCTGGTCAGCGGCCCGAGCAAAACGCTGGAGGACTGCGATGCGGTCCTGCTGAAAGGAATCAACCTGGATCAGTTCGATCCGGAGAAGCATAAGATCATCAGCATGGCGAGCTGCACGACCAATGCATTGGCGCCTGTCGTGAAGCTGATCAAAGAGAATTATGGCATCCGGTACGGCCTGTTCTCAACGGTCCATTCTTACACGAACACCCAGTCCTTAACGGACCAGCCGATGAAGGACCGCCGGGATTCCTGGGCGGCCGCCGAGAATATCATTCCTTCTTCCTCGGGAGCGGCCAAAGCGTTGAAGTTCATCTGGAACGATCTTCAAATTACGGGGAAGGCATACCGCATTCCCACGCGTACCGGCAGCATAGCGGAGCTGAACCTGGTTACGGACCAGCCGTGCACAGCCGATGAAGTCAATGACCTGTTTCGTCAGGCGGCATCCGAAGGGGAGCTGAAGGGCGTGCTCGACGTCCTGGAGGGCGAGTGGGCCTCCTCCCGTATTGTAGGGGATTCCCATTCTTCGATTATCGATCTGCCGCTGACCCAAAAGCAGGGCGAGATCCTGTCCGTTGCCGCCTGGTACGACAATGAGTGGGGATATGCATCCCGTTTGGCAGAGGTAGCCGCTTTTCTGGCGGGTCATTAGACGGAAAGGACTGTCGCCCCTGGCGGCGATAGTCCCTTTCCAGAAGCTTGGTAAGGGTATTGACATTTATCTTCAAATCGTATATCTTTAAATCAAGACATTACTTCTCTATGAAGATGTGCCGTTCCAAAATCAAAGAATGAGGTGATGAGGATGACGATGATTCCGTTTCTGGACCGAATCAACGAGCTGAGCAGAAAGGATCGCAGCGAAGGATTGACCGCGGCCGAGAAAGCCGAACAGCAGACGCTGCGTGAGGATTATTTACGGTTGATTCGCGGTCAAGTATTAACAACCATGTTAGGCGTCTCCGTAGTGGATTCGGAGGGAAATGATGTCACCCCATCGAAGCTGACCGAAGAGAAGTCACGTCTGACCCATGAATAATCATACGATAACGATGGGCCGTGCAGAGCGCGGCCTTTTTCCATATTCGCTGCGCATCCATCCTGGTGTTGATTGTTGAACCTGGGCTCCGCGTTACTGGTCAGCCGGTTCGCGGAGCCCAAACCTGCCCGTGAGATCAAACAGCCCTTCGATCCAAACGCCGGTGCACTATCTTCAGGAAATCACCAGGAAGGAATAGCGTGCAGCCCCCGGGTTGAATGCACTCTCATCCGCCGGGGCGGTTCAGCTTCCGGTAAGCGCGGGGGGAGAGGCCGGACAGCTTCTTGAACATCTTGCCGAAGTGCGAGAAGTTGTCGAAGCCGCAGTGCTCCGACACCCGGGTGATGCTCCAGTCCGTTTCGGCAAGAAGCCGCTCTGCCTCCTTGATCCGCGTGATATTCACGTACTCGGTGAACCCGAAGCCGGTGACCTCCTTGAACACACGGCTCAGATGGCTCTTGCTGATATAAAACTGCCTGGCCACCGTGTCCAGCTGCAGACTTTCCCCGTAATGCTGATTGAGGTGCCGGACGATGTCCGTAACTTTCCGCTGGACCGGGGAGAGTTCATCCGCCGGCCCGGACGACTCCTGCTTCCGGAGGCGGCGTGCGGCGAACAGCAGAAGCTCTGCAGCCATGTTCCGGATATGAAGCGTATAGCCCGGGGGGCGTTCGCTCAGCTCGGCCAGCAGGGAGCCGAGGAGTGTCTCCACGTGCCTGCGTTCCTGGAGATTCAGCCGCACCAGCGGCTGCACAGGGCCGAAGGGGGACAGGAGAAGCTCCTTCTCTTCCCGGGGGAAGCCGCCGAAGAAGGAAGGGGCGAAGTGGAGCACAATCCGTTCATGATCCGGCTCGCTGCGCTCGGACGTCTTGTGAACCGCATAGGAATCGATGAGCATCAGGTCGCCGGAACGGATGTGATAGACGGAATCTTTGAGAAAAAAGTTCCGTTCCCCGCGAAACAGGTAATAGATTTCATACTCGATATGATAGTGGTTGTTGACCATCTCATAAGGACCGATTCTCCGGTCAAAATCGATCCACAGGGGATCGTTCCTCGTGCCGAAGCGAAGCATGCCGGGAAGGGACTGGACAAGCATGGAAGGCTCCTTTCCCCATCTTGGGACTTGGTAACCCGATGATAGCAAAATAAGCGGGGTTTATTCAAGGATTGCGAGAATTGGCGGAGAAATTCCTCTTCTGTTTTGGTATTTTAAGAGCAAGTAAGGATATAAAGCAAGAATCCGGCCGGAATCACCATCCGGCCAAGCGGCAACCATCCGGCTGCCCGGGCCTCTCCCCGGTCCGGGTGGTTGTTGTTCTGAAGGGGGGAGGCAGGGTGCCGGATATCCTTCGATTCGATTTGGGCCGGCAGGGAAAGCGGTGGAGGGCTATATCAAGGTGACCGCTGCGGATGCGTATGATGCGGAGCGGGGATATGGCTTCACGGATTGCAGTCTTGTTACCGGGAGAGTCCGGGAGGGGATGCACGGGCTGGAAGCGGATTTCTGCATTCCCCTGGGCACCTCCTTCGTGGTCGATGTTCCCGGCGGCACCTACCTGGTGTCCATCCTGCTCGGCGATGCGGCGGTCCCGACCTGTACCACACTGAGAACGAACGGGGAGCGGCTCGTTCTGTACATGCGCTGTACGGCGGCAGGGCAGTTCGTACGGGAGACGTTCACTGTGGACGTATGGGGGGAGCCGCTGAAGCTGATCTTCAGCGGCATTACTCCCCGCGTCAACGCCGTCGACATCACGCGCTCCTCCTGACCGGGGCGGTGCATGCAATTGATCGATAGACGAAAGGAATGTTGGGATATGAGTCAACAGTCAAATGAAGCATTGCGCTTGAAAGGAAGGGTGCGCATCGGAGTTCCCGGCACCTATCCTTCCCCGGTTGCCCATGCGATCCGGATGCTCGCCAGAGACCTCGAAGCCGTGCTGGGCGCCGAGCCCGAGCTGGTTGCGGAGGAAGAAGCGGCGGAGCTCCGGATCCGTTTGGCGGCGGAAGAAGACCGCTGTCCGGAGCGTCCGGAGGCGTTCGGCTTTCGCAGCCATATGGCGGGCGGCCGTCCGCGGATGGATATCGTGGGCCGGGACGAGCTGGGGCTTGTGTACGGGATTCTGGAATTCAGCAGGCTCCACCTGGGCATCCAGCCGTTCTGGTTCTGGGCGGATCAGTCGATTGCGGAGCGCCCGGAGATCGTGATTCCGCCTCAGGATTACGACGCTCCCGCCCCGAAGGTCCGTTACCGCGGCTGGTTCGTCAACGACGAAGTATGCCTGATCGGCTGGAAGGAGCCATACCCGCCTTCGAGGGAGGTCTGGGAGCCCGTATTTGAAGCCCTGCTGCGCTGCGGAGGCAACATGGTCATTCCCGGAACGGACCTGCCAAGGGACGGCATCCATTACAAGCTTGCCGCCGAGATGGGCCTCTGGGTGACCCATCACCACGCCGAGCCGCTGGGCGCCGAGATGTTCCTGCGCGCCTATCCGGGAAGAACGGCCAGCTATCAGGAGGCGCCTGAGCTGTTCGAAGCCTTGTGGCAGGAAGCCATTGAAGAGCAGAAGGACATGAAGGTGCTGTGGGTGCTGTCCTTCCGCGGACAGGGAGACAAGCCGTTCTGGATCGATGACCCCGCCTTCGACACGTCGGAGAAGCGGGGAGCGATGATCAGCAGGGTGATCCGGAAGCAGTATGACATGATCGCAAGCGCCGTCCGCAATCCGGTGTACTGCGCAGCCTTGTATGGCGAGATCGCCGAATTGTATAAGGGCGGCTATGTTGATCTGCCCGAGGACGTGATCAAGGTGTGGGCCGACAACGGCTACGGCCGGATGGTCTCCCGCAGGCACGGCAATCAGAACTTCCGCGTGCCGGCCCTTCCGGCGGCCGATGACGGCGGCAAGCATGGCTTGTATTACCATGTGACGTTCCATGACCTGCAGGCTTCGAATCATCTGACGATGTTCCCGGGGCCGGCGTCCTTCCTGAAGCGGGAGATCGAGTCGGCGTTCGAGGCCGGAGCCGACGAGTATCTGCTGCTCAACTGCGGCAACATCCGGCCCCATGTCTATACGCTGGATGTTCTTCGCGAGCTTTGGAATGCCGGGACGATCGACGTGAACGGGCATCTGGGGCAGTTCGTCAGGGACTATTATTCGTCACATCATGATGAGCTGGCGGCCCTGTACCAAAGCTACGCGGAAGCGGCCCTTCCGTACGGACCGCATGAGGATGACCTGGCCGGAGACGAATATTACCACCATCCGGCGAGGAAGATCATCGGCCACTGGCTGCAGGGCAAGGGCGACGAGCCGCACCCGAGATTGGCCTGGGCGGTCGGGGACGTGCCCTTCGAAGAGCAGGTGAAGGGCTTCGAAGCGCGGCTCGAGCAGGGCATGGGGCGATGGAAGGCATGGCTTGAGCGCTGCAGCGAAGTGCTGGCGCAGCTGGGACCGGACGAACGGCGCAGAGCCGCCGATCAGCTGATGTTCCACGGCGCGCTGCATCTCTCCGGCTGCGAAGGCTTCTACTGGCTGTGCCGCTCGTACAGAGAGTACCGCCGGGAGCGCTGCCCGCAGGCGTTCGTCTTCGCCTCGGAATCGATGTGGGCGTATCAGAAGGGGCTCGACGTATTAAGAGACGCCGAGCATGGGAAGTGGGACCGCTTCTACCGGGCAGACTGGCTGACGAATATCGAGAGCACCGTTCAGAACGTCGATACCCTGAGACGGTTTCTGCGCATGCACGGCGACAGCCCGGACTTCTTCCTGTGGTACAAGGAGTATCTCATGCCGGTAACGGAGAAATATATTTATTTGGAGAACACGCACCGCAATCCGCTTTCTGACGACGAGCTTGCCGGGAGGCTGAAGGAGTACTTTCAGCAGGAAGGGATGCTGTAACGGGGGCGGCCTGGAGCGTATGGCGGGTCCCCGAGGCTTGGCGGGGATTCAGTAGAAGAGACACGGAAGGCCGTCTTCCGGTTAGAACCGGGAGACGGTCTTCTTCATGTTCATGCGTTAATTAACCGCCTGAGCGAGTGCACGGCGAAATGTGGTGCGCGCCTTCATATTAAACATAAGGACGTTTTAGTGTATACTGTAAAAAAACGTACAATGGAGGTAACATTGGGGTTGAAAACATTAGAGGTGAAACGGTCGGAACAAGATAGTAATCAATGGATGTAAAGACATCAGGGGAAGTCATCTTGATGTCTTATTTTGTGCTGGATCAGTTTACTAAGAAAGAAGTGAGAAGTTTGCCCCTTGATGCATTTACTAAGAGAAGAATAGAAAAAATCATGGAAGCCTACATAGAATCCAAAGTTCCCGAAAATATAAGAATCCAAATAAGAATGAATTATAAGATTAGAGGTAATAACGTCACACTTATTGAAGAGAGACCAGCTTTTCGAAGTGATCATTGGGTGCAGCATGATATTGCACAATTTCGATTGGAAGATACGAAGTGGAAGGTCTATTGGAGAGATAGTAAGAATAAATGGCATTTTGTGGATGACATTATTCCCAGTGATGATTTCGAAAAGCAATTGGAAATTGTCGACAATGACAACAGAGGCCTCTTCTGGGGCTGATGCTAAGGGTATTCACGGCCTTGGGCTATATCGTTAACGCAGCCATGTCAGCCGGAATCATGTCCATCGTAAACAGGCCGTCTGAGCTCATTTGGAGTGCAGGCGGCCTGTTTTGAACACTTTTAGAACGGGGCGTGTTACTAATTCCAGCTAATATACCTTCGCTCTGTCTGTACTTCAGCGGCGTCAGCCTACAAAGGGGTACTAAGCGAAATTAGTACTTTTCGGGGAGCAGGCACTCCACGATAATGGACATACCAAATCCAAACACAGAAGGAACGAATGCAGCATGAATCAGATGGTTTATCCCGCACCCGCCCGTTTGAGGCTCCTGGCCGCAGGCATCAACCTGCTGCCTTGTATCCTCATCACTATGTATCTATCGGCGGACCGGAACACGCCGGTCACCGTCACGGATTTTGTCGTGGTGATGGCCTTGATCGGATATCCGGCTGTGCAGCTGGTCCTGTATTTGACAAAGGGGCAGAGTATCGGCAAGCGGGTGCTCGGATTGAGTGTGTACGCAGATCATCATGGCTCCGCTCCGTTCTGGAGACTGCTGGTCCGCTTGCTGACGGGCCTCCTGCTAACCCCGTTTCTTTTATTTTACCCGGGTCTCCTGTTCCCGAGGAACCGCAAAGGTGCGCATGATTATTTGTCGGGTACATACGTAGGGACCCTGAAGGCACCCGGGAAGATCAGTCATGAGGCGAAGAAGCGCTTGGCTCTGGCCCTCGACATTACCTTGCCGCTTGGTATTGCACTTGCCTTTTTTCTGTTTTATTGGGCGGGGATCCTGCTGTACTTGGCAGCCAGTATCCTCACGATAGGCTATCTTTTCCTGTACATCGATGATTTTGCCCTGGTTCTGGAGTGGGCTGCATGGATTCTAGGAGGAGCTGCCATGCTGTTCTATGGAGGGGCTCAAGTCTATCTGGTGAGAAAGAAACAGACTACGCTGGGAAAGAAGCTCCTCCTTGGAAGAGATTTTTCTCCATAATTCGATCCGTTTCGCTCTATTTATACATTATTTTCCACCCATTTGGCTGGTTGTACCTATTTCTTTCTGTGGAAATGTAAGGCAGAATGTGATATTGAACCATGATTAATTAATACATAACAAAGGTTGGGACATCATTGAAGAAAACAACAGTCGTATCCATCGCACTGCTCACAGCGGCCCTGCTGTCGGCCTGCGGCACAAGCAAACCGCCGGAGGGGGAGAAGGAGGCCGCACAAACGGAATCCAAGACGTCGGCAGCCTCTTCGTCCAAGGAAGCTTCAACGCCTCAGGACACCCCGAAGTCCGCGGGGGCTTCGTCCGGAAGCGGAGAGGTGCTCAATCCGAACATCGCGGTGGAATCCGAAGGAAACGTGGAAGTGGTGTATACGAATAAGGCGCCGGGTTACACGCACAATATGAACGGATTCAAGGTTTCCGTCGATGAATACCAGATCGTGAAGGTAACCGGCATGAATAAAAGAGTGGCTTCGATCCCGTTCCAGGACCAGACGGACGGCTATGTCGTCACGGCGAAAGTCACCATCGATAACGCTGCGGGCAAGGCGATGTACTATAACAATATGTACCGCATCCAGCTCAGCAAGGCTACCGATTATATCCCGAATGACGGCAGCGCGACCTTCGTCCGCAAGGAAGACCGACTGAAGTCCAAGCAGGAAACCGAGACTTCGAAATTCGCCGCCGGCGAGAAGGTGACGGGGCTTCTGTCGTTTACGCTGACCAATGAGCAGTTCGAATCCCTGAAGACCGTGAAGCCCAAGTTCGTGATCGAGGACGGCGCGGCAGACAACAGCGAGGCGAAGGACAGCTTCAAGGGGAATGCGGTGTTCGATTTCTTCTACAGCGAAGAACAGAAGAAGCAGGTGGAGAGCGAGCCCAAATTCTATCCTGACCGCCTGACGACCGATAATATGGCGGACAAGAAGATGATCTTCGAGAAGACGGGGATCGGGGAAACGAAGCAGATCGGCGATCTGAAGGTCACGCTGGACGGCGTGCAGTATGCCGAAATCGTGCCGACGGCAGCCAATCAGGCGAGGTTCAAAAACTTCGGGGAGAACGGCATCGTGGCGGTAACCGTGAAGCTGCTGCTCGACAACCAGTCGGACAAGACGGTAAGCCTGTCCTTGACCTCCTCCAAGCTCCGTGTGGATCAGGACCGCGGCACGGCCTTATCCGAGGGCATGGTGGAGCCGAACCATCCGCGTGAGCTTGCACCGGGCAGCCAAGGAGAGAAGTATCATGTCTTCTTGTTCCGAAAGGATGAGTTCGGACTCTTCAAATCCTTCCAGATGGAATTCGGTCCGGTCGTGGATGCGGACGCGAAGAGACTGTTCAAGGAAGAAACGGCGACGTTTACACTCCCGAGATAACGGACAGGCATCCGCTCTGCTGTTCAGTGCAGTCAAGAAAAGGCAGCTCTCCCGCTTGGGGAAGCTGCCTTTTGTATCATAATCAACCGCAAGCTCTTGCGCCCGTTCACCGGGGCTCTGACATCATCTTAGAGGGTGTACGATTCGCCGTCATCCGGCACATAAACCGAAGAAGAGATTCCTTTTTCCTGAAGGAAGCTTCGTAATTCTTCTCTGGATAAGGTCCAATGATTGACGGCTTCCATATGGCTGGATATGATTTTTGCGTCAGGAGCCGCCAGGAACACTTCATATATATCCTCTTTGCCCATCACAAGGGAACCGAGTCCAAGCAGCTGGTTATCCCCGCCGTTGACCACGATGATGTCCGGCTTGTGGGTTTCGAGGACTTCCCGGACGCCTTCATACCAGACGGTATCTCCGGCGATATATAACGTTTTCTCGCCCGGATGCCTGAAGACCACGCCGGATACTTGGCCGAGAAGCTTCAGCACTTCTTCTCCCCGTCCGTGCTCTCCCTTGGTTTTAGTGAGCCTGATCTCCTCAAAGACGGTATCCGCCCCCAGTACCTCGACGTTTTGGAAACCGGCTTTTCTCACTTCCGCCGCATCTACTTCATTTTGCACAAACATTTTGATATCCTTAGGCAGGGCCTCTTTGGCAGCATCGTCAAAGTGATCCATATGCAGATGGGTTACAATCACGGCATCGGCCCGGATCAGATCATCGAGCGAAACCGGCAGGCTGACCAGAGGATTGCGTTGATCCTGTCTTACCGAGTTAGGGATAGGAGGGTAGGCTCCTTTTTCCGCCAAATACGGGTCAATCAAAAATGTCTTACCTGCATATTCAACGACTAACGTTGCATTCCTTATTTGAGTTACTTTCATATCGTCAGCTCCTTTGTTTTTTACTGTAATCATTGTATAAGAGGAGCCGCCGGCTTTTACATAGCATAATTCAAGTCCTTCGGCGGTTTGACTTGAAATTTGAAAGTCATCACATGTTCACGAAAAGGATGGGGTTCCATGCTGGATCAAACCGACCTGCGCATACTGGACGAGTTGTCCAAAAACAGCCGCATTACAATGAAGGAATTGGGGGAGAAAGTTCATTTAACCGGGCAGGCAGCCGCGGCCCGGGTAGCCAAACTGGAGGATAACGGGGTACTTGAGGGGTACACCATCAAAGTCAATCAAGTGAAATTAGGGTGCTATATCCATGCCTTTATTACGATTTTTACCAACAGCCCGTATCATCAGCCTTATCTCACGTTTATCAAAGCGCAGGAGAATTACGTGGTAAACAATTATAAAATCAGCGGGGACGGCTGCTATCTTCTGGAGTGCAGATTCCCGTCCAATACACACCTGGATGAGTTCCTGGTCGCGTTGAACGAGCATGCCAACTACAAATTATCGATTGTGATCAATAAATAATCGAATAACACACGGCGTTCGTGCATTTTTTCAAAAATCAAGTGAAATGAGACAATGACTTGATTTTATCTATGTATCGGGTACAGGAATCGTATTACACTTTACCTCATAAATGTATTGAGGCTGTCAGCAGGCTAACCATAACCAAGGAAGGTGTTCTACGCGATGAACCATGAACACGGGAACAGCCGAAGCGGTGGTGAGATCGACGCCGTGCAGAGGCAGTTATATCAACGTTCGCTGCTTATCGTGGTGTTCTCGCAGCTATTTGGAGGGGCGGGACTAGCCGCGGGGGTCACGGTGGGTGCGCTGCTTGCGCAGGAGATGCTGGGATCGGAGAGTTTCGCAGGTATTCCCTCCGCCTTGTTAACGCTGGGCTCTGCTGCGGCTTCCCCTGCTGGTGGGACGCATTTCTCAGCAGTACGGCCGGCGGCTGGGTCTCGCCGGGGGATTTATGGCCGGCGGCATTGGGGCGATCGGGGTCATATGGGCTGCAGCATGGAATAGTGTCCCTCTTTTGTTCGTATCACTGTTTATTTACGGGGCGGGAACGGCAGCCAATCTGCAGGCACGGTATGCGGGAACCGATCTGGCGCGGCCTGCCCAGAGGGCCAAGGCGATTAGTATGGCCATGGTTTCGACTACGTTCGGCGCCGTTGCAGGTCCTAACCTGGTGGGCGTTACGGGCCGGTTTGCAGCGGCCATCGGGTTTCCACCCCTCACGGGCATATTCTTTTTGGCAGCGGCCTCATTTATCCTGGCGGGAAGCGTATTATTCCTGTTTCTTCGTCCGGACCCCTTACTGGTGGCCCGAAGGATGGCAGCGGCCTCACAGCAGAGTGAACCGGCAGCCCCCCAGCTGGACTCAACCGGATATGACCAAAGAAAATTAGTCGTAGGGGCCACCGTCATGGTGCTGACCCAGATCGTGATGGTCGCCATTATGACCATGACCCCGATCCACATGAAGCACCACGGGCATAGTCTGGGTGACGTGGGGTTAGTGATCGGCATTCATATCGGCTCGATGTTTCTCCCTTCCCTGATTACAGGCATTCTGGTAGATAAGCTGGGCCGCGCCGTGATGTCCATCGCTTCGGGTGGCGTGCTGCTGCTTGCAGGGTTGATGGCAGCAGCCGCACCTCCCGATTCTTTGCCGCTGCTCACTCTTGCTCTTGCCCTGCTGGGGCTCGGGTGGAACTTGGGTCTGATCAGCGGTACGGCGCTGATTGTGGATGCGACCGATCCGGCCACCCGAGCCAAAAAGCAGGGAGCGATGGATGTACTGCTTGCCTTGGCCGGAGCCTCGGGAGGGGCTCTGTCCGGGATGGTTGCAGCCCATTCCAGTTATGCCTTCCTGTCGCTGGCCGGCGGTGGACTCGCGCTGCTGCTCATTCCCGTAGTGATCTGGTCCCGAAAAAAACAAAAGAACAGCGGACGCACGACAGGAGATTCTTGACAAATCGATAATTCTCGATATGATTATATGTATGGATCCTATCGAAATTTTCAAAGCGCTGTCCAACGAGTCGCGGCTTCAAATTCTGCATTGGTTAAAGGAACCCGAAAAACATTTTAAACCCCACGAAGGGATTGATATGAGAAAGACAGGGGTATGCGTCAGCCAGGTCACGGAGAAGCTCCATATGACCCAATCCACCGCGTCCCAATATTTGTCCATCCTCCAACGGGCCGGGCTGATCAAGACGGAGCGGATCGGCAAATTCACCTACTATACCAGGGACGAGGAGAAGATCCGCGAGATCGGCGATTTCTTGAACAATGAGATCTAACCCCAATCGGCTGAATGCTTCGAGGAGCATTCGGCCCATTTCAAGATAACATATCGATATATCTTGATATGTTAATATATTGCTGTATGCATCGACATTTTTTAATATATAGATGCAAAATTCGATTGAAGGAGTGAATGATGATGGTGTCGAGTACGTGGAGGGTGTACGTTTTGGCGTTGGTCAGTTTTCTGGTGGGAACTTCGGAGTATGTGATTTCGGGCATCATGGATAAAATCTCGGGAACCATGGGCATCTCGATTACCGCGGCGGGGCAGCTTGTGACGATCTTTTCCTTCGTGTATGCGGTTTGCACTCCGATCCTGATGGCCCTGACGGCTAAGGTGGACAGAAAGAAGCTTCTGCTTGGCTCGCTGGGTCTGTTCGTGCTGGCCAATCTGCTGTCCTTCGCTCTGCCGCAGTTTGAGCTGTTCCTCCTCGCCCGCGTGATCATGGCTCTGGGGGCCGGTATGGTCGTTGTGACAGCCCTGGATATCGCGGCCAAGATTGCTCCTGCCGGGAAGCAGGCCGGTTCGATCGCAACGGTGATCATGGGGTTTACGGCGTCCCTGATTATCGGGGTTCCCATCGGCCGTACGGCGGCTGCGGCATTGGGCTGGCAGTCCATATTCGGCTTCATTGCGCTGGCCGGACTTGCCGCGATGCTGGTGCTGTCCCGGACGATTCCGCGCGTACAGGGGGATGCCCCGGTTCCCCTGGGCCGGCAGCTGCAGCTGCTAAGAAACCGTAAGGTGGCGCTGGGCTTATCCATTACTTTCTTCTGGCTGGGCGGGTATTCGATTGCCTATACCTACATCTCGCCTTATCTGCTCCAAGCGGCAGGGATGGAGGAGCGGCTGCTGAGCGGGGCTCTGCTCGCCTTCGGTGTGGCCAGTCTCTTCGGATCCAAGTGGGGCGGTTACAGTACGGACAAATGGGGAGTATCTTCCACGCTTCTTGGGGGCATGGTGCTGCATGCGGCGGCACTGGTGATGCTCTCCGTCACCACGGCACTTTCGCCCGGACCGTTCCCTGTGATGGCCATCCTCGTCTTATGGTCCTTTGCCGCATGGTCTTCCGGACCTACGCAGCAGTTCAATCTGGTCCGCATCGAACCCAATTACTCGGGCATCATGCTGGGCCTGAACCAATCCATGATGCAGCTTGCGATGGCCGCGGGAGCGGGAATCGGCGGGATTGCCGTGGAGCTGGTCTCCTTGTCTTTGATTACCTGGCTGGCGGTGATCGGTGTGGTGATCGCGATCCTGGCTTCCCTGGTGCTGAATTCCATGTTCAACGAAAAAGCGGTGCAGTCTTCAAGCCATATCCGGAAGCCCTCTTCGCAGAGCTGAAGGGTGATAGCTTATAAAATTGCAGAGTTCCACTGGTGACCCCACAAGCCGCCGGATGCTTTCGCTATCCGAGCGGCTTTATCTACGTATGCTTGCCTGCCCAGCGATGCAGCGGTGCCATCCTGTACGACCCTGAGGATGAATAGGGGAGGCTTCTTTTTCATTTGCGCGTACGGCGGTGGGGCAGTCGGCAAGGGAGACGTTCACGGTGAAGGTGCAGGCCGGCCGAGGTCAAGTGTCCGCAAACCCAGCTGTATCAAGGGTTTCGGAAAACTGTCAATGGTACGGAAACGTGTTAATTGTGCCGTTCGTGCGGTTCCCCGTATAGTGTGGTTACCGGCCCGCTGCAAGATGAGGCCGGGGGACGGAGACTCACGGCTTACACTTACAACGTAACAGAGAGAAGGGATACGAATGAGCAGAAGTTCGGCACAGCAGCCGCTGTTGTCGCAGACCGTGTTGAAACCCCGCCGGGCGATGGGGTTGCGGAGGGATTACCAGCTGTATCTGTTGATGATCCTTCCCATTGCGTATTTCATCGTGTTCAAGTACGTACCGATGTACGGCGCGGCGATTGCATTCCAGAATTATAGTATTTTCCAAGGCGTTTCCGGCAGTGAGTGGGTCGGATTCGATAACTTCCGGCAGCTCTTCGCGATGAGCCAGTTCTACCAAGTGGTGAGGAATACGCTGCTGCTGAATTTCCTGGACCTCTTCTTCTCGTTCCCCGCACCGATTGTTCTTGCGCTCCTGCTGAACGAGCTGAGAGTGGTCTGGTTCAAAAAGGTGGCGCAGACGATCCTGTACCTGCCTCACTTTATCTCCTGGATCATCATCGGCGGCCTCGTGTACCAGATGTTCGCCACAAACGGAGGGCTCGTCAATAATCTGATCGTCAGTCTGGGGCTGGAGGCCGTTCCTTTCCTGACGGAAAAGACGATCTGGGTGCTCGTGTACCTGGGAACCGGGATCTGGCACAGCGCAGGCTGGGGGACGATCATCTACTTGGCGGCGTTAACGGGAATCAACAAGGAGCTCTATGAAGCGGCTGAGGTGGACGGGGCCGGCCGAATGAAGAAGATGTGGCATATTACACTGCCGGGGATCCGCTCGACGATTGTGGTCATGCTCATCATGCAGCTCGGCCATATCATGACGATCGGCTTCGAGCGGCCGTTCGTGATGGGCAATCCGCTCGTCATGGATTATGCGGAAGTCATCAGCACCTTCGTGTATAAGTCGGGTCTGCAGGCGGCTCAATTCTCGCTGGCGACGGCGATGGGGCTGTTCCAGGCACTGGTGGGACTGATCTTCGTCGTACTGGCGAATACGATCGCCAAGCGCTTCGGGGAGCAGGGAATATGGTAGGAGGCCGGGAGATGAAAACAGGAACATTACGGAAAACGCCGGGATTTCGGCTTGTGGACGCCGTCATCATGCTGATCGTCGGAGCGGTGATGCTCATTTGTCTCCTGCCCTTTCTGCATATCATCGCCATCTCGTTGAGTTCCAAGCATGCCGTTCTGTCGAATCTGGTTACGATTTTTCCGCGGGAGATTGACTTTCACGCCTATGAGATCGTCTTCCAGGATTCAAGAATGCTGTGGTCCATGGGCTTGACCATCGTACTGACGGTATCGTATACGCTCATCAGTATGGTGATGAGCATCTGTGCGGCGTATCCGCTGACGAAGGAGAATCTGAAAGGGAGATCCGCATTTATGATGCTCATCGTCTTCACGATGTTCTTCAGCGGCGGATTGATTCCCGAATACTTGCTGGTGAAGCAGCTCAGTCTGCTCGACAATCTAATGGCACTCATCGTGCCGGGGATGATCAGCGCATTCAACCTGATCATCCTGCGGACGTTCTTCACATCGATCCCGGCGAGCCTGGAAGAATCGGCTTACCTGGACGGAAGCTCCCACATCGGCACGCTGATCCGGATCGTTCTTCCGCTCTCCCTGCCGGTGCTGGCGACCCTCAGCCTCTTTTATGCGGTATCGAGATGGAACGGCTTTATGGATGCCCTCTTCTACATTACGAATGCCGATCTGTATCCGATCCAGCTGAAGCTGTACCAGGTCGTCATGAACAGCATGGTCACGGATTTGACGGCGCAGGAGGGGGCGGCTCAGGTCGATGTCGTGCCGGAAGGCATCAAGGCGGCCAGCATCATGTTCGCCACTACGCCGATCTTGATCGTATACCCGTGGCTTCAACGGTATTTTGTTTCCGGCGTCATGATCGGTGCGGTCAAAGGGTGATCGCACTGCAGAACGGGGCACATGGAATCGATGGCTCCCACTCCTTTCCAGAGGTGTAAGGTACATGAGAGTCGAAACTAATAGATGAAGGGGAGTTCAACATGAATGAAAAGCATAGCAAATGGTTCCGTATGTTGGCGGCGGCCTTGATGCTGACAGGGATGCTGTCCGCTTGTTCCAGCCCATCCAAGGAAGCTTCGCAGGATGCCTCCGGAGGCGCAGCGGGCAAAGACCCCGTCACCTTGAAGGTGGAGGTATTCGACCGGGGCAATGCGCCTGCCGGGGCGGGTCCGGTAACCGATAACTTCTGGACGCAGTGGATTCAGAAGAACTTCGGAGATCCGAACAACATCAAGCTGCAGTTTGTGCCGGTCCCGCGGAATCAGGAGGTGGATAAGCTCAATGTCCTCATGGCTACCGGTGACGCGCCCGATCTTGTATTCACTTATGACCTCAACACGATTAATAACTATGTGAAAAGCGGCGGTCTGACCGAGCTCGGCAAGCTGATCGACGACCATGGACCGAATCTCAAGAAGTTCCTGGGCCCGGACGTGCTCTCCTATGGGGTCTTCAGCGGCAAGCAGTATACGATCCCGGCCAAGAGACCTTTGCAGCACACCCAGTCTTCCTATATCCGCAAGGATTGGCTCGATAAGCTGGGGCTGCCGGTTCCGAAGACGACCGAAGAATTCTACAACGCCATGAAAGCGTTTAAGGAGAAGGACCCCGGGCAGACCGGCGGCAAAGTGATTCCGTACTCCTTCAGCGCCATGAACGGTACGACCATTTCCACTCCGGGCGTCCTGATCAGCTCGTTCGTGAAGCCATTGTCCGAGGAAGATTTCTACGCCACACCGGAGCTTCTGAAGCCAGGGTACAAAGAGGGCGTCCGGTACCTGAATAAGATGAATCAGGAAGGCTTGATCAATCCAGACTTCGCGCTGGATAAGGACGGCAAGACCTTCGAGAGGGATGTGGCGAACGGGTATGTCGGCGCCTTCACGGCACTGGCCGCCCACCCGGCCTTGATGGGGCCGGGCAACGTCTTCGATACGCTCCAAAAGAACGTTCCGGGTGCCGAGTATGCCGCCATGGATCCCTTCACGAATGAGGAAGGCAGGACACCGAAGGCCATCTATGATCCGGTCGGCTTGCACATCCTGATTCCGAAGTCGAGCAAGCATGCGGCGGAGGCGATCCAATATCTGGACTGGATGTCCAAGCCGGACGTCCTGTTCACGCTGACCAACGGCATCGAAGGCCAGCATCATACGGTGGAGAACGGCTTCCCTAAGGCGATCACGACCGATGAAGCGAAGAAAACCTTCTATAATAACACCGATATTGCGCTCGTCATCAACGGCAAAGACTTCGGGTCCCAGGATAAAAATATAGAAGCGACCTCCCTTGCATTCCCGAGCTATACGGAGCTGGCGAAGCAGACGATCAAGAATGCGCTCAAGGACGGGTATACGAATCCCCGCTTTGACCGCCCGATCGACTCCGAGATCAAGTACAGCAAAACGCTTGCGGACAAAGCACAGGAGGCTGTTGTGAAGAGTATTCTCGCCAAGCCGAATGAGTTCGATGGAGTCTTCGATTCGAAAGCCGCTGAATATGTGAAGCTGGGCGGCCAAGCCGTCATGGATGAAAAGAGGGCGGCTTACAAGGAAATGAAGAAGTAATCACCGCAATGACGGATAACCCCCTGATGGTTCAGGGGCTTGTCTGCAGGACACCGCAGAGGAGGACGGGGAGATGAAAGCGATCAATTCCAACTACATTAAGAGAATGCTGCTGTCCTATCTCCCCATCCTCCTGGTTACGGTCAGCATGCTGATCTTCATCTTCATTTCCATCATCAACGAAATTAATGTCCGAAACGCCATTCAGGCGAATCAGCTTACCGCCGCATTCGTCAAGAACATGGTGGACAGCACGCTCAAAGGCATCTCCTTCGACGCACAGAAAATGATCGAAACGAGCGGAGAGCTGCAGCTGTACCTCGACGGTCCAACGGACCGGGCACGGGAATTCGATGTCTCCAATATGCTGAGCGGCCTTATGGTGCGGTACGGGCTTATCGATTCTATCTATCTGTACCGGGCAAAAGACGGCAGGGTGCTCGACCAAAGTGCGAGCCGTCCCATCGGCCAGTTTCCGGACAGGGGGTATCTCCGCAGCTCGGTGGAGCGGATCCTGACAGGCGTCTGGTCTTCGCCGCGGGTGAAGGAAAACGAGGTGCGGACGGTGTCCACCTTGGTACACGTTACCTCCCTGGGACTTAAAATTCCCCGGGATTCCGGCAGTCTGGGCTATCTGGTCATCAATATCAAGGTTTCGTCGCTCGAATTATTGATCAGCCAGATGATCGACCGGAACGTGACGCAGGCGCAGCTGTTCGATACGCAGGGGCAGCCCTTTTTCGATGGGAACGGCCTTGCGCCCTCCAACAACAGTCTGAACGCGGAGACCGTGTCGGATTATACGGGCTGGACCTACCGGATGAGTATTAAAGGCGGCAGGCTGCTTGATCTTCTGTTCCACGGAAGCACGGTGTGGGTTACGCTGGCTCTCGGGGCCATTGTCTTTGCGTTCGGCTCCACCTTCTATGTCACCCGGCGCAACTATAAGCCCATCGAAGCCATTCTGCACCGGATTGACCGGTTCGCTTCCGTGGTGAAGACGGCCGGCCCCAAGGAGAACAAGAATGAGTTCGCCTTTATCGATCAGGCTATTGAACGGCTGATTACGAACAATATGGTCTTTCAGGAAAAGCAGCAGGAGAACCTCGTCATCCGCAGGCAGCAGTTTCTGCAAACCCTGCTCAAAGGGGAATTTGAGGACGACCGGGCGACCTGGCAGCAGGAATGGCAGCATTTTGGGCTGGAGGCAGGGCATTTTATTGTGGCTCTGCTGGAGCTGGACCATTATGTGCAGTTCGGCCTGAAATACAGTCCGAATGACCAGTCCCTGTTCAAATTCATCATCAGCAGCGTCGCCGTCGAGAGCGCCGAGCAGCAAGGCCGGAGAATCATAGCCGAGTGGATCTCCAAGAATCAGCTCGTGCTTCTGCTCCTATCGGATGAAGGCGAGTCGCTCGAGCACCATCTGCTGCAGCTGTCGGAGCAGGTTCGAAGCTGGGTGGAGAAGCACCTGGAATTCACGGTGACGATCGGCATCGGTTCGGCGGCACACCGCGAATCGGACATAGGCCGTTCGTTTGAGGACGCGGCGGCGGCCGTAAGCTGCAAGGTGACGCTGGGCGTGAATCAAATTATCGATGCGGTCGAGCTCCAAGAACGGCAGGGCGGCGAATGGTTCGACTACCTGGAGATGATCCGCACGATCGTTCGCAAGCTGCGGATGTCGGAGTCCGGATGGCCGGGAGAGCTCCTGCGGCTGTTCCATGAGATGAGGGTCCGGCACCTTCGCAAAGATGATGTCGAGCGGCTGCTGCACTATCTGGTGTTTCAGCTGGATTACGAGATGGCGGAGACGCTGCCGGATGAGGCCAAGGCATGGCTTCAGGACGCCAAGCCGGCCATGCTCCTTGCCCTGGGGCAATCGGATACCCTGGAGCAGCTGGAGCGCTGTTTTCTTATCGCCTTGGAAGGGCTGGCGGACCATGTCAGGGCGCTGGTGCAGAATCAGCGCCATCATGGGCTGTTAAGTGAAATCCGCAGTTACGTGGAAGGGCACTACAGGGACCCGAATCTGTCTCTCACTATGCTGAGCGACCGGTTTGAGATCAATGCCAAGTATTTAAGTCAGCTTTTCAAAGAAAGCTTCGGCCAGAACTTCATTGATTTCCTGATGAGTCTGAGAATGGAGCATGCCAAACAATTGCTGCGGGAGTCGGAGGTTTCGGTGCAGGACATCTCGGAAATGGTGGGCTATGTCAATACGACTTCGTTCATTAGAGCCTTCAAGAAATTCGTCGGGCTGTCGCCGGGACAATACCGCGAGGCTCAAAGTAAAGAGGGAGTACGCAGTATCCATTGATTAGCAAAAGATAAGACGCTCATGTTTGAGGCTGCTTGTACAGAGGGGGGATGGTTACCTTCCGCTTGACAGGAGTCTTAACCATGGGCTTTTTGTTTGGCTTGGGTGGCGCCGCATCCCCGATTCTACTTCTTCATTTCCTGGTAAGCAGGAATTGCTTATAATAGGTGAAGAGTGATACATGCTGCTGCCGATTTGGAAAGGAAGATACACTTGATCGTACTTAAATTTACCCAGGCCTTGTTGAAAGACATGAAGGCCGTACCGATGGAGTGCCATGACAGCGGAGAGCTATCCCTCTTTCATTGGCACGTCAATATCTATCAGTTAAACCGCCGGAAGCATATAGTTTTTATCAATGACCTGTCACGGTTGTGTATCCTCATTGACGGGATCCGAAGCGGTCAAGTCACTCGCTTGCAAGAGAAATTCTTACTGACGCTCAGAACCTATATGGCCAGTGAAGGAATAGGGGAAGCTGTGATGGATACCTACTTGAGAGAAGGTTCTGAGATCATGATATCCAAAACGAACAGCCGAAGCGTGTTAGGAACCATGAAAGAAGCCACTTATTTCACAGAGGATGATTTTGGGGATGATCTCAGCCGGCTGCAATGGATAAATCGACTGTTTTATAAACCGATTGATTATCGCAATCCTATCAAAGTTTTCAAGGAAGCGATCACCCTTCATTATGAAGGGAAGAGGACAGATTCGGCATTTCCAAGCAAGAGTGAGAAGTAAGAAAGGAAGAAGAAGTCCAATCCGCGAAGACACAAGAGACTTCATCGGGAGGGCCGATTGCATAGGGCAAAACATTGGCTGCCTGCTTATAATGGCAGGAATATCGTAAGAGGCTACAGCAAGCATTTTGGGGTAGACCTGCTGTGTGCCCTCTGCGAATTACGTTTGCTCGGAATAGCTGTAGACGAAAAGTATGTAAGACGCGATCCAGGTTGACTTTTTCTTTTTCGATTCACAAGAATAGGCTCTGGTGGGGAGTATCCCGCCTGAGCCTTTTACTCGTGCGGTCGCATATGAATTTATCTTAAATACATTGACAGCTCCACTAATAATGATTATCATTATCTTTTAGTGTTGAGAACGTTTATCACTGTATATCGTCAGGGGAAGAAGATGGATGGAGACATCAATGAATAAACCGGTTCAGCCTGTGATCCGGTCGCGTCCGGTGACGGCCGCGCTGATTATGGTTGGAGGGACAATCGCACTCCTGCTTGGCCTTGGTCTATCGATATCGGTTGGCGCTTCGGACATCCGTCTCCATACCGTTTGGGAGGCGCTGTTTCATTTTAATCCCGAAGCGACGCAGCACCGGATCATTCAGGATCTCCGCATGCCCAGAGCCTTGGCCGGGGCTATGGTCGGCGCCTGCTTTGCCGTGTCGGGAGCGATCATGCAGGGGATGACGCGCAATCCTCTGGCCGATCCCGGGCTGCTTGGAGTGAATGCCGGAGCCGGGCTGGCGCTTGCTCTCTGCTTTGCGTTTTTGCCGAACCTGCCGTTCCAGTACCTGATTCTGCTCTCATTCCTGGGCGCTGCCGTAGGAAGCGGTCTGGTGTACGGGATCGGTGCGCTTGCCAAAGGCGGGTTGACGCCCGTTCGGCTTGCGCTTGCCGGAGCGACGGTCAGCGCACTGCTCGTAGCACTCAGCGAAGGAACGGCGATCTATTCCCATATGGCGCAGGATCTGGCCTTCTGGCATGCCGGAGGGATGGCCGGCACGAAGTGGCTGCAGGTCAAGATGATGGCACCCTGGGTGGCTGCGGGTGTGATTGGCGCCATGCTGTTATCCCGGTCCGTTACCCTGCTCAGCCTGGGCGAAGAGATGGCGGTCGGACTGGGCATCCGGACCGGGTGGATTAAGCTCTGCGGCTCGGTGCTGGTGCTGGTGCTCGCCGGGGCTGCCGTGTCGGCGGTCGGACCGATCGGCTTTGTCGGCCTGGTGATTCCGCACGTAGCCCGGTACTTCGTCGGAAGCGACTACCGCTGGATCGTTCCCTGCTCGGCCGTACTCGGCGGTTTGCTTATGGTATTTGCCGATATCGGCGCCAGATTGGTGAACCCGCCATTCGAGACGCCGATCGGTGCAGTGATCGCCCTGCTTGGGGTACCCTTCTTTATTTATTTGGCACGCAGGGAAAGGAGGGAGCTGTAGGTGGCACATTTGCAAGCGGCTCCGGACAGGAATCATCGTACAGCACGTGCCGCAGCCGTGATCACAGGCCTGTGTGTACTGATCCTCCTTGCTTTCATCATCAGCATGAATACAGGGGTGATCCGTCTCGCTCCCGTCGATGTGGCCCGAACGCTCTTTGGGGGCGGCACGGACCAGCAGAAGCTCATTTTATTTGATTTCCGGCTGCCCCGCATCGTGATCTCCCTGCTCGTTGGGGCAGGGTTCGCCGTATCGGGAGCGATTCTTCAGGGCGTCTCCCGCAATGCGCTGGCCGATCCTGGCCTGCTCGGGATCAATGCCGGAGCCGGACTGGCGGTCGTCTTGTATATTTCCTTCTTTCCTGTCAAAGAGGAGGCCCCCGTATTCTTCATGCCGCTTCTTGCCCTGCTTGGAGCGGGAACCGCGGCGGCACTGGTCTACCTGCTTGCCTACAAGAAGGAGCAGGGGATTTCTTCCACCCGGCTGATTCTCATCGGTATTGCCGTTGCGGCGGGCATGGGAGCATTGATGCTCGTGCTGACGATCCGTCTGGATCCGAAGAATTATCAATTCGTCGCGGTGTGGCTTGCAGGCAGCATATGGGGGACGAGCTGGAAGTATGTCACGGCCGTTCTTCCCTGGATGCTCGTGCTGCTTCCCTTGGTCTTCTACAAGGCCCGCGTGCTGGATGTGCTGCACTTGGGAGAACAGGTTGCGGCCGGGCTCGGGGTTGCCATCGAACGGGAACGCCGTAGGCTGCTGGCGGCAGCCGTAGTGCTGGCCGGCGTATGTGTCGCGGTCGGCGGAGGGATCGGCTTCGTCGGTCTGATCGGCCCGCATCTGGCCAGGCTCCTCGTTGGGCCGAAGCACCGGTACCTGCTGCCGGCTTCGGCGCTTACCGGCGCTCTGATGCTGCTCGTAGCCGATACGCTGGGCCGGTGGATTTTGCAGCCGACCGAAGTGCCCACCGGCATTGTCGTAGCGGTGATCGGCGCACCGTATTTTTTATACCTGCTGTCAAGATCCAAAGCCTGATTCGCTTCTGACTAACTCATGTATTCCGGAAACGGAAATAGGCAAATCCTTGGCTCATACCCTTAATCGATCAACATCAACGGAGGTCATCTTATGAAGAAGAAACATACATACTCGTTATTGGGAGTCGTATTAGGCGCCGCCATCGCAGCGAGCGGCTGCGCAAGCTCGACCGAGCAGGGGGCTGCAGGCAGCTCTTCTCCTGCCCCTGCGGCATCCGAAGCGGCCAAGCCTGCGGCTGAACGGACGATGAAAGACGCACTGGGGCACGAAGTGAAGATCCCGGCGAACCCGCAGCGCATTATCGGCTCCTATCTGGAGGATCACCTGGTCACTCTTGGTGTCAAGCCTGTCGCCCAGTGGTCGGTCAGCAATGGAAAATCGGTACAGGTCTATCTGCAGAAAGAGCTGAACGGAATTCCTACGATTCCAAGCGATCTTCCCTTCGAATCGGTCATGAGCTTTACTCCGGACTTGATCCTCGTGGATAGTGCGGAGCAGGTGGCCGGAGACAAATATGCCCAATATGCCAAAATCGCCCCGACATTCACGGTAGGGAGCGGAGTCAACAATGATTGGCGGCAGGAGCTGCTGACGGTGGGCGAGGTGTTGAACAAGAGCGCGGAGGCCAAAAAAGCCTTGGAGAACTATGATCTCAAGGTGAAGGATGCCAAGGAGCAGCTGCAGAAGGCGATCGGCACTCAGTCCGTGGCCGTTCTCTGGGTAACCGCCAAAGCTGTATATGTTCCCAATGAGAAATTATCAAGCGGTGACGTGCTCTACCGGGATCTTGGGCTGACTCCGCCGGATGAAATCAAAGAAATTTCCAAAACGGCAACCGCGAACTGGAATCCCATTGCAACCGAGAAGCTGGCTCAGATGAAGATTGATCATATGTTTATCGTGAACAGCAAGGGCGTCACGAAAGAAGAGCTGCTGAAGGATCCGGTATATGCCGGCATTCCCGCAGTGAAGAACGGGCATGTCTATGAATATGATCAGTCGGCTAGCTGGTTGTACACCGGAACGATTGCGAACAGCCAGATGATCGACAATGTCATGACGAGCATTCTCAAGAAGTAATCGGGCAGGAAGGGGGAGGACGAAATGGAGCCATTCGATCTATTCGAGGACGAGATTACGACGGAAGAGGAGCTGCGGTCGGTCGTCGGCTTTCCGCATGAAGCCGTAGTGCAAAAATCGGTAGCGGTGATCGATGACCAGATCCGCCGCTATATCGCCATGTCCCCCCTCTTTTTTCTCTCCACTTCCCATGCGGACGGAAGCTGTGATGTTTCCCCGCGCGGAGACGTTCCGGGGTTCGTACGGGTCTGGGACGAGAAGCATCTCGTCTTCCCGGAGCGGCAGGGGAACCGGCGTGCCGATTCGCTGCTCAACCTCCTGACCAACCCTCATGCCGGAATGGTGTTCCTCATTCCGGGAATGGAGGAGGTGCTCCGGATCAACGGCCGGGCCCGGATCATACGGTCGGCCAAGGTGCTCAGCGGGATGCAGTCAGGGAACCAGACACCGCAGCTTGGTGTAGTGGTGGAGGTGCAGGAGTGCTATATTCACTGCTCCAGAGCGCTGAAGTCTTCCGCTGTCTGGAATTCGGGAACGTGGCCGAGGCCGGAGGAGCTTCCTTCATCGAAAGAGATGTTCCATGCGCATCTGAAGATCAACGGTTACAAGCTTACATGAATGATGCCCCTTGCGCTCAAGACGTAATGGGGCAGGAATGAACGGAACAGACAGGGAGCGGACTGCCGGGGGCAGCTGCTCCCTGTTTGCGTTGGCAGCCGCTTAAGGGGGAAGTGAACGTTTCGCTTGCTGGCGGCCATTGGACTTTTTTGAAGCCCGGATTTTTGAACAAGGAACACTGAAATTTGCATGTTCGATGCCTCTTTTTGACTATACACTGATATTGCAGTCCAGCCGGCAATGCGGTTGTTCAACCCTACCGGGGAATGAAGGAGGTACTTCGGTGTCATGCGTTCGTCATCTTGGGATAGAGACGGACGGAAGGATCGGAATTTGTCTGGGGTTTGACATGCGGGTCGTACGTAACAAGGATGGCTATCGGAATTTCGCGAGGAGGCAAGAATTGATGTTGAAGAGAGAAAAGGAAGCTGCAGGAAACCGGAAATGGTCCAAGCTGATCATCGTTATGCTGATTCTGGCGATGGTTCTTCCGGCGGTTCCGCCTGCGGCGCTGGCTGCAGATTCGGTGCTGGTTGATGATGATTTCAGCAGCTATGCACCGGGTCCGTTCACAGTTGGAAGCGGTAACAATTGGACAAAGGAAGGATCGACTCCCGACATGACCGTAGTTTCGGATACGGTTACCGGAAGAACGTACGGATCGATCACGAACAACACCACCGGTTCGATCTACATCGGCCAGCGTTTTACTGCTCAGGGCGGCGGTTTGATTATGGAGTTCGACGCGAACATGCCGACGAGCAAGGGCGGGACCTTGTGGGTGATGGACGGCAAAGTCAACGCGACGAGCGCGGCCGCTCTGCGTTATCAGATGGATGCCGGCGTCATTAAGCGCGGGGGGTCGTCGACCGCCAATGTGCTTCCCTATGATGTGACCCATTGGTACCGGTTCAAGATTGTGTTCAATATCCCCAAGCAGCTGTACACGATCACCATTACGGATTTGAATGACGGGAAAGCCGTCACATGGAATGAGAACTTCTACAGCACAAGGTCCAAGATCAGCTCCTTCGGATTCTATGTCAATCCGGGCGGCGGCAAAGTCAACTTGACGAACGTCCGCTTGACTTCGCTCGATCTGTCCTTAAGCGATCTCAAGCTTACTTCGGATGGTTATGCTCCGAAGCTCAGCCCTGTCTTCGATCCGAACGTGGAAACGTACCGTGTCGAAGTTCCGCATACCACGGACAGTCTTACCGTGACTCCTACAGCCGGCAATCCGGGGAACGTGAAGGTGAAAGTGGGAGAGACCGGCGTCGACAGCGGAATGTCCACCGCCGTACCTATTTCGGATGCTTCTACGAGTATTGCGGTGAACGTGGCCTCCGCGGTATATTCCGAGATCTCGAGGACCTACACGATTCAGGTGACCAAGCTGGAGAAATCGCCGAATCTCAGGTATGTATCCACGGAGCCGCACGATTCGGTGGTGAAGATCGGCTGGGAAGAAACACTCGACCCGACCTATCAAGCCGCTCATATTTATCAGATGAATGCGGATCAAAGCCTGACTCTGGTCGACACGGTCCCCAAAGGGACTTACATCTCCACGATTCAAGGCTTGACGAATGGGAAGACGTATACGTTCATCGTCAAAGGCCTCTACGCGGACGGCACCGAATCCTCCGGAGTCACAGTGCAGGAGACGCCGGTGAAGCGGGCCCCCCGTCAAATGGAAGCCTTGAACCGCGGTTTGATTGCGATGAAAACGCAGGACGGCGTCTATGTCGGCTGGCGCCTGCTCGGCACGGATCCCGGGAACGCGGCCTTCAACCTGTACCGTGACGGGGTCAAGGTGAACCCCTCGCCGATTACCGGCAGCACGAACCTGAAGGATCCGGAGGGAACAGGCAGCTCCACGTATTTCGTCCGGACTGTGGTGGATGGCGTCGAGCAGAAGCAGTCGGAGACCGTGAAGGTATGGGATACGAACTATCTGAGTATTCCCATCCGTAAGCCTGCCGACGGCGTGACGGTGACCGGAGAAGCCTATTCATACCGGGCTAACGATGCGACAGCCGCCGACCTGGACGGGGACGGGGAATATGAGATCATCCTGAAATGGGAACCGACCAATGCCAAGGACAATTCGCAGGCCGGTTATACGGGCAATACCTTTGTTGATGCATACAAAATGGACGGCACGTTCTTGTGGCGCATTGATCTCGGACGCAACATTCGTGCAGGCGCCCACTACTTGGACATCATGGCATACGATTTGGACGGGGACGGCAGGGCCGAAGTCACTTTCCGCACTGCCGACGGCACGGTCGACGGGCAGGGGAACGTCATCGGTGACGCGAATGCGGATTGGCGGAATACCAGCGGTTATATTCTTACCGGACCGGAGTATCACACGATTTTCGAAGGAGCTACCGGTAAAGCTCTGGCCACGGAAGCTTATGAGCCGGGGAGAGGCAATGTCTCCGACTGGGGAGATGCCTACGGCAACCGGGTGGACCGCTTCCTGGCGGCGATCGCTTATCTCGACGGCGAAAGACCGAGTGTGATTATGCAGCGCGGCTACTACACGCGCATGGTGCTCGTCGCCTACAATTGGAGGGACGGCAAGCTGACCAAGCTGTGGACCTTCGATTCGAATACGCCTGGCAACGAAGGGTACCGGGGACAAGGCAACCATCAATTGTCCGTCGCTGACGTGGACAGTGACGGCAGGGATGAGATTATTACCGGAGCCGCCGCCATTGACGACAACGGCGCAGGCTTGTGGAACTCGGGACTCGGTCACGGCGATGCGATGCATGTGAGCGACCTGGATCCGGACCGGTTAGGGCTGGAAGAATGGGCCGTACAGGAGAACACCGCGGCTGAGTATTCGGCGGAGATGAAGGACGCGAAGACCGGCAGAGTGCTGTGGGGCCAGCTGCAGGTTGGCATCGACGTGGGCCGCGGACTGACCGCCGACATCGATCCTACGCGGCGGGGCGAAGAGGCATGGGCCATTGACGGCGAATGGAACAGTACCACAGGCGGGTTGTTCAGCGCGAAGGGCGAGAAAATCTCCGGCAGCATCCCGTCTTCGAATTTTGCGATCTGGTGGGACGGCGATTTGAGCAGAGAGCTGCTCGATCATAACTGGACCACAACCCCGGTAAGGCAGGGCACACCAAAGATCGACAAGTGGGACTATGTGAACAACCGGCTGAACAATCTCGTCACATTGGAAGGCACGGCATCCAACAATGATACGAAGGGCAATCCTTCCCTGCAGGCCGATTTGTTCGGCGACTGGCGGGAAGAGGTCATGGTTCGCACCACCGACAGCTCGGAGCTGCGCATCTATTCGACGACCGACCGGACCGACCAACGCTTCGTTACGTTGATGCATGATCCGGTCTACCGGCTCGGCATCGCTTGGCAGAATACCGGCTACAACCAGCCGCCGCATCTGAGCTATTACCTCGGGAACGGCATGGAGCAGGCGCCGAAGCCGAACATCCGCACTCATGCGGTGCCGGCCTCCGAACTGTCCGTATATGCGGCTGCTGATGAAGTGACGGCCGGCGGGCAGCTGAGCTTCTTCCCTGTGATTACGCCTTCGGCTGCCAGCATCGGCAGTGTGAACTGGTCGGTTACAGGGGAGGACGGCTCCCCGACGTCGCTGGCATCGATTGACGCTAACGGTACCCTTACGGCGGCTGGCGCAGGCACGGTGAAGGTTACGGCCGCGGCAGCAGACGGCTCCGGATTGACGGGCAGCCGGATCCTTACCATCAAGCCGGTTCTCGTCACCGGCATTCAGGTCACCGCAGAAGGGAATGTGACGGAATTTACCGGTCCCGGCAGCTTACCGTTTCATGCGGCGGTGACTCCCGGCACCGCAACCAATCCGGCAGTGAAGTGGAGTGTGGCCGATCAGAACGGCGCGCCAACGAATATCGCCAGCGTGACGGACGGCGGAGTGCTTCAGACGACCGGAGCGGGATACATCAAAGTTAGGGCTGCCGCACAGGATGGCTCCGGTGTAACCGGGGAAGCGGTGCTCCGGGTGAAGCATGTACTGAACGGCATACTCACTCTGCCTGTCAAGCCGGATGCTTACGGCAAAGTGTCCGCAGCCGCCGCATCGGAGGATATCCGCAGGATGATTCTTTCGGCCGGCGGAGATACGGTTGCGATCGCACTGCAGTCTGCTTCCGCCGTGAAGGAAGCGCAAATCCGTGTGCCGCTCCAGGAGTTCAGCCAGGCATCGAAGAAAGGAATCAAGCGGCTGCAGCTGCGGATGGGATCGGCGAATTATACGGTCGACATGGGCTTCATCAACAATGCGTTGAAAAAAGGCTCGACTACGCTGATCCTGACGGTGGATGCCAAAGGAAACTTCAAGTACGTCAGCCAGTGAACTCAGCTCGAAAGCAATAGGATTAGAAGGAGAAACAGCCATCCCTGTATGATTAGGGGATGGCTGTTTGTGCTCTTTCTAAAGAATAGTTAAGGATGGAGGAGGCTGGGGAAGGATGCCGAATGCATACAGGGAGCATGGATGTATCGCACTCGGTTCGATACAAGGTGTATCATAAGGAGATTGGGTGGAGAGTCGATGAAGAGGATGGTGTTCGGATGGTGGATCGGGCTGTTGGTGCTGCTGCTGGTTCCCGTGTATGCGCACGGGGCGGGAGAAATCACGCTGCGGATTAACGATTTTGATCGCGGGGAGCCTCAATATGGGCAGATTTACGTGTCTGCCGCGATCCAATCCGAGTATGAGCTGCAGAAGGTCACCGCCAAGATCGATGATAAGGAAATCGAACTGCCATTTAGAGATTGCAACTATTATACGGACAATGCCTGTTACTGGGGGGATTACTTTCCGCTGAACGGCCTGGAACAGGGGACCAAGACCTTAACGGTAACGGCCCAGGATGCTCTCGGGAACACCCAGTCGGTCCCCAAAAGCTTCCTGTACGACGCGCCGCCCGAAGTGACGGTGGCGGGGGTTACGCCGAATCACCTGGTACAGAACGGGAAGTTCAGGGCACAGGTGCAGGCCAGCGATGCGCTGTCGACGCCGGACATCGTCGCCACGATCAGTCTCGGGAGCCAAACCATTGAAACCATCAAGGCGGCAGGCTCCCTGGATCGGGAAGTGGACCTGTCGGCTTATACAAATCGGGTTCTGACCTACAAAGTGGAGGTCTATGACGGCAGACGATCCCCCCGGTACACATTGGCCTATCTCCTGTATGTGGATCCCGTCGACCGGATCCCGGTATCCGACGTGGACGGCCGGATTGTAGATTATGACGGCAACCGGATCTTGTTTGTGAGTCCCGAAGGCAGCCTGAGGATCAAACAAGTTCATAACGGATCAGAGTCGTTCGTATACACCAGCCCTTCCGGATTGGAATCCTTCCATGTCTCTGATATGCACCTGACCCGCACGGGCGCCATTCTGTCTATCGGGCAAGATTACGGCAACATTCATGTATGGCATGACGGACAGCTGATCGATACCGGCGTCCAAACCACACCCGGGGACCGCGGAACGCCCACCTATTACCTCACGGTACAAGAAGACGGACGATATGCGTACATGCATCCCCAGAATATTCTGATCGACACGGAGACGGGGGCCGTGACGCCGTACAGCACAGAGGTCGTACCTCTGCTGAAAAAAGAACACGGCAGCCTGCACGAGAATAACGGCTGGAAGGCCATTATCCAATCAACGGTATCCGGACGCAATCAGATTTTTCTGGAGTCGCCACAGGGTACCGTAACGCAGGTGACCTATTTCAACGGATATTCCAGTATCCTGGAGTTGACGCCGTTCGGTGGGCTGGGCCTCATTTATAACGGGGACTTCTATACCTATGCGCCAGGAGACACGCTGCCGAAGAAAATAACGCCGTACTCCTATTACGATATGTCCTTCTACTATGCGGACGGCAGCTGGTATCAATCCGTGAATGGCGGGCTGTTCCGCCTGAATACCGGTATGGTCCCTCCGGGGGATTATACGCCGCCCCACTGGTCCGAGCCTAACAAGGCGCTCACGGTCACAGATGTGACTTATCAGGGCTTGAAGCTGAGCTGGCAGCCTGCTGTGGACGATAAGTCGGTTGCCGAATACAGGGTCTACCGAGATGGCGCCCGGCTCGCCACCGTGTCCGGGAGCACGTACAGCTATGCCGTTACGGGGCTTTCGCCGGCGGCCTCCTACACCTTCCGGATCGAAGCGCTGGATGCGGCAGGCAACCGGAGCCCGGTCCGGCCGTCGGTCACCGCGGTCACCCTGGACGTGCCCACAGGGGACAGCACGGCGCCGGTCTGGCCGGAGAATGCCGTGCTCAGCGTAAGGGACATCACGTACAGCAGCGTCAGCCTGGCCTGGACTCCGGCGGTTGATGACCTCGGGGTGGCCTCTTACCGCCTCTATCTGAATGGAGAGCTGCTGCAGACCGTCAGCGGCCAAGTATACGCCTACGCCGTCACCGGCTTGAATCCGGACACGAAGTACACGTTCCGGATCACCGCACAGGATGCCGCCGGGAACGTCTCCGCGGAGGGGATCGAAGCGGCTGCGGTCACGCTGTCCGAGAAGCCGGTGCCGGAATCCGCGTCCCTCTCGCTCACGGCGAAGCCGGGCTTCCTGGATGTGGGATCCTCCCTGGATCTGAAGATCCGCGCCGAAGAGGCGGTGGACCTGTACGCCTTCTTACTGAAGCTCGACTACGATGCGGCACGCTTCAAGCTTACGCAGGTATGGCTGGACTCCTCCTTCGGGACGGAGAAGCAGGATGCGCTGCTCAGCACACGGACCGCCTCCGGCTCCGCCGCGCTGGCCGGCACGCTGCTTGGGAGCCGCGCCGGTCATGAGGGGGACACCGGCCTTGTCACCCTGCGGTTTACCGTGCTGCAGCGCGGCAGCGGCGAGTTCGTGCTTGCGGGCGGCGCCTCGCAGCTGGCAGACAGCAGCGGCACCGTGAGCCCGCTGGGCCAAGCCGTGCGCCTGACCGTTCATGCAGGCGGAGCGGACTATGACGGGGACGGGCGGATCGGCCTCGGCGACTTGGTTCTCATTGCACGCCAGACGGGCCTCCGCAGCGGAGAGGCCGGGTTCGATGCCCGGTACGATCTGAACCGTGACGGAGTGATCGACCGGACGGACGTGGAGTATGTCGCGGGCAAAGCGGCGGCTGCGGGCTGACGATCCAGCGGCAAACCGCCCGCCGGCCTGATCTCAGGTCTGGCGGGCGGTCACTTGTTGGGGGCAGGAATGCAGGCAGCGGTACGGTCAGCTGCAGATGAGGAGCGGCGGCACGGGATTGTTTGTTCCTGTGTCGAGAAAGAAAACAGGCTGTCCTGATGGACAGCCTGTCATGTTTCTGCCAAGCTCACTCGCTTCACTTCACGCCATATAACCAAACTTCGGCTTGCAGCTCCCTGTCACTCCACAGTAACGGGGGTTTTGGCATAGGGAATCTGCGCAGCGGCAAGCAATCCATTCGGATATACGACGACTTTGAGACACTCACTTTTATAGTTGAGCGCTCTCTCCATAGCCTCGCCGGTTTGTTCCAGGGAGTATTGATCCGTGACCAGCGCCTGTACATCGGCCAGGCCGGCATCCAAAAAACGAATGGCTTTCGGATACGTGTTCGCATAGCGGAAGATGCCGTAAATATCGACTTCGTTATCTGCGATAAAAGGCACATTCAGCGGAATGTCGTTCTGGGGCGGCAGACCGACAATCGCCATCTTCCCGCCTCGCCGGAGCGACCCGAGTGCGGCCTGCAGCGCTTTGGGATTGCCTGCCGTCTCCCAAGCCACGTCCACGCCTTTTCCGTTCGTTGCCTGCTGTACCGCTTCGAGAGGATCCTGCTCTTTGACGTTGATCGTATGGGTCGCTCCCATCCGCCGTGCGGCCTCAAGCCGCAGAGGCTCCATATCCGAGACGATAATAGTGGATGCGCCGAAGGCTTTGGCCGCTGCAACGGCCGTCAGTCCAACGGGCCCCATTCCCATAATCGCAATGGAGGACCCTGGCTGCAGGCTGGTTCTTGCCGCCGCATGGATGCCTACGGAGAAGGGTTCGACGAGCGCGGCCGCTTCATAAGACAGGGAGTCGGGGATCGGGAAAACAAAATCGGCGCGGATTTTAATATACTGCACAAAGGCGCCGTCCACCGGCGGAGTCGCCAGGAACTGCACATCCGGACACAGGTTGTACCGGCCTTCCTTGCACGCTTCGCATTGTCCGCAGGTGACTCCCGGTTCAACAGCAACACGGTCGCCGACCTGGAGCCCGGATACCTCCGAACCGACGGCGGCAATGTCTCCGGAGCATTCGTGCCCCAGAATCATCGGCTTCTCGACCACATACTTGCCGATCCGGCCGTGCGAGTAATAGTGCAGATCCGATCCGCAGATCCCGACAGCCATCACTTTGACCAACACTTCATCGGGGGCGATTACGGGAACGGGCACCTCCTCAATGCGGATGTCCCGAATGTGGTGCATTACGGCAGCCTTCATGGTTTGAGGCACTCCATTGGTAGTCATATACAGCATCCCTTTCCTTCCTATGGTTTGGAACCGTTTGGTTGTGATTTGATTCTAGCTCCTGCGCTTGACAGTAACAATCCGGTCGTACTGTACATATACAGCGGCACTGTACCCTTTATGGATTTTCTCGCTGCATGCCCTCCAGCCGTTCTCTCCAGCAGGCTCTATTTCGATGAAGCGGCTTGCTTTTTTTTCAGGTCACCGATAATGGTGGCAAACAGCTTGGAATCGAGATTATAGAACAGTGAAGCGATGATCCCCAATACGCACAATCCGGCAGGCAGCAGGCAGAACAGACCGGCAATCCCGGTTAATGCCGTTGGCGTCTGAACCGTGTCCGGTACATAGCCGGAGATCTGAAGAATATACCCCGAGAGTGCTCCCGAGATGGCGATGGACAGCTTTTGGCCGAAGCTGAAAATCCCATACACCAGGCCCTCGGTCCGTACACCATGCTTCCACTCCGAATACTCTACGGTGTCAGGCAGCGCCCCCCAGATGACAGCCGCAGGGATCCCGCCGATGATGCTGCCGACCAGGGTCCACAGAATGATCATAGGAAGGTTGGTATAATCGGTCAGGTATAGGCCGATGCCGCTGAGTACCGTACCTGCCATTCCGATCATGATGACGTATTTTTTCTCGAACCACTTCGTTAACAGAGGGGCAAGCAGCGTGCCGAGGAGATTGCCCCCGAACACCAGCATCATGAAGATGGAGAGGAAATCGGTTCTGCTCATGTTGTAGGTCACATAGTAAATCGAGACGGAGGCCTTGATTCCGTAGGCGGCCTGGAACACCAGATAAATGAAGGTGATCAGCATCAGCGGCCGGTTGGTGAACAGCATGTGCAGCGACTTCTTCAGCGGAATCTTCACGGCTTCTTGCGCAGACACCCGTTCTTTGGTTCCTGCGAAACAGATCATATAGAAGATGAGGGCAAAGACCGAATAGATCATGAGCGTATTGCGGTAACCGGAGGAGAGATCCTGCGGCCAAAAATGGTCAATGATGATGGGCGTCATCACCGATACGATGATGCCTCCGATCATGGAGCCGACGATGCGGTAGGAGGACAGGCTGACCCGCTCCAGCGGATCCTGTGTCATGGCGGAAGTCAGAGCCCCATACGGTGTTCCGATGAAAGACATCATGACCATAATTCCGATGTATGTGATGTACGCATAAATGATTTTACCCGACAGTCCGAAATCGGGCACGGTAAAGCACAGAACTCCGATGACTGCCATCGGCAGGGCACCGAAGAGGATGAACGGACGGAGCTTGCCCCAGCGGGTCTGCGTACGGTCAATCACCACCCCCATCCCGAGGTCGACAAACCCATCGAGAATCCGTACGATAAGAAACATCGTGCCGACGATGGCAGCGGGAATTTTGGCCACATCCGTATAAAAGAAAAGCATGTAGGTCATCACCGTAGACCAATAAAAATTGATGGCCAAATCTCCACTTCCGTAGGCTGCCTTTTCCCAAATGCCTAATTTGCCCTTTGAAGTTTCCTTCGCTGCGGTCAGCGTGTAGTCCGGATTCGTAACCAGAGTTCGTTCCATCATGACAGGGATCATTCCTTTACAATAATATGGGGGAGAAAGCCTGTTGAAACCTATGCTCGGCATGGATGTAAGGGGATTCAACTTCTGCTTGCTCCGGGTTATTCCTAATGTAAAGGAAGGGGCGCCGTGTTATCTATCAGGCCGCACTGTTTATCCGTACAGCGGCGCTGTACATTCCCGTGCCTGCCCTATAGGAGGACTTTTGGGAAGGAATAGAGTAGAATGCTAAGAGCAGGAGGTGCTTCCATATGGCAGAGCTTGAGGATAAGGAACGGTTTGCCAATCTGCTTACCCTTGGGATTCAGGAATTGAAAGAAAATCCCGATTATAAGACCCAAAGAAAAAAGAGGGAGGCTCTGCCCTCCGGGCAGTTCACTTCCGAGTCCTACATAGATAAGATTGCCAACCAGCTTGGCGTATCGCCCAATACGGTCAAAAGCTGGATGGGGCAGATGGGCTCCAAATATATCCCCAGCCGAATTGAAGACGGCAAGCTGTTCGGCATTCTCTGGGTGATTCTGGAGAACACGGAGATGGATGCGGACTGGTTCGTTTCCCTGCTTCGCACTACATCCATTCCCGTGATCGACCCGCCGATCCCGGCCTGGGTGTCTTCCTGCTTGTCCAAGGCTAAGCTGCTGCGCGAGGAGCAGTTCCGGTCCCTGACGGAGGTGGAAATTCAGACGGTGGTTTCCGCGCGGTTCGCTAACACAGCCCCCCTCGTAAGACCCGCGGTCAAACATAATCTGCCTACGCGTTGGACCGAATCGTTCATCGGGCGTAAGCTGGAGTTGGAGGCCATCATCCAGTGGCTGTCGTCCCCGCTGCCGGTATGCCTGATCTCAGGCTGGGGCGGGATGGGGAAGACGACAATTGCACTGGAAGCGGCCTATGCTTGCGTGGGGGAAGGGCAGGGTACGGCGGCAGAGCTGCCATGGCCCGCTGTGGCCGGACTGGTCTGGATCAGCGCGGATCTCAAAAGGCTCAGCTATGGTGATTTTCTCGATACAATTGCTTATCAGCTGGGAGAAGTGGAACTGCTGAACAAATCACTTAACGAAAAATGGTTTGTGGTGCGCGATGCCCTCTCTTCCTACTCACCGGATCATCCGATCCTTCTTGTCATTGACAGTATCGATACGGCGGACAGCGGCATCAGCGAATACGTGACGCAGCTTCCCCAAGGCGTCAAAGTCCTGTTAACCGCCCGGGAGAATCACATGCAAATGAAGGCTCTGGCGGGCAAGGATGTATTCAGCATTCCGCTGCAAGGCCTGCAGCCTGACGAAGGGCTGGATTATCTGGAACAAGAGGCAGGGAATCGAATTCGGCTTCTCCATGATTCGCGGAAGAAAGAAGCACTGATGAGGCTGCTGAGCGAAACGTTCGAGGTCCGGCAGCAGCTGATTGACATCGCCGCCGGAAATCCGAAAGCCCTGGCTCTGAGCCTTGCCCAATTGGCGGAAGACGATCTGCCGATCCGGCAGCTGATACGGGAGATTGGCCAAGCCGGCTATTCGCTGTCGGGATTGTTCGAGTACTTGTTTGGGCGGACATGGGAACGCTGCAGCGAAGAGGCCAGGAGCCTCTGGATGGTGCTTGGCTTCTTTGGCAAACCGGCTTCCGATAAAAGCTGGGGAGCTGCAGCCGGACTGGACGGGCGGCGGTTCTTCCAGGCGGTAGAACAGCTGCGGGCCTATGCGCTGGTGGAAACAGAGCGTATCAACGGGCAGCTTCATTACCGGGCTCATCAGACGGTGGTTGCCTACGGTGAGCAGTATCTGCTGGAAAACAGCGCCTCGGAAGAGGAAGCACGGCGGCGTTGGAGTCTTCATTATCTGGAATATCTGGATACTCATTTGAAAAGGGAGGAGCCGGATCTGCCTTATTGGAACTTTTTGCTTGGCCGGGATTTGGAGCCGGTCAAACGGGAGTGGCCGAATATGGTGAAGCTGCTCGAATGGGCTGACGCGAACAACCAGGGGGAACTGCTCATCGAGCTGATGCTGCGTCTCAGTCATTTTCTCAGCCGGGTGAACCTGCCGCTGCGCATCGACTACGGGCTGAAAGCGTCCCGATTCGCATTGGCGGCGGGGAAGGAAGCACTCTGCGCCTTGTTTCTGATTGATACGGCCGGCTGGGCTCTCATGGAGATCGGATTCTGGGACGAGGCGCTGCGGCGTATCGAGGAAGGCCTGCAGGTGGTGAAGCATGCGGCTGCGGACGACCCCCGCATACAGGATGTAATCATCCTTGGGGCTGCCTCCAAAGCGAAAGTCTACTTAAAAACGGGCCGGCCGGAGGCCGCTGCCGAAGCATTGGACATTTCATCGGGGAAGCCCTGCTCTCCCTTAATCAAGCACCGCGTCTTGTTAGTGCAGGGAGATATGTTCCTGCAGAAGAAGGAGTGGAACCAGGCTATCGCCTGTTACGAACAAGCAAATGAAGTCAGCAGTACGTATGGCAAGGAGAAAACAATAGAGGCCTATTTTCATTTAGGTATCGCCTATGTACAGTCCGGAGCCTTCGCCAAAGCGCAGGGGGCCTTCGAGCGGCTGCTCTATGACACGGCGGGGGCCAATCAAATCGAGCTGATTTACTATCAATACGGTATGGGGCAGCTTCTGTATCACCAGGGCCGTCATGAGGAAGCGATGCAGCTGATCCACAACGCCCTGTCGATTATTGATTCATGGGAACGAACGATTGGGGTGCGGGAGGACATCGAGCATTTCTATCGCTGCATGAGCAAGCACAGCGGCTGAAGAGCTGACCGGCACCGATCCCATCAGAAACAATCCGGCTTCCAGGACTACCTGGAGGCTTCTTTGCGTTCCGGCTCCACATAAATTGTCCACTTTGGGAAATGATATCCAGAGCAGATCCCAAACGGAGGAAGATGCCAAGGATGGATGAGTTGAAGAATGCCGGCGGCCATCCGGGCCGCGGCCGGGAACAGGCAGCGCACGCGGCCCGGCCCCTGTCCTCCTCCTTGGAGGAGAATGTAAGCGGGATTCTCCGCGACGTGGGGAACAGCGATGATGTCGTGTCGAGAACTTTCCGTGCAGGCCCTGACGGGCAGCTGAACTTCTGCATCCTGTATACGGAAGGTCTGACCAACACGAATGCGGTGCAGCATTTTGTCCTGACTCCCCTCATGAACGGAATCGGTCCTCACGAGATGGACCTTCTCCAGCGGTCGGAAGGCTCCCTGCTGCAGGGATTGAAGGAGCTCGTCTTGACCGCAGGCTCCGTCGAGGAAATGACGGAACGTCAAGACCTGATGAGCTCGCTGCTGTCGGGGCAGGTCCTCCTGCTGGCCGACGGGATCCCGCAGGCGCTGTCGATCGGCATGAGACAGTGGGAGGACCGGAGTGTCACCGAGTCCACGGCCCAGAACGTCGTGCGGGGGCCGAAGGAGGCCTTCACGGAAACCCTGCGGACCAATACGGCGCTGGTCCGCCGGAAGATCAAAGACTCCAAGCTGCGGCTGGAGAGCATCTCGCTGGGCGAGTATACCCAGACGGCGATCGCTATTATGTATATCGATGGGCTGGCCAATGAGAAGATCGTTGAGGAGGTCCGCCTGCGTCTGGGCCGGATCAAGCTTGACAGCATCCTGGAGGGCAGCTATATCGAAGAAATGATCGAGGACAACAAGTGGAGCCCTTTTCCTACGGTATTCAACTCGGAACGTCCGGATGTGATAGCCGCAGGGCTCCTGGAAGGGCGCGTTGCGATCCTGGTCGACGGTACGCCTTTCGTCCTGATGGTGCCGGCGCTCTTCGTCCAATTCTATCAGTCGGCGGAGGATCATTACCAGCGGGCGGATATCAGTACGCTGATCCGGTTCATCCGGATTTTTGCATTATTTATCGCACTCAGCGCGCCTTCGCTTTATATCGCTATCACCACCTTCCATCAGGAGATGCTTCCCACGCGTCTGCTGATGAGCTTGGCGGCGCAGAGGGAGGGCGTGCCCTTCCCGGCCTTTATCGAGGCGCTGATCATGGAGATTACCTTCGAGATCCTGAGGGAAGCCGGCATCCGGATGCCCAAGGCCGTCGGGTCGGCGATCTCCATCGTCGGGACCCTGGTCATCGGCCAGGCGGCCGTTGAAGCGGGCATTGTGTCCGCGGCGATGGTCATTGTGGTGGCGATCACGGCGATCTCCAGCTTTGTGCTTCCGGCTTATAACCTATCGATTACGATCCGGATGCTGCGCTTTATTCTGATGGGTCTTGCCGCATCGTTCGGCCTGTACGGGGTGACCATCGGGACGATCACCCTGCTGCTGCACATGTGCTCCCTGAGGTCGTTCGGTGTTCCCTACATGAGTCCGTTCGGGCCTTTCATCCCCGGAGATCAGGATGACGCCCTCTTCCGGATGCCCCGCTGGATGCAGCGCAACCGGCCGAGGCTGATCTCCCAGAAGGATCCAAGCCGCATTGAGACCACGCCCGTCCGCAAATCCAGAGGTCCCGCTAGACCGTGAGGAGGAGCTGCCATGCGCAGTGGAAAGCCAGTTCTCATCATTCTGATCGCCTGCTGTACGCTTCTGCTCACCGGCTGCTGGAACCGCAGGGAGATGAACCAGCTGGCCATTAATATGGGGCTCGGCATCGATAAGGACGGGAAGGGCTACCGGATTACCGCCCAGGTGGTCGAGCCGAAGGAGGTTGCCGCCAAAGGGGGAGGCGGAGGCAATTCACCGGTCACCGTCTACCAGTCCTACGGCAAAACGCTTTACGAAGCCATTGCACGGATTACCGAGGAGAGTCCCCGCCGGCTGTACTTGTCCCATCTTCGTATCCTCGTGCTGGGGGAGAGCCTGGCCAAGGAGGGGGTCTCCCCGGTACTGGATTTCTTGTCGCGCAATCATGAGATGCGCACCGACTTCTTCATCGTGGTAGCCAAGGAATCCCGGGCCGAAGAGATCCTGAAGGTCCTGACCCCGATCGAAGAAGTGCCGGCCAACAAGCTGTTCACCTCCCTGTATGAATCGGAGAAAGCATGGGCCCCTGCGCTCACCATCACGCTTGACCGGTTCATTAACGACCTCGTCAAGGAGGGGAGGAACCCGGTGCTTACGGCGGTCAGGATCATAGGGAAGAAGAAGGCTTCAAGCAGTAAAGCGCTGAGCATGCCGGACCCGGAGACGAAAATTCGGATCTCGGGACTGGCGGTGTTCAAGAAGGATAAGCTGATCGGCTGGCTGGATGAGGCGGAGAGCAAAGGCTACGTGTATATCACCAATAAGGTGTACCGGACCGTGGGTCCGATGGCCTGTCCCCAAGGGGGGCAGATGAATCTGGAGACGGTCCGTTCCAAAACCGTGACGACAGGCAGGGTGGTGGGCGGAAAACCGGAGATAACCATCGAAGTCCACAATGAAGGCAATATCGGGGAGGTCCAGTGCGAGGTGGATCTGACCAAGCCGGAAACGATCGATGAGCTGGAGCGGATCGCAAGTGCGCGGCTGCAGGAGATTGTGAATAACACCCTTGCGGCAGCCCAAAAGAAGTATAAGTGCGATATCTTCGGGTTCGGAGACAAGATCAGACGATCGGACCCCAAGGGCTGGAATCAAGTCAAGGACCAATGGGACAAGCTGTTTCCGCAGGTGCAGGTTTACGTCAAAGCCGATTTCCAAATCCGCCGCTTGGGTACCGTTGCCAACTCGATCTTCAAGCAGATGAAGGAGTGAACGTGGGATGCCGTTCATTGTTCTGTCTATCATCGCCGCTGCACTGTTCTTCTTATGGATCGAATCTCCGATCTGGCGGAAGCAGCGGAGAAGGGACCGGCTCGTCTTCTTCCTGATGCTCCTGGCCGGTGCCGGTCTCAACATCATCCAGTTTGCTACCTACCTGGAGCTGCCGAACCCGTCGAAGATCATGGTCGTGGTGTACAAGCCGGTATCGGATCTGCTGAAACAGCTGCTTCAGGTCTAAGCACGGGAAGGAGAAGGGGACGAAAGATGCAGAAGGCCAAAATCAATGCGGGAGAGCTGGCCGCGCTCATGCTGCTGTTCGAAATGGGCACGTCCGTGGTGGTCGGCGTCGGCATGCAGGCCAAGCAGGATGCCCCGCTGGCCATTCTGATCGGCATGGCCTCGGGTCTGCTCCTGTTCCTGATCTATGACAGCTTATACCGCAGGCACGGGAACCTTTCTCTGGTCGGCTGGCTGCAGGCCGGATTCGGCAGGCCCCTCGGGGGCTTGGCGGCCATGCTGTACATGCTTTATTTTTTCTACATTGCGGCAAGGGTCATGAGGGATTTCGGTGCTCTGCTGCTGAGCTCCATCCTGCCGCTGACTCCAATGGCTGCCGTCCATCTGGTAATGGTCCTTCCGGTGATGTACGCCTGTCTGCTCGGTATCGAAACGATCGGACGGGTGGGCGAGATCTTTCTGAGTATCGTTGTGTTTTTGGGGGTACTGTCCCTATTGCTCCTTATCGCTTCGAACGTGCTCCAGTGGGAGAATCTGCTCCCCCCTCTGGAGCACGGCTGGAAGCCTGTACTAAAGACCGCGTTCCCGCTGACTACCACGTTTCCGTTCGGCGAACTGGTTGTTTTTACGATGCTGCTGCCTTGCCTGAATCATCCGCGGCTCGCCCGAAAGACCGGCCTCACCGTCATTTTGATCAGCGGCTTCGCCCTAAGCTCCATTATTACGCTCAACATCAGTGTGCTTTCCCTCTACGGGGCGGAGAATACGACCTTCCCTCTCCTCCGGACGCTGGGGAAGATCCGGCTGGGCGAATTTATCGAGAGGCTGGAGGTCATCGCCATTGTCACGCTGATTATCGGAGGCTTTTTCAAGATCACGATCTTCCTCTATGCGTCGATTATGGGATTCACCGAACTGTTCCACATCCGCAAACGGCGCCGAGAGCTCACCCTGTGTCTGGGCGCCCTCCTGTTTCTGTATTCGCTGCTCATGACGGACAGCTTCATCAAGCATATCGAAGTCGGACTGAAGATCGTGCCGCTGTACCTTCATCTTCCGTTCCAGGTCGTCCTTCCCCTACTGCTGCTCGCCCTTACATGGGTGCGCGGCAGAGTTCAAGCCCAAGGCAGGTGAGCGTCATGCAGAGCCAGGTGAAAATCAACAACCGGCAGCTAACCGTCCTGGTTACGCTGTACGTCATCGGAGACTCCATCCTGGTGCTGCCCTCCTTCCCGGCCATGTATGCCCAGGAGGATGCGTGGATTTCCGGGCTGATCGGGCTGTCGGTCGGACTGCTCTTTATCTATCTGTTCGCAAGGCTCGGGAAGCTTCATCCTGAGCTGAACCTGTATGAGTACAGCAGCCGCGTTCTGGGGAAGTGGGGCGGACGAGCCGCCGCCCTCTTGCTTTGCTTTTACTTTTTTATCATGGTGTCCGCCCAGGTCCGGGAGATGGGCGATTTCATGACGACGCAGATCATGCCGCTGACCCCGATTCAATCGATCCAGCTGTTATTCCTGTTCATCGTCGTGCTCGGAGCGCGGCTCGGGATCGAGACGCTCGTGCGTACGGGGGAGCTGCTGTTTCCCCACTTTTTCCTGCTGTTCTGCCTGCTGGCTGTCTGCTTGCTGCCGGAGATCGACCTGCAGAATGTGATGATCCCTTTCAGCAGCGGCGTCAAGCCGGTACTCTACGGATCGCTGACGGCCATCACCTTTCCGTTCGCGGAAGCCGTCTGTTTTCTCGTGATTCTGTCTTCTGTGAACAAAAAGGAGCAGATGCACCGAAGCATGCTGATGGGCGCGCTGATCGGAGGCATCGTCCTGGAGATTGTCATTGTTCTGACGATTGTGGTCATCGGAGCTCCAGTCGCGGCCAATCAGATTTATCCCGCTTATTCGCTGGCGAAAAAAATTGGGATCGGTAATTTCCTGGAACGCATTGAAGTGATTCTTGGAGTGATGTGGATCATTACCACCTATTTCAAGACGGTCATGAATTTCTATGCCCTGATGCTGGGTACGGCCTATCTGACCCGGATGAGCGAACCCAAGCTGACGACCCTGCCGCTCGGCATGATACTGCTCGTCTCCTCCATCGTCGCCTTTCCGAACATTTCGTACTTTAACAACCTGGCGGGAAGCTACTGGCCGTTCTTTGATTTTACGGTATGTCTCGGGATTCCTTTGGGGCTGTACGCCTTGACGCTCTTCAGGTTCAAGAAGAAGGCTTGACTCCAAAAGAGTTCTTCACTCGGTCAAGTAAGTCCGGGTGGGGGGCTCTTTTTTACGCTGTGTATACCATATAATGGATATAGGTTTCTGAACGGGGGCTGTTTAAGGCCGCAACCGCAGGTTGCGGGGGGATGTAACCAATGCGTTCTTTTCATTTCCCTGCGGTGAAACTACTATTGGCTTATCCATTGCAGGAAGGTTGTGCTGCTGTGATCTTTGGGGAGAAGTTAAAAACGGAGAGAGGGAAAAAGGGCTGGACACAGGAGGAACTGGCCGAGAAGCTGTTTGTTAGCCGGCAGTCCGTTTCGAAATGGGAGAACGGTCAGAACTACCCCAGCATTGAAATCATTATTAAAATCAGTGATCTGTTTGGTTTAACCATCGATGAGTTATTAAGGAGTGACGAAGAGTTGACAAAACAGGTGATCAAGGAAAAGCAAGCAGCTGGCTTATCCGAAATCAAAATTCATTTTTGATGTCTTATTCTTAGCAGGCGTTGTTCTTTTGGTGATCAAGATCGGCGTCCTCCTTCTGAACCGATTTACTTCACTGGACGTTACCTTGCTCGGGGGGAGATTTTTTTGAAATGTTGGCCCCTTGATCTTGATGGTCTTTGCGGGAATCGGTTCCGGCATTCTTAAGGAAAAATACAAACAAGACTGATCCAAAGCCAATGTGGCTCCGGACGGATGAGGGGGGCGCACAGCGGATTTTTTTCCATATATGCCTCTTTTGAAGAGTCGCGGCGGTATTTTGGGTCATAGATGAAGCCAATCCCCAACTCGAGTGAATAGTATACATCATTCTGAACAGGGGGGCTTGGTTATGATCCATCCCGATACCGATATCCGATATATTAACGATAAGGTAGGTCTAGGTGTAGTTGCGACAAAATTCATCCCAAAGGGAACCATCGTCTGGATAGCGGATAGTTTAGACCTGGTCCTCGAGGAGGAATTTGTCCATTCTCTGGATGAGCTTCGTCAGAGAATGGTTTATAAATACACTTATCCAAACGGCGACGGACAGTATATCCTGAACTGGGATCATTCCAGGTATATGAATCACAGCTTTCGTCCGAACTGTATCGATACGGTATTTGAGTTTCAATTGGCGGCGAGGGATATTCACCCTGGTGAACAGCTGACCTCCGATTATGGAATCATGGGGGAAGACGAAGAATTTGAATGTGAACCGGAAGAAGGCACAACCCGGACAAGAGTGACAGCGGAGGATTATTTAAGCTGCTATCAGGAATGGGATGAGTTGGCCAGGGAAGCATTCAAGGATTTCAATCGTGTGGAACAGCCGCTGAAACACTTAATCCCGAAGGAGCTGATCGACGAAGTCAATGCGGTAGCCGAAGGAAGCAAACCGTTAAGCTCGATACTTCTGATGTTTGAGTAAAACACGGGTTGACTTTGACTTCTATTGTCAACAGAAAAACCGCTTTCAGCCTTTCAGCTGAGGGCGGTCAGTGGAGCGAGGTTACGGCGTCTTCACCGCTTTCCTCGCTGTGTGAAGCGCATCTGCCATATCGATTTTTCCGTCATTGTTCAGATCATATTGGGGTTCAAACCCGGGCTGTCCGGCGGTAAGACCGTGCTGCTGGGAGGGGAGGGGGAAATCGCCCGCGGCGGTACTGGATAGCGGAAAATAAAAAAACGAGGCTGCCGCAGCATTGGACGGTGGCCTCGCTTTTGTGCTGATCTTAAGAAGCTTCACAATATTTTTTGAAATTATCCAAAAACGCCTGCCATCCTGCTTGCTGCATTTCGACGGGATTCTCGCCCTCCGCCTCAAAAACTTGGATTACCTTTGTGTCGCTGCCTTGACTGCTGAAAGTAACCGTAACTTTTCTTCCGTCTCCAAGCGTGTAGGAAATCAATTCATGCCATTGAACTTCGTCATACACTCCGCTGAAATCAAAGCCAAAGCTGCCGTCCTTCGCTTCCATCCGTGTAAGGAAGGTTCCGCCGGTCCTTAAATCATTTTCAGCCTTCGGCGCGTGCCATTCATCCGTTGCAAAAGACCACCCTGTAATATGCTGCGGCTCCGTCCAACAAGCCCATACTTTTTCGATCGGTGCATGTACGGTAGTTTCTACGGTGATGGCTGCTTTCTGTTCTGCTGTCATGGTGTTGCGATCAGCTCCTTCAATGGATTTTAGCTTACCGGTTAAATATACCATTGGAATAAGAGAATGGGGTAGGGCAGATAGACTCAGGCATATCGTGATTTCCGGAAAGGCAGCCAGGTGTCCGCGGCTCTGCCAAGTTTACAAATTGACGATGATTTTCTTTTTTGTAGATCGGTTTTTTGCGAAAATGCGGACCGTATTTTGAAACCGTTTCCTTGAATTCTGGGGAGGGTCGGCTATAATGTAGAAAAAATGCAGATTCGGGGAGCGCAGGACATGGTACGAAACTGGAAGCAGTGGAGCCGGAGCGTGGCGGTGAAGTGGATCGTATCCTACGCGGTGATCATGATCATTCCTGTTCTTATCAGTGCGGTCGTCTATATGCAGACCCGGGAGATCGTGGAATATGAGATTCGGCGCGCCAGCAATGCCATGCTGAATCAGGTCAAGTATGTGGTCGACAACGAGCTGAAGCAGACGGAGAAGCTGGCCGCCCAGCTCTCCATCGATCCGGAGATCAAACGCTTTCTGGAGCTTGGAGGCGATACGGAAGCGGCGCATTCGTTCCAGATTTATCAGACCGGGCAGGAGCTCAGCAAGTACAAGGCGCTGAACGATTTCGTCCAGGGGATTTACATCTATTCGAACCCGCTGAACAAGGTGCTTTCGAGCGAGACCTACGCGGATGCCCCGATGTTCTATGAAGTGACGCACCGGTCGCCGGGCTTCACGTATGAGATGTGGTTATCCGCGGTCCGGGAGCCGGGCCGCAAGACCTACCGGCTCATGCCGGTCACCGACGCCGGAAGGATGGACGAGACGGTCGTCTTTCAGGAAACCCTGGCGAAGAAAGGGGAGAGCCGGCCGGCCGGAGCCCTGATGATGCCGATCAACCGGAACAAGATTCTGCATCTGCTCGAGAACGTGGACTGGGTGAACCAGGGCCGCATCTTCATCATGGATGAGCAGAACCGGATTCTGTTCCAGAACCGTCAGGGCGGGAGCGTTCCCACCGCCTCCCCCGGCGTATCGGATGAGCCGGACAGCATCGTCTCCTCCCTGGATTCGGATACGGCCCGATGGCGTTACATCTCCGTCTTCCCGTCGGATATCTTCTGGGAGAAGGCGAGACAGATCCGCAACCTGAACCTGCTCGGTCTGCTCGTATGCTGCCTGATCGGAGCCGGCGTCATCTCGTACTTTGCCCGCAAGAACTATGGGCCGGTCCGGGAGCTCGTCCACGTCTTCTCCCGGTTCAAGAAGGACCGGGAGGAGAGCCCGACGGATGAATACACGTTCATCCGGGAGAATGTGCTCGCGGCGCTTCAGGAGCGGGAGGAGATGAACATCCGGCAGGACCAGCAGCTGCGCGTGCTGCAGGGATATTATCTGTCCCGCCTGCTCAAGGGACAGGCGGAGGAAGCGCTCTCCGCGGCGGAAGCGGCGAAGGGGTACCGGCTGGGCTGGAAGTCGGAGGAGTTCGCCGTACTGCTCTTTCATCTGGAGCCCGGACAGGACGGCGGGATTGCGCTGGATCTGGCTCATTTTATCGTCTCGAATATTGTGATGGATCTCATCGGGCGGCGGCACGGCATCCACTTCGCCGATCTGGACGGGATGCTGGCCGGACTGATCAATATCCATCCGGAGCATGCCTCTGCCTGGAAGGATGATGTGGAGGAGGCGCTCGCCGAAGCCCTCGAATTCATCGGCGGGCGGTACCGTCTGTCCTTCACTGCGGCGGGAAGCGGGCGGCAGGACGGGCTGCAGGGCATTCACCAGGGGTTCCTGCAGGCGCTCGAGGCCCGGGAATACAGCCTGCTGCTCGAAGAGAGCGGCTTCATCTGGTACGAGGCGGTCAAGCCGGAAGAGACGGACTACTACGTGTCCATGAATGACGAGATGATCCTGATCAACCTCATCAAGAGCGGCGAGCAGGACAAGGCGGTTCAGATGCTTGACGGGCTTATGGCCCAGGTCTTCGGTCAGCATGCGTCCATTGATATCATCCGCTGCGCGATGATCGATCTTGCGAGCACGATGCTCAAGACCCTTCCACAGGAAGCCCGACGGTCTGCCCAGTGGGAAGAGCGGCGTCCCGTGAAGCGGCTGCTCGCCTGCTCCACCCGAGCCGAATTCCGGCAGGTGCTCATGGAGATCGTGACGCTGGTGTGCGGGTGCGTCAGCGAGAAGCTCTCCCTTGCGGCGAACCCGGGTGTCGGCAGCCAGGTGGAGGAATACGTGAAGGCCAACTATGCGGACGACAATCTCAGCGTATCGCTGATCGGCGCCCACTTCGGCATCACGCCCCAATATGTCTCGAAGCTGTTCAAGGAGCATGCGGGACAGGGGCTGCATGACTTCATCAGCCAGTACCGGGTCACACAGGCCAAGGGGCTGCTCGACCGCGGGTCTCCCATCGAAGAGACGGCGGCAAAGGTCGGCTTCTCCAGCAGCAGTGCCTTCATCCGGGTATTCAAGAAGTACGAGGGCATCACGCCCGGCAAGTACAAGAGCATTCAATAGAGTTCATTCCATATAAGATGGGAAAAAGGCGACCGGTTTCAAACGAACGATCGTCTTTTTTTCGTATGGTCGACGCAGTTGCGAAATTGAACATTGTCTCGGCGGAGCCCCGTGCCTTACAGTGGGGGAGCGGAAACACGAAGGCTAATCATACCATTGGTGGGGGAATGCTTGATGAAGTCATGGACGAAACGAAAGCGGTATACTTCATTCACGATGATTCTCGGGTCGGCTCTGCTGGCCGCCGGATGTACCGGGGGGCAGGGCGGGGAGGAGGCGGCGAAGCCGCAGACCGAGGAGAGCGGCAAGAGCGCGAATGCGAATTTCACTTATCCCATGCCGGGGAATATTGAACTGACTTATATGACGGAGGCGCTGGGGGGCATTCCCGCCAGGGCGCCGATCGACGACGAATACCAGAAGCGCACCGGCATCGCGATCAAGCATCTCGGCGGCACGCCGATGACCGATCAGAAGTTCAGCCTGCTGCTCGCCTCCGGCGAACTGCCGGATATTTTCCTCAATACGTGGCTGCAGTATCCGGGCGGACCGGACAAGGCGGTGGAGCAGGGGTATATTCTGAAGCTGAACGACCTCATCGACCAGCATGCGCCGAACCTCAAGAAAGCGCTTCAGGAGCATCCGGAGATCGACAAGATGATCAAGACCGATAACGGCACCTACTACGCGTTCCCGTTCATCCGCTCGGAGGCGGGCCGGGTGTACGGCGGTCCCATCATCCGCAAGGATTGGCTGGACGAGCTCGGGCTCAGCGTGCCGGAGACTATCGACGAATGGCATACGGTGCTCAAGGCCTTCAAGGAGAAGAAGAACGCCGCGGCGCCGGTCACCTTCCGCACGATGTTCCTGGGGGAGCGCACGGCCGGCTTCGCAGGCGCTTACGGTGTCATGGGCAACTACTACGTCAAGAACGGCAAGGTCGTCTACGGCTATCTCGAGCCGGAGTACAAGGAATACCTGAAGACGATGAACCAGTGGTACAAGGAAGGGCTGATTGACAAAGACTTCGCTTCGATCGATGCGGCGACGGTGGATAAGAAAATGACGTCGGGTGTCAGCGGAGCCACGTTCGGGTGGCAGTTCTATATCGAGAAGTATAACGCCGCCGCCCAGGCTGCCGATCCGAAGGCCAATTATGTCGCCGCGCCGTATCCGGTGCTGAAGAAAGGCACGAAGCCGGAATTCGGCCAGCTCGACAACGCGTATGCGGGCACGAGCTCTGCGGCCATCTCGGCGAAGACGAAGAACGTGGAGGCGGCCATGCGGTGGCTGGACTACGCTTATTCCGAGGAAGGCAGCATGCTCAATACGTTCGGCATCGAGGGCGTGACGTATGTGCTGAAGGACGGCAAGCCCGTATACAAGGATCTTGTCGTGAAGAATCCGGAGGGGCTCGGCAGCGACCAGGTCATGATGCAGTATGCCCACGGGACGAACTTCCCGATGATCCAGCGGGACAACCATCTGCCCGCCAAATACCAGCAGACCAAGGATGCCCTCGATATCTGGCGGAACACGAATCATGCCCAACATCTGCTGCCGCCGGTGACGCCGACCGCAGAGGAGGCCGATGAGATGGCGAGCATCATGAACGACATCAACGCCCTGGTCAAAGAGGCGGAGCTGAAGATCATCCTGGGCGCCGAGCCGGTGGAAGCCTATGACAAATATGTGGAGCAGATGAAGGGGCTCGGCATCGAGCGCGCGCTGGAGATTCAGCAGGCGGCGTACGAGCGCTACCTGAAGCGGTAACGTTCGAAAGGGAATACCTCTTCACGCTAAACGCAAAGTCCGAAGGGCTGATCCGGAAGCTTCAAGCCGGAGCGGTACTTTTCAGGCGGAGACCGTGGACGCGGCCTTGGAGCCTGCCCAAGGCTGCCCTCCCCGGTTCCTGCCCATCATGAGCTGAATAAGGGACGGTGGTGTGATTTGATCAGCTTAAGGAAAGACCTCACCCGCAACAAGTGGCTGTATCTCATGATGCTCCCTGTGCTGGTGCATTACATTGCCTTTCACTATGCGCCGATGTACGGCGCGATGATCGCCTTCAAGCAGTTTGTGCCGGCCAGGGGCATCTGGGGGAGCGAGTGGGTCGGGTTCAAGCACTTCGAGAGCTTCTTCTCGAGCATTTACTTCTTCCGGGTCATCAAGAATACGGTCCTGCTCAGCCTGACGAATCTCGTCTTCGGCTTTCCCGCCCCGATTATCCTCGCCCTGCTGCTGAACGAGCTGAAGAGCAGCCTCTTCCGGCGTATTACCCAGACGATCACGTACATGCCGCACTTCATCACCCTGGTCGTCGTGGCCGGCATTATCCGGTACTTCACCCTGTCCGACGGGCTGATCAACGACGTGATCGCCTTCTTCGGCGGGGAGCGGGCGGCGTTCCTGCAGCAGCCGGAATCCTTCCGGCCGATCTATGTTATCAGCGAGATCTGGCAGCAGGTCGGATGGGGCACGATCATCTATCTCGCGGCGATCGCCGGCATCGACCAGCAGCAGTATGAGGCGGCCAAGATCGACGGGGCCACGAAGCTCGGCCAGATCTGGCACATCACCCTGCCGGGCATCCTGCCCACGGTCATGATCATGCTGATCCTGGCACTCGGCAACCTGATGAATGTCGGCTTTGAGAAGATTATTCTGCTTTACAGCGCGAGTATCTACGAGACGGCGGACGTCATCTCGACCTTTGTGTACCGGAAGGGGATTCTGGAATTCAACTATGGCTACAGCACCGCCGTAGGGCTGTTCAATTCCCTGATCAATTTCGGCATTCTGCTGGCAGCCAACTACCTCAGCAAGAAGGTCAGCCAGAACAGCCTGTGGTAAGGAGGGATTTCGGTGATCAAACCGACACTGGGCGAACGTATATTTGATATCGTCAACTATTTGATCATGATTGTATTGATCATAGCAACACTGTATCCCCTGCTGTATATCTTGTTCTCGTCGCTGAGCGACGGCAACCGGCTGATCTCCTTCGACGGAATCCTGCTCTGGCCCCAGGGCTTTTCCCTGGACGGCTACAAGGCGGTATTCAGCAACGCAGCCCTGATGCAGGGCTTCAAAAACACGCTCTTCGTGCTGATTGTCGGCGTGGCGATTAACCTGACGATGACCTCGCTCGGCGCCTACTTCCTTTCCCGGGACGATGTGAAGCTGAGCAGGCCGATCATGATGTTCGTCGTGTTCACGATGTTTTTCCAGGGGGGACTGATTCCCTTCTATCTCATCGTGAAGGCGTACGGGCTGACCAATACGCTGTGGTCGCTGATTCTTCCGTCGGCCGTGAGCACCTTCAACCTGATCATCATGCGGACGTACTTCCAGTCGCTGCCGAAGGAGCTAGAAGAATCGGCGTTCCTGGACGGGGCCGGGCACTTCACGATCCTCTTCCGCATCTTCATCCCGCTCTCGATGCCGGTGGTGGCCGTGATGATCCTGTACTACGGGGTTGGTCATTGGAACAGCTGGTTCTCCGCCATGATCTTCCTGCGGGATCAGACTTTGTTCCCTGTTCAACTGGTGGTCCGCAATATAATTCTGGAAAATGATAACGCCAATATGATAGGGACGACGACGCTGGCGCAGAGCCAGAGCGTGGCCGAGACGCTGAAGTATGCGGCGATCATGGTGACGACGGGGCCGATCCTGCTGCTGTATCCCTTCCTGCAGAAGTACTTTGTCAAAGGAGTTATGGTAGGCGCGTTAAAGGGCTGAGCAGCGCGGACAGTGAACGGTTGTGTGATAATGAGGCAAATGAGACACGATCCCAAAAACCCATGAAGAGGTGTACCCATGACGGTTGTTGCTTCGAAAGTAAGCCTGCAGCATCGGAGAGTCATTCCCTTCGACACGGACTGGCTGTTCACGAAAGGAAATTATGCGGGAGCGAAAAACCCCGGCTTCGATGACAGCCGGTGGCGGCGGCTCGATGTGCCGCACGACTGGAGCATCGAAGAAGCGTTCGACCCGGAGATGGAGCACGGCGGCAGCCACGCTTATCTGCCCCGGTGGACGGTTGCCTGGTACCGGAAGAAATTCACGTTGGATGAGGCGGACCAAGCACGAAGGATCGTCATCGAATTCGACGGCGTCCATAACAACAGCGAAGTCTGGATCAACGGACATTACCTCGGCAGCAGACCTTACGGATACGTCCCTTTTCAATATGACCTCACCCCATATCTCCACCGGGACGGGGAGAATGTGCTGTCGGTGAAGGTGGACAATACGGTCATGCCTCCGGACCGCTGGTACTCCGGCTCGGGGATCTACCGGCATGTCCGGCTGCTCTCCACGGATCCTGTGCAGGTGGCGCAGTGGGGCACTTACATCACCACACCGCAAGTCTCGGAGGCCTCGGCGAAAGTCGTGATCCGCACGAACGTCCGCAACGGCTATGCGGAGGCAAAGGCGTGCACGGTCACGACGGAGATCGTGGATGCGGACGGAGCCGTCGTCGGCAGGGGCGAATCGAAGGCCGTCGTTCCGGGCGGGGAGACCGCCGAATCCGCGCAAGAGATTCGGGTGGAGACGCCGAAGCGGTGGAGTCCGGAGCAGCCGTCCTTGTACCATGCCTATACCACGGTGGCTGTCGACGGTCAGGTGACCGATGACTATATCACGCCGCTGGGGATCCGGGAGATCCGGTTCGATAGCCGGGAGGGCTTCTTCGTCAACGGAGTGGGCACGAAGCTGAAGGGTGTCTGCATTCACCACGATCTCGGCTGCCTCGGAGCGGCTTACAACGACCGCGCCATGGAGCGCCGGCTCGCCGTGCTGAAGGAGATGGGCTGCAACGCGGTCCGCTTCGCCCACAACCCGATGACGGCGGAACTGCTCGATCTGTGCGACCGGATGGGCTTCCTCGTGGTCGACGAGGCGTTCGACAAGTGGAAATCGCTGTACTACGCGGAGCTGTTCGATGAATGGTGGCAGGCCGACCTGGAGGCCATGCTGCTGAGGGACCGCAACCACCCGAGCATCTTCCTGTGGAGCGTCGGGAACGAAGTGGAGCAGCAGGGGCAGGACTCCATGCTCGAGATGCTGGACCTGCTCGTGAAGCACTGCCATACCGTGGACCCAACCCGCCCGGTGACCTGCGCGCTCGAGCCGCATAACTGGCCGATGAGCCTGCGCAGCGGCACGGTCGAGGAGAAGGTGGCGCATACCCGGAAGCTGGCGGAGCGGGTGGACATCCTCGGCCTGAACTACCAGGAGCAGTGGTATGAGCAGTACCGCGAAGCGATGCCGGATACCCTCATCCTGGGAACCGAGACCTTCCCGTTCTACCGGGGCAAGGGCAGCCGGGTGAAGGGCTACGAACCGGTCAATCCGTGGTTCGACGTCGTGAAGCACGACTATGTCATCGGCCAATTCGTCTGGGCGGGCATCGACTATCTGGGCGAATCCGCCTACCCGTCCAAAGGCTGGTCCTCGGGCCTGATCGATACGTGCGGCTTCCGCAAGCCGGTCTCGTATCTGCAGGAGAGCTTGTGGTCGGAAGAGCCGATGGTGCAGATCGCCGTGTTCGACGACACGCTGGAGCAGGGGCATACACCGCAGTGGACGAAGCACTGGATGTCGCCGCCGATGGCCTCCCACTGGACCTTCCCGCACTATGAAGGCAGGCTGCTGAGGCTGGTGACCTTCACGAACTGCGAGAGCGTGGAGCTGGTCGTGGGCGACGAGTCCTACGAGGAGAAGCGGCTCGCCGACCATCCGGACCGCCTGATGGTCTGGCATCTGCCTTATGCGCCGGGCCGGGTGAAGGCGGTCGGCCGGATCGGGGGCCGGATCGTGTGCACCCACGAGCTCGTAACCGCAGGGGAAGCCAGGCAGCTGACCCTGCAGGCCGATCGCACCCGGCTTGCCGCAGACGGCATCGACCTTGCGCACGTGGAAGTGATCGTGACCGATGAGCAAGGGGTGCCCGTACCGGGTGCGAAGCATGCGATCTCCTTCTCGCTCGAGGGGGAGGGCACGATCCTCGGCGTGGATAACGGGGATCTGAACAGTGACGAGCCGTATAAGGCGAACGCCAGATCCGCGTACCACGGCCGGTGCCTGGTGGTGGTGCAGGCGGGCAAGCAGGCCGGGACATTACGGCTGACGGCTTCGGCCGAGGGGCTGGAAGCGGCGGCCGTGACGATCGTATGTGAGTAGACGGGCTGTGCGGCTGCGGGGTTGAGGCCAGGAGAGCAGCGGAGCTCCTGTCTGCGATGCTGGCTGCGGACGGTGACCGAAGGTCCGGCCGTTCACAGCCTGAGGGCGGCGAGATGTCTCGTTGTGACATCCGCAGCGGAATGAAGGCGGACCGGCCATGAGGCACAAGACGGCCGGCCAAGCGTATCCCGGATCCGCCTCCCGGAATAGCGCCTTGGAGTGAAACCCCGTATGGAAGCTCATATCAAAGCTCATATCGAAGATCATATCCAAGCTCAGATCAAAGGCCCGTATCAAAGCCTCGTATCACGGCCCCCATGGACATATAGCAGCAGCCCCCCGGCTTAAACAGGGGGGCTGCTTGCATATGGGGGAGAGCCCTCAAAACGCTGATCCTGCAAATTTCTACTTGTATACAAGTGTGAGTGCGAGTACAATAGCTTTATCGGAAAGCTTGTATACAAGTTGATGGATAGCCTATGGAATCCAAAGAAGGGAAGGGGATACCCATTCCAAACATCACTTCGGAAGGCTCAGCCCAGCGCAAATCGCAGGGGGTGTATGAGGCCATCCGCGACGACATCGTGTCTCTGCGGCTCGTGCCCGGGAGCATGATCTACGAGAACGAGCTCGTCGAAGAGCTCGGGATCAGCCGCACGCCGATCCGCGAGGCGATCCGGCTGCTCGTCAGCGAAGGGCTGCTGGAGGTGCTACCGCAGCGGGGGACCCGGATCGCCCGGATCTCCTTGCGCAAGGTGGCCGAAGCGCGGTTTATCCGCGGGCAGCTCGAGCTCGGCGCGTTCCGGCTCGCTGCGCGGCTGTGGCATCCCGGCGAGCACGGGGGCGTCAAGGCCGAGGCGGAGGAGCTGCTCGCGAAGCAGCGTGAGGCGGCGGAGGCCGGGGATGCGGCGCGGTTCCTGCAGCTCGACGAAGCGTTCCACCAGGCGGTGATCGGCGTCAACGGCAATGCGACCCTGCAGCAGGTCATCACCCAGATGCGGGGGCACTTGAACCGGCTGCGGTGCCTGGCCCTGCGGCAGTACCACTACATGCCGCAGATGATCGAGGAGCACCAGGGCCTGCTGGAGGCGGTCGAGCAGGGCAATGAGGCCCTTGCAGCCGAGCGGCTGGAGCATCATTTGGGCAAGCTGGATGTCGAGCTGCCCGAGCTGCGGAGCGCTTATCCGGACTATTTTCAAGAATAAAAGGGGACTTGTGCGATGAGAATGGTGTTCCGGTGGTATGGGGAAGGCAACGATACGGTCTCCCTGAAGCAGATCAAGCAGATTCCCGGTGTCGAAGGCATCGTATGGGCGCTGCATGATGTGCCGGTCGGCGAAGAATGGCCGATGGACAAGATCGAGGCTTACAAGCGGCAGGCGGACGAATACGGGCTTCACCTGGAAGTCGTCGAGAGCGTGAACGTGCATGAGGACATCAAGCTGGGCCTGCCCTCGCGGGATGTGTATATCGACAATTACATCCGGACGATCGAGAAGCTGGCGAAAGTCGGAGCGAAGACGATCTGCTACAATTTCATGCCGGTCTTCGATTGGATCCGCACCGATCTGTTCAAGGCGCACGAAGACGGATCGACGGCCCTGTTCTACGAGAAGGCCAAGGTGGAAGAGATGAATCCGCAGGAGCTCGTGAGCAAAATCGCGCTGAACCCCGACTTCACGATGCCCGGCTGGGAGCCGGAGCGGCTGCGCAGGCTGGCCCCGCTCTTCGACGCTTACAAGGAAGTGTCGGAGGAGGATCTGTGGAACAACCTCCAGTATTTCCTGGAGCGGGTCATCCCGGTCGCCGAGCAGCATGACATCCGGATGGCGATTCACCCGGACGATCCGCCCTGGCCGATCTTCGGCCTGCCGAGAATCATGACCGGGCGGGAGAACTTCCGGAGGCTGCTGAAGCTGGTCGACAGCCCGTCCAACGGGCTTACGCTGTGCAGCGGCTCGCTCGGAGCCAATCCGTCCAATGACATACCGGCGATGGTCCGGGAGTTCGCGGACCGGATTCCGTTCGCGCACATCCGCAACGTGAAGGTGTACGAGAACGGCGATTTTATCGAAACGTCCCACCGGGCCTGCGACGGCACCGTGGATATCGTGGACATTGTCCGGGCGTACCATGAGAACGGCTTCACCGGCTACGCGAGACCGGACCACGGACGCCATATCTGGGATGAGCAGTGCCGTCCGGGTTACGGGCTGTACGACCGGGCGCTGGGGATTATGTATTTGTGGGGCATATGGGATGCCCTGGAACGAAATGCGAAGGAGAGTGCCTGATGATACCGGTACATACGAATCTGCAGGGAAAAGTCGCCGTCGTGACGGGCGGCAGCGGGGTGCTCTGCTCCGCGATGGCGGAGGAGCTCGGCCGCCATGGGGTCAAGGTGGCGATCCTGAACCGCACGGCGGAGAAAGGAGAGGCGGTCGCGCAGCGGATCCGCGAGGCGGGAGGCGAAGCGCTGGCCGTCGCGTGCGATGTTCTGAGCGCGGAGAACGTGCAGGCGGCGGCGGACATCATCAGCGGGAAGCTCGGGCCGTGCGACATCCTGATCAACGGGGCGGGCGGCAACCACCCGAAGGGCAGCACGACCAACGAGACGCTGAAGCCGGAGGATCTGCTCAACAAGGAGATCACGACCTTCTTCGACCTGACGGACGAGGGCTTCGGCTTCGTGTTCAACCTGAACTTCCTGGGGACGCTGATCCCGACGCAGGTGTTTGCGAAGCAGATGATTAACAAGCCGGGGGCTGTGGTCATCAACATCTCTTCGATGAGCGCGCCGAGTCCGATGACGAAGGTGCCGGCCTACAGTGCGGCGAAGGCGGCGATCAACAACTTCACCCAGTGGCTCGCCGTGCATATGGCCGACGTCGGCATCCGGGTCAACGCGATCGCGCCGGGCTTCTTCCTCACGGAGCAGAACCGCCGGCTCCTGACGAACGAGGACGGCTCGCTGACCGAGCGCTCCCACAAGATCATCACGCACACCCCGATGCGCCGGTTCGGCCGGCCGGACGACCTGATCGGTACGCTGATCTGGCTGGCCGACGACAGCATGTCCGGGTTCGTGACCGGCATTACGGTGCCGGTGGACGGCGGGTTCATGGCCTACGCGGGAGTGTGAGGGAGCTGATGGCGCACCTGACGGTAAGAGAGGTCATCCGGTCGCTGGAGGAGCCCGTAGGCGTGCTCGAGAAGACGGTCGACACCCTCAAATGCGGAAGTCCGGATAGGGTGGTGACCGGTATTGTCACGGCATTCATGCCGACGCAGCACGTCCTGGAGCAGGCGGCGGCCCTGGGGGCCAATCTGGTGGTCGCCCACGAGGGGGCGTATTACAGCCACCATGACCCGGCCGATTTCCTCGAACAGGATCCCGTGTATCTGGAGAAGCGGCAGTGGATCGAAGCCTCGGGACTGGCGATCTACCGCTTCCATGATTACTGGCACCGGTACCGGCCGGACGGGATTATGACCGGCCTGCTGCAGAGCCTCGGCTGGGAGGAGTACGTCGTGGAGGATCTTCCTGCCGCTACCATCCTCGAGGTTCCCGCCCTAACTCTGGGGGAGGCGGCCGAGGTAGTCAAAAGCCGCCTCGGCCTCGCCTTTGTCCGGGTGAGCGGCGATCTGTCCACGCCGTGTACGCGGATCGGCCTGCTGGCCGGCTACCGGGGCGGAGGGGGCAGCGCGATCCCGCTGTTCGGGAAAGGGCAGGTCGACCTGATCATTGCCGGCGAAGGGCCGGAGTGGGAGACGCCCGAGTACGTCCGGGATGCCGTTCACCAGGGCAGGCCGAAGGGGCTGATCATGCTCGGCCATGCGGAGAGCGAAGAGCCCGGCATGCGGTACCTGGCGGAGCTTCTACAGCGCCGGTTCCCGGAAGTGCCCGTGCACTTTCTCGCGGATAAGCCGGTGTTCCGGGCGGTATAGCACGTTATATTGAGCGGCAGGGGGAGGAGTGACACGCGCCGGTACGGCCATGGCCGCTGCCCCCCTGCGTTTCCGAAGGCTCTCCAGATCAAGCTTGGAGAGCCACTCTTTTTACACAGCTGCTTATGTCGCCTTTACGTGCCTCTTCTTCCGCTTGGGCGTGCTGCCTCCGGTATTCGCTCGGGGAGCTCCCCGTCCACCGCTTGAACTGGCGGCTGAAGTGGGCGATGTCCTTGTACCCCAGCACGGAAGAGATCTGTTCGACGGAGAGCAGGGAGTTCGACAGAAGCACCTTGGCTTCCTGAAGTACAAGCTCGGACAGGTACGCCCGGGGGGCGGTGCCGTACACCTGCCGGAAGACGCGGGAGCAGTGGGACGTGCTGATCCCGAGCTCGGCGGCGATGTCGTCGATGCCGTAGTGGCGTTCAAGCGGGATGCCCTGCTTGAAGTGCTGGCTGGCAAGCCCCTGCAGGCGGCTGCGGATCTGGTGGGCGAGCTCGGCCTTCTCGTAGGAAGCGGCGAGCGTGTCCGCTTCCTGGGATACCGCCTCCCACAAGGCGCCGAACAGATCGAAGATCGCCGAGTGCAGCCGCATCCGCTGGGCCATCGTCGCCGTGCCGGCGAGGCGGGTGATCCCGATCAGCCTAGCAAGCAGGGGATCGACCTGCCGGGTCAGCGGGCTGTCCCGGTGGAACAGCGTCTGCTGCAAACGCCCCAGCATGGACAGGAACAGCGGATCGTCGATGCTGAAGTGGATGCAGAAATACGTGAACGGCTGCCCGTTTGCGCTCCGGCTGGCATGCGTCTGACCGGGGCGGATCACCATGAGGTCGCCGGCCTGCTGGTGCAGCGGGACGCCCTCAACTTTCATCAGCTGCTCTCCTTCGAGCAGGTAATTAATTTCGAACTGGGAATGCTCATGCATCGGGTAATCCCAGCTTCCGCTCACCTGGCGCAGGTGAATCCCGAACAGGTTGATCGTGGTATTGACATCGGGCAGAAGGACTTCGTCGATGATGTGCCCTAGAGAGGGCGGAGGATACGAGCCGGCCATGGGTGTTTGCTCCTTTTTCAATGTCTGAAGAACTTGTGAATCACGGTGGTGTCCGCGCTGTAGAGCTCCGTCTTCTCAGGCTGCTCTAATCGGTGAGTTTTGGCAGCGTTCGCACGGTCTGAGAGCGGTTGATCAGTCCAACGTCATCTGGTTCTTTCCTTTCCGCTGGTCTATCGTGTATGCGTTTACCCTATTTGCGTTTCAGTATAGCATACCGGCCCGATTTGGGTAAATTACTGCGCGATTTGACAATGGTTCCGCCGGAGACGGCTGTGCTAGGATGGACGTAATCTGACAGATCCGGCGTAAGCTCCGGCTGCATTGAGGGAGGAACACACGATGTCGAATGCGAACCTGTTTTTTAACGCACACCATGCACCGATCGGCGCTTTTGCCAGTTTTACGTTGGGCTTCCGCGGCAAGCGCGGCGGATTGGGCCTGGAGCTCGGCAAGCCTGCCGACGAGAATATCTATATCGGCTTTGAGTCCCGCAGCGGGGGGTATTATGAGGCGCTCCCGTTCTTCGAAGAGGTCGAGGATGCCAGCAGCCGCTATGACGTGGAGAAGGCGGGAGAAAAGGGTAAGGCGAGCGGCCTGGTCTCCTTCGGAGAAAGCTTGATCACGCGGGAGTTCAAGACGGGCACGGATACGTGGCGGGCGGGAGACCTGACGTTCCGCGTGTATTCGCCGGTCCGCTCCGTGCCCGATCCGGGGGCAGCCGACCCGGTCCGGCTCAAGGAAGCGATCGTGCCGGCCGTCTTCGCCGAGCTGACGCTCGATAACACGCAGGGCACCACCGCGCGCCGGGGCTTCTTCGGCTATGAGGGCAGCGACCCCTACAGTGCGATGCGCCGACTGGACGACACGGCGCAGGGCGGGCTGACAGGAGTCGGACAAGGACGGTCCACAGCGATCGCCACGAAGGACGAAGGCGTGGTCAGCGCGCTCGGCTTCTCGCTGGAGCGCATCCTGGAGGCGAAGTTCCCGCACAACTACGCCTTCGGTCTCGGCGGCACGGGCGCACTGCTGATGGAAGTGCCTCCCGGCGAGAAGCGCACTTACCGCTTCGCGGTCTGCTTTTACCGCGGGGGTCTGGTCACGTCGGGGATCGACGCGTCCTACTACTACGCCCGCTACTTCCATTCCATTGAGGAAGTGGCCGGCTATGCGCTGGACCGGTTCGCCGACCTAACGGCTTCCTGCGCCGCCGCCGACGAGTGGATCGGTGCCGAAGCGCTGTCCCCGGACCAGCGGTTCATGCTCGACCACGCGATCCACAGCTACTACGGCAGCACACAGCTGCTGGATGCCTCCGGCCAAGCGATCTGGGTCGTCAACGAGGGCGAGTACCGGATGATGAACACGCTGGACTTGACGGCGGACCAGCTGTTCTATGAGCTCATCATGAACCCGTGGACGGTGCGCAACGAGCTTGAGCTGTTCGTGAACCGGTACAGCTACGAGGATAAGGTGCGCTTCCCCGGCGACGAGACGGAGTATCCGGGCGGCCTGACGTTCACGCATGATATGGGCGTGGCGAACGTATTCTCCCGCCCGCAGTATTCCGCTTACGAGCTGGCCGGCATCAGCGACTGCTTCTCCTACATGAGCCATGAGGAGCTCGTCAACTGGCTCTGCTGCGCACTCGTCTACATCGAGCAGACGCAGGACCGGGAGTTTGCGGCGAAGCAGCTGCCGGTGATCCGGCAGTGCTTCGAGAGCATGCTGAACCGGGATCATCCCGAAGCGGAGAAGCGCAACGGGCTGATGGGCCTCGACAGCAGCCGCACGCAGGGCGGCGCGGAGATCTCGACCTACGACAGCCTGGACGTGTCGCTGGGCCAGTCGCGCAACAACATCTACCTCGCCGGCAAGTGCTGGGCGGTCTATGTCGGGCTCGAGAAGCTGTTCGCACATGAAGGCCTCGGCGAGCTCTCCCGCGAAGCGGGTCTGCAGGCGGAGCGATGCGCTTCGACGATCGCCGCCCAGCTGACGGACGGCGGCTATATTCCGGCCGTGATCGGCGAGAACAACGATTCCCGGATCATCCCGGCGATCGAGGGGCTCGTGTTCCCTTACTTCACGGGCTGCGGGGAGGCCCTCGAGCCCCAGGGCCGCTTCGGTACGTACATCCAGGCGCTCACGAAGCACCTGGAGACCGTGCTCGCACCGGGCGTGTGCCTGTTCGAAGACGGTGCCTGGAAGCTGTCTTCGACGAGCAATAACTCCTGGCTCAGCAAAATCTACCTGTGCCAGTTCATCGCAAGAACGATTCTCGGCGTCTCCCGGGATGAGGGCGGGGCGAAAGCCGATGCGGCGCACGTCCGCTGGCTGCTCCATCCGCAGCTGTCCTACTGGTGCTGGAGCGACCAGATCCTCTCCGGGGAGATTATCGGCAGCAAGTATTATCCGCGCGGCGTCACCGCGATTCTATGGCTCTATGAAAAGAAAGGCAGCCGCTTGATCCAAGCGGAAGAAGCAGGAGGAGTGGCACAATGAGTGAGAAGGAGAACGGGAAGCAGGCTGCGGGATATGACGCGTGGCTTGGAACCCTGGAAGGAACAGGAAAGGGGACGATCGAAGGAGCCGGGGCGTGGTTCGGCACGGTCATCGTCAACGAACAGCATGAAGTGATTGAATCCGCGCGTGCGGAGTGGTGCAAAGCCGCAGAGGAACTGTACGGCATCCAGCCTTCCGTGAGTCAAACGGCCGGGGAGGGGGCATCCGGCCTGCTCCTCGGCACATTCGGCAGCAGTGCGCTGCTGGATGAAGCCCTCGGTCCGGATGCCTCGTCAGCTGTGACGGGGCCGGAGGGCTTCCTCATCCGCGCCGACCGGGAGCGGCGCCGCATCGCTGTAGGCGCCAAGACGCCCGCAGGCGTGCTGTACGGCGTGTTCCATCTTCTGCGCCTGCTCCGTACCGGGGCGGTGCCGGAGGAGCTGAACGCCGTGGAGAATCCGGTAAACGGGCTGCGGATGATCAACCAGTGGGACAACATGGACGGCAGCATCGAACGCGGCTATGCCGGGAAGTCCATTTTCTACGAGAACAACCGGATCACGGAGAACCTGGACCGCATCCGCGACTATGCGCGCCTGCTCGCTTCGACGGGGATCAATGCGATCGCGATCAACAACGTGAACGTGCACCGGTACGAAACCATGCTGCTCACGAAGGAGTACCTTCCGGATGTGGCCAAGATAGCGGCCGTCTTCCGCGCTTATGCGATCAAGCTCTTCCTCAGCATCAACTATGCGAGCCCGCTCGAGATCGGCGGCCTGTCCACGGCAGACCCGCTTGATCCGAACGTCCGCGCATGGTGGAAGAGCACGGCAGCTGACGTGTATGCCGCCATTCCGGACTTCGGCGGCTTCCTCGTCAAGGCGGATTCCGAGAACCGTCCCGGCCCGTTCACGTACGGACGGGATCATGCCGACGGCTCCAACATGCTCGCGGAGGCGCTGCAGCCTTATGGCGGCCTGGTGATCTGGCGCTGCTTCGTGTATAACTGCAAGCAGGACTGGCGCGACCGCCAGACGGACCGGGCGCGGGCGGCTTACGATCACTTCATGCCGCTGGACGGCCGCTTCCTGGACAACGTCATCCTGCAGATCAAGAACGGCCCGATGGACTTCCAGGTGCGGGAGCCGGTCTCCCCGCTCTTCGGCGGGCTGGAGGCGACCAACCAGGTCATCGAGTTCCAGATCACCCAGGAATATACGGGACAGCAGCGTCATCTCTGCTACCTGGTGCCGCAGTGGAAGGAAGTGCTCGACTTTGATACGTATGCGAAGGGCGAAGGCTCCCCGGTGAAGCGGATCGTGGACGGTTCGATGTTCGGCAGCCGCCACAGCGGTTTCGCTGCGGTCTCCAACATCGGCGATGACACGAACTGGACCGGACACCTGCTGGCGCAGGCGAATCTGTACGGCTTCGGCCGGCTGGCCTGGAATCCCGAGCTGTCCGCTGAGGAGATTTCCAGGGAATGGATCCGGCAGACGTTCGGTGCGGAGGAGCAGGTCGTCCGTACCGTGATGGGGATGCTCATGGATTCCTGGAGCATCTACGAGTCCTATACGGCGCCTCTCGGCGTGGGCTGGATGGTCAATCCCGATCACCACTACGGGCCGAATGTGGACGGGTATGAGTATTCGAAGTGGGGCACGTACCATTTTGCCGACTGTCATGGGATCGGTGTGGACCGCACCGTGGCCACCGGAACGGGGTACACGGCGCAGTACAAGGGACGCAACGCTGAGGTCTACGAGTCGCCGGCCGACTGCCCGGACGAGCTGCTGCTGTTCTTCCACCACGTGCCGTACACGCACCGGCTGCATTCGGGCAAAACCGTCATTCAGCACATCTACAACACGCACTTCGAAGGCGTCGAGCGGGCGGACGGGCTGAAGGAAGCATGGGCCGGTCTCGCCGGCTCCCTTCCGGATGAGCTGCACGGGCAGGTAGCCGAGCGTCTCGCGCACCAGGCGGTGCACGCCCGGGAATGGCGTGACATCATCAACACGTACTTCTACCGCAAGAGCGGTATCGCGGATGAGCAGGGGCGCACGATCTATTGATCCGGTGCTGCATGAAGCCATGGATCCTGTGGTACATGGAGCAGTGAGGCCTTGCGCAGATCGGAAAGGCGAAGCGGCCCGGGGGCTGCAGTAAAGCTGGTAAAAGTAACGGCAGGGACGAAAGTGCCCTCTGCTTCTCGAACCGTTTGTGCGAGCAGGAGAATGGATGGCGGGAGCTGTTACTTGAACGGGAAGGGCACTCCACAATGGGAGTCATCAGCGGCCGGCCTATCCCCGGCGCTCCTTGTAACTTGTGACGGCAAACGCCCGGTCCTTGCCTGTTCGTTGTAAATTTTGATGGCAAACAGCCCGGTCCTTGCCCGCACGTTGTAACTTGTGACGGCAAACGGCACGATCCTCGCTATTCGCAGAGGCAGATAGGGAGATTTGCCGGTTGTCTCGGCAGATAGCGGAACTGTAGTGCGCTGTTGCCGGGATCATGGCGAGCTGTAACGTATTAGCGGAACTGAGGTTCGCTATTTGGGCCTGGAGGGGGAGAAACCCTCGATTCTCAAGCCAATAAGTAACCTGAGTTCCGCTATTTCTCAGGAAATGATGGGAAATAATGCGATAAGGCATCTGATTTCCGCTATTTTAAGTACTCCTTCGAAGGGCAGATCAGAGGGGACTAAGTAGATAAAATTTCAGGGCGGGGCTTGTCTTCCGCCCTACTTTGCTTTGGGTTCAGTAGAGCCACGCAGAGAGTAGATGAGAGAGGGAGACGAATGGTGGGCTCGAAATTTTACGGGCTGCCTTTCGCATCGTGACCTCTCCGCTAAAAAACACGACTTCAAAAGCGGTTGGAACCCATCCCCATTCCACACCCCCGATCCGGGGGTTTTCTTATTTTTTAAAAGAATTCGAGGATTGCCCTCATTTAGCCCAGCGCCTGCACTCTCTATAATGAAGGTAACAAGCGCAAGCGAAACCAAATGAGAGGTGATCGTATGAACCGTGCTGCAGGTCCGGCCATCCAGGCCGCTTCCGGCCTCAAGAAAAAACGCGGGGCGTTCCTGAAGCGCTGGGACGCTCCGATTGCGGGCTATCTGTTCATCATGCCATGGCTGATCGGTTTTATCGGGCTGACCGCCTATCCGATGCTGCTGTCCCTGTATTACTCCTTCACCGACTATACGCTGATGGAGCCGGTCCAGTGGGTGGGCTTCCGCAACTATGAGCGGATCTTCACCATCGACGAGAAGTTCGCGCAGTCCGTAAAAGTAACGTTCCTCTATGTGCTCGCTTCCGTTCCGCTGAAGCTGATCGCGGCGCTGGCCGTAGCCTTGATCCTGAACAAGGCGGTACGCGGTATATCCGCTTACCGGACGGCGATTTACTTCCCTTCGCTCATCGGGGGCAGCATCGCGGTGTCGCTGCTGTGGCGCAACATTTTTGGCGTCGACGGCTTCTTCAACAGCGTACTGGCGCTCTTCGGCATCGAAGGCCGGGGCTGGATCACGAACCCGGATACCGCGCTCTGGTCGCTCATTCTGCTCACGGTGTGGCAGTTCGGCTCCTCGATGGTCATCTTCCTGGCCGGGCTGAAGCAGATTCCGAAGGACCTGTACGAAGCTTCTTCGGTGGACGGCGCGAGCCGGTGGATGCAGTTCCGGAAGATCACGCTTCCGATGCTCTCCCCGACGCTGTACTTCAATCTCGTGATGGGGATCATCAATGCGTTCCAGATGTTCACCTCAGCCTTCGTCATCACGAACGGCGGTCCGATGAACTCTACCATGGTGTACGCGATGTATCTGTATGAGCGGGCGTTCAGCTCCTACCAGCTCGGCTATGCGTCGGCTCTGGCGTGGGTTATGCTGCTGATGATCGTCGCCGTCTCGGTGACGGTGGCGGCCACGTCCAAATACTGGGTGTTCTACGAAGGCGAAGCCGGGGGGAGGAAGGGCGCATGAAGAACGTCGCACGGCATGCTTTTATGATTCTTTTCAGCCTGATCATGGTGTATCCGGTGATCTGGTGGATCGGCGCCTCGCTCAAGTCGAACAGCGAGCTGAGCTCGCCGAATCTCTTCCCGGCCAAGCCGAAGTGGAGCAACTTCACGGACGGCTGGTACTCCGTGCCGGGGCACTCCTTCACCGAGTTCTATGTGAACACGTTCAGCCTGGAGATTGCGGTGCTGATCGCTACGCTGCTCTCCAGCACACTCGTCGCGTTCGGCTTCGGACGGCTTGATTTTCCGCTGAAGCGGTTCTGGTTCTCGCTGCTCATGCTGACGCTGATGCTCCCCGGCCAGGTGCTCATCATCCCGCAGTATGCGATGTTCCACCAGCTCGGCTGGGTGAACACGTACCTTCCGTTCGTCGTACCGCATCTGCTGGCGGGCGGGGCCGGCGGCACCTTCTTCGTCTTCCTGCTTGTGCAGTTCGTGCGGGGGATACCAAGAGAGCTGGACGAATCGGCCAAAATGGACGGCTGCTCCTGGTTCGGCATCTACCTGCGGATCATCATGCCGCTGATGAAGCCGGCGATCGTGACCGTCACGATCTTCTGCTTCCTGTGGAACTGGGACGACTTCCTCGGCCACCTGCTCTATCTGAACTCGGTCGATAAATACACGGTAGGTCTGGCGATCCGGATGATCAACGATTCCCAGGCGGGCCAGCAGTGGGGTCAGCTCCTGGCGATGTCCCTGGTCTCGATCGTGCCGGCGACCCTGCTGTTCATGTTCCTGCAGCGGTATTTTGTGGAAGGCATTGCAACCTCGGGGATTAAGGGCTAACATGAGTACAGGTTAACAGAAGACCGGAAGGGCAAAGCGGCGAAGCGGCGGGGATTTCGCTGCTTTGCCTTTTGTCTTGAATGACTGAATGACGCGCAGGCGGGGGATCTCAGCTATGACCAATCCGTTCAAACAATACCGGGTCGACCGGTTGTTCTTTCGCAGCTTCGCGGCACTGATCATCGCCGTGCTGGCCATTACAGCGGTTGCCAGCTTCCGGATCTCGTCCAAGGAGCTGGCGACGACCACTTCGTATTATCAGCAGCAGCTGCTGGGGGAGCTCAACAATGAGATTGCCGCCCGGCTCGTGACGGTCGAGCAGATCTCGCTGTCGACCTCCCGGGACGGTGAGCTGATCTCGTTCCTGGCCGAGCGGCGGGACGACTTCGAGCGGCTGCAGCAGTCGAAGAAGGTGGCCCAGACTCTGGCCAATCTCACATACTCCATCCCGCTAATCCAGGGGATCGACCTCTATATGGACCGTCCGGTGATGGGCGACCCGAAGAATTACATCCAGTTCCGGGACTTGTCGCAGGCGCCGGGGGAAGTGTGGTTCGAGGCGATGAAGAGCAACGATTACGCCTGGTCTTCCGAGCATTCGATTCCGAGCGTGCAGGGCGACGTGCCCGTGCTCAGCTTCTCCCGGAACATTATGACGACGGACAGCCGGAAGCTCGGCGTCCTGATCATTCACGTGAAGGCGGATACGATCCGGGCGATCCTTGCCGGCCATTCGGAGGAGGCGAACCGGGTTATGCTGGACGACAGCGGCAGCCCGCTGCTGAAGTCAGGGAATATTCCCCTGGAAGCGATCCCCTCCGGCTGGCTGGACCCGGCGCAGAAGGAGTCGGGGTACGCCCGCATGAAGACCGGCCCGCAGTCCGCCGATACGCTGCTCGTGTACTCGAAGTCGCCGGACACGCACTGGACGATCGTGGAGGTGACGCCCTGGAGCCGCATCTCGGCCGGCAGCTACCGCCTCGCGGAGGTGATCGCTCTGATCGGCGTGGCGGCGGTCGTCCTGACGCTGCTGCTCACCCACTGGCTGAGCAGACAGTTCACGAAGCCGATCAAGCTGCTCCTCTCGGCGATGGGCTCCTACACGCCGGGACGCCAGAAGTCCGAGCTGCCGGAGGATTACCGCAACGAGTTCGGCGTGCTGTTCTCCGGCTACCGCAAGCAGAACGAGCGGATCGAAGAGCTGTACCTCTCGCTGCAGCGCCGTTACGAGCTGCAGCGGCAGGCTGAGATTGAGGCGCTGCAGGCCAATATCAATCCCCACTTCCTGTACAACACGCTGGACCAGCTGAACTGGATGGCGATTGCGGCAGGGCAGGGCGGGATGAGCCGAATCCTGGAGCTGATGGGCCGGATGTTCCGGATCGGGCTGTCGAACGGCAGCAGCTTCATCTCCATCGGCGACGAGCTCCTGCATGTCGAGAGCTACCTGGAGATCCAGCAGCTGCGCTGGGGCAGCGGCCTGGAGTATGAGATCGATGTGCCGTCCGAGCTCAAGACGCTCTACATCCCGAAGCTTACGCTGCAGCCTTTTATCGAGAATTCGGTCACCCATGGATTCCACGGCCGGCGCGAAGGTCGGATCTTGCTGAGCCTGTCCCTTGGCAGCGGCATCATTACGATCCGGATCGAGGATAACGGCTGCGGACTCCGCGGGAAGGCGGAGGACCGGCCTCAGCGGCCGACCGGGGGCTATGGCATCCGCAACGTCAGAGAACGGCTGCTCGGCTACTTCGGCGAAGGCTTCGGGGTCACGCTGGAGGACCGGGAGGAGGGGGGCACCCGGGTAACGGTCCGCATTCCCGAGCTGCCCCAGCCTCCGGTGACCGAGCGACCGGCTGAACCGTAAGGCATCCTTCGTATATTTTGAAGGAGATTGTGCATCTCTCTTCTACCCAAGGAGAATCGGTCTTGGTACGATAATCGTACGGCATCTACCATATAATGCAGGGGGATCGATAAGCATGTTGAAATGGAAACGTTCTCTACACGTACTGCTCGTCGGAGCGCTCGCCGGCTCTCTCGCGGCTTGCAGCAGCGGGGCCGGCACGAACACCGGAGGAAACGGCAGCGGAGCCGCAGCGGCAGGAGACGGCAAAGTGAAGCTGCGCATCATGTGGTGGGGCTCGGCGGAGCGCCACGATGCGACGAAAGCGGTGCTCGACTTATACACGAAGCAGCATCCGAATGTAACCTTCGAGCCGGAGTTCTCCGGGATGGACGGCTATCTGGACAAGCTGTCCACGCAGGCGGCGTCGAACAATGCGCCGGATATATTCCAGCTGGATCCGGGCTGGATCTCGGACTGGGCGGCGCGAAGCCAGCTGGCGCCACTGACGCCGGAGGTCGATCTCGCCAAGGTGGACCCGAAGGTGCTCTCGGGAGGGCAGGCCGGCGGCAAGCAGGTGGCCGTGCCGCTCGGGTCCGTCGCCTACGGCATGATCTACGACAAGGCCGCACTCGACAAGGTGGGCATTGCCGCTCCGAAGGACGGCTGGACCTGGGACGATTTCTTCGCGATGGCGAAGGAAACCAAAGGCAAGCTGCCGAAGGGCCAATACTTCACGAAGGACTTTGCCGGCGACTACTTTGCTTACAGCGCCTACCAGTACAGCAAGGGCAAAGGAACGATCATTACGAACGACGGCAAGTTCAATCTCGACCGGGAGTCTTTCCTCGAGTGGACGAACCAGTTCGCCGAGCTCCGCAAGGAAGGGATCGTTCCGCCGGCGGATCTCAATGCGTCGGATAAGGAATTCGACCCGACGATGGACCTGATGGTGTCGGGCAAAATCATTTTCCGCCTGAGCTTCTCCAACAACTACGGAGCCTGGGACAGTCTGAAGAAAGGCGCCTACGCTCTCGTGACAATGCCGCGCGGGAAGGAAGCCGGCGGCTGGCTGAAGCCTTCGATGTTCTTCGGCGTCTCCGCCCACTCGAAGAACGCGGAGGAGGCCAAGAAGTTCGTGAACTGGTTCGTGAACGATCCGGAGGCCGGCAAAATTCTGAAGACGGTCCGCGGCCTTCCGGTGAACAAGGACATCGCCGCTTCTCTGGAATCGGTCATGAGCGAGACGGACAAGATCGGTCTGGCGCTGCTGCACGCCACGCAGAAGGACGGACAGACCTACACGCCGGGCGCGAAGGGATGGACGAACTTCATCGACAAGGATTGGCCGCTGGTCCGCGACCAGCTCAGCTTCGGCAAGCTGTCGCCGGAGGCCGCCTTCGATCAGCTGAAGAAGAGCGCGCAGAACTACGAGAAATAAGCCTCAGCAGTAAGCAATAAGCAATAAACGGTAAGTATCAGGCAGGCTAGGATAAGAACACGCTGCAGCCCGGACAGATCCTGTCCGGGTTCCGGCATGCAGAGGGGGATGACCGGATGTGGAAGATCGCGATTATTGATGATGACCGGAATGTGCTGGAAGGGATGAAGAGAGCCATCCCCTGGGAGGAGCTCGATTCCGAGTGGGCGGGGGAAGCCCTGAACGGCGAGGAAGGGCTTCACATGATCCACTCCCACGACCCGGATATCGTCATTACCGATATCTATATGCCGGTCATGAACGGGCTCGAGATGATCGAGAAGCTGCGGGAGCGGGATTTTCACGGCAAGGTCATTATTCTGAGCGGGTATTCCGACTTCGAGTACGCCCGGCAGGCGCTGCGGCTGAACGTCAGCGATTATTTGTCGAAGCCGGTCAGCATCCCGACGCTGAAGACCATTCTGGCCAAAGTCATCGAGGAGCTGAAGGAGGAAGAGCAGCGGAGCCGGCAGGAGGAGCTGGAGCAGAAGCTGGCGGTCTATGAGCCCTTCATCCAGAAGGAATGGGTGAAGTCCGCCGCCGCCGGCACGCTCGACAGCTTCTATCACCAGGAGGGGATGCTTCCGCCGGCGTACCGCTTCTGGACGGAGCGGGAGCATGTGGTTGTCGGGATCGACGTCGTCCGCGACTTCCGCGCGAGCGAGGTCTCGCTCACCGACTGGAACCTGTTCCGCTTTGCGATCAGCAATATCGCTTGTGAGATCGCGCGGGATCTGTTCGCCGCGTTTGAGTATACGGACCTGCACAGCACCCGCTCGGCGCTGGTTATTCATCCGCAGATGGGGGAGGGGGCGGAGCAGGTGCAGCAGCGCCTTGAGAGCCTCGGCACACGGCTGATCGACTGCGTCAGCAGCTATCTCAAGCTCGTGATCCGCGTGGGAGTCGGGACCGTCAAGGCGCATTGGCCCGACATTCCCGACTCGACGGAGGAAGCCTTCCGGGCCATCGACCTGCGGGAAGAACGGATGGCGCCGGGATATGAGCTGTATGGCAGCGGCGGAGCCGGGAAGAGCGGCGTGCTGCCGGTGCAGATGCGGCCGGTGAAGTTCTACCTGGAGCTGGCCGGGGCGATCAAGAGCTCCCAGCTCCAGCAGGCACATGGGATCGTGGACGAATATATGCGTCAGCTGGAGGAACGGGGAGACCTCACCCCCGGCGATCTGCAGATGCTGGCGGGCGAGCTGTGGGGCATTTTTGCATATACCCTGTACGAGACCGGCCAAGTGCTCGACGACCTGTTCGCGGGCGGGCAGATCGCCAAGGAGAAGGCCGGACTTACGAAGCCGGGGCAGCTGGCCGGGTGGCTCAAAGAAAAAATCTCCGTGATCTGCTCGAGCCGGGAGCTGAAGGGCAGCGGAAAACACCGCAAGGCGGTCGAATTCATGGTAGGCTATATTCATGAGCATTATGCCGAGGATATCACGCTGGGAGAGCTGGCGGACAAGCTGCTCATCTCGCGGAACTACCTGGCGATCATCTTCAAGAATGTGACCGGCGAAGCCTTCAACTCCTATCTGGCGCGTGTCCGGATCGAGAAGGCGAGGGAGCTGCTTCTGGAGAGAAACATGCTCGTGTACGAAGTGGCGGAGAAGGTCGGATACAAGAACGTGCCGTATTTCAGCACGCTCTTCAAGAAGTTCACCGGCATGAATCCGACGGAATTGGTCAAGTAAGCAAGCGGCGGTACCATAACCATGGAGAGGTTGGGATGAAGATGGCAGAGCATGAACTTCCGAAGACAATGAAGGCGGCGGTCATGCACCGCACGCGGTCGATCGTGATCGAAGAGGTGCCCCTTCCGGAGATCGGACCGCACGAGGTGCTGGTCAAAGTCATGGCCGTCGGCATTTGCGGCTCCGATCTGCACTATTATTCGCACGGCCGGATCGGCCCGTATGTCATGGAGGGGCCCTTCATCCTCGGGCATGAATGCGCCGGCGACGTTGCGGCGGTGGGGTCTGCGGTCAGCCGGTTTGCGGCTGGGGACCGGGTGGCCGTCGAGCCGGGCGTCACCTGCGGACGCTGCGAAGCCTGCAAGGCGGGCCGCTACAACCTGTGTCCGGGCGTCGAATTCCTGGCGACGCCTCCTTATGACGGGGCTTTCGTGCAGTATATCAAAATCCGCGAGGACTTCCTCTTCCCGATCCCGGACAGCCTCTCTTACGAAGAGGCCGCACTGGTGGAGCCGTTCTCGGTCGGCATCCATGCGGCGGCCCGTACGGGGCTCCAGCCGGGCTCGACCATCGCGATCATGGGCATGGGGCCGGTCGGTCTCATGGCTGTGGCGGCGGCCAAAGCTTACGGGGCGGCGCAGATTATCGTGACCGACCTGGAGCCGCTGCGCCTGGACGCGGCGAAGCGGCTCGGCGCCACCCATGCCGTCAACATCCGCGAGCAGGATCCGCTCCAAGCGGTCAAGGAGATCACGGGCGGCCGGGGCGTCGATGTCGCCTGGGAGACGGCCGGCAACCCGAAGGCGCTGCAGTCCGCGCTGGGGTCGCTCCGCCGGGGCGGGAAGCTCGCCATTGTCGGACTCCCCGCGCAGGATGAGATCCCGCTCAACGTGCCGTTTATTGCGGACAACGAAGTCGATATCTACGGGATCTTCCGCTATGCGAATACGTACCCGAAGGGGATCCGCTTCTTGTCTTCGGGCATCGTCGATGCGAAGAGCCTGATCACGGACCGCTTCGCGCTGGAGCAGACGCAGGAAGCGATGGAACGGGCGCTGAACCACAAGAGCGAGTGCCTGAAGGTGATCGTGTATCCGAACGGTCTGCTGCAGGGCGAATGATTTTTTGCTGTTCATATGATGAGGGAAGCCGCCGGTACACAATGCGCATCCGCGGCTTCCCGCCCGATCCTATTGCGGTCCTGACGCAGAATCGCCCTCCGGCTGCCTTCCCGGCAAGTCTGAGGGCGATCTTTTTATTCTACTCCGGTCTACATCACGGAGGTGTCCGCCTGCTTGTTCACGGTGGAGGACTTCACCCGGCATAGACGCTCCGAGAATGCGTGCCCCCATACGCAGACCACGATGAGCACGACGGCAGCCAGAACGGATAGAAGCAGCGGCGACAGCATACCGGCGAAAGGGAAAAGCAGCAGGAGAACGAGAAACCCGCTGAGATAAGGAGAAGGAACCGCGCCGACGACATTGTGCATGAAGAGGGCGCTGCCTAACAGGAACAGCCCCGGCCCGCCAAGCATCACAGCCGCAGCTACGGGGTCGGTATGGCCTGTCGGATGCGCAAGAAGCAGTTCAGCGGCAACGGCGGTTACGATGATGCCTGTCACGAGCAGCAGATGGGTATAAGTATAGGCGGACCGGGCCACCCTCCCCGGGTCGGAGGAGTGCGCGATATAATGATGTCCGGTCTTGGCGGCCGCATCAAAGTAAATCCACCACAAGGCAGCCGTGATCAGGAAGGCGCATGCGAAGGCGGCCATCGTGAGAGTAGTCCACGCCAAACCGGAGAACGTCGCACCTGTCAATAAGATGGATTCTCCTAGTGCAATAATGATAAAGAGGCCGCATCGCTCCGCCATATGAGATCCCTCCACATCCCAGACGGCGGTGGGCGTCCGGCCGAGACGCGGCACCCAGAAGCCGAGGGAAGGGGCGGCATATTCAATCAGGAGTGCTGCAATCCATAAAGCCAGCCTGGAAGTATCCTCGGCGGCGCCTCCGGCGATCCAGAAGATCCCCGACAAGCTCAGCCAGAGTAGAATGCGGATAAAATTGATCCGGAGCTCCTTCTGGCCCCTGCGGAACATCCAGACCGTGAAGGCGGTCCGTCCGACCTGAAAGAGCGTATACGCGGCCGCGAAGTAAAGTCCCGAGGCCCCGAAGGCTTCGGGAATGGAGGCCGACATGACGAGACCGAGCAGCATCAGGGCGAGGAGCATGAGACGAACCGGCAGCGTCTCCGGGTTCAGCCAGTTGATCACCCAGGCCGTGAAGATCCACACCCACCATACGGCCATCGAGAGAAGCACCAGCTGTATCAATCCGCCTATCGTTAAGTTGTCGAGGAGAGAATGGGAGAGCTGGGTGACTGCAAAGACAAACACCAGATCAAAGAATAATTCAATAAAGGATACTTTGCCGGAGTCGCTCTGACCTCTGGTGCGAAACAAACCGGCTTGCGAAGGCAGTTTTTTCATCGGTCCCTCCTTATGGGAATGAAATTCAGCTGCCCTCCATCATAGCATGTTAACCGTTCAGTGAGTATCTGGTATGTAAAAAAGCCAAACGAAGCTCTGCGGCCCCCCTCGGCAACATTTACCGATACTCGGCGGGTGCGTACCGCTATATACTCGGTATAGAGGTGGTTAGTACCGTGTTTATTTCTCCCATGCTGCTCGAGACGGCGAAGCATCCGTTCTCGAACGAGCATTATCTGTTTGAACCGAAAATCGACGGTCACCGTCTGGTGTTATCCCGCCAAGGCGGTCAGACCCGTCTCTATACGCGTCATCACAATGACTGCACGTTCCAGTATCCGGAGCTGAACCCGATCGCCTTGGACGATGTCATCCTCGACGGGGAGGTCGCGGCGACAGACGCTTCCGGCGCCATCGACTTCGAAGCCGTAATGGAACGCTTCGCCCTGCGCAGGGCGGACAAAGTGCGCCGGGCCGCCGCCGAACGGCCGGTCAACTACATAGTATTCGACGTGCTGCGCTATAACGGGGTGGACCTGAGGGGCCTGCCGCTGTACAGGCGCAAGGAGATTCTCGCCGGCATCGACTTCGGCAATCCGTATATGGCGAAGGTGCCGGTTGTTCCGAAGGAGGGCGAGCGGCTCTTCGAACAGATCGCGGCACGGCAGCTGGAAGGCATCGTCGCCAAACGGATGGATTCCGTCTATGTCGGCCACCGGTCGGAGGCCTGGCTCAAGATCATCAACTGGCAGTACGCGGAGGTGTATCTGACCGGATACAAGAAGGAAGGATTCGGGTGGCTGGCCGCCTCAGCGGGGCCGGGAGGGATCCTGAAGCCCGCCGGCTTGATCGAGCTTGGCATTACGCCGAAGCACAGAACAGCGTTCAACGGTGTACGGGACCAGCTTCAGACCGGGGAGGACGGGGAGTTCGTCTATCTGGAGCCGAAGCTGAAGGCGAAGGTGAAGATGCGCAATTGGACCCGGGCCGGACTTCTCCGTTCCCCGGTGTTCATGGAATTCTGCAGGTAAGGGCATGCGGCAAGACGCGAGCCCTGCCCCCGCTTCCTGGTGGATGGGAAGAAAGAACCGGCATTGGAGGGTTACAGGAAGACTCCCGTCCGCTAAGATGGATGAACACGCCGTGCGGAAGCACCGATTCCGTACTTGAACTTCCATCCGATCCTTCCATCTTCTATAAAAGGGGGCTTTCCTAATTCCAAGCATCCAGAACGCAGCCGCCGGACTCATGTCCGCTTTGATGGCATGCACGGCGGGGGCCGTCATGCTGGTACAGGCAGCCGATGCGGCGGGGATGACCCGGGAGCACCTGCTGTCCTGGATTCTGATCGTCTATCTGACGGGCGGGGCTCTGAATCTCGCTCTTTCCTTGAAGTATAAGCTCCCCTTTGCCGGCGCGCATTCGATTACGGCGGCCGCCTTCTTGAGTTCTGTCGTAGCGGGGTATCCGCCTGGGGAATTGGCAGGGAGTTTCATGATGGCCGGCGCCCTGATTGCCGTCCTCGGGGTTACGGGGCTGTTCGCCCGGATCATGGAAGCCATTCCCCGGTCGCTCATCGACGCCATGCTGGCGGGACTGGTGCTTCCCTATGTCCTGAAGGTGGTCCCTTCGGTAACCGGGCTTCCCCTGGCCGGCGGCTTGGCTCTGCTGGGCTACTTCCTCGCCCCACGGGTTGTAAAGAACCTGCCTCCGTTCATCGGAGCCTTGGGGCTCGGTCTGGCCGGACTGCTGCTGGGGCATTCTCTGCCGGCCGCTGCACCTGCGGATTCCCTGTCCTGGCCGGAGGTAAGCCTGCCCGTGTTTACCTGGAGCGGCCTGCTGGCCGTTGCCATTCCGGTGGCCTTCCTCGTGCTGGGCAATGATATCGCCGTCGCGCTGGCCGCGCTCCGGAAGAACGGATACCAGGCTCCCGTAAACCGGGTCATTCTGGTGTCGGGACTCGGCACGCTGTTCGTCGGGTTCCTCGGAGGTCATGCGGTGAGCATCGGGGGGATGATGACCTCCCTATGCAGCGGACGTGATGCCGGTGCCCCGCAGTCGCGTTACAAAGCGGCTGTGATCTGCAGTGTGCTCGTCGCTTTCTTCGGACTCTTCGCCTGGTTAGCCGTAGGCCTCATCGAGCGGCTGCCGCCTGCGTTCGTCTCCCTGATGACCGGGCTTTCCCTTGCCGGGATTCTGCTGAACAGTATCCGCTCAGCGTTATCCCAGTCCGCTTACCGGCTGTCGTCGCTCCTCGCCTTCGCAGTCGCCGCCTCCGGCGTAACCTGGGCCGGCATCTCCTCACCCGTATGGGCCTTGATCATAGGCCTCGGAGTCTCCAGAGCCCTGCAGGAAGGAAGGGCCGGCCGTACAACACAGCAAAGCCGCGGGGCATGAGCCCGCGGCTTTGCTGTGTTGTCAGAAAGGATAACCCACTCTAGCTCGTTACTGTCATCCCATATGTTTGATAAACACGCATCATCCCGATAAGGACGGCAAAGGCGCGTATCGTGGCTTGCCGACATCAGAACAAATCTTTATTTTTCTTATAAAAGATCCATCCGGCCAGAAACATGACGATCATCAGCAGATGCACGGCGATGAGCATAAACCAGGTGCCAAAAGGCGTATACATGTGAATTTCAACCTCCGCTGTCCGTATTGACCTGCTCCACTGCACTATATCAGGAAGCCGAACGGAAGTAACCATCCACTGGGGCGCCGGTTGAACCGTCCAAATTCAAAAGTTGTTCACAGGTATGAGGGAGAAGAACGAATCAGAGGAAAGGGGTTGACAATCACCCCACTTGTAACTATTATAGTTACATGTAACAAAGTTGATTACAAATACAGCAGAGAGAAGGGTTCTATATGAGAATCGGAATTATCGGAGCAGCCGGCAAAGCGGGAGCGGCGATTGCCAGGGAAGCGGTGAGCCGCGGACACGAAGTGACGGCCATCGTAAGAAATGCGTCCAAGGCACAGGGCTTGCAGGCAGCGATCGTGGAGAAAGATATATTCGACCTGACGGCAGGCGATCTACAGGGCTTCGACGTTGTCGTGAATGCTTTCGGTGCCGCACCCGGACAGGAGCACCAGCACGTGGAAGCGGGCCGAGTTCTGATCGAAGCGATCAAAGGAGCTCCCGGCACCCGCCTGATCGTGGTCGGGGGAGCAGGCAGCCTCTATGTCGATGAAGCGAAGACAACCCGGCTGCTGGACACGCCGCAGTTCCCTAAGGAATACTTCGCAACGGCATCCAATCAAGGCAGGAATCTCGAGGACCTGCAGCAGGAGAAGGATCTTCCTTGGACGTTCGTCAGTCCGGCGGCTTTCTTCAACCCGGAAGGCAAGCGTACGGGAGCTTACCGCAAGGGCAAGGACCACTTTATGGTCAATGATAAAGGAGACAGCTATGTAAGCTATGCCGATTATGCGGTCGCGATTCTGGATGAGACGGAGAATCCCCAGCATATTCAGGAGAGGTTTACCGTTGTTTCGGAAGCGGAATAACCTGAAGTTCAGGCCATCCTATAGAGGATGGCTTTCTTTGTTTTAACCGTTTTGCCACAGGATTATGACAGAATGATGATGGTTTGCGGATGAATCGCAATTTCGGGACGATAATGTGATAAGATAGAGGAACAAAGAGAGCAGGGAGGGCGTGTTTGATTCATGCGCACGTTAAAAGGAAATCAAATCGGTGCGGGCTATGACCTCGCGGCCATTCCGTTCACGAAGGTTCTGTTCGATACCATCAAAATCGGCATCATCAAATCCAATCTCATCGCCATGTTCGCGGGGCTCAGTATGGCGCTGCTTGTTCTGGATATTACATTCTTCGATAAGATCATAGAAATTATGCTGGCCTTCGTCGGTTCCACGCTCGTGATCGGCTCGGCCGGCGCGTTCAACAATCTCTATGACAGGGATATCGACATCATCATGGAGCGCACCAAACAGCGGCCTACCGTAACGGGCCGGATCGGTACCGGCACCGGGCTCGCGATCGGGATCGGCATGGCGGCAGCCGGGATGGTCATCTTATATCTCGCAACTCCGCTGGCCGCACTCTTCGGCTTTCTTGGTCTGTTCCTGTATGTGGTCCCTTATACCATGTGGACGAAGCGGCGCACGATCTACAACACCGAGGTGGGCAGTCTCTCCGGGGCTATGCCGCCGCTGATCGGGTGGGCTGCAATTACGCCCGATATGATGCACTGGGGGATCGCCGCACTGTTCGTGCTGATGCTTGTGTGGCAGATGCCGCACTTCTATGCCATTGCGATCCGCCGGACGGAAGAGTACCGCGCGGCTAACATTCCGATGCTGCCGGTGGTCAAAGGCCTGCGCCGGACCTACCTGCAGACGAACGTTTATCTCGCGGCGCTGCTGGTGTCCAGCTTCCTGTTCTGGCCGTTCAGCCCGTTCATTGCGGTCACGGCCGCGGTGCTCAGCCTGAGCTGGTTCCTCCTCAGCATCATCGGCTACCGGCGCATGCAGCCGGGCGGCTGGGCCAAAGCGATGTTCATCTTCTCGCTGAATCACATTACGATCCTGCTGTCGATCATTATCGGCTATTCGCTGATCAAGCCGCTCTTCTAAGAGATATAGAGCCCCATATGGGACAACCTCGATATGTGTTCTAAAATACCGCCGGTCTCGGCGGTGTTTTTTTATAGATTTACAATAATTTAGGAAAATAATGGGACTGAATGTGCTATATTGAATTAGATTGGAAATATATTCTATAATTGGAGGTTGGTGTGTTGAGGAAAAAGGCTGTGCTTCTGATCTTATGCGCCGCAGCTGCATGGAGCACTTCCAGTTCCGCGTTAGCATCAGGCTACGCAGAAGTGACGAAACGACATAGTGGAACCTATTGCTTGCCAATGGCCTATTATGATGGTGCTCTTGGCAAAGGATTCATCCCTCTGATAAGAAAACAGTTCTACGGCTCAGGAACTTCTGCTTCTTCCGTTTGCTATTATAGAGGATGGGTTGAATAAATGATTTTCGAGACCCCGACCGCCGGATAAGGTTGGGGTTCTTTCTATATGTGAGAACCAGGATATGAACTAAAATGCAAATATAGCAATGATTTGGTATAATATGGTATGGGGGTAGAGGAGGGAAGCATGATGAACATCAAATCCTTGATTCAATGGCTGGTCTTCATGGTCTATATCGGCTTCATCAGCAAGTACGGCCTTTCCTTATACCTGATTCTCATCCTTAGCGCTGTCCCGGTACTGATTAACTTCCTGCTGTCCAAGGCCAGCTCCAGGTTCCGCATGCTGAACAAGCGGTTCGCCCGTCCAGTCATGATCGGAGCCGCCGCCGCGGGCTCCCTCTTGATATTAACCCTGATAAGAGCCATCTAGTGAGTTGATAACTAGACAATGACCAACCGAAGCAGCGAACACCTGAGTCCATACGGAGCTGAGCCGAGATATGTTTTTGGCAGAAGAAAAAGCTTCCTGAGCGGTTCAGGTGTCTTCGGCGTTCCCTTGGCTGCGGAACTCGCTGGGGGCGATCCCCGTCCACCGCTTGAACTGCCGGCTGAAGTGGGCATTGGTTTTGTACCCGAGCATCATGGCGATATGATCGATGGATAAGTCCGTCTGCAGCAGCAATCGCCGGGCTTCGTTCAGGAACGTGTCGGACATGAACCTGCGCGGGGCCTTCCCGTACACCTGGTGAAAGATGCGGTTGACCTGCGAAGGGCTCAAGCCCAGCGATTTGGCGATGTCCTGGATCCAGGTCCGCTCGCTCCCCTGCATCGGCCCATGAAGCAGAAGGTATCTAACCGAATCTTCGATCTGTTCGGCGATCCGGCGGGCCAGCATTTCTTTGCGGGACAAGGCTATGGCGTCGGTCTGGGACAGCTGGTCGACCAAAGCGCCGAGCAGCTCGAAGACGGCGGCATGGACCTTCATCTGCCCGGACGCGGGCAGCGGGCTCTTCATATGCTCGATCGCCAGGCGGTACAGCGCCGATAAGGCAGGGGTCAGTCCCTGGACCAAGGAAGAGGCCGCGGGATAATAGCTGTCCTTGTACCGGTTGAGCTCCCGGGACAAGGTCGTATCTTGTAAGCTGAAATGAACGGAGAAGTAGGCAAAGCCCTCCGGGCCGGCACTTTTGCAGAAATGCGTCATTCCCGGGCGGATGAACAGCAGGTCACCCCGGGACTGGGGGTAGGTTTGTCCGTTGATCACCATCTCCATATCCCCGTCGACCATCCAGTGGATCTCATACATGGGATGCTCGTGGGATGGGTAAGTCCATCCGGCCTCGGCTCTGCGTGCATGAAGGCCCATCAGCTGAAAGGACATGCGGACATCGGGAAGGCGGCCCAGGTAGACCGCTGCGGAAGCTTCGGACACGGCGAATACCCTCCTTGGTTGGGAGCTGCGAATAGTTCTGATTCGATTATAGCCTCATCCGGCAGGAAAAGGAATGCGTGAAAAGGGTAAGTGCGGTAAGAGATTAGCGCATCGTCAATGCTCACGGGATGGTGGTATGGTAGGAGTATCAAACCATCGAAATGGGGGACGACCGACAATGAGAGTGATTCGGTTTCGGGATGGAGGGCAGGTGAAGCTTGCGGCTGTGACGGATGAGGAAAGGGCCTATCTGCTGCCGCAGGAGGATGTGATGGCCCTGATTCATGAGGCCGGGGAGCGGGGCCTGACACCGCTCCGTCTTGTTGAAAGCGCTGTAAAGCCGGAGAACGAGCTGCCCGAAGCCTGGACTGCGCTGGAACTGCTGACCCCCTTGGACGCGCCGGAGGTATGGGCCGCCGGGGTGACTTACCAGCGCAGCCGGGAAGCACGGAACTATGAGGCGACGGGTGGCCGGCTGGATGCGCAGACGTTCTATGACAAGGTCTATGACGCGGTGAGACCCGAGATTTTCTTCAAATCGACGGCCGCCCGCACCGTGGGCCCCAACCAGCCGGTGACGCTGCGCCGTGATTCCTCGTGGCAGATCCCTGAGCCGGAGCTTGGTCTGGTGCTGGCGAGGGACGGGTCCATCGTAGGCTATACGGCGGGCAACGACATGAGCTGCCGCGATATCGAAGGGGAGAACCCGCTTTATCTGCCCCAGGCCAAAATATGGCGCCGTTCCTGCTCCCTTGGGCCGGCGGTCCGGCTGGCGGAGACGGTGGCGGACCCGTACGATCTGCGGATCGCCTGCCGGATCTACCGTGAAGACCGGCTGGTGGTGGAGGGGACGGCGAGCACAGGCCAATTGAACCGCAGATTGGATGAGCTGGTCTCCTTCCTGGCGGCCGACAACGAACTGTTTGACGGCACGGTGCTCTTGACGGGCACGTGCATCGTGCCGCCGGACGAATTTACGCTGGCACCGGGGGACCGCATCGAGATTTCCATCGACGGGATCGGGACGCTGGTGAATGGCGTCACGGCGAATTAGACATAGGGAGGAAGGATCCACATGACGGCTTTTCAAGGAGAACAAGTGTATCGCAATTATATCCAAGGCGAATGGACGGCGGCTTCGACCGGAAGAACGGTGCCCAGTCTCAATCCGGCGAACCGGCAGGAGGTCGTGGGCTATGTGCCGGACTCTGCGTCGGAGGATGTGGACCGTGCCGTCGCGGCCGCCCAGGCGGCTTCACGAGCGTGGCGCCGGCTGTCGGGGGCGGAGCGCGGCAGTGTACTGCACCGTGCGGCCAACGTGCTGGAGCGGCGGGCCGATGAGATCGCCGAGACGATGACGAGGGAGATGGGCAAGACGCTGGCGGAGGCCAAAGGAGAGACGCTGCGCGGCGTGGCCATCCTGCGCTATTACGCGGGAGAGGGGATGCGGAGCATCGGGGAGGTCATCCCTTCGACGGACAGCGAAGCGCTTCTGTTCACCACCCGTGTTCCTCTGGGCGTGGTGGGCGTGATCTCGCCCTGGAATTTCCCGGTGGCGATTCCCTTGTGGAAGACGGCACCGGCTCTGGTATACGGCAATACGGTGGTGCTGAAGCCGGCACAGGAAACGGCGGTGACGGCCGCCAAAGTGACGGAATGCTTCGCCGAGGCGGGGATTCCGGCGGGGGTTCTGAATCTGGTATGCGGCAGCGGCTCGGTGATCGGACCGGCGCTCGCGGAGCATCCGGGCGTGAACGGGATTACCTTCACAGGCTCCAACGCTGTCGGCAAGCAGGTCAGTAGAGCTGCACTAGCACGCGGAGCCAAATATCAGCTGGAGATGGGCGGCAAAAATCCGATCATTATCGCGGCGGATGCGAACCTGGATCTGGCAGTCGAGGCGACGATCAGCGGGGGGCTGAAATCCACCGGCCAAAAATGCACCGCTACGAGCCGGGTCATCATCGTCCGCGAGGTGTACGAGGCCTTCAAGGCCAAGCTGCTGTCCCAGATCGCGTCGATCCGGCTGGGCGACGGCATGTCGGCTGACAGCTGGATGGGGCCCTGCGCGAATGAAAGGCAGATGGATACCGTGCTGCAGTATATCCAACAAGGGCTGGACGAAGGCGCGGTGCTGCTGGCCGGAGGAGCAAGAGCGGACGGACCGGGGCTGTCGGAAGGATTCTATGTGCAGCCGACGGTATTTGACGGCGTCACGCCTCAGATGTCCATCGCCCGCGAGGAGATCTTCGGTCCGGTGCTGGCATTGATCACCGTGGACTCTCTTCAGGAAGCGATCGACACAGCCAATGACAGCGACTATGGCCTCAGTGCATCCATCTACACGCAGAACATCGGGTCCGTGCTGTCCTTCATCCGGGATATGGATGCCGGATTGGTCCGGGTGAATGCCGAAACGGCCGGCGTGGAGCTGCAGGCCCCGTTCGGCGGCATGAAGATGTCGAGCTCGCATTCCAGGGAGCAGGGGCAGGCGGCCATCGAGTTTTTTACATCCATCAAAACGGTGTTTGTCAAGCCGTAGGCCGGGAGGAAAGCACATGAGCGAGCGAATTACGTCGATTATGGGAAGCGACAATCCGGGGGATGCGGAGATCCAGACACATGCTCCCGGCGTGCAGGGGCGGCTGCCCTTAACCGATGAGCTGCTGCGCCATGCCCCGAGCGGAGACCTGTTCGGCCTGTCCCAGAACGTCGGGATGGGGTGGAAGCCGGGGCGGCTGAACGGCAGGCAGTTCTTGATCCTGAGCACGCAGGGCGGGCTTCGCGGGGAGGATGGCAGTCCCGTGGCGCTCGGCTATCATACGGGCCACTGGGAGGTAGGCCTATTGATGAAGGCGGCGGCCGAAGAAATCTCCTCGCAGGGCGGCATTCCGTTCGCCGGCTACGTCAGCGACCCCTGTGACGGCCGGTCGCAGGGGACGACGGGCATGTTCGACTCCCTCCCGTACCGCAACGATGCGGCGCTCGTGTTCCGCCGGCTGATTCGCTCGCTGCCCACACGCAGGGGCGTCATCGGCATTGCCACCTGCGACAAGGGCCTGCCGGCGATGCTGCTGGCGCTCGCCGGGATGCCGCAGCTCCCGGGCATCATCGTTCCCGGGGGCGTGACACTTCCGCCGACCGAAGGGGAAGACGCCGGCAAAATCCAGACGATCGGCGCCAGGTACTCGACCGGCGAGCTTACGCTGGAGGCGGCGGCCGAGCTCGGCTGCCGGGCCTGCGCCACACCCGGCGGAGGCTGCCAGTTCCTCGGCACGGCGGCTACGGCCCAGGTGGTTGCGGAAGCGATGGGCCTGACGGTGCCGCATGCCGCGCTCGCGCCCTCGGGACAGCCGATCTGGGAGGAGATGGCCCGCCAGTCATCCCGGGCCCTGATGGCTATGGAAGCCGATGGGCTGCGTATGGGCGACCTGTTGACGGATGCCGCGGTCCACAATGCGATGGCCGTTCATGCCGCGTTCGGCGGATCGACCAACCTGCTCCTTCATATCCCGGCCATTGCCCACGCTGCCGGGCTGCGGATGCCCACGGTGCAGGACTGGATCCGCATCAACCGGGATGTGCCGCGGCTGGTCAGCGTGCTTCCGAACGGGCCGGTGTTCCACCCGACGATCCGGGTATTTCTGGCCGGGGGCGTGCCGGAAGTGATGCTGCATCTCCGCCGGCTCGGGGTGCTGGAGGAGTCCGTGCGGACGGCAGCAGGCACAACGCTCGGCCAGGTGCTCGACTGGTGGGAGACGTCGGAGCGCCGGCACCGGCTGCGGGGGCAGCTGCTGGAGAAGGACGGGATCGACCCGGACAGCGTCATCATGAGCCCGGAACGGGCCCGGCAGCTCGGCATTACCTCCACGGTGACCTTTCCGACCGGGAATCTGGCTCCGGAAGGCTCGGTCATCAAGTCGACTTCGATCGATCCCTCCGTGCTGGATGCGGAAGGGGTGTACCGTCATAAGGGCCGGGCGAAGGTGTTCACGACCGAACGCGAAGCGATGCGCGCCATCAAGAGCGGCGGCATCCAAGCAGGCGATGTGCTGGTGCTGATCGGGCGGGGACCGTCGGGGACCGGCATGGAGGAGACGTACCAGCTGACGTCCGCGCTCAAGCATCTGTCCTTCGGCAAGCAGGTGGCACTGCTTACCGACGCCCGGTTCTCCGGCGTGTCGACCGGGGCCTGCATCGGGCATATCGGCCCGGAAGCGCTGGCCGGCGGGCCGATCGGCAAGCTCCGGGACGGGGACCTGATTGACATCGTCATTGACCGCAGCCGGCTGGAGGGCCGCATCCATTTTGTCGGGGAAGGGGAGCGGGAGGTCACGCCCGAAGAGGGAGCCGTTATCCTGGCGCGCCGGCCGCTTCACCCGGATATGCGCCCCGATGAAGCCCTCCCGGATGATACGAAGCTATGGGCCGCTCTGCAATCCGTCAGCGGAGGGACATGGAGCGGCAATGTGTATGATGTCGACCGGATTGTCACCGCTCTCGAAGCCGGCAAAAAAGCGCTCGGCTGGAGCTGAAGTAACCCGTGCAAAAACCCGGCGGCGGGGGAGTCCTCCTATGATTCGATACGAATACAGCGGCAGTCTTGGACAAGTCATGTCCCGGACTGCCGCTGTTTTGTGTGCCACGCGGCGGGCGATCCATATTCATCGAAGGAGTCTGAAACATAGCGATTGAGTCCGCTATCGGACCCAACTTGATGCCGGTGTCTTCTGCCGGAATCAAAGCTGACGTCAACGGGCAATACTAATGCTGATCCCGGAGCGCCTGCTCCGGTGCGGACTCGGTTGTTCCCCGGACGGACTGAACCCGTCTCGGCTCCATGCCAAAAAGGGAGAGGCTGCCGCAGCAGTCCCTCCCTGGTTCACCATCTTGGATATTAGGAAACGGTACGGTGTGCCACCTTTACCGCGCCTTTATCGCTCAGACCCAGGGTCCGGGCGGTGGAAGTATGAAGTTCCTGAACGAGATCCGGGTTCTTGACCAGGGATACCCCGTAAGAAGGGATCATTTCTTTGATCTTCGGCTCCCACGCTTTCAGCTGCTGAGGGAAGCACTTTTTGATCACTTCCAGCATGACGGAAACGGCTGTGGAAGCACCCGGAGAAGCGCCGAGCAATGCGGCGATCGAGCCGTCAGCCGCGTTAATGACTTCCGTACCGAATTGAAGCGTCCCTTTGCCGCCGGCCGCCGTGTCTTTGATGACCTGAACGCGCTGGCCCGCAACGACCAAATCCCAATCTTCGATTCGGGCATTCGGCACAAATTCACGCAGCTCTTCCATGCGCTGCTCTTTGGACAGCATGACCTGCTGAATCAGGTACTTGGTCAATGGCATGTTTTTGGCGCCGGCCGCGAGCATCGTGGTGAGATTGTGCGGTTTGACGGAAGTGATCAGATCGAGCATGGACCCGGTCTTCAGGAACTTGGGCGAGAAGCCCGCGAACGGTCCGAAGAGCAGGCTCTTCTTGTTGTCGATGAATCGCGTGTCCAGATGCGGAACCGACATAGGAGGAGCGCCGACTTTGGCTTTACCGTACACCTTGGCATGATGCTTCTCCACGATCTCCGGATTGTTACAAGACATGAACAAGCCGCTTACCGGGAATCCTCCAATGCTTTTGCCTTCAGGAATACCGGATTTCTGAAGCAGGTGCAGACTGCCCCCGCCGCCGCCGATGAAGACGAATTTGGCCGTATGGCGCTCTACGGTTCCCGTGTCTACATGGCGGACCTTCAATTCCCATGCGCCGTCGCCCGTACGCTTGATATCATCCACATGCTGCTTGTATTTGATATCTACGTTCTTCTTCTTCAAGTGGTCGAACAGAATACGAGTCAAAGCCCCAAAGTTGACATCCGTACCAGAGTCTACTTTGGTTGCTGCAATCGGTTCGTTCGATGTCCGGTCTTTCATCATCAGCGGCATCCACTCCGCCAGCTTGGACGGGTCATCGGAGAATTCCATTCCTTGGAACAGCGGATTGGCCGACATGGCTTCAAACCGTTTCTTCAAATACGCTACATCCTGTGCCCCATGAACAAAGCTCATGTGAGGCAGCGGCATGATAAATTCCTGCGGATTGCGGATGAGGCTGCTTTTTACCAGATAGGACCAGAACTGCATGGAAACCTGAAATTCTTCATTGACTTTAATCGCTTTGCTGATATCTATGGATCCATCCGGCTTCTCGGCAGTGTAGTTAAGCTCGCACAGAGCAGCATGACCTGTTCCTGCATTATTCCATTCGTTGGAGCTTTCCTCGCCCGCTTTGGGGAGCTTCTCAAGCACTGTGATGTTCCAGTCCGGAACTAATTCTTTCAGTAATGTGCCGAGGGTGGCACTCATAATTCCGGCACCAATTAAGATAACGTCTGTTCTAGTTTGTCTGTTGCTCATTTTAACCGTCCTTATCCCCTAAGAATTGCAGACCTATGAATTGCAGACTTATCAATGTCAGAAAGGATGGGAGGCGCTCCTGCTCAGGCACTGCAGCAAGCCGGGGCGCTGCAAGGTCCCACCGTTGTTCTTGTTCAATAATTAACCCTATCTAGTGTACCACTATTGTTAATAGATTAAAATAATTGTACATGTCCTTTTCTGGGTTTTTTTTCGTTTTTTCATGTGGTTGCGCTTCCATCCCGTATCTCTCTCACAGCGGATCTACCTTAGTTTACGCGGACCCAAGACAAGAAGTGCAGGAGGGGACAGGATGAAAATGGGTAAAAGTCCAACCGATTCGCGCACTCGTCAGACGGTGGATTCGGTGATATGCTGATGCTGCCGGTATCGGTTTCAGCATTTTGTGGGCTGAGGCACGCCGGAGTTAGGACGGACGAATCGACGGGGAGGAGCAAACATGAGCAGACCAGCAGTCTTCGGCATCATTGGAGGAGGGGGATTTCGGGCGCAGTATTTTTTGCGGATTGCGCAGGCGCTTCCGGATGAATTCCGAGTCGGGGGGATGGTGGTTCGGGACGAAAGCAAGGGGAGGGAGATGGAGCAGCAGTGGCGCGTTCCCACGTACCGGACGCTGGAGCAGCTTCTGGAGAGCGAGAGCCTGGACTTCGTGGTCGTATCCGTGAGCGCATCCGCCGGGTATGAGTATCTGCTCCAGCTGGCGGAGAGGGGAATTCCCGCATTGGCCGAAACGCCGCCGGCGCCGGACCTGGAAGGGCTCCATCTGCTGCACGAGAAGCTGACCTGCCGCGGGGCACGGGTCCAGGTGGCCGAGCAGTATCCGCTTCATCCGATGAACCAAGCCAGACTGGCGGTTATTGCGGAGGGCCGGCTCGGCAAGGTTACGGAGGCCACCGTTTCCATCTCGCACTTCTACCACGGGATCGGCCTGCTCCGGAAGTTGCTGGGCATCCGGTTTGAAGACGCTCACATCCGGGCGATGAGGTTCCAATCCGAGTGGGTGGCCGGACCTTCCCGCAGCGGGCCTCCGACGGAAGAACAGATCATCCCGTCCCAGCGCGACCTGGCCTGGCTGAATTTCGGCGGCAAGCTCGGCATCTACGATTTCACCAAGGACCAGCACCGGTCCTGGATCCGCTCGAATCATTTGTCGGTCAGAGGCGTCAGAGGAGAGATTTTCGATGACCGGCTTACGGTATTGGAGGACTTCCGGACCCCGCTTCATTTGAACTTCAAGCGCGTCAACAAAGGGGAATTGGAGAATCAGGAAGGGTACTTTCTGAAAGGGATTCTGGCGGGGGAACGGTGGGTGTATGAGAATCCGTTCGCGCCCGCGAGGCTGTATGACGATGAAATCGCGATCGCCGGCTGCCTGAGGAAAATGGCCGCTTACGCTTCCGGCGGGCCAAGCTTCTACAGCCTGCCCGAAGCTTCGCAGGACTGTTACCTCGGGATGCTGCTGGAGCAGGCGATCCATACAGGAACCGACGTGGTCTCCGAGCGTCAGCCCTGGGCCATGGAGGAAACCCGGTAAGAACCGCCGCGGCAAAGCCGCTCAGCCATATACCCCCACAACAACCGAACACCTGAATCCGCAAGGTGCTGACAACCTGTCTTTTGGACAGAGGGAAGCTCCTGTGCGGTCCAGGTGTTGTTTGCGTTTTCGCCATCCTTGACTTCCCCCCGGAAGCGCATCAGAATAAATAGAATACTAGAGAAATTCTGCCAGCAGCAGGGGCAGAAGAAGGGTGGCGGCGGAATGCTCCGAATCCGGTTCAAATATATCGCAGGCAACAAAAGAACAAAGCTCATCCTTGTGCTGGCTCTCTGCATTTCGCTCTGCATCGGCACCGTTGGGCTGTACTCCTATTCCCAGTACCGCAGGGCGCTGGATACGGAGCTCAATACCCCGAATGTGGAACTGCTGCAGATCAATCTCGATGTCAGCAACCGGGCGTTCCGGGAGGCGGACGGCAGGGCCGTGGATGTGTCCTTCCATGAAGCGGCGCTGGGTTTTATCTCTTCACAGTCTTCGGACAGGGAATCGAGGTCCGCTTCCCTGCAGGCTTATCTGCAGACGATGGCGGAGAAGCCCGATATCCATTCGATCGAGGTCCTGGCTCTGGAAGGGCGCTCCCGCGTATCAAGTCTGGGCGGATACCCATCCGGGTGGAGCGGGGGAGCGCCGTTGGAGGGTTGGATGGCGGAGTTGAACGACAAGCCTCTGCTTGTGAAGCGCAGAAGCGCCGGGGGTGTGCAGGGGGCGGGGACCACGGAGCTGCTTTCCCTGGTGAGGCCGGTCCGGCAGAACGGTCAGGTCACCGGGGCGGTCATCGTCAATCTGGATTATGACCGGCTGTTCTCCAAGCTGTATACCTCTTCGGCTAATTATCTGTATGTCTACAATCTGGACGGCGAGCTGATCTATCCGAAGCTGAACCTTCCCATCCCGCTCTCCGGGATGGAGGAAGTGACCGGAGGTCTGGATGTCCGGCCGTTCGCCTATGTGAGGGCGGAGGGGCAGGAGTATATGGCCAACCAGACTTTCTCCGATGTGACCGGCTGGAGGCTGATCTCGCTCGTGCCTGTAGAGAAGCTGCTGAAGAATGCCAAGCTCGCCCGCGACATGATGCTGCTGCTCTCCCTGCTGTCCATCGCGGTGGGCTGCGCAGCGGTGTATTCCTACAACTATGCGGCTTTCAGGCCGCTCAAGCGGATTCAAAGGCTGCTGCGTCCCCTGCAGAGAGACGCCGCCGCACAGGGAGATCTGTACGATCTGGAGCCGGTCATCGGCAAATTGGTGGAGGAGTGGCACCGCGAGTCGCTGGTCGCACGGCAGAGCCTGCCCGAGCTGAGGTCCAAGTTTCTGGAGGATCTCCTGGCCCGCAGCTTGGGCGCCCGGGAGGCGCAGGCCAAATGGGAGCAGTATTTCCAGGACTGGAAGCCGGGAGACCTGACGGTGTTCGTCGTATCCATCGACCGGTACGGGGAGTGGGCTTCCCGCTTTCCGGAGGAGGACCGCCGGCTGCTGAAGTATGCCTTAAACAACATTCTCCTCGAAGCGCTGGAGCCTGCCTGGAGAGCGGTGAGTATGGGCGATCCACCGGACGGAGCGGCCCTTCTGCTGCAGCCGAAGGACCCGGACAGGGCAGCACCGGAGCGGGAAGCGCTCTCGCGGGAGGCTGCACGGATCCGGGAGATGCTCTCGCAGTATTTGAGCCTGTCCGTGTCAGCCGGCATCGGGCCGGCGGTCCCGTCAGTCACGCAGGCGGCGCGTTCCCTGGCCGAGGCGAGGGAGGCGCTGTCCTACCGGCTCTATGCCGGGTACGGCAGCATCCATGCCCGCCCGTCGGCGGTGCTTCCGGCAGAGAAGGACGAGCCCTCCGGACGCGGGGATGCGGGGACGGTCGAATGGCTCAGCGCCTTGGCGGCGGGCGGCTCGGAGGCCTGCGCGGAGTGGGCCCGGAGCTGGACGGAGGCCTTCCGTACTGGCGGCGTCCGTCCCTCAAGCGTGTACCGCGAGGTGGACGCTTTGATGGAAGAGCTGCTGAGAACCGCGACAGCCCTCGGTGCGGTCCCTCCGGCCGAGCTGGCCGATTATACCCCGGGACAGGGGGCAACCCTGGAGCTTGGAGACGTGGCAGCTCTGCTGGAGCGCTGTTTGACGGCGATGGCCCGGGAGCTCGTCAGCCGGAGGCAGCGCAGAGAGTACCAGATCGTGCAGGCGATGAAGGATTATATGGAAGACCATTTGGACGGGAATATCGGGCTGCAGGAGATCGCGGACAGCGTGCAGATGAGCATCTCGTCCGTGAGCAGCATGTTCAAGGAGGAGACGGGAAGCACAATCTACGACTATTTGACTCACCTGCGCATAGGCAGGGCCTGCAGATTATTGGAAGAGACGCCGATGAAGATTGCGGAAATCGCCCAGCGGGTCGGCTACCAGAACGAGAACAGCTTCATCCGCGCGTTCCGTAAGGTCAAAACCGTTACGCCGGGCAGGTACAGGGAAGGCATCAAATCTTCCGGCGGATATGCAGATCGGCCGAATCCCCGTTCCTCCGGCATTTCGGAGGATTTGCCGTAAGATTGAACGATTGGCCGGAGGGACGGTATGCGTTACACTCCCGTTATGCTGTGGTTGAAGGTTAACCATCCATAACAAGGGGGCGATCGAACACATCCTACAATAGAAAAGAGGCATGAACGTGATGACAAGACGATGGAGCCGCCGGTGCGCCGGGGCCCTCCCGCTTCTGCTGCTGCTGACGGCCTGTACGGGAGAGTGGCTCCCGGCCAAGGGAACGGAGAGCCGGGAGACGGAGGCATTTCCCAGGAAATCGATCACCCTGATCGTTCCGTATGCCGCCGGAGGCGGGACGGACCTGACGGCCAGAGCACTGGCGAAGGCAGCGGAGAAGCACCTGCCCCAGCCGATCGCGGTGGTGAACCGGACAGGCGGCGGCGGCTCCATCGGGCTGATGGAAGGCGCGGGGGCCAAAGCGGACGGCTACACGGTCACGTACCTCGTGGCGGAGCTGACGACGCTTCCGCATCTGGGGCTGCTGCCGGTCACTTACGAGGACTTCAAGCCGATCGCGCAGACGAATCTGGACCCGTCCGCCATTACAGTGAGGGCGGAAGCGCCATGGACTACGGCGGCGGAGTTCCTGGACTTTGCGAAAGCGCATCCAGGCAAAGTGAAGATGGGCAACGCGGGTACGGGGAGCATCTGGCATCTGGCGGCGGCGACCCTGGAGAAAGGCACGGGGGTCAAGTTCAGCCATATTCCGTTCGAAGGTGCGGGACCCGCGGTATCCGCCCTGACGAGCGGCTTCGTCGATGCGGTCCCGGTGAGTCCGGCGGAAGTGAAGACCCAGGTAGAGCAGGGAACGCTCCGCACGCTCGCAGTGAATGCGGAGCAGCGGTCGGAGGCGCTTCCCGGCGTACCCACGCTGAAGGAGGCCACCGGCCTCAGTGTCCAGTTCACCGGCACGTGGAGAGGCTTGGCCGTGCCGAAGGATACGCCGGACGAGGTGACGGCGGTGCTGGCCGAAGCGTTCACGAAGGCGGCGGGAGAGGAAGACTTCCGGGTCTTCATGAAGGAGAATGGGCTCGGGCTGATGATCAGGGACGGCGAAGGCTTCCGCGGGCAGATGAAGGCCAGCCATGATGCCTTCGCCAGGCTGATTCCCGAGCTCGGATTAAGCCGGAAATAAAACCGGTGTAAGCGTTGTATAAGGGAAGGGTGTGCGAAGAGAGATGGCGATCAAGAAAACATTGGATCGAATCCCCGGCGGCATGATGCTCGTGCCGCTGTTCATCGGGGCGATCGTCCACACGTTCTGGCCCGATTCGGGCAAGTATTTCGGTTCGTTTACGAACGGTCTCATGACCGGCACGGTGCCGATCCTGGCCGTCTGGTTCTTCTGTATGGGAGCCGGCATTGACATCAGGGCCACGGGCACGGTGCTTCGCAAGTCCGGGACACTGGTGCTCACGAAGATCGCCGTCGCCTGGATCGTCGCGATCATTGCCGGACAATTCCTGCCGGAGGGCGGCATCCAGACCGGCTTCTTCGCCGGACTCTCGGTGCTTGCGCTGATCGCCGCAATGGACATGACCAACGGCGGATTGTACGCCTCGATCATGCAGCAGTACGGCACCAAGGAAGAGGCGGGCGCCTTCGTGCTCATGTCACTGGAATCCGGCCCGCTGGTCACCATGCTGATTCTGGGCACCACGGGGCTGGCGGCCTTCGAGCCGCACCACTTCGTCGGCGCGGTCCTGCCGTTCATGATCGGATTTATTCTGGGCAACCTCGACCACGACCTGCGGGAGTTTTTCGGCAAGGCGACTCATACGCTGATTCCCTTCTTCGGCTTCGCGCTGGGGAACTCGATCGACCTCGGCGTGATTCTGCAGACCGGCCTCCTGGGCATTCTGCTCGGCATAGCGGTGATCATTGTCACGGGAATCCCGCTCATCCTCGCGGACAAGTGGATCGGCGGCGGGAACGGCACGGCGGGCCTGGCCGCCTCCAGTACGGCAGGCGCGGCGGTAGCCAACCCGATGATTATCGCGAACATGAAGCCGGAATTCATGTCCGCGGCGCAGTCTGCAACCGCTTTAGTCGCCGCATGCGTCATCGTGACTTCCATTCTCGTTCCGATTCTGACCGCTTACTGGGCGGATTGGATGAAGAAGCGCAGGGGCAGCGTACCGGTGCAGGGCGTCGGTCCGGGGCAGGAGCGTACGGTGTAAGAGGCGCAGTAAAGATCACAGCCAGCCCCGAGCCCTCAGCCGGGACCGCTGCAGGAATAGATTGCGTCAGCAGAGAGAGGAGCCACGCCGTTTGCGGCGGGCTCCTTTTTCGTACGATCACGAAAAAGCGCTCATCGTCCTTACTAGTAGGGCTAAGGCTTTATCTCCTCTTGCAGGCAGCGGCGCGTCCGGGTTTCCCCTTATGCCAGTTTGGCTCCGAGCCGCTTCACCCGCTCGAGATATCCCGCCCGCTGCTGCGGCGTCGTAGATTTGATCGGCGTGATCTCGGTGATCCGCACCGGCTTGATCCCGCAGAAGTGAAGGATATTGCGCTTCATGACGTTATGCCCGGCGTGCCCGTAGATCCACCGGTTGTACCACGAAGGCGTATCCATCGTGACGATGAGTCGGGCGGTTTTGCCTGTGAGGAGCTTATCCCACAGCACGGAGTTCTCCCGGTACTTGAAGGCGAAGCCCGGCAGGAAGATCCGGTCGATGAAGCCCTTGAGCACCGCCGGCATCGCTCCCCACCAGGTGGGGTAGACGAACACGAGATGCTCGGCCCAGCGGATGAGCTCCTGGGCTTCTTTGAGCTCGGGCTCGAGCTCGGTTCTTTGGTTGTAGCCGTGCTTCAGCACGGGATTGAAGGCGATGCGGCTGAGATCGATCTCCCGCACCTCGGCCTTGCTGCCTGAGGCTCCCTCGATATAAGCCCTGGACAGGGCGGAGCAGAAGCTCTGCGGGTCGGAATGACCGGTAATCACAAGAATTTTCGTTGTCAATGCGGTTCTCCCCTTTGGTTCGGTGCGTTATACTCATCATAGGACGTTTGGAAGGATAGACCAATGATCTGAGGCGCAGCGCAACTGCTCATTCGCGCAAAAGGAGGGATGGACGTGAGCAGCCAGACCATGGCGATCTCCATGGTGTACCCGGTGATGAAGGCGATCGTCCACAAGGGGTTCGATACGGAGCCGTTCTGCCGCTATGCCTCTTTCGACTCCAGCCTGCTGAAGGATGTGGAAGCCCGCATCCCGGCGGAGGAGTTGGAGCGGCTGATGTACGCAGCCGTGGAGTATACCCAGGATGACCACTTCGGCCTGCACCAGGGCCAGCTGATGGATATGATGGATATGGGGATTCTGGGTTATGTGATGATGCACTCGGGGAAGGTGGCTGACGCTTTGTCCGCCTACCGTAGGTATAATATCATCCTGTGCAGCGGGTTTAACCTCGATTGGAAAGAAGAAGGGGAGAAGGTGCATCTCCGCTTGTTCTCCGAAGCCCCGAACGGCCGGATCTCCCGCCACTGCATGGAGGACATGGCGTCCTCGATCTATCATCTGATCGGCCGGCTGAGCCACCGGAAGGTGCCACTGGCCGGGGTGGAGTTCATGCATGAGGCGCCGGCCGATACGGCACCTTACCTGCCGGTCTTCGGGGTGGAGCCCCGGTTCGGCCGCGCGGAGACGGTGCTGCGGATGAGCCGCGAGGTGATGGATTACCCCATCCTGTATTCCGACCCGAAGCTGCGCGGGATGTTCGAAGCGATCGCCGAGGAGACGAGGAGCCGGCTGGCACCGGGGAAACTATTCTCCGACAGGGTGTACCATTGGATGATGAAATGCATGCCTGTTCAATTTCCAACGCTGCAGGAGACGGCGGAGTCGTTCGAGATGAGCGCGAGAACCCTCCAAAGCAAATTAAAAGAGGAGAATACGTCTTATAACGAGCTGTCGGCGGTGGTGCGCAAAGAGCTGGCGATAAGCTATCTCAAGCAGCCGGGCTATTCCGTCGGGGATATCGCGTATCTGCTGCATTTCTCAGAGCCGAGCGCCTTCCAGAATGCTTTCAAAAAATGGACGGGGGTTACGCCGGGCCAGTACCGGGCGAAGGGGACAGCTTCGTAAGAAGAAGCCTGCAAGTGCGGCGGAGCGCGGAAAATCCGTGTTAGCCGGTACGAATCAAGGTGCTGCCTCTTCGGAACACGGAAAATCCGTGTTAGCCTGGCCATTAACCATCGTGTGCGCGGGGTATTCCCAGCTGAGGCACATCACGAGCAGCTGAACGGTTTGCATGAATAAGACGATTTAGCGGCAGCTGGGGGTTGGAGACATCCCCCGGTCTGCCGCTTTTTTTGTGCTTTTCAGTATAGGATGCTTTCCCAGAAGCTTCCTTAAGGAGTGTGCCTATCGAAAGCGAGGAGATATTTTTTGAAAGCGACCTTTATGCAAAGCGTAACGGAACGAAAAAAGATATGCCCGAATGCGGAGGAGGAAGGCATGCATGACTGGAAAGCGAGGAGATATCTTTTTAAAGCGACCTTTATGCAAAGCATAACGGAGCGCAAAAAGATACTCCGAGCGTGGAGCGTTCACAGCATCGCCTCCCTGCGCTTGCGGTACTGGACCGGCGTCATGCCGTAGATCTCGCTGAACTTGCGGTAGAAGAAGGAGATGCTCGAATACCCGATCTCGCCCACAATCTGCTCGATCGGCAGGTCGGAATGCTGAAGCAGCAGCGTGGCCTTGCTGATTTTCTGCAGCTGGAGGAGCTCCTTGAAGGACTTCCCGGTTCCCTGCTTGAGCAGGGCGGTCAGGTAATTCGGGTGAAAATTGAAGTGCGCGGCCATCTGCGTCAAGGTGCAGTCCCGGTAGTGGTCCTCGATGTATTTGAGAAAATCAATCAGCGAATGCGCCGGCTTGTCCTCTTTGTCCCCCTTGACCTTCAAAAGTTGTTCATTCAGCCGGATCATCTCGGTGAACAGGATGACAAGATAGGAGTCGATGATCTGCTGCGAATACGCCTTGCGGTCATAGTACTCGCACATGATCTGCTCCATGACATGCGGAATGCGTTCGTCCCGGGAATCGGCTTGGAACAGAAGATACCGGTTACGCCTGCGGCTGTCCACCAGGGAGTCCACGAGGAACGAAGAGATAATGCTCTGGTGGGAGAGCCGGCTCAAAAACGCGGGGGACAAGTAGTCCATCCGCAGGATGATGTTGATGACAATATCCGTCGGCTTGGTCTCCAGCACCCGGTGGGGAACCTCCTTGTCGACGAAGATGAACGATCCCTTGCCGAGCGGGATCTCTTTGTGCTGGATCTGGACCGTGCAGCTGCCCTCGTAGACATAGGTCAGCTCCAGATAATTATGAATGTGAAGCGGGATGTAGCTCTCATAAGGCTGCTGGGAAATGGCAATACTGCCTTCGACCAGCTCGCTAGCGACATCCACGGCGGAATAGAAATGATAGGCTTCCATGCCGTCGATCATCGTGTAGTCAGGCTGGAATTTGTCACGGACGGTCGTCCAGTCGCTGGTCTGGTTGCGCCGGCGGAGGAGGGCTTCAAGTTCGCTCAGATTCATGGGGTCTCTCCTGGGATGTTAGTCTCTTGTGCATCCTTCTGAACCGATTATAACATCTTTGATTCGAGCAAGAAATCCCTTCGCTTTTGAGATTATTAGATATGAAACCGTTTGCTATTATAAGGCTTATACAAACCAAGCCGTATCGAAACCAGGGAACAACAGGCTGCAGGGCAGGATAGGAGGAAGTCGCTTATGGCAGCAGGACATCAAGCCGATCAACTTCAAGCAATCAACCTCCGGTGCGATTACCGGAAAAATCCAATCGGGACGGGAGAGAAGCGGCCGCGCTTCAGCTGGCAGCTCATCTCGGAAGACAGAGGCACCATCCAGACGGCTTTCCGGGTACAAGTGGGCAGGGAAAGCGGTGATTTCGGAGAGCCCTTCTGGGATTCGGGCAAAATCCCGTCAGAGGATTCGCTTCATGTGAAGTATGAGGGGCCCCAGCTGGCATCGCGTACGCGGTATTACTACCGCGTCAAGGTCTGGGACCAGGCGGGGAATGAATCCGCATGGAGCGAGCCGGCCTGGTGGGAGACCGGCCTGCTCGATGAATCCGAGTGGAAGGCGCAGTGGATCACGCCGCACCCGGACGCGATTGATCCGCGGACCGAGGCCGTGTTTCTCCTTCGCAAGCGGATCCACGTCCGGCCGGGGCTGCAGCGGGCTGTCGCCTATGCATCGACCCTCGGCTTATACGAGCTCTACGTAAACGGGGAGCGGGCAGGGGACGCGGAGCTGACACCGGGATGGACGAGCTATCACCACCGGATTCAGTACCAGGCCTACGACGTGACCGGGCATCTTCAGGAAGGCGGCGGCGGCATAGGCATCCTGCTGGCGGACGGCTGGTACAAGGGCGGCATGGGCGATGCCCATAACCGGTTCCGGTACGGCGAGCGCCGGGCGGCCTTTCTGCAGCTCCATCTCCGCTATAAGGATGGGAGCGAAGAGGCGGTCGTGACCGATGCGAGCTGGCTGGCATCCACAGGCCCGATCCTCAGCTCCAGTCTGTACGACGGGGAAGTGTATGACGCCCGTCTGGAGCGGAGCGGCTGGAGCTGCGCCTCTGCGGAGGAGCTAGGCTGGCACCCGGTCACTGCAATTGAACCGCCCGCGGCGCAGCTGATCGCCCAGGAGAATGAGCCGGTGCGCGTCACGCAGGTGATCCGCCCGGTGCGTTCCTTCCTCACACCGGCGGGGGCCGCCGTGCTGGACATGGGCCAGAACATGGTGGGCCGCATCCGACTGAAGCCGGATGTGCCGGCGGGCACGGTCATCACTCTGCGGCATGCGGAGGTGCTGGATCGGGACGGCGAGGTCTACTTCGGCAACCTGCGGACCGCGAAGCAGACCGTGGTCTACACCGCCAAGGGGGAGCCCGGCGAGACGTACGCGCCGCATTTTAGCTTCCAAGGCTTCCGCTATGTGCAGGTGGAAGGGCTGCCGATCCGGGAGAACGGTCCCGAATCGCACTCAGGCCCGCTGCCGCTCGATTGCTTCGCCGGTGAGGTGATGCACACCGATATGGAGCCTGCCGGCTCGTTCGAATGCTCTCATGAGGGGATCAATCAGCTGCAGCGCAACATCGTCTGGGGGCAGCGCGGCAACTTCGTCGATGTCCCGACGGACTGCCCCCAGCGCGATGAGCGGCTTGGCTGGACGGCCGACGCGCAGGTGTTCATGCGCACCGCGCTGTTCAACTACAACGGCGGCCCGTTCTTCACGAAGTGGCTCCGCGACCTGAAAGCGGACCAGCTGCCGGACGGCGGCGTACCGTTCGTCGTACCGGACACGAAGGTCGGCTCCTCCTCGGCGGGCTGGGGTGATGCCGCGGTGATCTGCCCGTGGATCTTTTACCAGGTGTATGGGGACCGGCAGCTGCTGGAGGAGCAGTATGACAGCATGAAGGGGTGGGTCGGGTACATCCGGGCGCAGGGACCCAGCGAATACGCCTGGACCACCGGCTTCCACTTCGGAGACTGGCTGGCGCTCGACGCCAAGGAGAACAGCTTCACCGGCGCCACGCCGAAGGAGCTGATCGCGACCGCCTATTACGCCTACTCCACCCGCCTGCTGAGAGACGCGGCCGCCGTGCTGGGCCGTACGGAGGATGTACGGGAGTACACTGAGCTCTATGAGAAGGTGGTCGCTCAGTTCCGAGGGGAGTATGTGACGCCGTTCGGGCGGATTGCTTCGCCTACGCAGACCGCGCATGTGCTTGCACTGGCCTTCGACCTCGTGGAAGCGCCGATGAAAGCCCGCATCGCCCAGAGTCTGAACGAGCTCATTGCCGAGCATAACGGACACCTGTCGACCGGCTTCATCGGCACGCCGCTCCTCTGCTTCGCCCTCTCGGATCACGGGTACCACGACACGGCGCTGAAGCTGCTGCTGCAGGAAGACTACCCGGGCTGGCTGTACGCCGTATCCCGAGGGGCGACCACGATCTGGGAGCACTGGGACGGCATCAAGGCGGACGGCTCGTTCTGGAGCGATCATATGAACTCGTTCAACCACTACGCCTATGGCTCCATCGGCGATTGGCTGTACCGTAGGGTGGCGGGCATCGATCTCGACCCGGCGGCTCCGGCTTACAAGCGGATCCGCATCGCCCCCGGCATCGGCGGCCGCCGGCTGACCTCGGCCCGTGCCTCGCACGAGTCGATGTACGGAATGATCACGTGCTCCTGGCAGGTGGTGAACCGCGAGGAGGTCCATGTGACGCTAAGGATTCCGGCCAACACGACGGCCTCCGTCATACTGCCCGGCTGTACGCTCGCCGGGCTGGCCGAAAGCGGCTTACCGGCTGCCTCGGCCGACGGACTTTCCTCCTTCGAAGAGGGGGCGGACAGCCTGGCCTTCGAGGCGGGCTCGGGCGAATACCGCTTCGTATACCGGGCTCCGGCGCTGTTCGCGAATCGGTTTACCGTGGAGAACAAGGTCAGAGAGCTTCAGGACGATCCGGAGGTCAAGGAAGTGCTGGAGCGGCATCTGCCCGAACTCCTCGCTCCGCCGCTGATGTACTTTGCCAAGAATTGGACGCTGCAGCAGCTGGCGGACGATCCGCAGCTCCCGGTTACAGACGAGCGGATCGCCGCTTTATTACAGGAACTTCAGGAGGCGTAGACAACCATGAATGCTAAACACGAAGCAGCCCCGGGCACCGCGAGTGGAGCCGAAGGCGCATACGTCAAGATTTCATTGAAAGAGAAGCTGGGCTACGCGCTCGGGGACTTCTCCACGAACATCATCTGGACGGCGATCTCCACGTTCCTCGCTTTCTTCTACACCGATGTGGCGGGCATCTCCGCCGCAGCGGTAGGCACGATCCTGTTCGTCACCCGGTTCCTGGACGGGGTGGCGGACCTTGGGGTCGGCGTGCTCGTCGACAAAACCAAGAGCAGGCACGGCAAGGCCAGACCCTGGCTGCTGTGGATGGGGATTCCGTTCGGCCTGTCCGTCATGCTGCTGTTCACAGCGCCGGATCTCGGTCCGACCGGTTCGATCATCTATGCCTTCGTCACGTATCTGATCGTGAATCTGCTCTACTCGGCGATTAACATTCCTTACGGCGTGCTGAACTCTCTGATGACCCAGGAGCCGTATGAGCGCTCGCTGATCAATATTTTCCGCATGGTGCTGGCGATCAGCGGCGGCGTGATGATCAGCGTAGCGACCATGCCGGTCGTCCAGATGTTCGGCGGCGGCAGGCAGGGATGGATCATCACGTTCGTCATCATCGGACTCATCGCACCATTCCTGTATCTCATTACATTCAAAACGACGAAGGAGCGGGTCAGACCGACGGTCGTGCAGAAGGAAGTGCCGCTGAAGCGCGGCGTGGCCGCTCTCTTCCGCAACAAGTACTGGCTGCTCATAGTTGGTTACTCCGCCCTGATCTTTATCGCGCAGGGGCTCGGCAGCGCCCTGAATATTTATTACGCGCAGTATGTGCTGAAGAACGCCGGCCTCGTCGGCCTTCTGGCTCTCGCTTCCCTGCTGCCGATCGTCGTGGGCATCATCCTCAGCGCCCCGCTCGTCAAGAAGTTCGGCAAGCGCAATACGTCGCTGATCGGTCTGGCGGTCTCCCTCATCGGCGCCCTGCTGCTCTTCGTCGACCCGACGAATCTGCAGCTCGTGCTCGCCAGCATCGTGATCAAGAATCTGGGCCTCGCCCCGTCGGTCGCCATCGGCAATGCGCTGTTCGCCGATACGGTCGAGTACGGGGAGTGGAAGACCGGCATCCGGACGGAAGGGCTCATCTTCAGCGGCGGTTCTCTGGCCTCCAAAATCGGCAGCGGCCTCGGCGGCGCGGTCGTCGGCTGGGCGCTGGCGTGGGGCGGTTATGTGAGCAAGCTGGAAGTACAGCCGGATTCGGCGGTCACCGCAATCAAGATCCTGTTCATGTACGTGCCGATCGCGATTCTGGCCGTGCAGATCCTGCTCATGCTGCTGTATAAGCTGGATCAGAAGTACCCGCAGATTGTGGAAGACCTCAAGGCTATTGCTTCCGAGAGGGACCGGGAAGCGGGACGAAACTAACCTGTCGTAGTTGCAATATTTTACAATAATTGGAATTTGGTGATAGCATATGAGCAAAAAAGCGGTCATATTCGATCTCGACGGCGTCATCGTCTCGACGGACGAATACCATTATCGGGCATGGAAGCAGCTGTGCGAGGAGGAGGGGATTCCCTTCTCCCGGGAGATCAACGAGCGTCTGCGCGGAGTGAGCCGGATGGAGAGCCTGGACCTCATTCTGAAGGGGGAGGCCCAGGTCTACTCGCCGGAAGCGAAGGAGGAGCTGGCCGCCCGCAAGAACCGGTACTACGTCCAGCTGCTGCAGCTGCTTACCCCTGCGGATATTTTGCCGGGCGTCACCGCGCTGCTTCAGGAGCTGAAGGATCGGGGAGTGGGCTGCGCGATCGGCTCGTCAAGCAAGAATACGCCGTTCATTCTGGAGAAAATCGGGCTTGGCGGTTTCTTCGATGCCGTGGCGGACGGCAATCAGATCCGGCGAAGCAAGCCGGACCCCGAGGTGTTCCTGCTCGCAGCGGAGAAGCTGGGGCTCAGGGCGGAGCAGTGCGTGGTGGTGGAAGACGCGGAGGCTGGGATTGAGGCAGCCCTGGCGGCCGGCATGAAAGCGGCTGCGGTGAGCGCTGCTGCGCATTATCCGGGGGCACACGTCAGGGGGGCGGACCTTCGGGAGATCGGTGTGGGGCAGCTTCTGCAGGACTGACGGTTGAATGAGCCGCATTTCCCATTTTTGACAATGACAGAGAGGGTGCAAAGCGATGAAGGAGCTGCAGACACGGCTGCAGGCGAAGCCGTTTTACTTGAACGAGGAACAGATCCGCTGGGTGGAGGCCACGCTATCGGGCATGACGATGGAGGAGAAGATCGGGCAGCTGTTCTGCCTGATCGGCTATACGAGCAATGAGGGATACCTGAAGAATCTCGCACAGAACGTGAAGATCGGCGGCCTGATGTGCCGGCAGATGCCTGCAGCCGAGGTGATCGACACCGTGCGCATCCTGCAGGAGAACGCGCAGATCCCGCTCTTGATCTCGGCGAACCTGGAGAGCGGGGGCAGCGGCATTGCCAAGGAGGGCACCGTGTTCGGCTCCCCTCTGCAGGTAGCGGCCACGGACGATGACGGGATGGCTTACCGGCTCGGCGTCGTCTGCGGACGGGAAGGGGCGGCCGTCGGTGCGAATTGGGCGTTCTCCCCGATCGTCGACATTGACTACAACTTCCGCAATCCGATTACGAATACGCGCACGTTCGGCTCCGATCCGGAGCGCGTCCGCCGGATGGGCGTGCAGTTCGTGAAGGGACTGCAGGAGAACGGCGTGGCGGCGTCCATCAAGCACTTCCCGGGCGACGGGCTCGACGAACGCGACCAGCACCTTGTGACCACGGTGAACGATATGGACTGCGAAGCGTGGGATGCCACCTACGGCGCCGTCTTCCGCGACTGCATCGAAGCGGGGGCGATGTCGGTGATGATCGGCCACATCATGCAGCCGGCCTATTCCCGAAAGCTCAGCCCGGGTATCCGGGACGAGGATATTCTGCCGGCCTCGCTCTCCTACGAGATTACCACGAAGCTGCTGAAGGAGGAGCTCGGATTTAACGGTCTCGTGATCACAGACTCCACCACGATGGCCGGGATGGTCATTCCGATGCCGCGCTCCCAGTCCGTACCGCGGACCATTGCCGCCGGCTGCGATATGTTCCTGTTCACGCGCAACTTCGAGGAGGACTACGGTTATATGAAGCAGGGCGTTGCGGACGGGATCATCACCGAGGAGCGCCTGAACGACGCCGTGACCAAGATCCTGGCGATGAAGGCGGCGCTGCACCTCCCGCAGAAGAAGGCGGAAGGAACGATCGTGCCGAGTCCGGAGCGCGCCGGAGAAATTCTCGGAGCGGAGGAGCACCGGCAGTGGGCAGACGCATGCGCCGACCGGTCGGTTACGCTGGTGAAGGAAGAGGCGGGGGTTCTGCCGATCTCGCCGGCGAAGTACAGGAAGGTGCTGCTCTACGGCATCGAAACCACGGGAGGCTTCTTCGAAGCGAAGGAGTCAGCAGCCGGTATCATCAAGGCGAAGCTGGAGAAGGAAGGCTTCACGGTCGATCTCTTCAACCCGAACCGGGGCATGGAAGGGATGATGGTTCCTTACAGCGAGGTCAAGGACAACTATGACCTCATCCTGTATATCGTGAACCTGGCCACGAAGAGCAACCAGACCGTGGTCCGGATCGAGTGGGCTTTCCCGATGGGAGCCAACGTGCCGATCTACATGAGCTCCGTGCCGACGGTCTTCGTCTCGGTCGAGAATCCGTACCATCTGCTCGACGTCCCGCGTGTCCGTACTTACATCAATACGTACAACTCGGCGGAGCATACGCTGGATGCCCTGATCGACAAGCTGACCGGCCGTTCCGGCTTCCACGGCAAGAGCCCGGTGGACCCGTTCTGCGGCAAGTGGGATGCCCGGTTGTCGTAAGCCGGTGATAAGAGCCGGTTGTTGGATGTGAATAAGTCAGCCTGTGAAAGGAATGAGGATATGATCAGACAATCGTTTATCATTACCGATCAAGACGGCTTTCATGCACGGTCTGCCAATGATCTGGTATATACGGCGAACCGGTTCCTGGACTGCGCCCTGTTTGCGGAGCATGGCGGGAAGAGAGTCACGCTGCATTCCATCCTCGGCGTACTCTCGTTAAGCGTCCGGCCGGGAGATGAGCTCCTCCTGTCAGCCGATGGCGGTCATGAGGCCGAGGCGATGGAAGCCCTGCAGGGCGTGATGATCCGCGAGCGGATCGGTCGATCGAATGAAGAGTAAGGAGCTGAACCCTGTGCGCCAGTATGATAAGAAGCTGTTGACCCTGTTGAAGGAACGCGTAACCATCCGTACAACGGAGCATCTAACCTATATGGAGAAAAAGATCCCGGACAGCGAAGGCGCCGGGGAGCTGGATCCCCGCGTCCTGCAGCTGATGATGGAGGGAGCGGCGAAGAGCGGAGGGGGCGCTGCGGGATTCCCGGATCTCTCCGAGGTGAGGCCCGAGACGTTCCCGATCGGTGCGATTCGGGCAGGAATGGGATTTCCGAATAAGGACCTCACCGAAACGAAGGTGAGTGTGGAGCTTCTGAAGATCGAAGGAGAGGGGGGCGAGATTCCGATCCGCATCTACAGACCGGCGGTGACCGGCCTACTGCCTGCCGTCGTCTTCTTCCACGGCGGCGGCTTCATCGGCGGCTCGCCGGATGTCGTGGAGAATCCGTGCCGGAGTCTCGCGGAGAAAGCGGGCGCACTCGTCGTGAACGTCGATTACCGGCTGGCTCCCGAGCATCCGTTCCCGGCCGGAGTGCTGGACTGCTATGACGCCGTGCAGTGGGTCTACCGCCATGCGGACGAGCTTGGGGTCGACCCGAGTCGTATCGCTGTAGCCGGGGACAGCGCAGGCGGCAACCTGGCCGCCGGCTGCGCCCAGATGGACCGGGATTCAGGAAGCGGAATGATCCGGATGCAGGCGCTGATCTATCCGGTGCTCCTCATTGGAGAGTCGGCAGCATATCCCTGGAGGCTGGAGGAATACGAAATCCACAGGCATCAGGAGTATATACTCCCTGGCCTGGAAGCGCTGCGGGGCGCGGGGCAGCTGTTCCAGGCCCTGTATCTGCAGGGGCACGATCCGGCGAATCCGCTGGTCTCCCCACTGCTGCAGGAGTCGGTGGAGAAGCTGCCGGAGACCCTGATCGTCACGGCGGAGTACGATATGCTTCGCCTGGAGGGAGAAGCGTATGCCGGGCGTCTGGCAGAAGCCGGCGTGAGAACCAGGCTGATCCGCTACAAGGGAATGGATCATGCCTTCCTGGACAAGTACGGGATTTATCCGCAGGCCGAGGACTGCATCGACGAGATCGCATCGATGATGGGCCGGCTGTCCTCATCCTTATAAGAAAAACGGAGCCCTGAAGATCCCAAGGCTCCGTTTTTTTTGCTGCTTATACGAATGGAGGAATTATTCCACCGTCACGTTATCGACATAGATGGCGCTGGTGCCGCTGCTGCCGGAAGCCGCCGTGAACTGGACGCCGATCTCACGCACATCGGACAGATTGGCGAGTCCGGCCAGCGAGAGGCTGAGCGTTGTGCCCGTCGCGGGGACCGTCACGGCTCCGCCGTCATACCACTGGTAGGTGCTGCCGGTTTTGATGAACAGCTTGGCCGTAAGGGTGCCGGTTCCCCAGGAAGCTCTGCTGACGGATGCCTTCAGCGTCGACTTGGACGACAGGTTCTGTGCTGTGGCACGGCTGAGCGTGTAATTCTTGACCGCTGCGCCGAGATTCACATCCGCTTTGAGGGAAGAGCTGCCGCTCGCTTTCCACTCGGTCGTGGTCCAGGGTCCGCCGGTGACGTTGGTGCCCGTCCAGGACTCGGTCGAGCCTTCGAAGTTGTACAGCGTAGTGGCTGTTCCCGGGGTAGTCGTTCCGCCCTCGGTGATCGAGCTCAGCGTGATCTCTCCACGGTTCACGATCCAGGAGTCATTGAACAGGGCGGAAGCGTTCTGGTTGCGATGCGGCGCCCAATTATCGTTCCAGGCAAAGAAATACACCGTCTTGGGGAACTTGGTCTTGATGGCGTTCAGCCACTTGGTGTAATCGAATGTGCCGAACGTATCCGGCCCGATCTCGGTGAAGGCGAAAGGTTTGCCCAGGGCGACCAATTCATCGTAACCGGTTACAGCAGTTTCCGGATTATCGTCATACGCGTCCAGACCCACAATATCCACGTAGCTGCCGCCAGGATAATACGCGGTGCGGTTGTCTCTGCTGAAGTCCGGCGCATAGATCCAGATCAGATTGTGCAGGCCCTTGGTGTTCGTGAAGTAGTTGTACATATCGATCCACGCCGCCTTAAAGGCCGCCGCGTCCTGGTTGCCCCACCAGAACCAGTCGCCGTTCATCTCATGGAAGGGGCGCCACAGCACCGTTACCCCTGCATCCTGCAGGTCTTTCAGGCCGGCGGCCGTCTTATCCAGGTAGGATCTCCAGCGCTGGCCGGTCACGGTACTCGGGTTGGTGAGATCGCTGAAATTCGTCAGCTTCGTGTTCAGGTTGCCGCCCGTCGAATAGCCGGGACTCGGATAGTGAACGTTGACCGTGATCAGTCCGCCGCTCGTCGAATAGGATTTCAGCGTGGAATTGCAGGTATAGTCAATGAGCGCAGTCGGATCTGAAGCTGAAGCCCAGCCTGCGCCGTAGTCGCAGCCGAAGATGCCGGGATACTGTCCTGCAGCCGTTTTTAATTCTTCGAGCTGGGTAGTCGAGAAGCCGTTGTTGCTGTATCCGCCGAAGAAGCCGGACACCACCTTGTTATCCGTGCGGTTCGGCAGGTGGGTAAGCCAGTTGTAGGTGTCCTTGGTTTTCTGGGAGGCGGAAGTGTCCACCGGAGCAGCCGTGTGGGCATAGGCGGCAGGCATACCGCTGACGAGCAGGGATGCCAGAGTGAAGAGCATCAGTGTTTTTTTCATGAATCGGATCTCCTCTACAAGTGGTTTATAAAGCGCTTGCAAAATGGGTAAAGACGGGTTCGGCCGCACTCCTTTCTCTTGGGAATCGATCGCCAACAGGGACAGGGAGAAAGCATAGTGGTGGTTTAGTTTGGTTTGTTAGCGTGAATTTATCATATAGGGGTTTGAGAAGAAATGTCAACTCATTTTTTGAATGCGTTTTCTATGCCGTAATCCTTTGATATTAAGGGGATTATTGCATGTCGGGTACTTGTCTTCTATTGAAAAAGGGGGTTGCTCAGGACGATTTGTTATATATGTTATTGTTATATGTGCCGTTAGCTCTGTGCCTTGAACAAAACGAATATTGGATAATAGAAGACAAGAAATGCTTACTGAGTGCATTTTATCGGGGGACGAACCGGACTATAATCAATTCATGCAAGCGATATCAAACGGAAGCTGGGAGGTCAACGCAAACAAGTTTTACACACAGATCCCGGGGGAGGCCCTCGCAGAAGCAACAAAGCACCATGCTTTACCGCACCTAAAGTAAGCGCATTCCTGAAACAAGAGAAAGAGTGAAAACCATTCGGATCGGAGGGGGCTGCGGCCTATGAATGTGAGCTACAACACACAAAGAACCATCATCCTGGTCAGTTTTTTAACCGTACCGCTGCTGCTGCTTCTTACGTTTTCGTATTATCCGCTGCTCAGCTTGTTCTATTACAGTTTCCTGGAATGGGACGGGCTGACCGAGAAGGCGTTCGTGGGCTTCCAGAACTATCGCGAGATCTTCGGGAATGCGGAATACTTCGGCGTGCTGAAGAATAATGCCTATTACTTTATCGGCGGTCTGCTGCAGACGGGGCTGGCTCTTTATTTTGCCGTACTGCTCAACAGCAAGCTCAAGGGGCGCAACGGCTTCCGCGTCATCCTGTTCCTGCCTTACATCATGCACAGCGTGGCGATCGTGTTCATGTTCCAGGCGCTGTACAACAACCAGTACGGGACGCTCAATGCTTTCCTGGATCTCGTCGGACTCTCCGGCTGGAAGCAGAATTGGCTCGGTGACCCATCGATTGTCAACTTCTCGCTTGCGTTCGTATCCATGTGGAAGTACATGGGGCTGAGCATGGTCATCTTCCTCGGCACCCTGCAGTCGATACCGCAGGATATCTATGAGGCCGCCCGGATTGACGGCGCTTCCTCGACGCAGCAGTTCCTGCATGTTACGCTGCCGAGCATCCGCAAGGTCATGGAGCTCCTGCTGCTGCTTACGCTTACCGGTGCTTTGGAAGCGTTTGAAATTCCGTATATCATGATGCTCGGTGCCAACAATACCGAAACGTTCATCATCAAGACCGTCGACGTGGCGTTCAAATTCCAGCAGGTCGGCCTCGGCTCCGCACTTGCCGTCGTGATGCTCTTGATCGTTCTGGTGTTCGTCGGGCTGCAGCGCCTGCTGCTGAAAGGGGGAGACGAGTAAATGAGAGAGCAGTCGGTCTTTGTCCGGACGATTCAATATCTGTCTTTGTTCATCGGGGTGTTCGTCGTATTATTCCCGCCCTACACGGTGTTTATCACTTCGCTGAAGACGAAGCAGGAATACCTGCAGAACCGGTTTGCGCTTCCCGCCAACTGGCTGCACTGGGAGAACTATGAGTTCATTTTCACCAAAACCAAAATTCTGACGACGGCGTTCCCGAATACGCTGTACATCATCGGGCTGTCGGTCGCAGGCAATATCATCCTCGGAACCATGGTCGCTTATGCGCTGGGGCGCTTCGATTTCAAGCTCAAGAAAGTCATCATCGGCATGTATCTGCTGGCTTCCGTTACACCTCTGGTGACTACGCAGGTGGCAACCTACGGGCTGATGAACTCACTCGGGCTCATCAACAACATCCATGCGCCGATCCTGCTGTACCTGGGGGCGGACGTCATCTCGATCATCATCTACCTGCAGTTTATCCGCAATATCTCATACTCGCTGGATGAGAGCGCGATGCTCGAAGGGGCTTCCCTCTTCCGGATCTACTGGAACATTATCTTCCCGCTGCTGATGCCGGCGACGGTTACGGTCATGATCCTGCGGACGATCTATATCTATAACGATTTCTACATTCCGTTCCTGTATATGACGAAGACGAACCTGCAGGTGGTGTCCACTTCGATCTTCCAATTCGTCGGGCCCAATGCGGCCAGCTGGAACTACATTGCAGCCATGATTATCGTCATTTTCATTCCGGCGATCATCCTGTTCCTCTTCCTGCAGAAGTTTATTTATGCGGGGGTCACCAGCGGTTCGGTTAAGGAATAAAGGGGCTGGCGCATCTGAATTGTTATTATTGTTATAAATATATTTCTTGATTAGTGTGTATTTCAGGACAATTTTTGATAACAGAATACAATGAAATTTGCGCCTGACCTTTATACAATAAGGTTGTAAGCGATAACAAACATTTTTCATACGAAAAGGGGATACTACACATGAAAAAAATGTTCGGTACGATGCTGGCCGTTGCCCTTGCTTCCTCCGCTCTGGCAGGCTGCGGAGGCGATTCCGAGCCTTCGAAGGATGCGGCTCCTGCAGGAGAACAGGGAGGCAGCACGGAAGTCCAAGGGAAGATCACCTTCGTGACCCAGCGTACGGACCTCGTTAATGACGGCACCTTCGACAAGTATGAAGAAGCCTTCAAGAAGAAATATCCGAAGGTCGAGGACATCGAATTCGAAGGGATTACGAACTACGAATCGGATATGCGCGTCCGGCTGTCCGCTAACAATGTCGGGGACGTCATGCTCATCCCGACGAACATCGCCAACAAGGACCTCGGCAAATTCTTCGCTCCGGTGAACGGGCTGGCCGACAGCCTCGGCGATCTGTACTTCAAGGATTACAAGGCCGATAACGGCCAAATCTACGGGATCGTGTCGGGCGTCTCAACGGAAGGGATCATGTACAACAAGAAGGCGTTCGAGAAAGCGGGCATCACTTCCATCCCGAAGACGCTTGATGAATTCTACGCCGCCTGCGAGAAATTGAAAGCGTCCGGCATGGTGCCGATCTACATCAACAACGGGGCGCAGTGGCCGATGAAGGAGTGGGGCGAGGTGCTCGTCCAGTTCTCGAGCGGCGATGCCAAATACCTCGACAAGATGATCGAGACCGACGAGCCTTTCAAGGTGGACAACGCGTTCGGCAAGGGCTTCACGATCGTCAGAACGCTGAAGGAAAAAGGCTACGTGGAGAAGGATCTGTACTCGAATGTCTGGGAAGCATCCAAGGGCGAAGTCGCAGGCGGCAAGGCCGGCATGTACTTCCTCGGGAACTGGGTCATCAACCAGGTCATCGGCGCAGGCGCGGCCAAGGAAGATATCGGATTCTTCCCGTTCCCTTACGATAACAGCGGCAAGCTGAACGCTCCTCTCAGCGCCGACTACTTCTACGGCATCGACGTCAACACCAAGAACAAGCCGCTCGCCGAGGCTTGGGTGAAGTTCATGGTGGAAGAAGCGGGGTATGTGGAAGCCTCCGGTTTCATTCCGCCGCAGAAATCCAAAACGCCGGCCCTTGAGCAGCTTAAGGAATTCCAGTCCTACAAGCCGAACTTCATCGAGAACGTACCGACTTCCTCGAAGTGGAACGATATCGGCAACAGAGCGAAGATTGACTTCTTCGGCGGCAAGTACATCCAGGACATTCTGGAAGCCAAAGACCTGAAGGAGGAGCTCGACGAGCTGAATGCGAAGTGGAAGGAAGCCAGAGCTTCGGTAAAATAACGTCTGGAATCATTCGACATAACATCAAAGCTGATTCAGGTCCCCCGGATGGCGCTTGCTGCCATCCGGGCGGGCTTATAGAGAAGAGGAGAACTCCGATGAAGAAGCATCAAGCATGGCTTAAGGCGTGTATGGCGGCATCCCTTGTATTCTCGGCCGGATCACCGGCGGCGGGGTACGCTGCAGCGGCCGTCAATGGTATTCCGGCGGATGCCGCGGGTCACTGGGCCAAAGAAAGCGTTAGCAAATGGCTGGATCACGGCGTTATACAAGGTTATGAGGATGGGACGTTCGGACCGGACAAGCGCATTACCCGGGCTGAATTCGCGAAGATCGTCAATGAGCTGTTCGGTTACTATGCACCGGCGGAACGGCCGTTCACGGATATCGCTAAGGACGCGTGGTATGCCGCTGAGCTCTCAGCCGCGAAGCAGGCCGGCTACTACCAAGGCTTTCCCGGCGGATTATCGAAGGCGGAGACGGAGATCTCGAGGCAGGACGCCGTTGTTTTCCTGGCCAGAGTGTTCGAGCTGAAGGCTGCGGGCGTTGTTCAGGAAAGCGGATTCACGGATGCGGATGAGACGGATGCGTATGCCAAAGAAGCGGTACAGGCATTTGCCGGAATTGTAAACGGTTACGAGGATGGAGGCTTTCATCCCAAGGACAGCATCACGCGGGCCGAAGTCCTCGCTTTGCTCGACCGCCTGGTCGCGGGCTATAATCCCGGCGGGACAGGCACGGCGATGGACGGCCATGTCATCTTGAACAAGAAGAACTCGGTTCTCAAGGACGCGGAGGTGGCCGGGAATCTGTACATAGCGGCCGGGGTGGCAGACGGCGATGCAGTTCTGGAGAACGTCCAGGTCAAGGGAACGACGTTCATCTCCGGAGGCGGCGAACATTCCGTAAACCTTAAGGATTCCACGCTCGGCGAAGTGAGGGTGAACCGGCAGGAGGGCCGGGTCCGCACGGTGGTCTCCGGAACGGCGGTAGTCGGACACATCGAATTGGACAGCGATACCGTGCTGGAGCTCGAGAAGGGCGCCCGGGTGGAGAAAGCCGATGTGAACCGGAGCGCCTTGGTGAAGGTGGCGGAAGGTGCCGGGATCGGCGTGCTCCGGATCGCGCCGGATGCGGCGGGAACCAGTCTCAGCGTCAGCGGTAACGTCGCGGAGCTGAAAATCGAGGCGGACCGGGTGAGCATCAACGGGAAAGAGACGGCCAAAGGGAGCTATAAGCTGACCGGCGGCTCAATCACACCTGCCGGGGCACAAACTCCTGCCGGTGGCAGCACTGGCGGTAACAACGACAGCCGCGGCAGCGGCAGCGGTAACAGTGGCGGCGGCGACAACGGCAGCGGTGGCGACAACGGCAGCGGTGGCGACAACGGCGGTGACGACTCCGGCAGCCTTACGGCTGACCTGGTGGATGCCCAGGCAACGGAAGCGACCCGCTCCCTGTTCGCTTATCTGCAGGAGGTGCGGGGACAGGAGATCCTGTTCGGCCACCAGCATGCGACAGACGAAGGTTTCTCCATCCAGGATCCCATGGGCACCGGCTCGGATGTGCGGCAGGCGGTCGGCGACTATCCGGCGATCTTCGGCTGGGATACGCTGAGCCTGCAGGGCGATGAAAAGCCTGGGGTGCCGGGCGATACGGCTCAAAGCCGTGACCGGCTGCTGGTCAAGATGAAACAGGCCCACGAGCTGGGCGGACTGCTTGCGCTGAGCATGCACCCCTCGAACTTCGTGACCGGGGGCAAATACAACGATACGACGGGGAACGTGGCGGAGAACGTGCTGCCCGGCGGCAAGGCCAATGCGGCGTTCACGGCCTACCTTGATCTCATCGCCGACTTTGCGCTGAAGCTCAAGGACGATGAAGGCACGCCGATCCCGCTGATCTTCCGGGTGTTCCATGAACAGAACGGCGGCTGGTTCTGGTGGGGCGCCAAGACGACGCCGACGGAGCAGTACATCGAGCTCTACCGGTATACCGTCGAATATCTGCGGGATACCAAAGGGGTGCATAACCTGCTCTACGCCTGGTCGCCTAACGGCCCTTTCGGCGGCGACTCCGCCAAGTACCTGACAACCTACCCCGGGGATGCCTACGTGGACATCCTGGGGATGGACCAGTACGATAACCAGGCCGCTCCGGGCACGGAAGCGTTCCTGAACGCGCTGGTGGACGATCTTCGGATGATCTCGGAGGTGGCCGACAGCAAAGGCAAGATCGCGGCGCTGACGGAATACGGCTACAGTCCTCAAGGCATGAAGACGACCGGCAACGGAGATCTGGCCTGGTTCAGCAAGGTACTCGGAGCGATCCAGAGCGACCCGGCCGCGAAGCGGATGGCCTACATGCAGACGTGGGCCAACTTCGGACTGAACAGCAACCTGTTCGTCCCGTACAGCGGCCATCCGGAGCTTGGCGACCACGAACTGCTGCTGGATTTCAAGGCGTTCTACAATGACCCTTACTCCAGCTTCCTCGGGGAAGTGGGCGAGGTCACGGGCAGGAAGGTCACGCCGGCGGAAGAGGCGCCTGTTATGCACGCCGTTACGCCTGTCGAGCAGGGGACGGTCACTACTCCGGTGACGAAGGTGCGGGCGAAGGTGCTGCACACGAACCCGGACCGGGTAGTCTTTACCCCAGGCGGATCCCCGGACGAAATCCCCATGACGCTGGACGCGGAAGGGTATTATTCGGCGGATTGGAAGCTGGACCCCGGCTTCAACGGGAAGACCGCCGAGTACACCGTGAAGGTGTATAAGGATGGTGCCGTAACCCACGAAGAAACGAATCTGATTTTTGTCAAAGTGGAAGAGATGCTGATGCACGCCTATACCTTCAATGACGGCATTGAGGGCTTCCAATCGAACGGCGGGTATCAGGCTTCCGTGACATCGATCGGACATGCGGACTTCGCCGGCAGCGGCAGGCTGCAGCTGAACGTAACGGATACCGTATACACGGACACCTGGCAGGAGCTCAAGCTCGAGCTGACTTCGGCTGCCGGAGATGTGAATCTCGCGGATGTGAAGAGGGTGAAGCTGCAGTTCTTGATTCCTGTCGAGGCAGGACAGAAGAGCGCGGATGCTTCGCTGCAGGCCGTAGCCATGCTGCCGCCGGATTGGGACACGAAGTACGGCATGAACACGACGGCAAGGAAGCTGTCCGAGCTGGAGACCGTTACCGTTGGGGATGCCGTGTACGCGGTTTATCCGGCCTCCATCGATCTGACAAGTCCGGAGCTGTCCGCAGCGGCGTCGGGTCTGGCCCTCTCGATCGCAGGCAGCGGGCTCGAGTACAGCGGACCCATGTATCTGGATAATGTGGAATTGTACAGTGTCTATCACGAAGCTCCGCAGAATCCTTCCGTGGTCGACGATTTTGAAGGCTACCAGGGACTGGATGCGGGACTCCAGACCGCCTTTGTCTCCGCCAGCGGAGACGGAGCTTCCATATCTCTGGCACCCGGACAGGCCCGTCAAGGTCTGTATGCTATGAAATATCAGTACAAGTTAGGCAGCGCAGGCTATGCGGGAGTGAACAGGCTGCTGGGCAGCCGGGACTGGTCGGGAGCCAACCAGCTGCAGTTCTGGCTTACGCCGGACGGGCAGAACCAGAAGCTCGTCATTCAGCTGAAGGTGGATGGCACCTACTTTGAATACTATCCGGCAACGGATCAGTCCATACCTCACCTGGAGGAAATTCCGTTCGCAGCCTTTGTTCCGGTCCACGGGGGCACGGGGCAGCTGACGAAGACCAAGCTGAAGAATGTCCAGGAGTTCTCGATTTATACCAACGCTGTGAACGGTGCGAAGCTGGAGTCAGCGATGTACTTCGACGACATCCGTGCGGTGCTGAACCCGGATGCGCCGAGCGTTCCGAACGGAGGATCGGGCCCGGGCAGCTCGGCGGCACAGCCCGGCATTCTCTACGACTTCGAGACGGATACCGAAGGCTGGATTCTGGAGCAGAATCAGGCTTCCGCGACGGCCCCTGCCGTAACGGCGGATGCCGCAGCCTCCGGAAGCTCCGCGCTGAGCTCCTCCTTCTCCCTTGCGGGGGGTGCCGGCTTCGAGCTGGCTAAGGTGGAAGCCCTCGACCTGTCCGCCGTGGATTCCATCAGTGTGCGGGTGAAGCTGTCTGCCGGCCAGGCGAATGCGCGGCTGTATGTGAAGACGGGGTCCGACTGGGTCTGGCACGACAGCGGGGCGTCCCCCGTGGATTCGAGCGGGTTCGTGACGGTTTCGATTCCCGTCGCTTCCCTCTCGAATCCGGATCTCGTGCAGTCGATCGGGGTTAAGATCGAACCGGTCGGCGGCAGCGGACCGTCGGTCGTGTACGTGGACGAAGTCCGGTTGAACGCACCGGAGTAAACGCATCAGCAAAAGCGCTTCAGAGTAAACGTATCAGAGCAAACGCACCAGAGGTTAACGCTTCAGAGTAACCCGTGCGGACAGCCCGAGAGAAGGAGTTCATCTTTCGGGCTGTTTCTGCGTAACTGCAGGCTGCCATTTTAGAATCCATGACGTGACAGCAGCGCTCCTTACCTGACGGAGTAATCTAGGACAACTTTTGATAACAGAGTACAATGCATTTTTCAGCCCAGGCTTATACAATAGGGATGTAAGCGATAACAGACAGGGAAATCCCGGCTTTGGGGCGGCTTCGTCCCAACAGACAGACCATCAGCAGCCTGGAAGAGAGAGTCATTCTTCGGGCTGTTTTTCATTACCAACCTGCAGGAGAAGAACCCTGTGCTACAATAAGAACACGAGCTTGGCAGAAGTGCATCTTGGCAGAAGTTGAGGGTGAGGAGAGCGGGGATGCTGAAACGATTACATTTATGGCCTCTGCGGGGGCGCCTGGTTCAGCTGACACAGCTTCGCATGGAATGGAAGCTGATTATCATATTCGTATGCCTGCTGATTATTCCCATTTCGCTGCTCAGTTATTATTCGGATCAGAATTACGTGAGCTCGGTCCAGGACAATACGTCGGCTTATGTGCAGGAGGTGTCCAAGGAAACCGCCAACCGGCTTGACGAGTACATTCAGGACATGGAGAAGCTCTCGACCATCCCGGCTTATGTGGACGAGATCAAGGAGAATCTGGAGCTCTCCAACCGGTATTACGAGAGCCTGGAGAGCGGGCAGACCGGGGCGCCGTCGGCCTCACAGTCCCTGACCCTGTCTTCCGTGGAGATCCGCCAGCGGATCGAATCGAGCATCAACTTCCTGAACAATATCAAGGAGGATACGACCTCCGTCTATCTGTTCGACCAGTACGGGAATGCCTATTACCGGTACAAAAGCGGGGTCCGCCAGGACATCGACAAGCGGTATGCGGTGTGGAAGCAGGCGGTGGGGCGGGACAAAGGGCTTCCGGCCCTCATTCCTACCGAAGAGGTCGTGAACAATACGAACCGGCGCAACTATTTGTTCTCGGTGGTCCGCGAGGTGTTCAATAACGCCTATGAGCCTATCGGACTGATCGTCGTGGATGCCAATATGGATTCCTTCGAGCGCTTCGTCAAGGATATGGATGAGGTGACCCATGGGAAGACTTTTATTATCAATAAGGAAGACATCGTGATCTACGACAGCGACCGCACGTTCATGACACGGAAGGTGGAGGCGGGCCATTGGCTGCAGCGCGGCCGGGAGCCCCAGGGAAGCTTCATCGAAGACGTGGACGGCCGGGAGTCGCTGGTCGTCTATTCCGTATCGGAACGCTCCGGATGGCGCGTGGTCATTACCGTCCCGCTGGACGAGCTGACCCAGGGGGTGCAGCGGACCCGCGAGTTCACCCTGTTCGCTACCCTGCTGACGATCTCCCTGGCCTTGGTGCTGTCCATCTTCTTGTCCTTCGCCCTCACGAGGTCGCTGCGCAAGCTGCTCCTCCTCATGAAGAGCGTCCAGCAGGGCAACCTCGAGGTCAGCTTCCCGGTAACGACGCAGGATGAGGCCGGCCGGCTCGGCAACCAGTTCAACCGGATGATCGAGCGGATTCGTCAGCTCATCGAGGAGAATACCCGGATCGGGGAGCGCAAGAAGGAGGCTGAGCTGCACGCGCTGCAGTCGCAGATCAATCCGCATTTTATCTACAATACCCTGGAGTCCATCCGCATGACGGCCGAATTCAACGATGATGACGAGGTGGCCGACATGACGGAGATTCTCGGGAAGCTTCTGCGCTACAGCATTACGGACAAGAAGGAGTTCGTGCAGGTGGAAGACGAGCTGGAGCATCTGCGCAATTATATGAAGCTTCAGGAATTCCGGTATCCGGGGCGCTTCCGGCTGGAGATTGAGCCCTACGGGAGGTACGAATCCCTGCGGATGCTGAAGCTGACCGTTCAGCCGATTGTGGAGAACGCGATCCTGCACGGGATGAATCCGTCACAGACGATGGTGGTGTCCGTCTCCCTGGCCCTGAGCGGGGAGGATGCGGTGATGGTCATCAAGGACAACGGGGTGGGCATGAGCGGGGAGACGCTCGAGAAGCTGCGCCGGTCCCTGTCTCTGCCCCAGGCGGAAGGCGACCGGCGGGATAAACGGGGCATCGGGCTGCGCAATGTCAATGAAAGGCTGAAGCTGTATTACGGCGAAGCGTACGGGCTGGAGGTCTACAGTACGGAAGGCGAAGGGACTGAAGTGCATGTCAGACTGCACCGGACTTGGGAACAGGAGTGAGGAAGGCCATGCTGCGAATCATGATTGCGGATGATGAGGAACGCATCCGGCTCGGGCTGGAGAAGATCATTACGAAGGAAAGCGGGGCGTACAGGGTCGTCGGTTCCTATGCAAGCGCCGTGGAGCTTCTGGAGGACCTGCCCGGCAAAGAGGCCGATGTGATCATTACCGATATCCAGATGCCGGGGATGGACGGCCTCGAGCTGATCGAGAGGCTGCGGAGCCTGAGGCCGGAGGTTCAATGCGTCATCTTGAGCGGCTACAGCGAGTTCGAGTATGCGAGGCGGGCCCTGCAGTTCCGGGTGCTGGAGTACCTGCTGAAGCCGGTCAACAAGCAGGAACTCTTCGCCCTGCTCGGACGCCTGCTCGGGGAGACGGAGAAGCGGAGGAGCGAGGGGCAGGCGAGGCGGGAGTCCTGGCTCCGGGAGAAGCTCCAGGGCCGGGAGCCGGGACATACGGACGAAGCAGCGGATCTGGCCGGTAAGGGGGATATAGCCTGCCTCGTGATCCGCGGGGAAGAGCCGGTCGAGATGGAGGCCCTCTGCAGGTGGGCCGCGGGCGTGAGCGGGACGGCCTTCCTGGAGACGGTGCCGATGTCCGGACATATCGCCTGCCTCCTGTTCGGGGCCGATCCGCTCCTGCACCCGCAGGGTACGGCCGATCTCGGCCGGCTGCTGGCGATGTCCTGCGCGGCCGGACAGAAGGGCTGCTTGTCCATTGGACAGGGTCCGGCGGTCCGGGAGCCGCAGCGGTGGAGCGAGGCTTACAAGGAAGCGCTGCGGGCTAGCCACTATGCGATGTACGGGAGCGGACGCGTCTTGACCGCCTCCGTGGAGGAAATTCCTGACGTCTCGGTGCACGGGCTGTTCGCCAAGGCGGAGAAGGAACTGAAGCCGCACCTCGGGGTGCTGGACGTCCCGGCGATCCGGGAGGTGCTGCAGCGGTTCCTGCACCATCTGGCCGAGCTCAAGCCGGAGAAGAAGCAGCTGCACGAAGTGCTGGAGGGGACGGTCTTCCTGCTGAGGCAGGAGATTCCCGAGTTCATCGAGGGGACTGAGCAGCATTACGGCGGCTCGCTCCAGCTCGAGAAGCTCGTCTACGAGTCCATGCGCTTCGATCAGATCGGCTCGCAGTGGCTGCGGATGATGTCCGACCTGCTCGAATGGAGCGGGGAGCGGCGCAGCGGGCAGGGGAACCGGGTGATCGGGCAGGTCAAGAGGATTCTGATGGATGACTACCAGAGGGATATCGATCTGCCTTCCCTGGCGGCGCAGGTCTTCCTGACCCCGAATTACCTCAGCAAGCTGTTCAAGACCGAGACGGGACAGACGCTGACCGAGTTCCTCATCGGCATCCGGATTCAGAAGGCGAAGGAGCTGCTGAAGGAGCATGCCGAGCTCAAGACGTATGAGATCGGGGAGCGGGTCGGGTATCCGGATCCGGCTTATTTTAACAAAATCTTCAAGAAGACCGTGGGATTCACGCCAAAGGAGTACAGGGATACCGTGAGATGACAGGAAGGAGGCGGTTGAACCCCATGCGTAAAGCAATTCTGTTCGTGACGATACTGCTGCTGCTCTCCGCGTGTACGACAGCAGGCGGAGCACAGCATCCGCCGGACAAGCAGGAAGCTGAGGCCGGCAGCGGAGCGGAGGCCAAGGTGTCCGGCCGCCTGACGGTGTCGACCCACCGGGTAGACCTTGTGGAAGACGGGACCTTCGACCGGTATGCCGATGCGTTCCAGAAGCGGTATCCGGAGGTGCAAGAGGTGGTCTTCGAGCCCATTGTCAATTACGAGAGAGATATCCGGGTCCGTCTGACGACCGGGGATGCCGGTGACGTGCTGCTCATTCCGGGCAATATCGCGCAGGTGAACCTGGGTGACTTTTTTGAGAACCTGAATGATACGGCGGAGGGGCTCGGGGAGCTGTATTTCAAGTACTACAAGTCTTATCTCGGCAACGTGTACGGCATCGTCTCCGGCGTATCCACCGAAGGCATCATCTACAATAAAAAAGCGTTCGCCCGGGCCGGGATCACGGCGCCGCCGCGGACGCTCGAAGAATTGTATGCCGCCTGCGAGAAGCTCAAGCGGGCCGGCATTACGCCGTTCTACATCAATTACGGGGCGCAGTGGCCGATGAAGCAGTGGGGAGAGGTGCTCGTCACGATGATGAGCGGCCGGGGCAGCTACCTGGACTCGATGATCACAACCGACGAGCCGTTCCGCACGGACAATGAGTTCGGACGGTCGCTTACCATTCTGCGGACGCTGATGGGCAGGGGGTATGTGGAAGCGGACCTGCAGAGCAACCGGTGGGAGGCATCCAAAGGCGAATTCGCCCAAGGGAACGTGGGCATGTTCTTCATGGGAAACTGGATGATCCGGCAGCTGGAGCAGGCGGGTACCGCCCCGCAGGATATCGGGTACATTCCGTTTCCTTATGACAACAGCGGCACCTACCATGCGCTGATGAATACGGACTGGTTCTATGCCGTGAGCAAGAACAGCAGGAACAAGGAAGCGGCGAAGGCGTGGATCCGCTTCATGATCGAGGAATCGGGCTATGCCGAGCTCTCCGGCTTCATTCCGCCGCAGAAGAAGCGGAGGCCCGAGCTTCCGCAGCTCGAGGAGTTCTTCTCTTACGGGCCTGCCGTATTCGAGAATGCGCCGTCCTCGCCGCTGTGGTATGCGATCGGCAACAAGGCGAAGATCGACTTCTACCGGGGAGAATATCTGCAGCGGGCGGCTGTCGCAGAGAGTCTGCCGGAAGCCTTCGCGAAGCTGAACGCGAGCTGGAAGGCCAACCGGCTCCGGGTGCTGGAAGCCCGATCCGGCGGAAGGTAAGCAGGGCCTGTGTAAATGAGATCCTGAAGCAAGCTGACGTCGAGGGGCGTCGGCTTTTTTAATGTATAAGAATTTATATCCCGCCAAGATCCATTCGGTCCTGTCATCTTATATTTCTTATAACGCGCATCGTCCTTACAGGAAGGCGAAGCCGTTTATCTTGACCTTACAGCATTTATAAAATTATTCTGCCGGCGCGCAAGCCGTCTATGGAAATTAGCGGAAGTACAGTGCGCTATTCCCACTTTTCGAGGGTACCCACCAGGATTAAAGGAACTCCGATGCGCTATTGTAGGGATGGGCGCGGTTTCCGGACACGTTTTCACCCTATAATGCATCTGAGTTCCTCTATGTTCGGGGAAATGCCGGCAAAACCCTCAATAAGATACCTCACTTCCGCTATTTTTAAAATGAACGCTCCGGCGCCGTGCCGAAACGATCGGTCACCGGAGGCGGAGGCTGAACCGCATACCTTCCGGCACGAACTGCAGGTCTCGGATCGCGGCCGCCTGAGGCCAATGGCGGATCAGCTCCGCCTGCGGCGGCTTCAACCTGAGACCATCCGTCCGGCTGGTGTACTCCCCGGACCTCTGTCCCCGTATGGGCTGCGGCGAAAGTGAAATAGGGATCCCGCCAGATAAGGTTGAAAAACAGCCGGCCCGCCGCCACCCAGCGTTCCCGGCAAAGCAGCGGCACATCCTATATCTCTTATAAACGCGCATCGTCCTTACATCAAGGCGAAGCCGTTTATCTTGTTTGCATGGAAATGAAGCGTCTTCGGATGGGAAAGAGGAAAGAACATTTGCTGCATATAGGCATATGCTGGGGGTGTTGTTACTATCCTGCGAAGGGAATGACTCCTGATGTATTACGTTGTTCATCCTCCGGATTCATATTTCGCCTATGTCAGCAGATCCCGTTATCACTTCGAGTGGATGCTAAGACATCCGTTCTATTCCGCGTATCCGACTGTACCCCATGGCTGGCGGCAGGGAAATCACTTAAGCAATGAAAACGCTCCGGCTGCCGGCTCCTTCCGTCAAGAAGTCATCAAAGACTACGGGCCAGGGCCGTTTGTGGTGAATATCGAAATGGTTACGAAGATGAACGCCGCTTACCGAACCGCCTTGTGGACGGGAGAGCATCTGCAGGTGACCTTGATGATGATCCCTGTCGGAGAGGACATCGGGCTGGAAGTTCATCCCCATACGGATCAATTCCTGCGGATTGAAGAAGGGGAAGGTCTTGTTCAAATGGGGGACAGCAAAGAAAAGCTGGATTATGAGGCCCGTGTTTACGATAACTACGCCATCATGGTGCCTGCGGGAAAGTGGCACAATGTCACGAATAAGGGGGACAAACCGCTTCAGCTGTATGCGATCTATGCGCCGCCCCAGCATCCGACGGGTACGGTTCATGCAACCAAAGCGGCGGCCATGGCTTCCGAGGGAGGCCGCTGACGTTCTCACGGGGCCTGCACGGGAGAAACCGCCGCCGCTGCGGCTTGTCCCGTGCTGTTCGCTGAAGCCCCAAAAGCCCCGAGGGGATGCTCACTCTTCGGTGGAGGGAGCTTCCTGCGGGGCAAAAGGTTATTAGGTTAATTCGAAGCCTACACGCTCGTCAGCTGCAGATTCTTATCGATAAGTGCGATCCGCTGCTGCACGCAGGCGTAGGAGCGGAGCGGGTCCTCCGGCGTGTTCAGCACGTAATCGAGCAGCTGGTCCACCGTTGTGGTGGCCACATGGCAGCGGGTATCCGAGGAGGCGTAGTACAGGAACACGTCGCCGTTCTCGCGTGCGATGACCCCGTTGCAGAAGACCACGTTCGACACGTCGCCGACCCGCTCTTCGCCTTCCGGGGCGATCAGGTGGCCGCCCGGCGCGTGCGTGAGCTTCTGCGGCTCGTTCAGGTCGGTCAGGAAGGCGTACAGCACGTAGCGAAGGCCTGCCGCGGTGTTGCGCACGCCGTGGGCGATGTGCAGCCAGCCCTTCGCTGTCTTGATCGGAGCCGGTCCCTGGCCGTTCTTCACTTCCTTGATCGTGTGGTACTGGCGGTGGTCGATGATCACTTCGTTCTCGATGGAGGCATTCTCCATGGAGGCGGACAAGCCCCAGCCGATCCCGCCGCCGGAACCCGTATCGATGAAGCCGTCCTGCGGACGCGTGTAGAACGCGTACTGGCCGTCCACGAATTCGGGGTGAAGCACCACATTGCGCTGCTGGTTGGACTTCGTCTTGAGATCGGCGAGGCGCTCCCACGAACGCAGGTCCTTCGTGCGGACGATCCCGCACTGGGCGACGGCGCTGGAGAGATCTCCCGGAGGCGCAGCCGGGTCTTTGCGCTCCGTGCAGAAGAGGCCGTAGATCCAGCCGTCCTCATGCTTCACGAGACGCATATCGTAGACGTTGACGTCCGGTTCTTCCGTCTCCGGCAGCACGACCGGGTGATCCCAGAAGCGGAAGCCGTCCGTTCCGTTCGCACTCTCGGCAATCGCGAAGAACGACTTGCGGTCGTTGCCTTCTACGCGAGCCACGAGGTAGAAGCGGCCGTTCAGCTCGATCGCGCCCGGGTTGAACGCGGCGTTGATGCCGAGACGTTCCATGAAGAACGGGTTCGTCTCGGGATTGAAGTCGTACTTCCAGACCAGCGGTGCATGCTGGGCGGTCAGAACCGGATACCGGTAGCGGTCATAGATACCGTTGCCGAGCGGCAGCTTCTCGTTCCTGCGGCTGATCAGCGCCTCGTATTCGGCTTCCAGGGCTTGTTTGCGTTGTTCAAAAAGGGAACTCATGGATGGTCTCCTCCGTTATGGTATAAGAATGGGATGGATAGGGATGATGAAGCCGCCCTTAGTGGGCTTGATGAAGACGCTCGATGATCTCGAAGCAGGCTCTGCCATTATGATAAGGGCATTTCCAGGCGCTGACCTTGGACTGCGCCGTGAGCGGCTTGCGGTCCCGGGTGACGCCCCAGTACCATTCGCCGTGTTCACGGTCGACGATATGGTCCTCGATGAACTTCCAGGACGCAAGAGCGGCGTTCAGGTACTTCTCTTCACCTGTCAGCTGGTAGGCGTTGTAGAAGCCGACGACAGACTCGGCCTGCGGCCACCAGTCTTTATCGGGATCGAGCAGATTCCCCTTCGAATCGGCTTCGTTCCACAGGCCGCCGTCCTCGTCGATGCCTTCAAGGTATGTCGCTTCCGCCATGCGCAGCGCCGTGATCTTGACCTGCTCGAGCAGGTCGGAGTCGCCGAGCACCTCGGCGGCTTCGACGAGCAGCCAGCTGCCTTCGATGTCGTGGCCGTAGGACACGTGATCGCTCTTGGAATGCCACGCTTCGTCGAAGAAGAGCAGGAAGTGGGCGCTCTGCCCGTCAACGATATGGTTCAAAGTGACTTCGATGAGCCCCTTCAGCTGACCGTGGAGCTCCTTGGACGGATACACCCGGTAGAGGTTCGTATAAGCCTCCATGACATGGAGGTGGGTGTTCATTGATTTTTTCTCGTTGAGATCCTTGCCGCTGAGGCTGAAGTCATCGGTATCCTCCCAGGAACGCGAGAGGGCTTCCACATAGCCCTTGTGAACCGGATCGAAGCTGTACTTCTCGAGCAAATGGAACAGCTCTACCGCTTGGTCCAGCGCTTCGGGAACACCCGCCGCGCGGAAATATTCGGCGTAAGCGTAGATGGCGAAGGCCTGGCCGTACACCTGCTTCTTGGTCTGCGCCGGCTTGCCTTTCGCATCGACCGACCAGAACAGTCCGCCGTACTCGCGGTCGGTGAAGTAAGTCGTCAGGTAAGCGTACGCCCGTTGGGCCGCTTCCAGATAAGCCGGGTCCTTGAAGATCCGGTAGGCGGAGGAGAAGGTCCACAGGATGCGCGTGTTGAGCACGAGCGCTTTCTCCGCATCGTCCACCACCGTAAGGTCGCTGCGGATTTCCCCGAGGAACCCGCCGTTCTCGGCATCCGGCGTTTGCTTCAGCCAGAAAGCGAGGATGTTATCTTTGACTTCCTTCTCCACCTGGGGGAGCCAGGAAGTCCGAAGTTCGCTGAGCTGCATAAGAGTTCACCTTTCCTGATTAAAGTGCTTGACCCGCTTCCTGCGTCTGTTTCTGTGTGTAGTACCGCTTCACAACGGCTTCGGCTTTCTTGCCGTACATGCAGTAATCGTCATTCTGTGCCGCCGCGCTGCGCTCATAGAGGTGTGCAGGCCAATCCCACAGCATGAAGCCGCGGACCCAGTCGCGCTTGTCGCAGGCACCGAACATCGCTTCGTAGTACTGCTCCTGCACCTCTTCGCTCGGCGCCCCCTGCAGGCCCCAGTCGTTCGGCAGATGCTGCGAGCCTTCCCGGCTCGGCACCCCGGCTTCCATGAAGAAGAACGGCTTGCCGTGCTTCTTGACCACGGGTTCGATGCGGTCGAGCTGGTTCTCCCAATCGCCGATCGGGTAGTAGCCGCTCGAGGAGATGATATCCACGGCATCCCACCAGGAGACATGGGTTTCCTGGTATTTGTCACAGTTATAGGTGATCGGTCCGCTGTACACCTTCCGCACCTCGGCGATCAGCTGCCGCCATTCCTGCTCGCGGCGGTCGGTCTGCACCATCTCGCAGCCGATGCAGAACAGCTCGCAGCCGGTCTCCTCAGCGATCCGGGCATAGTGGAGGATGAAGCGGGTATACGAAGCGAACCATTCGGACCACTTCGGCTCGCACGGCACATCCATGTCGAAGAAATTGATGTGGGCCCGCCAGGTGCCGTCCGCACAGTTGACGACAGGCTTCAGGCAGACCTTCAGCCCGAGCTCCTTGGACCGGCGGATCGCCCAGCGGACTTCCTCGTCGGTCACCGTCGGCTCGTCCTCGAAAGGAATGACGGTGGACTGCGGATGGGCCTGCAGGGCCGCGAAGGCTACGGTAGCCCAGTTGACCCCCAGCCGCTCTTTCATTTGGGTCAGCGAGTGCTCGGCCTTCTCCGCGGCCCATTCGCCGCGGATGCCGGTCCACCCCCAGGTCATTCCCGCCACATAGGGCTGCAGTACATTTGTATTCATAAGCTCACCTCGGATGAATGATGAATTGGGTATGGGTTTACTATAACAAGGATTAGATAACAATACAATAACTAAAATAACAAAAACGAGAGAGATAGAGTGATTAGGTTTCTGGTTTCAAGAGAGTAACGGGGTTTTGGGTAGGTTTGGGGTTTCATGGAACTGCTGTTTAGGTTCGCATTGACGAATATATAGGCCTTGTATTACGATGGTCTCAGTTGTGATCATAATAACAAAACAAACAAATACCGTGGTATGGAATCCGTCCGATCGAATGCCTTTGAAGAAAACGATCCGGCTCACGGTCCGCAGGCGGTCTGCAGGTGGTCAGCAGCAAGACAGGTGTTCAGCAGGACAGATCGATCCGGGGAAAGGGAAGTTCACAGCCGGGAAGCTCCGGCAGGAATGGAATGCCGCCTCCCACCTATGGTAGGCAGGGGAGGTCCGGTGGTTGTCGGTGTAACCGCTTCAGCGCCGACCGCCAAGTTCCGGTGCTGCGGCAGCAGTACATATGAAGGATGCCAAAAAAGGAGAGAGTGCGATGCCGGCCGATATGCCGCTGACGGAGCTGCTGCAGTATGGGGGAAGCAGCCCGAAGCCTGATGATTTTGATGCTTACTGGGAGCGGGGATTGAAGGAGCTGGAGGAGCAGTCTCTGGATTACGAGCTGGTGCCCGCGGACTTCAAGTCGCCGCTGGCCGACTGCTTCCATCTCTACTTCACCGGCGTCGGCGGGGCCAGGGTGCACTGCAAGCTGGCGAGGCCGAAGCGGGCGGAAGGGAAAGGGCCGGGGCTGGCTTACTTCCACGGCTATTCCTGTGACAGCGGGGACTGGTTCGAGAAGATCGGCTATGCCGCGCACGGCTTCACCGTGCTTGCGATGGACTGCCGGGGGCAGGGCGGGCCGTCTCAGGATAACCTGAGCGTACAGGGGACGACGATCCGCGGGCATCTGATCCGGGGGATCGACGATCCGGATCCGGACAAGCTCTACTTCCGCAGCGTGTTCCTGGATACGGTGCAGACGGTGCGAATTCTGATGGCGATGGATGGGGTAGACCCGCAGCGCGTCGGGGTGTATGGGCTGTCCCAGGGCGGGGCGCTCACGACGGCGTGTGCGGCTCTCGAGCCGCGTGTGCGCATCGCCGTACCGGTGTATCCGTTCCTGTCGGATTACAAGCGGGCGTGGCAGTCGGATGTGTCGGTGACCGCTTACGAAGAGCTGCTCTATTACTTCCGCTTCTTCGACCCCCATCATGCGAGAGAAGAGGAGGTGTTCCGCCGGCTAGGGTATATCGATATCCAGAACCTTGCGGACCGGATACAGGCGAGGGTGCTGTGGGTCACGGCGCTGACTGACAAGATCTGTCCGCCCTCCACCCAGTTCGCCGCGTACAACAAGATCCGGTCGGAGAAGGAGCTGCTCGTGTATCATGAGTTCGGGCACGAGAATCTGCCGTATCTGGCGGACCGCGCGTTCCAGGAGTTTATGAAGCTGTAACCGTGCCGTATGCCAAAGAGGGCGTTTCCCGTTTTGGCGGGAGGCGGCCTTTGTCAGCGGGTCAGGATGGCAGAGATTCACATGGGGGCTTGACCGAGCCGGTAACGCAGATGTACTGCCATGGCAGCACGTCTGCATGGTGAAGATGCCGGCTGATCTTCCAGCCAGAAGGCTGCGTGCCGCGTGCACGGAAGCGGCTTATAACCTATAGCGCGTGGGTTCAGAGCATCCTGCCGCGTGCTTATCATTCGATAAAATAAGCGTTTACAAACGAAGCGGAAGCTGATCTTCGGATTTCATCTCCTGCCGGACTCCAACCATTCGAACTTGTAACCGGCTCCCCTTACCGTATGGATGTACCTTGGCTTTCGAGGGTCCTTCTCAATCTTTTGCCTCAGATTGTAGATATGGACCATGACCGTGCGGAGTTCGCTCATACGGCTTTCTCCCCACAGCATCTCATGCAGGGCTTCGATGGCGTAGACCTGATTCGGGTGCTTGGCCAGCAGGGCAAGGAGATTGAATTCCTTGGAGGAGAGCCGGACCTCGCTGCCGCCCGCCGTCACACGGCGTTCCAGCAGATCCACCTCGAGATCGGGGTAGAGCAGAAGGTGCTTCCGGTTCGCAGGGAAGGCGCGCCGGTGCCGCCGGATATGGGCCTGGATGCGGGCGAGCAGAATCTCCAGGGAGAACGGCCGGGTAAGGTAATCGTCTCCGCCGGTTCTCAGCGCTTCGATTTTGAGGGAATCTTCGTTCAGCGAGCTGATGAAGAGCAGCGGCGTATCGAGCGACCTTCGGATCTCGGCGCACAGCTGAAGTCCGGCCAGCCTGGGCTCCGCCAGATTGAGCAGGATCAGGGCCGGCTGATGCCGTCGGAACAGATCCGGCAGGGCAGGGCTGTGGTAGCCGTCACAAATCACTTCAAACCCGTGAAGGGTCAAATAGCGGGCAAGGCGGCTGCCTTCTTCCAGGTGATCATCGATCAGAATGATGGTCTCCCGCACGGGGTGCACCTCCTCATGCAAGCGTTTGCGTGAAGTGATAAAAACCGGTTTCTTTTTCTATATTCCATTATATGGGCCCCCTTGGGGGAGCGCACCTCCTCCGCTTGATCGGAAAGGTGGAAAATATTGACCTTTCTCGTGTGATTTGGCCGGGCTTGAACGGGACTTGAACTGGGGCCGTTAAGATAATCTCTGTCGATGAAATTCCTTAGGCCCATGAGCTCCAGATATAGAAGGGAGGCGAATTCAACCCCGGAAAACCGCCAGAGCGATAAGATGGATCAGCCAAGCGAGAATCATGAAGGAGGCAAGTGCTGTATGGCAAGAAGATGGGTATCGGCTTTGCTCAGCTTGACGGTATGCGGCTCGCTGCTGCCGGGAGGACCCCTGGGCCTGGAGAAGGCCGGGGCGGCAGCCACAGCAACAGTGTATTATTACACCCCTTATACGAATTGGAGTAAGGTCAACATTCACCACAATGCAAGCGGCAGCTGGACGACCGTACCGGGCACGCCGATGGATGCGGCCTGCACGAATTGGACCGGCAAAACCGTCGAGATCGCCGGGACCTCGTTCCAGGCCGTATTCACGAACGGATCCGGGGCCTGGGACAACAATGGAGGCAGCAATTATACGATGGGAGCCGGAGTCCATCAGGTGAAGGACGGCAAGCTGCTGGCCGGTGCCGGCAGTCCGTGCAATACGGTGGGCGATACAACCCCTCCGAGCGTGCCGGCCGGGCTGACGCTGGGAACGGTGACGTCTTCCTCGATCGCCATCTCGTGGACCGCCTCAACCGATAATCCGGGCGGGAGCGGAGTGGCCGGTTACGATGTGTACCGGAACGGTACGCTGATCAAGGCCGGTGTGACCGCCGCTACCTTCACGGACACCGGCCTCACCGCTGCAACGACTTACACCTATACGATCACCGCCAAGGATGCCCTCGGGAATGTCTCTGCTCCGTCGGCTGCTCTGCAGGCCGCAACATCTACTGCGGGCGGAGGCAATCGGGCCGAGGTCTATTACTACACGAAGACGCGCGGCTGGACCAGCGTCAATCTTCACTATATGCCGGCGGGCGGCAGCTGGACGACCGCGCCGGGCGTGCCGATGAACGAGACGGCCTGCGCCGATTGGACGAAGAAAACGGTGGAGCTCGGGACGGCGGCCAGCCTCAAAGCGGCATTCAACAATGGCTCCGTATGGGATAACAGCAGCGGGAGCGACTACAGCCTGGGTACCGGACTGACCACCGTGAAGGACGGTACCGTTACCGCGAATGCGGCCAATCCCTGCGTGCAGCTGCCCCCGGATGTGACGGCACCGTCGGTTCCGCAGAATGTGAAGGCGGCGGCGGACGGCCTGCGGATCACCCTCACCTGGGACGCCTCTGCCGATAATGCGGGCGGCAGCGGCCTGGCCGGCTACGAAATCACCAGAACCGGCGGCACGCAGGGCACCCAAGTGTTCACGGCAACCTCGAATGCTTACACCGATAGCGGACTGGAAGCCAAGACGCCGTACACCTACACGGTCAAGGCGTTCGACAAGGCGAGTCCGGCGAACAAGTCGGCCGCCGGCACGGCTGTAACGGCGACCACAGGCGACGCGCCGCCGCCTGCGCCGGGCGGCACACCGATCGGTACGGATATGCGGGAGGACTCCATCTATTTCGTGATGACCGCCCGTTTCTATGATGGGGACGCCTCCAATAACCGGGGAGGCTCGGCGCATGTCACGAGCGGCAACGCTGCGAACAACGACCCGATGTTCCGCGGCGACTTCAAGGGGCTGATCCAGAAGCTCGATTACATCAAGGCGCTCGGCTTTTCCGCCATCTGGATTACGCCGGTGGTGCTGAACCGCTCGGATTATGACTACCACGGCTACCACGGCTGGGATTTTTACCGTATCGATCCCCGTCTGGAGTCTCCGGGAGCCTCTTATCAGGATCTGATCAATGCGGCCCACAACAAGGGCATCAAGATCATTCAGGATGTCGTGTACAACCACTCCAGCCGCTGGGGGGAGAAGAACCTCTTCGCTCCGAAGGTGTACGGCATCCGCGACAGCCAGTGGAGCTGGTACTACGATGAGCCGCAGGCCGGCGCCGAGTACAACGGCCTGAACGTCAATGCCGGCGGCAAGCCGTATAACGGGGACCTGTGGTCCACGGCCGAGCCGGCAGGCAACACCTGCCGGAACTGGGGAGTGCCGACAGGGGCGACGAGCAAGGAAGGCTACCGCCTCTACAACTGCCAGTGGCCGAACCCGACCTCCGGCATGTTCCCCGCGAACCTGTACCATCAGTGCTGGATCGGCAACTGGGAGGGCGAGGATTCCCGCAGCTGCTGGATTCACGAGGACCTCGCCGACTTTAATACGGAATCGAAGCCGGTGCAGGACTTCCTGAAGGATGTCTACCGCAGGTACATCGATATGGGCGTGGACGGCTTCCGGATCGATACGGCCGTGCATATCCCGCGGACCACATGGAACCGCCACTTCCTGCCGGACGCGCAGAACCATGCCGTCTCGAAGTTCGGCGAGAAGGGCAAGAACTTCTTCATGTTCGGTGAGGTGGGAGCCTTCGTCAACGACAAGTGGAACCGGGGCTCGGTCAATCATTCGGCCCAGTTCTTCACCTGGAAGGAGCGCAAGGAATACAGTGCGGACGATGCCTCGGCCGCCCTCGAGATGTACAGCTATGAGAACAATCTCGGCACCGCCAACCAGCCGACATCGGACAATGCGTTCCTCCGGGGCAACGCATATCACACGCCGGACCACAGCAAGGCATCGGGCATGAATGTCATCGATATGCGGATGCACATGAATTTTGCCGATGCGGGCAATGCCTTCTGGAACGGCAAGGACTCCGATGACAGCTACAACGATGCGACCTACAACGTCGTCTATGTCGACAGCCACGACTATGGTCCGAACAAGTCCTCCTCCCGCTACACCGGGGGCACCGCAGCCTGGGCCGAGAACATGAGCCTGATGTGGACCTTCCGCGGAATTCCGACGCTCTACTACGGCTCGGAGATCGAATTCCAGGCGGGCAAGCCGATCGACTGCGGGCCGACGTGCCCGCTGGCGACGACCGGCCGCGCCTACTTCGGCGACAAGATCGAAGGCTCCGTCACCGCCGCCGACTTCGGTAAAGTCGCGTCGGCTTCAGGCACGGTAGCCGAGACGCTGAATTCGCCGCTTGTGAAGCACCTGCAGCGGCTGAACCAGATCCGCCGCGCGATCCCGGCCCTGCAGAAGGGCCAGTATTCAACCGAAGGCGTCGAGGGGCACATCGCTTACAAGCGCCGCTATACGGACACGGCGAAGGGCATCGACAGCTTCGCGCTGATTACGGTCAGCGCGTCGGCCGCCTTCAGCGGGATTCCGAACGGCACGTACAAGGATGCGGTTACCGGCGATGTCAAGACCGTCACCGACGGCAAGCTCACCGCTTCCGTCTCGGGTCAGGGCAACCTGCGCGTATATGTGCTCGATCTGCCGGGCAATCCGGCACCGGGCAAGATCGGCGAAGCGGGGCCTTACCTGAAGTAGGAGGAATCCGGCCGCAGACCGTTCTACTTGATATAAGGAAGCCGCTTAGCTTAAGCGTGCTGTACCAACCGTCTCTCCCCGGCGAATCCTGGCCTGGCGGGGAGCCGGTTTTTCTCATGTGCAGGCAGGTGTGCTTTTTGGTACAGACTAAAATGAAATATTGGGAAATAATAAAGGAAATGCCTGCTAACCGCATGGATCTCCGGGGGACTGCACCATGGTTTTCACACTCCGCAAGAAATTGTATGTCAGCTTTTTGGCCATCATCGTGCTGTTCGTGATAACGGTTATTCTGTCTACCGTCCTTACCCAGCGGATCGTCCATCTCACGAATGAAACGCTGGCGACGGAGAAACGGCTGGAGGTCCTGCAGCGGCTGAATCTGTTCGCCAGAACAGCCAATGACAACGGGGCTCATTACCTGCTCGCTCCCCTGTATGTCGAGGAGGATTTCAAGTCCCAGTTCGATGCGAGCGTCCAGTATGTCGAAGAAGAGATGAGCCTGCTGGAGTCCATGACCGCTGATCCGGATGGGAAGGCCCAGATTGCGCGCTTCAAGGAACGCTGGACCGCCTTCGCCCGCAGCAAGCAAAAAATTATGGCGCTCAAAAAGCAGGGGGAAGTCCGGGGAGCACAGGAGAGCTATACCAAAGACAGCTTTGATCCGGTGGCGTTCTCCCTGCACTCGTTCTTCAAGGCGGAGCAGTCGAGGATCGAACAGTACAACAGCGACATTCAGCGCAGCGGCCGGACCATCCAATGGGTGAACTATACCATGGGCTCTTCAGCCATCGTCCTGTCGATCCTGATTGCGTTCCTTCTCTCCAACTACCTCATCCGCCGCATCCGTCTGCTGAGACGCTCCGCGCAGACCGTGGCCGAAGGCAATCTGCAGGTTGCGGATCTTCACTTCAAAGGGCAGGATGAACTCCAGGAATTGGCGGAGGCCTTCAACCGGATGACGCACTCCCTGCGTACGGTGATTCATTCGAACCAGTTTCTCCAGCACCTCTCCACCCGGGACGGATTGACGGGAATTGCGAACCGGCGGTGCTATGACGAAACGATGGAGCGGGAGTGGAAGCGCCTCTCTGAGTTCTCCAGGCCGATCTCACTGATTCTGTTCGATATCGATTATTTCAAACGGTATAACGACCGGTACGGACATCAGGCGGGAGACGAATGCCTAAGGGAGGTGGCGGGGATTCTGCAGAGGTCCGTCGGTCCGGGGGACCTGGCTGCACGCTACGGAGGGGAGGAGTTCGTTGTGCTGCTGCCGGATCAGGAGGAGGAGGAAGCGGTCCGGACGGCCGAGCGGTTCCGGCAGGCGCTTGCCCGGCGCGGTATTCCGCATGAGCTCTCGGAAGTAAGCGGGAGTGTCACGGTGAGCATAGGGATCGCTTCCGCGACGGCTTCGGATACGGGGAATCCGGGGAGCTTGCTGCAGGAAGCGGATCAGGCGCTGTACGAAGCCAAGCGCAGCGGAAGAAACGGGATCTGCAGCCATCGCGGGATGCACTCCCGCAGCGAGGGGGAGGTTCCGTTATGACCCGAAAATCAGCCTTATGTGCGGTACTCTCCGGGCTGCTGCTAACGGCTTCTTGTTCAGGCGGGGAAAAAGAGGGGGAGCGGGTATCGCTGACCTTCTGGACGACCACGTCCCCTGCAGAGACAAAGTTCTTCCAGAAGCGGATCGATGCGTATGTCCGGGAGCACCCGCAGATTCAAGTGACCATGAAGCAGCGCGCTTTTCCTTTTGCCACTAACGAATTCAAGACCGCGGTACTGGGCGACCAGCCGGTAGACATCTTCCGTGCCGACCATACGTGGATCGCCGAGTACGCCGAACTGGATATCGTCTATCCGTTGGACGACCTTGCTCCCTCTTCCCGTTGGGTCGGCTATATTCCATCCGCCTTGGAGTCCTCGAGGTACAGAGGGCAGCTCTATGGACTTCCTTCCGTCACGGAAGTTCCCGCACTCCTGTACAACAAGCGGCTGCTGGCCGAAGCCGGGTTCACGGGCCCTCCCGCGACCATGGATGAGCTGCTTGCGATGGCGAAAGCGATGACGGTGAGCGGCCGGTACGGTTTGTACGTGTCGGAGGATTCTTACTTTGCCCTGCCCTATCTGTGGGCCTTCGGGGGCGGCATGGTGTCGGAAGACCGCCGAATCGAGATTGCCTCCGTGGATTCGCAGCGGGCGCTCGAATTCATGGTGAGGCTACGGCGCGAGGGAGTGACCCAGCCCTACCCGGACTTCGCGGATTGGTACGGCCGGATGATGAAGGACTTCGCGGAAGAGGGCAAAGCGGCGATGATCATCAACGGGCCTTGGGCGATGGGGGATATTCTCAAGGGCAAAGTCTTTCAGCGGGGAGATCAGCTGGGGATTGCCGCGGTTCCGAAGGGACCCAAAGGGCAGGGCTCTCCGGTAGGGGGGCACAGTCTGGTTATCAACAAATACACCAAGCACCCCAAAGAAAGCCTGGAGCTGATCGCCTACCTGACCGGCACCGAAACGCAGGTGCTTCAGAGCATGGAATTCAAGACCCTGCCTACAAAGTCCGCCGCTTATGAGGATGAAAGACTGGCTCAGGACGCGATGGTCCAGGGCTTCAAGGCGCAGCTGGATACGGCGAGGCCCCGGCCGATGATTCCGGAAGGCGCCAGGCTGTTCATGGACTTCACCCCGAATCTGAATGCGATGCTGCTCGGGAAGCAGTCGGTGCAGGAGGGCGTGCGGAACATCGAGACTTCGTGGAAGAATCTGCTGGGGAACCGGTAGGGATTGGCAAAGAGCCGAAGAGGGGACTGACCCCTGGTTTTGAGACAGGGATCAAATGGCATTATCAGCGGGCGTACCTTTACGGGACATGCTCATGGTAATGCCATTTCCTTTTACCGCCTCCTGATACGAAAACGTAGCGTGTCCAGCACAAACGCTGTGTCCTGTGTATCTCCGATCGTTGAAGCAATAGCCTCACACATAGACATGGAATGCTCTGAGTGACTTCGACGGTTCGAAAATGGCCTTACACAGGATTCACCGCGAAAATGGAATGAATATTTCCCTCGGGATCGCCGAAGAAGCCAGTCGTATGACCCCAAGACTTGATTTGTGGCGCGGTGACGTCAATGGCACCCTTCGAAACGAATTCATCGTACAATGCGTAGACTTGATCTGGCGAATCACATTGAAAATTAAGTTCGATGGCTTGTCCTCTGCGGCTTTCCCTGAAAGAAGGATAACCGTTGGTATTCTCCGCCATCAGCGATTTAGAGCAAATGGCCAATCTTACTCCTGAATTACTGAATTCTACGTAATGCTCCTCTTCTATAAGAATAGTAAATCCCAGCACATCCTGGTAAAACCGGGCCAATCGAGCCACATCGTCAGCAAGCAGTGTAAGCCCTTCCAATTTCACGTTCTTCATTGGTACCCCACCTCCATCTTGAGTGTAGCATATTACAAATCGATTTTATATTTTATCATCGGGGGAAAAATGAAACTGCTTGATAGAGAGCTGCAATGGCAAAAAGCCGTGAGGGAGAAACCCGTCACGGCTTATCTGTATCTCGCAATCACCGGTCAAGCTTAAGCATATCCCGCCAAGCGGTCTCGATATTCTTCGCGCCTTCTTCGGCGGTCAGCTTGCCCATAAGAATCTGGCCGAGATTCGGCGTGAAATCGGAGAACATCTGCGAGCCTTCCGGAATGAGCGGACGCGCTTTGGCCGCGTCGAGCTGCTTTTTGAAGCCCTGCACAATGGCATCGCCCGAGAGGGCGGCATCTTGGTACGGGCTCCTCGTGCCGGCAGCGTTTTAAGCTCTTTGGCCTGCAGCAGCTGGGTCTCGGCGCTCGTCAGGTAGCGGCTCAGCTCGTACGCTTCCTTCGGATGCTTGCTATACTTGGAGACGACCATGCTGTGGCCGCCGGCCGGAGAGCCTTGGCCCTTGGGTCCCTTCGGAATCGCAGTGATTCCGAGATTGCCCGCATCCTTGAATTCCGCCCCGGTCAAGAGGTCGGCCACGGCCCACGGGCCGTTGAGGATCATGGCCGAGCGGCCTTCCTTGAAGTCGCCCATCATGGTGTTGTAGGCTTCCTTGAAGTCCGGGTTCGGCTGGGCGACCTTGTCCGCTTTCAGCTTCTGCATGAACGCCAGCCCTTGTACCGAATCACCCGAGGCGATCCCGACCTTTCGGTCGTCCGTAATCGTCTCTCCGCCGAAGGCCCAGAGATAAGGGAGGGCAAAGTAGGAATCATCGGAGACGAAGATGCCGTATCTGCCGCCGGCCGTCATCGCTTTGGCCATGCTGTAGAGCTCGTCCATGCTCTCAGGAGGGGCAGAGAAGCCGGCCTCCTGCAGGATCCGCTTGTTATACAGCAGCGCCGGCGCTTCCATCACGGACGGGAGTCCGTACAGATGCTCCTTGTACTGCACGGAGCGCAGGGCGGTGGGGTTGAAGTCCGCTTTGTCCTCTTCGGTTAGGAAGGAGTCCAATGGATACAATAAGTTCAAATCGGCAAATTCAGGCACCCAGGAATTGTCCGCACGCATAAGATCCAGCGGCTGGTCACCAAGCAGCGCCGTCTTGAAGCTGTTCGATGCGGCGCCGAAGCTCACGTCGAGCGTCGTTACCTTGATGTTCGGGTGCTCCTGCTCGAATGCGGCGATCCGCGATTTGATGAACTCGGCCTCTTTGCCTTCAAACGTACTTAGGAAGGTCAGAGATACAGAGTCTTCCTTCGATGCTCCCGAGCAGGCGCTGAAAAGAAGGACACTGGCAAGACCAAGAATGGATAATGGAAGTTTATTCACGTTGTATTCACCTTCGATCCTTTGGGATTATAACCGGAACTTGCCGATCAGGGATTTGAGTTCATCGGCCAGGGAGGCCAAAGCACTGGACGAAGCGCTGATCTCTTCCATGGAAGCGAGCTGCTCTTCGGTGGAAGCAGCCACGCTCTGGGTGCCGGATGAATTTTCTTCGGCGATCCGTGAGATCACGGAGATGCCTGACACGACCTCTTCCGTGTCCGTCATGATATTGGCTGTAGACGTCGTCACGCCATGGATGTCGTGCTCGACTTGGCGGATCAGCTCCAGAATACCTTCAAAGGAATCTCCCGCCACCTCGATCAGCTGAATTCCCTTCTGAACCTCAAGCGTACCATGTTCCATTTCTGCCGCGGCGGTGCTCGCTTCCTGTTGGATGCCTGCGATCAGACCGTGGATCTGGTCTGCGGATACCCGGGACTGCTCAGCCAGCTTGCGTACTTCCTGGGCGACCACGGAGAAGCCGCGGCCCTGTTCGCCGGCCCGTGCCGCTTCAATCGCCGCATTCAGGGCGAGCAGATCGGTCTGCGACGAAATTTCAAGAATCAGCTTGGTGGCATTCCCGATCTGGACCGCCTGCTTCTGCAGGCCTTGGATAACCTCGGCCAGCTTGCCGTTGCTGTTCTCAATGACTCTCACCTGCCGGATGGCGTTGGTGAGGTCATTCTTGCCCTGCACGGCGGTATTCGATGTGTTCGTCACAGTCTGCAGGACAGCCTGACCGTTAGCCGTAATCTCCTGCACTTTATCTGCGAGCCGGTTAATCGTCGACAGGTTCTGTCCGACCTGGGAGGCTTGGCGCTCGGTGCCGTCCGTGATCTCCTGCATGATCGAAGCAATGTGCTCCGTCGCCTGGCTCGTCTGCTCCGCGCTGGCCTGCAGCTGGGCGGAGGAGGCGGCAACCTGCAGCGAGACTTGATCGGCACTGCCGATGACCGAGCGCAGCGAGGCCGTCATCGTATTGAAGGCGGAGGCCAGTTCGGTCAGCTCGTCGCGCCCTTTGAACCGCAGCTCCTGCACCTTCAGATTCCCTTCCGCTACAGCGCCAGCGGATTCGATCAGAAGACGGGTGCGGGTGATCAAGTATCTGGAAAGCAGGAAGGCGATGGCGGCGGACAGCACAATGGCTGTGCCCACCAGCAGGTAATTCACCAGCTGGACACGCTGGTTCGTGCTTTGAATGTCCGTCTCGTACTGCTCAATATGGGCTTGCTCGCCCTTGAGGAAAGCGAGCAGGGAGAAGGCGATGGGATCGAACGAATCCTTGGAATAGCGCTCTTGAGCCGCGGACCAGGTGATTTCCTTTTTGTCCGCCTGCTCCATCAGCTTCTTCTTGTCGGCAATGGCGGCGGACCACTTGGCGGCAAACTGGTCGATCTGCTCCAGGCTCTCCGGATCCGTTGTGATCTCCCGGAGGCGGACAAGCTCCTTGTCCAGGAACTGTACGGTTTCGTCGAATCGGGATTTGAAGCCCCCCTTGAGGTGATCGGGAGCCAGCAGGTAATGTGCACCGTTATCGTTCGCGGTTCTGGCGAACAGGTTCAGCCGCTGCACGACCTCCATCCGCTTCTGGGAAGCGAGAATTTCGCCGGTCAGCCCGGAGACACGCTTGTTCATCACCGTGGTGACGCTGACGGTAATGAGGAACAGGGCGATGATCGCGAAGAAGCTGAGCAGCAGTCTGGTTCGAAGTCGAAAAGCCAATTGGATAACCCCCGGTCTTGAAGTATGTAAAGAACCCGACCGTCATGCGGTAAAATCCATGAGCATGGGAGACGCCTGGACGATGAGGGCCGGATTTGCTTTAGTCTTTGTTATCGACAGGCGGACCGGATTAATGTAGGAGTTGGTGAAAGAAAAATGCTGGGTGCGGATCGGAGCTAGCTTTATATATCTGGATTAAAGGATAATTGAAACCGGTTTCCACTCCTGTGACTCTCTGTCACCCGTACTCTGAATCCCTTGAAAGCGAAACGTCATCCTACATGTCAAGCCATTGTCACAAGAAAGGGCGGTGCGTTATGCTCTAGGAAACGAGGGGAGAGGACGACACTTGAAACTGCAGATGCATCATCTCATGCCGAAGACCCTGAAGATGCGGCTCATCCTCAACCTGATCTTAAGCACGTCGGTTCCGCTGGTCCTGATCGCTGTCATGACTTATTCCTCGTTTTATTCCATTCTGGAGAACAAGATTTCCAGCGGGGTTCAGGCGAACTTGAAGCAGGAAGCGCTCGGACTTGAGAATACGCTGACCAACCTCAGCTATGCGTCCAAGCAGCTGGCCGGCGACGAGCGGATCCGCGAGCAGCTCCGGATCTATCTATCTGATGCCCCTGCGGCGCAGCGGGCCGAAGCGCTCAAGGAGGTCCGGTACAGTCTCAGTATGGTGAACTTTACGAATCCGGATATCGGGCTGAACTTTTATTATTTCCCGGAGCAAGCGCAGCCGATTCTGTTCGAGAACCTGACCGTGGCTCCGGGCTTCTCCCTGGAGGGCCGGCAGCCGCTCATGTTCTATAACGGGGCGAACTTCTACGGACCGCATCCGTCGGCTCATGCGAAGGGAAGCACGGTCTTCTCCATCGTCCGGCACGTGGAGGTAGAGAAGAACAAGTACGGCTATGTCTACGTCGAGTCGAATTTCAATCTCCTCAAGAAGCTCATGAGTCCGGAGCAGTACGGAATGCCGGTAGCTCACGTGCTGCGTAACGAGAAGGGCGAGGTGCTGTTCGCGGAGAGCGGGACGGAGGGAACCGCAGGAGAAAGGGAGGCTCCGGCTGAAGCTGCGGCTGTTGCGGAGGCCCCCGAGAAGCTGACCGTATTCACCCACCGCAGTGAGCAGGGCTGGGAGCTGCAGGTCGCCATCCGCCAATCCGAATACAACAAGGAGATCAACGACTGGATGCGGCGGCTGCTGCTCATCGTCTGCGGGTCTCTGTTCCTGAGCATTCTGACGGCGTTCTCGATCTGGAGGCTGGTGTACCGGCCGCTCACCCGGATGAACCAGGAGATCTCCCATATCGTGCAGTCGAAGGACCGGAGAATCCGGTTCACGGATATCAAGGAATTCGACGATTCCCTTCACAACATTGCCGAGATGCGGCAGCAGATCTTCGACCTCATCGACCGGATAGAGGCGGACGAGAAGCGCAAGCGGCAGCTCGAGATCGAGAAGCTGCTCGTGCAGATCAATCCGCACTTCCTGCACAACACGCTGAACAGCGTCCAGTGGATGGCCCGGGCGAACAAGCAGCCGGACATCGACCGGATTGTGACGCTGCTGATCAAGGTGCTGCACTACAATATGGGGAAACAGAGCATGATCGTTACGGTGGAGAAGGAGCTGGAGGCGCTGCGGCATTACATTGACCTGCAGAGCATGCGTTATGACTATGAATTCCAGGTCGTGACGAACGTGGACCCGCAGCTGCTGCTGGTTCCTCTGCCCCGGTTCGTGCTTCAGCCGCTTGTGGAGAATGCCATCTATTATGGCAGCGGAAGCGGGGACACGGCGATCGAGATCGAGATCCTGTCCCCGAACGGGAGGGACATGCTGGTGAGGGTAACGGACCATGGAGAAGGTATGGACCCGCACAGGCTGGAGGAGATCATGGAAGGCTCCGCGAACCGGAAGCAGGGGCTTGGCATCGGGCTGCCGTATGTCAAAGGGCTGCTGGACGAGGTGTACGGGGACGAGTCCGAATTCCGGATCACCAGCACACCGGGCGAAGGAACAAGCATCATGATGAAAATACCGATCTGGCGAGAGGAGGCCGTCCATGCTGAACGCAATCATCGCGGATGACGAGAAGCTGGTCCGCAAAGGGTTCATTTCGGTTATCGATTGGGAGAAATTCGGCATCTCCTTGGTCGGGGAAGCTGCCAATGCCAAGGAAGCGTTAATTCTCCTGCAGCAGCACCACGTCGACCTGCTCATTACGGATATCACCATGCCGGGCATGTCCGGCTTCGATCTCATTCGGGAAGCGCGGATGCTCTATCCGAGATTATGGTCGGTAGTACTGACCTGCCACCACGAGTTCGACTATGTCCAGGAGGCCCTTCGTCTCGGGGCCGTGGATTATATCGTGAAGACGCTGCTCGATGTAGAAGAGATCGATGTCGTTATGAAGCGCATAACGGACCGGATCGCCCTGGAGCGGCAGCGGTTCGGTGTGGAGGTTGAGCATCCGGGAGCGTCGGAGACTCCATCATACACGCTCGCTCTCCAGGCAGGGACAAATGGGCCGACGCCTGCAGACCTTCGCTTATCCATGTTCGAACCGGCAAAGGAGGCGGGCCCGGGCCTATGGATTGTACCGCTGCCCGGCGTGAAGTCCTGGAGCGATGTGGAGGAGCTGCTTCTCCCCCTGCGTCATTATCCGTGGTGCATGGCGGCGATGCGGGATGACGAGCCCATGGGTACAAAAAAGACCGGAGAGCAGCGGGAGTCAGCCTGCGTGTCCTCGTATTTATTTTTCGAATCCCGGGCGGGGGCGGCTCCGCTCCGGCTGACGCCCGGGGATCTGTCCCACTGGGAAGCGTCCCGTGTGATCGGGCGGGAGGGGCTGACCGAGTGGAAGGAGCGCTGGCTGGACAGCCGCTGGATCTTCCATGAAGGTGAGTACGGCAAGCTCCTTCAAGCTCTGGAGAGCTCGCTGTTCACGGCCGGTTTGTTCCGTGAGTGGGCTGCAGCTCATTTTGCCCAGTGGGAGGGGATCTTTCATGCGGCGGAGGATCACCCGGAGTATATCCGCCGGTTCGGGGATGCGGTGCGGTGGAGTGAGGTGAAGGAGTGGGTGTCGATCTACCGGAACGAAGTGAGGCAGAGAATCCAGGGGAAGTTCGCCTTCTCGGAGGGTGTGGTGCTGTCCCTGCTTGCGGCCGTCAAGTATGTCCAAGCCAACATGGGCAGCGATGTCAACCAGAATGAGGTGGCGAAGCATGTCAATATGAGCCGCAGTTATTTCAGCCAGTGCTTCAAGAGCTTCATGCCCTTATCCTTTGGCGGTTTCTTGAGACATACCCGGCTCGAGAAAGCCAAAGAACTGCTGCGAGCAGGGGAGCTTCCCGTGTACCGGATCGCGGAGACGGTAGGGTTTCAGGATGAGAAATACTTCTCGAGGGTGTTCCGGGAGCATACGGGCAGCCTGCCCAGCGAGTACAGGGAACGGGAGGGGTGAAAATGGTTCGGCGGCGTAGGAAAATGGTTCACTCACGGGGGACGGAATTCGCGCAGGAGGAGATGGATTTCCATCCCGGTTATGGCGGCTCCAGTGCTATCATCAAGGCAAGGGACAGATCAGAGAAGAAAAGGGGACGGGCGGATGTGAGAAAAAAGACCGGGGTGCTCCTGCTGGCTGCCGTGCTGCTTACTGCAGGCTGCAGAGGCTCAGCGGGGGAGGAGAATCCGGAATCGGCTGCTCCGCCGCAGCAGGCGGGCTCCTCCGGGGAGGAAACGGCCTACGGCAGACTGCCTCAGCAGGTGACACTGAAGATCCCTTACAAGATCGTCAAAGAGAGCACGAAGCTGGCGGACGGGGATTCCTACGAGGATAATCCCATCTACCGCTACCTGGAGGAATCGCTGAACATGAAGATCTCCCATGTCTGGGAGAGCCGCGATACCGAAGGTGCCGTGACACAGAAGATTAACCTGGCGATAGCAAGCAACGATATCCCGGATGCGATGATGGTCAATCCGAACCAGCTTCGGGTCCTTGTCGAGAAGGGGATGATCGAGGATTTGACGGATGTGTATGACCGGTATGCATCGGATCTGATTAAGAACATCCATGACTCGACCCAAGGGGCGTCGCTCGAGTCCGCCCGCTTCGGAGGCCGTCTGATGGCCCTCCCAAACGTGAGCATCGAGGCGGATTCGCCCTATCTTCTCTGGGTCCGTCAGGACTGGCTGGCGAAGCTGGGCCTTGCGCCGCCGAAGACGGCCGATGACATTGCGCGCATTGCCAGGGCGTTCATCGAGCGGGATCCCGACGGGAACGGCAGGGCGGATACGCTGGGGCTCAGCGGGGACAAGTATATCGTACTCGGCCAGAAGGCCGGACTTCACGCGTTCGATTCGGTGTTCAGCGCAAACGGGGCGTTCCCTAAGGCATGGGTGAGGGACAAGGACGGAAACGTAGTGTACGGTTCCCTCACTCCGCAGACCAAGGAAGTGCTGGCCAAGCTGGCCGGCTGGTACAAGGAAGGGATCATCGAGAAGGACTTTCCTCTGCGGGGCGACGGCGGTGAAGTGGTTGCTGCGAATCGGGTGGGCATTCACTTCGGGGCCTGGTGGTCCCCTTGGTACCCGCACCCGGATTCTATCAAGAACGACCCCAAAGCGGAATGGATTGCCGTAAGGGCGCCTCTGGATGCGGATGGTCGCTTTACGGTGCGGATGGCTCCCGTGGCCGATCAGTTCATCGTGGTGAGGAAAGGCTACAAGCACCCGGAAGCGGTCATGAAGCTGCTCAATACGTTCACCCGGCTGGAGCGCGGAGAAGACCCGAATACGGAGCAGGCCGCCGCCATCAAGGAATACGAGTCTCGCTACCAGATTGACAAGCATGATTTCTATCCGTTCAACATGATTCTGGATTATGCGGACGCGGTGGGACGCAAGACGGAGCTGCTGGAGCGTGTGGCAGCCGGTGAACTGAAGAAGGAGGATATGAAGACCGACGAGATGAGACAGAACTACGACGCGGTCTTGTCGGATCTGACGCATCCGAAGAAGGATTTGACCGCCTATTCAGTCAGCCGCGCTTACCTCCAGGGAGGAAGGGTGCTGAACGAAGGGGTTAACGGGGAATACAGTCTGTTCACCGGACAGACGCCTACGATGGAGAGCCGATGGGCGGCACTCGACAAGCTCGAGAACGATACGTTCCTGCGCATCGTCACGGGTGAAGCGCCGGTCGACTCGTTCGACAGCTTCGTGAAGAAATGGAAAGAGCTCGGCGGAGAGCAGATTACCAGGGAAGTTACAGAGGCTGTCAAGCTGAAGTGAAGTTGCAGTGAAACGAAGTGAAGTGAGCCGGTGAGCGATCGGCTGCCGGTTCAGGGATGAGAAACCCGCTTCAGCGGATATCCGGAGAACGGGTATTCGGCAGCAAACAGAACGGGGCCATCCTTCCGGGCGGCCGCAGGAGCGGGCCGGCCGACAGGACCCAGGGGTTCCCGATGGCAAGGGGCAGCCGTTCGTTCAGACCCACCAAGTAACCTGGTGCGGCTCTGCATGGATGCGGGGCCTGTCCTGCATAGTAAACCAACTATTCGCATTTGGAAAATCAGCTTTGGCATGACCACATTGACAGTGAATCCGGAGGCTAACCACATGGAGAGAACATTTTGGAAAGAAGGCGTCGTGTACCAGATCTATCCGCGCAGCTTCATGGACAGTGGCGGCGATGGAATAGGCGATCTGAAGGGCATCCTCTCGAAGCTCGATTACCTGAAATATCTGGGCGTGGACATTGTGTGGCTGAGCCCGGTCTACAAGTCCCCGAACGACGACAATGGCTACGACATCAGCGATTACTGTGCGATCATGGACGAATTCGGTACGATGGCCGACTGGGAGGCGCTGCTTGAGGGCCTTCATATAAGAGGCATGCGCCTGATCATGGATCTGGTGGTGAACCACTCCTCCGACGAGCATGAGTGGTTCGTGGAGTCCCGGTCGTCGAAGGAGAACAATCCGTACCGGGATTATTATATCTGGCGGCCGGGCAAGCCGGACGGGACCGAGCCGAACAACTGGCTGTCGTTCTTCGGGGGTTCGGCCTGGGCGTATGACGAGGGTACGGGGGAGTATTATCTTCACCTCTTCACGAAGAAGCAGCCGGACCTCAACTGGGAGAATCCGAAGCTGAGGAAAGAAGTCTACGGCATGATGAGCTTCTGGCTGGAGAAGGGCATCGACGGCTTCCGGATGGATGTCATCAACTGCATCTCGAAGACCGAAGGGCTTCCTGATGCAGGTACGGCACGGTATGCCTGGGGCGGGGAACACTTCCTGAACGGTCCCCGGATCCACGAGTACCTGCAGGAGATGAACCGCAGTGTCCTGGCCGGCCGGGACATCATGACCGTAGGGGAGATGCCGGGGGTAACGCCGGAGGAAGCCGTGCTCTATACGGATCCGGAGCGGCGCGAGGTTCATATGGTCTTCCAGTTCGAGACGATGGACATCGATACGGCACCGGGGGGCAGCGGCAAGTGGAGCCTGAAGCCCTGGGAGCTGCGCGACCTGAAGGCCGTCACGACCAAATGGCAGACGGAGCTGCACGGGAAAGGCTGGAACAGCCTCTACCTGAACAACCACGACCAGCCCCGGATGGTCTCCCGCTTCGGCAGCGACGGGGCGCTGAGGAAAGTATCCGCCAAGCTGCTGGCCACCTTCCTTCATACGCTGCAGGGCACCCCGTACATCTATCAGGGCGAGGAGCTCGGGATGACGAACGTGCGGTTCCCCTCCATCCAGGAGTACAAGGACGTGGAGACGCTGAACTTCTACCGGGAAGCTGTGAACGAATGGGGATGGACACCTGAACAGGCGATGGCCTCAATCTACGCCAAGAGCCGGGATAATGCGCGTACGCCGATGCAGTGGGATGACAGCGCCAATGCGGGCTTCACGACAGGAACACCATGGATCGGCATTCATCCCAATTACACAGAGATTAACGCGAAGGAAGCGATGGCTGATCCGGATTCGGTCTTCCACTATTACCGGCGGCTGATCGGGCTGCGCAGGGAGCACCCGATCATGGCTTACGGGGAGTATCGCCTGCTTCTGGAGGATCACCCGCAGATCTATGCCTATACGAGGCAGCTGGAGAGCGAGCAGTGGCTTGTGATATTGAACTTCTCCGAAGGGGAAGCACGGTTCGAGTCGCCGGAAGAGCTCAAGGGTGCCGAAGGGCAGCTGATCATTGCGAACTATCCGGCCGATCCAGGGATGCCGGCATCCGGCATCACACTGCGGCCTTACGAAGCGCGGGTGTACCGGCTGAAGGGATAAGGACGAAGGGGGACGTGCAGGGATTAGGGTAACCGGCTGCAGCGGACCGGTCGGAGAGGATTTCAAAGGCGAGTTCCTCCATACGGTCCGCCTGTCCGGCCCCCCTGTATCCTGAGGAAAGGAGAGACGGCGGAACCGCGGAAGAGATCAGGCAGCGGCGATAAGCGATCAGACTGCCATAACGCGGGTTTGAAATGAGTGACAGGGATAGCGAACCAAATGAAAGCGCTAACCGAGACGCAGGACAAGCAGGATCTGCACAACGACATTAGGGGGACGACACAGATGAAACGGACCATACCGACGAAACAACTGAAGAAAAAGGCAGCGGTATTCGCAGCAGCCGGCCTATTGGCGGCGGGATCCATCCTGTCCGGCTGCGGAGCCGGGACCCAGGCGCCGGCTGCATCTCCGGCCGACAAGCAGGGCGCCGCCGACGGAGGCAAGGTCAAGCTCCAGTTCTTCCAGAACAAGCCCGAGGCCAAAGTCTCCTTCGACGCCCTGATCCGGAAGTTCAACGCTGCGAATCCGGGTATTGAGGTGACACAGGTGAACGTGCCGGATGCCGAAACCGTGCTGAAGGTGAATGTGGCGAAGAATGAGGTGCCGGATATTGTCGGCATGGGAGCCACCGACACGTTCGCGTCGCTATCCAAGAGCGGTACGTTCCAGGACCTCTCGGGCCACGAAGGGGTGAAGACGGTCCAGCCGGCCTACATCGACATGGTCAAGAAGACGACCGGAACGGCCGAGCTGTACGGCATTCCGCTGACATCGAACGCCAACGGCATCATCTACAACAAAGCGCTGTTCGCCGAGCTTGGCCTGACGGTCCCGAAGACGTGGGACGAGCTGATGGCCGCCGCAGAGAAGATCAAGACGGCGGGCAAGGTGCCGTTCTACCACACCTTCAAGGACTCGTGGACGACGATGATCTCCTTCAACTCTCTGGCGTCGAACCTCCAGCCGGAGAACTTCATCGAGGACCGCAAGGCCGGCAAAGGAACGTTCGCTGAAGGCTACAAGGAAATCGCCGAGAAGCAGCTGAAGCTCGTCGAGCTTGGTCATAAGGACCAGAACGGCAAGGGCTACGGGGACGGCAATACGGCCTTCGCCAAGGGGGCTGCCGTCATGTACCTGCAGGGCGTCTGGGCGATCCCCGAGATCCTGAAGGCCAATCCGGCGATCGAGCTGGGCTCGGTCCCGTTCCCGGCTTCGAATGATCCGGCCAAGAACAAGCTTGTCTCGGGGGTGGACACGCTGCTCGCGGTCTCCAAGACGACGAAGCACAGCAAGGAAGCGGCCGCCTTCGTCTCCTTCCTGCTTCAGCCGGATAACGTGAAGCAGCTCATCACCGAGCAGAAGTCCTTCTCCGCGGTACAAGGTGTTGCCCAGGACGACAAGAATGTTACCGGCCTGAACGCCGCCTTCGAGGACGGGCAGCTCGTGGACTTCGCCGACCATGCCATCCCGGGTACGATGAAGATCGATACGATCATCCAGGAGTACTACTTCAAGAAAGACATGGCGGCGTACCTGAAGAAGCTCGACAGCGAATGGGAGAAAGTGCAGTCCCGCAAGTAACACACGACATGCATGCTTGCTAATAAAAAAAGGGGCAAGCAGGGGGAGCGGCAGGCTGCCGCCCCTCCCGCAGCCTTATCGGAGGATGGAGCCATGGCCCGGCAGCGATCGGTATTTTATCTCATGACGGTTCCTGCACTACTGTTGTTCTTTACGTTTCATACGATTCCGGTCATCCAGGGAATCTTCTACTCGTTTACGAACTGGGATGGCTTCAGTCCCTCGTACGATTTCATCGGGATCAAGAATTACCTCAGCGTCTTTCAGGACGGCGATGTGCTGAATTCGTATCTGTTCACCTTCAAATTCGCGGTGCTGACGACCCTGCTGGTCAACGCGCTCAGTCTCCTCATCGCCCTCGGACTTAACGCGAAGATCAAGCTCCGCCAGTTTTTCCGCGGAGTCTACTTCCTGCCTAACGTGCTCAGCGTGCTCATCGTCGGGTATATCTTCAACTACTTGTTCTCGAACGTGTTCCCCGTATGGGGGGCGAAGACGGGCATCGAGGCGCTCTCAGGCAATCTGCTCGGCAGTATGGAGTACGCCTGGATCGGTATCGTGATTGTGGTTGTGTGGCAGTCGCTCGCTTTTAACTCCATCTTGTATCTCGCCGGATTGCAGACGATCTCCGAGGATCTCTATGAGGCTTCGAGTCTCGACGGGGCCGGCCGGTGGAGGGAATTCTGGAGCATCACGTTCCCGCTCATCGCGTCCTTCTTCACGATCAACATGGTCCTGTCCCTGCGCAGCTTCCTCCAGGTCTTCGACCAGATTATCGCACTGACCGGAGGCGGGCCGGGCAGGGCCACCCAGTCGATCGCCCACCTGATCTATACGGGCGGCTTCCAGGGCCAGGAGTTCGCCTACCAATCCGCGAATTCGGTGATCTACCTCATCGTGATTGTCGGCATCTCCTTCGTGCAGATCGCATTCTTACAGAAACGGGAGATGGATATGTGATGCAAAAGAAGACGAATTGGACGGCGACTTTCCTGATCGCCTTCGGGACCTTGTTCATTCTGTTCCCGCTGTATATGACGGTCTCCATCGCGCTCAAAACACCCGAGGAGATGGCCGAGTCGCTGTTCGCGCTGCCGACGGGCTTTCACCTCAGCAACTTTACGAAGGCCATCGAGCTCACGAATTTCTTCCAGGCGTTCAAGAACAGCACGGTCATTACGATCGCCACGGTCTTGTTCACCCTGCTGACGAACTCCATGGTGGCTTACGCCGTAGCCCGGAATAGGAGGGAGAAGTTCTTCAAAGGGGTCTACTATTACTTCATCAGTGCCCTGTTCATCCCGTTCCCGATCATCATGCTGCCGATCATGCAGCTCACGACGGCACTCCGGATGAATAATCCGTCAGGACTGATCGTCCTCTACATCGTGTATGGGCTTGCCTTTAATATTTTCGTCTATGTGGGCTATATCAAATCGATTCCGAAGGAGCTTGAGGAGGCGGCGATCGTGGACGGCGCGTCGATCTGGGGCACGTTCTGGCGGATCATCTTCCCCCTGCTCGGTCCGATCAATGCCACGGTGGGGATCCTGACCTGCCTCTGGGCGTGGAACGACTTCATGCTTCCGCTCATCATCCTGGGCAAGCCGGAGATGGCCACCCTGCCGCTCGTGCAGTTCGTCTTCCAGGGGCAGTTCAGCACGGATTTCAATCTCGCGTTTGCGTCCTACCTCATGGCGCTTTCACCGATGGTGATCCTGTATCTCATCGCTCAGAAGTGGGTGATTAACGGAGTAACGCAGGGTGCAGTCAAATAAGGCTCTGCCGCAGGGCGGGGAGGGGGCGTACAGACGCCCCTGCCTTTCTCTATCAAGGACAGTTCAACTACATTAAGGAGGCTGACGTTATGCAAAAGAGGTTCCAAAGCAGGAAGCCGGACCGGAAGGACCGGCAGCTGAAGAAAAAGATCGGACTCAGCGCCGCAGCGGTGCTGGTGGCGGTTCAGGGCTTTGCCCCGCTGGTATGGGGCAGCAGCGCCGTCACCGTACAGGCGGAGGCCCAAGCCGCAGGTCGGAAGGCACAGAACCTGCCGGCAAAGCCGCTTACTGCGATAACCATCGGCAAGGCGCGCTATGCTCCGGGGGAGAAGGCGGCGTTCACGCTGAGCTTCGAGCAGGGAAGCGGATGGAGCGGGAAGATCCGGATGGAGATCTACCAGGCGAATACGCTTGTTGCCGCAGGAAAGAAAGCGGTTGCAGTCATGCCGGGTACCAACAGCGATCTGACGGTGGAGTGGCAGCCGCCCGCGGATGATTTCCGGGGCTATCTCGCCAAAGCATGGATCGAAGGCCGTGAAGACCAATTTGTAACCGCTGCCCTGGACGTATCGAGCGACTGGACGCATTTTCCTCGCTACGGGTTCGTTGGGGAATTTTCGCAGGAAACGCCGGAGCAGAGCGATGCGAAGATGAAGCAGCTGTCGCAGGAGTACTATCTGAACGGCTACCAGTTCTATGACTGGATGTGGCGGCACGATGTCTCGGTGTATTCGAAGACGAATGCGGACGGAACGCCGGTACGGGATGCGCAGGGGAATTTTGTTACCGCTCCCATAGAGGCTTCGACCTCCTATCCCGACCTGCTGGGAAGGACGCTGTATCCGCTGTCGGTGAAGCAGCAGGTGGCCTCCGCCCAGAAATACGGCTCGGCCGCCATGGCCTACGAGATGAACTATGCGGCGCGGGAGAATTACCAGGCGTTCGGCGTGAAGCCGGAGTGGGGGCTGTATAAGAAGACGGCACCGACGCCTCCGGACCCGGGGAAGGATCAGGTGGGCTTCTTCTTCGACGGCGTGAAGCCGAAGCCGACCGGGCTGTATCTGCAGGACCCGGGGCACCCGGATTGGCAGTCCTACATTACGAAGGAATACAACCGCGCGGTCAATGAGTTTGGCTTCGACGGCATCCATCTGGATCAGTGGGGCGCGAACGACAACGACTACCTGCTCGATTATTACGGCCGGAAGCGGTATTACTCGCTGGACTACAGCAAGCTGATCGGCGCGACCAAGGCATCGCTTGAGGGGAACCATGCGGACAAGGCTCATGTGGCGTTCAACATGGTCGGAGGCAATGCCGGGTACAGCACCGTGACCGATCCGCAGACGAAGACGGACTTTGATTACAGCGAGCTCTGGCAGGACATGAACCTGTACAAGGACGTGCAGAAGGTCGTTTACGATACTCGCAGCAAGAACGGCGGCAAGGCGATGGTCATTGCCGGCTACATGAACTACAAGGAAGCGGCCGGCATTCCTTACAGCGCTTCGGAGGCCCAGGATGTGCCGAAGACGCTGGCATTCCAGTCGCGGATCGGCAAGTCGCCGAGCTGGGTAGGGGACTTCGGCAAGAAAGACGAAGATGCGATCGTCTTCAACGTCCATGTGCCGGCGGCCGGCGAGTACGACCTCACGCTCCGCTACGGACACGGCAACAGCGGAGGGAATCCGGAGGGACGTTTATCCGTGAACGGCAGCGTGGCGGTTCCGAGCATCCCGTTCGACGAGTTCACGGATTGGGGCAACCCGGTGGCGGAGAAGACGGTAACGGCGCAGCTGCAGCAGGGGAAGAACGAGATCAGGCTCCAGCTGAATTCGAATGACCTGTGGCTGAACGTGAGGGAACTCGAGGTGAGCGTGAAGTCCGCCGACGCTGCGGCATTCGGGCAGACGGTTCAGGCCGTGTTCGCCGAACTCGTCTCCTGCAAGGTGGATAACTACGGAAGGGTGTACTATTTCGAAACCCAAGGCGATTATGTCGAGTTCGAGGTCGATGCCGCAGCAGCCGGTGAACAGGAGCTGATCTTCAGCTACGGCGCCGCTTCGCAGGCGGTAGAGCGGGCATTGGATGTCAACGGGGAGAAGCTGGCGCCGGTTTCCTTCGCTCCGACCGGGAGCGTCACCGAGTTCAAAGAGGGAGCAGCGGTTAAGGTGCCGCTGAAGCAGGGGACGAACACCATCCGGCTGATGGCCGAAGGAAGCGATCCCGGCTTGAACCTGCAGTATCTGCGGATGGGGGACAGCTACTACATGGCCGAAGCGGCCAAGACCGGCTGGGCTCCTACGCAGGAAGCGCTGATCCGCCGGGTGCCGGCATCGCCGGAAACGGGCGGTACGGGCTACATCGACGGCTTCCGCCAGCAGGGCGACTTCGTCCGGTTCAAGACGGCTCCTGTGGAGACTGGGGATGGTGAGCAGGAGCTGATCTTCACGTACAGGAACCCGGGAGCGGCGGCGGAGCGGGTCGTCTACGTTGACGGCCGCAAGGCCGGCACCTTGACGTTGGCACCGACCGGCGAAGCGTGGCGGACCGCCATCCTGCCGGTGCGGTTCGCGGCCGGTCAGGCCTCCCGCGAGGTGACGGTGAAGATGGAAGCGGAGACGGCCGCCGGGGCGATCGCGCTGGATCGGCTCGAGGTGCAGGGACAGCCGCTGCAGGCAGAGGAAGCCCTGACGGGCTGGGAGCCGGTGGTGCCCCGCAGGAGCAGCGTGGAGGCCGTGCCGGCGAAGACGGACAACTTCGGCCGCAAGGGCCAGGCCTTGATCTTCGAGGTGGACGTGACGGAACCGGCGGAGACGCTGGATTTCACCTACCGGACCGGGAACAACCCGGTGCTGTCCGTGGAGATCGACGGGCAGACGGTCGACGGTGCGGCCGCCTTCCCGGCGACCTCCGGCGGATGGGACGGGGCGATGGCCGTGAAGACGGTCCGGACGCCCGTAGCCCCCGGCAAGCATACGGTGAAGGTGACGATGGAGTCCGACGGGCAGTACATCAACCTGAGCTCGCTGGCCATCGGGCGGGACGAGTACGGCATCGAGCAGGCGGCCCTGATTCCGGCGCCTCCAGCGGACGCGGTACAGCCGGTTACCGGCTATGCGGGCGGCTTCGACCAGGACGGGGATGTGGTCACCTTCGAGACGTGGGTGCCTGAAGCGGGAGAGTACCGGCTCGCCTTCCGCTATGGTTCGGATGCGGCCTACACCGTAACGAGGGACGTGTATGCGGGGGACGGCGAGGGGCGCACGATTTCCTTTGCGCCGACGGGTCACAACAGCTGGGGCAGCGCAGAGGTGAACGGCGTGGTGCTGCAGGCCGGCTCGAATGCCATCGCAATCCGTGTGAACGGAGCGGATGACGAAGGAATCCGTCTGGATCATCTCAAGCTGAGCTCCGCGGAGAATACCCGGATTTATGAGGCGGAGAAGGCGAACGTGACGCCGGCCATGGAGCTCTACAAGGATACGGTGCTGAACTTCGGTCATATCGGCGACGAGGTCTCCTTCGATGTGGAGGTGCCGCAGGACGGCGAGACGTCCATCATCTACACCTATTCGAACGCCGGACCGACGACCTACCGTTCCGTCTATGTGGACGGGCAGCGTTCTCCGGATCCCGGCGGCCAACCGGGCCGGGTTACATTCGAAGGCACCGGAGGGAGCGAGAAGTACAGCGAGGACGGCTACTTCGTCATCCCGCACCTGACCGCAGGCAAACACCGGATTACACTGAAGATGGAGGAAGGCGACGGCAAAGGCAGCATCAACCTCCGTGCCGCGACGCTCGGCTATTTCAACGAACCGTCCCTGCGCCTGATGGATGCCGGTCTTGCGGCGATGGGCGCCACCCATATCGAAGTCGGTACGGCTGAGAAGATCGGGAACGGCCCGAACCTGATCGCCCACGAATATTTCCCGAACCGGAGCAAGAAGGTGCTGAATGGTACGAAGGAGACGCTGAAGGAGTACTACAAGTTCTTTGCGGCTTACGAGAACCTGCTGTTCGACAGCAGGGAGGACCTGCAGGCTTCCATCGCAGTAAGCAAGGATGGGGCAGCGGTGCCCCTTAGCCGAGACGGCGCCAAACATACATTATGGTACACCGTCCGGAAGAATGCGGATAACAAGGGCTTCGAGCGGTATGATGTCCTGCATCTGGTCAATCTGCTGAACAATGACGACAACTGGCGGAACGCTGCAAGCGAACCCGCCGTGCAGCAGAACCTGCAGATCACGTATCCGATCGGAATCCGGGAGAAAGAGGCGAAGAAGCTCAAAGTGTACGCAGCCACCCCGGATGCGCAGCACGGCCTGTTCAAGGAGCTGAAATACAAGTGGAGCGGAACGAATCTGGTGATCGATCTGCCGGACCTCTCCTACTGGTCGATGATCTATATTGACCGTGAACCGCAGCAGAACAAGGTAGACCGGATCTTCAGGAATGAGGCGGGAGCCAGCGGACATGAAGGCGGCGAAGGCCAAGAAGCGGGCGAAAGCGGCAGGCTGCAGGGTACCGTGCCCGGCAGACGGGCCGGGCTCCAGGAGTAGACGCGGGCCAAGCGATGTGCACCTGCCGGGACGGATGGATTCCGTCCCGGCAGAGCACTCCTTGGATGCTGCGCAGTAGAAGGCTTTGACCGGCGGTCACAGTCCGTTCCGCTGCCCGGCAATCATGGAAAGGAGGTGAGGGTGTTGAACTGATGGTAACAAGGGCAGGCAGATAAACAACCGTCCTGTCCGTACTTCATCTATCGAAAGGTGTGAAACTCATGAAAAGCAAGTGTATGAAATCGACGGCCGCCGCTTTCATCACCGCGGCCGTGCTTATGACCACGATTGTAAGCGCTTTACCCACAAAGGTGTCTGCCTCAAGTACAGGAACCATACTCTATGACGTTACGACGGACAAATCGATGTACAGTCCGGGGGCCAAAGTACAGCTCCGCATCGACATCAAGAACCGGACGGGCCGGGATATTGCGGGGGGCCGGGTCGAGATCAAGGCCAAGCATCTCGGTCAGCAGGTCGGCCAGGCGATCACCAAAGCATACGATCTCAAGAACAGCGCGGACCTGATGATGGTGGCCGACTGGACGGCACCCGGTACCGACTTCAAAGGCTATCTCCTCGAAGTGTATATCCATGATGCGGCAGGCGCTCTCCTAGACTCCGATACGGTGGGAGTAGATATCTCTTCCAGCTGGCTCAAGTTCCCGAGATACGGCTACGTGTGGGATTATACGGAGAACGTGGACACTGCAGGACGAATCGACAAGCTGAAGAACTATCATATCAATGCGATCCAGTATTACGACTGGAAATACCGCCACCACAAGCCGGTCGCGGATCATCCCGACGTCTGGGACGACTGGTCCGGCCGCAAGATCTACGGCAGTTCAGTCCGGGGATACATTGCGAACGCCAAGGCGGCGAATATGGCCAGCATGTCCTACAACATGACCTACGCCGCGACCAACGGCTATGACAAGGACGGCGTGAATTCCCAGTGGGGCCTCTATTATGCGGATGACAATCCGAACGGAACGGGCCAGTTCAACTTCAAGATGGCGGATTCCACGCCAACGGGCATTACGCATCTGTATTTCTTCAACATGAGAAACAAGGCCTGGCAGGACTATATTTTTGCCCAGCAGAACAAGGTGTTCGCAAACTTTGACTTCGACGGCTGGCACGGGGATACGGTCGGCGAGTGGGGCAGGATGAAGACCTGGGACGGCCAGACGCTCTACGTCAAGGATACGTACACGGAATTCCTCAATGCCGCGAAGGCGGCGATCGGCAGCAAGTATCTCGTCTTCAACCCGGTAGGGGCGCAGGGCATCGAGCATGTGAACAAGAGTAACGTGGATGCGATCTACGCCGAAATCTGGCCGTGGGACCGCGACAGCGAGGGACAGCTCTACGACACGTACGCCTCTCTGCGGAAGGAAATCGAGCAGTCGCGCAGGGAAAGCGGCGGCAAGTCCCTGATCGTGCCGGCGTATATGAGCTACGACTACGGCGAACAGAACCCCGGCAGGCCGTTCAATACGGCGGCGGTGCTCCTCACCGATGCCGCAGTCTATGCGGCCGGCGGCTCGCGGCTGGAGCTCGGGGACAACGGGAACATGCTCAGCAACGAATACTTCCCGGCACAGAATCTGTACATGACCGAGGATCTGCAGAAACGCGTGTCGAAGCTGTACGATTTTATCGTGGCCTATGAGAACCTGCTTCGCGACGGGCAGACCGAGACGGCGAACCGCATTGAAATTCCGGGCTATGCCAGCAGCGCGGCCGGCGATCCGAACAAGATCTGGGCGTACGGCAAAAAGGACGGCAAGTACGAGATCATCCAGATGATCAATCTACTAGGTGTGAGCCGCAATGACTGGAGAGCCAATGACGGACAGAAGGAGACGCCTGCCAAGATTACGGACTATGAGGTTAAATACTATTACACGAATGACGTGAACTCGGTATGGGTCGCCTCTCCGGACGCCCGCGACGGCCGTTCGCAGAAGCTGGCGATCACCGCGAAGGGCAGCGACGCCGGCGGGAACTTCGTGAAGTTCCGGGTCCCCTCGCTCGAGTACTGGAATATGATCTACATGAGCGGGGAGGTGACACCGGACGAGACGGAAGGCGGCTCCACAGGCGGCGGAGGGACAACCGCCAATCTGCTCTCGAACGGCGGCTTCGAATCCGGGACGCTCACTCCTTGGACCGAGTGGCATCCGGACGGCCAACCGGCGAGCTATGGGATAGACGGCAGCGACGTGAAGGAAGGAGCGAAGAAGCTCTATTTCTGGAACGCCAATGCGTACCAGCAGAGCGTCCACCAGGTGAAGACGGGACTGGCCGGCGGAACGTATACGGTGAAGGCCTGGGTGAAGGCCACCGCTTACGGCGGAGCACCATCGGCAGCTCGGCTAGAAGTGAACGGCGCGTATACGAGCTTGACGGCGGACGGCACGTGGAAGCAGTACAGCAGCACGGTGAACGTGACGAACGGCTCGGTGGACGTCGGGTTCTATGTGAACTCGCCGGGAGCCACATCGGTTCAGATCGATGAGGTGACGCTCACGAAGAATCCTTAGCGCGAGGAACGGCCCCATGCTGCTGCATGGGGCCGTTTGACATAAGCGGGCTGGCCTATATGGAGGATTCGGGAGGATCATTGGCAGCTGAGAGGCTGTGAATAGATGATTCTAAATTATTCCTAAAGGGGAAGGAAATTGAATCGTATACTCGAATGGTATCAGGGATACGGATAGACCACTCAGGCCCCTTATTACACCCCGTATCAAAATATACGATGGGTGGTTGAGAACGAAATGAATGGTTGGACAAGAACTGTCAACAAGCGTAACACATGGCTGGCGGCCCTGCTGTTCGGGGTCCTGCTGCTGATCGTACCCGGGTACTCCCATGCAGCGGAGAATATCAGTGTTGCCATCACGAAGCCGCGGGTCAACGAGAAAGCGGATACCAAGCTGATCATCGAAGCCAGAATCTCCTCCGTGTACCAGCTCCAAGAAGTCAAGGCAGCAGCCGGCGGGCTTGAAGTCGCACTGACCCAGTCCTGCCCGGGCTGCGATTGGACGGGAGAACTCAACATCTCCACGCTCCCCAAAGGTGCTCAGTCCCTGACGGTCACGGCCAAGGATGTCTACAGCGGCACCGGTTCCGCCTCTGTCGGTTTCAAGCATGACTCTCCTCCCGTCATAACCCGCCTGGAACCCTCAGATCATGCCGTCATCCGTGACAACAGCCTCCACGTCATAGCGGAAGTGAAAGACGACCTCACCGCCATACCGGAATACTACGTTGGAATCAGCCGGTTAGGCGACAGGGAGCCTTTTATCTACGACAGTGCGCAGGGGGCGCCTCTACTGGACAAAACATACGACGTCTCCGCCAATAACGGCCAGACCTTGAGGATCACGCATCAGATCAACGATGGGGCGGACCAGTATGGGGAGCCCACGAACAGCCTTTACATCAACCGGACCGTACATATCGAGAACAGTCAGACCATCACCGAGGCCGAGCGGGTTCCGGGTGTGGAGATTATCGACGCAGATGCAGAGCGGCTGCTTATTCATAAGCAGGGGAAGGTGTACATAAAGAACCGGGCCGGCGGGGAAGAGACCCTCATCTATGAATTGGATTACCCGAGCGGAATCCAGCTGACGAAGAGCGGTGCCGTATTCATGACGCGCTATACCGACTACGGCTACCGTCTGAACATCTGGAACGGGGAGTCCAATCTTCCCCTGGATATCAACATCGATGAGCCTTATTATTGGCAGGTCCGCGGCTCGTACCTGCTCTTCGTGAACGGACCGGAAGTGCGCTTGGTGAATACCGCCACACTGGAAGCACGCCGGCTTCCGGTGATCGGCCGAGCCCACTACGAGCTGGAGGAGAACGGTGACGTGCTCATCGACGGCGGCGAAGCCGGTGTAGCCATTCAGCGCTACCGTGCCGTGACCGGTCAGCTTGAAGCCTTCCTCGAAGATCCCGATCAGCCGCGCGGCCCTGTTTCCGACGGTACTGCCGTACTTTATCTGACGTTGGACGGCGCTCTTCATAAATACGAGGGAGGGAGCGTCACGACCGAAGTCTACGGGCTCAGCGGAGAGAAGCGTCTTCAGCCGCACAGCGGATATGAGTTGAATAACGGATGGATCGCCTATGAAGGGGCGGAGGAGAACGGTGTCCGGCCGATCTACTTGAAGTCCCCCGAAGGAACCGTAACCCGTGCGACTTATTTCAATGCGGATGCCGATATCCATTACCTTGGCGGGAACGGCACGCTGATGGTCAAATACCAATCCAGCCTGTATCAATACCAGCCGGGGCAGAAGGAGCTTCTCCTCATCGGCGGGGCTGTCGGCAGACCGAAGCTGCTGGATGGGGAGCTCCGCTACCTGCTGGGCGATACGATCTTCAGCATCAACACCGGCACTCCTTCCGATACGTCGCCCCCACAGTGGCCGGCAGGCGACGTGCTTAGCGTGACGGCCGTGACGTACAACAGCGCACAAGTCACTTGGCAGCCTGCCGCCGACGATACGGGGGTGACCCAATACTGGATGTATGTGAACGGCACGCTGGCGGAGTCTCTGGATGCTTCCGAGCTAACGTACACCGCGGTCAATTTGTTTCCGGAGTCGACCACCACGTTCTATGTGGTTGCCGTGGACGGCACCGGCAAACGGAGCCCGGCGAGCAATACGGTCACCGTCACAACACCGCCTTACAATCCTGAGCCGGGCGCAGCGCCGCTGTCCCTGCAGGCCAAACCGGGACCGCTGGCCGTAGGCTCCGTTCTGGAGCTGCAGGTTCGTGCGGAGCAGGCGGCGGATCTCTACGCTTTCCTGGCGAAGCTCTCTTACGATCCGGCGAAGGTGAAGCTGCAGCAGGTTCTTCTAAGCCCTTCGTTCGGTACGGAAGGCACGGATGCCGTGCTCTCGAAGAACGTGAAGACGCCGGGCACCGTGACGGCTGCCGGCTCGCTGCTGGGAGAGCTCCCCGGGCGTACAGGGGATGCGGGGCTGCTCACCTTGAAGTTCACCGTGCTGCAGAAAGGCAGTGCCGTGTTCACTCTTGGCACCGAATCGTCCCAGTCCGACAGTCAGGGCCGGATCTCCAAGCTGCAGGCGCCGGTGAGCCTGACGGTCCGAATCGATGACACCGACTTCGATCAGGATGGGGTTACCGGGCTCAGCGATCTGGTCCTCATCTCCCGGCACAGCGGCCTCTCCGCCGGACAGACCAGTTTTGACGCCAAGTATGATCTGAACAATGACGGCCGCATTGATGTGTTGGATGTCCAGGTCGTGGCCAATAAAGCAGTATCCGCTTAAATCAGTCGGAAGAAGATGGCTTTCCGTTTATTCGGGAAGCCGTCTTTTTTTATGCTATAGTGAGGAATAAAAGCGGGCTCGGGGTCCACTGTCCCCATAACCGTTACACCATACGAACCCTGTGTAAAAAAGAGGTGAACGTCCACATCCATGTTCTATTCGCTCAAAAACGGGCTGATCGCCTTCTTCGTCCTGCTGCTCGTTCTCTCGTTCGGGACGGTATCGTATCTCCTGTTCCACGAATCCCGCTCGATCATCCGCTCCTACATCGAATCCTCCGCGCTCGAGAAGATGGACGAGTACGGCTCGTTCATCTCGATGGCGACGACGCACATGTACGACCTGTCCTCGCTCGTGTTCAACAGCGACATTACCCGCAGCTGGGACAACGCCTTATCCGACCCGGCGCTGCCGCAGGGGGAGAAGATGCTGGCGAACATCGCGTTCAGCCAGTTCCTGACGCGCACGACGAACAGCTACTCCGGCATCTCGTCGGTGTCCGTATACCGCGGAGACGGCACGCGGATCGGCGCGGGCAACCAGGTCGCTTCCGACCTGTCGTTCCTGCGGGAGGCCTGGTACGACGACTTCGTCCGGCGGGGGAACCACTGGGTGCCGGCGCATACGGACCCGGTGGAGGCCGGCCTGTCGAGGCCGTACCCTGTGGTCAGTCTCCTGCTGCCGATCGGCGCGTTCGAGCCTACGGCTTCGAGGCCGCTCATGAAGATCAATGTAAGCGCTGACTTTCTGCTCGAGCCCTTGAACCGCATCCATCTCGGCGAGAGCGGCACGATCTTCCTGCTCGATCAGGAGGGCCGTCCGATGCTGCCCCAGCAGCAGGATGTCGATCTCTCCGAGGCGATGGCGAAGGCGGAGGAGATCCGCGCGGGCGCCCAGCCGCAGGGGGTCGTCTACACGAAGAACGGGGAAGGGACCACGGATATTCTCGTCTACAAAAAGCTGAAGCCCAACAACTGGCTGCTCGTGGGCGTGGTGTCGGAAGGAGACCTGTACGCGAAGCTGATGGAGCTGCGGGACAGCATCCTGCTCATCACGTCGCTGCTGCTGCTCTGCGCGATCCTGGCGGCTTCGTGGCTGTCCTACGGCATCACGAAGCCCTTGTCCCGCCTAGCGTCGGCCATGCGCCTCGTGCAGAAGGGGGACTTCGAGCTGGCTGAGAGCCGCATCCCGCCGGAGCGGTATGTCCGCAACGAAGTCGGCTATGTCACCTCCAGCTTCCGGGCAATGGTGACCCAGCTGCGGCAGCACATCCGGACGGAGTTCGAGCAGAAGCTGCTCCGGCAGCAGGCGGAATACAAGGCGCTGCTCCTGCAGATCAACCCGCACTTCCTGTTCAATACGCTGGAGCTGCTGAGCTCCCTGACGATGCAGGGCCGGCAGCGGGATGCCGTCCGGGTGATCGAATCCCTGGGCAAAATGCTGCGCTTCTCCCTCAAAATCAGCGACGATGTGATTCCGCTGGAAGAGGAGCTCCGGGTGCTGCGGCACTATCTCTCGATTCTGCAGATCCGCTTCGGGGAGCGGCTTCACCTGACGCTGGAGGAGGAGGGGGAGACCGCCGGCAGGCTCCCCATCGTGAAGTTCCTCCTGCAGCCGCTCGTGGAGAACGCGGTGGCCTACGCCTTCTCGGTGCGGCCGGAGGCGAAAGTGACGGTCCGCATCCGATGTGCGGACGGCCGCCTGCAGCTGACCGTCGCCGATAACGGCCCGGGCATGCCGCCGGAGCTGGTGCAGCGGCTCCATGCCGAGACGGCTGCCGCCCAGCTCCAGACCATCCTAAGCTCCACCGGCCCCGGGCAGATCGGCCTGCGCAATGTCCTGTCCCGCTGCCGTCTCTACTACGGACCGCTTTTCACCTTCGCCATTGACACCCGGGAAGATGAAGGGACGTCCATTGAACTCCATCTGCCCGCAGGAGGGAACCCCCATGACGTATAGCGTGATGATTGTCGATGATGAGCCCGAGATCCGGCTGGGCCTGCGCCTCAAGGTGGAGTGGGACAGCCCGGACCTGACGGTTGCCTGTGAAGCCGCCAACGGGATGGAAGCCCTGGGGAAGCTGGCCGGGGAGGCTGTTGACATCGTGATTACCGATATGAATATGCCGGTGATGAACGGCGTCTCGTTCCTGGAGTCGTGCCACGAGCTTTATCCCGGCTTGAAGCTGATCGTGATTACCGGCTACGAGGATTTCCATTATGCCCGGGCGGCGGTCCGCACCCATGCAAGGGATTACCTGCTCAAGCCCGTATCGCAGGAAGAGCTGACAGCGGCGCTCCGCAAGGTTGTCCGGGAGCTTGATGAGGAGAAGAGCCGGCAGGTGCAGCAGGAGAAGGTCCAGTGGCGCCTCTCGCAGGATTACAAGGAGATGAAGGAGCATTTTCTCACGGGCCTGGTGAAAGAAGAGGGCTTGGATGAGCGGGCGGTGACGGAGCGCTCGAAGTGGTTCGAGCTGGAGGCGTGGGCCGGACGGAAGGTACGGTTCGTCACCGCGGGACTAAGGGAGCGGGGCGGGGCCCCGCTGGGGGAAGAACGCACGCCGGACAAGCTGCGGACGCCCTTCGAGCTCCTCTGCCGGGAGTATGCGCAGACATACCCCGCGCAGCCGCTGCCCGTGTTCCGGGACGGAAGCTATCCGGGGCTCATGCATTTCATCGCGCCCGCAGAGCCCGGGGCGGCCGAAGCATTCGCGGAAGGACTTCGGAAGTGTGCGGGCGCTCATCTGGCCTTCGAGCCGGCGGTCGGGATCGGCGGGGAGGCGGAAGGCTTCGGCGCCTGGAAGGAAGGGTACATGTCCTCCCTGGTGGCCTGGAATATGGCCGGAAGCCATGTCGATGCGGGCTCCAGGGAGCACCCGGACACCAGAGCCGAGGGGGCGGAGGACACCGCCAAGGTGATCCGCAGGCACCTGATCCGCGGCGAGCTGGACTCCTTCGCGTGGGCGGTGCGCCGGGAGCTCGAGGACGCTATCCGGCACTCCCGCGGCCATCTTGTCAAACGGATCTTCGGACTGTATCTCCTGCTGGATGCGATCGGCAGCGCGGGCGGGGTCCAGCTCGACAGCGCCGACCAGCTGTGGGTGCGTCCGGACAAAGTGCTTGCCCTGGATACGGTGGAGAAGGCCGCCGCCTTCCTGACGGGGATCGGCCGCCGCATCCAGGAGGGGATGGGGGAGAAGCCTGAGGATGCGGAGGGCTCGGTCATCCGGGCCGCGAAGGCGTTCATCGAGGCGAACTACATGTACGAGCTGCACCTGACGATGCTGGCGGAGCGCTTCAATTACAATCCCTCGTACTTCTCCGAGCTGTTCAAGGCGAAGGTCGGGAAGACCTTCATCCAATACGTGACCGAGGTGCGGATGGCCCAGGCCCTGAAGCTGCTTGAAGAGAGCGAGCTCAGTCTGTGGGATATCGCCGAGCTGACCGGCTTCTCCAATCCGAGCTATTTCAGCTCCAAGTTCAAGAAGATGTACGGGGTCACCCCGTCGGAGTACCGGCAGAAGCCTGAAGCACCTACCCGAAAAAATTGATAACGCACTGCCGAAGAAATCGCATTCATTCCATGGGCTCCCATCCCTTATGATGATGTTGCGGCCCCGTTTAAGAAAACGGGCGGCGCTCTCTCTGCAGGAGACAAATTCGCATCACTTACGGATGGGAGGGTACACATGGCATCTGCACGCAGACCGTCTCTATGGCGGCAGGACCGCACGGCATACCTGTTCCTGCTGCCTTGGCTGCTCGGTTTCTTCTGCCTGACGCTCGGACCGATGGTCTACTCGTTCTACTTATCGCTGACAAAGTTCAACCTGCTCAATTCGCCCAGATGGCTGGGCCTGCAGAATTATGTACAGATTTTCACCGATGACGCTTCCTTCCTGCAGTCCCTGAAGATCACGTTCCAGTATGTGCTGCTGTCGGTTCCGCTCCGCCTGATCTTCGCCCTGCTCGTGGCCATGGCGCTGAACAAAGGCATCCGGGCCCTCGGCATCTACCGGACGGTCTACTATATCCCTTCCCTGCTGGGGGGCAGCGTGGCCATTGCGATCGTCTGGAAAAAAATCTTCGACGGCGACGGGCTCTTCAACCACTTCCTCGCCACCTTCGGGATCGAGGGGCCGGCCTGGATCGCCAATCCGCTCTATGTCCTCTATACGATCGTCACGCTGTCCGTCTGGCAGTTCGGCTCGGCCATGGTCATCTTCCTGGCGGGACTGAAGCAGATTCCGGCCGATCTCTATGAGGCTTCCGAGGTGGACGGGGCGGGCAAGGTGCGCCAGTTCTTCCGGATCACGCTGCCGCTGCTGTCTCCGGTGCTGTTCTTCAACCTGGTGATGAGCATCATCAATTCCTTCCAGGTGTTCACGCCAGGCTATGTGATCGGCGACGGCCGGGGCGGGCCGATTGACTCGACGTTATTTTACACGCTGTACCTGTATTTGAAAGGGTTCTCATTCTTCGATATGGGCTATGCTTCGGCGCTGGCCTGGATCATGCTCGCCATTATCGGCGCCTTCACGGCCCTGGTGTTCGTGACCTCGAAGTACTGGGTCTTCTACGGGGACGGCAAGGAGGAAAGGGGATGAAACCATGAACCAGGCAGCGTCCGTCCTCCGGATCGGCAGGCATGCGGTGATTATCGCCATCGGCATCCTGATGCTCTACCCGGTGCTGTGGCTGCTGAGCAGCTCGTTCAAGCCGAATACATTGATCTTCTCCGACACGAGCCTGTGGCCGAAGGAGGTCACTTTATCCAACTATATTACGGGATGGAAAGGCCTGCAGGGCATCTCGTTCGCCCGCTTCTTCGCGAATTCGGCCCAGATCTCGATCCTCTCCGTGCTCGGCAACGTGATCACCTGCTCACTGGCGGCCTATGCCTTCGCCAGGCTGGAATTCCGCTTCAAGAAGGTGTGGTTCTCGCTGATGCTCGTCACGATCATGCTGCCCTATCATGTCACCCTTGTGCCGCAGTACATTCTCTATAACAAGTTCGAGTGGATCAACACGTACCTGCCGCTCATCGTTCCGAAGTGGCTCGCGCATGATTCCTTCTTCATCCTGCTCATGGTCCAGTTCATCCGGGGGCTGCCCAAGGAGCTCGACGAGAGTGCGGTGATCGACGGCTGCTCGCAGTCCCAGATCTACTTCCGCATCATCGGGCCGCTGCTCGTACCGGCGCTGATCACCACGGCGATTTTCACCTTCATCTGGTCGTGGGACGACTTCTTCAGCCAGATGATCTATCTCAATAAAGTGCAGCTCTTCACGGTGCAGCTCGGGATCCGGTCGCTGTTCGACCCGTCGGGGGAATCGAACTGGGGCGCACTGCTCGCGATGTCGGTCTTGTCCCTGCTGCCGATCATGACGATATTCCTGTCGTTCCAGAAGTACTTTCTCGACGGGATCGCGACAACGGGGCTCAAGTAAGCAGGGGGGCCTGGAATGTACCGATCCGACAATTTATCCATCCGAATAGGAAAAAGGGGCGAAACACTCGATGAAAAAACGATACGGATTCATGGCGCTGGCCATGCTGGCCGGCACGCTGTCCGCCTGCGGCGGCGGTACGGGAGACCAGGGGACGGCTGCGGGAACCAGCGGCGGAACGGAGCAGGGGAAGACGGAAGCCGTGGAGCTGCGCATCATGTGGTGGGGCGACCAGAAACGGGCGGACCGCACGAACGAGGCGCTGCGCAAATTCGAGGAGAAGCACCCGAATGTCAAGGTGATCGGGGAGTTCGCTCCGAGCTCCGGTTACTTCGACAAGCTTAATACCCAGCTGGCTTCCGGTACAGCCCCGGACGTGTTCTTCCTTGGCGGCAACGTGGTGGATTACGCCAACAAGGGCGTGCTGCTTGAACTCGAGCCCTATGTCGGCAAAGAGCTCAACCTGAGCGACATGGACAAGGGCATGATCGACTACGGGACGATCAAGGGCAAGCTGCAGCACATCTCGGCAGGGGCCAACGCCCGGGGGATTGTCGTCAACACAGAGCTGTTCAAGAAGGCCGGCATGGAAGTGCCGAAGGACGGGTGGACCTGGGACGATTATGCCCGGATCAGCAAGGAGCTGGCGGAGAAGCTGGGCAAAGGGTATTACGGCACGTATGACTTCACGGTCGACGGCATGGATATTTTCCTGAAGCAGAGGGGCAAGCAGCTCTACGATATGGAGAACAACGCCCTGGGCTTCGAGGCCAAGGATATCGAGGAGTGGTTCCAGTATTGGGAGCGCATGCACAAGGAGGGCGGGGTGGTGACGCCGGAGCAGCAGGTCTCGAACCCGCCGGCGGACACGAGCAAATCCCTGATCGTCACGGGCCGGGCGGCGATGGGGCTCATCTCCTCCAACCAGCTCGTCGCCCACCAGAACCTGACCAAGGATGCGCTGACCCTGGTGCAGCTGCCGAGAGGCCCGAAGGGCACGGCCGTTATCTTCGAATCGAGCCAGGGCCTCTCCGGCTACGCGAAGACGAAGCATCCGAAGGAAGTGGCGCAGCTCATGAATTTCTTCATCAACGACCCGGATGCGGCCAAGATCCTGGGCAACGACCGCGGGGTCCCGGTGACGGCGGCCATGCGCGATCTGCTCAAGAAAGAGGCGAATCCGGTGGAGCAGATCATCTACGACTACACGAGCCGGGTGTCCGAAGCGGGCAAGAAGGAACCGGTGAAGGTCAGCTACAACCTGCCGGGCTTCACGGAGTTCTCCAAGCTGGCCGAAACGACGGTGCAGGAGATCGGCTTCGGCAAGAAGGACGTCCAGAAGGGCGTCGAGGACTTCTATAACGGCACGGTCAAGATTTTCAACAACAACAAGTAGACCGCCGGGCCGGTGGAACAGGGGAGAGGCTCCGCAGGGCAGCCTGTTCCCTGCGCCGGAACGGGGAACATCCATAGAGGAAAGCGGGGCGGATCGGAATGAGCATGGGGCTGCAGCTGCTTGATCGGCTGAGACAGACGGATACAGGGGCGAAGGTCGGTGCTTTGAAAAAGGAATCGGATGCCGCGGTGCTCGGGGAGTGGAAAGGCTCCGGCGTCAAATTCGCCTCTTCCTCGGAGGACTTCGAGGAGGTCTATTACACGGCGCTGCGCAAGCTGCTGGACTGCATTGTTCCGGCCGGCGGGGAGGCGCCCATCCTCCATGAGGGCGGCGTCTATCTTGGCTGCTGGCTGGAGAGCACGGGGACGATCAACGCGGAGATTCTCTCGCGGTTTATCCCGTCGGTGTCCGAGGCTTCCTTCGGGCTGTTCGCGGACTACCAGAGGGAGGACGGGCTCATGCCCTACAAGATCACGGGCAGCGGCCCTTCGTACAGGCAGATTCAGATGGTGACCCCCCTGGCAAGAAGCGTGTGGAACCACTATCTGCTGAACGGCCGGAACCGGGAATTCTTAAGCAAAATGTACGGGGCCATGCAGCGGTTCGACGGGTGGCTGGCCGCCTGGCGGAACACCCGGGGAACCGGCGGGGTCGAAGCGTTCTGCACCTTCGATACGGGCCACGACCTGTCGCCGCGCTTCTGGCATGTGCCGGACACGCCGCATCTCGGCGATCCGAGAGAGTGCTGGCCGGACTCCCCGGTTCTTCCCTTTGTGGCGCCCGACCTGACGGCGAATGCGGCCTGCCAGCGGCACTATCTGGCGCGGATCGCCCAGGAGCTGGGAGACACGACGCAGGCCTGGAAGGCCAGGGCGGAAGAGAGCGAACGCAGCCTGCTGCGTCACTGCTATCACGAAGAGGACGGCTTCTTCTACGATCTGGACCGCAGCGGACAGCAGGTCCGGGTGCAGTCCGACGTGCTGCTGCGGGTGCTGGCGTGCGAGATCGGGGACCGGGCTTTCTTCGATGAGGCGCTGCGCAGGTATCTGCTCAATACCCGCAAGTTCTTCGCCAAGTACCCGTTCACCTCGGTAGCGATGGACGATCCGCGCTTCGACCCTTTCTCGAGCTACAACACCTGGGCCGGTGCGGTGAACTTCCTGAGCCTGATCCGGGCGCCGCATGCGTTCGAGCATCACGGCCGGCATGTGGAGCTGACATGGGTGCTGCAGCCGATCCTCTCCGCAATGAGCCGGATGCGCCGGTTCGGCCAGTGCCTGAGCCCCTGGACCGGGGAAGAGGGCTACACCGAATCGTATTCGCCGGCGATCCTGTGCCTGCTCGATTATGTGGAGCGGCTCTGCGGCATTCTGCCCATGCCGGGGGGAGAGCTCTGGTTCACCGGGCTCGTGCCTTACGCGATGGATCACGGCCGGGAGGTCGCGGAGGCGACCGCCTACAGCCGGATCGTGGACGGCGTCACGTATGAGCTTGTGAATACGCGGGAGGAGGCGGTCCTCTACCGGGACGGCGAGGAGCATCTCCGCTTCCCGGCGGGAACGCGGGCCGTGACCGACCGCAGCGGGAACCTGCAGTCGCTCGTCGGCATGAGCGTGCGGACGGTGCAGGGAAGTGTCATTTACAGGGGAAGCGAGATCGGAGTGACGGTCAAGGGGAACGAACAGCTGCAGCTGGCCGGAGGGCGCCTTGTCACCCTGCTCGACATTGGGGTCGTCGTCCCGGCCTATGCGTAACAGGGCGGCCGCAGGAGCGGGGCAGAACCCAACTTGACCGTTCCGGCGGAAGGCCGATATTACATGTTCGCGACCTTCCGGCGCAGCGACAACGGGCTGCTCGGCACCGCGGTGCTCGTGTCGGAGGCGCTGACCGGCCCTCTCCGGCCGCACAGCGAGGGGCCGCTCGTGCTCACCGTGCACACGCCCAACCGGACTCCGGACGAGCGCCCGGTCTTCCTCCGCATCGTAGAGAGTGGAGGCCGGCTTACGGTACCGGATAACCTTTCTGTTTAGCCGGTTTGCATTTAGGAAATCCTAACCAGCATCACAAGAGGCAGGGAGTTGAGTGTATGGTAAAAATGTTGTTCGTCACCCTCTGCATGTTCGGCGCCGGTCTGCTCTATCTGGTCATGATCGACATGGTGTCCGGCCTGACCTTGCCGGAAGCTGTCATGATCCTAAGGGAGTCCTACTCCGTCCTGACGGTAACTGACTATGTGATCGTGCTGCTCCTTCTGGTGCTTCCGGCAGTTCATTGGGGCTATACCTTCTGGAAGGCCCGGACGGCCTCCGGCCAAACAAAGCGCAGCTCCCCCGATTCCCCTTAAACCGTTACTTCTTGAGCAGGTATGGCGTCGACCTCATCCCGGTCCTGCGGATGAAGGTCTCGACGGACACCTCCACCTTCGCTTCCGCAAACAGGGAGGGCCAATTTTCCTCCATGCTCTTCCACGACTTCATATCCGTGCTTTCCACAATCCGGTCCAATCCCAGGTAATCGCTCCGCCGGCTTTGTGCCCCTTGAACAGCCTTCTCGATCTCCCGCTTCGCCGCGTCCGCCCATTCTTTCTGCAGCTTCACGACCTCGGACCTCTGGCTCGGATCGATGGGGCAGCGGATTTCATTGAGATTGCCTTCTTCCTTCACGTGGATTTGAAAAGCAGGAGAACCGTTCTCCATGCGGTAGGTTACGTTGGTTTTCGATTGTATGACTTCTAAGGAAATGCCGTCCTCCTGCTTGCCGCAGGGCAGGGCGACAATGGTTCCCTTCACTTTGTCGAGCACCCGGATCAGCCCGCGGGCCTCGGTGCCGTCGGCCCATCCCGCCCATTTGCCCTCCTTGAACAGAGCCATTCCCTGAATCTCGGCATGCGCCGGAAGCTCGACTTTCTCCAAGTTCGCTTTGGTGCCGCCCTTGCGCCGGTCGCCTTCGATCTTAATCCCGCTGATCGCCATGCTGCCGGACCGGTTTAAGCTTTTGATGATATCCGTGACTTCCATCTCGGCATTATGCGCCCATACCCGGGATGTGTTCCGGATGCGCTTCGCATTGCCGAGCGCGGAGCTCGGCTCCAGAGGCATGGTGAGATTCAGCACGGCCTTCGCGTCGACTCCGCGGGATACGAGAACCGGCGTATTGAGGCGGAGCTCATGGCTCCTCTCGTAGAAGTCGAACAGCTCCCGCAGACCTTCCTTGGCGAGCGGTTCCCCGATGACAAGCAGCTGGATGTGGGCGAAGAAGAGCTGCCTGGGCACCTTCTGGGAGGCTTTGCGCAGGGCCCCGAACAGGCTTTTGTCCTCGGCCCAATAGACGGAGATCGTATTGGCATCGCCGCCGCCACCGCCTTTGGCGCCCAGGGAAGACGAGCCGGGATTCATGATCTGGAACGAGAGTCGGTAGCCTTCTCCGCCCGCGGCCTTATCGATGCCCATCCCGACCACGATCGCCAGGTCCCTCAGCTCCCGGGAGTTCCAGCAGCCCGCAAGCAGCGGCAGCAGAGCAAGCACCAGTACCAGCTGCAGCCCGGCACGCTTTTTCATGAGGCATTCCCTCCATCCTTCGAGTCGTCGGAAGAGCCCGCGGGTTCCATCCGGATCGTATTCTTCTGGTTCACGAGCCGGGGGCGGGAGAAGAGCGAGCCGAGCGGAATCCGGAGGAGCGAATCCTTCTGGTCCTGCATAATGAAAGGCCCGAAGGGTGTCATGTACGGAATGCCGAAGGAGCGCAGGGCGCACATATGAGCCAGCAGAATGATGCTCAGGATCATGATGCCGTAGAACCCGAGCAGCCCCGCACAGGCCATCATCAGGAAGCGGATCAGCCGGATCGACAGGGAGAGATTATAGGCCGGTGTCGAGAAGCTCGAGATGCCCGTGAGGGCCACGACAATGACCATGGCGGAAGAGATGATGCCCGCCTCGACGGCGGCCTGGCCGAGCACCAGCGCCCCGACGATCGATACGGCTTGGCCGATGGCCCGCGGCATGCGGATCCCGGCCTCGCGCAGAATTTCGAAGGTGACCTCCATGATCATGGCTTCGATGAAAGCCGGAAAAGGCACTCCCTCCCGCTGGGCCGCCAGCGAAATCAGCAGAAGCGTCGGGACCATCTCGTGGTGGAACGTAATGGCGGCGATATAGATGGACGGCACGAACAGGGAGATCAGGAAGGCCGCATGTCTCAGGACACGGATCGCCGTGGCAACCTCGAACCGCTGGTAATAATCCTCCGCCGACTGGAAGAACATGAAGAAGGTTGTCGGAGCGATGAGCACGAACGGCGTGCCGTCCACGAACACGGCAATCCGGCCTTCGAGCAGATTCCCGGCAATCGAATCCGGGCGCTCGGTGTTGTAGAGCGTCGGGAACAGGGTGGACGTATCGTCCTCAATGAACTGCTCGATATAGCCTGATTCCAGAATGGCGTCAGTCTCAATGGCATGAAGCCGCCGGCGGACTTCCTCCACAATCTTGTCGTTGGCCAGTCCCCGGATATACATGATCGCCACATCTGTCTGGGTGACGGCACCGAGCTTCATGCTCTCGAGCAGCAGGTGGGGACTGCGGATGCGGCGGCGCACCAGGGCCACATTGGTCGCGATCGACTCCGTGAAGCCGTCCTTCGGCCCGCGGATGACGACCTGGGAGGAGGGCTCGGTCACGCTCCGCATCTCCCCGCCCCGCGTGCCGCAGACCATCGCTTCCGCCGAGCCGTCCACCAGCAGCACGGTATCGCCCGAGAGAACGGCCAGGATCAACTCCTGCCAGTCGCGGGCTGTGCTGACTTCCCCGACCGCCAAGGCGTTGTCCCTGATATGCCGGGACAGCGAAGAATGGCCCGAGTCCGCACGCTTATGGAGGGAGGAGGACATGATGCTGTGGAGTATAAAATTGCTCACCATGGTCTTGTCGGTAATGCCGTCGGTATAAACGGCAGCGGCCTGCACGTCAAAGCCGTCTACCTTAAAGCTCCGTATGGTAATATCCGGGCTGTTCCCGAGTTCCTCCCGGATCCGGCTCAGGTTCTCGTCAAGCCGGAGGGACAGCGGCTGTTTTCCCTCTTTGGGGGAGTCGGATCCGGGCTTCCCGCCGGTATCGGACTGCGTACGAAGGCGGCTGCCTTTCAGGTTCCAAGGAAACATAGCCTGGTCACCCGCTTTCCTGATGGACTGGAATGATTACTTGAAGCCGAACCGCCTGCGGAGCAGGTGAAGGAGGATGAGCAGGGCGGGAATAACCACCATATAGATCGGAAGTACCAGGGTCAGATGTGTCCTTCCCTCTTCCTTGTGTTCCAGGAAGTTCGGAGCCATGAGAATGGACATGAACAGAACGGTAATGCCTGCGGAGTAGGCCAGCCTGCGTTCATCCTCAATACGGAACAGATAGGCCGCCGTAGCCATAGCGCTGTAGATGTACATGGACATTTTGAAAAAAACGCCGATGATCAGCGTCAGGAGCACAAGCGCATCGAGCCGCTGCAGAAAGTCCGCGATCTCGACCAGCCCGATCGTGGTGAACAACGGGAAGGTCGAGCGGGAATACAGGTCCGAGCCGAGCACGGACATTTCGACGGCATGGGTGAGGCTCAGCCCGACGGCACTGAGGACCATGGCGAGGATTCCCGTTTTTCTTGCCATCCGGACCTGGTTCAGCCGGGGCAGCACCGTGCTGAACGCGGCGATTTCGGCGAAGGGAAACATGAGGATGAACGGGTAGGCGGCTCCCAGGACCGTCCGCCAGCCCTCGCCGGTGATCGGCTGAAGATTCGCCGGGTCGATCTGCCCCGAGAACAGGATGACGAGATTGCCGAGTCCTCCTGCGCAGATCATGATGATCAGATAGATCTGGGCCAAGCGGAAAAAGACCTCGACCCCCTTCTGCAGAACATAGACCGCAGCGACGATCATAGCGAGATGGATCACCAGGGTCGGCGTCTGGTCATACGAGGACGCGATCAAGAGGTCCCCGGCTTCCCTGAGATTGCGGGAGGCGATATACAGGAAGTGCAGCATGTACAGCAGAGAGATGGGCCAGGCCAGATAGCGCCCGAGCAGGACGGCCATGTATTCGCTCGGAATCATATTCGGGTATTGGCGCAGCAGGTAATCGAACATCAGGTAGATGAGCAATCCCCCCGGCAGCGCGGCCCAGATGGACAGCCAGATGCCCTGATTGGTCTGCCCCCCGATCGGGATGACCAGAGCGGTGCCGAACTCGAAGAGAATGATCATGGCCAGCAGCTGGTTCGGAGATATCACCGACTTATTGAGCATGGTCCTGCGTCCCTTTCCTGTAGCGCGATCGGTGAAAGAAATTCGTTACTATCTTTCCACATCCGCCCAAGAAATATTTGTCCGCGAACCATCGCTGACATAAGGCTGTCAGGGTTGCCGTTGTAAGATAAGGGCATATACGGCTCAGAGACCCGTAACGAATCTTAAGGAGGTTATTCACTTTATGTTTAAGACCCTATCTGAATTCGCCGATTCATGGAAGAACGAATCCGCTTCCACCCAGCGTATCCTGGATGCCCTGACCGACAGCTCCCTTCAGCAGAAGATCGCGCCGGACTACCGCAGCCTGGGTCAGCTCGGCTGGCACATCGCCACTTGTATTCACGAAATGCTCTCGCGTACGGGACTCGAATTCCCTGCGCCGGAAGGGGAGGAGCAGGCGCCAAGCTCCGCAGCCGTCATTGCCGATACCTACCGCAGGGCTTCCGCCGCCATGCTGGAAGCCGTGCAGACGCAGTGGACGGATGCGGATCTCTTCACCCGCGTGAACCTGTACGGGGAGGAGTGGCCCAACGGGCTGACCCTGCGGATCCTGATCCAGCATGAGGTGCACCACCGGGGGCAGATGACGGTGCTGATGCGGCAGGCGGGTCTGCGGGTGCCGGATATTTACGGCCCGACGCGGGAGGATTGGATCGAGCAGGGGATGGTTCCGCTGGTGTAGGAAACCGATCGCCTGGTTGTTGGCAGCGGTAAAGTCAAAGATGGCCTTCCCTGTTGGAAGGCCTGTTTGCGTAACGAGCGGCGGGGGAAGGTCGGCCGGACGATCATCGTATGACTTGCTCACGGCATCGTCATGACCGGGACATGACGGCAGGCATGACAGGAAGCATGACCCGGGGGATGACGGGGGTCACTGGTCACTCCGGCGCGCAAACCGTACGATTACTCCGTGGAACTATTCTCGAAGGAGTGATTGGGATGATGAAACGGATTGCGGTTCTGGCCGCCCTGAGTGCCGTCCTGCTGGCGGGCAGCGTATCGGCGGCGCCATCGGTAGAGAAGCCGGGCGGAGGACCGAAGGGAACGCCCGCCGAGCACGTGAACCAAGCGGGCTTCGTCGACGATGATGCGGACGACGATGCGCCGGGAGCGCAGGGCGGGCACAAGGCGAAGGCGGAGGAGCCGAAGCCGCCGAAGATCGAGACGAATGCGCCGGCGGTGGATCTGACGGCACCGGGTGTCCAGTGGCTCGACCAGCTGAAGCCGGTGCAGCCCGGGGACACGGCCGCGCTGGGCGACGGCTACTGCGCCTGCACGATGGTGACGGTGAAGCTGAAGCGCATCAGCGTACGAGGCAACAACGAGTCGGGGACCGATGAGTGGCGCTTCCGGGTGAAGCTCGGCTCGCAGACCTTCTACTATCCTTCTTCCACAGGGCAGTACAACATCTCGAGCAGTGCCACTTATCCCCACGACATCTACCTCGATTATGTGCTGCATGATTCCAAGTACTACCTGACGGACGGCCAGACCGTCGGCATGATCTTCGATGTCGAGGCCCGGGAGCTCGACACGTTCTCCGACGATGTGTCCAGGGCGAGCGGGGCGCTAGGCATCACGATTCCGACGAGCGGCACGTGGTATTCCATCACGGCGCAGAACGATACGCCGGTGCTCTTCCAGTTCGAGATCTCGACCCGGCCGGCGTCCAAGTACGATTGAGGGGGGGCTGACGTCCCTTGGCGAACAAGGGGAGGGCACGCCCGCTTCACATGCGAAAGCCCGGCTGGACCTTGGGTCCGGCCGGGCTTTAAAATTTAGAAGTTATATCTCTTCAGGGCTCGATTCTGCTGGCGCGCAAAGCCGTCTATGAAAATAGCGGAAGTACGGTGCGCTATTTCCACTTTTTGATGGTTCCCATTAGAATTAAAGGAACTCAGATGCGCTATTGTAGGGAAGAGCACCGTTTCCAGGCTCGTTTTCCCCTTATAAGGCATCGGAGTTCCGCTATTTTCCGGGAAATGGAGGGAAATCGCTCAATAAGATACCTCACTTCCGTTATTTTAAAACGAACATTCCGGACGCCCTGCCAAAACGATCGGTCACCGGAGGCGGAGGCCGAACCGCATACCTTCCAGCTCGAACTCCAGGTCGCGGATCGCGGTCTCCTATGAGCCGGTCCAGATCGCAGGTCTCGAGTCGGTCGTCTCGGTCGCTGCGGGAGATAACTTCAACCTGGCCCTGACGAAGGACGGCAATGTCTGGGCGTGGGGGAACAATGCCCGCGGCCAGCTCGGCGACGGCACGAAGGAGAACCGGTCCACTCCCGTTCAGGTCCGCGGCATTGCGGGCGTGCGGTCCATCGCGGCAGGCAAGAACCACAGCCTGGCGCTGCTGAAGAACGGCACCCTCTGGTCCTGGGGCAGCAATGAGTTCGACCAGCTCGCTACTTCCGCTGCTGAAGTCGTCATGCCGCAGCGGATTCCTTATATCGACGGAGTGCAGATGATCACTGCGGGCCATGACCACAGCGCGGCCGTGATCGGCTAGGGGATGGTCTACCTGTGGGGCAAGAACTACTCGGGCCAGCTCGGTGACGGGACGACAGGGCATAAGCTGGTTCCGGCGCAGGCCCTGAAGGTGAATCACACCGCCGTCGAAGCGGAAGGTCTGGAGCTGCTGCCGAGCGAGGGCAGTATCGGAATGTATGAGGACAGTGCGGCATCCGGCGGCCGGGCTGTCGGCTATATCGACAACTATGGCGATAACCTGCAGTTCTATAATCACTACATCCCGGGCAAAATCATCCGCGTGCGCTATGCCGCACTGAACAGCGGCACCATGAACCTGTATATCAACGGGGCCTACGCGCAGAGCGTGTCCTTCGACTCTACAGGTGCCTGGACCGGACGGTACGCCTCTAAGCTGATCTACGTGCCCATACCGGAGAGTTCGACCCTCAAGCTGCAGTATGACCGGGGGTCGGTGCCGGTGAATATCGATGCGATTGAAGTCTTTTAGCCTGTCAGCCGGTCACTGCCCTGGATGCATAACCCCGTTTGGAAAACCCCATATTAAAACGGGTTCCAAACAGGGAGGAGGTGCAGACTATGGCAAACCAAAAGACCCAGCAGGCGGACAACGCGGTGCAGCACGCCCATAATGCCGTATCTCAGGCAATGGAGCATCCGACCGATCAGCTGATCGAGCAGGCGGACAACTCGATCCGCCACGCAAGAGCGGCGGTGACGCAGGCATATGAAACGGGCGACACGCTCAGCGCAAGCAGAGCGGCTGGCGCGCTCGAGGAAGAGTGCGAGCGTCTGGGCGACTAAGCCGAGGCTGGCATGAAGCACTATTACTGCACATGAGAGAAGAAAAGCAGGCTGCCGCCGGGCAGTCTGCTTCTTTTACGTTATTCACTTCACAGGAGCTGCCGGCCGGAGGTTGTACCGACATCCGCTTCCAGCGGGGGAGCCCGGTGGGAAGGGGAGGTAACTGGCGCCAAAAAGTTCAGGCAGCTCCCCAGCTCCCAGCCCGAGCTGCTTCCAGTACTATTCACCCTGTCGCAGCACTCGAATCTGCAGCTTACTTACGATCCAGCCGACTAGCGGCTCGCTGGAACCGTCCGCCTCCGCGTAGCTTACCAGCCGTCCGCCGGTAAGCTCGCTGCAGCTGCCCCCGCGGCTTCAGAGCTCCAGCCGCCTGCGCAGCAGCGGCTCGCCTGAACCGTCCGCCTCCGCGTAGATCACCAGCTCCCCGCCGGTAACCAGCGCCATCGGAGCCGCCTCCCAGCTTCCCGCTCCTCCGCTGACGCCCCCTTCACCGTAGACGGCCGACGCCAGCCAGGTCACGCCGGGCTCTATCCGCGTCCGGATCGTCGGGATCACCGTGCGGGGGTGCAGCAGGTTCGTGTTCGCGTTCGGCTGGATGAGCTCGGCGGTACCGCCGCTGCCGTACAGCCGCAGGATGCCGCTGGCGGTGCCGGCCCACGCCGCGTACGCGGCATCCTCCCGCACCGCCGTCTCCACCGGTCCGGCGGAGACTCCGCCGCTCCGCTCGATGCCGAGCGCGAACCCGCCTTCGGCCGCATCCAGCGTGCGGGCGGTCCGGATGCCGTGGACCCGGATGTGCCACGGGGTGCCCGGCACAAGCCACGTGTGCACCTCGACATCCGCCCACGGCTTCCACCGCGCGTAGATCAGGCCGTCGTCCGTGATGCGGGCCTCTTCGCAGCGCCGCTTCACGCGGTACAGGTTGTCTCCCTCGCTCAGCGCCAGCATGGAATCGAACGCCCCCTGGGCGAGTCCCCATTCGGCCCGCGGCACGCTGAAGCCGAAGAGGGTGGAGTAGGCAAACTTCTCATACTTGGCGGACGTATGCGTATGCTCGTTCGAAGATCCGTGTCCCGAGTTGAAGGCAAGCACGTGAGGCACCTTCCCGCTGTCTGCGCGGCGGAAGACCAGGTGGGGCGCGTGCTGTACAGCGAGGCTCTCCTCCGGCTCAGGCATCGGCAGCTCCTCGGCCGTCCAGAACGGATGATCCGCCGGCAGCGCCAGCGGCAGGAACGTTTTCAGCGCCCAGTAGGGCGATCCGGGAGCATTGTAGTTCTCGGCCATGATCAGGTTCGGGTACGCATACCCGATCGTCAGCGTCCCGTCCGGGGCGAAGATCCCCTGGGCGAACCACCAGCGCAGATTGCGGAGGATGAGGCCCTTGGTCACGCCCAGGGGGTAAGGCTCCACCCCGGCGAACACGAGCGCGCTCCAGAACGCGGACTGGGAGAACCGGTAAGCAAGGCTTCGGCCGTACGGCAGCGCCGAGCCGTCCTCGGCGAACCAGTGGAGGAACCGGCGGGCGAACAGAGCGGCCCGCTCCTTGTACAGCCGGGAGCGCTCCGGGTCCTCCGCTTCCATCAGCTTGGCGTAGAGCAGCCCGTAATAGTGAATGGCGAACGGAACGTAGTAGTCGCTGTGTCCGCCCACGCCGTCGGCATACCAGCCGTCCCCGAGATAGAAGCGCTCGATCTCATCGAGCGTCTGCCCGGTCAGCTCGGCATCGTAGGGGAGCCCCGCTTTTTTGAAGCCGATCTGCACGATGACGCGGAAGAACAGCCAGTTGCAGTCCCACAGCTTCCGTCCGTTGATCTGCCGGAGCCAGGCGGCCAGCCGCTCGAGCTCTTCGCCGGACAGCTTCTCCCGCAGCAGCTCCGGGACCAGCGCGAGAGCGAGGCCGAAGGCGGCCATCTCCACGGATTTTTGGTCATAGTCGTGCACCGTTCCCCAGTATTCCTCATGCCCCGGATCCGTGCCGCTGCGGATGCCTTCCAGCACGGTCTCGAGCAGCTCGCTGGTCTCTCCGCCCGCGAGGAGGGGAACCAGCCCCCACAGGACACGGGAGAAGCCTTCGTAGCCGGCGACCTCCCTCGGGTAGCTTGCTGCCGTGCCGCCGAGCTCGAGCCGGGCCGAGCCAGGACTGTAATACGGGAGCAGGGGAGCGCTGAGCTGTCTGAAGGCCAGGATGAGATCTTCTCTTGTTACCAGCGGATTGTTCACAATAGGCTGCGATTTCATTGTAGGGTTTCCTTTCCTTCCGTCATAAGCTCCTTCTGAAACTTGCCTCGATTATAACCGCACTTTGTTCCCCGATGCATCGGCCTCCCCCCAAGTAGTCAAAATAATTCTAAGAGATGTCAAAATAACGTTATCGTGCTGCCGGGTCCTGGCCTATAATGTACCTATAACCCCCGCTTCGGCAGGGCATCTGGAGCCCCCGATCACGGATGGCAGACAAGGAAGGCGACCCGCATGATTCTGTTTGGGCGAAGGTTCAGACCGTTCTCCATTACCTCATTTCGCACCAAGCTGACCCTCGTGTCGGTCTTGTGCATCCTGCTTCCGGCTCTCGTTACACTCGTCGTGTACAACCTGCTCACCCGCGATGCAGTGAAGGAGCAGGCGGTATCGGGTGCGAAGCAGACGCTGGAGCTCATTGACGGCCATGTATCCAACACGCTGGAGTACATGACCTATCTTCTGAATTACATCCAGGAAGACATCGATCTCAAAATGGCCCTGAAACAGCTCAATGACACCGTTTACAGTGAGGACCGGTTAACGAACGAGCAGTACACCACAGGCAGTGTGGTGCGGTACAAGATCGACAGCCTGACGGCGGCCGGGGAAAGCGTCTACCTGACGATCGTGCTGCCGAACGGCATGTACTTTACGAACTATCCGGCTTATGAATATGCCCCGGCCCGGATCTTGAAGGAGCCGTGGCTCCGGCAGGCGAACGGGGTGTACGGCTATCATTCCTATTGGCCGGGCACGCTGCCTACCCAGTTCCTGTCGGAGAAAGGGAGAAATCCGTACCAGCTGACGGTCGTCCGCGCGCTGAGAAACCAGAGCTCCGACAACTCCACGATCTACGCCTATGTAGTCGTCACGATCATGGAGAGCCGGATTCACCGGTATTTCGAACGCCTCGCCGCCGGCCAGGAGGTGATGCTCCTCGATCGGGACGACCGGGTGCTGTCGCATACGGATGCGGGGCATATCGGGACGGACTTCGCCTACCTGAAACAGGCGGAGGGAGAGCCGGAGCGGGATATCGTGCGCCGGGACGGCACCGACTACCTGATCTCGCAGCACCCGATCTCCTTCAGCGTCAACGGTTGGAAGCTCGTTTCGCTGACGCCGTACCGTACGGCGGTGACCAAGATCAATGCGATTTTTCAGAACGTGTTCCTGTTCCAGCTCGTCTCCTTCGTGCTCTTCTTCATCCTCCTGATGGTGGCGCTGCGGGCGTTCACCAAGCCGCTGGTGAAGCTGGACAAGGTGGCCGTGGAGGTGCAGAAGGGGGATCTCAGCGTCCGCTCGTCGATCCGCGGGATGGATGAGATCGGCCGCCTCGGCAAATCGTTCGACGGCATGCTCGAGCGCATCTCCGATATGATCGAGGAGATTACGCAGACCCAGGCGCGTAAGCGGAAGGCGGAGCTGAGCATGCTGCAGGCGCAGATCAATCCGCATTTTCTGTTCAACGTGCTGAATTCGATCCGGATGAAGGTGCTCGGGCGCGGGGACCGGGAGAGTGCGGAGATGATTGCTTCGCTCTCCAAGCTGCTGCGGATGACGATCCAGGACCAGGGAAGCATTCCCCTCCACGACGAGGTGGAGACCGTGATCGATTATATGAAGCTGATGAATATGCGCCAAAAAGAAACCGCTGTCCTCGAGGTGGACATTGCCCCGGAGGTGTATCTGGAGCGGGTGCCGCGCTTCTTCCTGCAGCCGCTGATCGAGAATGCGCTCATCCACGGCCTGAACCAGCAGGCCGGCACGGTCTTCCTCGAGGCCTCGCCGGAGGAGGCGGACCTGATCCGCATCCGCGTCCGGGATACCGGGCAGGGCATGGATGCGGAGAAGCTGGAGAGGCTGCGCCGGCGGCTGTCGGCCCTGCCGGGGGAAGAGGCGGCAGGCCCCGACAAGAAGGGCTTCTCTTCCATCGGGCTCTCCAACGTATACGAGCGGATGCGGATGACCTTCGGGGAGCGTTTCCGGATGGTGATCGACAGCACGGAGGGAGCGGGAACGGTCATTACGATGTATATTCCGAAGCAGGAGGAGGCGGAGCCGCATGTACAAGGTCATGCTGGTGGATGATGATTACCCGGTGCTGGAATTCCTGGCGAATACCATCCCGTGGGAGAAGCTCGGGCTGACGCTGACGGGCACCTATGAGAACGGGGCGGTGGCGCTGGAGGCGGCGCAGAAGATGATGCCCGATATTGTGGTGACGGACATCGGCATGCCGCGCATGAACGGCCTGGAGCTGATCCGGGCTCTGAAGGAGCTTGAGCCGAGGACGCGCTTCGCCATTCTTTCCTGCCACAGCGAGTTCCATTATGCCCAGCAGGCGATGAAGCTGAGCGTACAGGATTACCTCGTGAAGGATACGCTCGATCCGGAAGACATGGAGAAGCTGCTCGCCCAGTTCAAGGCCTCTCTGGATGAGGAGACGAAGGGGGTTGAGCGGCAGAACCGGATGCGGCAGATGATCGACCGCAACCGGGAGCGGCATAAGGAGACCTTCCTCCGCGGGACGATTCACGAGCCGATCCTGGACGGGCAGGCCTGGCTCCAGGAGGCGGAGGCGTTCGGGCTGAGGCTGCAGGATCGGGTGTGTCTGCCGGTGGCATGCTATATCGATGACCAGCGCCTGGCGCGGCAGCGGTTCGTTACCGATGACGTGCTGCGCTTCGCCGTCAATAATATTCTCGAAGAAATTCTCGGGGCCGATGAGCGGGGCGCGGTGAACTTCACCTATGACGTGCTCCGTTCCTTCATTCTCATCCCCGCGCCGGGCGGGATCAAAACCAACCCGTACGACGAGGCGGTCAAGCTGCTGGCCAGGGTGCAGTCGACGGTCTATGCGGCGCTCAAGCTCAAGCTGTCCTTCATCATCGGTCGGACCTGCGGGGAGCCCTCCGGACTGAAGCAGGAGCTGACCGGGCTGCTCGGCGCGTCGGGCCAGCGCTTCTATATGCGGCAGCAGTCGATGGAGAAGCGGGAGCAGATGACCTTCTCCGAGGCGGACCTGTTCTCCTGCTACGATGAGGCGGCCAGCGGCTTCCGCGGGGTCCTCCTAGAGGGCGGCGCGGCCACGGTGCAGCCGGTTCTGGCCTATTGGACGGGGTACCTGCGGGCGGAGAAGTTTCGTCCGGAGACGGTCAAGGATTGGGTGCTGAAGCTGGTGCTGGATCTCAAGCTGAAGCTGCAGTCGATGCAGCTGTTCCGCAACCATTATTCGGTGGAGATCCTGCACAAGGAGCTCCTGGAGATGGATACGCTCGATGAGATCGAAGCCTGGGTGAACGGCTTCTTCGAATCCTCGCTTACCGCCGCCCGGGACGCCAAGGTGCTCAGCAAGCGGACGGAGGTGCTCGATGCCTGCCACTATGTCTCGCAGCACCTGAACCGCAAGATCTCCCTCGACGAGGTGGCCGAGCACCTGTACATGAACCCGAGCTATTTCAGCCGGCTGTTCAAGAAGGAAACCGGGGAGACGTTCATCGAGTTCGTGAACCGGGCCAAGGTCAACCGGGCGAAGGAGCTGCTCGACGGCACGAACCTGTCCGTGGCGAAGATCTGCGAGGCGCTCGGCTACGACAACCACAGCTATTTCATCAAAATGTTCAAGGCGGCGGCAGGCGTCACACCGCAGGAATACCGGGGAACGGCACCGGTCAAGGCCTAGCGGCGGATAGTCAAAATACCGGCAGGAGAAGTCAATATAGCGTGATTCCTCCGCGGTGCCGGCTTGCTATAATGAGCGGGTGTGCCGGGGCCCGCGCTCCGGCTGCACCCGCCGAAGGGGCGTATATGACAACAACAGCATGGATGAGACGGATGCGGTGTGTGAGCGCTGGGGCTGTGTTGTGCCTGCTGGCCGGCTGCATGCCCGGAGGCGGCACGGACACGGAGAGCGGGGGGGGGCCGGGGCGGGAGCCGGTGACGATTGCCTTCCACACCTTTGGAAGCGAAGAGCAGCAGGCCTGGGGCCGGGTGATCTCCTCCTTCGAGGCCAGGCACCCGGACATCCGCGTGAAGCTGGTGAATCTGAGCGAGAACGGGGACACCCAGGAATACGCGAAGCGGCTGGATCTCGCGGCCGCTTCCGGCGAGGAGATGGACGTGCTCATGTTCAGCGAGCCCGCCATGTATGCCCAGCGGGTCGCTCTGGGCATGGCCGCGCCGCTGGATGAATACATCCGGAGGGAAGGCTACCGGGTCAGCGAGGAATACAAGGTGGACACGCAGCTCGGCGGGAAGGTGTATGCGCTGCCCGGCAAGTTCAATCCCTGGTATGTCCTGCTGAATAAGGACCATCTGGACGAAACGGGTCTGAAGGTGCCGACCGACTGGACGTGGGATGAGTTCATGGACTACGCCGGGAAGCTGACCCGCCCCGGTGCGGGCGGGCGCTACGGCACCTATCTGCACGGGCCGCGGGGAGACGGCTGGGCGGAGTTCACCCGGCTCGCGATGGCGAACCAGCCGGAGAATCCGGATTATCTGCGGGCGGACGGCACGTCCAATCTGGACAGTCCGCTGTTCCGCCGGTCCATCGAGATCCGCTACCGGATGGAGAAGCTCGACCGGTCGGCAACGCCCTATATCGATGCCATTGCGAGGAAGCTGCACTACCGCACCGAGTTCTTCAGCGGAGCGGCCAGCATGATCGTGATCGGCTCCTGGATGAACCCCGAGATCGGAGGAACGGAGGCGTTCCCGCTCAAGTTTCATGTCGCTGCCGCCCCGTACCCCCGCAATCAGGCGTCGGACCCGGGAGGCTATACGATCGTCACGACGGACTTCATGGCCGTGGCGGCGGCTTCGAAGCACAAGGAGCAGGCGTACCGGTTCATCCGTTATTACACGACCGAGGGGATGCTCGAGCAGGGGAAGTATATTCCCTCGTGGACGGGGGTGGACAGCGGGACGCTGGAGCGGATCATTGAGCGGACCGCAGCGGGAAGCCGGTCGCCGGAGCTCGTCGACACGGCTTCCCTGAAGGCCGTGCTGGCGGAGGCCAAAGCGCCGAAGCTCGTGACGCCCGCCCCGTTTCAGGCGGATGTATACCGGGTGGTCAACGAAGAGTTCGAGAAGCTGATGCTGGACCAGATAAGCCTGGACGCCATGATCTCGAACGCGCGGATCCGGACGCAGAAGATGATCGATACGAACAGGAAGTGAGCATGGCTAAAGGCCGGCAGCAGCTGCCGGCGAATAGGGGGATGAGGACATGAACGGGACGAAGAGTCAGCCGGATTGGGTACGGGAGGCGTGGAGCCGGACGACGGCCAAGGTTACAAGAATCAGCGGCCGCATCGGGGACCGGTTCCCGCATGCCTCCGTACAGGGGGAGTACAAGCTGGAGCCGCCTTACTGGTGGACGGCCGGGTTCTGGCCGGGCCTGCTGTGGCTCGTCTACCGCGAGACGAAGAACGAGGCGCTCCGGGAGCTCGCGGAATCATGCGAGCGGCAGCTGGATCAGGTGATCACCGATTATTACAAGCTCGACCACGATATCGGCTTCATGTGGACGCTGACCAGCGTAGCCCGGCATAAGCTGCTCGGCGCCGAGGATTCGAAGCGCCGCGCGCTTCTGGCCGCGAATCTGCTCGCGGCGCGGTTCAACGTACAGGGCGGCTACATCCGCGCCTGGAATCCGTGGCGCGAAGGCGAGCAGAATGCGGGCTGGGCGATCATCGACTGCATGATGAATCTGCCGCTGCTTCATTGGGCCTCGGCCGTGACGGGGGACCCGCGCTACAAGCATACGGCCGTCCGGCATGCGGACATGGCCGTGGAGCACTTCATCCGGCCGGACGGGTCGGTCAATCATATCGTGATCTTCGACCCGGAGACCGGGGAGAAGGTCGAGGTGAACGGCGGGCAGGGCTACGGCCCGGATTCGGCGTGGAGCCGGGGAACCGCCTGGGCCATCTACGGGATGAGCCTCAGCTATCACTACACACAGGATGAGAAGTACCTGCATGCGGCCAAGCGCGCAGCGCACTTCTTCCTGGCGAATCTGCCGGAGGACAGCGTGCCGCACTGGGATTTCCGCCTGCCGGAGGGCGTCCCCGCTTACCGCGATTCTTCGGCTGGCGCCTGCGCGGCCTGCGGCTTGCTGCTGCTTGCCGAGCAGGTGGACGGCCGGGAGTCGGCGCTGTACCGCTCGGCGGGGGAGCGCATCCTGCATTCGCTGTACGTGAATTACGGCGCTTGGGACAACGAGGAAGAAGAGGGCCTGATCCTGCACGGCACATCCCACTTCCCTGAAGGGAAGAACATCGATGTGCCGCTGATCTACGGCGATTATTATTTCGCCGAAGGCCTGGCGCGGCTGGCGGGTTACCGCGAGCTGTTCTGGTAATCCTGTGTAAGCCTGACCCGAAGGAGAAGGCCCTGCATCCCGGAGCGGATGCAGGGCTTTTTTTTGACACATTATAGAATTGAATAAATTTCGGGGCTCGATTCTTCTGGCGCGCAAGCTGTCTATGGAAATAGCGGAAGTACGGTGCGCTATTCCCACTATTCGGGGGTACCCGTCAGAGATAAAGGAACTCAGATGCGCTATTGTAAGGATGGGCGCGGTTTCCGTACCCGTTTTCTCCTTATAAGGCATTTGAGTTCCGCTATGTTCCGGGAAATGACGGGAAATCCCTCAATAAGATACCTCGCTTCCGCTATTTTAAAACGAACGTTGGGGCGCCGTGCCGAAACGATCGGTCACCGGAAGCGGAGGCTGAACCGCATACCTTCCGGCTCGAACTGCAGGTAACGGATCGCAGAGATCTGAGACAAACAGCGGATCAGCTCCGCCTGCAGCAGCTGCAGACCATCCGGCCGGCAGGCGTACTTCCCGCACCTCTATCCCCGTATGGACTGCGGTGAGATCCGATCAGGTTGAAGAGCAGTCGGCCCGCCGCCTCCTTGCGGTCCCGGAGAGCAGCAGAGGGGATGGATTTGGGGTGGAACGTTTACGGGCCGCCTATGAAGTCGTGTCCTCCCCCTTAAAAAAATCAAAGGGGACACGACTTCAAGAAAGGTTGAAACCCCATTCCCATTGCTCCCCGCGCGCCAACGTGTGACCGCCACACAGAGATCTTAAAGGACGCCGACAGGCGTTTTTCTTGCTCATTGGCGGAAGCCATGAACCCCTCAGGGACCCGTAAGCTTCTCACCAGAGGGCCCTTGCCCGGCGCGAAGCATCCGGACGAAGGCATCCGCCGCGGCCGACAGCTTCCGGTCCCGCCTGACGGCAAAGCCTATGCTCCGAGGGGGCAGCGGGTCCTCCAGCTTCAGCTCGAAGAGTGTACCTTCCCGAAGCTCTTCCTGCACGAAAGAGCGGCTGATGAACGCGGCGCCGTAGCCCAGCTTTGCGAACTCCGCCAGCAGATCGATGCTGCCAAGTTCTATGTCCGGCTTCACCGTCCGCCCCCTGGCGGCAAACCACATCTCCACGAACACCCTGGTGCTGCTGCCCGGGGATAATAGAATGAGCGGAAGCTCCGCCAGTTCCTCCGCTGACAGGGTCCGGCCCGCGAGCTCTCGGTAAGCATCTCCCACCACAAAACAGTCCTCCAGCACTGCGAGCGTCTGGATATGCAGCTGGGGATCGTCCATGGGCATATGGACCAGGGCGCAGTCGATCACGCCTTCCTTGAGGCGCTGGGTGATGTCGGGCGTCCGGCCGTGCGACAGACGAATCCGGATGCCCGGATAGCTCCGGTGGAAGGCGTTCAGCTGAGGCAGCAGCAGATGCTTGATCAGCGAATCGCTCGCCCCGATCCGGATCTCTCCCTCGCTTAACTGCTTCAGGTTTCGGAGATGCTTCTGTGCCGAGTCCAGCACGGCGAACGATTGCTCCACGTACTCGAGCAGCGCGCGGCCTTCTTCCGTCAGCTCAACACCCTTGGAGAGCCGGTGGAACAGGGGCAGCCCCATGGCCTCTTCGAGCTGCTTGATGGCATAGCTTACCGAAGGCTGCGTGATGTGCAGCTCCTGCGCCGCCTTCGTCAGATTCAGATGCCGCGCCGTATGCAGAAAAATCCGATACCACTCCAGATTCATCATTTGATATAGATCCTCTCTATGACAATGTGCCAAAAATCCGATTTCACCTATTTCAACGTCTTCATTATAATCGAGACATAGCGAGAAGACAAAGATAAGAAGAGGTGGCAGGCATGGTCATGGGTCAGCCGGATTTGGAAGCCCGTTCGCCCTGGTCGGCGAATAACGATAAACCGCAAGTGGAAATCCATCCCCCGGTGGGGGCCGTGAACGGAAGCCTTCGGGTGCCGGGGAGCAAGAGCCTGACGAACCGGGCGCTGGTCATCGCCGCGTTGGCCGAGGGAAGATCGGCCATCCACGGGATCCTGAAGAGCGATGATTCCTACTGGTGCATGGATGCGTTGAAGAAATTGGGCGTAGGGGTAACCATCGAAGGGGAGACCGCCTATATCGAGGGCTGCGGCGGGAAATGGCCGAATCCCTCGGGCGAATTGTACGTGGGGGCGGCAGGCACGGTCGCGCGCTTCCTGCCGGCAGCCCTGGCCGCCGGCACCGGAGAATGGACGCTCAGAGGAAGCCGGCGGATGAGCGAGAGACCGCTGGCCCCGCTGCTCCGTGCGCTCACAAGTCTGGGGACCCGGTTCCAGTATGGGGAGAAGGAGCTTTGTCTGCCTCTTACGCTCCAGGCGGACGGCCTGCAGGGCGGTGAGGTGACGCTGCCCGGCTCCACGTCCAGCCAGTTTATCAGCGGGCTGCTGCTGGCCGCACCGTATGCCAAGGAACCGCTCACGCTGCGGATCGAGGGCGAAGTGGTGCAGAGGGATTATGTCCGAATGACGCTCGATACCATGGCGGCATTCGGCATTAGGCCGGAAGTGTCCGCAGACGGTCAATCGATCGCGGTCCCGAGGGGATGCTATCAAGCGAGAGCGTTCCAGCTTGAGCCGGACGTCTCCACGTGCGGGTACTTCTGGGCTCTGGCCGCGCTGACAGCGGGCCGGGTGCGCATCGAAGGGATCGACGCGAAGAACACGACCCAGCCGGATATCGAGATCCTCGAGGTGCTGGAGCGGATGGGATGCACGGTGCTGCGCGGCGGGGATTTCGTTGAAGTGCAGGGCACGGAGCGGCTCAAGGGCGGGTTCACCATGAGCATGAGGAAGTCGTCGGATCAGACGCTGACGATCGCGGCTCTCGCCCCGTTTGCCGACGGACCGATTACGCTGACGGATGCCGCCCATATCCGGCATCATGAATGCGACCGCATCTCCGCCATCTGTGCGGAGCTCAGTAAGCTGGGCATCCGTGTAGACGAGCATCACGACGGCTTGACGGTCTATCCCGGCCGGCCGGTACCGGCTCTGCTGGATTCGCATGACGACCACCGCATGGCGATGGCCCTGTCCTTGATCGGGCTGAAGGCCGGCGGTATCCGGATTTCGGACCCGGGTTGCGTGTCGAAGACCTGTCCGGGGTATTTTGACCAGCTGTCCAGGCTTGGGGTAAGGATTGAATACTAACAGGGAGGCTTAATCATATGGGAGGCAGTACGTTCGGCGAGCGGTTCAAAATCACGACCTTCGGGGAGTCCCACGGCGCGGCTGTGGGGGTGATCGTGGAAGGGGTAACGCCCGGTGTGGAGATTGACGAAGCTTATATTCAGAAGCAAATGGACAGGAGAAAGCCGGGCCAATCGTCCGTGACCACCCCGCGCAAGGAATACGATATCGTCCAGATCCAATCCGGCGTCTTCGAGGGCAAAACCACCGGAACGCCGCTCATGGTCATTCTCTATAACCACGATATGAAGCCGGAGGCTTACAGCGACATCCAGCATGCGTTTCGTCCCGGGCACGCGGATTATACTTACCTGCAGAAATACGGCATCCGCGATCACCGGGGCAGCGGGCGGGCATCGGGAAGAGAAACCGCGGCCCGTGTGGCCGGAGGCGCCGTAGCCCGGAAGCTGCTTGAGAGAAGAGGCGTGCAGGTGCTGGCTTATACCCGGGAGATCGGAGGGATTGCGTGCCGCTCGTTCCAGGAGGAAGTCATCGAGGAGAACGCGGTCCGCGCCTGCGATCCCGAGGCGGCAGCCCGGATGATCGAGCGGATCGAGGAGCTGGCCCGGCGCGGTGACAGCTGCGGAGGGATCGTGGAGTGCCGCATCCGGGGGGTTCAGCCGGGGCTCGGGGAGCCGGTCTTCGATAAGCTGGATGCCGAGCTGGCCAAGGCGATGCTGTCGATCGGCGCGGTCAAAGGAATTGAGTTCGGCGCCGGCTTCGCCGCGGCCTCGATGCTCGGAAGCGAGCACAACGACGGGATGAGTGCCGACGGCTTCCTCAGCAACCACGCGGGCGGCATCCTGGGCGGGATCAGCACCGGAGAGGAGATCGTCTTCCGGATCAGCGTCAAGCCGACATCGTCGATCTCGGTCTCCCAGCGGACGGTCAATGTCCGGGGCGAGGAGCAGGAGATCCGGACCGAAGGCAGGCATGATCCGTGCATCTGCCCAAGAATCGTGCCCGTCGTGGAAGCGATGGCCTGCCTGGTCGTGGAGGATCATTACAAGCGGCAGGCCGCCCTGCTCGGCTAATCGCATAGTGCATCAGAAGCGTCTCTTTCGGACCCGGTCCGGAAGAGGCTTTTTTGCTTTATCAGAAAGGATGACTCGCTTAACGAAAAGTCAAGATAGCCTCCGAACCTATCAAAATAACGTTATGGTTGCCCCTCCCGTACTTCTTATAATGAACCTATACCAAGACGACTTACGGAAGTGAGAGGTGACCGACTGTGAATACGACAAGCTCCAATATGACCCTGGTGGAGAAAAAAGCCCGGCATACCCAAAGCAAAAGCGCGCTGCGGCGCAAGGAGAGCCTGGCAGGGCTCCTGTTCGTCGCCCCGATGCTGATCGGTGTGACCGTGCTGACGCTTCTGCCGATACTTGCAACCTTCGTGCTCAGCTTCGCGGATTGGAATTTTGTAGCCGGGATGCAGGGACTGAAGTGGACGGGAGTGGAGAACTTCGAGAAGCTCTTCGCCGACGAAAGCTTCCGGATCTCCCTCAAGAACAATTTCATCTTTATCTTCACCGTGCCGATCTACATGATCGTCTCGCTGGCTCTGGCCATCATGATCAACAAGCATGTATATCTCAAAAGCTTTTTCAAAGTGGCGTACTTCATGCCTTACATCTCGAGCGTCGTCGCCATCGCGATCGTGTGGCAGGTGCTCTTCCACCCGTCGGCCGGGCCGGTCAACCAGTTCCTGATGTCCATCGGCATCGACAATCCGCCGAAATGGATCGCGGACCCGGCTTACGCGCTGCCGTCGGTCATGATGATCTCGGTGTGGATCTCGATCGGGTACAACATGATCGTCTACATGGCGGCCCTGCAGTCGATCCCGAAGGATCTCTATGAAGCGGCCGATATCGACGGCGCGAACGGCTGGACGCAGTTCCGGAAGATTACGGTGCCGATGCTCTCCCCGACTTCGTTCTTCCTGCTCGTGACCGGGATCATTTCCTCCTTCAAGGTATTCGACCTGATCGCCGTACTGACCAAGGGCGGCCCGATGCAGTCCACGAGCATGCTCGTCTGGTATCTCTACGACCAGGCCTTCATCAATCTTCGGGTAGGTTATGCTTCCTCGATCGCCGTTGTCTTGTTCTTCTGCGTGCTGCTCATCACAGTGCTGCAGTGGTTCGGCCAAAAGAAATGGGTTAACTACTAGGAGGCGAAACTCATGAAAGAAAAGCTCAACGTCTGGAAGCTGACGAACACGGTGGTTATGCTGGCGGTCAGCATTCTGTTTCTCCTGCCGTTCATCTGGATGCTCTCGGCCTCCTTCAAGCTGGAGACGGACGTGTTCAAATATCCGATCCAGTGGATTCCGGAGCGCTGGAACGCGGTCGAGAACTATAAGGAAATCTGGGCCGGGCAGTACGCGTTCTACCTGTACTACTGGAATTCCATCAAGGTGGCGGTGCTCACCACGCTGATCTCCTGCACGGTATCGGCGCTGGCGGCATACGGCTTCTCGAAGATCGATTTTCCGGCGGGCAAGTGGCTGTTCCTCATCGTCCTGGCTACTTACATGGTGCCGTCCCAGGCGATACTCATTCCACAGTTTATCCTGTACCGGAATATCGGGCTGTTCGACAGCCACTTCGGGCTCATCCTGCTCGGCTGCTTCAGCGTGCTCGGCACCTTCATGCTGCGCCAGTTCTTCATGGGCCTGCACAACGATTACATCGAGTCGGCGAAGATCGACGGTGCGGGGCACTGGCGGATCTTCTGGCAGATCGCGTTCCCGCTGGTCCGTCCGGCGATCGCGACGTATGCGATCCTGCGCTTCATCTGGACGTGGAACGATTACCAGAACCCGCTGATCTTTATCCGCACGGATAAGCTCTACACGATTCCGCAGGCGGTGGACAAGTTCGCTTCGATGAACGGCGAATTCTACTCCCTGATCATGGCGGCCGCGGTGTCCGCGATCTTCCCGCTGCTCATCACCTTCATCATCGGCCAGAAGAGCGTCATCGAAGGCATTGCGGTGGGCGGGGTCAAAGGATAAGTTTAACGCTGGAATCGAGCACAGGAGGTTGGGGTGAGAGGTTGGAGCACTTGGCTGGCGTATCTCAGAGGCGCATTCCCGTATGGAAAAGGCGGTTAAAGACCGTCTCTGCGGTTCGCCCTTGCGGTAGGAGGCGGCATGACGAGAGCCGGCTCTCTGTAGCTGCCACTTGCGGAAGCCGCGCCGGCCCGGCTCCCGCACCCTTTGCCTGTAGGCGGTAAAAATAACGTGAGAAGTGGTCAAGATAGCGTCACTGTGCTCATGAAACCGGTTGCTATAATGAAGGGGTAAACGATGATCCAGCTTTTCGCAGAACCTTATATATAAACGGAGGGGCTCACTTATGAAAGCGAACACATGGACCAAATTAATCAGTACGGCGGCAGCGGTCAGTCTGATTGCAGGCTGCGGCGGTGGGGCAACGGAAACACCGGCCGCGGAGGGCGGCTCCGGCAGCGGCGGGTCGGCAGGATCGCCGGTCAAGATCAAGTTCCACGCCTTCGGCAGCGAATCGCAGCAGGCCTGGTCGAAGGTGATCTCATCCTTTGAAGCGAAGTACCCGAACATCAAGGTGGAGCTCGTGAACCTGAGCGAGAAGGGCGACACGCAGGAGTATGCGAAGAAGCTCGACCTCGCGGCGGCCTCGGGCGAAGAGATGGACGTCATGATGTTCAGTGAAGCGGGCATGTACGCCCAGCGGGTGGCCCTCGGCATGGTGGCGCCGATCGACGAGTTCATCGCGAAGGAAGGCTTCAAGGTCGGTGAGGAATACAAAGTCGACACGACGCTGAACGGCAAGGTGTATGCGCTGCCGGGCAAATTCAATCCGTGGTACGTTCTCCTGAACAAGGACCACCTGAAGGAAGCGGGCCTGGAAGTGCCTAAGGATTGGACCTGGGACCAGTTCATGGACTACGCGAAGAAGCTGACGAAGGGTGAGGGCGCAAGCAAGCGCTACGGCACGTACTTCCACGGCCCGCAGGGCGGCGGCTGGCTGGAATTCACGCGCTTGGCCCTCGCGAACCAGCCGGACAATTCCGACTATCTCAAGGCGGACGGCACCACGAACCTGGATAATCCGCTCTTCAAGAAGTCCATTGAGATGCGCTACCAGATGGAGAAGGTCGACAAGTCCTCCGTCCCTTACACGGATATGATCTCGCAGAAGCTGCACTACCGTCCGCAGTTCTTCAACCAGTCCGCGAGCATGATCGTCATCGGAAGCTGGATGAACTCCGAGATCGGCGGAACGGAGCAGTTCCCGCTGAACTTCAACGTCGCCGTTGCCCCGTTCCCGAAGAACAGCGCATCGGACCAGGGCGGCTACTCGATGGTGACGACCGACTTCATGGCCGTGGCGGCGAAGTCCAAGCATAAGCAGGAAGCGTACCAGTTCATCCGCTACTTCACCACCGACGGCACGATCGCCCAAGGCAAATATGTTCCTTCCTGGAACAAGGTGAAGACGGAAGACCTGAACCAGATCATCGACACGATCGTCGGCGGCACGAAGTCTCCGGACAAGGTCGACAAGGAGTCGCTGAAGACCGTGCTCGCGGGCTCCAAGGCTTCGAAGCTCGTACCGCCTACTTCGTTCCAGGCCGATGTTTACAAAGCGATCAACGAAGAGTATGAGAAGCTGATCCTCGATAAGCAGAACCTGGATGCCATGCTGAAGAACGCCCAGGAGCGCACCCAGAAGCTCATCGATTCGAACAAAAAGTAAGCTGTCACGTCAGCGGCAGGCGGGAGAGGACCTTCGGGTTCTCTCTTTTTTTGTCACTGCTCGAAAAACCATTAACATACAGTAGGGGGGTATAGTATAAATAAAGCACGAGGAAAACAAACCAAAGAACACACAGGATAGCCTGAGTGATGGAAGGAGTGAGGAGGATGGCGGTGCAGGTGCTGACTGACAAGACCTATGAAGAGTTCGTAGCGTCGGAGAAGCTGGTGCTCGTCGAATTCTGGGCACGGTGGTGCTCCTACTGCAAGCTGATGGAACTTATTCTGGCTGAGCTGTCCGAGGAATACAGGAACCGCGTGACCATAGCCACCGTGGATGTGGAGACGGAGACCGAGACGGCGGAGCGGCTGAATGTGCAGGGACTGCCGACGCTTCTGCTCTACCGGAACGGCCGGCTGCTCGGCCAGGTGAACGGGTTTGTACCGAAGGAGACGCTGACGGCCGAATTGTTGGATAAAGCACTGCAGCTGTGACCGTCCGATTCTGCGGATTTTTTTAACGGACCGATGATACCCCACTGGGGTAATGAAACAACTAACTATAGTAAGGGAGCGTGTTCTATTATGGAAAACAAACAAGTAAAGATTGCAATCGATGGTATGGGCTGCAAGTCGTGCGTGGCGAAAATCGAGAAGGCGGTAGCATCTGTGCAGGGGGCGGAGGGGACTGTGGACTTCGGAGAGAAGACCGCCCTGATCACGGCACAGGACAACTCGTCCTCCGATGAGGCTCTCGATGCCATCCGCAAGCTGGGCTACGGGGTAAGCGTGCTGGCCTGACCGGTGCGCGGGGGAGGTATCGGGAAGTCGGCCGCAGCAGTGCAGGGGGCAGAGCAGGCCCTAGCTTTCGGGGAGAAGACCGCCCTGATCACCGCACAGGGATACCCGGGAACCAGATCTTCCTATTGACGCTGAGACCCATTATTTCTACAATGGCCGCCCTCCCCGGTTCGCCACGCATACATCCAACTTGCGCTCTTTCCTGTGCCGAACACGGAACTTCCCGTGGAACCGGAGAGTTGAAGCGTGCGGGATTCAGGATGACCGGCCGGGGATTAACAAACAGCGGCTTGCTGCAGCCTGCAGTCCGCCTTTCGAGAGGAAGGGGGCTGCAGGCATTTGTGCTGCAAGTGCAGGGCCCGAGGGTGCAAAAGAGTCGGGGCTGGGGAGACGCAGGAAGTTCTTGACAACCACATAGTATAGTATCTAAACTAAACCGGAGGGATGGGAGAATCTGCTCAACTTGAAGAATAAAAGGGAGGTGCTGCATTGAACTACAGCAGCAGATTACCAGACCGAGGACAAACGGGAAGTCGCCGGACCGGGATGATGACGGCGGTCTGCATGGGGGCGTTTCTTTCCCACTTTACGGCGGGCGTTGTCAACGTATCGCTTCCCGGTTTGGCGGCTTTCTTTGACACGGACCTGAACAGGATTACCTGGGTCACCACCGGTTACCTGCTTGTGATTACCGCCCTTCTTCCCCTGATGGGGAAGCTTGGGGACCGCTGCGGACTGGGCTTGGTCCATCACAGCGGCTATCTCGTGTTCGCGGCCGGTTCCATTCTGGCTGCCTTGGCCTCGGATGTCACGGTCCTTCTCGCCTTCCGGGTGGTGCAGGCGGCCGGGGCCGCGATGTTCCAGGCGACCAACCTGGCGCTGATCTCCCACTACATGCCGAAAGAGCGGAGGGGGCGGGCCCTGGGGCTGGTCAGCACCTGCGTCGCGCTGGGAGCGATGCTGGGACCCGCGGCCGGCGGGTGGATCACCCAGTGGCTCTCCTGGCCGTGGCTGTTCCTGATCCATGTGCCTGCCGCTCTGGTGGCGGCCGTGCTTGCATTCCGTTTCATTCCGCTGAGGGAAGGGGAGCGGCTAAGACCGGAGGCAGCCGGGGCATCGGATCGCCTGGGGGCCGTTCTGTTCACAGCCTGCGTCGCTTTCGCTCAGCTGGGGATCCCGTCGGCAGCCGCGCAGGGCTGGCGGTCAACCGGGACGATGCTGTACGTCGGCGGAGCTCTCGTTACAGGGATTGCCCTCATCCTGTGCGAACGGCGGCGCCGCGAGCCCTTCCTGCCGCTGAAGGCCCTCCGCATTCCCGCCGTCTCCGGAGGGCTGCTGCTCAGCTGCGCTGCGTTCCTGCTGACGAATATGCTGCTGGTGCTCCTGCCGTTTTACTTGACCGGGCCCTTGGGTGGTCTTCCCCCGTCCGCTGCCGGGCTGGTCATGACCGCTTACCCGGCCGCCCTGGCTCTGGCCGGACCGGCTGCAGGCCGGCTCTCCGACCGCTATGATTCCGGACGCTTTATGGTCCTGGGCTTCGTCTTCATGGGAGCCGCCCTGGCCGTGCCGGCCTTAGCAAACGGACATCTTCCGCTCGGCTGGATCGCTTTCGTACTGGCTGCCGCGGGCTGGGGGATGGGGTTCGCAGCGTCACCGAATAACCGTTTCATTCTGCAGCATACCCCTGCAGAGCATATCGGTGCCGTCGGAGGCCTGATTGCCCTGACCCGCAACGCAGGCATGGGGTTCGGTGCGGCACTGGGGCTTGGCGTGATGAGCGCGGATGATGCCGGAGGACCGCTGCTCCAAGCGTTCCGGTCGGCCTTCGGAATCGGCGTATGGATCTGCCTGGGGACGCTCGTCGGGCTGATCTGGCTCCTTTTCCATGGAGGGCTCCGTAAGCAGAGTGCAGAAGCAGGAAGAAGGGAGGGTATGCAGAAGCCTTCTTGACAATCTCATCGTTTACTTACTAAACTAATAGCATGGAAAATAATCGATCCGCCCCAACAGGAAGCCATCATCTCGGACGCTTGTTCCTGCAGCTCCAGAGACTCGAACGCAAGCCCCGCATCTTTGGGGATGCCGGGCCATTAACGCCGAGCGAGATCCATACCATTGACGCGATCGGGATGGACGGGACCCTGCTCATGAGTGAACTGGCCGCAAGGCTCGGTGTAACGAAGGGGGCCGTCACCCAGATTTTCAGCCGTCTCGAAGCCAAAGAGCTTGTGATCCGCGCTCCGCATCCGGAAGACTCGAGGGCCGTATTGGTGTCGCTGACAGACAAAGGAAGAAGCGCATACCGGGCCCACGAGGAAGTGCACCGGCAGTTCTACGAAGAGCTGAGCACCGAGCTCGGCGAGGAGGAGATCCGGATCTTTGAACAGTGCATCCAGAAGCTGATCCGGTTTATGGAAGAGTAAATTTTTTGGGATAAATAGTATAGCATCTAAACTAAATCATTGGACGGCGGGAACAAAGGAGCGAATGCGGGAGATGAAGGGGTTAGACCGAGTAAGGCAGTTCATCGGGGCGAACCAGATGAGCCAATTAAGTGAGATGCGCCAGACAGTCCGGATCGGTCGGATGAATCCGTTGGATCCGAAGAACCCGGGGCACCAAGAGCCACTGGGGCTTTCGGGGAAGGAGGACATTCTGGTGGTCGGCGGGTACGGACAGGTCGGGCAGGTGGTCTGCCGGACGCTCGGCGAGCAGTTCCCGGGCAGGGTCTATGCGGCCGGGCGGGATGAGAGGAAGGCCGGCGAGTTCGCCGCCGCATCGGAGGGAACGGTCAAGCCTCTGCGGATGGACGTGCGGGACCCGGGCTCGGCGACCCTGCTGGAGCAAGCCGCTCTTGTAGTCATGTGTGTGGATCAGGAGAATACCCGGTTTGTGGAGCAGTGCCTGGCGCAGCATACCCACTACATCGACATAACGGCCTCCTATGATTTTCTCTGCAAAGTACGGGAGCTCGGGGCCCGGGAGAATCCGAAGTCGACGGCGGTCGTGAGCGCAGGGCTGGCACCCGGATTAACGAATCTGCTTGCCAAACAGTGTACCCGGGTGCTGGAGGAAGTTCATTCGGTGGAGCTGTATCTGCTGCTCGGTCTCGGAGAACACCACGGCCGGGCGGCCGTCGAGTGGATGGTGGACCGGCTCGTGGACGATTTCAGCCTCACGGTTCAGGGGGCCAGGCATCGCGTTCCCAGCTTCGGAGAGGGGAAAGCGGCGGACTTTCCCGGGGGATTGGGCCGCCGCTGGGCGTACAGGTTCGACTTCCCGGATCAGCATGTGCTTCCAGGCACGCTCGGCATTCCGTCCGTATCGACACGCCTGTGCTTCGACTCGGCGGCCGTAACCCGGCTGCTTGCGCTGGCCAAGAAGGCGGGTCTGCTCGGCCTGCTCCGTCATCCGGCCCTCCACCGCACCGCGGTCAGCGTCCTGGGGAAGGTGCAGTGGGGCTCGGAGGTCTATGCGGCTCTCGCCATTGCTGAAGGCCGGCTCGGAGGCCGTATGGTCCGCTACCGATGCTCCGTCCGGGGGGCCAAGGAGCATCTTGTGACCGGCAGAGTTGCGGCTTATGCGGCCAAACAGATATACACCGGAGCCTGCAGGCCCGGTGTATATCATCTTGAAGAACTGTTCGAGCCGCCGGAGGTGATCGGCAGTTTAGGCGAGGGAGTTGTTTTCGAGGAAGCTTTCGAGGAGACATAGGACGGGGAACCGTTGGAGTGAGCCGGATGGAACGGAATTAGGCGGTCATACCAAGCGGCAGGCACGCCGGCAGCCGTCGCCGCTGGCGGTGGTCACAGCCGGGTGCCGGTCCTTGCCAAGCATCGGCTCCCGTGAAGCGCCGGCCGGCCCCCGCCAAGCGTCGCTCCCTCAGCCGGAACTCCGCAATACCCGGGGAACGCGAGGGGCCTAAGCTTTCCCGCAGGCCGTGCCCGCCCGGCGGCGGCATACCTGCGGCCCGTTACACGGCCACGCAGCCGGCGAACTGCTCGCGGAACCAGGCCTCATCGAGGTTGCGCCCGATGATGACGAACTCGCTGCGCCGCACCTCGCCTTCCTTCCAGTACCGGTCGGAATCGGAAGTGAACAGCATGTGGATGCCCTGGAAGACTACGCGTTCCTCGACATCTTTGATATGGAGCACGCCCTTGTAGCGGAACGTGTCCACGCCGTGCTCGGAGAGCCACACGCCGAGGAAATCCTCGAGCTTCTTGAGGTCGAGCGGCCGCTCCTCGCGGAAGACGAGGGAAACGACGTCATCGTCATGCTCGTGGTCTTCTTCTTCGAGGAAGCCCGGGTCAAGCTCCAGCTTTTTCTCAAGCTCGAAGGCTTCGATGCCAAGGACCTTGTCCAGCTCGATCCGCGAGCGGCGGGTACGATAGATTCGCCCTGCCGGGTTCATGGCGCGCAGGCGCTTCTCCAGCTTCTGCAGGGACTCCTCGTCCACCAGATCGGTCTTGTTCAAGAGCAGCACATCGGCAAACGCCACCTGCTCCTGCGCTTCATGGCCTTCATCAAGGTGCATGTCCGCATGCTTGGCATCCACCACCGTCACGATGGCATCCAGGCGGTAGAAATCAGCCATCTCCTCATCCACGAAGAAGGTCTGGGCCACGGGTGCCGGGTCCGCCAGTCCGGTCGTCTCGATCAGCACGCGGTCAAAATTGCCTTTGCGCGGATCTCCCGCCCGCTTGGCATCCATGAGCTCGCCGAGGATGCGGATCAGGTCCCCCCGTACCGTGCAGCAGATGCAGCCGTTATTCATCTCAAAGATCTCTTCGTCCGCGCCGACGACGAGCTGGTTGTCAATGCCCACTTCACCGAACTCGTTGACGATCACGGCGATCTTATGCCCATGATCCGCCGTCAGGATATGGTTCAGGAGGGTCGTTTTGCCTGCACCGAGAAACCCGGTCAGCACCGTGACGGGAATAAGAGAGGAGGCGTCGATGGATTCAATGTCAGACATAGTAGGGGAGGCTCCTTTTATTTAATAGTAATTATTACTTTTATTAGAATAAGTTCTATCCCGCGGGGTTGTCAATCAAAAAGTAATAATTACGAAGTAATACCGCAATCGGGAAGAAACGGAGGCCCCTGCCCCCGTGTTAGAATAAGTGACAGATCTTCCTCATATATAAACGAGGAGCCGCCGGCTTACTGGTGAGAAACCGAATAAAGGAGTGTGTGTGATGAAAAAGGTTTGGCGTATTGCAGGATGGGTGGGGCTCATCCTGGTGGCAATCCTGTTCGTTCAGGCAGGAGTGCTGAAGCTGATCGGCGAAACGATGAGCGTCGAGGGCTTTAAGGCGATGGGCTTTCCGGATTGGTTCCGTCTGCTGATCGGCCTGCTCGAGGCGGTTGGCGGGGTGGCTCTGCTGTTCCGCAAGACCGCCCGCTACGCAGCGGCACTGCTCGGGGCGATCATGATCGGGGCCATCGTGACGATCCTGACCGTGGGCAACCCGCCGGATGTGGCGTTCCCAGCGGTTACCCTGGTGCTTCTCGTGCTGGTCGGCCTGCTCAGAAAGCCGGCGGGCCCCAGGACAGCCGGAGAGACGAAGCTGGGCATCGGACGATAAACTGCCCTGTTCGCTGCTCCGTTGATGAGCGCTGTGCTCAACAACACTTGAACCCAATCATAGCAAGGCTGTGCGTGCCGCTGGAATTCCGGCGGTTTTTTTGTGCTTCATGCCGAACTGTGGGCAGGGGATTGAAAAACGCGATCGCGTAATGTACCATGAATTTGTGATACATATGTGTTAGATAAGGTAACGTGACAACGAGAGGAGAGAGAAACTATGATGCACCATTCGACGCAAAAGAAAAAGCGCTTAACATCTCTGCTGGCAGGCACGCTTCTGCTGGCTGCTCCGCTGTCGGCCCATGCGGCCCAGCCGGGACTCTCTCTTTCTCCGGATGAGGCGGTACTGCAGGCTGCCCCGCTGTCCTCCGAAGGCTCCGGTCTTCCCGGCACCGCGCCCATGGCCTCTGTCGAGCTGGCAGGCCTGCTGCGCCAGGCGGCGGAACTGGCGGGCAAGAGTGCGGCATTCCCGCTTCCCGCAGGAGATGCCGTCACACGTAAGGATACGGCTGCAGCGCTGTCCGAAGCGCTTCAGCTCAGCCCCGCGGCCGAGCCTTACACGGATGTGCCGGACGATTCGCCCTATACTTCCGTCGTCGGGGCCGTATACAAGCTGGGGCTGATGAACGGCTACGGCGCCGCCTGGTTCGGGGCGGACGATCCGCTCACCCGGGAGCAGGCTTATACCGTTGCGAACCGCGTGTACGGCTATCTGAAGCCGTTCGAGCTCGTGGAAGCGAGTATCCCGGATATGCAGACCGCCATGGCTCAAGGGAAGCTGACCTCCGAAGGACTGGTGCAGATGTACCTTGACCGGATTGCGAAGTACGACAAGCAGGGCGTGAGCCTGAATTCGATGATCTCGCTCAATTCTGAAGCACTGGAGCTTGCGAAGGCGCTGGATGAGGAGCGGCGGAGCCAAGGCCCGCGGGGACCGCTGCACGGCATTCCGATCATCGTCAAGGATAACTACGATACCGAAGATATGGCCACGACGGCCGGCTGCCTCTGCCTCAAGGATTCCATGCCGGGTAAGGATGCCGACCAGGTGGCCAAGCTCAAAGCGGCCGGGGCCATCATCCTCGGCAAGTCGAACCTGAGCGAATTCGCCTTCAATATTACGACGACAAGCTCACTCGGCGGCCAGACGCTGAATCCGTATGCGCTGCAGTTCAACCCGGGCGGCTCGAGCGGCGGAACGGGCGCTTCCATCGCGGCGAACTTCGCGGCAGCGGGGATGGGAACCGATACCGGAGGTTCGATCCGCGTTCCGTCCGCCTTCAACAGCCTGGTAGGGATCCGGCCTACCGTGGGCCTGTCCAGCCGTGACGGGATTATCCCGCTGGCCCTCACGCAGGACGTCGGCGGCCCGATGGCGCGCAGCGTCACCGATGCGGCTATCCTGCTCGATGCCACGGCAGGCTATGACCCCGATGATACCGCAACGGCCTTCGGCGTGGGCCGGATTCCCGCAAGCTATACTTCGTTCCTGGATGCCGACGGACTCAAGGGAGCCCGGATCGGCGTGGCTGTGGAGCTGATCGGCTCGGAGCCGCAGCAGAAGGCGGTCAGCGACCTGGTCTACAAGGCTGTCGATGATCTGGAGCGGCTTGGCGCGCAGACGGTGCCGATCCTCATCCCGCATGCGGCCGAGATCGGGAAGTACCCGAGCCTCAGCGGCTACGAGTTCAAGTTCCACCTGAACGATTACCTGAAGGAGCTCGGGCCGAAGGCACCTTATGCGACGCTGAACGACATCATCGAATCGGGCCGGTACATCAAGACGCAGGAAGAGCCGATGAAAGCCCGCAACGCCCGCGAATCCCTTGATACGCAAGAGTACAAAGATATCGTTCTCTTCCGTACGAAGCTGACCCAGGAATCGCTGCTGAAGGTGATGGCGGATCATGATCTCGATGCGATCGTGTATCCGACCTCCGCTTACCCGGCGGCCCCGATCGGAGAGCCGCAGAACTCCGGTCCGAATACGAAGTTCAGTCCGTTCTCCGGCTTCCCTGCCGTTACGGTGCCAGCCGGCTTCACTCCGGACGGCCTTCCGGTGGGACTCGAGTTCCTGGGACGCGCCTTCGACGAAGGCCATCTGATTCAGCTGGCTTACGCTTATGAGCAGGGAACGCAGCACCGCAAACCGCCGGTCCTTCTTCCTTAATTCACGCATAGGCACTCATAAAATGAAACAGCCCCCTTGCCGCAGCTGCGGCAAGGGGGCTGTTGTCATTGGCATGATGTTCGTGGTCGGTACGCACAGCGGTGCAACCGCCCAAAGCAGGTCTATCCGCCTCGATAAAAAGCGAATCCCCGGCCCCCGCGTCGCTTGGCCTCATACATGGCCTGGTCCGCCGCATCGAGCAGGTCGGGCATCGTCCGTGCATCCTGCGGGTACAGGGCGATGCCGACGGACGGGGAGGTCCGGAGCGTCACCTCCTCCAGGCGGTACGGCTTCGAGAGGAGCTGGACGACGGCCTCGGAGAGCTCCTGCAGCCGCTCCAGGCTGCCGAGGGAAGAGAGGGGGACGGCAATGGCAAATTCATCTCCCCCGAGCCGGGCCATGCTGATGCCGTCTTTCTGCAGGGAGGACAGCCGTTCGGCCACTGCCTGCAGGAGCAGATCACCGGTGCGGTGCCCGTGATTGTCATTGATCGGCTTGAACTTGTCCAGGTCGAAGTAGAGAACAGCCACGGGCTCCTGTCCCGGGCCGGAGAGCTTTCCCTCAAGCTCCAGCTCGAACACCCTCCGGTTCAGCAGCCCCGTCAGGCTGTCACAGCTTGCGATCCTCTCCAACCTGCGGAGGGATTGGCGCAGTTTGTCGTTCAGCATCTCCCGCTCAGTGAGGAAGTGGATCTGCCGGACCAGCACGAGCAGCACGGTAAGGGTCAAGCCCCAGACGAACACGTCTGTCGTGAGGCGGTAAAAGACCAGAATCCCGATCAGCAGGAGCAGGCCGATATACGGAACGGAGAACCGGATCACGCGGCCGACACGCCCCTCGGCCCCGGCTGTACCCGGCTTGCCGGATAGGGAACGGAGTCCGGCCACCGCCATACAGAAGGCGGCTCCCGTCCAGAACGTGTCGATCCAGGGCTCAAGCGAATCCAGTGAGTGGATATCGATCAGCAGCATGTAGAGCGTATCCCCGGACATATAGCTTAGGCAGCCGATCGCGAGCATCCGCATCGTTCGGCGGCTCATCCGCCGCTCTCCGTTCAGCAGCCAGCAGGTGAGGATGAATACCATGAGCAGGGAGGTGATCGGGTAGATGAGATCGACGGAGATGGTGATGAGATCAAGATTCTCATCGCCCTGGTAGATCGGCTTGATCAGGAACTCCCAGCTGACGACGGCAAGACTCACCACGAGAATCATGGAGTCGAGCAGGTAACGGTTTTTCTCGCCCGAGCGCACCCATCCATAGAATGCGACCAGGTAGATCAGCGACTGGGAGACCCAGAAGATGTCCGCAATCCCGATGTCCGGTGCTTCCGTTTGCCATATCCATTCGTAGGAGCCCCAGATGAGCTGGGCCGTCATCTCGCAGAAGAGTGCGGTGCCGATCAGCAGCCAGAACCCCTTCTGGGGTCCGGTATGGGCACGGATGACCTGGATCACCACCCCGAGGGAGATGGCCGGTGCCAGGATATCCATCAGATAGAGCGGAAGAATATATTGGCCGTACCCTAAGGACACGGCAGCCTGCACGAAGACGAAGAGCAGACCGAAGATCAGCAGGCGGGAAGAGTGGATTGATCTCATGTTGGAAGCGCCCCTTTTGTAATCAAAAAAACCACCACCCAAGCAGGTGATGGTTGCGCGCACACCACTAAGGCAGCCCGGCTGCCATAGAATGAGAAGGTTCATTCCTTAGGCCCGAGGCTTTGCGTCCTTATTTTTCAATAAGTTTGCTATTGAACAAGTAGAGTTATGGATTGTCGAATGAAAAGCCGGAGGAAATAAATCGTTACATATAATAATAGACAATACGTTGGGATTCGTCAAAATGAAAAAAATGTCTCTTCAGGAAGAACCGTGTCAGATTCAAGAGAGAACGGGAAACAGCGGATTCCGGCGTACACCGGCAGAACCTGTGGGGAATGAAAGAAGGCCGGAGGGAGGACAGCTCCCGTTCCGGCCTTCGGCGTGCAGCGGCCGCCCGGGCATAAACCCGGACGGATTCGGCTGCGTTATTTTTTCAGCGCATCCTTCTTGACTTCTTCTACGAAGACATCGTGGGAATCGCGGGTGCTCCCCGGCTGAATCTCCACGAGCGAATACTTCTTGTCGCCGATCATGATGACGTCCTCAACCTCCGGAAGCGGCTCCTCGAGGTATACGGTCCCCAAATACGAATTGCTTTTCTTCAGTTTAATGTTCCAACGGAACTGCGGCTTGGCCATGTTCTTGTCCTCCTGAATTTCATATGAAATTCAAGTTACCACAGTTCCTCTCAAAATAAAAGGGAACGGAGGGCCGCGAGGGAACACAGATTCCTGCAAAAAGTACAGAAGAATGATATTTTACGGGGGTAATCCCTGTGGGAGCGTTTGCTATAATCGGTTCAGCGGTCGGCAAGAAGTTTGGTTAACCGCTTACAACGAAGTCAGGGAGGTCGTTTTGAGGCATGCGATTCGTGAAAAAAAGCACGGCCCTGCTGCTGGTGGCAGCCATGGCGCTGACATGGGTTCCGCAGGGGGCACGGGCTGCAGAGCAGGAGAGTGTGATCCGCATCAATCCCATTGAGGGGCTGAGCCCGGATTTCATTAAAGGCTCGGATGTCTCCATGCTGAGCCAGATTAAAGAAAGCGGTGGCCGTTACTACGACGGCGGCGTGGAGAAGGATGCGCTGCAGATCCTGAAAGACCACGGGACGAACTGGGTCCGTCTGCGGATCTGGAACAACCCGGTGGATCCGGACGGAAATCCGCTCGGGGGCGGCAATAATGACCTGGCGAGGACGGTGGAGACTGCCGTCTACGCGAAGGAGCTGGGCCTGAAGGTGCTGCTCGATTTCCATTACAGCGACTTCTGGGCGGATCCGGGCAAGCAGTTGAAGCCGGCTGCCTGGGAAGGTCTCAGCGGCGCCGAACTCGAGCAGGCGGTCTACGACTATACCGACAGCGTGATCCAAGAGCTTAAGGCGCAGGATGCGATGCCGGATATGGTGCAGATCGGCAACGAGACCAACGGCGGCATGATCTGGCCGGACGGCAAGACGTGGCAGCAGTCCGCAGGGGAAGAGATCGGCGGCTACGACGGGTTCGCGAATCTCCTGAAGGCGGGGATCCGCGCGGTGGAGGATAACGATCCGGAGGATCAGACGCGGATCATGCTGCATCTGGCGGACGGAGGAGACAACGACCTGTACCGCAGGGTGTTCGATGCGCTTACGCTCCGCGGCGTGAACTTCGATATCATCGGCCTCTCGTTCTACCCGTACTGGCACGGTACGCTGGAAGAACTGAAGCACAATATGAACGATATCAGCACGCGCTACGACAAAGACGTCATCGTTGTGGAGACGGCTTATGCGCATACGCTGGAGAACGGCGACGGGTTCACGAACATTTTCGGCCCGGCGGAAGAAAGCGCGGGAGGCTACAAAGCGACGGTGCAGGGGCAGGCCCAGGCGGTGCGGGATATCATGAACGCGGTTCATGAGGTGCCGGGCGGCCGCGGTCTCGGCGTGTTCTACTGGGAGCAGGACTGGATTCCGGTAGAGGGCGCAGGGTGGAAAATCGGAGAGGGCAACGGCTGGGACAACCAGGCGATGTTCGACTTCGAGGGCAATGCGCTTCCATCGCTCGATGTGTATAACCTCGTTTCGGCCCCGCTGGAGGGCGAGCCTTACGCGGCGGAGCTGGAATATGTGCAGCCGGTGACGCTGGACATTACGGTCGGCGGCGAGCTCCAGCTTCCTGCCGCGGTGAAGGGGGAGTTCAGCGACGACTCGATCCGCTTGCTTCCGGTGGACTGGGAAGCGGTGAGTCCGGAGGATCTCACGAAGCCGGGCACGCTCCGGATTGCCGGGACGATCGAAGGGGCTTCCCTTCAGGCGGAAGCGGTCGTTACCGTGGAAGGTACACGCAACTATGTGACCAATGCGGGCTTCGAAGCCGGGGATTTCAGCGGATGGACGCTGAGCGGCGATACGGAAGCACTCGATGCCGAGAATTCAAGCGCACCGGCAGGCAATGCCTACAGCGGCGATTATTCCCTCCATTATTATCTTGACCGGCCTTATACGTTCAAAGTGGAGCAGAAGGTTACCGGACTGCCGGACGGTACGTATACCGCGGCCGTACGCACGCAGGGCGGCGGCGGGGAGAAGAGCCTGAAGCTCTTCGCGGTGAATGCGGCGGGCGACAAGCTGACCGCGGACATCGTCAATACCGCATGGCATGAGTGGAAGCATATCGTCATTCCGAATATTACGGTGACCGGCGGAGAGCTGACTCTTGGGGTCGAGGCCGATGCCAACAACGGAAGCTGGGGCAGCATCGACGAGTTCGAGCTGTATACGGATCATTCCCAGGTCACACTGAGTGCTCCCGAAGAAGTGGAACCGGGCAGCGAGTTCTCCGTCGGGGTCGGCGTGGACGGGCTCGTGAATGTGATCGGCTCGCAGGACCTGCAGCTCTCGTACGACCGTGAGCTGTTCCAGTACGTAGGGGCGGAGAGCAGCGAAGCGGGTACCGTCGTTGCGGCGACGTATGATGCGGATGCCGGTACGGTTCACCTGGTAACGCAGCATGCGGAGGGCAAGGCGGCGAATACGGAGTCGCTCCAAGTGAAATTCAAAGCGCAGCACATCGAGCGGGAAGGCACGATCGGTGTGACATCGGCAGAGTGGACGGCGCTGTCCTCCGGCAAAAAGATATCGCCTTCCGCTCTTGGCAGCGTGACCGTGTCGGTCTATGGTGCGGCGAACCAAGAGCCGGGCGGCGGCACCGGCGGCAACAATGGTGGAGACAACGGTGGCGGTACCGGTGGAGACAATGGTGACGGCAACAACGGCAGTGGCAACGGTAACAGCAGCAGCAATGACAATGCCGCAGGGAAGCCGGCTTACGATGTGGCCACCGGCACGGCAACGGCCAAGCTGAGCGCTGACGAGGCGGCCAAGCGCCTGAAGGCGGAGGGCGGCCAAGCCCTGAAGCTGGAGATCCCGGCGGTAGAGGGGGCCAAGGCATACGCTCAGGAGCTTCCGGCAGCCCTGCTGCAGGAGCAGCCTGATCTGCGGATCGAGCTGGTCACGCCGTTCGGCAGCGTGTCGCTTCCAGGCCTCATGCTGGCTGGAAGCAAAGGCCTGGGCTCCGGGCCGGTGACAGTCAGTATCCGCACAGTGGACCCTTCCGAGCTGAAGGACGAAGCCCTGAAGGGCAAGCTTGGCGGCAAGCCGGTCATCGACCTGACGGTCCTGGCGAACGGGCAGCCGGTGGCGTGGAACAATCCGGACGCGCCGGTGACGGTATCCATTCCTTACAAGCCGAACGCTGCGGAAGCGCAGCATCCGGAATATCTCACGGTATGGTACCTCAATGCAAACGGTGAGGCGGAAGCTGTTCCTACCTCGCACTGGAATGCCAAAACGGGTCTGCTGACATTCCAGACGACCCACTTCAGCGCCTATGCGGCCGCTTATGACAAGCGCTCTTTCAGCGACCTGTCGCATGTCGGCTGGGCGGCCCAAGCCGTAGAAGCCCTTGCGGCCAAAGGGGTCATCCAGGGGACTTCCGATACCGAGTTTGCTCCGGACGCGCCGGTGACGCGCGCCGAATTCCTGCAGATGCTCGTGCGGGCGGCCGGACTGACGGCATCGTTCGACTCGAACTTCTCTGACGTCACACGCACGGATTACTTCTATGATGCCGCAGGCATCGCGAAGAAGCTGGGCGTGGCCGGCGGCAGGGAGAACGGCGCCTTCGCGCCGTCGGAGCGCATCACGAGGGAAGATCTCATGGCGCTCACCGTGAGAGCCCTCGAGAAGGCCGGCAGGTGGAAGAACACCGGCGGCAGCGGGCTGGAGGCGTTCAGCGACGGATCCACCGTGGCCGGCTATGCCGCCGACGCGGCCGCAGGCCTGGTCCAAGCTGGCGTGATCAACGGCAGAGGCGGCGTGCTCGCTCCGAAGGAAGCGACAACCCGCGCGGAAGCGGCGGTCATTCTGTACCGTGCCCTGCAGGTGTCAGCACAATAATTCAACATACCGTGCCTGCACCCTGAAGGGGGCGGCCTGCGTATCGATCATCTTAAGAAGCTCCGGAAAACAGAGGGTCCGGCCGTTCAGCGGCCGCCTCTGTCCGGGGCTTTTTGGCGAGGGAGGGGGGTTACTGTCTCTCTGCTGCCGGCCCCCCACAACCCAACCATCCAGCAGCGTCGTTCCAGTATGCGATGTTTTTCATCGCATAGATGACTCTGCTTTGCCAAAGTGGCCGTTATGTGATGTTTTTCATCCCTTAACAGCGGCGGATGCACCTAATAGCGTGTTCGGCGTCGTTTTTACGATGCTTTTCATCGTATAGGGGGCTCCGGACTGCTCGGCTTGAGATTATGCGATGTTTACTATCGCATAATGGGCCTCGCTGCCTGTCCGGCCCTGAGCAGCAGGTGACATTACCCGCGAGTGCCGACTCCCCGAGCCCCTGTACACGGTTAAAACCTTCCGGTCCGATGCGCCGGTCCTGAGGGTGCAGTGGGATTCGGATTGGTGACCGCCTGGCCGCCGCTTGTGATGCAGGCGGCGTTTCAGGGCGGAATGGAAATAGAGGAACTATGATGCGCTATGTGCTTCTTGGTGGAGGGTTTTCCAAAGATAGAGGAACTGAGATTCGCTATTACCAGCAGAACGCCTGCTTTTCTCTGAAATGAAGGGCAATAAGGCATCTCAGTTCCGCTAAGCGTTGAATATCCACGAGAAATGCACGAATAAGACATTCTAGTTCCTCTATTTAAGATGGATGAGCTACTGAGCGGAAGCACACATTCTGCCGGCCTTCGAACCGGCTCGGATGACGGATGGCCAAAGACACGGTTGGATGTGAAGGGGAACGCTGAGCGGTATGGCTATTAGAAGATTGCATGCCGTCATGATAGCGGTGCGGGTTATGGGTTGACAGCGTCCGACCGAGTGCCGGGTAACCGGCTCGGATGACGGATCGCCGAAGGAACGATGGCATATAAGGGGGCGCGCTGAGCGGTACGGCTGTTCGAAGATCGCATGCTGGCATGATAGCGCTTCGGGTTATGGGTTGACAGCGTCCGGCCGCTTACCAGGTGAGCAGTCGGTAACGGATGTGCGGCAGATCAGCCTCCTGCACGGTGAGCGCGGCGGGATCCGTATGATCGCTGCCCGGACAAATTGGACGGTGGACGGTTCAGGCAGGTGTACCTTCTGCCTCAGGATACGCCACCCGTCTTCCATTCTGCCGCATTCTGCCAGCCGCAAAAAGTACAGGAGAGTCTTATTTTGTAGGGTACGAACACCGGCCTTGAACTGGTACCCTTAGTACATAACCTACAGAGACACGAACCGGAGGAGTGACTGGAAAGATGAAGAGGGGCCTGCTCTACCGCATCAACGCCAACCGGAGCCTGCTGCTGATGATCGCGCCGGCGACGCTGTTCTTCTTTATTTTCAACTATATCCCGATGGCGGGCATAGTGCTTGCGTTCAAGCAGTTCCGCTATGACCTTGGGATTCTGAATTCGCCGTGGGTGGGACTGGATAACTTCAAGTTCTTCTTCCTCACAGGCGACGCATTCAACGTAACACGCAACACCCTGCTGTATAACGCCGCTTTCATCGTCATCAACAATGCGCTGCAGATCGTCGTGGCGATCCTGCTCGCGGAGGTCGGCAGCAAGCTGTTCCGCAAGACCGCGCAGACGCTGATGTTCCTGCCCTACTTTATCTCGTGGGTCGTGGTCGGGGCCGTGGCGTACAACCTGTTCAACTATGAGTTCGGAGCAATCAACACGCTTCTGAAGTCGTTCGGTATGGAGCCGCTCGACATCTACACGACCGCCGAATACTGGAAGTACATTCTGATCTTCTTCTCGGCCTGGAAGGTGGTGGGATACGGCGCCGTCTTCTATATGGCCTCCATCCTCAGCATCGACAAGGAAACGTATGAAGCGGCCGACATTGACGGAGCGAACGTGTTCCAGCGGATTCTCCACATTACGCTGCCTTCGCTGAGACCGACGATCCTGATTCTCGTACTGCTCGCCATCGGCGGCATCTTCCGCGGCGACTTCGGCCTGTTCTACCAGCTCGTGGGCAACAACGGCATGCTGTTCCAGGCAACGGATGTCATCGACACGTATGTGTACCGCTCCCTGCTCGTCAACAACGAAGTGGGCATGTCGGCGGCGATCGGCTTCTATCAGTCCGTACTCTGCTTCGTAACCATTCTGGCCACCAACTACCTCGTCCGCCGGACGGACCGGGAGAACGCGCTGTTCTAAGACAGGCGGCGCTCCTCCCATAACAACGAAGAGGTGAAAGACAATGATGACAACAACCGTGAAAAAAAACCGTGCGGACCAGCGCATTCTTGATCTGATCGGCTATGTGTTCGTAGGCTTGGTCGCCCTGGTCTGCCTGGTGCCGTTCCTCCTGGTCGTCAGCGGCTCGTTCTCCAGCGAGTCGAGCATCACCCGCGAAGGCTTCGGCCTCTGGCCGAAGGAGTTCTCGCTGGCCGCTTACCAGTTCGCGTTCCAGCATCCGGAGCAGTTCATCAATGCCTATGTGCTGACGATCTCGCTGACCGTGGTCGGAACGGTGCTCGGGCTGTTCATCTCGGCGATGACCGCTTACGTGCTGCAGCGTCAGGATTTTCAGTGGAAAAGCGGGTTCGCGTTCTACTTCTACTTCACAACCCTGTTCCAGGGCGGCCTCGTTCCGTGGTACATCCTCATGGTGAACTACCTGCAAATGAAGGATACGTACTGGGCGCTCCTGCTGCCGCCGATGCTCAATGTGTTCTACATTCTGATCCTGCGCACGTTCCTGCGCAGCATCCCCGAAGCGATCACGGAGTCGGCGAAGATCGACGGGGCGGGGGACTTCACGATTTTCGTCAAGCTGATCCTGCCGCTCTCGAAGCCGGCGCTCGCGACGATCGGGCTGTTCACGGCCCTCGGCTACTGGAACGACTGGTTCAACTCGCTGCTGTTCGTTTCCAACGAGAAGCTGTACACGCTGCAGTACCTGCTCTATAAGACGCTCGGCAACCTTGAAGGCCTGCGCAAGCTCATGGAAGTATCGGGCATGCGGGTCGCGGAGCTTCCGGGGGAGAGCCTCAAGATGGCGCTCGCGATCATCGTCACCGGTCCGATCGTCCTGCTCTATCCCTTCGTACAGCGGTTCTTCGTACAAGGTCTTACGGTGGGTGCGGTGAAGGGCTGAGGCCCTTCCGCCGCATCATCACCACAACTCACGCGGAATCAGGAGCAATGAGCATTCGGGATTGGATCTTTCTGGGACTACCCAGTGATCATAGATGGGTTTACACTAAGGATACAGACAAGGGGAGGCAATACCTTATGAGCAGCAAGAACAAACTGATGGCCCTCGGCTTGGCATTCACTACAGCAACTGTATTTGCGGGCTGCAGCTCGAACACACCGGCGCCGAACGGCTCCGCCTCGAGCACAGCACCCGCCGCGTCTTCTTCTGGAAGCGCAGACACCAGCAAAGAAGTCAAGCTGAAGATGGTCCTGCTCGGCTCCAAGCCGGCGGACTTCGATCAGGTGTACGGCGAAGTCAACAAGATCATGAAGCAGAAGATCAACGCGACGCTCGATGTATCCTTCATCGACTGGGGCGATTACAACCAGAAGTATCCGCTGATGTTCGCGGCGAACGAGGATTTTGACCTCGTGCTCTCCGCTCCGTGGCTCTTCTATGCCCAACAGGCCAACAAGAACGGCTTCCTGGAGCTGACGGAAGACATGCTGAAGAAGTATGCTCCTAAGACGTGGGAGCAGGAGCCAAAGATTGCCTGGGAACAAGCCAAGGTCAATGGTAAAATTTATATGGTTCCGCAGAACAACTTCGAGTACAGCTATCATCTCGTAGCGCTCCGCGGCGACCTCCGCGAGAAGCTCGGACTGCCGGAAGTGAAGACGCACGACGACTACCTGAATTACCTGAAGGCTGTAGCCGAGAAGGAGAAGAGCTTCACGCCGAGCCTTGGTGCAAGCGAATTCAATGCGATCGAGCTGGTACAGGCCAATGAGTGGAACTTCGTTGTGCCGCAGTACCCGATTGCTTACAAGCTGACCGATGCGTCTTCGAAGGTATTCAACTACGCGGAGACACCGGAATTCGAAAGCTTCGTAGCCAAGATGAATGCTGCCGCCAAGTCCGGAGCCTGGTCCCGGGATGCGCTCGTAAGCAAGATGGACAAGATTCAGGCGTTCAAGGACGGCAAGCTGGCATCGGTAGAGTGGAACCTTGGTACGCTGACCCGTGCCAAGTCCGAGATCCAGGCGGCCCATCCGGACTGGAAGGTCGAGCTCGTCGACCTCAGCGCGGATAAGAAGCGTCTTGCGAATCCGTTCATCAACAACGGCATGTCGATCCACGCCACGAGCAAGAATGCCGAGCGTGCGCTGATGGCGATCGACCTGCTCCGCTACGACAAAGAGATTCACGACCTGACGAACTACGGTATCGCCGGCAAGCACTACGAGCCGGTTGGCGACAAGCAGTTCAAGCCGCTGAAGGACTCCGCCAACTTCCCGCCGGCAGGCGTATCCCCGTGGGGCTGGAACTCGCTGAATGAGCGTCTGGATGCGACGGTGGCTGATGAGATCAACAAGTTCACCGAAGGCTGGAAAAAGACGGTTACAGTGAACCACCCGCTCGAGACGTTCACGTTCGACGATGCGAAGGTCAAGAACGAAGTGGCTGCCATCAATAACGTGATGAACACGTACGGCAGACCTCTCTTCTACGGAATCGTAGACCCGGCTGATGCCAAGGGCGGCGTGCAGGTGTTCCGCGAGAAGCTGAAGCAGGCCGGCATCGACAAGGTGCTTGCCGAGATGCAGGCACAGGCTGACGCAGCGGCAAAGAAGTAAGCCGCGAAAAAGTAAGCCGCAAAAAAGTAAATTCAGGCAGCGATGCTGCCGCAGGGGTCCCGCTTCCTCCGGGAGGAAGCGGGATACTCTTATCCGTGACCGGAAGGCAGACCCGGCAGCGGAGTGTTTGTTCATCTCATCCGTTCCGTCATTCTTACATAAGAAGGTGTTTATGATGTCCAAAAAGTATCCTCCGGTCAGCCCGAAAGCGCCGGTAATGCTCCACGGCGCCGACTACAATCCGGATCAGTGGCAGAAGTACCCGGAGATCCTGAAGGAAGACCTGCGGCTGATGAAGCTCGCGAAGTGCAACGTGATGTCGGTCGGCATTTTTGCCTGGGCCGCCCTGGAGCCCGAAGAAGGCCGGTACGAGTGGGCCTGGATGGACCGGCTGCTGGATTCGTTCGCCGAGAACGGTATCTATGCGTTCCTGGCTACGCCAAGCGGCGCACGCCCGGCCTGGATGTCCGCCAAGTATCCGGAGGTGCTGCGCACGGGCGCGAACCGCGTGCGCAACCTGCACGGACAGCGTCACAACCACTGCTACACCTCTCCGGTATACCGGGAGAAGGTGGGTCAGATCAACCGCCTCCTCGCTGAGCGTTACTCGCAGCATCCTGCTGTGATCGGCTGGCACATCTCCAACGAGTACGGCGGCGAGTGCCACTGCGAGTACTGCCAGGATGCGTTCCGCGGTTGGCTGCAGAAGCGCTACGGCACGCTGGAAGCGCTCAATGATGCCTGGTGGACGTCGTTCTGGAGCCATACGTACACCGACTGGTCCCAGGTCGAGTCGCCGGCGCCGCACGGAGAGTCGTTCGTCCATGCGATGAACCTCGACTGGAAGCGGTTCGTTACCGACCAGACCGTCGACTTCATGAAGCATGAGATCGCACCGCTGAAGGACGTGAACCCGGAGCTGCCGGTCACGACCAATCTCATGGAGAACTTCGAAGGGCTGAACTACTGGAAGTTCGCCGAGGCGCTTGATTTTGTCTCGTGGGATGCCTATCCTACCTGGCATGACAAAGAAGGCGATATCGGCCAGGCGGTCCGCTTCGCGTTCTTCCATGATATCAACCGCTCGCTGAAGGGCGGCCAGCCGTTCCTGCTCATGGAAAGCACGCCGAGCCTCACGAACTGGCAGGAGGTCAGCAAGCTGAAGAAGCCGGGCATGCACCTGCTCTCTTCCCTGCAGGCCGTAGCCCACGGGTCGGACAGCGTGCAGTACTTCCAGTGGCGCAAGAGCCGCGGCTCCTCGGAGAAGCTGCACGGCGCGGTTGTGGATCACGCCGGCCACGAGCATACGCGCGTGTTCCGGGATGTCACCACGGTAGGCGAAGCCCTCGAGAAGCTGGCCGAGGTGGTCGGCACATCGGTGGAGCCGGAAGTGGCGATTCTCTACGACTGGGAGAACCGCTGGGCGGTGAAGGACTCCCAGGGGCCGCGCAACATCGGCATCCACCACGAGGAGACGGTGCTCGAGCACTACAAGCCGTTCTGGTCCCGCGGCATTCCGGTGGACATCCTCTCGATGGACTGCGACATCAGCAAATACAAGATCGTCGTGGCGCCGATGCTGTACATGGTGCGCGCCGGCGTGGGCGAGCGGCTCGAGAAGTTCGTGGAGAACGGGGGCACCCTGGTGACGACGTACTGGTCCGGGATCGTCGACGAAAGCGACCTCTGCTTCCTCGGCGGCTTCCCAGGCCCGCTGCGCCGCACGCTTGGGATCTGGTCCGAGGAGATCGACGGGCTGCATGACGGGCAGACGAACTCGGTGGTTGCCGCGGAGGGCGCTCCGTCAGCGCTGAAGGCTTCCTACGAGGCTTATGAGCTGTGCGATCTGCTGCATCTGGAAGGGGCCGAGGCGCTGGCTTCCTATGGGGATGACTTCTACGCCGGCCGTCCGGCGCTGACCGTCAACCGGTTCGGCGAAGGAAAGGCTTATTACATCGCTTCGCGGAACAAAGCGCCGTTCCACGACGATTTCTATGGTTCGATTCTAGCTGAGACAGGAGTGAAGCCGGTGCTGCCTGGAACACTGCCGGAAGGGGTAACCGCACAGAAGAGAACGGATGGGGAGCATGATTATGTCTTCCTGCTCAACTTCAGCAGCTCCGAAGCTGTGGTTGAGCTCCAGCAGGCGGGGGACTACACGGAGCTGCTGTCCGGCAGACCGGTGGAGGCGTCCGTGAAGCTCGACGGGTTCGAGTGCCTGGTGCTGAAGCGCCCGGCCCAGTAAGCTTAGCCCGAAGACGTACAGCCATTCTGCAGCAAACGTAAATCGAGAACCACTGCTTCTGTGCCGGGCGCACAGGGGCGGTGGTTTTTTTAATTATTTTTCCCTCTCCTGTTGACAATAAAAAAATGAAGATGTATATTTATCTTAAATCAAAGATAATTGAATTAAAGATGAGTTGCGGAGGTGATGCCGGATGCCCGTTCCATTCCAACTAGATGAGGCCCATGCGGGCTCACTGAAATTGTTCGTTGTCCTGTCGAAGGCATACAAGGCGATCATGGAGCAGGCCGAGAAGGATGTGAAGCAGTATGGATTGTCCCCGTCCGAATTCATGATTCTCGAAGTATTGTATGCGAAGGGAAGAATTCCGCTTCAGCAGATCGGAGAGAAGGTCCTCATCACCAGCGGCAGCATCACCTACAATATCGATAAGCTGGAGAAGAAAGAACTGCTGCGGCGCGTGCCCTGCAAGGAAGACCGCAGAGTGACGTACGCCGAGATCACGGAAGCAGGGAATGAGCTCTTCCACCGGATTTTCCCGCAGCACGCGGCGCGGATTCATGACCTGATGAAGGTGATTTCGCCGGAAGACCAACAGATGGCGACCGGGCTGCTCAAACAGTTGGGCAAGGCGGCCGAGGCGCGTTAGCGGCATTAGGGGAGTGAGGACGTCCGGTTCTGAGCATCAAAAGGGAATCGAATCCAATATGTTATAAGAAAATGGAGGTTGACGACGATGCAAGCACTTGTATATACACCTGTCATGCAGGGAACAGGGGAATTTGACGGCGGCCGGATTAAGGAGCAGAAGCCGATCGGTTTTCCGGGGGAAGGCTCCGTGGTCAAACGGGTGGGGCCGCTGTTCTATTGGGCATGGGCCACATCGGAGACGGAAGCTGCAATCGGCCTGCATCCGCATAAGGGCTTTGAGATTATGACCTATGTGGTGGGCGGCACAGCCTATCATGGGGATACCTTGGGGACGGACAGCGTGGTTGGCGCAGGCGGGGTACAGGTCATGCAGACGGGATCGGGCGTAAGCCATAAGGAGAAGCTGAGTGCCGGCGCGGAGCTGTTCCAGATCTGGTTCGAGCCCGACTTGTCGGAAGCCGTTCTGCGGCAGCCGACGTATCACCAGTACGCACATGAGGATTTCCCGCAGGTGAGCCGGGCGGAAGGGGTCAGCGTCAAAACCGTCATCGGCGGGGGAGCGCCCGTAGAGCTCGCTGCCGATATCCGGATGTGGGATGTGGAAGTGCAGGGCGGCGCCCTATATACGCAGAGCGTACCCGAGGGTTACACGTTAACGGCACTGGCGATCCGCGGACAGGGAACATGGGCTGCGGCAGGCGTGTCTTCGAGGGAGCCGACGGCATTCCATCACAAGGACTTTATTGTCGCTGCGGCCGCATCCGATACCGAGGTGGAGATCCGGAACACGCAGGACGCCCCCCTTCGGCTGATTCTGATTCAGGTTCCGACCAAGGTGGATTATCCGCTGTATCCTAAGCGTTGAGGTTGGTTTATCTTTTGCACACCATATATCTTAAATAAAAGATTATTTAATTCAAACTAAAGGGAGACGATGATCATGATGGCACTGGGATTATTGCTGGTTCGGTTGGTTGTAGGTTTGCTGTTCGTAGGGCACGGGGCGCAGAAGCTGTTCGGCTGGTTCGGAGGCTACGGACCGAAGGGGACAGGAGGCTGGATGGAGTCGATCGGGATGAAGCCGGGCGTGCTTATGGCGGTGCTGGCCGGACTCATGGAACTGATTGGCGGAGCCCTCTTCGCGGCCGGGCTGCTCACGCCGCTGGCGGCTGTGCTGATCACGCTGACCATGCTGGGGGCCATTGTTAAGGTGCATGCGCAGAACGGACTGTGGGTTACAGCGAACGGGTATGAATATCCTCTCGTGCTGATCGCAGTGGTGATTGGTGTTGCACTGACCGGTGCGGGAGCTTACTCGCTGGATGCACTGCTGAAACTGTAACGGAAGCTTTGAAGAAGTGGGATTTGCACACCATATATCTTAAATAAAAGATTATTTAATTCAAACTAAAAGGAGACGATAGATCATGATGGCACTGGGATTATTGCTGGTTCGGTTGGTTGTAGGTTTGCTGTTCGTAGGGCACGGGGCGCAGAAGCTGTTCGGCTGGTTCGGAGGCTACGGACCGAAGGGGACGGGGGGCTGGATGGAGTCGATCGGAATGAAGCCGGGCGTGCTTATGGCGGTGCTGGCCGGACTCATGGAACTGATTGGCGGAGCCCTCTTCGCGGCCGGGCTGCTCACGCCGCTGGCGGCTGTGCTGATCACGCTGACGATGCTGGGAGCCATTGTTAAGGTGCATGCCCAGAACGGACTGTGGGTTACGTCAAACGGATATGAATATCCTCTGGTGTTGATCGCAGTGGTGATTGGTGTTGCACTGACCGGTGCGGGAGCTTACTCGCTGGATGCACTGCTTTCCTAACTAGCTGTGGGATTGGGGAGCGGACGCTGCTGAGGGAACGGACACGGGCCGATGTGGCGCATCATGCGGCCGCACGCATGGGAAGAGCCTGATGAAGTGGAACCGGCTTGATAAGAAAAGACCCCTTTTCATCCTTGAGTGGAGGAGAAGGGGTCTTGTGTGTGATCCGTATGAGTTCCGCTGCCGCCTATTCCTCCGGAGGCTGCACGGCGGGAATGCGCAGGGTCACCGTCGTGCCTTCCCCCGGCGTGCTGCGGTAGGAGAGGCCGTAGCCCTCGCCGAACACGTGCTGCAGCCGCTGGAGCACATTGCGGCTGCCGTAGCCGCTGCCCTTCAGGCTGCCGCGGTAGGTGCCGGCGTCCATCTGCCGCACGAGCTCTTCCTTCATGCCGATCCCGTCGTCGGCAATGGTAATCACAAGATCGTCGGCCTCCTTGGCGGCCGAGATCGTAACAGTGCCCTCGCGGGACACCCGGCCGAGGATGCCGTGCAGGATCGCGTTCTCGACGATCGGCTGGAAGGTGATCTTCGGGATCGCATAGCCGAGCAGCTCCTCGGGCACGTCGGCCACGAGGCGGATTTTGTTCTCGAAGCGGATGTTCTGGATCTGCACGTAGAAGGAGACATGCTTGAGCTCTTCGCCGACCGTCACCACATCCCGGCCGCTGCTGAGGCTGACCTTGTAGAACCGGGACAATGCTTTGACGACCTGCCGGATCTCGTCGTTCATGCCGCTGCTGGCCATCCAGTTAATGAGGTCCAGCGTGTTGTACAGGAAGTGAGGGTTGATCTGCGACTGCAGCGCCTTGAGCTCCGCGCTCTTCACTTCCTGTCCGAGCTTGTACTGCTCCTCGTGCATGGTGGAGATCTTGTCGATCATGAAGTTGTAGGTCTTGATGAGCTCGCCGATCTCGTCCTTGCCCTGCGTCTGGGCGAGGGGGATCAGGCTGCCTTTCTCCACATCCTTGAGCCTCCCGGTCAGATGGGAGATGCGCCGGGTCACCGACACCGACAGAAGATAGGCCACGACGTGGGCCGCCAGCGCCACCACCAGGAGCAGCGCCAGCAGGTCATTGCGCAGCTGGCGGCTCTGCTTCATGACCTCGTCGATCGGAATGGCCGTGACCATCGACCACTGCGAGGAAGGAATGGGCCGGTACAGATAGTAGGTCCCGTCGAGCTCGGCCGAAACCGTCCCGTCCTGGAGCGTGCCGGTCGCAGGCAGAGGGAAGGGGGGCGGGGACGCTATGGGATCGGAAGAGAGCACGATGCGCGAATCGCTGGAGGCCAGGTACGTCACGCTGTTCTCCACGGCATTGGCGTTCTTCAGGATGTCGCGGATCGTGTCCGCCCGGACATCGACGCGCAGCCGCCCGACGGTATGCTTGTAATTGTTCGGGTCGAGCAGGCTGCGGACCACATAGAGATACTGGTTGGCTGCAGCCCCCTTCGTCTCGATCTCCGAGGGGGAGCACCAGAGCATCTTCGGGTTGTTCTCGACGAGACGCTCGAAGCAGGCGTTGCCTTCCGTCAAGTTCAGCGGCAGGAAGTTCTCGGACTCATTGCCGAACACATACTGGCTGTCGACATAGAGCGTCACCCGGGCGATATCGGTTCCGTCCTGCAGGGAGCGCAGCTGCTGCTTCAGGTCGCTGTAATCCTGGAGCTGGCGGTGGATATCCGTATTCGTCCCGGGGTCGGTGATCGAGCGCAGGATCGACGGGTTCGCGATCAGCACGTCCGTCGTCTCGCCGATGCGCTGGAGCCGGTAGCTCAGGAAGGCATACGTCTGGTTGAATCCCTGCTCGGCCGAGTAGGTGACGTGGTTGATGAGCAGCCCGGATACCTTGTCCGATACAACGAACTGGTAGGCGCCGAGCGGGACCAGGATCAGCAGCAGGTAGGTGTACAGGATCTTGTGCCGGAGCTTCGTGTTGTAGAGCCACTTGCGGCCGAGCCGGGTCAGGGAGGTCATCATACGCGGCTGCGCTCCCTGTATTCCGACGGCGTCATGCCGGTCAGCTTGCGGAAAATCTTCGCAAAGTATTCCCCGTCCCGGTAGCCGACCTGAAGCGCCACGTCGAAAATTTTGTACGAATCGGTCTTGAGCAGCTCCTTGGCCCTCTCGATCCGGTATTCCATCAGGTACTGCTTCACGGTGGTGCCGGTCGCTTCCTTGAACACGGCAATGAGGTGCGAAGCGGTCATCTGCATGTGCTCGCTGATTCCCTGCACAGTCACATTCTCATCGGCATAGTGATGGTGAATGTACCGGATGATGCGGGCCGCGGTGCTCCCGCCGCCGCGCTCCTTCAGCGCCTGCTCGAGCTGGCCGAGCTTCCCGAGCAGCGCCTGCTGCACGTCCTCGAAGAAGTGGCAGTGGAAGACGAGCTCCCAGGGCAGATCGTCCGGTCCGGTACTGTGAAAAAGCGAGATCCCCCGCTCCCCGGCGAACCCTTCGAGCTCGAGCAGCAGCCGGTAGTAAATCTCCTTGACGCTGTTGATGAGGGTCTCCGGCCGCTGGCGAATCTCCTGGGCCACCCGACCGAGGAGGCTGCGGATCTCGCCGAAGCGTCCGTCCACGAGCAGCTCCCGCACCGTCTTCTGCAGCGACGGATCGGGATGATACTGTTCCTGCAGCGAGAAGCCGGTGGCCTGGTCGCGGTGGACGGCGGCCGAAGCCGGCCCCCGGTAGAAGGTCTCCTGCAGCCGTGCAACGGCCGACGCGTAGGAAGCGGGCAGCTCTTCGAGGCCTGGGGAGATCCGTCCTCCGCCAATGGCGAAGCGGCCTCCGGTGTGTTCTCCAAGCGCGCCGGCCAGCGCCTTGCATACGCCGTACAGCGTGTTCTCGTCCAGCGGGCGGTCGCCCGGCGCGAAGAGCAGCAGGACCGTGTGCAGCTCGTCCTTCTGTCCGAGCAGGAAGGTCAGTCCGCAGGCTCCGGCCGCTTCCTGTGCCAAGGCTTCCAGCTCCGCAGGGGAGGGAGGAGGCGGGAGGATCTTGAGCATGACGGCTGCGCAGGAGGGCTGCTCCGGCAGCACGAGTCCCGCCAGCTGCAGCCGGCCCCGAAGCTGCTCCTCGTCGCGGGCGCCCCGGATCAGCTGGAGGCAGATCTCCTGGCGGAGATAGGCGGAGCTCGCGTGGAGGCTTTCCTTCGTCAAGGCTTCATGCTCCATGTGCCGCCTCTCCTGCTGGCACAGCTGAACCGCTCCCTGCAGCGCCTCTTCGAGCTCGTCCATGTCGATCGGCTTCTCGACATAGGAGATCGCTTTGAGGGAGATCGCGGCCTTCAAGTATTCTTTCTCGGCATAGCCGCTCATGAATATGATCTTGCAGCCCGGGTACCTGCGGCGCACCTGGAACGCCAGGTCGACGCCGTCCATACGGGGCATCTTGATATCGGTCAGGACGATATCCGGTTCGAACGATTCGAGCAGGGACAGCGCTTCCAGTCCGTCCACGGCAGTGACGACCTCGGTGATGCCGAAGGACTCCCAATCGACCGACCGCCGGATGCCTTCCCTTGTCATTTTCTCATCATCAGCCAGAAGCAGCTTCAGCATCTCTTTCTTCCCCTCGGATCCGTTTTTCTTTGCTGTACCCTTAAGAGTAACTCAGACCGCTGACCTTTGCACGCCCTTTTCTTTCCACCCTGCAAAATGCACAGGAAATCGATATTTTGTCGGGGGGGGGGGAGGGACCCTCCCACACGAAAAACACCGTCTCCGCCCCTTCGGCGCAAGACGGTGTTCTCGTATGCTGCTTAGTTCAGGAAGCCATCGAGGGCGACCGTCGGTCTGCCGTTGGTTCCCCAGGCTCCTTTGTTATAACCGCCGTTGTAGCCCGGCGATGCCTCCGGCTCCCAGTAGAAGACGCCGAGGCCTTTGCCGTTCGCAATGCCGCGCACCTTGTTCTTGATGTCGGCGATGAAGCTCTTGGCTGCGGACGCCTGGGTATAATCCATGCCGACCTCGGAGACGATGACTTCTTTGCCGTAGGTGGCGATCATGTCGTTCAGGTTGGCCAGCGTCTGCGTATTCTTCGTGGACCAGTCGGTGCTGGTCGGATACAGCGATACGGCGATGACGTCGAAGTTCGCCCCGTTGCTGATCAGGCCGCCGATGTTCCAGCGGAATACGGCGTTATCGTACCCGTTCGCCAGGTGAACGACCGTCTTGGTCGTGCTGCTCACGGATTTGACCGCGTTATGTCCGGTGTTGACCAGCCAGGCGTAGTTCTTCATGGAGACCGATGCCTTGCCGTCCTCCCAGAGCATGCCGTTGTTCGTCTCGTTGCCTACCTGCACCCACTCCGGCGTAACGCCATAGCTCTTCATCTTGTTCATGACGGACACGGTATGAGCCCAGACGTTGTCCATCAGCCCCTGGAAGGTCAGGGTTTTCCAGGCCGCCGGCTTGTTCTGCTGGCCCGGGTCCGCCCACGAATCGCTGTAGTGCAGGGTGAGCATGACGCGCAGGCCGAGATCCTTGGCGCGCTTGGCCAGCTTGGCCGCATTATCGGCATTCATGTAACCGTTACCGTAATCGCTCATGTTCGGATTCACCCATACGCGGATGCGCACGGAGTCCATCTGGTAGTCCTCTTTGAGAATGCGGAGGATGTCGCGCTGAACGCCGTTCTTGTCATACCAGACCTTGCCCTGGGCTTCCATCCCGGGGACCCAGGAGATATCCGCGCCCTTGGCGAAGGCGGCCGCCGCTTCCGCCTGTGGCAGTGAAGAAGCTTGAGGGACGGCCGCCGCCAGCAGGCAGAAGGTCAGCAGCAGGGCGAAGACGGCAGTCATTTTTTTGCGGAGATTGATGAGTGTGTACATGTGTGGACACCTGGCCTTTCGTTGTTGTGTTATTAAGCGCTTTCATCTCTCTGATGCCTTGCTTTCCTGTCAATGATCACCTCCTGTTCCTTCCACGATCTTACCAACTCTGCAGAGGAGTGCGTACCGTACGAAATAAGAATATCCTGTAATTTTTGTCGATGGGAATGCCCTTTCATGAGGTTCTTCCTGAAATAAAAAGACACTCCCCCCAGCGGCGGAGAGCCGACCGCTCCCGTAGGGTTCAGAGCAAACGTCTTCACATCGCTGCCCGAGGCATTATACGCTTTGACAATCGGGGAGCTGTATTTGGATGACGGATTGAATATCTGTCTCAACTATCTCGATACAATCTGGGAAAAACGGTTTTCTCATCTCGGAAAGCCGTACTGCCCTAGGTGAAGCACGTCGGAAAGCCGTATGCGGGAAAACCGCACGTACGGTTTGATGAGGATGGGGGAATCCCGGCCCTTAACTCTACTTACCGGGGGGGACAGGAAAAGGGAGCTGCAAGATCAGTCTCAGGAATGGTTATCCCTTCATATATTGCATCGCTCTCCAAAAAAGAGCATTTTTTTATTCGTTTAAATCAATGAATTTATGAGTTTAAATGCGTTTGTATAAATGCAATTGATTCAATATGATTGACTTAAAGTCTGTTGTATAAAAAAGGAAGGAGTGTTAAGGGTGGCAGTAACCAACCGGTTGTCAGTCTGCATGTAAATGAAGTTAAGTTCAGTACCCGGTGGATGAGGTATCATCTTTTAACTTAATCTGACAGACCATACAGAGGAGGAAAAAGCAATGAGCGATATTCAGAGCATGGTTGATCGCTTCAAGATCGATGCGCTGCGCGGAGAGTTCACTGACACGGTGATGATGCGCGACCCCGACCGCCTTGCGTCGCTGTTCACGGAGGACGGCGTGTGGCGGATTCCCCCAGTCGTCGAATTCGTTGGCCGGGAACAGATTCGCGCCGGGAGCAAGCGGCTGCAGAGTCAGTGGGACTATTTCGTGCAAACCACGCACCCGGGCACGATCCAGCTCCAGGGCGATACCGCAGTCGGCCGTGCCTACATCTCAGAGCTCGCGCGCCTGCGCGAGGGCAGGAGCGGACTGAACTACGCCGTGTACCATGACCGCTACCAGCGCACAGAGGACGGCTGGAAGTTCTCCGAGCGCGTTTACGAAATCAGATACCTTGACACCACACCGCTTCCGGGAGCGGCGCAGATCGACAAAGAGCTGCTCAAAGAAAACATGAATATGGAATAGCTGATAGGAAAAGCAATCGTATCGGAGGCAGTAGCGCAGGCTTGATGGCTGCTCGCGTATTGGCGGATATTAGTTAATTAAGGAACAACGGAACGGAGCCACGCGGATTTGCGGGCTCCGTTTTCTAATGAATTATGGAATATCACAGTTCTTCATCGCTGCTGGCGGGTCTGCAAGGAATCCACACCGGTTGGACTCTGACAATGATGGCTGCGCCTGCGAGGGACCGGGTCTGGAGTTCATGCTTCCTGACGGAGCGTGAGACAACAGCTGGGGTCCAGAAGCTTTAAGTGGACGTATTGGGGGAGCCGTACCTCTGATGGCTGCCAAGCCTTGCTGGCAGACCGTGATCCGCGGTTTGCGGGAGCGGCTCTTCGCAGCCGATCAGCGCCGCACAGCCGGCATCATCCGTAATTGGGAGGGTTCTCTGAATGAAGTTATCGGCACATGCAGGCGTCCGTTGCCCAGCTGCGGTGTTCGGCGGACCGTCGAATCAAAACGGCCACCACCCAATCAAAACGATATAAAACCAATCGTTGTTGTATGGTTGTTTCCAAGAATCCCCTTTATCATAAAGAAACGAGGGGGATGCTTATGTACGCAAAGGCTTACAAGTACCGCTGGCAGTATCTCATGATTTTACCGGGCGTGGTCCTGCTGTTTCTCTTCCATTACGTACCGATGGCGGGGATTCAGGTCGCGTTCCGGGACTTTCAGATCGGCAGTTCCATCTGGAGCAGCCCCTGGGTGGGCATGGACAATTTTGCGTTCCTGGGGGAAGAGCAGTTCTGGACGGTGGTCCGCAATACGCTGTACATTTCGGTGCTGAAATTCTTCTTCGGATTTCCCGCGCCCATCCTGCTGGCACTTATGATCAACGAGGTCACTCACTCAGCCTTCCGGCGTTTCGTCCAGTCGGTGAGCTACCTGCCGCACTTCTTCTCCTGGATCGTCGTGGCCTACATCCTGCAGGCCTTCCTGACATTGGACGGAGGCCTGGTGAACCAGGCGGTCACCGCGGCAGGCGCGGAGCCGATCTTCTTCCTGGGCTCCACGGAGTGGTTCCGTCCGGTGGTGATCGCGAGCGGCCTGTGGAAGGAGACCGGCTGGAACACCATCCTCTACCTGGCGGCCATTACGACCATCGACCCGCAGCTCTATGAAGCGGCGAAGGTGGAGGGGGCCGGCAAGCTGGCGCAGATCCGCCATATTACGCTGCCGGGCATCATGCCTACGATCTCCATCGTGCTGATCCTCAGCATCCCGAGCCTCATCACCGTCGGCATGGATCAGATCTATCCCTTGATGAACTCGGCCAATATGGAAGTCGCGGACGTTCTGGATACCTATGTTCTCCGCAGCGGGCTGCAGCAGGGCTATTTCGGCATGGCGACCGCGGTCGGCCTGCTCTCCTCGGTGATCAGCCTGGTGCTGGTCGTCACGACCAACCAGCTGTCCAGAAGAATGAACGGCGAAGGGCTGTGGTGACAAGCATATGAGACCGAATGCAGCCGAAACCGTCATCCAATCGCTGATCGTCGCTCTGCTGTCCCTGATGTGCCTGTCCGTGCTCTATCCGTTCCTGTACATGCTGGCGATCTCCCTCAACGAGGGGGCGGATGCCGCCAAGGGAGGCGTGTACCTGCTGCCGCGCGCTTTCACTCTCCTGAATTATGAGATCGTGCTGGGTAATGAGGTCATCCGCCATGCGTATCTCATTACGATCGCCAGGACCGCAGCGGGCACCGTATCCGGTCTGTTCGTCACGCTACTTGTGGCTTTCGGGCTGTCCTACAGGGGGCTGCCGCTCCGGGGAGTGATCCTCAGCTATATCCTGATCACCATGCTGTTCAACGGAGGACTGGTTCCGTACTACATTCAGCTGAACAACCTGGGGCTCCTCAACACGTTCTGGGTCTACATTCTGCCGGGCATGTTCTCGGTCTGGAATATGTTCGTCATGCTGAAGTTCATTCAAGGCATTCCCGAAGCGCTGATCGAATCGGCGGAGATGGACGGGGCCGGGCCGGTGCGCGTGCTCCTGCAAATCATCATTCCGCTCTCGAAGCCGATGCTCGCCGCCCTGGGACTCTTTACGGCGGTCGGCCACTGGAACGACTGGTTCACCGGCGCCTTCTTCGTGACCGACCAGTCGCTGATTCCCGTCCAGACCTTCCTGCAGCAGCTGCTCGCGGCTTCGGATATCTCTGCCGTCCTCGGCTCGAATACGAACCAGGAGGCGCTGGCCCGCAGCTCCCAGATGCAGAATATTACGCTGATGTCGATCAAGATGGCGGTTGTAATGGTGAGTGCGCTGCCGATCCTGTGCGTGTATCCGTTCCTCCAGAAATATTTTGTGAAGGGCGTGCTCGTCGGGTCGGTGAAGGGGTAGGACAGTGTTCAGCCCATGATGTGAAATACGGCAGTATCCATATACCAAAACAGGCAGAGACAGGGAGGAACGGAGATGCGTTTCAAGACGACAGGCAAACAGTGGGGAGCCTTGACGCTGGCCGCCATGCTGGCGGTATCCGCAGGATGTTCGGGTGCGGGAGAGAGCGGGAGCGGGAACAGCAATCCGTCGGCCGATACGGGCAAAGGAGCCTCGGAGGCTCCGGCGGGCGGCAGTACGAGCGCGTTCGAGCTGTGGCTGGGCTGGTCGGCGACGATCAACAACAACAGCCTGATCCAGAAGTATTGGAAGGAGAAGGAGCCGGGCGTCGAGGTGAAGCTCGAAGCGACGCAGGGGGATGCGACGACTGCGCTCAACCTGCGGATCAATACGGGCGGCTTCAAGGACGCGGCCATCTTCAGCCGCAGCGAGACGGTCAAGAGTGCGATGGACCGCTCCAAACTGCTTATGCCTCTCGAGCAGTACTTCACCATGCCGGAGAAGTACCCGGGCCTCGCCTCCATCCCGAAGAAGTATCTGGACCGGATGAAGGATAAGGACGGACATATCTGGTCCATTCCGACGTGGTTTGATCAGAATCCGGACGATCCGTGGCCGGGCTGGTCTTCGGTGGGTTGGACGGTCCGCTCGGATCTGCTCGAGCAGACCGGCATGAAGGCGGAGGATCTGGCCACGCTCGAAGGCGTCGAGGCGTTCCTGAAGAAAGCGGCCGGACTCAAGGATGCGTCGGGCAAGCCGATTCTTCCCCTTTCGTTCCTGATGGACCCGAACAGCACGCTCGGCTGGAGCGACGAGAACGCCGTGATGAGCGCCTTCGGCGTGACGACCGGCGGGGCGGGAATCGAGAAGAAGGGCGGCGAGTTCGTTTTCGCCTACGATGATCCGAATTATAAGGCCGCCTATCATTGGCTGAACCGGATGTACCGCGAGAAGCTGATCGACCCCGAGGTCGTGACGAACAAGAAAGAACAGTACCAGGAGAAGAATAAAGCCGGCCGGATCGCGATGAATGTGGGAAGCTTCTGGAATATCCCTGCGTCCGCCTGGGAGACGCTCGACGGTCCTACAGAGCCCGGGTGGTACTATCAAGTGATTCCCTTCCCCAAAGTGCCGGGCGTTGAGAAGATCGGTTCGAATCAGGTCGTGAACCCGTACCCGGGCTACGATGTCTATATCAACAAGAACACCAAGAATCTGGAGGCGATCCTGACATTCTTCGATTACACCCTGCAGCCGAAGCCGGAGCAGCAGCATGTCATCAACGAGGGGCCTCCCGGTCTGTATTGGAATTGGACGGATGGGCCGCTCGGCAAGTGGAAGTTCACGGACGAGGCCTACAAGAAGGACCGCAACGCGGGGGACGTGGCCCAGAAGGCCAAGGTGACGCCCGAGCTCTACATGACTTCCTCCTTCAGCAGCAAGTGGTACCCTTGGTGGAATACGGCGGAGGCGGAGAAGAAAGGGGCGGCCAAGACCGTGCAGTTCACGGAAGCGATTGCGAAGATGGGCGGCGTGCGCAATGCGCATTCGCACGACCTGGTTCAGACGAAGCAGGGCGGTGTCATGGAGAAGTATGCGCCGGAGCTGGAGAATATCCGCAAGGAGTACCGGGGCAAGCTGCTGATGGCCAAGGACGATGCCCAGTTCGAAGCGGCCTGGCAGGCGTTCCGGGATGCGCTGGAGAAGCGCGGCCACTGGAGCGAGGTGAAGCAGGAGTGGCGGGAATCCTATCAGGCGGATATCCAGGCGAACGGTGAGTTCTAGTATAATGAAGGAGCAGCCCCTTACATAGGGGGTGCTCCGTTTGATGTTCGCGGGAAGGTCCGCCAGTAACGGGAACGGGAGGAAGCAGATGCTTAGACAGCATATCGAGAAAACCATCATCCGCCTGACCCGCCCCATGAACCTCAAGGGCAAATTCGTTCTTCTCTACGGCCTTATTGTCTTCCTGCCAACGGCCCTGCTGGCAGTCGGAGCCGGGTATCTGGCGCTTCACCACACGAGGGCCAACTATATGCTCACGATCGAGGAAGCGGTCCGCCAAAGCGCCAGAAGCATCGAATTCAAGAAGCAGAGCTATGATCTGCTTGCGGTCCGGACGGCCACCGACGGCGAGCTGATCTCCAGGCTCTCCCGCGATTATGCGGACATGTTCGAGCAGGTGGAGACCGTCGAATACGTGGACCGCTCCTTCCAGTATACGGCCAAATACCTGCCGGGCATCGAGGACTTCCGGATCTATCACGCGAACGCCTCGCTGGTTCAGGACGGCGGGCTGCTGTGGAAGCCGGAAGGCCGCATGCTGTCCGGCCAGAAGGAGAAGCTCTGGTTCGACCGGACGCTGGCTTCTCCGGAGGCCATGAGCTGGACCAACGCGCAGGGCGACAGGTCGAAGCTTGTGGTCACGCAGAAAATCTTTGCCGGCTCCGGCGATCCCTACGGAGTCGTCTACATGCTGCTCGACTATAACGCGGTCTTCGCGGAACCGTTCCGGCACCCCTTCGGCGGAGCGGGCGAGCTGTACATCGTAGACAGCGGCGGGCATATTATCGCCTCCTCGGAGCCGGGCGAGATCGGGGAGCCCCTCGCCGGTTCCGCCCTGCAGCCCTACTGGGACCGGCAGAATCAGGAGGCTTCGCGGGGAACGGGCAAGCTGCTGGTCACCAGCCGGCTCGCTTCCGGCTGGACCGTCGCCGCCCTGGTCCACCTGGACCGGATGGAAGAGCAGTCGAGACGCATCTTCCTCGCGGTGGGCATCGGAATCGCTTTCTTCCTGCTGCTGTCCACCTTCCTGATCCTGACCGTGCTGCGCAACATCGTCTGGCGCATCCGCAAGCTGGGGATGCGGATGACGGATATCTCGGACGGGGTGTTCGAGGTGACCGTAAGCAGCAGGGACCGCGACGAGCTTGGCGAGCTCGAGATCCTGTTCAATCAGATGTCCGGCCGTCTGGGCCGGCTGGTGGAAGAGAGCACGCAGGCCGGCCTGAAGGAACGCGAGCAGTCGTTCAAGGCGCTGCAGGCCCAGATCAACCCCCATTTTATCTACAATTCGCTCAGTCTGGTCCGCTGGCGGGCCATGGATCTGAAGGATGAGATGCAAGTTCGCATCATTGATGCCATGACGACCTTCTACCGTCTCGCCCTGAATAACCGGGACAACATTACGCTGTTTCGGGAGGAGCTCGAGCACCTTAAGGCGTATATCGAGATCCAGCAGCTGCGGTATCCGAATCGGGTTACGGTGGAGTGGCGGGTGGAGCCCGGGGTGCTGGACCTCTTCACGATCAAAATGCTGCTGCAGCCGGTTGTGGAGAACTGCTATCTGCACGGCAGCATCATGAGAGCAAAGGACGCCCTCCTGCGGATCACCATATATCAATCGCAGGATAGCGTACATATAGAGATCTACGATAACGGCAAGGGAATCCGCAAGGAGGTATTGGAACGCATTCAAGCATGCGCCTACGGGGGAACCGGCAACGGATTCGGCATGAACAATATCCGGGAGCGGCTGGGGCTGTATTTCGGTTCGAAGGCCCGGTTCGCCATAGACAGCGTCGAAGGCGAGTGGACGGCCGTATCCATAGATATCCCGGTTTGCAGGGAGCGTCCTGAGCTGATTCGTGGGGGTGGAGGATGATTCGCGTATTGATTGTGGATGACGAACCGCTGCATATCGAAGGACTCGTCCGGCATATCGATTGGGAGAAGCTGGGCTATGCGCCTCCCCTTACGGCGGAGTCGGGCGAGGAAGCGCTGGCCATACTGGGTGAAGCGCAGGTGGATGTGCTGGTTACGGACGTGTCGATGCCGGAGATGACGGGCATCGAGCTGCTCGCCAGGTGCCGGTCCGACTACCCGCATCTGGGATCGATCCAGACGCTGATGATCAGCGGGTATGATGAATTTGAATTCGTGCAGGAAGCGATTCATCTCGGGGTCAAGGCGTACGTGCTCAAACCCATCAAGACGGAGGAGATGGAGGAGAAGCTGGCGGCCTTCCGGACGGCCATCGAGAGGAAGCAGCAGATCGAACGGGAGACGGAGGCCCTGAAGGAAAAGGTGACCGGGAGCCTCGAGGTCCTGCACGACCGCTTCGTAGGGGACCTGATCGAGGGACGACTCCAGAACGGGGACATGGCCGGTTCGTGGAGCCGCCTTCTGGAGCTGCCGGCGGAGCCGTGGCTGTTCCGCCTGTTTCTGTTCGGCTACGACCGGCTCCATGATTGGCCGCAGCAGGATGCCCGGCAGCGCATTCTGCTCAGCGAGGGGCTGATGCGGGCGGTGCGGGTGGGCCTGTCCGGCCTCCCGGGGACCTATATCGGAAGAACGGGGGCCGACGAGGCGGTGGTGATCCACCTGAACGCTTCGCCGGCGGACCGGGCCCGCATCGAGAAGCAGCTGTCGTTCGTTCAGGAGGTCATCCGGGAGCAGTATGCCGCTTCCCTCACCATCGGGGTGAGCCGGGAATGCAGCAGGTGGGAGGAGGCTCCGCTCCTCCTGAAGGAAGTGAAACATATGGTGAATGGGGCCAGAGGTGCCGGCGGCGGGCTCATTCATTACTTCGACCGGCTGGAAGCGACGGATTACCATGAGTTTCAGCTGCGGGAGGAGAATATCCCCGAGATGCTCCGGCTCTTGGAGAAGGGGGAGGGCGATCAGGCGGTCCTCACCTTCAACCATGCCTTCGACCTGCTGCTGATGAAGAGCCCCGTATCCTTTTCCTACGTTCAGGCCTTCGGGATGGGGCTGCTCAGCGAGCTGGCGCGGAAGTTCAAACGGCCCAAGGAAGACGACGGCGAGATCAACATCCGGATGTGGCAGAGGCTGATCGACTGTACGGGCACCGCGGAGATTCGGGAAGTGCTGCTGGATGAATTGTCGCGGTATGCCCGGATGCAGCAGAAGGAACGGGCGGCGCAGCAGCACCATCTGATCCATAACATCACCCGATACCTGGAAGATCACCTGCTCGATCAGGTGACCGTCAAGCAGCTGGGGGAGCAGTTCCAGCTCAATCCGAGCTACCTCAGCGTGCTCTTCAAGAAGGAGACCGGCAGGACCATCTCCGACTTTGTGCAGGAGCTGCGTATGAACCGGGCCAAGGCGCTGCTGCGCGATCCGCATATGAAGGTGTATGAGGTCGCGGAGCAGGTAGGGTATCAGACCACCGCGTATTTTGCCTATTTGTTCAAAAAAACCACCGGGTTCACGCCGCAGGAGTTCAGGGACTATCATTATGAAGAATAAACTCGAGGCGGCAGGAGGACATCCGTGCTAAACTCACCTTATGTAGTCATACAGAAAAAGGAGAGAAGCCTCCATGATCTATGTCGTCCGGCACGGGCAGACCGATTGGAACAAAGAAGGAAGGCTGCAGGGCAGGAGAGGACTGCCGCTGAACGAGACCGGCATCCGGCAGGCCGAGGAGGTCAGGGACCGGCTGCGGGAGATCCGCTTCGATGCGGTCTTCTCCTCCCCGCAGGAGAGGGCGGTTCAAACCGCGGAGATCGCAGGGGGCAAGCGGGCGATCGTGGATCCCCGGCTGGATGTCTTCGATCTCGGGGAAGCGGACGGCCTGCGCAGGGAGGAAGTCCGCTTGGCGGGTGCTGTTCCCGACCCCGGGTTATATGCGGGGGTGGAAGAGATCCGCAGCTTCATCGGGCGGGTATTCGCCTTCATGCGGGAGCTGGAGTCGCAGGTTGACGTAAGAGAGGCGAACGTTCTGCTGTCGGGGCACCGCTGTACGACGGGGGCTATCGGTGCGTATTACGAAGGCATCCCGGAGGATGGCAATATCCTGAGGTACTCCTCGGGGAACGGGAAATTCAAGGTGTATCCTGTACGGTAACAAGGATGAAGGGGACGCCGATCCGGCATCCCCTCAGTCTACTAGGCTTGTCAAGATTGCCGTTTCAGTCCTTTAATCACAAATATCACTAAATTGGAATCATCCACCGGATCCTCCATCATGGACGGGTCCATTTTTCGTTAATGATAGAGTGATTCTTTAGGCCGTTCGCACGGTAAGAAACAATGCGCTTATTTCACTTTTCATGTCTCCGATGAACAAGAGTTTCATAAAATACGCTTTAGTATTTTTTCGTACCCATATATAGTATGGTTTCCATAAAGGCCCATTAACTTTTTGCATAACTTTACATAAGGGAGGCAGCACAAATGACTGCATTTACATTTCTCAAACAAACCACATGTGTTGTACTAGGCGTCTTTTTATTATCGGGTACTTCTGTATTGGCTGCTTCAGAGAAATCTGTTCCAGAGCAGCTGGCCTCTATGGTAGCGCAGATTCAGGAACTAAGTAAGAAGATAGATCTATTCGAACACACGCTTGTTAAAAAATCGGACTTTGAAGCATTAAAGCAAACGGTTGCCGCACAACAAAAAGCAATAGATGAATTGCGAAACAACAATCATCCTACCCCTCCATCTCAAGCGCCTGTTGTTAAATTTAAATTAAAGGTCACGGACAATGTTTGGGAACTAACGCCCCTGCCTAATATCAGAGTAATAGTAAATGATGCGACCGGCACCAAGAGATATACCGCTATATCCGGTGCAGATGGCAAAGTTGCTTTTGATCTTCCTCCCGGGCAATACTGGTATACCTATGAAGTCCTTGATGCGAATGGCGAGGTTATAGAGACTACTGCTGTCCGCAATATGCTTGAAGGAAACGTATACGTGGATCAAGCTGCCATGCTGGAATGGAACAATATGGAGAAACTTCTTTCAGTACCTATGATTTTTTACACCGATCCGCAATATGTAAAGCAAGATTAGTTAGTAGGCCGCTTTATCCGGGGTGGTCACTGGTCATCAAAATGAAGTCGTTTGGGGGATTGGCATGAATGATAAAAGGGTTGTACGAAGCCCATAGGCCCCATATTATTGGCAAATCATCCACATGCTCATGCGGCTATTTATTTTCATGACCCCAATGGAAATTCACTTGAATTCATAGGCCCTGTCGAGCTTGATTCATCTCAAGAAACTCAATCGATGATCTAGAAGCATGGGAAGAAAGGAGAAGAAAGTAATCTAGTTCGGTCCATTCTGGGGACAAGAACATATATGTCCTCAGAAAATGGACCGTCCGCGTCCAAAACTTGGGACAGATCTGGCTGCAGGTGACCTGGCACCAGTCCAATAACCCCACACCGGAGCCGATCAAGTACTCCGGTTGGCGGGGTTATTGAAGTGCCGGAGGTTTAATCCAGAAGTTAGCGGTGGAAGTGTGGGAGAGGTTAGCCCAGCTGAATCTGGCCCCTGGGTCAAGCTCAGACTGCAAGCCCCTCGAGAAATTCCCTCACGGCGCGGCAGTAACCGCCCAGATCATCCGTATGGACGCCATGCCCCGTATCGAATACGGCCAGCCGGGCGCCGGGGCGGCGGGACACCATCCGCTCGGCTTGGGCCTCGTCCATGACAAAGCTGTGCCTGCCGTGGATCAGCAGGATGGGGCAGGCGGAGGAGAGCCAGTCGTCCCACCACTCTCCGTTGCAGTTCTCCTGGGAGATGCGCATGCCTGGCAGATCGCAGCGCAGGCCCCAGCCCCGCTCGTCTTCGAAGGAGCCTTCGATGAAATAATCGATGCTCTTCAGGCCGGCCTGCTTCAGCGCCTCGCGGAGTTCCCTCAAGGAGCCGGTGCGCTCGGGCAGCTTCCCGGCGAAGCTCAGGTCAGCCTGAATCTCGGCACCGATATCTTCGACGATCACGGCCTTCACCAGCTCGGGATAGCGTGCCGCAAACTGATACGCATTGAGTCCGCCTAGGGAATGGCCGAGCAGGGTAACCGGCCGGCCGCCCAGCACGGTGCGGATGAAGGCGAGAATGTCGCCGATATAGCTCTCCCGGGAGTAATCCCGGTCCTCCGGGTGTTCGCTCCAGCCGTGACCGCGCTGATCCAGGCTGATCACGCGCCAGTCCGCAAACTTCGCCGCCACCTCCGAGAAGGTCCTCGCATTCCCCATGTGTCCATGCAGCAGGAGCAGCACGTTATCGCTCTCCCCGCCGTAATCGAGGTAAGAGAGCTGGAGCGATCCGGACGGAAAGCATTTGCGGACTCCGCAGGGGTGGTATGTTTGAACAGATAGCATAGTATATTCCTCCTTTAGTGGGTTAACAGGGGTCATCTGGTCTTGACTTCTTCTTGAATGTAACAGACAATAGTGACAATTCATGTCACGATCATAAAAAAATGGAGCCGCGTATGTCCAAATCCAAACGACTCATGGAACTCATGATGGCCGTCAACCGGAAGCGCAAATTTACCGTCAAGGAGCTCGCCGGAGAGTTCGGCGTGTCGCCGCGGACGATCCTGCGCGACCTGCAGGAGCTGAGCGAGCTGGGGGTTCCGCTCTACTCCGAGGTGGGTCCTCATGGTGGGTACCAGGTGCTGAAGCAGCGGATTCTGCCTCCGATCGCATTCTCCGAGGACGAAGCAGTCGCGGTTTTCTTTGCGGTGCATGCGCTGCGGCACTATGCTTCCCTTCCCTTCGAGACGGAGTCTTCCTCGGCGCTGAACAAATTCTATTACTACATGCCGCAGGACACGCGGGACCGGATTGACCAGATGAAGCAGCGGGTGGACTTCGTGACCCCGGCGAGGCAGGCTTCCTCCCCGTACTTATCCCTTCTGCTGGAAGCGGCCATCCGTCAGCAGGTGCTGCTGGTCGATTACGAATCCCGGGGGCAGCGTTCCCGGCGGGAGCTCCAGCCTGTCGGCATCTACACGCGGGACGGCCTGTGGTACTGTCCCGCCTACTGCTTCCGCAGCGGAGAGCTTCGGGTGTTCCGGTGCGACCGGATGCATGCCGTCGAGCCTTCGGATACCGAGCCTGTGGAGCTGCGGCATGTCCACCTGGAGAACCGGCTGCACGAGCAGCGTGCCCCGGTGGAGCAGGAGGCTGTCACCATCTTGGCGGAGCTGACTCCGGCGGGGGTGCAGGCGTGTGAGGCGGCACCCTGGCCCGACCCCCGGCTGCATCTGCGCGAAGACGGGAGCGGGTGGCTGGAGGGGGAGATTGCGAAGCGGGACCTGCCGTATTTTGCACAGTTTTTCATCGGGTTGGGGCTGGATATCACGGTGAAGCAGCCGCCGGAGCTGCTGGAGGCCATTCGGACGAAGCTGGCTGAGCTTACGGCCAAGTATAAGCCATGCAAATGACCATAAGAGAGGAAGATGGCCCATGTGCCGCAATATCAAAACCTTGTTTAACTTCGAGCCGCCCGCGACCGAGGAGGAGATCCAGGCCGCCGCGCTGCAGTTCGTACGCAAGATCTCGGGCTTCCAGACTCCGTCGAAGGCGAATGCGGACGCGTTCCACCTCGCTGTAGAAGAAGTGACGGCCGCCGCCCGGAAGCTTATGGGGACCCTGGTCACGCAGGCGGAGCCGCGCAGCCGTGAGGCGGAGGCCGAGCGGGCACGGGCGCGCAATGCCAAGCGGTTCGGGACGGGAGAGGAGTAGGCGGGGAACCACCAGCTATATCAAAGTGTATGAGGCTGCCTGCAGGATCGGCGGTCTTTTTTCGCGCACGGTGAAAGATATCATACTGATTTTAATGATTTTGCAATGGATGCTCCCGCCGGGTTATGCGGAGGCTGCGGCTTTATTCGCTGACCGGGAGGAGCCGATCTGCTTTGGCCATTATCATCCCGTTCACTTCTTCGGGGCGACGGCGCCCCTGTTTCTGAACCCGGGCTCGCTGGGGTGTAATCATCAGCCGCTGGCCCGCTTGGCGTTAGTCGAAGTGGACGACAAGGGAACCCTTGAGCTCATGGCCGCCGGCTGCGACAATACCGGATTCTTAAGGTCTTATGACGTGCTGCAAGTTCCGGACGGGAGTTGATTCGGAAGATTTTTCATGGCGGACAGCGCCCTTAGCGTATCCTTCTCCAAAATGGTACACCCCTTTGCTGCAAAAGTGGATCTTTTCGTCATACCGCTGATCTGGTTGAATAGGAATACCCCGATAGCGAGGGGGACGGCATGAATACCCGTTCCGGATCAACAGGGAGCGCGTGCCGGTATTACCGGAAGACGGAGACGGAGGTATGGCCATGGGACTCGAGATGAGAGACCGCTGTGAAACCTGTACGAAGGCGCTAGACCGTACATCGACCGCCTACATCTGCACGCATGAGTGCACCTTCTGCCCCGAATGCACGGAGGCGGTGCACCATGTATGCCCCAACTGCGGCGGAGAGCTGGTGAAGAGGCCGAGAAGCGGACCGGCCGTAACCAGCTGCCCGTTCCGCTCGCAGTCGGTGCATAGTGCCGCAGGTCATGCGGGGTACCGGATCCCCGATTGAACGCGGTCACTGAGCCATCTGTGGACGGACCCCGAATAGCCTGTACATGGGGCAGTTCCGGAGGCTTGAACTGTCCGTCCATTTCATGGAATAAGCACGAAAACTCAAAAACACCCCCTCTCCGATACGCACCGGATAGGGGGTGTTCTTGTGCTGCCGCTTTAGACGTCGACCGCAGCTGCCTGCGGCACTTCGGCCAGAGTCAGAACGACCGGGCAGTGGTCGCTGCCCAGCACATGCGCGTGGATCTGCGCGTCCTGCAGGGAGGGGGCGAGCCGGGCGGAGGCAAGGAAGTAGTCGATACGCCATCCGACGTTCCGCTCCCGCACCTTCGGCATGTTCGACCACCAGGTGTAGGCGTCCGTCTGCTCGGGATAGAAGTGGCGGAACGTATCGATGAACCCGGCCCCGAGCAGGTCGGTCATCTTCTGCCGCTCCTCGGCGGTGAAGCCGGAGTTGCCGCGGTTGCCCTTGGCATTCTTGAGGTCGATCTCCTCGTGGGCGACATTGAGGTCCCCGCACAGGATGACCGGCTTCACGGCATCGAGTCCGGCGATATAGCGGCGGAACCGGTCCTCCCACTCCAGCCGGTAGTCCAGCCTGGACAAGTCCCGCTTGGCATTCGGCGTGTAGACCGTTACGAGATAGAAGCCGTCGAACTCGAGCGTGATGATGCGCCCCTCCGGCTCGGAGTCCTCTTCGAGGCCATAGCGCACGCTGAGCGGCTTAACCTTGGTGAAGACGGCGGTGCCGGAGTAGCCCTTCTTCTCCGCATAGTTCCAGTATTGATGATAATCCGGGTAGTCCAGTGCGATCTGGCCTTCCTGCAGCTTCGTTTCCTGGACGCAGAAGATATCCGCATCCGTCTGCGCGAAGTACTCGCTGAATCCTTTATTGACGCAGGCCCTCAGGCCGTTCACGTTCCATGAGACAAGCTTCATCGTTTGTAATAATCTCCTTACTGCTGCGAATGGTTGCTGGGTACCGGCTGCGGTACGGCTTCGTACCGGGCGGACCAAGGCTTGGTCATGACGGCCGCCTGTGTTCTCAGGCGGTGCTCTCCCGTCAGGCTCTCGTGCGTCAGGAAGCGGTTCAGCGCATTGGAGATCGACAGGAACTGCACGCCGTACAGGAAGCCGGTCTCGGTGTGCTCCTTCCAGACGATCTTCCCGTGCATTTCGCCGAACAGTGCGTTCTCGAACTTCAGTACATAGTCTCCGTGTGCCGGGAAGTTTAACGAACACTTGAAGGACAGTCCCGTCAGGGAGATGTCCTTCAGTTCGATGAAGGTCCGCCGCGTCTTCGTCTCTTTGTTCTGGATGCTATGTATGGATAAGGACAGATCCAGCGCGGTGGTGGACCGTTGATGCTGCCGATTTTCGTGGGACATGATGCATTCTCCTTCTGAGGTCGTGTGCGTGCCAGCCGATTCGTTTTAGTGAACTGTAGATCAAATATATCAAAAATCACGAAAATTGTCCTGTAATATTAGGGAATCTTTAGGTTCAACGGCCTATAAACCGCGAAATGTTAAAAAAGTGTGAGGTCAACAAAAGACACCGGAAGTCAACAGGCTCCACTAGGAAGGCTCCCAGGGGCAGTTCTATAATGAACCGTAAGAGGAGGAGACAGGACATGAACGCCAATCTCAAAGGATTCGTACGTAACATCCCGCTTCATCTCATGCTCGTTCCCGGGCTGATCGTGATCCTGATTTACAACTATATCCCGATGGCGGGGCTCATCATAGCCTTCCAGGATTTCTCGCCGATCGGAGGCTTCCGGGTCATGAACTGGGTGGGGCTCGATAATTTCAAGTATCTCTTCGAGCTGCCGGGCTTCTATCAGGTGGTCTGGAACACCGTCTTTATCTCCGTTATGAAAATCATCGCGGGTCTGACCGTCCCGGTCCTGGTGGCCCTGCTGCTCAATGAAGTCCGTTCGTCGGGGTTCAAGCGCTCGGTGCAGACCATTATCTATATGCCCCACTTTTTCTCCTGGGTCGTGCTTGCGGGGATCCTGATCGACGTGCTGTCGCCGAGCGGCGGTCTCGTCAACATGGCGCTGAAGGCCGCGGGCTACCCTCCGATTCAGTTTCTCGCGAGCAACGACTGGTTTCCTTACGTGCTGGTGATCAGCGACCAATGGAAGGAATTCGGCTTCGGCACCATCATCTATCTGGCGGCGCTGACGAGCATCGACAGCTCGCTGTACGAAGCGGCCGTCATGGACGGGGCCGGGCGGTGGAAGCAGACCTGGCATATCACGCTGCCGGGCATCCGCCCGATCATGATCCTGATGCTGACGCTGAGCCTGGGGAATGTTCTGAACGGAGGCTTCGACCAGGTGTTCAACCTGTACAATCCGCTGGTCTACGAATCGGGGGACATTCTCGATACGATGATCTACCGGATCGGCCTGCAGGATGCCCAGTATTCCGTCTCGACGGCGCTCGGGCTCATCAAGTCGGTGGTATCCTTCCTGTTCATCGGGCTCGGGTATTATCTGGCCTACCGCATTGCGAATTACCGGATTTTCTAACAAGGAAAGGAGCAGCTACCGATGCATCACATTTCGGCCCCGTACCGCTGGTTTCTCCGTTTCAATTACGCTGTGCTTACCGTCCTGGCGCTCTTGTGCCTGTTCCCGCTCGTGAACATCCTTGCGATCTCGTTCAGCTCGAGCGGTGCGGTGGCGGCGGGGAAGGTGACCTTCTGGCCGGTGGATTGGACGCTCTCGTCCTACACTTATATGATGGAAAACCGCCAGTTCACCGGTTCCTTCCTCATCAGTCTCACCCGGGTGGCGCTCGGGACGGCGGTCAACCTGGTGCTCACGATCCTGGTGGCTTATCCGCTGTCCAAGGACGCCCGCACCTTCCGTTCCCGCACCGTCTATGCCTGGATTTTCGTCTTCACGATGCTCTTCGGCGGCGGGCTCATACCGACCTATCTCGTCGTGAAGGAAACGGGGATGCTGAACTCTGTCTGGGCGCTGATCCTGCCGGGCGCGGTCCCGATCTTCAACGTGCTGCTCATGCTGAACTTCTTCCGCGGTCTGCCTAAGGAGCTCGAGGAGGCGGCCTGGATGGACGGCGCGGGACATTTCCGCACCCTGTGGAGCGTCTATCTGCCGGTCTCGCTGCCCAGCATTGCCACAGTGACGCTGTTCACTGTCGTCGGTCACTGGAACGCATGGTTCGACGGGATGATCTATATGAAAAGTCCGGAGCATCACCCGCTCGCGACTTATCTGCAGTCGATGCTGCAGCAGCAGCTGAACGTGACGACGACAACAGGGATGTCGCTGGAAGAAGCTGACCGGCTCAGCCGTGTCTCGGACCGGACCACGCAGGCATCCCAGATTTTCCTCTCCGTGGTACCGATCCTGGTGCTGTACCCGTTTCTGCAGCGATATTTTGTCAAGGGACTGGTCGTAGGGAGCGTGAAGGGATAAACTTGTAAGCAGGACAGGAGAAGGGGCCGCCCGTGCGGCTCCTTTGGTCGTGAGAAGGGCGCGAGTCGTGGGGAAACAAGGGAGGCAGCGAATGTGGGCGGTACCCGCGGGAGTAGGGGCGTGATCTCGAGAAACGCTGTCAGGCTGCGCCCCCGGATCGGTGTCAGCACTCTAGGAGAGTGGAGCTAGAGGGGCCGGGGGTGGTGGAGACGGCGGCGGAACAGTGGAACGGGAGATAGGTCAAAACCGCGGGAACTGTGGAGGCAGCGGAAACCGAGGAGGGCGGAAAGGGTGGAGATACCCGAACCTGCGAGACCCGGATTCGTTTTTGCTGCTTGCGGGAGGGCCGCCCTTATGGAAATAGCGGAACTCAGATTCGTTATGCTGTCCGCCGGGAGGGCAAATCCGTAAATAGAGGAACTGAGGTTCGTTATGCTGCCCACCAGGAGGGCAAACCCGCAAATAGAGGAACTGAAGTTCGCTATTTGACGGTTACTTGGTGTTTTTCAATGAAAATGATGGCAATAAGGCATCTGAGTTCCGCTATTCGCTGGGAAATCACGGGAAATATCCAAATAAGATATCGTAGTTCCGCTATTGCAAGCCACGGGCCGGGTCACCGGTCAGGTCGTGCTGGATAAGCCACGGGCGGCGTCTCCGATCAAGTCGCTGGATAAGCCACGGGCCGGGTCACCGTTCAACTGATAAGCCACTGGCCCTGTTACCGGTCAGGTCGCTGGATAAGCCCAAGCCCTCGTAACCGGCTAAGCCATGGGCTCCCTCACCGATCGAGGCTTGGATGAAGCCACCGGCTAGTCAACGGAAAAAACACAATGAAAATTCGGCACCATGCTCAAGCCGAATTCCTGCAGGGAGGCAAGGGCGCTGCCTATTTCCTGGCACGGGATTGCAAAACCCTGTGGGGGGCCGTTGGCGGCTCCTTTTTTGGAATGAATATCGGTGGCATTCCATGTCTGCTTACTGTCCGCAAGGTACCCTGACGGCTGCTGCCATCCATCCGCATGTCCCGGGGGCCCTTCCGCAATTAGGGCTCATTGCGCGGAATCACCGCTGAAGGCATACCTTGGTGCCATCCCATGTTCCGGAGGAGAAGGCTAGTAGCTCTAGCCGCCGCCATCCCGATGTTCCGGAGGAATGGCAGGAGCACTAGCCGCCGGCATCTCCATGCATCGGATGAACAGGCAGGAACACGAAGGGAAACCGATCCGCCGGCGCAGAGAAAGCCAGGGTGCTTCCCAAGAAAAGGAGGATCCATATGATTCAGCTTAAGCGCTTACTTCATATCCTGGGATCCAGGTCCATCGTGGCGAAGCTTATGGCCGCCTTCCTGCTGGTAGTCCTGCCCTTGTGCATCTGCAGCATCTGGATTACCTACAACAGCTCGAAGCAGATGCAGCAGGAGATCGAGCGGGCGAACGAGTCGAAGCTTCATTTTTATTACAGCCATCTGGAGTTCGAACTGAACCGGATCACGGCGCTCGTGACGGAATATGCGTTCGATGAGACGCTGTCGACGTTCAGCACGCGAATCCCGATTATGAGTCCATATGAGAAGGCGGCGAATCTCAACTGGATTCACACGAAGCTGAAGCAGATCCGGGAGACGAGCCCCTATATCGGGGACGTTGTGTATTATGTACCTCGGATCGGCAAAAGGGTCAGCGCCCAGGAAGGCATCACCGATGTGCCGGCGGAGCAGTGGCAGGGGCTGATCTACAGCATGGGCAACCTCAAGGGGGCCTTGTCCCAGTACGGGGGCGAGCTCTACATGCTGCGGAGCAATCCGTTCAACATCGACCGGGAGACGCCGCCCGACTTCCTGCTCGGCGTACGCCTGTCCTCGGCCGAGCTTGAGCGGAGGCTGAAGGAGTTCGCCGTCTCGGGCGAGAGCGACATCACGCTGCTCTTCGGCCGGGGCAGCGACTATGTCGTCTCGTCCTCGTCCGATTACCAGTCGCTGGGGCTCGGGGAGGAACGGGCGCAGGAGCCGGCCGTCAAGGTTCAGCAGCGGCGGACGGAGGAGTATCTGCATTATACGATTTTTGACCGCGACAACCACTTCCGGCTCACAGCCAGCATTCCGAACGACGTCGTGATGAGGCCGATCCAGGTGTATTCGCAGTGGCTGCTCCTGCTGTCGGCGGGGTCGGTGGTCATCGTGATCTTCTTCTCCTTCTGGATCTACCGGACGCTGCACAGGCCGCTGACCGTTCTCGTCAAAGGGTTCAAGAAGGCGGAGCAGGGGGACATGAAGGTGAAGCTTAATCCATCACGGCAGGATGAATTCGGGTACCTCTACGCCCGCTTCAACGAGATGATGGAGCACCTGCATGCGCTTATCGAGGAAAACTACATCCAGCGCATCCGGACAGGCGAAGCGGAGCTGAAGCACCTGCAGTCGCAGATTACGCCGCATTTTCTGTACAACAGCCTGTTCAGCATCAAGCAGATGGCCGAGCTCGAGAACGTGGAGCTCATCAAGGAATTCTCGGACTACCTGGGCCAGTACTTCAGGTACATGACCAGGGACGCGGCCGCCGAAGTATCGCTCGGGCAGGAGGTCGACCACGCCCTGGTGTATCTGGCGATCCAGCGCATCCGTTTCGGCTCCAGGCTGCGGGCGGAGGTGGAGGAGCTGCCCGCCGAATACCGGAGCATCCGGGTGCCCCGCGTGCTGCTCCAGCCGCTGATCGAGAACGTGTTCGAGCACGGGCTGCGGGAGAAACACAGCGGGGGGCTGCTGCGGCTGAGCTATGCGCGGGAGGAGTCGGGTCTCGAGATCCGGGTGGAAGATAACGGGGAAGGTCTCGGCGGTGACATGATAGAGGAGCTGAGCCGGAGGCTCGGCGGTACGGGGCCGGCCGAGGGAGAACGCACCGGGCTGCTCAACGTGAACGAACGCCTGCGGATCCGGTTCGGACCCGGGTACGGCATCCGGGTGGAGCGCAGCAGGCTCGGCGGCCTGTGCGTCTGCCTGCAGCTGCCGGCGGAAGGAGAGATGAATCCATGCGCCGCATGCTGATTGTGGATGACGAACCGCTGATTGCGGACGGCCTCCACGCTTATTTTGGGAAGGCGGAGCTCGAGGACCTCGAGGTCATCAAGGTCTACTCGGCTTCGGAAGCCATCGAATGGCTCAATCTGGTCAAAATCGATATCGTGCTCAGCGACATCTGCATGCCGGGGATGGACGGGATGGCGCTGATTCAGGAGATCGGAGACCGCTGGCCCCGCTGCAAAATCATTCTGCTTACGGGTCACAACGAATTCGACTACGCCCACCAGGCGATCCGCAATCCGTGCGTGGTGGATTACCTGCTGAAGACCGAAGGGATGGACCGCATCCGCTCGGTAGTCGAGCAGACGCTGGAGCTTCTCGCTTCCGAGCAGGACTTCCACACGCAGGCCCAGTGGTTCCGGGACAAGCTGCCGAGGGCGCTGCCCCAGCTGCAGAAGCAGCTGCTCTTCGACATCGTGCGGCGCAGCGAGTGGAAGGACCGGCTCTCGCTGCAGGAGGAGTTCGAGGCCGTTCACCTGCCGTTCCGGGCGGAGCTCGCTGTGCTTCCGCTGCTGCTGCGGATCGAGGAGTGGCGCAGCTACGAAAGCGACTCGGACCGCAGCCTCATCCGCTATGCCGCCGCCAATATCGCCGAGGAGCTGCTCGGCGACAAGTCGGTGGCCAAGGCGTTCGAGCTCGACCGCCAGACCGTAGCCTGCTTCGTGCAGCCGCAGGCGGACCCGCTTCGCCCGGGCGGGGAGGCGGAGCGCTGGGCGCGGACCGTCCGCTTCGTGCACGGCACGATGGAATCGGTGCAGCAGGCGTGCGGGGAGTGCCTGCACCTGTCCGTGTCGCTCATCGCCGGAGAGAGTCCGGTAGGCTGGAGCGAGCTCTACGGGGCGCTGAGCCGGCTGGGCCTGTCCGTCGTAGGCAGTCCCGGGCTCGGGATGGAGAAGCTTGTGCGGGTCGACCTGACGCCCGCGTCCGCGCCGCCATCCCGCAGCGAGGCTTACCCGGCGATGTCGGAGCTCCTGCTCGACAACCTGAAGCAGGAGCTGCTGCAGGGACGGGAGGACTGGGCGCCGGCACTGCGCCGGTGGATGGAGGCCGCAGGCGCGGAGGGGCCGCAGGACCCGTTCGTGAAGCTGCGGCTGATCGGCGGGATCGGCGAATGCCTGCTGCAGACGCTGCAGGAGCTCGGTCTGTCCCCGGAGCAGGACGGGGAGACGGACCTGACGCCGATGCTCCGCTTCGGGGTCCACACCGGGTGGGCGGAGCTGCTTGCTTTCTATGAGGCCGCCTTCCGGTGGATCGTCTCCAGGCGAAGCGACACGTACAAAAGCAGCGAGCTCCAGGTGCTTTCGGCGATCCACAGCTACATCAAGGGACACCTCAAGGAAGATCTGTCGCTGACCCGCATCGCACAGGAGGTTTCGCTCAATCCGTCGTACCTCTCCCGCTGGTACAAGCGGGTGACCGGCAAGGGGCTGTCGGATTATATCCTGGAGAAGAAAATCGAGCGGAGCAAAGAACTGCTCCTGGGCTCGTCCGCCAAGATGTACGAAATCTCCGAGGAGGTCGGATTCAGCGACCAGCACTACTTTTTCCGTTTTTTCAAAAAGGCGGTCGGGTGCACGCCCCAGGAGTTCAGGGATGGGAGGAAGCTCTAGGGAAGGAAGAATTTCGGGGGACAGGGAAACGGGATACCGGGACATAGCACGATCACAGCGAAAGGGGGCCAAAAGTAAAGAGAAGATACCCGAGGTAAAGGACTGCCACTCGAAGGGTCGGCGCTTTCTTCATACAATGTACCTAAGACATTCAACAGGAGGTTCCATTCATGAGAGAGAATGGCAGAAGACTGAAGAGACTCGCGCTGGCCATGGTGCTGCCGCTGGCGGTAGCCGCCTGCTCCCAGAGCGGGGAGCCGAAGACGGCGGGGGAGACGCCGCCGAACGAGGCCGGCAGCGCGGAGAAGCAGGGCGGTCCCCTGACCAAGTTCGACCCGCCGATTACCATCCGCGCCACGATGAACGAGACGGGGAAGGATACGCTGGCCCAGGGCGATACGTATGAGAACAACGTGTGGACCCGGGGATACGAGAAGGAGCTCGGCATCAAGGTCAAGTATGACTGGATCGTCGCGGACGCCAACTATAACGACAAAATGAACGTCACGCTGGCGAGCGGGGATCTCCCGGACCTCCTCAAGGTAAGCCCGGTCCAGTTCGAGCAGCTCCAGCAGGCCGGTATGCTTGAGGATTTGACGGAGGTGTACAATACCTATGCCTCCGATCTGGTGAAGGAGTTCTACGCAGCGGAGAACGGCGCAGCGCTGAAGCCGGTGACGAAGGACGGCAAAATCTATGCGATGGTGAGCTATCCTGGCGCGCTCGATTCGTCGGATATGATCTGGGTCCGCCAGGACTGGCTCGACAAGCTGGGCCTCGGCGCTCCGAAGTCGATGCAGGACGTGATCAAGATCGCCGAAGCGTTCACGAATAACGATCCGGACGGCAACGGCCAGAAGGACACGTACGGCATCCAGCTCAACAAGGATCTGCCGATCAACGCATTCCTGCTCGGCTACCATGCGTACCTCGAGACGTGGTTCAAGGACGGCAGCGGCAAGCTCGTGAACGGTACGGTGCAGCCCGAAGTGAAGAAAGGACTCGCCGAGCTGCAGCGCCTGTACAAAGCCAGCGCGATCGATCCGGAGTTTGGCGTGAAAGATTTTGCGAAGTCGATGGAAGCGATCAATGCCGGCAAGGCGGGCATGTTCTTCCTGCCGCAGTGGGCGCCGTTCCCTGTCAAAGAGATGATCAAGAAGGATAAGAACGTGAACTGGGTCCCTTACCCGGTGCAGTCGATCGACGAAAAGCCGGCCAAGACGCAGAACCACCAGACCCTCGCGGGTGTGTTCGCGGTCCGCAAAGGCTACGAGCATCCGGAGGCGCTGATCAAGCTGCTGAACTTCCAGGCGGAAAAGATGTTCGGGGAGTCCGCCAAGACCGAGCGTGCGGGCTACCTGAACGGACTGACCGGCACCGGCTGGCAGAATGCCGTGGTGTCCAACCTGCCGGCGAACAAGAACGTGAAGGCGATGGAGGAAGTGGTGCAGGCGCTGGACAGCGGGGACACGTCGAAGCTGGGGCTCGAAGCGAAGCTGTTCTATGAGGATATCCAGGCCTACCGCAAGGGCGACCTCGACAAGTGGCACATGGAGCGCATCTTCGGGCCGCTGAGCTCCCAGGCAGTCATCAAGCACTACCGCGACAACAACCTCGTCGTGATGAACGAGTTCATCTATGCGCCGACGAAGACGATGAGCAGCAAGCAGGCCACGCTGGACAAGCTGAGGGCGGAGACGTTCCTCAAGATCATCTACGGGGACCTGCCGGTCGATGACTTCGACAAGTTCGTGGAGAACTGGAAGAAGCTCGGCGGCGACCAGATTACGGAGGAAGTCAACAAGACGGTGCAGGCGAACAAGTAAGGGACCTGCCCAAAGCCTAAGCTAGTGAACAGCTATGCGAAAAGCAAGCCGGTCCGTGCGTGGAGACATCCATGTGCGGGCCGGTTTTTTTGGGGCGCTGCGGGCCAGGCCGCTCCGGGAGGAAGCTCAGGCTGCCCGATCATTGGCATGTTCCGTAGCGTAATTGTACAATGAGAAGGACTTAAATCCATCCTTTCTTATGAGACGGGAGTTGGAGCGATCCCAATGAAGATTATCATTTTTGGAGCCACGGGGATGGTTGGTCAAAGCGCCCTGCGGGAATGTTTACTGAATGACGAGATTCAAGAAGTACTGACGGTGGGACGGAAGCCGGCGCCTCAGCAGCATAAGAAACTAAAACAAAGGGTCCTTGAAAACCTGACGGATTTGGCCGGTATAAAAGAGGAAGTAACAGGTTGGGATGCTTGCCTTTTTTGCCTCGGAGTGAGTTCCGCAGGGATGAAAGAAGAAGAATACCGAAGAATAACCTATGACCTTACCCTTTCCGCTGCGGAGACATTAGCGGGTTTGAATCCTCAGATGACCTTTATTTATGTCTCAGGAAGCGGCACCGACAGTTCCGAATCCGGACGCTCGATGTGGGCCAGAGTGAAAGGGGAGACGGAAAACGCTTTGCTGCGTCTTCCTTTTAAGGCAGCTTACATGTTTCGCCCGGGTGTCATACTTCCCGTATATGGTGTTACGTCCAAAACCAAATGGTACCAAACCCTCTATGATGTGATGAAGCCCTTGAATCCCATGCTCATGCGGCTGAAGAGCGTCATTACTTCGGAGCAATTGGGCCAGGCCATGATTCATGTTTCGCTCCAGGGGTATGATCGGCCAATCATCGAAAGCTATGAGCTGAAAGAGATCAGTATGAAAGCTCAGCAGTAGTCCGAGACCTGATTATCATGATGCGAACGGAACGCAGAAAAACAAGACCCCGCCGGATAAGGCGGGGTCTTGCCGGTTTCGTCGGGGGATGAGCGGAGAGGCGGGGCCAAGCCGCTTTTGGCCAGTTCCGCTCATCCCCTGCGGATCTACAGGCGCTTCACGATCCGCAGGCCGGCCACCTGGGCGACCTTGCGGCCCTGATGGGCAGCGAACTTGATCGTGATGCTGGTCTTGCCCGCAGTGAGCTCCTGCGGGAGCTCGTAGACCAAGGTCTCGAGCTTGCCGAGCTCCTCGGACTCCAGCCTGCCGCCGCCGAGCACCCGGCCGTCCGCCAGAAGATCGAAGCCGCCTGCAGGCTGCGACGTCTTCAGGTAGGTGACCGCCAGCTCGACGGGCTCCTCCGGCAGCACCTTCATGGCGAAGGAGAACCAGCCGCTGGGCCAGGTGTCCCGGTATTTGCGGTTATGGATGGAGCCGAGCCCGACATGCTCGCCCTGGAAGTCATGGTCGCGTTCCGGCTGCATCTCGGCCGGCTGCACGAAGTCGACCGTGCGCGCTTCGAGCTGCGCGTTGTACTCGACCGCAGCGCGGTACCCGGATTCCGCCGCCGCCCATGCTTCGCGGGTGAACAGGTCCCAGTAGACCGTATACCTGCGGTCGTACATCCGGTAGAAGGGACGGAGCTCAAGGTCACCGGCGTAAGCGATGCCCTGCAGCAGGAAGGTGTTCGGCTTCCCTTCCACCGGCCGGAGGCCTGCCAGCAGCTCTTCACGCTCACCGATGAGCACGGAGGCCAGAGCCCGCTCGCCGTCCTGCGGCGCATCGATGGCGCCGAGATCGCCGGCCAGCACCAGCGGGCCATAGAGCAGCGCGATCCGGTCCGGATTATCCGGCATGCTCTCGATCCGCAGCGTCATCGGGAAGTCGTACTCCAGTGTGTCCCCGTCCTGCCACTCGCGTTCTACGGTGACGTAGCCGCCCGGGCGGGCATCGGCAGACACCGCCTGTCCGTTCACCTTCACGCTTATCCCGGGTTCGGCCCAGGAGGGGTACCTCACCTTCACGGCGAAGGTGCCCGGCTTCGCGGTGCGGATCCGGAGCACGCCCCGGCCGTTCTCGGGGAAGGCCGTCTCCTGTGTCAGCCGGACACCCTGCTCCTCCCATTCGACGGTGGAAGGGACGAACTGATTGACGAAGAGGGCGCTTCCGCTGTGGAAATAGATTGCGCTCCCGTACAGCGAGTGGCTTTCCATGCCGGACCCGACGCAGCACGTGAAGTCCTCGTACTGGGAGTTGAAGGACTTGTGACCGCCCATCTCCAGGGAGACGAAGTAGCATACCCGTCCGTCGACGGGCTGCTGGGAAGCGAGGATGTGGTTGAACATCGCCCGCTCATAATAATCCGCATAGGCGGCAAGGGCGTCCCACTGGAACAGGTGCCGCGTCAGCTTCAGCATATTGTAGGTGTTGCAGGTCTCGCAGGTGCCTTCGCCGAGGCGGTCGTTCAGCTTATCCGGCTCGCCGAAATGCTCGTTGTAGCTGTTGCCGCCGATGACGTAGGAGTGATGGTTCACGACCCGGTCCCAGAAGAAGCGGGAGATCCCGGCATAGCGCTCCTCTCCCGTTACCTCATACTGCCGGGCCGCGCCGATGATCTTCGGGATCTGGGTGTTGGCATGCCGCCCGCCCAGCGTGTCCTTCCGCTCCGCAATATCCCCCAGCACTTCGCCGTGCCAGAACCGCTCGGCGAGCTTCAGGAAGCGGTCGTCGCCGGAGTGCACAGCAAGGTCCGTCAGCACTTCGTTCATCCCGCCGAATTCGCAGTGAAGCACGCGCTGCACCTGCTCGTGGCTGAGTCCGGAGAAGACATCGTCCAGCCACAGCCCCAGCTTGATCTCGATCTCGAGCGCTTTGCGGCTCCCTGCCAGCAGATAGGCGTCGCGCAGGCCGGCGAACAGCTTGTGCATCGTATAGAGAGGCACCCAGCCTCCGTTGAGGTCGAAGCCCTGGGAGCGGATGTCGCCCGCCTTCACTTCCTGGAAGAGCTCCTTCCCGCGGGGGATGCCCGAGATGAAGCCGCTGCCGTCGGCCCGCTGGCACTGCTGCAGCTCCTCCACGACATAGTTCACGCGGGAGAGCAGCTCTTCCCTGCCGGTCGAGGCATACATCAGCGCGCAGCCGGACAAATAGTGGCCGAGCGTATGCCCGCTGATCCCCCTCGACTCCCAGCCTTCATAGTGCGGGGCCTTCGGCTCCAGTCCCGCATATTCGCGGAACCGCGACAGAAGGCGGTCCGCCTCGAGGTTCAGCAGATAGGAAGCGTTAAGCTCCATGGCATGCTTCAGCGGCCCGGATTCGATCCGGACCTTGTGCAGATCAAAAGCCTGTGTGTTCACTCTGTCTCTCTCCTTCAGCGGCCTTGCCGGCAAGAGGCGGCAAGTGTATATTTGTACCATTACCTTACCACTCGAATGCCGGTTTGTCGGTAGAGCAGGGTTACAAATGGTGGACAAACCCGACATGGTGAAGAGAGCAGGAGAGGCTGCAGAATCACGGAGGTGGACGAGTCATGTCCTGTTTGAAAATCAGCATCGATACGCCGGTACGCTTTTTGGCCGCCGGCGAGTTTATCTCCGAGACCCCCTGGACCCACGCGGCCCGCTCGATGGGATGCTACGAGCTCATCATCGGCGTGAGCGAAACGGTGTACCTGCGGGAGGAGGACACGCGCTTCGAGGTAGGCCCGGGGGATGCGCTGCTGCTGAGGCCGGGGCTTGCGCATGGAGGCTACCGGGCCTCGCCGCCGGGAGTCAAATTCTACTGGTTTCACTTCGACTGCCCGCAGGGGGCGCAGTGGCTGACGGCACCGGCCATGAAGCGGACGGCCGAGGAGATTCAGGCGAGGGAGCACCGGGCCTGGTCGGTGGGGGAGGTGTACCTGCCGCAGCATCTACACATCGAACAGAAGGAGCGGATCGGCATCCTCGTGAGCCAGATTCTGCATGTGGCCAATGCCAATTATTTGACGGCGCACAGTGTCAATTACCTGCTGACTTCACTGTTCATCGAGATCTCGGAGCAGGTGCTGGCGCCCACACCGGCCAGGGGAGCCCGCATGCAGGGAGACGCCCAATTCATCAAGATGGCGGAGTGGACCCGCATCCATGCGGAGGAGCCGCTGACGGTATCGGCCCTGGCGGCCAAATTCAACTACAACAAGGACTATCTCACCCGCCTGTTCAAGCAGCACACCGGAATGGGGCCTTTGGATTTTATCCACAGCGTACGGATCGCCAAGGCGAAGGAGCTGCTCTCGAGAACCGCGCTGTCCGTGAGGGAGATTGCGGCGGAGGCCGGGTACCCCGACGACAAATATTTTATGCGCCTGTTCCGGCAGCACACGAATATGACCCCGACGCAGTACCGCAATGCGTACCACAAGACGTTCATGAATAATGTCTAGCGGAAAGGCCCGTGGTAGGATAGACGCAGGGGGGCCCATCCCGTAGAATGAGGGAGTCAGTCCTACGCTGGAGGAATCGATGAGATGCTGTCTTGGAACCGAACGCGCCTGATGGCCGCCGCGATGATCGGCTTATCTTTCTTGAACCTGATTTTTGTACTGTATGTGCTCAGCGGCATCCGCACGGACATCCATGAGGCGATTAACGACCGCCGGCACAAGATTGCGATGAACAACCGCTTCTGGAGCGGGTTTCTGCTGCATGACAAAACGCTGGAATATTATATCGCTTACCCGCACAAGACGGAGCTCGGCGGCCGGATTCGGGAGCTCCGGGAGCAGGAGACGGAGCAGCTGGACCGCCTGGATGCCATCCTGAAGTATCAGCCCTCCCGGGAGGCACTGATGCAGCTGAGGGCGCAGCATACGCATTATCTGGAGATCGAAGAGGCGATTCTGAAGCGTACGGCGGAGGGGGAAACGGGCCAGGCCTCCCAGCTGTTCCATGAACAGCTGCACCCGCTGACCTACGAGATGCAGCTCTCGATCGAAACGCTGGGCACGTACCAGGAGAACCTGATGGACAGCGTGCTGGAGGAGATCCGGTCCACGCGGCTCAGCATGGTGATTCTGGTGACAATCAGCCTGCTGTTATCGCTGGCCTTCGTACTCGTGCTGCGGGTCTTCCGGAGGAAGGAGGCGGATCTGCAGCAGCTGACCGCCCTGCTGAAGAAGCTGCCCCAGGAGGGACAGGAGCTCTCCTATGTGAATCTGGATCATGACTCCGCCGACGAGTTCAAGGTCATCGCCCGCACCTTCAACGAGCTGTCGAACCGCCTGGAGGAGAAGAATCAGCTGCTGACACTGAGCAGCCAGCAGAAGAAGAACATTCTCGGGGTGCTGTCCCACGAGCTGCGGACCCCGCTCAACAGCATCATCGGGCTGTCCGACATGCTGGCCCAGGATGAGTCGAATGCCGACCGGGAATTCGCCCACCTCATTCACCGGAGCGGCACCGAGCTGCTCGGCACGATCAACGATCTGCTGGACCTGTCGGCGGCGGTGCAGGGGACGCTTGAAGCGGAGGCGGGACCGGTGAATCTGCGTGCCTTCGCCGAGACGCTGGACGGGTATTTCCGCCCGTTCGCACTGCAGAAAGGGCTGAACTTCACGGTCCGTGTGGAGGCGGGGGTGCCGGAGATCTTCTATACGGATGAGCGAATGCTTCAGCGCATCCTCGTCCATCTCCTGTCCAATGCAGGCAAGTTCACGGAGCGGGGTGGCGTGTCTCTCACGATCCGCGGTATGGAGCAGGAGGATAGGGAAGCTGCGTTCCCTGTATCGGCGGCTTCGGCCGTGTCCATCTCGGTCAGCGATACCGGGGCGGGCATTGCCGAAGATCAGAGGAGCCGGATCTTCCAGCTGTTCCATGCTCCGGATCAGTACATGACTCGCCAGCAGGGCGGAATCGGGGTCGGCTTGTCGCTCTGCGCCGAGTTCGTCAAGATCCTTGGCGGAGAGCTGCGGCTGGCAAGCCGGGAGAAGGAAGGCAGCACCTTCACGCTGCTGATCCCGACTCTTGCGGAGGAGAGCTTGGCGATCGACGCCCCGGCATCTCAGGAGGCAGGGGTGGACTAGCCGGCGGAGGAAGCCTGCAAGCGGACAAGATAATGTAAGCCTGAGGAACAGCAGGCATAGGAATCGGCTCGACGAACGGGGAAGCTTTCAAGCTTCCCCGTTTTTCTTTTTGGGTATTCGGATTTTATGTTCAGAGACTCCGTATAAGCGTTTGTAACACGATAATCGAAGTAGGAGAATATCTCCTCCTCCCAGTTCGCCATAGCTTTTGTAAGAGGCTCAAAAGCAGATTGCAATTCCGTTGGGATGGCTTTCCAATCGTGATATTTAAGGTACGCCTTCTGTCTACTGTCTGAATCCCACAAGTCAAAGAATGATTCTTTAAGTTCATAGGCAATGCCAAGAGAGGGATGATTCTTTGTCCAAATGTCAAGCGTTATCCTATCCATCTCTGTGAGCTCCTTGTTGCGCTTCAGGAGGATAAAGCGATCGCGTGCATAAGCCCACGCCGTTCCTTCGGTGATAAGCTCACTCTAAGCTGTTTGCGGATGGTTTCCAACGCTTCGTTTGCCATTCGGTACGTTCTTGAATATTGGTTAAGACACAACGAGGCTTGATAATGTGAATCTCATCAATGCCAAGCCAATTAGGAGTCTCAAATCGCAACGTTTCTTCAAGGCGCTTGATGTAGTCACGAAAGATGTTCCGTATGGTCTTCTCATTCAAACCTACATCTTCCGAAACACTTGTAAATGTACGCTTGATGCTCTGCTTTTCAATGTACGATAATAAACGATTAGTACAGCTTCGCTTTTCATTGATCGTGTGGTCTAAACGCTCCCAGAAGGTTTGCTTGCAATCTCTACAACGATACCCCTGACGCTTTATGAGAAGCCCTACACGCTTTCCGTGGATCGGCAAGTCCATACATAACTGTTCTCGGTTATCGTGCTTGTAAAGGTTCGCTATGCATCCATCATTAGAAGGTTTAGACTGGTAATAGGATAAAGCTGCACTGGCAGGAAACTAGAAATTCAACTCAAAGACCTGCCGACAATATTTTGTCGGCAGGTTGAGCTACTACGAGGCCGGTGAGCATGCAACAAACCGTAAGTTGGCAGTCAATTAGTCATTTCGAAGGTTTGACTATTCTGCTACCCTGTTTATCATTCTTTAATCCGATACTTGCGATTAGTGCGATGATCACTGCAATGGTAACCACCAGAAATGAATCGGAATAGTTTACGGCATCTAAACTATACATTGGGTTTAACGGAAAGTTAGCATCTCTCCGTGCATGCAGAAATGCTCCGATGAGGCTAGCTCCTGTTCCTGCCCCAAGATACAGTGCACCCTGAAAGAATCCCATACCTACTCCAACCATATCCTTCTGAAGAACTCCTACAGCAGAATTAGTAGCGGGTGAATTAACTAAAGCAAAAGCTATTCCCGCCCCCATGACTCCCACTGAACTCATAATGGGGGATGCCCCTGAGGCAAATGTCGACAAGAAAAAGTGGATATTCCCATCACGATTAGTCCAGTAACAATAAGCGATTTGGTCCCAACACGATCAGATATTCGGCCAACCCATGGCGAAAGGAGTGCAACAGCCGCACCTCCTGGTAAAAGTGTTAAACCTGCTTCACCAGGGGTGAGTTGGTTAACTTCCAAATTAAGCAACGGTACGTATACAAGGACCGCAAAATAGGCAAACGCAGACAAAAATGCTACAACCACGGAGTTCACATAGAATTTGTTTTTGAACAAGACCGGTCGTACGAATGGATTTCTTGCCGTGCCAATACGAGGAAGTAGAAAAGGGAGGTTTTATAGCGCTTCAAACGCGTTTAGGATCAAACATTAACTAAAGGAACCGAATTTAGCGCAATGAAAGCAGCCGATCAAATGGATCGGCTGCTTTCATTGCGCTAGAATCCCATAACAGCCGGATATTGAAGACGTAGAAAGCCTGTGCATTCGTGACAGCGAACGGCCCCCTAACTCCTCCTTGTTTTTCAGAAAATGATAATAAAAAATCTCCCATTTTTATAAGTTTCACCCGTTACACTGGGTTTAAATTAGAAACTCAAGAGGGAGAGGAGCAATACAATGAAGCATCAATCAACACGAGAATGGCCTTACCCGTACGATTTAACGTTTCCCTTTGCTGGATTGGAGGGAGCGTTACCATGAATACCGCAAAAAACAAAATCATGATTTGCATAAGTAGTGTACTGCTCCTGGTGTCCATCCTGGTTACACCAGTTACTGCAATCGAAGCTCGAGAGAAAGCTGAAATAGTACAAGAAATTGATGATTACGTCAAAAGAAACATGAAAGTCAACAAGATTAATGCTTCGGCTCTCGCTATAGTAAGTAAGAACGAGATATTTTATACGAACGGTTACGGTGTATACCCAGATGGTCGACAGATCACCAGCAGCACTCCTTTTCCCATTGCTTCACTAAGTAAAGCTTTCACGGCACTGGCTGTTCTGCAATTGGTGGAAAAAGGTCGAATCCATCTTGACACTCCGTACGCCGCATACTTTCCAGAACTCTCCCCCATGGATGAGCGTGTCCACAAGATTACAGTCCGGAATTTGCTGAATCACACAAGCGGTCTCACTGACAAAGTGAATCCCGACATGACACGAGATCTTCAATATCAATCACTGCGAGAGATTAATCAATCGTTAAATACCGTTAAGCTTGTGAATGAACCCGGAACGGCTCATTTCTACCACAATCCAAATTATCAGTATTTGGCTCTCCTTGTGGAGAAAGTAAGCGGGCAGAGCTTTTCCTCCTACATGAAACAGTATATATTCGAGCACCTGGGTATGAGGAGTACCTTCAGCATCAGCACGACACAGCAAATCAATGAGAATTCAGCAATACCGGGGGGGAATTATTTATTGCTTGGCTTTCCTGTGCGGCAGGCTGAACCGCATTGGTTTATTGACGGCCCGGCGGGGATCATTTCCTCTGCAGAAGATATGGCAAAGTGGATGCTTGCACAATGTAGTGGGGTTCTTCTGACATCAGAGCTGGCGGAGGAGTACCATACTGCCGGACAGCGCGGCCCTTATGGAATGGGGTGGGTCGTAGAAGAAGACGAACATATGGGACGGACCATCTCACACAGTGGGACATTTTGGACATATAAGAGTGAAGAAAAGATATATTTAGATCAACAGCTCGGGGTTACCATGATGTTTAACTCGGGAATAAATACTTTTGTCGATTATAGAGCTTTTATGGAAGGCATCGTAAGGATCCTAAGGGGTGAAAAGGCCGAAGTTCCTAACTTTAACAGCAGAAACATGGATACAGTTATGATTTTGCTCTTGATTGTCACGGTTCTTTGGGGGATATATACATATTTTCGTATCTGCAAGAGCAGCAAGAGCATTACGATTGGAAAATTGTTTTTTCTATCCGTATGGAGACTTCTCCCTATCTTAATACTCTTGCTTCTATCTCCAATCCTTACTTTTATGGCCGCTGGGCGGGTTTTACCATGGTTCGGGCTATGGATCACCATGTCCTCTCTAATGATATGGCTTGTTGTATTATCCATTATTAATATAATCCATGCGATTTGCCATATCCGAAGGAAAAGTCATGCAGGAAATCATTAGCACTGGCTATTAGTTAAAAGGGCAGCTAAAACCGTAGGGCGACATGTCGTGAACCCCAATTCATAAAGTTGAAAAAAAAGGATTATTACCATTCCGACCGAAACTATCTTAGTAAGATGAAAGCGGGTGACAGAAGAAAGGGAGGAAATTAAATGTTTGGATTTTCCAGACTTCCCCAAAACGCACGTGGCTGTCTTCTGTACGAACCGTTGTTTCTTATTCCGTACAGCATGTTCAGCACGTATGCCACAATCTATATGTTCGAGATGGGGATGAGCGAGACGGCAATCGGCTGGGTCACCACGCTGACCCTGCTCGTACAGGTATTCTCGTCCTTCATCAGCGGCTATTTGACTGACAGGCTCGGCCGCAAAGGGGCGCTGCTTTATTTTGACTTGCTCAGTTGGACGGTGGGTACACTGCTCTGGGCGGTATCGCAGAATATCTGGTTCTTTATTGCTGCGGCTGTTGTGAACGGTTTTCAGCGGGTTCCGCATACGGCGTTCTACTGCTTGCTTGTGGAAGATACCGAATCCAAGGATCGCACCTTCGTCTTTTCCATTCTTCAGTTCGTCGCCATGCTTGGCGGCTTGTTCGCTCCGCTCGGTGGACTGCTTGTCGCTCAGTACGGCCTCGTTCCGGGGATGCGGGTCATGTATGTGCTCGCTTGCGTATGCATGACGATTCAGTTCGTCGGTCGGCATTTTGCCACCCGTGAGACCCAGATCGGACTGCGCAAAATGGCGGAAACCCGCAGCGTAAGCTTGATGGCCGGGCTGCGAGAGTACAAGGGTGTTTTCCGTAGCATGGCTGGGAATAAGCCGCTGATGATGATTTTTGGCGTTTATATCCTTTTCCAGTTCCAGCTTACGATGAAAGGCACCTACTTGTCGCTCTATCTCGTGGATGATCTCAAGCTGGACAGCGGTCTTGTGTCTATCTTCCCGGCTGTTACTTCGATGATTATGCTCCTCTCCATGTGGCTGCTGCGCCGGCAGAGTGATCAAGGACTTCACACGGTTATGCTGTGGGGTTTCTTCATCTCGCTGGTGTCCAATCTCATCCTGATCCTTCCGCTCCCCGGCATGATGTTCTGGTTGATTCTCAGCACAGTCCTCGCCGCTGCAGGTACGATGATGACGTATCCGTATTTGGAAGCGGCGGTAGCCAACGCCATTGACGATGAAAACCGCGCAAGCATATTCGCCATGCTGTCCGTACTTATTCTGCTCGTCGTATCCCCGTCCGGCATTATTGGGGGAGGAGCGTACCGACTCGATCCTTCACTGCCATTCCTATTGATTGTTCTATCGTTCGCGGCCAGTATTGCGCTACTGGTGCTCTACAAGAGAAGCGTCGGTCGGGAAGAGCCAAGCTCGGCCTGATCATCATCATGCTCGCGACGAGGGATTATATCCGCAAATCCAGGGGCATCCGGGAAGGCCGGTTCGCCGATCCGCGCAGAACGGTGTACTTCACCTTCATCTCGCTTTCGATCATCGGGACGCTCCTGACGATCATGATCGTTACCCTGATGCTGACCGGGTGAATCACAAAGGGACAGGCCGCTGACTGCGGCCTGTCCCTTTGTGGCAGGAGGGGCTTCTAATGGATGTGCCGGCTCCGGGCGGACTCTACCATGTCCCTCTCATGCAAGAGGATCCGGAGCACGGGGTGGTTCCCTCTCATGACTGCGGCGGATCTTTGGGGACCCAGTCGAAGATTTCTCCGGATTCGAAGGTGTCAATCAGCCGGTCGAGCCACTGGTAGTAGCGGATGGCTTCATCGATTTTATGCAGATCCGTCTGAAGGGTCTCATGAAGTGGAGAATCCTCAGGAGCTTGGGTGCCAAGCGACGATAATTCCGCCTTGGATTTGCGGAGGGCACTAAGATTCATCTCCAGCGCCTTGCGCCATTTCAGGGAGAAGAAGTCGCTGAAGGTCTGGAACCAGTCCATCTCGACCTCATAGAGATCCTTGCGGGAGCCCTTCTCCCATACCTTGTGAACCATCTTCAAGTCGACAAGCGTCCGTACCCCGGTACTCATGCTGGTTTTGCTCATTTCCATCGCCCGGCCCATTTCGTCCAGGGTCATCGGCTTGTTCTGGAAGAAGAGAAGCCCATAGAGATGTCCGGTGGAGGGGGTGATCCCGTACAGGTCCATATTATTGCCGATCGCTTCGATGATGCGCTTGCGGGCTTTTTGTATAACGAGCTCCTGCTCTGAGGATATGCGGTTTGTCGGTTCCATGGTATCGTTTTTCACCCTGCCTTTAGGTATACAACGCTATTGTAAGGAACAACCCGGGCAATGTAAAGGACTGCGGGAAAGATGTCCGGGAAGTCTCTTTGCTGCCGCGATTATATTGTACAGTTTTTTCTGTACAAACAGTATAAACTGAAAATGATGTTGACACAATGTCCAAATTGTACTTACACTTAAAAGGCGGGAAGCGGCGGGAGCCGGCTTGGCAGGAAGACAAGAATGCGATTGGCAATCCATAGGGAATACAGCAGCCTAAGTGGGGGAGAATGCAGAAAGAAGGGGCAGCCGGTGTCCGCGCAGTGTGGGAGATGGTAGGGCAGCCCCCTTGAATGGCTTGGCCGAGAGCTAAGGAACACAGGCCATCATGAGTACACCTGAGACAATTGAAAATAGAAGCAGAAGGATAGGAGGTACCTATGGTATTTGGAGTTTCCGTATTGATTATCGTAGCCTTTGTGCTGTGGGGGGCCTTGGATCCACAGGGGCTTGCCGCCCGGGCGAATGAATTTTTGGCTTTTACGACAGGGAAGTTCGGCTGGTTCTATCTGTTCGCCGCCCTTGGATTCCTGGTGTTCGTCATCTATCTCGCTTTCAGCAGGTACGGCAGGATCCGTCTCGGGGAGGATACGGATGAGCCCGAATATTCCGACTGGAGCTGGTTCGCCATGCTCTTCAGCGCAGGGATGGGAATAGGCCTGGTGTTCTGGGGAGTGGCGGAGCCCTTATCCCACTATGCCTCGCCTCCTCAGGAAGCGGAGAGCGGGTCGACGGAGGCCGCGCGGCTGGCTCTGCGGTACGCCTTCTTTCATTGGGGACTGCACCCTTGGGCGATCTATTCGGTAGTCGGCGTCGCTTTGGCTTACTTTCAGTTTCGCAAGAAAAAAACGGCCCTGATCTCCCAGACCTTCGAGCCTCTGATCGGAGATAGAGTGAACGGATCGCTCGGCAAGTTTATTGATATCTTGGCAATCATTGCGACGGCCTTCGGTGTAGCGACATCCCTCGGTCTTGGCACGCTGCAGATTAACGGCGGCCTGAACTTCATCTGGGGCATACCGAACGGGGTCACGGTACAGATTGTCATCCTGATTGTGCTGACCATTCTGTATCTGCTGTCTGCAGCCTCGGGCCTCGATAAGGGAATCCGCATTCTCAGCAATACCAACCTGATCATCGCTATCGGACTGCTTGTCTGTACGTTCATTCTGGGGCCGACGTTCTTCCTGCTCGATACCTTTACGGTGACGCTGGGCGGCTATCTGCAGAACCTGATCCAGATGAGCCTGCGTATGACGCCGTTCACCCAGGGCACCTGGGTCAGCAGCTGGACACTCTTCTATTGGGCCTGGTGGATCGCCTGGGCACCGTTCGTCGGGATGTTCATCGCCCGGGTGTCCCGGGGGCGGACTATTAAGGAGTTCGTGCTTGGCGTTCTCTTCATTCCAAGTCTGTTCAGCTTCATCTGGTTCTCCGTCTTCGGCGGCACAGGGCTGCATCAGCAGATAATGGAAGGCATTCCCCTGACGGATCTGGTGAACAACGATGTAACGACGGCTTTGTTCGCCACTTTGAGCCATCTCCCTCTGGGGAGCTTCCTGGCGGTGCTGGCCGCACTGCTCATCGTTACGTTCTTCGTGACTTCAGCGGATTCGGCAACCTATGTGCTTGGCATGTTCTCCTCCGGAGGCAGTCTCGTGCCTTCGGTGAAAGTGAAAGTCGCCTGGGGCGTCGCCCAGGCGGCCATCGCACTGGTGCTGCTTCTCAGCCACGGGCTAGAGGCGCTTCAGACCGCTTCTATCGTCACGGCTCTGCCGTTCGCCGTGATTATGGGCGGGATGTGCGTGTCCCTGCTGAGATCCTTGCAGGCGGAAGAGCGGATGAGCCGGAAGAAAGAGCGGGAGTTCCGCAAGGCCGTAGAGGCCGTGATCCAGGAGCGTAAACACTAAAGACAACGGAAGGGGGCCGTGCGGCAGATCATGGAAAATCGGGATGAAGCCTTGACGGCAGCCCCCCGACCCGGTATGATGAACCTGCGCTTAATTGCCGGGCCGCTGGGTCCGGGAAGCGGGGGAACCAAGTTTTTGGGGCGTATCATGTGATCATGTAGGGGACCATCTACCCCGAGCCCGACAGCTAACCTCGTCAGCGGAAGATGGGTCGGAGCACGAATTCAAGCTCGTAGTGAAAGACCCGCAGCCACGGGTCTTTTTTTTCTACGGCTGATTAACTTACTAACTGCCCCCTCCAATGGGTAATTATCGGTACAGACCATTTGGAGGGATCTTTCATGAAAGCGAGAAGAGGGCTACCTCGAAATCGACTTATTCCTGAAAAAAGAATCTACTTCCGTCCCGAGCTGACACACTGCCCGGATTGCGGTACGAAGCTCAAGCGGCATCATACCGCTTCACATAAGATTGTAGCTACACTGAAGGGAATTTTAGATGTCTGGAATATGGCCTACCACTGCCCGAACGAAGCCTGCGGTAAATTGGAGCGTTATTTTCGTTCGGCTCAAGCGGACGCCCTATGTTTAAAACATACATCTTATGCTTATGACGTTCTTGTGCTTGTTGGAGAAATGCGCTTCAAACAGCATATGACGGTTACTGAAATATCCGAAGCGTTGACCCAGCGAGCGATTCCAACCTCCGAGCGCCATGCGATGCGTTTATACGAATGGTATCTAACTTTGCTTCGCGCTTCTTTAACCGATGATGTAAAGGAAGATTTAAAAAAAATCGTAAAGGAACATGGCGGCCTTCTCTTGTCTATGGATGGGGTTCAGCCCGAAAAAGGTAATGAAACGCTCTATGTTGTTCGCGAAGGATTTAGTGGTCGTATTTTAGCTGCCAAAAACCTGAAAAGCGGATCGTGCTCGGAGCTCAAAGCTCTGCTAAAGCCTGTTAAGGACTTGGATTATCCAGTTGTTGGGTTGGTAAGTGATGGCCAACGGTCGATCCGTATGGCTATGGAGGAAACATGGGGTGACACCCCTTACCAATATTGCCAGTACCACTATCTCAAAGATATTGCCAAGCCGGTAGTCGATTTGGACCGTAAACTGAAGACCGAGATTAAAAAAAGCTTGCGAGGTATTCGGGAAATTGAGAAACAGGTCGAGCACGAGTCCACTGTAGAAGCCGAAGTAGCCCGGGACTACCTGGCCGCCACACGCTCGCTGCTTTTGGAAGACGGCACCCCTCCCCTAGACTTGCCTGGTATTCGGATTTACGAAAATGCCCAAGCAGTAAAAGCTTCACTGGAGCAAAGTGAAGCAAAAAAAGGGGGCCTTCATTCCTGAGTAAAATAACCAAACTCTTCCGAAAGCTGCCGGAATTGACTGCTCAGTATGAAGCTGTAAAGCGTTGGCAGATCCCCATTCAGGAAACAGCCAGAATATTGGAGCCTGCCCTTGTAAAAGCGGACCAGAGTAGTGAAACGGTTCGATGGGAAATGGGCTGTCTGCTGTCTTGGATGCAGCAGACATACACTAGGACGGAGGATACGCCCCTCCTAACCAATTTTCAGAGTTACACTGAAGGTTTTTGGAAGGGGCTTTTTACGTGTTACGATACCCCGAATATTCCGAGAACGAATAACGACCACGAACGATTCTTTCGCCAAACCAAAACCAAGCACCGGCGTACAACTGGCCGCCGCAGTTGGAACGAACACATACTGCGTAGTGGGGAATTTGTTGTCCTTGTGGATGATGCCCTGAAGCAAAAAAACTTACTGCACCGTCTCCGATCTGTTCCCTACGACACTTTCTACAGAGAACGAAGTCGTTGGAAGGAACGATTGACTGAAACAACAAAACGGAGACGCTTCCGCCGTAACCCCGCGGCTTACCTCAGGCAAACTGAGGCCAAACTTTGTAAGTGGATTGGACAGCCGTAGTTTTTTTTTATGCGGCCCATGGGATACACGGCCGGAAGCCAGCCTTCCGGCCGCGGCATGGGTCTGTTTGGCGTGCCAAGGCATGCCGCGGTCCGGAGGGAAAGGGGAGAATGCCATTATGATGCAGCGCATCAGGAGCAGCAGTCTGCAGGAGCTCAGCAGAGAACAGCAGGAGAATCTGCGCCGGCAGTGGACGCCGCAGGAAGGGGATTATATCGCGATCGGTGACCACGAGGAGATGGTGTATTACCTGAACGGCGTGGACTCCGTCAAGGCGCTTCCTCTCTTGACGATCGGGGAGATGATCGCTTATTTGAACAGGCAGGGCAGGCCGGTGGAAATTCGCGAGGCCGCCGGCACCTGGATCGTCCGGGCCGGAGGGGAAGAGTCACGCTCGGCCGAGCTGTGCGAGGCCCTGTGGGAAGCGGTCAAGCGCGCGCTGTAAGTCTGTGTGTCGGAAGAAGGGACGATATTTTCTACCTCGTTGGTCCATATTTTCCCTCGGAGACCAAGGGAGCTGATCTGTTGTGAGCCGCAAGAAACGTCTTAGAAGAATATCCGCCGCTATGCTGACCGTACCGATGCTGGCTGCATTCGCCTCCGGCGTGATGGCGCAGGAACCGTAGGGTCCGGGCGCATCCAACGGGAGCGGGGTATTCTACGAAATCTATGTGAATTCCTTCTATGATTCCAACGGCGACGGGCACGGCGATCTCAAGGGGATCGCACAGAAGCTGGACTACCTGAATGACGGCCGGCCGCATTCGGGTCAGGATCGGGGTATCAGCGGCGTCTGGATGATGCCGATCAACGCTTCCCCGAGCTATCATAAATACGATGTGACGGACTATTATCAGGTGGACCCCGAGTACGGGACCCTGAATGACTTCCGGAGCCTGATGAAGGAAGCGGACCGCAAGGGCGTCAAGTTCATCATGGACCTTGTCATCAACCATTCGAGCAGCGAGCATCCGTGGTTCAAGGAAGCAAGCGCCGATCCGAACAGCAAGTACCGCGATTATTACATATGGGCCGACGGGAACACCGTGGTGGCGGAGACGGGCTCCTGGGGTAACGATTCCGGCCTACGGCTCGGTGGTGGCGGAGTAAGCGTAAGAGAGGGAGCAAAACAGAGGGAAGCCGTGCAGGAGAGAGGGCCTGTACGGCTTTTTTTTGTGCCAATATAGGGCTAGAGGCGGAGGCTGAACCGCATACCTGCCGGCTCGAACTGCAGGCCGCGGATCGCGGCCGCCTGAGGCAAACAGCGGATCAGCTTCGCCTGCAGCGGCTGCAGCTGAGACCATCCGTCCGGCAGGCGTACACCTCGTATCCCCGTATGGACTGCGGTGAGATAGGGACCCTGCCAGATCAGGCCGAAGAACAGCCGGCGGGAAGCCTCCCAGCGGTCCGGTGGAGCAGCTGCACATCCTATATTTTAATAAACGCGCATGGATTTTATAGAACAGTGAAGTCGGTTATCCTCGTTCCGTTCATTCGTAACCGATCCGGACCTCGATCTCCTGGTCATAATTGCCGAAATGCCGGCCGAAGAGGCTGACGCCGCCGGGGTGCTCGGCCGTGTCGGGGCAGGCGATGCGGAAGAGGAGCTCGCGGCCGGGGCCGATGGCGAGGTCCGCCGAGGTCAGCCCTGACAGCCGGACGCCGTCAAGATAGGTGCCGCGCTCGTCTACGGTGACGGTCTTGAGCAGGCCGTGCTGCGTGCCGAGCTTCCACCACTTCGGCGTATGGACGCCGGGCGTGCTTCCGAAGTCCCCGGGACAGGTCCAGGTGCCGAGCACCGTGTCCCCCAGCGAGAAGGTGATATCGGAAGGCCAGTGCTCGTTATACCCCGGCGCTTCGGAACAGAGCTCCAGCGACAGGGAGAAGCTGGTGACGGTTTGTCTGCCGACGAGGTAGTTCGGGATACGGTATTCGATGAAGCCGGAGGCGAACCAGAGATGCTTCGCCTTCACGTGCTCCGGGTCGGAGAAATACCGGGGGTCGTCGACCATGCCGATGACCCCGTTCTCCGAAGCGAGACCGCAGGTCGGCTTCACGCTGCAGCGCTCGTACTGGCCGACCGGGATTGAGACGGCATAGCCGCTGCCGCCGTGCTCCTCCGGCGGCTCGGGGGCCTTCAGCTGAAGCACGATGGAGTCCGGGATAAGGTAGCAGACCTTGCGCCGGCCGCGGGTGCCGGAGATGCTCTCGGTACCGACGATCCCGTTCTCCTCCAGCTTCTGAATGTGCTTGGTGATAATCGCGGAGGAGAGCTGGAGCGCGTCCGCGAGCTCCTTGATGTTCATCGGCTGCCGGCTCAAGAGCTCGATCATCCGGACCCGCGTTTCGGAGCCGAAGCATTCGAGCAGCGGCATATTCAGGCTGTTCACTGATATGTTCATAGGGAGAATGCCTTTCAGGTCCTGTTTTGGATAATGGGGTTACGCCCCTATTATATTCCCTGAAAGTTAATTAATCAACTTTTGGTTGACGAAATCAAAGGGATAAAGGCATAATGGGGTTGTAAATTCATTATTTTTGGTTAATTAATTAACTTTAGAAGAAAGTAATGGAGGAGAAGCAGATGACGGACCATCTTCGCGCAGAACATCCGCGCCCGCAGTTTGTAAGAGAGCAGTGGGTTCATCTCAATGGGGAATGGGAGTTCGACTTTGACGACGAACAGGCGGGGGACCGGGAGCGCTGGTATGCCGGCAGCCGGGAATTAACGAAGCGCATCCAGGTGCCGTTCGCATTCCAGAGCAAGCTGAGCGGCATCGCAGACCCGGCCTTCCACGACACCGTCTGGTACCGGAGGAAGCTGGCCGTGCCGGATTCGTTCGCCGGCCGGCGGGTGATTCTGCACTTCGGCGCTGTGGACTATGAGGCTTCCGCGTGGGTGAACGGGACGCTTGTGGCCCGGCATGAGGGCGGTCATACGCCGTTTCATGCGGACATTACGGATGCCCTGGCGGAGCACGGGGACAACGTGCTGGTCGTCAAGGCCGTCGACTACAGCCGCGATGTTACGCTTCCGAGGGGCAAGCAGTACTGGCTGGCCGATTCGGCAAGCATTTTCTATACCCGGACCACTGGGATCTGGCAGACGGTCTGGATGGAGGCGGTCTCCCCTGTGCACCTCGAGAAGGTGCGGATGACCCCGGACATCGACCGCAAGTCCATCGAGATCCGCAGCTTCATCCAGGGGGCTGAGCGGAGCGGGAACCTCCGGATGAAGGTGGAGATCACCTTCGAAGGGAAGCCGGTCGCCGAAGATGTGTACCGCGTTACGGGAGCCCAGACCACCCGCAGCATCCGGATCGAGGACTTCAACGACCACGGGCTCGGCGGCTGGTGGACGCCGGAGCATCCGAACCTGTACGATGTGACGTTCACTCTTCTCGATGGGGAGACGGAGGCGGATTCGGTCAAGAGCTACTTCGGCATGCGGAAGGTTTCGATTGAAGACGGGAAGCTCTGCATCAACAACCGGCCGTATACGATGAAGCTGGTGCTCGATCAGGGCTACTTCCCGGACGGCAACCTGACCCCGCCGAGCGACGAGGCGATCCGGCAGGACGTGGAGCTGACGAAGGCGATGGGCTTCAACGGGGCCCGCAAGCACCAGAAGCTCGAGGACCCGCGCTACCTGTACTGGTGCGACCGGCTGGGCCTGCTCGTCTGGAGCGAGGCGGCCAATGCGTACGAATATTCGGAGGAGTACGTACACCGGTTCACCCGCGAATGGCTGGAGTCGGTGGAGCGGGATTACAACCATCCGTCCATTGTGGCCTGGGTTCCGCTGAACGAGAGCTGGGGGGTGCCGAACATCCAGATCGACAAGCGGCAGCAGCAGCACGCCCTGGCGATGTATCACCTGACCAAATCCATCGATGAGATGCGTCCGGTCGTATCCAATGACGGGTGGGAGATGGTGACGACCGATCTGTTCAATATTCATGACTATGAATGGCGCCGGGAGGTGCTCGAAGAGAGGTACGGCACCGTGGGCAAGGCGGTCTCCGCGATGCCTGCGAACCGGCGGCTCGCCGTCGAAGGGTTCCCGTATGCCGGGCAGCCGATCCTCGTCACGGAGTTCGGGGGCATCGCGTTCAAGAAGAGCGACTGGGAAGGCTGGGGCTACTCCGGCGCGGAGAACGAGGAGGACTTCGAGCGGCGCCTGCGCAGCGTGATCCAGCCGCTGCTGGAGTCCCCGGTCGTGCAGGGCTACTGTTACACCCAGCTGACGGATGTCGAGCAGGAGATCAACGGGCTGCTGACCTATGACCGCAAGCCGAAGATTCCGCTGGAGATCATCAAGCGGATCAATGAGGGGCTATAACCAAGGGCTGTAATCAGAGCCGGAGAACCCGGACGCTGACCGGTTGGAAGCGGCATGAGCTCATCGGAAGCGCCGCGGGTCAGCGGATTCAAGAAGCCAAGAAAGAACGGGTATCCGTTCGCTTGGCTTTTTGCTGTAGAGCCCGCGCCTGGAAGGGGCCTCCGGGACCTAAAAATATGTCCATATTTACCAACCCGGTGCCATGTACAACGCTGCGGAGGATCGGCTATGCTAAGGGTTCCAACAGCAAAAGCGAGACTGGGATTCGGAGGTTGACGCATGAGACGCATCGGGAGGCTGTGCCGCAGTGCCGCACTCCTCACCGCGGTCACCTTGGGGACGGGCGGATGCCTGGGCTGGGGGACGCAGGAGGGGCCGCTGCCGGCTGATCATGAAAGCGCCACCACCAACATTACGTTCTGGACTCCCTTCAGCGGAGGGGACGGCTTGTATATGATCGATCTGGTGAAGCGCTACAATCAGGAAAACCGCGACGGGGTTACGGTGAACCTCATCAATAACAAATCGGAGGACTATTACACGAAGCTGACGACTTCGATCGTAACGGAAGAAGCGCCGGATGTGGCGGTGGTGCACGCCTCGCAGTTCGCCCGGCTGCAGGCGGCCGGGTTCCTCGACAGCATCGACGGGGAGGCGGACAGCGCTGGTATCCGCTGGGAGGACTTCCATCCGGCCGTCGTCGATTCCACCGTGGCGGATGGCCGGCATTATGCGGTGCCGCTCGACACCCATTTTTACGTCATGTACTACAACAAGCGGTGGCTGAGGGAAGCGGAGCTGCTGACCGGCGATGGGAAGCCGAGGCTCGGCCCCGGGGAGGAGGGCTTCACCCGGTTTCTCCAAAGGGTTCGGGAGCGTGTGCCGCAGGAGGTGGCTCCACTGGCCATGCCCAGCGTGCGGATCGACGCCTATTGGTTATGGTGGTCGCTGTATAACCAGATCGACGGAGGCGGAGTCATGCTCACGGATAACGGCGGGCCGGCCCTGCAGGAGGCGGCGGCGCTGAGGGCTCTGACCTATGTCGAAGGCCTGTATGACAGCGGACTCATTCCGCCCGACATCTCCGATGCCGTGAAGCTGTTCTCCGAAGGACAGGCGGCGGTCCTGTTCCTCGGGGTATGGGGGACGGGCATCTTCGAGAAGGTGCCGGAGCTCGACTTCGGTGTAGTTCCCTTCCCCACGCTGTATGACCGGCCGGCCTCCTGGGGGGACTCGCATACGTTCGCTTTTCCGGCCGGGACACAGAAGAACAGGGAGAAGCGTGTCGCCGCCCTCTCCTTCGCGAACTGGGTGGCCCGGCACGGGGCCGACTGGGCGAAGGCAGGGCACATTCCCGCCGCCTTCCATGCGGTCGATTCGCCGGACTTCCGGGCGCTCCGGCACCGGTCCGACTATGCGGCGGCGGCCGAATATACGGCTTATTACCCGAAGAGCCCGAAGCTGGGACTCATCCATGCAGGAGCCCAGAGGAGCTTCGAGCTGATGCTGGCCGGCAAACGGACGCCCGGCGAAGTGCTGGCGGAGCTGAAGCGGACGATCGAGGAGAATGCGGGGGAGCAGGGGCCATGAGACGGATGGATCTTCGCGATACCCTGCATCGTCAGCCGCTGCTTCACAAATTTATCCTCGTGAGCCTGGTTCTGATCTCTCTGCCTCTTCTTGTCGCGAGCACGGTCAGCTATCTGGGCTACTCGGCCTCAATCCAGCGCAATGTCGGCAAGTATCAGGGGGATGCCGTCCGGGAGCTGACCGCCAACATCGATACGTACATGAAGGAGCTCGGCCTGCTGTCGACCCTGCCTTACCAGCAGCCGGAGGTGATGCGGTTCCTGGCATCCGCGCGCCAGGAGGGCCGGCCTCCGTCGTTCGACGAACGGGCTGCCCTCGAAGAGCTGGTGAAGCTTGTGTTCACGAACGGGCGGGTCGACGTGGTGGGGCTGTATCTCTACGGCGAGCGGGGGGCGGCCTACGTGCTCCGGCCGGACAGCGCCGCTCACTTCTCCGCGCCCGGCTGGCGGGAGGAGTCCTGGGTGGAGGCGGCCTCCCGTACGGGCCGGGGCGTGTACATTGGGCTGCATGAAGTGAGATCCACCAGCGGCGCCCCGTTCGAGGTCTTCTCGCTGGCCCGCAAGCTGCGGAGCCTCGAGACCGGCGAGGACCTCGGGTATATCGTGCTCGATGTCGATGTTCGCAGCGTCCGGAGCAAGCTGGACCAAATGTCCACCTCACCCTACGAGGAAGTGGCCCTGGTGGACAATCAGGGCTCTACCGTCTACACGAAGGGCACCGGTCTGTCCGGAGAACCGCTGGCAGGCTACCGGGGGGCAGGGACGCTGAACGTCACCCGGGAGGGCCGTGAGGAGCTGCTGACCTACCGGACCTCCGAGGTCACAGGCTGGACCACGGTGAAGACGGTCCCCATGGCGGTGCTCCTGCAGGAGACCGAGAGTGTGCGCCGTTCGATCGTCGGCATCGGCCTGCTCTGCCTGCTGCTCGGTGTTGTGCTGTCGGTCTGGCTCTCCCTGCGCATTACGCGGCCCCTCAGCCGCCTGCGCAGCGTCATGAAGCGGGTGGAGCGCGGGGAGCTGGGTGTGTCCGTGCCGATCGAGAGCCGGGATGAGGTCGGGCAGCTCAGCCAGACGTTCAACCTGATGGTCTCGCGCCTCAGCGATCTCGGCTACCGGCTCTATGAGTCGGAGATCCGGGAGAAGGATTCCCAGATCGCCGCGCTGCAGAGCCAGATTAATCCGCATTTTTTGTACAACACGCTCGGTTCCATCTCGATGTACGCGGAGCTTGGCGGCAGCCGGGAGGTGGTCCGGATGACGAATAACCTGAGCCGCCTGCTCCGCTACAGCATCGGCAGCAACCGGCATGAGGTGCCGCTGTCGCAGGAGCTCGAGCACGTGAACGGGTACATGGCCATTCAAGGCATCCGGTATGAGGAGCGGCTGACCTTCATCACGGAGATCGGGGAGGAGCTGCTCGGCTTCGCGGTGATCCGCCTGATCCTCCAGCCGGTTGTCGAGAACTGCATCATCCACGGCTTCGAAAAAGGCTGGGGCAGCGGAACGATCCGGCTCAGCGCCGTCCGGGAGAACGGCTGCATGCGGATCACCGTTGCGGATGACGGGCCGGGCATGGAGCCTATCCGGCTGCAGGAGCTGCGCCGGAAAATTCTGGAGGCCCCGCTGCCGGACGGTCCGGGAGGGCATGGGCTGGTGAATGTGCACCGGCGGATCGCCCTGAGGTACGGGAACCGGTACGGGCTGACCGTCGACAGCGGACCGGGAAGAGGCACAAGCGTCAGCCTGCTGCTTCCCCTCGTCAGCATGAGGGAAGACGGACACCCCAGCAGAGAAAGGGAGGAACGGTATGCCGACCATACTGATCGTGGATGACGAGTCGATTTTTCGCAGAGGGCTGGAGCATATGCTGGCGGAGCTGTCGCCCGACTGGACGGTCAGCGGTACGGCCAGGGACGGGGTGGAGGCGCTGGAGCGGATGGAAGCCTGCCTGCCCGACGTGGTGATCACGGATATCCGGATGCCCCGGATGGACGGCATCCAGCTGCAGTCGATCATTAAGGAACAATACCCCCGGGTGCGCTGCATCGTGATGAGCGGCTACAGCGACTTTGCCTACGCCCGGGAGTCGCTGAAGATGGGGGCGAAGGATTATCTTATGAAGCCTCCCGAGTGGGAAGAGCTCTTCGGCACGCTCTCCAAGCTGAAGGAGGAGTGGCTCGAAGAGAGCGTGAGACGGCAGGAGTCCGCGGAGGGGGACCGGGAGGAGAAGCAGGTGCGGCTGCAGCTCCGCCAGCACATCCTCTCTTCACTGGTGGCGGGCACGGTCCAGGAGGAGGAGCTGGAGCTGCTGGACCGCGTGGGCCTGAGCTTCCCTTACCCGAGCTGGACATGCTGCGTGGTCCATCTCGACCGCGATTCGGTCACGGCAGGGCGGTATTCGCTTGCGGATCCTTCGCTCTTCGCGCTCTTCATCTCCCAGTTCGTGCAGGAGCTCATTCCTCCGCGGATGCGGGGAGAGGTCTTCATCGCCGGAGACTCGAAGGTGGTGGCTCTCCTGAACCATGAAGCAGGCGAACCGGAGCATGAGGAGGTGGTCCGCCTGGCGAAGCGCGTATGCCATCAGATCCGGACCCTGTCGAGCCTGACGGTCACGATCGGGGTGGGCGGCGCGGCAGGCGATCTCGAGTCGGCGGCGCGCTCGTTCGCCGAGGCGGAGATGGCGCTGCTGTACCGCCTGGTGCAGGGCGGCGACCGCGTGCTGGCGTACGAGGCCACCGCCGGGCACGCGGGGCGGAAGGCGGAGCTGCCCGGCAGCGACTGGCGCCTGCTGGAGGAAGCGCTCCTGGAGGGCCGTACGGCGGATGCCGGGGCGGCGGCCCGCCAGTGGGCGGGCGAGCTCGTCAGCCGCAGCGCCGACCCGGGTGCGATCCAGCAGCAGGTCTGCAAGACCGTGCTGCACTTCTACGAGGCGGCGGTGAGGCGGGACTGCGTGCAGGCGTGGCTCGGGGCGAAGGAGGTCAAGCAGGTGCTGGCGGAGCTGTGCTCGATCTCCTCGCGGACCGAGCTCACGGAGGCGTTCGGCGGGATCCTCGGCCGCCTCGCGGCCGTGTTGTCCTCCCGAAGGGCGGATGCAGCCGTGCATCCGGTGGACGGGGTGCTGGCATATATCCGCGAGCATTATGCGGAGCCCATTACACTGAGCGGGGCGGCTGAGAAGGTGTACCTGAACCCCTCCTACCTCAGCACCCTGTTCAAGAGCCGGCTCGGAGTGTCGTTCATCGAATATTTGACGAACCTGCGGGTGGAGGAGGCGAAGAAGCGGCTGCTGTATTCACGGGAGAAGATCGCCTCCATCGCGGAGGCGTCGGGCTTCTCGAACATCCGGCACTTCAACCGGGTGTTCAAGTCGGCCACCGGCCTTACGCCGCTGGAGTTCCGGAAGGAGCGCCGCGGGGAGGACCCGCTGTAATGCGGTCCGGCTGCCATGGAACTGCGGGACGGGCGGGGGGAGGCGCTGGGTGAAGGAAGCTCACAGCTCCGGAGCAGCCAAGGCAAGGACAACGAGAGGAACTCTCCAAGGATCTGCAGGATGCAGGTCCTTTTCGGCATGGGGAGGGAAGCCTGAAGGCCATTGATGAAAGCGTTTTTAAATGGTAAGCTAGGGAAAAAATTGAAAACGTACGATAAAGCAGCTTGTCAGAATGAGGAGAGAAGACGGGGGCGCTGCCATGTCCAATAAGGTCCAGGAGGATGATACAGGATGAGGATGAATCTGTATTACCGGATGCTGCTGTCCTACACGCCGATCTTTTTTGTGGTGATTTCTGTTTTGATTTTTTCCTTTTATTCCGTCTTCAGCAGCTCCGCCGAGAACCAGCTCCGGATGATGAATGAGGCCATTGCCGTGAAGGTGCTTCAAGCCATCGACGCCAACCTCAAATCGGCGGAACGCATGGTGATCAAAGAGGTTAATATCAACCGCTCCCTTTCCGATTTTTTTACCTCCGCCGAAGACCAGGCACTGTACGACTACTTCCGCATCTCGCAGAATATGGACGAGCTTTCCTCCATTCTCCCTTTCTCCAATTCCATCTACTTATACAATGCCAATACCGGTATGGTGTTATCCAGAAGCGGCCTCTCTCCGCTGGATCAGTTCGGGGACCGTCCTTTCCTGGAATCCGTCTACCGTTCCATAGGGAACCGGAGCGGGTGGACCGATCCCCGCACGTTCAAGGAGTTCAATCATGACACCGTCGAAGAGCAGGTCGTATCGCTGGTCAAGCTGTATCCCTACAGCGGGGAGAAGCAGGGCATGATCGTGATCAATATCCGGATCCAGGCCCTGCTCCGGTTTGTCAAGGAACTGAACGGGAACGAAGCCGGCCCCGTGCTGCTCCTGGGAAGCGGCGGGAGTCCGTTCGAGAAGAGCGGCCCCGGCGCCGCTGAGCCGTCCGTTCCGGAGCAGGAGACCTTCGTTCGTACGAAATCCGTCTATACGGGCTGGGCCTATGTCTCAGGCGGTCCCGGCGGCAGGCAGCTGTCGCTGCTCTCCGGGTTGAATCAGGTGTGGATGATCGTCGGGCTGTCTGTGACCGCGTGCGGCCTCCTCTGGTTCACCTACATCACCCACCGCAACTACAAGCCGATCCAGATGATCGCCGGGCGTATCCGGAATTATACCAAGCGCAAGAGCGGCGAGCTGGTGGGGCGTGCGGAGAAGGACGAATTGAAATTCATCGAAGCGGCCATCGACGGACTGCTGGAGAGGGCCGGGCAGTACGAGCAGCTGCATAAGGATGATCTGCACCTCCGCCGGAGGCAGATGCTGTTCGATTGGCTCGAAGGGCACAAGGCGCTGCCGGCGGCGCAGTGGAAGGAAGAGATGGCGAGGCTGCAGCTGCCGTCGGACTTCGAGCGGTTGACGGCGGCGGTGGTGGAGATCGACCGGTATTCCCACTTTACCGCGGCGTACAATGCCTCGGACCGGTATCTGCTGACCTTCGTGCTCAGCAACGTGCTTCAGGAGATTGCCCAGGGCGAAGGGCTGTACGTATGGAACGAATGGCTGGAGCCGCAGCAGATGACGATTATCTTTTACCAGGAGAGCGGTGCGGGCCAGGAGAGGGTAAGGGATGCGATGAGCAAGCTGCAGGCGTGGACCGCGGACAACCTGGGCTTCACGGTGTCGGCAGGCATCGGTTCGGAGGCTCCGGACCCGGAAGAGGCGCCCCAGTCGTACGCTGAGGCCAAGGAGCACGTATCGTATAAGCCCGTCTTCGGCGTGGGTGCGCTGATCGGCAGCGGGGATCTGCAGTTCAAGGCGAAGGGGCGCATCTTCCCCCATCTGCAATCCGCCAGGACCGTGGCGAAGTCGCTGCGCACCGGTGACGGAAAGTGGCAGGAGCATCTGCTCCAGCTCTACCAGGAGCTGAAGAAGGGGAGGTTCTCGCAGACGGATATCGACACGGTAACGAGTTACATGATCTACCATCTGCACAAAGAGATGATGGACATGTCCGATGAAGTCAACCGGCTGCTGCAGGAGGAATATGTCCCGGAGCTTGAGGAGATCGCGGGCGGCTCGGAGACGCTCGAGGAATGGAGCGACCGGCTCAGCGCCGCGCTCACCCGGCTGGAGGTCCGTGTCCGGTCGCTGCGTTCGGTGAAGAACAACTATGCGCTGATCGGGCAGGTGAAGGAATACATTGAGAAGCATTACGCGGACCCCAATCTGTCCCTGAACCAAATCAGCGACCGGTTCGAGATGAACCCGCGCTACCTGAGCAGACTCTTCAAGGAGGAGTTCGGCGAGAAATTCATCGATTACATGCTCAGGGTCCGGCTGGAGGAAGCCCAGAAGCTGCTGCTGCATACGTCGCTGCCTGTTCAGGATATCGCGGAGAGGGTCGGCTATGTCCATGTCATTTCGTTCCACAGGGCGTTCAAGAATATGTACGGCCAGCCTCCGGGCCATTACCGCAAACGGGCGGATGCTTGACCGGCGCCGGTTTCTTCGAAATAACGCGCACCGTCCCTAGTGGACGGTGCAGCCGTTTATCTTAGGGCCTTCGCCTCGGCTGGTGCGGTCAGGTTAAGTGTGCGCAAACGTTAAGCGATTGTTTTGAAAGCGCTTTATACCATTTCGATAAGCGGGCGAATCATGTGAATTGCTCCTCCGCGGCGGCTGGTTTACTGTGGAGTCATTCCACTACGACAAGGAGGAAGCCCATGCACGGAGAAAGACCTGCGGTCCCCGAAACCGCGCTCTCTGCCGAATCGATCGCGCCCGTGTCCGTCTCCAAGCGACGCCGGCCGGCGTGGGTTCAGGATTGGCAGCTTTATGCGCTCCTGGCCCTGCCGATGCTTTACTTTCTGGTATTCAAGTACATCCCGATGTACGGGGTCACGATCGCCTTCAAGGAGTTCAACATCTTCGAGGGCATCTGGAGCAGCCCGTGGGCGGGCCTTGACGCCTTCCGCGAAATTTTTGCGATGCAGGACTTCTATAAGGTGCTCCGCAACACCTTCCTGCTCAACCTGCTCGATCTGGCGGTGTCCTTTCCCGCCCCGATCCTTCTGGCTTTGCTGCTGAATGAAGTGCGCATTCCCTGGTTCAAAAAAGGAGCCCAGACGGTCCTGTATTTACCGCATTTTATTTCCTGGGTCATTATCGGCGGCATGGTCTACCAGCTGCTGTCGACGAACACCGGTCTCGTCAATCATCTGCTGAAGGTGTCCGGCATCGGGGCGATTCCCTTCCTGACGGAGCCCTCCTATTGGATCATGACTTATGTCGGAACCGGGGTGTGGCAGAATGCGGGATGGGGTACCATCATCTACCTTGCCGCTCTCACAGGGATCAACAAGGAGCTCTATGAGGCGGCGGACGTGGACGGAGCCGGACGGCTGCGGAAAATCTGGAGCATTACTCTGCCCAGCATCAAGCCGACGATCATGATTCTGCTCATCATCAACATCGGGCATATGGCCAGTATCGGCTTTGAACGGCCGTTCGTGCTGAGCAATCCGCTCGTGACCGATGTCTCCGACGTCATCAGCACCTTCGTCTACAAGGTGGGCGTACAGTCGGCGCGGTTCTCCATTGCCACGGCGATCGGCTTGTTCCAGGCGGTGGTCGGCTTGATTTTCCTGCTGGCCTCGAACTACATTTCCAAGAAAGTGACCGACCAGGGGATCTGGTAAAAAAGGGGGGGATATGCCATGAAAACGTCCGCCGTGGACAAATGGATCGATATGTTCATTCTTGCCGTCGTTACCGCCGCTTCGTTCCTCTGCCTGGTTCCGATCCTGCATCTGGCTTCGGTCTCGCTCAGCTCCAATGATGCCATCCTGTCGAATAAAGTGACGGTGGTTCCCGTGGAATGGAGCACGCTGGCCTATGAGACGGTGCTGAAGGATGTCAAAATGTTCAACTCGCTGTTCTTTACGATCGGACTGGTCCTTCTCTTCACGCTGATCTGCATGGTGATGACGATCTGCGCGGCCTATCCGCTGACGAAGAAGAAGCTGAAGGGCCGGGATTTCTGCCTGCTGATGATCCTGTTCACCATGTTCTTCAGCGGCGGGCTCATTCCGGAATATCTCCTTGTCAAATCGCTGAAGCTCACCAACACGATCTGGGCGCTGGTGCTTCCCGGGATGATCAACGCCTTCTACCTGATCATTCTCAAGACGTTCTTCTCCTCGCTTCCCGAAGAGCTAGAGGAATCGGCACGAATGGACGGCTGCTCCCACATCGGCATTCTTGTCCGGATCGTGCTGCCGCTGTCCCTGCCTGTTCTGGCAACGCTGAGCCTGTTCTACGCCGTCGGCCGCTGGAACGGCTTCATGGATGCGCTCTTCTACATCACGGACCAGAACATGTACCCCATCCAGCTCAAGCTGTATCAGCTCGTCATCAGCAACCAGATGAGCGATGCGCTCGCCACCGAAGGGATGAGCGCGACGGTGCCGATTCCCGAGAGCATGAAAGCGGCGAGCATCATGTTCGCGACGATTCCGATCCTGCTCGTCTACCCGTGGCTGCAGCGCTATTTTATTTCGGGCATGATGATCGGGGCCGTCAAAGGCTGAAGCGGTACCATATGATATGATAAGGGGTTGAACGTTGATGGCAAAGAAGAAGTCCACCTTCAAAAAAGGAAGCCTTACCGTGATAGCGGCACTGCTTGCCGGCATGCTGGCCGCCTGCGGCGGGGATCCGGAGGGCGGCGCGGCGCAGGATGGAGGGAAGGGCAGTCCGGTGACGCTTAAGATCGAGCTGTTCGACCGCGGGAATACACCTCCGGGGGCTCCCCCTCTGACGGAGAGCTTCTTCGTGAAGTACATGCAGGAGAAGTTCGGTGACCCGAATAACATCAAGCTGGAATTCGTGACGGTGCCGCGGACCGAGGAAGTGCCGAAGCTGAACGTCCTGATGGCGGCGAACGAGGCGCCGGATCTCATCTTCACCTACAGCGAGCCTGCGGTCCAGAACTGGGTGAAGCAGGGGGGATTGACGGAGCTCGGGGACCTGCTGAACGAGCACGGCCCCAATGTGAAGAAATACCTGGGAGACGAGCTGCTGAACTACGGCAGATTCAGCGGCAAGCAGTACACGATTCCGGCCAAGCGCATCATCCTGGCTTCCCAGACCCCGATCATCCGGAAGGACTGGCTGGACAAGCTGGGGCTGCAGCCGCCGGCAACGACGGACGAGCTGTATGCGGTGCTGAAGGCGTTCAAGGAGAAAGACCCGGGGGGAACCGGGGGCAAGGTCATCCCTTACGGAATCAAGTACAACAACAACCTGGATCCGCTCGTACGCACGTTCTGGACGAAGATGACGGAGGAGGAGTATTACTCGCTGCCCGACCTGATGAAGCCGGGCAATAAAGAAGCCTACCGCTTCCTGAACAAGCTGTATAACGAAGGGCTGATCAGCCCGGACTTCGCGCTGGACAAGGACGGCAAGAAGTTCCAGGCCGACCTGGTCAACGGCAAAGTCGGCTTCACCGTCACGAATACCAACGAACCGGTGTATATGGCGTATTACTCTACGCTGCAGAAGAACGTGCCAGGCGCTACCCTGCTGCCTGTCGATCCGTTCACCAACTATGAGGGCAAGCATGTCAAAGCCACCTACCACAAGCTCTCCGCCCACATTATGATTCCGAAGTCGAGCAAGCGCGCGGTGGAAGCGGTCAAGTTCCTGAACTGGATGGCCGACTACAAGGTCATCTTCGATCTCCAGAACGGAACCGAGGGCGTGACCTACAAGCTTGGCGAGGACGGGATTCCGGTCATCCTGGACACGGAAGAGGCCAAGCGGGTCATGTACAACTATCTCGATTACAGCATGCTCATCAACGGCAAGGATATGGGCGACCCCGACAAAACGCTGAAAGCCAATGCGGCCGACCCGAGGTACAAGGATTTCACCATGGACAGCATCAGGATCGGCGAGACGGACGGGCAGCTGCCGCCGCGCTTTGACCGGCCGATCGAAGCCCAGATCAAGTACAATCAGACGCTGGCCGATAAAGGGGTCGAGATCCTGGTCAAAACCGTGACGGCGAAGCCGGCCGACTTCGACAAGCTGTATGACGACATGGTGGCGGAGTACATGAAGATCGGCGGCAGGGAGGTCATGGAAGAGCAGAAGAAGGCCTACCAGGAAATGAAAGCTAAAAAATAGCGGGGATCACGACAAAGGGAGCTGCGGCGGCAGCTCCCTTTCGGTGTGGTGTGGGGACATTCCCTTTTTTGAAAACAGGATAACCCGCGGTTTAGCTCAGTGACCTTACGATGTCCATTCCAGCAGCATGACCCCATACGCCGGCATTTGCACGGCTCCGCTGATCCGCTTACCAGTGAGCAGGTCCTGCCGAGGCTCGTGCAGCACAAGGTCAGCCGGCTGATCCCCGTAGTTCAGCAGGAATACATAGCGGCCGCGGGCTCCCTCGCGGATGCCGATTTCGACCTGCCGGGGCGCTTCCAGCCAATCTCCGACGGGGGACCGGAGCTTCAGATGACCGATCAGCGCACCGACTACCGCTTCATTGAAGGCCGCCCCATAATACCAGGCTTCTCCACGGCCGACCCTGCGCCTTGTCAGGGCCGGTTCTCCCGCATAGTAGCTGGACGCATACTCCGCCATCACTTCCACATCCGCGTCCTCCACCTGCAGAATGTCATTGAACGCTTCCGCCGCAGCAGCAGCGAACTTCTCATCCTTCCAGCGCAGCGCAGGGGCCGGCACCGTTCCTTTGATCCGCGTGAAATCCGACACGGTGATTCCGCACAAGCCCGCGACCGGTCCCGGGAACGGCTGCATCCGGCAGTGGCCGTCCGGCGTCTTGTATCCCGTCCTCGCACCGAAGATGACGATCCCGCCCGCTTCGGCGTACTCCGTCAGCAGCCTGGCCGTCTCGTCGGTCATGATCGCGGCATGCGGATATACCAGCACCTTGTAGAGCTGCAGCTGTTCCAGGTTCACCGCGTCACGGAGGTACACAATGTCCGCCGGGATATGATGGTATTGCAGCTGCTTGTACCAGGCATTCGTGCTCTTCTCCGTCAGGGGACCATGCCAGACATCGAACTCTCCGTCCCATTCGTTATCATAGTCCCGGAGTATGGCCGCGTGGGCGGTATATTGGCTACCGGCCAGGCTTGCGCCGATGGCGGCAAATTCACGTCCTACCTCGGCCGCTTCCCGGACCCGGCGCTTCGGCCGGTTATGGTAATCGTTCAGGCCGTGCCAGTAGATTTCGGTGCCGAAGGCAGCCGTCCGCCAGCGGAAATAGACAACCAAATCGGCCCCGTGCAGCACCGATTGGTACGTCCACAGCCGCATCTGTCCGGGCTGCGGGGAAGGCATGTCCATCCGGTTGACCCAGCCGCCGGGACCCGCCTGCTGCTCCATGATGCAGAAGTTCGGCGATATATCGCGGACTGCGCTGAGATTCTGGCTCCACTTCCGGTCCAGCAGCGGCTCATCTTCATCGGTGGGGATGATCGTCGAGAACTGCGGGTAGGAATCGTACGAGAAAAAGTCGAGCAGCGAATCGGTCAGGGCGTGGTTATCCAGATGACCGAACCTGCCGTTGGTCGTTACCCAATGATGAGGCACCACCTCGCGGAGAATGTCCGCCTGAACCTTAGCGAACGCAATTGTGTTCTGCGAAATGAACCGCTTCTCGTCGAGCACCAGATGAGGGTTCGGTGAATCGGAGGTCGTGGGCTGCGGCAGGTGAATCTGCTCCCAGTCCGTATAGGTCTGGCTCCAGAAGACAGTTCCCCAGGCTCTATTAAGCGCTTCCAGGGTGCCGTATTTTTCTTTGACCCAAGCCCGAAACGCCGCATGATCGGCCTCCGAGTAAAACACGCTGATCTCACAGTTCAGCTCATTGTCGATCTGCCAGCCGACGACAGCGGGGTGATCTTTATAATGCAGAGCCATCTCGCGTGTGATTCGGGCACAGAGCTCTCTGTATTTGGAGCTGCTGTAGTTATAGTGGCGGCGCATCCCGTGACGGTAGGCTATCCCTTCCTTGGATACGTTCAGCACTTCGGGGTACTTGTGCGTTAACCAGGCCGGCGGCGTGGCGGTCGGCGTGCCCATGATGATCTTCAAGCCGTATTGATGCGCCAGATCAAGCACCCGGTCAAAGAGTCCGAATTCGAAGACGCCTTCCTCCGGTTCGAAGATCGTCCATGCAAACTCCGCTACCCGGACGTAAGAGATGTTCATGGCCTTCATGCGCTGAAAGTCGTCTTCCCAGAGCGTCTCGGGCCATTGTTCAGGATAGTAGCAGACGCCCAGCTGCAGGGCGTCCAATGGAATGGATTTTTCCACGTGCATTCCCTCCGTTTTGTCTCGAATGATACCCCTATTGTAGTTGGACATCGCTTCACCGTATATAACGAGTTCTTGCCTTCATATCAAATTTTTGCGGTTGGAGTGAGATTTTGAATGATCCTTTCTTTATAATATAGAGTAAGCATATCAATATTTTCTCTTTGGAGGGTCTGTGCAGTGCAGGAACAGGAACATCTCTTCTTTCCCCAGCCAGCGTTTCCCCATTATCCTTGCTACCCCGACTATATCGGCGGCTTCAGCGGCATTCCAAGCCATGTCGTTCAGCGTCCGGCCCGGACAACGGACCTCCGGCTGGATCAGCTCTACAATCTTCACTTCGTTCTCGGCGGCAGGGGGTACGTGGACTGGCGTGACCAGCGGTACGAGCTGGGCATCGGTGACGGTTTTCTCTATGGACCGGGTCTTCCGCAGCGATACGGAGCGGACCGGGACAGCCCCTGGGATATCCGGTGGGTCCACTTTGCCACGAACGGCTTGGAGTCCATGCTCGGGACCCGGGGGATGGGCGAGGTATGGATATTTCATATGAAAGAGATCTCGAAGCTCCATCGCTGCATGGAGGAGCTGCTTGCCTTGGGCAGGGCGTTCGACCTCGAACAGGAGGCCCGGGCTTCCGTTCTTCTGTATGAACTGCTGGTGCATCTGATGAAGGAGGCTGCGCCGATTGCCCTTCCAAGAGTAACGGCCGTCTCTTCCATCCACAGGGCGGCCGATTACATCCGGGCGAACTGCACCGAAGCGCTCACGCTGGCTGATATGGCCGAGTATGCGGGCTACAGTGTCCCGTACTTCAGCAGGAAGTTTCATGGGATTATCGGCAAAACGCCCACTGCCTATCTGCTCGAGTCCCGGGTCCTGCTCGCCAAGCAGATGCTGGTGTCCACCCCTTGGACCGTCAAAGAGATCGCCTCGGCTGCCGGCTTTGCCCAGAGCAGCTACTTCATTCACTGCTTCAAAAGGCTGGTTCATATGACGCCGGAGCAGTTCCGGAGTCACTTTAAGCCTTGAGGAGCCGGACTATCCAACCTTCCCGGAGCAGGCTGTGCCAAAAATATGTCCATATCCCCCAAAGCGGCGTCATGGTCCCCCGGAGGGCGGCAGGATAAGATAAGAGCAGATCAAGGGGTACCGCCAAGCTCCCCCCAGATGCACCGGGAAGGAAGCAAGGCCTTCTTCGGTGCACAGCCACTGCGGCAGGGGAGCGGCGAACCGCCTGTTCATCAGAGACAACGATCCGGGAGGTCTGCACGATGTCCAAATCACGTCCGTTCACCACACGCCGCTTCATTCCCGCTGCGAGCCTGATGCTCGCCGCTTCGCTGGCCCTGTCCGCCTGCGCCAAGACGGATCCTGCGCCGGCTGCCGGTACAGGGGCGGCCCCGGCCCAAGGGGGCACCGCCGCTTCGGCCAAGGTCAAGCTGAACTACTGGACTCCGTTCAGCGGAGGCGACGGCGACTTCATGAACGAGATGGTCAAGAAGTTCAACGAGGAGAGCAAGGACACGCAGGTGGAGATCCTGAACTCCAAGTCGGAGGATTACTACACGAAGCTGCAGACGGCGGTCGCTTCCGACCAGGCGCCGGACGTCGCGGTCATGCACTCGGCCCGGCTGCCGCAGTTCGTGCCGGCGGGCACCTTAAGCCCGCTCGACGAGCACGCATCAAGCGCGGGCGTGAACTGGGGCGATTTTAACAAGAACATCCTCGACTCCACCGTCTATGACGGCAGGCATTATTCGATCCCGCTCGATACCCACGCCCTGGTCATGTACTACAATACGAAGTTCCTCGATCAGGCCGGCGTGCTGAAGGACGGCAGGCCCGTGTTCGAGAAATCGCCGGAAGGCTTCACGGCCTTCCTGCAGAAGATCAAGGACAGCGTGCCGAAGGATGTGGCGCCGCTGGCCCAGCCGAATGTGCGGATCGACGCCTACTGGATGTTCTGGGGCTTCTACAACCAGCTCAAGGACGGCGGCAAATTCTACGGGGAGGACGGGAAGAAGGGCGCGCTTAACAATCCGGCCGCACTCCAAGCCCTCGAGTATGTGAACTCCCTCTACACAAAGGAGCTCATCCCGCCGAACATCAACGACGCGTTCAAGCTGTTCCTCGAAGGCAAAGCGGCGGTTCTCGTGACGGGCGTGTGGGGAACGGGCGCGTTCGAGAATGCGAAGGGACTGGAGTTCGGCGTCGTGCCGATGCCGCAGATCTACGACCAGCCGGCGACCTGGGGGGATTCCCATACGCTCGTGCTGCCGAAGCACAGCAAGGAAGACCCGGCGAAGCAGAAGGCCGCGGTCGCCTTCTCGAACTGGCTGGCGCAGCATGGGGCGATGTGGGCCAAGGCGGGACATGTGCCGGCCGTCACCAAAGTGACGCAGAGCGACGAGTTCAAGGCGCTGAAGTACCGCGCCGAATACGTGGAGTCGGCGAACTATGTGAAGTACTGGCCGCGTAACGGCAAGCAGGGCCAGATTAACGATGAGATCATCAAGGAATTCGAGAAGATGATGTTCAAGAAGCAGGATCCGGCGGCCACGCTGAAGAATGCGGACGCCATTATCGACAAGCTGAACAAGTAGCAGACGGCCGGATGGATGGGTGGAGCCGGGCTTTCCGATTGGACGGGGGAGCTCCGCTCCCATTCCTCCTGCCCGTCACAGAGAGAAGAAGGAAGGAGACGGAGACGGAATGACCTACTCGCAGAAAAGCGCCTGGACCGGATTTTGGATGGTTGTGCCTTATCTGTTGTTTTTCGCGGCATTTTCACTGATTCCCATCCTCTACGGTCTGCGCATCAGCTTCTATCAATGGGCGCTGATCGGCGAGCGGAAGTTCGTCGGCCTGCAGAATTACCTGGACCTGTTCTCGGATGCGGAGTTTCTGACGAATACGTGGCACACGGTGATCTTCGTCCTCGTGTCGGTGCCGCTGCTGACGGCGGCCGGCCTGCTGCTCGCGCTGCTGGCGAACGGACTCGTCCGGGGACGTACACTGTTTCGGGCGGCGGTGTTCCTGCCCATGCTGCTGTCGGTGTCGGTGATCTCCAGCATCTGGGTGATTTTCCTGCAGCCTTATACGGGGCTGATGAGCCAGGTGCTTGGCGCACTCGGAGCCTCCCGGGAGGTGTACTGGCTCTCGGACCCGCTGCTCGCCTGGGTATCGATCGTGATGTCCACGCTGTGGTGGACGGCCGGGTTCGTCTTCATTCTCTACCTGGCGGGCCTGCAGGATATTCCGCAGACACATTATGAGGCGGCGCGAATCGAGGGCGCGGGCCGGTGGGACAGCTTCCGGCTGATTACATGGCCCTCCCTCTCGAGAGTGACGGTGCTGGTCGTGGTGCTGCAGACGATCTCGTCGTTCAAGATCTTTGGACAGTCGAAGCTCATTACGGGAGGCGGGCCTGCCGGTTCGACGAAGACGATCGTGTTCTCGATCTACGAAAAAGGCTTCCAGCATTTCGAGCTCGGCTACGCCTCGGCGATCTCGTTCATTCTGCTGCTTATCATTCTGCTGATCTCGCTGCTGCAGTTCCGGCTGCTGCGGGAGAACTAAGGGGGGACCCCTATGATGGACCGGATCTGGCAGGTGGGTATCCGCCTCCTGTCCGTTGTGACTGCCGTGGTGTTCCTTACCCCGGTAGTCTGGATGCTGGCCCTCTCGGTCAAGCCGGAGGGGGGAAGCCTCCTCGAGCTGTCCGGGGGCCTGCGCCTCGGCTGGACGCTTGCCAATTACCGCAAGGTGCTGGGGGAAGCGCCGATCTTCGGCTGGATGGGCAATTCGCTCATCGTCGCGGTGTGCACCACCGTGCTGATTCTGCTGCTGAGCTCGATGGCGGCCTATGCCTTCTCCAGGCTCCCGTTCCGGGGCAGCCGAATGCTCTTCGTGCTCTTCCTGTCGGGGATGATGATCCCCTCCGAAGCGACGCTCATCCCGCTCTACCTGATCATGAAGGAGTACGGCCTGCTCGGCAGCCTGACCTCGCTGATCCTGCCGGCGGTCGCCGCCCCGCTCGGGATCTTCGTGATGAAGCAGTTCTTCGACGGCCTGCCGAAGGAGCTGGAGGAGGCGGCGCGGATCGACGGTGCAGGGCCGCTGAGGATCTGGCTGTCGCTCTTCCTTCCGCTGTCCCGGCCGGCGATGGGGGCGCTCGGAATCTTCACCTTCATCGGCTCGTGGAACGACTTTGTCTGGCCGCTGATCTCCATCTCGGACAAAGCTTACATGACGATTACGCTGGGGCTTCCGGCGTTCCAGAGCTCCTATGTGCAGCAGTACGCCCTCCCGATGACAGCTAACGCGCTGGCGACGCTGCCGGTACTGCTTGTCTTCATTTTCTTCCAGAAGCAGATCATCCAGGGCATTGCATTCACGGGGGGAAAAGAGGGCTAGGGCCTCCGTACAAACAAAAGCAACCTGCTGCGGACAGTAGGTTGCTTTTGTTTGAGGTATGGGCCATATTCAGGCCGCCTGGCCGGCCATTCAGTAGAACAGGAACAAGCCTCCCAAAGCGGCAATCCAGATCACAGGGGCCAGATTGACTGCAACCGCCGTACGCTGCCGCCGCTTCCGAAGCATCCACGCTGCGATCGAGCAGCCGAGGACAGCGACGGGATAAGCGCTGATGCTGAGGAAGAACAGGGTATTCCACAGAGCGATGCCTTGGTCGAACACCATGAAGGACATCCCCCAGACCGGAAACCACGCCATCAGAGATACCGCATAAAGACACTGGCTGACTAGAAGATAAGTTCTCATTACACGCCTCCCGTACCCATTATACAAGTAAAGGGTGCAGGGCGGCATGGATATTTTAGCGGAGCACCTTGACCAGGGCGGCGAGCTCTTCATCCCCGTACCCGGCATCCGCCCCTTTTTGGAACAATCCCAGGGCAAAGCTCGGGAACTCGGCGTTGATACCGGCTTCCTGGGCCTGCTTCATGAACAAACGGGCCGTCGACAGGCAGGTGTTGAGGGTGCTTTGGGGCTGATCGTAGGTGGAGGACTGGATTACTTCGCCTTCGTGCCGGACCATCTCTCCGATGGCCGGTGAGATCCCGGCGATCATGGCACCGAACTGGTCTACGCGAAGACCGTCGGACTCCAGGATGCGCGCCGCATGAAAAAAGCCGATCATGGAGCCGAACAAGTACGAAAGGAAGGCGAGGTCTGTGGAGGAAGCGTGGCTTACGTTCTCCCCGAGATAAGGGACGTGGCCGGCCAGAGCCTTGAGCATCGGTTCGCTTCGCCGGTATGCGGTCTCGGAGCCTGACGTAAAGATAGTGGTATCGGCTCTTCCCATCTGCGGCGGTGTTGCGGCAATAGCTCCGTCGAGATAATCGGCACCGTGAGCCTGGGCCCATGCTGCATTGTCCCGCGCCTGGCCGGGACTGCCGGTGCTGAGCTGGACGAAGACGCGGCCGTTCAGCGCGGAGACGGATTCAGGTTCGCCAAGAATGCGGTAGGAGCTGTCATAATCGGCGACGCAGACGATCACGACGGGACTTGCCTTCACGGCGTCGGCCGCACTGGCAGCGAGCACCGCTCCTCTCTGAACCAAGGGCTCCGCCTTGGCTGCCGTTCGGTTCCAGACCGTAACCGCGAAGCCCTTCTCCAGCAGAATCCCCGCAATAACGGCCCCCATAGGCCCCAGTCCGATCACAGTAACTTCACTCATGTTTCCCAATCCCTCCTTGAGCTGTGGTCAGCCACCCGGTCATTTCGCTCTGGCTGCTGCTTTCTGGTACGGATGTGCCACCATTCGGAAACTAAACAGTTTTGTTTCGTTTCATGCTGAAATCATAAAGCATGGGTCCGCCGGACGTCAAGAAGAATTTTCCATTCAATCAAAATTCCATTAATCCAAATTCCCTGCGGAATCGCGAGAGGGCAGGGCTGAATGCCTAGGGGCGAGCGGGGAAGAATTACGGATTTTCTCCGCTTTGATCGGGAGGGAGGCTGTTCAGCACACATAGCTGCTGAATGCCAAGCTGAAGCGACGGGCCTTCCCCGCATGGGTCGCGAGGAAGACGCTCTGCGCTCAAGCCTGGCACTCCGTCTTCCCGATATGCAGGTCGATCAGGTACCGTGCGACGGTAGTCAGCTCAGCCGCCGGACCGGAGAGACCATATACGGGAACGGAAGCCAGCGCTCCGTTGATGACCAGCATGAGCTGGTCCGTGAGCCGCTCATCCTGTACACCGGCCTTCTGGCTCAGACGGGAGATCCGCAGCCGCAGCGCCCGGTTATATTCCACCGCGAGCAGGTGGACCGGATGATCCTCTTCCGAGAATTCGGCGAGGGCGTTCAAAAAGGCGCAGCCCCGGTGATAGCCGGGTTCAAGCAGCTCGATGGTGGCGTCGATCAAGGCCAGAAGCTGCTCTTTGGGGCATCCTTCATGCTTCGCCACGGCCTCGTCAAAATGCACCCAGTTGATGTGGTCCTGGGCTTCCAGATAGGCGATGATCAAATCGTCCTTGGTCGGAAAATGGCGGTACAGCGTTGCCTTGCTGACTTCCGAGCGCTCGACGATCGTATCGACACCGACGGAACGGATGCCTTCGCGGTAGAACAGTTCCGATGCGACATTCAATATATGCTGACGAACGGATAGACGTGGAGCCATGAGCGTCACCTGACCTGTCTTGGAGGGTTGTGTTATATCTTTTAGGAACGGCAATCGGCTTATTTCCCCAGTGTAGCATGCAGGTTTCCATGCGGCAATGGCACGGCTGCAGACAGTACACTCTCTTCCGCCACAAGCTGAAAATATGTCCTGAAGAACCGGGGAAATGTCCTTTTTTTACAAGGGGGAATGGTCTAGGATGACCATGTAAGCAGTTACATTGTGGAAGGGGGCAGTCGGCAGACCTGAAGGTTCCGCAGGATTCGTAAGGTATAGACGAAAGGAGAAATGAACGATGAAGCGTATCAATGTGTGGCTGGCTGCCCTTCTGCTGCTGGCCCTTCTGCCGGTACAGGGCGCGTTCGCAGCGGGAACCTATATTATGGACGGTGCGGATCCCAGCATCATCAGGGAAGGAAGCATGTATTATTCCGTTCAATCCGACAACAACGGGATTCACCTCCGGAAGGCAGGCTCGCTTACGGGACTCGGCGACTTTGCGACCCAGACTACGGTGTGGTGGAAGCCGGCGGATCTGCAGCAGATTTGGGCTCCGGAGCTTGTGAAGATTAACAGCGAATACTGGATCTTCTTCGCGGCTTCGCCGGGACAGGCGTCCGAGTCCTTCGAGGTGCTGAATGCGCGCCACCGGACGTATGCGCTCAAGAGCTCCAATCCCGGCGGCCCCTACACCTTCATGGGCAAGGTGCCGCTGCCGGACGACCGGTGGTCGATCGACGCCACGGTGGTATCCTACGACTTTAAGCATTACATCGTCTGGTCCGGATGGGCGGGAACGACGGACGGCGAGCAGAACCTGTACATCGCCCAGGTGGATCTCAACAACCCCATGCGGATGCTTACCGGGCGGCATATCGTATCCCAGCCCCGAGAACCTTGGGAGCGCAAGGATGTAAATCCGTCCACCTACGTGAACGAGGGGCCCCAGCCGATCGTCAGGGACGGACGCCTGCTTATCGCATTCTCGGCCAATGGCAGCTGGGGAAGCAACTACTGCCTCGGGTATGTCAGGCTCAAGGCCGGCGGCGATCCGCTGAATGTCACGCATTATGCCAAGTCGGATTCCTGCAAGTTTCAGACAAGCAGCACGATCGTCGGTCCGGGGCATCACAGCTGGATTCTCGAGGGGCTCTACGGGAGCGGGCTGATGGCGTATCACGGCGTTCCCGCAAGCCAGGCGAACACCGGCGGGGACTGGTGGGCGAAGCGGGACATTCTGTACAAGAGCATCTCCTGGACCACAGGGAACATGTGGCACTCCTGGGAGAACCGCAATGATTCCGGACCGATCCCTGTTCTTGGGGAGCCGTAAAGCGATCAGCAGTGTGTGAGAGCGGTTGGGTAGGCCCTACAGCGGGCGGGACAGGGATCGCCCGGGTAGACGGCGGGAAGATAGCTGGATAGATAGCTGGAAAGCGGAGCCTCGTTTCAGGCTCCGTTTTTTGGATTCTGCTGGAGCGCAACCGGTCTATGAACATAGCGGAAGTACGATGCGCTATTTCCACTTTTCGATGCTTCGCACCGGAAATAAAGGAACTCAGGAGTCACTTTCATAATTCAAAACCCATGCCGTAACTGGCTTTCAGGGCAGAAAAAAAAAGGAGTACCTACCCAAGTTATTGAATGTATGGTTACCACACCACACTCAAACGAAGGAGGTACTCTTTTGTATACTATTCGTCAAGAAGAGCTGTTTTCCCTGCAAGAGCTTATGGAAATGGCACCAGAAAATAAATACAGCATCGTTTTCAAAACGCTTGACCTCTTACCTGCACTGCGCGTGCTCAACAAGAGAACGCACAGAGGCCGGCCAGAAGAGCTGAACTATGCGGCCATGGTATACGCTATGCTCATTGGGACCATTGAACGTATTCCGACCACAAAAGATTTGCTGAAGCGCTTGCGGACAAATGAAGAGTTCCGCAGGACTTGCCGTTTTCGCGGATCCGACGCTATTCCTAGTGAAGCTTCATTTTCACGGTTGTATACAAAACTCGCCGACTCCGGTGTGCTGTGGGAGCTGCAGCGCCAAGTCATTTCCCTCGCCGCTGCGGCGGGATTCGTCTCTCCCAGTTTTATTAGCTTTGACTCCACCCATGTAGAGGCAGAGGAACGCCAACCGCGTAAAGAACAGGAAGTGGAATCGAAGGCCGAGTCTAACGAACAACCTGTCCTTGAAATGGAACACTCCCCATCCACCAGCGCTAAGCGTCTGGAAGACCCGCGGAAGAAATATAAAAGGGGTGCGCCTACGAAGGCAGAGGCGGAGCGCCGCCGTTTGGAAAGAGAAGCATGGGAAGCTTCTTTGCCCCTGTTCGAACGTAAACTCGAGGATATGCTCCCTTACACATTTGAGCAGCTCAAACCGCTGATTCCTATACATCCAAGTACGAGCAGTAAAAAAGGCTCCAATGGAAAACTCATGTGGTGGCATGGATACAAACTGCATATTCTCGCAGACAGTAAAGGGCATTACATTTTGAGCGCCCTCTTCAGTTCCGCTCACGTAAATGACGGACGGCTGGCGATTCCGCTGCTAAAGAAGTTTCAAACCGATTTTCCTGACTGGAAGGTCAAACACGCCTTGGCTGATGCTGGATATGATGTTATGGCCGTCTACAAACAAGTAAGGAGCTTGGGAGCCTGGCCTCTAATTGACTATAACGAGCGAGCGAAAAAGCCGCCGGAAGGATTGAATGAGAATTTTCACCCGGTGTGTCAGGAAGGGCACTCTTACGTATATGACAGCTTCGATGCCAAGAACAAAAGCTTAAAATTCACTAGGCCCCAAGAGTGCAAAGCATGCCCGCTAGAAAAAAGCGGCAGGTGTCAAAGGGTCTATAAAATCAAGGTAGAGAAGGATCTCAGACGATTTACCGTACCAGCCAGGGGCAGTAAATCTTACAAAAAAATATACAAGAAACGGACAACGGTTGAGCGAATCTTTGCCTATCTGAAGGGTTACTACGGACTGGGGGCGTCTAGGAAGCGCGGTAAAAGAGCTGAGGTTGACGCCGCCCTGAGTGTTCTTAGCTACACGCTTTGTCAATATGCTGTTGATTGCATGCGCCAAAAACAACAAAAACAGGCAGCCTAAAATTTAGCCACCTGTTTTAAAAATAGCGTTTTAGAAATTCTGCCTTTTCGAAGACAGAGTGAAACAATTATGAAATATCCTCCTCAGATGCGCTATTGCAGGAATGGGCGAGGTATCCAGGCCCGTTTTCCCCTTATAAGGCATCTGAGTTCCGCTATTTTTGTGGAAATGCCCGGACATACCTCAATAAGAAACCTCAGTTCCGCTAATTTAAAACGGACCTTCCAACGCCTTGCAGAAACGATCGGTCACCGGCGGCTGAACCGCGTACCTTCCGGCTCGAACCGCAGGTCGCGGAGCGCGGTCCCCGATGGCAAATAGCAGTTCAACTTCACCGCCGCTGTTGAAGCTGTAACCATCCGTCCGGCAGGTGAACTCCCGCACTGCTGTCCCTGTAGGGACCGCGGTAAGGTAGGGACTCTGCCGGATCAGGTCGAAGAACAGCCGGCCCGCCGACTCCCAGCGGTCCCGGTAGAGCAGCTGAACAACATCCTATATATTTTATTATAGTACATCGTCCTAAAAAGGAGTGAGAGAAGAAGCGGGGAATAGGATAAGCAGCCTAACTGATGAAAGGAGGATCTGCCGACCTATGACTTCAGAGAGGATAGACCATTCAGAAGGCGAGATTGCAGAAGCTCTGGGGCAGCGCTTCGGATGGACCGTGAGAGAGATGCGGCCGATCGACCAAGGCTGGCTTAACCACAAGTGGAAGATGAACACGGATCAAGGTCCCCTGTTCGTCAAATGCTATCACCCGGACCGCTACAAACTGCATTCGCGTCCCGAGCGAAGAGCTGCCATCGAGCGTACGCTTCAGCTGCAGGATGAGCTGAGCCGGTCGGGCGCCGCCTGCCCGCAGGTCTATCGCAGCGGCGGACCGTATCTCCAGGAAACCCCCTCAGGGCTGCACTATACGGTGCAGGAATGGACAGACGGATATACGGCCCAGGCGGGAGAGTTAAATGCGGCGCAAATGTTCGGGCTCGGGGAAGAGGCGGGGCGAATGCACCGGTGGCTGCAGTCCGTACCGCCGCTCGACAAGCCGGCCTGGAAGCCGGACAAGGCCGGCTATTTGGCGCAGTGGCAGAGGAATGGGAGCAGGCGAATCAAGCCGGCGATGAGATTGTATTGGAGTGGCTCAGCCGGTCCCGGACCGTGGTCGAATCGCTGGATTTCAGCCTCTTCGATTCGAGCCGCGAGGGATGGCTCCACTGGGATTTGTGGGTGGACAACATCGTGCTGCAGGAGCAGGGCGTGGCCGGTATCGTTGATTTTGACCGGATGACGATGGCCTACCCGGAGATCGATGCCGCCCGGGCGGTGTTATCCGGTTCCCTGAGGGACGGGAAGCTGCAGACCGGCACGGCACGGGCTTTCCTCGAGGGCTACCACGGGCAGCTGCAAGTTCAGGAAGGCATGCTTGCCCGGGCCATGTATATGCTGTATCTGATCGAATCGATCTGGTGGCTCCGTACGGAGGTTCGGCTGCAAAGCGAGCTGCGCGGCGTGCTGGGGCGGTTTGTCGAGGAGATGCACTGGATCGAGGCGAATTGGAACGCGCTTCCGGAGCTTTTGGGTGCGGTGTGGGAGTGAGGTCATACTGGAGAAGACCGGAGCACAACAAGAGAGGAGCAGTCTGCTGCGGCAGAGACTGCTCCTCCTTTTGCGTAGGACATGGATGGGTATGAATAGGACACGAAGGGCGCCGAACGTTGGCCGCATGCCGGGCAGGAGACGGCTCACACAGCTGCCGGCAGACATGCAGGCGTGGCGCATGCTCTTGATCCCCGCAGGGTTCCCTCTGCCCGCGTACGCGGTGTGCCTAATATCCGCTCTGCTGGAATTTCACGGTCAACGTCCGGCCTTCCGTGCCCGCGGGATTCACTGTGATGCGGATGCACGGGTACGTCTGCGTGACGGTCACGCCGGGATCGGCCGAGATGACGCCGGTGGCAGATTCGTCGAGCTTGAGCTCGATGGGGGCGGTGCCGGCGCGCGTCGGATCGGCGACGGAGACGTTCAGGCCCTCCGGCGTTTCCTTCACAAGGACGGCTGCCACCGTAGAGCTGGAGATGCCGGCGGCAGCCGCCTGCCCGGCGCTCCAGAAGAAGGCTCCGGTCATCCCATGCTTGCGTTCCCGCACAGCCTGAACCGTGGCGGTGTTCGCCAGGACACGGATGTCAGGACGCGCGGCGTAGGCGGAGGTCTGTGCAGCCGTCTTGTTCGGCAGCGTCACGTATTGGTACGATGCCTGCTGCGGGCTCACCCCGTGATCGAACCAGAGCGCCGCGAAATTGCGGGTGAGCGGCGTATCGGGCGTCGGCTTCGTGTTGACGTTGAGGTCACCCCACCGGCCGGTTCTGGCTTGACGCGAAGCGTTCAGCACGGCGTTGTTTCCCGGGAAATAGTAGCCGATGTCCGAGCCGGGCACGTTACCTGCCAGATGGGCCCACGAGACGCCGGTCATGTTCTCCCGGGAGCCGAGCGCAGGCACGCGGGGCGTCCCGTTCACTGTCAGCGCGTTGTCGCCGGCCGCGTTCAGCTTCCGGTTGTCGACGATCGTCTCCACGGTATAGGGCTCGTCAGGGCTCAGTCGGATGTCGGTGCCGAGAGAGACGACTTCATCGTCGAACAGGAACCAGGCCTTCTTGCCGGTGAGCGAGGTGCCCGATGCGCCGGGCGCCGTGAGGCCCATGCCGACCACGCCATACTGACCGTCGGACACGCCGCCGACCCGGCGGTCGGTGTTCACGTAGACGGATTCGGTGACGTTCAAGGTCCGGGGCTTCGTATCAACCGTGGTGCCGGGCAGCTTGTAGTAGTCGACCGTCGCCCAGAACCCGTCGCCGTACTGTTCCCTGTCGGCTGTATAGGTGTAGGTCATGCCCGAGCCGGTGTACCAGCCCCGGCGGAGCTCGAAGTTGTTCTCGAAGTTCGCCACGTTGTTCGAGAACATGCTGATCCCGAAGCCGAAGCCGGGACGCACATGGACGGCGCGGGCCATGCGGGGGAACGTTTTGTTGAACGAAATGTCCCCGCGGGGGACGATAGCCGGATCGTTCACGATGGCTCCTGCGCGGCCGATCATCTCGATCGAAGCGTCCGTATAGAAGCTGGCGTCCCCGCTGACGAGCTCCTTGACGAGGCTTTGGAGCTTCGCTTTCTCGGCGTCCGGCGCGATCAGGGACAGCCGGATGAGGCTGGAGGTCACTTTGTGCCCCGCGGTGCTGTCCTGAAAGTTATAGCGGGCGACCTCCCGCCCCCGCACCATGTCCATCATGACCCCGGTGCGGTAGAGCAGGGGCTCGAAGGAATCCGATACCCACTTCCATACATGGGCGCTCCGCGGATCGGTGACTTCCCAGGGGGTTCCCTGCAGCAGGTACATGACGTCGGAGAGGTCCTTGAGCAGCGAGTTGCCGTACCCGCCGTTATACGCGAACTTGCCGTGCTGGATGAAGGAGCCGTCGGGATAGAAGCCGTCCCCGGTAGTCTCATATGCAAACACGTTGAGATCGCCGCGGCGACCGTCCGTCAGGTCGCTGAGCCCGTCGCGGGCCTGCACCATCTTCTCGGGGGTCTCTCCATTGATGCCGCGCAGCGCGTGCACGATGGAACGCCATACCCGGTTGGCGGCCATGTACTTGTACTCCTCGATCGGGCTGTAGGAGATCGGGGAGTTGTAGTCGATCGCGGCCGTCCAGGCGGCGATCTGCTCCGGGGTCAGCTCGTCGTACAGCATGACCATGATCTCGCCAAGCCGCAGCGGGGCGCCGATCTCCCCGTACCACCACTGGGAGGAGCCGGGGCCGGGCTTGGAGGCGTTGAACCGGTTGGCGTTCAGCCAGTCGAGCGCTTCGAAGATGTCCGTACGCAGGGCGCTGTCGCCCTGGAGCGAGCTGCCATGGGTCGTATAAGCCAAGGTGAGCGCCTTGATCCGGTCATAGCTCTGGAAGATATACGCGCGGTTCGGCAGCTCGGCGGCCGAGACGGGCCACAAGCATTTACAGGCGTCGCGGTCGGCTCCCCGCTTCAGTGTCGCCTGGAAGCCGACGGCCGTACTTTCGATCGCTTGGATCTTCGCCGCAACTTCGGGGACTGACGGGTCGATCGACGGCCCGCCGGTGAGCACATCCTTCCACTTGGCCCGCAGGGCGTCGTAAGGAGCCGCCGCTTCGGCGGCAGGGACTGCAGGCAGGGGCAGTGCGGTTGTCAACAGGGTCAGGGCAAGGCAGAGCGAGAAAAAAAGCCGGATCCGGGAGTGCACAGCAATCATCCTTTCATCATGGGAATGAAACAGAAAGGGACTGGACAATGGACAAGTAAGCGCTTACGAAAAGGAGGGAGAGGGACGGGCAGCACATTACGGGCGGGGGAAACAGGGACAAGGAACGGGAAGCACCATGCCAACGGTAATTTTATGATACCGCTTTCTTCTGCATTCTATTTTCGTGGCGAATTTGTGAATCCCTGCAACTTTAGAAAAACTTTGTAAAGAGAGGAGCATCGGAATGATCGCAGCCAAGAATCCTAACAAGACTTCCGAGTTAAACACACTCTCGCAGAGGGGGATAGGGTTGATGTACACTCTCATGTAAGGCAAGTCAAGATGACTCGGGTGCCAGGCGGAATATTTCAGATCAACCCGATCCGAAGAAGGAGGCGGCATGATGATTACTTGTTCAACCGAGGTAGAGATTGAGGCGCCGATCGAACTATGCTTCGATAGGGCACGATGCATCGAGCTTCATACCCAGACCGTATGGAAGCATACGAGAGAACGGGCCGTAGAAGGAAGAACCGCCGGGATGATCGGGGCAGGGGAAACGGTCACCTTTCAGGCGAGGCACTTTCTTGTCACCCAGAGGCTGACGTCCCGAATCGTGGAATATGACAGACCAAGAAGATTTGTCGATGAGATGCTTAGCGGCGCCTTCAAAAGCATGAGGCATGAGCATACATTCGCGCAGCTTGGCCCGCATACCACTTTGATGAGGGACACGCTGGTATTCTCAGCCCCCTTCGGCGCGCTCGGCTGGATCGTAGAGAGAGTGATTCTGAGAAGATACATGCTTTCCTTCCTGAAGTATCGAAACCGGCAGCTCAAATCCAGGATCGAAGAAGAGTGGGGGAATGCCTGAGCGGTTTCCCCGGCCCTCATTTTCATTTTCAACAATTCATATCAAATGAAAAGCAATATCGGTTAAGTCGAACCAATTTGAGCATGATATATTTTGAGTGAAAAACATCACTGCCTGCTGTGAATGCTTGCTGTTGAAAGGAGGCCCCTCTTGGTCATTCATACGCCCACCAATCTGGCTCTACAAAAATTAGGCATATACGTAAGGGCGAACGCAGACGATTGGCAGTACAACTGGCCTGTTCATACCCATGAAGGGCTTGAGGTTTATTACTTCATACGCGGGGATGCGAACTATATTATCGGTGATAATATTTTTGATCTGTCGCCGGGAGATATGCTTCTCTTTCGCGGAAGCACGATACATAGGGTCAACCCGACCAAGGATGTTCCCTATATCCGCAGCTATGTCAATTTTACAGAATCTTTTTTGCAAGGGCAGATGCCGGCAGAGATCTTGCAGAAGCTCATGTCTCTGTTCGAAGCCCCGAATGGAATGTTAATTCGCTGGTCCTTGGAAGAGCGGAAAGAGATCGAGACTTACTTTCAGTCCCTTCACCGGGAGAACGAGCGGGAGTCGTTCGGATACGAACTGATTTTGAAAACGCTCTTAACTCAATTGTTGATCGCCGTTTATCGAAAGGCCAAACGATTGCATGAAATTGCGCCTGTGGTACAGCCAACGCACACGCAGGAGAATGTCCGCCGTATTCTGCAATATGTCAATCAGCATTTTACGGAAAACTTCTCGCTTCAGACCTTGTCCGGTGCCCTGCACCTCAACAAATATTATATTTGCCATTGTTTCAAAGAGGTTACCGGCTGCACGGTCAACAACTACATCATCAGCAAAAGGATTGAGGAAGCGAAGAAAATGCTTCGTACGACGGATGAGCCCGTCGGGTTGATCTCAGAGAAGCTGGGGTTCAACACAGCGGTTCATTTCAGCCGTTCGTTCAAGAAGTACGCTGGCATGTCGCCGCAGCATTTTCGCAAAAAAGGCCTTGGGACGTAATGCTTTACCTAATATATTTACTTCATATATTCACCTAAAATAACCCATATTTATCCATTTTATTATAAGCAGAGAGAAGGAGTACAAGGGATGAACACAAAAATGAAAACGATCTCTATTGGTATGGCGATGGTTCTGACGACCCTGATGACCGCTGCATGCGCCCAGAAGGAATCGGGAGGAGGGTCGGCGGCCGGCGGCAAAAAGGCAGCGCTGGACTTTGTCTGGTTCTCGGATGGAAATGAAGGCGCACTCATGAAAGGCATCATTGAGGAATACGAGGCCAAGAACACCAATGTAGACATCAATATGATCGAAGTTCCTTATAAAGACCTGTCCACGAAATTGAAAACGATGATCTCGGGCGGCAAGCCTCCGGCCTTGGCGAGAATCAGTACGTCGGAGCTTGGCGCGTTTGCCAATCAGGCGGTGGACCTGGGTGAGACGAACGGCGGGTTGGACGCCTACACAGGACAATTCGTCGATTCTTTGAAACCGTTTTATGTAGTGAACAACAAAGCGGTAGCCGCTCCGATGGACGTGACCGCGAACGGATTGATTTACAATAAAACCTTGTTTGACAAAGCCGGAGTGAAGGTGCCGACTTCCCCTGATGCGGTCTGGACGTGGGATGAATTCTCCGCTGCCCTGAAGCAGGTGATGGACAAAGGCGGGGCCAAATACGGTCTGGTATGGGACTATACCCCGCAGCGATGGTCTACGCTGCTGTATCAATTCGGGGGAAGCCTCATGAGTGCGGATGGAACCAAAGCGGCCATCAACAACGAAGCAGGGGTACAAGCGGCGGAGTTCTTCAAAAAGCTGCATACCGACGGGATTGCCCCGACATCCGTGTGGCTCGGCGGGGAGAACCCGAACAACTTGTTCCGCAGCGGTACGGTTGCCGCCCATTTGGCAGGGAACTGGATGATCAGCAACTATAAAGATATATCGAACTTCGAATGGGGCGTTACGTACATGCCGAAGGCGAAACAGCGTTCGTCCGTACCGGGCGGCAAATTCGCCATGGCGTTCAAAAAATCCGGCGTGGAGAAGGAAGCCGCCGACTTCATCAACTATATCACCACGAAAGAAGTCAATGCGAAATATACCCGGGAGGCCTTGTTCCTCAGCCCGCGCAAAGACAACGCGAAGCTGGACTATGCTTTTGGCAAAGAGATGATGGAAGTGTTCTCGAACGAGCTGAACAGCACTGCTCCGGCCGCAGCGGAGGATTGGTCCAAGCAGACGATTGTACCTAAATTCAGCAACGATCTGAAGAAGGCGCTTTCAGAGATTGTCGGGGGGAAAACACCGGCACAGGAAGGCCTGGATGAGGTTGCAGGCTTGATTGATAAAGCGATTAGTGAAGACAAGAAATAAAACATGCAGGCTCCCTTCGTGGAAGGATGGGCTGCTGCCGGGCTCGGCCTGCGGCAGCCGTTTCTCCGGGAGACAGGAGCTTTAGAGAGGAGCAGGACGGATGGCTGTACCAGCCTCGGCGTTAAAAGCAAGAAGGGTCCGGAAGCCGGGACAAACGAAGACATGGATACCGTATTTGTTTGTCCTGCCTAACTTGCTGATTTTTACCACCTTTATCGTCATTCCCATGGTCATCGGCTTCATTTATTCTTTCCATGAATATGACGGCTTGAACCCGATGGAGTTTGTAGGTTTCGGCAATTACACAGAGATCTTTGCGAACGACGAATTTTGGAGCGCACTGGCAAGAACCGCTCTGTATGCGCTGATTGTCGTGCCGGCGATTTGCTGCCTGTCTCTCGCCGTAGCGATGATGCTCATCCAGCCCATCCGGTGTAAAGGGTTATTTCGCTCCATATTTTATTGGCCCACGATGATTTCCTATATCATTGTCGGTCTGACATGGAAATGGATTTTCGGCGATTTTGGGGTATTCAATTACTTGATGACCCTGCTTGGCATGGAACCTCTTCATTTCTTATCGGATTCCTTCTATGCCAATGTCTCGGTCATCATCGCAACGATTTGGTCGCGTCTTGGGTTTTACATGGTGATTTTCATGGCCGGTCTCCAGGCGATACCGAACGATTATTATGAGGCGGCCCGATTGGACGGGGCATCCAAGCCCCGCGTATTCTTGACGATTACTCTTCCGCTGCTCAAGCCTACGACCGTGCTCGTCGTGATGCTGACGCTGATTGAAGCCTTCAAAGCGTATCCGCTTTTGTTTGCGCTCACGGGGGGCGGACCCGGCCAGGATACGACCTATATCGTGCAGTATATCTACGAAACCGGATTTGCCAAGCAGGAGCTGGGTATGGCCAGCGCCATGTCCGTCATCTTGTTCGTTCTGATTTCGATGTTCACCGCACTGCAGTTCAAGCTGTCCAAGGGAGGCTCCGATTAACGTGGAATTGAAAGCATCCGCCAGAACGGCACTTTATCTTCTTTTATTTGCCATGGCAGCCTTATGGTTGTTTCCCGTGCTTTGGATTGTGCTCTCGTCCTTCAAGACGAACAATGATTTGTACAGCTTTCCCCCGAGATTCTGGCCGGAGCCCTTCACCTTCGAGCACTTTACGGCGGCGTTTGAGAAGGGCAACTTCGGCCGCTACTTCATCAACAGTGCGATTGTCACGGTCAGCTCAACGATCCTGCTGCTGCTGATCAACTCCATGGCGGGGTTCGCGCTGGCGAAATATCAATTTACAGGGGCTACGGTGCTGCTCGTCGGCTTCGTGTCCACCTTGATGGTTCCCCTGGAAGTTATCATGATCCCTATCTTTAAAGTGCTCAGCGTCCTCGGATTGTTCAACACGCTGCTGGCTCTGATCATTCCGCCGGCGGCCACTCCGACAGGCGTATTTCTGCTGAGGCAGTATTTGCTTACCGTGCCGGAAGAGCTGCTTGAGGCGGCCCGGATGGACGGTGCGTCCGAGTGGCGCATTTATTCGCGGATCATTCTGCCGATCTGCAAGCCGATTCTGGCGGTGCTCGCGATTTTCTCATTCATGTGGCGGTGGGATGACTTCCTGTGGCCGCTGATCGGCATCAGCGATCCGTCTCTGTACACGATTCAGTTGGCCTTGTCCAACTTCATTGGGGAATATAACGTCGACTGGGGCAGCCTGCTGGCGATGTCCGTCATCACGATGATCCCGGTGCTTGTCGTGTTCATCCTGTTCCAGCGTCAATTTGTCAGCGGGATGGTCACCTCGGGGATGAAGTAAGTGCAGATCGAAATCACCGGGGACGATGAGATGTAAAAAAAGCATGCTGCGAGAACATATAAATAACGGGCAGGAACACGGAGGAAAAATCATGAGGGTAAGCCGCAAGTTAGTGCAGACCATACCAGGGGATCGTTATGTGGATCTCGTGACCGATGTATCCAAGTACCGCATCTATCTCATGAATGATCATGTGATTCGGATTCGCTGTACATTCGACGAACAGTTTGCGGAAGAAGCATCGTATACGCTGACCATGACCGCATGGGAGGACAAGATGGATGCGATGATGGAGGACCGCAGGAGAGTGGAGGCTCTCCCGGCTCTCTACGAAGATCGGGGGACCCATCTGCTGCTGCGTACGAATGCACTCCGCGTTCTCATTCATAAAGAGCCTTTTGCTATAGATATCACGGATGCGGATGGCCGAGTGCTTCATGAGGACTTGAAAGAACGTTCATACGTGAAGGATAAGCAGGGCCGATTGTATCACTATTCCACCATGAAGGATGAAGATTACTACTACGGCTTCGGTGAGAAAAGCGGGCATCTGAACAAAAAGAAGAGAAGACTGCGGATGCATAACGTGGATACGATCGGCTACGATTCCGAGCATACGGATCCGCTGTACAAGCACATCCCGTTCTATATCAAGTTTCATGGACCGACGCAGGCCGCGACAGGCTTATTCTATCATAACAGCCATGAGTCCGCCTTCGACATGGGGTGCGAACGAAGCGGATACTGGAACAAATACAGCTATTTTTGCGCGGACGGCGGGGAACTGGATCTCTTCTTCATGTACGGTCCGCAAATCAAAGATGTGGTCCGGTACTACACGGATCTGACGGGTAAAACGATACTGCCGACACAGTATTCGCTGGGCTATATGGGCTCGACCATGTACTACACCGAACTGGACCGGGATTCGGACAAAGCGATTTTGAGCTTTATGGATCGCTGCAGGGCGGAAGGCATCCCCTGCGACGGATTCTTCATGTCTTCAGGCTACACCACGGGGGAGGACGGGAAACGGTATGTCTTTAACTGGAATCATGATCGTTTCCCTGACCCGCAGCGCTTTATCGAACAAATGCGAAGCAAGGGGGCCGCATTGGCTCCCAATATCAAACCGGGCATGCTGCTGACCCACCCGTTGTACCGGTCATTCGACGAGGCGGGTGCTTACATCCGGGATGAGAGCGGGGAGCAGTCCCAGACGGACCGGTATTGGGGAGGGCAAGCTTCTTTCGTGGACTTTACCAATCCCAAGGGCAGACAATTATGGAAAGAGCATCTCATCGCATCGTTTATCGACTTGGGCGTTACTGCCATTTGGAACGACAACAACGAGTATGAAATCAACAATCCGGATGCGTTATGCGACTATGAAGGCGAGAAAAAGCACATCAGCGCCTTACGGCCGCTTCTGCCCAATCTGATGGCCCATACGGCCAAGGAAGCCATCGCCGAGGCTGCGCCGGGTACAAGACCGTATCTCGTGAGCCGTGCCGGATTCGCCGGAATTCAGCGTTATGCCCAAACCTGGGCGGGGGACAACAGCACGAGCTGGCACAGCTTGAAGTTCAATGTTCCCGTCATTCTGGGCATGGGACTGTCCGGTGTGGCGAACCAAGGCTGCGACATCGGCGGCTTCTTCGGTCCCGCTCCGGAACCGGAGCTGTTCGTGCGCTGGGTACAGAACGGGATTTTCCAGCCGAGATTCTCCATTCACTCCTGCAATACCGACAATACCGTTACGGAGCCCTGGATGTATCCTTCCTGCACGCCTTATGTCCGGGAGGCGATCCGGCTTCGGTACCGGCTGGTTCCTTATTTCTATTCCCTGCTGCACGAAGCGTCGGTCGAAGGTTCGCCTGTGATGCGCCCGATGGTATACGAATTCCAGCAGGACCCCGCCACGTGGGAGGAAAGCTTCGATTTCATGCTGGGGCGGTCGCTCCTGGTGGCCAATGTTCTGGAGAAGGGGGCCGAGACGAGAACGGTGTACCTGCCTGAAGGATGCGAATGGATCGACTGGCATACAAGAGAGCGCTATGCCGGAGGACAGACGATCCGGAAGCCGGTTGCTATCCATTCCATTCCCATGTTCATCCGAAGCGGAGCGATTATTCCTCTCGCGCCGCATCTGCAGAACATTCATCAGGACCGGGTGGAAGAGCTGCACCTGCTCATCGAGCCGTCCGAGAATGCAAGCTTCGTGCTGTATGAAGATGATGGGGTAACAAACCGGTATCAGAACGGTGACTATCTGACAACAACGATCTCAGTTGAAACGCAGCGAAATACGGTCATCTCTTTCACGAAAGAAGGAGCTTACCCGAGTACCGTGAAGCGGGTCGTCATGGAACTGGTGTGCAAACACATTGCTCCGGTTGGGGTGATGCTGCAGGGCCGAAAGCTTCCGATGTTTCTTGATCCTTCGAAGTGGGAGGCGGCGGAAGAAGGCTGGTATTACGATCTGGAGCGGACCTCCGCCAAAATCAAATACAAGAACTGCGAATCGGATTATGAAGTAACCGTGAACTTCGATGTGAAGGATCTGATCTCCATCTAAAGAGTGTGGAGTCGGAGGGGGGATAAGCCATCGCGGACTGAAATCATGGGGAAGGGACCTGACTTTAGGTCCCCCTTTTTATTAGGGCGGCAAAGCAGGTTACCTTCTCTTGAGATAAATCGTAAGAAACACTTCATATAAACCGCGGATATGCTTCTTCGAAACGACCCCGATCAGGGGTTTTTCTTATGCTCAGACTGCCATATAACGCAGCACGACCAGAATACTCTCACCCGCACAAACAAACGCTGGCACCGGTTCGGGTGCGGACATCGGAGTACTGCCGTGTGACAGAGGCCATAAGCAGCAGGGGGCGCTGCCTTATTTTGCAATAGAATTCGGACGCGGTTTCCCCTATACTTGAAGCTGACTTGAGACCGGACTGCCGTCACGTCCGGCGGGGTAAGTTGAGGCGTTGAGGGGAAGCGCTGCCTTTTCTGGAGGAAGGTCAGTCTGCGAAGAACAACAGGTCAATGGTCAGGTGCCAAATTGCAGGCAATGGTACTGCTCGCGGAACCGAACGAGTCCTGCAAGCCGCTGAAGCAGCGGGCTATGGACCCTGAGGCTGCTGCATGGACTTGGAGCCGGGTGAGAAACCGGAGGCAGGCTTCAAATAACGGAACTCAGGTATCTTATCTGAGTATTTCCCGGTATTTCCCGACGGATAGCGGAACTCAGATGCCTTATTCCTTCAGAAATCACATTAAACCCCTCTGGCCGGCACCAATAGAGCATCTGAGTTCCGCTATTTGCAAAACGGGACTTTCCAGGCAGGGCATAGCGAATCTGAGTTCCGCTATTTGCAAAACGGGACTCTCCAGACGGGGCATAGCGCGTCTCAGTTCCGCTATTTGCAGAAGGGGTCCTCCCTTGCTGAGCATAACGCAGCAGAGTTCCATGTTACACGGGTCTCGTCACGCCCAGCGATTCGCCAACCGAGCCCGGACCCTGAGTACGTTTACTCGATATCACCCTGATCTCCCCCATACCAAGACCGCAAACACCTGCACGAAAACGGTTCCATCAAGACAGGAGTGTCCGCATCATGAAATCTTGGCTGCGCATGCTGATAGACAAAATCCGGTTTCAAAAGCTCCGCAGGCGGTTCCTCGCCGCCATGATCGGGGTGGCTCTGCCGCCGCTGTTTATTCTGGGCTACGTGTCATTCGATACGGCACGGGACGCCTTGACGGAGACGAATACGCAGACGAATGTGAAGCACCTCGAGACCTCCAGCGAGGTCGCCGACCTGCTGCTGCGCAATCTCGTCAACCTGAACCGCGCGATCGTGGTGAACGACGAAATCCGGGAGGAGCTGATCCGCAGCAGGACCCAGTCCAATTATGAGCAAACGGACACAAGTGAATGGTCCGCCAATCGGCTGCAGAAGGTGATCAGCAACAACCTGTTCGATACCCGGTTCGTGACCTCCATCTGCCTGATGAACCTCGACTATAAGATCATTTGTTCCGGCCGCTCCGATGACGCAGGCCAATACGAAAAAGAAGGCAAGCAGCCGCTTATCGAAACGTCCCCGTGGTACCAAAGTGCCAACCGCGCGCAGGGCCGGGTGGTGTTTCTCGGGTACGACCTGTTCGGCGAAGCCAAAAATACCTTCTCGACGGTGAAGCTCTTCCGGGATGCGGAGAGCCCCGACGGGGAGCCGATCGGCTACCTGATCGTCAACGTGTCGAACCTCATTTTCAGCAGCATCTTCAACGGGGCGGACGACGCGGGCGGATTCATGGCGCTGGCCGAGGCGCAGGACGGGCTGCATACGGTCTACAATGACGCGCTGCCGGGAACGGAGCTCCCGAAGGAGGGGAATGCGAGCGAGGCGCTGAACCGTCTCAAGGAGCAGGGCTATCTCGTCTCCCGCTACGAGAACCAGACAACGGGCTGGACATTCGTGCACCTGATGCCCATGGAGGAGCTGCTCCGCAAGTCGAACAAGATCGGCCTGTACACGGCCGTCCTTGCCTCGCTGATGGCGCTGATCGCGCTCATCGTCTCGGTCATTCTCTCGGGCAGCATCGTCCGGCCGCTGCTGCAGATCAAGAAGATGATGCTGGACTGGACGACCGGCACGCGGCACTTCGTCACCACCTTCGACAACGACGAGGTGGGGGCGATCGGGGAGACGTTCAAGCGGGTCGCCTCCGAGAACAAGGAGCTGGCGGAGCGGGTCGTGCAGTCGGAGCTCAAGGAGCGCGAGGCGGAGTTGCGGGCGCTGCAGGCGCAGATCAAGCCGCATTTTCTGTACAATACGCTCGATTCGATCTACTGGATGGCCGTGCTCCAGAAGAACCACGACATCGCGCAGATGGCCGTGTCGCTGTCCGAGAGCTTCAAGCTCAGCCTGAACAAGGGGCAGGAGACGATTCCGGTGTTCAAAGAGCTGAAGCACATCGAACACTATATGACGATCCAGAACATCCGGTACAACAACCGGTTCCGCTGTGAGATCGAGGTGGAGCCCGCCATCATGGGCATGGAGATCATGAAGCTGCTTCTGCAGCCGCTGGTGGAAAATGCGATCTACCACGGCCTGGAGCCCAAGGTGGGCGAAGGGGCGATCCGGCTGACGGGGGTGAAGGACGGGGAGTATCTGCTGTTCACCGTGGAGGATGACGGGGTAGGCATGGCGGATGTCGGGGTCACCGAACGGGGCTACGGCCTTCGTAATGTGCGGGAACGCCTGCAGCTCTCCTACGGACCGACGAGCTCGCTCACCGTCTACAGCGAAGAGGGCCGGGGAACCCGCATCGAGCTGCGCTTCAGGCCGAAGACGGCCTGACCCGCTCCGGCGGCAGGGAACCGATCCGGAAGACAAGGATAGACAGAGGGGGAACACGTTCATGCTGAAAGCAGCCGTATTTGATGATGAATACATCGTACTTCAGGGACTTCGGGCGATGATCGACTGGACGGGCCTCGGGATTGAGCTGGTCGGCACTGCTGGCGACGGGCTGTCTGCGCTGGCGCTTTTCCGGGAGGAGCGGCCGGACCTCATCTTCACGGACATCCGGATGCCCGGAATGGACGGGCTCCAGCTCATCGAGGAAGTGATGCGGGAAGCGCCGGAGACGTACTGCATCGTGTTCAGCGGGTTCAACGAGTTCGACTACGTGAAGCGGGCGATCAACCTGGGCGTCGTGGATTACCTGGAGAAGCCGATCACCATCGAGAGCATCGAAAAAGCCATTGGCAAGGTGCTGGGACGGGTCAGCGAGCAGCAGGAAATGGATGCGATGAAGCGGAAGGTGGAGGTCAGCTCCCGTGAGCTGCTGGAGAAGGCGGTGCTGGAGCTCCTCATGACCGGAGCGGATGCCGAAGGGAAGTGGCGGGAGACCTTCGGGCCGCATGCCGCGGAGGTGGAAGCCGTCACGGTGCTCGCGGCGGCTTCGGAAGCCTTCGCCCCGCCGGACCATCCCGCCTACCGGGCGGTGCCGGTGAAGATCGGGCAGGAGCGGCTGCATGTGCTCTTTCATTTCCTGCCGCCCGGCCAGGAGCTGTGGGACGAGCTGCTCGGCGAGTCGGAGCAGGCGGGCACAGCGGTCGGCTGCGGGCGGACGTATCCGCGCCCAGCGGAAGCGGCGGAGAGCTACAGGCAAGCGGCGCGTGCGCTGCAGTCGGCCCGCTTCCTCGGGGAGAAGAACCTGGTCCGCTTCGAGGATCTCGGCGAACGGATCACCGCGCCCGAAGGGCTCTCCGAGCGGGAGGAGGCCGTCATCCTCAGCCTGCGGTCCGGGAACCGGGAGGGGCTCATGGAGCAGGCGGAGCGGTTCATCGCGTCGATCCAGTACGGGAAGCTCGGGATTGAAGCGGCCGAGCACGAGATGCTGAGGCTCATCTACCTGGCGGCGGAGGAGTCGAAGAAGAACGCGGGCGACGCCGCGGGCGGGCCGTGGGAGAGCTTCATGCCGCACATCGAATTCCGGGAGATGGCCGCCAATGGGGAAGTGGCCGCCTGGTTCCGCCGGCAGATCGAGAAGATCGCCGACTGGAGCAGCTCGGCTCGCGAGGATACCAAGCATGCGGCCGTCACCCGGGCGAGGCAGTACATCGAAGGCCACGGGACGCGGGATCTGACGCTGCAGGAGGTGGCGGAGCATGTCGGCATGAATCCGACGTACTTCAGCGTGCTGTTCAAAGAGGAGATGGGCGAGTCGTACATCAAGTACCTGACCCGTTACCGGATGGAGCTGGCGAAGTCGCTGCTGCTGCAGGGGCTGAAGGTCCAGGAGGTCAGTGAGAAGGTCGGCTACCACACGTACCGCCATTTCTCCGAGGTTTTCAAGAAATATACCGGTGTCACGCCGGGTCAGTATAAGGAGCTCTCCGGGCTTCCTGCGCCTCCTGCGTAGGAAGCTTCTTTTTTGGCTGCATGCACTCGTATGGACCCTCATCCCCCACTTGAGCCCAGGGGCGCTTTGATCAGATGCTTTGACTTTGACAGGTACTTTGACAAGGTGCTTTAACCGGTACTCTGGGCAGATGCTTTGGTATGAGGTGCTTTTTCTTCAGATGCGAAAATGATAACGCTCCCAAAAAAATCGGACGCCCACCCAAATTATGACCCACTGCCGGATAAACGCAAAGCGGACTACAATAATAAACACAGGGGAACCATCTCCGGTGCAGCGAAAGATGGTTATACACTCAGGAACTGAAGGGGGATCAGCCCATGAGACAGAAGAAAGCGAAAATGATATCGGTACTGTCGGTGACGGCGTTGTTCGCAGGGGTGCTGGCAGGCTGCGGCGGCGCGGCGGAGAAGGAAGAAACGGCTGGAGGAAGCACACCGCAGGGAGAGGGCAAGACGGTCACGATTTCTCTGCTGACCGACAATACGCAGGATGCGGTGAACCAGGCCAAAGGCGTGATCGAGGCCTTCGAAGCCAAATATCCGAACATCCAGGTCGAGCATGAGACGCGTCCGGGCGGGGGCGAGGGCGACAACCTCGTGAAGACGAGGCTGGCTACCGGCGACATGACCGACGTGTTCTGGTACAATGCCGGGTCACTGATGCAAGCGCTTAACCCCGAGCAGAACCTCGTCGACCTGACGAATGAGCCGTTCATGAAGAACGTCGTGGATTCTTTCAAACCGACGGTGATGTTCAAAGACAAGCTGTATGCAGGCCCGCTCGGCTCGACGATGGGCGGGGGCTGGCTGTATAACAAGAAGGTCTACTCGCAGCTGGGGCTGAGCGTACCGAAGACGTGGGCGGAGCTCATGGCGAACAATGAGAAAATCAAGGCTGCGGGGATCACGCCCGTGATCGGCTCCTTCAAGGATGACTGGACCACCCAGATCGTCGTCCTGGCCGACTACTACAATGTTCAGGCGCAGACGCCGAAGTTCGCCGACGACTATACGGCCAACAAGGCGAAGTTCGCGGATACGCCGGCGGCGCTCCGCAGCTTCGAGAAGCTGGAGGAGATCGGGAAGAAGGGCTACTTCAACAAGGACTTCCTGGCAACGACCTACGATGCCGGCCTGAAGATGATCGCCGAAGGCAAGGGCGCCCACTATCCGATGCTGACCTTTGCGATTCCGGCGATCGAGCAGAACTACCCGGACCAGATCGGCGATATCGGCTTCTTCGCCCAGCCGGGCGACAGCCCGGACGTGAACGGCCTGACGGTATGGGTATCGAACGGCGCTTATATTTACAAGAAGAGCGAGCATATTGAGGAAGCCAAAAAATTCGTCGAGTTCACCTCCTCCATCGAGGGCATCGAAGCGCTGACGAAGATGTCGAAGCCGTCAGGCCCGCTGCTCGTCAAGGAGGCGAAGCTGCCGGACAACGTGCCGCAGGTGGTCAAGGATATGATGCCTTACTTTGACACGAACAAAACGGCGCCGGCGCTGGAGTTCGTCTCCCCGATCAAGGGGCCGAGCCTGGCGCAGATTACAACCGAGGTGGGAGCGGGCTTCAAGCCGGCCAAGGAGGGCGCACAGCTCTACGACAAGGATGTGGAGAAGCAGGCGAAGCAGCTGGGCCTTCAGGGCTGGTAACCGCTGCCGATTATGACCGGAAGCGCCGGCCTGGATGCACCCGCTGCACGGGCCGGCCCGCTTCCTGAAAGACTGGAGTGAGAGAGCATGACCACGATATTGAAACGCACGTATTCCTATTATTTTCTGCTGCCTGCCGCCCTGATCTACATTGCGATTTTCCTGGTGCCGACCCTCATGTCGTTCTTCTTCAGCCTCACCCGATGGTCGCTGATCGAATGGAAATTCATCGGACTCGAGAACTTCATCACCTTCTTCGAAGAGCCTTCGCTGCGGATCGGATTCAAGAACACCCTGCTCTACGCCGTCATCACCTGCGTGCTCAAAGTGGTGCTGGGCCTGCTGCTCGGCGTCTTCCTGACATCAAAAATAAGAACCAAGGGTTACCTGCGGTCTGTCATATTCTTCCCTACGCTGGTCAGTACGATCGCGGTCGGTCTGGCCTTCAGCATGATGATGCACCCGACGCAGGGGCTTATCAACACGACGCTGGCGAAGCTTGGCATCGCCGGACCCGACTGGCTGGGCAATCCGGATCTGGCGCTGATCTCCGTGGCGCTCGTGGATGTGTGGAAGGGGGTGGGCTTCGCCACCGTCATCTATATTGCCGGGATTCTCTCGATTCCCGAGGAGTATTATGAAGCGCTGCAGATCGACGGCGGCGGTGCGCTGCACAAGTTCTGGAACATCATCGTGCCGCTGAGCCGGCCGGCCACCAACTCCGTCATCATTCTCTCGTTCATCGGGGGCCTGCGGTCGTTCGACCTCGTATGGGCGATGACCAAGGGGGGGCCGGGCTTTTCGACGGACCTCATCGCATCCATCATCTACAAGCAGTACCAGGGAGGCTTCTACGGACTGGCTACGGCCGGCAACGTGATCTTGTTCCTCGTCGTCACGCTGCTTGCCTTCCCGCTCTATATGTACCTGAACCGGAAGGAGGCCGAACTATGAACAAGGGAGCAAGAAGCTGGGGCGCGGAGATCGCGGCCGTCGGCATGACGGTCATCCTGTTCTGGATTCCGTTCTATTTTATCATCGTCAACGCCATGAAAAATACGAAGGAGTCGTCCCTGCTGAATCTGGCCTGGCCTTCCTCGATTCATCTCTGGGACAATATCAAGCAGGTGGTCGCGGCGAGGGATTACATGCTGCTGCGGGCCTTTTACAACTCGACGGTGCTTACGGTGCTGTCCATCCTCGTGCTCGTGTTCATCTGCGCGATGGCCGGCTATGTCATGCAGAGACGGACCGACAAGGCGACGCCGTGGATCAACTTCCTGGTCCTGTCGGGGCTCATCATTCCCCCGGCGATCGTGCCGACGATCTGGGTGCTCGAAAGTGTCGGCCTGTTCAAGACGATGACGGGCCTCGTGCTGGTCGAGGTGGCGCTCGGATTCCCGTTCTGCGTGCTGCTTTACAAGGGCTTCATGTCCGCCATTCCGCGGGAGATCGACGAAGCGGCCATCGTGGACGGGTGCAGCGGAGTGACGCTGTTCTTCCGGATTATCCTGCCGCTCCTGCAGCCGGTGACGGCAACGATTATCGTGACTTCGTCGGTCGGTATTTTCAACGACTTCACGAACCCGCTGTACTTCTTCCCGGGCTCCAAGAATGCGACCGTGCAGCTCACGCTCTATAACTTCTCCAGCCAGTACGTCACACAGTGGAACCTGCTCTTCACGAACATTCTGCTGATTACGCTTCCGCCGCTGCTGCTCTTTATCTTCTTCAACAAGAAAATCGTGGCAGGAATGACCGCCGGTTCCGTCAAAGGATAGAAGACAGCGGAACAATGAACCTAATCCAAAACAATGGAGTGTGCAAACTATGGGAGCCTTAACCGTTGAACGTGTCACATGCGAGTATCGTACGAATCCGCTCGGCCTCTCCGCCGCACAGCCGAGGCTCAGCTGGCAGCTGCGCTCGGACCGCCGGGGGACGCTCCAGCGCGCCTACCGGATCGTGGTGGCCGCCGGGGAAGACTGCTACGAAGATCCCCTCTGGGACTCGGGCCGCACAGAGTCGGATCAGTCCATTCAGGTGCCGTACGACGGCCCCGGGCTCTCGAGCCGCACCCGTTACTATTACCGGGTGAAGGTATGGGACAACCACGGCCGCGAATCGGAGTGGAGCGAAACCGCGTGGTGGGAGATGGGCCTGCTGGATCATAGCGAGTGGTCAGCGCAGTGGATTACCCCGGAGGCGGGCGCCATCGATCCGCAGGAAGAGGCGGCTTTCCTGCTGCGCCGGGGCTTCGAGCTGCACGGCGGTGCAATCGCTTCCGCCCGGATCTATGCGACGGCGGCCGGAGTGTATGAGCTCTACGTCAACGGCGAGCGGGTCTCGGATGAACTGCTCGTGCCGGGCTGGACCAGCTATCCGAACCGGCTGCAGTACCAGACGTATGACGTCACCGGGCTGCTGCAGACGGGAAGAAACGTGGCGGGCATCCGGCTCGGCGACGGCTGGTACAAGAGCGGCATGGGCTTCGAGGGCAAAAACTTCAAGTACGGCGACCGCCGGGCGGCGCTCCTGCAGCTGCACGTGAGGTACACGGACGGCCGGGAGGAGGTCATCGGGACCGACGGGACTTGGACTGCGGCGACCGGCGGGATCCGGTACTCGACGATCTATCACGGCGAGACCTATGACGCCCGGCTGGAGCCCGCGGGGTGGAGCACGGCGGAGCCTTCCGCCATGGACGGCGGCTGGAAGCCGGTGGAGGTGCTGGACCTGCGGCTCGACACCCTCGTCGCGCAGGAGAATTCGCCTGTGCGGGTGACGGAGCGCCTGCGTCCCGTGTCCGCCTTCGTCACGCCGGCCGGCGACCATGTGCTCGATCTGGGCCAGAACATGGTCGGCCGCATGCGCTTCGAAGTCACGGCGCCGGCCGGCACGCGGATTGTGCTGCGCCATGCCGAGGTGCTCGACAAGGACGGCAACATCTACTTCGGCAATCTGCGCCCGGCGAAGCAGACGGTGGAGTACATATGCCGGGGCGGGGAAGCTGAGAGCTATGCGCCGCACTTTTCGTTCATGGGCTTCCGCTACGTCAAGGTGGAAGGCTTCCCGGGCCAGGAGAACGGGCTGCCGCTGGAGGCGTTCACCGGTGAGGTGATGCACTCGGACATGGAGCCGGCGGGCGAGTTCGACTGCTCGAACGAGCTCGTGAACCAGCTCCAGCGGAACATCCAGTGGGGCCAGCGGGGCAACTTCCTCGACGTGCCGACCGACTGCCCGCAGCGCGACGAGCGTCTCGGCTGGACCGGCGATGCGCAGGTATTCATCGGTACCGCGTTGTTCAACTACCAGGGAGGACCCTTCTTCACGAAGTGGCTTCGTGACCTGAAGGCGGAGCAGCTGCCGGACGGCGGTGTGCCGTTCGTGATCCCCGACGTGGTCGGGGGGGCGAGCTCCGCAGCCTGGGGCGATGCCGCGGTGATCTGCCCGTGGACCGTGTACCGGTATTATGACGACCGCCGTCTGCTGGCCGAGCAGTACGACAGCATGCAGGCCTGGGTCGAGTATATCCGGGCCCAGGGCGAGAACGAATACCTGTGGAACACGGGCTTCCACTTCGGCGACTGGCTCGCGCTCGATGCCAAGGAGAACAGCTACATCGGCGCGACCCCGAAGGAGCTGGTGGCCACGGCTTACTACGCGCATTCGACGCGGCTGCTCCGCGATTCCGCTACGGTCCTCGGGTACGAAGATGATGCCCGCCGGTATGGCGAGCTGCATCAGGGCATCGTCCGCGCGTTCCGCGAGGAATTCGTCACGGCCACAGGCCGGATCGCTTCCCCGACGCAGACGGCGCATGTGCTCGCGCTGATGTTCGATCTCGTCGACGACCGCGTCAAGCCGCGGGTGGCGAAGGATCTGAACGATCTCATCGCGGAGAACGGCTACCACCTGTCGACGGGATTCGTGGGGACGCCGTACCTGTGCTTTGCCCTCTCGAACAGCGGCTATCATGATACCGCGGTGAAGCTGCTCCTGCAGGAAAGCTACCCGGGCTGGCTGTACTCCGTCTCCAAGGGTGCGACGACCATCTGGGAGCACTGGGACAGCATCAAGCCGGACGGCTCGTTCTGGAGCGACGACATGAACTCCTTCAACCACTACGCCTACGGGGCGATCGGGGAGTGGATGTACCGCCGGGTCGCGGGCCTCGACATGGACGACGCCGTGCCGGCGTACAAGCGGGTGCGCATCGAGCCGCTGTTCGGCGGCCGGAAGCTCACGCATGCCAGGGCGGCGCACCGGTCGCTGTACGGCCGGGTGGAAACCGGCTGGCGTATGGACGGGGAGGAGATCGAGGTACACGTCGAGATACCCGCGAATACCACGGCGGAGGTGGTGCTGAAGGGCGCCTCTCTGGCGGCTCTGAAGGAAGGCGGAGCGGATACCGCGGCCTCGGAAGGCGTCGAGTCGGCGGTCGGGACCGAACAGGGCGCGCGGCTCGTCGTGGGCTCGGGCACGTACCGGTTCCGCTACCGTGCAGCGGACCTGTTCCGGGTGACCTACACCCTCGAGACCACCATCCAGGACCTGCTCGAGGACGAAGCGGCCGAGCGGGCGCTGCGCAAGCACATCCCTCACCTGATGGACAGCCCGATGCTGAACTTCGCGAAGAACAACAGCCTCCGGCAGCTGAGCGAAAACGGCATGTCGCGCGTCAAGAAAGAGCAGGTCCTGGCCGTTCTGCAGGAACTGGCGGGTTAGCAGCAAGCCTGGCCGCCTGCCGGGTTGTGAACGCTGCTGTCCTGGCGCGGTCGGTCTGTAGTGACCGATTCCCATGCAGGGATCGATCCTCCATGCTGCGTCCAGGCAGTATGCCTCATATGTCACACTTTACGCCCCTTGACGCGGGGATGCTCCGCTCGCATCCAACGGAACTCGTGCCATGATATCCGACCTAAATAAGCAAAAGAACCTCCACCCGCATTCCTGCGGCACGGAGGTTCTTTTGTGTTTATGGTTAAGGGGAGGTCCGCTGCCCGGCGACGTATTTCGTTTTTGAAAGCGACCTTTATGCGAAGCATAACGGAGCGCAAAAACGAAACTACGAGCCCGCATTCCAGCTGCCTGTACCGCAGGGTTTGCAGTGTGCAACCGCGCGCGGGGACCGTTGAAGCGGTGAATCGATAGGTGTCGAAGAAGGTCAGACAAATAGCGGAACTCAGGTTCTTTATTCGTCGGTTTTCTACGCCCTTACGATGGATAACGGAACTCAGGTATCTTATTGCTGCCAATTTGGACGCCATTGTATAAGTTTGGACTTCTGTCAATAAAGTAGACACAAAAATGAAGGAACCCTTTAACGCTAAGCTGCTCTTTGTTCATGGTACATCTGTTCAAAGCGATGAGGCGTTTTATAACCCAAAGTGGAGTGGCGCCGTGTTCGGTTGTAGTAAAACTCGATGTAATTATAGAGTTCATCGGTTGCTTGTTTACGAGTTTTAAACTTGGTTTGGTACACAAGCTCTTTTTTCAATGTACTGTGAAAAGACTCGATACACGCATTGTCATAGCAGTTCCCTTTTCGACTCATGCTGCCGGTCATGAAGTAGTCTGCCAGCCGTTCTTGGTAATCACTGCTTGCATACTGAGATCCGCGGTCGGAGTGGTGGATCAAGCCAGGGGCCGGTTTCTGACGCTTGTAAGCAAGCTCCAGGGCTTCGATCACGAGCTCCCTAGTCATCCGCGCGCCTGTAGCCCAGCCCACGATTTTACGTGAATATAAGTCCATCACACTGGCTAAGTATAGCCAGCCTTCGCCAGTGGCGACATAAGTAATATCTGTTACCCAGACCTTGTTGGGTGCCTCCACTTTAAACTGCTGATTTAGGATATTGTCATGAACAGGCATGTTGTGGTTGGAATTGGTCGTTGCTTTGTATTTTCCAACCGTAATCGACTTAAGACCCATCTCTTTCATAAGGCGACTGACCGTTTTTGAGGAGACAGCACAACCGTCTTCCTCTCGCAGAATCGCAGTAATCACGGGGCTGCCCGGGCGCTTCTTCAAACGGTAAAAGTGATGCCGGATGCGTTTTTTCAGCCACATCCGGTGCTTTTCCCGTTTACTAGGCTTGTGTTTTACCCACTTGTAATAGCCGCTTCTGGATACTTGTAAAACGGAGCACATCTTCTCGACACGGTACTGGAAGCGGTGTTTATAAATAAACGAAAAAATCAGTCCCGGTCTTTCGTGAAGAAGTGCATTGCCTTTTTTAAGATTTCGTTCTCCTCTTGCAGTTCGCGGTTTTGCTGCTCCAACTTTTTTAGTCGTTCGTAATCCACAAAGACTTGTGATTGTTCCGAAGCTGCACTTTTCCCGTACTGTTTGATCCAGCGGCTTAAGGTACTTTTCGGAATCCCAAGTTCCCGGGCAATCTCAATTGGCTTCTTCCCCTCCTTCTCTATATGTTCCACTGTTTTTTTCTTAAACTCACTGTCGTAACTCTCCCGCTGCTGACTCATGGCACACCTCGACCTTTGTTCGTTTGTCTTTATTATAAAGGTCGTTCCTTAAGTTGTGTCCACCGTTTAGTCTACTTCCAGTTTAGGCCAAATAACGAATCTGAGTTCCGCTATGTCACAAATGAAGCAGCAATCCGCCGCAATAGCGCATCTGAGTTCCTTTATTTGCAGCTACATATTTCTCGAAAGCGCCTTTCCGCTATTCCAACCTGCCCGGCGATGTATTTCATTTTTGGAAGCGACCTTTATGCGAAGCATAACGGAGCGCAAAAATGAAACTACGAGCCAAGCCCTGTACCTGCCCGGCGACGTATTTCATTTTGGGAAGCGACCTTTATGCGAAGCATAACGGAGCGCAAAAATGAAACTACGAGCTCCCGATCCCGCCATAAATAAACTGAAACAGCTCCTTCGGCTGCAGCGGCGCGTCCGAATCCGAACCGTACAGCGCCTCGAAGCAGCGCACGTTCCGGAAAGCGGTCATCGACCCGATGATGAGCTTCATCGTGTGGGCGACCGAGTGGACACGGAAGACGCCCTGGGCTTGTCCGCGCTCGAGGATGCTCCGCAGCAGGTCGGTGATGTTCTGCACGAGCGGGAAGAGGGCCTCTGAGCGGGGACTGTTCATCGACAGCTCCTGCCTCAGGATGTGCGCGATCTCCGGCTCGCCCTGCAGGAACGTGATCATCGTCTCCACAAAATGCAGCAGATCCTCTTTCGGGTCGTCGGTCGTCGGTTGAAACGGGACGGACTTCAAGGGCTCCAGGATCGCCCAATAGACGTTCTCCTTGCCCCCGAAATGGTAGGACACCAGCGGGAGGGAGACGCCGGCCTGGTCGCAGATTTTACGCACGCTGGTCCCCTCATAGCCGAGTTCGGCAAACAGCTTCTTGGCGGCCTCCATAATCTTCTCTTTCACATCAGGCTGTTCGGCTGCGGTCATGGCGGCAGTACCTCCTTTTCTCATGAAACATGCAGGGGATATCGGCTTTGAACGCCCGTTCGATTGGTGTTTGTTCGATTGTAAGGGAGGGCAGCCGCCCAAGTCAATGAATTTTGAAAGGGTTTTCGCGGAAATCCCCAGCCGGGACAGCCATAAGCCCCGGACCGGCTGTCAAAGTTTTCATTTGACGGCCAGGGAAAAGCTGCATATAATTAGTTTAGAACTAAACTAACGGTTGTTAAACCGGAGCTCCTTCGGCATTCGGCGGAACTTGTGCTTCCTCTTGGCCGCTCCACTGAGCCGGGAACCTGCATCCCTTTGGCAGGCAGGCAAGCAAGGGTCCGCCTGTATTGGCCTGGTGCCGTCAACCGTTGCTGACGTTCGGCTTCATACATAACATTACTGCCGGTTAGTGCACGGGCGGAGAGGGGATACGACATCTTGCTGGCCCTGCTGGAACGAATCAAACAACACGCCTGGCTCTCGCGCTCCGAGACGCCGGACGAAGAGCTGCAGCATCTGGTGGAGGAAGCCCTCCTGGAGTTCTTCGTCGAAAAAAAAGATCGGATTTCCCATTAACTTGGACCATTCGTAACCATGAACAAACGAGAGCCGTCCTTGAAGGACGCCGAAGCCGTTCATCCCTGGGCGGCTGCGCCGCATATTCAGTCTGTGAAGCCTTGGGTGACCCCGGCGGCTTCTTCTCATAAGACAGCATAGGTAACAGCATCTTGCCGGGACGGGAGGTGCTGTTCTTTATTGCGTTCAAGTTTGCCGCTGCAAACGTACCATTCATCCCTGAAAGGAAGCTGATCTTATGCCGGATCCATTGTCCGAATCCCACAAACGCCTGCTGCTCGGCCTCTGGCTGCTGCTGTACCTCATCCCGTATTACCTGCTCTTTCACGGCCCCGGAAGGCCGCCGGCCGCTGCGGGGGCGGCACTGCTGCTGCTATTCCTCGCTGCGGCGCTGGGCTCCGCCCTCTCGGGCAGACGCGCGGCGTACTTCTGGACCTTCGTTCAGATCCTGATCTCGGGGGTTGTCAGCGTAGCTTACGGATACGTCTACCTGTCCTTCGGCGTCTCATACTTCATCGGCCGGATCCGCAGGAGACGGGCGTTCTCGGTGTTGTACACGCTGCATCTGCTCCTCTTCTTCGGTGCGGTCAACTACTGCACCCTGACGCAGCATGCCTTCTTCCTGGCCCAGTTTCCCTTCGTCATTCTGACGCTGATCGGAGCGATCCTCATCCCCTTCAACACGTACTTCCGGTACAAACGGATCGAGCTGCAGAAGCTCCTCGTGGAAGCGAACCGCCGCATCGCCGAGCTCGTCATCCAGGAGGAGCGCCAGCGGATCTCCCGGGACCTGCACGATACGCTTGGCCAGAAGCTGTCCCTGATCGGGCTCAAGAGCGAGCTCGCCGACAAGCTGATCGAGAACAAGCCGGCCAAGGCGCAGCTGGAAATCAGGGAAGTGCAGACCGTGGCGCGCTCGACGCTGAAAGAGGTTCAGGAGCTTGTGTCCAAGATGCGCGGGACGACCGTCCGTGAAGAGGTGGCTCACGTGCGCCGGATTCTGGGCGCGGCGGAGATTGAATTCCAGTGCGAGGACGAAGCTTGCCTAAGCGAGGTGTCCCCCCTGATTCAGAACGTGCTCAGCATGTGCATCAAGGAAGCGGTGACCAATGTGGTGAAGCACAGCGGGGCGTCCCGCTGCCGGCTCCGGATGGAGCACCGCTCAGCGGAAACGGTTGTGACTGTAGAGGACAACGGCGGCGGCGGACGACAGCCGTGGGGCCAGGGCAACGGTCTGATCGGCATGAAGGAGCGGCTTGACTTTGTGAACGGGAAGGTCGAGATCGACACCGGGCGCGGGACGACCGTGCGGATGACGGTGCCTCATATTATCAAGCAGGACCCCCATGTGTTCAAACATCAGAAAGGGTAACAGGCTTATGCTCGTTCCTGTCATCTGATCATTTAATCAACACGCATCGTCCGTAAGGGCGCCGAAACCGTTTATCTTAGAAAAGAGGAATGAACCATGACACGTATTGTAATCGCGGAGGATCAGCGCATGCTGCTGGACGCACTGGCTGCGCTGCTGGAGATGCAGGAGGATTTTGAGATTATAGGGAAAGCGGCGAACGGGGAGGAAGCCGTGGCACTCGTCGAGACGCTGCAGCCCGACATCTGTATTCTGGACATCGAGATGCCGGTGATGAGCGGGCTCGACGCGGCCGAGCGGCTCAAGGGGGGCCCCTGTAAGGTGGTCATTCTGACGACGTTCACCCGGGCGGGATATTTCGAACGCGCCGTCAAGGCGGGCGTGAGCGCCTACCTGTCCAAGGACAACTCCAGCGAAGAGCTCGCGGCGGCGATCCGCAGCGTGATGAACGGACGCCGGATCTATACCAAGGAGCTCGTCGAAGACGTCTACGTCGAGGAGAACCCGCTGACCGGCCGCGAGCGGGAGGTGCTGGTGCTTGTGGCGGACGGGAAGTCCACCAAGGAGATCGCAGGAGTGCTCCACCTCTCGGGAGGGACGGTCCGCAATTACATCTCCGGCATTCTGGAGAAGCTCGGGGTGAAGAACCGCATCGAGGCGATCTCCTACTGCCGGGAGCATGGCTGGCTGGAGCCTTTTTGACATAGGTCGTATGCCGATCTCTATCCGCCTTGCTGCTTTTCTCCAAGTTTTCACCGAGTCCCGTTATGCTCTCTTCATGGAAAGGACACCCATGGAACAGGCTGGAGATACGAATCCGTGACAAATGTCATGGGTGACAGGCCCTATAAACCTGACACTTGCTACTAAAAAAGAAGTGTCAATGTAACTACAATAAGGGTATGGAAAGCCTGGTGCACGGGTGCTTAAGCCAAAATTCAGAGAGATAAAAGGATGGAGAAGACCTATGAAAACAAAAAATGGAAAATGGATTGCAGCGACGCTGGCTGCCGCCCTGCTGTGGGGAGGCCTGCCCGCCGTACATAACGCGCCTGTGGCGTATGCAAGCAGCGAGTCCGATGACGAGGACGAGGTGAAAGTACCTTTCGTTTACCGTCTGAACTCGGACCTGAGCAAGATCGTATGGTATGCTTCGGCTTTTATGGATAAAGAATTCGGGGATGTCCGCGATGCCCTGATGAACGGCAATACCCTCGGCGGCATTGCCAACGGCATGCGCGATGACGACTACAGAGGCCGCGAAGAGCTTCGCGAAGACCTGGAGCGTCTGTTCAACGGTTCCGTGAACGCGGCGCTGGCGAACAAGGAGATCACTCCGGAAGACGCAGCGAAGTACCGCACTGAGATTCAGGAGCGGATCTCCAAGGCGATCGACACCATGGGCTACAAGGATACCCTCACGGTGAACACGGAGATTCCTCTGAAAGACCGCTTCTCCCTGGACCTCGGGAACATCGTGAAGTATGCTGCGATCTACCTCGAGATGGATTACGCGGATGTGCTCCGCGAGCTGGAGAACGGCAGAACCCTGAGCGATCTCTCCCGTACGGAGCTGGAGAGCAGCGGCGAGCTGTACCAGGGACTGAAAAATATGTACACCACGAACGTGACGGATGCGGTATACGCAGGCAAGATCACGCAGGAAGAAGCGGACGGACTGAACTCCGAGGCGGCGAAGCGTCTGGCGGATGCCCTGTCGAAAGCCGGCTATAAGGACTCCGCTGTGGATACGTCCATTCCTGTCGAGCAGCGCTATCAGGCGGACCTGACGGACATCGTACGGGTGGCTGCGATCTACCTGGATCTCGAAGAATACGAGCTGAATGATCTGCTGAAAGTCGGTCAATCCATCAACCAGGTAGCTGACTATCAGAACAACGAGGATGCGGTAGAGGACCGTTACGAGCTGTACAATGCGATGAAAGCTTACTATGGCAACCGTGTTGACACGGCTGTAGGCGCAGGTCAGCTGACGGCGGAAGAAGCGGCCGAGATCCGTTCCGCTAACGAGAAGACCCTGTCCGACGCCCTGAACCAAGCCGGTTACGAAGACAAGGCTGTGCTGGAGAACCCGTCGCTGAAGCTCGAGGAGCGCTTTAACCTGAACCTTGATGATATTGTGCTTAACGCATCCATCTATATCGATATCGAACTGCAGGACCTGCTCGATGCGCTGGCTCAAGGCGATTCCCTGCTGACCGTAGCGGACCGTGAGCGGAACGACGATTTTGCCGGCCGTTCCGAGCTGGTGGAGCGCCTGGAGTACCTGTACCAGAGCCGGATCGACCGCGCGGTGTACGCCCACCAGATTACCAAGGACGAAGCGGCTGAGCTGTCCAAGGAACTGAGAAGCAAGATTATGGAAAAGGTGAGCGGAACGAATGAAGCCCTGTAGACGGTAGTACCGCAAGATGAGATAGAACGAGGGGCCGGGGACCGCAGGGTTCCCGGCTTTTCGCTGCCGTCGGCGAAACCGACGGATATTCCGGCTCCCAGGCTTTCCTTTGCCCGACTGTCGGAGTCTCACCTTACATTAGGAAAACCCTGCGGCACAGCGCCGCAGGGTTTTCTGTATGGTGGGAAGTCGCAATTATTTAAGTCGCCGATCGACTACCAGGCTGTGCCTTCGGTGATCAGGACGCCTGCTTAGTCATTTTACAAGATTCCAGCACCTTGCGAAGAAATGCAAATCGTTTTCTTCTCAGAAGAGAGAACATGGCAAACCAACCTTTCGGAAAGCATAGTGACCTATCTTTTCCTCCTGCTTGATTATAATTACCACTTCCCACTACCTTCTATTACCCGGTAGCCTGGGCGCCGAAACATCAGGGCGGGGAAAAGGTGAGCTGAACGGGGCGGTATTCGTTTTGGTTATGCCCCGGGATGCCCAGGCGGAATTTTATAGATCGGCTCTTCCGGTGTAAGCTTACTCTATAGCTTCAGAGAGAGAACGTGGGGAGATGCTGCCGGATGAAAGGAAATCTGCTGCTCAAAGCATCGCCGCTCAGCGGCGATCACAGCGATAAAACGGTGCTTCGCAATGCACTGCTGATTATGTTCGGATTCCAGATGATGCTCAACATGTCAAGGCCGGTAATCACCTTGTTCGCCTCGGGACTCGGGGCCGGCACGCTGCAGATCGGGGCCCTGACCTCGTCGTACGCGCTGCTGCCGCTGCTGCTCGCCATCCATGCAGGCAAGCTGGCCGACCGGGTCGGGGACCGCATCCCCATCCTGCTCGGCAGCGTGGGCTGCGCCGCCGGGATGGCGATGCCGTTCCTGTTCCCGTCGCTGTGGGCGCTGTATGTCTCGCAGCTGGCGGTCGGCGTGTCGCATGTCTTCATCGCGATCTGCCTGCAGAACGTGCTGGGCCATGCCGCGAAGACCAAGGACCAGCGGGACGCCTACTTCAGCATGCTGAGCATGAGCGTGGCCCTGGCGGGGTTCATCGGCCCGGTGGCGCAGGGCTATCTTGCAGAGCATGTCTCGTATTCGGCGGTGTTCCTGATCGCCATGATCTGCTGTGTGCTCCCGCTCGGGGTGGCCCGGTACATTCCCGTCCTGAAGCGAGGCGGCAGCAAGGCAGCGGAGGCTGGCGGGGAAACGCCGGAGGAGGAGGCCTCCGGGCCGTCCGCCCTCGGGCTGTTGCGGCTTCCTCTGCTGCGCAACGCGCTCATGACCAGCGCTCTCGTACTCTACTCGCGGGACATCTTCGTCGCCTACTTCCCGCTGTACGGGTCCCGGCTCGGGATCTCCGAGTCGAGCATCGGCTGGATCATCGCCCTGCAGGGCCTCGCGATGGTGTTCGTCCGCTTCTTTCTGCCCGCGCTGACGAAGCTGCTCGGACGCGAGCGGGTGCTGCTCGGGTCGATCCTCACGGCCGGACTCGCGTTTGTGCTGATTCCATACGCTTCGAGCGTCTATCTGCTGCTGCTGACCAGCGTGCTGATGGGCATCGGGCTTGGCTGCGGCCAGCCGCTGTCGATGTCGACGACGTACAACGCCTCGCCGAAGAACAAGACCGGCGAGGTGCTGGGGCTGCGCCTGGCGACCAACCGGCTGTCCCAGCTCGTGGCGCCGCTCTTCTTCGGCGTGGTCGGCACGTGGGTCGGCCTCGTCTCCGTCTTCTACGTCAGCGGCGTCTTCCTGATCGGGGGCGCGCTGCTGATGAAGTCCAAACCCGAACAAAAAACGGCTTCCGTCTCATGACGGGAGCCGTTTTTGTGCAAGGATCAGGAAGGTCAGCCCGCATGAGGTCAATCCTGGCTCAGCTCCATATCCTCCAGGTCGGTATGCTCAATGAACTCGACGAATGCATTCACCACGCGGTTCTCCCGGGCCTCCGGATGGTAGAACATCCAGGTCTCACGGATGAGCGGTTCCCCGTTCTTGTCCTTCATCTCGGCGGTATGGACGTCGCCCATGTCCTTCAGGAATCTCGTGGGCAGGAAGCTGTACCCGAGCCCGTTCTTCACCATCTCGCGGCAGGTGTCGGCCCGGTCCACCTTCATGGCGACCGACGCGGCCTTCGTGTAGTGGTCGGCCCACCACCGGTCGATCATCGTCTTGAAGAGCGGATCAGTGAAGTAATCGATGCGCGGCGCCTGCGGCAGACCCTCGAGATCGATCTCGTCCTTGGAGACGATCCATACCTTTTCCCGGAACAGAAGACGTTTCTCCCCGGGCCAGCTGTAGTCCCCCCGCACGAATCCGATGTGAATGTCGTGGTTGTACACCATCGTGAAGACATCCTTGCTGAACGCGGTCTCGAGCTGGTAATCCACGCGCGGGTACTGCTCGCGGAACAGCTTCAGCAGGGGAGGCAGTTCATACTTGCCGAAATAATTCGAAACGCCAAGCCGCAGCGTCCCGGCAATGTCCTGGTTCAGATTCGTCACGTTCTCCCGGATCTCCCGGAAGGCCGCCAGCAGCTCCTCCGCCCGCTTCGCCAAATATTCGCCCTGAGGCGTGAAGTGGACGCCGCGGATGCCCCGGTTGACGATTTTGACCCCGAACTCCTGCTCGATGTGCATCAGCCGTTTGGTCAGGGCCGGCTGCGACAGATAGAGGAGCTGCGCGGTCTTGGTGATGTTCTTGTGTTCGTGGAGCAGATGCAGTATGGTCCAGTCCCGTTCGTCCATGCCTGTTAGGTTCCCCCGTACGATCGTAGTCTGTCTCTAGTGTACTCCTGGAGGAGCGTCAGCGCAAAAGTTCGGTGTAGCAGGGCGGCAGTTTTCGGCGGAGGGATGAAGTGTGGAGAGGAAGGTGATGAGTATAGGGGATGAGTATGTCCGGCCCTTTTGTGGTTATATATAGGTAGTATGCCTTCATGGGCAGCAGGAAGAGAACGAAGGGAAAGAGAGGATTCTTGCCATGAGAGAAACGGTACGGGAAGGAAACGGATTCTACTTGCGGGACAACGGCGAGGTGCTGGCCGAAGTGACGTTCGCACCGGTGGGACCGGATACCCTGGTACTTGATCATACGTATGTGGCTCCGGAGCTGCGGGGACAAAAGGTAGCGGAGGATCTCGTGCGGCGGGTGGTGGAGCATGCGCGGGAGACCGGCAAAAAGATCGTGCCGGCGTGCTCGTATGCCCACGCGCAGTTCCGCAGGCATAAGGAGTATGCGGATATTTGGCAGCAGGAGGAGAGATAGACGCCGCGCGGGAGCCGCGACTGGGCCGTTTTGAATAAAGGCCTCCGCATTTCAGCCCGCCTTATGCTGAGTCTGTTGTGATGAATAAACAGCCGGCATCCTGCCCTATGCGGGACCGCCGGCTGTTTGGCGTGCCTTGGAACGGACGCTGCCTGCGGGTTTCGTCTGCCGCCCTTTTTTACTCGGAACATCCCTCCGGATGCTGTTATAATAGGGGAATGCGATTGTTCAGGCATGAAGACGGAAGGAGAGGGGCGAGCTGCATCTGTTGGCCAAGGAAATCAGCAAGTACAGCGAGATTGCCGTCTATGAGGCGGCCCAGCTATACGGCGAGACGGGACGGTTCCGGTTCCTGCAGTTCGGGGAAGACGCCGTTCAAGGGGCCGTGGACCTGAGACGGCCGGAGCGGATCGTGCTGGAATACCCGAGGGCGATCATGGCGCTGATGGAACACGGCAGCCCGGCGTTCCGGGACGTGTTCATCATCGGTCACGGCATCGGGACGCTGGCGGCCCATTACCCGGAGAAGCGGTTCGTTACAGCGGAGCTTGACGACAAGGTGGTGGAGCTGAGCCGTGCGTTTTTCGGATATGCCGGGGATAACGTGATCGTCGGCGACGGACGGAAGGTGCTGGAACAGCAGGTGTCCGGTTCGCTGGATTATATCGTGCTCGATGCGTTCACGAAGGAGGGAACACCGCCGCATTTGACCACTCTGGAATTCTTCGCTGCGGTACGGGAGAAGCTCCGGCCCCGCGGGGCCGTCATCCTGAATCTCATGGGCAGGCCTGCGGGGGACAAGCGCATCGGTCCGGTCTATACCACCCTCCGGGAGGTGTTTCCGTATGCCAGGGCGTTCTATCTGCCGGACCGGGACGCTGCGGAGGCGTCCGGGCTGCGGAATATCCTCCTTGTGGGCAGCGGCTGCGGGATCGAGACGCCGGGCAGCAGGAATATGGCGGGATTTGTAGAACTGGAAATAGAACCGGGCTATATCCTGAGGGACAGGAGACCGCGGGGGCAGGCAGAGGACACCGGGATATAATGACCAGTCTGACCACTGACCTTGGCAGGAGGATGATGACCGTGTACAGCATCAAATCACCCGGCGGCTCCCTGTTTCCTTATTACTATAAAGGCGGGGAGATTCACTGCCTGAAGTACGGCAGCTTCTACTCGGACCATGACGGCCTGCTGTCGCTGATGAAGTTAGAGGAGGCGTTCGTGGCGGAAAGCCGGCGGCGGCTGGAGATCTGGGTGGATTTATATCAAACGGACCTGCCGGACCGCGTCCTTGACGAGTTCACCGCGAGCGTCGGCCGGATGAGTCCGCACATCGCCAAGCTGGCCATTGCCGGCTGTTCTATCGCCGTGAAGTGGAAGCTGGCAGGAAGGCTGAAGCGCACGGAAGGCGTCTCGGCACTGCCGCTCCGGTTCTTCAGTGACCCGGAGGAGGCCAAGACCTGGCTGGTCGGCGAGCGGCGGTAGCAGGCTTCCGGGGATCTTATAGAGGCATGGAATACGGAGGACTATCCGTCTGAAAGGAGATGGGGTATGAGCACTTATGACATCACAGTAGAACAGCGGGATGCGGTCTATGCATCCTTAAGCCCCGAGCAGCGCCAGTTCCTCAGTGAGGGCATGCTACGGGGAAGGCGGACGGCGTTCGCCATGACCTTGGCCCGGACCAAGGGAGCCGTCATTCCGAATGAAGCGACCTATGAGGAGATCGAGCACCTCCTGGAGGATTGGGTGTACACCGGCTATACGGATGCCGGCCGGATTTCTGCGGAGCATTCGTGCCTGTGCGGCCGTCCGCTCCGCTACCAGCACCGCGTGCAGCACAAGGTGACCGGACAGGTGCTCCACTTCGGGATTGAGCACTTGAAGCAGCACCTGGGGATGGATGCGAAGACCGTCGCAGCAATCCTGAAGGGCTTCGAGGTGCTGGATGCGGAGCGCGATGAACTGCTGTCCAAGGTCCACAGCGGCTGGACGCTCGAGAGCCAGGTCGCCGTGCCCGACGGCCTCAAGCTCCCGGCGGATATTCAGGCGCATCTGGACCTGGGGCTCCCGCTGCTCGACAAGCAGCTGGCCCGCCTGAAATCCAAGATCCGCCAGCTGCTGGAGCCCCTGGAGCTGCAGCACCGCCGCAGGTCTGCGGTCCGGGATGCTCCCGCAGCGGAGACCGCCGCAGCACCGCCGCCGGCCGAGCCGGAAGAGGAATGGCAGCTGGCGTTCGACCTCTTCGGGGGCGAGGCCGCTCCGGCCGCAGCCGCTGCAGCGCATCCGGCATCCTCGGCTGCAGGTGCAGGCCCGGATCGGGGCGCGAATCCGCTCACTCTGCCGGAACGGCTGAAGCCTGTCGTAATCGAGCTGCTGAGCGAGGGGGTCGGCAGCGTCCGCGTGATGTGCGAGGTGCTCATCCAGAAGCACCGCGGGGACGGCTCGCGGTCCTCGACGGGCAAGCCGGTCAATCTGTATATGCAGGTGTGCCTGTACATCGATGACGAGCTCGTCCGCAGCGGGCGGTGCCGGCTTCTCGAGCGGTCCAACGAAGACCGGGTGTATGCTTGGGCGGGGTGAATTCCGCCGGAGAAAAGCAAGTCACGTTCCGGACACAGTGGAGTCCGGGGAAACGTGATTTGCTTTTTATGGCAGGCTGTGCTATTATTGTTTTACAAGCAAATTTAAACCTTAAAGTCACATATGGAAAAGGTTCTCATTTGTCGGATGGATCCTTTTCCATATGTGATTTTTTGTTTTTGTTTGTGCGAAATGCGAACACCATTATATATGGGTTTATCTTAAGGAGGAAATTGTACATGGAAACAGGAACAGTGAAATGGTTTAACGCAGAGAAGGGCTTCGGCTTTATCGAAAGAGAAGGCGGAAATGACGTATTCGTTCATTTCTCCGCGATCCAGGGTGAAGGCTTCAAATCCCTCGACGAAGGCCAGCGCGTGGAGTTCAACGTGGTTCAAGGCAACCGCGGACCGCAAGCGGAGAACGTTGTTAAAGTATACTAATTCCTAAGATCCGATCCGTGGAATCGATAAGCTGCTCTTAACCTGTGTTGGGAGCGGCTTTTTATTTTATTATAGAGAAGGGGAGGTACACCATGTACAACAAGCGAATTCCGATCGAGGACCTGCCTCATGCCGAAACCAAGGTTTGGACCTGCTCCGATGCGGGCTGCAAAGGATGGACCCGTGACAACTTCACGTTCGAGCAGGCGCCAACGTGCCATCTCTGCCGCTCTGCCATGGTCAGCAGCATAAGAATGCTGCCGCTCATCCCGAACTCGAACAAAGAGATGAAAACCAGAAATCAAGGCGTGCTGATCAACGAAGGATAAAAGAGGAACGGAAACTTGAGCGCTGCTCCCGTGGGGGCTGCGTTTTTTTGTTATGCATTGGGATTAAACGGAAACGGTAATCCTTGGGTACAGCAACGAGCAGGCCGCGGAGGTCTGCTCGTTCGTTTGTTGGATCGTTACGCGATCCTGGGGGTATCAACTCACGGCGCAGAGCACTGAGATCAGGTTCAACGCCCGGCTGCCGAAGCCGACGTGCCATGCACCGGAGGTGATCCCGACGTCCGGAAGCGAACCGGCCTCCGGCGGCTGCAGAGCCGGACACGGCTGAAAACCGGCCTCGGACAGCCTGGCAATCCAGTTCACCGTCGCTTCATGGCGCTCACAGCGAAGCGTCTCGGGGGCGGAGAGAATATCTTCGATCTCTCTTCCGAAGAAGAGCTTCAGTCCGCGCGAATGCTCCACGGGCAGCTGCACGGAATCGATGAGCTCGAACAACGCGCTGAAATGGTTCCAGCAGTTGCGCATCCGCTGCTCGATCTGCGGGTGATGATGATCGGAGTCCGGCTCGCAGAGGACGACCAGCGATGGATTCAGGAGACGGATCTGCCGGAGAACCTCGTCTTTGTTCTCCAGGCCCAGCCGGATCCAGCGAATGTGGTGCAGGGCAAAGGACGCATTCACGAGCAGCCCGGGCTGCCGGGGGATAAGACGCTGCCAATCGGCATCCGTCAGCTGTTCGATCTCCGCATGGATAGGATGGAAGATGACGGGGAAGTCCAGTCCTTCGGCGGCCTTGCCCACGTTATCCATCGCTTCCTGCAGGCAGCTGAAGTTCGGCTCGATGGCGTGGATCGTGAAGGAAGCGGGGGATTTGCCGAGCTCCTTCAGCTGGTGCAGCAGGCCGACGATCTGGCGTCCGGTTCCGATGCCGATCTCCAGCAGCCGGACATGCTGCCCTGTCTCCATGGCCTGCAGAAGCATGGCGTTCGCCAGCCGGGTCACATCATTCATCAGCGGGAACTTGGAGGCGAGCAGGTTGAACAGGGTGATCTGCGGGACATCGTACTGCTTAAAATACAGATTCATCTGCTCATGGCTGGCCGGATCGAGGCGCTTGACGAGCGCTTTGGCGAACAGGTAGGGGAGCATATGGGACGCTTCCTCATCGATGCGGAGCGACTCTGCGAAGCGGACCAGTTCGCTCTGGGTGCGGGCGGCCGCATCCGGGGCCAGCGTGCGGGCAAGGAAGGTTTGAAGCTGTCCGAAGTGATCGGCAGCGGAAGGAGCGGCATAGGGAGAGTACATGATTAATCATCCTTTCTATTGTGAGGGGGTGCTGCGGGGCGGCTGGTGCCGGGGATAAAGGGAATCTGTCGTGGTTTAAAGATGGAATCTTCGTTCATTAGCAGAAAGTATAGCTCGCTAAGTAGGCGTTTATCTCGGGGGAGGGGCTGGCGGCTGTTCCGCTCCGCTTGATGAACACATTATCGCACGGAAGCCGGCGGCATTTCTGTATGGGATGACACGAAATGATTGTATGATTCCATACAAAATGGAAGCGTAGCCCCACACCCCCTCCAATTCGTCCAGTGAATGTGCGGAATCGTCCACCTGCAGCGCCGCGCTAATGGTTATTCATATGCACGCGGTAATAGGCCTCCCGGTATTCGGTCGGCGTCATATTCTCGTACTTTTTGAAGAGGCGCATGAAGTACTTCTCGTCCTGGAAACCGACCCCCTCGGCGATGACCTTGATGCTCCGGGTGCTGCGGGTAAGCAGGTCCTTGGCCTTGGAGATCTTGAGCAGGTGGATGTATTCCTGCAGGTTGTAGCCGGTTTTTTTCTTGAAAAAGCGGGAGAGGTAGTTCTTGTTGTACGCGAACTTGTCGGCCACGTCGGTGACCGAGATGTTCTCCCGCATGTGGATGCGGATCCACTCGATAATCTCACTGATGCTTTTGTCCCCCTGCGTCATCCGGCTGGAGCTGTAATAATCCGAGATCATCTGCTCGGAGAGCTCAATAAGCAAGGAGGTCGACAGGTAGTGCGCGGCTGACCGCGTATAGTAATTGGAGCTGGCGATATGCTGCAGCTGCTGGAACAGGATGTTCACCCGTTCGATCCTCGGGTTAGTATAGTAAAGCGGGAAGCAGACCTGGGAGAAGGTCCGGCAGAAGTCGGGGTCGTTCAAGTGGGCGAGCTCCTCGGAGAGAGCCGATTCATCGAGCAGTTCGTACGGGCCGGCGGGGAGAAAATGAAACCAGTAAAAGGAGATGCCCTCTTCGCATTCCCGGTAGCCCTCATGGATCTGCCCCGGCGGGAGCAGCAGGACCTCGCCCGGCTTCACCTCATACCGGGTGCCCCCTTGGGCGATGTAGAGGCGCTTGCTCACGCCGATAATAATCTCGAACGAATCGACGATCCGGTTCGCATGGGTCCACGGAACATCCGAGACGAACAGCCCGCAGGAGAGGAATTCGACCGGCCGTTCAATTCCGGTTTTGAAATAGTGCATCGGGGAGGTCACTCCTTTCTCTTGAAACATCAGAAAGCTTGTCTACCTTTGTCGCATATTGACAACGCTTACATTAAAGTCACTTTTGTCCACCTAATGTGGTCCCCCGGCTACTTACAAGAGGGCCGCCCCCTGCTAAGATGGGGTTACAGCCGCCGGTTCAAAGCGCAGGTGAACCGGAAGGCGGCAGCCGATGCCTGCTTCCTGCAGCGGTTCTTGTTCACGTAACGCTTGGTGATTCCCGTAACCCAGATTGATTTAGGAGGGTCAGAGATGAGAAAGCTGCATACCGTTTCGACCGTACTGCTGTGCTCGGTATTTACGGCCGCCTGCTCCGGCGGAGGGAGCCCCGCTGGTGGTCCCGGAAGTGCCGGCGATAAGGGCGGAGGGACTGCCGGAGGCGTCGTTACCCTGAAGTTCATGGGGTGGGAGGCCAGCCCGCTCGAGACGAAGTCGGTCAAGAAGGGCCTCGAAGCATTCATGGCCAAGCATCCGAACATCAAGGTGGAGTACCAGCCCGTTCCGAACACCCAGTATTCCCAGAAGCTGCTGACGATGCTGGCCGGCGGGGCGGCGCCCGACGTGTTCTTCCTCGGTTCAACCGATTACCGCGCTTTCCAGAAACGCGATGTGCTGCTGGATCTCACCTCGATGTTCAAGGCGGACATGTCGCTCGATGACTTCATTCCTTCCTCGGCCCAGATCATGGACATTGGCGGCAAAATCTACGGGGTCAGCTCCTGCACCGTTTCCCCTGTACTGTATTATAACAAGGCCGTTTTTGACAAGGCGAAAGTTCCGTACCCGCCGAGCGATCCGGCCAAGGCGTGGACCTGGGAGGAGTTCCTGGATGCGGCCAAGAAGCTGACGGTCAAGGAGGGCGACAAGGTCGTCCAGTACGGGGCCTTCGGGCTTGAGAATTTCTATATGACCTCAGCCCAAATTCTTTCGAACGGAGGCCAGCTCTTCAGTTCCGACGTCACGAAGATGGCTATCAATACGCCGGAGGCGCAGGAGGTGCTGCAGAGCATCTACGACCTGCGTGTCAAGCACGGGGCGGCCCCGACGGCCAAGACGCTCGAGAGCATCGGCATGAAGGCGAACCAGATGCTGCAGACGGGCAAGGTGGCGATGGCGGTCGACGGCTCGTGGGCGCTGCAGGAGCTGGCGACGATGGGCTTCCCGGTCGGCGTAGCCGCCCTGCCGAAGTTCAAGGAGGCGGTAACCCACGGCCAGGCGCATGTCCACGCCGCTGCAGCCAAGACGAAGCATCCGAAGGAGGCCTGGGAGCTCGTGAAGTTCCTCTCCTCCGAGGAATACCAGATCGACAACATCAAGGAAGGGCTGTGGATGCCCAACCGCAAGTCGCTGTATACCGAGGAGGGCGTGAAGAAGTGGTATAACGCTTCCGTCCATCCGGAAGGCTTCCAGAGCCTGGTGCCTTATTTCAAGGAAGCACGCGCCTTCCCGTTCCCGCTCATCACTCAGAATAAAGTCAACGACATCATCACGGAGGAGACGGACAAACTGTGGTACTCCGGGCAGAGTGTCGCCGATACGCTCAAGAATATCGAGAGCCGGTCCAATGTGGAGCTGGCCAAATAAACCGCAGGAAGCATCCGCATCTGCTATGCGCTTCTTGTACACGGAGGTGATGCTGTATGAATGCTGAGGGCCGTCTGGGCAAATCCGGAGCCGCTTCCCTGCACACGGAGAAACCGGGGGGAGCCGCTTCGGCGGTCAAAAGATGGTTTCATAAGGACGGCACGTGGGCCATCCTGCTTCTGCTGCCCAATATCATCGGGTTCCTTGCTTTTACCCTGATCCCTGTAATTGCATCCTTCCTGCTCAGCTTTACGTCGTGGGATATGCTATCGCCGATCCGGTGGGTGGGCTTCGAGAATTATGCGGCACTGCTCAAGGACGAGACGTTCATCAAAGTATTCTGGAACACGATTTATTTTGCAGGGGTATCCGTGCCGGTCGGCATCGTCTGCTCGCTGTTCCTCGCCGTAGCGCTGGACCAGGGGATTGCGTTCAAGAAGTTCTACCGGGCGGCGTACTTCCTGCCTGTCGTCTCCTCGATGGTGGCGGTGGCCGTCGTCTGGCAGTTCATCTACAACCCCGAGTACGGGCTGCTGAATTACGCGCTCAGCCTCATCGGGATCAAGGGACCGAACTGGCTCACAAGTACGGTCTGGGCGATGCCGGCCGTGATCCTCACGAGCGTATGGAAGAATGTCGGGTTCAACATGCTGATCTTCCTGGCGGGCCTGCAGGGGATTGCCGACAGCTATTATGAGGCGGCGGAGCTGGACGGGGCGCGGTGGCACCAGAAGTTCTGGTATGTGACGGTACCGCTGCTGTCGCCGACCACCTTTTTCGTGACGGTCATGTCGTTCATCGGCTCCTTCCAGGTCTTCGATACCGTCTTCCTGATGACGCAGGGCGGACCCGCGCGGTCGACGTCCGTGATCGTTCATTACCTGTATGAGAACGCCTTCAAATACTTCAATATGGGGTATGCGAGCGCTATGGCCTACGTGCTGTTCTTCATGGTGTTCCTGATCACGCTGTTCCAGCTCTGGCGTCAGAAAAAATGGGGGGCCTACGGAGGATGAGACGATGAAAAATCACGCAGCTTTGAGAGCCGCCGCCCACCTGGTGCTGCTGGCCGGCGCCGTTACGATGATCCTGCCGTTCCTCTGGACGGTCAGCACCTCGCTCAAGCAGCTCAGCGAAGTGTTCGTGTTCCCGCCGAAGCCTTTCGGCGCCGAGCTCCAGTGGGGCAACTACCTGCGCATCTCCGAGCGGTTTCCGTTTGATACGTATTTTTTCAACTCAGTAAAAATCACCCTGATCGTCGTCGCCGCCCAGCTCGTGACGAGCTCCATGGCCGGCTTCGTCTTCGCCCGCCTGCGCTTTCGCGGCCGTGATCTGCTCTTCGGCCTCTACCTGGCCACGATGATGGTGCCCGCCCAGGTGACGATGATCCCGAATTTCATCGTGATGCGCTCCTACAACCTTGTCGACACGCATTGGGCGCTGATCCTGCCGGCCCTTGTCTCCGCCTTCGGCACCTTTCTGCTGCGCCAGTTCTTCGTGACGATCCCGGAATCGCTCGAAGACGCCGCCAAGATCGACGGCTGCACCCCCTTCGGCATCTATTGGCGCATCTTCATCCCGCTCTCCAAACCGGCCATGGCCACGCTCGGCGTGTTCGTGTTCATGGGGACGTGGAATGATTTTATCGCTCCGCTCGTGTACATCAATTCCGTTGACCTGATGACGCTGCCGCTCGGACTGGCTTCCATGCAGGGGATGTACTCGACGGACTGGCCGGTGCTCATGGCCGGCACGGTGATCTGCATTCTGCCGCTGATCGTCATTTTCCTGCTCGCCCAGGATTTCTTCATTAAGGGAGTCACGCTGTCGGGCCTGAAGGGCGAGTAAAATCGAGTTAGCCTGGAGTGAACCCCAAGGGGAACCTGGAGTGAACCTCGAGTGAACCTCGAGTGAACCTTGGGGGAACCCTGAGGGAGCCTATATACCATCCAAAGGAGAGTATGCCGCAATGTCTACCATCGAAAACAGGCTTGGCAAGACCCTTACCCCCGTCCCGCTCCGTCAGGTCACGATTCAGGACCCGTTCTGGTCGGCGAGGGAGCGCAATGTGATCGACACCGTCATCCCTTACCAATGGGATGCCCTTAATGATGCGATTCCCGGGGCGGAGCCGAGCCACACGATCGAGAACTTCCGTCTGGCCGCAGGAGAGGCGGCGGGCGATTACTACGGGATGGTGTTCCAGGACAGCGACCTCGGCAAGTGGCTGGAGACCGTGGGTTTTGCCTTGTCGAAGGAGCGCAGCCCCGAGCTCGAGAAGATCGCCGACGACGTGATCGACCTGCTGGAGCGGGCCCAGGGGCCGGACGGCTATCTCAACACGTACTACACGGTGAAGGAGCCGGGGGCGCGCTGGACGAACCTGCGCGACAACCATGAGCTCTATTGTGCCGGCCACCTGATGGAGGCGGCCGTGGCTTACTACGACGCGACCGGCAAGCGCAAGCTGCTCGACATCATGTGCCGGTATGCCGATTATATCGGCGAAGTGTTCGGCAGGGAGCCGGGGCAGAAGCGGGGCTACGACGGCCACCCGGAGGTGGAGCTGGCGCTGGTGAAGCTGTATCAGGCGTCGGGCAACCGTGCATATCTCGAGCTCAGCCGATACTTCGTCGAGGAGCGCGGCCAACTTCCGCATTTCTTCGATACGGAGGATCAGGAGCGGGCGGCGGCGCAGGGGGACGGCGGTGCGGCCCGGAAGCGCAAGCGGGGCTACGACTATTTCCAGGCGCACCTGCCCGTAAGGGATCAGAAGACGGCGGAAGGGCATTCGGTCCGTGCCGTCTACCTGTACAGCGCCATGGCGGACCTGGCGATGCAGTACCGGGACGCGGGGCTGCGAGAGGCGTGCCGTGAGCTGTGGAACGATGTCGTCGAGCGTAAAATGTACGTCACGGGCGGCATCGGCTCCTCGGCTTATGAGGAGCGGTTCACCGTGCCGTACGACCTGCCGAACGACCGGGCGTATACGGAGACCTGCGCGGCGATCGGGCTCATGTTCTGGGCCCAGCGGATGCTGCAGATGGAGCAGGACCGCCGGTACGCCGACGTCATGGAGCTCGCGCTGTACAACGGGGTGCTGAGCGGGATCTCGCTCGACGGCAAAAGCTACTTTTACGTCAATCCGCTCGAAGTATGGCCGGACACCGCGAACTTCCGGGATGACATGCGCACGGTCAAAGGCACCCGGCAGCCCTGGTTCGGCTGCGCCTGCTGCCCGCCGAATATTGCCAGGCTGATCGCCTCCCTCGGGCAGTACATCTACTCCGTGAACGAGGAGCAGAGGGAGCTGCACGTGCACCTGTATGCGGGCAGCCGGGCGGAGGTGGTGCTGGGCGGGCAGCCGGTTACGCTGACGCAGACTACGGAGTATCCGTGGAACGGCCAGGCGGCGCTGGAGATCGGGCTGGCCCAGCCGGCGGAGTTCACGGTATGCGTACGGATCCCGGGCTGGTGCCGCAAGGCGGCGGTGACCGTCAACGGGGCGGGGACGGATACCGGCCAGCTCGAAAAGGGCTACGTGCGGATCACCCGGACCTGGAGTGACGGCGACCGGATCGAGCTGTCGTTTGACATGCCGGTGGAGATCGTCCGGGCCCATCCGAACGTGCGGGCGGCTGCCGGACGGATCGCTCTCCAGCGCGGTCCGGTGGTCTACTGCCTCGAGGAGGCCGACAACGGGCCGAACCTGCAGGACATCGTCGTGGAGCGCGATGCGGAGTTCGAGGCCGAGTTCGACGCGGGGCTGCTCGGCGGCGTCACCGTCCTGCGGGGCATGGGTACGCGCAGCGTGGTTCCTCCCGAGGGCGCGGGTGTGCTTTACACGACGCAGGAGTACGACCGGACGGCCGTGCCGCTGCAGGCGGTGCCGTACTTCGCCTGGAGCAACCGCACGCCGGGCGAGATGACGGTGTGGATCCGCAGCAGCTGAGCGGGGGAAGGCTGTGGCCTCGGGTGGCGCAGGAGTACGAGCGGACGCTGTGCTTCCGCCGCTGCAGGCGGTGCCGTACTCCGACAGGGGCAACCGGACGCCGGGCGAGGTGACGGTGTGGATCCGGAGCAGCTGAGCGGGGGGAAGGCTGTGGCCCTCGGGTGGCGCAGGAGTACGACCGAACGCTGTGCTTCCGCCGGTGGCGCTCTACTTCGTGAGGAGCAAATCGGACGACGGACGAGGTGCGGTGCTTCTGCCGCTGCAGGCGGTGCCGTACTTCGCCTGGAGCAACCGCACGCCGGGCGAGATGACGGTGTGGATCCGGAGCAGCTGAGCGGGGGGATGGCTGTGGCCTCGGGTGGCACAGGAGTACGACCGGACGCTGTGCCGCTGTAGGCGGTGCCGTACTTCGCCTGGAGCACCCCAACGCCGGGCGAGGTGACGGTGCTTCTGCCGCTGCAGGCGGTGCCGTACTTCGTCTGAAGCAGCCGGACGCCGGGCGAGTGCGTTCTAATCCCGCAGCTAGCGAGGGCCGGGATTGGGCATAGAGGTAGTGGCTACGCAGGAGCACGGCCGGACACGGGAGATGGTGGTGTGGTTCCGATGCATCCGAATGTGTGGGGGGCCGCCCGCTGCCGGAGCCGCTAGCCGCCCCTTTTGCAAATAGAGGAACTCAGATGTCTTATTCGAGTATTTCCCGTCATTTCCCAAAGGATAGCGGAACTCAGATGCCTTATTGACCCCTACTTCCTCTCAAAGTGGGCATGAGGGACAGAATAGCGAATCTCAGTTCCTCTATTCACAAAAAGAGTCATCAGATAAGGAGCATAGCGCATCTGAGTTCCGCTATTTGTTATGGCCTGTATACCTGGATTGTCTAATCTCCAATCTCAGTTCCAGCCATCCGAAGGATCGCCTATGCGGTCCTTCTTTTTTTCTGCATCCCATTCAAGACTGAGCAGCCCAGCGAGCAGACATTCGGAGCGGGAACGGTCAGGTCCATTCAAACAAATAAAACGAGGAACTCATACCCGTGAGCGGCTTCCTTCGGGACCAGGCCCATTCATCCGGACACTCGCGGCTTTCGAGCTCCCGGCTGCCGCCTCAAGAACTATGGACCAAGCCTGATCCCGCTGGCCGTGCCATAGCATCTCCCCTCAAAACTCCACAGGAACGGCAAACGTCATCGTTAACGTGGTTTCATCGAGCAGCTCCATGCAGGCTTTCATGCAGGGGGCGTCCTTGATTTCGGCGAACATTGCGTCCGCGGAGGCACGGTCCCGATAGAAGATCGTCTCCAGCCACTGTCCCGTCTTGGCGATGTAATAGACCTCTCTGCGGATGAATCCCGCATGGGTCCGGAGGGTCTCCGACATCTCGCGCAGCACATCCTCGTAGTTCGGCAGGCTGGCCCCTGCGAGCAGCCGGTACTGCAGCAGCTCGACGCAGCCGGAAGGGGTGTCGATCGGATTCCGTGCGGAGACGGCACCAAGCTCCTCCCGCCAGTTATAATGATGCATCGCGAGGCCCGCCGGGTCCAGGCAGCCGATCAATCCCGCTGCATGGGGGTGGTCCATGAATGTCTCCGCCGCATGCTCTGCAGCCTGCAGATCCGACCACCGGACGAGATCGAACCAGGTGTCCTGATGCACATCGTGATACAGTTCCCGGCTGACATAGCCCGGATACTGCTTCAAGGAAGCTTGGGATGCGTGAACATGGCGCAGGAAATCTACACGGTCCACACCGGCTTTCAGCCTGCATGATACGAACTCTGCAGCGGCTGCAGTTGAATTAGAGATTCTCATAAGGGATTCCTCCTGGGGATGGATTGGACTTCGGGACTAAGCATACGCAAAAATAGTGACAGCTGCTGGCACATTTATCCTCTATACTGGATTTATTATCTGCACGGGAATGACATAGGGAGGGAAGTGTCCATGCATAAAGCGCAGCGGCTGGTTCAGCTGATCATGCTTGTGAATGAGCGCATGAGGTTTACGGTCCAGGAGCTGGCCGACGAGTGCGGGGTATCGCGCCGGACGATGATCCGCGATTTGATGGAGCTCGGTGAACTGGGCGTGCCGCTATATTCCGAGGTTGGCGCAGGGGGCGGCTACAGGGTGCTGCGCGAGAAGGTGCTGCCTCCGATCAGCTTTACGGAGCAGGAGGCGATGGCCTTGTTTTTTGCAGCCCAATCCCTTGGCAATTACAGATCGCTGCCCTTCGGGAACGAGGTGGAGGGGGCGCTCCATAAGTTTTTTCATTATCTGTCCAGTGACCTCAAAGCCAAGATCATCCGGATGCAGCAGCGGCTGGTCTTCTGGGTGCCGCCGCATGAGCTGGAAGCACCGCACCTTGGGGAGCTGTTCGAAGCGGCGCTGGAGCAGCGGGTGGTGACCCTTCTGTACGAATCGTCCTCCCTGCGGGAGCGGAACATTCAGCCGCTTGGGATCTATACGATGAACGGACTCTGGTACTGCCAGGCGTACTGCTTCTCCACGGGGGAGTACCGGGTATTCCGCGTGGACCGGGTCCAGTCCTGCCAACCGGCGAAAGACCAAAGCGTACGTCTGGATGCCGGCGGAGAGCCGATTGACAAGTGGATCATGCGGCCTGCGGAGAACGCGGATCTGGTGCTTGAGGTAGAGCTGACCCCGGAGGGGGCAAGGCGGTGCCGGACGGATGTATGGCTGGCGAAGACGCTTAGAGTGCATGACGATGGCTCAGGCAGCATCCGCACCCCCATGCCCGATTCGTATGTGCCTTGGGCGGTGCATTTTTTCCTGGGCCTCGGAGTGGAGGCGAACGTGAAGGGTCCCAAGCAAGTGCGAGAAGGGATCCACGGCAAGCTGCGGGAGATGCTTGTCCAATATGAAGAGTAGAGGTGAGCAGGCTGTGGCACAAGAACGCAAGTCGGAAGCGGGAGGCGGCCGGATCAAGAACATGGGCCCGAAGGGCAGCCAGTGGCTGGAGAGCATAGGCATCAAGACGCGGGAGGACCTGGAGCGGGTCGGATCGGTAGAAGCCTACAAGCGCCTGAAAGAGAGCATTCCGGGGGTGAGCATTCTTGCGCTGTATGCGATGGAGGCGGCGCTGTGGGATCTGCACTGGAACGCGCTGCCGGAGGAGATCAAGGCCTCGCTCCAGGAGCAGGTCGGGCATACTCCGCCGAACCGCGCAGCGCGAAAGGGAACCGGAACAGGGATCGATTAGGAGGGGCTGGCATTGGACCCCGGCTGGGTACATTCCGATGCAACCACGTCCTGATGGGGATGGAGCGTATTCCTTTCGCTGGCTCTCGGGGCAGTAGGATCAGGAATCTTATATGTAAATATATAGAAATAATGGGTTCATAAACCTGTAAATCCATGGTACATTAATGGAGTGCTATGCCAATCCGTGGTGTAACATACATAGATTCATTCCATCCCAAGGAGGAAAGTGACTTTGATGAAGAAGATCACCGCAGCCGCCGTGTTAGCAGTTACAGCTCTCGGTTCTGCAGCCGTCGGCGTATACGCCGCCTCAGATCTGAAGCTCTTTGTGAATGGAAAGCCGTCTCCTTCCGTCGTTGAGAACATCAATGGGTCCAGCTACGTGCCTCTCAGGGCCGTTGCGGAGATGCTGGGTGCCGAGGTGAAATGGAACGGGGACTCCCGGACGATTCATATTGATGCTAAAGATGCCCATCCCGAGGAAGCTTCTGTGCCGGCGGCACCTGCCGAAGCGAAGACATTCGCTACCAGCATTGCAGTGTCCAGCGGTCCCATGAGAATGCAGATCTCCAAGGTGATACTTGATCCGGCGTATAAAAAAGAGGGTGCTCCCGCTCCGATGAAGGCCGTTGTGCTTGAAGTGAAAGTGGAAAATACATCGGATGAGCGGTTAACTTGGCAGGTTGGGAACGGGAAGGTGATTACCAATACCCAGGAGCAAATCAACGGGTCCGCTGCATCGGATCCTGTAGGCGGAGAATTTAACGGGAAAGTGATCAAAACAGGGAAGATCGTGTTTGAGGTAGAGAACCTGGACGGAATCACAAGCTTGCAGTACTTTGCTGAGGGTGCGTATAAGGAAGGGTATAACCCGGCTGGTGCCAATATTACATGGAAATAAAGTCACCGGCCTCCCCTTTGCCCGAACACCGGATCGGTTTCTCTGTTCCATACTTATATGCGGAAAGGGACCTGCTTCTCAGCAAGTCCCTTTTTCCTTGTTTCAGCGTATCAGTACCATCTCTTGAACGTCGCGTAGTGGTCGCTGGTCGTGTAATACAGACCGTCGTTCGAGAACAGAACGCGCTGGGCGCCTCTGCACCCGGACGTGTAGTACGCGTCGGCCTCGTACCATACGCGGCCGGAGGCGGACGGCAGCTTGCCCTCGCGGTTGTAGAAGACATCGCCGCCGATGCTGTAGCCCGGCGCTACCGTGGCCAGATTGCACTGGCTGGAAACCCAGCCTCGCTGGGTCGCCTGGCTCTTGGTAATGAAATTGCTCGGGAGCCAGCCGTTCGCTTTGATGTAATTGATGATGCCGGCAAAATCCGTCGGCCCGGACACGGCCGCTTCGGCAGTGGAGGTACCTCCGTTCGGGATCACCGAACCCACGCTGCCGAATACCAGGCTGAGCATAAGGGCGAACATGGCGATGAATCTCAACGCGGTTTTCATCACATAAAGCCTCCTTTGATAGAGAGATGGGAATGCGAAATTCCAAGATTAGTATAAAGGAAAATATTCCCTTTGTTTGTAATGTTTTTATGAAGCCGACTTCGAAAAAGCAGTTGCTGCAGAGGATGCCGCATGATACGATCTCCTGAATACCAATAAATTCCTGGTGCTTGCAAGCACGAGGGAGGCCGTGGGATGGAACGCAAACATACCTTTAATGAAGTGACGCGGGAATATGAACGGTACCGGCCGCGTTATCCGAAGGAGCTGTTCGAAGAGATTGCGGCATCCAACTCGGTCACGCCCACAAGTCCGATCCTGGAGATCGGCTGCGGAACGGGGCAGGCGACCGGCGGCTTGGTGGAGTCGGGATTCGACCGGATCACCTGTATTGAGCTGGGGGAGAAGCTGGCCGCGGCCGTACGGGAGAAGTTCAGGCACAGCCCGAATGTCCAAGTCGTCCATGCGCATTCGAAGAGTGGCAGGCGAGCACCGCGCGGTACGATCTGGCGGTGTCGGCCACGGCCTTTCACTTCGAACAGCCTCAGGAGCTCGGTTACCGGATGGTGTATGATTTGCTTCACGAGGGTGGAAGCATCGGGCGGATGCGGAAGTACCCATGAACTCACGGAGGACGAGAAAGCGGCTGGGGAGGCTGTACAGGCGGCGGGTTACCGAATCACCGCTTAACTCGGCGAAGTTCACCGGTACATCCTGGACCGGAGCATGCTGTACGGAAGCACGGAATCCATTCCCTACCGGCAGGCCTGGGAAGTACAGAAGGTGGAGCCTGAGCTCTACTTTGGCCAGGAAATCCGGATTGTCGGCTTCATCGTGCGCGATCATCCGCCGGAGCGGATCTACGGTTTGAAGACCTGTGTGTACCTGATGATAAACGGCGGCAAAGTGATCGGCGGGCATGCTTTCCCGGCGGGTGAAGGGATGGCAGGGGCTTATTATACGTTGGACGGGAAGACCTGGAGGAAGTGACGGGATGGACCTACGTGGAGTGGAGCGTGAGGTGGAAGGCGAAGTATGGCGGCGGGTGAGACAGATAGGAGGGAATGCTGTGCCATTTTCATTCGAAGGAATCGATCATATTCAATTGGCTGCGCCTGAGGGATGTGAAGAGGAAGCCAGAGGGTTCTATGCCGAACTCTTAGGTTGGCAGGAGATTCCCAAGCCGGAGCCGCTGAAGAAGCGGGGAGGGGTATGGTTCCAATGCGGTACGCATCAGGTCCATATCGGTGTGCAGCAGGACTTCCGTCCCGCGCTCAAAGCGCATCCCGCTTTTGCTGTCAGAGGGCTTGAGGAGCTGCGCGCGCGTCTGGTTCAGATCGGCATTCACGTCATAGACGATGAGATCCGGGCGGAGGAAGGCATCAGCCGAATCTATGTCAGGGATCCGTTCGGCAACCGGCTGGAGTTCCTGGAACGGCATTAATATACGGTAAAAGATGAGGGTGTGCGATGAGTATCCTTTTGTTGAGCAAAGGCATTCTGATCGGCCTGGCCATTGCGGCGCCCGTGGGGCCGATCGGGCTGCTCTGCATCCGGCGGTCGCTGGTCCATGGCCGGATCTATGGGCTTGTATCGGGGCTTGGCGCCGCTACGGCAGACACGATCTACGGCTTCATCGCCGGATTCGGCCTTACGGCGGTGTCCGGCTTTCTGACGGCCCACGCCTTCTGGCTGCAGCTCCTCGGCGGGATCTTCATGTGCTATCTCGGCTGGCGGACCCTGCGCTCCAAGCCGCCGGAGCAATCCGCCGCGGTGCAGGGAGGAAGCCTGCTGAAGTCGTACTCCTCGATTTTTCTCCTCACGATCACCAATCCCATGACCATTCTGTCCTTCGCAGGCATCTTCGCGGGGCTGGGTCTTACGGCCGGCTCAAGCGATTGGACCGCTTCTCTCTTCCTGGTTGGGGGCGTCTTCGTAGGATCGGCCCTTTGGTGGCTCCTGCTCAGTACGGGCGTGGGACTCCTGAGGCACAGGTTGAGCCCGTCTTCCCTGGCATGGATTAACCGCATCTCCGGGTGGATCATCATGGGATTCGGCTTCGCGGCGGTAAGTCTGGCGGTTCATTCGGCAGTCCTTCGCCTCCAGCGGGACAGTTGGCTTATACTCATACTCTCCATCGCTTGGGCGGGGTCCGTGATTTTATAATGGGTGTATGGAAAATCATGGGGAGGACCAATACATGGCACAGAGAGCAGACGTCCAAGACCTGCTGCAAACACTCCGCCGCACGGGCGTAGTGGACCGTCGCACTTATACCCAAGAGCAGCTGAAAGGCACCACCGATGGCGTGGTGTACGAGCTTGCGGTCGCTGGGGAGACGGCCTATATTCTGAAGCTGGACTGTCCGGAGCAAATTCGCCAGGTGGAGCGGTTCTACGAGGCGTATGCGGACAGCAGCCTGCTGCCGCGGCTCCTGCAGGCGGACCCGGCGGGCGGCAGCATGGTCTATTCCTATGTGCCCGGGACGACGCACATTCACCGGGGGCCCAAGGTCCGTTGGATGATCCGGCTGGTGCAGGAGCTGCTGAATCAGTATCAGGCGTATCCTGGCATCGGAGGATGGGGGCGGCTTGAGGCGCCGCGGGAATCCTGGCGCGCCTTTCAAGAGCGGAGTGCGGAGGATGCGTCCCACATCTTGGCCGGCGTCCTGCCTGCTGAGGCTCACGCAAGGATCAGGGGACTGATCGGCCGGATTTCCGATGCGGGGGAGCCTTATCTGCTGCACGGAGATACCGGCATTCATAATTTTGTATTTCATCACCGGGAGCTGAGCGGCGTGATCGATCCTTCGCCGATGACCGGTCCGGTGCTGTATGATTTTACATACGCGTTCTGCTCATCCCCAGACGACTTGAATCTGGATACCCTCCTCGCCGCCTATGACATGCTCGATCCCAAGCCGGTAGACCGGACCAGACTGATGGAGGAAACGTTCTTCCAGCTCTACTGCCGTATCGCCATCTGTGTCCGAGTGCACCCGCAGGATCTGGAAGGCTATCTGCAGGTCTGGCCGTATTGGCGGGACCTGATCTCCTGACGGTACGATGAGAGGGTGGGACATATGGAGCCGGCAAAAGAATTCGAGATCACAGTGCGGCGGCCAACGGTGGCGGAGCACCAGATGCTGTGGCAGGCCGCCGGGTGGGGGACGGTCGACTCCCGGATGGCGGAAGCGTCACTCGCCCGTTCCGTGCACGCTGTGGTGGCCGAGGCGGAAGGCCGCGTAGTGGGCATGGGCCGCATCGTCGGCGATGGCGTGATGTACTTTTATATCCAGGACGTGGCTGTCCTGCCCGGGTACCGGGAGCGGGGAGTCGGCAGGGCGATCATGGAGCGGCTGCTGGCGTATATCCGGGCGAACAGGTATGAGCAGGGGCTCGCCTTCGTCGGGCTGTTTGCGTCCCCGGGCAAGGAAGGGTTCTACGAACGGTTCGGCTTCCGGGATCACTCCCCCGGCATGACCGGTATGTTCCTGGTGATGGAAGACGCTGCGCCTGCTCGCGAGGATAGAGAGACAGGGGGCAGCGGAGAAGAGAACAGCGAAGGGAGGGAGAGCCCATGACGGGTGAATCCAAGACGCCGCTGTTTATCGTTACGGGAGCAAGCGGCTCGGGGAAAACAACGGTCATTCCGGAGCTCCGGAGAATCCTGCCGGACATGGCTGTATTCGATATCGACGACATTCTTCCGTTTGCCGGGGAGGATTGGCACAGCATCCGGAATATCTGGTTTCGTGTGGCCAGAGGCCTTGCCGAAAGCGGCAGAATGACGGTGATCTGCGGGACCGTCATGCCGTGGGATGCCGAGCAGTGTGAGGATTATCCTTATTTTGCGAACGTGTACTATTTGAATCTGCATTGTGACGAAGAAAGCCGGGAAGCCCGATTGCGGGCAAGGAGCTGGCCCGAGGAGAGGATTGCGGAGCATCTGAAGTTTGCCGGGTGGCTGCTGGACAATGCGGATCAAGCCTATACGCCGCCCATGCCTACCCTGGATACGTCCGAGACTGTCCCAGCCGAGGTGGCTCTTGGAATACGAGAGTGGATACACAGCCATGCCGGCCGTGGTTCGATGAAGGGATGAACGAAGTGGAGCAAGAGGTGAAAGAGATATTCAATGATTCCATCCTGCAGGCCGGAGCAGTTCCCTGCATTCTGCGATTCACCCCCAGCATTGTATGAGTGTCGGGTGTCATCAACATCCTAAGGAGGACTATTCGTGAAGCTGACAAGCTACCGGGCAGCCTAGCCTGCTGCTCTACTATGAACAACCTGCAGACGATACACTCGCGCACTTTTTCAAATAGAGGAACCAGGATGCCTTATTGGGGACATTCGTGTGATATCTCAAACCATAACGGAACTCAGATTCGTTATTGGCAGGCAATTCATCACAATGCGGCTTTATTCATCGAGATAGCGAATCTCAGTTCCTCTATATTCAAATTCATCCATTCCATGAGGAAGATAACGCATCGGAGTTCCCTTATTTCCGTTTCACACTAGAGTGCTCCTCTGTTTTTACCGACTGCCGCCTCCAGGGGCGGCTTTTCAGCATACTGCACGAGAGGTGTTATTAACCGGAAGTTTCGGTGTAATGATTGAAGAACTGTAAAATCATTGCAGCGGAAGGGGCGGACAGGCCATGAAATTGTCCTTCAATACGGAGACGCTGTTTCCGGGGAAGAGCATCTACGAGAGCATGAGAGTGCTGAACCAGAACGGGCTGAAAGCCATCGAATTCTGGTCCTGGCACGATAAAGATCTGAGGCAGATCAAGGAAGCGAAGGATGAGTACGGCATGGAGGTCGCTTCCATTGTCGTCAAGCTGGAAAGCCTGGTCGATCCTTCCCGCAGAGAGCAGGCCGTCGAAGCGGTCAAACCATCGTGCGAGGCGGCCAAGTATCTCGACTGCAGGACGATGGTCCATACGGTCGGCTTCGAGGTCGAGGGGCTGTCCCGTGAGGAGATGCATAACAGCCTGGTTGAGGGTCTTCACGCCTGCATCCCCGTACTGGAAGCATACGGGATCACCACGGCAATCGAACCGCTGAATACGAAGGTGGATCTGGAGCTCAGCGGCTACTACCTGACCACCTCCGAGGAGGCGTTCGAGATCGTCAAGAAGATCAACCATCCGCTCGTCAAGGTATGCTATGACATGTACCATGTGCAGATCATGGAAGGCCATGTGATCTCGCGGATGCAGAATCATATCCATCACATCGGCCACATCCAGGCAGCCGGCAATCCCGGAAGGCACGAGCTGTATATCGGGGAGATGAATTACGACAACATTTTCGATGCGATCAAGCAGATGGATTATCAGGGGTATGTAGGGATCGAATACTTCCCGATCCACGATCCGGTGGCGGATCTCAGGCAGCTTCATGCGAAGCATCACACCGGCTAAGGGAGTAGAGCCTTGCCATCCGGGCAGGCTTAGTGATCCACAGAAGCCAATTGCCCTCTGCGGAAACGGGAAAAACAAAACCCTGCGACCTCTCCGGTCAGCAGGGTTTTTCATAATCATACGCTCTAGAATACCTTCGTCGTCCAGGACTCGCAGTTCCACGTATCCGTCACGACATCGCGGTAGAATTCCGGTTCGTGGGAGATGAGCAGGATGCTGCCTTTGTACGCCTTGAGGGCGCGCTTCAGCTCATCCTTCGCATCCACGTCCAGGTGGTTCGTGGGCTCGTCAAGCACGAGAAGGTTCGTCTCGCGGTTGATCAGCTTGCAGAGGCGGACCTTGGCTTTCTCGCCGCCGCTCAGCACGGCGATCTTGCTCTCGATGTGCTTCGTCGTCAGGCCGCACTTAGCCAGCGCCGCGCGCACCTCGAACTGCGTGAAGGAAGAGAACTCGTTCCAGATTTCCTCGATGCAGGTGTTATAATTGGCATCCTTCGCTTCCTGCTCGAAGTAGCCGATGTCGAGATTGTCGCCGAGCCGGACCGAGCCGGATACCGCCTGAATCTCGCCGAGGATGCTGCGCAGGAGCGTCGTTTTCCCAATCCCGTTCGCACCGACGAGGGCGATCTTCTGCCCGCGTTCCATGCGCAGGTCAAGCGGGCGGGACAGGGGGCTGTCATAGCCGATAACGAGCTGCGACGTCTCGAAGATGAGCTTGCCGGACGTTCTCGCCTCCTTGAAGTTGAACTGCGGCTTCGGCTTCTCCTTCGCAAGCTCGATGACATCCATCTTGTCGAGCTTCTTCTGACGGGACATCGCCATGTTCCGGGTAGCCACGCTTGCCTTGTTGCGGGCCACGAAGTCCTTAAGATCCGCAATCTCCTGCTGCTGGCGCTTGTAGGCGGACTCCAGCTGCTGCTTTTTCATCTCATAGACCGACTGGAAATGATCGTAGTCGCCGACGTAGCGGTTCAGCTCCTGATTCTCCATATGATAGATGAGGTTGATGACGCTGTTCAGGAACGGGATATCGTGGGAGATAAGGATGAAGGCATTCTCGTATTCCTGCAGGTACCGCTTCAGCCATTCGATGTGCTGTTCGTCGAGATAGTTCGTCGGTTCGTCGAGGAGCAGGATGTCCGGCTTCTCGAGCAGCAGCTTCGCCAGCAGCACCTTCGTCCGCTGCCCGCCGCTGAGGTCGTTGACGTCCTTGTCGAGTCCGATATCGGTCAGCCCGAGACCGCGGGCGGTTTCTTCGATCTTCGCGTCGATCATATAGAAATCCTGGTCGGTCAGCGTATCCTGGATCACGCCGACTTCCTCGAGCAGCTGCTCGAGCTCCTCCGGAGAGACCTCGCCCATCTTGGCGTACATGTCATTCATCTCCTGCTCCATATCGAACAGGTATTGGAACGCGCCCTTGAGCACGTCGCGGATCGTCATGCCCTTGTTCAGCACAGCGTGCTGGTCGAGATAGCCGACGCGCATGCGCTTGGACCACTCCACCTTGCCGTCGTCCGGCTGCAGCTTGCCGGTGATGATGTTCATGAAGGTTGATTTGCCTTCGCCGTTGGCGCCGATCAGTCCGATGTGCTCGCCTTTGAGCAGGCGGAAAGATACGTTATTGAAGATCGCGCGGTCCCCAAAGCCGTGGCTCAGTCGTTCTACGTTAAGTATGCTCATTGAGTGACACCTTTTCTTTTAGTCTTCATTCTTTCCCTATTATATGCGCAGGGGGCGAACAACTCAATGTGGAGACTTTGGTTATTATTGAAAAATTCCGTACAAGACGGGGACCGCGGCCCATAACATAAGGGACAACCGCAGCGGAAGAGGCAGGAGGACCGTGACCGGTTGGACATCGGGGCAAGCTTGGTGAGATTTTATTTTGAAAAAAGGAGGGGGCCCAGCGGCCCCCGGTGCTCCGGCCCACCAGGCCGGATCTGCGGTCAGACCTCGAGCATCTCGCCGGGCCTCAGCAGGTTCAGGTTCACTCTGCCTGCCGCGGCGGCTTCGAGCCGTGCCGCAATGTCCGGCGTCTCCCGGTAGATCGGGGGATGGTGAATCGCCCCGTAGTGGATGGGGATGAGGACGCCGGCTTGGAGCACGGCCGCCGCCGAGACGGCCTGCTCGGGCGTCAGGCAGATCGGCTGGCCGCTCGGAATGCGGCCGGGAAGCTCCAGCACGGCGCCGTTGACCGGAAGGCAGGCGGCGTCGAACGGGCCGTGAGCTGCGGCGATGGACCACCAATAGCCGTGCCACAGCGTGTCGCCGCAGTGAATCGCTCTGCGTCCTCCGGCTTCGACGATCCAGGCGACCTGCGGATCACCCACGCCGTCTACCGAGAGGGCTGCGGTTGCGGTAACATCGCCGCCAAGCTCGTAAGCGGCGCCGATGCGGCTGCCCGTGACTCGACGGAGTCCGGCCGCCCGCGCGGCCTCCACGCCCTGCTCCGGGACATAGACGGGAATGTCGGGACCATAGGCGGCGATAATCGCTTCGGGATCGAAGTGATCCTCATGCATATGCGTCACAAGCACGGCGTCCGTACGGCCGAAGGTCTCGAGCGGAAACATCGGCTCCTTGGAGCCGCCGAACTTCGCCGGAATGCGTGTCACGGCATCGATGACAACGGAAGTGTCTCCGGCTTCGATCCGGATACCCGCCCAGGGGAAGCGCTGGATTCTCATGATTCCTCATCCTTTCGTTAGTAACCTTCAAAATTTAATTATGACGGTTATTCGAGATCATCATAACAGAGTAAACATAACCTGTAAATAATTATTTTGATGGTTAGTTGTATTTGGGCAAGGTACGGGATCACAGCGGCGTTCCAGGTCACCAGTGAGCTTGGGGGAACAAGCCACTAAGTGGGGAAAGGGGAAGGATGGCAGCGCAAAAAGCCCCGCCATCCTTAAGGGGACGGGGGGCCCTACGGGTTGATTATCCATGATGCTTCTCTGCGCCTGCGGGTAGATCGGCTGCACGCCGTCACCAGCCGGGTGGGGCGGCCTGCCGCGTTATGCGGTGGGTACGCCGGGGGCCATGGGGGCCGGGGCTTTGGCCTTCTTCTTGAGCGTGGCGAGAATCACGCCGCCGACGATTAGGACCGAGCCGGCCAGCTGCACGGCGGTCACCGGCGTGCCGAGGAAGGCGAAGCCGACGATCATGGCCACGAAGGGCTGCAGGTTCAGGAACACGGACGCTTTGCCCGCGCCGACCCGGCGCAGCTGCGTGTTCCAGACGAGCCCGCATATGCCCTGCATGACGATGGCCGTCACGATAAGCAGCGCCCAGGCCCACAGGTGGGAACTGCTGCCCTGCAGCGGCTCCTTGATCAAGGCTGCCGGGATCACCATACCGGAGCCGATAACGGTCGAATAGACCGTGGCGATGAAGGGCTCGATACGCTCGGTGAGCCTGCGCATCATGATGATCGAGGCGGCGAAGGTCAGCATGGCGATGCCGATGTAGACCAGCCCCCGGGACAGCGCCAGTCCCCCGGACTGTCCGACCACAAGGAAGATGCCCGCAATGGCGAGCACGGACCCCGCTGCCATACGCAGCGTGAAGGTCTCCTTCAGGAAAAGCGCGGCGAGCAAGGCGGTAGTGATCGGGGCGAGCGACAGGACGAGCGAGGCGGTCGTGGCGCTGACGGTCTGCAGGCCGGTGAAGAAGGCGGCCTGGTTCACCAGCGTGCCGATGAAGCCGAGCGGAACGAGCAGCAGGTAATCCCGGCGGGAGAGGCGCTGCAGCCGTTTCGTGCTCCACGCATAGCCCAGCAGGAACAGCGAGGTGGCGGTGAGCCGGAAGGCCGACAGCAGCAGGGGCGGGAACTCGTGAACAAGCATCGAACCGAAGACGAAGTTGCTGCCCCAGCAGGTGACGCAGAATAACAAGAGCAGATAGGAGCGCATCATGGGAGGGTTCTCCTTTTACAACTAAGAATGATCGTGCTAAAATCGTGCTGACATGCCGTATACCCAACGTAAAACTCAGGCGGATCATCACGATACATAACTGCGCATCCGGCGGAACGGAAAATCCCCGCGGTGCGTGAATACGGGAGGATGGAATCATGGGTTTATCCATCAAGGAAGCGGCACAGCAGGTGGGCCTCATGCCCCATACCCTGCGGTTCTACGAACAGGAAGGCCTGCTGCCGAACGTCCGCCGGGACGATCACGGCAACCGGATCTTCGAGCCCCAGGACATGGGGTGGCTCGGGCTCATCACCTGTCTGCGCGCGACGGGCATGCCCGTCTCCGAGATCAAACGGATGGTCGAGCTCACCCGCGAGGGCGACGGAACGATCCCCCAGCGAAAGTCGATGCTGGCCCTTCACCGGACCGCGATCCAGGAGAAGATGAACGAGCTGCAGGACGCGCTCGGCAAGATCGACGCCAAGATGGAGTGGTACGATTCGCTCGAGCGCCGCGCCCTTGAACAGCAGTAAGTTTCGAGGCCGCGCAGGACAGCATGGAAAGACAGCGATAAAAAAACACAAGGCTTCCGGTCAGCGCCGCAAAAGTGAGCGTGTCCGTCAGCCGGTTCATAGAAGGCAATGCCCGCCCGAATGCTGCATTCGGGCGGGCTTTTTGTGCGCGTTCAAGGTAGCAGGGGACTTCCCTTCCGGCAGGCCCGGTTTACATATGCATGGCTGCGCCGGAAGCGGCCGGGGCCGACTTGGCACTGGCGCTTCTCCAGTCGAGCGAGAGGTAGCGCCAGCCGTTCGCGATGGCCTGCAGGACAATGAGCATGCACAGCGCGGTCCAGGCGCCGACCTGGCCGAAGTCGTAGACCTGCGTGAGCAGGACCGTGCAGGGGATGAACAGCGCCCAGTTGAGCACCAGCGAGGTGCGCGACAGGAAGGTCGTATCCCCGATGCCCCGTAAGCCCCCGGCGAAGATGATGCTTCCCCCCGTGAAGAGCTGGATGAACGAGGCCAGGTGGATCAGCGAGATCGCCGTCATGTACACGGCCGCTTCGCTCGTATAGAGCTTCGCTACCGGCAGGGCGAACAGGAACAGGAAGAGCGATACGAGCACCATGAAGAGAAGACCGAGGTACACGGTCACGAGTCCGAAGCGCCTGGCCTCCAGCGGCCGGCCCTTGCCGACCTCCTGGCCGATGCCGATCGTGGAAGCGGCACCGAAGCCGTTCGACGGCATGAAGCCGAACGAGAGGATATTCAGGGCAATCTCGTTGGCCGCGATCGCCGTGGTGCCCAGGCGCGTAATACAGGCGGTGAAGACGAGCATCCCGACGCTGTTGGACATTTCGGTCACGCCGAGCTTGACGCTCTCGGAGAAGATCATTTTGACCTGCGCAAGCTCCATCTTGATCCATGCCCTTGTGTTGTACTTCTTGTGCATGAGACGGTAGAAGACGATCAGGTTGAGCAGCAGGGTGATGACCTCCGCCGCCACCATGCCCCATGCCGCTCCCTGCAGCCCGAGATCCGGGAAGCCGAACTTGCCGTAGGCGAGCAGGTAAGTCAGGGCGACGACAAGTCCGCTGTTGATCAGCGAGATGGTCATCGGGGTCTTCGTGTCGCCGATGGCCCTCATGTAGGCGAAGAAGACACCGCTGAAGAGCGTGAAGATCATGGCGTAGATGCGGACCTGCACGTAAGGGGCGCCGAGGGTCAGGATTTCCTCGTTCGAGCCCATCACCTTCAGGATCCAGTAGGGCAGCGCGAAGCTGGCGCCGAACAGCACGACGGCCTGCAGCAGGGTGCCTAGCAGAGCGATCTGCATGCGCTGGTTGCCCTGCTTCATCGTATTCGAGCCGAAATTCTGGGCGACGAGATAGTTGATCGTGCCCTGGACGCCGGAGAACATGGCCCAGACGTTGTACATCAGAATATTGGAAATGCCGACGACGGCGATGGCCGCGGCCCCCAGCTTGCCGACGATCATCAGGACGAGCAGTCCCGTAAATGTCATGGAAGAGAACGTGGCAATCGAAGGCAGGGCCAGCCGCAGAATCGGTCTGACTAAGTCCATGGGATCACCGTCCGATCCGCTTTACTCGATCCCGGATAGCGTGAACATTGGGTATGCATTGGATCTTTTCACCTCAAGTCACCATGCTACACCTTCAAGTGGACTTTAAGGCAAGGGGGTGGAATGACATTTTGTAAGCCAATGCCATCAAAGCAGCAGAAGTCCCGCCGCAATGCCGATCCCCCCGAACACGATGCCGTAAGCCAGGTTCCACAGCGTGATCCGGTACGGATTGACCTCGAGCAGCCCGGCCATGATCGTCACGGTCGTGTTGAAGGTGCCCATAAAGGAGGACGCCAGCGTCGAGGTGATCATCACGACGGCCAGACTCAGCGGGCTTACATGCTCCATCACCGGCTGCAGGAAAATGCCGAACAGGCTCATGACGACGAGCGGATGGATGCCCAGCACCGGCAGCACGAGCGATGCGGCCAGGATGATCAGAAACAGCAGCAGCGGGGAGCCGGAGATGCTTTCGACGCTTCCGCTGAGTTCACTCAGCAGCGGCGTACGGGCGAGCACGCTGTTGAAGAGGCCGAAGGACAGGAACAGCACGAGCAGATGGCGCAGGTTGTCCGCCCCTTCCTTCCAGTGCCTGCGGCTGAGCGCCGCGAAGCGTCCGAAGCGCCTGAGGAGCAGGGCCCAGCCGGCCGCGAAGGGCACGAGCACGAAGGTCATCGCCGCGAAAAAGGTGGAGCCGAGCGCCGCCTGCAGCAGGAAGGCCGAGCCGATGAGCAGCACGAGCGCCCCGAGGAAGACGAGTGTCTTCGGGACGGAGTGGGCCTTGGGCTGCGCCGGGGGCCGGGACGGGTCCGCTTCCTGCGCGGGCGCCAGCGGCAGGCCGCGGAACTTCAGGGCCCACAGGCAGCAGGCGGCGAAGAGCACGAGCGAGACGGCCAGCAGCCACGGCAGCAGCGCGAGATAAGACACGCCGGTCAGGAGGACGGCGGTGGCGACGAGCGGCTCCACCGGGCTCCATACGGCGACCATGCCGAAGCCGCGGAGCACCGATATGCCGATGAACCGGCGGGCCGTGTCCTCTCCGGCATTCCTCAGCTGCCTGCCCAGCACGCGGTGCAGCAGGGGCAGAGCCGCGAAGAAGAGGAACAGGCTCAGGATGTAGCTGACGGCCAGGGAACGGACATACAGCTGGCCCATGCCGCCCGACGGGGCGTTCAGCCAGCGGCTGAGGTTGCGGTCGTACCCGCCGAGCCGGATGGCCCGGTTCACGAAGGGGAGCATGAACAGCAGGGCGACCAGCATGACGTTGCGCGTCATGAGGCCCGGCAGCTCGCTCAACGGCACCCCGGCCCAGGCCATACAAGCCAGCGAGGCGGCGATGAACATGGAGCCCACCACCTGGAACATGCGGCGGGCGGCCGGGAAGGAGACGAGATAGCAGAGGACGGCGAGCCAGCCTTGAAGGGCGGCGGCCCAGGCCCAGCCGGTCAGCACGTGCACGGCATAGGCGGCTACGAGGAGCGAAATGAGATAGGGCCTGGCCGGATGCATGAGCTCCATGAAGCTTCTGGGATTCAAGGGATTCAAAGGTCGGGTAAGTAACGTCACGGCAGGCTCTCCTATTCCGGTGCTTTGGCCCGCAGAGAACGCGGGGAATGCATTTGTCGCACATCCATGTCAGTACTGCGCAATGATGATGATCCGTCCTGATTCACGCGAACCGTTCTTTAAAAATCGATGAAGCGGTCATTCTTCCATTACACCCATGTTGAATCGCAGACGTTTTATTTTGTCGCCGTCCGTATTTCATGAGTCCCGGGGACCGCAGCCATACGCACGGCGGAGCCGGTTAACTTAACGGGTATTATAGCACTTCCCTTCGGGGGCCGCCTCTAGCGGCTGGCCCTGGGAAGAATTCAACTTCGTGTCAGAAGAGCAAGAAATGGATGTTTTTTCGGTGAATTGAGTCCGAGAGTCCCTTTTTTCGCATTTTTTGGCCTTTGCGCTTAAAACGTTTCACTGATACGATGTAGCAAACGTTTGCATTGCCGCAACAGCAAGTGATTTCATCTGAAGAAGGGGATGGCCATGTCCGAACCGGGTATGCCGCCGAGCGGCTCCCAGCGATTTTTGATTCGAAGCGTCTCGATTGTGGTCTTGGGGCTGTTCGTGAACCAGCTCCTGCAGACGGTGGGGAGCATCGGACTCGCCCGGCTGCTGAATGATCCGGTGGCGTTCGGGGAAGTGAATCTGCTCCTGCAGATTTTTGGAATGGTCACGCTGTTTCTGAATGTGGGGTTCAACTCGGCCCTGGTGTATGCTTTCTCAACGCATAAGGAAGAAGCCCTGCACGTGAAATTCCGGCACGCGGTTGCCGGCAGCGTGTTTTTTGCCGTCTTGACGGGCCTGGTTCTGGTTCTGCTGGCGCCGGTGCTGGCAGGAGCCTACGGCATTCCGAAGCTGCAGGGGGCGCTGGTCATCAGCGCGGCGACCCTCCTCTTCCAATCGGTCGTGAACATCGGCGTAGCCTCGTTCTCCGGCTCCCGCGAGTTCCGGACCCAGGCGTTCTTCATGGTCGTCATGACGGTCTTCTCAACAGCCGGCATGGTCGTGGGCGTTCTGCTGCCGGTCGGCGGGTATCTGTGGGGCGTCGCCCTGTGGAGCTGCATCGGGTCAGCCTGTACGGCGGCCTATGTCAGCTGGCGGGCGCACCGGGTGCACCGCCCGAAGTGGCGGGGCCCGCTGTCCGCCCGGCAGCTGCGCGAAATGCTGCAGTACGGGGTGCCGATGTGGGCCGGCAATATCGCCAAGGCATTCCAGCAGCCGTTCCTTGTCATGATGATCGGCTCGATCTCCGTCATCGCCGTCGGCGAGCTGGCGAACGCATCGCGGATCACGGGCTTCGTGGGCATCATCACATGGGCGTTCATGATCGTGACGCTGCCGTTCGTCGCCGACAGCATCCGCGACCCCGAGGAAAGCCGGCGCCGGGGCACGCTGTGCATCCGCTACAACAATCTGGCGCTCTATCCGCTGACCGCGGCGATCTGCCTGTTCCCGGACGAGCTTAACTCGTTACTTTTCGGGTCGGGGTATACGACCCAGGATTCGGGCACGTACATCCGTCTGCTGGCGCTCGGGGTGTTCTTCTCCTCCGTCGGCCGGCTCGGCGGCAACATCCTCGCGGGTGTCGGGAAGACGAAGGCGAACTTCTGGGTGATGATCGTCGCCGGCGTGCCGGTCATCGCTCTGGTGCCGCTGCTCGTCGGCGTCCACCCCGTATGGGCCGTCTGGATCTATACCGGCAGCTGGGCGGCCTCGGCGGCAGCCATGATCGGCTTCTTCCACCGGGAAGGCTTCGCGCTGGATTGGTGGCGGGCTTACGGCCAGCCGCTGATCCCGACGCTGGCCATGTGCCTTTTCATCGGGCTCGGCCGGCTGGCGGGAGCCTGGTTCCCGGTGTTCGCCGCGCTCGGCGTGGCGGGGCTGATTCTGCTTACCCTGCGGATGGAGACGAAGGGCCTGTCCCTCGGCCGCGTGCGGATTACGCGCTGAGCCGGGGGAGCAGAACAGGCAGGCGAAAGCGCATATGCGGGAGGGCGTAGGAGGGTAGGGCCGGTTTCGTCCGACTTGCTTGGCGGGCCGGTTCCTCGTGGTTCACGGCGCTCGATGTGGCAGGCTGGGTGCGCCGGATAGCGGAACTCAGATTCCTTATTCGGCTATTTCCCATCATTTCCCGAAGAATAGCGGAACTCAGATGTCTTATTGGGTACTATCATGGGGAGCTAGGCCTGTCGGGGCGCCATTAACGCACCTGAGTTCCGCTAATTTACAAAAGGCCCCCCTCACGGTGGCAATAACGCATCGTAGTTCCTCTATTTCACAAAAGCCACCTCTCACGGTGGCAAAGCGAATCGAAGCTCCGCTGTTTCGCGAAAGGCACCTCTCATGCTGGGAGCTCTCAGGCTGGCAGCGCACGGGGTTCCGCTATCTCACAAAAGGCACCTCTCACGCCGGGGGGCAGCACAAACGGAATTCGAGAATCGCCTTCTACGGTGGGAGCAGCGCAAAACCGCTAATAACGCATCCACCTCTCATCGGACCTGAGTATTCCGACTTTGGGGGCGAACCTTTCGGCGGCGCGAATGGTCGTTCCGGCGGCACCCTTTTTCGAAACCACCATATACATACCGGCTAGCCTGACTGATCCATCACAGTAAAAGGTGCCTCAACATTCCTTCATTGTTGTGTCTTCCGTTTCTTCCCTTTATGGGATATCATGGAAAATAAGCTTGGCTAAAGAGGAGTGAGTGGGAAAATGGAGTATGTGAAGCTCGGATCTACCGGATTGGTCGTGTCCCGGCTGTGCCTGGGATGCATGAGCTATGGAGTGCCGGAGCGCGGGGCGCACCCGTGGTCGCTGAACGAGGAGCAGAGCCGTCCTTTTATCAAGAGGGCGCTGGAGCTTGGGATTAATTTTTTCGATACCGCCAACATGTACTCCGACGGGACGAGCGAGGAGATCGTAGGCCGGGCGCTCAAGGATTACGCGAACCGGGACGAGGTCGTCATCGCTACGAAGGTGTTCTATCCGATGCGCAAGGGGCCGAACGGCGGCGGGCTGTCGCGCAAGGTGATCATGACGGAGATCGACCACAGCCTGAAGCGGCTCGGCACCGACTATGTGGACCTCTACCAGATCCACCGCTGGGACAACGCGACGCCGATCGAAGAGACGATGGAAGCCCTCCACGATGTCGTGAAGGCCGGCAAAGCCCGCTATATCGGCGCCTCCTCCATGTACGCGTGGCAGTTCCTTAAGGCGCAGCACACGGCTGAACGCCACGGGTGGACGCGCTTTGTCTCCATGCAGAATTACCTCAACCTCCTGTACCGTGAGGAAGAACGGGAGATGCTGCCGCTTTGCAAGGACGGGGGCATCGGCGTGATTCCGTGGAGCCCGATGGCGCGCGGACGGCTGACGCGGGATTGGGAGGAGAGCAGCGAGCGCTCGATGACGGACGAGTTCGGCAAGACGCTCTATGCCGCTACGGCCGAGGCCGATCGCAGGGTCGTCGAACGGGTGGCCGAGGTGGCGGCGGAACGCGGCGTGCCCCGTGCGCAGGTGGCGCTGGCATGGGTGCTGCAGAAAGAGCCCGTGACGGCGCCGATCATCGGAGCGACGAAGACGCACCACCTCGACGATGCGGCCGCAGCCCTGACGCTGAAGCTGACACCGGAAGAGATTGCGCGTCTCGAAGAGCCCTATGTGCCGCATCCGGTGCTGGGCGGACTGAATTAGACCTACGGGGCACTCCGGAAACGGGGTGTCCCTCTTTGAATTGGCGTTTTGCGGGCATCGCACACCGATCTGCAAGAAAATCCTATAGCAGTCAAGCCGCCTTACAGGTATCGTGAAAAGCAGAGGCGGCAGCCTTATGCCCTTGAACCCGGTGCCTGCATGGCACATGCCGACCGGACCTGCTCTGATTCAAGCGGAGCGAACAAGGCCGAAACCCATAGGGCAGCTTCCATAGAAGTAACCTACATAGAAGACGCGGCAACCAACCGGCTGCCGGCCTCGCGTAAGCCAACCAACTCAACCCACTTTTGACCCTGGAGGTACAACCGAATGCTGGACCGTTTGAAGCAAACGTTCGTTCATCCCCCCGACGAATTCACGCCGGTACCGTTCTGGTTCTGGAACGACGAGCTGTCGAAGGAGGAAATCATAAGACAGATCCGCGACTTCCACGCGAAGGAGGTCGCGGGCTTCGTGCTCCATCCGCGCATGGGACTTCCGCGGTCCCAGCCTTACCTGGGGCCCGAGTTCCTGGACCTGGCCGAAGCGGCCGTGAAGGAAGCGGCGGAGCTCGGCATGCAGGTGATCCTCTACGATGAGGGCATGTATCCCTCCGGTGCGGCGAACGGCCTCGTGGTGAAGCGCAATCCGGCCTTCGCCAGCCGGGGGCTGCAGCTGACCGAGCATCCCTGCGCCGGGGCGGGCAGCACCCGGCTCCAGCTGAGCCGGGCTCCGGGAGAGCACATCGTCGCGGTCCTGGCCGTCCGCAAGGTGTCGGAGAAGGAGATCGACCCGAAGGCCACACGGCAGCTCCAATCCTCAACCGGTGAAACGATCGAATTCACACCGCCTGGCGAGGGGACTTGGTCCATTCTCGTGCTCAAGGATACCTTCTCCAAAGGGACGATCCGGGGCATTCACGAGGGTCAGGACGACGGGGATGCGGACGCGCCCCTGGCCGCCGACCTCCTGAATCCGGAGGCGGTCCAGGCGTTCATTGAGCTGACGCACGAGAAATACTATGCGAAGCTGGGCGCTTACTTCGGCTCCACGGTGATCGCGATGTTCACCGACGAGCCCGACCTGCTCGGCCGGCGGCATCTCCGCGGGCTGAAGCCGTGGACGACGGACCTGCTCGAAGAAGTGCTCGTCGCCGGCGTTGGTCCGGAAGAGCTGCCCGCCCTGTGGCTCGAGGCGGGGGAGGAGACGCAGCGCATCCGCAGCGCCTACGAGCATGCGGTCTACCTGCGGATGACGCGCTCCTACTACAAGCCGCTGTACGATTGGTGCGAGGCGCACGGGGTTGCCCTCACCGGCCATCCGGCGGCAAGCGACGATATCGGGCTGCTGAAATATTTTCACATCCCGGGGCAGGACGTCGTATGGCGCTTCATCGCTCCAGAGAACGATCTCGGGGTGACCGGAGTGCACAGCACACTCGGCAAATGCTCGGCGGACTCGGCCCGCCACCGGGGCAGACGGCGCAACCTCAACGAGGCCTTCGGGGTGTGCGGGAAGGAGAGCGGCTGGGCGCTGAAAGCGGACGAGATGAAGTGGTATCTCGATTGGCTGTTCGTGCGCGGTGTGAATCTCATCTCCCCGCATGCGTTCTATTACTCGATCCGGGATCAGCGCCGTGACGAGCGCCCGCCGGATGTGGGCCCGAACAACATCTGGTGGCCCGAATACCGGCGGTTCTCCCGCTATATCAAGCGGATGAGCTGGCTCATGACGGACAGCGTCAACCAGGCACAGGTGGCGGTGCTCACCCCGCCCGCAGGTCTTCCCTGGAAGTCGGTGAGGGGACTCTACGAGCGCCAGCTCGAGTTCAACTACCTCGAAGAAGAGCTGCTGCACTCCGCGTGCGAGCTGGACGGGGGCGTGCTGCGCATCGCGGACCAGGCGTACCGGGCCGTGCTGGTGGAGGACGGCAGCCGTTTCGGAGCGGAGACCTGGAGCAGGCTGCAGACCTTCGCGGAGCAGGGCGGCCTCGTGATCGAAGCCGTGGAAGAGGAGCGCGGCAGGGGCAGCGGCGCGGACATCGGCCAGCAGCGGACCACGCCGGCCGGGGCGGCGGAGCTGCTCGAAGCGGCGCTGGGCCGGGGCGCCAGCCTGTCTCCCGCCCATCGGGACATTCGGATCAGCCATGTGGTCAAAGAGGGCGTCCACTTCTTCTGCGTGGTCAATGAAGGAGAGACGGCCTACGAAGGGGCCTTCTGTCTTCCGGCTGCGGTCTCCGGCCGCACGGAAATCTGGCACCCCTGGCACGGGACGGTGGAAGCGGCGGCAGCCGTACCTGCAGAGCACGGGGCAGAGCTTTCTCTGCGGATCGAACGGCGCGAAAGCCTCGTGATCGCAGTCGACCCCGGGCAGTCTGCGGCCCCGGCATCTGCAGATGCCGGCCGGTTGAGGCTCACGGAGGAAATCCCGGTCACGGCCGGCTGGCGTGTGCAGGGAGCGCCCGGCGTGGAAGAACCCGCCTCCCTCTCGTCCTGGACGGAATGGGAGGGTATGGCACATTACTCCGGTACGGTCGTCTATGAATGCAGCTTGCCGCTCGACGGCCGCACGGCAGGCGGGAACGCCAAAATCGTGCTCGACCTGGGCGAAGCCCACGAGCTGGTGCGGGTCTGGGTAAACGGCCGGGAGGCAGGGGCTGTGATGTGGAGTCCGTACCGGTTCCAGGTCGGGGAGCTGCTGCACGAAGGGGATAATGAGCTGACGGTAGCGGTAACGAACACGCTCGCGAACCGGTACGACGGGCAGTCGCTGCCCTCGGGCCTGATCGGTCCGGTGAAGCTGTCCGTCTATACGGCTGGGGAGGAGAGATAACGATGAGCGCGGAAAAGAAGATCAAAGTCTATCTGGCAGGCGATTCCACGGTTCAGACGTATCCGGAGGAACGGGCGCCGCAAGCCGGATGGGGCCAGTTTATTGCGGAGCATTTTACAACAAAGGTTCTCTTCGTTAACCGGGCGATCGGCGGGCGCAGCTCGAAGACGTTCGTTGAGGAAGGGCGCCTGGCGGAGATCCTCGCGGAGATCGGGGAAGGGGACTATCTCTTCGTGCAGATGGGGCACAATGATGCGACGCCGAGCAGGCCGGAGCGGTACACAGAGCCGTTCGGCAGCTATAAGGACTATCTGCGGCAGTACATCACGGGCGCGCGCGAGCATGGGGCCCGGCCGGTGCTGATTACACCGATGGGCCGCCTGCACTACGAGGACGGCGTCTTCCTCAACGACTTCGCGGACTACTGCACGGCGATGAAGGAACTGGCGGAGGAGCAGGGTGTGCCGCTCGTCGACCTCATGACCCGCAGCCTGGCCGATTATGCGGCGATGGGCTATGACGAGGCGCAGCGCCTGTTCATGATCTCCGTGAACGGCACGGACCTCACGCACTTCAGGGAGGCCGGCGCGCAGCGGATTGCAGCCCTCCTGGCCGAGGGGGTGCGGGAGCTGGGGATCCCGCTGTCGGAGCAGGTGCCGGTGCTGCAGGAAAAGTAGCAGGGCGCTGCAGGAAGTAATGGATTGTATGGAAACGGAAGGGAGCCGATTCGCCTCAAGAGAGGGGGAGTCAGGTTCCCTTTTTGTGTTCAATATCAGAAAGGATAACTCGCGTTAGCAAAGTCATTCGTCTGGGGTTACCCCTGCGGATTCACCGGGCACTTGCGAGGCGGTATCCGGTTTATGCTCTATGGCGTGGCGGAGTGCCCGGCTTTTCTGCTGCGGCCCGCTTCTGTGAATCTTTTAACAAAACATGGAAATCGTCTCCTGGACCGGGAAATTTTCTGATATACTGTGGCTACCAAATCAGGAATACGGGTGAAGAGAATGCCGCAAGGAACGAACCGGATTGCCGACCGTGAGTCGGAGTTTATCGTAGGCAGGGAACGGGAAATGGAGCTTTTTCGCGCGCTGCTTGAGCGGCGCCGGGGCGCTGGTGAGGGTGTGGGACCGCTGACGATCCTGCACTTGTACGGCACAGGCGGGGTAGGCAAAAGCACGCTCCTCCGCCAGTTCCTCCGGGAGGCGGAGGAGAAGGGGGAGACGGCCCTGCTGCTCGACAGCCGCGACTTTGTGCATACGGAGCAGGGGCTCTTCGAAGCGCTGCTCCGGCAGCTGCAGGGGGTGACGCCGGCAGGTTCGGATCCGCAGGCTGCTGCGCTGCAGCCTGCAAGAATGGGCTGGCTGGCGGCGCTCGAACGCCTGCCGGCGGACCGCCGGCTGATCCTGGCGTTCGATACGTTCGAGGAGATGCAGGACATCGAGGCGCTGCTCCGCGACCGTCTGCTCCCGTGGCTGCCCGAAGGGGCACTGGTGCTGCTGGCCGGACGGCTTGCCCTCGGCAGCGGGTGGATGAGATCGCCTGCTTGGAGGGAGCGTGTCCGCCAGCTGCCGGTGGAGCACCTCTCCAGGCCCGACTGCATGCGCTACCTGGAGCAGTGCGGGGTGCGGGAGGAAGAGCAGAAGGAGCGGGTCTGGCGCCAGACGCACGGCCACCCGCTGTCCCTGTCGCTGGCGGCAGCCGCCCATGCCCTCAGCGGGAGCTGGGAAGAAGCCGCGCCGCTCGACTGGTTCGCGGAGGTGGCGGCCCTCTGGCTCCGGGAAGTCCCGGACGGGGAGCTGCGGAAGCTGGTTGAAGCGGCTTCGGTGCTGCGGGTGTTCGACCAGGAGCTCCTCTCGTCGAGCCTGGAGGCCGAGGTGCCGGCCGAGGTATTCGACCGGCTGACCGGGCTATCCTTCGTCCGCAAGTCGGAGAGAGGCTGGCAGCTGCACGACTTGATGCGGGAGACGACGGAGGCCCGGCTCAGGGAGCGGGCGCCGAAGCTGCACCGGCAGATCAAGGACCGGATCGCGGCCTACTATGCCGATGAGATCATCGCCGCCTCCGGAAGAAAGAATATGGACTGGGAGGTTGGCGAGCTGTTCCGCCATGCCGGGGTAGAGGTGCTGCCGGCCCTGACGGCCGAGCGCTCCCGCAGCCGGTACTACTGGGAGACGGTGACGGAATCCTCGCTCGGGGATGCTCTCGCCTATCTTGAGGGACGGAGGAGCAGCATGACGGCGATCCGGGGCTGGGAGACCGATCCCCAGACCGGCCAAAGCTTCCGCATCGATTACTCGGCGGAAGCGGTCAGGTACAATTCGGCCGGCCTGGACCTCGAGGAGGTGTTCCGGCTCGAGCCGTCATCCATTCAGCTGCTGCGGGATGCGGAAGGGGGAACTCAGGCTCTGTCCGTGAACATCCCCATCCACAAGGGGACCCTGACCTGGCTGACCAGGGACCCTTTCTGCGGCCCGTATCTCCGGTCGCTGTCCCCGGGCGAGCTGCGGGCGCTGGAAGCTCCGCCGGAGCGCCCGGCCGGCTGGTTCCTGCGGTGCTCGGATTATGCCGACCTCATGAATCCGGCCGTACGCACGGAAGGGGTCTATCTCATCTATTCGTATATCGGCCGGGGCGGCATCCTCATCTGCTAGCCTTATCCTACGGAGATTACCCGCAAGGCCTACATTGGCTTCGGGTTCAGCGAGGTGCCCCAGGCCGAGCACCGGAACTATGACGGCGTCACGCCTGCTCCAACCTATGTGCTCGATGCCAGAGGCGCCAAGCTCCGCTCCTTCTTCGAAGGGCTGCTCGGCAAGCCGGATGCGGCGAAGACCTCTGCCGAGACCGCGTCGTCTGCGGAAGCGGGCGGCAGCGGCGGAGAAGCCGCCGGTCCCTCCCCGCTGTGGGAGAAGCTGACGGAGCGGGAACGCGAAGTCGCGGGGCTCGTGCTCGGCGGCTGCTCCAACCCGGAGATCGGCGCGAGGCTGTATATCTCGGAGGTGACGGTGAAGAAGCACCTCAAATCCGTCTACGCCAAGCTCGGAATCACGAAGCGCATCCAGCTTGCCGGCCTGCTGCTCGGGGAGTGAGCCGGTCCTTAGCGCTGACGCCGCTCGGCGGTAACGCGGATGCCTCCCTTCGGGGCAAGCGTGAGCAGCGCCTCAGGGACGGCCGGCGGATGGCCGGGCACATGGCGGAGCCGGTACCGCTGGCCGATGACGACGAGAATCTGCACCATCTCCAGCATCGCGAAGTGATTGCCGATGCAGGACCTCGGTCCGGCACCGAACGGGAAGTAAGCCATCTGCGGCAGCGACTTCAGGAGCCCGTTCTCGAACCGCTCCGGCCGGAAGGCCAGCGGGGCGTCGAAGTACTTGTCGCTCGTATGCAGCGGGTAGGGGCTGATCATAATCACTTCTCCCTGGCGCAGGGACAGCGGACCGATCACCACGTCCTCCAGTGCCGTCCGGCTGGTAATATACCCGGCAGGCCGCAGCCGGAGCGTCTCCCAGAGGACATTCTGCGTATACTCGAGCGCGGGGTAATCGTCCGCAGCCGGCAGCCGGCCGCCCAGGACGCGCTCCCATTCCTCGAGGAGCTTGGTTTCCACTTCGGTATGACGCATGAGGAAGTCGAAGGCCCACGCCAGCGTATGGGCCGACGTCTCATGTCCGGCGAGGAACATCGTCATGATCTCGTCACGCAGCTGGCGGTCGGTCATGCCGGAGCCGTCCTGCTCGTCCACGGCGGACATCAGGGCGGAGAGCAGATCCTGCCGGGACCCGGGTCCCTGGGCCCGGCGCTCCCCGATCAGCCGGAACACGATATCATCGAGCGTGCGCAGCGCCCCCGTGTATTCGCGGTTCTGCCGGGTGGGGACGAACAGGGGCAGCCGGACGAGCTGCCGGATCTTCTCCGAGGCGATCCGGTTGACGGAGTCGAAGGCTTGCCCGATCATGTCGAGCTCGCTGCGGGAATCATAGCTGAACATGGTGCTGGCGATAATGTCGAAGGTAATGGCGAACAGATCGTGCGTGAGGTCCCGGGTGTCCCCGTCCTTCCAGCTGTCCAGCCTCGTGAGGGTGCTGGCGGCCATATTGTCCGCGAACCGCTGAATCTGGGTGCGCGTCAGTTTGGGCTGCAGAATGCGGCGCTGCCGCTGGTGGAACTCGCCCTGGCTGAGCACAAGTCCTTCGCCGGTCAGCCGTTTGAGCTCGTCGAAGGTGCCGGCTTTGGTGAAGGAGTCGGCCTTAGTAACGAACACCTCCTTGAGCAGATCCGGGTGGAACAAAGCATGGAAGCGCTGGGGGCCTAGCCGGAAGACGGCCGCGTGGCCGTAAGTGCGGTGCAGCTGCGTCATAAACTCAAGCGGATCCTGGCGGAAAGCGGCCAGGGAGCTGCCGATACGGGTTTCTTTGGGAAGGGCCGAAGGGGCCTTGGTTTCGGTAAGCGGGTTCATGGTTATGATGTCCTCCTTCATCCTGCGCTCAGCCGGTCAATTACCGGCTGACTCCGTCATTATGGCATGGGGATGAAGGGAAGGGGCAGTACCCGGTAGGATACTTTTGCGGGACCGGGAGGATAGGACAGCGGGAGCCGGAAGAAAACCCTTCGCATTTGACAGTAAATGGTTCCCATTTTGTCCTGTTACGTAAGGGAATCCCCCAGAAACCTCAACAGCTTCCCCCTGCTTGCCCAAAGGAGGTACGGCATGAAATTCGATACGGCGGTCAAAGCAGCCCCGTTCGCCATCATCCTGTTGATGATGTTTGCCCTGTTTGGCAGAAAGTACGTAACGTATGCGCCAGCCATCGGTTGGTTAGGAACGTTCGCTGTGCCCCTCCTGCTGGCGATCTGGTATGTGGTGTTGAAGCTTCGGAAGGAATAGGCGGTACGGAGCGGCTTCAAAAGCTGCTGTTCCTCGACACCTCCCGGTTCACATGCCTGTTCAGAGGATGCGAAGCGGGAAGAGCGGAGGCGGTTCGCTTCTTCCCTGCTTTGTTCATGTCAAGCAAAACAGCCCCCGATGGGATGCATCGGGGGCTGTTTCATTCCGGGCTCTGCAGATCATGGATGATACGATGGCAGGATGAGAACAGTCTTTAGAATACGAGCTGGTCTTCGGCCTCCTCGGCAGGCACCGGGGCTGCGATGTCGATATTCACCTTGTAGCCGCTGAATTTTTTGACATTGAGAACGGCCCCTTCGAAGATCAGGTAATTGCCCTTGATCCCGATGAGCCGGTCCGTGATGAGCGGAGCCTTGGCCAGATCGTAGGTCTTGATCTTTTCGGGTGACTGGAGCTGGGGATACACGAACTCATGTACCTCCTCGTCATCCAGCAGATACGGACGGAACGCTTCGGGCACGTAGGCCAGAATCTCCTGCCGGCTCCGCAGCAGGTCGATCTCGTCGACCTGGCCCTTGAGCATTTTGCGCCAGTCGGTCTTGTCCATCACGTGCTTGCTCAGCTCGAATTCGAGCTCGCCGGCGAGCTTCCGTGTCGGCAGCTCCGCCAGCGGAATCGCCTGCATCGCGCCCTGGTCGGTCCAGCGCTTCATCTGGTTGCCCTTGCGCGTCAGGCCGACCTTCAGGCCGCTGCTCACCGCAAGATAGACATAGTGCGGAACCATGCAGTAGGTCTGCGCGAACTCGGGGTCCCGGCAGGTCCCCTGATCGAAGTGGCATTCATGAGGCTTCACGATGCAGAGATCGTTCTCGGCCAGCTCGGTAAAACAGGGATAGCAGTAGCCGGAGTTATAGGTTTTCTTGATCTTCCGCGAGCAGTGAACACAGCGGATCTCTCCCGTGAACTGGATGTGGAGCGTCTCACCGATCCAGTCGTTGAGGGGGATTTCGGTATCGTCGAGCTTCAATCTATACTGAACCGGCGCTTCGTACCGGTGGGCAAGGCCTTGCAGCATTCCGCTGGGCATAAGGGAAATCCTCCTGTTGTGCATGTAATGATGTGAGAAAGTAAGAATGAATGTTCCTCTATTATACCTCCTCCACCCCCAAAGGGACAGGAAGGAAAGGGAAAATCGCGGGACGGGCGGGATCTCCGGGGGGAAAAGTACCGGAATTGAAACATTTGGGCGGGATCTACCGTCTGCCCTTAGGATCATTGCGGTGAAGGCCGGATGGCTGTGACGCACTAGAGAGAAAAGGAACAGGTGAGGAACGATGGAAGAAGTTCGGGTGCTTGTCGCCGATGACGAGAAAGAAATCCGGGAGCTGCTCAGGCTCTATCTGGAGCGGGAAAGGTGCCGCGTAGATCTGGCCGCAGACGGGGAGGAGGCGCTTCGACGGTTCGGGGGGCAGACGTACAGTCTGGTTCTGCTGGACCTGATGATGCCGGGTCTGGACGGCGTGGAGGTGTGCCGGCGCATCCGCGCCGTCTCGAACGTGCCGATCCTCATGCTGACCGCCAAGGATCAGGAGATCGACAAGGTGCTCGGCCTCAGTATGGGGGCCGATGATTATATCACGAAGCCGTTCAGCATCCACGAGGTGATGGCCAGGGTGAAGGCGCAGCTGCGCCGCTTCAGAGTGCTGGGCAGTGAGGCGGACGCCGGCGGGGGCGGGAGCCGCGATCATGCCGTACTGCGCTTCCGGAATCTGACGGTCGATACCCGGACCTATACGGTAACCAAGGACGGGCACGAGGTAAACCTCACCGCCAAGGAGTTCCAGCTCCTGAAGCTGTTCGCCTCGCACCCCCACCAGGTGTTCACGAAAACCCAGCTGTTCCGGCAGGTGTGGGACAGCGAGTATCTCGAAGATGACAATACCGTGATGGTGCATATCCGCAAGCTCCGTCTCAAAATCGAAGACGACCCGTCCGACCCGAAACGCATCCAGACCGTATGGGGAATCGGGTACAAATTCGCAGGTGAGCCTCATGAAGCGTAACGAAGGGCTGCTGCCCCTCCTGCAGCTGACGGCCGCCGGGGGACTGCTGTTCACCGAGGCCGGGGGCTGGGGCTGGAACGGGCCGGCGGGGCTCCTTCGGGGCGTCCTGTGGGCTGTGGTCGTGACGGTCTCCTTGCTACTACTGCGGAGCAGTCTCCGTTATACCGCCCGCCTGAAGGGCCTGACAGCCGAACTGCACCGCGTCCTGGCGGGCCACGGCGGCGCCCGGCTGCTGGCCGGCGGGGATGCCGTATGGAACGAGGCCGTCTTCGCGGTGAACGGGCTCATCGAGCGCCTGGCGGAGGTGCAGGCCCGCTCGATCCGGTCCGAGGCCGCAAGGAAGAGCCTGCTCGCGAACATTTCGCATGATATCCGAACCCCTCTCACGTCGATGATCGGCTACGTCGATGCGCTGCGGGACGGGATGGCGCCGACCCCCGGGGAGCGGGAGGAATATGTGGCGATCCTCTCCCGGAAGGCGTATGCGTTGAAGCGTCTCGTCGATGAGACGTTCCATCTCGCGAAGCTCGACGCGGACGATCTGCCCCTGCGCCCCGAGCCGCTTGACTTCGCCGAGGAAGCCCGGGAGGCGCTGATCTCCCGGCTCCCCGAGCTCCAGAAGCGGGGGATCGAGCTGCAGGTCCGTCTGCCGGAGGAGGGCTGCCGGATCACGGCCGACCGCCTCAGCCTGCAGCGCATTCTCTCGAATCTGCTGGAGAACGCGCTGCGGTACGGCGGGGAAGGCGGCGTCCTGGGCGTGGAGCTGGCGGCGGAGGACGGGGAATACCGGCTGCAGGTCTGGGACCGGGGGCCGGGCATCCCGGCGGAAGAGCTGCCGCACATCTTCGAGCGCAGCTACCGGGGGGACCGTTCGAGATCGTCCCGCGACGGAGGGAGCGGACTTGGTCTTGCAATCGCCCGGGCGCTGGCGGAGAAGAACGGGGGAAGACTCCGGGCCGAGAGCGAGCCGGGGGTGCGTACGGTGTTTATGCTGGCTTTCCGACGCGCGGAGCAGCCTTGACGGTCCGCCGTGTGCCGTACAGTGATGCCCTGCTGCCAGCTGGAGCGGCCGGTTAAGGAAATGGTAAGAACTCGATAAGCGGGGCTTAAACTCTGCCCGTTATGATGATGAAGTAACGGTGGATATCCACACGAAGGAGAGGAGGCGCCGCATGGGCACTGTCATCCGCACGACGGAGCTGAGCAAGATCTACGGTAAGCAGAGAGCGGTGGACCGTCTGAACATGCACGTGGAGCAGGGCCGGATCTACGGGTTCCTCGGACAGAACGGGGCGGGTAAAACAACCACCATCCGCATGCTGCTCGGCCTGATCCGCCCTTCGCAGGGAGAGATCGAAATCTTCGGCGAACGGCTGCAGGAGAAGCAGAAGGAGATCCTGCGGAGGATCGGGTCGATCGTCGAGTTCTCCGGCTTCTACGAGAACCTGACGGCACGGGAGAATCTGGCGGTCAATGCCAGGCTGATGGGCGTACATAAGAAGAATGCGGTTGAAGAAGCCCTGGAGACGGTCGGCCTCCTGGGCGAGACGAAGAAGCGGGTCGGCTCCTATTCACTCGGCATGAAGCAGAGGCTCGGCATCGCCCGGAGCATCCTGCATCATCCGGAGCTGCTGATCCTCGACGAGCCGACGAACGGACTCGATCCGATCGGGATCAAGGAGATCCGCCGGCTGATCTCCTCGCTGGCCCGGGAGCGTGGGATCACGATCCTGATCTCAAGCCACATCCTGCCGGAGGTCGAGCAGCTCGCCGACCGGATCGGCGTCATCCACCACGGACGTCTGCTCGAGGAGATATCCCTGGAGGAGCTCCGGCGCCAGAACCGGCGGTATCTCGAATTCCAGGTGTCGAGCGACACGAAGGCGGCCATGCTGCTCGAGAAATTCCGGCACATCCACGATTATGAAGTGGGGGATGAGGGACGCATCCGCATCTACTCCCACATCGGGGAGCAAGGGAAGATCAACAAGCTGTTCGTCGAGCACGGCATCGAAGTAACGGGGATGACGGTGAGCGAGGACAGGCTCGAGGATTATTTTGTGAGGAAGATTGGAGGAGGAAGCTTTGGTTAATCTGCTCTATACGGAGCTGCTGAAGCTGAAGCGGGCGCGCATGTTCCTGGTCAGCCTGATCGGGGCGGCCGCAGCCCCGGCGATGATGTTCCTTGGGCTGCTGGACTTCCACATGAGGCGGCCGGGCGAAACCGTGACCTTCGCCAAGGTGTTCGAGGACACGAACCTGTATGTGATGCTGCTGATCGGGACGCTGCTCTACGGGGTGATCACCGCGTACCTGTTCCAGCGCGAATACACGGAGGATACGCTGAAGAACCTGCTCACGATTCCCGTATCGCGGACCAGCCTGATTGTCAGCAAGCTGCTCCTGCTCTGCCTCTGGATTGCGGTGCTGACGCTGACCGCCTGGGTGCTGGCCCTGGCGGCCGGACTGCTGGGCGGAGCCGAAGGCCTGGACGCGGACGTGCTGCTTCATTCGCTCGGGCAGTATTTGGCCGGGGGCGGCCTGCTGTTTCTTTTGTCCACGCCGACGATGTTCGTGACCTTCCTGTTCAAGAATTACGTTCCCACGATCATCTTCACCTCCGTGATTACGATGGGGAATGTGGCGCTGGCCAATAGGGACTATAAGGCGCTCTTCCCCTGGTCGGCCGTGCAGGTGATTGCGGGCGGCGGACAGGTGGACGCATACCCGATCCACTATTCGTACCTGGCGGTCGGCCTCGCCTCCCTGGCGGGATTCGTGGCGACGCTGATCTATTTTAAGCGTGCGGATATCCAGTAAGAGGAAGATCCAGTAGAGGAAGATCCAGTAGAGGAAGATACGGAAGAGGAAGGTACGGAAGAGAGAGATCCAGTAACGAGGGAAGAAGGAGAGTAGCATGAGTGATTTGTGGAAAGCCGTCATCATGGGCATCGTCGAGGGGCTGACCGAATTCCTGCCGGTCTCGTCTACCGGGCATATGATTCTGACGGGACATCTGCTGGAGTTCGAGGGGGACAAGGCTTCGACCTTCAAGGTCGTGATCCAGTTCGGCGCGGTGCTGGCGGTGCTGGTGCTGTACTGGAGGCGGTTCTTCGGCTTCCTTCGGATTTCCCCGCGGATGCTGGAGCGTCCTGGCCTGAACCCGCTTCATGTGGGAGCGGCGCTGGTGCCTTTTTTGGTGGCGGGACTGACAATCTACGGATATATGAAAAAACACCTCTTCGGCCCGACGCCCGTGCTCATCGGACTCGTCGCCGGCGGCGTGCTGATGATTGCCGCAGACCGCTTCCGGGGAAGGGTGACTGCGGAGACGATGGATGACATCACCTACAAGCAGGCGTTCGGCATCGGGCTGTTCCAGTGCCTGGCGATCTGGCCGGGCTTCTCCCGGTCGGGCTCGAGCATCTCGGGCGGCATGCTGCTCGGGACCAGCCAGAAGGCGGCGGCGGAGTTCACCTTCATCATCTCCGTGCCGATCATGTTCGCCGCATCCGCCTACGACCTGTACAAGAGCCGGGAGTTTCTGTCCATCGGCGATCTTCCGCTGTTCCTGACAGGACTCGGCACGGCGTTCCTTGTGGCGATGCTTGCGATCGTCACGTTCCTGAATCTCATCAAGCGTCTGAGCCTCTCGTGGTTCGCCGTTTACCGGTTCGTGCTTGCCCTGGTGTTCGTCATTATCCTCTATTTTTAAAATCGACGGATGACAAAAAAAGGGAATCACCGGGCGCTTATCGAATAGTTCAGGAAACGTTCACGGGGAGGCGGGAGCATGACAAGAGTACTGGAAGCCCAAGTGATTCAGAAGCCGGCGTTTCGGGCGGTTGGATTGCGGTGGGAAGGCACGTTCGCGGAGGCGGCCGCAGGCGGCATCCGGCTCGTTCAGCAGGAGCTGCGCGGGAGGCTCGGTGAGATTGCGGGTCAGGTGAACCCGGAGCAGCTGCTCGGCCTCTCCTACCACGCGCATCCCGAGGCGGAGGGCTTCGTTCACTATGCCGTGCTGGAGACGGTTCCCGGGGCGGGGATTCCCGAAGGCATGCTGGAGATCAGCGTCCCGACCCTCGCCTATGCCGAATGCGGGCATGCCAAAGGACAGGACATCCAAGAGACGTACCGGCTGATCTACGAGTGGATCTCGGAGCAGGGCTACGTCCTGAATAAGGACACGGAGCTCACGCATTACGAGGTGTACCCGGTGTCCCAGAATCCGTACGATCCGGACCCCGAGTTCACGATCCGGATTCCGATCAAGGGTCAATAAAGTGGACGGAAGAGGGCGCTATGGAAACAAAGCGTCCTCCGGGCCATTGAAATGGCAATCGGCCCATAAGGCACCTGCGGTTCCGCGGAGAAAAGATCCCGCAGTGATCGGAGGTTCCCGCCCTATGGCGTCGGTGGGTCAGCTGGTTTGGCGGGAACTTTCTGTTCGACAGCCGGAGCAAGCGGCCTATGTCCAATGCCAGACCGATGCTGTCTCTCCTGCAGCTCCATGTTCCGATGTGCCTGGATGGGGTCCGTGGCTCGAAGAGGCCGTGGACTTACCGGAGGGATGTGGCTTTATTCTTCAGATTTTTATTCTTCAGATTTTTATTCTTCAGATTTCTTTCTCGGAAAAGCCGTGCTGGATGGCGGGGGATAACAGGAATCTATACCTTTTCAAAACTCGGTTGACCAGGGAATGGGATTTGGATTGGGACTGTTATGGACCAAGTACATATCCCTTCCGAATAATGGAATTTTTACTCACTGGGCTGATTCATCTACTCCTTCCGCGGGTAACTATACACATGACACTACCAGATCGTACCAGCAGCCCCAATCCATTCGCCCTACGATTCGAAGTCAGCGCCTTACAAGAGGCCTGGCTTTGTTGGCGTTTCCCTAAAGAAAGCGCCAACAATTGCCGTGGCCCTCAACTTGTGCCATACTGTCATGTGGAGGTGGTATAATATGTATAAAAATCCCAATTACATGGGCAGGGACTACAAAGAATTGGTCTCTGGCACAGAACTCTTTGCCGCTGCGCTGTTTCAGCGGCCCGTACACATCTGGCTCTCGCAGCCCGAGACGGAGCGACGGCTCGACTGCAGCGGCATCATTCAAGGGTATGATGACGACTATGTGCAGATCCGGGGCGTACGCTACAGCCGCACCTGGTGCAAGTTCTATGTAGGCAAAAGAATCCGGGCTTAGTGTCGCGGACAACGTGGATGAGAGAAAGGATGAACTAGTGATTGTTTTGAATGGATTGTTTCGTAACTGGATGCTTTGGCTGCTGGTGTGCAGCCTGCTAGCCATGCTGCTGCCGATGTCCGGCAGAGGGACTGCGGCCGGTGCCGCGGTCCTGATCGACGACCTGACCGATTGGAGTAAGGTGTACGACCGTTCCGATTCCCTGAGTTTACGAAGCTTTCCGGACTATCCGGCGGAGGACCCGACACGTGCGGTGCCCGGCGGTTCCGGAGGGGAGTACGTAACTTACAGGACGAAGGATCCCCTTCGTTCTTTTGCCGTGAGTGCTTATTACTCGCCCGCGGGAGGCCGGCACGGCCATCCCACCTTCTATGTATCCCCGGACGGGATGACATACAGCCCGGTTACGGCTAGTGTCTATGAGAACGGCGGGTACTTGCAGGCGGTGAGCTATGAAGCGAATCGGCTCCCGCCAGACGCGCATTATCTTCAAATTCGTTATAACGCCCGATCCGCCGGCGAGCCGCCCACCCTGGGGAAGGTGGTTCTGAACGGCCCGGGGAGCGTTCAATCGTCCCTGCCCGGAGGGCTCGTTCCCTACGGAAGCAAGGTGGTGCTTAGGTCCGAGACGCCAGGGGTTACGATCTACTATACGACAGACGGCAGTGATCCCCGGTCGTCCCGCACACGCAGGCATTACGGGGGGCCGATCGACGTCCTGGACTATATGGAGCTGCGCACCTGTGCTGTCCTGACCGGGACGGCGGCGAGCCGCGTGTCCCTCTACCGTTATGTGCCCCTTCCGGCCGAGGATGAGGGCCGGATCGGACAAGTCTTCGAGGACGGGTTCGTGGACAGCGGTGTACCCCAGGCCGTCTACGGGCAGACGAACACGCTGCTGCTCAAGAAATTCCGGAGCAGGGAGGCTTATCTGAAGTTCCGGCTGCCGGAGGTCATCGGCGAAGGGGATACGGTCACCCTGCAGGTGTACGGGTATGCGGCGGACAGCTCCCGCCAGCCCGCAGCGCTGAAGCTGTATTCGGTCTCTCCGGCGTGGTCCGAGGGGACCTTAACCTATGCGAACAAGCCGCTGACCGTGACCGGCTCCGCCTATGGAGCCGCGCCTCCTTCATCGGTAGGGGGGACGGTCTATGGAGGAAGCTCTCCCCCCAGTGTGGGAGACGAGGTTTATGGACAGTCCTCCTCCAGCACAACGGAGGCGGTGTACGGACAGCAGCCCGTGTCCGGATCCTCGACCGTAACGGGAGCCGCCTACGATCCGGCTCCCTCCACCGTCACCGGAATGACCTATGGGAAGCTGCTGGACAGCCTAACCCTGGATTACGGTCCATCCGGCTGGCTGCAGTTCGACATTACGGCGTATGCCCGGGAGGCCCGGCAGCACGGGCTAACGGAGATCAGCCTGGCGCTCGTCAATGAAACCGACGGGATGACCTTCCTCGGCAGCCGGGAGTCCGGAGCGACGGCACCGTTCCTGCTCTCTTCCCCTCAGGTGAAGGAAGGCTTCACCGACGGGCTCGAGACGACGGGCCGAATCCATTCCCGCTCGAATGTGTATCTGACCGGCACCGACCCGGATTACTATGGCGGGGATACCGGCCGTCTGGCCCGGACGTCGACCGCTGCAGGGTGGGTAATCTACCGGTCCGACGAAGATATCCGTTCCGTGACGATGACGGTGTATAAGTATGTGGCTGCCGGAGGGGACAAGTTCCGGCTGTACGGCTCCAAGGACGGCACGGTTTACGTGCCGATCGAAGCGGAGGCGTATGGAACGAACTCTTCAGCCGGCGGCTGGCTCGGCTACCTCTACGAAGCCGTAACGTCCGAGGAAGGGATCCGCTACCTGAAGATCGAGCTGCCGGCGTCCACCGACAAGCCGTGGGCTTCGCAGCTTGCCGAGGTGACGCTGAACCGCAGCACGGCGTCCGTGCAGCTGTCTTCCACCCGGACCGCCGGCGGACTGGTGGCGGAGCTGTCTTCCGCTGCCCCGGGTGCAGCGGTCTTCTACCGGCTTGGGGAGGAGCAGCCGTACCGGCGCTATTCGGAGCCGCTGCTGCTCACGGGCTTCCCTAAGCTGCAGACCTACGCTGTGAAGGACGGCTTGAAGCCGAGCCCTCTGCGCACCTACACCCTGAATGCATCGGATGCCATCAAGGTGGACCGCTTCGGACAGCTCGGTACGAACCCCTTCGCAGGCAGGGTCCATAGCGAGCAGGAGCTTCGCAATGACGCTGCTGCCGACGAGGCCTATTACGGCAGCCTGGCGCCGCCGGAGGAGTGGGACCGCTTCGGCGGGCTCGACGGCAGCGCCGAACGGTTCGGCCTGGAGGCCACGGGCTATTTCGCCGTCGGCGATGCCGGGGGACGGAAGGTGCTGAAGACGCCGGAGGGCAACGTCTTCTTCAGCCTCGGGGTCAACGGCCTGACGAACCTGGAGACGTTCACTAAGGTAGAGGGACGGGAGGAGCAGTTCGAGTGGATTCCGCCGTCGGACGGGGAGTACCAGCAGGCCTTTGTCCCGGGGGATCCGGGGAGCTTCTCCTACTACATGGCGAACAAGTACCGCAAGACGGGCCAGTTCCCGACCAGCAGCGCTCTCTACACGGAGGCTGTGGGGCGGCTGAAGGACTGGGGCTTCAATACGGCGGGCAGCTTCTCGCCGGAGCAGTACGGGAGCAAGAATGCGTTCCCTTATGTGCGGATGCTGCCGCTGAGCTGGATGGACTGGGCCCGCGTACCGGGACTGTCCCTGTTCGATATCTTCGCTCCGGATGCGGAGCAGAAGATCGATGCGACCTTCGCGTCCGTACTGCCCCAGCATGAGAACGACGAGATGCTGATCGGGTATTTTCTCGATAACGAGTACGATTACCACAAGTTCCGCCGGGAGGTGCCTAGGCTCAAAGGAAGCAGGGCGGCCATCAAGCTGAAGCTGGTGAGCGAGCTCGAGGCCAAGTACGGCACGATCGCCGCATTCAATACGGCCTGGGGAACCGCCTTCGCCTCGTTCGAAGAGGCGAAGGAGCAGGAGCTGCCCCTGAAGAGCTCGGCCTCATGGCATGACATGAACGCTTTCTTCGAGCTCTATATGGATACCTTCTACGGTACGGTCTCGCGGATCTACCGCAAGTATGACAGCAATCATCTGCTCCTCGGCGACCGCTGGATCACTACGCCTTTCCACGATACGAAACTGAGGGAGATCATGGCCGAGGCGTCGGGCAAGTACATGGATGTCATCTCCATCAACTACTATACGCGGAAGCTGGAGACCGACCTGCTGAGCGAGGTGCATGCCAAGTCGGGCGGCAAGCCGATCCTCTTCAGCGAGTTCGGCTACGGAACGGCGGAGCAGGGGCTGAAGCCTCTCGTACCGGGTGCGGCGCTGAACCAGAACGACCGGCAGCTGCGCTACCGCAATTATGTGGAAGGGGCGGCGAGCCTCAGCTACGTCGTGGGTGTGCATTGGTTCAATTACGTGGACCAGGCCGGCACGGGGAGGTACTGGCAGGGCATCGGCGATTGGGCGGAGCGTTACAACTCCGGTCTGCTCAATGTGGCGGACAGGCCCTACAAGACGTTCCTGGCCGGCGCGATGAAGAGCAACTACGAGATCTACCAGGTGATGCTGGGGGAGCGTCCGCGCTTCTATTACGAATTCAACAGCAGCAGCACTCCATAATATTTTTAAAAATAATACAAAAGAACCCTGCCAGGACCTTCGGTCCGGACAGGGTTCTTTTGTGTGCAAAGGAACTGCAAACGCGCCAGGGATGATCCTTGAGCGGTACTGGTGCGGGAGGCACGGTGCAGCGCGCGGCGCGGCTAGGGCTTGCCGGGTGCCGGCTCCAGCGACAGCCCGAACGCCGACGCCAGCCCCCGGGTACCCTCGGCCGTGACACGGAGGGACCGCCCGCCGGGCAGCCGCTCAATCCACTGCAGCTCGAAGAGCCGGGCAGTGAGCGCAGCTCCAAGGCTCCCGGCCAGGTGGGGACGGCGCTCGCTCCAGTCGAGGCACTGCCGGGCAAAATGCCGGCGCCTGCCGCCGGACTCCAGGGCGTGCACGCCGAGGTCCGCGAACCGCTCCCGGCCCAGCTCTGTCAGGGCAAAGTCGCGGCTGCCGTCAGCTTCGAGCCACCCGAGCTCGAGCAGCCGCTCCGTCACGGCGACGCCCAGCCGGCCGGCCAGGTGATCGTAGCAGGTGCGCGCCTGCCGCAGCGCGCGGAGCTGGTCGGACTCCCGCAGGGAGCGGACGGGCTTCGGCGGGGCGATGGCATGCAGCGCCTCCAGCGCATGGGCGACATCCCGTCCGGCAAGCCGGAAGTACTTGTGCCGGCCCTGCGTTTCCCGGACGAGGAGGCCGCCTTCGACGAGCTTGGCCAGGTGGGCGCTGGCCGTCTGGGGCGAGACCCCGGCGCTGCGTGCGAGCTCCCCGGCCGGGAGCGATTTGCCGCCGAGCAGGCTGAGCAGGATGGAGGCACGCGACGGGTCGGCGATCAGGGCTGCGGCAGAGATGAGGTTAGGGCCTGGAATGCTCATGCGTAGGTTTCTCCTTATCACAGAAGATGATTTCATACTTCGATCATAACCGAAGTGTTCCCATGCTACAATCGCATAAGGAATAACATATTCATCTCCCGATAGGAGGGGACGCACACACATGAATCCCATCTCATATCTGCTGCTGATGCTGCTGGCCACCTCGCTGATGGGCTCGTCCTTTGCCGCAGGGAAGCTGGGACTGCCTTATGTCTCTCCGCTGCTGCTTGTGGGGATCCGGTTTACGCTGGCCGGCGGGCTGATGGCCGGATGGGCCGGCCTCCGGAAGCTTCCGCTTCCCGCGGACCGGGCCGATTGGGGCCGGCTCCTGCTCATCGGCTCCCTGCAGACCGCAGGCGTCATGGGCTGCATCTTCCTCAGCCTGCGGACCATCACGGCGGGGGAATCGTCGATCCTCACCTTCATGAATCCGCTGCTCGTCGTCGTGCTGGGCACCCTGTTCAGGGGCTGGAGGTACCGGCCCGTCCAGTGGCTGGGGGTGCTGACCGGCTTTGCCGGCGCAGCCGTTACGCTCGGCGGCGGGCTGCGCCTGGAAGCCGGCACGCTGCTCGGTCTCGGCTCCGCCTTCTCCTGGGCGGCCGCCACGCTGCTGGTGAAGGCTTGGGGAGCGCGATTCCACACGTCGGTGCTCACTGCTTACCAGATGCTCTTCGGAGGACTGATCCTGCTGGTTCTCAGTCTCCTGGCCGAAACGCCGAAGCTGCAGTGGAACGCTGTATCGGTCGGCGTCATTCTCTATCTGGCGCTGCTTGGCTCCATCGTTCAATTCGCTGCCTGGTATTATCTTCTGAGCCGGGGAGATCCCGGGCGGACCAGCGCATTTCTGTTCCTGGCCCCCTTCTTCGGGGTGCTGTCCGGGTGGCTCGTACTCGGCGAAGAAATCACGGGCCGTACCGCTGCGGGCGGGGCGCTGATTTTTGCGGGCATCTTCCTGGTGAACTGGACCTTCGGCGCCCGGGGCGGAGCCAAAGCAGGCAGGCCGTGAAGCTTTGAAGGGGTCGGACGCATGCGAAAAAGGCCTAGCGGCTCGGGGATCCGGCCGGGCTAAGCCTTCGGGTTAGCTGGGGATGCTGGAAGGAGATCGGTCCGTCTGAAACGCGCGCGTCAGGGTTAATCCTCCAGCTTCTCGATTCCCTGGATGACAGCCTGGCTGTTATCCGACATGAAGTTGCAGAATTCCGCATACGTATCAAAGATGTGATCCTGATCGTCCACCTTGACAATGTACTGTGCCTTTTCATCCATGACAACCATCACTCTCCTTTACTTACATATATGTGGCAGGAGCGAATGTAGTACAAGATGACCGGCCATATTCCAAAAATTCTGAACAGTTGTTTGGGGATGATTACCCGCTCTGCGCTCCGTTGAAACAGGGCGGGGGACAAGCTTTTCGATAAGCGTAAACGGCAGACTCGGGAAGATGGCCCTATGCCCATTGACATCTTCCAGGATAAGGAATAAGATGAATGTCAGTACTCACTGACATTGAAAGAGAGGGGGCGTTCGGATGACCGATCATCCTCCCCGGGACACGGATGAGAAGCTGCTCCGCGCAGCGGTGGACCTGATGGCCGACCGGGGGTACAACGGAGTTACGACGAAGGAAATTGCCGATGCCGCGGGGCTGAGCGAGAAGACCCTGTTCCGGCGCTTCGGCACCAAACGCAATCTGCTGGAGACGGCATTCGACCGGTATCATTATGGGACGGAGATGATGAAGCTCTTTCACGAGAAGCTGGTCTGGGAGCTGCGAACCGACCTTCTCCTCGTGGCCCGGACCTATCATATGCTCATGAATGCCAACCGGAAGATGATCCTGATCAGCATCAAGGATGAAGGCCACCTGCCGGGCTTCCGGGAGAGAACACGGAAGCACCCCGTTCAGCTCATGGAGGGGCTCGCCTCTTATTTTCGGGAGATGGCCGGGAAGGGCAGGATGCGGCCGGGAGATCCGGAGCTGCAGGCTGCAGCGTTTCTCATGCTGAACTTCGGGATGTTCATGAACGACCTGGAAGCGGGCTCCTCGCTGCCGGGGATTCACCTTGACCCGCTGATCGAGGAGAGCGTGGCGATTTTTGCTAGGGGGCTGGCTCCCTAGTATTTTTTCAAACTGCATGTCAGTGGGCACTGACATTCCGCCATTCTGCAGGGGAGCGGGAATCAACGGACTCAGGTGAAAAAAAGGGATTGTAAAATCCAGGAAATGGCTGTATCATATGTCGTAACGATGGGTCGTAACGACATATTAGATTCTCGCTGACATTCATTTTTTTCAGGCTTAGCCAGAGAATTCATCCATTGGATCGGGAGGGATCGGCATGGACAAATTGTGGACGCGATCGTTCATTACACTTACGGTCGGGATGCTGTTTCTGGGAACGGGGTTTTATCTGCTGCTGCCTACACTGCCCTTTTTCATCCGGGAGCTTGGCGGCAACGATTCGCAGATCGGCCTTGCGGCGGGCATGTTCACGATCGCGGCGGTGGTCTGCCGTCCGCTGGTCGGCGCCCTGCTGGACCGGTACGGCAGAAGGCCGTTCATTCTTGGAGGGATGCTGGCCTTCACGGCTGCGATGTATCTGTACGACTGGGTGTTCGGCATTGCGGCTCTGATGATCCTGCGCGCGCTTCATGGGGTAAGCTGGGCGTTCACCACGACCTCCATCTTCACAGCCATCACGGACAGCATTCCGGCCTCCCGGCGGGCCGAAGGCATGGGGTGGGCGGGCGCGTCCATGACCGTCGCCATGGCGGTGGGCCCCCTGCTGGGTCTGTGGGTGCTGGAGCAGTCCTCCTACCACCATCTCTTTCTGTTCGCCGCCGGACTATCGGCCGTCTCGCTGCTTCTGGCGTCCGGTGTTCGAACGCCGTTTCAGCCTTCGGCTTCCCGCGGCCCGTTGGTATTCTTCGACAAGTCGCTCGGTCCGATCGCGGCCGGCGTCTTCTTCCTTGCGGTCGCTTACGGAGGGGTAACGACGTTCCTGCCGCTCTTTGCACAGTCTATTGGTGTTAACGCCGGGCATTTCTTCCTCACCTATGCCATCACGCTTACCCTGACCCGCCCGCTGGCCGGCTCGCTGTCGGACCGGCACGGCGAGCTCGCTGTCATCGTGCCGGCACTTGGGGTCACAGTGGCGGCACTGGCTGTTCTCGCGGGCTCCTCAGGCCTGCCGGGGGTCCTGACGGCAGCCGTGCTGTACGGGATCGGCACGGGCGGCGCCCAGCCGGCCCTGCAGGCCGCTACGCTGCGGATTGCACATCCGGAGCGCAGGGGCGTGGCCAACGCCTCGTTCCTGACTGCCTTCGATCTCGGCATCGGGCTGGGCTCGATTCTGCTCGGCGCCGTATCCGAATATCTGGGCTACCCGACGCTGTTCACTATCAGCGCCGTATCGGTGGCCGTGTCGATGATGATCGGGGCCGTCTTCGTACGCAGAATGCTGGCACAGCGTGCCGCCCGGCACTAGGCTGAAGCCGGCAAGCCGGGAGGGGCCCGCTTTGGAAAGCGGGCCTTCCACCGGCAGCGGATGCCGGCGGCGGCTGCAGACAGCAGGAGCCGCTGTGCTGATGGAGGAAGCTTGCGCCCCCGCCGGGAGTGAGAGTGAATTAGACTGGGGAGAAAGGAATCCCGCTGTCACCGAATTCGAGCGGCTGGACGAAGAGGCCTTTTGGCGTACCGCTGACGCTCTGGAGAAGGAACTGGACGTGAGTCCTTATCGGAGAATCTTCGAGCAGGCGCTTCAGGAGGGCACGGCATGAGCAGCAAGGGCTATTACCGGATGGAGGCGTCACAAGATGTACGAATTGTTTGTATTGGGCGAGCTGTCAATCGGACCCAAACACGGATATGAGCTGCAATACATACTGAAATCCACGATCGGCCCGTTCCGGCAGATCAGCTCCGGCACCCTGTATCCGCTGATGTCGCGCCTGGTCGGGAGCGGCTTCATCACCCAGCGGGACGAGCCCCAGGAAGGCGGCCGGCCCCGCAAGCGGTATGAACTGACGGAGGCGGGCCGGCAGCGGTTCCATGAGCTGATGACCGCCCCGCTCGAACACGGCACGGACATCGGGCTGACGTTTCAGTTCAAGCTGAACTTTTTCGGCTATGTCGACCCCCGGGTGCAGCTGGATACGCTGGAGCAATACCTCGGCTACCTGCAGGCGGACCGGAAGTATATCGCCGAGCTGGAGCCGCAGGTCCGCGCCAAGCCGGGGATTCCCGAGCCGAAGCGCGCCCAGGTGCTTCGGATGTTCAGCCACCGCCGGTGCGTAACCGAAGCGGAGATCGGCTGGGTGACGGAGGAGATCGACCGGCTGAAAAGGAAACCCGTTATCTGATCGGGCCCCCTGCGCAGATCACCCTCATAGGGTCCCGCAAAAAAAAAGCATCCCCGGAACCCTGTACTTATTGGGTCCGGGGATGCTCGCGCTTTTACGCTAAACGTCACCTCAAGTTGAGTTCCACTTCCGCTTAATTCACGATTCTAAAGGTGGCGTCCTGCTTCTCCAGATCCGTGCTGATCGGATCGAGTTTCAGCTGATAGCCGCTGTGCCGGATATAGCGCGCAGGGAAGTTATAAGACTGGAAGGAGGTCCATGAGGCATCCTTCAGCCCCGGCACCTTCTTGAAAGTCGCATCGGCCTTGAAGGTGTCCGTGCCGTCGTTTTTCGCCAGGACAAAATCGTAATTGGAATGCCTCAGATAATATCCCGGATAGTAGACCGATTGGAAGGAGACATATTCCGAGCCTCCATTCGCAAGCCCCGGCACGACCTGCCAGTACTGGTCGCCGGCAGGCGTGATGTTCGAATCGATGGTGACATCAAAGCTCGCATGCCGCACGAACATATTCGGAACATTATAGGACTGCAGCCGGTTCTTCACCCCATTCACTCCGGTGGAGGTCTGCTCGAGCGTCGGAATGGTCCCATCCGCATTGTAGTTGAATTTCTCGATGGCTACCGAACGACGGTAATCGCCGCCTGTGGGAAGGGCGCCGTTATGGTATATGAAATAAGGCTGCCCCTTAAATTCGATGATGGATTGATGATTCGTACCGCTGGTTCCCGTCGGCGCCATGATGACCCCTCTGTACGTCCAGGGGCCCGTCGGGCTGGTGCTGGTGGAGTAGGAGATCGCCTCCGGCCAGCCGGAAGCATACGACAAGTAATAGAGTCCATTGCGTTTATGGATCCAAGGCGCTTCCGTAAACTGCGTAGGACCGAAGGAAGCCTGCGTCAAGGGAACATTGTTGATCGAACCGCTGTAGGAGATCATATCGCTGTTGAGCTTGACATACATCAGGGCGGTGTTCCCCCAGTACAGGTAGGCCTGTCCGTTGTCATCGATCATCACGCTCGGGTCGATGTCATCCCAGGAGATGCCCGAGAACTTCGTCATATCGTTGGTGATCAGTGCGCGTCCCAGAGCATCCCGGAAAGGACCGGTCGGACTGTCCGATACCGCCACCCCTATGGCTTTGCCCGGAATAGTTTTATGCTCTGCACAGATGTACCAGTAGAACTTGCCGTTGCGCTCGATCACCTGGCCTGCCCAGGCGTCCCCCTTGGCCCAGCTGAAGGCGCTTACAGCCAGCGGCGTTCCCCGATCCGTCCAGTTCACCATATCCGTGGAGGAATATACCTTCCAATCCCGCATGACATACCCTGTGCCGGTGGCGGAAGCCTCGTCGTGTCCGGTATACAAGTAGACCATATGGTTATATACCATGGCCGCCGGATCCGCCGTATAGGTGTTCCGGACTACGGGGTTATCCGCAAAGCATGTGGCGGCAGACGTCCATAACATCACCAGCGCCATGGACAGAGGTCTGACTATGTTTCTCATTAACATCGTCTCCTTCATTTTGGTTTTCCACGCATTGTATCCGCTTTCTTATGTGGGTGAAAGTGCTCCCCGCCAGTGATTCCTCCTTCACCGGTAACGTAACCCCACCTCTAGATCGGGGCGAAGAAGGCCGCTGCAGCCTCTCTTTACGCCTTCTCTGCTGCGAGTTCATACCAAATCTTATCCTACTTCCTCTGCGAAAAAAATAGAATGATTTGAGTTAAAAGTGGAATTTCATTACAACCATGTCACAAAAACTTCGAGTTTATTGTCTTTGATATTGAACAAATCGATTTATACCGCGAATACGTACCTGGCATTGACCGGGTCTTCCTGGATGCACAGGAAAAAGTAAAGCGGAGTGAGCGATTGACAGTAAGCGGCGCACACAAGCTCGCCTGCCAAACAGCAAAAAACGGACTGCGCCGGCAGTCCGTCTTGTCTTATCGCGGGGCTCCGCGGTGATCTTCCCGGGCTTCCCCTGACCGTGGTGATCCCTTACTGGGCTCTGCCTGCCGGAGCTGCCCGCCCGGTATCCTGGGCACCGCCCATATACCAGAACAGCGCGTATTCCGTCATCGTCGAGGCGTGGCCCATCTGCCGCAGCATGGCCGATACGTTCCCCCGGTGATAGGTCGCGTGATTGACCACCTGCAGCACCATCTCGGCCAAACTCGTTTCCCTCACGGTGACGTAAGGATTATCGAGCAGGACCGTCCGTTCCAGGTCCGTCTCCTTCCGGAAGAAGGCTTCATACCGTTCGGACAGGAGTCTGAACCGTTCCGAGAGCTCCTGGATGCTCAGCTGCTCGGCTTCCTCTTCCAACGGACGGCAGGTAATCAAAGCTTCCGGCATCGGCACGCCGTTCAGGATCTCCAGCCAGGTATAGTCGACAGCATAGATATGGGCCATGCCTTTGGCGACGGTAGGGAAAATACTTTTCACTTCCTGCGTGTATACCTCGGAAGGCAGCTCGCTGATCCGGTTCAGCAGGGTTTGGTTGGCCCAGGCATGGTATTGATACATCGTTACGGCGCTTGGCATTTGAAACATCTCCTTTGTTCCTCTGATTGACTTTATACCCTTATTATAAGGAGGCACAGTGACAACAGTCTGTCAGGGTTCCTGAAGAAAAGCCGCAATCGGTAAGAAATATTCGGAGCCGCACTTTGATATGATCAAGAAGTCAAAAACACAAGGGAAGCCGTTCCAAACTATTCTGATGAGGTGATTCAAAGATGGCACTGACTGCGAACATGATTTTTGTCAATCTTCCCGTTCGGGATCTGAAGAAGTCCAGGGCGTTCTTCGAGGCGGTAGGCTTTGAGTTCAACGACCAATACTCCGATGACACGGCAGCTTGTCTGGTCATCAGCGAGCAGATCTTCGCGATGCTGCTCACACATGAGAAGTTCCTCTCCTTCAGCACCAAAGAAATCTGCGACACGGCCAGAAGCAGCGAAGTGATCCTCGCGCTGACCGCACAAAGCAAAGCCCACGTGGACGAGATTGTTGAGAAGGTGCGTCAGGCGGGAGGCAAGCCGGCCAAGGAGCCGCTTGATTACGGTTTTATGTACGGGTGGAACTTCGAAGATGTGGACGGCCATCATTGGGAAGTCTTCTTCATGGATCCGAGTGCAGCGCAGCAGGGATAAGCAGACAGGTTATACGGGAGGCACCGCAGGCAGCTGCGGTGCTTTATTTTTGTCCGAACGGCCGGCTTTGAGACATACGAGAGGAATCAGCGGGTGACGGGACAATGCCCGCCCAATGGATTCTTCCGCCTAGCATTTCCTTCCGTCGAACTCAGCAGCACTGCATCTCACATACCACCCGGTCAAACCGCTGTGCGGACAAATCCTCCTCTTTGATCCAAAAATAAACCCGTCCGACGTCGCCCCACATCATGCCCGTCTTCTCCTCCTCGGAATCGATCTGCAGCAGCAGGCGCCAGCCCAGCGCGGATTGCTGCACGCGTTGACGCTCCGCTTCCGACTCCCGGATGTCCTCCCATGACAGCCCCTGCGTATGCATCTCACAGCTGAACTGCATATCTCCCTGGATCGGATCGGCATGGCCGAGGAAGCGGTGGATGCAGTTTCCGGCGGACTGGCGTTTGTTGAAGCTTTTCAGGAATGTTCTCCAATACTTGTCAAAATCTTTCCGGTTGCTGTTCCAGCCAAGACCCAGGCTCTCCAGGAAGGCGGACTCCGAAGGGGGAACGGACAAGGTCGGAGCGAAGTCCACCCGGTTCGGCTTCAGGGTGAATTCCTCTTGGAGATCATCCGGCGCCGGACGGCGGGTCATCTCATCCAGCCGCTCTGCGGGGGTATAGATCACACGGCAGGTATCCGGATCACCATAGAACTCCGAGTCCTCGAACATCCCTTGAACGGCATAAAAGAAGGACAGCAGTCCTTGGGAGGGCAGGCCGTGGGCGGGGGGAATGTCCGCGAGATTGATTTGGGCAAGGAAGCTCTGGGGGTAATCCTTCCACATCGGCCATTCCACATCAGGAGGCAGGTCGGGACGGCCGCCCACCTTGCTCGAGCCAAACGGGAATTGCTCCTCCTGCGCCGGCTGCAGATGTAACTGATGGGATGGAAAAATCCAGGAAGCGATGGCCTCCCGGTATGCCTCAAGTCCTGAATCATCAAGCAGTTTAACGATTTCATCACGGTTCATAGGTTCTCTTGTCCTCCTGGCAGCGGCAGCCAACCAAGGTCCATCGATCATCCTTCCTCCGGACAGACGTTTGGTTTGAACTGTATAAATTGGTTTAAAAACGGAATAAGAGGAACGGATTTTCCAATTATATCATGAATTCGGAGGAGGTGGAGGGTGTGGATTCGCTGTGGGGACCCACCTGGTCGGGGGTTGTGCTGGTCTTGGTGTCGGTCATTTACATGCTGCTGCTGACCAAGGTGGTGAACGTTGTGCATGATCGGCTGCCGCTCCGGAAGTCGACGATTCATTTTATCATCGTAATGCTCGAGGCTGTTCCGTTCACTTACAAGGTAGTGGACCTCTATCCTTGGAGGCTGCTGTCGTATTCGACCACACTGCTGTCGATTATCATGCTGTATACGCTGATCCGGGGCATCTGGGTCCGGAGGCAGGAGGATTGGGGTAAACCGGTTGCCAAGTAAAGTTAAGCGTAATAACCTCCCTTGGCCGGATACTCATGGGACTCACGAAAATGCCTGTATATTTTACTGAAGACCCTGTTCGCCATGGCTTGGGTTTGCTTGTCATTCATCAGCCTTACGACTTTGCTCATAGGTGTATCTTCAGCAAGTTCTCCATGAACGCATGCAGACAGATCCGTTACGAATATCCCATCCAGGGGCTGCCCGCAGGGTCCGAATCGGTACACGGCCGTGGTGCCGCGGATTTCAACGAGCTCATATTCAAGACAGATGGCCATCATTATCTCTCACCTTTACATGTTGGATGGATCTTACATCTCACTGTTCTATAAGCCTACCCGAAGCACGGGCCGTTGACAAGCGATCCTTGGGCCGGGAGATTTCTCGCCAAGCTGGTGATTCTTACCTCCTCAGCCCGTCCAAGTAAGAAGAGAGGACTAATAAGGAGAAAGGGTGAATTGACATGTCCGGTAAGGGACCTGAACGAAAAATGGAAGTGATCGAGAAGCTGCGGGAGATGGGCGAGGAGGAAGCGGCCCAGCGGCTCGACAAGTGGCGCAACGACCGGGACGAGAACCGCGGCTGGGACAGCTGGTTCGTCACGGAATACCCTGATCTGGCCGAGGAAGCGGGCGTGGACCTGGTGCCGATCCAGGACCGTCCCGAGCGCAAGAATAAATAACGCATCCTGTGCTCCGGACAAGCCGGCAGAACAGGAATCAGGCGTAGCTTCAGAAGGAAGGAGGGGCCGTGAGGCTCCTTCTTTTTGTGTCTGCAGCAGGCCTGGGATGCGTTCATACCTCCGTTCGATCTCTGCATGAAGTGTTAAATTCAACTGGAATGGCGCAGACTGTGAGCGCGCGGCAGGAGACACCCTGTGATTTTTTTGGTAGAATGGGCTGTGGATTGGAGGGGTTAAGGATGATGAATGAACTTCAAATACAGGAAGTCAAGGATGATATGGCAAGGCAGTACCGACAAAAAACGCTGAACGCGGCGCAGATCGTCACGGCCCTCCTCGCCCTGAAGCTAGCGGGTGTCATGACGGAGAAGACGATGCAGTCTATCATCGAGGAGATCGTGCGTACGGCCGAGATCCCCAAAGCGGTAAAGGACTCCCTGTCCTTCGCCAAGAAGGACAAAAAGACGATGCGGGGACTCATCGACCTGGCGAAGGAGCGTTACGGACCGAAGGACGAGAACGCCGTGCAGGCTTAAGGGCACCATTTCACTGAAGAGGCTTCGGACGAAGCTGAGAGCTTCGGGTCGACTCGCACCGGGTACAGCCCAGCCTGACCAAGGAGGAGCTGAACCCGGTTTTCGGCGCGTGTGCCTCGGTGAGAGCCTTCGGAGAGATCCAGGCGGCAGACAAAGGGGATCCGGCCGATGCAGAAAATGAATAGATTCCAAAGCTAAAGGACACTCCGGCTGCTCAGTGGAGTGTCTTTTGTTTTGGGTTGATTTGTAGACGCCCACCGTACCGTGCAGGAGGGAATGCCGAATTCCCTCGGGAGTGTCTTCGGAAGCCGATTGGAAGGATTGGCGTATATTTACAACCGGGCGGGGGACAGTAACTGATGTTCCAATGAAAAGGAGGGATTTTCGAATGGATCAGCAAACCAAAGCGGGGATCGACCAGCAGGAGCAGACCGTGGATGCGGCGAACCTGGCCAGTGCCATGAACGGCGAGGAAGAAGAGAACGTCACAGCCAAGGAAAAAACTATAAGCTCGACAATTCCCATATTTCCGTAAGAAACGAGTAGGGAGCCGGGCCGGGTCAGCCATGAACGGTGAGCCCGGCCTTCCTGCGTAAGACGGAGGAATGATCGTGGAGAGGGAAGAGAAGAGCAGCGGATTGGAGATCCAGTATAACGAGGGTCTGCGGGTCAGCATTACCGCGGCAGGGGAGGAGGAGCCCCTTGCTCTCCGAAGGCGGGCATTCCAGGCCGTGCTGACGGAGCTGGTCTGGTCTGTGAGAGAACCGGGGGATCCGGCTTCGGAAAGGCAGCAGAAGGAGCTGTGGACCTGGATTCTGCACGAGATCGGGTGGGCGCTGACCCATGCTTCCCCCTTCCGCGCCGAATCGGAGGAAGACCCTCTTGCCGTGCTTGCTGCTGCGGTCGGCACGCTTCGGGAGGAAGCGGGTCAGGAAGGCCCGTATTGAGATCGAAGGAAACAAGGGAGGGGAACCGTCATGGATGATGCACTTCCGCCACGGGCGCTGGTTCACCACCTGCTGTCTGTCATCGAAGACGATGATACGGTCGAATCGATCGTATATGTCGCCCGGATGAAGGACGGCACCATCGTATCCGGCTGGTCGGATCTGCTGCACACCGAGGTGATCGGGCTGCTCGAAGTAGGCAAGCTGCAGGCCGTCAAGGAGATGTGGGAAGATTGGCAGCCGCGATGAACCCGGCAGCCGTGCGCTGCCCCGGAGGAGGTGACAGGAGATGAGTCAGCAGGAGAACAAATCGGCGAGCGAGAAGATCATGGACAGCCATCCGATCGATCCGGCCTTTGCTCCGCAGGAGAACGAGCAGGAGCGCAAGTTCCGCGTGAATCAGCCGGACCCGGAGCAGAAAGGAAGATCCTAGCATGCTCCAGGCAAAGGGCCGGGAGGGCTGGCGTTTGGAGCATGGGCGGACGATAGCGGGGCTCAGGCAGGGGCTGCAGCTCGGACAGGCGGAACAGGGCTCCATATGTCAGGAGCCCCTGTTTGCGCTGAGCGTCGGGCCTTGCCGGCATAGAGCCGGAGGCCATCAGGCGTTTGCAAGCACAAGCGGATGAAGCGGTGCTCCACACGCCCGGAGCCCCTGTCTTGTGCTGGCCGCCAAGCCTTGCTTGCCGGCATAGAGCCGGAGGCCATCAGGCGTTTGCAAGCACAAGCGGATGAAGCGGTGCTCCACACGCCCGGAGCCCCTGTCTTGTGCTGGCCGCCAAGCCTTGCTTGCCGGCATAGAGCCGGAGGCCATCGGGTCGCGAAACGGGCTGCCAGGCTCCGCTTCGTGTGCTGACCGGCGTGCCAAGCCGGACGATCTGTCTCCTTACCGGTGTTCCCGGTATCGTACCGGCTGGATAGACACCGGTTTTTGAGATAAAGGAACTAGGATTCCTTATTCGAGTATTTCCCACGATTTCCCGGCCGATAGCGGAACTCAGGTGCGCTATTGCCCGCATATCCATCGAAAAACAGCCGTTGGCACCGAAATAGCGAATCTCAGTTCCTCTATCGCAAGACCGGCCCTTCCTGCACGGAACTTAACGAATCTCAGTTCCGCTATTTGCATTTGCACCGCATCCCAGTGCCGCGGGCGCATCGATCCCACCCACAAAACGGACCCAAAAAGCGGAGCCTCTCCCTGCAGGCTCCGCTTTTCGCATCCCCGGGCCGGTCGCACACGGACCGCTCCTTCTGCCGAACCGTGCGGACCGGCTCCCAGCTGCAGTACTTCGCCGTCCCGTCATCCTTCCCCGGACCCGCCGTCAACGCTGAGGCCGCTCCTTCTACCGATCCGTGCGGACCGGCTCCCAGCCGTAGTACTTCGTCGTCTCATCGTCCTTCTCCGGCATGCCGGGAAGGATCAGACCGCCGTCGACCTTGAGCGAGGCGCCCGTGATGTAGGAGGCCGCATCGGAGGCGAGCCACAGCACGGCCTCCCCGATATCCTCCGGCTGGCCGACCCGCCGCAGCGGGATCTTTTCGCCGAGCTTGTCATAAAACGCGGCGCTGCCGCGCTCGATCTCGGTCGCGCCGGGCGCCACGTTGTTCACGCGGATGCCGTGCATCGCCAGCTCGATGGCGATCGATTCCGCCGCACGGCGCAGGCCCGCCTTCATCCCGCCGTACAGGGAGTCATGCGGGTAGGCCCGCTCGGCCCGGGTGGAGGTGATGTTGATGAGGCTCCCGCGGATGCCTTTCTCCTTCATGTGCCGGCCCACGTGCTTCATGAGCAGCATCGGAGCGACAAAGTCGATGTGGATGAACGCGAGCATCTCCTCTGTCCCGATATCGAACAGATGCTTCCCGAAGCCGGCTCCGGCGTTATTGACGAGCAGGTGCACCTCGCCCAGCTCCCGGATCGCTTCCGCCGCATAGCGCTCGACGAAGGCGGGATCGGACAAATCCCCCTGCACCGCATGGAACTGGCGGCCGTAGGTCCCCTTTACCGTTTGCTCCAGCTCCTGGATGCCGAGTTCATTCGATTTATACACGGTGGAGATATGATAGCCCGCTCTTGCGAGCACGAGGGAGATCCCTTTGCCGATCCCGCTGCTGGCTCCGGTCACAATCGCGGCCCTGCGCTGTCTTCTGGTCGGTTCGGCCTCCATTTTGGTCTCCTCACGGCTTCCGCTCATTCCCCTTGCTCCTTCCTGCCTTAGGCGCGTTTACCCCTACTTACCCGCAAACGCCCCGCTTCAAAAAGGCCGTCACCACTTCATTAAACGTCCGGGGAGCGTCCATATTGGCGCAGTGGCCGGCATGTTCAATCTCCACGTAGGTGCTCTGCGGCTCCTGCTCCTGCCAGCGGATCGAAGCCTCCTTCACCACCGGCAGATCCCGGTCCCCGCAGACCAGAAGCAGCGGGGGGCCGTCGGGACGGTCCGGAGCCATCCCGGTCAGGTGGCGCAGGCCGGACATGACCCGGAAGGAGCGGCGGGTGAACGAGCAGGCCATCTCATAGAACTGCTCCTGCTGCTCGGGACGGATCACGGTGACGGAAGCCAAATACCGGCGGAAGCGGTGCATGGAGAGGATGCCCATCAGCAGCCATTTGAGCATCTCGGCGCGCTGGGCCTTCACGATCTCCGGGTGCTCCTCGCGGATCGAGTAGCCGCCGACGGAGACGAGGGAGCGCACCTTCCCCGGGTGGCGGAAGGCGAAGGCCTGTGCCAGCAGCGCCCCCATCGACACACCGACGAGATGGCAGCGCTCCGCGCCCTCTTCGGCCAGGATGCCGAGCAGATGGCCGGTCGTGCTCTCGATACCGAGACCGGCATCGTATACCTGGCTGCGCCCGTGGCCGAGCAGGTCCACCGTAACGACACGATAGTTATCGGCAAAATGGCCCAGCTGCCCGTCAAAGCAGCGGTGGTCCCCGAAGGCCGGATGCAGGAAGACGATCAGCTCCCGGTCCGGCTGGCCCGAGACATAGTAATGAACCTGCGCCCCTCCTGCGCGCAGCACCTTATGCACCGTGGAGACTCCCATCGCTGCGGCCGCCCCCCTCTCTCATATTCTGCAGCAGTTCCGCATACCACTTCGCGCTGAACGCATACTGGTCGACGCCGTACCGGAGCGAGAGCATCTGGCAGCGGTAGATGTCCCGTTTGTCCTCCGGGATCTCGGGCTCCATCAGAGCCGCCTGGATCTCCAGCGCGGTCAGGTGCCGGTGCATCTCCGTGAGCGACGCCGCATAGCTTTCAAGCACCCGGGTCCGGTCCGCTGCGGGAAGAAGTCCGAGGAAGAACAGCCGGGCGACCGCCAGATCCTTCAGCTTGTCGATGGGAATCGGGGAGCGAAGCCAGTCCAGCAGCTGTTCGCGTCCGGGCGCTTCGATGGAGTACACCTTCTTGAGCTTGCCGTGCTCCACGATCTCAATGCAGGAGATCCACTCCTTGTCCATCAGCTTTTTGAGGGCCGCCTGGATGCCGCCGAGGCTGTCGCTGTAGAAGAGGGCGACGGTATTTTTCATATTCTTGCTGAGCTCATAGATGGTCTGCCCGCGCAGCGCAAGCAGTCCGAGCAGGACATATTCCAAGGGACCCAGCCTCCTTCGTCTTATTGCCTTTAGTAATATTACGCTTGGGAAGATGGAGATATGACTGCCGGGCAGGGATGAGAACAACGAGAGGGGGATGGCGTACGGGGCCGGGCAGAGGTTACAATGAGAAAAAAAGGAAGAAAGCGGCAGGTGAGGAACAATGGCAGGCAGGGAAGCGGCGATGAGACCGGCGGAAGCAGACAGCAGGGCGAAGCTTCTGGGGGATTTTCTCAAATCCCGGCGCGAGCGGCTGCAGCCGGAGCAGGCTGGAATTACCGGGTCGTTCGGCAGGCGGAGAACGCCGGGACTCCGCAGGGAGGAGGTGGCCTATCTGGCAGGGGTGAGCGCCACCTATTACACCTGGCTGGAGCAGGGGCGCGAGGTGACGGCCTCGAGGGAGGTCATCGGGAGCATCGGCCGGGCCCTGCAGCTCAGCGGGGATGAGATGACGCACCTCCTGAGGCTGGCCTCCCCGGAGGCCGCAGAGCCTCCCGCCCCCGAAGAAGAGGGCTTCAGCCCCGAGTGGCAGCGCATCATCGACCAGCTGGCGTACCCTTCTTTTATCAGCAATGACCGGACCGAAGTGCTCGCCTGGAACCGGGCGGCCTCCGTGGTGATCGCGGATTTCGCTTCGATGGAGCCGGGCGACCGCGTGATGATGCGGCTGCTCTTCGAGGACGCGGGACTCTGGGACCGCCTGGTCAACCGGGATGAATTCGCAGCGTATTCCGCGGCGGTCTTCCGCACTTACTGCGACAAGCACCGCAGCGACCCGTGGTTCGGGGAGACGGTGGAGAGACTGTGTGCGAGCAGCCCCGTATTCGAGGAGCTGTGGCGCCGGCACGACATCCAGCTGAAGAAAATCGCCCGGATCAGCCTGATCGCCCCCGGGGCAGGGGAGCTTGCGTTTGAGATCCACTCTTTTGCCAGCCTCAATGGGAGAACGGACCTCCACTGCTGTGTGTATACGCCGGTCGCCGGAACAGAGACGGAGTCGAAGCTGATGAGCCTGCTGGGCAGTACCTGAAGCGGCCGGCAGCCTGGTAATCCTGTTACTAGTATAAACATGCTGTGGCTGCACTCCCCGGAGCCGTCTAGCATGGTGTTATCAACCAATCCGGGGAGGATGCATAACAGATGAAAAGCATGGTAATTGACCGGCCTATGGGCGCAGATGAGCTGGTGGTGAAGGAGCTGCCGGATCTGCAGCCGCCTCCGGGAAGACTGGCGGTGGACGTCGTGTATGCAGGCGTAGGGTATGTGGATGTCCTGCTCCGGCGGGGAGCCTTCGGTGATCTGGTGCCGCTGCCGGCCGTACCGGGCCTGGAAGTGTCCGGTTATGTCCGGGCCGTCGGGGCCGGCGTGCAGGGGTTCCGCGTGGGGCAGCCGGTGGCTGCCATGACCTTGACCGAACTCGGGGGCTACGCTTCCATCGCCGTCACCCGGCCGGAGCTTACGGTCCCGCTCGACGGGCCGCTCGGCAGTCTGGATCTGTGCACCGCCGCAGCGAGCATTGTGAACCTGACGACCGCGTATATGGCACTCGGGCAGGTGGCGAGGCTGCGGCAGGGGGATCACGTGCTGGTCCATGGCGCAGCAGGGGGACTCGGGAGCTTCATCGGACAGATGGCGAGACATTTCGGCGCCGGCCGGGTCTACGGTACGGTAGGAAGTGCGCAGAAGCTGGAGCTGGCCTCCTCTCTTGGCTACGACGAGCTGTTCCTGCGGGAAGGCTTCGCGGAAGAGCTGCGCAGCAAGGACGGCTTCCGCGGCCTGGATCTGGTGCTGGACCCTGTAGGCGGTGAGATGCGCCGGGCGAGCCAGGAGCTGCTGCGCCCGCTCGGCCAGCTGGTGGTCCTGGGCAATGCCAGCGGGGCGGAGGACGTCCCGCAGTCAATGCTGGAGGCTTGGCTGGCGAACCGGTCGCTGACCGGTTTCAGCATCGGCGGCTACAGCCAGTACGCTCCGTCGGAGGTGGGAGAGGCGGCGAAGGCGGCGCTTCACCTGCTGGCGGACGGCGTGATCCGTTCGGAGGTGTTCGGCGTGTACCCCCTCGAGAAGGCCTCCGAGGCTCATGAGCTGCTTGAGACGAAGAACACGGTGGGTAAGCTGGTGCTGCAGATTTCCGGGTGAGCATAAGACCGATACAGGCGGCAGTTGATGAATTGGCAGCGATTCATGTACAATCATAGAAACTGATCGCTGTGTGTGACTGGCGGAGCATGGGGAACCATGAGGAAGCACACGGACATACGAGCCGTACGCCTGGCAGAGGTAAGGGGAGACAAGGTCCCCTTGCCTCTTTTTGTTTAGATCTCCAAGCGAAGGAGCGGCAGGAACATGAAGGAACCTATGGTGCTGGACGGCAGCCGTGTGGCGGCAGAGATCAAAGCAAGCCTGGCGGGACAAAGTGGATTATTTCCACATGACGTAACAGACTCCTTATATGTATTTGTCTCGACTATTCTACCATATATTAGAAGAGTGGTAGAATAGGCTTGGGGAATACCTGCTGAAGAGACGTTAGCCTATCAAAAGCAAAGCTTGGAGGACTTGTCATGACAATCGACATTATCGCTTATCAAGAGAAATTCCATGATCAGCTCGTGGATATCTGGTACCGGGCGGTCCGGCAGACACATGCCTTTTTGACTGAAGAGGATATGGAGTTTTACCACGGAATCGTTCGGGGCGGTGCCCTGCGAGAGGTTGAAATCTGGGTAGCACTGAGGGATCATCGGGAGCCGGTCGGATTCATCGGGCTGGACGGAAGCAAGATCGAGATGCTGTTCATCGATCCGTCATATCACGGACAGGGGATTGGGAGCGGGCTGATCCGGCATGCCGAGAGCCTGAAAGGCGGCACGCTCCAAGTGGATGTGAACGAACAGAACGAGGGAGCATCTTCGTTTTACAAGCGGTATGGATTCGTACAGAAGGGCCGCTCCGAGCTCGACGGGGCCGGCCGGCCGTATCCCCTTCTTCATCTTCAGTGGAAAAAGGATTCTATGAACGAGTACGACGATGAACCAAACTCATCATCTTTGACGGCATCGGATGGAGCCGAATGAGGAGTGGACGGTTCCCAAGAAGCAAGGCGGGGGAAACCCTCCCCTAAGAAGGAGGGAAACACCCAATGGCAGCAGGTCTCAGGGCGCGGCTTCATGACACTTTCCCTATTACACTCCTGCGAGTTCGGCCCGGTTAGGGGAGTGAGGAGGCTCTTCCATCCATTCCCGCTCAATAAGGAGATCGGTTAGGTCCTTCCCATACTGCATTACATCACTGATCAGCTTGGTATACTCCACAGCCAGATCAAGACGGGTGGACATGGATAACGCGCTGCCCAGGTAGGTAAGTGCAGTAGAATTTAGATAGTTGGTAAGGGTGAGAATCAGCTTGTCGGAGAAGGGCGACACGGTGGAAGTGGTGACCTCGGTATTGACCATGATCGTCCCGAGCAGGTCATCCTGAATCAATTTTTCATTAATATATTCGATTTGATGCTGCGCCAGCTTTTTGCCTCGGAACAGGAGGTGCTTTATTTTCTCGTCTTTTACCACTTGAATGAACGCCATTAGCACAATCAAGCCGAAGAAATTCCGTTCAATGTTGAAAAACATTTCGGACATCTCCATGACGTTCAGTGTGCGCTGCGGCGCGAACCATCTGGAGAGGATGTTTTCTTTCCTCTGAATGAAAGATACATGATCCGGATAGGGAATCAGCGGCGGGCGATCGTAGATCCCCTTCGACAGCATGAGTTCTACCGATTGATTGTACAGTTCGGTTGTGGAATGCAGAGATTGTGAAAAAAAGCTCCTTATATCCTTACGGGCTACGTTGGCCATATTCATGGCGTGCTTGGCCAGAGCCATTCGGCTCATGGCATACACATAACTGAGGGGGAAGAGATCGAAAAATAACGGGGGAGCAGAAAGATTGACGTCCGCTTCCGTTAAACCCACAGGGACAGGAAACTTCTCTCCTTCGAAAATGTCCCGGATCGTTTTCAAATGCGTCTGGGATAAGGCCATCGAAAGCTCAAGGAGCGGCTTCACTTCTTTATCCTCAATAATGGCAAGGAAGTACCTGGACATCTGCAATGAGATGCTGTCGCCCATATAAGTTGACCATAGAGCCGAGAGCTCCGTCGCCGTTAATCCGATTACATGTGAACCTGCCATGGAAGAACCCCCTCCGGCTGTAAATATCGTTGCATCAAAGAAAGTATTTCCACACGTGGAAGGCCCTATGCAATGAGGCGGTGATGTCGTTACGCCGTTCGGCCACAGCAGGCTCACATTCCCTGAGGGATGACCGGAACGAGCAAATGCGAGTCATCCATCCTGCTATTTTCAAAAAAGCCAAGCCCCTCTCCGCGGCGGAGAGGAGGCTTGGCTCCTGTTATTCCTGGTGCACTCAGAACGTGCTCTCGAATTCCTTCACGATCCCGGCGAACGCCTCCATGGCCCCCTGGATCGGCTCCGGCTGCAGCAGATCCACGCCGGTGCGGCGCAGAAGCTCGAGCGGGTACTCGGAGCGGCCGGACTTCAGGAACTCCAGGTATGTCCGCACCGTATCGGTATCCCCGTCGAAGATGCGGGAGGCCAGATGGAACGCCGACGCATAGCCGGTCGCATACTTGTAGACGTAGAACGCGTTGTAGAAGTGCGGAATGCGGGCCCAGCCGTATTTGACCTCGGGGTTGAGCTCGAGGACGTCGCCGTAGTAGGTCTTGTAAAGGTCCTCGTACACCTCGCTGAGCGAATCGCTGTTCAGGGTCTCGCCGCGCATCGCTTTCTCGTGCACCCGCTTCTCGAACTCGGCGAACATAACCTGCGTGAAGTAAGTGCCGCGGAACTCGTCTATGAAGTGGTTCAGGAGGTACTTCTTGAGGCTCGCCGACGGATTCTGCTTCAGGTAGTGCTTCATGAGCAGCACCTCGTTGACCGTAGAGGCCACCTCCGCCACGAAAATCGTATACTGCGCCGAGATCGCCGGCTGGTGCTTGTCGCTGTAGTACGAGTGCATCGCATGACCCATCTCGTGCGCCAGGGTGAACATGCTGTCGAACGTGTTGTTGTGGTTGAGCAGCACATACGGGTGCGTGCCGTACGGGCCCGAGCAGAAGGCGCCGGAGCGCTTGCCCTCGGTCTCGCGGACGTCGATCCAGCCGGAGGTGCGGGCTCCGGCCAGCACGCTCACATACTCGTCGCCGAGCGGAGCCAGGGCTGCCAGCATGGTGTCGTACGCTTCCTCGTACGGAATCGTCATCTCCACATCGGTGACCAGCGGCACGCTGAGGTCATACACGCGCAGATCCTCGACGCCGAGTGCTTTTTTGCGCACCTGAAGGTAGTGGTGGAGGGGAGCCAGGTTCGCCTTGGTGGCTTCCAGCAGGTTATCGTACACCGAGACCGGCACGTCGTCCTTGAAGAGGGAGCGCTGCAGCGGCGACTCATAGCCCCGCATCCGGGAGAAGAGGACGTTGTTCTTCACCGAGGAGCCGAGGGTGGCGGCGATGGTGTTTTTCAGCTCGAGGTAGGGCTTGTTGAACGCATGGAACGCCTCCTCCCGCTTCGAGCGGTCCTGGTGCTCCATGATCTTGGCGTACATCCCGCGGGTCAGCGGAACCTCGCCGCCTTCCTCGTTATGCACCTTGCCGAAGCGGATGTCCGCATTGTTGAGCATATTGAAGATCGTGCGCGGGGCGCCGATCACCTCGCCGAGCTGGGAGAGGACCTCCTCTTTTTCCTGGCTCAGCACGTGCTTCTTGTATTTGTATTCCTCGTAGAGGTCTCTCTCGTAGTAGCGCAGTCCTTCCTCTTCCTTGATATAGCCTTCGAGCACCTCGGGATCGAGGGACATCAGGAACGGGGAGAAAAAGGCCGTCGAAGCGCTGACCCGCACACCGAGCTGGCTGGCCTTGTCGAGCAGGGCCTGCGAGGAGGTTTCGCGCGTATCCTGGGCGAGCTGGAGAGAGGCGTACACAAACACCTTTTCGTACAGGCGGTACATCTCTTCCTGGCTGCGGAGGAAAGCGAGCAGGGAGCCGCTTGCGGTCAGCTGGTTCTCGAATGCCTTGATCGTGGTGATCAGGGTTTCGATCTTGGCGTAGTCTTCGTCCCACGCGGCGGGCGAGGGGTAAATGTCGGCCAGATTCCATTTTTCGTGCGCGGGCACGTCTTGGCGCTGCAGTTGGTTTGGCATGCGAACACCCTTCTCTCTGTAGTGTTTGGTCCGCCCGAGGGGCAGTGGCACAGGGGTGGAAAAAAGCTCCACCTCCCTATTGTAGCACTTCTTTACTTTTCATTCATATAAGCGGGGGGCCTCTGATATGATGACAGTAGGAAGCGGAAGGCAGGAATCTACTCACGGAGGTGCCGCTGGATAGGAGAATTTCCGTGTTCGCGCAAAAAGAAATCGTATCCCGCACGGCCGCAGGGGTGCTGCGATATACTGCCGCTGCTCGAGAAGGTGAAGGACCGGCTGGTCCACGTCGAGGGTTATATCGTCATGTCGGATGGGGAAGACCTTCCGGAGACCTCTTTACAGCCTCGCTATTCCTATGAGAACATGATAGAGAGCGGGGACGCAGGCTCCGAGTTTCCGAACGACTTTGATGAAAGCGCTCCCGTGGGCATGCGAGTCCGCTCGTGACCGTCTCCCGGCTGGCGCATCCCGCTGTCTTCGAGGCGTGTGTCATCGGGGTCCCGCATGTGAAGTGGGACGAGAGGCCGCTGGCTTTTGTGTCATGGAAGGAAGGCGCGGAAGGGACGGCCGGGAAGGAGGAGCTGACCTTTCTGGGGGAACGGTTTGTCAAGTGGTGGATTCCGGACGATGTCGTGGTGCTGAAGGAGATTCCCCGGACGTCTGTAGGCAAGTTCATGAAGCGCGAGCTTCGCGGGCAGTACAAGGACCACTACCAATCAGGAGATGGGGCATAGACGATGAATCATACGCTGATCGGGCTAAACCTTAGGATGAATGCGGTGCAGGGGAGATTAAGGCAGGTGGAGTCTGCGGTACTGACCGCCGATGAGCACGAGCGGAGCAGCGAGGCGGAGGCTGCTGCAGCAGAGCATCCCGCGAAGTGGCTGGCCCGGGGACTGTTCGGAGGGTACCGGCGACTGCGGGACAAAGGATCGGCCGTGCCGGGAAGCCGGCAGGCCGGGAGGGGGCGCCGCCATGTTCGATAAGGAGCTGCTGCGGGATAAGGTGGTGCTGATCACCGGGGGCGGCACCGGGCTTGGCCGGGCGATGGGCGAGCGCTTCCTGGAGCTCGGGGCGAAGCTGGCGATCACGAGCCGCCGGGAGGAGGTGCTGGCGCAGACCGCTTCGGAGCTCCGCGCCGCAGGCGGCGAGGCGTTCCATACGCCCTGCGACGTGCGCGATGCGGCCCAGGTGCAGGCGATGATCGATGCCGTCGAGGGGCACTACGGGCACATCGACGTGCTCGTGAACAATGCGGCGGGCAACTTCGCGAGCCCGACGGAGAGCCTCTCGCCGAGGGCCGTGGACGCGGTGCTGAACATCGTGCTGCACGGCACGTTCTACACGACGCTGGAGCTTGGCCGGAGGTGGATCGCAGCGGGCCGGGGCGGCACGATGCTGAACATCGTGACGACGTACGCGTCGACGGGCTCGGCGTTCGTCGTGCCTTCCGCGGCCGCGAAGGCCGGCGTGCTGGCGCTGACCCGCTCGCTCGCGGTGGAGTGGGCCCGCTACGGCATCCGCCAGGCGGCCATCGCACCGGGCCTGTTCCCGACGGACGGCGCGTGGAGCCGGCTGGCGCCGACGCCGGAGCTCGCGGAGAAGCTGGTGCAGGGCGTGCCGCTGAAGCGCGTCGGGGAGAAGGCGGAGCTGGCGAACCTGGCCGCCTATCTGATCTCCGACTACGCCGGCTACATCAACGGCGAGGTCGTGACGATCGACGGCGGGGAGTGGCTGCAGGGCGCCGGGCAGTTCAACGACCTGCTTGAGGTGACCGCAGAGGAGTGGAGCGAGCTTGCCGGGCTGACCCGTAAGGGGAAGTCCTGAGAGTGAGCGGGGAGCAGGCGGCTTCAAGCGGAGAGCAGCTGTGAAAACAGGACCGCAGGACGGTAAGGCGGCATCATCGACAAGCAAAGCCGGGGCGGCAGCCGATGCCCCCTTCTTCAGGCGGTTCGTTCCGCCGTATATCTCTGTATTTTGATAAGGAGGCGGAGAGAGGCATGAAACCCCAGTTTTTCTATTCGCCGGAGCCGGTGCTGGTCCCCCAGCCGGGCTGCGACTGGGCCAGCAAGATGGTGCTCAACCCGGCGATCGTCCAGGACCCGGAGGAGGCGGATACCCTGCATATGCTGTTCCGGGCGACAGGGCCGTGGCCGCAAAAGCAGCGCGAGGGCAAATACCCGCCCTACCCGATCTTCCTTGGCTATGCCGTCAGCCATGACCGGGGGCAGACCTGGGCTGCGGATTTCTCGCGTCCGGCATTGGCCCCTGAGCTGGGCTGGGAGGAAGAGGAGCTGAAGGTCACGGATGCGGAGGGGCGGCAGGTATGGAATTACGCCAACGGCTGCATCGAAGATCCACGGATTTTTCCGGTCGAGGGGCAGCTGTATCTCTCGGCTGCATGCCGGCTGTTCCCGCCCGGGCCGTATTGGCTGGTGGATGGGGACCCTCCCATTGAGACCCGTTACGATTATGTGCCGGAGTGGACGCAGGAGGGGGAGGGCCCATTCTACGAAACGTGCCGGACGAATGTGACGGTTACCGTGCTGTACCGGCTTGACCTCGACAAGCTGAAGGCGCGCCGGTACGAGGAAGCCTTCGCTTATGTGGGCCCGCTGACCGAAGGGCATGTGAGTGACAACCGCGATGTGTTCCTGTTCCCTGAGCGGATGAAGATCCACGGGCGGCTGCAGTATGTCATGCTGCACCGTCCCATGACCCCGGCGGCCTTCCCGGACGGGGCGGATCTCGGCCCTTCGATCTACCTGGCGGCGGCCGAGGAGATCGGGGACTTCGCTTCGCCGAAAGCCGAGCACCGGCTGCTGGCGGCCGGCCGGTTCGACTGGGAGGAGAACCGCATCGGGGCGAGCTGGCCGCCGCTGCGCATCTCCGAAGACGAGTGGCTGGTCGCGTACCACGGCAAAAAGGATGCGCACTTCGGCTACACCCAGTCGTTCCTGATCGTGCTGGAGCAGGAGGACGATTTTCCGGTCGTGACGCACCGCTGCTCCGAACGCATGATGTATGCGCAGCAGGAGTGGGAGATGCCGACGGATTATCCGACGCCGTGCCTGTTCACGACCGCGGGGATCCTTGTCGGAGACGATCTCGTAATGGCCTATGGGGCGGCCGACCAGAAGGTGGGACTGTCGTGGGTCAACTGGGCGGAGCTTGTAGCGTACGTACGGTTATTTGATGCGGATGGAGTAAAAAAGGGCTGAGTAAAAAATCCGTTTCTTCGGGCAGGGCTGACCGGGGAGACGGATTTTTTTAATGAAGACGGATTGAAGAACCCATCATAAACTACTCCGTTCCTAGCATAATTGAACGTGCACAACTAGAGACGCTGCCTAAACTAGGCTGGTCATCGAGATCCATTGGTCAAAAACTCAATCGTCATCACTCTACCAATGCCCCAGAAATTCAGCAGGTCACCAGAGCAGATCGCGAAGTACATAGAACCGAGCGAACGTAAAACACGCCTCTACTTCGCTGTAAAGATGCCTGATCGCACCGCTGATTCAATGGAGATCGCCTCTTTAGTGTGACGACCAGTCAGTACCCGCGTAGTGCCTTCAAGACAGCCACAACCGATCTGGTAAGGAGTTTGCCTGCTATACAGCTTTAGAAAATCGCCATGATATCAAAGTGTATTTGCAGATCCTTACTCCTTATGGCAGTGCGGATCCACCGGAAATGCTAACGGTCTCTTACGGAAGTTCGTTCTTCCCCAAAGGACATGATCTCTCAACGGGATCCGATGAGGAGTTGACATATGCTATCCACCTAATCAATAGTCCTGGGAAATGTCTACAATGGAAGTCGGACTGCGAAGCCTTCATGGGTGAACTGTCACACTTGGCTTGACAATCCGTCATAATAAAGTGCCGTTGGGACGATCTTTAGTCTTTAACTTTACCCTCTGTTATGACAATTACACCAGATTTGTATAGTGCAACGGGCAGATCAATAGACTTCCGTAATATGGTAGATTTAAGTGAAACAAAGATGGGAGTGAAGATGGAGTGAGACGACGGTGTATGCTTTGGGTTTGTGGATTTTTGCTGATGTCGCTGCTTCTGCCCTTTCAGGCAGCCGCAGCGGAGGTTGGTTCCGCGGTTGCAGCAGAGAGCTCGAAATCGGGTGTAACGATGGTTGCAGCAGGACGGTTTCATAGTCTGGCTCTTAAAGAGGATGGAACCGTCTGGGCGTGGGGAAAAGATTCACTCGGCAATGGAACCCCGTATTCCAGTGCCACTCCCGTTCAGGTAAAAGACCTTGAAGAGGTGGTTACCGTAGCTGCAGGTGGAAATCATAGTTTGGCGCTCAAAAGCGACGGAACCGTTTGGGCGTGGGGGCAGAATGAGTATGGCGTACTCGGCGAAGACCCATATAAAACAAGTTGGCGTTTAACCCCCGTTCAAGTGCAGGGTCTCAGTTCGGTAGTCGCCATCTCTGCGAACTTTTCACATAATTTGGCGCTCAAAAGCGACGGAACTGTTTGGGCGTGGGGAATGAATAACGCTGGGCAACTCGGCAATGGAACAACGTCAGACATGTATACTTCCTTCTATACTCCATCTCAAGTGCAAGGTCTCGATTCGGTGATCGCCGTAGCTGCGGGTCCTGGCACAAGTTTGGCGCTCAAAAGCGACGGAACCCTCTGGGCGTGGGGAGGTTTGGTCGGCGATGGAACAACTGAAAGCCGTTCTACCCCCGTTCAAGCACAGGGTCTCAGTTCGGTAGTCTCCTTCGATGCGGGCGATAGCCGTTTCGTGGTCAAAAGCGACGGAACCGTCTGGGCGTGGGGATGGAATGGTTATGGTCAACTCGGTGATGGAACAACCACAACCCGCTATACCCCTGTTCCATTGCAGGAACTCAGTTCGGTGGCCGCCTTCGCTGCGGACGAATGGCATAGTTTGGCGCTTAAAAGCGACGGAACCGTCTGGGAATGGGGATGCAATTCGAAAGGCGAAATGTGCTACGAATCTGACATTCGTACCACTCCCGTTCAAGTGCAAGATCTCAGTTCGGCGGTAGACATAGCTGCGGGTTTTGAGCATAGTTTGGCGGTCAAGAGCGACGGAACCGTCTGGGCCTGGGGAAATAATGGTTACGGTCAAATGGGCGATGCAGCAAGGACTTACCATTCTACTCCCATACAAGTTCTAGGACTTGGCGAGCCCAGTCCCAACACTCCTGAAGCGCCGCAGTGGCCTGCTGGTAACATTCTCAGCGTCACGGAAGCGACCTATAATAGTGTAATACTGAACTGGGTGCAGGCAGTCGACGATACGGGCATAGCCGGATACCGATTATACCAAGATGATCTGTTCCTTGGTAACGTGACAGGGACTACCTATAAGGTGACGGGGCTGAAGGCATCGACCTCCTACCTCTTCCACCTCACTGCCTTCGATAAATCAGGAAACGTGAGCCTGCCGAGTCCCTCACTGAGCGTGACAACGGACACTTACACACCTCAGCCAGAGAAGGCACCACTCGCTTTGAACGTCAAACCCGGATTCTATGAGGTAGGTTCGGAGGTAGAGGTTTATGTGCACGCCAAGGATCAACAGGACCTGTACGCCTTCCTTCTCAAGATTGGGTACGATCCAGCGAAGCTGCGTCTGAATCATATTCTTCTCAGTAAGGAATTTGGCGTTGAGGGGCAGAGTGCGGTCTTCAGCAAAAACACTTCCAAGGCAGGGCTTGCGGGGGTCAGCGGAAGTCTCCTGGGCAGCACGACCGGGCGCAATGGAGATGTTAAATCCGCCGTGCTGAAGTTCACGCTTTTGGCAAAGGGCAGCTCGGAGATCGTGCTCAATCCTGGTTCCAGTACAGCCGACAGCAAGAATCAGATTCGACAGCTGACAGAGCCGGTAAAGCTGGTGATTTCGACAAGCAGTATTGATTTTAACGGAGATGGGCTGATTGGTCTGGAGGACCTTGTGCTCATCTCGCGGAAAAGCGGAGAAGTCAGCGGACAAACAGCCGGGTTTGACGCCCGGTACGATATCAATCACGACGGAGTGATTAATGTTCCGGATGTACAGTACGTCGCTAATAAAGTTGCATCGGTTGCTATTGTGAATTAATGTGCATTGATATGAAATGCCATCAGGATTGTGATTAATGTAGTCACTTATACTGGTGGCTTTTACGGCTTGCTTCGGAACCTACAACTGGACTAACGTTACATCAATCATCGTCCTCGAAAATGTCTGCCATGGAAGTCGGCCTTCGAAGCCTTGATGAGTGAACTGTCGAAGTTTCCAAAGAAGCTGAAGCGTTCTTATATCGCAAGAAAACTTCATATTAACCCACGAAACCACTTCTTCGAAAGTACCCCGATCAGGGGTTTTTCTTATGCCTATCGGGGCGCACGGGACGGACGTGAAGCGATTCTGGCTGCCGCCTGATCTGGGAACGGAGCTCTAACTGTCCGACGGTGTGACGGCCGCTGCGGGAGTACGCGTGCCGGAGGAGAAAGGGGGCTCACCCAGGGACAAGCCCTCCTGACAATCGGTCCATCCCATGGAACGAGCCGGGAGTGTCGGCCGGGTGGGAAGCATGTTGGGTTTCCTGAACCGGCAAGCTTCCTGCAGCGGAGAGCCCGCTACTTCTGCACACGCAGCCGGTACTGGTGCGGCGTGGTGCCCATCGCTTCGCGGAACACCCGGCAGAAGTACGAGGGATTCGGATACCCGGTGCGGATGCCGATCTCCGGGATGGCCAGCAGAGTCTGCCTCAGCAGCACGCAGGCATGGCGGACACGCGTGGCATGCACGTAGGAGAGGATGGTCGTGCCGGTCGCTTCCTTGAACAGATGGGCCGCATGGTAGCGGCTGATATGCAGTTCGCGCGCCAGCCGTTCCAGCTCGAACGGATCGGCGTAATGCCGCTCGATCCACTGCATGATCTCCTCGGCCCGGTGACTGCAGCGGGAGGCGGGGGCGACCGGTCCGGGAGCGGGCTGGCGGAAGCGGCGCAGCTGCCGGAGGAAGCCGAGCAGCAGGAACGCGTACTCCTCCTGCGTCTCGTGCAGCGCCAGCTGCGGCAGAGTGTCGTGGAACTGAGTCAGCAGCGACACGGCCGGATCCCCGGGGGCCAGGCACAGCGGCGGGCTCACGGGTTGGCTGAGTTTCAGTGACTGGAAGAACTCCTTCAGCGCGGGGAACTGGCTCCAGTAGGGCTGCAGCACCGCGGGATCGAAGATCAGCAGCGTCCGGACAAAAGGCCTCCCCGGCGCCACATCCATGCGGATCCGATGGAGCTGGAACGGATGGAACATGAGCAGCGTCCCCGGCGAGATGGCATACGTCCGCCCCTCGAGGATCAGGTTGCCCTCGCCCTCATGCACGTAGGTAAACTCCATCTCGGGATGAGCGTGGAACACTTCCTTGAATTCATGAAGGGACGTGCGCCGGTAGTCGAACAGATAAGGTTCGGCCATCGGAGGAATCATCATGGCAGATCACCGCCTTTGGCTAAGATGGGTGGAGCGGACAGGCGGATAAGGTGATAGAGAGAGCCGGACAGCGGCCGGGCTTAACCCACGTAAGCCGGATTTTCCGTATACGGTCGACCAATCCGCCCTCGGCAGGCCGGCGAACGCGGAAAATCCGTGTTCGGAGCCGGAAGCCTCGGACATTCGGCCGAACGCAGCCTCTGTAAGACGGATAATCCGTCTTCGAGCGGCCAATCCGCCCTCGGCAGGCCGGCGAACGCGGAAAATCCGTGTTCGGAGCCGGAAGCCTTGGACATTCGGCCGAACGCAGCCTCTGTAAGACGGAAAATCCGTCTTCGAGCGGCCAATCCGCCCTCGGCAGGCCGGCGAACACGGAAATCCATGTTCGGAGCCGGAAGCCTCGGACATTCGGTCGAACGCAGCCTCTGTAAGACGGAAAATCCATCTTCGAGCGACCAATCCGCCCTCGGCAGGCCGGCGAACACGGAAATCCGTGTCCGAGCAGCCAACCTGGCCCGCAGGCACCCGTCTTACGCTCGGATGCCGCCCGCACCTTTTGCATCGATCATAGCAAGATCGGAGCATTCCCGGCAAGTGCCTGCGGGGCAGTAAAAGCTCTTCCTCCAGAGTGCTGCAAGCCACTCCAAGCCTGCCGCTCATCCACTCGTACAGGCTTCTCCCTTAGCTGCCAAAGCACGGAGCCATCCGGCAGACCCGATCCTTCGCATCCGCACGGTTCCTCAGTTCCTCCCGGCAGCCGTTCGTACAGTTCCGCAAGATCGAAGCATTATCCCACAATATTGCGGCATAAAGGAGGCCGGGTTTCTTTTACAATGAAAGAAAACAAGAGAAGCCTGAGGAGGTCTTTCCCCTATGTTGAAGATTGCCATCATTGGTACCGGAGCCATCTCGCGTGCCCACATCGAGGCTTACCTGCAGTTCCCCGATCGCTGCCGGATTGTCGCGGTCAGCGACATCTATCAGGACAAGGCGGAAGCCCGCATCGCCGAATTCGGACTGGAGGGGGCACGGGCGGTCGCGGATTACCAGGAGCTTCTGCAGGAGGACATTGACCTTGTATCGGTCTGCACGCCGCCCTACACCCATGCGCCCATCTCGATCGACTTCCTTCGGGCCGGCAAGCATGTGCTCGTAGAGAAGCCGATGGCGTCCTCCCTGCAGGAGTGCGACGAGATGAATGCGGCGGCGCGCGAGAGCGGCCGTATCCTGTCGGTTGTGGCCCAGAACCGATTCACGGCACCTCTGTGGAAGCTGAAGTCGGTCCTGGACAGCGGGCTCATGGGACCGGTCGTCCACGCGCAGGTGGACTCGTTCTGGTGGCGGGGCCACTGTTATTACGATCTGTGGTGGCGCGGCACGTGGGAGAAGGAAGGCGGGGGCTGCACCCTGAACCATGCGGTGCATCATATCGACGCGTTCCTGTGGATGATGGGCCGGCCGGCCGAGCTGCAGGCGTTCATGAGCAACACGTCCCACGACAATGCGGAGGTCGAGGATCTCTCGATAGCGATGCTGCGCTTCCCGGACGGGGCGCTGGCTCAGATCACGAGCTCGGTCGTGCATCACGGCGAGGAGCAGCAGCTGATTTTCCAGGGCAAGCGGGCCCGCGTATCCGCCCCTTGGAAGGTAAAGGCTTCGCGTTCCCGGCCGAACGGCTTCCCGGCTGCGGACGAAGAGCTGGAGGCACAGATCCGGGAACTGTATGACAGCCTGCCGGGTCCGGAGTACGCGGGGCACGCCGGCCAGGTGGACAATGTCCTCGCCGCCATCGAAACCGGGGCGCCGGTCCTCGTCGACGGGATCAGCGGCCGCAGCACGCTGGAGCTCATTCTCGGGATCTACAAGTCGGCAAGCACCGGAGAGAAGGTGACCTTCCCGCTGCAGCCGGACGACCCGTTCTATACCCGGGAAGGGATTCAGGCGAATGCCACCCATTTTTATGAAAAGAGCGCATCCGTGGAGAACTTCCAGGATCTGCGGATCCCTACCGGAGCGGGCGAATCGCAGTAGGACTGTACGGACCAAGGCCTCAGCACCTCCATTGGAATGAATGGAAGCAAGCCATGAGGAGATGCTCCATGAATAGAAAAGACCCGGGATCACAGGATTCCGGGTCCTTTTTTCCTTGAATGATCAGTAAGAATAAATCGCATTTGCTTGTTTACCTTACGGAACCGAGCCACAGCCAGCTGCCGCGCAGAACAAACCGGTCGGCGCCTCTTCTTCCTTTCCAAGTCCACCCCTCGCAGCACATTTCGGGCGCAAGATTCCGCATTTCGGACGCAACCCATACCCAAACTGTGCCGCCGGTTGGTACAGTAGACTTAGATACTGATCGAAAGAGGACGGGAACCATGAGAGAACGCTGCATACACTGTTCGTCGGAGAGACTGATTATGTATGAGGAGCTGGGCCTGGGGCGCTGTCGTTCGTGTCAACGGCCCTTTCCCCTGTCACAGCTTCCCCACGTGAACGAAGCGTACGTCAGCCGGAAGCTGCCTGTTCCGCCGGTGCGGGGGATGCGGCCCGGCCACCGCCTGCTCCCGATGCCGATTCCTCCGGATTCGTCCAAGCCGCTGCCGGCCGGGAAGGTCCGGATGCGCTGGTCCTCATAGCGGGCCGCCCGTGAACGATTCCATCTGCTGCCTGCATTCACCGTAGTACGTAGGCGTCAGCGGTACCTTGACCGGGCAGCCGATCAAGGTAATCTCGTAATTGCGCCTGGAACCGCCCGGTACCGTCTCGATCGCCGCGATCCGGGCGGTGTTGACGAGGTAGCTCCGGTGGCTGAACACGATGCGCTCCGAGCACTGGGCCTGAATGTCATGCAGGGGGGTGCTTGTGAGAAAATGGGTGCCGTCGCTGAGAACCACCTTCGTCTTGCGGAGCATCGTCCGCTCGGCATAGAGCAGCTGGGGCTCGGCGAACTGCAGGTCCCTGTAACGGACCTTGCAGGTGATGAAGTTCACCTGATCCGGAAGCGCGGCCGCCCGGCGTCTGGCATCCACCCTGGCCTTGGCCCGGTCCACGGCCTGCTTGAAGCGGGCACGCAGGATCGGCTTGCGCACATAATCCACGGCGGCAATGTCATAGCCGGCGAGCAGGTGCTCGGGATCGACGGAGCCGGAGACAAGGATCACCACGGGGGCGAGCCCGTCCCCGATCATCTCCCGGATGGCGGAGATGCCGTCCTGCCTCTTCAGGGTGATGTCGGCGATGACGAGATCCGGCCTGCCTGCCGTGACCTCTTCGATGAGCCGGCGGCCCGACGAGACCGCGCCGAACACCTGCAGTCCCTCCTCGGTGCAGAACTGCTCCAACAGCCTCGCCTGCAGGGGATCATCCTCGGCTATGATAACGGTATATGTCAAGATGCATCCCTACCCTCTGTATTTCTCCTGATGTGTTTCCCTAGACCGGAATGCTGAGCACAAACCGGGTTTCGGCCTTAGAGCTGTGAACCTCGATCTGTCCCTTGTACCTGCTCAGAATAGACTGAACGATGGACAGCCCGAGTCCCTCATGATCGCCGCTTTCCGTCTTGGTAGTGAAGCCGGCTTCAAATAAGCGTTCCCGCACCGCCCCGGGAATCGGTTCGCCGTTATTGGCAACCACGAACTGCAGCCTCCCGTCCGCTAGTCTGCCGGTCAGCCCTACGTGCTTATCGGACCTTGGCGAAGCGCTGACGGCGTCGAAAGCGTTATCAAGCAGGTTGCTCACGACCTTGACGAGGTCGGTAGCCTTCAAGGCCCCGAGATTCGCACCAGACAAGTTCTCCACGTCGTGGGTGAAGCGGATTTTCCGCTGGGCGGACTCGATCAGCTTGGCCTGGACGATGGCGCACAGGGCCGGAACGTTGATCTGGATGATGTCGTTCAGGGCATGAGTCTCCTCCGTGAGCTGCTCCGTATAACGGGTCAGTTCCTCATACTGCTTCAGCTGCACGAGGGCGGAGAGAGCGGCAACATGGTTGTTAAAATCGTGCTGCTGCTCCTTCATCGAGCGGAACAGATCGTCGATCTTGTCGGTGTATACTTCCTGTACGCTCTCGGCCGTGCGCTCCCGGCTGCGGCTCATCACCCTGGCCGAGAGGAAGAGGGTGAGCAGCCCGATGAAGATCGTGGAGCCGATGAGCAGCGTCAGCTGCGTCTGCTGTTCGCGGACCCAGTCGAGGATGGGCTCATAATCCGCGGTCAGCCCGATGACGGCCGGGTACTCCAGCCCCAGCGGGATGAACATCTTGAGATAGGTATGCCCGTCCAGCACGGTCGTGAACTCCTGCTTCTGTCCGGTTCGCATCACTTCGCGGACGGAGGAGGCATCCCGGCTGTCCTTCAGAGTGTAGCTGCCGAACAGGATCTCGCGGTCGGAGAACCAGGTGAAGGCGTCCTTGCGGTACTGCTCCTGCTCCTTCAGGAAGGTCGGGGGATTATAGACCGTAATCTCGCTCGCCGCATTCAGCCGGTCCTCGCGCGTCATCTCGCGGATGAACGCGTCCACCCCGGTGTCCCGCTGGTATGATCGCAGATGGGTATCGTGAACGAAGGGATCGGTGATGTAGTTCGTCGAGCCGTCATGATAATAGCCCCATTTGTCCACGGAGCTCGGATTGGTCATCGAGGTGTTGATCGGACCGGACCAGTAGTTCGGCAGCGCCTGTCCGCTCGGGACCTGCGTCTCTTTCCGGTCCAGCAGCTGGTTGAACGCCTTGAACCAGTCACCGCGCCAGTCCTTTGTGCTCATGCCGATCTCCTTCGGGTCGGAAGACCTGTAGCCGACAATATCGTCGCCCTGCCGCTTCATCAGCGTGATATGGTTGACCATCAGCTGCCGGCTGAGCGTCTGCAGCTCTTCGTTCGAGACCTGCTCGATGTCGGCGGGCAGCTGGCTCTGGGCTGCGATCGACACGGACCGGAGGTTCAGGCCGATCAGATCCTCCACATGCTTCTCGCCGGCCCGCGCATGCTCGATGGAGACGGCCAGGACATCGGAGATGAGCTGCAGACGCTCCTCTAGCTCCCGGGTCATTCTGTTTTTTGTATAATAATAGAAAACGCTGTTCGTAAGTAGTACAATGATCAAGGAGATCAGCAGCATCGATAGCGATGGCTTCCATCTTCGCCGCTCCGGGCGGGAAGGGAAGAGACGGCGCAGCATCAGGGTGTCCTCCAAGTAAGGGGTGTCAGTTTATCCTTACTATAATAGATTCACTGTGGGAGGGGAATAGAGAATATGAAACTCACTTTTCTGGGGGCGGGCGACGGGTTCAGCGTGGGGCAGGGGCATAACAGCGCGCTCCTCGAGTTCGGCGGCACGAATCTGTGCATTGATTTTCCGGAGTCCAACCATGCGGCGCTCCATAAGCTAGGGCTGGAGCTCAACCGGGTGGAGAACGTCTTCGTCACCCACCTGCACGAGGACCACATCAACGGGCTGCAGAAGCTGGCGTTCTACCACGGGGTCTACCCGCTGAAGGGCAAGCCCCGGCTGTTCGTGCACGAAGAGCTTCTCGGGGACCTGTGGGATGCGCTCCGGCACGGGCTCGCTTATTCGACGCGGGGGCCGAAGGAGCTCTCGGACTTCTTCGAGGTCGTCCCTGTACAGGAGGCGTTCGAGCTCGAAGGACAGCGCTTCGAGCTGGTAAGAACAGTACATATCCCGGGGATGATTTCCTTCGGGCTGCTCTGCGCGCCTTATTTTTATTTCAGCGGGGATACGCGGTTTGACCTCGGCCAGATTGAAGAGGCCGCAGCGAAAGCGAAGGTGCTCTTCTACGAGTGCCACATGCAGCCCTACAACCTGCCGTCGCACACCTCACTGGATGAGCTGCTGACGCTGCCGGAAGAGCTTCAGCGCAGAACGGTCCTTATGCACTATCTCGACGATTATCTGGATGCGGAGAAGCGGGAAGCGTTCCATAACGCGCACGCCCTGAGATTGGCGGAGCTTCTTCAAGCGTACGAATTCTAGGTTTGTTCTTATCCCAAAAGCTTAGCCGGTTTCCATAAAGGGAAGCCAGCTAGGCTTTTTTCGCGGATACGGCAGCATTCATCCTTTATGGCCATGGGGGGATAACCCCCTTCCCTCTATGTTATATTTGTTATATTTAATGTCCGTATTATGTTATTGTCAGGGGTGGTCATTTGCCTTATAATGGGGGCACAGCATTCCACTCTATTCCACTTCCATAGAAGGAGACGGTGATTGTGACGATAACGAAACCTGCCTATATGACCCTGTCCGGCTGGGAATTCAAGGCCTGCAAAGATGAGCACTGGCTGCCCGCCGCCGTACCGGGCTGTGTACATACGGATCTGCTCCGAAACGGGAAGATCGAAGATCCTTTTTACGGCACGAATGAGAAGAGGCTGCAGTGGATCGACAAGGAAGACTGGGAGTACCGCACGAGCTTCGCTGCATCACCCGAACAACTGAGCCGAGCGAACGTCGAGCTTGTATTCGACGGCCTCGATACGTATGCCGACGTTACCCTGAACGGGCAGCCGATTTTGTCGGCCGACAATATGTTCCGCTCCTGGCGCGCCGACGTCAAAGAGCTGCTGCAGGAGGAGAACACGCTGCGCGTCCGGTTCCGCTCTCCGATTCAGGAGGATCTGCCGAAGCTGCGGGCGCTCGGGTATGCGCTGCCTGCGGCCAACGACCAGAGTGAAGCGGGCGGTCTTGGGGACGAAAAAGTAAGCGTTTTCGCCCGGAAGGCGCCGTATCACTACGGCTGGGACTGGGGCCCGCGGTTTGTAACCAGCGGCATTTGGAAGGACGTGCGGCTCGAGAGCTGGTCCGGCATCCGCATCCGGGATTTCCACATCCGCCAGGATCAGGTGACGGCGGAGGCGGCGCGTCTCACGGCGCTGGTCGAGGTCGAGACGGACGAAGCCTGGAGCGGGGAGCTCCGCGTATCGGCCGAGGGGCGGCAGTGGAGCCGCGACGTCCGTCTGGAAGCCGGCAGCCATACAGTCCAGCTGGCCGCCGAGCTGGAGAGCCCGCGTCTGTGGTGGTCCCGCGGCCTGGGGGCGCAGGAGCTGACGGACTTCCGTGCGGAGCTGGTATCCGGCGGGGATGTGCATGCGCAGGAGACGGTGACGACCGGCCTGCGGTCGGCGAAGCTCGTACGCCAGAAGGATGCGCACGGCACGAGCTTCTACATCGAGCTCAACGGCGTGCCGGTCTTCTGCAAGGGCGCCAACCACATTCCGAACGACAGCTTCGTGACCGAGGTCACTTACGAACGCTACCGCCACGAGGTGGCCTCGGCGGCGGAGGCCAACATGAACATGCTGCGCGTCTGGGGCGGCGGGATCTACGAGCACGACGATTTCTACCGGCTGTGCGACGAGTACGGCATCCTCGTGTGGCAGGATTTCATGTTCGCCTGCAGCATGTATCCGGGGGACGAGGCGTTCCTGGCCAGCGTCCGCTCCGAGGCCGAGGAGAATGTGAAGCGGCTGCGCCGCCACCCGTCGGTCGTGCTGTGGTGCGGCAACAATGAGATGGACACGGCCTGGTCCCACTATGACGAGAATGCGGGCTGGGGGTGGAAGAAGAAGTACAGTCCGGAGCTCCGGGAGAAGATCTGGCGGGATTACGAGGCGATTTTCCATGAAATTCTGCCCGAAACCATCCGTGCCCTGTCGCCGGAGACGGATTACTGGCCGTCTTCCCCGATGCGGGAAGTGACCGGGGATGCGAATCAGCATGCCACGAGCTCCTCGCCGGATGGGGATATCCACTACTGGGGCGTGTGGCATAACGTCGAGCCGTTCTCGAACTACAAGGTGCATATCGGCCGCTTCATGAGCGAGTACGGCTTCCAGTCGTTCCCTGAGGAGAAGACGGTGGAGACCTATGCGGCCGAAGAAGATATGGCGCTCGTCTCCGAGGTCATGCTCAGCCACCAGAAGAACGGGCGGGGCAACATGCTCATCAAGGAGTACATGGACCAGTATCTCAGCGAGCCGAAGGACTTCCGCTCGTTCCTCTACATGAGCCAGGTGCTGCAGGGCGAAGCGATGAAAACCGCGATCGAAGCGCACCGCCGCCGCATGGGCTTCACGATGGGCTCGCTGTACTGGCAGATGAACGACTGCTGGCCGGTCGCTTCCTGGGCGGGCATGGATTATCTCGGCCGCTGGAAGGCGCTGCAGTATTACGCAAAGCGGAGCTTCCGCGACGTGATGCTGTCGCTCGACGAGAATGACGGCAAGGTCGAGATCCATGGGGTGTCCGACCTGCAGGTGCCGCTGACGGGAACGCTGGAGCTCCGGCTGCTCGACTTCCAGGGGAACGTGCTGAGGCAGTGGCCGGCTTCCGTGACGCTGGCTGCGAATGCGGCAGGCCATCTGAAGTCGCTGGCACGGGAGGAGGTGCTGGAAGGGGCCGACCCGGCATCGGTCGTACTCACGGCCCGCTTCGAAGGCAGCGAAGGCACGACCGATCTCAAGGAGCACTACTTCTTGCCGGTGAAGGATCTGCGGCTGGAGGAGCCGGGCGTGAGGATCACGCGGCGGACCGAAGGGGAGCAGGTGCTCTTCACGCTGGAGGCGGACCGTCTGGCGAAGCAGGTATGGCTGTCTTCGGAGGCCGAGGGCCACTTCACCGACAACTTCTTTGATCTGCTGCCGGGCAGTCCGGTGACCGTGGCGTTCCGCAAGCGTTCGGACGGCGGCGAGCCTTTCGCGGCCGGGGACCCGGGCAGCATGCAGGTGCGGTCGATGTACGATTTTATCAAAAGCAGTGCTGGGGCTCAGGAAGCGGACCGTCAAGCGGAGGAGCAGGCGCTGTAGCCCCTCTGCAGCCGGTGGCGGAGCACTGCAGGCAGTCCGGCAGGTACTGCGGAGGGGCCGCGCGGCATTACGTTGACCCCAACGCCACGAAAGTCATCAGGGCGCGAACCCAGATGGCTGCTGCCATGCGGGTCTTCCGCCTGAACCCCACGCACCACGCACCAATCCATCGAGGCTGCCTTCGGGCAGCCTTCGTTATTTTTGTTATACTTTGTTGTTTGCTGTCGAATTACAAGGCTCTAGGTGCTAAGCCCCTTGGCTGTGTGCAGAGGACTTCCGGATATCTCCTCCGCGATCAGCTCCACCCCCCGTTCGATCTCGTCCGCCTTCACCTGCGATACGTTCAGTTTGAGAAGAGGATCCCGGGGAAAGCCCTCCAGATAATGCTGATCCATCGGCCCGATCAGCACGGACCGGCGGGCGAGCCGGGCGGCCAGCCGGGGGACGTCGATCCCGGGATGCAGCTCCAGATGCGTGTGGATCATGGGTGCCGGAGCCGGACGGAACGCTGCTCGATCCCCCAGCTGCCCGGCAGCTCTCTGCAGGCTGTCTTGGAGCAGACGGGCTTTCTCCGCATAGGAACGGGAGAGCCGCTGCTTGTGACGCCCGAACATGCCGCTCTTCAAGTAGATTTCGAGCGCCGCCTGCGACAGCATGGAGGTGTCGATATCCTGCAGTTTCTTGTGCCTGGAGAACACTTCGGCGAGTGCCGGCGGCAGGACCGCGATGCCCAGGCGCAGGCCCGGGAACAGGATCTTGGCGAAGCTTTTGAGATAGATCACGCGCCTCGAAGGATCATGGGCGAAGAGAGGATCGGCCCGGCGGTTCTCCTCGAAGTCCGCCATATAATCATCCTCGACAAGGTAGACATCATGCTTCGCGGCGAGCCTCACGATCTGTTTTTTCTGATCCTCGGTGTAGGAGCACCCGAGCGGATTGTGAAAGCGGGGCATCGTGTAGAAGAACTTGATCTCTCCTCCGCGGAAGAGGCGCTCCAGCTCTTCCATATCGATCCCCTCCGCTGTACGGCGGATGCCCCGGGCCGGTACGCCATAGGTTTGAAGGTAACGAACCATGAGATGGTAGCCGGGCTGCTCGATCAGGACGGTGCGGCGGCCGCCGGGGAACGGCATGGCGGCCAGCAGGGACAGCGCCTGCTGAACGCCGGAGGTGACGAAGAGGCGGTCCGTCTCCGTGAATATCTGGGAGGAAGCAAGCAGACTGCGGACCACACGCAGCAGCGAGGGCAAGCCCTGGGGCGTACCGTAGACGAACAGGTCGTTCTTGTAGGTTTCGATGGCCTTGTTGATGCAGTGCTGAAAGTCGAGATACGGAAAAAGCTCCGGGTCCGGGGCGGCGGCGATGAAGTCGAGCACCCCGGTACGGGTATCCTCCGAGGCCGCCCGGCTGCGGACGACGTAGTAGCCGCTTTTGGGCACGGCGTAGATGCGATGCTGCCGTTCGAGCTCCTGCAGGGTGCGGATGATCGTGCTCTTGCTGCATTCATAGCGCTGGGCCAGCGTACGGATCGAGGGCAGCTTGCCGCCCTCCCGGAGCGGAAGGGTCTCGATCAGCCCTTCGATTTCGTTCGCCAATTCCATGTATTTCAGCATGCGGTTCACCTCCCGGGTTCATCTGTACCGGTACAGATTTAGTATTTGCCATATTGTACCACGCTGGGGATCGGGTTACGATAGGTCTCGACAGAACCTGGAAAGACACTCAGGCAGAAACGGAGGGGCAGCTTGATGATGCACATGGAGAATAAGGGCAGGACAAGGGAAGAGGGGGCCCGGAAGGCCGACGGCACCCGTCAGCAGAAGAACAACGAGGCCTCGCGTGACCGCGGGCAAACAGCGGCATATCTGGCGGCCGTCGGTAATGCGGTGATTATCGGCTTCTCGTTCCTCTTCGTGAAGATTGCACTGGACACCGCACACCCGCTCGATACACTGGCCCACCGGTTCACGGCTTCTTTCGCCGTCCTGGCGCTGGCCGCGGCCTTCGGATGGATCCGCGTGAAGCTCCGTCCCCGGGAGATGGCCGCCTTGCTGCCGCTGGCGCTGCTGTACCCGTCGCTGTTCTTTGCCTTCCAGGCCTTCGGGCTGGCTTACAGCTCTTCGTCGGAAGCGGGTATCATCCATGCGACCGTCCCGATCTTCACGGCACTGCTGGCGGCTGCGGTGCTCAAGGAATATGCAGGCGTACGGCAGATCCTGTTCATTCTCCTGTCGGCGGCGGGCGTGGTCTACATCTTCGTGATGAAGGGGGCGGCCATCGGATCGGGAGCCCTGCTCGGGACGGTACTGATCCTGGTCTCCGCCGGCTGTATGGCGGCTTACAGCGTGCTTGCCCGGCGGATGACGCGGCGCTTCACGGTGATGGAGATGACCTTCGCCATGACGCTGATCGGCTTTTTATTTTTAATGGCATGTCCGTGATCCGCCACTTGCTGGCCGGGACGCTCCCGGCTTACTTCGAGCCGCTGGGCAGCCTGCCGTTCCTCGGTTCCGTGCTGTACCTCGGCATCCTCTCGTCGATGGTGACCGCCATGCTCAACAACTACGCGCTGTCGAAGCTTGAAGCGTCGAAGGCCGGGGTGTTCACCCACCTCTCCACCTTGGTGACGATGGCTGCAGGAGCGCTTCTGCTCGGCGAGCAGCTGTTCTATTATCATTTCGTCGGCGCGGCGCTGATCGTGCTCGGGGTCGTGGGCACGAACCTGCCGGGCAGCCAAAAAAAGCCGGTGTCAAGCGCGGGCCGCAGCATGATAAGGTAGATTTTTCCGGAACGGGGTATAGAAAAGCCTTCCTGTGGAATGATAACGATGTTGTTGTCATTTTCAGGAAGGAGGTGCTTATGATGGCAAACCAGCGGAATCAAGTGTCCAAGGCGGACGTGCAGTCCACGGAGCTGAACAAGCTGCCTGTCGAGGGCGAGAACGATACGGAATTCTCCGCAGAGGAAGCGGCTGAGGTGTTCTCCGAAAACCAGAATGCGAACAACAATCAGCAGTAATCTGCGCTGGAGTATGGCGGGGGCGGGTAACAGCGGCCCCGCTGTGTTCGGATGAAATACATCACTATAACGGCTGCAGGGTACACGAAACAGCCCGCGTTCCCCGTAAGATGGGGGATCCGCGGGCTGTTTTTTTTGATAAAACAGACACCCAAAAAGCCGAATGATTCGATCATACACAGGCTCCTGCAATGTACATCTATTCCTATTAGGCGTCCGGAAAAGGCTTGCGGCCCGCGAATCCGTCATGCCAGCCATGGTAGTGCGTGATGCGCTCCTCGCCTTCCTTCCAGCAGATGAGCACCTCTTCGCCGTCCACAACGGCAGGGAAGTCGATCAGTCCGGGCTTGATCATCTTGAGCAGCACGCCCTGGCGCGTGAAGTTCTCGATGAAAAGCTCCGCTTCGATCCGCAGGAAGTCGAGCCGTCCCTCCATCTCGAAGAACGGGTCACCGCCCTCCTGGCCGGCGGGCTGCAGCAAGTATTCAGCCTTGGCCTGCTTCAGTTCCTGGTAGAGTCCCTCGAACTGCTTCACGAGCTCCTGCAGCTTGGCCAAATCTTCCCGGAGCCGGGGCAGCATCGCATTGGCTTCCTCCAGAGTAAATCTTCTGTTGTTCACCGCATATCACTCCTTATCCTTCAAGTGTACTAAATCCGGGGCCGGATTGTCACGCTGAGGATGGAAGGGTCATGGATGGCAGGGCCGGCTGCCGTACGGATTACCGGAAGTGCCGGAGCGGAGGGGAGGGGCGGGTGTAAGCGGAGAAGAGGGAATGGAAGGATGGCCCAAATGATGTAAGCGCCGGTCAGGTGGAGCGAAGGGGGAAGGGCCGGGTGAAAGAAGCGGGAGCGGAGACCCAAAGAAGACCTCGCATAGAAACGGATACCCCTGCACGCCAAACAGGCTGCCATGAGACAGCCTGGAATCACGTTCGCGGGTATGTACATGGCGGCTTGACGGAGTCCCATGCCCTTTTATTATGGGAGCGGCTAGACCCCTCCGGATTTCCGCCGGTATTCCTTGGGCGCATAGCCGAACGTCTTTTTGAACATGCGGGAGAAAATGAGCTGGTCGCTGTACCCTACGGAATACGAGATTTCCTTGATCGACAGGGAGCCCTGCATGAGCTCGCGGGCTTTCTCCATCCGGTAGCGGCAGAGATACTGCTGGGGCGGGACGCCGACGGCAGTCTTGAAGAGGCTCGCGATATATTTGCGGCTCAACCCGAGCGCGTGGGCCATGTCCTCGATGGAGACGGACCACGAGTAGTTCGTTTCGATAAAATCGAGCGCCTGGGCGACGTAATAGGACTTGATGGAGCTGCGGTTCGGGTCAACCGGGCCGGCCTGGATCGCATCGAGCAGAGCCGCGAGGAAGGTGTAAAGGGCCGCCGTCAGGCGGAGCGGCCGGCTGAAGCTGTCCGGATTCCGGTCCGCTTCGATCATGGCCTGCAGGCTCTGGCGGGTCGGGCCGTCCGGCGGACAGGTGAACAGCGGGCTTTCGTAAGAAAGGCCGGCCTGCTCAAGATACAGAGGCACCGCTTCGCCGTTGAACGCCACCCACGATAACTTCCACGGATCGTGTGCATCGGCCTCGTAATCATAGAGCTCGCCGGGCACCAGGAAGAATCCGTCTCCCGCCGACCGCGGGTATTCCGCTGCTGCGGTGCGGAAGGTTCCCCGGCCGCTGTGGATGTAGAAGATTTTGTAATGATCCTTGACGCCGGGCCCCCAGGTCTGTCCGCTCTCGCATGCTTCCGTGCCGGCATAGTAGAATTTGATATCCTGGCAGGAATTGACGGTGTGTTTAATCCTCGGATGACGGGATTGCATGGGCTTCGTGCTCCTCTCTGGTTCCATTGTTGAATGCGCATACAGTCCATGACATTATACTATATTTGTCGTCCATTGGGTTATGTTCGCAGAAGCTTCCGTATTTTACGATGAGAGGGAACATGGCGGCTGAGCCGCTCTAACTTTATAAAACGAAAACGGAGCGTGAGCGTCATGGCAGAGCACCGGAGGGTTTGCGTCACGGGAACGGACAGAGGCGTAGGGCTGGCACTGACGGAATCGCTGCTGCACGCAGGGTGTACTGTATTTGCGGGCGGGATCTCCAGGGAGAATCCCGAGATGGACCGGCTGAAGGAGGCGTTTCCGCAGACGCTGCATGCGTTCTACCTTGATGTGGGCAGCGACGAGAGTGTACGGGAAGCGGGAGCGCTGATCCGCAGCCGGACGGATGCTCTGGATGTGCTGATCAATAATGCGGCGCTGCTCGGGGATACTTCGGTACCGATCGAGGGGGAGCTTGATTTTGACGAGATGCTGCGGGTGTATGATGTCTCGGCCCTCGGGGCGATCCGGATGTCGAACGCCTTGATCGGTCCGCTGATGAACGGCGGCAAGCTCATCGTGAACATCTCCTCGGAAGCGGGCAGCATCACCCAGAGCTACCGGGAAGCGTGGTTCGGCTACTGTATGGCTAAGAGCGCGTTGAACATGGGATCGACGATCATTCATAACCGTATACGGCGTAACGGCGGGCGCGTGCTGCTGTTCCACCCCGGGTGGGTGAAGACCTACATGAGCGGAACATGGAACGATGCGGGCACCTACACTCCGCAGGAGGCGGCAGAGAACATCCTGCGGCGGATCGACGAGTACGGGAGCGAGATCCGGGAGCAGCCGATCTATATCGAAGCGGACACCGGCAGAGAGCTGCCTTGGTAGCAGCAGGAAGGCAAGCTGAACTGAACCTATGGGAGGCGAATGAAGAATGGCGGAGAAAAAGAAAGCTATGCTACTTGGCGATTATACGGATGCCCCTTGGCATCCCCTGGAGCCTGCGCGCGCGGAACTCGAAGCGATTCTGGGCGAAGCGTTCGAGCTGACGGCGACGGAGGACTATGACGTCCTGCTCCGGCTGCAGACGGAGGCGGGCGGCTATCCGCTCTGCATCGCCTACACGGACTGCTGGAACCGGGAGCTGACCAAGGCGCAGACCGCCGGCCTGCTCCGGTACGTGGCGGGCGGGGGCGGCCTGCTCGTGATCCACAACGGCATCTCGCTGCAGTGCAGCTACGAGCTGCTGCAGATGATCGGGGCCGAGTTCACCGGCCATCCGCCGTATCAGAAGCTGCGGTATTCCCGCACGGCGGAAGGGGAAGGGCATCCGCTGCTGGAAGGCGTAGAGGACTTCGAGCTCGACGAGGAGCCGTACCTGTTCGAGCCGGATCCGTTCGTCGAGCGGAGGATCTTCCTCGAATTCGAATTCGAGGGCAAGCGGCTGCCCGCCGGCTGGGAACACGACTACGGCCTCGGCCGGGTGGTGTATCTGCAGCCGGGGCACCACGCGCCGTCGTTCCGGCCGGAGCCGTACCGGCGGCTGATCCGCAACAGCGCAAGCTGGGCGGCGGCCGGCCGGGTGGTGAGCGGGCGTGAACGCGGGCGGTGAGGCCGGGTGGTGAGCCCGCGGGGTGAGCGGGCGTGAACGCGGGCGATGAGGCCGGGTGGTGAGCCCGTGGGGTGAGCGGGCGGTGAGGCCGGGAGAGGTGGAGCCGGGCGGTTGTAAGGCTAATCCGCCCCCTTCTCATCACGACCGACAACTGGCGACCGACACCCGACAACACGACCCGCCTGAGTCACACATCTGATCTGGGCCTGCATTATGAAATAGCGGAACTGAAATGCGCTATTCGAGTATTTCCCATCATTTCCCGAAGAATAACGGAACTCAGATTCCTTATGCTGCCCTAATACGGAGGATGCCCGCTCAATCCCATGGAATAGCGCATCTGAGTTCCTCTATTCCTCTGAGGGAGACTCTTATTCATGCAATAAGGCATCTGAGTTCCTCTATTGCCTAAGTGCCAGTGGGCAAGCACCTGGAAGTTGGCACCGCCGGCAGCTGTACCAAATGTCCAGCAGTGAACAGCTCTACCCGGATTTCCAAATGGGATCCGGGTAGAGCTGTTTGCATGGGGCGGGCACCGGAGCACTACGATGCTTAGGATGCAGCGCGGCTGGAGCTTATATCGCTTTGCCTGCATGGCGTATTAGCGGTGCCTTTGTAACCCGCCCCGCTGCCCGGCGGTGACGGCAAAGGCGGAAGTCGGCTGCCTATGCCAGGTCCAGGTCTTGTGCTGCGTCCGCTGCCACCCCGGCCGAAGGAACGTCAATGAGGCTTTGGCCGGCGAGGAAGCACTCACTGTATCCGCCGGTTCCTCAGGCTGCACCTATTGTCGCTCTACAGTCACTCCCACCTCAGCGCGGTTGCAGCCGCTCCGTCCCTCGCATTTGCGCCGTGTCCGGCCCGCTTCCTCACTCATTCCCGACCCACCGCCTTGCCAGCCTCCGGCACGGTTGCGGTCTTTGCTACGTCCCTCGCTCGCGCCCCGTGCCCAGCCTGCAGCCTTCGCTGCTGCAACTCAGTATTCGCGCCTCACTCATCCCCGTTCCACCGCCCCGCCCGCCTCCGGCACGGCTGCAGCCTTCGCCGCTCCGCCCCCGTTCCGCTGTCTTACTCCGCTTCGCACAATCTTTTACACACTCGTTCCACTCTCCCTGCTCTTGTACGTGCTCGGGTTCACCCCGTAAGCCCGGCGGAACTGCGCCGCAAAGTGGTGGTAGTTCTGGTACCCCACGTCCTGCGAGACCTCCAGCGCAGTGCGGTCGGTGTGGCGGAGCAGCAGGGCGGCCTGCTGGACCCGCATGCGGTTCAGCGTCTCGATGATCGAGACCCCGGTCTCGGCCTTGAACAGGTGCGACAGCCGGGAGGGCGACAGGCCGGCGGTCCGGGCGGCCTCTTCAATCCGCACCCCCTCGCGCAGCCGGGAGGACAGCAGGTGAAGCACCGAGCGGATGCGCGGATCCATCCCGCGGTTCATGGACTGGGCGAGCAGCAGCAGAATCTCGCGGATCGCCTGCTCGCACAGCTCCTGCCAGTACGCATTCCGCTCGACGGAGTCGGTCAGGATGCGCCGGAAAGCCCGATAGATCCGCCGTCCCGCGGGATTGTCGCTCACCTGATGCAGGAGGAGGGGGGCGGCCGGAAGCATGCCGGTTTCCCCGATGCGCTCCGAGAAGTGAACCCACATGAACTCCCACCGGCCGCCCTTCACAGTCCCATACTTGTGGGGGGTGTCCGGCTTCAAGAGCACGAGGTCGCCCCGGCGGCAGTGGAGCTCCCCTTCCGGCGTCTCATAGTACCCTTCACCATCCAGGGTATAGGTGAGCAGCCAATCTTTTCTGCCTGCGGGGCGGGAGGTGACATAACGGTCCCCTTCATCAAAATGCCCGGCAATCACCGTCCCGCCGGCCTCCTCCGGCGTTAGTGAGGGCGGCTCCAAATGCTTCGGCACAGCAGCATCAGCTCCTTGTAAGGTCCCTGCGCGAATACAGGAACGGGTCATACTTGGTAGAACCCATCATACTACCTGCGATACAAAAGAACCAGTCCCCAAATGCCGTATGCAGTATCTTTGCAGCAATGAGAACTAATTCACAGCATAATCGTGATACCTTTCAGCAGGATTGTTGCTTGGAGCGCCGCCCCCTCTGCCGTAAGATGGAAGCATGGAAGCGATCTTCAGCATCCATCCCACCCATTCCTGCCAAGGAGGAGAGAGTCCGTGCCACAACTGCTTAAATCACTAACCCCCGAGCAAAAAGAACACTTTGACACCGAGGGCTATCTGATCGTCAAAGGCCTGTTTACCGAGGAGGAGCTGACCGAGATCGACCGTACCTTCGAGGAGATCGGCAGCCGGGCGGTTCCCGGTTACTTTGAACCGAATCTGCAGGCGGGAACCGCCGATCCGCTCTCCCGTTACCCAAGAGTGATGCACCCCCACAGGTTCAATGAGACGGCACGCCGGTATCTGCTGCACCCACCGGTGCTGGCAGTCCTCGAGGATCTGTACGGGGAGGAGGCGCTCGCGGCCCAGAGCATGTTCTACTACAAGCCGCCGGGCTCCAGGGGGCAGGCGCTGCACCAGGACAATTTTTACCTGAAGGTGGAACCCGGCAACTGCATTGCCGCATGGACGGCGGTCGACGCGGCCGATGAAGAGAACGGAGGCCTGCTCGTGGTGCCGAAGACCAGCGGGCACGAGATCGTATGCCCCGAGCTTGCCGACGAGAGCGAGTCCTTCACGAAGCACCTCGTCAAAGTACCGCCGGGCCTCAAGGCCGTTCCGGCCGTGATGGACAAGGGCGATGTGCTCTTTTTCAACGGAAACCTTATCCACGGCTCCTATCGGAACAAGTCCAAGGACCGCTTCCGCCGGGCATTCATCTGCCACTATGCACCGGCTTCGCTGGCGAAGATCGCCACGCATTACCGGCCCCTGCTTCGGGCGGATGGTACGCCGGTGGATGCCGAAACCAGCATGGATGGGGGGCCCTGCGGTGTTGAATTCGACGCGCTCTATCCGCACTGAGGACCGGCCGAAGCTGGAGGTTCACATGTCGTGGTGGGGCATGAACGGACAGCAGATCACAGGGGAAAATCCGTCGGACGAAGAGAAAATCCGGCTTATCGCGGAGGCGGGCTTTGACGGAGTGAACGGTTTTCTGCCGGAGTCCGGTGATGCCGGGACATGGAAGGAGCTGCTGAATGGCCACGGCCTGTCATTCAGCGTGAATGCATACCCGGCCTCCGTTCCGGAGCTGGAAGCGTTCATGCAGCGGGCGGCTGCGTACGACGGTGAGATCGGGCATGTGAATGTTCAGGTCATGACGCCGTTCCTGACCGGCGCCCCTGCCGTGGAGCTGCTGGAAGGACTGCAGGCACCGGCCGGGGTCTACGGGATCCCGGTTTGCATCGAGACCCACAGGGGGACGATCACGCAGGACCTGCTGCGGACGGTGGAGTATGTCCGGGCCATCGAGAGCCTGCGGCTGACGGTCGACTTCTCCCACTACGTGACCGCAGGCGAGATGCGTACGGTATCCCCTGAAGCCGAAGCGCTGCTGGGAACGCTGCTTACGCGCACTTCGGCAATTCACGGCCGGATCTCGAACGGGGAGCAGATTCAGATCGACCCGGGCGAGCATGGAGAGCATGAGGCGGTGGAGCATTTTGTCCGCTGGTGGAAGCGGGGGATGGAGCACTGGGTGCAGTCTGCGGGCAGGGAGGACGTCCTGCCGTTCGTCTGCGAGCTGGGGCCGCCCCCCTATGCGATCACGCGGGATGAGGCTGCAGGCAGAACCGAGGAGCTCGGGGACCGTTGGTCGCAGTCGCTGTGGCTGGCACGGACGGCCCGCCGCTTGTGGGAGGAGGCTCGCCAGGTAACTGACAGTGCACTGATACCAGATGAGAAGCTGCAGTGAGGGATATGTGAGTTGGATGCATGCAAGGGCTGCTGTTCAGCAGGCCCTTTTTTTACTTAAAATTGAAGTTTCGGGGGACTTATTAGCTGGGAAAGAGATGGAATGGATCGTAGATTACGAGGTTGGATTTCCCAAGGAACTCGAGCCGTAGTGCGGTGCGGTGTGACCTGTGCAGAAAAGCCGAAGCGATGGCGAAGGCAATCCGTCCGGAGATCAACATCCGGTCGCCGCGGCCGGAAGCGATGGAGAGGATTTTAAGGAAGCGGGATAAGAAAGAGCAGCATACGAAGCTATCGGAATCGTACGAAGCTATGACGATGCCGGTACCGGTGCGTCGGCAACTTCACTTTTTGTCAGAGAGTCCGTCCAACTTATTCCTGAATATGGTAAAATGGCCAAAGGTGCAGAGAGAAGCAGCAGACAGGGGTGGAAACAAGGGGGTATGGAAAGATTGGACATCGAGCGAATCAACCACATTCGGATCAAGGAAAAAGAATATCACGATGACTGTTACGACAACGTGAAGCTGTTCCAGGCGGGCTCCTGGCTGCAGAAGCCGGTCAAGTCGGTGATGGAGGCGTTGGGGCACTGCCGTCCGTCCGAAAACCTGCAGCTGCTCGATCTGGGGTGCGGCGTCGGCCGAAACAGCATTCCGCTCGCGGAGCGGATGGGCCGCGGGGGCGGGAAGATCGTCTGTGTGGATCTGCTGCCGTCGGCGATCAGCCATCTGAACCGATATGCGGCACAATACGGTGTGGCGGACCGGATCGAAGGGGTGGTGTCCGATATCAGGAACTACCGGATTCCCCCTGACGCGTTCGATTATATGTTCTCCGTGTCGGCCCTCGAACACCTGGAAACCCAAGCGGCCTTCGATGGAGTCTTGACGGGCATGATGGAGGGCACGCGGGCCGGGGGAGTACACTGCCTGCTGATTAACGCGAATATCACAGAAACCGCGGTGGATACGGGAGAGTCCCTCGATCCCATGTTCGAGCTGCTGTTCGAAACGGATGAGCTGCTCGCCAGGCTCTCGGTCCGGTATCACGGGTGGCGGGTGCTTCAGCAAACGGTCAAGTCCTTCGTGATGAGAATCAAGCGGGATGGCCGGCCTGTGAAGCTGGGCACGGACGTGGTGACTTGGGCAGTACAAAAAATATGACGGGCCGCCCGGAGGTAAGGATGGATCCGCAATCTCCGCAGCGAACCCCAAGGTCCGCACGCATACGGAGGAGCCGATGTACGCTCCGAAGCTGACGGCGGAGGCGGCTGATTTACGCATCAAGAAGGGGATCGTGACCTTTCGATTTCGAGGAACGCGGAAACTTCTCCCTGCGGCCGAAGAAACCGGGAATCAATCGACCGTGTATGGGGAGATGGACGTGGGGCAGGTTCGCTATGAGGAGGGGTTCGGGTGACTGAAGACCTGAGGATTGTCGTGGGGGCCGGGGCCGTCTGCAATAATCCGGACTGGATTCATACACAGGAAGAAGAGCTAAGCCTGCTGAACAGGGAGCAGTGGGCCCCCAGGTTCAGGGAGGGCTCTATCACCGCCATACTGGCGGAGCATGTCTGGGAGCATTTGACCTACGATGAGGGAGTCCAGGCAGCCCGGCTGTGTTACGACTATCTGAAGCCGGGAGGGTATATCCGCTGTGCCGTACCGGACAGGTGGTTTCCGAACGACGATTACCAGCGGACCGTTCAGGTGGGAGGACCGGGCCCGAAGGAGCATCCGGCCGCTTCCCACAAGATCGTCCATACCTGCCGGTCGCTGCAGAGCCTGTTCGCATCGGCCGGGTTCGAAGTGGAGCTCCTGGAGTATTGTGATGAGTCGGGCCGGTTCCATGCGCGGGACTGGGATGAGACGAAGGGATTCATTTACCGGACCCGGCGGTTCGACCACCGGAACCGGGATGGGGCCTTGAGGTTCGTGTCGCTGCTGGTTGATGCGGTCAAGCCGGAGAGCCCGGCTGGATGGTCTTCTCCGCAACGGTAACCTCATAGACGGCTCTCATGCCGGCCTTCTCATACAGCCGGAAGGCGCCGGACGGGTTCGAGGTGTCCACGCCGAGGGAGATATTCGGCTGTCCGGCGGCATAGGCCTTGAGGAAGGCGGTCTGCAGCAGAGCCAGGCCGAGTCCTTGACCTCGGAAGGAACGGAGGACACCGATCTGGTTGAGGTACAGCGTATCCTCTCGCATCCGGCCGAGCGCAAAGCCGGCAATGTCACCATCGCGCCCGCGGGCGATAAGCCACCATTCGGGACGGAAGGAGGGGCGGCCGATCTGCTCCGCCCAAGTGTCAAAACCGGGAACGGCGAAGTCCCAATGGTCGGCGAAGGCTTCGATATACGCAGCGTAGAGATCCTGTTCGTCAACTCCCGGGAGAAACGGTGCCAGGGTAATGCCTGCAGGCAGATCCGGCGCAGCAGGGGCGGCTTCCAGGCGGATGCTCATCCGCTTGAACAGCCGGACGGGGACGAAGCCGCGGGTCCGAAGCAGGGTTTGAGCGTCCTCCCGAAGCGTAGGAACGACGTTCTGGAGGCGCTTATCCCGGCCGGATGCCGACGCGAGCTCATCGGCGCGGGATTCGATCGCCGTGAGAAGGGCCGTACCCACGCCCGTCCCCCGGGCGGAGGGCAGGACGAAGCCATAGCTGAACAGCTTCTCTTCGCTGTCTTCCTCGAGGAAGGCGTAACCGACGATCTGGCCCCCGGCGTTCTCGGCGACCCAGACATTGTGCTGGAGATCGAAGCCGGACCACATGTCGAGCAGCTCGCCAAGATCAAAATCGGGCGACCCGAAATCCTCCACGTCGCAGGCGATGACAAGATCGCAGACGACCGCGGCATCTTCGGGCTTCGGGCGGCGGAGGCGAATAGGGTAAGGTGTCATCATCAGTTGAGATCTCCATTCTTTTTGACTTGAGCGGCGACTGGATCGGATATTGCTTTTATTCAGGCTATCGCAGCGATTGGCCGGATGTCTATTATACCAAAGTATAATCTGCATGAATGGACCGCCTGTACTTATACAAGGCCCATACTCAAGGGGGTACCCGGGATGAACAGGGTCATGATCGTTCTTCTTCATATCATTGCCGGGGGCCTGCTCGCGCCCTTCTGGCTGTTCTTCGGCATTGCCGCATACCTCACGAACTGCTCCCTGGTCGGCTATTCGATGGATTATCTGGTGCCCTTCTTATTTGCCGGTCCTCTGCTGGCAGGGCTCTGCAGCTGGGTGTTATTCAAGCGCAAAGGCTGGGATTACCGCTTGGCTGCGGTCGTGTTCATGCTGGTGACCATCTGTGTGACGTTCCTGATCCCTTTGCTGGAGCAGAAATGATTAGAAGGTGAAGGAAGAAAAAACCTCATTCCATCGTCCGACGCGAGATTCGCTCGGCAGCAAGGAGCGTTTTTCCGAAACGAAATCGCACCGTTTGACCGGGAAGCATAAATTTACAAAATAGTTATTGACTAATCACTAACTGCGTTGTATGATGAAATCAAGTTAGTGATTGATCAATCACAAAAATCAAAGGAGAGATGATGGATATGAAAAAAGCAATGGTAGTGGGCGCAACGGGCGGAACGGGAGCCGTTATTACGGCGGAGCTGGTCAAACGGGGAGTACCGACAACAGCGTTCGGCCGTTCCCGTCAGAAGCTGGAGGAGCTCGCGGCTCAGCTGGGAAGCCCCGCGCACTTAAGCTTGGCGGTCGGCGACGCCTTCAAGCCGGATGATGTTGCGGCCGCTGCGAAAGATGCGGATGTGCTGTTCCACTGCGCGAATGTTCCTTACCACGAAATGGAGAGCAAATTGATTCCGCTCGGCGAATCCATCATGGAAGCGGCGAACCGGCTGGGCCTGAAAGTAGCTGCCATCGACGGAATCTATCCATACGGAAGAAGGCAGATGAGCCGAGTGACCGAGGACCACCCGAAACAGCCCCATACGAAGAAAGGAAAGGTCCGCCTTGCCTTTGAACAGATGATCTTCAGCAGCCGCTGGAACAACGTACGCCCCCTGATCGCCCGGCTGCCGGACTATTACGGACCGACCGCAAACCAAGCTTCCTATCTGGGCGGCACACTTGAAGCCATCGCCGCGGGCAAACCCGCCTTTTTCATCGGCAGTATGACGGTTCCCCGTGAGTATGTATATCTGCCGGACGCGGCCATTATGGTTGTCGAGCTTGCGGGACGCGACGAGGCGTACGGGCAGAACTGGAACATTCCCGGCTCGGATATCATTTCCGGGCGGGAGATCGTTCGGATCGCCCAGCAGGCCAGCGGAACGAAGAAACCCGTGATTCCGCTGGGCAGGGTCGGATTGTCGCTGCTCGGGCTGTTTGTCCCCGTCATGAAGGAAGTGGTCGAGATGCTATATTTAACGGAAGAGCCCCTGCGGCTTAGCGGAGACAAATATCAGCGCCACATCGGAACGATTCCGGCTACCAGGCCGGCGGACGGGATTGCAGCAACGATTCGTGCACTGCAGAAGAGCAAGTAAACCTATTTTTATCTCAAGCGAAGTTATTGATCAATCACTAATAAGGAGTGGCGGGAATGCGCAGACTCGGCTGGAAAAGGAAGATCGGCTTTGCCGTGCTGGGCCTGGCTCTATTGCTGGGTGCGGTGATCGGAACCTACTTTTGGCAAATACGAATGCAGAAGCCTTACGAAGTGAATATGGGCGGGTCACATCATATGGAAGAGGGGGCAGCCCATGACCATGGATCTGTGCAAGCCTCGGCGGCGAATCAAGTCATGCCGGGGGGAAGGTCTTGCGCAGCCATAACAGAGGACGCAGGCAATGAGGCTGTCCGTGAGTTTCGGCTCACGGCGGCGCAGACCGTCAAGGAGTTGGAGAACGGCACAACGGAGCAGGTGTGGGCATTCAACGGCTCCATCCCCGGCCCGGAGATTCGAGTGACGGAAGGAGAACGGGTACGCGTCATTTTGGATAATAAGGACATTCGCGAAGGGGTGACCGTTCATTGGCACGGCATTGTGCTTCCTTGCTCCCAGGATGGCGTAGCCGGAGTCACTCAGGATGCGGTTAACCCGGGGGAGCAGTTTACGTATGAATTCATAGCGGATTCTCCCGGAACGTACTGGTACCACTCCCATCAGGCCAGTTCCGAGCAGGTCAAAAAAGGGCTGCTGGGTCCGCTGATTGTGGAGCCGAAGGAAGAGGCATTCGACTATGATCGGGAGATGACCCTCCTCATCCAGGAGCTGAACGGGGTCTATCGGATGAACGGCTCGGCGCGGGTCCTGCCTGTTGAGGCGGCCCCCGGCGAAACGCTCCGGCTGAGGATGATTCAGGCCGCGAACGAAACGGAGACCTTCAGCGTGAACGGGGCCTCTTACCGGATCCTGGCGATGGACGGTCATGATTTGAACGCCCCGGGGGTGCTCGATCATCACAAGTTTCGGATGGGAGCCGGGCAGCGTTATGACCTTCTTCTGCAGATGCCGCAGAACGGCAAGGTTGTCATCGCGAGTGAATCCGGTTTGCAGGTGATTTTGGGGACGGGAAGTGACCCGGTGATCCGTTCTGACCACGCTTTATTCACATGGACGGACTATGGCGTCCCCGACCCGGGTGCTCCTGTCGCGGACCTGCCTGTGGACCATTCCCACACCTTGACGCTGGATCAGAATCTGTTCATCAACTCGATCAACGGCAAGAGCTTTCACGAAATTCCGCCGATTATCGTGAATGAAGGTGACAGGGTAAAGCTCACGATTACGAATATAGGAGGCGGCGATCATCCCTTTCATCTGCACGGCCACAGGTTCCAGGTACTGAGCCGGAATGGCATGCCACTTAGCGGAAGTCCTGTCTATCTCGATACCCTGTTAACCCAGCAGGATGAAACCTTCGAGATCTATGTCAAAGCGGATAATCCGGGGCTGTGGATGATGCACTGTCATAATCTGATGCATGCCTCGATGGGGATGAGCATGATGCTGAATTATGAAGGCGTAACGACGCCTTACAGGGTCGGGACGAAATCCGGGAATTTGCCGGACCTGTAATGTGACTAAGGGGATCCAGGCTGCCGGCATTCGGCAGCCCTTACTCGTTTGGACAGGCAGTGCAACCTGCGGGGAGATGAAAGCGTCTATGGCCATTGAGGGATCGTAATCCGTGGATACCCAACCTGAAATGGCAAGGAGAATGAAGCATGGCGGACATCCAACTCAATCTATTGAACAAGACAGACGGCCCGTGGACCTTTGTGCTGTTTCGGAAAGCGGCGGACGGGAGCCCGTTTTCCGACCATCCGATTGCCTGGTACGTACTTCCCTTAAGTGCTGGACAGGCAAAAACCATATCTTATTCCATACAGACATCGCTTGGGGTAGATACAGCCGTTCAGCCAGGCGACGGCGCACAGGCTCAGCCGGAAGCGAAACTGTACGTAATGTACACCAATGAGCTACAACCAGGCGAAGAGCTTCCCCCGTTCGAGGAATCCAATGCAGCCGAGATCAACCTGACGGGTCTGACCGGCGCAGATATTACCCTTGAAGTCTTCCCTGGTGAAAAGCGCTGGCACGTGGTCACTCACCCAACCTGATGAGGTCGGTTCATTGCCACATTTCACATTCCATTAAGGTTGTGTAGAGCTTGCATTAAGTTTGCTCCGTTATGCTGGTCCCTGTTACGAGAGTGAAGTGGAGGGAGCAAACAATGATGGAATTGAAAATGATCCGCTGCACGGCCGCTGTCCTGGCCTTCACCCTGCTTGGCGGAGCGGCTCTGCCGCCGGAAAGATCGGCCGCAGGGCCTGCGGCGGGACCGCTGAGCGCAGCCGAAGCGGAGCGGTTTGCCGACACGTTCTTCGGACGGCCCGAAGTCAAGGAGCAGCTGGCCGGCGCGGTCATCACAGTGGTGAAAGACGATGAGGTACTGCTGAAGAAAGGCTACGGCTACGCAGACGTCCTGCAGAAGCAGCCGGTCGATCCGGAGGAGACGGTGTTCCGCGTCGCTTCCATCTCCAAGGTCATTACCGCTACCGCCGTAATGCAGCTGGCCGAGCAGGGGAAGATCGACTTGAACGGGGACGTATCCCCTTACCTTGGAGATCTGCAGATACCCAACGAGACAGGGACGCCGCTGACGATGAGGGATCTGCTTACCAACTCGACCGGATTCGAGTACGGGGATACCCCGGCTACGAGTACGACGGACCTGACCCTTGAAATTCCTCTTCGGCAGTATGTGAAGGACTATGCGCCGGCGGTAACCCGCCAACCGGGTGCCTTCTTCCGGTACGATAACCTCGGCTTCACGATCCAGGGCTATGCGGTCGAGCACGTATCGGGCCGTCCGTTCGGCGAATATGTCCGCGAGCGTATCTTTCAGCCCCTCGGCATGGTGCACTCGGAGTTCAGGCTGACGCCGCAGATCCGGGAGCGGCTGGCCGTGCCGTACAGCGGACTTGGCGAAGCGATAACCCCCTATGCGACGGTACCCACGGAGCTCCCGGGCGGAGGAATGCTGTCCACAGGCGCGGACATGGCGCACTTCATGATGGCCCACTTGGGAGGCGGCAGCCTTGGGACGGCGAGGATTCTGAAGGCCGAAACAGTGTCTGAGATGCTAAAACCACAGCTGGCGATCCATCCCAAGCTGCCCAACATGGCCTACGGATTCGAATTCTCCAATCAGCAGATCTATAACGGACAGTACGTTGTAGAGAAGAGCGGAGACGAGGAAGGGTATCATTCCGCCCTGTGGCTGCTCCCCATGCAGAAGGTCGGCGTGTTCGTCGCGGTCAACAAGGACATGGAGCTCCGCAAAGAGCTGTTTGAATCGTTTATGGACCGATTTTATCCCGGCGGTGAGAGCTCGCCAGCCGGGGGGACGTTCCAACCAACACAGCCGTCACTGGAGCGGTTCGCAGGGATGTACGGTGATCTCCGCAACCGGATGTGGACGACCCGCATTCGCACGGAGGAGGGCAGGCTGATCGTCCGGGATCCGCTTGGCGAGCATGTCCTCTATCCCGTCGAGCCGCTGCTGTTCCGGGACGAGCAGGGGGTTCGGGCCGCTTTCAAGATGAACGGCCGCGGTGAGGTGACGGCCTTCTACTCTGACGCCAAGTCCGACAGCTGGGCCCAAAAGCTGCCCGAGCCGCAGCCCTATACCGATGTGGGAGCGGATCATCCGTATGCGGGCTATATCGGTCATCTGCGGCAGCTTGGGGTGTTCCCAGGTGAGAAAGACGGCGGGGAACTGTTTCATCCCGACAGGCCGATCACCCGGGGAGAGTTCGCCGCTTGGTTGATGGGCTGGTCCGGTATCGCATCCTCTAGGAAAGAACCTGTCTTCGGGGACACAGCCGGCAGTGCATATCGGGAACAGATTCAGGCCGCCTATGAGTTCGGTCTTATCGACGGCACGGATGGCGCGGCCTTCCATCCCGACCGGCCCATCACCAGGCAGGAAGCGGCGGTCATGACCTGGCGGCTGGCTCGCAGGTACCTGCACGCTGTACCGAAGGAAGCGAGACTGAGCGGGAAGACCGATGCCTGGGCGCTGGAGGGAGTCCGTTTTGTGGCGGCCAAAGGGCTATACGGTCCCGAAGCGATCCCGGATGCCGACGGTTCGCTCGATTATCAGTCGAAGCGGCCCATGCTGCGGAAGGAAGCGGCGGCGTTATTGTCACGGTTTGCGGATCACCTGCTTTGAGTATCACATACTGGTCCTCCCCGTTGTGCACTGTCAAGGGGAGGACTCCTGCCGTATAAGGGGGGAGAAGATGAAGACCATCCTGATTATTGACGACGAGCAGGAAATCCGGGAACTGCTCGGTATTTATCTCAAGAACCTGGGTTATGTCACACTGGAAGCATCGAATGGAGCCGAAGCGCTCCGGATCTTCAGCAAAGAAGGGGCCGACCTGATCATCGCCGATATTATGATGCCGGAGATGGATGGATTCGAGCTGCTCCGAGCGATGCGTTCCGCATCAAATATCCCGTTCCTTTTTATCTCCGCCAAGTCGGATGACATGGATAAAATCTACGGGCTTCAGCTGGGGGCGGACGACTATGTCGGCAAGCCTTTCAATCCGCTGGAAGTAGTCAGCCGGGTACAGGCGCTGTTCCGGCGGGTCGAAGCGTACCGGCGGCAGGAGGGGGAGGAGTGTAACTGCCTCGACATCGGAGATCTGCGGCTGGATGAGATGGGCTGCAGGCTCTATAAGCACGGGGTTCCGGTGGACATGACCTCCTATGAGTTCAGGATCCTCGCTCTGCTCATGAAGAACGCGGGCCGGGTGATGACGAAGGCGCAGCTCTACGAGCAGGTGTGGGGAGAAGAGTACATCGGAGATGAAAATTTGATTATGGTCTACATCAGCAAAATCCGTGAGAAGATTGAGGCGAATCCAAGGAAGCCGGATTATCTTACGACGATCAGGGGGCTCGGCTACCGTTTTGAACAAAGTAGATCAGCCGGCCGATAAGCGGCCGCTGAAGCGGCTTTTTTTTTCGTCACTACCTGATGATCTGCGGACTGCTCCTCGGAACGATCTTCGTCTCACTCCTGGCCGCCGACCTCCTGATGAACCGGGTATTCGACACCTCGCCGGACTTCACGAAAATTCACATCGCGGACCTGTACGATCCGGCGGCGGGGAGCATTCGCAGGGAGCTGCTGGAGGAATACGGCGGGTGGATCGAGCTTGTGAATCCGTCGGGAGAGATCGTCCTTACCCAAGGCGTCAAAGGGGACAACATCGACAGCTACAGCAGGGAGGAGCTGTACGCGAAGCTGGATGTTCTGCGCAATGAGGAGTCGGTATACTATCATGCATACCCTGTAAAGGGGCCGCAAGGTGAGCCTTATGTGCTCCTGTGGAAGATTCCCGAGCCCTGGTGGGATATTTCGCTGGCGCTCGGGATCTTTGGCGTGCTGTTCGTTGCGTTCCTGTTCGTCGCCCTCTATTATTACACCCGCTTCTCCGTCCGGCAGGTCAAAAAGCCCATCCAGCAGATCGTGGAGGGCATCCGCGAGATGGAGCGGCTCAATTACAACAAGCGGCTCGAGTTCTCGGCGGAGCAGGAATTTGCAGAGATCCGCGAAGCCTTCAACGCTATGGCTCAGCGTCTGCAGCGCACCTCTGCCGAGCGGGATGCGGCGGAGACCAACAAAAGAAACATGCTGCTCCACCTGTCGCACGATCTCAAGACCCCGGTAACCTCCGTCTTCGGATATTCGAAGCTGCTTATGGACAACCGGGAGCTGGAGCAAGGGCAGCAGGAGAAATACATCCGGTATATTCACGACAAATCCTCGTATATGGCTAAGCTGATTCAGGATCTGTTCGAGCTGGCGAAGCTGGATGATCCCCGGCTGAAGCTCAAGAAGGAAAAGGTGAACCTTCCGGTGTGGTTTCAGGCGCTGGTGGCGGAGTTTTATCCGGACATGGAAGCGCGGGGCTTCGTGCTGGAGGCGCAGATTGAGGAGACTCCGCTCTTCGTTCTGCTGGACCAGGTGCACATGAACCGTGTGGTGACCAACCTCATCGGCAACGCGATGAAGTATAATCCGCCGGGGACCGTGCTGTATGTATCCTGCAGGAAAAAGGGAGACCGGGCGGAGGTCTGTATCGGGGACAGCGGGGCAGGGCTGCAGGAGGATGTCAGGGACCGTCTGTTCGATGAGTTTATCCGCCCTGCGGGCCCGGGGAAAGACGGAACGGGACTGGGCCTGGCCATCTGCCAAAAAATCATCGCGCTGCACGAGGGTACGATTGAGTTGGAAGCCCATGCGGACTATGCGACCTTGTTCCGGATCAGCCTGCCCTGCGGGAATTTTGACAACGGAAGATTACAAGTGTAGTATTGTATTACACGTGTAATCTAATATGAAATGAGGTTTGGATCCCTATGAATCCATCGCATGATCGTGTCCTACCCGTAAGGCTCGCTGTTCTTCTTCTTTGTGTTATGCTTCTTCTCTTGACAGGCTGCATGAAGGGGGCCGCACCGGCTGCTGCTCCTCCGGATGCGGCGGTTCCGGCGGATGACGAGGCTTCCGCCAAGCAGCCCTTTGCGCAGCTGGAGAGTGAGTACAAAGCCCGTCTCGGCGTATACGCGGTGGATACGGGTACAGGGCGGACCATAGAGTACCGGCCGGATGAACGATTCGCGTACGCATCCACCTTCAAAGCGCTGGCCTGCGGCGCGGTGCTGAAGGCGAAACCGTTGGAGGGACTCGAGGACCGCGTAACCTACACCAGCGGGGAGCTTGTGACCTATTCGCCGGTTACGGAGAAGCACGTAAGTACGGGAATGACCCTGAGAGAATTGTGTGATGCGGCCATCCGCTACAGCGATAATACGGCCGGGAACCTGCTGTTGAAGCAGCTGGGAGGGCCCAAAGGCTTCGAGGCTGCATTGAAGGAAGCCGGCGATGCCGTTACGAAAGCGGAGCGTTACGAGACTGAACTGAATGAAGCCGTACCCGGGGACGACCGGGATACGAGCACGCCCCGGGCGCTGGCAAGCTCACTGCGGGCCTTCACGCTGGGCGATGCGCTCTCCGCGGACAAGCGTGATGTCCTCACGGATTGGCTGCGGAGGAACACAACGGGGGGCGAGCTGATCCGGGCCGCTGTGCCCGAAGGCTGGGTGGTCGGCGATAAGACCGGGGCGGGCAGCTATGGAACGCGCAACGATATCGCAGTGATCTGGCCGCCGGATGGCGCTCCGCCGATCGTGATGGCGGTCTTATCGAGCCGCGATACCAAGGATGCGGCCTACGACAATGCCCTGATTGCCAAAGCAGCGAAAGCGGCGCTCGATGCTTTGAAGCCGCCGGGGAACAAGTGAGTCGACTGATGTTTCCCATCAGATAACGGTGCAGCGCCGCGCGTTCCGGCGGCTGCCGTCGCGTATGTGATGTTTTGCATCACATACGGCGTTCACGGCGCCTACGCGGCCGGTTATCTGATGTTTCCCATCAGATAACGGTGCTGCACCGCGCGTTCCGGCGACTGCCGCCTTGTATGTGATGTTTTGCATCACATAGGGCGTTCACGGCGCCTACGCGGCCGGTTATCTGATGTTTCCCATCAGATAATCGTGCAGCGCCGCGCGTTCCGGCGGCTGCCGTCGCGTATGTGATGTTTTGCATCACATACGGCGCTCCGGGCGCCTAAGCGGCCGGTTATCTGATGTTTCCCATCAGATAACCGCTCAGCACCTCGCGTTCCGGCAGCTCCCGCCTTGAGCACCCATAAAAAGGAGGCCGGTCATGATCCTTTCCGTGCTGCTGACAGGCTTAATCCTGTCTTCGATTACGGCAGCCCTATTGATGCTGGTCAAAAAGCTCTTTCGCAAGCAGCTGACGGCAGCATGGCATTATCGCCTGTGGTTTTTGCTGATGATCGCGCTGGCGATCCCCTGGGTGCCCGCGGACGTTTGGGTGGCCGCGACTCATCCGCTGGCCCCCCCGAGCAGTGCCTTGTATGATGCGGCCGCCTCGACGATCAGCGGATCCGGGGACGCAGGGGCCGGAACGGCGGGCTGGCTGCAGGATTTTACCGAATCGGTCCACCGTTCCACTCCTGACGCTATGGATACCCTGGCCTCCAGTGTCTGGCTTGCCGGGACGTCGGTCCTGGGCCTGCTGACGCTGCAGGCTTGGCTGAAGATCCGCAGCATGACCCGAACGTTCCGCAGCGTAGAGCATCCGGAAGTGCGGAGCCTGTTCGAACAGTGCAAACAGAGATTGAAGATCTCCGGTACAGTGACAGCCGTCGAATCGCCGCTGGTGAAGTCCCCGATGCTGCTCGGGATTTGGCGGACCTACGTGGTCCTGCCGGAAGGTTTTTCAGAAACGTATTCGATGGAGGAATGCAGGTATGTGTTCCTGCACGAGCTTAGTCATTACAAGAGCAAAGACCACCTGACGAATGGGCTGGTCATCCTCTTCCAGCTGTTGTACTGGTACCAGCCGCTCGTGTGGATCGCATTCCGCAGGATGAGGCTGGACCGCGAGTTGGCCTGCGACACCGCTGTGCTGCAGCTGCTGGACGAGCCGGATTACGCCGAGTATGGCAGGGCCCTTATCCATTTGGCAAGCGGGCTTTCCCGCCCGGTGGCTTACGCAGGGGCAAGTCCTTTCACCAGCTCCAAGGGGCAGATCCGCAGGCGGATCCAATGGATCGCCGCTTACAAGGCTGAATCCGGACGGTTGAGACGGAGCAGCCTCCTTCTTTTCTCGCTCGTCGGTGTCTTGGTGGCCGGGCAGACGCAGGTCGCCGCTGTGCTGGGCCGGGAGGACGACAGAACCTACTATTTTGCTAGCGAGCGGACGGTGAACGAGGATTGGAGTGCGTATTTCGGCGGGTATGAGGGAAGCTTCGTGCTGTACGATACGCAGGCGGACAAGTACCTGATCCATAACCGGGAGCAGAGCACTTGGAGAATCTCGCCCGATTCCACTTACAAAATCTACAGTGCTTTATTCGGCCTGGATTCGGGCGTTATCACGGGGGAACATTCGGACATTCCATGGAACGGCGAGCCCTCCCCCTATGAAGCGTGGAACCAGGACCAGAACGTGTACACAGCGATCAAAGGGTCGGTGAGCTGGTACTTCAGGGAGCTGGACCGGCAGGTAGGAGAGGACCGGCTGCGGGCATACCTCAAGCGCATAGGGTATGGCAATACGGATCTGTCCGGCGGGCTGGGGCGGCATTGGCTGGAGTCTTCCCTGAAGATCTCGCCGGTGGAGCAGGTGCAGCTGTTGAAAGCATTGTACACCAACGGTTTCGGATTCCAGCCGGACCATATCGGGACCGTCAAAGAGGCCATGAAACTGGCGGAAAGGGATGGGGCCCGGCTGTACGGCAAGACAGGAACAGGCGCGGTCAATGGCAGGGAGATCAGCGGCTGGTTTGTCGGCTGTGTGGAGAGTAGGGGGAATGCCTATTTTTTTGCAGCTCACATCCAGAATAAGGACCACGCGAACGGAAGTACGGCGGCTGAGATGACCTTGTCCATTCTGAAGGATCAGGGGATCTTTCCAGCCCCTGAAGCGTCCGATTGACAACGGCGTGGAGCGGCGGTAGCATGGGATTACATATGTCATCCGTAAGGGGGGATGGGGATGCCGGGCCAAGTACCCAGTATCTCGGAGGCGGAATGGGAAGTCATGAATGTGCTTTGGGAGAGGGCTCCGCAGACGGCGAACGAGGTCATTGCCTGCCTGCAGGAAAGAACGGATTGGAAGCCGAAGACCACCCGCACGCTCCTCGACCGCCTCGTCAAAAAAGAAGTGGTCGGTGTCGATCAAAACCAGAAGGTGTATACCTTTTATCCGTTATACTCCCAGAGTGAATGCCAGCTTGCGGAGGCGCAGTCGTTCCTCAAGCGCATCTACGGCGGTACCTTGAAGTCCATGCTGGTGCAGTTCATCGAAGAGCAGCCCATGTCCGAAGAGGAGATGAAGGAGCTGCATACGATTCTTCAGGAAAAGTCCGGAACCCCCAAGCGATAGCCTTTAGGACAAAAGGTAAAGGACAGGCTCGGCTGTCCCTGAGCGCTGTAGCAGACTCTATCGGGAATCCATATCCATAGCACAATAACCAGGGAGCAGAACGCCGCACGGCAGCTGCTCCCTTCTTCATACCCCTTTACGTCTTTCGAGATAGTCTTTTGAGCTTTTCAGCAGTATCGGTGCCCTTAGCGGGCATATGGAGTACCATTTGCAATTCCGGTGAATCCATGACTTGAAACGCAAGATACTCGAAACTCATTTTCCCCATAAGGGGATGGTATATGATTTTATGCCCGTCGGGAGCATAGAGAACATCCTGGCGGTCCCACATTTCCTTAAATATAGGGCTGCTCATGCTTAATTCGGTAATTTGCTCCTGCCACCAGGCATCCCCGACATGCTGGCCATACCCCGCACGGAACTGCGCCAGACAATGCACTGCCGCCTCCTCCCAATGCTCTCCTTTCAGCTTGCGAAATTCAGGGGACGCAAAGGTTATCCAAACCAAATTCCGCTGGCGTTCACCCTTATACAGATAATCACCATACACATCGCTGAATGCTTCATTCCACCCAACAATGTTCATGCGTTGGTCCAGGATGTAAGCAGGCGTTGTCTCCAATTGGTCAAGCAAGCTCTGTAGGATCGGGCTCACCGCAGGGAGAGGCTGTTTCACTTCCGTAGGGTCATGAAGATGCGCAAGGGTGAACAGGTGCCTTCGTTCATTGGGGCTTAAATGAAGTACCCGTGCCAGACTTCCCAGGACTTCGGATGATACCTGAATCGCTCTGCCTTGTTCAAGATACGTATACCACTCCAGGCTCATGCCGGCCAGCATGGCCACTTCTCCGCGTCTTAGACCGGGCGTTCGGCGCCTGCTTCCCCGTGGGATTCCAATTTCTTCGGGCGATATCCGTTCTCGCCGTTTCCGCAAAAAGGACCCGAGCTCATGATGTCGATCGATATTCAAGAGGTTCGAGCCTCCCCTCATTCGTTAAGATAGTAGTATTGATCCTAGGGTAATCATACCCCTCGCTGCCATTTGATATTGATTATACATTATAGACGTGCAGTACAACGATTTCGGGTTCCGGTGCTGCGAATTCTAATCCCCGACAGGAGGACTTTACAATGTCACAGAACAGCAACAAAATAGCGCTAATTACCGGCGCGAACAAAGGGATTGGCTTTGAGACAGCGCGCCGCTTAGGTCAACAGGGAATTACGATACTGGTTGGTGCTAGAAATAAAGATAGGGGACAGGATGCTGCAGCAAAGTTGTGCGCTGAAGGTGTGGACGCTTGTTTTTTGGAGCTGGAAGTCACCAACCCTGACTCCATTACGGCAGCGGCAAAAGAAATCGACGAGCAGTATGGCAAACTGGATATTCTGATTAACAATGTGGGAATAGTGACTGGAAATCCGGAAACGATTCTCATCCCTTCCCAGACAGATGTTAGACTACTGAAAGCAGCGTTCGAAACCAACTTTTTCAGCATGTTCGCCGTGACTCAATCGATGCTTCCGCTTATTCATAGATCAGACGCAGGCAGGATTGTGAATATGTCAAGCGGACTCGGTTCATTGACCCAGCAAAGCGATCCAACGAGTGAATTCTATGATCATAAAATTTTTCTTTACAACTCGACGAAAACGGCGGTCAATACGATCACGGTTCACTTGGCGTACGAACTGCGGCATACAAAAATAAAGATTAATTCGGCAGATCCGGGGTTTACGGCAACCGACCTTAACGGATTTCGAGGCACACGGACGGTGGAGCAAGCTGCAACGGTTGTTGTTCGCCTCGCCACGCTTGCAGAGGATGGGCCTACGGGCGGATTCTTCGATGAGAACGGCGCTCTGTCGTGGTAAGTCAGTGAGGAGGAGCCTTTACAGTTTTCTAATGCAGACAGAGCAGGAATCATGTTTTATTTGAAGGCATTGAAGCAGATTTGATTGAAATGGAAAACCCGTACACTATCTTTTCTGGTAGCACCTATCAAAAAAGTGCGTACTATTTTATTTGTTGCATTCATTTTATACTAGCCTTACTTTGAACTGAAGGAGAGATAAAATGAATACGGCTAAAACCTACAATCACGGTGTGCCATGGGAAGAAGCTTTCGGAGTCACTCAAGGTTACAGCATCAACGGGACGATCTACATTTCGGGACAATTTTCCCATGATATGCAGGGCGAGTTTGTTGGCGAGGGCGATTTCGAGACACAGACGCGGCAGACGCTGGAGAACCTCGACCGCGTGCTGGAAGGTTTTGGTGCCACAAGGTCGAACATCGCTGAGATCGAGGTCTTTCTGACAAATCCGCAAGAGCACTTCGAGCAGTCCGTCGCTCTTTACAAGGAGTATATTGGCGACCATCGGCCTGCCGCTACTCTCATCGGCGTGTCGGGGCTGGCCTTCCCTCACCAACTGATTGAAATCCGCGCCGTCGCCTGCACGAACTAACTCGGTCGAAGGGTCATCGCCAAGAAGCCAAAGTCCCCACCTCAGCTCAGCCAGAGGGGGGCTTTTTTTATGCCTAAACATGGAAGGATCCAACCATCCAGCCATTAGGGTCACCGGGCAGCATCAGATCCATGGCGGAAGTAGTTCTCCCTCTGCAATAATATACTATAAGACATTTCGTTTGGAGATGTAGGATATGAGAAGAGCTTGAAAGGAGCATTCTCATGGAGATTACATCTTTTTTGATTTATTGTTTGATTGCTACGTTTACACCGGGACCAACGAATATTGTTATCTTGTCCACGGTGCATCGATTTGGGGCAAAGCAGGCAATGGAGTATACTTATGGAGCAACGCTTGGTTTTGGGTTATTGCTTGTTATTTCTGCCGGCTTGAATACGATGCTGCTAACGGTCATCCCCAAATTAATCCTTGTGATGCAGGTCATCGGAAGCTGCTATATGTTCTATCTGGCATACCAACTCTACAGAACGGATACCTCTAAGCCAGCTGTCACCCAAACGGCAACCTTTATCTCCGGCTTTCTGATGCAGTTTTTCAATCCCAAGGTAGTCCTGTTTACCATAACAGTAATTCCAACTTTTGTTATACCCTATGACAGCGCGATCTCTGCGTTGTCGATAAGCATACTGGCGATCACCGTCATTGGATTTTTGGCATTTACTACATGGGTTCTTTTCGGTACAATCTTCAAGGATTTTTTACAGAAGCATACTAAGACAGTGAATGTAATGATGGCCTTATTTTTAGCTTACGCTGCCGTTATGGTATGGATGTAGGTAAGCTTATGCAGAGGTGTTTGAAATGGACAAATTCGTCTATAAAAAATCAGCAGGCATTACTGCGTTATCGGCAAGTATGACGGAATTTAAGTATAAAAAGCACGCACACCAGGAGTATGCCATAGGAGTTACACTGCGCGGGATCCAGCATTTTAACCTGGACGGTACGTTACAATTATCGTATCAGAATGGGATTATGCTATTTAACCCGGAACAAGCCCATGACGGGATGGCACACGATCATACAGGCCTTGATTATGTCATGTTATATATTGAACCCGAATTGCTGTTAGAGGCAGCTGGGAAAAAGGATATCGTTCGTTTCTCAACTCCTATTGTGTATGACTATAGTCTTGAACAGCAGGTATTACGTCTTTCTCAAGCCGTATTAAGTGAAAAAGACGAGGCGTTATGCAGCGAATTGCTCTTATCCCTTACGGATCGTCTGGTTCGAAGCAACCTTTCTACAGACCACAAGAAGGACAGCGCTCTGCTTAAAAAAGCAAAGGATATGATCCATGCCAGCTTGGAGCATGTACTCAAGCTTGATGATATTTGCAGTGAGCTTCAATTATCGAAATTTCAGTTTATCCGATTATTTAAGGCCCATACCGGAATTTCACCGTACCAATACTTTCTTAACTGCAAAATCGAACGTGCCAAGCAATTAATCGAAAAGAACGGGGATGTTTATTCGGCAGTAGCGGAGTGTGGTTTTGTGGATTTGACCCATTTGAATAAACACTTTAAAAGCGTATATGGAGCAACGGCCTATGAATATTTGTCACATATCAAATGATTTTATGTAACGAGGAAACGGCAGCCGGTCAGGGCTGCCGTTATTCCTCATTCTTCTTTGCGCATGTTCCTGTACAAATCTATTTTTCGATGAATCATAGCCTGATACGCAAACAGTTGATTGATTTGAGAAGTTACGTTTTCGTTTTGTCTTTCGAGGATCCCGAGGCGCAGATCAATGCTTGTACTTTCCTGAACAAAATGCTTAATATCCGATATCGACATGCCAAGGGCTCGGAGGCAGCTAATAAATTCAAGGGCCTCCAGGTCCTTGTCTACATAGCTTCGCATGCCGCTTTCGCTGCGCATCACTGAAGGTAAGATCCCTTCCTTCTCATAATACCGAAGGGTATGAATAGATAACCCGGTTCGCTCTGCAACTTGACCGATGGTATAACTCACATGCCTTCCTCCATAGTTGGGTATAGAAGATGATCTTATTATAGTTCCTGACTGGTGGGCCTTACAATGATTTCGTTAACTGCCGTAGACTCTGGCTGGGAGATGGCGTATGCAATGGAATTGGCAATCGCTTCAGCAGGCAGCGCCCTATGCATGGATTCCTCGATGTCTTTCCTGATCTCGGCATTCGATACGGTATGGACCAGTTCGGTCATTACTCCTCCGGGGCAAATAATCGTAGTCCGGATGTTATTCTCCGCTTCCTCTTGCCGCAGCGCCTCGGTGATGGCCCGAACGGCGAATTTGGTGCCGGAATACACGGCCCATGATTTTCTGACGATATGCCCTGTTACTGAAGAAACATTAATGATATGGCCCCGCTTTTGTGCTCTCATATAAGGAAGTACCGCGCCAATCCCGTACAGCACACCTTTGATATTGATATCGATCATTTGATCCCACTCCGAAACTTTCTTCTCATGCAAATAAGATAAAGGCATGATCCCGGCGTTGTTAACCAACACGTCGATTCGTCCAAAGGTATCGACAGCCAGCCGGGCCAGGTCTTCGACCTCCGGATGAGAAGAGATATCCGTAACTTTGTATATGGCAGCCCCGCCTTGTTCTTCAATCGTGCGTTTCAGTGAAATTAGCCTATCCTCGCGTCTGGCGGCCAGAACGACCTTCGCTCCATTTTGAGCGAGCAGTTTGGCAGCAGCTTCACCGATTCCGCTCGACGCACCTGTAATAATCACAACTTTGTCCTTCACATTCCACATCATTATCCATCCTTTCCAGAACCAGGATGAATTCAGTATAAAGTCTAGAGTTCACTCTAGGTCAAGGGCCGCCCGCAGCGTTTTGAGGACAGCCGGAGTAGGCTGCTTTCTACTTTTTCAGGTAGGATTGACCTTAACATGATGTGATGGTTTAGTATGATTGTGATTCCGATACATGGAGGGGATTGACATACATATCAGTGAGTTATCCAAAAGGACAGGCGTCAGCTTACGTTCATTGAGGTATTACGAAGAAAAAGATTTATTGAACCCCACCCGGCTGGAGAACGGATATCGTGATTATGCTGAAGCTGACGTTGAGAAAGTGAGAATGATACAGCTTTACTTTAGCTTGGGACTGACGGCGAAAGAGATCAACGATTTCTTTGACTGCCTCTTTCAGCAGGGAGAGAAAAAAGAATGCCTCCCTAACGCAATACAAGTGGGAGAAAGAAAATTAACCGAGATTCGAAGCCAAATCGATTGGTTACAAAAAGCGGAGTCTCAATTGGAGAGGAGTCTGTTGAGATGGAAAACGATCATCAATCCGAACGAATTGCTTTAGTAACGGGGGGAAACCGAGGAATCGGGATGGAAATCGCTCGTCAACTTTCCTTAAAAGGCTTACACGTCTTGATCGGATGCCGGGACGGGGAAAAGGGCAGGCTCGCGGTTGAACAATTGAACCGGCAGGAAGGAGTTAAAGTGGATTGGGAAGTCGTGGATGTGAGCTGCCGCGGGAGTATTGACGACATGATGAAACGGATCGTTAGCAAATACGGCCGTCTGGACGTGCTTGTAAATAACGCAGGGGTCATTTTGGATAGAGGAGTATCTATCTTGGAAGTGAAGGAAACCGTGATGAGAGAAACCTTCGAAACCAATTATTTCGGAGTTCTGAATCTCATTCAAGCCGTGGTTCCTTTGATGAAAAAGCAGAATTATGGTCGCATCGTTAATCTCTCATCGGGAGTAGGCGCCTTTCAAGTTCACCAAGGCTTATTAGGTCTAAAAGGAAAGTCGGCCGCTTACCGGATATCCAAAACCATGCTCAATGCCTTGACCTGTTTGGCAGCACATGAAGTGGGTGATGCGGACATCAAAGTAAATGCAGCTTGCCCGGGGAGCGTTAGAACCGATATGGGCGGAAAGGACGCCCCCTTGTCGGTCGCTGAAGGAGCAGACACTGCCGTATGGCTGGCTACACTGGAGGAAAATGGCCCAAACGGCGGCTTTTTCCGGAATCGCCTGAAAGCTGAATGGTAGCCGCCGGCTTAAGGACCGAACCGCAAGGGGGCTGCTCTGTCAGTGCAGGCTGCTCCCCTCTGCAAATTCCGCTTGCCCGCACCTCCATAGACCGTAATAATAGAGAGATATGGAAGCATGGTTTCTCCATAAAAAGGGAATGGGCCGGGCAAGCTAATCGGGACGGAATCCAAGCTGTAAGGAGGACAAGGGATGGAAAGCAGTGCTAGCGAGGTCCTGCCGCCGGAGCAGCGGAGCCGGATCGAGGCGGAAGTGGACGGATTGAAATTCACCAAAAACTTCCGCTCGGCGACAGCTGAAGAATGGTATGTCTTTTTGCCGGGGTATCAGGATCCGGTCAGCGGGGGAGCGGCGGGCAAAGCCATCATCCACTACGATCTCTTGGGGAATAAAGAGGTGTTCATCAACACGACGATCATCTACGACGACCCGGCCCTGTATGAGCCGGAGCAGCACGCTCTGGTGTACGCGGTCAGCGAAGAGGTCGTGAACCGGCTGGTCGGTTATGCGGACACGCTGCTGTCCGTTCATTCGGGGGCAAACTCGTATCAAGCGGAATACCTTCAGTGAATGGAATGGATCTGCCTGCCCGGCCGGTGTGCCTGGCAGGTTATATGGGTTAGAACGGGAAAGCGGGGGAGACGTGACATGTGGAGAGGGGCCGCGGCCATGATCCGGAATGAGAGCAGACAGCTGCTGATGATTCTGCAGGGCAGGCCGGAGGAAGAGAAGAAGTGGTCCGTCCCTGCGGGCGGACTGAATGACGGAGAAGCCTTGGAAGAGTGCTGTGCCCGCGAGGTCTGGGAGGAGACGGGGCACCGGGTGCAGGTCGGTGCGTACCTTCATGAGAAGAGAGGCATCTCCCGGGGTTATCCTTACCTGGTCAAGTACTATGAAGCGGAGATCACCGGAGGTGCTCCCGTGATTCAGGACCCGGACGGTCTCATCTATGATATCCGGTGGATGTCGGCCCCGGAGATCCGGGAGCTCGCCTTAACGTACCCGGAGGACCGGGCTTTCCTCTTGGAGTACACGGAACGGGGGGAGACGCCGATCCTCTTCCGCACGAATCCGTTATCCGTGCGAAGGCTGCAGGATGCGGACGCGCCGCTGCTACAGAAGTGGCTGAACGACCCGGAGGTGCTGCGTTATTACGAGGGCCGGGACCGGCCGTATACTGCGGAGATGATACAGGCCGACTTCTATTCCCCGGAGGACCCGGCGGTCAAATGCATTCTGGAGCACAGCGGCACACCGATCGGATATGTGCAGTTCTACACGGTGGATGGGGAAGAGCGAACAGAGTACGGCCTGCAGGAGCGGCCCGGGGAGCGCTGTTTCGGCATGGACCAGTTCATCGGCGAGCCATCCTATTGGAACCGTGGGATCGGAGGGCAGCTGGTGCGCGGCATGCTTCGCTACCTGGCCGAGGAGCAGGGGGCCCAGCGTGTCGTCATGGATCCGCAGGCCTGGAACGAGAGGGCGCTTGCTTGTTATGAGAAGAGCGGCTTCCGCAGGGTGAAGCTGCTCCCGAAGCACGAGCGGCACGAAGGCGAGCTGCGGGACTGCTGGCTGGTGGAATGGCGGCCGGAAGCTTGAGGGGGAGAGGGGGAGGCAGTTGAAATGAATTTTCCTGGGAATGGGCAGCAGGTACAGTCCAAGGAGGATTTTGTCCGATTCCTTTCGGAACTGCGTATAAACTTGTCAGTACATCCTGCGGAGTGGGAAAATAGGAGTCTCGAGAGCTATCTTGAAGCCATGGAAGCATGGCTGGCCGACAGCTCTGCCGATTCTTCCGAGCCTTCCTGGGGAACGCTTGCCGAATTGCTTTTAGCCGCAAGAATATACGAGTGAATAAGAGGAAATCCTCTGCCCAAGAGGTAAACGATGCTAAGAGCTGTCATAGGGGACGTCATCGGATCGGTATTGGATTGGCATAATACCAAATCTATGGAATTCCCGTTGTATGACCGATTCTATGAGATTCACCGATGACACGGTGCTCGCAGTCGCTATTGCCATCAAAGTTCAAAGTACCTATCTAAGCTTACATAAGAAAGAGGATTCACATGCAGACACCACACCAAGACAAGCTGGACGCTTCCAAAAATCCCTATGTGCTTATGCCGATTTTGCTGCTCATGTGGGGCTCCCTGGCGGCGGTAAGCAAGCTGCTGCTGGAGAGGCTCGACAGCTATCAAGTCATGTTTTATATGTATGCCCTGGGGGCGGTCATCTTTTTGGCCATCCTGATTCGCAAGGTGCGCCTGAAGGAAGCGCTGAAGTCCTGGAAGGTGTCAGATTATGGGCTGCTCTTTGCCTGCGGTCTGTTTACGTTTCTCTATGATTTCTTCTACCTCAAATCCCTTGAACTCATTCCCGCCGTCGAAGCGTCGATGCTCAATTACCTGTTTCCGATCTTCATCGTGCTGTTCGCGGTGCCCATCCACAACGAGAAACTGACGTGGGCGAAGCTGGTGTCCGTCGGCATGGGATTTCTGGGTACGGCGCTGCTGACCACGAAGGGGGATCTCGCCAATCTGAACTTCACGAACGCCAAAGGCGATGTGCTGGCTATCCTGGCCGCCGTAAGCTGGGGAATCTTCACCAATCTCGTCAAAAAGAACAAGAAGGACATGGTGGTCAGCACCTTCCTCATTACCGCTGTGGCGCTGGTGTTATCCACCGCCGCGATGCTGGTTTATTCCCGTTGGATTCTTCCGGGGCAGGCGGATTTCCTCGGCGTGCTGTGGCTGAGCCTGAGCAATATTGTGCTGGGCTTCTTCCTGTACTTCCGGGCCCTTGCGTATTCTCCGGCTTCGCTGATCGCCAGCTTTACGTTCTTTACGCCATTTGTTACACTGCTGTTTATTGTCCTCCTGCTCGGGGAGCGGTTAACCTGGGTGGACGGGTTGGCGGCGGTGCTCATTCTGTTCAGTGTGCCGATGCAAAAGATCGGCAGCGTCCTCGCCGCGCGTAGGCCGCCGGGTACGATCAAGCATGACGTATAAGTATCATATGAACCGGCCCGGATGCGGGGATGATTTCCGCACGGGTCGGGTTATCCGCTGCGCCTTAACATAGACCAAAGCCTGCCCCGTGAAGGGAGCAGGCTTTTGGGCGTTCTACTTTGTTCTGAAGTCGACCTGAAGCGGCTTGGGGTGAAAGGTCGCAGAAGTATCGATGCCCCACATCCACAGCGTGCCATCTTTTTTGACGGCCGTATCCGCGTCAACTCCGTGGCGATCGTCGTTGACGGACACGGACACAACGTCCGACAAACCCTCAACCGGGAAGAGTTCCTTCCATTCATCCGGATGTTCCCCGCCCAGGGCTCCCATTCTTAGGGTGAAATAGCCCAACCCCCAGACGGACCCATCCTTCTTCACGAACAGGGCGTGCTTACCGCCGTTATCCAAATCCGTCACTTCGGATAAACCGGGCAGCTGATAGGGGGAGACCGCGGTATCAAAACTGTTTTTTTGTTTGGTCGCAACCATGCCGGTTCCCCATACCCAGACGGTGCCGTCCTTGGACAGAGCGGAGTCGGTATCGAGCTTCACGATCCCTTTCAGTTCTTTGATTTGCTTGGCGGTGGACGCGAGAATCAAGTTTTCATTCATAGTGAAGCCGTATTGACTCTTGGGATAGTCGATGATCCAGACGGTTCCGTCCTCACGCAGGAAGGACACCCCCGTGGATCCGAAGGCCAGGTCCTTGATCGAATCCAGGCCTCGAAGCTGCTGGGCTTTCATTAACGGGATACTGTTTCTGAACCGCCGGGAAGCCGACTCAAACATCCACACCTTCCCCTCTTGATCCACCGCTAAGCCTAGAGTGCCATGGAGGATGACTTTCTGAATTCCATGCAGCCCGGGCACCTGATCACCGAGGGACACGTACACCAGCTCTTTGGTCAGGGTCGGGTCTTCCCTTTCAATCACCCAGACCGTTCCGTCTTCCCTCAAAGCCACCGCCATACTGTTTCCGGAAGCTACGCTCTTTACCTTATCCAATCCTTTGCCTTTCATTAACAGCGTACGATGAAACCCCTCTTTGACTGAAATGGATTGAAGGGCCCTGCCCCATACATTCCCTTGGTCGTCGAGTGCCAGGGGATCGGCTGTGGCTTGGACAATCTTGGGCTGAGCTGCTTCTGTACGGGCGGCGGCTTGGACGTAAGAGGACGTCCCGGCAGGGAGGACGAATATGGCAGCCGCTGTTATTACAGCAGAGTAACGCAGCAGCCGGCTCTTGAGCAAACCAGTTTTCATGCAGGTACCTCCGTTTACAATGAATTAGAAAACCATTTAATTCCATATAAGTAAACGGAAGTAAATAGGGAAATGTTTCAGCTTCAGCCTATTTTGTAAAGCAGCCCATGATATAGACGTTTGGCCCCCGCGGCAGGAGCAGAGGACAAGGCATCCACCCGAGCCGCGGGAGGCACGAATCACCGCACGTTTCTGTTAAAAATAGCGTCTACACCCGGTCCAGCGGCCGGTGGGGCAGGGGAGGCAGCTCCGCCGTGATCGCATCCCCGGGACGGATGGGACCGCCGGCAAGCACAACCGCCATGATCCCGGCCTTCCGGACCAGGCTGCCGTCCGGCCCCTGCTCCAGCACCTGATCCTTCAGTCCGGGCATGAACCGGTCGAGCTGCGGGCAGGGGTTGCGCAGGCCGGTCACCTCGATCACCGCTTCGCTCCCGATCCGCAGCAGGGTGCCTGCCGGGAGCCCCAGCAGGTCGATGCCGCGCGTAGTGACATTTTCGCCCATCTCGCCGGCCCCTACGGGGTAGCCCTTGGCCCGAAGTTCATCATGAAGCTCCGCATGAATCAGGTGCACCTGCCGCAGGTTCGGCTGGGTCGGATCCTGCGCGACCCGGGACCGGTGCTTGACGGTGGCCCCTTGATGAGCGTCTCCCTCGACGCCGAGCCCGGCGACCAGCCGGATCTGTTCCTCGCTTCGCTTGCTGAACGTGTGTCCCTCGCTGCGGCTGACCGCTGTCACCAGGCCTCTGACGACCTGTTGATCCGCTTCCCTCTGAACGACATTCATCGGCATGCCTCCCGGCCCCCATTCGTAACGACTTCGTCCGAAACAGGGTTAGAATAGATTTCCAATTCGAGGTTATCACCCGGATCCGGTGGTGGCAAGCACCTATTTTGCCCCGGCTAGGGCGCATACAGCTACCCGGTGTGCAGGTACCGCATACACTGAAAGCATATGGACAAAAGGGAGTTGTTGCGTCAGTGGCTGTCATCATTTACCCCAAGACTCTCAGCTGGAATTATATGAAGCAGCGGCCGCAGCAGCTCATGACCCATCTGGGCAGGCTCGGGCACCGGGTATTCTTCGAGAACCTCGCTCCGCTCGAGGTGCAGTTCCGGGAAGTGGAGCCGAACGTATTCTTGTTCAATGATACGCAGAGGCTGATCGGGCAGGTGCTGCCGGATCTGAGACGCACCGAGAGAGTCGTCGTGTGGACGACATGGGCCAAGCAGCGCACCCGCATTCCTCTTTTCCGTCCGAACGGGGTGATCTACGACTGCTGCGACGAATTCCCGCAGTGGGCGAAGTACGAAGCGCCGATGGTGGCTTATGCCGACCATGTCGTCTGCAGCGCGGAAGTGATCCGGCAGCGAATGGAGCTCGCCTATCCGGGTCAAGACATCACACTGATCCGCAATGCCGCCGATGAGCGGTTCCTGGCCCGCGATCCGCTGCCCCGGCCGGCTGATCTGCCGCCGGGCCCGGTCGTCGGGTACATCGGCGCCTGGGCCTACTGGGTCGACCATCCGCTGATGATGGCGATGGCCCGGTGGTTCCCGCACGTGCAGTTCGTCTCCATCGGGGCGGCTTACGGCGATGTGCCGTCCTATGACGACTATCCGAACGTGCATGTGCTCGGGGAGAAGCCGCACGACGCGCTGCCCGCTTATCTGCAGCACTTCCAAGTCGCGATCATTCCGTTCCGCTATCATCCGATTACGCTGGCCACCAATCCCGTCAAGGCTTACGAATATCTCGCCGGCGGCGCCCGCGTCCTCTCCACGGCGCTGCCCGAGTGCATCGCCATGAACCCGCATGTCGTCACGGCAACGACGCATGAAGACTTTGGCTGGAAGCTCCACAAGCTGCTCAGCGAAGCGGATTCCCCCGATGCGGTGGAGCAGCGGCGCGCTTATGCGTATCGCAACCGTTGGGAAGAGCGGGCGCTCCAGGCGGATGCCATTATCCGATCGTTGTAAGCAGGGGATCTCGAAGGGTACAAGGCGCTGCGACCGGAACCGACAAAGAGGGCCGTGCCAGCAAGCAGCCGGCCCCCCCTTTGCAGCTCGTGCTTGCATACAGCAGTTGGTCGGAGGTGCCGGCATGCGCCGGCTGTAAGGGCCGCGGGGGCCGGTCGCAAGCCTCGCAGGGGACCGCATGTGCCCTTTTTGTCATGATGCCCTCACGCGACTCTATCAATCTCTCATACATTGTTATGCACCACTTATTCCCAGTAGCAGAAGGGAGTTTTGCATATCATGTGTTTCTTTTGCTGGAAGCCAAGCAGAGAGCTGGAGAGAAGGGTGCGCCGGCTCGAAGTGGAGTTCGAAGCATTCCGCGAGCTCACGGCCGGGGAGATTCAGCGCCTTGAGCAGGAGCAGCTGGCCCTGAAAGCGGAAGTGACAACGCTCCGCGGCGAGCTGCTGGAGCTGGAAGGGCAGTGGATCGCCCTGACAGCCGAGGTCGCCGAACTGCGCGAGCAGGTGGAGACCGGGCTGTTCCCGCAGCCGGAACTGCGCGCGTTCCTCGAATCGAAGCTCGGCGATACCGTCTCCATTACGCTGCCTGACGCGTCGCTGCAGGGCGTGGTGATTACGGTAGGCGTTGACGCCGTTCAGATCCGGGAAGCGTCCGGCGAGCTGGTGACCATTCCTCTGGCGCAGATCACGGCCGTGCAGTAACCAAGGAGAGGAGAGATCGTCATGAATTTCAAGCAGATGCTATCGGCTTTCATTGGCAGTGAAGTGGAAGTGCTGGTGCCCGGTGAGCTGTTTACCGGTGAATTGCTCGCGGTAACCGGCTCCCGGATCACGATCAAGGTGGCGCCGGTGATCTATGGCCCTCCCGGGGACGAGGCGGTTATTCCGTTCCGTTCAATCCAGTTTGTCCGCGTCGTATAAGCGATGAACCCCTAAACGGGAATTATCTCAGCATATAGAAGGGAGTGAAATCCATGCGCTGGAGTACTGCTTCCCGAAGCTATGATGTCGTGATCTCGCTGGGGTCCAACTGCCAGCCCGCCTATCAGCTCCGGAGGCTGAAGCTGCGGCTGGCCACCTATCCGTTCGACTGGTTTTATTTCTCGAATACCGCAGAGGTGACGAAGGTCCTGCAGACGGAGTTCGCCGAGTTCATGCGTCTGGAGAATCTGGAGCCGGGCCGGCCGAGCCGCGTGACGACCCTCGTGCGCGACAGCCGCACCACCTGCTGGTCGTATCATGATTTTCCCCTGCCGACTGAGCCGGGCCAGGATCCGCTGTACGGGTATCCGGAGTTCCGTGCGAAGCTGGACCGCCGGATTGACCGCTTCCTCCGCACCGCCCGCAGCGGCAGACGCATCCTGTTCATCCGCAATCTGGTCCGCAGGGAGGAGGCTCTTCCCCTCAAACAAGCGCTCGATGCGCTGACAGCTCCCTGATACGCTCCCCATACGGTAGACAGGTGAAATAATAAAAAACCTGTTACTGTAAGGGGAGCTTTTTCATGTCTAAAGAAAAATACTGTGCTACGGAGAAACTTGCTATCCTTGAAGAAGTTTCAAGTGGAAAAATTGGTTTTATCGCTGCAACCAAAAGATACGGTATGAATAAAACAACTTTAATGAAATGGCAGCGTCGTTATAAGCTATATGGGTATGAAGGACTGGAAAGAAGTACTCGCAATCGAAGTTACAGCGCTGAGCTGAAGCTTCAAGCGGTGAAAGATTATGTAGAGGGTGGATTGTCAAAATACCGGATCATCGACAAATACAGGATCTCAAGTACAACGCAGCTTTCTAACTGGATTAAGAAGTATAATGGTCATAGCAGCTTAAAAGCCTACAAAGGGGAAGCACAAGCTATGACAAAGGGTCGCTCTACTACGTGGGATGAGAGGATCGATATCGTCCACTATTGCCTGGCACATCAGCATGACTATCATAAGACAGCTGGCCAGTTTCAGGTCTCCTACCAGCAAGTATATCAATGGGTGAAGAAATTCGAAGCCGGCGGTGCGGATGCTTTAAAGGATGGCCGGGGGCGAAAGAAGGCGCCGGAAGAGATGACGGAGGCAGATCGCCAGAAGCTCGAGATGAAGAAGATGGAATACGAAATGGAGAGGCTTCGGGCGGAGAATGCATTTCTAAAAAAGTTACGGGAAATCCAAAGGAGGCGAAGCTAAGCCAATATCGCCAAGAGAACGTCTACCTTGCCATCCAAGCGCTTCAGGAAGAGGAGTCGATCAGCATTCAACTTCTGTGTGAAGTCGCAGGAGTTGCACGCTCAAGCTATTACAAATGGTTAAACCGCAAACCCAGCTCTCGTGAGCAGGAGAATGAGCGGCTGACAAAGATGATGATGTCCATATATGAAAAAGTAGAGAAAACCTTTGGGTACCGCCAATTAACACTCCACATGCGCAAGGAAACCGGACAGACGATTAACCATAAACGCGTGTACCGGCTGATGAAAGTCAAGGGAATCCAGTCGGTCATCCGCAGGAAGAGAAAGAAATACCCTCATTCTACTCCCCAGCACGTGGCCGAGAATGTGCTGAATCGTAATTTCCAAGCAGCTGAACCCAATGAGAAATGGGTAACGGATGTAACAGAATTTAAATACGGCAACGGTCAGAAAGCGTATTTAAGCGCGATTCTCGATCTTCATGATAAATCCATCGTCTCCAGAGTAGTGGGGCATTCCAACAACAACCCACTTGTTTTCGAGACGTTGAAGCAAGCCTTGCAAGCAGCTCCAGGAAGCAAACCAATGCTTCATAGTGACAGAGGATTTCAATACACTTCACTTGACTTCAAAAAGCTTTTGGACGATAACGAACTGACTCAAAGTATGTCCCGGGTTGGGCGGTGTATCGATAACGGGCCGATGGAATCCTTCTGGGGGACCTTAAAATGCGAGAAGTATTATCTACACACTTACCAAACCTTTGAGGAGCTTGAGAGAGACATTCTGGCTTACATCGATTTTTACAATAACGAACGATTACAAGCAAAACTAAACGGCCTCAGTCCAATGGAATACAGGACCAAGGCCGCTTAAGATTTTTATTTTTTGTACTGTCTACTTGACGGGGGGCTGTTCACCCCGCGGATGCTCCCTTCTGATTGTGAACTACCATGAAGAGGCGTCCGGGGTGCAGGAGGAAGAGTGGAATCTCGACGGGGTATATGCGGTGAAGATCGCCAAGGGCACCCAGTGGTACGGGGACTCCGTGGCCTGGGATATGCTGATGAAGAATGTAAGGCTGACAGGCAGGTAGCCGATGACAGTAAAAAGAAAAGGGCTGCTGCGCTTCGTGTGCAGCGGCTTCTTTGAATTTCAGTGAATGAACCCCCGCAGCAGTCCGTTTTCGTCATCTGCCTTACCACATACTTTCTTACCATGGGCAGCCCATACAATCACCTCTGCCTGCGGCAGGGGAGGTTCCGTCTGTCTGTGGTACTACCTCCGTCCAGGCCAGACGCTGGCGGGCGCTGTACTGTACTTATCCCCCCCCCCCCGGGTCTCTGGCGCATAATTCCAGCGTACTCAGGGCATTTTATCCCTCGTAATCCTAACATGCATATGCGGGAGGAGCCCGAAGCAATGTACTATCTCTATACCCATAACGATCTCGACGGGCTGGGCTGCGGCATTCTGGCCAAGTGCGCGTTCGGCGACAAGGTGGAGATCCGCTACAATTCCATCGCCGGGCTGAACACGCAGGTGGAACGGTTCCTCGAGCGGGCGAAGAAGAAGAAACACCTGTTCATTACGGACCTGGCGGTCAACGAGGCCAATGAGCAGCGGATCGAAGACTTCGTGAAGAGCGGGGGCAAGGTGAAGCTTATCGATCACCACAAATCCTCGCTTCACCTGAACCGTCACCCCTGGGCGCTCGTGGAGGTGGCATATGACGACGGGCGGCTGGCTTCGGCAACCTCGCTGTTCTATGACTATCTGCTGAAGGGCCGGCTGCTGAAGCCGAGTCCTGCCATTGAAGAATTCGTGGAGCTTGTCCGCCTGTACGATACCTGGGAATGGGACGAGGCCGGGAACCTGGAGGCGAAGCGGCTCAGCGACCTGTTCTCCATGCTGTCCCTGGAGGAGTTCGAAGAGCGGATGCTCGAGCGGCTGATGACCGGGGAGCCGTTCGCCTTCAGTCCGCTTGAGCTCGAGATGCTCGGGGTGGAGGAAGAGCGGATCGGCCGGTATGTGCGCCGCAAGAAGCGGGAGATCGTACAGACCTTCGTCGGCGGCCACTGTGTCGGTGTGGTGCATGCGGAGTCCTACCACTCCGAGCTGGGCAATGAGCTGGGCAAGGAGTATCCGCACCTCGACTACATTGCGATCATGAACATGGGCGGCAAAAAGGCCAGCTTCCGCACAATCCACGACGATGTCGACGTGTCCGCCGTAGCGGGACAGTACGGGGGCGGAGGCCATGCGAAGGCCGCGGGCTGCCCGATGACCGAGGAGGTGTACCGCCACTTCGTCGCGGAGCCGTTCACCAAAGAGCCGCTGCGGATGGATGCGTTCCGCAACGAGTACAACGTCAAGGATTCGACCTACGGCACCTTGTACGAGAACGGCAAGGAGCAGCAGATGTTCATTTTCGCTTCGGGCGATGACTGGATCGTCGATGTGGAAGGGGATGAGCTTAACCGCACCTTCCCGGCATTCGAGGAAGCCGAGCGGTACGTCAAGCGGCAGTACGGCGCCTGGCTTGTGCGCGACGAGGTATACATCGCCTATCTCATGGAGCATATGAGCCACCGCAAGTCGCAGGCGCTCGTACTGATGTAGTTCCAAGCCGAAGGAAAAAAGGGGGCTGGCGAAGTGAATCGGGAAAACGAAGGGCAGCGGGAGTACGAATCGGAGGACGGGGCGGACCTCGGAGCGATCCAGCGGCGGCTGGAAGAGGCGGAGTCCATCACAAGGGTGCCGGGCGAGTCCGCGATCGATGCGGCGGATGCGATGGATGCGGAGCCCCGGGACTGAGCAGCCTGGAGCGACGAAGAGCAGCATGCTGCTGAATCGAGAAGACTGGCGAGATATCCATTCTGATAATTGCCCAAAAAGAGCCGGTGCGGTGCACGGGCTCTTTTTGGGTTTGCTGTGAAGGGAATGTGCTTGCGGCTCACACAATCATGCCGGCCGAAGGTCCCGTCTTGTTAGGCTCTGTCTTCTGCCACGCAAAAGAAGTCAAGGATGGCATCCCAGGTTTCCGTGCGGTTGTCACAAATCTTAAAGCCCTGCGACTCCGAAATCATTCGGGCATGGGCGATCGTCAGGAAGTAAAAAGCGAGCTCCCTCGGAGGCCCTGCCCTGAACTGCCCTGCAGCCTGTCCTTCGGCGAAGATGCCCGCCAGAATATCCAGGTTCTCGCTCATCTTGCCCCGGACAGAGGCCTTCAGCTCCTCGGAGATCGTATCGGAGGAGAAGATCTGGTCGACGAACATCTGATAGAACAGGGCTTCATCCCAAGGCTCGCTGCGGAACTTGTCGATGAGCCGTTCCAGCTTGCCCTTCGGCGTGCGGTCGAGCGAATGGATCCAGAGCAGGATGTTCTCCAGCACGTTCATATTCATATCGAGAAGGGAGAGATAGATCTCCTCTTTGGAACGAAAATAATTGTAGACGAGCCCGTGGCTCATGCCGGCCTTCTTGGCAATATCGGAGATTTTGGTGGAGGTCAGCCCCTGCTTTGCGAAGAGCTCCACCGCAGCGGAAAGAATCTGGCTGCAGCGTTCCTTGCGGAGTTCCTGGTCTTTGGCTGTGTTTCTTGGCATGGTACCGAACCTCACCTCTTCCTGCTGGACTCCTCACCGGGTCGCTCTTATGATAGTGCGGCTGGGCTGAGGTGTCAAGAACCATAGGGGGCCTATATTGTTACAGATTGACTTAAAGTCAATCTGTGATATACTACCTTAAGAGAGAAACCGCCGGCCCCCGGCCGGAAGAAAGAAGAGGAGAAACCAAAGTCATGTCAGAGTTACAAAATAAGAAATCCCCGCTCTATATCCTGATGATCAATATGTTCATCGCGATGCTGGGGATCGGACTCATTATTCCCGTCCTTCCCGAATTCCTGAAGCATTTTGATGCGGGCGGCCAAACCGCCGGCTATCTGGTGGCCGCCTTCGGCCTGACCCAGTTCATCTTCTCGCCGATCAGCGGAGAATGGTCGGACAAATACGGGCGCCGCAAGCTGATCATTCTCGGCTTGGCGATGTTCACGATCTCCAACCTTATATTCGCCGCGGCGGAGCAGATCTGGATGCTGTACGTGTCCCGCTTCGTCGGCGGTATCGGCGCGGCAGCCATGATTCCGTCCATGATGGCTTACGTGGCGGACATTACCGATGAGAAGAACCGCGGCAAGGGCATGGGCTTGCTCGGGGCCGCCATGTCGCTCGGCTTCGTGATCGGGCCAGGTATCGGCGGCTTCCTCGCGGAATTCGGCTTCCGGGCGCCGTTCTACGTATCGGCCGGCGTGGGCCTTGTAGCCTTGCTGCTCTCGCTCATGATGCTGCCGGAGACCCTGTCCGCCGCGCAGCGCGAGTCCGCGAAGAACAGCACCAAGAAGCGCGAGAGCATCTTCAAGCAGCTCGGCCGCTCGTTCAACGCCCCGTACTTCGTACTGCTGCTGCTGGTCTTCTCGATGACCTTCGGCCTGGCGAACTTCGAAGCGATCTTCCCGTTGTTCGTCGACCAGAAGTATGGCTTCACAGCACGCGAAATCTCGATTCTGATCACGATCGGCGCCCTGATCGGTGCCGTTATCCAGGCCGTTCTGATCAACAAGCTCCTGCTTCGCTTCGGCGAGCGGAAGCTGATCAACCTGACATTCCTGCTTTCGTCGGTGATGCTCGTGCTGATGCTGGTGTCAGGCGGCTTCTCGTATGTGCTTGTCGTGACGCTGCTCTTCTTCACCTTCACCTCGATCATGCGTCCGGCGATCAATACGCTGCTGTCCAAGATGGCCGGTGAGGAGCAGGGCTTTGTGGCAGGCATGAACAACGCCTACATGAGCCTCGGAAATATTTTCGGACCCGCCATTGCCGGCATCCTGTTCGATGTTCACATCAACATTCCTTATCTGCTCGGCGCAGCCGTGCTGATGGCCAGTCTGTTCATCTCCCTGGCGTGGAGCCGCCGCACCAATGTGGCCGGCCGCGTCAGCTCCCAGGGCAGCGTCTAAGCGACGGTCCTTGGGTACGCAGCTCCGAACATCTGCGATATGCACAATGAAACAAGCACCTTCGTTTCCTTTGGGAAGCGGAGGTGCTTGTTTGTCGTCCCGGGGTAACCGTGGACCGGGTCCCTATGAAGGAGGGAAGCGGATAGGCGATGAAGTGCCCGCCCTGCGGGGCATCTGCACTTCTAGATCCGCTTGCATCAGGCCGCCGGCTTCACGGCAGGCGGCGGGAATACTTGCGTTCCGGCCGGCCGACGGTGCCATAGACGATATCGACCTGCACCTCGCCTACGGAGACGAGGTATTCCAGATAGCGCCGCACGGTGGAGTGGCTCATGCCCGCCACGGCGGCGAATTCGTCGGCGCCGTTCGGTTCGTCCAGCGTTCGCAGCTTGTCCCTCACGAGCTTCAAGGTCAGCTTGTCGATGCCCTTGGGAAGGGCCGTCTGCTCCCCGCCGGACCCGCCGCTTCCCGCCGCGGCCGCCGGCCGGAAGAGCCGGTCGACTTCATGCTGTTCCATCGTCTGCCGCTGTCCGAGCTGCACGCGGGTTTGCGCGTACTGCTCGAGGGTGGCGGTGAACTTGTCGAGAAGGATCGGCTTGATGATATACCCGTAAGCGCCTCCGCGGATCGCTTCGCTTACCGTATCGGTATCGTTGGCCGCGGTGATCAGGATCACGTCGGTCTTCAGCCCGTGCTGTCTGACATGACGCAGTACGTCCATCCCGTTCATGTCGGGGAGGAACACGTCGAGCAGGATGAGCTGCGGAGTTACCACCTGGAGCAGCCCGAGCGCCTGACCGCCGGTCGCCGCCGTGGCGATCATGCGGAAGCTTCCGAGCTTCGCCGCGAACTGCTCGTAGATTTTGGCCGCCACAGGATCGTCTTCGACGATCATGACGGTAATCGCTTCATCGGACACTGGGAATCACCTCGCTTCGCGTGTGGATGGAGGACACTTGGGCACGGTGACGGTGAACCGGGCGCCGCCGAGCCCGCTCCGGTCCAGATAGATCTGTCCGTGCACCGACTGCAGCGCGTGCTTCACGATCGCCAGGCCAAGCCCCCGGTTCCCGCCCGGCTTCGTCGAGTACCCGCTGACGAACACGTCCGCCTCGCGTTCCGGCGGGATGCCGGGCCCGTTGTCTTCGATATCGAAGACGATATCGTGGCCGAGATCCGTGAAGGACAGGCGAACCAAGGGCTCGCCGTCCTGCCGCCCGCGGGCGGCCTCCATGGCGTTGTCGAGCAGGTTGCCGAGGACGGTCACCAGCGCCTGGCTGTCCAGCCCTTCGGGGGGGCCCGTCAGGTGGCTGTCCGGGTCGATCTCGAGCTGCACCTTGAGCTCCCGGGCCCGGTTCGACTTGCCCAGCAGGCAGGCGGCGATCAGCGGGTCCGGTACGGAGCTCATCAGGAAGGCGATCACGTCCTGCCGCTCGCGGACCTCGCCCGAGATGATCTCGGCAGCTTTATCTGTATGCCCGAGTGTCAGCAGGCCGGAGATCGTGTTCAAGGTATTGAGGTACTCGTGCGTCTGCGCCCGCATGTTGTCCGCGAACGCGCGGATTTTGGAGAACTCGCCGGTCAGCCGCTCGATCTCCGACTCGGTATGGAAGGTGAACACCGTGCCCTCGGCGCGGCCGCCGCTAAGGATCGGCTCGGCGTGCAGCGCGTACACCTCGGAGTCGAGGAACACGCGGTGGTCGCTGTAGCCCTGCCTGGTATCGGCCACCTCCCGGGCGGCTTCCAGCAGGGGGCGGTGGGTCAGCCTGCCGCCGACCGCAAGGGAGTGCATCTGCAGGAGCTCCCGGGCCCGGCGGTTCATCGTCACGATGATCCCCTGCCGGTTCACGGCGACGATCGCATCCCGGATCGCCTCGATGGTCGCTTCCTTTTCTTTGAACAGGAAGGCGATCTCACCGGGCTCCAGGCCGAAGATCAGCTTTTTGACCCGGCGTGCGATCAGGTAGGCGCCGATGATGCCGGCGGCGAGCAGCGCGGCGCTCAGACCGGCAATGCTGCGCGTATAGCCCTCCACGACGCTGCGGATGCTGCCCGAGGTAAATCCGGCGGAGACGATCCCGATGACCTCCCCGCCGGCGTTAAGCACGGGCGTTTTGCCGCGCAGGGACGGTCCCATCGAGCCGACGGCCTCCGAGATGATCGATTCTCCGGCGAGCACGGGGGCATTGTCGCCGCCCTGCATCTCGCCCCCGATCAGCTCCGGGTTCGTATGCGAGTAGCGGATGCCCTCCCGGGAGCCGACGACGACGTAGCTCGCCCCGGTCTCCCGGCGGATGCGCTCGGCGATCGGCTGGATGACGGCGGCCGGGTCGGGATCGTCGAACGCCTCGACGATCCGCTCGTTCAAGGCGGTCATGCGGGCGACGTTCAAGGCGTTCTGGCCGATATAGCTGGCGACCACCCGCTCGAGCAGAACGGAGAAGAAGGTGCCGGCCAGCAGCATGCTGGCAAAGACGACGACAGAGATCAGCAGAACGATCTGCGTCAGCAGACGCAGTCTCGGTTTCGGTATCGCGAACATGAGCACGGGGCCTCCTGGTTCTTCGAAGCTGTGGTTCTGCGTGGATCGCATGGCTGGTCCAAGCCCTTCCGACAGGGGAATCAACGTATGCCGGCCTCGCCCTCCGGAAGAATGCAATGGTAAGACAGATGGTCATTTGCTCATTGTACCAGATTCCTTGTATTCGCTTCCATCGGTGGAGAGGGGAGAGTGCCGTGAAATTTATGAAAAAAATGAACTTCATGAAAAAAATCCAACTTATGCGTGGAAACTGTTCCCTTCCCCTCCCGGTCACTATACTACTCGTAAGACCAAAGTAATGCGCTTACATGGAAGGGGTTCCAAGGAGCGCAGGCGATCAGGGAGGATGAAGAGAATGCAGGCACAGCATATAATGCTCAAAGCTTACAGGAGAATGAAAGCGGTTAAGACGATGGAGGGAGCCTCGGCCTGTCCGCTGTGCGGCGCGGGTGCGGCTCCCGGCGGCCGGCCGGAGGAGCTCTGCGGAACGTGTGTGGATGTGCTGGAATTCGGCTATGCTTCGTTCCCGGCCTACCGCCTGGAAGACAAGCAGGTGTTGGAAGGCTCCATCCGGGTGCTTCCTTCCACGGCAGGGGGGTGCTGAGGATGTTTCTCTCTCTGCTCGGTTTCGGGATGATCACGGTCTTCATGTACCTGATCATGACGAAGCGGATTTCGCCGCTCGCGGCTCTGATCCTCGTGCCGATTGTCTTCGCCCTGATCGGGGGCTTCCATGCGGAGCTCGGGACCATGATGCTGGCCGGCGTGAAGACGATTGCCCCTACCGGTGTCATGCTGATCTTCGGCATCCTGTATTTCGGCGTCATGATCGATGCCGGCCTGTTCGATCCCATGGTGAACAAGACGCTTCAGCTCGTGAAGGGCGATCCGGTCAAAATCGTCGTCGGCACGGCACTGCTGTCGCTGTTCGTCTCGCTCGACGGGGACGGCTCCACTACGTATATGATTGTCGCCGCAGCGATGCTGCCCCTGTACCAGCGGCTCGGGATGAACCCGCTGATCCTGTCCGCGGTGACGATGCTCGGCAGCGGCGTCATGAACATTACCCCGTGGGGCGGTCCGACCGCCCGGGTGATGAGCGCCCTGCATCTCGACGCCTCGGAGGTGTTCACGCCGCTGATTCCGGGGATGGTCGCTGCAGCCGTATGGGTCGTCTTCGCCGCCTACCTGCTTGGGCGCGGGGAGCGCAAACGGCTCGGGCTCGAAGGCGCCCTGCGCCATCCCGAGCAGGAGGCGGCCATCGCCGGACTCGCGGCTTCCACGGAAGTGCTCGAGCATAAGCGGCCGAAGCTGCTCTGGTTCAACTTTACGCTGACGGCCGCACTGATGACCTGTCTGATCCTGAATGTGCTGCCGCTGACCATTCTTTTTATGATCGCGCTGGCGATTGCCCTGATCGTGAACTATCCGAAGCTCGCGGACCAGAAGGATCGGCTGGAAGCCCATGCGGGCAATGCGCTCGCTGTGGCAGGCATGGTGTTCGCCGCCGGGATCTTCACCGGCATTCTCTCCGGCACGAAGATGGTCGACGCGATGGCCCAGTCGCTCGTCGCCGTCATTCCCGAGGCGCTCGGGCCGCATATGCCCGTGATCGCCGCGCTCGCTTCCATGCCGTTCACGTTCTTTATGACCAATGATGCATACTATTTCGGTATCCTGCCTCTGATTACGGAAGCCGCTGCGGCTTACGGGGTCACCCCGGCCGAGATGGCCAGAGCTTCGCTGCTCGGGCAGCCTGTGCATCTGCTCAGTCCGCTCGTACCCTCGACTTACCTGCTTGTCGGGCTGGCCGGCGTTGATTTTGGCGACCACCAGCGGTTTACCCTCAAATGGGCGGTGGGCACCACGCTCGTCATGCTCGCGACGGCTCTGCTGCTCGGCGTGATCGTGTTCTAAATGAACAAAATGTGAATTAATGAATTAAATAGTACACATTAAACAAGAAATAGTATACAATAAATACAGCGTTGAGAATTATATAAGTGTACTATTGGAGGCGATCGAGGGTGAAAGTGACGAAAAGCATCGGCATCAGCGGAATGGGGAGAATCGGAAGGCTGCTGGTCCGCCGGCTCTTCTCGGGAGAAGCGTCGGGACTTGCGCTCAAGGCGATCAACTGCGTCTACCCTGCGGAAACGGTGGCCCACCTCCTCAAATACGATACGGTTCACGGACGCTGGGACGCCGACGTATCGGTGGAGGACGGAAATCTGATCATTAACGGGCAGAGCATCCGGATCGTGGGCGAGCGGGACCCGGAGAAGCTGCCCTGGGGTGAGCTGGGCGTGACCCTGGTGCTGGATGCCACGGGCAAGTTCAACAACCGGGAGGGCGCCGCGAAGCATCTAGCCGCCGGAGCTGCCGAGGTCATCCTGACCGCACCGGGCAAGGACGTCGATCTGACGATAGTCATGGGCGTCAATGACGGCATGTACGATCCGGGGAAGCACCGGATTCTCTCTGCCGCCTCCTGCACGACGAACTGCCTGTCGCCCGTGCTCCATATCCTGGACCGCGCTTTCGGCGTCACCGGCGGATGGATGACCACCGTACACTCGTTCACCTCCGACCAGAACCATCTCGATAACCCGCACAAGGATCTGCGGCGGGCGCGCGCCTGCACCCAGTCGATCGTGCCGACGTCCACCGGGGTAGGCAAAGCGCTCGGGGATGTGCTGCCTCACCTGGCCCCGCACATTCAAGGCTTGTCCCTGCGGGTTCCGACGCAGGATGTTTCGCTCGTCGATCTGACGGTGCAGGTCCGCCGCTCCACGGATGCGGCCGAGGTGCGCGGGGTCTTCCGGGAAGCGGCGCAGGGGGCGTTCGCCCGCTATCTCGGATACACCGAAGAGCCGCTCGTCTCAGTGGACTTTATCGGCAACTCCAAATCCGCGGTGGTAGACGGCCTGTCCGTCGCCGCCATGGAGAACCAAATCAAGGTGCTCGCCTGGTATGACAACGAGTGGGCTTATGCCTGCCGGGTTGTGGAATTGGCGGAGCTTACAGCAGAAAGGAATGTGCAGCCATGGCAAAGCGCAGTTTTGGCATAATCGAATCGGAGCAGGTGCATTACGGTCTCGGGGTGGGCGAGCTGATCGAAGAGGCGCTGGCCCGGGGAGAGGGCAGACTGACTTCGACCGGCGCCCTGAGCGTGCGCACGGGTGCCTTCACCGGCCGTTCGCCGAAGGACAAGTACATTGTCAGCGAGCCGTCCGTCCGCGAGCAGATCGACTGGGGTCCTGTCAACCGTCCCATGACGGAGGAGCAGTTCGAACGGCTCTATCTCCGGGCGCAGGATTACGTGGCTGGTCGCGAGACCTACATCTTCGACGGCTATGCGGGCAGCGATCCGGCTCACCGTCTGGCGATCCGCGTGCGCACCGAGTATGCCTGGCACAACCTTTTCGCGAGGCAGCTGTTCATCCGTCCGGCGAACGGGGAGCAGGGAGCGGTGACGCCCGACTTCACGGTGCTGGCGCTGCCGGGCCTGAAGGCCGACCCGGAGAAGGACGGCACGAGATCCGAGACGTTCATCGTTATCTCCTTCGAGCGCCGGATCGTGCTCATCGGCGGAACGGAATATGCCGGTGAGATGAAGAAGTCGATCTTCAGCGTCCTGAACTACCTGCTGCCGCTGCAGGGCGTGCTGCCGATGCACTGCTCGGCCAGCGTGGGCGGGCGCGGAGATACGGCGCTCTTCTACGGCCTGTCGGGCACCGGAAAGACGACGCTATCGGCCGACCCGTCCCGCCGCCTCATCGGCGACGACGAGCACGGCTGGTCGGAGCGCGGCGTATTCAACTTCGAGGGCGGCTGCTATGCCAAGTGCATCGGTCTCAGTGAAGAGAAGGAGCCGCAGATCTGGCAGGCGATCCGTCACGGCGCGGTGCTGGAGAACGTGGCGGTGAACCCGTTCACCCGCGAAGCCGACTACAGCAGCGGGGAGCTGACGGAGAACACTCGCGCCGCTTATCCGATCGACTACATTCCGAATGCCGTTCCGGACGGCATGGCCGGCCACCCGGAGGTCATCGTCTTCCTGACCGCCGATGCGTCCGGCGTGCTGCCGCCGATCGCCAGGCTGACGAAGGCGCAGGCGATGTACCACTTCCTCTCCGGCTATACCTCGAAGCTCGCGGGCACGGAGCGCGGCGTCACGGAGCCGGAAGCCGTATTCTCCGCCTGCTTCGGCGCCCCGTTCCTGCCGATGAAGCCGGAAGTGTACGCGCAGATGCTCGGCAGCAAGATCGACCGGCATGCAGTCCGCGTGTATCTCGTGAACACAGGCTGGACGGGCGGTCCTTACGGTACGGGCTCGCGCATGAATCTGGGGCACACCCGGGCGATGGTGGCCGCAGCTCTTGACGGCAGCATCGAAGAGGCCGGATTCACGCCCGATGCGGTATTCGGCCTGCAGGTTCCGGACCGGGTTGCCGGCGTGCCGGATCACGTACTGCAGCCGCGCAGCACCTGGGCGGACAGCAGTGCTTACGACGCCAAAGCGGCCGAGCTGGCGGCTGCGTTCCACCGCAACTTCGCGAAGTTCGGTGACGTAAGCGAGGATATCCGTGCGGCAGGACCTGTCGTGGGGAGATAGACTCCCGGTTCGCAGGGAATGAACCCGAATGCTAATGGATAGATAGGCCGGTATACTTGGCGGCAGAGGTTCCTCTGCTCCGGTATACCGGTCTTTTTTGACATGATGGAATTGATAAAATTGGGGGGTTCGATTCTGCTGGCACGCAAGCGGTCAATGAAAATAGCGGAAGTACGGTGCGTTATTCCCTTTTTTCGATGATATCCACCACAAATAAAGGAACTCCGATGCGCTATTTTAGGGATTGCGCGGTTTCCGGACCGGGTTTCCTCTTATAAAGCATCTGAGTTCCGCTATTTTCTGGGAAATCCCCGGAAATACCTCAATAAGAGACCTCACATCCGCTATTTTAAAGCGAACGTTCCGTCGCCGTGCCGAAACGATCGGTCACCGGAAGCGGCGGCTGAACCGCAAACCTTCCGGCTCGAACTGCAGGCAGCACGCAGAGATCTTAAAGGACGCCGGCAGGCGTTGTCTTATGTATCGGGGAAGGGACTGCGGCGTCTGTCTCCTGATGCCATGCAGGAGAACGGACGCTATTCCAGAATTATAGAGAGGAGGTGAATAGCGTGAGTTTGATTCGACTGGAGAATGTCACGAAGAAATATGAGGATACCCTGATCCTGCGGGATGTGTATTTCAAGGTGGGTGAAGGGGAACGTGTGGCACTCATCGGCCGCAACGGAGCAGGCAAATCGACGGTATTCAAGCTGATCCTGGGGCGGGAAGAGCCGACCGCCGGAAAAGTGGAAGTGAACAGGAACGTCAAGGTGGGGTACTTCTCCCAGTTCTCGGAGCTGCAGGGGGAGAATTCCGTCCAGCAGGAGCTGGAACTGTGCTTTGAGCACATCCGCGAGATTGAACGGGAGCTTAAGGATATTGAGGAGAAGATGGGTTCGGGTCCGGACGACCGGCAGATGGATGAGCTGCTGAACCGGCAGGCGGAGCTCTTCGAACAGATGGAGCATCATGACGGCTGGAATGTACCGGTGGTGATCGACACGGTGCTGAGCAAGCTCGGCTTCCACGACACGTCCCGTCACCAGCCGATCGGGCAGCTGTCCGGGGGCTGGAGGAACCGGGCCGCCCTCGCGAAGATGCTCATCCAGCAGCCGGATATCGTGCTGCTGGACGAGCCGACGAATTACCTGGATCTGGACGGGCTCGTGTGGCTGGAGCAGTGGCTGAACCGGTTCGGCGGCGCGATGATCCTGATCTCGCATGACCGGCAGTTTATCGACAAGGTCGTTACCCGTATCGTGGAGATCGAGAATTACCATTTTCACGAATATGAGGGCAGCTATACGGAATACATACGGAAGAAAAAACTCCGCAAGAAGGAGCTGGACCGCCAGTTCGAATGGGAAGAAGAGCTGCTGCTGATCGAGGCTGAAGGGATCGACAACAAGCGCCAGAAGAAGTCCGGCGACCGGTTGTCCCGCAAGCTCGCGGATCTGAAGAAGCGGGTCGAGCCCAACCCGGTGAACGCGCTCATTACGGATATCTATCAGAACTTGCGGGTTCCGGATAACCTGTGCAGGGTCGAAGGGATCAGCAAGGTGTATGGGGACCGCACCCTGTTCCAGAACGTCAGCTTCGACATTCAGAAGGAAGACCGGCTGGCCATTCTCGGTCCGAACGGCAGCGGCAAATCGACCCTGATCAAGGCGCTGACCGGGCAGGAGCCGCCTGACTCGGGCGAGATCCGCTGGGAGAAGGGCGTCTCTTTCGCCTACTTCAACCGGATGTGGGAGGAGCTGGACGGGAAGGACACGGTCTCTCACGCCGTGAACGTATACGGGCTTGGCCTGGATGCACCCCGAAAAAAAGTAAGCCGCTTCCTCTCAATGCTGCAGTTCTCCGAGGCCGACCAGCATAAAATGATCGGTCAGCTGTCCGGCGGACAGCAGGCAAGGGTGGCGCTGGCCAAGTGTCTGCTGTCGGGAGCTGCGGTCATCGTACTCGACGAACCGACGAATCATCTCGACCTGGCGAGCATTCAGGTGATGGAGCAGGCGCTGATCCATTTTCCGGGCGCCGTGATCACAGTCAGCCATGACCGGTTCTTCATCGACAAAATCGCGACGAAGACCCTGACCTTCGGTCCCGGCGGGACATTAACCGAGCACAGCTTATAGAACAGCTCCGAAGACCGGCTTGGAACATCCGGGAACGTGGGGAGCGATACTCGGCCTGCACCGGAGCGGCGTTCTCGCGCGGCGGGTCGTGTGAAGCTCCTTCTATTGTGTAAGCCCGGCAGCACACCTATAATGAGAGGAAACTGCACATGCACTCAGCGTGAGTAAGAACTGTCACCGACATAGAAGGGCGGGGGAGCCGGAGTGGATAAGAAAATCATCGATGTGGCCCGGGCGGCCGGGGTGTCCCCTGCGACCGTCTCCAGGGTGCTGAACAATAGAGAGCTCGTCAAGGAGAAGACGCGCGAGAAGGTGCTTCAGGCGATCCGCGACATGAATTATCATCCGAATGCGGCGGCCAAGCAGCTCCGTTCCCAGCGGACGATGACCATCGGCGTGATCGTGCCGGATATTAACGTGTCGCTGTTCGCCGAGATCATCAAGGGCGTACAGAACAAGGCGGAGTCGAAGGGCTACCATGTCATCATCTGCGATTACTCGGGCAGGAAGGGCAGGGAGCCGGACTATTTTGCCCTGCTGCACAACCGGACCGTGGATGCCTTGATTTTTGTAGCCCCGGAGGCAGCAGCGGAGATATTCGCCGAAGAAGCGGATAAAGGCTTCACGATCGGCGTTATCGGCAGGCAGATCGAGCATGATTCCATCCCCTGTTGCTATACGGATAATGCGGCGTTCTCGGTAGAGGTCATCCAGCACTTCGTCCGGCAGGGACACCGGCAGATCGCCTTCATCGGCGGCTACCCGGAGGCGACCGACGCGTTCGAGCGGCTTGAGGGCTACATGAAAGCGCTGCACCGCAGCGGCATCGGCTTCCAGCCCGCACTGATCGAGAACGGCGATTTCAGCGAAGAGGGCGGCTACAGGGCCTTCCTCCGGCTGCGGGAGAAGGGCCATGCGTTCACGGCGGTCTATGCGGCGAACGATGAGATGGCCCTCGGCGTCTACAAGGCGTGCAGCGAGCTCGGCATCCGCATCCCCGAAGAGCTGGCGGTGTTCGGTGTGGACAACAACCGGATCTCGCGCTACATCACCCCGCATCTCAGCACGGTGGAGCAGCCCAGCTACCTTATGGGCTCGATGCTGGCCGAGAAGCTTCTCAGCCTCCTGGGGGAGGAGAAGCCGGGCCCCGGGGAAGCCGCGGACAGCCGCATTGAGGTGAAGTCCAGGCTCATCATCCGGGAGTCCTCGACCTTTCACCGCGAAGGCGGGAGCGCAAGTTCCGGGAACCTTGGAGGATAACCCGTTACTCTCTCCCGGATGCCGGCTGCAAGGGCTGCTCTGGCTTTCAGCCCTTTTTCATGTATAATAGGGGCAGAAGTCTGGAAAGGATGATCCCATTGTTCAGTGTTACCGAATACAGCGTGGAGAAGGTCAAAGATCCGTTCGGCATCATCGAGGGGCAGCGCTATGAGTTCAGGCTCGATCTCGAGGTGGAAGAGGATGACGAGCTCTACTCCGAACAGGGCGTTTATGTTCGCGTGATTTATGGAGTGGCTGAGAACCGCAGCGGCATCGTGAAGTATGATCTCTACGAGCGCAGCAGCGACAAATACCTGGAGTTCGACCTCGAGGACGAAGAAGTGCAGACGCTGGAGCTCTTCTGCAAGGAGCGGCTTCAGGAAGCGGAATAAGAACGGCAAGAAGGTGTGTCCGTCCCGGATGGGATGGAGACGCCTTTTTTCATTGCGGGGAGGGCGCAGGCCGGGGGAATTTAGGAGTGACTATTCCCGGCGGGTGTGTTACATTAAGTAACATGGGTAACACGATGACGCACGAATGTAACACGGACTTGGACTTAGGGAGCAGGAGGTTGTGCAGGAATGGAAGTCAGTTTGCTGTCGATTCTGGCCCTGGGCTTCGTCCTCGGCATCAAGCATGCCGTGGAGCCCGATCATGTGATCGCCGTATCGACGATAGCCAGCCAGAGCAAAAAGTTATCGAGGTCCTCCATGGCCGGGGTCTACTGGGGTATCGGCCACACGGCAACCTTATTCATCGTAGGACTCATTCTGATTCTCATGAAGAACGAAATTCCGGAGAAATGGGCGATGTCCCTCGAGTTCCTGGTGGGGATCATGCTCGTCTATCTCGGTATCACGACGACGCTTTCCTTCCGGAAGCTCAGCGTACATAAACATCAGCACGGCGGGATGTCTCATTCCCATACGTCGGCTGGTGCGGCCGATGAACAGCCGAAGGTATCCTACGTCAAATCCATGCTGATCGGTCTGGTGCACGGCCTGGCCGGGAGCGGGGCCATGGTGCTGCTGACCATGAGCACGGTCCAGAGCGCCTGGGAAGGCGCGTTTTATATCCTCGTGTTCGGAGCGGGAACGGTAGCGGGCATGCTGTTCTTCACCACGGTGATTGGCATTCCGTTCGTTCTTACGGCGAACAAATCGGGCTTGAACATACCGCTGACTTCTCTGACGGGCTTGATCAGCACGCTCTTCGGGATCTATTACATGTATAATCTCGGGGTGAACGAAGGGCTGTTCAAGCTCTGGATCGGGTAGCCGGTGAAGCCGGTGAGTGGAGCAAGATTCACACGTAAGACAAATCGGGGGCTGCCGGAGGGCAGTCCTTTTTTGCAGTGATCTGCTTGCGTACGAGGGTGTGCGAGTATATTGAAATGATGTGCAGCGGAAAAGGAGGGATGATGGTGGCAGTGGTGCTGGGGATCCTGGCTTGCGCTTTGACGTTTCTCCTGGATACGACTTATGGCGGGAGTCCGGGACTGCTGATCACGAATACGTTATTAGGGATCATCGCGGGGCTGCTGTGGAAGATCACAGGGCAGCGCCGGCCTCCGGGCTGACACAGACCAAAATCCCCTCCGGCCAAACAACGCAGGTCCATTCATCTCCGGATGGGCCTTATTGGCGTTGTGAGCCTGAGGGGATCTTCACTACATGAGCCTTATATCATGGAGCGGGCAGCGGCAGCCGACTCCCCGTCAATCGTAGAACGAAACGGTAGCCGTGCCTCCGAAGGCTTTGTATACATAGAACTCCGCCCGGTTGTTGTCGCCATCGACGAAGCCTCCGATGCTGCGGAAGGCGCCACAGGCGCCGGCATACAGATAGACGTAGCCTACGCGCTCGTCGGCGTTGCCGTCCGGATCGTCCTCATACAGGTTGTAGTAACCGGAAGGTCCGGATTCCAGGCAGACGAGAAAATCGCCCCCGGCCGACTTGGCTACCGCACTGGAGTAGGTGAAGGTGGAAGAACCGACATAATCCCATTCGCCGGCTCCGGCAGGGGCGGCCTGCGATTTCTCGACAGTCGGTATGGCGGCGCTTTCGGCCGCCATCGCACTGCCGTACGGAAGCGCGAGCACGCATGCTAAGGCCAGAGAAAGGGTGCGAATCTTCTTTGGAATCATTTTAAACATCATAATCCCTCCTAAATAAAGTAATAAATTAACATTACATTAACAATTTAACATAATGTGGGTGTCGAAGTAACCTTATTGGTGTCGAATTTCATATTGCTTTCATAAAGGAAAGCGGTGGCCTCCGAAGCATGGGCTGTCAAGCAGGAAATTCGCTCCGGTCATCCGAATCCCTCTACCATCCAGTAACGAATGGAGGGACATCATGCCAAGCGCCATCCTCTCCCGGTGGAAACGGTTTATCGACCGGTATGTCAAAGGTTTTCATTCTATTGCGGTCCAGCTCTACCTGCTCTTCTTCATCTCGATCCTGATCCCGGTTCTGATCGGAGGCTACCTGTCTTATCAGAAGTCGGCCCGCATGATTGAAGAGCAGGTCAGCCACGTGGCTACCCTCACGATCAAGCAGGTGCGCGATAACCTGGACTTCGTCTTCAAGCGGCTCGACGACACCTCAATGCGGCTGTTCAGTTCCCCGCTGATCCAGGAAGCGCTTGAAGGCAGCGGTTCTTCGGAGCCCTTCGAGCAGTATAAGCTGAACTATGATGCCAAGCAGTTCCTCTACCAGATCATAATGAACATGCCGGAGATTATGGACATCTATATTCTCGATGTGAACCGGGAGAACTCCGTGATCTCCTCCTCAATTCAGAGTCTGACCGACCCGTGGGAGACGGAGTGGTACAGGCGGATCGTCGAAGCGGACGGCCGTACGGTCTGGTTCGGGCTCTCCAATATCTCCTATCTCAAAGGCGTGGACATGGGCATCCCGGTGTTCGGGGTGGGGCGGACCGTCAAGGAGGTCGAGACCGGACGCATCATCGGCGTCATGTTCATCGAGGTCCGGGGCAAGGTGCTGACCGATACGCTAGGGGAGATGCGGTTTGGCCGTACCGGCTATACGTACCTTGTCGATGAGGGAAACCGGTTCGCATACCACGGGGATGCCTCCCTGTACGGCCAGCGCTCCGCGCTGCAGCTGCCCGGGCAGACCGAAGTGCTGGAGGTGGAAGGCCGCCAGCAGATGGTCATCCCGGCGGAGCTCGGCAACGGCTGGAAGGTCACCGGCATCGTCCCGCTGGAGGAGCTCGTGGCCGGAACGGTGGAGATCCGCGACCTCACGGTATGGATCGCCTTGGGCTCGGGTGTGGTGGCCCTGATCATGGGCTACTATGTGGCCCAGCGGATCGGCCGCCCGCTCGTGCACCTGAGCCAGCTCATGCACCGGGGGGAGACAGGCGACCTGACGGTGCGTTCCCCGATCCAGGGGCGCAACGAGATCGGGCGGCTCAGCCGCAGCTTCAACAAGATGATTGCCCGGATCCAGCAGCTCATCGAGCGGATAGCCGAAGAGGAGAGCGAGAAGAAGAAGGCCGAGATCCGGGCGCTCCGCTACCAGATCAACCCGCATTTTTTGTATAACACGCTCAATACGATCCGCTGGATGGCCAAGCTGCAGCGCACCGACGATGTGGCGGCCATGATTTCGACGCTCGTGCATATTCTCGAGTCGAGTCTGGAGCGGACCGGTCCGATCGTCACCTTGGGAGAGGAACTTCAGCTGCTGGAGAAGTATATGATCATCCAGCAGTACCGCTACAACAATGGCGTTACGCTGAGCGTGCAGTGTCCCCAGGAGCTGTCCGGCCTGACGATGCCGAGGATGCTGCTGCAGCCGGTGGTGGAGAACGCGATCTTCCACGGGATTGCGCCGAGGGATGACAAGGGCTCGGTCGGCATCACGGTCTACCGGCAGGGGGAGGACGCGGTCATTGTGATCGAGGACGACGGGGTCGGCATCCCAGCGGAGAAGCTGCCTTACCTGCTTGGCGGGGCCGGGGGCAGCCGTACGGGCGGCATGACGCGCATCGGGCTATCCCACGTTCACCAGACGCTTCAGCTCTACTACGGCAGCGATTACGGGGTCACCGTGGAGAGCCGGGAGGGCACGGGGACGCGGGTGCAGCTTACATTTCCGATTAGACAAAAGGAGGACGCTTATGTACAGAGTTCTGCTGGTTGATGACGAGCCGCTGGCCCGCATGGGCCTGAGGGAGACGTTCGACTGGGAAGGGAGCGGCTACCGGGTGGTCGGGGAGGCTTCGAACGGGCGCAGTGCCCTGCCCTGGATCGAGCGCGGGGAAGTGGACATTCTCATCACGGACATCGCGATGCCGGTAATGGACGGGATGGAGCTCATGCGTCAGGTCCGGGAGAGCTTCCCGTCGGTGAAGATCATCCTGCTCAGCTGCCACAGCGATTTTGCTTACGTCCGGGAAGGGATTCGGATGGGGGCGACAGATTACCTGCTGAAGCCGACCATGCAGCCGACGGATCTGAAGGAGGTGCTGAACAAGGCACGGAGCCAGGCCGAGGAGGAGCGGCGAATCCGGGACCTGGTGGAGCACCGGGAGCAGGTGCGGCGGAGGGAGGAGCTTGAGAAAGCTTTCGCCAGACTGCTGCTGGGAGAGGGGACGGAGGAGTCCGCTGCTGTGGAGCCGCCGTGGCTCGCATCCGGCTACCGGGCGGTGGTCGCCGAGCTCGACGGGGCGGCCCGGCTGCGCTCGGAGGAGGGCGGCATCTACACGGAGATTCTGATGGAGGAGCTGCAGGAGAGCTTCTATGAGGAGTACGGCGGGGAGGGCATCGCCCTGCGCGTCGGCGCCGAGCAGCTCATTCTCGTCCTGAAGAGCACGGACGGGCTGGAGCGGCTGCAGGCCAAGGCGGCCGAACGGGGCTGCACGCTGACCCTTGGAGTGAGCGGCCCGGCTGCAGGCGCGGTGGATTTCCGGCGTGCCGTGCGGGAGGGGCGGGAGGCAGCGCGTCTGCGCTTCTATGAGGGCCCCGGAGCGGTCCGGCCTTACCGGGCGGAGCCGGGCGGCGGAGGCGCACCGCAGTCCGGCCGGGGGGCGAAGGAGCCGCAGGAGGCGCTGCTCGCCGCACTCGAGGCGCAGACCGCCGGGGGCCGGGCCGAGGAGGCCGCCAGCCTGCTCGACGAGCTGGCGGCCCTCTGGAGCGAGCAGCGTCCGTCTCCGGCGGAGGTGAAGCGCCAGGCCCGGGGCCTGCTGGCGGCGCTGCGCCGCCCGGCGGATGCCGGCAGCGAGGCGGCCGAGCGCATCGAAGCGCTGCAGGGCATGGAGTCGCTCGAGGAGGTGCGGCTGCTGCTCCAGGAGGCGCTGCGTTCGCTCCAGGAGCCGGGGGAACCGGCGGCGGTTCCCGAGGACGCCGGGCTGCACCGGCGGATCGTCTCCCAGGCGCTTCAGTATCTCGGCGCCAACTATACCCGCAACATCTCGCTTCAGGATGTGGCGGACCACGTGGCGGTCTCCCGCAATTACTTCAGCGAGCTTTTCAAGAAGGTGACGGGGCAGAATTTCATCGACCATCTGATCCATCTGCGGCTCGAGCATGCGTGCGGGCTGCTGCGGACCACCACGCTGCGCGTATATGAGGTGGCGGAGCTCTCCGGCTTCAATGATGTCAAATACTTTAGCAAAGCCTTCAAGAAGGTGATGAAGGTGTCTCCTGCCGATTACCGGGAGAAGCGGCCGTCGGCTGGGGAAGAGGGAACCTGATTCCAGGAAATCAAGACACCATTTCGGAATAAAAGCGGTTACAAAAAGCAGGTCCGGGGGGCTATACTGAAAGCGTATTCAAATACAGGGGTCGAAAGGATGATCGAGATGAAGTGGAATGCACGCGTACCGTTTGTTATGGGGGCTGCCGCCCTCGCTCTGCTTCCGCTGCTGCAGGCCTGCGGCACGGACGGGGGATCGGGAGGCTCGGCGGATGCGGGTTCGACCGGCGGGAAGGTCAAGATCAAGTGGTCGACATGGGGGAATCCGGGCGAGCTCGGACGCTTCCAGGAATTCACGAAGGACTACAACGCCAAGCATCCGAACGTGGAAGTGGAGCTCATTCCGATTCCGTCCGACTACGACCAGAAGATTCTGACCCAGCTGAGCGGCGGTGCTGCACCGGACGTGTTCTACGCCGGCGATGCGGCGATCGTCAAGATGATCGATAACGGCACGATCGCCGACCTGTCTACATACATGAAAGAAGCGAACAGCAAAATCAAGCCGGACTCGTTCTTCCCGGGCCTGTGGGGGGCGGCGAAGAAGGGGGACCAGATCTACGGGGTGCCGGTGGACTGCAACCCGCTCATCCTCTGGTACAACAAGAAGCTGCTCCAGGAATCCGGTGTCAGCGTCCTGCCTGCCGATCTGCATGAGAAGGGCGAATGGACCTGGGCTGCCTTCCAGGGCGTGCTGGAGAAGCTGCGGGCGGCCGGCAAGCACGGCTTCGTGCTCGACAACTCGTGGACGAACTATTACAGCTTCGCAACCTCCAACGGCGGCACCATCTACAACGAGAAAGGGGATTTCGTAGCGGACAAGGATCCGAAGACCGTCGAGGCCTTCAAATTCCTGTATGACAATGTGAAGCAAAAGAACATGACCTTCGCCGGCACGCTGCCGAAGGGCCAGGGCGGGGACGCGATGTTCATGTCCAACCAGGTGGGCTTCGTTACGGCGGGCCGCTGGTACCTCCCGATTTTCAAGCAGAACAAGGATCTGCAGTTCGACATCGTCCCATACCCGACGAATACGGGCAAGAAGATCGAACCGGCGGCGATCGCCGCAGCCTATATGGTCATGAACAAGAGCACGAAGCATCCGAAGGAAGCGTTCGACTTCATCAATGAATTCAATGCCAAGGAAGGCCAGACCTTCCGTCTGCAGGGCGGCGGCAATGCGGTGCCGTCCGTGGAAGGGGCCGACGCGGTTGTGATGGAGGGCAATGTGCCGGAGCATGCGAAGTTCTTCCTCGACACACGGGGCATCGGCTTTGCTCTGATGCCGGCCGAAGCGGGCGTACCTGGACTGAGCAAGGTGATAACGGATGAGATGGAATCGCTCTGGCTGAAGGACGGCAAGCTCGATGAGACGCTGAAATCGCTCGGCACGAAGGCGAACCAGAAGATCCAAGAATACAAGTCGGGCAAGTAGCGGGGGGCAGAGCCATGAACAAACGCTTATCGGAAGGGCTGTGGGGATATCTGTTCATCCTCCCGCAGTCCCTCGGTCTCCTGGTGTTCGCCCTGATTCCGCTCGTGTCCGCTTTTACGCTCAGCCTGATGAAATGGGACGGCTTCGGCGCGAAGCAGTTCGTCGGCTTCCGGAATTTCGCGGAGCAGTTCGCCTCGGAGGACTTCCGCCTGTCGCTCTTCAACACGCTCTGGTACACGGTGCTCGTCGTTCCGTCCGGTATCCTGCTGGCCATCCTCGTGGCGGTGGCACTGAACAAGGTACGCGGCAAGGTCATCTACCGGCTCTTCTATTATATGCCTGTCGTCACCGGCTCGATCGCCGTATCGATGGTATGGCTGTGGCTGCTCAACTCGGAATTCGGCGTCATCAACGTCTACCTGAAGCAGTGGTTCGGCATTGAAGGACCGAACTGGCTGACGGACCGCGCCATGGTCATCCCGTCAATCGCCCTGCTCAGCGTCTGGTGGGGCCTTGGCGGCAACATGGTGCTCTTCCTCGCGGGGCTGCAGGGCATCTCGGCAAGCTACTACGAAGCGGCCCAGATCGACGGGGCCGGCAAGTTCCGCCAGTTCATGCACATCACGCTGCCTCTGCTGTCGCCGACGACCTTCTTCGCGACGATCATGACGATCATCGGCTCGTTCCAGGTGTTCGACCAGTCGTTCGTCATGACGGGCGGCGGTCCGGCCAAGGCCAGCTACACGATGGTGTACCATATCTACCAGCTGGCGTTCGTGGAATTCACGTTCGGCAAAAGCGCCGCCGCCGCCGTTCTGCTGTTCATCCTGATCCTGTCGCTGACGCTGGTACAGATGTACACGTCGAAGCGCTGGGTGCATTACGGCGACTGACGGCCTAGAGAGAGGAGGAGAGAGACCTTATGGAAGCCAATATGGAAATGCGTACGCCGCCCAAAAGCAAAACGGCATCCGCCGGACTGCTCCGGACGGACCGCAGCGGGGGAAGCCCGCTGGCCGGTCTCCTGCTGCACGCGGTGCTGATCACCGGAGCCGTGCTCATGACAGGGCCGTTCATCTGGATGATCCTGAGCTCGCTGAAGCAGTTTCACCAGATCTTCCTGATCCCGCCCCAGTGGATCCCGGATCCCTGGGAGTGGGGGAACTACAAGCGCTCCTGGGAGGCGCTGCCGTTCGGGCGCGCTTACTTCAACAGCGCCTACATCGCCGTGATCTCGGTCATCGGCAAGCTGCTCACGTGTTCGATGGCGGCCTATGCCTTCGCCAAGATCCGCTTCCCGCTGCGCGAGCCGATCTTCGTGCTCTTCCTGGCGACGATGATGGTACCGGGCCAGGTGACGATCATCCCGCTCTACCTCATGATGAAGAGCATCGGCTGGATCGACACCCACCTGGCGATCCTCGTGCCGGAGATCCTCTTCAGCGCCTTCGGGGTGTTCATGCTCCGCCAGTTCATGAAGAGCATCCCCGACGAACTGGCCGAAGCGGCGGTCGTCGACGGGGCGAACCGCTGGACGATCTACTGGCGCGTGATCCTGCCGCTAGTGCGGCCGGCGCTGGCGGCTCTCGGGATCTTCACGTTCCTCGGGCTGTGGAACAATTTCTTCGGACCGCTGATCTTCCTCAACACGCCGGAGAAATTCACCGTACCGCTGCTGCTCAACATGTTCCGGGGGATGTACATTACCGACTGGACGCTGATGATGGCCGGCTCGTCGATCGCCGTCGTTCCGGTTCTGATCGTCTATCTCTTCGGTCAGCGGTACATTATTGAAGGCGTCACGCTGACAGGGATCAAAGGGTAACCGCCCTCCAGCAGACACAGATGTACGGAGTATGGTCTGCTGCGAGGGATGCATGGTGCGCCGCCCAGCCGCAGATCCGTCGCCATGAGCCCGGTCATATGCCAGAATACGAAGTACGCCCCAGCCGGAGATACGGCTGGGGCGTCTTTGTTATTGATAGGGGGAGCGGAAACAGGTATTGTATATTTATACATTTTACCGCATAATTATAGTCAGTTTGCAATCATTTCCATACTTGTCTAAGGGGGCGTACGGTTGACTATGAACTATAGCTGCGAAACGGATGCACAGGAGGCCTATCTCGAAGAGTCGGAGTGGGTGGATTACAGCCACCCGATGATCCGGAAGCTCTCGGACGAACTCTACAGCGCCTCAGGGGATGAAACTGCTTTTGTACAATCCGCATTCGAGTTTGTCCGTGACCATGTCTCCCATTCCTGGGATATTCAGAGCTCCCGGATTACCAGGTACGCGTCGGAGGTTCTGAAGTACCGCGAGGGAATCTGCTACGCCAAGTCGAATCTGCTGTGCGCGCTGGCCAGAAGCCAGGGCGTGCCGGCAGGCTTCTGCTACCAGCGCCTGACCCTTGGAGATACGCCGGATACCGGCTATGTGATCCATGCGCTGAATGCCGTATACCTGCGCAGTATGGGCCGCTGGATCCGGCTGGATGCCCGCGGGAACAAGCCGGGCGTGGATGCTAGGTTCTCGCTCGAGGAGGAGCGGCTGGCCTTCCCGGTACGCGCAGCCTACGATGAGTGGAATGACCCCGTCATTTACAAAGCTCCCCATCCGAAGACGACCCGCGCCCTGCTCGGGCATTCGGACTGCATGGCGATGTACCTTCACGGACTGCCGTCCGAGCTGTAGGCCATAGCCCCTGCTCCTCTCCTAACACTTTAAAAGGGGGGAGCACAGCGGCCGGCCATTGACGGACACTCCTGCAGCGGCAAGGGACGACGGCCTTGCATGGAATGCAAGTGCACGTCTCCTCTCTGCCATCCTTCCTTGGTTCCTCAGATGCTTCGCTCGCGTTCGCACGCAAACCTGTCTGCCTGCCTCTCTGCTTGCTTACTTCAGCCTTACAGCCGCCTCCGTTGTCCGGAAGGGGGCTTTTTTGCCGAGGACCATGTCATAAATGCTCTTGTGCGTCTCGGTGACCCCGGAGAGGAAGGTCTTGTAAGGCCGGTCGGCGACATTCAGGAGGCCGAAGTTGTAGCTCTCGCCCTGCAGGCCTTCGAACCACCGGCCGGTCGCCGGCTGGTCCAGGTAGGAGAACCAGTGCGTGCCGACCACGAAGCCCAGCGATGCGGCCTCCTCCACATAGGCGCGGTACAGACGGGCGCGCTCGGCCTCGCTGCTTGCCAGCAAAGGGGCGGACAGCCCCTGCTCCCGCGTGCCGAAGGCGAACTCCGTCAGGAGCACCGGCCGGCCGCCGGACTTGTCGTACACGTCCTGCAGCATCGTACGGTCGAGCTGCGGGGAATAGTGGTTGATGGAGATCACGTCCATGTGCTTCCCTGCCGTCTTGGCCAGGATGCCGCGGACTTTCGGATGATTCGAAGGCGTGGTAAGCCAGCGGTCCCCGAGCAGCAGATGATTCGGATCATATTTGCGGAAGAGGCGTTCCACCGTGCCGTAATATGTGTCCAGATACAGCTCCAGGAAGGCGTCCATATCGCTGATCGCCTGAGAGGAGGAGAGCGCCAGCGGTTCCTCGTACAAACGGTCGAAGGAGCTGTAGCCGGCTTTCCAGGCTGTGTTGAACTTGTCGATCGTGCCGTACTTCGCGATAAGCACCTCCACCAGCTTGCGCTTGGACGGCGCCTGGCTGGCCTTCAGCTTCGGCACATCGTTGATGATCCGGTGGTAGTCGGATTCATTGCCAAGGAAATATCCGACGATATAAGGGTTATTCTTATTCTGCGGCAGAGTTTTGGCGAAGAGCGCATCGATCCTGGCTTCCGCGCCTTCGGCGAAAATATCGAAGATTTTCAGCCCGTCCACCTTCGCCTCCGTGATCTCCGAGAGGGGAAGGAAGGGGAAGTGCGGCACCTTGAATTCCGTGGCGTAATTCGCCGGAGACCAGCCGCCGGCGCTGTTGAAGCCCCATTTGCGGATGCGGGAGATGCTCTCCTGATAGAACTCGCGGGAAGTATAAGTCTGCCCGGTCTTGCGGATCCGGTTGGCGACGTAGAAGGAGAACGTATCCTTCGTATTCAGGAAGGCGGAGCGGTATTCCCCTTCATAGGGAGGGAGCCACTCGAAGCGGTCTTCCTGGCCTTTGAGCTGAGTGTACGTGTCGTTGACGGTGATGCCGTTAACACCCAGGGAAAAATAAAGCGTGCCGAGCGGGGTGACCAGAACTTTGCGGCCTTGAAGCGTCTCGACATGGTAATAGCCGGTGGCTTTGAGCCCGTAGGTTTCCCCGCTGCCCTTGAGCCCTCCGTAGGCATCCCAGTCCGGCGCCTGCAGACTGCCGTAATACGCTTCGTCAGCTTCCCGGTCCTTCTTCAGCGCCTCTTCGCCGGCCACCTTCTCCTGGAACTTGGCGGAAGCCACCTGGCCGAAGCGGTCCACACGGAGCGGTCCGGCCGCCGGGGATTCGCTCTTCGCCGGCTGCTGCTTCTCGTCGGCAGGAACACCCGCCGGCCCCCCTGCTCCGGGGAGGCCTCCGGGGAAGCCGGGAGGGGAAGTCAGCATGGCCGCCGCCGCGGTGATGGCCGCCAGCACGACGATGCCTGTGCTGAACCGGGCACCCGGGAATTTGAATGGTAGAATCACTGGTTTGAAACCGCCCTTTCTCGCTAAACGTCCTTAGTAGAGGACAGCGCTGCCCTTTTTTAACACAATTCTACCAAAAAAGATCCGTAATGTTTCTAAAAATTGGGGGGGTTCCGTGTCGATTTGGTGTTGAGGGCGCTTGCAGGGGGCGAACCTGTGGGATTCCTCGGATCTTAAAATCACAAACTATTGGTCTCCAAATTATAGGACCCAAACGAACGGGAAATGAGAAATAGAAATCAGGGTCCATATTCCTACTTTTTCTATGAATTCATCCTATTATGGTAAATTATTCATAAAAATGGTCGAATTCCATAATTTAATATCAAAAAAATGTGATAATATGCGACAAAATCGGTCATTTGATCTATAATATACCCAATGACTTGGCGAAATATCAGATATACACGTCAAACGAAGGTAGGACTTTACGATGAGCGGCATATCTAAAGATTACATTACCGCATCGAAGCGGTTTTGCGCCGAGGCCGGCATGGATGCCAAAGTGATCCCCGCTCCTGCGGTCGTGATGACGGAGGAAGAGCTTGAGGCCAAGCGCAAAGAATATGATGAAATCCTGTCGGTCGTACAGTTTTTTGGGGACAAAGTGCTGGATTCCTTGAAGGGGACTCCCCTGCTGCTCTCTGTCGCTGATGAGAAGGGTTTCATTCTTCGTATGATGGGGGACGAAACCATCAGGAGCATGGTCAATGAGCTGGGAATCCGCCCGGGGGTACAGTTTACCGAAGAAGTGATGGGCACCAACGTGGTCTCCCTGTCCCTCAAGCACAGCGGTCAGCCCATCGAGCTGATCGGGCCGGACCATTATCACGAATACCTGCATACGAGCGCCTGTTATGCTGTGGCGTTCCGCTACACGGATAATAATAATCTGCTCGGCTCGCTGTCTATCATGACGGCCATCGAATTTAAGAACCCGTTGATGATCACGATGCTGTCAACAACGATTGACTCCATAGAAAGAGAGCTGCTGCTGCGGAAACAAAACCGGAAGCTGAACATCATGAACCAGATCATGTTTCAGAATACCCGCAACGGGATCATTATCACGGATAAAGAGGGTGTCATAACGGATTTCAACCAATTTGCCCAGGAGCTTACGGGCCTTACGATCGAGGAGACAGTGGACAAGCCGGTCCTGTGTCTCGATCCGATGGGAGGGTTTATCCACTCCGTCATTGAGGAAGGAAAGCAGTATGAGGACATCCAGATCGAATTCGGCAGCCGCGATGGCAGCCGCCACAAGAATGTCTGTCTCTTCGACGCGTTCCCGATCTATGATGAGTTCCGGCGCATTATCGGGGCGTTCGGTCAGTTCCGCAACATTACAGACCGCTACGAAGCCGAGGAGCGTTACAATTACCTGGCCAATCATGATGACCTGACGAACATTCCGAACCGCCGGTATTACAAGATGAGGCTTCAATCGATGATCGAACAGGCCAAGACGGGGCTGCATCCTTATCAGATCGCCGTCATTTATCTCGATCTGGACCGCTTCAAGCTGGTGAACGATACGCTTGGCCACACCAACGGAGACATGCTCCTGAAGCTGGTGGTCGACCGTCTGAAGTCCCTGCTTGCACCGGGGGATATCATCGCCAGAATGGGCGGGGACGAATTCATGTTCATGCTCCCCGGGATCTGCTCGGTTGGCGAGGTTACCCGGCGGGTGGAGAATATTCTGAAGCTCTTCCATGAGCCGTTCAATATGAACGGGTACGAGTTCCACATCACCGCGAGCATCGGGATCGCAATGTACCCGGATGACGGCCTGGATATCGAGATGTTGATGATCCACGCCGATACGGCGATGTACAAGGCCAAGGAGCGCGGCAAAAATCAATACCTGCACTATTCTTCGGAGATGCAGACGAGATCCCACGAAAAGATCCGTATGGAGACTTCCCTGCGCCGCGCCCTGGAAAACAACGAGTTCATCCTCTACTACCAGCCGCAGATCGATATCCGCTCCGGCAGAGTTAAAGGTGTCGAAGCGCTGGTCCGCTGGCAGCATCCGGAACGCGGGATCGTCTCGCCGTATGAGTTCATTCCGCTGGCCGAAGAGACCGGTCTGATCATTCCCCTGGACCAATGGGTGCTGCGCACCGCCTGCCACCAGAACAAGAAATGGCAGGATATGGGCCTTGCGCCGCTGCGCATTGCGGTGAACCTCTCCTCCCAGCAGTTTGCGAAGGATTCCCTGGTAGACATCGTCCAAGAGATTCTGGAGGAGAGCGGTCTCGACCCTCAGTACCTCGAGCTCGAGATCACCGAGACTATGACGATGGATGTAGAGCATACGATTCCGACGCTGGAAAAGCTTCATGCCCTAGGCGTTCAGATCAGTATAGACGACTTTGGGACGGGCTACAGCTCGCTGAACTATCTCAAGAAGTTCTCCATCGACCGTCTGAAGATCGACCAATCTTTTGTCCGCGATATCATGTTCGATGCCCATGATTCCGATATAGTGGGTACCATCATTGCGATGGCCCACGGCATGGGGCTGGAAGTGATTGCGGAAGGGGTAGAGGACGCCGGACAGCTGGAGTTCCTGAGAAAACAAAACTGCAACGAAGTGCACGGGGTATTACTACAGCAAACCGATACCAGCAGATGAGTTCGAAGCCAAGTACGAGCACCTGCAGCTTCTCGCGCAATCCAACAACCAATAAGGCACCGAAGAGAAGGAGTATAACATATGCAAACCGTGGCGCAATTGTTAGTGAAGCATCTGGCGGCTTGGGGGGTCACCCACGTGTTTGGGATCCCAGGCAAGCCTGTGACCCCCCTTGTGGTGGAAATGGACCGCCAAGGTCTCACTTTCGTGCTCAGCAAGCACGAAGGGGGGGCCGGACTGGCTGCCGCAGGCTACGCCTACGGTGGCAGATCTCTTGGAGTAGCGCTTGGTACGGCGGGTCCCGGGGGCGTCAATATGCTGACGGCGGCAGGACAGGCACTGGCATCGAACCTGCCTGTCTTGTTCCTGACCGGGCAGCCGCCGATCCGCGAGATCGGCAAAGTTCTCGGCCAGGACAGTACGATGTTCGGCACCGATCTGGTGAAGATGTTTGAGCCTGTGACCAAATTCAGTGCACGCATTGAGCGCGGCGATCTCTTAAAAACATACCTGCAGCATGCGATGGAGCAGGCTTTCACGGGGTCCAAGGGTCCCGTGCATCTCTCCATTCCCTCTGATGTGCTGATGGAGGAGATCGAGGAATTTGAACTGGCTCTTCCGACGCATTATCCGCCTGTTCTCTCCTCCAATCTTCAGGAGGTGTCAGATTTACTGAACAGGGCCGAGCGTCCGCTGCTCCTGCTGGGCGGCGGTGTTCACAACCAGGGGGCGTACCGGGAGCTCGCGGCGTTCGCCGAGCTGTACAACCTCCCTGTCATAACGACGCCGGGCGGCAAGGGAGCTTTCCCGACGGTACATCCGCTTTCGGTCGGTCCGTTCGGATTAGGCGGGACCGACGCTGCGCGCGACGTATTGGCACAGGGGATCGATGTATTGGTAGCCGTCGGCACCCAGCTGAGCGATATGGAAACCGCAGGCATGGGGCCGGGATTCTTCCCGAAGCAGGTCGTACAGTTTGATTATGATGCCCGTTTCGTTGGCAAAACATTACCGGTTCCAACCATCCCGGTGCTGGGAGACCTGACCGCCAACCTGCGGAAGCTGGTGGAGCTGGGGGCGGTACGGGAAGCTCAGCGGCAGCTCGAAGCGTCTGCTCGTGAAGCCGTTGCCTGTGCGCAGGAGGCTGTCCCTGCAGCTGATGCTTGGGGAGGGATGCTGACCGGGGAGCAGGTCATGAAGGTGCTCCGCGGGGCGCTCCCGGCGAGCAGTCAGATGTTCGGCGATGCCGGCAGTCATTCGTTCTATGCCGTGAAGCACTTCGAGGTCCTGGAGCCGGGGACATTCCATTTTGAAGAGGTATATGCAACGATGGGCCGGGCGATTGGGTATTCGATCGGCGCGCAGCTGGCCGAGCCCGAGCGGGTGGTCGTCTGTCTCACAGGCGACGGCTGCATGTTCATGAACGGCACCGAGGTGTCCACGGCTGTCAACTATGACGCTCCCGTAATCTTCGTGGTTTTGAACAATGAAAGATTGGATATGGTAGATAAAGGCATGGCCCGGCATCTGGGCCGTGCCATCGGTACCGTCTATGAAACGCCGCTGCATGCGGCGCTCTTCGGCGAATCGATGGGAGCCTTGTCTTATCGCTGCCGTACGGCGAATGAGCTGCATGACGCCGTGGCATCCGCCCTCTCGGCCCGGCAGACGGCCGTTATCGAAGTGATGGTGGATCCGCTGGAGATTCCGCCGACGATGGCCCGCGGGTAAGGCTTAAGGAACAGGAGTGACGAAGCAATGAGTCATAAAGAGCAGACGAACGAGGAGCGTTACCGGCAGGGCCGGGAAACGCTGGTGAAGATGGTAGGCGAAGAGGGGACGCGCACGATCGAAGGGATCCGCACGTTCTTTCCGGATTTTGGCGATATGCTGATCTCCTTTGGCTTCGGGGACTTGTATTCGCGCAAGCGGCTTGATCTGAGACAGCGGGAGATCATTACGCTGACATCCTTGATTACTCAAGGGGCTACCGATCAGCTTGGATTTCATGTGCATGCCGCGCTGAACGTGGGGCTGGAGCCGGAGGACATTCTGGAGATAGTCATGCACTGTGCCGGCTATGCCGGATTCCCCAAAGCCTGCGGAGCTCTGAATGTGGTGATGGCTGTATTCCAGGAGCGTTCAATCGAACTCAAGCTGGATTAACAGTCATTAAAAAAAGGTATCGAAGCGCACAAAGATGCGCACAAAAAAAGAAGGTCCGTCCCTTGGTGGCGGGCCTTCTTTTGGCATGTGTATGGATCTGTCCTCTGGCGGATGGAGAGCTCCTGGGAGGCAGCAGATGGCGGCCGCTGTGCCTCCCAAGGCTTCCGCCTACAGGGATGCCATATTCCTGCGTTCCTCCAGAACGGCACCCAGGATGCGAAAGCCGTTCATCACCTTGGGGATCCCTACAATGGGAATGCAATGGAGCAGAATTTCGGTGATTTCCTTGGTGGTGAGGCCAACATGCAGTGATGCGTGAAAGTGAAAATGCAGCTGGTTGGCTGTGTCTCCCTGAGCGATCAGGGCGGAGATTGTCAGCATTTCCTTTTGCTGCAGGCTGAGGCCTTCTCGGGCGTAGATTTCGCCGAAGCCGAACCCGACGACATACGCGGCCAGCTCGGGAAAATCCTGCTGCAGCTGATTAACAATTTGATTGCCGACCGACCCGGCCATCAAAGTAAGCTGTTCTTTACCTTTGTCCATTTGTTCGCTGTTCATAGCTGTCTCCCCTATCCTCGGGCTAATGTTGGAGGAATCTCCTCCGGATCGACCAGTACTTCAATGACGGCGGCTTTCCCTGCCTGCAGAGCCTTCTCCAGTGCGCCCTCAAGCTCAGGAGGGGAGGAGGCGGTGAAGGCCGAGGCGCCCAGGGCTTCGGCGAGCAGCGCGGCCTGCAGCGGCGTCTCGTAGACCGTCCCGTCACTGCGTCCGGTAGCATGACGCATGCCTTTATTGACCATATCCAGACGGCCGTTGTTCAGAACAATGAAGATGACCCCGGCTCCGTTATTCACGGCCGTGGAGATCTCAGTCCCGTGCATGAACATGCACCCGTCGCCGGTCAGGCAGACCACCGTTCGGTCCGGGGAGGCGATCTTGGCTCCGATGGAGAAGCCGATCGCATGGCCCATCGCGGCGAAGACGTCATCGAAGCGGAAGGAGCCGGGAGTATGAATATCCAGACTGCGGATCGCATGATAGCTGTGGCTCCCGTCATCGCCGAACACCATAACATCCGAAGGAAGGCAGCGGCCCAGGACCTCCATCACCTGCACCGCAGTGATGAGCGGCTGGGTTTCGTCCGAAATTACCAATGATTTCGCTTTCATAACCTCATTCTCCGAAAGGTCAGGCGTCTGCAGCGCGGCAGCGGCCTCGGCATACGCTCCGCAAACTTCAGGTGCCCGTTCGGCAGCAAGCTCGAGCAGTGCTTCCAGGTTCGCCTTCGCATCTCCTTGAATGAACAGGGCAGGGGCGGGAAAGCTCTTGCCAACGAAGGTTCCGTCGATATCAAAGTGAAGAACGGCCTGCGGAATCATGTCTTCCGTGATGGCAGGCAGGGACATGTCGCTGAGTTTCGTGCCGATGGCCACGAACAGGTCGATCCCGCTCTTCAGGTATTCGGAAGCCTCAGGGCAGCCGCCCAGTCCGTAAGGACCAATATGAAGAGGGTGCCGGGAACGGAAGGCGCCTTTGCCGCCGGGAGTGGTCATGACGGGAATCTGCCACCGTTCGGCGAAAGCCTCCACTGCCTCATAGGCTCCGGAAATATGTACGCCCTTGCCCAGCAGGAGAGCAGGACGGTGGGCCTGCTCCAGCAGCTCTGCGGCTTCCTTCAGCCGGGGAGAGCGGAGGGCAGGATGCAGAGCCGGCAGCTCCAGCTCGAAGTGGCGGACGGGTTCCGTCAGCACATCCTGCGGGATGGAGAGATGGACGGGGCCGCGCACACCGGTCAGCGCCCGTTCGACCGCATGCTGGAGATACACGGGGAACTGTTCGCTCCGCTCGACTCTCGCGCTGAACAGCGTTACAGGCTCGAACATGCGGGCCAGATCAGCTGCGAAGAAGGTGGAGTCCTGTCCAAGCGGCCGGCCGCTGTCTTTACTGGATGCATGCCCGGTGATGAAGAGGACGGGCAGATGATAAGCTTTGGCCTGCCCGGCCGCGGTCAGCATGTTGGTGCCTCCGGGGCCCGAGGTGCCGATGGCCACGCCAAGCCTGCCGTTCATGAGGGCATAGCCTGCGGCCGAGAACCCGGCGCCGCCTTCGTGGCGGCTGAGCACAAACTCCACGTTCTGGTTGCCAAGTTCAAGGATGAGCGGAACAATAGCTTTGCCGGGCACGCCGAAGGCATGCCGGATTCCCCAGCTGTGAAGATGGCGTACGAGCGATGATGCAACAGTTTCCATAGAAAACCTCCTCTGTGGGACGAATTTCCTGATCTTCTATCTTGGAAGATCGATGGTAAATTTCGTGCCTCTTCCTTTTTGGGATGTGAACGACAGCTTGCCCTTATGATTCTCGATAATCCGGTAACAGGTCGACAATCCCAGGCCCAATCCCGCTTCTTTCGTTGTGAAGAAGGGGTTCATCACCTCTCTCATTTCGTCATCGGTCATACCAATTCCTTCATCTGAAATGGTAATTTGGTAACTATTTGGATTGGCCAAACGCGATTCGATTTTGACCTCTCCTCCGTCGGGCATCGCCTCCAGCGCATTCTGAATCAGGTTGATGAGCACCTGCTTGATCTGGATCGGGTCAATGCGCATCGGCGTTTCTTCAGTCAGGATGTAGTCAGTAATGGTCGATGAGCTGAGCTTGGCCTGGCTTTCCATAAAACGAACGGTGTCCCTGAGCAGATCTTCGATCACGACGTCCTTGCGGTCCGGCGAACCGGGCTTGGCCATCATGACGAAATCTGAAACGAGCTGCTTCATCGTTTCGAGCTCGGAGTAAATCAGATCGAGATACCCGCTTTCGGATTCCGTCTTGGCCCGTTCACGCAGCAGGTAGATAAAGCCCATGACGGAGGTCAGCGGATTGCGGATCTCATGAGCAAGCCCCGCGGCGAGCTTGCCGATGGCCGAGAACTTCTCGGAGGTGATGATCTGCTTCTCGAGATCATAACGCTCGGTGATGTCGCGGAACTGGGCATAGGAGCCGATCAGGTTGCCGCGGTCGCCGAAGATCGGCATGGCGTCGAACAAACAGATCGTGCGGTGGTCGAGCGAGTTCGTGAAGGTCAGCTCGATGTCATGGAAGCGCTGCTTGTTCTTCAGCACATTATAAATGTAGTTGCCGAACTGCTCGAAGGCGAAGATCGGATTGCCGATGACGCTTTCGCGGTCCCGGTTCGTAATCTTCTCGGCGAACGAATTGAACTCCTGAATATTGCCCTTGTCATCGGTAATAATGACCCCGTTGTTCATGGTATTGATCATCAGGTCATTGATGATGGTCTGATCCCGGCTGGCCTGGCGCAGGAGCAGCTCCCGTTCCATGGAATCGACCATGCTCGTAAGCAGCGGAAGAATGAAGGGGCTGTGATACTGCGTGGCCGTCATGATCGCGATCGTGCCGGACAGGTTGTTGATTTTTTTGAAATGAAACGGAACACAGTAGCATGCGGTCTGCCAAAGCACCTCGTGAAAATGCTGAGGACCGACCAGTTGGATGCTCTTATTGTGAAGCATAGCCATATGAACGACATTCGTGCCCATTTCCTTCTCGCTGAACTGCATGCCTTCAACGATGCCGAGCTTGTTCATCATTTGGCGGATGTTCTCGTCTCCAAAGAGGGAAAGGACAAAGCCTTCGTGGTTCGCGATCAAGAGCATGATCGGGGGGCCGTCGAGCATCTTCACGAGCTTCTGACCGAAATAATCGACCACTGAAATGAGGGCATGGTACTTATCCTGGCTTCGTTTGAGCTCCAAGGAGGAGAGGGCGGTGACGGGCACGGGAATCTGATCCGGCTTCATGCCCCTCTCGATGCAGCGCTGTTTGGATTCGGAAATGATATCTATACTCATGAGAAAACTCCCTTGTTATGAACGATTCACATTAGTTCTTATTATATACATCGGCGCCCTGACCAAGTTTAATGAAGACCCGCTGCGTCCGCTTTCGGACTAGGGACTCCGTAGGGGCTGTCCCTATTATTTTACATTGTTTTGCGGAGATTGACACATAGAATGTTCGCAGGAGCGCAGAATGCTTGGAAAAATATCTCTTCGATGGGGCGTAAGGGCATGGAAGAGGAGAATAGAGGGGAGGGCGGCAGCTGCACTGGTGAGATATTCACGATATCTTTGGACAGTATGTCAAAGAGTTAAGCCCATAGTCCGCACAGTATGTATAGTGATAAAGGCAGAGATGGGTTATATAATATGACATACACGGTACACAGAGTGAACTCATTTGTTGACATACCCCGATTTGTATCCACCGCTCTTCAGTTCGCAACCACTGCGTAAGGAGGGATCGCATGGACCGACCGCCGAACCAGGAAGCCCCGTGTATCTCCGTCCGTGAAGTGTCTCACCGTTTCCAGGATATGCAGGCCCTAAGCGGAATAAGCTTCGACATTTATCCCGGTGAACTGATTTCCCTGCTCGGCCCTTCCGGCTGCGGCAAATCCACCCTGCTCCGGCTGATGGCCGACCTGCTTCAGCCTACGTCGGGAGAGATCCGCGTCAGCGGGGGAGATCCCCGAACCGCCCGCCTGCGCCGCGAATTCGGCATCGTGTTCCAGCACCCCACCTTGTTCGACTGGCGAACGGTGCGCGGAAATATCGAGCTCCCGCTCGAGCTGCTGGGCGCCGGCCGTGCCGAACGCGACGACACCTGTGACGCACTTCTCGATCTGGTCGGCCTCCACCGCTTCGCGGGCCATTACCCCTGGCAACTCAGCGGCGGCATGCAGCAGCGGGTGGCCATTGCCAGAGCCCTCTCGCTGGATCCCCCGATCCTGTTCATGGATGAACCCTTCTCTGCCCTCGACGAATTCACGAAGGAAAAGCTGCACATCGAACTCCTCTCCATCCAACAAGCCACCGGCAAGACCATTGTCTTCGTGACCCATTCGATTCCCGAAGCCGCATTTCTCTCCGACCGCATTATGGTCCTGTCCGCCCACCCGGGCCGGATGCATTCCATCTTCGACGTAGGCCTCGGCGCCCGGCGCGTGCCGGAGCACCGGGACGAGCCGCAGTTCCATGAGCTCGTCAGCCGGGTCCGGGCCTGCTTCAGGGAGGAAGGTGAGCCCCGTCATGAAAGAGCGGTCTAACCGGCGGGACACCCGCTGGATTCTCTGCTGGGCCGGCGGCCTCCTGCTCCTGTGGGAGGCGTGCGCCTGGCTGCTGCACCAGTCCTCCGGGCCGGCCGGAGCGCCCGCCGCCTCGAAGCTGCCGTACCCGCACCTCGTGCTGGCTGCGATAGCGGCGGGCGGTCCGGAGTTAGCCGGGCAGGGCGCCGTGACCTTCGGCAATGCGGCGCTCGGCTTTGCCGCCGGCGCCCTGATCGGGTACCTGCTCGCGATAGGGATGAGCTTGTCCCGGACGGCCGAGCGCATCTTCGCCCCCTACGCCGTCGCCTCGCAGATGGTTCCGATCATCGGGCTGGCGCCCATCGTCTACGGCATACTGCACCAGGCGGAGACCGCCCGCGTGCTGATGGCCGCTTATGTGACGTTTTTTCCTGTGACGGTTCATGCGCTCCGCGGGCTCAAAAGCGTGCAGCCGGGACAGCTCGAGCTGATGCGGTCCCTGGCGGCAAGCCGGTGGGTGACCTACCGCAAGCTGATCCTCCCTGCGGCGCTGCCCGGCCTCTTCACGGGGCTGAAGATCGCCGCCCCGCTGGCGATCACGGCCTCGGTCGTCGTGGAGCTGATGGGAGCGCCGGACGGGATCGGCGTCCTTATGGTGTCGTCGCTCTACTACGGCAGCGCCCAGGTCTATACGTTCTGGTCAACGGTGATCGTGTCGATGGGCATCGGGCTCGGGGCGTACGGCATCGTCTCCTGGATCGAGCGGCGGGCGGCGCCCTGGCAGCCGGAATTTCGGGCAAGGAGGGGAAGTTCGTGAAGGAAGCCGCATTCACAGCGGAAAAAGAACTGCTGGCCCAAGCGGTCCGGGAGCCGGGAGACCGCGGAGAACCTCCGGCGGAGTTCACACGAACGGGGAGAACGCGCAGAGGAAAGAGTGCCGCCTCCTGGCAGAGCCGGCTGTATCCCGCTGCCGCCGGCCTCCTGTTCCTGCTGCTGTGGCAGCTCGGAGCGCTGCATGGGCTGCTTGGCCTCGAGCCGTACCAGCTGCCGCTGCCGTCCGACATCGGCGCCTCGATCCGCGACAACGCCGACGTGCTGTGGCTCTACTCCCTGTACACCGGGGCCGAGATCGCAGGCGGCTGCCTGCTCGGCTCGGTGCTCGGGCTCGCCGCCGCCGTCGGCGCCTCATTCCTGCCCCGGGCCGGGCAGGCGGGCATCTCCGTGCTGGCGGCCGTCAGCGCCGTGCCGATCGTGGCGCTGTCGCCGATCGCCAGCTCCTGGTTCGGCGACGGCATCCTCTCGCGCATCGCCGTGGTGGCGGTGCTCACGACGGCGACGATGGCCGTGAGCGCCTACAAGGGGCTGACGGCCATCGAGCCCAGCTACCTGGAGCTGATGTCCTCGGCGGCGGCGGACCGCTGGCAGACGCTGCGCAAGCTCCGGCTGCCCCATGCGCTGCCCGATATCTTCTCGGCTCTCAAGATCGGCATGTCGACAGGCATTATCGGGGCGATCGTCGGCGAATTTTTCGTAGCTTCCCGGGGGCTCGGGTACCTGCTCTCCGACCAGATCCGGCTCGGCAACATGCCGCTGGCCTGGGCCTGCATCACCATCGCCGCCGTACTCGGCATCGTGCTCTACACTCTGATCGAAGGGGCGGAACGGTTCGCGATTCCGTGGCACGTATCGCAGAGGCGGAGCTCCTGACAGAGCAGTTTCACCACCGGCAGTCCATCAGAAGTAAGAAGTAGAGAGAGTATTGATTTCGGAAGGGGACACGATCCAGATGAGCAAGCGCAGGGGGTTTATGGTTTGTTCCATGTTATTGGCCGCCGTCATTCTGCTTCTTACCGCCTGTGGAGGAGGCGCGACGGCTCCGGCGAATGTCACGAGCAGCGGCACACCGGCTGCCGGGGGGAGCGGAGCCAAGCCGCTGCAGAAGGTGAAAATCCAGCTGAAGTGGGTGCCCCAGGCCCAGTTCGCGGGGATTTATGCGGCGAAGGAGAAGGGGTATTTTGCGGAGGAAGGCATCGATGCGGAGATTGTGCCCGGCGGGCCGGACGTGATCATCGAGCAGCAGGTGGTGAACGGGGCGGCGCACATCGGCGTCACCTCACTCGACTCCCTCTTCGTCAACCGGGACAACGGCCTGCCGCTCGTCTCGCTGGCCCAGGTGTCGCAGAAGAGCTCCTACCGGCTCATCGCCAAGAAAGAGAAGGGCATCGACGCGCCGGAGAAGATGAAAGGGAAGAAGGTCGGCACATGGATGGGGAGCCAGCAGTTCCAGGTCCTCGCGTTCATGGAGAAATACGGACTCGATCCGAAGAAGGATATCTCGCTCGTGAAGCAGGGCTTCACCATGGACCAGTTCTTCAGCGACCAGCTCGATGTGGCTACAGCGACGATCTATAACGAGTACTATGTCGTGCTCGAGAGCGGGGTGAAGGAGGCGGACCTGCATGTGTTCTCCCTCGAAGAAGCAGGTGTAGCGATGCTGGAGGATACGCTGATTGCCAAAAAAGACTGGCTCGATGCGAACAGGGACCTCGCGGTGAAAACGGTGCGTGCCATCCTGAAGGGCTGGAACTATGCCATTGACCACCAGGAGGAAACGGTGGAGACGGTCATGAAGAGCGTGTCGGCCGGCAGCACGACGAAGGGGCACCAGACGACGATGCTCATGGAGATGGCGAAGCTTGTGCGTCCCCAAGGCTTCAAGCCGGAGGACGTGGGCAGGTTCGACGACGCCTCGGTGAAGCGCACGGCGGACATCGCGCTGAAGTACGGGCTGATCAAGAAGCCGGCGGAGCTCGATCAGGCGATCGACAAAAAGGTGTTCGAAGCGGCGGCTGCCAAGTAGCTTGGAGGTTGAACGGCAAACCGCAGTACGTTAGCGAGAAGCTTGATGTATGCATTATCAAGTTCGCTTGCTGAAGAAACGGGAGCAGCCGCCCCCAGAACGGCGGTGCCCCAAGGAAGCAGCGGAGAGCAGGCCGTCCGTCCGCGGACCGGCGCTCTCCTCCATGAGGAAGGGGCGGGGATATGAGCACGATGGAAGAGCAGTCGCTGAAGGAAGAGCTGCTGGCCATGGACCGGCGCCACCTGTGGCACCATATGAGCCCGCACAATGACCATCCGGTGATCTTCGCCGAAGGCCAGGGAAGCTGGGTAACGGATGTTGAGGGGAACCGGTACCTCGACGGCATGTCCGGTCTGTGGTGTGTGAACGTCGGGCACGGAAGGGAAGAGATCGCGCTGCGGGCCTTCGAGCAGATGAAGACGATCGCCTATACGCCGCTGATGCAGTCCCATCTGCCCGCGATCCGGCTGGCGGAGAAGCTCAGTGGCTGGATCGGCGGACCGGAGTACCGGATTTTTTTCTCGAACTCGGGTTCGGAGGCCAATGAGGTCGCCTTCAAAATCGCCAGGCAGTATCACCACCAGAACGGCGAGCCGACACGGCACAAATTCATCTCGAGGCACCGGGCCTACCACGGGAATTCCATGGGAGCCCTGGCAGCGACGGGGCAGGCCCAGCGCAAGCGCAAATACGAGCCGCTTGGCATGGGCTTCCAGCACGTGCCTCCGCCGTACTGCTACCGCTGTCCGTTCGGCCAGTCGCCGGAGAGCTGCCGGCTCGAGTGCGCGAGAGCCATCGAGGAGGCGATCGTCTGGGAAGGGGCGGAGACGGTGGCCGGCGTCATCATGGAGCCGGCCATCACCGGGGGCGGCGTGATCGTTCCTCCGTCCGGATACCTGCCGGCCATACGGGAGATCTGCGACAAGCACGGCGTGCTGCTCATCATCGACGAGGTGATCACGGGCTTCGGCCGGTCCGGCGAGCGGCTCGGCCATCACAACTACGGGATCACGGCCGACATCGTGACGATGGCCAAGGGCCTGACGAGCGCCTACGCCCCCTTGTCCGCGACAGCGGTGAGGGCGGAGCTCTACGAAGCGTTCCGCGGGGCCGGGGACGACACGCATTTCCGCCATGTCAACACCTTCGGCGGTAATCCGGTCTCCTGTGCCGTGGCGCTGCAGAACCTCGAGATCCTCGAACGGGAGGGACTCGTGGAGCGGGCGGCGGAGCTCGGCGAAGGGCTCCGGCTCCGGCTGGCGGGGCTTGCGGAGCATCCGCATGTCGGGGACCTGCGGTTCTTCGGGTTCATCGCCGGCATCGAGCTGGTGGAGGACCGCGCGAGCAAGGAACCGGCATCGGCGGACAAGGTGATGAAGGTGCTCTCCTTCTGCCGGAGCCGGGGCGTGATTCTCGGCAAGAACGGCGATACCGTGCCGGGCTATGCGAATATCGTGACGGCGGCGCCGCCTTTTGTGACGACGGAAGCGGAGCTGGATCTTATCGCAGGGACGCTCAGGGAAGCGCTGGAGTCGCTGTGATGGAAGCCCGGCAAACAATACACCTTACCCGGATTAAGGATCAACCCATTACATACGAAAGGCGGGAGGCTGCATGGCCCAAACGGCACCGCGTACGATCAACAGCGAACGGCTGCACGGACGGCTGGAAGCATTGTCGCAGATCGGCAGGCTGGGGGGAGACTGGTGTGCGCCGGCTGGCGCTCACAAAGGAAGACAAGGAAGGCGTGCTGCTCGTGAAGTCCTGGATGGAGGAAGCCGGCCTGCAGACGCGGATCGACGCGTTCGGCAATCTCATCGGCCGCCTTGAGGGGGCAGACCCGGCCGCCCCCGTGCTCATGCTCGGCTCGCACATCGACTCGCAGCCCTACGGCGGGCGGTTCGACGGGGCGATCGGTGTGCTCGGCGCGCTGGAGGCGGTGCAGACGCTGATCGAGGACGGCGTCATGCCGGGGATGGCGGTTGAGGTGGCGGCCTTCTGCGACGAGGAGGGATGCCGCTTCAACAAAGGGCTGTTCGGCGTACGGGGGCTGACCGGCCGGCTGGAGGAAGGCGAGCTGGACCGGGCGGATGCGGACGGGATAACCCGCCGGCAGGCGCTGGAGGCATTCGGCTGCACGCCGGACCCGGAAGCCTTCGCGGCTTCGCAGTACCCGGCGGCAAGCGTGGCCGCCTACCTCGAGCTGCACATCGAGCAGGGGCCGGTGCTCGAAGCGCTGGAGCAGCCCGTCGGCATCGTGACGGGAATCGCCGGTCCGCTGTGGCTGACCGTGGAGCTGACGGGCTTCGCCGGGCATGCCGGCTCCGTGCCGATGCTGCTGCGGCAGGATGCGCTGGTCGGCACCGCCAAGATCATCGCGGGGCTGAATGCCCTCGCCGGCGAGGAGCCGGGAGCGCCTACCGTCGGCACGGTCGGTTCGCTGAACGTGTTCCCGAACTCGCGCAACATCATCCCGGAGCGGGTCAGCTTCACGGTGGATCTGCGGGACATCGATCTCGAGCGGCGCGAGGCGATCGAACTGAGGCTGCGGAGGCTGATCGACGAGACGGCGCAAGCGCACGGGCTCACCGTGACCATTCGGGAGGATACGAACAGCGAGCCCCGCTACTGCGCCCCCTGGATCAAGGCGCTGCTTCGGGAGCAGGGGCGGGCGATGGGGCTGGAGGCGCCCGAGCTGATGAGCGGACCATTCCACGATGCACTGGCGATGTCGTACTTCTGCGATTACGGCATGATCTTCGTCCGCAGCCGCAAGGGAATATCCCATAATCCCGAGGAGTATTCGTCCCCGGAGGACATCGCCCTCGGCGCGCAGCTGCTGTACAGGGCGGCCAGACGCATCATCGAATCCCGGAAGGAGGAGCGCCTATGCGCCACGTAACGATAGGTTTGATCCAGGCCTCCCACGAGGTGCATGGGGATGAGCCGGTGGAAGTTCACAAGGATGCTGCAGTGCTTAAGCACGTGGAGCTCGTAAGGGAGGCTGCGGCCAAGGGCGCACAGATCGTGTGCCTCCAGGAAATCTTCTACGGCCCCTACTTCTGTTCCGAACAAAAAACGAAATGGTACGACGCGGCCGAGCCGGTGCCCGAAGGGCCGACGACACGGCGGTTCAAGGAGCTGGCGAAGGAACTCGGCGTCGTGATCGTGCTCCCGGTGTATGAGCGCGAAGGCATCGCCTCGTACTACAACACCGCGGCCGTGATCGATGCGGACGGTTCTTACCTCGGCAAGTACCGCAAGCATCATATTCCCCATGTGGCCGCGGGCGGCGGGAGCTGCGGCTTCTGGGAGAAGTTCTACTTCAAGCCGGGGAACACGGGCTATCCGGTGTTCGATACGGCCTATGCGAAGATCGGCGTGTATATCTGCTATGACCGGCACTTCCCTGAGGGCGCCCGCCTGCTCGGCCTGAACGGGGCGGAGATTGTGTTCAACCCGTCGGCGACGGTGGCGGGGACGTCGGAGTATCTGTGGAAGCTGGAGCAGCCGGCACACGCGGTGGCCAACGGCTACTATGTCGGCGCGGTGAACCGGGTCGGGGTTGAGGCGCCGTGGAACATGGGCGAATTCTACGGCCAGTCGTACCTCGTGGATCCGAGGGGCTCCATCGTGTCGATCGGCAGCCGGGACCGGGATGAAGTGGTGATCGGCGTGATGGACCGCGAGCTGATCCGTGAGGTGCGGGATATCTGGCAGTTCTACCGGGACCGGCGTCCCGAGACGTATGAGGCGATTATGAATCTGTAGGGAGAAAAGGAAAGGGCTGCCTGCCGGCGGCCAAACGGAGATCGTATTGAAGGAGGACCTGCTTATGAACCATCTGCCATGCTCCGCCTCGGACGCCAAGGGACCGTTCGACGAAATCGAGCCCGGGATGCGGCCGGGCGAAGCGCTCGAGGAATCGAACCGCTGTCTGTACTGCTATGACGCGCCCTGTATCCAGGCGTGTCCGACGGCGATTCCCGTGCCCACCTTCATCAAACAGATCGCCACGGGCCACCTCAAGGGGGCGGCACGGACGATCATGCTGGCGAACCCGGCGGGGGCGAGCTGCTCCCGGGTCTGTCCGACCGAAGAGCTCTGCGAGGGCGCCTGTGTGCTGAACGACGCCTCGAAGCCCATTCTCATCGGCCGGCTGCAGCGCTATGCCACGGACTGGGCGATGAAGAGCGGCCAGTCGCTGGCTGCAGGCGGGCGCACCGAACGGCCGGAAGGCGGCGGTGATCGGCGCGGGGCCCGCCGGCCTGTCCGCCGCCAGGGAGCTGGCCCGCTTCGGCTTCGCGGTGACGGTGTATGAAGCGAAGGAGCTCGGAGGCGGGCTGAACACCTACGGCATCGTGTCGTTCCGGCTGCCGCAGGAAGTGCCGCTCTGGGAGGTGGAGCAGGTACGGTCGCTCGGCGTGGAGCTCCGCACCGGAGTGCGGGTCGGCCGGGACGTCTCCGTGGAGGAGCTTCTGGCCTCATACGATGAGATCGTGCTCGCGGCCGGCATGTCGACGGTACCGATGCTCGGCATCGAAGGCGAAGGGCTCGCCGGCGTCTACGATGCGATCGAGCTCATCGAAGGGACGAAGACCGGGATGCCCGAGGATCTGGCCGGTGCCCGGGTGATCGTGATCGGCGCGGGCAATACCGCCGTGGATGCCGCCGTGACCTCGCAGCGCCTGGGAGCCTCGCAGGTACGGATGGTCTACCGCCGCACACGGCAGGAGATGACGGCCTACGCGTTCGAATACGAATTCGCGAAGGCGGAGGGGGTCGAGTTCCGCTGGCTCACGGCGCCGAAGCGGATCGTCGGGGATGCCTCCGGCAGGGTCACCGGCCTCGAATGCGTGCGTATGGAGCTGCGTCCGGCGGAAGACGGCGGGCGGCCCGTGCCTGTGGAGATCCCCGGCTCCTCCTTCGTCATGGAGGCGGATGCGGTAGTGAAGGCGATCGGCCAGACGCGGCATCTGCCGCTGATCGAAGCCCTCGGACTGGAGCATGACCGCGGCGTCGTGCGGGTCGATCCCGTGACCCTCCGCACCTCGAATCCCCGGATCTATGCGGCCGGCGATGTGATTTTCGGCCAGGGACAGGGGGAGGCGATGGTGGTCTCCGCCGCTCAGCAGGGCAAGCTGGCCGCTGAAGCGATCCGCCGGGTGTCCGAAGGCTATGGCGCAGAGACCGCTTAAAAAGAACAAAGTCGAGGAGGGGACGGCATGGCCGATTTACGCATCAATCTCGCAGGAATAGAGTCGCCGAATCCGTTCTGGCTGGCCTCCGCGCCGCCGACCAATACGGGCTATCAGGTGCAGCGTGCTTTCGAGGCGGGCTGGGGCGGCGCCGTATGGAAGACGCTCGGAGATCCCATCATCAATACGTCGGCCCGGTTCGCCGCCGTTCACTTCGGCGGCCGGCGGGTGGCCGGCCTCAACAATATCGAGCTGATCACCGACCGGCCGCTGGAAGTGAATCTCAGGGAGATCGCCGAGACCAAAAAGCGGTTTCCGGGGCACGCCATCATCGCCTCACTGATGGTCGAGCCCAAGCGGGAAAAGTGGCATGAGATCGTGAAGCGGGTGGAGGAGGTCGGCGTCGACGGGCTCGAGCTCAACTTCGGCTGTCCGCACGGCATGGCCGAGCGCGGCATGGGCGCGGCGTCCGGACAGCAGCCGGACCTCGTGGAAGCGCAGACGATGTGGGTCAAGGAGGCGGCCCGCACGCCGGTCATCGTGAAGCTGACGCCGAACATCACGGACATCACCGCAACGGCCGCGGCCGCGGTGCGGGGAGGAGCGGACGCCGTGTCGCTCATCAATACGATCAACTCGCTCGCCGGCGTCGATCTCGACTCGTGGAACACGGTTCCCCATGTCGGCGGCAGGGGCACGCACGGCGGCTACTGCGGACCGGCGGTGAAGCCGATCGCACTGAACATGGTGGCGGAGTGTGCTCGCAATCCGCAGGTGGGTGTGCCGATCTCGGGCATCGGCGGCATCTCGGACTGGCGGGATGCCGTGGAGTTCATGCTCATGGGCGCGACGGGGGTACAGATGTGTACAGCCGTCATGCACCATGGCTTCCGGATCATACACGAGCTCGTCGAAGGGCTGAATGATTATTTGGATGACAAAGGCATCGCCAGCGTATCCGAGCTCGTGGGCCGTTCGGTGGAGCGGTACTCGGATTGGGGGGCGCTGGATCTGAACTACAAGGTCGTCGCGCGGATTGATACGGACACCTGTATTTCGTGCAACAAGTGCCACATCGCCTGCGAGGACACGTCCCACCAATGCATCGAGCGGCATACGGCGGCGGACGGCTCCGCCTACCTGAAGGTGAGGGAGGAAGACTGCGTCGGCTGCAATCTCTGCTCCATCGTATGTCCGGTCGACGGGGCGATCGAGATGGTGGAGCTGCCGGCTCTGGCGGCGCCGATGTCCTGGAACCAGCGGCAGACGGCTCTGGCGGAGCTTGGGAGCGCGGAACCGAAGGAGAACGACACGAAGGAGGCGGTGTAACCATGACGGTGAAGCTGATACGGGGCGGAACGATTGTCACGGCAAGCGACACGTACCGGGCGGATCTTCTGCTGCGCGACGGACGGATCGCAGCGATCGGGGTAGGGCTCCCGGCGGAGGGGGCCGAGGTGGTGGATGCGGCGGGGCTGTACGTCATGCCCGGCGGCGTCGACCCGCATACGCATCTTGACATGCCGTTCGGCGGTACGGTGACGGCAGACGACTTCGAGACCGGCACGAGGGCCGCCGCCTTCGGAGGGACCACAACGGTGATCGATTTCTGCCTCACGAACAAGGGAAGGCCGCTCTCCGAGGCGGTGGCTCAGTGGCATGCGAAGTCGGAGGAGAAGGCGGTGATCGACTACGGCTTCCACCTCATGATCTCGGAGATTACCGATGAGGTGCTGGAGGAGCTGCCGCGGATCATCGAGGAGGAGGGCATCACCTCGCTGAAGGTGTTCATGGCATACAAGAACGTCTTCCAGGCCGATGACGGAACCCTGTACCGCACCCTGCTGTCGGCCAGAGAGCACGGCGCGCTGGTGATGGTGCATGCGGAGAACGGGGACGTCATCGACTACCTGATCCGCGAGGCGCTGGAGGCGGGGAACACCGATCCGATCTATCATGCCAAGACGAGGCCCTCCGTGATCGAGGGCGAGGCGACCGGCCGCGCCGTGAAGCTGACAGCCTTGGCAGGCTCGCAGCTCTATGTCGTTCATGTCACCTGCGAGGAGGCGGTCCGGCAGATCGCCGAAGGACGCAGCCGGGGGCTCGACATCTGGGGCGAGACGTGCCCGCAGTACCTCGTACTCGACGAGACGGACCTGGAGCGGCCGGACTTCCAAGGGGCGAAGTATGTCTGGTCTCCGCCGCTGCGGGAGAAGTCCCACCAGAGTGCGCTCTGGAACGCGCTGAAAAGCGGGGAGCTGCAGACGCTGGGGTCAGACCACTGCTCCTTCAACTTCAAGGGGCAGAAAGAGCTCGGCCGCGGCGACTTCAGCCGCATTCCGAACGGGGGACCGACGATCGAGGACCGTTTCAGCATTCTCTATTCCGAAGGAGTGGCCAAGGGACGGATAACGCTGAATCAGTTCGTCGATATCGTCTCGACCCGGAGCGCCAAGCTGTTCGGTCTCTTCCCCCGCAAGGGGACCGTGGCCGTAGGCAGCGACGCGGACCTCGTGCTCTTCGATCCGGCTGCGCGCCGCGTCGTCTCGGCGGAGCTCCATCACATGAACGTCGATTACAACCCGTTCGAAGGCATGGAGCTGACGGGTCTGCCTGTATCGGTGCTCTCCCGCGGCGAATTCGTTGTCCGCGACCGCGTCTTCACAGGCGTTCCCGGCCGCGGGCAGTATCTCAAGCGGGCGAGATACGGAGCGGAGCTGACGCACGGGAATGCCGGCAGTCCGGCGGCGGGCACCACCCAGCCGCTGCTGCAGGGTTAGGAGGGAGTACCGATGTCCGAACATAGACAGGTGGTCGAGGAGCAGTACCGGATGAACGCCTATCTGGCCCAGGGCTATCTCATCGGAGAAGTGGCCGAAGGGCTGAGCGGCACCCGGCTCGTGCTGCACCATCCGCAGCGGCCGGAGGAGCGGCAGGTGATGCACCTGCTCACCGCGGAAGCGAGGAGAACGCTGGGCTGCGCCCTGATGAAACAGCTCGGCCGGGCATGACTCCGGCCTGCCGGCAGCCCGGCCTGCGGCGGATCGGGTACGCTGCTAGTACTGGCATGCTGAGCTGTGCAGGCCATTCGGCTAAACGGAGTATGCCGTGCCGGTATTCGCAGCGGCTGCTAAGCCGGCTCACGGGGAAGGGCTCACTTCATCGAACCGTGCCCGTATTCATAAGCGTACAGAGCCAGTTCCAGGGCCAGCCGCTTGCGCGGCTGGTCGAAGTCATTGCCGATCAGGGTGGCAATCTTCTCGAGGCGGTGATAGAGCGTCTGCCGGACGATGAACAGGGCGGCCGCGGTCTCCTGCTTCGAGCCGCTGGCGGCGAGATACACCTTCAGCGTCTTAAGCAGCTGGGCGCTGCGCTCGGCGTCATAGCGGATCAGCGGCCCGATGTAATCCTCGATCAAGGCGGGCAGCTGCCCCGTTCCTTTGAGCAGGGCCAGGATACGCTCCACGTGGAGCTCGCTGTACATGGGCCGGGGGAGAGGGCCCGTATCCCTCTGGATGACGGCCGTCTCCCTCGCGGTCTCATAGCTTTCCCGCAGCCGGGTGAGGTCGGTGACCTCCCGGCCGATGCCGGCCCGGCTGTGGAAGAGGCCGGTCCCCGGCTCGGTCTTCCGGAGAAGGTGGAGACAGCGGAGAATGCGTTCGGCGGCCGGCGTACGCCCCGGAGGCATCCCGTCCGCGAGTACATACACGGCCTGCCGGTCCACCCAGCCGGGCAGGACCGTGAAGCCTTCGCCGCCGAAGATGGAGCGGGCGACGATATGCTTTTGGATGAGAACGGATTCGAAGTCCCTTGCGGCGGCCAGCGCAGGTTCGGGATCGAACAGACAGACGGTGGCCGACCGGATGCGGCCCGCTGCGCACAGCGTACTGAGGCCGGTAAGCACTTCCTTCTCCGTATGCTTGCCGTCCAACCAGTCCGCGAGCCAGCGGTCTTCCCGGTGCCTGCGCTTCTCCTCCATGTAACGGGTGCGCATCATCTCCTGGGCCACCGCCGTGGCGGTGCGGTCGAGCGCCAGCAGCGCATAGTCGCTGAGCTCTTCGGGGGAGGAGAGAATGAGGTCCCCGAAATGCTGGTCAAGCGCAAGGATCGGCCGGTGGGTCCGATGCGGCGGCGCTTCCGGCGGCCGGCTGCGGGCGCCCTGGGACCATTCGGCCGTGAACCGGGCTTCCTCCGCGCGGGCCAGCGGGGGCACGAAGGAAGGTTCCGCTCCGATCGGCAGGAAGGCAACGGAAGCGCCGGTAGTGCTCTGGAGCAGCTGCAGCAGCGGAAGAATGCCCCGGCCGGCAAGCAGAGACTGGTTCAGGCGGGCGGATAATGACTCCAGCTCGGAGACCATGCGGTGATGGCGGTTGATGAAAACCGAGTGCAGATCCTGGGTGATGTCAATGTAGCGGACTTCCTCATGGAAGAAGATCAGGGGGAAGTGGGCCTGAAGCGCGAGTTCTTTCATCCCCTGGAGTGGGTGCTTCGTATAGCGGCCGAGCTCGATACAGAGGCCCGAGGCTCCGCTATCGATCAGCCCTTTCAGGAAGAGCAGGCTCGTCTCTTCGCTCTCCTGCCAGCCGACGCCGGTGGAGAGAACCAGCTCCCCGCCGTTGAGCAGCCGGCCCACTTCGCTGACCTCCAGAATGTGGGCCCACCGGACGACCCGGTCGAGCGCCTGGTCGCTCGCCAGCGCTTCCGCCTTGCGGAACAGGGGGCGTCGGAGAATCTCGCGGATCGTGAGCTGCAGCAGCGTGCTTGCCAAGAACATCGCCTCCTAATCAGGTGGATGTGTTGCGAGTACCATGGTAACGAGCGAGCGTGCCGGGAGCAGGCCGGCGCAGCGAGACGGGATGGAACGTGGAAGGGATCGAAGGGGGGCGGAACGGCGTGTTTGCCTTTTATGTTCGAGAAGGATGGGAGAATTCCTGCCATGACGGATCGATTTATTCTTAAGCCAGAAACGGAGGAGATTCCATGAACGCTGGAAGTGCGGCTCGTAGGAAGGAGCAGAGCGGGGTGCGCCTGCTGCCCAATCGGATCGGCGGACGGGAGGTATTCCCTGCGGGCGGAGCCTGCGAAGAGGTCCTCAACCCGGCCACAGGCGAGCTGCTGGCGCAGGTGCCTCTCTCCGGCGCTGCGGAAGTCAGCCTCGCGGTGGAAGCGGCTGTGGAAGCATTCGGTTCCTGGAGCCGGGTGCCTGTGCCGAAGCGGGCGCGCGTGCTTTTTCGCTATTGGCAGCTGCTGCAGGATCATGCGGAGGAACTGGCCGCGCTGATCACCGCGGAGAACGGCAAGAGCCTGAGGGAGGCTGCCGGGGAAGTGCAGCGGGGCATCGAATGCGTCGAATTTGCCGCAGGTGCTCCGTCCCTGATGATGGGAACGGGACTCGGGAACATTGCGCCGGATCTCGACTCGTCGATGCTGCGCGTGCCCCTTGGCGTCGTGGCCGGGATCACGCCGTTCAACTTCCCGATGATGGTGCCCTGCTGGATGTTCCCGCTGGCCGTAGCCTGCGGCAATACGTTCGTGCTGAAGCCCAGCGAACGTACGCCGCTCACCGCCATGAAGCTGGCTGCCCTGCTTGAGGAGGCCGGCTTGCCGCCCGGCGTGCTGAACCTGGTGCATGGCGGCTATGACGCCGTGAATGCGCTGACCGGACATGATAAGGTCAAAGCGCTCTCGTTCGTCGGCTCCCAGCCGGCGGCCTTGAGCGTGTACCGCAAGGGCACGGCCGCCGGCAAGCGGGTGCAGGCGCTCTCCGGCGCGAAGAACTACCATATCGTCATGCCGGACGCCCACCCGGAGAAGACGGTGGAGAACATCATTGCCTCGGCCTTCGGCAGCGCCGGGGAGCGGTGCATGGCCTGCAGCGCCGTAGTCGTCGTGGGCGAAGGCGATGCCTTCGTCGGGCGGCTGGCGGCCGCGGCAGCCGCCCTGACCGTCGGCCCCGGCGCAGACCCGGATTCGGGGCTCACGCCCGTCATCCGGGAGGAGCACCGGGAACGGATCCGGCGCATGATCGAGCGCGGCGTGGCGGAGGGCGCCCGGCTCGTGCTCGACGGCCGGGGCGGGGGACTCCGTCCGGCCGCAGATCCGTCGCCGCCGCTGCCGCCGGCCGAGGGAGCTCCGGCTTCCCGAGCTGCGGAAGCCGGGACGGCCGCCTCCCCGTCCGCCGGCTTTTTCCTCGGGCCAACGCTCTTCGACGGCGTCCGTCCCGAGATGTCGCTCGCACAGGAGGAGATCTTCGGTCCGGTGCTCTCGGTGCTCCGCGCGGCGGATCTGGATGAAGCGCTGGCCATCGCGAACGAATCCCGCTTCGGCAACTCGGCCGTGCTCTATACGGACAGCGCCCGGGCGATCCGGCAGTTCCGCGAAGAAGCGGAGGCCGGCATGCTGGGCGTGAATGTCGGCGTCCCTGCGCCGATGGCCTTCTTCCCGTTCTCGGGCTGGAAGGACTCGTTCTACGGCGATCTTCATGCGAACGGCCGGGACGGCGTCGAGTTCTATACGAGAAAAAGATGATTACCTCACGCTGCTTCTGAACGGCAGCACAAGACGGCAGCCCCGAGCGGTGCCGGTGTAAGTCTGTCAAGCCGCCGCCTTTTCGGCTGATGGTTTGTTTCGCCCGATGAGAGCATACCTGCCTTCTGACGCAGAATGCTTCTCTTCGGGATACTTTCGTTTTAGCAGCAGTAAAAGGAGGAAGAGTCTTGGGTAGAGAGTTGAACCTGTCCGCAGCCTTACTGCTGCAGAGGCAGATGGTGCCCTCGCTGCCAAAGTCCTGCATTTTTTTGGGGGAGCCTCTAAACAATGCTCGTCCTGCCGCCGATACTTCATTATGTCAAGGTTGTTGACATGCGCTCTGCCGGTGCGTATTATAATCAACAATACAGCCGTTCTTGATAAAGAACATTGCGCAGACATCTGACACTGTGTTTACTTCCCTGCGATGCCAGGCCCTGCCCGGGTCCATCAGCATACGGGGTGTTTTTTTTATTATAAATATGTCGAATGGTGTAAAAGTTTGGCGGTACATATCAATCTAAAGCGAGGGTATAGCAATGAAACCGAAGAAACCAAGGAAACCGGGAACCGCATGGAATCTCCGGACGAAATTTATGACCGTATTTGCGTGCATACTGCTCCTTCCAAGCCTGACGATCGGCCTGTTGGCCTACTTGAGCGCCAAGGATGAGATCGGTTCGAAGATTCGTGCGAGTGCCATGGATAATCTGCAGATGCTGAACTCCACCATAAACGATAAAATGGACGCCAAGGTTCATGACATGAGCTATTTCTCCAAGGTGTTCAACGCTTCCTTCTACAGACCGGAGCAGATCCCGCTGCTGATCGCCAAGCTGGAACAGTACGTGGGCCTGCATCCGGACGTCATGGTTGCATACATCGGTACGGCGGAAGGGCAGATGTTCCTCTCTCCGCTGCAGGAACTTCCAGCCGGCTTTGATCCCCGGCAGAGGCCGTGGTACGAGGATGCGATGAAGCAGCCGGGCAAGGCGGTTATTACGGATCCTTATGTGACCGCATCCACCGGTGAGGTGGTCGTCAGTGTCGTGCAGATGCTGGAGGACCGCTCGGGCGTCTTCGGGATCGACATCAACCTGAAGCACATTCTGGAGTTCACGAAGCTGGCGAAGATCGGGAGCGAAGGATATACGTTTATTTTGGACAAAAACCGGAAGGTTGTCGTTCATCCGCAGATCGCCAGCGGTACCGAATCCACGGAATCGCACTTCGATCCAATGTATGCCAATGCCCAGGGCGAATTTTCGTACTCGGATGAAGGTGCGGACAAACACATGGTGTTCTACACGAACGAGTCGACCGGATGGAAGCTGGCCGGTTCCATGTTCCAGTCGGAGGTGGAGCAATCCACCCAGGGCATCTTCAACACGACCGCGCTGGTGGTTGCCGCCGCGCTGCTCCTGGGCGCCTTGGCCGCCTACCTGTTCATGCGCTCCTTCCTCGGACCGCTCCGGGAGATGCGTTCGGCCGCCCAGAAGATCAGCGAAGGCAACCTGACCGAGACGATCACAATTCGCAGCCGGGATGAACTCGGAGAGCTGGCGGGCGCTTTCAACCGGATGTCCGCGAACCTGCGGGAGGTGATCGCCCGGGTCAGCGGGAACATGGAGCTCCTCGCTTCTTCGGCGGAGCAGCTCACCGTCGGCGCGAAGGAGACGGGCTATGCAACCGAGCAGATTGTCAACATCATCCAGGAGGTCGCCTCCGGCTCCGAACGGCAGGTGCAGTCCGTCGGCTCGAGTGCCCAGGCGATGAAAGAGATGACGACCTCGGTACAGCATGTGGCTGCCAATACGTCGGATGCGGCGGCATCGGCCGTGCAGACGCTCGATAAATCCCGCGAAGGCAACCAAGCGGCGGACACGGCGGTGGAGCAGATGAAATCCATCCAGGTTGCGGTTAGCGGCTTGGCCGGAGTGGTCCAGGGCCTCGGTGCCCGTTCCGATGAGATCGGCAAGATCAGCGGCATGATCTCGGCGATCGCGAACCAGACGAACCTGCTGGCACTGAATGCGGCCATCGAAGCGGCGCGCGTGGGCGAGCAGGGCAAAGGCTTCGCGGTGGTCGCCGCCGAGGTGAGGAAGCTCGCCGAGCAGTCGGCGGCTTCGAGCAAGGGGATTGAGGAGCTCGTCTCGCATATTCAGTCAGAGACGAGACAGGCGATAGGCACTATGGAGGTGGCCGTGCAGGAAGTCGCGGACGGCATCGTGGCGGTGCAGACCGCAGGGGACAAATTCGAGGACATCAACCGGTCCGTGAACGACGTCGCGGAGCAGATCGAGCAGGTCTCGGCTGCCGTTCAGCAGATTGCGGCAAGCGTGGAGCAGGTCTCGTACTCGATCGACCAGGTGGCGGGAATTGCGGACGCCACAGCGGCCGGTACCGAGACGGTCTCCGCGGCGACGGAGCAGCAGCTCGCCTCCATGCAGGAGATGAGCCATTCGGCGGCGTCCCTGAACGAGATGGCTCAGGAGCTCAAGGCCATTACGGCCAAGTTTCAAGTGTAATAGAGCAGGGCGGGTGCTCTCCTGTAAGGGGGAGGCCCGTTTTTTTGATGCGCCCCCATGCTTGAGACAGGGGCTTTTCTGCGTTTCTGTATCTTTTTACCTTGTATAAAATGGATATTTCGCCTCATGCCGTGCAATAACTTCCAAGCTATTCTGTATACATAGAATGACATAGTAAGGGGGCCCGTCATGCGCAATGAGATGATCAAAGGCTATATCGACGCCATCATCCTGTCGATTCTTCAGAACGGGGATGCGTACGGGTACGAAATCACCAAAATTGTGAATGCATCAACCGAGGGAGCCTTCGAGCTCAAGGAAGGCACGCTGTATCCTGCGCTCAAGCGGCTGGAGGCGAACGGCTTCATCGAGGGCTACTGGGACGAGCGGGATGCGGGGCCGCGCCGCAGATATTACCGGATCACGGAGGAAGGGCAGGGCAAGCTGGCCCGGAATAAGGAATCCTGGGTGAGGAACACGCACATCATCAACCAATTTCTTGGAGGGCTCGGGCATGGACAAGGCGGACCGCTATCTGAACCGAATACTTAGAGGCACCTTTCTGACCGGGAAGGAGAAGGCGGAGTGGGAGGCCGAGATGCGCACCCATATCAATTGCTCCGTAGAGGAGCTGGAGGAGGAAGGGCTCGGCAGGGAAGACGCGCTGGAGCGCACCCTCCGGCAGTTCGGCGACCCGGGCATGCTTCGCCGGGATTTGACCCGGCAGACGTACGGGATCAGCATGGATATAATCCTGCAGGTATCGGCACTGCTCTGGGCGGCTTTCCTCTTCTTGTATCTGCAGAGCCAGTTTCGTCTGTACGACAGCCGCTTGGTGCTGCCGCTGATTCCGCTCACCCTGCAGGCTGCGGTCTTATTTATGCTCACGACCCGCAATCGAGCAGACCGCTTCGGTCTGCTGGGTGCAGTGCTGCCTTACATCTTGCTGCATGTGTGCCTTGCCATCGGGATTCCGGAGGCCGTCAGGTGGTATGATGCGGTCATGAACGGCTACACACCCGATTGGAGGAGCTATCAGCTCTTCCTGTCGATGATGTTCCTATGGGGGCTGGTTCTCCTGAAAGGAACGAAAAACACCGGCGTTGCCGCTCTTCCTTTGTTCCTTGCCTTCCTCTACAAGGGATTTGATCTGTGCAGGAGCTTGAATCTGCACCTGTTCTCGGCCTTGGATAGAGGAGTGAACTCTGCTTCCCGCCACGAAGTATTGTCCCACTTGGAAGGGGTCTCGATCCGTCTCTTCGCGCTGGCCGTCTTTCTGGCTGTCGCTCATGGTTATCTTCAGCAGCAGAAGAGCAGGCCTGCCGGAGCCAGCAGAGCGTAGGGGGAGAAAGGAGGAATGACCGTGTCCCGCTTCCAAATCTTCGCTATTGTTGGGTATCGTCTCATCGGATTGTTCCTGGTGCTTCAAGGAATCCGGATCCTCCTTCGTGAGGCAGGAGGGGATGACACCGGCTATGCACAGCTCGGCTTGTTCACACCGGGTTCGGAGGAAGGGATGCTGGCCTATGCCGGCCTGCTGCTTGCTGCGGGGGTCGTTTTCTCGGCGGTCCTGCCTTTCATTCTGAGAAGGCAAACCTTGGGGAGGATCCTGCTTTCCGGAGCGGTGCTCTCGCTTGGATTCGGGCTGTTGTGCGCCAGGGCGGCATCGGATCTCCCACCTATGGCAGAGGTTGGCGTATCCCTGTTTGGCATGTTTGAACTCTATCATCCGAGGGAGCAGGCCCTGTACGGGAGGGTGTTGGGGGGACTGGCCGCGGTCCTGCTCCTCCTTGTACCGGCGGGGTTCCTGATCCGCTGGCACGCCATGTCCCCGACAATCTGTCGCAAAACGGCATGTATTCTGCTCTTTTGTCTTACAGGAGCGGGCTGGGCGGCGGCAGGTGAGAGCAGCGGTGCAGATGCGGAAGGCCAAGTGAAGGCCGTGGCTGGGAAGTACGCTGCGGCTCTGCTGAGCGGGAAGCCGGAAGAAGCCGCAGCATATGCCGAGAGCCGGCATGCCGTCAGCCGGCAGTCGCAGATTGAAGATGACAAGCGAATAGCCAAAACATACTCCGAGGTCTCGGTCGTATCGGTTGCCCCTCTTGGCAGGCAAGTGATGGAAGTGAAGCTCTTATACGGTTTCGGAAGGAAGACCGTATGAATATACGTATCCGGCCGTTCGCCGAGGAGGGCGATGGGTTCTTGTGGTGGGAACCCTGATCTCGCATGAGGACTACATGCGGATGAATCAGATCCTGAAGGATGTGAAGGCAGGCAGGGTGCGGGCGGAAGCCTTAAAAGACGCCCAGCCTTTGCTGGACCGGATGCCTTATGCAGAGCGTGCCGGATACTCGGAAGGACAGCACAGTTCATGAATTAAACACTTGGAGGGCACAGGAATGGATAAGATGGACCGCTATCTGAAGGAGGTCCTCAGAGTGACGTTCCTTCGGCGTGAAGAAAAGGCGGAGTGGCGGGAGGAGATGCGAACCCATATCGACTGCTCTGTGGAAGAGCAGGTGTCTGACGGATTCAGCTGGGAAGAGGCGCTGGAGCTCACCCTCCGGCAGTTCGGTGATCCGGGCATGCTTCGCCGGGATTTGACCCGGCAGACGTACGGGGTCAGCATCGATGTCCTGCTGCCGGTGTCCGTGCTGTTTCTGGGCTGGTATGCTTATGCCGTGGCGGAGGAGCTGCAGGTGCATTTTTCCGGTCAAGGAATCGGGGTTGTCCCTTTGACCCTGCTGGCAGGAACGCTGTCTCTGCTGCTGACCCGAAAAACAGCTGACCGCTGGGCCGTTCTGCTGACGCTGCTTCCCTTTGGGCTGGTCTTCGGACTTCAAAAGCTGCAGGTTCCCGGGGCCTTATCCTGGTATTACGGCGTCCTGCTGGGTGACCGCTGGGGATTTTACTCCGGCTATGCAGGGATAATGATCCTTCTGGGACTGCTTATTTTCCTAAAGACGCAGAACGGGAGGATCGCTTCTCTGCTTTTACTGCTGCCTGTCCTGTACTCGGCGCACCAGCTGCCGGGACGGATCTCGAATTACATGTATCACCTCCAATACAGCAGTCCGAATGAGCATGGGATGTACTATATGGCTGTGACGTATCAACTGGACTCTCTTCTGATTCGGACTTTTGTATGGGTTGTTTTTCTGCTGGCGCTTCGTTACTTCACACAATTCGTGCACCACCGGCGCATCAACAAGGCCGGATCATAAGGGGAGAGGAAACATGAGCACTTTACAACTTGGTGCGTCATTTGTATCGAGATTAGCCGGACTGTATATGGTCATGTCCGGGATTCGTATCCTGCTTGCCGGCGGGAGGGCCGCTGATACGGGGTCTGTCCCCCTAGGTCTGATCATCCCCGTAACAGAGACGGAGATTTACATATACAGCATCGGCATGATATCGGCGGGCGCGATGCTGGTATTCCTCCTGCCGAAGCGGGTCGGCCGGTTTTCCCGGTTCACTGTTCTCTTCGGTCTGGCAGCTGGCTCTGTGGCTGTGGGCACGATATTCGGCTATATGGGAGTCGAGCTGCGGAAGGCGGGACCTGTCGTCATCCAGATGTTCGATTGGGTGAGATTAACCGGGTCCGGGCAGCAGCGCATCGGCGCCTGGGTACTGCAGGGCCTGGCCTTTGTCTTCATCCTGATTGTGCCGGTGCTTCTGTTCAGACACAGATGGAAGGCGGCGGTCAGCGGGGTCGGATTGTTCACTGTGATCCTGGCCGGGCTGACTCAAGACGCAGCGGCCGCGAAGGCGCCGCTTTCTGCGGAGTACGAAGCCCGCGCCGTGGTGGAACGATACCTGGAGTCGCTGCTCAGACACGATCTCGAGAGCATGGTGCAGTATGCGGATGACCTGAGATTCCCGGCCAAGAGGGAGCAAATCCGCCAGTACCGCACGATCTCCGATGAAATTAGCGAAGCCCGCGTACTCTCCGTGACCAAGAAAGGCGAGAGGGTCATGGAAGCAAGAATTCATGCGGTTGTGGATGGAGAACCAGGGGAATTCACCTTCCCGGTGATCAGGAAAGGCTCCCACTGGCGTGTCATCGTCGGCCAGGATCGCCAAGCTTAGAGACGGGGAGGTTTATCCTAATGGGTCATACCAGGAATGTTCTAGTTCTCATGGTGATCATGGCAGCTTCGCTGTGTGCGTCAGTCTACGGAGCAGAATACTGGCGAAGCACGCAAACGCTGGAGATGCGCACCAGCCGGCCGGCAGAGCAAGTGGCAGACAATCCGGCGGAGCAGGGCGAAGCGATCGTCCGCGATTATTTTACAGCACTGATGAACGACAAGACACTGGAGGGTACGCCGTTAACCTCATTTGAGATCGGGAGGACGGATGCTTCCGATCCCGACCGGATTCGCGTATCGGTAACGGCCCAGTTTGCGGAGGGACCGGAGTGGCCGCCCGTGGACTACTTTGTGGTTCGGGCAGGGGACCGCTACAAGGTACAAAAGCAGGTGTGCGTCATGGAGGCGCTCCCCGATACACCAGGCAAGCTCACGGCACGCTGTACGTCTGATTATACGGAGAGTATTGACGGAACCATCTCCGTTCCGGGGCCGGGGAGCGGAACTCCGGCAGAGAATGGACTCTAAACCCAATAGAAACGGCGTACAAAGGGGCAGTCCCCTTGTACGCCGTTTTTCACTTGAAATCCAAGAATTTATATCTTACGAGGGATCGATCCTGTAATCTTATATTTTTGATAAACGCACATCATCCATAAAGGACGGCAAATCCGTTTATCTTAAATCCCCAGGATGGCCTGGCAGCCCAGCGGCTTAGTACGTCGGCCAGCCGGAGGAATCCCACAGCAGGTCGTTGATCAGCATCTTCGGCGCACCGTTGTCGGTCGCGTCGTAGGCGTGTCTGACGATAATGTTATTGTTGTATACGTCCTGGTGGCCGGGGCCCTTCCAGCGGTCATTGCCGCTGTCGAGGATCGTGCCGCCGTTGTTCAGCATCGAGACGCCGTTCTTGTCCAGATACGGGCCGGTGATGGAGGTCGAACGGCCGTACACGATCTTGTACGTGCTGTCCACGCCGCGGCAGCAGTAGTCGATGGAAGCGAACAGGTAGTAGTAGCCGTTGCGGTACGTGATCGTCGGCGCTTCAATGGCCCCCCCGTTCGTGGTACGTCTGGCGATCGTCGTCAGGCTGCCGGTCGGCTTCATGGTGTTCTTATCGATCTTCACCAGCTTCAGGCCGCTGCCGAAGGAGCCGAAGCTCAGCCAAGGCTCGCCGTTGGCATCGATCGTGAGGTTCGGGTCGATCGCATTGTAGTCGTTGCCTTCCTGCGTCGTCCGGATGACGAGTCCGTCATCACGCCACTGACCGGAGCCGATGCTGGCCGTTGAGGTCAGACCGATGAGGGACGTGCGGGAGCCGAAGGTGGAGATGGAGTAGTAGAGCCAGTACCGTCCGTTGAAATAGTGGATGTCCGGTGCCCAGACGTCATTGTTCGTGTTGTTGGGGACATAGGTCTTCCACCATGAGAGCGGTTGCAGGAAAATCTGCGGTGTACGGTACCAGTTCGTGCCGTTATCCGACCGCAGCACCTGCAGGCCGGTACCCGTGGAGAACGTGTAATAAGAGCTGCCTTCCTTAATGATGGAAGGATCATGCACGCCGATATCTCCGGTCAGGTTCCAGAAGGCGGCGCTGGCCGGGATCACGGAGGTGAGCGCCATAGCGCAGGTGAGAGCGACGGTTACGAGCCATTTTTTGGCGGGCTTTTTCATTACTTTTCGCTTCCTTTCAATTCAGGGATTAGGGATTACCGACGTACGGCGGTACGTTTCCATCTACGGATCGGGTGGTATCACCTCATTTCCATTCAGGGTAAAGATGCGTTGGGCAGAAGGACCGCCAAAGGGGCTGGGGCTGAAGACCACTGAAAGCGCATCCAATCTACAAACTTATGTTAAATAATTCAAATTAATTTGTCAATATTTTCTTTTATTAATTTATAACTATGTAAATGGTAAATGGTGCAAGCTCATCAGCCTCGCTGTCCTTTAAGGACAATGCGCATTTAGAAATAGAGGAGCCCTGGTGAGCTATACATTCTTATGATTAGAAAAAGGCCGCCGAACACTCGGCTCGGCAGCCCTTCCTTCAGGTTGGTTTTCTCGCGATGAGAATGCTTGCGGCATGCCGGTGGGCCACGCCGCTGGAGCAGCAATCGAAGATGACGGTCTCGCTTACGAGTGTGTCCCAGTGCGGATAGCAGCTCTCCAATTCTTGAGGCTCGTACAGGTATTCATTCTTCCCCCAATCGGGGGCTGTTTCCACGTCGGGATGCCGTGTGAAGGCGAACAGCACGTGAAGTCCGCCGGCTGCCGTGCGGTCCTGCCAATGGCGGAACTGCCGGGGCCGGTTCTCCGGATGCAGATACTGGAGCGTACCGATCGAATAGATGACATCCACGGAGAGGGGAAGCATCCAGTCATTCAGGTCAACCTCCAGCGTGCGGATGGACACCTCTGCTTCTTCCGCCAGCCGGCGGGCTTTGGCAAGCCCCGCGGAGGCAAAGTCCATGGCGAGCACATCGAAGCCCAGCTTCGCCAGGAACACGCTGTCCCGTCCTTCCCCGGCCCCGAGGTCCAGCAGCTTCTTCCCCTGCCGGTTTTCTTCCGGAATGAATGCAGGGACGCGCCTCGCCAGCTCGTTAGGCTTCTTACCCCAGTAATATGCTTCCTGCTTGTAGATCTGCTGCAGCTGATCTTTGTCCAATGATACCAGCCTCCCTTAGAGTGATGCTCTCATCATAGGGATTGACGCTGCGGCAAGGTCAAGCGCTTGGGGCTATTACCGGATCGGTACCGCATAGACGATGTGAACCATACCTTCGATCTGTCCGTGTTTGGTTACATAGCCGGCATCCTCAAGCCACTGCAGCAGCCGCGGCAGGGAGGGATAATGCTTCCCCTGCCCGGAATCGGAGTCATGATCTGAGATCACCATCCGGTCCACGATGCAGATCCGTCCGCGGGGCTGCAGCACTCTGCGCATTTCGGCTAAAGCCAGCGCCTTCTGATTGTCGGTCAGATGGTGAAAGGCGAAGCTGGTCACCACGAAATCGAACCGCCCGTCCAGATAGGGGAGCGCAAGAAAATTCCCGAGCTTCGTCTCCATCCCGGGGTTCTTCCGGCGGCATCTCTTCAGCATTTCCTTCGACTGGTCTACGCCCGCCATCTTCACCCCGAGTTCAATAAGACGTGCGGCCAGGTTGCCGGTGCCCGTCCCGATATCGAGCCCGGTCTCCCCGGGAATGGGGGCGAGCCACCGCACGGCGGTCGCTAACGCTTCCGTATAGCCGCGGTACTCCTCGGCATCGGTAAGCACACGCTGGTCGTGGAGACCGGCCAGCCGGTCATAGTTCCACAGGTCCTTCCAGTCCCTGCGCTGTTCCCGCAGCCGTTTGGAGCCCTCGGCGAGCGCATAGATATCGTCCAGCGGCAGCGATTGGTGCTCCTTCAGCATACCGATCATATAGTCGGTCGTCTCGATAATCTGCTTGATCTCCAGCCATTTCGAGAACATGACGGAGCGCTGAAGCTCCAGGTAATACTGCAGCTCTTCGTGATCCCGGGCATCGCTTTGCTCCAGTGCCTTCTTGATGTCCTCCAAGGGCATGCCGGATTCACGGAGTGCGATAATCGTCTGCAGGCGCCAGATATCCTTCTCGCTGAAGCGCCTGTATTGGTTGTCGTCCTGCTTGGCCGGGGCGATCAGCCCTTTTTCTTCATAGAACCGAATCGCCCGGGCCGTAATGTTGAGCCTCTCTGCGGCTTCCTTGATTTTCATTGGGACTCCCTGCCTTCCATACTACCAAATTAAACGTTAACGTAACGTCAATGTAAAGAGAGGGCAGACCCGGTACATGATTGGCAGGAGAATCCGGAAGCGAACATGAATCCTTGGGGAAACGCTGCCGAGTCTCTTATACAAATAACGGAACTTGGATGCGTTATCTCCTCAATCGGAATGACTCTTCCAAGAATAAGGGAACTGAGGTTCGCTATTATTAGAAATCAAGTCCCGGTGACGCTTGAGAGAAGCAATAAAGCATCTGAGTTCCGTTATTCTCCGGTAACCCCCGGGAAATGGCCGAATAAGAAACCTCAGTTCCTTTATTTCATCACAGCTCCCCCGTTACCACCCTTGCCCCCATGATCCCCGGCGCTTTGCCGGATTCCAACCGCTCTGGCCAGAGCGGATTTTCTATCCCCGTAAATCCCAGCTGGCTGGTGGGAACGCGGTATCTTTTACAGCCCCCCCGCCGGATCACGTTAGACGTCACTTTCCATCACACACTGCCGTTATACTCATCATTGAAAAGTATCATATTTAGTTGATTAGACAGATAGATGCAGCGTTTGCAGAGGGATACAATGAAGACATGAAACAGGCAGCATAACAGCTCAACGGACCTGATGGGAAGGAGGCGCAGAAGTGGCCGAACTTACGGTAAGCGGCAAAAGCGAAACCGCCAAACGGCGGCCCGGCCGGAGTGCCGTGCGGCGGTTCCTCGGGCAGCTGGATATCCAGCTCATGGTGTGGCCCGCGCTGATCCTGATCTTCGTCTTCAGCTATATTCCGATGTACGGCGTGCTGATGGCGTTCCAGGATTACAACATTTTCGGCGGGATGAAAGAGAGCCCCTGGGTGGGGTTGAAGCACTTCAAGCAGTTCTTCCAGGCAGCGGAATTCGGGGAGGTTATGCGCAACACGATCGTGATCTCGCTCCTGAAGCTGGTCATCGGCTTTCCGGCCCCCATACTGCTGGCGCTCATGCTCAATGAAGTCAAGCATATGATGTTTAAACGGGTCGTGCAGACGGTGTCTTACCTGCCGCACTTCCTCTCCTGGGTGATCGTCGCCGGCTTCGTGATGTCCATGCTGTCGACGGATAACGGAAGCGTGAATATCGCCCTGCAGGCTGCGGGCCTCATCGGGGAACCGATTAATTTTCTCTCCCTGCCGGAGTATTTCTGGACGATCCTGGTAGCCACCGGCGTGTGGAAGGAGATCGGCTTCGCGTCGATCGTGTATCTGGCGGCCATCGCGGGGATTGATCCGCATCTGTATGAAGCCGCCGAGATGGACGGGGCGGGGAAGATCAAACAAATGTTCCTGATCACACTGCCCTGCATGATGCCGGTGATCATCATCTTCATGATCCTGGCGATCGGCAACCTGCTGAACGCGGGCTTCGACGATATCCTCCTGCTCGGCGCCAACCCGGTGCTGCGCGACGTCTCGGATGTCATCGATACGTACGTCTACCGCGTAGGGATTCAGAATTCCCGCTACTCTTACGCAACCGCCGTCGGATTGTTCAAGGCCGTGATCTCCGTTGGCCTGCTGGCTATGGCGAACTACGCCGCACGCCGATCGGGGAACTCTCTGTGGTAGGCGGCCGGGAGAGATGGCGAAAGATTAACCGAAAGGAGAGAAGCTTATGATCCGGCTCAGCCCGTCGGACCGCGTCCTGATGGCTTTCATTTATGCAGCGCTGGCCCTGCTCGCCTTCACGACCTTCTACCCGTTCTGGAATGCGGCGGTGATCTCGTTCAACAAGGGATCGGACACGATGCTCGGCGGCGTGACGTTCTGGCCCCGCGCCTTCACGTGGGAGAATTATGAAATCGTCTTCAACGACAAACGGATCCTGACCGCCTTCGGCGTCTCGGTGCTGCGGACCGTGGTGGGGACGGTGCTCTCGGTGCTCGCCACCGCCTTGTTCGCCTACGGGCTGTCGAAACGGGAGCTCATGGGCCGCAAATTCTACATGGTGGTCTGCATCATCACCATGTATTTCAGCGGGGGGCTGATTCCGACCTTCCTGCTCATCCGCGGACTCGGCATGATGAACTCGTTCTGGGTGTTCATTATCCCTTCGCTGATCTCCGTGTGGAATATGATCATCTTCCGCACCTTTTTCCAGGAGCTTCCTGCCGGTCTCGAGGAATCGGCGAAGATCGACGGCTGCGGCAACTGGGGCACGTTCATCCGGATCGTAATGCCGCTCTCGGGGCCGGTGGTGGCGACTCTCGGGCTGTTCACCGCCGTGTATCACTGGAACGACTGGTTCCTCCCGAGCATCTACATTACGAACCAGGATCTGTTCCCGATCCAGACGATGCTGAAGCAGATCCTGAGCTCCAACATCATGAGCGAGCAGATGTCGCAGATGGACTCGGCGGCCCAGGGGCGGCTCGGCCAGATGCAGACCGTGACCACCAAGTCGCTGTCGATGGCGACGATGATGGTGGCTACCGTGCCGATCATGCTCGTGTACCCGTTCGTGCAGAAGTATTTCGTCAAAGGGGTGCTCGTCGGCTCGCTTAAGGGCTGATGTCCGCCTCCCGCAGGGTGATGGCTTTACAAGCATGAGCTGTTCACATACAATTCCGATGAATGAGAGGGGTTAACGGGATGATCAACAGACAAAGAGGATGGGCGGCGCTCAGCGCATCGGTGCTCACCACCGTAACGATCCTGGCGGGCTGCAGCAGTGAACCTGCACCTTCGGGGGGCGCCCAAACCGGCACGGGAAGCACAAGCGGGTCGCCGGTCGAGCTGGGGTCGAAGCCCCTGGAGTTCACCTTCTACGGACACTATGATTGGTACACGATGCCGCCGTGGGGCGAAGACGCCGCGACGAAGTGGATCAAGGAGAACAAGAAGGTCACCGTGAAGCCCGTGAACTCCGGCGGTGCGGCCAAGCAGAAGCTCAATACGATGATTGCATCCAGCGAGCTGCCGGACGTGATCTGGACCGACCGGGGTTCGGACGTGGAGAAGCTCCGCGAAGCCGGGATGCTCGTAGCCTATGACGAATACATCGAGAAGTATCCGAACCTCAAGAAGTGGCTCGGGCCGGAAGGGCTGAACATGCTGCGCTCTCCGGACGGGAAGATCTACCAGTTCCCGAACTGGTACACGAATCAGCCGAACGGCAACGCCGGCTATGTCGTCAACAAGAAGATCTACAAGGAGCTCGGCTCGCCGAAGCTCGAAACGACGGACGATCTGTACGCCTACCTCAAGATGGTCAAAGAGAAATACCCGAACGTCGTGCCGTATGAGCCGCATCTGGCCAAAGACGGCCAGGGCCTCGATGTGCTCTACTCGGCCTTCGCGGAGAACCATCCGAACAGCTTCGTCGGCAACCGTGCGGTGCCGAACGGGGATAAGCTGACCTCGATCTTTACCGATCCGGTCTTCCGTGAAGCGACGCAGTATACGAGCAAGCTCTTCCGCGAGAAGCTCATCACGCAGGATGCGCTGACGCAGACGGTCGACCAGATCACCGAGAAGGTCGTGAACGGGAATGTGGCTGTGTTCGCCGGAGCGAGCCCGACCGACATCGGATTGAAGGCGCATACCGCGCTGTCGGCGAAGGACCCGGAAGCCGGATACTTCGTGATCTGGCCGATCCACAAGCCGGGGCTCGACAAGAACAAGATCTTCCCGGGGAACTACACCCAGCTCGGCTGGAACGTCTCGCTGATCACCAAGGCGGCGAAGGACCCGGAAGCGATCTTCGCCTTCCTCGACTGGTATACGGGGCCGGAAGGCCAGCGCGTCCAGATGTGGGGCCCTCCGGGAACGTATTGGGACGGGCTCGAGGCGGACGGCATGACGCCGAAGTTCACGGAGAAGTATTCGAGCGACACGGAAGGGCTGTCGAAGCTGCAGTCGGTAACGATCAACATGATGTGGAACGGCAATACGGTGTACATCGATTCGACCAAGGCGAAGTATGAGAATACGCTGCCGGTGGAAAAACGCAACTGGGCAACCCGCTGGCAGTCCGAGATCACGTGGAAAACGCAGGCGAACGCGACGGAATTCATCAACCTGAAGCCGCTGCCGGATTCGCCGGAGGGGATTTCGGAGCAGACGATCAACGACATCTTCCTCGAGGCGCGGGCCAAGGCGCTCTATGCGAAGAGCGACGAAGAGGTCCTGGCGATCCTCGACAAGGCGGAGAAGGATGCGCAGGCTGCGGGGTATGCGAAGCTCCTCGAGTACAAGACGCAGAAGTGGCAGGAGAACCTGAAGAAGATGAAGGGCGGCAAGTAAGCGTTCTATTGCTAAACGACAGGGGGAGGGTATACTGAAAAGTATATCCTCTTTGTATTTGCCTAAGGGAGGTCCAACGACATGTACAAAGTGCTGCTCGCTGACGACGAGAATCTCGACCTGGAAGGGATGAAGACCTTCATCCCTTGGCAGGAGCTCGGTATGGAAGTGGTGGATGCGGTGACGAACGGCTTTGCGGCCTGCAAGGTGCTGGAGACTGAGACGGTCGATATTCTGGTGACGGATGTGCGGATGCCCAATATGTCCGGTCTGGAGCTGGCCAAGCGTGCGATCGAGAAGCAGGGGGCGCTGCGCGTCATCTTCGTCAGCGGGTACCAGGACTTTCATTACGTCAAACAAGCGCTCGCCCTGAACGCCTGCAGCTACGTGCTGAAGCCGATGGACGACCAGGAGCTCATCGATTCCCTGGTGAAGGTCCGCGGACAGCTCGATCAGGAGCGGGCGCGCCAGGAGGCGGACCTCGCCTACAAGCAGATGATCCCGATCGCCAAGAACGAGTACCTGCTCCGGCTGCTCGAAGGAAGCACGGGAGCCGACGTGCTGCAGGCGCTCGGAACCGGCTACGGCATGAACGGCTGGAGCTGGCCCGGCCGGGCGGCCGTGCTGGAGATCGACGATCTCGCCTGGAAGCTCGGCCCCCAGGAAGGACGGGAGGCTGGCGGCGAGCCGCAGGCCTTCATCTCCGAGGTGATGGAGCTGAGCCGCAGGCTCGGCATCGAGCATGTGTGCAAGGTCAGCCGGCAGCGGATCATGCTGCTGCTGCCGGCTGACGGCGCGGAGCTGGCCGAGGAAGTGCTGCGGCACTTGAACGAACGCAGCGCCTTCACGGTCACGGCCGGGCTCGGCGGCGAGGCGGGCGGACTGGCGGCGCTGGCGGATTCATACCGGGAGGCGGCGGAGGCGCTCGAGTACAAGATGTTCTACGGCAAAGGCCGGGTCATCTTCTCGGGCCAGCTCCGGACGGCGCAGCGGGAGGATTCCCGCAAGCTGGATCTGCAGCTCGACGCCCTGTTCGAGGCGATGGCCAATTACGACCTCGTCCGCATCCACGATGAGCTGCAGCGGCTGTTCCAGGTGGCGATGAGCCTCAAATCCCGTTTTACGATCCACAACTTCGCCCTGGCGCTGCTCATGAAGCTCGACGAGCGGCTGCGGACGATGAACGAGGACCTGTTCTCCTTGCTCGGCATGGAGCTGCAGGATCTCGATATCCTGCACCGCTTCGAGACGATAAGCGATATCCATTCCTGGCTGCGGCGCCGGGTCTTCGAGGTCTCGGAGCGGCTGCATACCCGGCGGCGCAACAAGAACTGGAAGCTGGTCAGCGAAGTGCAGGCGTACCTGCAGACGCATCTGGCCGAGAACATCACCCTGAAGGATGTGGCGGAGCGCTTCTCCTTTTCGCCCAATTACCTGGGGTCTCTGTTCAAGGAAGAAACGGGGCGCGGCTTCAGCGAATACCTGATCACGCTGCGGATGGAGAAGGCCTGCGAGCTGCTGCGGCAGAGCAAGCTGAAGATCTATGAGATTGCCGAGGGCGTCGGGTACCGCTACCTGCCGTACTTCTCCCGGCAGTTCAAGGAAACGTACGGCATGACGCCGCTCGAATACCGGCGCAAACATTAACCGCACAGGGCGGAGGGGAGGATCATCTATGAGGCAGTGGAGGCAGTCGAATCCGTATCTTCCCTTCGGCTACAAGCTCATGCTGTCGTTCTGCGTGCTCATCCTCATCCCCGTGCTGCTCGTCGGTTATACGGCGAATTCGATCTTCGTCGGCTCGATCCGCGAACAGACGCGGGAGAACATCCGGGGCACACTGGAGCAGATGAAGGACAATATCGGGTACAAAATGGCCGAGGCCAAGCGGGTCTCCGACATGCTGTACTTCGACTACACGCTCGGCGACCAGCTGCGGCACTACCAGGAGGGGTGGGTCAGCTACGAGGCGACGACCAAATATCTGCTGCCGAAGCTGCGCTCCACGCTGGAGACCTCTTCGGGCATGCTCTGGCTGTCCGTGTATCTCCACAACGAGACGCTGCCCGAGGTGTACCAGAACTACGGGGGCGCCGATCCCTTAACGCTGAAGAACCGGCTGTTCGACTTGTACCACATCCGGCGGATTGCGGACAAAGCCTGGTACCGGGAATACCCGCAGGAGAAGTACGGCGTGACGATGCGCTGGCAGCAGGTGGAGGACGACGCGCAGTACGGGCGCATCTCGCTGCTCCGGCGCATCGTGGATACGCGCAATCCGCTGAATCTGGGGGAGATCGGGTTCATCCGGATCTCCGTCCGGCTGGCGGATCTGTTCGAGAGCGTTGACTATAACAAAATCGGCCAGGGGACGACGCTGCTGGTGGCCGATGAGGAACGCCGATCCGTTGTGATCTCGGCCGGGGCGGAGGGCGGAGGAGGAGCGGACGTATGGCGCGCGGAGGAGGCAGGCCGGCTCTACATCCGGGAGGAGCTGCCCGGGCTGCCCTGGAAGCTGACCGCGGTCATCCCGCCGGACATCACGGAGCGGGATACGGAGAAGGTGCGCACGTGGACGATTCTGATCTGCCTCGGCTGTATCGCCGTCTTCCTGGTCATCGGGTACTTCATCTCCCGCTATTTCTCCCGCCGGGTATCGAAGATTGTGAAGGTGCTCGATTCATTCCAGGAGGGGGAGTTCGACCGGCGGCTTCATTTCAAGGGCCGGGACGAGTTCACGCAGATCTCGGAGGCGCTCAACGAGATGGGGCAGCATACGGGCAATCTCATCCAGGAGGTCTACCTGACCCGCATCCAAAAGAAGGAGGCGGAGCTCGAGTCGCTTCAGGCGCAGATCAATCCGCACTTCCTGTATAACACGCTCTCGTCCATCTCCCGGCTCGCGAAGTTCGGACAGACCGACAAGCTGCAGCGGATGGTGCTCGACCTCGCCAAATTCTACCGCCTCTCGCTCAACGAAGGGAGGACGGTGATCCCGGTATCGGACGAGCTGGCGCAGGCCCAGGCGTACATGAACATCCAGCAGACGAAGTACGAGGAGCGGCTGCGCATCCTCTTCGACATCCAGCCGGAGATTCTGCCGTACACGACGGTCAAGCTTATCCTGCAGCCGTTCATCGAGAATGCGCTCGAGCATGCTTGGTGCGGAGACCGCATTCACATCCGGATCGTCGGCAGGCTCGAGCAGGGGAACGTCGTCTTCAAGATCATCGATGACGGGATCGGCATGGACCGGGGGTTGATCCGCCAGGTTCTCGATCCCGTTCAGGGGCAGCATGTGGGCTACGGCATCCGCAACGTCGACCAGCGTATCCGCCTTCACTACGGCAGGCAATACGGCGTCGAGATCGAGAGCCGGCCCGGCATGGGCACCGGCGTGCGCATAACGGTGCCGGCGCTCAGCGGCGATGCGGCGGCTCGGGCGGCTGCCGGCGAAGCGTCGTAGAAGAAGAGCAGGCCGGAACTTTGCAGGAGCCGCCGGAAGGGATCCGGCGGCTTTGTTAATGGAAGCATGTAATGGAAGTTCCTGGGGAGCAAACGCGTGGAGGCTCGCTGCGGGCCAAGCGGGGGCGCGGGTGTACGCGGCACATACGGCCGGCTTCCCGTTTCGCTCTGCTCCTCACGTGGCGAACATCTGGATGAACCTCCGGGCCGTCTTGGGCAGGTAGCGGTCCGTGAGCCACAGGATGCCGACGCCGGACTGCACCTCCGTATCGGCGATCGGCAGCGTCTTGATCTGCGGCAGCGTGAATGAGGCCATGACCGAGGCGGGGAAGACGGTGGCCCCGATCCCCGCGGCCACCAGTGCGATGATGATGGCCACGGAGGAGCATTCACCGATGACGCGGGGCTCGAAGCCGTGCTCCCGGCATTCCTTCATGACCTTCTCATGCATGCCGGTGGTTTTCTCCGTCTTGAGGCTGAGGAACGGGACGTCCGCCAGCTCGTTCATCCGGATGCGGCCCGGGGAGAAACGGCCGCTCCAGGGGGCGGGAATCACGGCCACGAACGGGTCGGACGGCAGGGGCAGCACGGCGTGCTCGGCGCTGCCGGACGCCTCGAAGGGCAGGCGGGCGAGGATCAGGTCGATGCTCCGCTTCTCGAGCTGCTCGCCGAGCTGGTAGTGGTCGCCCTCCTGGATTTTGAACGTGACCTCGGGATACCGCTCCCGGAACACCTCGATCTTCGGAGGGAGCAGAGAGATGCACGAGACGACCGAGCCGATGGACAGCACGCCCCGCACGCCTTCTTCAAGCTCCTTGACCTCCTGCACCGTCTCGTGGAACTGGGCCAGGAGCCCCTGCGCCCTCTGCCGCAGCCGCTCGCCGGCCGGCGTCAGCTTGAGCCGGGAGCCGCTGCGGTCGAACAGGGTGACGCCGAGCTCCTGCTCCATCTGCCGAAGCTGCCGGCTGAGCGGCGGCTGTTCGATATTCAGCACTCTGGCGGCACGCGTGATGCCGCCTTCCTCCGCGATCGCCATAAAGTAGCGCAGCTGACGGATATCCATGATGCTTTCTCTCCCTTCTTCACCCATACCTATTGGGTATGATTATCCCACAAAACAGATCCTTTTCATATGGGGCTCATAGTGGTATTATACTTCTCAACCAATCCATTCGAGAGGAACATGCAGGATGACTTATTCCATAGAGATCGAACGCAGCACCGCGCCGAAAACGAAGCCGCAGGAAGACCAGCTGGGATTCGGCAAGCATTTTACAGACCATATGTTCGTGGTCGATTATGAGACGGGCAAAGGCTGGCACGCTCCGCGGATCGTACCGTACCAGGGGATTACGCTGGACCCGGCCGCGAAGATCTTCCACTACGGCCAGTCGGTGTTCGAAGGGCTGAAGGCTTACCGTGCGGAAGACGGGCGTCTGCTGCTGTTCCGTCCGCAGGACAACTTCAAACGGCTCAACCTGTCGAACGAGCGGATGCATATGCCGGAGATCGATGCCGACCTGGCCATGGCCGGCCTCCAAGAGCTCATCCGGATCGACAGCGGCTGGATTCCGTCTGCGCCGGGGACATCTCTGTACATCCGGCCTTTCGTGATTGCCACCGAGCCGTCGCTGGGCGTGGCGCCTTCCGCCAAGTACCAGTTCCTGATCATCATGTCGCCGGTAGGGGCTTACTATGCCGAGGGCATTAATCCGGTCAAAATCTACGTCGAATCCGGTTACGTTCGTGCAGTGAAAGGTGGCGTCGGTACGGCGAAGACGGCCGGCAACTACGCCTCCGGCCTGAAAGCCCAGGAAGAAGCGGCGAAGAGAGGCTGTGCGCAGGTGCTGTGGCTGGACGGCGTCCACCGCAAGTACATTGAGGAAGTCGGCAGCATGAACGTCTTCTTCTACATCGACGGCAAGGTCGTTACGCCGGCCCTGAGCGGCAGCATCCTGGACGGCATCACCCGCCGTTCGGTCATCGCCCTGCTCAAGGAGTGGAACATTCCGGTAGAGGAGCGCACGATCTCGGTCGACGAGCTGTTCGAGGCGCATGAGAGAGGCGCCCTGACGGAAGCGTTCGGCTCGGGCACCGCAGCGGTTATCTCCCCGATCGGTGCGCTGTACTCCGAGAACGGCGATATCGAGATCGGCGGAGGGAAGACCGGCGAGCTTGCGGCCAAGGTCTATGATACGCTGACCGGCATCCAGTACGGCCGCGTTGCGGATCCGTTCGGCTGGACGTATGAGCTGCAGGTGGCTGCGGTGAAGTAATTGTTGTTTTGCTTGGCAATGGGATTTGTAAGAGTACGCGGCAGTTTGCCGATGATGAGGGCTTCCGGACCAGGTTCGGAGGCTCTTTTTTGTTACGCCGGATTGGATGAAGTCGGAGGGCACAGGAGATGCAGATTTTCCTTGTCAACCTGACGCGTCCGCCTTATATTGATAGAGACAGATACATAAAAGAAGAATTCATAGAGACAGAACAAGAAGAGAGGGCTTTCATTTGATGAACAAACGCTGGTTGGCCGGCTGTCTGGCAGGATCGCTCGTCGTCGTGTCGGGATGCTCGGCGGTCGGAGGCTTCGACCCGAAGGTAATACTGGAGAACGAGAAACAGGTCGTGTCGTATGAAGGAAACATGACGCTTTCGTTCGATTTTGACGTGGAGGCGGCCAAGGGGGAAACCAATGGAGATCCGATTTCAAGCGAGGACATCTGGACCGAGGCTGCAAACGAGCTGAAGCGGACGCACTACCGGACACTCGACGGCATGAAGCTCAGCCTCACCTCCCTCTCGCTGAATAACGCCGACAGCACGGTATCTGCCAAGGGAACGCTGGAGAAAGCCGACCGGGTGATTCCATTCGAGCTTTCGGCGGACCGGGATACGCTGGTGGTGAAGGTAGAAGGACTGAGCCGACCGCTCGTCATCGAAACAATGGCGGGGATGTCAGAGATTCCCCAGGAATTTGCCGGATTGGTAGAGCAGGCGACCGAGGTATCGAACGAGCTCGGGAGCTTCCTGGTCCTGAACCTGCCTAACGCGGCGGACATCAAGGCCGAGAAGAAGAGCGAGAAGCTGCAGGGCGGAGAGGTGCAGGGCACGGCATTGTCCCTGAGCGTGCAGGATGAGGAGTTCCCGGTGCTGCTGCAGAAATACCTCAAGAACCTGACGCTGGATGATGCCGGCCTCCACAAGCTGGCGGAGAAGGTATACGAAGCGGCGGAAGCTGCTGCGGCTTCCGAAGGGGTCCGGCAGCTCATGCAGCAGATGGAGGAAGAACGCGGCGAGGAAGCGGCCGAAGCCCAAGAGGTGCTGGGTCCGGTTGTCGAGAGCTTCTTCTTCGACAAGGAAGTGACGGTGGAAGGCCTGTACGGCATGGGCAAATCCATGTTCGCGACGGCCGCAGCGGCCTCCTCGCAGTGGAAGAAAGCGGACGCGCCGAAGGATACGAAGGCGGTTATGACGCTGTTCGCCGATGACAAGCAGCAGTGGAGGAAAGCCGGCTTTGAATTTGAGAGCAGGGATGCCCGGTTCATGGCGGACGGCGTGAAGAGCGGGAAGGTGTCCCTGTCCCTCGAACGCTGGAATGTGAACGGGAAGGTGGCGACGCCTCAGCTTTCTTCCGCGAACGGGATTGACCCGGAAGCGGCCGAAGGCGCCGACGAAATGCTGGAAGCACTCGACGAGCGTTCGGACCTGTACAAGTTCCTGAAGGAAGACCTGAAGCTTATGCACAAGGAGCTGCAGCTCTACTACTCGGACAAGGCGGAGCTGCAGAGCCTGATGAACGAAGGGCCTCATCCGGAAGTGTTCCAGGATATGTACTACATCACGGACGGCAAAGGTTACGGCTCCGTTCGCGAGCTGGCGGAGGCGTTCGGCGGCGAAGTGTCCTGGAATGCCGCGGACAAGACGGTACGTGTAGAGTCGGGCGGACGTGTGGTCGAACTGACTGACCCCGGGCAGCTCTTCGGCGCTGTTGGACGGTTCCGCCGTCGACATGGGCGGCCCGGCCGAATGGTGCGGTCCGGTGCTGTACGCCCCGATCCGCTTCCTGGCGGAGCAGCTCGGAGCGCAAGTGCAGCCGGTGAACGAAGCGTTCGATTGGATCACGATTACGAAGGATTAATCGGCGAGCCCAGCCGGTGAACATACTTTGAAAACGCAGGCTTGACTTGTGTTGACAGTCCGGGAAGCGGATGGTACGATACGAATAGATTTATTTTATACCTCATCGGAATAATCGGATATTATTTTACACCATGACCCGGTTGACCGGATTTCCGGAGACCCACGCCCGCAAGGAGCCTGGAGTCTCCTTTTTTACATCCCCGGCTTTCTTCCCGCCATCCGGCCGCGGAGAAGCCGAAGATCCTTCAGGAGGCTGATGACCATGTCCACGAATGAAAGAGTACTGAGACCCGAAACCCTTGCCGTCCATGCAGGCCAGGAGCTTGACCCGGCTACGTTCTCCCGCGCCGTTCCGATCTACCAGACGACCTCGTACGGCTTCAAGGATACCGAGCATGCCGCGAACCTGTTCGGGCTGAAGGAATTCGGCAATATTTATACACGGATCATGAACCCGACAACGGATGTCTTCGAGAAACGGATCGCGGCGCTCGAAGGCGGTGCCGGGGCGCTCGGGCTGGCTTCCGGTCAGGCGGCCATCACGTTCTCCATCCTGAACATCGCGGAAGCGGGGGATGAGATCGTCTCCTCGACCAGCTTGTACGGCGGCACGTACAACCTCTTCGCGCACTCGCTGCGCAAGCTCGGCATTACGGTCAAGTTCGTCGACTCGAGTAATCCGGAGAACTTCCGGGCGGCGATCACGGACAAGACGAAAGCGCTATACGCCGAGACGATCGGCAACCCCAAGGGGGACGTGCTCGATATCGAGGCGGTTGCGGCGATTGCGCATGAGAACGGCATCCCGCTCATCGTCGACAATACATTCCCGAGCCCGTACCTGCTTCGTCCGATCGAGCACGGCGCGGATATCGTCGTACACTCTGCGACGAAGTTCATCGGCGGGCACGGCACTTCGATCGGCGGCGTGATCGTCGACAGCGGCAAATTCGACTGGGCCGCGAGCGGCAAGTTCCCGGGCCTGACCGAACCGGATCCGAGCTACCACGGCATCGTGTATACGGAAGCCGTCGGCCCGATCGCGTACATCATCAAGGCCCGCGTCCAGCTCCTGCGCGACCTCGGCGCCTCGCTCTCGCCGTTCAACTCGTTCCTGCTGCTGCAGGGGCTCGAGACGCTGCATCTGCGCCTGGAGCGCCACAGCTCCAACGCCCTGCAGGTCGCCCGCTTCCTCGAAGCGCACGAGGCGGTCGAGTGGGTGAGCTATCCGGGCCTCGAGAGCCACGCATCGCATGCACTCGCCCAGAAGTACCTGCCGAAGGGCCAGGGCGCGATTCTGAGCTTCGGTATCAAGGGCGGCGTCGAGGCCGGCAAGCGGCTGATTCATGCCGTGCAGCTGTTCTCGCACCTCGCGAATGTCGGCGACTCCAAGTCGCTGATCATCCATCCGGCCAGCACGACCCACCAGCAGCTGACCGAGCAGGAGCAGCTGTCCGCCGGCGTCACGCCGGGGCTGCTCCGCCTGTCGATCGGCACGGAGGCGATCGAAGACATCCTGTACGATCTCGAGCAGGCCATCGAGGCAAGCCAAGCGGTTGTGACGACCTAAGCGGCAGCCGGCTGGAATTCGGAAGGCGTATGGAATCATGCCAAGAAGGGAGAGCCGGGCCTGCAGGTCCGGTTCTCTTGTTGTCCGCCGGATGCCGAGCTCCTGGAGGATTTTGGGTCGCCTATCGGGAATAAGAGGGAGCAGGGTAATGAATTAGGTGCGTTGAAGTCTGCGCTTACAAACGATACTTATCATGCAAAGGAGTGTGGGACAATGAGCGGATCAGTACAGCAGCTGCCGTTCGAACTGGATGCGGGAACCCATGAGGAGGTGGGCGCTCTGCGCATCCGCGGGGATGTGCGGGTGAAGCCTGCCGGAACAGGCGCCAAACAGCCGGTGCTCGTAATTCTGCACGGGTTCAAGGGCTTCAAGGACTGGGGCTTCTTCCCGTATGCCGCAGAGCGATTTGCTGCCGAAGGGTACTATACGGTGACCTTCAACTTCTCCTGCAGCGGCGTAGGGGAGACGGACTTCGACGAGCTGGAGAAATTCGCAGTCAATACGTACACGAGGGAACAGGAGGATGTCTCCCTGCTGCTGGAGGCGTTGAAGAACGGCCGTCTGCCCGGCGCGGAGCATGCGGACCTTTCGCAGGTGTATCTGCTTGGGCACAGCAAGGGCGGAGGAGGCAGCATCATCTATGCCGCCGACCATCCGGCCGACATTGCCGGCGTCATCACGTGGAACGGGATCGCACGGGCCGATCTGTTCGACGACACCTTCAAGCGGGAGATCGCCGAGCATGGCGTGGCCTACGTGGCGAATGCGCGGACCAAGCAGGAGATGCCGATCCGGGCCGTGTTCTACGAGGACCTGCGGGCCAATGAGGAGCGGTTCGACGTGACGGCCCGGCTGGCGGGGCTGAAGCTGCCCGTGCTTCAGGTGCAGGGAGACCAGGACTCCCCGCGGCTGCGGGAGGGCTTCCAGCGGCTGAAGGAAGCGGCGCCGCAGCATCAGCCGCTGACCATAGACGGCGGCAATCACACGTTCGGCGCGGTGCATCCGTTCGCCGGAACAACGCCGTATCTGGAGGCAGCGCTGCGGGTCTCGCTGCACTTCCTTGAGGGACTGCGCCGCAAGCGGCACCAGGCGGCCGAGTAAGGCGGACGGATGGGGGAAAGTCGGTAATCCGGTGTTCTTGAAAGGAATCCCTGTGACAGGCTTCCCCGCTGCACGAGTCCATTCCCGAATACCGGGGGAGTCGGGGGGAGACGCAGGGATTCACTTTGCTGCGATTTTGCTATATACTTTCCCTCGTAACCTCCTTACGAAAGGAAAGAGAACCCATGAAGTTTGCCGATTTCATGCTCACCCCGGAATTCAGCCGGTTTAATAATGTGGAAGCCCCGGCCGACCGCCCCAAATCCCAGATGGACGAGTGGGACAAGGAGCGCCTGCTCGACACGCTCAGCAAGCTGAACCGCGAGCTGCTCCGCAGGGACACCTACGGCACGCAGGACAGCCCGTTCGATGAGAGCAACGCCCAGCTGCACGTGATCTCTTACGCGCTGCTGACGATTCTGAAGTCGAAGATGTAGGGGTTGGACGAGGAAAAGCGCTGCATACTCTCCGTAGGAGAGGGCAGCGCTTTTTGGGTTGTTAGTGAACAAGAGGGATAATAGTACGGACAGAAGGTTCGTTAATTATCGATGAACCATCAGTTGGGACACGTTAAACCGATCAGGCATGACGCCGTCCGTACGTGATACAACACCTTCGTACACAACCCTGCCGCTGTCCAAATCGGCTATTACCACCCCGGGGGCGTCCTTTGTCAGCATTTGCCCATTCATCAACATGTACATCCGGTTGTTCTTGATCATTCCGTAATTAAAGGCCGAGATGGGAAGCGGAAGTTCTGCAAGAGAAATTCTGTGGTCATGAGTCACTTTTTTCTCATGTATTTGATAACGCATTACTCTGGGAGACTTGGGATCCGCCCAGGACGTTAGAAAGATTTCATCTGAGTTGTAACTCATCCCCTGCTCTTCTTTGCTGTTCAGCAGTTCGACTACAGGTTCGGCCGTAACCTGCTCAAGCTTGTCTGTCAGGGAATCGAATACGAACAGTTCCCGGAACTGTAATATTCGATTCCCGGTAGTGGAGTCGATAGTCCAATGCCCTTTTTCGAAAACAACACATTGTTTGGGTAAGGTAGTGTCGATCTGATTCAAGTGACTCACGGAAATGTCAGTCTTCTCTTGATGATCGCTTGCTAAGATGACCTGATCTTTCATTAGCTTCTCTTGACTGAGATCGACCACGTATCTATGCATTTCGACTTTTCTCAGTCCATTCCAGGAAGGAAGAGAATTAGAAGTGAAGAGGTTGACCGATTGTCCGTATATTTGTATGTCGTGGAGATTCAAGTCTGTATATCCTGCTTCATTCGGAATAAGGATTTCAAACGAAATCTTCTTATTTGATTTTTCATCCATGATCATAACGGAGAATCGAAACTGATTTTTCACTTGAGCTTCGACTGCCTCTGATTTAATTGCTGCGTAGACGAGCTTGTTACCATCATAAACGACGCCTCTCAAATCTGTAACCCCCCGCATAAAACTGCGGTGTTCTTGAATCATTCTCTGAAGTTCATAATCAGGATCGTCAAAGAGGTATTCCCAAAAAGACCCAAATTGACTGCCCTTATCGCTGAGTTTGAGAGCATACCCCCCGTCATGAGCTTGGAGTACTATAGGTGCCGCTTCAGAAGCATCTCCTTGCAGAACTTTTAGTACGTATTCCGGTCTGCTTCCAGACGCTGTCGCATAATACGAACCGATAACCAGCACGATGAGAGGTAGGAGCACGATCAGTTTCCAGTATCGCAGCATAGTAGAGTGCACCTCCTTAGACAGAAATTTTATACCGGATCAGATATGAGCTCACCCACAAGGAGACAGATACGATCAATAATCCAGCCATACATTCCATGATGATAATTTCGTTGTTATAGAAAAAATTAGGAACCCATGTGTCGTTCAGCCAGCTAGGAACTGAAAGAAGTGCAGTTGTACCAAGCAAATACAGGCCTCCGGCGATCAGCCCCCGAAGCCTGTAGCTCCGTTCAAACAAAATAAAGGTAAACAGAATAATGACAATGGCAGTTCCTAAAACGTAAAGGAAAAAAAACTCCGAAACACGAAGAGGGGTTAAAAGTTGAAAGAGATCATTTCGCATAAGGATTTGTGCGATAGTTACAGGACTCCTGATCTCCACCGGTACGATGGAATTAAACGTAAACAGGTGCAGGGGCAGAGTGACCAACTGAAACGCGATCAATCCAAAAACAAAGATGAGAATGGTGCCAAGCTTTGCCCAATATATATTCATCCTTGAAGCGGGCAGCATTAAGAGTCTATAGATAAAAGAGTTCTTGCCGAACCAGTCACGGTACCAAATCAGAAAGACGTAGAGAAGCATGGCCGCAGCACATAAAGCAACCGGAGCCATAAAGAACAGGTTGGAGCCGAAGTCCACAAAGCTGACTTTGCCGAAACGGTCAGCGTAAGCAAATGGGGACAATCGGAATTCCTCCTCAATCCGGTCCACCAACCCCTTCGCCATCCAAACCGTACTCACCCACTGGACAACCAGCGTGAGCAGCGCCATCGCCCCATAAATCTTGCTAAACCGGTCGATCTCGTAATGCAGCAGCTTCCAGAAGCTGTGTTTCACGCCCGGTACACCTCCCTCATCACATCAACCACCGACTTGCCTTCCTGCATGCGCACATCCTCTGCACTGAATTCCCGGTAGACCCGCCCGCCGTCGAGCAGGACGACCTTGTCGATGAGATGCTCGATATCGTGAATTTCATGCGTGGTGATGATCACGCCGCGGTCTTCGATCAGGTGGGTGGTGAAGACGCTGGCGATCTGTTCGCGGCTGAAGATGTCGATGCCCGAGAAGGGCTCGTCCATAAGCACATAGTCCGCGTCAAGCGACAGCCCGAGCATCAGATTCACCTTGGCAGCGGTTCCCTTGGAGAGGTCGTTGATCTTGTCCATCCTGTTCAGCTGGAAGAAAGAGAGGAGCTCCTCGGCACGCGGCAGGTTCCAGTTGGGATAAAAGTCCGCCATGAAGCGCATCGCTTCCTCGATCCGCATGCCGGGAGGCATCGTCAGCGAGTCGGGGATGAACGAGACGCGCTCGTAGATCCGCGGGGTGACCGGCTCGCCGTCGATTCGAATGTCCCCGCCGCTGACTGGGGTCAGCCCCATGACGGCCTTCAGGATGGTGGATTTGCCGGCCCCGTTGAGGCCGATCAGGCAGGTGATCTGGCCTTTCTCTGCCGTGAAGGTGACCTCGTTCAGGACACGCTTGCGGCCGTACTTCTTGCTGATTCGGCTGATCTCAATCATCTCCGTCGTCCTCCTGCTCTCTGTACTGCTGCTTGGCTTCATACTTCTGCCGGACGATAGAGAGCAGCTCCTCCACCGGCACCGAGATTCGGCTCACCGAGTCTACGAACGCATCGACGGCCTCGCGCAGCAGCTCCTCCCGAAGCAGGGACAGCAGCTCCTCGTCCGTCGTGATTCTGCTCGGGGAATTGCCTTCCGTTGTGATCAACTTCTGCTCCTCCATTTCCTTATAGGCCCGCTGGGCCGTGTTGGGATTGATCTGCAGCAGGGCGGCGAGCTCCCGCCGTGAGGGGATTTCCTGGCCTGCCGCCATCCGGCCGGTGACGATCTCTTCCTTGAAGTGACGGATCACCTGAAGGTACACCGGATCTCGATTGTTGAAGATTACATTCATCGGCCCATCTCCTAAGTTGGTGTTTGTGCCTGAGTGCCTGCAGGGATTCCGAGAAAAAAGTGTGTGTACTAAGTGGTTCATACACCCATCGTGTACTATACCCTTAGTACACTTCGCGTGTCAATCAAAAATTGGAAAAATGCATATACGTATCCAGAATTTCAGGGGAACGTATCCGGTAAGCCTGTAATCAAAGAAGGGGGGAGTCACGCCACAAGATCAGCCCCCGGACTTTAGCTGCCGGCATTCCCTTGGACACGCCGGAGCGCCGAAGAGGTAATACGCCGAGGAAGGGGCGTCTTCATCCGTCCAAGCCCCAAGACCTCCGTCTCCCCGGGTCTCCCGCTGCTGCGAGATGCGAGATCGGCGGGGGAATCCAAGGCATAACGGCAGGCAGGCAAAAAAAGCGCCCCTGCGGCTGGATATCTACTCGGTACAGCCAACACAGCTCAGGGGCTCACAGCACACTGAACCGGCGGCTGGACGGGGATTCCGCAGCGCGGGGACGCTTTTTTGAGGGGAAATTTCACAGCCTGATTCTATTCTACACTTCCACGATAATCGGAAGGATCATCGGACGGCGCTTCGTCTGGTCGTACAGGAACTTGCCGAGGGCATCCTTAATCTTCTGCTTCACAATGTTCCACTGGTTCACGTTCTCTTCCTGCAGCTTCGCGAGGGTGCGGACGACGATCCCGTTCGCCTGCTCCATGAGGCTCTCGGATTCGCGGACATACACGAAGCCGCGCGAGACAATGTCCGGACCGGAGAGAACGGTGCCCGTCGCCTTGCTCATCGTGATGACGACGATCAGGATGCCGTCCTGCGAGAGCGACTTGCGGTCGCGCAGCACCATGTGCCCAATGTCGCCGATCCCGAGGCCGTCGACGAACGTGCTGCCGGCCGGCACTTTGCCCGCCTTGCGGCCCCGGCCGTTCTGGAACTCCACCACGTCGCCGTTATCGACGATGAAGATGTTCTCGCTCTCGACGCCGACGGCTTCGGCCAGCTGCCGGTGCTGGTGGAGCATGCGGTACTCGCCATGGATCGGAATAAAATACTGCGGCCGCATCAGGTGAAGCATCAGCTTCAGCTCCTCCTGGCTGGCGTGCCCGGACACGTGCATCCCGGTCGAGGACCCGGGGCCGTAGATGACATGGGCGCCCAGCCTGTACAGGTCGTCGACCGTACGGGAGACGTTGCGCTCGTTGCCTGGAATCGGCGTAGCGGAGACGATGATCGTATCGCCGCGCAGCACCTCCACCTGGCGGTGGTTGTTGCGGGCCAGGCGGGCGAGGGCGGCCATCGGTTCTCCCTGGCTGCCCGTACAGAGGATCGCCACCTTGTCCGGGGAATACTGGCCGACCTCACCTGGATCGATCAGCATGCCGTCCGGAATGTTCATATAGCCGAGCTCGGCGGCGATGGAGACGACGTTCACCATGCTGCGCCCGATAAGGGAAAGCTTGCGCCCTGTAGCAAAAGCCGCATCGACGACCTGCTGCAGCCGGTGGACGTTCGAGGCGAAAGTGGCGATGAACACCTTCTGCTGCGCCTTGCGGAACACTTCCTCGAGATGGAGGCCGACCTTGCGCTCCGAAGGGGTGAAGCCCGGGCGCTCGGCATTCGTGCTCTCGGAGAGCAGGGCCAGCACGCCGCTCTTGCCGATCTCCGCCATGCGGTGCAGGTCGGCCGACTCCTCGTTGACGGGCGTCAGGTCGAATTTGAAATCCCCCGTATGCACGACGGTTCCCTCCGGCGTTTCGAAGACGACCCCGATGCAGTCCGGGATACTGTGGTTCGTTTTGAAGAAAGTCACGGTGAAGGCTCCGAGCTGGAGGGTGGAGTCCTCCGTAATAACATGCGTCTTCGTGGAGCCGAGCAGCCCCTGCTCCTTCAGCTTGCCTTCGATCAGCCCGAGCGTCAGCCGGGTACCGTAGACGGGCATCCCCATCTGCTTGAGAATATACGGAAGTCCGCCGATATGATCCTCGTGGCCGTGGGTGATGATAATGCCCCTGACTTTGTCGCGGTTCTCCAGCAGGTACGAGATGTCGGGGACGATCAGGTCGATGCCGGGCAGGCTCTCGTCCGGGAACTTCGAACCGCAGTCGATGGCGATGATATCGTCTCCGTATTGAATGACGTACATGTTCTTTCCGATTTCGCCTACCCCGCCCAGGGCCATGACGGATAAGGTGCGTTCCTGCTCACTGCTCATTCGGTTATTTCCTCCCTTTGCACTTGGAAGTCCGGCATAGAGTTACTGTTTCCATCCCATGCAAAATTATGAATTCCCGGAGCGTTTCGCCTGATTTCATATTTTTTTCTTCGGGGGGCAAGGTACAGGGAGACACAGCTTACTCTTAGGCCATGAGGAGGAGAACCATGTTTTTCTATACGGAAGCCTTGATTAACGAAATCGTACCGGACCAGCCGGACCCGTCGGCGGCCAAAGCCATGCAGGAGATTCTCGGCGGACACTACGGCGAGATGCGCACGATGATGCAGTTCTCGTTCCAGAGTGCGAACTTCCGCGGTCCGGCCACGCAGTACCGGGACCTGATCCGGGGGATCTTCCTCGAGGAGATTTCTCATGTGGAGCTCGTGCAGACGACGATCAACAAGCTGCTGGACGGATCAGGACGGAGCGACAAAGGAGAGAATGAACCGCTGCTGGCCAATGCGCCGGGGGACGGCCAGACGTACCATTACATCATCGGGGCGCAGAGCTCGCTGCCGGTCGATTCCTCGGGGAACCCGTGGAATGGCTCGTGGGTCTATGACCACGGCAATCTGGTAAGCAACCTGCTCGACAACCTGGTGCTGGAGGCGACCGGCACGCTGCAGAAGTCGCGCATCTACGAGATGAGCACGAACAAGACGTTCCGCGAGACGCTTGCGTTCCTCATGGTCCGCGACAATGCGCACCAGAATGCATATGCGAAGGCGCTCGAGACGCTCGGCGTGAACTGGGGCAAGGTGCTGCCTGTGCCGGATTACGACCTGACGCAGTATCCGGAATGCCGCAAGTATATCGAGCGCGGCTGGCATAACGCCCAGTTCAACTTCCGTCTCGACCCGACGCGGATCGGCGAGATTTTCCAGGGCGAGTCGCCGGGACGCCACGGCGGCACACTCAAGGTCGAGCCGCCGCCGGCCGGCTTCCCGGTACCGCAGATGCCGGAACGGGTGTCCGAGCACAGCCCCGGCATTCCCCGGGAGCTGACAGGGGCTGCTCGCTCATAGTGGCTCGCTCATAGTGGCTCGCTCATAGTATAGAGACGTGCCTGACCGAAGGGCTTCGGCCTGCCGGTCTTTTTGCTGTGTTCTTATTGCACCGGGATGGACACAGGTTCAGACACCTGACCGGACAAGGAACGGTCTAGACTGCATTTTAGCCGGGTTCCTTATTCCTCACCATGGGGACTTCGTGGTATAATATGGCGTTATCTTTCGACTATACATAGATCAATAAAGGGGAACAAAACGATGAAACACATCGGATGGATGCTGGTGATCGCTATCTTGTTCGGGGTCATCGCAGTGGTGGTGATTCCGGCGCAGGGTCCGGCGGCGTGGGACCGGCAGGCGGCCGAGCTGCTTGGAGCGGACCGGCAGGGTGAGCCGTCGGGGCTGCTGCTTGCCCTGAACATGCTGGGCTCGACCGCCGCGCTTGCGGGCGTCGCCCTGCTGTCCGCCGCGGCGGCCTGGTGGCTGCACAGCCGAAGAGCCGCTGCAGCGGTTCTGGGTACGGTCATTGCGGCCATGGTATTGAACAGGGTACTGAAGACAGCCATCGGCCGTCCCAGACCGGATCATGCCGGCTGGGTGGAGGTGACAGGGTACAGCTTTCCGAGCGGCAACGCCATGATCGGGATGGCGCTCTACGGCATCCTGGCCTTCGTCATCTGGAAGTATGCCCGCAGCGGAGCGCTTCGCTTGGCAGGCACCGCTGCCGGAGCCGCCGTCATCCTGATCCTCGGGTACTGCCGGCTGTACTTCGGCGTCCATTACCTGACAGACATCGCAGCCGGCTATCTCGGCGGGCTGTTCTGCATCACCGGGGCGGCAGGATGGTTGAAGGCGTTCGAGACTCGCCTTGCGCAGCGGCGGAGCGGCACACGGCCGCGCGCAATGTAAGCTGGGAACAGAAACAAGCAGGCAGTGTGCCGGGGGAGGAGGTTGGCGCCTCGGTCCAGCACCGCCTTAGCGTGCTCCCGCCGCGGGGAAGAAGGCCCATGAGAAGGGAAGTCGGTAGTGGACTGCTGCAGAAGGCGGGTCCCACAAGCTCGAACAGGCCGCTGCCGGCACTATAATCTACACGGCAGGCTGTAACAAGGCGAAGCCCGTACCTGAGGTGTCCAATGCATGGACCGAGGTACGGGGCTTCGTCTGTTATGCAGGATGAAATTCTCCGGGCTTACATCGGAATGTTCGTGTTCTCGTTGGAGTAAGGCGTGCGCGTATCGAGAGACAGGGTCAGCGTGCCCTCGGCTTCATGGCCTGTGACCTCCGGCGTGTCCTTGTCGTACAGCCACCATTTGCGCAGGGTGCCGGCCGTCGTGTCCTCCTCGAAGTAGAACAGGTTCAGCTCGTCGGAGAGCCGGAGCACCTCCCGGATCACATCGGGCTCTACGCCGCTGGCTTCAACCACCCAGCGTCCGGCCTTCTCCTGCAGAGAGAAGCGGAAGCCGCCGCCCAGCTTGCGGGAATCGAGCAGGAACCGGCCGGTGACATGCTTGATGAGCAGGGTACGGTGAATCGCAGGTTCGTTCATCGCTTGTTGTCCTCCTCGCTCTAGTATGGCAGATCGATCAGCATCCACTGCGCCCCCTGCTCGGAGCGGACACGCAGGGAAGGCGTACCGGTGATCCGCGCCGCATCCCGGCGGGAGAGCGCCTGCTCGCCGTTCAGGGTCAGGCCGCCTTCCATGACGAAGACGAAGATGCGCCGGCCTTCCGGCTGTTCGAAGAGAAGCTCCCGGCCCCCTTCGAGCTCGGAGAGGTAGATCGTCATATCCTGGTGGATATGGGCGATACCCTCCCCGGATCGATTCGAGACGACGGGCAGCAGTGCATTTTTCATGGCGGTTACCTCATACCGGCTTGTCTCATAGGAAGGCTCGAGACCCTTCGTGTCCGGCGTGAACCACAGCTGCAGGAGGGTGACCGGCTCCTCCGACGGGTTCATCTCGGAGTGGATGATGCCCGTACCGGCGGACATCCGCTGTACTTCGCCAAAGGTGGTGACGGCGGAATGGCCCGTGCTGTCTTCGTGCTTAAGCTCACCCTGCAGCACTACGGAGACGATCTCCATCTCCCGGTGCGGATGCGCGCCGAAGCCGCGTCCTCCCTGGATCGTGTCGTCATTGAACACGCGCAGGGGGCCAAAGCCCGTATTGTCCGGATCATAATAATCGCCGAACGAGAAGCTGAAGTTGCTTTGCAGCCAGCCGTGATCGGCCGAATAACGCGAAGCGGCGGGATAGATCGAGATCATCGGGATGCTCCTCTCAGGTTTCACGAATAAAGTAGGTTACTAACATTATTATAGCTGATAGTGCATTCAAAACACAACCGCATCCTAAAGTGAAGGCTGCGCCTTTCCTGACCGTTTGCCGCCATCGGTCTCTTCCGGTTATGATAGGCATGTAGAAGCTGCATGGACAGCGGACGGAGGGAAAGAGAGCATGACAGAACGAACGAACGGAGGGTCTCCGCTGACGGAAGCCCTGGAGCGGCTGTTCGCCGAGGCGGGACGCCGGGAGGACGCACTGCTTCAAGCGGTGGCGGCCTATGAGGAGGCCGAAGAGGTAAGAGCACGGCTGCGGGAGCTCGAAGAGGAGAACCGCAGGCTGAAAGAACTGCTCGTCAAAGCGAGAAACACAGCGGCGGCGCGCGCTTCCGAATCGATGTCGACCCGCCTCAGGGAGGCGCTGAGGGAGTAGTTCCCGAAGGAATAACTCAAATCATATTGCCAATTTTCTCCTAATATGCGAAGGTAGAGAAAAGAGAGAGCCTTTGGGAGGGAGAGAAGAGAATGAAAACCATCGGATTGATCGGAGGAATGAGCTGGGAATCCTCCGTCGAGTATTACAAGCTCGTGAATACGCTGGTGAAGGAAGCAAGGGGAGGCCTGCACTCGGCGAAGTGCATCCTCTACAGCGTGGATTTTGCCGAGATTGAGCAGTGTCAGCGGGAGGACCGCTGGGAGGATGCGGGACGCATCCTGGTGGAAGCGGCCCAGGCACTCCAGCGCGCCGGCGCGGACTGCCTGCTGCTCTGTACGAATACAATGCACCGGCTGGCGGCGGAGATCCGCGGAAGCGTGGAGATCCCCTTCCTGCACATCGCCCACGCGGCGGCCGATGAGATCCGGGCCAAGGGCTGCGGGCGCATCGGGCTGCTCGGCACCGTCTATACGATGGAGGGCGATTTCTACCGCAGCGAGCTCGAAGAGCGGGGCATCGGCGTCCTGATCCCGGATGAGGAAGACCGGCAGACGGTGAATGCCGTCATCTATGACGAGCTGTGCCGGGGTATTATCCTGCCGGAATCCAGGGAGAAATTCGTATCCGTCATCCGCAGGCTGCAGGCCCGCGGTGCCGAGGGGGTCGTTCTCGGCTGCACCGAGATCGGACTGCTTCTCCGCCAGGACGACAGCCCGCTGCCGCTCTTCGATACGGCTTACCTGCACGCGAAGAAGGCTGTTGCCGAGGCGCTTCAAGGCTAAGCCGGAAGACAACGTGAAACCGGGCAGCTGCCGGCCTGCATACCTATGACGCTCATCCCACCGGATGGGCGTCTTTCGCATACCCTGTCAGCTGACGCCGCCATACCTGCACTCTTCTGGATAAATTCCGCGGAAGTGGCAAATAGTGAAGGATAAAGCTGTGGAAAGCAGGCCTTGCCGTCAGCATTCCACCATCGGACTCTATTCTTAATCTATTGCGGACGGAGGAGAGAGGTATGCGGTTCTCATGGCTTCTTCGTACCATGCGCAGCAAACGGCTGAATGCGGCGCACAGCGGTCCAGGGGGCCTGCCGGGGCAGCCTCAGGCGGTCCCCGTTACCCGCTCCGCCCGGCAGAACACGGAGCAGATTCGAGAGCTGCTCGGCTCCCCGGGGGATCTGATTGTAAGGGAGCTCGTCCTGGGGGGAACGGCCGGCGTCACCGGTGTAATCATCCATATCGACGGACTTGCGGACAAGACGCTCGTCAACGAAGAGCTGCTGCTGCCGTTCCTGCTCACCGCCGAGCTTCCCGCTGATCCGCCTGCTGATATGCTGCTCGCCCTGGTGGAGGAGCGGGTGCTCGGCACCTCCGACTATTCGCTGGCGAAGGAGCTGGGGGAGACGATGCTCGCCATCCTCTCGGGAGATACGGCCGTATTCCTGGAGGGGCTGGACCAGGCACTGATCATCGGCAGCCGAAACTGGAAGAGCCGGTCCGTGGAGGACCCGCAGAACGAATCGATCATCCGTGGACCGCGCGAAGGCTTCACGGAGGATCTTCGGACGAATACCGCGCTGGTCCGGCGCCGGATCCGCAGCGCCAACCTGCGTTTCGAAGAGTTCCGGCTGGGCCGCAGGGCGCACCGGGATACCGTACTCATGTATATGGACGGCATCGTCAATCCGAAGCTGGTCGATGAGGTGCGCCGCCGGCTGCGGACGCTGGATATCGATGATGTGGAGGGCTCGGGCTTCGTCGAGCAGTGGATCGGGGACAGCTTCCTCACCCCGTTTCCCCTGCTGCTCAACACGGAACGGCCTGATAAAATATCTGCCGCGCTGCTCCAGGGCAAGGTGGCGATTCTTGTGGACGGGGACCCGTTCGCGCTGGTTCTTCCCATTACGTTCTCTTCATGCATCCAATCACCCGAGGACTACTATCAGCATTGGCTGATTTCGACGATGACGCGGTTCCTCCGGCTGGTTGCGGCCTTCATTGCCACCTTCCTGCCGGCCTTATACATCTCGCTTGTGGAATATCATCACGGGATGCTGCCTTCCAAGCTGGCCTTCTCGATCGCAGGGGCAAGGGAGGGCGTGCCGTTCCCCGGCGTGGTGGAGGCATTCATCATGGAGATTACTCTGGAGCTCTTGAGGGAAGCGGGCCTGAGGCTGCCGAAGCCCATCGGGCAGACCATCGGGATCGTCGGAGGTCTCGTCATCGGAGAAGCCGCCGTTTCTGCTGGAATCGTCAGTCCCATCATGGTCATCGTAGTGGCCGTTACGGCAATCGCTTCATTTGCCCTGCCGTTTTATGCGTTCGGAATCACGCTGCGGATTATCCGGTTCGGCATCATGATTGCCGCTTCCATCTTCGGGCTGTACGGCGTCATCATGTGCTATATCCTGATCAACATCCATCTGGTGAACCTGAGAAGCTTCGGTGTTCCTTATACCGCCCCGTTTGCGCCGCAGCTGATGGAGGACTGGAAGGACCTGGTACTCCGGGCGCCTCTCGTCTTTCTCCGGGAACGTCCCCGGTTGATGAGAGACAAGGACCGGCAGCGGCAGCCTGACAAGCAGGTGAAGCCATGAAGCGGTCCTTCAAGCTGGGTGAGGAGAGCATCGGTTCCCTGGATCTGACGATCACCATTTCTTCCATGATGATCGGTGTCGGCATTCTGACGCTTCCGAAGACACTCGCCCGGGTAACCATGTCGTCTGACGGTTGGATGTCGATCGTACTCGCCGGGACCATGGCGATCGTTTGTGCCTGGATCATGGCGAAGCTCGCCGGACGGTTTCATGGCGAAGGTTACTTTGCCTATGCATCGTCCATTATCACAAAGCCCGTCGCCCTGCTGTGGACGACCGGCATGTCCGTGTACTACATCGTATTCTGCGCCTTTGAGATCCGGGCCATCGCCAATATCTCCAAGCAGTATCTTTTTGAGCGGACGCCGGTGGAGATCATCGCTCTGACCTTTCTGCTTGTAACCGTCTATGCGGCGGCAGGCAGCCGGATCGGGCTGATCCGCCTCAACACCCTCTTTTTGCCTTTGGTCATGAGCATTTCGGTGTTTGTCCTGCTGTTCTCCATTCCGCTGTTTCACTACAGCGACCTCAAGCCCTTTTTCATCACGGATTGGCACAAAGTGCTCGGCGGCGCAAAAGAGACGGTTTTTTCGGTGCTTGGGTTCGAAGTCGTCCTGTTCTACACCTCGCTGATGAAGCGGCCGGAGGACGCACCGAAAGCGGCCATGCTGGGCGTGGCCCTCACGGTACTGCTGTATCTTACCGTGTACATTATCGCTGTGGGGGTTTTCTCGCATCAGGCCCTGAAGGAAGTGACCTATCCGGCTATCGAGCTGGCTAAGGAGATGCAGGTTCCGGGTGAGTTCTTCGAACGTTTCGAATCCATCTTTTTCACCATCTGGATCATGACCATCTTCAATACGTCCGCGATGGCTCTGGATGTGGCCGTCAACAACCTCAGTCATCTTTTCCGGAAAATGAAGCGCATGCAGGGGATGTTCCTGCTCAGTCCCGTGGTCTATCTCATCTGCATGTTCCCGGAGAACGGAATCGAATTCAACATGCTGGGCACGCTCGTGAACTATGGAGGGATCATTTTCGTCATCCTGATCCCTTGTCTGATGTATGGCGTCGCCGTGATTCGCAGGAGGAAGCCGCATGGGAACACATAATCATAGAACACTGTCACTGGCGCTGGTGCTGATCATGCCCCTCACAATGACGGGCTGCTGGGACCGGATTGAGATCGACCAGCGGGGCTTCGTGGTCGGCGTCGGAATCGACAGAAGCACCGCAAAGACGGTTACCCGGGAGACGTCCGGCGGGACGGACAAATATGCGGGCACCTACCAGATCGTGGTCCCCTCCGGTCTGAGGCAGGGGAATACGCAGTCAGGGGGCGGATCGAAGGCGTACTTCAACCTCACGGCTTCGGAGAATTCGATGCATTCCCTGACGGGCAAGATGTCGACGAAGACGAGCCGCGCCCCTTACTTCGAGCACTTGAAGCTCATCATTATCTCAGCGGAAGTCGCCCGCACGAAGGAATTCGCGGACATTATGGATTTCTTCCTGCGGGACAACGAGATGCGCCGCAATGTGAAGATCATGATCTCCGACGGGAGAGCGGAGGACGTGTTGAACGTGAAGCCGCTCAGCGAGAACATGCCGGTGAATTACATTGAATCCACCTCCAAGAACAAGCGGAAGAGCAATTTCATGCTGCCGGTTACGAGGATCGGCGACCTTCATGAATACATGCTGACCCAGGAAAGCTACACGGTACAGAAGGTATCCTCTTACCGCGACGGAATCACCCTTACGGGGGCTGCGCTGATCGACGGGGAAACGAACCGGCTGCTCGGTTTTCTGACCGGGGAGGAGACCCAGGGGCTCAACTTTCTCAAGCAGGAAGTCAAAGGGGGGATCGTGGAGACCGAGATGTACGGCAGCACGGTCGATCTGGAGGTGGAGCGCGCTAATCGGCAGATTAAGGTCGACTGGCCTCCCGGCGGGAAGCCGGTCTTCTCCGTGTATATTCAGGTAGAGGGGAGCCTGGGCAAATCGTTCGCCAAGCTGGACCTGACGAACTCCCCGACGCTGACGGATATCGAGGCGAAGCTGGGGGCGAAGGTGACCGATACGTGCACCAAGCTCATGGCCGTGCTGCAGAAGAAGTACGGCAGGGACGCCGCAGGGCTGGGATCCCATCTGCGGGAGAACCACTACAGGCAGTGGACAGCCATCCAGAACAATTGGGAGAAGGGAGATAAGCTGTTCCGGGAGGTGGAGGTTCGGGTGCAGACGGATGTCAAAATCCGCCGGATCGGCAGCATTAACGCCAACGAGGAGGGGCGGGGCTCATGATTGAAATGGTTTTGGGGCGGATTCCCCCGGGGTTTATCCAACTCTGCGCTGTCCTTGCACTCCTCATACCTTGGTTGACGTACTGGGTGAACCGCCGTATCCATGAGCTGGGTGACCCGCCTTGGATGATGGAGGAGCTGCCTCAAAGCTCGGAGGAGGAGGATGGCTGAGCCCGGCTTCCTGCGGCGAGCCGCCACAAAGCGAAAAGCCTTCGTTGTCCCGGTCAAGGGAAACGAAGGCTTTTCGCTTTGTGCACCGTTGGTGAGGCAGAGGGAGAGGCGAGGGCGCCTCCCTCTGCCGGCCGGGAACCGGCAGCAGGCAAGGGGGCCGCTCCGCAGCAGCCATGCGCGGGTTGATGACTGCGCATGGATGGTGCCGGGAGCGGGCCGTCTCCTGCCGAGCTGGTCCGTGCAGCCAGCCGCCCGGCCGGGGGCCGGCTAGGCAACCGGAAGCATAAGCGTAATCCGGCAGCCGGTGTCGCCGTCGGGCGCGATCTGCAGCGTGCCGCCTAGATGCTGCACCCGCTCCGTCATGGAGCGCAGGCCGAAGCCCATCTCCTCGGCATCGAAGCGGCGGCCGTTATTCGAGAGCTCGAAGCGCAGCTCGCGCTCCCGGCAGGTCAGCCGGAAGCGGAAGCGGGTGCTGCCGCCGTGGCGGATGCCGTTCGTCAGGCCTTCCTGCAGCGCCCGGTACAGCGCGCGGCGCTGCTGCGCGTCGAGCTCGGGGAGGTCATCCACCTCCTCGTCGATCTCTACGCCTGCGGCCTGCCGGGTATCCCTAAGAAGCTGAAGCATCGCATCACGCAGGCTGCCCTCGGTGCCTTGGTCCCGCAGCATGCGCACGGACTGGCGGACCTCGCCCAGGCTCTTGCGGACGAGATGCTGGGAGAGGTCGAGCTTCTCCATGCCGAGCTCCCGGTTCTGAAGCAGGAGCCGTTTGGCCGCTTCGATCTGGATGTTGATCACCGTCAGCGTGTGGCCGACGATATCGTGGATCTCCTGTGCAATGCGGTTGCGCTCCTCGAGCACGGAGATTTCGGTCATGGCGTCAATCGTCTCCTGCATCGAGGAGGCAAGCTTGCGGTTCGCCTTCTCGAGAGCGGCGGTGCGCTCGGCGACGAGCTCTTCGAGCGAGAGGTTCAGCTGCGAGAGCTGCAGCTGGATCCGGACCCGGGCGAGGAGCTCGCTGCGGTGAATCGGCTTCGTGAGATAGTCGTTGGCGCCCGCTTCGAAGCCCTCGGCCAGGTCCCGGGGCTCCGACTTCGCCGTAAGCAGGAGCACCGGCAGCTCGCTCGGATTGAAGCGCTCTCTCAGCTGCCGGCAGACTTCCACGCCGCTCAGCCCGGGCATCATGACGTCGAGGAGCATGAGGTCCGGCTTGCTGCGGAGCGCGAGCTCCAGCGCCTCTGTCCCGCTGCGCGCCTGGACCAGGCGGTAAGGCTGGCTCGCCAGGTGCTGCTGCAGCACGAGCAGGTTGACGGGCTCGTCGTCGGCGATCAGGATGAGCGGCAGCGGGCCTTCCTCCGGACCGGCGGCGGACTGCCCTTCATCTCCGCCCGCCGTGTCCACTGTGTGATAGGCCGGCGTACCGAGGGCGCGAAGGACGGGAACCTCCTGCGCAGGCGGCGGCAGCGTTCCGTCCGCTGCGGGCAGGGTGAAGGCCACCGACGTACCGCCCCCCGGCTCGGAGTCCAGGGTGATCGTACCGCCGTGCAGCTCGACGAGCTTCTTCGTAATCGAGAGCCCAAGGCCCGTGCCGCCACGGCCCAGCCCCTCCGCCGCCTGCTCGAACGGCTCGAAGAGCGCCGGCAGCTTCTCCGGCGGAATGCCGACCCCCGTATCCCGGATGCGGATGCGCATGCCGGCCCCGGTGGACTCGGCGGTCAGGCGGACCTCTCCGCTGTCCGTGAACTTCAGGGCATTGCCGATCAGATTGTAGAGGATCTGCTCGAGCCGGCCGGCATCCGCCAGGACCCTGCTGCCCTCGGGCACGCCGTTCACCAGGGCGATCCCCTTGCGGGCGGCGAGCGGGCCGAAGACGGTCAGGACGAGATCGGCCAGCGCATGGAGCCCCACCGGCTCCCGCTTCAGCACGATGTCGCTGTGCTTCAGCTTGGAGAAGTCCAGGATGTCATCGACGAGCCTTGCAAGCCGGCCGGCGCTGGAGATGACCAGCTCCACGTTCCGGCGGGAGTCGTCCCGGACGCCGCTGTGATCCGCAAGGATCGCCTCCGATAAGCCGATGATGCCATGCAGCGGGGTCCGCAGCTCGTGCGACGTGTTCGCAAGGAAATCGTCTTTGAGCCGGTCGAGCTCCTGGAGCTTGCGGTTCTTCTCTTCAAGCTCCAGGGCGTACCGCTTCACCCGCTCGTTCACCTGGTCGAAGCGCTGGACCAGCACCATCGTCAGGCAGAGCATGAACAGGAAGATCCCGAAGCTGAGCTGGTCTTCCCGCAGGAAATACAGGAGCGCGGGCGCTGTCCGGAAGGCCGCAAGGTCCCACCGCTCGAGCAGGAAGAACAGCGAATGGCTGACTCCGAAGAGGATCAGCAGGAGGTAGCCGAGCATCGTCCATTGGGCCTCACTCGTCTTCTGCCTGCGGAGCTGGACGAACATCAGCGCGCTGTCCGCCAGGAAGATGAGCATGAAGGCGGCGGAAGCGAAGTAGTTCACGATATCAAAGTAGAGCTGGTCACTGTAAAGCGCCGCGGCCAATGTGACAACCGAGAAGACCAGCGAGAACACCGACAGCTTCCCCCGCATCCCCCTGAAGCCGTCCCCGAAGAGGGCTCTCAGGAAGGCCAGGATGGAGAAGGTGCCGAGATAGAACGGAACATCGTGCAGATAAGTGACCAGCGGAAGCTGCCAAAACTCGTTAAAGAGGAACGTCCTTGCGAAGCAGCCGTGCAGCGAGCACAGCGCGAACAGTCCGAAATACAGATACATGGGCTGCGACCGCTGTCTCAGGTAGAGCAGCAGAGAGAGGATTGCCGCCATGGCAAAGCAGAAGCTGAAGAGAATCTTGAACCCGTCCTTGACCAGCGCGTTCGCCGTATATTCCTGACGGCCCGCGAGGGTGAACTGTCCCAGATTCAGCGCTTCGCCGGATTTGTGGAGCTTGAGATACAGCGTCTGGCCTTCGTACTCGTCCGGCAATCGGATGAAGTTCCAGCGGTAGGAGGGATACACCGGGACATAGGAGCTGCCGGTGTTGAATTCGTAGAGAGCCGCTCCGCCGAGATAAGCGGCAATCCGGCCCTGGCCCTGGCCGATCATGTAGGGGTCGCGGATCGGCAGTCCGGGCAGCGTGACCTTCGCCCAGTAATAGCCGCGGTAGGCTGCGGTCTCCGCAAGGGAAGCGGCTTGCTCGGAGGGAACCCACCCCTCTCCGTCACCGGGCGGGAGGGGGCTCCCGGAAGGCCGGTCGCCGAGCAGAACGGACCACGATCCGGAGGACCGCAGGTCATGCAGCGGCGGCGAATGGCGGCCATACATCAGGGTAAGCAGGAAAAAGACGGTGATGACCGCCGACAGGATCAATACTTTGCTGAAGAATAATGAGCGGGCTTGCATGCGGGTGACACGATCCTTCCTCCGGGCGAGTGGCGTCTTCTGAAGCGAATGAATATTCGGGGAAGCGTCCTAGGTGTATTTTACCATAGGCGGAGAGGGCCTTGGAGGGGATGTAAGGTAAATTTTCATACAAAATAGGCCGATAATGTTCTTAGGCTTTACTTATAAGTCAAATGTACTGGTAATAAAAAGGAGAGGGACATATGAATCGACGGCCTTGGAGGCACTCGCTTGGGATTCGGATCGCCCTCATGGTCATGGGCATCCTGATTGTCATGAATCTGTTCAATACCGTGTTCTTATACTTTCATACGAAATCGGTCACGGAGCTTGCGATCGCGAACCGCAGTATCGATACGGCGGAGCGGATCGCGAAAAAGGTGGATCCGGAGAAATACAGGGCGTTTCTGCAGAATCCACAGGAGAACGACGTGTACTGGGAGCTTCGCGACCTGCTCAGCGACTACCGCATGAAGAACGGCGTGCTCTACGTATATACGCTCCAGACGGAGGCTGACGGACAGCATCCGCGGATCTTCGTCGACGGGGCGGCCCGGGATGATGCGGACTATTCGCCGATCGGGGAGCCGGCTTCGACGACGACGCCGGAGATGATTCGGCCGGTCCTGCAAGGGGAAGCGGTCTCGACGCCGATCGTCAATGACGAGAAGTACGGCGATTACCTGTCCGCCTTTGCCCCGATCAGGGATGCCGCCGGGCAGGTGCTTGGAATATTGGGGGTCGATACCTCGGCAGATACGGTAGGCTTGGTCACTTCAGAGGTGATGGCGGCCTCCATGCCGCTGTATATCGGCAGCATGATCGCGGCAGCCGTGCTCATGATCGCTCTGACGATGGTATATATCGTCCGCAGGCTGGCCCCTCTGGTTGTACTGAAACAGACCGTGGAAGCCATGGCGGAAGGCCGCCTCGGAGAGGCCGGCCGGATCGTCCGGACGCTGCAGGTCCGCTCCGGGGATGAGATCGGCTCGCTGAGCCGTGCGGTCGGCACGATGGTCGGCCATCTCCAGGAGATGATCTCGAAGATGTCGGCCCATGCGCAGCAGGTCGCCCGGATGTCCGGGGAACTCTCCGCGGCCGCGGAAGTGACGGCGGAAGCGGCGACGCAGGTGGCCGCCGATGTCCGCGGGGTCGCGGCAGGCGCGGACACGCAGCAGGGCAGCGCGGAAGAGAGCGCACGCGCGATGGAGGAGATGGCCGCCGGCATCGTGCGCATCGCCGAGTCCGCCTCCTGCGTCTCCGACCGGTCCAAGCTGGCTTTCGAAGAAGCGAGGCAGGGGACAAGGGCGATCGGGAGCGTCATGGAGCAGATGGGCTCGATCCAGAGCACCGCGCTCCACAGCGCGGAGGTCATCCGCACGCTGAACGCCCGTTCACTCGAGATCGAAGAGATTCTCGGCGGCATTACGGCCATTGCGAACCAGACGAATCTGCTGGCCCTCAATGCTTCCATCGAGGCGTCCCGAGCCGGCGAGCACGGCCGGGGGTTCTCGGTGGTGGCGCAGGAGGTGCGCAAGCTGGCCGAGCAGTCGAAGCTTGCAGCCGACCAGGTCGTTGCCGTGATCAAGGAGATTCAGCAGGACACCGGGCGGGCCGTCGAAGTCATGACGGCCCAGGTGGCGGAAGTGGAGCAGGGACTGCAGAAGGCCGGGACGGCGACGGATGCGTTCCAGCGGATCTACAGCATGAGTCATCAGGTGGCGGACCAGATTCTTGAAGTCTCGTCCGCCGCCGAAGAGATCTCTGCCGGAGGGGAGGAAGTGACCGCCACGGTCGGGGCTATGGCCCAGATCGCGCGCTCTTCAGCCGCCGGTGCGGCCAGCGCGGCCGGTGCGGCAGGGGGGCAGCTCGCGTCGTCGGCGCAGGTGTCCGAAGCCTCCGGGGAGCTGCGGCGCACTGCGGCGCAGCTGCAGGAGCTGGTCAGCCGGTTTACACTGGAATAAAAGCTTGGAATAGAAGCGGAAGGTAGGGGACGGTGCCGTTTGGGCAGCCGTCTCTTTTTTTGTACAGATTGATACCAGGCATAACCGACTGGAGTGTGTGATCCGGCAGGACATCCCTTCAGCCGGCTCTTCGCGGCAGAGGTGCGCCGACACGGTTGTACGTACTTATGGGGGCCTATGACGATAATGTTGCAGGCCACAAAACTGCTTATTGAAATGCGCGGCAAAGAAGAGTACAATAAGCCTGAAAGCAGTTGTACGTACAACATCGTACAATGCCGGGGGTAAACCTCCCAATGTACCGGGTTGTCCGGACGATGTTCGTACATATGAATGCGCTTAAGATGATAATACTGCACTTATATCCAAGGAGGACTCATTCATGTTAAACGTTAAACCTTATGTATTCTGGTTTGTGACAGGCAGCCAGCATTTGTACGGACCTGAGACGCTCCAGGAAGTCGACGCCCACTCCCAGGTGATTGCGGAAGGACTTGACCGCGATGCCGCGATCCCTTACAAGGTAGTCTTCAAGCCGGTCGTCACAACGCCGGAAGATATCCGCCGCATTTGTATCGAAGCGAACTCCGATGAGGACTGCGCAGGGATCATCACTTGGATGCATACGTTCTCCCCTGCGAAGATGTGGATTGCCGGCCTCTCCGAGCTGCGCAAGCCGCTGCTGCACCTGCACACGCAGTTTAACCGCGATATCCCTTGGGATACGATCGATATGGACTTCATGAACCTGAACCAGGCGGCTCACGGCGACCGTGAGTACGGCTTCATCGGCGCCCGGATGGGCATCTCCCGCAAGATCGTCGTCGGCTACTGGGAGAACGCGGAAGTACTCGGCCGCATCGGCGGCTGGATGCGTACGGCAGTGGCCTTCGCGGAGAGCCGCACCCTGAAGGTGGCCCGCTTCGGCGACAACATGCGCCAAGTGGCTGTCACCGAAGGCGACAAGGTGGAAGCCCAGATCAAATTCGGCTGGTCGGTGAACGGCTACGGGATCGGCGATCTCGTGCAGCGCGTGAACGACGTGTCCGATGAAGAAGTACGCCGTCTGTTCGACGAGTACACGGAGCTCTACGAGCTCTCCGCGGAAGCCCGCGCGGCAGGCGCGATCCGCAGCTCCATCGAAGAGCAGGCGCGCATCGAGCTCGGGATGAAGGCGTTCCTCGAAGAAGGCGGCTTCGGCGCATTCACGACGACGTTCGAAGATCTGCACGGCATGAAGCAGCTGCCGGGCCTTGCGGTACAGCGCCTGATGGAAGCCGGCTACGGCTTCGGCGGCGAAGGCGACTGGAAGACCTCCGCACTCGTACGCCTCATGAAGATCATGGCGGGCAACGAAGGCACGTCCTTCATGGAAGACTACACTTATCACCTCGAAGAAGGCAACGAGCTCGTACTCGGCTCCCACATGCTCGAGATCTGCCCGACGATCGCGGCTACCCGTCCGAAGCTCGAAGTGCACCCGCTCGGCATCGGCGGCAAGGCGGACCCGGCGCGTATGGTGTTCGACGGCCGTTCCGGTTCTGCGATCAACGCTTCGATCATCGACATGGGCAACCGTTTCCGCCTCATCGTCAACGAAGTGGATGCCGTACAGCCGGAGAAGGCTATGCCGAAGCTGCCGGTGGCACGCGTCCTCTGGAAGTGTCAGCCATCGCTGCGTGACGGCGTGGAAGCTTGGATCCAGGCGGGCGGCGCCCACCACACCGGCTTCTCCTACGTGGTGAAGACCGAGCACATGCTCGACTTCGCCGAGATGACGGGCATCGAGTGCGTCGTCATCGACAAGAACACGACGCCGGTCTCCCTGCGCAACGAGCTGCGCTGGAGCGACATCGCCTGGAAGCTGCGTTAATTCCCAGCTGCATTTCCTATGACCAAGGCCGTCCTTCCTGTAGAGGGGCGGCTTTTGTCAAATCTAAGAATAGATCTCCACAAGTATGGGGCACAAACGGAGTTGTCCGTACAGGGATAAACTTGGTAAGATACAGAAGTCAGGCTGCTCCTTATTCCATTCGATGATCCGAAGCAGGAGGTAATAACGATAATGACGACTCAACCGAAAGCCTATCAGGGCGATTACCAGGGAGAACCGGCCGTATGGCTGCAGGCGGGCCCGTATGAGGCGGCGGTGCTGCCGGGCGTGGGCGCGAATCTGATCGCGCTGCGTGAGACGGTGAAGGGGTACAAGATTCTGCGCGAGCCGGAAGCCGGTGAGATGGAAGCGTTCAAAGCAAACCCCGGCGTGCACGGCATTCCGGTCCTCTTCCCGCCGAACCGCTACGTCGACGGCAAGTTCCCGTGGAACGGCCGCACCTACGAATTCCCGGTGAACGAACCGGCTACAGGCAATCACCTGCACGGCTTCCTGCACACGATCCCTTGGACCGTGGAGAAGTTCGGCAGTGATGAGACCGAGAGCTGGGTCGTGCTGAGCCAGAAGGTGTCCGAAGGCCATTCCGTGCACCGCTACCTGCCGCATGACTTCACGATCCGCCTGCGCTATACGCTCGGCGAGTCGGGGCTGCTGCAGCACGTGTCCGTACATAACGACGGTGAGGAGCTCCTGCCGTGCCTGCTCGCGTTCCATACGGCGATCAATGCGCCGTTCGCTCCGGGCAGCACGCCGGAGGATGTCACGTTCCTCGCCACCATCGGCGAGCGCTGGGAGCTGAACGAGCGGATGCTGCCGACCGGCCGCTTCCAGGAGCTGACACCGGAGGAAGAGCAGCTGAAGAAGGGCGGCGTATCCCCTTACTTCGCAGAGATGGACAACCACTATACGGCTGTACCGCAGAACGGGCGCAACCGGATGGAGCTCCGGGACCACAAGGAAGGCGTCACGCTCGTCTATGACGTCGGCACGTCCTACAAGCAGTGGATGATCTGGAACAACGGGGCCTCCCGCAAGTTCTTCTGCCCTGAGCCTCAGGTGAACCTGGTCAACGCGCCGAGCGTCGACCTGCCGGCCGAGGAGATCGGTCTGTTCGCCCTGGAGCCGGGCGCGGTGTGGGAAGAGACGTCCCGCTTGTACCTCATCCGCAAGTAAGCCAATCAGCACGATAGCGGAACGAAGATCTCAGACAGGAATGCATCCGGCTTGCCGGGTGCATTTTTTGTGTTCAACGATAAGTAGATCTTCATCCAGGCTCGATTCTGTAATCCTTGGCAGCTGAAACGGGTAATAAAAAGGACCAAAGGAGGGATAGACCATGCTCCGGTCCTTCGATTACACGCTGGATTATGCTCATCTTGACCTGCGCAAGCATCCTGAGCTGTACCGGATCGGCCGCGGGGAACAGGGCGTGCTGCTCGTAGAGCCTTACAAGAGTGAGATGCTGCCTCACTGGCGCTTCAAGACGCCCGAGCTCGCGAGGGCCTCGTCCGACAAAATCTATGCGATGTTCCTGGGGTACAAGGCGGCAGGGGACTTCGTCGGGATGGATATGGCCCGCAAATTCCTGCAGATGGGTTATACCCGGGCCAGAAGGTATGCCAATCACCCCGGGGGCCGGAAGTACTCGAAGGAGGATGGGACCGTGCTGCCGTACGGACTGGATCCGCTCAAGGCCGAAGCCGCGGCGATCTTCAAGGCGAAGTGGAATCTCGCCAAATCCGACGAGGACTATCTCCGGATGAAACGGGAACACCAGGCTCGCTGGGAATCCGGCCATGACACGAAGTGAAGAAGGCTCCATGGACACGAAGTGAAAAAGGTTCAACGGATACGTAATCATGAGGTTCCATGGAGCCGAAGCGGACGGGAGGAGGCCGGCGGAAGGCGTGTGGAGCAGAAAGGACAGTTTCAGAACAGGGTACAGTCACGCCATGCGCGGCGAGATCCAGAATAGAGCCGTATGGCTCTTTTTTGCACTCATTTTCAGAGATATCTTCACAAATAGTACACACTAATTAAAATAAAATGCATATTATATCTAGTCAAAATTGGAAAGGGTGTGGTATAGTAAGGGTAAGCAATCGAACGGCTCCCGTCGACGGAAGACGGTAGAGCCCAATCTTAAGGAGGCGGAGCAGATGAATCGAAGCGAACTGCTGGAACAGAGGAACGGCACTGTCCCGGAGCTGGGAACGATTGTATGCAAGCACTGTGAAGGCGTGGTAGATACGCTGCCGACCCGCAGGGTGCAGGTCATCTACGGGGAGTGCGAGGGATGCCGCTCCACAGGGCTGAAGCTGACCGGGATTGCGGCACAGCAGAGCTACTGCAGTTGATTCACCTCGCGGCTGGAACTACATAGATATCATCCTGGAAGCGACCGTCGTGCGAAGCCCGATGGAGTGCGGCCGAAGGATATATCCGAACATACTGGGCTCTGATCCTCTGCAGGATCAGGGCTATTTTGCTTGGCTGCCTCATACAGTGTAGGACAGCAGCAGTATGTCCTTGCGCAGGTCGAAGGGATTACCTTTGGATGGGATGGGGGAGCTCGGGATGAAAAAGATACGGGACTTCAGCGGCACATGGCAGATGCGCCGCCGCAATGAGGATACATGGATGGAAGCACAGGTGCCTGGCTCAGTCTTCGCCGATCTCATGCGGTCCGGGCGCATGGGCGATCCCTTCTTCCGCGACGGGGTGGAGCAGGCGAAGGAGCTCGCCCGGCACGAATATGAATACAAGAGAAGCTTTACGGCGGACGAAGAGCTGCTCGCTTCCGATAAGATTCTGCTGGTCTGCGACGGATTGGATACGCTTGCACAGATCCGTCTGAACGGTCAGCCGCTGGCCGAGACGGATAACATGCACCGCAGTTATACGTTCGACGTAACAGCCATGCTTTGTCCCGGCCTGAACACACTTCACATTTCCTTCGGTTCGGCCCTCCTCCATGCGGAGCAGCGTCATGCGGAGCATCCGATCTGGTGCACCACGGTCGGTGCGACCGGCGGATTCAATCAGATCCGCAAGGCGTCGTACATGTTCGGCTGGGACTGGGCTCCCGTGCTGCCGGACATGGGCATCTGGCGGAACATCCGGCTCGAGGGCTATTCGGCGGGCAGGCTCAGCGATGTCTTCGTTACGCAGCAGCACGAGCCGGAAGGGGAAGTGGGGCTCGCCGTACGGATCCGCAGCTCGCTGTGGACGGCCGAGGGGGTCTTCGCGGAAGTGACGCTGAACGGCCCGGACGGGGAGGTGCTTCACCGGACCGCACATGCCTGCAGCGGGGAGGATCTGACCGTGGACGTGCTGGTCGCGGAGCCTGAGCTCTGGTGGCCGAACGGGTACGGGGAGCAGCCGCTGTACGAGCTGGCGGTTGTGCTGCTCGGCCGTGCGGGGCAGACGCTTGATGAGCGGAAGCTGCGGATCGGGCTGCGCACGATCACCTGGCGCAGGGAGCCTGACGCATGGGGCGAGTCGTTCGAGTGCGTGGTGAACGGAGTCCCGGTGTTCGCCAAAGGCGCCAACTACGTTCCGCAGGACAGCCTTCTCAGCCGCTGTACGCCGGAGAGAACCGAACGGCTGATCCGGGACTGTACCGAGGCGCATTTCAATATGCTGCGCGTGTGGGGAGGGGCCTTTTTCCCCGGGGATGAATTCTACGACCTCTGCGACCGGTACGGCCTGCTCGTCTGGCAGGACCTGCTCTTCGCCTGCGCGGCTTACGAGATGACAGAGGCCTTCACGGAGAATATCGCGAGGGAGACCGCGGACAACGTGATCCGCATCCGGCATCATGCCTGTCTTGCGCTGTGGTGCGGCAACAACGAGATGGAGTGGGCCTGGGTGGAGTGGAGCCTGCCGAAGACGGGAAAGCTGCGTTCGGATTATATCAAGCAGTTCGAGATGGTGCTGCCCGCCGTGGTCAAGACCCACGATCCGCAGACCTTCTACTGGCTGGCCTCGCCCTCCTCCGGCGGCGGGTTCGACCACCCCAACGATCCTTCGCGCGGTGATGTGCACTACTGGGACGTGTGGCACGGAACGAAGCCGTTCACCGACTACCGGAAGAGCCTCTTCCGCTTTTGCTCGGAATTCGGGTTCCAGTCCTATCCCGACCTCAAGACGGTGGAGAGCTTCACGCTGCCGGAGGACCGCAACGTCTTCTCCTATGTCATGGAGCGGCATCAGACCCATCCCGAAGCGAACGGCAAAATCATGAACTATCTCGCCCAGCTGTTCAAGTTCCCCAAGGATCTCGACTCGCTGATCTACGTCTCACAGCTCGTACAGGCGGAAGCGATCCGGTACGGTGTGGAGTATTGGCGGCAGAACCGCGGGATCTGCATGGGCTCCCTGTACTGGCAGCTCAACGACTGCTGGCCTGCGGCTTCCTGGTCAAGCATCGATTACTATGGGCGCTGGAAGGCGCTGCATTACGCGGCCAAGCGGTTCTACAGCCCGCTGTGCGTCTCCGCTTCGGAGCGGGATCTGAAAGTGGAGATTCATGTCACCAACGATATGCCGGAGCCGGCCGAAGGGCTGCTCGAGTGGCAGCTTCGGGATCACCGTTCGCGAGTGCTTCAGGAGGGCGGTGTCTGGACGACGGCAGCGGAGCTCGCTTCCTGCTGTCCGCTTCAGCTGGACTTCCGCGGCGAACTGACGGACAGCGAACGCCGGCGCTGTTATCTGGAGTACCGCTGGCGGAATGCGGAAGGGGAGGTGCTCAGCAGAGGCACCGTCCTGTTCGTGCCCTCCAAGCACTTCGAGCTGCTGCCCCCGCAAGTGGACGCCGAGGTGGAGGAGACCGCGGACAGCTTCCTGGTGCGGGTACAGTCCGCCGCGTTCGCAAGGTACGTGGAGCTGACGCTTCGGCAGACGGACGGGGTGGCGTCGGACAATTACATTGACTTGTCCGCCGGGGAGCCGCGCGAGATCTTCTTCCCCAAGGACCGGCTGTCCGTCCCGCTCAGCCTGGAGGCGTTCCGCGGGCAGCTGCGCCTGCGCAGCCTGTATGATATCGAGTGAACGGCTGTAAGGGCTTGGGCGGTGCCGTCCCGGCCGTCTGGCAGTATGCTCCACTGTAAAAAAATCAGAAGGCAGCCGATATAACTCCTGAACGATACCATCGACAAGAGGGAGTTAGGAGCCGTATGAAGCATACTGCCAAGGGCATAATTAGCAGAGTGAGGAATGCTTCGCTGCGCGTGAAGCTGCCGATCCTGATCAGTTTACTCGTTATAGCGGCGCTGCTCGCCACATCCATCACGACTTATATTTATTCATCCAATCTGGTTCTCCGCAAAAGCAAAGATGAGATCAACGCGATGGCGGACCGCCTCGGCGAGGGGCTGTGGACTTCCCTTCAGCTGCAGGAGCAGTCGACCTTCCTGGTCTCCAATCATGGCACGTACCGCGACTTATTGAAGCTGCGGGAAGCCGGTACGCTGGCGGATGCGGATTTTTTCTCCGCCCGCAACCCTTATTTCGAGAAATCTAATGAGATCCTGAAGACCAGCCTGGCAGGGGCCAAGGATACGAGCTCCTACTTGGTTGTGGATCCGAAAGGGATCATTGTTTCCGCAACCACTATCGAGAATATAGGCCAGTCGCGGGCAGACCGTGAATATTTTACGGAAGCTCTCCAGGGCAAAAGCTTCGTGAGCGATGCGATCGAGTCCAAAAGCACGGGTAAAATCCTGCTTGCCTTCTCGGTGCCGATCAAAGACAGCGACGGCCGCATCCTGGGCGTGTTCGTCACCACGGTGGACAGTCAATTTTTCGTAGGCAAGCTGGGGAATGTAACGATCAACGGGGAAGGCGGCATCGAAATTCTCAGCCGCGGCGGCACCTTCTTGTACAGCTCCAAGGATCCATCCATCATCGGAACAAAGCTGCAGGCCGAGGAGTTCCTGAAGGACCGGGCTGCCGGGGAAATTAAAGTGATCAGCATGGATCTGGATAACCAATACCTGCGGATCAATAAAATACCGGGTGCCGATCTGACGATCACGGTCCTTGATACGTACGCCGACATCGAGCGGCCGATTAACGATATGTTTAAAGTGATTGCCCTCATTACTCTGGTGATCATTCTCGCTTCCATCGGCTTCGGCCTGCTGCTCTCCCGTTACATGTCCAAGCCGCTGGTCGAGATGGCCGGCCTGTTCAAGCAGCTGGCCCAAGGGGATCTCACCATCAAGGCGGAGGACAAATATGACGGCGAGTTCAAAGTGCTCGCGGACAGCTTTAACAGCATGGTGAGCCAGAACAAGGACCTCATTACCCGGATGAACCAGTCCATTGAGGTGCTGCATACAAGCACGAATGAGCTCGAGGCTTCATCAAAGCAGACGGCTTCGTCCATCAACGAAACGTCCGTGACCTCGGTGGAGATCGCCAAGGCGATGGAGTCCCAGTCGCATGATACGGAGCATATCGTTGATAAGTTCTACGGCTTCGGCGAGAAATTCGCCTCGATGAGCGCGAAGGCCCGCTCGGTAGGAGAGAGGGCGGACGAAATCATCGGCGTCTTCCATAAGAGCAGTGAAGTGGTGAATGAACTGAGCCACATCAATCAGCAGAATGAAGAGCAGGTTCAGAAGATTTCGGCCATCACGGCCAAGCTTCAGGAAAGCTCGGACCATATCAGCAGCATTACCGGGGCGATCAGCGATATCGCCAACCAGACGAACCTGCTCGCTCTGAACGCTTCCATTGAGGCGGCCAGAGCAGGGGAGCACGGCCGGGGCTTCTCGGTGGTAGCCTCGGAGATCCGCAGGCTGGCGGAGCAGAGCTCCCAGCAGTCCAATGAGATTTATGCCATCATTCAGCAGAACCTCGCCTTCGTGGCGGAGAACAATCAGAGCGTATCCGAGATCCGTACAATCGCGCTCCAACAAGACGAATTTGTGGGCCAAACGCAGCTCGCCTTCCAGGCGATCCTTGAGAAAATCACGGAGATTGCGGATCAGATCAAGGGGATGACGGAAGAGGTAGCCCGCATGGAACGGGATAAAGACGAGGTGCTCGAATCCGCGCAGAGCCTCTCGGCATCCGGAGAAGAAGTGTCCGCTTCCGTAGAGGAAGTGACGGCGACCATGGTCGAGCAGTCGGCCACGGTTCACCAGCTGGCGGACATGGTACAGACCATCGACCGCCTGACGAGAGAGCTTGCGGAAGCGGCCTCCCGGTTCAAAGTCGAATAAGGGGAATCGAATGTTTTAACGGAGAGGGGCTGCAGCTGCAGCTCCTTTTTCGTCTCGATATGCCTAAGCTTCGGCGGAGATGGAGAAAATAGGTTGCAATTCGTATTAATCTGAGTATAATACTTGGTATATAGGATGAGGCTGATTCGAAGGAGGTGCCGGGGATGTCTTTGACAGCGCGGAAGGATTGGGAGCAGGCTTGGGTGGATGACTATCTGGACCTTTTGAATATGGCAAAGAGACTTCAGGATACGCAGTGGGAACAGGAACTGCTGCAGACCCTTCAGGAATACAAACGCCATACGGCTGCGGAGATTCATTACCGGTTCACCCAGGAGCTGTGGCGGAGATTCGACGAGATCAACCGGCGCATGCTGGAGCTGTACGAGAAGCTGAAGGCGAACCGGGATCAGCAGGAGAACCGGCTGCTTCAAGAGCAGGTGTGGGATCTGAAGCTCGAGCGGATCGAAGTGATGCGCCGCATCCACTCCGGGGAGAACGGAATTCCCGCCCAATAAAAAAAGGCATGCGGTCAACCGCTCTGCCATGGGTCATGTGGTTATGAGATTCTGCTGCTGCGAGGCATACAGTGGTCTGTTCTGCCATGCTCTGCGGTTCCTTGAAGGTAGGAGTTCAAGGGACCTGAATCTGATGCGGTGGAGTGGGAAGGAATTACTTCGATACCTGCTCCATCTTGCGCATGGTTTCCATCATCGACGTCATCATTTCGTCGCACTGCTGCATCTTCATCATCATGCTGTTCATGTCCATGCAGTCGGTCATGTTCATTTCGTTCATGGTGTTCATCATGGTCTTCATACAGTTCATCTTGCCCATCATGTCTTCCATACACATCGTCATCATCATGTTCATGCACATCGATTCCATTTTTTCCACAGTAGTTCCTCCTCGGTTTTTCTTTCGTTTGTTTTGGCTTAAAGAATTAGCATACAGAGGACTGTTCTGCGTCTTTCTCTATTAAAATACTACAGGATCTTCCAAACTACAAGCTATTTTTGTGCATTTGACACCATTTATGGATTATTATTTTAATGGCGTACTACACCTATTTTTCACATCGGAATAAATAGAAGCGTACGGGGAAAGCCAGACGGCGGCTCCCTGTACGCTTCTTTTTTTGTTGGTTTGGACCGGGACAGGAGGCTGTGAGCCGTGAAGTGCTCCTGTCTTAGCTGGCCGCGCCTGTGCCCTGCACCGAGTGGAGCACCTTGTCGATGATGCCGTACTCCAGTGCGGCGGGTGCCGTCATGAAGTAGTCGCGGTCCGTATCGCGCTCGATCTTCTCGAAGGGCTGCCCCGAGCGCTCGGCGATGATCCGGTTGAGCAGCTCCCGGGTCTGGACGATCCGCTGCGCATGGATGTGAATGTCCGACGCCTGGCCTTGGGAGCCGCCGTGCGGCTGATGGATCATCACCTCCGCATGGGGCAGGGCGAAGCGTTTGCCGGGGGCTCCGGAAACGAGCAGCACCGCCGCCATCGAAGCGGCCATGCCGACGCAGATCGTGGACACGTCCGGCTTGATGTACTGCATCGTGTCGAGGATCCCGAGGCCCGCCGTGGTCGAGCCGCCCGGCGAATTGATATACAGGTGGATGTCCTTATCCGGGTCTTCGGCGGAGAGGAGCAGGAGCTGGGCGATGATGGAATTCGCGACCGTATCGTCAATGGCGCTGCCCAGGAAGATGATCCGGTCCTTCAGCAGGCGGGAGTAAATATCGTACGAACGCTCTCCGCGTCCGGTCTGCTCGACAACCATCGGAATATAGTTCATCGTAAGCCCTCCTTTAATATGGACAAACTGTACAGCCAAATTCACTTCGGGGTCAGGCAGCCAGGCATGCCTTCACATCGCCGGCGCCGCCCCGGCCGGAATGGATCACGGCCGGAGCCGCGCCGAAGCCGGAGGAGACCATGATCAGCCACTGCGCGGGGTCCCCCTTCTGGCGGCCCGGGAGGGCCCACCGCGTGACGGTGGCTTCCCGGTCGGGGGCGGCGGCTTCCTTGCGTTCGCGGTAAGCACTCAGATCGCTGACCTGTCCCCGGTCCGGCGGAGCGGTCTCCGCAGTGCTCTTCGACTCCCAGACCACCGCAGGCTGCGGAGCATTCCCGGGGCGCTGCTCTTCGGTTCCGGCAGCGAATTCCTTCTTAGGCTTGTGTTCCATCGATACGCTTCCTCCTTTTCTTGGGGGCGGGCTTCTCCTGCGCTCCTTCAGGGGCCGCTGCGCGGCCGGACGCCTCCGGATAGACGGCGACGACCACCTGGTAGGCGCCTTCTGCGGCATCCCCGCCGTACTTCGCGGTCAGCTCCTGGACGAGCCGGGCATACTCTTCCACGAAGGCCTGCCGCCGCTCCGGTGTCGCCAGTTCCACCTGGAACTGCAGCGTGGCGCTCGGGACTTCTTCTCCTTCGTCGGAGTGCTCCATGAGAAGAAGGGCATCCTGCTTGATCCGGTCGGCGGTCCCGATCAGGTGGGCGAGAGAGCCCTGATCCTTCAGTTTACGCACCGTCTCGGGCTTCATGCCCAGACGCTCCGACAGGACGAAGGTCCGGGCAATGCTCTGGTACAGGACCTCCACCAGGTTGCGCACCTGCCGGGAGCCGACGCGGCGCACCAGACCGGCCTTCTCAAGCGCCTTCAGGTGATAATTGATCCGCTGGGGCGCTTCCCCGATAGCCCGCGCCACCTCGGCCGCGGAGCCCGGCTCCGACAGCCGCGCCGCAATCTCGGCGCGAAGCGGATTGAGCAGCACCATCGCCTGCTCCGGTGAGTCGATCAGGACACTTTCCAGGATCGGTTCATGAGGGGTCATACAGCATCATCTCCACAATAGTTACGGTTTACGTAAAACAATATTATTACGTCAGGGAAGTATTGTCAAGGGCGGATGCCGCTGTTGTTGTTGAGCTTTATTTTGTCATTCTTCAGAGCCTTCGACCTTCAGAATTTCTTTAGAACTATCCCGATAAGCCCCTAAGATTTTTATTTTATGATACTCTCATCGACATCAACGAGGAGAGCGCATTGGTTTGGACTGAAGTGTTCTTTGCTTTTGGTAAGTTCTTTGGGAATCATCTAATGAATTTGCTGGCTCTAATCGATTTCCAATGGGCTGTGATCCATCTGATGATGGCCGTGGTAGCTTTTATCACGATCAAGTGGTCGGTTATGTTCTTGAAAATTAGGAGGGGATGTAGGGGACAGCGGTAAATTCGCCAGAGCGATCGATAATCTGCTGATGAACGCCCTCAAGTGCAGCGTTAAGCCGGGGACGATTCAGATCTTATTAAGCATTCAGAACGGAACCGGATTGGGGCTTTCCATCGCCCGAAATATCATCGAACTGCATGGGGGAACGTTGACACTGACCCACCGGAATGGCATTTTTGTTTTAACCATAGGTGCGGATCTGAACGGAACTTGATAATTGTTAAGGAAACAGAAGCGATGTCAGGCAGATCGTGTAGGAGGCTAAAATGAAAATGAAAATTGCTGCGGTTGCATTCATCATTGTAAGCTTATTAATGGGCTATGAATTCGCGAACAAACAGAAGGAAGATCAGCCGAAAGCCGTTCACTCGAACACGAATGAACCAAGAAAGAAATCGGGGAATAGCGCTAATGGGGGAGGCGTTTACGGTACTCCATCCGCAAAGCTTGGCACGGAACCGAACTCCGTGCTCGATTTGCGGATGGCCGTAAACGCCTTTTCGTGCTATGGATTACGAGGCCGGGCCGCCGCGAAGGATTTTGATTATCGCGGAAACTTCTTCATCCCCGTATCCTGCTGCGGCAGCTTTCGCAAAGAGCGGCAAAGCGAATCTGGGAAAATCGGAATTGATCCCCGCTTCGGTCGCTTGTTGAAGCAGCCGCTCCACGCTATCGGCCGAGGTTTGGAGGGAGCTTTCGGGGTTTCCGAATTTCCCCGTCTGGATGACCTTCCCCTGATGCTTTGCTTCCTCCCCAAGTAAAGGTGCGATGGCGGCGATCATGGAGCCGAAGGAGTCGACGGGCAGGTGTTCGGATTCGAGGATGTGAGCGCCGTGAGCAAAACCCAGCCATGTACCCAGAAGGTAGGAGATCACAGCTAAAGCCTGGGCAGACGCCGAGCCGACGGGTTCACCCAAATAAATCGAGTTCCCGGCAAGGATCCGGAGAAGCGGCTCACTTGTCTGGAATGCAGTGCTTGAACCGGAGAAGAGGATGACGGTCTCCGGTGCTCCAATATGACTGGGCCACGCCTGGATCGCGCCATCCAGATAGTAGGCGCCCCGCTCCCGGGCCCAGAACTCACTGTTTCGCGCTTCCTGAGGGGTGCCTGTGCTTAGCTGTATAAGCGTACGTCCGGCAAGTGCGGAAGCCGCTTCTTGGGTATCAAGGAGACTGGCTGAACTCCCATAGTTGGCAACGCAGATGATAGTGATGGGACTCGCGTTAATGGCTGAAGCCGCAGAGGAGGCGAGCACTGCACCTTGCCGTACTAGCGATTCCGCCTTCGAAGCCGTCCGGTTCCAGATCGTAATGCGTTTGTCGTTGTTGAGGAATGTCTGCGCGAGCGCTGTTCCCATGGGGCCCAAACCAATAATGGATACTTCACTCATAGTAATTACCTCCCGGATAGGTTGATCAGTATACAACATGACCTAGATGATACTAAACGGTTTCGTATTACAAGTCGAATGATACTATACCGTTTAGTTTCGTGTCAATCCATATATTTCTTGCCGGCCACCATGCTCAAAAATAAAAAACCTTTGGAGTTCAAGAAATAACCGCGGTTATCTCCCGGACTCCAAAGGAATCAATGTACATACTGATGTATCATCTGGGCAGTCAATTTTTTTAGTTGAGCAGCGGACCCGGTTAAACCGAGCACAGGAACGGATGAATAGGCTCCATTGATGACCAAAAGCAGCTGATCCGGCCAGCTCTCGTCGGTGACGCCTGCCTTCCGGCTGAGGTCAGACAACCGTGAGCGTAAGGCGTGATTATATTCCATCGCCAGCCGGTGTGCTGGATGATGTGGATCCGAAAATTCGGCAAATGCGTTGAGAAAAGGACATCCCCGGTAATATTCGGGTTGGAACAGCTCTGCAATGGCATCGATCAGCGCCAACAGCTGATCTTTGGGGGAACCTTCATGTTTAGCGACAGCTTCGTCAAAATGTTCCCAAATGTGATGATCGTGTGCCTTAAGATAGGCGGAGATTAATTCATCTTTGGTAGGAAAGTGCCGATAGAGGGTTGCTTTGCTTACCCCGGACCGCTCAACGATCGTATCCATGCTGATGGCCCGAATCCCTTCACGATAAAACAAATCGGAAGCTACATCCAATAGGCGCTGGCGGGAGGAAGTGGGTGCTGTGGACATACGTTCACCTGACCAATCATTCATATTCGTGTTCGCAGGAACTGCATCTTCGTGAAACGAAACGGTTTAGTCTTAAAATTTTATCATTCGGATCTCCCCTTTGCAAGGTAGCGTCAGCACATAACCCTTAGGCCCTGCCAGTTACAGGGAATCGGTAGAGACTTGCTCCTGGTGTATTGTAATTCTTCTTTTCTTATAGGAAAATACAGAGGGGAGGGCGACTTATGCCAAGAGGAAAGAAGACACAAGATGCAGGCAAGGCAGGGACACAGCAAAAGTCTCTCGCGGGTAAACTCATACGGGAATTGGAAATGAAGGGCGAAGAAACGGAAGCCGCTTCTTCCATAGATGAGCAGGATACGAAACCCCGTTCAAATACAAAGCCAAAAGTAAAATCCAGCATTATCCGACTGGCGGACAAAGCGGAAGCCATGGCCGAGAAACTCATCCGCCAGATCGAGCAGAGCACCAACCCCGATGATGTGACATCCGTTGAAGATCTGCTGAAGGAATCGGCATCCAAGCTCGATTCAACCAAATCCTATCTTACGAAAGATATCACGGAGGCCAGCGTCTATCTGCTCCAGAAGCTGTCTCAGATCGTCAGTGAAACCTCAAGCGTCGTCGATAATTTGAGTCTGACCAAGAACCAATACGCACGGCAGATCATCAAACTGGCTAAGGAAATGCGTGAGCGAAAGAAGACGCAGCCGATGGAGCTGAATCTAATGGCAAGCAACCCTTTCTTCACTGGGATTCCCAACAGCTACAAAGAGAAGGTAAAGGAAACCGGATTGGCTGAGGTAGTCAAAAACGGCACCAAGACCCTGGAATATCAAAACAGCGAGGGCTTGTATTTGTCCGAGTTTGACAAGCGCGTCTTCACGGCCCTTACTTCCATCTGGGTAGATCAGAACTGCAAACAGATTTTCAAATTTACGGAGTTTGAACTCCTGCGGCGGCTGGAGATGAACCCCAAGGGTGGAATGCAGCATAAGCGCGTTCGGGATTCCCTAAGGGCGCTGACCACAACCCAAATCGTCATCAAGGAGTTCTATGAAAAGAAAAATGCCAATCGCATCGTAACCAGTAAGTTTCACTTGGTCGCGTCCGAAACAACGATCGAGGAGTACAGCAAGGATGATGGGAAGCTGCAGTCCCGGGAGTACCAGTTCCAGTTCGCGGATCAGATCCGGCAGTCGTTCCAGGACGGGTACACGACGCTCATCTCCCTGGGGATTCTCGATACCTTGAATACGAAGACATCCAGAGAGCTGTACCAGCTTCTATGTACGATCCGCGATATGGCCCCGCAGGAGCAGTTCAAATATACGGTAGAGGCCGGCGCGTTTGACGTCTCGCTTACGGAAATCAGCGAGTATATGCATTTAGCCAATAATGAATACGACAATCGCCGGAATATCCTCAAGGCCTGCGAGGAATTGAAGGAAGTCTATGTACTGCAGGACTATGTCAAACTGGGCACCGGCCGTTCCTGCAGTGCCATCCGGTTCTACCCGGGCACCCTGTTGAAAAAAGAGGAAGTAAAGGTACTAACACAGGGATAAGTCAATGAATTTCGAGACCTTAGGGGTCTCTTTTTTTGTGGATAAATTCATTTTCTGACTTCGCCCGTTTAGTAAAAAAAATTTTATGAGTCGAATTTTCACCTTTTTTGGCGGATTAGGGAGCGTCGGGGACGCTTCTTATCTGTTCGTTAGTACAACCGGGGAGTATCCGGCCATGTGCAGCCAATCCGTTCGCTAGTACAACCCTTTCTGTCCTCATCGTTCGATCCCAATCTGTTCGCCGGTACAACCTATTCTGAAAGTGCAATGAATGTGAATCTGTTCGCCAGTACAACCTGTTCATCGAGCGCCTGCAGCTCATTCCTCGCCAACCCTCTACTACACAGGAATGACAATCTGTTCGCTAGTACAACCGTTTTTCTAAAAGCAGCGGCACGGAATCCGTTGGCTGCTGTGATTCCCGCTGTGGATATCCGATCGGGCCAAAAGCTGCTAAGAAAAGGAGGCACCTCAACCTTCGCGGAATCCGCCGTATCCGCAATCTGTTCGTTAGTACAACCGGTAGTTTATGAAAAACCCAAAATGTAAGCTTGCTGCTGCTAGAAAGTGAACGGTTATCTGTTCGCCAGTACAACCTGTTCCTATCTGCAGCCTCCTGCGAATCTGTTCGTTAGTACAACCTATAATGATGAAGGGGGGGGGATCGAGTCTAATCCGCGTCCTGTTCGCCAAATGAGCAGCTCCTTCCGCAGGTTCACTCCAATATCCCTTGGTCGAATACTTAACCACGGACACTCTCCGTTCGGCAGGCCCGGCTTTATCATCTGTTGGCTAGTACAACCTGTCCCGTTTCAATCCTTCCCTTTAATCTGTTGGCTAGTACAACCGCTTTCGGGGAGGACGCTCGCTGCGAATCTGTTGGCTAGTACAACCTTTATTGGATGTATTCGCTCCGTGCGAATCTGTCCGCCAGTACAACCTGGTTGTACCTGGATGCCGCTGGAAAAAAGCCTGAATCTGTTGGCTAGTACAACCTTTTTTGGCTATTTGGGAGGGTGGTTCGGGGGATTGGCAAATGGGATAAACATGTGTAATATCGTATAAGGTTAAGATTCAAACCAAGCATACATAGCGATGGAAGAAAGAAATAGAGAAGCCCGCAAATAAAAAAAGACCCTATCAGAGGGTCGGGCCAGATCGCAGAGGTGTTGGAAGCACCCGTGATCTGCTTGGAAGAAAATAACAACGAATCCACTCGCAGCGTGTTGGAAGCACGGCTGCCGGGAAGCTCAATGCCGCAAGACTTGGAAGGTCTTCGCATTGGTAGTAACGTTCGATTGAAGGAAGGACCAGATACACAGCTGTAAGATAAACGCCTGTGACGTCCAATTCAGGACGAAGAGCGTCTATTAAAAATATCAAAAAACAGAAACAAGCTTAAGCGAGCTATGCTTTCTGACATTTCAGGAACAGACAGTGACCGGTTTGTAGTAAAACCAAGGTCTTCTTCAAGCACGTCTAATTTCATTATAGCAATGATACACGCAGGGTTCAATCACTATATACATTATTAGCCAATGAAATTACTTCTAATTTCGGGAAAGGAGAGACGAACATGATCTATAAAGATACGTATCACCTCATGATGAACAGTCTCTCCTCGACCGAGATCGATGCCTGCCTTGCCATGCTGCTCCATCTGGACTGGGAGAACCGCCTTCGGACCGAACCGGAACACCTGGCCAGGCAGATCGGCACGACCTCCAAGTACATGGGGGATATTCTGCGTAAGTTTCTTCGTGACAAGAAGGTCCTGAGCAAGGATCGCAAGGATGACACGTATGCTTTCCGCTACGGGCAAAGCTCCCTTCAATATGATGAGAGAACCACGAAATACGGGAAGAAGTTCAGTCTGTACTACACGCCTCAGTTCCGCTCGCTCTCCTTGAACGCGAAGCGGCTGCTCATCATGGCGTTATTCAGGATCAGCGAAACGCGGGATACCGAGTTTCATATCCCCCGGCTTCGTCTTATCCGCAGATCCGGACAAGAAGGACGTCTGCCGTTGACCGGTACCCAGCTGCTTGACGTGCTGCAGGAGCTTCGCGACGCGCAGATCCCGGGGCTCTCATCCGCAGAGATCGTACAGTTTCAGGGCGAGGCGAATGTGGTGATCCGATTCTCTGACGATATTCAGCAAGCTTACCTGGAGAACCATACGGAAATGAATCTTGTAAAGCGTGAGCTTTTTAAGTTAGGTCTGCATCGCCTTGTGCCCAGCGATGAGCTTTGCCATGCCCTGCTTTCCGTAGGGTATCACCTCTTTAAGTCCATGCTGGAGGCGGATTTCGCCATGAACCGCAGAGAAGGAGAGGCAGAGGAGCGGCGCCAAGGGATTCTGCGCACGGCACGTCATATGTATAATACCGCGCTGGCCCGCCTGGCCGCTTCCTTCCCGGCCAAACGAATGGAGCTCACGAATAAGGACAAGCTTGCGGCTTATTTCAGCGCCATTGTCCATGAAGTGATGACTCAGGAGATGGCTTCCTGCAGCTACCAGGTACTGCAGCAGGAGAGTCTGCTTGACTATTATATGGACAAGACGAAACAAGAGGGGATCACTTACGGCGGACCGGAAGTGAAGGCACTCGTGCTGCATATCGACGGCATGAAAAGAATGGCCGCTGTATTGGAGACGGTTTGCCAGCAGTGGCTGCTGTCCAGGGTGGCGACGCTGTCGAAGGACTTATCGGAAGCCGCGCGTTCAACCCAAGACCAAGAGCGGATCCTGGACCGCCGCGGCTGGACCAGCATAGAGGAGGGGAAGGCTCAGCTTCGCAAGCTGCTCAAGCATGAGGAGGAACTCCTGGCTGCCATGAGAGCCCATGTGGGCAGCGGCGTGCGTGTACCCGCCAGAGTGCTCGAGGAAGCGATGGAGCGGTACTTTGTCGAGATTCAGACTCGTGCGGCCGATCTGGCTGCGAAGAACTCCCGCATGAACACCGATAAAACTGCATAAACAACACCGAGCACTGGTTAGAGCTGATACAGCTCCGATACGAGTGCCATTCGGCGTTTCGGCATCGAGTTACCTAAAGCAGTTCCGTTTATCCGACGGAGCTGCTTTTTTATTTTGTCTTATTCCATTGTGGATAAGCGTTCCCAACCGGACTCGTTTATTCACAAAAGCGCGGTCTTATCAACCTGTGAATTGTTTAAAGCAGGATGTAAATTCATGTCCGGGCATTGTGGATAAGTGAAACGGACATGTGAAGCCTGAGGAAGCCGCTGTAAACGAAAACTCTCCGGTTGGGGATAACAGCAGACGGCTGTATGTTAATTCCGAAGGATGGCTTTCAGGCTTGCCCCATCAAGGTTTCTTCCCATAAGTTATCATGATATTAAAAGAGGTTTTGATCTAATGTTCTTCTCATGGTAATCATCAGTGTATTCATTTATGACTGCATTCCCCATCATCATTAGGAAAAGAAGAAATAGTAATTTAATTCCATAAGTGATATCATAATAATATTATTCATCAGTCCTCCAGATTATCAGATCATCAACCCCCAAATGAGGTGCAGGAGCATGGATCATGTAATCGAAGAAGTGATGTCAGATCCGAAGGCTCTTCGCTGGGCCAACCGGCCGGCACATCAACTGACGGTGGGAGTCCTTCATCCCTCCGGACGAAAGATATGGAGCAGCGGGGGAGAATCCGGGGAAACCGACGGCACGGGGAGAGCGTATGAGATCGGCTCGATAACCAAGACGATGACAGGCTTGATGCTGGCGGCGGGGGAACAGCAGGGTCTGTGGAGCCGTTCGGACCGGCTCTCCGATGTGAATCCGGACCTGGCAGCGAGCCCCTTCGCCAAGCAGACGACACTGCTGGATCTGGTGACCCACACCTCCGGACTGCCGGACGTACCGGGGAATTTCAAAGCCTCCATCACCGACCGGCTGAATCCGTACGCGAATTATGATGAAGCCCGTCTCATCGAAGCGGTGTTAGCGGAGAAGCCCAAAAGCGGCAGCAGGCATCGGTATTCCAACTATGGCTTTGGTCTGCTCGGCTGGCTGCTCAGCAGGCGGCTTGGCACCGCGTTGGATGATGCCCTGACCCGGCAGGTGTTTCACCCCCTCGGGCATGCCCGATACCTATGCAGGGTGGAGGACGCCCGCGCCGGCACAGCTCCTGCCTGTGTACAATTCGAAAGGAAAGGCGCTGCCGCCTTGGGATTTTCACGATGCGATGGGAGGAGCGGGGGCCGTCCGTTCGACGGCGGCCGATATGCTGAATTACTTGGAGGCGCATGTCCACCCCGACTCACATTCCTTCAGCCCGGCAGTGGAGGAGGGCTTGAAGGAGCATTATGCCATCATGCCAAGCAGAGGCATCGGAATCGGTTACGGATGGATGAGGTACCGGGAGAAGGACGGGACGGTGACGCATTGGCACAATGGAGGGACGTATGGGTCAAGCTCTTTCATCGCTTTTAACCGGTCCAAGGGGGCGGGGGTTGTCATCTTATCCAACAACGGTTCTACGATGTGGAGCCAGCTCGCCCCTATGCTGGGACTCCGGCTGCTGTCCGTCGATGCCCTGGCCACCAGGCTGACCAAGAAGCTGTTTGCGGCAAGCGCCGGATGAACGGGGTTCCCGGACAGCCTCGTGCGCATCCCTAAAGAGAACTTTACGCATCTTTTCGAGCGGCTTCATCTATATTGATTGGGAACAGTCCGTGGGTGCATCCCGGTCACCGGGGCCGGCTCCCATAGCAGCGGCCCGCTGTTTGTAAACGGGTGGAGCATGCCCATATCAACCTTCTTGGATGGGGATCGATGGTGCTGTTCGGGCTCCTTTATCATGTGTATCCGACAGCCGGCAGGTCCGAGGACCCGCCGGCTGTTTTTCTTGGAAACAGACCATCGAAGGCCATCTCGCAGTGCGGATTCCTTGATTTTCACGAAAACGAGAAATAAGGATGCCTTCTTCGGACAGGCAGATTGTGCTTGCTCTGTAACGCGTTTCATAATCTATACTCATCCTGTACACGCTACGCAATAGATCAAGGAGGGAACCATAGATGATTCATACGCAGGTACGTCCGTTTCCGCAGGATTTTCTCTGGGGCTCCGCTTCGGCAGCCTACCAGATCGAAGGGGCCTGGAATGAGGACGGGAAGGGCCCGTCGGTGTGGGATGTGTTTACCAAAATCGAGGGGACAACGTATAAAGGAAGCAACGGCGACGTCGCCATGGACCATTACCACCGCTACCGGGAGGATATCGCCCTTATGGCGGAGATGGGGCTGAAAGCTTACCGCTTCTCGGTCAGCTGGCCGCGGATCTATCCGTCCGGCCATGGCGAGGTGAACGAAGCGGGCCTGCAGTTCTACGATAACCTGATCGACGAGCTGCTCGCGCACGGCATTGAGCCGGTGCTTACGCTGTACCACTGGGATGTCCCCCAGGCGCTGATGGACGAATATGGGGCATGGGAGTCCCGGCGGATTATCGAGGATTTTGACAACTACTGCATTACCCTGTTCAAGCGTTACGGGGACCGGGTGAAATACTGGGTCTCGCTCAACGAGCAGAATTACAACACGAATCACGGCTTTATTACCGCCATGCATCCGCCTGGAGTCAAAGACCGCAAACGCTTCTATCAGGCCAACCATCATGCCTTCCTGGCCAATGCCAAGGTCATCGACTCCTTCCGCCACTACGTGCCGCATGGTAAAATTGGTCCAAGCTTCGCGTATTCTCCGGCCTATCCGGCTTCGAGCAAGCCTGAGGATCTGCTGGCCTTCGAGAATGCGGAGGAATTCACCAACTACTGGTGGCTGGATGTCTACTGCCTCGGGCAATATCCCCAGATCCCGCTGCGGTATCTCGAAGAGCAGGGGCTGGCTCCCGTCTTCGAGGAGGGAGACCTCGAGCTGCTGCGCCGGGGCAGACCGGACTTCGTCGGCGTCAACTACTATCAGACGATTACGTATGAGACGAATCCGCTGGACGGCGTGGCCGAAGGCCGGATGAATACGACCGGCCAGAAGGGCAGCAACCAGTCGACCGGGATGCCGGGGCTGTTCAAGACGGCGGCGAATCCGAATCTCGAGACCTCGAATTGGGACTGGGCCATCGACCCGATCGGCCTGCGGATCGGCATGCGCCGAATCACGAGCCGCTACGGCCTCCCTGTCTTCATCACGGAGAACGGCCTCGGCGAATTCGATAAGCTGGAAGCGGATGACACGGTCCATGACGATTACCGGATCGCTTACCTGAGAAGCCATCTGCTTCAATGCCAGCAGGCGATGAGCGAAGGGGTGGAGCTCATCGGCTACTGCTCCTGGTCGTTCACCGATGTGCTCAGCTGGCTCAACGGGTATCAGAAGCGCTATGGATTTGTCTATATCGACCGGGATGAGACCGATGCCAGGTCGCTGCGCCGGATCAAGAAGCTCAGCTTCCACTGGTACCGGGAAGTCATCCGAACAGGCGGGGAGCATTTGTTGAAGTAACCCGTCTGAAACCGATCAAGAACAGGAGCGGATCCGCATGAAAACAGGAGCGGCGTCGGCCCCCGTCCATGGGGAGGCCCACCGGCATGGCGAATATCCGTGAGATTGCCAAGGCGGCCGGGGTCTCGGTGGCTACGGTATCCCGGGTGCTCAACAGCCACCCTTACGTCAGCGCCGAGAAGCGCAGACGGGTGGAGGAAGCCATGCGCCGTGCGGGGTACAGCCCGAATTCCAATGCTGTTCATCTGTCCACGGGGCGGACAGGCATGGTGGGCGTCATCCTGCCGTTCAGTCATCATCCGTACTTCCATGCGCTGCTGGGCGGACTGATGGAGGAAGCGTTGAAGCACCAGTATACGGCGCTGCTCTGCCAGACGAATTATGAGGCCGGCGAAGAACGGCGGTATCTGCAGATGCTGCGTACGAAGCAGGTGGACGGGCTGATCCTGTGCTCCCACGAGCTGCCATGGGCTGAGATCGCCGCTTATGCCGCGGACGGGCTCCTCGTTGCCTGCGAGCCGGTCCGGCAGGAAGGGATTTCCTGTGTCTATACCCATCACTATGAAGCCTTCCTCACCGGTATGCGGTACCTGATCCGCCGCGGGCACCGGAACATCGGCTTCTGCATCGGAAGGCGGGACAGCGAGAGCAGCCGCCAGAGGTACGCCGCCTATGCCGACGCGCTGCAAGAGATCGGCCGCCCGGTGCAGCCGGAGTGGATCTTCGAAGGCTGCACGGACCTGCGGGACGGGATGCGGGTAATGGACCGCATCGCCGCGATGGAGAGCCGGCCGTCGGCCCTGCTCGTCACCGGCGATGAGGCTGCGGCCGGTGTCCTGGCCCGTTCCCGGCAGCTCGGGATCGCGATTCCCGGAGAGCTGGCGGTCGTCGGCTTCGACAACCAGCCGATCTCCGAGGCGCTGCAGCTGACGACGATTGACCAGCATCTGCAGGAGATCGGCCGGCAGGCTTTTGGCGCCTTCTATCACGGGATCGTCCAGCCGGGTGCCGCACCGCGGCGGATGGAGGTTCCGTTTGCACTGGTCGAGAGAACAAGCGTGTAACGGCCGCTCCTTCTTGGAAGGGAGCGTTCATAACGCTGGAGTAAGCCCGGTATCCCACAGATGCCGGGCTTCTCTGTTTTTGTTCCTTGTGTGATCCGCTTCACATCCTGCGCCTTGGGGCCGTGCTATAGTAGAGACATGAGGGACAGCACCTCAGGAGCAAAAAGAAGAAAAAGAAGAAAAGAGGCCGCGAAGCCGGTAACATGGCTCTGACGCCCATCCTATATTGTGAAAAAAATCACGAAGGTGCTGCGCTTCATAATAACCCGAACGACACAAGGAGATGTTCACTATGCTTACCCGATTCCTGAGAGACAACGTGTATGCCGCCGGACTGCTGCTCATTCTTCGCTTGTATGTCGGTTATCAATGGTTCACCGCAGGCTTTCATAAGCTGACAGGCGGCTTCGATGCCGCAGGCTTCCTCAAGGGGGCCATCGCGAAGCCGGTGCTCGATAAGGCGACGGGCGAGCTGGTCTATCCAACCTTCACAGCCTTCCTGCAGAACTTCGCCCTGCCGAACGTGAAAGTGATCAACTTCCTGATTCCCGCAGGGGAAACGCTGGTGGGCCTTGGCCTGATCCTGGGTGCGCTGACGACGGCAGCCGCGTTCTTCGGTCTCCTGATGAACTTCATGTTCCTCTTCGCCGGTACGGTCAGCACGAACCCTTGGCTGGTCCTGCTCGGAGTGATTGTCCTGATGGCCGGAACGAATGCGGGCCGGTTCGGTGTGGACCGTTATCTGATGCCCCTGCTCCGCAAGCTGCGCCGACAGGGCGGAGATGAGGCGGGCCGCCGGAAGGGCATCCCTGCCAAGGCTTAATCGATAAGGTTTTGGATTGAAAAGAAAACCGGGAAGGCGTCCGCGCCTTCCCGGTTTATTTGCTGATGGGCGGGGCATGCCGGGCAACTTCCCCATCCGGCTGCTGCCGATCTCCGGAGCCTCGCCGCCTAGCTCTGATGGACCAGGCTGCCGCGTTCCACGGCGCCCGGGATTTTCTCCATCCATTGATGCTTCAGCATCAGCTCCGCTCCGTCTTCTCCGTACTTGGCGATTTCGCCGATCAGCCGCACATAGACCGAAGTGATATCGCGGCGGGTGCTGTTAGGGGCGGCCACACCGTAATTGACCGCGCCTGTCGCTGACAAGGCCCCGATATGATACATCATCAGCCTGTCGGAGTACGGAGGGGTGGTGGAGGCCGTGACACCGTCATCCCAGTAATTCGGCGCCGGCAGGCCGTCGTCCCGGAGCAGGGAGCTGAATACTTCGACGTGCTTCCCCGAGATCTCATGGCCTCTCAGCAGATAAGCCCGGATGTCCTTGGATACGGCGGTCTGGGCGAATCCCAGGGTCAGCGCCTTGCCCATCAGATTCGTCACGATGTTGGCGTACAAGTGGGCGATCTCCGGACCGTTCACCGGGCGCTTGTCCTCGAAGAGCGCATAGAAGTAGCTTTCCTTGTGCACATACTCACGAGCTTCCGGAACCGGGATGCGGGGAGGCCTGACATATACCCCCTTCGCCAGCATAAGATCCAGCGTCCGGTTATAGAGGGCAGAAGAAGAGGCAAGGCATTCGGACAGATACTCGCGGATATCCTGCCTGGACGAGACGGGAACCGAGTAAGCGTACAGCGCCATCCCCTGTTTGCCCATATTGAGAAGGTATCCGAGATAGAAGATGTCCGAGAAGAGGCGGGGGGCTTTCGGATCGACGTCCTCGTCCCCGAAGCCCTGGGGAACCGGGATTTTTTCGGTTTCAAAATAACCCAGCAGCCGCGTAATATGCTTGTCGCACAGCTCAAGCGCATAGGCTATGAGCTCCCGGACCTCCGTATCTTCCACGTGGGCGGCAAAATGGGTCAAAACACACCTGGACAGTGTGTCCCCCTGATAGCCTGACCAGAGATTGGAGATTTCCGGCGCCGTTAACGGAATGTTATGTGCTGTTTCCATCGTTCACCCCGCAGGTTGAGTATTTTTGATTTAGTATGGTTGATTTGGAATTCCTTATGCCCCCCGGGCGGAATACCTTACCTCGAATTGCCTCATACAGAGGGGAGTGACTTTGGAGCGGGAGGAATGGTCTCTTGTTGAATCAGCTGATCCTGTGGTCTCTGCTCAGCATCCCATGGTTTTCGCTGCTGTTCATGGATACGACGAAGCTCCGCCGCTTCTTCCCGGTTGCGCTGCTGGTCACAGTGATCAACACGCTCTTCTACCAGGCAGCGAGCTCGAAGTGGAGCTAGGGGGGAGGAGGAAGCGGGCGCGGTAAAAATGGAAAAGACAGGGCCAGTTTCCTGCCCAAGGTAAGGTTCGATCCGGAGCTCCTGGAATACGCTGCGTTTATCTCCTTCATGCAGTAAGATGGACGCACTTCTCTCTATCCTTTCGCCCATGTCCCCAGTAAGGAATCATGCTAAGATAAACGGGAATGATTTCCGCACGAGCAGTGCGGAAGCGTTGACAGCAGGAGCATCCTCCATGAATTCCAATCCGAATGCGCGAACGGTACCTGTCCTTGATTCGGGATGCGGATTAGACGCTGACGAATAAAGGGGAGGCCGGCCGCCGCATTCGGTTTTTTTGGCTTATTCAGGGGACGCAGGGGGGCATAATGTGATGAGAAACCAGGGGAGACGGAAACTGCCGGTTCTGGCGGCAGCAGGATTGGCCGCAGGGCTGGTCTTCTCGTCCGCTGCGGCGGCATATCCCCATCCGGGGGGAGTGCATTCCGAAGCGCAGCTCGCTTCCGCCAAGCGAAATATCGCAGGGGGATTGCAGCCGTGGGCGGATGCCATGAAGGAACTGATCCCGCGAGCGGATTTTTATTTGTCGGAACCTCCGAGCGCTTCCGCCGATTTTCACGTGCCGGGCTACTATGAGGATCCGGCCGGGCATACCGGGGCTTCCGAGGTGCTTCATACCGATGTCCGCGCCGCCTATGCTTCGGCATTGGCTTACCGGTTGACGGGCAGAACGGCCTATGCGGAGAAGGCGAAGGCCATTCTGAACGATTGGGCATTCCGGAATACCGCGGTAAGCGGCACCGACGGTCCCCTGGTGATGACCTATTCCGGTGTGGGATTCATCCATGCGGCGGAGCTCCTCCGGGATTACAGCGGCTGGAGCGAAGCGGACAAGACGGCCTTCTCGAACTGGCTTACGAATGTATACCTGGCGAGGGCGGCGAATCCGATCAAGACCCGGAGCAACAACTGGGGGGATTGGGGCATCTACGGCGCGATGGCGGCCTATTACTACAAGGATGATCCCGTCCTCCTGAACGCCGAGATTACCCGCCTCAAGAACAAGATCGATTCGAGCATCGCGGCCGACGGGTCCATGCCGCATGAGGCCGGCAGGGGAGCGAGCGGGCTGTGGTATACGTATTTTGCGCTGGCACCGATGACGGCTGCCGCCCAGATCGCCAAGGAAGCGGCCGGCATCGACCTGTTCCAGTGGACCTCCCCGGGCGGCAGGACGATCAAGCAGGCACTCGATTACCTGCTGTTCTACATGAACCGCCCGGACCAATGGCCGTATGGGGCGAATCCGCGGATGCCCGTCTCCGATGAAGAGTGGGGCTATAATCTGTTCGAGGCGATGTCCGATTATTATGATGAGCCTGCCTATAAGTCTTTCGCTTCGGTGAAAGGGCCGATCATGTATTTGGCCAGCCACTTCGCATGGAACTTCCCGAGTGTGACGAAGGGCGGCCTGCGGCTGGTCGACGAGAAGTTCGACGCCCTGACGTCTACCGCCGCACCGCGCGGATGGACGGTTTCCAAGGCGGCCAATACGAGCGCCGTCGTATGGAACACGCCGACGGCAGCGGACAAGAGCCTCAAAATCTGGGATACCAGCACCTCCGGAACGGCTTCGGCCGTCAAAGTCTTCCCGGACCAGTACGGCATTATTGAAGCGGAGTGGAAGTTCATGTACATGGCGCTGTTCCCGAATGCCAGGTTCGGGTTGAAGCACGCGGCTGTCTATGCGGCCGAGCTGCTTACCACCGCGTCGGGGCTGATCTACCGCAGCGGCACGGGCAGCGATATCGTTCTCCAGACCCTGTCTCCGGAAGCCTGGTATACGGTGAAGCTCATTGCCAATCCGGCGTCGGACAAGACGGATGTGTATGTGAACGGGCAGCTCAAGGCATCGGGCGTTCCTTTCCGCAGCACGGTCAGCGCCCTGGACCGCATCGAGTTTGCCGGAGGATCGGGAGAGACGGGGACCTTCTATATCGATCAGGTCAAAATCATGAATTGACGCATGGCCCACAGAAACGGATGCAAAGACGCCTGAAACGAAAAAAGTCCTTTCCCATGGCGACAAACGAGGGAAAAGGACTTTTTGCGCTGCGCATGCCAAGCCGCGGGCCAAGAACTACCAGCCCTCCCGGCGGGTGGCTTGTGTTATGATGGAGCAGCCTCAGGAACAGGGGCATCTGCTCGGGGGAATTTGTCTAAATTCTCAACAACACAAACACCCAGGAGGGATACAGCAAATATGAAACGTATCATTACAGCAGCTTCCGCAGCCCTGATCGCAGGCGTTTTCGCCCTGCCGCAGGGACAAGCCCAGGCGGCGACCACGTCGACCATCGTAAGTGACGTCAGCTTCCGCAAAGCACCGGACACGGATGCGGCACGGATCCGTTACCTGCAGGAAGACGAGAAGGTTACGGTCGTCAGCAAGGTGAACGACTACTGGTATAAAGTGACGGACAAGAACGGCGTAACGGGCTACGTTTCGTCGAGCAGCAAATATATATCGGCACCCCGGACGACTTCGACCGGTACGGCCGCAGCCTCGAACACAGGGAAGATCGTCAGCGGCGTTTCCTTCCGCAAAGCGGCGGACACGGATGCGGCCCGCATCCGGTACCTGCAGGAGGGCGAGACGGTCACGATCCTGGACAAGGTCAACAGCTATTGGTACAAGGTGAAGGACAAGAACGGTGTGACCGGCTATGTATCGACAAGCTCCAAATACATCTCTGCTTCGTATAAAGAAACGGCATCGGCAGCACCGGCCGGCACGACAAGCGGCGGTACTTCTTCCTCCACAACGTCCACCCAGAAGGTGGAGAAGGTCATCGCGGCAGGAATGAAATACCTCGGAACTCCGTACGAGTACGGTTCCGACCGCAGCACCGTGGCGACCTTCGACTGCTCGGACTTCGTCAGACAAGCCTTCAAGGACGCACTGGGCGTTACGCTGCCTTCGAACTCCCGGACGCAGGCTGATTATGTGCGCGAGCACTCCAGCCGGATCGTCACGGATATCGACAACCTGAAGCGCGGCGACCTTGTGTTCTTCATGTCTTACCGCGGCTCTTCGCTCAGCGCCTATTCCGGCATGGACAAGTCCGCACAGCGCATCACTCACGTCGGGATCTACCTCGGTGACGGCAAAATGCTCAACACCTGGGGAACCGGCGGCGTGAAGGTCGACACGATCACGGGCCGCCACTGGGAAGGCCGCTTTATTTTTGGCGGCAGCGCCCTGTAAATTGTAAGGTAAGCTGCAGCCTTGGCTGCGCACAGACACTGCGTCACCGGAGACATGCCGGTGGCGCTTTTTGTTGTATCTAAGGTTCCCCTTGGAGCTCCAGGATATTCAGCGAGCCCATTATCCCCTGGGCGCCCACAGCATAATCGCCACGCCTGCGGTACATACCACAGCGCCGATCCAATCGTAGAGATCCGGTGTTTTCCTGTCAATGAGCCATCCCCACAGCACGGCCAGAACTATGAATACGCCGCCGTAAGCCGCATAGACCCGTCCGAACGACGGGAAGCTCTGCAGCGTCGGAATGATCCCGTAAGCGACCAGAACAAGGCATCCGGTGAGGCCGAGCCACAGGGACCGGCCCTCCCGCAGCCAGAGCCACACCAGGTACCCTCCGCCGATCTCAGCCAAGCCGGCAAGCAGGAACAATACAACAGCCATACGGCAAGCCCTCCTTTCTGACATTTCATGGTCCAAGCATACAGGGGGGAGTTGGTTCTGACAAGGCGTAACGGGCAAGCCGGAAACGGCCTGACCCCCGCGAGTTCCCATCCGCTTACTTTGGCAGGGAGTTGGGGATGGTAATCCTATGAACGACGGACCCAAGAAAGGAGCGGAGGATATGAACCTTATGTATGGCTTCGGGCTGCTGGCGGCCGGATTGTCCATCATTAACGCCATCTTCTCCTACCAGGCGAAGGCGATTGACCCCGGCTTCGGGCCGATGCTGTGGTTCCAGCTGCGGATGCTCCCCCTGATGTTCTTCTCCAACGTGATGATCGGATACGGGGTAAAATATTTGTACCGTGCCTTCCAGAGCCTGACCTTCGCCCTGACGGTCTCGAAGGGGCTCGAGATCCTGGTGTGTGTGGTGATGGGCTACCTCTTCCTGAAGGAAGTGCCGACCTGGAGAACTTACGCGGGGCTGGGCGTGGTGGTCTGCGGTTTTGTCCTTACCCGCTGGAAATAAGCGTGTATAGAGTGTGCGGCAGTAACGCAACCTAACCTTTGGATTTCATTATAGGGAAAGGAGGTGCTACAACAATGTCCAGACAGAACCGGAATCAGAACCAAAACGAAAATCAAGACGGTTTCATGGAAGATACCACGGAAGCGGCCCGCAATGGACTGCAGTCCGCAGGCGAGTTCGTGCGGAATGCGGCGGAGAACACCGTCGATGCGGCGCAGAATGCGGCCCAGAACGTGGCCGATTTTTTTGACGGCGATAACGAGGAGAACCAAGGCAGCAGCAGATCGTAAGGATTCAGGGACCGGAGGTTTGCCTCCGGCCACCGGGAGACACCGGCGCAGACGGCGCCGGTGTTTTTTGTGCGCTGATAAGGGCTTTGGCAGGTTATACCATTGCAGCATTTTAGGTCGGTCTATTCAAGCTTCGGGCCTCTTATCCGATACTAGATTATGGACCGGGTGCAGTTCATCCGTTCAAACTTAGTGAAAAAAGGGGTCAATGAAATGTCACGGTTGACAACCAAAGCAGGACTGATCGGCGGTGCACTGCTTCTGCTGCTTACCGCATGCAGTCCGGCGGAACCGGCTGGGCAGCAGGATAAAACGGTCATCGGCTTCTCGATGCACAACCTGATCGACGAGCGGTGGCAGCGGGACCGCGATCACTTCGAAGCCTCGATCCGCGAGGCGGGCGCCGACGTGATTACGCTGACTGCAGGAGGGGACGAGAACAAGCAGGCCGCCCAGGCGGAGAAATTGCTTGAGCGCGGGGTGGATGTGCTCGTCATCGTCGCCCAGAATACGGAGTCGCCTCTCCTGGGGGCCGTCATAGAGAAGGCCCACAGCAAGGGCGTCAAGGTGCTGTCTTATGCGCGCCTGATCAAGAATGCCGATACGGACTTCTATGTCTCGATCGATAATGTGAAAGTCGGGGAGCTGCAGGCGGAGGAAATCCTGAAGCGGGCTCCACAGGGCAATTATGTGTATATCGGCGGCGGTCAGACCGACAACAACGCCGTTCTGCTGCGCGACGGGTCCATCCGGGTGCTGGAGAAGCACAAGGACCGGGTCACGGTCGTGGCCGACGACTATTCCGCGGATTGGAAGCCGGAGGAAGCGTACAAGCATATGAAAGCGGCGCTTGCCCGGACAGGTGGCAGCATTCAGGGCGTAGTCGCTGCCAACGACGGGACAGCCGGCGCAGCCGTACAAGCCTTGAGCGAGCTGGGGCTGGCAGGCAAGGTGCCGGTATCCGGCCAGGATGCCGAGCTTGAGGCGCTTCAGCGCGTCGTCCGCGGCACGCAGGCCATGACGATCTTCCTGCCGATTGAGAACATGGCGAAAGCCGCGGCCGATGCGGCCCTGGCGTTTGCCGGAGGGCAGGAGCCGGTATCCAACCATAAGGTGCCGAACGGCAAAAAAGACGTTCCGTCGCATCTCCTGGAGCCGGTGGTCGTCACGAAAGAGAATGTGGCGACTACGGTCGTCAAAGCGGGTTACGCCGCCATGGAGGACGTCTTCCAGGGCGTTCCGAAGGAACAGTGGCCGCAGCCGTAAGGGCAGCGGTCAATCATAAGAGGGAGAGAGAACTGTCATGAGATTTTCCATACGCGCCAAACTGATCAGCGGGTTCCTGCTCTGCACGTTCCTGCTGGTGATCGCGAACGCGGTCGGCCTCTTCCGGATTTCCATGCTGGGCGACGCCGTAACCCGAATCACCTCGGTCCATCTCCAGCAGGTTATCCTGATCAATGACATGGGCCAGTCAATGAAGAACATGGAGAACAGCATGCTCCAGATGCTGAGCACCGCCAAGTACAGCGAAATCCAGGAGCTGAAGAAGGCGATCGCAGACGAGCAGGAGAAGATGAAGGAGCTTCGCGCCAAGTACGAGAGCATGCCGCAGGGGCACGGTACGGAAGGGCTCTACTACCAGTTCACGAATGACTGGGAAGCCTTCGAGGGCACCATCCCGCAGCTGATCCAGGAAGTGGAGACGCCGGGGAGCTCGCTTGCCGAGACCAAAACGATCAATCTGATGAAATACCTCAGCCGGAAGGCCAATGCTTCGGCTGAGGAGCTCGTCCAAGCCAACCGGGCGGAAGCTGAGCGGCAATCGACGGCTGCGGGCCGGATCATCACGTCGAGCAAAACGATCATGATCACGCTCGGCCTGATCGCCATGCTCTTCGCCGTCGCGGCAGCCGCCTGGATCTCCATGCAGATCGGCGGGGCGATCCGCCGCTTGTCGGCCTATGTGTCCCGCATCGCCGAAGGCGACCTCACGGCGGAAGCGCCGGTGATAACGCTCCGGGACGAAGTCGGCGATCTCTCGAAGGACATCGGCGGCCTCGCCGTAAGCCTGCGGGAGAAGCTGTCGAACATCATTCTCGCTTCGCAGCAGGTTGCCGCCACCTCCGAGCAGCTGACGGCTTCGGCCGAACAGACGGCGCAGGCCACGGAAGTCATCACGGTGGCGGTACAGGAGATCGCCGACGGCTCCGAGAAGCAGAGCCGCACGATGCAGCAGTCGCTCGAATCTTCGCGCCAGCTGGACCGCAGCGTAGACGGGGTCAACCGCTCGCTCGAAGACGTTTCGAATACGTCGAACGAAGCGATCGGCCACGCCCGGCAGGGGAACCTGGTCGTAGGCGAGTCGGTCGCGCAGATCGGCCGCATTGAGGAGAAGGTGTCCGCATCGTCCGGATATGTCTTCGCCCTCGGAGAGAAGTCGGCGCAGATCGGCGACATCGTCTCCCTGATCTCGACGATCGCCACGCAGACGAACCTGCTCGCGCTCAATGCGGCTATCGAAGCGGCCCGCTCGGGCGAACACGGCAGAGGCTTCGCCGTCGTCGCCGAGGAAGTGCGCAAGCTCGCGGAGCAGTCCCGGATGGCCGCCGACCAGATTCATGCCCTGATCACCGAGATCCAGGGAGGCATCACGCATGCAATGACTTCGATGGAAGAAGGCAATGCGGCGGTGAAGGAAGGCACGGTTATCATCGGACAGGCGGGCTCGGCGTTCGAGCATATCCGCCGTTCGATCGAAGGGGTTCACGCCATCGCGCAGAAGGCGGTGCAGGATGCGCAGCAGATCCGTCACGAGACCGCCCAGGTGGTCTCCGACATTAACGTGATCTCGGGCGTGGCGCAGGAAGCTTCCCAGCATGCCCAGGGCGTGGCCGCTTCGGCGGAGGAACAGAATGCGACGATGGAGGAGATTGCGGCCGCATCCGCCATGCTTTCCCGCCTGGCGGAAGACCTGCAGGATTCACTTGCCATTTTCAAGCTTTAATCCGGTATATGATGGGACCCGTCTGTAATGCGGCGGGTCTTCCATTATAATGTTCGACAAAAATATGAGATAATAGTTCATAATTCGACAAAATGGGTAGACACCGTACCATGCCCCTCACTATAATATGAGTAATTGTTCTGCACGTCCCAAGCACACATCACGATTACGCATCAAGGAGGCTTGAAATGCACCCGACCGAACAGGGTATCGAAGGCTCGTATGACTGGGTCCTCGTCCTGCTGTCCTATCTTATTGCCGTCATCGCTTCGTATACCGCTCTCGATATGGGAGGACGGGTTTCTTCTTCGCAAGGCCGTGCCCGCTCGGCCTGGCTGCTCTGCGGCGCCGCAGCGATGGGGATCGGCATCTGGTCCATGCACTTTGTGGCGATGCTGGCTTTCCGGCTGCCTGTACATACCAGCTATGATCTCGGGCTCGTTCTGCTGTCCATGCTGTTTGCGGTTCTGGGATCCTATGCAGCCTTGTTCATGATCGCCCGGCCGCAGCTGACCGTGGGCCGGCTGAGCACTGGGAGCCTGCTTATGGGCAGCGCGGTGGCGGCTATGCATTATACCGGTATGGCTTCCATGCGGATGGAAGCTGTCATCACGTATGCGCCGGTGCCTTTTGCCGCATCGCTTGTCATCGCCGTAGGCGCTTCGGCGGCGGCCATGTGGCTTACCTTTTACTTCCGCGGGGAAGGCGGCATCAGGGCCTTCTACCGCAAGCTGATCAGCGGTCTTGTCATGGGCGGGGCCATTGTCGGCATGCACTACACGGGGATGGCGGCGGCGCACTTTACCGAAAGCGGGGCTTCGGCCCACGGCATGGTGATGGGAGGCGCGTATCTTGGTTATGCGGTTGGCCTCGCCACGCTGATCGTGCTGTCCACCGCCCTCGTGACGGCCTTCTTCGACCGCCGGATCGCCAGTGCCACGGCCAAGCTGTCGGAGAGCGAGCAGCAGTTCAAATCGCTGTTCGAGCATAATCTAGACGGGGTTGTCGCCTTTGATCTGCAGGGCAGGGTTACCGCTGTCAATCCGGCGGTGACAAGGATCACGGGGTACACCCAGGAGGAGTCGCTGGAAATTCATCTGACCGAGCTCCGCTCCGCCTCGAACCCGGGAGACCTTCAGAGGTATTTTCACCAGGCTGTCTCCGAGAATTCGTCCGTTAAGTTCGAGTCCGTAGTTCGGCATAAGCGGGGGCATGAGGTGGCCGTCATCGTTACTACGGTGCCGATTGTCGTAGACGAAGAGGTCACCGGCGTCTACGGCATTATTCAGGATATTACGAGGAACAGGGAGGCCGAGCAGCTGATCAAGCATATGGCCTACCATGATGATCTCACGGGACTGCCGAACCGCCGGTATCTGCTTGCCCGGATCCGGGAGCTTGGCACGAACCCCGGTGCGATGCTGCTGCTGCTCGACATCGACCGATTCAAAATGTTGAACGACTCGATCGGGGCAAGACTGGGAGATGAACTCCTGCGCCAGCTTGCCGGAAGACTCCGGTCGGAGGCGGGCGAGGCCGGTACGGCCGCCCGGATCGGCAGCGACGAATTCGCGGTCCTCTTCCCCTGGAGCGGGGGACAGGGGGAACCGGAGAAGCTGGCCGGCCGGATCATGGAGGCGCTCAGCCGGCAGTATGACCTGGATGCGCACAAGCTGCATCTCAGTGTCAGCGCAGGCTACGACCTGTCGGCCGGCTGCGATAACCATGAGCTTCTGCTGGAGCACGCGGGCACAGCCTTGTTCCAGTCGAAGAAGGAGGGGCTCGGCAGAGCGCTGGCGTACACCGCGGAGATGGATGCCGCGACAAGGGAGAAGCTGGAGCTCGAGAAGGGACTGCGCGAGGCTCTGGAGCGGGAGCAGTTCGAGGTGCATTACCAGCCGCAGCTCGATATGTTCGGGAACCTGATCGGCTCGGAGGCGCTCGTGCGCTGGCGGCATCCGGAGCGCGGGTATATTCCGCCGGGTGTCTTCATCCCGGTGGCGGAAGAGAACGGTCTCATCAATCCGATCGGCAGCTGGGTGCTGCGGACCGCCTGCCGGCAGAACCGCGCTTGGCAGCTCGAAGGCCGGGCGCCCGTGCCGGTGTCCGTCAACCTGTCGATCAAGCAGTTCGAGCAGCCGAACCTCGTGGAGATCGTGCAGTCCGCCCTCGCCGATTCCGGTCTTACGCCGCAGTATCTCGAGCTTGAGATCACCGAGAGCATGGCGATGAATGCCGCGGCCACCGAAGGCACACTCTACCTGCTCAAGGCGCTCGGCGTCAAAGTCAGCATGGACGACTTCGGTACGGGCTACAGCTCGCTGAGCTACCTGAACCGGTTCCCGATCGACAAGCTGAAGATCGACCAGTCCTTTGTCCGCGACCTCTTCAAGGAGGAGAGCGGGGCGTCGATCGTCGCCACGATCGTTGCCATGGCCCATCACCTGAAGCTGTCGGTGATCGCCGAAGGCGTGGAGACCCGTGAGCAGCTGGAGTTTCTGCGCGAGCAGAAGTGCGATCAGGTGCAGGGCTATTATTACAGCCCGCCCCTGAAGCCCGAGGCGTTCAGCCGGTTCTGGGACGAGCTGGAGAACGGAACGAAGAAGGGGTAGACGCCCCTGCTGCCGGACCGGATAGGGCCGGAATACGCCAAAGCCGCCAATCCTGCAGATGCTGGATTGGCGGCTTATTATTTTCGCTCGATGTAATTATTTTTGCGTTCCGTTGAGCTTCGCTCAAAGGTCACTTACAAAAATAATACATCTCGCTGGCAGAAAAAGATAAAAGACAAAAGATAAAAAAGAACCATCACACTTACATCTTGCTGGCAGAAAAAGATAAAAGCATTAAAGATTACGACTATTCCTTCAACCGCTGGCGCTGAGTGGAGGCTCGTGGAATCAGCGTAGGCAGGAGGAGACGGTTCTCCACCCCGGTCACCGAGCCGTCGATCCGCTCCATGAGCATGGAGGCCGCGTGGATGCCGAGCTCGAAGGTGTCGAGATGCAGACAGGTGAGCGGCGGCGTCGTGTAGGGGGCCAGCGGATAGTCGTCGAAGGTGGCGACGCAGATGTCCCCCGGGACGCGGAAGTTCGCTTCCTGCAGCGCCTGGAGCACGCCGAAGGCGACGTAATTGCTGATGGTGATGATCCCGTCGGGGGCATATCCCGAAGCCAGGAGCTCCTTCGTCAGCCGATATCCTTCGGCTGCGCTTCCTTCGCAGCAGGAGACCGTGCCTTCGAGGCCGTGGGCCTTCAGGCTCCGGTGGAACCCCGTGCTGCGGCTTTCGAAGATCGAGTCGGCGGGCTCGCCGCCCAGGAACGCAAGCTTCCGGCAGCCCTGCTCCACGAGGTGGTCCGTCAGCATGCCGGATCCGAGGGCGTTGTCGATATCGACGGAGCTGACCCCTTCGGTATCCGCAATCCGCCCGATGGAGACGAAGGGGAATTCGAGCTGAAGCAGCTCATCGACCTGTTCCCGCGTCAGGATGGATTTCTCCATAATGAGCCCGTCGACCTTACGTCCGCGGACCAGCCGGTTCATGAAGTTGTCCGGGCCCGAAGACTGGATGTTCGAGATCGTCAGCTCGTAATGAAGCGGGCCGGCCACACTCTCGATTCCGCCGATGATCGTGTAGAAGAAGTGGTTGAGAAAATCGGCCCTTCGTGACAAGTCGACCAGCATTCCGATCGTGGAGCTGCTCTGTCTTGCCAGCTGGGTGGCGATGGTGCTCGGCGTATAGTTCATCTGCTTCATGATGGCCCGCACCCGGCGTTTGGTGTCGGGGGATACGGTTGGCGCATCGTTCATGACTTTGGACACCGTCGATTTGGCAACGTTCGCCGCCCTGGCGATGTCGTTGATCGTTACTTTTTTCATGGGAAGCCGCTTCTTTCGTTCAAATAAGGTAGGACTTACGCGGATGTCAGCGCACAAGCGCATCCATCACCCGGCTCGTCCGGATAGCTGTGGCCGCAGTGCTCGGGGAGCTTCCGCGTCCGAGGAGCTCGTCCACGATATGCTGGATGAGCGGCTGCTGCACGTGGGCGGGATTCGGGATGAGCAGCTCTTCCACGGACCCGTCCCGCAGCAGCCGTACGGGCGCTTCGGTGAAGGTGGAGAACTCGATGCGTCCCCGGGTGCCTGTTATTTCGTTATACTCCAGGTTCCGGTCCGCCGCAAAGCACCAGGTGCCGGTGCCGTGCGCGCCGGATTCGAACCGGTAGGCGCCCGTTACCGTGTCCTTGGCTTCATAGTAGCCGCCGAGGTTCGAGGAGAACCCGCTGGCGGCGCCGATGGGGCCGAGCAGGTAATCAAGCAGGTCGAGCGTATGGCTCGCCAGGTCGAAGAAGTAGCCGCCGCCCGACAGCTCGGGCCGGGTCCGCCAGGAGGCCGAGGTGCCGTTCACCTCATCCGGCTTGGGCCTGGCCACATGCATGGTATTGACGGCAAGCACCTCGCCGATCGCTCCGGCGTCCAGCCACTGCTTCACCTGAACGAACCGCGGAAGCGCCCTCCGGTAGTAGGCGACGTAGATGGGGACGCCGCTGCGTTCGGAGGCGGCCGTCATTTCTTCGCATTCCGCCGCATTCAGCGCCATCGGCTTCTCGACGTACACGGGCTTGCCGGCCCGGCACGCTTCAATGGCATACGATTTGTGGAACGCGGGCGGCGTTGCGATATAGACGGCGTCCACTTCCTCGTCCGCAATGAGATCTTCGGCCTGGTCGTACCATTTCGGTATGCCGTGCCCTTCTTGCGTAATCCTCCGCAAGCCGCCCGTCTCTTCTCATCACGGCGGTCAGCCGGGAGCCGTCGGCCTGCTGGAGCGCCGGACCGCTTTTGACTTCCGTCACATTGCCGCAGCCGATGATGCCCCATCTGATCTCTTTGTTCATCCTTTGCCTCATCCTCTCCTGCCGGCATTTGGTCCCATCCATTATATCAAGGGGGGGAGCGGGGGGCCACTTTCTTTTCCCCGGTGGCGGAGGCGGCCCTCTGTCTTGTCTTTTTTTGGAGAGCAGTGCTATAATGTGAGATACCATCGGATGCTTTCCGGATTTTGGGACACGTTCGTTCCGCCTGCAGTTCCCGTTCTTGATGCGGTGTACCTGGGAGGACGGCACAAGATACAGCTCTCACACCCCCTGTAACAGCATGAGCGGGGTCTTTGGTATGAATTTGGAGAAGGTTCACAAAGTGGGCTACAACGGTAGAGATGGGGGCTGTTTCGATATGAAAAAGATACTGGTTGTCGATGATTCGCTGTTTATGCGCATGATTCTGAAGAATGTGATCCAGGAGCTGGGGTACGAGATTGCGGCCGAGGCGAGCAACGGGATGGAAGCGCTGACAAAATATGAGGAGATCAAACCGGATCTTGTTACGCTCGATATTACGATGCCGGAGATGGACGGGATGACGGCACTCGAGGAGATCCGCAGCCGCGACCCTGAAGCGAAGGTGATCATGGTGTCGGCCATGGGGCAGCAGGCGCTGCTGATCCGGGCGGTTTCCATGGGAGCCAGTGATTTTATCGTGAAGCCGTTCAATAAAGACCGCGTACGCGAGGCGCTCAAGAAGGCATTCGCTTCCTGAGGAGGGGCCGGCCGGAGCTGCTCCTTCGAAGCCCGGTTTGCTGAAGTGAAGCAGGCATGCGGTGCAGATTCCCAATTGAGATAGGGAAAGGGACATCAGAGGAGGCCGGCACTTATGCGGGCCTCTTCAGCATGGCTTCGGGCAGGTGGAGGCCGGCCGCTATTTTGAATTCGGGACAGGTACCCGTTACAATTAAGAGGGGAAAAACCGTCTGCCGGGCATCCCTCACATTTTCGTCGAAGAAGGAGTGAATCGCAATGGAAGTATGGTATCATGGGCATTCCTGCGTCCAGCTGACGCACGGAGGCCATTCCCTGATTATCGATCCGTTCATTTCGGGCAACGGACTGGCCGTTACCCGTCCCGAGGACGTCAAAGTAGATCATATCCTGCTGACGCATGCGCATGCGGATCATATTCTCGATACGGTGCCGATCGCCAAAGCGAACGACGCCACGGTGGTCGCCACCTTCGAGCTGGCCGCCTATATGGGCTGGCAGGGGCTGAAGACCTTCGCGATGAACATCGGAGGGCGGACATCGCTCGGCTACGCGGATGTCGAGATGACGCCGGCGCTGCACAGCTCGGGCATCGTGCTGGAGGAAGAGAAGAAGATCATCTACGGCGGCATGCCGGGCGGCTTCGTCATCAAGTGGGCCGGCTTCACGATCTACCACAGCGGCGACACCTCGCTGTTCTCGGATATGAAGCTGATCGGCGAGCGCCACAGCATTGATCTGGCCTTCCTGCCGATCGGCGATGTCTTCACGATGGGGCCGGAAGACGCGGCGACCGCCGCCGCCTGGCTCGGAGCGAAGTCCGTCGTGCCGCTGCACTTCGACACCTTCCCGCCGATCCGCCAGGATGCGGAGAAGTTCGCGGCAGGGCTGTCGCAGCAGGGCATCCGAGGGATATCAATGCAGCCTGGAGAGAAGCGGGTCCTGGAGGCGTAACAGCCGGGCACCCTGCAGCATAGAGGAGGAATGGGTTGTGGGAGTGTTGGCAATCCCCGTAGAGACAACCGAACAGCTTGAGGAATGCTTCGGCATCCGCAGGCGTGTGTTCGTAGAAGAGCAGCAGGTGCCGGAGGAGGAAGAGATCGACGAGTTCGATGCAAGTCCTGCCGCCTGCCGCCACTGGCTGCTGCGGGATGGAGAAGAGCCGGTCGGCACCGGACGCTGGCGCATGTATGACGGGGAGACGGCCAAGCTGCAGCGGATCGCGGTGCTGAATTCCCGCCGCGGACAAGGCCTCGGCCGGACGATCATCGAGGCGATGGAGCAGGATGTGCGGAAGGCGGGCGTGCCGGCCGTCATTCTTGACGGACAGGTGCAGGCCGAAGCCTTCTACCGCAAGCTCGGCTACGAGACGATCTCGAAGGAGCCGTTCCTTGACGCGGGCATCTGGCATGTCCGGATGCGCAAGGAGCTGCGTCCCGAGGAAGCATAGCATTCAAAGGTAGGGAAGCCTAGCATCCTTGGAAGCATGACAGCCAAGGAAGCATAGAACCCGAGAAAGCATAACACAAAGAAAGCACACCACAAAGAAAGCGAAGGCCCGGGCCTCCGCTTTCTTTGTGTTACGGACTGCAGGCAGCAGACACGGCGGAAGGGAGTCTTCCTGCCGAATGCCTGCAAGCCCGCTCAAGCTTGTCAGCCGTTATTCCCCGCCGGCAAACTTCTTCGTGATCGTCTGAGCGGGCACCGGCCTGCTGAGCAGGTAGCCCTGAATCGCCGCACAGCGGCTGCGGGCCAGCCGTTCGCGCTGCTCCTCGGTCTCCACCCCTTCGGCCACCGTCCCCATGCCGAAGCTCAGGGCCAGGGTGATCAGGGCTTCGGCGATCGCGCCGTTGCCGCCCTCGTCCGTCATCTCCTGCACAAACGAGCGGTCGATCTTGATCGTCTTCACCGGGAGCTGCCGGATGAGTCCGAGCGACGAATAGCCCGTCCCGAAATCGTCGAGGGAGATCGAGACGCCGAGCTGGGCCAGATCCAGCAGCATCCGGCGGGTGTGCTCGAGGTCCCGCACGGCGGCCGTCTCGGTGATCTCGAGGATGAGCAGCTCCGGCGGAAGACCGGTCTGCTCCAGGACGGCACGCACCTCTTCAGGGAATCCGGAGCGCATGAGCTGGGCGGCCGACACATTGACCGAGACGGTCCATCGCTGCCCGAGGTCGTACCAGGCTTTGTTCTGCCTGCACGCTTCCCCCAGCACCCACTGGCCGATCGGCACGATGAGGCCGCACTCCTCCGCCACCGGGATGAACTCGACCGGAGGGACCAGGCCGGAGGCACCGGGCGCATTCCAGCGGATGAGGGCCTCCATGCCGATGATCCGGCCGGAAGAGAGCTCCGCCTGTGGCTGGTAATGCAGGACGAGCTCGCCGCGGTCGAGAGCCAGCCGCAGCCGCTGTTCCAGGCTGAAGCGGGCTTCGGACAAGCGGTTCATCTCCAGATCATAGACGCTGACGCGGTTCTTCCCAAGGCTCTTCGCCCGGTACATGGCATTGTCGGCATGCTTCATGAGCGTCTCGGTATCCGTACCGTCCTCGGGGTAGTGGGCGATGCCGATGCTCGACGTCAAGTGAAGCTCCTGGCTGTCAAGCACGAACGGCCGGCGGATCTCCTTCAGTATGAGGTGTGCCAGGTCCTCCGCTTCCCCGCGGTCCAGGTCGGCAAGCAGGACAAGGAACTCGTCCCCGCCCAGTCTTGCGATGAGATGCGGCCCCGGGACCGCCGACTTCAGGGATTCCGCCACATGCTGGAGCAGCTGATCGCCCGTGCCGTGACCGAGGACATCGTTGATCTGCTTGAACCGGTCGAGATCCAGCAGCAGGACGGCCATCCGCCGGTCCGGGTTCTCTTTGGCAAGCTCACCGAACCGTTTGTGGAACAGAGCCCGGTTTCCGACACGAGTCAGGGGATCGGTGTACGCCATCTCCCGGATCCGGTCCTCCGTAAGCTTCACGTCCGTCACGTCCCGGACGATATCCATCCGCAGCAGCTCATCTTCATATTCGAAGTAATCGCAGTCCAGGGCGACATGCATCACTTCGCCTTTTGCCGTAGTAAGGGGGAACACCAAGCCGCGGTGACGCTCCTGCCGGTCGAAGTCCCCGCGGAAATGAGCCAGCATGGCCTCGCGTTCTTCCTCGGGAAAAATCTCGAGCAGCGAGCTGCCCGGGGAGAGAGCAATATGGAACATGTTCTCCACCATGGGATTCAGCTCACGGATGCGGGCGGAGCTGTCCAGCACCATGATGCTGTGCGGGCTCGTCTCGAACAGGATGCGGAATCGGTTGCCGATCGAGGTCAGGAAACCGTATTTGACCATCAGGTAGCGGATCATCGCGGCCCAGATCACGGTGCCGTACACGAAGAACAGGGACGGAAGCGGCATCGGCGGCGGGAGCAGCTCGGCGAGCACCCCGAAGACCAGCACCCAGATGAAGAGGATCGAGGACGATGCGGCAAGGATCGTGTACTTGCGTTTCATCCGCTCGGTCGGGACCCGCCGTCTGGCCAGCAGCAGCAGCGGGACGAAGGCGGAGATATAGAAGAGCACGAAGATCATCAGGGCAAAGTAGCCCGAGGGCTCGATCACGAGCTTGTTCCAGGGACCGACCGCCTCGGTGCCGGTGAAGATCAGTTCCGTATGGCCTGTCTGGAAGATCAGCGCTAGAACCAGGGGAGGCGCATAACAGATGCCGTAGTAGAGCAGAGGATGCAGCCGTTCGTTCCAACGAACAAATTGGGTATAAAAATGGTAGGCGAATCCGATCGACAACCCTGCCGAGATTCCCGACCAGTTCTCCACAATCGCAATCGAATACTCGGGAGGCAGCAGCGCCCGCACCATCTCACCGAAGAAGAAGGAGGCGAGGGACAGCATCAGGGCGGCGGCCGTGCGGCTTTTGGCATCATGGCGCCATTCCATCTCGCAAGCCATAATCAGGCACAGAAGGCCGGGGAAAAAATAAAAGCCCCACAGCAGATAAGAAGTCAGTGTCATGGTGAACCTCCATATGTAGAACAGCCCAAACCATATAGTTTCAGTTTACCTTAAGATTCGACAAAAGTAACCGTTTTCCTCCCTGCCGGTTTATGCCATTGAAAGTGCAGGTGTCCTATAGAGAGAATTGGGAGGATATGTTAGACTATTGAACTATCGGCCGGACCCTGTAAGCCGCAGCCGACCAAACTGACTCAGACCGAGGTGACAAGCATGGCCAAAGGGCTTCCCAAAATTCCCATACGCGATTATGTGCTCCTGCTGTCCCAATACCTGAAAAACCAGCGGAGGAGCATGCTGCTGCTGACCTTCCTGCTGCTCTTCGGCATCGCCATGCAGCTCATCACGCCGCAGATCATACGCTATTTCATCGATACGGCACAGTCGCAGCCGAGCTCCCGGCCGCTCTATTACGCGGCGGGGCTTTTCCTCGCAGCTACGCTGCTGCAGCAGATCGTCAACGTGGGGGCGACCTACGTCGGGGCGAGCGTCGGCTGGATTGCGACCAACCAGCTGCGGCTGGATGTCGCCTCCCACTGTCTGCGGCTCGATATGTCGTTTCACAAATCCCAGACCTCCGGCGCCATCATCGAGCGGGTAGACGGGGACATCAACGCGCTGTCGAATTTCTTCTCGAGCTTCGTCATTACGCTGCTGAGCAACGTGATCCTGGTGGCCGGCATGCTGGTGCTGCTCTTCCGCGAGGGATGGCTGATCGGGACGGGAATGCTGTTCTTCGTGCTATTCGCCCTGGCCTCCATTCAATACATACGCCGCTTCGCCGTCCCCCATTGGGGCAAGCTCAGGGAGATCAGCGCCCGGTTCTACGGCTTTCTCGGGGAGCATCTCGAGGGAACGGAGGACACAAGGGCGAACGGGGCGACGGGCTACGTCATGTTCCGCTTCCATCAGCTCCTCAGGGAGTGGCTTCCGCTGCGCATCCGCGCTTTCCTCGGGTGGGCTTCGATGTGGATCACCACGCTGATCGTGTTCACGATCGGCAGCGCCGTCGCTTTCGCGATCAGCTACAGCCTGTGGAAGCAGGGGGCAATTACGCTCGGCACCGTGTACATGATCTTCTATTATACGGAGCTCATGGCCAAACCCATCGAGCAGATCCGCACCCAGATGGAGGATCTGCAGAAAGCCGACGCGAGCATCCTCCGGGTGAGGGAGCTGCTGGCCACCCCGGCCGCCATCCAGGACGGCCCCGGGACACCGGTGCCGGAAGGCCCGCTGTCCGTCGAGTTCGACCGGGTCTCCTTCAGCTATGACGGCTCCGGCCGGACGCTCGACGGCTTAAGCTTCCGCCTTGAGCCGGGCCAGGTGCTCGGGCTGCTCGGCCGTACGGGGAGCGGCAAGACGACGCTCGCCCGCCTGCTGCTCCGCTTCTACGATGCGGACGAAGGCGAGATCCGCATCGGCGGAACGGAGATCCGTGAACCGAAGCTGCAGCAGCTGCGGGGGCGTGTCGGCATGGTGACACAGAATATTGAGATCTTCCAGGGGACGCTGCGCGACAACCTGACCTTCTTCGACGATACGATCGGCGATGAGCGGGTGTCGGGGGTCCTGAGGGAGCTCGGCCTCCACGGCTGGCTGGAGTCGCTGCCGCAGGGGCTGGATACCCAGCTGGAATCCGGAGGCGGGGGATTGTCCGCAGGCGAAGCCCAGCTGCTGTCCTTCGCCCGGGTGTTCCTCGCCGATCCGGGGCTCGTCATTCTCGATGAAGCCTCTTCCCGGCTGGACCCGGCAACCGAGCAGCGGATCGAACGGGCGATGAACCGGCTGCTCGTCGGGCGCACCTGTATTATCATTGCCCACCGGCTGGCCACCATCGAGAGGGCCGACCGCATCCTGATTCTGCAGGAGGGCCGGATCATCGAGGAGGGGGAACGGGAGACGCTGCGGCGTGACCCGGGCTCCCGCTACGCCCGGATGCTGCAGGTGGGAATGGAGGAGATGCTGGTATGACGACCTTTACCTTCTTGTGGCGGCTGACCCGCTACCGGCTCGGGCTCTATTTCCTGAACGCGCTGGCTTGGACCCTGATCTACCTGGCGCCGATCGTGCCGGGACTGCTCACCAAAGCGTTCTTCGACATGCTGTCCGGCAGCTCGCCGTATGAGCTGGGCCTGGGCATGATTATCGTGCTGCTTGTCGCGGCGGCGCTCGGGCGTGTGGTGCTCATTATTTTCGGGTTCATGACCGATGTCCAGTTCCGCTTCCGGATCGGCGGCCTGCTCCGCCGCAACCTGCTCAGCCACGTGCTGAAGGAACCGGGGGCCCGTGCGATCCCGACCTCCCCGGGTGAGGCGATCTCCTCGTTCCGGGACGATGTCGAGCAGGTGGAGGAGACGGTGAGCTGGTCGGTGGACGCGTTCGGCATGACGCTGTTCGCGGCGGTCTCCTGCTACATCCTGATCGGGATCAACGCTCAGATGACCTTGTGGGTATTCCTGCCGCTTGTCCTCGTGGTGACCGTCGCCCAGCTGTCCACGGCGATGCTCCAGAAGTACCGGGCCGCCAGCCGAGAGGCGACCAGCCAGGTGACCGGGGCGATCTCGGAGATGTTCAGCACCGTGCAGTCCATCCAGGTGGCCGGCGCCGAAGACCGGGTGATCCGCCGGTTCAAGGAGCTGGGGGAGCAGCGCAGGGAAGCGATGCTGAAGGACCGGCTGCTGAGCACGTCGCTCGAGTCGATCTTCAGCAATGCAGTGAACTTCGGCACAGGGCTGATCCTGATCCTTGCAGCGGATTCCATGCGGACCGGCACGTTCACTGTGGGCGATTTTGCCTTGTTTGTTTACTATTTGAATTTCGTGACGCAGTTTATCCAGAATTTCGGCAAGTTCATGACCTACTTCAAGCAGAGCACCGTTGCGCAGGAGCGGCTGCAGAGCCTGCTGCAGGGTGCCCCGGCCGAGCGGCTGACGGAGCATCATCCGCTGCTGCTTCGCGGGAACCTGCCGGAGCCGCAGGAAGCGGAGCGCAGGCCCGAGGACCGGCTGCAGCAGCTCAGCGTCGCAGGCCTGACCTACCGCTATCCCGAGACGGGGCGGGGGATCGAGGGCATCGACTTCGAGCTTGGCCGCGGCGCCTTCGTCGTGATTACCGGCCGTGTCGGCTCCGGCAAGACGACGCTCGTGCGGACGCTGCTCGGTCTGCTGCCGAAGCAGGCGGGAGAGATCCGGTGGAACGGGAAGCGGGTCGAGGACCCTTCCGAGTTCTTCATCCCGCCGCACAGCGCTTACACCCCGCAGATCCCGCGGCTTTACAGCGATACGCTCCAGAACAACATCCTGCTCGGGATGCGGGCGGACCCGGCCAGGGTTGGCCGCGCCGTACACGCGGCCGTGCTGGAGGAGGACCTTGAGCGGCTCGGTGCGGGAATGGAGACCGTCATCGGCCCGCGGGGTGTGAAGCTCTCCGGCGGGCAGGCCCAGCGGACGGCGGCCGCCCGAATGTTCGTGCGGGAGGCGGAGCTGCTCGTCTTCGACGATCTCTCCAGCGCTCTCGACGTCGACACGGAGAGCCGGCTGTGGGAACGGCTGGAGGAGCAGCGCTCCGGCGCCGCCTGCCTGGTCGTCTCGCACCGCAGGTCGGCCCTGGCCCGGGCGGACCGGATTCTCGTCCTGAAGGACGGCCGCGTCGAGGCCTCGGGACGGCTCGAGGAGCTGCTCGAGAGGAGCGAGGAGCTGCGCCGGCTGTGGTACCGCGGGGAAGAGTAAGGCGCCGCCGGCTTCCGCTAGCGTAGCGCAGACTGCACGATTTTTTGTATCCGTACGTGAACCGTGGTATTTCCCGGGGAAGCGCAGGAGTCGACAGGCTTCGGCACGAAGCGGCACCGCCCGGTCTCCCGGGCAAGGGGCTGCTTCCGGCCCTCGGTTTCAACTGGCAAGCCCTTCCGAGCCGACGGCCGGAAGGGCTTGTTTGTCGTTTGCTTCGCTGCCGGGCAGGGATCATACTCCCGTCAGGGGGTATAGAGCCTGTGCGCGGGGTCATGCAGCATGCTGCATGCTTAAGCCGTGAAGTTGAGCCTCCGTCAAGGGGGCGCGCGAGGTCTTCGTCATGCCGCGTTCGGGTCGGCAGTCTCGGCAAGCCGGCAGCCCGCTGTCCCAGGACCCGCGCCTTCTTACCGGCCGCAGCGGTACAGGAAGGCGTCCAGGGGCATCCTTGTCTGCAGCCCGGTGGCGAGATCCTTGACCTCAACCATGCCGGCCTCGTCCTCTTCCTCGCCGAGGACGAGGAGGTAGGAAGCCCCCGCCCGGACGGCCGTCTTCAGCGCTCCCTTCCAGCCGGCCGGCTCCAGCGGGGAATCGGCAGCCATGCCGGCGCGGCGCAGCGCATCCAGCACAGGCAGCACCCGCGGGCACGCCGCTTCGCTGAGGGGCACGACCCAGACATCGGGCCCCTGCGGGCCGGCATCCGGCAGGGCGCCGGTGTCCCGCAGGAGGAGCAGCGTCCTCTCGAGGCCGACGCCGAAGCCGGCGGCGTGCAGGGGCGGACCGCCGAGCTCCGCGTAGAGCGCATTGTAGCGCCCGCCCCCGGAGACGGCCGAACCGCCGTGCTGGATCTCGAATACGGTTCCCGTGTAATAATCGAGGCCCCGCACCAGCAGCGGGTCGCGCTCATACGGGAGGCCGAGCGAATCCAGGGCGGCGTCGACCCCGCCGGCGTGGCTGCGGCAGGGGGGACAGAGCGACGCCGAGAGCTGCGGGGCCTGCCCGAGCCGGCTCCGGCAGCCGGGCTGCTTGCAGTCGAGCGTGCGCAGCGGGTTCAGCTCGAGCCGCCGGAGGCAGTCGGTGCAGAGCGCTTCCGCATCCTGCCGCAGGTAAGACTGCAGCTTGGCGGCATAGTCCCGCCGGCAGTCCACGCAGCCCACGCTGCCGACGGAGACGGTAAGCCCGGTAACGCCGAGCTCCTCGTAGAAGCGCAGCGCCATGGCCATCAGCTCCGCATCGGCCAGGGGGGAGGCGGAGCCGACCGCCTCCACGCCGAACTGCGTGTGCTGCCGCAGCCTCCCCTGACCCGGCCGCTCATAGCGGAACATCGGGCCGATATAGTAGAGCTTCAGCGGCAGAGGGCCGCTGAAGAGCCGGCCCTGGATTATGGCCCGGGCTGTGCCGGCGGTTCCTTCCGGCCGCAGGGCCAGCTGCCGCCCGCCCCGGTCCGTTAAGGTATACATTTCCTTCTCCACGATGTCCGTCGCATCACCCACGCTGCGGCTGTACAGTTCCTCGTACTCCAGGAGGGGCGTGCGGATTTCCTTGGCATGATGCAGCCGCGCCACCTTTCTTGCAGCGTTTTCCATCCGGTGCCACAGGAAGCTCTCTTCGGGCAGCACGTCTGCCGTGCCGCGGGGGCGAATCCATTCTTTGGTCTTCAGTGCCTTTTCCCTCCTGGTGATAAGTATTGGCGTACAGCAGCTGACGGCTGGCGGCGGGCCGGGAGAACGCAAAAAAGCCCCATCCCTTACGGGACGAGGCTCGGCTCGCGGTACCACCCATGTTACACTGCACCCCGGTCTTCCGCAGAAGGGGAGCACAGCATCTCTCGACAGGGGTCACAACAACTAACCCCTCTTCCGCTGATAACGGTGGAAGTTTCCGGTGCCGCCTACTGGGCTGCCGCGCTGATTGCGCAGAGCGGGTTCGGGACACGGCTCAAGGGTGTGTTTCGGTCTCTTCATACGTCCGGTTCGCACCAGCCACCGGCTCTCTGCACGTACGGGGAAGCGACCTACTCTCCCTGTCAACGCCTGCATGCTATACAATAACAGCAGAGACTGGAATGAATTGGTTCATTCTGTCTCAATCTACCAAGGATTCTACAATGGGAAGCTTCCGGTTGTCAACTCTCGTTTCTGCGGCTGGGTGCCGGAACGGCAGCCGTCCTTCCGGCGTAATCTCAAAGCCCCCATCGACTCAGTGTCTCTGGGCGGGGAAGCTGAGCGTCTCCGAGACGGCCAGCACGTTCTCCTTCGAATCGAGCACTTTGATCTGTACGGCAAGCGTACCGGTTCCGCCGATCAGCTCCCGTGGAACGAGAGCCTGCAGGGTGGATTCGCTGCGCCAGGTGGTCGGCACGGCCTGCCCGTCGACGAAGACCGTGCAGCCGAGTCCGAAGCGGCCGCCTTCGAGGGTCAGCTGCAGGGGGCCGTGCCGTTCGCTGCGGGAGCCGCCCCCGGTGGTGATATCCTGCAGGCGCGGTTGGCCGTACCCCAGCTCGAAGGTTCCTTCGCTGCGCTGGGGGGCGAGGCGCTGGGCCTCGGCGAACTGCTCGGCCTGCCTGCGGGCGTATTCTCCCGCCAGGGCCGGGTCGATCCCGTACCGGGCATAGTGCTCCGCAGGCGGGAGGACAGGGAGCTTCTTCGAGAGCTCGCCCAGGTAGTCCGTATAGTCGCTGCCTTCCCGGCCGGCCATCTTCAGCACATGGGGACCGAGGAAGGAGGGGCTCATATGCAGCTTCTCCGCCTCTCCCCGGGGCAGGTAATTGTTCCAGATCACCAGCGGAACATGGTACATTTTCTCCAGGAAATCGGGATCGTCGGTTCCGGAGATGTACCCGGTATCCACGTAGGCGTTGTACTTCTCAAGGGAGGGCAGGTGGTCGCCGAAGAACACGATGATCGTCGGTTCCCTTACCGTGCTGTAGTGGCTGACGAGGCTCTGCAGCATGCGGTCTGCACCGGACATGCCCTGTGCGAGCGTCTCGGTCAGCCCGATCGTCTCGGCCGATACGCCGTCACCCTTGACGTCGATCGTATTACGCTTGAATTTGCCCGGGTAATAGTGATAATGGTTCTCCATCGTGTTGGCGAAAATAAAGTCCGGACCGTGGCTTCGTTCGCTCTCCTCTGTGATCCGACGGGCGACCGCGGCATCCCCCATATACGGCCCCACGAATTCGTCGGGGTTGAAGAACTCCAGGGGGATGAACCGGGAGAAGCCCAAGTACCGGTAGACATCGGTCGAGGTGAAGAACCACTGGTGGAACGGCGCGATCGCGGTCGCCTTGTAGCCTTGAGCCGACAAAATGGTGGCCAGCGACGGCGTGGGCTGCTTGATATACTGCTCGTACACAACGGAGTCCGGCGGAAAGAAACGGTAAGAGAGGCCGGTCAGCACTTCGAGCTCCACATTGGCCGTGCCGCCCCCGAACATGGGGGAGAGCATCGTTCCGTGCGGAAAGCTATTCTGCAGGGAGTGGAAAAACGGGATCGGATCCCGGCTGAACTGAAGTCCGGGCAGCTGGGTCGGGTCCCAGAACGCTTCACTCAGCACGATGATAATATTGGGCGGCTGCCTGAGCTCCTCGGGGGTGAGGGCTATCGGTTCGCTGAGATCGGGGGGAGGCCCCGGATCGCCCGGCTTGCTGTATTCGGACGCGCTGAAGGTCAGCACTAGGAGGAGGGTGGCGGCGGCTGCAGCCCACCGGAATAAACGCGCCATGGGATCAGTTCTCCTGTATTTTGTATGCGTTTGCGCAGCAGAAAAGTAACGTTATTATACCATGCCGGCCACCCGAGTGATACAGGCGGGACGATTTCGCAGAATTAAATTTATTTGATAAAGGCATGGGGATATGGGGTAAATATGTTTGACATTAACCAAACAAAAACATACTATGTCTATATATGATAAGGTTGAAGGAGAGGGTCCCGTATGAAGGAGCACCAGCCGTCCGAACTCCTGTGGTCCGCATCGCAGGAGGAATTGAAGAAAGGCTACCGGTTCGAGCCGGACAGCGGAGTCTACCGCTGCCTTGCCTGCAGTGCCCAATCCGAGCAGGGCATCATCTACCCTGCCGGGGAGGAGCGTCCGGGTCTGTACCTCGACGCAGGCCGGTGGATGAAGGAGCACATTGCATCGGCGCATGGCTCCATGATGCATTATTTGAGCAGTCTCGACAAGAAGTGGACCGGCCTCTCGGATCTGCAGCGCAGCCTGCTGCTCTTGTTCCACGAGGGCCACAGCGATGCGGAGATCGTCAAGAAGGTGGGGGGCGGCAGCGCTTCGACGATCCGCAATCACCGCTTCATGCTCCGGGAGAAGGAGAAGCAGGCCCGGCTGTTCCTGGCGATGATGGAGCTCCTGAGGGAGAGCAAGGAACAGGCGCCGAAGCCGTCCGGTGCAGCCGGGCAGGCGATCTCCCCGGACGAGGAGCTGCCCGAAGGGCTCGGCAAGCTGTTCCCCCAGGGGGCGCACGGTCCGCTGAAGCGCTGGCCCGGCAAGGAAAGCCTGCGCATCCGGATCGCGGGGCTGCTCGCCCAGCGGTTCGAGCCCCATAAGCGCTACACGGAGAAGGAAGTCAATGATGTGCTTGAACAAGCTTGGCCGGATTACGCCGTCCTGCGGCGCTACATGGTCGAATACGGCTTTATGGAGCGCAAAGACGACGGCAGTGCATATTGGCTGGCGGAAGAGAAAGATTCTACCGGCACGGAAGCGGCCGCAGAGGCTGACTCCGGAAGCGTGGGGGCCAAGCCGAGCCGCGAGAAGCGCAAGGAGCTCGTGCAGGCGTATCAGGAAACCGAGCGGCCGGCCGGTGTGTTCCGAGTGATCAACCGACGCACGGGCCGCATGCTCATCGGCTCTTCCCGCAATCTCGGGGGGATGAAGAACCGGATCTGGTTCCAGCTCGAGAGCGGCAGCCATCCGAGCAAGGAACTGCAGGAGGAGTTCCGGGCGTCGGACGGGGAGGGCATCGACTTCGAGGTGCTGGAGGAGCTTCCGCTGCGCGGGATCAATGCCGACGAGGCGGGCAAGCTGCTGGCCCAGCTGGAAGCCAAGTGGATGGACGAGCTGAAGCCCTATGGGGAGCGCGGCTATCACCCGGAACCGCGGGAGGGCGGCAGCGGCCGTTAGGCAAATGTAAGTCAGGCGTCAGGCACATAAACTTTTCAAACCCGGCAGGGGTGCGCTATGATAGAAAAGGATTCTGCTTCACCTGCAGGGAGGATGGAAGTTATGGATACTTATGCATCATTATACGTCATACGCGGAGAGCCCTTCCGCTCGGGAACCTGCCTGAACCTGGCCGCACCGGAGACCGTGGTGGGCCGCGCTTCCAATACCTATTCGCCGGATTTCGCATTCTCGAATGCGTTCATCTCGCGCAAGCATATATTGATCCGCCGGGAGGGGGAGCAGGCGGTGCTGTACGACTGCGGCAGCCGCCACGGGACGGAGCTCAACGGGGAGATGATCGAACCGGGGCAGCCGTATCCGCTGCAGTCCTTCGATATCATCAAGCTGGCCAAGGGCATGACCGTCCTGCACTTCTCGTATGTCTTCGCGGACCGGACGCTGGAGCTCGAGCCGCTGAGCATCACCCAGCGGCTGGATGAGCCGCTCGGGCCGATGACGATCCACTGGGAGAAACGGGAGTGCGTCGTGAACGGCAGGCGGATCGCCATGTCCGAGAAGGAGTATCTGCTGCTGCAGCTGCTGCATGAGCAGGCGAACCGCCTTGTGCCGATCTCCGAGATCAAGGGGAGCGTCTGGCCGGAGCGTTCGGCGGGGCCGGACGGCGCTCCCGACGTCACGATGGACGAGCTCAACGCGCTCGTGTACCGGATCCGCAAGAAGTACGGCAAGGACACCTTCCTCATTTCTTCGGTCCGGGGCAGCGGCTATGTGCTCGAGACCGATTTGAAGAGCCATGCGAGATAGACGATGCTAAAGGGAAAGCGGGGCTGCACCATGAATTATTTTGAAGTGGAAGCGGCGGGTAGGCTGCATGGCGAAGTCCGCATACCGGGCTCGAAGAACAGCTCGCTCGCCCTCCTGGCGGCCGCGTGCCTGGCCGACGGGATCGTGACGCTCGAAGGCATCCCGGAGATCGACGATGTCAAAGTCATCGGCCGCATCGCCCGGGATATCGGGCTGTCCATGCAGTGGACGGCGCAGGGCGAGCTGGTGCTCGACCCGAGATACATACACAGCGCGGTGATCGATCCCGGCAAAGCGTCCAGCTTCCGGGCATCTTATTACTTTGCCGGCGCGCTGCTTGCGAAGTTCGGACGCGTCACGGTCGGGTTTCCCGGCGGGGATGATTTCACGTCGCGCCCGATCGACCAGCACCTCAAGGCTTTTCAGGCGCTGGGGGCCAAGGTGTATGCCGGTGAGGAGTCGTATACCGTTGAAGCCGCATCGCTGCGCGGGGCGGACATCTACTTCGACACGATCACTTCGGGGGCAACCATCAATGCGATGCTGGCGGCGGCACGGGCGCGCGGGACGACCAACCTGTACCACGCCGCCGTCGATCCCGAGGTGGTCGATACGGCCGCGTTCCTGAACGCGCTCGGTGCCAAAGTCTACGGTGCGGGAACGGACCGCATCCGCATCGTCGGGGTGCCGTACCTGGACGGCGGCCGGCACGCGGTGATCCCCGACCGTCTGATCGCCGGGGCCTTCCTGATGGCGGCCGGTATGACCGGCGGTGTGGTGACGGTGCGTGACGTCATCCCCGAGCATCTGGGCTCCTGCATCGCCAAACTCGGCGAAGCGGGGCTGGAGCTCGAGAGCCGGGAGAGCAGCATCACAGCTTATGGCACGGAGGGGGTCCGGGCGGTGCGGGTGCGTGCCGCGATGTATCCCGGCTTCGCCACGGACCTGCAGCAGCCGATGACGGCGCTGCTCACCCAGGCGAAGGGTAAGAGCCTGGTGACGGACCACGTGTTCCCGAACCGGTTCAATCACGTGCCCCAGCTGAGGCGGCTGGGCGCCGAGATCGAAGTGCGCGGGGAGACGGCGTTCATCCGCGGGGGCCGGCCGCTCACGGGCGGGTGGGTCCATGCGACCGACGTGCGGGCCGGCACCTGCCTGATCCTGGCGGGGCTTGCCGCCGAGGGCGTTACCCGGATCACCGGGACCGAGCACATCCAGCGAGGCTATGCGGACGTGCTCGGCAGCTTCCGTGCGCTTGGGGCGAAGATCACTCTGCAAACGGGCGGGCGGCAGGAGGCGGCACTCTCGTCGGATTGCTCCTGAAGATAGTGAAGCGCATCACATACGTCGCGTTGATAAAGCAGGTACACTTAGGGTGTAACCTGCTTTTTGTGTTAGGAACGGCAGCGGGCCACAGGCTGCGAAGACGCTCATTGATTCCTGCGCCCCCTTGGCACGGGATGGGGCCGATGAGGATCATGCGGTTTCGGGGAATGCCGGGCGGATCGTAAAGGCGGCTGGAGTTTCTGGTGCTTCTCAGCGGTGTAATATACCCATACAGCGGCATGGGAAAGGAGAGAAGAATCTCCTGAATTCTCTTAAATATAACATACTATTTACTTGATATAAAGTATATGATATGTTTTATTCAAGTGAATTCGTTTTCTGTATGACGTAATGAACAGAGAAGCTTCACCCGGCAAGATTACGGGAGCCCCATTCCGGACATAATGAGATGTGGTCCCATCCGAATTTTCCCAACAATCCCAAAGAGAGAATGGAGTGCATTTCCATGGAAAGAACATTCTTGATGGTAAAGCCCGACGGTGTGCGCAGACAGCTGGTTGGCCGGCTTGTTCAGCGTTTTGAGGAGAGAGGGTTCCAGCTCACTGCAGCGAAGCTCGTCGTCTTCGGGCGGGAACAGGCTGAGAGGCATTATGCCGAGCACCGGGAGAAGCCGTTCTTCGGCGAGCTGGTGGACTTCATCACCTCCGGTCCGTGCTTCGCCATGATCTGGGAAGGCGACAATGTGGTGCAGCTTACGCGCAACATGATTGGCAAGACCGATCCGCTGGACGCCGCTCCAGGGACGATCCGCGGCGATTATGCGGTACATAAAGGCTTCAATGTGATTCACGGCTCCGACTCCGTGGAGAGCGCCGAACGGGAGATTGCGAATTTCTTCCGGCCGGAAGAGGTTGTTGCATATGACTGCCCGCTGCAGGTGTGCATCTAGGAGAGAGGCTTACGGAGCGGGAAGCCGTTCATTTATACAAAAATAGGATTTTGCTGGAAACCACTGTTTTGTCCTTCGGGAGAGACAGTGGTTTTGTTGTGTGCAGCTGGGCAAAAGTGCGGAGGATAGACCCTGCTTGCAGTAAGACGGAGCAGGTCCGGCTTTCCTGGTCCTGCCGTGTTTTGAATGTAAAGCGGGCTTGACATGTGTACTGGAAGTAAACCCACTGGCAGAAGGCGAGAGCGGCGGCCTGGTTCTGTACGTTATGCACGGTAATGCTGCTCTTCGTGCTCTATGGTCTAGGGATGCCGCTCACCGTACCGGCCGCGCTCGGCGGCGTGCTGCTCGTACACCTGTTCTCGTGGGGGGCCGTCGGCACCTACTATGCGGCACGCGGATAACCATTCCCTTTTACTGCCAGATTTGCAGGAGAGTTCGCCGTGCGGATGAGGAGATTTGAAGTTTGGCCGGGAATTGGTTACATTGGTACTGTAACACTTCCGATTTCACCCGCGAACGGATCCGATCCGTTCGGGAAACTGGTGCAACAAAGGAGAAAAGTCGTATGAGAGACCCCCGTTTGAAAGAATTGGCGCACAATCTGGTGCGTTACTCGGTGAACCTGCAGCCGGGCGAGAACATTCTGATCGAATCGATCGGCCTGCGTGATCAGGAATTGACCAAGTGTATAATTGAAGAGGTCTACGCGGCCGGCGGTCATCCGTTTGTCGAGTACCGTGATCCGGCGGTTACCCGCGCCCTGATGCTCGGCGGCTCGCTGGAGCTGTACCGCCAGATGGCGGAGATCGAAGTGGAGCGGATGAAGAAGATGCAGGCGTATCTCGGCATCCGCAGCGGAGACAACATCACGGAGACTTCCGATGTGCCGGAAGACAAACTGAAGCTGTATTTCAAAGAGTACCAGCGCCCGGTCACAGACCAGCGCGTCAATCATACGAAATGGACGATCATGCGGTATCCGAACGCCTCGATGGCCCAGCTGGCGAACACGAGCACGGAAGCGTTCGAGGATTTCTACTTCCGCGTCTGCAACCTCGACTACAGCAAAATGTCCGCCGCCATGGATTCGCTCGTCGAACTCATGGAGAAGACTGACAAGGTGCGCCTCGTCGGCGAAGGCACCGATTTGAGCTTCTCGATCAAGGGCATCCCGGCGATCAAGTGCGCCGGCGAGTTCAATATTCCGGACGGCGAAGTGTTCACGGCGCCGGTCAAGGATTCGGTAAACGGGGTCATCTCGTACAACGCGCCGACAATCTATCAGGGCACTGTCTTCGAGAAGGTAGTCCTGCGCTTTGAGAACGGCCGCATCGTCGAAGCGACGGCCAACGAGACGAAGAAGCTGAACGACATCCTGGATTCGGATGAAGGGGCGCGCTACATCGGTGAGTTCGCGATCGGGGTGAACCCGCATATCCAGCATCCGATGAAGGATATCCTCTTCGACGAGAAGATCGACGGCAGCATCCACTTCACCCCGGGCAACGCTTATGAGAGTGCCGACAACGGCAACCGCTCTTCGGTGCACTGGGATATGGTCCTCATCCAGCGTCCGGAGTACGGCGGCGGGGAAATTTACTTCGACGACCGTCTGATCCGCAAGGACGGACGCTTCGTCGTGCCGGAGCTCGAGAAGCTTAATCCGGAGAACCTGAAGTAAGCAGGCCTGCGGCCGGCTGTCCGCGCCGTCAGAAGGATGCGATAGTTTGGAAAATGCATGCAGGAAGCTGTAAAAGCCGCTCCGATTGGGGCGGCTTTTTTTGCTATGCATACGGCCAACTTGACGAGAAGCGGTGCGGGATTGTGAGGCGTGGGGCGAAATAGCACGGATTATCCGTGCAAGCGAGACGGAAACGCGCCTGGGCGCTGCAATAACACGGAAAATCCGTGTTCGCTGAGCCAGCGAGGGCGTGGAGGGCGAGCCCGAAGCGCGATTAATGCGGATCTTCCGTGTAAGCAAGGCGGAAACGCGCCCTGACACTTCAGCCACGGTAAATCCGTGCACGCAAGACGGCCGGCTGATTTGGCCGGCCGTTTTTATAGCGCCCGCGCCCGGCTTACTTCCCGCCCCCTTCGATGGACTTGCGGTACTGCAGCGGCGAGAGGCCGCAGATCGCCTTGAACACGCGCCCGAAGTGCGTCGACGAATCGAAGCCGACCTCGCCGGCCACTTCGGTGATCCGCATGGAGGTGCCGGCCAGCAGCTTGCGCGCTTCGTGGACCCGCAGCCGCTGGATGTACTCGACGAGGGTGAAGCCCGTCGCTTCCTTGAAGATGCGGCAGAGGTAGTACGGCGAGATGTGGAACCGGTCGGCCAGCACCTGCAGCGACAGCTCCTCATGGAACGAGGCGTTGATATGCTGCACGATGTCCGACACCTTGCGGTGCAGCGACGTCGGGTGCTCGGAGCGTCCGCCGTTCTCCGCAGCCTGCTCCTTCAACCGCCAGCGGTACAGCCACAGGAGCAGCTCCGCCAAATACAGCTTCAGCGCGCTGCCGGCCCCCGGCTCGTCCGGATGGCTCTGCTCGGCAAGCATCGTGGTCAGCAGGAGCTCGATGCGCTGGCGGTCCTTGGGCTCCGGCCGGACGACCGGCACACGGCCGAACGCCTCCAGAAGGTCCGGCTCCATCGCCGGCAGCAGCGAACCGAGCCACTCGGGCTTAAAGTTGATCAGGATGCGCTCGTGCTCGGAGCTGTGAGCTTCGGTGGTGCGGTGCAGCACGGAGGGCTCGATGAGCACAAGATCCCCTTCGCGGACGAGATATGAGCGGTCCTTGATAAAATAGTAGCGGCTGCCCGACTGCATATAGTAGATCTCGTAGGAATCATGCGAATGGTTCGATTCCATATTGAACGAGGCGGAGCGGTGGGTATGGTTCAGAATGAAAGCGGGTTCATCCGTGAGATGCACGGACGGGACCCTGGGCGTATCGGTGGGCGTCATCGGAGAGACTCCTTTCCTCAGAGGGACTGGATTGCAGCAAACAGAGAGAGCAATATATGTTGAAAATAAAGAATTTAGACAATTTCCGTGCTGAAATCCTATAGATCTTGCGCTATACTCCAACTATACCTTAACCCATAGAGGAGGAGCAACACATGACAGATCAGCGCAAGACGTATGCCCTGGTCGGGACCGGCGGCCGCGCGGCATTTTTCTATAAGGCAATTGTATCCGATTTCAAAGAAACCTCCCAGCTCATTGCCTTCTGCGACGTGAACCAGACCCGCATGAATTATGCGAACAAACAGATCACGGATCTTGGAGCAGAACCTGTACCTACATACAAAGCCCACGAGTTCGACCGGATGATCGAGGAGACGAAGCCCGATGTGGTCATCGTCACTTCCGTCGACCGCACACACCATACCTACATTATACGCGCAATGGAGCTCGGCTGCGATGTTATGACCGAGAAGCCGATGACTGTCGACGAGGACAAGTGCCAGGAGATTCTCGACGCGGTGAAGCGGACAGGCCGCCAGCTGCGTGTGACGTTCAACTACCGGTATTCCCCGCACAACACGAAGATCCGCGAGCTGATCGAAGACGGCGTGATCGGCGACGTGCATTCGGTTCACTTCGAGTGGCTGCTGAACACGAAGCACGGCGCGGACTATTTCCGCAGATGGCACCGCGACAAGCGCAACAGCGGCGGCCTCCTCGTGCACAAGTCGACGCACCACTTTGACCTGGTGAACTTCTGGCTGAACACCCAGCCGCAGACCGTGTTCGCCCTCGGTGATCTCATGTTCTACGGCAAGGAGAACGCGGAGAAGCGCGGCGTTACGGAGTTCTACCAGCGTGCGACCGGCAGCAAGAACGCGGAGAACGACCACTTCGCGCTCCATCTCGACAAGAACGAGTCGCTGAAGGGCATGTATCTCGATGCGGAGCACGAGGACGGCTACCAGCGTGACCAGAGCGTATTCGGCGAAGGCATCTCCATTGAGGACACGATGGGCGTGATGGTGCAGTACAAGAACCGCGCGATCCTGACGTACAACCTGTATGCCTATGCTCCGTGGGAAGGTTTCCGAGTGGCGTTTAACGGTACGAAGGGCCGCATTGAGATGGAGGTCGTCGAGTCCTCCTATGTGAACTCGGGCGGCGATCAGGCACTGGAAGGCGCGGTCGTCGGCAAAAAGATTATCGTCCACCCGATCTTCGAAGCGCCGTACGAGGTGCAGGTGAAGGAAGGCAAGGGCGGCCATGGCGGCGGCGACCCGGTGCTCCTGAACGATTTGTTCGGTACGCCGGAGCCGGACCGCTTCAATCGCGCAGCTTCTCACGTGGACGGCGCGATGTCGATCCTGACAGGGATCGCAGGCAACCGATCGCTGCGCACAGGCCAGCCGGTCCGCGTATCCGAATTGGTCCGTTTCTAAGGACATGTGGTATACTAACCTAAAATAAGTACATCGGCCCCCGGCTGCAGCCCTCTGCAGCCGGGGGTTCGTTTCGTAGGAAGGCGGCCTTCATCATGATGACACGTTTGCTTATGACGCTTGCCGTCACCGCGCCCGGAGGGCTGCTCTTCGCCTGGCTGCACATGCCGCTGAGCTGGATGCTCGGTCCGCTGACGGCGGCGGTGCTGTGGCAATCGCTGATCGCCGGAGCGGACCGGCCGCTGGTCTGGCCGGTCGCCTGCCGCAACGGCGGCCTGCTTCTGCTGGGCTACGCGATGGGCCTCGCCTTCACGGCGGACAGCGCCCGCCAGATCGCGGCCCAGCTGCCGGCCATGGCGGCGGCCACGCTGCTCACCGTCGGCTTCAGCATGCTCGCCGGGTACTGGCTCGCCCGCCGGGCCGGCATCTCCGCGCAGAGCGGAATCATCGGCAGCGTGCCGGGCGGCCTGAGCCAGATGGTCCTCGTCAGCGAGGAGACGCCTGGGGCCGACGGCACCGTGGTCGCCTTCATGCAGACGGTCCGGCTGCTCACCGTCATCTTCGCGGTGCCGTTCCTCGCCGTGCACGGCCTGGCCGGCCCTGCGGCTCCCGTATCCGCCGTGCCGCTTCCCGCCCCTGACGCGGCCGCAGCACATCCGCTCGGCCTGGCGGCCGCCGTCGTGCTCATCCCGCTCGCGGCCCTCGGCGCGGTGCGGCTCAAGCTGCCGACGCCGTGGTTCCTCGGCCCGATGCTGGCCTCCGCCGGGCTGACGATCGCAGGCCTGGCGCCGCCGCACCTGCCGGCCCCGCTGCTGCTCGCAGCGCAGTGGAGCCTCGGCATCTACCTCGGCCTCGGCATCAAGCTCAGCGGCCTGGCCGGGTGGCGCCGCCTGCTGCCTTACTCGCTGCTCACCGGCGCGGGGCTCGTGCTCTTCTCGCTAGGGCTCTCCTGGGTCTACAGCCTGCTCCTGCCGATGACCACGGCCACCGCCTTCCTCAGCACCTCACCCGGCGGCATGACGGAGATGGGGGTCGTCGCCTCTGTGATCGGGGCCGACGTGTCGCTCGTCGTCGCCTTCCAGATGTTCCGCATCCTGTTCATTCTCTTCGCGGTGCCTTATCTGCTCCGCTGGGGCTTCCGCCGGGCCGCCGCCCGCAGAGAGGAAGGGGCGCCGGCGAAGCCGGAGCGTCCTGGGGCGTGAAGCGGAGCGGAGGGCTGTGGACAGCGGGCAGATCAGCCCTCAGCGCCGGGTCTTCGACCTGCCGGTAACCGCTCATGAAAGGCATGGGACGGCGGAAAGTCGGCTGTTTAACCGGCAGCAGAACGTTTTTTTGCAGCCGGCAGCCCAATGGATAGTACATCGAGTCTGCTGTACCCAGAACAGTACATAGAGAAGCCCCGGGCGTCTGCGGCAGCCCGGGGCTTTTTCCAGAGACTCAGAAGAGTTAACTCGCTTAAGTTCGTTTCTGTCAACTGATCTTTCTTATGAACGCGCATATAAAGGACGGCGAAGCCGTTTATTCTGGCCGAGGAGGAGCTTCACGGCTGCGGACCGGAGACCTCCCGGATGTACGCCTGAAACTCCCGCATCGCATAGGAGACGTATTTGCTTTTGGGCCAGATCACTTCGAGGTTCCACGGAATGACCGGATCGGTGAGGGCCAGCGTGCGGACGTCCGGGTTCGTTATCTTGCTGCAGATCGCCTGGGGAATGATCGAGACCCCTACGCGGGCGGCGACCATCTCGGCCAGGAGATCCCACTGCGAGCTCTCATAGACGATCGACGGCTCGAAGCCGAGGTCCCGGCATGCCCGCATCACATGCCGCCGGACGGCGAACCCGCGGGGGAAGAGCACGAACGGCTCGCCCCGGAGCTCCTCCAGCCGGACGGAAGGCTGTGCGGCGAGTGGATGGCTCTCGTGAATCACCAGCGCAAGCTGCTGGTAGAGAAAAGGCAGCGTATCGAAGCTCTCCGGATCCACAGGGGAGACGACGACGCCCATGTCAAGCGCCCCTTCGAGCAGCAGGCTCTCCACCTTGTTCGCCCCTTCTTCCACCAGATCAAAATCAATATGCGGATGCTTGGCGCGGAACCCGGCCAGAATCCGGGGGAAGAACACGGAGCCGATCACGGGCGGCAGGCCGATGCGAATCAGGCCCTTTTTCAGCTGCACGACGTCTCCGAGCGCCGTGTGAAGCCCCTCGAACGCCTGCAGGACAGAGTGAATCTGAGCGACGGCGGCTTCTCCCGCATCGGTGACGCCTCACGCTTTTGCCGGAACGGTCGAAGAGGGTGACCCCGAGCTCTTCCTCGACCGCCTTGACGATCTTGCTCAAGGTGGGCTGGGTCATGTGAAGCGCTTCCGCCGCTTTGGTGATGTTCTGGTGTTTGGCAATCTCCAGCAGGTAGGCAAGCTGTCGTATATCCACGTGTGGGCAACCCCGATTCATAACATTTTTTCATGAAGATCATGCTATCTCTGAATTTTACCTGCGGGGGACGGGGATGTAAACTGAAAAGGCACAGGAACCCTTCCGTCGGAGCCGGCGGGAATTTGAATTGTAAGCGTTTTAGATAACAGAAAAAGCGATCAACTTCCATGAAGAGGAGAAATGCCCGATGATCCTACAGGTCTTGGCGATCGTGTTAGCCTTGGGACTGCTTATGTTTTTTGCCTACCGGGGGTATCCGGTCATCGTCTTCGCTCCGGTGTTCACGCTGCTTGCCGTTGTAATTTCGGGGAACGCCCTGCTGCCGAGCTACACGGAGACGTACATGAGCAATGCGGCGAATTATGTCAAAAGCTTCTTCCCCATCTTCCTCCTCGGCGCGATCTTCGGCAAAGTGATGGAGCTCAGCGGGGCGGCGTCCTCCATCGCGCAGGCGATCGTGAGAGCGCTCGGTTCGCAGCGGGCGATCTTATCGGTGGTCGCCGCCTGTGCGGTGCTGACCTACGGCGGGGTATCGCTGTTCGTGGTGGCCTTCGCGGTGTATCCGTTCGCCGTCGCCATCTTCCGTGAAGCGGACATTCCGAAGCGCCTGATCCCCGGCACGATTGCGCTCGGCGCTTTCACGTTCACCATGGATGCGCTTCCAGGGACGCCGCAGATTCAGAACATCATTCCGACGACATATTTCGGAACCGACGCGTATGCGGCTCCGGTGCTCGGGACGATCGGCGGGCTCATGGTGCTCGCCGGGGGATTGTTCTGGCTGGAGAGACGCCGCAAGGAGGCGGCGCAGGCCGGAGAAGGCTACGGGACCGGCCACAAGAACGAGCCGGAGGTGCTCGAGAACCAGACGTACCCGAATATCTGGATCGCCGTGCTGCCGCTGGTGCTCGTGCTGCTCTTCAACTATCTGCTCAGCCGGGGCGCACTTACGGTGAACAACTGGTACAGCGCGGAGCTCCTCAAGAGCTTCAACATCGCGAATGTCAAAACGGTCTCCTCCTCCTGGGCGCTCATCATCGCCCTGTGTATCGGGATTGCGGCAGCCTTGTGCATTAACGTCCGTGCGGTGCAGGGCAAGCTGGCGGCGGGATTGACCGCTGCGGCGATGGGCTCGCTGCTCGCCATTTTCAATACGGCTTCCGAGGTGGGCTTCGGCAATGTGGTGAAAACGCTCCCAGGATTCAAGCTCATCCAGAATTGGATTCTCGGCATCAGCGACAACCCGCTGATCTCCGAGGCGGTGTCCGTCAACATTCTTGCCGGGGTAACAGGGTCGGCTTCGGGCGGTCTGTCGATCGCGCTGGAAGTCATGGGCAAGACGTACCTGACGGCGGCCCAGGCGGCCGGCATCTCGCCGGAGCTGCTCCACCGGATCGCCTCGATGGCGTCGGGCGGGATGGACACCCTGCCGCATAACGGCGCAGTCATCACGCTGCTGGCCATCACCGGACTGACGCACCGGCAGGCGTATAAGGATATTTTTGCGATCACGGTGGTGAAGACGGTTACCGTGTTCGTGCTGGCGATCGTGCTGTCGATGTTCTGACGCAGTATCCATACGAAGGTCATACGGTAGGCAATCGTTCACATGTGGAAAAGGAGAGGATTCGTTCATGTCACAGCTGCTTAGAGACCGCACCGCCCTCATCACGGGGGCGGCCAGCGGCATCGGATTGGAGATCGCAAGGACATTCGCAAAGGAAGGGGCCCGGGTGGTCGTCACTGACATCCGGACCGAGGGGGCGCTGCAGGCGGCTTCCCTGCTGCAGGAGGAAGGCTTCGAAGCGCTCGGCCTGCGGTGCGACGTGACGCAGGAAGGGGAGTATGCGGCGGCGCTTCAGGCAGCGGACGAGACGTACGGCTCGCTCGATATTCTCGTCAATAATGCGGGACTGCAGCATGTGGCGCCGCTTGAGGACTTTCCTGTGGACAAATTCGAGTTCATGATCAAGGTGATGCTTACGGGAGCTTTTATCGGAATCAAGCATGCGTTTCCGCTGATGAAGCGGGGCGGGTACGGGCGCGTCATCAACATGGCGTCGATCAACGGGGTAATCGGGTTCGCCGGCAAGGCGGCTTACAACAGTGCGAAGCACGGATTGATCGGCCTGACGAAGGTGGCGGCGCTCGAAGGGGCGTCCCACGGGATCACCGTGAATGCGCTCTGTCCGGGCTACGTCGATACGCCGCTGGTCCGCGGGCAGCTCGAGGATCTGGCGCGTACGCGGGGCGTACCGCTCGAGAGCGTGCTCGAGGAAGTGATCTATCCGCTCGTGCCGCAGCGCAGGCTGCTGACGGTGGAGGAGATTGCGGACTACGCCGTGCTGATCGCCAGCGACAAGCTGCGGGGCGTAACGGGGGCGTCGCTGCTGATCGATGGAGGCTATACTGCACAGTAGCGTTTTGCGGGAGAAAGAAGCTGAGGGAGGAGAAGAAGCGCATGGACAAAAGAGTGGCTTCGATGGAAGAGGCGGTGCGGGATATTGCCGACGGCTCGCTGCTGGTCGTGGGGGGCTTCGGGCTCTGCGGCATTCCCGAAGGGCTGATCCGCGCCCTGCAGGCACAGGGCACGAAGGGGCTGACCGTGGTCAGCAACAACTGCGGTGTGGATGACGCCGGACTCGGCCTGCTGCTGGCGGGGCGTCAGATCCGCAGGATGGTGTCCTCCTACGTCGGGGAGAACAAGACGTTCGAGCGGCAGGTGCTCAGCGGCGAGCTGGAGCTGGAGCTCGTCCCCCAGGGGACGCTGGCCGAGCGCATCCGCGCTGGCGGAGCCGGCATCCCGGGATTCTATACCCCGACGGGTGTGGGCACGGTTGTGGCCGAAGGCAAGGAGCACAAATCGTTTGACGGCCGGACTTTTGTGCTGGAGCGCGGCATCGTGGGTGACTTCGCACTGGTCAAGGCGTGGAAGGCGGACACGCTCGGCAATCTCGTGTACCGCCGGACCTCGCGCAACTTCAACCCGCTGGCCGCGGCCGCCGGCCGGATTACGATCGCCGAGGCGGAGATCATCGTGGAGGCGGGGGAGCTGGACCCGGATGAGATTCATACGCCGGGGATCTACGTGCAGCGGGTCGTGCAGGGCACAGCGGAAGGCAAGCGCATCGAGCGGCGTACGGTACGCTCGAAGGAGGGTACGGCATGACGGGGCAGCCGGAGATCATGGATGCGCCGGGGAGATTCGTGCAGCGTGTCGAGCAGTGGACGTCGGAAGAGCTGAGCAGAGTATGCGCAGAGGAGGGAGCGTTATGAAGGGACAGCGGGAGATCATTGTGGCGAGAGCGGTCCGGGAGGTCCGGGACGGGATGTATGTCAATCTCGGCATCGGGATGCCTACGCTGGTGGCGGGAGCGATCCCCGAAGGAATGAACGTCATGCTGCAGTCGGAGAACGGGCTGCTCGGCATCGGACCGTATCCGTATGAGGGCGAGGAGGATCCGGATCTCATCAATGCAGGCAAAGAGACCGTCACGGCCATCCGCGGCGCGTCGTTCTTCGACAGTGCGGAGTCGTTCGCCATGATCCGGGGCGGTCATATCGATCTTGCGATCCTGGGCGGCATGGAGGTCGCGGAGAACGGGGATCTCGCGAACTGGATGATCCCCGGCCTGATGGTCAAGGGGATGGGCGGCGCGATGGATCTGGTCAGCGGGGCGAAGCGGATCGTCGTCATCATGGAGCATGTGAACAAGCACGGCCAGAGCAAGGTCCGGAAGGCCTGCACGCTCCCGCTGACCGGCTCGGGCGTCGTGGACCGGCTGATCACCGATCTGGCGGTTTTCGATTTCACGCCGGAGGGCATGCGCCTGATCGAGCTGCAGCCCGGTGTCACACTGGACGAGGTGCGGCAGCGGACGGAGGCGGCGTACACCGTGGCGCCGGAACTGCATAACGGCGAAGCGGCGGTCAAAGGGGGCGCGATAGGATGAACACGGATCGGGAAGCGGTTATTGTCAGCGGAGTCCGGACGGCGATCGGGAGCTTTCAGGGTTCCCTGGCGGGAATCTCGGCCCCGGAGCTCGGCAGCATCGTGGTGAAGGAGGCTCTGCAGCGGGCCGGTATCGGCGAGGAGCATGTGGATGAGGTGATCCTCGGCAGTGTGCTGCAGGCGGGACTCGGCCAGAATCCGGCCCGGCAGGCCTGGCTGAAGGCGGGCTTCGGCGTCTCGGTGCCGGCGATGACCGTCAATAAGGTGTGCGGCTCCGGGCTCAAAGCCGTGATGCTGGCGGCGCAGGCCGTACTCCTCGGAGACGCCGAGGTCGTGGTGGCCGGGGGGATGGAGAACATGAGCCGGGCGCCTTACCTGCTGCCGGGGGCAAGGGACGGCCTGCGGCTCGGCGATGCCGCGCTCGTCGACTCACTGGTCCGCGACGGCCTGTGGTGCGCCTCCTGCGATATTCACATGGGCCTCACGGCCGAGAATATCGCGGAACGGTACGGGCTGACGCGGGAGGAGCAGGACGCCTTCGCGGCGGAGAGCCAGCGGCGGGCGGCGGAGGCGGCATCGGCCGGCCGGCTGCAAGCCGAGATCGTGCCGGTGCCCGTGCCGCAGCGCAAGGGGCCGCCGGTGCTCTTCGCCGTGGACGAGCACCCGCGGGCCGGCACGACGGCGGAGGCGCTCGCCCGGCTGCGCCCGGCGTTCCGCGACGGCGGCACCGTCACGGCCGGCAACGCCTCGGGCATCAACGACGGCGCGGCGGCGCTCGTCGTGATGTCGGCAGAGCGGGCGCGGGAGCTCGGCGTGCAGCCGCTGGCCCGCATCCGGGGCTATGCGCAGGCGGCGCTGGACCCGGCCGTGATGGGCCTCGGGCCTGTCGACGCCGTGCGCCGGCTCGTGCAGAAGACGGGCGTGGCGCTGGACTCGGTGGAGCTCTTCGAGCTCAACGAGGCGTTCGCCGCCCAGTCCCTGGCCGTCATGCGCGAGCTGGGCGTGCCCGCGGACCGCGTGAACGTCAACGGCGGCGCCATCGCCCTCGGCCACCCGATCGGGGCTAGCGGAGCCCGCGTGCTCGTCACGCTGCTGCACGAGCTAGCCCGGCGGGAGGCGCGCTATGGCATCGCCGCGCTGTGTATCGGCGGCGGCCAGGGCGTTGCGATGCTCGTGGAGCGGGTGGAGCAGAGCGCGGGGTAGCGCGGAAGGAAGCGGTGAGTAAGCCACGCGGGGGGCGGCGGCTGGGGACCATGGATGCGAGCATGTGGCTGGTGTAGGCACATGCGGGCAGAAGAGACACTGAGTAGACGTTCACGCTTTGCGGCGGAAGGTTGTCGGCAGGGCAGCAGAGTGAAGTCGAGAATATAGCGAGAATAAAAGCACCCGATTCCATGGTAAAAGTGGGATCGGGTGCTTTTTGGGCTGCTGGAAGACAAGTCCTGCATAGGCTGCTTTAGGTCCATGTCACCGGTGATTGGAACAAAAAAAGTCATACATCTCCCACGGAATGTTCACAACTGTTTTGGCTGGAATGTAATATACTGGAAGGGTAAGCTTCATAGACGACACCCGAGAACCTGCCGGATGGACATCAACTGGAAGGAAGGGATTCCATGAGTTTGGACGTCGGATTGGACATGAGCTCGCCCGAATTCAAGAACCGTGCTTATGCGCTGTATGACCGCTGGAGAGTGGAGGAGCCCGTCCACTCGATGGGGACGACCGGAGGTCAGCAGGCCTGGCTGATTACCCGCTATGACGATGCCGTGGAGGCGCTAAAGAATGAAGAGCGGTTCACGAAGAACAACCGCTCTCTTCAGGCACCCGGTGAGCCCGGGCTGCTGCCGGATAAGGTCTTCGGCCTGATCAATAACAATCTGCTCGGGTCCGACCCTCCGGATCATACCCGGCTGCGGTCGATCGTCTCGAAGGCGTTCACGCCGGGCGTGGCGGAAAGTCTTCGGGGGCAGATTGAAGAGATTACAGGCCGGCTGATCGGGGAGCTCCGCCAAAAGGGAGGCGGCGACCTCATCGACGAATTCGCGTTCCCCCTCCCGATCTATGTCATCTGTCAGATGCTCGGGATTCCGCCGGAGGATCATGCCCTGTTCCGGAAGTGGTCCGACGACTTCATCGCCGCGGCGACCGATATCGAGAAGATTCGAGGGGTACAGTCCTCGCTCGAGGCCTTCGCTTCTTATGTCAACGGGCTGATCGAGGAGCGTAAGGCGAAGCCCCAGGCGGACCTGATCACGGAGCTCATCCGCGTGCAGGAGAACGGGGACCGGCTGACCCGGGAAGAGCTGTCCTCAACGATTTTCCTGCTCATCGTGGCTGGCCACGAGACGACGGTGAACCTCATTGGCAACGGCACCCTGGCGCTGCTCGAGCACCCGGACCAGCTTGCCCTGTGGCGCGGGAATCCGGACCTCGATTCCACGGCCGTGGAGGAGCTGCTGCGCTTCTACGGTCCGGTGGAGATTTCGACGAACCGGTGGGTCCGCGAGCCGTTCGAATGGCACGGCAAGCAGCTGCAGCGCGGCGACCTGCTCTTCGTCTCGCTCGCTTCCGCCAACCGCGATCCTTCCCAGTTTGAAGACCCGGCCCGGCTGGATCTCACCCGCAAAAAGAACCGCCACATCGCCTTCGGCAGCGGCATCCACTTCTGTCTCGGTGCGCCGCTGGCCCGGCTGGAGGGCAGCATTGCCATCTCGACGCTGATCCGCGAGCTGCCTAACCTGCGCTTTGTCGTGCCGCGCGAGGAGATCCACTGGCGCCCCGGCCGCCTGATGCGCGGGCTGCAGCGTCTGCCCGTGCTGGTGTAACATGCAGCAAGGCGTGCCGGCGGCTGCGGCGAACGCAGGCTGCTGTAACACGGAGGATCCGTGTTAGCGGCGCCGCATCGAGCTTTCAGCCGCTGCTTTACTCCTTCGAACACGGAAAATCCGTCTTCGGAGCGGCAAATGCAGCGAATCAGCCGGTTTAACGCGGAAAATCCGTGTTAGCGGCGCCGCATCGAGCCTTCAGCCGCTGCTTTACTCCTTCGAACACGGAAAATCCGTGTTGGGAGCGGCAAATGCAGCGAATCAGCCAGTTTAACGTGGAAAATCCGTGTTAGCGGCGCCGCATTGAGGCTTCAGCCGCTGCTTTGCTCCCTCGAACATGGAAAATCCGTCTTCGGAGCGGCAAATGCAGCGAAGCAGCCGGTTTAACGCGGAAAATCCGTGTTAGCGGCGCCGCATTGAGGCTTCAGCCGCTGCTTTGCTCCCTCGAACACGGAAAATCCGTGTTGGGAGCGGCAAATGCAGCGAATAAACCGGTTTAACACGGAAAATCTGTGTTAGCGGCACCGCATCGAGCCGTCAGCCGCTGCTTTACTCCTTCGAACACGGAAAATCCGTGTTGGGAGCGGCAAATGCAGCGAATCAGCGGTTTAACGCGAAAAATGCGTCTTGTCGTCAAACGCAGCGGGCCATCATCCGCGTTCATACTCCTGCAAGCCGGTGAGTCAGCTCGGCCGACACCGAGCGAACCCCTCGCGCCTTCGCATAGCCTCTGCGCGCGGCTGCCTCTTTCAACCGCCCCTTACGGCGAAGGCCAGCATCCGTCCCTCGACCGCCCCTGTCGGCATCCCCTGCCGCCCCGGCTGTCATCCCACGCAGCTTCTCCCGCCAACAGCAAGCCCCCTGCCGACTCCGGCAGGGGGCTTGTTTCTTTCTAAATATGCGATCCAAGCCTGCAGATCCGTGAGGGCATGGGTGTGTGGGGGGGGGAGCGCAGCGATGCTGGAACCGCCACCCATTCCTCCCGCGCACGAAAGTATATGCTACCACGCTGCAGATCGTCCGGCATCCGTTAAGCATATGGATTATCACATCGCACTCCGTCCGGCGATCCGGGTTACGACCTTTAATGCGCCGGGAAGAACGTCATCTGCACCAGGAAGATCACGCCGAACACGTACAGCAGCGGATGGACGCTGCGGCCCTTGCCGGTTACGAGCTTGAGCAGCGGGTACGTGATGAACCCGATGGCTATGCCGGTAGCGATGCTCGAGGTCAGCGGCATCGCGATCAGGATCGCGAAGGCGGGGAACGCTTCATCGAACGTGTCCCACTCGATCTTCGCCAGGCCTTCCATCATGAAGCAGCCGACGATGATGAGGACCGGTGCGGTGATCGCGGACAGGGACGAGAGAGCCTCGACCACCGGCGCGAAGAACAGCGAGAGCAGGAACAGCACGGCGACGGTCAGCGAAGTGAGTCCGGTCCGGCCGCCTGCGGCGACACCCGCCGAAGACTCGACGTAGGCGCTGGACGGGGAGGTGCCGAGCAGCGAGCCGGCCACCGTGGCGACGGCGTCAGCCATCAGCGCCTGCTTGGCCCGCGGGAACACGCCGCCGCGGACGAGGCCCGCCTGTTCGGCGACGCCGATCATCGTACCCGTCGTATCGAAGATCGTGACGAGCAGGAAGGCGAACACGACGGTGTACAGCCCGCTGGAGAACACGCCGGCGACATCCAGGTCGAAGAGCACCGGGGCAGCCGGAAGTGCGGCGATGCCCTTGAACTGCAGCAGGCCGAGCGCATAGCCCGCGGCCGCCGTCACCGCCATGCCGATGAAGAGGGCGGCCTTCACCCGGCGGGCCATAAGCACGAGGGTGAGCAGCAGGCCGAAGATCGTGAGCAGCGTGCCCGGCCGGCTCAGGTCGCCAAGGGCTACCAGGGTCGCCGGTGAGGCGGTTACGATGCCGGACATCCGCAGTCCGATGAACGCGATGAAAAGGCCGATGCCCGCAGTGATCCCGTACTTGATGGAGGCGGGGATCGAGGCGATCAGTGTCTCGCGGAGCTTCGTGAAGCTCAGCAGCAGGAACAGGACGCCGGCGAGGAACACGGTACCCAGCACGGCCTGGTACGTGACGCCCTGGGAGGCGACGACGGAGGTGAAATAAGCGTTCATGCCCATGCCGGGCGCGACCGCGATCGGATGATTGGCGAAGAGGGCCATGTACAGGGTGCCGATGACAGCGGCACAGACGGTGGCCGTGAAAACCTGGCCGAAGGGAATGCCCGAGGCGGACAGAATGGCCGGGTTTACGATGACGATATAGACCATCGTCAGGAAGGTCGTCAGGCCTGCGGTCACCTCGGTGCGGACGTTCGATTGTCTTTCGTTCAGTTGAAACCATTGGGCTAGCATATTATGTGTTATCTCCTCTCGGTAAGGAACTCAGTGCAGGGGCCGGAAGCCTTGAAGGCACACAAAAAAACCGGCCGCAAACGGACAGGTACACTTCACCTGCCCGTTCGTAGCCGGAGATTTACGGTCTCCTGTAGAGACCCCCGGCCCATATTGCCGGGGATATACGAAAGGTTGTCCCTTACGTATAGTAGGAGAAAGAGGTAACGATGTCAAGAGGGTTTTGATGTAATGTTCGTTTTTATGTATCAAATGGAGTCTGCCTAGTAATCCATGCGCTGTGATCTGAGCTAAATCCGAACGAAAGGATCCGAAACCCGGGTTATACCCTGAGCAGCAGCAGAATAATCGACGTCAGCCCGAAGCACACGTTGAGCAGGCAGAGGACCATGACGACCTGCTTCTGGTTCAGCCCGCTGCGCAGCAGCCGGTAATGGGCCTGGGAGGCGTCGGCCATGTAGATCGGCTTCCCGCTGCGCCAGCGCTTGAAGACGACGAACAGATTATCGAAGATCGGTACGCCGAGCGCGAGGATGGGAATCAGCAGCGAGAGCACGGTCGCCTGTTTGAATGCACCGTCCAGCGCGATGACGCCGAGCAGGAAGCCAAGCAGCGTCGCACCGGCGTCTCCCATGAATACGCGGGCCGGAGGCTTGTTATAGCGCAGGTAAGCGAGCGAAGCGCCGACGAGAATGATGGCGAGAATCGCCGAATCCTCCTGCCCCTTGGCCGCGGCTACGACGAACAGCGTACCGGCCGAGATGGCCGAGATGCCGCCGGCCAGGCCGTCCATGCCGTCGGTGAAGTTGATCACCGTGGTGACCCCGAAGATCCACAGCACCGTGAGCGCGAACTGCAGCCACTCCCAGAGGATGAAGTCCTGTCCGGTCAGCGGGTTGTTGAAGCCGTAGAAGACGATGCCGGACTGATACACGATGACGGCGGCGGCCATCTGGACGAGCATTTTGGGCCAGGCGGCGAGCTCCTTGCCCCGGGTTTTGTACCAGTCATCCAGGGTGCCGATCCCGAGAATGAGCAGCGAACCGGCGAGAATCGCCGTCGTCTGCGTCCAATCGTCATTAGCAAAAAGCAGGTACGTGCAGGCAAAGCCGGCGAAGATCGCGAGCGCCGCCATCATGGGTATAGGCTCCCGGTGGATTTTGCGCTCCTGGTCGGGCCTCGGCTTGTCCACAAAATCGATCCGGAACGCCCAGCGGCGCAGCGGGGGAATAAGAGCGAGAACGATGACGAACGACATAACAAAAGCGGCCGCGTACGAATACAGGTACAAGATACATATCCCTCCAGGATCCGCCAAATTCTGCGTGGCAATGATTAACAATTATACCATAGACGCACGCAGGAAACACAAACGAGCTCCTGTTATCAGGAAGACGTCAGGATACCAAAAAGCACCGGAGGGCATACGGTTGCCCCCACGGTGCTGATCTTCACCTTTTTATCCCCACCAGCGTACCTAATGATCCCCTTACGGCCCCTCACCGCTCGCCCTTCCGGTATTCCAGCGGCGTCATGCGGGCAAGCTTCTTGAATGTGCGCCCGAAGTGTGCGATATTCTCGAATCCTGTCAGTTCGGCAATCTCAATGATCTTCTTATTCGACTCCTTGAGCAGCCGCTGCGCCTCCCGGATCCGCGTCGTGTTGACATACTCGACGAAGGTGAAGCCCGTCACTTCCTTGAAGGCGCGGCTGAGGTAGTAGGGACTCATGAAGAACTGTTCGGACAGCCCGGTCAGCGTCATCGGCTCCTGGTAATTCGCATTGATATGGCGGACGATCTCGGAGATCTTCTTGTGCACGGGGCTCTGGTGCTCGATGGCCGTCGTCTCGGCCCGTTCCGAATAGCGTCCTGAGAAGAGCAGCAGCTCGAGCAGCAGCAGCTTCACATAGATCTCGTAGCCGGTTGCGCGCTCCTTGATCTCCTTGGCCATCTTCTGCAGGATGTTCTGCACGAAGATCTGGTCCGGCAGCTTCAGGCTGAACACGCGGGAAGGGCTCTGGAACGCGGCGAGCATAGCCGGGTGGGAGAGCGGATGCTCCCTGTCCCCGCCGATGAAGCGGTCGCTGAAGTTGATCACGACGCGCTCGTGGCCCGGCAGGCCGACGTCCGACGTCTTGTGCACTTGATGCTTGCCGATGAAGACGAGGTCGCCGGGCGAGATGAGGAAGGTACGGTCCTTGATAAAATAGGCGCGCTGCCCCGACAGCTGATAATAAATCTCGTAGGTGCCGTGCCAGTGGTTCGTGCGGGCGAACGGCTCGGTGCGCCGGACATGCTCGATATGAAAGTCGCCTTCTTCTTCTCCATAATGAAGCGTTACCGTTTCACTCATGGTGTTCATCTCCGTTCCGGGCTGCTTTCGCAAAATATGCATAGGTATATGTTAAAATAGCAAAATAAACGGAGAATGTAAACTATTATTGCGATAAGATGAGGTTGTGGAATGGAAGGAAATTATGATGGAATATACAAGGAGGCTCACGTTCATGAGCAAATGGGGTACAATCGCCGAAGCGCTGCGCGCCGGCACGGTAGCTGGAGTTAATGCAGAGGGCGTTAAAGTGTATGCGCAATCATTGACAGAGAACGAAACGACAAAGCTGGTGATGGTCAAGGACACGGCCGCCCATACCAAATATATTGCTGCCGCCGGCGAAGGCGCGCTGTATGACGAGCTTCAGGGTGAAGTGCAGGACGGCGTCAAGCTCGCCCCGCTGACCCACGAGAACCGTCTTGTCCTCAACAAGTACTTCGACTACACGGTGCCGCGCGCATTCGGCACGCAGATCGCAACGATCGGTCTCGGCGACCGCCTCGGCATTGCCTCCCCGGGCCATATCAAGACGGTCCGCGGCCGCAACATCCGTCCGATTCTGGCCCAGCAGTCCATCCGTGAGCTGGCGCTGACCGGCCGCGACTACAAGCAGGTTGTCGACGCCGCTTGCTTCGCCGTATTCCAGGAAGGCTACAAAGACGGCTTCGGCGCGGACGGCGACCACCTCAAGGTGGAAGCGGACATCGAGCTCGCCCTCGGCCTCGGCTTCACGATGCTGACGCTGGACTGCTCCGAGAAGATCGACAACAACGTGGAAGGCACGTCCGCGGAAGAGCAGGCGGCCAAGTATGCGGCACTGCCAGCCGAAGTGCGCGAGCACTACGAGAACCGCTTCCTGAACCAGACGTTCCAGGTAGCCGGCGGCGAGATCACGTTCGACCGCGAGACCCTGATCAAGAACGTGCTGATCTATGCGGCAGCCGTTGATTTCATGGAGCACATCTACAACACGTACATCACCAAAGCGGACCGTGAGATCGACTTCGAAATCTCCATCGACGAGACGATGACGCCGACAGCTCCGGAATCCCACTTCTTCGTGGCGAAGGAACTGTACAGCCGCGGCCTGACGATCTACAGCATGGCGCCGCGCTTCATCGGCGAATTCCAGAAGGGCATCGACTACATCGGCGACATCGCGCAGTTCGAGAAAGAGCTGGCCGTACACGCAGGCATCGCCGACGACTTCGGCTACAAGCTCAGCATTCACTCCGGCAGCGACAAGTTCAGCGTATTCCCGCTGATCGGCCAGTACACGAAGGGCCGCTTCCACGTGAAGACGGCAGGCACGAACTGGCTCGAAGCCGTCCGCACGGTAGCCAAGGTGAACCCTTCCCTGTACCGCGCTATGCACGCTTATGCGCTGGAGCATTTTGAAGAAGCAACGGCATACTACCATGTAACGACCGACTTGAGCAAAATCGCACCGCTGGATGGAGTGGCTGACGCCGATCTGGCCGACACCTACATGAACGAAGACAATGCCCGCCAGCTGATCCACATCACCTACGGCATTCTGCTCCAGGCGAAGAACGAGCAGGGCGGCAGCCTGTTCCGCGACGACTTCTACCGCACGCTGAGCGAGCAGGAAGAAGCTTACGAGGAGTCCCTGCGCAGCCACATCGGCAAGCACCTGGACCTGCTCGGCAAGTAAAAGCTGAAGGGGAGGAGCGCACGAAAGGGGGCGGCCTACGTGGGGGTCCGGACCAAGGAAGCGCTGCGGGAGCTGGTGCGTAAAACGGTGCGGGCGGTGCCGGTAACCGACGCTTTCACGGAGTTGTACCCGGAGGCGTTCGGGAGCCTGATGCGGTGGGGCCTTGACGGGCTGCTGACCTCCCGGGCCCTGCTGGAGGAGGCGGTCCGCTTTCATCCCGGTCTGACGGAGGAGGCTAGTTCTCTTCCCCGGCCGGCCGCCGCGGAGCTCGTCTGGCAGACGCTCTTCCTCGATCGGACGCCCCTCAGCCCGGCGTGCCGGGAGGTGGTTGCCGTGCTGCATGCCCTCGGATGGGACGGACGCAGGAAGCGCCTCTCCGCCTGGCGGGACTGCTATGACGACCTGACGGCTGCCGACTACCTCGATCTGGTGTTCGCGAGGTCCGGGGTCACGACCGTCTGCATGCTGAGCGACCCGCTCAACGACGCGGAAGGGCAGGTATGGGAGAGGCTTCACGCTCTGGACCCGCGCTTCAACCCGGTGCTCTCCGTCGACCTTCTCCTGCGCGACTGGAAGAAAGCCTGCGCATGCCTGAGAGCCAAGGACTACGCCGCGGCGGAGCAGCTCGATAACGGAACGCTGGAAGCGGTCCGCTCGTATCTGCGCTACTCGATCGTCCGGCTCAATCCGCTCTATCTGGCGGCGTCGCTGCCGGATGGGTACGCCAACGGAGGGGCTTCCGATGCGGACCGCCTGCTGCGGGAGTGCATCCTGCCGGTGGCGGGCGAAGCGGGCATCCCGCTCGGCATCCGGCTGGAAGCGCCGGGGCCGCTCAGCGGCGGCAGCCGCAGGGCACAGGACGGAGAAGGCTCCGCAGAATTCTCCGTCCTGCTCGAGCTCTGCAGGCGGCATCCCGGGCAGAAGTTTCTCGCGCTGGTCTCCGGCGCAGAGCTCACCCTGCCCGAGCTGAAGGCTGCAAGCTGCATGCCGAACCTGCACCTCGCCGGCTGCGCGGCGGCAGGTACGCCAGGCCGAGGCGCTGCCGTTAGGCTGCAGGGGTGCCTGGACATGCTCGGCCTGACCATGACGCCGATATACTCCGGCGCTGAGGCGGCCGACCTGCTGCTGCCGGCCTGGGAGCAGGGCCGCTCCCTGCTTGAGTCCGTGCTCTGCGAACGGTATGCCGCCTTGGCGGATGCCGGGTGGAGCATCTCGGCTGAGGACGTGGAGCGGGATGCGGCGGAGCTGCTCGGAGGAGCCTTCTGGCGCTTTCTCGGCCGGCCGAACCCGGCAACGGGGCTGTAGACGGCATGGAGATGAAGGGCGATTCAGTACGGCGTGCGGACCGGTGCCGATCCCGATGCCCGAAGCGTATCCTGGAAATTTTGCACGGCAGTGCCCATATATAAGAACACTCGCACCAGCATAAGCGGCTTCGACGTCCATGAAGGATGGCGAAGCCGTTTTGTGTTGTACTAGCCGGACAGGACCACTCGTTTAACCTCGTATGGTGAATCCGCTGTGCGGCGGCGGGATACATGGCGGAGGCCTGCGGGTAAGAAAGGAGAAGTGTCCCTGCCAGGGCCAAGGTTCATTCCTGTGCGGCCGTGATCCTGTCGCAAGCTGCAGGCCATGCAGGGCACCAATCCAATCCAGGTCGTAGGGAGGTCATTGAGATGACACAGCATTTTGCCGCCATGCCCCTTGTAGCCCATATCCCGGACGGCCAGCCGGGCTGGAGACTCGTTCACTGCCCCGAATGCGGGGCAGCCTGCTGGGAGCGGCCCGACATCGCCGAGGCGAAGCGGGTCATTCCCGATCTGACGGAGTGCTGCACGGAATGCGCACAGAAGGCCGGCCTGCCGCTGGACGGTACGCAGATTGAAGGCGGGGAGGGAGTCAGATGACCCCGCAGCGCCCCTGTCTGTAACAACGTTCACAATTTCGGTGTCCCTTCTGTGAATTCTTTGCGGCGGCCGTAGCCGGGTCTGTCCTCCCTGACTTATACTGTGGGTATAACAGATCGGCCGGGTGTGAGAATCCGGCTTCAGGGAGGTGAACCGGATATGACAATGCGTACTCCAATCGGACGGCTGCGTGTGGTGGGACTGCTGGAGGGGATCTCGTTCCTTCTGCTCCTCGGGATTGCGATGCCGCTCAAATATATGCTGGATCTGCCGCAGATGGTAAGCGTGGTCGGCATGGCTCACGGAGTTCTGTTCGTGGCTTATCTGCTCGCGGTGGCTCACGTTACTTTCGTGCACCGCTGGTCGCTGCTTAAGGTGCTCTTCGCGGTGATCGCTTCATTCCTGCCGTTCGGCACATTCGTGCTGGACGCCCGTTTGAAGCGTTCGTAGCCTGACGGCGGATGGAAGTGTCCACAAGCTCTTTTCGAGAGACGGCCTAGACTGGCTGGGCACACAGGAAATGGAATATGGGGAGCTTTCCGGAAGCAGGTGGAATCCGGAAGGCTTTCTTTTGTTTTGCCTGCGGTTATGTTAATCTTAATAGTTGGAATTCATATCAGACAACAAGGGAGTGAACAGCGGAATGTTCTGGAAAAGAAAACCGTTTCTAGTATTAACATTTCTGCTTATCGCCGGCATGCTGCTTGGAGCTTGCGGGAAGAAAGCATCGAATGAAGGACAGCAGGCTGCGGAAGGGAATGGTCAGGGTACGGCGGCGACGGAGCAGGGAGAATTCCTGATCGGCGTCATTCCGGCCCAGGGAAGCAACCAGATGAAGACCGGGGCGGACAAGCTGGCGGCGATCCTGTCGGAGAAGCTCGGCCGCAAGGTGCGGGCGGAAGTGTATCCCGACTATAACGGGGTCGTCGAGGCGATGGGCGCGGGCAAAGCGCACATGGCATATCTCGGGCCGCTGACCTATGTGGAAGCGCACGAGCGCTACAACGTCAAGGCGGTCGTGACGCAGCTCATTAACGGCAAGCCGTTCTACTACGCCTACATGATCGCTCCGTCCGACTCGCCTTATGCGACGCTGGACGATGTCATCAAGGACTCGAAGAACGTGCGCTTCGCCTTCGGGGACATCTCGTCCACCTCAGGCTCCCTGATCCCGGGCATCGCGCTGAAGAAAGCGGGCGTGTTCGAAACGCAGCAGAAGCACCAGTTCAAGAGCGTGACCTACACGGGAGACCACCTGGCTACAGCATTGGCCGTTCAGAACAAGACACAGGACGTTGGCGCGATCGACAGCGCGTATTTCAACCGGCTTGTGAAGGACGGCAAGGTCGACGGGACGAAGATCAAGCAGATCTGGCAGTCCGAAGAGCTGTTCCAGTATCCGTGGGCGGTCATTGAGTCGACGCCGGAGAAGGACGTGAAGATCATCCAGGACGCGATGGTCGCCATTACCGACAAGGACATTCTGGATGCCTTCGGCGGCGCGAGCGGGTTCACGGTCGCCAAGAACGAAGACTACGCGGCCATCCGCCAGGCGGCCATCGCAGACGGACGGGTGAAGCCGAAGCAGTAAGCCGGGCAGGTATAGGAAAGAGATGAGGGGCAACAATGAACAAAATACTTCTCCTCGCACTCGCCGTCCTGCTGCTGATCTGGTCGGGCCGCGGCGTCGGATTCGACATCGCGCTCTTCCGGGATCTCGGGAATACGTACCGCTTCATTACGGAGCAGTGGTTTCCCCTCGATCCCGCGGACTATGAGATCGCGCTTCAGGCGGCGGTCGAGACGCTGCAGATCTCGCTGTTCAGCACGATGATCGCCATCGGCATCGCGCTGCCGGCGAGCTTCTTCGCAGCCCGTAACTCCACCCCTGCACGCTGGCTCTACGACGGCTTCCGGTTCGTCTTCAACCTGTTCCGGGCCATTCCGGAGCTGGTGCTTGCGCTGCTCTTCATCCCGACGCTCGGGCTTGGCCCGCTGCCGGCGGTGATGGCTCTCATTATTCATAACACGGGCGTGTTCGGCAAAATGATCTCGGAGACGATCGAAGCGATCGACCGGGGACCCCAGGAGGCGGTCCAGTCCGTCGGGGGCACGAGGCTGCTCGTGTCGCTGTACGGGATTCTTCCGCAGATCGTTCCGCTCGTGATCTCGCACTTCTTTTACCGGCTCGAGGTTGCGATCCGCACCTGTCTCATTCTCGGGGTCGTGGGCGCCGGGGGACTCGGACAGCTTCTCTACAATGATTTCAAGCAGTTCATGTACCAGAAGGTGGCCTTCGAGGTGCTGCTGATCATGATCCTGGTGACAGGCGTCGATTACCTCGGCGCTTTCATCCGAAAGCGGGTGAGCTGAGATGAATGGGAAGCGGACGCCTGCGGAGAACCGGGGAGGAGCCCCGGCGCATGCCGGCCTCGAGATCCGCGGATTGACGAAGCAATACCCGGGCGCCAAGGAAGCCGCCCTCCAGGACGTGACGCTGACGGTCCGTCCGGGGGAATGGGTGGCGGTGCTCGGCCGCAGCGGGGCGGGCAAATCCAGCCTGATCCGCTGCATCAACCGGTTGATTGAGCCCGACAGCGGGGAGATCCGCTGGGCCGGGCAGCCGGTCACCGGCGTGTCCGGAAGCGAGCTGCGGCGGCTGCGCGGCGACATCGGCATGATCTTCCAGCACTACAACCTGCTTCCGCGGCTCAGTGTCCTCACCAACGTGATCGCCGGGCGCTTCGCGGACATCCCGCTGCGCCAGAGCCTCCTCGGCGTATTCTCGGGCGCGTACAAGGCCCAGGCGATGGAGGCGCTGCGCAGCGTGGGGCTGGCCCATCTCGCCGGCCGCAAGGTCGAGGCGCTGAGCGGAGGCCAGCGCCAGCGGGTGGCGATCGCGCGGGTGCTGATGCAGGACCCGCAGCTGCTGCTCGGGGACGAGCCGGTATCGAGCCTGGACCCGGTGACGGCGGTGCGCGTGCTCGACTTTATCGGGACGCTGCACCGGCGGGGCATGACGGTTGTGACGAACCTGCACGATGTGCATGCTGCCCGCCGTTATGCCACCCGCATTATCGGGCTGGCCCACGGCGGGATCGTTTTCGACGGCCCGCCGGAGGAGCTCGGGGAAGCCGAGCTCCAGCGGATCTATCCGCCGGATGACGACAAGCTGCAGCCTTAACCCATAGCACCATCATTTCCATCTGAAAGGATGATTCCTAATGACGCTCCAAGAGCCAGTGAAGCTTACTTCCTACTCGACCAAAGGCGGCTGCGGCTGCAAAATCGGCCCGGCCGATCTCTCGCAGGTCATCCGGAGCCTGCCGGCGGCGGTGCCGGACCCGAACCTGCTCGTCGGCCTCGATACGAGCGACGATGCGGGCGTATACAAGCTCAGCGACGATCTGGCCCTCGTGCAGACCGTCGACTTCTTCACGCCGATCGTCGACGATCCCTATGACTTCGGCCAGGTGGCCGCGGCGAATGCGATCAGCGACATCTATGCGATGGGCGGCCGACCGCTGACGGTGCTCAACATCGTGGCGTTCCCGATCTCGAAGCTCGACAAGCAGGTGCTCGCGGATATTCTTCGCGGTGCGGGCGACAAAGTCAAGGAAGCCGGAGCCACGCTCGTCGGCGGTCATTCCATCGACGATAACGAGCCGAAGTTCGGCCTGGCCGTCACGGGCCTCATTCACCCGGACAAGATCCGGGCCAACGCCGGTGCGAAGCCGGGCGACAAGCTCATCCTGACGAAGCCGATCGGCGTGGGCATTCTCACGACCTCGATCAAGCGCGACAAGCTGTCGCCGGAGGAGATCAAGCGGGTGACTCAGGTCATGGCCACGCTGAACAAGACGGCGGCCGAGACGATGGAGCCGTACGAGGTGCACGCGTGCACGGACGTCACGGGTTTCGGCCTGCTGGGGCATGCCTCCGAAGTGGCCAAGGGCAGCGGTGTAGGCCTGCGCATCCGCCAGGCCGACGTGCCGGTGCTTCCGCGTGTCCGCGAGCTCGCCGAAGAAGGCATCGTACCGGGCGGCACGAAGAACAACTTCGCGCACCTGCAGGGTTCGGTGACTTTCCCGGAGACACTTGATCAGGTAGGCCAGTGGATTCTGTGCGATGCCGTGACCTCCGGCGGTCTGCTTATCTCGGTAGCGGGCGACCAGGGCGATGCGCTCCTCGCGGACCTGCGCAAGGCCGGCGTGGAAGCGAGCCTGATCGGCGAGGCGACGGCGGAGCATCCGGGTCATATTGTAGTGGAGTAATCTTCAGCGAAGAAGCAGGGCAGCAGGGGAAGGGGCGGATTTCGCTTGTTTCAAGATATTTCGGTAGAGGAATTGCTGGAACTCCAGAAGAAAAGGGAGCTGACGCTCGTCGACGCGCGGTCGCCGTCCGAGTATGAGGAGTCGACGATTCCGGGCAGCCTGAACATTCCGCTGTTCGATGACGCGGAACGGGCGGAGATCGGCACGATCTACAAGCAGGTCAGCGTGCAGGCGGCGAAGGACCGGGGGCTTGAGATCGTGTCGGCGAAGCTGCCGGCCTTCATCAAGCGCTTCGAAGCGATCGACTCGCGCAAGGCGGTGTTCTGCTGGCGCGGAGGGATGCGGAGCAAGACGACGGCAACGGTGCTGTCGCTCATGGGCATTCGCGTGTACCGGCTGGCCGGCGGCTTCCGGGCCTACCGCAAGTGGGTCGTGGATACGCTAGAGCACTTCGAGTTCCGGCCGCCGGCGTACGTCGTGCACGGCTACACCGGAGCGGGCAAGACGGAAATTCTGCGGCGGCTGAAGGCCGAAGGGTATCCGGTCATCGACCTCGAGGGTCTGGCCGGGCACCGGGGTTCCATCTTCGGGCAGATCGGCCTCAAGGCGAACAACCAGAAGACCTTCGAGTCCCTCCTGCTGCATGAGCTGCTGGCTTACCAGGATTCGCCGTATGTGCTCTTCGAGGCGGAGAGCAAGCGGGTCGGCAAGGTCGTACTGCCCGACTTCCTTGTGAAGAGCAAGGAGCAGGGCGTCCAGCTCTTCATCGACATGCCGGCGGAGGAGCGGGTGAAGCACATTCTCGAGGATTACAAGCCTTGGGAGCATCAGGAGGCCTGCATTCAGGCGTTCGAGCATATCAAGCGGCGCATTCATACGCCGGTGGCTGCGGAGATCGAAGGCTGCCTGCGGGACGGCAAGTATGAAGGCGCGGTGCGGATGCTCCTTGAGCATTATTACGATCCGCGGTATGAGCATGCGGCGAAGCAGTATGACACGGAGCGCGAGGTTTTGAAGGCCGGGAACGTGGAGGAAGCCGTCGAGGCGATCAAGAAGCGCGTCCCCGCTCTCCAGCCGGAGGGACGGCGCTGAGGTTGGAGGCCGTGCATCCGGCAGAACATATCCATAACACATAAACCGGAACGGCAGCCGTTCCGGCAGGTCCTCCCGGTTGTCCCGGGGGGACCTTTTTTTGTGGAAGCGAGATTCCATGCTAATACGGGCTGAGGCCGCCGGGAGCTTCCGTCCAGGCCGAGGTCAGAGAGTCTGCTGGGCCGTACGAAATTGTGCAGGGGCCCGACAGCGATAACGGTGAACAGCAATGGCCTGGGCAGCATGTTCGAATAGAACGGTGCGACCGTAGGGGCGAAGCAGGGTTAAGGCGGCAAAGCCAGGCTGGGGACAGGGGCTTCCCGACCTTCTGTTGTAAGCGCTTTATCCGATGGGCGAAAGAGGCTCCCTCTCAAGGACCTAAACCTCTCGCCATGACTCATCCGCGTATACTTGTACTGCACCCGGAAGGGAGAGCCGGACCGCTGCGGGGGAAGTTCGGATCCTGTGCCTGAGGCCGTGTCATTGAGGCACCGGATCACGGAGGGATGCCCCCGATCTAGTAACTGGCCATGCTCCGCCGGAAAGCCTCACTGCGGAGCGTAATGCATCATATGCTCCTTGCCCCAGTCGTACATCATCCGGATGATCGGCAGGAGGGTTGTCCCGCGGGCGGTCAGCGAATACTCCACCCGGGGCGGCACTTCGGGGTAGATGCGCCGGAGTACGATGCCGTCTTCCTCGAGCTCGCGAAGCTGTGCGGTCAGCACCTTGTGGGTGATCTTCGGAAACAGGCGCTGCAGGTCGCTGAACCGGAGAGAACCCTCCTGATCCAAATAAAACAGAATGGAGATCTTCCACTTGCCGGAGATGAGAGAGAGCGTGAGCTCCTTCTCGCAGTGGAATTCCTTGTTTCCGAGCCGTCTCTTGACTTCTTTCCTCAGTACGTCAGACACCGGGGATCCCGCCTTTCCGTTCAGATATGGGGCTGCCAGAATCAGGGACTGCCGGAGCGGAAAAGGTCCTGCCTCTTCGGCGTGAAGACCGGTCCGTATGATGGAAAGCGCAGGGAGCAGTTTTTTGTAAGGTGGGTCAAGGCACGTCCCGCGCAAAAGTATCCTCCAGGTAACTACCGCACAAATAAGTGCATGCTTACCAGCAGCGCCTTCTTCTTTTAGAATACTTGTGAAAGCACTTTATTTCAAGAATGGAGGATCTTTCATGAGCGAATCGACGATGGCGCAGCGCAGCCGGCTGGACCTTTTCCTTCAGGGGACGAAACGATTGTTTATCGGCGGTCAATTTGTGGAAGCGATTGCAGGACGGACGTTCGAGACACCGAACCCGGCAACCGGGGAGACGCTGGCCGTGGTGAGCGAAGGGGATGCCGAAGATATTGATGCGGCTGTACGGGCCGCCCGCCGAGCCTTCGACGAAGGACCTTGGTCGCGGATCAGCGCGGCGGAGCGGGGACGGCTGATGTACAAGCTTGCGGACCTCATCGAGGAGAACAGGGAAGAGCTCGCCCGGCTGGAGACGCTCGACAACGGCAAGCCGATCCGCGAGACGCGCGGGGCCGACCTGCCGCTGGCCATCGAGCACCTCCGTTATTATGCCGGCTGGACCACGAAGCTGACGGGGCAGACGATCCCGGTCAGCGGTGATTATTTCAACTATACAAGGCATGAGCCGGTCGGCGTAGTCGGCCAGATTATCCCGTGGAACTTCCCGCTGCTCATGGCGATGTGGAAGATCGGTCCGGCGCTGGCCACCGGATGCACGATCGTGCTGAAGCCGGCGGAGCAGACGCCGCTGTCGGCGCTCTACCTGGCTGAGCTCATTCAGGAAGCGGGCTTCCCGGACGGCGTCGTGAACATCGTGCCGGGCTTCGGGGAGACGGCCGGCCAGGCGCTGGTGAACCACCCGCTCGTGGACAAGATCGCCTTCACCGGCTCGACGGAGGTCGGCAAGCTGATCATGCGCCAGGCCGCCGATTCGCTCAAGCGCGTGACCCTCGAGCTCGGCGGCAAGTCGCCGAACATCATTCTGCCGGACGCGGATCTCTCCCGCGCGATCCCGGGGGCGCTCAGCGGCATCATGTTCAACCAGGGGCAGGTCTGCTGCGCGGGCTCGCGTCTGTTCATCCAGAAGAAAGTGTACGACAACGTCATCGCCGACCTGGCGCTTCACTGCCGGAACCTCAAGCAGGGAGCGGGGCTCGAGGAAGGCACGGAGATCGGACCGCTCGTCTCCGCCGAGCAGCAGAACCGCGTGCTGCGCTACATCGAGCAAGGGCAAAGTGAAGGCGCCGAGCTCGTATACGGCGGCTCGAACCCGTACGGGGCCGGGTACTTCGTGGAGCCGACGGTGTTCGCGGGTGTGCGCGACGAGATGACGATCGCCCGCGAGGAGATCTTCGGGCCGGTCGTGGCGGCGATGCCGTATGAGGATCTCGACGATGTCCTCGCCCGTGCGAACGCGAACGACTACGGCCTGGCCGCCGGGCTGTGGACCGAGAATATCAAGAACGCGCACTACGCGGCTTCCCGTCTGAAGGCGGGCACGGTGTGGGTCAACTGCTACAACGTGTTCGACGCGGCCTCCCCGTTCGGCGGCTACAAGCAGTCGGGCATCGGCCGGGAGATGGGCTCGTACGCCCTCGACAATTACACGGAAGTCAAGAGCGTCTGGATTCAGCTGTAGCGGCGACCTTTCGGGAAGTCCTTCCCGCGGACGCCTGGCTGACTGCTAGCCGTGAAGTAACCCTCTGCCCCTGTGGGCGGAGGGTTTTTGGTGTTCGCAGAAATGGAAGCCGGCGCCCAGGCGACTTATGGAGTGAGGCAGAAGGAGAGGGGATTCGCCGCGCTTTTTTACAAGGAGCCGCAGTTTTCCCTCTCGATCTGCCATAGGATGAAAATCATCACATGTCCGACCGAAAGGCCGTCTTTGTGCAGTTATCCGATGTTATTCATCGCAAGCCGCGAGAAACGGGCCATCCATGCGGTTTCCGCAAGAACATCTGATGAAAAACAGCACAAATCAGCCCAAAATCGGGCTGTGGTTCCGTTATCCGATGTTATTCATCGCAAGCCGCCGGAGAAACGGCCCTTCAGGCAGCTTTTTGAGAGACGCAGCAGCCAGCCGGCACTTTCTAGCGTTAGTTTCATGAATCCCCAACCGAAGCTGCAAGCACGATCTCGTGAGGCTGCCGGTGGAACTCGGGCTTGTTTCATGAGCCGGGGGCCCGGATAAGTATAAGAGTACCCCATTTGTGGAAGGAGGTGTCAGCCATGCCGTGGAGAGACGGGGATTATCCCCCATCCATGAAGAACATGGATCCGCAGATCCGCCACAAGGCCGTTGAGATCGCCAATGCCCTGCTCGAAGACGGGCACGAAGAGGGGCGGGCGATCGCCATCGCCACAGCCAAGGCCAAGGAATGGCACGAGGCTCATGGCGGAGGCGAGGCGAGGGATGCACCGACATCGCAGAAGTGAACGGCCGACTGAAGGCCGCGCCCGGACGGACGCACAGTCTCCGGCAGATAGATCGATATCATGATGGGATCAACCGAAGGGAGAGATAACCATGAGCACGACGCAGAAGGACAAAATGACGATGCCCGCACAGCACCAGGACCGGCAGCCCGGTTTGGAAAGCGAAATGACACCGAAGCCGGTGGCCAAAGACCGCAAGTACAAAGGCAGCGGCAAGCTGCTCGGCAAGGTGGCGATCATCACCGGCGGTGACAGCGGGATCGGGCGCGCTGCCGCGGCCTGCTATGCAGCGGAAGGCGCGGACGTGGCGATCATCTACCTGAACGAGCATGATGATGCCAAAGAGACGCAGCGTCTCGTGGAAGAGGAAGGCACGCGCTGCATGCTGATCGCGGGCGACATCGGCCAGGAGCAGTTCTGTTTCGAGGCCGTACGGAAGGTCGTGGAGAAGTTCGGCAAGCTGGATATTCTCGTCAATAACGCAGCGGAGCAGCATCCGCAGAAGTCGATCACCGAGATTTCGCAGGAGCAGCTTGAGCGCACGTTCCGCACGAACATTTTCTCGATGTTCTATATGACCAAGGCCGCGATGCCGCACCTGAAAGAAGGGGCCGCGATCATCAATACCGCATCGATCACGGCGTACCGTGGACAGCCGACCCTGCTCGATTATTCGTCGACGAAGGGCGCGATCGTCGCCTTTACCCGCTCCCTGTCGATGAATCTGGCGGACAAGGGCATCCGCGTGAACGGCGTGGCGCCGGGGCCGATCTGGACACCGCTCATTCCTTCGACGTTCGATGCGGAGAAGGTGGCGGAGTTCGGCGGCTCTCAGCCGATGAAGCGCCCGGGTCAGCCGGAGGAGCTCGGTCCGGCGTACGTCTTCCTGGCCTCGGACGATTCTTCTTACATGTCCGGCCAATTCCTGCATATCAACGGCGGGGAGATTATCAACGGGTAATGGAACGAACAGCAAGCGGGGATGGGCAGGTCACTTCTGCCCGGCATCCCGGCGAACCCCCTGGGAAGGCTGCCTGACGGCGGCCTTTCTTTTTTATTTTTACGAACGCGTCACATGAATCCCCTTACACCCTCACCATCCCCTTCATTTTCAGCAAACTCCCAGCTCAAATTCATCTTATCTTAAGCTTTCTTCACGATTGATTCACAAATACAAGCTATCATGAAGCCTATAGAAAAGAATTTACGCTAGTCCTTTCAGGAGGGGAATACAACAATGGCACTACCACAACGCAAGACTTGGATCGTCGCCGGACTGGCCGTGGTGCTGGCCGGAGGGGGGACCTACGTCTATCTCCAGCAGAAACCGCAGAGTGCGGCAGCTGTCAGTCAAGAGAAGACAACGGATGTGAAAAAAGGAACGATCCGTTCCACCGTCTCCGGCACGTCGCAGTTCGAAGCCAGGGATCTGCAGAACATCATCGCTCCGGCCGACGGGACGATCAAGACGCTGAACCTGACCCGCAACCAGGCGGTCAAGCAGGGGGATGTGCTCGTGGTCGTATCGGACCCCGAGCTCGATAATCAGCTCAGTGAAGCCCAGTCCACGCTGGCTACGCTCCAATCCGACCTGGCGGATCTCCAGGCCGAGCAGGGCAGCATGACCATTACGGCTCCGGTGTCCGGTGAAATCACGCTCTCGAGCAATGTTGATGCGGGCGGCAGCGTGAACAAGTCGGGGCGCTTCGCCACGATTACGGATACGTCCGTGCTGACGGTGAAGCTTCCGTTCCTCGTAGATGATGCATTGCAGCTCAAAGCGGGCGACGAGGTGGAGCTGGAGGCCGACGGCTTCTCTCTCAGCCGTACGGGCAAAGTGCTCTCCGTGAGCAAGCAGGTCCGCGGGGATGCGGCCGGCAACAAGCTCGTCGACGTCGAGATCGAGATCGAGAACGACGGTACGCTGGACGAGGGCATGAACATCGAGGGATCCGTGCAGATCGGCGGCCGGGAAGCGGAGTCGACGGCGAAGGCCGCTCTCGCTTATGACGAGGTGGAGCCGGTGTTCGCAGCGGCGAGCGGAACGATCCTCGACCTGAAAGTGAAGACGGGGGATACCGTCAAGAAGGGAGCCGTGCTCGCGGTGCTCGGCAGCGATACGCTTGCCGACGATATCGAAGACAAGATCACGGCAATCGACAAGCAGCAGCAGCAGATCACGCTGCTCGAGGAGCGGATCGCGAAGCTGACGCTGACGGCGCCGTTCGACGGGGTCTTCTCCACCGACTTTGCGGACAAGAAGAAGAACGTGCTGGCGAGCTATCCGGTCGGTTCGACGATCGAAGCCAACACGCTGCTCGGCGGTGTAGCTAGCCTCGATACGATGCAGCTGCCGATCCAGGTCGACGAGCTCGACCTGCCGAACGTCAAGGTGGGGCAGAAGGCGGAAGTGACCGTCGATTCGATCTCCGGCAAGGTGTTCGAGGGCGAGGTCAGCCAGGTCTCTACCGTCGGTACGACGACCAACGGGGTTACGTTCTTCGACGTGGTCATCTCGGTCAAGAACTCCGGGGAGCTGCGCAACGGTCTGACCGCTACTGCGGAAATCCTCGTACAGGATAAGCAGGATATCATTACCCTTCCGGTGGAAGCTCTCCAGCGTTCCAAGGGCAAGCGGACCGTCACGGTGCTGAAGGCGGACGGGACCAAGGAAACCCGTGAAGTGAAGACGGGCATCAGCAACAAGACGTCCATTGAAATTACCGAAGGGCTGCAGGAAGGCGAGAAGGTCGTCATTCCAGTGCGCCAGACGACGCAGAACGGCTCCCAGGCCGATATCGAACGGATCCGGCAGATGATGCAGCAGGGCGGCGGCACAGGCGGCTTCCCGGCAGGCGGCGGAGGCTTCCCGGCCGGCGGTACGGGCGGCACAGGCGGCACGGGCGCGGCTGGCGGACAGCGGTAATCGCGGCGCAGGAAAGGAGATACGCAGGTGGAAGTCATGATCGAACTACGCAACATATGCAAAGAATACGCCCGCGGCGCCGAGAAGCTCCGAATCCTCGACGACTTGACCCTGGAGGTGGAGCGGGGCGATCTCGTGGCGATCGTCGGGCCGAGCGGCTCCGGCAAATCGACCCTTATGAATACGATCGGGCTGCTGGACGTGCCGACCTCCGGCACCTATAAGCTCGACGGCGTTTCGACGGAGAAGATGTCCGACAACCAGCTCGCCGAGCTGCGCAACAAGAAGATCGGATTCATCTTCCAGCAGTTCAACCTGCTGCCCCGGCTGACGGCAATCGAGAACGTGGAGCTGCCGATGATCTACTCCGGTGTTCCGGCGAAGAAGCGCAGGGAGCTGGCGCTCCAGATGCTGGAGCTGCTCGGCATGGGCCAGCGCGGCCACCACAAGCCGAGCGAGCTCTCGGGCGGACAGCAGCAGCGTGTGGCGATCGCCCGCGCCCTGGCGATGTCGCCGGCCCTGCTGCTCGCCGATGAGCCGACGGGCGCCCTGGATTCCAAAACGGGGATCGAGGTGCTCGAGCTCATCAAGAAGCTGAACGAGCAGGGCAATACCATCGTGCTCATCACGCATGACCTGCATATCGCGGAGAATGCGAGAAGAGTCGTCTCGATCCGCGACGGCCGGATTGTCTCGGACGTGCGGAACGCTCCGATACCCGGAGCGCCTGCGGCCGAACTGAAAGCGGGCGTGACGGTATGAAGGCTTCAGAACTGATCCGCATGGCCCTGCGCACGGTGATCTCTTCCCCGATGAGGACGATGCTCACCATGCTGGGAGTCATTATCGGCGTCGCCTCCGTCGTGACGCTCGTGTCGATCGGTCGGGGCACCACAGCCCAGATCGAGAAGCAGTATGAGGCGCTCGGCACGAACATGATGGTCGTGAACGTGCTCGGGAACGGGCGGGCAACGCAGCTGAACTACGACGAGCTGATGGAACTGGAGCTCCTCCCGGAGTTCTCGGCCATCGCCCCTACAATGACGAAGAATTCGAATATCAAATATGACCGTACGCAGGAAAGCCACACGCTCGTCGCAACGAACGACCGGTATATCGACATCATGAAAGGCGAGGTGGCCGACGGCCGCTTCCTGGTCGATGCCGATTCGGAGCTCCGCAGCCAGGTAGTGGTGCTTGGCAGCGAGGTGGCGACCGAGCTCTTCGGCACGGAGGACCCGATCGGCGAATCGGTTAACATCGACGGCGTCGTCTTCGAGATCGTCGGCACGCTGAAGAGCAAGGGCTCGAACAGCACGGGCACCTCGCTCGACAATTCGGTGTTCGTCCCGCTGGAGACCGCCAGACGCGCCTTCAAGCTGGGGGCCATCCGTACGACCTACGTGGAGGCGCCGAGCAACGAAGAGATCTATACGGCGCAGGCCACCATGAAGCAGTACCTGACTTATAAATTCAAAAGCGATACGGGCTTCACCCTCTCGAACCAGGATGAGCTCATGAATTCCCGGAAGGAAGCGTCGAGCTCCCTGACCAACCAGCTCATCAGCGTGGCGTGCATCTCGCTGCTCGTCGGCGGGATCGGGATCATGAACATCATGCTCGTGACGGTCAGCGAGCGGACGCGCGAGATCGGCATCCGCAAGTCGATCGGCGCCAAGCGGCGCAACATCTTGCTGCAGTTCCTCGTGGAGTCGGCGGTCATCAGCGGACTCGGCGGATTCATCGGACTAGCGCTCGGGTCCGGTCTTGCGCTGGCCTGGCCGTACCTCAATCCGAAGCAGCCGACGGAGCTGTCGATGGACATCGGCTTGTATGCCTTCCTGTTCTCCGTGCTGGTCGGGATCATCTTCGGCCTGTATCCGGCGAACAAAGCATCGAAGCTCCGTCCGATCGACGCGCTGCGCACCGACTAAGCTCCGCGCTGTACGAATACCCGCCTGCGGGCCGGACAGCCCATCGCGGTCCGGTCGCGGGCATTCCATCCAGACGAACACTGAAGGAGGATTATCCTTTGAAAAAGATATGGAACAAATCGCTGCTTTACGCCCTGGCGGTGACCACGGCACTCGGCTCGATCGCACTGCCGTCGTCCGCCCGGGCCGGCAAGGAAGGCGTCTTCCTTGCGAACGATACTTACTTCACGCTGGAGCGTGTCTCGGTTGCCTCCGGCAGCTCCTCGCTCATGCAGTTTACCCTGAAGCTGCATAACGGCAGCTCGTCGGTCATCGACTTCAACCGCTACGGCGTCCGCGTGCTGGATGCGGCGGGCAACCGCTATCCGGCCCGCCTCACAGGCAAGCTGAGCGCACGTGTGCAGCCGGGGGCCGACCAGGAGTTCCCGTTCTACTCGGAGCTCGGAAATCTGCCGTCGGCGGAGGGCCTGAAGGTCGATCTCTTCGAGTGGAACGGCAGCGGCACGGACGGGATCCGGGATATCGGCGCGCTGAACGCATCGGTCGATGTTCCGGCCGCGGCCGAGCCGGGCACCCAGGCGGTGATTTCCCTACAGGACGCCGACACCAGCCTGGACAGTGAAGGCTTCGTTACCGTAAAGCGCGGAGACGCCTACGAGACGGTGGAGAGCGGCAAGCGCTACCTCTATGTGGATCTCGCGTTCAAGAATGACAGCGGCTCGGATCTGACGCTCCCATCCGCTCTGCAGTACCGCCTGCGCGACGCCCAAGGCTACTCATATGAGGGCTCGCTGCTCACCGGCGATTCCTCCGTGCTTCCGTCCGGGCGGTACGGTCGTGCGCACGGTCCGCATGCTGGCTCCGACGGTCGAAGCGGCGGCGTCCGGCGCCATGAGCCTGCAGCTCTGGACCGATGCTTCCGGCGACGAAGAAGTGCTTGCGAGCCTGCCGGTGGCCGGAGCTTCAGCGGCGACGGCCCTTGGCGGCGAGCGCGCGCTGACCGGCAGCAATGAAGGCCTGACGCTGGTGGCCGAGAAAGCGGCCGCAGCGCCGCAGGATGACGAAACGCTCGTGCAGACGACGATCACCGTCCGCAACGACACGGACAGCGTGCTGGCCCTGCCGGACCTGACCGGCACATACCAGTTCGGCTACAGCGCTTCGGAGGAAGCGACGCTCGTGCGGACGACCAGCGAGTCATATGTCCAGCCGAAATCGTCGGTGACCCTGCAGTATTCCGCGCTGCTGCCGGAGGGCATTGATCCGGAGAGCGCCAACCTGGTGGTGCGTGCACAGACCGGCACGGCAAGCAGTACGTCGGGCACTTCCGGCACGTCATCCTCCTCGGGAACCACGTCGGGAACGAGCACCTCTTCCGGAACCACGGCAAGCACCGGCACTTCGTCTTCCACGGGCACCGGCACGTCGACCGCTTCGACGTCAAGCTCGAGCAGCACCTCCTCGACTTCCACGACGACGAAGGCGACGACGTCTTCCACCGTATCGGTGGACCGTCCGGTGATGATCGCCTCGCTCAAGGGAATTACGCGTCAGGCGAATACGCTGCAGACGGCCAAGGCCTATACGCTCGGCGAGGTCATGCCGCTCGAAGCGACCTCCTCGATCGCGTCGAAGCTTACCACCACGCTGGTGGAGCTGCACGAGCATGAGAGCGAGGAATTCGGCTACCGTACGGCGATCGCGAAGATCAAACTGACGAATAACGGGACGACGGCAGTCTCGCTGCCGGATGTCGGACTGGAGCTCCTGGCGAGCAGCGGCCTGTCCTACCCGGGGACGCGCCAAACGACGACGGCGTCCACGATCGCCCCTGGCACCAGCTACGTCGTTAGCTACTCCTTCCTGCTTGCGGACGATGCAGGCGAAGAAGAAACTTATGCGCTGCAGGTGACCGACGCCAAGGCGGCGGCTCCGGCCAAGCTCACGCTCGGCACTTATCAGGTGGCCTTCCAGAAGGATGACACTTCTTCGGACAAGATCAGCTTCTATCCGTTCGAGGTCGGCTTCGACTGGTATACGGGCGGCTGGCTCTACAGCAGCGGGGACTACTCTTACGTGCTCAATATGTCCCTCACGGTGGAGCGCAAGGACAATGTCATCATCGACTCCGGGTTCTCCGGCATCGAATTCGCGCTGGTGGATTCGACGGGCCGCGTGCTCAGCACGTCGACCGGCACCTTCATGGGCACCCAGAAGCTGAACTCCGGCAAGCACAAGATCACATTCACGGATATCCAGTCCGAGCAGATCGAATCCGGCACGTCGATTCATGTATACGAGACCGTCACGACGCCGGAAGGCACGGCGAAGCGTCTCGTGAAAATATTGAAGTAACCGCCGCACCGCATAGTGCGGGACTTGGAGCCTCCGGGTTCACGAACTCAGCCGAAAGCCGCTCAGGCTTCTTCCCGCCATGGGAAGAGCCGGGCGGCTTTTTGGCCGTTTCGGAAAGCCCGGCTTGCAGGGAGCAGGAGTCTGCTGTTCGGGGGCGTCCCTCAGATAACTGCATGGCTTCATGACAAAAACACTTGTAAGTTGGCACACGATTTGCTTAGATGAGAGAAGGAAGCTTTCACTACAGGCTGTCAGGAAGGATCATCCGCCAAAAGAAGGAGCGTTAACACCCCATATGCAGCAGTCTTCGCAAACGGAACAAGAAACGAATTCGCAGTCTTCACCCGCAGAGGCTCCGGCCTCTCCCGGACTGTGGAAGCTCTTCACAGTCGCCCTGCGCCTCGGGCTGACCTCGTTCGGAGGGCCTGCCGCCCACCTCGGATACTTCCGCCAGGAGTACGTGGTCCGGCGCCGCTGGATCGACGAGCGCACCTATGCCGACCTCGTCGCTCTCTGCCAGTTCCTGCCGGGGCCCGCCAGCTCCCAGGTGGGCATGGGTATCGGCCTGCTGCGCGGCGGAATCGCCGGAGCCCTCACGGCCTGGCTGGGCTTCACGCTGCCCTCCGTGCTGGCCCTGACGCTCTTCGCCTTCGCGGTGCAGGGCGGGGCGGCCGCCTCCAGCCCGTGGCTGCACGGGCTGAAGCTGGTGGCGGTCGCCGTCGTCGCCCAGGCCGTCATCGGCATGGGCGCCAAGCTGGCGCCGGACCGCTCCCGGCGGACGCTGGCCCTGCTCGCTGCAGCGGCCGCGCTGCTGTGGCAGGCGCCCTACAGCCAGGTCGCGCTCATCGCGGCGGCGGGGCTGTTCGGCCTCTGGGCCTTCCGCAGCGGGGGCGCGCAGCAGGAGGCTCCCGCCTCCCTGCACATCCCCGTGAGCCGGAGAGCGGGGGCGGTCAGCCTTGGGCTGTTCTTCGTCCTCCTGATCGGCCTGCCCTGGCTCCGTACCGCCGTCGACAATCCGTCGCTGGCGCTCTTCGACATCATGTACCGCGCAGGCTCACTTGTCTTCGGCGGCGGCCACGTCGTTCTCCCGCTGCTGGACCGCGAGCTTGTCCCGGGCGGGTGGATGAACAGCGAGACCTTCCTCGCCGGCTATGGCGCCGCCCAGGCGGTGCCCGGTCCGCTCTTCACCTTCGCCTCGTATCTGGGTGCGGCCGCGATGGGCTGGCAGGGGGCCGTCGTCGCGACCCTCGCCATCTTCCTGCCGGCGTTCCTGCTGATCCTGGGCGCGCTGCCGTTCTGGGCGGACCTGCGGACCAGCCCGCGGGCACAGGGGGCGCTGGCCGGCATCAACGCGGCGGTCGTGGGCATTCTGCTCGCGGCCTGGTACCAGCCGATCTGGATGACGGCCGTGCTGCGGCCCGCCGATTTTGCCGCTGCGGCGCTGCTGTACGGCATGCTCGAATTCTGGAAGCTGCCGCCGTGGGTGGTCGTTATCGCAGGGGCGCTCCTCGGCAGCGGATTGGGTTATCTTCCGGGTGCCTAAGATCAGGGTCAGATTAGGAGGGAACAAAGGATGCGCAACCGCAAAGCAGGCTACGGGCTCTGCCAAGGGGACAACGCCTACGGCTGCCCGGTCGAAGCGACGCTGGACGTCATCGGAGGCAAGTGGAAGGGAGTCATTCTCTATCATTTGACCGGAGGCACCGTGAGGTTCAACGAATTCCGCCGCCTCATGCCCGGCATTACGCAGCGGATGCTGACCCTCCAGCTCCGTGAGCTGGAGAGCGACGGACTGATCCGCCGGGAGGTGTTTCAGGAGATCCCGCCGAGAGTGGAGTATTCGCTGACGGATCTAGGCCGTACGCTGGAAGAGATCATCCTGGCGATGCGGGCTTGGGGCGAGAAGTACCAGCGCCTCTCCGCGAGGGACGGGGCGGCTGAGGACGCTGGTCGCTGACGGAGAGCCCATGCGGCTCCCTTATGATCTGGGCCGACTGCAGCCCCCTATATATGAACAAGTCCCGGCGTTGAAGACCGGGATTTGCTCTGAGCGCCTGCCTGGCAGCAGGGCCTGTCCCGCAGGGTGTCCGGCTGTGCCGGGCGCCTTTTTTATTATCAGTTAGGTTTGCTTGCGTCAGCACGTTTCTTTCATTTTAGATCTCACCGGGGCTCGATTCTCTAATCTTATCTCTCGTATAAAGGCGCCTCGTCCTAAAGGGATGCGAAGCCGTTTATCTTGGCTGCCTCATGAACGTTACTTCTTTTTGAGGATCCACCGGGCGGCTTCGGATAGGAGAATGACGATGGCAAGGCAGGCGAGGAGGTACGGGATGACGAGGGGAACGGCGCGCAGATCGGTGATCTTGACGGCCCGGAGAAACAGGGGATAGAGGAGCAAAAGCAGGATAAACAGGGCGATTTTCACGGGATACTCCTTATATTGGCAATAATGAACAAAGGTTAAATAAATATTGACGGAATGTGAAGCGGCGTAATAATATAGCATTACCGCGTTAAAGCAAATTTCTACAAAATATTCAGAAAAAGCGACAGGTTCTTCCTGCTTGCAGGACAGGCCCTTAGAATGGTCGCAGGCCGCTGTCCGCTCCCGGACGGGTCACCCCGTTATATCTACATATGCAGGAGGTCATTGTTATGAAACCATTCAAGCTCATCCCTCTCCTTCTTGCGGTTCCGCTCATCTTCGCGGGCTGTGGATCCAAGGAAACCCCGGCTTCCGGCAACAGCACCGGCGGGACGGCACCGGCAGCCACCGAGAAGAAGGTCTATAAGATCGGCATCACCCAGATCGTCGAGCATCCTTCGCTCAACGCGACCCGTGAAGGGTTCCTGGCGGCGCTGAAGGACAGCGGATTGGTAGAGAAGGACAACCTTCAGGTAGATTACCAGAACGCCCAGGGCGATTCAACCAATAACCTGACGATCGCCCAGAAGTTCGCATCGGATAAGAAGGATCTCGTACTGGCCATTGCTACGCCGTCCGCACTGGCGGCCGTGCAAAGCGTGAAGGACGCTCCCGTGCTCTTCGCAGCGATTACCGATCCAGTGGGAGCCAAGCTCGTGAAGAGCCTCGACAAGCCGGGCGGGAACGTGACCGGAGCGGCGGACACGCATCCGGATGCCGTGCCGAAGCTCATGGATCTGATCGCCTCCGACTTCCCGAAGGTGAAGACGGTCGGGATCGTCCTGAACGAGGGCGAGCCGAATGCGGCCGTGATGGCGAAGAACGCCGAGACGGCACTGGCCAAACATAATATCAAGGTGCTCAAGGCGGCTGTCACGAACTCTTCCGAAGTGAAGCAGGCGGCGGATTCCCTGGCCGGCAAGGTCGATGCGTTCTACATCACCCTCGACAACACGGTTGTCAGCGCGGTGGATACCATGATCAAGGTAGCCAACGACAAGAAGATTCCGCTCTTCTCCTCAGACCGGGATACCGTGGAGAGAGGCGCTACGGCCACGTACGGCTTCAAGTACTATGACCACGGCTACCAGGCGGGCAAGATGGCGGTTGAGATTCTGAAGAACGGCGCGAAGCCGGGCGACATGAAAGTCACCTATCCGGACAAGCTCGATCTCATCATCAACCTGGATGCCGCCAAGGCGCAGGGCGTAGAGATTACCGACGCGCTGAAGGGCAAGGTACAGGATCCGAAGAACCTGCTCAGCGGTTCGGCGAAATAAGAACGTCAGACGGAGTGACCTTAGCGTTGGTGCCAAGGTCACTCTTCATTCTTTATAGGGGGAAACCTACATGTTGGACATTATCGAAGGCTCCGGAGAGCTGGGTCTGCTCTATGCCTTGATGGCGCTTGGCGTCTACATTACCTACCGGATTCTGGATTTTCCCGACCTTACGGTCGATGGCAGCTTCACGACGGGCGGCGCCATCGCGGCCGTACTGATCACCGGAGGCACGCCTCCACTTCTTGCAACGGCGGCTGCCTTTGCAGGCGGCATGATCGTCGGCGCCTGCACGGGCCTGCTGCACACCAAGGGTAAGATTAACGCGCTGCTGTCGGGGATTCTCATGATGATAGCGCTGTATTCGATCAACCTGCGGGTCATGGACAAGAAAGCGAACATTTCCCTGTTCGGTACCGAATCGCTGCTCAGTGATGTGCCGAAGCACTGGATTATTCCTACAGTGGGTATTGTGGTCGTGCTGATCAAATTCGCGCTGGACTGGTTCCTGCATACGGATCTTGGCCTGGCACTGCGTGCCACCGGGGACAACCCGCGCATGGTCCGCAGCTTCGGGGTCCATACGGACAACACGATTATTGTGGGCGTGTCTCTCTCGAACGGCCTGGTTGCGCTCTCCGGTGCGCTCATCACCCAGTATTCGGAATTTGCCGACGTTAACATGGGGATCGGGATGATCGTCATCGGTCTGGCCTCCGTCATCATCGGCGAAGCGCTGTTCGGCGCGCGGACGATTATCCGGGCGACCTTGGCGGTGCTGCTCGGTGCCATCGTCTACCGCCTGATCGTCGCGCTGGCGCTGCAGATCGGACTGGAAGCGTCCGACATGAAGCTGATGACGGCGCTGATCGTAATCGCGGCACTGACGATTCCGAAGATCCGTGCATCCATCCGGCAGCGGACGTTCATCCGCAAGCGGGCTGCGGAGATCGAGCGTACGGCCGCCGCCCAGAGCTCCCAGGGAGGTGTACGGTAATGCTGAGAATCGAGAATGTAACAAAGCTGTTCAACCCGGGCACCCCGGATGAGAAGGTGGCGCTGTCCCGCATTAACCTGCATCTGAACGAAGGCGACTTCGTAACTGTGATCGGGTCCAACGGGGCAGGCAAATCGACCCTGATGAACCTCATCTCGGGTGTCATGACGCCGGATCTCGGCAGCGTGCAGATCGAAGGGAAGGCGGTTGAAGGCCTGCCGGAGCATCGCCGCAGCCAGTGGATCGGCCGGGTCTTCCAGGACCCGATGGCCGGTACGGCGCCTACCATGACAATCGAGGAGAACCTGGCGCTCGCGTATTCGCGAAGCAAGCCCAGAGGACTCTCCATCGGCGTCACCGGGAGCAAGCGCAAGTTCTTCCGCGAGCAGCTGTGGCGGCTCGGTATCGGCCTCGACAAGCGGCTGAACGCCAAGGTCGGACTGCTCTCCGGCGGGGAGCGCCAGGCGCTCAGTCTGCTCATGGCGACGTTCACGCGGCCGCGCATCCTGCTGCTCGACGAGCATACGGCAGCCCTGGACCCGTCCCGTGCGGAGCTCATTACCACGCTGACGGAATCCATCGTCTCGGAGATGAAGCTTACCACGCTGATGGTCACCCACAACATGGAGCAGGCGATCCGGCTCGGCAACCGCCTCATCATGATGGACAAGGGCTCGATCATCCTCGACGTGCCGCCGGAGAAGAAGAGCGGACTGACCGTCGAAGGCCTGCTGAAGGAATTCGAACGGATCCGCGGTGAGAAGCTGGCGGACGACCGGGTTGTCTTGGGCTAAAAAAGGACTCTTTCTGCAAAACCACCGTACCGCGCCGAAGCGGAGTACGGTGGTTTTTTTCGAAATATAAGAATGGAAGAGCGCCGCAGCGATCCTGTCAACGGCTGCTTCGAAGGCTGCTTCATTCTTTCACATAATCCATTGGCAGGAGGCCATGCTAATCCTATCCAAGTCTGAGTAGGGTCATAACGAAGGGAGCCTCCGAACATGTTGCACTACCATTTCAAAAGAATCCGAACCGCCGGCTTGGCGGCTGTGCTGCTGTGCGGGACCTGGCTGCACAGCACTGTAGTTCACGGACGTCCGGCGCTGCCGAAGGAAGAGCCGAAGGCCGCTTTCGTGCGAAGCGGGCATCTCTGGCTGAAGATGAACGGCCAGGAGAGGGAATTGACGGCGGAGGGATTGGCGGATACGCCGCGGTGGTCCGAGGACGGACGGTATGTGGCTTATACCCGCCGGGCTTCCGCTGAAGCGCCGCAGAGCGAGATTTGGGTCTACTCCTTGGAGACCGACCGCCATGAGCAGCTTCCCGTCCAAGGCGGGGCGAATTACCGCTGGTCACCCGTGCGCAGCGTCCTGGCCCTTCAGCTCGAGACGGTGCTCGGTACGGTCGAGATGGGCCTCAGCGGAGCGGGCAGCTTCACCAGCGAGGCGGTCGGCGTAGGCAACTATGCCTGGCTGCCGGACGGCAGCGGCTTCCTGATCTCCTCCGCGGCACAGCTGAACCCGGCGGGATGGAACGCGGTCGAGCTGTACACGGTGGCCCTGCGCAGCGGCGCGGAGCCGTCCAAGCCGAAGCATCTGTTTACGCTGCCTCTGCAGAGCGAGGATTTCTTCGCGATCGGCACGAGCACCTTCAAGTGGTCGCCGGACCGACGCTGGATCTCCTTCATCGCCAGGCCGACCGCTTCCTTATCGGCTGACAGCAATACGCTGTGCCTGCTTTCGGCCGATGGCCGCACCTTCCGCAGGCTGGGACCCATGCTGGGCTACGAATCGTGGTTCCGCTGGGCGCCCAAAGCCGAGAAGCTGGCCTACATCGAAGGCGAAGGCCGGCTCGTGACCCAGAACAAGAAGCTGCAAATCCGGGAGGCGGGGGCGTTCCGCACGGGTGGGTATACGCCGCCAGGCTATGCGGACCGGGGCTTCACCTGGCTCGATGACAAGATGCTGGCCGTCTCCCGTTCCAAGGAGAGCGACTGGGAGACCGAGGAGCGCCTGCGGCCGCTGCCCGTGCTCTACCGGATTCCCGCGGCGGCCGCTGGACCGGACGCAGGGCAACAGCTCACGAGCCCGCCGGAAGGGTCGGGAGACTTCCAGCCCTACTATGTCAGGCGATCGGGCAAGCTGACCTGGGTGCGGTCGGACCGCAAGGAAGCGGACGTCTGGATCGCGGATGCCTCCGGTGCCGAAGCTGTTCCTTACATCAAAGGGCTCGCAGCGGGCTCGAGCTACTATGAGCATTTCGACTGGAGCTGGGCGCTCGCTTGGTATGACCCGCAGCCGGCGGCTGCAGGCCGTGCGGCCGTTCAGATGACGGCTACCTTCGGGGCGGGCGTGCCGTCCTACGCCCCATGGGGACGGATCGCCATGCAGGAGACGGCGAAGAAATACGGTGCCGAGATTCACGATTACCTGTATGTCGGCCGCAAGGAAGCGGGCCCGAATCTGACGGAAGACACGTTCAAGCTTTGGGTGGTGAAGGGAGGCCGAGGCTTCGGCGTGATCGTCCATGTACGCTGGGAGACTTCGACCGAGCAGTTGAAGTCGGTGACCTTCGAGGAAACGGATCGCTGAGGCAAGCAAAGTGCTGGTTCGTCCAAAGCACCCGAACCGACCAAAACCAGCCCGGCTCTTCCGCTTTATGCCGACTTGACCGGTTCAGACACCAGCCTCCGGCATGAGTCCGCACCGACATGCGACCATGATCGCGAACTGGTCCAGTAGGCGCATGGAACGAGCACCAGAAACCCGGCAGCGCCTATACAGGCGAGGCCGGGTGTTTTTTTTGTATGCCTATTGCGGGCGACTTTAATTTAGATTATTATCTAATTAGATAAATGACGAAAGAGGTGGCTGACGATGCCTGTACAGTTGGATAAGATCGTCACATATCACAAAGCGCTGGCTGATCCGACCCGCTTCCGCATGCTGATCCTGCTCGCCCAGGGGGAATGCAGCGGCCAGCAGCTGGCGGAGCGGCTGCATCTCGCTCCAGCAACGGTGACGCACCATGCGGCCAAGCTGCGGGAGGCCGCGCTGCTGCGGGAACGCCGGGAGAAGAACACGATTTATTTCTCCCTGAGCGAGTATTTTCTGAGAGAGCACGCCCAGGCTTCACTCGATCTCATCTTCCGGAATCCCAGCGCCGAAAAGGAGGAATTATCCATGGTGAACGAGAAGTTACAAGCATCCGTGTTCAAGCATTTTTTTACTAAAGAAGGCAGGCTGATCCGGATCCCCGCCCAGTACAAGAAGAAGCTGATCGCACTGGAACGGATTGCCCGCAGCCTGGAGCCCGGCCGTGCTTATGCGGAGCGGGAGCTGAACGAGGTGATCCGGGAATATCATGAGGATTTTGCAACCATCCGGCGGGAATTCATCATGCATCACTTTATGTTCCGTGAGAAGGATGTGTATGAGCTGAATCCGGAAGAAATGTGGACGAAGTGGGAGGAAGTCAGGTAGATGCAGGAACTGTTGAAGAAGGCAAGGGAAGTGGCGGCCGAAGCGGCGGAAGCCGCCGGAAGACTGGCGAAGGAGTATTTTGACCAGGAGAAGGAGATTCTCGCCAAGGGCAGTGAAGGCGATCTCGTAACGGCCGTCGACCTGCTCGCAGAACGGGAGATCCTGAGCCGGCTGAACGCCGCCTTCCCGGAGCATCAGGTCCGCAGCGAAGAGAGCGGCTGGTCGGGGGTGGAGGGCGACTGGCTCTGGCTGGTCGATCCGCTCGACGGCACGAACAACTATGCGATCGGGCTCGCCGCTTACGGCGTATCGATCACGCTGCTGTACCGCAAGGAGCCGGTGCTCGGCGTGATCTATGATTCGCACCTCGGCAATCTGTACGTGGCCGAGAGAGGGAAGGGCGCCACGATGAACGGGCTGCCGCTGACGGCCAAGACGGGACGGCCCACGCCGAAGCTGACGCTGGCCTGGATCCAGGGACATCACGTAGGCCGGAGAGGGCGGGCGGCCGCACTCAAGCGGCACCTCGAAGAGAATTCGAAGCGGGTGCTGCCCCTGTGGGCGCCGGCCCTGCAGTGGAGCATGCTGGCGAGGGGCGACCTCGACGGCATTGTGCTGTATAACTCGGAAGGCGACGACCTGTATGCCGGGGTGCTGCTGGCCAAGGAAGCCGGAGCGGCCGTCACCGACTTTGAAGGCCTTCCGTTCGAAGGGATGAACCCTGAGCCGTATCTGGTTGCCTGTGCGCCGGACCGGCTGGAGGAGCTGCTGGAGCTGGTGCGCCGGGGGATGGAAGCCGGCAGGGGACTGCCGCACTAATCACAGGCGTGCCGGGACGTTGATCCGCAGCTCGGAGGACACTGCAGGCTGTAGGCCGAAGGGAAAGGATGTGCGCTGCAGCGTGGAACGAAGGAGCCATAGATATGAGGAGGATTCCGTCTTTAAGGAAGGGACACCGGGTGTCCGTACCGGGGATACCGGCCGCACATAAGGAAACGGATGTACCTGCAGGAAGCCCGGCTGCACGTGTGAAAGCGGACGTCGTACGATACCTGCGGGCTCACCGGCACCCTTGGAACCTGCGACTGCATTACGGAGCGTTTCTGGCCGCCTTCTTCGGCTGGATCTTCCTTTTCTTCGATTGGCGTATGACGCTGGTGTTCGCAGCGGCTCATTATATCCTGTCCTGGACAGGTCACTTTGGCTTCGAGAAGAACAAGCCTGCTTCCTTCCGACATCCGATGCTGGGATTCTATGCGGGCTTTGCATGGTTTTTCGTCCGCACGTATGAGCTCGGAACCGGGCGCAGCGTGCTGCGGCACTGGGAGAAGGAAGCGGCAGGGCTTGTCGACATGCAGGAGAAAGGGGAGGAACTCATATGACAACGGAGCGGGAATCTCTGCCCCTCTTGACGGACCGGTGGACGGAAGAAGAGGCGTCAACGGTGCGTGCCCAGCTCAGACTGTTCAATCAGCTTACGGCACCGAGCGCCTTCGACGTACCGTCCGAATCGCTGAACTTCCTGCTGAAGGAGGAGGACGGCACGCTGGCCGGCGGGCTGCTCGGCCGGACGTACCGGTATGCGTTATTCGTCGAGATTCTGTGGGTGGACGAGAAATACCGCGGGCAGGGCCTGGGAGGCCGTCTGCTTGCCGCAGCGGAAGAGGCGGCCAGGCTGCGGGGCTGCCGGCTCATGCATCTTGATACGTTCAGCTTCCAGGCGCCGGAGTTCTACCGTAAGATGGGCTTCGAGGTCTTCGGGGTGCTGGACGGCTTTCCGGAAGGGTACCAGAGGTATTATCTGAAAAAAACGATTCAGCCCGCGGCGCACCCGCCCGCCTGATAGCAAGAGAGACTGGAATCCGGACGGGATCAGGAGTTCCTTAGTGGACCGGCCGGCATGCAAGCGGCACAGGTGGGCAGCGCCCGGAAACGTCGATTCCGAGGCACGGCTCCAGCTGCCGGCCAGCCTCCATGGTGGAGCCGCCATACCGCGCAAGGCATGCCGGCTCCACGTCAAACAAGCCGGCCTACCTGAGGGTAAGCCGGCCGTCTGCGGTTCCGGAGCGGAACCTTATGTAAGCGATTCATTGCGTGCCCGGGATTCAGCTCCGCTTTTTACCACATGCTCGGGAGCACTTTGATCTCGCGGTCCATCTTCGGGAGGAACGAATAATTCGGGTTGAAGGTGAAGATCCGCTTCATCTGGTAGGAGAGCATCACAACCGCCGTCAGCGCTTCGCTCAGCGAGAACTGGTAGTTCGGGAAGTCGATGATGAGACGCTTGGCCTCCTGCTCAAGCTCGGGGGAGCTTGGAATGATCGTGAGCACGCCCTTCTGGGCCGCTTTGTCCATCGTGTTCAGGAAAATCTGGGCATCCGAATAATCAAAATGATTGCGAAGCCACTGGTGGGTCTCGAACACGACATAGTTCGTCGTAGCGAGCCGCCGGTCCATATCATCCATATCGTAGAACAGCGTCCGGGCCTTGAGATAGTACGGGTCCTCCGGATTCATGAACGCCATCAGGGCGGACTGCTCGAGGAAGACGGTCTGGCCGAGTCCATCCGTATCAAGTACGCTCATATTCTTCAGCCTCCTCTGTCCGCCGGTCTCTGCGTTTGGTCAGTGCATCAAGCTGCAGCAGCGGATTCTTCTCCTTCTGCTCCACCGTAGCCTGGAACATCACCTCGTGGCTGCGCACCGCAAAAAACTGCTCGATCATATAATGGACGGCACCGCTGACCGTCGTATGCTGGGCTTCGGCCATCTGCCGGCACTTCTCATAATATTCGGGCTCGAGCTCAATGACATGGCTGTTGATTTCCGTTTCGCCTTCGGGGGAAGAGATCAGCGAAGTTGCGGCGCTCTTCCAAGCCTTCAGCTTGCTTTGCAGCAGATCTTTGGAATTGCTCATGGGCGTCACCTTCCAAACTCCAGTAGTTTCAATCGATTTCTTGTTGTTTTGTCCTGCCGACGTCTTATAACTTTCGACGCAAAGCTGCAAATTTATGGGGGTTTTTGTCGGAAAAGACGGAACAGTCTCATTATAACATAGTTACTTAACCGCATCCCCCCCAGTTTAAACAAAAGAGGACAGAGGATGACTTTCTCGCAGCATGCCCCCGTAAATCCGAAAGCCGCTCAGAATGCTATAGAGCACTGCTCCCGGAATCAGGGGCAGTGCAGCTGGGGTAATCCGCATGAACAGCTGTGTAAGCGTCAAGCAGCGCACGGTTTCCACGGTACATAACAGCAGGAAGACTGCCATCAGGCTCCATCCTGAAGTGCTTGCGGACTGCAGGGCTTCACGGGGCACGGGCCGGCAGGGGAGTCGGCTGAAGATAGGGTTAAGGGAAGGCTGCCTTGGCGCCGATGAACCTCGGTCCTGAAGAGGGAAAAGGAGGAGATAAGCGTGCTGGGACGCTTTGATATTTTTTATGGCATTGACTTGGGGACATCGAATACGGTGATCTATCAGCAGGGGAGGGGAATTGTGCTTAGAGAGCCGTCCGTGGTGGCGATCCGCCAGGATACGGGCGAGATTGTGGCGGTCGGCACCGAAGCGCAGGCGATGATCGGACGTACGCCCGAGTCGCTTGAGATCGTCTATCCGCTGACGAACGGGGTGATCGCGAACTTCGACATGACGTCGCAGATGCTGCAGCTGTTCATCCGCAAGATTGAAGGGCGGCGCCGGTGGCTGCGCGGCTCGCAGGTGTATATCTCGGTGCCTTGCGGCATCACGAGCGTGCAGAAGCGGGCGGTCGAGGAGACGATGGTCCACAAGGGGGCCAAGAAGGCCGTGGCCGTCGAGGAGCCGCTGGCGGCGGCGCTTGGCGCAGGCATGCCGGTGGACGAGCCGATCGGCTCGCTCGTGCTCGATATCGGCGGGGGCACCAGCCAGGTGGCGGTGCTGTCGCTGGGCGGCATCGTCGTCAGCCACACCGTGCGGCGTGCGGGGATGTCGATCGACAAGGACATTATCGAGTACGTCAAAAAGACCTACAGCCTCGCGATCGGCGACCGTACGGCCGAGGAGATCAAGATGCGGATCGGCTCGGCGGTGGAGCTGCCGGAGGAGCTCTCCATCGACATCCGCGGCCGGGATCTGATCGACGGCCTGCCCCGTGCGGTGCGCATAACCTCGGGGGAGATCCGCGGGCTGTTCGACGATTTCCTGTCGGTGATCTTCGAAGCGATCCGTTATACGCTGGAGCACTGCCCGCCGGAGCTGGCGGGCGATGTCGTCGAGCGCGGCATGCTGCTGTGCGGCGGCGGGGCGCTGCTCCACGGGCTCGACCGGCGCATTCAGGCGGAGACCGGCGTCCCGGTGCATATCGCAGCCGAGCCGCTCGACTGCACTGCGCTCGGTGCGGGCATGATGCTCGACTACCGCCGGGAGCGGCGGATGGGCACAGGCCTGCCGGGCTACCGCGAGAGTGCGGCGGCAGTGGAGAGAGAAGACGAACGCCTCCGCCAGGAGGCGTAGGGCGTAAGGGAGCAAGGATTCCGTCCGGCGTGGCGGGGTCCTTGCTTTGTTTTTGAGCGGGGCCAGCCGGCTCGGCTGCGCTGGACCGGTATGATGCGGCAGCGGTTGACGCTTCGGGCCAGGGCAGGCTATGATGTAAAGAATATCCAGATGGTGCATCGGTCAAAAACGCCTTCACCCTGGGACTGTTCACGAAAGAAGGGATTCTTATCGCTGCCAAACGTCTGATCGGGTGCCTGCATGCCCACCATTCCAACATCCGTTTTTTTGAAGGAACCTTCGATGAAGCGTCCTTCGGCTTCCTGCATTTCGTCGATCCGGGGCTGATTCACTGGCTGACCAGGCAGGAGGAGAAGCACGGTCCGCTGGAAACCCTGGGGACCGCGACCGAGCTGCAGGAGCGGCTCACCGGTCAGCTGGAGTGGATCGCCGGCTGCGGGGCCGACGCGATTCTCGTCACGTGCACGAACTATATCGCCGAGCTGGCGAAGCTGGACAGAACAAGGCTGGAGGGCGTCGGTGCCGAGGTCATCGCCATTGACGAACCCTGGTTCCGGGAGGTGGCGGAGAGCGGGGGAGCATGCCGCATTGCCTTCACGAATCCGGCCACCGTCCAGGGGACGATGAAGCGGCTCGAAGCCTATGCGGAGGCACAGGGCATCCCACTTCGTGCCGAAGCCGTCGTGGCGGATGCCAGCCTGTTCGAGCATCTGCTGCAGGGCAGGGAAGCGCGCTATGCCGAAGAGACCTGCGCGTTTCTGGCCGGACTGACGGCGGCGGACCCCGCCGTGCCTGTCGCCGCCGCCCAGCTGTCGATGGCGGATGCGGCGCGAAAGCTGCAGGGCCAGGGGGCACGAATCATTGAGCCGCTCAGTGCGCTGCAGCGGCACCTGGCTGCCTGGTAGCTAGGCGCGCGGCCGCATGTTCTTCATATAAACCTAAAACCGGCGCTCCCCGCATAGAGGGGAACGCCGGTTTTGGATTTATGGGACTTTAATGCAGGGATGCCTCGTGCAGGCCCTATCCTGCCTCCGGAATCCCCTTACTGAGAGGCAGACCCGGGAAGCTCGCGGTAACCTTGAAGATATCGCCGTCAACCTCAATCCCCAGCTCCCCTCCCTGCAGCTCCACGATGCTCTTGGCAATCGCGAGCCCGAGACCTGAGCCTTCGGTATGCCTGGAAGCGTCCCCGCGCTTGAAGCGTTCGGCGAGCTCCTGGGCTTCGCCTTCGAACTCGTACGCCGATACATTCTTCACCGTCAGCAGGATGTCCGCCGGCCTCCGGGTCAGTGTAACGTAGATCCGCGTCTGCGGGAGAGCGTACTTGACCGCATTGCCGATAAGGTTCTCGAAGACGCGCCACGTCTTCCGGCCGTCGAGGGAGGCCATCATCTGCGGCTGATCCACCTGGACGCGGAAGGTGAGGGACGAGGCGGCCAAGCTGTCCTCGAATTCGGCTAGCGCCTGCTGGAGCAGGGCAGAGACGTTGACGTGCTCGACCTGGAGCTCGACCGCACCGCTGGCCATCTTGGAAGCCTCGAACAGGTCGTCGATCAGCGCCTTCAGCCGCTGGGCCTTGCGGTCCAGCACACCCACATAGTCCCTGCGTGCCTCCTCCGTCAGCTCGGGTGATTTGAGCAGATCGACATAGTTGATGATGGAGGTCAGCGGTGTCTTCAGGTCATGGGAGACATTCGTGATAAGCTCGGTCTTCATGCGCTCGCTCTTCATCCGCGACTCGAGCGCGGTCTGCAGGCCTTCCCGCATGTTGTTGATGCCGTGGGCCAGTCGGTACAGGCTGCCCCGGCCTTTCTCCGGAAGGGCCACGTGGATCTGTCCTTCGGTCATGCGCGATACGCCTGCCAGGATGGTGTCGAGGGTGCGGATTCGGCGCAGAACGTAGGGGACGACGGTGAGGCAGTAGAGCAGGGTATAGGCAAGAACGATGAGAGTAATTTCAAAAGGAACGTCGTATATCAACGCATCGTGATACAAGAATATGCCCAATACGCCTCCCAAGACCACCGTTGCAGTAAAGACCAAACTAGCCTTAAACGTCATACTGCGGTGCGCCGTCCGGTCCGCCAGCTTCCCCCGCACTCGCCTCGCTATACTTTTCTCCCACTCCGCTCTGATTGACCCAGGCTCCTTGGCGAGCCGCCCCGCATCACGAAGCAGCAGAAGCAGGCGCCCAGGATCAAGGCCAGCAGAAGTAATAACAGCAGTTGCGACGGATGAGGAGGCACCGTGAACACGGCAATCTCATCAATTAATCCGATCGTGGTGAGGCCGCCAGCCAGAAACAGAGCAAGCCTTGCATCCAACGGCAATTGACTTATCCAACCCGTCATCCGCCACGGAAGGGTCGAACCCAAGGCCGTTTTGACCCTGTACAAAAAGTACCCCAGAAGCACCATACCCATCAGGCATGCTGCCAACAGCCCCAGCTCAATGACGATCCGGTCCTGAATCGAACTGTAGTATACCGCGTCCCGATGGATCTGAGAGAATCCCTTTGGTTCGAGAGGAACAATCAGAAAGCCTTCCCACTGCTTCTCCTGGAAATACTGGTTTAGAGTGCGTTCATACTCACTCTCCGTCGGAAACGTCTGAGGCAGCTTCAGCCAGTAAAGGGCTTCGTCTTTCAAATTGGACTCGATGGGCGTGTACTGGATATTGGTATAAGTCGTGAAATTCTCACCCTGGCTCTTATCCCGGATGTAATACTGAACCGACCCAGCCCGCTTACGCAGATCAAGCTCCGCCTCCTGATACTGCTTGTCACGGTAAGCCACAAACTCCGCCATCCGCTTCGGCTTCAAGGCGGCCACATCGGCTTCCGCCTTCGCAAGATCCTGCTGCTGCTCCAGCCGGATGCGAGCCAGCTCCTCGGGGCCTTGGCCCTGCTGTACCGCCTGCTCCAGCCGTTCGCTGTGTTCAGTCTGGATGCGGAGCTGGCTTCTTTTCAGCATGGCTGCATAGGAAGCATCCCACGCGGCCAGCCTTTCTTTCCCCACCTTTTGTTCATCGGTTAACTTCATATAATCCCGGTTTTCCCCGTGCATGAACTGGATCAGATTCGTATGCGCGCAGAGCTGCTCCTGGAAGGCCGGGCTCTCGAAGTAGTAGTTGTCCTTCAGGAACGCCCGGTGCGTCCAGATATCGCCTGCCGTCACCAGGGATACCGCTGTCAGACCGATCAGCAGCATCCAGGCGGTGAACGCCAGCCGCTTACTTTTCCATCTTGTAGCCAATGCCCCACACCACCTTCAGATATTCGGGTTCCTTCGGGTTGATCTCGATCTTCTCTCGGATGCGCCGCACATGGACGGCGACCGTATTCTCAGCCTGGAAGTACGGTTCCTTCCATACCTTCTCATAGATCTCCTCGATGGAGAAGACCCGTCCTTTATGCAGCATGAGCAGCTCGAGGATTTTGTACTCCGTTGCCGTCAGCCGCACTTCTTCGCCCTCCACGGACACCGTCTTTGACGCTTGATTTAGCACGAGTCCGCGGACGCGGATCTCATTGTCCTGCGCCTGGTAGCTGCCGAAGAGGGTATACCGCCGAAGCTGCGACTTGACCCGGGCGACGAGCTCCATCGGATTGAACGGTTTCGTCAGGTAATCGTCCGCTCCGACGTTGAGCCCGAGAATCTTATCCGTGTCTTCGGACTTGGCGGAGAGCATGAGGATGGGGATGCTGCGCTGCTCCCGGATGCGGTGCGTCGTCTTGATTCCGTCGAGCCTCGGCATCATGACATCAAGGATGAGCAGATGGATGTCTACTTCCTCGAGGATCCGCAGCGCTTCGAGACCGTCCGATGCCTTGAGCACGTTCATGTTCTCGGCCCGCAGGTAGATTTCGATCGCTTCGGCAATCTCGGGCTCGTCGTCGGCTACCAGCACATTATAGGTTTGCATAGGGGGTTCAACCTGCCTTGTTTCATGGTATGGATTTATAGCCCTTGCCTCCGTCTCCCATACCGGGAAGGTGGACAGTAGTGAGCTTATCAGAAGGGAATGACAACATACTCTACAAATCTCTTACAAATTTCTTAAGTATATCAAGAAAGAGAAGATGTGGGCTACAAAAATGGAACTTCCATGGTAAAATGGCGTATGAAACCAAATAAAAGGTAAAAATTGTAACAAATCTATGATATGATAGGAGAGACGGAGATGGGAAATAGAGAAAAAACAAAAACCGTGGTATCCTGGCTTCTGTGTGCGACAGCCTTGGGTTATGGCGTCATTCATCCGCTGCTCGACCTTAGCGTTTGGCTGAAGCTTCTCATCTTTGCCGGAGTCTTCATAACCGACGGATTCCTGAACGACGAGGATCAGAAACGCTACGGCACGCTGGCTTTTTACGGGATCGGACTCATCATCGGGTATACATACAAGTGGCTCGCGTAGCAGTTCTAAGAACAGCGTGCATTTACCGCTGTTAGTATGTTTTTTGTATACCGTTTTTTCTACCTGCGCCAGCGAGGAGATATCTTTTTGAAAGCGACCTTTATGCGAAGCATAACGGAGCGCAAAAAGATACGCCCGAGCGTGTTGATTGGAGACCCAGTGGTACAGGCTGGTGTCATGTTGTTGTTGGTGCATTCTGCCAGCGAGGAGATATCTTTTTGAAAGCGACCTTTATGCGAAGCATAACGGAGCGCAAAAAGATATACCCGAGCACCTAACGGAGCGCAAAAAGATTTGCCCGAGCACCGGATATTCCCCAGTATTGAACGGCGCCCTTAGGCGGCCGAGTAAGGAAGGGACTTATTATGAATAAAAAGGTTCATATTTTATTATTAGCAGGCGTCATTGCCATGGGGTCCTGGGTGGGGCTCGCCACCGGCAGCGCCGTGTCGGCAACCAAGCAGGAAACCGCCGCGAAGACTTCGCTGGAGGAGGCCGTGAAGCGTGCGGCGGCCCAGGGAGGAGAGGTTCACATTCGGGACTACACTCCTTTCGAGTGGGACCTGCTGCATGTTTTTCCTCCCTACAGTACACCGGATCAGATCAATGCGCGTCTCGGCTACCACTGGACCGACCGTCATCTCTCGAGTGACGAGGGCACGAGTATTCTTGTCTTTACCCGTCAAGGCAGGGTTGTCGGGCATTGGAGCTACACGGGCGGCAGCCTGGGCCAGAGTCTGTACGAGCAGCCCATGTCTCCCGAAGAGGCGGTAGTCAAGCCGGCCGTGAAGCCGAATTGACAGGCGGCCTTCCCCCATGGCATCATGAGACGCATGAAGGGCGAGGGGGAGGCGGAAGTCCATATGAAAAAAGCGCTCCAGGCGCCCGTCCGGTTCTACCGCCGGTTTATTTCGCCGCTGAAGCCGCCGACCTGCCGGTTCTATCCGACCTGCTCGGAATACGCGCTGGAGGCGCTCGAGAAGCACGGGGCAGCCCGCGGCAGCTGGCTGACCGTGAAGCGGATCTGCAAGTGCCATCCGTTCCATCCGGGAGGCGTGGATCACGTCCCTTGACAGGCGCAGGGGATTTTCGCTATATTTGGCATAACAGTCCCGTGAACGGATAAGTACTTCAGGCAGAAGCCACAGCAGAGAGCCGGGTTAGGTGAGAGCCGGTTGGCGGAGCGGAAGGAAGATGGTCCCGGAGGATATGTCGGTGAGCCGCGCCAGGTGTTGGCGGGAGCGGTGAGCTTTCATCGTAGGTCCGGCGTTAACGGACGGCCGGCGACAGCCGGCCGCTGAGCCCTGCGCACATCTTACCGAAGTGTGCCTCCATGCAGGGGAAGTTGGGTGGTACCGCGTGAGCACAAGCTCTCGTCCCAAAGGGATGAGGGCTTTTTTGTTTTTTCACTACCGAAGGAGGATGTTGTCCATGTCGACACCGCAGTCCGAGAAAAAGACGTTTTATCTTACCACGCCGATTTATTATCCGAGCGACAAGCTCCATATCGGCCACGCTTATTCCACCACGGCCGGCGATGTCATGGCCCGCTACAAGCGGCTTCGCGGCTTCGATGTCCGCTACCTGACCGGCACGGACGAGCACGGGCAGAAGATCGAACGCAAGGCCCAGGAAGCCGGCAAAACGCCGCAGGAATTCGTCGATGATATCGTAGTAGGCATCAAGGAACTTTGGAAAAAGCTCGATATCACGTACGACGATTTCATCCGCACGACGGAGCCGCGGCATAAGCAGGCGGTCGAGAAGATTTTTACGAAGCTAAAGGACCAGGGCGATATTTATCTCGGCCACTATGAAGGCTGGTACTGTACGCCGTGCGAATCCTTCTTCCTCGAGAACAAGCTCGACAACGGCAGCTGTCCGGACTGCGGGCGCCCCGTCGAGTGGGTGAAGGAAGAGAGCTACTTCTTCCGTCTGAGCAAGTATGCGGACCGGCTCGTGAAGCACTACGAGGAGCATCCGGAATTCCTGACGCCGGAAGCGCGCCGCAACGAGATGATCAACAACTTCATCAAGCCGGGCCTCGAGGATCTCGCGGTGTCCCGTACGACGTTCGACTGGGGGATCAAGGTGCCGGGCGATCCGAAGCACGTCATCTACGTGTGGATCGACGCGCTGTCGAACTACATTACGGCTCTCGGGTACGGCAGCGATGACGACAGCCTCTACCGGAAGTACTGGCCGGCTGACGTACATCTGATGGCTAAGGAGATTGTGCGCTTCCACTCCATCATCTGGCCGTGCATGCTGATGGCGCTCGACATTCCGCTGCCGAAGCGGGTCATCGGCCACGGCTGGATCCTGATGAAGGACGGCAAAATGTCCAAATCCAAGGGCAACGTCGTCGACCCGGTTACGCTGATCGACCGGTACGGCCTGGATGCCCTGCGCTACTTCCTGATGAGGGACGTTCCGTTCGGCTCCGACGGCACCTTCACGCCGGAGAGCTTCGTCGAGCGCGTCAACTACGACCTCGCGAATGACCTCGGCAACCTGCTGAGCCGCACCGTAGCGATGATCGAGAAGTACTTCGGCGGCGAAGTGCAGCCGTATATCGAAGGGGCCACCGAGTTCGACAAAGACCTGCTCGAGACGATCCGCGCCTCCGTGGCGAAGGTCGAAGAGAGCATGGAGAACATGGAGTTCTCCGTTGCCCTGTCGGCGATCTGGCAGTCGATCTCCCGCACGAACAAGTACATCGACGAGACGGCGCCATGGGTCCTCGCCAAGGACGAGAACAAACGCGCGACGCTCGGCTCCGTGCTGTACGTGCTCGCCGAATCGCTGCGGATCTCCTCGGTGCTCCTGCAGCCGTTCCTGACGCAGGCGCCGAAGAAGATCTGGGCGCAGCTCGGCATCGCGGAAGGGGAGCTGACGGCATGGAATACCGTCCATGCGTTCGGCACGCTGCCATCCGGCACCCGCGTGACGAAGGGCGAAGCGATCTTCCCGCGCCTGGAAGCCGATGTCGAGATCGCGTACATCGCCGCTTCGATGACCGGCGGCACGCCGGCGGCACAGGAAGAAGCACCGGCTCCGGCAGCGGAAGGAAGCCAGGCGGCTCCAGCCGCCCCGGCAGCAGCGGATGCGGAGGAAGTGGAGCACCTGCCCGAAATCTCCATCGACGATTTCTTCAAGGTAGAGCTCCGCGTAGCCCAGGTCATCGCCGCCGAGCCGGTGAAGAAAGCCGACAAGCTGCTGAAGCTGCAGCTGGATCTCGGCGACGAGCAGCGCCAGGTCGTCTCCGGCATCGCGAAGTTCTACACGCCGGAGCAGATGGTCGGCCGCAAGGTCATCTGCGTCACGAACCTGAAGCCGGTGAAGCTGCGCGGCGAGCTGTCGCAGGGCATGATCCTCGCGGCTTCCAAGGGCGACCAGCTGACGCTGGCGACCGTGGCCGAAGATCTTCCGAACGGCGCCATCGTGAAATAACGATTCGGATCAATAGGGGATGTTCACGTGAACAGTCCTGTGGTAAAATAAGGACTGTTCACGTTAACATACCAATCCGTAAGGATTCATGGGAGGCCGATTCTCATATGTCGAAGCACGACGGAATGAACTACGCGCCGAAGGGAAAACCGAATCCGGTGGTGTCGCAGGGCGAATTCGCCTTCGCCGCGGTGGCGCTGGACCACGGGCACATCTATGGGATGACGAACGGGCTGATCGAAGCGGGGGCCGACCTCGTGGCGGTTTACGATACGGATCCGAAGAAAGTCGAAGCGTTCCGGCAGAAGTTCCCGCAGGCACGGGCAGCCGCTTCCGAGGAGGAGATCCTGAACGATCCGTCGATCAAGCTGGTCGCGGCCGCGGCGGTGCCATCCGAGCGCTGTGCCCTCGGGCTTCGCGTCATGGACGCCGGCAAGGATTACTTCACGGACAAAACGCCGTTCACCACACGGGCCCAGCTGGAAGCCGCGCGCGCGAAGGTCAAGGAGACCGGACGCAAGTACGCAGTCTATTACAGCGAACGGCTGCATGTGGAAAGCGCCATCTATGCGGGCCAGCTCGTGGAGCAGGGCGCGATCGGCCGCGTGGTTCAGGTGATGGGCTGGGGGCCGCACCGGCTCAATGCCCCGTCCCGTCCGCAGTGGTTCTTCGAGCATGAGAAGTACGGCGGCATCCTTTGCGATATCGGGAGCCACCAGATCGAGCAGTTCCTGTACTATACCGGCGCCAAGGACGGCACGGTAACCAGCTCGCGCGTGGCGAACTACAACAACAAGCAGTATCCGGAGCTCGAAGATTTCGGAGACGCGATGCTCGTCGGCGACAACGGGGCGACCTTCTACTTCCGCGTCGACTGGCTTACGCCGGACGGCCTCAGCACCTGGGGCGACGGCCGCACGATTATCCTCGGTACGGAAGGCTATATCGAGCTTCGCAAGTATGTGGACATCGCCCGCGACGAACAGGGCGGCCATGTGTATCTGGTCAACCAGGAAGGCGAGCACCACTTCAGCGTCAACGGGCAGGTGGGTTACCCGTACTTCGGCCAGCTCATCCTCGACTGCATCCACCGCACCGAGAACGCGATGACGCAGGAGCATGCGTTCAAGGCGGCGGAGCTGTGCCTCCGGGCGCAGGAGCAGGCCGTGCGGATCGAGTAGGGAACCCGTACCCGGCGCCGTGCTGACGCGGCCTGATATGAACTAAGTGCCAAAGCATCTTTCCAAGGCAGGAATCTCTGACTTGGAGGGATGCTTTTTTTTCTTGAATGGTGACAGATCTTGTCCTCATTCCATGGTAGATTAACGATATCACGACACATACCAAGCGATGATGTGAACGAAGGAGAACCAGATGAAACCTTATTTTCCGGCCAGAGGCGAGCATGGAGTAAAATTTGTTTATGAAGCGGAGGAAGATGTCCGGTGCGTCGCCGTAGCGGGAACCTTTAACAGCTGGGATGCGGCCAGGCATAGGATGGCACGAAGGGAAAACCATACCTGGGAGCTGGAATTGAAGCTCCCGGAAGGAAGGCATTTATACAAAATCGTCGTGAATGATTCGGAATGGATCCTGGATCCGCTGAACCCGAATGTTTCGGAGGACGGACAACATAATTCGTCCATCACGGTAACGGAACAGGGGGATGTCCTGATACGCACGTCCGACATTACGGAACAAGCGCCCGGAATCCTGTATGAACGGTTTCATTCGCTGGACAGTCCCGAATGGATCAGGAGGGCGGTGATTTATCAGCTGCACATCAGCGCCTTTACGGAAGGCGGGTTCATAGGATTGGCGGACAAATTGGATTACCTGCAGCAGCTTGGGGTCAATACGCTGTGGATCATGCCTTTCCAAGAAGTCGGCGTGGAGAAAAGAATCGGGAGCTTCGGCGATCCCTATGCCGTGAGGGATTATTATTCCATAGACAGCCGGTTTGGAACATCCGATGAGCTGCAGGCATTCATCGCCAAGGCGCATGAGTACGGCATGAGGGTGATCCTGGATTGGGTTATGAACCGCGGCAGTGTGGACCACATCCTGACTCGGAGCCATCCGGACTATTTTATGCGCAACGAGAACAACGAAGTGTACTATGAAGTTCCGAACCGGGACTATTTTGCGGGATTGAATTTCGAGAATGAAGAGATGAGAGCTTATATTATAGAAGCCATGACCTATTGGGTCACCCGCTTTGATTTCGATGGCTTCCGATTGGACGACTCCGACATCACCCCGATGAATTTCCTGGCACAGATCCGGCAGGCGCTGTTGAAAGTGAAAGCGGACATCGCACTGATCTCCCAATCCTACGATGAGTATCATCACCTGGAATGCTGTGATTTGACTTATGACGGCAGTCTGAGATTAACGATCAAGGATTTGGCCGAACGGAAAATCACCCGGGATGAGTTCGTCCGGATCTATCATTCCTATAAGTACAGCTTTCCGAAAGGCGCTTTGCGAATGCGCTGGCTGGAGGAGAAGGAGCGGTCCAGGATCTGGGCCTATGCCGGAGAACCATTGACCAAGCCCGCAGCCTCTATTCTGCTGACGGTGGAAGGTGTGCCTTCGATCATGATGGGCCAGGAGTTTAACGAGCGCACGCTGGATACCTGGACTTCATTGTTTCACGAATACCAATTGGACTGGAACCGGTTTGATGAGGAGCTGTACGCACACTATAAGGCCCTGATTCACCTGCGAACCTCTCATGCGGCATTGTGGGAAGGGGAACTGGAGTTTGTCGGCCATTCGGAAGACTCGGTGCTGACCTATATCAGAAGGCGCGGGAATGAGGAGTTTCTGATTGTCGTCAATGTATCCGAAAAGCCCCGTGGGATCTGGTTTGAAGAGCGCAGGTTTGCCGATACATATGCAGGAGCAAACAAACGTTTGATCTACTCATCCGGTCAGGGCGGCGCTGGGGGCTCCTCTCCGGGGACGTATGATCTCTTTATCCAGGGATGGGAGACGCAGATTTTTCAGAGAGTTCATTTGCTGCCAGAAAGCTAGCAGAAAGCACCCGTGCAGGGTGTTTTTTCATTGTTGGGGGAAGGGAGGTTCCGGGGGCGTGCGCGGTTGGGGGAGGAGCTGATCTTCTTTATAGTAATTTCTACATTTACCATTGACAAGCCGGGAGGGCGGCCGTATAATCTGTTTTGTTCTAATAAAAATATTTACGATTTACATACAAAGGAGTGCACTCATCATGTCCCGATTCAACTTATTCTCCCGGAGGTTCCGGTTCCCCTGGCTGCGCCGGTCGTTCCTGCCGCTTGCACTGATCGCGGCGCTGGCGGTCATGTCGGCGTGCGGCAAGCCGCAGGCCGCGCTTGTCAATGACAAGATCAACGTGGTTACCAGCTTCTACCCGCTCTACGATTTCGCCTCGAAGATCGGCGGAACGCATGTCAATGCGGTCAACGTGGTGCCGGCCGGCGTAGAGCCGCATGACTGGTCCCCGAAGGGCCGCGACATCCAGAATATCAAGAATTCGCAGGTGTTCGTGTACCTGGGAGCCGGCTTCGAGGGCTGGGTTAACGATACGCTCGAGAGCCTCAAGACGGATTCGAAGTCGCTCGTCGTCGAAGCGGGGAAGGGCGTGGAGCTGATCGAAGGCACGGGTGATGCCCACAATCATGAGGGAGAGGCCGCTCATCAGGAAGAAGAGGCGCATGCGGATGAGGCGGCGCACAAAGAAGAAGCGGGTCACGATGAAGCCGCTCATGAAGAAGAGGCTCATGACGAGCATGCCGTAGACCCTCACGTGTGGTTGTCACCGCTCAATGCGAAGAAGATCGCCGAGAACATCAAGAACGCCCTCGTTCAGGCAGACGCGGCACACCAGGCCGACTATGAGGCGAACTATAAGAAGCTCGCCGCGGATCTGGATGCTTTGCATCAAGAGTTCAAGACGAAGCTCGCAGCTGTGCCCAAGAAGGAGATTGTCGTCACGCACCAATCATTCGGTTACCTGGCGAAGGAGTACGGCCTGGTCCAGAAGCCGATCATGGGTCTGGCACCGGACGCGGAGCCGACTTCGAAGGATCTGCAGAGCGTACTGAAATTCATAAAAGACAATGACGTGAAATATATATTCTTCGAAGAGCTAGTCTCCGATAAGCTCGCGAAGACACTGGCTCAGGATGCCGGCGTGCAGACGGCGGTGCTGAGTCCGCTCGAAGGCCTGACCGAAGAGCAGGTCCAAGCCGGTGACGATTATGTGAAGGTCATGAAGAATAATTTGAATTCTTTAGTAAAAGCATTACAATAAGAGAGACCGTAATTACAGAGCGGCGGTCATCCGTCCTCCCTCCAAGAGACAGGGCGGATGGCCCCGTTAACCCTGGAGGAGCCACACACCATGCAGCAGACCGCTCATTCCGGATGTCATCGGGAGATCGTATCGATCGATGACGTCTTTTTTTCTTATGAACACAAAACCGTCATCGACGGCCTGAACTTCAAGGTGCTCGAGCGGGACTTCGTCGGCCTGATCGGCTCGAACGGGGCGGGCAAGACGACACTCCTGCGGATGATCGTCGGCCTCTTGAAGCCGACGCGCGGCGAGATCCGGCTGTTCGGAGAGCCGCTCTCCACGTTCCGGGATTGGGAGCGGATCGGATACGTGCCGCAGAAGAATTCGCTGAACCCCCTCTTCCCGGCAACGGTGCGGGAGGTCGTCACGTCAGGCCTCTACGGCAAAAAGAACATGTTCCGCCGCCTCTCGAAGGCGCAGCTGTCGAAGGCCGATGACGCGCTCTATGCGATGCGCATCGAGGATCTCGCCGACCGCCGCATCGGGCAGCTGTCGGGCGGCCAGCAGCAGCGGGTGTTCCTGGCCCGCGCGCTGATCAATAATCCCGAGCTGCTCATCCTCGATGAGCCGACGGTCGGGATCGACGCCGAGACGCAGGCGGGCTTCTTCCGCATGATCCGGCACATGCACCAGCATCATCACATTACGTTCATGATGGTTTCGCACGATATGGATATGGTCCAGTCGTACCTCGGCGAAGAAGCCATCCAGCGGAGCGGGTCGCTGTCATTTTATGTGAAGCATACGCACACGCCGGAGGACTGCAGGGAGACGGATCTGACGCATTCCATGCAGCAGTTAAGAGAATCGATGGAAGTGCTGACGTAGAATAGGAGAGGCTGCAGGTTGGATATTTTTCAAGAGTACTTTTTTCAAAGAGCGCTGCTCGGCGGACTGCTGATCGGTCTGACTGCACCGCTCATGGGCGTGTTTCTGGTTCTGAGACGGCTGTCGATGATCGGGGATACGCTGTCGCACGTCTCAATCGCAGGCGTGGCACTGGGGTTTCTGATTAACGTTTATCCGATCGGTGTGGGCCTCGTATTTGCACTGCTCGCTTCCTTCGGGATCGAGAAGCTGCGCAAGGCGTACAAGTCCTATGCGGAGCTGTCCATCGCCATTATCATGTCAGGGGGTGTGGCGCTGGCCACCCTGCTGTTCACTCTCGGCAAGGGCTTCAATATTAATGTCATGAGCTACTTCTTCGGGAGTATCTATACGCTGGACCGCACGGACCTGTGGGTGGTCAGCGGAGTAGCCGTGCTCGTCACCGCTTTCGTCGCCTTCAACTACAAGGAGATGTTCCTGCTCTTCTTCGACGAGGAAGCGGCCGGAGTCAGCGGGCTGCCGCTGCGCTTCTACAACATCATGATTACGATGATGACGGCGCTTGTCATCTCCGCATCGATCAAGATCGTGGGCGCGCTGCTCGTCTCTTCGCTCCTGACGATTCCCGTCGCCTGTTCGCTGCTTGTCGCCCGCAGCTTCAAGCGGTCGATCTTCTGGGCGATCCTCTTCTCCGAAGTGGCCGTCTCGCTCGGCCTGATCTCCGCCGGCATCTGGGACCTGCCTCCCGGCGCCACGGTTGTGCTTATGCTGATCAGCGTATTGATTACGCTGCTCGCCTTCAAACGGGGATGGCGCACTTAACCGGTGCCGCCCCGTTATACATACGCTGTCTATGTATGCCCATGCGGGTTAGCAAGAAAGGGGACGAAGTCTCGCTATGGAACTGAACATCTGGATCGCGCTGTGGGCCGGGTTTATCTCGTTCATCTCTCCCTGCTGTCTGCCGCTGTATCCGTCTTATTTGTCCTATATTACCGGGGTTTCGGTGGGCCAGCTCAAGAGCGAAGAGAGCTCCGGCGAAATCCGTTTCAAACTGGTTACGCATACCCTGTGCTTTATTGTCGGCTTCTCCGTCGTCTTTTACACGATGGGTCTTGGGGCCAGCGCCGTGGCTTCTCTCTTCGACGATCAGCGGGACCTGCTGAGGCAGCTGTCCGCTATCCTGATCTTCGTGATGGCTTTGTTCCTGCTCGGGATCTTCCAGCCCCAGTGGCTGATGAAGGAGCGCAAGCTTCAGCTGAAGTCGAAGCCGGCCGGATATCTCGGTTCCCTGCTGGTGGGCATCGGGTTCGCGGCGGGCTGGTCGCCCTGTATCGGGCCGATCCTCTCGGCGATGCTCTCGCTTGCCGCGACGGAGCCGGATTCCTGGCTGCCGCTGATCTCCGCTTACTCGCTCGGTTTCGCGATTCCGTTCTTCGTGCTGGCCTTCTACATCGGGTCGACGAAGTGGATACTGAAGTACAGCTCCCTGATGATGAAGATCGGGGGAGGGGTCATGCTTCTTATGGCCGTGCTGCTGTATACGGACCAAATGACGCGAATCACCATCTGGCTGCAGCGCATTACGCCAAGTTGGATCGGATAAAAGCAAAAGCGGCCCCGCGGGCCGCTTTTTTATATTCCACTGCTCTGCTACGTAAAATACTCGATCTTCGACTCCGGGAAGTTCTCGAAGATCCGCTCCGTAATGAATTCGCGCAGGGCGTTCGCCTGCTCATCCGGATACACATACTTGCCTTGGCCCCAGCGGCCCCACTTGTACTTGCGCTTCTCCTCATCCATCTCAAGCTTCGTCTTCGGATACCGCTGCTGGATGATGGTTTTGGCTGTCTTCGTGAACCGGTGCTGAATCAGCTCGAACGTCAGATCGGCCGTCGCTTCGGGCGGCAGGGTTTCTTTCAGCTTCGTCAGCAGCTCGGCATACCCGTTCTCCCAGCCTTCGTGCCAGATGATCGGGGCGATGATGAAGCCGAGGGGATAGCCCGCCTTGGCGACTTTGCCGGCCGCTTCAATCCGCTCGTAGAAGGACGAGGTCGAAGGCTCGAAATGTTTGATGACGTAGTCGGCATTGACGCTGAACCGGAACCGGGTATGCCCGTTGTGCTTGGCATCGAGCAGGGGATCGACGTGGTGAAACTTCGTTACGAAGCGGAGCCGGGCAAGCGGCTGCTGTCCCATGAACTCGATATACTCCTTCAGCGAGCCGCTGATATGCTCAAGACCCACCGGGTCGGACGTACAGGCTGCCTCGAAGCGGGTAATCTCCGGCGCCCTCTCGTCAATGTACCCTTGGGCGGCCTTCAGAATATCGTCGGTGTTCACATATACGCGGATGTAAGGCTTGGCGCCGAGCGTCGTCTGCAGGTAGCAGTAATGGCAGTGGGCCATGCAGCCGGTTGCGATCGGAATCGCATATTCGGCGGAGGGCTTCGACGTGTCGAATTTGAGCGTTTTGCGGATGCCGACAACAAGCGTGCGCTTGGCGATGCGGTATTTCTCCAGATCGCTTTCCCCCGGCAGATTCGTGATCCGGTTATGCGACGGGGTAATGCGGATCGGCAGGCCTTCTTTTTTGGCCCACTCGTGAATCCTCTGGCCTTTGGGGTATTCCAGCGCGTTCGGCTCGAAATAGACAAGCTCCGGAACGAATACCTGCGTACCGCGGACCGGCGGTGCGAGCAGCTCGGTGGTCATCGCTTTTCCTCCCTGCGGGCAAGGTTGGTGAGGCGGTGGTGCGGACTTGCGAAGTGGAAGAAGCCTATGATATAGTAAAGAACGCTTAAGATGGACTTAGGATGTGCCGCTGGTGCGCTTCCGAACCGAGGGAAAGCGTGGGGTCGATCCCCTTCCGGCACTTTCCTAACGCTCAGACGAATGAACGAACCCTCCCCGGAGCCCTTACGCTCCGCCGGTTCGCGAAACACAGGAGGAACGCGCATGGCTACGCCGAGTATGGAAGATTACTTAGAGAAGATTTATAAATTGATTGATGAAAAAGGCTACGCCCGCGTATCCGACATTGCGGAAGGGCTGGAGGTTCATCCTTCTTCCGTGACGAAGATGATCCAGAAGCTGGATAAGGATAACTATCTCATCTATGAGAAATACCGTGGACTCGTACTTACCTCCAAGGGCCAGAAGGTCGGCAAGCGGCTGGTGGACAGGCATCAGCTCCTTGAAGAATTCCTGACGCTGATCGGCGTCTCTGAGGAGAACATATACAAAGATGTGGAAGGCATAGAGCACCATCTCAGCTGGGACTCCATTACCTGCATCGAAACGCTGCTGGAGTATTTCAAGCAGGACCCTTCCCGCGGCGAGGCGCTGCTGCAGATCAAGAAGGAAATCGAGGAAACGTCGAATTAAAGAGCATCCGGCTGTTGGCCGGGTGTTCTTTTTTTATGGCTTGAAGGCTGTGGATGGTGCTCTCCGCATAACGTCCAGGCCCTCCCGCATACATAATGGTAAGCATGGTCTGCCGTCGGCAGCAGGGGAGTGGTGCGGATGAAAATTAATGCCGTCTTCGAAGGGGGAGGCGTCAAGGGGATCGGCCTGGCGGGAGCTGTCGCGGCCGTCGAACAGCTGGGGTACGAATTCAACCAGGTGGCGGGCACCTCCTCCGGTTCGATCGTCGCCTCGCTGGTAGCCGCGGGCTACCGGGCCGGCGAGCTGAAGGAAGTCATCGAGGGAACTCCATTCCGTTCCTTCCTGCACCGGGCTCCCGTTTTCAATTTGAAGTGGGTGGGTCCGCTTACGCGGCTCTTCGTCAAGCAGGGGCTGTATTCCGGAGACCGGCTTGAACACTGGATTTACCAGCTGCTCCTGGCGAAGGGAATCCGGACGTTCGGCGATCTGGAGAAGGATCAGCTGCGGATTATTGCATCGGACATTTCGGGGCGCAGGCTGCTGGTCCTCCCGGACGATATTGCGCATTACGGCATTGATCCCCGCCGCTTCCTGGTGGCGAAGGCGGTGCGGATGAGCAGCGCCATTCCCTATTTTTTCGATCCGGTCATCATCCGGAAGAAAGCCGCGGCCCGAAAGCCCGGCGAGAGCTTCGCCGACGGATTCATCTTCATTGTCGACGGGGCGCTGCTCAGCAACTTCCCGCTGTGGATCTTCGACCGGATGGAAGCCTCGGCTGCCGCTTCGCGTCAGATCATTCCGACCATCGGCTTTCAGCTGGTCGGCCGCGGGGCAGGGGTGCCGAACCGGATCCGGGGACCGGTGACGATGATGCGCGCCTTGTTCTCGACGATGCTGGATGCGCATGACGAGCGGTACATCCAGGAGCAGAACCGGTTCCGAACGGTCAAGATCCCGACCCTTGGCGTGTCGGTGACGGACTTCGACTTGACGGACCGCCAAAGCCAGGAGCTCTACGATTCCGGGCACCGGGCGGCCTTGTCCTTCTTCCAGAAGTGGAAGCTCGACGAATACAAGCAGCACTGGACCAAGTTTTATCCGCGAGCGGACTCCCCTTCCGGACCGGGGAACCATCCGGCGGCAGAGGAGCCGAAGACCATTGTGCGGGTGTAAGGGACGGATCCGCTCAAGACGGCCCCTGCAGCAGGAAGCCCGTCCGGCGCAAAGGGAGAGGCGGGTGCGGGAATTCGAGCAAGCCAAAGAGCCGGGCGGCGCCGCCCGGCTCTTTGGCTTGCTGTATCGTGAAAGGCAAATCAGGCTTAATGATATTTCGGCGGTTCATCTCCATCGGGCTTGCTTCCCTGGATGACCCGGAACTTGGCGTTCTTCCGCTTCGGTCCCTTGGCGGGACGCGCACCGTAGCCGCGGGACTTGCCCCAGCGGTTCGGAGGGAACTTGTAGAGAAGGAAGATACCGCCGAACACGATCAAGGGAACGAGGATGCCCCGGGGATTCGACAGCAGGTTCACCAGGATCCCCACGCCGATAAGCCCAAAAACGATGTAAGCTGCTGTGTTGCCGCGATTTCTCATGATCTGACCTCCCTCGCAGATACGGACTGCCGCTGAAGTTACATTTGTTTGTCGAGCTCTCTCATCCTGTTGAACGATGCAATCGAGACTTCCACCTGCGCATCATCCGGCTCTTTGGTTGTCAGCAGCTGCAGCCAAAGTCCCGGATAGCCTAGATAGCGGAGCACAGGCACTTCACGGAGCGAATTGGTGAAGCGCAGCACCTCGTAGGATACCCCGATGACGAGCGGCAGCAGCGCAAGGCGCAGAACAATCCGTTCGACGAGCGAGTCGTATTCGAAGAAGGAGTAGATGACGACCCCGATCAGCACCGTGAAAACAATGAATGAGGAGCCGCACCGGTAATGCAGTGTATTGAATTTCTGCACGTTGGCCACTGTCAGCTCGAGTCCCGCCTCATAGGCCGAGATCACTTTGTGCTCCGCTCCGTGATACTGGAACAGCCGCTTGATCATTGGGGTGAGGGAGATGAAGTAGATGTAGCCGACGAGCAGAATGATTTTGATCAGTCCTTCGATCAGGTTATGGCCGATCTGATTCTCGAACATCCGGCCGAACAGCAGATCTTCAATGATCGGCGGGATTAAAGTGAACACGAACTTGCCGAAGAGAAAGGAGAGAACCCCGACGACCGCGACACCTAGAATCATCGAGAGCCGGCTGGCCAGCGTTTCCTTCTGTTCTTCCTTGGGCTCGCCTTCTTCCTCCGCGAACACCTCCGCCGAGAAATTCAGGTGCTGCGCACCTTTGGCACTGGCCTCGATAATGCCGACGAGGCCTCTGACCAGCGGAATGCGCTTGAGGCTCTGCACCCAAGGGATCTCCTTCTTCGGCACCTCGAGGTATTGAATGGTGTTATCCTTGCGGCGTACGGCCGTTACGTGAACTTTCTGGCCGGCGAACATCACGCCTTCGATGACTGCCTGCCCGCCGTAGATGGCGGTGGGGCACTGCTTATCCGACAATATCAATGCACCTTCTTCTACATGGTTGAGTATGGATTGAATGAGTCTTTACAGCTTATTGTAACGAATCCCGTGGCATATTGCCACTTTGTTTACCGAGATCCTTTTTGCACATACTAAGGACGATTCCACCATGCAGGAGGTTGCTGAGAATGGACCATCGCTTCCATAAAAAACACCGCACGAACAAATGGTTCTTCGCTGCCTACATCGGCTTTTTCGCCGGAGTGATCTGGGGCGGACTGAAGCTGCTCGAGCATTATTTTCATTTTACGTCGCTGACCCCGAGCTTTCTCGTAGAGCCTTTCTTTCTTCATTCGTTCCTCTTCACCTGGATCGGAACGCTGATCGGCTGGGGGGCGTTCATCGGGCTCTCGGTTGCGGCGTCGCTCATCTACGCGCTCGTGCTGTCCAAATTCCAGGGACCGTGGTACGGCATGGCTTACGGCTTGGCATGGTGGGGAGCCCTCTATCTGCTGATCGGCCCGCTGATCGGGATGATGCCCTGGATTCTGAGGCTGGACCTGAACACGATTCTGACGGACGTCTCGCTGTTCGCACTCTGGGGCCTGTTCATCGGCTATTCCATCGCCTTCGAATTTACGGACGAGCGGGCTAGAGAACCGATCACCAAGCGCCGCAAGCTGGCTTAGGAAGGCAGAGAAGCCCGCTGCGCCTCCTGCTCCGAACTTAAGAACTTCTCAAACCTGCTTTGTTTATGGTAAAATGGGGAAGTATGTCTGTTTTCTTAAGTGGGAGGCGTATGGAGTGAAGCAGATTCTGGTATTGAACGGACCGAATCTCAACATGCTTGGTGTCCGCGAGCCCGGAGTTTATGGCACGCTGACCCTGGAGGCGATCGAACAGCGCCTCGCCGGCCTGGCCGCGGAGCTTGGCGTGGAGATCGAATGCGCCCAGTCGAATCATGAGGGCGTTCTCATCGACAGGATTCATGCAGCCTTCGGTACGAAGGACGGCATACTGATCAACCCTGGCGCCTTCACGCATTACAGCTATGCGCTGCGTGATGCGGTTGCTTCCGTGGGGCTGCCGACGGTTGAAGTACATATCTCGAATATTCACCGCAGGGAAGCGTTCCGCCATGTCTCGGTGATCGCCCCGGTCGCCGTCGGACAGATCGCCGGCTTCGGTGCGGACAGCTATGAGCTCGGCCTGCGGGCGCTCGTTCGACACTTAGAGGGTTCGGAGGGATAAGGATGGCACTGGATAGAGTTCACCGGCTGCGGGAGCTTCTTGACGAGAAGGGCATTCCCGCGCTGTTCATCACGAACGCGACGAACCGGACTTATATGACCGGCTTCACGGGCTCTTCAGGGTATGTGCTCATCACCGCGACTCGGGCGGTGCTGCTCACGGATTTCCGCTACATGACCCAGGCTCCTCAGCAGGCGCCGGGCTATGAGGTGGTCGAGCATGCGCCGAAGGTGGCGGAGACGGTGAAGGACATTCTGGCGCGGGAAGGCATTAGCCGGCTGGGGTTTGAAGCCTCGGACCTCTCGTTCTCGGCTTACCGCTCTTATGCGGAGGGACTGAGTCCCGTGGAGCTGCTGCCGACCGAAGGGCTGGTGGAGACGCTGCGGATGGTGAAGGATGAAGGGGAGCTTGCGGTGATGCAGGAAGCGGCCGATCTGGCCGACCGCACCTTCACGCATATTCTGGACTTCCTGAAGCCCGGCGTCAAAGAACTGGATATCGCCCTCGAGATCGAGATGTTCGTCCGCCGAAACGGGGCGGCGTCCACCTCGTTCGAGACGATTGTGGCCTCGGGCGAGCGTTCGGCCCTGCCGCACGGCAAGGCCAGCGAGAAGCTTATCGGCAATAACGAGTTCGTCAAGCTCGATTATGGCGCGTATTACAAAGGCTACTGCTCCGACATCACCCGTACGGTCGTGCTGGGAACCCCGTCCGACAAGCACCGGGAGATCTACGGCATTGTGCTCGAAGCCCAGATGGCCGCGCTTGAAGCGATCCGTCCCGGCATGACCGGGCGCGAAGCGGATGCGGTGGCGAGGGACATCATCACGAAGTACGGCTATGGCGACCATTTTGGTCACGGCCTCGGTCACGGCCTCGGCATGGAAGTGCATGAGTCGCCCCGGCTCTCGAAGCTCGGCGACACCGTACTGAAGCCCGGCATGACGGTCACCGTAGAGCCGGGAATTTATCTGCCCGGATTCGGCGGCGTCCGGATTGAAGACGATATCGTCATTACGGACCAGGGCAACCGTAGATTAACGCATTCAGATAAGGACCTGATTGTGCTATCATAAGTTTGCTGACCGTTTGTCCGGCGACCCGCCGGACAGGCCGGCAGCCTGGCAGCCAGGAGGAAAGGACGGGAGACCGTTCTCCGTACGAAATGGCATGCCACCAATTTAGGGAGGGTTTTTAAGTGATTTCAGTTAACGATTTTAAGACAGGCCTGACAATCGAAGTAGACGGAGACCTCTTCACGGTCATCGATTTCCAGCACGTTAAACCGGGCAAAGGCGCGGCGTTCGTCCGCTCCAAGCTGAAGAACCTGCGCAACGGCAACACCGTTGAGCGTACCTTCCGCGCAGGCGAGAACGTAGCCCGCGCCCATATCGAGAACCGTCAAATGCAGTACCTGTATGCGGCAGGCAGCGAGCATACGTTCATGGATACCGAAACGTTCGACCAGATCAACCTCGAAGAGAAGCAGATCAAGTGGGAGCTGAACTTCCTGCGCGAGAACATGAACATCAACATCATGAGCTACCAGGGCGAGATCCTCGGGATCAACATCCCGAACAGCGTAGAGCTCAAAGTCATCGAAACCGAGCCGGGCGTTAAAGGCAACACGGCTCAAGGCGCTACGAAGAAGGCGAAAGTGGAAACCGGCTTCGAAGTGAACGTGCCGCTCTTCATCAACGAAGGCGACGTGCTTCTGATCGATACACGTGAAGGCGACTATATCTCCCGCGCTTAAGAATTCGACACATAACGACAAGACTCTCTTTTCCTCTTTGGAAAAGGAGTCTTTTTTTGTAGTTTTATTCAAAATAATGGTTGATTTCCTAGATATTCTGTCCTATAATGAGGCTATAGTCATAACATACAAAATATTCCAACACAAGAAGAGTAAAGGAGATTTTGCAACATGATGCTACATTCCGTCCCCCTCTCCAGACAGGTTGATATGGTATTTACACAATTGAGAGAGGAACTGGAGCATTTGGATTCGGGAACCGTGTTTATGCAAATTCGCAACGATGTAGTAGGAAAGTTCGGGATCAGGCACTTTCCGCTGGAGAGCCGGGGGGCCGAGCTCAAGAAGATCGAGAAGGGATTGTCGGAGACCCAGCAGATCTCCTTCCGCCAGACGGCACAGGAATCCCTGAAGTACAAGCGCTGGACGCATGGAGAAATTCAATTTGAATTTGCCACGATGCAGGACACGCTCTGCACTTCGATTACGTTTGAGTCGAACTATAATATGGCGTCTATGGTGAATGAATCGTCCCACAGGTACAGATAAATTGTTGTACAGGTGTTCTTAATAAAGAATGACATGGAGGGCCTCCGCGTGATGCGGAGGCCTTTTTATTTTCGGAGGGAGGCATTGATGCATGCTCCGGGTCATCATCGATAATATAGAAAGAGGAACCGCAGGAGGAGTGCTGTTTTTTTGCTCTTCCTTGGGTTATAATGGCGGAACTACGAACAACAGGGCTGAGGTGAGCGGAATGAACGCAGGCCATCCGGAGCTGGGAACCAAGCATGACCAGCTCATGAAATATATCGAGTCGCTCAGCGTCGGGACGAAGCTCTCCGTGCGGCAGATTGCCCAGGATCTCGATGTCAGCGAGGGTACGGCGTACCGGGCGATCAAGGAAGCGGAGAATCTGGGGCTGGTCACCACCAAACGGCGGATCGGCACGATCCGGACCGAGAAGAAGGAGGAGCCCCTCATCGACGAGCTCACCTTCGCCGAGATCGTGAAGGTCGTCGAAGGCGTGGTGCTCGGCGGATCGGAGGGCATCCTGAAGTCGCTGAACAAATTTGTAATCGGTGCCATGCAGCTCGAAGCGATGCTGAAGTACATTGAGCCGGGCAACCTCCTCATCGTCGGCAACCGGGTACAGGCGCATATGTGCGCATTGAGCCAGGGAGCCGGCGTGCTTATTACCGGCGGATTCGATACGACCCCCGAAGTGAAGAAGCTCGCGGACGACCTGCGGCTGCCGATTATCGGCACGGCGTATGATACGTTCACCGTGGCGACGATGATCAACCGCGCGATGGAAGACCGGCTGATCAAGAAGAAGATCATGAGTGTGGAGGACATCATCCGCAAGGATACGCCCGTCTACTCGCTGAAGGCGGAAGACCCGGTCAGCGAGATGCAGCGCCTCGTGGAAGAGACGACGCACACCCGCTACCCGGTCGTCGACGAAGACATGCGGCCGATCGGCATCATCACCACGAAGGATATCATCGGGGCGGCGCCGGAGCAGCAGGTCGGCTCCCTGATGACGCCGAATCCTCTGCTCATCAACGTGAAGACGTCGGTCGCCTCGGCCGGCCATACGATGGTCTGGGAGGGCATCGAGCTGCTGCCGGTCATTGACGGGGACCGCCGGATGATCGGGGTCATCTCCCGCAAGGACGTGATGAAGGCGATGCAGTACATGCAGCGCCAGCCGCAGAATGCCGAGACCTTCGAGGTGCAGATCTGTGCGGGCATCGAAGAGCGGAGGGACGGCGAAGGGAACCTGATCTTCCGCGGGGTGATCACGCCGCAGATGACGAACTTCGAGGGCATGGTCTCCGAAGGCATGCTGAGCACCCTGATGGTCCGCGCCGCTTACCGCACCGTACAGGACCAGAAGAAAGGCGACCTTATCATCGACAGCTCTTCGACGTACTACCTGGTTCCGCTGCAGATCGACGATGTCATCGAGATTGTGCCGTCCATTGTGGAGATGAGCCGCCGCTTTTGCAAAATCGACATGGACATCCGCACCGGAGGAACCCGGGTGGCCCGCTCCATGTTCACCGCAAGAATCATATAGCAGGTCAGCGGTGGTTTCGATGCCATCCGCCGATTGGGCCGTCCTACAGGGCGGCTTTTTGGCGTGGAAAGAAAAGGACCGGGTGTGCCGGAAGCGGCAGGGATTTCTAGGATTTTACAAGAAGAAAGGAATATTTTATGATGGAGAGGAATGGTAGATTACTAGGAAATGGGTGATTAACGGGCTGCGCTTTCGTGCGGACGCTCTGGAATGCCGGTGAGGAAGCTCGCGCATTATGGCAGGCTCATCACCAAGCTCTGCAGCGGGTAAGCCTGGTTTTGCCTCAAGAAAGGATGCAGCGCTTGAAATGGCTCCGCTTTCTTTACGTCCGGTGCTCGGACTGCTTGGCGGTCTGTCCGGGGTTTGCGTGATCGTGCACCTGCTGGCCACCCCGCAGACGTACTACAATTTTCTGATCTGGAACCTGTTCCTTGCCTGGCTGCCATTCCTCTTTTCCACGGCGGCGCTCGCATTGAACGGACGGCGGAGGCTGGGGCCCGCCGGCCTCTTCGCGCTCGGGATCCTGGGGGTGGCCTGGCTTCTGCTCCTGCCCAACAGCCCTTATGTTCTTACGGATCTGATCCACCTCACGGTCCGCAGGGAACTGTATACCGAAGCCGGTCGTCTTGTGCTGACCTACTGGACGGATTTTTTGCTGATTTTCACCTTTGCCTGGACGGGGATCATTCTGGGCATGCTCTCGCTCTATCAATTTCAGTACATCATCTTTACCCGGACGAACATGGCCGTCTCCTGGCTGTTCGCTGCGCTGGCTTCGCTGCTGTCCGGGTACGGCATTCTGCTCGGCAGGGAATACCGGCTGAACTCCTGGGACGTGCTGGGGAAGCCATCGGCCGTGCTTGATATCGTAAGCGATACGCTGGAGCCGTCTTCGATCATCGTATGCCTGTTCTTCGGTACGGTCCTTCTGATGATGTATGCGACGGTTCATACACTGCTCGGACTGGCCGCCCGGGATTCGCGGTCATGGCCGTATTGAAACGGCAGCCAAGCCGGGCGTCCAATTGAGGAGGAAATGCATTGAGATTCAAGAGCGGTGTAAGAGGCATCATCTTTGATATGGACAACACGCTGCTCTCATCCCGGATCGACTTCGCCGCCATGAAGGGGGACGTGTACAAGGCGCTGCTCGAGCTGGGAGGGCTCCCGGAGCCCGTTGTCCTGGAGGAGCATACGACGGCGACGCTCATTGGTCTCGCCAAGGAGAGCGGTCTGGCGGACGGGCCGCTAACCGCGATCTGGACCCTCGTGGCGGAGCACGAGCTGCGGGGAATGGAAGGCGCGGGGCTGGAGCCCGGGGCGGCCGAGATGCTGAAGCGGCTGCACGGCCGTCTTCCGCTCACCGTGGTCACCAATAACGCGGAGCCGGCAGCCGCGGCAGCCCTGGAGCAGACGGGGATCGCTCGTTATATCGATCTGCTCGTCGGGAGGGAAGGGATGGACGCGCTGAAGCCCTCGCCCTCCGGCTTCCTGTCGGTGCTCGGCAGGTACCCGGGGATTCCGGCAGCGGAGTGGGTGTCGCTCGGCGACTCCTGGATTGACGGGAAGGCGGCGATGGGAGCGGGCGTTCCTTTCGTGAGCTACGGCAGTCCGGCGGGAGCCATGGAAGCCCGGGGCGTACGCACGGCCGGCAGGATCCTGCACCTGGACGAGTGGATTCCGTGGCTGGAGAAGGCCCGCCTGCCGCAGCCGGACGGCCGGCGATCGGACTCGCCTGAGTGAGGGCAGCGGGAAGCCGCTGAAGTTTCAAAAGGAGGAGAGCATGGGTAAAATCATTAGAAACGCTCTGCTGTTCACAGCAGGCATTCACGTACTGTTTTTTGCTTATCAAATCCTGCATGGGATGTATCTCACCTACACTTACGTGCCGGATATCGTCGACGCGTATTCTTCTGCCGGCGCTATGGGGCAGAAGGTCAGCTTCGGCAGGCAGCCCGCCTTCTCCGGCTGGGATTACCTGTGGACGGTTCTGGGCGGTATGGTGCTTTACATGGCGGTAGTTCATCCGTTGCTGAACAGGCGCAGGAAATGAAAGTCCGTCTCTCTATCAGAGGGTGGAGGATCATAGCACTGCTGGCGCTTGCGGCCGGAATCCTATTCTATTACCGAAGCTACTTTTTCTTTGACGTATATATTGACATCACCCGTGCCGGTCCGGGGCCGTTCTCCGTCGGTGCGGTGCTGCTGTCCTTCGGGGCGGCCGTGGCGCTGACCTGGGGGCTGTTGTACCTGGGGTGCCTGAAGCGGCACGGCTGGACAGCGCTGCTGATGCTCGCTGTGCTGGCTGCACCCCCCGTGTACACGGGAGCGAAGCTGCTCGCCAACGGGGCGACGGCGCCGGACCCCGGGTTCTCGCTTGCACTGCACGAGGCCTTTACAGCTTTACACCGGGAAGCGGTGGCGGAAGGAACGACCGTGACGGTGGATTTCCGGAAGATGTCCGGGGACAGACCCTGGGAGCGCATGCTGATCTTCGGCCCTTACAGCTCGGGAGAGCAGGTGAACAAGGCGCTCGGCTTCCAGTGGACGCAAGAGGACTTCTTCACGTCTCACGAGAGAGACTATCGGATCCTGTTCGTACAAGGGGACAGGGTAGTTGGGGAGTTGGGCTTCGATGGGCTCATCCGCTCCTCTCCGAGTAAGTACAAGCCCGGAGAGGCCGTGTTCGAGCTGACGAACAAACCTGACCCTTACGGTGCGGGAGACCATCCTACGATATTCGAGCTGAGCCCGGCCCGGACGGGAGAGACATCATAGCATGCAGACAGGCGGAGTGCGCATAGGTATATAAAATTCCAGATATGCCGGGGTGAGAAGGATGGACATGGTCTTTGTGCTTCATGGCGAGTCGCAGCACTCGCTCCATCAGAATGGGCAGCAGATGAGGGACCCGGGGCTGACCGAGGCCGGGCGGAAGGAGGCCGAGCGGCTGCGGCAGCGCTACGAGCTGTCGCCGGCGGACGCCGTTCTGGCCGGGCCGACGGTGCGCATGCTCGAAACCGCCCAGCTTTGGACCCGTGGGGCGGAGTGCAAGCGGATGGTTCATCCGCTCGCCGGTCCCCGCCAGCATCCGGTAAGGTATGATTTTCGCACGCACCCCTGTGACGAGCCGCTGGACCCCTCGCGCATCCGCGCTGAGTACACCGATTGGCTGATGCCCGCCGATCTCCCCGAGCATCTGTGGCTGCAGGGCATCCACACGCTGCCCGGCCTCTTGTTTGCGCAGCAGGCGGACCGCTTCCTGCAGTGGTGCCGGCAGCTCGGCCAGCAGCGTGTGTTCATCGTCACCGATGCGGGCACTACGGATGCGTATATCGACCATATCCGCTCCCGCTGCTCGCGTGCGGAGGAGGCCTGCCGGGTGAACCCGGAAAGGGAGGATTGGCTTTTTTCGATTTCCGTCTGAGTCTTTCGACAATTTGCGATTTTTTTATTTCATGAGCGCAGGGGCATATGCTATAATCTCTTAATAGTTGTATAAGTTTGTTTAGGGAGTGAGCAGCTTTGTCTCTGATTGTAATGAAATTCGGCGGAAGCTCCGTAGGTACTCCGGAGCGGATGAAGCGCGTAGCCTCCCGGATCGTGGAGAGAAAGCGCGAAGGCCATCAATGCGTTGTCGTTGTATCCGCGATGGGGGATACGACCGACGAACTGATCGATCTGTCCAAGCAGATTGCGGATGGGAATCCTCCGGCACGCGAGATGGATATGCTGCTGACAACAGGCGAGCAGGTATCCGTGGCGCTGCTGTCCATGGCTATACATAGTTTGGGTGAGCCGGCCGTGTCGTTCACGGGCTGGCAGGCGGGGATGTACACCGAAGCCGTGCATGCCAAGGCACGGATTACCGACATCCAGCCGAAGCGCGTCCTTGCGGCGCTGGACGCAGGCCAGATCGTCATCGTGGCCGGCTTCCAGGGCATGAGCGAAGAGGGCGAGATCACGACGCTCGGCCGCGGCGGCTCCGATACGACGGCCGTGGCGCTGGCTGCTGCGATCAAGGCGGACGTCTGCGAGATTTTCACGGACGTCGACGGCGTATACTCGACCGACCCGCGTGTAGTGAAGTGCGCGAGGAAGCTCGGCGAGATCTCGTATGACGAGATGCTCGAGCTGGCCAACCTCGGCGCGGCGGTGCTCCACCCGAGAGCGGTGGAATACGCGAAGAATTACAACGTATCGCTGGTCGTGAGATCCAGCTTTAACCATAATGAAGGAACGTACGTGAAGGAGGAAGCGGCGATGGAACAAGGCATCGTAGTCCGGGGTATTGCCTACGATAAGAACGTGGCACGAATCAGTATTTTGGGTGTGGAAGAGAAACCGGGCCAGCTGGCCAAAGTATTCACGGCCCTGGCGAACGCCCAGGTCGATGTCGACATTATCGTACAGAGCGGTGTCCTGAACGGCCTCGCCGACTTCTCGTGCACAGTCTCCCTGGCGGACCGCGAAACGGCGCTGCAGGCGATCGAAGCGATCCGTCCGAGCGTAGGCTTCCGTGAAGTGACCTCCGAGATCAACCTCGTTAAGGTTTCCATCGTCGGTGCCGGCATGGTGTCCACGCCGGGTGTCGCCGCCAAGATGTTCGAGGTGATCTCGGATCTCGGCATCTCGATCCTGCTCGTGAGCACGTCCGAAATCAAGACCTCCTGCGTCATCGAGAACAGCCGCCTGAACGAAGTCATCAGCGCGCTGCACAGCGCTTACGGTCTCGATACGGAAGAAACCGCCTTTGTAGGCGGTCCGTCCGAGCGTCGTTAAGTTGTTGACAGGCGGGCGTCCAAGCCTGCTCCGGCTAACCGAGCTTCCCGAAGACATAAGTGAACACTTTCAGCAGGAAAGCGGTAATCCCGGCGGCCATCAGTGGTCCGACCGGGATTCCTTTTAGGAAGATGATACCGAAGATCGAACCGATGACAAGGCCCACAATCATTTGTGGGTCTATTTTTAGCAGCTCCAGCCCTTTGCCGTTCATGTAGGTAGCGATGGCTCCTCCGAGCAGAGCCAGGATGCCGGGCCACGTCGTGAACATCGAGGTCACATCCTTGATCGAGATGCGCTCGCTGGCGAACGGCACAAGCACGCCCATCGTCAGAAAAAGCAGCCCGAGCTCGAGTCCCCTCCGTTCGATGGAGGGAAGGTAGCGCTCCAGGCTGATCAGCTTGACGATGAGCAGCACGCAGGCCGCTGTAGTTATGATATGCGAGCGCCCGATCAGCCCGATGATGATCAGTGCAACCAGCAGAATGTCTCCATTCACCGCACCCCGCCCCTTGTCCTCGTGGATTCTTTTTATGTCTATGAGGACAAGGGGCTTTTCATGATTACAAAGAAGTGAGCGTGGGGAACAGCTGCAGCCGGCCGTCCGCGATCTCGGGGGCGGCCTCGATGGCGTTCAGCCGGGAGCAGTACGCTACGTCCTCGCGGAACCCCAGAGAGACGAGCCGGCGTCCGTTCTCACAGGCAAGCAGGGCGCCTTCGAGATTGCCATTGGCTGCACGGAACGCATGCAGCATGGCAAGGCCGAAGTCGTTGACCTGCAGATGGTCGCCCTGGCGCCCGGACCCGGTGTAAGCCGACAGCAGCTCGTCGACGATGGCGCCGGCCCCCAGGCCGTCCTCGAGCGAGAAGATATCCCGGGTGCCCGAACAGAGGATGACGATCTCCCGTCCCAGCGCCAGCGCTTTCCCGGCACAGGCGCGGGCGTTGAGCAGCGAGCCGGCCAGAATGCGTCCGGCCTGCTCCGCCTTGCGGATGGCGCGGGTGCCGTTGGTCGTCGTCATCACGAGGACGCTCCCGCCGACCACGGAAGGCGTATACTCGAGCGGCGAGTTGCCGAGGTCAAAGCCGGGAATGCGGCGGCAGCCGCGTTCGCCTCCGAGCAGATGCCCCGGAAGCTGCAGCTCCTTCGCCTGCTCGACGGTCTCGACCGGAATTACGGCACGGCAGCCGCTGGCCAGGGCGGCGAGCATGGTCGAGGTGGCCCGCAGCACATCGATGACAATAACGGTTTTGCGTCTCAACTCCTCTACGCGTGCTTCCTGAATCGTAGGGATGACACTAATGTTCATGACGGAGAATCTCTCCTCCTCTCTAAATCTCCCAGGCCCAGCTAGGATCCCCGCTCTTGCGGCCTTCGTTGCCCAGAAGCAGGGTGTCCGAGCGAAGTCCCCGGCGGAGCGCCTCGAGCGAGATGACATCCCCCGGTGCGATGTTGCCTAGATGAATGCCCGTGCCCAGCGTGTTCAGCAGGTGTACCTGCTGCTCCTTGTGCGGCGCCTCCCAGAGCAGCACCGCCGGACTCGGCACCCCCTTCAATACCATGGCGATCTCCTCATCCTTGCAGCCGCCCTGTTCGTCGAAGATGCCGACGCCCTTGCCCGACTCCCTGCCCTCGATCGTGACGAGGGAGGCTCCGAGCTCCGAATCCACCGTCACCGTCTCGATCAGCTCCTGCAGTTCGATCGCCGAGCCCCAGCCTTTTTTGCCGTATTCCGTAATCACCGTAAGCCCCGCATCCAGCCCCCGGCAGATCAGCTCGCTGCGCAGGGAGCGCGGGACTTCGATCGTTCCGTCCGATACCTCGAGGCCGTTGAAGCCTAGCTGCCGGACCATCTCGAAGAATGGCTGTACGGCGCCTTGACGGATCGCCACCTCCAGGAAGGTGCCTCCCGGATAGACAACGATGTCGTGCCCTTTGATCATCTCGATCTTTTGCTTCAGAAATTCCGTTGTATAGAGCGGCGAAGTGCCGAAACCGATCTTGAGCATGTCAATATAAGGAGCAGCCGTTTCGAGCAAATCTTCCAAGGCATGGAGCCCCAGGCCTTTGTCAATCACCATCGTCTGTCCCAGGCTTCTCGGTTTGCCGGTCCGCACGCCGGTCGGATCGCTCAGCAGGGGATGCCACTGCCCCGGTGATGTAACCTCCATGTCCAATCGCCTCGCTGTACTATATTGTTTTGAATCACCCTCAGCATATGCATTTTTGGATGGGGTGGTGCCCGGTTAGCCTAAATGAAGACGAGCCCGCATACATTGATGAGGAGAAACCAAGCTGGAGGGAATCCCATGTCGATGATCAACAAAATCGTTTTGAGCATGGCCATGCTGAGGCTGCTGTCGGGTACGATCGAGATCATGGCCGCGCTGCTCATGCTCCGCTTCAATCAGATCGAGAAGGCGCTTCTGGTGAATTCCGGGCTGGCGCTTGTCGGTCCCCTGGTGCTGCTGACGACCACGACGATCGGGCTTGTAGGTTTGGCGGATAAGCTCTCCGTGGGCAAGTTCCTGTGGGTGCTCGCCGGTGTGGCGTGTCTCTTTATCGGAATCTTAAAAAAGTAATGGGAGACTGTCATATTTCAGTAGGACGGGCATACATTGGATTGTAAAGATGGACAGCTTGGGGGGATGGCGCTTGATCCAGTCGGTCTTACCTTATTTCTCCGCTCCGCTGCAGCGCATTCTAGCAGCTCTGCCGGCGCACATGCTGGGTGATCTGCAGGAAATCCGGATCCGCGAGAATCGCCCGCTCGAGCTGATCCGCGCGGGCGGCAGCCGCTTCGTTACCGCCGAAGGACGGACGGCCCAAGACAGTGAAGCGGCGTACAGGCCCACCCGGGAGGACTGCCGGACCCTGCTCGAGCTGCTTACGCAGCATTCGCTCTACACCTTCGAGGAAGAGCTGAAGCGGGGCTTCATCACGATTGCCGGCGGCCACCGGGTGGGACTGGCCGGCCGGACGGTGGTCGAGCAGGGCCGGGTCAAATATGTGAAGGACGTCGCTTCTTTCAATATCCGGATCGCCCGGGAATGGAAGGGAGCGGCGGCGGGTGTCGCGCCCCACCTGCTGGAGCCGGGCACCCGCCGGCTGTGCCGGACGCTGGTGATCTCTCCGCCGCAGCTCGGCAAGACGACGCTGGTGCGGGATCTGGCCCGGCTGCTCAGCAGCGGCAGTGCGGAGGCGGGCATCGGCGGACGCAGCTTCAAGGTCGGCATCGTCGACGAGCGTTCTGAGATTGCGGCCTGCGTGCGCGGCGTGCCCCGCTTCGACGTCGGCCCGCGAACGGACGTGCTGGACGGCTGTCCGAAGGCGGAGGGGATGATGATGATGATCCGCTCGATGTCGCCCGAGGTACTCATCGCCGATGAGATCGGCCGCAGCGAGGATGCGGCGGCCATTCACGAGGCGCTGCATGCGGGCATCGGCCTGATCGCCACAGCCCACGGCAGGGACGTCGACGATGTACGGCGGCGCCCTATCCTGAAGGAGCTGCTTGCCGGGGGGGTCTTCGACCGGTTCGTGGTGCTCTCGCGGGCCGCGGGCGAAGGCTCCGGGGCCGGAGCGCCCCGCACAGCGGTGTACGACGCGCAGGGCCGGCGGCTGGACGAGCGGCTGGCGCTGCGGGGGGGCCTTAGCTGATGCGGCGGATGCTGCCGAGCGGGACGGCCTCAGGGAAGCGGGGCGCCGCCCCATGCTGAAGCTGCTGGGAGCGGCGCTCGTGCTTCTCGCCGGCACGCTGATGGGTTTCCACCAGGCGGCCCAGCTCGCGAGGCGCCCGAAGCAGATCGCGGACCTGATCCGCCTGCTGCAGCGGCTCGAGACCGAGATCGTCTACGGCTTCACCCCGCTGCCGGAGGCGCTGCGGCGCACGGGCGGCACCTGCGCCGCACCGGTAGGGACCCTCTTCCTCGAGACCTCGAGGGAGCTCGAGCGGGCTGAAGGCGAACAGGCGGCCGGCGTCTGGGAGCGCACGATCACCCGCGGCTGGCGGGCGACGGCGATGAAGCCGCAGGAGCGCGAAGTGCTGCTGCAGCTGGGGACTACGCTCGGGCTGACCGACCGGGAAGACCAGGTGAAGCACCTGCGTCTGGCCGTCTCGCAGCTGCAGGCGGAGTCGGAGACCGCAAGAGACGAGCAGCAGCGCTACGAGCGGATGTGGAAGAGCCTCGGCGTGCTCTTGGGTGCGTTGGTTGTCATTCTGATGTATTAAGCCGGCGGCAGCGGCAGGGCGTGACAGCAGGGCCGGAGCCGGCTGCAGGGTAGGGGGTGAGGTGCCGCCAATGAACGTGGATGTAGATGCGATATTCCAGATTGCCGGCATCGGCATCATTATCGCCATGATTCATACCGTGCTCAAGCAGATGGGCAAAGAGGATATGGCCCACTGGGTGACGGTCATCGGGTTTGTCGTCGTGCTGTTCATGGTGGTCAGCCTGCTCGACAGCCTGTTCAAGGAAATCAAAGCCATTTTCCTCTTCCAATAGGAAGGGAGGAGCGCACCCGTGGAGATCATCCAGATCGTGGGACTCGGGCTGATCACGACGATCCTCGTACTGATCATCAAGGAACAGAAGCCCATGTTCGCCTTCCTGCTCACCGCCTTCACCGGCATCACGATCTTCCTGTTTCTCATCGGCAAAATCGCCGTGGTGATCGGGGTGCTGGAGGATCTGGCGAACCGGGCGGATATCAATATGATTTTTCTGAAGACGATTCTCAAGATTATCGGCATTGCGTACATCGCGGAGTTCGGTGCGCAGATCGTGAGGGACGCGGGGCAGGAGTCGGTGGCTTCCAAGATCGAGCTGTCGGGCAAAATCCTGATCATGGTCATGGCGATCCCGATCGTCTCCGTCATCATCGATACGGTCGTGAAGCTGCTGCCGACTTGACGGGCGGCAGGGGACAAGGCAGGGGTGAAGAGCATGCGGGGCAAGGTACGGCTGCAAGAGGACGGGAGGCTCGGCGGCTCGGGGAGCATAAGACGGGAGCGGCTGGTGCTGGCGGCGCTGATTATCGTGCTGCTGCTCAGTACGGAAGGACTCTTCGGTCCGGGCGTGCGGCTGCTGGCGGCCACGCCGGCGGAGGAGCTGGTGAGGCAGCAGGCGCAGCAGCTTCCGCTCGACTCGGTCGAGGGCTTCTGGACACGTCTGGTCCAGCAGTACGGCGGGTACTTCCCCGACGCGCGGGCGCCTTCGTTCATGGACCTGCTGCTCGGCGCGAAGGACATCTCCTTCCCAGGGCTGCTGCAGGGGCTGCTCAAATACCTGTTCCACGAGCTGCTCTATAACGGCAAGCTGCTCGTCTCCATCGTGATCCTGACGATCTTCAGCATGCTGCTCGAAACGCTGCAGAGCTCCTTCGAGAAGAATGCGGTGAGCAAAATCGCCTTCGCGATCTCCTTCCTGGTCCTTATGATCATGGCCGTGAATTCGTTCAGTGTCGCGATCGGTTACGCCAAGGAGGCGATCGGCGACATGATTCATTTCATGATCGCTGTGGTGCCCATCCTGCTGACGCTGCTGGCTTCTATGGGGAACGTGGTCTCGGTGTCGGTGCTTCACCCCCTCATCGTCTTCATGGTGCATGCGGTCGGTACGGTGATCTACTTCATCGTCTTCCCGCTGCTGTTCTTCTCGGCGGTGCTGCACATTGTCAGCGCCCTGTCGGACAAATACAAGGTCACGCAGCTGGCGAACCTGCTGCGCACGATCTCGCTGGCGTGCCTTGGCATCTTCGTCACCGTCTTCCTCGGCGTCGTCTCGGTGCAGGGGGCGACCGGCTCGGTCGCCGACGGCGTGACGATCCGCACGGCGAAGTACATCGCAGGCAACTTCGTGCCGGTGGTGGGCCGCCTGTTCTCGGACGCCTCCGAGACGGTGATCGGTGCTTCGCTGCTCGTGAAGAATGCCGTCGGCTTGGCGGGCGTGGTGATTATCCTCGTGATCTGCGCCTTCCCGGCCATCAAGATCATTGTGCTCGCCTTGATCTACAACGTGGCGGCCGCGATCATGCAGCCGCTCGGCGATAATCCGATGATCTCGTGCCTGGAGACGATCGGTAAAAGCCTCATCTACGTGTTCGCCGCCCTCGCGGTTGTCGGGCTGATGTTCTTCCTGGCGATCTCCATCATGATCGCCGCCGGCAATGTCTCGGTCATGATGCGGTAGCAAGCCTGTCAAGGAGGGGGAGAGCCTATGGATTGGCTTAGCGACTGGCTGCGCTCGATCATCCTGGTGATCCTCCTGGCGACCTTCGTCGATCTTCTGCTGCCGAACGCCGCCATGCAGCGCTACGTCCGGACCGTGATCTCGCTGTTCCTGCTGCTGACCCTGCTGCAGCCGCTGTTCACGCTGTTCTCCGGCCGAGGAGAGCTCAACGGGCGGCTGACGGCAGCCCTGTTCGAGCAGAACGGCCCGGGCTCTGCCGGGGAATCCCTCGCCGCCATTCAGACGAGGGCGGAGACGCTGAAGCGCAGTCAGGAGCAGGAGGCGCACAAGCTGGTCCGCCAGCAGGTGGCGGAGCTCATGAAGCGCAAGCTCGAGAGCGCGTCAGGCGTCGAGGTCCGGAGCATCCGGGTCGAGACGGAGGCGGGGGCGGACGGCCAGGCAGTGACTCAAGAGCGTGTCCGTCACGCTCGATCCGGAGCCGGCCGGCCGGGGGAAGCGCGGGCGGGGAAGCTCCGCAGCGTGCGGGCTCCGAGGCAATGAAGCCGGTCGAACCGGTCGAGCCGGTGAAGAGCGTGAGCATCCGGATCGGGGCGGAGGAAGCGGGGGCGAAGGAAGTCTCCCACATGGGAGAGTCGGCGGCACGGGAACTGACGCCGCAGCAGCTGCAGAAGAAGACGGAGATTACCCGGCTGCTCGCGGCGGATTGGCAGCTGGAGGAGAGTCAGATTCAGCTGGAACTGATCCATGAACCGAAGGGGAGGTGAGGAGGATGGGTACGGGATGGAAAGGACTCGGCGAGCTGCTGGGCGGCGGTCCGGGCGGGCCGAAGCGGATGCAGACGCTGCGCTGGCTGCTGCTGATGGGGCTGGTCGGCGCCGCCTTCATGATCTTGAACTCGTTCATTACGGTCAAGGACGTCGATACGCCGGACGGGGCCCGGGCCTCTCCTCCCTCCCCCTGCGGACCAGCCGGTCTTCTCGGTGGGCAAGGAACGCAGCCCCTTCCGCGAATACGAGGAATCCTACCAGACCCAGCTCAAGGAGATGCTGACGAAGATGGTAGGCGTCGGCGAGGTGGAAGTCATGGTCACGATCGAATCGACGGAGGAGATTGTGGTGCAGGAGAACCGCAAGGATGTCGAGCAGGTGACCAACGAGAAGGACCACCAGGGCTCGACCCGGCACATCACCGAGATCAACAAAAGCGGGGAAGTGGTCATTTATGAGGTGTCGGGGGGCAAACAGCCGCTGATTACCAAGACGATCAAGCCGAAGGTGCGCGGGGTGCTCGTCATCGCCAAGGGGGCGGAGAATCTGACGGTCAAGAAGATGATATCGGAGGCTGTGGAGCGCGGTCTGGAAGTGCCGCCCCACCGCATTTCGATCCTGCCGAGAAAGTCGTAGCGCGAATCTCAACCCATTAAAGGAGGAATACGAGAATGAACACGAAACGGCAAACGGTGTGGCTTGTATCGATGCTGAGCCTGATGGTGGTACTGTCCGCCTACTACCTGTTCACGGAGGATGTCAACCAGATCGACGTTAAAACCGCCGGCGCTTCGACCAAGGAGCTGACGGTCAATACCGGGCAGCTGGACGGCCTGCATCCGGCTTCCGCACCGGATGCGGCTGCGAAGAACGGTGCGGCTCCTGCCGAGGGAGCCAAAGCGGACGGCCAGGCTTCCGCAGGATCGGAAGCGAAGCCGGATGCCAAGGCGGCGGATCCGAAGGCCTCCGACGTCAAAGCGGCGGATCCCAAAGCGGCCGATCCGAAGGCGGCTCAGCCGCAGGCTGCCGAGCAGAAGGAAGCGGGCAATGCGGCCGAAGGCGGCGGCGAGCACAAGGAGAGCAGCACGAAGACCGACAAGCCTTCGTCCGCCGCTCCGGATGCCGCAGGCACGCCGGCCTCCAAGCCGGTATCGGGCACGGGATCGTCCCTTTCGGCGGAAGATGCGCAGGTGCTGAAGACGATGCAGACGGGAGCGCAGAGCGGAGCCGGCTACTTCCAGGATCTGCAGATGGTGCGTGAGACGGAGATCTCGAAGAAGAGCGAGCAGCTGCTTGCCGTCATTGCCGACACGAAGCAGACGACGGAAGCGGCCGCGAACGCCCAGGCGGAGCTGCACAAGCTGCAGGATATGGAAGCGAAGATCGAGTACCTCGAAGGGCTGCTGAGCAAGAGCTTCTCCCAGGCGGTCGTGACCCAGGAGGGCAGCAAGTGGAAGGTGACGGTGCAGGCCGACAAGCTCGACCGCACCCAGGCGTTCAGCATCACCGACCAGGCGATGAAGGAGCTTGGGATTGCGAAGGAGAACATCTCCGTATCGTTCAAGCCGTAAGACTGCAAGGGCGGGGAGACCCGCAAAATTACACGAAGCATGGCGGATCAGGGCCCGGGCAACCGGGCCTTTTTCGTGTCTGTGCCGCAGTCCTTGAGCCCCGATTGGGACCACGTCCCAAGAAACTCTTTCCTTCATAAGAGTTTGTGATATAATAACAACGTCGTTTGTTTCGCTATGCTGCATTAGGACAGGCTCCAGGAAGCTTGTGCCTACCCAGCAGCAAGACGCCCAAAGGAGTGAATGTTGTGTTTAAACTAAGTGAAATCAAGGAACTGATCAAGGCTGTGGATGCATCGACTCTGCAGGAGCTGGAGATCGAAAGCGAGGGCTCCCGTCTCGTCATCCGCAAACCTAACAAAACCGAGCAGGTGGTCTACGCCTCCGCTCCGGCCGCTGCTCCTGCTTTCGCTCCTGTGGTCTCCGCACCGCCAACGGCTCCCGCTGCCGTGCCTGCGCAAGCGCCTGTTGAAGGCAAGCCGGCTGCAGCAGATGCTAATTTACATATAATTACATCTCCCATGGTGGGAACTTTCTATGAATCCCCATCTCCGGGGGCGGCTCCGTTTGTTTCGAAGGGCAGCTCCATCAAAGAGAAGACGATCGTCTGCATCATCGAAGCCATGAAGCTGATGAACGAGATCGAAGCCGAAGTGAAGGGCGAGATCGTCGAAGTGCTTGTGGAGAACGGTCAGCTGGTCGAATACGGTCAACCGCTCTTTAAGGTGAAGCCGGAGTAGAAGGAGAGATCCCATTGAAGTTCCATAAAGTACTTATCGCCAACCGCGGCGAAATCGCCGTCCGCATCATCCGCGCCTGCCGCGAGCTCGGCATCTCGACGGTCGCGGTATACTCGGAGGCCGACAGGGAAGCGCTTCATGTCCGTCTGGCCGATGAAGCTTACTGTATCGGGCCGACCCTGTCGAAGGACAGCTATCTCAATTACACGAATATCATGAGCGTGGCGACCCTGACGGAGACCGACGCGATCCACCCGGGATACGGCTTCCTGGCGGAGAACGCCGACTTCGCGGAGATCTGCGAGAGCTGCAATATTACGTTCATCGGGCCCTCGCCGGAGGCCATCTCGCGCATGGGCGACAAGTCCGTCGCCAAGCAGACGATGAAGGAAGCCGGCGTGCCGGTCATTCCGGGCTCCGACGGCCTCGTTGAGGATGTCGAAGAGGCGATCCGCCTCGGTCGCGAGATCGGCTACCCGCTGATCATCAAAGCGACGGCCGGCGGCGGAGGCAAGGGCATCCGGCTTGCGGATAACGAAGAGATGCTGATCCAGCAGATCACCGCCGCCCAGCAGGAAGCCCAGAAGGCGTTCGGCAACGCCGGCGTTTACCTCGAGAAATATCTCACGGGCATGAAGCACGTGGAGATCCAGATTCTTGCGGACAAGCACGGCAACGTTGTCCACCTCGGGGAGCGGGACTGCTCCGTGCAGCGCCGCCGCCAGAAGCTGGTGGAGGAAGCGCCATGTCCGATCCTGACGCCGGAAACGCGGGAAGCCATGGGTGCGGCGGCGGTCCGCGCCGCCCAGGCCGTGAACTATTCCGGCGCCGGCACGCTTGAGTTCCTGCTCGGGCCGGACGGCCAGTTCTACTTCATGGAGATGAACACGCGCATCCAGGTCGAGCATCCGGTCACGGAGCTCATCACCGGCGTCGACATCATCAAGGAGATGATCCGGGTGGCCGAAGGCGAGCCGCTGTCCTTCTCGCAGGAGGATGTCGTGATCAACGGCTGGGCCATTGAGTGCCGGATCAACGCAGAGGATCCCGAGCGGAACTTCATGCCTTCGGCCGGCCAGATCAAGTTCTACCTGCCGCCGGGCGGCTTCGGCGTCCGCGTCGATTCGGCCGCTTACCAGGGGTATACGATTCCGCCGCATTACGACTCGATGATCGCGAAGCTGATCGTATGGGGAGCGGACCGCGAGGAAGCCATCCAGCGAATGAAGCGGGCACTGGCCGAATTCGCCGTCGAGGGCATCCATTCGACGATTCCGTTCCACCTGAAGCTGCTTGAGCACAAGAAGTTTCTTGCGGGCGATTTCGATATCAAATTCCTGGAAGAGCATGACGTGAACGACCCGAACTCCTAAGCTGCGCAGGTCCCGTTTCATTGTCATATTTTTGACGTAATGGTATAGTATATAAGATAAACGGCTTATCCTACCCGTGCGGGAGGGTACGCCGTTTGCACACGAAGATCAGTCATCAGAAGCAGGCCATGGCGAGTCGCACTCTGATTTCGATACAGTCCATGCAAGAGTCAGACAAGGCACAGGCAGGCGCCGGAGGCGTTCTGCCGCTCCTGCATCAAGAAGGGCAGCAAGCGAATTCATTGCCGGCAAAATTGAGGCGTAAGCCCGGGGAGCCCCCGGCGCTTGCGTAATTTGGTTTTGCAGTGCTTGCATTTGCGGGCGCAAAACAACGAGGAGGTCCAATCCATGAGCACATTGGCTGCGGATTATGAGAAGACCGAGATGGGCACGATCCAGATCGCCCCGGAGGTGATCGAGGTCATTGCCGGCATGGCTGCGGTGGAAGTACCGGGTGTAGCCGGGATGAGCGGCGGGTTCGCCGGCGGCATCGCCGAGCTTCTCGGACGCAAGAACATGGCCAAAGGCGTGAAGGTGGAAGTCGGCCAGCGCGAAGCGGCCATCGACGTATCCGTTGTCATTGAATTCGGCACGCGGATTCCCGAAGTGGCCAGCGGCGTACAGCAGAATGTGAAGCAGGCTATCGAATCGATGACCGGCCTCAGCGTCGTTCAGGTGAACGTGCACATTCATGACGTCATTTTCAAAGGCGCGGAGAAGGCGGAGGAGCCGGAATCGGCCGCTCCCGGACGCGTGAAATAAAAAAACGAGAATCCGGTTGAACCCCCTGACGGAGCGTTTGGGGGTTTCCTCCGTACTCGCGTAAAGGAGTCAGGAATCGTGGTCAAAGTTCTCGACAGACTGCTGCTGTTTCTTTTTAGCATCGCCGTACTTCTCATCGCCATCGTGTGCCTGTTCGGGGCATTCGGCCTGATTTCCTTGGATACCGCGGGCAATTTCCTGGTTAACGTCTACCGGGATCTCGATACGGCGGTGATCTTCATCGCATCGGCCGTGGTGCTCGCTCTGCTTGCGCTGCGCTTCCTGTACCTGTCGGTGCGCCGGAGCAAGGGAACCGCACCGTCGATCGACCAGCGCACGGAGTTCGGGGATATCCGCATCTCCATGGATACGGTGGAGAACCTCGCGCTGAAGGCGGCCGGACGCTCCCGCGGGGTGAAGGACCTGAGAGCACGGGTCAAGGTAAGCCAGGCGGGGCTGGAGATCGTCGTCCGCGCCATCGTGGACGGGGAGAGCTCCATTCCGAACATGACCGAAGAGATGCAGTCGAACGTGAAGCGCCACATCGAGGAGATTACGGGTATTCCGGTCGCTTTCGTGTCGGTGTTCATCGCGAACATTCAGCCGTCGTCCCCCACGTTCAAAAGTCGAGTCGAATAGAGGTGAGCCCCCGGATGTGGATGCGGGTATGGGAAGGCGTGTGGGAAGGCCACAGGGGCAAGACGCTCGGCGTGCTGGCGGGCAGCGCGCTCGGACTCATTTATTTGTTCTTTGGCCTGTGGCGTATGTTAATCTTTGCCCTTATCGTATATACTGGATATTATATAGGGAAAAAGATGGACCGAGGCGAACCGGTGTTTCCCGCAGAAGACACTTGGCGCTGGCTGATGGACAAATGGAGACTGTTCCGATAGAATCCTTGGGATAGCCCCAAGGATTTTCTTATGGCCAGAGGGCAGATTAGACAGACAGATGTAATGAGGGGCCGGGGTCCAAAGCGGAATCCAGGCTTACCACAGGAGGACGTAACGAGAATGAGAAGAAGATTGGCCAGAGAACTGGCAGTCCAGAGTTTGTATCAACTGGAGATGAACGAAGTGACATCCGTGGACGCCATCGCCCATGTGGTAGAGGAAGCGCAGACGGAGGACGAGGGGCAGCTGACGCGAGAGCGCGACCAGATCGCCACGCCGGCCGTTCAGGAGCTGGTCGAGGGCACGGTGGCCCATAAGCGGCAGATCGACGGGCTTCTGTCGGATTACCTCAAGGGCTGGCAGATGGACAGGCTCTCCCGCGTGGACCGGCAGATTCTTCGTCTGGCGGCCTACGAGATGGTGTTCCGCGATGATGTACCGCCCAAGGTCGTGGTCAACGAGGCCATCGAGATGGCGAAGCACTTCGGCACGGACGAGTCGGGGAAGTTCGTCAACGGCGTGCTCGGCAAGATGATCAAGGATCTGGATACGCTCCGTAAGCCGGAATCCGCACCAGAAGCTTAACAGGGACGAGGAGGAGACGGAATGTCTGCACAGGTAATCAACGGGAAAGAAATCGTCAGCGCGTACCGCGCCGAAATCAAGGAACAGGTGGATGCTCTCAAAGACCGCGGCGTTCAGCCCGGTCTTGCGGTCGTGATCGTCGGGGACGATCCGGCTTCACACGTGTATGTGCGCAACAAGGCAAAGGCCTGTGAGGAAGCGGGCATGCATTCCGAAGTGTACAAGCTGCCGGAAGCAACGCCGGAAGCGGAGGTGCTGGAGCTGATCGGAAAGCTCAACGCCGACGCTTCCATCCACGGCATCCTGGTGCAGTCGCCGCTGCCGAAGCACATCTCCGAGGAACGGATCGTCGAGAGCATCGATCCGCTCAAGGACGTCGACTGCTTCCACCCGGTGAACGTGGGCAATCTCATGATCGGCAAGGAAGGCCCTGCGCCTTGCACGCCTGCCGGCGTCATTGAGATCCTGAAGAAGATCGGCGTCGAGATCGCCGGCAAGCATGCGGTCGTGATCGGACGCAGCAACATCGTCGGCAAGCCGATGGCGATGCTCCTGCTCCGCGAGCATGCGACGGTGACCGTCTGCCATTCGCGCACGCAGAACATGGAGGAGATCACCCGTCAGGCGGACATCCTCGTGGCGGCGGTAGGCCGTCCGAAGATGATCAACCGCAGCCATGTGAAGCCGGGCGCCGTGGTCATCGACGTGGGCATCAACCGCCTCGAGACCGGCAAGCTCGCCGGCGACGTCGATTTCGACGATGTGCTGGACACGGCCGGCTGGATCACGCCGGTGCCGGGCTGCGTCGGACCGATGACGATTACGATGCTGCTGCGCAACACGCTTGAGTCGGCCCAGCGTACCGCGCATACAGAAGCGGTACGGTAGAGAGTCATGGCTACGGTCAGGGACAATCCCGCGAAGGACAAGCAGGTCTATTCGATCAAGGAACTGAACCGCTTTATCAAGATGCTGCTTGAAGGCAACAACCGGCTGCAGGATGTGTGGGTGCGGGGAGAGATCTCGAACTTCACCCACCACTCCTCCGGCCATATGTACTTTACTTTGAAGGATGCGGACAGCCGGCTGAAGAGCATCATGTTCGCCTCCTATAACCAGAGGCTCCCCTTCATTCCGAAAGAGGGCACCAAAGTACTGGCCTGCGGCAATATCTCGGTGTATGAGCGGGACGGGCAGTATCAATTCTACGTGACGCAGATGCAGCCGGACGGCATCGGCAGCCTGTACCTGGCCTTCGAGCAGCTGAAGAAGAAGCTCGAAGCCGAGGGGCTGTTCGATCCGCAGCGCAAGAAGGCGCTGCCGAAGTACCCCCGCAGCATCGGGGTCATTACCTCGCCTACGGGGGCGGCGGTGCGGGATATCATGATCACCCTGCAGCGCCGGTTTCCGAATGTGCCCGTCCTCCTGTATCCCGTACTGGTGCAGGGGAAGGGCGCGGCGCCTTCCATTGTGAAGGCGATTAAGGAAATGAATGCGCGTGCGGAAGCCGATGTGCTGATCGTCGGGCGCGGCGGCGGTTCGCTCGAGGAGCTCTGGGCGTTCAATGAGGAGATCGTGGCGCGGGCCATCGCGGCCTCGCGGATCCCGGTCATTTCGGCCGTGGGCCACGAAACGGACTTCACGATCGCCGACTTCGCCGCGGACCTGCGCGCCGCCACGCCGACCGCCGCCGCCGAGCTGGCGGTGCCCCACCACCTGGAGCTGAAGCAGCAGGTGGGGTACCTGCGCCAGGGGCTGCAGGCGGGGCTGAACAAGCAGCTCGAGCGCAGCCGCGAGAAGCTGAGAAGGCTGCAGCGCTCGCCGTACCTCACGGATCCGCGGCGGCAGCTGCTGCTGCACCCGGCCCAGCGGCTCGACCGTCTGCGGGAGCAGCTGGCCTTCAAAGCGGGGGCCCGGGTGACCCGGGCGCAGGAGCGGCTGATCCGCACGGAGCGGCGGCTGGCCTCGTTCAACCCGCGGGAGCAGGTCATCTACTCGCGGCGGCGGCTCGACACGGCCGAACGCCAGCTGAGGCAGGCGATGCAGGCCGAACTGAAGAAGAAGACCCAGGAACTCGTATCCGCGATGCGGCAGCTTGACGCGCTCAGTCCGCTGAAGGTCATGCAGCGGGGATACGGTCTCGTATATGACGAAAGAGAACAAGAGCTGGTGAAATCCGTCCGTCAGGTGCAGATTGGGGATATCTTGAAGCTGCGCCTCTCCGACGGCCGGATTGACTGCCATGTCTGGTCAATGGAGGAGAAACCGGATGACAACGCAGGAAGCGACGCCTAGCTTTGAGCAGGCAATGGACCAGCTGGAGCGCATCGTAGCCCAGCTGGAGAGCGGCGATGTGCCGCTGGAGAAGGCGATCGAGCTGTTCCAGGAGGGGATGCGGCTGTCCCAGCTCTGCGGACAGAAGCTGGAGCAGGTCGAACGCAAGATCGAGATTCTGGTAGAACAGGAAGGCGGCATGGTCAAGAAACCGTTCTCGCCGGGTGAAGGGGAAGCGCGATGAATCCGGAAGCAGGCATCAAGGAATATATTGCGGCCCTGGCCGGCCGCATCGAAGACGAGCTGAAGACATCGCTGCCCGAGCAGTGGAGCGTACCGGGAGCCCTGAGGGAATCGGTCATGTACTCGCTGATGGCCGGGGGCAAGCGGCTTCGGCCGATTCTCGTTCTGGCGGCGGCGGAAGCGCTGCAGGGCCGGGCTGAAGCGGCCATGCCCGCCGCTCTTGCGGTGGAGATGATTCATACGTACTCCCTGATTCACGACGATCTGCCGGCGATGGACAATGACGACTACCGCCGCGGGAAACTCACGAACCACAAGGTGTACGGCGAGGCGATGGCGATCCTGGCCGGCGACGCTCTCTTGACGCACGCCTTCCATACGGCAGTGCAGGCAGCAAGACGTCACGGGGTGCCGGCCGATGTGGTCGTGGACATCGTGGAAGAGCTGGCGAAGCTGGCCGGCGCGCCGGGAATGGTGGGCGGCCAGGCGGCCGACATGCTTGGAGAGCAGGGGCTGACGAAGCTCGAGGAGCTCGAGTACATCCACCTGCACAAGACCAGCGATCTGATCGTGTTCTCGCTGAAGGCGGGAGGACGGATTGCGGGGGCGACAAGCGCCCAGCTTGACGCGCTGGAACGCTTCGGCACTTGTATCGGTCTCGCGTTCCAGATCCAGGACGATATTCTGGACCTGATCGGAGACGAGCAGAAGCTGGGCAAGCCGGTGCAGAGCGATGTCAAGCAGGGCAAGGTAACCTACCCTTACTTCATCGGGATCGAAGCGTCGGAAGCCAAGGTTGCGGAGCTGACCGCGGAAGCGAAGAGCGCGATTCTCGGCGGGGGATTCCCCGAGCCGCGGCGGCTTCTGGAGCTGGCGGATTACCTGATGAAGCGCGATCATTAGAAGCAAATCAGCCAAACGTATGTACGGCTTCGGTGCCGCTTTGAATTTGAGCCGCCGCTTGCCGTGTGCTATAATGACCACGTATGCGCTGTCACAACGCCTAAGCGGCCGGGGTGACCGGCGGACCTGATCTTTTTCCGTCCGGCTTGCCCTGGCGGAATGTATAAAGTGCAGGCTTCTGCCGCACACTGGATAAACCTGGCGTATATGGATGTAGTACGCCTGCGCGGCTCGCTTTGCGGAGTGCCTGCCGGCGGAAGTTCGTCTGCGGCCGAAGCGCAGTCGTTTTTTTGGAGATGGAATCAGCAATGGATACCGATTATGTTCATATTCAGGAAGGGAAGCTCCGGTTTCCCGGCAGTTCTTTGTCTTGCGTTCACCGGGCATCGTCTCGGCATCAAGCGGTAAGGCATCAGGCAATTACATTCCAACGACGGAAAGCGAGGGAACAAGCGTGCTGCTCGATCAAATTCACGGGCCGGAAGATCTGAAATCTCTGACGGCTGAACAGCTGGAGCAACTGGCTGCGGAAACGAGACAGTTTCTTATCGAGAAGCTATCGGTCACCGGCGGTCACCTCGCGTCGAACCTTGGTGTTGTCGAGTTAACGATTGCTCTGCACTATTTGTTTGACAGTCCTACGGACAAATTCATATACGATGTAGGCCATCAATCTTATGTTCATAAGATGCTGACAGGCCGGATGGGCCGGTTCGATACGCTCCGCAAATATCACGGGATGTGCGGCTTCGTCAAGCGTGCAGAGAGTGAGCATGACGTCTGGGAAGCCGGACACAGCAGCACTTCGCTCTCGGCGGCCATGGGCATGGCGGTCGCCCGCGATCTGAACGGGGACGACAACCGCGTCGTCGCTCTGATCGGGGACGGCGCGCTCACCGGCGGGATGGCGCTCGAGGCGCTCAATCATATCGGCCACGAGAAGCGCAAGCTGATGGTCATCCTCAACGACAATGAGATGTCCATTGCGCCGAATGTAGGCGCCTTGAGCAATTATTTGGCGCGGATCCGCTCCGACCGCCATTACAAGAAAGCCAAGGAAGAAGTCGAGCATCTCATCAAGAAGGTGCCGGCCATCGGCGGAACGCTGGCCAAGACGGCCGAGCGGCTCAAGGACGCCTTCAAATACATGGTCGTCCCGGGCGTCTGGTTCGAAGAGCTTGGTTTGACCTACTTCGGTCCGATCGACGGGCACAACCTGCCGCTGCTGATCGAGACGCTGAAGCAGGCGGACAAAGTGAACGGACCGGTGCTCGTACACGTGATCACGACCAAAGGGAAAGGCTACTCCCCGGCGGAAGCCGATTCGCACACCTGGCACGGCATTTCGCCGTACAAGATCGAATCCGGCCAGGTGCTGAAGACCGTCGGGCCGCCGATGTATACGGAAGTGTTCGGCAAGACGCTCATCGAGCTCGCCGAGCAGGATCCGCGGATCGTCGCCATCACGCCGGCCATGCCGGGCGGCTCCGGTCTGCTTCCGTTCGCGAAGCGGTTCCCGGACCGGATGTTCGATGTGGGCATAGCCGAGCAGCATGCCGCGACCTTCTCTGCGGGCCTGGCCACCATCGGCATCAAGCCGGTGTTCGCCGTCTACTCGACATTCCTGCAGCGTGCGTATGACCAGGTCGTACACGACATCTGCCGCGCGAACCTCAACGTCATCTTTGCGATCGACCGTGCAGGCTTCGTCGGTCCGGACGGGGAGACGCACCACGGGGTCTACGATATCGCGTACCTGCGCAGCATCCCGAACATGGTGCTTATGATGCCGAAGGACGAGAATGAGCTGCGGCACATGATGAAGACGGCCGTGGGCTACAATGACGGCCCGATTGCCGTCCGCTATGCGCGGATCAACGGACTTGGGGTGTCGATGGAGGAGCCGATGAAGGACATCCCGATCGGCTCCTGGGAGGTAGTCCGTCCGGGCAGCGACGCAGTCATTCTGGCCGTCGGCCCGATGATTCCCGCCGCACTCGAGGCGGCTGAAGCCCTGGCCAAGGAAGGCACACAGGGTGCGGGTCGTCAACGCGCGCTTCATCAAGCCGATGGACGAAGCGATGCTGCATGCGATCGCCAAGGAAGACATTCCGGTGATTACCGTAGAAGAAGGGACCCAGCTCGGCGGCTTCGGCAGCGGCGTACTGGAGTACTACTCCCTGCAGGGCATTTACGGCCTGCGTATCAAGCTGGTCGGCGTACCGGATTATTTCGTGGAACACGGCTCCGTCAAGGAGCAGCGTCAGGAAGTAGGCCTGACGGCCGAGCGGCTCGTTCAGGAACTGCAGACGCTCGTTCCCCGCAGGAGACAGCGCGCGTAGCGCGCATTCAAGGAGCAATCGATGTCAGGAGAAAAAATAGAGAAAGAACGGCTGGACGTCCTGCTCGTCGAGCAGGGCTATTACGAAACGCGGGAGAAGGCCAAGGCGGCGATCATGGCGGGACTCGTGCTTGTATCGGGCGAGCCGGTCGACAAGGCCGGCACAAAGGTGTCCCGCACCGCGCCGATCATCGTGAAGGGTGCGATCCATCCGTATGTCAGCCGCGGCGGGCTGAAGCTCGAGAAGGCGCTGAAGACCTTCGGCATCCGTCTGGAAGGCGTGACGATGCTCGATATCGGCGCCTCCACGGGCGGCTTCACCGACTGCGCCCTGCAGAACGGGGCGGCGTATGTGTATGCCGTCGATGTGGGATACAATCAGCTCGACTGGTCGCTGCGCAAGGATCCCCGGGTATGCGTCATGGAGCGGACGAACTTCCGCCACATGCAGCCCGGGGACCTGCCCGGCCCGGTGCCGTCTTTCGCCTCGATCGACGTCAGCTTCATCTCGCTGAAGCTCATTCTTCCGCCGCTAAAGGCGATTCTCGCTCCCGGCGGGGCGGTGGCCTGTCTGATCAAGCCGCAGTTTGAAGCGGGACGGGAGAAGGTGCCGAAGACCGGCGTCGTGAAGGAGCCCGAAGTACACAGGGAAGTGCTGGAGTCCGTGCTGGTATTTGCCCAGGAGGCCGGCTTCTCGGTTCAGGGACTAACCTATTCGCCGATCAAGGGCGGGGAGGGCAATATCGAGTTTCTGGCTTATCTGATGAATACGGACGAGCAGGGGATCACCGGCGAGGCGCTCGGCCAGTGCATCCGGCAGGTTATACAAGAGTCGCAAAACATGCAGAGCTCATCTTAACGGATGAGTTTTTTTAAAATATAAGCATGGATACCTCACCGGGGCTGATTCTGTAATCTTATATTTCTTCTAAACGCGCACCGTCCATATTGGGCGGTGAAGCCGTTTATCTTGAAGGTGTTTCGTCCTGAGAAGGACTACATAGGTGTTGAACTCATGAATAAGGGATCCATCCCCCAAGGTACGCCCGGTCACCAAGGCACCACTTCGAGCCATATCCGGGCGGTAGGATTTTGCAGTTGCAGGCAACGTTCCTGACGGTTGTGCTTGGTCTGTAGAAATCTGGTGTCGAGGTGATGCGCATGCAGAGCGGTGACGGGTTCATCATCCTGCTTGTGGTGGCCGTGCTGGCCGGATGGCTCTACCTGGCGGCGCGGTCCAGAATGAAAGAAGTCGTGGAAGAGGAAGGACTGCCCGAGCTGCTGAGCGGCCTGGAAGAGCCGCCCGAGGACGAGGTGTCCGAGCTGTTGAAGGATCTCGGCTATGAGGTGCTGAGCGGCAAAAAACGGGTAATGCTGGATATTGCGGTAAACCGCCGTGAGACGCTGCAAAGCCGGCTCTTCATCGATTATGTGGCGCAGAAGGACGGCGCCTATTATGCGGTGAAGGTGGCCAGGGAACGCATGCCCCTCGAGAAGACGGGCAGTGCGATCCGAGAAAGGCTGCTGGTATACCAGCTGCTGTACCCCCAGACCGCAGGCGTGCTGTATGTGAACCTGCAGGGAGGGACCGTGGATTGTTACGAGTTCGAGCTGCAGGTCGCAAACGAATAGGGAGGAAATCATGAAAGGCCAACGGCATATCAAAATTCGCGAAATTATCACGAACAATGAAATCGAGACGCAGGACGAGCTGGTGGAGCAGCTGCGGAACGCGGGCTTCCATGTCACGCAGGCGACCATCTCCCGTGATATCAAGGAGCTGCATCTCGTCAAGGTGCCGCTGGATGACGGCCGGTACAAATATTCGGTACCCGCCGATCAACGGTATAATCCGCTGCAGCGGCTGCGGCGGGCGCTGAACGACCATTTCGTACATATCGATTACACCGAGAATCTGGTTGTGCTCAAAAGCCTGCCCGGTACGGCCAATACGATCGCCGCGCTGATCGATTCGCTGGAGTGGAACGAGATTATGGGAACGATCTGCGGTGACGATACGGTCCTGATCATCTGCCGCAACCGGGATCACAGCACGCACGTGGTGAACCAAGTCCTGGGAATGCTGAGCTGACCCGTAAATCCATAGTGTAAATGAGGTGCATGAATATGCTGCTGGAATTATCCATTCGTCATTTGGCGGTGATCGAGCACGTCGAACTGCACTGCAAAAGAGGCTTTCATGTGCTGACCGGCGAAACGGGTGCGGGCAAATCCATCATTATCGACGCGCTGAGCCTGATAGCGGGCGGGCGCAGCTCTACAGATCTCGTCCGGTACGGAAGTGACAAGGCGGCGATCGAGGCCCTGTTCCAGATTGCATCCGATCATCCGGTGTGGGGCGTTGTGGAACGGATAGGAATAGAACCCGGGGAAGATGAGCATCTTATCATACGCAGAGAAATAACGGCAGCGGGCAAAAGCACGAGCCGGGTGAACGGGCATCTCGTCAATCTCGCCACACTGAAGGAGATTGGGGAATGGCTCGTTAACATCCACGGCCAGCACGAGCACCAATCCCTGTTCAAGATCGAGGAGCATATCCGCTGGCTCGATCTGTTCGGAGAGAGCCGGATTCTCCCGGTCAAGCGGGAGTACCAGCAGGCATTCGACGCTTATCAGGCTGTCCGCAGGCAGGTGCGCGAGCTCCAGGAAACGAGCAAGCAGGCGCTTCAGATGCTCGATTTGTACCGGTTTCAGGTGGAGGAGATCCGCTCAGCGAAGCTCAAGGCAGGGGAGGACGAAGCCCTCGGCGACGAGAAACGCAAGCTGGCCAATGCGGAACGGCTGTACCAGAACGCGTCGGATGCTTATGATCTGCTGTACGGCGGCAAAGGACTCGATGCCGTATCCAAGGCGGTGCAGAAGCTTCAGGATATCGCACAGCTCGATACGGCCAAGCTGGGGCCGTTGGTGGAGCAGGTGCAGAGCGCGTTCTACCAGCTTGAGGATGCGGCTTATCAGGTGAGGGACTACCGGGAAGAGATCGAATTCGATCCGGTGCGGCTCGATTTCATTGAGCAGCGGCTCGACACGATCTCATCGCTCCGGCGGAAATACGGAGAGAACGTGGCGGAGATCTTGGCGCATGCCGACAAGATCGAACGGGAGCTCGATCTCATTGAGAACAAGGATGAGAAGCTGCAGCAGCTTCAGAAGGAAGAGGCCAAGGCACGGGAGACGGTCGACCGGCTGGCGGACAAGCTGACCGTGGAGCGGATGGCGGTGGCCGAGGAGCTTGCCGGCGAGATCGTATCCGAGCTGCGCGGCCTGCATATGGAGCGGACGCAGTTCAAGGTGAACTTTGCCCCGCATGAAGGGGAGCGCCGCAAACTGACCAGAGAAGGCGGCGATCTCGTCGAATTCCTGATCTCGGCGAACCCCGGTGAGCCGCTCCGCTCTTTGAGCAAGATCGCTTCCGGCGGCGAGATCTCCCGTGTCATGCTTGCCCTGAAGTCGATCTTTGCCCGTGTGGACCGCATTCCGGTCCTGGTCTTCGACGAGGTGGACACCGGGGTGAGCGGGCGCGCAGCCCAGGCGATCGCCGAGAAGATGTCGAAGCTGGCGGACGCATGCCAAGTGTTCTCGATCACCCACCTTCCGCAGGTGGCCTGCATGGCGGATGTGCATTATCTCATTCATAAACGGGTTGACGGCAACCGCACTTATACCAATATTGACGATTTGAATGAAACCGGCCGGATTCATGAGCTTGCACGGATGCTCGGCGGTGTCGAGGTGACCGACAAGACGCTGCAGCACGCGCAGGAAATGCTCGGTCTGGCAAATGATAAGAAGGCAAGGATGGTCTGAGAGCTTAGGGAGCAATTACGTAACATAAAAGAAATCCCGCGAGGCAATCTTAAAGGTACACAAACGGCGGTGCACATTGCAGGTGTGACACGGAGGGGCGGCACAAGCTGCCGCCTTCCGTGCCCGCTAAGCAGGAAGCAAGGGAGCGTGAGCGAATTGAGTTCCAACCAGAGAAAAAGATTGATTGGATTACTGCTCGTCCTCTTCGTTTGTTTGGGTAGCCTGACCACGCCTTTCCGCAGCTTTGCCTCATTCCCCGAGGAAGTCCGGCTCTTCACCGGACAGCAAGCCCATCTGCAGCTATCGATGCCGGTAAATGCGATGGTGACCGTGTCCCACCCGGAGATTCTCAAGGTGAACGGCACGGCGGAGCACTCATTCCAAGTGGATTTACATCATCCGATTTCGCTTCAGACCTATAAGGCAGGACAGACGGAGATGAAGCTGAAGCTCTTCGGAGCCATTCCGCTGAAAACTGTAAAGGTCAATGTCGTTCCCGACCTCAAGGTCATTCCCGGCGGCCAGACGATCGGCGTCAAGCTGAAGTCGGCGGGAATCATGGTTGTCGGCCATCACCTGGTAGCCGTAGCCGAGGACAAGAAGACGTCACCGGGCGAAGAAGCCAAGGTGCTGCTTGGCGACCTGATCGTCAAGATGAACGGGAAGCCGGTCAGTGAAGTCAGCAAGGTGGCGGAGCTCGTCAAATCGGCGGGCGAGGCGAAAAAAGAAATCATGCTGACCGTGGTCCGCGGCAGCGAGACCCTGGATATTGCGATTACGCCGGCTTACGATATCGTGGACAAAGCATACCGTCTCGGGCTCTACATCCGCGATTCGGCTGCCGGTGTAGGGACGCTGACATTCTATGCACCGGATCAGGGAGTGTACGGCGCCCTGGGGCATGTCATCACGGACATGGACACCCAGACGCCTATCAAGGTCGGCAACGGGGAGATCGTGCATTCCAATGTCACGTCGATCTCCAAGAGCCAGAACGGCGAGCCGGGAGAGAAGCGGGCGATCTTCCCGAAGGACGGCAAGGCGATCGGCAATATCGAGCGCAACACGCAGTTCGGCATTTTCGGCAAGATGTTCGAATCCCCAAGCCACAGCCTCAGTGACAAGGCTCTTCCGGTGGCTTTCGCGGAAGAAGTGAAGGAAGGACCGGCCCAGATCTATACGGTTGTGGGCGGGCAGAAGGTGGAGAAGTTCGATATTGAGGTGGTCCACGTCGCGAAGCAGGAGTATCCGGCGACCAAGGGCATGGTCATCAAGATTACCGACCAGCGCCTGCTGGACAAGACGGGCGGCATCGTGCAGGGCATGAGCGGAAGTCCGATTATCCAGAACGGCAAAGTGATCGGCGCCGTGACCCATGTCTTCGTCAACGATCCGACCAGCGGCTACGGCTGCTTCATCGAATGGATGCTGCAGGATGCCGGCATCATGCTGAGACCGGCGGCGGGGAATGGACAGGAACTGAAGGCGAGCTAGCGGCCTTCGGTTTTTTTATTTTGAGGAGAAGTAGATAGCATGAGTAAGGAATTGCGGGAATGCTGAAGTCAGCCTGTGGCAGTTTCCCTAAGCTGATGTCGATAAATGTATAATGATGGATTAAATTAATCATTATAAAATATCGCCGAAAAAAAATCCAGAAAAATAATATTCGACAGAAGGAATTTTGATGTGCATGTCGAATTCATAAGCTAGGTAAAAAATGCTAAAGTCAATTGCCGTAAATGAAGGAGGAGTTAGACGTTGCAAACCATTGAAGTTCTTTTAGCAGACGACAATCGTGAGTTTACGAATCTGCTTTCGGAGTTTATCGACGATCAGGACGATATGAGAGTTGCCGGTGTGGCCTATAACGGAAATGATGTGCTGCGTTTGATCGAACAAAGCGCGAAGGTGCCGGACGTGCTCATTTTGGATATTATTATGCCGCATCTTGACGGCCTCGGCGTATTGGAGAAGCTCCGCGAGATGGATCTGAACCCTCAGCCGAAGATCATCATGCTGACGGCCTTCGGTCAGGAGAATATCACCCAGAAGGCTGTACAGCTCGGCGCCTCCTACTATATTCTGAAGCCGTTTGACATGGAGATCCTCACGAACCGCATCCGACAGCTGGTATCCACCAACCAGTCGATGCCGATGATGTCGAGCTCTTCCGGAATGAAGAATGTGGTGCAGCTGCCGAAGGGCAAGAACCTGGACGCGAACATCACGACGATCATCCACGAAATCGGCGTGCCTGCGCACATTAAGGGCTACCAGTATCTGCGTGAAGCGATCACGATGGTCTACAACAACATCGAGATTCTGGGCGCGATTACGAAGACCTTGTATCCGGCGATTGCCGAGAAATACAAGACGACGCCGAGCCGCGTCGAACGTGCCATCCGCCATGCGATTGAGGTCGCCTGGACGCGCGGCAACATCGACAGCATCTCGCACCTGTTCGGGTACACGATCAATATTTCCAAGGCGAAGCCGACGAACTCGGAATTCATCGCTATGGTGGCCGATAAGCTGCGCATCGAGCACAAGGTTTCTTGAAGGGGAGCCGGCCAGGACCCTGAGGACGCGTAAGCGTGCACCCTCAAAGGTCATCCTAAGCCGGTGAGAACTGCAGGGTTTGATTGCACGACAAAAAGAATGGCGCTGGGGCGGGCTAGGTCCAAGCGTCATTCTTATTTGAAAGCGGCGAAAGGCAACAGGCCGGCGGCCGTTTCCCTTAGTCCGGTTCGTTGGGTGGATTTGAAATGCTTAGTAAGAGATATGGGTTTCCTGTAAAGCCGGGAGCTCATTGGAGCCTCCCCATAAGGTCACATCCCAGAAGGTGTACAAGGCTTTGCGGTACGGCACGTGGTTAATCTCCACGCAGTCAGCGTCGACTTCAGTCACCTGTCCCGCATCGATCCGCTCTTCGCCGCGGAGCACCATGACGTCCACTTCACAGGCGGCGGCAATTCTCAGTTTCAAATCGCTGTCCAAACGATACATACTCATCCCTCCGTTACCTGTTATATCGGCAGAGAAGAGGCAAACCTTAACAGTTGACAGAGAAAAAAGCCGAACGGAAGCGTCCGGCTGTTTCTTTCCCGCTTGCTATGAAGGTAAGAGGGCGATTGACAATTAAGGCTTGATGTCGCATTTGTTCTTGATAAAAGAAATTTGATTCTCGAGGCGGTTGATCCGCTCGGAAGCGAGCGCGTCCACATCCGGCCCCCGGCCTCTCAGCTCGGCAAGCTCGCTGAGCAGGGCATGAAGATCCTCGCCGGCAGCGGCGCAGTCGTAATTGCTTTCGAGATGTTCAAGCATCTTCGTGCACCTCCTTCCCTGTGAATTGCCTCCCTTAGTATGGGGTGCGCAGGAAAGAGTCATGCCGCCTGGCTTCAGCCAATTACAGGATCGGCTGTGTCGTATGAACAAGCTGCTTGTCTTCCTGTCCATGTTCCGAATAGATGGCATGGGCCCAATCCAGCCATCCTTCCGGCAGGCGTTTCATCAGGAAGCCGCGGACCTCATGGCCCGAGCAGGCCAGATCATATATCAATTTCTCATAGGTATGCAGGATCGTATCAAAGTCCAGACCTACATCCTCCATCAACAACTCCTTCAATGCGCTGTCGTTATCACTGAAGACACGGTAGACCAAGCCATCATAAATTTCCGTAATCAGACCATCCTGAACACGAACAATTTTTTGACAAGTTTTTTGCATTGAATCTACTCCTTGCACTGGGATACCTCACATTATAGCACAGCATTACTCTCTGGTTTGTAGAATTTTGTAAGTGCTTTCGTGTTTTTTTGTTTTTTATGCTTTTGTTTTTGCGCTGTATCGCATACCTCCCTGTGCAGGTGGGAAGCCTAAAACAGGTACAGCTTGGAGGTGGAGCAGATGCAGATGGAATCGAAGACGGACTCTTACAAAATCGGCGTCGGGCACATGAAAGAGCATATGCCCGGTATGGTCGAAGCATACCATGGTTTTACGGGCAGCTGTTTCGCTCCCGGTGCGCTGGAGGAAAAGCAGAAGCAGCTGATTGCGCTGGGAATTGCGCTCTATGCGAACAATGAGGTATGTACGATGTATCATGTGGAGGAAGCCTTGTCCAAGGGCGCATCCAAGCAGGAAGTGCTGGAGGCGATGGCCGTGGCCGCCGCTGTCGGCAGCGGGCATATCCTGTCCCAGGGCGTGACCCGTGTCCAGCAGGCGCTGGGCTCTCTCACTTACGGAAAGCAGTAGCAGCCAGAGAAAAAAAGGGAGTAGGCCGGGGCCTATCCCTTTTTGCGTTTTTTGGCCCGGAACCGGGGGGCGACATAATTGCGCTTGCGGTCGCGGAAGAAAATCCAGCCTCCGATAAAGGCTACCCCTGCGCCGAACAGCAGGAGGCCCAAAAGCAGCTTGCCCCACTGGATGCCGGGGTCGGCGGCGGTCAGATCGAATTGGGCGAACCAGGCATCCTTGACGGCCAGGAACCCGTACGTGGCCATAAGGCCTGGGATCACCAGCATCAGAATGGCGATGAAACGGTAGAATGCGGCTTTCATGCGGACTCCTTTGTCATCCGGCGCCTGCCGGATACGGTCGACTTTTCGCATAAACTCCAGTCCCGGTTGGTGGGGAGAGCGTATGCATACCCTACTAAGTTACCATAAATCCGTGCCGGATTCATGCTTGTTCACAAATTGGACCTATATTTCTAGCATGAAGTAGAGGTAGAATAGAGAGAATGACCTACGCAGGAGGAATGGTAAAATGTCGCAGAATTTTGACGTGGTGGTGCTCGGAGGCGGGGTAGGCGGCTATTCTGCAGCGATCCGGGCAGCGCAGCTTGGCAAGTCCGTGGCCATTGTGGAAGAAGACAAGCTCGGGGGGACATGTCTGCACCGGGGATGCATCCCGAGCAAGGCGCTTCTCCGAAGTGCTGAAGTATATGCTTTAATGAAGGAAAGCGCACGTTTCGGGATCGAAACCGGGGAGACGAGACTGAACTTCCCCCAGGTGCTGAGCCGCAAGAATGAAGTGGTGGAAAGCCTGCATACCGGTCTGCAGTTTCTGATGCGCAAGCACAAGATTCAGGTCTTCTACGGCAAAGGCCGTGTCATCGGGCCGTCGATCTTCTCGCCGCGCAGCGGGGCCGTATCCGTTGAGCAGGCGGACGGGGAGATTCTCTCGCTCGTGCCGGAGGCGCTGATTCTGGCGACCGGATCGCGTCCGCGCGTGCTGCCGGGTCTCGAGCCCGACGGCGTGACGGTTCTCAGCAGCGACGATGCGCTGCGGATGGAAGAGCTGCCGGCGTCGATGCTCATCATCGGCGGAGGGGTGATCGGGGTCGAGTGGGCCTCGATGCTCAGCGACTTCGGCGTGAAGGTGACGATCGCCGAGGTGGGGCCGAGACTCGTGCCCGGCGAAGAAGAGGAAATCTCCCGGGAGCTCGAGCGTCTCCTTCGCAAGCGCGGGGTGACCATCCATACCGGCTGCACGGTGCTGCCGGAAACCTGCCGCAAACAGGAAGGCGGGCTGTCGATCGAAGCGGAGCAGCGCGGAGAGCGCATCAGACTTGAAGCCGGGGCGGCGCTTGTCAGCGTAGGGCGCGGGGCGAATGTGGAAGGAATCGGCCTCGAGAATACGGACGTGAAGATCGAGGGCGGGTATATCCGGGTGAACGCCTCGATGCAGACGGCGGAGCACCATATCTATGCCGTGGGCGACTGCACGGGAGGCGTGCAGCTGGCGCATGCCGCAGGCCATGAAGGCATCGCAGCCGCAGAACATATCTGCCGTCAGGAGACGCACCGCTATGAACCGCACCGGATTCCGAGATGCGTGTATTCGCGTCCGGAGATCGCCTCGGTCGGCTGGACGGAGGCCCAGGCCAAGGAGCGCGGCCACGAGGTCAAGACGTCCAAGGTCCACTTTCAGGCGCTGGGCAAGGCGCTGGTGCTGGGCGAGACGGACGGATTCGTGAAGGTGGTTGCAGATGCCCGCACGAACGATATCCTCAGGGGTCCATATGATCGGTGCGCATGTGACCGACTATATCTCGGAGGCCGTGCTGGCGCAGCTGCTCGAAGCCGCACCGTGGGAAGTGGGAACGGCGATGCATCCGCACCCGACGCTGTCGGAGATTCTTGGCGAAGCGATGCTCGCGGTGGACGGAAGAGCCATCACGATGTAGCCGCGGGCGCCGAACGACCCCGCCCCGGGAAGATGAATTACTTATGAATCTCTTGATCCAAAAATTGTTTTCATATCGGGAAGAGATTATAATATAAATGTATTAGGTAGTATTAGCACCTGGTATTAGACCCAGCCCTTGTGCCGGGTCAGTATCCTACAAGGAGGGTTCCTCCCATGTCCATCGGACAAATCTACAAGCACCGCCAGCTCGGACTCACGGATGCGCAGGTCGTCGAGATGTATACATATATGCTGAAGGCCCGTATGTTTGACGAGCGCGGTTTCGTGCTCCAGCGTTCCGGCAAGATCGCCTTCCACGTGTCGGGGATCGGCCAGGAGACGGCGCAGGTCGCTGCGGCATACGCCCTGCAGAAGGGTAAGGATTATTTTCTGCCGTATTACCGGGACTACGGCTTCGTATTGACCGTCGGTATGACGATGAAGGAGCTGCTGCTCTCCGTCTTCGCCAAGGCCGAAGACCCGAACAGCGGCGGCCGGCAGATGCCGGGCCACTTCAGCCACAAGAAGCTGAACATCGTGACGGGCTCGTCCCCGGTCACCACGCAGGTTCCGCATGCGGTAGGCTTCGCCCTGGCGGCGAAGATGCAGCGTAAGGACTTCGTCTCGTTCGTCACCTTCGGGGACGGTTCGAGCAACCAGGGGGACTTCCATGAAGGCTGCAACTTCGCGGGTGTGCACAAGCTGCCCGTCATCTTCATGTGTGAGAACAACCAGTATGCGATCTCCGTGCCCCTGCACAAGCAGACCGCGGGCAGCATCGCCGAGCGGGCGGCCGGCTACGGGTTCCCCGGCGTGAAGGTCGACGGGCGCGACGCGCTGGAGGTGTACCGCGTCGTGAAGGAAGCCCGCGAACGGGCGCTCCGCGGAGAAGGACCTACCCTGATCGAAGCGGTCATGTACCGTATTCCGCCGCACTCCACCTCGGACAACGATCTGCTGTACCGCACCAAGGAGGAAGTGGAAGAGAACCGGGCGAAGGACGGTCTGCCGGTCTTCCGGCAGTACCTGACCGGCGCGGGTCTCTGGAGCGACGAGCAGGAAGCGGAGCTGGCGGAGAGCATCAAGGCCGAGCTGAACGAAGCGACGCAGTACGCCGAGCAGGCGCCGTTCCCGCTCCCCGAGGATACGCTGAGGCATGTATACGCGGAAGAGGGAGGGCGCTAGCATGGCGGTTATTACATATCTGGAGGCCATCCGTACGGCCATGAAGGAAGAAATGGAGCGCGACGAGTCGGTGTTCGTGCTTGGCGAGGACGTGGGCAAGGGCGGCGTGATGAACGCGACCAAGGGTCTGCGCGACCAGTTCGGCGAGGAGCGCGTCATGGATACGCCGCTGGCCGAATCCGCTATCGCGGGGGTGGCGATCGGGGCGGCCATGTACGGCATGAAGCCGATCGCTGAGATGCAGTATGCGGATTTTATCTTCCCGGCAACGAACCAGATCATCTCCGAGGCGGCGCTGATCCGCTACCGCTCGAACAATGACTGGAACTGCCCGGTTGTCGTGCGTGCTCCTTACGGGGCGACGGGCGGGGGGGCGCTCTACCATTCCCAGTGCCCGGAATCGGTGTTCTTCGGCATACCGGGCCTGAAGATCGTCGCTCCTTCGAATCCTTACGATGCGAAGGGACTGTTGAAGGCGGCGGTGCGGGATGCGGATCCTGTGCTGTATTTTGAGCACAAAAAGTGCTATCTCGGCATCACCGGCGAGGTGCCCGAAGAGGATTACATCGTGCCGATCGGCAAAGCGGACGTGAAGCGGGAAGGCACGGACATCACCGTCATTTCCTACGGGATCACAGTGCAGTATGCCCTCCGCGCGGCGGAGGAGCTGGCCGCGGAAGGCATCTCCGCGCATGTGCTCGATCTGCGCACCCTGCAGCCGCTCGACAAGGAAGCGATTCTGGCTGCGGCGTCGAAGACCGGCAAGGTGCTGATCGTGCATGAAGACAACAAGACCGGCGGCGTCGGGGCGGAGGTGTCGGCCCTCATCGCCGAGGAGCTGCTCTTCGAGCTTGATGCGCCGATCATGCGTCTGTGCGGACCGGACGTGCCGGCAGTGGGCATGAATCCTCCGATGGAGAAGTTCTTCCTGCTCAGCACGGACAAAATCATGGAAGCCATGCGCAAGCTGGCCTTGTTCTAGGAGGATACGCAACATGAGCGAGAACATGAGAGGAACCGCCGTACCGGTGCCGCACCTGGCCGAGAGCCTGGTGTCGGCCACGGTAGGCAAGTGGCTCCGGCAGCCCGGAGATGTCATTGAGCAGTATGATGTGCTGTGCGAGCTCATTACGGATAAAGTGACCGTGGAGATGCCTTCGCCCATCGCAGGCCGCCTCACCGCTCTGCTGGTCGCCGAAGGGGAGACTGCCCCGGTAGGTGCGCCGCTCTGCCTGATCGAAGAACCGAACGCCTCGGGGGCGCCCGGCGGCGCAGTCCAGCCGGCTGCAGGTGCTTCGGCAGCAGCGGTACAGGCGGGAGGCGGGTCTCCGGCGGAGGAAGCGATGCGCTCCCGGTATTCGCCGGCCGTACTGAAGCTGGCGGCCGAGCACGGAATCGACCTCAGCCGGCTGGCCGGCAGCGGTCTCGGCGGGCGCATCACGCGCAAGGACGTGGAGGCGCATATCGCCTCAGGGGCCGTCAATCCGGGGGCGGCGGCCGTACAGGGAGGCGTGATCCCTGTGGCGCAGGCTGAACGGGATGCGGCCGCGGCCGCAGCGGCCGAAGGCGTCTTCGTACCGGCTTCGCCGAAGATTCCGGTGCGCACGACGGGCCTTCACCTGTCGGAGAATCCGCCGCATACGAATGTGGAGGCGGAGGGCCGGATGACTGGGGACCGCGAGTACCTCGTGGACGTGACGCCGGTGCGAAGCATCATTGCAAGCCGGACGCGCCAGAGCGTGACCGAGATTCCGCACGCGTGGACGATGATCGAGGTGGATGTGACGAACCTGGTGCATCTGCGCAACAAACTCAAAGGCGAGTTCATGAAGCAGGAAGGCATCAACCTGACCTATCTTGCGTTCGTGCTGAAGGCGGTCGTCAATGCCATCAAGGACTATCCGATCATGAACTCCGTCTGGGGCGTCGACAAGATTATCGTGAAGAAGGACATCAACATTTCGCTGCTTGTGGGCACGGAGGATTTTGTCCTGTCGCCGGTCATCAAGAAAGCCGACGAAAAAACAATAGCCGGCCTCGCCCGCGAGATCGATGATCTTACCAAGCGGGGCAGAGCCGGCAAACTGACGCTGAGCGAACTCGAAGGCGGGACGTTCACGGTGAACAACACCGGGTCGTTCGGATCGATTCTTTCTTATCCGATCATCAACTATCCGCAGGCCGCGATCCTGACCTTCGAATCCATCGTGAAGAAGCCGGTGGTGATCCAGGACATGATCGCCGTGCGTTCCATCGCGAACATGTGCCTGTCCCTCGACCACCGGATTCTCGACGGCGTCATCTGCGGACGGTTCCTCCAGCGCGTGAAGGAGAACCTGGAGGGCTACAACCAGGAAACGAAGCTGTACTAAGCCTCGGTACTCCGGAGCCTTCTAGTAGAACGAGGTGGCCGTGAGAAGGATCGTAGAGAGCAGCATGGATGCAATCATGAGATAAACGACAATTTTAAACAGGGTCTTGTTTGGCAATGCGTGTTCAGCTCCTTGTGTATGGAAATGCTATGGCTATATTTTAACCCAACGGGGATACGGGAGGAAAGTCCATGATTCAGGAAAAGCGGCTGGTCGCGGAATTTATGGAATTGGTGCAGATTGACAGCGAAACGAAGCACGAAGAGGAAATCTCGCGGGTGCTCAAGGAGAAGTTCACAGCGCTCGGCTTGACCGTTCAGGAGGACGACTCCGCTTCAAAGACCGGCCACGGCTCGGGCAACCTGTTCTTCACCCTGGCTCCATCGGGAGCGCCGGGAGCACCGAAGCTCTTCTTCACCTCCCACATGGACACGGTCACACCGGGCAAGGGCGTAAAGCCGCAGCTCGGGGAAGACGGCTATATCCGAAGCGACGGGACGACGATCCTGGGCGCGGACGACAAGGCAGGCCTCGCCGCCATGTTCGAAGCGATCCGTGTGCTCAAGGAGCACAACATCCCGCACGGCCAGATCCAGTTCGCGATCACGGCGGGCGAGGAGTCGGGCCTGCTCGGCTCGCGCAACATGGACGCGAAGCTGATCGACGCGGACTTCGGCTACGCGCTGGACTCCAACGGTACGATCGGGGATATTGCGGTGGCGGCTCCGACCCAGGCGAAGATCTACATTACGTTCTGGGGCCGTTCGGCCCATGCGGGCGTGAACCCGGAGGACGGCATCTCGGCGATCGCGGTGGCCAGCAAAGCGATCTCCCGCATGCCGCTCGGGCGCATCGACAGCGAGACGACGGCGAACATCGGACGCTTCGAAGGCGGTGTGGACGGGGCTACGAACATCGTGGTGGAACGCGTCCGCCTCGAAGGCGAAGCCCGTTCGATCACGGACGAGAAGATGTACGCCCAGGTGGAGAAAATGCGCGCAGCCTGCGAATCGGCCGCCGAGGAATCGGGCGCGAAGCTCGAGTTCAAGAGCGACGTCATCTACCCGGCTTACATGTATGATGAGACGGCGCCGGTCGTGAAGCTGGCCTCCGCCGCACTGCGGAGCGTCGGCTGCACGCCGCGCACCTTCCACTCCGGCGGAGGAAGCGACGCCAACATGTTCAACGGCATCGGGATTCCGACGGTCAACCTGGCGGTCGGCTACCTCGACATCCACACGACGAAGGAACGGATCGCCGTGTCCGATCTCGTGAAGACGGCGGAAGTCGTCGTGGCGATCGTGAAGGAAACGGCCGCCCAGGCACAGGCATAGATAGAATTGGGATAACCTCATGAAAGACAAAGGAAGCCGCGCTTATCGCCGATAAGCGCGGCTTCCTGCCGTTCACGGGCCGGCGGATGAACGTACGGGGGTGAAAGCGGCTGCCGGCGTCGCCGGACCGAAAAGGCCCCGGGTCCCGCTTGCACGGACGGATCCAGGGCCGATCGGTGGGGCTTGGCAGCGGGCTGCGCGCCTTGTTTCTGCAGAAAGAGAAAGCGGCCCGCGGAAAATGCAGTATAGGTTAACCCCTGCTAGCTCATGGGGGAGTAGGCGGAAGAAACATCGGGCATCCGGTTCTGCCGGGCGTAGGCCGGTCCGCGGAACGATCCCGAAACGGCGGCGGCCGAGCGGATCACCCGCTTGCCCTTCGGTACGGAGTAGCTCTGCGTGCCGTCGAGAAGAGCTGCGAGAGGCACGTCTGCCGCAGCACGGTCGAGTGCGCGCTGCAGGTACTTGCGGATTTCCCAGGCTTTGCCGACGAGTCGGAGCTGCTGCTCGGTCACATAGGATTTCATAGAATTCCCTCCCAGCTTGATAGGATGCTATAGTCCACCTTATGCTGGAGACTGATAGGTTATGTCCTATTCTTGGCACGGTCCACCCGGTTTCGGGTTGGCCCCTGACTTCTGGTATAATGTGAAAAGGCTGTACCAATACAATACCCGCAGAAGCGTAGGAGGAATCGGTATGACGCGCTCTATTCCCAAAAAATTTGAAGAAATTACTATATCGACCCAGCCGGTCTTCCAGGGCAAGATCATCTCGCTGCAGGTGGATACGGTGAAGCTTCCCGGCGGCGGGGAAGCGACCCGCGAGATCGTGAAGCATCCGGGAGCCGTGGCCGTGCTGGCCCTGACGCCGGAGGATAAGATCCTGATGGTCGAGCAGTACCGCAAGCCGCTGGAGCGCAGTCAGGTGGAGATACCGGCAGGCAAGCTCGACGCCGGGGAAGATCCGCTTGCAGCCGCCCAGCGGGAGCTCCAGGAGGAGACCGGCTACCGGTGCGGGAAGATCCGGCTCTTATCTTCCTTTTATACCTCGCCCGGGTTTGCCGACGAGATCATCCACCTGTACGCCGCCGAGGAGCTGATCCCGGGCACAGCCCAGCCGGACGAAGACGAGTTCCTGAACGTCGAGGAGCTGACCTTCGATGAGGCGCAGGAGTATATCCGGGACGGCCGGATCTCCGACGCCAAGACGATCATGGCCGTCTATGCCTGGCAGATCTACCGCCTGACAGGATCGCTGCCCGAATGAGCCTGAAGCCGTACTACGCCGATCTGCATATTCACATCGGGCGCACGGAAGCGGGGGAAGCTGTCAAGATCAGTGCGGCGAACAACCTGACCTTCTACAATATCGCCCGGGAGGCTTCGGAGCGCAAAGGCATCGAGATTATCGGCATTATCGACTGCCATTCTCCCGGCGTGCAGCGCGAGATGGAGCATTACCTCATGACCGGCGAGATGGAAGAGCGTGACGGCGGCGGCATCGCGTATCACCGGACGACGGTCATGCTCGGCTGCGAGCTCGAGGTGCGCGAGCCCGGCATGGGCCCGGTGCACCTGATCGCTTATCTTCCGAAGCTGGCCGACATGCAGTCGTTCACCGTCTGGCTGTCGAAGCACATGAAGAACGTGCAGCTGAGCTCACAGCGCCTCTATGTGCCTTCCCGGGAACTCCAGCAGGAGGTGCTCGGGCGCGGAGGGCTGCTCGTTCCGGCGCATATTTTCACGCCGCACAAGAGCGTCTACGGCAGCGGCTCGAGCCGGATGGAGCATCTGCTTGATCTTGACGGCATCGCCGGGGTGGAGCTCGGCCTGAGCGCCGACTCCGTCATGGCGGGCTATATCAGCGAGCTCGACCGCTACACCTTCCTCACGAACTCCGATGCCCATTCCCTGCCGAAGATCGGCCGGGAATACAACGAGTTCGCGATGGAGGAAGCGTCCTTCAGCGAGCTGCGGCGGGTGCTGGGCGGAGAGGAGGGACGGGGCGTGCTGGCCAACTACGGCCTCAATCCGCGCCTCGGGAAGTACCACCGCACCTACTGCGACAGCTGCTCCTCGATCCTGGATGAGGGGGGCGCCGTGGTGACGGAGCGCTGCCTTTACTGCGGAAGCACGAAGCTCGTACGCGGGGTGATGGACCGGATTCTGTCCATCGCCGACCGGGACGAGCCGTATGTGCCCGAGAGCCGGCCGCCGTACCGGTATCAGGTGCCGCTCGAGTACATTCCCGGGCTCGGGCCGAAGCTGTACGGCCGTCTGCTCGAGCGGTTCGGCACCGAGATGAACCTGCTCCACCGCGCTTCCCGCGAGGAGCTGGAGGAGGCGGCGGGGGAGACGATCGCCGGGTATCTGCTGGACGCCCGCGCCGGAACCCTGGAGCTCGAAACCGGAGGCGGCGGGAAGTACGGCAGGGTGAAGAAATAAAGCGGAGTCCGGAGTCATAACTTCGTCCAAGCCCTCATATATTGTTCCATATGGACAAGGAGGCATGGGCGATGCTGAAGAGCCGGACGCTGGAGCTGTACATGAAAGAGCACCTGTCATTCTACATTTTTGTCGGCGTCGTCTTTGTAACGGGCGTCGTATTCGGGGCTGTGATGGTGAATGCCCTTTCGATCGAACAGCGGGAGGAGATTGCCCGTTATCTCGGCAACTTCTTCTCCTCCGTCCACCAGGGCGCACTGGACGGCGAAGGGGCCGGTTCTTTCCGTGAGGCCTTCGGCATGCACATTAAGTGGATTCTCCTGATCTGGCTGCTCGGGATCTCGGTGATCGGGCTTCCACTCATCCTCATTCTCGATTTTCTCAAAGGGGTGCTGATCGGCTTCACGGTCGGCTATATGGTGGGGACTCTCTCGTGGAAAGGGCTGCTGTTCGCCCTGGTGTCCGTCGTGCCCCCGAATCTCGTGCTGATTCCGGTGCTCCTCGTCTGCAGTGTGACGGCGATGGCCTTTACGGTACATCTGGTCAAGAATCGGTTCATCTCCCGCCAGGGCGCGCTCTACGAACCGTTCATGCGCTTCACGGGCACGATGGTGGGCTCGGCGGTGCTGCTCGTCGGTGTGGCCGGGCTGGAGGCTTATCTGTCGCCGGTGATGATGAAATGGGTGACGCCCATGCTGCTTACGGTTTCCGGCTCCTAATAGGGTTTGACTTTCCCGCAAGCGAGAACCTATAATGTAAGCATACGGCAATGCCCTTCCAGGGGACTGCCGTCCGCGAAACCCGGAGCGGTTGCTTTCGATTGTAGGGGGAGAAGCATGGAATCTCGAATTGAAAAAATCAAACAGCAGCTGCAATCGCAAGGCTACAAACTGACGCCCCAGCGGGAAGCCACCGTGCGTGTGCTCCTCGAGAACGAGGAAGACCATCTGAGTGCCGAGGACGTATTCATGCTCGTTAAGGATAAAGCCCCGGAGATTGGACTCGCGACGGTCTACCGGACCCTGGAGCTTCTGAGTGAGCTCCATGTCTTGGAGAAAATGAACTTCGGAGATGGCGTGGCACGTTATGACTTGCGCAATGACAGCACTCATCATCACCATCATCACCTAATCTGTGTGCAGTGCGGCGCCGTGGATGAGATTATGGAAGATTGGCTCGGACCACTGGAGGAGCGGCTGGATAAGGAATTCAATTTCCAGGTTCTCGATCACCGGCTGGACTTCCAAGGCATCTGCCACCGCTGCCGTGATAAGAACAAATCGTGAGTAACGAAACCTTCCCCTGGATCGAGGCGATTCAAGCGAGAAGGTTTTTTGCATTGTCCCACATAATACGGCCCGCTTGGCAAACGCTATAGAACAGATGATTTGCGTATCAAAGGAGGCGGCTCACTGTGATTATTGGCGTACCGAAGGAACTGAAGAACAACGAGAACCGGGTGGCTCTGACCCCGGGCGGCGCTGCGATGCTGCACGCGGCCGGACACGAAGTGCTGATCGAGAGCGGGGCCGGGGGCGGCAGCGGCTTCAGCGATGAGGAGTATGCGGGGGAAGGGGCGCAGATCGTGCCGGAGGCGGCGGAAGTATGGGCCCGCTCCGAGATGATCATGAAGGTCAAGGAGCCGCTTCCCTCCGAGTATGACTATTTCCGCGAGGGCCTGACGCTGTTCACTTATCTGCATCTGGCGGCCGAGCCGAAGCTGACCGAGGCGCTCGTACGCAGCAAGGTGACCGGTATCGCCTACGAGACGATCCAGCTGCCGAGCGGCGGTCTGCCGCTGCTCACGCCGATGAGCGAGGTCGCGGGCCGGATGTCCGTCCAGGTCGGCGCGCAGTTCCTCGAGCAGTCGTACGGCGGCCGGGGGATTCTGCTCGGCGGTGTGCCGGGTGTGCCCCCTGCGGATGTCATCATCCTCGGCGGCGGCATTGTCGGCACGAATGCAGCCAAGATGGCGCTCGGCCTCGGCGCGAATGTGGTTGTGATCGAGCGCAGCGCGGACCGGCTCCGCTACCTCGACGACGTCTTCTTCGGGCGGATCCGTACGCTGATGTCGAATCCGTATAATATCGCCAACGCCGTACAGAAAGCCGATCTCCTGATCGGTGCCGTACTTATTCCGGGCGCCCGTGCGCCGAAGCTCGTCACCGAGGACATGGTGAAGACGATGAAGCCCGGTGCGGTCATCGTCGACGTCGCGGTGGACCAGGGCGGCTCGATCGAGACCGTCGACCGCGTCACTACGCACAGCCAGCCGACCTACGAGAAGCATGGTGTCATCCACTATGCGGTGGCCAATATGCCGGGGGCCGTACCGCGTACCTCCACACTGGCGCTGACGAATGTGACGATCACGTATGCGCTTGAGATTGCCGGCAAAGGGGTCACCCGCGCGCTCTACGGCAATCCGCCGCTGAAGCTTGGAGTGAATACGTACCAGGGACACGTCACCTATCCGGCTGTGGCTGAGGCGGTGGGACTTCCTTATACGGGGCTTGACTCGCTTCTGCCGATTTCCTGATGGAAGAAGGAGTATCCGCATATTTTTGACCGAAGGATCATAGTCTCTTCTTAAGACGCCCGGCGTCCGTTCATCCGGACACGGCCGGCACCTTGGGAGGTACAGGCTATGATCTTTCATTTTTCCCTGCGCAAATGGAAGGAACGCTTCCGCTTTCTGCTCCTCTTCACCGCCTTCACGGTGGCGCTGTATCATGCCCTCCTGCTTGTCACCACTTGGATCGAGCCGGGCAGCCGGTACAGGGAGCCGGAAGGCCGGGCGGTGAAGGTGTTCCTGAACGAAGGGGACGCATTGGCCGGAACCGGCACGATGGGCGAGCGCCTCAGGCTGTTCTACGAGATCGGGGAATAGGCTGTCTTGGGCCCTAAGACGCATGACGGACAAGGGTTTTCAAGAAAAATCAGGATAGGTTGCAGGAGATTAGAACGATCGTGTGGAAAAGATAAGGGACTGCCTCTGTACTACATAAAAGGGGATACCTAATCGCATGAGAGAACAACTGCAAGCTTTTATCCGTTATTTGTCTGAAGACAAGGGTCTGGCCAAGAACACGCTGGATTCCTATGAGCGGGATCTCGTGCAGTATCTGGATTATCTGGAGAGCCAAGGGGTCTTCTCGCTGCAGGCCAGCTCCAGAATCAACATATCGGGCTATCTGCTCGGTCTCAAGCAGAAGGGCAGAGCGGTGGCTACCCTGTCACGGAGCATGGTGTCCATCCGTGCCCTGTACCAATATCTGGTTAAAGAGCGCCTGCTGGATTCGGATCCGACCATTCATCTCGAGTCTCCGAAGCCGGAGAAGCGCGTGCCGATGGTGATGTCCATCCAGGAGGTGGGCAAGCTGCTGAACGCCCCGCAGACGTCCACGCCGAACGGCATGCGGGACAAGGCGATGCTCGAGGTGCTGTACGCCACAGGCATCCGCGTCTCGGAGCTGATCTCCCTGGATGTCGACAGCGTGAATCCGTCCCTCGGCTTCATCCGCTGCTCGGGGAGCGGGGGGAGAGAGCGGATCGTCCCGCTCGGCGAGATCGCTTCGCAGTACGTCAGCGCCTATATCGAATCGATGCGCCCGAAGCTGCTTAAGGCTTCGAAGCCGGAGCCGGCGCTCTTCGTCGGTCACCTCGGAACGCGCATGACCCGCCAGGGCTTCTGGAAGATCATCAAGAAGTATGCCACGGACACCGAGATCCGGCAGGAGATTACGCCGCATACGCTGCGGCATTCCTTCGCCGCCCATCTGCTCGAGAACGGGGCCGACCTGCGTTCGGTGCAGGAGATGCTCGGCCATGCGGACATCTCCACGACGCAGATCTATGCCCAGCTGAACCGGGGGAAGATCAAGGAAGTATACGACCGGGCCCATCCCCGGGCACGGATGGAATAAGGCGGCCGGAGCAGTCCGCGCTCGTCCGGCACAGGCAAGATGAGAGCAGGCTCTTTCCCTGACAGGATCAGGGAAGGGGCCTGCTTTGGGGTGCGGCGGCGCCCTCCCGGAGGAAGGCCGGCCCGTTTTTGCAATAGGCTCCCGCTTTTGCGATAATAACGGTAGATTTGGCGCCAGCAACACTTACATAACGACGACGATTCAAGGAGGCTGCAGAAGCATGGAAAAAACGAACGTACTGCAGAACATTAAAGAAGCCGCAGCATTCATCCGCGGCCAATACCCGGCGACGCCGGAGATCGCCCTCATTCTGGGCTCGGGGCTCGGCATTCTCGCCGATCTCGTAGAGGATGCCGTTACCATTCCGTATGAAGACATCCCTCATTTTCCCGTTTCCACAGTAGAAGGCCATGCGGGCGAGCTGCTGCTGGGTACGGTGGAAGGCCGCCACGTGCTTCTTATGAAGGGCCGCTTCCATATGTATGAAGGCTACGGGGTGGATACGGTATCGTTCCCTGTCCGCGTGATGAAGGAGCTCGGCGTGGAGAAGCTGCTCGTCACCAATGCGGCGGGCGGCGTCAATACGTCCTATGAGCCGGGCGACCTGATGGTCATCAGCGACCACATCAACTTTACGTTCCGCAACCCGCTCATCGGGCCGAACTTCAGCGAGCTCGGCGTCCGCTTCCCGGATATGTCCGAGGCGTACAGCCGGCGTCTGCGTGCGCTTGCCCACGAAGTGGCGGGCGAGCAGGGACTTGCCCTCAAGGAAGGCGTCTATATCGGACTGCTCGGCCCATCCTACGAAACGCCGGCGGAGATCCGCATGATGCGTACGCTTGGAGCGGACGCGGTCGGGATGTCCACGGTATCCGAGGTGCTTGTGGCCAGACACGCGGGTATCGAGGTGCTGGGCTTCTCGTGTATCTCGAATATGGCTGCCGGGATTCTGGACCAGCCTCTGTCCCATGAGGAAGTCATGGAGACGACGGACCGCGTGAAGCAGAAATTCCTGAAGCCGTGCTCGGGATTATCGGCCGGATGTAAAGCGGCGGGCACAGCGGGAGCAGAGAAAAGAAGGGTCTCCGCCGCCCTGGCAGCGGGGGCATCTTCAACCAGAGAGGAGCGGAATGGACATGGAACCGAACTACGTTCAGCATATTCTGGAGGCCGCCCAGTGGATCAGCGACCGGATTGACCGGCGTACACTTGAATTCGGGCTCGTTCTGGGCTCGGGACTCGGGGACCTTGCGGGTCAGGTGGAGGACCCCGTTGTCCTGCCATATGACGCGATCCCGCACTTCCCCGTCTCGACGGTGGAAGGCCATGCCGGGCAGTTCGTCATCGGGCGCCTCGAAGGCCGGCAGGTTATCGTCATGCAGGGCCGCTTCCATTATTACGAAGGCTATTCCATGAAAAAAGTGGTCTTCCCCATCTATGTCATGAAGCAGCTCGGCGTAAGGTCCCTTCTCATCACGAATGCGGCCGGGGGGATGAACCGCGGATTCCAGGCTGGCGATCTCATGCTGATCTCCGATCATCTCAATCTGACGGGGGACAACCCGCTGATCGGCATTCACCATCCGGAGCTCGGGGTCCGCTTCTCGGACATGTCGCAGGCGTACAGCCGCGAGTACCGTGCGCTGGCCAGACGCATTGCGGATCGCATGTCTGCAGAGCGGGGAGAAGCCGTACGTCTGCAGGAGGGGGTGTATGCGGGCATCACCGGACCGAATTATCTGCCGCCGGTGGAGCTCACGATGCTGGCGAAGCTCGGCGGGGATGCGGTCGGCATGTCGACGGTGGGCGAAGTCATCGCCGCTTCCCATGCGGGCCTGCGGGTTCTCGGCATCTCCTGCATCACCGATATGGCTATCGGCGAAGAGCTGGAACCGCTGACCCACGAGCAGGTGGTGGCCGTGGCGAACCGAACCAGGCCCGTATTCATCGAACTGGTCAAACGCTTCGTGGCGGAGGCCCCGCACTGATTCTCTTTCCTTCCTTCTTTGCCGAAATAAACCAAAAAGGACTGCGTCTGGCTCGCAAGAGCCCGGCAGTCCTTTTTTTGTGTTTTAGAGCCGATGCGGTTCAAGCTACTTCGATTTATTGGCGCCTTTGTCACTGGTGCGGGTAGTGGTGTTCTGGTTGCCGTGACCCTGCTGCTTTGCCATGGGGTTCCCTCCTCCAGGTAAGAATGATGATGTCGGATGCATCTTTAGTATGACTTGGAGAAGAGCCGTTAGCCGAGGAGAAAGTTACCTCGGGATTTTTTGACGGACCCTCTATGATTGGTAGGTACCCTGTGCTACAATGTGGGCATAAAGAACTACATAATAAAAGTGACCAAAGAACCAATCGATAAATATACAGAGAAAGAAGGGGTCGGTCATGACCATGCTGAAGGTAGCCCATTGCTCTGGGTGCGGTCAGGTTTATCAGAAGAATATCAGGAACCTCTGCCAGGACTGCTGCCGGTCCCTCGATGACGAACTTGACCGCTGCGAGTCCTACCTGAGGAGGAACCGCAGGGCAACGACCGAACAGCTGAGGGAAGCCACCGGGGTGCCGGTGAAGAAGATTACGGCCTTCCTCAAGGAGAACCGCCTCCACCTGGCGAGCTACCCGAATTTGACCTACCCCTGCAATTCGTGCCAGGCGCCGATCCGCCAGCACCATCTCTGCTGCTCGTGCCGGGTCCGCATTATTTCGGATCTGCATATCCTCAAGGAGCAGGAATCGAAGAAGGCGTCCCGGCCTTCCGCCTTCCAGATCCGGAACGCGGCTTACCGCTGAAGAATTACGGCTGTAAGGGTTTACTCCTCCAGGCAGGCTTGTCCGTTCCCCGGATAAGCCTGCTTGTGTGGCAGACCGGAGGCCAAAGTAGGAGATCCGCTCATCCCTGCCAATGTTTTCATATTTTCGGTCATCCGGTTTGGTTGTCCGTAACTTTTATGCTAAAATGTCAGAGGGAATTCATAGCCGCTGCCCGGGCGGCGATTTGTCACAAATTTTTCACGGGTAGCACGTCAAAAGGCATGTGTAAGTCCGCTTGGTTTTTGTACAATAACACTATACGTCTTCGTCGTAGTAAGGGGGGAATACCTATGCAAAAGTGGATCATGTTTTCACTGTTCATCGTCGCCTGTCTCCTCGGTACGGGCGTGCTCTTCCAGAACATTTCGGCGCGTCAAGCCGAGCTCGCGAAGGAAGCTACAGCCGGACCGTCGCTGAAGTTCAACGCTTCGAACTACAAGTTCGAGATCTCGGGCAAAGCGAAAGCCGGCGAGAAAGTAACACTCTCCTTGGTGAACAAGGAAGGCCTTCACGCAGTTGAGATCGCAGGCACCAACGTGAAGCTTGACAATAACACCAAAACGGCTGATTTCACTTTCGAGAAGCCAGGTGAGTATGAAGTGATTTGTGCACTGCCATGCGGTCCTGGCCACGCAGAGATGCGTGCGAAGTTTGTGGTCGAGTAATCGGCGTGCCGCATACGCAATAGAAGAGGAAAGCTCCGGAACCTGGGTTCCGGGGCTTTCCTCTTTTTTTGATATTTCGGGAAGCAGAAACGCGCCCGTTCAATGAAATGGACGACATAGGGCCGATGATCTCACCGCTTGGCGGGTATGCATGTCTTGACGGGGGAGGAAGCATACTACCTGTTATGGAACTCCCATCCACATGCTCCAGAAGGCAGGTGTATCTTATGGCATCCCGATTCCGACATCCACGGCCCCCCTTCGGCTGCGGACGCTTGTCTGCCGTCTCGTGCTGCTTCCTGCTCGGCGCCTTGGCCGTCACCGCCTGCTCTTCCCCTGCTCCCCGGCGGCCGGCAGAAGGGGAAGGCGTACAGGCCTATGGCGCCGGAATGAAGTTCAGCCGGATGCAGGCGGACCTGCCGACCGAGCGGGAGGAGCAGATTGTGCCGGCCGACGAGGCGGCCGCCGCCGTGGAAGCCGTGCCCGGCGTCAATGAGGCCTGCGTGGTGCTGCACCGCCGGCAGGCCATCGCCGCTGTGGCGCTCGACGAGCCGGCGGGGGAGATGAGCGGGCAGGTGCGGGAGCGGATCGAGCAGGCCGTGCGTCTCAGCGGGACACCGGCCGAGCGCATCCGGATCACCGCCCATCCGGGCTTCCTGAAGCGGCTGCAGGCCTATACGGAGACGGTCCGCGGCGGAAGAAGCGTGCCGGGCTTCAACCGGGAATTTCCCGAGCTGCTCCGTGAGGCGTTTCCCGGGGAGGGCGATTGATGCCCCCTGGACGCAGGATTGGAATAATTTGCACGCATTTGGTCAACACTGTGATGGAGAACGATCATTTTAGACGCTATGGCCAGGAGGGGTAGAACAGGTATGATCTCCAAAGTACTCAAATGGTTCGTGTCCGCCCAGCTCTTGCTGATGCTTGCGCTGCCTGCGGCGCTGGCTGAAGAGGGCAAGGGTGCGGCGCAGGTCGATCTGGCGCCGAACGCGACATCCGCCGTCATTATCGATGCGGATACCGGTACCGTGATCTTTGAGAAGAATAAGGACGCCAAGCTGCCGCCGGCTTCGATCACCAAGATCATGACGATGCTGCTGACGATGGAAGCGCTCGATGCCGGCAAGCTCAAAATGGACGACAAGGTGCCGACGAGCGAATATGCGGCCTCGATGGGCGGCTCCCAGATCTTCCTGGAGCCGGGCGAAGAAATGACCGTGCAGGATATGCTCAAGGGTATCGCAATGGCCTCGGGCAACGATGCGTCGGTGGCGATGGCCGAGAAGATCGCGGGCTCCGAGGAAGCGTTCGTCCGCATGATGAACGAGAGGGCCGAGCAGCTCGGCATGAAGAACACGAAGTTCGTGAACCCGAACGGGCTGCCGGCGGAAGGCCATGTTTCGTCCGCGTACGACATCGCCTTGATGTCGAGGGAGCTTCTGAAGCACGAGGAGATCACGAAGTTCACCGGGCAGTATCAGGATTACCTTCGCAAGGATACGCCGAAGCCTTTCTGGCTGGTGAATACGAACAAGCTGGTGCGCTTCTACAACGGGGCCGACGGCCTGAAGACGGGGTATACGAGCGAAGCAAAGTTCTGTCTCTCCGCGACAGCGAAGCGGGATAACCTGCGCGTCATTTCCGTGGTGATGGGCGAGCCGGACACGAAGACCCGCAACGCTGAGGTCACACGTCTGTTCGACTATTCGTTCTCCCAGTACACGAACCTGCCGATCTACAAGACCGGCGACGCCATCGGCGAGATGAAGGTGGGCAAAGGCGAGGTGCCGGTCGTTCCTCTGACGGCGAAGCATTCCTACTCCCTGCTGCTGAAGAAAGGCGAGGCGGCGGACGGGATCCGTCACGAGGTGCAGCTGCTGCCGGACCTGAAAGCGCCGGTCGCCGCGGGCCAGCCGATCGGCAAGATCGTGGTCTACAAGGGAGACCAGGTCATCAACGAATTCCCGCTGGAATCGCCGGTCGAGGTGAAGAAGGCCGGCTGGTGGACGCTGACGAAGCGTACCGCCAAGAAGATGTTCTTCCTGGATTAACAAAACACCCAAGAAGCCCCCGCAGAAGATTGTCGATCCGCGGGGGCTTTGTGTTTTTTGGCGGGGGGCCTGTCGCAATTCTTCTAGTTCTGCCGCAATTCTTCTAGTTTTGTCGGGGTGGCAGGAAATGGTTTGCGGAGCGTAGAAACAGTTGGCTATGAACCCAGAAGGAGTTGAAGCCGCTTGAGTCTGCAGATCGAACTGGAGCATCACCGCAAAACGCTGATTGTGCGTCTGAACGGAGAGCTGGATCACCATACGGCCGACGCGGTCAAGACGAAGATGGAAGAAGCCATTCTGAGAGGGAATGTCTCGCATATCATTCTCAGCCTGAAAGACCTGAGCTTCATGGACAGCTCGGGGCTCGGCGTTATCCTTGGCAGATACAAGCTGATTACGGCCAAGGGCGGCCGCATGGTCGTGTGCGACGTCAATCCTGCCGTCTACCGGCTCTTCGAGATGTCGGGGCTGTTCAAGATCGTATCCGTCGAAGATGACGAGAGCAGGGCGCTGCAAAGTCTGGAGGTGGCATTATGAGCGAACGCAATTTCATGACATTGAAATTCGCCAGCCGCTCCGAGAACGAATCGTTCGCACGGGTGACCGTCGCCGCCTTCGTCTCCCAGCTCGATCCGACGCTTGATGAGCTGACGGATATCAAGACCGTTGTGTCCGAGGCCGTCACGAACTCCATCATCCACGGCTACGACAACCGTCCCGACGGGATTGTCACGATCTTCGCCGAGATTGAGGGAGACACGGTGATGATTCAGGTGGAGGATCAGGGAAGCGGCATCGAGGATCTGGACCTGGCGAAGCAGCCGCTTTACACGTCGAAGCCGGAGCTGGAGCGCTCCGGGATGGGGTTTACGATTATGGAGAATTTCATGGACGAGGTGGATGTCGTCTCTACCCCTTCCAAGGGGACCGTCATCAAGATGAAGAAGCGAATCGAATCGAAAAAAGCCTTATTCAATTAGGGGTCTGATCTCATGGATGTGGATTTGAAGAAAGCCTCGCATACCTATTTGGACGATACCGAAGTCAAACGGCTGATCGCGCTCAGCCAATCGGGAGACTCTCTGGCCAGAGAGACGCTCGTGAACTGCAATATCCGGCTGGTCTGGTCGGTCGTGCAGCGGTTTCTGAACCGCGGATACGAAGCCGAGGACTTGTTCCAGATCGGCTGCATCGGGCTTCTGAAATCAGTTGACAAGTTTGATCTGTCCTATGACGTCAAGTTCTCCACGTATGCCGTGCCGATGATCATCGGCGAAATCCAGCGGTTCCTGCGGGATGACGGCACCCTGAAGGTGTCCCGCTCGCTGAAGGAGCTGGCGAACAAGATCCGCAAGACGCGCGACGAGCTCTCGAAGACGCTCGGGCGCCTGCCCACGATCTCGGAGGTGGCTGAGGAGCTCGGCATCACGCCGGAGGATGTCGTGTTCGCCCAGGAAGCGAACAAGCCGCTGTCTTCCATTCATGAGACGGTATTCGAGAACGACGGCGATCCCATCACCCTCATGGATCAGATTGCGGACGATACGCAGGACAAATGGTTCGACAAGCTCGCGCTGAACGAAGCCATCGGATCCCTCAGCGAGAGGGAGCGGCTGATCGTCTACCTCCGGTACTTCAGGGATCAGACCCAGTCGGAGGTGGCCAGCCGCCTCGGCATCTCGCAGGTCCAGGTGTCGAGGCTCGAGAAAAAAATTCTGCAGTCCATCAAGAATCAGATTGCCCAGTGACCGGAGCGAAGAGCGCATCATGCAATCTCCGAGAATACCCCAAAGAACCGCTGTACCCAAGGGGGGACGGCGGTTCTTTGGCGTTGCAGCAGGGACGGAGCCCGCCCGGCTGCCGGTATCCCGCTGCAGCCGGAAGACTATCTGGCACGGGAATCCTCGCGGAACAGCAGCTTCGTGCAGTAGAGTCCGGCCAGTCCCACAAGCGAATATACGATTCTCGCGATGCCAGAGGATTCGCGGTGCGCGTCTCCGCCTAGAATGGCGGACACGAGATCCCACTCAAACAAGCCGACGAGCAGCCAGTTTAAGGCCCCGACAATCACAAGGGTAAGAAACAATTTTTCCACAGTATGACACCTTCCTTGGAAGCGTAATGGTGTTCGGGTTATGCTTACGTTTACTTTTCGCAGAGGAAGAAGCTGCTATACGGAGGAGCAGACGCCACTTTTTGGCAGGAAGGGTTACGGTTATGCGGCCGCCGAAGGGGCTCATACTACGGATAACTAGCATAAAGCCTGGCAAGGGAGGAAATCTGCGATGCGTCCAGCTTCGGTGCCGTCTCTCTATATCCGTCTGCGGAAAAACCGGAGAATCGGGCGCGGCGAGCCGATCCGGCTCGGGCATGTCGCCCAGATTCTTCTCACCGGGCTGGACTCCGAGGAGGAGCTGAAGGACGTGGTGCTCTACGAGCCGCGGGAAGCGGACGGCTCTGTCGTCCTCGTCGACATGATGCTCATCGTGCGGAAGGTGAAGTCGCGCTTTCCGGAGCTTGCCATCGAATACTTCGGAGAGCCGCATACGCTGGTGGAGATCGGGGGGAAGGTCAAGCCGCCGAACCTGCTGCTGCTGGTCCTTGTATGGCTGCTGCTCTTCGTGGGCTCGGGCCTTGCGATCATGAACTTCCATGCAGACGTCAGTATGGCACAGGTGCACCAGCACATCTACAAGCTGCTGACGGGCAGGGAGTCCGCCCATCCGCTGCTTCTGCAGATTCCCTACTCTCTTGGGATCGGTATCGGGATGATCGTGTTCTTCAACCATCTGTTCAAGAAGAAGTTCAATGAGGAACCGAGTCCCCTTGAAGTGGAAATGTTCATGTATCAGGAGAATGTCAATCATTACGTCATTACCGAGGAGTACCACCGGATTCATGCGGAAGCCGTGAGAAGGGAGGAGGGGGATTGAGCGAGGTGCTGGCATGGGCCGTCCTCGGGTTCGTGGGCCTTGCGGGAGGGCTTGCCGTGGGAAGCGGTCTGGTGGCTTTCCTCGTGGTGCTCGACATTATCCCCCGGCTGGCCCAGATTACGCGCTCCTATTACAGGATCCGCTGGTACGAAGGGGCGGTCATTCTGGGAGCCCTGTTTTTCACGCTGACGGATTTTTTTGAATGGGAATACGGGCTGTTCCCGCTGGCCTCATCGCTCTTCGGGTTGTTCTCGGGGTGCTTCATCGGGATGCTGGCGGCCGCGCTCACCGAGGTGATCAACGTGCTGCCTATTCTGGCCAAGCGGATCGGGATGGAGCGATATATCATCTGGCTGCTCATGGCCATGATTCTCGGGAAGGTGCTCGGCTCCATGGTCGATTGGCTCGGCGTCATCGGGTGAATAACAGGGTCGTGAAGAGCCCATGGATCGGATAGAGGACTACAGACAGGACAGACACAGGAGGTGCTTGAGCAATGCAGAAGCAGTTGAAGCGGGCCAAATTGATCAAGAGCATTCCGCTGCGCAGGGAGGATCACGTAGAGGCGCACACCGAGCCGGAAGAGGAGCGGGACGAGCATCTGAAGGAGCAGCTGAAAGAAGAGCTTGAAGCGAAGCTGGAGGAGATCAAGGAGCAAAGCCTGGCGGCGAAGCCGGCCCGGACCGGGCTCAAAAGTCCCGGGGCCCAGAAGAAGGACCTCGAGAAGCTCGAGATCGATACGGAAGGGAATATCATCCACGCCCACCGCCGCGAGCCGGAGAAGAAGGAAGTGAAGAAAGATAGCCGGGGCATCAAGCCGGGCGAGAAGAACGACAAATCGCTCAAGGCCCAAAAAAAGCTGACCCCGCGCGAGGAGGAGCTCAAGGAAGCGGACGTGATCCCGAAGACCTTCGAGGAACTGAAGCGGGCGCTCGAAGAGCAGGTCGGGCTGAACAAAAGCTTCGACGTCATCTTCCGCGAGATGGTGTTCGGGGGGCAGAAGACCGGGATCTTCTACTTCAACGGCTTCGCCAAGGATACGGCGCTGATCTCGGTGCTCGAGCGGCTGTCCTATGCGGATTACGGGCAGGACCGGCGCCATGGGGCGTTCGACGAGAGAGAGGACCTGGGAGAACGGCGCAGGGCCGGTAAGGAAGCCGGGGATGCGCAGGGCCAAGGCGATGCGGAGAAAAAGGACGGGAAGCTGGGCGGGCTCGCCGTCATTGACCTGTTCGACGAAGCGTTGATTCCGCATATCCAGGTCGAGAAGGCCGCAAAGCTCAGCAAGGTGATCGATGCGGTCAGTGCCGGCGGCTCGGCGTTCTTCTTCGAAGGCCATTCGGAAGCGATCTGCGTGGACGCCAAGAGCTTCCCGGCCCGCAGCACCGAAGAGCCGGACCTCGAACGCGTCGTGCGCGGTTCGCGCGACGGCTTCGTCGAGACGCTCATGACCAATGTCACGCTGGTCCGCCGCCGGGTCCGGGATCCCCGCCTGAAGCTGGAGCTCACGAAGGTGGGTCAGCGCACGAAGAGCGATGTCTGTATCGCCTATATCTCGGATATCTGCGATATGGAGCTGGTGGAGGCCGTGAAGGATAAAATCCAGGCCGTGGAGGTCGACGGCCTGCCGCTGGCAGAGAAGCAGCTGGAGGAGGCGATTGTCGGGAGGGGATGGAATCCGTACCCGATGGTCCGGTATTCGGAGCGGCCGGACGTGGTATCCGCCCACCTGCTCGAAGGGCATGTGATCGTCATGGTCGATACGTCCCCGTCGGTCATGATCATTCCGACGACGTTCTTCCACCATGTGCAGCACGCCGAAGAATACAGGCAGACCCCGATTGTGGGCTCTTATCTGCGCTGGGTGCGGTTCCTCGGGATCGCTGCGTCGATCTTCCTGCTTCCCCTCTGGTACCTTGTCGTCTCCTCTCCGGAGCTCAAACCTGTAGGCCTCGAGTTCGTCGGGCCGCAGCAGGAAGGGCTCATTCCGCTGCTGGGGCAGTTTCTGATCGCCGAGCTCGGTATCGACCTCATGCGGATGGCGGCCGTGCATACGCCGACGCCGCTGGCTACCGCGATGGGCCTGGTCGCTGCGATCCTGATCGGGGATATTGCAGTGAAGACGGGGCTGTTCGTCAACGAGGTTATCATGTACCTGGCCGTAGCGGCGGTCGGTACGTTCGCCACCCCGAGCTATGAGCTTTCGCTGGCGAACCGGATCTCCAGGCTGGGCCTGCTCCTCGCCGCCGCCATCTTCCGGGTGCCGGGCTTCGTGCTCGCCTCCACATTCCTGGTGGTGTTCCTGTCGGTGCAGCGCTCTTACAACACGCCGTACATGTGGCCGTTCATTCCGTTCAATCTGAAGGCGATGGTAGACATTATGGTGCGCCGCCCGTTCCTCTCGATGAAGACGCGCATGAGCCTTACGAAGACGACGGACCGGACGCGGCAGCCCGTACGGTAAGCGGGAGCGGGGACTGCTGGACGCCTCCATCGCAGGTTTGGTTTATACAGCGGTACGGCAGCACGGCTGCACGGCAGAGAGTCCCGGCAAGGGGCTCTTTTTGCTTATACAGAAAAATGCCGATCCGGCACGCCCTCCACCGGGAAAACGGCAAAAAGCGGATGATCTTAGCTGTTGTCATCCCCGGGGACATATGGTACTTTAAATGTAATGTAAAACGATAGGACTATTATTTTATTATCCATAGGCATCCTCCGCCCCCCAAGGCGGACGGTTTTCAAGGGGAAGAAGGGGCAGGGCACGATGTATCTACACGGCACAAGCAAAATCAATGGGCAAGGACATTTGGAGATCGGCGGCTGCGACACGGTGGAGCTGGCCGCGCAGTGGGGCACTCCCCTGTATGTCATGGATGAAGAGCTGATCCGTCAGCGCTGCCGCGAATTCGTGGACGCCTTCCGGGCATCGGGTCTGCCGTTTCAGGTGGCCTATGCCAGCAAAGCCTTCTGCGTCATGGCCATGTGCCGGATCGTGGAGGAAGAGGGCATGTCGCTCGACGTCGTCTCGGACGGCGAACTGTACACCGCGCTGCAGGCGGGTTTTCCGGCGGAGCGGATTCACTTCCACGGCAACAACAAGACGCCGCAGGAGCTCGAGATGGCGGTTGACGCCAGAATCGGCTGCATCGTCGTCGATAATTTCGTAGAGCTTGCGATGCTGAACGCCATCGCCGGCGAGAAGAAGCAGCGGATGAAGATCCTGCTGCGGATCACGCCGGGGGTCGACGCGCATACGCATGAATTCATATCGACCGGACAGGAAGATTCCAAGTTCGGCTTCGACCTCGGCAACGGGGCCGCCAAGCAGGCGGTGGAGACGGCCTCGGCACTGCCGCACGTCGAGCTGCTGGGCATTCATTCCCACATCGGATCGCAGATCTTCGAGGTCGGCGGCTTCGAGCTGGCCGTGGACAAGATCACGAACTTCGCGGTAACCATGCGTGAGGAGCTCGGCGTTCTCTTCCCGGTCATCAACCTCGGCGGCGGCTTTGGCATCCGCTACGTCGACGGCGATACGCCGCTTCCCGTAGCGGAGTATGTCCGCGCCATTACGGATGCGGTGAAGTCGACGTTCGGCCGGCACGGCTACCCGCTGCCGGAGATCTGGACCGAGCCGGGCCGCAGCATTGTCGGCGAGGCCGGCACGACGCTGTATACGGTCGGCACGTACAAGGATATTCCGGGGGTGCGCAAGTACGTTGCCGTGGACGGCGGGATGACGGACAATCCGCGTCCGGCCTTATACGGCGCCAAGTATGAAGCGCTGCTTGCCAACCGGGCGAACGATGCTTCGGAAGAGACGGTCTCCATCGCCGGCAAGTGCTGCGAAAGCGGCGACATGCTGATCTGGGACGTGGAGCTGCCGGCGGTGAAGTCGGGCGATGTGCTTGCCGTGGGCAGCACGGGCGCCTACAACTATGCGATGGCGAGCAACTATAACCGGCTCCGCCGTCCCGCGGTCGTCTTCGTCAAGGACGGCCGGGCGGAAGTCGTCGTGAAGCGCGAGACCTTCGAGAACCTCGTCGGCAATGACGTGATTCCGGAGCGTCTTCAGCGTCCGGTGGTGAAGAGCCTCTAAACGCGGAGGGACCGGGCCGTACCCTGATTTAGCAGGGGCGGCCGGTCTATTTGTGCAAGAGCCCGTTTCATAGTAGAATAGAGAAGATCGGCCGGCAATCCTTGCGGCCACCATAATGGACAAGAATCTAAGGAGTGTACATATCATGGCTAAACAAGCGATTATCAAGATGGCAGACGGCAACGAAATCGTACTCGACCTGTTCGAGAATGACGCACCGAACACGGTGGCCAACTTCGAGAAGCTGGCGAACTCCGGCTTCTATAACGGCATTCCGTTCCACCGCGTCATTCCGGGCTTTGTAGCTCAAGGCGGCTGCCCACACGGTACCGGTACAGGCGGTCCCGGCTATACGATCAACTGCGAGATCAACCCGAACAAGCATGAGCGCGGAACGCTGGCCATGGCTCACGCCGGCCGCAACACGGGCGGAAGCCAGTTCTACATCTGCTACGCGCCGCAGCCTCATCTTGACGGCCAGCACACGGTGTTCGGCAAAGTCGTGAAGGGCATGGAGCATGTGGACGCGTTCAAGGGACGCGAGAAGATGGAAACCGTGCAGGTCGTGGAAGCGTAAGCTTGCGGCTCAGCAGTTAATTTCAATAGCTTGAACCTTCGGGGCAGGGTGAAATTCCCTACCGGCGGTGATGGACGGCTCACGAGTTGAGCCGCCCTCAGTCCGTGACCCGCGCATCTTCATTTCCTGGCGGAAAGGAAGATGCCGGTGGACTCGGTGCAATTCCGAGACCGACAGTATAGTCTGGATGGGAGAAGGGGAAGCGAAACGGATCGAATGTCCGGTCCGGGAAGAGCAAGCCAGGCGGGCGAGTCCCGTTCGAGCCTTGCTGTCCGCTGACGTGCGTTCATGACGCATCGTCTGTTCGGGCGCAGGCAGGAACAGGGAGCGGTGTGTCCGGCGGAGCTCTTGCCGTGATCGGGAGTAGCTTAATCCAAGCTTTCACATGCGACTACGGGTGTTTTACCCGGAAGGCGCGTGTACTTTCGCACATCCGATTTCGCTCTACCGCGATTCCTTTGGCCCCTTTTTGCTTCGGCAAACAGGGGCCTTTGTGCGTTTACCGGGAAGAATACCGGAGTAGGCGCGGAGCGGCCGAACGGGATGAACCGAAGCCCGGCGGCTGCTCCCGCAGGAACGACGGGGGAGGAGTGGAATGGGATGATCATCAATGACGAGATGTATATGCGGATTGCTCTTCAGCTGGCTGCCGCAGCCGCCGGCCAAACCGGCATCAACCCGGTCGTAGGCTGCGTGCTCGTCAAGGACGGGCGTGTGGTCGGTATGGGGGCCCATCTCAAGCGCGGCGATGCGCATGCCGAGATCCACGCGCTGAACATGGCCGGAGCCGAAGCGGCGGGCAGCACGGCCTACGTGACCCTGGAGCCCTGCAGCCATCACGGCCGTACCGGCCCCTGCAGCGACCGGCTGATCCGCGAAGGCGTCAAGCGGGTCGTCGTTGCCGCGGTGGACCCGAACCCCGTGGTGGCCGGCAGCGGCATCGCCCGGCTGCGGGCCCAGGGCATCGAGGTCACCGAAGGCGTGCTGGCGGCGGAGTCGGAGGCGCTCAACGAAGCGTTCAACAAATATATTGTGACGCGGAGGCCGTTCGTTACGGTGAAGACGGCGAGCACGCTGGACGGCAAAGTGGCCGCGGCGGGCGGCGACAGCAAGTGGATCACCGGGGAAGCCGCACGGGGCTACGTGCATACGCTGCGGCACCGCCACCAGGCGATCCTCACGGGCGTCGGCACGGTGATGGCCGATGATCCGCAGCTGACGACCCGGCTTCCGGTGCCCGGGCTCTCGCCGGTCCGCATCATCGCGGACTCGATGCTGCGGATCCCGCTGGAGTCGAAGCTGCTGCATGACGGCGAGGCGCCCGTGATCGTGCTCACGACGGCGGAGGCCCCGGAGGACCGCCGGCGTGCGCTGGAGGCGCTCGGCGTGCAGGTCATTGACTGCGGCCCGGGACCTGCGGTCGATCTCGAAGCCGCCCTCGCACGGCTCGGGGAGCTGGAGATCGGCTCCGTACTCGTGGAGGCGGGCGGCAAGCTGGCCGGCGCCTTCCTGGAGCGGCGGCTGGCCGACAAGCTTGTGCTGTTCTTCGCACCGAAGATTATCGGCGGCGGGGCGGAGGCCCCCGGCACGTTCGATTTCCCGGGGTTCCGTGCGATGCGGCAGGCGATTCGTCTTGAACGGATGACCGTAGAGACCTTCGGGGAGGATGTCTGCTTCACGGGATACCCCAGCTATGAGGCTGCCGACAGCTAGCTTGAAGCTGGCACGGCGGCGAAAGGAAGGAATCAACCATGTTTACTGGCATTATTGAAGAAATCGGTACGCTGCGGCGGATCGCCAGACAGGGGGAGGCCATGGTGCTGACCATCGGGGCAAGCCGCGTGCTGGAGGATGTGAAGCTCGGCGACAGCATCTCCGTCAATGGGGTCTGCTTAACGGTCGTGTCTTACGACAAGGAGTCGTTCACGGTCGACGTGATGCCGGAGACCTTCCGCCGGACGAACCTCGAGCGCCTGTCCTCCGGCTCGCCCCTCAACCTGGAGCGTGCGATGGCGGCCAACGGGCGGTTCGGCGGCCATATCGTGCAGGGCCATGTCGATTCAACCGGCACAATCGTGGGCCGCACCGCGGAGGCAAACGCCGTGGTGTTCCGTGTCTCGCCGAAGGACCCCGGCCTGCTCAAATATGTGCTGCCGCACGGCTCGATCACGATCGACGGAATCTCCCTGACCGTCGTAGAGGCGGACAACGCGGAATTCACGGTCTCGATCATTCCCCATACCCTGGCCGAGACCGTGCTGCAGCATAAGAAGCCCGGCGACGAAGTGAATCTCGAAGCGGACGTGCTCGGCAAGTATATCGAGCGGCTGCTTGGGTTCCAGGGAGGACAGGGGGGTTCCATGTCCCGTGCCCGCGGCCGGCTGACTGCCGATTTTTTGAGCGACAACGGGTTCCTCTAAAGGAGCCGGTACAAAGAGCAGGGCAGGAGACGGAGAGAACCGTACTGAAGGAGGGCGAGAGCTTATGTCGGAAGCAAATCAAGAAGGAAAGTCCCCGGAGCTCCGGTTTCATACCATTGAGGAGGCCTTGGCCGATCTGAATGAGGGGCGGGTCATTATCGTCGTCGACGACGAAGACCGCGAGAACGAGGGGGACTTTGTGGCGCTGGCCGAGAAATCCACGCCCGAAGTTATCAATTTCATGATTAAAGAAGGCCGCGGCCTGGTGTGCGTGCCGATTACCGAGGAACGGGCGCAGGAGCTCGATCTTCCGCCGATGGTCGCCCGCAATACCGATTACCACGGTACGGCGTTCACCGTATCGGTGGACGCGGTGGAGACGACCACCGGCATCTCGGCGGCGGAGCGCTCGCGTACCGTGCAGGCGCTGATCGACCCGGCGACGAAGCCCCATGCCTTCCGCCGTCCGGGCCACATGTTCCCGCTGGTGGCACGCAAGGGGGGCGTCCTGCGCCGTGCCGGCCACACGGAGGCGGCCGTGGATCTGGCCCGCCTGTGCGGGTCGTATCCGGCAGGCGTCATCTGCGAGGTGATCAAGGAAGACGGCGAGATGGCCCGTGTTCCCGAGCTGATGGAGATTGCGAAGAAGCATGACCTCAAGATCATTACGATCCAGGATCTGATCGCCTACCGCAACCGCATGGAGAAGCTCGTCCAGCGCGAGGTGGAAGTGCGCATGCCGACCGACTTCGGCGTCTTCACGGCCGTAGCCTACACGAACGATGTGGACGGCAAGGAGCATGTCGCCCTGGTCAAGGGCGGTATCGACAGCAGCCGTCCTACACTGGTGCGCGTGCATTCGGAGTGCCTTACCGGCGACGTATTCCACTCCCACCGCTGCGACTGCGGACCGCAGCTGGCCGCCGCGCTGAAGCAGATCGACGAGGCTGGCGAAGGCGTGCTGCTCTACATGCGCCAGGAAGGGCGCGGAATCGGTCTGATCAACAAGCTAAAAGCCTACAAGCTGCAGGAGACGGGGCTTGACACGGTGGACGCGAACCTGCAGCTCGGCTTCGCGGCGGATCTGCGGGATTACGGCATCGGGGCGCAGATCCTGAGAGATCTCGGCGTCGGCCAGATCCGCCTCATGACGAACAACCCGCGCAAGATCCGCGGACTTGAGGGCTACGGCCTGCAGGTGGTTGAGCGGGTGCCGCTGCAGATGCAGGAGAATGAGGACAATACGGGCTATCTGCATACGAAGCGCAGCAAGCTCGGGCATTTGCTTGAATTTAACATCTAAAAATTTGTTCAATCATGGAAGGGAAGTTGAAGACATATGGCGAAAGTATACGAAGGACATTTGGTATCTCAGGGACTGCGTTACGGTATTGTGGTAGGAAGGTTCAACGAATTCATTACGAATAAGCTGCTCGGCGGCGCGCTCGATGCGCTGAAGCGTCACGGCGTGCAGGAAGACGAGATTGAGATTGCCTGGGTGCCGGGCGCCTTTGAAATTCCGCTGATCACCCAGAAGATGGCTGAGAGCGGCCGGTACGATGCGGTGATTACCCTCGGTGCGGTGATCCGCGGGAGCACGCCTCACTTTGACTATGTGTGCAGCGAAGCGGCCAAAGGCGTGGCGGCCATCGCGCTGAAGACGGGCGTGCCTACGATCTTCGGCGTGCTGACGACCGATTCCATCGAACAGGCGGTTGAGCGTGCGGGCACGAAGGCCGGCAACAAGGGCTGGGAAGCCGCGGCAAGCGCCATCGAGATGGCCAACCTCTCCAAGCAATTCGCGAAGTAACGAAGCCACAGTTCCTGGGCAGTAAGGGGGAACAGACCACAAGTGAAAGTCACGGTAAAGCTGGAAACCTTCGAGGGCCCCCTTGATTTGCTGCTTCACTTGATAGATCAGGCGGAAGTCGATATCTACGACATTCCGATTAAGGACATTACCGATCAGTATATGGAATACCTTGGGGCGATGCAGGAGCTGGAGCTCGAGGTCACGAGCGAGTTTCTCGTCATGGCCGCGACCCTGCTCTCCATCAAGAGCAAGATGCTCCTGCCGAAGCCGCCGGTGCTCGATCTCGAGTTCGACGATTACATGCAGGACGAGGATTACGATCCCCGGGCCGAGCTCGTCGCAAAGCTCATTGAGTACCGCAAATACAAGGCGATCGCGGAACACCTCCGGGACAAGGAGTCCGAGCGCAGCCTGATCTATACGCGGGAGCCGGAGGACCTGACGCCTTACACTCCGGTGAAGCCGGAGAATCCGGTGGAAGGGCTCCATGTCGCCGATCTCGTGCGCGCCTTCCGGAAGGCGCTCCGGCGCATGGAGAGCCGGAGCAGTGTGGCGCGCATCCGCAAGGATGAGATCTCCGTGAAGGACCGGATGTTCCAGGTCGTTGACCTGCTCGCCCGCGAGCGCGGCCCTGTATTTTTCTCCAGGCTGCTGGAGCAGGAGGCGTCCAAGGATTCCATCGTAGTGACCTTCCTGGCTCTTCTGGAGCTCATGAAGGTGAAGAAGATTACGTGCTATCAGCACAAGCTGTTTGACGACATTGTGATACAGGCAAGAGAGGATGGAGCAGCGAATGGATTCTGGGCAGATGAAATCAGTTATTGAAGGCTTGCTGTTTGTGGCGGGGGACGAAGGACTGAGCGCCAAGCAGCTGGCTGAAGTGCTGGAACATGATGCCGCTTTTGTGAAGGAGCTGGTGAAGGACCTGCAGAAGGATCTGAAACGGACCCAGAGGGGCATCCAGATTGTGGAGCTCGCCGGGACATTTCAGCTGACGACGGTTCCGGACCATGCCCCTTACTTCGAGCGGCTGGCCCACTCACCCTCCCGTTCCTCCCTCTCTCAAGCCGCGCTGGAGACGCTGGCCATCGTGGCCTACAAGCAGCCGATCACGAGAGTCGAGATTGAGGAGATCCGCGGCGTCAAGGCAGAGAAGGCCCTTCAGACCCTGGTATCGAAGGATCTGATTCAGGAGGTCGACCGGGCGGATGCGCCGGGCCGGCCGATCCTGTACGGAACGACCAAAGCGTTCCTCGATTACTTTGCCCTCGGATCGATCGACGATCTGCCCGAGACCACGCTCTTCGAAGACGATGAGAATCTGGAGGAAGAAACACGCCTCCTGTTCGAGAAGCTTGAAGGCCAGCAGATTACGTTCGACGAGCTGGCATTGGGCCAGGAATCGCGCTAGGCGCATGCGTTTGGCAGATTAGGGTCACAATAACTCCTGTGGAAAAGAAGCGGACGCTTCTTGGTACCGGGAGTTTTTTTGTCGTATGCGTACTGTTTGCGGCAGGGGAGGAACGAATACCGATGATATGGGCTTGGGCAGCCGCAGGCCTGGCGGCCATCGCGATCGCGGCTTTGGTGCTGAGTCAGGTGACGATACAGATTGGTTTCAGCCAAAAAGGCAAGGATGAAGACATCACCGTCAATGCGAAGGCGCTGTTCGGCTTGGTGAAGCTGAAATTCGAGATTCCCTTCATCCGGTTTAAGAACCTGCAGGAAGGGTTTGAAGTGAAGGCAAAGGCCAAGCAGGTGAATTCAACCGCCGGGCAGCTCCTTGGCCAGGCGATGGAGAATATCGGACCGGAGATGCTGAGGAAGGCTTACGAGAACATCCGGAAGCTCCTCGAGAACACCTTGAATTTCAACGAGTGGCTGCGTCATATGCTCGGCCGTGTCCGATGCACGCAGATGGATTGGAAGACGACGGTCGGCATCGGGGATGCGGCGGAGACCGCTTTTCTCGCAGGAGCGTTTTGGGGGATCAAAACCTCGATTCTCGGGCTCTTGTTCCGCTACATTCCGCTGGAAGGACAGCCGCGGCTCGCGGTGGTGCCGGCATTTAACCAGACTCTGATAGCGGTGGAAGTGATGTGCACGTTCCGGATCCGGATGGCTTATATCCTTCTGTCCGGCGTGCAGCTGCTTTGGAGAGTGTTGAAGGTCAAGGGAGGCCTCAAGGCTTGGCGGAACGTGCTGCTGCCATCGTAAGTCGATGGATCGGTCCCGCCCCGGCTGTCTGCGCCCGAGGCGGCTTACGGCCTTGAGGCCCTTCGCAATGGAATACGGCCGAAGCATCAAGGGAAGCCTAACGAATGGCTAGTCAGTCTACACAACTTCTGATCAGGAGGGAACAGCGATGACAGAACATCCGATTCAAGGTCTTATGAAAACGGCCATGGAGAATATCAAGGAAATGGTCGACGTGAATACGATTGTCGGTGATCCCGTAGAGACACCGGACGGCAGCGTAATTATGCCGATCAGTAAGGTAGGCTTCGGTTTTGCGGCAGGGGGCAGCGAGTTCGTAACCACGGAAGAGGCTAACCCTCCGGGGCTTACCCGCCACGAATCCCACAATGCCCAGGTCGCTCTTCCGTTTGGCGGCGGCAGCGGCGGCGGCGTGTCCATTACGCCGATCGCTTTTCTCGTTGTAGGCAAGCAGGGCGTAAAGATCGTACCGCTCGATAACCAGACGCATCTGCTGGAGCGCCTGATCGATTCCGCCCCTCAGGTGGTGGACCGCATTCAATCCATGATGAAGAGCGGCGGCGGCGGCAAGTCGCAGGGCTCCGAGCAGAGCTCTTCCGCAAATGCCGGTGCGACGACGGTGACGAATAACATCGAGAATCAGAACTTTATCGTGTAGCTCCATTTCTTTTCATTTAAGCAGACGGCCAAGCTGCTCTCCTTGCGGGAGCGGCTTTATGCATTTAGGATGTCATAAAACTTTCCATCTGGTTCCAAAGATCTATAAAAATATTGAAATTATAGGATAAAAGAGATAGACTAACCCCGGCCTTCATGCTACTATAGGTAACAAAGAACTATACATACCTGATTACGATAAAGGCAAACTCATCGAAAGGTGGGGACGCAAAGCCACAGATCTAAAGCCTTCAGTCCCGCTGACAGGCAATGACCGCTGGGTTACCGAAAAGATACCGTACTTTCCGGTGATAGGCTCAGATCGACGGCTGCTCTTGCTGAAGGGTGGCTTTTTTGATTTTGGTTCGGATCCCCGCAAGGACCCTCTTCCGACAATTCAGGCCGCCTCATCCTACCCGTTATGGAGGGCTCATCATGTCTGGAACTTATAATGTCTATCTCGTTCTCCTCTCGTATCTCATCGCTTTTATGTCGGCCTATTCGGCCTTTGATCTGGCGCGCCGGCTCTCCGCCGCCGCGGCCCGCGTTCGCAGGCTCTGCCTCGGCCTGGCGGGCGTGATTCTCGGCATCGGCATCTGGGCCATGCACTTCGTAGCCATCCTGGCTTATGAAACTTCTCTGTCTATTCATTATGACAGCTTGCTGATGCTTCTTTCCGTCGGTTTTGCCGTTACGGCCTCCTGGGCCGGACTGGCTGGCGCCAGCCGTCCCGCTCCCGGCCTCCGGCGTCTGCTCGCCAGCGGATGTATCGTATTCGCCGGCGTAGTGGGGATGCACTTCATCGGCATGGCGGCCATGGGGATGGGCGGTGATCGTTACCACTGGCTTCTGCTTATGCTGGGGGCGGCAATCGGACTTGCCGGATCGTTCGGTGCGTTGTTCGTGTCCTTCCGTTCGCAGCCTGCGGGAGGCAGGAACTCCTATCTGCGCCGGCTGCTCGGTGCCGCCATGATGGGCGGGGCGATTGCCGGCCTGCATTACCTGAGTATGGAGGCCATGACGTTCGGGTCCGTCGGACACCTCCATCAGAGGTTCCGCCACGCCGGCCATCAGGATGAAATGCTTGGTATTATCCTGGCGAACTGCATCATTTTTCTGCTAAGTATCATCGTGATTCGGGGCTATTTCCTGGACCGGAGGTACCGGGAAGGCGAGGCCTTCCGACTGGCGGTGCTGGAGTCGGCGCTGGACGGCATCCTCCTGGTGGATCACCAGGGCGGCATTATGGAGTGCAATCCGGTGATGGGCGGAATGTTCGGGTACCCCCGCGAAGAGCTTGCTACCCTGCACCTGACCGATCTTCTTGAAGTTCCGGCAGGAGGCAGCGGGGACGGTGGGCTGAGCACGGAAGCGGAAGGGCGGGAGGGGCCGTCCGGCTTCGCACTGCCCGTGGAAGCGATCCGCGGGCTGCTGGACAGCCGCGTCGAGACGACGGGATGGCGTGCCGACGGCACGGCCTTCCCGGTGGAGATCAGCCTGACCCGGACTGAGGGCTTCGGCCGTCCGGTCTTCACCGTCTTCGTCCGGGATATTACCGACCGCAGAAAGGCGGAGGAGCACATCCGGCAGATGGCGCTGCGCGACCCGCTGACGGGGCTCTACAACCGCTCCTACCTTCAGGAAAAGCTCTCCTCCGCGCTGAGCCGCGCGGAAGGAAGCCGGGGGACGATTGGGGTGATGTTCCTCGATCTGGATGGCTTCAAGTCGATCAACGATACCTTCGGCCATGACTCGGGGGATATGCTGCTTCAGGAAGTGGGCGAGCGGCTGCTGCACTGCGTCCGTGAAGAGGATTTGGTGTCCCGGCAGGGCGGCGATGAGTTTATCGTCATGCTCAGCGGAGTGACCCCGGGAACAGCTTCGAGCATTGCCGTGCGGATGATTGAGGCGCTGGCCCGGCCTTTTTATTACGCCGGCAGGGAGATGACGGTGACGCCGAGCATCGGTATTGCGCTTTATCCCTCCGCCGGTACGAGTGCCCATGTGCTGGTGAAGCATGCGGATGCGGCGATGTACCAGGCCAAGCTGAACGGGAAGAACCATTTTCAATTCTATACGGCCGAGATGGAGGCGTCCCTCTCGCAGCAGACGAAGCTGGAGGCCCGGCTCAAGCTTGCCCTGCAGCAGGACGAATTCCGGCTGCACTACGCGCCGGTCATGTCGGTGCAAACGGGCCGGCTTCTCGGAGTGGAGGCGCTGCTTCGCTGGGAGCGGGACGGCGTCTTGATTCCCGCCGGACAGTTCATAGCGGGGGCGGAGGCGACGGGGCTGCTTCCCGGTATCGGACGCTGGGTGCTGCGTGAGGCCTGCCGTCAGCACCGGAGCTGGAGGAATGCCGGTCATCCGGCCGTGACGATGTCCGTGAATATCTCGGCCCGCGAGCTGGCTGAGGAAGACTTCGTTGAAGGCGTAGGCCATGCGCTGAAGGAGACGGAGATGCAGGCGGAGTGGCTGCAGCTTGAGATTACGGAAGAGATCGGCCGGGGGAGGGCCACGCGGCTGTGCGATAGACTGAAGGAGCTCAAAGCCCTCGGCGTCCGGCTGTCGCTGGATGACTTCGGCGCGGGCGCCGCTTCGCTGAGGTTCCTGCAGCTGGCTCCGGTGGACGAACTGAAGCTGGACGGCAGGCTGATCGCCGCGCTGGGGGAATGCCCCGCCCGTCAGGCCATGCTGGAAGCGTTGATCTCTTTGGCTCACGGCCGCGGCATGCAGGTGATCGCCGAAGGGGTGGAGCGTTCCGGGCAGCTCGAGAAGCTGCGGGAGCTTGCCTGTGACGGGGCACAGGGGTACTGGTTCGGTCAGCCGATGGCGGCGGGAGAATTTGAGCGGCTGCTGAGCTACGAGCGGTTTCACCGCAAAGATTCGAGCCAAATCTCCTGAGCGGCAGGCGTGCCGGAAACAGCGGGATCAGGGCATAGAGGCGATTTTTCGTGTATGTTTAATCTTACAGCGGGCAAGGGGGAGGCGGGCTTTACTTGCCTCCTCCTCCGTTTTATAGTAAACAGAAAGGTCATAAACAACGGCAGAGAAAAGGGAGGTGCCACGGATGTGCGGCAGGTTTACGATCACCGTCACATGGGAGGAGCTGCTTCTCCGGTTCATGCTCGATCCCCGTCCCGGGGCGTACCAGCCCCGGTATAATGTGGCGCCGGGGCAGTATATCCCGGCAATCATCGGCGGAGACCCCTCCTTCACGGGTGCTGCGCCGAACCGGTTCGGCGCTCTGCGCTGGGGCCTGGTGCCCTCCTGGGCGCAGGATGACAAGTCGGGGGCGCGCATGATCAATGCCCGGTCGGAGACCGCGGCGGAGAAACCGGCCTTCCGGACGCTGCTGAGGCGCAAGCGGTGCCTCATTCCCTCGGACGGCTTCTATGAATGGAAGAAAGAGGGGAGCCGCAAGCAGCCGGTGCGGTTCGTGCTGCGGGAGGGAGAGCCCTTCGGCATGGCTGCGCTGTTCGATACGTGGGCCGCTCCGGACGGCGCCAAGCTGCACACCTGCACGATCCTCACCACGGCGGCGAACCCGCTGGTCGCCGAAGTGCATGAGCGGATGCCGGTGATCCTGGAGCCGGAAGGGGAGCGGCTGTGGCTGGACCGCAGCATTCAGGAGGAGCGTGAGCTGCTGCCCCTGCTGAGGCCTTACCCGGCGGAGGCGATGCGGTATTATCCGGTCGATCCCAAGGTCGGACGGGTCCAGCATGAAGCGCCGGATTGTATCGAACCGCTGACTTTGTAGACCAGCGGGGCAGGAAATCCAAGGGCTGGTGTTAAAAGGGCGGACGGAGCGTCATTTCATTTCTCCACGTCCCCCATATCATGGCAGCACGTGCATTGAACCGTCCGGCACCCGGACGGTTTTTTGCTGCTGGAGGGGCCGGCAGCTTGAAGGACGGCGAAGCCGTTTATCTTAAACCATAGGTTCATATCGAGCCCTGACAAGCATATACATGTACAAGATGGGACCGGACAAGAGGATGCACCGGGTACCGGGACATGCCTGCTCCGAAGACCCCGTTTTTTAGATGTGGGAGGATCGCGATGAGAAGAGGATGTCTGCTGCTTGCCCTGCTGTTGCTGTTCACCGGTACGCTCCTGCCGGGCGCCGCCACCGCCGCCCCCGGCATCTCGACAAGCGCGGAGGCCGCCGCCCTGATCGATGTCACTTCCGGCCGCATCCTGCACAGCTCCCATGGGGACAAGCAGATGCGGATCGCTTCCCTGACCAAGATTATGACGGCTATCGTGGCCATTGAACACGGGACGCTTACGGACAAGGCCAAGGTCAGCAAGAATGCGTTCGGCAAGGAAGGCTCCTCGATCTATTTGAAGCTGGGCGAGGAGATGGTGCTCAAGGACCTGCTGTTCGGCATGATGCTCCGATCGGGCAACGACGCGGCTACGACGATTGCCGAGCATGTCGGCGGAACGGTGGAAGGCTTCGCCTACCTCATGAATGAGAAGGCGCGCATGATCGGCATGAACAACTCGAGCTTCAGGAACCCGTCGGGGCTCGATGAGGAAGGGCATTATTCGACGGCCAACGATATGGCCAAGCTGACCGCTTATGCGCTGAGGAACCCGGTCTTCCGCGAGATCGTGAAGACCAAGGTGAAGAAGGTGCCTAATCCCAATGAGTCCTGGGATTACACCTGGCTTAACAAGAACAAGATGCTCAATCTGTACGACGGCTCCGACGGAGTAAAGACGGGCTACACCAAGCTTGCCAAACGCTGCCTTGTTTCCTCCGCCACCCGCGGCGGCCAGCAGCTCGCCGTCGTTACCCTCAACGACCCCAATGATTGGATCGACCACGCCAGGCTGCTCGATTACGGGTTCCAGCACTATCCGCTCTTCGGGCTCATCGGCAAAGGCGAGCCGTCGGGGGGACGGAGCTGGTCGCCGGTGCCGGCTTCCGTTATGCGGCGGAAGAGAAGGAGCGCGGCCAGTTCACCCGCCAGCCCGTGCTGAACGATCCGCTCTCCACCGCTTACCGGCTCGGGGATGCGGGGCGGCTTGAGTTTCAGCTGAACGGCAAAGTGGTCGGGTCCGTACCGCTGGTTCCGAAGGACAGCCCCCGTCTGCGGTGGGGGGACAGCCCGGTCTTCTCCTCGAAGGAGAACGACTATCAGGGGGCGACGCAGGCCGGCCGCTGGCTCTACATATTGGAGGCGCTGACCCGCGTGCTCTTCACGGGACATGCGGACTAAGGAAGGAGAGGAAGCCGTATGGTCAACTTTATCTGGCTGTTCTTCATTGTCGCGGGATTCGTCGTCGCCGCTTTTCAGGGCCGGATCGAGCTGGTGACCGAGGCGGTGTTCGACGGGGCGAAGAGCGGGGTCACCGTCTGCTTCGGTCTCATCTCCATCATGGTCTTCTGGCTTGGGGTCATGCGGATCGCCGAAGACGCGGGGCTGCTGCAGGCGATGGCCCGTCTGCTCAGCCCCATCGTCCGCTGGCTGTTCCCCGGCATTCCGAGGAATCACCCGGCCCTCGGCTATATCATGTCGAACATGAGCGCCAATATTTTCGGCCTCGGGAATGCCGCCACTCCCATGGGAATCAAGGCGATGCAGGAGCTGCAGCGCCTTAATCCCCACAAGGATATCGCCTCGCCGGCGATGTGCACCCTGCTGGCCCTGAATACGGCGAGCATCACGCTGGTGCCGACCACGCTGATTGCCATCCGCATGAGCTATGACTCCGCGAATCCGGCGGAGATCGTCGGAACGACGCTCATCGCCACGTTCATATCGACCCTGGCCGCCATTCTGGTGGACAAATGGTACCGCAAACGCTACACGCCCATTCCGCCGGTGAAAGGATGAACGCGCCGTGTATGATTTCGTCAATCTGATCTCCGCCTGGGCGATTCCCGTCATCATCGTGTTCATCCCGCTGTATGCCGCCTACCGCAAGGTGCCCGTCTACGAATCGTTCGTGGACGGGGCCAAGGACGGCTTTGATACGGCCATCCGGATTATCCCGCATCTGGTCGGCATGATGGTGGCGATCTCCGTCTTCCGCGCGTCGGGCGCCATGGATCTGTTCATCGGCTGGCTCAAGCCGCTGTGCGAAGAGATCGGCGTGCCGAGCGAAATCATTCCGCTGGCTTTCCTGCGGCCGATTACGGGCGCCGGCTCGCTCGCCTTCACGACCGACCTCATCTCGCAGTTCGGGCCCGATTCCATGGTCGGCCGGATCGCCTCCACGATCCAGGGCAGTACGGACACGACGCTGTATGTCATCACCGTCTACTTCGGCGCGATCGGCATCCGCAAGGCGGGCTACGCGCTCAAGGTAGGTCTCATCTCCGACGCTGTCGGCTTCATCGCATCCATCGTGGTCTGCTACCTCGTCTTCATGTAGCCGGCCCGGCAGGATGCGGGGCCGACAGTGTTTTTTCGCAAGACACCGATGTGAGCCCATCGCAAGACCCGCCGCAAGCCTCCGCCGAATGGCACCACCGCCCATCCCCGGGCATATACTGCCAGCAGTCAACCGCGAAGAGGTGAGCTGCATGCAGTTCTACGGCATTGTCATCCATCGTTCCGTCTGCCCTTCGATCAACGGCAGAGGCTACGATTTCTTCATCACCAAGCAGGGCGCGATCATCCCCTCCTCCGAACAAACCGATCCCCTCTATATCCATATCTGCCTCGAAGGAGAGTTCTCCACACCGGGGCAAGCTCTCTCCGCCGAAGAGAAGGAGCAATTTTTTCTGCTGAACAAACTGGTTCTCCGCCTCTCGGAAATGTACCGTTTCAAGCCCGACGACATTTTTCCCCACACGGTTACCTGCCCCGGGGCCATTTTTCCATGGGCTCAACTTGTGATTTCACCCGAGGATCGTTATCATTAGCTTGAGGTGAAACCACGAATGGAAAGATTGCAAAAAGTATTGGCCGAAGCCGGTGTGGCTTCCAGGCGCAAATGTGAAGAATTGATTACGGCAGGGCGCGTACAGGTGAACGATGAGGTGGTCACGACGCTCGGCGTTAAAGTGAATCCGGCCCTGGACAAAATCAAAGTGGACGGCAAATCGATCCGCCGCCAAACGAAAGTGTACGTGCTCTTCAATAAACCGAAGGGCGTCATTACGAGCGCCCAGGATCCGGAAGGCCGCAAGACGGTCACCGAATTTTTCAAAGACATCAAGGAGCGTATCTATCCGATCGGCCGGCTCGATTACGATACGGAAGGTCTGCTGCTGCTCACAAATGACGGTGAGTTCGCCCACCTGCTCACCCATCCGAAGCATCACGTGCCGAGAACCTACCTGGCGACGGTCCGCGGCGTGCCTCACGGCAGCCAGCTCGAGAAGCTGAGCCAGGGCATCAAGCTCGAGGACGGCATGACGGCCCCCGCCGAGGTGGAGTACCAGGACATCGATCAGGACAACAACGAAGCCGTCATCAAGATCACCATCTACGAGGGCCGCAACCGGCAGGTGAGACGGATGTTCGATGCGATTCATCATCCGGTGAACAAGCTGAAGCGCGTACAGTTCGGGCCGATTCAGCTGACGGGCGTGCCCCGCGGCCGCTACCGCTTCCTGACCCAGGACGAGATCGAGGAGCTGAGAGCCAGCGCGCTCGCTGCCGGTACGCGGGAAGGGAAGAAGCCCCGGGAGTCACATAAAATTCAAAAAGGTGAATAAAAGGAAGTAACTCATTTCGTTATAATAGAACTGTTGCAGTATGAGCCGTTTGAAGGTGGGGGATCATGGGAAAACATAGGCAGTGGATTCAAATCAGCATCTTGGCTGTGATCCTGGTTATCGGCGGATTAACCCTCGCAAACAACTTGTTCTCAAAAGAGGAGAAGCCCGTCGCAGGAAGCGCTGCTCCGAATTTCAAGCTGCTCGGCCTCGACGGAAAGACGCATAACCTCTCGGATTACGAAGGCAAGCCGGTCGTCGTCAACTTCTGGGGCACGTTCTGTGAACCGTGCCGCAACGAGATGCCGGCGCTTGAACGCCAGCATGCCAAGTGGGGCGACAAGGTCGCGATTCTCGGTCTGAACCTGGACGAGCCGAAGGTGGCCGTCGAGAATTACGTCAAGGAGACGGGCGTAACCTTCCCGATCCTCTTCGACAAGGACGAGACGATGCGCAAGCGCTTCGGCGTGAAGGAGTATCCGACCACGTTCTTCCTTAACGGGGACGGTACGATTGCAGCCATTAAGGTCGGCGAGATGGACGAGCCTTTCATCGAGCGGACGCTGTCGTCTTTATTACAACAACAATAGAGTGTGCGCGGACCCGCGCAGCTGCCGCCAGCCCGCCGCCCGGTTTCCCGCGACGGGGCTTCGGTGTTTGGGTAAGCTTGCTGCAGCGCTTTCCAAGACAGGGAATGAACTCTCTCTTTCATTTCACAGGCGGAACAGGCGCACACAGGAGGACACATGATTCACAACACAAAATGCGAATGCGGCCATCAGAATCATGTCGGCACCCTGCTCTGCGAATCCTGCGGCAAACCGCTGCAGGAGGACGGGGGCAGCGAGCCGCTCGAGATGAAGTACGACGGCGTCGCCCGCAGGTCCCAGCGGTCGAATCCCGGCGTGCTTGACCGGGTGTGGAACTTTTTTTCCTCGGTGAAGGTGGCTATCTATCTCATTATCATCACCCTGCTGGGATCGGCCCTCGGCACGATCTATCCGCAGGAGAGCACGTTCCTGAACTTCGACCCGTCCTACTACAAGGACAATTACGGAACGACGGGCGAATGGTACTACAAGCTCGGACTGTCCCATACCTTCGAATCGTGGTGGTACATCACGCTGCTGTTCATGATCGGCACCTCGCTCATCGTCTGCTCGCTGGACCGCGTGCTGCCGCTGTACAGGGCGCTGAACAAGCAGCAGATCCGCAAGCACCTGAACTTCATCACCCGGCAGAAGGTTACCTTCTCCGCTGACGTGCCGCGGACTGAGGCCTCGGGTGAGGACTCCGCCGAAGTGTGGACCCGGAAGGCCGCGGAGGCGCTGCGCCGGAAGCACTACAAGGTACATACGGATGGAACCGCCCTGCTTGCCGAGAAGAACCGGTTCAGCCGGTGGGGGCCTTATATCAATCATATCGGGTTAATCATCTTCCTCGGTGCCGTGCTGATGCGCAGCATTCCGGGATGGCATATGGACCAGCATCTGGCGTTCCCGGAAGGGCAGACCGTGCACATTCCCGAAACCGATTACTACCTCAAGAACGAGAAGTTCACGCTGGAATTCTACAAGCCCGAGGAGCTTTCGGACGATTTTCGCGCCAAGGGCCAGGATGTGCCGAAGGTGTATGAGACGAAAGCGGTGCTCTACCGCTGTACGCAGGACTGCGACGATCCGTCGAAGAAGCCCGTGCTGACGGAAGTGCACCGGCAGGATATCATTGTGAACAAGCCGCTGGAGTACAAGGGGCTGCTTGCCTTCCAGTTCGACTTCAAGCCGTCGCCGATGCTGATCTCCGTGAAGCCATCGCTGAAGAACAAAGTGACCGGCGAGAATTACGGCTCGTTCACGCTGCCGATGGCCGATCCTGCGGACGAGTATCAGGCGGGCCCTTACCGGCTTAAGCTGCAGGCCTATTTCCCTGAATTCGGCCTGAGCGACAAAGGGGCGCCTTTGACCAAGTCGAAGGAGCCGAAGATGCCGGCCTTCGTCTTCACGGTCACAGGGCCGGGGCTGAAGCCAGAGGGCGAGCCCTACATGTACTTCCCGCGCCAGGTGGATAAGGTGAACTTCCGGCAGGATGACATCAACGGGGCGCTGGCGGACAAGCTTGAACTGTCGGTCGGCTCCATGGAGGACGTGCAGATCTCCGAATATATCTCCTACCTGAATATCCGGGTGGACCGCGCGATGCCGTTCATCTGGGTCGGGGCCGCGATCTCCATGATCGGGCTCACGATGGGCTTCTATTGGCATCACCGGCGCATCTGGCTGCGGATCGACGGAGGACGCCTCGCGCTGGGTGCCCATACGAACAAGAACTGGTACGGGATCCGTAAAGAGGTGTCCGAGGTACTGCGCAAGACCGGGATCGAGGTCGATCCCAAGACGCTGGAGAGAAAGGTGATTCCTTCGTGAGCAGCACGCTACTGCTGATTGCTTTTATTATTTACGGCCTCGCCATGATGGGCTTTGTCATCGCCATCACGGGGCGCTGGTCCGTTCAGGTGCAGGACCCGGATGCCTATGCCCGCCGCTGGGGACGCATCGGACTGATCCTGACCATTATCGGCTTCCTGTCCCACCTCGGCTTCTTCTTCACCCGCTGGGCGGAAGCCGGGCATATCCCGACAAGCAACATGTACGAGTTCATGACCTTCCTGGCCATGATGATCGTACTGGCTTTCATCGTGGTCTATCTGATCTACCGTACCTCGCTGCTCGGGGTGTTCGCACTGCCGCTGGCGGTGATCATTATCGGCTACGCCTCCGTGTTCCCGCGTGAGATTCAGCCGCTGATTCCGGCGCTGCAGAGCTACTGGCTCAAGATCCACGTGACCACAGCGGCGCTCGGCGAGGCGTTCTTTGCCGTCGGCTTTGCCGGCGGGCTGATGTACCTGCTGCAGGCGGTGGACTTCTCCTCGAAGGAGAAGAAGCACCGCCGTGAACAGCGCGGGGTGGAATTCACGATCTTCACGCTGGTGATGATTACGGCCTTCGTCGCCTCCATCTTCAGCTTCAATGCGGCAGGCTACAGCGCCAAGTTCGAGACGGACGTCAAGGTCATCGGAACCGACAATACGGAGCAGACGGTCCGGCAGGAGGTCAAGTATGTGCTTCCGCCGATCGTGAAGCCGTTCGAGAGCAAAACGACTGAGATGCAGCCGTTCCTCGGTATGACCTCGCCGCTGTTCGAAGCGCCGAGCTGGATGCACGGCGCCAACGCCGGACGCAAGCTCAACACGGTCGTCTGGTCGGTGCTCGGCGGCGCCATTCTGTACGGCATTCTGCGGTTGATCGCACGCAAGCCGCTGGGGGCGGCACTGCAGCCGCTGACCCGGGGCGTCGATCCGGACGATGTCGACGAGATCGCCTACCGGGCGATCGCCATCGGCTATCCGATCTTCACGCTCGGCGCGCTGATCTTCGCCATGATCTGGGCGCATGAGGCCTGGGGCCGCTTCTGGGGCTGGGACCCCAAGGAGGTCTGGGCGCTGATCGTCTGGCTGTTCTACGCGGCCTACCTGCACCTTCGGCTGTCGCGGGGCTGGCAGGGCAAGCCGTCGGCCTGGCTCTCGGTCATCGGCTTCCTCGTGGTCATGTTTACACTCGTGGGAGTAAACCTTGTGATTGCAGGTCTGCACTCGTACTCCGGTACGTAAGGATACCCGGAACATTCCAGTGAAATGAGGCTGAACTATGTCGGAAGTGAAAATGAATATCCTGGTCGTGGACGATGAGGAGCGGATCCGCCGGCTTCTTCGCATGTATCTGGAAAAGGAGAACTACCGAATCGACGAGGCGGAGGACGGGGAGTCGGCGCTGGCCAAAGCGCTCGAGACCGATTACGATCTCATCCTCCTCGATGTCATGCTGCCCGGCATTGACGGCAATGAGGTATGCGCCCGGCTGCGCCAGGTCAAGTCGACCCCGGTGATCATGCTGACGGCCCGCGGGGAAGAGACGAACCGCGTGCAGGGCTTCGAATCCGGCGCCGACGATTACGTCGTCAAGCCGTTCTCCCCGCGTGAGGTCATCTACCGGGTCAAGGCGATCCTGCGCCGTTCCTCGGTGACGGCTTACCTGTCGAAGGAAGTGAACTCCTCGAACAACATCGTCTTCCCGAACCTCGTCATCGAGCATGACGCCCACCGGGTAACGGCCGGAGGGCAGGAGGTTGCCTTGACGCCGAAGGAGTACGAGCTGCTGCATTATCTCGCGGTTTCGCCGGATAAGGTGTTCTCCCGCGAAGAGCTGCTGAAGGACGTATGGAACTACGAGTTCTTCGGCGATCTGCGGACGGTGGACACCCATGTCAAGCGGCTGAGAGAGAAGCTCAACAAGGTATCGCCGGAAGCCGCATCGATGATCACCACCGTGTGGGGCGTCGGCTACAAGCTCGAGGTGCCGAAATAACGTGTTTATCCTACGGACGATAGTCGGGAAGCTCTGGATTACGATCATCGGGCTCGTAGTCGTTGTACTGCTGACCCTCAGCGTATTCCTGTTCCAATATATCGAGACTTCTTTCCCGAAGTCCTCCGATCAGGTGGAGACGCTGAACCGGCTGGCGCAGAAAGTCGCAAGCGAGATCTCCCTGCACAAGGAGGAGCAGCGCTACCTTCAGGTTGTCAATGAGCTTCTCAGTGCGCAGGGGGCCAACGTGGTCCTTGCCGCACCGGACTTCAGCCGGGTGGAGGCGCCGGTCGGCGTGTCGGACAGCCGCATCTACGAGCCGCTCGATTTCTTCCTCGAAGAGGATCTGAAGAAGGTGTTCGCCGGGGAGACGATCAATAACCAGCTCAGCGGAATCGGACCGAAGCCGCCTCTGACGATGGAGTACACGGCGGTGGCGGTGCCCTTCATGGACCAGAGCGGGGCGAAGATCGGCGGCGCGCTGATTCTGTATCAGCTGACCCAGTCCTCGGAAGAGACGCAGGAATACGTCAAGCGGCTGTTCGTGGTCGTCGGCGTCTGCGGGTTCCTCATGACGACGTTCTTCGCTTTCTTCCTGCTGACCCAGATCACGAGACCGCTGCAGAAGCTCAAAAAAGCGGCGGATCTTATCTCAAAAGGGGAGTACGGCACCCGGGTGCCGATCGCCTCCTCCGATGAGATCGGGGAGCTCGGCAAGACGTTCAACCACATGGGAGAGCAGCTATCGGACACGATCAAAGCGCTCAGTCATGAGAAGGAGCACCTCGCTTCCGTGCTGCGGAGTATGGCCGATGCCGTAGTGACTTTCGACTCGGAGGGCAGAGTCATCCTCACGAACCCGCCGGGAGCCAGGAATGTCCGGGAGTGGAACCGCATCGAATGGCCTGAGCAGGCGGAGGGTGCCGATGATACGGCGGAGACGGATTGGTCGGCGCTTCCTGTCGCCTACATTCCGGAGCCGCTGAGGCCGCTGTTCGATACCGTCATCGACGAAGCGCAGGAGTTGACTTCCAAGGTTCACGTACAGAGTGAAGTATGGTCGGTGGTGATGGCTCCACTGTATGCCCACGATGTCGTCCGCGGAGTCGTGGCCGTGATGCGGGATGTCACAGAGGAATACCGCCTCGACAAGGTGCGCAAGGACTTCGTGGCCAATGTCTCGCATGAGCTGCGGACGCCGCTGTCGATGCTGCAGGGCTACAGTGAGGCGCTGATCGATGACATTGCGGCGACGCCGGAGGAGCGCAAGGAGCTCGCGCAGGTCATCTACGACGAATCGCTGCGCATGGGCCGGCTGGTCGCAGATCTGCTGGACCTTGCGAAGCTCGAGACCGGCAACATGGAGATGGCGTTCCGGGAGCTCGACGTGCGCGTCTTCCTGAGACGCATCCAGCGCAAGTTCATGGCGCTCTCGAAGGAACGAGACATTACATTGAACTGCATCGTGCCGGAGACGGAGCTGATCCTGCGCCAGGCCGACGAGGACCGCCTCGAACAGGTGCTGACCAACCTGCTCGATAATGCGATCCGGCATACGCCGGCCGGCGCGGAGATCAGGCTCAGTGCCTCCGGTACGAGGCATAAGGGCGACCCGGCCGTTCTGATCGAAGTGGCGGACCAGGGCTACGGGATACCGGCGGCCGACCTGCCTTTCATCTTCGAACGCTTCTACAAAGCGGACAAGGCGAGAACGCGCGGGGTCTCCGGCGGTACGGGACTCGGGCTCTCCATCGTCAAGAATATCGTGGAAGCCCACCGGGGTGTCGTGTCGGCCAAGAGCCAGCCGGGCCAAGGGACGACATTTTCCATCACGCTTCCGGTCCAAACTCCATAAAAACCACAAGAAAGCCTCCGATTCGTCATCGGAAGCTTTCTTTTTTTGTTGAATGTCTTGTTTTTTTCTTGTTGTTCGTGAAACAAAAGGATGGATTAGAGCGTCAGTTCGCGGACCTTCGTCAGTTCAGGCAGCTGCTCAAGCTGGGCGATCACGTCGGTTGGCGTCTGCTTGTCGGTGGTGAGAATCATGATCGCCTGGCCGCCGATGACCTTCCGGCCTACCTGCATGGTGGCAATGTTGACGTCGTTCGTGCCGAGCAGGGTGCCGACCTTGCCGATGATCCCCGGTTTGTCCGTGTGGGAGATCAGGAGCAGGTTGCCTGCCGGTGCGATATCGACCGGATACTGGTCGATCTGGACGATCCGCTCGCCGTAGCCCGAGAGCAGGGTGCCGGCCATCAGGCGCTCTTCGTTCTTGGTCTTCAGGGTGACGGAGACCAGGTTCGTGAACGTCTTGGCAGCAGTGGACTGCTGAACGACGATGTTGATCTCGCGGGATTTGGCCAGATGCATCGCATTGACGATGTTGACTCCTTCAAGCTGCTTCTCCAGCACACCCTTGACGATGTGGCGCGTCAGCGGGGCTGTATCCACACCTGTCAGTTCGCCGGAGTAGGAGACGACGATCTCGCTTACCGCTCCGTCGATCGTCTGGCCGAGCAGGGCGCCGAGTTTGAGGCCGAGGCCGAAGTAAGGCTGCAGGGTGTTCAGCACATTCGCAGGCACCTGCGGCATGTTGACGGCGTTCTTGAACGGCTCATCGCGGAGGATGTGAAGCACTTCTTCCGATACGTCGATCGCTACGTTCTCCTGTGCTTCTACGGTCGAGGCGCCGAGATGCGGAGTCACGATGATCTTCGGGTTGTTCAGGAACGGGTGGTCGGCACGAGGCGGCTCCTGCTCGAATACGTCGAATGCGGCGCCGGCAACGATGCCCTGGTCGATCGCTTCCACAAGCGCCATCTCGTCGATGATGCCGCCGCGGGCACAGTTGATGATCCGTGCGCCTTTCTTCATGATCTCGAACTGAGGGCCCGAGATCATGTGGCGGGTTTCGCTCGTGAGCGGCGTGTGCACGGTAATGAAGTCGGCCACACGGCAGATCTCATCCACGGTGCCGAGCTTGACGCCAAGCTTCTCGGCACGATCTTCGGTCAGAAACGGGTCGTAGCCGCGGACTTCCATGCCGAAGGCTTTCGCACGGCGGGCAACTTCGGAACCGATCCGGCCCATGCCGAGGACGCCGAGCACTTTGTTGCGCAGTTCCACGCCGACGAACGTCTTGCGGTCCCACTCGCCGCCGATCGTCTTCTTATAGGCTTGAGGGATGGTGCGCGCAAGCGACATCATCATGGCGAAGGTGAGCTCGCAAGTGGCGATCGTGTTGCCGTCCGGCGCGTTGATGACGACGATGCCGCGGTTGGTTGCCGCTGCGAGGTCAATGTTGTCGACGCCGACACCGGCACGGCCTACGACCTTGAGCCTGCTGCCGGCGGCCATCACACGGTCGGTAACCTTCGTAGCGCTGCGGACAAGCAGAGCGTCGTAGTCTGCGATGATGGCAACGAGCTCGTCCTCGGACAGGCCGTTCTTTTTCTCTACTTCCACATCCGGCGCGTCGTAGAGCAGTTGAATCCCCATGTCGCTGATTCCATCCATGACTAACACTTTGAACATTTTCACGATACCTCCATTTTTTTCTTCCTTGGTCTGATGTCCTTGCTGACTTCCCTTTTTAACCTACAACTTTTGCGTTGTAAAAACCGCGGTGGAGCCTCAGGCCAAACTTCCTGCGGCCGTGAAGGAGGGGATCCACTCCGCTTTTTGCAACGCAAAAAACTCCCCGATCCCGACACGACTAGCGTATACAAGGGACGAGGAGTTACTGATCTCGTGGTACCACCCTAATTCGCTGCACGCTCGCGCGGACAGCCTCAAGGGTCTGCCTGATGGACAGACCTGGAAGGGTAACGGCTTCCGGCCGGCTGGGACTACTGTAAAGTTCGCCTCAGCAACTCAGGAGTGCTCCGCATATCGAGAACGACCCGGTTCGCACCGACCACCGGCTCTCTGAACGTTTCGGACTATGCTTGGCTCCGTCATAGCATGTTAGATCTAAAATTTTCATTAGCTTATCATGCGGATGCGGACCTAGTCAATAGGTTTCGCACCGCTCAGCCGAATCATCCGAAAGCAGGCAGTTGAAAGGAATGTCCGAACATTCGGGCGGATGTATACTGTTATTGTAAGTCTATTGGCCGAAAAACGCAATAAAAAATCGGATATTTACATAAAATTCACGAGTTTGATGAAATGTGACGGCGAGAAGGCTCCCCAAAGCCGGCGCGGTCCCGTCGATCGGCTCCCCGCCCGAGTTTTCGGGCGTCGCTGCGCATGGTATGATAGGAAAAGCAGCGCAAAGTCTGCCCGGACAGGAGGGAAAAAAGATGACGGATATTCAGCGGATCGATCCCGCCGCCTTTCAGGAAATGCTGGAGGGAGGAGAGCTCGAGGGCCAGATGATCCTGGATGTACGGGAGCCTTACGAATGGGAATACTATCACGATGACCGCGCGGTGCTTATGCCGATGAACACGATTCCGGCACGGATGGAGGAGCTCCCCAGGGACCGGAGCATCTACGTGGTATGCGCCCATGGGGTGCGCAGCGTCAACGTCTGCTTGTATCTGCGCCAGCAGGGCTTCGATAATCTGGTGAACGTCGACGGGGGAATGGCGGCCATCGCCTCGCTCCGCGGCTTCCAGTACGACTGAATCAGCTGCGTACCGGCTGAAGAATACAAAAACCGCGGTCCATTTGGGGACCGCGGCTTGCGGCTTGCATAGCCTCTCAGTTGGTGAAGAAGGGCAGCTGCGGCAGGGTTTCGCTGCCGTAGCGCTTGTCCTTTCCGCGCAGGAAGTCACCCGGACGTACCGCTTCCGTGGCTACGAGCATGTCCATGACCTGCTTGACCTGCCCGATGCCCATGTTCTTCGCCTGGCCGCTTGAGGCCATCTCGTCGATGCGGATCGTCAGATCCTGGGGCGTGAATGCCTGGAACACTTTGCTGGACAGCATGAGCTGGGCGGCATAATCGTTTTTCGTGTTGAGAGGCAGGGCATTCCAGTCCGACAGACTCAGATTCTGGCTCACATCGATCGCCGCGAACTGCGGGTTCACGGACTGGTTCCATAAGATAATGGAGCCGTAATACTCCTTCTCGGCCTTGAGCGCGTAATTCTTCGCTTCATTCAGATAAGCATCGCCTGCGATGCTCTTCAGGAACTCACCGTGCGATTGGCTGCCCGCTTTGGAGGAGAGGCCTCCCAGTCCCTCGCTGAACAGCTTGAGGCTTCTCATATAGTCCGTATGCGCATCCTTGAGCATAGGGGAGGAGTCGGGCATGGTTTTGCTCCCGAGCACGGCATAGGTTTCATCTGCAAGCTTCTTCAGCTCCTTGACCATGCCGGCCGGATCGATGGAACCGCTCTGGAGATCGTCGGTCTTCTCGAACCAGCTCTTGTGAAATTCCCTGTAGGGCTGGTAGATGGTATGATAGAACGAGACCAGATACTGCTGGTGGTACGCGGTGAACCCGTGTTCCTCTTCATTCTTTTTGACGATCAGCGCCTCGTATTTCGCGTCCGACTTTTGCTGTCCTAGCTTCAGCCCGAGAAAGAAGGCGCCGAGAGCCACGACCAGCATGAAGATAAACGTTACGACATACAGGTAGTCCGAACCACTGAGACGTTTTTGCATAGGAAGCACCTCCTGCTGACAATCTGTTTCATTTTGGGTTGTTTGCAAAGTATAGGGAATTTTGTCGAAAAAGGGAAACCAAATGAAAAAATTCAATTTCAAGCTCAAAGATCTGAAATTCCGCAGGGTGGACGTCCACGAACTTGATGACCGGATGCTGCTGGTCAACCTGTATATGACGCAGGGGCTTGTGCTCCTGATCGCGGCCGTCATCATGCTGTTCCAGAAACCCTCGCTCGGCAGTCTCTTCTCTATCGACAACCCTGGTACCATCCTGATCTGGGGGGGCTCCTTCGCCCTCATCGTGCTGGCGGCGGATCTGCTAATCTCCCGCTGGGTGCCGCCGGAGGTGACCGACGACGGGGGGGTCAACAAGATGATCTTCGGGAACCGGGCGCTGTGGCATATCGCGCTCCTGTCCCTCATCGTCTCGATCTGCGAAGAAGTGCTGTTCCGCGGCGCCATCCAGGCGGCCTGGGGGCCTTATTGGACGAGCATCCTGTTCGCCGCCATTCATATCCGGTATCTTCAGCACTGGCTGATGACCGGTCTGGTATTCAGCATCTCCTACGGGCTCGGCTGGATCTATATCCAGACCGGCTCGCTGTGGACGCCGATTTTCGCCCATTTTCTGATCGACTTCTTGATGGGCTGTATTCTTCGCTATAGGAGAGAAGAATAGATGAACCGCAAACCATACCTGCCCGCGGAAGGGCAGAGGGGGCAGGCGGAGAGACCGGGAACCGGCCCCGCCGTACCTGACGACCACTACCTTCCCCCGCGTAAAACCGTGCATCCGACCGAAAAAGAAAAATGGCTTCCTCTCTTTTATCGGTCGCTGCTTTGGATTTTTGTACTCTTAGTTATCGGACTTTTATTTTGGGGTTATCAGAGGCTTTATTGAGGAGATCCGGGGCCATGACCGGCCCCAAGGATCAGGGTTATTCGGAGAGGAGTTCGGCAGGGTCGGCGAAATGATAGCCCTGCCCGGCCAGCCGGGTCAGCAGCGTGTCCAGGGCCTCGGCCGTCCAGGGAAGCTCATGCATCAGGATATTGCTGCCGGGACGAAGCTGCTCCAGCACATTCGTAACGACCTTTTGCGGGTCGTTTTTTTGCGTGGTCATCTCCCAGTCCTTCGATCCATTGGACCAGGTCATGTAGAGCAGCTTCTGCGTCTTGGCTTCCGCACGGACCGCTTCCCCGCCGGAGCCGAACGGAGGACGGAAGAAGCGCGGCGCTTTTCCGGTCAGCGCTTCCACTTCCTTCTGCACATCCCCGATCTGGCGCTTCACGCTGTCCGCGCTTTCTTTCGCCAGGTCGATGTGGTCCCAGGAGTGATTGCCGACCGTATGGCCCTGCTCGTGGATCAGCTTCAGCAGTTCGGGCTTCTGCCGGACACGGTAGCCGTTGACGAAGAAGATCGCCTTGGCCTTGTGCCGCTCGAGCGTGCCGAGGAGCGACTCCAGCACGTCCCGGTCCTTCGGTCCGTCGTCGAACGTAAGCAGCACGGCTTTCGCGGGTGCGCCCGAGCCCTCGACCGGCTGAATATCATAGGTTCGCGGATTCATCTTGTACCGCTTCACGGCGGCCTCAGGCCGGGCTTCCGGCGCCGCGGCCGGCGGGGGCGGGGCTGCAGAGGTGCTGCCCGGAGCCGGTTGTGGAGAGGCGGGTACGGCGTCTTGGACCGGCTGGCTGCCGGCATCGGCTGGCTGCCCGGCGGACGGTTTCACGGGAGAGCCGGGGACACCGGAAGCAGAGGGGGCCGCCCCCTGGCAGGAGGCCAGCAGGATCGCCGCCCCCATCGGGAGGATCAGGCTCATTCGTGACGGCATGTGAGTTCGCTCCTCTCTGACAGATATTGTAACGGTAGATGCGGCGGATTTTGGGGTAATCTTCGTTCCAAAGGCGGTGTACGCGCCTTAAGGCTTCCTTATTTTATCATGCATGCCAGCGGCCCTCCTAACGGAAAATAAGTTTCGAATACGAAATTAACGCATACGAAATTACGGAGGGATCCCAATGAAGCTGAGTTCGTTTCTGCTGGGCGGGCTGGTTGGAGCCGCCGCAGCCGTCTACTTGTCCAACCGCAGAGGACCGATGCTCTTATCCGCTTTGAGCAGCAGCGACGCGATGAACAACCTGCTGTCCGGCGGGCAGGAGAAGAAAGAGAAGCCGAAGCGTTCGGAGAGCAAAGCCGCTTCTTCGCGCTCGAAGAAGGAGAGCGGGATCGAGGATGCGCTTTCCGCATCGGATGGCCTGAGCAAGGTGGAAGACATAGTGAAGAAAGACCCCGCTCTGTCCGCTACGGTGGCTGAGATCCTGGCAAGCAATCAGGCGAAGGAAGAGCACCGCGCCCACTGATTCCGCGCCGGTTTGCGCTTCAAGACAGGGCCGTCGCTCTTACCGGGGCGGCGGTCCTGTCTTTTTCCGCAAATGAAGCTTAAATTTAGGGGGATAACCGTTCTTTTCTTTGACGTTTGTGATATAATAGTCGTATCATGGAATACAAGCTGTTAACTCACGTTCATATCTCACCTTTGAGAACCTATTTTCATAAGCTGTTAATACAGTCGGCAAGGGAGGAATCCAGTATGAAAATGGAGCGTTTAAGTCAGGACAAGATACGGATATTCCTCACATTCGATGACTTAACGGAGCGGGGCATTCATAAGGATGACATGTGGAGAGAGATCCCCAAGGTTCATGAGCTGTTTAGTGAAATGATGGACCAAGCCTATATGGAGCTTGGCTTTGACGCTACAGGACCGCTTGCCGTTGAAGTTCTTGCCATGCCGGCTCAAGGGATGATGGTGATTGTAACCAGAGGGAAGATGAATCTCACTCACGGAGATGACACGCTTGAGGATGAAATGGAGGAAGTGTACGAGCTGGAAGTGACGATGGACGAAACCGACCAGATCACGTACGCCTTCCATGATTTTGAAGACCTGCTCCGTATGGCGAAAGTAATTAACCCGCTTCTGATTGATGGGGGAACGTTATATTCGTTTAAGAACAAGTGGATCCTGCTGCTCGATGCAGTGGATATGGAAGAGAAGCGCCTGCAGTCAATCGTTGCAGTGCTGTCCGAATTCGGCGAATCGACTTCCGTGACTCAAGCCATGCTTGAGGAATACGGGAAGACGGTGATCGAGTCCGATGCGGTCAAGGTGCTCTGCGCCAAATTCCAATAGAACAACCAGCCCGGCGGGCGTCGGCGCTCCAAGAGATTTGCGCATGAAGAAACAAGCTGTAGACATGGTAAAGCATTCAACAAAAACGTCCGTTTTTGGGGAATGCTTTTTTTGCGGAATTCGGTTATTGACAGGAGGAAGAGAGAACATGTCCATGAGCTTAAACAAACCGACGGCGGCTAAATCGTCGTATGACCTGGAACAACTGGCGAACCATTATCATAAACAGCTTAGGGAGGAAGCGCTTTTTTATCTGCAGCGGCGGGGCATTGAGCCCGAAACGGTGGAAAAGTACCGCATCGGCTTCGAGCCGGGTCGGATCGGCTTCTATGTGGCTTCCGACAAACTCGGGGATTTCTTCGAGAACCGCATCATTCTGCCCATCGAGAATGCCGAAGGGACGGTGGTGGATCTCATCGGCCGGTCCATCGACAACCGGGAGCCCAAGTACAAGAGCCTGCTCGGCGTAGAAGATTATATGTTTAACGAAGAGGTGCTGGAGGACGCGGATGACGTCGTGCTCGTCAGCGGCGTGTTTGACGTGCTCAGCCTGTCGCAGGCGCGCCTGCCGGCGGTCTGCGTGCCGGTCTGGATGATGTTCAAGGAAAGCCATGCGGAGAAGCTGAAGGACAAGCGCGTGTTCATTTGTTTGGGCAACGATGAATTGGGGCGGCGCGAAAGTGTAAGAATACAGACCATGCTGCAATCTACGGCAAAGCAGTCCTTTATTGTCAATCTGCCGGAATCCATCCGCGATGCGAACGACTTCTTCAGCCGGGTCAAGAATCCGGTGGAAACGTTCACGCAGATGCTGGGCGACACGATGGAGGAATCGCTTCTGCTGCCGATCGCACCGGATGTCAAGAATATCACGGTATATACGGAGGAATACATGAAGCGGCACCGGGGACAGGTCTCCGGCGTGGCGACGGGCTTCCAGCGGCTTGACGACGTGCTTTTCGGCGGCCTGCACAGCGGCCTCTATCTTTTGGCAGGGTGCGCCTCCTCCGGCAAGACGATGCTCATGAAGCAGATGGCCGACCATATCGCACTAGGCGGGACGCCTGTCGTGTACGTTTCGTGGGACATGACCGCTTTCGAGCTGTGGGCCCGGAGCATTGCCCGCCTGATCGGCACGGAGCCCCAGAAGGTGCTCGGCGGTACGGTATCCCCGGATGAGGTCAATGAAGCCAACAAGCAGTATATTCCCATCAGCAAAATGCAGTGGACACTGGAATGCTCTCCGGATACGACGATGGAGCGGGTGCTGAATTCTATCGAGCGGATCGCGGGGATTGCAGGAAAGACGCCGGTCGTGTTCATCGACCACCTCAACCGGATTCCGCTCGCGCTCGGAGGGCCCGTGCCCCGGGTTACGCCGGCGGAGTACCAGACCTCGCTGGCCTATGCTCTGAAGCAGTGGTCAAGAGAGTGGGGAGGCCCCGTGGTGGCGGCGATTCCGAGCGATATCGGCGAAGAGCGTCTGCCCGAAGGGGTGGAGGCATCGGCCGATGTCATGCTGCTGCTGAAGTCGCAGTGCGCGTCGGAACCGCCGGCCAAGGTGGAGGGGCACCCGGCCGCCCTGCATCTGATGAAGCACCGCAACGGGCCGCTGGCGACCGTTCCCCTGCGGTTTCTGGACGGGAAAGCCCGCTTTGACGAGCTGCACTGAGAATTGAATGGGCCTGAACCCGGAACAGGGCGCGGTCTCCTCCTGCTGAAGCATCCAGTGATTCATACTCTCATGAGATAAGGGTGGTCCGTATGTCCGAAAATTTGAATGTGCTGCATTCGACTCAAGTCATCATCGAGCAGGCGCTTACCCGTCTCGGCTACTCCGAAGCGATGGTGGAACTGTTGAAGGAGCCGATTCGTGTGCTCACGGTGCGGATTCCCGTGCGGATGGACGACAATAGCGTGAAGGTGTTTACCGGCTACCGCGCGCAGCACAACGATGCGGTAGGGCCGACGAAGGGCGGGGTACGGTTTCATCCCGATGTGAATGAAGATGAGGTGAAGGCCCTCTCCATCTGGATGAGTCTGAAGTGCGGGATCGTGGACCTGCCCTACGGCGGCGGCAAAGGCGGAGTGATCTGCGACCCGAGGCAGATGTCCTTCGGGGAGCTGGAGCGGCTGAGCCGCGGGTATGTGCGCGCGGTCTCCCAGATCGTGGGGCCGACCAAGGACATTCCGGCACCGGACGTCATGACGAACTCGCAGATCATGGCATGGATGATGGACGAATACAGCCGGATCCGCGAATTCGACGCCCCGGGCTTCATCACCGGCAAGCCGATCGTGCTCGGCGGATCGCACGGCAGGGAGACGGCCACGGCCAAGGGCGTGACCATCATGATCGACCAGGCGCTCAAGAAGAAGGGCATCCCGCTGAAGAACGCCAGGGTTGTCATTCAGGGCTTCGGCAATGCCGGCAGCTACCTGGCGAAATTCATGCACGATATGGGAGCCTGCGTAGTCGGCATCTCCGACGTGTACGGGGGGCTGTACAATCCGGACGGTCTCGATATCGAATACCTGCTGGACCGGCGGGATTCCTTCGGCACCGTAACGAAGCTCTTCAAGGACACGCTGACCAACCAGGAGCTGCTGGAGCTCGACTGCGACATCCTCGTGCCGGCGGCCATCGAGAACCAGATTACGGCCGAGAACGCCGGCCGCATCAAGGCACCGATCATCGTGGAAGCGGCCAACGGCCCGACCACGATCGAGGCGACGAAGATCCTTACGGACCGCGGCGTGCTGCTCGTGCCGGACGTGCTGGCCAGCGCCGGAGGCGTAGTTGTGTCGTACTTTGAGTGGGTGCAGAACAATCAAGGATACTACTGGACGGAAGCGGAAGTGCATGCCAGACTCCAAGAAATGATGGAAAAAGGCTTCGAGAATGTCTATAATGTTCATATGACACGAAAAGTCGACATGCGTCTGGCCGCTTATATGGTGGGTGTCCGCAAAATGGCCGAAGCCGCCCGGTTCCGGGGCTGGGTCAATTAATATAGAATGGGTGTAAGTAACCAAACGGTTTTAATCTTTTCTTTTTTTATTATTTAAGGCGGTTTTGGTTTTTCGTTTTGAGTGTTCTGGGCGAGACGGAGTGTAATTGATTTGTATAAAAGCCGTAGAGTTTACGTGCCGCCTTTGAATCCGGATTCCTTCCTTTAATCGATTGATTGGGAATCCGGATTCAACAGCGGCCGCAGGCATTTATACAAATCGGCCCGGCAGACAGTTCCTAAGAACGCTCATATAACCAAAAACCAAAAACTGGATCGGAGGGGTCACCATGAGCGTCTTACCCATCTTAACCGCGGCTATAGCGCCTGGTGCCGCTCTGCTGTGCTATTTTTATCTCAAGGACCGTTATCAGCCGGAGCCGGTGTCTCTCGTGCTCCGGATGTTTTTCTTCGGCGTCCTGCTCGTCTTTCCCATCATGGTCCTGCAGCGGGCCCTGGTGCTCGGGCTGGGGCTAGGAGAAGGCTCCTTTCTGTTCTCCTTCCTGGCGTCCTCCCTGCCGGAGGAGTTCTTCAAGTGGTTCCTGGTCTACTTTATCATCTACAAGCACACCTCGTTCGACGAACCGTATGACGGGATTGTGTATTCGGTGGCGGTGTCCCTTGGCTTCGCCACACTCGAGAACGTATTTTACGCCTTCCTGCACGGGTCCGACTTTTCCTTCCTGATGTGGAGGGCGTTCCTCCCGGTGTCGGGGCATGCGATGTTCGGCGTGATCATGGGCTATCACTTCGGCAAGGCGAAGTTCACCGCCGGGGGAGAGCGCAAGCACCTCCTTTACGCTCTGCTGCTGCCGTTCTTCTGGCACGGGACGTTCGATTACATTCTGGCCGTCACGAAGACCTACTGGATCTGGTTCATGGTGCCGCTGATGGTGTTCCTGTGGGTGCGCAGCCTGCTTAAGGTGAACCGCGCCAACGCCAAGTCTCCGCTTCGGATGGTGACCCGGGAAGAACAGGTTAAAATCTGACGGAACCGTCTATACTGGGTAGCATAACCAGTAGAGAACCGGAGGATGGGCATGACGGCAGTAACCATGAGAGTGAAAGTCACGATCCGCTGCAAGCACTGCGGCGAGAAATTCGTCCTGAAAGGACGAAGGGAGAAGGGCCGCGTAGATACCGGCTTCAAAATGTGCATCTGCAACAACAATTCGGATTTTCATATCGAAACACATGATTTTTAATAGGGGATGAAGAAGAAGCCGGCGAGATGCCGGTTTTTTTTGTTTACGGACAGCCCTGCCGCTCCGTGTTCCCGCATCAGCCGCCAGAGGCTTTCTTTCCGTGCATAAACGCGCTCCCTTCCGGCGAACACTAAGCCCAACTTTTGCTGATGAAGGGAGATCTTAAGTCATGTACAAACGGCTCAGCATGGTCATGTTCCCGATTCTCCTCGTGGCGCTGGTGGGTACCGGGATCTGGGGATATATGGAGCACCAGGAGAAGAACTCCGTGCTCATCAAGGCGGAGAACCAGTACCAGCGGGCGTTCCACGACCTGAGCTTCCATGTGGACAAGCTTCATACGGAGCTCGGCAATACCCTGGCGGTGAATTCCACGTCGCAGGACGCTTACAAGAAGGGCCTCATCAATGTATGGCGGATCACCAGCCAGGCGCAGAACGAGATCTCGCAGCTGCCCTTGACGCTGCTTCCCTTCAACAAGACGGAAGAGTTCCTGGCGAATATCTCGAATTTCTCCTACCGGGCGGCCGTCCGTGACCTGAGCAAGCAGCCGCTCGACGAGAACGAGCTGAAGACGCTCTCGGCGCTGTACAAGCATGCGGGCGAGATTGCCGCCGACCTGCGGGGCGTTCAGTCGAAGGTGCTTGCGAGCAACCTGCGCTGGATGGATGTGGAGCTTGCGCTCGTCACCGAGAAGGAGCCGCAGGACAATGCGATTATCGACGGATTCTCGGCCATGGACCTGAAGGTCGGCGAGTATTCGGAGATCGACTGGAGTCCCGTGGTTATGAGCATGTACCAGAAGCGGGACATGACGATGCTGGCAGGCATGGAAGAGTCCCCCGAGGACATCAAGCAGAAGGCCGCGAGGTTCCTCAGACTCGCCGATACGTCCGGCGTGAAGGTCACCGAGAATGGAGCCGGCACGGACTACCAGTCCTACAGCGTCAGCGTGCCGAAGCCCGGTACGACGGACGGCGTGCTGATGGACTTCTCCAAAAAAGGCGGGCAGCTGCTATGGTTCTCGGCGGCGCGGGAGATTCCGGCGAAGCAGCTCGAGCTGCGGCAGGCCAGGGATATGGCGGCCCAGTTCCTCGATGATCACGGCTACAAGGACATGACGGCCGTTTCCTATGACGAGTACGGCAATGAAGCGAATATTACGTTCGCCACCCGCAAGAACGACGTGATCAACTACCTCGAGAAGGTGGCGGTCAAGGTGGCGCTGGACAACGGGGAAGTGACGGGGCTCGAGGCCTCCGATTATGTGTTCGACAAGAAGGACCGGCAGCTCAGGCAGCCGAAGCTGTCGGAAGAGGAAGCGCGCAAGACGCTCAATCCGAGCTTTGAAGTGGAGAGCACATCGCAGGCCCTGATCCGCAGCGATATCCAGGAGGAGGTGCTGTGCTACCAGTTCATCGGACGGGTGAACGGCGGCATGTACCGCGTCTACATCAATGCGGAGAGCGGAGCTGAGGAGAAGATCGACGAGCTCGGCGCACAGGAGGCGGAGGTTCAGGCGTAAGAAGCAGCAGACGGAGCCCGGCTTAGGTACGGGCTCTTTCATTTGAGGGGAGAGCCGCCGGTCTTTCCCTTCGGGATGAGCCTCTTCCCATATTTGGTCAGCATGCTATAATAGGGAATGGCGTGCGACAAGAAAGAGCTTGGGCCAGGGCTGCAGCCTAGAGAAAATCCCGGGGGGATGACGTTGCTTCCGAAAGTGAATCAAATCCTGCATATCCAGATCGAATCCATAGATGAAGAGGAAGCCAGGCAGGAATACAAGTCCCGCATAGCTGACGTGACCGATACGGAGATCATTATGGAAGTGCCGATCAACGAGAGTACGGGCCGCCTGAAGAAATTGTTCAAGGGCGACGGGCTGTCCGTGTATTTCATCGCGGAGGGCGGCGTCAAGAATTACTTCCATACCGAAGTGAGCGGCTTCCGCGACGATGTCATCCGGCTGGTCGCTATCCGCAAGCCCGAGCCGGAAGCCGTAACCCAGATCCAGCGGAGAAGCTATCTGCGGGTGCCTGCGGAGCTGGAGATCGCCCTCCGGCTGCCGGACGGGGAGCGCCATGTCGCCTTGACCGACGATGTGAGCGGAGGAGGCTTGTCCCTGCTCTGCCCGCCGACGGTCCGGGCCGGCGAAGGGCAGTCGCTCGATTGCTGGCTCCTTCTTCACATGAAGAGCGGCACGCCGGAGCACATTCCGTTCAGCGCCGAGGTCGTACGGGTGAAGATGCACGAGTCGGGCAAGCACCAGCTCATGCTGCGCTTCACTGAGATCTCGGACAAGGACCGCCAGAAGATCATCCGCTATTGTTTCGAGCGGCAGCTCGATATCCGCAAGAGATAGCGGATAGAACCGCAGCCTGCAGGGCACACTACCTTCCAAATTCAGGCTTGGGGTGAAGGTCATGCAGGGAAAGGCTTGCGGCAGGCAGGAAAGAGAAGAGGCGGACGAATACGAAGAGCTGTTTTTGGGCGTTGCCGGACGGGTGGAGAAAATGGCGGTGGCCGTGCTGGTCGTGCTGCTGTCCCTGCTGCTTGCCTCCCAGCTGCTTTTGCAGAACCCAAGGATCCGCTACCTGCTGGTCCGCGTGGAGCAGCTGGAAGGAACGCCTTACGGCGAGCATGGGGCTTTAGTACGCAGCGGACCCTGACCCTTCGTCGTTTTGCATTCGGGTGGACAGCTATGGTATAATTTTCTACGTTCAAGGCTTCGGCCTGTTTTTTTGTGATTCGGCAGGATTCGCACCCGCGGTCTTGGCTTCACCGGATCATTCCGGGCCGCCCTATGCCGCTGCCGCGATGGATGGGAGCGGAGCAATGCAGCTTCGGAAGTTTCGTCCGCTTTCAGGCAAGAAGGAGGCCGCATCTTGGAAAAGTTTAACATCGCTATCGACGGTCCGGCCGGAGCGGGCAAGAGCACCATCGCCCGTTTGGTGGCAGGGGCTCTCGGATTCGTGTATGTCGATACGGGGGCCATGTACCGTGCCGTCACCTGGAAGATTCTGCAGGAGAACCTTCCGGCGGAGGCCACGGCGGACATGATAGCACTGACAAGCCGGACGGAGATTCGTCTGGTGCCCGGCGAGAACGGGCAAACGGTTTATGTGGACGGGCTTGACGTCACCGGCATGATTCGATCGGCCGAAGTGACGGGGAACGTCTCACGAATCGCATCCGTCGCGGAGATCCGTTCCATTCTGACCGCGAAGCAGAAGGAGATGGCCGCCGGCAAGGGTGTGGTCATGGACGGCCGGGATATCGGCAGCCATGTGCTCCCGGACGCGGAGGTCAAGATCTTCCTGACCGCCTCGGTTAGAATCCGCGCAGAGCGGAGGTTCAAGGAGATCTGCGATACCCAGACGGAGATGACGCTCGAACAGCTCGAGCTGGACATCGCCCGCCGGGACCGGATGGACGAACAGCGGGAAGCCTCGCCACTCGTCAAAGCGGCGGACGCCGTTTTGATGGACACAACCGATATGACGATCCCCGAAGTGGTGGAGCGGATATTGGAGCTTTGCCAGTCCAGAGTCGGTGGAGGGAAATAAATCATGCTGTATCGGTTTTTTCGGAGTCTCTTTCGGGTAATATTCCGTATCCTCTTCCGGCTTCGCGCCGAAGGGATGGAGAACATTCCCCGTACGGGACCGGTCATCTTGTGCGCGAACCATACGAGCAACGGGGATCCTCCGCTGCTTGGATGTCTGATGGAGCGCAAGGTGCACTATATGGCGAAGGCAGAGCTTTTTGAAATGCCTGTACTCAGCTACATTCTTCCCCGAATCGCGGCTTTTCCCGTCAAGCGCGGCGGTGTAAGCAAAGAATCGATCCGGTTGTCCCTGGATCTGCTCAAGGAAGGCAGCGTGCTCGGGATCTTTCCTGAAGGAACCCGCAGCAATGCTGGCGGCATGGGCAAGAAAGGGGCGGCAAGCCTCGCCATAAAGTCGGGAGCTACGGTGATCCCTGCGGCGATCGTCGGCGGCTACAAGCTGTTCCGGCCGATGAAAGTGGTCTACGGGCCGCCGGTGGATCTCAGCGAATTCGCGGGTAGCGGCTCCGAAGGCTTGGAGCAAGCGACGGAGAAGATCATGAATACCATCCGCGCGATGGTGAAACAGCACGAATCGAAAAGATAAACCGTGGAATACTTAGGAAAAAGATGAAAGCTAGCTTTTATCCAAATACATTGTCGTCAGGTTGCTAAGGAGGGTATTGAACATGTCAGAAGAAATTAAAGACCAGGAAGTTCAAGAAGTGCAGGGTGCCGAGGTATCCCAGGAAGAGTCCATGGCGGACGTAACCTTCATCAAGAAGGGCGACATCGTCAAAGGGAAAGTCATCAAGGTGGATGCGGACCAGGCGTTTGTTGACGTAGGTTACAAATATGACGGCGTTGTTCCTGTGAAGGAGCTTTCCTCCGTGCAAGTGGACGATGCTTCCCAGAACGTGGAGATCGGCCAAGAAATCGAGCTCAAGGTCCTCACGATCGACGATCACAGAGAGAAGCTCGTTCTCTCCAAGCGTGCCGTTGACGGCGAGAAGTCTTGGGACAAGCTCGCTGCCGACATGGAGAACAAAACGATCCTCGAAGCGAAGGTTGCCGAAGTGGTTAAGGGCGGTCTCGTTGTTGACGTAGGCCTGCGCGGTTTCGTTCCGGCTTCGATGGTTGAGCGTACATTCGTTGAAGATTTCAGCGATTACAAAGGCCGCACACTTCGTCTTCGCGTGAAAGAAATGGACCGCGAAAAGAACAAGGTCATCCTTTCCCAGAAGGATGTTCTCGACGAGGAGTTCGAAGGCAAGAAGAAGGAAGTACTCGCGAAGCTGTCCGTCGGCCAGGTGCTCGATGGTACGGTTCAGCGTCTGACCCAGTTCGGCGCATTCGTGGATATCGGCGGCGTGGACGGCCTCGTGCACATCTCCGAGATGGCATGGCACCATGTTGAGAAGCCGTCCGAAGTCGTGAAAGAAGGCGACAAGGTACAGGTGCAGGTGCTGAAGGTAGATCCGGAGAACGAGCGCATCTCCCTGTCCATCAAGGCTACCCAGCCGGGTCCTTGGCAGCAGGTGGCGGGCCGCATCAACACCGGTGACATCGTAACCGGTACAGTGAAGCGTCTTGTGCAGTTCGGTGCCTTCATCGAAGTGGCTCCTGGCGTAGAAGGTCTGGTACATATCTCCCAGATCGCTCACCGTCACGTAGCAACTCCGCAGGAAGTGCTCAAAGAAGGGGAAGAAGTCAAGGTGAAAGTGCTTGACATGAACCCGGACGAGAAGCGTATCTCCCTCTCCATTAAGGAAACGGAAGAAGCTCCAGCCCGCGAACCAAGACAAGAGCGCGAGCGCGGTGACCGTGAGAGAGCTCCAAGAAGAGAGAGAGAATCCGTCTCCCACGAAGAGCTGTCTTCCCTGAACCTGACCCTCGGCGAGCGCTTCGGCGACAAGCTGAGCAAGTTCAAGTAAGATGGCCGCCCGGCTTAGGCCGGCTGTCCAAGTATAACGAAAAGAGGAACCCAGGGTGCGCATACCAAGGAAAATGGAGCATGTCCATCATGCTCTGCAGCAGGGCATCAGCGGAGCGCAGGGCTTCCGCGATATCCGGCTGCTCCCCAATTGTCTTCCCGGGATCTCCTCCGATCGCATATCGTTAGTTACCGGAATCGGCGAACTCACTTTGAGCTCGCCGATTCTTATTAATGCGATGACCGGAGGAGCCCGCGAGACGGAGGAAATTAACCGGGAGCTGGCGGCAGCGGCCCGTGAGACGGGGCTGGCCATGGCGGTCGGTTCACAGATGTCCGCCTTGAAGAATCCCGAAGTGGCTTCATCTTACCGCATTGTGCGGCAGGTGAATCCAGAAGGGATCATCTTCGGCAACCTGGGCAGCGAAGCGACACTGGACCAGGCGAAGCGTGCTGTGGAGATGCTGCGGGCAGATGCGCTGCAGATTCACCTGAATGTCATGCAGGAGCTCATCATGCCGGAGGGGGACCGTGATTTTACCGGCATGCTCGAGCGGATACATACGATTGTGGAAGGCGTCGGCGTCCCCGTCATCGTCAAGGAAGTAGGCTTCGGCATGGTGCGGGAGAGTGCGGAGCGGCTTCTGCAGACCGGTGCTGCGGCAATCGATGTCGGCGGAGCAGGCGGCACGAACTTCGCAGCGATCGAGAACGCCAGGAGAGCGAGGCCGATGGAGTGGCTGAACGACTGGGGCTGTCCTACCGCCATCGCCCTGCTTGAGGTGTTGGAAGCGCGGCCAGGTACGGAGGGACGGAGTACGCCGGTTATCGCGACAGGCGGCATCACCGGTGCGCTCGATGCGGCCAAAGCGCTGGTCCTTGGCGCGTCGGCTGTCGGTATGGCCGGGGCGATGCTGCGGGTACAGCGCGAAGAAGGAACGGAGGCGCTGATCGGCTTCATCGAATCGCTCCATGCGGAACTGCGGCTGGTGATGACGGCCTTGGGCGCATCCACCGTCGAAGAGCTTCACCTCATGCCGGCCGTTATTACCGGCGATACGGCGCAGTGGTGCAGCGCAAGAAGCATCGATATCCGCAAATTTGCGGGGCGCAGCGGCTTTGCCGCACGGTGACTAAAACTAAATATGGAAAGCCATACTACGGAAGTGAGATCACGGCTGCCTATCCTGAATACGGATAGGGAGTCGAAGCTTGTTTCTGCGGGTGAGAGCGAATGAATCCAGGGTATTTGTCCTTATTGCTGATCGTCGTATCGCTGATTCTGATCGCCAGCGGCTGGAAGGATGTTCTAATAAGAGGTATTACTCGTATGAGTCTACTCTTTTTTTTATGGGCTGGCTGATCGGTACGGCCTGGTCCTTCCCGGCCGGAGAACAGGCGGTGAACGGCGTAATGCTGGTGCTGACCGCCCTGGCTGCTGCTGTGCTTGTACGTTCCCCCGGCGTTCTGCTGCGGCTGCATCTGCTGTCTGTGGGGATGCTGCTGGCGTCCGTGCATTTTTTTCTCCGGGAAACGCTGCCCCTGGCTCCGATGCTGGTGGTGGTGACCCCCGAGTGCACGTCGGCGCTCCTGGTCGGGCTGATCGGCGCCGTGCTGCTCCGCTCGCCCGCCGCACAGATCGGCTCGGTGACTCTCGGTCTGCTGATGGGGGAGGCGATGAGCTTCTACGCCCACAAGGAAGCATGGGCGGGAGTGATCGGCGGGCCCGCCTTTCAGGACGGGTGGTGGCTGACGGTGTATGCGGTGAGGGGATGCTCCATGGTGGTGGTCACCCTCCACCGCTCGGTGCGTTCGGCCCTCCGGTTCCTCTGGAGCAGTCTCCGGGGGGACAAGGAGTAAGGCCCAAGAACAGAGGAGGTTCGTCATGTGGCTGTGGATCGTAGAGCAGAAGTATAATGTTGGCATCATCCTCGGGATCCTGTTCGGCGTTGCGTCCCGCATTGCGATGCTTCGCACCGATTACCGGCAGTATCCGACCTACCCCCACGGCAAGATTATACACCTGTCGCTCGGTGTGATCGCGGCCGGTCTCGGCTCTGTGGCGGTACCCGCGCTGCTCGACAAGAATTACACGGCGATGACCTTCCTCGCCATGGCGGCCCAGCAGTTCCGCGACGTACGCAACATGGAGCGCCAGACGCTGAGCAAGATCGACTCTCTGGAGCTGGTTCCGCGGGGGGCCACTTATATCGAAGGCATCGCCATGGTGTTCGAAGGGCGCAACTACCTGGTGATCTTCACTTCCTTCGTCACCGCCTTCTTCGCGATTCTGTTCGCCTGGTACTGGGGGATTGCGGCGGGACTGATCGCCATGCTGATCACCTTCTATTTCAAGTCGGGCAAAAGCATTTCCCACATTGCCGACATTCGGGTGGCGCAGGTGAGGCTGGACGGACCGAATCTCTTCGTGGATGATATCTATATCATGAATGTGGGCCTGAGCGATACGCAGCGGGTGATCCGGGAACAGGCGATCGGGCTGATCCTGACCCCTAAGAATCCGAACGGACGAATCACGCTGGCGAACCTCGGTCAGCGGCAGGCTCTGCTTCATGATGTGTCGACGATCATGGGGGTGTTCCGGGACGACGGCGAGCCTTCGCTTGTTCCGCAGGCCAAGCTGGATATGAAGGACGGCCGGCTGGCGGTGCTGCTGCTCCCGCAGGAGAAGGACGCCGAGAAGGCCCGCGCGGTAGCTCTGCGATCCCCGATTCTCGAGAGCGCGGTGCGCATGCCGACGGAAGCGGAAGTGCCGGCCGGCGGAAAGGCGGGTGCATAGCATGGGCAAGATTCTTGCGGTGATTACGATGGATAAGAGCAAGGTGGCCGGCGGGGCGCCGATCTTCGTGACGGCCAGTCCGGAAGAGCAGCAGCAGGTCGCCTTCAAGCTGGAGAAGATCATGGATGCCTCCGCCCATGACCTGCAGAACGGGACGCTGATTATCGTGAAGCACGGGTAAGTGCCTTCCGTCGCAGGGCGGCTCCCGCGCTTCACGGCGCTGCGGATGGGGGAGAAGAAGCGCCTTCTCGTTTACTTGCTCCATAAATTTTGGTATAATGGCGTAGCCTGAGCGGGCCTGGCGAATTGTGGAACCGCCAAAGACCGCCGGAACAGCAGTGCAGAACGTTACCCCTGTGAAGCGGTGACGCAGATCACCCGAGTACCTGGTTCCGTCCGTTTTGCTCCTCATGAGCTCGTCCGCGGATGCGGCAGGTACTTTATTTTTTGCAGGGAAGACTTGTCTCCCGTCTTGGGGGTCGTAAGCAGCAGAGAGAGAAAGGAATGAAGCGCATGGCAAGGCCTGTTATTGCGATTGTCGGCCGCCCGAATGTGGGCAAATCCACGATATTCAACCGGATTATCGGAGATAAGCTGGCGATTGTAGAAGATAAACCCGGAGTGACCCGGGACCGGTTGTACGGACGGGGCGAATGGCTCGACCAGGAGTTCAGCATCATTGATACGGGCGGGATCGAGATCGAAGGGGAGGACCATATTCTCCGCTCGGTGCGCGTGCAGGCGGAGCTGGCCATTGAAGAAGCGGACGTCATCATCTTCATGGTGGATGCCAAAGCCGGCGTAACCCCGGCCGACAGCGAAGTCGCCCAGATTCTGTTCCGTTCGCAGAAGCCCGTCGTCGTGGCCGTCAACAAAGTGGATAACCTGCAGCGGGCGGACGACATCTATGAGTTCTACTCCATGGGCTTCGGCGAGATCGTCGGCATCTCGGGAGCGCACGGCACGGGCATCGGCGACCTGCTGGAAGAAGTCGTGAAGCACTTCCCGGATACAGTCGACGAGGAGTACGGCGAGGATGTCATCCGCGTGGCGCTGATCGGGCGGCCGAACGTAGGCAAATCGTCGCTTGTGAACGCCATTCTCGGCGAAGAGCGCGTCATTGTCAGCGACATGGCCGGAACGACGCGCGACGCCATCGATACGCCGTTCGAGAAGGACGGGCAAAAGTACGTCATCATCGACACCGCGGGGATGCGCAAGCGCGGCAAGGTGTACGAGAACACGGAGAAGTACAGCGTGATGCGCGCCATGAAGGCGATCGAACGCGCGGACGTCGTTCTTGTGGTCATCGACGGGGAAGTCGGCATCATCGAACAGGATAAGCACGTGGCGGGCTATGCCCACGAAGCGGGCAAGGCGGCGGTCTTCGTCGTGAACAAATGGGATGTCGTCGAGAAAGACGAGAAGACGATGCACCAGTTCGAACAAAAGATCCGCGACCACTTCCTCTTCATGACGTACGCGCCGGTCGTGTTCCTCTCGGCGAAGACGAAGCAGCGCCTGCACAAGCTGCTGCCGGTCGTCAACACGGTGTCGGAGGCTCACGCGATGCGGATCCCGACCCACGTGCTCAACGATGTCGTGTCGGATGCGGTAGCGATCAACCCGCCGCCGACGGACAAGGGCCGCCGGATGCGGATCAACTACGCCACACAGGTCGCGGTGAAGCCTCCTACGATCATTTTCTTCGTCAACGATCCGGAGCTCATGCACTTCTCCTACCAGCGCTATCTGGACAACAAGATCCGGGCAGCCTTCGGGTTCGAGGGGACGCCGCTCCGTTTGTTCACGCGGCGCAAATCGGAAGAGGAATAGGGGCGAAGGAACGTGACAAGCTGGTTGTCGCTGCTGATCGGGTACTTGCTCGGCTCGATCAGCTTCAGCTTCTTGGCGGGCAAGCTGCTCAAAGGAATCGATATCCGCCAGCATGGAAGCGGGAATGCGGGGGCGACGAATACACTGCGTGTGCTCGGCAAGGGGCCGGGCATCGCCGTACTCCTGCTCGACGTGCTGAAGGGGATTGCCGCCGTCTGGATCGGAAATGCGCTCAGCGGCGGTGACACCCTCATCATGGTGCTCTCCGGCGTGTCCGTCATCATCGGGCACAATTGGCCGGTATTTTTCGGATTCAAGGGAGGCAAAGGGATCGCCACGACGATCGGTGTCATGGCCACGCTGGCTTTTCTTCCGTCCCTGTTCGCCGGGCTTATCGCCATTGCGGCCATCGTCTTCACACGGTACGTGTCCCTCGGTTCCCTGCTGTTTACCGCACTGCTTCCGCTCTTTATCTGGGGAATGGACCGTTCCGTTGAAGTACTTGTGCTCAGCCTGCTGCTGTTCGTCTTCGCGTGGGTGAAGCACCGGACCAATATCGTGAAGCTCCTGCAGGGCAAGGAGAACAAGCTTGGATCCAAGAAACCTTCCTAACTTACTTACATAGGGGGCCCGAACATGTCCAATTCCACGAAAGTCGCCGTGCTCGTGGCCGGCAGCTGGGGGACGGCAATTGCCTCCGTTCTCGCGGCCAACGGTCATGAGGTGCTGCTCTGGTCCCGCAGCGAAGATCAAGTCAGAGAGATCAACACGGAGCGGCGCAACCGCCGCTTCCTCGGGGAGGCGGTGCTCTCCGAGCAGATCCGTGCCACCACTTCGATGCAGGAAGCGGCGGAGGGGGCCAAGGCCGTATTCATCGTTGCGCCTTCCTCGGCGATGCGTGAGATCGCTTCCCAGCTTCGGCCCCATCTCGGTCCGGAGGCCATCCTGGTGCATGCGACCAAAGGCTTCGAGACCGGCACCCTGAAGCGGATGAGCGAGGTGCTGGCCGACGAGATGCAGGGGATGGACCCCGCACGCATCGTCGTCCTCTCGGGGCCGAGCCATGCCGAAGAGGTTATCCAGCAGTGTCCGACGACCGTCGTAGTCGCTTCGCAGGACAAGGAAGCGGCCGAGGCGGCCCAGGCGCTGCTCATCAACCCGTACTTCCGCGTGTACACCACGCCGGATGTGGTGGGTATCGAAGTCGGCGGCGCCCTCAAGAATATCATCGCCCTCGGCGCCGGGCTGTCCGACGGGCTTGGCTTCGGCGATAATGCCAAGGCGGCGCTGATGACCCGCGGGCTCGCGGAGATCGCAAGACTTGGCGTGGCGATGGGCGCCAATCCGCTGAGCTTCGCCGGTCTGGCCGGGGTGGGCGACCTTATCGTCACCTGCACAAGTAAGCACAGCCGCAACTGGCGGGCCGGTTCGATGCTGGCCCAGGGGCTGTCGCTCAGCGAGGTGCTCAGCCGGATGGGGATGGTCGTCGAAGGCGTCAAGACGACCCAGGCGGCGCACAAGCTCTCCCGCCAGTACGGCATCGAGATGCCGATCACCGATGAGCTGTACCTGCTCCTCTTCGAGGGGAAAGAACCGCGCTCCGCGGTCGAGGACCTGATGGGCCGCGATCCGACGCACGAGTCGGTCCAGGTGGCCGAATCCACCCGCACCGGTTGGAACTAAGCGGGCTCGCGCCTACACGCCGCGGCATCTTCCCACATATACTGCTCTAGACTTACCGCAGCGGCCGCCATCCGGCGATCCAGCATGAAGGTCCGGGGAGGAATGAGGGAAGATGTCAGGCAATAACAAGAACATGCCCAAGGACGTCCTGAACGTCGTGAAGAAGAAGACCGGCAAGAACGTTTCCGAGAAGGATATCTATAAACTGGCCAGCGGCGTGAAGCCGACGACGGTGCAGAGCGATGCCCAGCTCAAGCAGCTGATCAAGCAGGTGGCCGGTCTGGTGAACGTTCCAGTATCGGAGCAGACGATGAACGAGCTGATTCAGGCGATCAAGACGAGCAAGATGAATACGAACAACATGGAACAGCTCATGAAGATGATCATGAAGAAGTAACGGCTTGACAATTCCGTGGCATAAGCGGCCGGAAGGCGCGCTTGTGCTTTTTTTGTGTATATGATGGAATAAGGTTGTTTCGAATCAGAAAAACAGGGGTTGGTTTTCTCATGTCACCGCTTGACAAAATGTGGGCATCGTTCATCGCGATCGGCCTGATGGTGGCCGCGTCGCTGCTGATTTCCTTTGCGAGAACCCGGACGAAGGGAGCGGTCCGTTTCCTTCTCTCGCTGGTCGCCTTCCTGATGTTCATTCCGATTCTGCTCTATATGTTCGCATCACTGCTGTAAGGAGAGAGCCAAGGGATATGATCACGCTAAAAGGAAGACAAGGATCGAAAACCGTGGAGCCCGAAACCGGGTTCACGATTGTGGATATGGCGCTGAAGCACGGGGTCGAATGGGGCTTCTCGTGCCTGCGGGGGACATGCTCCCGCTGCCGGTGCCAGGTGGTCGAAGGCGCGGAGCATCTCAGCGCACCGACGGACGAAGAGCTCGACAATCTGGGGGACGAAGAGATTGAAGAGGGCTTCCGCCTTGGCTGTCAGGCGACTGTCCGGAGTGCGGGAGCGGTAACCATCGTCCACAAACCGTATTTCTAGAGAACGCAACGAAGAAGTGCCGCAGCGGTACTTCGAGGAACTTCAAGAGTAAGGATGTAGAGCTGCATGAACCCTAACGACGACAACCTCTCCGCCGCCGGAGAGCCGCTGAGACAAGCGCTGGAGGAGATCGGGCGAAGCGGCAGGAACCTGCCGGGAAGCTGGCTCGTCGGCGGAAGTACGGGACTGCTCCTGCAGGGCGTGCCGCTGGCCGCTCCGCCCCGCGATCTGGATCTCTATACCGATAGGGAGACGGCAGCGGAGCTGCACGGGGCGCTGCTGCCCTGGTCGGTGGACAAGCAGGAAGAGAGCGCAACGGAGATCTACCGTTCGATTCTCAGCCATTACGTGATAGCCGGGGTGAACGTGGAGCTGGTGGGGGCGTTCGAGGTCCGTACCCCTGAGAGCGCCTACCGGGTGGAGGCGGAATATCTGCGGAGAGAGCATGCCCTGACCCTGCGTGTGGGGGAGGGGACGGAGGCCGGACTCATGCCGCTTGCGCATGAGCTGCTCTTCAACCTGCTCCGCCGCCGCCCCGACCGGTATGAAGCCATCGCCGCCGTCATGGTCCGCCGGCGGGACGGGCGTGAGCTTGCTGCGCTGAGGGAGCTGCTGTCCCGCAACCGCTTCGGCGGAGAAGCGCTGAAGTACGCCCGTTCCGTGCTGGCATCCATGTCTTCGGATGGAGGGAAGGAGCCATGAGCATGAACGCGGAAGTGACGTTTTTGCCGGACGGACGCAAGGTCACGGTCAGGCCGGGTACCACGCTGCTGGAGGCTTCGCGCAGAGCCCGGGTGACGATCCGCACCCGCTGTGCCGGCAAGGCCGCCTGCCTGATGTGCAAGGTCAGGGTGACGGAAGGGATGGAGTCCGGCCTGGCCGAACCCGGCAAGAACGAGCGTCTGAAGCTGGGCGGCCAGGAGCAGGATGGCTACCGGCTGGCCTGCCAGGCCAAAGTGACCGGCCCCGTGCAGGTTGAGGTGCCGGAGGATCCGCTGAAGGCGGCAATCCGCAAACAGCTCGAGAAGCAGCAGGAGGAGGACTGGTGATGAAGCATATGCTGAGGCTCGTGCCGCTGCTTCTGCTGTGCGGCCTGCTCGCCGGATGCCTGTATCCGAAGGAACTGCGCAAGCAGAGCCAGGCCGCAAGCGGCGAGTATATCCTCATCGTGCAGAACGCGATCGACGCCTACAAGGCGAAGACCGGGGTGCTGCCGATCAAGAACAGCAGCGAGACCACGCCGCACTATGAGAAGTACCCGATCGACTTCAAGAAGCTCGAAGGCCGGTACCTGAGCGAGGTGCCGTCCAACGCCTTCGAGAAGGGCGGGACGGCTACCTATGTACTCGTGGACGTGGAGACGAAGCCGACCGTCAAGATGATGGACATTCCCTCGTTCCAGCAGGTTCTGGAGCTCCAGAGGGAAGTCGATTCATACAAGATCAAGAACGGCAGCCTGCCTCTCGGGGGAGAAGCCGCACCGGGCTTCCACCAGATTGATTACGGTAAGCTCGGGAGAGCCAAGCTGGAAGTGCCGAGCGTATATACCCGCTCCATGATGCTGCCGCTGCTCCTGACCGGTGAGGGCGAGGTCGTGATCGACTATGCGCCGGAGATTATGCGTCTCATCGACAAGGAGGGGCTCGCCGGCGGGCTGAACGCCCAGCAGGATCTGCGCGAGCTGCTCGTGCAGAAATCGTTCTTCGTACCGGCCCGCTCCGTCGCCTACCGCTGGCAGGGGGGCAGTCCGGTACCCGCCGGGACGCTTCACGAATAACATATTGATGCCATGCCCAAGAGCTCTATCATCCCTGTGGATGATAGAGTTTTTTTCTTATTTAGGGGATGAGTCCGAATAACCGGGGATTCCCGCTCATATATTTGTTTGGGATGAGTCAAGGGTGTCTTGGACGAAGTAGCGCAGCAGCCTTGGGCGGAGAGAAGATATTTGTGCCCGCCGGCATCATAAAACGCGGTGTCATACATATATTTGTACTAGTCCAAAGCATGTACGAGTTTCGTCTTAAACAACCTGTAGGAGGGATTCTCATTGGAGAAAGTAGATATCTTTAAGGACATTGCAGAGCGTACTGGCGGGGATATTTACCTGGGGGTCGTTGGAGCGGTCCGTACGGGAAAATCAACATTCATCAAGCGCTTCATGGAATCGGTGGTGCTGCCGAACATTCAGAACGAATCCGACCGTGTCCGGGCCACCGACGAGCTTCCGCAGAGCGCGGCCGGACGGACGATCATGACGACGGAGCCGAAATTCGTACCGAACACGGCAGTGCAGCTGCACGTGGCTGAAGGACTGAACGTCAATGTCAGACTGGTGGACTGCGTAGGCTATGTGGTGGAGGGGGCCAAAGGCTACGAAGACGAAAGCGGTCCGAGAATGATCAACACGCCCTGGTTCGACGAGGCGATCCCGTTCCAGGAAGCGGCGGAGATCGGCACGCGCAAGGTGATCCAGGAGCATGCCACGCTTGGGGTGGTCATCACCACGGACGGCTCGATCGCCGAGATTCCGCGCTCATCCTATGTGGAAGCCGAGGACCGCATCATCGGCGAACTCAAGGAGGTCGGCAAGCCGTTCATCGTCATCGTCAACTCGACGAAGCCGCAGAGCGATGCCGTTCAGGAGCTTCGCAGCGAGCTGCAGGAGAAGCACGACGTGCCCGTGGTGGCGATGAGCGTGGCGAGCATGAACGAGGACGATATGACCTCCGTGCTGCGCGAAGTGCTCTACGAGTTCCCTGTCCACGAAGTCAATGTGAACCTGCCGAGCTGGGTTATGGTGCTCGAAGAGAACCACTGGCTGCGCTCGTCGTTCGAGAACTCCGTGCGCGAGACCGTGCAGGACATCCGCAGGCTGCGCGATGTGGACCGGGTAGTCGGCTCGTTCGAGCAGTATGAATTCATCGACAAAGCCGCTCTGGCCGGCATGAACATGGGGCAGGGCGTAGCGGAGATCGATCTGTATGCCCCCGACGAGCTGTATGACCGCATCCTGATGGAGGTCGTCGGCGTTGAGATTCGCGGCAAAGATCACCTGCTTCAGCTTATGCAGGAGTTCACGCATGCGAAGAGGGAGTACGACCACTTTGCCGAGGCGCTCGAGATGGTGAAGACGACCGGCTACGGCATCGCGCCGCCTACGCTGGCGGAGATGGCGCTGGATGAGCCGGAGCTGATCCGCCAGGGCTCGCGCTTCGGTGTCCGGCTGAAGGCTACCGCACCGTCGATCCACATGATCCGGGTCGATGTCGAGTCCGAGTTCTCCCCGATCATCGGCACGGAGAAGCAGAGCGAAGAGCTGGTCCGCTACCTCATGCAGGATTTCGAGGACAACCCGCTGAAGATCTGGGAGTCCGATATTTTCGGCCGTTCCCTGCACTCCATCGTGCGCGAAGGGATCCAGGGCAAGCTGGCCATGATGCCCGACAACGCCCGCTACAAGCTTCAGGAGACGCTTGGACGGATCATCAACGAGGGCTCCGGCGGCCTGATCGCCATCATTCTATAAGTTCCGGGCTTCGACAAAGAGAGATAGATTCGAACAATTTCTGTCACAAAAAGAGACTTTCCTGCAAAAATGCACTCCACCGGGTGCATTTTTTTGCGTTCTTACTTGAAAAAGCGTTAGTCCTGTATTACTATAATCTTGATTTGACTGGCGAAAACCCTGATTCCATGTATATTTTTCGGTGAAACAGCCAACAAAGGAAATAACAGGATATTTCTAGCAGGGGAGGTGAATTCCATGAATAAATCCGATTTGATCAACAAGGTGTCCGAATCCACCGAACTGTCCAAGAAAGACGCTACCAAAGCGGTAGAGGCGGTATTCGAAGCCATCTCCGAAGCGCTGCAGAGCGGGGACAAGGTTCAGCTGGTCGGCTTCGGCAACTTCGAAGTTCGTGAGCGTTCCGCCCGCAAAGGCCGCAACCCGCAAACCGGCGAAGAGATCGAGATCCCTTCGAGCAAGATTCCTGCTTTCAAGCCTGGCAAGGCGCTGAAGGACGGCATCCAGTAAGAGAAGCACTTCATCTACATAAGAGCTTCGGCTCCCAATAGATCGTAAGCACAGAAACACCCGGACCCTGCAGGGACCGGGTGTTTTTATCATTCCGTATGACGAAGGGCAGGGTGGAAAACATTAGGCGAAAAATATGCCGAATCTATTGCAGGTGAGATAGGCGCGTGCTATAATGAATTTCGCCGAGTGAAAGCGTACCATATACATAATCTTTACATGAATCGCCTTCTTGGTATGCAGGCGAGGCACGATTCGGGGTATGGCGCAGTCTGGTAGCGCGCACCCTTGGGGTGGGTGAGGCCGTGGGTTCGAATCCCGCTACTCCGACCATGAAAGAGACACCGTCAATGCCGGTGTCTCTTTTCTTTATCCGCCGCGTACAGCCCCAGAGTCCAGCGGGTCCGGTTGACACGGCTTGGTTTTTTTTGCATGATGAAGAGGAATTGGATATGAGAACGGAGGAGCTTAAGCGATGGAAGGGAACCAGAACGATTATATTGTCATCAAGGCGAAGGAGAACGGGGTCCAGGTCATCGGACTGACCCGGGGGCAGGATACCCGCTTCCATCACACGGAGAAGCTGGACAAGGGCGAAGTGATGATCTGCCAGTTCACCGAGCATACCTCGGCCATCAAGATCCGCGGCAAAGCTTCGGTGATGACGAAGGTCGGCACGGTGGATACGCAGGAATAATTTTTCGGAAGAGTGCAGGCATAGCCTGCTTTTTTTCGTTGTACAATGATAAGGACAGGGTCATCTCGAGAGCGCAGCCGCAGATTGCCCAAACCGGTCAAGGAAGGAAGCGTGCCAGGAATGAAATGGGCTCCCCGTGTCTTTATCATGACGGCCGTCTCGGTGGCCGTAGCCATTCTGCTGTCCTATGTATCCAAGCTGGACGATTCGGCCCTGGTGTTCCGCCAGGCGAGGCCGGTGACGGAAGCGACCATCGTCGATGTCGTCTCGGGCATGAAGCTGCACCTGCGCATCCGCCGCGTGGAAGTCAGCCATGCAATCGTATCCATTGATCTGCTTGCCTCCAAATCCACAGCCAAGGCGGACATGCTCCAAGATTTGTACGAAATTCCGAGCGTCCTGTTCGGGGCGTCGACCAATATCAATCAAGTGCTCGTCCGCGTACTGGACGGATCGCAGGATAAGGAAGGAACGCCGGGACCCCTCATCGCCACCGACGCGAGAAGGGAGAAGTGGCTGCCGAACGAACCGAAGCTGCATCCGATGAGCGCGGAAGAGATTCAAACGTATCTCGAAACGCATTACCGGACCACGTATACCCCCAAGTGGCAGCAGCGCGACAAGCAGAAAAGCTGAGGGTAAAACAATGCGAAACGAATCCTGTTGTGCTATAATAGTTTGGATTGGAGAACAGAGATTTGTGTAACGGTTCGGAGGCTTACATATGACCACTTATCGGATTCCGGAGATCGCCCAAAGATACTTGGCTTACGACATGATCCAGAAGCATACGGACCTGCCGCTGTTCCCTGACTACCGAACCCGGCTGCTGTATGCTTTTCTCAATAATCACAGTGTTCTGGCCGGGTACAGCGAGCTGTATTCCCTGGTCACGTCGCTCGTGCAGGTCGGGCTCGATACGCATGACGGGGTCAGCGTAAACAGCGATATCAAGGAGCAGAAAGCGGCAAGGTCCCGGCAGCTGAAAGTGCTGGCGGGAGATTATTTCTCTTCTCGCTTCTACCACCTGCTGGCCCAGGCGGGCCGCATCGACCTGGTCGGGGTGCTGTCGGAGGCGATCTGTGAAGCGAACCGGCTCAAAATGAACTTGTATCTTGCGATGAAGGGGGCCGGGCTGACCGCGGAAGAGTACCTCCGGCAGACCGTCAATGTGAAGGCGGAGCTGTACCTTTCGTTCGGCAGGCTCCTCGAGGAGAAGGCCGGTACCGTATGGAGCCTGCTCCTGAGGCTGATCACCCGCTGTGAGGTGCTCCTTCAAGAGATTCAGCGCTCCGAATCGTCCCAGCACTACCGGGATAGCTGGGGCTTTTGGCATGTGCGGCAGTTCGGCTCGAAGGAAGAGCAGACGCTGCTCCGCCAGGAGGAACCGGATGGATCCAAGCTGCGGGCCGTCTGGCTGAAGCACAAGGTGACTTCCCAGCTCTACGGGCAGCTCGAAGCTTGCATGAAGGATGTGCATGCGGCGGTTCAGGGACTGGAGTCCGAAGCATTGAGGCAGGAATTGCTGTCGATCGGCGAGCCGATCCGGCGGTATTTGTCCGCTCCGCGGGCCACGCAGGAAGTGTAGGGGGACAAGAGAGCATGCAGAGCACATCAGGGAACCAACCCAAAGGAAAATCCAAAGAGCAGTTCGTTCATTCCGTATTCGAGAGCATCGCACCGAAGTACGATCTGATGAACGACATTCTGAGCTTCCGCAGGCACAAGGCCTGGAGGAACTTCACGATGAAGAAAATGAACGTCCGGCCCGGCAGTACCGCGATCGACATCTGCTGCGGGACATGCGACTGGACGATCTCCCTTGCGGAAGCTTCCGGCACCGGAGCGATGATCGGGCTGGACTTCTCGCAGAACATGCTGGATGTGGGAGCGGATAAGATCGAACGGCTGGGCCGGGACAAGCAGATTCGTCTGGTCCGCGGCAACGCGATGGAGCTGCCCTTCGAGGACAATACCTTCGATTATGCGACGATCGGCTTCGCCCTGCGGAATGTGCCCGATCTCGTGAAAGTGATCGAAGAGATGCAGCGCGTCGTGAAGCCCGGCGGCCTGGTGGTTTCTCTGGAGCTCTCCAAGCCGACCTGGCAGCCGTTCAAAGGCATTTATTATTTCTATTTTCAGCGGGTGCTGCCGATGATCGGCAAGCTGGTGGCGAAGAGCTACGAGCAGTACAAGTGGCTGCCGGAGTCGCTGGTTCATTTTCCGGACCACAAGCAGCTGGCGGAGATCTTCCGTAACACGGGGCTGAGCGGGGTAGAAGCTTATCCGCTCACCGGCGGAATTGCAGCCCTGCATATCGGCCGCAAGCCGGCATCGACCACAGCAGCCAAGGGAGACTGACGTTATGTGGAGAAAGACCAAGATTTTCATGGAAATGATCAAGATCGAACACACCTTGTTCGCTCTGCCGTTCGCCTTCATGGGCGCGCTGCTCGGGTCGGTGGTGGTGTACGGTCACCTGCCCTCCTGGGCCACGATCGGATGGATTCTGCTCGCCATGGTGGGAGCGCGCAGCGCGGCCATGGGGCTGAACCGGGTGATTGACAAGGTGTTCGATGCCAAGAACCCCCGTACGGCCATGCGTGCGATCCCGGCCGGACTGATTTCTTCCAAAGAAGCCATCCTCTTTATTTTGATCTCGTTTTTGCTCTTATTTTATGCGGCGTTTCATTTAAGTCCGCTGGCCGTGAAACTTCTTCCGGTGGCCGTGTTTTTTCTGGTATTCTATTCCTATACCAAACGCTTCACCTGGGCCTGCCATCTGGTGCTGGGCATGACGGTGGCGCTGGCGCCGCTGGGAGGCTGGGTGGCCGTTACGGGCGAGTTTTCTCTTCCGGCCCTGGTGTTTTATGTGGCGATCGTCTTCTGGCTGGCCGGCTTTGATATCATCTACGCCTGCCAGGATGCGGAATTCGACCGCGAGGAAGGACTGCATTCGATTCCGAGCCGCTTCGGGATTCCGAAGGCGCTGAAGATGGCACGCTGGTTTCATATCATTACGGCAATCGGCCTTATCTCTCTTTATTTCCTTACGGAGCTGACTTGGGTATATCTTCTTGGTATCATCGTATCTTATGCGCTGCTGATGTATGAGCATTTTATCGTCAAACCGGACGATCTCAGCCGGGTCAATACCGCCTTCTTCACCATGAACAGCACCCTGAGCATCGCGGTCTTCGCTTTTACCTTGATCGATCTGGTGGTGCACACGGGATGAGCAGGCCTTGGGTCGTCGGCATTACGGGAGCCAGCGGAGCGGCCTACGGAGTCAGACTGTGCCGCTTCCTGCTGGAAGCCGGAGAGGATATTCATCTGGTGGTCACCGATGCGGGCTGGCGCGTCCTGAAGGAAGAGCTCGGCTGGGATGTCAGCCGCCGGAAGGAGACCCTGGAAGAGCAGTTTGCTCCGGGTCAGACAACGGGGCGCCTGGAGTATGTGCCCAACCAGGATATCGGCGCCAAGACAGCCAGCGGCTCGTTTCGAACCCAGGGCATGGTCGTCGTTCCCTGCTCGATGGGCACCCTCTCCGGTATTGCCCACGGCGCGTCGGACAATCTCCTGGAGCGGACGGCGGACGTCATGCTCAAGGAGGGGCGGAAGCTGATTCTGGTACCCCGCGAAACGCCGCTTCATGCGATCCATCTCGAGAATATGCTCAAGCTGGCAAGGCTGGGCGTGCGCATCATTCCGGCTATGCCCGCATTCTATCAAGGACCCCAGACGGTCGATGATTTGATCGATTTTATGGTGGGTAAAATTTTGGATTGCATGGAAATCGATCATGAGCTCTACCGGAGATGGGGGTCGCCTCAATAGGGGAACGGCCGGCGTGACGGCTTCGGATCGAACGATAAAACACAGTACGGGTGACGGAATGAAACTGCTCGAATTATATGCAAAAATGAAAAAGGATATCAGCTACATTGAGAAGGAGCTGGAGCGCAGTATCGATGTCGACCATCCGATGCTGCGGGAAGCCTCCCTGCATCTTCTCAAGGCGGGCGGTAAGCGGATACGTCCTGTCTTCGTCCTGCTGGGGGCGAAGTTCGGCACGTATGATCTGGCGAAGATCAAGCACGTCGCCGTTCCGCTGGAGCTGATCCATATGGCGTCGCTCGTGCACGACGATGTGATCGACGATGCCAATACCCGGCGCGGGCAGCTTACCGTCCGCTCCAAGTGGGACAACCGGATCGCGATGTATACCGGCGACTACATCTTTGCGAAGGCGCTGAGCATCGTGACCAAGCTCCCCGACCCGGCCATTCACCAGGTGATGTCCAAGGCGCTGGTGGAGATGAGCATCGGGGAGATGGAGCAGATCCGGTTCTTCTTCCACGCCGAGCAGAGCGTTAGAGACTATCTTCTGCGGATCAAGCGGAAGACGGCCCTGCTGCTCGCCGTCTCCTGTCAGCTGGGCGCGATGGCGGCGGGGGCCGCCGAGCGTGATGCCCGGAGGCTGTACAACTTCGGCTACTATGCCGGCATGGCGTTCCAGATCCGGGACGATCTCCTGGATATCTGCGGTACCGAGAAGGAGATCGGCAAGCCGCCCGGCAGCGACATCAAGCAGGGGAACATTACGATCCCCGTGATCTTTGCCCTGCGGAATCCGGCGCTCCGGCCGTACCTGCTGGATGAGCTGGCCCGCATCGAGGCTTGTGACGGACAAACCGATGTCCGTGGTTTTCTGGATATCATCCGCGGCAGCACCGGCATCGCCGAGGCCGAGCGGATGGCTTCGACCTACATAGACAAGGCAATCCGAGTTCTGGAAGGACTGCCCGACATCCAAGCGAAGAAGGATTTGGTGAGCTTTGCTCATTTCGTGGGGAATCGCTCTTATTGAGGAGAGATGTGGTATGTTCCTCGTACGAGACCGCTTCCGGGACAAATGGCTGTTCCACCGCTGTTGAACTCCCGTTTCTTCATTAGAATTTGGGGAAGGGGAAACGGGAGTTCAAAGGCGGCCGCTAACGCTTTCCACATCCATTTGTCCCTAACGCTGCATCGTGCTAAGGAATAGACCAAACCTCTCCCAATAAGTGGATTATATAGTAGTGTTGAGAGGAGATCATAATATGGAAAAGACATTTTTGATGGTGAAGCCGGATGGCGTACAGCGGGGGCTTGTGGCGGAAATTATGGGCCGGTTCGAGCGGAGGGGATTCCAGCTCGTGGCGGCGAAGCTGCTTCAGGTCAGTCAGGAACAGGCGGAGCGCCACTACGAAGAGCACCATGGGAAGCCTTTTTATGATAACCTCATCAAGTTCATCACGTCGGGACCTGTCTTCGCCATGGTATGGGAAGGGGACGACATCATTACGCTGTCCCGCACCATGATCGGCAAGACCAATGCGGCGGAAGCGCAGCCGGGCACGATCCGGGGGGACTTCGCCGCGTCGACGAGACTGAACCTGATTCACGGGTCGGATTCGCCTGAAAGCGCCGAACGGGAAATCGCCAATTACTTTTCGCCGGATGAACTGGTCGTTTATACCAAAACCATACAAAACTGGATTTACACGGGGTGACGTGACGGGATGGATGACGACAAGGATTTCCTAGCCTTTGTCAAGAAAGTAAAGGATTACACGAGCATCGATCTTGCACAGTACAAGGAAGCCCAGATGCGCCGGCGCCTGGCCACGCTTCGGATGAAAAAGGGATATCCCACCTTCGTCGCTTTCTTCGATGCGATGACGAAGGACAAGGAGCTCTTCTATGAATTCCTTGACCGCATGACGATCAACGTCTCCGAATTCTGGCGCAACCCGAACCGCTGGGAGGTGCTCGAGCAGAAGTTCCTTCCCGAGATGATTCACAAATCCCGGAAGCTCAAGTGCTGGAGCGCTGCCTGCTCGACGGGGGAGGAGCCTTACACGCTGGCTATGATTCTGGCCGAGCTTGGGGTGCTCACGGATTCCTCGGTCACGGCGACCGATATCGATGATGGGGCGCTGGAGAAAGCGAAGAAGGCGATCTACTCGGACCGCTCGGTCCGCGATGTGCCCGCCAAATACCTTCAGAAGTATTACCGCCAGGAGAATCTGACCTACCATATCGTGGACCAGCTCAAGCGGGCGATCAAGTTCCAGAAGGGCAATCTGCTGACGGATACGTTCGATACGAACTATGATCTCATCATATGCCGCAACGTCATGATTTATTTTACCGAAGAGGCCAAGCATGTGCTCTACCAGAAGTTTGCGAATGCCCTCAAGCCGGGCGGCATTCTCTTCGTGGGCAGCACGGAGCAGATCTTCAGTCCAGGGCAGTACGGGCTGGAATCGGCCGAAACGTTCTTTTACCGTAAAACGGGCAAATAGTGTGAATAATCCTTGCCATGGAATCCCATACTAGGAGCAGAGCCAGAGATTTGCCGGAGATGGCATTACCAAGCCGGCGACCCAGGAGGATTCCCATGGACAAACGCAAGGTCATCACCGCATACCGCAGAGGGTTTATCACCATGCAGGAATGCGCCCAAATACTCGGCATCGATTCGCCGAAGATTCTGGGCATGATGAACGAGACCGATGCCAAGGACAAACGCGCGCTCAAACAACAACCGGTCAGCGGCTGATCCGCTGCCGGGCTGTCCCATACGCTGTCAGGGCCAACAGGCCTTGGCAGCGTATTTTTATGCGAAGGAAAAGCGGAGTATACCCCGCTTTCACGCTTTTTAAACAAGGCGAACCCTGCATTTTCTTGTCAAAGCGTGGACCGTATACTATAATGGAGCACATGAGTACATAAAAGCGCTAAAGCGTTTCGGGCAGTCGGAGATGCTTCCGCTTCCGGGTAGGACGAAAGGGGAAAACACCACGCATGAGATACTTAACAGCAGGTGAAACGCACGGCCCGCAGTTGACGGCCATAATCGAAGGATTTCCGAGCAATCTCAATATTGATTTCGAAGCGGTCAACTTTCAGCTGGCCCGCCGCCAGAAAGGCTATGGCCGCGGCCGCAGAATGCAGATCGAGAAGGATACGGCGAACATCGTAGGGGGCGTACGCCACGGCAAGACCACCGGTGCTCCGATCGCACTGGTCGTGGAGAACAACGACTGGAAGCACTGGACCTCGGTCATGAACATCGAGCCGATCGAAGGCAGCGATGAGAGCAAGCGCCGCGTGAACCGGCCGCGTCCGGGGCATGCCGATCTCAACGGCGGCCTGAAGTACAACCAGCGGGATCTGCGCAACATCCTCGAGCGCTCGAGCGCACGGGAGACGACGATGCGCGTTGCGATCGGCGGCATGGCCCGCGAGCTGCTGAAGGAGTTCGGCATCAAGGTGGCCGGGCAGGTCATCCGGATCGGCGAGGTGGAAGTGCAGCGGCAGGAGCTGCCGATCGACGAGCTCATCGCGATTACGGAAGAGTCGCCGCTCCGTGTAACGGACAAGGAGGCGGAGGCCCGCATGATCGCGGCGATCGACGCGGCCAAGGATGACGGTGACACGCTCGGCGGCATCGTGGAGTGCATCATCGAAGGCGTGCCTACCGGCCTCGGCTCCCACGTGCAGTGGGACCGCAAGCTGGACGGGCGTATTGCGCAGGCGGTGCTGTCCATCCAGGCGTTCAAGGGCGTGGAGTTCGGCATCGGCTTTGAAGCGGCGGAGCGCCGCGGCTCCACCGTACACGATGAGATCATGCACGACGAGGAGCGCGGGTTCTACCGTGCGACGAACCGTGCAGGCGGCTTCGAGGGCGGCATGACGACCGGCGAGGCGATCGTGGTACGCGGCGTCATGAAGCCAATCTCGACGCTGTACAAGGCGCTGCAGAGCGTGGATATCGACACGAAGGAAGCCTTCACCGCGCAGGTGGAGCGCTCCGATACGTGTGCGGTGCCTGCCGCAGGCGTCATTATGGAGAACGTGATCGCCTGGGAAGTGGCACGTGCGTTCATGGAGAAGTTCGGCGGGGATTCCATCGAAGAAATCCGCCGCAACTACGAGAGCTACCTGGAGCAGGTCAAAGCGTACTAGCACCAGTCAGCGTGCTGCATACAACCTAACTTCGGGAAGCGGGGAGAGCAGGCTATGATCAAGGAACTTACAGTTGATCTTGGGGAACGTTCCTACCCGATCTATATCGGGGAAGGACTCCTGGAGAATATCGCTTCATACTTCGAGAAGCACGGGATCAGCAAGGGATCTCCGCTGCTCATCGTAACGGACGGGCAGGTCGGGCCTCATTATCTGGAGGGCGTGCTGGAGCGTCTTGGGACAGCCGGTTATCAAGCGGCCTCTTATACGGTAACCGCAGGGGAGAAATCCAAATCGCTTGCGGTGCTGGAGGACGTGATCGGTGCGGCGCTGGAAGCCGGACTGGACCGCAAATCGGCGGTTGTCGCCCTTGGAGGCGGCGTGGTCGGCGACCTCGCCGGCTTCGTGGCCGCCTCCTATATGCGGGGCGTGCGCTTCATTCAGATTCCGACGACGATTCTCGCCCACGACAGCTCCGTCGGGGGCAAGGTGGCGGTGAATCATCCGCTGGCGAAGAACATCATCGGTGCGTTCCACCAGCCGGAGATGGTGCTCTATGATACTTCGACGCTGCAGTCGCTGCCGGACCGGGAAGTGCGCGGCGGCCTGTCGGAGATGATCAAGCACGGGCTCATCTGGGATGCGGACTTCGCATACTGGTGTGAAGATAACGCCGAGCGACTGGTGGGACTCGACCCGGAGGCGCTGCAGTATGGGCTGTATAAAGGCTGCAGCGTCAAAGCGGCGGTCGTCTCCCAGGATGAGCGCGAGAACGATCTGCGCGCGATCCTGAACCTTGGCCACACGATCGGGCATGCGCTCGAAGCGGTGGCCGGCTACGGCGAGCTGACCCACGGGGAGGCGATCGCGATTGGAATGGTCGGTGCGGCCCGTTTGTCCGTCAAGCTCGGACATCCCGAGGAGATCCATACGATAACGAAACGGATCTTCGAGAAATTCGGGCTCCCGGTCCGCATCCCCGCCCATTTGGATACGGACGCCATCATGCGCGCCATGATGCATGACAAGAAATTCGGCGAAGGCCGGATGGTGTATATCGTACCGGTCGCCATCGGCAAAGTGGAGATCAACAAGCAGATGGATCCGAAGCTGGTAAGAGAGATTGTGGATGAGCTCAAACAGGAGGACTGAACATGGGTGTACGGGGGATTCGCGGTGCCATCACCGTAGAACACAATGAAGAGAATGAAATACTGAGCGCCACGACGGAACTGCTCCATCGGATTGTCCTTGAGAACGGAATCGTTCCGGAAGAAATCGCAAGCGTCTTTATTACGGTAACGCCCGATCTGACGGCGACCTTCCCGGCGAAAACCATCCGCCAGATGAAGGACTGGGAGCTGGTCCCGCTGATGTGCTCGCTGGAGATCCCGGTGGAGGGCGCTCTGCCGAAGTGCATCCGTTTCATGGTTATGGTGAACACCGAGAAGAAACAGGATGAGATTGTTCACGTGTATCTTCGGGAAGCGATGAGACTGCGTCCCGATTTGACAAAATCATAATAGAGGTAGTATAGTTGAAGCAGCTGTAATTCGATCGAGTGAATTACGGAAGAGCAGAGTAGAGCCGAGTTTGAGACCAGTTGAGATGAGATGAGTGGAGTTTCTAGAGCAGGCACGGAAGCAGTACGGGACAGGTGAGCCGGAAGAGCACTTTATTTCTTATGCTTATTTCTTCCTGTCCGGATGCAGGCCGAACTGCGCCATTCAAAGATGTTCATCCATTCGACTGTCAGCCGCCTCTACGTATGCGTAGAGGCGTTTTTTATTTGTTACATGAGCCCAGAAGAGCAGTATAGAAGAGCCCGAGAAGAGGAGAGATGCAGCATGTATTCACCGGAACTGCAGGAAGTCATCCGCCTGTCCAAAGAGTATAATCTGATTCCCGTCGTGCGCAACCTGATGGCCGATACGGAAACCCCGATCCGCGTGTTCCAGCACTTTTATGAGGAGAACATGGCGTTCCTGCTGGAAAGTGTGGAGGGCGGAGTGAAATGGGCCCGCTACTCCTTCATCGGCACGGATCCGTTCATGATGATCCGTTCAAAGAACGGCGTGACAACCGTTGACGGGCCGCAGGGGAAAAGGACTTCGGAAGAGAAGCCGGTGGATGTGCTGAAAGCTTACCTGCGCGGATACCGCAGCCCTTCCCTCCCCGGGCTGCCGAGGTTCACGGGCGGAGCGGTCGGCTTCTTCGGATACGACCTGCTGCAGTATTACGAGAAGCTTCCCGCGCACAGGCACGATGATCTGAAGATGAACGACGTTCAATTCATGTTCTGCGATCAGGTTATCGTCTTCGATCACTTCAAGCAGCAGCTGAAGATGATCGGGAACGTCCATATTCCCCCACATGCGACCGACGCGGAGATCGTCCGCGCCTACGACGAGACTTGCGCCAAGATCGATGCCACTGCAGAACGCCTGAAGCGTCCGCTTCCGGCGCTGACCATGTCCCATCAGGCGATCCCGGACGATGTGGAGCTCGGCGAAGTACGCTCCAACCTGACGAAGGAGCAGTTTATCTCGAATGTGGAGAAAGCTAAGGAATACATCCGGGCCGGCGACATCTTCCAGGTGGTGCTCTCGCAGCGCTTCGAGATCGAAACGGACGTATCTCCCCTACAGGTTTACCGGATACTGCGCACGATGAATCCATCCCCGTACATGTACTGCCTCAAGATGGGGGATGAGGTGATTGTGGGTACGTCGCCCGAAGCGCTGGTGCGGGTGGAGGACGAGAAGGTGCAGACCCGTCCGATCGCTGGAACCCGTCCGCGCGGCCGTACGCCGGAAGAGGATCTGCGGCTGGAGCAGGAGCTGCTGGCCGACGAGAAGGAGCGGGCCGAGCACCTCATGCTCGTGGACCTCGGCCGCAACGACATTGGACGCGTGTCGGAGTTCGGCACGGTGAAGTGCGATACCTTCATGCAGATCGAACGCTACTCCCACGTTATGCATATCGTCTCCAACGTCTCCGGCACGCTGGCCAAAGACAAGGATTTTTACGATGCCTTCATCTCCTGCCTTCCGGCGGGAACGGTCTCCGGGGCGCCGAAGCTGCGGGCGATGGAGATTATCGCCGAACTCGAGCACGAAGCTCGCGGCGCCTATGCCGGCGCCATCGGCTACCTCGGGTTCTCGGGCAACCTCGATACCTGCATTACGATCCGCACCATTATCTTCAAGAACGGCAAAGCCTATGTGCAGGCCGGGGCGGGGATCGTATGGGATTCGGTGCCGGAGAGCGAGTACGAGGAGACGGTGAACAAGGCAAAAGGGATGCTGAAATCGATCCGGATGGCCGAGCAGGTCTTCGCCTCAAGGCCAACTGAGTTTGCCATGATCAACCAGGATTATTACCAGTAATTCCGGAGATGTGCAGACAGGCTGAAGAGAAGAAGACCGGGGAGGCAGAAAAACAATGGAACATGTGAAGCTGAGTGTACAGGGGGCCCTGCAGCAGTTGATCGCAGGCCAGCATTTGTCCCGGGCGGAAGCGCGGGATGTCATGTCCGTCATCATGGAAGGCGGGGCGACGCCGACGCAGATCGGATCGCTGCTGACCGGGCTGCGGATGAAAGGCGAGACCATTGAAGAGATCACCGGCTTCGCCGAAGTCATGCGTCTGAAGTCGGGCCGGGTGCGGACGTCCCAGGAGAACCTGCTCGATACGTGCGGTACGGGCGGCGACGGGGCGGATACGTTCAATATCTCGACGGCGGCGGCGATCGTGGCGGCGGCCGGCGGTATCCGTGTCGCCAAGCACGGCAACCGGGCCATGTCGAGCAAGAGCGGGAGCGCGGATGTGCTCGAAGCGCTGGGCGTCAACATCCAGCTCGGTGAAGAGCAGGCGGCCAGATGCCTCGAAGAGGTGGGGATCTGCTTCATGTTCGCCCAGAACTACCACCAGTCGATGAAGCATGTGGCCCCTTCGCGCAGGGAGCTCGGCTTCCGGACGGTATTCAACCTGCTTGGCCCGCTGACCAATCCGGCAGGAGCGGACCGTCAGGTGCTCGGGGTGTTCGACCGCGGCAAGACCGAGACGATCGCACACGTCATGCAGGCGCTGGGCGTGAAGCGTTCGCTCGTAGTGGCGAGCTTCGACGGGCTCGATGAGATCTCGATCTCGGACGCGACCCAGGTGACCGAGCTGCGGGACGGATCGATCCGCACCTTCGAGATCTCGCCCGACGATCTGGGCCTGCGCACTTATCCGCAGGCGGCGGTGGTCGGCGGGGACGCCGCGGAGAATGCCCACATTCTCCGCGCGATCTTCGCAGGCGAGCAGGGCGCACCGCGGGATATCGTGCTGGCAAATGCCGGGGCCTGCTTCTATGTGACGGGGCTGTCCGGCACGCTCCAGGAAGGCGTGAAGATGGCGGCGGCCGTGATTGACTCCGGCCGGGCGCAGCTGAAGCTTCAGCAACTAATCCAGTGTACGGGAGAAGTGAGCCATGTTTCTTGATCGAATCGTAACGACGAAACACGAGGAAGTCGCCCAGCTCCAAGCGCGGACGACGATCGCCGAGATGGAGAAGATCATTGCGGCGCTGCCGCCGACGCTTGGCTTTGAGCGGGCCCTCGGGGCAGGCCGCCAGCGCAGCATGGGGCTCATCGCCGAGGTGAAGAAGGCCTCGCCTTCCAAAGGCCTCATCCGGGAAGACTTCGAGCCCGTGTCACTGGCCCGAGCTTATGAACAGGCCGGAGCCGACTGCATCTCGGTGCTGACCGACGTGCAGTATTTTCAGGGGGCGAACGAGTACCTCACGCGTGTAAGGGAGGCGGTGAACGTTCCGCTGCTGCGCAAGGATTTCACCATCGACCCGTACCAGATCTATGAAGCCCGCTGTATCGGTGCGGATGCGATCCTGCTGATTGCGGCGATCCTGACGACGGAGCAGATGCGCGAATATCAGCAGACGGCGCGCAGCATCGGACTTGACGTGCTGATCGAAGTGCATGACAAGGAAGAGCTGGACCGCGTGCTGGAGCTGTCCCCGACGATGGTGGGCATCAACAACCGGAACCTGCGCACTTTCGTGACAGATCTTCATACGACCGAAGAACTCATTCAATATATACCTAAAGACGTAACGGTAGTCAGCGAGAGCGGCATCTCCCGCAGCGAAGAGATTACATACCTGGAGTCGATCGGCGCCAGGGCCGTGCTTGTCGGCGAGCACTTCATGAGGCAGGAGAGCGTAGGCCGGGCGGTCGACGACCTGCTGGGAGTCCGGCCGGAAGCTTCGGCTTCCAGGGAGCTGTAATCATGGCCTTAGTCAAAATCTGCGGCCTTCAAACGCTCTCCCATGTGGAAGCGGTGGCCAAGCTGCCGGTGGATTACATTGGATTTGTCTTCGCACGCAGCAAGAGACAAGTAGCTCCCCGGACGGCCGGGGAGCTCATCCGCGCTATGCGGGATGCTTCTGCCGGCACGGCCAGCCGGCCGAAGGCTGCCGGCGTGTTCGTGAACCCGTCCATGGATGAGCTGGAAGCTGTCCTTGGCGAAGCTCCGCTGGATGTGGTGCAGCTGCATGGCCAGGAATCCCCTGCATTCTGCAGTGAGGTGAAAGAGCGGTGGCCGGCGGTTCAGGTGTTCAAGGTGTTCTCTCTGAGCGGTGGGGCTTCCGGGGAAGCCGGTGACGGCGGTGCCTTCCGGCTGGAGCCTTACCGCGGCGTTGTGGACGGGATGCTGATCGATACGTTCGACCCCGTATATGGGGGCGGCTCCGGTAAGACGTTTGCCTGGGATGCGATTCCACCCTATCTGGAGTGGTGCCGCGGGGCGGGCATTCCGCTGCTTGTAGCAGGCGGGCTGCAGCCGGGTAACGTAGGGGAGCTGCTTCGCACTTACGCACCGGACGGGGTGGATGTGTCGAGCGGCGTGGAGACCGAAGGGGTCAAGGATCTGGATAAAATCACAAGCTTTGTCGAAAGGGTGAGAAACGATGTTTAACGGACCGGATGAGTTCGGGCGCTTCGGCAAGTTCGGCGGGCGCTATGTTCCCGAAACGCTGATGAACGCACTGATCGAGCTGGAGGATGCGTTCAAAACGATCTCCAAAACTGACAAGTTTCAGGAGGAGCTGACCTATTGGCTTCACCGCTATTCCGGTCGTCCGACCTCCCTGTATTATGCAGGGCGTCTCACCGAGCACCTGGGCGGCGCCAAGGTGTATTTGAAGCGCGAGGATTTGAATCATACGGGTGCGCACAAAATCAACAACGCGCTCGGACAGGGCCTTCTGGCCAAATATATGGGCAAGACGAAGATCATCGCCGAGACGGGAGCCGGCCAGCACGGTGTGGCGACCGCAACGGTGGCGGCGCTGCTCGGCTTCGAGTGCAAGGTGTTCATGGGCGAGGAAGACATGAAGCGCCAGCAGCTGAACGTCTTCCGCATGAACCTGCTCGGCACCGAGGTGGTGCCGGTGACCTCCGGTACCCGGACGCTGAAGGATGCCTGCAACGAGACGCTCCGCTACTGGGTATCCCACGTAGAGGATACGTTCTATATTCTCGGTTCGGCGACGGGACCGCACCCTTATCCGCTGATGGTCCGTGACTTCCAGCGCATTATCGGCGATGAGGCGCGCCGTCAGATTCTCGAGCAGGAAGGCCGTCTGCCGGATACGGTGATTGCCGCAGTAGGCGGCGGCAGCAATGCGATAGGGATGTTCTATCCGTTCATCGGCGATGAGGCCGTGAAGCTGGTCGGGGTGGAAGCAGCAGGACACGGAATTAACACCGAGAAGCATGCGGCCACAATGACGATGGGCAGCAAGGGCGTGTTCCAGGGCTCCTACAGCTACCTGCTGCAGGATGAGCACGGACAGGTGCAGGAGGCCCACTCGATCTCTGCAGGACTGGATTATCCGGGCATCGGTCCGGAGCACTCCCATTTGATGGATACCGGCCGTGCCCAGTATGGTGCCGATTACGGATCATGAAGCGATGGAAGCGCTGAAGCTGCTGTGCCGGACGGAAGGCATCATCCCGGCTCTCGAAAGCGCTCATGCGATCGCCAAAACGATCAAACGCGCGCCGCAGATGGGCAAGGACCAGATCATCGTCGTCAGCCCGTCGGGCCGCGGGGACAAAGACGTGCATACGATCATGAGCCATATGGAAGGAGCTGTAGCGAAATGAACCGGATCGACGCCAAATTCGCTGCTCTGAAGGAGCAGGAGCTTACCGCATTCATTCCGTTCCTCACCATTGGTGACCCGGATGTCCGCACCTCGATCGACATCATTCACGAGCTGGAGAAGGCCGGCGCTTCCATGGTGGAGCTCGGCGTGCCTTATTCCGATCCGCTGGCCGACGGGCCGGTCATCCAGCGTTCCTCCATGCGGGCGCTCAAGGCGAACCGGATCACGATTCTCGATGTGATCGGGGCCGCCAAGACGGCGAGGGAGGAAGGCAGCGAGCTGCCGTTCATTTTGTTTACCTATTATAATCCGGTGCTGCAAACCGGCCTTGACCGGATCTTCCCGCTTCTGGTGGAGAGCAGCATCAGCGGCCTCATTATCCCTGATCTGCCGATGGAAGAGGATGAGGAAGTGCGCCGGCTGGCGGAGCAGCACGGCATCCACCTGATTCCGCTGGTGGCGCCGACCTCCCGGGAGCGCGTGGAACGGATCGCTTCCAGAGCGAGCGGGTTCGTTTACTGCGTGTCCTCGCTTGGCGTGACCGGCACCCGGACCGAGTTCCATACGGGCATCGACGAGTTCCTGAGCACCGTCAAGGGAGCGACTTCGCTGCCGATCGCCATCGGCTTCGGCATCTCGACGCCGGAGCAGGTGGCCCGCTTCTCGGGGGTCTGCGACGGCATTGTCGTCGGCAGCGCCCTTGTGCGGACGGTCGAAGAGGCGCTGCCTCTGCTGTCCGAGCCGGCCTCCCGCAGAGAAGGACTCTTGCAAATTCATGATTTTGTGCGTACATTAGTGGGAAACGGTTCCGGCATCGTGCGGACCTGAATATGTAGGACGAGGTGACAGTAGTGCAGCCTAAGAAGAATATCGTGCATCTGCCGGTATACCAGCCCGGCAAACCTATGGAGGAAGTCAAACGGGAGCTTGGTCTGACGGAAGTCATCAAGCTTGCCTCCAACGAGAACCCGTTCGGGTGCTCGCCGAAGGCGAAAGAAGCGATCATCTCGGCAGTCGATAACGCCAGCATCTATCCGGACGGCGGAGCGGTCGACCTGACGGCGGCCGTGTCCGCCCATCTGGGCGTACAGCCGAACCAGGTGATCTTCGGAGCGGGCTCCGATGAAGTCATCCTGATGATTGCGCGCGCGTTCCTGACGCCGGAAGACGAAACGATCACGGCTTTCCCGACATTCCCGCAGTACAAGCATAATGCGGAAGTCGAGGGAGCGGCGGTCATCGAAGTGCCGGTGGACGAGGAAGGCAGGCATGATTTGAAGGCGATGCTCGCGAAGGTGAACGAGAAGACGAAGATCGTCTGGATCTGCAACCCGAACAACCCGACAGGGACCATGCTCAGCGAAGCCGAAATTACGGCGTTCCTCGACGCGGTTCCTTCGCGTGTCATGGTCATTCTCGACGAGGCTTATGCCGAGTACAACGTCACAGGCGAATACCCGGACAGCATCTCGCTGCTTCAGAAGTACAACAATATCGTTGTGCTCCGCACGTTCTCCAAGATCTACGGTCTGGCTTCCCTGCGCATCGGCTTCGGTGTGGGTCATCCGGATGTGATCCGTTCGGTGAACCAGGTGCGCGAGCCGTTCAACACGACCGGCTTCGCCCAGAAGGCAGCCTTGGCCGCCGTTAACGATCAATCGTTCATCGAGAGCTGCCGTGAGGCGAATGCGGCGGGCATTCAGCAGCTGAATGCGGCTTTTGACAAGCTCGGACTCCGCTATTTTGATGCGCACGGCAACTTTGTCATGGTAGATGTGGAGCGCCCGGGCGGAGAAGTGTTCCAGGGGCTGCTGCGCAAAGGCATTATTGTCCGCCACGACCCGAGCTGGGGATATCCGACGAGAATCCGTGTGACGGTGGGCAGCACGGAGCAGAACGAGAAGTTCCTGAAGGCGCTGGAAGAGGTTCTGAGCGAAGTGGCGGTTTCATGACGAAAATCGCAATCTACGGAGTCGGTCTCATCGGCGGGTCCCTGGCCCTGTGCTTCAAGGGCAAGCCGGGGCTCACGGTTGTAGGCCACTCCGGCAATCCCGCCTCAGTGGCCAAATACCTCAAACGCGGCGTGGTCGACCATGCGACCACCTCGTTTGAAGAAGCGGCCGCCGATGCGGATTTTATTTTCCTGTGCGTCCCGGTGGGCAACCTGAACGAGTATCTGGAGAAGCTCGCTTCCCTGCCGCTCAAGCCGGGCTGCATCATCACCGACGTCGGCAGCACCAAGGCGTCGGTATCCGCCTTCGCCGCACAGCTGCGTCTGTCCGGCGCCTGCTTCATTGGCGGCCATCCGATGGCCGGCAAGGAAAAGTCGGGCGTGGAGGCGGCTTCGTCGCTGCTCTTCGAGAACGCGTTCTACGTGCTGACGCCGGACCACGACACCCCGGCGGAGGCCTATGAGCGTCTCGCCGTGCTGCTGCAGCATACGAAGGCCCAGCTCGTGAAGGTGGAGGCAGGTCTGCATGACGAGATTGTCGGCGCCATCTCGCACCTGCCGCATATCATTGCCGTTGCTCTGGTGAACCAAATAGCAAAGTACAATGAGGCGAACCCTCTCTACCGCGATCTGGCGGCTGGAGGCTTCCGCGACATCACACGGATCGCCTCAAGCGATCCGATCATCTGGCGCGATATTCTCATCAATAACAAGAAGGTAGTCCTTCAACTGCTTCAGGACTGGAACGAGGAAATCCTCTCGTTCATCCGTCTGCTGGAGGCGGAGGACGGGGAAGGGATTGAGCGGGAATTCCAGCTCGCCAATACGTTCCGCAGCGAGCTGCCGGAGCGCCGCAAAGGCGTCATTCATTCCTTCTATGACATTTATATCGAAGTTCCCGACCATCCGGGGATTATCGGGCAGATCACTACTTTGCTCGGAAGCCACCGGGTGAATCTCAGCAATATCCAAATCATCGAAAGCAGGGAAGACGTCCCGGGCGTGCTCCGGCTCTCCTTCAGGGAAGAAGAGCAGATGGACAAAGCCCTGGAGCTCCTCAAAGAAGACTACGCGGTTCACGTGTAGTCTTTTTTTCTTGAGTATCGTTAAGGAGCGGCTGTAGGAAGAATAAACAGGGGAGGGGAGCCCCGATAAAAAAACTTCAAAAAGGGGGAAACGTTTTCAAAAAAAGTATTGACTTATTGTAACCGTATACATATAATAAAAGTACAGTATGGTTTCTCTCCACTCCTATCCGAATAATGGCACTATGTGCAACCGCCTGAATCATTCAGGCGGTCTTTTTTTGTTCCCGGGGCATAGCTTGAAAGCGGTGATTGGCCGAGTGAACATCACATCCTGCTGGGAATTCCAAGAAACTTGTCGAGAAAGCAGGATTTTTCGTTCTTTGCATCGAATCAATACAAGCGGAACTCCGGCCAGAATTTGCTGTGCCGCCGCGGTACCGTTTTCTTCATTTTATTTTAAGAATACGCGCAACTTTTCTGCTCCCAGGGCAGTACAATGAGGTAGCATCGCTGGGAGTGTGCAGGATTGTCAAGGAGGGTCGCTTCAGGATGACCGATTCCCAGTTGATTCGTGAGATCAAAGACGGCAACGTCCAACTATATGATGAACTCATGCGCCGTTACGAGCGCAAGATTCTCGCTTTTATTTTTCATATGCTCAAGAGCTCCCAGATGGAGTCGCTTGCGGAGGACCTGTGCAACGAGACGTTCTACAAGGCCTACCGCAGTCTGCACTCGTTCCGGGAAGTGGAGGCCACCTTCTCCACCTGGCTCTACACCATTGCTCGCAATACGGTGCTCAGTGAGCTGCGCAAGCATAAGAATACGAAGGTTTCTTTGGAGCAAAGCGGCTATACGCCTACCACGTCGATTGAAACGCTGCCGGAGCAGACGGTCCTTCGCAACGAGAAGGTATCTCTGGTCCGGGATGCGATCAACAACCTGCCGGAGAAGCAGCGTTCCGCGCTGATTCTGCGGGAATACGACCAGCTCGACTACCAGGAGATTGCGAACATACTCGGCCAGACGGTCAGTTCCGTGAAATCTTTGTTATTCCGGGCCCGGGCCAGCGTGAAGCTTCAGTTGGAACCATACTTTCTTGAACCTATCTTTGAGGAGTATGAGGGGATGAATGGCAGATGAAGTGTGAAGACATCCATGAATGGCTCGGCGTATACTGGGACCTGCCCGAGAACGATCCGAACCGCGAGAGCGTAGACCGGCATATTCACAGCTGTCCGGATTGCGCGGAGGAATTTGAGATTTGGCAGGAGAGCACGGAGCTGATCCGTTCGGCTGCAGGGCAGGAGGAGCTTCCGGGGCCTGCGGTATCCGTATCTTCGAATGTCATGAGCCGCATTTATGCGGACGAGTCCTGGCGGGTGCCGGTAGGGGAGAAGCTGTATGACTTCTCGGGAAAGCTGCGCCGCAACCTGACCGCTCTGGTCGGCCTCAGTATCGCCGCCTTCCTGTTCACCTTCTTCCTCTCGCTGAACGGGGACCCGGCACCGCAGACGGGGCTGGTGAAGGAAGCATCGATTTTCGGCCGGATCGGGGATCCGATCGCAGCCTCCTCCGGACAGGAGTCGATGAATGTGCGCTCCATGCCGACGGCGGTAGCCTCGCTGAAGGGGTTCAACGAACCGTTCATGTACTCGGTCGGACCGATTCATACCGTACGGGATTATCTGCTGTTCATATCCCTGCTGGGATTAACAGCCACGCTGCTGACCATGAACTGGCTGTTCCGTACGCGCAAGTAACAGAATTGAACGAAGCACGGGAGTGACTGCAATGACGATTCTTGGATTGATCCGGCACGGCACGACGGAATGGAATCTCGAAGGCCGGATGCAGGGGCAGATGGACACGCCGCTCGCCGAAGTGGGCCGGATGCAGGCCCGTCTGCTGGCCAAGCGGCTGCAGGGGGAGGCATGGGACGGCATCCTCTGCAGCGATCTGATCCGTGCGCGGGAGACCGCCGAGACGATCTCGCAGGTGACCGGCATCCCGCTGCTCGGCACCGATCAGCGATTGAGGGAACGGGCGTTCGGAGAGCTGGAGGGGACGACGGTCGCGGACCGGGTGGCCCGCTGGGGGGAGAACTGGCGGGAGCAGGATCTTGGCATGGAGAAGGATGAAGACCTGCTTGCCCGGTGGAACGCCTTCCTGCTGGATACCGAACGTGAGCATGCCGGGAAGCGGCTTCTCATCGTGAGCCACGGAGGCTATATTGCTCCGGTGCTCGCCCGGTTCCTCGGGCGGACGATCGACGAGCACTTGAAGAATACGTCGCTGACGGTCGTGGAACGGCTGGAGGCACAGTGGAGCTGCAGTCTTCTGAACTGCACGCTGCATCTGAAGGAACTGGAAGAAGGGGCGGTGGGCTGAGCCTGCCGATTCCTGTATTAGAGAGAAGGAGAGCACTTTGGTGCTCTTCCTTTTTTTTGTCCCTACGTTTAAATCCGGCATAAATTCCCATAATGGGTACTAAGAAAGTGTGGCACCCGAAGTGCTGGAGGGACAAAGCATGAATCTTGCCGACATGTTGTGTTACGCGGATATTCATGAGCTGAGCCGCATTGCCGGCACATACAAGTGCGAGTGCAACGGGCATTCCAAGAACGAGCTGATCCAGTCGATCCTGTCCACGGTAGGCCGCAGGGATGTCTTCGAGCATCAGGTGGGCAGTTTGTCCATAGAAGATATCCGCTTCTTGAACTCGCTGCTCTTCGATACGCGGGATACCTTCTCCCTGGAAGAGCTGACGGCGAGGGTTCAGCAAAGCCGATTCACAAAGGAGGGGGATGAGGACCCGGGCAGCCCCCGCGAAGCCATTGTCCGCTTCAAGCAGCGGGGCTGGCTGTTCAGCGGGTATTCGCAGCAGACGCGGTATCTTTTCCAGGTGCCGGCCGATCTGAAGCGCCGCTTTATCGGCGTGCTGGCCAAGCAGTTCGGCGAGCGGCTGGTCCGGACGGAGGAACCGCCGGTGTACCGCGACGAACAGAAGCTGCTGCTGGACGACATCCTGGCGTTTCTGCAGGTGCTGCGGGATCAGGATGTGACGCTTACGGCCGAAGGCGCCATGTATAAGAGAAACCTGACGGGCATCCTCGACCGGTTCGCCGTAAGGGAGGAACCGCTCGGGAGGACGGCGTGGAGGTTCGGCTACGGCCGGATGTTCCGCGATTATCCGAACCGTTTCTCTTTCATTTATGACTACTGCTACTACAGCGATCTGATTTCGGAGCACGGCGGGCGTCTGACGCTGACCGAACACGGGCGTATGCGGCTGCAGGAAACGCGGCGCGAAGATCCGGTTCAAGTGTACCGATTCTGGTTAAGGCTCTATAAAGGTCCGATTCCCCCGCTGCAATCGCTGGTCCAGTGGCTCGGCCGGCTCTGTCCCGAGTGGGTGACCTACACCTCGCTGCAGGAGGTGCTCGGCCCCCTGATTCGTCCGTTCTATTACGATTCGGCGGAGTCGATCCTGGAGCAACGGGTGCTGCAGATGATGATGCACCTCGGGCTGCTGCGGATCGGTGAAGATCCGCAGCACGGCACGGTCATCAAGATGACGAAGCTCGGCACAAGCATTGTGGAAGGCACCTATGTTGCGGAAGAGGACAAGATCGAGATCCCGTTTGACAAAGCTTAAAGGCGCCTGCTACAATCACTCCATTTCAATCATGAACAGGGAGTGAATGCTCATGCTGCACAGCTACAACGGAATCCATCCGAAGGTTCACCCTACGGTGTTCCTGGCACCAGGGGTACAGATTATCGGGGACGTCGAGATCGGAGAAGGAGCCAGCATCTGGTACAATACGGTGCTGCGCGGAGATCTGGCTCCGATCCGCATCGGAAGGCGGACGAACATCCAGGACGGCTGCATCGGTCATGTCAACACGGATCAGCCGCTGATGATTGAAGATGAGGTATCGGTAGGGCATGGAGCGATCATCCACGGGTGCCGAGTAGGTAAAGGCACATTAATCGGGATGGGGGCGATTGTCCTTAACGGTGCCAATATCGGTGAATATGCTTTAATAGGAGCGGGTTCGCTCATCACCGAGAACAAGACGGTCCCGCCGTTTACGCTCTCCCTGGGCTCTCCGGCCCGGACTGTCCGTGAGCTGACGGAGGCAGATCTTGCACGGATGAAGCGGACGATGGAAAGTTATTGTGTCAAGGGCGAGGAGTACCGTAGAGGTTAGACATAAACCGCTCCTTGATCGTTCACAAACTATGAACGGGGTTTGGAGGTAGGTTCTATGGGCAAAATGAATGTGACTGGGGATATGATGCTTAGCTTGTTCGCCGAGATGGTACTGGATGAAGCGGTTCGCAGCTACAAGGAAAAGACGCTGACGCAGGAGATCGATCAAGCATTGGCGATGGGAGACGAAGCCTCCTTCATTGCCCTGACGACCGAACTGAATTCACTGCGCGCTTTGGGGCAATAGCCGCCGTACCGGTGCCGTTGGCGAGACAAAGGTGACATTTTCATGAAAGGCATGTGAACGCTGTTCATATGCCTTTTTTTCTGTGTTACATTAGGTAGCGGCATGAATAACACACGGAGGCGAAAGCAATGAAATTCAGTGAGATCAATGAAGGGCAGTGGGAGGAGCTGCGCCCTTACCTGGATACCTGCCTCCTGCCGGTGACCGGTCTGTCGGGGGCCGAGTCCCCTTGGAAGGCCGCGAGGGAGCTGGAGCATCTCCGCGATGCGCTGGACCTGCTCGAGATTCCGTTCAAGGGACGGACCGTTACATACCCGGCGCTGCACTTCACCCCGGCCGGAGATACGGAGAACATCCGCAGCCTGCTGCTGCAGGTATGCTCGGGGCTGCGAAGCGAGGGCTTCCGGTATGTGGTCCTGGTCACCGCCCAGCCGGAGGAGGCGATCTCCACCGAGGTGCTGGAGGCGGGAGGAGCGGACCGGATTCTCCGCGTCACGCCGCAGCAGCTGCAGCAGGCGGGGGCGGAAGCGAAGCGGGAGGCCGCCGGACTGATGACGGGTCTCTGGAATCCGGCCCAGGTCCTTGTGAAGCATGTATGATCTGTGGGAAAAATGCAAATTCTATGGAAGAACCTGTTTATCGGATTGTCAAATTTCAGTTGTGACAATTTCGTTAAATGTCGCGTAGCGCTTCCATGTTCCATGCCTCAATGGCTCCTCTCCATTCTTGACGCACCCTATGACGTAAGCTATTATAGTTATGTCCTAGTAAATGGTGTAAAGTTATGTCGAACGACTGATATATGTGGCAAAAGGGGGTAGAACGAGAATGAACGATCGCACGAATCAAGAATCGCAGCGTCATGGCGAGAAACCGGTTAAGCGTCGCGAAATGTCCAGACGCCAGTTTCTTTCCTACACCCTCGGTGGAGCGGGAGCTTTCATGGGTGCAGGCATGATTGTTCCGATGGTTCGGTTCGCAGTGGATCCGGTCCTTCAGCCTAAATCCCAAGCGGATTGGGTGAAGGTTGTGGAAGAAGCCCAAGTAACCGAAGTACCAAAATCCTTCAAATTCAAAGTGCATCAGGTCGACGGCTGGTACGAGAGCGACCCTGAGCTTGAAGCTTGGATTGCAAAAGGCAAGGACGGCAAGGTTTTCGCGCTCAATCCGACCTGTAAACATCTTGGCTGCACAGTGAACTGGAACGGTAGCCCGGAGCACAAGGATGAGTATTATTGCCCTTGTCACGGCGCACATTATACGGCCGACGGGAAGAACCTGGCTGTCGCACCGCTGCCGCTCGATGAGTATGAAGTAAAAATCGAACAGGGCTTTGTATACCTCGGTCAGCTCGGTCCGAACAAACGGGTGTAATAAGGAGGCGTAGCATCAGATGTTTAAAAACGTCTATAACTGGATCGACGAACGTCTGGATATCACGCCGATATGGAGAGACGTTGCGGACCACGAAGTGCCCGAGCACGTTAACCCGGCTCATCACTTCTCCGCATTCGTTTATTGTTTCGGTGGATTGACGTTCTTTATCACGGTTATCCAAATCTTGTCCGGTATGTTCCTTACCATGTACTACGTTCCGGACATTATCAACGCTTATGCAAGCGTAGACTACCTGCAGCATAAGGTAGCCTTCGGCGTAATCGTGCGCGGCATGCACCACTGGGGTGCCAGCTTGGTTATCGTCATGATGTTCTTACATACCCTCCGCGTATTCTTCACGGGTTCTTACAAGGCGCCCCGCGAGATGAACTGGGTCGTAGGTATGCTTATTTTCTTTGTCATGCTGGGTCTGGGTCTCACCGGCTACCTGCTTCCTTGGGACAACAAGGCTTACTTCGCTACGAGCGTTACGCTGAAGATCGTAGAGTCCGCACCTTATATCGGTCCTTACGCGAAGACGTTCCTGCAGGGCGGCGAGATCGTCGGCGCACAGACACTGACGAGATTCTTCGCACTGCACGTGTTCTTCCTGCCGGGAGCGCTGCTTGCCCTGCTCGCCGGACACTTCTTCATGATCCGCAAGCAAGGGATCTCCGGCCCGCTCTAAGAGCGGCGAAGCCTGCTTGACGTAAACGGTTCTCATGAATAACGAGAAGGAGGGGCGATTCGTGGCTCACGGTCCTAATAAAGATGAAAAAATCGTGTTTGTCGGGGATTCGCGTGTTCGTGCCAAAGCGTCCACGCTGATTCCTCAAGACTTTTCGGCATACCCCGGAAAATCGGAAGTCTTCATTCCGAACTTCCTGCTGAAAGAGTGGATGGTTGGTGTTGTGGTGCTCTGCGGCATCCTGGCACTGGTCATGTCCGAAGCGGCTCCGCTCGGCTACCCGGCGGATCCGACCAACACCCAGTTCATTCCGATGCCGGACTGGTACTTCCTGTTCATGTACCAGCTCCTGAAGTATCCGTATACATCGGATCAATTTATCGTACTGGGTACGCTGGGTGTTCCAGGGATTCTGTTCGGCGGTCTCATGCTGGCGCCATTCCTGGATACCGGTCCGGAAAGACGCTTCTACAAGCGTCCGATTGCTTCGACCCTGATGTTCCTCGGCCTGATTGCAGTTACGTATCTGACCGTCGTTTCATGGTCCCACTACCAGCATGAGCTCAAGGAGAAGAACATTATTCCTGAGCACATCAAGCGGGAAGAGGAAATGCATGCAAGCAAAGGGACTGCCGGCGGTGAAGGCGGCGGTGCCAAGAAGCCGGCTGCCTCGGCGGCGGCGATCGTGGCTCCGGATGATCCGGCTGCGGCGATCTACCAGAAGTCGACTTGCATCGCCTGCCACGGCGGCGACCTTAAGGGTATGCCATCGGCGAAGATCCCTGCGCTTCGCGGCGTAGGCGACGCCCATGATAAGGCGGCGATCCTTGGCATCATGAAGAATGGCGTAGGCAACATGCCTGCCCAGTATGATGCAAACATCAGCAAAGGTCTGACCGAAGCGGATCTCGACAAGCTGGCGGATTGGCTCGCGAAGCAAAAAGCAGCACAATAAGTTTCGAACACAAACCTGGCCGTGTCCTACGGCCAGGTTTTTTTAAAAGGCAGGGACAGCTGCGGGGAAGGCGGAAAGATCTCGGGAAGCGAGAGGGAAGCAGCCCTGCCTCTGGCGGGTCCAGCCTCATCTTTAGAATAGGGGCAGCCCATGTACAAGCGATGACTGCAGCTGCCTATGGGAGGAAGCACATTTGTCCTGGTTTCGGTGGTCCTATTGGTTTTCAAGAGAGTTTTTAACGAGCGGTCTGATGCTCTGGGGGTTGTTCTGGACCAACCTGCTCGGAACGATATACGGGTACCAGTGGTATGCCAAGCAGCTTGTATATACCGCAGGGGAGATGAATTTGGGCTTCCTCCTGCCCTTTGTACCGGACAGTCCGACGGCGAGCCTCTTCTTCACGCTGTTCCTCTGGTTCCTGATCCGTGACAAGCGGAGGGGAGCGGAAGGGGCCGGGCAGAGCCGGGTAAGTCCTTGGAGAGGCTTCGTCGAGGTGTTTGCCCTGGTGACTTCCTTCAAATACGGGATCTGGGCTGTGGCGATGATCTGGGCGGCCGCCTACCAGGGGGAAGCTCCGGTATGGCAGGATTGGATGCTGACCTTCTCGCATCTGGGGATGGCGGCCGAAGCGCTGCTGTACGCGGGTCTTTACCGCTACCGCTGGCTGTCTATTCTCCCGGTCGCCTGCTGGGTGGTGCTGAACGAAGCCGTCGATTACGGGTTCGGCGTGTATCCGTGGCTGCCCGGTGTGCTGGAAGATGACCTGGCGGAGATCGCTTCGTTCACCCTGGGACTCAGTCTGGCGGGGATTGCCCTCGCCGTTCTCCTGTGGTGGTTCAGAGCGAGGAGAGTGCCTCTGCAGGGGGGAAGAAAAGCGGTCTAATCCCGGACAAACCTCCATAAGATGTGCTAGGAGGGGATGACGGTGTTCGGTGACCGGAGAGGAAGAAGAGTCGGTTTCTTGCTCCTGCTGGCGGCGGTCTGCCTGCTTGGGACAAGCTGTGCGTCCGGCAGAGGGAAGGAGACCCCCCCGCAGCCGCAGCTGTCGGAGGCACAGAGGCAGCAGGCCGAGCTGCTGAATCAATCGGCGGAAGAATTGTACCAGAAGGCACTGCAGGGGGATGTGAGCGGCAGTCGTACCTCGCTGATCCAGATCAGCGATCTGACGACCGGTCTGACGTTCGAGGGGCTGACCACGGTCGAAGGCATGAATGCGCTGACGCAGACGATTACCGAAGCGAAGAAGGTGTTTCAGGCGGTCCGCTATCAACCGGCCGAAGGGCAGGTGTCGGCGGCGAAGCTGAGGCTGGCTGCGGATGCGCTGATCCATAAGAACCAGCCGCTCTGGCTGCAGCATTACAAGACGCTTCAGGAAGATGTGAATGCCCTGGAGAAGTCGGCGGCCGAAGGCAGCCGGGAGGCTCTGCGGCAGAGTGCTGCAGACCTGAGGGAGCACATCGGACTGCTTCATCCATCCCTGCTCATCTCAAGAGACGGGGCGGATGTGGCCAAACTGGACTCGCTGGTTTCGTTTGTCGGCACGCAAACGGACGGCAGCGCCGAGCACTTCCGGAATGTACAGAATGCCGCCGCTCCGCTGAGACAGACGATCGACAAGCTGTTTATGAAGAAGGAGGCCACGGCCTATCTTCCTTACCCGGAGCCGCCCCACCCGATCCTTTGGACAACGGCGTTCGGTTCGGTGATCCTCGCGGCGCTGGCCTTTGCCGGATGGAGGCTCTCGAAGAAGGACGGAGGTCTGACCACCGTCCGCCGGGGGGGAGAGGAGACCTTCTAGTCTCCTCGTTCCATAGAACCTAAAGCTTACCCGTTAGGCTTGAAGCCTTCGCCTACGACGTCGTGCACCTTCGTGATAATGAGAAACGCGAGGGGATCGATCGAGTGGACGAGGTCTTTAAGCCTTTTCATTTCGGTCCGGGATACGACGCAGTAGATGACGTTCTTCGGCTGATTCGAATAGGCTCCGAATGCAGGAAAGATGGTGGCCCCCCGGTCCAGCTCTTTGGTAATGACGGCGGCCACTTCTTCGGACCGGTTGGAGATAATGGTGAATGCCTGGGTCGCATACGAACCCTCGATGAGCACATCGATCAGCTTGGAAGCGATGAAGACGGCGACGAAGGTGTACAGGATTTTCTCGATAGGCAAAAAGAAGACGGAGAGGCCGATGACGACCACATCGATCATGAGAATGGTACGGCCGATGCTCACGCCCTTCCACTTGTTGGCGATCCGCGCCACGATATCGGCTCCGCCGGTCGTTCCACCGTACCGGAACACAATGCCGAGGCCGGTGCCCAGGGTGACGCCAGCATATGCGGACACAAGGAAGAGATCATGCTCCGTCCTGAACGGAACGAGCCAGCCGGCCGAGATCAGGAGCTCCATGATCCACAGGAAGAACGACACCGACATCGTGCCGATGATCGTATAGAGCATCGGAGCCCGGCCCAGCAGCCGCCAGCCGACGAAGAAGAGCGGAATGTTAAGCAAGAGCGTCGACACGGAGGGCTGCAGGCCGAAGATGTAGTTAAGCAGCAGCGCGACACCGGTGACGCCGCCCTCCATCAGCTCGTTGGAGATAACGAAATAATGAAGACCGAACGCGTAGATGGCCGTTCCGAACAGAATGGGAACGATGGTTTTGAGCAGATGTTGGACTTGTGGCATGACGAACCTCCCGGAGAATGGCCGGCGGCGGGCGCCGGGCCTACAATAGAGATTACCCTATTATAGCAAAAATCATTTGTCATTCGCCCTTCTTTTGCGTTAACATGGTACTGATGTCCGCGGTTTCGCAGACAGCTATCACGGAATAAGGCTGGTGAGCGTTCTCCACATGTCCGAGAAGACACTGAAAGACCTCCAGGGCGAGGTCCACGAATACATATCGCAGTTCAAAGAAGGGTACTTCCAGCCGCTTACCATGCTGGCCCGGATGTCCGAGGAAGTCGGGGAGCTGGCCCGCGAGGTCAACCACCGGTTCGGGGAGAAGCCGAAGAAGCCGGACGAAGAGGATAACTCCATCGAGCTTGAGCTCGGCGACATTCTCTTCATTACGATCTGCTTTGCCAATTCCCTGGGGATCGACCTGGCCGAAGCGCATGACAAGGTGATGCATAAATTCCGCACCCGGGATGCCAATCGCTGGACGAAAATCAACACCGAACCCGAAGCCTGAACATATGCTGTACCATCCCCCTTGCCCCGAAGCTCCGGGCAGATTCGGACGAGGCGGGTACCCCTTGAGAGAGGAGAGGGCGGATGGACGGCGAAACGGCGATTCGTAAAGCGTACGAATCGATACTGAAGCATGATTTCGAGCAGGCGGTCGCATGGTTCGAACAGGCCATCACGCTGGATCCGGGCAAAGCCGCTTATCATTATAAGCTGTCGATTACGTATGCCAGAAGCAACAAGCTGGAGAAAGCAATCGAGCACGCGCAGCAGGCGGTGGACCTGGACGGCCGCGACGAGCATTATGCATTCCACCTGCAGCATCTTCAGGCCAAACGGCTGCTCTTCACTGCCGAGAAGCTGTTCGATGAGCCGGAGGAGCGCCTCTGGCTGGCTGTGGAGCTGCTGAAGGAAGCGGTGGAGCTCGACCCGCTGTCGGTGGAGGGCTTTCTGCTGCTGGGTATGGCGTATCACCGGCTGGGCGAGTACGCACAGGCGCTCCGCAGCATCAAGGAGCTGCTGAAGCTGGACCCCCAGCACACGATCGGCCGCAGACTTTCTGCAGACTATGAGCAAAAATGGAAACAATACATGAAGAACGCAACCCTTCGGGGGATGCTGGCCGAAAGGAACGAGAACTCTCATGAATGAAATCATAACGGTAGCGGTGGCCGGCGCCAGCGGACGCATGGGTCGCGAAGTAGTTAAGATGGTGCTGGGCGACCCGGCGCTGAAGCTGGCGGCGGCGGTTTCCCGCTCTGCAGCGGGACAGGATGCCGGCCGCATGGCAGGGCTTGACTCCTGCGGCGTCGAAGTGAAGAGCGATCTGGAGTCGGCACTGGCCGAGACCCGGCCCGACGTGCTGGTCGACTTTACGACACCGCATTCGGCTGTGGCCCACACCCGTCTGGCCATTGAGTATGGCGTACGTCCCGTTATGGGAACGACAGGATACACTCCGGAGGATATCGAAGAGCTGGACAAGCTGTGCCGGGACAAGGGAATCGGCGGGCTCATCGCTCCGAACTTCTCTATCGGCGCCATCCTGATGATGAAATTCGCCGCTGAGGCGGCCAAATATATGCCGCATCTTGAAATTATCGAGTACCACGGCGACCAGAAGCTTGATGCTCCATCGGGAACGGCCGTGAAGACGGCGGAGCTGATCTCCGAGGCGAGACAGGAACTCCGGCAGGGTAATCCGGATGAGAAGGAAACGATCGAAGGCTCGCGGGGCGGGTACTACAACGGATTCCGTATACATAGCGTAAGGCTTCCGGGCGTATTCGCCCAGCAGGAAGTGGTGTTCGGGGCCTTTGGGCAGACCCTGAAGATCCGTCACGACTCCTACGACCGTGCCGGCTATATGCCCGGTGTGAACACGGCCGTCAAGAAAGTCATGACCCATACCGGGCTGGTATATGGATTCGAGCATTACATGGACTAGCCCTCAGGAGGACAAGGGGAGTAAGCCGGACCGGTTTCCTCCCGGTGTCCTCGTTTTGTAGGGCTCGAATAGTTCCGCACGATAGGCAGAGGGCTGTGAAACCGGAGAGGAGCAGGAAGAGAATATGAGCATGAAAATCGCACTGATCGCGCATGACCGCAAGAAAGACGAGATGGTGAATTTCGTCACCGCGTATGAGACGGTGTTCGAGCATCACGAGCTGTATGCTACGGGGACGACGGGCACCCGGATTATGGAGAACACGAAGCTGAACGTTCACCGGTTCATGTCGGGGCCGCTCGGCGGCGACCAGCAGATCGGGGCGCTTGTCGCCACCAATGAAATGGATCTGATCATCTTCCTTCGGGATCCGCTGATGGCACAGCCCCACGAGCCGGATATCATCGCGCTGCTTCGCCTGTGCGACGTGCAGGGCATTCCGTGCGCGACGAATATCGCAACGGCCGAAATTCTGGTGAAGGCGCTGGACCGGGGAGATTTCGCCTGGAGGGAGCTTGTACATAAATATAAGCCGGGGATCGACCAATGAACGGATTCCATGAGACCCTGGACCTGCTGATCTTCGGTGCCCATCCGGATGATGCGGAGATCGGGATGGGGGGCACGATCGCCAAGCACACGCGTAAGGGCCTGCGGGTCGGGATCTGCGATCTGACCCGGGCCGAGATGTCCTCTAACGGGACCGTTGAAATCCGGCAGGCGGAGGCGGAAGCGGCCTCGAGAAGCCTCGGCATCACCGTGCGGAGCAATCTGGGCCTTCCGGACCGCGGACTGGAGCTGAGAGCCGAGCTGGTGAACCCGATCGTGCAGGAGATCCGCCGCTGGAAGCCCCGCGTTGTGTTCGCTCCTTATTGGGAGGACCGGCACCCGGATCATATCGCCTGCTCCCGGCTGGTGCAGGAGGCGGTATTCAATGCCAAGCTGCGCCGGTATATGCCCGAGAGCGAGGCGCATGCCGTACAGGACTTCTATTTCTATTTTATCAATGATGTGAAAGACCCGGACGTGATGGTGGATATCAGCAGCGTCTACGAAACCAAACGCGAATCCCTGCTTGCCTACCGCTCCCAGTTCGAAGCGGCGGGGGCCGGCAATGATTATGTGGCCACCCCGCTCAACCAGAATTACCTGGAGCGGGTGGAGGCAAGAGACGCCCTTCTCGGGCAGAAGCGATCGGTCGCTTATGCCGAAGGGTTCATGAGCAGGCTGCCATATCTGGCAGAGCTGCTGTAAATTACGCACTCAGCGATCACAGAGGGAGGCGCGAAACGTGAAGGACCGGCTGAAAATCGGAATCACCTGTTATCCTACCCTGGGCGGCTCGGGCGTCGTTGCGACGGAACTTGGCAAGCTGCTGGCGGAAAAAGGGCATGAAGTTCATTTTATTACGCACAGCATGCCATTCCGCCTGGGGAAATTCGACCGCAACATCTTCTATCACGAAGTCGAAGTCAACGACTACTACGTGTTCAAATATCCGCCTTACGATCTGTCCCTGGCCAGCAAGCTGGCCCAGGTGGTCAAGCTGCAGGAACTGGATCTGCTCCATGTACATTATGCGATTCCGCATGCGGTCTGCGCTCTGCTCGCCAAGCAGATGGTCGGCGACCAGCTCAAGGTCGTGACTACCCTGCACGGTACGGACATCACCGTCCTGGCGCAGGACGAATCGCTGAGCGACCTCATCGGCTATGCCATTAACGGCAGCGACGCGGTTACGGCGGTATCCCAGGATCTCATCCGCGAGACGCGTCATCTCCTCGGCATTACGAAGGAGATCGATCTCGCTTATAACTTCGTCGACAAGCGCGTCTACTACCCGCGGGAGGTAACCTCCCTGCGCAAGGAGTTCGCCCATCCGGACGAGAAGATCCTGATTCACATCTCCAACTTCCGCCCGGTGAAGCGGGTGACGGACGTGGTCGAGATCTTCGACCGCCTGAGGCAGGACGTGCCGGCCCGGCTGCTGTTCGTCGGCGAAGGACCGGAGCTCTCCAAGGTGCTCTGCAAGGTGAAGGAAAAAGGCCTGCTCGACCGCGTTACCTTCTGCGGCAAGCAGGATGACGTGGCCCAGCTGCTGTCGCTGGCCGATCTCATGCTCCTGCCTTCCGAGAAGGAGAGCTTCGGGCTTGTGGCCCTGGAAGCGATGGCCTGCGGCGTGCCGACCGTGGCATCCAATGCGGGCGGGATTCCCGAGCTCATCACACACGGGGAGACGGGCTACCTCGCCGAGATCGGCGACGTGGAGGCGATGGCCGGCTACGCCCGGAAGATCCTGACGGATGAAGCACATGCCGCGCAGCTTAGAGAAGCGTGTCTTCACCGGGCCCGCTATACATTCTGTAATGATGTCATTACACGCCAGTATGAAGAAATCTACTACCGGGTGCTCGGACGGCCGCTGCCGGAGGATCTCCGGAGGAAGCCGCTCGAATGCTGAGAGAGCGTGATCCCCGATGAGCGGACAGATGAGATCGGCCGCGCTGGCGATCGTCCGGCGTCTGAATGACAACGGCCACCAGGCTTACCTGGTCGGCGGCTGTGTCCGGGACGAGATGCTGGGGCGGCCCGTCAAGGATTATGATATCGCCACCTCCGCGCTGCCGGAGCAGGTCCAGGCCTTGTTCAAGCGGACGGTGCCGACCGGGCTTCAGCACGGTACGGTGACCGTCGTGTCGGACCGGGTGCCCTACGAGGTAACCACCTTCCGCAGGGAAGGGGGCTACGAGGCGTTCCGGCGGCCGACGGAGGTGGAATACATCGATTCGCTGCAGGAAGATCTGCAGCGGCGAGACTTTACGATGAACGCCATGGCGCTGGATGCCGAGGGCGGTCTGGTCGACCCCTTCGGCGGCATGGCGGATCTGCGGCAGGGGGTGCTCCGCTGTGTGGGCACGGCGGAGGAACGGTTCCGCGAGGATGCGCTGCGGATGCTGCGCTGCCTGCGGTTCGCTTCCGAGTACACCCTGCGTATCGAGGAGCGCACTTGGGAAGCCCTCCGGGAATGCATCGGACTCCTGCAGCATATCGCGATGGAGCGCTGCCGTGCGGAGCTTGAGCGGATGCTCGGCGGGGCCGACCCGAACCGGGCTCTTGCGCTTCTGGCCGATAGCGGTGCGCTCCGGCATACGAAAGCTGAGGTCGAACTGGCGGAGCTGGACGGGATTCCGGCCGAATCGTGGCCGGGGCTCCTTGGCATTCCCTCATCGGACGAACGGCTCGCGTACCTGTATCTCCGTCTGGGAGTGGATGCCTCCGGGATCTCGGAGGATATGAAACGGCTGACGTATTCCAATGCCCAGCGGGATGCCGCATCAAGAACAGGGGCAGCGCATGAATACTTGTCCGGCATCGCCGCAGGGGGTCCCTCGGAAGGGGAGGCCAAGGATGCCTGGATCCGTGCTTCGCTTCGTCATGGAGCCGATGCCCTGCTCCGCTTGAGGCAGCTGTATGCTCTGGACGGGCCGCGGCTTCTGGGGCGGAGGGACGGCGAGGCGGCCGGGGACGCGCCAGCAGAAGGCCCGGCGTTCCTGGAGGCGTGGATCTCGCAAGGCGAAGCCTGGCTGGAGGCAAGGCCGGCGGGAAGCCTGAAGGAGCTTCGCCTCAGCGGCCAGGAGCTCGTCGGGCATCTCGGCGAGAAACCCGGTCCCTGGACCGGTCAGGTGCTGGGCCGCCTCCTGGAGGAGACGGCTCTGGGGCATCTGCCCAATGACAGAGAACGCCTGCTGGAAGCGGCAGAGCAGATATATGAATCTTTACAGAAGAAGGGACCCGCATGACAGAGCGATTAGTGGAGCTGTTTGAAGCATCCCAGGGAGCTTTTTTATCCGGGGAGGAGCTCAGCGACAAGCTGGCGATCTCCCGCACCGCCGTATGGAAGCGGATTGAGAAGCTGCGCGAGGAGGGCTACACGTTCGAAGCGGTCCCGCGCAAAGGGTACCGTCTCATCGGCAAGCCGGACAAGCTGGATCCGGCCGCCCTGGTGACCCGCCTGCAGACGGAATTGTTCGGCAGGCGCATACACTATCACCAGGAGGTCGAATCTACGCAGACGACGGCTCTGGCCCTCCTCGCCGAAGGAGCCCCCGAAGGTACGCTGATTCTCGCCGAACAGCAGACGGCCGGCCGAGGGCGGCAGGGAAGGCCCTGGATCTCGCCCAAGGGCAAGGGCCTGTGGATGAGCCTGGTGCTCAAGCCGGCCGGTCTGCCGATCTCCTGTACCCCGCAGCTGACGCTGCTGGTCGCCGTGGCCTTGTGCCGAGCGGTCCGTGCCGAGACCGGCGTGGAAGCCGGCATCAAGTGGCCCAACGACCTGCTCGTCGGAGGGCGCAAAATCTCCGGGATTCTCCTGGAATCCCGGGCAGAGGATGCAAGCCTGCAGCATATTATCGCGGGGGTAGGCATCAGCGTGAATCTCACGGAAGAAGACTACCCGGAAGGGCTCCGGGAGACGGCTACCTCCCTTGCGATCGAAGCGGGACGGCCTGTTGACCGGATGCAGCTCCTGTGCCGGTTCCTCCAGGAGTGGGAGCAGCTGTACAAGCTGTATCTCGAGCAGGGCTTCGGTCCGGTCAAGCTGCTGTGGGAGGCGCTGACCGTCTCGCTGCACCGGACGATCCGCTGCCGTACGCCCCAGGGTTTCGTGGAGGGCTACGGCGAAGGGATCGACGACTTCGGGGCGCTGCTCCTGCGTCTCCCCGACGGGACCCAGCAAAGGCTGATTTCCGGTGATGTCGAATTCAGGTGACAAACCTGCATACTTTTTGGTATAATTAAGGCGATGAAGGCGGTATCCATCCGGAACTGCACTTCACGCATGTTGGAGCTTATGTTCCTTTATCCCAAACTTCATAGCATCGATCAGCAATATGTCGGATTCTGCTCTGAGCCCTGCGGGGACCGAGACAGAAGGATCATATGACAAGTTCAACATGTGAACCTTTCGCCTCGGTATCTTCTTTTCGATACCCGGCCGGAAGGTTTTTTTGCTTTGTGCCATACTACTTTTATCCGGCGGGCTGCGCGCGGAGGTGATGTCCTGAGAGGGCAGCCGCCGTGTTCGCGGCCCGTCAACCCCGGAGGTGCTTACCTTGTCCAACCGCAAACCGGTACAACAGCCAAGCTGCAGAAGATGAAGAGCGAGGGAACGCCGATCAGTGTCATTACGGCATACGACTTCCCTTCGGCTCTGCTGGCGGATCAGGCGGGAGTGGACGTCATTCTGGTCGGCGATTCGCTCGGCAACGTCGTGCTCGGCTACGAATCGACGATCCCCGTGACGCTCGATGACATGGTGTACCACACCAAGGCGGTGACCCGTGCGGCCCGCTCCAGCTTCGTCGTGGCGGATCTGCCGTTCATGACCTATCACGGCAGCCTGGATGCCACGCTGGCCCATGCGGCCAGACTGATGCAGGAGGGACTGGCCAAGGCCGTCAAGCTGGAAGGCGGCGCGGAGATTGTTCCCGCCGTTCGGGCCCTCGTACAGGCCGGCATCCCGGTGATGGGCCATATCGGGCTCACGCCGCAGTCCATCCATCAGATCGGCGGCTTCAAGGTGCAGGGGAAGACTTCGTCCCAGGCCCAGAAGCTGATCGAGGACGCGCTGGCCCTGCAGGAGGCCGGGGCGTTCTCGATTGTCCTCGAGCTGGTAACGGATCAGCTGGCTGCCTTGGTGACGGAGAAGCTAGCCATTCCGACGATCGGCATCGGGGCAGGGGCTGCCTGTGACGGGCAGGTGCTCGTATTCCACGACGTGCTCGGCTATGGGGAGGAAAGCCATCCGAAGCGGTTCGTGAAGCCTTATGCGAACATCGGGGAGATCATCCGCTCGAGCATCCGCCAGTACGTCGAAGAAGTGAAAGACCGCAGCTTTCCGGGACCGGAGCATTCGTTCCATATGGACGACGAGGCGGCCGCCTCGCTGTATGGGAGCTCCCCGAGCCGCGGCTCGGGCGCTGTAACGGAAGACGTATCGGAAGAGAAGAAGACCGCCAAGGAACCTCAGAAAGTTCCTGTGACTTAATGGCTGCAAGCCAATCATCGAGGGACCGCTGCCCGGGCCGTTACAGCTGGGGCGGTCCCCAATAGTAATCGGGAACGGAGCAGGCTGCCTATGGAAACCGTAAAGAGTATTGACCGGCTGAGAGAGCTGATCAAGGAGAAGAAAGCGCAAAACCCGAACCTGACGGTCGGTTTCGTGCCTACAATGGGTTTTCTCCACCGGGGGCACGCCTCCCTGCTGGAAGCCGCCCGCCGGGAGTGCGACCTCGTCGTGCTGAGCATCTTCGTTAACCCGCTGCAGTTCGGGCCGAACGAGGACTTCGAGCGCTACCCCCGCGATGAGGAGCGGGATTTGAATATTTCCGAAGAAGCGGGGGCGGACCTGGTATTCTTCCCGCAGGTAGAGGAGATGTACCCTTCGCCGACCAAGACGATCGTATCGGTGTCCGGCGTCTCCGAGGGATTGTGCGGGGCATCGCGCCCGGGCCATTTTGACGGGGTATCCACCGTGGTGACGAAGCTCTTCCATATCGTCCAGCCCGACCGGGCCTATTTTGGGCTGAAGGACGCGCAGCAGGTCGCCGTCATTGAGCAGATGGTGAAGGACCTGAACATGCCGGTAACGATTGTGCCGTGTCCGATCGTCAGAGAAGCGGACGGCCTGGCGCTCAGCTCCCGCAACGTCTACTTGAGTGAGGAGGAGCGCAGCCAGGCTCTCGTGCTCTCGGCGGCGCTGAACGCTGCGGAGCGGCTGACGGAAGAGCGCGGCAGCGGGTTTACAGCCGCTGAGCTGACGGCTCTGATCCGCCGGGAGATCGGCAGGTCCCCGCTGGCGGACATCGACTATGCTGAAGTGCTCAAGTACCCAACGCTTGAGCCGTTCACGGCCCCTGAGGCGGGGCAGCGCATCATTGTCGCTCTCGCGGTGCGGTTCGGCCGTACGCGTTTGATAGATAACCGGATTCTGAACATCCGGTAGAACGGAAGCTACACACCCCAGGAGGCGATCATCCATGTTTCGTACCATGCTGAAATCCAAAATCCACCGCGCCACGGTGACAGAAGCCAATCTCAATTATGTCGGCAGCATTACTATTGACTCGGATCTGCTGGATCTGGTTGACATGCTTCCGAACGAGAAAGTGCAGATTGTTAACAATAACAACGGGGCTCGATTCGAAACGTACATCATTCCGGGCCCCCGCGGCTCCGGGGTCGTCTGTCTGAACGGCGCGGCAGCCCGCCTCGTCCATCCCGGCGATACGGTCATTATTCTTTCTTACGTTATGCTGTCGGATGAGGAAGCCCGCAAGCATGTGCCGCAGATTGCCATCATGGGCGAGAACAACAGCGTCGTCACTGTGCTCAAGGAAGAAATTCATTCCACGGTTTTGTAGTCCGCATGAAACGCGACGGGGAGACGCACAATGTAACTACATTAGACGAAGCGTAAGGTGGGATCAGCCGTGTTCAAACATCTTTTTGCTTCCATGAACGAGATGCTGAGCGAAGTCATGGCGGAGTACCCGTCCTCCACCGGCGTGAAACGCAGAGAGCTGCAGGAAAAGCTCCGCGCGCTGAAGGCCATGAGCGACGCTTGCATTGAAGAGTGGCTGCAGTTCGAGGAATCGATGGGTCAGGGGGATGCGCGCCGCCGGGATATCCTTCAGCGGCAGCGATCCTTCGGATCCGGAGCTGGCCGGCAAACGGACGGAGCTGTTCATCCGCGGCCAGGGCTTCTACAAGCTGCACATGTTTGATGAGGCCATCGCAGAATTCGATGAGCTGGTCCGTCTGCAGCCTGATTTTACACTGGCGCGCATTTATCTGGCGATGTCGTATCTCCGCAAAGGAGAGATGACCGAGAGCTATACACATTTTCAATTTTTATCCCAGCTGACTGAGAATATGCAGATCAAGGCGATTTCGTACAACGCCATGGGCTGTATCCAGGCCCAGCAGCACAATATGGATAAAGCCTGTGAATTTTTCAACATGGCGTACCGCACCGATCCGGCCAGTGTCCAGCCGCTCCTTGAGCTTGGCGTATGCAGTGAAGGCGGCGGCGGCCTGCAGTTTGATATTTCCCCATCCCGCGAACCGCTGTCGTAAGCGCATGGCCAAGTTTGCTATTCCCTTTTGACTGCAAGATTGGTATGCTTAAGGGGAGAGTGGGGATGAAGGGATTGACACAGCACGTATGAAATTTGCGGTTCTGGATTTTGAAACGACCGGGAGCACGACTTCGGATCGCATTATCCAAGTCGGGCTCTTTATTATAAATGACCAAGATATTACGGACAGGTATACTTCTCTCGTCAACCCGGGCATGAGTATACCTGCTGCTATTACTACACTTACCGGCATTACCGACGACATGGTGAAGGATGCGCCGTCACTGGATACCGTGATGGCGGAGATGGTGCCCTTGCTGGAAGAGTCGGTCCTTGTTGGACACAATATTGCTTTTGACCTTGCGTTTCTGCAGCGTGCACTCGATGAGACGGGGTACTTCCCGTTTGACGGGCGTGTGCTGGATACGATGGACGCGCTGCGCGTCCTCTTCCCGGGACTCGGGTCACTCCAGCTCTCCATGGCCTGTCAGGCGCTGGGTATCGCACATGAACGGCCTCACCAGGCCGACAGCGACGCAGAAGTGACAGCTGCGATTTGGAACCGCTGCATTGAGCGGTTTCAAGGGCTTCCTCTGCTGACGCTCCAGCGCATGGAGATGGTTTTTGCCGATTCGGCCAGCGATTTCGGCTGGTTTGTGCAGGAGATGCTGCAGTACAAGGAGCTGCACTCGCCGCTCGACCCCGATGCCGACCGGTATTTCAGACAGTTTGCCCTGAACGTGGAGGAGTGGGGGGACGAAGAGCCCGTCCGCACCCCGGAAGAGGTGAGGCAGCTGCCGGACAGCTTCGAGGAATTCTATGACGGGCTCCGGGCTGCGCTCAAGACGAAATTCGCCGCCTATGAAGAACGTGATGCCCAGGTCCAGATGATCCATGAAGTCGAGGAGGCGTTCGAAGAAGAGCGCCACCTCATCATTGAAGCGGGAACAGGCACGGGCAAGTCGCTGGGCTATCTCATTCCTTCCCTGTATTACGGGATCAAGCAGGACGAGAAGGTGGTGGTGTCCACCCATACGATCAACCTGCAGGAACAGCTTCGGGAAAGGGATGTTCCTCTCCTCCATGAGCTCTTCCCGATCGGGTTCGAGGCTTCCGTTCTCAAGGGTAGGAGCCATTACCTGTGCCTGCGCAAGTTCGAGCAGAAGATGAACCTGATGGACTTCGAGCACGGCAAAGAAGACCGAATAACGGCTGGACAAATGCTGGTCTGGCTGGGGGAAACGAAGCATGGCGATGAAGAAGAACTGCACTTTGCGGGACGGGGACGGCAGTTCTGGCACTCCGTCGAAAGCGATACGGAATCCTGTCTGAACCGTGCATGCCCCTGGTTCAAGCGCTGCTTCTATCACCGAGCGAGACACCAGGCGAATTCGGCCGACGTCATTATAACGAACCACTCTCTATTGTTCACGGATACGAAGGCGGAGAACCGGCTGCTTCCTTCCTATAAGCACCTGGTCATTGATGAGGCTCATCACTTTGAGGATGTGGCCGGCAAGCATCTGGGCATCGAGCTGCATTATCACGGCCTCTCGAATGCCATAGCCTGGCTGTATAAGGACAGCCGGGCCGGTCAGCTCTCCTCCCTGCGCTTCCGGCTGCAGCGTCACGAAGACGAGAAGGCCAGGACCTGGTGTTTAGTCGTTGACGAAGCGGTAGAGAAGCTGCTGGTACTCCGGGAGGAGTGGGAGAGTCTGTCCGAGATGCTGTATCAGCTGCTTGTCTCGCGTAGCGATCCATCGCAGCAGAGCGAAGGCAATGCGCTCGTCTACCGGGTGCGCAAAGAGAAATTGCCTTCCGGCTGGGAGAAGCTGATGGTCACGGAAGAAAATATCATGCTTCTGTTTAACGATACGCTGAAGAAAGTGGAGCGTCTCATCTCGGACATCAAGGAAGTACAGGACGATTACGATGTGCAGGGAGTTCTTACCGATCTCAGCGGGTCGGTCAAGGAGCTGCACCGGCAGAAGGATGCACTCCATTTCTTCATGACGATGCCGGATGAGAACTATGTGTACTGGATGGAGGCCGGCCACTACAACAAGAACCGGTCGCTGCAGCTGTCTTCCGTACCGATCGACGTCAGTTCGATGCTTCAGGGACAGTTCTTCGGTGTGAAGGACAGTGTCATTCTAACCTCTGCGACCTTGTCCGTCGGCAAGTCGTTCGATTATACCTGCGAACAGCTGGGCCTTAAGAAAGACGAAGAGCAAGGGAAGCTGCGTACGGTGCAGCTGCCTTCTCCGTTCAACTACAGGGAGCAGGCCCTCGTCGTCATTCCAAGGGATTTTCCTACGCTCAAGGGGGCGGCAGGGGAGAAGGAATTCCTCGACCGGCTGATTCCATCGCTGGCGGAGGTAGCGCTGCAGACCCGAGGCCGGATGCTCGTGCTCTTCACCTCCAACCGGATGCTGAAGCTGGCGCATGCTGGACTTAAGGATGTGCTGGCTTCGTTCGGGATAACGGTTCTCGGGCAGGGAGTCGACAGCAGCAACCGCAGCAAGCTGACCCGGCTGTTCCAGAACAGCAAGGCTTGCGTCCTCCTCGGAACAAGCTCCTTTTGGGAAGGTGTGGACATCCCGGGCGATGCGCTGACCTGCCTGGCGATCGTGCGGCTTCCTTTCCAGCCGCCGAACCACCCTCTGGTCGAAGCGAAGACGGAGAAGCTCAAACAGCGGGGGATGAACGCTTTCATGAAGCTGTCCGTTCCTCAAGCGGTGATCCGGTTCAAGCAGGGCTTCGGGCGGCTTGTCCGGACCGCAGCCGATAAAGGCATCGTGATCATCTACGACACGAGAGTGATCGATACGCAGTACGGCAAGTATTTTCTGTACTCGCTCCCGGGTCCGAGGATCGAGCATATGAACTCGGCTCAGCTCGTGCCAAGAATAAAGCAGTGGATGGGTGAGAACGAAGCATGAAGACGATAAAAATATCGGAAGCGGTTGTCCGGAGACTGCCGATTTACCTGAGGTTCCTGAATGAACTCAGCAAGAAGAATGTGCAAACCGTTTCCTCACAGGATCTCGGCGTGAAGCTGGACTTGAATCCGGCGCAGATCCGCAAGGACCTCGCTTACTTCGGAGAGTTCGGCAAAAAAGGAATCGGTTATGATGTGGATTATCTGATTGAAAAGATCCGGCAGATTCTCAAGCTCGACAAGGTTATCCCCGTCGCCCTGGTGGGCGCGGGGAACCTCGGCCGGGCGCTCTGTAATTATAACGCTTACTTGAAGGATAACATGAAGATCGTCGCGGTGTTCGATGCGCAGGAGAACAAGATCGGCGAGTCGATCAATAACTTGAAGGTGAAGCCCATGTCCGAGCTGAACGAGGTCATCCAAGAGGCCAAGGTGCGCATCGGCATTATTACGGTGCCGGCTGCGGAAGCCCAGCAGGTTGCGGACCGGTTCGTCGAGTCCGGGGTGGAAGCGATATTGAATTTTGCACCGCTCATTATCAAGGTTCCATCCGAGGTGCGGGTGCATCACGCCGACTTCACGACGGAGCTGCAGAGTCTCGCATATTATCTGGACTAATTCGCGATGATAAGATCCTAGAACACCAAAAAGCCCGGAGCTGAAGCTCAGGGCTTTTTGGTCTGTTCCGAGTGCTACAGACTGAAGATAATCTTGTAAATCAAGTAGGCCAGAATCATCGAGATCGGGATAGTGATCACCCAGGTCATGATCATCCGGGTCACCGTCGCCCACTTGACATCATGGAACCGCATAACCGAGCCTGTTCCGATGATAGAAGACGAGATGACGTGCGTGGTGGACAGCGGCATCCCCAGGTGAGTAGAGACCTGAATGACGATGGAGGAGTTCAGGTCTGAAGCGAAGCCGTTGACCGGCTCGATCTTCAGGAGCTTCTTACTCATCGTCTTGATGATGCGCCAGCCGCCGATGGAGGTTCCGAGACCCATCGCCGTTGCCGCTGAAAGTTTAACCCAGAGCGGTACATCGAGTGTATCCTGATATCCCATCGATACGAGACCGAAGACGATAATACCCATTGCCTTCTGGGCGTCGTTGCCGCCGTGGGAGAAGGAGAGGAGACCCGCCGAGATGACCTGAAAGCTGCGGAACGTCCGGTTCAGCTTGGTCCGGGAGCTGTTCCCGCTCATGACGATGAGCTGGCGGATGATCCACATGATGATAAACCCGGTAGCAAAAGCGACCATCGGGGATAACACCAGAATAATGACGATCGAGCGGAAACCGTCCCAGTTGAGGGCGCCCATCCCTGCACCCGCAATGACCGCACCTGCAAGAGAGCCGATCAACGTGTGCGATGAGGATGACGGGATACCGTAATACCAGGTGAGCAGGTTCCAGATGATCGCCGAGATCAGGGCTGCGATAACGATATGCATGCCGTTCTCGATGGTTGCCGGGTTGGCGACCGAGCCGCCGACGGTCTTTGCCACTTCCGAGGAGAAGATGGCTCCGACAAAGTTGAGTATGGCCGCACCAAGGACGGCAACCCGCGGGCTAAGAGCACGGGTCGAAATGGAAGTGGCAATAGCGTTGGCCGTATCGTGAAAGCCGTTGATAAAGTCAAAGAGCAGCGCCAGTGCTACGATGACGATAATAGTTGTTAACATGGGTTCCTCCTAATGCTGCCGCTGGATCAAAGGGTATGGGTTGGAGTACGAACGGCTGCGTTAGGAGTAACGCAGAACTACGCTGTCGAGAATATCGGCTACGTCTTCGCAGGCATCCGTTGTTTCTTCCAGACGCTCGTACAGCTCCTTGAGTTTGAAGTCATGGTACGGGTCCTTCGGATTCATGAAGATTTCGCGGATTCCTTCGCGCATCAGACGGTCCGCCTCGTTCTCCAGGGAATTAATCTGAACCGTATGCTCGGAGAGCTGCATGTACTTCTTTTTGGCGAGAAGTTTGAAGGCGTCGAGAATGTGCTGACAGCTGGCCACGATGACCGCGGAAAATTCCTTCATATAATTATCGGAAACCGTAATGTTCAGATAGTCAAAACGGGCGATGGTCGCTTCGATGCCGTCGAGCACATCGTCAAGCTTCGTAGCCAGCACCATGATATCTTCACGGTCAATCGGCGTGATGAAAACCTTGTTCAGCCCTTTGTAGATCTGGTGTGTGATTTGGTCCCCTTTATGCTCAAGTTCTTTCAGCTGCGGGTAAAACGTCGCCGGCGGTTCGGTGCCCATGACCGCATCGCGGAACTTTTGCGCAGCATCCAGTGTATTTTCCGACGCTTTGATCAAGAGCAGCAAAAAGTCGGTGTCGTTTTTTTTGGTAAAAAGCATTGTTTTTGGCCTCCCAAGATTGTGAAAGATTGTGAAATTTACAAAAAATTAATAAATTTTTCGGGTTTTATGTAGGAAAACAGCCCAAATTCACACAAAATTAAAAATAACATACTCATGTAATGATTTGCAATCTTAGTTTGTCCTTGATGCCACATTCTCATGATTGTTAAGGGGTCCCAGAGCAAGCCCGGCCGACCTCAGTCAGCTTGATTTCTCTTCTTCCGATGTTGTACATTGAAGTCAAAGCAGTAAGGCTGCGAGAGGAGTATACAAGTGAAAAAAACGAGGATCGATAACGGTATTTTCATTACGATGAAGGAAGAGAATCCGGTGGTTACCGGTACGATGATCATGGAAGGAAGCCGGATTGTATACATAGGAGAGCCTCCTGCGGGCGAGCTTGGAGAATGTGACGAACGTGTGGACGGCAAAGGGAAGCTTTTCCTCCCCGGGTTTGTCAACACGCATGGGCATGCGGCGATGTCGCTGCTGCGCGGGTATGGGGATGACATGGCTCTGCAGCTGTGGCTTCAGGAGAAGATGTGGCCGATGGAAGCCAAATTTACGGCCGCTGACGTCCGCAGCGGGACGCTGCTTTCGATCCTCGAGATGGTTAAGGGCGGAACCACAATGTTCGTCGATATGTACGATCACATGAACGAGGTGGCGAAAGCAGTAGAGGAAAGCGGACTGCGGGCGTGCCTCACACGGGGCGTCATCGGTCTGTGCCCCCGGGAGGTACAGGATGCGAAGCTGGAAGAGGCGGTCCGCTTCGCGAAGGATTGGCATGGGGGAGCGGACGGCCGGATCACGGCGATGATGTCACCGCATGCGCCTTACACTTGCCCGCCGGATTATATTGAACGGATCGTAGCGGCTGCCCATGAACTGAATCTGCCGATTCACACGCACATGTCCGAAACCGCGCGCGAAGTCCAGGAGAACGTGGAGCAGTACGGTAGCCGTCCTGTCGCGCACCTGGAGAAGCTCGGCGTATTTTCCCGTCCGACGCTCGTGGCCCACGGCGTACATCTGACCGACGAGGAGATCGGCATCCTGAAGCAGTACGATGTCCGCGTATCCCACAATCCGAACAGCAATCTCAAGCTGGCCAGCGGTGTGGCGCGTGTGCCTGAGCTGCTGAAGGCCGGCGTTCTGGTGTCGCTGGGTACGGACGGGGCGGCAAGCAACAACAACCTGGACATGCTCGAAGAGATCAGGCTGGCCGCCTTGATTCATAAGGGCGTATCAGGCGATCCGGTAGCCGTTCCGGCATGGGATGCGCTGAAGCTGGGAACCGTCGACGGAGCGCGCTCTATCTGGCTTGAGGATGTAGGTACACTGCAGCCGGGAATGAAAGCCGACTTTATCGCCATGGATATCGACCAGCCTCACTTCTTCCCGCGGACGAATCTGATCTCGCACGTGGTGTATTCCGCCACTTCCAGAGACGTTACCGACGTATGTGTCGACGGCAGATGGCTTGTACGCAACAGGGAGTGTCTGACTTTGGATGAAGAAAAAATCATGCATGAGGCACAGGGCGCTTTCGAACGTCTGACATCCGCTTAAAGCATAGTTAAAGGAGGGAGAAGGGTTGCGCAAACGATGGAAGGTTCTTCTCCTGACGTGTGCCGCGGTCACAGCCGTGTTTGCCGGGGGCGGCGTTGTCTTTCAATCGGTCATGGAACCGGTATGGTCGGGACAGCGCCAGGCGGTGCAGGCCGCTTATGAGAAAACGGTGCTGGCCAAAGCAAACAAAGTAGAGCAGTTCGTAGGCGATGAAACCTATACCGTGATTACGGGGGAGGACAAGATCGGGCAGGGCATCTTTGTCTTCGTTGCCGGAGACAAGATCCGGACCGAGCCCGCCCCAGCAGGGATGAACGCGGAAGCGGCTGCAGCCAAGGTCACCGGGAAGGTGCCTGGAGCGGAGGTGCTCCGCGTGATGCCGGGTATTCAGAACGGTGCCCCGGTATGGGAAGTCTTCTATAAAATAGCACCGGAAGATAAGCCGGAGCAGTATTTCTATGATTATTATACATTTACGGACGGACAGCCGATCGATACCTGGAATCTGACACTTAGGTAATCCGAGCGATCATCGAAAGGCATGCGCCGTCAAGCAGAAAGGCAAGTCCGGATTCGGCCGTGACAGCTCCTGCGAAACAGACCAAGCCGCGATGGACGACGCTGATTCAGCATCTCACCGCGGCTTTTTCTGCAATTTTTAAGAAAAATTTAGGATTTTCACGATTTTTCCACACATTACATCGCCAATCGTATATATCTTGTGATATACTCTCTGTATGCCTAAGACGATATATTCTATGAAAGGGGGACGCTAGCTCATGAAGTTACGTCTCTTACCAGTCATTCTTAGTGTCCTTGTGTCGTCGTCGTTGTTGTTCGGTGGCTATTTTGCTTACCAAAGCTTTGCAATGGAGAACCCGCTGCAGAAGACCGTGTCGGGAATCAAGGGTGTCGAGCTGGTTGCGATGGATTTGAGTGGAACCTCGGCTGCGATGGAGATCAAGCTGGAGAAAGGCACATCGCTGCGTGAAGTATATCACCAGATTCAAAGTCAAGGCGGTACGGCGCTTGCCCGTAAAGATTTGAAACTGAAGGTGACCAATCCGGGCTCCGCCCGTTTGGAACAGTGGTGGTCTACTGCGCTGTTCGATATAGCCCAAGCCATGGAAACGAAGCAGTACGCACAAATTCCTGCAACATTGAAAGAAAAAGCAGCCCAGGCGGATCAGACCGGAGGTGCCATTACAGCCACCACCGAGATGGACGAGAACTATGTGTACATCACGCTGACGGACGGAGAAGCGAGCAAGTACATCATGCTGCCTCGCGCTGCTGCCAAAATGGGGGTGTGGCCTAATGAGTAAATACGGCAAAGAGATTCTGATCGGCTTTGTTCCGGTTCTCATCGTCTTTTTATTTTTCTTAATGTGAACGTGGTGCCGATCATCTTCATGTCGGTCATCCTCGGAACGTTCCTCTATATGGCCCGTGCCCGTAACGGCATGGGAGTCGGTACGGCTGAGCGCAAGACCCGCGCCCAGGCGCCTAAGCCTATGTCGTTCGAAGACATCGGCGGCCAGGAGCGCGCCAAACGTGAGCTCAAAGAAGCGCTGGACTTCCTGATCCGAGCCGAAGATATTCAGCGCCTTGGCATCCGCCCGCTGAAGGGTATTCTGCTGACAGGCCCTCCGGGAACGGGGAAGACACTGATGGCAAAGGCTTCCGCGCATTATACGAACTCGGTCTTTCTGGCCGCATCCGGCAGTGAGTTCGTAGAGATGTATGTAGGTGTCGGTGCCTCCCGGATCCGCGACCTGTTCAAGGAAGCGCGCACCCGTGCGGCCAAAGAGAACAAAGAGAGCGCCATTATCTTTATCGATGAGATCGATGTGATCGGCGGCAAGCGTGACGGCGGCCAGCACAAGGAGTATGACCAGACGCTGAACCAGCTGCTGACCGAGCTCGACGGGATTCATACGGCCGACGCTCCGCGCATTCTCATCATGGGTGCGACCAACCGGAAGGAAATGCTGGACAGCGCCCTGCTGCGTCCGGGCCGTTTTGACCGTCATATCGAAGTGGACCTCCCGGACAAAAAGGGCCGTCTCCATATATTAAACATCCACGCGAAAAATAAACCACTTGCCGACAATGTAAATTTGGAAGCCATCGCGCAGGAAACATTCCACTTTTCCGGTGCGCAGCTGGAGAGCCTGATGAATGAAGCGGCGATCTACGCCATGCGCGAAGAGTCCGATTTCATCGGCCAGCAGCACCTCTCGCTGGCAGTCGACAAAGTCATGCTCGGCGAGAAGACGGACCGCGAATCCACGAAGGAAGAGCGGGAACGCGTGGCGATGCACGAACTGGGACATGCTATTGCGGCGGAGCTGGTTCGTCCAGGATCGGTTTCGCAGGTGTCGCTGAGCCCGCGCGGCAAGGCGCTCGGCTTCGTGCGCCACAATCCGCAGGCGGATCAGTATCTTTATACGAAGCAGCACATCGAGAATCAGATCATCGTCGCGCTGGCAGGCTCCGTAGCCGAAGAAATGTTCTACGGCGGCCGCAGCACCGGTTCGCGCAACGACTTCGAGCAGGCGCTGAACATGGTCCGCACGATGATGGATTCCGGCCTTACGCGACTCGGCATCATTGACCGTGAGATGGTGACCAAGGAAGAGCTGATGAAAGAAAACGCGGCGATCCTCGAAGAGCTCACATCCACGACGCGTGCGATGCTCGAACGCCACCGCATCGTATTCGAGCAGTCCCTCGATATCCTGATTGCCGAGGAAGTGCTGTCGGGCGACCAGTTCCGCAGCCTGCTCACGAAATCGGTCACGCCTCAGATTGCCTAAAATTGAAGATAACGGAAGAAAACCGCGAAACCGCAGGCCCAGGCCGGCGGTTTCTTTGTGCTTTGCTCTTGAAACGGCCCAAAGCGAGGAAATTTGGTGAAAGTGCAACTTTTTTGAGGTTTGGTAGTCTAATATATTGGTAGATTTCGCCACATATACCCTTCGTTCTGCCGGAAGCCTCAGGCCCCCCCGGCATTCTACATAGGCAATGTCAAATTACAGGAAATAAGAGGTGCATAATGAGAGCTTTAACTGCTTGGTTCACTCTGTTGATCCTGTCGCTCTTGATGCTGCCGGCCGCAGCCGGCGCGGCGGCTCCCGCCATTAAGCTGTATATGAACGGAGTGGCGCTGAAGCCCGAGGTGGCTCCACGCATTGTGAACGAAAGCACGATTGTCCCCATTCGCGTTATCGCCGAATCGCTCGGTTCCAAGGTGGCATGGAACGAGAAGGCACGCAAGGTGACTCTGACCAAAGACGGCACGACCATTGAGCTTGTCATCGACAAGAAAGCGGCGTCCGTCAACGGCAAGGCGTTCGCTCTGGAGGCGGCTCCGGTCATCGTGGACGGCAGTACGATGCTGCCTGTCCGCTTTGTCAGCGAGCAGTTCGGCGTGGACGTGAAGTGGGACAACGAGTCGAGATCCGTATATCTGAAGAAGCCGGAAGCGCCTGCACAGGAGGTGGCGGCCGGCGGACAAGCTCCGGGCGAGAAGCCCGCGGCCGGAACTCAGGATGTCCCGGCAGGGCAGACAAGCTCCGGCACACCGGTGAAGGCGGGAGACACTCCACAAGGCGGGGAGACGGCCCAACCGGAGAGCGGGAAGGCTGCAGAGCCTCCCAAGACGGTAGAGAATCCGAAGACGGGGACCGAGGGAGCGGCTGATCCGCTGGCCCCCGGTAAGGGACAGAGTGCTGTGCCGCCAACGGGCGGCGTTCTTACCGGTGAGAAGAACGTAACGCCGGAAGAGGCACAGTCTACGGGAGAGCAAGAAGCATCCGGGCAGATCGCCACCGTACAATCCATTACGATGAACGGGGATGTGCTCAGTATCCAGAGCGATAACGGCACGCTGCTAAAGCCGGGCGTGTTCCGTCTGGCGAATCCGGAGAGGCTGATTATCGACCTCCCCGGCGCGGTTCTCGGTGACAAGCTGACTGCGAATCTGAACGGACTGAAGGAAGGCAAACTCCCCTTAACGGGAGGGACCGTTACCGGAATTCGGTATTCTCTATTTTCAAAAGAAGATTCTATCGTTAGAATAGTACTAGATTTGTCCCAGCGCTCTGATCTGAGTCTGGCCGCGGGGGCCAAGCCCGGCGAGCTGACCGGCAAAATCGTGCCGGGCAAGACGCGCTTCCGCGTGGTGATCGATGCGGGCCATGGAGGCAAGGACAGCGGCGCGATCTCCATTCAGAAACGCAAGGAGAAGGATTACGTATTACAGCAGGCACGCAAAATTGCGGACCTGCTCAAAACGGATTCCCGTCTGGAAGTAATCATGACCCGCTCCGACGATACGTTCATCGAGCTGGGCGGCCGGGCCGATCTGGCGAATGCCGCACAGGCGGATCTGTTCGTATCCATTCACGCCAATACCGCCGGCAAAGAAAGCATCCGGGGGACCGAAACGTACTATTACACCGAGCAGAGCCGCGAGTTTGCGGGGCTGATCCACAAGTACCTGCTGGAGGCGACCGGGTTTCCGGACCGGAAAGTAAAGCAGGAGCGCTTCTATGTCATCCGCAATACGGTTATGCCTTCCGTGCTGCTTGAAGTCGGGTTTCTTTCGAACACCACGGACGAAGCGCAGCTGTATCAGGACGAATTCCAGAACCGGGTCGCCGCGTCCATCGTTGCTGCCATCAAGAAGCAGTTGAATCTCGACTAAGGAGTGGGTAACGATGCAACAATCATGGCTGAAAGTGACGGCAGCGGCGGCTATCGCCGTACTCCTGGCCGCAGGCTGCGGCCAGAAGGCGCCGCTTTCGGGTGAAGCGCCGGTAACTCCACCCCAGAATGCGGCAGCGCCGGCTCCGGCCGCGGAGCCTGGGCCGCAGGGGAATACCACGACGGAACCGGCCAAGGAGACTCCGAAGCCGGAGCCGAAGACGGAAGAGAAGCAGCTGACGATCAAAGCCTACTTCAGTGATGCACAGCTGGAGAAGCTCGTGGAGAAGAGCGTGAAAGTCACGTACCAAGCGGACAAGGACAAGTATCTCGCCGCGCTGAACAGCCTGAAGAAGGCGCCGGATGCGGAGACGATAACCTTGTTCAAAGGATTCACCTTCAAAAAAGCCGAACTGAAAGAGGGCCTGCTGACCGTCGATTTGTCGATGGGAGAAGAGAGCCGTCTCGGTTCCGGCGGGGAAGAGCTGCTGCTGCAGGCGCTCCAGAAAACCCTGTTCCAATTCGAGGAAGTGGGAAGCATAGATGTGCTTCTGGACGGCAAACCGGCCGACAGCCTCATGGGGCACATGGAGCTGCCGCACCCAATCAAGCGGCCCTAGATTGAAATGAAAGTGCAAGCGGCATTAGACTGAGAGGAGCCATACACGATGAGCAAGAAACATAACCAAGCGCGCAGGCTGGCAGCCGCCGTACTGGCTTTGACGCTGGCGGTGGGCAGTCCGGCATACGCTGCGGAAACTTCTGCGGAAGGAAGCTCCGCGGCAGCGGCCGACACGGCCTCTCAGCGGTTCTCGGACGTGAGCGCCGAGCACTGGGCGATCAAGCATATTACGAAGCTGTCGGCTCTCGGGATTATCGAAGGCTATGAGCGCAGGGAATACCGCCCGGAGAACTCCGTCACCCAGCAGGAAGTGGTTGTGATGGCGCTCCGGATGATGGGACTGGAGTCCGAGGTCCAGAAGAATAAAGCGGAGACGGTGCTTCCTGTAGCCGTAAGCGACTATGCGAAGCCTTATATCGCCTATGCGTTCGACAAGGGGCTGATTCTTCCTTCGGAAGAAGTGGAGGCCACTCCGGCTAAGGCGACGTGGGGAACCAAGGAGGCGACCCGGGAGTGGGTGGCCAAGCTGGTGATCCGCGCCATCGGCAAAGAGCAGCTGGCGGAAGATCTGGAAGGCGAAAGCTCATCCTTCAACGATGCAGAGGATAACTCCGAATGGGCCGGCGGCTATATTAATGCGGCCGTCTCCCTGAAGATCGTGCAGGGCTTCGAGGACGGCGGGTTCAAGCCGCAGGGCAAGGTAACCCGGGCCCAGATGGCGACGTTCCTCAGCCGGGCGGACAAGGAGATGGTCAGCCGTCCGAAGAACATCGTGACAGGCTATGTGCTTGAACTTACCGACCGGAAGCTGAAGCTCCTGAACGCAAATGAAGAGACGGTCGAATATACCGTGTCTTCCGATACGGTCGTATATAATGCGAAGGACGATTCCCGGATTGCCCTGTCGAACATCAAGCTGACCAATGAAGTCTATTTGGTGGTCAAGGGCAATGCGGTATCTTATATGGAGCTTACGAACGAGGAACAAAAGCTCGAGACGTTCGAAGGCACGCTGAGCAAGCTGTATCTGGATCAGATGATGGTTTCCCTCCAGCAGGGCAACCAGGATACCCTGTACAAGCTGGCTGAGAATGTGGCCGTTACAGACTCGGAAGGGCGGGGTCTCAGCCTGAGCTCTGTTGTTCCAGGGACGATTGTGGAGCTCAAGCGCAACACGCTGCTCAAGGAAGAGAACATTTCCCTGATCGTGGTGAAGCAGCTTCCGATCAGCAAGACCGCGGAAGGCACCATTCTGAGCATCGAAGCGGACAAGGGGACGATCTCGTTCCAGGAGAATGCTTCCGGCCTTCCGGAGAACTACGGCATCTCGCTGCAGACCTCGGTGAAGACGGCTGACGGGGCGGCTTCGGACATAACGAAGCTGCGGGTAGGAGACAATGTTACCTACGAGATCAAGGATAATGCACTGATGAATATCACGATCCGCAAGCAGGCGGATTACGGCCAAAGCGTGCAGGCTACCATGACGAGCCTGAACGAAGACAAGACGATTCTTACCGTGAGCAAAAGCGGCGAGGGCCTCGGCGCTTACTACATAGCGGACAATGTGGCCGTCACCATCGACGGACTGCAGAACGCGTCCCTCTATGATCTCGAATCCGGTGATGAACTGAAGCTGGAGCTGCTCAACGATAAAGTCGTAGGGATCACCGTAACTTCGCGTTCGATCAAGCAGTATATTTACGCGAGTATTATTGGGTACGATGCCGATACCAAAGCCTTAATGATCAATTCCGAGGCAGGTGTCGGGGCGTTCAAGCTGACCGAGAATACGTCGATCCGATACCAAGGGTCGAAAATTGATCTGAGCCAATTTCAGACCGTCTTCATCGGCAGCTCCACCAGCTCCAATTCGAGAAAATCCCGAGTGGACCTCAAAGTATCGAAGGACAAGGTCGTCTCCATCGAAAATACGCAGTATGTGGACGGGACGATCACCCAGCTGACCAACAACAGCAACATTGCGAACGATCTTACCATCCGTACGGCGGGCGGTCAGAACCTGACCTTCAAGGTCAATAACGGTACGCCGGTCGAAGTGGAAGGGAAGACAACCGCAACGCTGGGCGACCTGAAGGTAGGCGATCTTGTGCGCGTGACGCCGACCTTCGCGCAAGATTATGTAACGAAGATCTCCTCGCTGAAGTCCGGGGTGTACAAGGTGCTTTTGACCAATGCAACTTCCCGTGAAGTGCAGGGCAAGGACGCAAGCGGCAAGACCGTCAAGTTTACGATCGAGAACGACGACAAGATCTACAATCCGGGTCAGGCATCGCATACCTTCAGCCAGATCGGCATCGACGAGTACATCACGGCTACCATTGTCGGAACCAAGGTGGACAGCGTGACGATCCAGAACGCGCAGCGGGGCAAGGTGACCGGAGTGGATGCGGCGGCGGGCACCGTGACACTGCAGGCTTTTGGTGGCGCCGTACAGGTCGTTAACGTCGGAACGGGAGCCAGCGTCAAGCAGGGAGCGGCAGTAATCGGCACGCTCGGCTCCGTGAAGCCGAACGACCGGGTCGAGATCCGCAAGGACGAGAGCGGCAAGTACGTCATCGAACTGGCATCCGTCAGCAAACGGACGGTGAGCGGCTACGACAGCGTCCTGAAGCAGATGGTGTTCAAGGCCGGTACGAATAACGAGAAGACGAACTACAACCTGTTCACCAAGGCGTACCTGCACAAGGGCAGCGAAACGGTGGCGGCAGGCTCCTTCAAGGCTGATGAAGAAGTGAATGTGTACGTGATCGACGACAAGATCTTCGAACTGGAGAAATAAACACAGCCCTGATTCTTTCTTAAAATTTTCTTAGGAATGAAACTTTTTTAACCTGAGATCGTCTGTGTTAAAAGGAGGAAGCTCCCGATGCGCAGGCGGTCTTTTTCCTATGGGGAAGACCGGTGTTGTACGGCTGCGGGGTTCTCCTCAAAAAATAAAACTTCGTTTTTCGTAAAAAGTTCGTATTTTGTCGGCATTAGTCATTGATTACGCAGGAACGATTCGGTAAACTGAAAGAAACAAACGGAACAGGAGAGGGAACGATTGAACAATGCTCAAGCCAGAGTAATTCTAGACACCATCGCCGACATGTTCCCGGATGCTCACTGTGAGCTGAACCACTCCAATCCGTTTGAGCTTACAATTGCCGTTCTGCTGTCCGCGCAATGCACGGACGAGACGGTGAACAAGGTGACCGCTACGTTATTCAGCAAATACCGGAAGCCGGAGGATTATCTCGCCGTTCCCCTGGAGGAGCTCGAGCAGGATATCCGGCGGATTGGATTGTACCGCAACAAGGCGAAGAATATTCAGGCCCTCTGTGCCATCTTGTTGGACAAGTACGATGGGGAAGTGCCTCAGGAGCATGAGAAGCTCGTAGAGCTTCCCGGCGTCGGCCGCAAAACCGCCAATGTGGTGGTGTCGAACGCCTTCGGCGTTCCGGCGATCGCTGTGGACACGCACGTCGAACGGGTGTCCAAGCGTCTTGGCTTCGCGGCCCACAAAGATTCCGTGCTCGAAGTGGAGAAGAAGCTGATGAAGCGGGTTCCCCGCGAAGAATGGACGGATACGCACCATCGTCTCATCTTCTTCGGACGCTACCACTGCAAAGCGCAGAATCCCAAATGCGGGGAATGTCCTCTGCTGGATTTGTGCCGCGAAGGAAAAAAACGTATGAAAACGAACTCGAGTAGGAAACCTATACCAAAAGCGAAATCAAGCAAGACGGCGACAGTTTGAAAAAAGAAAGGACAGGATAAGCAATGAAATGTATTTCTGTGTACACCAGTGATTTTGAGGTATTCTCCGATATTTACGAGAAAGTGCTCCAAACCCCTCTCGAGGAGAACGAAGAAAAGCAGGTAGAAGGCATTACGGTATCGGAGTCGGGCAGTGTGCCGGAGAACTACCTTATCCGGATGAAGCAGCGTCCTGAAGTGGTGGTCATGAAGGTAAAGGACCGCGACATTACGATCCTGCAGCACCGTGACGTGTTCGAAATTTTTATCCCGGAAACGGAAAATATGGTACACTAAAACCGAAGCGATTCGGTTTTTTTGTTTTTTAGAGATAAACGAGAACAAGAACGGGGCAGGAGAGACGCATGACGACTGGCAGAACGGCGGGCGAGACCGCCTTGAAGGACAAGGAAGCTGAACTGGGAAGTGTAGAAAAGAAGGGCATGGCGGGCGACCCGGCGATGCGGGAGGCAGTCCGCACCTTGCTGGGCAAGGTAGAGCAGGCGGGTGACGAGGAGAACGCACGCAAGCTGAAGCAGCTGCTGGCCAAGGCGGAGAGCGGACGGCTCTATTTGGCGTTCTGCGGGCACTTCTCCGCAGGCAAATCGAGCCTGATCAACCGGTTGTGCGGGCACCAGCTCCTTCCCTCTTCGCCCATCCCGACGAGCGCGAATATCGTGTCGATCGTCTCGGGCGAAGCCGGGGCGCGCGTAATCTACCGGGAGCTGGGAGAGGGCGGGTCCCCGAAGGTGGACCGCGTCGCCTTGGAGGATCTCGCGGAACACTGCCGCAACGGCACGGATATCGAAACGGTGGAGATCGCCTACCCGATCCCGCTGCTTGGGGAAGCGGCTGCGCTGCTCGATACGCCGGGGATCGATTCCACCGACGATGCGCACCACCTGGCGACGGAGTCGGCGCTGCATTTGGCCGACGTGGTGTTCTATGTCATGGATTACAACCACGTCCAATCGGAGATTAACCTTTCGTTCACGAAGAAAATGACGGAGTGGGGCAAGCCGCTCTACCTAATCATCAACATGGTCGACAAGCACCGGGAGCAGGAGGTGTCACTGGAGGCCTATCGCGACGGGGTGCGGGAGGCATTCGCCTCCTGGGGTGTCCGGCCGGACGGTATCGTCTACACGTCGGTGAAGGTGCCGGATCATCCGGCCAGCCAGTGGAACCGGCTCGATTGGCTGCTCCGGGAGCTGATCTCCCTGCGGGAGCCGCTCGTGAACCTAAGCCTGGAGAAGTCCGCCAAAGCGCTGGCCGGCGCCCATGCCGCCAAAATGGCGGAGGCAAACGAGCCGGCGAAGGACGCCATCCGCGCACAGCTCGAGGAAGGCGGCGTCGACATCGCTGCCCCACAGGCGGAGCTGGAGCGCCTGGCGGCTGAGCTCGCCAGGCTCGAGGAGATGCCGCGCATGCTCGACGCGGCCCTGCGCAAGGATGTGGCGGCGGTGCTCGACAACGCCAACATTACCCCGGCGGTGACGCGCGATCTTGCGCACGCCTATCTCGAGAGCCGCCGGCCGGGCTTCAAGGTCGGCTGGTTCGGCAGTGCCGCGAAGACGCAGGCCGAGCGCGAGGCGCGGCTCTCTGCGCTGCACAAAGACTTCGCGTCGCAGCTTGAGACGCAGGTTGAACGGCATGTGCAGCAGGCGGTGAAGTCGAGGCTGGAGGGGCAGGGACTGCCCTTGGCCCAGGTGACGGAGGCGGCCGACCGCATTCATGCGGAAGTGACGCCGGCCTGGCTGGCGGCGCAGGTCAATGAGGCCGCCTCGTTCGGCGGAGAGTACACGCTGACGTACTCGAAGGGCATTTCGGCGGAGGCGAAGGCGCTCTACCGCCAAGCCGCGCTTGCGGCCGGCGAAGAGCTGATCGCGCAGCTGGACGCCGCGCTGCAGGAGCCGCGGGCGGTCCTGCGCGGGCAGGCTTGCGGAGCTCCAGGCGCGCCTCGGCGGCCTGCGCGAGCTCGATGCGCTCGCCGCGGCCGAGGCGGCCTACGGCACCGCGCGCAGCTGCGCCAGCCGGCGGAGCGCCTGCGGGCGGCCGCGGGCGAGCTGGACGGCACCGCCGCGCTGGCGAGCATCCGGCGCTCGCTGCTCGATAAGGCTGAGCGCCTAGGGCAGGACCGGTTCACGATCGCGCTGTTCGGCGCGTTCTCGGCGGGCAAGTCCTCGTTCGCGAATGCGCTGATCGGGCAGCGGGTGCTGCCGGTGTCGCCGAACCCGACGACCGCGGCGATCAACAAGATCATGCCGCCGGCGCCAGAAGCGGGCTGGCCGCACGGCACGGCCAAGGTGCGGATGAAGAGCCGCGAGCGCCTGCTCGACGACGTAGTGTACTCGCTCGGCGTGCTCGGCATTCACGCCGAGGGAGAGAAGGCGGCGCTGGAGGCGGCGAAGGGGCTGCAGCCGGCCCAAATCCCGGGCAAAGGCAAGCCGCACTACGCTTTTCTGAAGGCGGTCGAGAAGGGCTGGTCTGAGATGAGCCCGAAGCTCGGAGAAGAGCTCAAGGTATCCTCCGATGAATTCGGCGCCTATGCGGCGGAGGAATCCCGTTCCTGCTTCGTCGAGGAGATCGAGCTCTACTACAATAACCCGCTTACAGAGCAGGGCGTGGTGCTTGTCGACACGCCGGGAGCGGACTCCATCAATGCGCGCCATACCGGCGTGGCCTTTGAATATATCAAGAACGCGGATGCGATTCTGTTCGTCACTTATTACAATCACGCCTTCTCGCACGCCGACCGGGAGTTCCTGCTCCAGCTTGGCCGGGTGAAGGACAGCTTCGAGCTTGACAAAATGTTCTTCATTGTCAATGCCGCGGACCTGGCCTCTTCTCCGGAGGAGCTCGAGGGGGTTGTCTCGCACGTGGAGAGCAATCTGCTGCAGCACGGCATCCGTCACCCGCGGATCTACCCGCTGTCGAGCTATTATGCGCTGCAGGGCAAGCTTGCAGGCGATGCGGAAGCCGTGGAAGAGACGGGCATCCTCCGCTTTGAGCGGGAGTTCGTGCGCTTCACGTTCGGCGAGCTGACCGAGATGGCGGTGCGTGCCGGCGATGCGGAAGTGAAGCGGGCCGCCGACGTGCTGAGCTACTTCATGGAGCGGGCTACGGCGGACGCGTCGGAGAGGGAGCGCGAAGCGGCCCAGCTGCGCGAATCGCTCAGCGGTGCGCTGAGAAGGCTCGAGTCCCCGGAGCTGGAAGCGGAGCAGCGCGAGCTCGCCAAGGACGTGGCGGAGCTGCTGTACTATGTGAAGCAGCGTACGACCTACCGGTTCGGCGAGCTGTTCAATCATGCGATCAACCCGGCGGTATTCCGGGAGGACAACCGGGACCCGAAGGCGATCCTCGTGTCCGCCTGGGAAGATCTACGCCGGATGATCACCTTCGATCTGACCCAGGAGGTGCTCGCCACCACGCTGCGCATCGGCAACAAGGTCAACGCGCTGCTGAAGGGGGCGGAACAGGCTTGGGCGGAGGAGGTGCGCCGGGGCGGGATCGATTCCTTCGAAGCCTCGGAATTCCGGGCGATGGAGCTGAAAACGCCGGAGCTGACAGCCCAGCTGAAGGTAGAGATCACCGCCAAATGGCTCGGGGGCTTCTTCAAGAACGCGAAGCAGTTCTTCGAAGGCGAAGGGAAGGCCCAGCTGCGCAAGGAGCTCGAAGCGCTGCTCGTCGCGCCTATGACCGCCTTCGCGGAGGAGCAGACGCAGACGCTGCAGGCGGTGTACGCCGCGCAGCTGCAGGAAGGCGCCGCAGAGCGTGCCGAAGCGATGCGGCAGGCACTGCAGGAGCATGCCGGCGGCCTGCTTGAGGCGCTCGAAGCGAAGGTCGACCTGCCGGCGCTGCGGGCGAAGCATACGCGGCTGCTGCAGTGCCTGGAGCCGCAGAAGTCGAAGGCGTAAACGGTGAAGCCGGCGGTATGAGGCATGGGGGGAGGTGGGTATCGACCGCCTTCTCCACTGCCGCCCGCACCACGGACTCGCATTGAAATAGGGCCAGCACGCGAGTTTCATCCGCACAGGATGAAATAAAGGAACGGAGATGCCTTATTGGTGTGTTTTTCGTGCCTGCGCGGCGGAAAACGAAACTCTGGTGCGCTATGGGACGATTTTGCATGAGAAATCGGCCTCTGACCAGGAATAGCTATTTTCGTGTTCACCCAGGAGTGTTACACAGTTGCATCAAGCTTATGGAGTATGGACATCAGCCGGCGGAGACATCCGTCGGCTTTTTGCCTTGCTCCGGAAAGGGAGCAGCTGGTCGAAATTCTCTTCAAGTCAGCATTGGGTATGCTTGTATTTCACTCAACGCCCGTTCGTCAACTCTGAAGTTTCATGCCTGAAGTAGGACCGGAAAGCCCTTCTTCCACGCCTGCCGCAAAAGGTGAAGAAGCAGCCCTGCATTTTGCCTGCTTTTCCCCCTTTTCCAGCGGTCACAAAATCGCCTAAGTTTTCGTGAAAGGGTTTACAATCAGACGATTCCGCATGATTTCGGTGAAAAAGATGGGCTCAGTTATCCAAATGAGAAGATATGAAGAAATATCTGGAATAGAACTCGATTATGGAGGCGTTCTCTGTTGCCGCTCCCAAGCGATGGTGCTACACTTCAACTCATAGCTGAAACGCTTCAATCGGCACGGTACTCTGGAGTCCGGGCGTCCTTTTTCATGCCTGTCGGCGCTTTGGGGAAGCGACGGAAACCGTACGTACGGCACGTAAGCTCCGCGGCTGAAGTTGAGGCCGCCGATTCACAGACACACGGTATGCGGCAGGGGTTTTGATTCCTTCGGCGATGGCTGCCGGATGGGGCGAACCCCGGGAGAAGGAGGGTCTCCATGAATGTATTTAGGCAGCTGAAGGAGTATTACTGGTCGGAACGAAGGTTTCTGCTGATCTCGGTGCTCAGCCTTATGACGGCGACGGCACTGGGGCTCGTGTATCCGAACCTGCTCCGGTATCTCATCGACGATGTGATCGGAGCGAAGCAGTATGATATGGTGCCGCTGCTGGCCCTGGCGGTGTTCGGCGTCATGGCGGTCAAGGCGGGGTTTCAGTATCTTCACGGCACAACAAGCGCGCGGCTCGGCAACATGACTGCGTTCAACCTGCGGGCAGCCTTGTACCGGAAGCTGCAGTACCTGTCTTTTCCGTACTATGACAAGGCGCGCACTGGGGATTTGATGTCCAGGCTGACGGCCGATCTTCAGGCGGTACGGGATTTTGTCGGCTTCGGTTTCGTGCAGATTCTAAATGTGGTGACGATGCTTCTGTTCGGTGTGATTATGATGTTCACGATCAACTGGGAGCTCGCGTTGTATACGATGGCCACCATGCCGCTGCTCGTGTTCACTGCGATCCGCTTCGAGGGCAGGATTCACCCGGCCTTCCGGACGCTCCGGCAGTCGATGAGTACGCTGACGACTTCCGTACAGGAGAACATTACGGGGGTGCGCACCGTCAAGTCGTTCGCCAGAGAACCGCACGAGATCGATAAGTTCTCCCGGCGCAATGACGAATACAAGATCAATAATATGGCGACAGCTGGCATTTGGGCCAAATATTTTCCGCTGATGGAGCTTTTCGCCAATCTCAGTGTGGTGATTCTGCTGGGGCTTGGCGGATGGATGGTCATCCGGGGAGAGCTGTCGCTGGGGGAGCTTGTCGCTTTCTTCAGCCTGATCTGGTATATTATCGGGCCGATGTGGGGGATCGGGTTCCATATCAACAACTTCACCCAGTCCAAGGCGGCCGGTGAGCGGCTGCTCGAAATTCTTCATCATTACGTGCATGTCAAGGACAAGGAGAATGCGCTTCCACTTCGAGATGAGGAAGTCCGGGGACATGTGCGCTTTGAGAATGTCAATTTTGCGTATACCGAGAATCAGCCGGCGCTTAAGGATTTCAATCTGGATGCTCCGGAAGGGAAAGTCATCGGGCTCCTGGGGGGCACGGGCTCCGGCAAATCCACGGTGATTCAGCTGCTCCTGCGGGCCTATAATGTCAAAGACGGACGCATCACGCTTGACGGACGGGATATCCGCGACGTGACGCTGGAGAGTCTGCGCAGCCAGACGGCGATCGTGTTCCAGGAGACATTCCTGTTCTCGTCCTCGATCCGCGGGAATATCGCATACGGCGTCAAGGAAGTCACGATGAGCGAGATTATCAAGGCTGCCAAGCTGGCCAAGGCGCATGATTTTATCATGGAGCTGCCGCTCGGGTACGACACCATTGTCGGCGAACGGGGGCTGGGGCTCTCGGGCGGACAGAAGCAGCGGATCGCGATCGCAAGAGCGCTGCTCAAGAATCCGAAAATCCTCATCCTGGACGATGCGACAAGCGCCGTCGACATGGAGACGGAGCACGAGATCCAGCGCGGCTTCCAGGAGGTCATGAAGGGACGGACGACATTCATCATCGCCCACCGGATTTCTTCGCTGAAGCATGCCGACGAAATTATTGTGCTGGACAAAGGCCGCGTCGTCCAGCGGGGGACACATGCCGAGCTGATGGCTCAGGAGGGGCCGTATCTCGATACATACCGCATCCAGTTCGCGGACGGACCGGCAGAGGAAGTGGGCAGCGGAGATGAAATGAACGCGCGATCTTCTGCTTGTCCTCCGTCCGAACCGGTTCCGGGCGTCATGCTGCGCGAAGGGGTCCCCGGGGATCCTGCCGGCCGTGAAGTGGCGGCATCGGTGCATGGCGAGGTCAAAGGAAGGGGGCTCATCCATTGAGCGGACAGTCAGAGCAGGCAGACCGCGGTCTTTGCGGCGAGAAGGCCGCCGAAGAGACGGTGAACCGGTTCGTCTACCAGGACGACGAAGAACTCGATAAGGGCTTTGACTGGGTGCAGGTCAAACGTCTCAGCAAATACATGAAGCCTTACGCCAGGCAGCTGGTGCCGATCATGATCGTCATGATGTGTGTCGGCGGCATCACGAAGCTGCTCAATCCTCTCCTCATCGCGTATGCGATCGACCATGCTTTGAAGGAGAAGGACGGTACCACCTTGTTATACTGCGTGCTCGGCATGCTCGGTCTTTATATCATCCAATGGGCGGCGAACGCCTATCGTATCCGTTTTACGAATATGATCGGTCAGCGTATCATCTATGATCTGCGGCATGACTTGTTCAGCCACATTCAGCAGCTGTCGTTCCGCTTTTTCGACAAGCGTCCGGCGGGTTCGATCCTCGTGCGGATCACGAACTATGTCAATTCGCTGCAGGACCTGCTCACCAACGGGGCCGTGAACCTGATGATCGACTGCGTGCAGCTCGTCGGTATTATCGTGATTCTGCTCATCTACAACGTGAAGCTGGGTGCGGCGATCATCGTCACGGTACCGATCATGTTCCTGATCTCGACGAAGCTGCGGGTGAGAATCCGCCGGTCCTGGCAGGTCGTGTCGACCAAGACGTCCCGGATCAACGCACACCTGAACGAGTGCATCCAGGGCATCAAGGTGACGCAGGCGTATACGCAGGAGAAGCCGAATATGGCTTACTTCGAGCTCATGAACAAGGACAACCATAAGGCGTGGACCCGGGCTTCGAATCTCAATCAGTCCTTCAACCCGATCATCGAGGTCACCGGGGCGATCGGCTACTGTATTCTGTTCTGGTTCGGGGCGCACCTTATCCAGGCCGGCGAGATTACGATCGGGGTGCTCGTCGCTTTCGCCACGTATATCGGACATTTCTGGGAGCCCATCAACCGGCTGGGGCAGATGTACTCGCAGATGCTGATTGCCATGGCCTCTTCGGAGCGGATTTTTGAGTTCATTGACGAGCAGCCGAATGTTGCCGAGCGGCCGGCCGCGAAGGATCTGCCTCCGATCCGGGGAGATATCGACTTCAAGGGCGTCGAGTTCGAGTATGAACCGGGACGTCATGCGCTGAAGGGCATCGATCTGCAGGTCAAGGCGGGTCAGTCGATCGCACTTGTAGGGCATACGGGCTCGGGTAAAAGCACGATCATCAACCTGCTGTGCCGGTTCTATGACGTCACTTCGGGCAGCATCAAGATCGACAGAACGGATATCCGCGACGTGACGATCCAGAGCCTGCGTTCGCAGGTCGGCATCGTGTTGCAGGATACGTTCATCTTCTCGGGCACGATCCGCGACAACATCCGATTCGGGCGGCTGGACGCGACGGACGAGGAGGTCGAAGCGGCCGCGAAAGCGGTGCGTGCGCACGAGTTCATTACCTCCCTGCCGCAGGGCTACGATACCGAGGTGCAGGAGAGGGGCAACGTGCTGTCGATGGGACAACGGCAGCTGCTCTCCTTCGCCCGCGCGCTGCTGGCCGACCCGCGGGTGCTTATCCTCGACGAGGCGACGGCGAGCATTGATACGGAGACGGAGCTGAAGATCCAGGAGGCGCTGAAAACACTGCTCGCCGGCCGGACCTCGTTCATCATCGCGCACCGGCTGTCGACGATCCGCCATGCCGATCACATCCTCGTGCTCGATCACGGCCGGGTGATGGAGGAGGGCGACCACGACGCGCTGATGAAGCATCAGGGCATCTATCACGGCCTGATCCAGGCGCAGTACCGCCTGCTGCAGGAAGCCGGCTAGGTCGCGGCGGCATACGGGCAGGGCTGGCCGCAGCGTCAGCTCTGCTGCTGCATGGCGGGGGGCCGGTTTGCACGTGTCTCGAACGCGGAATATCCGTGCTAAACAGCGCGCAAAGGCTCGCTGCGTCCGAATAGCACGGAAAATCCGTGCTAACCAGCTCGCAAACGCGCGCAGTGTCCGAATAGCACGGAAAATCCGTGTTAGTGGACCGAATCTCAGCGCTGCACCGGAATCGCACGAAGTCACCTTTTCCCATCCGCATTGAACAAGCTGCACTTTACCCCCGCCCGGTCCGAAAGCATGTCGCCGGGCGGGGCTTTTTTTTCGTGCCCCCCAATCCGTGCTCCGCTCATCCGACGCACAGTCGGTCACCCCGCTTCCGCCCGCATTCCAGCTGGCTTTCTCAGCCGTTCCCTTCCCGGCGGTCCGTGCGCCCCCTTGCCTTCGAAGCCGCCTCCCCGCCTGACACCGAGCGGCCTTTTTGCGCAAATATTGTCCTATCTCCTCCTTGCGGGCATATACATGGGAGGGGCTGAGCGAACGGGACGCTCCGCCCGGCCGCCTGCTGCGCAAACAGCGGGGGACCATAACAGATGAGGAGGGATGGACGTTGAATCAGCGTGGAGCTGCAGGCAAGGGGCCACGGAAACTGCTTCAATGGGCCGCGGCCTTGACTGTGATCGTGACGTTAGTTCTCTCGGGCAGATGGTTCGCGGCCGCCGGCTCCGAGCCCTTGTATGATGTGATCCTGGACGGAGAGCGGATAGGTACGGTGTCCAGTCCCCAGGCCGTAAGGGCCTGGAGGGACGAGCGTTATGAAGGGCTTGACCGTGGTGCACAAGGGCGCGAAATCTCTTCGAACCTGGAGCGGCTCCTTTTCGTGAAGAGGGAAGCCTTCTTCGAAGGTGCGGAGGACAGCAAGGTACTGGCGGCCCTCGGCCGAAAACTGCAGATTGTCGTTCATGCGGTGGAAATTCGCGTAGACGGCCGGATTGCCGGCACCGTCAGCGATATGGAGACCGCTTTTTCTATTTTGGAGAAGGTGAAAGCGCCTTATGTGGCGCAGGCTGCTGCGGCGGCTCCCGGTGCAGGCCTAACGGCAGGCTTCGAGGAGAAGGTCGAGCTGACAAAGGTGCCGCTGGAGCATCAGCCCGGCGGGGGAAGGGCTCCGGCAGCGGACGAATCGGACACCCTGCTGGCCAAGCTCGTCCAAGGAGAGGAGCAGCCCTTCGTGTACAAGGTGGTGCGGGGGGACTGCCTTTCTCTGATCGCCGTCCGGCACGGCGTTACGCTGGAGGAGATCCGGCGGCTGAACCCGCAGGTGAAGGGGGATGCCATCCGGATGGGAGACGAGCTGACGCTCAGCCGGCCGAAGCCGCTGCTGACCGTCCGCGTCGAAGCCGTGCATTCGCAGCAGGTTCCTGTTCCCAGCGGAGTCCGGTATGTGAGCGATGCGGAGATGAAGAAGGGCGAAGTCCGTGTGGCCTCGGAAGGGGCTCCGGGACTGAAGCGGGTGACCTACCGGACGGTGACGCTGAACGGGGCGGCGGCCGAGGTGCGTCCGCTCGGCGAGACGGAGGTGGCCGCTCCGGTGCCTGCCGTGGTGATCCGCGGCACGAAGACGGTCAGCGGGCAGGGCAGCGGGCGTTTTACCGTGCCGGTGCTGGAGGCCAAGGTGACCAGTGTCTTCGGCCGCCGCTGGGGACGGACGCACAAGGGGACCGATCTGATCTCGGACAGGCGGGAGATTCTGGCTTCGGACGGGGGGACGGTTTCGTTTGCCGGGTGGAAGTCCGGATACGGGCATACGATCATGATCGACCACGGGAACGGGTACGAGTCGCTCTACGGGCATTTGAGCCGGATCGGGGTGAAAGAAGGGGAAGCGGTGGACAAAGGGGAGAAGATCGGCGTCATGGGAAGCTCCGGCCAGTCGACCGGGGTGCACCTGCACTTCGAGATCCGCCGCCATGGCGAGCAGCTCAATCCGCTGCGGTATGTCAGCGTTCCGGCGGCGTGATCTTTATAACGACCGTCCCCCGTCCCATCGGGGGCAAGTTTGCAAATCGGTGCGAGAACCGCTACTCTAAAAACAGATATAGGGCCTGCCGGTATGCGCGGGTCCGAAGCTCCTAAGAGATGGGGGAAAATCGATGTTCTCGACCAAATGGCTGTGGCGGACGGCCGGATCGGCCGCGCTGCTGTCCACGTTGCTGTGCGCCTTCGGCTTCGGATACGCCGTGAACCAGATCCTGTATCCGGAGCCCGCACCGGCGGCCCTTCCCGGTGAAGCGGCTCCCCAGCCGGCGGTGAAGAAGGAGGAGGCCTGGGAAGTGAAGAACCAGATCCGCATCGTGGCGATCGGCGATTCCCTGACGGCCGGCACGGGCGATCTGGCGGGCAAAGGGTATGTCGGCCATGTGAAGGAGAAGCTGGAGCAGAAGCTAGGCAAGCCGGTTTTCGTGTATAACAATTTTGCCATACCCGGATTCCGAACGTATGATCTCCTGAAGGATTGGGATGCGAAGCAGGATATCACCAAGTCGCTCGGGGAGGCGGATCTGGTGCTCATGACGATCGGCGGCAACGACCTGTTCGAGGGAGGGACGGGCATCTTCGGCGAGACCGGCGAAGGCTTCAATCCGCAGGCGGCCGCGGACCGGATTCCGGAGGCCGCGAAGCGGCTCGGGCAGATTATGGAGCGCACCTCCAAGGCGGCGCCGAATGCGCGGATCCTCTATGTCGGGCTGTATCATCCGTTCCTCGACCTCGATCCCGAGAAAGCCGGCGCACCGGTCGTGCAGCGCTGGAATGCGGCGGCGTTCGAGGCGGCTTCCCGCTATCCGAACATTACCGTCGTGCCGACGTACGACCTGTTCGAGCTGAACCTGAACAAGTATCTCTACACGGATCACTTCCATCCGAACGCGGCGGGCTATGAGCGCATCGCCGGGCGGATTGTCGACATTCTGGGATAGATGGGGGAGCGTAAGCATGGCACTGAGGACAGGAGCGGCGGAGAACAAAGGCTCCACCAGACGGGGAAGGGACGCGGAGATCGTTCTCTCCGTGAAGAACGTGAAGAAACGGATCGGCAAGCGGCTGATCATCAAAGGGATTTCCTTCGATGTGCGCGCCGGCGAGATTTTCGGGTTCCTTGGGCCGAACGGCTCAGGCAAAACGACGACAATCCGGATGCTCGTCGACCTGATCAAACCGACGGAGGGCTCGATCGAGATCTGCGGCTATGACGTGAACCGGGAGCATAACGAAGCGCTGCAGTATGTGGGCTGCATCGTCGAGAATCCCGAGCTCTACCCGTATTTGACGGGCTGGGAGAACCTGGAGCATTTTGCCCGAATGCTTCCCGGGGTGGACGAGGCGCGGATCCGCAGGGTCGCGGAGATCGTGGGCATGGACCACCGGATTCACGATACGGTCAAGACCTACTCTCTCGGCATGCGGCAGCGGCTTGGGATCGCCCAGGCGCTGCTGAACGATCCGAAGCTGCTTATCCTGGACGAGCCTACGAACGGGCTCGATCCCCAGGGGATCAAGGAGCTGCGCGAGTTCATCCGCTCCCTCGCCGAGCAGGGGCTCAGCCTGTTCATCTCGAGCCATCTGCTCAGCGAGATCCAGCAGATGTGCGACCGCGTGGCGATCATCACGCACGGCGAGGTGATTACCGTAGGCGAGGTATCGGCGCTGGTCGACGAAAGCGTGACCACCGCCGTGTGGAGCGCGGTGCCGGCGGAGCGTGCGGTGCAGGTGCTTGGAGGGCTGCCGGGCGTCAGCATCCTCTCAGGCGGGCCTGAGGGGGCTGCCGCGGCTGCGGACCCGGCGCAGGAGGTGCCGAAGATCGTTACGCAGCTGCCGCCGGAGAGCATTCCGGAGATCACGCGGCGGCTGGTCGATGCGGGCGTGGCGCTCTACGGGATCGAGATCAAGCATCCGACCCTGGAGGATTTATTCCTGAAGCTGACGGAGGGTGAGCGCATTGGTTAGCCTGTATCCCCTGATCAAGAACGAGTGCATCAAGATCATCAAGAAAAAAAGGCTGCTGGTCGTGCTGCTCATCCTGGCCGCACTGATTCCGATGTTCACGTATGCCCAGCTGAAAGTCGCCCAAAATAACCTCAAGCAGTTCGGCACCACCGACTGGCGGGTGGAGCAGCGGCAGAAGATCCGCGACTACACCCAGAGCCTCAGCTCGGGCCGTGTTCCCGAGGAGTGGAAGCAGTGGAGGCGCGTAGAGGTCAAGCTGGCGCAGTACTACTTGGATAAAGATGTGAATCCCGCCGAGCCGAACGGGGTAACCTTTACAAGAGAGTTCGTCAAGAACGCGGTCGGCCTGTTCATTCCGCTGATGGTGATGGTCATCGCCGCGGACATGGTGTCCGGCGAGCATACGGGCGGCACGATCAAGCTGCTGCTGACCCGGCCCGTGCAGCGCTGGAAGATTCTGCTCAGCAAGCTGCTGGCGCTGGTCCTGTTCACCTCGTTTGTCGTGATCGCGACAGGCGCGCTCTGCTATCTCATCTCGGGGGTTGTCTTCGGCTACGGCGGGTGGGATATGCCGATCTTCTTCGGCTTCCAGGTCGTCGGCACGGAGGTCGACTTCTCGTTCGTCCGCCCGGTGGAGCAGTGGCTGTATCTCATCATGGAATTCGGGCTCGTCTGGTACTCCGCCCTCGTGGTCGCCCTGATGACGCTCATGGTGTCGGTGCTGGTGAGGAGCACGGCGGCCGGCATGGGGATCATGCTGGCTGTGCTGATCTCGGGCACCATCCTGACGAACATGGTCTCCTCCTGGGAGACGGCGAGGTACCTCTTCATGGTGAATCTCAACCTGACGATGTACCTGAGCGGGGCGCTGCCCCCCATCAAAGGCATGACACTCCCGTTCTCCCTGGGGGTCCTGACGGTATGGGGACTGCTGTCCGTGATCGTCTCGTTCGCGGTATTCACGAAAAAAGATGTGTTGAACTAATTCGCCTTAGTGTTATAATGCTTGGTAGCAATTCTCAAGCGGCTGCTTGTCCGCACACCTGTTCCCATGGTACAGTTTAGGGGACCGGGCACATCAGCCGCAGGGCCGCGGCGGGTGGCCGGACAGAAGGCGGATTGACAACAGGTTGGTAGGAGGCTGCAATGACGGATCAACTCGATTTGAAAGGAAATGGGGCAGGATCGCCGGCCGATTACGGCGCCGACGATATCCAGGTGCTCGAAGGCCTCGTGGCGGTGCGCAAACGGCCGGGCATGTATATCGGCTCGACGAGCACGTCAGGTCTGCACCATCTCGTTTGGGAAATCGTGGACAATGCCGTGGACGAGCATCTCGCCAAGCATTGTTCGCAGATCGACGTCACGATCCATAAGGATCAGTCGGTCACCGTGCAGGATAACGGGCGGGGCATCCCGACCGGCATGCACAAAACAGGCATTCCGACACCCCAGGTGGTGTTTACGATACTTCACGCCGGCGGCAAATTCGGCGGCGGGGGATACAAGAAGTCCGGCGGTCTTCACGGCGTCGGCGCATCCGTAACGAACGCGCTCTCGGAATGGCTCGAGGTCGAGATCTTCCGCGACGGCAAGATCCACCGGCAGCGCTTCGAATACTGGGTGGATGACAAGGGGAACGAGCATGTCGGGGAACCGGCAACGGGCCTTGAAGTCATCGGCAATACCCGCAAGACGGGGACGAAGGTTACGTTCAAGCCCGACAAGCGCGTCTTCCAGGGCGGAACGGCGATGAACTACGATACGCTGTATGAACGCTTACAAGAGATCGCGTTCCTGAACTCGGGGCTGAAGGTCACGCTGACGGACCTGCGCGCCGACAAGGAAGAGACGTTCCAGTACGAAGGCGGCGCCGCGCAGTTCGTCCAGTTCCTCAACGAGGAAAAGGCAGTGCTGCACGACGTCATCCACTTCACGGCGGAGAAGGACGATATCGAGGTCGAGGTGGCCCTCCAGTATAACGACGGGTATACGGAGACGCTCGCCTCTTTCGTCAACTCGATCCCGACGCGCGGCGGCGGCACGCACGAAACCGGCTTCAAGACGGCCTACACCCGGGTGATGAATGAATACGCCCGGAAGACCGGCATGCTCAAGGAGAAAGAGAAGAACCTCGACGGCCAGGACCTGCGTGAAGGCATGATGGCGGTCATCAACATCAAGATGGGCGAAGTGGAGTTTGTCGGCCAGACGAAGGACCAGCTCGGCAGCGCCTCGGCGCGCAGCGCGGTGGATTCCGTCGTCTCCGACAAGATGTCCGTGTTCCTGGAGGAGAATCCGCAGGTCGCCCAGATGGTCATGAAGAAGGCGATCCAGTCGGCGAAGGCGCGCGAAGCGGCCCGCAAGGCGCGCGAAGAAGTGCGCAGCGGCAAGAAGGGCAAGAGCGAGAGCTCGAACCTCGGCGGCAAGCTGACGCCGGCCCAGTCGAAGGATTACACCCGCAACGAGCTCTTCATCGTAGAGGGCGACTCGGCGGGCGGTTCCGCCAAACAGGGGCGCGATTCGCGCCACCAGGCGATTCTGCCGCTGAAGGGCAAGCCGATGAATCCCGAGAAAGCCAAGCTGCTCGATATCATGAAGAACGAGGAATATAAGGCGATTATCGCAGCGATCGGCGCAGGCGTCGGCCCGGAATTCGATGTCACGGAGAGCAATTATGCCAAAATCATTATCATGACCGATGCCGATACCGACGGCGCCCATATCCAGGTGCTGCTGCTTACGTTCTTCTACCGTTACATGAAGCCGCTGATCGACGCGGGCAAGGTCTACATCGCGCAGCCGCCGCTGTTTAAGGTGACGAAGAAAGCGGGTAAGAACAGCGCAGTGCGTTACGCCTGGACCGACGAGCAGCTGGCGAAGCTGACGAAGGAGCTCGGCAAGAACCTGGAGCTGCAGCGCTACAAGGGACTCGGCGAGATGAACCCGGACCAGCTGTGGGAAACCACGATGGATCCGGCTACGCGGACCCTTCTGCAGGTGCAGATTGAAGACGCGGCGAAGGCCGAGCGCCGGGTATCCACGCTCATGGGCGACAAGGTTGATCCCCGCAAGCGGTGGATCATCGAGAACGTGGACTTTACGGAATTTGAAGAATAAACGGGGGGCCTCTCGTGAGCATACTCGAAAATTTCCTGCCGGCCTTTCTCGAAGAGGTTGTAGGCGACCGGTTCGGCCGGTATTCCAAATATATCATTCAAGACCGGGCGATCCCGGATGTGCGTGACGGGCTGAAGCCCGTGCAGCGGCGGATCCTGTACGCCATGTACGATGCGGGCAATACGCCCGACAAGCCATACCGCAAGTCCGCCAAGACGGTCGGGGACGTCATGGGCAACTACCATCCGCACGGCGACTCCTCGATCTACGAGGGCATGGTGCGGATGGCCCAGCCCTGGAAGATGGGCCACGTGCTCATTGACGGGCACGGGAACTGGGGCTCGATGGACGACGACCCGGCAGCGGCGATGCGTTATACGGAAGCGCGCCTGTCCGAGATCGCCCTGGAGCTGCTGCGCGACATCGAGAAGCGCACCGTTCTGTTCAAGGACAACTTCGACAATACGACGAAGGAGCCGGTGGTGCTGCCTTCCCGGTACCCGAACCTGCTCGTCAACGGGGTCAGCGGGATCTCATCCGGCTTCGCGACGGAGATTCCGACGCATAACCTGCGAGAGGTCGTCGATGCCTGTATCGCGCTGATCGACAAGCCGGATTCGACGCTCGAGGAACTGATGACGATTGTCAAAGGGCCTGACTTCCCGACCGGCGGCATCATCATGGGTTCCGAGGGCATCCGCGAGGCGTACCGCACAGGGCGCGGCCGGATCTATCACCGGGCCCGGACGAGCATTGAAGACCAGCGGGGCGGCCGGCAGACGATCGTGATTACCGAGATTCCTTACCAGGTCGTGAAGAGCCGTCTCGTTACGGCGATGGAGAACATCCGCCTCGAGAAGAAGATCGAGGGGATCTCCGAAGTCCGTGACGAGAGCGGCCGCGAAGGCCTGCGGATCGTCGTCGAGCTCAAGAAAGACGCGGATGCCCAGAGCATCCTGGCTTACCTGCTGAAGAAGACCGATCTGCAGGTGGCTTACAGCTTCAACATGGTCGCGATCGTCAACAAGACGCCGAAGCAGCTCGGCCTCATCGAGATGCTGCAGGCTTATATCGAGCACCAGAAGGAAGTCGTCACCCACCGTTCGCGTTATGAGCTCGAGAAGGCGGAGGACCGCGCCCACGTGCTCGAAGGTCTTGTGAAGGCGCTCAATATTCTCGACGAAGTGATTGCGGCCATCCGCTCGTCCAAGAACCGGCAGGATGCGCAGAACAACCTCGTGGAGAAGTTCGCCTTCACCGAGCGTCAGGCCGATGCGATCCTGACCCTCCAGCTCTATCGCCTCACGAATCTCGAGATTCACTCGCTCGAGAAGGAACTGAAGGAAGTGCAGAAGCTCATCGATATGCTGCGCGGCATTCTCGGCAGCGAGAAGAAGCTGCTCGCAGTAATCAAAAAGGAAATGAGCGAGATCCGCGACAAGTACGCGATTGCTCGGCGCTCCGATATTCAGGACGAGGTGGAAGAGCTGAAGGTCAACCTGCAGGCGATCGTGACGGCCGAAGATGTCTTCGTTACCGTTTCCAACGATGGCTATGTCAAAAGGACGGGCAAGCTGAGCTTCATCCGCTCCGGCGGGGAGATCGACAAGACCGGACTCAAGGAAGGCGATTATCTGCGCCATCTGTTCGATGTCAATACGCTGGAGAACCTGCTGATCTTCACCCAGAAGGGCCAGTACTTCCTGCTGCCTGTCCATGCGATTCCGGAGTACAAGTGGAAGGAGAACGGGACGGCCATCGTCAACGTGATTCCGCTGCCGAAGGATGACCGGATCGTGCACGTCATGGCGCTGAAGGACTTCGAGCAGCCGGGCAAGTCGCTGCTGTTCGTCACGCGCAAGGGCCAGGTCAAGAGGACCGAGCTGAAGGATTACGCAACGACCCGGTCGACCGGTATCGTGGCGGTCAAGATCGGCGAGGGCGACGCCCTGCTGGATGTGCTGATGAGCACCGGAGGTCTCGACCTGCTGCTCGTATCGAAGCAGGGGCAGGCGATCCGGTTCAAGGAAGACGAAGTGAACCCGATGGGCCGAGCGGCGGCCGGTGTGCGCGGCATGCAGCTCAAAGAGGATGACGAGCTGGTAGCCGCCCGCTGGATCGACGGGGACGAAGGCGAAGTGGTTGTGATTACCGATCTCGGGTATGCGAAGCGTTCGCTTGTGGCGGATTATGCGCTTCAGGGCCGCGGAGGCAAAGGCGTATTCACCTTTGAATTCAAGGAAGGCAAGAGGGTGAAGCCGAACGGCAGCGTGCTGCGCAGTGCTTACGTGGTGAAGGAACCGTTCGACCTGACCGCCGTGCTGAGCACGGGTGAGCGTGTGACCTTCTCGACCGAACAGGCGCCGATCGAGGACCGCAAGTCGATAGGCAAAGCGATCCTGCCGCTGAATAAGGGCGAGACCGTGCTCGATGTTTTGAGACTGCAGTAACGCTGCAGTCTTTTTTTCTTTGGTTTTCTCAATCGTACGAGCTGTAATTCGGCTCCACTTTGTCCATGAGCTCCAGCAGCATCTGAAGCACAACCCAGGCGGGGAGAGGCTCATCCAGCCGTTCGAGCCAGCTTGGATCATCGATCACTCCTTTGTGAAGCGCTCTCTCCCCGATTTGCTTTTTCCACGTTTCCATGTTGATCACTCCTTGTCTTACAGGTTCTGACAAGCTGCGCGAATAGGCGTCTATCCCATGTGCAGTATATGTTGAAGAGGGTAGAATGGTAACCGATTCCCTCGGTTTATGTCCTAAAGTATTTAGGGGATTAACCTTTCCAAGGCAGGGTGACAATGCTATAATTAGGCAGGTAAGCGTTACGAGAATTGGTGCTTCGGGAGTGATATGAATCGTGGTAACTAGCGAATTTGCCAAGCTGTGGTGGAAACTCTCCAAAGATCTTCGCAGCCATATGGAAACGCAACTGGCCCCAACACTCACGGAGGGACAACTAACCGTACTGGAACTGCTGGTGATTAATGAACCTCAGAAGATGAAGCCTTCGGATTTTATCGATTTTCTGACGACGACACCGGCGGCCATCACCACGCTGCTCGACCGGATGGAGAAGGGCGGCCTGATCGCCCGAGAACGGGACGAACGGGACCGGCGGATTGTCTGGGTGCTTCTGACGGACAAGGGACGCACGGAATGCGAACGCGGCGTTGCGGTCCGCGAACAGTTCCTGCAGTCTTATCTGGGGCGGATCTCCTCTCACAATCAGCAGCTTCTCGTGTATTTGCTGGGGAAAGTAGCGAATGCGTAAACGCTATCAAGGTCAAAATACGAAAATATGTTCTCATTTATGTTCGCATATGGTATAATGTGGAGACAATAGGGTGCGGCACTCAAGGGCGGCCCGGCTCACACTCGCTTTCCCTGATGGCAGCCTCTGCCGGAAGGAGGTGATGCCATGGAAGTGAAGGATGCGGTATCCTTGATGTTCATGTTCGGCATGTTCATCCTGGCCCTGCTGTCCTATTTGAAAAAAAAGTAGACCTCCCTTGAGCCTTGTCAGCCGAGAGGTCTACTTCTGGTTATAGCCTTATGTCGACCGCCCTTGAGGGCAATCTATTGTGAAGCCGGACTGCAGATGCGGGAACATCTGCGGTCTTTTTTGCATTCAGCGTACGAACATCATAACATATTTTGCCTGATCTTGAAAAGAAAAAATGACGAACAGGGCCCCGGCTGATGCCCTGAGGAGAAGGCGGAAAGCCCGGTAACGCCGGGGGTCCGGCGGGTTGGGAACCAGTAGAAGCCTCTGAAAAATGCGAACATAGAGAAGTCACGCCAGCACCCAAATGACGACCAACAGGCCGTATCCACTACGCAGAGAGGAGGCTTCCGGCAAGGCGGGCGCAGGATTCGCACTACTTTATCGCGTGTTCACCCCACCGAATGAGGGAAGAGGATCGTTTCGATCAGGATCGATCACAACAAACAACCCCGGCGCTCTGAGCTTACCGCTCAGGCGTCCGGGGTTGGGAGTGTCAAGCACTGCCATCTCCGGTGAGGAGGCCTACAGCCCGTACGATGCTTCCTCCCACAGCAGCCAAGGGAACGACTTCGGCGGCCGGGAGGTGAACTTCAGCGCCTCCTTGGTCACCGGATGGGAGAACTCTAGGATGCTGGACCACAGGGCGATCTGCTGGCCCGGCTGGGCCAGGGTGCCGCCGTAGCGCTGATCCCCGACGAGGGGGCAGCCGGTAGTGGCAAACTGCACGCGGATCTGGTGCGGGCGCCCGGTGTGCAGCTCCACCTGCACGAGCGACAGGCCGTCCTGGCTGCCCAGCACCCGGTAGTCGAGCACCGCCTCCTTCGCGCCGGCCTTGGAGGCCGGAACGGCGGACACCATGTTCGTCCGCTCGTTCTTCAGCAGGTGATGCCGGAGGGTGCCCTGCGGCTGCTTCGGCCGGCCGTGTAGTACGGCGGAGTACACCTTGCGGATCGTGCGCGTGCGCACCGCGTCGGAGAGGCGGGATGCCGCCTTCGACGTCTTGGCGAACACCATCACGCCGCCTACGGGCCGGTCCAGCCGGTGGACGAGGCCAAGGTATACGTTGCCAGGCTTGCCGTGCCGGTGCTTCAGGTCGGCCTTGATCAGCGTGAGCAGATCGGGGTCGCGGGAGTCATCCTCCTGCGTCGGCACATTGGGCGGCTTCACGACCACGATGACATGGTTGTCCTCATACAGGACAGGGATGACGGGGGAGGAGCCGGCCATGCCTACGCCTCCCAGCGGCCGAGAATGCCGCACGGCAGGTGCAGTCCGGAAGCGGTGATCGGCAGTCCGATCTCGCCGCAGGTGATGTCTCCGCCGAACTTCGAGCCGAGGGAGAGCGCCAGGATGTTCTTGAGCACGGAGGCCGAGAGGCCGGTCGTGTAAGAGTTGATCAGGAAGAAGAGCGGCTGATCGGACAGGATGCTCATGCAGGACTCCACGAACGGGTACAGGTCCGTCTCCAGCTTCCAGGTCTCGCCGTTCGGTCCGCGCCCGTAGGACGGAGGGTCCATAATGATCGCATCATACTTGCTGCCGCGGCGCTGCTCGCGCTGGACGAACTTGAACACATCGTCGGTGATGAAGCGCACCGGACGGTCGCCGAGGCCCGACAGCTGCAGGTTCTCCTTGGCCCACTGTACCACGCCCTTGGACGCGTCGACGTGGCAGACGTTCGCGCCGGCCGAGGCGCAGGCCACGGAGGCTCCGCCCGTGTAGGCGAAGAGGTTCAGCACGCGGATCGGCCGGCCCGCCGAAGCGATCTTCTCGCGCATCCAGCTCCAGTTGACGGCTTGCTCTGGGAACAGCCCCGTATGCTTGAAGCTCGTCGGCTTGATGTGGAACTGCAGGCCGTTATACGAGATCGTCCAGCGCTCGGGCAGCTCCTTCTTGTATTCCCAGCTGCCGCCGCCGCTCGAGCTGCGGTGGTAATGCGCGTCGGCCTTTTTCCAAGGGGCCGTTTCTTTGACCAGAGGCCAGATAATCTGCGGATCCGGGCGCCGCAGAACAATGCTGCCCCAGCGTTCGAGCTTTTCCCCGCCGCCGGTATCAATGAGTTCGTAATCTTTCCAATCCTGTGCTGCAAACATGGGCTGTGACCATCCTTTTTGTCGTCATTTCGCATCGCGCACCCAATGGGGCGGCATTCTTACACATTTTACACGATTCACGCACCGGATGCCATAAGGGGGACCGGCCCGGCAGGACTGGTCTTGCGGAGTCGGAGCAGGGGGTTCCGGCGGAGAATGCGGGCAGGGGCTGAGGTTATCCGACGGACGGAGGTCCAAGGCATAGGATGGGATGTATGCGGTTGCAGGCCGTTTCTTTCAAGCTTTTGCCGAAACTTTTTACATAAACGCGTCGAAATGCCGCATCTTTTGGTATAATAGGTTCATTATGCGCATGAGGGGATGACTATGAACTTTATTAGCACTAGGGGCAAAACAGCAGGAATCGGATTTATCGATACGGTATTGATGGGTCTCGCCGATGACGGCGGCCTGCTCATTCCAAACGAAATTCCGCACATCTCGGCAGCCAGGCTGAAAGAAATGGAGAGCCTCAGCTACCAGGATCTGGCTTATGAGGTGTTCTCGTATTATACGAATAACGAAATTCCCGATGAAGATCTGAAGGATCTGATCCGGCAGAGCTATGCGACCTTCCGTGATCCGGAAGTGACGCCGGTGAAGAAACTCACGGACAATATGTACGTAATGGAGCTCTTCCACGGGCCTACCTTCGCGTTCAAGGACGTGGCCCTGCAGTTCCTAGGCAACCTGTACGCGTACGTGTCGAAGAAGCAGAACGAGATCATTCACATCCTGGGGGCTACTTCCGGTGATACCGGCGCTTCGGCCATCGAAGGCGTCCGGGGCAAGGAAGGCATCCGCATCTGCATTCTTCACCCGCATCAGAAGGTCAGCCGGGTGCAGGAGCTGCAAATGACGACCGTTGACGACGAGAACGTGCTGAACCTCTCGGTGGAAGGCACCTTCGACGACTGCCAGCGCATCATCAAGGATCTGTTCGCCGACGTGCCGTTCAAGACGAAATACCACCTGCGCGCGATCAACTCGATCAACTTTGTGCGCATCCTGGCCCAGACTGTGTACTACTTCTACGCTTACTTCCGCGTGCAGAAGGATAAGCCGGGCGCGAAGGTGAACTTCAGCGTGCCGACGGGCAACTTCGGCGACATCTTCGCGGGCTATCTCGCGAAGCGGATGGGCCTGCCGGTGAACAAGCTGATCCTCGCGACAAACGAGAACAACATCCTGGAGCGCTTCGTCCTCGAAGGCGTATACCGTCCGGGCGAGTTCAAGAGCACGCACAGCCCATCGATGGACATTCAGGTGGCGAGCAACTTCGAGCGGTACCTGTACTATCTGCTCGGGGAGAACCCGCAGCAGGCTGCCGCCTACATGGAAGGCTTCAAGACGGACGGCGTGATTACGATCGCTCCCGAGCTGCTCAGCCGGGTGCAGGCGGACTTTGCTGCCCACGGCGTGGGCGGCGAGGAGTGCCTGGCGACCATCGGCAGCTACTACCGCGAGCACGGGTACCTGCTGGATCCGCACACGGCGTGCGGTGTGGCGGCTTATGAGAAGTGCAGCCCGGCGGAGGAAGTGTGCGTAACCTTGTCAACGGCCCACCCGGCGAAGTTCAACGAGTCCATCGAGCTCGTGGGCATCGAGCAGACGTACCCGCAGCCGATCCAGGACCTGTTCGCGAAGCCGCAGCACCAGGAGATCGTCGATTCCTCGGTGGAGGAGATTGTCCGCCGCCTGGAGAGCTTCTATACGAAATAACTGCAGTATAACAAAGGGGCTGTCTCCCTGAATCCGTGAATACCGGATTCGGGGGACAGCCCCTTTGCTGTATCTGATGTGCTGGGGAAACACCGGAAAGGCGCCAGCTTACATGCCGATGCCCCGGTATTCCTTTCCGCTATGAAGCCTGCGGCGGAGGCTAGCCCTGCGCACCCTCTTCAGCGGCCTGTTCTTCCTCCTTCGGAAGCTCCAGCTTCTCCAGGATGCCCGGCAGCTCCTCCTCGAGGAATTTGCCATAGGCCGGGTTCAGCTGTTCACTCGCCAGCTCGTCCTTCACCTGCTCGAACGTGCCGGCCGTACGGGCTTCCACCCGCATGATATGATAGCCGTACTCGGTCTCGACCGGATCACTGATCTTGTTCAGCTCGAGCTCGGCAGCCGCTTTCTTGAAGGCTTCGACCCACGAGCCCACCGGCGCGTTCTCATACAGGCCGCCGGACTCCATGGAGCCTGGGTCATCGGTGTTCTCCTTCGCCAGCTTCGCAAAGTCCTCGCCGGCCCGCAGCTTCGCGGTCAGTTCGTCGGCCTTCTTCTTCGCTTCCTCTTTCGTCCGCGTCTTGCCGTCCTCATCGGTGAACCCGATCAGGATATGGCGCACGGACGCCGTTGTAAACGCATACGGATCGGCCTTCAGCTTCGCGTCATACTCGGCTTTCAGCGACTCATCCGTGATGCCGGCCTTCAGTGCGGCCTCCACGCTCTTCATCTCTTCGAAATACGCACGGACATCCTTCTCCTCCAGTCCTTTGGCGGCGAGCAGCGCGGAGAGCTCCTGGCCGCCGGACTGCGAGGAAACTTCCGCTTTGAACGAAGCGAGCTGCTCGTCGACCTTCGGCTGCAGCGCGGCGCGTTCGGCGTCGCTGATGCGGGCCGACAGCGTGCGGATCGCGATAATCCGCTTGGCGATATTCTCCTGATACTCCGGCTGGTCCTTATACGATTCGCTGCCCGGATTCAGCACGGCCTCCAGGTTCATGTAGCGGTCCAGCTCGCCATAGGTCAGCTGCCCGCCTTTGTATGCAGCGATGACCGCGCTGAAGTCCAGCTTCTTGCCGATCCAGATGCGGTTGTTGTCGCCGTCCCACTCGACCTTCTCGCCGAGCGCTTCGCTGATGAACCGCAGTGGAACGTAGGTTGTCCCGTTGTAAATAAAGCCCTGGCCCTGCTCGGCCGTCGGCTGCTTCTCCACGCCGTCGAAGAGGTATTTGATCTCGCGGAATACGACTTCGATCTGGGAGCTGCCCGCCGCATAGACGGCCGAGCCGGTCAGCATGGTTCCGAGCGTCAGCCCGAGAACCAGGCCTTTGAACTTGTCATTCATTATGAATTCATCCTCTCCATGGTCAGTCCTCTCACATATTCCACGGCTTCTTGAGAAATCCTTCTTTTGGAACCCGGAACCGGAGCGGACCTTGGAGACTTTTGTCGAGAAGTGAAACTTGACAGAAAGGGCAGCTTCTGCATCATCGTCCCGTACCCGGGAAAGCGCGTAAATTCAAGGAATTCATGAACATTTTGGAGAAAGCGGAAAGGAATTTATTCACTTGCGTAGTATTTGTGTAAGTAGAGTCAGAAACGATTACACTACCTAATCACTTGAGGGGGATGAATGTACCTATGTCGAGTCTAATCCCCGAACCGGAAGACTTGTATCTGTTCCATGAAGGGAACCTGTTCCGCAGCTACCGCATGCTGGGAGCGCACACCGGAACATGGAACGGAGCGGACGGCGTCCGCTTCACGGTATGGGCCCCGCACGCCCGGGAAGTCCGGGTGGTGGGCGATTTCAACAATTGGGACGGCTCAGCCCACGCCATGCACAGGATCAGCACCTGGGGCGTGTGGACGCTGTTCATTCCGGAAGTTAGTGAAGGGGAGTATTACAAGTACGAAATTCTGACATCGCAGGGAACACTGATCTACAAAGCGGATCCGTACGGATTCTGGGCGGAGCTCAAGCCCGGTACGGCATCCCGGATTTACAACCTGGACGGATTCGAATGGTCCGACGGGGCCTGGCAGGAGAAGAAGCGGACGACTCCGGTGTACAATGCACCCATGAACATCTATGAAGTGCACCTCGGCACCTGGAAGAAGCGGGAGGACGGCTCGTACTATACATACCGGGAACTTGCGGACGAGCTGGTCTCTTATGTGGCGGAGATGGGGTACACCCACATCGAGCTGATGCCGCTCGCCGAGCATCCGTACGACCGCTCCTGGGGCTACCAGGCCACGGGCTATTATTCGGTGACGAGCCGGTTCGGCACACCGAAAGATTTTATGTATTTTGTGGACTGCTGCCACGCGGCGGGCATCGGGGTCATCATGGACTGGGTGCCGGGCCACTTCGTCAAGGACGAGCACGGGCTGCGGCAGTTCGACGGGGAACCCTTGTACGAGTACCGCGACGAGGCCCGGGCGGAGAAGCCGGAATGGGGAACGCTTTCTTTTGACTTTACGAAGCCGGAAGTCGTGTCCTTCCTCATCTCCAGCGCCTTGTTCTGGTTCGACATGTATCACATTGACGGTCTGCGGGTCGATGCCGTCGCCTCGCTGCTCTATCTCAACTTCGGCAAGCCGCGCGAGCTGTGGGTGAAGAACGAGCATGGGGGAGACGAGAACACCGAAGCGATCGCCTTCCTCAAAAAACTGAATCATACCGTCTTCAGCGCCTATCCCGACGCGCTCATGATGGCCGAGGATTCCTCCGCCTGGCCGCTCGTTACGGCGCCGGTGCATGCCGGAGGGCTCGGTTTCAACTACAAATGGAATATGGGCTGGATGAATGATATGCTGAAATATATGGAGATGGATCCCTACTTCCGGGGAGGCAACCACCAGCTCCTGACCTTCTCGTTCATGTACACCCATGCCGAGAATTATGTGCTTCCGCTCTCGCACGACGAGGTCGTGCACGGCAAGCGCTCGCTGCTGAACAAGATGCCGGGGGATTACTGGCAGAAGTTCGCGAATCTGCGGGTGCTGTACGGGTACATGATGTCCCATCCGGGCAAGAAGCTGCTCTTCATGGGCGGCGAATTCGGCCAGTTCGATGAGTGGAAGGATCTCGAGGATCTCGACTGGGAGATGCTCGGCTATGAGAGCCACAACTCCATGCACCGCTATGTGAAGGATCTGAATCACCTGTACCTGGCCGAGCCCTCCCTCTGGGAGCTCGACCACAGTCCCGAAGGCTTCTCCTGGATCGATCCGAACGACCAGAAGCAGAGCGTAACCACGTTCATGCGGATTTCGAAAAAGCCGGAGGATACCCTCATCATCGTCAACAATTTTACGCCTGTGTATCACGAACGGTACCGGATCGGCGTTCCCTTCTCCGGGGAATACGTCGAACGCTTCAACAGCGATGCGGGGGAATACGGGGGAAGCGGCAAGCTGAACGCCGGCAGGCTCAAGACGGATGGCATCTCCTGGCATTACCAGCAGGACAGTCTGCATATTTCGCTGCCGCCGCTCTCGACCGTAATGTTCAAGCCGGTGAGGATCATGCCGCCGCCCGCCAAACCCGCCGCACCCAAACGAGGAAGGGGTAAAGCCGATGCGTAAAAAAGAATGCGTGGCCATGCTGCTTGCAGGTGGCGAAGGAAGACGACTCGGAGTGCTGACGAGCAAGCTGGCGAAGCCCGCCGTCCACTTCGGAGGAAAGTACCGGATCATCGATTTTACGCTGAGCAACTGCACGAACTCCGGCATCGACACGGTAGGCGTGCTGACGCAGTACCAGCCGCTGGTGCTCAATACATACATAGGGATCGGGGCCCCGTGGGACCTCGACCGCAAACACGGCGGCGTCACCGTACTTCCCCCTTACATGGAGCAGGGCGGAGGCGACTGGTACAAGGGGACCGCAAATGCGATTTACCGCAATATTTCATTCATCGAGCAGTACGACCCGGAATACGTGCTCGTCATCTCCGGCGACCATATCTACAAGATGGATTACGACCGGATGCTCGATTATCATAAGCAAAGAGGCGCGGACGCCACAATCGCCGTCATCGGTGTCAAGTGGGAGGAAGCGAGCCGCTTTGGCATCATGGCGACCGATGAGGAAGGACGCATCACGGAATTCGCCGAGAAGCCGAAGGAGCCGAAGAGCAACCTGGCCTCGATGGGCATTTATATTTTCTCCTGGAAGGCACTGAAGGAGCAGCTCATCAAGGACGAGGAGGACGAGGAATCCAGCAAGGACTTCGGCAAGGATCTCATCCCGCGCATGCTCCGCGAGAACCTCAATCTCGTCGCCTATCCGTTCGAGGGCTATTGGAAGGATGTCGGTACGATCCAGAGCCTCTGGGAAGCCAACATGGACCTGCTGGAGAAAGAGCCGGCGTTCAAGCTCAATGACCGCGAATGGCGCATCTACTCCGTCAACCCGCTGCAGCCGGGCCAGTATATCGCCGGTACCGCCCAGGTCCGCCGGTCCCTCGTCAATGAAGGCTGCTGCGTCTTCGGCGAGGTCGACCATTCGGTGCTCTTCTACGGTGTCCAGGTAGGCGAAGGCAGCCTGATCAAGGATTCGGTCATCATGCCGAACGTGACGATCGGCAGCAACGTGAAGATCTACAAAGCGATTATCGGCGAAGGCACGGTGGTCGAAGACGGCGCCGTCATCGGCACGCCGGAGGAAGAAGGCGGCGGGGACATCGTCCTCATCGGCAGCAACGAGCGGGTCGGCAAGACCGCCACCACAACCGGGAAAGGGTGAGCAGGCATGAAGCGAATGATGGGCGTTGTGAATCTGGTGAATGAGCCGGATGATCTGGAAGAATTGACCTACTCCCGTAATCTGGCTTCCGTACCATTCGGGTCCAGATACCGTTTGATCGATTTCACCCTGTCGAACATGGTGAATTCCGGCATCGAGAACGTAGCGGTATTCACCCAGCACAAGTACCGCTCCCTGATGGACCACCTCGGGTCCGGCAAGGAGTGGGACCTCGACCGCAAGCGCGGCGGCCTCTTCATCCTGCCGGCCGTACTGCACGATACGAGCGGCGTATCGCGCGGCGACCTGTACCAGTTCTACTCCCACCGGGACTACTTCTACCGCGGCCGCGAAGAGTATGTCATCATCACGCGCAGCCATATGGTCTGCAACATCGATTACAATGCCGTGCTCGATTATCATCTCGAGCGCAATGCGGATATCACGGTCGTCTACAAAAAAGCGGACGAGCAGGAATACGCGAAGTACCGCCGTCTGGCCGTGAAGGAGGACGGGCAGGTGACGGTGATCGAGGATCATTCGGGCCGGCTGCGGACCGACAACGTGTCCCTCGAGATGTATGTCATGAGCAAGGAGCTACTGCTCGATATGGTGGAATCCTGCCTGGCTCAAGGCTACGACCACCTGGTGCGTGACGGGATCATGAAGAACATCGACAAGCTCAGTGTGTACGGCTATCAGCACGACGGGCACACGGGCATCGTCAATACGATCCAGAGCTACTACAAGCACAGCATGCAGCTGCTCAACCCGAAGATCTGGCGGGAGCTGTTCTTCCAGCCCAAGAACCTGATCTATACGAAGGTCAAAGACGAACCGCCGGCCCGCTACACCGAGCATGCGCATGCGCGTAACTCCCTCATCGCCAACGGATGCATCATTGAGGGCAAGGTGGAGAATTCCATCCTGTTCCGCGGCGTCAAGATCCGCAAGGGGGCTTACGTCAAGAACTCCATCATCCTCCAGAACTGCGAGATCGAGGAGAACGTCATCATCGAGAACGCGATTCTCGACAAGGATGTGTTCATCTCGAGAGGGCGCGTCCTGACCGGGGACAAGCAGGCGCCTTTCATCGCCTCCAAAACCAAAGTCATCTGAAACATGCCGCGTTTGACGGTACTGCCGTCAAACCGGCTTTTGATGTACGCAGGAAGCCGTCCCGCCTCTTCATCTTCCGGATGTTTCCCTCATAGAGCATAGTGGAGTGCGGGCGGGAGTGGCTTTCCAGCGTTTCATTGTGCAGGGATTAGGGTAGTAGTGGTAGTGAAATTTGCGCCCTCCGGCGTCGCCTTCCAGCAGGCTCCCCTTTGGCCTGTCCGGGCTTGAAAACGGGTTTCAACCGCCGCGAAAGCGCAGCTGACGGCTCTTCTTGAAGGCCCGGGGCCCTGGCTTCAAACCGCGACACGGGGGGGCGCTCCCCAAGGAGGATGCTTATGAAAGTGTTATTTGCCGCATCGGAAGCCGTGCCTTTTATCAAAACGGGGGGGCTTGCCGACGTGATCGGGTCCCTGCCGAAGGAGCTGGCCAAGCAGGGGGTGGACGTGCGCGTCATCCTCCCGAAGTATGAAGGCATTCCCGAGAAGTATACGGCCGCTATGGAGCTTGTCACTTCCTTCCATCTCCAGATGGGGTGGAGACAGCTGTACTGCGGTATCTTCAAGCTCGTCCACGAGGGGATCGTATTCTACTTCGTTGACAACGAGTTCTACTTCCGGCGCCAGGGCTGCTACGGATACGGAGATGATGCCGAACGCTTCGCTTACTACTGCCGCGCGGTGCTCGACGCGCTGCCGCGTATCGATTTCATGCCGGATGTCATTCACTGTCATGATTGGCAGGCGGGGATGATCCCGGTGCTCTACCGGGCTCACTTCGAGTATCAGGAGCATTATGCCGGCATCAAGACGGTGATTACCATCCATAATCTGAAATACCAGGGCGTGTTCGGGCAGAACGAGTTCCGCGACTACTTCACCCTCGGCGACGAGCACTTCCACGGCAATGCGCTTGAGCTGCACGGGGGAGCGTCCTTCCTGAAGGGCGGGCTCCTGTACTCGGATTACATCACCACGGTTTCCCCTACATACGCGGAAGAAATTCAGACCCCATACTACGGAGAGAATCTGGATTCCCTGCTCCGCAGCCAGAGCCACCGGCTTCAGGGCATCCTGAACGGCATCGATTACGAGGAATTCGATCCGATGACCGATCCGAACCTCGAGATCAACTACCGGGACTCCATGCCGAAGAAGCTGCTCAACAAGAACAAGCTGCAGGCCTGGCTCGGCCTGCCGGTCGACAAGGATATTCCGCTGATCGCTCTTGTCACGCGGCTGGTCGACCAGAAGGGCCTGGCTCTGATCGAGCGTGTCATCCACGAGCTGCTCGCGCTTGACGCCCAGTTCGTCGTGGTCGGCACCGGCGAGCACCGCTACGAAAGCCTGTTCCGCTGGGCGGCCGACACGTATCCGGACAAGATGTCCGCACAGATCCTGTTCGACGAAGGGCTGGCGCGGCAGGTGTATGCGGGCTCGGACCTGTTCCTGATGCCCTCGCTCTTCGAGCCGTGCGGCATTGGCCAGCTCGTAGCAATGCGATACCGGTCCGTGCCGATCGTCCGCGAGACGGGCGGTCTGAAGGACACGGTGCTGTCGTACAACGACGAGACCGGAGAGGGGACGGGCTTCTCCTTCACGCACTACAATGCCCATGACATGCTGTACACGGTGGAGCGTGCGGTGAGCCTGTACCGCGACCCGGCCGTATGGTCCAACATCATGGCGAATATCAAGAAGAAGGATTTCTCTTGGGGCAAATCCGCCAAGCAGTATGCGGCCTTGTACGGGGCGCTTACCCGGTAACCTTTAGTTCATCCCGCATGATCCAGCTTCAGGATTTTCGCTCAAACCGGTATCCGGACGGATGCCGGTTTGCTGTGTTTGGCAAAATAAAGGAAAAAGCACCCGTCGCGTCGAATACTTACGATTACGAAACGTATCCTAGGGAGAGCGGGCGAACCAACCTCATGAAACCTACCATCATCTATTCCTCATGGGAGGACGAACAGCGCAGATTACAGGAACTGAGGGAACTCGATATCGTCGGGACGGGTCCGGAGCCCTCCTTCGACCGGATCACGAAGCTGGTCTCCCAGGTATTCGATGTGCCGGGGAGTCTGATCAGCCTGGTTACCGAAGACAAACAGTGGTTCAAGTCCTGTGTCGGGCTGCCCGAGGACCTCAAGGAGGCCCGGTCCACCGAACGGGAGCACTCCTTATGCCAATATGTCGTCGCGGCCAAAGAGGCGATCGTGGTGGAAGATACGCTGGCGGACCCCCGGTTCGCGGAGAATCCGCTGGTGCACAGCTACGGTCTCCGGTTCTATGCGGGTGCGCCGCTGGTGTCGTCGAAGGGGAACGTGCTCGGCACGCTCTGCGTCATGGATTCGAAGCCGCGCCGGTTCAGCGAACTCCAGGTCGGCCAGCTGTGCGATTTTGCGGCATGGGTGATGACGGAGATCGAGCTTCGCCGCGACCTGCGGGACAAGGAGGCGCTCACCCGGGAGCTGCTGAAGGAGAAGCAGACGATCGAGGCGCAGCGGGATCTCATCCGCAGCGCCTTCGACGAGCCCTTCGAGGGCAAGCTGCTGTGTGACAGCAGCGGGCGCATCCTGCTGCACAACAAGCGGCTGCTCGAATCGTTCCTCGTGAATCCCGAGCTGTACGGTAACGTACACGCTTTCGTCGACGGGCTGCTGCAGGCCGGTCAGGTGACCGGGAGCGCACTGCCGGAGAAGATCAAGGCCCTGCTCGAAGGCAGGGAATCTTCCTTCCTGGAGCGGTTCTCGAGCCAGATGCCAGGGGAGGAGCGGAAGGACTTCCAGGTGTCGGGTATTCTGGCAGAGGGGGAGCAGCCGGGCGAACGGCTCGTCTACCTCAGCATCCGCGAACGGACGGAAGAAGAGCGGATCGACCGGATGAAGAGCGAGTTCATCTCCGTGGTTTCCCACGAGCTGCGCACTCCGCTCACGAGCATTATGGGCTTCGTGGAGATTCTGCTCGACCGCCGGCCGACGGAAGAGAAGCGGATGCGTTATTTGGAGACGATCCACCGGGAGGCCGAACGGTTGACTCAGCTGCTGAACGACCTGCTCGACCTGCAGAAGATGGAATCGGGCAAGCAGCAGTATGTGTTCGAGGCGGTGAACCTGGGGCAGCTGGTGGAAGAGGTGGCCGATTCCTGGCGGGACCATCCGACGCACCGGCTGCTGCTGCACTGTCCGGAGAAGAGGGTGTATGCCCTGGCCGACAGCGACAGGATGAAGCAGGCGCTGCATAATCTCGTATCGAATGCCTTCAAGTACTCTCCGGGCAAGGAGCTTGTGCACTTGTCGCTGGAAGAGATCGACGGCATGGCGTGCATCCGGGTGAGGGACGAGGGGCTCGGCATCCCGCAGGAAGCCCGGGAGAAGCTGTTCTCGAAGTTCTACCGGGTGGACAATTCCGACCGCCGCAAGATCGGCGGAACGGGTCTCGGGCTGGCCATTGTCCGGGAGATCATGACGGCGCACGGAGGCACGGTGGAGTTCGAACCGGCCCCGGGCGGCGGAACGGTGTTTCTGCTGAGGCTGGAGGCCCTGCAGGGGATGGGCACAGTGGAATACCCGTAAGGAAGTCCATCCACGCGCCGGAGTCAATCTCCAGCGGCATAACGGGAGAGGGAATGCGGAGCTTCCAGTTCGTCGAAGTACATGGTTTCCCGGTTGAACGACCGGTTGAGCTGAAGGAAGACATGGAGCAGTTCGAACATTTCGGATTGGTTCATTTCCAGGGAGAGAGGCGCAGCCTCTCCGGCAGGGGAGGAAATTTCGAAGAGGAGTCTTTCGTTGGTCGGATTCATGGCAATCCGGAGCCGGCCCTGCATGAATTCACTTTCCCACATCGTCATATCTTGTTCACCTTTCGCTTCCTTCGCATGATGGGTCCCGAAGAGGGACGTGATTTCCATTGTATGTCCGCAGGGGCGGGAATATGCCATAGCCGGTTCTGTGATGCGGGCGACAGCGGGATACGGCTTAAGGGACAGCCATGGGAGTATAAGAAAAAACAAAGAAGACCGGATGACCGGTCTGTAAGGCGCATGCCCAAGGAGCATGCGCCTTTTTTGCGTTTTCACTCGGATGGACGGGGACGTAGCTTTGATCACAGTGCGGAAGGCCGGATTCGTGATACAATGCACGCAAAAGCCAGCCGCCGGCTTGCCAGGGCAGACCAGGGGCTTACGCCGCAAGCAGGCACAGCACACCGATGCAGGCGCCGGCGGCCCAGGCGGTCAGGCCCGCTGTCTGCGAGATCCGGGAGAGCACAGGCAGGGTGAACTCAACGACCACGACATACAGGATCGTGCCGCCCGCCATTCCCAGCATGAGCGACAGCCCGGCCGGCGGCAGGCTTCCCAGCGACCGGCCGGCCGCAGCGCCGAGCAGGGTGGGCAGCGAGATCCAGAAGATCAATCCCGCCAGCTTCAGCGGAGAGCGCCGCGCTGCGGCGAAGGGCAGGCCGAGCGCAATGCCCTCCGGCACGGAATGCAGCCCAAGGGCCCAGGAGATCGAACGGCTGAGCTCGGGTGCGCTGCCCATGGAGCCGCCCAGGGCGAATCCCGCCGGGAAGTTATGCAGGGCGAGCGCCAGGGCGAGGAGGCCGGACGAGTGAAGGAAGCTCTCCCGCCCTTGACCTCTGGCATGGGCGTAGCGGCCGTGCACCCAGCGGTCCAGCACCCGGGCGAGGAACCAGCCGGCCAGGATGCCGCCGGCGGTGGGCAGCCAGCCGCCCAGCCGGACGCTCTCCGGCAGGACATCCAGCACGAGCATGGCGAAGATCATGCCCGCGGACATGGCGATCAGGAGGGGGAACAGCCGGGCCTGCGTCCGGCCGAGCGCATAGGCAAGCAGGCCTCCCGCGGCCGTTCCGGCCAGGCAGATCCCCATACAGACGGCGCCGGCCGCCAGCGCGTGCGGGGACAAGAGGGACAGGGACATCGGGCAGCTTACCACCTTCCCGTCAGCATGCGTCCCGGCCCGCACAAGGGCATGGGACAGCCTATGTATATGCGGAGGAGGCTCCTGTCAGAAGCGCTGGTACATCCTAATGATTTTACCACAAGGCTTCTATCGACCCTGCCCATGTCCGTGTGATAGGTTTGTAGCTGTGAGGATGGATCCCGGCATGGTGTGTCCCATAAGCATATGACTCGTAACAGATCTTATTCGTGATGATAATAAGGAGGATGGCATGCAAGCTCTGCATCCGGAATTGTCTGCACCCTCGGACCCTCGTGTGGATTATCGGGAGGTCCGGGATTTTATCGCCCGTCATGGAGGCAGCACGCTCTCCCATCTGATCCTTCTGCAGGATAAAGAGATTTACTGGACTCAAGACAAGCAGGCGCTCATTTCTTACAAGAGGATGGGCAGCCATTACTTCGTGCTGGGCGACCCGATCGGCGCGCAGGACCGGATCGGGGAGGCCTTGAAAGAATTCAAGGCCTACTGTGCCGGCCGAGGCGGCAGGGCGGTGTTCTATCAGGTTTCCCCGCAGTATAAGCACATGTATGAAGACGAAGGGTACCGCTTCTTCAAGCTGGGCGAGGAAGCCGTGCTCGACCTCGCTTCCTTCGATTTGGCAGGCAAGAAGGGCAGCAAGCTGCGCACCCGCAAGAACAAGTTCGAACGAAGCGGGTACCGCTTCGAGGTACAGCTTCCTCCGTTCACCGGTGCGTTCCTGTCGGAGCTCGAGAAGGTTTCTGACTCGTGGCTCGGCAAACGGCAGGAGAAGAACTACTCGGTCGGCTTTTTTACGCGGGATTATGTGGCGTCCCATCCGGTAGCCGCACTGTACGCTCCCGACGGCCGCATGGTCGCCTTCGCTACGATCGGAGGAGGCGGTGAGGCGGCGCAGCGGACCATCGTGATCGATCTCATGCGGCATACGGCCGATTCGCCGCACGGCACCATGGACATGCTGTTCCTCTCGGTGTTCTTCTGGGCGAAGGAACAAGGCTATGCGAAGTGCAGCATGGGCATGGCCCCGCTGGCCGGAGTAGGGCAGACCCCCTGTGCGACCTCCGGAGAGAAGATGGCGAAGCATATGTATGAATACGGGAATGCCTTTTACAAGTTCAAGGGGCTTCGCGAGTTTAAAGGCAAGTTTCATCCGGACTGGGTCCCCAAATATTTGGCTTATCAGGGCGGAATTCTGCCTGTGCTGATGCTGCAGCTCATCTGCCTCATCAATTTCGGAAGAAAGCTTCATCCTTCGATGGTGTTCGGGCTGTTCGGTCTGCTGTACGGAAACAAAACGAAGCCGGGCGAGCTGCAGGGATAACTTTCGATTACGCACAGACAATCGTAGTCTAAACCAAAACCGGGGAGAGCACTCCTTGGTTTTTTTTCATCGGATCAGCAGGATTATGTCGTATAATGTCGAAATATAGCGTATGCAGTTAAACGTCCCATACTGGAAGGATTCCGATGAACCTACTGACTTCTATGAAAAATCAGCTCCGGCTGGGCGGGCTCCTCACCATTGTGCTGGTGACCCTTAGTTATTCATCCATTACCGTATTTACGGAAGGACAGCGCCTCGAACAGCAGGGGCGCCGTTCCCTCGAAACGAATCTGTCCCTGAAAGCGCAGTATATTGAACGGTGGCTGGAGAGCCGCTTGACCGATCTTCGGCTGCTGGCCCTGATGAGGGAATTCAAGCAGGCGGACCAGGCCCAAGCGGGAGCACTGCTCCGGCTCAGCCAGGGATACCTGGGGCATATTCGATAAAATCCATTTCGTTGACCGCGGCGGGGAGCTGGCGGCCAGCTCGGATCAAGGGATCCAGGACTGGGTACCTGTGATCGACAGGCCTTATTTTCTTGACGCCTTGAACGGGCAGGAGCATATCAGCGATCTCACCATGGCCAAATCGACGAACGAGCCGCTGATTTTTTTCTCGACTCCTGTCCGCGATGAAAGTGGAACCGTTACTGGTCTGCTGCTCGGCTCGGTGAAGCTCGAGGTCATCGACCGTCTTCTCGCAACGCTGCAGCCCCCAACTCCTGGCAGCGATTCGTATCTGGTGGATCTGGGGGGACCATGCTGTCCGACTTCCGACATACCCAGGAGCTGCAGCGGCTTGGCCGGGGCCGGGGGAATCCCGCCTGGCGATTGACACGGAGATTTATCAGGATGCGCTGAAACACCAGCTGCCGGAGGAATCTTACCGTGACTATAAAGGTCAAGAGGTCTATGGAAGCTATGTCTGGGTGAATCACGGCAAGTGGCTGCTTGTCGGCGAGGTGGACCAGAAGATGCTGTTTCGCGGCATGTTTCACGATCTTCTGAATCAGGCGGTGCTCGGCTTCTTCATTATCCTGGCCGCGGCGCTGTTCTTCGTCAAAATCGTCGAGCACCGGCTTGCCGGGACGCTGAAGGTGCTACTGGAGCGGGCGCAGTCTATCCGCCGCGGTTCCTACGGAAAGCCGCAGCCCGATTCGCAGTTCGAGAAAGCCCCGCAGGAGTACCGCATTCTGATGGACGCCATGAACGAAATGGCCGAGACGGTCCGATGCAAGATCGATCTGCTGGAGGCGAGCGAGCAAAAGTTCAAGTCCCTGTTCGACCACCATCTGCATGCCGTGTGCACCTTCGATCTGCAGGGCCATTATACGTCCGCGAATGCCGTCTGTCTAAGCGATACAGGGTATACGCTCGAAGAGTTCATCAGCCTGAGGTATGATAAGCTGCTGCACCCTGACGACTGGGGAAGACTGGAGACTGCCTTGGGACGGCTGAAGAACGGACAAGCCGATGAGTTTAAGATTACGGTCATCACCAAAGAAGGACAGCTGCGGCGGCTGTATAATTCGGTGATCCCGATCTACTCCGGGAGCGACATTACCGGCGCCTTCTGCGTGGCGAAGGATATTACGGTACAGCTTCAGGCCGAGGCCTTGCTGCGGGCGAGCGAGGAGAAGTACCGCTTCCTGACGGAGAGCTCTTCGGATATGATCTCCGTCCATGACCGCGGTGCCGTCTACAAAATGGTGACGCCGGCGAGCTCTGCGCTGTTCGGCTATGAACCGGAAGAGCTTTTTAATCGATGTGCCTTTGATTTCATTCATCCGGAAGATCTGCAGCCGGTCGGTCTTACACATCAAAAGATCTGGGAGGCATCGGCGGTGGAATCCGTCACCTACCGGATGCGCCGCAAGGACGGCACCTATGTATGGGTCGAGTCGAAGAGCCGCAAGGTGCACTCCGAATCGGAAGGAGAGACCGTGGTTGTGGTAACCCGGGATATCTCCGAACGCAAGCAGGCGGAGCTGGCCTTGACCGAGGTCAACAAGAAGCTGCTGCATCAGGCCGAGCAGGATGGGCTGACCCAGATCCCGAACCGCCGGCGCTTCGATAACACCCTGCGGAGCGAGTGGAGGCGGGCGGCCCGAACCGAAAGTCCGATCTCGATGATTCTGCTTGACATCGACTATTTCAAGGCGTATAACGATACGTTCGGGCACTTGAGCGGAGACGAATGTCTCAAAAAGGTGGCCGCGATCCTGCGGGACAACCTGCTCCGGGAGACGGATCTTGTCGCCCGTTTCGGAGGCGAAGAGTTCGCCGTACTGCTGCCCCATACGGATCTCGAAGGGGCGCTGGTGGTGGCAGAGCATCTGCGGAAGGCGGTGGAGGCGGCGGGTCTCCCGCATCCGAAGTCCCGGATCGGCGAGGTGGTCACGATCTCGCTCGGCGTGGCTTCGCTGAAGTCTCCGCTGCCCCACGAGCCGACGGAGCTGATCGAACAGGCCGACCGCGCGCTGTATAACGCGAAGAAGCAGCGTAATCATGTCGAAGCTTATACGGCTACGGCTTGACGCTATGGCATATGGTTCCCCGCTGCCTGTCCGGCAGCGGTTTTTTTGTCTTCTGCCCGCCGAGATCGTGATCGAGGACAAGGACGGCTGGAGCCTGATCCCTCCGGACCGCCAAAGCTATATTGCCCAGTTCGAGCATACCATTGTTATCACCCGGGGGCAGCCGCTGATTTTGACGGCTTAGTTCATGATTCTTCACCTGCTGCCGGACCGATAACTCAGCATAGTCCCCGGTTCTCCAGCCCCGGAAGGGTCCGTGGTACCAGGGGAGGCTAGCCCGCACGCTTGGTTAAGTACGGGCTCTTCGCCGATTCCGCAGAAGCTTCGGCGGCAGGTGAATGGCGATGTCTCCGGATGAGCCGCGGCGGGTGTTGGTGTAACGTTAATCCGTATGACTTCCAACTTCTGCTAGGCAGCATTCCATAGTATAATAGCCAGGAACAATCGTGCATGCGAGGAGCTATGATCACTTTGTCTACTCCAATGAAAACGAAACCGAACACCTTCATCGGCTCCTCCAGGGAAGCGATGGAGCTTGCCAGCGCCATGCATGCCCAGCTGAGCTATGATACTCAGGTCACTCCCTGGTACGCCGGCGCCTTCAGAGGCGGAGAGTATACGATGGAAGCGCTGGAGAGGGAGCTGAACGACAATGACTTCGGCGTGTTTGTCTTTGCTCCGGATGATGTTGCCCTGCACCGCAGCCAATATGTCTTCATTACGCGGGACAATACGCTGTTCGAAATGGGCTTGTTCTGGGGAAGGCTTGGGCGCAGCCGCGTCTATGCCGTAATACCGGGCGAAGTCAGGGAACGGGACGATCTGATCCAAGGGGAGACGGTGAAGCAGTTTCACATCTTATCCGACCTGCAGGGGCTTACTCTGCTGCGATATGAGATCCGGACGGACGACAATTTCGAGGCGGCCGTGTCGGTGGCCTGCCGGGAGATCATCCGGAACATCCGGCAGCAGGGAGCGTACCAAGATCCCAGGGAGCTTCTGCTTGCCAAGGAAGCCGAGCTGCTCCAAAAGCAGAGCCTGCTTCATTTCTTCTGGGAATACAACCGCCACGTGACGGCCGCGGATGCGGCGGAGAAATATATGGCATTGAGCGAGGCGGTGCGAAACTCGATTCTGCCTCCGGACGGATTCCGCGTCACCGGAGCCGCCTTCTGGCAGAAGCAGGCCGGTGAGGGGATCGGCCAGGTGGGAGGTAACGTGGGAAAGGGCCGGTTTTTCCCCTTTGATGCCAACAGGCAAAAGTCGGAGGGAGATCAAATTATCTATGTCCTCGATGTGTTCCTGAGCGGAAAGTGGACGTTCTTCAAGCGCCAGGAGCTTGCGCAGGTTTATGTGCTGTGCTATCCTTTAGGGACAGAGCATACATTATCGGTGCATTTTGCGGGACGCGATGAGCTGACGGATGACCGCCTGACCCGGACGGTGACGGACAATATCGACTTACTCCGAACCATTGACCATCTGATTGGAGGTGATTCCGTATGAACCGCAACAGCAGGCCGGAGCAGCAGGGGACGCCGTCGCAGAGCAGGATCAGCCGCAGTCTTCCGGGGTTCAAGAGCCTCAGGACGGACAAGCGAGGCGCTTATCAGAGCGTGAGAAGGCGCAGCAGGAACGGGATCATCTTCATCGGGCCTTCGGTTGAAGGGGCGGACCAGGAGTATGTGAAGGTGCTCAGCGGGGAAGTGGATCGAAAGAAACCGTCGTTCGCATAACACGGGAAACCTAACAGAATAGTACAATACCCAAGGGATGACACGCAGATGTCATCTCTTTTTGTTTTGGCTCGTTGGTCCGGGCCGGGATGCCGCCGATGACATCGGCCATGGCCCCGATCTTCTTCCTCCTCAGGGAGGGGGGCTTAGGCAGTTTCTGCGATACGACTTTACCCGGTAACCTGGTAAGAAAAGCAAAAAAGCCGATCTCCGCCAAGGCGAACATCAGCTTTTTGGTTCAGACGTATTATTTCTGCTGAAGCATCATGCTCCATAGGCTGGACGGATCGTAACCAAGACGCCAGGCGGCCACACCGGCGAGATCATACTTCTTCGCAAGATCAATGCGGGCCTTGACCGTAGACTCGTCTTCCATCCAGAACACATAACGTGCGCCGTTCTCGGTGTATTCTACTTTATCCTGGCCGAAGCGGGCATCATAGGTACGGACCGCCTTCTTCGATTCGATCAGGGCCGGGAGGTCCTTCATCAGCAGGGCCCGGTTGCTTTCCAGCTTGCCCGCGGCATCGATCTTCCACTCCCGGACATAGAAGGGGATGCCGATGATCAGCTTGTCCCGCGGAATGCCGTAAGCCAGGAATTCCCGGATGCCTTCTTCGACCCAAGGCAGACCGGCTACCGAACCGGGTTCCGTGCTGCCCTTCCAGTGCTGGTCATAGGTCATCGTGATTACATAGTCGACTATGCCAGCGAGCTTCTCATGGTCGAACGCCGTCTTGGCATTCCACTTGGCGCTGCCGCGCGGCAGGTCGACCGAGATCGTCAGCTTCTGCTCATGCGCCTTGGCGGTCAGCTCCTCCATGAACTTCGTGAAGGCTGCGCGGTCGCTGCCGGAGACGCTCTCGAAGTCAATGTTGAGCCCGTCTACACCCAGCTTCACCGCACGGGAGACCAGCGCGTCGATGAACTTCGCGCGGGCTTCAGCCGACGCGAGGAAGCCGGTCGTGAGCTTGCTGTCGAACTGGTTCGCCACCAGCGGATGCACCGAGTAGCCCTGCTCTTTGAGCCAGGCTACGGTCGCCGCGTTGGACGTGTCCGCTAATCCGCCGGACGTATCCTGCAGCTGAAAGTACGTTGGGGAGACGACGTCGAGTCCCTGCGTCCCGGAGACATGGCTGCGGATCGTAGTGTCGCTCGAGCTGCCGTTCCAGCCCCAGAACTGCAGGTCTTTGAGGTTGTCCCAAATGACCGAACCGTCGTCATACAGTCGGATGGAAGCGCTGCTGTAACGCGAAGCGTAGGCGAGAGCTCCGCCGATCGTTTGGAAGTCTGCTATCCATTGGTTGTTCTGGTAGACCTGATAGTAAGGATAATTATTCCAGATGGTCCGTGCAGTGGAGGAGCCCTCCGGGCGTTCGGTGATGCGGGTATGATCATAGGCCTGGGCATAAGCGATCGCCTGCTCCAGGCCGAGGAAGGAGCCGATCTCCTTATCGAATTGATATACCTTGTACGGCTTCACATTGGAGTGCACGACCTTGCCGCTGTCCGTCCGGCGTACTTCCGAGTTGCTCCAGTAGAGGGAGGCGTTTACGGCGTCTTCCAGGGAGGCAAAGGTCCAGGCTTCGCTGGTATAGCTTCCCTGGTAAAGCTGATACAGCTTAGGGCCCTGCCGGAGCTCCGCTTTGCGGCCGGCGGGGATGTTGTCCCATACCCAGCCGTGGGTCGACAGGTCAATGATGTGCGCATTGCCCCAGCGCCGCGCTTCGGCGACTGCCGCCTCCAGCGTCGGGAACGCCCATGCATCCAGCGTGATTTCGCCCTGGTACAGGCGATACTTTGGGTAGTTGTTCCAAACCCATCCGCCGGATTCCAGATCACGTACACTGGCGTGGCCCCACTTTGAGGCTTCGGCGACGGCCGCTTCCAGGGAAGCGAACTTCCACTGGGGCAGGGAGGCGCCGTTCTGGTAGACCCGGTATTTCGGATAATTGTGCCACAGCCACTTGCGCGAGCCGATTTCTTCCACGCGGCTGTCGGCGAACCAACGGGCATAAGCTTCGGCTTCGGCGTAAGAGGCGGTTTCCATCAGAACCTGCTGGTCTTGATAAACACGGTATTTGGTCGTCTTGTCGGCTGCATGAACGGAGCCGGCGGACGAGAAGAGCATGGCGAAGAGGGACATGGAGATCAGGGTCTTGCGCTTCAAGTGGAAATCGCCTCTTTCTCTAGTAAGTCTACTCTATTAAACGCAGAGAGAGGCGTGGAAGTTGCACGGTAAATCCTAGAGACGCACCCATGACAAAAAAGCCCGTTCCAAGTGAGCTTGGAACGGGCTTTGCAGGGAGAGCTTTCTGCCGGTCAGCGTGAAATGTCGGCTACGATCTCGTCCTCGAGCCGCAGGTGGATCTGGTCGCGGAAGACGCGGACCCCCTGGTGCTGAAAGAGATACCGCTCGATGGCTTCCAGCATGTTGGCCGCAATCAGAATCTGGCTGCGGCCTTCCGCCGTGACCTCGGCAGAGAAGCCTAGGTCATCGTCGTATTCCAGCGACACTTCCACCTGCTTCGGCTGGATGCCTTTGCGCTCTGCCGTATGCAGACAGATCGCGTTAATGATATCCTGTTCGTTCAGTCTCATGCTCGTCAGTCCCCGCCCCCCGGATTAGTAGCGCCGCGGCTCTTCCTTGAACTTCTTGCGGTCGCGGAAGTAAACGAAGACGCGTGCCGCGATGGCAATCAGGGCGACGATCGCGATCACGTTGACGAGCAGGCCGAGAATGTTGCCGAGAATGCCGAGGCCGCCGAACAATCCGCCGAAGAGCAGGCCGGCGAGACCGCCGATCATGAGGCCTTTCATCAGGCCGCCGCCGCTGAAGAATCCGCGCTTCTGAGGCGTGGCTGCGGCACCGGCTGCTGGGGACTTGGAAGCGGCCGGGTCGGCTTTATTCACGCCGGCGTTCGGCGTTGTTGTCGTAGCTCCGTTGCTTGGGGCGTAGCTCTTCTTCGGGGACTTGTACTTCGCCGCATCCGCCGTTCCGGCTGCCGAGAAAGAAAAGGCGATGGTGCATGCCATCAGAATCATTGATAATTTTTTCCACATGATGTGTTTCCTCCATCTAGGACGTTTTTTTGTCTACGTTATGTTCTACGTATTAATGTAGGCACCGGTTTCAAAAGTTAACCCGATTTTTTCATAAAGTTTCGAAATCGGCATGAACTTGCTACAATGAAGAGAGAAGCAGGTAGGGATCCCGATATCATTATGGCTTGGAAAGAGGACGGATATGATGACAGACAACTCTAACGGAACGGCGGACAGCCCGGGGCTTTCCGGAAACGGCGGCCGCCGCTATCCGGATGCCTATGTGCGCTACCTCGTTCATTTTCATGCGGAGCGCGACTATTTCGAGTGCCATGAGGTGCTCGAGGAATATTGGAAGGAGCATCCCGGGGAAGCGGACGGCGAGGCGTATGTCGGGCTGATCCAGCTGGCCGTGTCGCTGTACCACCAGCGGCGCGGCAACCTCGCGGGCGCGGTCAAAATGCTCTCCGGTGCCATCCGCCGGCTCGGGAGCGGAGCGGCCGCGGAGCTTGGCATCGCAGAAGTGGAACTGCAGCGGCTGATGGGCGCCAGGCTCGTCGAGCTTGGAGATCCGGCCGCATTCGTGTACGCGGATCTCGACATTCCGTTGGCCGACCAAGCTCTGCTGCGGGCCTGTGAGGAAACGAGCGGCGCCTCCTGGGAGCGTTGGGGACAGCCGAGCGACCTGTCGGACCGCTACCTGATCCACAAGCACACGCTTCGTGACCGAAGCGGCGTCGTCGAGGAGCGGGAGCGGCAGCGGAAGCAGCGCCAGGAGAAGCGGGGGGAAGGCGCATGAGCGGGGAAGTCAGCGGGCACCCGCCCGTCATCCTCGTGGTGGAAGACGAGCGGCATATTGCGGAGGTGATCCGCCTGTACCTGGAGCATGCGGGGTACGAGCCGATCCTGCGTGAACGCGGAGACGGCATCGCCGAGGCGGTGCCGACGGTTGCCCCGGACCTTATCCTGCTGGACGTCATGCTGCCCGGACTCTCGGGCTTCGAAATCTGTTCGCGCATCCGGGAGCTGCCGGAGCCTGCCGGCTCGACCCCCGTGATCTTCCTGACCGCGAAGGGCGAGTCGATCGACAAGCTGCGCGGCTTCCAGCTCGGCGTGGACGATTACATCGTAAAGCCCTTCGACCCGAACGAGCTCGTGGCGCGGATCAAGGCGGTGCTCCGCCGGGCCCAGGCTCCCCGGCAGGCCCCCATCCCGGAAGCCGGGCAGAAGACGCTGCGCGTCGACAACCTGACCGTCGATCTCGAGCAGTACAAGGTGACGGTGGACGGCAGCCGCGTGGAGCTGACGGCCAAGGAGATGGAGCTGCTGTATTTTCTCGCTTCAAGCCCCGGCAGGGTGTATACGCGGGAGGACCTGCTCGGCTTCGTCTGGAGCTTTGACTTCAACGGGGGAACCCGTACGGTCGACGCCCATGTCAAGAATCTGCGCAAGAAGCTCGGTTCGGGCTACCGGTGGAGCATCCAGACGATGTGGGGCATCGGCTACTCCTTCGAGGTGCGGGAAGCATGATCGGGCGCTTCCTCGGCCGTTGGATGCGGAGCCTGTACATCCAGATCTTCCTGTCGTTCCTGGCCACCTGCATCCTGTTCTTCGGTGGTCTGGCGCTGTTCTGGAATTCCTACTTCACCGACTTCTTCTATAAGGACAAAAAGGAGCTGCTCCGTTCCCGGTCGGCCGAGGTGGTGAAGCTGCTGCCGTCGTATGAAGACGGCTCCGTCTCCAACCGGGAGATGCGCTTCGGCACCCGGATCATCGCCCGCGGCTTCAACGGCATGATCTGGCTGGTCGACGCCAAGGGAACCGTGCTCAGCGGCTCGTCCGAGCGGGAGGGCTCGACACTGCCCGAGGAGCTGAAGGGCCTCTTCGCTGACGGGCTGAACGGCGGCAGCGGGTTCTACGCCGCGACGCTGAAGGGCGAGCCTTTCCCGGTGGGCGGCGGCTCGGTCGTGCCGCCGTTCGGCCAGGGCGGAGGCGGCGGTGGAGGGAGCGGGGGCAGCCGGAGCGGTTCCCCGCCCGAGAACAATGCGGCTGCGGGTACGGGCACCGATCCGGGGCGCCAGGAGGCCGGCCGGAGCGGCGCTGCGCCTGCGGAGACAACGGCTGCAGCGCCCGGCGCGGCTCCGGGGAACCCGGTGCCGCTGCCGGACCGCCTGGGCCTGGTCGGCCCGGCGGACGAGAGCCTGCTCGTGTACTATACGCCGGCCGAGCTGCACGGCGAGCCCATCGTCATCCTGATGCTGATGCCGGCCCTCGAGGTGAGTGAAGCGCTCTCCGCCGTGCGGCTCAACATCCTCGTGCCGCTGCTCTTCTCGATGATCGCCGTCGGCGCGATCCTCTTCATTCTCTCCCGCAAGCTGGCCGGGCCGCTGCAGCGGATGAGCCGTGCGGCGCTGGAGGTGGCCGACGGCGACTTCACCACGCGGGTGCCCCGTCACCTCGCGGGATGAGGTCGGCGAGCTGGCCGGCTCCTTCAACTTCATGGTCGACCAGCTTCAGCAGTGGGAGGATACGCGCCAGGAGTTCCTGGCCCATGTGTCGCATGAGCTCCGCTCGCCGCTGACTTCCCTGCGCGGGCTGATCGTTGCGATGAATGACGGCATCATCCCGCCGGACAAGGTGTCGCATTACCTGCGCATCTGTGACGGGGAGGTGCAGCGGCTGCAGCGGCTCGTGAACGATCTGCTCGATCTGGCGCGGATCCAGAACGGTACGGATGTGTTCCGGCTTCGGCCGGTTAAGGTCTTGGAGCATGTCCGGCAGACACTGGAGCTGGTCCGCCCGGATGCGGAAGAGAAGGGGCTTGTGCTGGTCATGAGCGCGCCTTCGCGCTCCGCGGCGGAACTGCGGTGCGAGCTTGATCCGGACCGCTTCTCCCAGGTGCTGCTCAACCTGATCTATAACGCGATCCGTTTTACCCCTGAGGGCGGGACGATCACGGTAGAGCTTCAAGCCGAGGAGGGGGAGGCGGCCGTCTATGTCCGCGATACCGGCATCGGCATGTCGGAGGAGGAGCTGTCCCGGATCTGGGACCGCTTCTACAAGGCGGATGCCTCCCGGACCGGCGGGGAAGAGGGTACCGGACTCGGCCTCACGATCGTGAAGCATCTGGTCGGCGGCATGAACGGGCTGATTACGGCGGAGAGCGTGCCGGGAGTGGGAACGGCGTTCCGTGTGGCGTTCCCGCTGCATACGCCGGAACATCGCGGAACGGGCGGTGGAACTGAGGCCTGAGTAGGATTTATTTGTCCGAATTGAAAATTAGGACTTGCCCGGGGGCGTGCAGGGAAGGTACAATCTCTCTAATCCTATCAGGGAACTGCCCATCCCGGGCTGGGTCTGGTAGTCCTTACATAGAGAACAACACATTCGGGAGGTAGAATTATATGTCCGGTCTGCTCGGAGACATTCTGGAGTTTAACCGCTCTTTTGTGGAACAAAAGAAATACGAACCTTATCTCACATCCAAATTCCCTGAAAAGAAAATCGTCGTGCTGACCTGCATGGATACGCGGCTGGTCGAACTGCTTCCGGCTTGTATGAATATCAAGAACGGCGACGTCAAAATGATCAAGGCGGCGGGCGGCTTCGTGTCCACGCCGTTCGGCGGCATTATGCGAAGCATCATTGTGGCAATCTATGAGCTCGGTGCCGAGGAAGTATATGTCATCGGGCACTACGACTGCGGCATGAGCAGCGTCAACCCCGAGAAGATGAAAGACAAGTTCGTTGCGCGAGGCGTCAAGAGCGATACGCTGCAGACGCTGGAATACTCCGGCGTTGATATCAACCGCTGGCTCAAAGGCTTCAATGATGTGACGGACAGCGTGAAGGGCAGCGTCAGCCTCATCAACCACCATCCGCTGGTGCCGGATATCCCGGTGCACGGCCTGGTCATCGACCCGGTCACGGGACGGCTCGATCTGGTCGTGGACGGATACGCCAAGAAGACGGAAGACAGCGCCTCAGCAGGGGAATAACCCGTTTGCGCTTTGTCGCCCGAGGCAGGCGGGCTAACACGGATTTTCCGTGCTGCGTGAGAAGAAGCACCGCCTTACTACCTGCCAACACGGATTTTCCGCCCGGCCGTCCCGCCTCATGCCAAGATGCGGGTCGGGTCACAACTGCGGACAACAAAAAGACGCCTTCAGGCCGCGCTGCGGTCCGAAGGCGTCTTTTTGTTGTCCCCTGAGCGCCGCCCAAGGGAACGATCAACAGATTTCATTATGTTGCAGGCTCACGCACTTGTCCCCGTCAGAGAACGTGCGGGCCAGCCGCGCTGCAGCCCGTTATTCCGCCTGCCGTCCCACCGGCTGCTTCCGCTTGTCGACGAGCTGCATTCTCGCATTGTAGATCTGGCCGCTGCTCTTCAGGGAGAAGATGTGGCCGATCTCCTGATAGTCGACCTTCATCGCATCCTCGAAGAACACCTCATGCTTCTGCTCCATCAGCACGTCGAACGGCTCGCCCTGCTTGACGAGATCGAACGGTCCGGCCTCATCCACGATCCACAGCGTAGGCACGCCGCTGACCGAGCACCCGCATCCTTCCGAATCGTAAGCAAGCTTGATATATCCCTGGCTGCCGCGCACCTTCGCGATGGCGGACTGCGCCGCTTCCGTAAATTGAATGCTCATGGGAATCCCTCCTCTATCTCTATTACACTCTTGATTTCCGTGTTACACCATCCATTTTACCTCATTCCGCGAGAATTTGCTTCCCCCTTCCCATGGGAGTATCATCAGGGTATACCGATGAGAGGAGAGTGACTGCATGACAACCTTGAGCCGGCCGATTACGTGGGAACAGTTCAAGAAGTACCTGAAGAAGATGAAGAGCTATGAGGAAGCGATCGGCCTCATCTATTGGGATATGCGGACCGGAGCGCCCAAGAAGGGCATCGAGAACCGGTCGGAAGTGGTGGGCGAGCTGTCGGGCGAGCTGTTCAAAATGTCCGTTTCGGACGAGATGGGGGCCTATATCGAGCACTTCACCTCGCCGGAGGGCAGCAAGGACCTCGGCGATACGGACCGTCGGATCGTCCGGGAGTGCCAGAGGGAGTATGACCGCAGCCGGAAGATCCCGCCGGACAAATACCAGGCGTATGTGGTGCTGACCTCACAGGCGGAAGCGGCCTGGGAAGACGCCAAACACAGCTCCGACTGGGACTCGTTCCGGCCTTACCTGGAGAAGATCGTCCAGACCAACCTGGAGTTCGTGGAGCTGTGGGGCTATGAGGGCCACAAATACAATACACTGCTCGACATGTACGAACCGGGCATGACGGTAGAGAAGCTCGACGAAGTGTTCGGCGCCCTGCGCGCCCAAGTCGTGCCGCTGCTCGCCGAAATTCAGAAGTCGGCCCACCAGCCGGACACCGGCTTCCTGAAGCAGACGTTCGAAAAGGAAAAACAAAAGCGGTTCAGCTTATACATACTGGAGCAGATGGGCTATGACTTCGAAGCGGGCCGGCTGGACGAGACGGTGCATCCGTTCGCCACAGGCCTGAACCCCGGCGACGTCCGGATCACGACGCGCTATCTCACCGATGACGTGAACAGCGCGCTGTTCGGTACGATTCACGAAGGCGGCCATGCGCTCTACGAACAGAATATCTCGGAGGAGCTGCTCGGCACCCCGCTGTGCACCGGCACGTCGATGGGCATCCATGAGTCCCAGTCGCGCTTCTGGGAGAACGTCATCGGCCGCAGCCGGCCGTTCTGGAGCCGCTACTTCGGCGAGGTCCAGAAGACCTACCCGGGGCAGTTCGACGACGTGACTGCCGAAGGGTTCTACCGCGCGACCAACGAAGTGAAACCGTCCTTGATCCGCATCGAGGCCGACGAGCTCACCTACAACCTGCATATCATGATCCGCTACGAGATCGAGAAGGCGCTGTTCAGCGGCGAAGCGAAGGTGGCGGACCTGCCGGAGCTGTGGAACGCCAAGTACCGTGAATACCTCGGCATCGAGCCTTCGAATAACGGCGAAGGGGTGCTGCAGGATGTGCACTGGTCCGGCGGGGCGTTCGGCTACTTCCCGTCTTATGCGCTCGGTAACATGTATGCCGCACAGTTCACGCGCGCACTGCAGAAGGACCTCGGCGACATCGACGCGCTGGTGAGCGAGGGCAATCTGCTGCCGATCAAGGCGTGGCTTACGGATAAAATCTACAAGTACGGCAAAAGCCGGACACCGAACGAGCTGGTACTCGAGGTAACCGGCGAGGAGCTCAATCCGCAGTATCTGGTCGACTACCTCCGCACGAAGTATTCGGACATTTACAAGCTGTAAGGCGCTGCATGACCGCACCAGCCCGTATTTGGCTTATCGGCCCGCTTCCCTGAAGGGAAGCGGGCTTTTTGACTTATCCAAGACTCGCTTTAGCTCGGTTCTGTCAGCAGCTCAGTTTACTAAACGCGCATCGTCCTTAACGGATGGCGCAGCCGGTTATCTTGGTCCTAGGGCCGTTCTTCCGCTCCGCGCTCCGGAAGCTCCTTCATACAAATGGGCGTAATGGGATACCCTACCTTGTAGAACCCAGGGAGAGGAGGAGGCGTATGGAAGAAAGCAGAATCTCGCGGACCCAGGCACTGATGCTGGTGATCTCGAGCATTACCGTCACCGGTCACCTGCTGTTCATCCCGGTGATTCTCAATCATGCTTCGAGAGACAGCTGGCTGTCCCTGCTCTGCGCGGCGGTGCCGGCCTTGCTCGCCGCCTATCTCACTGCCCGGCTCTCGCAGCGCTTTCCGGGGCAGAGCCCTGTGGAATATGCCCGCACGATTCTGGGCCGCTGGCTCGGATCGGCGGTCAGCGCTCTCTTCATTTTCTACCTGTTTCACGATGCGACGCTGTCAATCCGGGGCTTCGGCGAGTTTTTTACAAGTGCGATAACCCCAAGAACGCCCATTCTGGTCTATATGACGGCGATTATCATTCTGGCCGGCTATGCGGTCCGCTCCGGAATCGAAGTGATCTCCCGTACCAACCAAATGTTCCTGGTGATGATTATCCCCGTGGGCATCCTGGCTTCGATTCTGACGCACAAAGACAAGGATTACCGGAATTTTCTGCCGGTACTGGAGAATGGGCTGCAGCCCGTGCTGATGGGGGCCCTGACCCTGCTGTCGCTGTACAGCACCTTCATCATTCTGGGGATGCTGCTGCCCTTCGCGCCCAGAGAAGGCCGGATCGGCCGGGCCAGCATGGCCACCATGCTGATTCTCGTCGTCATGTTCCTCGGACCGCTGACCGGTCCGGTTGCAATCTTCGGTGCGGAGCGGAGCATGGGACTGAGCTTTCCTTCCTTCCAGATCCTGAGGGACATCAAGGTCGGCGAGCTGCAGCGTCTGGATCTGCTCGGGATCATGCTGTGGAGCATGGGGTCGTTCAGCAAGATCGCCCTGTCGCTGTTCGCCACCTGCCTCGGCGTCTCGCAGTGGTTCGGGCTCAAGGATTTCCGCGTGCTGGCGCTGCCCGTCGGGTCGCTCATGGTCATCGTCTCGCTGCTGCACAGCCGCAACTTTTTGGAGCTCTACAGCTTTTTTCAGAGCACCTATCCGTACTATTCCACCTTCTGCGGTCTGCTTCTGCCCGCATTCCTCTTCGGTGTTGCGGTCCTCCGGCGGATGCGGGTCCCGGGGGCTCCGGCGGGAGGAGGTGAGCGTTCATGATCGCCCTCAGCGCTTCGCTTGCGCAGAACCTTCATGAGATCGAAGAATATATGGGTCACAGCGCGGACCTGTGTGTCCGCCGGTTCGAGCTCTCGCCCGGCAGAGAAGCGGCCGTCCTGTACCTTGCCTCGCTTGTGGACAAGGCGCTGATCGATGAGTTCGTCATGCAGCCGATGCTGGAAAGCGGGAAGCCGGAAGAGGGGACCGCGGAGAAAGTCGAGCTCCCCGTGCATCTGCAGCAGACGGTCTCGTCGGTGGAGAAGGCCGCATCCGCGCTGCTTCAAGGCTGTTCGCTCGTGCTGGTGGACGGCCTGTCAGCGGCCAAGTCAGGGCTGACGTCGGGCGGCGAGCGCCGGGCGGTGTCTGAGCCGTCCGCCGAATCGGTCGTACGGGGGCCGAGAGAATCGTTCAATGAATCTCTGCTCACCAACATCGGTCTCATCCGCAGGCGTCTGGCATCCCCATCTGCGGACCGAGAGGCTGATGATCGGCAGCGTGACCAACACGCCGGTGTCCATCCTGTACCTGGAGGGGACGGCGAAGGAAGAATATGTAACCGAAGTCAAAGAGCGCCTCGGAAGCATCCGGCTTGACGGCATATTGGAGTCGCAGTATTTGGAGGAATATCTCGAGGAAAAGCAGGGCTACACACCGTTTCCCACCGTGTTCAATACGGAGCGTCCGGACCGGGTGGCGGCAGGCCTGCTGGAGGGCAGGGTTGCCGTTCTCATGGAGGGCACCCCGGTCGCGCTGGTCGTTCCCGCGACCATCGGCCTGTTCCTGTATTCGAACGAAGATTATTACCAGCGCTACGATATCGCCACCTTCCTGCGGATTCTGAGGACCTTCACCTTCCTGATCTCGATCGCGATGCCGGGGTTCTACGTGGCACTGCTGACCTATCATCAGGAGATGATTCCCACCCGCTGCTCGTGGCTTTGACCGGACAGCGCGAAGGGGTGCCCTTCGGCATTGCCATCGAGGTGTTCCTGATGGAGATGACCTTCGAAATTCTCAGAGAAGCCGGTATCCGGCTCCCGAAAACGATCGGCTCCGCCGTATCGATCGTCGGCGGTCTGGTACTCGGGCAGGCTGCGGTGGAGGCGGGCCTGGTGGCTCCGGGAACGGTGATTGCGGTATCGGTGACGGCAATCTCTTCGTTCTGTACGCCGGCCTTCAATATCGCGATCTCCGCAAGGCTGATCCGTTTTGTCCTGATCCTGCTCTGTGCGGCGCTCGGAGCCTTCGGCCTATTCTTCGGCCTGATCCTGACCGTGATCCATCTGAATACCCTCCGCTCGCTGGGCGTGCCCTACCTGTCGCCGATCTCGCCGTTCCACGGGAAGGACTGGCGCGATCTCTTCATCCGAGCGCCGCTGCGCCGGATGACGCAGCATCCGGAGGAGCTGCGCACAAGGGAAGAAGGAGGGGAGCGAGGGTGATGCGGCATGCCATCCTTCGCAGCCTGCCCCTGCTCGCCGGGTGTCTGCTGCTGCTCACCGGCTGCTGGGACCGCAAGGAGCTTAACAACGTGGCCATTGTCATGGGCGTAGGCATTGACAAGGGCCAGGGCGAGGAATACAAGGTGACGGCGCAGGTCATCAAGCCTTCACCGCCGAACAAGGGCGGGGGAGGGGGCTCCGAGCTGCCGACCTGGAGCCTGACCGCCAAAGGGACCACCGTGCTCGATGCGATCAACGAGCTCAACCGGATCTCGCCCCGGCGCCTGTACTGGCCCCATACCCAGCTGCTCCTTCTGGGAAGGGAGCTGGCCGAGTCGGGGGTGGGCGGCATTCTCAGCTGGTTCGAGCGGGACCGCGACAGCCGTTCGGGGACCTACATCGCGGTCACCCACGGCAAGGCGGAAGATCTGCTCAACCAGAAGATCGAGCTCGGGAATGTGCCGTCGAAGGCGATCGTCGAGCTGATCGAGTCGGCGATCCAGCGGCAGCTGACCTCCCGGCGGACCACGCTCCGGGACTTCATCAGCGTCCTGTCGACCCCGGGCATCGACGCGGCCGTGGATGTCATCGACTCGCGCGCCATCCGCGGGAAAGTGGAGACCTACGAGCTGCGGGGCGCCGCCGTGTTCAAGGGGGACCGGCTGAAGGGCTTCCTGCCTTCGGAGGAGGCCTCCACCATTGAGATGGCCTCCGGCACCTTCAAGGATGCGGTCATCAATATCCCCTGCCCGCAGGAGGGCATGAGCGGAGAGGTCTCGTTCACCGTGACGGATTTTCAGCGGAAGATCAGCATGACGCTGGAATCGGGGCGTCCGGTGATGGGGCTGCGCATGATCGTCGAAGGCAATCTATCCGATCAATCTTGCCCGGTCCGGCTCCTGCAGGAGGATCTCCGATCCAAGGTCGAGGCGGCTATCGGGCAGCGCATCCAGCAGGCGGTGAAGACATCTTTCGCCAAAACCTCCAAGTGGGGCGCCGATATTTTCGGTGTGGGCCGGGAGCTGCACCGCACCCACCCTTCGGTCTGGCGGCAGCAGGGTCAGGAGTGGGACCGGAATCTCGCTACGGCGAAGCTGCAGCCAAGTGTCAGCGTCAGCATCCGGCGCAGCGGGCTGGTGCTGGAGCCGACGCCGGCAGGTATGCGATAAACCCAAGGGAAGGGAGGAAGAAGCTATGCGTCATCTGCTGCCGTTCATCCTGTTCACGGCCGTCCTGGCCGTGGATCTGCGCCGGCTGAAGCGAGGAGGGAAAAGAGGGGCGGCCGTCTACCTGGCCCTCCTTGGCGGAGCCTTTCTCCTCTCCGAGCTGTACTTGTTTCATCTGGAGCCGCCGAGCCCCAACCGCATCATCAGCCAGCTGGTCCGCCTGCTGATCCCTGCAGCCTGAGCGTTCCTCTGCGTTGTGCCCTCCGCCTGTTACGGCCGGGGGCTTTTTGCCGTCCGGTCCGTCCCCGCCAGCTCACATTCTTATCCTCGCCGGTCCTTCCTGCCGGTGCTGTCACCTCTTTCTGGGCGGATGCATATGCTGGTATCACAACAACATGCTCACGGAGCAGGCAGGAAGGGACTGGCTATGAACAAACGGTGGAAGCAGGGAGCGGCGGCGGTGCTGGCGCTGGGACTCGGACTTGCGGCGGTGCTGTCCGGCTGCGGGCCGGCCAAGACGGAGGAGAGCGTGAAGGTGCGGATCGGCGAAGTGACCCGGTCGATCTTCTACGCGCCGCAATATGTGGCGGTAAACCAAGGATTCTTTAAGGCGGAAGGGCTGGACGTGGAGCTGACCACGACCTTCGGCGGCGACAAAACGATGACGGCACTGCTGACAGGAGGGATCGATGTCGCGCTTGTCGGCTCCGAGACCTCCATCTATGTGGCGCAGCAGGGCAGCGGGGACCCCGTGATCAACTTCGCCCAGCTGACCCAGACGGACGGCACCTTCCTCGTGTCGCGCAAACCGGCCCAGGGCACCTTCGATTGGAACTCGCTCAAGGGGAGCACCTTCCTTGGGCAGCGCAAGGGCGGCATGCCGCAGATGGCGGGCGAGTTTACACTGAAAAAGCACGGGATCAACCCCCAGAAGGATCTGAATCTGATCCAGAACGTGGAATTCGCGAACATTCCGACGGCCTTTGCCTCGGGCACAGGGGACTACGTGCAGCTCTTCGAGCCCCAGGCGACGATGTTCGAGCAGCAGGGCAAGGGCTACGTCATCGCCTCGTTCGGTGTCGAGAGCGGCAGGCTGCCCTATACGGTCTTCATGACCAAGAAAAGCTACATCGACAAAAACCCGGACGCTCTCCAGAAATTCACCAACGCCGTGCAGAAGGCGCAGAACTGGGTGGCGGCGAGCTCGGTCGACGTGATCGCGGACAGCATCGCCTCCTTCTTCCCGGACACGGACAAAGAGATCATCAAGGGCGTCGTGAAGCGGTATAAGGACCAGGGGTCCTTTGCCTCCGACGGGATTGTGGATGCCGAAGAATGGAGCAACCTGCAGAATGTGATGGAGGCCGCGGGCGAGCTGAAGGCGCGTGTCGACCACGGCAGCCTCGTAGACAACAGGTTTGCGGAGAAAGCCAAAGCGAGTGTGAAATAAGGGCAGACGGAGGCGGCGGCCGGGGACTGCAGGGAGCGGATCTCCCGCGGGACGGCCGCCGCCCTCCGGTCCGCCCGGCATACCGATGCGACAAGAAGGAGGGGATCGGAGTGGAGAGCGCAGTGGAGCTGGACCATGTATCCCATGTGTATGTCAACGGCAGAGGAGCTTATCCTGCGCTGCTGGACATCAGCCTGACGGTACGGCAGGGCGAATTCATCTCCCTGATCGGCCCGAGCGGCTGCGGCAAAACGACGCTGCTGTCGCTGATCAGCGGACTGCTGACCCCGACGGCAGGGAATGTCCGGGTTTTCGGCGAGAAGGTGGAGCAGGGGGGCGTGCAGCGGATCGGCTACATGCTTCAGCAGGATTACCTGTTCCCCTGGCGGACCATCGGGGCCAATGCCTCGCTGGGGCTCGAGCTGCTCGGCCGGCTGGATGCGGCTTCGCAGAAGCTCGTCGACGGACTGATGGAGGAGATGGGGCTCGGAGGGCAGTCACAGCGCTATCCGCATCAGCTCTCCGGCGGCATGAGGCAGCGCGTGGCGCTTGTCCGGACGCTGGCGACCGAGCCGGACGTGCTGCTGCTGGACGAACCGTTCTCGGCGCTCGATTACCAGACGAAGCTTCAGCTGGAGGAGCTGGTCTCGGGCACGCTCAAGGCGCGGGGCAAGACCGCGGTGCTCGTCACGCACGATATCACCGAGGCGGTCGCCATGAGCGACCGGGTCATCGTGCTCCAGCCGAATCCGGGCCGGCTGCTGGCGGACATGGAGGTGCCTGAGCTCATCCGGGCTGCCTCCCCGCTGAAGGCCAGGGAGACGGAGGGCTTCCACGAGCTGTTCCACCGGCTGTGGGGCCTGTTTGAAAGCATGGATAAGGGAGGGGGGCGCAGTCATGGCTGAACTCAAGGGTACACCTGCGGAAGAAGGAAGGCAGCAGCCGGCGGAGCTGGCGGACGAAGTCTACACGGCCTTCCGCCGCTCCGAACGCAGGCTCGCGCTGTCCGTCCGCCTGACCCAGCTTGCGCTGCTCGTCCTGTTCTTCGGCTTGTGGGAGACGGCGGCCGCCTTCAAATGGATTGACGGGCTCCTGTTCAGCTCGCCGAGCCGGATCGTGCAGCTCCTGTACGAGAAGCTGCTCGACGGCTCCCTGCTCGAACACACGTGGGTAACGGTGTGGGAGACGGTCGTCGGCTTCGTGCTCGGCACGCTGCTCGGCACGGCGGGAGCGGCCCTGATCTGGTTCTCCCCGTTCCTGTCGCGGGTGCTGGATCCCTACATCGTCGTTCTGAATTCCCTGCCGAAGGTAGCGCTCGGCCCGCTGTTCATCGTGGCTCTGGGTCCGGGCGTGCTGTCCATTATCGCGACGACGCTGTCGCTGACCGTCATTATCACGATTCTGGTCATCTACAACGCCTTCCGGGAGGTCGACCCGAATCTGGTGAAGGTGGTGCGGATCTTCGGCGGGTCGACGGGGACCGTATTCCGCAAAGTCATTCTCCCGGCCTCCTACCCTGCGATCATCTCGACCCTGAAGGTGAATGTGGGCCTGGCATGGGTCGGAGTGATCGTCGGGGAGTTCCTGGTGAGCAAGGCGGGGCTCGGTTATCTCATCATCTACGGGTTCCAGGTGTTCAACTTCACCCTCGTGATCGGCGCCCTGTTCGTCATTGCGGCGGCAGCGGCCCTGATGTACCAGTTGGTTGCATCGGTCGAAAGCCGCCTTATCGGCCGGAGCAGGTAACACAGGGGGACGCATCGGGTGCGGGGCCCGGCATGTTCCTGGGGCGTGCTGACGACCGTGCATAAAACAGGGAATATGTGGTGTACACTATAGCCGAAGATTCGGTTAATACCGTTAGGGGGAGTTCTATGAACCGCACTCCAACATACCGTCGATACCGCGCCCTGCTCTCCCCCTTCAACACCTCGCAGATTCACCGGAAGAACCCCTGGATTTCCGCCTTCTTCTCCTTTTCCTTCCCGGGGTTCGGCAATCTGCTCCAGCACCGGTACGCCAAGGGGTTTACGCTGATCTCCTGGGAGATCTTCATCAATTCGCATGCGAAGATTAATACCGGAATCATGTACTCCCTCCAGGGCCATTTCGCCAAAGCGAAAGAGACGCTGAACCCGAACTGGCTGATGATCTACGTGTCGATCTACATGTTCGGCATCTGGGACAGCTACCGCTCCACGGTGGAACTCAACAAGCTCTACACGCTGGCCGACCGGGAAGACGCTCCGATCAAGCCGATGGCGATGTCCGTATGGGATATCAATTTTCTGAACAAGCGTGTGCCCTGGGTGGCCGCGGCCTGGTCCCTGCTTGCTCCGGGGCTCGGACATCTGTATCTCCATAAGGTGCTTCCCGGTTTTTTTCTGTTCGGCTGGACGATCGCGATCATGTATTTCTCCCATATTCCGATGGCCATGCTCTACACGGCATCAGGGGATTTCCGGCAGGCCAAAGAGGTGCTGGACATGCAGTGGACGCTCTATCTGCCGTCGATCTACTGCTTCGTTTTCTACGACGCGTATGTATCCGCCGTGGAGTACAACAAGCTCTTCGAGAAAGAACAGTCGAAGCATCTTCGAACGAATTACCAGGACCCCGGCTTCCGCATGCCCCGTTCCCAGGAGGGATAGAACCCCGTGTATATTTTCGCCACCTTCGAGCTCTGTATCCATACGGAACTTCTGCTGACCGCCCTCGAGATGGAAGGCGTGCCCCGGCAGCGGGTGATGGCCGTTCCTCTCGATCAGCGCAGAGAGCCGGGGGCGCTCTTCGACTCGCTGCATAAGGCCGACGGCTTCGCCATGATGGATGCGTCCGCGATTCTGGGGACGTGCCTGATGCTGCTCGGCTCTATCTACGGGTATATGCTGGCGTGGGGGCCGATCATCTGGGGTATCATCGGGGCATTGACGGGCATTGCCATCGGCTTCGGCCTCAAGTGGCTCTACCTGCGGCGGATAGGCTTCGGCACGCGCAATATCACCTCCGAAGTCGTGCTGCTGATCGATTGTCCGGAGCAGAAGTGCGAGACGGTCGAGAAGCTGTTGTGGGAGCACATGGCGCTGGGGGTTGCCAAGCTGGCCCAAGAGAAGCCGGAGAGCAATGCAGCGGACAAGAGGTAAGGAGCGGCGGCGTTGGCAGGCTTATATATCAGGGGATGAGGGGGAGCCGGGAGGCTCTTCTTTTTTGTGAAGAGGGGGGCATTTGTAGTCGGCGGGCAATATCAGTAAGATGGTGGTACGGAAAAACATTCCTTATGTAATTCCGAATATGATCTTAAAAGGAGGCAGGGCCTGATGGGCATCCGTGTGCTGAAATCCGCTCTTGCGGTGATCGCCGCCATTTATCTTTCACTGGCCGTGGGCCTGACCTCCCCGCTCTCCGCAGGACTGCTCGCCATTATGGGAGTGGATGTGACGATCAGAAAAGGGCTCAGCACCTCATTCCAGCGTATCGCCGCTTCGGTGATCGGGCTGTTCTTCGCTTCCGGCCTGTTCTGGGCGCTGGGCTTTCATGTGTGGGTCATCGGCGTCTTCGTGCTCGTCCTGTATCCGGTGCTTGCCCAGCTCCAGCTGCGTGACGGGATCATTACCTGCTCCGTCGTGATGTTTCATGTCTACGGGGCGGGCGCGCTCAGCACCGATCTGCTCCTCAACGAGATCGCGCTTCTCGTGATCGGTCTCGGGACGGCGACGGTCATCAATATGCTCTATATGCCAAGGGAGCACAAAAATCTGCAGCACTACCGGCTGAAGGTAGAGGAGCTGTTCTCCCGGATCTTCGTCGAGATCTCGAGGCATCTGCGTGATAACGAATATGTATGGAGCGGTGCCGAACTGCTGCAGGCCGAGGATACCCTGCGGGACGCGATCCGGACGGCGGAGCGGACCGAGCAGAACAGCATTGTCAGCGGAGGGCCGGCATGGAGCGTCTACTTCCATATGCGCGACCGGCAGCTGCTCTCGATCTCGCGGATGGCGCAGCTTGTGGCTCGTGTCTATCAGACGCTGCCGCACGGGGAGCTCCTGGCGGCAGTATTCGACGAGCTGAAGGAAGACGTGAAGGTCGCCCATTATACGGGCCGGGGAGAGAAACGGCTTGAGGAGCTGCAGGAGCAGTACCGCCTCATGCCGCTTCCGGTAACGCGGGAAGAGTTCGAGATCCGGGCCGCGCTGCTGCAGCTGGTAGAGGAGCTCAAAGCTTATCTTGCCGTGGCGAAGCGGGAGAAGCGTCCCATGGAGAAGAGCAGTGGGGGGGCTTAATTCTTTAAATATCAAAATGTGCTCGTTATAGAAAAAAAGTGTTCACACTAGACGAATGTCCTGCATACAAATGTAATGAATGATTGTATGGAGGAGGTTAGAAGGATGTCATTAGATAAAGATTTGCAGTGCAGAGAGATCTATACGAAGGCTGTCTGTGGCAAAGGTCGCAAATTCTCGCAGGTAACGAACACGGTCACTCCGCCTCATGCTCCGACAAGTATTTTGGGTGCTTGGATCATCAACAACCAATACGACGCGGTCAAATCGGGGGAGAACGTGGAAGTGGTAGGTACTTACGACATCAACATCTGGTATTCCTACGACCGGAATACAAAGACCGATGTCGCGAAAGAAACGGTTTCTTACGCCGAGGTTGTGCCGCTTCACTACCTCGACAAGAAACATAAGCCGGGCACCGCCGAGGTCTCGGCCGTCGCTACCCAGGAACCCAACTGCGTGGAAGCAAGCATCTCCTCCAGCGGCTCGTCGGTTGTGCTCCGCGTAGAGCGGGAGTACAAGGTAGAGATGCTGGCCGAGACTAAGGTGTGTGTGGTGGTATGCGGCAGCTGCGACGATTACGACGACAAACATGTTGAATTCGGCGGGGATGACGGGGACTATGAGGATCTCGATCCGGACCTGCTCGATGAGGAACTGAACTGATTTCTCTTATTCCTTTGCTGCCAGTATATGCCTGGCGGCCTTGTTTTGGCAGAGGGCGTCCGCCCTCTTTTTTGTTCCGTAAGGTTGTCCTTAGACAATTGGGCCTTTACTGCGGGAAGCCTGGAGCCGGCTGCGGCCCGCCCCGCGGTCTCAGGGCCGGGAGGAGGAGCGGAGTATGCGGGCTTTCCTGCTGCATTCGGGTGAAGAAAAGCTGCGGCCGCTTCTGGAGCGGCTGACGATCGCTCATGGAACGCGGCTGGAGCCGGCGGAGGAAGGCGGACACTTCATCATCCACTGGGGCGCTTACCATCCGGACCGCGGCAGCGCCGACGTGCTCCAGCCGGTGAAGGCGGTGCTGCTGGCCGGAAGCTCCGTACGGGCGGGGGAGACCCTGGCCCTGCACGGGATGGACAGCGCCCTTGGCGAGGTGGAGGCGGCCGGCGGCAGAAGCCGGCGCGGGAAGCAGCGGGGGGGTGCCGCGGAGGACGAGGGATGGACGCACGACTTCCTCGTGCCCGTCTTCCACCTCGAAGCGCTGACTCTGCTGCACCGGGGACCGGGCGTGTTCTACGGGGGCCGCGTCCCGGCCGGTGTCCGGCTGCCGGAAGGGCTGCCGGACCGCGGTTACGAGGAGGTGGGTCTCGAGCAGCCCACCTATTACGGCTCGAAGGCGCTTCGCGAAGCCGTCAAGGCGCTGTACGCCTTGGGGCTCGATTACGGGGTCGTCCGCATCGGCGTGCGCACCGGGGGGACGCTCGCTGTGCGGCGCGTCGAAGCCGTGCCGGAGCTGACCCCGCGGCTCGCGGAGCTGTTCGCCGGGGCGATGAACCGCTACGGCGCCCGGCTGGACGAGCGGCGGGGGGCGCCGCAGCTGGACGTGATGCTCGGCGCGGACCCTGAGTTTCTCCTGCTCAACGGGCGGGGCAAGGTGAGGTTCGCCTCGGCGTTCATGGACAAGGACGGGCCGGTCGGCTGTGATGCGATCGTGCTCCCGAGCCGGCGCAAAATCTATCCTCTCGCCGAGCTGCGGCCCCGGCCGAGCACGGAGGTGCGCGAGCTGATCGTCCAGCTCCACCGGACGCTGCAGCTGGCCGCCAGGCGCATCACCGACGAGGAGCTCGTCTGGGTGGCGGGAGGCATGCCGGTGAAGGGCTTTCCGCTGGGCGGGCATATTCACTTCTCCCGCGTGGACCTGGAGAGCCGGCTGCTCCGCGTGCTGGACAATTACCTGGCCCTGCCGCTTACCCTCATCGAAGACGGGTCCACCGGCCAGCGGCGGCCGCAGTACGGCTTCCTCGGCGACTTCCGTCGCCAGCGGCACGGGGGCTTCGAGTACCGGGTGCTCCCGAGCTGGATGGTGTCGCCGGCCGTCGCCAAGGGCGTGCTTGCGCTGGCCAAGCTGGCGGCGGAGCATTATCCGCAGCTGCGCCAGCGTCCGCTGTCCGATCCCGAGGTCGCCAAGGCCTATTACCGGGGGGACAAGAGCCGGATCCGTCCGCTGCTGCCCGCGCTGTGGCGGGATCTGGAGCGGCTGCCGGGCTACGCCGCGCTGGAGGATTACCTGCTGCCGCTGCGCCGGATGATGGTGCAGATGCGGCCGTGGAACGAGCGAGAGGACATCCGCACCAAGTGGAAAATACGACCGTACTCTTGAGGGATGAGTGTTCTCTCGCAATTCATGCTATAATGAAAAATAGAAAATAGAGCATGTCCGGCCGCGCCGAACGGGAGCGGCAGACGGGCCTTCGCGCGGCAGACCGGTTCCCATGCGGAACAGGATGTGTGCAGACGGACCGGCTGCCCCGTGCGGCGCGGCCGCCATGCTGTGAGCAGGGCTTGGGGGTTAGGATAGGGCATGGCCAAATATACGCCGATGATCGAACAGTACCTCGCCGTGAAGGCGGAGGTGCCGGACGCTTTTTTGTTTTTCCGTTTGGGCGATTTCTATGAAATGTTTTTCGAAGATGCGGTGAATGCCGCCAGAGAGCTTGAGATTACCCTGACCGGACGGGAAGGCGGGGGCGAGCGGATCCCGATGTGCGGGGTGCCGTACCATTCCGCCGAGAACTATATTGCGAGGCTGATAGAAAAGGGCTTCAAGGTCGCGATCTGCGAGCAGGTGGAGGATCCGGCGGAAGCGAAGGGCGTCGTGCGCCGCGAGATCGTGCGCATCGTAACTCCGGGGACCGTGATGGATGCCCGGTCGCTCTCGGAGACGGCGAACAACTACATCGTCTCCGTGACGGCGGCCGGCGGCGGCTACGCGCTGGCGGCGTGCGATATCTCGACGGGGGAGTTCTACGTGACCCGGACCGACGGGTCCTTCGAGCTGCTGCTTGACGAGCTCAACGCCTACAGCCCTTCCGAGCTGCTCGGCGCAGGGGCGCTGCTGGAGCGCATCCGCGGAGCCGCCGCGGCATGGCTGACGACTTCAGTACTTACGCCGCGGGAGCACCGGCCGGTGAACGGAGGCCTCTCGCCCGAAGGGCACTTCAGCGAATCCCAGCTGGCTGCCCTGCCGCAGGGCGGGCGGGAAGCCGTGGCGCTGCTCATGGGCTACCTGCAGGAGACCCAGAAGCGGTCGCTCGGGCATATCAAGCATATCCGGATCTACGAGCCGAGCCAGTACATGGTTATGGACCCCTTCACGCGCCGTAACCTGGAGCTCGTGGAGACGGTGCGTGACCGCAGTAAGAAGGGCACGCTGCTCTGGCTGCTGGACAAGACGGTCACGGCCATGGGCGGGCGGCTGCTCCGCCGCTGGATCGAGAAGCCGCTGATGAATGCGGCGGCCATCGAGAGCCGGCTCGAAGCGGTCGAGCGGCTCTATCTACCAGCTCATCCTGCGGGATGAGCTGAAGGGCGCGCTGCGCGAAGTATACGACCTCGAGCGGCTCACCGCCCGCATCGCTTACGGCAGTGCGAACGCGCGCGACCTTGCCGCGCTGAAGCTGTCGCTGCAGCAGGTGCCGCAGCTCCGCGAGCTGCTGGCAGGCAGCGGTTCGCCGGCGCTCGGAGAGCTCGGCGAGCGGATGGACCCATGCTCGGATGTCATGCAACTGATCCATGATGCGATCGTGGACGAGCCGCCGGTGTCGATCCGCGACGGCGGCATGATCCGCCCGGGACTCAGCCCGCGGCTCGACGAGCTCCGCGAGGCCGGGACGAACGGCAAGCAGTGGCTTGCCGAGCTCGAGCGGCAGGAGCGGGAGCGCACCGGCATCCGCTCGCTGAAGATCGGCTACAACAAGGTGTTCGGCTACTTTATTGAGATCTCCAAAGCGAACCTCGGCTCGCTCGAGGAAGGACGCTACGAGCGCAAGCAGACGCTCGCGAATGCGGAGCGCTTCGTGACGCCGGAGCTCAAGGAGAAGGAAGCGCTGATTCTCGAAGCCCAGGAGGGCATGGTCGATCTCGAGTACGGCCTGTTCCTGGAGCTGCGCGACAAGGTCGCCGCCCATATCCCCCGCCTGCAGGCGCTTGCAGAGCTCATCGCGACTGCGGACGTGTTCCAGTCGATCGCGCAGGTCAGCGCGGCGAACCGGTACGTCCGCCCCGAGGTGGGCGACTTCTACCCGCTGGAGATCGAGGAAGGGCGCCATCCCGTGGTGGAAGCGGTGCTCGAGGACGGCGTGTTCATCATGAACGATACCGTGCTTTCGAAGGAAGAGGGCAGCACGATGCTCATCACCGGCCCGAATATGGCCGGCAAGAGCACCTACATGCGCCAGGTGGCGATGATCTGCCTCATGGCGCAGATCGGCTGCTTCGTTCCGGCGAAGCGGGCCAAGGTGCCGGTGACCGACCGCATCTTCACGCGGATCGGCGCAGCGGACGACCTCATCGGCGGGCAGAGCACCTTCATGGTCGAGATGATGGATATCCAGGTCATGACGGAGAAGGCGACGCCGAAGTCGCTCGTCATCATCGACGAGCTCGGACGCGGCACGTCGACCGGAGAAGGGATGGCGATCGCCCAGGCGGTGATCGAGTACCTGCACGACCGGATCGGCTGCAAGACGCTCGTCTCGACCCACTTCCATGAGCTGGCTCATCTCGAAGAGAGCCTGAAGGACTTGCGCAACTACTGCATGGCCGTGAAGGAGAGCGGCCAGCAGGTGACCTTTCTGCGCAAGCTCGTAAGGGGGGCAGCGAGCACCTCGTACGGCATCTACTGCGCGCAGATCGCCGGTCTGCCGGAGAGCATCATCGGCCGGTCTTACGAGCTGCTCCATGTATTCGAAGAACGCTCGGAGGGGCTGCAGGAGCGGATCCAGTCCGCTCCGGAGACCCGTCCTGCGGCTGATGAAGGCACGGCTGTGCCGGTGGGGTCCGCTGGGGCAGAGACCTTGGCTGCCGCTGCTGCCGGGACGGCAGCAGGCGCTGATCCCGCAGCCGCAGAACACGCGCCTCCGGCGGCGGTCACGGTGATGGAAGCCCCGGCCGCTCCGGCTTACGCCCCGCAGGGGATTGAACAGCTCAGCCTGTTCGCCGTGGAAGAGAAGCCGAGCCGCTCTGCGAAGAAGGACCCGAAGCAGGAGAAGGTGCTGGAGCAGCTGCGCACGCTGGATTTGATGAATATGACGCCGATGTCGGCGATGAACTTTTTATATGAATTGAAGAAGCTGGTTTGAGCAGCTTCGAGAGATGAGAGAGAAGAGAATCCTGTCCATGGACGGCATGAGATAGAGTCAACGACAGGTGAGAGGTTTATTTTGTAAGTGACCTCTGAGCGAAGCTTTCATTAGGACGTCAGGCTGCTAGCGAGATTGGTTTTGAGAAGTTTAGAGTAAACAAATAATGCATAGCGAGATATTTCATTTTGGTAGTGACCTTTGAACGAAGTTCAACGGAACTTAATACAGAGCGAGATGTTTCATTTTGAAAGTGACCTTTGAACGAAGTTGAACGGAACTTAATACAGAGCGAGATATTTCATTTTGAAAGTGACCTTTGAACGAAGTTCAACGGAACGAGAAATGAAATATCGAGCGTTAGGAGCCCCAGCAGATGAAACGCAAAAAAAGCATGAACATGTGGCGCCGTTCGGCGGCCGCCGTCCTGTCGATGACCCTGCTGCTTCCGGCAGCGCAGCCTCTGCAGGCCGCAGGTACCGAAAGCTCTGGCGCCAGCCGGGTGCAGGAAGTCATGGAGCTCCTTCAGAAGAAGCATGTCAGCGCCCCTTCGGCGGACGCCTTGTCGGATGCGGCGGTGAAGGCCATGGTGGAGTCGCTTGAGGATCCGTATACGCAGTACTTTACACCGGAAGAGCTCCAGCAGTTCGAAGATGCGGTGGAGAACCAGTACGTCGGCATCGGCGTGCGGATCGGCCTGGAGCCGGAAGGCGTGTATATCGCCGATGTGTTCGAAGGCTCGCCCGCCAAGGAAGCCGGGCTTGCCCCAGGCGACCTGATCGTGACGGTCGGCGGCACCTCGGTGGCCGGCAAGAAAACCGGTGAAGTCGCCGAGCTGATCGCCGGCGAGCCGGGCACGACGGTGGTGGTCGGGGTCGTCCGCGGCAGCGAGACGAAGGAATTCACCGTCAGCCGCAAGAAGGTTCAGATTCCAACGGTCGTCTCCCGCGTATTCCCGTCGAAGGTCGGTTACCTGGAGATCGCAAGCTTCTCGAGCGATGCGGACGAGCTGCTCGAGAAGGAGCTTGCCGAGCTGAAGAGCCAGGGGATCCGCTCGCTGATCCTCGACCTGCGGGATAACCCGGGCGGTCTGCTCGAATCGGCGAAGGGCATGATCCGGCAGTTCGTCAAGGAAGGCACGCTGATTCATACGCTCGACAGCAGCCGAGTGGACAAGCCGGTGGAATTCTCGGGCGGTACGACACAGCCGTTCCCGCTCTACGTGCTCGTCAATGAGAACAGCGCTTCGGCCTCCGAGGTGCTGACCGGCGCCCTGCAGGACTACGGGGCGGCGAAGGTGATCGGGGCCCATACGTACGGCAAGGGAAGCGTACAAAGCGTATACGAGCTTGAGGGCGGAGGCGCCCTGAAGGTCACGATCGAGGAGTACCTCACACCGAAGAACCGCAAGGTGAACCACGTCGGCCTCGATCCGGACGTTGCGGTGGAGGGCTATCTCGCCCAGCTGCTGACGGCTCTCCGGCTCGCCGGCGAGAAGGAGCCCGTGCTGACGGCCGACCCGCGCATTACGACCGTAGGCGGCGTGATGGTGCAGGATACGCTGGACGTCGTGCGCGAGGGCGGACAGACCTATGTTCCGGCTCGTGCGCTGGCCGCTTACCTTGGCGGTACGGTCCAGTGGAACGAGGCTTCCCGCTCGGTGGTGCTTGTCTCGGCTGACGGTACCACGATGTATACGCCGGGCGAGGGGGGCTTCCTGCTGAAGGAAGGCACCGGGTTCGTTTCGCTGAACGGGGTATCGAAGGATGCCTTCGGCAGCTCGCTGCAGTGGATCGATGACGGACGGAAGCTGACGATCCGCACCGGCGCTTCGAAGTAGAGGGCGGTGGTCCCGGGGCTGCGGCTGCAGCGCCCGGCTGACCTCGGCCATCGCATTCGCTTACTGCAAATACAGGTAAGGAGGGCCTTCGCCCTTATGGGAAAAATCACAATCTTGGATGAACATATCGCGAACCAGATCGCGGCGGGCGAAGTGGTCGAGCGGCCGTCCTCCGTCGTCAAGGAGCTCGTGGAAAATGCGGTTGACGCCGGAAGCACCCGCGTCGACGTGTCCATCGAGGAAGGCGGACTGCAGCTGATCCGGGTTACGGATAACGGCGGAGGGATCGAAGAGGACGATGTCGAGGCCGCCTTCTTCCGTCATGCGACGAGCAAGATCGCCACGTCCCAGGATCTGTTCAGCATCCGCACGCTCGGCTTCCGGGGCGAGGCGCTGCCGAGTATCGCGGCGGTGAGCAAGGTGGAATGCCTCACTTCAGCCGGTTCTACCGGTCTGGGCACCCGCCTCCGCATCGAAGGGGGGACCGTCCGTCTCAAGGAGGATGCGGCCGCACAGCGCGGAACCGATTTGTCGGTGCGCGAGCTGTTTTATAACACGCCGGCGCGTCTAAAATATATGAAGACGGTCCAGACGGAGCTCGGCCATGTGACGGACTACATGTACCGCCTCGCCCTGGCGTATCCGAACATTGCTTTCACGCTGAAGCACAACGGCCATGTCCTGCTCCAGACGCTGGGCAGCGGCGACCTGCTGCAGGCCGTGGCGGCGGTGTACGGTTCGTCGCTTGCCAAGAGCATGCTGAAGATCGAGGGGGAGACGCTCGATTACAAGCTCGAAGGCCTGATCTCGAAGCCCGAGCTGACGCGGGCCAACCGCGGCGGCATCACGACGGTCATCAACGGCCGCTACATCCGCAGCTTCCCGGTCAACCAGGCGCTCCTGCAGGGGTATCATACCCTGCTGCCGATCGGACGCTTCCCGGTGGCGGTGCTGCATCTGACGATGGACCCGACGCTGGTCGACGTCAACGTGCATCCCGCGAAGCTGGAGGTGCGCTTCAGCAAGGAGCCTGAGCTCATCGCGCTCATCGAGAACGCGGTGCGCGAGACGCTCGGCCGCCAGCGGCTGATCCCGCAGGGCGGAGCACCGGCGGCGCCGGCGCGCGTGCGTGAGCAGCTCGTGCAGGAGCAGCTCGAGCTGTACCGGCCGCAGGCCGCCTCCGCGGCGGAGCCGGCGCGCGTGCGTGAGCAGCTCGTGCAGGAGCAGCTCGAGCTGTACCGGCCGCAGGCCGCCTCCGCGGCGGAGCCGGCGGCAGTCCCGCCGGCCGCCGTGCGCAGCGAAGCGCCGGCCGCTTCGCCGGGCGGCAGCCCCTTCGGCGGCGGCCCGCGCGGCGCAGGCGCCCCTGCGCCCGCTGCACAGCCGCAGGCGCAGGCGCCTTGGGCGCCGCCCGCACGCGCGGACGGCCCGGCGGCGTCCGCGCCGCGGCTGCGCGAAGCCGGCGCGGCCTATGCCGAGCGGCCTGCGCCGGCGCGGGGGCCGGGCGATGCCCGCGAGACCGCCGCGGCCAGCGGAGCGCTGCTGCGCGCGCTGGCGCAGACGGAAGCGTCCGCGCCTCCCGCGCTGCCGGCGTTCCCGAAGCTGACGCCGATCGGCCAGCTGCACGGCACGTATATCGTCGCGCAGAACGAGGAAGGGCTGTTCCTCGTCGATCAGCATGCGGCGCATGAGCGGATCAACTACGAGCACTACTTCGACCTGTTCGGCCGTCCGGCCGAGGCGAGCCAGGAGCTCCTTGTGCCGATGACGCTTGAGTACACCTCGGTCGAGGCGCTCCGGCTGACGGAGAAGCTGCCCCAGCTCGAGCAGGCGGGGGTGTACCTGGAGCCGTTCGGAGGCACGTCGTTCCTCGTGCGGGCTTATCCGCACTGGCTTCCGAAGGGCGAGGAGCAGGCGATCGTCGAAGAGATGATCGACCTGCTGCTGCAGGACAAGAAGGGCATCGACATTGCGAAGTTCCGGGAGAAGGCGGCGATCATGTGCTCGTGCAAGGCTTCGATCAAGGCGAACCAGAGCATGGGCACCCTTGAGATCGAGGTGCTGCTCGACCGGCTGGCCGCCTGCCGCAATCCGTACACCTGTCCGCACGGCCGGCCGATTGTGGTCAGCTTCTCAACATACGAATTAGAGAAAATGTTCAAAAGGGTGATGTAATTGTTCGTCACAACCTCCTACGACCCGAACCCGGCCCAGCGCGAGGAAGCGCGGCGGCTGGCGGCGGAGCTCGGCGGCCGTGCGGTCGACCGGCGCCGGATGACGCTCGCCCAGCTGCGGGCCCGCTACGGGGACGAGGATATTCTCCTGATCTCGAAGGAGCGCATCGAGTATCATCACGAACTGCGACAGCCTCTTTTCTTCCATCCAAGCACGGCTGCCGTCCGGATCAAGCGCCTGATCAAAGGAGAGCCGGACAGCCTCTTGGAGCTCGCCGGCGTGCGGCCTGGCGACCGGATCGTCGACTGTACCGCGGGGCTGGGCTCCGACTCGCTCGTCTTTTCGTATGCGGCGGGGCCGGAGGGGCACGTCACGGCGCTGGAAAGTGCGCCGATCCCCTGCTTCCTCCTGAAGCAGGGGCTGAAGACCTACCATTCCGATGTGCCTGGTCTCAATGAGAGCATGCGGCGCATCGAGGTGCTGGGGGCGGACCATCTCACCTACCTGCGGGGCCTGCCGCCGAAGAGCGTCGACCTTGTATACTTCGACCCGATGTTCCGCAAGCCCATTACCGAGTCGAACTCCATCCGGGCGATCCGCGGGCTCGCGGATGACCGGGCGCTGAGCGAAGAAGCGGTGGGGCTTGCGTTATCGGCGGCCCGCCGTGCCGTGGTGCTCAAGGAGCACCGGGATTCGGCCGAGTTCGACCGTCTGGGCTTCGCCGAGGTCCACCGCTCGTCCACCAAAATTGCTTATGGAGTGATACGCACGTGACCCCATCGTCAGAACGCAAGCCGAAGCTGCTCGTCCTCGTCGGCCCGACAGCCGTCGGCAAGACGAAGCTCAGCCTGACGCTTGCCAAGGAATACAACGCCGAGATCATCTCGGGCGACTCCATGCAGGTGTACCGCGGGATGGACATTGGGACGGCCAAGGCCTCTCCCGAGGAGCTGGCCGAAGTGCCCCATCACATGATCGACATCCATGACCCGGACCACCCGTTCTCCGTAGCCGAATTCCAGGAGCGGAGCCGGGCGGCTGATCGAGGAGAGTCAGCGGGCGGGGACGGCTGCCTTTTATCGTGGGAGGCACCGGGCTCTATGTGGAGTCGGTATGCTACGATTTCAAGTTCAGTGAGAGCGGCTCCGATGAAGCGTTCCGGGAGGAGCAGCAGGCTTATGCAGATACATACGGACCGGAGGCGCTTCATGAGCGGCTGCGTGCCGTCGACCCCGCTTCGGCGGACCGGCTTCATCCGAACGACGTGCGGCGAGTGATCCGCGCCCTGGAGATTTATCATGTGACCGGCGAGCGGCAGTCCGAGCAGCTGGAGGCCCAGGGACGCAAGGAATCGCCCTACGAATTGTGTATCGTCGGGTTGACAATGGATAGAGCTTTACTATATAAACGTATTGAAGAGCGAATCGATATCATGATGCGGCAGGGTTTGCTCGAAGAGGTGCGCGGACTGATGGAGCGGGGCTACGATGAAGCCGTTGTATCCATGCAGGCCCTTGGCTACAAGGAAATCGTCGGCCATCTCCAAGGCCATTATTCCCTCGAGGAAGCGGTCGAACTGCTGAAGCGGGATACGCGCCGCTTCGCCAAACGCCAGCTGTCCTGGTTCCGACATATGAAGGATATTGCATGGGTGGACGTGAGCAATCTGGCAGAATTTGCTACCCACCTGGACAAGATTCGTGGTATAATTTCAGCTAAGCTAACACTAGACCGTTAACTATTTTCTTGAGGGGGCCCACTGATGAACAAGTCGATCAATATTCAGGACACGTTTCTAAATCAACTGCGCAAGGAAAACATCCCGGTCACCGTTTATCTGACCAATGGATTCCAGATCCGCGGGGTCATTCGCGCTTTTGACAATTTCACGATTATCATCGACAGTGAGGGCCGCCAGCAGATGGTTTACAAGCACGCCATCTCGACCTTCACGCCGCAGCGTTCCGTATCTCTGATGCAGCAGACGGAGAACACGGCCGAGTAATACCCGGAAGGGCCTGGTTAACGGTGGGGTGAACAGCCGAAAGACAGCATCAGCAACATTTTGGTCCTCCCGAACGTCTAACATCATACAAATCCTAAATGAGCAACCCCTGCCTGTCTCGGGTTGTTCTTTGTTTCACAGAAAGGAAGTCGGTGCATGGCGGATTCAGGCAGCAAGACACCCAGAAAAACCACGGTAGAGAAGAAACCGGCGGCCGGAGCAGCGAAGAAGAAAAAGAAACAGGGCTTTTCCGCCGGAAAAGTCATCTTTTGGATGCTCGCAGCCGCTGCTCTGGCAGCCATTAGCGCGATGGGCGTCTACATTTTCGTTATCTTGAATGGGAACAAGATCCTGCAGCAGAACATCGACAAGCTGGACTTCAGCGAAGCCTCGATCATTTATGATGCCAATAAGCAAGAGATTGGCGTGCTCAAGGTGGAGAACCGGATCAACGTCGAGCCGAACGAAATTCCTCCGCTCATGAAGCAGGCCTTCATCGCGACCGAGGACAAACGCTTTGAGGATCACACGGGCGTCGATTTCCTCGGGATCGGCCGGGCGCTGGTGAAGGACGTTGTGGCCCGGAGCATGGTCGAGGGCGGCAGCACGATCACCCAGCAGCTTGCGAAGAACGTGTTCCTCAACGCGGACAAAACGTTCTTCCGTAAAGCCACCGAAATGTCCATTGCCGTGGCGCTGGAGCAGCAAAAAACCAAAGATGAAATTTTGACGATGTATTTGAACTACATTCTATTCGGTAATCAGGCTTATGGCGTTAAAGCGGCATCGAAGGTTTATTTCAACGTGGATAAACTGGAAGATTTGAAGTTGTGGCAAATCGCCACGCTGGCGGCGATCCCCAAAGCGCCGAGCCGGTACAATCCTCTGAAGGATGCCGAGAAGTCGAAGGAGCGCCGGGGCGTGGTGCTGAAGCTCATGCAGGAGCAGGGGTACATTACCGAGGCCCAGCGGGCGGAAGCGGCTGCTGTGGATTACGAACCGCCTACGAAAACAGCGGGAACGGCCGGACGCAACCAGGCCTTCGTCGACTATGTGCTGAAGGAAGCGCAGACCAACTTCAACCTGACGGAGGATGAGGTCAACCGGGGCGGGCTCAAGATCTACACGACGCTCGACCAGAATGCGCAGCAGATCATGGAGCAGACATACGCGAACGCGAAGTTCTTCCAGAAGAGCCCGGACGACCAGATCATGCAGAGCTCGATGGTCATCCTCGACAACAAGGACGGGGGCATCGTGGCCATGGTCGGCGGCCGGGACTATATGCGGGGCGGGCTCAACCGTGCGACTTCGGCGCCGAGGCAGCCGGGTTCATCCTTCAAGCCGCTGATCGCGTACGCTCCGGCGATCGAGGCCGGCAAGTATACGCCTTACAGCATGCTGAAGGATGAGAAACAGACGTACCCTGGCGGCTACAGTCCGCGCAACTATGACGGGGTGTACCGCGGTCAGGTAACGATGACGGAGGCTGTGAAAAAGTCCATCAACATGCCGGCGATCAATACGCTGCAGGAGATCGGCGTATCGAATGCGACCAAGTTCGTCGAGAAGCTGGGTATCACGCTGGATGCGCAGGACCGCAACCTGGCCATCGCGCTCGGCGGCCTGACCAAGGGGACCACCCCGCTGCAGATGGCCCAGGCCTACAGTGCGTTTGCCAATGCGGGCACGCTGCATACGGCACATGCGATCACAAGTATTGTGGAGAGCGACGGTACGGAGCTGCAGTTCAAGGATGAGGCCAAGACGGTCATGAGCGCGAAGACCGCATGGTATATGACCGAGATGATGCGTACGGTCGTCGAGCCGGGAGGCACGGGGGCGGCGGCCAAGTTCGAGCGGCCGGTGGCCGGCAAGACCGGCTCCACACAGCTCGATCTCAAAGGTCTCGAGAAGTACAACCGCGACCTCTGGTTCGTCGGCTACACGCCCGAGTGGACGGGGGCCGTCTGGATGGGCTTCGATAAGACGGACTCGAAGCACTATGTGTCGATGAGCAGCGGAAGCGCGGGCGTCATCTTCAAGGAAGTCATGCAGAAGGCGCTCGCGAAGCGTCCGGTGACACAGTTCAAGAAACCTTCCGGGGTGCCGGATCTGAAGGAGGAGCTTCCTCCGAAAGGCGTAACGGATCTCAAGGCGGAGGTCAACCCGGAGACGGGCTTCGTCAATCTGAGCTGGAGCAGCGTGGGCGATGGCATCACGTACCAGGCGTTCCGCAAGGACAGCACGATGGCGGACTATCCGGCCGAGCCGCTGTTCTCCACGCAGTCTACGTCGTATAAGGACCAGTCCGCTTACACGCCGGGCATGACGTACACTTATATGATTGTGGCGCTGAAGCCGGAGAACGGGGCGGAAGGCGCGAAGTCCAATGAAGCGTCGGTCACCATCCCGGGCAAGACGGAGAACGGCAAAGAAGAGCCGGGCAAGGAAGCCGGCGAGACCGGTAAGGAAGACCCGGGCAAAGAAGGGGAAGACGGCGCGGTTCCAGGAACGGATGGCGATGGCACGGCTCAGCCGGGGACCGGAACCAAACCGGGGGCCGGCGGCACGACACAGCCGGGAACAACCAAGCCGGGCACCGGCACGACACCGGGCACCGAGACGGACGGCACGACCGGCGGTACGGAAGAGGATGCCGGGTCGGCCGGCGGCTCCGGGGATACCGGAACCTCTTCCGGTACGGATACGGGCGGAGAGACGGGCACCAAGACGCCCGGCAGCACGACGACCCGGCCGAGCACCGGCACGGCCCCGGTGCCGAGCGGCACCTCCGGGAACGGCAAGCAGCCGGCGGAGCGATCTACCGGAGGGCAGAGCGGATCTTCGATCAGCGTGATGCCGGACGGAACCTAAGAAGCTCAAGACGGTGATGATGATGGGAAGAGGCGGCCACCGCCTCTTCTTTTTTTATTTTTGCAGGCGGACGTAGTATAATAAGGTGAAGGATTGGGACAGGCTTCCACACCAATAACAGTAACGTAATGGAGTTGAATGGATTGTGATGAACGCGAAACAAGTAAGCGGGATCGCTAAGGTACTCTGCACGGCGGCACTGGCCGCTCTGCTGGCCGCAGGCTGCGGAACTAAGCCTGCCGAGAATACGCAGGGCGCTGCCGGCGGCAGCCAGGCTACGGCCGGGACGGACACGGCGAAAGAAGGGACGACGCGCAAGACGTACACGTCGGCTCCGCCGATGACGATCGATGCGACGAAGAAGTATACGGCCGCCGTTACGACGTCCAAGGGGTCGTTCACGATCGAGCTGTTCGCCAAGGAAGCGCCGAAGACCGTGAATAACTTTGTGTTCCTGGCGCGGGAAGGCTTCTATAACGATATCACCTTCCACCGGATCATCCAGTCGTTCATGGTGCAGACCGGTGACCCGCTCGGCAACGGGATGGGAGGCCCCGGCTACAAGTTCGAGGACGAGCTCAAGAGCCCGTACAAATACGAGCCGGGCATCGTGGCGATGGCCAACTCCGGCAAGAATACGAACGGCAGCCAGTTCTTCATCTGTACCGGAGAGGACAGCAAGGGCCTCAACTCGCAGCCGAACTATACCATCTTCGGCCGGGTAGTCGAAGGGATGGACACCGTGCAGAAGATTGCCGCAACCCCCGTCGCTGCTGGCGGAGAGAGCAAGCCGAGCAAGCCGACTGAGAAGGTCACGATCATGAAGATCGATATTACGGAGAAGTAAGTTTTCATTGGGTAGTAAGCTGCACAGCGCGGGGGGCGAGCCTCCCGCGCTGTTGATTTCTTCTGCTTTAACGGGCGCGGGAAGGGAACCCAAAGGCCCCCGTTATCGTCTACTAAGAGCAGGAAGGGGAGATAACCATGGAGCAGGGGAGCGGGATATCCCACCGGCAGCGGCGGTGCCTGCTGATTCACGGCTTCACGGGCGGCCCTTACGAGGTGCAGCCGCTGGCGGATTACTTGGCGGGCTGCGGGTGCGAATGCCATGTGCTGCGGCTGCCCGGCCATGATGACGAGCTGTCCGGTCTGCGGTCGGTCGTGTGGCAGGAGTGGCTGCAGGGAGCGGAGGAGGAGATGGCGCGCCTGACCGGCGATGGCGAGCCCGTGGACCTTATCGGATTCTCGATGGGCGGCCTGATTTCCGCCTATCTCGCGAACCGCTATCCCGTACGGCGGCTTGTGCTTCTCAATGCAGCGGCCATTTATGTGAGCCCGGTGCGCTTTCTGAAGGATGTGGCGCTGCGGGCTCGGCAGAAGGACTGGGACTATCTCAAACGGGGCAAGAAGACGCCTCTCCGGGCTGCCGTCCAGTTTATGAAGCTGGCCCGCTATGCGAAGCGGGAAGAGCTGCCGAAGGTGGCGGTGCCCACCCTGATTGCCCAGGGAAGAAGGGACCAGATCGTCCATCCCCGCAGCGCCGATTATATTTACAGGCGGCTGCAGGGCGAGCGGGAGCTTCACTTTTTTGAACGGTCGCGCCACTTGATCTGTCTCGAAGAGGATGCGCCGGCCCTGTTCGCCGAGGTGCGCCGTTTTTTGGGTGTGGAAGGGGAAGATCGGGACGTTACTTGATAGTCGACAACCGGATGATGGAGGCAGAAGCAATGCAGGTGAAAGGATTCAATCATTTGACGATCCGGGTCCGGGACCTCTCCCGGTCGCTGGCGTTCTACGAAGGCGTTCTCGGGATGAAGCGGGTACACCGGGGACGGACGGATGCCTACTTGGAGTGGGGAAGCGCCTGGATTTGTCTGCTGGAGCGGGAACCCGATGGGGAAGGATCCACCGGCGGGCGAACCGGCATCGACCATGCGGCGTTTACGATAGAGGAAGGTGACTTTCCAAAGGCTGTGGAGACGCTGCGCCAGGCAGGGGTTCGGCTCGTGAGGGGGCCGGTCGAGCGCGGCGGCGGGTTCAGTGTGAATTTCCTGGATCCGGACGGCACGGAGCTTGAGCTGTTCACGGGAAGTCTTCAGGAGCGGATGAAGACATGGAGCTGAGGCAGGCGGCGGCAGGCCGATACAGGAAGAAGACCCGTGTGTCGTTGCTAGGGCACTTGAAGCGCATCTTCCGGTTCATGGTGCTTGTGCTCCTGGCGGCTCTCCTGTGGGTCGGATGGATCCAGTACCGGATCGAAACGCAGGCGGATACGGGACAGGAGCCAAAGCAGGTAGGCATCGTACTGGGTGCTTCGCTGTGGAAGGATTCCCCAAGTCCGGCACTGAAGGAGCGGCTTGACCGGGCCGTGGAGCTGTATCAATCCGGCAGGGTTCCGTATCTGATCGTCAGCGGCGGCTACGATGTGCCCACCTCGAAGATGACCGAAGCGGAAGGTATGCGCAATTATCTGGTCTCGAAGGGGATTCCTTCCAAGCGCATCGTGCTCGAGAACCGGGCCCGAAGCACCTACGAGAACCTGCTCTACAGTAAAAAGATCATGGAGCAGCATCAGTGGACCTCGGCCGTCATCATCACCCACCGCTATCACAGTGTCCGCGCCCTCGACATCGCGAACTATCTCGACTATGAGGAACCAGCGGTATCACCGATGGAGTCCCGTGTGCTGATGATGGCCTGGCACCGCGGCAGGGAGACGCTGGCGATGACCAAGTGGCAGTGGGATAAGGTGGCCCTTGTATTCGGGGTTGCGCCCAAAAGCTGAACCTCGTATCTTTTCGGAAGCGATGCTGGTATAATGAGAGTATCTACCATACTTTTTTCGCTACAAGGAGGAGAGAGCTTTGCCATTTGGCAATATCGGGATCGGCGGACTGCTGCTGATTCTTGTCGTCGTACTCATCATGTTCGGACCGTCCAAGCTCCCCGAACTCGGCAGGGCCTTCGGCCGCACGCTCAGCGAATTCAAGAGTTCGACCCGCGGGCTGATGTCCGAGGACAAGGATACGGAGGGCAAGCCGGAGGATACGAAGAAGTCCTGATCCTCGGCATCCGCCGCTGTCTTCCAATCCACCATACAAACGGCTAAAACCTCCCGTGATCCGGCAAGATTCTTTCCGGAGGCAGGGGAGGTTTTTGGTGTCTGATCCGACATGGTGGAAGGGCTGTCAGGCTCAGCCGTTCACGATCGTTCCGCCATTGACATGCAGAACCTGGCCTGTCATATAGGACGAATCCCCGCAGGCGAGGAAGACATAGCTCGGTGCCAGCTCTTCCGGCTGCCCCGCCCGCTTCATCGGCGTATTGGTACCGAAAGAGGCGACCTTCTGTTCGTCGAAGGTGGAGGGGATGAGCGGCGTCCAGATCGGGCCCGGCGCCACGGCGTTCACCCGGATCCCGCGGGAGACGAGCTGCTGGGACAGCGAGCGGGTGAAGGTCACGATCGCCCCTTTGGTCGCGGAGTAATCGAGAAGGGTCGGGTTCCCTTCATATGCTGTGATCGAAGCTGTGTTAATGATGGCCGAGCCTTCCTGGAGATGGGGAAGCGCAGCTTTGGTTAAGTAGAAGAAGGAGAAGATGTTCGTGCGGAACGTCCGCTCGAGCTGCTCGGAAGTGATATCCTCGAGCTTCTGCTGGGGATGCTGCTCGGCGGCGTTGTTCACCAGCACGTCCAGCTTGCCCAGCCGCCGGATGGTCTCTTCCACGATGCTGCTGCAGAAGGCTTCATCCCCGATGTCCCCGGCGAGGAGCTCGCACCGGCGGCCTTCGGCTTCCACCTGCATCTTCGTCTCCTGGGCGTCCTCGTGCTCGTTCAGATAGACGATGAGCACATCCGCGCCTTCTTTGGCATAGGTCACGGCCACCGCCCGGCCGATGCCGCTGTCGCCGCCGGTGATGATTGCCGTTTTGTCTTTGAGCTTGCCTGCGGGTTTGTAGCGGTCATCCTCGAAGACGGGCCTTGGATTCATGCGGGACTCGATCCCCGGCTGGGTATTCTGATGCTGCGGAGGGAATGTTGTAGCGCTGGTCATACTCGGTCATTCTCCTTTCCGGGATGTGCCTGGTTTCCGGTCTTGCACCCTCTTAGGATGCTGCAGAAGTCTCCTGGCTTGCCATGGGAGTTCTTGGTCGGGTGTGCAAGGAGAGCGGGCGGGTACATAATCCGGTGGGGAGCAAACCAAGCTAGAATCAGGAGGGTGGTGCGTCATGAACCAGAAAGAAGTGGAGCTGGAGCTGGCCCAGAAATTATTTAACGGTGAGTTCAAAAAGGAAGACAAGGACGAAGCGGCCCGCCGCAAGCTGCCGGTCAAGACGGAGATCCGGGTGCAGTCGGATGTCGATCCGGTGGCGGAGGAGACGAAGCAGTACCGGAAGATGGCCAAGGAAGTGGACGATCGATACGATAAGGTGGGCCGGCGCAATCCATAACGCTGGAGAAGGTGCCGGCTTTCCGAAGGAGGGTCGGCCGTCTTTTTACGAGAGCAGCCCCGGGATCAGGTCATTATAATGAAAAAATCACTATCCAATCCCTTCCTTGCTGGTGTACCATCAGTACAGAAGAGGAAGGAGCGGACGTGTGATGATTCAGGGCGTTATTTTTGATTTTGACGGGCTGATCCTGGATACGGAGACCCCCGAATTCGAATCGTTTCAGGCGCTGTTCCGCCGCTACGGCTGCGAGCTGACGCTGGACGTCTGGGGCGCATGCATCGGAACGGGCCCGGAAGCCTTTGACCCGTATGTGCATTTGGAGGAGCTGTATGCCTCCCCTTACGACAAGGAGGAAGCCAGGGCCTGGCGCCGGCGGTATTATGATGAGCGCCTCGCTTCTGCGGTTCTGCGTCCCGGGGTATTGGAGTACCTTCAATCCGCCCATGAGCACGGACTCCGGGTAGGGCTGGCCTCCAGCTCCCACAGGCCATGGGTGACAGGACATCTGGCCGCTCACGGCATTCTGGACGCATTCGAGGTGATCCGCACGGCGGAGGACGTCGCGCAGGTGAAGCCTGATCCGGCGCTCTATCTGCTGGCCCTGGAAGGCTTGGGATTGCCACCGGAAGCGGCGGTCGCCTTCGAGGATTCACCCAACGGCGCACTCGCCGCCAAGCGGGCCGGGATGTTCTGTGTCACCGTGCCGAACGAAACCACCGGCTCCCTGGTCTTCGGTGAGCACGATCTGCGGATCGGCTCAATGGCCGATATGCCGCTGATGGAGGTTATCGCGCGGCTGGAGGCTCAGGCCGGACAGGGCGGCCGTACGAGGATCGGCTGAGCGGACCGGGAGGGCGCTTTTTGATTTTGGCTGCGGGGCCGTTTACAATGGACACAAAGAATTAAGTCACAATCCGTCCCTCATGTGCGTATACATTAACACTTGAACCATGACGAGAATGGAGAGTGAAGCACATGAGCGGCCCTACGCAGCCAGGATCGGACGGAATCCAGATTACGAAGAATGCACGGCAGATCTCGGTCGTTCTGCGCACCCCGGAGCCGGCTCCGGCCCTTGCAGCCGCGGCGCCGAGGTTTCACGGCAAGCCGCTGACCCAGCAGGGCCAGTTCGGGGAGATCATGAAAGAGCTCGACAAGATGGTGGGGCTTGACCACGTCAAGGAGCTGGTTTTTGAAATTTATGCGCTCTTACGTGTGGCCAGCATGCGGGCGGAAGCAGGCCTGACGGCCAACACGCAGGTCTATCATATGGTGTTCCGCGGGAACCCGGGGACAGGCAAGACGACGGTCGCCCGCCTGATCGCCAAGCTGATGCAGACGATGGGGGTGCTCACCAAAGGGCACTTGATCGAGGTGGAACGGGCGGACCTCGTGGGGGAGTATATCGGCCATACGGCCCTGAAGACGAGGGAGCTCGTCAAGAAGGCGATGGGCGGCATCCTGTTCATCGATGAAGCGTACAGCCTGGCCCGCGGCGGCGAGAAGGATTTCGGCAAGGAAGCCATCGATACGCTAGTCAAAGCGATGGAGGACCACAAAAACGGATTTATTCTGATCTTAGCCGGGTATTCAGAAGAGATGGAACTTTTCCTGCAAACCAATCCCGGACTGCCCTCCCGGTTTCCGATCCAGCTTGATTTTCCGGATTATACGGTGGACCAGCTGATGGAGATCGCCGAAGGGATGATCAAGGAACGGGAATATTCGCTGACACCGGCCACGGAGGCACGGATCCGGCAGCAGATCCTGCTCGAGAAGGGACAGATGGACACCGCCTTCAGCAATGCGCGGTATGTCCGCAACCTGATCGAGAAGGCGCTGCGCAGCCATGCCGTACGGCTGCTTAACCAAACGAACATGCAGCCGTCGAAGCAGGATCTGATGGTGATCCGCCCGGAGGACGTGAAGGTGGAGCGCAGGACAGCAAAGGAGAGTATGAGATTTCCATGAGACAAACGACACATGAAGTAACAACGGAATTGGATGATCGTGCGATCCTCGTTTCCCTTGTCACACAGGAACAAAAAAGGCAGGATGCCTACGATCCGGAGTACTCGCTTGCAGAGCTCATCGCCCTGGCCGAAACGGCCCAGGTGGAGGTGCTCGGCACGCTGACGCAGAATAAGGAGTATGCCGACTCCAAGTGGTTTATCGGCAAAGGCAAGGCGGAAGAGCTCAAGGAGATGCTGCAGGAGAACGGCGCCAATACGGCGATCTTCGACCAGGAGCTCTCCGGCGCGCAGGTGCGCAACCTGGAGACATATCTCGACGTCAAAATTATTGACCGCACCCAGCTTATCCTCGATATCTTCGCCCAGCGGGCACGCACGCGAGAGGGGATTATCCAGGTAGAGCTCGCACAGCTGAGCTACCTGCTGCCGCGGCTCTCCGGCCATGGCAAGAACCTGTCCCGTCTCGGGGGCGGGATCGGTACCCGGGGTCCCGGGGAGACGAAGCTCGAGACCGACCGCCGGCATATCCGGGACCGCATTGCGGAGCTGAAGCGCCAGCTGGCCGAAACGGTACGCCACCGCACGCTGCACCGGGAGCGCCGCAAGAAGTCGGGCGTGTTCCAGGTTGCACTGGTCGGTTATACGAATGCCGGCAAATCAACGCTGCTCCGCCAGCTGACCGCCGCCGACGTATACGTCGAGAACCAGCTGTTCGCCACGCTGGACCCGACTTCCCGCCAGCTCAAGCTGCCGAGCGGCGTGGAGATCGTGCTGACGGACACGGTAGGATTTATCCAGAACCTGCCCCATGATCTCGTTGCAGCCTTCCGCGCGACCCTTGAGGAAGCGAACGAAGCGGATCTTATCCTGCATGTCGTGGACAGCTCGACCGAGATGATGCCGATCCAGATGCGGGTCGTGGATCAGGTGCTCGAGGAGCTCGGGGCGCACGGCAAGGACCGCGTTACGGTGTTCAACAAAGTCGACCTGCTGAGCCCGTCTCAGGCGGACATGCTGACGACGGAAGGGGAATTCCTGCGGGTATCGGCCTTCCATGAGGCGGATCTGAAGCGGCTTGTGGATACGCTGGAGGCGCACCTGGCCGGCGACAGCAAGACCTACCGCATCCCGGCGGACAAGGGGGATATGATCTCGCTGGTCTACCGTGTCGGCGAGGTGCTTGAGAACGGCGTGGACGGCGACGATATGCTGATGACCGTCCGTGTGAACAGCAAGGAATACGATAAAATTGGCTACATGCTGGCGGCATATGACCAGTCGCAGCACGCGCAGGGAGACAGAGGAGAGAATACGGAGCATGTTTAAGGAGCAGGTGCTCCGCCTGATGGACCGGGCGGAGGAGCAGATTCAGGGGAAACTGAAAGAGATCGACGGGATCATCGACCGCAACCAGTGGAAGGTGATCTCCGCTTTTCAAAAACACAAGGTCAGTGACTTTCATTTTGCCGGATCGACAGGATACGGTTATAATGACAGGGGCCGCGAAGTGCTCGATCTCGTGTATGCCGACGTGTTCGGCGCCGAGGCGGCACTGGTGCGGCCGCACTTCGTTTCGGGCACGCATACCATCTCTACCGCGCTCTTCGGGGTGCTGAGGCCCGGCGACGGACTGCTGATGATTACAGGGCGTCCGTACGATACTCTGCATAAAGTGATCGGCAAGCAGGGGGACGGGCTCGGCTCGCTGCAGGACTTCGGCATCGGCTACGACGAAGTGCCGCTGCTCGACGACGGCAGACCGGACTACAGCGAGATTGCCCGCCGCATTACCCCGCAGACGAAGGTAATCGGCATCCAGCGCTCGCGCGGCTACTCTTGGAGGCCTTCGTTTACAGTGGAGCAGATCGGCGAGATGGTCCGGTTCGTCAAGGAAGTGCGTTCGGACCTTATCGTGTTTGTGGACAACTGTTACGGGGAGTTTACGGAGCTGCGGGAGCCGACGGAAGCGGGGGCGGACCTCATTGCAGGCTCGCTGATCAAGAACCCGGGCGGGGGCCTGGCGGCATCGGGCGGATACATAGCGGGAAAATCGAAATACGTGGAGCTCGCTTCTTACCGGCTCACCGCACCGGGTATCGGCGGGGAGGTGGGCGCGATGCTGGGGACGACGCGTTCGATCTACCAGGGGCTGTTCCTTGCGCCGCATCTGGTGGGACAAGCGGTCAAGGGCTCGGTGTTCGCCGCTTCGGTGTTCGAGCAGCTTGGATTCGTTACGCATCCCCGCTGGCAGGATCCGAGGACGGATCTCATCCAGGCTATCCGGTTCTCCGGACCGGAGCATCTCATTGCGTTCGTGCAGGGAATCCAGCAGGCCGCTGCGGTGGATTCGCATGTAGTGCCTGAGCCTTGGGACATGCCGGGATATGAGCATCCGGTGATCATGGCTGCAGGCACCTTCATCTCGGGCGGGTCGCTGGAGCTGTCGGCGGATGCGCCGATCAGAGAGCCCTACATCGCCTATATGCAGGGCGGACTGACTTATTCCCACTGCAAAATGGGGGTGCTGACGGCCCTGCAAAACATGATCGACCGGGGGCTTCTGCCGGAAATTTGACAAGTGGTCAAAAAAACGTTTTCTGTAATTTATGCTGACATATGGCACAAACCTAACACAACTTGACACGTTTCGCTCCTAAGGTTACAATAACGGTAAGGTTCCTTCAGCGTTTAGGAGTGATGGGCATGACTGATGAAATACGCAGAAATATGGCACTTTTTCCGTATCGGCATCGTAATGAAGCTGACCGATCTCACCGCCAGACAGATTCGTTATTATGAGCAGCACGAATTGATTATCCCGGCACGCACCGGCGGCAACCAGAGGCTTTATTCCTTCAATGACGTCGAGCGTCTGCTGGAAATTAAAGACTTGATCGAGAAAGGCGTCAACATCGCCGGGATCAAGCAGGTTCTTCTTCCGGTTGACAAGGATTCGGAGGATGCGACCATTCTCAATGAGCAAACGGAAGTCAAGCGTCGGGAGCTCACCGACTCGCAGCTTCACAAGATGCTGAAGCAGCAGCTGCTCGGCGGGGGCAAGCGTCCGAACCAGGTATCGCTGATTCAAGGCGAACTTTCGCGCTTTTTCCGCAAGTAAAACGTTCGGCCGGGGCAGCCGCGGTACCGCTTACTTTCTATGGCTTAGGCCTGAGGCGGTGCCCGGATTCTCCGTTAATATGCATTTCATGATACATAAGTCTAAGGAGGAGATACACAGTGTCGGACAAGAACTATACCAAAGAAGACATTCTGCGCATCGCGAAGGAACAGAACGTCCGCTTCATCCGGCTTCAGTTCACGGATCTGCTCGGTACCATCAAGAACGTGGAGATTCCCGTAAGCCAGCTGGAGAAAGCACTCGACAACAAGATGATGTTTGACGGCTCGTCCATCGAGGGTTATGTGCGGATTGAAGAATCCGATATGTACTTATATCCCGATCTTAGTACTTGGGTGGTGTTCCCTTGGGTTACGACGGACCGTGTGGCCCGGTTGATCTGCGATATCTATCTGCCGGACGGCCGTCCGTTCCCGGGCGACCCGCGCGGCATTCTGAAAGCGGCGCTGAAGGAAGCCGAAGAGATGGGCTATACGTCCATGAACGTAGGTCCGGAGCCGGAGTTCTTCCTCTTCAAGACCGACGAGAAGGGCAATCCGACGATGGAGCTGAACGACCAGGGCGGCTACTTCGACCTTGCGCCAACGGACCTCGGCGAGAACTGCCGCCGCGAGATCGTGCTCACGCTTGAGGAGATGGGCTTCGAGATCGAAGCGTCCCACCACGAAGTGGCTCCCGGCCAGCATGAGATCGACTTCAAATATGCCGATGCGATTAAAGCGGCCGACCAGATCCAGACCTTCAAGCTTGTGGTCAAGACGGTGGCCCGCCAGCACGGGCTGCATGCAACCTTCATGCCGAAGCCGCTGTTCGGCGTGAACGGCTCCGGGATGCACTGCCACCAGTCGCTGTTCCGCGGCAACGAGAACGCGTTCTACGACGAGAGCGACAAGCTCGGCCTGAGCACGGTGGCCCGCCAATACATGGCCGGAATCCTGAAGCATGCCCGTTCTTTCGCGGCAATCACGAATCCGACCGTAAACTCGTACAAGCGTCTGGTGCCTGGTTACGAAGCTCCTTGTTATGTGGCCTGGTCGGCGAGCAACCGCTCCCCGATGATCCGTATCCCGGCTTCCCGCGGCCTCAGCACGCGTGTGGAAGTACGCAACCCGGATCCGGCTGCGAACCCGTACCTTGCGCTGGCGGTCATGCTCAAAGCGGGCCTCGACGGCATCAAGCACAAGATGCAGCTGCCGCCTCCGACGGACCGCAACATCTATGTAATGACCGAAGACGAGCGCGAAGAGCAGGGCATTCCAAGCCTGCCGCTGAACCTGAAGCAGGCGCTTGATGAGATGCTTCGCGACGATGTGATCTGCGATGCGCTTGGCGATCACGCACTGGCCCACTTCTACGAGCTCAAAGAGATCGAGTGGGACATCTACCGCACCCAGGTTCACGCTTGGGAGCGCGAGCAGTACCTGACGCTGTACTAATATGAGAAGAAGGCCGTTCAGCCTCCGGAGCATCCGGCGGGCGAACGGCCTTTTTGTTGTTTGCCGGGAAGCGGCCTCGGGTTGAATTTCATCAGACAGATGAGCTGACTTGAGGCGATGGCGTTCAATATCGGAAAGTAAAACTCGCATTGCTTGTTTCTGCCATCTGATATTTCTCATAGAAGCGCTTTTCCTTAAAGAACGGTGAAGCCGTTTATCTCAGGTAACAGGGCAAAAAAATACGGACCGGCTGAGGGCCGGTCCGAAAAGGTACAATTAGTGAATGTTGCGGAATACGCCGATAACTTTGCCGAGAATCGTTACGTTCTTCAGCCGGAGAGGCTCCATAGTCGGATTCTCGGGCTGGAGGCGGATGTGGTCGCGCTCCTTGTAGAACGTCTTCACCGTAGCTTCGTCATCCTCGGTCATGGCTACCACGATCTCGCCGTTCGTTGCGGTCTGCTGCTGCCGGACGATGACGTAGTCGCCGTTATGGATCCCGGCTTCGATCATACTCTCGCCGATAACGCTAAGCATGAACACATTGTTGTCGCCGACATAATGGCTTGGGAGAGGGAAGTAATCTTCAATGTTCTCCGTCGCCGTGATCGGCACGCCGGCGGTAACCCGGCCGATCAGAGGCACGTGGGCGACCGATACGGCATAGGCGCCGTCCCCCATGGAGCCGTCGAGAATCTCAATGGCGCGCGGCTTGGTCGGGTCGCGCCGGATCAGCCCCTTCTTCTCCAGCCGTTCCAGATGGCCGTGTACGGTAGAGCTGGAGGCGAGACCGACCGCTTCCCCGATCTCCCTGACGGACGGGGGATAGCCCTTATCTTTCACTTCGTTCTTAATAAACTCCAATATTGCCTGCTGCCGGGAGGAGATCTTGCTCATGCCATATCACTCCAATTGTTGGTAATCGATTAGTAGAATTATAACACAGAACCGGAGTTCGTACAAACATTAGTTCGAGAAAATCCGTTGACACAAACGTGTGTTCGTGATAAATTGAATTCAGAACAAAAAGAGAACAAATGTTTGGGAGAGGATGTCGGTTATGGTACAGAACACTGCACTGATCGGACGAGCTTCTAATGAAAGTACATATCGGAGTCGGGAGCGGGCGTCCCGAACTCAACATAATAATAAGCGAACATACGTACGTGCTGCAACAATGGGTTTCATAGTGGTTCTCCTTCTGGCACTGCTCGGAGGACTTTCGGCCTCCGTGTCCGGTCAGGATGTGCACGCAGCCGGCACCGCTCCGGAAGAGCACGAATTTGTATATGTGCACCAGGGGGATACACTTTGGGAGATCGCTTCGGAATATGCACCGGATGAGGACATCCGCGATTACATAGATGAGATCAAGAAGCTCAACGGATTGAAGTCTTCCGCCCTACAGACAGGACAGAAGCTGCTCCTTCCCTAATCTGCTCCGGAAGCCCTCCGGTTTCCTTCCGAACTCTTGACAATCCCTACTCGGAATGTCAAAGTATTAATGATACAAGCCTGCCCGCTGCAGCCCGAATCGTGTGCTGCGCCTGGCGCCTCGGCTTACCAATTTCGGGAGGAACGGCATGAGCGAATCGGAACATGATGTAAGAGTCAAACGCATTAACGAACTGGCCCGCAAAAGCGAAAGCGGAAGGCCTCACGGATGAAGAGATGGACGAACGCAACGAGCTTCGCCGCAAGTATATCGACTCTTTCAAATCCAACCTGCGCACACAGCTTGAGAACATCAAGTTTGTCGACGAAGAAGAAGGCGAAGGGAAGAACTGAGAGGGGTAGAGGGCGGCTATGGAATATCGTGTGCTTGGCCGGAGCGGCATTCTGGTTTCCGAACTTTGTCTCGGAACCATGACGTTCGGCAATACGACGAACGAGCAGGATTCGATAGAGATGATCCACCGGTTCCTGGACCGTGGAGGCAACTTCATTGATACGGCTGACGTTTATGTAGGCGGGAAGTCCGAAGAGATTGTCGGCCGGGCGATCCGCGAGAAACGCAGCGATGTGATTCTGGCGACCAAGGTTCGCTTTCCGACCAGTCAGGATATTAACCATGTAGGCCTATCGCGCAAGCATATTCTCGATGGGGTGGAGGCGAGTCTCCGCCGGCTGAATACCGATTATATCGATCTGTACCAGCTTCACGTATGGGATCATGTTACGCCGATCGAAGAGACGCTGCGCACCCTTGACGACCTGGTGTCCGCAGGCAAGGTGCGGTACATCGGCTGCTCCAACTTCCTTGCTTATCAGCTGATGAAATCCCTGTCGGTCAGCGACTTCAACCGGTATGCGCGGTTTATCTCCATCCAGCCGCAGTACAGTCTGGTTTGCAGGATGATGGATCGAGAGATGATTCCGCTCTGCCTGGAAGAGAACGTCGGAATCATTCCGTGGGCGCCGCTTGGCGGTGGATTCCTGACCGGACGGTATGTCCGCGGTGAAGAACCAACGGAAGGCCGGCTGTCGGCCAAGGCGGGGGAGAGCCGCTGGGAGCTTCGCAATACGGAGAAGAACTTCCGCATCCTTGATGAGGTTAAAGCCATTGCCAGGGAAACGGAAAAGTCACCTGCTCAGGTTGCCTTGAACTGGCTGATCCGTAAGCCGGGCATTACATCGCCGATTTTCGGAGCCAGTACACTCGAACAATTTGAAGACAACATGGGAGCGCTTGGCTGGAAGCTGTCTTCAGAGCAGTGGACAAGGCTGGACCAGATCAGCGCACTTGATGAAGAATATCCGCAGCGCTTTATCGAGAAGTTTCGCCGGAAGAGTACAGATGAGAGATAAGGGGTTCGGTCATGTCGCGTAAGTGGTCACGAATGGTTCGTAAGAACACCAAGGTAACAAACGTTCAGCGCAAGAAGAGCGGACAGGGGCTTATTTCGTCGGACTTCGCATCCGCCGATCAAGCCAAGACATTCCGGGGCCGCAGCTGGGTACTGCCCATGCTGCTTGTGGCTACCGGTGTTTTTTGCTTTATTGCTTTCCGGGGCCAAGCGGCTACGGATGATTTGTACTGGGTCACCGGGGCGAGCTACATCGGTCTTGCCGTGCTCATGTTTTGGCTGCGCAGGCCGTTCCTACGTATTGGCAAGGACGCAATCACCTCCCGCCGGTTTGGCGGGGACCGCAGCCTGAAGGCGGAAGATATTCAAGAGATTGCCGTGAACAAGGATGCGATCGTCATCTCCATGAAGGGCAAAGCCGCCCGCTGGGCTTTCTCCCGGGTCTATCACCAATTCCCGGTTGACGAAACCCGGCCTCACCTGGTCGAGTTCGCCCAGCGTCATGGCATTGCGCTGCAGCAGGAAGCCTAAGCCTCAGGGGCGAGGGGATATGGAGTGTTAAGCTTTTAGAAGCAAAGACAGATAGCTAACCATATGGGGGAAAGAGGACTGTAGACATGGGAATCAAAGCTGTTCTTTTTGACTTGGACGATACGCTGCTGTGGGATGAGCGCAGCGTGCAGGAAGCTTTCCGGGCTACCTGCGAAGAGGCATCCCGAGTGACCGGCGTCGATCCGGTGAAGCTGGAAGAAGCCGTACGCAGGGAAGCGAGGGCTCTCTATGAGTCGTACGAGACCTTCCCGTTCACGAAGATGATCGGGATTAATCCGTTCGAGGGACTCTGGGCGAACTTCACGAGCGGGGAGCAGGAAGAATTCCGCAAGCTGGAGGCCCTGGCACCGGGATACCGGACGGCTTCCTGGACGCGTGGACTTCTCGCGCTCGGGATCGACGATCCGGAGCTCGGCTACCGCCTTGGCGAGCTGTTCCCAGCCGAACGCCGCAGCCGTCCGATCGTCTATGAAGAAACCTTCGAGGTGCTCGATTCCCTTAAGGGCCGCTATCAGCTGCTCCTGCTGACCAACGGATCGCCCGATCTACAGAAGGAGAAGCTGGCCGGCGTACCGGAGCTGGTTCCTTACTTCGACCATATCATCATTTCGGGTGAGTTCGGCCGGGGCAAGCCGAATCCGGCGATTTTCGAGCATGCGGTCAGCCTGCTCGGGATCAAGCCGGAGGAAGGTCTGATGGTGGGCGATAAGCTTACGACGGATATCATGGGCTCGAATGCCATCGGCATGCGCAGCTTGTGGATCAACCGCCATGAGATCACACGCACCGACGAGATTATTCCTGTTCATGAGATCCGTTCCCTCCGGGATATTCAGGACATTATCGATTCGATCGCCTAATCTTGCACTTATTCGGCTTGAACCCAGCTTCGCCCAACCGGGCGAAGCTTTTTTGGCATACCAGCAAGTATCTCATGAAGCTCGTTTCTGCCGCGCGTGGTCCTTGAGGGAGGCTGGGCCCATTATCTTGATCTGTCCGTCCAAAAGAAACAGCCTCTGCCGAAGCAGAGGCTGTACCGTAATTGATTTTTGGTAAGGCTGACTTATTGAGCTTTTTGGAACGCAGGGTCGTCGTAAGGATGAGCGATCCAGCCTTCCGTCTCGATGAACAGGCGGACGGCAACGATCTTGCGGTTCTCCATCAGGGTGAAGAAGTGGGCTTTGTGCTCCGGTACGGAGATCACGTCGCCGGCTTCCAGCTCAACGTCGAAGTATCCGACATCGTCGGTGCCTTTGATGATGAAGATGCCCCGGCCTGCCGTAATGGCCCGCACTTCATCTTCCGTGTGGGTGTGGACGGACTCGAATTTCTTCAGCAGCTCGTCCAGGTTCGGTGTAGCGTCGGAGAGGGCGATAACATCCCAGGTTTTGTAACCGCGGCGGCCTGCAAGATCACGGATCTCTTCGTCGAAGGTGGAGAGGATCTGTGCCTTCTCTTCGTCGCTCAGCACGAACTTCTCCTGCAGCTCGGCCGGCAGCTTCGCTGCGTTCCAGTGCTCATACAGAACCTCTTGCTTATCTAAGAACGATCTCACATTCTCTTCGCCGGAGATGCGCTCGCCTGTGTTGCGGATGCGGATTTCTGCCATATTCATCCCTCTTTCGTCAGTTATGGTAAGTATAGATCAGGAAAAACTTCTCTTCCTGTATTATAGTGGAATCAAGTTCGTCTGTCGATGTCTAAACCGCATAAATCCGATAGGATATGATGAAGACTTCGTGAAATCGGATGATTCCTTTCTTTTCAATGGGGACGCTTTCTGATAAACTATGGGTTAAACTATGCGTGAAGGCCCCTTTGCGGCCGCAGCGGATGCATTACCACAGAGAAAAGCAGGACTGTCCTTCCGGGTCGTGAAGGAAAAGGACGGCAGGGGAAGGGGATCAGTAATGAGCAAGCCATCACTGCAGGAGCAGCTGAAGAAAAAAATTATGATTCTGGATGGTGCGATGGGCACCATGATCCAGCAGGAGAATCTTACGGAAGCGGATTTCGGCAGCGAGGATCTCGACGGCTGTAATGAAATTCTCGTGGTTACCCGCCCGGATGTCATCCAAAAAATCCATGAAGCGTATTTTGCCGCCGGTGCGGATATGGTGGAAACGAATACGTTCGGCGCGACGAGCGTGGTTCTGGCGGAGTACGATCTGCAGGACCGCGCTAGAGAGCTGAACCTGGCTGCGGCCAAGCTGGCGATCGAGGCAGCCAACAAATACAGTACGCCGGAGTGGCCGCGCTACGTCATCGGAGCCATGGGCCCGACGACCAAGACGCTGTCCGTAACGGGCGGTGTAACCTTCGACGAGCTCGTTGAGTCGTACCAGGAGCAGGCCGAGGCGCTGATCGAAGCGGGCGTGGATGCGCTGCTGCTCGAGACCTCGCAGGATACGCTGAACGTGAAGGCGGGCTCCATCGGGATCCGCAGCGCGTTCGACAAGCTGGGCGTGAAGCTCCCGCTTATGATCTCAGGCACCATCGAGCCGATGGGGACGACGCTTGCCGGCCAGAACATCGAATCTTTCTACGTCTCGCTGGAGCACCTGAACCCGGTCTCATTCGGACTGAACTGTGCAACCGGCCCGGAGTTCATGCGCGATCACATCCGTACGCTCTCGGAGATTGCGGGTACGGCGGTGTCCTGTTACCCGAACGCGGGTCTGCCGGATGAGAACGGTAAGTACCATGAGTCGCCGGAATCGCTGGCCTTGAAGCTGGCGGGCTTCGCCGAGCAGGGCTGGCTGAACATTGCCGGCGGCTGCTGCGGTACGACGCCGGATCATATCCGCGCCATGGCCGAGACGCTGGGCAAGTTCGAGCCGCGCAAGCAGGCCGGGGTGCACCCGCCGGCCATTTCGGGGATCGAGACGGTATACGTCGAGCCGGACAACCGGCCGATCATGGTCGGGGAGCGGACGAACATCTCCGGTTCGCGGAAGTTCAAGCGCCTGATCAAGGAAGGGAAGTTCGAGGAAGCGTCGGAGATCGCACGGACCCAGGTGAAGAACGGCGCCCATATCATCGACATCAACCTGCAGGACACGGATATCGACGAAGCATACGCGATCAACGAATTCCTGCCGCAGGTCGTCAAGAAGGTCAAAGTGCCGCTGATGATCGACTCCACCTACGATCATATCATCGAGCTGGGGCTCAAATACTCGCAGGGCAAGGCGATCGTGAACTCGATCAACCTCGAGGACGGCGAGTCGAAGTTCGAGGCGATCGTTCCGCTGCTGCACAAATACGGCGCGGCGGTTGTCATGATCCTCATCGACGAGCGCGGTCAGGCGGTTTCACGTCAGGCGAAGATGGAAGTCGCAGACCGTGCTTATGAGCTGCTGACCAAGAAATACGGCATGAAGCCGCAGGATATCATTTTTGACCCGAACATGTTCCCTGTCGGTTCCGGTGATCCGCAGTACATCGGCTCCGCCGTGGAGACGATCGAGGGCATCCGGATGATCAAGGAGAAGTATCCGGAGACGATGACGATTCTGGGCCTCAGCAACATCTCCTTCGGTCTGCCGGATGCAGGACGTGAGGTGCTGAACTCGGTGTACCTCTACCACTGTACCAAAGCCGGACTCGATTATGCGATCGTCAACACCGAGAAGCTGGAGCGCTACGCTTCGATTCCGGAAGAAGAGCGCGCGCTCGCCGAAGAGCTTATTTTTAATACGAATGATGACACGCTGGCGAAATTCGTCGCTTATTTCCGCGTGAAGAAGGTCGAGAAGAAAGAGAAAATCTCCAACCTGACCCTGGAAGAGCGTCTCGCTTCCTATGTGGTGGAGGGAACGAAGGAAGGCCTGATCCCTGACCTGGAGGAAGCGCTGAAGAAGTATGCGCCGCTCGACATCATCAACGGACCGCTGATGAAGGGGATGGAAGAGGTCGGCCGGCTCTTCAACAACAACGAGCTGATCGTGGCTGAGGTGCTGCAGAGCGCCGAGGTGATGAAGGCCTCCGTCGCCCATCTCGAGCAGTACATGGAGAAGGCGGACAGCGCGGTCAAAGGGAAGATTATCCTGGCTACCGTGAAGGGCGACGTGCACGATATCGGAAAAAACCTGGTGGAGATCATCCTCTCCAACAACGGGTACAAGATCGTGAACCTCGGCATCAAGGTCCCGCCGGAGCAGCTCATTGAAGCGTACCGCAAAGAGAAGCCGGACGCGATCGGCCTCTCGGGTCTGCTTGTCAAATCGGCGCAGCAGATGGTGGTGACGGCGCAGGACATGAAGAATGCCGGCATTGACGTGCCGATTCTGGTTGGCGGTGCGGCACTGACCCGCAAGTTCACAAAGACGCGCATCGCACCGGAATACGACGGCATGGTGCTGTACGCCAAGGATGCGATGGACGGGCTCGACATCGCCAACAAGCTCAGCGATCCGGAGCAGCGCCAGGTTCTCATCCGCGAACTGCGGGAGAGCATGGACTCGGACGTCAAGGAAGCCGGCCGCAAGGAAGAGAGCATGCCGGCGCTGACCCGCGTCATGACGTCCACGGTCGACCGGACCGTACCGGTTCAGGTGCCGCCGGATCTCAAACGCCGCGTGCTGCGCGACTATCCGATCTCGCACCTCGTGCCGTACGTCAACATGCAGATGCTGCTCGGACACCATCTCGGGCTGAAGGGCAAGGTCGAGAACCTGATTGCCGAGAAGGATCCGAAGGCGCTGCAGCTCAAGGAGACGGTGGACGGCATACTGGCGGAAGCCCAGCAGGCCGGCATCATCAAGGCGCAGGGGATGTACCGCTTCTTCCCGGCCCAGTCCGACGGCAACGACGTGCTGATCTACGATCCGGAGGACACCGGCCGGGTAGTGCAGAAGTTCACGTTCCCGCGGCAGGAGAAAGAACCGTATCTCTGCCTGGCGGACTACCTTAAGCCGGTAAGCAGCGGCGAGATGGATTATGTGGGCTTCCTGGTCGTGACGGCTGGACACGGCGTCAGCGAGCTGTCGGCCCAGTGGCGTGAGAAGGGCGATTACCTCCGCTCCCACGCGCTGCAGGCGGCCGCACTCGAGCTGGCGGAGGGCTTTGCCGAACGCGTGCACCAGATGATGAGGGATCAGTGGGGCTTCCCGGATCCGGCGGAGATGACGATGGCTGAGCGCTTCGGCGCAAAGTACCGCGGTCAGCGGTTCTCCTTCGGTTATCCGGCGTGTCCGAACCTCGACGACCAGCAGCAGCTGTTCGCGCTACTGCATCCGGAAGACATCGGGGTCACCCTGACGGAAGGCAGCATGATGGAGCCGGAGGCTTCGGTATCCGCCATCGTGTTCGCCCATCCGCAGGCAAGGTATTTCAACGCCTAAGAAGGAACGGATTTGGGGTATGCTATGGTAGGGTGGGGCTTGAGCCCCACTCTTTTCCTTTGAACGGGGAAGAGCTGCTCTGACCGAGGCGCAAGTATAGGAACGGGAGAGATGAAGGTGGAGCTGTATTTTCTGGGAACGGGTGCCGGCATGCCTTCCAAGGAGCGCAACGTGACCTCCGTCATGCTGGGCCTGCTGGCCGAGCGCGGCGTATACTGGATGTTCGACTGCGGCGAGGGGACACAGCATCAGGTGCTCCGTGCCCCGGTCAAGATCGGCAAGCTGGAGAAGCTGTTCATTACGCATCTGCATGGCGATCATCTGTACGGACTGCCGGGGCTGATGTCCAGCCGTTCTTACCAGGGCGGGGATACGCCCTTCACCATATACGGGCCGAAGGGCATCCGAGAATTCGTCGAAACCTCGCTGCGGATCAGCGATTCGCATCTCGGCTACCAGACGACGATCATCGAGCTGGAGCCGGAAGAGCAGGTCGTTTTCGAGGACGACCAGTTTGTGGTCAGCGCGGCGCCGCTGGTGCACCGCATCGAGAGCTTCGGCTACCGGATTGTCGAGAAGCCGCAGAAGGGGCGTCTCGATGCCGAGCGCCTGAAGTCACTGGGCATCGCTTTCGGGCCGCTCTTCGGCAAAATCAAGAACGGCGAAGACGTCGAGCTGCCGGATGGAACGAAGCTGAAAGCGGAGGAGTTCATCGGGCCGATGATCCCGGGACGCATCGTCACCATCCTCGGCGACACGCAGCCCTGTGTTCACGCCGTAACACTCTCTAAGGACGCCGACGTGCTCGTTCATGAGGCGACGTTCGCCGAGCACCGCAAGGAACTGGCCGTCATGTATGACCATTCCACGGCCATCGACGCAGCGAAGACGGCCCAAGAGGCAGGAGTGGGGACACTGATTCTGACACATATTTCTTCCCGGTACCAAGGCGAAGAGGCGGACATGCTGCGGGACGAAGCCCGCACGGTCCATGGGGACACGCTGCTGGCCCATGACCACTTCCGCTTCGAGATCCGCAGCAGCCGTCAGCGATAGCGATAAGAGGGGCAGCGGGCCGGAACCGGTTCCTCCGCGGATGACTCTTTGAACATTCGTGTCCCTTTTATCGTGAAGCCCTTGTTTGCTCATCATGGAAGCAAAACAAACCTCCTCCCCTGCACGCAGGGAAGGAGGTTTCATTGTGAGCTCCTAAGGAGAGATTACGATTGCTCCCGATGCTTCGCTTCGTCGCGAATTTCTTCACGGAAAGACTGAAGGGACTGGAGGCGGCGTTCGTTTTTGGCTTCAATGGCCTGACGGTCCTGCGGGGTAATCTCATCGGCATGCTCTGCCAGATATTCTTCCGCTTCATTGAAGTTGGCGATCGTGTGGTTGATGTTGAATTGGATTCTTTCTACATTATCCGCGCGATTATCCGGTTTCGCCATAAGTCATCGCTCCCTCGCTTAGGTGGATTGGCGGCGCATAGCGTGCGACGCCTCCTTTACGATGCCACGGGGAAGAAGCGATTATTCATCACGGAGATGCACCACCATAGAGAGGGGAGTGGGCAAGATGCGCGGATTTGCCATTCTGCTCGGGTTTTATTTTATCGGCGCCATGCTCCATGAGTTTGCCCATCTGCCTCTTCCGGCCAACGTCATGGGACTGATTCTGTTCACGGCGTCCCTGTTCCTCGGATGGATTCGCCTGGAGTGGGTGGAGGAGGCCAGCGGGTTCCTCATCAAGCATATGCTCCTGCTCTTCGCTCCCTTCGTCGTAGGCACGATGGTATTCTTCGGGCGGATCGGGGAAGAGGCGCTGCCGCTGCTCCTGTCTCTGTTCGGGAGCACGTTCGGGGTCCTGTGGATCACCGGATGGACGGTTCGTCTGCTTGGACCGGGCCGAAAAAAGACGGAGCAAGGAAGCACAACGGGTCAGCGGGAAAAGGGGGAGGGCGCATGAGCATCCGTGAATTTGCTGAACAGCCGCTGTTCGGCATTGCGGTAACCATCTTATCATATGCCTTGGCGCTCGGACTGCAGCGGAGATGGAAGGCGCTGCACCCGCTGCTCACCTGCTCCGTGCTGATCATGCTGGTGCTGTACGGGCTCCGGCTGCCCTACGAAGTGTACCGCCAGGGCGGGGAATACATCCTATTCCTTCTGGGCCCTGCCACCGTAGCGCTGGGCGTGCCGCTGTACAAACATGCGCAGAGGATCGGACAGAACGTCCTGCCGATCCTCTCCGGCGTGACCGCCGGTTCCGTGGCGGCCCTGCTCCTCGCTGCAGGCCTCGTCTGGGCACTGGGCGGCAGCCGGGAGCTGCTAATCTCGATGATGCCGAAGTCGGTCACCTCCCCGGTGGCGATCGAAGTATCGCGCCAGGCCGGGGGCTTTCCCGAACTGACGGCGGTGCTGACCGTGCTCACCGGGTTGACCGGCTCCCTGTTCGGGCCGGCATTCCTGCGCCTCGGCGGGGTCCGGGACGACATCGCCGTAGGTACGGCGATCGGCACGTCCTCCCACGGCATCGGCACCGCCCGGATCATCCGCGATTCGGAGCTCGCGGGAAGCGTCAGCGGCTTCGCCATGGGGGCTGCGGCGATCATCACGTCGCTGCTGTTCATTCCGCTGTATGCGTGGCTGCAGTAAGAAGCAACAGATCTGATGACCAGCTGGGACAAAGCGTCTCAAGTGGATCTATGAATTCCAACGATTGAAAGCCGGCAGCGGATGCCGGCTTTTTTTATTGTGCGAGTCTGTACGACCGGTGCCGCTCTCCATCGTCCTGCTGCTGGACAAAACGAACTCCCCTTTATTTTTGCGGAGGGATACTCCTTGCTCCTTACTGCATGCCTCAATAACGGGACAACCTGTAAATTTCTTACAAAAGCTTAACAACCCTCGAACGTTCGCTTAATAAACCTCTGCTACCCTTGAGGAAGAGTACAAAGCAAAGCATCATCACAATCCCTGAGAAAGGTGTGTTGACGATGATCTTGACGGAAGGCGGGGCCGCCAGAGAGCCGGCAGCCCTCACGGTAAGACTGGCGCAGGGGGAGCATGAGATCGAGCAGGCGCTGCGACTCCGGTACAGCGTGTTCGTGGAAGAAGAGAGGAACCTGCAGATGCGCTCGGAGGCGGGGCTCGAGACGGACGCCTATGACGCCTACTGCGATCACCTGATCGTCGTGGATGAGGAGACTCAGCGCGTGGTAGGCACGTACCGTCTGCTGCCGGGCCCGCGGGCCGGAAGCGCGATCGGGTTTTATTCCGAGTCGGAATTCAATCTGGACTCGTTCACGGTGGACCGGATGCACACGCTGGAGCTCGGGCGCAGCTGCATCCATCCGGAGTACCGCGGCGGGCGAACGATCGGTCTGCTGTGGGAGGGCATTGCGGACTATATCACGAAGCACGATCTGCATTATTTGATCGGCTGCGCCAGCATGCATCTGCGTACGATCGAGGAGACGAACCTGATCTACACGATGCTGAAGCGCAAGGACATCCTGACGGACCGCTTCGGCGTCCGGCCGCTGGAGACGCACCGGATTGCCGGGCTGAAGACGGTGGAGACGGATCTTGAAGAAAAAGAAGTTTTCCGCATGCTTCCCCCGCTGATGAAGGGCTATCAATGGCTCGGCGCGGAGATCGGCGGAGATCCGGCTTACGATTCGATCTTCGGGACCGTGGATTTTTTCATCGTGCTGCAGAAGGACCGCGTAGCGCGGAGGTACCGGAAGCATTTCCTGAAGAGCTGAGAGAAGAGAATCGGGGTTCCAGGCCGAAACGAGCCAAGGGAGGCTGTTCCTGTGTACGAGTGGATCCGAAAATTCACCTCCGGCGATAACGGATGGCTGCGGCTGATCTATCTGATCCCCCGGCCGGCTGTGCATCTGTTGTGCGTTATAACGTCCTGGATTCTGTCCAGGCTGCCGGCCGCCGGCTTACCGTCCCGTGTCAGACGCAATATGGATGATCTGCTCGGGCCCTGCGGAGTAGGGGAACGGAGAACGTTAATCCGGCAGTACCTCTTTAATGTATTCATGGCCTTATATGAAATCCTGGTCGATTCCGGGCGGCTTCCGGGCAGCCGGGGGTGGAGGTTCCGCGTTGAGGGGGAGAGGCATCTGGCGGAGGCGCTGGAGCATGGCCGGGGTGCCATTGTCTATACGCCGCATATCGGCAATTTCTTTTACTCCTACTGGTATCTGTGCCAAACCTACGACTGCCTGACGGTCGCTACAGCCGGAAGCCCGGAGCTTCGACCGCTGTATCTCAAGTTCGCGGAGCTGGGCTGTCCCGGATTGGACTACGACAGCACGCCCCCGCTTGAGCTGCTCCGGAAGCTGCGCAGCCACCTGAAGCGGGGCGGGGTGGTCTTCCTCCTGGGGGATTTTTACCGACCGTCGTTCCCGGCCGTACGCTTCTTCGGAAAGTCTACGCGGCTGCCGGCCGGCGCGGCGGTGCTCTCGATGGAAGGGGGAGTTCCGGTCGTTCCGTTCTGCAGCTGGAGGGAAAAGGGATTCGTACACCATCTCCGGTTCGAAGCGCCGCTGCCGCTGGCTTCAAGCTCTGGCAGGAATGCCCGCGAAGAGGTGGTAGGCGTGTTGAATACCTACATGGAACGGGTCATCCGAGAAAAGCCGGCGGAGTGGTTCTACTGGTTCAATGCCGAGGAGAGATGGGAAGCTTCGGCGGATCATCACGGCCCGGGGCAGCCGCCTGAGATGAGCCGGCCGGCAGCTTCTGCCGTGCAGGGCAGCGGCACATTCGGCGCTTAAGCTGATAAGAGAGGAAGAGAGTGTATGGATACGGGAAGCCATCTGCTGTTCGGAGGGACGCTGGCGGGCCTTGCGGCGGCGCTCTATCCCCCTGCGGCCCAGGACGGTACGCTGTTTGCCGCTGTCCTGACCGTGAGCCTCTCCGGCTCGCATGCGCCGGACCTGGACACCTTCGCGAGGCTGAAGGGGTATACGGCCTATATCCGGATGCACCGGGGAGTGACCCATTCCCTGCCCGCGCTGCCGCTTTGGCCGCTGCTGCTGTCAGTACTCTCCGCATGGGGCTTCGGAATGTGGGCTCATCTCGCTTTTTTGTACGGAGTCGGTCTGGCAGCGGTATGCTTCCACGTCTTCCTGGACTGGATGAATGCGTATGGAGTACAGTGCTTCCGGCCCTTCTGCCGCAGGTGGCGCCACCTCGATGTGCTGCCGCTCTTTGACCCGTTCCTGTTTGCGCTGCACAGTGCGGGACTGCTGCTTTGGATGCTGGGCGGCATCGAAGCCGGCCGGGTGTTCCTGCCGCTCTACGGGCTCACCTTCCTCTATATCGGCGGGCGAATGCTCTATCAGCGGCGTGTGGTGCAGCGGATCGGGAGGGAGCTGCAGCTCAGCGGGACCACCCATGTGATCCCGGGGCTTCATCCGCTGCGCTGGCAGTTCGTGCTGGAGACGGGCGGCTATTTCTACACAGGTGTGGTGCGCGGGGCCAAGGTCAAGGTGCTGGACGTCTATGCCAAGGGCAGTGGGGCGGAGGGGGCGGTCATCGAGGCAACCCTGGCCACCGACGGGGTGCGCGCCTTCCTGGGCTTCGCCCAGCGGGTGCATGTGCAGGCCGCCGCACTCGGGGACGGCTACCTGGTTCAGTGGCGCGATGTGCGCTTCTGGCACAATCACCAGCTCCCGTTCGGGGTGGATGTGCAGCTAGACCGCGACCTTAATGTGGTGAGCCATTCGTTCGGGTGGCGCAAGAAAGCATGGGACCCGCCTTTTGTATAAGACCGGTTTAGTGAAACAGGCGGTATGAACCTTCCTTCTCTGGGATAGAATAGATGGGTAAAAATTTTGCAACCCACGGGAGGGAGTGCGGCATGGATTTCACCAGTCACGATATTGCGGTGATCGAACAGGCGCTGCAGATTGCGCAGCGGTCTTCGGACGGCTCGAAAGCCAGGCACTTTCAGGAGGTGCTCGCCAAGCTGCGGATGAATGCCGAAGCGGCGATGTCTGCGGGGGCGTCCCCGGCGGCGTCCATGGACGGTTTCCGTTACGACTATGACGATTCTTCCGATTTGAGTTAAGCAGCGTTCCACGGAACTTTTCCCGGGAAAGCGCAGGAATCGACAGTAAATTGCGGTATCGCGGGCAGAAGAAGCATCCACTTTTATCATACGTCACCAAGAGCTGCAGCATCAGCTAAAAAGCCCTGATAACAAAGACCTGAACCGTGCGGAGGCCGCCGGTTCAGGTCTTTTCTACGTTATAAGAAAGGAGAAGTTGGACCCCGATCAAGCTCAGCCGGCGCTACCGGTGCCTCGCGGCGATCAGCCGGGCGGCGTTGATGCCGCTGAGCGTCACCATCGGCGTGCCTCCGCCGGGATGGGTCGACCCGCCGGCATAGTACAAGCCCCGGATGCGCCGGTCGGCGGGCGCGGGGCGGAAGAACGTCTCCCGCCAGCCGTGGGAGGCGGACCCGTACAGCGCTCCGCCGTAGGCGCCGGTACGCGAAGCGATATAGTCCGGGCCGAAGACAGCCTCCGCTTCGATGCGGGCTTCGAGCTCGCGGGCCGGCAGGCCCCAGGCTTCGGCGAGCCGCCGTACGATCAGGCTGCGGTACGTGTGCTCGCGCTCTCTTCGCGCGTCTTCCGCCGTCCCACCGGCGGGCTGCCCGTCCCGCGTGCGCCGGTAGACCGGCACCTCCGGCGGCACGTTGATCAGCACGTACAGGTTCGTGCCTGTGCCGTCCGCCGCCCGCTCCGGTTCCGTAGCGGAGGAGGCGCACACATAGAGGGCGGGCAGGGCCGGCCACTGCCGGTCACGGAAGATGTCGGCGAACTCGCTGCCGTAGTTCTCCGGATAGTAGAGGTTGTGATGATGCAGGCCGGGAACCCGGCCTTTCAGCCCGAACAGGCACAGAAAACCGGAGGAGGAGAGGGACGCTCCTTCGAAACGGGAGGAAGTCCGCCTTCCCCCTGCAGATTCGCGTGCCGCCGAACCGCCGTCCGTGATCAGCCCCCGGGTGGTGAAGTAGTCGGCGTTCGACACGACGAAGTCGGCCTGCAGCGTTTCGCCGCCGGCCTGCACGCCGCGGATCCGTCCATCCCGTTCCAGGATCGCTTCGGTCCTCACGCCGGTACGGATCTCGACGCCCGTCCGCCGGGCGAGCCGCTCCAGCGCTTCGACGAGGCGGTAGTTGCCGCCGGGGATATAATAGACGCCCCGCACAAGCTCCAGGTAAGCGATCATCGACAGGGTGGCGGGCGTCTCATATGGTGAGGAGCCGACATAGGTGGCGTAGCGGTTCATCATCGCCAAGAGCCGCGGATCGCGGAAATAGCGCTGGTGGAAGGCATCCATCCCGAGGAACGGATGCACGGACAGGAAGGCGGCTCCGAGCCGCGGGGAGACGAAGTCCTGCCATACGGAGAACGAGCGGGAGAAGAACTGTTCCTCCGCCGTCCGGTAGATCCGCTCCACTTCCATCAGATAGCGACAGGAACCCCTGCCGGTCTTCAGCACGGAAAGAGCAAAGCTGCTCTTCCATCCGCAGCGGATCGGCGGACAGGTCCACGGTGGTTCCGTCGGCGAAACCATTGCGGCTGTTCACCTCGAGCTTGCGGAACGAGAGCTCCGGGTCCAAGGGCTGTCCCGCTTCCCGGAAGACGCTCTCGAATACCCAGGGCATCGTGATGGTGGACGGGCCGAAATCGAAGGCGTACGCCCCGAGCTGCATCGGCTGCAGCTTGCCGCCCAGCGCTTCATTCTGTTCCAGCAGCGTGATGGGGTATCCCCGGGAAGCCAGCAGAATGGCCGCGACGAGACCTCCGATGCCTCCGCCGACCACGATGCCCTGCGGCCGCTTCTTCATGGCGTGTACCTCCTTCCTTTCCATACGTAATCGCGGCCCCGGAACGCAAGGAACCAGGAACGGACGGCGAGCAGCACCAGTACGGTGAAGCTGGCGGGGACGAGCAGGAACCACGGGCCTGGCACTCGGAAGTGCCGGTCGACCGCTGCCTTCTGCAGGGCTCCGAGCAGGAACACGGCAAGGAAGGCCAGGGCGGCCGGCCGTTCCCCGAGCGGCAGCAGGACGGCGGCTGCCGGGAGCGGCGCAATGTAGAACAGCGTGTAGAACAGCAGCAGCCCGGCGAGCAGCGGGGTCGAACGGCCGAGGCCGGGGAACAGGTTCTTCGCGAAGCCGTCCCAGATCTGTGCCGGGTGCCGGTACATCTCGCAGCCGGTGCGCTCCGTAATATCGCACAGCACGAGGGCTTCGCCTGCCGCCTTCACAGCCCGGGCCATCTCCATGTCTTCCACGAGGGCGCCGCGGAAAGCGGCATGGCCGCCGATCCGGTCGTAGACGTCCCGGCGGTACAGCATGAAGGCCCCGTGGGCGGCGGTGAACCTCGGGTCCCGGGCGCCTTCCACTCTGCGCAGGGGCAGGTGCAGCGCGATGACGAAGAAGAGCATCGGAAGCGTCAGCCAGCCGAGCGCATGCCGGGAGATCACCCGCGGGAAGCCGGTGAGCAGCCCGGCTTCCCGGGCCAAGGCCGTCCGCAGATGGGCGGCCAGCATGTCCGGATCGTGAACCGTATCCGCGTCGGTGAAGAGCAGCCAGCGGCCGTCCGCCGCCTCCGACAGCCGGTGGCAGGCAAAGCACTTGCCGACCCAGCCTTCCGGCAGGTCGGCTCCCTCCAGCACGCGCAGCTTCGGGTACCGGAGCTGCAGCTCCGCCAGCAGCTGCGGTGTGCGGTCCTTCGAGCCGTCATCGAGGCAGATGACCTCGAAGCTCGGATACTCCTGCCGGAGCAGGCTTTCGAGGCAGCGGACGATGTTGTGCTCTTCGTCTCGCGCGGGAACGAGGATCGAGACATGGGGGAGGGCATGGCCGCTTCCCGATCGGGAGGCCGGGGCCACCCGCGCAGATTATGGATCACCCAGACGGTGAGTACCGCCATGACGGAGGCAAGGGTGACCGGGAGCGCTGTCACATTGGTGACCTCCTTTCAAAGCTGCAAGATGGAAGATGGCGGGAATAGTAACAGCCGCCAAGCCAGGCAGAGAGAAGCTTGTCCTAAGCCCGGCGGAAGAAACGGGTGAACCGGTCCGAGGTGGAGCTCCTCCCGGCCAGCAGCGCGGTGAATCCGGCCGCCTCCCCGTGAATGACGCCCTGCCGCAGCGCATCGAGCCTGTCCGTTACGGCGTCTTCCACAGTCCGGGTAAGCTGCTGGCGCGAGGCGGCGGCCGGGAGCCGTTCCGCAGGAATCGGAGGGCCGAGGTCGGCGAACACCTCGGGTTTTTGATCCTGCAGGAAGCAGTAATAGAACGAGACGGGCACGACCTGAATCCCCGGCACTTCGCGAAGAAGGTAACCGATCCCGCTATGGAAGCCGAGGGGGCGCACGTCACCGTGACGGATATCCCCCTGCGGGAACAGCCACAAGGCCCGGCGCTCTCCCTCCAGTACGCCGGCCGCGTAACGCAGGGAGTCTTTTACGCCCTGCAGCGACCCGCGGTCCACGGAGAAAGCGCCGAGCCTGCGGAAAAAGCGGAAGCGACGCAGTCCTTCTTCGGACATCATCGCATAGAGCTCCTGGCCGAGAAGAGAGCGGTTCAGCTCCAGGGGCAGCAGCGCATCCCACCAGGAGCTGTGGTTGGCCGCGTACAGGGTCGGACGCACCGGGTCGATGCGGGGGTCTGTCCGCACGGAGATGCGGTGGAAGCTCCGCTTCAGCAGGTGCCGATTATAGACGGCGAAGAGCCTCTCGAAAGCCGGACTTTTGCAGGCGGGAATCATGATCGCCGCGGCACCTCCTTCGATCTCCAGAGGAAGAGGAGCAGGAGGAGGGCCACATTGAGACCGGCTGCCCACCAGAGGCCGCTCTTGACGGCAAGCGTCAGGAAGAGAGATTCGAGCGTCAGCAGCAGCAGCATCGGAATGAAGGTGCCGGTGCGGTCCGAGCCCGGGTGGTCTTCAAAGTATTCGTCATGCAGGTAATTCACCATGTTGAGGATGAGCAGGGAGGTGATCCACCAGCAGATGAAATTGCTGAGGGGCACCGAGTAGAACGACGCGTTCCAGGCGGCGTTCTTCGCGCTCTCCCAGGTCCAGTACCGCTGCTGTGCCGCGACGGGATCGAGCAGCAGGTCGATGGCCGTCACCATGGAGGCGGCCCATACCGCGGGCAGCCAGAAGCTGCGCCGCTTGGCGGCTTTCCGGGCGGCCTTGAGCTCCCGCTTGCCGGCAGAGAGCGACTGCTCGAGCGTCAGTCCCTTCCAGGCGCCTCCTGAAGGCGGTACGGGAGCGAACGCTTTGGCGATGATAAGCAGCATGCACCAGGCGAACGGAATCGCCAGAGGCACACCGAGCACGAGCGGGGCGAAAGAGAGCCCGTATTCATAGGTTCCGAACCACCTGGAGGTGTGCACCCCGATCCATTCGGCGGCATAGGAGACGCTTCCGCAGATAACGAAGAGCATCAGCGCCTGCCGGGCGCCGTATCTGCGCACATACCATACGAGAGCGGTGCTTCCGCCCAGGATCAGATACAGGCTGTTCGCCCACTCGAGCCAGGCGGGCAGAAGACCGGTGCTGACCAGAACATAACCGCATAAGAACCAGAAGATATAAAGAGCCGTGATCCGTACTACCCATTGGTTTACCATGTAAGCCGGCGTTCACCTGCCACTGCTGCCCTGCGTCTGCGCCAGGTGCTTGCCTGGACGAGCAGGGAGAGCATGATACTTGCCTTTTTCATATTGGAGACAACCACCCTCCCGCTGAACACATCCCCGTGCCGGTCCCGGCATTCCATGAGAATCTGCCGATAGATCGACCCTGCGGCTCCTAGAGCCAGACGCCCGTCCCTCGGGTAGTAGGCCATGGCCGATAACCCTTCGCGGTATTTCGTCTCCGCCAGATCCGCCAGATGACGGAACAGCGGCCGCCAGCCGGGAGCATGGACGCCTTGGCTCATATCCGATACCGAATAGCCGAACCTCTGCATCAGCGTGCGGGGGAGATAAACCCGCCCTCTTTCGTAATCCTCACGCACATCCCTCAAAATATTGGTGAGCTGCATGGCCGCACCCAGCTGCACGGCTGTGCGCCTCATCTCGTCCGTGACCGACGGGGCCAGAATCGGCAGCAGCATCTCGCCGACGGTTCCGGCTACGAGATAGCAGTAGTGCTCGAGCTCTTCCATAGAGTCGTACCGGACCTTGGTTAGGTCCTGCCGCTGGCCGGCGATCATGCCGAAGAACGGCTCCGGGTCCATGGGAAACGAGGCGAACACGTCCGCCAGCGCAATCCAGTGGGGGTGGTCGTCCGCAGCGCCCGCCAGCATCCGGCGGAACGCTTCTTCGAAGGTGGCCAGCTCTTCGCAGGCCGTATCGGGACGAAGGTCGACCAGATCATCGGCGGTGCGGCAAAAAGCATAGACGGCCCAGACCGCATTTCTTTTGTGAGCGGGCAGCAGCGAGAAGGCGCGGTAGAAGCTCGAGGAATGCCTGCGCACCACCCCTTCACATACAGCATATGCCGCAGATTGGTTCAGATTCATGGGAGCACCTCTATCGGGATGGGATCAGGGCAGAGAACACGGTTAACTGTGTCCAAACCTTGTACAAATAACGTTACACTTGGCATTAACCGAGAATAACATTATACTAACATTATACAAGATAGCCTGCAACACAAGGTAAGGTTCCCCGCGCTGTAAGATTCCCGTAGAGGAAAGGATGATGAGAATGGCTTCCCCAAAAATCATTGTGGTCGGCGCCGGCCCCGGAGGGTTGTCCGCCGCCATGCTGCTCGCTGCCAAAGGCTATGCGGTCGAGGTGCTGGAGAAACAGCCGGAGCTCGGCGGCCGCACTTCGGCCGTCAGGCTCGGGGAGTACCTTTTCGACCGGGGTCCCACGTTCCTGAACATGCCTCACATTCTCGAGGAGTTGTTCGCGGAAGCCGGACGCAGCGTGCACGATTACGTGCGGCTTGCGGCGGTCGAGCCGTTCTACCGTCTGCTGTTCGGCGGCTCCCCTTTCTATGTATATAAAGATAGTGGACAAATGATACGGGAAATCACACGGATGTTTCCCGGCAACGAGAAGGGGTACCGGGAGTTCATGCGCCGGGAGAAGGAAAAGCTCGAAGCGCTGATGCCCCTCCTGCAGAACAAGCATGATTCCCCGTTTGATTACCTGAAGCCGGCCTTCCTTAAGGCGCTGCCGAAGCTGTCGGTCACCCGGTCTCTGTACGACTGCCTCACCGATTACTTCGATGACGAACGGCTGAGACTGGCGTTCACGTTCCAGGCCAAGTACCTCGGCATGTCGCCGTGGGAATGTCCCGGAGCCTTCTCGATCCTGTCTTATATGGAACACGCGTACGGAATTTATCACCCGATAGGGGGCGTGCACCGGATCTCGCATGCGATGGCCCGTGTTGTCCGGGAATACGGCGGCCGGATCCGGCTCGGTACGGGCGTGAAGCGGCTGGTGACGCGGGGAGGCCGTGTGACGGGCGTTATGACGGAGGCGGGGGAGACCCTGCCGGCGGACGAAGTGGTGATCGGCGCCGACTTTGCGCACGCGATGAAGCACCTGCTGGAGCCTGGCGTTTCGGCCAAGTATGGGGCGGAGCAGCTGAAGCGCAAGCGCTACTCCTGCTCGACGTTCATGCTGTACCTGGGAGTGAACCGGACCTATGATCTGCCGCACCATTCCATACTGTTTGCGGAGGACTACCGGCGCAATGTCGAGGAGATCGCCAAGGCGAAGGTGCTCTCTGAAGATCCAAGCGTCTATGTGCAGAACCCGTCGGTTACGGACCCGACGCTTGCGCCGCCCGGCAAGTCGGCGATCTACGTGCTGGCCCCCGTGCCGAACAATACGAGCGGCATCGATTGGGAGCGGGAGAAGGCCGCCTTCCGCCGCAAGGTTCTGGATAAGGTGAGCCGTGAAGGAGGGTTCGAGGATCTCGAGCAGCATATCGAGGCGGAGCACATGATTACGCCCCGCGATTGGGAAGCGGATCACCATGTATATGAGGGAGCTACTTTCAATCTCGCCCACAATCTCGGGCAGATGATGTATCTGCGGCCGCACAACCGGTTCGGGGAGCTCGAGAATGTGTGGCTCGTCGGCGGGGGCACCCATCCGGGGAGCGGGCTGCCGACCATTATGGAATCCGCGCGGATCTCGGTACGGGGGCTGGTGGAGAAGCTGGGTGCCGCCCGGACGGCGGAAGGAGGGGAGCTGCGGCATGGATAAGCGGGGCATAGGCAGGGGCAGGAGTGTCTCCTGGAAAACGGCGGTTGAGCATTCGGAGTCCAAAAGAGCCGCCGCGGTCAAGGGGCATTCGGCCGGTGGGGATGCGGTCCTGAGGCAGCCTGCTGCGCGGAGCGGAAGTCCGGCGGTGAAGCGATCCGAGGAACCGGCGGGAAGCCTTCCGGCCCCGGGAGAACGGTCCCGGACCGGGCGCCCGCTCGGCGGTTCTTTCGCACAGCGCCGGGTGGCGGTAGCGGGCGGAGGCATCGGCGGCCTGACCGCCGCCCTGCTGCTGTCGCACCGCGGGTATCAGGTCACGGTGTTCGAGCGGACCGGCCGGCTGGGCGGGCGGATGGCCTACGAGAGCGACGGAGGGTTCCGGGTCGACCAGGGCCCTACCATCGTACTCCTGCCGGGGATGCTTCGCAGCATTCTGGAGGAGGGCGGGCTGGACCTTCCGGCCATGGGTCTCGTGCCGGTCGACCCGCTGTACCGGATTCATTTTCCGGATGGGAAGGTTATGACGAAGCACCGGAGCGCCGAGCTGCAGGCCGGGGAGATCGAGCGGCTGTTTCCTGGAGAAGGAGCCTCCTTCCGCCGGTACATGAAGGAGATGAAAGAGAGGTTCGAGGCCGGGCGGGCGCAGTTCCTCGAGAAGGACTTTGTGCGCCGGCGCGATTTCTGGACGATCCGCAATGTGAGGTCGCTGATGAAGCTCAAGGCTTACCTCAGCGTGCGCAGGGATGCGGCCCGTTACTTCCGGCACCCGCAGCTCCAGGAGGCCTACTCGTTCCAGACGCTGTACATCGGCGGGAATCCGGACACGACGCCGGCGCTGTACTCCCTTATCCCTTACTCCGAGCATGCGGATGGAATCTGGTACCTGCAGGGCGGCTACGCCGGGCTTATTGGCAGGCTGGAGGAGACGCTGCGCAGCCGGGGGGTCACGATCCGCACGGGGACACCGGTTGAGGAAGTGCTTACGCTCGGCAGGAGATGCATCGGCGTCCGGGCGGGGGGCGAGAAGCTGGCGTTCGAGCATGTGGTGCTTAACGGCGATTTTCCCGGAACCGCCGCCCTGCTCGGCGAGCAGGAGAGGGGAAGGGCCGCTGCGCGGAAGTATATTCCTTCCTCCGGCTGCCTGCTGTTATACCTGGGGCTGAACCGGACTTATCCGGAGGCTTCGGTGCATCAGTTCTTTTTCATTGAGGGCTTCCGGGACATGCTCGCCTCCGTCTTCGTGAAGGGGGAGCTGCCGGCGGACCCGTGCATCTATGTATTCCATCCGTCGCTGATCGATCCGGCGCTGGCGCCCCCGGGTAAAAGCGTCCTGTACGTGCTCGTTCCCGTTCCTTCGGGAGGCGGGGTGGATTGGTCGGGGCGGGAGGCGGTGGTGGATGCGGTCCTGCGCTCCCTGGAGCGGCGCGGCTTCCCCGGCCTGCGGGCGGCCGTGGAGTGGATGAAGGTGCGGACGCCGGAGGATGCGCTGGCGGAGGGGCTGTTCGGCGGCGGCAGCTTCGGCATCGCTCCGAGCCTGCAGCAGTCTGGCGTGTTCCGTCCGCAGCTGGCTCCGTTCGGCATCGAAGGCTTGTATGCGGTAGGCGCCTCGGTCCATCCAGGCGGCGGGGTGCCGGTCGTCATGCAGGGAGCGAAGCTGCTTGCGGATCATATCTTAAAAAAGGATTGTACGGCGAACATGCATTCGATATAATGGGAGGTAATGCTCACGAGTAAAGGAGCGGAACTCTCATGAATCCACTGACAGGCAAAGTGTCTTCCATAGATGAAATGCTGGATCTCATCCGGTCTACGCCCGAGATCATGAACCAGGTGTCTTACTGGCACACTATTCCCCCCCGGGAGGGGGCCTACGAGCCGTTCCCTGACGGGCTGCATCCGCAGCTGGCCGAGGCGCTGGCTGCGCGGGGCGTCTCGCAGCTGTACACCCATCAGGCCCAGTCGTTCCGCGAGGTGGCGAAGGGCCGCCATGTCGTGACGGTTACGCCGACGGCTTCGGGCAAGACCCTGTGCTACAACCTGCCGGTCGTGCAGGGCATACTGACCGACGAGAGCGCCCGGGCGCTCTATTTGTTTCCGACCAAAGCCCTGGCGCAGGACCAGGTGGCGGAGCTGCAGGAGCTGGCGAACGTCATGGGGGCGGATATCAAGACCCATACGTATGACGGCGACACGCCGCCCGCCGTACGCACGGCGATCCGCAACGCGGGCCATATCGTTGTGACGAACCCGGACATGCTGCATTCGGCGATCCTTCCCCACCATACGAAGTGGGTGAAGCTGTTCGAGAACGTGAAGTACATCGTCATCGACGAGGTGCATACGTACCGGGGCGTGTTCGGCAGCCATGTCGCCAACGTGATCCGGCGCCTGAAGCGGATTTGCCGCTTCTATGGCTCGAACCCGCAGTTTATCTGCGCCTCCGCAACGATCGACAACCCGAAGGAGCACGCGGAGCGGCTGATCGGCGAGGCGGTATCGCTGGTGGACAACAACGGGGCGCCGGCGGGGGAGAAGCATTTTGTGTTCTATAACCCGCCGGTGGTGAACCAGCAGCTCGGCATCCGCCGGAGCAGCGTGCTTGAGACGCGCAAGATCGCCGGGCTGCTGCTGAAGCAGGGCATCCAGACGATCGTGTTCGCGAGAAGCCGCGTCCGTGTGGAGATTCTGCTGACGTACCTGCAGGAGCTTGTTGTGAACGAGCTCGGCTCAAAGTCGATCCGCGGCTACCGGGGCGGCTACCTGCCGAAGCTGCGGCGGGAGATCGAGCGGGGGCTGCGCAGCGGGGAGATCCGCGGAGTCGTCTCGACCAATGCGCTCGAGCTCGGCATCGATATCGGGCAGCTGCAGGCGTGCGTGCTCAACGGCTATCCGGGGACGATCGCCTCCACATGGCAGCAGTCCGGCCGCGCCGGACGCCGGCAGGAGAGCTCGGTCACCTTCCTCGTGGCGAGCTCCAATCCGCTGGATCAGTACATGATCCAGAATCCGCGTTTCTTCATCGAGCGTCCGCCGGAACGGGCGCTGATCGAGCCGGACAACCTGATCATTCTCGTCGATCATGTGAAGTGTGCGGCGTATGAGCTGCCGTTCGAGGCAGGGGAGAAGTTCGGCGGGGAGTCGCTGAAGGACATTCTCGAATTCCTCACCGAGGAGCGCATCCTGCACCGGGTGAAGGACCGCTGGCACTGGATGGAGCAGTCGTTCCCGGCGCACGATATCTCGCTGCGCTCGGCGGCGCAGGAGAATTTCATCATCATCGACATGACAAGCGGCGCCAAGGTCATCGGCGAGGTCGACCGCTTCAGCGCGCCGACCATGATCCACGAGGAAGCGATCTATATCCACGAGGGCGTGCAGTACCAGGTCGAGAAGCTCGACTACGAGGAGAAAAAAGCGTACATCCGGGAAGTCGACGTCGATTACTTCACCGATGCGTCGCTTGCGGTCCAGCTGAAGGTGCTGCATGTGCAGCGCGAGGCCGTCGACCACGGGCTGAAGCGCCAGTTCGGCGAAGTGACGGTGAATGCGAAGGCGACCATCTTCAAAAAGATCAAGCTCCGCACGCACGAGAACATCGGCTCGGGGCCGATCCATCTACCGGAGGAGGAGCTGCATACGAGCTCTTACTGGTTCACGTTCGACGAGGAGGTGGCGGCGCAGATGTCGGTGAACGACATGCAGTTCGCGCTGCTCGGCCTCTCCAACGTCCTGGTGCACATCGCCCCGCTGTATCTGATGTGCGACCCGCATGACATCCGCGTCGTGCCGCAGGTCAAGGCGGTGCACAACAAGCAGCCGACAATCTTCTTCTACGACCGCTATCCCGGCGGCGTAGGTCTCAGCGAGCGGCTGTACGAGGTGCACGGCCAGCTGCTCGCCGAGGCGGAGCGGATCATCTCCTCGTGCGGCTGCCTCAGCGGCTGCCCGGCCTGTGTCGGGCCGATCGAGGAGGTCGGGCTGACCGGCAAGCAGCTCTCGCTCGGGCTTCTGAAGCGGCTGGGAGGTACACGATGAGCTCGCTGCGGGATAGGCTGCTGCGGCATCTGAAGCCGGGAGCGGCGTCTGGCGAATCCCAGGCTGCGCAGGCACAGGAAGAGGCGGCGCCGCAGGCGGGCAGCTCGGCGGGCGGAAGGGCCGACGCTGACGGGCTCTCCGGTGGCGCAGCGGGGGCTGAGGTCGGGGCGGAGGCTGAAGCCGTTCCTGCTGGCGTGGTGACGGCCGCCGCCTACGAGAGCGGTATGGATAAGGAAGCGGCCGATGCGAAGACGCCTAGTAGGGAGTCAGGCACGGCCACAGGGGCTGCAGCTGTGCTTAGCGAGCCCCCCGGAACCGAAGCCGGTGGTATCGCTGAAGGGAGCTCAGCGCCGGATGACGAATGGCACGTCATCGGGGCAGGAATGGCCCGGGCCGAGTGGGGTGAGTTCGTGCTGCGGCGGCGCACGTACAGCGGGGAGGACATGCACGGCACCTCCGAGCTCGGTGCGCTCGCCGGACGGGCGCGGGCGCTTGCGGCGCTGCTGACGGAAGGGCCGTGGAGCAGAGGGGCCGCGAGTGAGCCTGTTGACAGGCCGGAAGACGGAGCGGAACCCGAAGGGCTCCGCCGTGGGCGTTCCGAAGAGAAGCAGGGAACTCCTTCAGGGGAGTCCGCAGACCCGCTTCCAAGCGATCCCGTGTACGGCAGGCAGACTGACGAATGGCATCAGCAGTTCCTCTTCCTCGACACGGAAACGACAGGGCTCGGCCATGGCGCGGGCAACGTGCCGTTCATGATCGGCATCGGCTTCTACGAAGGGGATTCCTTCGTCGTCGAGCAGATGCTGATCCGCCATCCGGGCGAAGAGGCGGCGATGCTCGGGTATCTGCAGGAGAAGCTGCGGACCCGCCCGATCCTCATCTCCTACAACGGCAAGTCGTTCGACTGGCCGATTGTCCGCAACCGGTACATCATGAACCGGCTGCGCATGGACCAAGAGCCGGCTGCGCATCTCGACTTCCTGTATCCGTCCCGGCGGCTGTGGAAGCACACCCTGCCGTCATGCCGGCTGGGGCTTGTGGAAGAATTGCGGCTCGGCGTGCGGCGGGACGGGGACGTACCCGGCGCGATGGCGCCCGTCCTGTATTTCCGCTACCTCGCCGAGAAGGACCCGCTCGTGCTGCAGGGCGTCTTCCTGCACAACGAGCTCGATGTGCTCTCCCTCGCCGGGCTGGCCGTCCTGTTCGCCCGGCTGCTTGAAGGCAGCCTGAGCTGGAAGGACGTCCGCGCCTACGGCACGGAGGAGTGGTTCCGCCTTGGCCTGTGGCTCGAGAAGGCGGGGCTGGCCGAGCGGGCGGACGAAGCGCTGCTCGCCTTGGCGGACGAGCTGCTGGCAGGCGGCTCTGCAGGGGGGGAGGCTGATTCCGTTCCCTTGCCGTTGGCTGATGCCGGGAGTGCAGGCCCTTCGGCGCCGGAGCCGGCAGATACGGGCACCCACGCGGGGACGCACGGGGAGCAAGAGGCGGGGGCCAGCCCAGCCGCCGAGACCACTCCGGCCTCCCGCCGGGACAGCCGCACGGCCTCCCGCCCGGCGGAGCCTGCCTCAGGCCTGCCGGCGGAGGCGGAGGACGCCGCGGATGGCGTACCTTCGCCGCTGCTCCCGCTCGCGCAGTATATGAAGCGGCGGGGGCGCTATGGGGAAGCCTGCGCGCTGTGGGAGCTGTACCTTGAGCTGAAGGAGGGCCGGAGGACCGCATCGCTTGAGCCCTGCATCGAGCTGTCGATGTATCACGAGCATAAGACGAAGCGGTTTGATCTGGCCCTGGCGTATGCCCGGCAGGCACAGGACCTGCTGTGGAGACGCGGCGCGCTGACGCGAAGCAGCAAGCGCAGACCCGCGCGGGCAGCGGGGACGGCGGATGCGGAAGAGGCGGCGCTCGCGAAGCGGGTGGAACGGCTCGAACGCAAGGCGCTGCAAGCAGAGACGGTGCGCCGTTCCTCGCCTTCCTCGCGGAAGCAGCGTTCTGCAGCCGATGGGGCGGGCGTTCCCGGCGGATCGGGTGAAGCCCGGCGTCAGCGCAAGCGGGGAACAGCGGCCGGAGGGGAGCAGCTCTCCTTGTTCGGGGATGCCGGAGAGGGAGGCAGCGTATAATTGTTCCCGTTTCGGGCAATACAAGGGAAGATCTGTCTGTAGAGGAGACCTGTCCCATGCCCGAGCTTCCCGAAATGGAGAATTACCGTATTCTGCTCAGCGGCCGCATCACGGGCCGGACGATCACCGGCGCCGAGATCGGCCGGGAGAAGTCCATCAACGTGGCGCCCGAGCGGTTCCGCATGGATGTGATCGGCTCGTCCGTCCGTGTCATCGAGCGCCGTGCGAAGCACCTGCTGTTTCATCTGACAACAGGGAACGTGCTCGTGCTGCACCTCATGATCGGCGGCATTCTATATTACGGCAGGCTCGAGGATCAGCCGGACCGTACGATACAGGTGCGCATCTCATTTGGGGATGAGCATCTGTTTTTTATTGGACTGCGCCTCGGCTACCTGCACCTGCATACGCCGGAGGAGACGGCCGAGCTGATGAAGAAGCTCGGACCCGACCCGTTCGACCCGGAGCTGACCGAGGAAGCGTTCGAGCAGCGGCTGCGCCCCCGCAAGGGGACGCTCAAGAGCAATCTCGTCGACCAGAGCGTGCTGGCCGGCATCGGCAACTGCTACAGCGACGAGATCTGCTTCATGGCGAAGCTTCTGCCTTCCAGGCGTCCGGCCACGTTATCCACTGAGGAATACCGGAAGCTGCATGCCTCCATGCGGGAGGTGCTGACGGAAGCGACCCGGTACGGCGGCTATATGGAGATGCCCTTGTACCCGGGCGATCCCTTGACCGGCGGATTCGATGCCCGCTGCCGTGTGTACGATGCGGAGGGCAAGCCGTGCGAGCGGTGCGGCCAGCCCATCGTCCGGCAGGAGGTCTCGTCGAAGAAGTCGTTCTGCTGTCTGAACTGCCAGCACTGACCCGGCGGAAGGAGGAGGCTTTTACTTGAGACTCGGATGTCACATCAGTATCCGCGGCGGGTATACCGAAGCGGCACGGACCGCGCTGAAGCTGGGGGCGGAGTCGTTTCAGTATTTTCCGAAGAATCCCCGGAGCCTTGCCGTCAAAAGCTTCAACCGGCAGGACGCCGAGAGCTGCGCCCGGCTGTGCCGCGAGCACGGCTTGTCCGCCATTGCCCATACCCCGTATCCGGTCAATATGGCCGTAGACGATCCGGGGCTGCGTGAAGCGACGGTGGCTTCGCTGCGCAACGACCTGGAGATCGCGGACACGTGCGGGTCCGTCGGCATCATCGTGCATTTTGGGAAATATAAGGGACCGGACCCGTTACAAGGCTACAAAAATATTATACAATGTGTGAATGAAGTGCTTCACGGCTACAAGGGAGAGGCTTTGTTCCTGATTGAGAATCAGGCGGGCGAAGGCTCGCGCATGGGCACGACCTTCGAGGAGCTCGTGCAGATCCGCTCGCTGTGCGCCTATCCGGACAAGGTCGGCTTTTGTCTTGATACCTGCCATGCGTTCGCCTCGGGCCTGTGGCCATCGGGGGAGAAAGGCTGGTCCCGCCTTGAGGCGCATGCACTGCAGACGGGCTACCTGCCCCATCTGCATGCCGTCCATCTCAACGACTCCGTCTACCCGTGGGGGGCCGGCAAAGACCGGCATGCCATGATCGGCAGGGGCGAGATGGGCGAGGTGCGGTTCCGCGAGCTGCTGGCTTCGCCTGCCCTCCGCAGCCGGAAGACGCTTCCTCTGGTGCTTGAAACCCCGGTGCCGCGTGGACTCACCCATGCGCCCGAAATCCGCTATCTGGAGGAGCTGAGAGATTCTTGATCCATGTGTATATGGACGACTGGCGAGCCTGCCCGCCGGGCTTTGTTCTGGCCCGCAGCGGCGAAGAGTGCCTGCTGCTCCTGAAGGAATGCGAGGTGGACATCCTGTCCCTCGATTTTGATCTGGGATGGGGTCAGCCCAGCGGATTGGATCTTGTGCACGCGATGATCCGCGATTCGCTTTTTCCCCGGCGGATCTTCCTGCATTCGTCTTCCCCCGCCGGCCGGCAGAGCATGTATCAGGCGCTGTACGCCTCCAAGCCGGAGAGCGTGGAGCTCTCCGCCGGTCCCGTCCCTCCCGAGCTGCTGCAGGCAGCAGCCGAATCCGCACAAGAATAGGTGGTTCATATGTCGCAAGTAGTGTCCTTATCCGATATTGTATTTATCAGAGAGCAGCGCAGCATCCTGTCGAACGTTTCTCTTCACGTGAAAGAAGGAGAGCATTGGGTCATTCTCGGGCGCAACGGCTCGGGCAAGACGACCCTGTTCGAGCTCATCAACGGTTATCAATTCCCTACCTCCGGAGGGGTGGAGGTGCTGGGCCATACATACGGCGATTGCGACGTCCGCGAGGTGCGCAAACGCATCGGCTATATTTCGCAGACCCTCTATGAAAAGCTGAGTCCGGCCGACCCGGTCTGGGAGATCGTCGCTACTGGCGAGTACGGGTATCTCCGCTTCTATGAACAAATCCCGGGCGACGTGCGGGACAAGGCGCTTGCCATGCTCGATTCCGTCGGTCTGAAGCATCTCGATATGCAGCCGATGTCGACCCTCTCCCAGGGGGAACGGCGCAAAGTGATGCTCGCGCGCGCCCTCATGACCCGCCCGTCCATTCTGATTATGGACGAGCCGTGTGCCGGACTCGATCTCTACGAGAGGGAGCGTCTGCTCGCCAATATCAACGAGCTGGCGGCCCAGAGCATGACCATCATCTATGTAACGCATCATATTGAAGAAATCATCCCGCTGTTCACGCATGTTCTGCTCATCGAAGAAGGACGGGTGCTGGCGGCCGGGCCGAAACAGGAAGTACTGACAGAACAACATTTGGAAAAGGCGTTCCGCGTTCCGCTCTCGATCGAGTGGGCGGGGGACCGGCCTTGGATTAAGGTGCAGCCATGAGTGAAATGACAAGCGAGTTTTTGGGTACGGCCAACCGGGGCTTCGCGCAGCAGGCGCAGGAGGAAATCCGCCGGTTGTTCGGGCAGGATGTCAAAACCAAGTGGGTTGTTCCGAACGAAGTGTTCTCCTTTGTTTTGGAGCTGCCCCGCGAGGAAGTTGTCAGGCGCCTGCAGGAGCAGGAGCCTGTATTCCTGCGGCATATCATGCCGGTTGAACGGGCGATAGCCTGGGGCGGCACGACGGAGGAAGCGGTTCGCGAGCTGACCTCGTATCTTGCCGGGGAACCGGCCGAGCGCATCTCCGGCCGGACCGTGGCGGTGCAGCTTCGCAAAGGGGAGGGCTCGGTGCTTCCGGGCTTCTCCCTGCCCGAGATGAAGGCGGCCGCCGAGGAGCTGTTTACCCGCGAATACCATGCGGAGCCTGTGGTCCGCGGCTCGCAGCTCGTGCTCTCCGTGCTCGGCACGGATGCCGCGCTGTACTTCGGGCTGTCGCGGCCGGAGGACAACCTGTCCGACTGGCCGGGCGGCGCGGTCCGCTTCCGCCGGGAGGACGGACAGATCTCGCGCGCGAAGTTCAAGCTGCTCGAGGCCGAAGCCGCCTTCGGCCTCGACCTGTCGGCTTACCGCAGCGCGCTGGATATCGGGGCGGCTCCCGGCGGCTGGACTTCGCTGCTGCTGGAGCGGGGCCTGGAGGTCACGGCCGTCGATCCCGCGAAGCTCGACGCTTCGCTGCTGCGCCATCCGCGTCTGACCTACCTGCCGAAGAAGGCTGATCAGGTAAAGCTCGGGGAAGGCAGCTTCGACCTGCTCGTATGCGACATGAGCTGGAGCCACCGGCAGATGGCCCGCCTCGTGAACGGGCTGCTGTACTCGCTGCAAAGCGGCGGAACGGCGATCATCACGGTGAAGCTCATGCACCGCAAGGCGTTCCAGACGATCCGCGAGGTCGTCGAAGACTTGTCGCCGCAGCTCGATCTGCAGCGCGCCAAGCAGCTGTTCCACAACCGGGAAGAGCTGACGCTGTTCTTCATCAAGAAGTAGAAGGGCTGGAATCCGCATGCCAGGTAGAGAGCGTTATTGGGACCGAATATACGAAGCTCTGCGGCCGGAGGATGTCCGGTATGACTTATGGCTGGAGACGTTCCGGCCGCAGCTGGAGCTTTCGCGGGATACGCCGGTTATCGATCTCGGGTGCGGGGCCGGCAACGACACACTCTACCTGAGCGAGCGCGGATACCGCGTAGTGGCCTGTGATGCCTCAGCCGAGGCGCTGCGGCGGGTGAAGGAGCTCGTGCCGGAGGCCGATGTCAGGCAGCTGGATCTTACCGAACCGCTGCCCTTCGCGGACGGGGCGGCCCAAGTGGTGATCGCCGATCTCAGCCTGCACTATTTTCCGTGGGACGTCACGGTGAGTATTGTCCGCGAGATCGGGCGTGTGCTGCGTCCCGGCGGTACGCTGCTGTGCCGGGTGAACTCAGTCCGGGACACGGCATTCGGCGCGGGGCAGGGCGTTCGCCTGGAGCCGGACTACTATGAGTGGGAAGGCCAGCGCAAGCGGTTCTTTGACCGCAAGCAGCTTGAGGAGCTGCTGAGGGAATGGGAGCTGCCGGAGCTCACGGAGAGCACGATGAACCGCTATGGCAAGCCGAAGGTCGTTTGGACGGCGGCCGCAGGGAAGCGGGGCTGAGTACCCGCATCGGCTCTTGTAAATTTCTTCTTGCAAAATCTAACAGCCATGCTATAATACGGATTATCGAGGTTGTTCGATATAACGAATTACGGTCAACAGAATATACCATCTGACTAGCGGAAGCACCGCTGTCCGGGACGGAAGTCCCGGCAGCGCGTGCTTTTTTTGCGTTGCGTACAGATGGCCGAAAGGAGAGAAACCACATGGGACCGATGACCTTGGCGCTGCTGGATGACGATGCTTACTTCGGAGAGATGCTTTCCGCCTACATCCGGGGCTCCGCCTTCGCCGAAAGGTTCCGCTTAAAGCGGTTTACGGCAGGGGAGGAAGGCCTGCGCTATCTGCTGGAGGAGAAGGAGGCGCGGATTCTGCTCGTTCACGAATCCTGGCTCCCTCTTCCGGAGGAGGTATTTGTTCATCCGGCCGGTGCCGTCGTGATCCTGAGCGAATCCGCGGCGCAGGGCGGCGTGCTGGAATATCCGGTGCTGTGCAGATACCAGCCGCTGGACCGTCTGATGAGCGCGGTCGCCTCCCATTACAATGAGTACAACGCCGCTCTCCCGCTGCGGGGCATCCGGGGCACCCGGGTTGCACTTGTCCATTCAGCCGGCGGGGGGACCGGCAAGACGGTGACCGCCGTGCACTTGGCCCGCCGGCTCGCGCTCCGCGGCGAACGGGTGCTGCTGCTGAGCCTGGAGCGTTATGGGTCGCTCCCTTGGTTCACGGACGAGACGGGAGGGGACAGCGAGACCTTCTCACGCCTGCTGTACTACGCCCGGATGAATCCGGCGGCCGCGGCGGGCAGGCTGGAGGGACTGGTCCGCCGTCACGGCTACGGCAGGTTCGATTATGTGCCGCCGGCGGCCGAGCCGCAGGAGCTCGAAGAGCTTGGCGCGGAGCACGCGTCGGGGCTCGTCGAAGCGGTCCGCGCATCAGGGCTGTATGACGTACTGATCGTCGATACCGATTCGTACGCACCTGCGCTTTCGTCGGCGTTGTTCGGACCGGCGGATAACATCCTGTGGCTGGTCACCGATGACCTGGTGCACCTGCACAAGTGTTCGAGGCTGCTGCGGAGCATGCAGGCCAAGGAGACGCCGCGGGCTTCCTGGCTGTCCAAGGTGCGGTTCGTGCTGAACCGGAGTACGGGGGCGCCGCTGAACTCTTTTGAAGAGTACGGCTTGAAGATTCATCACCGGCTGCCGTATGTTCCGGAGTGGAAAGCGGTGAGCCGGATCGGCCAGCTGCACCGGGCACCGGCCTTTGAGGATGCAGCCGGCCTCCTGCTGGAGCCGGTTGGCTCGGGGGCCGGCTTATGAGGCTCAACACGGATGCGGTGCAGGCCGGTGTCACACTGCCCGAGCTGAAGCTGCAGCTGAAACGGCGTATCCAAGAGAATCTGGATTACGGACATGCGCTGACGGATGCGGAGCTGATCGAACGGATCGAGGAAGAGGTGTTCGCCCTCTCGCGCCACACCTTCCTGACATCGGGCCAGAAGCATCTCCTGGTACAAGAGCTGTTCCACTCTTTCCGCGGCCTCGATGTGCTGCAGCCGCTGGTTGACGACAAGAGCATCACCGAGATCATGATCAACGCGCACGACCGGATCTTCATCGAGAAGGACGGGCGGGTGCTCGAGACCGACATCCGGTTCGAGAGCCGTGAGAAGCTTGAGGATGCGATTCAGGCCATTGTCGGCCGGGTCAACCGGATCGTTAACGAATCGAGCCCGATCGTGGATGCGAGGCTGCCGGACGGATCGCGTGTCAATATTGTCCTGCCGCCGATCGCCCTGCAGGGGCCGGCGATGACAATCCGGAAGTTTCCGGAACACCCCATGACCCTGGATGATCTCGTGGAACGGGCAGCGCTGACGGCAGAGACGGCCGCGGTGCTCGTAAGCTGGGTGAAAGCCAAGTACAACATTTTTATTTCGGGCGGGACGGGCTCCGGTAAAACGACCTTCCTCAACGCACTGGCGCAGTATGTGCCGCCGGACGAGCGGATACTCACCATCGAGGACTCGGCCGAGCTGCAGATCCGCGGTATCCCGAACCTGGTCAGCCTCGAGACGCGCAACGCGAACACGGAAGGCAAGGGCGAAATCACCATCCGCGACCTGATCCGTTCATCGCTGCGGATGAGGCCGAACCGGATCATTGTGGGCGAGGTGCGGGGGGCGGAGGCGCTCGATATGCTGCAGGCAATGAATACGGGCCATGACGGCAGCTTGTCAACGGGCCACAGCAACTCGGTCGCGGATATGCTCAGCCGTCTGGAGACCATGGTGCTCAGCGGTGCGGCGCTTCCCGTCGAGGTCGTCCGCAAGCAGATCGCTTCGGCGCTCGACCTCATGGTCCATCTGCAGCGGCTCAGAGACCGGACGAGGCGGGTAACCGAGATCAGCGAGGTGATCGGCGTGGAGAACGGGGAAGTGGTGCTGAATCCGCTCTACCGGTTCCAGGAAACGGGAGAAACGCCCGAAGGCCGGATCATGGGATCTTTGGTACCTACAGGGAACCGGCTGCAGTGTACATGGAAGCTGGCTGCAGCCGGCTTGGCCGGTAAGGCAGACTAGCTTGGTAGGGAGGCTTGGTAAGGAGGTGACAACAACGAAACGGATGGATATGAATCTGCTGCAGTCTGCCGCAATTCGCAGCCGGGCGGATATTGTGCTGGGCCCGTTCCGCAGGAAGGGAACAGCGGTCGGCGGCATTCCGAGGCTGGCGGATTACGCGGAATACGACATGAGCATGTCTCAAGTGCTCCTCTCCGCACTGGTTGGAGCCGGAGCGATGGGCTTCGTCGCCTGGACCTTCTTTCAATCGCCCCTCGCCCTATTCCTGCTGGGAGCAGGCGGCCTGTACGCGCCGCTGCTGCGGCACCGGCAGCTCATCCGCGGGCGCCAGGCCCAGCTCAAGCTGCAGTTCAAGCAGATGCTCGCCGCTCTGTCGTCCTCGCTGGGCGCAGGCCGCTCCGTGGAATCGGCGTTTGCGGAGGCGCTTCAGGATCTCGGCCTGCTGTACCCGGACCCGGACACGATGATCGTCCGGGAGGTGCGGATGATTCTGCGCCGCCTGGAGAACGGCGAGACGATCGAGAGCTCGCTGCTGAATTTCAGCGCCCGGGCGCATATCGACGAGATCAGCCAGTTCGCCGAGGTGTTCGTCACCTGCAAGCGGACGGGAGGCAATCTCGTACAGGTGATCCGGCGGACGGCGCTGGTGATTCAGGACAAGCTCGATATTGAGCAGGAGATCGGTGTCATGCTCGCCCAGAAGAGGTTCGAGTCGAGGGTGCTTTCCGCAGCCCCCGTACTGTTCATTGCTTTCCTGGTGTGGACGACGCCCGACTACATGGAGCCCCTGTATCATGGGGGCGGCGTGGTCATCATGGTCGGCGCGCTGCTGGTCCTGTTCGCCTGCTATCTCATCACCCAAAAAATAATGAACATAAAGGTGTGACACGCCGTGTGGATGTTAGTACTTTTGCTTGCCCTGCTGATCGGCGCGGCGGCGGCCGGCCGGGCCGGGGGGGCGCAGTACGGGGCGTGGGTCCGCGAGCATGCCGGGCTGAAAGCTTCGGATCCCATGTATTGGGGGAGCCTCGCCGCCTTGTGGCTGATGGACCGCGCCCGGCTCAGCGACAGGCTGTCGGAGCCGCTCGGCAAAGTATTCCAGATCATGGTGGGGCTGCACGGTGCGAAGCCGGCGCTCGCCCATACCAAGTGGTTTGCGGCCAAAGCCGTCGCTCTCTCTTACGGCATGCTGTGCCTCTCGGCGATGGCCGGCTGGGCCGCCGGAGGCAATGCGGAGATGCTCGCCTACGGGATCGTGCTGATGCTCTTCGTCCCCTTTCTGATGTACCGCGGGGCGGCAGGCGAGCTGAAGGCCCGCCGCAGGCAGATGCTGATCGAGCTGCCGGAGCTGCTGAACCGGATCATGCTGCTCGTCGGTGCGGGCGAGACCGTGCCTCAGGCGCTGGTCAGGACGGTAGAGGGGAACCGGACTCCGAACTCTCCGCTCTACGAGGAGCTCGGGCAGACGGTGCAGGCCCTCAAGATGAACGCCCCCTTCGCCAAAGCGATGGAGGATTTCAGCAAGCGGTGCCGGATGCAGGAAGTCTCTCTTTTTACAACGACAATCCTGCTGAATTACAAGCGCGGCGGCGATGAGCTGGTGATGACGCTCAAGGAGCTGTCCGTCACCCTGTGGGAGAAGCGCAAGGCGCAGGCCCGCACGCTCGGAGAAGAAGCCTCGTCGAAGATGGTGTTCCCAATGGTACTGATTTTTTTCGTAGTGATGGTGCTTGTTGCGGCCCCGGCTTTATTCATGATGAAGAGTTAACAACATTCGAATTAACGGAGGAAAAGAACATGAAAACAACAATGAAGATGGCTTGGAACCGGTTTTGGAAGGAAGAGGATGGGCTGGGCACGCTGGAAATTCTGATGATTATCGCGGTGCTGCTGATCATCGCGATTGCGTTTCGGAAGTGGATCATGAAATGGATGCAGTCCTTATTCGGTGCGGCGGATACCCAGATCAACACGGAGACGGGAAAGATCGGTTCGGACGCGACCAACCTCTCGCCGAAGTAATCCGATGAACAGTGGGGCTGGAAACACGCAACCGGCTGTGCCGGAGGTTCCCGGAGCATCTCATCGACGAGCATCCATGCACGCGATTCCACTTCGCCTCCAACGCTTTGTTAGAGACAGCCGGGGGCAGTTCAGCATCGAAGCGTCGCTGACGATGCCGGCCATCCTGCTGGCAACCGTGCTGCTGATCTTCCTGGCCCTGTACGTGTACCATCAGGCGAATCTGTATCAGACTGCCTCGGTATCCGCGAACCGGACCGCCTACAACTGGGATAATTCCAAGAAGGAGTACCGGACGGGTGCCGTAATGAACGGCGAACGGGACGGTCTCTACTGGCGGCTGACGGATGATCACATGTCGAATCTGTTCAGCTTCATGCTGCCGGTTAGTCCTGCCTCCGTTGCGCTCCCCTCCAGCGGGGGAGCGGCCGGCGGAAGCTCGCCCGAGGGCAAGCTGCAGCGGACGGCGGGACAGCTGCCGTCCGCCATCAGCGGCGAGCTGTCTTACAGCAACCAAGGACTGCTTCGTTATGTCGGTGCGGCACTCCAGAAGTCGGCGCACCTGCCGGCGTTCGCGGTCAAGCTTTGGGGCAGGAACGATGTGCAGGCGGGAGCGCAGTCCTATGTCGTGGACCCGGTGGAGACGATCCGGCTGACGGATCTGACCCGCACGTTCATCAGTGAGGTGCAGGGGCGGATCAAGCCGAAAGCGGCGCTGGCAGCTATGGTGGAGCCGAAGGGTGAGCCCAAGGAGCCCGTCCGGATTTCGTCCCATGCGCAGGCGGCGAATTATTTGCGGCTGCTCGTGACCGGAACGGAACAGGTCATCCAAGTGGATCCGCAGACGAAGCGAACGGTGGATGCGCTGGATGCCGGCGGGGTGGCTCATCAGGCTTACTACACCTTTAACGAGAAGAATCTGAGGGAAGTCCAGATGCCGAAGGATGCCGAGCTCTTGAAGCAGGGCACCCAGGTGCAGGGCGTGGTGTGGCATTTTTTCAAGCTGTCCAAGGCGGACAAAGTCAAGCTGTCGGGCGGTCTGAAAGCGGAGCTCGAGCGGCAGGGAATTGTGGTGGTGCTGCATGAGTAGGACGAGAAGGGAGGAGAAGGGGCATGGAAGGACAAAATCGGCTGTGTCATAAGCGGAAGGTGAAGGGATTCACGAGGCTGTATGCCAAGCTGGTGAAGCAGCTGGGCCGAGATGGGGTTCCTGCGCTGCGATCCAGGAGAAGCACGCTAAAGTTCCCAAAAGGAAGCAGCGAAGGTGGCACTGAAGTACAAGCCATATCCGATGAGGGTACAAGCACGAAAAACACCACGGGCACGAGTAAGAACTTCGCCCCGAAGTGGTACACCTGTCGCAGCAGCGCATTCCTGCAGGACGAAGCGGGCGCCGTATCGACCTACCTGATCCTGATTTTCATCCCGGTGTTTCTGCTCTGCGGCCTGCTGATTGATGTTGTCCGTTGGAAGACGGCACAGAAGGAAGCCGAGAATGCGGTCAAGGCGGGCGTGCGCTCGTCGATGTCCGCTTTTTCCCCGGCGCTTCAGGCCTACGGCTTGTACGGGCTGCCGGAGGAGAGCAAGGCGGGGGACATTTTCACCAGAACGGTTCAGGGCAACCTGTCGGCGCCGGGCGACACCGGCGGGTTCCGGTTCGTCGATCAGCATATGGTCGAAGGGTCGGCCAAAGTGACACCAATGTATTCACTCGCCAATCACGAACAGCTTAAGGGCCAGATCCTGGAGGAGATGAAGTACCGGGCACCGTTGATCTTCTCGCTTGAGCTCAGCGACAAGCTGAAGAAGACGGGAGTTGCAGGCAATCTCGGACAGGCCGCCCAGTTTACGGAGAATGCGGCCAAGATCGAGAAGCTGCTGAACGAGCGCGATGCGAAGCTCGGGGAAGCGTGGGACCAGTTCCTTCGCATTCGGCAGATGTCGCTTGACGCGCATCCCTTTTATACGGCCCAGCTCCGCGACCTCAATGAGCTCAGCGGGCGGATCGGGCTTCATACGCTCGATGAAGTGCGGCAGTCGCTGCAGAACGTGAAGACGGAGATTGCTTCGCTGAAGAGCCAGATCTCCTCCATCAACAGCTCGATTGCGGCACTTGCCATGGCGGGACCTGCGGCCGCCCAGTCCATCTCGGCACTGATCCAGGAGAAGCAGGCCCTGCAGGATCAGGTGACCGAGGCGATGGGGAGGATGGCGGATCTTGAGGCGCTGCTCCAGGATATTCTCCGGTATGCGCAGCTGATTGCCGTCCTGAAGGTCAAGGCCCAGAAAGACTATGACGATCTGTCCCAGCGCAAGGACGGGTTCCTCGCTGCGATGAAGGCGGGCAAAGCCGCGAACGACCAGCTCAATGCGGAGCTGGGCACGGTCTCCGGCGCTTCCGGCGGCGGAGGTACGTCATCCGGCAGCGAAGCGGTATACGCCAGCGTGCAGCGGTTCGACCGGCAGGAGCTGGATACCTGGGAAGCGGGCGTAAGTGCAGCCGTGTCTCTCTTCGCCGGCGTGAACGCCCAGATCGGTGACGGCCTGATGTTCACGCAGCAGAAGTATGCGACAACGACCGCGGGCCTGGACGGATTCCACCAGCAGGTGGGGACGCTCTATACGAAGCATCAGGCTTCCCAGGAGGAGCGGATCGGACGGAACCAGCGCGTGGAGGCTGCCAAGCGGGAGGAGCGGACGAAGACGGGCGTCGTGCTCGACAAGGTCAAAAGAGGCATCGGCGGCTGCAGCATCATGTCCGGCGTAGATCCGCATGAGGCACAGTACCACTCGCTGCTGGGCAATCCCGCAGCTGCAGGGGATACCGGCTTTTACGGCGCTTATATGGCGCTCAATCAGGCCGGAAGTCCGGACACCTCCGTACCGTCGGTAGATCTGGATTCCGCGGACGGCGCGGGGCTCAGCGCATTGAAGCTGTTCTCTTCGCTTGGCGATATGCTCGGTGAGGTTCGCGACGAATTCTACATCGACGAATTCGCGGTGAGCAGGTTCAGCTACCGGACGCTCGGGCTGCACAAGGACCCGCACGGCCGGGTGATCGTATCCAAGGAGCTGTCCCAGCCGGAGCAGCATCCGCTGACGAACCAGGAAGTGGAGTTCCTGCTCTACGGAGCCCGCTCCTGCGCAGGCAATTATTCACTTGCCTATGCCGAGCTGTTCGCCTTCCGCCTGGCGGTCGGCACAGCGGAAGCGCTGACCGAGCCGCGCAATGAGGCGCTGGCTGCCGGGTCGCCGATGCTTGTCGTCCTGGCGGCTGTGACCGAAGGCGCGCTGCGGGCCCAGGACGATCTCGAGAAGCTGATTCACGGGGAGGCCGTACCGCTCTCGCGCAAATTTACGAACAACCTGCTGACGCTGTACTACAAGGATTATTTGCGGATCTTCCTGCTCATGCACAGCCGGGAGCCGGTACTGCTCTCCCGCATTCAGGCACTGCTGCAGCTGAACACAGAGCTCGATCTCGCCTCGGCGAACACGTACATTTCGGGCAGGGCGACCACGTCCCTGCGGCTGTGGTTTCTGCCTTCCATCATGAAGACGCTCGGCCGGACGGAATTCGGAGGCTGTGTACCTGATGGCAATCGGTGCGAGCTGATGCAAACGGCGGATTTTGCTTACTAGAAACAGGAAAAGGGTGGAACGATGAAAGGCTGCAAAAAGCTCATTCGGGGAGAAAAGGGGAGCATGGTGCTGGAAGCGGCTTTGACGCTTCCTTTCTTCCTGGCCTTCGTCATGCTGCTCGTCGGCTTCATCCGCATCTCCCTGGCCGAGATGGCGCTGCAGTCGGCGGTGTCGGAAGCGGCGAAGGTGATGGCGGCGAACATGTACCCGATGCGTACGGCGTATCTGCAGGGGCAGGCGGCCTGGCAAAACTCCCCGGCGAGCGCCTGGCTGGATACGGTGCTGACCGAGGTAAACACAGCGGCACAGGTGGCAGCCGACACGGAAGCGTTCGTTGAAAACTACGCTCAGTGGATTCCGGCCCCGCTGGTACAGCTGGTGGCGTGGGAGAAGTCGAAGCGGGAACAGGTTCAGGCGTGGGGCGGCGAGAAGGCGGGGGAAGCGAAGGAAGCCGCAGAGCGCCAAATCGCGGAAAGAGCTTCCCCGATCATCGCCTCCTTCGCGGATGAAGGCCGGCTACACAAATCGCGGATCAAGGTGACGGCACTGCAGTTTCCGGACCTGGTGAACCTGGAGGAGGCTTACCTCTCGATCGAAGCGGAGTACGCTTACACGTTCCAGGTGCCGTTTTTCAAAAAGACGGTGATCCTCAGGAAAAAAGCGACGGAGCGGGCCTGGGTGGGAGGCGGCGTCTGATGGAGATGATCGCTGCCGCCTTGTTTCTTCTTGCCGCCTTCTGTACGGATGTGACCCGCAGCCGGATTCCGAATGTCCTGACGGCTGCCGGGGCGGTTGCCGGACTGCTGCTTGGCCTGGCTGCCGGTGGGGTGAACGGCCTCGGCGGATCGCTGGCCGGGATGGCCGCCGGTTTTCTTCCGATGCTGCTGCTCTATGCGATTGGGGCTGTTGCGGCCGGGGATGTCAAGCTCTTCGGTGCGCTCGGGGCCATCGGCGGTGCCGTGTTCGTGCTGGAAGCAATGGCGGCATCCCTGCTCTGTGCCGGCCTGATCGGCGCCGGCATCCTGCTGGTTCGATCCGACGGCTTGCAGCGGGTCCGGGCCCTACTCTTTGGTTTGTTTCAGCTGGCGTTCTTCCGGGATATGGGGGTGCTGCGGAGCGGGGAAGGGGAAGGCATGCGGCGGATCCGGTTCCCGTTCATGTGGGCGGTGCTGCCGGGCGCGGTATACATCATGTGGCAGGGCCCTCTTGGGCTTGGTTAAAACGACGGGAACGGCCGGGGAGAGCAGTAACGACGATGAATGGAATAAGAACAGAAAAGGGGCTTACAAGTGATGAATGCCGTATTGTACGGACTGCAGGTCGATTATGTGAGCGAGCACGGGCACTTCATGGTGCTGAGCTCGGCGGAAGGGCTGCGGCAGGAGGATCTGTCCTCCTTCCAGCTCAGCATGCTGTCGGCCAACCGCATTCCGGGACTGCTCCCCCTCCAGCTGGAGAGCCGGGACGGGAGCGTACTGCTGTATTACACGATTACGGGCAAACGGATGCTCACCCATTGGCTGCGGTCGGGCAGACTGACGCTCCGCGAATACTACGGGCTGCTGCTGTCGATCGTGGAGGTGCTCGGCGACTCCATGGTCTACATGCTGCAGCCGGGCAGATACATGCTGCAGGAGGACTTCATTTACTGCGGCAGCGGGCTGCAGGACCTGCAGCTTACCTATGTGCCGGTGGAACGGCTGGAGGGTAAAGGCTCGGTTGCTGGAGATCTGAGGGAGCTGGCTTCGCGCTGGATCCACCGGGTGACCGAGCTGCAGGGCGGAGGATACCAGGAGCTGATGCGCTATCTGGAGCAGGAAGAAACGTTCTCGTTAGCCGAGCTGAAGCAGCTGCTGCTCCGTCAGGCGGGCTATCTGGAGGGAGTGCAGGGTCCCGCCGGAACGGAGATGACGCGGGGAGCGTTAGGAGAAGCGGAAGCGGCAGGAACGAGAGGGACCGCCATATCCGGAGGCCGGACACAGAGGAGCGGAGCCGACAACCGGACCGCTTACGATTACGGAACGCTGCGCAAGAACGACAAGGGGGCTGAAGCTTATTCGGCACCTGCAGCAGCTTCAAACCGAACTGCGGCTTTTCAGCGGACAGCCGAGCGGGAACACGAACCGGCCCCGGCCCCCCGTCCCTGGGGAGAGGAAGGCACCTTCAACGTACCGGACTGGCTCGGTCTGCAGGGCGAGGCGGCGAAGCCTTCGGCCCCTGGTGGTGCGGCCGCCCTGGAGGCGGACGGGAAGACACGGAGCAAAAAGCCGTTCTATGTCGCGATGATGACCGTCCTGGCGTGGGGCATGGTCTGGAAGCTGTATGCCGATTCGCCCGGCGAACCGAAGCTGTATCTGTGTACAGGAGCCACGCTCCTCATCGCTGCGGCGGCCCTGCTGGTGATCGGCCGGATGCGCAAAGCGGAGGAAGCCGCGCACGAATCCTTGTATCCGCCTCCGGAGGAGAGCGGGGGCCTTAGGCCATCCAAAGAGCCGAATGCCTTCCTGGAAGGGCTGGGGCTCAGCGCAGCCTCTGCTAACCGGAGTGCAGGCTCGCCCGGCACCGACGGATGGGGATCCAGACCGGGGGCGTCCGGGCTGACCGGGAACGGAGAGGAGTCGTTCGCATGGGAGCCGGAAGAGGCTGCAGGCTCCTTTACGGCATCCGGGGCCGCGGCTCCTTCAATAGGCGGCAGCCCATCTGCAGGAGCAGGCAGGCTGGTCGATGCCTATTTTGGCCCGGAGCCCTCTGCCGGTTCCCCTGCACAGGGCTCCTCATTCTTCGGGACAACCGCATCCTCTCCGGCACCCGTTCAGGGAGCGGATGATTTGGCGGGCCGAACGACGCTGCTCCGGCCGGCGGACGCCACGGTCTTCCTGGGCGGCAAGCCGGCCGGGAGGGAAGCGGAGGCGGCCGTTCCCTGTCTGGAGCTTGACCGCGCTGGAGAACTGGAACGCATCCGCCTGACGAAGGCGAGCTTCATCATCGGCCGGACCGGCGGCGAAGCGGACTGGGTGCACGACGAGATGGGGGTCTCCCGGCTTCATGCCGAGCTCGTACGGGGGGCAGACGGAAGCGTAGGCATCAAGGACCTCGGTTCGCGTCAACGGAACGACTGTGAACGGGGAGGCACTGGTCCCCTATAAGCTGCACGAGCTCAAAGAAGGCGACCGCATCCGGATCGTCACGACCGAATTTACGTATGTAACCGCATGACCCAGGGCCTCCCTGGGTTTTATTCACGTATTACGGGCCAACCGCGAGTTTTGTCCGCACACCGTCTTTGTCAGGAACGGCTTCCCTTGGCTTCTGCCGCCTATTGTAGAAAAGGGAACCGGAACAATGGTATAATAAAGCGTCCCACCTGTGTCCATCAGGTATACCTACAAAGGCAGGAGGATGCGGGTGACCGCAGGACATGTCCTTTCCTTGGGGAAGGAAGATCTTTGACCGGAGCCTGCTTCCGGAACGGAACTTACATACTTTTTGCAAAGAAACACGAAAGGGACCGGTGGAGCATCGCTCCCTTACCCTTGGCGGACAAGCCGCCGCCGCATACCCGAGATTAAAGGAGAAATGCATGATGCTGACGCATATCGTATTCTTCAAGCTGAAGGACCGCCAGCCCGAATCCGTCGAGGCCACGGCTGCCGTACTCCGCAATATGGAGGGCAAAATTGACGTGCTGCGCCATATCGAAGTGGGCATCGACGTCCTGCACCTGGACCGTTCTTACGATATCGCCCTGATCACGAAGTTCGACTCGGTCGAAGATCTGCAGGTGTATGCTGACCACCCGGTGCATGTGGAGGTCTTGGCCCATATGAAGCAGGTGCTGGACGGGACGAGCGTTTGCGTGGATTTCGTCTCGTAAAAAAGCGCCCTATAGAGGACGCTTCAGGTTTGTCGCGGTGAGGCAGGGACCGTTCCTCCGCTTCAGGAAGTGAGGAATGCGAACTGCGGCTTCGTAATCATCATCCACAGCATGATGAAGAGCACCGTCAGGTAGATGTACAGCGACCGCGTCAGCTTGCGCAGCAGGGGGGCCCGGTCGCTTCCTTCCTGGCGCAGCTTCCGGATCGTCGGGGAGAACGCCCGGGCCATGAACACCAGCGAGGCGACGAGCACCGCGAACGTGCCCAGGATCCACGGGGTATCCCAAGGCCAGCCGCCGAGCCACATCAGCAGTAGGCCGGAGCCCACAAGAACATGGCCGGTATGCTTCGACAAGCGGACGACAAAGTGGAAGGAATCCAGGAACGAGGCCTTGAGCGGACCTTCGGCCGTATGAAGCTTCCGCAGCATGGGGATGAGGACGAAGAACGGGCCGATGGAGACCATGGCCGACACGGCATGGATGAAGACGAGCAAATCGTACCAGAACATGGAGCAGTGCAACCTCCGCTAATCTTATCTCTTAGAGTAAAGCAAAAAACAGTGCAGCCGGCTCATCTGCTGGCGTCCCGGCTTACGGCGGGGCAGCCGCGGGCAGGGGAGCCTTGGCTACACTGTTTTTCTTGAAATTACATGGGGTGAGGCGGGCCGGAGGCTCGTTTCTCATTGAAGCGTCCGGAGCCGCTACCGATTATACTTCCCGGAATTCATGGACCCAGACGCGCATTTGCGGCATCCACGGCATCCCGGCGTGCATCGACATGATGTAGTTTTTGTACTCTTCGACGGAGGAATAGCCTTCGGCTTTGATGTTCTCGTCGGTCAGTTCGCCGAGGGACTGGGAGTATACGTTCGTCACTTCGAACTTGCGTCCCTGAAGCTCCATGATCTCGCCGATGTCGGCGTAACGGCCGTTGCGGCGTGTAGCGGTTTTCTCGCCGCTGAGCACTTTGGCAACGTCGGCATCTACGGTAACCATACGTTCAATACTGCATGTTTTCGGTGGCAAAGCTTCGGACATGGGGTGCAACCTCCTAGAATAATGTTCCAAATGTAGCTTACACGAATCAGGAATGAGAATCAAATAGAATCAAGGGAAGAGGGGGATCTCCTTGCCGCAAAACATAGACAAAGCGTACGTGCTCCGGATCCTCGAGATGCTGCTCGCAACGCCGAGCCCAAGCGGCTACTGCGCGGATGTGATGCGCAAGCTTGCGGAAGAAACGCGCCGGCTCGGATACGAAATGACGCTGACACCGAAGGGCTGCGGGATCATTACCGTGCCCGGCGCCGCGGAAGGCCGTGTGATCGGTCTGTCCGGACACGTCGATACGCTCGGCGCGATGGTCCGGTCCGTCAAGAGCAGCGGGATGCTGCGCTTTACATTAGTAGGCGGTTTTATGCTGGGAGCGGTGGAGAATGAATACTGCCGGGTGCATACACGTGACGGCCGCGTTTATGAAGGGACGATCCTGACGAACAAGCCGTCGGTCCATGTGTATCCGGATGCCAAGGAGCTCAAGCGTGAGGAGGCCGTCATGGAAATCCGTCTGGACGAGCAGGTGTCCTCGGCGGAGGATGTGCGTCGTCTTGGCATTGAAGTCGGAGACTTCGTCTCGTTCGATCCGCGGACGCGTGTGATGCCCAGCGGGTACGTGAAGTCCCGGCACCTGGACGATAAGGCTGGCGTGGCTGCGCTGTTCGGTCTCCTTGAGCTGCTGAAGCGGGAGTCGATCGTGCCTGCCTATACGCTTAAGCTGCTGATCTCCACTTATGAAGAAGTGGGGGCACGGTGCAGCGTGGATTCCGGAGGACATCACGGAGATGATCGCCGTCGACATGGGCGCCATGGGCGAGGACCTGCAGTGCACGGAGCTCGACGTATCGATCTGTGCGAAGGATTCCAGCGGCCCGTATGACTTCGCGATGACCACGAAGCTTGTGGAGCTGGCACGGCGCAGCGGCATCCGTCACGTCGTGGATATTTATCCGCAGTACGGTTCGGATGCGTCGGCCGCCCTCCGCGGAGGGAGCAATATCCGCGCGGCGCTGATCGGACCGGGCGTACATGCGTCCCACGCCATGGAGCGCACCCATATCGACGCGGTCATCGGCACGGCCTCCCTGCTCGCAGCGTATGCCGCGGACCCGGCGGAGCCGTATACGATATAGATCCGCACCGGGGCGGTGAATCTGCAGGGTCACCCCCGTCCCGGACACGGAAAGGAGCAGGAAGACATTCATGAACATACTGACGGTAGAAGGATTATATAAAAGCTACGGCGAGAAAGTGCTGTTCGACGGCATTCAGTTTCAGATTAACGAACGGGAGCGGATCGGGCTTGTCGGGGTCAACGGCACAGGCAAGTCGACGCTGCTGAAGATTATGGCGGGGGAAGAGCCGTTGGAGCAGGGCAAGCTCCTGCACTCCAATCACTTCCATGTGGAGTACCTGCCGCAAAATCCCGCGTTCGACGCCGAATCCACGGTGCTCGAGCAGGTGTTCTACGGCGACACGCCGCTGATGCAGGCGCTGCGGGAATACGAGTGGGCGCTGGCGGAGCTTGGGCTTGCGCCCGAGGACGAGAAGCGCCAGGCGAAGCTGTTCGCCGCCCAGCAGCGGATGGACGCGACCGGCGCCTGGGACGCCGCCACGACGGCGAAGACCGTGCTGACGCGCCTCGGCATCACGGACTTCGGACGCAAGGTCGGCACCTTGTCCGGCGGCCAGCGCAAGCGCGTCGCCATGGCACGGGTGCTGATCCAGCCGGCGGACCTGCTCATCCTCGACGAGCCGACGAACCACATCGACCATGAGACGGTCGAATGGCTCGAGGAGTTCCTCTCGAAGTGGAAGGGCGCGCTGCTGCTCGTCACCCACGACCGGTACTTCCTCGACCGGGTGACCAATCGTATATTCGAGCTCGACCGTGGCAAGCTGTACAGCTACGACGGCAATTACGCCGCCTTCCTTGAGAAAAAAGCGGATCGTCTGGAGCGCGAAGCGGCGGAAGAGGACAAACGGCAGAACCTGCTGCGTCGGGAGCTGGCGTGGCTGCGCCGGGGAGCCAAGGCGCGGACGACGAAGCAGAAGGCGCGGATCGACCGCGTCGTGGAGCTTCGCGACCGCAAGGTGGCCGGCCCGTCGGCACAGCTGGAGGTGTCGCTAGGAGCATCCCGTCTGGGCAAAAAAATCATGGAGATCGAGCATCTCTCGAAGAAATTCGAGGACCGGCGCATCGTCGAGGATTTCAGCTACATCGTGCTGCCGGAGGACCGGATCGGCATCATCGGACCGAACGGTACGGGGAAATCGACCTTCCTGAACCTGCTGGCCGGACGTCTGACGCCCGACAGCGGGATGATCGACACCGGCTCCACGGTGAAGCTTGCCTACTACACGCAGGAGAGCGTGGAGATGGACGACAAGCAGCGCGCGATCGACTATATCAAGGAAGCGGCGGAAGTGATCCGCACCTCCGACGGGGAGGCGATCACGGCCGCCCAGATGATGGAGCGGTTCCTGTTCACGCCGGCCCAGCAGTGGACGCCGATCGGCAAGCTCTCCGGCGGGGAGAAGCGGCGGCTGTACCTGCTTCGCACTCTGATGGGCGAGCCGAATGTGCTCCTGCTGGACGAGCCGACCAACGACCTCGATATCCAGACGCTGACCGTGCTGGAGGAATACCTCGATGATTATCCCGGCGTCGTCATTACGGTATCCCATGACCGGTACTTCCTCGACCGGACGGCGGACCATCTCTTCGTCTTCGAGGGCGAGGGGCGGGTGCGGCGGTTCTACGGGAATTACACGGAATACATGGATGCATTGAAGCTCGAGCGGCAGGCCGAAGCTGAGGCCAAGAAGGCGGAGAAGCCGGCACCGAAGACCGAAGCGCCGCAAGCCGCCCGGAGCGATGCGGGCCGTGCGAAGAAGCTGTCGTACAAGGAACAGAAGGAATGGGACGAGATCGAAGACAAGATCGCTGGACTTGAGGAGCGCCTCGCCAAGATCAAATCCGAGATCGAGAAGGCGGGAAGCGACTACGGCCGCGTCCAGGATCTGTTCCGGGAGGAGCAGGACGTGAGCGCCGAGCTGGAGGCGACGATGGACCGCTGGACGGAGCTGTCGGAGCTGGTGGAGAGCATCGCATCAGGCAAGTAAGCTGCAGGGAGGCCGGCGGTCCCCCTGAAAAAAATATAGGAAGCCGCGCCGTTTCCGCTTGGGGATGGTGCCCCTCCTGTGCTATAATATACGTTTGAGAGCACATGAAGGAAGAAAAGCTTCAGTCTATGGAAGAAAGTGGGTATCAATAGTTTATGATTACGGTTTCGGGTGTTACCCTGAGATACGGCAAGCGCGCCTTGTTTGAGGATGTCAATATCAAATTTACGCCGGGCAACTGCTACGGCCTGATCGGTGCGAACGGCGCCGGCAAATCCACGTTCCTGAAGATTTTGTCCGGTGAGCTTGAGCCGAACAAAGGGGACGTGAGCATCACGCCAGGCGAGCGGATGGCGGTGCTGAAGCAGAACCATTTCGAATACGACGAGATGGAAGTGCTGAAGACCGTGGTGAAGGGCCATGCACGCCTGTTTGAAATTATGGAAGAGAAGGACGCCCTCTACGCCAAAGCGGACTTCTCCGAGGAAGACGGCATGCGCGCGGCGGAGCTTGAAGGCGAGTTCCAGGAGCTCGACGGCTGGCAGGCGGAGTCCGATGCGGCGGAACTCCTGATCGGTCTTGGCATCGGCAAGGATCTGCATGATCTCAAGATGAAGGAGCTCGACGGAAACCAGAAGGTCCGCGTCCTCCTGGCGCAGGCGCTTTTCGGCAACCCGAATATTCTGCTGCTTGACGAGCCGACGAACCACTTGGACATCGAATCGATCAACTGGCTCGAGCACTTCCTCTCCCGCTTTGAAGGCACCGTTATCGTCGTATCCCACGACCGTCACTTCCTGAACCAGGTGTGTACGCATATCGCGGATATCGACTTCGGCAAAATCCAGATGTATGTGGGCAACTACGACTTCTGGTACGAGTCCAGCCAGCTGGCTACGAAGCTGCAGCGCGAGGCCAACAAGAAGACCGAGGAGAAGCGCAAGGAACTCGAGGAGTTTATCCGCCGGTTCAGCGCCAACGCCTCCAAGTCGAAGCAGGCGACCTCCCGGAAGAAGCAGCTCGAGAAGCTTACGCTCGAGGACATCAAGCCGTCTACGCGTAAATACCCGTTCATCAAGTTCCAGCCGGAGCGCGAAGCGGGCAAGCAGATTCTGACGGTAGACAAACTGACGAAGACGGTTGACGGCGAGAAGCTGCTTAACAATATCTCGTTCACCGTGAACAAAGGCGACAAGATCGCGCTCGTCGGCCCGAACGGCATCGCGAAGACGACGCTGTTCCAGGTCCTGATGGGCGAGCTCGAAGCCGACTCCGGCGAATACAGCTGGGGCGTAACGACGACCCAGGCGTACTTCCCGAAGGAGAACTCCGCTTACTTCAACAGCGACGAGACGCTCGTCGACTGGCTGCGCAAATATTCGAAGGACCAGGACGAATCGTACCTCCGCGGCTTCCTTGGCCGCATGCTGTTCTCCGGCGAAGAAGCGCTGAAGAAAGCCAGCGTTCTCTCCGGGGGCGAGAAGGTGCGCTGCATGCTCTCCAAGATGATGATGAGCGGCGCCAACGTTCTGCTGCTTGACGAGCCGACGAACCACTTGGATCTCGAATCCATCACGGCGCTGAACAACGGCATGATCGATTTTGACGGCACGATGCTGTTCGTCTCCCATGACCATCAGTTCATCCAGACGGTGGCCAACCGGATCATGGAGATCACGCCGAACGGTCTGATCGACAAGGTCATCTCCTATGACGAGTATCTGGAGAACGAAGACATCAAGAAGCAGCGCGAGGCGCTCTACGCCTAATCCGGGCAGGGGGAGGGAGGGACGCGGACGGAGACCGCGTTCCTTCCGCTTCCACCGCTCAGTCACCTGTAGGAGATGGTGAGGATGGGCAGTGCCGGTCTCCTCAAGGATGTAACTGAGTGGAGTACGGTGGAAGAGGCACGTCTTGGCGGGGAACTTGCTTAACCGATGGAGATCAACGCCTATGCCGTCCTTTCTGGGACGATGCGTGTTTATTACACATATCAGACGGCAGAAACGAGCATGTGCGAGTTATACTTTCTGATATTTTTAAAAAAGGATGAGCCGCAGCCCCTGGGGCTTACGCTCATCCTTCTTTTGTTGGTAAGCTTGATCATTCGGCTTGATGGCAGCCGCGGGCGGAACGAGATCAAAGGATCCCGCCGAACCGAGCCGCTGGACGTCAGACCGGGACCTAGCTGCCGCCCGTACGACGGCGCTGGTTGTTCGGCTTCTTGTTGTTCTGGCTGCGCATCACGGCGTCATTGCCTGCACGCATGCCTCCGCCGAGCTTGCCGTCCTTCTGGTCCTGCTTCTTCTGGGCGAGCTTGTTCTTGATCGCATCAGCCAGGGAGACCTTGCGCGGCTCCGAAGATTCGCCTGCCCCTGCGTTTACGGATTCATTGTTTTGTTCTGTCATGTCTATTACCACCTGCCCTATGCTTGAATAGTACCATTTTACCGGATTTGCCCATACAGAAGCAACAGGGGCAGCCAAACAAACAAAGGAACGGAAGGAAGGGGAGCTTATGGGGCTGCCGGAGTGGAGCGAGACGCTCCTGCTCAGCGATACGCCCTTCGGAAAGGGTCCAAGGTACGTGTATGTGTATTCGCCCCTCTGCGGCACCTGCCGTGTCGGGATGCGGATGCTCGAAGTGGCTGCCGCGGCCGACCCGGGCCGCAACATCGGGATTTGCAACATCAACCTGACGCGGGAGCTGGCGGGACGCTGGCAGATTGAGAGCGTTCCGTGCCTTGTCCATCTTGAAGGCGGACAAGTGAGTCGCAAGCTGTACCGTCTCGGATCGGTCGCCGACCTGCTGGGATGGATCCGGGGATCGTCCCTGTGAACGAAGCGGAAACTGAATATATGCGGCATATTCATACTAAAGGAGCGGATCGGATATGGAGCAGTTCGATGTAACGACAGCGGGTACGCTGGTCAGAGCCTCGTACAAGACGGGGGAGTATATCGGTGAAACGGTTGAGGTCTCCCCAAGCGGCAAGATTGCAGTGAAAATCCTGGCGGTCGTGAAGCACCCGACGCAGGGCGACCTGCACAACCCGATGGAAGCGGATGTGGCGTTCTTCCATCAGCGCCGGGCGCTGGCCTTCCAGGAGATCGCGCTGATGCCGTCCCACACGGTGAAGCCTTACACCGGAACGGTGCCGGAGTACCGAACCTCACTGCTCGCTGCGCTGGAAGCCCAGCGACAGGAACTGCAGGGAACGGTCCGGTGGGCCCAGCGCTGCCTCGAGGAGCTGGAAGCACTGGCCCGGGAATATTGATCCGGGTGACGGAGGGCCGGCAGATCGGAGATTAGATTGATCATCCTTCTTCCAGGCCGGCCGGATGCACCCTCAGAAACGGAAGTGGTTCCATGCTGTTCGTGCTCATCGGCCTCTGGACAATCGGCCTGCTGCTTATCGTGACCGATCCTAAGCGCATGACGACGCGCTGGATCTCCTCGATCGCATTCACCGGAGGCTGCGGCGGGCTGTCGGCCGTCATTGCGGACGACCTGTTCCCGCTGTTCTATGCGAAGGGGTGGCTGACCTCGAATGTGGCGCCTCTCCTCACACAGGCTGAGATTTTCTCCTCACTGACGTGTTATTACGGCCTGCCGTATACGTTCGTCATGTTCAGTATCGTGTATTTCCCGGACTATCCGTACTGGTCCTGGCAGCGCAAACGCTGGCTGCCGTATGTGCTGCTGCTGCCGCCGGTGCTCTCCTTCGCCTTCGATGCGCCGCCCGATGCCCCGATCCCTTACAGCTACGTCCTGTTCTGGGCGGTGCCTTATATCCTGGGCGGGATCTACCTGCTGACCGCCGGCACCTGGAAGGAGCGCAATTCGTTCCTGCGGCGCAGCCGGCTGCTGACGACCGCCGCGGCGGCGCCTACGCTCTTTTTTGCCTTATTCACGCTGTATGTGCTTCCGGCGCTCTTCGGGGAGTATGAATGGTGGAGGTACAACCCCGGGATCATCGCGTTCACGATTGCCGTGATCGTAGGCTCTTCGTTCCGCTACGGTTTCATGGGCCTGCAGATCTCGATTCAGAACCAGAAGCTCGATTATACGCTGCGTGCGATCACCTCCGGGACCTCGATTCTTAATCACGCGATCAAGAACGATGTGGGCAAAATCCGTCTCTTCGGGGATAAGATCAAATCGGACGCGGAGCGCGGAACGGCCGATCCGGAGAATTTGATGCGGGACGTGGAGGTCATTCTCGCCGCTTCCCAGCACATCTATGACATGATCTACCGCATCCAGGGCCAGACCCAGGAAGTGGAGCTCGTCATGGAGGAATTCGAGCCCGAGCGGATTCTGAGGCAGTGCCTGGACATGCTTGCGCCGGAGACGCAGGGCGTTCTGGTCGAGGAGCAGTATCTCTACCGGGGGACAATGACCGGGGACCGGGCACAGCTCACGGAGGTGTGGACCAATGTGCTCACCAATGCGATCGAAGCGATGCCCGGCGGCGGAAAACTGACGGTGCGGCTGAGCGAGACGAAGCGCAAGCTGGTCGTGGAGATCAAGGACAGCGGGCTCGGAATGGAAAAGCATCAGCTCAAGCGGGTGTTCGATCCGTTCTACACGACGAAGAGCGGCAAAAAATTAAATTTCGGCTTGGGCCTGTCCTACTGTTATACTATTGTCATGAAGCATAAAGGCACCATGAACATCCACAGCAAACCGGGACAGGGAACGAGCGTGTTTATGCAGTTCCCCCGGCGGGCGGCTGCGGAGAGCCGGAAGGGAGCGAGTGAGAATGGACAATAACCGCATTCGCGTGGTCATCGTGGAGGATGATCCCGATTGGCTGCGCGGCCTGCAGAGCTACCTGCAGAAAGAAGGGGACATCGAGGTCGTCGGAACCGCTTCCTCAGGGGAGGCGGGCGTCGAGCTGCTCGAGCGGGTGGAAGCCGATGTCGTGCTCATGGACATCATGATGTCCGACAGCCCGGAGGGACTGTGGGCGGCCGCAGAGATCGTCAAGTGCAGCGGTGCCCGTGTCGTCATGCTCTCTTCGATGGAGGAGAAGGAGATGATCTTCGAGGCGTTCAAAGCCGGTGCCGTCGATTATATGGTGAAATCGAATTTTACCGAGATTCCGGCGACGATCCGCAGCGCGTATGCGAACCGCAGCGCGATTCATCCGAGTGTAGCGGCTCAGATGCGTGAGGAGTTCCGGCGGCTGAAGCAGCTGGAGCACGAGGTACGGGTGAGGGAGCTCAAGAATCTGCTGACGCCAACCGAGATCCAGGTGCTCGATCTGATCGAGAAAGGCCATACGCAGACCCAGATCGCCGATAAGTTCGTCGTGTCGATCCGCACCATCAAGGTGCACGTGGGCAACATCCTCAAGAAGCTCGGCGGCAAGAGCTCCAAGGAAGCGGCCCAGAAGGCCAAAGATATGGGCATCTTATAGAAGCTGTGGTATAGTTATAAGCAGTTTTGGCATGACCAGGAAGCCACGCTGGCGGGTCCAGCGCTACAACCCACAGGCAAACGGAGGAGTAGGCAAAACCATGAGCCCTAACGACAAACTGCACATCGGCGTCATCGGCGCCGGCAACATCGGTAACGTACATATCCAGGAATTCCAGAAGCTGCCCGACGTCGTCATCACAGCGGTTACAGACGTCTATCAGCCTATGGCGATCTCCCGGGCCAAAGAATACGGCATCCCTACCGTTCACGTGACCTACCAGGATCTGCTGCAGGATCCGAATGTGGATGCGGTCGTGGTGGCGGTTCCGAACGAATCCCATGCCCCGATCGCCATCGAGGCGCTGCGCGCGGGCAAGCACGTCCTGCTCGAGAAGCCGATGGCGGTCAACGCGGCCTCGGCCAAGGAGATTGTGAAGGCCCACCTGAAGAGCGGCAAGGTGCTCATGATGGCGCACCAGATGCGCTGGGAGCCGCTGAACCTGCAGGTGAAGGAGCAGATCGACAAGGGCGCGCTGGGCAAAATCTATAACGTCAAAACCGGCTGGCTGCGCCGCAAAGGCATTCCCGGCTGGGGCACCTGGTTCACCCAGATGCACAAGGCCGGCGGCGGGCCGCTGATCGATATCGGCGTGCACATGCTCGACCTGTCCCTGCACCTCATGGGCTCGCCGAAGCCGGTTTCGGTATTCGGGACGACCTATGCGGAGTTCGGACCGAAGAAGAAGGGGATCGGCACGTGGGGCAAGCCGGACTGGAACGGCTTCTATGACGTAGAAGACCTGGCTACCGCGCTGATCAAGCTTGACAACGGCAGCACGCTGTCCCTGGATGTGTCGTGGGCGGCCAACACGGGCTTCATCAACAACGGCCCGTATATTTACCTCATGGGCTCCGACGGCGGCGCTTCGCTGCAGGGGGACAAAGGTACACTGCATACGGAGCTGTTCGACCGCACGGCGGACGTGGACCTGGTTATTCCGCAGAACGACGAAGGCGCGAGAGTGCGGATGAGCCGCCATTTCGTCGACTGCGTGCGTGAGAACCGTGAACCAATCACCTCGGCGATGTCGGGCCTGACGAACTCGCTGGTGCTTGAAGCGATCTACGAGTCCTCCCGGACCGGCAATGTCGTAAAACTGGATTGGAACCTGGACTGATATCATATGGACACACTGCTTGAGATTAACCTGCAATTATTCAGTGTCATCGGTACGATCGCCTTCGCCATCTCGGGGGCGGTCGTTGCCATGGAGGAAGAATACGATATCTTGGGCGTGTTCGTGCTGGCCCTCGTCACCGCGTTCGGCGGCGGGGTGATCCGCAACCTGCTCATCGGCGTGCCGGTCACGACTTTGTGGGAGCAGGGCATGTTCCTGAAGACGGCCGTGATTTCGGCTTTTCTTGTGTTTCTGGTGCCGGTGTCATGGATTCTGCGCTGGAAAACGTGGGAATCGCTGTTCGACGCCATCGGCCTCGCCGCGTTCGCTATTCAGGGCGCCCTGTATGCGACGAAGAACGGTGTGCCGCTGAGTGCGGTCATGGTGGCGGCGATGATGACGGGGATCGGCGGAGGCATTATCCGCGACGTGCTCGCCGGACGCAAGCCGCTGGTGCTCCGCGATGAGATCTATGCCGTGTGGGCGCTGCTGGCAGGCCTTGTGATCGGTCTCGGGTGGTTCGAGAGCTCCTGGGAGCTGCTTTTGCTGTTCGCCCTCGTGGTCATCATGCGGATGCTGTCCGTTACGTTCAAATGGCGCCTGCCGCGGCGGGCCATTCAGCTGCAGGAGGAGCCGCGCGAGCCGAAGCCTGGCGTTTGAAGGAAGGAGAGAGAAGCATGATGAGCGAAGAAAAGCGCTCCTGGAGCGGGAGCCGGCAGGTATCCAGCGAGGAGCTGCAGGAGCGGCTGGAGACGGTCCGCACCCTTCAGGAGAACGAGCTGGAGATGTACGAGATCGCCAAGGACAAGCTGACCGGCGAGCATTATCTGCACTATTCGTATCTTCACCGCAACCTGGCCGGAGCGCCGGGAGCAGGAGCGGGAGGAGAGGAAGTCTTCCACCAGCTGCTTCCGCTGGATTCCGACGATGTGCTGGGCATTCTGTTCAGTGAACAGCCTTATGTCTATCCGCAGTACTGGAAGCGCGCCTTCCTGCGCAACGGACCGGAAGGGCAGTATGTCTGGTTCGATCCGACCTATGCTGATGCGGAGGCGGAGAACGAAGCGTTCGGCCGCGATCTGGCAAGCCGGCTGGCGGAATTCAAGCGCCAGGGCAACGTGAGTGAGGAAGCGGTCAAGCGATTCCTGGAGGAGCTTGAGAAAGGGAACGGCGAGTAGCCGCAGCGGCGGATTTTTGTTATATCGTCTTCTATTTTTTAATAAACGCGCCTCGTTCGTAAAGGACGGCTAAGCCGTTTATCTTATTCGCATATTTTCCGGCAGGTGATTCATCCTAATGGGGAAAGATGGCCGCCTTGGCGCGCCTGTGGATTAACCCTAGGAGGACACCCCATGATGATCGCGAAGAACCGAAGACCGGTGCTGCTTGCTCTGCTCTCGGTCTGCATGCTGAGCGTCTCCGCCTGCGGAGGCAACAAACCCGAGGCCTCCCGTTCCGGCGGCGGACTGCAGGATTACCGGCAGCAGCAGCTCTTTGACCGGGACAGCCGCAATAATGAAGACCCTACGCTGGGCGTGAAGAAGCGCTATGAAGATCCGGAGGCGGGCGGCAAAGGGGAGGCATACACCGGCCGTCAACAGCTCGATATGACGAACCGCCATGAAGCGAAGTCGATGGGCTTTGCCCCCGATCTCGCATTCCGTGTGAAGCAGGTGAACGGGGTGAAGGAGGCACAGGTGCTCCTTACCGAGGTGAACGCCTATGTCTCGGTCATCCTGGATGGGCACAGCCCGGATGCCGAGGCGAATCCCGAGATGATGAAAAATGGCGTCACGTCTCAGGGCGGGGCAGGTTTATTCGGCAAGGGGGGCAGCGCGCTCAAATTTTCCTGGACCGAGGAAGGAGGTCTATCCGCGAGCAAAGCGGATGAGATCCGCCGGACCGTGCTGGAGGCGGCGCCTACCATTCAGCAGGTGTTCGTTTCCGCGAACCCGAACTTCGTGCAGCGCATCCGCTTCTATGCGAAGGAAGAGCAGGAGAAGGGGACCTTCTCGCAGTACACCAATGAGTTCGGCACAATGGTGCAGCACGTATTCCCTGACGACGTCAATACGAGACGCTAGACGGCCGCAAGCCGCCGTCAGCCACCCGGGTATATACCAAACAACGGACCGCCCTCCTGCCGCAGCCTGCGGCGTGTGAAGGCGGTCCGTTGTTTGCGCAAGGGACCATGTCTATATAGGGGTGAAGCAGGATCTATTATTTTAATTCGAATTTGTAACCGACGCCCCAGACCGTCTTGATGTACTTGGGGTCCTTCGGATCCGTTTCGACTTTCTTGCGCAGGTTGGTGATGTGCACGTCCACGGAGCGTTCCGTGACGAACGAATCGATGCCGCGGATCTTGTTCAGCAGCTCTTCGCGGGAGAACACCTTGCCGGGATGAAGCCAGAAGTTGCGCATAATTTCAAATTCGGAGTAGGTCGTATCGATCGGCTGGCTGCGCAGATAGATGCAGCGCTTTTCGAGGTCCAGGGTAATATCCTTTTCCTCCGGAGCCGGAGGCTCTGCGGCCGTCGCTTTCACGGCTTGGTTGAAGGCGGCACGGCGGAGCAGGGCGGAGGTGCGGGCGGCCAGCTCTCTCATGCTAAACGGTTTGCACAAATAGTCGTCCGCTCCCACGGTCAGCGCGTTGACGCGCTCGGACACTTCGTTCTTGGCCGAGACGATCATGATGGGCACATTCGACAGGGTCCGGAAGTGCTTGCAGAGCTCAATCCCGTTCGTATCCGGCAGCATGAGGTCGAGGATCACGACATCCGGGCGCTCCTCCGTGAAGAGATCTTGAGCCTGCTTGCCGTCGAACGCACAGGAAACATGGTAGTTCTCTTCACTCAGGTATATGGATATCATATCTGCAATACTATGATCATCTTCCACAAGTAATACTTTAGACATGACATGCCACCTCAACTAGTTGAAATATTAGAATAGTGTTAGAAAAATTCATAGTCGCTCCGCCCTGGAATTTCATACTTTCTAAATGATTACCCCTCATAATACAAAGTATCCAAGTCCTTCGGGTGGGAACGGCTTACACACGAGTTCGTTATGGCGAACGTCAGCCCGAGGCAACCATTCATAAACCTCAGGGGGAACCTTTTATGGAACTGAAACCGCAGATCGGGCGTCAAATTCAAAATTGCATCGATGATCTGAGCAGCCTGGTGACCGGTCACGGCTGTGCGCTGACCGACCCGGATGTCCTGAGAAAGAGCATGGAACTCGATGAATTGATTCTTCAGGTGATGCGGAATCAGCGTGCTTCTTCCAAGAAAGTTCATTAAGCTGTTCCGGATGCCTGCCGAAATTTGATGAGTTTGGGACAAACTGTAAGTATAATCCGCACTTGAGCCGGACATACAAGTAAGAGGGCTTCCGCCGGTCCATCGCCGCGCCGAACCCTTCAGTACATTAGGTGAAAAAGGATGCTGCTTCATGAAAGGCCGTTATCAGGTGCGTGCGTACTGTCAAGCATACGGCTGCAGGAGCCGCGAGCATAAGGAAGTCATCCGGACGATCGATCATGCATCGTCTTTTTCTTTTGCCCTCTGGATGAATGGGGCGCAGGAGCATGAGGAACGGATGACTTGTCCCGGCTGCGGGAGCCGTATGTATTATTATCCGGTATCCTGTATAAGCGAACCGGACTATCACGCATAACTTCCCTAATTATAAACTCCCTGTACGGAAAGTCAAAATATCCTAGGTCCTACAAACTCCCCCAAAACCGGGATTTTAAAAGAAACGTGTGTCAATTGACCCACGCTTCGCCCCACTGCTGTACTGCTTCCATCACCGGCTTCAGCGCCTTCCCCTTGCCGGTCAGTTCATATTCGATCCGTACCGGGGTCTCTGGGTACACGTGCCGTACAATCAGGCCCGCAGCCTCCAGCTCTTTAAACCGCTCGGCCAGCATTCTGTCGCTCATTCCGGGAATCATTTCGGATATATCCTTGAAGCGGCACGGCCCTCCGAGCAGTGCACAGAGGATCAAGCCGGTCCAGCGCTTGCCCAGGATCTCGAAAGCAGCTTCAAATTTGGGACACATCGTATGCGGTTGTTGATCTGCCATCGTCTTCACCTCTTCTGCCTCTATTTTACCATAAAAGACACTTTGAATGTTAGCTTTTTTCTTATTATATACTTGTATTTAGTAAGTATACATAGGGCTCTAGGGCTATGCCTTCAACTTATCCTTGAAAAAGTTGGATAAGTAAAGTATAACTGCGGTAGCAACAAATTTTGGCGGGATGCTTATGGAGGGAATGTTTACATGTACGGAGCACCATTATCGGCGGGAGCCCATAAAATTATGCTTCTCGGCTCGGGAGAGCTCGGCAAGGAAGTGATCATCGAAGCCCAGCGGCTCGGCGTGGAAACCGTGGCGGTCGACCGGTATGCGAACGCGCCTGCGATGCAGGTGGCGCACCGGTCTTATGTCATTTCGATGCTGGACGGGGAAGCGCTCAGAGAGCTCATCGAGAAGGAAAAGCCGGACCTGATCGTACCGGAGATCGAAGCGATTGCGACGCAGACGCTGGTCGAGCTGGAGTCCGAAGGCTACCGGGTCATTCCGACCGCGACGGCCGCGCGGCTGACGATGGACCGCGAAGGGATCCGCCGGCTGGCGTCGGAGACGCTCGGGCTGCCGACCGCCCGCTATGCGTTCGCGGATACGCTGGACGAGCTGAAAGCGGCGGTGGCCGAGATCGGGACTCCCTGCGTGATCAAGCCGATCATGAGCTCCTCGGGCAAAGGGCAGAGCGTCTGCCGTACGCCGGATGATATCGAGACCTCGTGGAACCTGGCCATGGAAGGCGGACGGGCCAAAAAGGCGCGTGTCATCGTCGAGGAGTTCATCCGCTTCGATTCCGAGATCACGCTGCTCACCGTGCGCTCCGCTTCGGGTACTTCGTTCTGCGCCCCGATCGGCCACATCCAGAAGGACGGGGACTATATCGAATCGTGGCAGCCTCACTTTATGAGCTCCGCGCAGCTGGAGGAGGCGCAGGAGATCGCCGCCAAGATTACGGATGCGCTGGGAGGCACCGGCCTCTATGGCGTCGAGCTGTTCCTCGCACCGGACAAGGTGTACTTCAGCGAAGTCAGCCCGCGTCCGCACGACACCGGCATGGTGACGATGGCGTCCCAGGATCTCTCCGAATTCGCCCTGCACGTGCGCGCGATTCTCGGCTTCCCGGTGCCTACGATCCGCCTGCTCACCCCGGCCGCGTCCTACACGCTCAAGGCGGACCGCGACGCGGAGACGTTCCGCATCGGCGGGCTTCCTGAAGCGCTGGCGCTGCCGAACACGCAGGTCCGCGTCTTCGGCAAGCCGGAGACGAAGCCCGGACGCCGGATGGCGGTCGCGCTCAGCACGGGCGAGACGGTCGAAGAGGCGCGCCGGCTGGCCAAGGAAGCGGCGGGGAATCTGCGGATCGAGTACTCGTAAGAGGAGCAGGGCGTCTTGGCGGCTCTTTTTTGGCAGCGGGATGGAAACCAAAAGAGCTTCAGGCGCGTATTGACTCCCACATGCCAAGGGCGCAGGAGGAGATGCAAGGATGAACGCACATGAAATTGATTATGCGATTCACGGTTCGGAGATGCAGTACGTGGAGATTGAGCTCGATCCGGGCGAGAGTGTGATCGCCGAAGCGGGCAGCCTGATGATGATGGACCAGAGCATTCATATGGAGACGATCTTCGGGGACGGCAGCGACCAGGGCAAAGGGCTCATGGGCAAGCTGTTCGGCGCGGGCAAGCGGCTTCTGACGGGCGAGAGCCTGTTCATGACGATCTTCACCAACCGCGGCCACGGCAAGGAGCGTGCCAGCTTCGCTTCCCCGTACCCGGGCCGGATTCTGCCGATGGACCTGTCGATGCTCGGAGGCAAGATCATCTGCCAGAAGGATTCGTTCCTGTGCGCAGCCAAAGGGGTCTCGGTCGGCATCGACTTCCAGCGCAAGCTGGGGGCCGGCTTTTTTCGGCGGGGAAGGCTTCATAATGCAGAAGATCGAAGGCGACGGGCTGGCGTTTGTCCATGCCGGCGGCGCGATCTGCGAGCGGGAGCTCCGTCCGGGAGAGATGATCCGTGTCGACACGGGATGTCTTGTGGCCATGACGCAGGGCGTGGATTACGACATCGAGTTCGTCAAAGGGGTCAAGACCGCCCTCTTCGGCGGGGAAGGGCTGTTCTTCGCCACGCTGCGGGGACCGGGCCGCGTCTGGATTCAATCCCTGCCGTTCAGCCGTCTGGCGGACCGGGTGCTCGCCGCAGCCGGACCGGGCGGACGCAAGGAGGAAGGCAGCATTCTCGGGGGACTCGGCAACCTGCTTGACGGAGACCGGTAAAAAACGATATCATCTAGAGTGCGGAATTTGCGAGGCGCATGCCGGTTGAATTACATACCTGAAAGAGGTGCTGAAAGTATATGGCATACAATCCTCAAGTCACCGATGCCAAAGTCGTCAGTTACAATCCGAAGAACGGGTTGTTCGAAATCGTAGCGAACCTGAAGGACCGTACGGTCTGCCGTCTCACGTATGAGTCGGACGAAACCGGCGGCGCGAAGGCGACCCACATCTCCCGTCTGCTGCAGGAGCCGTGCCCGATCTGCCGCAAGGACTTCCTGTGCAACTGCATGGACAAGTTCAAGGAGAACATCGCAGGCCAGGCACTGGAGCACACCGGAGTGCCGACAGCCTAATCAGCGTGATACCGAAGGCGGCCTGCTGAGCCGCTGCCCGGGCAGACCGGGAACGAACCCATGAGCGAAGCTCATGGGTTTTTTGCTGTGTGTGGAAGGTAAGGAGAAGAGGTCGGGGGCTATGACCAGGTACTATAAGAAGATAGTACTTACCGGTCCGTCCTGGTCCCCCTATAATAAGGATCAAGAAGCAGGTGCAGCGAACAAGGTGCCTGCCTAAACGACGAAATCAGAGGTGCTGTCATCATGAGAAAAAGAAACACTTCCGCCTTCACATTCCTGGCTTGGACATCCTTTGCCTCCGCGCTGCTTGCCATGTTCATCGGGATCACAACCCTGGAAGAAACCTTGTCGGTCAAAGGCTACTATGCCGTAAGCGCGCTGTATCTCACGATGGCTTCCTTCGTCCTGCAGAAGACCGTCCGCGATAACCAGGAGGACGGGACTCAGGCCAGACGGCGCAACACGGGCGCTTTTACGTTCCTCTCCTGGACCGCTTTCTCCACGGCGCTGCTGGCCATGTTCATCGGCATCGTCAATCTGGAGCAGCCGCTCTCCGTGCAGGGCTACTATGCCGTCACCGCGCTGTTCCTCACGATGTCTTCCTTCGTGCTCCAGAAGACGGTACGGGACAACAAAGAAGACAGTGAGATGTATGCCGAGCCGGACACCCACGAATAAGAGGAGGCGGCACCCTATGAGTCAACAGGCAGGGATGATACCATACGAATAAGAAGACAAGCAGTGAATAATACCTGCACGATGGATCGAACAGAACCGGTGGATGAAGCAGATCCTATGGAAAGAACGGAACCTGTGGAAAGAACAGAACCTGTGGATAAAAAGAAAAAGACAATCCTGCCCCTCTGGCGGCATCTGCGGATGCTGATCTTCCGGGTGCGGGACAGACCGGAACCCGGCGGGCAGGGACGGTCTTTTTTCTTTTGGCGGAGACTATGGTAAAATAAGAGAACGAACCTGAACCCAAAGGAGCGGAGCTTCCTATGCGGATTGGCGTAGTATCCGATACCCACATGTTCGGCCGCGGGGCGGCTCTTCCGGCAGCATTGGTCCGGGGCCTGCAGGGCACCGATCTCATCCTGCATGCAGGCGACTGGATGGATGAACGCGTCATTGCACTGTTCGAGGCCATCGCCCCTGTGGACGGTGTGGCCGGCAATAATGACGGACCCGAGATCATCCGCCGCTTCGGCCGCCGGAAGGTGCTGGAGCTGGCAGGGTACCGCATCGGGCTGGTGCACGGGGACGGCGGCCGGTCCACACCGGAGACCGCGTACGCGGCATTTCGCACCAAAGAAGGGGAAGTGCTGGCGGATGTGGTTATATTCGGCCACTCGCATACCCCCTTTCACGAAGTCCGCGGCGGGCAGCTGCTGTTCAACCCCGGTTCCCCGACAGACAAACGGCGGCAGCCACTGTACTCCTACGGGATCCTGACGCTTGGGGAGAGCGTCAGCGCAGAGCTTTTTACTTACGAAGACAAGTCTCCATAATGAACCGAAGGCTTGCCCACAGAAATACCATAGACTATGTAGATGAGATGGAGGAAACCGTGATGTCGAAATGGAAGGAAATCACAACGAAGGAAGAATGGGAGCAGTATTATGAAGGCAGCGGCAGCAAGCCGTTCGTCGTGCTGAAGCACAGCACCGCCTGCCCGGTCAGCTTCAACGCACTGCAGGAATATGAGGCATACCTCGGCAAGACCCCGAACGAACAAGTGGACTATATTCTCGTGAAGGTGATCGAGTCCCGTCCGGTCTCGAACCAGATCGCCGAAGAAACCGGCGTGAAGCACGCTTCGCCTCAGGTGCTGTACATCAAGAACAAAGAAACGGTATGGAATACCTCACACTGGTCCATCACCGAAGAGCATCTGACTGCCGTATTGAACTAAAGCCGGCGGCAGCCGACAAGGGAGAGTGAGCCCATGGCCGTTCAATCGTTTTCGTTTTTCTCCGGGGCTTTATACGCCCGTAAAGTATGCCAGGTCTATTTGCCGCCAAGCTACGACGCTTCGGAGGATACCCGTTATCCGGTGATCTACCTGCTGCACGGTCTCAACGGGGATGAGACCTCCTGGCTCGTGAAGGGCGGAGCGGAAGCTCAGCTTGACCGGCTGATGGGAGACGGCACGCTCCGGGAGAGCATTGTCGTGATGCCGAGCGACGGAGGCTACGGCCACGGTACGTTCTATGTCAACTGGTACGACGGCACCGGCCGCTTCGAGGACTATTTCCTTTATGATCTTATGCCGTCGATCGACCGGGAGTTCCGGACGATTGCGGACCGTTCGTCGCGGGCGCTCTGCGGCCTCTCCATGGGCGGCTACGGCGCTTTCGTGCTCGCTCTGCGCAATCCCGAGCTCTTCGGTGCCGCGGCATCGATCGCCGGGGCCTTAATGTCCACAGGCCTGATGACCGAGCAGTTCCTGCGCTCCGAGGTCAGCCGTCTCGTCGGTCCGGTGCACGGGCCGTTCGCCCGGGAGCTCGATCTGCACGTGCTGGCCGCCCGCATGCTGCGGGAAGAGCAGCGGCCCGAGCTTCACTTCAACTGCGGATTCTCCGACTATCTGTACCCGCTCAACTCCGCCTTCAAAGCGCTGCTCGATCAGCTGAACTATCCGCATGACTATGCGGAGTACGAAGGGGAGCACAACTGGGATTACTTCGGCGGCCATCTGGCGGAAGCGCTGGCGTTCATCGAGCGCTCCTTCGCCGGTGCGCCGGCCGGTGAGGCGCCGGCTGAGATCGGATAAGCGCCGCCGCTTCAGCGGATCGTAATTCTGCAGCTTCCATGGATTCTTATAGGCCATATCAAACAGCCCGCCGCGGCGCCGGATTGCAATGATGCAGTTCCGGCAGCCGCGGCGGGCTGTTGGTGTTGGTGCGGCTGTACGACAGGTCCCGGCTTAGTGATCGAGCCCGGATGCCGCGGCTTCCCGCGGCACCCTGTCTCCCGCCGCCCGCTTGGGCAGGCGCAGCGTGAAGATCATGCCCCTGCCCGCTTCGTACCTGCATTGAAGCTCTCCGCCATAAGGCTGGAGCATATGCTGCAGAGACTGCACCAGGGGAACCACCGGGGAATCCTCGGCCCGGAGCGGCGGTGCCTTCTCGAACGGGCGGTGCCGCGGCTCTTCCCCGACGGGCGAGCCGGAATAAAGAACCGCCAAGCCGTAGTGGCTTTCACTTTCGGTGAGTGTAAGACGCACGACCCGCTGAGACTCTCTGGCCGCCGCGGCATCCAACGCATGCTGGAGCAGGGGCTGCAGCGTACCGGCGAACAAGGAGGGAGGCAGGCTCAGCCTCTCGAAGAGGCAGTCCAGCCTGCCGTCCACCTGCAGCTCGATCCCCGCCGCGGTGATGGCCGGAAGCAGGGAAAGGAGCGCGCTGCGCAGGGCCGGGAAAGCGACCGAGTCTGCGAGGGTCATTTGGACAAGCTCCTCGCACCAGACCGCGATGCTCTCCTGCGCCGTCTCGGTTTTGTTCAGGGCCAGCAGCGCGTGAACGCCCTGCAGCCTGCGGATAAATTGGGTCTGAGCAAGCTGCCGGGAACTTGGCGTACCGTCCCTTGCCGTGCCTCTGCGGCTCTCCGGCACTACCGGCTGGGGCCGGGACTGCTGCCGCCCCAGCTCGTGCGCCTGCGGCAGCAGATCTTCTTTGACCTCCAGTGAGGCGGTGAGCCGCGCCCTACGGACGAGCTCGGCCGCTGCGGCCGCCAGCAGCTTCAGCCTGCCGAAGCGATCCGGTTGAAAGGCGTGAGCCGCGGTCCGGCTCTCCAGATAAAGGATCCCGGCAGCTTCGCCCCTGCCAGTGAGCGGCAGACAGAGCAGGGACTGCGGGCGGATCTCCCGGATATACGGGTCATTGCCGAACAAGCCGGCATCCGGAGCTTCCTTCAGAAGCAGAGGCTCCCCAGACTGCTTCACATAGTCCACAGCGGTCACCGCCGCAGGCACGCCCTCTTCTACCGGCGTCGAATGGAGGGAGCGGAACGGATCCTTCAGAGACTTCTCGGCCTCGATCTGAAGCTGGCCGTCCTGCTCGAGCATCAGCAGGGCTTTGTCGGCGCGGGCGTACTCGAGCATCTGGCTCATCATGCAGTCGAGCATGTGGTGGAACACCGTCTGATACGTCACGGGCGGGGTGGCTTTGAGTACGCCACACGCCGCAGGGAGTACGTCGGCGGAGGAAGCCCAGCCGAGCAGCCCGGGGTACAGTGCTTCGAGCTGGGCGACTTTGCGGGCCGCCCCCCAGCGCTCGTACAGGCTCCGCGCATCGAGCAGATACGCCTTGGCAATCTTGATCCGTCCGGTACGCAGGTAGAAGAGCGCCGCCCGCTCGTTCGCCAGCGCCTCCCGGGGGAGGAAGCCGGAGCGGGCGGCCGCCTGGATCGCCAGGTCGAATTTTTCCGCGGCCTGCATCCGTTTGTCGGTAATCCGGTCGTATTCGGCCTGAAGCAGCAGGTTCATGTGCAGATAGTTGCTCGGCGAGTGGGCCGCCCATTTGCCCAGGATCTTCAAGCTCTTGCGGATCCGCTTGCGGTACTTCATCTGCAGGGCGTTCCCGGCATGATCATAGAGGGAAGCGAGAACCATCCCGTACTGGAAATGGTGCAGCTCGATGTGCGGGAACCCGAACATCTGGCCGAGATTCGCCTCCGTCTCTTCGCAGATCAGGCGGGCCTCCTCCAGATGGTTCAGCAGATAGAACGATTGGGCCTGAAGCCCGTAGAACGTATGGACCACCGCTTTGTTGCTCAAGCCGCGGACGATCTGGGCCTCCTCCGGACTCAGCAGCGGCTCCTGCGGGGCATTCGGGGCTCCCGCCGTCTCTTTCAGCGACAGGATATACCGCTGGATCACCGTATAGATCCAGATGACATCCCGGTCCTGCGCCTGGTGAACGAACTGCCGGTATTTCTCGGACTCCTGCAGAATCTCCGGGAGCGTGTCTCCCTTGAGCACCTGCATGAAAAAGGAAAAGGCGATCGAGTACCCCGCATAGACGAGGTCACCGGATTCCACGCCGTACTGGTACGCTTTGCGCAGATGTCCGACATTGGCTTCGATATGCTCCCGGATGTTGTTCGAGAACCCGCCGTAGGCGAAGTAGACCTTGCTCTTGATCGCCGGGTTCGGATAAATATCGCTCAGCTGCACGCTGAGCCGCCCGTATTCCCAGCCGGCCTTCAGCCTTCCGAAGACGGCGCTGAGTATCACGCCGTAGGTGGAGTAGGCATAGGCGGAGCCGTCCGAGTGCCCGTGCATCAGGGAATAGTTGAACATCCGGAGCATCAGGTATACATACAGATCGGCGTCGAGAAAGTAGGCGGACGGAATCAGGTTGACGAGGAAGCGCATGACCGCCTCGTGCTCCGGCTCCGACATCGGGTAATGGTCAAGCAGATCGTCCTGCGAACGGAGCCCGAGATGAATCCGTGATTTGAACATTTCCCACAGGATGCTTCCCTTGCCGATCTTCGGACGCAGCGACAGGCCGAACAGCTTGAGGCCCTCGAGTCCCAGCCGGACCGCCTGCTCATGCTCCCCGATGTGCGTGTGGAGAATGATCATGAGATTGTAGACGTCGGCTTTCTCCAGCTTCGTCCGCGAGAGCCGGAGGACGGTCTCGAAGGAAGCTTTGGCCTCCCCGAAGTGACCGCACAAGTATTCCAGCTCCGCCATCTCGAGGCGAAGCGCATAAGCCAGCTCGAACCGGGAGGACCAAGCCTCCTCGCCCAGGAGCTGGACGCCCTGGGAGGCATAGCGGTAAGCCGTATCAAAGGCGGAATTGCCCTTTGCTTTGCGGGCGGCGCGCAGATTCAACTCCGCAAGATCCTCCCTCTCCGGAGGGGATGTGATGCCGTCCGACCCGAGGTTGAGCTGGTCGGTCACTTCGAAGACCGTCAGGTCATGCTCTTCCTCCGCATAATAGGCCTGCAGCAGCCGGCCGATATGCAGGTGAATCCGCTTCTTGTCGGAGTCCGGCAGCAGGGAATACACGGCTTGGTATACGCGGTCGTGCATGAACTTGTACGAAGTGACCGCTTCGGCGGAAGACGTCCGCCGTCCGCCGACCACCCTCAGCAGCAGACTGTCGTCCACGGCCTGCTTGAGCAGCAGGGCGGTCCGATCTCCGTCATAGCCGGTTACCAGGGAGAGTACCTCCGGGGTGAACTGCTGGCCGAGACAGGCGGCATGCATGAGCAGATGCTGCATCGATTCGCTGAGCCGGCGGATTTTGGAGATCATGAAGTCCACAACGTTGTCGGTAATGTGGAGCTCCTTGATGCGGTCGGTATCCCACGCCCAGCAGCAGCTGCGGTCATCGAAGCGGAGCAGGTGCTGGTCATAGAGCGAGCGGAAGAACTGCTTCGTGAAAAACGGGTTGCCTTTCGTCTTGCTCATAATCAGGCCGGCGAGCTCCCGCGGGTCCTGCTTCGACGGCTGCAGCGTATCTTCGAGCAGCCGTGCGACGTGCGGCTCCTGCAGGGGCTCCAGCCGGATCTCCACGGGCGCTGTCCGGCTGCGGCCGAGCTTGCCAATCAGCGAGCGGAGCGGATGGGAATCCGTGACCTCACGCTCCCGGTACGCACCGATGAAGAGCATATACGGGAACGGCATCTCCAGCAGGAATTCGGAGACGAGCTGAAGGGAGGCCGGATCGGCCCACTGCAGATCGTCAAGGAACAGCACCAGCGGATGCTCCTGCGAGGCGAAGACGGAAGTATACTGCCGGATCGTGAGGATGAAACGGTTGTGCATCTCTGCCGGGGGCAGCTTCGTCAGCGGAGGCTGCTTCCCGATGACCGCTTCCAGATCCGGATTCATCTCGAGCAGAATCTGGCCGTTCGGCCCCACGGCGTCCCTGATCCGTTCCTTCAGCAGCTGGAGCTCTTCCGGGGGCTGCTGGAGCAGGTGCTGCATGAGCTGGCGGCCGATCTGGCGGATCGCATAATACGGCGATTCCCGCTTGTATTGGTCGAATTTCCCATGGACGTAGAGGGCGCTGCCGGGCGTAAGCCCTTTTTGGAACTCATGGATCAGATAGGACTTGCCGATGCCCGAGAGGCCGGAGACGAAGGCAGTCTGCAGGCTGCCGGAGAGGCAGCGGCCGTAGGCGGCATGCAGCTGCTCCAGCTCGGTCTCCCGTCCATAGATCGTCTCGGAGATGGCGAAGTGGTCCGAGCCGGCCACGGTGCCGAGCGCAAAGGCTTCGATCGTTCCGGCGGCGCTCCACTGCTCGAGGCACTTGGCGAGGTCCCGGTGAAGTGCGAACGCACTCGGGTAACGCTGGTCGGGCTGGCGGGTGAGGAGCTTCATCACGACGGCCGACAGAACCTCCGGTACCGACACGGCGAGCTCCGCAGGCGGAACCGGCGATGGGGCGGAGCCGTCGCTGCCGATGTCAGGTAGGGACGGAAAGAGCCCGGTCAGCAGCCGGTAAAAAAGGACACCGAGCGCATAAAGATCCGTACGGTGGTCCGGGCGGACATTCACGCGTCCGGCGGCGGGATCATGCATCTGTTCCGGTGCCAGAAACGGGTTTCTCTCCGGCTGCGGGGGAACCGCGGATTCGGCCGGGGCGGCAGGATCGTGCGGACTGCCGAGGGACACCAGGCTGTGAAGCTCGGTCAGCCGCACACGGCCGCCGGCCGCATCCTTATCTATGAAGAAGGCTTGGTGCGATAGGGCCGTATGGGCGAATTTATGCTTGTGCAGCTGGCGGACCGCATCCGTCATGGACAGGGCCAGCGGCAAAAAGACTTCCGGTGCGGCCGGCACGGGGCTGAGTACGGAAGACAGCAGGACGCCTTCCGCTGCCTCGGTCACCAGGGCCGGTGTTCCCCGGAAGGTGACGATGCCGAGGGGCAGAAGCACCTCGGGGAAGCCCAGCCTCCGGCCCTTTTCGAGCTCCAGACGCAGCCGCTGGACTTCGCCCGGCGTCCCGTATTCCGCTTTCAATGCTTTGACGAGCCGCCGGCGTCCGCCGCTGTCTTCCGTGCGGAACCAAGTGGCGGCTGCGGTATCGTCCAGCCGCTCTGCGGCGCCTTCGTTCAACTGTAAAGCCAAGAGAATTCCTCCGTTTTTCAGCGCGCATCATTTCCTTATATTGTACTTTCACGGCGGTGGAGAAGCAACCGTGAAACCTTCCTATTCTTATTGGCGGTCCATACGGTAAGGCGGCTTTGGGCGAGTGTGGCCGGGGATTGGTTTGGCGCCGCACGATCCGATATAATAGGGGGGAGACGGAAGGAAAAGATCGGAGGAATGCCTGATGAAAGTCGCAATCGCAGGCGGAACCGGATTCATCGGCGGGCACCTGACCCGGTATTATGCGGAGCGGGGAACGGAGGTCGTCCTGATCTCGAGGTCCGCGCGGGCATCGGACAAGGAGCGGGTAAAGTACGTCACCTGGTCGGAGCTCGAAAAGAACGTGTCGGCCGTAGAGGGCGCGGAGGCGGTTATCAACCTGGCCGGCGAGTCGATTAACCAGAGATGGTCGGAAGCGGCCAAGGCGCGAATCCTTGATTCCCGGCTTGATTCCGTGAGGCGGGTGGCGGACATCGCGGGGCGCCTCGAACGCAAGCCGGTTCTCGTGAACGCTTCCGGCATGTCGGTGTACGGCTTGTCGGATACCGAGAGCTTCTCGGAAGAAAGCCCGCACCGGCTCGACCACTTCCTGGCCGAGGTCGTGGAGAAGTGGGAGGCGGAGATCCGCAGGGTGCCTGCCGCACGGACGGTGATGCTGCGCGTGGGCGTGGTGCTGGGGCGCGACGGAGGCGCCTATCCGAAGATGCGCCTGCCGTTCGTCTTCGGAGCCGGCGGACGCATCGGCAGCGGGCGCCAGTGGCTCTCGTGGATTCATGTGGACGACATCATCCGGCTTATCGACTACTGCGTGACGCAGGAGGAGATGGCAGGGCCGGTGAATGCCACGGCGCCGGAGCCGGTGACCAATGACGCCTTCGGGCGTGCCCTGGCGAAGGTGATGGGCCGGCCGTACCTTTTTCCGGTGCCGGGCCTGGTCATGAAGCTGATCTTCGGCGAGATGTCCATGCTGCTGCTCGAAGGGCAGAAGGTGCTGCCGCAGGCGGCGCTCAGCGGGGGATTCCGCTTTACCTATCCGACAATCGAAGAGGCGCTGCGTTCCCTGGAACGCCGGGCCAAAGGAGGATAATGCTGCACTTATGCTGATCTATGGAAGCACGGATATTCATGAGCTCCGGTTCGAGGAGCTGACAGCCCGCGTGGAGCGCAGGGACGAACAGTGGATCGACGTCGAAGTCGGGTTCCGCGTGGCCGGCCCGGATGCGGTGCCGGAGGACATCACGGAGCTGGGCGCCTTGCTCGTAGTTACGTACCGCGGGGATATCGCGGAGATCGCCCCGCAGGATGAGGGCCGGGACTGCGAGTACCAGTTCACGGAGAGCGAGAAGGCCCAGCTCCGCGAGTTCTACGAGCGGGAAGTGAGGCCGCAGGTGCTGCAGGCGGCCGGGCAGGAGTAGAAGGCTGCGCGGGAAGGCTGTGCGTAGCGGTGGGCCGGCTTGCGGCAGCGGGATGGGACAATCACTGCTGCAGGCGCGGAGTCAGTGCGGGCGGAAGAACGGCTGCAGGAAGTTGCGGCTGAGCAGGCATTGGCGGGTACATACGAAAGAAGGCCGGTTTCCTTTGGTGGGAAACCGGCCTTCTTTTTGGTAATCGGGCTCTTTGGCTGGGGCGCTGAAGAACAGGAAAGCGAATAGCTGAACTGAAGTGTGCTGTCGGGCTGATGTGAAGCGCGATATTCGAAATAGCGGAACTCAGGTACGCTATCGTGCTAATGCGCGAGGTGATAATCCAAATAGCGGAACTCAGGTTCGCTATTCGTGCCGAGCAGGGGGGCTGGCGGTGAATGCCGGGCCAATAAGGCATCTGAGTTCCGCTATTCGCTGGGAAATAACGGGAAATGATGTCATAAGGCATCGTAGTTCCGCTATTTGGAATGAGCGCTCCAGGCGCCGCATGCGGGCAGCCCGGATTGCTTGTCGTCGGAGCCGCGGAGCGCCGCTTTCAGTGCCTCCTCGAGATCCAGGGGCAGCTTCGAGTTGTCGTTGAGCTGCCCGGCAGAGCCTGCTCGGCTGGCGCTGTCGGCGCATCTGCGGCTAGCCGAGCCCGAAGCTTTGTTACTCGTCGTCGGAGCCGCTGCTTCCTTTGCCGAGCGCCGCCTTCAGCGCCTCTTCCAGCGCCGAAGGCAGCTTCGCGTTGTCGCTGTACTGCTCTGCGCGGCTGCAACGGCTGATCTACAGACGAAGCCGCCGACCCGCATGCCAGCTTACTCGTCGTCGGAGCCGCCGCTTCCTTTGCCGAGCGCCGCCTTCAGCGCCTCTTCCAGCGCCGAAGGCAGCTTCGCGTTGTCGCTGTACTGCTCGGCAAGCTGGCTCTGCTGGCGTTTGCCCGCCTTGCCGCGTCCGCCGGCGCCGCCGGTGTCGTTCAGCATCTCGATGACGTTGCACGGACGGCACTGCGCGTACTTGCCGGCCTTGCCGGTGTGGATCTCCATCTTCTTGCGGCACTGCGGGCAGCGCTTGTTCGACAGCTGAGCTTCCGCGGCCCGCTTGTAGTTGCACTCGCGCGAGGAGCAGACGAGCATGCGGCCGCGCTTGCCCTTGATGTCCTGCAGCGGGGAGCCGCAGTCCGGACACTTGGAGTGCGTCAGGTTGTGCGGCTTGTATTCCGCCGAGGAATTCTTGACGTCTCGCACGATCGCCTCCGTCTGTTTGCGGATTCCCGCCATGAAGGCGTCGGGGTCGCCCTGGCCCTTCGCGATGCGTTCGAGCTCCCGCTCCCAGGAAGCGGTGAGCTCGGAGGAGCGGAGCTCCGGCACGACGAGCTCCATGAGCTGGACGCCCTTGCCGGTCGGCTGCAGCGTGTTCATCCGGCGCTCGATCGTATCGGTCGACAGCAGCTTCTCGATGATGTCGGCGCGGGTCGCCGGCGTGCCTAGGCCCTGCTTCTCCATCACGGAGAGCAGGCCGGCCTCCGTGTAGCGGCCCGGCGGCTTCGTCGTGCCCTTCTGCTGGCTGAGCCGCAGGTCCTTCAGCTCCGTGCCCAGCTGCAGGGCCGGCAGCGACTGCAGGGAGGACGGTTCCTCTTCAGGTGCGTCGTCATCGTCCGCCTCCGACGGAGCGCTGCTTCCGTCGTAGACGGCTTTCCAGCCTTGATCCTTGACGATGCGGCCCTTCGCATGGAACGATTCGCCGGCAATGTCGAGCGTTACCGCCGTCTCGTCATAGCGGAACGCGGGGAAGAAGAGCGAGAGGAACCGGCGCACGATCAGATCATAGAGCCGGCGCTCGTCGGCACCCAGCAGCTGGAGCTGCGGCCGCTCGTCCGTCGGGATGATCGCGTGGTGGTCGGACACCTTGCTGTCGTCGACGATGCGCTTCGTCACCGGCAGCGGCCTCGCAAGCAGCCCCTTCGCCGAAGCGCCGTACGGCGTGCCGAGCAGCGCCTTCAGCCGGTCGGGCAGCGTGGACACCATGTCGGAGCTCAGATAGCGCGAGTCGGTCCGCGGGTATGTCACGAGCTTGTGCTGCTCGTAGAGACGCTGCAGCACGTTCGACGTCTGTTTCGCGGTAAAGCCCAGCCGCTTGTTCGCGTCGCGCTGCAGCTCGGTGAGGTCGTAGGCGAGCGGATGCGGCTCGCTCTTCTCCGACACCTTCAGCGCGGATACCTTCGCCGAGCGTGCGGTCTTCAGCCGCTCCAGCAGTGTGTCGGCCGCCGCCTTGTCGAACAGCCGCCCGTCCGGGTGAGCCTGGCTGCGCCAGAGGGCCTGGAACGAGCCGAGCTGCGCGCGGAGCATCCAGAAGTCCTTCGCCTGGAAGGAGCGGATCTGCGCTTCGCGGTCCATCATCGCGGCCAGCGTCGGCGTCTGCACCCGGCCGGCGGCCAGCTGGGCGTTGTGCTTGCAGGTCAGCGCCCGCGTAATGTTGAGGCCGATCAGCCAGTCGGCTTCGGCCCGGCATACCGCGGAGCGGTAGAGCGGATCGTACGCTGGGCCCGGCTTCAGCTGGGCGAAGCCGTCGCGGATCGCCTTGTCGGTCTGCGACGAGATCCAAAGGCGCTTGTAAGGTTTGCGCCACCGCACAAGCTCCATGATCCAGCGGGCGACGAGCTCGCCTTCCCGCCCGGCGTCCGTGGCGATGATAAGTTCCTTCAGATCGCCGCGCTGGGCGAGCTGGGAGATCGCCTTGAACTGGGGCGTCGTCTCGCGGATGACCTTCAGCTTCATTTTGGAGGGGAGAAGGGGGAGGTCCTCCAGGTTCCAGGTTTTGTATTTCAGATCATATTCTTCAGGCTCGGCGAGCGTAACCAGGTGGCCGAGCGCCCAGGTCACGACATACTGCGGGCCTTCCATATAGTGTTTATGCTTCTGCTGGCAGCCGAGCACGCGGGCGATTTCCTTGGCCACGCTGGGCTTTTCGGCCAGAACGAGTGATTTCATGCGGATGGTGCTCCTCTCGGGACAAAAATGGATCGTTCCTGCTTCTTTGGCATTATTGACGTCCTGAAGTTCGTTTGTCAAGCGGACGGGCTACTCCTTGCGGTACAGCTGCCGGTAATCCGTCGGGGTCATCCCTTCCTGTTCCAGGAACCTCTTATTAAAATAGCTCACGCTCGGATAGCCGGTCTGCTCCGCAATGTCCTTCACGGTCAGGTCCGGCTGCTCGAGGAGCAGCTGCTTGCCCTTCTGCAGCCGGCTCAGCGTAATGAAGGTCATGGGCGTCATCGAGGTGGCTTTCTTGAACAGCCGGCAAAAATAGTACGTGCTCACCCCCGCCCGGTCCGCCCATTCCTGCAGGTCGAACGGAAGGCAGGCCTCGGCCCGCATGGCGGGGAGCAGATCCAGCACCCGGCTGCCCGGCTCGGCGCTGCGCGGGTCGGACCATGGGGCCGCTTCACTGACGAACTCGGCCAGCACAGCGTAGGTCAGCGTGGACAGCCGGGTCAGGCCAAGGAAGCCGCGGGCTTCCGCTTCCACGAGGAGCGCGTCCAGTGCGTCCTCGACCGGCTTCGTCTGCCGCAGCTTCCAGAGCGGCGACCGGCTGAAGCCCCGTTCGATGAGGTATTCCCGCAGGCCGCTGCCGTAAAAGTGGACCCATCGCACCTCCCACGGATCGTCCTGGCTTGAATAATACCGCTGCTCGGTCAGCGGGAAGTACAGGAAAGCGTCGCCCCGCTGCAGGGTGTATACGCTGCGGTCATGTTCCACACAGCCCCGGCCGCCGAGCACAATGTGAATGCTGAAGTTATTAAGCACCCCCGCCTTGCGGCTCACTTCGTGGTCGGGCATCTCAGTGTACCACCCGACGGACTCGGGGAGGATCATAAACTCGGTACGGTTCAGGGTGGGGAGCATCGACTGCCGCTTCATGGAACACCGCCTTAGGACAATATTGTTTTATACCACTGCAAAAAGCTGTTATTTTCATTTTAAAGAGGCTTCCTTATAATAGCAATATCGTACTAAGAATCTGGTGAGGGAGCGAAATACATAATGAGCGAGAAGAAGATCAGATGGGGCATTCTGGGCTGTGCCAACATTGCTGTACGCGCGGTCATTCCAGGGACGCAAAAATCGGAGACGGGCGTGGTCGCGGCCATCGCAAGCCGGGGAATCGGAAAGGCGCAGGAAACGGCGGAGAAGATGGGCATTCCCACAGCCTATGGCAGCTACGAGGAACTCCTCGCTGACGAGAGCATTGATGCCGTTTACATCCCGCTGCCGAACCATCTCCACAAGGAATGGACGATCAAAGCGGCCGAAGCGGGCAAGCATGTGCTGTGCGAAAAGCCGGCGGCGCTGAATGCGGAGGAAACCCGCGAGATGGCGGCGGCCTGCGAGAAGGCCGGCGTGATCTTCGCGGAGGCATTCATGTACCGCTACCACCCGCGCTACCAAATGATCCGCGAGATCATCGCCTCCGGCGAGATCGGCGAAGTCCGCGGCATTCACGGCGCTTTTACGTTCAACAATGCGAAGGATACCGGGAACGTGCGCTACCAGCAGCACATGGGCGGGGGCTCGATCTATGATGTCGGCGTGTACCCGATCAGCGCCGCACGCTTTATTCTCGGGCAGGAGCCTGAAGCGGCGACCGTGCATGGATTCTTCTCCCCGGAGCATGACGGGGTGGACATGATGGCCTCCGGCCTGCTGGAGTTCCCGAACAGCGTCGCGCTGACCTTCGACTGCGGCATGTGGGCCGCCGGACGCAATGTACTCGAGATTCTCGGTACCGACGGCCGGATCGAAGTGCCGTCCGCTTTCGTCACCAACGGATCCGAAAGAGACCACTTCATCGTGCATGCCAAAGGCGAGAGCCGTGAAGTGCAGGTACCTTACCTCAACCAGTACGCCCTTCAGGCGGATGCGATCGGGCGCAGCGTGCTGTACGGGGAGCCTATGCCGTTCGGCCCGCAGGATGCCGTGAACGGGATGCGCGTCGTCGACGCCTGCCTGACCTCGGCACGCGAACGCCGCCGGATCGAGCTCTAAAGCGGTTCGAAGCCAGCAGATCACCGGCCGAACTTAGGTTTCATCTGCGGAATGAGGAGATATCGTTTTGAAAGTGACCTTTGTGCGAAGCACAACGGAACGCAAAACGATATGCCCGTGATCTTAGTTTTTTATCTGCCGAATGAGGAGATATCGTTTTGAAAGTGACCTTTGTGCGAAGCACAACGGAACGCAAAACGATATACCCGAATGACATGAGGGAGGAACAGGAGCCATGAGAACGATTACCATTCAGGGACTGGATAAGCCCGTATCCTGCTTGATCAAGGGATCCGATTATTTCCGCGAAGACGTGTACGAGAAGGCGGCACGCAACCTGGATGCCTACTTCGCGATCGGCGGCAATACGATCGACACGGCTTACATCTACTGCGGGGGAGAAAGCGAGAAGACGATCGGACGCTGGATGGCGGAGCGGGGCAACCGGGACCAGGTCATCATCCTGACGAAGGGCGCGCATCACAACAAGGATGGGCCCCGGGTGAACCCGGAAGCGATCGAGGCGGACCTGCAGGAGAGTCTGCAGCGTCTCGGAACGGACTATGTGGACCTGTATGCGCTGCACCGCGACGATCCGTCCGTGCCGGTCGGCATCATCATGGATGCGCTCAATGAGCACATCCAGGCCGGGCGTATCCGGGCCATCGGCGGCTCCAACTGGACGACCGCCCGCCTGCAGGAGGCCAATGAGTACGCCGCACAGCACGGGCTCGTGCCGTTCACCTTCTCGTCGCCGAACCTGTCGCTCGCCAAGGCGAACGAGCCGTTCTGGTCCGGCTGCGTGTCCGCGGACAGCAGCGACTGCGCGTGGCATGAGCAGCACCAGCTTCCGCTGCTCTCCTGGTCCTCGCAGGCGCGGGGCTTCTTCACGGGCCGCTTCACGCCCGAGGTGCGGGACAACGCCGATCTCGTCCGCGTCTTCTACAGCGACGCGAACTGGGACCGGCTGCGGCGGGCGGAGCAGCTGGCGGCTGAGCGCGGCGTGACGGCGATCCAGATCGCCCTCGCGTATGTGCTCAACCAGCCGTTTCCGGCGTGCGCGCTCATCGGTGCGCAGACGCCGGAGGAGCTGGAGTCGTGCCGCCAGGGGGCGGAGATCGTGCTGACGCGCGAGGAGCTCGAGTGGCTGGAGCACGGCACGCCGGTGCGGGCATAGGTTATCGAGAGACATCGCCTCATCTTCCATGAGGAGACGGCAGAAGATTCGAACAGCAGGACCCCTTTTGCATGGGGGGCCTGCTGTTTTCTTTGTAGGCACCTCCCGGCTGACTTGAGGCCACTTGCTCACGCTGCAGCGAACAAGCGGGTCAGAAAGAGGCGATTTACAACGATTCCCCTCGGCGGCATACTATTTATGGATAAACATGCCAAAAAAGAGGCTGTGCATCAACGCGTGCAGAAGGGAGGTGCCTGTGAGGAAGCGGTGATCATGGACAAGCCGGCACTGAAGTTCATCGGATCGGCCGCGGAGGTTACGCTGTACGATGTGCAGTTCAACAAGACGACCCTGAAGCTGGTAGCGCATTTTAAGGTCCGAGATCAAGAGGAGCATGAATGATGGGGTGGCGTATGGACTCTCCACGGACCCTGAGAACTACCGGCCGGCGGCACCGGGGTCCCGAGTCCGAGGAATCCGTTACGGAGATCTGGTTTCCTGTCCGGATGAAAAAGCTGCCATAGAAGGAAAGGGCGGCGTACCGCTGCCGAAGAAATGGCCCGAAAACCTGGGCATGAAACGCGTTACCTATACATGGGAGGCTGGAGATATTGGGGATGCCGATTGTCAACCGGGTGGATACGATTTTTGTACATGTGACGGATCTGGAGCGTTCCATAAGCTGGTACAGCCGTCTGCTCGGCTTGGACGTGAGGGAAGGCCGGCATGAGGGACCGATCTATACCCTGGATATGGGGCAGGGACGTCCCGGCATTACGCTGGATAATCACTGTTTTGATGAGAATTATGTTTTTACGCCGTCCAACCAGCCGCTGTTCAATCTGAGCGCCTCCGATATTCACGAAGCTTACCGGCACGTGACGGAGCTGGGGGCGGAGATCGTCAGCGGGATTGTGACTTATCCGGATCTCGCGGAATTCTCGTTCCAAGACCCCGACGGCAATATCATCATGGTGTGCACCTGCTTCAGCTGAGCGGGTGCCAGGCGAGCGATACCGGGAGAATCCGCCATATAAGCGTGATCCGGAAAATATCCGTACAACATCTGAAAAAGCTGCCGTATGCCCGGCGGCTTCTTTGTGCCGGCACCGAGGAGCCGGCTGCCGGGGGAAGTGAATTGCACGAGTGCAGCTTCTGCTGCGTCTTCACTCTCCAACTATGACATAATTTGTCTTAGTCTTGTGGTAAGATGTTTTTATTACATCAGTGAAGGAAGGAACGCACGTCATGACCAAATCGAAACGGCTGATGGAGCTCATGATCGCGGTGAACAAGCGGCGGCGTTTCACGGTGAGGGAGCTGGCCGAGGAATTCGGCGTCTCCACCCGCACGATCATGCGCGATCTGCAGGTGCTCGACGAGCTCGGGCTGCCCTTGTACGCCGAGTACGGCCCGCACGGCGGCTACCGGGTGCTGAACGAGCGGCTGCTGCCGCCGATCATGTTCTCGGAGCAGGAGGCGCTGGCGATGTTCTTCGCCTACCAGTCGCTGCAGCATTACGGGGCGCTGCCGTTCAGCGAGGAGTCGGTGACGGCGCTGAAGAAGTTCTACTATTATCTGCCCGACGATACCAAACAGAAAATCGACCGGCTCCAGGAGCGGGTCGTATTCTGGACGCCGAAGCGTCAGGCGGCGGTGCCTCACCTGAAGCTGCTGCTGGACGCCTCCCTGCAGGGCCGGCCGTTGCGGATCACGTACGATTCGCGGGAAGGCCCCGGAGAGCGGGCGATTCAGCCGATCGGCGTCTATTCGTATAACGGGTACTGGTATTGTCCGGCGTACTGCTTCCGCAAGCAGCGCTATCTGCTGTTCCGTGTCGACCGGGTGCTGCAGGCGGAACCGGCGGGAGAGGAACATCCGGCGGTGGACCTAAGCGAGTACACGATCACCGACTGGTTCCTGCCGCCTCCGCAGCAGCCGCCCGGCCCGGGCGGGGATGCCCATGGCCTGCTCCAGCTGGAGGTCCGGCTGACGAAGGACGGCGTCCGCCGCTGCCGCTGGGAGTCGTGGTTCCAGGAGGAGCTCGTCGTAGGAGAGGAGGGCGAGGGCCTGCTGCGTATCCGCATCCGGCATGACGAAATGGACTACTATACCGGCTACTTCCTCTCCCTGGGCGCGGATGCGGTCGTCGTCCAGCCGCCGGAGCTGGTCTCCCGGCTGCGGGAGGCCGTCCGGAAGCTCTATGACGCTTATGGCGCCGGGGAGACAGCCGGTCCGCCGTAACAAGCCGGTTCCGTCACCGGAATGTAGATGTCGAACTCGCTGCTCTCCGGCTCGGCGGAAGCGTACCGGTGGTCGTAGTATTCGAAGTCGGGGGCATCCGCGCGGCGGTATGTTCCATTGGACTCCAGCCACGCTTGGATGGATGCATAAGTTGCGTCGAGCCGGGCGACGGGCCCCCGGTGGGTGAACACGGCATACAGGCGAGGTTCCAGCGTGACCGCCGTCATGCCGGAGGGCAGCTCCGGCGGCATCTCCTCGACCAAGGCGCCCGTAAGGTAGTCGAAGGGCTCGCCGGAGGCGGCCTCGATTCCCCAGCAGATGCCGAGCGTTGCGGGACCCCGTCCCGGGATTTCGGCTGCGCGCCGCATGAAGGCGTCCCACTGTCCGGCGATCGTGGGGATCACCCCTTCGGTCAGCCGGTGCTGCCCCTTGGTTCCTACCGCTGCGAACTCGCCGTGTTTTTCGATTCTTGGTTTCATGGCTGCTGGCCTCCTGATCAGGTTTGGGATGTCGGAATACTGACAGGAACAAGATACCAGGCAACCGTGACAACGCGTGTCTTAGTCTCCCAAATCGTGTGCGGCCGTCCGGCGGTCCGCACGCGCACCCTCCATAGTGAGCTCCCTTGCAGTACAGCTATGGGCTCAGAGCCTCGAAGGCGCATAAAGCCCCAAGGTGCCGGCAGGCTTCACAGCCGGATGCAGATTTTGCCGAAGTGGACGCCCTCCTGCATATACCTTAGAGCCTGGACCGCCTCGGTGAACGGGAACACGCGGTCAATGACCGGCCGCACGCCGCTCAGCGCCAGGGCACGGTTCATGTCCTCGAACATCCCGTGGCTGCCGACATTGATCCCCTGCAGCGTAACCTTCTTGCGGATGGCGGGGATAAGGTCGAGTCCTGCAGCCGTTACGCCCGAAAGCACGCCGACAATGCTGACGCGTCCGCCCGGACGGACGGCGGCCAGCGAGGCGTTCAGCGTAGCCGCTCCGCCAAGGTCGACGATGTGATCGGCCCCCCGGCCGTCCGTGAGGCGGAGCACTTCCTGATCCCACTGCGGAGACTTCACGTAATTGATGCCGAGATCGGCCCCGAGCGCCGCCGCCCGCTCCAGCTTCACATCACTGCTGGAAGTTACGATCACCCTGGCGCCATGCAGCTTCGCAAACTGCAGGGCGGACAAGGCAACGCCTCCGGTGCCCTGCACGACGACCGTATCGCCGGCGCGTACGCGCCCTTCTGTCACGACGGCCTGCCAGGCCGTCAGCGCGGCGATGGGCAGCGAGGCCGCTTCTTCGTCGGTCAGATGCTCGGGCACGTGGACGAGCGATCCCTGCGGGAAGACGCCATATTCAGCCAGGACGCCGTCTCTCGGGCCGCCCAAGGTCGAGCCCAGCATCGCTTCCGTCGGCGTTCCGGCGAGCCAGTCCTGCACGAAGATCGGGCAGACCCGGTCTCCCGGCTTGACCCGCGTGACCCCTTCACCCAGCTCCTCCACGATGCCGACGCCGTCCGATACCGGAATCAGGGGCAGCGTCTCGGCACCTACGTAGAACCCTCCGACTACGCCAAGGTCCCTCGCGTTGAGCGAGGCCGCCCGGATGCGAAGCAGCACCTCGCCTGGACCGGGAGCCGGCTTTGGCCGCTCCGCCAGCGTAATCCGCTCGAGTCCGAATCCACCCTGAATTTCAAATGCTCTCATGATCTCTCTCTCCTTCATCTGATAAAGTCATCATTTGGAATATGCTTCTAGACAAACGATACCTCATACACTAAATTAAAGTAAGCAGGCACTTGAAAGTGGCATAGGCACTTCAACGTGCGCCATGGGGGGATGAAAATGAGAACGGACGGCCGTCCGGAGAAGGATATCTCCGTTACGGTGTGCAGCTACAGTCTTGCTTTGGATGTCATTGCGAACAAATGGAAGCCGCTTGTAATCTACGCGCTGGAGAACGGCAGCCAGCGGTATGGGGACATGAAGCGCCGCATTGAAGGCGTAGTCCCAGAAAATGGACTGACCGAGACGCTGAGGGGGATGGAACGGGATGGCCTCGTCGTGCGGAAGGTGCATCCTGCCGTTCCTCCGGCCGTCGAATATACGCTGACCCCGCTCGGCCGCACACTGATCGAGCCTCTCCAGGCGCTTCATGTCTGGGCGAAGGCTCATCATGAGGATGTGCTGAGCGCGAGGGAACGGTACGACGGGCAGGACGGGCAGGACGGACAGACAGGCGGAGCATAGCGCGCCGAAGCGCGGCTTGGAGAACGGAGGAAGCGGAATCCGTGCCAGTCACGCGCAGGGCAGCGAGGTGACTACCGCTGCTGCCCGTCCAGGCGGCCCGAACCATTCATGGAAAATGATGCTGATGTGCATCCTAAGGAGAGCAGGATAGGCGGAATCGCCTGTCCGACTTGGCAAACCGGGGGGCATGGGGCATTGACGACGGTACAGAGCAAGGATAGCGCGATATTCCTCGTCCTGGCGGATCCGAGGTGCAGGGAGCTGCTGCAGCGGCTGGCAGCTTCCCCAGGCCTCAGCGTCAGCGGCTTATCGGATGAACTGGAGCTGCCGCGTGCCGCCGTGCTGAAGCATCTGAAGATGCTGGAAGAGGCGGAGCTGGCGGCCTCCCGGCGGATCGGGCGGGAGAAGCTGTATTCCGCGGACCGGGAGCGGCTCCGGGGGCTGATGGAGCGCCTGCTCGGCCGCCCGGAGGATACGCGCGGCGGCAGGCTCGGCGAGCTGAAGCGGATGCTGTCGGAAGAGAAGCAGCGCAGTGTGCGGATGCTGCCGAGACAGACGTACGGGACGCTGATCCGCTCCTCTCCCGCCCGCATCTGGGAGGAGGTGCTCTCCCCGGAGCAGCCCGCCGGATTCTGGCGGGGATGCCGGCTGATTCTGGGAGGCGGGGAGCTGTCCCCGTACCGGCTGGAGAGGCCGGACGGTCGTGAAGAGGCGCGCGGGATGGTGACGGCGGCAGAGGCTCAACGGAGGCTGGAGCTGACCTGGGGGAGCCCGGACGAATCGGAGGCCGGCACGGCGGAGGGACGCCTCGCCCTGGAGCTCGAGCGGCTGCCCGGCCGGCCGGAGGTGTGCCGGGTCATCCTGGTGCTCACCGCGGAGATCCGGACGGAGGATTCGATTCGTGCGGCGGACGGGGGCTGGCCGGGCCGGCTGGCCGGCCTGAAGTCGTACGTTGAAACCGGCGAAGGAATGTGGGAGGAGAAGCCGTAAGATTTGTGCGGCGGATTTCGATCTTCGCTGTTCTAACTCTTCCAGGGGAAGCCCGCCGGTCTTCCCCTGCTTCGCATGCCCGTCCCTGTGTGCGGAAAATCAGGCTCCCGAGGGGGGAAATCCCGCGCCGTGCATGGTGTTCCGCCCCGCCCGGTGGTATAATGATCGGGATAAATGCCAAGGGTTGGAGAGTGAGCCGCAGCATGGACGTGCGCGAGCATTTCGGAGAGATCGACATCTATTTGTTTGACCAGCTGCTCAAGGGGCGCATCAGGCCCGGCATGCGGATTCTGGATGCAGGGTGCGGGAGAGGGCGCAACTTGGTGTTCTTTCTCCGGGAAGGCTACGACGTCTTCGCGGTGGACCGGAGTCCGGAAGCCGTCGAGGAGGTCCGGAAGCTGGCGGCGGGAATTCATTCCCGGGAGCAGGAAGAGCGCTTTCGCTGCGAACCGATCGAGAAGCTCAGCTTCGCCAACGATACGTTTGATTTCGTCATCTGCAGCGCGGTGCTGCATTTTGCCGAGAATGATAAGCATTTCGGGGAGATGGTCGGCGAGCTCTGGCGGGTGCTGAAGCCCGGCGGGGTGCTCTTCACCCGGCTCGCATCGGGCATCGGCATGGAAGCGCTGATGCGCCCGCTCGGCGGAGGACGATACTCGCTGCCTGATGGGTCGGAGCGCTACCTGGCCGACGCGGCACAGCTGCACCGGCTGACGGAGAGGCTGCACGGCCAGTTTCTTGAGCCGTTGAAGACCGTACAGGTCGAAGGACTGCGGTGCATGACGACCTGGTGCCTTAAGAAACCGCACATCCTCTTCTTCGACCCGATCGAGGAAGGAACGGGAGAGAGTATACAAGGGGAACCGCCCGGAGGAAAAGGGGAGGAATCACAATGAAAATGCGCGTATCTGCCGTGCAGTACCATCTGCATACGATCGGCAGCTTTGAGGAGTTTGCCGCCCAGGTGACGCACTATGTCAAGACGGCCGCGGAATTCGAGTCGGACTTCGTGCTGTTTCCGGAGCTGTTCACGACGCAGCTGATGTCCGTCGGAAGAGGAGACGGAAGCGGGGAAGCCCTGACGATTGACGAGCTTCCGGGCTTCACGGAACCCTACATGGCCTTATTCAAGGGGCTGGCCGCCGAGACCGGCATGCACCTGATCGGCGGCACGCATATCGTGTCGGAGAACGGGCGTCTCTACAATACGGCGTTCCTGTTCTATCCGGACGGTCGCGTAGGGGAGCAGCGCAAGGTACATATTACGCCGACCGAAGTCAAAGAGTGGAACATGGCCGCCGGCGATACCCTGCAGGTGTTCGACACGGATAAAGGGCGCATCGCGATGCTGATCTGCTACGACATGGAATTCCCGGAGATCGTACGGATGGCCCGGGCCCGCGGGGCCGACGTCATCTTCTGTCCGTCGTGCACGGACGACAAGCACGGGTTCCACCGGGTCCGCTACACCTGCCATGCCCGGACGATCGAGAACCAGATCTACGTCGTGACGACCGGAACGGTCGGCTCGCTGCCTACCGTGGACTTCATGCGGGGCAATTACGGCCAGGCGGCGATCCTCACGCCGAACGACGTGCCTTTTCCGCCGGCAGGCATCATGACGGCCGGAGAGGTCAACGGGGACATGGTCATCACGGGCGATCTCGATCTGTCGCTGCTTCATCAGGTGAGGGAGAAGGGCTCGGTGACGACGTGGCGTGACCGCCGGACCGATCTGTATACGGACTGGTCTTGAGGGACCGGAGCGGTGGAGGGCGTGTACTCATGACAACCGCACGGTACCGCAAGGAAATGTACGTGTTCGACGGCGACAAACCGGTGCGTGCCGTGATCCGTTCGTATACGGAGGCGGATTTCGCCGGATTGATCCGTATCCAGCAGGAAAGCTTTCCCCCGCCGTTTCCCTCGGAGCTGTGGTGGAACGAGGAGCAGCTGCGCCATCACGTGACCTTATTTCCCGAGGGGGCGCTCTGCGTGGAGATCGGCGGCGAGCTGGCCGCCTCGATCACCGGACTGCGCGTCGATTACGATCCGCAGGACGGGGACCATACGTGGGAAGCCGTCACGGACGGAGGCTACATCCGCAATCACAAGCCGGACGGCAATACACTGTACATTGTCGATATTTGTGCAAGGCCCGCCTACCGCAAGCTGGGTCTCGGAAGATGGATGATGCTGTCCATGTACGAGGTTGTTGTCAAGCTTGGGGTGCAGCGGCTGCTCGGCGGGGGGCGGCTGCCCGGCTATCACCGGCATGCGGATACGCTGACGCCGCAGCAGTATGTGGAGAAGGTGCTGGAGGGGACGCTGAAGGACCCCGTGATGACCTTCCTGCTGCGCTGCGGGCGGACGCCGGTCCAGCTCGTGTCCGGTTATCTGGAGGACGAGGAGTCCCGCAATTATGCGATGCTGATGGAATGGCGCAACCCATTCCTGCAGAAGAACTAGAACATCGAACCGTTCGAGTGCCGAGGTTCGCCGGAGAGGCTTCGTCCCATTCAGGGGCGGAGCCTTTCTTTACAGGCAGCGGGCGCCTGCGGGAAGCGGGAATCCGGGACGAGTGTCCGGCTGCAGGAGGAAAACGGGAAGGCTCACATGAATTGCCAAGCTTCCGGGAATCCTGAAGAGGGAGCGGGATTATAAGGCGAAAGGTGGCAATCCCATGTCTTTTCCATCCTTCGAAGACGTTCAGAAAGCCAGGAGCCTTCTGGCTGAGGTGTCGGAAGCGCACTGGCTGCAGGATGACCTGCACAAGGCCTCCTGGTGGCTGCTGCTCGCTCTTACTATCATGCCCTATTTCATCTGGTGGAAAATGGTGGACCGCAGGCGGATCCAGGAGATTGTGCTTTACGGCCTGCTCATTGCACTGATTTGCATGACCTTCGACAGTATAGGCACCGACAGGCTGTGGTGGGGCTATCCCGATAAGCTGTTGGGTCTCACGCCGCCGCTGCTTCCCGCCGACCTCGTGCTGGTCCCTGTGTTCTCCATGATCATATATCAGCTGTTCTCCGGGATGTGGGTCCCTTTTGTACTGGCGAACCTGGCACTCGGTCTCTTCATGGCTTATGTATGTGAGCCTCTGTTCATCCTGCTGAACTTCTACGAGCTTAACTCCTGGCGTCTGACATATTCGCTGATTTACTATCTTCTGACGAGCAGCGGTGTCTGGTGGTTCGTGACCAAGCTGAAGCGCGTTCAGGAGAAGGCCGGCTTCCGGGAGGGGTAGGCGGGGGTGCCGGGTTTAGCTCTTCCAAATTTGGCAACACTGGTGGGTGTACTGCTGAAGCCGAAGGAGGAAGAGGATTGAAAGGGTATAAAAGCATGGGGGGGCTGCTCGCGGGTATGCTGCTGCTGAGCGCCTGCAGCGGTCCGTCGGCGTGGTTCGGGCTGGGCGGCAAGACGGAGCACCAGCATGAGCCCCTGCACAAAAACGGCAGCGAAGCCGTCATGGCCTATGAGTCCAAGGACGCCCAAGAGATCGATATCATAGGGATCCGCGGCACATCGATCGGCAAAGCGAAGCTGAGCCAGGCGCCGGAAGGTGTCCGCATTCAGCTCGACGCCGCCCATCTGCCGCCGGGGCCGCACGGGTTCCACTTTCACGAGACCGGACGGTGCGAAGCGCCGGACTTCAAGACGGCGGGGGCGCACTTCAACCCGACGGGCCGCAAGCATGGCACCGAGAACCCGCAGGGTCCGCATGCGGGCGACCTGCCGAACATCGAAGCGGACAAGAACGGCATGGCCAAGGCCGACTTCGTCATGAAGGGGCTGACGCTGGAGAAAGGGAAGCCGACCTCGCTGCTGAAGGAAGGCGGTACTTCGCTGGTCATTCACGAGAAGGCCGACGATTATAAGACCGATCCGTCCGGCAACTCCGGCGCGCGCATCGCGTGCGGCGCAGTGAAATAGATTGCTCCTGAATGGCTTTCTCTTAAAGACAGCCTCCATTCCGTCTATTGCGGAGTGGAGGCTGTTTGCTGTGCGCTGCGGTATGCCGGGCGGAGGGATGCGGGCGGGAACGGGGAAAGCCGGGAGGCTGGCCCTGCGCGGATGTGATCCAAGCGGCATGCGCCTCATCCTGCCCCGGCGGCATGCTTGGCAGGCTTCGGCACCGAGGAAGTCACTCCGTCAGCCCATCCACGAACCGGCGCGCCGCTGCTGACAGCGGTACGCCCTGCAGGGTAACGAGACCGACCTCCCGGGGAGGAACCGGGACCGCAAGCGGGACTTCCGTGAGCCCGCCGCGCTGCATCTCTTCCTGAGCGTATTCGCGGACAACGCACGCAATACCCATCCCGCTGCGGGCGAACTGCAGGAGCAGGTCCATGCTGCCGAGCTCCAGCTCCGGCTGCAGGCTCAGGCCCTGCCCGGCGGCATAGCGGTCCAGGTGGCGGCGCGTGCTCGTGCCCTGCTCGAGCAGGATGAGCGGGTAGGCGAGCAGCGATTCCAGCCTCAGCGGTGCGGCCTGACGGTCTAGCTCCTCCGAGTAGCGTTTGCCGGCGACGAAGCAGTCGTGAATGGTCCGGATGGGACGGACGTCCAACCGGGGATCCTCGAAGGGCAGGTGCACGACTCCGAAGTCGATGCGTCCCTCTCTCAGCAGGGCGGCCGTCTCCGCCGTCGTCCGGTTCGTGACGGATACCTTGATCCGCGGATAGTCCTCCCGGAACGTCTCCATGCGGGGAAGCAGCACGTGCCTGCACAGCGTATCTCCTGCGCCAATGTGCACTTCGCCGGCCTCCAGGTCGTGCATCTCCCCGATCCGGCGCTCGCCGGCTTCCATGAGATGGTAGGCCTGCTCGATATACGAGAACAGCACCTCGCCCTCTCCCGTTAACCGGACGCCTTTGGAGGAACGGAAGAAGAGCTGTCCCCCAAGCTTCGCCTCCAGCTGCTTGATGGAATGGGAGACCGCCGGCTGGGTGATGAAGAGCTCCTCCGCCGCTTTGGACAGACTTCCGGTCCGAGCCACCGTATAGAAGACCCGGTACCACTCCATGTTCACGATCAAAGGGTATCAACTCCGTTTATGGTGGGTATGAATATTATTCATTTTTTTTATGTCCGTACTCCGAATTATAATCAATGGGTGTCAGGGGGGCAAACGAGCTGCAGTCTGGAGCGGCCCCTATATGAAAAAAGGAGCGGATCGGATATGAGTGTAACGGCAGTGGTAGGAGCGAATTGGGGAGACGAGGGCAAGGGCAAGGTAACGGACCGCTTTGCGGCGGAGGCCGATGTGGTTGTGCGCTTTCAGGGCGGCAACAACGCGGGACATACGATCATCAATGAGCACGGCAAGTTTTCGCTGAATCTGCTGCCATCGGGCGTGTTTCACAGCCATATCGTCAATGTGATCGGGCCCGGTGTGGCGCTTAACGCCCCGGCGCTGCTCGCGGAGCTGGATGCGCTGCGGGCGGCCGGTCTCCCGGAGCCTCAGCTGAAGGTGTCGGAGCGGGCGCAGCTGGTGCTGCCGTTGCACGCGCTGCTCGACAACCTGGAGGAGGACCGGCTCGGCGCGGGCGGGTTCGGCTCGACACGCAAGGGCATCGCTCCGTTCTACGCGGACAAATACGCCAAGCTCGGGCTGCAGGCCGGCGATCTGGCGGACCGGGCGCGGGTGCAGGAGCGGATCGAGGCGTCGCTTGCCGGTAAAAACGTGCTGCTCAGCCACTTGTACGGCCGGGAGCCGCTGGATGCCGCTGCGCTGACGGATGAGCTCATGGCTTCGGCGGAGCGGCTGCTGCCCCTCTTGTGCGATACGACCGAGCTGCTGCACGAGGCTCTGCACCGCGGCGCTTCCGTGCTCGTCGAAGGCCAGCTGGGCGCGCTTCGCGACCCCGACCACGGCATCTACCCGTACTCCACGTCGTCGTCGACGCTGGCCGGGTTTGCCGCTGTCGGCGCGGGTGTGCCGCCGCATGAGATCCGCCGGATCGCAGCCGTGACGAAGGCGTATTCCTCCTGCGTCGGGACGGGGCCGTTCGTCACGGAGCTTGCGGGCGGGGAAGCCGAAGAGCTGCGCCGCCGCGGCGGCTCGGCCGGCGAGTACGGCGTGGTGACCGGCCGGCCGCGCCGGGTCGGCTGGTTCGACGCCGTCGCCACCCGGTACGGCTGCATGGTGCAGGGAGCGACCGAAGTCGTGCTGACCAACCTCGATGTGCTCGGCTATCTCGATGAGATTCCGGTCTGCACAGGCTACCGCATTGGCGGCGGCGTAACGAACCGCTTCCCGCTGAACCGGGAGCTGGACGCGGCGGAGCCGGTTCTTGAGGTGCTGCCGGGCTGGCGGTCCGACGTGAGCGGGGCGCGCTCGTTCGGCGAGCTTCCCGAGGCGGCCCGGCGGTATGTACTCCGGCTGCAGGAGCTGATCGGCACGCCCATCCGCTGGATCTCGGTCGGGCCGCACCGCGATCAGATGTTCGAAGTTTTTCCTCTATGAACCTCTCGGCGCCTATAGTATACTAGGTGTCCGGCTCCTCTCTCGGTCTTACGGAAATGCTAGATTCCAGGGGGCGGCGGCCGGCAATCCTTGGTACGCATAGGGGAGCTGATCTCAAGTGAAATTCGATGTGGACTATATATCGTTCTTCGTCATCCAGGTGGATGGGGAGGAAAGCGGCAAGCGGAGCAAGCATTACCAGACGATGGACGGCGAGAGTTATGCCGAGAGCGAGCTGAGCGGCTTCCTGGACGGGGAGTTCGCGAAGACGGCGAAGCGCAAGGCCGAGCGCAATCCGAAGGCGGAGCAGGTGCCGACGAAGATCGGCCGGTTCATCGCCGAGCCGGGGTACGATCTCGACAGCAACCCGAACTACAACATGTTCGCCAGGCTGAAGACCGCGGAGAATATCGACCAGTTCATGGGTCATGCCGACGAGATCGTGACTACCTATATGGACACCAGCGCGATCCGGGGCGGCGCCATGTTCGTGGTACGCGCGCGGCTCAATCAATATTTTGACGAGCCGTTCCTGTTCGTGTTCAAATGCGACTTCGAGCAGAAGATCGCCCGCATCACCGACGAGCGCTCGCTGCTCAACCAGGTGGAGATGGCCATCTCCGCCAAGAATATGAAGTCGATCATGTACCCGCACATGCCGGAGCCGGGGATGGTTGACAACTGGGAGCTCAAAATCCACCAGTCCTCGCACGCCAACTACTTTGAGGATTTCCTGAGGTTCGTGGAGTACGAGAAGTCGATGCCGGAGCTGGTCAATGAGCAGGTGATGGACTTCGTACACCAGTACGTCGAGCAGACGTATGAGCACAACGAGGAGCAGAAGCAGCAGGAGCTCGAAGCGATGGAGCTGTGGGCGCACAGCGACCAGAGGGAGCTCCAGGAGAAGTGGGAGCCGTCGCAGGTGATGGAAGCCGCGTCGGTGCTCATCGAACAGAAGCCGGACATCGAGATGAAGGTGAAGCTTGGCAACATGACGGTGCGGGCGCTGCTCGCCGACTTCGGCGACCGGCTGCACATCGCGCGTCACGGCGACCGCTATGTGCTCGTGCTTGAGGGCGATGCGCTGCAGTTCGACCGCGGCATCTCGCCGGTCGAACTGCTTGCGCCGGAGCCGCTCGACGTCGTGATTGAGCGGCTGAAGCAGAAGGCGTTCGAGGAGGAGCACGAACGCAGCGGGATTGGAGTGTTCGCGTAGGCGGAAGCGGGGGAGCGCGGCGAGAAGCGTGCGGCTGCGGGGGCGGTGCCGGCACATGGGCCGAGCAGCGGGTGCTGCAGGGGAGCGCGAGTTGCGGCGCCGAGCGGCGAGGCTGTATGCGTGAGGCGGCTGCGGCATCAAGAGGCGCATTGACCTCCGCCGGCGCGCCGGCGGGGCACGCTCGATCCGCCGCACAGGCCGCAACCATGCCACCGAGGCGGTTCAGCCCATAGCGGAATTCAGATTCCTTATTGGCTTCGATAAGGCACTCAAAGTAAAAATAACGGAACTACGATCACTTATTCGTCTGTTTTCCAGTCCATCAGCGGCGAAAACGGACGAATAAAGATATTTCAGTTCCGTTATTTTATTTTCCACCCGGGGAACCGGCGGTTTAACGCATCTGAGGAGGGTATTTCATAATTGTTTCACTCTGTCTTCGAAAAGGCAGAATTTCTAAAACGCTATTTTTAAAACAGGTGGCTAAATTTTAGGCTGCCTGTTTTTGTTGTTTTTGGCGCATGCAATCAACAGCATATTGACAAAGCGTGTAGCTAAGAACACTCAGGGCGGCGTCAACCTCAGCTCTTTTACCGCGCTTCCTAGACGCCCCCAGTCCGTAGTAACCCTTCAGATAGGCAAAGATTCGCTCAACCGTTGTCCGTTTCTTGTATATTTTTTTGTAAGATTTACTGCCCCTGGCTGGTACGGTAAATCGTCTGAGATCCTTCTCTACCTTGATTTTATAGACCCTTTGACACCTGCCGCTTTTTTCTAGCGGGCATGCTTTGCACTCTTGGGGCCTAGTGAATTTTAAGCTTTTGTTCTTGGCATCGAAGCTGTCATATACGTAAGAGTGCCCTTCCTGACACACCGGGTGAAAATTCTCATTCAATCCTTCCGGCGGCTTTTTCGCTCGCTCGTTATAGTCAATTAGAGGCCAGGCTCCCAAGCTCCTTACTTGTTTGTAGACGGCCATAACATCATATCCAGCATCAGCCAAGGCGTGTTTGACCTTCCAGTCAGGAAAATCGGTTTGAAACTTCTTTAGCAGCGGAATCGCCAGCCGTCCGTCATTTACGTGAGCGGAACTGAAGAGGGCGCTCAAAATGTAATGCCCTTTACTGTCTGCGAGAATATGCAGTTTGTATCCATGCCACCACATGAGTTTTCCATTGGAGCCTTTTTTACTGCTCGTACTTGGATGTATAGGAATCAGCGGTTTGAGCTGCTCAAATGTGTAAGGGAGCATATCCTCGAGTTTACGTTCGAACAGGGGCAAAGAAGCTTCCCATGCTTCTCTTTCCAAACGGCGGCGCTCCGCCTCTGCCTTCGTAGGCGCACCCCTTTTATATTTCTTCCGCGGGTCTTCCAGACGCTTAGCGCTGGTGGATGGGGAGTGTTCCATTTCAAGGACAGGTTGTTCGTTAGACTCGGCCTTCGATTCCACTTCCTGTTCTTTACGCGGTTGGCGTTCCTCTGCCTCTACATGGGTGGAGTCAAAGCTAATAAAACTGGGAGAGACGAATCCCGCCGCAGCGGCGAGGGAAATGACTTGGCGCTGCAGCTCCCACAGCACACCGGAGTCGGCGAGTTTTGTATACAACCGTGAAAATGAAGCTTCACTAGGAATAGCGTCGGATCCGCGAAAACGGCAAGTCCTGCGGAACTCTTCATTTGTCCGCAAGCGCTTCAGCAAATCTTTTGTGGTCGGAATACGTTCAATGGTCCCAATGAGCATAGCGTATACCATGGCCGCATAGTTCAGCTCTTCTGGCCGGCCTCTGTGCGTTCTCTTGTTGAGCACGCGCAGTGCAGGTAAGAGGTCAAGCGTTTTGAAAACGATGCTGTATTTATTTTCTGGTGCCATTTCCATAAGCTCTTGCAGGGAAAACAGCTCTTCTTGACGAATAGTATACAAAAGAGTACCTCCTTCGTTTGAGTGTGGTGTGGTAACCATACATTCAATAACTTGGGTAGGTACTCCTTTTTTTTCTGCCCTGAAAGCCAGTTACGGCATGGGTTTTGAATTATGAAAGTGACTCCTGAGTTCCGCTATAATCTCTAGCATTCAAAAATAGGAACACTTGTTCGTCGTTTCGTTATATGGTACAATAAGGATACAATTGAATCTTGGGTGGGGCGTGGTTCCCTTCTTGGCTGCAAGGCTTGTAAGCGTTTGTTTAGCCGGTGCAGAGAGGAGGTGAGTCCATGGAAGTCAAAGACGCCATTGCGATGATGCTGACGTTCGGCTCCTTTCTCGTAGCACTTCTGACATATATCAATCACTCCAAGAGAAAGTAAAAACCCACCCTAAGGTTACCGCCCAGGTGGGTTTTCTTCACTCCATGCATGACCGGGAAGGGAAGAGCCCATCCAAGCCAATTGTCATAAGGCCAAGTGTTCGCAGCACTTGGTCTTTTTGTTGTTCTCATCATACCATGAAGCGTATCCGGTGACAAGGTTGGGAGATGGAATGGGCGAGGGCTTCGGGGGCCGTTTGTTCAAGGAATATTCACCGCTGCGCTATGCCAGCGGTCCATCCGGAATGCTGAAGGTGGTGGGCTGCCTGTATTCTATCTGCAGATTCACCGCTACGCTATCGTAACGGCTGCCTATGAGGAATGTTGATGAGAAGGGGGATTACTACAATTCCATCGACTTAGGTAGCCCATGGCGCTTGAGACCGATCAGTACAGCGGCTGCTGGTGAAGTAGTTTCATGAGATTTACTGGGTGTCTATAGAATCAGGAAAGCAGGAGGGAAGTAGTTGATAGGAGCACTTCACCTAAGGAGATACCGCTACGCTGATGAACGCCCGGAAGCCTTGCTGTTACGCAGAAAGCTGCCTTCCCGCATATCACCGCTACGTTATCGTAACGGCCCATGCGGAATGCTGAAGTGAGAAGACCTGCACTGCATCGAGTGTGGGCGCAATGCATACGTGTGAAAACCGGCCAGTTGCGCTCACGGCGAAGCAGCTGGCTGGTCTGTTCCACTTGGAATTGTAGTGGTGTCTTCGGTAAGCAGGATGTAGAGCAGCGGGATACCATGGACTACCACTACCACACATAAGAGACGCCGCTGCGCAGACGGACGCCTGTACAAGCCTGCAGCAGTTCCGCTGCGCTGGCATAGCGCATACGCAGCGGGACACACGTTCGCTTCCTCAGCGTGCCAACTGCCGGCACGGCCCTCGGCTCCGTCGCGGGCCGTGGCAGCACAAATCAGCCCCACCTCCCTTTGGTCCGGAGGTGGGGCTGATCCTGCTCGGCCGGGGCACTTATAAGCCCGGCCACCGCCGTGCAGCCTCAGCCGCGGCGCACGCGGCTGTCTTTGAACACGTCGAGCAGCAGCTCGCTGCCGGACTGCGCTTCCCACGTGGAGGCGAAGCGCACATTGTGCGAGACGCCGAGCATCTCGTAGCGGCCCACGAGGTGCTGGCGCGCCGTGCCGATGACGAGCGTGTGCAGCCGCACGTCCTTCTCACGGCCGAGCTCGGCGAGCGCATCGCGCACGGGCGGCGACACGGTGCCGACGCCGTCGGTGACCATGACGAAGTCGGCATCCCCGTAGCGCTTCTCGGTGCGGACGATCTCGATGCCGCGCTTCAGCGGGGCGTCGAAATGCGTGCCGCCGCCGAAGGCGAGCTGCGACAGGGCGTGGAACGACGGCCAGTCCGGCTTGCGCCAGAAGAGCGGCCGTTCGATGAGCTCGCCCTTGGCGCCGAAGAGCATCAGCAGGAAGTCGCGCTGCTCGAGCAGGGAGAACGCGGCGAAGGTGCCGACGAACACCTGGGCGAGCTGCAGCTTGCTGCCGCGCATCGAGTGCGAGGTGTCGAGCATGCAGACGACGGGGCCCTTCTGGGGCTCCTGCGTCCAGCCCGTGATGTTGTAGGTGAGGAGCTTGCGCTCAAGCCACTTCACCATGAAAAAGGCTTCATAATCCGGGTCCGCGAGCAGGCTGGCCTCGCTCGGAAGCAGGTGCGAGATATCGCCGGACTGCCGCAGGTCGTCGTAGCTCTCCGGCACGCGCGGCGAGCGGAGCTTGCGCCGCTGTGCCTTGAGATGCTGCACGCTGCGCCCGACCTCCTGCAGGAAGGCCAGCAGCTGCGGCTGCTTCTTGAGCTTCTCGACCCACGCCTGGTAGTTCGAGAACGCCTGCCGCTGCAGCCGGCCGAGGTCGCTGCCCCAGAGGCGGTTGGCCACCCGCTGGCTCGCCTGCACGAGCTCGTGCACGCTGAGCGTCTCGGTCTCCTCGCGGCCGAGCGACTCCTGCAGCGCCTTGTTCAGCCAGCCGCCGAGCTGCTCCTCAAGCTGCCGGACCGATTCCTGCTCGCGCTTCGTAAGCCGCTCAAGCTGCTTCTCCCGCTCGGCGAGCTCGCTCTCGGCCTTCTGCAGCTTCTGGCGCAGCTTGTCCCGGCGCACGAAGTCCGTGCGCATCTCCTCCTGCAGGGAGCGAACCCGCTCCTTCAGCTCGGCGATCTCCGAGGCGGCGAGCGGGCGGCTGTCGAGGGCGGCCTGCTTTTCCTCCACATTGCGCTTGCCGCGCTGCAGCGTATAGCCGACGAGGCGCAGCTGCTCGACCTGCTTTTCCGTCAGGTGCTCCTGGATCTGGGATTGATCCTGTCCCTGCTGCCGCTGCTTGTCGTTCAGGCCGATCGTACGCAGTGTCTGCTCCTCCTTGCGCCGGCGCTTCACTTCCTCCTCGAAGCTCTCCGTGAGCCACATCAGCGCCTTCAGCGCGGTCTTGAATGAAGCGTTGACTTCGCCGGCGGTCCGGGGGTGAATCGTCCGGTAGAAGAACTGCTTCTGCAGCGCCCCCACGAGCCAGCGGTGGAACGGGGTGGCGTCCGTGCCCCGCTCGGTCTCGGGATTCGCGAGATAGAAGCACATGAAGAAGTCGGCAAAAAGCTCCAGGGAGAACCAGGGTGTCTGGGCCTGCGCCTGGCGGATCCACTCCTGGGCCGTTCGCGAGGAATGCACATAGCCGTCAAACACATAGCGGTCGATCCTGGCGGCGCGAATGATCAAAGGGATCCCCTCCTGGCGCTGCGGTTACAGCGTGTAGTCGTACTGCAGGCCGGGAATCTCCCGGTCGAACAGGGTGCGGTAGAGGCCCTGCAGACTCTGGAGCGTCCGCTCGCCCTGGATGCGCAGGTGCGTGTACTTGACCGCATACTGGGCCGTGTGCAGAAGCAGGAAATTGCGGTTGTGGATGAAGCCCGGCAGGTCCTTCTCCCGCTGCAGCCACTGCACCAGCTTGCCGCGCAGCTCGCGGGCCGTCTCTTCGAGCTCGGTGCGGCACTCCTCGAGGTTCGCCCTCGCTTTGTCGAGATCCTCCTTGCTCATCCGCGCGCCGACTTCCTTCTTGAACTGGAACGCGTGCAGCTCGTCTTCCTTCTGGAGCCAGTGCTTCGCCGTCTGCTCGTAGCGCTTCAGCGGCAGCTCCCGTTCCGTCTCGGCCTTCAGCGCTTCCTGGAAGGACTTCTGGAAGATCTCCTGGAGCGTGCTGTAATCCTCAGGCAAATCCCACAGCATGTGCGGGGTGAACACGGTATCCCACACGTTCACTTCCGTGCGGCCGTTGAGCGCGGCCGACGTCTTCCACAGCTGCCCGATCTTGCGCCAGCGGCGGTCGGAGAGCGAGTATTCCTTGGCTTCCATCTCGTTCTTGACGCCGTACAGCATGTAGATCAGGGACTCGGGGATCGTCACCTTCGCGGCGGCCTCCCGGATGCGGCGCACATCCGCCAGCGACAGGACCTCCGGCAGCGGGCCTTCGGGCACCTGGAACATGCGCTCGTAGCTAGACATGAGCTTCAGGTACCCGACCTCGTAGCGGATCAGGAAGCGGTCGTACAGGGCGGCGAGCTGTTCATTTTCTTCCGGCAGCTCGTTGGAGGCTGCCATGAGGAAGAGCAGGGGAACCTCCTGCTTCTCCTGGCCGTTGAAGAAGATCCGCTCGTTCAGGATCGAGAGAAGCGCGTTCAGGATCGCGCTGTTCGCTTTGAAGATTTCATCGAGGAAGGCAAAATCCGCCGAAGGCAGGTACCCCTCGGTCTGCCGTATATAGAGATCCTGCTTCAGCTGCTGGAGCGAAACGGGACCGAACATTTCATCGGGCGTGGTGAAGCGGGTAAGCAGGTAGTCGAACCACCGGCCGCCCCCGAACAGCTGGGATACGGCGCGCGCGAGCTGGGATTTGGCGGTGCCCGGAGGGCCGATCAGCAGGGCGTTCTCCCCGGCCATCAGGCCGAGCAGAAGGAGGCGGATAAGCTCCTCGCGTTCAAAAAACCGGGCTTCGAGCAGCGAAATGGCCCGCTCCATTTTGTCTTGAATCGTCTGGGTATCGTTCATTGCGGCAGTCCTCCTCGGGCATCGAAAGGTGTCGTGCATGGAATGCATTCCTATATTGTAGCAGACCTTCCGTATTTTCTCTAACCGGCAGGGAGCCGATGCGGTGGGTTTTATTTCCTGAGCCTCCTCATGATACAATAGGATCAACTGCCGTCAGTAGGGATACGGCCATTCCAAACCAGGGAGAGATGAATACGATGTCGGTATACGATTATGCGGTCCGCACGATCGACGGCCAGGAGAAGACGCTGGCGGAATACAAAGGCAAGGTGCTGCTCATCGTGAACACGGCGAGCGCCTGCGGCCTGACGCCGCACTACCAGGGACTCCAGGAGCTGTATGAAGGCTACAAGGACCAAGGGCTGGTCGTGCTGGGCTTCCCGTGCAACCAGTTCGCCGGGCAGGAGCCGGGCACCGAAGAAGAGATCAAGCAGTTCTGCGAGCTGAAATACAACGTAACGTTCCCGATGTTCTCCAAGGTGGATGTCAAGGGCGAGAATGCGCACCCGCTCTTCACGTACCTCGTCGGCAATGTGCCGGAGGACACGCGCACGGGCGACATCGAGTGGAACTTCGTGAAGTTCCTGGTCGACCGCGAAGGCAGGCCGGTCAAGCAGTTCAGCGCACGTACCGAGCCGTCGGCCCTGCGGGAGGACGTCGAGAAGCTGCTCGGATAGAAGGTATACAATAGAAGGGTAACCATAGGACGAGCCGTCGGCGGCAGTCCGTTTCCCGGAAGGGGGCGGGCTGCCGTTTTTGAATGATAGAATTGATGATGCCGGACGGCCTGTTTATTCATGGGAAAGTGACCTGGCGCATAGACTTTTGGGGTCACGAAGAAGCTTTTCTGCAATGCCCCCTAGTGCTCCCGGGAAAAAGAGACTATAATAAGCGGGAAGGGTGCGGCACATGCAATGCAAACGTGTGCACCAACCTGTCAGGCCATGCGCTGGAGCAGCCGGCCTCCCGGCCCCTGGAAAAGCGCTTTGCCGGACCCGGCCTTCGCAGGGCAGCGGCGGAAATGATAGCATGATGAAAGGCTGCTCCTGTCCTTTTACACCTAACCTCATACAGATGACAACAGACCAGGAGGAATGCACATGGAATCCATGGAGCTATTGATAGAGCAGAAGTACGAACGTCTCGGGGAAATTCTCCGTTCGATGGGCAAGGTGGTCGTGGCGTTCTCGGGCGGCGTGGACAGCGCCTTCCTGCTGAAGGCGGCCCTCGAGTTCATGGGGCCGGAGAACGTGCTGGCCATAACCGCGGATTCCGAGACGTATCCGGTCCGTGAGAAGCTCGAGGCGATCGAGCTGGCGAAGGAGCTGAACGCTCCCCATGAAGTGATCCACACGAGCGAGCTCAATATTCCGGGCTATGCGGAGAACCCGACGAACCGGTGCTATTTCTGTAAAAACTCGCTGTTCGACCACCTCATCCCGATCGCCCGTGAACGCGGGTACGCGCATGTCGTCTTCGGTGCCATCGCCGACGACCTCGGCGAGCACCGTCCGGGGCTGCAGGCGGCTCATGAGCAGGGCGTCCGAGCGCCGCTGCTTGAAGCGGGCATCAAGAAGTCCGAGATCCGTCATCTCTCCCGCCGATTCGGGCTGAAGACCTGGGATAAGCCGTCGTTCGCCTGCCTCTCCTCGCGGATTCCTTACGGCGAAGCGATCACGGCCCAGAAGCTGTCGATGATCGACCAGGCGGAGGACTTCCTGATCCAGCTCGGCTTCCGTCAGGTGCGCGTCCGCCAGCATGAGAACCTGGCGCGCATCGAGGTGCCGGCATCGGAGCTCGGCGAGCTGCTGCCGGTCGCGGAGACCGTGCATGCCAAGCTCAAGGAGATCGGCTACGCCTATGTGACGCTTGACCTCAAGGGCTACCGTTCCGGTTCCCTGAATGAAGTGCTGCCGGCGGACCAGCAGGCGGTGCAGGCCGGCGCAGGCGCGGCGAACTAACGTTAAGCTTACGGAAGAGAGGAGCGGTGGAGACTGTGGCCAAACCGAAGGTGTACATATCCAAGCAAATACCGGCGCAAGTGCTGAGTTATCTCGAGGAGTACTGTGAATGCAAGATGTGGGACGGGAGCGGCGGGGCTTCCCGCCAGGGGCTCCTGGCCGAGCTGCAGGACGTGGAGGGGCTGCTGACCACCGGCGGCCCGATCGACGCCGAGCTGCTCCAGCATGCGCCGAAGCTGCGTGCGGTGAGCAGCATTTCGGTGGGGTATAACCATTTTGACCTGGATGCGATGCGCACGCGCGGCGTTCTCGGCATGCACACCCCGTATGTGCTGGATGATACCGTGGCCGACCTCGTGCTGGCGCTGATGCTGGCGTCCGCCCGGCGCGTTCCCGAGCTCGATGCTTTCGTCAAGGAGGGCAAGTGGCAGCGGGGGCGAGGGCTGAAGGAGGAGGACTTCTTCGGCATGGACGTGCATCATGCGACGATCGGGATCCTCGGCATGGGCCGCATCGGGGAAGCCATCGCGAAACGGGCGGTGCACGGCTTCGACATGGAGCTGCTCTACTACAACCGCACCCGGAAGCCCGAAGCGGAAGAGCGCTTCGGTGCGCAGTACGTCACTACCGAGGAACTGCTGCGCCGCTCCGACTTTGTCGTGCTGATGACGCCGCTGACGGCGGAGACGAAGATGTATTTCCGTAAGGAGCACTTCGAGCTCATGAAGCCGACGGCATTCTTCATCAACGCCTCGCGCGGGCAGACGGTGGACGAGGCGGCGCTGATCAAGGCGCTGCGCAGCGGCCGGATCCGCGGAGCGGGACTCGACGTCTTCGACCCCGAGCCGCCGCAGCCGGACAACCCGCTGCTGTCGATGCCGAACGTCGTCACGCTGCCTCATATCGGCTCGGCGACGGAGAAGACGCGCTTTGACATGGCGATGCTCGCCGCACGCAACCTGGTTGCCGCCTTGACCGGCGGCCGGCCGCCGCATGTGGTGAAGGAGCTGGCGGATCTCGTGGAATCGAGATAGGCTTCCGTCAAGGACTGGCCTGTAACAGTATCAGAAGAAGGATCCCCGTTTGCCGGGTAACGGCGGGGGTTCTTTTTTTGTATGTGACAAGAATGTCACTTTGAGGCCCCCAAATGTAACCTGGAGCCATGGCAAGGCAAAAATCAATTCACTTATAATGAGAGCATATCAATTGCCAAAGGGAACTGGATGGAGGTGGAGCTGGAAATGAATATGGTGGAAGTATCGAACGTCACGAAGCAGTACGGTGAAAAGACCAATGCCTTCCAGGTCTTGAAAGGAATCAGCCTGGACATACAGGAAGGTGAATTTGTCGGAATCATGGGGCCTTCCGGATCGGGCAAAACCACGTTATTAAACATCATGTCCACGATCGATAAAGCTTCCTCGGGGAACATCTCGATCAACGGTATCGATATCACGTCCATTAAGAACGAGGAGCTGGCCCGGTTCCGCAGAGATACCATCGGCTTTGTGTTTCAAGCCTTCAACCTGCTCGATAATATGACGGTACGGGATAATATCGCCCTGCCGCTAACGCTGAACAATGTAAAGCTGGAGGTGATTCTGAGCAAGATCCAGGAGCTCACGCAGATGCTTGGCATTGCCGAGCATGTGGACAAATATCCGTATGAGCTGTCGGGCGGCCAGAAACAGCGGGCGGCCATCTGCAGGGCGCTGATCACATCGCCGAGTGTGATTTTTGCGGATGAACCGACAGGGGCGCTCGATTCGAAGTCGTCCTCGGAGGTGCTGGAATGCTTCAAAAATGTAAATAAACAGCTGAGAACGACCATCATTATGGTCACCCACGACGCCGCTGCCGCAAGCTACTGCGACCGGATCATGTTCTTGAAGGACGGATCGATTCACGGCCGGATCGACAGTGACGGCAACAAGCAGGAACTGTTCAAGAAGGTGCTGAACATGCTCGCGGTGATGGGGGGAACGAGTCATGAATTCCATTAAAATCGCCTTTAAGCTGTTAAGAAACAATCTCCAGATTTACGAATTTTATTTGATCGTCCTCGTGGTCACCGTGGCCACTTATTATAACTTTGCTGCAATTCAATATAATGAAACCTTCGAGCAGATTGCGGAGCGGATTCAATCGGCCTCGGTTGCGAGCATGACCTGCGGATTCGTGCTGCTGTGTACGGTGGTCTTCTTCATGTGGCATGCCAACGGATTTTTTTTCAAGCGGCGGCAGAAGGAAACCGGAATCTACATGCTGGCCGGCATCAGCACGTCCAAGATTGGAAGGGTATTTGCATTTGAGAGCATCCTGCTCGGAGTTCTGTCTTTGCTGCTCGGACTCGCGGCAGGGATCCTGTTTTCCAAGCTGTTCTTCATGTTTCTGGGCAAAGCGATGTATCTGGACGTGGATATCGCGTTCTCGGTTTCGATGAAGGCGATTATTCAGCTCGTGATTGTGTTCGGTCTTATCTTCATCGCACTCGGGTTTAAGAATTACAGGGAAGTGAAGAAAAGCCAGCTGATCGATATGCTGAACGCGACGAAAGTCAAGCCCACCGTGCCCCAGTCCAATTACTTGAAGGGCTTGTCCGGGGTGTTCTTTATCCTGACCGGCTACGTCGTGGCGACCGGGTTCGCGGACTGGCGCTGGGATTTGCTGCTCTCCTCGATGGCGACGCTGATTCTGGTCAGCCTGGGGACGTACCTGTTCTTCGGCAGCTTCCTGACGATTGTGTTCAGCAAGCTGATTCAGTCGAAGCGCATGATTTACAAAAGTGTACGGCTTGTGAGCATCAGCAATATTTTCTTCCGGTTAAAAGCGAATTACCGGAGTCTTGCCATGACGGCGATTCTGGCCGCGGCCACCGTGACGGCCTTCAGCGTCAGTCTTTCCTTCAAACAATATGCAGAGGATCACAAGATCATTGAGGTGCCGTACAGCCTGAGCTATGTCAGCAGTGATGCGATGAAGAATGATCAGGTGAAGGAGGGGGTGACGGAAGCGATTCAGGCGTCAGGACATCAGCTTGCGGGCTGGAACGAAGTGCGGCTTGCGGCAGTGAAAGTCGAGTACGACGGAAGCAAGAAAATCGATTCCAACAACGAAGCTTTTGCCATCCGTTATTCCGAACTGGTAAAGACGCTGGAATTTTTGAAGGTTGAAGACCGGGAATCCCTGCTTGCGGAGCTGAAGCCTCAGGACGATGAGGTTTCGTTCATCCTGAACGCCCGTTCCTTGGCTTCGCCTATACGTGTGAAAGGCGATTCCATCCGATTGAACGGAGGAACGTACACGGTGAAAGAGAGCCGCCAGGTCCCGGTGACGGGGAATGCCCTCGGCTTCGGCAGCAAAAACATCTACGTACTGTCGGATGAGCAGTATAACAAGATGGTCACGGGCACCTCCGAAACGACTCTGAACGGGCTGCGGATTACGGATCAGGAGCACAGCGAGCAGCTGGTAAAGAATCTGACCGCCCTGGTTCCCGGCGGCAAGGTGAACGGGTTCAGCACGCAGTATGTTCAGGATTACTATACGCTGAATACCTTCTTCTTTTTAGGGCTGATCATGTCGCTAGTGTTTGTTTTGGCTACGTTCAGCACGATTTATTTTAAAATTTTGAGCGATGCGCTTATGGATCAGGAGCAGTATGAAATTCTCAAAAAAGTCGGTATGAGCAAACTGGAAATTCAGCGCTCTGTCTACCTTCAGGTAGGAATGGCCTTTCTGCTGCCCGTCGTTGTCGGAATCATCCACAGTGTCGCAGCCATGGATATGCTGGAAGACATCATGAATGCAAGCTTTTTCCTGCAAATCGCCTTGGGCATTGGGCTGTTTGCGGTACTGATGATCGCCTTTTATATCGGGATCAGCAAAAATTACACGAAAATGGTATACGGAGATTAATTGGAAACGAATAGGAATTAAATGGAAATCAAGTCCCCTCAGGGGTGACAGTGCAAGTGAAGTTCTTGGGATCCAGGGACTTCCTCACTGCTCACCGGAGGGGATTTTTTTTATGCATTCAAAAGAGGAGGAGACATCCAAATTCAATTGTTATTTACTAAATCATGGGATCGGTGTATGATTATAACAAGTGTTTATTGTACATTATTGTATAATTTTAGGTGATTTGGTCATAAAAACTCGTTGTTATCCTCAAAATGGAAGCCTGAAACGGAGGTGGAACGGTCAAATGATATCCAGAATTAAGGCCGGCGAAGACCCGATTCGTCCAGCTGCGGTGTGATGAGCTCGGCATGAGGAGTGCGGGCATCGTCCCGTCTCATGACGGTTTTGACCATCGGATAGAGAGAACCTCCCACTTGATGACCGCTCAAAAAACTCTCTACGGTTACCCATCCTTCCTTGTGACCACAAACGCAATCATGCCTCCGTTAGTGAGTGAACACGCCTAACCTTAATCCTACTCATGCAAGGAGTGACTGTGTTGAATACGTATTCCCGCGAATTATTTCCTCTGACCCAGGCGCAGCAAAGAATCTGGTACACGGAGATGTTATATCCGGGCACCACGGCCTGTCTGCTCTCCGCAACAGTCAACATCGAAGGTCCGTTTCAGCCGGAGATTCTCAAGCAGGCCATTCAATGGGCGATCCGGCACAACGACGCTTTTCGGATCAGAATGACTCAGCAGGATGGCATACCGATGCAGTATGTCGAACCTTATACATATAAAGACATTGAATATGTCGATTTCTCGGATGCGCAGGACGAGCGTCAAGCTCAGCAGTGGCTGTATGAACATAACCGCAAGCCTTTAGTTTTTCTGGAATCAGATTTGTTCCGGTTTGTGATTCTCAAAATAAAAGACGGTTATTATCAATACAACGTCCAGATGCATCATATTGCCGCCGACGGGATCGGCCTCAACCTGGTTATCAACCAAATCTCGGACTATTACGCCGCCATCGTGAATGAAGACCCGGCTGCGGCGGATATCAAAAGAAGCTCTTATATCGATTACATTCCTGCGGATCAGGCTTACGAGAGTTCGGAAAGGTACCGGAAGGATCAAGCGTTCTGGCTCGACAAGTTCAGCACGCTCCCGGATCTGACCGGACTGAAATCGTATGACCCGTTCTTAACGAGTACGGCTGCGGAGCGGAAAACCTTCATCCTTGATCACGAGCTCTTCAAGGACATCAAAGCGTTCGGCCAGCAGCATAACGTAAGTGTGTTTACCATCTTCCTGGCGGCATTGTATATCTACCTGCATAAAGTAACGAACGAGCAGGACGTGGCGGTCGGAACGAACTTTGCCAACCGGACCAGCAAGCAGGAGAAAGACATGGTCGGGATGTTCGTCAGTACGGTGGCGGCCCGGGTCAGCGTGGATCCGGAAGCGGATCTGCTGTCGTTCCTTCAGCAAGTCGCCAAGGAGCAGCAGTCCCTTCTCCGTCACCAGAAATATCCGTATAACCATTTGATACAGAACCTCCGGGAGAAGCACCAGAATCATTCCATTCAACGGCTTTTCGGGATCGTGATGGAATACCAGGTGTTGAGCTTTCCTGAAGTCGACCACCTCAAGCTGCTGACCAAACCTGATTTTTGCGGCCATGAAATGAATGATTTTGTGATTCACATTAAGGAATCGATCAACGAGAACCAGATCGATCTCGATGTGGATTATCGGACTCATGTTTTTCAGGAGAGCGAGATCGAAGGTTTGATTCAGAGGCTTCTTCTTACTGTACAATTTATGCTCCGCAGTCCGCACACCACGATAGCCGAGATTTCGTTGATCAGTGAGGAAGAGCGAAGGCTGATCTTGACCGAATGGGCAGACACGGCGGCTCCGTATCCGAAGGAGAAGACGATTCATCAGCTGTTCGAGGAACAGGCTGCGCGTACTCCGGAGCGGACAGCCGTCACGTTCGGCAGCGAGCGACTGACCTACCGCGAGTTGAACGAGCGTGCGAATCAATTGGCACATACGCTGCGGGCCAAGGGAGTCCAGCCGGACGGGCTCGTTGGTGTCATGGCCGAGCGCTCCCTCGAAATGATCGTGGGTATCTACGGGATTCTGAAAGCCGGTGCCGCCTATGTGCCGATTGATCCTTCCTTTCCTGAAGAGCGCATCCGGTACATTCTGGAGGATTCGGGTGCAGGGCAGCTCCTGCTGAAGAGCCATTTGGGCAGCCGCATCCCCGCGGAATTTGCAGGAGAGCTCGTCGAACTGGATGACGAGTCGGTCTATGCGGAGAACCGTTCGACCCCGCAGGGGACCGCCGGGCCGAACCACTTGGCTTACGTTATTTATACGTCGGGATCTACAGGCAACCCCAAAGGGGTGATGGTCGAGCACCACTCGGTTATCAACCGGCTGCTGTGGATGCAGGAGGCGTATCCCTTGGATTCGTCGGACACCATTATGCAGAAGACGCCGGTGACCTTCGACGTCTCCGTATGGGAGCTGTTCTGGTGGGCACTGGCGGGCGCGAAGGTGCATCTGCTGCCGCCGGGAGGGGAGAAGGACCCGGGCCTCATTCTGCATACGATCGCGGAGCAGCATATCACCACGATGCATTTTGTACCGGCGATGCTGCAGGCGTTTCTCGATCATATCGAGCATCTGCCCGAGCAGGAGCGTGCCGGCAAGCTGGTATCGCTGAAGCAGGTGTTCGCAAGCGGTGAAGCCTTGACGCTGCCCCAGGCGTCCAGGTTCCAGCGCTTTATCGCGCCGGTGCACGGGGCGAAGCTCATCAATCTGTACGGTCCGACGGAAGCTACGGTCGACGTATCGTATTATGAGTGCACGGAGGATCTGTCGGGGCTTGCCTCCGTTCCGATCGGCAAACCGATTTCGAATATTCAATTATACATAACAGGAGCAGGAGCGAAGGAGCTGCAGCCGATCGGTGTGCCCGGAGAGCTGTGCATCGCCGGAGTCGGCGTAGCGCGGGGGTATTTGAACCGGCCCGAGCTCACGGCGGAGAAATTTACGGACAACCCGTTCGTTCCGGGCGGACGGATGTACCGTACCGGGGATTTGGCGCGCTGGCTGCCGGAGGGGCAGATCGAATACCTGGGACGGATCGACCACCAGGTGAAGATCCGCGGATACCGGATCGAGCTTGGCGAAGTCGAAGCCAAAGTATCGAAGATCGAGTCCGTGAGAGAAGCCGTCGTCATGGCGCGGGAGAAGGAGGACGGACAGAAGCATCTTTGCGCATACTTCGTGGCGGACCGGGAGCTGACGGTCGGAGAACTGAGAAAGGCGCTGTCCCTGGAACTGCCGGAGTACATGATCCCGTCGTACTTCATCCAGCTGGCGAAGATGCCGCTGAGCCCTAACGGCAAGATCGACCGCAAAGCGCTGCCGGCTGTCGAAGGGAACGTCCATGCGGACGCGGAATATGCCGCTCCGCGCACGCCGGTGGAGAAGGCGCTGGTCTCGGTTTGGGAATCGGTTCTCGGCATGAAGACGGTCGGCATTCACGACCACTTCTTCGAGCTGGGCGGGAGTTCGATCAAAGCCATGCAGGTTTCTTCCCGGCTGCAGCAGGCAGGATACAAGCTGGACATGAAGCATCTGTTCACCTACCGGACGGTGGCCGAGCTGAGCACGTTTGTTCAGCCGCTTACGCGGACGGCCGATCAAGGGGAGGTCATGGGAGAAACCCTGTTGATCCCTATTCAACACTGGTTTTTTTGAACAGGAGTTTGCGGCTCCGCATCACTTTAATCAGGCATTCCTGCTGTACCGCGAGGAGGGATTTGATGAGGCGGCGCTGCGCTTGACGGTTCAAAAGATCGCCGAGCATCATGACGCCCTGCGGATGGTCATGGTTCTCCGGGAAGACGGCTATAGGGCAAGGATTCGGAGTGTGGACGAAGGGGAGCTTTACAGTCTGGAGACGGTGGATCTGCGGGAGGGGGCTGCGGCCGAGACCTCCGAGCCGTCGCCGATCGCCCAGGCGATTGCAGAGAAGGCGAACGAAATCCAGAGCCGTATGGACCTTGCGAACGGCCCGCTGCTGAAGCTGGGTCTGTTCCGCTGCGCGGATGGCGACCACCTCCTGATCTCCATTCATCATATGGCAGTGGATGGGGTGTCGTGGCGAATCCTGTTCGAGGATCTGGCGGCAGGGTACGAGCAGGCGGTACAGGCACAGCCTATCCGGCTTCCGGCCAAAACCGATTCCTTCCGGCTTTGGTCGGAGAGTCTCGCCGCCTATGCGGACAGTCCGGCCATGGAAGCGCAGCGGGCCTACTGGCAGGGAATCGAGCAGGCGCATACCGAGCGGCTGCCGCTGGATTTCGGCGGACACGGCCTGGAAGCTCCGGAGCGGGATCATGCAGCCGGCGGTAAGCTCCCCGAGCAGGGGAGTGAAACGGGCCGTCCGCATGAGCCTGAGCGTGAGCGTCCACTCCTGCGGGACAGTGATATCGTCACCGTCCGCTGGTCGAAGGAGGACACGGAGCGCTTGCAGAAGCAGGCGCATCGGGCCTACAACACCGACATGAACGACCTGCTGCTTACGGCGCTGGGCCTCGCGATCCACCGCTGGACTGGGCTGGAGCGGGTGCTTGTCAATCTGGAAGGCCATGGCAGGGAACCGGTGGTTCCGGATATGGACGTGACGCGGACGGTCGGCTGGTTCACGAGCCAATTCCCGGTGCTCTTGGAGCTGGACCAAGAGAATACCGATTCGCCGGAAGGTCTGGGCGCCCGTATTAAGCGGGTCAAAGAAAGTCTGCGCGGCATCCCGCATAAGGGGATCGGTTACGGCATTCTTCGTTATCTCTCGGCTCCTGCGGGGACGCCGTCCGCCGTCCGCTTGGGGGTTGAACCCGAGATCAGCTTTAACTACCTGGGTCAATTCGACCAGGATCTGGAGAGCAGCGGGCTGAAGCCGTCGCCTTATTCGGGCGGTGCGGACCGGAGCGAACGGAACGCAAGGCCTTATGTGCTCGATATGAACGGCGCGGTAACCGGCGGGGAGCTGATCATGACGGTCAGCTACAGCACCACTCAATACCGGCGGGAGAGCGTGGAGCGGCTGGGCGAATGCTTCCAGGCCGCTCTGCGGGAGATCATCGCCCACTGCACTGCGCAAGAGAGGGCGGAGCTGACGCCGAGCGATGTCTTGTTCAAGGGGCTCACGGTAGAAGAGCTGGACCGCCTTCAGCAGCAGACGCAGCAGATCGGCGAGATAGAGAATGTCTACGCACTGACGCCGATGCAGAAGGGCATGTGGTTCCACCGCAGGCTGGATGAGGGGTCTCATGCGTACTTCGAGCAGGTCACCTTTACCTTGAACGGCCTATTGGATCCGGACACCTTCCGGCAGAGCCTCGACCATCTGACCCGGCGGCATGATGCTTTGCGGACGAATTTCTACAGCGGCCGGGGCGATCAGCCTCTGCAGGTCGTATACCGGAGCCGGAAGCCCGGTTTTGCCTATGAGGATCTTCGCGGACTGCAGCCGGGGGAACGACAAACACAGGTGGACGCGCGGATCCAAGGCGATAAAGCCAGAGGGTTTGATCTCGAGCAGGATCCGCTCTTCCGGGTAACGATTCTCCGCCTTGCCGATAAGGAATATCAGTTCCTCTGGAGCTTCCATCATATCGTGATGGACGGCTGGTGCCTGCCTTTGATGATTCAGGAAGCGTTCGACGCTTATGCGGCCTTCGGGAATGGGAGCGAACCGGCGCTCGGAACCGCCGGATCGTACGGCCGCTATATCGAGTGGCTGGAGCGGCAGGACGGCGAAGCGGCGTCCGGTTATTGGAAGACGTACCTGGACGGGTATGACAGCCAGACGGATCTTCTGCCGGCAAAGTCTCAACAGGGACAGGGGAGCGCGGACGGATATACGCCGGAGAAGCTGGTCAGCAGCCTTGGGAAGCCTCTGACCGAGGGACTGCAGCGCACCGCGAACCGGCTTCAGGTGACGATGAATACGATGATTCAGACGGCCTGGGGAGTGCTGCTGCAGCGGTATAACCGCACGGACGACGTCGTATTCGGCAGCGTCGTGTCGGGCCGGTCGGCGAACATCCCGGGCATCGAAACGATGATCGGACTGTTCATCAATACGATCCCGGTGCGCGTCCGCAGCGGGGCGGAGGAGACGGTGGCCGGACTGCTGAGAAGCGTTCAGGAGCAGTCGCTTCTCTCAGCGGCGTACGATACGTATCCGCTCTATGAAATTCAAGCGTTAAGCGGGCAAAAGCAGGACCTGATCCGCCACCTTGTCGTGTTCGAGAACTACCCGATGGATCAGCGTCTGGGACAGTTCCAAGAAGAGAAGGGAATCGTGCTCAGCGGATTCCAAGCCGAGGAACAGACCAATTATGACTTTAATGTCATTGTTCTGCCCGGAGAGGAACTCACGCTGCGGCTCGAATTCAACGGCGGAGTGTATGACCGTGAAGGCGTGGAACGGGTCCGTGGGCACCTGGTTCGCCTGCTGGAGCAGTTCGCGGGCCGGCCGGAAGCCCGGATCGGCGAGCTGGAGCTGCTGACCTCGGCGGAGCAGACGGATCTGCTGGAGATGTTGGATGCCGCTGCAGCCGAGTATCCGCGCGGGAAGACGATCCATGAGCTGTTCGCGGAGCAGGCGCAGCGTACGCCGGACCGTACTGCGGTCGTGTATGAAGACCGTCAGCTCACCTATCGTCAGCTGGACGAGCAGTCCAGCCGGCTTGCCGTCTGGCTCCGTGAACAGGGGGTCGGTGCGGAGACGCTCGTCGGGGTGATGTTGGAGCGTTCGGTTGACATGATCGTGGCGATGCTCGGAACGCTCAAAGCCGGCGGCGCTTATGTGCCGATCGATATCAAGCTGCCGCAGGAGAGAATCGACTATATCATCGAGGATTCCGGGATCGGCTACTTGATCACTGCGGATGCGCTCGATCAAGCGGCCGGGTTCGCCGGAACCCGCATCGATATCAAGCATGAACGGGTCAGCACCGGACCTGCCGATGCGCCGGAGGCGGTCAGCACCAGCCGGAATCTCGCTTATATCATCTACACGTCAGGCACGACAGGCCGGCCCAAGGGTGTGATGGTCGAGCATAACCAGGTCGTGCGGCTTATGGTGAACGACAGAATGCCGTTTGATTTTACGGAGAACGATGTGTGGACGATGTTCCATTCGAACTGCTTCGACTTCTCCGTCTGGGAAATGTACGGTGCCCTGCTGTACGGAGGCAAGCTGGTCATTGTACCGGAGGAAACGACGAAGGACTTCGAAAGCTATCTGGCCCTCCTGAAGAAGGAACACGTTACGGTGCTGAATCAAACGCCGGGCGCCTTCTACCTGCTCATGAATCTGGCCGTACAAGACGCCCGCCGGGATGCCGGGCATGGTCAGCCGCTCAGCCTGCGGTATGTGATCTTTGGCGGGGAGGCGCTCAAGCCGGCCCTGCTGCAGGACTGGAAACGGACTTACCCGGACACCCGGCTCATCAATATGTACGGGATTACCGAAACGACCGTACACGTTACGTTCAAGGAGATCGGGCTGCAGGAGATCGCCAGCGGAATCAGCAATATCGGCCGGGCGATTCCGACGTTAACCACGTACGTCATGGATGAGCATCTCAACCTGCTTCCGTTCGGGGTGGCAGGCGAGCTGTGCGTCGGCGGTGACGGAGTGGCGCGGGGGTACTTGAACCGCGCGGAGCTGACGCAGGAGCGCTTCCTGCCGAATCCGCATCGGGAAGGCGAGCGGATCTACCGGTCGGGCGATTTGGTGCGGCTTTTGCCAAACGGCGAGCTGGAGTATTTGGGACGGATTGATCATCAGGTCAAGATCAGAGGCTACCGGATCGAGCTCGGCGAGATCGAGAACCGTCTGCTTGGCCATGAGGAGATCGAAGATGCGGTCGTTCTGGCCAAGGAAGACAAGCAGAGCTTAATGTACCTGTGCGCTTATTTCGTAAGCCGCCGGGAGCTGACGCAGGCCGACCTGAAAGCCTATCTCAAGCTGAGCCTGCCCGAATATATGGTTCCGGCGTTCTTCGTCAGGCTGGAGGAGTTCCCGCTGACCGGCAACGGCAAAGTGAACCGCAAAGCGCTGCCGGAACCGGCGATCAGCAGCTTGGCGGCCGCGTCCTATGAAGCACCACGGACCGAAGCGGAGCGGAAGCTGGCGGCCATCTGGCAGGCGGTGCTGGACGTGGAGCGGGTAGGCGTGGACGATAACTTCTTTGAGCTCGGCGGGCATTCCCTCAAGGCGACGGCCGTAGTCAGCGAGATCGGACGTGAGTTCCACATCCGGCTTCCGCTGAAGGAACTGCTTCTGCATCCGACGGTGCGGGAAATCGGCGCCTATCTCGAACGGAGCGGGGCGGGGGATGCCAAGCCAAGCCTCGAACGGATCGAGCCTTGCGTGATCAGCGAGACCTACGAGACGTCTTCGGCACAGAAACGGCTGTATGCGGTACAGCAGAGAGAGCCGGACAGCACGGCTTACAATATGCCCGGCTGCTTCGAGCTTGGGCCGGACGTGCAGGAGGATCGCCTGGAGGCGGCACTGCAAGCGTTGATCCGGCGGCATGAGGCTCTGCGGACTTCGTTTGAGACGGCGGATGGGGAGATTGTGCAGCGGATCGCGGACGACATCCGGTTCCAGCTGGAAGTCCGGCAGGAAAGCGAATCCGATCCGGCTCTGGTCGCAAGCCGGTTTGTGCGTCCGTTCTCCCTGGACCAAGCTCCCCTGTTCCGGGCTGAGCTTGTTCGAAGCGGAGACAAGCGGTACCTTCTGCTCGACATGCATCATATCGTGACGGACGGGTTATCCCTGCGGCTGTTCCTGGACGAGCTGCTCGCGCTGTATGAGGGCGCCGTACTGGAGCCGCTGCCCATTCAGTACAAGGATTATGCCGTGTGGCATAACCGGTTCCTGCAGTCGGACGAGCTGAAGAAGCAGGAGCAGTACTGGGTGAGCCAATACCAGGATGAGGTGCCGCAGCTCCGTCTCCCTTATGATTTGGAGCGGCCGGCGGTCCAAAGCTTCGAGGGCGGTACCGTCATCCTCTCGGTTGCTCAGGGGACAACCGAGCGGCTTCGCAGGTTGGCGAAGGAGCGGGGATGCACCCTGCACATGGTCCTGCTGTCCGCCTTCCAGCTCCTGTTATCCAGGTACAGCGGTCAGGACGATCTTGTCGTGGGCGTGCCGGTCGCAGGACGTTCCCGGGCGGAGCTCCAGACCATGATGGGGATGTTCGTCAATACCCTTGCACTCCGCAGCAGGCCCAGCGGAGACAAGACGTACCTCGACTATTTGAACGAAGTACGGGAGTACACCCTGGAGGCTTACGAGAACGACAGCTATCCGTTCGACCGCCTTGTGGAGCGGTTGGCATTAACGAGAGATTCCAGCCGAAATCCGCTGTTCGACGTGATGTTCGATACGTATACGGTCGAGGCTCCGGGAAGAAGGAGTCCGGGCGCGGGGGCAGGCGGGCTGACTCTCGAACCGCGGAGCTTAGACCGGGGCATGGCCAAATTCGATATCGAATTCAACGTGCTGGAACAAGGCGGCGCCCTGGAGCTCAGCGTCGACTATGCCGCCAGGCTGTTCCACCGGGAAACCATCGAAAGAATGGCATCGCATTATACCCGGATTCTGGAGGATATCGCCCTGAACGGCGGCAGTGACAAAAAGCTTTCGGACATCGAAATGCTTCTCCCGGAAGAGAGAGAAGTGCTGATACACCGCTTTAATGAAGTGGCGGCGGATGAGCCGGCCGAGCGGCTGTTCCACGAATGGTTCGAGGAGCAGGCGGACCTGACGCCGGATCAGACGGCCGTGGTCTACGAGGAACAGCGGCTCACCTACGGGGAGCTGAACGCAAGGTCGAATCGCCTTGCCCGCACCTTGAGGCAGGCGGGCGTGCAGCCGAACCAGCTGGTGGGCATCCTGGCGGACCGTTCGGTGGACCTGCTGGTCGGCGTGATGGGCGTGTGGAAAGCCGGAGCCGCCTATGTGCCGCTTGATCCGGATTACCCGTCCGAACGCATTGACTTTATGCTCGAGGACAGTGGCGCCAAGGTGCTGCTGACCCAGACGGGACTCCGAGAGCGCGCCGAAGGCTGGCTCAGCGGGAACGGTCATCTGCAGGCGGTGCTTTGCCTGGACGACGAAGCCTCTTATGACGAAGCTTCTTATGACGAAGCCTCTTTTGCCGAGGAATCGGCGAACCTCTCTCCTGCGTGCAGGCCGCAGGACCTGGCGTATGTCATCTATACGTCCGGCACAACCGGACGGCCGAAGGGCGTAATGATCGAACACCGCAGCTTGATGAATACGGCGTCAGCCTACCGCCGGGAGTACCGGCTGGGCGAGTTCCCTGTACGGCTGCTGCAGCTGGCCAGCTTCTCCTTCGACGTATTCGTCGGCGACATCGCCCGGACGCTGTATAACGGCGGCACGATGTTCATCTGCCCGAAGGACGACCGCATTGATCCGGTCCGTCTGTACGAGCGAATTCGTCAGGACGGGATCACCATCTTCGAATCGACGCCTGCCCTGATCGTGCCGTTCATGGAATATGTGGCGGAGCAGGCACTTGACATGAGCGCAATGGAGCTGTTGATTACAAGCTCGGACAGCTGCAGCGTGAAGGATTACCGGCTGCTGCAGGAGCGCTTCGGCTCCGGGTTCCGCATCATTAACGCTTATGGCGTGACGGAAGCGACGATTGATTCGAGCTTCTACGACGAGCCGTTGGACAAGCTGCCGGCAGGAGGCAGTGTGCCGATCGGCCGGGCGTACCTGAACGCGAAGTTCTACATCGTGGACGCCTTCCTGAACCCCGTGCCGGTAGGGGTGCTGGGCGAGCTCTGCATCGGGGGTCCCGGTGTGGCGCGCGGGTACTGGAACCGGCCGGAGCTTACGGCGGAGAAGTTCGTGGACAGTCCGTTTGCCGCCGGCGAACGGCTGTATCGAACGGGCGACCTGGCCCGCTGGATGCCGGACGGCAACGTTGATTTTATCGGGCGGATCGATCATCAGGCCAAAATCCGCGGATACCGCGTCGAAACCGGAGAAATCGAGACGGTGCTGCTCAAGGCGGAAGAGGTGCGGGCAGCGGTGGTCGTCGTACGTGACGATGCGGCCCGGCAAAAGGTGCTGTGCGCTTACGTCACGAGCGACCGGGAGCTTGATCCGGATCTGCTGCGCAGCCGGCTTGCCCAGGAGCTGCCAAGCTACATGGTGCCGTCGTATTTCATCCAGCTGGCTCATCTGCCGCTGACGGCCAATGGCAAGGTCGACCGGAAAGCACTGCCTGAACCGGATTTTGGTGCCATGAAGGCCGCTGACTATGAAGCTCCCCGCAGTGATGCGGAAGCGAAGCTTGTGGAAGTGTGCAGTGAGGTGTTGGGCGGGGAACCGGTTGGGATCCAGGCCAATTTCTTCGATCTCGGCGGGGATTCGATCAAGGCGATCCGTATCATCTCCAAGCTGCAAAAGTATGGTTACAGCCTGGAAGTGAAGCATATTTTCGGTGACGGAGCGCTGAAATCGATAGCCGGCCACTTGAAGCGGCAGGAATCGGCCGTCCGTCAGGAGACGGTGACCGGGGAAGCGGCGCTGACTCCGGTTCAGAGATCCTTCTTCGAGCAGGAGCTGACCGATCCGCACCATTACAATCAATCGGCGATGCTGTTCCGCTCCGAACGGTTCGATGGGGAGCTCGTCCGCCAAGTGTTCGAGGAGATCGTATCGCACCACGACGCCCTGCGGATGGTATACCGCGAGGAAGGCGGCCGCATCGTCCAGTATAACCGGGGAGTCGAAGCTTTCCACGAGCTGTTTGCCCTGACTGTGTTCGATTACACCGGACGGGGCGACTGCGCGGAGGAAGTCGGAGCCCGCAGCAGCGAGCTGCAGAGCAGCATGGATCTGGAGCATGGGCCGCTGGTCCAACTCGGATTGTTCCGCTTAGACGAAGGCGATCACCTGCTGATTGCGGTTCACCATCTGGTCATCGACGGCGTGTCGTGGAGAATTCTGCTCGAAGATTTCACGGAGGGGTACCGTCAGGCGCAGGAGGGGCCAGCCATCCGGTTCCCGGCGAAGACCAACTCCTTCCGGGACTGGGGCGCCTACTTGCAAAAGCAGGTGGAGAGCGGGGCGCTGGAGGAAGAATTTGGCTACTGGGACCGGATCCAGCAGGCGGCGATCGAGCCTCTGCCTGTCGATGGGAACAGCGGCGGGAAAGACAGCAGGCTCAGAGATGCGGGAGAGCTCCGCGTGGAGTTCAGCCTCGATGAGACGGATCGGCTGCTTAAGCAGATCCACCGGGCTTACCGTACGGATGTGCAGGATATTTTGCTAACGGCGCTGGGCTTATCCGTAAGGGAGTGGACCGGGCAAGACCAGGTTCTTATCCAGCTGGAAGGCCACGGCCGACAGCTCCTGGAAGGCGGCATCGAGATCGGCAGGACGGTAGGCTGGTTCACGGCGGAGTATCCTGTGCTGCTTGAGATGGGCGCCTCTGCGCTGCCTCAAGCGGTTAAGCGGGTCAAAGAAACGCTGCGCCATGTACCGAATAAGGGAATCGGGTACGGCATGCTGAAATATCTGGGCGGCGGTAGGACGGAGTGGAACCGGAATACGCCGGAGATTAGCTTCAACTACTTGGGGCAATTCGACGGGGAGCTGCAAGGCGACCTGTTCGAGGTGTCACGCTTATCTGCGGGAGATAACCTCGGTCCGGAGAACAAGATGAGCTTCGCGCTGGATATCAACGGAATGGTCGTGGACCGGAAGCTGAGCTTTACCTTCGCCTACAATACGAAGCGGCACCGGGAAGCAACGATCCGGGAGGTGGCGGACGGCTTCAAGCGTCATGTTCAGGCCATCATGGAGCACTGCCTGGCGCTGGAGGCTCCGGAGTCGACGCCTTCCGATTTCTCCGACCCTGGCTTGACGCTGGAGGAGCTGGACCGCTTAAAGGAGCAGTACGAAGCCGGCGGACGTTACAAGATCGCCGATGTTTATCCGCTCTCCCCGATGCAGGAAGGAATGCTGTTCCACGCGCTGCTGGATCCCGAGTCCGCCGCTTATTTTGAGCAGACGACTTATACGTCACACGGGCCTCTGGATATGGAGCTCGTCAACGAGAGCTTCAACAAGCTGCTGGAGCGCTATGAGATTCTGAGATCGGTGATCGCCCACAAATATGTGGAGCGTCCCCGGCAGATTGTGCTGGCGGGGCGCAGAGCGGACGTGATCTATGAAGATCTGACCCACCTGGATGAGCAGCAGCAGAAGGCTTACTTGGAGCAGTTCGAGCGGACGGACCGTGCGAAGCGGTTTGATCTGAGCCGGGACCTGTTGATCAGGCTGTCCGTCTTGAAGCTTGGAGACCGGGAGTACCGGGTGATCTGGAGCTCGCACCATATTCTGACCGACGCCTGGAGCACAGGCATCCTGATGAAGGAATTCTTCGACCTGTACGCCAAGCTTCGAAACCATGAGGCAACGGATGCTCCCAAGCCCGTTCCTTATTCCCGCTACATCCAGTGGCTGGAGAAGCAGAATAAAGCCAAAGCCCGGTCGTATTGGGCGAGCTGCCTGGAAGGGTACGAATCCGCTGCGGAGCTGCCGGACCTCAGCTCGACCGGAGCGGCCGCTGCCGGTGCATACGTCCTGGCGCGTCACGATTTCCGCATGGACCGGACGCGCAGCGAACGGCTGAGGAAGCTGGCCCAGCGCACCCAAACGACGATGAATACCGTGATTCAAGCCGCATGGGGAATTTTGCTGCAGAAGGTGAATCATACCCCGGACGTCGTCTTCGGCTCCGTCGTATCCGGACGGAATGCGGAAGTGGATGGAATTGACGAGATGGCAGGGCTGATGATCAATACCATTCCGGTGCGCGTGCGGGGGGCGGCGGACAGCCGGTTTGTCGACCTGCTGAGACAGACGCAGCGGCAGTCGCTGGATTCCGCGTCGTACGATTATTATCCGCTGGCTGATATTCAGGCCTTGTCGGAGCTCAAGGAGAAGCTGATCCATAATAAGATCACCTTCCAAAACCATTACGTTGACGAAAGCTTTGGAACCGGGGATTTCCTGAAAAGGCTTGGCTTCCGCGTGTCGGATATCGGCGGGTTCGAGCAAACCAGCTTTGATTTCAATATGAAGGTCGTGCCGGGTGACGAACTCGAGTTCACCTTTGCTTACAATGCCGCTGTGTATGACCAAGCGAGCGTCGTCCGGTACCAGCGCTATTTTGAACAGATTCTGGAAGCCGTGGCGCTGAATGAGGAGATGCCGCTCTCGCACATCGGGATGCTTCCCCAGGAAGAGAAGCAGCAGATCTTAACGGAATTCGGCGCCGATGCGGATGTGACCGCAGAGCCTCAGGAGGCCGGCACTGTCGTGGAGCTGTTCGAGGCTCAGGCGCGCAGGAGACCGGATCACCCGGCCGTGGTGTTCCAGCAGCGCCGGCTTACGTACCGTGAGCTGAGCGAAAGGTCGAGCCGACTCGCCCGAGTGCTGCGCAGCTGCGGGGTTCAGGCGGATACGATCGTCGGACTGCTGGCGGAGCCTTCGCCGGAGCTGGTCGTCGGCATCCTCGGCATCATGAAATCCGGCGGGGCTTATCTGCCAATCGACCCGGGGCAGCCGCAGGACCGGATCGGATTCATGGTGGGCGATGCGGCCGCCAAGATCGTGATCACGGCCGGGGACAGCGAAGATGGCCTCAAGGAGCGGCTTGCCGGTTATGACGGCACCGTCCTCGCACTCGCGGAGGGCGGGTTGTCCGTGAGCGTAGACGGCAGTGAGGTTATGGGTCATGACGGAGACAGCGAACAGCTCGACTCGCTGCCTGCCCGTGACAGCCTGGCTTACGTGATCTATACGTCAGGCACGACAGGCAGGTCCAAGGGGGTCATGATTGCACACTCCAGCCTGGCGAATTACGTCCAGGCGATGGCGGCGAAAGCTTCGATCACGGATGATGACGCTGCGGCACTGACCTCTTCCTATGCTTTTGACCTGGGCTACACTTCGCTCTATACCGCCTTGGCGAGCGGGGTTACGCTGCACCTGCTGTCCGAGGACATGTACAAGGACCCGGATGTATTGGTCCGCTATGTAAGGGAGCACTGCACTTATCTGAAAATGACGCCTTCCTTGTTCCAGCTTCTGCTGCAGGGAGCAGGCGTGGAGCAGATGGTGGAAGCCGGCCGTCTGAGGCTGATCCTTCTCGGAGGCGAACCGTTCAACGCCGGCCACCTGGAGCAGTTTTACCGGATGGACCCGGGCGGACGGGTCCGCTTCATGAACCATTACGGACCGACCGAAAGCACGATCGGCTGCGCGGCCGCTCCGCTTCCGCGGGAAGGCATCTCTTCGCTCGCCGGTGTGATCGGCCGGCCGCTTCCGGGCAGCCGGATCTACATTGTGGATCACCTGGGCGATCTGTGTCCGATCGGCGTGCCGGGGGAACTGTGGGTCGCCGGCGCCGGGGTGGCGCGGGGCTACTTGAACCGTCCGGACTTGACCTCCGAGAAGTTTATGGAGAATCCTTTTGTCCCCGGCGAGCGGTTGTACCGGACCGGAGATCTCGCCAAGTGGCGGGCGGACGGACGGATCGAGCTGATCGGCCGGATGGACAGCCAGGTGAAGGTGCGCGGCTTCCGGATCGAGCTCGGCGACGTTGAAGCGAAGCTGCTGAGCCATCCTGCCGTCAAGGAAGCGGCGGTCGTTGCCCGGGTGAACGAGGAGAAGGAAACCTTCCTCACGGCCTACTATGTTGGCAGCGGAGGGATGGACGCAGCGGAGGTCCGCGGCTACTTGAAGGAAAGCCTGCCGCCGTACATGGTGCCGGCGTACTTGGTTCCTCTGGATGTCATGCCGCTGACGAGCAACGGCAAAATCGACCGCAGAGCGCTGCCGGAACCGGAATTCGGCGCAGCGGCCGACGGGGACTATGCCGCGCCGAGAACCGACATGGAAGCGAGGCTGGCCGAGGTGTGGAGCGAGGTGCTGGGCACCGGGCGCGTGGGCATCCGCGATAACTTCTTTGATCTTGGCGGGCACTCGCTGAAAGCGACGGTCCTGATCAGCAGGATTCATCAACGGCTGAATATGGAAGTGCCGCTCAAAGAAGTGTTCCGAAGCCCGACGGTCGAGGCGATGGCGAGGTACGCGGAAGGCAGCGGACAAACCCGCTTTGCCGCGATCGAGCCCTGCGCACCGCAGGAGAGGTACGAAACATCCTCCGCCCAAAGGCGCATGTACCTGGTTCAAGCCTTGGAGCAAGGCGTCGCGTACAACGTGCCGGTGATCTGCGAGGTCGGGTCGGTCGAGCCGGACCGGATCGAATCCATTTTCCAACGGCTGGTGGACCGTCACGAGGCCTTAAGAACGTCTTTCGTCTCCATGGACGGCCGCATCCTGCAAAAAATCGAGCCTCAGCTTACGTTCAAACTGGACTACCGGACGGTGGCTCCTTCGGAGCTCGAAGCGGAATTCCAAGCCTTCATCCGTCCGTTTGACCTGGGCCAAGCTCCGCTGCTGCGGGCCGCGCTTGTCCGGACGGACGGCAGGACGTATCTGTGGGTCGACAGGCACCATATCATCAGCGACGGGGTCTCATCCCAGCTGTTGACCCGGGAGATCACCGATCTGTATCAAGGCAGGCCGCTGGAGCCGCTCCGCATTCAATACAAGGATTATGCCGCTTGGCAGAACAAGTGGATGGAATCCGGCGGGATGAAGGAGCAGGAGGCTTACTGGACGGGACGGTTCCAAGGGGAGATTCCGATACTGACGCTCCCTTACGATTATGAACGGCCGGCGGTGCAGAGCTTTGAAGGAAGCGTTCAGACCTTCGAGCTGGACAAGCCGGCGGTGGAAGGGCTGCGCAAGCTGGCCCGCGAAACCGGAAGCACCCTGCACATGGTCCTGCTGTCGGCCTTCCATATTCTGCTGTCGAAGTACAGCGGGCAGCACGATATCGTGATCGGCAGCCCGGTTGCCGGAAGACCGCATGCCGATTTGCAGAACATCATGGGGATGTTCGTCAACACGCTGGCCCTGCGGAACCAGAGTGAGCCGGACCAGCCTTACCGCGAGTTCCTGCAGACCGTGAAGGAACACGCGCTGGAAGCTTACGAGCACCAGAGCTACCCCTTCGAAGAACTGCTGGACAAGGTACAGGTGAAGCGGGATACGGGCCGCAATCCTTTGTTTGACGTGATGTTCATCATGAGCTATGCGAATGCCGTGCCGAAGGATGGGCCGGCTCTGCAGGTCGTGCCTGCGGACAGCGGCATATCCAAATTCGATCTGACGCTGGAGGCTTTGGAGAGCGGGGAAACGATCCGTTATACGCTGGAGTACGCATCGAAGCTGTTCCATCCCGATACAATCGCCCGCCTTGGCCGTAATTTTGCGGTGCTTCTGAACCGTTTGTGCGCGAATCCTGCGGAGAGCATCTCGGCACTCGGCGTGCTGGACGAAGCGGAACAGCGCCAGCTGACCGAGGAGTTCAACGCTACGGCTCTGGAGTTCGCACGGGAGCAAACGGTGCACGGACTGATCGAGGAGCAGGCCGGGCGGACGCCGGAGAGGACCGCGGTGCACTTCGGCTGGCAGTCGCTCACGTACCGCGAGCTGAACGCGAAGGCGAATCAGCTGGCCCGCGTCCTGCGGAGGGAAGGAGTCGGCCCGGATACGGTCGTGGGACCTCATGGTCCCCAGGTCGCTGGAGATGCTCGTCGGCATCCTCGGCATCCTGAAGGCCGGCGGGGCATACCTGCCGCTGGACCCGAGCCATCCGAAGGACCGGATCGGCTATATGCTCGAGGATGCGCAGGTCCGCCTCCTGCTGACCTCCGGCGGGCTGGAAGGGCTGGCCGGGGAGCTGCGCTTCGGCGGAGCGCTGCTGGATGTCATGTCGGAGGAGCTCTACCAGGGCGACGACACCAGCCTGGAGTCCGTGAACTCAAGCCGCGACCTGGCGTACGTGCTGTACACGTCCGGTTCAACGGGCAACCCGAAAGGCGTCATGGTCGAGCACCGGCAGGTGAGCAATTTCATCACGGCGATCGTGGAGGCCACGGAGCTGACGCGCAGCGACTCGATCCTGTGCCTGACGACGATCTCCTTCGATATCTTCGGCCTGGAGACGCTTGTGCCACTGGCACACGGGATGCAGGTGATTGTCGGCAGCGAGGAGGAAGGCAGCGACGGCACGAAGCTGGCGGCCCTGATCCGGCGCTTCGGCATCGAAGCGATGCAGAGCACGCCGTCGCGCCTGAAGCTGCTGCTGGAGCATGCGGCGTTCCGGGAGGCGCTGGGCGGCATGCAGCGCATCCTGATCGGGGGCGAAGAGCTGCCCGCCGCCCTGTGGGAGCGGCTGCAGGCGTATGACCGCCTGGCGGTCTACAACGTGTACGGGCCGACGGAGACGACGATCTGGTCGACCGTGAAGCGGATGGAGACAGGGGCGGCGCGCCTGACCATCGGCAAGCCGATCGGCAATACGCAGATCTATATGGTCGATGCCCAGGATCAGCTCACGCCGGTCGGCGTGCCGGGCCACATGTGCATCGCGGGCGACGGGGTCACCCGCGGGTACTTGGGCCGTCCGGAGCTCACGGCGGAGAAGTTCGTGGACAATCCGTTCGTACCGGGCACCCGGATGTACAAGACCGGGGACCTCGCCCGCTGGCTGCCTAGCGGGGAGATTGAATTCCTCGGGCGGATGGACAACCAGGTGAAGATCCGCGGGTACCGGATCGAGCTCGGTGAGATCGAGCACCGGCTCGCGGGCCATGCCGCGGTGAAGGAAGCGGTGGTGACGGCACGGACGGACGAGAGCGGACAGCCGTACCTGTGCGCGTACTTTGTCGGCCGGAGCGGGCCGGTGGAGAAGGGCGAACTGAAGGGGCACCTGAAGGCCGGCCTGCCCGAGTACATGATACCGGCGTACTTCGTGCAGCTCGAGGAGATCCCGCTGACGAGCAACGGGAAGGTGAACCGCAAGGCGCTGCCGGCGCCGGACGAGAGCGCGCTGGTGACCGGCGGCTACGAAGCGCCGCAGACCGCGGTCGAAGAGACGCTGGCGGCGATCTGGAGCCGGGTGCTGGGCGTAGCGCAGGTCGGCATTCACGACAGCTTCTTCGACCTGGGCGGGCACTCGCTGAAGGCGACACTGCTGATGAGCGGAATCCACCAGAAGCTTCAGGTGGAAGTGCCGCTGCAGGAGCTGTTCCGGCGGCCGACGATCCGCGAGCTGGCGGGGTATATCGAGACGGCCGGCGCCCGGGCATACGAGGCGATCGAGCCGGTGGCGGAGCAGGCGTGGTACGAAGCGTCGTCCGCGCAGAAGCGGATGTACGCGCTGCAGCAGCTGGATCCGCAGAGCACGGCCTACCATATGCCGGGCGTGTATGAGCTGGAAGGCCGGGTGGACGCAGGCCGGCTGGAGCGGGCACTGAAGGGTCTGGTGCAGCGGCATGAAGCGCTGAGAACGTCGTTCGCCGCGGAAGACGGCGAGATTGTGCAGCGCATCGAGCGGGAAGCGTCCTTCGGGGTGCCGGCGCGCACCTACGGGGAGAAGCCGATCGAGGCGATCGCCGCGGACTTTGTGAAGCCGTTCGAGCTGGAGCGGGCGCCGCTGTTCCGGGCGGAGCTGGCGGAAGCCGGAGGCCGGACGTACCTGCTGCTGGACATGCACCATATCATCTCGGACGGGGTGTCGATGGGGATTCTGGTGAAGGACTTCGTCCGGCTGTACAACGGGGAAGAGCTGGAGCCGCTGCGGATCCAGTACAAGGATTATGCGGCGTGGCATAACCGGCGGCTGAAAGAAGGCGAGCTGGCGAAGCAGGAAGCGTACTGGACGGCGCAGTTCGAGGACGGCGTGCCGGTGCTGAGGCTGCCGTACGATTACGAACGCCCTGCGCTGCAAAGCTTCGAGGGCGAGCGTCTGCACTTCACGCTGGGCGGGGAGGCGACGCAGGGTCTCAGGGTGCTGGCGAAGGAGCAGGAAGCGACGATGCCGATGGTGCTGATGTCGGTGTTCACCATCCTGCTGTCGAAGTACAGCGGACAGGAGGACATCGTGGTGGGCACACCGGTGGCGGGAAGACCGCACGCGGACCTGCAGGAGATGGTCGGGATGTTCGTCAACACGCTGGCGCTGCGAAGCCGTCCGGCGGGCGGGAAGACGTACCGGGCGTATCTGCAGGAGGTCAAGATGAGCTCGCTGCAGGCGTACGACCATCAGAGCTACCCGCTGGAGCAGCTGGCCGAGAAGCTGGGCACCCGCCGCGATCTGAGCCGCAACCCGCTGTTCGACGTGATGCTCGATATGTCCGGTCTGGAAGAAACGGACGGGATTGCGCTTGATGATACTGCACTTCATCCGTACCGTGTGGAGAATCCCGTCTCCAAGTTCGATTTGACGCTGAAGGCCTATGAAACGGAGTCCGCCATCGAACTGACCTTCGAGTATGCCACCGCCTTGTTCAAGAAGGAAACGATGGAACGTACCGCCGGGCATCTGCTTCGGCTGATCGATGAAATCCTGGGCAATCCGGACGTTGAGCTGAAGCATCTCACGGTCCTGAGCGAAGCGGAGGAGGCGAAGCTGTCGGATCTGGAGGAGGAACTGAACCGGTTGAAAACCACCGCATTCAGCTTCTGATCCGGGGGTCCGGGAACTGGAATCAACTGAAAGAATCCATAGCATACCCGCTTTACATGCCTGAGCTTGACCGCTGTACCGGACGGTTCTGCGATAAGCCGCGATGACCGTCCGGCACCACCGGCGGAATTAAGGGAAAGAGGAGGAACATCATGATCAACCCGAAGGAAAAGATTTCACTGGGCGAGAAAATGGCTCAATCCAGTGAATATTGGAAGAGTCTGGGGTTATCGGAGGTGGACCGGGCAGCGGTGCCGCATGATTTCTTCTCGGAAGGAAAGTACGAGAGCCGGACGGAAACGCTCGTGCTGCACGAAGCGCTTCAAGATCGGCTGCATGCGTTGACGCAGGGACATGATCTGCCGCTGTTTGTCTTGATGACGGCGGCCCTTTACGTGGAGCTCTCCAAATACAACCGTCAGCCGGCCTTCACGGTCGGGATTCCCGCTTACGGGGGCAGCCGGCAGCAGGGGGAGCAGCCGCTGGCCAACCAAGTGCTTCCCTGCAAAATCGGTATTCCTCCGGAATCGACGGTCAGGGAGCTGCTCCGGGCGGTCCAGGCAGGGGTGCTCGCCTGTTATGACCACCAATACTGCGACGTGGAGCAGGTGCTGAGAAGCGCGGATCTCTGCGGCGACCTGCTGGAATTGACATCCGCCAACATCTCGCTGAACACGCTGCACTCGCCGGGGCACATCGACTCGATCTGCCGCTCCCCCAAAAATCAGCTTGCCGTATGTGTGGACAAGCGGGAGGACGGCTCCCTTGCCGTCTCGTTTGTTTACAACAGCAGGCTGTTCAAAGAAGAGTCCATCTCGCTCTTCGGAGCCCGATTTATACATATCATCCGTGAGCTTGCCGCCGATCTGGACCGGCCGGTTTCCGGCATCGAGATCATAACCGCGGAGGAAAAGCAGCTTCTGCTGCATGACTTTAACGACACGTTCGCGGGCTATCCGCTGGACTCTACGGTCAAAGAGCAGTTTGAAGCGCAGGCAGCCGCGACGCCCGATCATATTGCGGTTGAATGCGGCGGCCAAACGTTAACTTACCGGGAACTGAATGCCAAGGCGAACCAACTCGCACGGCTGCTGCGGGAACAAGGCGTGGAACCTGATCAGCTCGTCGCGATTCTGGCTCATGGCTCGCTGGAGCTGATGATCGCGATGGCGGCGGTATGGAAGGCGGGCGGGGCGTACGTGCCCATCGACGTCAGCTATCCCGACGACCGTAAGGAATACATGCTGCGCGATTCCGGGGCCCGTCTGGTTTTGACGACGCCCGGATTGACGGACGGCCTTGCGTTTGACGGTAAAGTCGTGGATTTGACGGACGGGCGCCTGTATACGGGAGACGACAGCAATCTGGAGACGACCGCTTCGGCCCGAAGCTTGGTTTACGTGATCTACACGTCCGGCAGTACGGGGAATCCGAAGGGCGTGATGATCGAGAACCGTTCCCTGCTCAATTATCTCTCCTACTGCCGGGCTTCTTATCAGGAGAACGGGATCGGCGATTTCCCCCTGTTCACTTCGATTTCCTTCGATCTGACGGTAACCTCGATGTACGTACCGCTCTTAAGCGGGCATAAGCTGACGATCTACGACACGAGCGACAAGCTCTCCTTCCTGCACATCGTGAAGCAAAAGCTGGACATCATGAAGCTGACGCCTGCCCATTTGAGCGTCATTAACGGGTTGTCTCTCGATGAGATCTCGATCTCGAAGTTTATTGTCGGGGGCGAGGAGCTGTCTTACCCGCTAACGGACAGTGTGTACCGCAAATTCGGGGGGAATACGGACATTATCAACGAATACGGACCGACGGAAGCGACCGTGGGCTGTATCGTCTACCGGTATGAGCCGAAGGAGCGATGGGAAAAGACGCTGCCGATCGGAAAGCCGATCTCCAATACGCGGATTTACATCCTGGATCAGGATCGCCGGCTTGCGCCGATCGGCGTCGTCGGCGAGCTGTGGATTGCCGGAGACGGTCTGGCCCGCGGGTATTGGGGACAGCCGGAGCTGACGGAGCAAAAATTCGTCCCGGACCCGTTCCGCGCCGGCGAGAGAATGTACCGTTCCGGCGATATCGCGAGATGGCTGCCGGACGGCAATATTGAATTTTTCGGCCGGGCGGATCATCAGGTCAAGCTGCGCGGCTTCCGGATCGAACTGGGCGAGATCGAAGCGAGGCTGCTCGGCCACCCGGACGTGAAGGAAGCGGTCGTGCTGGCCTTGGAGAACGAACAGGGCGAGAAGTATTTGTCGGCTTATTATGTGGGAACGACTGAGGCTAACGCTGCAGAGATTAAAGAGTATTTGAGAATCAATCTGCCGGAGTATATGGTGCCGTCCTACTTTACCCCGCTTCGGCAGATGCCGCTGACAGGCAACGGCAAGGTGGACCGGAAGGCACTGCCGAAGCCGGACGTTCATTCACGCCGGGCCTTGTATGAGGCTCCGCGGGATGAGGTGGAGGCGAAGCTGGCGGAGATCTGGTCGGAAGTGCTGGGTGTGGAGCAGGTCGGCATTCACGATAACTTCTTCGATCTCGGCGGAGACTCCATCAAGGCGATCCGCATCGCCTCCAAGCTGCAGAAGTACGGCTATCAGCTGAAAGTGAAGGAGCTGTTCGACCACGCCACCCTGCAGGAGGCCGGCCGGAGAGTAACCGCAGGCCAAAGCGCCGTCCGCCAGGAAGCCGTAACGGGAGAGGCCGTGTTGACGCCGATTCAAAGGATGTTCTTTGAGCTGAACCTGACCGATGCGCATCATTGGAACCAGTCCGTCATGCTGTACCGCAGGGAAGGCTTCTCGGAGGAGATTCTCCGCGAGGTGCTCACCTGCCTTGTCACTCATCATGACGCCCTTCGGATGACGTACCGGCAGGACAACGGACGGGTCATCCAATGGAACCGGCCGGCCGATGACCGGTTGTTCGAGCTCACCGCCGTCGACGTGCGGGGCGAAGCGGAGGCGGAGGAGGCCATCCGCCGTCATGGGCTGCGCCTGCAAAGCAGCATGCGGCTGGAGCAGGGACCGCTCGTGAAGGCCGGACTGTTCCGCACCGGTGAAGGAGATCATCTGCTCCTTGCGATTCACCACTTGGTTGTGGACGGGGTTTCCTGGAGAATCCTGCTTGAGGACTTCTCAGCGGCTTACGAGCAGGCGCTCCAAGGGGAGACGCTCAGGCTTCAAGCGAAAACGGACTCGTTCCAAGCGTGGGGAGCCTACCTGCAGGGGATTGCGGACAGCGGGCGGCTTCAGGAAGAAGCGGGCTACTGGGAACGCATCGAGAGTGCGGATGTGAAGCCGCTGCCGGTGGATCATCATCTCAGCCCCGATTCTTGCAGACCCCAAGTGAAGGATCAGCACCAGGTGAGCATCGAGTTCAGCCGGGAAGAGACGGACGATTTGTTAAAAAGAACGAACCGGGCATACGGTACGGACATCAACGCGATCCTACTGACGGCGCTTGCGCTTGCGGTGCGGGAGTGGACGAAGGAACCGCAGGTGCTCGTGAGCCTTGAAGGACACGGCCGGGAGCCGCTGGACGGGACGCTTGACATCAGCCGTACGGTGGGCTGGTTCACGACGCATTATCCCGTGCTGCTGCAGACGGGGGCGGACGTCCGGCTTGCGGAGGCGATCAAAGGGGTCAAAGAAACGCTGAAGCGCATTCCGGGCAAAGGCATCGGCTACGGCATCTTGAAGCACCTCGGCGGGGGGAGAGCCTGGAAGGCCAGTCCCCAAATTTCCTTTAACTACCTGGGCCAGTTCGACGAGGCGCTCCAGGGCGGCCTGTTCGAGCTCTCGAAGCTGTCCGGCGGTCCTTCGATCAGCCCTGACGGCGAGCCCCTGTACGATCTGGATATCGTAGGGGACATCTCCGGCCATCGGCTGGCCCTTACCCTGGCGTACAGCAGGCACAGCTATGAGGATTCGACCATGGCGGAGCTGGCCGCTTCCTACAAGCGCCATCTGCTGGCGATCATCAGCCACTGTGTGAGCAGGCCGGACACAGAGCGAACGCCGTCGGACTACTTGGCAGGCGATCTGGAGCTCGAAGAACTCGAGGCCTTGAAAGCGAGGTACGAGAGCGGCCTGGGACTGCGGATCAAAGAAATCTATCCGCTGACGCCGATGCAGGAAGGGATGCTGTTCCATTCACTGCTCGGTGATCCTTCGGGCGCTTATGTGGAGCAGAGAGCCTTCACGGTGGAAGGGCGCTTTGACGTGGAGCGGTTCGAGGAAAGCTTCCACCGGCTGCTGGATCGATACGAGATTCTGAAATCGGTGGTCGTTCATGAGGGCTTGCAGTCGCCGAAGCAGCTCATTGTGGAAGGACGGCGGGCCAGCTTCCGCTGCGAGGATCTCAGCGCATGGACGGAGAGCGAGCGCACGCTGCATGTCCGTGAATTCGAGACCGCGGACCGTGCGCAGCGATTCCGGCTCAGCGAAGATCCTCTGAACCGCCTCACCGTGTTCCGACTCGGCGGGGAGCGGTTCCGGATCGTGTGGAGCTGGCACCATATCCTGATGGACGGCTGGTGCGGCGGCATCGTCCTGCAGGATTTGTTCCGGCTGTACGCTTCGCTTGCTTCCGGTGAGGAGGCTGCGGACCAAGCTTGGCGTGAACCTGCACCGTATTCCGATTACGTCAAATGGCTGCAGCGGCAGTCCAGAAACGAGGCCGGACGTTACTGGGCGCGCTATCTGGAAGGGTACGAGACGATGGCGCAGATTCCCGGCAGCCCGGCGGCCGGCGGGCAGGCTTACCGGAAGGCCAAGCTCGAGTTTACGCTGAGCCAAGCCTCGAGCGAAGCGCTGACGGCTGTCGGCCGGCAGGCGCAGGTGACGCTGAATACGGTCATAGGGGCCGTCTGGGGCATCCTGCTGCAAAACTATGTGAACAGCGAGGATGTCGTGTTCGGAGCCGTCGTATCCGGACGCAATGCCGAAGTGGAACGGATCGAGGAGATGGTCGGCCTCTTCATCAACACGATTCCTGTGCGCGTCAAGTCCGATCAGACCAGCCGCTTCACCGATCTTCTGCAGAGCATGCAGCGGCAGGCGCTGGAGTCGGCCCCCTACGATTATTATGCGCTGGCGGACATCCAGGCTTTAGCCGGGGTCAAGCGGAAGCTGGTCAACCACCTGGTGACCTTTCAGAACTATTATGTGGACGAATCGCTGGACCGCCTGCCCTCGAGCCTGGAGCTGCGCGTGACGGACGCGTCGATCCACGAGCAGAACAACTACGATCTGGCGGTCATGGTTATTCCGGGCGACGAGGTCAAGTTCGTCATCTCCTACAACGAGCAGGTGTATGATCCGGCGGCTGTAGACGGGATTCGCCGCCATCTGATGCATATCATCCAGACCGTCAGCGCCGATGCGGACATCCCGGTATCGGGCATCGAGCTGACCACACCGGAAGAGAAGCGGCAGATTGTATACGACTTTAACCGTGCGGTGTCCGCCGATGCGGCGGATCCGGCCACGATCGTGGAACGGTTCGAGGCCCAGGCCGCGAGAAGACCGGAGCACCCGGCGGTCGTGGCCGGGAATCGGCAGCTGACGTACCGCGAGCTGAACGAGAGATCGAGCCGCCTGGCCCGTATGCTGCAAAGTCACGGAGTCGGGGCGGATACGCTCGTCGGATTGCTGGCAGAGCCCTCCGTCGAGATGGTCATCGGCATGCTGGGGATTCTGAAGTCCGGAGGAGCCTATGTACCGATGGACCCGGGGCAGCCGGAGGAGCGGATCCGCTATGTGCTTGACGATGCGGGTGTACAGATCGTGGTTACCGCCGGCGGCGGAGCCGGCACAAGCGGAGAGGGAAGCTCTAAGCTGAAGGCGTTTCAGGGACTCGTCCTGGATCTTACCGACGGAGGACTCCCTGTGAACGAAAGCGGGCTGCACAGCGGAGAAACCGGGAATCCGGCGCCGGTCCACACGCGCGACTCTCTGGCCTATGTGATCTATACGTCGGGCACCACAGGGCAATCGAAAGGCGTGATGGTGACCCATTCGGGTCTTGCGAATTATGTGAACGCCATGATCGAGAAAGCCGGCATTACCGATGAAGACGCCACGGCGCTGCTTTCTTCCTATGCGTTCGATCTCGGCTATACCGCTGTGTACACGGCGCTGGCCGGCGGCATTACCCTGCATCTGCCCCCAGAGGAAACATACAAGGATCCTGACGCTCTCGTCCGGTATGCCCTGGGGCACTGCACGTATCTGAAAATGACACCGTCGCTGTTCCAGCTTCTGCTGCTCGGGGAGAACCTGGAGCAGATCGTGCAGACGAGCCGCCTGCGCCTGATCATCCTGGGCGGAGAGCCGTTCAATCCTAAGCATCTCGAGCAGTTTTATGGGATGGACCGGGAGGGCCGGGTCCGGTTCATGAACCATTACGGGCCTACGGAGAGCACGATCGGCTGCGCGGCCGAGCTTCTTCCACGGGAAGGAATCGAATCGTTCGCCGGCGTGATCGGCCGGCCGCTCGCGGGCTGCCGGATCTACATCGCGGACCGGCAGGGCCATCTCGCACCGGTCGGCGTGCCGGGGGAGCTGTGGGTGGCCGGGGCCGGCGTCGCACGCGGTTACTTGGGCCGTCCGGACTTAACTGCCGAGAAGTTTACGGAGAATCCTTGGGTATCCGGGGAACGGTTATACCGGACGGGAGATCTCGCCAAGTGGCGCGCCGACGGCCAGATCGAGTATATCGGCCGGATCGACAACCAGGTGAAGATCCGCGGCTACCGCATCGAGCCCGGGGAGATCGAAGCGAAGCTTCTGAGCTGCCCTTCGGTTCAGGAGGCCGTGGTGCTCCCCTGGAGGGGCGGCGGGCAGGATGCCCTGCTCGCGGCATATCTGGTCGGACCGCAGCGGCCGGACATCGCGGGTATCCGGGACGAGCTCATGCAGGCCCTGCCGCATTATATGGTGCCGTCCGTGTTCACCCTGCTGGAGCGGATGCCGCTGACGAGCAACGGCAAGGTGGACCGCCGGGCGCTGCCTGAGCCGGACTTCCGCGCCGGGGCTGCCGGCGAATACGCGGCTCCAAGAACGGAGATCGAAGCACGGCTCGCGGAGGTATGGAGTGAAGTGCTCGGCGCTGGACGCGTGGGCATCCGTGACAACTTCTTCGATCTGGGCGGCGATTCGATCAAAGCGATCCGCATCGTCTCCAAGCTGCAGAAGTACGGGTACCGGCTGGATATGAAGGAGCTGTTCCAGCGGGTCACGATTCAGGAATTGAGCGCGAAAGTAACGACAAGCCGGCGCGTCGTGAGTCAGGCGGCCGTCACCGGGGAAGCGGCGCTCACCCCGATTCAGGCGATGTTCTTCGAGCAGAACCGGAGGGACCCGCATCACTGGAACCAAGCGGTCATGCTGTACAGCCGGGAGGGCTTCGACGAGCGGGCGCTCCGGCAAGTGTTCCGGCAGATCGCTGTGCACCACGATGCGCTGCGGATGGTTTACCGGGTGGAGGGGGCACGTATAGTCCAGTTTAACCGGGGCGTGGAGGAGCCGCTGTTTGATTTGACCGTTATAGATTACAGAGGTCAGGGCAGCGTCAGCGAAGCGGTGGAGGAGCAGTGCAGCCGCATTCAGGGCAGTATCGATCTGCAGGGCGGCCCGCTGGTCCAATTGGGCTTGTTCCACACAGACGAGGGCGATCATCTGCTGATTGCCATTCATCATTTGGCCGTGGACGGGGTATCGTGGAGAATTCTGTTCGAAGATTTCTCGGCGGGGTACAGCCAGGCTCTGCAGGGTCAACCGGTTGTGTTCCAATCCAAAACGAATTCGTTCCGGGAATGGGCGGCATTCCTGCAGGAGCAGGCGGCCGGCGAGCTCCTGCAAGCGGAGCTGCCGTATTGGCAGCGTCTGAAGGAAGCGGCGGCTTCGGCGTTACCTGCGGGCCGCGGACCGGATGAACATCCCGGCAGGCAGCTGAGGCATTACCGGAAGGCTGCGCTGTCCCTGAGCCCGGAGGAAACGGAAGCTTTACTGAAGCAAACGAGCCGCGCGTACCGTACGGAAATCAACGATCTTCTGTTAGCGGCGCTGGCACTGGCGGTCCGGAAGTGGACGGCAGCCGATCAGGTGCTGGTTACGCTCGAAGGCCACGGAAGAGAGAACCTGGAAGGCGATATCGATATCTCCCGAACCGTCGGCTGGTTCACGACGCATTATCCGGTGCTGCTTCCTTTACAGGAGGCGGGCCATGTCGGCACGCTCATCAAAGAAGTGAAGGAAACGCTTCGCCGGGTTCCTCATAAAGGCATAGGGTACGGTATGCTTGCATACCTGGGAGATCATCCGGCCCTGCGTGAAGTGAAGCCGCAGATCAAATTCAATTACTTGGGTCAGTTCGACGGCGACATCGACCAAGGAGTGTTCGAGCTTTCGCCTTTGTCCGCCGGACAGGACGTCAGTCCACATGGAGACAAAGCGTACGATCTGGAGATCGTCGGCACCATTACGGACCGGCGCTTGGAGATCGTCCTCTCTTACAACGGCCTTCTCTTCGACGAAGAGACGATGGAGCAGGTTGCGGCCTGGTATCAAGCCGGTCTGCTGTCGGTCATCGATCACTGCAGGAGCCGGGCTCACAGCGAAACGACGCCTTCCGATTACCCGGCGGCTCCGGACCTGGATCTTCAAGAGCTGGAGAGGCTCAAGGCCAAGGTTGAGGGGGAGAAAGGGTACCGGATCGAGGATATCTATTCCCTGACCCCGATGCAGGAAGGGATGCTGTTCCATTCGCTGCTGAATCAGGGGGCGGGCACGTATGTGGAACAAAAATCGTTCATTGCCGGCGGCGACCTGGATACAGGCTTGCTGGAGCAAAGCTTCCGCCGATTGGCCCGGCACTATGAGATTCTGAGAACGGCCGTCGTGCACGAGGGGCTCAAAACGCCTAAGCAGCTGATTCTCGGAGGCCGGCCGGCGGAGTTCCATTACGAGGATCTCAGCGGATTGGACCCGCAGCGGCAGGCGGACTATGCGGCCGAATGGGAAGAAGCGGACCGGCGCCGGGGCTTCGACCTGGCGGAGGACAGCCTGCTCCGTCTGTCGGTACTGAAGCTCGGCGAAGCGCGCCACAAGGTCGTGTGGAGTTCGCATCATATTCTCATGGACGGCTGGTGCAGCGGCATCATTATCGGAGATTTGTTTGTCATTTACGGAGCCATGAAGCATGGCCGCACGCCGGTATTGAGCCAGCCTCCCCGATTCGCCGATTACATCCAGTGGCTGCAGAGCCGCAATCCGGGGAAGGCCCGGCAGTACTGGGCGTCGCAGGTGGAAGGGTACGGGACGGTCGCCCGGATTCCAGGATATAACGACGAAGCGGGGGACGGGCCGTTCCAGCCGGGCCATTTGAGCTTTACCGTTGGCCGGGAGCTGACCGCGGCTTTGACCGAGATCGGGAAGGAAGCGCAGGTTACGCTGAATACGGTGATCCAGGCCGTGTGGGGCCTTCTGCTGCAAAGATACGCGAACTCGGACGATGTCGTCTTCGGATCGGTGGTTTCGGGCCGCAATGCGGAAGTGGACGGGATCGAGCAGATGGTCGGTCTGTTCATCAATACGATTCCGATCCGGGTTCGCACGGATGAACACACCCGTTTTGTGGATGTGCTGGGACGTCTCCAGCAGGAAGCGCTGGAAGCCGCGAAGTACGATTACTACCCGCTTGCGGAGATTCAGTCCTTGTCGGAAGTGAAGGGCAAGCTTGTGAATCACATTCTGATTTTCCAAAACAATGCGATCGATGAATTGGTCAAAGCTCCGGACGGGGAGCTGGGCTTTACGATGAGCGACATCACCGTTCACGAACAAACCAACTATGATCTGGACGTCATGGTGTTCCCGAACGAAGAGCTGACGTTCATGCTTTCGTACAATGAAGCGGTATATGATCGGCAGCAGGTGCGGAAGTTGGAGGATCAATTGCTGCGGATCATGGAAGCGGTGGTCCGCAGCCGCGAGGTGAACGTTTCGCGTATCGATATGCTGACTGAAGCGGAGCAGCGGCAGTTGACCGAGGAGTTCAACGCTACGGCTCTGGAGTTCGCACGGGAGCAAACGGTGCACGGACTGATCGAGGAGCAGGCCGGGCGGACGCCGGAGAGGACCGCCGTGCACTTCGGCTGGCAGTCGCTCACGTACCGCGAGCTGAACGCGAAGGCGAATCAGCTGGCCCGCGTCCTGCGGAGCGAAGGAGTCGGCCCGGATACGGTCGTGGGACTCATGGTCCCCAGGTCGCTGGAGATGCTCGTCGGCATCCTCGGCATCCTGAAGGCCGGCGGGGCATACCTGCCGCTGGACCCGAGCCATCCGAAGGACCGGATCGGCTATATGCTCGAGGATGCGCAGGTCCGCCTCCTGCTGACCTCCGGCGGACTGGAAGGGCTGGCCGGGGAGCTGCGCTTTGGCGGAGCGCTGCTGGATGTCATGTCGGAGGAGCTCTACCAGGGCGACGACACCAGCCTGGAGCCCGTGAACTCAAGCCGCGACCTGGCTTATGTGCTGTACACGTCCGGTTCAACGGGCAACCCGAAAGGCGTCATGGTCGAGCACCGGCAGGTGAGCAATTTCATCACGGCGATCGTGGAGGCCACGGAGCTGACGCGCAGCGACTCGATCCTGTGCCTGACGACGATCTCCTTCGATATCTTCGGCCTGGAGACGCTTGTGCCGCTGGCACACGGGATGCAGGTGATTGTCGGCAGCGAGGAGGAAGGCAGCGACGGCACGAAGCTGGCGGCACTGATCCGGCGCTTCGGCATCGAAGCGATGCAGAGCACGCCGTCGCGCCTGAAGCTGCTGCTGGAGCATGCGGCGTTCCGGGAGGCGCTGGGCGGCATGCAGCGCATCCTGATCGGGGGCGAAGAGCTGCCCGCCGCCCTGTGGGAGCGGCTGCAGGCGTATGACCGCCTGGCGGTCTACAACGTGTACGGGCCGACGGAGACGACGATCTGGTCGACCGTGAAGCGGATGGAGACAGGGGCGGCACGCCTGACCATCGGCAAGCCGATCGGCAACACGCAGATCTATATGGTCGATGCCAGGATCAGCTCACGCCGGTCGGCGTGCCGGGCCACATGTGCATCGCGGGCGACGGGGTCACCCGCGGGTACTTGGGCCGTCCGGAGCTCACGGCGGAGAAGTTCGTGGACAATCCGTTCGTACCGGGCACCCGGATGTACAAGACCGGGGACCTCGCGCTGGCTGCCGAGCGGGGAGATTGAATTCCTCGGGCGGATGGACAACCAGGTGAAGATCCGCGGGTACCGGATCGAGCTCGGTGAGATCGAGCACCGGCTCGCGGGCCATGCCGCGGTGAAGGAAGCGGTGGTGACGGCACGGACGGACGAGAGCGGACAGCCGTACCTGTGCGCGTACTTTGTCGGCCGGAGCGGGCCGGTGGAGAAGGGCGAACTGAAGGGGCACCTGAAGGCCGGCCTGCCCGAGTACATGATACCGGCGTACTTCGTGCAGCTCGAGGAGATCCCGCTGACGAGCAACGGGAAGGTGAACCGCAAGGCGCTGCCGGCGCCGGACGAGAGCGCGCTGGTGACCGGCGGCTACGAAGCGCCGCAGACCGCGGTCGAAGAGACGCTGGCGGCGATCTGGAGCCGGGTGCTGGGCGTAGCGCAGGTCGGCATTCACGACAGCTTCTTCGACCTGGGCGGGCACTCGCTGAAGGCGACACTGCTGATGAGCGGAATCCACCAGAAGCTTCAGGTGGAAGTGCCGCTGCAGGAGCTGTTCCGGCGGCCGACGATCCGCGAGCTGGCGGGGTATATCGAGACGGCCGGCGCCCGGGCGTACGAGGCGATCGAGCCGGTGGAGGAGCAGGCGTGGTACGAAGCGTCGTCCGCGCAGAAGCGGATGTACGCGCTGCAACAGCTGGATCCGCAGAGCACGGCCTACCATATGCCGGGCGTGTATGAGCTGGAAGGCCGGGTGGACGTCATCCGGCTGGAGCGGGCACTGAAGGGTCTGGTGCAGCGGCATGAAGCGCTGAGAACGTCGTTCGCGGCGGAAGACGGCGAGATTGTGCAGCGCATCGAGCGGGAAGCGTCCTTCGGGGTGCCGGCCCGGTCCTATGGGGAGAAGCCGATCGAGGCGATTGCCGCGGACTTCGTGAAGCCGTTCGAGCTGGAGCGGGCGCCGCTGTTCCGGGCGGAGCTGGCGGAAGCCGGAGGCCGGACGTACCTGCTGCTGGACATGCACCATATCATATCGGACGGGGTGTCGATGGGGATTCTGGTGAAGGACTTCGTCCGGCTGTACAACGGGGAAGAGCCGGAGCCGCTGCGGATCCAGTACAAGGATTATGCGGCGTGGCATAACCAGCGGCTGAGAGAAGGCGAGCTGGCGAAGCAGGAAGCATACTGGACTGCGCAGTTCGAGGACGGCGTACCGGTGCTGAGGCTGCCGTACGATTACGAACGCCCTGCGCTGCAAAGCTTCGAGGGCGAGCGTCTGCACTTCACGCTGGGCGGGGAGGCGACGCAGGGTCTCAGGGTGCTGGCGAAGGAGCAGGAAGCGACGATGCCGATGGTGCTGATGTCGGTGTTCACGATCCTGCTGTCGAAGTACAGCGGACAGGAGGACATCGTGGTGGGGCACCCGGTGGCGGGAAGACCGCACGCGGACCTGCAGGAGATGGTCGGGATGTTCGTCAATACGCTGGCGCTGCGAAGCCGTCCGGCGGGCGGGAAGACGTTCCGGGCGTATTTGCAGGAGGTCAAGATGAGCTCGCTGCAGGCGTACGACCATCAGAGCTACCCGCTGGAGCAGTTGGCCGAGAAGCTGGTCATCCGCCGCGATCTCAGCCGCAACCCGCTGTTCGACGCGGTGTTCAACTGGAACAACGTGGATTACGAGCAGGCCGGTGACGAAGACGGACTTTGGTTCAAGCCGGTTCCGCTCGAGTCGAACAGCTCCCGCGTGGATATCAGCCTGTCCGCTTTCGAGTCCAGCGATGACATCGAGCTGACCCTCACCTATGTAAGCAGGCTGTTCAAGCGGCAGACGATGGAGCGGCTGATCGGAGACTTCAGACGGATTGTCGACGAAGTTACAAATGACAGCGAGATGCGGCTTCAGGATATCGAGCTGTTAAGCGATGAGGAACGCACGCAAGTCATGCAGGAGAAAGAAGCCGTATTGAGCCTGAGAGGCAGCGACTTCGACTTTTAACAAATGATGTTCGCTCGTAGCCCGTCCGTGAGGCATTGCCGCGGGTGGCGTGCCCGGACCGGCACGGGCGGACTGCTTTGTACAATAGAATGGAGGTTTGTCATGAACAAAGAAACCCCAGCGGGCATTTTGCATGAGGACCCCACCCCTTCCATGACGTATTGGACAAGTCTCGGTCTCGATGAAGTGGAACGAAACGGCCTGAGCTTCGATTCCTTCGACAGTTCAGCAGTTCGGCAGGAGCGGATCGTACATACCCTTCCGGATGAGCTTGCCGGGAAAGTCATCAACATTACCAAAAACAACGACATGCTGCTGTATGTCGTGTTCCTGTCGGCACTCTCTATCGGACTCATGAAATATACGGGGCGCGAGGAGCGGATCATCGGGATTCCGGCGTATGCGCCCGGCGGACAGAAAAACCGCGCGGTGCCGAATAAAGTGCTGCCGCTCAAAACCGGCGTGTCCGGTGAATGGAGCGTCAAGCAGCTGCTCAAAGACATGCAGCAAAAGACGCTTGACGCGTATGAACATCAGTATGTGGACGTGGAAGCCCATCTTCAGCAGGCGAACGTGTGCCGGTCCCTGACGGAGCTGATCCCGATCCGGGCAGCCCTCAACACACTGCACAGCGCGAGCGATATCGAATACATAGTGAACTCCAGCAGCAGCGAATTGACCTTGGCTTTGAACAAAGGGGAAGACGGCTCGCTCGAAGCCGTGTTCGTGTATAACGCGGGATGGCTGCAGCGGGAGACGGTCGAACGGTTCGCCGGCGCCTTCTTCGAAGTGCTTGGGCAAATGCTGACGCAGCCGAACCAGGCCATTGCGGCGATCTCGATTGCAGCGGAACATGAACGGTCCCAAATTCTGTACGAGTTTAACCGTACGGACACCGCATACGCAGACAGCCGGCTGACCCTCCCGGAGCTGTTCACGGCACAAGCCGCGAAATCGCCGGACCGGACGGCCGTATGGTTCCAGGATAAGCCGTACACGTTCCGGGAGATCGAGGAGCAGTCCAATGCGCTGGCCAGGCTGCTCCAAGCCCGGGGCGTGAAGCCGGAGTCGGTTGTCGGCATTCTGCTGGAACGTTCGGTGGAGCTGATCGTCGGCATCCTGGGCGTACTGAAGTCGGGAGCGGCATACCTGCCGCTGGATCCGGGCCATCCGAAAGCCAGGAAGGAATACATTCTTCAGGAAGCGGGAGTGAAGCTGCTGCTTTCGGTTTCCCCGCTTGCAGGCGAATTGGACTACTCCGGCGAGCTGCTGGATGCCGCCGATTCCGGGCTGTTTGCAGGAGACATCCGTCCTGTCGAGCCTTGGGCCGGGCTTCACGATCTGGCCTACGTCATCTATACATCGGGAACCACAGGCAACCCCAAAGGCGTCATGGTCGAGCACCGCACGTTAAGCCTGACCCTGCTGTGGGAGCAGCAGGAATACGGTTATGGTGACCGTCATCTTTCGCTGCCGATAATCAACCATGCGTTTGACGGCTTTATCACGTCGATCTTCGCACCGCTCCTATCGGGAAGCGGCGTGATTCTGGTCAGCGGCGAGGAGATGACGAAGCCGGATGCCATCAGCGAATATGTGAGGCGCCTTCCGGTCACCCACTACATCAGCGTGCCTTCCATCTATCTGACTTTGGTCGAGTTTTTGGAGGCGGAAGACGTCCGCCACCTGCAGATGGCGACCTTCGTAGGAGAGGAGCTGCCGCTGAAAGCTATCGAGTATACCCGTCAGCTCAACCCGCAGATTGAGATTGTAAACCGGTACGGACCGTCGGAGAACACGGTAGATACGACGATCATGAGACATGTCAGTGCGGACCGGCGGCCGGGCGGAAGCGTTCCGATCGGAAGGCCCGTGGCGAACACCAAGGTATTCATTGTGGATCGGCATCATGCGCTCGTCCCGGTCGGCGTGCCGGGAGAGCTGTGCATCGGCGGCGAGCGGCTGGCCCGCGGGTATCTGAACAGGGACGATCTGACGGCCCGAAGCTTCATCCCGAGCCCCTTCGAGCCGGGCGGGACGATCTACAAAACCGGAGATTTGGCCAAGTGGCTGCCGGACGGTACGATTGAATTTCTCGGCCGAATCGACAATCAGGTAAAAATCAGAGGGGTCCGTATTGAGCTCCGGGAGATCGAAAACCGGCTGCTGAGCCACCCGGAGCTGAAAGAAGCCGTCGTCCTGGTCAAGATGAGCCCGCAGAAAGAGCCCTATCTTACAGCCTATTTCGTAGGAACCCCGCAGGCAGATCCGGCCGCTGTGAAAGCTTATCTGAAGGAGCATTTGCCCGCTTACATGGTGCCGGCTTATTTCATCCCCTTGGACCGCATGCCGCTGACCACGAACGGTAAGATCGACCGGCGGGCTCTGCCGGAGCCGGACTTCGAGCGTGCAGGGGCAGGCTTCTACCAAGCTCCGCAGACCGGGACTGAGCAGCGTCTGGCGCAGCTCTGGAGCGAAGTGCTGGGAGCGGAGCGCGTCGGCATTCACGACAACTTCTTCGATCTTGGCGGCCATTCGCTCAAGGCCACCTCGCTGCTCAGCAAGCTTCACAAGCAGATGAAGGTCAAGCTGACGCTGAAGGAGTTGTTCGGGCATCCGACCATTCGGGAGATGGCCGGCTTGATCGATACGGGAGCGGATGCTGCAGACAGCCCCTACGACCGGATCGAGCCCTGCGGTCCGCAGGAATGGTACGAGACCTCCACCTCCCAGAAACGGATGTATCTCATCCAGCAGCTCCAGAAGGGGACCGCGTACAACATGCCGCTGCTCTGCGAAGTGGAGGGAGAGTTCGACAGGCAGCGCATGGAAGCCGTGTTCCGGGGGCTGATCGACCGGCACGAGTCGCTTCGCACCTCCTTTGACAACCGGGACGGCATGATCCTGCAGAAGGTTCATCCCGAAGGCATCCCGTTCCAGCTTGTTCTGAGGCAGGCGGACGGCGAAGACGCCGAATCGCTGATGCAATCCTTCGTGCGGCCCTTTGATCTGTCGGAGGCACCGCTGTTCCGGGCGGAGCTGGCCGAGACCGGCGGGCGGATCTATCTCATGACCGACATGCATCATATCGTCAGTGACGGCGTGTCGGCTCAGCTGCTCATGCGGGAATTCGCCGAGCTTTACCGCGGCGGCGAGCTGGAGCCGCTGCGCATCCAGTACAAGGATTATGCCGCCTGGCAGAGCCGCTTTCTCCAATCGGAAGCCATGAGCCGCCAAGAGGCCTATTGGAAGGGACGGTTCGAGGGCGAGATTCCGGTGTTGACCCTGCCGTATGACCGCGTGCGTCCCGTCATGCAGAGCTTCGAAGGGGGGCGGGTCGGATTCTCGCTGGATGAATCCGAGGCGGATCTTGTACGGAGCATCGCGCGGGAGACGGGGAGCACGACCCAGATGGTGCTGCTGTCGGCCTATTACATCCTGCTGGCAAAATACAGCGGCCAGGAAGACATGGTCATCGGCAGCGCAGCCGCGGGCAGACCGCATGCGGATCTGCAGAACATCGTGGGGATGTTCGTCCATACGCTGGCGCTGCGCAATCAGGCGGCCGGTGCGAAGCGGTATTCCGAATTTTTGGCGGAAGTGAAGCGGCATGCGCTCGAGGCTTACGAGAATGACGCTTACCCGTTCGAATCGCTGGTGGATGCCATTCAGGTTGAACGCGATCCGGGCCGCAATCCGCTGTTCGACGTGATGTTCAACATGAGCCATGACGAGGAAGAATCCGAAGCGGTGCTGGAAGGCTTCCGGCTGAACCAGGTGAAGCGCGAGAGCGGTCTGTCGAAGTTTGATCTGACGCTTCATGCCAGTGAGAACAAGCGCACCATCGAATGCGGGCTGGAGTACAGCCGGGCTTTATTCGAGGCGGACACCGTGGAGAGAATGGCCCTCCATTACAAGCACATCATCAGGCAGATCGGCAGGAACCGGGAGACGCAGCTTGCCGACATCGACCTCATCACCGAGGAGGAGAAACGGGAGATCCTGGAGCAGTTTAACGCCACAAGTACCGAGTATCCGCGCGGCTTGACGATTCATGCGCTCTTTGAGGAGCAGGTCCGTAGAACGCCGGAGAGGACTGCCGCCATATACGATGGCAGGAGCGTTACCTACCGCGAACTGAACGCCCGGGCCAACCGTCTGGCGCGCGTGCTCAGAAACGAGGGGGTCGGGGCGGATATCGTCGTGGCGATCATGGTCGAACGCTCGATTGAGATGCTGATCGGTCTTCTCGGCATTCTGAAGGCCGGCGGGGCTTATCTGCCGGTCGATCCGGATTATCCGAACGAGCGGATCGAATATATGCTGAACGACTGCGAAGCGGGCATTCTGCTGACTTCCGGAGGGACGGCCCAACGATTCGCGTTTGCGGGCATCACATTCGATATCGCAGCCGAGTCGGAAAGAGCGGGCTTGGCGGAGTCTGATCCAGACACCGAGACGCAGGTCTCGCATTTGGCTTACGTCGTGTATTCGTCCGGCAGTACCGGGCAGCCGAAAGGGATCCTTGCCGAGCACCGCAATGTGGTGCGGCTGGTGAAGAATACCAACTATGTCGAGTTTCGGGAGGACGACCGCATCCTGCCTACCGGGGCGCTCGTCTTCGACGCTACGACCTTCGAGATCTGGGGCGCGCTGCTGAACGGGCTGACGCTGGTTCTGGTTCCGCAGGATACGATCCTGTCGGCGGAGAAGCTGGGACGGGCGCTGGAGGAGCACCGGATCACCATTCTGTGGCTGTCCGTAGCTTTGTTCAACCAGCTGGCCCAGGAGAAGCCGGAGATGTTCCGGCCCGTGCGCTTTATGGTCGTGGGCGGCGAAGTCCTGTCTCCGAAGCATATCAATCTCGTGCGGCACGCCTGCCCCGATCTGCAGATCTCCAATGTGTACGGGCCGACGGAGAACACGACCTTTTCCACGAGCTACCCGATCCACAGAGACTTTGATACGAATATCCCGATCGGCAGGCCGATCAGCAATACGACGGCTTATGTTGTAGGCAAGCGGGGAGAACTGCTGCCCAAAGGCGTGTTCGGAGAGCTGGTGCTGGGAGGGGACGGAGTAGCCCGGGGGTATTTGAATCTTCCGGAGCAGACGGCGGATAAATTCGTGCCGAGTCCGTTCGTCCCCGGGGAGCGGTTGTACCGGAGCGGCGATGTGGTCAGGTGGCTGTCGGACGGCAATATCGAGTTCCAGGGCCGGGCGGATACGCAGGTCAAAATCCGCGGCTTCCGCATCGAGCTGGAAGAAATCCGCCGCAGGCTGACCGGCCATCGGTCGGTCAAAGAGGCGTACGTCACCGTCCAGGAGACCGAAGAGCAGGGCAGGTTGTTGTGTGCTTACCTCACGGCGGAAGGCGGCTTCGACCGATCAGCCGTGAGGTCGTATCTCAAGGAAAGCTTGCCGGACTACATGGTTCCTTCCTATATGAAGGTGCTGGACCAGCTGCCGCTGACGACCAACGGCAAAGTGGACAAGCGGGCGCTGCCCGGCATTTCGCCGGAAGAGCTTGCGGAAGGCACTTACGAAGCGCCGCGGAACGCCGCGGAAGAGAAGCTGGTCGAGATTTGGCAGGGTGTGCTCGGCGTGCGCAGGATCGGAATCGAGGATCATTTCTTCGATCTGGGGGGACATTCGCTGAAAGCGATGGCGGCGATCGGCCTCATTCACAAGGAGCTCCATAAAGCGGTTCCTCTGCGGACGTTCTTCGAATGCCCGACAATCAAAAGCTTGAGCGGGTACTTGGAACAAACCGCTGCCGGCGTGCATGAAGGCATTCCCAAAGCCGGGGCCAAGCCTGTATATCCGGCATCCTCCGCGCAGAAGCGGATGTACACGCTGCAGCAGCTCGATCAAGAGAGCACCGCCTACAACATTCCCGCCGTGTTCCGATTGAACGGTACGATTGACCAAGCGAAGATCGAGCGCACGCTGCAGCAGCTGGTGAAGCGGCATGACGCGTTCCGCACCTCCTTTGAGACGAGGGATGGGGAAGTCGTGCAGCTCGTGCACCCGGACATTGCTTTCCAGGTGGAGGTTAGCGAAGGAGCGGGGAGCGCGGATGACCTTGCGGGTACGATTCAGCGGTTTATCCGGGTATTTGATCTCGCCCAGGCGCCGTTATTCCGGGCGGAGCTGGCCTTCACCAGTGAGGGCACGTATTTGCTGCTCGATATGCACCACATTATCTCCGACGGGGTGTCCATGGGGATTCTGGCGGAGGAGTTTGCCGGGCTGTACAGGGGAGAAGCGCTGGAGCCGCTGCGGATTCAGTACACGGATTACTCCGAATGGCAGAACGGAGGCCTGCGGTCGGAGCCTATGAAAGAGCAGAGGAACTATTGGGTCAGCCTGTTCCAGGACGAGCTGCCCGTGCTGAATATGCCGTATGATTACGAGCGGCCTGCGGTGCAAAGCTTTGAAGGCAGCACGCTGCGCCTGGCCCTCGGCGAGGCCGGGACGGAGCGGCTGCGGTCGCTCGCCAAACAAACGGGAAGCACGCTGAACATGGTGCTGCTCTCGGCCCTGTATATTCTGCTGGCCAAGTACAGCGAGCAGGAGGATATCATCGTCGGTACGCCGGTGGCAGGCCGGAACCATCCGGAACTCGCCGGCGTCGTCGGGATGTTCGTCAATACGCTGGCGCTGAGGGCACAACCTGCCGCCGCCAAAACGTATGCCGAGTTTTTGCACGAGGTCAAAGAACATTCCTTGAAGGCGTACGAGTATCAAAGCTATCCGCTGGAGGAGCTGCTCGAGCAGATCAACGCAGTCCGGGACATCAGCCGCAATCCGCTATTTGATGTCATGTTCGCTTTGAATACGGAAGAAGGTCCGCCTCCAGGGGAAGCGGAGTCCGGATGGGACGGGCTTGTCATGGATCCTGTTCGATTCGACAGCAGCATCTCCAAGTTTGACCTGAGCGTGAATGTGCTGGAGAGACCGGGCTCCCTGGACATCAGCTTCGAATACAGCTCCCGGTTGTTCAGGGAAGAGACGATCCGCCGGCTGGGCAGCCATTATCTCCAGCTGATTACCGACCTTCCCCATCTGCTGGAGGCCAAGCTTGCCGACATCGAGATGATCACGCCGCAGGAGAGGGTGAAGCTGCTGGAGGAATTCGCGGGCGTCGGCGTGAGAGAGGGGTATGCCCCCGAGGAGACGTTCCATCCGCATGTGGAAGCTCAGGCCATCCGGACCCCGGAGGAAACGGCCGTCGTGTACATGGAAGAGCGGCTGACGTACCGGGAGCTGAACGGGCAGGCCAACCGGCTGGCGCGTAGGCTCCGGGAAGCCGGGATCGGCCGCGAGTCGGTTGTCGGTATTCTGGCGGACCGTTCGGTCCATCTGCTCGTGGCCGTCCTCGCCGTATGGAAAGCCGGCGGCGCGTATGTTCCGCTGGACCCGGACTACCCGTCCGACCGCATCAGCTATATGCTGCGGGACAGCGGCGCTGCCGTGCTGCTTACCGAGAGGAGCCTCACTGGCGGTCCGCTGGCGGATGCGCTGGGAGAAAGCCCGGCCCTTCGCACGGTGCTCTGTCTGGATGATGCGGCGTCTTATGCGGAGGATGCTTCGAATCTGCCGCTGATAAACGAGCCGGGCGACATGGCCTACATCATCTACACCTCGGGAACGACAGGACTGCCCAAGGGGGTGATGATCGAACACCGCGCACTCTTGAACACGGCCGCCGCTTACCGCCGGGATTACCGGCTGGAGCGAGGCCCGGTCCGGCTGCTGCAGCTGGCCAGCTTCTCCTTCGACGTATTCGTCGGGGATATCGCCCGGACGCTGTATAACGGCGGGATGATGGTCATCTGCCCGAAGGACGACCGCATCGATCCGGCGCGGATGTACGGCTGGATTCGCGATTATGGGCTTACCGTGTTCGAATCGACGCCGGCGCTGATCGTCCCGTTCCTGCACTACCTGGCCGACAACGGGCTCGAGCTGAGCTCCATGGAGCTGCTGATTACCAGCTCCGACAGCTGCAGCGTAGCGGACTACCGCTTCATGCAGGAGCGGTTCGGCTCCCGGTTCCGGCTGATCAACGCCTATGGCGTGACCGAAGCCGCGATTGATTCCGGCTATTACGACGAGCCGCTGTGCAATCTCCCGGAAGCCGGCAATGTTCCGATCGGCAGGCCTTGGCTCAACGCCCGGTTCTACATTCTGGATGCCCGGCTGCGGCCGGTTCCCGTCGGTGTGCCCGGGGAACTGTGCATAGGCGGAGCCGGGGTCGCAAGGGGGTACCTGAACCGGCCGGAGCTCACGGAGGAGAAGTTCGTTCCGAATCCGTACGTGCCGGGCGAGAAACTGTACCGGACGGGCGATTTGGCGCGCTGGATGCCGGACGGCAACGTGGATTTTATCGGCCGGATCGACAATCAGGTCAAGATCCGCGGGTACCGGATCGAACTCGGCGAGATCGAGGCCCGTTTGCTCGGCCTCCCAGGCATACAGGAAGCGGTCGTCATCGGCCGGAAGGACGGCTCGGGGCAGATGCAGCTGTGCGCTTACTTTACGGCGGAGCATTCCCTGCCGGCAGGCGACATCAGAAGACAGCTGGCGCAGGACCTGCCCGGTTATATGATCCCCTCCTTCTTCGTGCAGCTGGAGAAGATGCCGATCACGCCGAACGGGAAGCTGGACCGCAAGGCCCTGCCCGCACCGGACGGCAAACTCCATCTCGGTGCGGAATATATCCGTCCGAGGACTCCACTGGAGGAGCAGCTTGCCCGAATTTGGCAGGAGGTGCTGGGGGTGGAGAAGGTCGGAGTCAGCGATCATTTCTTCGAACTTGGAGGACACTCCCTGAAGGCTGCTCTCCTAGTGAACCGAATACACAAGGAGCTGAACGTCGAGCTTCCGCTTCGCGAAGTGTTCCGCTGCCCAACCGTGGAGGACATGGCCCAGGCCATTGCAGGAATGGAGAAGATCGCGTACGCGGGCATCCCGGCTGCGGCTTCAAGCGCCTATTATCCGGTTTCGTCGGCGCAAAAACGTCTGTACATCCTTCAGCAGCTGGAAGGCGCGGAGATCAGTTACAACATGACAGGCGTGCTCGTGCTGGACGGAGAGCTGGACCGGACCCGGTTCGAGGAAGCATTCCGCAAGCTGATCGCCCGGCATGAAGCGCTGCGCACCGGCTTTGAGCTGGTGGAAGGCGAACTAGTTCAGCGGATCGAGCCGGAGGTGAAGTTCGCTGTGGAATTCACGCAGGCGGACGAGGAAGAAGCGCATGACATCGTACGCCGCTTTGTCCGCAAGTTTGAACTGACGCAGCCGCCCCTGCTTCGCGTAGGATTGATCGAGCTGTCGAAGCAGCGGCATCTTCTGATGCTGGATCTGCATCACATCATCTCCGACGGGGTGTCGATGGACATTCTGACCGAAGAGTTCGGGCGCTTGTATTTCGGTGAGGGGCTCCCTCCGCTGTCCGTTCAATATAAAGATTATGCCGTTTGGCAGCAGTCGGCGGAGCAGCAAGCGCTGGCGGCCGGCCATGAAGCGTACTGGCTGCAGCAGTTCCAAGGGGAGCTGCCCGTACTGCAAATGCCGACGGACTATGACCGTCCTGCCGTGCGAAGGTTTGAAGGCAGCACCTATTCTTTCCATATGGATGCGCAGCTTGGCGGGAAGCTGAAACGGCTGGCCGCGGACAACGGAGCGACCCTGTATATGGTGCTGTTTGCAGCGTACGTCATACTTCTTCATAAATACACCGGGCAGGAGGACCTGATCGTTGGAACGCCGGTTGCCGGCAGAACCCACCCGGACGTGCAGCCGCTGGTCGGGATGTTCGTCAACACGCTTGCCATCCGCAGCTATCCGGCGAGAACCAAGAGCTTCCGGTCGTATCTGCAGGAAGTGAGGGAAGCGACGCTGGAGGCCTATGAGCATCAAAGCTATCCGTTCGAGGAGCTGGTTGAGAAGCTGCAGGTGTCCCGGGATTTGAGCCGCAATCCGTTGTTTGACGTGATGTTTGTCCTGCAGAACACGGAGAACAGGGCACTGGAGCTGGAAGGACTGCAGCTTACCGCCTATCCGAACCAAAACACGGTGGCCCGCTTTGACTTGACCCTGGATGTAACGGAGAACAGCGAAGGGCTGGCCTGCCGGATCGAATATGCTGCAGCGCTGTATGCGAAGGAAACCATCGAACGCTTTGCGGTGCACTTCAGACAGCTGCTTACGGCCATCGCCGGTGGACAAGATGCGCCGATTGCCGCGCTGGGCATTCTGACGTCTGCCGAGCAGAAGCAGCTGTACCGGGAATTCAACGATACCGCCGCGGACTATGAGTCCGGCAAAACGATTCATGAGCTGATCGAGGAGCAAGCGGAGCGGACGCCGGATGGCACGGCTGTCGTGTTCGAAGGCCGGCGGCTGACGTATAGTGAGCTGAACCAACGCGCAAACCGGCTCGCACGCAGGCTGAGAGCGCTCGGGGTACAGCCGGACCAGCCGGTCGGACTGATGCTGGAGCGCTCCCTGGAGATGGTCGTCGGGCTGCTCGCGGTCTTGAAGGCCGGAGGCGCCTACGTGCCGATCGACCCGGAATACCCGGAGGACCGGATCCGTTATATGCTGGAGGATTCCGGCACGCAGCTTCTGCTGCTGCAGAGCCGTTTGCGGGAGCGAATCCATTTTACTGGCACGGTGGTTCCGGTCGATGACGAATCCCTGTACGGCGGCGAAGACAGCTCCAACCTTCCGCCGGTGCCCGGCCCAAGCCATCTCGCTTACATCATCTATACGTCAGGGACAACAGGCAGACCCAAAGGGGTGATGCTGGAGCACCGCGGGTTATGCAGCTTGAAGCGGGTGTTCGACGGGGTCCTGCGCATGACGCAAGAGGACCGTGTCGTTCAGTTCGCCAGTCTGTCCTTTGATGCGGCCACGTGGGAAGTGTGCCAAGCCTTATTCTTTGGCGCAGCCCTGTATATTCCGTCCAAGGAAACGATTCTCGACTATCCGGCTTTCGAGCGGTACATGAACGCGAATGCCATCACCACGGCTACCCTGCCGCCGGCGTATGCCGCATATTTGAAACCGGAGCGGCTGCCGGGCATGACCAAGCTGATCACAGCCGGCTCCGCCTCCTCCATGGAGCTGGTCCGCCAGTGGCAGAGCCGGGTCCGCTATTTCAACGCCTATGGCCCGACCGAGGATTCCATCTGCACGACGGTCTGGGAGGCTTCGGCGGGAATCAGCGGGCTGAAGTCCGTGCCGATCGGCCGACCGATCGCCAATCACCGGATTTACATCGTGGACGCGGACCTGCAGCCTCAGCCGGTCGGGGTGGTCGGCGAACTGTGCATCGCAGGAGTTGGCCTGGCCCGGGGGTATTGGAACCGGCCGGATCTTACGGCAGAGAAGTTCGTCATGAGCCCGTTCCTGCCCGGCGAGCGGATGTACCGAAGCGGCGACCTGGCCAGATGGCTTCCGGACGGCAGCATCGAATATGTGGGCCGCGCGGACCATCAGGTGAAGATCCGCGGCTTCCGGATCGAGCTCGATGAGATTGAGCGCAGGCTGGCCGGTTATCCGGCCATTACCGAGGCGGCCGTGATAGCCAAAGAAAACGGGCGTCGGGGCAAATATCTGTCCGCTTATGTCACGGTCAGCGGTGTCTTCGACAAGGCCGGCATCATCGCCTATCTGAAGGAAAGCCTGCCGGATTACATGGTGCCGGCTCACTTGAAAGCACTCGATGGTCTTCCGCTGACGCCGAACGGCAAGGTGGACAAGCGGGCCTTAGCGAATCTTCCGGCGGACGAGCTGGAGGGCAGAGTATATGAAGCGCCGGGGAACCCGACGGAAGCCCGGCTGGCTGCGATCTGGGAAGAGGTGCTCGGGATCCCGGGCATCGGGATCCAGGATCATTTCTTCGAAGCGGGCGGCAGCTCGCTGAGCCTCGTGAAGCTGTCGTCGATGATCAAGGATGAGTTCCATGTCAGTCTGCCGTTAACCAGCCTGTACAAATATCCGACGATCAAGCTGCTCTCGCCGTTCCTCCTGCATGAAGAGCTGAGATCCAAGCTGGAGGAAGACGGGCTGGCCTTATTGAATGAGAAGCAGGATGCGCATCTGTTTGCCTTTCCTCCGATCGCCGGACTCGGAATCGTGTACAGCGAATTGGCCCGGAGTCTCGATTCGCATTCCTTCTACTCGTTTGATTTTATCGAAAGCGAGGACCGCATCGAGCGGTATGTGAAGCTGATCACGGCTGTGCAGCCGGAAGGGCCGTACGTGCTGTTCGGTTATTCGGCGGGAGGCAATCTGGCGTTCGAAGTGGCGGTGGAATTGAACCGGCGGGGCCTGGAGGTCTCGGATGTGATCATGCTGGACAGCGGCAAATTCGACAGCACGGCCGTCCAAATCCAGGACGGCGATCAGCGGCGCCTGCACGATGAGCTGATGGAAGAAGCCGCGGGCCATCCGTATTACAAAGCGCTGCTGGACAACGAGTCCTTCCGGCAGAAGCTGGTGGAACGAATCCGCATCTATTCCGGCTATCTGAACAGCATGAGCAACGATGAGATCATACAGGCCTCTATCCATCTGGTCGAATCCGAGAAGGAAGGAGAGGCTCCGAACAGCGTGAATGCCTCCTCTGCCCCTCTGGATTGGAGCCATTATACGACCAAGGACTTCAAGCGTTATCCGGGGTTTGGAACGCACGGGGAGATGATCGCCGGCGCCAACCTGCTCTCCAATGCAGCCGTGCTTGCGGAGATCTTGAAGCAAACGAGCAAAATCGAAGTTTTTTGATATCAAAGTATCGTGTAAAATGAAGGCCTCCGCTTGAGCGGTGAGAAAATGAAAGATCCAAGAGGATGAGCGGTCCGCAGGGAATTTCCCTCGGCGCTCATCCTTTTTGGAATGTAAGAAGGTGTATCTCACCAGGGTTCGATCCGCATCCCCCGAAGTTTGAAGATCGCTCCATAGCATGGTACTATTTTTATATAAAACTAGATATTGAGGAAGAGGTTGGAAAATGAATGTACAACGTGCTCATCATCGAGGATGACAAGGACATGGCGGAAGCGATGCGGAAGCTGCTTGTCAATTGGGGCTATCAAGCCAGCGTCATCTGCGAAGGGTTCGAACAGATCTGGAAGCCGTTCGAAGCGGCCGAGCCTCATATCGTGCTCCTTGATATAAACATTCCTGCATTTGACGGGTTCTATTGGTGCCGCAAAATCAGAGAGGTGTCGAGCGTTCCCATCGTATTCGTTTCCTCACGGGACAGCGCTATGGATATCGTTCTGGCGATGAACAGCGGGGGGGACGATTATATCCAGAAGCCGTTTGACGCCCATGTCCTCGTAGCGAAGCTGCAGGCCATCATTCGGCGCACGTATGAATACAGGACGGCGGAGACACAGCTCATCGAATGCAGTCAGGTCATTCTGAATCTGAACGATACCAAGCTATATTACGGGGAAGAGTGCCTGGAACTCACGAAGAACGAATTCCGGATGCTGCGGACGCTGATGGAGAACAGAGGCCGGGTCGTGACGCGGGAAAGCTTGATGAAGCAGCTTTGGAATGATGACCTGTACGTAAACGAGAACACGCTCACGGTGAACATGAACCGTTTAAGGAAAAGGCTTGAGGAGATCGGGGTCGGAGATTGGATACAAACGAAAAAAGGAATGGGATACCTGATTCCATGAGGCTGCGCGATTATGTGAGGATGAACAAGCTGTGGCTCACCGGCAATCTGGTGCTGCTGCTTCTGGTGAACGGAGTGCTGTTCAGCAGCTCAGCGCTCGCCCAGGAGACGGCGGATCTCGTTTATATGGACGTGCTGATTCTATCGGCACAGCTCTGCCTGTTCGGATACGGTTATGTCCGGCAAAGAAGGGCTTATGCCGCTTTCCTGGACCATTTCGGGCCGCAGCGCAAGGGACGGGGGACTGTGCCTGCCGGTGATGTGTATTTCGATACGATGACGAGGCTGCTGAGCGATCACAAGCAGCAGTACCGGATCGCGGAGGAAAGCTATAAGAAAAACATGAACGATACCCAGGAGTACATGACGCAGTGGGCGCACGATATCAAGGTGAATCTGGCCGTGTGCGATTTGCTGCTCGGTGAGGTGGAGAACGGCCACGAGCTTCGCACCCAGGTCGAGCAGATCAAGTTCCGGATCAATCAGGTGCTTCAAATGACAAGAGCGAACCATTACCGGGAAGATATGGCGGCGGAAGAGGTGGACATCCGTCAGGAACTGAGGAATGCCATTAAGGAAAACTCCCTGTTCTTCATTCATAAAAATATCGAGATTGAGACGGACCTGAAGCCGTTTACGGTGATCAGCGACAAAAAATGGGTATTTGATATCTTCTGTCAAATTTTGAACAACTGCAGTAAATATACGGCTTCGGGCGGCCGTCTGATCATCACCGCTCACGAGACGGACCGTGCGTATGATGTACGCATTCGCGATAACGGAATCGGGATTCCGCGCGAGGACCTTCCCCGCATTTTTGACAAGGGCTTTACCGGCCGAAACGGCAGACTCGGGACGAAATCCACCGGAATGGGGCTGTATTACGCGAAGAAAATGGCCGACCGCTTGCGCATCGGGCTGGAAGCGGCAAGTGAAGAAGGGGTTTATACCGAATTTACGGTCACCTTCTATAAGCTGTCCGATGATTACAACGCTGCTGCTTCCGCTTATTCCAAAGCATCCAACACCCTGGCCAGCAGGGGCTCGGGAGAGATATGAACGGCCCGCGCCCCCGGGAGGCTTCGATACACAGGGAATCCCGGGGGGACCGAGCTTGCGTTGGCGGGTGTGATCTGGTAAGCTAAGAATGTAGTAATTGATCAATCACTAATTAGAACGGCACAACAGGATGCATCCTTGATTCACCATCATCATTTCAGAAAAGAGGGATTGGCTATGGCCCGGGAATCCGGAAGAACGGCGGAAGGGGAGGCGGCGTCCGTCAGCCGCAGGGAAGAGATTCTGGAAGCGGCCGTCAGCGTCTTCGCACAGTGGGGGTATTACAAGGCGACCACGGCTCATGTTGCGGAGCGGGCGGGCATCTCGCAGCCTTATGTGTTCAAGTTTTTCAAGACGAAGGAAGAGCTCTTCACGGCGGCGCTGCAGCGGGCCTTCGGCCGGATCCGGCGCGTCTTCGACGGGGTGCAGGCCCCGCGGGAAGCGCTGCTCGGGAAGATGATCGCCGCCTACGAAGGGCTGATGACCACGCATCATCAGGAGATTGTGCTGCAGGTCCACGGCCAGACGATTCCCGAGGAAGGCATCCGCGAGACGATGCGGACCGGCTTGAGGGAAGTGTGGTCGCAGGTGGAGAACAAGTTCCGTGAAGCGGGGCTGCCCGATCCCGAGGTGCTCACGAGCACGTTCATGGCGAACGGGATGCTCTGTCACGTATCCGCCGTGCTGGGGATGCCGGAGATCAAGCCGGTGCATAAGGCCGGAGCGGAGTAATTGCAATGGAGCACACCTGAATCCGTGGTTGCCTGAAGAATGTACTGCCAATGCGATGGATATCCGGGAGCAGATCCGGCATTTCGGTTGTACAGGCAGCTGTAATTGTGGTAAAATATTCCATAATAAGTCTTGATTGCTCCTGCTCCAGTAAGTAGTAGCAGCTCGGCAGCGGAGGCTGGTGATGGAATCGTGAAAAACCTGATCTACAGTCTCGTCAGTACCTTTGTGATTGGAGTCGGAACGATTTACTTATACGGCAGGATCATCAACTTCACGGTTCCTTTGCTGTCCGTCGGGATCGTTCTGGCCGGTTATCTGCTCGTGCACCTGGTGAGACGATGGAGCTCGCATCGATAAGAGGTCATGGTAATCGTAAAAAAGCAGAACAAAGCGGAGTCTCCAAACGGGACTCCGCTTTGTTTATTGGACAGCTGCTTTTCCTCGTAACCTCGGCTCTCAGGTGTGCCGGACAAAGTCGCCTTCGACTCCTGCGATCAGCGGGGAAGGCTCGCCGCTGTAGAGGAGCTTCAGCTCATGCAGCGCCCGGGTGCAGCCGACGTAGAGCAGCTTCGCGTCCTGCGGCGAGGCCGCGTAGTGGAGCGGGTCGACGTCCGTAAGGAGCACGGAGTCGAATTCGAGGCCCTTGGCCATGTACACGGGCACGATGGAAACGCCGCCCTCGTACTGCTGCTGGCCGGGCACGATCAGGTTCACGCCGCTGCAGCCGGCGGCCTCCAGGGCCGTATGCAGCTCGCGGCACCGCTCTTCGGTGCGGGCGAGCACGGCCAGCGTGCCGGACCCTTCGCGGGCGCGGTGGGCCGAGATGTCCGCAGCAAGCCTTGCGGGCATCTCGGCTTCCTGTGTGCGCAGCAGCTCCACCGGCTCGCCGCTGCGGAACACCGGGACGGCCAGGGAGGCCGGCTCAGCGATGCCGCGCTTCAGCACCTCGTTCGCGAAGTAGATGATCTCCATTGTCGAGCGGTAGCTCCGGTTCAGCGAGTAGTAGGCCCGGTTCTCCTCCGGGAATAGCGACAGAAGCTCCTGCCAGTCGTGTACGCCCTGGTAGGCGTGGATGCCTTGGGACAAGTCCCCAAGGATCGAGAAGGACCCGTTCTTCGTATGCAGCGAGAGCAGCGCTATCTGGAACGGCGAGAAATCCTGCGCTTCGTCAATCACCGTATGGTCGAACCGGAGATCGCCGTGGATGCCGTAGAACCGCTGGCGGATATACATGAGTGCCGGGAGATCTTCCGGCTGCACTTTTTTCTTCTTCGCGAGCTTGAGCGTCTCGGCGCGCAGGTCTTCCGGCAGGAAGGTGTGCGGGGCATCCTCTCCACCGGCCGCGAAGGCAGGCGGCGTATCGGCGAAGAGCTCCCTGTAGAAGCTGAACGGCGTGTATTCCGTCCACTGCTTCCCGAACTCCCGCAGCTTGGCCGAGGACTTTTTCTTATAGTCCTTCTTGAGGTGGACCTGCCAGACCTTCTCGAGCTCCATCTCGGTCCAGCGCTTGATCCGCGCCAGCACGCGCTCCCGGCGCTTCATCAGCGGCTCGTGCTTGTACTCGGTTTCGTACCACGTCCTGATCTGGCGGCGGGGCAGCCGGGCTCCTTCCCAAGGGGGAGAAGTCGGCCTGCGGCACCGCCGCCGCCTCGTACGCGTCCAGCTGCCGGTCCAGCCACTGCATGAAGCGAATGGAGCCCTTGAACCGGCCGGGGGCCTTCTCGTCGATGACGGGACGGTTCTTCCCCGAGCCGAACCAGTAGCGCAGCCGCTCGGCCGGATCGGCCAGCGCCACCTCCTGCTCCAGCAGGTCCAGCGCCCAGTCCGCGAAGGTCGTCTGCTGGATATGCCCGACGCCCAGCTCCGGCAGCACGCCCGAGATGTAGTCGAGGAACATGCGGCTTGGGGCGAAAATAATCATTTTCTCCGCTTTGACCTGATCTCTGTAATGATAGAGAAGGTAAGCCAGACGATGGAGGGCGACGGTCGTCTTCCCGCTTCCCGCGACCCCCTGGATGACGAGCGCGTGGTTTTTGCCCGCCCGGATGATCGCATCCTGCTCCGCCTGGATCGTGGATACGATGTCGCGGAGCTTGTTATCCTTGTTCTCGCCGAGCCGGTAGAGCAGGAACTCGTCCGTTACCGCCGGATCGTCGCCTTCCCGGTCGAACGTGTCGACGACCCGCTGCAGGATCTGCTTGCGGATGACAAGGTTGCGCTTCAGGTAGACGAGGCCCTCGATCGTACCATCCGGCGATTCATACTGTGCGCTCTCGCTGCCGCCCGTGAAGGAATAGAAGAGGCTGGCAACCGGCGCCCGCCAGTCCACGACGAGCAGCTCGGGCGAGTCCGCTTTTTCCACACCGAACTTGCCTATGTATAAGGGCTGCGGCCCTTCCTTGCCTGCCTCCTGAAAGTCCAGCCGTCCGAAGTAGGGCTCGGGTCTGGCGTGGGTGAGGCTGCGCCGTTTGTTGTCGCGGATGGACTCCAGCACCTGCTCGGTCAGGTCCGGCCCCGTGTACACAGGCACGCCCTGCAGGTAAGAGAGCTGCTCCTCCATCTCTTGGATCGTACTCTCGAGGCGTTCAAGTTCCTCGCTGTAGGCTTGCTGCAGACCGGATTCCAAGTTGTTTCACCCTCCGTTCGAATATGCTTTTGCTGTGGATGGATCACGTTTCCTTGTTTTGACAGGAGTAATACTATAGCACACGGCCTGGGCGGCTGCAAGTGATTTGAAGCGTTTTTATGACGGCGGCGGGCGCTTCGCGGCGGGGGCTGAATAAGGGGGCTCCGCCTCTGGGAAGGAGCAGGGGACACGGCGGTGGGCGTGCTTCAGAGAAACAGGAAGGGGGGAGCGAGGGGGGCAAGCGAGGAAAGGAACGAGGAAACTGGAAGAGAGTGAGGAACACGGTGGAATGAGGAAGAGAGAGCGGGGAAGTGGAGGGGTGCGAGGAGTGCAGATACAGGGGTTCGAAGTAACTGGTGGGGACGAGGAAGGCAGGGGGGAGAAATTGAAGGGGGCCTGCCTGGTAACGTGTGGGAACGAGGGGAGAGAAGGGGACTGAGGATGCTGGGAAACTGAGGGGGACGGGAAAAACGGTGGGAGCTACGCAGCGTGGGATCATGGAATGCCGGTGGAACGAGGACGCGGCCGGAAAGGGCGTGGGAAAAGAGAAGAGCTAGCCATGCCATGCGGAGGGGCACAAGGGAACCGGAGGAGAAGAACAAGGCGGGCAAGGGTCCGGGTGGAAACAGGGGAAATAGGAGGACGCCAGGAAAAAGGAGGATGCAAGAGATTCGGAAGTGCACAGGGGAAGCTCAGGTGGACCAAGACAAGGGCGGAAGGGTGCCGGGAAAGAAAGGAACGAAGAATTACGGTGGGGAGCAAGTGGACCGGAGGAGAACAGAGCGGGGAATACCGCACCAATCTAAATAAAGGAACTCCGATGCCTTATTCGAGTATTTCCCATCATTTCCCGTCAAATAGCGGAACCCAGATGCGTTATGGGCACCGATTTCCTCCAAAACCAGGCTCGATCATCGAAATAGCGAACTTCAGTTCCTCTATTCTCGAAAAAGCCCCTGCGGCGGGGCCGATAGCGCACTGAAGTTCCGTTATTTTCTTTTTCCCCGTGGTTGAGAGCTTCGGAAGGGGTTCCCGGGATCTCAGAGGGTCCAATCGGAGCATGCATACCGCGCAGATCAGCTGCGGTTCTCCGTCATTCGAGCCTATTAAGTGTCTTAGGTACTCCAGAGCTCTCTGGATTCTTCACAGACTCTCGCTCACCCGGGTTTTCGTCGAACCGGCACCCAAGTCAAGCCCATACGTGCGGTTTCAGCCCGAGTATAGTGCTGGGAGCTTCACGGACCGCCTGAGTTGGCGCTGCCGCCCGCATTGCAGGCTAGCGGTGCTTGCGGGCCTTCCACCATTCAACGACGGGCTGAAGGATAAGGGCGGCGCACAGCACGACGAATAAGGGCACATTGCTGACGAACTCCCCATTGCGGCGTCCCAGCCACAGATCAACAATAAACATCAACAGCAGCAGCACCAGCAGAACATGGTAGCTGAAGGCCGCACTCTCGGTGGAGAAGGTTTTTCCCCGTTCATCCCGTTCTTCCTCCATGGAATTCCATGTGAACGTGTTCAGGAGCGTGTGAAGGACCAAGGCAAGCAGGAACAGATCCATGATGCTGATCGACTGGCCTTCGAGCAGCTTCCCAGCAGCAGAACCAACCATATAAAGCGCGGCGGCGCAAACGGCTGCCCGGCGGACCAGCTGAAGAAGTGGAGGCATGGCGGACATCCTTCCTTTTCTGGGATAGGGTTTGCGGGCTCGGATCTCCCGGATCTAGCGGTATTTGCGTGCCATCCACCATTCGATGCAGGGCTGCAGCACCATGCCTGCGCACAGCGCGGCGAACAGCAGCTCATGATCGATGCTTCCGCTGCCGCGTCCCCTCCATTCTCCGATAAGGAACAGCAGCAGTAACACCACAAGCATGGCATAGTAGCTCAGCGACGCGCTCTCTGTCGCGATGGAAACGCCCATCTCATCCCGTTCCTCCTCAGACGTATTCCAGGTGAATACGTTGAAGAATGTGATAAGGGCTATGGGAATCGAGATCAGGTCACTTTCGGTGAGAGGTTTGCCCTGAAGCAGCTTGGCGGCATTGAGGCCGAGAATGGCCAGAATGGCAGTTGCAGCAAGGGTACGGCGGATCCGTGTAAGGGAGGGCGGTTTGGGCATATTCGGATCTCTTCCTTTCGGGGGGATTGGAACGGATCGGTATTCCGCTCACAAAGTCAGGACTTGCCGCCGCAGAACAACTCGTCTACCGTCACCCCCAGCACCCGGGCCAGCTGAAAAGCCAGGGAGAGACTCGGATCATACTTGTTGTTCTCGATGGCATTGATCGTTTGGCGGGACACCGCGCAGGCTTGGGCGAGATCGTCCTGTGAGAGGCCCTTGGCCTTCCGGCGCTCTTTGATGTCATTTTGCATGGAGAGCTCCCTTGTGGATGTCAAACATGTTTGACACTATTGTAGATGGGGAATCCAGAATATGTCAATTGTTATTTGGTAGAAAAAGGACGGATGTCAAAAAGTTACCGGACAACCGGTGCTAGTGCCGTTAGCGTGCCATATTCAGTGCAGGCGGGGGAATACGATACGGTAGGGAGGAGTTCCAGGAGTTCGGCTGGAGGCGCCGCCAGGATCAGCATGACAATACATTAGTAGAAGGAATACCGGCGATAGGCTGCACTTTTACCTAAATGAAAGAAGGGTTATAATCAAAACGATACCAGATATTGGCTGGCCTGCCTTTGATGATAACGGTTGGCTGATCCGCCTGGGATGAGGCACTCCTGATTCGGCAAAAAGTATACTCATGCCAATCCGCTTGCCGGACACCCGCTGCATCTGCTCCTCGTCTGTGCGGCGTTCGTGTATGTTCTTCGTTCGGGCTCCCGTTGTCGCCCTGGTTCTGCTGGGATTCTCACGGATGGCCTCGGGAGCCGGGCGGCGCGTTCCACGATCCGCCCAACCGAATGGAAGGAGCAGGAAACGGGGTAATATAAGTGGATGAGATCAAGTCAAGGAGAGTGACGAGAATGGAAGGGTTCAGAATCGAACGCGATACGATGGGCGAAATCAAAGTGCCGGCGGATAAGCTGTGGGGCGCGCAGACGCAGCGCAGCAGCGAGAACTTCCGCATCGGTACGGAGCGGATGCCGCTCGAGGTGGTGCATGCCTTCGCCATCCTGAAGAAGGCGGCGGCAAGGGCCAACGAGCGGCTCGGCAAGCTGGAGCCGGAGAAGGCGGAGGCGATCTCCGCAGCGGCGACGGAGATCATCGAGGGCAGGTGGGACGACGAGTTCCCGCTCGTCGTCTGGCAGACCGGCAGCGGCACGCAGTCCAATATGAACGCGAACGAGGTCATCGCCCACCTGGCCACCAAGCGGCTGGAGGAGGGGGGCAAGTCGGTGCGGATTCATCCGAATGACGATGTGAACCGCTCCCAGAGCTCCAACGACACGTTCCCGACCGCGATGCATATCGCGGGTGTGCTGGCGGTCGAGAAGCGCCTGCTGCCGGCCCTGGCCGAGCTTCAGGACACGCTGAAGTCGAAGATGGAGGAGTTCAGCGACATCGTGAAGATCGGGCGCACGCATCTGCAGGACGCCACGCCGCTGACGCTCGGCCAGGAGATCAGCGGCTGGTGGGCGATGCTCGAGAAGAGCGGCGTGATGATCCGGCAGAGCGTGGAGACGATGCGCGAGCTTGCTATCGGCGGGACGGCCGTCGGCACCGGGCTCAATGCCCATCCGAAGTTCGGGGACACGGCGGCCGAGGAGATTTCGAAGGAAACGGGCATCCCGTTCGTGTCCTCGGACAACAAGTTCCACGGCCTGACGAGCCACGACCAGATCGTCTATACGCATGGGGCGATCAAGGCACTGGCGGCGGATCTGATGAAGATCGCCAACGATGTCCGCTGGCTCGCCAGCGGTCCGCGCTGCGGCATCGGCGAGATCCGCATCCCGGAGAACGAGCCGGGCAGTTCGATCATGCCGGGCAAGGTGAACCCGACGCAGAGCGAAGCGCTGACGATGGTCGTCTGCCAGGTGATGGGCAATGACGCGGCGATCGGGTTCGCGGCCTCCCAGGGGAATTTTGAGCTCAATGTGTTCAAGCCGGTCATCATCCACAATTTCCTGCAGTCCGTCCGGCTCCTCGCCGACAGCATGGAATCCTTCAACCGCAACTGCGCGGTCGGCATCGAACCGGACCGGGCGGTGATCCAGCGCTATCTGGAGCAGTCGCTGATGCTGGTAACGGCGCTCAACCCGCATATTGGGTACGAGAAGGCGGCGTCCATCGCGAAGACAGCCCACAAGGAAGGGCTTACCCTGAAGGAGGCGGCGATGCGCAGCGGGTATTTGACGGCGGAGCAGTTCGACAGCATCGTGCGGCCCGAGGACATGATTCATCCCTGGGAATCGTAAGCGGATTTTCCATAAAATACAGAGCGCACCATAGAGCTCCGTTCAGCGGGGCTCTGTTTTTGCTGCCCAGGCGTTCCGTCCGGGCACTTCTGAATGCCGTCCGGATCGTCCCGCAGCCCTTAAGACCGCAGGAAAAGAATGGGGAGCCGTCCGGATCCTCGATCCCGACGACAAGGGTTGGGTCTGTGGGCCCGGGGGTATGCCTCAGCCAGTACCGGGACTTCGTGCAGGGCCTACGCCCTTACTTCCAGCCTACCTCTGTGCAGGGTGGATTTACCAAGGAGAGGAGAATCCCCTTGTTTCCTCCCGGAAGCAGGGGGATTCCCGCCTCTTCCCATGCCGTTAGCCTCTTTCGGGCACCATGAATGCAGGTCCTGAGGCTCTTCTGGTAATAATGCCGAAATGCCTATTAAAATGGATGTCAAGCATAAAAAACATAGTTCATTAAGCACATGGAAACTCCCCTAAATCCCGATAAGATATGGCTATCAAACGAGTTCGACGACAAAATTCGCCGAATCTCGATAAAGGCAAACCTGGTGAAAACCAGCGACGCAAAGCTACAGGGGCTACAGCGACAAGGTGCGCTATGCCAGCCAGCTACCGAAAGATGACGGGGTACATAGATGTTTCCCATCCCTCCTTTCGGCTGAAGCAGGGATATTTTGTATGAAAAGGAGGCGAAATCCAAGATGAAGCTGGTGAATCTCGAGACGGGAGAAATCCTGGCGTGGGAACTGCGTACAGCGAAAACCTTCATGCAGAGGCTGCGCGGCCTGATGTTCTCGAAAGAGCTGCCGGAGGGCACCGGCCTTCATATCCGTCCCTGCCGCTCAATCCATACTTTCTTTATGCGTTACGCCATCGATGTGCTGTATTTGGACGAGAACGATACCATTGTGGGCATGCAGGAGAAGCTGCCCCCGGGCCGGGTCGGGCCGCTGGTCCCCCGCGCCGTATCGGTCATCGAGCTTCCTGCGGGAAGTCTGGGCCTGACGCGGACGAAGCATGGACAAGCCGTAGTTTTGCTCTAACCACCTAAACCTTACACCCCAAAGGAGAGAGACACACCATGATGAACAAACTGAGAGCACTCGTAACCGAAGAACAGGGACAAGGCATGACGGAATACGGATTGGTCCTCGGGCTGATCGCCGTAGCGGTCGTCGCGACACTGGTGATGCTGCGTACGGAAATCACGAACATTTTCACTGACGCGCTGAACACGGTCCAGAGCCGCAACACCACGCCGTAACCTCTTCGGAAGCGGAATCAAGTTCTGAAGACCTCAGGCGCAGGGAACCGGAAGCTGCCTAAAGCCAAGCGGACTCCCCATAATGCAGGCAGCCTGCCGCCAACAAAAGTCGGAATTTTCAAACTATAAATCGGATCGGATCATTCGGCCCTTCCGGCACCAATCGATCGATACTCCAAACCAACACCACAAAGGAGACATACACCATGATGAACAAACTGAGAGCACTGGTAACCGAAGAACAGGGACAAGGCATGACGGAGTACGGTTTGGTCCTCGGGCTGATCGCCGTAGCGGTCGTCGCGACACTGGTCATGCTGCGTACGGAGATTACGAACATTTTCACCGACGCGCTGAACACGGTCCAAAGCCGCAACACTACGCCCTAATCGGTCCAGGGCTGCCGCTCCAGAGCAGGGAACCGGCGAAGGGCGGCCCCAGCACCTCCGGCCCTCCCGGCAGCGGACTGTCACTAATCATCGGAATTTTCAAACGACACCACCCGAGCGGGCGGCCAATTCAACCGCCCTTACCACCTAACCTACCCATTCAAAGGAGAGACATAACATCATGATGAACAAACTGAGAGCACTCGTAACGGAAGAAAAGGGACAAGGCATGACGGAGTACGGTCTGGTCCTCGGACTGATTGCTGTAGCCGTGGTCGCCACGCTGGTGATGCTGCGTACGGAAATCACGAACATTTTCACCGACGCGCTGAACACGGTTCAAAGCCGCAGCGAGACGCCATAAACGGCGAGACAGAGGGCGCACCCGCACACTCTTAGGGGGAGCCGCAGCGGCTCCCCGACATATGGCAGCCCAGGTTGACGGCAAACATAGACCGAAGCCAGGCTTGTTGGAACCGCTTCCCACGGCCGCAAAGCGGAGGAACACACCTACACCCTACCCATTCAAAGGAGAGACCGACATCATGATGAACAAACTGAGAGCACTCGTAACGGAAGAAAAGGGACAGGGCATGACGGAGTACGGTCTGGTCCTCGGACTGATCGCCGTAGCCGTGGTCGCTACACTGGTGATGCTGCGTACCGAGATCACGAACATTTTTACCGACGCGCTGAACACGGTTCAAAGCCGCAGCGAGACGCCATAATCGGGCGGCGCACACGGCAGCCTGCGGTTCGTACCCGGATTCGCAGGCTCCGGTGTTTCCCGGAGGGAGTCACCTCCGGCAGTACATAACGAAAGAGGGGAGCCTTATGCTGATCGACGCCGTGCTGCTCGTTATTTTGGCGGTATGCACAGTCACGGATATCCGAACACGCAAAATTTACAACAAAGTCATCGGTCCCGGCCTGCTGGCCGCACTGGGACTGCAGGCAGCGGAGGGCGGCTGGAGCGGGGTTCTCGGTGCCGGTATCGGCTTCGCCGCCGGCCTCGGCATTCTGCTGATTCCCTACATCTTGGGCGGTATGGGAGCAGGCGACGTCAAGCTCCTGGCGCTGGTCGGCGCCTTCAAGGGAGCGGCCTTCGTCGGGATGGCCGCCGTGTACATGGCGCTGCTGGGCGGGGCGATGGCCCTGTGCCTGCTTCTGCTGCGACGGGGCTGGAAGGAGAGGGCGCGCAGCCTCTGGGCAGCCATGGTCTCGGTGCGCTCGGGCCTCGGACTGCCCGCCGCGCAGCCCCTGCCTGGCGGGGCGGCAGCACTCACGTATCCGTACGGTCCGGCGATTGCCGGCGGCTGCCTCCTCTGCTACCTGGCGAGAGGATGGGGGATCGGATGAAGCGGATGAAGGAGGATGGGGAGCGGAGCGGTACGGGGGGCAGGCAGCGGGGGCGTACCGCTCTCCGCAGGCACCGGCTGCTCCGGGAGGAGCACGGCCAGTCCTTGACGGAGCTGGCCCTGATGCTCCCGCTCCTGCTGCTGCTGGTCTGCGGCGTCGTGGATTTCGGCCGCGTGCTGTATGCCTACCTGCACCTGAACCTTGCGGCGCAGGAGACGGTCCGCCTCGGGGGGCTGGGCCGCAGCGATGCGGAGATCACCGCGTTCGCCCGCAGTTACGTTCATCTGGGCGGAGCGGAGTCGCTGGTGGTGACCATTGCTCCCCTGCAGGCGCAGCGCCGGTCCGGCGAGTATATCAAAGTTACCTTAAGCTATCCGGTAGGGTACATCACCCCGCTTGTGGGAGGGCTGCTGCCGGCGCCGGTTGTGGCGGCGGATTCAACCATACGGGTGGAGTGAGACATAAGACAAAGCCAACAAGGAAGGGGGAAGAGTCATGGGAAGACGTTTCCTCGGGGAACAGCAGGGCAGCGCGCTGGTCCTCGCCGCCTTGATGCTGGCGGTGCTGCTTGGCGCAGCGGGCCTGGTCATCGACGGGGGGACGGTCTACGTGCAGAAGAGCCGGCTGCAGAAAGCCGCTAATGCGGCGGCGCTGTCGGGGGCTCAGGAGCTGACGGGCGCGCAGGCCGCGGTGAACGGGGTCGTCCGGGAGGTGCTGCTCCGGCACGGAGAGGAGCCGTCCCTCGTGTCTTCGCAGGTCGAGCTTGGCCGCAAGGTGACGGTGTCGCTCCGCCGGGAGGTGAAGCTCGGCTTCTCCGGGCTGTTCGGGCGGGAATCCGCACCGGTGGAAGCCCGGGCCGCGGCGGAGATCCTGACGATGGGCGAAGCGGCCGGAGCCGCACCCCTCGGGATTGACGAGAGCATCCCGCTCGAATTCGGCCGCCAGTACCGGCTGAAGGTCGACCAGACGGAAGTCAGCTACGGCAACTTCGGGGTTCTGGCGCTGGGAGGCACCGGGGCGGCGACATACGAGGATAATCTGAAGTACGGCTACAAGAAAGCGCTCAAGGTCGGCGATATCATCGAGACGCAGACGGGCAATATCGCGGACAAGACGCGGGGGGGCGTCAACGAGAGGATCAACAGCTGCCCCTACCCGGACGGGGATTATTCCCACCGGGACTGCACCCGGATTATCCTGATCCCGGTGTACAAGCCCTACGCCCAGACGTCCAGCCAGCTCAAGCAGGTGGAAATCAAGGGGTTCGCCTACTTCTATATCTCGAAGCCGATGGCTCCCAAGGACACCTATATCGACGGGATCTTCATCCAGCGGGCCGGTACCGGGATCGCTGCGCCGGGAGCCGTCTCCCGGGGAGCTTATGCGATCCGGCTGACAGAGTAAAGGGCGGCATCGTGGGTGGTGAATAAGACGGACAGAGGAACGGACAAAGGAGAGGACAGACATCATGAGATCCAAGCTGATTATGGCCGCGGCCCTGGTCATGGGGCTGTGCACGACCTTCTTATTTTTCAATTATATGAAGAAATTCGATACCGCGGCCGCCGTTCAGGCGTCCATGGTGGAGGTGGTGGCCGTGAAGGCCGCCGTCAAAAAGAACCAGGTGCTGGATGCCTCGCAGCTGGAGCTCGTGCAGGTGCCGGAGCTCGGTCTGCATCCGCAGGCCGTACGAATGCTGGCGGAGGCCGAGGGCAAGCTGGCCGGCGGGGAGCTGGCTGCGGGCGAAGTACTGCTCGCCCATCACCTGACCGGAGGCCGCGTGGAATCGCTGTTCGTCTCCCGCAAGGTGCAGGAAGGCTTCCGCGGCGTCTCGGTCGGCGTCAACTTCGTCCAGTCGGTCTCGAATCTGATCGAACCGGAAGACATGGTCGATGTGGTGTTCACGCCGGCGGACAAGGGTACGGGGCCTGTGGCCTCCATCACGCTGCTGGAGAATGTGCGTGTGCTGGCGGTAGGCCGCCGGATGGTCGAGGCCGACAAGGATACGCCGTATGCGGAATACAGTGCGGTCACGCTGGAAGTGAAGGCGGCGGATACCGTCAAGCTGGTTCAAGCGGATGAGCTCGGCACCGTTTCGCTGGTGCTGCGCGGCCGTGCGGTGCAGGCGGGCTCGCCGTAAAGCGAACGGGCATACAAGCGCTGGAGCGAATACACGTTAGAACGATCGGAGCTCCGGGCGGCTGCCCGGAGGGATGCAGCGATAGAAGGATGGATGGAAGGAAGGGGGAGTCCGAATGGAACAGCGGGACAACGGTCCGGGTGCGGACCAGGCCCCGGTTACGAAGCGGGGGGAGATCATCGCGGTGGCCGGGGCCAAAGGCGGCATCGGACGCACGGTGATGACGGTCAATCTGGCCGCGGCGCTGGCGAAGAATACCCGGCTGCAGGTGGCCGTATTGGACGGAGACCTGCAGTTCGGAGATGTGGGCCTGGCGATGGATCTGCAGCCGACCTTCACGATCAAGGACGTGGCCGAGGGCATCGCCACGATGGACGGCTTCACGCTCTCGAGCTATCTCAGCCGGCACGGCAGCGGGGTGCGCGTCATGGCGGCGCCCGAGCGGCCGGAGCAGGCGGACCTCGTTACACCGCATGCGGTCGAGCGGATTGCCCTGATGCTGGCCGCTCAGCATGATTACCTGCTGGTCGACACGGGGGTAGGCCTGCAGGAGCAGACGCTCCAGTTCATCGAGAAGGCGGACCAGGTGTTCGTGCTGACGACGCTGGAGATGGTGGCGATCAAGAACACGAAGCTGATGCTCGAGACGATGGAGATGCTGGGCCTGCGCGACAAGGTCCAGGTGGTGGTCAACCGGGCGACGATGGAGAGTGTGATCAAGGCGGGGGACGTGCCGGACATCCTCGGGGTGGAGACGGCGTACTATGTGCCGAACGACTTCGGCATGGTGTCCCAGTCGCTCAATCTCGGCATTCCCTTCGTGCTGAACCAGACCAAGAGCGAGCTGGCCAAGGCCGTATACAAAATGGCCGAGCAGCTCATCGCCAGACGCGAAATTTCGCATTTCAAGCCGAAGCCGCAGTCGCTGCTGCAATCGCTGCTGCAGAAGACGAAGGGGCCGGCATCGTTCTTTTAATGAAAGGCAATCGATTCTTCTCATTTCAACCATGACTAAGGAGGCCGTGTGATGAGTTTGATGGACCGGATTCAGGCCAAGGCCAAGGAGGCGCAGGCCCAGGGGGAAGGCGCTCCGGAGGAAGCGTTCGAGACGCAGCCGCCGAAGCCGCCGAAGAAAGATCCGATCGCCGCGTTCCGCGAGTCCCGCCGGACCGGTGAAGGCAGCCCGAGCCGCGAGCAGCGGTCTCAGCCGACGAAGCACCAGGAGCTCAAGAACCGGCTCTACAAGCAGGTGCTCAGCGAGCTGAAAGACGACGATGTCGAGTCGGTGATCGGCAAGCTCGACGCGATGGCTGTCGAGATTCTGAAGGAGGATGAGTCGTTCCGGGGCCGGATCGACCGCAAGAAGGTCATCGACGAGCTCGTCAACGACCTGACGGGCTTCGGACCCATCAATCCGCTGCTGCTCGACGACGAGGTCAGCGAAGTGATGGTCAACGGGCCGAACCAGGTATACGTGGAGCGGAGCGGCCGGCTGGAGCTGACCCATGTGCAGTTCAGGGATGACGAGCATGTCATGAGCGTCATCGACAAGATCGTCGCACCGATCGGCCGACGCATCGACGAGAGCTCGCCGATGGTCGACGCGCGTCTGCCCGACGGCTCCCGCGTGAACGTGATCATTCCGCCGCTGGCGCTCAAAGGGCCGACGATCACGATCCGGAAGTTCTCGAAGGATCCGTATACGATCGAGGACCTCATCGGCTTCGGCACGGTGAGCCGCGAGATGGCCATCTTCCTCGACGCCTGCGTCAAGGCGCGGCTGAACATGTTCGTCAGCGGCGGCACGGGCTCGGGCAAGACGACGACGCTCAACGTGCTCTCCTCGTTCATCCCGAGCGACGAGCGGATCGTGACGATCGAGGATGCCGCCGAGCTGCAGCTCTCCCAGGAGCATGTCGTCTCGCTGGAATCCCGCCCGCCGAACATCGAGGGCAAGGGCGGCATCACGATCCGTGATCTCGTTCGCAACTCGCTGCGGATGCGCCCCGAGCGCATCGTCATCGGCGAGGTGCGCGGCGGCGAAGCGCTGGACATGCTGCAGGCGATGAATACGGGCCACGACGGGTCGCTGGCGACCGGACACTCGAACTCCCCGCGGGATATGATCTCGAGGCTGGAGACGATGGTGCTCATGGCCGGGATCGACCTGCCGGTGAAGGCGATCCGCGAGCAGATTGCCGGGGCGATCGACGTGATCATCCAGCAGTCCCGGCTCAAGGACGGCTCGCGCAAAATCACGAACATCACCGAGGTGCAGGGGATGGAGGGCGATGTCATCGTCCTGCAGGACATCTTCATCTACCGGCAGACCGGCGTCAGCGACGAGGGACGGATGATCGGCCGTCTGGTGCCGACGGGTGTGCGCCCGAAGTTCTACGAACGCCTCGAAGCCTCGGGCATCTACATCCCGCCGACAGTCTTTATTGAGGAGGAATGACGATGAAATGGCTCATTGTGCTTTTTTTCGCCCTCTCGTCCTTCCTGCTGTTTGCCGGGCTCCTGCAGACGCTCTTCCTCTCGGACCGCAAGCTGAAGGGACGGATCCGCCGTTACCTGGCCCTCAATGACAAGCGGAAGCTCGGCCGCCGCCAGTTCGGTCTTCTCGTGCAGCTGCAGCTCTACAAGCAGGCGGTCAAGGAGAACGTGCTCACAAAGAAAAAGAACGACCGGCTTGAGGATATGCTGGGCCGTGCGGGGCTGACCCTTCGTCCGGAGGAGTACATCCTCCTGCAGTGGGTCGCGATGGCGCTGCTCGGCGGCCTGCTCCTGCTGGTGACCGGCAGCCTGCCGGGCCTGCTGCTTGGGGTGCTCCTGGGGTATCTGGCACCGAAGCGGGTGGTGAAGAGCAAGGAGCAGGAGCGGATCACCCGGTTCAACGACGGACTGCAGGACATGATCACGACGATCATCGGCTCGCTGAGGGCGGGCTTCTCGTTCGCCCAGGCGCTGAAGACGGTGGTCGACGAATCCGAGGACCCGATCCGCAGCGAGATGGAGATCGTGCTGAAGGAGATGCAGTACGGCACGACCATGGAGGAGGCGCTCCTGCGGCTCAAGGAGCGGATGCCGAGCGCGGACCTCGATCTCATGATCCAGTGCATCCTGATCCAGCGACAGGTGGGCGGCAATCTGGCCGTCGTGCTCGAGACGATCGTGCAGACGATCCGCGACCGGAGCAAGATCCAGCGCCAGATCCGCACCCTGACGGCGCAGGGGCGCCTCTCAGGCCTCGTGATCGGCCTGCTGCCGGTGGTGCTCGGCGTGCTGATTTATTTTATCGAGCCGGATTACATCGGCTCGCTGTTCCACCACCCGGTGGGCCTCCTGATGGTAGGCGCGGGCGTCTTCTCGGGAATCATCGGCTTTATCTTCATCCGCAAAATGACGACGATCGAGGTGTAGACCCATGGTGTTTCTGAGCTTTTTTCTTACCGTTACCTTAAGCGTCTACGCGCTCTTCGTTATATGGGAGCAGCGCCGTGGGCAGGTGCGGCGCCGTCTGGCGATGATTACCTCGGAAGGCGAACCGGCGGTTGACGCCATCCTGGAGAGCGGGCCCCCTGAGCGCGGCAGCCCGGCCCGGTCCGCTCTTCTGGCTTCCTTCGCCAAGAAGGGCTGGGTGCTGGCTAAGCGCCGCTTCGGGCGCCGGATGACGGAGGCGCAGGCGACCCGCCTGGAGATGAGGCTGCTGCAGGCCGGAAGGCCCTTCGGCATGGGGACGCTCGAGTTCCGCATGCTGCAGCTGGTGCTCTATGTGCTGCTGCCCACGCTCTTCGGGCTGTACGGGGCGCTGATCGGCGCCGGCTTCGGGGGCACCGTGCTCTTCGCCGGCATGGGACTCGCCGGAGCGGGCATGCTGCCGCCGTATTACCTGCGGCTGAAGACCAAGCAGCGGCTGCGCCTCTCCCTCCGCGAGCTGCCCGACGTGCTTGACATGCTCACCGTGTCGCTGGAAGCCGGGCTCGGCTTCGATGCCGCGCTGAGCAAGCTCGTCGCGAAGTCCGACGGCGTGCTGCCAGGCGAGTTCCGCTACTGCCTTGAGGAGATCCGCCTCGGCAAGACACGGCGTGAAGCGCTGAGCGGCGTGCGCGACCGGCTTCCGCTCGACGAGCTGCGCGTGCTCATCTCCTCGATCCTGCAGGCGGAGAAGCTCGGGATCGGGATGGTGCAGGTGCTCCGCGTGCAGTCGCACGAGGTGCGCGAACAGCGCAAGCAGCGGGCGGAGGAAGAGGCGATGAAGGCGCCGATCAAGATGCTGTTTCCGCTCATCCTGTTCATCTTTCCTTCGCTGTTCATCGTGCTGCTGGGACCGGCCGTCATCCAGTTCATCGAAGCGTTCTCGAAGTAACCTTTTGGCTCCGGCTTCCGGGGAGGGACTGCGCCTTGGGCTTATGGGCGGCCTCCTGTTCTGGTAAGAAACTCCTCTTATAGTTTCTGGTAAATGGAGGAACAGTAACCGGAGAGACCGGAGACAAAAGGGAGGAAGCGAGTGTGTTTCGAAGCATGAGAAAGCGGATTCTGGCCGCAGCCGTCCTGATCTCCATTTGTTCCGCCGCGGGGAGCGTATCGGCCAAAAGCCCGACCGTGCCCCTAAGGGATGTGTTCGAGGCGATGGGCGCCAAAGTCACCTGGACGGCGGCGAGCGGCAGGATCGAGATCCAGCGCGACGAAGTGACACTGCGGTTTCAGACCGGATCGGCTACCGCCTACAAGAATGGGGTGGCGGTCGCCATGGATACGCCGGTGGCGATCAGCCCATCGGGCAAAGCGATGATCTCGGCCTATGCCGTCTACCCGCTGGCTAAGAACTACAAGAAGGAGCGCCATTATTTGGTTCAGAAGGGCGATTCGTTGTGGAGCGTCTCGCGCAAATACGGCGTGACGATCTCCCAGCTCAAGACCTGGAACGGGCTGAAAAGCGACGTCATCGTGCCGGGGCAGCATCTGACGACGGTAAGTCCGTGGTACACCGTGCAGCGGGGCGACACGCTCTATTCGATCTCGGGGAAGACGGAGACGTCGATCGCCGCGCTGAAGAAGGCGAACGGTCTGACGAGCGACCGGCTGAGCGAGGGCCAGAAGCTGACCATCCCTGCCGCACCGTCGGTGTCCGCTCCGCCCATGCTCGTCGAAGGGACGTTCCCGCTGATCGGCCGCACCTATCTTCCTTTCACGGATACCTACGGGGATGCCCGCATGTTCTCGCTCGGCCAGACCTCAAGGGTGCATGAAGGCAACGATATGGAGGCAGGCACCGGAGTGCCGGTCTTCTCGGCTTGGGACGGCAAGGTGATCCGCAAAGGGTGGAACACGTACGGGGGCTGGAGGCTGACGATCGAGGCCGATAACGGCATTGCGATGTATTACGCGCACCTGTCCGGCTATGCGGACGGCATCGCACTGGGGAGCCGGGTGAAGCGGGAGCAGCTTATCGGATACGTCGGTTCCACAGGCTACGGGCCGGAGGGGACCTCCGGCAAGTTCATTTCCCACCTGCACTTCGGCATGTACGATACGAACGTGTCCTGGAAGCCGCTCAACCCGTATCCGTATCTGAAATGGTGGGAGACACGGTAAGCGCAGGAGATCTGGATGCAGCCGCTGTCCGCGGTCCTTTGGGGGGTCGGGGGAAGCGGCTTTTTTGCTGTGGGTTTACAAGGAATTGAGAAGCGGTTGGAAGTCGATGAAGCCGGGGGTGTCGGGGAGGAGCCGCAGGTTTCCAAGCAGCCGTCGGAAAAAAGGTCCTCTTGCGCCTACCTGTGAGGAGAGAGCGGAAGAGGGCAGGAACAGGCTGGAAAGCCCGTCTCTGCCCTTCTCGTCGTCCTCATGCGGAGGATGCTTCCTCTGCGGCCGGAACCGGTGCAGCGGGGACAGCCGCATCCTCCCGGTACTGCCGGGGAAGCACGGCAAGATAGTAGAGGCCGGTCACCACAAAGCAGCCGCCTACGATCAGGAACAGTCCCTCGATGCCGATCCGGGAAGGGAAGAAGAGGGCGATGAGGCCGAGCGTCACTGACTGGGTAAGCATCATCAGAGGACCGATCCAGCCTTGGACGCGCCCCATCCGCCCCGGGTCGACAATGCGCGGGAGCCAGCCGCCCAGGCCGATATTCACGGCGGGCAGGGTGAAGGCGACGATGAAGCTGAGGCCATAAAAATACGGGATGGACGTGACCCATCCGGACAATCCGAGCAGGAGGCCGCTGCTCACCAGTCCTCCGATAATCAGATGATACGGCCTGCACTTCGCCGCAAGGACGGATGCGGCCACACTGCCGAGGAGCAGGCCGGTCCCGAAGAGGATACCGAGCCATACGGCATGCTCCTCGTAGGTTTGGGGCGCGAGCTTGTACTTCAGGATAAAGACCGGCATGACGCTCATGCCGCCGTTAATGATGCCGAAGACGGCAAAGCCCGCGACGAGCATGGCGAGGAGCTTGTGCCCGAGAATGTACCGGAGCCCGTCCGCGAAGTCGGAGACGATCACCCGGAAGTTCAGCTGCCTCCACGTATGGCGGCCGTTCGGCAGGCGGACGGCTTCCCCGATCCGGCAGGAGCGGATGAGCAGTCCGGACACGGCGAAGGAGACCGCATCGAGAAGCAGGGCGCCCGTAATGCCGAGCTTCCAGTAGGCCGCGGCGCCAAGAGCGGTGCCGAACAGCAGGAACAGGCTCCCCATCATCTGGTTGAGACCGGCGGCTACGCTGTAGTCTTTGTCAGTCAGAACGCCCTGCACCAACGCTTGTTCGGCCGGAAAGAAGAACCGGGAGACGGCGCTTCGGATGAACAGCACGGCGAAGATCAGCGGCACCCAATCCCACTGCACCATCGCGAGCAGGGCAAGGGACAGCACGGCGTTGATCCAGTCGCAGTTCGCGGCAATCTTTTGGCGGTCCATCCGGTCGGCCAGCACGCCGACGAAGAAGAAGACGGACAAGGCGGGAAGGGACTGCATCAGCTCGGAGAGCGTCGCATAGAAGGGCTGGCCCGAGAAGCGGTCAAGCAGATAGAACATGAAAGCCGTGAGCCCGATCACGCTCCCCATCTGGGAGGAGAATGCGGCAAGCAGAAGATTGCGGTAATTCGGGATGCGGAGCACTTCGAACAGCGGTTTCATCGGTACCTCTCCTTTTTCTAGTCGGACAGTTCAATGGTAATATATGTAACAACAAAAGTCGAATGGAAAATGGGTAAAGATCTAGTAGGCGCTTGGCGGCGTTTATCTCAGAAATGCATTTCTTTTTGTTCCCGAAGTCTGTAAAATAGACAGGCGGTCTGAGATAGGCCTGCGCCAAGCTTTAGGATGGACTGAAGGAGCGATACACTGTTGAAGACACTCATCATTGCGGAAAAGCCCGACATGGGCCGGAACATTGCGGCCGCAATCGATCCCAAAGCCAAAAACCAGCGGACTTATATTGAAGGAGAACAATATATCATTACTTGGGCGATCGGCCATCTGATCGGTTTGGCGGAGCCGGATGCTTACGATGACAGGTACAAGAAGTGGAATCTCGGCGATCTGCCGATCATTCCGGAGCAGTTCAAGCTCGTCCCGAATGCCAAAACGAAGGATCAGCTCAAGGTGATCGCGGAGCTGGCGAAACGCTGCTCCCATCTCGTCAACGCCTGCGACGCCGGGCGGGAGGGGCAGCATATTTTCTCGCTGATCCAGCGGCATCTGAAGCTGAAGCAGCCGGTGAAGCGGCTGTGGATCTCCGACCTGACGCCGGAGACGATCCGCAGGGGCTTCGCCGAGCTCAAGGAGGGGGCGGATTTCGAGCCGCTTACCCGGGCGGCGAAGGCGCGCAGCGAAGCGGACTGGCTCATCGGGATGAACGGGTCGCGCGCGTTCACGACCAAGCACAAGGAGCTGCTGTCGGTGGGGCGGGTGCAGACCCCGGTGCTCGCGCTGCTGTATGACCGCCAGAAAGAAATCGAAGCGTTCCAGTCGAACAAGTACTACGAGGTGGAAGCCTGGTTCGAGCAGGGCGAGACCCTCTACCGCGGCCTCTGGCAGGGGGAGCGGCTCACGGACGGCGAGAAGGCGAAGGCGCTCGCCGAGAAGGTGAAGGGCAAACGCGGGCGGGTCGAGAGCTACGAAGTCAAGGATACGAAGGAGTATCCGTTCAAGCTCTATGACCTGACGCTGCTGCAGCGGGAAGCCAATGCGAAGTTCGGCTTCTCCGCGAAGAAGACGCTGGATCTGGCGCAGACGCTCTACGAGAAGCACAAGGCGATCTCGTACCCGCGGACGAACTCCAACTATGTCACGGAGCAGAACATCCCGGAGATGCACCGGGCGCTCGACCAGCTGGCGAAGACGGATTACCGGGGACTGGTCGAAGGGGCGGACAAGAAGTTTGTGCATAAGAATAACAAGGCGGTCTGCAATCCTTCCAAGGTCGAAGACCACCATGCGATTCTGCCGACCCACAAGACGCCGGGGGCGCTGCCTCCGGATGAAGCGAAGCTGTACGACCTCATCGTCCGGCGGTTCCTGTCGCAGTTCTATCCGGCCGCTTCCTATAAAATGCATACCGTGCTGACGGCGGCGGAGGGGGAGCGTTTCAAGAGCACGATCAAGCAGCTGCTCGACCTCGGCTGGAAGGTCATCTATGCCGACCAGAAGAAGGAGAAGCCGACCGGTAGGGGCAAGGGTAAGGCGGACGGCAAGGAGGACGACGAGGAGTCGGCGGAGGAGGAAGTCCAGACGCCGTTTACTCTCGATAGCCGTGCGGCCGAGCCGCCGGGCGATCCGCGGGCAGAGGATCCGCCCGGGCACGCTGGCGCCGACGAGCACGAGCTGGTAGCTGCCCTTGTGGCGGGCAAGCGTACGGTAGGCGGCGGCCAATCCGCCGTAATTGTCGAGCGGCACGGTCAGCGCTACGCGGATGCCGTGGCGGCGCAGCTCTTTGGCGGCAGCCGGTGCAGCGCGCCCGACGAGAGCGACCTTGTAGCTGCGGAGCAGCCGGTGGATCATGCCGCGCTCATAGAGCTGGTCATTGATGAAAGAATCGACTATGACCGGAGGCCGCCAGCCCGAACGCTTCATGAAGAGGGAGATATACTTCATGGAGCTCTCATAATGGGAGAGTCCGACGATATTCGAGGAGCGGACGGCCTGCACGAGCTCCATGCGCAGCTTCTTCGGCGGCGGAAGCGGGATGCCGAGGAAGTCGGAGACGTAATTGAGCGACTTGACATTGCGCCCGGAGAGCAGCTTGGCCATGACATCCCCAAGCCGGATGACCGAGATGGCCTTGTGACGGTCGATCGACCGCCGGATGGCCTTGTATACCCCTACAGGACCGGCTGTTTTGCGGCCAAAATGCTTCTCGATGGTCCTAACCCTCTGCCTGCTGCTTAGCATAATATACAAAACACCCCTTCGCATGACTGTCCATAGGTATACTATGAACGCCGAACGAGGGGGTGCATCGAAAAGGCGGGGGCCTGCGCAAATTGGACGACCGTCCCCGGAGGCACAGGGACAGCCGTTCAGCCGGAGCGTCTACACGTACAGGTACACCGAGATGAAGTGGCAGACCGACCCGGCGAGCACGAACAGGTGCCAGATCATGTGATGGTACGGCAGCCGCCGCCATAGATAAAAGACTGTGCCGAACGTGTACAGCACCCCGCCGATGACGAGCCACATGACGCCCGGCGCGGAGAGCTGCTGCTGGAGCGGCTCGAAGGCGAAAATGATCATCCAGCCCATCCCGATATAGAAGAGGGTGGAGAGGAAGTTGAATTTTTTGACGAAGAAAAATTTGAAGATAATCCCAAGCAGGGCCAGTCCCCAAACGGTGCCGAACAGGCTCCAGCCCAGCGGCCCGCGGATCGTGACGAGCAGGTAGGGCGTGTAGGTGCCTGCGATCAGCACATAGATGGCCGAATGGTCGAGTACTTCAAAGAAGCTGACCCATGGCTCTCTTCGGGCGCTGTGCAGCAGGGTGGAGGCGGTATACAGCAGGATCAGGGACAAGCCGAACACGGTAAAGCTCGCAATGTGCCACACATTGCCGGTCTGCACGGCCTGCAGAATGAGCAGGATGAGTCCGGCGATGCTGAGCAGGATGCCGACACCGTGCGAGATGGCGTTCGCGCGCTCCTGCCGGAGAATGGATTGTTCCAAGGGGAATCAACTCCTGTCCGAATGGGATTCGTGTACATGGAATAAGGAATGCGGAACGGGGCTTGCATGGGGGTTCATCCGGAAAAGGGTCCCGGCATCCGTTCGCTGGTTTCTTCTATTGTACCTCTCCGGCATCCAAATGACCAATGTCTAATTAGGAAACATTCCCGGCCCGAGGGGCAGGGCAAGCGCATCATCCCTTGGCTGCAGCAGAAACCGGGACCCGGCTGCCCGGAGCGATCGTATGGGTCGGCTGATCGGGAACGAGCCACCGTTCCGGCGTATCACGGATGCCGCTCACCTCCAGCTCGAAGGGACCGGCGGGCCAGACATCCGTCTTCAGAAGCACCCGGCTTCCGTCCGGCGCAGCCGCCAGCGGCGAGACGTCCCGGAGCTGCCCCCCTTCAAGGCAGCGGTAGGAGGAGACTGCTGACGCCGAGGCTTCATCGATCCGCTTATCGAATTCGATCACAACCGTCCGGCGGTCTGTCCGCCGGGCGCGCAGCAACCGCGGCGGCTCGGTGTACATGGACAGGCCGATCGAATGCTCGTAGGCCGTCCACATCCGGTAGCCTTCCTCCCGGGCCGTCCGTGCGAAGATATCCAGCCAGGCCCGGCTGCGCCGCATCCGGGCGAGCGACCCGATGTCGGTCTGCACGCCGAGCGGCACATCGGGATGGGAGGCACGGATGTGGCGGACGAACGGGGCATAACGGCGCACGTAATCCGCCGGAAGTCCGGACCGCATCCAGTCCGGCCAATGGGTCTGGAGGATGTGCAGGTCGGGCCGGATCAGGCGGATCATCTCCGCGGCATCGGTGCCCTGCACCTCACGCACGGCACCGACCGGATCCCGTCCGGCATCCACGGCAATCGACCAGGTGGCGATCCGGATGTCCGGGCGCACGCTTCGGGCGCCTCCAGGGCCGTTGATCAGCTCGTGGAGGAAGCGGTTGACCGCCCGGACCCGGAAGTCGATCCAGAGCAGATACCGGGCGCGGTCTCTTTTATAATATCTGGGCGAGGTGCGATGTGTGAATTCGGGCATCTCGCTTCCGCTGAACTCCTTGAAGGCCGCCTGGGCCATCGGCCCAACATCGCCGTATACGCCGGAAGACAAGCCGTTCCACTCCGGCAAATAGGGCTCAGCCACTTCCAGTCCGGTGAAGGGATGCTCCTGGAGCAGGCGGGCGATGCTGCTTTTTTTCCACTTCAGATAGGACGTGCTGTGGGGCGAGAAGCGGAAGTATCCGTCGTCCGTCTTCTTCAGCAGGGTCATCTGCCATTTGGGCCAGTCGGGCGGCAGATGGCCGGTCGAATAGGCGCCGTTGCCGAGCACCATCGCCCATACCTGCATGCCGTGTCTGCGCAGGGCGCGGATCAGGTCCCCGTTCACCCGGGTTTCATCCGTAACGAAGTATCGGACGTTGCGGTAACCGGCAAGGAGCAGCTCGGAGGCGATGCTCTCGGGTGAGCGGTCAAGATAGTACGGGAATGTAGGATCGATCTGGATCGAAGCTTCGATGGGCAGGTGATCTGCAGGGCTCGCGGTCACGATGGGCTGGCCTCCTTTACGGATCCGAGGGTGGGAAGGACGGAAGGGCACTGGAATCAGGTGTCGAATGTAAAGACAACTTGCGGGGCAGATCGGTTGGTTCCACCAGGCAATGCGGTCAGGTGAAGGTAATTTCGAGCAGAAGCAGTCCATGGAAGGCCGTTGAAGGTTATTGGGCAGCTGTAGTCAGTAAAAAGGCTGCTTCAGGCCGTTGCAGGCATCAGCACGTGCAGGGTTCTTATAGTCTAGGTTCCCTCTGTTTCCAGTATTCGCAGGCCGTCTCATTGTTCCAGCAGGCAGCTTCCATTCGGCTTCAGACCGTCGCAGGCAGCCGATGGCAGATTGACGCCCGGGCAGATTCAGACCGGCTTCCGTATGCCCGAGTCAGCTGCAAGCAGTTCCCAGCCCGTTCCAGACTAGTTGCCGGAGAGCTTTGTCTCTATTATTGTACCTGATAGAAGGGCGGCATAGAACAGATGAAGAAGACGCCTTTCTTTGGTTATTGTACAATTTGTCGAAACGTGTTTTAATGATCTTAATAAAGCGCTTACAATTAAAATTCATCTTATCTTCATTCATCAATCTGCCGTAAATAGGAATAGAACGTGAGTTAATCTTACCAAAAAAGTAAAGAACAGGGGTGCTCTATGCCTACCAGATTCCGGTCTCTCACCGGCCAATTCATGCTGATTACCTGTATTGTCCTTATTCTTCTCTTCGGTGCGCTTTACCTGCGGCAGTATCAGGCGGTGAGCCGGCCGATCGAGGACAAGTTCCTCGAGGAGGGCAAGGCGCTGGCCGTTACCCTGGCGAAGACGCTGACGAGCATCACGGAGAACGATCTCAAGAACGGCGTCACCCTGAACGGGGAGTTTCTGCCGGGGGCGCAGCTCCGTACCCGGCTGTTCGACGATAAGCTGACGGTGATCCCGGAGAGCGAGCAGACGGCGGAGCTGCGGCGCAAGGATCCGGAGTATGCAGGACAAAAGCAGAAGCTGTTCGACGGCACGGAGATTCCCCTGTGGCAGTACGAGCTGAAGTACACGAGCAGCTACGAAGCCTATACCGATGAGCGGTGGCAGGGAGTGATCGACAGCACTCTGGTGAATTCGATGGTGGTGTTCGCGCTGCCGACCGCCTATTCGGACAACCCCCAGGAGGCCGGGTACATCGCAACCCATAACAGCACCTATAGCCCGCAGGGCGATGCGTCCAAGGACAAGTGGGGCTCAAGCGGGCTCCTTAGCCAAAAATACCGGGCCAACCGCGTCTTCAATGATGCGACCGGCTACAAGGCGGCGGCGACCAAGGATACGAAGAACCCGCTCGTTCAGGTATATCCTCGGGTGATCGACGGTCGGACGGTGACGATGTGGGATATTTCGTACCCGCTGGTCTTCGGAGGGGAGCACTGGGGGGCGGTACGGGTGGCCATGAATATGGAGAAGGCGGAGGCCATGATCGCCGAGCAGCGGCGTGAAGCTCTCCTGCAGTATGTCTTCATGTTCGCTGCCGTTCAGGTGCTGCTCTTTTTCCTGACCCGCATTCTTGTCGGACGGCGGATCCGGGAACTCTCGGAGAAAACGCGCAGCGTGTTCGCGGACGGAACCGTAGATTTGACCCGTTCCGTGGCGATGGGCGGCCAAGACGAGATCAGCCGGCTGTCCCAGGATCTCGAAGGCCTGTTCGCGGGTCTGCGGGAGACGGCGGCTTCCATTCACATGCTGTCCGACCGGGTGGCCGCCGCGTCCCAGGAGGTGACCGGGCGGGCGGAGGAGACCCGCTTAACGCTGCAGCGGGTGAACGAGGCGGTGCAGGACGTCAGCGGGGGCGCCAGCCAGCAGGCTCAGGGCGCCAAAGAAGGAGCTGTCGCCATGGAAGAGATGGCGGCAGGCATCCAGAAGGTGGCTGAAGCTTCCGGCGGAGTGGCCGCTTCTTCACAGGGCATGGTGGATCAGGTGAACAAGGGCAGGGAGGCTGCCGCCGGCGTGACCGCGCAGATGGACGGGCTCCGCGCCTCAACGGAGCACACGGCCGCGGCGGTCCGCAGGCTGGCGGAGCTCTCCGGCGAGATCCGCCAGTACGCGGGAGTCATCACGTCCCTTGCGGGCCAAACGAACATCCTGTCACTGAACGCTTCGATCGAAGCCAGCCGCAGCAGCGGGCAGGGCAAGGGCTTCGCCGTGATTTCCGGCGAGATCCGCAAGCTTGCCGAGCAGTCGGGGAGCTCCTCGGCCCGCATTACGGAGATGATCGGCGAGATCCAGACGGTGACGCAGGAGGCGGCCGCTTCGATGCTCGGCAATACCAAGGAAGTGCAGCGCAGCGTGGCCATGGTCCGCGATGTGGAAGAGGCGCTCGGTCAGATGCTGCGGATGGCCCGCACGGTCGACGAGCATGCGCAGGACGTCTCTGCGGTGGCGCAGCAGATGTCGGCCGGCACCGAAGAGGTGTCCGCTTCGATGGTCGAGATCGCCGGGATCGCGGAAGGGTCGGCGGGAAGGCTGGGGTCGGCGGCCCAGGCATTCGGTGAACAGCTGCGGCTGATGGACGAGATCACTCGGGCGTCCTCGAAGATGGACGAGCTGGCAGGCGAGCTGCAGGGAAGCATCCGCAAGTTCAAATTCTGATGAAGGGGACCGGACCGGCAAAAAAGGAACGATGAGGAGCATGCTCTGCACGGGATTTCCCGGGGACGTGCTCCTGTTTCCGTTATCTTTGTCATTCTTGTATCGGCTTCCGCTCCATCCATGCGGTCAAATTGACGGGCTCCGGCCGCGGAAGGTAAAATGTGAGTTTAGACAACGCTGCTGCCCGGCTGAGCCGGCAGAGCGGCGGCAAAGACCTGAACGGAGTGATGCGGCATGGATGATAAGAAAGCAGTACCCGTACATATTCTCAGCGGTTTTCTCGGCAGCGGCAAAACCACGCTGCTGACCCGGGTGATCGATTATTACCAGCTCTCCGGCCGTAAACCGGCCGTCCTGATGAACGAGCTCGGCGACGTCAATCTCGACGGGATGCTGGTGGATGAAGAGGTGCCGATGACCGAGATGCTCGGCGGCTGCATCTGCTGCACGATACGCGGCGACCTCGGCATGGAGCTGAAGCAGCTCATCGAAGAGCATGAGCCGGACGCCGTGTTCGTCGAATGCACGGGGGCGGCCAATCCCATCGAGATGCTCGACGGGATCACGGATGCCTCCATGCTGACCCGGGTGGAGCTGAAGTCGGTCGTCACGGTTGTGGATGCGGCGCACCTGCTGGAGCGTTCCCGTACGCCCAAGGCCAGGACGTACAAGCTGATGCAGGACCAGATCCGCTGTGCGACGCAGATCATTCTCAATAAGGCCGATCTGGTGACGCCGCAGGAGCTCCTCGATACCGAGAGCCTGCTCCGGGAGCTGAACGGTACGGCACCGATTACGGCGGCCGTGAAATGCGAGATCGACTTGTCACTCTTCGACCGGCTCGAAGGCGGCGTGGCGGAGCGGCATGCGGCTGCTGCGGCAGCCGGCGGCGCAGAAGCCGGACACCGCGCGTGCAGCCACTCGCAGGAGCCCGGCCATATCCACGACGAGCACTGCGGGCACGGTCATGGGCTTGAAGCAGAGGGAGGGCATACGCACCACAGTCATGATCACGTGATGGTGCATACGCACTATTTCCGTTCCCCGGTGGACAGCGAAGCCTTCGAAGCGATGGTCGGCCGGCTGCCGAAGGAGATTTTCCGCGCGAAGGGGATTCTGCGCTTCTCCGATACGGTCTCCCCGTTCCTCTTCCAGTACGCCTACCGGGAGATGGACCTCATGAAGATCACGCCGAAGGAAGAGCTGCCGAGCGTGGCGGTCTTCATCGGGGAGCACTTCGACAAGCGGGGGCTGGAGGCGGAGCTGGCTGCGCTTGAAAGCGGCCAATCTTGACGGGCGTACGGCTCATGGGGCATTATTAGAAGAGGTCAAGTCTTCACAGGGAAGAGGTCATTATGTCCAAACACGAGCATGCGCACGAGGTTCAAAGCACGATCGACGAAATCGTCGGGGCGATGTCGAGCAAGGGATGGCGGATTACCGACCAGCGCAAGAGTCTGGCGGCCCTTTTCGCCGGCTCCGAAGGCTACCAGTCCCCCAAGGACGTTTATGAACATATGAGGCAGAAGTACCCCGGTGTCAGCTTCGATACCGTCTACCGCAATCTGCGGCTCCTGAGCGAGATGGGGGTGCTCGAGCAGATTTATCTTAACGACGGGCTCAAGTTCCGTGCCCGCTGCCAGACCCATCATCACCATCATCTGATCTGTCTTCGCTGCGAGAAGACGATCCCCTTCGAGTTCTGTCCCATGAAGCAGGTGCCCGGACTGCCGGACGACTTCCAGATCGTTAACCACCGCTTCGAGGTGCTCGGGTACTGCGGCGACTGTTCGCAGTCGCCAGGGGCGCCGTCCGAAGAGCCGGCCGAGTAAGAGCGGTCCCGGGATTTGCGCGGCACCGTTCTTGTCCCAGGCCCATACCCATGCTCCAGGCAAAGGATAAGCGAACCGTAGGTCCCCATACGCAAGATCCAGCCTTCATCTTCGTCTCTCTTTTCGGGAGAGCACGGGATGAAGGCTTTTTTTTGTGCTTCCAAAAAGGAAGGTATAATTTTCTAAAAAACCGATTGACAGGACAGGAGCCCCGATGCTAAGATACGCAATAACAAAGTAAGTTTATCGGAATTATGAATATGAGTGACCGGTCAACCGGAGCGCATATCTTTTGGCATAGGCTGATATCCGCCTAATCCCATCTGATAAACCATATATAAGAAAATATGATAAATGGGGAGCGTCACTCTTATGAAGCGTACACAAAGAAGCCTGCTGGCTCGATTCGGAAGATTCTCGGCATTGACCGTACTGGCCTTGTCCCTTGCAGGCGTCACCGCCTGCGGCAGCAAGGAAACCTCGTCCGGCACCGCACCGGCGGCGGGCGATGGGGCCAAACCGGCAGCCTCGGCGAAGCCGGTGGAACTGCTCAACGTATCCTACGATCCGACCCGCGAGCTGTATGTATCCTTCAACAAAGCGTTCCAGGCGTACTGGAAGAAGGAGAAGGGGCAGGACGTCACGTTCAAGCAGTCCCATGGCGGCTCCGGCAAGCAGGGCCGCTCGGTGATCGACGGTCTGGAAGCGGACGTGGTCACTCTCGCTCTTGCCTACGACATCGACGCGGTGCAGAAGGCCGGCCTGATCGAAGCGGGCTGGGAGAAGGAGCTGAAGGACAACGCTTCGCCTTATACCTCGACGATCGTGTTCCTCGTGAAGAAGGGCAACCCGAAAGGCATCAAGGACTGGGACGATCTCATCAAGCCGGGCGTGCAGGTCATCACCCCGAACCCGAAGACGTCGGGCGGCGCCCGCTGGAACTATGTGGCGGCCTGGGGCTATGCGTACCAGAAGAACAACAAGGATGAGGCGAAAGCGAAGGAGTTCGTGCAGGCCCTCTACAAGAACGTGCCGGTGCTCGATTCCGGAGCCCGTGATTCGACAACGACGTTCGTGCAGCGCGGGATCGGCGACGTGCTGATCGCCTGGGAGAATGAAGCTTATCTCTCCATTAATGAATTCGGCAAGGACAAATACGAGATCGTTACGCCTTCGGTCTCCGTGCTCGCCGAGCCTCCGGTTGCCGTAGTCGACAAGGTGGTTGACAAGAAAGGCACCCGCGAGGTGGCCAAAGCGTACCTTGAATACCTGTATTCGGAAGAAGGCCAGGAGATTGCGGCGAAGAACTATTACCGTCCGCGCCTCGAATCGGTGGCGAAGAAATACGAGAACCAGTTCAGCAAGGTGAACCTCTTCACGATCAACGACGAGCCGTTCGGCGGCTGGACGAAGACGCAGACGACCCATTTTAACGACGGCGGCATTTTCGACCAGATCTATAAGCCGTAACCTGCGTCGTCAGCACCCCAGAATGACAGAATTTTATTAAGGAACGGGAGAACGATATCCATGGCAAAAGCTTGGAAAGAGCGCAGTATTCTACCCGGGTTCGGACTTTCGATGGGTTATACTGTCATGTATCTCAGCCTGATCGTCCTCTTCCCCCTGTCGGCGATCTTCATTAAGACATCGGGCATGGGATGGGATAAGTTCTGGGAAACAATTCTTGACCCTCGGGTCATCGCGGCTTACAAGATCAGCTTCGGCACCGCGTTCGGTGCGGCCCTCATCAATTCCATTTTTGGGTTTATCGTCGCCTGGGTGCTCGTGCGTTACCAATTCCCGGGCCGGAAGCTGGTCGATGCACTGGTGGATCTGCCTTTCGCACTGCCGACCGCTGTGGCCGGGATTGCGCTGACGACAATCTATTCGCAGAACGGCTGGATCGGTTCGCTGCTTGAGCCGCATGGCATCAAGATCGCCTTCACGCCGCTTGGCATCATGCTGGCTCTGACGTTTATCGGCATCCCGTTCGTGGTGCGGACGCTGCAGCCGGTGATGGAGGAGCTCGACAAGGAAGTGGAAGAAGCGGCCGTCTCGCTGGGCGCCGGAAGGTGGCGCACCTTCACGAAGGTCATCTTCCCGGCCCTGTTCCCATCGCTCCTGACCGGATTCACGCTGGCCTTCGCCCGCGCGGTCGGAGAGTACGGCTCAGTCGTCTTCATCTCCGGCAACATGCCGATGAAGACCGAGATTGCTCCGCTGCTCATCATGACGAAGCTTGAGCAGTACGACTATGCGGGGGCTACGGCGATTGCGCTGGTCATGCTCGTCATCTCCTTCATCACCCTGCTGATTATCAATCTGCTGCAGTGGCGGGCGAACCGTCATGTCACCTCAGCATAGCGTGAAGGAGGAGGAGAGAGCATGGCCGGTTATGTAGCCACCGCCGTCCGCACCAAGACGGCTGCCGCCGGGAGACCCCGGCATATAACGGAATCCGGACTCGTCCGGGGGATTCTGATCACGATTGCCCTGCTGTTCCTGGGGTTCCTGCTGATTCTGCCGCTTGTCAGCATCTTCGTCGAAGCCTTCCGCAAGGGCTGGGAGGTGTACGAGGCGGCGCTGGTCGAAGCGGATGCGGCCGCAGCGATCCGCCTGACGCTCACCGTGGCGGCGATCGCGGTCCCGCTGAACCTGGTGTTCGGGGTTGCGGCCGCTTGGGCGATCACGAAGTTCCGCTTCAAGGGCAAGAACCTGCTCATCACGCTGATTGACCTGCCTTTTGCCGTATCCCCGGTCATCTCGGGCCTGATCTTCGTCCTCCTGTTCGGGGCGAAGGGCTGGTTCGGGCCGTGGCTTCAGGAGAACGACATCAAGATCATCTTCGCCCTGCCGGGCATCGTGCTGGCCACGATCTTCGTCACCTTCCCCTTCGTCGCCCGGGAGCTGCTTCCGGTGATGCAGGCGCAGGGAACGCTCGAGGAAGAAGCCGCCGTCACCCTGGGGGCCAAGGGATGGCGGATCTTCTGGAAGGTGACGCTGCCGAATATCAAGTGGGGACTGCTCTACGGCGTGATTCTCTGCAATGCGAGAGCGATGGGCGAGTTCGGCGCCGTCTCCGTGGTCTCGGGCCATATCCGGGGGGCGACGAACACGATGCCGCTGCACATTCAGATTCTGTACAACGAATATAATTTTGCGGGTTCCTTCGCCATGGCGTCCCTGCTGGTACTTCTCGCTGTGGTTACCCTGGCGGTCAAGAGCATCATCGAGTGGAAACATGGGCAGCAGCGCCCGGAGGAGGAGTAAGAACATGCATATCGAGGCCAGACACTTGACGAAAAGCTTTGGCAGCTTCCGGGCGACGGATAACGTAAGCTTCGGTATAGAGAAAGGAAAGCTGATCGGCCTGCTGGGCCCGAGCGGCGGAGGCAAGACAACGATCCTGCGGATGCTCGCCGGGCTCGAGGAGCCCGACAGCGGCGATATCCTGTTCCATGGGCAGCGGGTCAACGACCTGGCGCCGCAGGCCCGGGGCATCGGCTTCGTCTTCCAGAACTATGCGCTGTTCCGGCATATGACCGTATTCGATAACATCGCCTTTGGGCTGACCGTGCAGAAGAAGAGCAAGGCGCAGATCAAGGCCCGGGTGGAGGAGCTCATCGAGCTCACCGGGCTGAAGGGCCTCACCGGCCGGCTGCCGCACCAGCTCTCCGGCGGACAGCGCCAGCGGGTCGCGTTCGCCCGGGCCATTGCGCCGGAGCCGCAGCTGCTGCTGCTCGACGAGCCGTTCGCGGCCATCGACGCCAAGGTCCGCAAGGAGCTGCGGACGTGGCTCAAAGAGATGATCGACCGCGTAGGGATCACGACGATCTTCGTTACCCACGACCAGGAGGAAGCGGTCGAGGTGGCGGACCAGATCATGATCATCAACCACGGACGGCTCGAGCAGCAGGGAACGCCGATCGAGATCTACAAGAAGCCGCGCACGCCGTTCGTCGCCGGGTTTATCGGCGAATCGAACCAGCTGGGGGACATCTCGAACCTGAAGGGCTTCGAGGCGGACCTGCTGCCGAACGCCAGGGCGATCATCCGTCCCGAGTTCATCGAGATCGGACGGCCGGGTGAGGTATCTTATCCTTCGGCGGCCGAGCAGGGCACGGTGAAGCAGGTCTACTTCCGCGGGATCAACTGGCAGGTGGAAGTGGAGGTCGAAGGCGACAGGCTGTTCGCCTACCGGTCGCCGGAGCTGCCGGAGCTGAAGATCGGCGAGCAGGTGCAGGTGCTGATCCACCGGGTCTACCTGTTCAACGAGCAGGATCAGCTTACCCAGGAGAACGGGCTCAAAGGCGATCCGATGCCGGTGCACATTTAACCGCAGAACACTGCGGACGGCAGGGCTGACAGGCGGCCTGCACGGGAACAATGGGTTATGATGGCCGGGCGTTTATAGGGCGGGCCGGCCCACGAAGGCCCCTGCAGTCCGGGCCGTCCGCTCCATAGCGCACGAGGGCGCCATCCTCAGGTTACTTCTTTTCTGAAAGGGGCATAAGCATGGAACATCATATCACGATACGCAGCACAGAAGGGCTCGAGCTCGCTGCTACGCTGCATTACCCCGAAGGGGAAGGAGCTGCCGGGAGGACGTGCGGGAAGTACCCGGTGATCATCATCGCCCACGGCTTCGTAGGCACACGCATCGGCGTGGACCGGCTGTTCGTCCTGGCCGCCCGGGAGTTCGCCAAGACCGGCTACATGGTGCTCCGCTTCGATTACGGCGGATGCGGGGAGAGCACCGGCGAGTACGGGGCCGGGGGCCTCGATTCGATGATCGACCAGACGCGCAGTGTCATCGACTATGTGCTCGACATCGACTGCGTCGATCCGCAGCGGGTCATCCTGCTGGGACACAGCCTGGGAGGCGCCGTATCGGTGCTCACCGCGGCCCGCGACAAGCGGATCAAGACGCTGGTCCTCTGGTCGGCGGTAGGCTACCCGTTCAACGACATCGTAGGGATCACCGGCAAAGCCGCTTACGAAGAGGCGGTGCAGAAAGGCTCTGTCGACTACCTGGGCTATTCGCTCCAGCCGGTGTTCTTCGAATCGCTGCAGAAGCATCAGCCGTTCGAGCAGCTTCGCAAATTCAACGGCGACGTGCTGCTCGTGCACGGTACGGCCGACGAGGTCATTCCGGTCGATTACTGCTTCCTGTTCCAGAAGCTGTTCTGGCTGCGGAGCCAGGGCCAGTGCGACAAGGAAGTGATTTTCCAGGCGGACCACACCTTCACCGGTGCGAAAGCGAAAGCGCAGCTGCTGAGCAAGACCCGCGACTGGCTGCTCTATATCGACAAGCGCAAGCAGGAGTGGAACGACTGGACGATTTGACGCAGGGCATCATTCCGGTGCAGGATGCAGGTAGAGGGCCATCGAGTAAAGGTTAACCCAGGTGAACGCTTACGGTTCCATGGAACGTGATGTGGGCGTTTCTCCTTCACATATAAAGCCGACTAAACACATAGGAATATAATAAAAATTCCCGGAGGGATGCAGAATGGCTAAGCCGCTGGATGTAGATGAATTGTGGACGAAACGGATTATCGGAAGTGTTAACGGGCTGGAATACGGTACCGTTCAGATCGTAGTACATGACGGACGAATTGTGCAGATCGAGAGAACGGAACGCAAGCGGTTTGAATCCGACACGGCCTCCCAGCGGACTGCTGCTGAACCGAAGCAGCACAAGCGGACACCTTAGCCCTTCCGAACAAGCAAGCCAACGACATCCAGAAGCAGCCCGAAGATCAGGCGGGTGCCTGATCATGAAGAAATCAGATAGAACGAACCGCCAACTGAATCAGCAGGGTCTACCGGACCGCCGGAGACCTCCCGAAGTGACGCAGTGCCGCATAGAGGCCGCTGCGACTTCAGGAGGTCTCTTTTGCTGTATCCCAATAATCCAAAGCCAACCGAAGGAGACCAGCCATTATGCCAACCATTGCGATCATTTCCGGAAGTCCGTCCCCCAGCTCCCGCCTGAACGGAGTGCTGCAAAGTGTCGAAGCGAAGCTGAAGGAAGCGGGCATCGAGCTGGAATGGGTGCACGTGCACCAGCTTCCGCCCGAGGATCTCGTCTATACGAAGTTTGATTCCCCTTCGATTATCGAAGCGAACCGCATCGTCGAACGTGCGGCGGGGGTGGTCGTGGCCACGCCGATCTATAAAGCTTCCTATACGGGCGTGCTCAAGGCTTTCCTTGATCTGATCCCGCAGAAAGGCCTGGAAGGCAAAGTAATCCTTCCGCTGGCCATTGGCGGAACGCTCGCTCATCTGCTCGCCATCGACTACGCGCTGAAGCCGGTCTTATCGGCGCTCGGCGCACGCAACCAGCTGCAGGGCGTGTACGCGCTGGACACCCAGGTGAAGCGGCTGGAGGAAGGCGGCTTTGAGGTTTCGGATGAGCTTGCCGGCCGTCTGCATCAGGCCGCTGCCGATCTCGCGGGCGAAGTGCGGCTGCTGCACGGAGCCTCCGCCGTATCGAATCCGAATGACGAAGGAGCTGCGACTGCATGATTGCCTCGGTGCTGAGAAGAACGCTTCAAGCCGGTTTACTGATAACGCTGGTTACCGCTCTTGCCGCCTGCGGCACAGCCGCCCCTCAGGGAACGCAGGGGACCGCCCCCGCTGCACAGGAGGCCAAAGGAGCGGAGCCTTCCGCCAAGGCGAAGGAGGTGCGCATCGGGTTTCAGAAGTACGGGACGATGAACTTCCTCAAGGCGGAAGGGAAGCTGGACGCGCGTCTGAAGGAAGCGGGCTATACCGTGAACTGGACGGAGTTCCCCGGGGGGCCTCAGCTGCTTGAAGCGCTGAATGTCGGCTCCCTGGACCTCGGGCATACCGGGGAAGCGCCGCCGATCTTTGCGCAGGCTGCCGGTGCGCCGCTGGTGTATCTGGCCCACGAGCCGGCAAGCCCGAAGAGCGAGGCGATCCTTGTGCCGGAGAACTCCCCGCTGAAGAGCGTGGCGGAGCTGAAGGGCAAGAAGGTGGCGCTGAACAAAGGCTCCAACGTGCATTATCTGCTCGTCAAACAGCTGGAGAAGGCCGGCCTGAAGTACGGTGACATCCAGACCGTCTTCCTCCCTCCGGCCGATGCGCGGGTGGCCTTCGAGCGGGGCAGCGTCGATGCCTGGGTGATCTGGGATCCGTTCTTCGCGGCAGCCCAGACGGCAACCAAGGCGCGCGTGCTGGCCGACGGGACGGACGTCGTATCGAACCATGAGTTCTATCTTGCTGCCCGCAGCTTCGCGGAGAATAACCGGGAGGTCACGGCGATTCTGCTCGAAGAGCTGAACAAGGTGGATGAGTGGGCGAAGACGAACCAGGGAGAACTCGCGAAGCTGCTCTCTCCGCAGCTCGGCATCGATATCCCTTCGCTGGAGACGGCCTCGAAGCGCCGGGAATACGGGGTGCTGCCAATCGACGACAAAGTGATTGCGGAGCAGCAGAAAATTGCCGACACGTTCCTTCAGGTGGGATTGATTCCGAAGCCGATTCAAGTGAAGGAAGCCGTGCTTTCCAAATAAAGAAAGCGGCACAGCCGCATACGCACCGACAGACTCAAACATGAGATGAAGAGAGGACGATGGAGCATGGAAGTATTCTGGTTTATCCCGACACACGGGGACGGACGTTATTTGGGGACGAACAAGGGAGCAAGAGCGGTGGATTATCACTATATGCGCCAGATTGCGCAGGCGGCGGACCAGCTCGGCTACGGGGGCGTGCTGCTGCCGACGGGCAAGTCCTGCGAAGACGCGTGGATCGTGGCCTCCTCGCTTGTGCCGGCTACGGAGCGGCTGAAGTTTCTCGTTGCCGTCAGACCGGGCCTCATGTCTCCGACGCTGTCGGCCAGAATGGCGGCAACCCTGGACCGCATCTCCGGGGGGCGGCTGCTGATCAACGTGGTGACGGGCGGCGATCCGGTGGAGCTTGCGGGTGACGGACTGTTCCTGGATCACACAGCCCGCTACGATCTCACCGATGAATTCCTGGAGATCTGGAGAAGGGAGCTGGCCGGCGAGGAAGTCACCTATGAAGGCAGGCACCTGCAGGTAGAGGGCGGCAAAGTGCTGTATCCTCCGCTGCAGGGCCCGTACCCGCCGCTGTACTTCGGAGGCTCTTCGATTGCGGCACAGCAGGTGGCTGCAGATCACATCGACGTATACCTGACATGGGGCGAGCCGCCGGCGCAGGTGGAGGAGAAGATCCGCACGATGCGCGCTCTGGCCGCCGAGAAGGGCCGGACACTCCGCTTCGGCATCCGTCTGCACGTGATCGTCCGGGAGACGGCGGAAGCGGCATGGGGAGCGGCGGATGAGCTAATCTCCCACCTCGACGAGGAGACCATCGCGAATGCGCAGAAGGTATTCGCCCGCTTCGACTCCGAAGGCCAGCGGCGGATGAGCGAGCTGCATGGAGGCGACCGGAGCAAGCTGGAGATCTCGCCGAACCTGTGGTCCGGCATAGGGCTCGTGCGCGGCGGTGCGGGAACGGCGCTGGTCGGCGATCCGGAGACGGTGGCCGCCCGGATGAAGGAATACGCGGATCTGGGCATCGAGACGTTCATTCTGTCGGGCTATCCGCACCTGGAGGAGGCCTACCGCTTTGCGGAGCTCGTGTTCCCGCTCCTGCCGCTGAAGGAGCAGGAGGGAGCCCGCCGCAGCACAGGCGCCAAGAACATCTCGCCGTTCGGCGAAATCGTGGCGAACAATGAGCTGCCGAAGCAGGATGCGGCGGCCGGCAGGGAAGAGGTGCACGCGAAGTGAAGGCGGCCTTGCGACTTTCGCGTGCTGCGGAACTCCTGCCCTGGCTTGTGCCCGTCCTCCTGATCGCAGTGTGGCAGCTTCTCGGCCAGACCGGCGTGATATCGACGCGTACGCTCCCGACACCGGTGCAGGTGGTGGAGGCGCTCGTGCTGCTGATCCAGAAGGGAACGATCTTCACTTATATCGCCGTGAGCACGAAGCGGGCGTTCCTGGGCTTCGCGATCGGCGGGGGCATCGGCTTCCTGCTCGGGCTTGTTAACGGCATGTCTCCGCTGCTGGAGAAGCTGACGGACTCCTCCATGCAGATGATCCGCAATATCCCGCACCTGGCTCTCATTCCGCTGGTCATCCTGTGGTTCGGCATCGGCGAAGAGGCGAAGCTGTTCCTGGTGGCGCTCGGCGTCTCCTTCCCGGTCTATCTCAACACGTTCCACGGCATCCGTTCCGTAGACCCGGGACTGATCGAGATGGGCCGCGTGTACGGCCTCAAGGGGCCGGCACTGTTCTGGAAGGTGATTCTCCCGGGCGCGCTGCCGAGCATCCTTGTCGGCGTCCGCTATGCGCTCGGCATCATGTGGATTACGCTGATTGTCGCCGAGACGATCTCGGCGGATTCGGGGATCGGCTATATGGCGATGAACGCGAGGGAATTCATGCAGATGGACGTCGTCGTCCTCAGCATCCTGATCTATGCCCTGCTCGGCAAGCTGTCCGACGTGGCGGCGAAGCTGCTTGAGAAGCAGTGGCTGCAGTGGCATCCGAACTTCAAGAAAGCCTGACCGGGCAAGCGGAAGGAGGGCTCTTCGCATGAGCCGCAAACAGGGAACGGAGCTTAGCATCAAGGGAGTATCGAAGACGTTCGGGGACAAAAGCGTGCTGACCGGCATCGACCTCGAGCTGAAGCCGGGCGAATTCACCGCGATCGTCGGACGAAGCGGCTGCGGCAAAAGCACGCTGCTGCGCCTGGTGGCCGGCTTGGAGGAGCCTGCGAAGGGAAGCATCGCCGTTAATGGGGCGGTAAGCCGGGGCATTCATCCGGATACCCGCATCATGTTCCAGGACGCGAGGCTGCTGCCCTGGCAGCGGGTGCTCGCCAATGTGGAGATCGGCGCTCTGCCCGGCGACAAGGCCTCCGCAGCCGAGGCGCTGAGGCTCGTCGGCCTCGAAGAGCGCGCCGGTGCATGGCCCGGCGTCCTCTCCGGCGGGCAGAAGCAGCGTGTCTCACTCGCCCGGGCGCTGGCCGGCAGGCCGAAGCTGCTGCTTCTGGACGAGCCGCTGGGGGCGCTCGATGCGCTCACCCGCATCGATATGCAGGAGCTCATCGAACGGCTGTGGCTCGAGCAGGGCTTCTCGGCGATCCTCGTCACCCATGACGTCAGCGAGGCCGTGGCGCTCGCAGACCGGGTCGTGCTGATCGAGGAGGGCCGGATCGCGATGGATCTGCCCATCGAGCTGGACCGTCCGCGCGAGAGGGACAGCGGCTTCGTTTACTATGAGAAGCTGATTCTCGACCGCATCATGCAGCGGGAGCGGGGGCAGTCCGTTTCGGGACGCAAACGGGAAATTTCGTTCTCCATATAATCCGACTTTTCGCATAGGAAAATACATTACCATTCGTTTAGCCAGCATCCCATTCCAAATTGGAAGGAGCCCGATCCATGACCGCGTACTCCGCATTACAGGAAGACGTAACCTTTCCCCCAGCCGGTTCGGCCGGTCAAGCCGGCACATCCTCACAGGGCGGGGCTGATGTACTGCAGCTGCCCGACCTGCTCTTCGTCACTTACTGCTTCCGAACGTTCGGTCTGAACCGCGGCATCTACAATACGATTGACGAGTGGCTGTACCGCTACGGGATCCTCGAGATTACGAAGCGGCGGCGGACCGTGATCGCCTTCCTGTCGGAGCAGCAGCGGCAGGGCAGGCCGCCCGGCACTTATCTCAAATTCGGGAAGGGCGCATTGACCGGGCTGCTCCACGATTTTGTAACGCACGGACCACAACAAGGTTAGAGGAGGCACCGCGCATGAGCGTCGTTGCGATTGACATTGATATACCGGAAAAGAGTTTCTCCACCCCGCAGGGAAGCGTTAAGGCGCTGCAGGATATCCGCCTGAACATCCGGCAGGGGGAATTCATCACGATCATCGGCCCGAGCGGCTGCGGCAAGAGCACCCTGCTCAAGATTATCGCCGGGCTCGACACGGAGCATGGGGGGCGCGTGCTGCTCGAGGGCCAGCCGGTGGTGAAGCCGGGCATTGACAAAGGGTTCATCTTCCAGGAGCATCGTCTCTTCCCCTGGTTGACCGTCGAGAAGAACATTGCGGCGGATCTGCCGCTGAGCCGCCCGGACGTGCGGGCCAAGGTCGACGAGCTGATCGCTCTCGTGCGGCTGCAGGGCTTCGAGAAGTCTTATCCCCGCGAACTGTCGGGGGGGATGAGCCAGCGGGTGGCGATTGCCCGGGCTCTGCTCCGCAGTCCCAAGGTGCTGCTGCTTGACGAACCGTTCGGCGCGCTCGACGCCTTCACGAGAAGCCACCTGCAGGAGGTGCTGCTCGATATCTGGCAGAAGAACCGCACCACGATGATCCTGGTGACGCACGACATCGACGAGGCGGTGTTCCTCGCGAACCGCGTCATTGTCATGGACGCCAGACCCGGCACCATCCGCCAGATCGTGCCGGTCGACCTCCCGTTCCCCCGCAAGAAAGCGAGCTCTTCCTTCCTCGAATTCCGCAAGGCGGTGCTGAGCGAGTTCGAGCGCGTCGACGAGCTGGAGCTGGTGGACAGCTCGGGGATCTGATGAACGGTACAAACCGAGAAGAGAGGAAGTAGACACGATGAGTCAAACGGAAGCCGTAAGAAGCCCGGGCGGTGTGATCGTCCAGGAGGGGGGCTCGGGCCGGCAGACGCCTGCCCCGTCGCAGCCGTCCGCGAAGTATGAGGACCGCGTAAAATCGCAGAGGCGCAGGGAGCTGTGGAACGCGATATGGCGGGGCAGTGTGCTGCCGGTGACCATCCTGGCGGTGTGGCAGCTGCTGGGAAGCTTCGGGGTCGTCTCCGAGACGATCCTCCCGACACCGGCCGCCATCGTGCAGGCGTTCTGGGAGCTGCTTGTCTCCGGCGAGCTGCTCGGGCATCTGGAGATTTCGCTGTGGCGAGCAGCCGTAGGCTTCGCGGTCGGCGGGACGCTCGGGCTGCTCCTGGGGCTGGCGGCGGGTCTGTTCCGCGGCGTGGAGCAGTCCGTCGATCCTTCGATCCAGATGCTGCGCACGGTGCCGCATCTGGCCGTGACGCCGCTGTTCATTCTGTGGTTCGGCTTCGGCGAGTTCTCGAAGATTCTGCTGATTGCCAAAGGCGCTTTCTTCCCGCTGTACGTCCAGACGTTCCTCGGCATCCGCAGCGTCGACTCCAAGCTCTTCGATGTGGCGCGGGTGCTCGAATTCAGCCGGCTGCAGCAGGTGACCAAGCTGGTGCTGCCTGCCGCACTGCCGAACATTCTGCTCGGCCTGCGGCTGTCGATCGGGGTGGCTTGGCTAGGTCTCGTCGTAGCGGAGCTCATGGGCTCCAGCGAAGGGGTCGGCTACCTGATCCTCGACGCGAGACAGTTCTCGCAGACGGCTGTCGTCTTCGTGGGGATCGTCATTTTTGCCACCGTGGGCAAGGGCTCGGACTCGCTGGTCCGCCTGCTGGAGAAGCGCCTGCTGAAGTGGCGGGACAGCTATAAGGGCTAAGATCCGGACCTGGCTTTCGGACTTTCCCGATATAAGGAGGTTTCCTATGAACATTCAAGTAGCGCCGCTGGAGCGCAAGCAGCTTCTTGGAACCGCCGGCGGGCACAGCGTGGTGCTGGACCAGCCGGTGGAGCGGGGCGGGGACGGCGGCGGCTTCCGCCCGACCGAGCTGTGGCTGATCGGCCTGTCCGGCTGCGCGGCGGGGACGCTGAAGGGCATCGCCCGGGAGAAGGGCTATGCTCTCGAGAGCGTAAGCATAGAGGCCGAAGAGGAAACGGATGCGGAGGGGGCGATCTTCCGCGTCACCTTCCGTGCCGCCCTTCATGGGACACTGACGCCATCGGAGAGAGCGCAGCTCCTTCGGGAGGTGAAGGGACGCTGCAAGGTTGTCAGGACGGTGCATCCGTCCATCAGCGTGGCATTCCGGGATGCGCTTGAGGCCGGCAGTCTCGCGGGAGTCAGCGGTGACACGGTGCAGTCTGAGCTGCGGGCAGGCTGCTCTTCGGAAGGCGGAGCCTGCTGCATATAAGTAAGGATCAGGGACAACCCGCCGCTGCAGAACGGGGGGTCCATACATAAGAAAAGAGGGATGGACGATGAGCATCACTTACCGCAGACTGGGCCGAACAGGGCTCAAAGTATCCAATGTGAGTCTGGGAACGATGGCCTTCGGCCGGTGGATTGACGAGAAGCAGTCCGCAGATGTGCTGGACACGGCCCTCGACGCGGGGATCAACCTGATCGACACGGCCGATGTGTACGGTTCGGGCATGGACAAGGGGAATCCGCTGGAGACGGGGGAATCCGAGACCATCCTCGGACGCCTGCTGGGCGCAAGGCGCGAAGGAGTCGTCCTGGCGACCAAAGTGCATGGCCGGGTGGGGCTGGGACCGAATGATGCGGGCCAGAGCCGGTATCACATCTACCGGGCCGTGGAGAATTCCCTGAAGCGGCTGAAGACGGACTACATCGACCTGTACCAGGTTCACCGGTTCGATGAAGAAACGCCCTTGGAGGAAACGCTGCGCGCGCTGGACGATCTGGTACGCCAAGGCAAAGTACGCTATATCGGCGCCTCGAATTATGCCGCCTGGCAGCTCGCCAAGGCCCACGGCCTCTCCGCTCTTCACGGCCTGCACCGCTACGAGAGCGTTCAGCCGGAATACAGCCTGATCAACCGCGGGATCGAGCAGGAGCTGCTGCCCTTTGCGGGCTCCGAGGGGGTAGGCGTCATCGTGTACAGTCCGCTCGGCCGCGGGCTGCTGACCGGCAAGTACGCCTATGGGCAGACCCCGCCGGAGGGCTCGCGCGGTGCCGCCGGCGAGAAGCGGCTGCAGTCCCTGCTCGAAGAGGAACGCCACTTCGAGATCGTGGAAGGGCTCGGTGCCATCGCTCAGCGCAGAGGCTGGACGCTTGCCCAGCTGGCGCTGAACTGGGTCGTCGGGCGTACGGGCGTGACCTCGGCGATTCTGGGGGCGTCCCAGGCGAAGCATATTCTGGATTCCACGGCAAAGCTCGGTGAAGCCTTGTCTGAGGAGGAGCTTCGGGAGATCGATGAAGTAAAGGGGCCGGGATGGGGAAGACGCCATACGGTCCAGGCACAGTAAACGAAGAAAATAACAAGCAAAAAGGGACTGCCCCAAGCTTCACGACTCGGGTGCAGTCCCTTTGATGTTGCCCGGCATGTCCCGGACGCCCGCCGGCTTGAAGACGGCGATGGTTTCGGTCTGCTCCTTTGCTTGTTTGGATCCGCCCGATGCCTTCGGCCCCTTCTGCTTCGGCCGGATGGCGAACAGTGCGGTGAGCACCCCCAGAATCGAGACGCCCGCCAGCGAATAGAATAGGGCTGCCGTCGGCCACTTCATGCCGATCGACATCAGCGGCGGGCCTGCGGCTACGCCGATGAACCGCATGGAGCTGTAGACCGAGGAAACCGTGCCGCGCTGTTCCTTGTCTATGCCCTCGGTAATCAGGGCGTCCAGACAAGGCAGGGCGGTACCGATGCCGATGCCTCCGATACCGACGACGAGGAGCAGCAGCCACAGCGTCGTGATACCGAACCAAGCCATGAAGAGCATGGATGCGGTCAGGATCGTGAGACCGATGACCGTTACCCATTTCATTCGCGGCTTGTCCTCGCCGATCCATTTGCCCGTCAGGTAAGAAGCCAGGCACAAGGCGGAGAGGGGAACGGCGAGCAGGCCGCCTTTGGGCACCCCGTCAATGCCATACAGCTCCTCCAGCAATGTGGACAGATAGAACAGGACGGCAAAGAGCACGAACATGCCGATAATCCCGATCAAGAAGATCGCACCGAGCCAGCGGCCTTTTTCTTTGGCAATATTTACCAAAGAATGCAAAAATGCTGAAAACTTTGGTTTCTCCTTATCCTCGGCTGCCGGAGGAACCTTGACCAGGAAGGCAACGAGCAGGATGGAGATCAGGCACAAGACCGGAATGGACAAAAAGACCGCATACCAGGACAGCAAGGCGAGCAGAGAGCCCGCGATGGGACTGAGCACCTTGCCGAACGTATTCGATGTCTCGACGACCCCGAGTCCCTTGCTCACATCCTCTTCCTTCTTGAACATGTCCCCGACCAGGGGAAGCACGATCGGGAGTCCTCCCGCAGCGCCGATTCCCTGAATGCACCGGCCAATCAGGATGACAGCGAACGTGTAGGCTCCGGCGAACCAGTGGGCCGTCCCGCACAGGAGTCCTCCTACGGCTGCGATGAACAGGCTCGGGATGATGATTTTCTTACGCCCGAACCGGTCCGACATGTACCCTGCAATCGGAATCAGGACAATGGCCACAACGGAGTACAGCGTAATGATCAGCGAGATCTGAAAGGAGGTGACCGCCAGCTCCCGCTTCATCAATGGAAGCGTCGGAATCAGCATGGAATTGCCAAGCGTCATGATGAGCGGTATGGATGATACGGCGACAAGATCCCAAGTCTTTTTGGCTTCCAGTCGGGTTACCTCCTTGGGTAGTCATAATGGCGCAGCGGCGATGGTACGGGAGGTTTCCGGTATGCCCGGTCAACGCACGAGTGTTATTTTGTGACAGCCGGAGCCGATTTATGCGGGGTTGGCCGGTGTCGAAAAGCAGGGGTTATTGTCAAACTATTACCCTCTATTATATAATGTGGAAGTTCATTGAGAGAAAGGGGAATTGACCTGTGTATAAAAACAAGATGGTATTATCTGTCATTATGAGTTTGGCGCTTCTCGTCAGCGCCTGCGGCACGAAGCCGGCAGAGCAGACGTCGGGTAACGCAGGCTCCGGCGAACAGCCGGCAGCGGCCACCCAGGCATCGAAGCTGGATGCAATCAAAAAAGCGGGGAAAATTATTGTGGGGACGAGCGCGGACTATCCTCCTTATGAATTCCACAAAGAGATCGATAAGAAAGACCAGATCGTGGGCTTCGATATCGAAATCGCCAAGGAGATTGCCAAGGACCTCGGCGTTACGCTTGAGATGAAGGACATGAAGTTCGAAGGCCTTCTGCCGGCGCTTGAAGCAGGCAACATCGATTTCATTATCTCCGGCATGACGCCGACTCCGGAGCGCCAGAAATCCGTTGACTTCACGAAAATCTACTATACCGCCGTTCAGCGGGTAGTGGTGCGTGCGGACGATAAGGCGAAGTACACGACGGTCGATTCGCTGAAAGGCCAGAAGGTAGGCGCCCAGAAGGGAGCCACCCAGGAGACGATCGTGAAAGAGCAGATGCCGGGCTCTGAAGTGAAGGCGATCGGCAAGATCACCGACCTGATTATGGAGATGAAGACGAAGAAGATCGAAGCGCTTGTGGTGGAGCAGCCGGTAGCGGATGCGTTCCTCCAGAAGAACCCGGATCTCGTCTATGCCGATATCAAGCTGACGACCGAAGACAGCGGCTCGGCCATTGCCGTAAAGAAGGGCAGCGCGGATCTGGTGGAAGCGATGAACAAGACGCTGGACCGTCTGATCTCCGATAAGTCCATCGACAAGTTCGTTACGGAAGCCAACGCACTGGTGGAGCAATAATCTTCGCTTACCGGATATAAAGCAGGACCCGGCGGGACACGCTGCACAATCCTTGAAGTCTCTTTTGTGCAGAAGCGCCCCAGTCGGGTTTTTGCTTGTCAATATGCAGTTAACCAAGGAAAGGGGGGGAATCGGTGGATTTTTCGTTTTTGCCGCAGTACTATGGCTTTTTTATTGAGGGAGCAAGGGTCACGCTCATCCTCTCTTTGTTTACAGTGATCTTCGGTGTCATTCTCGGGGTGCTCATCGCCCTGATGAGGCTCTCCAGCATCTGGCCTCTGAAATTCTTCGGTTCCGCCTATGTGGAGTTCATCCGGGGGACGCCGGTGCTTGTGCAGGTGTATCTGTTCTACTACGGTCTGCCGATGGCGGGTGTGGAATTCCCGGAAGTGCCGTTCCTCGGATCGAACTTCCCGGATATGATGGCGGCGATTCTGGCGCTCTCCATCAACTCCTCCGCCTATGTGGCCGAGGTTTTCCGTGCAGGTATTCAGGCTATTGACAAAGGCCAGATGGAAGCCGGCCGCTCCCTCGGCCTCACCCATGCCATGACGATGTGGAATATCATTCTTCCGCAGGCGCTGCGCAACATTCTGCCTGCGCTGGGCAACGAGTTTATCGTTGTCATTAAGGAATCTTCGATCGTCTCGGTCATCGGGATCGGCGAGCTGATGTACAAAGCCGATACGATCAAGGGGAATACGTACCAGGCCTTCGAGCCCCTGATCGTCGTCGCAATCATCTACTTTATCATCACCTTCACGCTGTCGAAGCTGCTCGGCGTGGCCGAAAGGAGGATGAAGACCCATTGATTAACGTCAAAGGACTGGAGAAAGCCTATGGCTCCAACAAGGTTCTCAACGGAATCGATATCGAGATCGCGAAGGGCGAAGTGGTTGTCGTCATCGGGCCGAGCGGCTCGGGCAAGAGTACGTTCCTCCGCTGCCTGAATCTGCTCGAGCAGCCGACCGGCGGGGATATCGAGTTCGACGGCATCTCGCTGCTGAAGGGAAAGCAGGACATCAACCGGCTCCGCCAGCGGATGGGGATGGTGTTCCAGCAGTTCAACCTGTTCCCGCACATGACTGTGCTCAAGAACATTACCCTGGCGCCGCTCAAGCTGAGGAAGCTGAACGGCGAGCAGGCGGACAAGGTGGCAAGGGACCTGCTCCGCCGGATCGGCCTGGCCGACAAGGCCGACAGCTTCCCGGGCCAGCTCTCCGGTGGCCAGAAGCAGCGGATCGCCATTGCCCGCGCGCTGGCCATGTCGCCGGACGTCATGCTCTTCGACGAGCCGACCTCAGCGCTGGACCCGGAGATGGTCGGCGAGGTGCTCGACGTCATGAAGGAGCTTGCGGCCGAGGGGATGACGATGGTCGTCGTCACCCATGAGATGGGCTTCGCCCGCGAAGTCGGCACACGCCTGATCTTCATGGACGGCGGGAAGATCGTCGAGCAGGGGAAGCCGGCGGAGGTCTTCGCGAACCCGCAGCATCCGCGGACCCAGGATTTTTTGCGCAAGGTGCTGTAAGAAACAGCAAAGCCTCACGATGTCTCCGAAGAGAGACCGTGAGGCTTTTTTTGCTGCAGCGTGATAGAGGGGCGAAGGGATATCCGATGCCCCCCGGCAGCCACCCGGGCAGTCGAACACGCAAGGGCGCCCGATGATTATCCGGTGTGCACCGATCCTTTGACCTTCCGGGCGAACTCTTCCCGGATCGCGGAGAGCAGGGCGGGGTCGGTGATGACGTCATAGGCGGTCTGCGCGAGCACCTTGGCTCCGAGCAGCATCCCCTCGAAAGCGCGCGGCTGCATGGCCAGGTCGCGGAATTCCACCGTGTGCAGCAGGTGCCGCTCGTCTACCACCTTGATGTACGGGTGGATCGCCGGACAGTGGCGCGACACATTGCCAAGGTCGAGAGACCCGTGGTCCTGGCCTGTTCCGATCTCGCTCTCCGGCACGCCCATGGCGGTCAGGTTGGCCGTGAACGCCGCGGACAGCGCTTCGTTCGTATTCAGCTCGTCATAAGAATACTCATAATTGGACCACTTGAGCGCGGCTCCGGTTTGCAGCGCGGCTCCTTCCGCACAGCGCAGCACCTTTTGAACGACCTCATCGGTATAGGGACGGTTCGCGGAGCGGATGTAGAACTCGGCCGCGGCATAGTCCGGTATGATATTCGGCGCCTTGCCGCCGTGCGTGATGATGCCGTGAATGCGCGCATGGCTGCGCAGCTGCTGTCTCAGGGCGCCGATCGACTGGAAGAGCAGCAGAACGGCATCCAGCGCATTCACGCCTTCATACGGGCTTGCAGCGGCGTGAGCGGCCTTGCCGGTATACTCGAAGCGGAGGGCATCCATGGCGAGGGATTCGCCGGATTTCTCGTAGGCATAGTAAGGGTGGGCCATCAGGGCCACGTCCACGTCATCGAACAGGCCGGCGGCGGACATCGTCACCTTGGCGCCCTTGGTTTCCTCAGCCGGGGTGCCGTAGACCCGGATCTCGCCGCCGATCTCGTCAATGACGCTTTTCAGACCGATAGCCGCGCCGAGGCCCATCACGCAGATGAGATGGTGCCCGCAGGCGTGTCCGATCTCCGGCAGGGCGTCGTACTCGCACAGGAAGGCTACCGTCGGGCCGGGCTTGGCTGCGCGGTAGGTACCGAGGAAAGCCGTCGGCAGATCGAGCACGGGGGTCTGTACTTCGAAGCCGCTGTTCTTCAGCGCTTCCACCAGACGGGCGGAGGCTTTCCATTCCTCGTTTCCAAGCTCGGGATGGTCCCCGATATAGCGGGATAGGCCGGTCAGCTCGCCGGCGTGGGAGTCGATGGTGGATTGGATGCGTTCTTTCATAGGGGGTTCCGTCCTTCCTGATCTCATACCTATCCCTTCATTATAGGGCAAAGGAGGCGAGCGTTGCAAAGCGGGGGGAACTTATGAAAGGAATGTATGAAAACGCAAACAAAAAAGGCCTTCGGGAATAAACCCTCGGGCCTTGGGGCGTTCCATTTCATATGAATTCTCAGTCTTCCTGCCGCATTCTAGTTACGGGCAGAGCTTCCAAAGATTACTGCAGGTTACGGCGGGCGTCAATGATCTGTTCTTCGAGCTGCTTCTTGATCTTGTGCATCGCATCGACTTCCAGCTGGTGATTCTGAGGGAAGCGGGTACCGGTCAGGGCCAGGGCCTCGTTCAGCGTAAGCTCAACGGAAATCTTCTTCTCTTGGGATTCGCGAACTTCATGATTCATGATCGCATCGCTCCTTCTGAATGGTGTTGGCCAAGGTTTTGTATCGAAAAAAAATTGAGAGTTTTGGGGGGCGGTTGTAAGGAAAACCCTTGATTTTCCTTGGTTTTAATATAACATACCATGTAACATTTAGCAAGCGAAGAATAAAAAAAGAGGCGCATTTTTTAGAAAAAAATGGCCTCGTTTTTATTCGACTTTTTCCTTCATGCGCAGCCGCTGGATGCCCAGCACCACGTCATCGATCTCTTGGCTCAACTCGACCACTTGGGGATCGACAAAGCTGCCTATTTGTTCCACCAGCCTGTAGAGCTGATGCTGCATCTGCTCCAAGTGGCGTTTGAGTTCCTGTTCTTCCATTTTCATCTTACCCCAATTCTACATAGCCTACGTTTTCCCGAGACTTATTATAGTCTATCGCGTTTGTAATTTTTGTAAATCCCTGTCGAAGAGTTATAAAAATTTTGTGACATCTTTTAGCAGGCGGAATAGAAGAAGGATGGGAGCGGAATATTAGCGGAAGTGGAGGTGAGCGTACCATGGTGGACAGTGCCAAGGCGAACACAAGGAATAATCCGAATTTCAAGGAGAACAAATTCACCGAAGAGGAAGCGATCATGCATGCGGACAAAGCGGCGAACCGCCCTCCGAGCCTGAATGAGATCCAGAAGGAAACGAACCCGCAGTAATCGATGCGGACAGGCGAACACCTTCCTGTCCCGGCCGCCCGGCATTCCGCCCGGCGGTTCTTGGCGCTTCGCAGGCTTCACGCCCTCTATGTGAAATGGCCCGCCAGCCGGAGTATGAACTATTATCGCTCAGGCCGTACTCTAACGGAACGATAGCGGCAATCCCCGAAGTCCGCTGCACTCCCGGAATCACCGCTGCCGCTTTTTTATGGAACCTTATGGAGCCTGAGAAAGTTCTATTCCTCGTTGACGTCGCTGTTGTGACCCTGCGCCAGGTTATGCAGCTCCTCGGCAAGCTCGGCCGGAAGACGGGTCCGGAAATACCCGACGACCGCCTCCACCGCTTCGTCCGCCTGGCCCTCCGTAATCCCGGCCTGCTCGCAGACCAGCTTCACCAGTTGATGTTTCATGTCGGCACCTCCTCTTCGAATAGGTAGTCCAAGACTTCAATAGGATGTGCCGAATTGTGGTTTTTATGTGGGGGGTTTGGTATAGTAAAAGAAAAGATGCGGGGCTTCGGCGCGGAGAGCCGGAGACCGGACAGGCATCGCTTACATAAGAAGGAGCTTGGCGCATGATCATCGTACGCAACTTAAGCAAGAGCTTTCCGCCGGATTCGCGCGTGCTGCAGCGGCTGAGCTTCCAGGCCGACGAAGGGGAGCTGGTCACGCTGCTTGGAGCCAGCGGGAGCGGGAAGACAACCCTGTTCCGCTGCCTGATGCTTCAGGAGAAGTGGGACGAGGGACAGTATATTTATGAGGGGAACGACATTACGAAGGCCGGCTTCAGCGAGAAGCTCAAGCTGCGCAAGCAGTGGGCGTATCTCGAAGAGAAGCCGAAGCTCAATCCCAAAAAATCCGCGCTGAAGAACGTGCTGAGCGCGCTGCTTTTCCGCAAGTCATGGGTGCGCTTTCTTACCGGCACGGTCTCGGAGGACGACCATCTGGAGGCCATGGACTACCTGGACCGGGTAGGCCTGCTCGATAAGGCGCATGAGCCGGTGGAGAAGCTGAGCGGCGGGGAGAAGCAGCGGGTGGCGGTCTGCAAGGCCATGATCAAAGGGGCCCGCGTCATCTTCGCGGACGAGCCGGTATCGGGACTGGATCCCGAGGCGGCCAGCCGCGTGATGGAAGACCTGCAGAGCATCTGCCGCAAGCACAAGCTGCTTGTATTCTGCTCGCTGCACCAGATCGAGCTTGCCGAGAAGTACGGCTCGCGCATCTGGGGCCTGTCCGGCGGAAAGCTCGTCATTGATATCGCAGGACGCCGGCTGACGCAGCGCGAGAAGGAGCTCATCTTTTAACAGGAACTTATACCGATTGAACATCATTTCCACATGAAGAAACAGGCCGGCGAGCAGCATCTCTCCGGCCCGTTTTGTATGGAATCAGATACTCCGGGATATCACGACAGTACCGGAGATGGCTAAGCGGAGACCCCGCGCCATTCACTCGTGGCCGGGAACCAGATACTCCGCGATCCGTCTGCCGTGCAGGCGCCCGGTCTCGATGAACACTTCATTCGCGTTGGAGCCGGAAGCGGCGACGCCCGCAATGAACAGTCCGGGGACCGTCGTCTCCATGGTCTCCGGGTCGTGCTCGGGGCAGCCGTCGGAGTCCCGCAGAGCCGCACCGGCACCGGTCAGCAGGGCGCGGTCCGGGCGGAAGCCCGTGAGGGCCAGCACGAAATCGTTCGGCAGCTCGAGGCTGCCTTCCCTGCCGCTCACCGTTACGGCTCCCTCCGAGATGGCGGTGACCCGTGAGCCGAAGAGCATCCGGATCCGGCCTTTGTTCACCATGCTCTCGAAGATCGGGAGGACCCACGGCTTGATGGAAGGGGAATATGTCTCGCCCCGGTAAACCACCGTCACCTCGGCCCCGACCTTGAGCAGGTCCATCGCGGCGTCGATCGCCGAGTTGCTGCCGCCGATGACCACGGTCCGCGTCCCGCTGTAAGGATGGGCCTCCCGGTAGTAGTGGGTGACCTTCGGCAGCTCCTCGCCGGGAATGCCGAGCAGATTCGGATGGTCGAAGTACCCGGTCGCCACGACCGTGTAACGGGTTCGGACAGTATGTACAGCGCCGGAGCGCGTCTGGACCGTAAGCTCGAAGCCGCCTCCGGCCAGGGGCGTGATCCCGGTCACCGTCTGATACGGCCGGATCTCAATGCCGCTGCGCTGGGCGACGGTCCGGTAGTACGTCAGGGCCTCCAGACGGGTCGGCTTCTCGTTCGGCGTCGAGAAGGGATAGCCGCCGATCTCCAGCAGCTCGGGAGTGCTGAAGAAGGTCATATAGGTAGGATACAGGTAGATGGAGCGGACGACGCACTCCTTTTCGATGATGATGGGCTTCAGCCCCCGCCGCTGCAGCTCCAGTGCGGCCGATAAGCCGCAGGGGCCTGCGCCGATCACGACGACGTCTTGCATGGTCAACACCTCGTTTGCTTCTCTTGAGACCCGGAAGGCTTGCAGCACTCCGTCCTCTTGTATATTTCACTATAGTACTCCAAGCGGGAGGAGGATGCCAGTCCTGCCGTTTCACCGAGACAGAACCTGAACTCTATGATCATAAACCGTCCGGGAGTTTCATAGAGATAGAGTATAAGATTCACGGGCCGCACAGCCGGCATACGGAGGTTTCCGTCTTCGAAGGAGGCTATATCGATGTTCATCGTACTCAAAAACCGGCTGCCTGTCCTCAAGGGACGCAGGGGACAGCTGCTGGTGCTCGGATTCCTGCTCGGCCTCATCCTGTCGCTTGCGGTGGCGGCCTTCAGCGAGACCGCGCTGTTCCATAATCCTTCCCGCCACTACACCTACTCGACCTACAAGTCCGCCGGCGGGGTGAAGCTGCACGCCATGAGAACATCACCGGACAACATCGAGCTGAAGCCTATCCGCTCGAACGTGACGAACACGGAGGAGTTCGGGATCAACGGAGGCTTCTTCTGGAACGGGGATCTGCTCAGCATCGCCGTCATGAACGATAAGCCGATCCGCGGCGTGCCGCATGAATACGGCTCCGGCTGGACGAATATCGACTACCCCAAGGGGACGCTGGTCTGGGATGAAGCGGCCGGTGCTTTCTCCGTGCAGGTGGTGGAAGGAGCGAACCAGCTGCAGGTCACCGACCGCAGCCGGTACTGGGCTCAGGGCGGCGTCAGCATGGCGCTCGGCGCAGGTGCGAAGTGGGCGGAGCAGGCCAGGAAGGAGGATATGCCGGCCTTCGGCGAAGCGAGACTGCGCTCCGGAGCCGTCTACGACAAGCAGAACAACCTGTGGCTGCTCGTGTCGGGGGAGCCCTGCACGGTGCCGGAATTCCGGTCGGCGGTGCTCGAGGTTATCGCGCCGGGGCAGCTGGTGGACGGCATCTTTCTCGACGGCGACGGATCGTCGCAGATGCGCAACAGCCAGGCTGCGCTGAAGGGAGATTCCCGCGAGGTGTACCAGATGCTGGCACTGCGGCGCAAGTAGGAGGCGGCAGCCGGTGCGACGCTGGTGCGGGAGGGCGGCTGCCGATTATGCCGCCGGTGAGCGGCTGATAGGAATGCCGGACGCGAGGCAGCGGGGAGTATGCACGGGGTATAGCTTCAGCTTCATTTGGCTTGGGGAGCAGTGGACATCGTTCCTATGAAAAGAGCGACAGCCCGGAAAAGCGGGGCTGCCGCTTTTTTTGCGAGCTTTTTGCCATCTTTTAGGCAAAAATTTGGATTCTATAGGTAATTATGCAACTTTATTACTATTTATCCCGTATTAACCTATGGAATCCTTTTACGGCTTGCAGCCGAAGAACGGAAAGCTGGAAGCGGTCCGCGTATCCCGCCATAACCGGGCCGAACTGCCGGGAACGGTATATGCTCAAGGAGGTGAGTCGCGATGCTGGAAGTGTACTGGGGCCTGCTCCTGACAGGCATGCTCTTCGCTCTGGTCACCGTACTCTTCGGGGATCTGCTCGGCGGCGCTCTGCACGGGATGTTCGACTGGATGTCGGGCGATATGCTGCATGCACTGCAGCCGATGGTGCTGTTCAGCGGCATTACGGTGCTGGGCGGTGCCGGTATCCTGCTGACGAAGTATACGGCCTTCACGGCCGGGATGGTCCTCGGGCTGAGCCTGCTGGCTGCGGTGTTCTTGTGTGTCCTGATCTATCTGCTCTATATCAAGCCTATGGCGAACACAGAGCAGTCGCTGGGCTTCTCCATGGAGGAGCTCGTGGGGCGGATCGGGGAAGTGACGGTGCCGATTCCTTCGGCCGGCAGCGGGGAAGTGGTGCTGCGGATCGGCGGCGGTCTCACGAACCAGATTGCGGAGAGCTACGACGGGAGTGAGATCCCGTGGGGCAAGCGCGTGGTCACTGTGGAAGTGATCTCCGGCGTGCTGATGGTGACTGCACTCGATACGGATGAGCCGGGACTCGAACCATAGCCCTCTTTTTCACTTCCTCCCGGCTTCAACGTACGGATGCAGCTGAAATTCAATCTAAACAAGGAGTGATGGAATGGGAATGGATGCGCTGTTGGTGCCTGCGGTCGTCGTCGGGGTGATTGTGGTGCTGGGGCTCGCTTTTTGGGCCCGGTACAAAACGGTGTCCCCCGACGAAGCCATGATCGTTACGGGTTCGTTCCTCGGCACGAAGCACGTGCTGACGGACGATACGGGCCGCAAGATCAAGATCGTCCGGGGAGGCGGCTCCTTCATCCTGCCGGTGTTCCAGCAGGCGGAGTTCCTCTCCCTCCTGTCGCATAAACTCGACATCTCAACGCCGGAGGTGTACACCGAGCAGGGCGTGCCGGTGCTCGCCGACGGGGTCGCGATCATCAAGATCGGCGGGTCCGTTGAAGATGTCGCCACGGCGGCGGAGCAGTTCATGGGCAAGCCGACGGAGGCGCTGAGGGCCGAAGCCCAAGAGGTGCTCGAAGGTCACCTGCGGGCGATTCTCGGGACGATGACTGTCGAGGAAGTATACCGCAACCGGGACCGCTTCGCCCAGGAGGTGCAGGGCGTCGCAGCCAAGGATCTCAAGAAGATGGGGCTGCAGATCGTCTCCTTCACGATCAAGGACGTGCGCGACAAACAGGGCTATCTCGAGGCGCTCGGCAAGCCGCGGATTGCCGCGGTGAAGCGGGACGCCGAGATTGCCGAGGCCCAGGCCGTGCGGGACGCCCGGATCCAGAAGGCGCAGGCCGAGGAAGAGGGCCAGAAGGCGGAGCTGCTGCGCGACACGAATATCGCCGAAGCGTCCAAGGAGAAGGAGCTCAAGGTCGCCTCGTTCAAAAAGGACCAGGACATGGCCCGGGCCGAAGCGGACCAGGCGTACCATATCCAGGAAGCACGTGCCAAGCAGAGCGTGGTCGAAGAACAGATGCGCGTTGAGCTCGTGCGCAAGGAGCGGGAGATCGACCTCGAGACAAAGGAGATCCTGCGGCGCGAGAAGCAGTATGACGCCGAGGTCAAGAAGAAGGCGGATGCCGACCGCTATGCGGTCGTCCAGGCGGCGGAAGCCGACAAGGCGAGGCAGATCGCCGAAGCGGATGCAAGGCAGTACCGCATCGAAGCGGAAGCGAAGGCGAATGCGGAGCAGAAGCGGCTCGAGGGCCTGGCGGTGGCGGACGCCGAGCGGGCCAAGGGTACCGCCGAAGCCGAGGTCATCCGGCTGCGCGGTCTCGCCGAGGCGGAAGCGAAGCAGAAGCTCGCCGAGGCGTTCGAGAAGTTCGGCGAAGCGGCCGTGCTCGACATCATCGTGAAGATGCTGCCGGAGCTCGCCGGGCGGGTGGCTTCGCCGATCGCCGCGATCGACAAGCTGACCGTTGTCGATACAGGCCATGGAGAGGGCGCAGCCCGCGTCAGCAACTACGTGACCCAGCTGATGGCGACGGCCCCCGAGATGCTGAAAAGCGTCAGCGGCATCGATGTCGAGGCGCTGATGAAGGGGCTGACCCAGCGGGCGGGCCAAGGGGCCGCTTCCGGGCAGGCGGCTTCGTCCGGCGGCAGCGGCGGGGGCGGCCAGGGGGAATAAGCTGCGAAGATAGCAGCGGCGGGCCCCGGGGCCGGCAGGGTATCAGGGCTTGGGCGTCGTGCCAAGACCTGTTCACTGGCCGGACTTAACTCCAAGCTTCAGCCGAAAGAACTTTCATCCTAAGCTTTATCACAAAGCTCATCGCAAAAGCGTCCACTCAAAGCTTCCTCCGTGCGGGAGGCCACTGAAGAACTTACGCTTTTTCCTCAGGAGCCTCGTATAAGTCATAAAAAAGCCATCTACCCCCATTTTTAGGGTCAGATGGCTTTTTTATAGGCTTAAAATTGGTCTGCTCGATACGTTTTTTTCAATCTACCAGCTTCAGTATACGCTTAAGATTTACAGCGAATATGGCCATTGCACCTTGCATTTCTATGCCAATCAGACCCGAAGATGTGGCAACATCATACCCGTGTCTATGTTTGAGTTCGCTGTTTTTCGCTTCGATCTTGTAGCGCTCTTTGGATTTCGCCTTGAAATATTCCGTTTCCTGGAACGCCATCTGTTCCGCGTGTTCATCAGATTTAATCGTTACGGAATAAGTTTTACTCTTGGCGCCTTCTTTGTAACAGCCCTCCTTGAGCGGACAGCTCTTGCAGATCTCTACGTCAAAATAATAGGTATCCTGTTGGTTTTTACCGACGCCTTTTTTGCCTTGCCGGGCCTTTCGAGTCGCCATGTGACCAGCCGGGCATACGTACATGCCGGCATCTTTGTTGAATAGAAATTCCTCTTCTTTCTTACGGCTGCCTTGCGTGATCAGCGGATTGAGTTTTGCTACAAGTTCAATCTCATTGTTCGTTGTGTACAAAATATTATCCTTCTCGGAGTAGGCGGTATCGCCAATGACGGTCTTAACTTGCATTCCTGCTGCATTGCTTTTTTCGATGAGCGTCTGCAGCTGCTTGCCGTCATTCTTCTCGCCTGTTGTAATGACAGCTGCCGTTATGATGCGCTCCTCCGTCATGGCCAGATGAGTTTTATATCCAAAGAATGCAGAATCGGCGCTTTTATGTCCCACTCGAGCATCCGGATCCGCCGTTAGACGAAGCTGTTCGATGTCATCCTCCACCGTTTCCTTCAGCAGGTGTAACGGATTCAAAACCTTTGGTACTTGCGCGATCCCGGATTCCAACTCGATGAAGGTCACAAGCTTTTGACAATACTCGATTTCGTCTTCGAGTACGTCGCTCGTGTTCTTTGCGGGCATTTTGGCTTTGAGCGATTCATCCATCGTGTAAACGGACTTTCGCAGCTTTCGTGCACGGTCTCGCAGAATTTCTAGCGGCGACTTCTGATTGTAGCGCGCTTTTGTATGCGTAGCGTCGACGATTATGGAGTTGCTCTTCAGGATTTTCAGTTCGATAGCGAGGTCTACCGTCTTACCAATGAGCATGTCCAATAAGTTGATGTCTTTGAGCCGCAGTTTGCGGAATTTTGTCAGAGAACTCGGGTCGATGACCGGATCCTCCGGTGCCATGCCCAGGAAATACTTAAACGACAGGTCATACTTAGAACGCTCGACAATATCTACGTCAGATAGTTCAAAGATGGCTTTCAGCAACAAATATTTAAACATTCTGATGGGGTCAATGGCGTTACGTCCGTTGTCCAAACAATATTTTGTCTGCAGTTCTTCAAAGATAAAAGTGAAGTTCACCAGTTCGTTGATTTGACGGAGCATGTTGTCCTTCGGCACGACGATATCATACAGAGCCGCGTAAGGGCTCAGAACCAAGCTTTGTTGTTGTTGAATCATCCGTCTCACCCGCTTTTCGAGATGACTCCATTATACGTCAAAAAAAGCACAGCCTCTTCAATTTTCTTGAAGGGCTGTGCTTTTTTAAGACGGACTTTTTCAGTGGCCTCCCGTGCGGAGGGGGCTTTTTTCGTTGGGAGAGAGTCCATCCGTTCTGGAAGCATGGCCGGATTTGTCAGGGACGCTGTTTCAGCGTTATAATTTTAGGATTAAAACGTTTCATGATGAAATCTTTACAGAGACGGCCGGGCGGGAGGCCTTGCTGGGCGCCTGCAGTGTTCGCAATAACGGGGGAGGGAAGTTGATGGCAAAGGAAATGCCGGCCAAGGCCAACCTTACCGAGGGGCCGATCGGCCGTAATCTGCTGCTGTTCGCGCTGCCGGTGCTGATGGGCAATGTGCTCCAGTCGCTGAACGGAACGATCAATTCGATCTGGGTTGGCAATTATCTGGGGGAGAGCGCTTTCGCGGCGACCTCCAATGCGAACAACATCATGTTTTTTCTGCTCAGTCTCGTGTTCGGGATCGGGATGGCTTCGACGATTCTGATCGGACAGAGCGTCGGGGCGGGGGATGAAGCGAAGGCGAAGCGGGTCGTCGGCACGAGCGCGCTCTTTTTTACCTCGCTGTCGATCGTGATCACAGCGGTTGGCATGCTGTTCTCGGAAGCGATCCTCCGGGGCATGAGCACTCCGGCGGACGCCATGCCGTATGCGGCGGCCTACCTTCGGATCATTTTTCTCGGCGTGCCGTTCATGTTCTTCTATAACTTCGTCATGATGATTCTGCGCGGGGCGGGGGATGCCAAGACGCCGTTCTACTTCCTGCTGCTCTCGACGGTGCTGGATATCGTGCTCAATCCGGTGTTCATCTTCGGCCTCGGGCCGCTGCCCCGGATGGATACGGCAGGCGCCGCGCTCGCATCCGTCATCGCCCAGCTGGTTGCGCTCGTCGGGCTGGTGTGGCATCTGTACCGGCGCAAGCACTTCCTGCGACTTACGGCGGCCGACCGCCACCTGCTCCGCTTCGATCCGCAGATCGTGGGAGCCCTGGTGAAGAAGGGCATCCCGATGGGCCTGCAGATGATGATCGTCTCGACCAGTGCGATCGCCATCGTGCAGCTCGTCAACTCGTTCGGTTCCGTGGCGACGGCGGCTTTCGGGGCGGCGATGCAGATCTCGAGCTACGTGCAGATGCCGGCGATGGCGATCGGCGGGGCGGTGTCCACCCTGGCGGCCCAGAATGTGGGTGCCGGAAAGTGGGACCGCGTGCACAAGACGACGCTGCTGGGCATCCTGTTCAACTTCGTCATGACAGGAACGCTTGTCGGGGTGATCTATCTGTTCAACCGGCAGGCACTCGGGCTGTTCTTACAGGACGAAGCGGCGATCGCGATCGGGATGACGATCAATCACATCACGCTGTGGGCGTTCATCCTCTTCGGCATCACATTCGTCGTATCCGGTGTCGTCCGGGCGACGGGAGCGGTGATGATCCCTCTGCTGACCACCTTCCTGGCCCTCTGGTGCTTCCGCGTACCTCTGGCCTATTATCTCGGCCATGCGTACGGGCTGGATGCGCTCTGGTGGAGCTTCCCGGTCGGTTTCGGCGTGGGGATCGTGCTTTCCTCGATGTACTATCTGTGGGGGAATTGGCGCCAAGCGAAGATGCTGGAGCCGGCAGCGGGAGCCCCTGCGGTCGAGTAGGACGGGGACGAAGCGGATTTCATATGCGGAACAGCGGCAGCAAAAAAACATCCCCGGCTAGTCATAGGACAGCCGGGGATGTTTTTTGGGGGGGTACAGCGGCACCGGAGTGATCTTAAGCTTTCTTTTGCCAAGACCGGTGTCAGTGCGTTAAGCCATCAGGTACTTCTCGGTAAGAATCGAGAGAAGCTGGATGCCGACTTCGTTGTGGCCGCCCTCCGGAATGATGAGATCGGCGTACTTCTTCGACGGCTCGATGAACGCTTCGTGCATCGGCTTGACCGTACCGAGGTACTGGTCATAGACCGACTGGATCGAGCGCCCCCGTTCATTGATGTCGCGCAGCACGCGGCGGAGTATGCGGACGTCGGGGTCCGTGTCCACGAACACCTTGATGTCGAGAATCTCGCGGAGATGCTCGTCCGACAGCACATGCAGCCCTTCGATGATCACGATCTTGTTCGGCCGCAGCTCCACCGTCTTGTCGGCGAACCGGGCATGGTTGGCGAAGTCATAGACCGGCGCGTGAACGGTATCCCCGTTCTTCAGTGCTTTGAGGTTCGCGAGCATCAGGCCGTTGTCGAACGCCAGCGGATGGTCGTAGTTGATCGTCTCCCGTTCTTCCAGCGGAAGATGGGAGTGATCTTTATAATAATTGTCCTGTGAAATAAAAGTAACTTTCTTCGAACCCAGACGGTCGATAACCGAGCGGGCTACCGTAGTTTTGCCGGAACCCGTTCCCCCGGCGATTCCAATAATGAGCATGGTTAAGATGAAGCCTCCCGGTGATTGATGCGATGAACAGATGATGTGGAAATCCCGTGATGCGGATTGATTTTGATATTGTAGCACAATCGCCGTAAGGACAAAAGTCCCACCTCCGCCAAGCAGGCCTTCTCCCCTTAGCTGAGGGAGCTGCGCGTCTTTCTTTTGTCACATATTCTTTGAAGCTTTCGGCAAAATAATCCGGTACATCCAAATCTCCGGGAATTCCCCGAAGGAGCGATTCCATCATGAGTACGCAGACGATTGAAGTGCCGGGCCTGATGCTGCCGGACCTCAAAGATAAAGTGGCCGTGGTAACCGGAGCCGGGTCCGGCATCGGCCGGGCGGCGGCCTTGGAGCTCGGCCGGCAGGGAGCCAGGCTTGTGCTCGTGGACCTCAAGGACGAGCGGAGGGAGCAGGTGAAGGCGGAGCTCGCCGCCATGAAAGCGGAAGCGGTCACCCTGGATGCGGACCTGTCCGACCCGGTGCGGGTGCAATGGGCGTTCGACGAGGCGGCCAGGGCGTGGGGGCGGCTCGACATCGTGTTCGCCAATGCCGGGATCAACGGCGTGCTGACCCCGATCGAGGATATGAAGCCCGAGGACTGGGATCATACGATGTTCGTGAACCTCAAGGGTACGTTCCTCAGCGTGAAGTACGCGATTCCCCATATGAAGGAAAAAGGGGGAAGCATCATCATCACCTCCTCGATCAACGGCTCGCGGGTGTTCTCGAACTTCGGCATGTCCGCCTACAGCACGTCGAAGGCCGGACAGGTCGCCTTTGCCAAGATGGCGGCGCTCGAGCTCGCCCGCTACAAGATCCGCGTCAACGTGATCTGCCCGGGGGCGATCACGACCCATATCGGGGAGAATACGCACTCCACGCCGGAGCTGCGCAAGATCAAGATTCCGGTCCAGTATCCGGAAGGCAGCATGCCGCTCGAGCACGGTCCGGGCAAGCCCGAGCAGGTGGGGGAGCTCGTCGCGTTCCTCGCCTCCGGTGCCTCCAGCCACATCACGGGCACAGAGCTGTTCATCGACGGGGCGGAATCGCTGCTGTAAGGCAGGAAGGATCAAGATTCCGGTAGGGCAGCCGGGGGAGGAAGCATACCGTTCGTGTACGGTCCCCGGGCAGGCCGGAGCATGTGCCGGCCTCGGTGCTTCGGGACACAGGAAGCTGCCTGGAAGCAGGTTCCTAAGGACCCGGGAGTTCATGAAGTGGCGTGTCCCCTCCGAAACATGGTATGCTCTCTTCAAGGTCAGGGAGACATCTGGGCCCCAAGGCCCGTACCACATGCAGGCGTTCGCCCATGACTTGCCAAGGGGAGGGAAGCCGGATGAATGATGATTTTATGCAGATCAAGTCGATGCAGGGGGAACTGAAGATTTCCCACAAGAAGCGGCACTTCGGGCTGACGGTGTCAACCCAGGAGCTCATCTACCAGAAGCCCCATGCGAATTTTTATATCAAGCTTCAGGATATCCTCTCGATCACGCCTTTCGAGGTGCCGGTCGGTTCGCGTCCGATGAGGCTCAGCGCAAGCTCCTCCACCGCCAGCGAAACGGTCTACATGCAGGAGGGCATGCCGCATTACCGCTTTTACGTCAAGGAGGCCCACGTGCATAACCGGAGCGGGATCTTTCATATGGGTCCCTCGCAGTTCATTCTGCCGGTGCATGAGGACCTGCTCCGTGCCATATCGAAATACGGCGGGATGGATGCGTTTGAATAAGACGGAGGGAAGGTGACAATCCGCAGGGGCTGCCCATGTGGCTCCGAACAGTACGGTGTCCCGTCAAGACGGCCCCCGGATCGCTTTTGGCCCTGCAGTACACCTAGGTGTGCTGCGGGGTGTTTTCTTTAAGATATAAGAATGGCCCCGTTTTTCTTACGATTTGATTTTGTTCTCATCCAGGCTCGATGCATCATCGTATATTTCTAATCATCGCTTGTTCTTTATTAAGAACAATCATCTGGGCTCTAACGCATGCTTTATTGCCGCGGCTGGAGGGATAAAACAATTTCCGACACCCTTTTGGTCAATCCTGTCGGTGTTGCCGGCCGTTCCCCGGGGGTACCATGGAGGATACATAGACTCAACCAATCCGCAACCGAAGGAGATCTGATATAGATGAAAACCACATGGTGGAAAGAAAGCGTCGTATACCAAATTTATCCGCGCAGCTTCATGGACGGCAACGGGGACGGGATCGGCGACCTCAGCGGCATTCTCTCGAAGCTGGATTACCTCAAGGGTCTCGGGGTGGACGTTCTCTGGATCTGTCCGATCTACAAATCGCCGAACGACGACAACGGCTACGATATCAGCGACTACTGCGACATCATGGAGGAGTTCGGCACGATGGCCCAGTTCGACGAGCTGCTGGCCGAGGCGCACAAGCGCGGCATCAAGATCATCATGGACCTCGTCATCAACCATACCTCCGACGAGCACCCGTGGTTCGTGGAATCACGCAGCTCCAAGGATAACCCGAAGCGCGATTACTACATCTGGAGACCGCCGGGCAAAACCGGGGAGGAGCCGAACAACTGGGAGTCGATCTTCGGCGGCTCGGCATGGCAGCTGGATGAGTCGACGGGCGAGTACTACATGCACCTGTTCTCGACGAGACAGCCGGACCTGAACTGGGAGAACGAGAAGGTGCGCCGCGACCTCTACGACATGATCAACTGGTGGCTGGACAAAGGCATCGACGGCTTCCGGGTGGACGCCATCACGCACATCAAGAAAATCCAGGCGCTGCCGGATCTGCCGAACCCGCTCGGCAAGAAGTACGTCACTTCCTGGGAGGGCCACCGCAACCGGGAGGGTATCCTTGATTATCTGCGCGAGCTGCGCGATGAGACGTTTGCCAAGTACGACATCATGACCGTAGGGGAAGCCAACGGCGTCGAGCTCGAGCAGGCGGAGGACTTCGTGGGCGAGAAGAACGGCGTGTTCAACATGATGTTCCAGTTCGAGCATATGTCGGTGGATCACGGCCCGGGCGGCAAGTGGGACTACAATCCGGACTGGAAGCTGACGGACCTGAAGGACATTCTGAGCAGGTGGCAAAATGGCCTCGAGAACCGCGGCTGGAATGCACTCTTCCTCGAGAATCACGACGTGCCGCGGTCGGTCTCCCGCTTTGCCAATGACAAGGAGCATCATGCCGCCTCGGCCAAAATGCTCGCAACGCTCTACATGCTCATGCAGGGCACGCCGTACATCTACCAGGGCCAGGAGATCGGGATGACGAACGTGAGCTTCGCGTCGATCGAAGACTACCGCGACGTGGAGATCATGAACCTGCACCGTGACGCTTCGGCCGAAGGCTGGTCCGAGGAGAAGATTCTGGCCGCCGTCGAAGCACAGGGCCGCGACAACGCCCGTACGCCGATGCAGTGGGATGTGAGCGCGAACGCGGGCTTTACGACCGGCACGCCATGGATCGGGGTGAACCCGAACTATACCGAGATCAACGTGCAGGCGCAGATCGGGGACGAGGACTCGATCCTGAACCACTACCGCCGTCTGATTGCGCTGCGCAAATCGTACCCGGTCGCCGTTCACGGCTCCTATGAGCTTCTGCTGCCGGAAGACGAGCGGATCTTCGCTTACCTGCGCCGCCAGGGAGACGAAGCGCTGCTGGTGGTATGCAGCTTCTCGGAGCTGATCACGGCCGGCTCCATGCCGGAAGAGCTTGCGGGCTGCAAGGCCCAGCTGCTGCTGGACAGCGGCAATCCGGCCGCCCAGCTGGCGGATACCGGCGTGCTGCCGGAGGTGCTTCCCCTGCAGCCGTACGAGTCCCGAGTATACTTACTTACCTTGACGAAAGCTGCTCAACCTTTTTTCAGTCATTCTCAATCCTCCGCCGGCACGGTATAATGGGTCCTGTACCCAATTGAAGACCTTAATGGCCAAGGAGGAATCTCCGTAATGAATGCATTCTCTTTTGTGAACCCGACCCGTATTCTCTTCGGCGAAGGGATGGTTGACAAACTTGGCGAGCAGGTGCAGGCGCAGGGCGCCCGCACTGTGCTCCTCGTATATGGCGGCGGCAGCATCAAGAAGAGCGGCCTGTATGACCGCGTGCTCACCCAGCTGGAGCAGGCCGGCGCCCGCGCCGTCGAGCTGCCCGGCGTCGAGCCGAATCCGCGTGTGACCACCGTGCGCAAAGGGATCGAGCTGGCCCGTGCCGAAGGCGTGGACCTGATCCTTGCCGTTGGCGGCGGCAGTGTGCTGGACGCGGCCAAGGCCGTCGCGGTAGGCGTACCGTATGAAGGCGACGTCTGGGACTTCATGATGCGCAAGGCGGAGATCAAGAGCGCTCTGCCGCTCGGCACCGTGCTGACGCTGTCGGCGACGGGCTCCGAGATGAACGGCAACTCCGTCATCACGAACTGGGAAGAGAATCTCAAGAAATCGTTCGGCAGCATCCATGCCTATCCGAAGTTCTCGATTCTCGATCCGACGCTGACCTACTCGGTACCGCGCGACCAGACCGTGAACGGCATCGTCGATACGATGTCCCACGTGTTCGAGCAGTACTTCTCCCCGACCCAGGACACGCCGCTGCAGGAGCGCTTCTGCGAAGGCGTGCTGCAGACGGTCATCGAGAACGGCGAGAAGGCGCTGGCGAAGCCGGATGATTACACGTCCCGCGCCAACCTGATGCTGAGCAGCACGTTCGCGCTGAACGGCGGCCTGATCTCCGTCGGCATGCAGAACGACTGGGCAACGCACATGATCGAGCATGAAGTCAGCGCGATCTACGACATTGCCCACGCGGCCGGCCTGGCGATCCTGTTCCCGAACTGGATGAAGTACGTGTACAGCGAGCGCATCGACCGCTTCGTGCAGTACGCCGTGAGAGTATGGAACGTCGACCCGTCCGGCAAGTCGGACGAGGAAGTGGCGCTGGCCGGCATTCAGGCGACCCGCGATTACTTCACCCGCATCGGGGCGCCGGCGCGTCTGGCGGATCTTGGCATCGGCGAGAAGGACATCGACCGCATGGCGAAAGAGACGGTCCGCTTCGGCCCGGTCGGCGGCTTCAAGCAGCTGAACGAGGAAGACGTGAAGGCGATTCTGCGCCTGAGTCTGTAATGAATAGGAGCCGCAGCTCCCTGCCTGGTAAGGGAGGGGCGCGGCAGTGCGAAATAGCGATGGCTTCCATCGCTATTTCGTGTTGTTTTGGGGCGGCGCCGGGAGCGCGCCCGGTGGGGGCGAGGCGTGGAGCGGGGCCAGGCAGAGGCACGGCAAGAGCCGGCTTGAGTGAAGCGCGATCAGCGATGCTGCGAAGGCGCAGCTGGCACGGTAAAACCGTGCCAGCGTAGGAGAGGAGTGAGCTGTGCAAGTTTGCGCGGTCGTTTAACACGGAAAAACCGTGTTAAATGAGTCCCTAGCGCCGCGAAGCAGCAAATAGCACGGAAAAACCGTGCTATCACAGGCGAGGAGTGGGCTGCGTAAGGCAGCATCGTCATCTAACACGGAAAAACCGTGTTAAATGAGTCCCCTAGCACCGCGAAGCAGCAAATAGCACGGAAAAACCGTGCTATCGCAGGCGTGAACATGTTACCCAAGGCTGCGCGGACCTGTAACACGCGGACCAACGGTTCCCAAAGGAACGAAAGGAGGGCTGTGCCCCGATGAAAACGACGGGCTCGTCCGACCGCATCAATCATGGGCTGTTTGTGGGCGTTACGCTGCTCTACTGGTGTTCGCTCTATGTCTATGTCCCGATCTTGTCTCCCTACCTTGAGCATCTCGGGGCTTCCTACAGTCTGGCCGGCATCGTGCTCGGCAGCTACGGCCTGACGCAGATCCTGCTGCGGCTGCCCCTCGGCATCGCCTCGGACCGGATGAAGCTGCGCAAGCCGTACATTCTGCTCGGCATGCTGGCGACGGCGCTGAGCTGTCTCTGCTTCGCCTGGGGCGAGCAGATCGAGTGGGCGCTAGCCGGCCGCATCCTCTCCGGTGTGGCGGCTTCCACCTGGGTCGCCTTCACCGTTATGTACGCCGGCCTGCACCGGGAGGGCGGGGCGACGCGGGCCATGGGCACGATCTCGCTGCTCACGGCCGGCGGCCAGCTCCTCGGGATGCTGCTGAGCGGCTATCTGCTGAAGACAGGCGGCTGGGCAGCCTCCTTCTGGACGGGCGCACTCATCGGAGCCGCCGGTCTGCTGCTGGCGCTCTTCCTGAAGGAGCCGCGCGGAGGCATCGACCGCACGCCGATGCGGTACGGCGACCTGCTGCCCGTGATGAAAGACGGGCTGCTCTGGCGAGTCTCGACACTCTCCATCCTGGCGCACGGCGTTCTGTTCATCACGATGTTCGGCTTCACGCCGTCCTACGCGCTGCAGCTTGGGGCGGATGAGGCCGGCCTGACGCTGCTCGTCGCCGCCTTCATGGTGCCGCACGCGGTCAGCTCTTATCTGACCGGCCGCGTCCTGGCGCCGAAGTTCGGTGCTTGGAACGTGGTGCTGGCCGGCTTCGTCATTTCGGCGCTGTGCTCAGCGGCCACCTCGGTGGTGCCGACCTTCGGCCTCCTGCTGCTGACGCAGGCGCTGAACGGATGGTTCCAGGGCCTGCATTTTCCGCTGCTGCTCGGGCTCTCCATCGACCATATCGACGAACGCAAACGGGCGACGGCCATGGGCTTCTACCAGGCCGTCTATGCGGTAGGCATGTTCGCAGGGCCTTTCGTCGCCGGTACGCTCAACGAGTGGAGCGGGCTCAAAAGCGGCTTCTATCTGGCCGGTGTGCTGGGGGCCGCCGCTGCCGCATTGACGGTGTTCTGGTTCAAGCGGGAGCGCAGGGCGGAGTCACGGCTGGCCGCAGAAGGACGGACCGACAGCCTGTAGTTCCTTCCGTCCTGCACAAGGCACCACGACAGGCGGCAGAGCGACAGCGACTCATTCTTCCGGGAAACGGGTAAAATATGGAGTACCCAGGAAAAATGAGGTGATGACGCTGTTCCTTCTACTGCTTGCCGTTTCGCTGATCACCCCGGCTTTGATGCTGGCGCTCCGCTTTTTTGTTCCCAAATCCGCCTTCTGGTTCGATGCGGCCGCCCTCGTCAGCATGTATGCTTTCGGCGTCATTGCCGCCGATGCGGTGGCCGGCATCCTGCTCCGCAATACGGTGATGATGACGGAGGTGCACCGCATCTTCTACAATCCGCTGTTTCTTGCGGCCGGCGGCTATCTGGGACTCTACGGGTTCTATCGCAGCTGGAGCGGACTCTTCCGGTACAGCGGCCGCTGGAACGGATGAAAGGGGCCATGGTGCACAACGCGGCCGATCCGCAGTCCCTGTATTCATTCGCAAATCCGCAGTAAATCGGGTACAATGGAACATTCCGTGTGGAATATCAGTTGAAGGTGAGCCCCTGGAAACCCGCGGCAGCGCGGGTTTTTGCCATGTTCTTCCGGAAGTGCGGCGCCGCTCTCCCCAAGGTCTTCCTCCATATGGTAAGGTATACGTAGTAAGGCCGGCGTCCAAAAGGGGAATCTGCCGGTAACGAAGGAGGAAGCGGAGGATGGAGAGGAAACAGGAGGAGAATCATGCTTCGTGTCTTGGCTGCCGGCTTGCCGGTGGACAGGAGCCGGCGGAAATCGTATATGAGGATGAGAGGATCACGGCTTTGCTGGACATTGCCCCGCTCAACGGAGGGCATGTGCTCCTGCTGCCGAAGCGTCATGCCTTGGATCTGGACGGGCTTCACCCGGAAGACCTGCAGGCGCTCAACGAGACCTCGGTACGGATCGCCCGGGTGTTGAAGCGGATGTATGCGCCGGACGGCATCACGACCATGAGCAATGGAGGCCTGTTCAACGATCTGGGCCATGTTCATCTGCATGTATTCCCGCGTTATCAGGGGGATGGCTTCGGATGGAGGGAGCCGGCCGCCCCTCGGGGGACGGACGTGCCCAACCGCGTCATTCGCGACCGGTTGGCGGAGCTCCTCGCATCCGAGTGAGGCGGCAAGCAGGTACTCGTCCTTCCTTTTCCATATCTGCCCAAGGTAAACCGACATACATATCCAGCAAATAGCAAAGGAGCAATGGTCCATATGACGACATTCATTAACCTCAAACCGCGCATCGGTGAAGAAGCGCTGCAGGAACTGCTGTCTTACTCCATGTTTCCCGATCCGGACATGATCGAAGCGGCCATCACGGCATACCATGAGGATCCGACATGGGAGCTCTACGGGCTTGAACAAGAAGGGACCGTTGTGGCGATGATCGGGTTCACGGAGGAAGAGGGCCGTGTGCTGCATATCCGCCATCTCGTGGTTCATCCGGAATTCCGCCGTATCGGCTACGGCCGGGGCGTGATCCTCGAGCTGCTCGAAGCGCGCAAGCCCTCCGCGCTCCGCGCCGAGACGGATGAGGAAGCCGTTGATTTTTATCGGGGGAACGGGTTCTCGGTCGTTTCGCTAGGGGAGCAGTACCCCGGTGTGGAACGGTTCGCCTGCACCTATGATGCGGAAGTGGGCTGATCTTCAAGGAGCAGCAGGCTGACTTGACTATCGCCCTGAGCAGGTTCGGATATCACACAGGGATGAGGCTGAGGGCTGCCTGGTAACTGCAGGGGGAACCAGCTTCCAGTCGAAGGACCAGTCAAGAATCCGAAGAGGTGTCTCCTGCCTTGTATCCCTTCCAAACAACCGACCTCTAAGCAGGTCGGTTGTTTGGCTTCCGGGTGAGCTGGAACGAGTGCCCCCGCCGATCCTTCAGGGAAGGCATGAATCCTGATAGGGCCGCTTGAAGTAGGCGATGGTTTTAGCTCCTGAGGGGACAACGGAAACAAGCTCCCAGCCATATCGGCCCCAGTGGGACAGGGCTTCATCAAGTGCCCAGCTGCTGTGGTCCCCTTCCGTACCGTTCAAGCAGTCGCCCAGAGACACATCGGATGCGTACTCCCACTTCACTGCACCGGACCATTGGCCTTCTGCAGGAGGCAATCGTTCTTCCTTACGGTCCCATCTTACGCGTGTAGAGGCACGGGAGAGCAGAGATAGGATTTCTTCCCGTTCAACCGTCTCCAATTCCAGAAGCCGGGGAGGCCGGGGGATATGGAAGGCGCGATGGGAATGATACACCTGCAGCATCAGGGACCCGATCGGGGCTCCGTCATTCGCGGATAAGGTATACCAGATGCAGCGTTCCCGCTCCTCCGGCGGGCCCCAATTTTCTATGGAGTTCTTGAGTTGAAATCCCGATTTTAACGTGATGCCCTCTTGACTGAAGTGCGCTGCGACCGGACTCATAAAGTCTTGAATCCATGCCCCATATGCGCGGTCGCCATAGGCTTTGAACATCTCCTCGAGCTCGGTTATTCTCCTCTCATACACGGCCTTCCATGAAACGGACAGGACCTGCTCAGCCCGGCGCACGATCTCTTTAAGCTCCATCATTGGCATGTTTGCTAACATCCTCTCGAATTAATCTAACATCGATAAATTATAATTTACTGGTGTTAGATTAATCCAATGTGTTATACTTGTCAAGCAGCAATAGGAGGTTGACATGGCGAGAAGACGAATCTATCCCAGCGAAACACAGAACGGGCCCGTGGAGAAACTGCATACCCCCTTGGACCTGCCGCGTATCCTGAATGCTTTTTTGAGTATGTTGCAGACAGAAGGCCTGGAACCGATCTCGATGCGCAAGATTGCCGATTTTCTTGGGGTAAAAGCAGCTTCCCTGTATTATCATGTGAAGGACAAAGAGCACTTGATTTATTTAATGGGCGAGAAATACCGGTCGGAGGTTGAGCTTCCCGGTCCGGAATTGAATTGGCGGGAAGGGCTGAGGATCTGGGCCTGTAATTTTCGGGATACCTTGAAACTGTACCGGGATTCCGTACAGATCATGAATGCCACCTTCGCCCCAAGCCCCCACCGGCTGGCTCATATTGAATTTTTATATCGGGTCTTTGCCCAGCAGGGCTTTCCTGATCCCCAAATTCCATGGTATTCTTCGATGCTGAAAACTTACGTGCTTGGTTTTGTGGATGAAGAGAACCGCATGCTGAAGCGTTCGATACGAAGGCAGGAGGATGCGGAAGCCTCAGAGGATTCGGCGTTTTCATCCCTTCCCGAAGAGAAGTACCCGCATCTCGTCAGGCTGGCTGAGTATACGGCCTCCACCGATTTTGACAACGAATTTGCAGGCGGGCTCCAGGTATTATTGGATGGGTTCGAGGCTCAGCTGAAGGCAAAAAAGTAGGTTTGGAGGAGAAGGGCGCTGCCACTCCATCGCAATGATTCTAATCCGAAGACATTCCGGCGATAGAGCCGGCGGACGTGATACACCTCCGGCCTCATCACGGGGGTGCCCTCCCGGCCGGCTGAATGGCAACGGTGACACGACTCGCGGCGTCCTGATACCGCGGTGGAAAGTCCTGCCCTTGACACAGGGATCCAAGCTGCCATTATGGGACAAAAGGAGCATTCCTTTCCGGGCCTGGGCAAGCAGCATCAGTGGGAAACCCAATACAAAAGGGTACCGGATCCATCGCGGATCGCCGGTACCCTTCTTTGCGCTTATGCTGCCGCTCAATTGCTCGTATATTTGACCCAGTCGTAGTAGGCAGCCAGCGGATTTTTGCCGTCATACCTGCCAAGCCAGTCATCCACGCCCGTTCCGTTCCAGAGATTCATCATGATTTTGCCAGGGTTGGTTGGGATGTCGGTGGTGGCCGTATGCTTCAGCACACCGTCCACATACCACTTGATGTGACCGGGCTGCCAATCGAAGGCATACGTATGGAATCCCTGTGAAGCGTCGAAGCCGAGATCGACGACTTTCTCATGCCCGCCGACTCCGTTCGTAAAATAATTAAACTGCACCTTGGTCGTATCTTTGCCCAGGAATTCGATATCGATTTCATCCCAGGGGGTTCCGTCGCTCGGACCCGTGTAGGTGAAGAACGAAGAGACAATGCCGACATTCTTCGCAGGCTTCATGCTCACCTCGTATTTGCCGTACCCGTATTTGTTCGTGGAACGGTATTCGCCGCAGTCGAACTTGTTGTACGAAGGGCTGGTGATCTTCAGCTCGAGCTGTCCGGAATTCGTGAAGCCAGGGTTGGCGGCTCTCCAGGTGCAGTTGAACATGCTTCCGTTGGAGTAATTATCCGCTTTTTGCCATGTGCTCGGGTTGTAATAGGTCAGCGGCTCCCAGAATTCCCAGGCTGCCGAAGCAGAGGGAAGAAGGCCCAACGACAGCGTGAAGGCGGTTACAAGCGCCAGATTGAATCTCTTGCGCATAAAGTTGATAAAGTTCATACCATTCCTCCTATCGATTTTGTTTCAGAGATGACGTCGGTCCGGCTGCCACTTGAATAGCCCGGCAGCCCCGTCATCGGGACTATAGGTCAGATTGGATGCCTGGCGAGCTTCGTGCTGCTGCTTTGAGCCAGAGGGAGGGGGAACGTACAGGGTGTTTCATCATTCGAGAGCCTCCTTTTTGTCATAAAAAAGTCCGTGCTGTCACGGTTGGCTGCCCGGGCAGCGTGATTTTCGCGCTTCTCTCCTTTCCACTTGCAGGGTGTACGGCGGGCCGGCGTTCATGAGCATTCCTTCTTCCAGAGTGTTTGGCTGAGCTTACCTGCCTGTCGTCAAGCTTATCTTACCCTCCTTATTTTCCAAATGTAGGGTGCGATTTTTCGGATGGGGTGGGGGGATTTAGGGTGCGGCCTGAGCGTCATGCGGTTGCAGGTGATCCTCCGGTTCCCAGCGGCCGCTTCCGGAACTTCGGAACCCTTAGGGACTGCCGCCCATATACTGGTCAGGAGACAATGAGATCTTCCTCCATTAGGAGATGAATGAAGGAGGGGCTGCGGATGAAGCTGCTCATACGCCTTGGGGCGCACCGGACCGGCGCACTGGCCGCCATGGGTCTCGGGGTGCTGTCTTTGGCGGAGGCGGTACGGCTGTTCCCATACCGGAGCGATGCCTGGGCGGGTGACCATCTCGTTCCCGGCCTGCTGGGCGCGCTGCTTCTTGTGCTGGGTGCGCTGATGCTGAGAGGCGCCGGCCGTCCGGCCGGTCCGGCGGTGTTCCCCCAGGGGACGCTGCGCAAACAGATGCTTCTGGTGTATGCCGCCATGCTGTTGTATACGCTCACGCTTCCTTACCTCGGCTATTTGACCGGCACGTGGATCGCAGGGATGCTGCTGCTCCGCTGGATCGGGGGATACAGGTGGGTCTTTTGTCTGCCGGTGTCGGCTGCCGTTACAGCCGTACTGCACGTGGTCTTTGTGGGCTGGCTTCAGATGAGCTTTCCCGCGGGGATCTTCACGTGGTGAACAAAGGAGGTGCGGCATGGAAGCCTGGACCCTGCTGCTGGGGGGATTGGCCCAAGCACTGACACTTGACAATCTGCTGATGGCCGCCGTCGGTGCGCTGGTCGGCACGTTCGTCGGCGTCCTGCCGGGACTCGGCCCCACCTCGGCCATCGCCATTCTGCTGCCGCTGACGACGGTGCTGGAGCCGACGCAGGGGATGATCATGCTGGCGGGGATCTATTACGGAGCCATGTACGGCGGCTCGACGACCGCGATTCTCATGAACATTCCCGGCGAGGTATCATCGATTCCCACCTGCCTCGACGGGTATCCGCTGGCCCGCAAAGGGCGCGGGGGGCCGGCGCTCGGCATCGCGGCCATCGCTTCCTTCGCGGCCGGGACGCTGGCCCTGTTCGGGCTCGTCGGGTTCGCTCCCTGGCTGGCGGAGCGGGCACTGGCGTTCGGACCTCCGGAGTATACGGCGCTGATGCTGCTCGCACTGACGCTCATCGTGAACTTGTCCGGCCGTTCGCTCGCCAAGGCGCTCGCGATGGGGGCGGCGGGCTTCCTGGCCGCCGCCGTGGGACTCGGCCCGATGAGCGGGATGCCCCGCTTCAGCTACGGAAGCACCTCGCTGACCGGCGGGCTCGAGATGATCAGCGTGATCATCGGACTCTTCGCCGTGACGGAGGTGTTCAAGGGGATGGAAGAGCGCCGGGCGCAGATCACGAACACGAAGCTCGGCCGGATGTATCCGGACCGAAAGGAGCTTGCGCGCTGCACGCCGTCCTTCCTGCGGGGGGGAGCGGTAGGCTTCGTGCTGGGACTGCTGCCGGGCTGCTCGGCGGCCGTGTCCGCTTTTCTGGCCTACGACATGGAGAAAAAGGTGTCCCGCACCCCGGAAGCCTTCGGCAAAGGGGCGATGGAGGGCGTAGCGGCGCCGGAGGCCGCGAACAATGCCACGAGCTCGGCGGGCTTCATTCCGCTGCTCTCGCTCGGCATCCCCTCCTCGCCGCCGCTGGCCGTCCTGCTCGCGGGCCTGATGATCTACGGCCTCGCTCCGGGACCGCTGCTCTTCGAGCAGAACGGGCCGTTCATCTGGACGGTGATTGCCAGCATGTTCGTCGGCAACGCGATGCTGCTGATCCTGAATCTGCCCCTTGTCGGGTTGTGGGCACGGATGACGCGGATTCCGTACGGCATCATGGGCCCTCTGATCCTGCTGCTGAGCACGATCGGAGCGTATACGATCCGCAGCTCGCTGTTTGACGTAGGGGTGGCCCTCGCGTTCGGGGGGCTCGGCTACCTGTTCCACAAATACCAGTGGCCGGTGCTGCCCTTTATTCTCGGCTTCATTCTCGGACCGCTCTTCGAGCAGTCGTTCCTGCAGTCGGTGTCGCTGTCGGGCGGCAGCCTCATGATCTTCCTGGAGCGTCCCATGTCGGCAGGCCTGCTTGCGGCGGCTGTCATCCTGCTCTCGTTCTCGATCCGGCTCAAGAAGCAGACCCAGAAGCGGATATCGGAGGAAGCGGGAGACTTCGAAGAAATCGCTTAGCCCCAAGGAGGTACAAGGCTATGAAAGTGAAATGGAAGGCCGCGGCAGCGGCTGCGGCAGTGCTGGGGATCCTGCTGTCCGCCTGCACGTCGGGGGGGAGCCGGGATGCGGCGAATTATCCGAAGAAGGGAATCGAGTACATTGTTCCCTTCTCTCCCGGCGGCGGGGTGGACCTGGTCGCCAGAGCCGTGGCGGAGTATGCCGGCAAGGCGTGGGGCCAGCCGGTGACGGTAGTGAACAAACCCGGCGGAGGCGGTGCTGTCGGTGCCCAGGCTGCGCTCAAGGGAGCGGCCAAAGACGGATATACGGTGCTCGCGGATAACAATTCGAGTACGAGCATGCTGTCGGCGGGGCTGAGTACGCCGCCGGTGGCGATCACGGACCATCTCTTCGTCTCGAAGATCGTGGAGGACGCCCCTGCGTTCGCTGTCAGCGCGGATGCGCCGTGGGCTGACTTCAAGGCCTTCTCCGACTGGGCCAAGGCCCATCCCGACCAGCTCACCTGGACCAGCGTGGGGCCGTCCGGCTTCTCCTCCTTCGCGGTGGCGGAGTGGATGAAGGCCATCGGCGGGGACTTCTCGAAGTCCCGGATGGTCACGACCAAGGGGGCTTCGGAGTCCGCTCCGATGATCGCCGGCGGCCATGCCGTGCTCGCCGTGCATACGGTGGCGGAGCTGTATCCGCTGGCCCAGGCCGGCAAGATCAAGCTGCTCGCCGTCGTCGCCGATCAGCGCAGCCCGTTCCTGCCGGATGTGCCTACAGCGGATGAGCAGGGGGTGACAGGGCTCACCGTGCGCTGGTGGACCGGTCTGTCTCTGCCGGCCGGAACGCCCGATGAGATCCGTGCGAAGTGGGATGCCTTGATTGCCGAGATGGTGCAGGACCCGGCTTTTCTGGAGAAGCTGAAGAACATGAAAATGGAACCGGCCTACCTGGATTCGGGCAAGTTCAGCGAATGGGTGGGCAACGAATCGAATTACTTGACGGATCTTGCGGCCAAATACGGGATTCGGAAGTAAGCTGGGGAAGAAGTACCAGACAGTGCTTGCCGTGCTATAAGGCAGGGGGAGAGTAAAAGCACTTATTTAGTGACATAAGATTTATTATGTAGCCAAGAGGCGCCGCTGCAAGGGTTGGTCAGCGGGCCTCTTGGTGCTTTTGTCTCTATGTCTTCCGATTAGGGCAGAGCGGCAGACCCAATGGGGGAGTCAGCTGTCCTGCCGCGGCGTCTCGTGCGCATCCACTGCTACGATTTTCACCTTGCCCTGTGTGTTCGGATTGCCCGCGGCGGGGCGTGCTTTGGATTTAGGTTTGGCCATTGTGCTTATCCTTCCTCATCCTGCTTCTCAATGTGCCCCTTGATTGCCGCAATGGCATCGTCGGAGGCGCTCAGGTTCGGGTGGTCAACGTCCGTCACGATCCGGTCATCGCTGTAATCGCGGTTGCGCGGATTTACGGGCAGGTCTTTGTTTTTACGGCTCATGATGGGTTCCTCCTGTAGATGGATTGGCTTTGAATGGATGGAGTTGGGGCAACAATCGGCTGCTTATTTCTTGCTCCGGAAAGCCGTCTTGTCCATGTTCATATGCAGATCATTCTCGTTGCTCTCCTTGGCGCTGAGGGACGGGGTATCCGCGCTGTTCGGCACGTCGGTATTCTTCTGGCGCTTGGATGTCTTGGCCACGGTCGGTCCACCTCCTTCACCTCTTACAGGGTGCGCTTCCCTTCATAGGAACATGCGGGATGGGCGCCCGACAATCGCTGGCAAGAAGCGGTGGAATGTCTAGCGGCGGCGGATGTCTGCGTCCTTCCAAGGGTATACTTGAAGTAACAGGAAAAAGCGGCGGCAGGAAGTAAGGTTCGCGCGATCTATTGGACACACCGGAGCTGGTGATCGATGCCTACTGCGGCACGGGTACGATCGGGTTGTGGCTGGCACCACTTGCCTGTGAGGTGCTGGTGATCGAGCTTCTGCCCGAGGCGGTGCAGGACGCCAGGGCCAATGCGCGTGCGAGCGGCGTGGGCAACGCGAGCTTCTTCGAGGACCGCACGGAGCAGCTGCTGCCAGAGTGGATCGGGCGGGGCATGCGGCCCGATGTGATTCGTCGTGGACCCGCGCGCACGGGCTGCTGCCGTCCGCTGCTGCAGGCTGGTGGAGGCCCGGCCGCCGCGGCTCGTGTACGTGTCGTGCAACCCTGCGACACTTGCGAAGGACTGCCAGGTGCTGCTCGCCGGCGGGTACCGGCTGGAGTGGGTGCAGCCGGTCGACATGTTCCCGCAGATGGCGCATGTGGAGTGTTGTGTGCACTGTTAGTTTGGAACGGAAAGAACGAATGAGAAAGTAATATGGGAATGTCCTCTCTTCATTGAGAGGGCATTTTTTTTCCTATATTTTATAGATACGAAAAGCAAAATAGCAACATATGGTACAATGGGTTATAGAACATTGCTCTGATGAAGTTGTTTGGAGGTTAGGTCGATGGAGCAGGAAGTACTATGGAAGTCGTTGATGATGAACGGTTCTATCGTTATGTTTTGGAGACAAAGCATGCTGGAAAAGTATGTTGAAAACATAAAAAAAGAAGGATTTGACGTATATTCATTTGATTGTGATTCATGAATTGGAAAAAACCTGGATGCTTTTAATGATTGCCTTTCCGATATGTTCCCTGGTAATGAGGGTTTCGTATTCGTCTTCAAGAACTTCGACAAATTCATTCAACGAGATAAAGACACTGCGTTCCATGTGCTGGACATTATCCAAAATAATGCTTGGAGATTACTTGTAGAAAATCAGAAGAAGCTGATGGCTTTCTTGCATTCCAACGATCCTCAGTTACAAATACAATCTGTGGGGGCACTGTCTGTACTTGGGAATAAGGAAGAATGGTTTAATAAGAGCAGAGGTGTTTAGCCAAAAAAGTTTTATTATCCAGAATCGAGGTAACGATATGTCCCTAATCCCCCTTAGAGTACCAATGGGATTTGCTGTTTGTTTCAATAAATTTTCAGATGTTGACCCCATACCTTGTAAGACTGGGGATGGTTTTATTGAAAACTGGGAGTATTTCACCGAAGATATTTTGCAAATAGCAATGATGAAAATAGTAGATGGGAACTGGGTATTACCAAAGTTCGATAAGCTTATCATTGACTTAGGTTGGTATCCAGACAGTCATATCACTGGTCAATACAGACTTATACAAGTTAATGAGTCTTGGGAAGTAATAAGAGAGAAATATTCTAAAGATCGACATGAAATAAAGGATACAATCGAAGCTTGGATGAAAAATCCCATTGTTTCATAGACACCTGTCTAATACTCTGCTGGTGAAGAACGTTGATCTTAGAAAAACTCCCTGCCAATCTGGCAAGGGAGTTTGGGGTCTGCTCAAAAGTAGGATCGTTCTCATTTCAGCTTGACCGGGATGCAAAAATCGATCGGAACCCGATCTTCAGGATCTTGGAACGGGGTACCGTGAAAAATCGCCATCATAGACCGGCTCTCATCCCACTGATAAGGACTGAGGGGAAGCCAGTGAATGTTAGCCATATGTATGAGTTCGTACAGCAAATCGGCAGGTTCATCCAGTGAAAGCACCGCATACTTCCCGCCAGCCGTCTCTATGGGCAGAACCTCCAACGAAGGGGGGATAAGCCTTGTGGTCGTGAAGCACACCGCATACCTTTGCCTCGACGCCGGGGTGACGCAAGGATCGTCGAAGATGAGACCGATTGCCTGACTTGAACCGTCCAGCAGGTCGTGGGCCCGCATCCAATCTTCAAGCCTGCTGAATTTCTCTCCGATCTCCCGGTTGATCCCTCCCTGAACAAGCGTTCCCCGATGATGGATGCATGCGGCACGCCGAACCGGCAGCTGCTTAACTTCGATCTTCATCCTGTGATATTTCTTTTCCAGATCACGCAGTCTTGCGCGTCCGTTCTCACCGGCCATCAGGGTCTCCCGAAACCGCATATATAGAAGATCAAGGCCGTTACGGGCCCGGTAATCGGTTGCGGACAGACCCGTGTATCGGCGGAACGTCCGGGCAAAATGGGCGGGAGTCTGCAGACCGCATTCCAGCGCAATATCTGTCAAGCTTCTCTCCGATTGAAATACAGTCAATTTAGCCGCCTTTTCCACCCTCAGCCGATTAACGAAGTGAAGGACATTCTCGTTCATGGTACGTTTAAAAACACGGTGAAAATGATAGACCGAGAAGGCGGAAACATCCGCGAGTTCCTCAGCGGTAAGCGGGGAAGACAAATGTTCGTCGATATAGCGTACCACCTGGTTCATCCGCATTTGATATTCTTTCTCTAGTAAAGGGATCGTCGACATAATAAACTCCAAAGTTATCATTTTATTCCATTATATCAAAATATCGCAGAAATTGTTAAATCGAGCGCACGAATTGGTAAGACTCACCGGAAGAAATCATTTATCATCAGAAATTGTAAGCGGCCTGTTCACTGTCAAGGAAAGGGGGAACCTGATGACCAAATCTTAATAAAAGAAAAGGGTAAGGCAGAGATTTTCTGGCTCTAAGAAAAATAATGGGTTTTGGTAAACATAACCCGGGAAAAGAGGATAATGATGAAAAAGCTCACATTCTTGTTACTCGCGGTATTCATGCTTCAGTTTTCCATAGTCTCTGCGGCTTTTGCAAAGGACACTCTTGTACCTGGCGAAAAACTTGTAGAGGGGACTTATTTAGTATCTAAAAATGGTGTATTCTCCCTGCACATGCAGTGGGATGGCAATCTGGTGCTTTATAAGAATGGTAGTACGCCTCTTTGGTCTACAGATACCGATGGTGTGAATTATCGATATTTTGATCCACTCGCCGGTCGTTATTTTACTGCTTGGCCGCATCATTTACACTTTGCTTCTACTCCCGACGGAACTGTAATTCGCTTAAGTGATTCGACTGAGAGGGTTCAGTTCTGGAATTCAAATAACAGACCATGGAGCAATAAACATTACTCCTATATTGGTAATATGCCGACAAACCTCAGCGGCGATCTTCTGATCGTTCAAGATGACGGAAATTTGGTTCTTTATAACACCAAGGACACGGCTAGAGGCTGGTATCCTGTCTGGGCTTCAAACACATACGGACGCTAAGAAGAATATCATGATCCGCAAGAGCCGTGCGATGCCGCGGCTCTTTTATCATTTTTCACCCTTCGATGAAAATATGACATCATGTTGTCCTACAAGTACGATAAAGCTATAATGGTTTTGTAGGAGATTTTGCATGAACATACCGCAATTGAAGGAAGGGGTTCTTATCCAATTTAATCGAGTGTCGAGCAACAAGCTGTATATACAAATCTATAACCAGATCCTGTCGCAGATCGAGTCCGGCGCCTTCCAGATCGGCGACAAGCTGCCGACGGAGAAGGAATTATGCGCCCAGTTCGGCGTTAGCCGTGCACCGGTGCGGCAGGCGCTGAGCGCGCTGGAGATGAATGGATATATCTATTCCAGGCAGGGCGAGGGCGTATACGTTAAACAAAACCAGCAACCGGCAGAGAACTCGCAAGCGTCCATTCTGGAAAAGGTATCCCCGGAGGACATTGTCGAAGCCAGAATGAACATGGAGCCGATCATCGCCAAATATGCCGCCGCTCGGGCTACCGAGGAGGATATCGAGGCGCTCCGGAGAACGATCCTGCAGATGGAAGAAGAGACAAAGTCAGGCATCTACTCGCCGGAAACCGACGAGCGGCTGCATATCGAGATTGCGAAGGCTTCGCATAACGACTTATTCATTCAGTTTATGTCCGTGATCGCGAATGCGATGAAGCAGCAGGAGATGTGGACGTTTATCCGCGATCGCACGGTGACTCGCCCGGACTACCGGGATACGAATTTCGCGGAGCACAAGAAGATTATCCAGGCCATCGAGAATCGCGACGAGCAGGAAGCCATGCGGATCATGGCCTTCCATATGACCAATCTATACGACCGTTATTGGAAAGATTAATCATGAAACCTCCCCTGCCATCGAAAGGCCATTTCGGCAGGGGAGGTTTTTGTCATTATCCGCCAAATCATGGGCTTAACGTATTGACATCAATACAAGGCACCTCTATACTGTGTACATAAGGTTACTTAGGATACAAGTTAACAAGTCGAAGGGAGGGATCTCATTATCCTCGCAGCGGTGAAGTGAGAAGGGCTGTAAGGCTGTTAGTGAAAGTGATGAAAGCGGTTTAAAAGAAAGGTCGTAATGAAAGGAAGGAACCTTAATGAACGAACTACACATTGAAAGGTCCACAACGCGGAAGGTTACTCTCAGGCTGCTTCCGTTCCTGTTCCTCTGCTTTACGATATCGATCCTGGATCGGGTCAACATTGGTTTCGCAGCCCTCCAGATGAATCAGGATCTTGGGTTCTCCGATGCGGTATACGGGTTGGGGGCGGGCATTTTTTTCGTCGGTTATTTCCTCTTGGAAGTACCGGGTAGCGCGATGATGGCGCGAATCGGAGCAAGGAAATGGATCAGCCGCATTATGGTGTCGTGGGCATTAATCGCGATCGCCATGGTATTCGTCAAATCGCCGTGGCAGTTTTATACCGCACGCTTTTTGTTGGGTGTGGCGGAAGCCAGCTTTTATCCCTGCATGGTGCATTATTTAAGCGGTTTCTTTCAATCCAAGCATCATGCGAAGGCCATCGCCGGGTTCATGATTGCCATTCCGGCGGCCAATGCGATCGGCGCCCCGATTTCGACGTACCTGCTGCAGATCACTTGGCTCGGCATGGCAGGGTGGCAGTGGCTGTTCATCCTGGAAGCCCTTCCGGCGATCGTACTCGGGATTATCTGCTATTTCTACCTCACGGATCGAATCGAGGACGCGACATGGTTAACGCATGAGGAACGGAAATGGCTGATCGACGTCACGACGAAGGAAGCGGCGGCGAAGCAGAAGGTTAAACATTACACGTTTATGCAAGTATTCAGGGATCGGGATGTATTAATCCTTTCCGCAGGCTACCTCTTCTGGATGTTCGGTTACTATGGGATCAATATGTTTCTGCCGTCCATCTCTCAAGGGCTGAGGGAAGAAACGTCCTTGTCGCTGCAAGGAATGGGGTGGGTGCTCGGCGGCATGTATCTCATCGCCATGGTTGTGATGTATCTGGTCGGCAAAAGCTCGGATCGGACCAACGAACGGAAATACCACGTAGCCGGATGTCTCGGGGTCAGTGCCGTTGCGATGATGATCAGTGTACTCGTGTCGGATGTAAGCGTTATCGTTTCCTTTGTCTTCTTGACGATCAGTCTGTGCGGTGCATTCGGTGCCTATTCGCCCTTCTGGGCCATCCCTCCTTCGTTTATTACGGGAACGGCCGCAGGGGGCGCGATCGCCTTGATCAACAGCATCGGCAATCTTGGGGGCTTCTTCGGTCCTTATGTCGTAGGCTATATTCGGGATGCGACGGGTTCTTACAAGCTCAGCTTGCTGACGCTTGGCATCAGTCTGATCATCAGTGCGTTCGTCATCGTTGTGTTCGTAAGACGGACGGGTGGCAAAGTGGAACAACAAGCGCCGCAAACGGCGTTGGAGAAAGTCGTTTGAGAAGTGGAAACGAATCGTGCTTTGCTAAGGTACCTTATTTTTACGGACAAGAGGTGGCAGGGATGGAAAATCGGAAAGCGCAGCCATTGGGCTTGCTCGTCTGCAAACATTGCGGAGAAGTCCAGGGCTCATTGGATACCGAAGGCGTTCGGATTGTTTACATTGAATGTCGGAGTGAAACGTGCCTTCCCTTGAACAGTGAACGGCCGAATGGATGGGATTATTCGAAATCGGTCATTGACTAACAGAATTGTCAGTTGTAAACTTAGGATACAAGTAACCTTAGTAATATATAAATAGCTCGGCGGGTATATGAAGGTTGGTCATATACTCTTTTTTACCCCACAACTTGTTAGACAAGTATACAAATTTGAGGTGAAGGACATGGAAGCCGTCAGCATTGAGGATCTGAAACAGAAAGCCATCGAATTAAGACAAACTGCACTTACGATGATTTACGAAGCGCAATCCGGGCATCCCGGGGGTTCACTCTCGGCAGCGGACATCATGGCTGTCCTGTATTTCAAAGAAATGAATGTGAATCCCTCGGATCCGAAGTGGGATGACCGGGATCGGTTCGTGTTATCCAAAGGCCATGTGTGCCCGATCCAATACGCTGCACTGCTGCTTCGCGGATTCGTTCCCTACGAGAACATTCATACCTTGAGGCAGTACGGATCGCCGTTCCAAGGGCATCCGGATATGAAGAAGTGTCCGGGTATCGATATCTCGACGGGGTCGCTCGGCCAGGGACTCTCCTGCGCGGTCGGTATGGCGATCGCCGGTCAGCGCGATGAGAAGAGCTACCGGGTGTTCGCGATGGTAGGCGACGGGGAATGCCAGGAAGGGCAGATTTGGGAAGCGGCCCAAGCGGCGAACAAGTATAAGCTCGACAATCTGATCGTCTTCGTGGACGATAACGGCCTGCAGATCGACGGAACTTGCGAGGAAGTGATGCCGAATCTGGATCTGGAGCGGAAATTCGAAGCGTTCGGTTTCGAGACGAAACGAATCAACGGCCATGACATCGAAGAGATCGTCCGCACGCTCGATGAAGTGAAAGCGGCAAAGAACGGGAAACCCAAGTGTCTTGTTTGTAATACCGTCAAGGGCAAAGGCGTGTCGTTCATGGAACACTCGGTCGGGTGGCACGGCGTTGCACCGAAGGAAGAAGATTATCGGCGGGCTATGCTAGAAATCGCGGGGGGGCTGCAGCCATGACAGTAGAGACAAAAGAAAAGAAAGTGAAGATCGCGACCCGGGACGGGTTCGGGCACGAGATCGTAGAGCTCGGTTTGAAAAACAAGAATATCTATGTCGTTGACATCGATATCGGCAAGTCCTGCAAGACGACGGGGTTCATGGAGAAGCTGCCGAAGCAGCACATCAATGTGGGGATCGCGGAGCAGAATGCGGCCGGCATTTCCGCCGGTTTGGCCACAACGGGCAAAATTCCTTTTATCAGCACGTATGCCGTCTTCGGTTCGCTGCGCATGGCCGAGCAAATCAGACAAGAGGTCTGCTATCCGAACCTGAACGTGAAGATCGCCTGCTCTCACGGGGGGCTGACACCGGCGAACGACGGGGGAAGCCATCAGGCGATTGAGGACATGGGCGTGCTGCGGACGTTCCCGAACATGACGGTGATCATGGGCGCCGATTATTACTCCACCCGCAAGCTGGTGGCGCAGGCGGCCGAGCATTACGGTCCCGTATACCTCCGGTTCACCCGCGATGCGGTCCCGGTCATTTATGACGAGAACGAAGAGTTTACGATCGGGAAGGCGAAGAGACTGCGGGAAGGGAATGACCTCGCGGTCATTGCGAACGGCGATACGGTCCATCTCGCGCTCGAGGCGGTTAAGAGACTTGAACAGGAAAGATTCTCTGTCACTCTCCTGGATATGCACACATTGAAGCCGCTCGACCGGGAGGCGGTCGTGGACTGCGCGAAGCTCGGGAAGATCATTACGGTGGAAGATCACAATATTATTAACGGTCTGGGCAGCGCGGTCAGCGAAGTCGTTGCCGAGACCGGGGGCTGCATCGTAAGGCGAATCGGCGTTCAAGACAAGTTCGGAGAGTCGGCGCCCTACGAGAAGCTGATGGAGATGAACGGGATTACCGTCGAGAACATCGTGAATACGGCGAAGGGATTGCTTTCGAGCTGATACAGCCAGCGATTCTCTAGTATAGACAAAAACCAAGGGAGAGAAAAATCGAATGTTTGAGTTGACTGGCCGGGTAGCCATCGTAACAGGGAGCGGATCCGCAAGGGGGATCGGACGAACCATCGCTTTCACTCTAGCGGAGCAGGAAGCGAAAGTGGTCATCGCGGATATGAACAAAGAGGGCATCGAAGAGACGGTCCGGGCGATCCGGGAAGCCGGCGGGGAAGCTATTGGGGTCGAGGTGAACGTCACGGACAAAGCGTCGGTCGACGCGATGGTGGAGCAAGTCCTGGCCGTGTACGGCAGAATCGATATTCTCGTGAATAACGCGGGCATCTCGCAGAAGGTGACCGTGCAGGACATGACGCTCGCGGATATGAACAAAATTTTCAACGTAAACATGTATGGTCTATTCTTATGCTCGCAAGCCGTGTTAGAGCCAATGAAAAGCCGGCAGTACGGCAGGATCGTGAATATCTCCTCCGTATCGGCCAAACGGGGCGGAGGAGTGTTCGGGGGAGCGCACTATTCCGCGTCCAAAGCGGCGGTCCTCGGCTTCTCGAAGAACCTGGCCCGCGAGGTCGCCAAAGACGGGATTACGGTAAACAGCGTAGCGCCGGGATTGGTTAACACCGACATCTGGAAATCGCTCGACGAGCAGTCGGCGGCGTCGGTCATCGCCGGCATCCCGATGGGCAGACCGGGCGAAACCAGAGAGATTGCAGCGGCGATCGCTTTCCTCGCTTCCGAAGAAGCTTCCTACATTACGGGGGAGGAAATCGATATTAACGGCGGCTCGCATATGGATTAAGGTCATCCTTTCCTATGAGGGGACGCAATAAACAGGGAGCGGATAGAAGTTGATCGTGCTTCCCATATGGCAGACAGGTGAGTAGTACCTGCCGCTGTATGGGGAGCTTTTTCGTGTTGGAAAAATACTGCATTGGTTTCATGGCTGAGCCGGTGGAGCAACAAAACAATGAAAATAAGCGTCCATTTGGATGGTACTGAACATGAAAGAGGTGTTAGAGGTTGAGAAAATGGGCTTTTCTTATAGCGCTTCTTGTAGCTGGCTTGGCAATCTCGGGTTATTCCTATTTTAAAGCACAAAAATTACAAACCTCAATCAACAATAGATTTAAGCATGAACTAAGCAGCGTTCTCAGTAATTTGAGCCTGACCATGAATGACGATACTTATCGATCCGTCTTATCGAGTGTTTCCAATGCGGCTTCTATCTCTGATTTAACATCATATGAGGAACAGAATGATAGTTTGGATATCAGTTTAGAGTACTTGTATATTTCTTTGAGGGAAGATAAGTCTAAAGATAAAGTTCTATCCAGAGCAGATGAGTTAAGAGATATATTCTTGGTACTCATGACGGATCCTGCAAGTAAAGAAGCAACGGATAAAATACTCAAAATTACTGAAGAAACTTTTTTAAGAAATGGATGGGAAGGAATGAAGCTGCGCTGCTAATCAATATTTTAGAAGAGCAGCTTCAATGGTAGATGCATAAAGGATCACAGTGGAATAATCAGGGAGCAGTTCGCCATTACGGCAGCTGCTTCCTTTTTGAGTAAAGCAGCTCATTTAGTATTCGTGAACAATTCCTTGACAATAGAACCTGATTTTATTATCGTCTAATTAGATTTATATCTAATTATGTGGTGGGACAAGATGTCGGAACAAGGTATACATGCGCCGTCCAAAAACGAAGGGTCTCGATTAGGGAGTCGCAGCTCTTGACGAATAAGAATGGAGGGACACTTTGCTTAAAAAGAAAGGAATGCTGATCCCTCTGTTCAGCATGATGCTGCTTGCAGGATCTTTGTATCTTGTCACGGATAACATGACGGATCGCCGGGTTTGGAATCAGTTCAAGAACGAACTGAACAATAATCAAGCAGTAAAGGTATTTTTGTTCCCACCGTCCAAAGCAACAGCTTTGTCCAAAGGAACTATTCTTGGCGAGAAAGAGGAAAAAGAGCTGCTAGACTACCTGAGAACATCGAAGTTCGGGAGCAGCATCAGGGAAGGTCATGGTCCGGCGCCGGATGGAACGATTCTCCTGAGATTCACTGATCACGATGTTTCGGTCAGCTATCTCATTGGTGCTTACGGTGTAAGCCCGAGGTTTGTGCTTAGCCCAAGGCACTTAAATTCCGAGACGCAGTTTTATATCGAAAGCGTGCAGGCGGCGAAGTTTATTGAGGTCAAACTGTCTGAGTGAGGTACTTGTCGATGCACAAACAAAATCAGACTGCTATCTCTGAGGTCCCCCTCGGGAAATAGCAGTCTCTAGTACAGCAGGTTCCGATTACAGCTGCGAGGTCCCTTGGCCTGCGAGCAGCAGGGAAAGCATCTCGGGCGCAGGGGAAGCCGTGTTCCCGTCCGCTGTCCCGGCTGCCGTACCGCTTGCCGCCATGGCCTGGATCAGGCTTTCAACCTGCTTGTCCGTCCAGAGCGTGCCGTCGGAGAAGAGGAACTGTTCTACGCGGCTGCCGGCCTTGCCCCAGAAGTCTTCGATGAGCAGCTTCTCCGATTCGCTGTAGATCTGAAGCGCGTTCCCCTGGCGGCCTACCGTGACTTCCGATGCGGAGACCGCTTCGAAAATGACACGATCGGTCTCCCTGACCAGGCCCTCTTCCCGGATCCAGTTCAGCCCGGTATCTTCACCGATTCGATATGTGTCCGAGCCCCTGCCGCCGGACAGCGTGTTATCCGATGTGTCCTGAAGCTTCACGCTCAACTCATCGCTGCCCGCGCCGCCTGTCAACGTGTTATATTTGTCCTTGGCAGAAAGCGTATCATTGCCATCTCCGCCGTCAATCAGGTTAAATCTCCCGCTGGAAACGTGTTCAAATCCAATAATATCGTTGCCCGACTCGCCCTTGAGCACAGCATGGTTCGTCGGTAATGATTCGGCCGCAAGCAGCGTATCGTTCCCCGTTCCCCCCAGGGCTGTCTCTAACTCGCCGGAAACGTAGATCGTATCATTGCCGCCGCCCCCGTAGTAACGGTTGTTGGAGCCGCGGTCGCTTGCGGATTGATCCGTGTAGTTATATATACGGTCATCCCCGAACCCGCCGATAAATGTATTGCCGTGGTTCCAATATTCCTCCACGATGAGGGTGTCGTTGCCCGCGCCCGCGTCAATCCGGCTCTGAGTCACGAAATAAACGGAGACGGTATCATCCCCGCTGCCAGCAAGGACTTGGTTGTTCCAGCCATACAGCCTCAGCTGATCTTGTCCTTCGCCCAGATCAAAGGTGGAGCGGTTACTTTGCTCCCCATAACTCGTGCTCGAATGGCGGATATGATCATCGCCGGCTCCGCCGTGAACGGAAGAACCGTTCACGGCCACCGTCATATCGTCATTCCCGAGCCCGCCGGTCACCAGATGATCATTCCCTTTGACTTGAAACTGATCATCACCTTCATTGCCATGGATCCGGTTTCGATCGTTGCGGACGTTCAGATCATCGTCGCCTCTCTCGCCATACAGGATGTTGGAGAACCCATCTGCCTGGAGCCAATCGTTCCCGTCTCCTCCGTGAAGCACATTGCTGCCGCTGTTCAACGCCAGCAGGTAATCATCACCCGCTCCTGCGATGAGGTGACCTCCTCCCGGCTTGGAAGCGGTCAGCACATCATTGCCTTTCGTGCCAAAGATCATATGCGGCTTCTGAATTTCTTGTCCCATCCATCATCGTCCTCTCCGACATTGAATCGAATCATGACTTTCTTTTTTAGGGTAGCATAACGACCCTGTCTTTTGTGTTATATTTTGTTTATATTTCCAAGTATTTTTCATGCTCCCAAGCAGGGACGCGAGGATCGCGCCCGCCGAGACGGCCGCCGTGATCACAAGCTGCTCTCCAATATCACTCGATAGCTTCCATCTTCCCTATGCGGCTGCCGGCTTTCCGGCTGCCGCTTTTTTTCGTGAAGACGCAACCGTGTTCCTAGTCATACCCGGGGCACAAACAAGTACAATAACCGCAATCCTGTGTTATTTTTCCACCATAACGGAGCACAATTCCAATGCTTGCTCGGCTATTATCTTTGTATGAACCGCATTTGTACGGTTAAACAAAAAGAAAACGCGGAGGTAGTAGGGGAATGCAGAAGAACGACGGAATGAACTATGCACCAAAAGGGAAGCCCAATCCGGTGGTGAAGCCTGGTGAATTTATTATTGCTGCGGTGGCGCTCGACCATGGTCACATTTACGGTATGGTGAATGGTTTGCTTGAAGCCGGTGCAACGCTAAAGTGGGTGTATGACCGCGACCCTGTCAAGGCAGAGGCCTTCGCGCGAACCTACCCCCAGGTTACCATTGCAGCGTCAGAAGAGGAGATTCTTGCAGACCCGCAGGTTCATTTGGTCGCGGGTGCGGCCGTTGCTTCCAAACGCTGCGAGCTGGGACTCAGGGTAATGGACGCAGGGAAGGATTATTTTACGGATAAAGCTCCTTTTACCACGCTGGAGCAGCTGGAAGCGGCCCGTTCGAAGGTTCGAGAAACAGGAAGGAAGTACATGGTTTACTACAGTGAACGGCTGCATGTGGAAGCGGCGGTGTATGCCGGTCAGCTTGTCGAGCAGGGAGCAGTCGGACGTGTGATTCAAGTAACGGGCTTCGGTCCGCACAGGCTGAACGCTCCATCCAGACCGGAATGGTTCTTCCAGAGGGAACATTACGGCGGCATCCTTTGCGATATCGGCAGCCATCAGATCGAACAATTCCTCTTCTATGCCGGTTGTAAGAAGGCGGAGGTACTGCATAGCAAGATAGCAAATTACAATTGCCCTGATTACCCGGAACTGGAAGACTTCGGTGACGCGACCCTGTTAGGAGATAATGGGGCCACGAATTACTTCCGGGTCGACTGGCTTACCCCGGATGGGTTAGGTACATGGGGAGACGGACGTACGGTTATTTTGGGAACAGAGGGCTACATTGAACTAAGGAAATATATCGATATTGCTCGGGACCAATCCAGCAATCATGTGTATTTGGTCAATAAGGAAGGCGAATACCATTTTGAAGTAAATGGCAAGGTGGGATGTCCATTCTTCGGAGAGTTGATTCTGGACTGCTTGCATCGTACGGAAAAAGCCATGACGCAAGAGCATGCTTTCTTGGCGGCGGAATTGTGTCTGAAGGCGCAGCAGATGGCCATGAACATCAATTAAACGAAGAGAGAGGCGCGGAAATCGCCCCCGGGGAGGGAACATTTGTCCCTCCTGCGGGGAGATGCGGTAAGCGGTAGAGAGAAGCTTCATTCTACTAATGGATAGCTAATCATTTAAAGAGTACAGTCATTCCTGATGAACATGATATCGCCCTATGGGTACCACTAGCGGGGAACCCGAGATGGGGTCTTTAATGACGGTGCAGTCCAAATCGAAGATGTCTTTGACCAACGTGCTTGTAATCACTTTGGATGGATCGCCCTCTGCCACTAGTTTTCCTTCGCGCAGCGCAAAGATATGATCTGCATAACGTGCGGACAAGTTGATATCATGAAGAACCATGACAATGGTCGTTCCATGCTTTCGGTTCAGGTCTGTGAGCAGGTCCAGAATTTCCACCTGGTAGGTAATATCCAGGAAGGTGGTAGGCTCATCGAGAAATAAAATGTCGGTTTGCTGCGCCAGTGCCATGGCAATCCAGACGCGCTGTCTTTGGCCGCCTGAAAGCTCGTCAATATTGCGATTTGCAAGCTCTGTAATCTTCATGATTTCCATCGCTTCGGCAACGGCCTCATAGTCCTTTTTGCTCCAGCCGCCGAACCAGGATTGGTGCGGAAATCTTCCTCGCCCAACCAGATCTGCAACAGTAATTCCTTCAGGGACAATGGGGGATTGAGGCAGCAGTCCTACTATCCGAGCCAGTTGTTTTGGCGGGATTGTCTCGATGGGCTTTCCGTCAAGGGTGATTTTTCCGGATGTAGGTTTGATCAGCCTTGCCAGTGTTTTTAGAAGTGTAGATTTTCCGCAGGCGTTGGCCCCGATCATCACGCTGATTTTATGACTTGGGATAACAAGGCTTACTCCCTGAACAACCGTTTTGTTCTCATATCCGGCAACGGTTTGTTCGGCTTGGAATAGATGGGTCGGCTTCATTTATAAATCTCCCTTTCGATTCATCCGGATGAGCAAGAAGATCAGATACGGCGCTCCGAGTATTCCGGTGATGATGCCCACAGGGAATCGGGTCTCAAAAGCAAATTGTCCGAATAAATCGGCCGCCAAAACCAAATTCACGCCAACGAGACCCGCCGGAATGACGCTTGAAAAGCCGGCTCCGACTAATCTTTTGGCTATCGGTCCTGAAAGGAAAGCGACAAAGGCGATTGGACCTGTGGCAGCGGTAGCAAGAGCAATCATGCAGACGGAGCTGAAGATCAGCGCTATTCTTGTTTTGTCCGTATGTACGCCGAGAGAAGCGGCCGACTGCTCGCCCAGCTCCAATATACTTAAGTGTTTTCCAAGCACGATAACGATAGGCGCCAAGACCAGAACCGTGATAACCAGAGACGGAAGCTCATGCATTTGAACGCCATTGAGGCTGCCGCTCAGCCATCTCAGGGCCGCGGGAATATCCTGTTGTGCACCCACCAGCAGAAGATACGAGATCACGGCGCTAAGCATGGCCTGTACGCCGATGCCGACCAGGATTAATCGCCCGACCGAAAATGACGTTCCCCTGGATAATAGATAAATGATGATTACGGTAGCAAGACCGGCAATGACCGAGGCAGCGGAAACCACAGCATCGCTTGTATGAAGGATGAGGATGCAAAAAACAGCTGCTGCGCTCGAGCCGGACGTTATTCCGATTACATTCGGGTTCGCAAGAGGGTTGCGCAGCATGGTCTGAAAGGTGTTTCCGGCAAGACCGAAAGCAAATCCGGCAAAAACACCTGCCAGCATTCTCGGCAGACGAAGGGTATGAACTGCAAAAGACACGCCTTTGATCTGCTCGCCCGCCAGCGCCCGGACGACATCTTTAACCGGATAAATCGTGCTCCCCAGTAAGAGCATGGCACAGCAGAGAAGGCATGAAATGAGCGCAAGTAAGCCGGTAACAAGGATCCCTCGGCGGCGTCTTTGACGTCTGCCCGCCATAATAAACTCAACGGTTGTAGTTTTCATAATGAACGCACTTTCGCTCTCATAGCTAATAGGATCAGGATTGGAGCTCCAATAAATGCTGTAACCACGCCGACCTCAAGCTCACCGGGGCTGCCGATGAGCCTGCCGGTGACATCGGATACCATCAGAATGATCGCTCCTGAGACAGCGGACAACGGAATAACGAAACGCAGATCGGGGCCAAGCATAAGACGTACGACATGCGTTGATAAAAGCCCGACAAACCCAATAGGCCCGGCCAGCGCCGTAGCCGCTCCGCACAAAAGAACACCCGCAAGCGCCGCAGCCAGCCTCAGTATACCTGTGCGGACGCCCAGCCCGGTCGCGGCATCGTCTCCCAGGGCCAGCGCATTCAGCGCCGGGGCCGTAATGATGGCGATCAGTATGCCGACGATCAGAAACGGTGCGAAGGTAGCAATCGCGCTCCAGTTGGCCGACCCGACGCTTCCCACCTGCCAGAACCTGAATTGATCCATGACATAGGAGCGTGGAATCATAATCGCGCTGACCAGCGATGAAAGGGCGGCGCTTGTGGCGGCACCCGCCAGGACAAGCTTAAGGGGCGTAGCACCGCCACGCCCCATGGAGCCGATTCCGAATACGAATACTGCGGTAATCAAAGCCCCGGCCAAAGCCAGCCAAATATATTGATTCGCGGTGCTTATGTTCAAGAACGCAATTCCGCAAACAACGAACAAGGATGCGCCTGTGTTTACTCCCAGGATACTGGGGTCTGCGATCGGATTGCGGGTGACGGCTTGCATCAGTGCTCCGGACACTCCGAGTGCCGCCCCGCAGCATAATCCGAATACGGTTCGGGAGATCCGCTTGCGAACGACGTCTGCCCCATAGGAATCTGCGTTAGGGTGGAATAAACCGTCTATCAGTTCATGAAATCTCACCGGGCGGGAGCCTAAGACCAGAGAGGCCACTACGCATAGGCCGAGCAAAACCAAACAAATCACCAGCACGTTGGTATAATTCCTCGGAATAGGTGAACCCGGATGGGTGTGGTTTGAAACCGATGATCTATTCATTGATCTTTGTAATGGCTCCTCCGATTAATTCCAGATACTCGTCAATGGTATAAGCAATCGAGAGCGGATTCGGGTTTCCGGAGGCGGCCAAAGGCGTGCCGTTGCCAATAAATACAACGGAACCTCTTTGGATCGCCGGAATTTTGCCAAGCAGGGGATCCGCTTTAACCGCTTGGTACAATTTTTCATCGCCATACCCAATCAGCAGATCGGCATCGTTAAGGATGTCGGCATTTTCAGCGCTCAGATTCATGGAGTATTTGGATGGATCCGTAATCTGTTTTGCAACACCTTCCGAATAAACCATTCCCAGCTCGATCAGAAAAGCGCTTCGAGGATCTGCAGGCGTATACAGATTGATTTTGGACAGATCTTTAGCCGAGAAGTTGACCCAGGCCACCTTTTTGCCCTGAAGCTGAGGATATTTGCTTGCTTTTTCCTTAATCAGCTTCTCGGTATCCTTAATGAGCTGTTCGCCCTCCGCTTTCATGCCCATTCCTGCTGCATTATATTGGATCTGCTCCCGCCAAGTGGTTACCCAAGGCGTGGTCTGATAGGCCACAACCGGTGCAATTTTGGTGAGAATATCATAGTCTTCCTTGGTTATGCCGGAGTAGGCTGCAAGAATGACATCCGGTTTGGCATCGGAAATCGCTTCAAAATCAAGGCCGTCCGTATCCTGAAAAATATTAGGCTTCTCTACACCGAGCTCCTTGAGCTTCTTAGCTGTCCAAGGCAAAAGACCGCTGCCGTCCTGAACGCCGTAATTCGCCGCCGAGAAGCCTGCAGGCACAACTCCGAGAGCGATAGCGACATCATGATTAGCCCATTGAATGGTAACCACCCGTTCCGGCTTGCTTTCAATAACCGCCTCACCAAAAGCATGCTTGATCTTGATCGGATATGGGGAATTGGCATCCTGGGAGGCAGGTGTTTCCGTTTTAGTCGTTACCGTACTTGCAGAAGCATCTACGGACGGTGCAGGTGTTGGGCTTGCTTGCTGGCCGGAACAACCAACGAGTGGAATCATCAGCGCTGCCGAAATCAGTAGTGTTTTGATTGAGAGGTTTCGTTTTGCCTTCATGTGCATGTACATACCCTTCCTCAGCATAGTTGATAATGATTATCATCATCAATATATAGTCCCTTTGACGGGTTGTCAATGAAAACTTTGTAAAGACGATTTACGAAGTGCTATACAAGGACGCATAGCCGGAACAAAAGCAAAAAACCATCCTATCGTGGATGGCTCCGGATTGAAGTATCGTTGGCTGCTGAATCCCCATTGGTTAGCAAGGGATCCAGGGCTTTTTGGGTAAGCGGCATGAAGGAATTGAGAATGATGCCGCCTAGGCATACGGTCAGTAAAGTCCCAATCCCAATGGGTCCACGGAATAGTACCGCCAGGATCAAGAAGAAGAGATAAATGAATGTACGCGAAAGCAGGATATTCGTCCGGGTTAATGCTTGGAGTATTAATGTCAGCCGGTCCACCGGTATGGGGGCAATATGGGTGTGCAAGTAGATGGAAGTACCCAATCCTATGACAAGCAAGCCTGCTCCAAAACAAAAGAGCTTGCCGAACCACGTTGCGGGCTCGATCCAATCGTTGACAAAAAATAGCCACATATCAATACCCACGCCTGTTATCAACGCAGTGACCAGCCCTGATATTTCCGGTCTTTGTCTGCTTAGCAGCGAATTACAGCATAGCAGGAGTACGGCCAGTATCACTTCCCAGCTCCCCACCGTAAGTCCGACATGCTCCGATAGACCGACCAAAAGCGCATCAAAAGGGGAGGTGCCAAGGTCGGATTGGATCGTCAAAGAGACGCCGAGTGTTAGAATGAAAATCCCGCAGCTATAGAGGAGAAATCTTGTTTTCCTCATCCTTTTCATTGTTCCGCTTTAGATAATTCTTTTCTCATCAGAATATGAGGTATGCCATCTTCCATAAACTCCTCCGACGAAACCCGATAGCCGAGTTTTTCATAGAACCCCTGTGCCTGCGTTTGTCCGTGTAATTGAACCAGTTGTGCTCCCTTTTCTTCTGCAATCCCTTCCAACGTGCGAATGATTATTTTCCCGATCCCATGGTTACGGTAAGGCTCCAGGATGCAGATCCGCTCCAATTTGGCGAATCCATGAAGCAGGCGTACTCTTCCCGTCCCGGCCGGCTGCCCGTCGAAGCAGGCTACGATGTGCTCGCATGGTCCATCCAGCGTATCCCATTCATCAAACTCATCTTCAAGTGCTACACCTTGTTCCTCGACAAATACTTTCGTTCGAATCGTAAATGCGGTCTCCAATTCCTCGGGTTGGGTGACTCTTAGGGGATTCATTCATTCTCAGCCTTTCCGGATTTATTTTTTATGCAAAAATCGTCATAATGGACTAGACGTTATGAACAGAGTATAATACAAAACTAATATTGTTGTAAATGCAACAATAATGCATCCGGAGAGTGGTGATCGAATGAGAGAGATCCTTCGTGAGATTGGGATGATCGCAAGAGCATTGGATTCGATAAGCAATATGGAGTTTAAGGAAATTGACCTTACCAAAGGACAGTATTTATACCTGGTTCGAATCTATGAGAATCCAGGGATTATTCAAGATAAGCTGGCGGAAATGATAAAGGTCGACCGAACCACCGCGGCCCGTGCGATCCAAAAGCTGGAAATGCAAGGTTTTATTGAAAAGAAAGACGATGAAACGAATAAAAAAATTAAAAGGCTGTTTACAACGGAGAAAGGGAAGCAAGCCTATCCTTTCCTAAAGAGAGAAGGGGACCATTCCAACTCAGTTGCGTTAGCTGGATTCTCCGAAGAAGAGACGGAAATCTTGTTTCATCTTTTGCAAAGAGTTAGAAAAAATGTAGAGGTCGACTGGGAGTTTGTAAAAAAGGGGAATAAACGAGAATACTGATGGTTGTTATAGGGCTCGGGAGGGATTAAGATTACATTGTTTTTTGCGATTGCAGTTTATTGTGGGGTCATGCTTTTTGTACTCTGCCGAATGATTCAAAGTATCAAAACAGCTCCGGTAAGAGTCGTGGAAACAAGCTATATGCTAGTTTCAAGTGGGATCCTTGCGTATGTCATTGGTGGAATTAGAAAAGATGTGGGAAGTATCTTTCTGGCAATAAGTGCCGTTTTGTTAACTCTTTACGCAATACTCCTGATGATAAAGAGAAAAAAGGGAAGAGAGTAGTATCTTATCAAAATGTGTTATTTCGCAAAAGAAAGCCAGGCAGCCGCGGCTGCCTTTTTAGTTATTAAGTAAGCAGGTGATGAAGTGAGTCTCTCTCATGATTTTTTTCTGATTCCCGAGGAAGTCATTATAGAAGACGGAGTGGAGTGGTACCTCAACAATCGTGACACTTGGACCTATAAAGTACATATTTCGGATTTAATCATGGATTATATGTTTGATACGTTTCAGTGGATTCCGACTTATAATCCTATAACAGGTGCAGAAGAGAACGGCTTGAATATTTACGATCTGACCTGGATTAAGGAGCCGGGAATAAACAAAATGATCCGAATATTGAGCCATTGGATCGGACTTATGCGAGAGGCGCCCGATTCCTTTTGTATCGGGGGTAAAGCCATATGGAAAGAAGACGGACCAGAGGGATTCTGGGAAGAGGCGAAATATAAAATAGACAAACCGGAAATCATACATCAACTTACTGCATTACACGACCTGGCCATTCAGGGAGCAAAAGGAAAAAGCTGTATACTGCATTATGGCATATGAGCTTTGAGATGCTGCCGGCTGAGAAAAGACGAATCAATTCAAATCCTTGAAGTAACGGAGGCAGCCGGTCAGAGCGACAGGCTGCCTTCGCTGGGCAAACGGGGCAATATCCAACAAACCGCAGTTTCCAAATGCTGTTGACAGGACACCAAAAGGTGTCGTATAATCAAATTGTCACCAAATGGTGTCCAATTGGAAGTCAGTCATCCGGAACGTTGGAAGCCGAATAAGTTTCACTTGAAACCAGGATGAGGAGGCAGCAAATGGCTAAGATGATCGGTGCGGGAGCAGCCGCGAGAGTAGTAACCCAGGCCCGGGGGAGAAGGACTGCTTATTGGTCCGTCACATCACTGCTCGCAGCAGCTGTGATGTTAAGTGGAATCGGGCAGCTCATGCAACTTGGGGGGAACGTCGAGTTAGTGACGAAGCTGGGGTACCCGTTATACGTCATGACCATTCTCGGGATTTGGAAAGTGCTTGGAGCTATCGCTGTCGTCGTGCCGGGTTTTCCCCGTCTTAATGAATGGGCTCACGCCGGTATTTTCTTTTTAATGACCGGAGCGGCTTTATCTCATGCATTTGCTGACGATTATGGCCCTTACGGGTTTTATATGATCCTTCCGCTTTTCTATGCCGCGCTGAATATCGTCTCGTGGGCACTTCGTCCGAAGAGCCGCATCCTATAAGGAGGTGTTGATCATACCGGCTGTCCCTTCGTGCCACATAATAGATTTCCACTACATAAAATAATCAATTGGAGAGGGTAGCTGTGAGCGAGAACAACCCGCTGCGGGATGTATTTGACGCCATTGCAGATCCAACGAGGCGCCAGCTGATTCGTTTGTTAGCAGAGGCAGAGGAGATCCCGCTTCATGAATTAACGGCACAGTTCCAAATGGGCCGTACAGCGGTTTCCAAGCATCTGACCATCCTTAAGGAGGCCGGGCTGGTCCTTGACCGGAAAGTCGGCAGAGAAACGCGGTTTCGGCTAAACGCCTCGCCGCTCAGAGAAATTCAAGAGTGGGTGGCTTTCTACAGCAAGTTCTGGAGTGCGAATATGCTGCGCCTGAGCCAGCTATTAGAGGAGGAAGAAGAATGAGTCTCACCTTATCCATGGATTTTCAGTTTACGACATCGATCGAGAAGCTTTGGTCCGCCTTAACCGATTCAAGCAAGCTTGCCAAGTGGGTGGCCAACATCCACACCGGCCAAGCGATGGAGAATGATTTTAAACCCGTCGTAGGACACCGATTTCAGTTTCGAACTCAGCCGAACGAATTCTGGAACGGGATTATTGAAGGCGAAGTGCTTATCGTGGAGGAGCCCCATCGCTTGTCTTATACTTGGTCCAGCGGAGAGAAGCACACGGTTACCTGGACGCTGCGGGCTATAGGGGACGGGAAGGTTAACCTTCATCTCGAACAAACGGGAATCTCAAACGCTCAAGCACTGGGTGGAGCGAAGTATGGCTGGAGTAAATGGTGCGGCGAGCTGGAGAAGATGCTGGAACAATAGCTGCATGCGAAGAATGGAAGAGGAGTGTACCTTGACGATGAATCGGAGAATGAATCCTAAGGTAGATGCTTATTTAGGCAAAGTCAAAGAGTGGAAGGAAGAATTCGTGAAGTTGAGAGAGATCGTTCTTGACTGCGGGCTGACCGAAGAAATCAAGTGGATGCATCCTTGTTACACGTTGGAGAATAAAAACATCGTCTTAATCCACGGATTCAAAGAGTATTGTGCCCTCCTGTTTCACAAGGGCGCTTTGATGAAGGATCCCCACGGGATTCTCATCCAACAAACGGAGAATGTACAGGCGGCGCGCCAGATCCGGTTCACCCATGCCCAACAAATCGTTGAAATGGAATCCATCCTGAGAGACTATATTTATGAAGCCATCGAAGTGGAAAAAGCCGGTTTGGAAGTGGCCTATAAAAAGAATACGGATTACACCATTCCCGAAGAATTTCAAAACAAACTCGATGACATGCCTGACTTGAAAACGGCTTTTGAAGCATTGACGCCGGGACGGCAGAGAGCATACCTTCTTTTTTTTTCTCAACCGAAGCAATCCAAAACCCGGGAATCAAGGGTTGAAAAATGTATGGAGCAAATCCTGGCTGGAAAGGGCTTGAATGATTAGAATCCCCATTCCCACTCCGTATAAAATGGAAATCACAAAGTAAATTCAATGCAAAACAGATGAAAACCTCTCATTGGAGTCACCTTGGATGACAAAGGCCTAATGAGGGGTTTTTGCATGAAGATCATTAAGAAGCCCGCTTACCGAAAGGAGAAACGATCGTGAACGACCATATCCCCGGGATTCAGGTAAGCCGCGCGTTTCATGACAATTACATCGCACCGCGGCTCGCGTCCTGCATGCCTGCGCTCCCGTACGCATCAGCGCTGGTCGGCCCGGGCAGCGAAGTGCTTGGCTTCGACACCTCGATGTCGCGTGACCACGACTGGGGGCCGCGTGTGTTGATCTTCATCCGTGAATCAGACGTATTGCAGCAAGAAAAGGTCCTTGCAGCCCTACACAAGGATGCCCCGGCAGCGTTTCATGGCTTTCCTGTGCATATCGAACAGACCGTGGTTACAACCGTACCGGCTTATTACAGCGGAAGACTCGGCGTCTGCCCGTCCAAAGTGCTGGAGGGTTTGGAACTGCTCGATTGGCTGACGATACCTTCTCAGACGCTGGCGGAGCTTACGGGCGGAGCTGTATTCCGCGACGATATCGGCGAGTTAACGGCGGCCCGCGGCCGGCTGGGTTATTATCCGCAGGATGTGTGGCTGTTCCTGATGGCCTCGGTATGGAACCGGATCGGGCAGGAGGAGCATCTGATGCCAAGAGCAGGCTTCATGGAAGATGAACTGGGGGCAGCCCTTATTGCGTCCCGTCTCCTAACGGACGTCATGAGCCTTTGTTTCCTTATCGAGCGACGGTATGCCCCTTATCCCAAATGGTTCGGCACCGCCTTCCGGCAGCTTGCTTGTGCATCCGAACTGATGCCCCAGCTGCTGGCGGCACAACAGGCAGCAGCTTGGCGGGAGCGAGAGCAAGCGCTGGCGGCTGCCTACCGGCTCGTCGCACGGCTGCATAACGGACTGCAGCTGACAGAACCGCTTGAGGTAGAGCCGCGCCTCTTTTTTGATCGGCCATTTACGGTCATCGGCGGCGGTCGTTTTGCGGAGGCACTGATAAGCAGGATCGGGGAACCTGCGTTACGCAAGCTTTCCGACTTTAGATTCGGCGGTATGGACCAAATCAGTGACAACACCGATTTTCGCCTCCTCCACCAGCGTTTCCCCCGAACTCCTGAAGGGAAAAGCCCGCTTCGTGTGTTCTTTGACCACTTGATGCAGGGAATCGGGTGTTGACCTGGAGTCGGCTCCAGCCTTTAGAATAATAATCATCAGAGAAGGGAGGAGATCCGATGTATTCGATCGGGCAAGCGGCGGAGCTCTCGGGGTTCAGCATCGACACACTCCGGTATTACGAGAAAATCGGCTTGACCAAGCCGCCCGGGAGAGGTCCAGGGGGCGTAAGATTGTACAGTGAAGACGATGTTCGGCTGCTGTCATCTTTGCACTGTCTCAAGAGGACGGGGTTGTCGCTGGAAGAAATGAAGGCGTTCCTGCAGGAAGGACGATGTTTCGCGAATCCTGCTTTCCCGCTAAGCGATGAAGACAGGGAGACTATCGCAGGCCGAACACAAATTCTGTCAGAGCATCTGGCCCGAATGGAGGCGCAGTACCTGGCCTTGGCGGGTATCATCGGGCAGACGAAAGAGAAGTTGGACTTCTACCACAGGCTGTTGGAAAAGGAGGCGGCGGCAAGATGAAGATCGCTGCAATAGGTTCAGGGAATATGGGGGGAACTCTGGGGAAACGATGGGCGGCACTTGGGCACCAAGTGATGTTCGGCTCACGGGATCCCCACAGCCAGAAGATCAAGCTGCTGCTGCAGGACGCGGGCACCAACGCACAAGCCGGCACGATCAGGGAAGCGGCAGCGTTCGGCGAGGTCATCCTGCTGGCCGTGCTGCCCGACGATGTGGAGCGCGTGCTTGCCGAGGCGGGCGATCTGAAGGGAAAGATCCTCATCAACTGCACCAACAGATACGACGGCAAATCCGCGGATGCGGAGGTCCGGCGTCTGGCTCCGAATGCTCACGTAGTCCGGGCTTTTCATACGCTGCCTTGGGAAGTGCTGGCTGACCCGCGCTATGATGCCGGCACCGCGGCGGCTTTCTTGAGCGGGGATGATCCCGCAGCTACCGCAACCGTTGCCCATTTGATATCCGAGATGGGACTCGATCCGGTAGAAGTCGGTGTTCCGGACGGTATGGCCCAAGTGGAGACCGCGGTGGGGACGCTCTGGAGCGTACTCGCTCCCAGGTTCGGGCGGGAATACAGTCTAAGCGTGCTCAGACGTTAGCGTGGCCCCGTAACTAGACAAGAGATCAGGCAAGGCAAGCCCCAAGAGCGTCTCAGCGATGAAGCTGGACGCTCTTGGTTTTGGATTACAGGCTTCGCTCCAGCAAGGCTCCAACCTGCCTGGCCATGACCCGCGGCGGATAGGGCATACCGTTCCTGATCCACCATTCGATGACTCCTACATAAGCAGTACCCGCGTATTGTATGATCACGTCTTCGCTTAAATCCGTATTCCTGCCGCTTTCCCTGTCAATCTCCCCTTTGAACCCTTCCATAAAGGAAGCAAGAAGCCGGGTACGAAAGGATGAGGGAGTCCCTTTGCTGGCCAGCATGGTCGAGAAAAACAAATAATTCTTCTCGAAATATTCAAAATAAGGCACCAGCGCATCGACCCAATCCATCTGGCACGCCCACGTATCCATCTCCCCCATTTCATTAATGTGAGTTTCGATCAGTTTATCCAACAAATCATATTTGTCCTGATAATGAAGATATATGGTTCCGCGATTTACGTTTGCCCGGTCTGCGATATCCTGAATGGTAATGTCATCGAAATTTTTTTCGGTCATGAGTTCAATGACCGCTTTTTTCAAGGATTCCTGCGTTTTCAGAATTCTCCGGTCCACCTTTGCCATCGTACTCCACCAATCTTTCTTAAATAATAAACAGTTTCGACTCTTTTGTTGATATATCAACAATTCGCATGGATTTAACCATTGAATGAAAGTCTCTTACTCCTATAATAATAGACAAAGGTTGATTAAACAATTCATTTTGTTTATGGGCTTTTTGTTTCATTGGAGTGAGTGGAATGCACTCGACAAAAACGATATTTCATGAATCGCAGGAGGTAATAGCAGATGATTACTGCCAAGGCACGAGCCGTATTCAGCCCCGAAGGTCCGTTCAAACCAACCACGATAGAGCGCAGAGATCTCGAGGCGCATGATGTCCTCATTGAGATCAAGTACGCGGGCATATGCCACTCGGACATCCATACAGCCCGCGCCGAGTGGGGACCGGTGAACTATCCTCTCGTTCCGGGACACGAGATCGCCGGAATCGTTACCCAGGTGGGTCCGGAAGTCACGAAATATGCCGTTGGCGACCGGGTAGGGGTAGGCTGTATGGTTGACTCCTGCAGAGAATGCCATCACTGCCATCAAGGAGAAGAGCAGTACTGCCTGGGGGGAATGACGGGCACCTATGGGGCGGTCGACAGGTACGGGCAGTATACGCAGGGGGGTTATTCTACCCACATCGTCGTAACGGAAGACTTCGTGGTTCGAATTCCTGACGGTATGGAGCTTGACGCGGCGGCACCGCTTCTGTGCGCAGGCATCACCACGTATTCACCGCTGCGTCACTGGGGGGCCGCTCCGGGCAAGAAGGTGGCTGTTGTGGGCTTGGGCGGGCTTGGACACATGGCTGTGAAGCTCGCTCATGCCATGGGGGCGGAGGTTACGGTTTTATCACAATCATTGAAAAAGAAAGAAGACGGCTTGCGGCTTGGCGCGGACCATTACTATGCCACGAGCGATCCGGAGACATTTCAGAAACTGGCCGGTTCGTTCGATCTCATCGTCAATACCGTAAGTGCGAAGATCGATATCAGTGCCTATCTTTCACTGCTGGCGCTGGACGGTACACTGGTCAATGTGGGTGCTCCCTCGGACCCGTTATCCGTGAATGTATTCTCACTGATCATGCACCGCCGGTCGTTTGCCGGATCGATGATCGGCGGCATCCGCGAAACGCAGGAGATGCTTGATTTTTGCGCAGAACACCGGATCACTCCCGAGATCGAGGTTATTTCCGCCAGCCGGATTGATGAAGCCTGGGAGCGTGTCCTGGCTTCGGATGTCCGGTATCGATTTGTGATCGACATCAGCACGATGGGGAATGAATAACGAAGTATCCCGGCAGCAACTTGGGGCACGCCTTCACCGGGGTGCCTCTTTCCGTGGAAGAGGAATAAAAGAAGCGGTGACCTAGATGAAAAATGTGATTACGCTATCTGCCGCGGCGGCCATCGTCCTTGCTTCTTGTGGAGGGGACACCGGCAGCAAGCGTCTTAAGGGAGGGAGTACCGTGAGCAGTGAGGTCAGAATCAAAATGTCTTTCCATAACCAAGAGGTTATTGTCAAGATGGATGATCATCCGACCAGCAGGGATTTTATCAATCAGCTTCCACTAACGTTGACCTTTGAAGATTACGCAGGCACCGAGAAAATAAGCATGCTTACGAGAAGGCTGAACACTGAATCCGCACCGTCGGGCTTCGATCCGGCAGCCGGCGATTTTACCTATTACTCTCCGTGGGGAAACCTGGCCCTTTTTTATCGGGACTTCGGTTATTCCAGCGGCCTCATCAAATTGGGTCATATCGAATCCGGAAGGGAAAAGCTTGCCGATCTAAACGGCGAGGTCACGCTGCAAAGGGTAGAAACCGGAGGGGGCGAATCGGAGTGAGGAAGGGCGTGGCACTGCATTCCATTCCAACGATCAGGCGCATTTTCGAGAAAGTGCTGGGTTTATCTTTGAAAGCTGTCATGCTGCTTTATTTCATTGTATCCATGCCTTCCTTAGCAAACGCGCAGGAAGCGGGGTTTCTAAGCAAGCCGATGATTGCCCATGCCATGGGGGGAATCAATGGACACCCTAACACCAACAGTTACGAGGCCTGGCAGGTGAACTATAACAAAGGGTTCCGTTTTTTTGAAGCCGATCTGATCAGTATTCGCCGCTTGATTTCAGGTGTATTGCACAGATCATGAAGCATTATCCTGACATGTATCTGGATATCGATACCAAAGAATTGGATCCTGCCGCGATAAAGAAGCAGTATTCGATGATCAAGCAGATTGCGGAGGAAGTGGATCCCGAAATTCTGGACAGGATCATTCCCGAGATCTATACGCCCGACATGTATGACATGGTCATAAACATCATCCCGTTCCAACATGTAATCTATTCGATTTATATGATTAACGACGATGACGACACCATCATCCGGTTTATGAATCAGCATCAGATCCGTGTGCTGGCAACCGATCCGGCAAGGCTGACAGGCGATTTTCTGAACAAGTTGAAAGAGAACAGCATCACCGTATATGCATTCACAGTGAACAGCCAAAGTGATTTCGCATCCTTGAAGGCAGCGGGCGTTCATGGTGTGTATACGGACTTCTTGCCGCCTTGTTAGCAGGAGGTATTGGATTGAAAAAAGGGGATTGAATTTGGCGCGGTCCGAATACAATTGGATTGGAGGTGACCAAGTGAATGTCCTCAGAAAAATACATAGTACAGGTGGAATTGTTGGTTGATAGCAGTCCCGCTTACCTTCAGGAGAAGGTAAATGCGTTTTTGTCCAAAATTCCCGGTCAGCATATTGTTGATATTAAAGGCTGGAGTACGGGGGATGATTTTTCGGACAGCCCGGTCAATTCATACGATGTCATTCTTGTAAGTTATAAGAAGTTTACCTAGGAATGAGCGGGCATGAAGTGAAACTTTGAGATTCCGTGTGAAGCAAAATGGGCTCCTATCGTTTATACTAATAAGGTCATAACTTTCATAGGAGCTGTCGAACCGATTATGAATAAAAAAGAAATCGCGCACATTCGCAAGCAATTCAAACTGGACCATGATCTGCTCAAGCTTTTCGATATTCTCAATGTATATGTCACAAAGGACAGCAGCGAAATCTATCATTACGAGTGTCTGCCGTTCGGCATGCTGGACAGAGAGAAGCAGGAACTCTATATGGGCAATTTCAAGAAACTGCTGACCGGCGAGCTGGATCAGAAGCTGTTCGAGTTACGATTTCAAGAGGAAGCGGAGGAGCCTACGAAGGTTCTTCTTCATCAAGCACTGTCGAGCGAAACGGAAGACTGGATGAACCTGATGCTCTTGCTGGTGGAGAAAATGCTGGCGGATACCAAGTATGAACGGGATACAGTGATCACGTTTGTCCGCGGGGAGTACTTCCGGCCGACCAAGAGCAGGAACGAGGAAGCCGAAGTGAGCGAGCGGGACGAGGTGTACGCGCATCCGTTCATTCTGGGCAGCGTGAACAGCACGGAACAGCAGCGCAAATCGCTGATATTCGATTATGTCGAGAGGGAATTCAAGTACAATTATATTGTAGATCCCATCATCAAATTAAGTGCGCCGGAGCAGGGATTCTTTTACCCCAGCGTGACGGACAACGCATCCGACGTTAACCACATTTTGTACTGCGCGGGCAAAGCCAATGAACTGAACCCGCACTTCATCGAACAGGTATTGAATGCGGAGAAGACGGTAACGGCGCAGGAAGAGCGATTCATTTTCGAAGAAATCGTGAAGGAAGTGGCGGGAGATCAGCTCGACGCGGCAACATTAGCTCATGTGTACGAGGAGATCAACCGGGTGATCGAAACGAACGAGGAGGAAGAACCTCCTAAGCTGGATTATAAAGATCTGGAACGTGTGCTGACCGCCAGCGGCGTGGAGGATGTCACATCGGAGAAGGTGGAGCAGGCGTTCCAGACGGTCGTCGATGACAGGAACTTTGAACTCAAAGCCAGCAGCGTGATTCCGAAGTTCACCTCGAAGTCGATCAAGATCGATACGAAGGTGGCCACCATCTCGGTCAGCCCGCAGGATTTAAGGTATGTAAGACAAGTGAATTATCAAGGGAAACGCTGCATTTTGATCGAGGTGGATGAAGACGCCGTCATCGAAGGGTTTACGCTCAATACGGAGACGCTGCAGCTTGACTAGAGAACTTCTTCGAGCTCTTCCTGAGGGAATGGAGCAGGAGTACATACCAGTTCGTTGGTCATATGTTCATACCAGACGACCCAATCATTGTCGGTGAGGATTTGGTAACCCGCCTCTTTCGTAATCCCGCCCGACTTCATCTTGTCTATGAGGTCGAACAGGGCCAGCACTTCCCAGCCCGGCGTATCCGCTGTTATCAGGCCTGCAGATCTGCAGGCCTGTTTCTTTTGCAGGCTCCGCTCCTCGTCTTCACTCTCTGGCTGGAGCCGATCTGCCATTCGAACCATCAGCTCCTGCAGCAGCCTGCCCTCCGCGGCCTCTTCCATGACCCTCAGTTCCCCTATCAGATCAAGGATCAACCGATCTCTTTCCCTTAGTTTCCCGGGCAGCAGCGGCTTCAGGGAGGAGGCTGGGATTTCCCAGCGGCTCTTTCTCCCTTTCCTCTGGTAGCCCGTCAGCTCCCCCAGTGCCAGCCACTGATAGATTTGGCGGGGTTCCTTGCCCAGCATCACGGCCGTTTCTTCCACAGTAAAGAACTGTTCCATCGACATAACATCCCTCCTGACAGCGATTCTTCCGGAATGGAATTGGTATATTCATAGCTATGCCGCCGGCCTCGCTCTTATTCTTAGCTGCTTTTTAATAATGATGAATCTTCCTGAACTGGTTGGGACTCAGCTGTTCCTGTTTTTTGAAGACGGAGCAGAAATAGTTCGCATCGCCAAAACCGGTCAAATAGGCGATTTCCTTAATCTGCATCTGGGGGTGCTGCAAGAGGAGCTCTTTGCTTTTTTTGATTCGGACGGAGTTAATATATTGAAAAATGCGGTTATTGGTCGTTTTTTTGAATACCGTACATAAATGCTGCGGCGTAATTCCGGCAATCTCGGCCATCTCCTCCAGCGCAAGCGGCTTGTCATAGTTCTGTTCAATATACTCGAAGACGGGCTTGAGTTTGAAATTCAGGCTGGTGGCGCTGTTGTTCGGATGAATGGAGGTATACTGCACGATGTCCGTCAGAAGAGAGTAGATCATGCTGGAGCACTGCAGGCTTTGCAGCGTTCCCTCGGTTTGCAGGATATCCATGACGCTTTGGATCTTGGATGCAAAGATATCGGGTCTGGATACATAAAGAGCGCCTGAGGTTGGAATCCCCGCCGTCCGCTTCAAAAACGGCTCTACCTGATGGCCGTCGAACACGATCCAATCCACAGTCCAGGAAGGGCTTATGGCGTAATACTCATGGGGCACCCCTTTGAGAAGGAGCATAGCCATACCCTCTTTCACCCGATAGGTTCTTCCCCCGGTCAGCAGCTCGCCTTCGCCTTCCACGCATTGAATCCACTGGTGCAGATATCCATTCGGACGCACGACATGCTCCTGATTCCAGTTCGATCCCACATCCACCAGATAATACGGTAACTCCTTATCCGAATCCGTAATGACGGGTATGCGCCTTTTATACATAGAATCACCTTAATATTTTGATATAGGACTTAATATTGTTAGATTGTTTGGCTTATTGAGCGAATCTATAATTTGAATATAACAAAGACGCAGCCGTTAAGGCAACGAAAGGAGTTCATATTTGATGAGCCGGATAGAGACCGACATCATGCACGGTTGGGAGTTTACATTAAAAGAACCGGAAGATGAAAACTTCGAGGGGGTTCAGCTGCCGCACGATTGGGCCATCCACGCCCCGGTCAATCCCAATATGAAGCAGGGGGCCGCTCAGGGTTTCAGAGACCGATGGGGGATCGGCTGGTACAGGAGAAATTTGGCATTGGAAGAAATCAAGGAAGGTACTGTTTACCAGCTGCAGTTTGACGGGGTGTATGAAAACAGTACGGTATGGGTGAACGGGAAAGAGGCCGGCGGGCGCAAATATGGATACTCCAGGTTCACGCTGGATATCACGGAGTACATTCACGAAGGAGACAATCAGATCCTGGTGAAGGTGGACAACACGTCTTTTCCGGCCGACCGATGGTATTCCGGGGCAGGCATCTACCGCACCGTCAAGCTGCTGGAATTGAATCGGAATCACCTTCAACCGGAAGAAATTCAAGTAAAAACCGCCATCCATGGAGATATGGGCATTGTTACCATCACCACAGGGGTGTCCTCCTCCGTAAAAGCATGCCTTTCTGATGAGCATGTGCGGATTACAGGTGTATCCGCTCAAGACGGAACGATCCGCGTCGAGATCCCAAGCGTCAAGCTGTGGAGCCCGGAACAGCCGCATTTGTACCATGTGGAATTAGCCCTGTATGAGGGAAGCCAGATCGTGGATACCTATGGACTGCGCATCGGTGTCAGAGACATCCAAATGAAGGCCGGCAAAGGGATGTATATCAACGGCCGGAGGACAAAGATCAAGGGATTTTGCATTCACCAGGATGCGGGCTGCCTCGGCATTGCCGTCCGTCCGGAGATATGGAAGGACCGGCTGATGGCATTCAAAGCCATGGGCTGCAACGCGATCCGAACGGCTCACCACATGCCCGCATCGGAGCTTCTCGATCTGTGCGATGAACTCGGGCTGCTCGTCTATGAAGAGCCGTTCGATAAATGGACCGGCGGCTCATACCGAAGGTATTTTGCGACGGAATGGCAGGCCGACCTGGAATGTATGGTGAAGAGGGACCGCAATCATCCGTGTATCTTCATGTGGGGCGTCGGCAACGAAGTCGAATATCAAGGGCAGGCTTCCATGCTCGAGATCTTGAAGATGCTGAAAGATCATCTGCTCACGCTCGATGATACCCGGCCGGTCACCTATGCGATGAACCCGCACTTTAAATACGAGAGTAATGCAGATCTCTCCCAAGTGAAGGATATTCAACAGTTTGTGGATGAAGTCAGCGATACGGAAATCTATGATGGGGATGAAAGAGTGGAGCGGATCCGGCGAATTGCCGAGATCGTCGATGTGATCAGCTGCAATTACCAGGAGCAGTGGTATCCCGCCATCCACGAGGCCGTTCCGGATAAACTGATTTTGGGAACGGAGACCTACCAGTTTTTCAGAGGGCACTCCGATCAGATGCAGAATTTCAGTGACGAAGTTCCATGGATGGATGTGGAAAAGCACGATTATGTCATCGGAGGGATGCTCTGGACGGGGATCGATTATCTGGGCGAGTCGATGGGATATCCGGCCAAAGGATGGGCGGGCTCCTTATTCTGGACGAACAATGAGCGTAAGCCGCTTTCTTATCTGTATGAGAGCTATTGGTCGGAGGAACCGATGGTCTATTTGGCCGTCATGGACTATTCGCTTCAGGATGAAGGGGTGAAGGAGCATTGGGATACGCCAAGATATGCGAGCCATTGGAATTTTCCGCAGTTCAACAAGACCGTCATTCCCTATATGATCGCCACGAATTGTGAGGAAGTCACCGTGGAGCTGGGCGATAAGCGGATGTATGTGAATAAACCTTCCTCCTATCCGAACCGGATGATTACAGGCTATCTCCCTTACCTGCCGGGAACGATCACGGTCCGGGGCTTTATCCGCGGACAAGAGGTATGTCAGTATGCGGTGAAGACAGCGGGGCCGGCTGTGAGACTTGGGTTTGATAGGGAAGAACTCCAACTGGCAGCCAAGGCGGGTTATCAAAAGCTGTTCACCGTCCGGGCAAAGGACAGCGAGGGAACACCGGTATTTCGGGACAGCTCCAAAGTCACGTTCCACGTGAGCGGACCGGCGGTGATCCTTGCTGTAGATAATGGGGATCTCAGTTCAAGTGAGTCTTACGACGCTCATTGGATGCATATGTACCGGGGATGTGTCAGCACGGTCATCCGGTTCACGGGAGAACCGGGGCGTGTCGTATTGTCCGCGTACTCGGAAGGAATGCATCCTGCCGAGCTTGTCATCCATGTGATATAGCAAGATGAAATCGAGTCCTGGCGAGATAGGAATTCATATATTGTAAGCAAAGCCGATGGTTCTAGTAACCCATCGGCTTTTGACATATGATTTACTGTTCAAAAGTGGACGAATCCGAATTTTGTCCATATCCAAAGGACCATTTGCTATGGTGATGGGGCCTGTTCGGTAGTAGTGTAAGAGAAGGCAAATCTACTAGACCGAATCAGGCCCTGAGGTGAATGAGATGAACGACAAGGCTGCGCATCTTCCGCGCAAACTGACCTTAACGATGTGGGATTTCTCCTGGTATACGATGACGATGCCCGGTGAGCCCTACCATGACCTGAAGGCGCGCTTCGAAGAAGCGGTCGACCGGGGATACAATACGATCCGGGTCTGCGCCATGCCGTACCTGCTCTTTACGGCCGAAGGCAAGCGGCCGGGCCCGCTGCGGTTCGGCAGTCTCGGCAAGGTCGGACAGCGTACCCGCTGGTACAACTGCCAGGGGGGCGCGGAGCTCGACGGGCATGCGCACCTGCTCGAGCTGTTCAAGCAGGCGAAGGCCCACGACTGTTATCTGATTCTCACGTCCTGGGAGTATCAGCAAAGTCCCAGCTTCCTGGCGGAGCCTGAGCTGTCCGGCAAGCTGCTCGGCATCCCCCCGAAGGAACGGTTCCTGGCCCTGGCCCGATCGATGCACAGGCTGCTCCAGTTTGTGAAGGCAGCGGGCTATGCGGATCGAATCGCCTATGTTGAGCTGCACAACGAAGTGGAATTCGGCCGGCTGACGCAGGTCGCCCTGGATCAGGGGATCGAGGCCTCGGATGTGTCGGGCACGGTAGAGGTCATGCAGCCGTACATCGAGGAGGCGGTCGGTTATCTGCGCGAACGTCATCCCGATCTGCTGATTACGGGTTGTTACACGCTCAACGAGCCGTATTCCAAGCAGTATGTGGCCCGTAACATGCAGGTGGCCCATTTTCATCTGTATATCAAAGGTGTGCTGCAGGAGCTGATGGATGCGGCCGGCATCACGGACGAAGCGGCGCCGTTCCCCAATAGGCTCGTCCGGTCGCTGCTCCGGGACGATGCCCCGCCGGTGGAGAGCTGGACCCTGCCTCCAGGCGAAGCATGGCGGATGGAAGGCAATCCGGTCGGTCTGAGGCTCTTGTACCTGCACGATTGGGCGGATCCGGTCAAGTGGGATTTGTATCTCTATGACCGGTACGGCGATCACAAGCTCGCCATGCTGCAGAAGGCCGACAGCCGGCTGGGGGAGCTCGAGGAGTGGGTCAGACGATCGGGGCTGCCCGTAGTGATCGGCGAAGGGTACGTCGGCTACACCCCTTTATATGCGCAGTTCGAGGAAGGCCCCGTAGGGAAGTTCATTGCGGAATATGCGATTAGGAAGGGCATGAAGCTGGGCTTCTGGGGGATGACGCTGGGCTCCAACTGCGCGCCTCACCATCCGTTCTGGAATGATATCGAATGGCAGCGGAAGTGGAACCGGTACATATTGGAATCGTGAGAATACATGGAATGGACCTTCCTGGGCAGGAAGGTCCATTTGTGTAATTGCCGCCCTAGCCTTTCATCTTCTCCCGGTAGGTGGAGGGAGAGACGCCGATGCTTTTGCGGAACGCCCGGGAGAAATAGAGAGGGTCCTTGAAGCCTACCCGGCCGCTGATCTCCTTGATGCTCCAATCGGTTAAGTCCAGGTAGGTGCAGGCTTGCTGGATTTTGAGCTGCTGAAAATAGTGGGCCGGCGATTGGCCGGTTACGCTCTTGAACACGGACAGATAATGAGAGCGGGAGAGGTTCGCCTGCTCCGACAGCTGGGCCAGGCTGAGATTCTCGGCGATGGACTGTTTCATATAGCGGATCGATTGTTCCACGTACCCGTTCGACAGCTGATCGGCTTCCGACGGGCGCTGGAGAGCAAGCATCCCCAGAATCTGCCCCATGAATTGATTGGCATGCAGGCAGTGGGGAAGGGAGTAGCCTTTCTCCGACAATAACGTGTAACAAGCCTGAAACCATTCAGTCAAGCGGAGCGCGTCCTGGGCGTCCAGCCGGAGGAGACTGCGCGAGAGAGGGAGCAGGTCGATATAATGCTGAGCCTGGTCTCCGCGGAAGTGGAACCAGTAAATGCTCCAGGGGAGGGTGTCTGAAGCGCCGTAGGCATGCGGGACATTCGCCGGGATGACCAGCAAATCGTACTTTTTGACCAGCTGTGGGGGTTGATCTTCGATCCGGACCCAGCCTTCACCGCCCGAACAAAAAATAAGAATATAGGCTTCACAGCCTTCCTTTCGTTCACGGTAATGATGCCTGGCATGCGGGAAATAGCCGATATCCGTCACAAACAGGCCGCCCGCCAGCGGATGCTCCGCATAGTCCCGCACAAACTGCTCCGGCAGCACAAGCAGCATCTCCGACTGGAAGCCGTCCTTTTTGCGCGTCATGGCGTTCGGTCCCTTCATCAGACTTTTGTCCATCATCTTCATCATATTGTGAATTCTACTTGACCCTGCCGGAGAAGTAAAGTGAAGGTACGCTATCAATGAAGCCTGCTAAGGAGAGAGTGCGAATGCGGTTGGAGGAACAAGTGGTGATCGTGACCGGCGCCGGCAAAGGAATCGGGAGGGGGATTGCCGAGCAGTTCGCTTCGGAAGGGGCGATGGTGATCGTGGCCACCCTGGTTCCCGAGGAAGGAAGAGAGACGGAATCGGCTATTCGTGAGAGGGGAGGGAAAGCGATATTTATCGAGACGGATGTGAGCTCGGAAATCAGCATCATTCGCATGATGGATCATACGGCCCGTACCTGCGGACGCATCGATGTGCTGGTGAATAACGCGGGCATCACCGTCTTTAAGCCTCTGCTGGAAGCGACGGTTGAAGAGTGGGAGAAGGTGATGAATATCGACCTTCGGGGCGTCTTCCTGTGCAGCAAGTACGCAGCGCTTCAGATGAAGAAGCAGGGGAAGGGGGCGATCATCAACATCTCATCGAATCACGCCAAAGCCACGCTGCCGGATACGGAAATGTACGCAGCGGCGAAAGCGGGCGTGAACGGAATGACACGCAGCATGGCCCTGAGTCTCGGGAAGCACGGGATCCGCGTGAATGCGATATGTCCCGGGTTCACGGATACGCCCCATTACCGGAAGTGGCTTCAGGCAAGCGGCCATGCGTCCGTTGTAGAGGAGGAAGTGCTTGCGCTGCATGCCGGCAGCCGGATCAGCACGCCCGGGGATATTGCCCGGCTGGCGGTATTTCTGGCCTCGGACGATGCTGAGATGATTACCGGCACGGAGATGCTGATCGACGGCGGGATGTCCGCCCGGCTGTATAACTCCAGGCTGTGTTAAAACTAGGAGGGTGCCTATGAAAATAACAAGCTATGAGCTGTTCCAGGTTCCGCCCGCGGTGGCTGTTTCTTAAGATAGAGACGGATGAAGGGATTACAGGCTGGGTGAGCCCGTCGTGGAGGGGCGCGCTGCTACCGTGAAGGCATGCGTTCACGAGCTGATGGAGTATCTGACCGGCAAGGATCCGCTCCGGATCGAAGATCACTGGAACCTACTGTACCGCTCGGGCTTCTACCGCGGCGGCCCCATTCTGATGAGTGCGATCGCCGGGATCGACCAGGCTCTGTGGGATATCAAGGGCAAGTATTACCATGCCCCGGTGTACCAGCTTCTTGGGGGCGCCTGCCGCGATTCCATCCGCGTGTATTCGTGGATCGGCGGCGACCGGCCTTCCGATGTGGCCCGGGAGGCGAAGAAGGTGATGGATATGGGCTTTACGGCGATCAAAATGAACGGTACCGAGGAGCTTCAATATATCGATTCCTATCGCAAAATCGACGAGACCATCGCCCGGCTTGCAGCCGTCAGGGATGCCTGCGGGAAGGAGCTTTCGATCGGAGTAGATTTTCACGGGCGGGTACATAAGCCCATGGCCAAGATCCTGGCGAAGGAGCTGGAGCCCTTCCGCCTGATGTTCATCGAGGAGCCGGTGCTGGCGGAGAATAACGAGGCGCTGCGCGAGATTGCCCGGCATACCTCCATCCCCATCGCGACCGGCGAACGCATGTATTCCCGCTGGGACTTCAAAGGCCTGCTGGCTGACGGGGTGGTCGACATCATCCAGCCGGACCTGTCCCATGCGGGCGGGATCACCGAATGCAAGAAAATCGCCGCCATGGCTGAAGCGTACGACGTGGCGCTGGCTCCGCATTGTCCGCTGGGCCCGATTGCGCTGGCCGCGTGCCTGCAGCTGGATGCGACGGCGCACAACGCTTTTATTCAAGAGCAGAGCCTAGGCATTCATTACAACGAATCGAATGATCTGCTCGACTATCTCTCCAATCCGGCTGTGTTCACCTATCAGGATGGTTATGTCCAAATCCCGCAGGGGCCGGGACTTGGGGTAGAGATCAATGAAGAATATGTAAGGAAAATGGCCGAAGCCGGGCACAACTGGCGAAATCCGGTATGGCGGCACCAGGACGGCAGTATTGCCGAATGGTAACCTGCAAGCGAATGAAGGAGGAGCAGTGGCGTTGAACCTATTGTCCATGAAGCTGAGCGGCACCCCTAAAGCCATCTCACACGGCAAACTTGGGGATTGCAGGGGTATCAACCCGAAGGGTGAATCCATCGGATTCACCAACTTCTATATGACCCGGGACGGGGAACCCGTTATTCCCGTTGTGGGGGAATTTCATTTCTCCCGGTTTTCCAGCCTGCATTGGGAAGAGGAGCTTCTCAAGATGAAGGCGGGCGGCGTAACGATCGCCGCTACATATATTTTCTGGATTCATCACGAGGAAGAGGAAGGCTGTTTCCGCTGGGGGGAGCATCTCGATCTCAGGCATTTCGTCGACCTGTGCGGCAAACTGGAGCTGCCGGTCATCCTGCGGATCGGCCCGTTCTGCCATGGAGAAGTTCGCAACGGGGGGATCCCGGATTGGGTATTCCGCAAGCCGCTGGAGATTCGTTCGAATGACCCGCAGTACCTGGCCCTGGTGCGAAGACTGTACCGCGAGATCGGCAAACAGATCAAGGGGCAGCTGTTTCAGGACAGCGGCCCGGTGATCGGGATGCAGTTGGAGAACGAATTCATGCACTGCGGTGCGCCGCTGGACGCCTGGGGATATCAGAGCCGCGTCTTCATGTCCTCCGGCAGGGGAGGCAATGAGCACCTGGCTGAGCTGCGCCGGATTGCGGAGCAGTCCGGGATGAAGCCGGTCTTCTTCACGGCTACGGCCTGGGGAGGGGCGGCCGTACCCGAGACGGATACGCTGCCGATGCTGGCCGGGTATGCGTATACGCCGTGGATTCCGAATCAGCCGCCGAGCCGCGAGTACATCTATCGCGATTTGCATGCGAAGCCGATGGAAGCCGTGGGCTATGACACGCTCCAATATCCAGTCGCGTACTGCGAGATGGCGGGGGGCATGCAGGTCAGCTATACGGCACGCCCGAAGGTAAGCCCGGACAGCGTCGAAGCGATGACCCTCGTGAAGCTGGCGAGCGGAAGCAACCTGCTCGGCTATTATATGTACCATGGGGGCTCCAACCCCCGGGGCGAGACTGCGTATCTGAATGAGTCGGGCCTTCCCCGAATCACCTATGACTATCAAGCCCCGCTGGGCGAGTTCGGCCGGATGGGCCCATCGTATGACCGCATTCGCTCGCTGTCCCTGCTGCTGGATGCCTTCGGGCCGGTCCTGGCACCGATGGGCACGGAGCTGCCGGAGGGCCAATCCGAGGTGAAACCAGAGGATGTGGAGACGATCCGCTGGTGTGTTCGGCAGAAGGACGGAGGCGGTTTCCTCTTCCTGAACAACTTCCAGGATCATGTGGAGCTGCCGGATCGCGAGGGGGTCCGCGTCGAACTGGACACAGGCGTGGGAACCGTATCCTTTCCCCGGGAAGGCACGATGGTCCTCCGGAGCGGAATGGGGGCCGTCCTGCCGTTCCAGCTGGAGCTGTATGGGCTTCATATCCTCTCTGCCACCGTGCAGCCGCTCACGAAGCTGGATTCGGACGAGGAGCCGCTGCTTGTGTTCCAGGCCCTGAGCTCCATCCCGCCGGAGATGATCTTGGATAAGCAGACGGCGGCAGGCATTACTGCGCCAGGCGGGGAAGTGATTGAGGAGGATTCGGTCTGGACCGTTAAGCCGGCCGTCGGGCAGGGCCATTGGGTCGAGGTCCGGAGAGCGGACGGAGGCAAGGTAAGGATCGCCGTACTCTCCCGGGAAGAAAGCCTGCAGGCCTATAAGCTGAAGCTGTGGGGAGAAGAGCGCCTGGTGCTGAGCTCTTCCCGGCTGTATGCGCACGGCGAGCGGCTGGTGTGTACGTCAGAGGGGAGTCACACTTGGGAGGTGGCCGTCTATCCTCCAGTGGCTTCAAAACTGAAGACGAGCACGGGCGGCATTACGGTGAAGAGGGCCGATGGTTTTGCTGTCTATCGCATCTCTGTGCACGCTTATGAGCCCGAGCTGTCGGTCAGCATCACCGGCGGGAAGCATGCGGCGGTCCGGATCGACCCGGCGTGGCCCGAGCAGGTGAGCGACGTGTTTCTCGAGATCGATTATTCGGGGGATGTGGCTGCCGCCTACCTCGGAGGAGAGCTGCTGACCGACCATATCCACTACGGCGAAGTTTGGCCGATCGGCCTCAAGCAGTTTCAGAACGAGCTGGAGCAGGAGGCGCTGCACCTGTCCATTACCCCTTTGCGCCAAGGAGAGGTTCATACGTTCGTCAATCAGGCGCTTGTCGAACGGTTTGAAGGGCAGGAGATTGCCGCATTCCACCGGATTGAAGCGACGCCCTATTACCAGGCTGCCTTATCGATAGTTTATAGCGAATAAATATCGAGCTGGCTGACCGGAATGGGCGTTATATGAAGGAAGGGAGCCGGGAACCCAAACAGCGATGCAGCCCAGCATCGCTGTTTTCATCAGGGGGCCATATCTTCCGTTACAAGTGTAAGATGTTCTTTCGTACTGAAGGGTGTGAATTGGATGACATACCAATAGGGATCCACACTATACAATTCTCGGCCATAGCCAACCGTGGCATGCTTGGAATAACCGGTTCCATCGATCCGTATTTTAGTAACATCAATATGAGAACCATGGCTTATTTTCCCTTGCAGAAAGTAAATCCACCCATCCCGGTATTGTAAGGAACTAAGTTGTCCGCTGCTGTCCCATACGTTCACCGTGTAGAGCTGGATGGACGTGGAACCGTCAAGACTAGTTTTGTAGATGCCATCGGTATCGCCTACCACCTTCGTATGATAGATCCACCCATCGACAATCAAGGGATTACTGAACAGATGTTTATCCGCTTGTTTTTTTCCCCGGCCGGATAAGTCCGTTTGAAATACATCGTAGGTTTCGTTTTGCTGGAAAAAGAGCTGCTGATTGGAGATAAAAAACCGGTGAATGCCCTTTTCCGGGATGATCTTCTCAGTGGATGAACCGTCCGTTTTCATACGGCTGATCCCGGAATCAGAGGTCTCCAAAAAATAAATCCAGTCTTGGTCCACTGCAAGCTGAGAAGCGGAAACAGCGGATAGCCTGGTCCGCTCCGTTCCATCTTGACGAATTTTATAGATCCCGCCGTACTGAAGAACACCATCCACATAGGTCCCCGTATCGATCGTATAATACAACCAATCTCCACTGGCATTGATCGATCTGGCATTATCGTCAGTCAGCTTGATTCTGGTTGCTCCATCTTTCGACCATTTTTCTAGGGAAGGTTGATGATTAAACGGATTGGTGAAGATCCAATCCCCGCTTGAGGCGAGATTCCCACCGATAAGCAGATTACGATGCGCGGCTGCCTCCTCCTGTTTTCTTGTATGTTCCTGTGTTTGTTCTTCACAAGCTTCAATAGAATACCCCTCTGAAGCATCCCATGCCGTCTGCCAATTGAATTCGCTATTGGTGAATCTCCATGTCATTGGGAAGTAAACGATATCGTTAAGAAACAGAATCGGATAAGGCTCCTCTGCATTCCGGATAATCTTCCCATTCACGGTAACAGGGAAAGGAGGCGGCACCGCCTGTTTGGATGTCAGCTGAACAGGGGCGGATTGGAGGTTCTGGGAGAAAGGTTGACATGCAGGCTGCCTGGTAATGTTCAGCCCCTTTTGCTGATCCCACTTCACTTTAAGTCCCAATGCGGCGGTGTTACTCCAAGTCATGGGAAAATAGGTGATACCTTCATAAAGAAACAAGGGATACGGGTTGTGTACATTGTCGAGAGAGGACCCGTTCACTGCTATAGGAAAAGCGAGAGAGTCAATCTCGTAACGGGCATGAGAGTCGGCTGCAAATGTGGTTTGGGCCAGCAGCGGAAGCGTGAAGACCATAGCAAGAACGCTTTTGATTCGTTTCATAAGATGGAAAATCCTCCTGTATCCAGTAAAATAAACTTCTTCGTATACATACTACTTGGGTTAAAGCTCACCACTGTGTGTCTTCCTCGGTTTCATCAAACAACGGTTCATGCGGTACAGCTCCTGCCCGGGTTCCAGTTAGCCCTATAGACGCAAGGAATTGTAAAATGTTTCTTGGCGGATCATTAGGAAATCTTTACTCTTTCCGGTAACGATGAGGAAGCTGCTTCTGTGCAACCTATAGGGCGTTACGGACGTCTCATTCCATGAATCGTTATTCATAAGAGAACGATCCAGAAGGAGAACGAGTCCAATGAAAAAATTCCGTTTGTCCGCCGCTGTCTTCGGGATCGCTGCGGTTCTAGCCTTGAGCAGTCCGCCGCCCGTCTCGGCAATGAAGGTCGGGGATGTGACGGGGCAGGTTCTATCTACCGATATTCATGCTTACGTGAACGGCGCCGAGATGCCCTCCCTTAATTTGAATGGGTACACGGCGGTCGCGGCGGAGGATCTGCGGGAATATGGTTTTGATGTGGCATGGGTGCCTCAGGAACGGAAGATTGTTATCCGCTATAGCGGGAAGAAGGAGGTACAGCCTCTGCCCGTCCAGACTGCGGCCCAGCCGCTAGGTACAAAGCTGGCGGATGTTCTGTATACGGACATCTCCGCATATTACGGTGACCATCAGATTCCTTCTTATAATATTGGCGGAAGAACCGTCGTTACGCTGAATGATCAGTCTGCTTTCGGTAGTGTCGTTTGGTCTGAGAAGGATCGGAGCATCAGCTTTACCCCCGCCGCCCACGATACCGGATGGTTCACCGCTAACCCGCTGGCCGTGCGGGAGACAGGCACGGTCCAGGTGGATCATATTTGGATCGGAGATCCGAAGATTACCTGGAACGGGGAGGAAGTCGGCCGGACGATCGATTATGTGCCTATGCTGGATGTGTCATGGCTTGCCGGCAAGCTGGGCTATACGGCGCAGGAAACGAAAGACGGCAGGCTGCGGGTTGACAATGGGACGGATGGATTTATCCTGAGGCAAGGCGATAACCATCCGGAATTGATCTGGTTTGGGACGACGGCAGGGAAGGTGGAAACATGGAAGGCACCGGTCAAGAGGAACGGCAAATGGCTGCTTCGGGAGCCGGACCTGAAGGAACTGTTCGGCTATGAGTCGGTGTGGAGCCCGGAGACACATATGGAGAACATCACGTACCGTAAGCTGATCGTCGAAGATCATGGGCTCAAGCGGCGAACGGATAACTTCAGTTATATTGTCCGGGCAGACGGGTTCTTGGAAGGAACCTCGAATCTTCCCTTCCTTGGACTTGAAAGAGAAATAGACGGGCAGATGGTACACGCCCCGGTTGTCGCAGGCGGCATGGCCGATGCGGCTGAAGGCGGTCCGAAGTATAGACTGGATACGGCAGTCCAACTGGAGCTGGGAACGAACCGGCTTCATCTTCGATTGACCCAAGGCTATCGCATATTATTCGACTCCGTGTATACGGTGGAGCTTCCCCTGCGGGAACTGGCGCCCATCCTGGACCGGAACACGTCTTACAGCTCCGGAGATTCCACCCGGCTTAAAGAGGTGTCCCCGGCAAAGGCGTATCAGGAAACCTCCGGCTCCGACATGACCTTCTCGGGAACGGCGGAGAAGATCAATGGCACGGAGTTGACTTTTATCATCGAGCGCAAGGCGGGTGAGGACTATGTGCCTTTGGGCGGCCCGGTACCGGCACCGTTCGAGGGCGACCGCTTCCAGACCAAGTTGAAGCTGCCGGAGCAGTCCGGGTTATACAGGGTGACAGCCTTGACCTGGGTTACCAATCCGAAAGGTTCGTTTCAGATGCCGGCGGCTTATTGGTATATTCAGAAGCAAGCCCAATAAATGCAAACCATCCATCCCATCGTTCGAAGGGGGATGGTTTTTTATTTTCTTCAAGGGATTGTAATCTGTAAATAAGTGGGATATGATCATCATTAAATATATCTTAAAGATATATTATGCATAAGGAGGGAAGCATGAAAAGAATCAACACAACCCATTTTGCCATCCTCGGCTTGCTTCGAATCAGACCCATGAGCGCCTATGAACTGGTTAAATTTTCGAAGGAAAGCATCGGATTGTTTTGGAACGAATCCTACGGGCATATCCATAAAAGCATCAAGCACCTGGAGCTCGAGGGAGCTGTGACGGTGGTGGAGGAGACAACGACGGGCAGGCCCAAAAAAGTGTATGGCATTACGCAGCCGGGATGCGAGCAGCTGGATTCCTGGCTGGCACAGGCTCCTGAGGAACCGGTGATGCGGAATGAACTGCTTATGAAAATCTTTGTTTCCGATGAACGCCATGTCCCTCACTTGGTATCGTATCTGGAGGAAGAACTGGAAGCAAGCCGAAGGTTGTCGGCTATGCTGGCGGGAATCAAGGCGATGGTAGAACCAAAGGAAGGTCATCAAGCGCGGCTCTGGCTGTTGACGCTCGAATACGGAGAAAGATACGTACGCATGACGGGCGACTGGTGTCAGTATGCGTTGAACATATTAACCGATGCGGACAGGGGACATGGGAATGAATAACAAACGCTGGAGCATGGCTCCGGTCCTTTGGATCACCCTGATCGTGTGCGTGCTGGCGCCGGCCCTTCTGTGGATTCGAAGGAATCAGCTTCTGGCTTTGGAGGTTTTTGAAAGGGAAGTGTATAATCAGGAGCTGAGCTATCAGGTCACGGTACTCTTTCTGGCCGTTATCCTGATTGGCATGGTTTATGGGCTGACAGGCAAAGCGGGTCTTGCCTATTTGAACCTGAAGAAGCGGGACGGGACCATTCGGCCTGAACCGTGGATCGGCATTACACCGAAAGAGACGGAAACGTGGAAACACTTGGGCTTCAACTTGGCAGTCATCATTACCTTGGTGACGGCGGTTGTGATTTACTTCCAGGTGATTCATGGGAAAAGCCTGAGCCTCGATCTGTTCCCCGGCATCTTATTGGTTCTCGTTTTTGCGCTTATCAATGCGTTCTCAGAAGAAATCATCTTCCGGTTTTCCTTTGTGGCCGTGGTGAGTCATACGGGATGCTCACCGTATTTAGCTCAAGGATTAGCAGCATCCGTCTTTGGGATCCTTCATTACTTCGGAACGCCAAGCGGGCTTCCAGGTGTACTGATGGCCGCTTTCCTCGGCTGGATCCTGGCCAAATCCATGATCGAGACCAAAGGTTTTTACTGGGCGCTCTGCATCCACTTCTTGCAGGATGCCGTTATTTTCTTTGCCTTATTCATGAAGCCGTAGCGGACTGCCGGAATTCATAATAAAAAAACAGGAGGCCCGAAAGCCTCCTGCTTTAAACAACCTACGCCTTAACCAAAACTTCCCTGCCCTCTTTACGGTGTTTCGTATACTCGGCTGTAGCGGTGAACAGAACGTCGGAGGAGGAATTTAGCGCGGTTTCGAACGAATCCTGCAGCACTCCGATAATGAATCCTACACCCACCACTTGAATCGCAATATCGTTCGGAATGCCGAAGATGCTGCACGCCAGGGGAATGAGCAGGAGCGAACCGCCGGCGACACCGGATGCGCCTGCTGCTGCTACAGCGGATACGATGCTGAGCAGGAACGCTGTGGCGAAATCCACCTGGATGCCCAAGGTATGAACCGCGGCCAGCGTCAGAACCGAGATTGTCACCGCGGCGCCCGCCATATTGATCGTAGCGCCCAGGGGAATGGATACCGAGTAGGTATTCGAATCCAGCCCCAGCTTTTCGCACAATCGCATGTTGATCGGAATGTTCGCGGCGGAGCTCCGGGTGAAGAAGGCGGTAATCCCGCTTTCCCTCAAGCAGGTTAAGACAAGGGGATAAGGATTCCTGCGAATATTCACATATACGATCAGCGGGTTGACCACCAGCGCGATAAACAGCATGCAGCCGATCAAGATGAGCAGCAGCTTGCCGTAATCAAGCAGGGAAGAAAGACCGTTGGTCGTTATGGAATTGAACACGAGCCCCATGATGCCGATCGGTGCCAGATTGATGACCCACTTGACGATCTGGGAGACGGCGTCGGACAAATTCGTCAGCATGTCCTTGGTGCTGTCCTTCGCACCCCGCAGGACAAGGCCCAGAAGGATAGCCCAGGACAGAATCCCGATATAGTTGGCGTTCATCAGGGCATTGACCGGGTTGTCCACTACCTGAAAGAGCAGCGTCTTAATGACTTCTACGATCCCTTGAGGCGGGGAAAGATCTTCCGTGCTTTGGACAAGGGACAGGCTTACCGGAAATACGAAGCTGGCAATGACAGCGATCAGCCCCGCGAGAAACGTGCTTGTGCCATAGAGGGCAAGGATCGATTTCATATTCGTTTGATGGCCCTTCTGATGCCTGGAAATGGCGGACATGACCAGGAGCAAGACGAGCAGCGGTGCAACCGCTTTTAAGGCGCTTACGAATAAAGAGCCGAGGAGGCTGACTCCTGACGCGCCAGGAAGGACTAAGGCCAGGAGAACTCCCAGGATAATCCCCGCAAAGATTCGTTTGACAAGGCTCATTTGGTTCCACTTGAGTAACAATGTCTGCAATGTATTCCCTCCGGTAACAATGTAAGAATATAACGGACCCCAGCCATGTTGAAATAGGGCAAGTCATATGTTAACGATAGTTTATCACGTTAATTGTCCAGTGTGCAAAAACGAATATTTCAATGGAAATATTTTTATTAAAAAAACCAGCGGAGCTGATCCTGCGATCAACCCTGCTGGTTTTTTTTCTTTGGCTCGCGTGCCGGATTAACGCTTCACGGGCTCGCCTGCGAAGACTTCCGCCTGCATAGGTGCGGCCATGAAGGCAGGCGCCTGCTGCATGAACGCCTGGAAATGGCTGCTTGCGTTGTACGCCGCGATTGCAGCTTCATCCTTCCACAGCTCCACCATCGTGTAGCGGTGCTCCTGCTCCGTGCTCTTCATCAGGGTGTAGGTCACATTGCCTTCTTCAGCGCGGGAGGCGGGGATGAGGGCTTTGACGGCATTCAGGAACGCCTCTTCCTGGTCGGGTTTTACTTGCAGATGGGCATGAATAATGATCATGACTGTCAGCTTCCTTTCGCTGTTGAAATAGAAATTAATTCCAGGTGGTTACCGTTTCAACCGGCAGGCGGTAGGACGGGTAGCCTTCTTTGGCCGCTTTGCCGATGCTGATGAGCATGATCGGCTGGTAGCGTTCTTGGTCCAGACCGAAGGCTTCGGCAATCTTGTCTTTCTCGTAGCCGCCGATCGGGTTGGTGTCATAGCCGTGGGCACGGGCCACCAGCATAAGCTGCATCGAGACGAGACCGGCATCGATGAAATTCACGTCCCGCAGGTCCGCGGCAGGAAGCTGCTCGTAGTAATTCTTGATCGCCTTGAGCTGCATGTCCTTCACATCCTGCGGCATGTAACCCAGCTCCACCATTTTGCCATAGATTTCGTCCAGGTACTCGGCATTGTTCATGTCGGCGAATACCGCGATGACGGCGGAGGAGGTCAGCACCTGGGTCTGGTTGAAGCGGGCCAGCGGAGCCAGCTTTTCTTTGCCTTCCTGGCTCTCGATGACGACGAAACGCCAAGGCTGCGCATTGACCGAAGAGGGTGCGCGTGTGGCTCCTTCCAGAATGTCGGTCATTTCCTCGCGGCTGATTTTCACTTCAGGGTCATAGGCTTTGACGGAACGGCGTCCGTATGTAATCTCTTTGAAATCATTGGTCTTCTGAAATTCGCTCATGATGGGGACAAGCTCCTTTATTCTGGGTTAGATGTTGTTCTGCATGCGTTCGAGCATATCGGCCAGCACATGGACTTCTTCCTCGCTGAAGCCATGCAGGATCTGGCGGATAAAAAGCTCCTTCTCGGCCGTGTACGCTCCGATCCGCCGCCGGCCTTCCTCGGTGAGTCGCACGAAGGTCACGCGGTTGTCGTCCGGATTCCGGCGCCGGGTAACCATTCCGTCCGCCTCCAGCTGCTTGAGATGGCGCGTAATGGCCGCACTGTCAATGTCGATGCACTTCTGCAGTGTGGATTGGTTGATCTCATCGCTGCGGCACAGTTCGTGCAGAATCTCGAGACGGGACGAGCTGATTCCTGTGCAGCGTTCGAACTTGGGACTGATTTTGTTGCCGAGTCCATTGAGTAGATACAGAATCAGTTCTTCCTTGGAACCGATGCGAGTCATGTTGGAGTCCTCCCGGGTGAATCTGGAACATAGATGAACGGTCATAGGGCCGATTCTGGGATTGCACAAAAGCTTATTTAATTGCCTGCAATTAATTTATCATTTAACAATTGATGTGTCAATTGTTGATGGATCAATGAATGCAGGTTTCTGTTTAGTTGGCATCATCAAGTGCCTCTCCCGGCAGGAAGGGGACCTGGTTATATGGAATATATTGTGTACCCGGCAGGATACTTCCATAAGCAGACATCCATAAGGAGACCTTCATATGAAAACAATCTATGTGGTTCGGCACGGCCAGGCCGAAGGGCAGGAGCCCGGAGCCAAGCTGACGGAGAACGGTGTGCAGCAGGCGGCCAGGCTGGTTTCATTTTTTGGCGGCAGGCAAGTGGATTGCATTCTCTCCAGTCCCTTCAAAAGGGCTTACTCGACCATCCTGCCGCTAGCCCGTCAGCGGGGAATCCAGATTCAGACGGATGAGCGGTTAGCGGAGAGGGTCTTGTCCGGCGGGAGCCATCCGGAGTGGCGGGAGATGCTTCGCAGGACATACGATGATTTGGACTTGTGCTGGGAGGGCGGGGAATCCGGCAGGGCGGCCATGAAGCGTGCCGCGGCTGTGGTGGAGGAAGTGCTGAACAGTCATTACACGAGTGCTGTCCTCGTATCGCATGGGAACCTGATCTCGCTTCTGCTGAAGCTTTATGATGAACGCATCGGGTTCGCGGAGTGGGAACGGTTAACCAATCCGGATGTGTATCAATTATCCTTCCGGGACGAGCTTCCCGAGATTCAGCGAATATGGAACCCGTAAAGGGACGGGTCAAAAAAAAAGGTATGGAGGACCGAGTTCTATGAAACATACGTTACCCGACCAAGTCTTGGCATGGGTTGTACAGGCCGTACATCCGAAAGCCGCTGCTGCTGCGATTGAGCAGCTTCAGGGAGGCGTTTCTTCTCTTGTACACCGGATCACGCTTCGTGTTCACGGGGAAGAGACGGACGTAGTGCTGCGGCTGTTCCACGACGAAGAGTGGGTGAGCGACCAGCCGGACCTCGCCGTCCGGGAGGCGGAAAGCTTGCGGCACGCATCCCGCTGCGCCGGTGTCCAGACGCCGAAGATCCTCGCGATCGACAAGACAGGGGCGCACTGCGGCGTGCCGGCGGTGCTGATGAGCCGGCTCCCGGGCCGCGTCGTATTGCAGCCGCCGGATCCCAAGCGGTGGGTGGAGGCCATGGCCGAAGCGATCTCGCGTATTCACGAGGTGGAGGCAGGCGATTTCCCGTGGTCGTTCTCGCCGTACTGCGATGCCTCGAAGCTGGATACGTCCTCCTGGTCGAAGGTCCCGGACCAGTGGAAGGAAGCTGCCCGTATCGTGACGGGACCCCGTCCGACCCCGGCGGTGAGATTCATTCACCGGGACTATCATCCGGCGAATGTGTTATGGACGGGCGAAGAGGTGAGCGGGATCGTCGACTGGGTCAACGGCTGCACCGGCCCTGCAGGGATTGATGTGGGACACTGCCGTGTGAATCTGGCCCTGCTGCATGATGCGGGAACGGCCGACGCGTTCTTATCCTCCTATCAGGAGCATGCCGGGGATTCTTTTGTCTACGATCCCTACTGGGACCTGGTCACCCTGATCGATTTCGCCTTCTGGCCGCCGGAGGTATACCGCGGCTGGACGGACCTCGGCATGACCGGGCTGACGGATGAGATGATGGGGGAGCGGCTGGACCTTTATTTGTTGAGCGTATTGAAGCGTGTTTTGTAGGATACATCACCGCGGCGCGCCGCAAAACCGCATTCCGTAAGAAATTAAAGCAGCGGCGGCGATGTACGATAGAGGGAGTTATGGATGCATGCCTTTTTAATGAGAGGAGGGCTCGAATAAGTTTCGAAGAGCTGATACTTACATACCAATCGGAGCTGTCCCTATATTCACCGGAACAGCTCCACTGCATCCCTGCCCCCGGAGGATGGTCGCTCTGTCAATTATATGACCACCTGATCCTGACCACACTGGACTATCTCGTGCAGGTGGAGCTCTGCGCTGCGGCTGCGGAGGAGCGGCCGCAGGGGAAGACCGAAGCCGGTGAGCAGGTGTTCGGACTCGGCGGGTTCCCGCCGGTGAAGATCCGGCTGCCGGACGGGCCGGAGAATACTCCTTGCAACACGCACAGCCAAGAGAGTTTGATGCGCGGACTCGACGAAGTGCTGCAGAGCATGAGGGCTTGGGAGAAGAAAATCGATACGATCAACCCCCATCACAAAGTAAAGCATGACGGATTTGGCTGGCTGAATGCACAGGAGTGGTTCGAGCTTGCGGGCATGCACTTTCGTCATCACCTGCGCCAGCTGCGTGAGATCGAAGGATTGATCGGAATGAAGCCCCGGGAGGAAGGGCGGGGACGCTATGGTTCCTCTGCATCCGGATGAAATTCATCCTGACATCTATAGAACAATGGAAAGTGGCTGTCCCATGACAACAAATTCACAGCACGCTGCTTTGAACGAATTCGCCGAATGGATTCCATGGGTCCGGGACGTAAGGGAGCGGGGCAGGGCCGTCTGGCTGGAGCCGATCTCGCCGGGAACCTGGTCACTGAGGGAAGTGCTTACATATATCATGCATTGTGACTGCAACAGTATGGAAGTAATGATTCCAAATATGGCGGAGGGTACGTTTTTCGTTGACATTGAGGAGAATAACCGGCAGGCGCACGGGCGGCGGAGCAGTACACGGATTGGGATGCGCTGATCGATGAGGCGGTGAGGACGCGGCAGGAGCTGCTGAACGTACTCGCAGGCGTCTATGACGATTCGATCCGATTTACGATAGACGGCGAACCCTATACCTACGGAAAATTTATCGGCGTCTTCATCCACCACGATGCTCACCACCGTGGGCAGGTGGAGAGGTTTTTGGGTGCGGGGCGATGAAGATCCTATGGTGCCTGCAGGCCTTCAACCAAGACAAATCTGGAAGATTCCAGTAAAATATAATAGCTTTTTTACATACGTGTTGACCGAAGGAGATTAACGACCATGAAGAATTGTGCCATCTACAGCCCGCAGATGGATCTGGACCGGGTGGCCGGCATTGTCAAAGACCTTTATCCGAAGCACAAGGTAGAAGTCAGCGAGAAGGGAGCCCGCATTGCGGTGATCAGCCGCAAGTGGTTCAGGAGTTCCCGCTTCGGTTTGAACATCATGACCAGCCAGACCCAGCCTGGTGAGTTCGCGGTGATGAAAAACGGGATGGGGAACTATTTTGCGGGACTCCCTGCGGAGAATGCGGCTGTGCAGGAAAAGCTGCTCATTCAAATTTCGGCGCTGAATATGGTGATCGGAGTGGAGACGGACCAGGAGATTACCGGCCCGTTCCGGGAAGCGCTGCTTGAGCTGGCGGACCGGCTGAACGGGATCGTGTTCATGGGGACTCGGGAGCTGCTGGACAGCAGGGGCCGGCTGATCATGGACCTGGACGGGAGAAGCGAAGTGGACGATCTCGTCGTGACGGCCCACGCCAGTTTGTTGGATGGCGACCTCGTTGTTACGGAATCGGGACGCCGACGTAAGGAGCGCAGTGAGAGGATCCTTGAGGAGCAGGGCGTCCGCTATAATGCCCATCTCCCGGTTCGGGCGGGGGATGAAGAAGTAACTATCCGCAGTGTGGAGGAAATAGCCAAGCGGGCAATTGCCTTATGCATTACGGCCCTGAAGGGAGAGTGCCACGGCGCAGGGGAAAGCCCGAAGGATACCCGGTCGCTTGTCAACCGGGTGATCCGACAGAATGGGGCGGAGGATTTCTTTACGCCGAAGGAGGGGGAGTTCTTAAAGGCTGAGGCTCCGGAGCATGGGGACATTGCGGCCTATTCCTGGGGCTACGAGGCTTACACGGTGCTGCTCTGGGCGCTTGGGTATGTTGATGCGCTCGAAACTCCGGACCGGATTTGTGATGTGCCGGAGATGGTTTCGCTGCTCCAGGAGCAGGAGAACTACAAAGGCTTCGTGAAAGGTGCCCGTATGCGGGCGAAGAGCGAGATCCTGGATGCGGCGGATCTCATCTACCGGTACAACTGGGTCTGCGTGGACAGCCGCCTGAAGGGCGAACAGGCCCCCGGAGGACTGGACGCAGGGGTCGTGTATGAGCGTCACCGCGCGTTGAACTGGCTGATCCGGTACCGGGAGCAGGAGTGGGATGAGGTGACGATAGATACGTAGGAGTGGGGAAGCCGGGGGGAGGCAAAAAGGAATGCGTGTCCTGTTCTGCGCGGATCCGTTGGATCCAAGGATGGTTGACAGCGAGTATGCGCAGGAATACGAGGCTGCGAAGCGGCAGGGCTTTGAGGTCGGTCTCATCTCACTCGAAGAGCTGCTTCTTGGGCATGGAACGGCCGCAGTCCGAAGGGTTGAATCCCAGCAAGTGGAGCAGAAGGCGCTCTACCGGGGCTGGATGATGAAGCCGGAGAAGTACAGGCTTCTTTACGATGAGCTCCACAGGAAGAACATCCGCCTGCTCACATCACCGGAGGCGTATGTGCAGGGGCATTATTTTCCTTATTCGTACGATTTGGTCTCCGACCTCACACCCAGAAGCCTATGGGTGGAAGCGAAGGAACTGGAGGAGGGCATGGATCGGATTCACAAGCGGCTCCAGGCCTTCGCGGAGCAAGGCATCCGCTCCCTTCTTATCAAGGACTTTGTCAAATCCCGCAAGCACGAATGGGAGGATGCGTGTTATATTCCGGATCTTACGGACCGCAATCAGGTGGAGAGGGTAGTCGGCAACTTCGTTAGCCGTCAAGGGGAGGAATTGAACGGGGGCGTGGTATTTCGCGAATTCGCTCCACTGGAGCATGCAGCAGTCCACCCGAAGAGCGGTATGCCGCTGTCGAACGAATACCGTCTGTTTTTCCTGCATCACCGATTGCTGACAGCCGCGGCCTATTGGGACGAATTGGAATACAGCGGGCAGGAACTGCCGGATCTCAAGCGGTTCACTGAAGCTGCAGGCCGCATCGCGAGTCCATTCTTCACCATGGATATAGCAAAGACGACCGCTGGGGACTGGCTTGTGATCGAGATCGGTGACGGAGGTGTCTCCGGACTGCCCGCTCATTGTGTTGCGGATGATTTTTATCGGAAGCTTAAGGCACGGTTATGAGAAAATATGCTGTCATCGAGGATGAATCCGGTGTTTGCATCGGTTATTGTGCCGATCTGATTGGCCTAGCGGGCGAGCAGCCCGTAGAAGTGGACGGGGAGATGATCAACCGGATTGTGATGTTCGGTTTTGAACGGAACAGCCGGATTGACGAAGGATATAGCGTTTCAAGCAGCTGGGGCAGTCTTCAATTGGCGATTCTGGATACATCCGAACGAATCATAGGAAGCTATCATTTCGTTTTGTCTCACCCTTCCCGGTTTGACAAGGTCTTTGGGAGGGAACAGAGCCGTCTGGAGTTACTCGGCACGTTGCTGGCACCAGCGTCCGCGGAAGCCCTGGCTGTGTGGGAAGGCTGGAGGGAATCTCCCCCTGTTGAACCGGGTGAATGGATCAAGTTATCCGGAAGAGAACGAAGCGGATGGCTGGAGGTTGTGCGATTGTATGACGGCCAGCTGATGAGAACCCGTCAACTTCAGGGTGACCAAAGACATCAAACTTATGAGATGGATGCTTCCCCGATTACCGATGCGCTCTCTTTTTATTGTGCGTTGGGGGAGGCGGTCCATGGTCCGGGCGGCTATTACGGAACCGAACCGATGAGTCTCTACGATTGTATATGCGGCGGATTCGGTGTCTCTCCACCTTTTCGTATCATCATCCGAAATATTCGGGAAGAGTTGAAGAGGGAACCATTCTTCGCGGCGGCAGTAGATCGGTTAACTTCTTCTGATGTAATCGTTGTGATGGTTCCGAAGGGGGGCTGACGGCATGGGAGCTGGTTTTTCAGCGGTTTTCCCTCATAGACTGAACGGTACAGAGATTGCCGCAATGGCAGAGAAGTTGGCTGGCAGCAGCTTGCCGGTATTGATTGGGCACATAAAAGAAATTCAGTACAATAATCCTCACGTAAGCTGTTCATGGTGCTGGGAGCGGGAGCAAAGATATACGCGAGAATCGAACTACACGAAGAAGAATCTCTTCGATTCGATTGAAGAGGAGTTGGAGTGTAGGGGTACTTTGCTGTTAAAAGGCCCCGCGGGGATCGATCTTCTATTCAGCAGGCATATGTGTGAGCTTCAGACGGGGTCAAGATGGGTTTATGTCTTATCCAATCCAGAGTATAGAGAGAGCATTCGAGCGGTTTGTTGTGAGATTGCTGGTGTACTCGATGCCCAATTTGCAGTATACATGGCGGACAGCTGTTGTGCATCCGACTATCTTTACGATGAACATTCGATGGAGTATTATCTGTCTTCGTTACATAAGAGATTTGGTCCACCGGCCAAGTCACTGGATGTACTTCTCTTAACGCAGGAGAGAACGCGCTCATCAGAAGGATACTTTATCGATTTCTTTCAACAGCGAGTTTGACTCCTGTTTACCTGAGATGACAGTTAAGAAATCAATTGGAAGGCCAACCGGCAAAAGGGCCGGCTGGCCTTTTTGGTATGCCGGTAACTCCGGGCCCCGCTACAGCAGCACCCGCTTCGACCAATCCCCTAGGACCGGCCCGTCTCCGATGGCCGGCAGGCGGAGTTGCCGAGCGGCGGCCTGGAGATACTCGCCACGGTAGGCTGGGCCCGGCTGGAGCAGATCGAGGGGCAGCCCCGGCGCTGGAAGAGGAGCACCGCTTTCCAGGAAGCCCTGCAGCGTCTCCAGGTCCCGCGTATACACGGCCGCATCCCAGCGGACGCGGGAGAGGACTTGGCCGGCCACCTTCACAGGGATGTCTGCGGCCCGGGCGACCAGTTTGGCCGCCTTAAGCGGCTCGCTTCGCAGGAAGGCATGAGCCCGCAGATGCGCCTTCAGGTAAGCGACGGTGAGGTCCTCATGGGTTCTGACCCAGGCCTGGTCTGCGGCCAGGCCGGTCAGATAGTCGTCACCGAGCCCCTCCGAGAACAACAGCCGCCCTTGGCCGTAGTAGTCCAGCAGGCTCGGATAGGGCTCCCACATCACGCTGGCGCCGACGCGCTCCGAAGCGATGCTGCGCAGGCTCTCCGGCATCTCCTGGTGAATCACCTGCCGCGGCGGGGTGCCGATCGATGTGAGCAGCCCCGTCAGCCGGTGGCCGGCGCTGGAATGGGGAACGGTGGCAATCGTCCGTCCCGCCAGATCCGACAGGTCGCGCAGCCGCGCCTGCCGGGGAACGGCGACCGAGATGCCGCGGCCCCGCTCGGCTTTGCCGTCGAAGGCGAGCAGGACGGGGCTGAACTTCGGCAGCACCCTGCCGAGCGCCGCACTCATGGCGATCGGGTAATCGCCGAGGGCGGCGATCTGCACCTCGCCGGCAATCAGGCCTTCCACGAGTTCCAGGCCGTTCGCCGCATCGCGCCAGCGGACTTCAACCGGTCGGAAGGGGGGGAGCAGGCTCAGCTCCTCCTCCAGAAGCCGGAGTCCCTTGATGATCAGGGAGCTCCACATATGGGCGGTCCCGCTCTGGTAGCCGATCGTCATGGAGAGTGGACCCGAACTCACCTGGACATCCCGAACGGGACGGCCGGCGGACGACTGCTCCCGGACCCAGAGCTGCAGCTCGTCGCGGTCAAAGTAGACGTCGCGGCCGATTTTGATAGACGGCAGTCCCTTATGCTGCCGCCAGCGGTCGATCGTAGCCCGGCTCACGCCGAGCAGCTCTACGGCCTGCCCGAGGGTCAGAAGAGAGAAGACCGTATGCGGCTGTCCCTTATCCATAGCCAAACCTCGCTTTCTGCCTCATAAATTCATTAATATCCGACCCAAATACTATGATATTGATTTTATCCCAATACAGCCCGGCTGACAAGAAAAGAACGGTCATCTCCAAGCGTATTTCATCCGAATTTGTATGGAAATTATGGGTCCATCTCCTCATTCATCCTCATTCCTCGTCATCGCTCCTCATGGGCTGGAACCCCGGTTTGCCGCTGTGATACATTGCCTGCATAGCCAACCTGATTCATCGGCTTAATCGGAATGGCGCTACACTTACAGCAGAAATTGGAGTCAACGGCGTAACGTCGATGCGGCAGCAGAGACCGAGACAGGCAAAGGGGAGGATGAACAAGGCATGGAAACCAGAGAATATACGACCGATGTGCTCATCATCGGCGGAGGCACGGCCGGCACCATGGCGGCGATCAAGGCCAAGCAGGCGAATCCGGAGCTGCAGGTGCTCGTGCTCGACAAGGCGGATATCCGGCGGAGCGGCGCGATCTCGATGGGCATGGACGGCCTGAATAATGCGGTGATTCCGGGGAAGGCGACACCGGAGGAATATACGCTCGAGATTACGGAATCCAACGACGGCATCATCGACCAGCGGGCGGTGTACCGCCAGGCGTCGGAGTGCTTCGGCATCGTACAGGAGCTCGACTCGTGGGGCGTTGATTTTGAGAAGGATGAGACCGGCTATTACAACGTCCACCGGGTTCACCGCAAGGGGCGGTATGTGCTCCCGATGCCGAAAGCGAGCGACCTGAAGGTCATCCTCGCCAAGAAGGTCAAGCAGATGCGCTGCCGGGTCGTCAACCGGGTCATGGCCACACGGCTGCTGACCAAGGGCAATCAAGTGATCGGGGCGCTCGGGCTCGATGTGCGGACGGGAGACTTCGTCATTGTCCGGGCCAAAGCCGTCGTGATGACCGCGGGCGCTGCGGGGCGGATGGGTCTGACGGATTCCGGCTACCTCTACAGCACGTACGAGAATCCGACGAATTCGGGCGAGGGCTTCGCCATGGCTTACCACGCGGGCGCGGAGCTGACGGGGATCGAGTGCTACCAGATCAACCCGACGATGAAAGATTACAACGGACCGGCCTGCGCCTATGTGGCGGGACCGTTCGGCGGCTATACGGCCAACAGCAAGGGCGAGCGGGTCACCGGCTGCGACTACTGGAGCGGCGAGCTCATCATGAACATGTGGAAGCTGAAGAACAAGGGCGAGTGGCCGCTGTATCTGAAGCTGACCCACCTGGAGGACAACGTCATCTCGGAGATCGAGTCGATCCTGCACAACAACGAGCGTCCGAGCCGGGACCGGTTCCACGAAGGCCGGGGCAAAAACTACCGCACCGACATGGTCGAGCTGAACTTCTCGGAGGTCGGGCTGTGCAGCGGCCACAGTGCTTCCGGGGTGCTGGTCAACCACGAGGCGGAGACGTCGATGGCCGGTCTCTATGCGGCGGGCGATATGGCCTGCGTGCCGCACCAGTACCTGCTCGGGGCGCTCACCTTCGGCAAGATTGCCGGCACGAATGCCGCGGCCTTTGCCGCCGGGCAGCCGGAATATGAGCCGGACCCGGCGCAGATCGAAGCCGAGCGGGAGCGCCTGCTCCAGCCGCTCTCCCGGCCGGACGGGGTGCCGCACCAGCAGGTGGAGTACAAGATCCGCAGGATCGTCACCGACTATCTGCTCCCGCCGAAGACGCTCACGAAGCTGGATATCGCGCTGGAGAAAATCGAGCATTTCCGCAAGGTCGACCTGCAGCTGCTGGGGGCCCGGGACCCTCACGAGCTCGGCCGGGCGATGGAGATTCACAGCATCGTGGACTGCGCCGAGATGATGGCGAAGGCGTCGATGTTCCGCAAGGAGAGCCGGTGGGGCTTCTACCACTACTTCCTCGACTATCCGGAGCGCGATGATGCGAACTGGCTGAAGCGGGTCATTGTCCGCAAGGGGGACAGCGGGGCCATGGAGCTGTACACGAAGGAGCTGCCGCCGTACATTCTGACGGATGCGGACCGTGAAACGGCCCTGGAAGACAGACAAGGGGAGGTGAACACCCATGAACATGTCGGCTAAAGCGGTAGGACAGCGCTCGGAGGCGAGCGTCATCATCGACCGGGACAAATGCATCGGCTGCGACATCTGCGTCCAGGTGTGCCCGATGGGCATCCTGGCCCTCGACAAGGACGGCAAGGCCTATATGAAGTACGACGAATGCTGGTACTGCACGCCATGCCAGACGGACTGCCCGGTCGATGCCGTCCGCGTCAACCTGCCATACCTTGTAAGGTAGGGAGCACAGGCAAGCGTATACCCATACTTGTCAAAAAGGAGGACATCGCCATGAGGTTATCCGTGAGGCAGCGGCCGCTCCGGGCGGGCAGACTGCTGCTTGCCTCCCTGGCGCTCCTGACCGCAGCGGCCTTGACCGGCTGCGGTACCCGGAGCGGCAGCGGGGCTGCCGAAGCTGTAACATCCGCCAAGCCGGCTCCCCCGTCCGGCGGGAGACAGGCCGTCGTGACCGTCGGCTACCAGTCGCCGACGGCACAGACCTGGGGGGCCCTGATCATCAAGAACCGGGGACTCTACGAGAAGCATCTCAAGGAGCTGGCGCCCTCGGATCAGGTCGAAGTGAAGTGGTTCGACGCAACGGCAGGCTCCATCCTCAACAACCAGATGGTGGGGGGCAAAATCCAGCTTTCGTTCCTCGGCGACATGCCGTCGCTGCTCAACGGGGTGATGGGCATCACGCAGGCGAACTACCGGTCGGTCTTCCTTGCCTTCGACGGCAAGGGGGCGCTTGGCCGCAACCAGGCGATCATCGTGCCGAAGGGAAGCCCGGTGAAGCGGGTGGAGGATCTGGCGGGACAGACCGTGTCCACGCCGATCGGCAGCTCGTCCCACCGGATGCTGCTCGACACGCTGAAGCAGCATGATCTCGTCGACAAGGTCAAGATCGTGGACCAGTCGGTTACGGTGGGCATGCAGAGCATCGAGCAGAACAAGGTGGCCGCCCATTCGACCTGGGAGCCCTATCCGAGCCTGATCGCCCACAAGGAGATCGGGACCGTCCTGCAGCCGGGCGAGGCGACGAAGATCGATTACCTGGCCGGCGTCGTGGCGAACCGGGATTGGGCGGAGGAGAACCGGACCTATGCTGTAGCCTTCCTGCGGGCGCTCGTTGAAGCGCACCAGTTCGCCAGGGAGCATCCGGAGGAGACGGCGAAGATCTTCGAGGCGGAGAGCAAGTTCCCGCCGGAGGTGTGCCGGAAGATGGTGGAGAACATCCGCTTCGATGCGGCGGTCTACAAGAAGGATCTGGAGACGCTGAACGGCAGCATCCAGTTCCTGAGCTCGCTCGGCAAGCTCGAGAAGAAGCTGGAGCTCGGCTCGTTCGTCGACGAGAGCTATCTGCGCGAGGCGGCCAAGTCGCTCAGCCGTCCGTACCTGACGGATTCGGAGCAGGCCGGAAGCTGGCTGCAGGGAAAGGAGCTCTAGCATGGCGATTCGCGAAGAATCCGCCGTCCTGGCCGTTCCCGCCGAAACGGGTGCATTCCGCAGCACAGGAGTCCCCGGCAGGAAGCGTTCCTTCGCCCTGAGGGTGCTGGCGATCCTCGGTTTTCTGCTGCTGTGGCATCTGGCCGTGCAGGCAAATGTGACCTGGCCGCTGCAGCTCGGCAACCTGCCGAAGCCGGGCGACGTGCTTGCCGCCTGGGCGAAGAGCCTGGGGCAGTCCGCTTACTATGCGGACGTCGGCGTCAGCTGCCGCCGGGTGCTGATCGGCATTGCGCTGGGACTCGTGACAGCCGTGCCCCTAGGCCTGTGGAGCGGACTTTCGCGCACGGCGGCAGACACGCTCTTCACGAATCTCGAGCTGTTCCGGCCGATCCCGCTCATCGCGTACCTGCCGGTGGCGATGCTGCTCTTCCGCTCGATCGAGAGCAGCATCCTGTTCATCACCTATATCGGGGCGTTCTTCCCGATTCTGATTTCTTCGCGGGATGCGGCCAAACGGGTGCCGCCGTCCCTGGTGCAGGCCGCGCGGATTCTCGGCTGCGGGCCCTTCCGCGCGCTGTGGCGCGTGTATCTGCCGGCGATGGCGCCGGAGATTTTTACGGGGCTGTCGGTCGGCATCGGAGCCTCCTGGATGGGCGTCATCACGGCGGAGATGATGTCGGGTCAGCTCGGGATCGGCTATTCGACCTGGTCGGCGTATCACCTCATGGACTACAAGCAGTCGATGATCGGCATGTTCACGATCGGGGCGCTGGGCTTCGGGTCATCCGCTCTGGTGCGCGTCATCCAGCACCGGGTGCTCCGGTGGATGTAAGGGGGCATGCCGGATCACCACACCATGGGGTCATTCAGAAAAGGAGGAGAGGCAGCATGCAGGTGGATGTGGGGAGAGTCACCCACGGGTACGGAGGAGCCGGCGGGCATCCTTTCACGGAGGTGCTCCGTGACGTGTCGTTCGGGATCCGGGAGGGCGAATTTCTGTGCCTGCTCGGTCCCTCCGGCTGCGGGAAAAGCACGCTGCTCAAGCTGATCGCCGGGATGGAGCGGCCGCGTGCGGTACGATCGAAGCGGGAGGACGCCCGGTGAAGGGAACTTCGCCTGAGCGGGGGTTCATCTTTCAGGACTATGCCCTGTTTCCCTGGCTTACGGTCCGGCAGAACATCGCGTTCGGCCTGCAAATGCAGGGTGTCCGCGGGATGGCGCAGACCGAGACGGTCAGCCGGTATCTGGCCTTGTTCAGGCTCGAAGAATCCGCAGACTTCTATCCGAAGCAGCTCTCAGGAGGGATGCGCCAGCGCGTGGCCATCGCCCGCTCCCTCTGCCTGAAGCCGAGGCTGCTGCTCATGGACGAGCCGTTCGCCGCTCTGGATGCGATGCTGCGCCACAAGCTGCAGGACGATCTGCTCGAGATCTGGTCCCGCGAACGGATTACTTTCGTTCTCGTCACGCACGATGTCGAGGAGGCGGTCTATCTCGCCGACCGCATCGTGCTGCTGACTCCGCGGCCCGGACGGGTACAGGGGATCGTGCCGGTCGGACTGCCCCGCCCGCGCCGCCGGGAGAGCGGGGAGTTCGCCGCCGTGCGTGCGGATATTCTCGCCAGGCTGCAGGGGCAGGGGAGGCCCGGCGCAGGCGGAAGGGCAGCGGAAGGGCCAGCCTCTGCTGCGGTCATTCATTCGTGAGGAGGGACGGGGAGCAAACGGAAGCGATCCGACCCTGTCTGAAGAGGGCAGCGAGTCAATCCGATTTAGTGTGATGGGAGCCTGTCATAGGTAAGCATCTCCGCTGTCCGGCCGACGATCGTGTTACCCAGCAAGCTTCCACATTCTCAATTTCCTATAAGAAGCGCCGGCATGCCGAACAACCGTCCGGGCCCTCTTCGTGGCCCCTGGACGGTTGTTCTGTTGTGCTTACTGCTTCTATGCCGCGGTCTGACGCCGCCTACCTGCCGCAGATCATCAGCCGGTTCCCGTCGGGGTCTTCGATGACGAACCAGTGCCCGTGCTCGATGCCCGTCACAAGGCTCACGCCATGCTCCTGCATGAAGGCATACGATGCCTGCAGATCTTCCGTCTGCAGCATGACGGACGGGGTGCGGATCGGCGGGGCGCCCTCGGGTTCCCGGCCGCCCCACATCGGCATCGTATCGAGAATGAGATCGGGCCCGGCGGTGGGCAGGATGCACAGGTGGCCGAACTGGATCTCGCAGGGCTCCGTGATGCCGAGCAGACGGCAGTACCAGTCTCTGGCCTGTTCGATGTTCCGGACAGGGATGAATACGCTTCCGATCCGGCGTTCCAAGCGGCTTGCGGATATCGTGGACATGGTATGTTTCCTCCTGGGGGAGTCCGCCGTCCTGCAGCTACCGGATCGGTGAACCGAAGGCGAAGATGTAACCGTCCGGGTCCAGGATGGCGAACTCGCGCATGTGATATTCGCGGGGACTGCGCGGGGGATAGTGGATCATCGCGCCTTTGGCCACCAGCTCGGTATACAGCGCGTCGGCATCGTCGACCCAGACGTACAGGTCCCAGGACCGGCCGTCCACACGGTGGTTCGGCCGGATCTCACCGGCGGCGCCGGACGCGTCATGGATTGCAAAACGCAGGCCGTCCCGGTCGACGAAGCCCGTATAGTGGTTGCACTGGAAGCCGAGCTTCGTATAGTAGGCAAGCGACTGCTCCCGGTCGGCGGACAGGAAGACGGGGCGGTATTCTTTGAACCGGTTGATCACGCTGGATTCTCCTTCTGGGCTGGGCCCGGTTAAGTCGGGAGCCGGAGCGGGAGACAGAGGTCGACGACCCACCGGCCCTCCGGATCCCCGTAAGGGTTGTTGTAGGTCACTACAGCCGCGGGCCGGTCATCATAGACGTACCCGCTGTCCGGCAGCCACTCCCCGAGCAGGGTGTCTGCGACGGCGTCCGCATCCTCCGGGGCTCCCTCGAAGTGGACGACCGCATACGTGCCTCCCGCCCAGGGCCGGACACCGAACTCCTCCGGCAGCCGGGGAAGAACCTCCCGGGCAGCCGCCGGAACGGCAAGTGCTGCGTCGCAGGGACCCCGCTGCAGCGGAAACCGGGTCCAAGGGCCGTGTGCGATGCCCATCAGGAAGGCGGTGCTGCTCCACAGCTCCATCGCATTGGCCAGCCGGTTCAGCCGGGCGAAGCTCATTTGGAGGACCGGATGGGGCTGTGCCGCAGCATATTCCCCGTAATGCCGTATGTAGATCAGGTGGGCCGGAGCGAATTCCCGAACCGCCACCTTCAGCCGACGTCCATTCCCCTTGTGCTCCCCGCTTTCTCCATTATACGTCCACAGCCCGGAATAGCGTTGACTGAGGCTGCTGATCGCTTTGCAAATCTTGCTGTTCTGCAGCGCATGGGCTGCACGGAAGTCGCTCGGGGACACGCCGGCCGCACCCTTGAAGGCGCGGGAGAACACGGCCATGGAAGAATAGCCGCAGTCATAGGCGATCTCCGTGGCGCTGGCTGAGCTCCAGTACACCAGCCGGTGGATGGCCCGCTGAAGCTTGACCCGGGAAGCGAAGCCGTGGAGCGTCTCCCCGGTGACCGCCTTGAACAGGCGGTGCAGGTGGTAGGGCGACACCGAGACGGCGGCAGCCACCTCGTTCAGGGTGGGGGTGGCAGGGAAGCGGCTCTCAATATAATCCACCGCCCGGTTGACGGCTGCCGTCTGCTGGAGCTGGGTGCTCTCTAGCGTCGAATTCATAAGCAATCATGCACTCCTTGGCAGGATGTTCATTGTTCCTTCCCCGACATGTTCCCTGCGGGGAGCTGATTTTCCTGCCGCTTACCGTGAGATTACTCCGTTAACCCTGCCGGACAGATCACTCCGCTGAATTGTTTACGCGTTCTTTTCCAGTCCTTTCCCGCCAAGAGGCCGCATTCTTGCACCTTCGACGCCGGCAATGTACGGCATCGCCTTGGCGATCGCTTCCCTGGTTTCGGGTTGGGCCAGGGCTTCGGCATGGGCCTCCTCACTCGTCCAAATCTCGGTCACCCACAGCGTATCCGGCTCGGTATCCGAGACATGGACGATGTAGGCTTCGCATGCCTGGTTGGCTTGAGCGGAAGCGGCAGCCTCCAGCAGCAGACCGGCCAAGGCTTCGCCTCCGCCGGTTTTGGCCGTGAATTTGGCAGCCATCGAAAATTTTTTCATTCTGAACGCCTCCTGGATCTTTCATATGACCAACATGATAGCGGAGATAGGCAGTAATGTCTTGTAAAAGTACGACAGAACGGTGTGAAGTCACGATCCGGATAGTTTCATTATAAATGTTCTCTGCACACATCGGGCGGAAAACGGCAGGTATACTGAAGATATTCCCTAAGTAAAGTAGGTCGGTGTGTGAATTATCTCGATTTCAGTGCAAGTGCTGTTTCTGCACAAGTCATCAGCAAGCTTCGGGCCGCCGGGTGTGTTTATGCTGAGGAGGAAGCCAGGCTGCTGATGAATACGGCCCGAACACCGGGCGAGCTCGCCGAATTGACGGACCGGAGAGCGGCCGGTTTTCCCCTCGAATCCCTGATCGGGTGGGTGGAGTTCTGCGGGCTGCGGATTGAGGTGGATCCGGAAGTCTTCGTGCCTCGCCGCCGAACCGAGTTTCTTGCGCGGCAGGCCGTCGCCCTCGCTGAGCCGGGGGACATCGTAGTCGACATGTGCTGCGGCACCGGCGCCTTGGGAGCTGTCTTCATCGCCGAGGTTGGACGTATTGAGGTGCATGCAGTCGATATCGATCCGGCAGCGGTGCGGTGTGCCCGCCGTAATCTCCGTTCCCGTAACGGATTCGTATATGAAGGGGATCTCTTCGAGCCTCTTCCTGACCGGCTTCGCGGCCGCATCCGCATTCTTGCAGCCAATGCCCCTTACGTCCCTACGGAGGACGTGAAGTTTCTTCCCCGGGAAGCCCGCATCCATGAGGCACGGAGGGCTCTCGACGGCGGTGCGGACGGACTCGATGTGCAGCGAAGAATCGCAGCCACGGCACCTCTCTGGCTGGCCAACGACGGCTGTCTTCTGATCGAAACCAGTGAGCGGCAGGCGCCGATGACCCTCGAGCTTTTTGCACAATACGGACTGTGCCCGAGAATGATCCGCTCCGAGGAGCTGGACGCCACGGTGATCATCGGAACCCTGACATAAAGCGGAGAGAGCGGAAAGGAGTACAATCCATGAAAAGTCAATCCATGAAACTTCAAACGAATCGGCTCCTGCTGATCCCATTGAATCTCGACCTCATCGATGCAGCGGCTCGGCAGGATACCGGTGCTGTGGAAGCGATGGGGTACAAGTCCAACGGAGAATGGCCGGGTCCTGATTTTCTGGAGGCCCTGCCTTACTTTCGGGAACAGCTGATCAGGAATAACGGCACCCGAGGCTTCGACTCCTGGATCATCGTGGAACAAGATACGCAAGAAATTGTGGGAGGAATCGGTTTTACAGGAGATCCCGATCCGGACGGCCGGATTGAACTGGGGTTTGCAACAAATGACAGCCGCCGCCGCAAGGGGTACTGCTACGAAGCCGCCCAGGCCTTGCTGGAGTGGGCCCAGAAGCACGAGGAGGTCAGGCTCATTACGGCGAGATGCGGGCATGACAATACCGGTTCCAAGAGGGTGCTGTCGAAATTAGGTTTTCAAGCGGACAGCCAAGATGAAGAGCTGATCTACTGGATATATCCGGCTTCGAAAGGATAGGAGGCTCCAAGATGAATAACCGCCTGGAGGACGTTGATTTCCTGAGAGCCCATCTGATGGGGCCCAGTTCGATTGTCATGATCAAGGAATTAACGGCACCTCTCCCTTTGCAAAAAGGAATGCGTGTGCTGGATTTGGGCTGCGGGACCGGGCTTACTTCGATCTATTTGGCCCAAAAGTTTGACGTTACCGTGTTCGCCGTTGATTTATGGATCCCTGCGACGGAAAACTACCAACGATTCAGAGCGTTCGGTCTGGAGGAACAGATCGTCCCTATTCATGCGGACGCCTGCCGCCTGCCTTTTGCCCAATCCTACTTCGATGCCGTCATCAGCGTCGATGCGTATCATTATTTTGGAGCGAATGAAGACTACTTGGACGGCCATCTGTCGCCGCTGGTCAAGGAAGGCGGCCTCTTCGCCGTCGCAGTGCCGGGGTTTAAGACGGAGGTTGACGAGGGCGTACCCGGGCCGCTGCAGCCGTTCCTCCCGCCTGCCGGGGCTGATCTCCACTGGCATACCTGCGATTGGTGGCAGGCGTTATGGGGGCGGTCGCCCCATGTCCGCGTAGAAGCGGTAAGGGAAATGGATTGCTTCGAGGAGGCATGGCACGAGTGGCTCCAGTGCGACAACCCGTATGCACGTGATAATATCCCGCTGATGCAAGCGGATGACGGCAGGTATATGAACTTGATCAAGATGACGGCCACAAAGATCTAGCTATACCCCCAAATATAATAGAGCGCCTCTTTCTGATGGGTCTGTCCACGGTTCGAAACCCGGCATCAGGAAAGGGGCGCTCTTTTTATAAAAGGATGTCATCCTCATCATTGCCTATCCGCCATTCCTGCCGTTCCTCGGCGATCTGCCGGTGAGCTTGCGGTACGACTTGAAGAAGTTCGAGTACGTGTTGAAGCCGGACATGAAGCAGGCCTGCGTGGGGGAGTAGCCCTGAAGCATCAGCCCGTCGGCCATGCGGACCCGTTTAAACGTAATGTACTGGTTGACCGAGTAGCCTGTCGCTTCCTTGAAGGTATGGCACAGGTGGTACTTGGTGATGTAGAACGTCTCGGCGAGCAGGTCGAGCGACAGGTCCTCTTCCAGGTTGGCATTGATGTATTCCAGCACGACATGCACTTTGTCGCTCGACTTGCGGCTCGCCTGGGGATGCTCCGACTCGGCCAGCGCATTGAATGTGGAGAGAATCTGCACGATCACGCACTTCGCGACGAATTCATTCTCGGCGGTTCGGGGGCCTGAGGGCTCGAGCAGCCGCTGCAGCCTGCCGAACAGGTCCAGCAGTCCGCTGGACCTCACCGTCTCGGCCGGAATCTGGTTGTTCTCCCCAAGCTTGCGGAACTTGATTGTGCGAAAAAAATCCACGCCGTTCAGCAGGAAAGGGGGGAGCAGGCTTTCGTTCAGCAGCAGGACGATGCGCTCATACGGCTGATCCTCGGAGATGTTCAGCACATGCAGCTCGTTGGAGTTCATCATGAGCAGGGAATAGGGCTCAAGCTCGTAGGGGCTGCCTTCGACCGTATAGCTGCCGGAGCCGCTGAGGAACATATAAATCTCGCAGCCCTGCTCATAGTGGGGCTTAAAGTGCTGGGGATCGGGCTTCTCATCCCTGGCATGATGATAGTGAAAGGACGCATCCGCCGCTGCGTAGTAATGATTGCGGCCGTTCCACCGCTTCAAGGGTTCCATCGGATCTCCACCGTTTCTTCGGATGTAAGCTGTTATAGCGGTTCTTCTTTTTCATCTTACCGCAACATATTCACAGTTTCAAACAATGAAAGCGATGAACATGTACAAATGAAAGTGGTACAGTAACGGTGCAGAGAAGGTTGAGGAGGATGCAGGATATGGAAAAGGTGAGACTCGGCGTCATCGGCCTAGGCAATATGGGGTCGTCGCACTGCCATCACATTCATGTGGAGAAAAGGGTACCGGGGCTCGAGCTCGGGGCCGTATGCGATGTAAGCGAGGCGCGCAGGGAGTGGGCGCAGCAGCACCTGCCGGGCGTGGCGGTCTATGAGAATGTCACGGATATGTATCAAAGCGGCCTGATTGACGCCGTCCTGATCGCGGGTCTGCACTATGACCATCCGGCGCAGGCGATCGAAGCTTTCGAGCACGGTCTGCATGTGCTGGTCGAGAAGCCGGCGGGCGTCTACACCCGGCAGGTGCTGGAGATGAACGAAGCGGCAGCCCGTTCGGGCAAAGTATTCGGCATCATGTATAACCAGCGGACCAACCCCGTCTTCCAGAAGGTCCGGGACCTCGTGCAGAGCGGAGAGCTGGGCGCGATGAAGCGGGTGGTCTGGATCGTGACGGACTGGTACCGGCCGCAGGCATACCACGATTCGGGCTCCTGGCGCTCCACGTGGAAGGGGGAGGGCGGCGGCACGCTCATCAACCAGAATCCGCATAACCTTGACCTGCTCCAATGGATGCTCGGCATGCCGTCCCGGATCCGTTCGTTCTGCTCTTTCGGCAAGTATTACAACATCGAGGTCGAAGATGACGTGACCGCTTACCTGGAGTATGACAGCGGAGCGACGGGCGTGTATATCACCTCCACCGGGGAGGCGCCCGGAACGAACCGGCTCGAGATTTCGGGCGACATGGGCAAGATCGTCGTGGAGAAAAATCAGATCACCTTCCAGCGCAACCGGATATCCGAGCGGGAGCACAACCGGGTGAACACGGAGCTCTTCAAGAAGCCCGAGAGCTGGACCTGCCACATTCCGGTGTCTTCGGACGGCGGGGAGCAGCATATCGGCATCATGAAGAACTTCACGAGAGCTGTACTGCACGGCGAGAAGCTGCTGGCACCGGGCGAGGAAGGCATCCACGGCCTCCTGATCTCGAACGCCATCCATTACTCCACATGGGTGGACGGATGGGCGGATCTGAAGGATTTTGACCACGATCATTTCTACGAGCTGCTTCAGGAGCGGATTGCGAATTCCAAGGTGAACAAGCAGGTGACTCAGCGGGTGGCCGACGTAGCGGGAACACACTAAGGGGGAAGCGTCACATGTCCAAAATTGCGGGTGCACAGCTCTACACGGTGCGCGACTATACGAAGACGGCGGAAGATCTCCGCACTACACTGCAGCGAATCAAAGCTATGGGCTATACGACGGTTCAAGCCTCCGGACTGTGGCATATCCCGGTGGAGGAGCTGGCCGGTATCGCCCGCTCCCTGGAGCTAGGGATCGTCATCACGCACACGCCATTCGAGCGGTTCGTGGAAGACCTGGACGGGGTGGTCCGGGACCATCATGCCCTGGGGTGCAGCATCGCGGGGATCGGCGGACTGCCGGTGCAGTTCCGCAGCAGCGAGGGCTACGGGGTATTCGCCAAGCAGTTCAACGCGATCGCGGAGGAGCTTGGGAAGCAGGGGCTGAAGTTCAGCTACCACAACCATCACTGGGAATTCGAGAAGCACGGCGGCCGGCTGGGGATGGATGTCCTCCTGGAGGAGACGAATCCGGAGACGTTCCTGTTCACGCTCGATACGTACTGGGTGCAGGCGGGAGGCGCCGATCCGGCAGCCTGGATCCGCAAGCTGAAGGGCCGCATCGAGGCCATCCATCTCAAGGATATGACAATCATCGATCAGAATCAGATCATGACGGAAGTGATGGAGGGCAACCTGAACTGGCCGGAGATTCTCCAGGCGTGCGAGGAAACCGGCGTGAAGTGGTACCTCGTCGAGCGGGATAACGGGCCGACGGACGCGTTCGACAGCCTGCGGATTTCGTACGAGAATTTGAAGCAAGTGGGCTTTGTGTAAGCAAAGGATTGATATGGGGCGGCCTTTTTTTGGCGTGGAAAGCTTATCCCTCTACGAACGATACTCCGAGGCTTCCGCTCCTGTCTTCTTCTGGATGCGCCGGCCGGGAATGTGTATACTGCTATCATAACCTGAAGGAAGGACGGATCGGCGTGACACTGGAGGAAGTGATGAAGCGGCTGGAGGCCATGGGCTCCGAATCCACGAGGCAAACGCTCATGCGGCACGGCATGCCGCCGGCAGGCTATGGGGTGAAGGTGGGCGATCTCAAGAAGCTGGTCAAACCGGTGAAGGGAGACCAGGAGCTGGTGCTGCAGCTGTACGATACGGGCATTTCCGATGCGATGTACCTCGCCGGGCTGACGGTGAACCCGAAGACGGTCGCCAAGGAGACGCTGCAGGCATGGGCCCGCAAGGCCGATTGGTATCTCATTGCCGAGTATACGGTTGCGAGTGCGGCGGCGGAGAGTCCTCATGCCCTGGAGCTGGCACGGGAATGGATCGATTCGCCGGAGGAGCTTGTGGCCGCCTGCGGCTGGAGCACTTGGGCGAACTATGTCTCGATCACACCGGACGAGCATCTGCCGGCAGAGGAGCTGCGCGGTCTGCTGGAGCGTGTGCAGGCGTCCATTCATGAGGAGCGGAACCGGGTGAGGTATACGATGAACGGGTTTGTGATCTCCGTCGGCGGGTACGTGGCCCCGCTTCATGAGGAAGCCGTGCAGGCTGCAGCGGCGATCGGGAAGGTGCGGGTGAACATGGGCGGGACGGCATGCAAAGTGCCTTCGGCCCCGGAATATATCGCGCGGATGATCTCTGCCGGCAAGCTCGGGAAGAAGCGGAAGACGTGCATCTGCTAGGCGGAATGGGAATGCGAAGCGCCAAGAAGGAAACGCCCCTGGGGGAGCTCCTGCTTGGCGCTTCGCTTATTTCTCCACAATATCCGGATGGGCCGTCATGATAGCCTCGGCGGTGTCCCAGAGGACCGGCAGGAAGCCGAGCACCTCTTCGGCACGCCGCGACATCGCGCTCCAGTCCGCGACGCCAAGGTCCTCTGTCAGCGCGTGGAACGCGGGAGTCAGCCGCTCCCCGAGCTCCGGAGCGTCGGCGGCCAGAATCTTGCGGCAGCGGGCGAAGGTGGCGGCGATCCAGAAGACCGCTTCGCGGTGATTGCCTGACCGGATGAGCTCCTCGCTGCCGTCGATGGCAATGGGGCGGGACACCGGCGAGATGTCCGAGCTGAAGAAGAACGGCGTCCTGCCGGCCGCCGCCGCGGCATCGAAGGTGCGGGCCAGCTCCCGCAGGTGCCCCCGGGTGCGCTCCGGGCTCCAGCCGGCACAGCCGAGCAGCTCCAGCAGCCGCCCGTAGATGTCTTCGCGGCCGCAGGCTGTGAGCACGTCACGGGCCGCGAGGTAGCGAAGCCGCACCGTGGGGTTGCGCAGTGCGGCCACGAGGAGCACGTGCGTGGTCACGCCGGTCGCGAACAGCCAGGAGGTGAAGCGGTCATGCGGCGGGGCGGAGGGGTCCAGGCCCTGCAGCCAGGACTCGATCCTTCCGCGGGCTTCGCCGCACCGGCGGCTTACCCAGGTGCGCTCCGCAAAGTGCGCGGCCACCTCCTGCTGCAGCCTTCGCAGCTCCCCCGATGGATCGCTGATGATCGTGTCCCGGCGGAAGCTGCCCGCGAGGTGATACGAGCCGAGCACCTGCTCCGCGGAGGATAGCTGCCCCGCGGACAGGTACGTTCCTTCGATCAGGGCGCCTTCGAATAGAAACTTGCCCGGCTTCACCGGCGGCTCGGCCTGTTCGGTGACGACCACCACATCGACGTCGGAGGCTGCCGGCAGTTCGTCCTCATCCGACAGCCCCAGGATCGACCCGCTGAAGTAAGCCCCGCGGAAGCCCTCGATCCTGCTGGCCTGCCCGGCAACCCACCTTACCGCCGCCGCTTTTGCCGCTCCTGCTTTCATGGATATCCCCGCCTCCATTCATGATAATTTCTGCAGTCCGAATGCTACCCCCGCGCGAATCCGCCGCAGGCAACAAGCCGATTCCATGCGTTCAGCCCTGGAACAGTCTTTTGCTCGGGGTGCGGGATTGCACACACCTGACGGGGCTTATACTCCTCCCCGAAGACGAGGATGGCGCGCACAGGAATCGTCTCCCCCTGAACATCGAAGATCAGATTGACATGTCCGTGACAGAAACAACCGTCATCATATTCCGCCTGGAGTCCTTCGTATGCGTGCAGATGAAAGCCATCCTCTTCGTATATTCTCCGAAGCTCGCCTGCCCACCTTCCGGCACTCCCGTCTGCCGAGAGTCCCCCGTAAAGAAGCGCCGCCTCGTCGTACTTTTGGTCCACCACGGCATCGAGGAAGGAGGCGGTTTGCCGCTCGGAAGCGACCGGGGCGAAGAGAACCCAGAGCCCGGCAGCAAGGGCCAGCACAGCAAGATAAGCCCCTATTTTATACAGTTCTTTCATCTCTTTCTCCTTATATGGAAGATATAGACTTTTCATTACTCCAGTAGACGGAAAACGTGAACGCAGGGTTGCATGCAGGACGGTTTGAGGCAGGATTTCGCCGTCTGTATGTAGAACTCTTTCCACAGCTGAATAAGATGGACGGTGATCCCATGGAAAACAGACATATGCAGGGCAGCCCCGCCGGACAATGGGATGCACAGGAAATTCTGGAGCAGACAAGAGACGGGTTTTACTCCCTGGACCGGCAGTGGAGAATCACTTATGTCAACCACCGGGCGGCCGAGATGCTCCAGCGCGACCGGGAATCGCTTACGGGCCGAACGGTTTGGGATGAATTTCCGGAGGCCGTGAGCAGCTCGTTCTATACGAATTTTCACAAAGCCATCCAGGACTCCGTAGTCATGGAGTTCGAAGAATACTATCCGGCGCCGATGGACAGCTGGTATGATGTCCGGGCTGTGCCGACCCGGGAGGGACTGGCCGTATTCTTCCGCAACATTACCGCCCAGAGGAAACAAGCCCAGCATCGGGAGCAGCATTACAAATCGCTCTTCCTGCAGAACCCCGATGCCGTCTTCTCCTTTGATCTCGAAGGTCATTTTCTCAGTGTGAACCCCGCTACCGCCAAGCTGACCGGGTACAGTGCCCACGAGCTCCTTACCATGTCGTATCTTCCTTTCATGCATGAGAGCACGATGGAACAAACGCATTATCATTTTCAGCAGGCCGCGAACGGGGTTCCCCAGAAATATGAGAATGTCATCGTGCATAAAGACGGGACGCTGATTCCCTGCAATGTCACGAACATGCCCATTATTGTCGACGGCAGAATCGTAGGAGTGTACGGCATAGCGAAGGATATCTCGGAGAGAAAAAAGGCGGAGTACCAGATCCTGGACAGCCAGCTCCGGCTCCGTTCGCTGCTGCATAATCATCCGGATGCGATCTATACGCTTGACGCGGGCAAACGGATCGTGGACTGCAATCCTGCAGGCGAGGATCTGCTTGGCTATACGAAGGCTGAACTGTTCGCCATGACGCTGAAGGATGTGGTCTCTTCCGCTGATATCCGCCTGGCATCGGACATGATCGATGGGGCGTTAACTGCCGGATCATCGGATGCGAAGGAGCTGCTCTTCCTGGACAAGGACGGCTCGCCGCTCTCTTCCCACTGTACGGTGGTGCCGATCCTGATTCACGGGGAAGTCCTTGGGAGCTACATGATTCTGAAGGACGTCACAGAGCAGCGGGAGACGGAGAAGCTGCTGCTGAAGAGCGAGAAGCTGCATATCGCCGGCCAGCTGGCCGCCGCCGTCGCCCATGAGATCCGCAACCCGCTGACCGCCCTTAAGGGCTTCCTGAAGCTGCTCGAGGCTTCGAATGAGAACCGGGAGCGGGGGTATATGTTCGCGATCCTCCAAGAGGAGATGGAGCGGATCGAATCGATCACCAATGAACTGCTCGTCCTCGCCAAGCCGCAGTGCGCTTCTCATGTAAGGCTCGATCTTGCCGCGGTGCTGCGCTCCGTGATTACGCTGGTGAACCCGCAGGCGATCATGCAGAACGTTCAGATTCTTACGAAATACGGCTCGGTGCCACCGGTGCGCGGGGAGGGCAACCAGCTTAAGCAGGTTTTCGTCAATATCTTGAAGAACGCCATAGAGGTGATGCCGGAAGGAGGAGAAGTAGCGATCGGTGTGGAGACGGCAGGGAGAGAGGTTCAGGTGCGCATCCGGGATCAGGGACGAGGCATCACGGATGAGCAAATCTCCAGGCTGGGCGAGCCGTTCTATTCCACGAAGGAAAAAGGTACGGGTCTGGGTCTCATGGTCTCCAAGAAAATTATTGAAGCGCACGGCGGCCGGCTTGAGGTAACGAGCAGGCTGGATGTAGGGACGACGGTCTGCGTGATCCTGCCGGTTTTGGAGGCGGACGAGCCGGTGAAGTCGTGCGTAACTGGACCTTAGCTGTGAGCCTGCCTTTGGCAGGTTTTTTTTGTTAAACGATCCGAAGGGATAACTCGCGCAGGGGCAGGCCCGTTCCCCATACAGCCTGTACAGCATGTTCCGGACGCCCGGATGGCGGCAGGCGGCAGGGTGGGGAAGTTTCTTTTTGGTGCCTACGGCACCGCGGCGTAACGACCCTACAAAAAAGTGCGTACTTTTCATTCGGAGGAGAGGTTGATACGCTAGGTAAGAAGGAGAGGAGGAAGAAGATGTCAAACTATCGGTTAACGGTTGGGGAGTACAGCCTGAACTGGGGAACCCCGATCCGCCTCGACCCAGCGCCTGCCGCGGGGAATGCCTTAACCCGTCAGCCCGGCGGGGAGTGGGACTGGGACCTGCCCGAGGGCGTGTATCTGGCGAGGGATCTTGTTCGCGAGCTGGCCGTGCTGCTGGACTCGGTGGTCGAGCAGCTTGGAGGAGCGGCCGGTTACGAACCCTTGCTGGACAATGTGAAGGCGAGCCTCGCCCTCTCGGGGAGAGAATCGGTACTGCAGCTGGATTCGTTGAGGCTTGCCGACCCGGCGCGAACCGAGCTTGCCGGACAGGCACGAAGGATCGGGGATACCCTGGCCCGCTGGGCGGGAGAGCAGGCCGGGGAAGGGCCGCGGGCGGATAAGGCGATTCTGGGAAGGGTTCGATTCCGCAGCCGGTGCGATCATCACCTGTGGACGCCCCTCGTAACGGATATCCTGACCGGGCCAAGTGGAGGTCCTTCCGTTATGCAGCTGTTCAACGAATATCTGCATCAGCTGGTGCTGTTGAGAGACCTGCTGCTTCCTTACGAGAATTGGCAAGAGGTTCCCATCGGGATAGAGCGCCGGGGGAAGGGGAAGGGCCTTCGGTACACGGAGCAGGCCCGGGCCGCCTTCCTTGCGGAATTCCTGATGAGCAGGCCGTCCCACCTTTCCCTTCTGGGGTATGCACAGAGTGGTTTGGCTCCGGAGTTATCCGCGCCGGGATACGGCTTTCAGTACCGTTACGGCACGATCCTGCCGGCCAGCCTGGGAAGGCATCCCGCAGACAGCCGGAGATTCCTGCTCGGCTGGTATCCGGTCCGGACCGTACCGCACACGGTAGACGTAGGGGCATCCGCGGTCTTCGATTACGTCTACCCTGACTACTATTCCGCACCGCGAAGTCATGCAGATGCGGGAGCGGCAGCCGGCCGTACGCACGAGGGTGACCTACGCGGAATCCGGGAAGCCTTGCTGGAGGTGACCCCGGCGGAGGGTGAAACAGGCCGGGTACAGATCCACTACCGGCTGCAGATCGGCTCCCAAGCCTATCGTGTGGATCTTGGACAGCTCCTTCGGGGGCACCGTTACCTGTACCTTGCCGGACCGAACCAGCCATCGGAAGAGGGCACGAGACTTACGGCTGCGGCTGTGCTGGCTCAACCCGGTCTGGTCCATACGGGCAGCGGTACCCATCACATCTCTGCGGGAAATAATCCGCTTGTGGTCTGGGCCCTGCTCGGAAAGCTGTATCCGGAGAATGTGATCCTGCTGCACGGAGAGGTCAACGAGAAGCTTCAAGGGGCAGGAGGATCAGGCAAAGGGTTCGGGGCAAAGTTCGTGATCTTCTGATGGGCTTTACGCCATTAGGCGTGTTGATCTTCCGTGCGGAGGGGATCCGAGTTGAAGTTCTCCACGTAATCCGCCCCGTATTCGCAGAGCATCTTCAGCATGGGAACCAGACGGCAACCGTATTCGGACAAGTAATATTCCACCTTCGGAGGGGCAACCGGGTAGACCTTGCGTACGATCAGGCCGTCGTTCTCCAGATCCCGGAGCTGTGCGGTCAGCATCTTCTGGGTGGTGCCGGGCATCAGCTTCTGAAGCTCGTGAAAGCGAAAGGTGTTCTCTGACAGGTAGCTCAGGATCAAGATTTTCCATTTGCCGCTGATCAATTCCAGGGTGATTTCAGAGGCGCACCGGTAGTGGTTGTTTCGGAATGAGATCAAATCGAACCTCCCGTCTGCCCATAAAATCAGGCAAGTGCATTGGAATAATGTGAATTATAGCAAATGCCCCTAAGGGCTTCAAGGCAGGGGCCATGAATCGGGAGGGTCCTCCCCTGACCGCAGCGGGACAAATCGGAGCGGCCGCTGCTACAAGGAACGGACCGGCTCGGCCGGAAGGGCAGCCATCGCGCAGGAGGCCCTCCGGTTTTTTTGTGTATAACGGATTTTTTCCTTTGCGGACCCGAAGCCGCTCCCGTACAATGTAGCGAGTACCCAAGAGGAGCGATTTCATGGACCGTAACAAATTTTCGATGATTGCCCACCGGCATCATGTTTTTTATAATCCGCTGAGTGAACCGAAGCTGGCCCGCATGCTGGAGCGGATGGGACTGCAGACAGGGGCCCATGTTCTGGATGTGGGAGCCGGGCAGGGGGAGCTGGCGCTCAGAACCATAGAACGGTTCGGAGTGAAGGTGACTGCGCTGGAGCTCAGTGAGGAGATTACGGAGCTCGGCCGGACCCGCGCGAAGGGCCGGGCGGCGGACGGGTCGCTGAACTACAGGGTGGGCGATGCCCAGGAAGCCGTCATGACGATCCCGGAGGGAAGCTTTGATGCGGCGCTGTGCGTGGGTTCCTCCCATGCACTCGGCGGACGGGATGCCGCGCTCCGCGAGCTCTTGCGGCTGCTGAAGCCAGGCGGAATGCTGCTGCTCGGCGAAGGGTACTGGAAGATGAAGCCGGCTGCGGCTTACCTCGAAGCGCTCGGGGGAGCGGAGGAATCCGAGCTGACGAGCCATGCGGGCAACGTGTCGGCAGGGGAAGAGGCCGGGTTCCATCCGGTCTGGGCCGCTGTGACGAGCGAGGATGAATGGGACGAGTACGAATGGCTGTATGCCAAATCGATCGAAGACTATGCGCTGGAACGGCCGGACGATCCGGATGTGCCCGCGATGCTGGAGCGCAGCCGCCGGTGGCGCAGCACCTATATGACCTGGGGCCGGGACACGCTCGGCTTTGGCATGTATTTGTTCCGCAAACCGGTGTAGCTGCGGCTTAGGCCTCGTACCCCGGGTGAACTTCCGCCTTGACCTTGTCCGGAGAGAAGGCCGGCAATGAATCCGGCATTCTTAGCAACCTTTGGCTGCTCAAGGAAGTCTAGGGGGCAGGAGGTTGTGCGAATGCAGAGAAGCATGAGAAGAAGGATGACAAGGTGGACGATAACCACTGGGGCGGCTGTTCTCACGGCCCTGCTGCTGACCGGCTGCGGGCAGCAGGCGCTTCAGGACTTGAAGGAAGCAGCCGCAAGGGAAGCGGCGGCTTCGAATCAAGCCTCCGACCAAGCCTCTGACCCGCTGAAGAGCGTATCGCCGGAGGTGCTGGAGGGCCTGCTCTGGAAGCATGACGGGCTGCAGTCCGTATTCCGGCAGCACGGGGTAAGGCCTCTCGGGTCAGGCATGAATGAGAGGGGGGCTTACCTGGAGGTCCGGCGGATCGGCGAGCACGATAGAACACTGACAGAGAGGGAGATCGAAGCCTTCAGGCAATCGGTATACAAGGCCGCGGGCGGCCGGTTTCCGCTGAAGATTACGGTCCGCACGCTGGCGGCACAGCCGGACATGACGGGCAGGGTGACCGCCATCGACGGGGAAGGCAGGCTGTTGATCGTCTCGACGGACCGCTTTCTGGATCAGGAGCGCACGCGGCCGGATGCCGACTGGTACCGTATGGCGGACGATGCGGAGATAACGGCGGACGGCAGACGGCTTCAGGCCGCAGAGATCCCCATCGGATCGGCCGTGGAAGCCTGGAGCGAAGGGATGATGCTGACCAGCTATCCCGGCCAGACAACGGGCCTGCGCCTCGTAGTCAAGGCGACGCACAGGGAACCGTGACGGGGCTGTCCATGTCCGGTGAGGGAGTGAACGCCATGCACACGATCGGCATCAATGGGGTGACGTACCGGCTGCTGGCTTCCGCCCGGGTATGGGAGAAAGGAGGGCAGGTGGGCTTCTCCGAGCTGAAGGAAGGACGCAGAGCGAAGGTTTGGTTTACGGGTCTGGAGATCGGAGAGGGGAAGACCGTGAGCCAGATCGTGCTGCTGGACGGGGAGTAACCCTTGAGTGAAGGTGAAGCTGCTCCGGTCCGTATTGACCCGAATCCCTTGCCGGCTGCCCGGCAGATATCGAGCGCTAATCGCGCAGCAGGCATGGTTCAGGCCGCGGCTCTTTAGTTCGAGCTTGCGGCCTTTGCCTGTTTCCCGCTTTCCGTGCGGCGTTCTACTCATAAAATATGGCATCGTAAGGAAACTCGAGCGTTTTCATCCGGTATTCCTTCGGGGTCATCGCCATATAATGGCGGAATACTTTGCCGAAGTAGCTCGGGCTCTCGAAGCCGCAGCGCCGCCCGATCTCGTGGATCGGCAGTTCCGTGGTACGGAGCAGGGCGACCGCGGCTTCCACCCTCCGGTCCCGCAGGTAAGCCAGCGGCGAAGTGCGCTCCGACTTTTGGAACAGCCTGCACAAGTGATGCTTGTTCACCCCGCAGTGCCCGGACAGGGTCTCCAGCGTGACCGGCAGGGCGTAATTCTCCTTCATGTACCGCTTGGCCTTTTCGATCATTGTACTGGAGGTTTCGCTGATTTCCTTGCCGTCATCCGTGCTCGTTCGGACCAAGGTCAGCATCCACTCGTATACCTGGGCGGAGAGCAGGTACTTGTCGGTCACCTTCTCTTCGGCGATCATCCGGAAGAGCCTCCAGAAGCCTTCAATCACCGGAGAGTCGGTCTCTCTTCGGATCACCGGCCCCTCCCGGGCAGTGACGAGATCCCAGAGGCGGGTCGCTTCTTCGCCCCGGATATTCAGCCAGATCACCTCCCATGGTTCTCCCCCTTCAGGAAAATAGTATCGGTGACGGCCCGGCACCTTGATCAGAAAGCCGGAACCCTTCGGCAGGGGATAGCTCTGCTGTTCATACTCGATGCAGCCCTGACCGCTGAGGGTGTACTGGAAAATTACATGTCCGGTGTCCGGCCGCTCTTCACCGGCAAAGCTGTACGCCGGGCTGTTGATGGTCTGCCAGCCAATCGAGTCGATAGTCAATATCGAACGATCTTCATTTCGGAATCCATACGAGGCAGGGGTTAGCACAGCTCAATGTTCCTCCTTGCCAAAGTCAATATTGTTATATTATAAGTCACAACTTTAAGATTGTCCTCCCCGGCGTCCGGATGTAAGCTCATGTGTAGTAGAGAGGGAGTGATAGGTGTGACGAATGAAGAGCTCGTGCTTGAGCTTCTGCCTGACGAGTATTGGTGGGGAGGACGGACGGCCGATGGACGAAGCATGCCCTATGGTTCGTCCTTGTTCATCGTGGACCTGGCCACCGACCTGGGGGGAAATCAAGCCTGCCCCTTACTGATTTCGAGTAAAGGCCGTTATGTGTGGAGCGGGGAGCCCTTTGCTTTCGCGTTCGAACGAAGCCATCTGAAAGTGATCGGCCCGGGACCGCTTATCCAGGGCGAGGGCTATGAAACTTTGCGCGGGGCGTACGGCTATGCATCCCGCACCTTTTTTCCACCGGTGCCTTCGATTCCGGAAGAACTGCTGTTCACCGCTCCCCAATACAATCTGTGGATCGAGCTGCTGTATGAGCCGACGCAGGAGAAGGTGCTGCAGTATGCAGGAGATGTGCTCGCCCATGGGATGCCTCCGGGTGTGATCATGATTGACGACAACTGGCATGAGCCTTACGGGACATGGACGTTTCACTCCGGCCGGTTCCCGGACCCTGGGCGTATGGTTCAGGAGCTGCATGCCATGGGCTTCAAGGTGATGCTCTGGGTGTGTCCCTTCGTTAGTCCGGATTCGCTTACCTTTCGCAGGCTGGAGCCGACTGGGATCCTCTTGAAGGACCGCAGCGGCAGGACGGCGATTCGAAAATGGTGGAACGGCTGCAGCGCGGTGCTCGACTGCACCAACCCGCAGGCCGTACGGTGGATTCACGAACAGCTGGAAGCGCTTCAGCGAGACTATGGGATTGACGGCTTCAAGTTCGATGCCGGCGATCCGGAGTTCTATGAACCGGACGACCTCAGCTATGTCCCCGGCACCACGCGCAACGGCCACTGCGAGGCATGGGCCAGGATCGGGCTGAGCTATCCCCTCAATGAATACCGCGCCTGCTGGAAGCTCGCAGGACAGCCCCTGGCTCAGCGGCTTAAGGACAAGAACCATGAATGGGAAGGCAATGGTCTGGACAGCTTGATCCCGGACGGCTTGGCGCAGGGTCTTCTCGGCTATGCCTATACCTGCCCCGATATGATTGGCGGCGGGCAGTATGAGAGCTTCTCCGTGGACCGGTTGGATCCTGAGCTGTTTGTGCGTTATGCCCAGTGCTCCGCCCTGTTCCCGATGATGCAGTTCTCCGCAGCCCCTTGGCGGGTTCTGGATGAGGAGTACCTGCGTTACTGCATCGAAGCGGCCCGATTGCACGCGCGGTTCGGATCTGAAATTCGGGAGCTTGCCAAGGCAGCATCCGTCACCGGAGAGCCGATACTGCGCCACATGGCTTATGAATTCCCGGGGGAAGGCATGGAAGCCGTCCAGGATCAGTTCATGCTGGGCAGCACGCTGCTTGTGGCTCCTGTGGTGACCCGGGGGGCGAGAGCGCGACAGGTGATGTTCCCGGCCGGTACGTGGGCGGGAGATGACGGCAGTGTGGTGGTTGGGCCTGCGAACCTGCTCATCGACGTGCCGCTGGGCCGGCTGCCCTGGTACAGGAAGCAGTAAACACAGCTGGGATCAAGGTCGTGGAAGGAAGATCAGGATGTGAAAATCAGGGAATGAGGAGGGAGCTTCAGCATGATTCCGTCATGGGAAGCCTTGAAGGTAACAAAGGAGCCGCGAACCCGTTATTACATCGATCCGGTCAGGATCGTATGGCAGTCGGAGGACGAGAGCCCGGCGATCGAACGCGCGGAGCTGCTGCTGACAGGCCGGGACGGCCAGTCGGTGCTGAGCACGTCCATGGAGAAGGCGTGTATTTTCCGCCATGAGGGGAACGCTCCGGGCATCCTGCTTGATTTTGGCACGGAGCTCCATGGAGGGGTACAGATCTGCATTGCAGGCGGCAGCAAGAAGGATACGCGAACGGCCAGGATTCGGGTCCGGTTCGGGGAATCGGCGATGGAAGCGATGAGCGAGCTGGGCGGGACGACGAATGCGACGAACAATCATGCCGTGAGAGACGGGATCTTCGAAGTCAGCTTCATGGGGGCCGAAGAGCTCGGGAACACCGGGTTCCGGTTTGTCCGGATTGATTTTCTGGACGAAGGGCACTTCATCCAGTTGCTTAGCATTCGTGCCGTGGCGGTGATGCATGATCTCGAGTATAAGGGCAGCTTCCGCTGCAGCGACGAATTGCTAAACCGGATTTGGGCAGCAGGCGCCTATACCGTGCATCTGAATATGCAGGATTACTTGTGGGACGGCATCAAAAGGGACCGGCTGGTGTGGACGGGCGACATGCACCCGGAGACCTCGACACTGCAGGCTGTGTTCGGGTCTCATGAGGTCGTGCCGCGGAGTCTGGACTTCATCCGGGACGAGAGCCCGCTGCCGGACTGGATGACGACCTTCCCCACGTATTCCATCTGGTGGGTCCTTGTGCATCACGACTGGTACATGCATAACGGGAATTTGGAGTATCTGCTGGAGCAAAAGACTTATATGACGGGGCTGCTCCGCCAGCTGGCGGATTGCGTGCTTGAGGACGGAACCGCGGACATTCCGAATCCGTTCCTGGATTGGCCTTCTTCCACGAACCCGGAAGGCGTGCGGGCGGGAACGCATGCCTTGTTCATTTGGTGCATGATGGCGGGAGCCAAGCTGTGCGGGGTGATGGAGGAACATGACACGGCGGAGCTCTGCCGGCAGACCGAGGCCAGGCTTCGACAGGCGCTGCCGGATCATAATCACAGCAAGCAGGCGGCCTCCCTGCAGGCTCTGGTCGGACTGCTCGACCCTCAGCAGGCGAACCGAGAGGTGATCGCGCCGGATTCGCCGAGGGCCTATTCGACCTTCTATGGCTACTATATCCTTAAGGCACGCGGCGAGGCGGGGGATATTCAAGGCAGCCTGGACAGCATCCGGTCCTATTGGGGCGGGATGCTCTCGCTTGGGGCGACCACGTTCTGGGAGGACTTCGATATCGAGTGGCTGAACAACGCAGCGCGGATCGACGAGCTGACGCCCCAAGGGAAGGTCGACGTGCACGGCTCCTACGGTGGATACTGCTACCAGGGCTACCGGCACAGCTTGTGCCACGGCTGGGCCTCGGGACCGACAGCCTGGCTGTCCGAGTATGTGCTCGGCATCCGTCCGCTGGAGCCGGGCTGCCGGACCGTCCGTGTCGCTCCGCAGCTGGGCGATCTGACATGGGCGGAGGGCACCTTCCCGACCCCGCACGGCATCGTAAGGGTGAAGCATACGAAGCGGCCGGACGGCACCGTACACTCGGATATTACCGCGCCGGAGGGTGTGACGGTGGTGAGGGCTTGACGATGGAGAGCAGAGGCATGACGGGATGAAATCAGAGCCCGGGTATGGTGAGGCAGGCTGTTGGAGCCGAAGTGCTCTGTGGATCCGGGTTTATCTGTAATTGTGTCCCGCTTGGGCGTATGACCGGCCGAGCGTTTCCCCGGCCGTCCGCTTCGTCAGAAACGCTGCTGTCTTCCACCTGGAGGGCAGCGGCTTATGGGCTTCGTTCGGACCCCTTCTTTTTGTTATTGATGACTTTACAGCAGATATGGTATCTTTATGGGAATTTCTGGTGAGTGGGGGCGGGAGCATGAGCTTGAATCCCATATTGATACCGTTTTCTGAGGAGTTCGAGACTGAGCGGCTGATGCTGCGGGCGCCCCGGTGGGGAGAGGGCGTGCTGGTGAACGAAGCGATCTGCGAGAGCGAAGTCCCGAACCGTTTGCCGGATATCGCTCCGCTGCCGCCGACGAATGGCTGAACTAGTGGGGGATGGGCGTATCACCAGTCCGCTGATTTGCCTGCGCTGCCCCGCCGGACTCACCGCTGCAAAATAACGGAACTGTAGAGGGTATTTCATAATTGTTTCACTCTGTCTTCGAAAAGGCAGAATTTCTAAAACGCTATTTTTAAAACAGGTGGCTAAATTTTAGGCTGCCTGTTTTTGTTGTTTTTGGCGCATGCAATCAACAGCATATTGACAAAGCGTGTAGCTAAGAACACTCAGGGCGGCGTCAACCTCAGCTCTTTTACCGCGCTTCCTAGACGCCCCCAGTCCGTAGTAACCCTTCAGATAGGCAAAGATTCGCTCAACCGTTGTCCGTTTCTTGTATATTTTTTTGTAAGATTTACTGCCCCTGGCTGGTACGGTAAATCGTCTGAGATCCTTCTCTACCTTGATTTTATAGACCCTTTGACACCTGCCGCTTTTTTCTAGCGGGCATGCTTTGCACTCTTGGGGCCTAGTGAATTTTAAGCTTTTGTTCTTGGCATCGAAGCTGTCATATACGTAAGAGTGCCCTTCCTGACACACCGGGTGAAAATTCTCATTCAATCCTTCCGGCGGCTTTTTCGCTCGCTCGTTATAGTCAATTAGAGGCCAGGCTCCCAAGCTCCTTACTTGTTTGTAGACGGCCATAACATCATATCCAGCATCAGCCAAGGCGTGTTTGACCTTCCAGTCAGGAAAATCGGTTTGAAACTTCTTTAGCAGCGGAATCGCCAGCCGTCCGTCATTTACGTGAGCGGAACTGAAGAGGGCGCTCAAAATGTAATGCCCTTTACTGTCTGCGAGAATATGCAGTTTGTATCCATGCCACCACATGAGTTTTCCATTGGAGCCTTTTTTACTGCTCGTACTTGGATGTATAGGAATCAGCGGTTTGAGCTGCTCAAATGTGTAAGGGAGCATATCCTCGAGTTTACGTTCGAACAGGGGCAAAGAAGCTTCCCATGCTTCTCTTTCCAAACGGCGGCGCTCCGCCTCTGCCTTCGTAGGCGCACCCCTTTTATATTTCTTCCGCGGGTCTTCCAGACGCTTAGCGCTGGTGGATGGGGAGTGTTCCATTTCAAGGACAGGTTGTTCGTTAGACTCGGCCTTCGATTCCACTTCCTGTTCTTTACGCGGTTGGCGTTCCTCTGCCTCTACATGGGTGGAGTCAAAGCTAATAAAACTGGGAGAGACGAATCCCGCCGCAGCGGCGAGGGAAATGACTTGGCGCTGCAGCTCCCACAGCACACCGGAGTCGGCGAGTTTTGTATACAACCGTGAAAATGAAGCTTCACTAGGAATAGCGTCGGATCCGCGAAAACGGCAAGTCCTGCGGAACTCTTCATTTGTCCGCAAGCGCTTCAGCAAATCTTTTGTGGTCGGAATACGTTCAATGGTCCCAATGAGCATAGCGTATACCATGGCCGCATAGTTCAGCTCTTCTGGCCGGCCTCTGTGCGTTCTCTTGTTGAGCACGCGCAGTGCAGGTAAGAGGTCAAGCGTTTTGAAAACGATGCTGTATTTATTTTCTGGTGCCATTTCCATAAGCTCTTGCAGGGAAAACAGCTCTTCTTGACGAATAGTATACAAAAGAGTACCTCCTTCGTTTGAGTGTGGTGTGGTAACCATACATTCAATAACTTGGGTAGGTACTCCTTTTTTTTCTGCCCTGAAAGCCAGTTACGGCATGGGTTTTGAATTATGAAAGTGACTCCTGTAGTGCCTTATTCGCCCACAAAACAGGGCCCACGGCCAAATAGCGGAACTCAGGTATCTTATGCCCCCTAAATTGGAAGTAGACTAAACGGTGGACACAACTTAAGGAACGACCTTTATAATAAAGACAAACGAACAAAGGTCGAGGTGTGCCATGAGTCAGCAGCGGGAGAGTTACGACAGTGAGTTTAAGAAAAAAACAGTGGAACATATAGAGAAGGAGGGGAAGAAGCCAATTGAGATTGCCCGGGAACTTGGGATTCCGAAAAGTACCTTAAGCCGCTGGATCAAACAGTACGGGAAAAGTGCAGCTTCGGAACAATCACAAGTCTTTGTGGATTACGAACGACTAAAAAAGTTGGAGCAGCAAAACCGCGAACTGCAAGAGGAGAACGAAATCTTAAAAAAGGCAATGCACTTCTTCACGAAAGACCGGGACTGATTTTTTCGTTTATTTATAAACACCGCTTCCAGTACCGTGTCGAGAAGATGTGCTCCGTTTTACAAGTATCCAGAAGCGGCTATTACAAGTGGGTAAAACACAAGCCTAGTAAACGGGAAAAGCACCGGATGTGGCTGAAAAAACGCATCCGGCATCACTTTTACCGTTTGAAGAAGCGCCCGGGCAGCCCCGTGATTACTGCGATTCTGCGAGAGGAAGACGGTTGTGCTGTCTCCTCAAAAACGGTCAGTCGCCTTATGAAAGAGATGGGTCTTAAGTCGATTACGGTTGGAAAATACAAAGCAACGACCAATTCCAACCACAACATGCCTGTTCATGACAATATCCTAAATCAGCAGTTTAAAGTGGAGGCACCCAACAAGGTCTGGGTAACAGATATTACTTATGTCGCCACTGGCGAAGGCTGGCTATACTTAGCCAGTGTGATGGACTTATATTCACGTAAAATCGTGGGCTGGGCTACAGGCGCGCGGATGACTAGGGAGCTCGTGATCGAAGCCCTGGAGCTTGCTTACAAGCGTCAGAAACCGGCCCCTGGCTTGATCCACCACTCCGACCGCGGATCTCAGTATGCAAGCAGTGATTACCAAGAACGGCTGGCAGACTACTTCATGACCGGCAGCATGAGTCGAAAAGGGAACTGCTATGACAATGCGTGTATCGAGTCTTTTCACAGTACATTGAAAAAAGAGCTTGTGTACCAAACCAAGTTTAAAACTCGTAAACAAGCAACCGATGAACTCTATAATTACATCGAGTTTTACTACAACCGAACACGGCGCCACTCCACTTTGGGTTATAAAACGCCTCATCGCTTTGAACAGATGTACCATGAACAAAGAGCAGCTTAGCGTTAAAGGGTTCCTTCATTTTTGTGTCTACTTTATTGACAGAAGTCCAAATCTCCCCTAAATCGGGGAAAGGGAGCGAATAAGGCATCTCAGTTCCTCTATTTCCTGCCGATGCCCCTGGAATCGGCGAATAGCGCATCACAGTTCCTCTATTCGAAAAAATAGCTCAACAGCCCTCGTACCTGGAGGGCTGATAACGAAATGCTGCGAACAGGCTTTGCTCTTGACAGGACATTCCAGGACATTCAATTACCGCAGCTGCTCAGCCGGATCTTCGGCGAGCGTACCCTCATCCAGGCCACGCTCAGCCAGGTGAGGGGCACGGACCCGACCGGGCGCAGCTGCACCAAAGTTACGGTCAAACCGGTGGAACTGAAGGGCGCGCTGCTCTACCGGTTCAGCTCCTTTTGCGGCCCGAAGGTTCCCCATGAGAAGGCAGAACTAGAGCCGGCGAAAGCCGAGGAGAAGCTTGGCGTCATGCTGGCCGAGCAGTTCCGCCAAGGGCTGCTGCAGACGGGCGAGGCCGACTACCAGGTGCTCGTCAGCAAGAAGGGCCTGGTTCTGTCACAAGAGAGCTGGGAAGTGGAAGGGCAGCAGCTGCTGGAGCTGGGAGGCAGCCATATCACCCAAGTCGGCGAGAGGGAGGGCTGCGTATTTCTTTTCGTTACTCCTTCTGACGTGCAGTTCAGTCTGGATGACGAAGAGAAGAAGACGGATTATATGTCGATGTCCGATGACTTGGGGGCGATAAAAAGCTCCTTCGCCGTACATTGAACTTATCCCAACGAATGAAGGTGGGTCTGATCGACGCGCCAACGAATAAGATCCGGGACAGCTGGAACGAATGGTCCGACACCTGGTACCGGCGCTGCCGTACGGAGGAAGCCATAGCGAAACTCATCGCTGCGCCTTCCTCGGCTTTTCACCCGACGACATATCAGCGTCACGAATGGCGAGGAACGGGTATCGGAACAGGAGCTCGAGAGCTGCCGTGATTGGAAGGGGAATCCGTCGGCGGCTCTTCTCAATAGTTGTCCGTAGGAGGGGCCGTGAAAGGGTAGAACAGACGACTCAGCCCATATTTGGAAAATTGCGACAAAAGGACGCCTTCGCCTCGACACAAACGGACAAGCTATTTGCCTCAAACCTGATATACTCCTATGAAAGCCGCTGCAAGCGGTTTATTCCAGCACAGGGAGGAACAGAATTTGAGAACAAAGGTCGCTGCTGCCGTAAGTTCGCTGCTGGTTGCCACCAGCCTGCTTGCCGGAGTCGGGTATTCCAAACCGGCCGCCCCGGTATCCCAGAAACATACCTATGTGATCGCGTTTCAGTCTTCGCTTCCCGCAAACTATGAATCGATTGTAACGAAAGCAGGCGGCAAAGTGCTGCGGGCCCTGCCGGAACTCGGCGGCCTTGAAGTGGAATCCGACCGCCCGGACTTTCTGTCGAATCTCAGCGGCGTCTCCGGCATCCGGGCGGCCAACCGCGAAATGGTGCATAAGCTCGATCCGGACCCCGCCGGTGCGGACGGCCTGCCGGTGACCGATATCCCGCAGAACGCCGAAACGTACTGGCCGTATCAATGGGACATCCAGCGGGTTACGAATAACGGCGCTTCCTATAAGCTGGAGACCGGCGGAACGAAGCATGCGGACGGGACGGTCAGGCACAAAGCGGTAGTCGGCGTGATCGATTCGGGCATCGACGCGAACCACCCGGACCTCAAGGCGAACTTCCTCGGCGGCATGAACTTTGTTCCGGCCGGGGTCGATGCCAGCGAGAAGGGCGACCCGAACGATATCCGGGACCGCGACGGTCACGGAACCCATGTGGCCGGCTCCATAGCGGCCAACGGCAAGGTGAAGGGCGTCGGTCCGGATCTCGGGATCCGCTCGTACCGCGTATTCGCCGCGGAAGGCGGAGCCCCCACTTCCTGGATCGCTGCAGCCATCGTGCAAGCGGCCAACGACAAGGTGGACGTCATCAACATGTCGATCGGCGGCTTTGACGGGATCGCACGTTACACCTACGAAGGGCTCAAGTACAGCGACGTGGCGGACATGCTTCTCTGGAAGCGGGCGGTGCAGTATGCCGTAAGCCGCAATGTGACGGTGGTAGCCGCCGCCGGCAACGAGGAGCTGAACCTGAATGATGCGCATGCCGTCGTGGACTATATGAACCAATCGTACGGAGAGCTGGGCTTCACCTTCAAGAGCGCCGTGAGAGAAGTGCCGGGGACGCTTCCGGGCGTCATCAACGTCTCCTCTTCGAACCAATGGTCCACAGATCACATTGCGTTCTACTCCAATTACGGCAGCACGATTGACGTGGCCGCCCCTGGCGGTGACAACGGTCCGGTCTACGATGCAAGCCGCAATCTGGACGAGCGCGATTTCCATTACCGTACGCTAAGCACCTGGCCGACGTACCTCGAGCCTTACTTCACTTCGAACCTTTCCGGCTATGCGCTGCTGCACGGCACTTCGATGGCCGCCCCGAAGGTGGCGGGCATTGCGGGTGTGATCAAGGCCGCGCATCCGGAGTACACGCCGGCCCAGGTGCAGTCGCTCATCAAGCAGACGGCCGTGGATCTCGGCAAATCGGGTCAGGACCCTCTGTTCGGCACCGGGGAAGCGAATATCTATAAGGCGCTGAGCCGGTAAGGAGTGAGAGAAGCAAGAGTACGTTAAGGGCAAAGAATGAGGTTTTACAAAAGGATGTTTTCCAGTCACAGATGACGGGGAACATCCTTTTGAGTTTCATCCCAAGGGTCAGACGCGATGCTTCTTTCCTCACCTGCTGCGGTTTTAACTGGAGTTCCTTCGGCTGGTGCGATATAATGCTTAGCCTATAAGCACATTCCTTCAAGGGGGAACCCCTATGACAAAACTGGATGAGTTAACTTCGCTGGAGAGGATTGAAGCGTTTATCGAAGAGAACGAATGGAGTTTCTTGTACATCTCCCGGCCGGATTGCAACGTGTGTCACGCTTTATTACCTAAGCTTAAGGAGCTGCTGGATCATTATCCGCTTATCCGGCTGGGGCACATTGATGCAAGTAAGGTAGAGGCGGTAGCGGCAAAGTTTATGGTTTTTACCGTTCCTTCCCTGCTTCTGATCATTGAGGGAAAGGAATATATGCGAGAGAACCGGTTTGTTCGGTTTGACCGGCTGAATGAGCAGCTGGAACAAATGTACGAGGCATATAACCAATAAAAGGTTTACATCTAAACAAAGAAGAGGAACTCGACGTAAGCCTGAAGGAGCTTGATGTGCCTCATCGGGTAGATGAAATGTAGCGGGAAGGACGACGGAGCTGCTGGATCGGATTCGCGCGTACGGCCTCTCCTTCCCCGGAACGAACGAGCGATTAATTCATGGGGCGCCGACCTTCTTTGTCGCTGCAAAAAGTCATTCGTTCCATATCACCACAACCACCATCGGGACGAACGGATTGCGCTGTGGTGCGCGGCGCCGTCAGGCGTGCAGTCGATGCTGGCAGAATCGGAGCCCGAGATGTACTTCATTCCACCCTATGTCGGCCGCCTCGGCTGGATTGGCATGAGGTTGGATCGGGGGGCCGATTGGGAGGCAATCGCCGGAGTCATCACAGATGCTTATCTGTGCCGGGCGCCGAAGAAATACATAGAAAGCATCGCATTCCAGGAAATGATCCCCAAATACAAGTATAGTTATGAATGAAGGGTTCCCGTATTCAATAGAAAAGTAGGTAAAAACAAGTGACCTCTAACGACGAAAACAGCTGCCGCTTCAGCGAATCCCCGCTCTGGGAGCTGCAGCGGACTTATTATGAAGAGCAGGGCATACGGGCCTGGCAGGATGGGCAGGTCCCGTATTACATCACGAACAATCCCATGATCGCCTCTGTGTACGCCGGCATCCTGTTCGGCTTCTTGCAGGACCGGGCGGCGCAGGGGCACTTGACCGAGCCGGTGACCGTGCTGGAGCTCGGTGCGGGCTCAGGTCGGCTGGCGTTCCACGTGCTGCACGAACTGGAGCGGCTGCAGGCGGACGCTGGACTTCCGCTGCCTCGGCTGCGCTATGTGCTGAGCGACTTTGCGCCGGGCAGCATCGCCTTCTGGCGGGAGCACCCCGGCCTTCGTCCTTGGGTGGAAGCGGGTGTGCTCGACTTTGCCCTCTTCGACGCAGTGAAGGACGGCGAATTGCTGCTGGAGCTGTCCGGGGAGCGGATCGGGCCGGGGAAGCTCGTGCAGCCGCTGGTTGCGCTGGCGAATTACTTCTTCGACAGCATCCCGCAGGAGCTGCTCTATATTGGCGATGGGAACGTGTACGAGTGCCGCGTGGATCTGCAGCTGCCGGAGTCAGCCTTAGCGGAGAGTGCCGCTGAGCAGCTGCTGAGAGCCGAGCCCAGCTATGCCTACGACCGGGCGCCGCAGTATGAAGAGGCGTCGTACCCTTATGCCGAAGTGATCCGGACTTACCGTCAGGAGCTCGAAGACTCGCACATTCTGTTCCCGGCGGCCGGCCTGGCTTGTCTGGAACGGCTCGTCCGGCTGTCCGGGGAGGGGATGGTGCTGCTCACCGCGGACAAAGGCGACCACCGGCTCGAGCCGTGGATCTTCGCGGTGCCCCCGCGGATTGTCCGCCATGGAAGCTTCTCTCTGACGGCCAACTACCATGCGATCCGCCAGGTGTATGAAGGCAGAGGCGCGCTGTGCCTTTTCCCGGGCCATCACTACAGGAACCTGAATGTCGGGTGCATCCTCAGCCTGCCGAATGCGGCCGCCCACATCCAGACCCGGTTGGCTTACCTCCGATCCGTCGACAGATTCGGGCCCGACGACTACTTCAGCCTGAAGCTCGGGTACGAAGAACGCCTGTCCTTACTTGAGATGCAGGAGCTGCTCGCCTTCTGGCGGCTCGGGGTCTACGATGCGGAATGGTTCCTCCGGGGGGCGGGCCGGATGAAGGAGCTGCTCCCGGAGACCAGTGATGAAGAGCAGGAAGACCTGCGTCTGGGCATCCGCCGCATGTGGGAAGGCTACTACACGATGCATCCGGACGAAAAGCGGAAGCTCGCGGCTCTGAGTGCCGGGCTGCTGTTCGAGATGGGAGCCTACATGGAAGCGCTCGGCTACTACCTGGAGGTGCTGAGCGATGAGGCAGGGACCGGAGAGACCGGAGAGGCTGACCCCGGCCTGCTACATGCGGCGGCGGTTTGCTGCTACGAGACCGGGGAGGAAGCGGCCGCACTCGAATGGGCCCGAAGAGCCGCAGCTGCCGGCCCAGAACACGAAGAGGCCTGGTCCCTGCTGAAGCTGCTGGAGGCGGACGGAGCCGGCTAAACCCGGGATCACGACCGAGGCGGCAGTGGACCGGAAGAGTGCCTGGACGGAGATCAGCGTACAGCCAGGAACTGCCATGCCCGAGCTCATCTTTTCCTAACATCTTGGCGTTACGATACAAGGTAATCAACAAGAATATGTGGACAAGGAGTGCAGGAACATGGCAACAGCGGAGGAGAAGCGCAAACAAGAAGAGTTCGTGGAGGCCTATCTGCGCGAGAGGCGAGGGCTCCTGCCGGCGAATGAAGGGCAGGCGGAAACGGCGGCGGTCCAGGCCTTTCAACGGCTGAACCATTGGGTTCACGAAGCCAGAAAGAGAAGGGAAGCGTCCGATTCGTAGAATAAGAGGCGGAGAAGAGGCCGCGTTCAAGGGGCTGGGTGGCGAAAAGAAGTTGCAGGAAGCTGGGCAGTATGATCTTACATATTTGAACGATATCGGCCTTACCCTTTCCTCAGAAGAGATCCGCTCCGCGATCGAGAAGGCTGTGCTGGATCATAACGCTTTTGCGAAGAAAAAGAATATAGCGCCCTTGCCGATATGGCGGGGCGCTTTTTACGTTATTACCGGGTTAGGTTTCGAGTCTCCTCCGCCGTCTATAGAGTTCAACCAAGCCTCTTGTAATTAGGGATTTCAAACTGACGCTAAATAATGTGTGATACCATTTCCACCAAGCGCTCCACTTTATCAATCCCGTTTTCCGATCATCCCAAATCTCGAAAAGCGTAAGTGGGACTGAAAAAAAGAACACCTTACTGACGATAGATAGTAAATTATCCTTTCCTTTGTTTGACATTTGATTATATATAACAGTAGCAATGGGATATAGCACTAAATCAAATAGGATATGAATTCTAAATATCTTAGGTAATAAACGAGTTGGGTACGTTATTAATTTCATTTTTGTTGTAATCTTATCTAACAAAACATTGGTGACTGCATTAAAGACATAGGCAAGAAGCCAATCTTTTTTATCCGGCCGCCTCATCAAAAAAGGCAATATCAACATTGAGAGCAAAAGTAAACAATGCAGGAATGTTAATTCATTCTTTTTTTCCACAAGCACCACCACCTCCAGCTGCATATAAATAGCTTGTTCATAATTAACATTACTATTCGCCTGCGCGGCTATATGATGGGCTGCGATCGAGAAGGCCGTGCCGGATCACAATTCAGTTGCGAAGAAATGACGAATCCCCTACTGGCTCCGGCTGGTGGTTTTTTTAAAAAAGATGCTCACAAATTCGCTCACACGATCACATTTTAATGGGTAGAAATCTATCACAAATCGAAGGAAAGTGATCTGTTTTCTCCCGGAAGTCTGTGGTACGCTTCCAAAAGAAAGCGGTGCCGCAGGCTGCGGCGCATCCGCGTTGGAGACGGGGAGGAAGCAGAATGAAGCTGCAATGGATTGGGGATACGGCTGGGCTGCAGACCGGGATACGGGAGCTGGCCGGGGACATCCCGTTCGCCGAGAGTAAGGACGGCATACCGGTACATATCGAAACCTGCGGGGAGGGACTCGTTGTAGGGCGGCAGGATGGTCGGGCTTATATCCGCTATGCGGAGAAGCATCTGTTCTACCGGGGGCTGGGGCTGCTGGTCCAGTACGGGTCCGAGGCAGAATCTTTCGAGCTCAGGGAGCAGGCCCAGTTCGATCTCATCGGCCCGATGTTCGATCTCTCCCGCAACGGGGTGCTCACCGTGGAGAGCTTCAAGTTCATGCTGCGGAAAATGGCGCTCATGGGGCTGAACACGGTGATGCTCTATATGGAAGATACCTATGAGATCGAGGGTGAAGACTATTTCGGCTACATGCGGGGCCGCTATTCCCGTGCAGAGCTGAAGGAGATTGACGACTATGCCGATCTGTTCGGCATCGAAGCGTTCCCGAGCATCCAGACCCTGGCTCATCTCGAGGAGTTCCTGAAGTGGGACGCGGCGAAGGGGTACCGGGACACGAAGGGAGCCCTGCTCGTCGGCAGCGAAAAGACAGAGGAGCTCATCGGGCGGATGATCGACAGCGTCAGCGCCCCCTTCCGGAGCCGGAAGATTCACATCGGCATGGATGAGGCGGAGGAGCTCGGCCGCGGCCGGTATCTGGATCTGTACGGCTACCGCAGCCGCTTCGAGATCATGACGGAGCATCTGAGCCGCGTCCTGGAAGCCGTGCGGGAACGCGGTCTGAAGCCGATGATGTGGAGCGACATGTTCCTGAAGTTCGCTTCCCGGGACGGGGCCGAGCACTACGACAAGGAAACGCAGATTCCCGAGAGCATGGCGCGCCGGATCCCGAAGGACGTGGACATGGTGTACTGGGACTATGCGCACCAGGAGCAGGAAGACTATGAGCTGTTGATCGCCAAGCACCGGCCGCTGGGCTGCCGGCTCGCATTCGCCGGTGCGGTATGGGTGTTCAATACGTTCGGCGTCAACTACGGCTTGTCGCTGAATGCCACCGACAGCGCACTGCAGGTATGCAAGCGGGAGGGCATCCGCGAGGTGTACGCAACGATGTGGGGCGATGACGGGATGGAAAGCAATCCGTTCATCGCGCTGCTGGGCCTGCAGTTCTATGCCGAACACGCTTACACAGCGGGGCGGCCCGATCCTGCGCGGCTGGCGGAGCGGGTGAAGTTCTGCACGGGCATCGACGAAGCGGCGTTCCTGCGGCTGAAATACCTGGACGAAACCCCGGGGGCCGAGCCGGACAACGTCAAACAGAGCAACCCGTCCAAGTTCCTGCTGTATCAGGACGTGCTGCTGGGGCTGTTCGACAAGCAGATCGAAGGGCTGCCGATGGCGGAGCATTACCGGCGGCTGGAGGAGGAGATCCGGGGCGGCCGCGATCCGGAAGCGGCGCTGGACTACCTCTTCGAGGTGCCGGAGAAGCTTTGCGGCGTGCTCCGGCGCAAGAGCGAGATCGGTATCGAGCTGAAGCGGGCTTATGACGCGCGCGATCTGGATACCCTGCGCCATATCGCCGCGGATGTGCTGCCGGAGATCTCGGCGGCCGTGCAGGAGCTCCGAAGAGCCCACCGGGATCAGTGGCTCCGCCTGTTCAAGCCGTTCGGCTGGGAGGTGCTCGATATCCGTTACGGCGGCGTGGTGTGCCGGCTCGACACGGCGGCATTCCGGCTGAAGGAGTACACGGAAGGCCGTCTGCAGCGGATCGAGGAGCTGGAGCAGGAACGCCTGGTGTACAGCGCGGTGAACCGGTTTAACGGAAAAGGCGCCGGCTGGTGCAGCTATTATTACCGGATGGCCTCGCCGAACGTGTTTTTTCATGTGCTGAACCCGTTCTGAAAGATATGATTCAAGCCCTCATGGAGCCGTGCTCTTCGGGGGCTTGATCCATGTCGGAGGGGCAGCTCCTAGTTATTGTTCATATGGCGTGCCTCTTCCGTAGGCACGGGCTGGGTCAGCAGGCGCTCGGTCACGTCGGCATTGGACTGGAGATTCTGCTTTTTTGCCGCCGCGGCTGGGCGGGCTTTGCTTTTGGACATGGCAGGACGGTCCTCCTTCCCTAGGCGCACTCGGATACAATGGCTGCGGATAGTTTCTCCAGCGGTCTCTTTTCCATGCAAAAATGCGGCCGGATTTCCTACGGAAAACCTGGGAGCCCGCCTTGGAGAGGAGTACCACCGGCTCCCTGGCATGAGGCTCGCAGCCGAAGGGTACCTTGAAGGTAAGAAGAGAGGAGGTGGCGGCCGTGCGGCCGCTGGGTCTTCTGATGTTCACGGTGCTGTTCGTGTTCGCCGTCGGCCGCGGATGGGCCGAAGCGGAATCCTCGGGCAGCGCCCATTATGATGTCGTTGTCACCGGCAGCGAGCCGGAAGCGGTCGCGGCGGCCGTCGCGGCCGCAAGGGAAGGGCAGCGGACGCTGCTGATCGACACCAAGCCCGAGGTCGGCGGTTTGTTTACCCAGGGGGAACTGAATTCGCTGGACCTCAATCTGACCCCGGACGGCAAACAGCTGAACAAAGGGATATTCGAAGAGTTCTACGGCAAAATCGGCAGGCGTACTTCCTTCGATACGAAGCGGGCGGGCGAGGTGCTGAAGTCCATGATGGCCGCCGAACCGAACCTGACGGTGAAGCTGTCGGCAGGAAGGATCAAGCCGCTGGCCGGGCGGAGCAAAATCCGGGCGCTGGAGGTTGCCGGCCCCGGGGGACCGGAATTCATCACGGCGGGGATGTACATCGATGCCTCGGCGGATGGGGACACGGCCTATGCGGCCGGAGCGCCCTTCACGTTCGGGCAGGAGGACTTCCGCGGTTCCCGGGAAACCATGTGCGCCACGCTGGTGTTCGAGTTGCAGCACGTAGACTGGCCGAAGGTTCAGGAAGTGCAGCGCAAGGACGGCAATCCGGACACCGGTGCGGATGCGTACTCCGCCTGGGGCTATCCGCAGATGCACGCCTATCGGCCCGCAGATCCCGGTATCCGGGTGCGGGCGCTGAACCTGGGCCGGCAGGAGGACGGCCGGGTGCTCGTCAACGCCCTGCAGCTGCTCGGGGTGGACGGGACGGATCCGGTACAGGTGGAGGCGGCGATGGAGCGTGGCAAGCGAGAACTGCCTTCGATAGTAGGGTATCTCCGCACACTGCCTGGGCTGGAGCAGGCGGAGCTGTCGCGTACGGCGTCCTCCCTGTATATCCGGGAGACCCGGCACCTCATCGGCGAATACAGGCTGACGCTGGAGGACGTGCTCGAGAACCGGGACTTCCCGGACCGCATCGCCTTCGGCTCTTATCCGGTCGATATCCAGCGGAGCCGATGGGGGCCGGACCTGGTTCTCGGCAATCCGGAGCAGTTCGCCGTCCCGCTGCGGTCGCTGATCCCGAAGGGGTGGACGAACCTGCTTGTGGCCTCGCGCAGCGCGAGCTATGATTCGCTGGCCCACGGCAGCGCCCGGGTTGTGCCGCTGGGGATGTCGGCTGCGGAGGCGGCGGGAACCGCGGCCGCTTATGCGAACCGCAAGGGCCTTACGCTGCAGGACATCGCCCGGGAACCGAAGATGGAGCACGCGGCGCGGATTCAAGCCCGGCTCAACGAGAAGGGAGCGGGTCTGGCGCCGATTCCCCCGTACAAGGATGAGACGAGAACGCACTGGGCTTATCCCGGTGTGAAGTGGCTGCGGGACCGGGCCGTGGTCGCCGGCGGGTACAGGAACGACTACCGGCTGGACGAACCGGCAGGGGCGGCATCGCTGCGGACGTGGGCGGCGGGGGCGGCGCTGGCCTCGCACAAGCGGGAACCCGTCATGCCGGAGCGTATCGTCAGCAAGCTGGCGAACGACCCGCTGGCGAAGCTGGACAAAGCGGAACTAGGGCAGTTCCTGCAGGCGAACGGGATGCAGGAGACCCGGTGGTTGGCCCCGACGGCCGGGCATTGGAAGGAAGATGAAGAGGTAACGAACGGACTTCTATTTATGATTCTTACGGAACTTTACCGTTAATCTACGGGAAATAGCAGCACACGAAGGGGAACAGGCCGATGCCTGGCCCCTTTTTTTGCCGTTTTTACCGCACTACCGGAAAAAGATATGCGAAATAGGCGTTAACATTCGGAATCAGCCTTCTGCGCGCGTAGGTACATGTCATGTATAATGACATAAATGCATTGCTAAAACGGGAAATGCCTTTTATAATGTTATATATAATGACATCACGGGAGTCTGGCAAGGCTGCAGAGCTGTCCGCACATCTCATTAGGAGGGAATGCTGTGCATCTTACGGTCGAACAAGCGCTGTCCGTCTACCCCCTGTCTGAAGGGAAACTCGTAGCCGGGCGCAGCGGAATGAACCGCATCGTGAAGTCGGTGAACGTCATGGATGCACCGGATATCACCGACTGGATTAAGGATGGCGAGATGCTGTTCACGACCGCCTACCTTATCAAAGACAGCCCCGATGACGCGATCGCCCTGCTGCGCAAGCTGAACCAGCGGGGATCTGCGGGACTTGGCATCAAGCTGGGGCGGTTCTGGCCCGACGTGCCGCAGCCGATTCTCGAAGAGGCTGACCGTCTGGCTTTTCCCCTCATCGAACTCCCTTTCCAGTTCACCTTCTCCGATCAAATGAACGGATTGTTTCACGCCGAAATGCAGAAGAGCACGAAGGTGCTTCACAATGTGCTCGACAAGCAGAAGAAGCTGATGCAGTTCGCCTTGAGACCGGATCATATCAGCAACTTTTTTCACACGATCCTCGGCATTGTCGGCTATCCGCTGGCCGTTGTCGGCTCCCGGGGGCACCTCGTCTTCAATGCCACTCCCTTCTCCGAGATGCAGCTGCTTCGCGGCTGGCCGTGGAAGGACCACTGCCAGTGGGTGCATACCGAAGAGGGCCGCTATTACCGCATTCCGCTGACGGACCGGGAGGACTGCGCCGGCTATGCGATCTTCTGTCCGCCGGACACCCCGCTGATGAAAGTGGAAGAGGGTCTCTTCCTGCAGGCCGCGGAGATTATTTCTCATCATATGGGCTTCATCTATAAAGAATACATGGATCATTCGGTCCAGACGGACCTTGGCTCCCTGCTCGTGAGGTATCTCAAAGGGACCGGCTCCATCGGGGCCTTGACCGACGGGGCGGAGCGCCTCGGCATCCGGCTGTTCTCGGAGAGCTACCAGTGCGTGCTGACGACCGTACCGGAGAATACGCCGGGACAATGTGCGGGAGAAGGCGCTGCGCGATGTGCGCGAGGAGATGCAGTACCACCCCGAGATGAAGGAGTGGAATGTGGTGCACTTCTGCATCCGCGAGGGCATTCTCTCGCTCTTCCCGGCCGAATCGTTCCCGGGCAACGGCAGGCTGCAGGCGCTCCTGGCCGGGGCGCTGCATAGTGTGCTGGGTACCATGCCCGAGGGCAGCCGCCCGAGGATCGCCGTCAGCAACAAGAAACGGGAGCCCGAGGGGCTGGCGGATGCCTACCGCGAATGCCGGGATACGCTGCGGCTTGCCGTCAAGCTCGGAGTCCCTGACGACGTCATCCAGTATGAGACGGTGGAGCTGGCCTGTCTGTTCCAGCATGTGCCGCCGGGCAAGATGCAGAGCTACTGCCGGGAAGTGCTGGAGCCGCTGCTCGCCAAAGATCCGGACTATTCGCAGGAGATGCTGCGGACGCTGGAGACCTTCGTGGAGAATGACGGCCAGCTCAGCGAGACGGCGAAGCAGCTGTACATCCACCGCAATACGGCCGCCTACCGGCTCGAGAAGATCGGCGAGATGCTCGGCGTGGATTTCAAGAATATCAGCGATCTCCTCCGGCTGAAGCTGGTGTTTATGTTCAGGCAAATGCTGAAGACCGGAGCGCAGACGGAGAATCCGCTCGGGGTACGGAACTTGTAAACGAAGAACCCAGGAGGGCTGCGAATGGAAATGCACGGACTGGTGGAGGTGCTGTTCCGGACACCGCACCGCGCGGTGCTGGCAACGGTCATGGAGGTGGAGGGGCACGCGTACCGGAAGGCGGGGGCTTCCATGCTGCTGCTCGAGAACGGGTCGCGTTACGGCAGTATTTCGCCCGGCTGCCTGGAGTCGGATCTCTCCGATCGGGTGGAGGGGCTGCTGCGCAGCGGCGGGGCCGAGATGGTGGAGTATGACATGCGGCCTGCGGACGATTTCTCCTGGGGCGAGGCGATCGGCTGCGGAGGCATGATCCGCGTGCTGCTCGAGCCGGTGCACGGCATGCTGCTGCATGTGCTGCTCGAGGTCAAGCGGAGGCTGGACCGGGGGCAGGAGGCGGGCCTGCTGAGGTCCTTCGTCAGCTCCTATACGCAGGCGGAATACAAGCTGACCGAAGGGGAGCCGAACGCGGCGGGGGATGCCGCCGTCCTGAAGATGGAAGACGGTGTGCTGCGTCTGGTGAGCTCGTATACACCGAGGCCGCGGCTGCTGCTCTTCGGGGCGTCGGACGATGCGGTGCCGGTGGTGGAGCTCGCGCAAAAGAGCGGCTTCCGTGTGACGGTAGCGGACTGGCGTGAAGGGCTGTGCACCTCGCTGCGCTTCCCCCGGGCCTCCCGGGTCATCGGACAGCCGGAACGGATCGTGGAGCGGCTGCAGCTCACGGAGCGCGATTATGTGCTGATCATGAGCCACCACTATCCGCATGATGCGAAGCTGCTGGAGCTGCTGCTTCCGAATCAATACAAGTATGTCGGCGTCATGGGCTCGATCTCGCGGACCGAGCGTCTGCTCGGCGGCCGTCCGGCCCCGGATTGGCTGCACTATCCGGTGGGGCTCGCTATACGGGCCGCCGGGCCGGAAGAAATCGCCATCTCCATCGCCGCCCAGCTGATTGAGGTGCGCAGGAAATCGACCGAACCAAGAACAGAGGAGTGGAAGGGCTGTGAAAGTAACGGGTATTTATCTCGGGGCCGGCGCGGGCACAAGAATGGGAGGTTCCAAGCTTTCCATCCCCCTGGGCGGCACTGGAAAATTAGGCGGCTGCGCCCTTGAGGAGGCATTGCGCTCCCGGCTTGACCGGATCTGCGTCGTCACCCGCACAGGCAGCGGTGCCGATTGGCTTCCGCCCGATTATTATGCGGCGGAGCGGCAGGGCAGAGCGGTCCGGGTCCCCTGTGCCGACGCGGGCATGGGGATGTCGCATTCCCTCCGGGCGGGCCTGATGGCCGCCTGTGCGGATTCGGTGCCCGATGCCGTCGTCGTGCTGCTGGCGGACCAGCCTCTGGTCACCGCGGCGATGATCGACCGACTTCTCGCTTCCTTCCGGGAGCAGCCGAAGCTGGACTACTGTGCGGCGGGCCATGAGGGCATGCCGAAGCCTCCGGTGCTGCTCTCGCGCACCATGTTCGCCTCCGTGGAGAAGCTCGCCGGAGATCAGGGGGCCCGGGTGCTGCTGTCGGAGCCGCATGTTTTCGGGATGATACAGGATGAACCGGAAGAGCACCGGTTTTATGACGCGGATACGCCGGAGGATCTCGAGCGCATCCGGTTTTTTTATTCCTAGGCGAGGCAGGGGCGCACCGGATCAGGGAGGATTTCAATAGGCTGAGAGGTATAGGGAAGGTTTGGCGAGTACCGCTGTGCACGCGGCACAAAAAAGCGGGGGCCGGTTGGATATCCCGATGAAACTCATGCCAGGTGCATTGACCCGGATCCCCGGCATCCCCTATAGTTCTAATCACCCTAACGGGCTGTACGCAGCCCGGTGAATCATAGAATGAAGCAGCGTCCATGTCCTGCGGGGCGTGCCGCAGCGGGAGAAGGAACGGTCTGAGTACCGGAAACACCGCAGTGGCCCCCGTCTATAGGGGGCTGATCCTGCCGCAGGAACGCGAATCCCTTCTCCCGAGAAGGGATTCGTGCTACCCGGGCGGGTAAGCCCCGGAGGCAGGGCCGGAAGAAGAACAACAGGAGGGATGCGCAGTGAATACAATCCAGGCTGCAGGCGGCTTGCTGCCCGGTCTCTGGCAGCCGCTGACGGTGGCCGAGGCATGGGAGCTGAAGCGGAATCTGGGCGGAGCGGCGGTGTTCACAGCGGGTGGGACGCTGCTGCGGACCCAGTGGGAGGCAGGCACGGTTCCCCTGCCGGCGCAGCTGATCTCCCTTGAAGCGGTGGCTGAGCTGCAGGGCATCCGGATCAGCGGAGGACAGATCCTGGCCGGATCGCAGGTCCGGCTCGAGGCGTGCCGCAGCCAGAAGGTCAGCGGCCTGCTGGCCGCAGCGAGCCGGACCATCGGGGCGCCGTCGATCCGGAGGCTTGCGACCCTCGGCGGGAATGTGGCATCGGGCATCGGTGATGCGCTGCCGGCGCTGCTGGTGAAGGATGCGGTTCTGCATTGGTACGGGGATGCCGGATACGAGAGCGTCGAGCTTGCCGAATGGCTTGACGCCCGTGCCGGCGGGGCCGCGGAGGGCCGGCTGCTGACGGGCGTGGAGCTGCAGGCGGACGAAGCGGTGGGCGAGAAGCCGGACGCCGGGGAACGGGCCGTCGGCTTCTACCGGAAGATCATGAGGCGGGAGGCGTTCGTGCCGTCGCTGGCGGCGGCTGCGCTGACCGCCGTGATCCGGGAGGACGGAACGCTGCGGGCCGTGCGGGTGGCTGCCGGAGGCGGGTCGTCGGCGGCCCGAAGGCTGAGGGGGACCGAGCAGGAGCTGGAGGGCCGGGGCGTGGATGCGACGCTGGTCCGGAAACTGCAGACCGGTGTGCAGGAGGAGTGGCCGGCCTTCGCGGACGCTTTCGCTTCGGCGGAGTACCGGCGTCTGGCGGCGGCCAACGTGCTTGCTGCGGGATTATGGGAGCTGCGGCGCCCGGAGGCGGAGGCAGGGAGGAAGAACGTAGAAGGCGGGAGGGGGACGGCAGATGAAGCTGGATAAAGAAACGGCAGGTGCCCGCTGGCGGGTCCGCCCCGACGGGCCGGATAAGGTGACAGGCCGGCTGGCTTATTTGACGGACCTGCGGATGCCGGGAGAACTGCACGGCGCCATTCTGCGGAGCGCGCATCCGCACGCCCGGGTCCTGGCGGTCCGCACGGAACGGGCGGAGTCGCTGCCGGGTGTGGGCGCGGTCATCACGCACCGGGACGTGCCGGGAATGAACCGGTTCGGGATCGCGATCCCGGATCAGCCGGTTCTGGCCGAGGACCGCGTGCGTTATATCGGCGATGCGCTGGCGGCTGTGGCCGCCGCAACGCCTGAGCTGGCGCAGGAGGCCCTCTCACTGATCGAGGTGGACTACGAGCCGCTGCCGGTGGTCAGCGACCCGGAAGCCGCGCTCCAGCCGGGGGCGCCGCAGCTGCATCCGGCAGGCAATCTGCTTCACAGCACGGCCTACAGCCGCGGTAATGCGGAGGAGGCGTTCGCCGCCTGTACGCATGTGGTGGAGGAGACCTACTATACGCCTCGCCAGATGCATGCGTATATGGAGACCGAAGGCGGCCTGTTCGTCCCGGGGCCGGATGGCAGCCTGACGGTGTACGCCCCGACGCAGCACGGCTTCAAGGACCGGATGCAGCTCTCCCGCATTCTCGAGATGCCCGAGCACGACATCCGGGTCGTCTCGTCGCCGATCGGCGGCTCGTTCGGCGGCAAGGATGAGCTGAACATCCAGCCGTTCGGGGCGCTGCTTGCCCTGAAGAGCGGGCTGCCGGTGCGGCTGCACCAGAGCAGGTGGGATTCCGTCCGGGCCGGGCTGAAGCGGCATCCGATGAAGATCACGATGCGAACCGGCACCGATGGGGAAGGGCGGCTGCTCGCCCATCGGGTGCGCATCGTGGCCGACACCGGCGCTTATGCCACGCTGGGTCCGGCGGTGCTGAATTTTGCAACGGAGCATACGATGGGCCCTTACCGGATACCGAACGTGAAGGTGGAAGGGTATTCCGTGTACACGAATAACGGCATCTCGGGGGAATTCCGCGGCTTCGGCGGCAATCAGGTCATCTTCGCCCTCGAGGGGCAGATGGACCGGCTGGCGGAGAAGCTCGGGATGGACCCCTGGGCGCTGCGCCGTCTCAACCTGCGGGAGGCGGATGATCTCGGGCCGCTCGCCCAGCGGATCGTCGCTACGGAAGGGGCCTCGCAGATCTGGTCGGCCATCGAGGAATGCAGCCTCATGCGAAAACGTGAGCTTGCCGGAGAGGCGGCTGCGTACCGTCCGCCCTGGATCCGGCGCGGCATCGGTGCAGCGATCGCGATGCATGGCTCGGGGCTCGGCTTCGGGCTGCCGGATTTCGGCGGAGGCCGGCTGACCTTGACCGCGGACGGCCGGATCGAAGCGGCCTTCGGATACGAGGAGTTCGGCCAGGGGCGTGCTCGCATCGCTGGAGAGTGATGCTCATGGAGCATTTCGGCTGCTCGCCGGCCGACCTGTCGATGGTCATCGGCGACACGGCGCGCGTGCCGCACAGCGGCTCGTCCACGGCCTCGCGGGCCACGACGATGATGTGGCAGGCGCTGCAGCGGATGAAGCCCGGCTTCCAGGCGAAGCTGCTCGCGAAGGCGTCCGCCCTCACCGGCGTGGCGGCGGAGTATCTGACGACCGGCCCGGGGGGCATCTGGCTGAAGGCCGAGCTGCCGGGGGAGTCGCATGAGGCGTCCGCTGCGGGCGGCGCTGAAGCGGCTGCGGCGCTGGACGCGGGGACCGTCAAGGCCGGCGGCCCGCTGCTCAGCTATGCGGACCTTGCCGCGCAGTCGCCGCGTCCGATCCGGACGGAGAGCCAGTTTCATTTTCCCACAACGCCGGATGCGGTGATGGGCGGCCACTTCCTCTACACGTACACCGGTGTGGCCGTCGAAGTGGAAGTCGACACGCTGACGGGCAGCGTCCGGGTGCTGAACCAGCACCATGCGGTGGCGGCAGGGCCGGTGGTGAACCCGATGGGCTTCGCCGGCCAGATCGAAGGCGGCAGCTCCATGGCGATCGGGTTCACTTTATCCGAGGATGCGGTGATGGAAGGCGGCGAGTACCTGACGCGCAATCTCGATACGTACCTCGTGCCGACGGTCGCGGATATGCCGGCCGGCTTCTCGCTGGATGCGATCGAGGACCTGCCCGAGGGCGATCCGTACGGACCGAGAGGCATCGGCGAAGTGGGCACGGTCGCCCTGGCGCCGGCCATCGTCTCGGCGATTCATCAGGCGGCGGGCGTCTGGGTGAAGAAGCTGCCGGTATCGAAGGAAGAGCTCATTGTTCCATTCGACCCGGTTTCGGCTGAGGGGAACGAAAAGACGGAAGCGGCAGGGGTACGCACGGAAGGAGGCGATGGCACATGGCGGTAAACATCAGGGCCTGGCGCTGTACGGTGAACGGGGAGAGCCTGGAGCTCGAAGGGGTGGCCCCGGCCCGGCGGGTGCTGGACATCGTCCGGGAAGACCTGGGCCTGACGGGGACGAAGCGCTCCTGCGATATGGGCCGCTGCGGCGCCTGTATGGTGCTGGTGGACGGGGAGGCGGTTAATAGCTGCCTCCTGATGGCCTACCAGTGCGAAGGGAAGGCGCTCACCACGATCGAAGGGCTCCGGGGGCCGGCGGACGAGGAGATCCAGTCGGCGTTCCTGCAGGAAGGCGCGTTTCAATGCGGCTACTGCACCTCCGGCATGATCATGACGGTCAAAGGCCTCCTGGATTCGAATCCGGAGCCGGACCGGGAGGAGATCGAAGAAGCGCTGTCCGGCAATCTGTGCCGGTGCACCGGCTACGGGCCGATTGTCCGTGCTGTGGAAGCGGTCATCCGGCAGCGCCAGGGGAGCGGCGGCCTATGATCCAAGACGCCTTGAGACACCGCGCACTGTGCTGCGTGCCCCTCAAGGCGGCGCTGGCCGGACTGCTGGCCGGCGTCATGACCGCCGTAACGGGGTGCGGCTTCAGCGCCTTCTCTCCGGCCGCCGGCGGTGCGGCAGCGTGATCCAAAGGTGCGCCTGCCGCTGAGGTGAAGGTCGTGCTGAACTGGTTTGCGAAGCACGAGCACGGGGGACTGTATGCGGCGGAGAAGAGGGGGTATTACAGGGATGCCGGGCTGCGGGTCACCATCGAACAAGGGGGCCCCCTGATTTCGTCGATACAGCTTGTTGCTTCAGGCAGGGCTGAATTCGGCATTGCCCAGGCGGACCAGCTCCTGCTGGCGAGGGACCAAGGCCTCCCGCTCGTGGCGCTGGCCGCAACGTTCCAGACGAGCCCCCAGGCGCTCCTGTTTCACAAGGAAGCGGATCCTGCCGGCTTCTCGGGGCTGAACGGACGCACGGTGTATATCCAGCAGGAGCAGCCGTACTGGGCGTTTCTCAAGAAAACATACGGCCTGCGGGACGTCCGGGAGATCGCGTATACAGGGCAGCTTGCCGGCTTTGTCCATGACCGGAGGGCGGTGTCCCAAGGCTTCGTCTCCGGAGAATCCTTCGAATTGAAGGCGCGGGGGATCGAAGCGGGGGCGCTGCTCGTGGCGGACTCCGGCTACAGGCCTTACGGGGGCGTGCTCTTCACGACGGAGAGGATGCTGAAGGGGCGGCCGGAGACCGTCCGTGCCTTCATCGGCAGCACGGTGAAGGGCTGGGACTGCTACAGGGCCCACCCGAAGGAGACGAACGCTTATCTGCAGGAGCGCAGCCCGAAGCTGTCGGCGGCGGAGCTGGAGTTCGGCGAGGCGGTGCAGCGGGACTATATTTTTGGCGGGGATGCGGCCATGAATGGGATGGGCTGGATGAAGGCGGAGCGGTGGCTGGAACTTGGCGGACAGCTTCACGGGATCGGCCTGCTGTCCGAGCTGCCTGAGGCAGCGGATGTGTTCACGACGGCCTATCTTCCAGCCGCCGGAACCGGCAGCTGAATACGGCGGCGAAGCGGAGCGGGGAAACGGGAGGGGCGGACCCGAAGTCCGGAATCCGGCTGTCCCGGCAGGCGGCACCTGGCCGCGGAGCCGTAATGCTGGAAGAATTCCTACGCCAAAAAGACCGGCCGCAGGGCAAACCGGTCCTCTCATGGACATTTTTTAAAAGATTACAGAAAGGAGCACTCGCAGGAACTCGTTTCAGGCATCTGTCATGTTTTCGAGACGCGCACCATCCTTCAAGAGGACGATGCGGCGTTGATTCATCGCGCACGGTCAGGCCCAGGCTCTCTGTGTCTAGCTCGAGACGACTTTGTTCACCGCTTCGAGGACACGGTCGGGATTGAACGGCTTGACGATAAAATCCTTCGCTCCGGCCGACACGGCCTGGACCACCATATGCTGCTGTCCCATTGCGGAGCACATAATGACCTTCGCTCCCGGATGCTTCGCCTTAATCCCCTTCAATGCGTCGATCCCCTCCATCACCGGCATGGTGATATCCATGGTCACAAGATCCGGTTTCAGCTCATCGTATTTGGAGATGGCAATCTCTCCGTTCTCCGCTTCCCCGATGACCTCGTGGCCGCCTTTGGTCAGAATGTCCTTCAAGGTCATGCGCATGAAAGCCGCGTCGTCCACCACCAGTATTTTTGCCATTCCCTACACCCCCGGGGTCTTCATCTGAGGCGCCGTTCCGATATCCTGGGAAGGTGCCCTTTGTGTCACTTGCATATTATGGGAACGTAGTTTGGCAATTATTCACGGAAGAGGCAAAGTGCACGAAGCACAAAAGGGGCCTTTCGTGTTATATATCTTTACAAAAAGCTTCCCATTCTATAGACCCGGCCATCCCCGCTCCATACAATAAAAGGAAATGGAGGCGATGCACGTGAGATTCGGCAGAAACGAAGGTTCAGCCTGGGATTCCCGCTTTCTTCCCCGCTGCTCGAAGCGGGAGGTCGAGGCCATTCCGAAGGACGAAGCGCTCGTCGTGCTTCCGGTGGGAGCGGTCGAGCAGCATGGACCCCATCTTCCGGTGTACACCGATACGCTGATCGGGGAAGCTTTTCTGACACGTGCCTTCGAGGAGCTGCCGGCGGATTCGCAGATTTGGCTGCTGCCGCCGCTGCCCTACGGCAAGAGCACCGAGCATCTCGGCCATCCGGGAACGATCTCCCTCTCGGCCACGACGCTGATGAGCGTGCTGACGGACATCTCTTCCTCACTCAGCCGCAGCGGCTTCCGGCGTCTGGTGCTCTTCAACACCCATGGAGGCAATGCCGATCTGCTGAACATGATGGCCAGGGAGATCCGGATTGCCACAGGGATGATGGTCTTCAGGCTGGATCCCGGGGCGCTGGGGCTCGGGGACGCCTGGCTGTCGGAGGAGGAGCGCAAGGTGGGCATTCATGCCGGCGACTATGAGACCTCTGTCGTGCTGGCTGTGCAGGAACGGTGGGTGCACCGTCCGCTGGCCGGAACCGAGCTGCCGAAGTTCCCGGTGATTCCGTCCCTGCAGCTGCGCAGCAAAGCCTTCGCCTGGGTCATGGACGATCTCTCGGAGAGCGGCATCGCAGGCGACGCGGCAGCCGCTTCAGCGGAGAAGGGTCGGGCGATCCTGGAGCGTCGGGGGGATCCGGCTGGCCGAGGCGCTGCTGGAGATGCAGCGCTTCGACTTCGCGGCGGTGAAGACAGGCTTCCGGCCGGGGCAGGCGGACGCCGCCCCGGCCGGAAGGGACGAGAGGAGGGCGGGCTCATGATGTACCGGGGAACCGGAACGACCACGCTCCATGTGACGATCGGACAGCCGGACACGGCGGCAGACCAGCGCAGGGGAGCCCGGCCGGGAGAGGCGCCTTCAGCACCTGCGCCTGAACTAACGCCGCCCCTCGTGACCATGAAATCCTTGTCCAAAATGTACGGGAACGGCACGGCCGCGCTGCAGGATGTCGATCTCGATATTACCGAAGGGGAGTTCCTCTGCTTCGTCGGTCCTTCGGGCTGCGGCAAGTCGACGGTGTTCAAGCTCATCGCCGGACTCGGCGAGCCCACGGGAGGCAGCCTCAGCATTCTGGGGCTGACGCCGAAGGAGGCGCGCAGGCGCAGCGAGATCGCCTTCGTGTTCCAGGACCACACCCTGCTGCCCTGGTCCTCCGTACAGGACAACGTCATGCTGCCCCTGCAGCTGAAGGGCGTGCCCAAGCGGGAACAGCGGGAGGAAGCCGAGCGGGTCCTTGAGCTTGTCGGGCTGAAAGATTATATGAAGGCCCTCCCCCGGCAGCTCTCGGGCGGCATGAAGATGAGGGTGTCCATCGCCCGGGCGCTGGCGACCCGGCCGAAGCTTCTCCTGATGGATGAACCGTTCGGGGCGCTCGACGAGATCACGCGGCAGACGCTGCAGGATGAGCTGCTCAAGATCTGGGAGGCGGACCGGAAGATGACCGTGCTGTTCGTAACGCACAATGTCTTCGAAGCCGTATTCCTCTCCACCCGGGTGGTCGTCATGACTCCCAGGCCGGGCAAGATCGCGGCGGAGATCCCGATTGCGGCGCCCTTTCCGAGAGACGAAGAATTCCGGACGAAGCCGGAATTCAGCGACTGGGTGCGCAGCGTATCGGCCTGCCTGAAGCACTAAGCGAGCGGGTTGGGGTTGAAACGTCGACAGTCCGGTCATCGCCCGGATTTGAACTGTAACCGCAGCCTCCCTGCCGCTCATCGAATCGGTGCTGGGAAGGCCGTGGTTCCAGCGGACCGGAGCGCCGCACCGCAGCAGCTCTGTCGGTAAGCATGCCAAAGAATCATTCCAAGCTTGTTGTTGTCGTAACGGACGGATCAAGGGAAGGAGCGGAGGAGCATGGCGATCGGATGGGAGAAGGACATGCTGGACCTGGTGGGGGACGAGGGACTGCTGCTGGATGCAGGGTCCCGGACCCGCCTCTCAAAGGACTACTACTGGTACTCGCCGGTGCTGGAGCCGAAGCTGCGGGAGAAGCTGGCAGACGGGGTGGCGCTGCCGTCGACCGAGGAGGAGCTGGTGAAGGTGCTCTCGTTCGCTTACCGGCGGAGCATTCCGGTCACCGTGCGGGGAGCCGGCACCGGCAATTACGGCCAGGCGGTCCCGCTGCAGGGCGGGCTGGTGATCGACCTCAGCCGCATGGACCGTATTCTCGAGCTCGGCGGAGGAACCGCCCGGGTCCAGTGCGGGGTGAAGCTCGGTACGCTGGAACGCCGGGCGAGGGAAGCCGGCTGGGAGCTGCGCATCTACCCGAGCACGTTCATGAAAGCGACCGTCGGCGGGTTCGTCTGCGGGGGCTCGGGAGGCATCGGGTCCGTGACGTGGGGCAATCTCTGGGACGGCAACGTGCTGGAGGCCGTCGTGTATACGATGGAAGCGGAGCCCCGGCGGCTGGTGGTGCGGGAGCGGGAGCTCTACGATTATATCCACAACTACGGGACGACAGGCATCGTGACGGAGCTTGTGATCCCGCTCGCCCCCCGGACCGAATGGATGCAGTCCGTGGTGCAGTTCCCGGAGCTGGCGTGGGCCGTACAGTTCGGTGAGACCCTTGCGGCAGACGGCAGCATCGCGAAGCGGCTCGTCTCGCCGATGGAATGGCCGATCCCGGCATACTTCACGCCGATCGTCTCGCGGTTTCAGCCCGGGGAAGCGGCCGTTCTGCTGGAGACCGCAGACGGTACGTCGGAGGCGGTCCGCAGGCTGGCCGAGGACTTCGGCGGCCGCATCGGGCACGCTACCGAAGCGGCGGAGTATCGCAAGTCGATCGGGCTGTCCGATTTTACCTGGAACCATACGACGCTCTGGGCGTTGAAGAGCGATCCGGGGATCACGTACCTGCAGGCGGGCTTCTCCCCGGCGGATTACCTGGAGCAGATCCGGATGATCAAAGCGGCCTTCGGCAGCGAGGTGCTCCTGCACTTCGAGTGGATCCGCAGCGGCGGCGTCCTGACCCCTTCCTCGCTGCCGCTCGTCCATTACAGAAGCGAAGAGCGGCTGTATGAGATCATCGCTTTCTTCGAGCAGCACGGCGTCCGGATCTATGATCCCCACACCTGGGTTCTGGCGGACGGAGGGCGCGGGGAAGCGGGCTCGATGTCGCGCAGGAAGCGGCTGAACGATCCGCGGGGGCTGCTCAATCCGGGCAAGCTGACCGCAGCGCCTGCGGAGGGGGAAGGAGGGGCGGCCCATGGCCATGGATAAAAGCGTGCTCCACCCAGCCGGAGCGGGGGAGCCGTCCGCGGCGCACAGCGGTGCAGCGTACGCCTCGGGAGGCACCGAGGGCGGCACCGGGCCGGTGAAGGGCAGGCTGCCCGGCAGCGGGCTCCCGGGCCCGATCCGCCAGCTGCTCCCCCCGCTGGCAGCTTTCGTCGTTTTCGCCGGAGGCTGGGAGTTCATCGTGAAGGCGCTGGACATTCCGCCCTACATTCTGCCGAAGCCCTCGGACATCGTCCGGGCGGGGCTCGCTAACAAGAGCGGGCTCTGGGTGTCGGTGACGACCACGATGACCGAAGCGGTGGTCGGGTTCCTGCTCAGCATCCTGTTCGGGGTGGCGGGCGCGATCCTGCTCGCCTCCTCGAAGTGGATCGAGAAGAGCGTGTATCCCTACGCGGTCATCCTGCAGACGATCCCGATCGTCGCGATCGCTCCGATCATCGTCATCTGGTTCGGCGCAGGAATGAATGCCATCGTCATCATCGCCTTTCTCATCGGGTTCTTCCCGATGCTGTCCAATACGCTGATCGGGCTGAATTCCACCGACCATAACATGAAGAATCTGTTCTACCTGTACAATGCTTCGCCGCTGCAGACGATGTGGAAGCTGCGTATTCCGGCGGCGCTGCCCTATATCGTGGCCGGCCTCAAGATCTCCTGTACGCTCGCGGTGATCGGGGCGATCGTCGGCGAGTACATCGCCGGCATCGGCGGAGGCCAGGGCGGCCTCGGCTACGCGATTACGGTGGCGGCTTCCCGGCTGCAGACCCCTTACCTGTTCGCCTGCGGACTGTCCGCTTCGCTGCTCGGCATCGGCTTTTTCCTCCTCGTGAATCTGTTCTCCAAATGGATGCTGAGCTCGTGGCACGAATCCGAGATGCGCACGGAGAACTGAGGCGGTATGGAATACAGATCACAGCAGCATACAGGCTCCCGGTGAAAAGACCCCTGACCGCATTGACGGGCAATGGCAAGGTCACCGCAATCAAGTTCACTGCACTAAAGAGCATCGAATTAGATCACTGCAATAACGCCTCTTACGATCTGTGGAAGCGATAGGACTCTGAATCCGGGGAGGGATTACGATGGCGCCTTGGAATCTGCATCTGGTCAATGTGCGGCTGCCGCTGCTGGACGAATCGAAGCTCTACGAGCTGAAGGGGGCGGGAGGCCGGTGGATGTCGGTGAAGCCGCAGCCGGAAGGGACCGTGCCGGCCGCCGGGGCGCTGAAGCTGCCTCTGCTGAACGGGAAGCCGCATCATGACGGCGAGACCGTGCGGCTCGACCTCGAAGGGCGCATGCTGCTCCCGGGCTTCGTCGATGCCCACATGCATCTCGACAAGGCCTACTCGCTGGCGAAGGTCGGCAACCGCTCCGGTACGCTCGAAGAGGCGGTTCGCAACTACGGGGCTGCGGTACCCGGCTTCAGCCGGGAGGAGATCCGCAGCCGGATCCGGCGTTCGGCGCTGGCCGCCCTCTCGTACGGGACGCGGAGCATCCGCAGCCATCTTGACTTTAACTTGAAGGCCGGCCGCGAGGTCGCAATGCGCACGGTTCATGCCGCGCTGGAGGTGCGGGAGGAGCTGAAGAACGTGATCGACATCCAGTTCTTCCCGATGCTCCCGTACGGACTGCGCAGCCCCGGCACCGAGGAGGCGCTCGCCGAAGGGTTCCGCCTCGGCCTCGATGGGATCGGCGGGGCCCCGCACCTGTCGCCGGAACCGGAGGCGGATATCGACTGGATCTTCGCGCTCGCCGAGAAATACGGCAGGCCGGTGGATCTGCACGCCGACGAGAGCGACGATCCCGGCGTCCGCACCGTCGCCCATATCGCACGCCGCACGGTTGCGTACGGCATGCAGGGGAAAGTAACGGCGGATCATCTCTGCGCCCTGTCGGCTATGGATGAGAAGACCGCGGGAGAGACCATCCGGGCGATGGCGGATGCGGGGCTCTCAGCCGTCACGCTCCCGGCCGTGAACCTGTACCTGCAGGGACGCGGGGACCGGGGGCTGGTCCGGCGGGGGACGACGCGCATCCGGGAGCTGCTCGAAGCCGGCATCCCCCTGGCAGCGGCATCCGACAACATCCAGGATCCGTTCCATCCGTTCGGCCGGGGCGATCTGCTCCAGATCGGGCAGATCGCAGGTTATGCCGGCCATCTCGGCGCCCCCGGCGACCTGCGCACCGTGCTGCGGATGCTCACGTCCGTGCCGGCCGCCATCCTCGGATTGGAGGATTACGGCACCGCGCCCGGTCTGCCGGCCCACGGCGTCGTACTCGACGCCCGGTCGGTCGACGAGCTGTTCGCCGAGGTGCCGCCGAGCCGCTGGGTGCTCCGGCAAGGCGAATGGATTCATGCCTCGGTGCAGCTGCGGGTGTGGGATACGCTCCAGCTTGCGCCGGCGGCACAGGAGGGAGGCCGCCCCGCAGGGGTGGCGGACAGCGAGACGGCATGAGCCGTCTCAGGCCGGCAGAGCTGCCGGAGGACCCGCACAAGCAATCCGTCCCGATAGGAGGAAACGCTGATGACCCGCATAGCCGTGGTGTATTACAGTGCGTTCGGCCATGTCTACGAGATGGCGCAGGCCGCCGCCCGGGGGGCAGCCGCCATGCCGGATACCGAGGTCCGGCTGCTGCGCATCGGCGAAGAGGCGCTGGAGCCGGAGGCTTACCGGAGCGGCCCGGGCGGCCGGACGCCGGCAGGCGGGGGGCAGCAGGAGGACCTCACCCGGGTGTTCGATATCGAAGGCCGGGTGCGCAAGTACCGGGAGAGCCGGGAACAGCAGAGGGGTGTGCCGCCGGCCTCGGTCTCCGACCTGGAGTGGGCGGACGGGGTGGTTTGGGGCTTTCCCACCTACTACGGCATGATGCCTGCCCAGATGAAGCTCTTCCTTGAGCGTGCCGGCCTGCTGAACTTGACCGGCGGGCTGGAGGGCAAGCCGGCAGGGCTCCTCACCAGCGCCGGCTCGATCCATACGGGGCACGAAGCGGCTCTGCTTACCGCGATGGTCCCGCTGCTGCACTTCGGGATGATTATCGTCGGTTCGCCGTACACGGAGAATCCCGAGTACCTGACGACCGAAGGCATCGGCGGCACCCCTTACGGGCCGAGCACGCTCGCAGGGCCCGATTCCTCCCTGCGGCCCGACCCCCGCGAGCTGGCCATGGCGGAGCGGCTGGGTGCAAGGGTGGCGGGTGCGGCCGGGGCGCTGGCTCCCTGGAACCGGAGCCGAAGGGAGGAGAAAGGTGCGCCTCCCCCTACATAGGGACGTCCGCGTCCCAGGTTACCTTTTTTATAAATCCTGAAGCCGTTACTGCAATCCGATCAGCTTGGAACCTATGCCATCCGCGCACCACCCAGGATTCATGCCAGCACACCAACCACACGATAACGGAGGTTATGCCCATGAACAGTCCGATTCTGCCAGGTCCCCGCACCGCACGCAGTCCGGCTTCCTCAGTCCTCGCTCTGCTGCTTCTCGGCTTCAGTATTCTCACCGGCTGTGCGTCGAAGACGGCCGAAGCGCCGGCCACGGAAGCCCCGAAGAGCGGAGGGGCGGCGCCGGCCGCCGAGAAGAAGCTCGTGGCGGTTACTCAGGTGACGAACTGGTTCGCGGAACCGGAGCACGGCGGCAACTATGCGGCGCTGGCCAAGGGCTTCTACAAAGAGGCGGGCCTCGACATGACGATCCAGCCGGGCGGTCCCGGCGTATCCGCGACCCAGATTGTCGCATCGGGCAAAGCGCAGTTCGGGATGGGGCAGGCCGATGAGATCCTGTTTGCGAGACAGAACGGGATCCCGCTGGTGGCCATCCTTGCGGCCTTCCAGAAGAATCCTCAGGGCATTATGGTGCATAAGGACCAGAACATCAAGGACATCGCCGGACTGAACGGCCGCAAAGTGTATGTCGGCAGCGGAGTGGCTTACTGGGAATACATGAAGAAGGCTTACAAGCTGGATGCGGTGCAGGAACTGAAATATACGGGCTCGCTGGCGAACTTCGTGAGTGACAAGACGGCGGCGACCCAGGTCTATCTCACCTCGGAGCCGTTCACGATGAAGAAGCAGGGCATCGAAACGGAAGTGCTGCTTAATGCGGATTTCGGCTACAACCCTTATGCGAACGTCATGTTCACCACCGAGAGTTTCCTGAAGGAAAACCCCGAGGTCGTGAAGAGCTTCGTTGAGGCGACGGTCAAAGGCTGGGACTACTACAAGGATCATGCTTCCGAGATTCACCCTTCGATTCAGGAGAAGAACCCGGACCTGCCGATCGAGAATATGGATTACGGGGCGGAGGCCCAGAAGCCGCTCGTGTACGGCGGTGACGCCGAAACGAAGGGCGTGGGCTATATGACCATGGAGCGCTGGGATGCCCTGGCGAAGCAGCTGGTCGATATCGGTCTGCTGAAGGCGGATGTGGACCCGGCGAAGGCGTTCACGGTGGAGTATCTGCCGAAGAAGTGACAACCAGAACCGTCCCTTACTTCCCGACAAGGAGGCCGGATATGCAGGGATATGATCTTATTTTTCGCAATGTAAGCCTGCCGGGGGCTCAGAGCGGCAGTCTCTCGGACATTGCCGTCCGGGGGCCGCATATTGCAGCCATCCGGCCTGCCGGCGAGCTGGAGGAAGCGGCGGGCGCGCAGGAAATCGACGGGTCCGGCCACCTGGCCCTGCCGCCCTTCGTGGAGCCCCATATCCACCTTGACACCGTGCTGACCGCCGGTGAGCCGGCATACAATGTCAGCGGTACGCTGTTCGAAGGAATCCGGCTCTGGCAGCAGCGCAAGCTGCTCCTGACCGAAGAGGATGTGCTCACCCGGGCCGAGGCCGTATTGAAGGCGCAGGTGTCTCAGGGCATCCTGCATGTGCGCACCCAGGCCGACATCTCCGATCCGGGGCTCACCGCGCTGCGGGCGCTGCTGAAGCTTAAGGAGCGGGTGAAGCCGTATGTGACCCTGCAGGTCATCGCTTTCCCGCAGGACGGCCTTATTGCCTGCCCGGCGAATGAAGGGAGACTCAGGCAGGCGCTGGAGCTCGGCGCCGACGGGATCGGAGCGATTCCCCACGGGGAGCCGACGCGGGAGGACGGGATCGCCTCACTCGACATGGCCTTCCGCCTGGCGGAGGAACACGGCTGCTTCGTGCATGTGTTCTGCGATGAGCTCGACGACCCCGGCTCCCGCTTCCTGGAGGCGGTGGCGCAGCGGGCGCTGCAGACGGGGCTGCGGGAGAAGGTCACCGCCGCCCACGCGAACGCCACGGCTTACTATCCGGATGCCTACTTCGCCAAGCTGCTCGGCCTGCTCGTCCGCTCCGGAACCCAGGTCGTCTCCTGCCCGCTGATCTCCTCGGCGATGCAGGGCCGCTTCGACCCTTATCCGAAGGGCCGGGGCATCGCCCGCATCCGGGAGCTGTGGCAGGGGGGCGTGAACGTGGCCCTCGCTCATGACGACATCCGGTCGCCGTTCTATCCGCTGGGCACCGGGAGCCTTCTGCAGGCGGCGCACATGGCCGCCCATCTCGCCCACATGACGGGCCTATCGGAGATGGAGGAGCTCGTGCGGATGATCACGGAACGGGGGGCCAAGGTGCTTGGCATCGAAGCGGAGTACGGGCTGCAGGAGGGAAAGCCCGCCTCGTTCGTGCTCCTGCGAGCCTCGGGCAGCGCTGAGCTGCTGCGTACGCAGCCCCTTCCCCGCTATGTGGTCAGCCGGGGGAGGATCGTGGCGGTGACGTCGCCGCCGGTCACGGCGCTCATGGAGGAATTCGCAACAGGCAGAAGTTCGAAGGAGGAAGCCGTATCATGACGAAGGCCTATACGCTCGCGGAAATCAACGGGATGCCCGCGGACGATTTTGTGGAGAGCATCGGGTGGGTGTTCGAGCACTCGCCGTGGGTGGCGAAGCGGGCTCATGCCTCAGCCCCGTTCGCATCGCTCGATGCGATGCACGACTGCATGACCGGTGTCGTGAGGGAGGCATCGGCGGTGGAGCAGCTGGAGCTGCTCCGGGCGCATCCGGATCTGGCAGGCCGGCTGCAGATGACCGATTCATCGGTACAGGAGCAGCAGGGCGCGGGCCTGACCGACCTTACGCCGGAGGAGTTCGCCGAATTCACCTTCTGGAATACCGCGTACACGGAACGCTTCGGCTTTCCTTTTATCCTGGCGGTCCGGGGGCACAACAAGGCTTCCATCCTGGCGGCGATGAAGGCGCGCTACGGGAATACACCCCAAGAGGAGAAGGAGACGGCACTGCGGGAAGTGGCGCGGATCGCCCGCCTGCGGCTTCAGGATACGGTGGATGAAACCGGGGAATGAACCGGAAGGGGAGCGGCCGGCAGCACGAGCGGACGATCCCGACAGGCGAATCGATCGAATTCAACCGTATAGAGATTCAGGGAGAGACACGGAGGAGGAGCTAACATGAGCAGAACGGAAACGGGCAAACGCACGATGTACTATGGAAAAGGGGATGTGCTCGTCTACCGCACGTTCGCCGAGCCGCTGACCGAGGTTACACGCATTCCGGAGTCGCCGTTCACGGGGGACGGCAATGTCATTATGGCAATGAATGTCAAGGTGGCGGTCCGGGGGGAGGCGTTCCTGACCTCGTTCACCGAAGGGGACAATTCGATGGTCGTGGCCACCGATTCGATGAAAAATCTGATCATCCGCCACGCCGCCGACTACGAGGGCAGCACCGTCGAAGGATTCCTGTACCACATCGCGGGCATCTTCCTGAAGAAGTATTCGCATATCACCACTATTGAACTGGAAGCGGACCGCCTGCCCTTCGACGGCCTGAGCGTGGCTTCGCCCGACGGAGGCTGGAGGGAGAGCGGCCTCGTCTTCCGCCGGTCGCACAATGACCATACGTCGGCTTCCGTTGTTGTGGAGCGTGCGGAGGGCGGAGTCCTCACGGTGCGGAAGCAGGAGAGCCTGCTGACGGGTCTGCAGCTCATCAAGGTCAAAGGCAGCTCCTTCGCCGGCTTCATCCGCGACGAGTACACGACCCTGCCGGAGACGCAGGACCGTCCGCTCTTTATCTGGCTGAACATCGGATGGACGTATAAGGACGAGAAGGATGCGATCGATCCGAAGAACGGAAGCTACGCCGCATCGGAGCAGATCCGGGATATTGCGCACACGGTGTTCCATGAAGCGAACTCCCCGTCGATTCAGCATCTGATCTACCGGATCGGGCTGCGCATCCTGGAGCGGTTCCCGCAGCTGGCCGAGGTGCGCTTCGAGTCGAACAACCGGACCTGGGAGACGGTGGTGGAGAGTGTGGACGGCTCGGACGCAAGAGTCTATACGGAGCCGCGCCCGCCGTACGGCTTCCAGGGCTTCTCGATGACGCAGGAGGACCTGGCCGCCGCCGCAGGGGGAGAGGACGGCGAGGCGGCAGCGGCGCTCGAGACCGCAGCATCGGAGCGTTCGGAGGCTCCCACCTCATGAGCGGCGGCAGACTGACGACCCACGTGCTCGACGTATCCTGCGGCCGTCCGGCCCAGGGGATGAGGGTGGAGCTCCGGCGCCTGACGGAGGAGGGGGACTGGGAGCTGCTGAAGTCCGCCGAGACCAACGATGACGGGCGGCTGGAGGAGCCGCTGCTCGAAGGGGACTCGATGCAGGCGGGGCGGTATGAGCTCCTGTTCCTGGCCGGAGCGTACTTCCGCAGAGGAGGATCGGGAGGGGACGCCTCCTATCCGTTCCTGGAGGAAGTGCCTGTGCGGTTCGGCATCGAAGACCCGCAGGCCCACTACCATGTCCCGCTGCTCGCCGCTCCCGGCGGGTACAGCACGTACCGGGGCAGCTAGAGCCGGGCGGCCTTAGGATGGCAGGGGAGCGCGGCCGGCTGCCGGACCGATGTGTTGAAGGCTGAATGACAATCGCGGAGTAGGAGGAATCACGCATGGGCTTGACCTATGATCTTATCGTCCGGGGCGGCCGGGTGGTGCTGCCGGATGGCGTCCGAGCCGCAGAGATCGGCATCAAGGACGGGAAAATTGCCGCTGTCGCCGAACGGCTCAATGCGGAAGGGGACTGCGAGGTCCTTGACGCCTCAGGCCGGGTGGTGATGCCCGGCATGATCGATGCCCATGTGCATCTGAACGAGCCGGGGCTCGGCGCCTGGGAGGGCTTCGCCAGCGGTTCGGCCGCACTGGCGGCCGGCGGCTGCACGACTTACATCGACATGCCGCTGAACGGGGTGCCGCCGACGGTGAATCCGGCTGCTCTGCGCGCCAAGCTCGTAGCGGCGGAAGGACGGTCCTATACGGACTACGCCTTATGGGGCGGTCTTGTGCCGGGCAACCGGGAACACCTGCGCGCACTGCAGGAGGCGGGCTGCATCGGCTTCAAGGCGTTCATGTCCGAGCCGGGAGGCGAAGGGGAGGACATCTTCGCCCGTGCGGACGATGTGACCCTGCTCGAGGGCATGCGGGAGATTGCGGCGCTTGGCGGCGTGCTCGCGCTGCACGCGGAGAGTGAGATGATCGTCTCGAAGCTGACTGCGGCCGGCATGGAGGCCGGCAAGTCTGGCGCCCTCGATTATGCGGCTTCAAGGCCCGTCGTCGCGGAGACGGAGGCGGTGAACCGGTCGCTGTTCTATGCGGAGCAGACGGGCTGCGCCGTGCATTTCGTCCACATCTCCTCGCCGGAAGCGGTCGCCCTGATCACTGCTGCCAAGCGCCGAGGCCTCGACGTCACCGTTGAGACCTGCCCCCATTATCTCGTGCTGGAAGCCGGGGATATGGAGACGATCGGCAACCGGGCCAAGTGCGCGCCTCCGCTGCGGGGACCTGCCGAGCGGGAGGGCTTGTGGCAGGCGCTGAAGGACGGCGAGCTCGATCTGGTCGCCTCCGACCATTCGCCCTGCCCGCCGCAGATGAAGCTCTCCGCGAACTGGTTTGAGGTGTGGGGCGGCATCTCGGGGGCTCAGAGCTCGCTGGAGCTGCTCGTGGATGAAGGCCACCTGAAGCGCGGGATCGCGCTGGAACGGATCGCCGGAGTGCTCTCCGAAGGCCCGGCGAAGCGGTTCGGCCTCGACGGCCGCAAGGGCCGCATCGCGGAGGGCTTCGATGCCGACCTCGCGCTCGTTGATCTGCAGAGAGGCTACACCCTGACGGAAGACCATCTGCTGGACCGGCACCGGCAGAGCCCGTATGTCGGAAGGACGTTCGGCTGCCGGGTGACTGCGACGGTGGTGCGCGGGCGGATCGTGTATGAAGCGGAGCGTGGACTGACCGGAGAGCCTGCGGGGGTGTGGATCCGGCCGCAGGTCCGCAGCGGCAGCGAAGGGACGGCTGAGGCGTTGGCCGAAGCGGCCGCCGCCCAGGATGCGCCTGCGGACAGAGCGGTTTAGACCGTTTTGTATACAACATTGGATATGAGTTCAAAGCTTGGATGGGTTTCAATAGATACTACAAGGGGAACGGGAGGGACAGCAAGATGGCCAAACTTCAGCCGCAGGAAGGGACGGGAGCTTGGCGGCCCGCCGGTCCCGGGGACTTGCAGGAGCTGGCCGGCCGGATCACCGCCCTGCTGGACGCCTTCGGGCGGTGCGGGGCGGACCCGGACGGAGGATATACGCGTTATTTGTACAGCGGGGCATGGCAGGAAGCCCAGTGTGCGGTAAGCCGGGAGATGGACGCTGCCGGGCTGTCGGTTTATTATGATGAGGCAGGCAACTTGTTCGGCCGCCTGGAGGGATCTTCGGCGGAGGAAGGCGCCGTGCTGACCGGCTCCCATATCGATACGGTCCGCTGCGGCGGACTCTACGACGGTGCTGCCGGCATCGCGGCGGCGGTGGCCGCGATCGAACTGCTCCACAGGCGGTGCGGGCAGCCGAGGCGCACACTCGAAGCCGTCTCGCTGTGCGAGGAGGAGGGCAGCCGCTTCCCGCTGACCTTCTGGGGCTCGGGCAGCATTGCCGGCCGCTATGCGCCGGACGCTCCGCCCGAGGCGGCAGACCGCAGCGGCGTCACGCTGGCGGAAGCTATGAAAGCGGCCGGCTTCGGGCCCGGCACGCACCGCAGCGCCCGGCGCACGGACATCGGCGCTTTCGTGGAGCTGCATATCGAGCAGGGCGCCGTGCTGGAGCAGGAGCGTCTCGACCTCGGCGTCGTGCTCGGTATCGTGGGGCAGAGGCGATGGACCTTCACTCTGCGTGGGGAGGCCAACCATGCCGGCACAACGCCGATGCGTCTGCGCAGGGACGCGCTCGCCGGCGCATGCGAGATGATCCTTGAGGCGGAGCGGCAGGCCTGCGCCTACGGAGAGGCCATGGTGGCGACCGCCGGCTCGGTCAGCGCGGCCCCCGGGCTGTCGAACGTGATCGCGGGCCAGGCGGTGTTCACCCTGGATGTTCGGCATCCGGATGCGGAGACGCTGCAGTCGTTCTGCGATGAGCTGTACGGCATCTTCGAGGGCATCGCAGCTTCCCGGGAACTGGAGTTCGCCGGGGAGCAGTGGATGAACGTGCTGCCTGCCCCGATGGACGCACGCCTGTGCGAGGCCGTCGAAGCGGCCGCCAAGGGACTCGGGCTCCGCAGCCGCCGCATGTACAGCGGAGCAGGCCACGACGCCCAGGTGTTCAGCGGCAGCTTCCCTGCCGCGATGCTTTTCGTTCCGAGCAGCAAGGGCCTCTCGCATTCGCCGGAGGAATATACGTCGCCGGAGCAGCTGGCCCGCGGGGCGGCGGCTCTGTGCAACGTGCTATATACGCTTGCTTACGAAGAGGAAGAGAAAGAGAAAGGGGATTCCCAGCATGAAAACGTACGGTGACCTGTCACCTTCGCTTCGCACCATCATGACGCCCGGTCCCGTCGAAGTCGATCCCCGGGTGCTGCGGGCGATGTCTTACCCGATCCTTGGCCAGTTCGATCCCGAATTCACGGGCCTGATGAACCAAACGATGGAAATGCTGCGTTCCCTCTTCGTCACGGATAATCAGTGGGCATTCCCGGTGGACGGTACTTCCCGTTCGGGCATTGAAGCCGTACTGACGAGCCTCATCGAACCCGGCGATACCGTGTTCGTGCCCGTTTACGGGCGGTTCGGCTACCTGCTGATGGAGATTGCCGAGCGCTGCGGTGCCGAGGTGTCCTTCATCGAGAAGGAATGGGGGAGCGTCTTCGACCCCGAAGAGGTGATCCGGCATCTGCGCCAGCACCGGCCCAAGATCGCGGCCATGGTGCACGGCGAGACGTCAACCGGCTGCATGCAGCCCCTGAAGGAGATCGGAGAGGCATGCCGGGAGCTCGATATCCTGCTCGTCGTCGATGCGGTGGCCACCATCGGCGGGACGCCGGTGGAGACGGACGAGTGGAAGCTTGACGCCGTGATGGGCGGCACCCAGAAGTGCTTGTCGGTGCCTTCGGGCCTCGCCCCGATCACCTACAACGACCGGGTGGAGGCGAAGGTGCTCCGCCGCAAACGGATCGAGCGCGGCCTGCGCGATCCGAAGCTCGCCGCAGCGCCATCCCGGGAGCCGGCCGGCCTCGTGATCCGCAGCAATTACTTCGACCTCGCGCAGCTGCAGGATTACTGGAGCCCGGCCCGGCTCAACCACCATACCGAAGCGACGTCGATGCTGTATGCGCTGCGGGAAGGGCTAAGGATTCTGCTTGAGGAGGGGCTGGAGGCCCGCTTCGCCCGCCACCGCCAGTGTGAGCAGGCGCTCACTGCGGGCATTCAGGCGATGGGGCTGCCGCTGTACGGGAATCCGGCCTGCAAGCTGCCTGTCGTCACATGCATTCCGGTGCCCGATGGGGTGGACGGCGAATCGGTCCGGTCGATGCTGCTCGAGGATTTCGGGATCGAGATCGCTTCCTCCTTCGGTCCCCTCAAAGGAAAAATCTGGCGCATCGGCACGATGGGCTTCTCGGCCCGCAAAAAGAACGTGCTGCATGTGCTCGGCGCCCTTGAAGCCGTTCTGATCCGCCACGGGGTCAGCGTGGCCCGCGGCGAAGGCGTGCAGGCCGCCCTCGATGTATACCGGAACGGAAAGGAGGCCTCCTATGCGTAATACGATGCCGGCGGGCTACCGCTCGATGGTCACGTCCCCCCATTACCTCGCTTCCGCCGTGGGCTCCGCGATCCTCCAGCAGGGCGGCAGCGCCTATGACGCCTCAGTGGCCGTCAGTGCCGCTCTGGGTGTGGTCTATCCGCACATGACCGGGCTCGGCGGGGACGCGTTCTTCCTGATCTATGACGCGGCCTCCGGCAAGGTCGAAGGCCTGAACGGCAGCGGCCGGGCGGGCAGCGGGGCCACCGTTGACGCCTATACGCGTCAAGGCTTGTTCGCCATCCCGCACCGCGGGCCGCTCAGCGCCGTGACGGTGCCGGGCATGGTCGACGCCTGGTGGGAGGTGTGGCAGCGCGGCGGCCGGCTCCCCTGGGCCGACGTGCTGGAGCCCGCCCGGCGCTATGCGGAGGAAGGGTTCCCGGTCTCGCGGGATCTTCACCGCTGGATGCAGCGTGACGAGGCGTGGCTGCGGCAGGACGCAGGGCTCAGCTCGCTTTACTTAAGCGGCGGCCGGCTGCTCGGCGAAGGGGAGCGGCTGGTGCAGCCGGATCTTGCCGCCGCGCTCCGTACGCTTCAAGCGGAGGGGCGGGACGCCTTTTACACCGGCTCGCTTATGAAAGGGATTACGGAAGGGCTGCGGAAGGACGGCGGACTGCTCGTTCCGGAAGACTTTGCCGCCCACCGCAGCACCTGGGTGAAGCCCGTGTCGACCACCTACCGGGGCTGCGAGGTGCTCCAGATGCCGCCGAACTCGCAGGGCTTCTCCGTTCTTATGATGCTGAACATGCTCGAAGGGATGGACCTCTCCGGCATCGGCCGCAACTCGGCGGAGTTCTATCACCTCGCTGCGGAAGTCGTGAAGCGGGCGTTCCGTGACCGCGACCGGTACCTCACCGACCCGGAGTTCGCAGCGGTTCCGCTGGAGCAGCTGCTGAGCAAGGAGTACGCGCAGACACTCGCAGCGGGCATCGAGCTGCAGCCTCCGGCGGCCGCTCCCCATTTGTCCCCGGCCTCCGGGCAGGATACCGCTTATGCGGCGGTTGTGGACGAAGATGGAAATGCGGTATCATTTATCCAAAGCCTGTATTTCGACTTCGGATCGGCTTACATGCCGGAAGGCACCGGGATTATCCTGCAGAACCGCGGCTCGTTCTTCTCGCTGGAGGAGACGCATGTCAACGCGCTGGCCCCGGGCAAACGAACGTTCCATACCCTGATGCCCGGCATGATGCTCCAGAACGGTGTTCCTTCACTCCTTATGGGAACCCAGGGAGGGGAGGGACAGCCGCAGACGACGCTGTCGCTCATTACCGGCGTGGTGGATTACGGCTGTACGATCCAGGAAGCGGTGGACCTGCCGCGCTGGGTGTACGGCCGGACGTGGGGCGAGGACAGCGACAAGCTGCGCATCGAAGACCGCGGACTCGGCGCGGAGGCGGACCGACTCAAAGCCTGGGGCCATAACGTCCAGCTCTTCGGGGCATGGGACGGCATCATGGGCCAGGCGCAGGGCATCCGGATCGGAAGCGACGGCCTGCGGACCGGAGCGGCGGATCTTCGCGGGGACGGTGCCGCGATCGGATGGTAGAAGTGCCGTCCGTCACCGGAGCCTCAGCAACTAAGGACAAAAGGACGGTAACTGGTTATGATTGCAACGCTGTGGAAGTTATTTTTTTCCTTCGGTACGGCTACCCTGCTCGGCTACGGCGGAGGGCCTTCGATCATCCCGCTGTACGAGGATCAGGTGGTGAACCGCAACCAGTGGATGGATACGGCGGAATTCGGGCGGGCGCTGGCCTTCGGCAATGCGCTCCCCGGTCCGATCGCTACGAAGCTCGCCGCCTACATCGGCTATAAGGTGGCCGGCTGGGCGGGCGGCGCGGTCGCCCTGGCGGCGGTCGTGCTGCCTACGGCACTTCTCATGATCGCGCTGGCCGGCGTCATGCTGAAGCTTGAAGGCAACCCGTATGTCAAGGGCATGATCCGCGGCATCCAGCCGGTCATCTTCGTCATGATGGCGATGCTCGCCTATGACTTTGCCAAGTACGCGTTCCAGTCCTCGGCCGGACCGGTCTCTTTCCTGCCGTTCGCCATTGCGGCCGGCTTCTTCATCCTCGTGCAGTACCTGCAGCTCAATGCGGTATGGGGCATCCTCCTCTCGCTGGGCATCGGCGCTTTCTTCCTCCGGGGGTAGGTTCTTAAGCCCGTACTGCACCAGAGCATGAGCCTGCGGCCTTCTCGCCCCCTGAATACCGTAACGCCAAAGAAGCACCTTCGTTTTCGCTAAACCGCGAACGGGGGTGCTTCTTTGGCATGGGGAAAGCTCGGGCTTCAGGGCCTATTCTGCGCGCCTGCCGTTCTCCCGCAAGAATATCGGCTGAACTATGCAGCAGGAAAGCCGGTTCAGCACGAAGACTGCTTCAGCATCGCGAGCTTGGCGGCGCAGCGGCGGCGGTACAGGAAGGTCCATAGAACGGCGGAGCCAATGAACCCGTACAGCACTAGATGGGAGAGAGCCATGTAGGTTTCGATGGGCAGCTCGTTCACCATGAGGATGCGGACCGCCGCCTCCGTGGTCAGAATCAGTCCCCAGACCAGGGTCATACGCTTCATGACACCGCGGAAGTAGGCATACTGCCAGTTTTCCGAGAAGGGGCTGTTAGGGACAAAACGGACGGCGAGGTAATAGATGAGCGGACGCGGGAAGAAGAGGGAGCCGAGGAAGAAAAGTCCGACGCCGGCCGTGATCAGGGATTCCCGGACAAGCAGGATCTTCTCACTGCCGCCCATCCAGACCAGCGCCAGCGACAGGAGCAGGGTGAAGAGCATGAGCGAACCGAAGGCATCCAGCCTGCGGTGCCGGATCAATTGGACCGCGTTGTCCGCCAGCGGCACCAAGGTGGCTATAGACAGGGCGGCCATGCTGCTCATGTGGGCGGATAACCAGACATACAGACCCCAGGGCAGCAGGCCGTTGAGGGCCAGGGTAACAAGCAGATAGGCACGTTTAGACATTTCGTTCAGCTCCCGACTTTGAATAAAATAAGTTATGAATGATATAGGTACAAATTAACATATCTATTCCTTGCCCGTCAATCTTTATTTATGTTAAAATGAACCTATGTTAAGGATGCTAAGAAGCCAGCGGCATCCAAAGTTGAATTTTGCACAGAGAGGATGCGCCATCATGAACTCGATTCGCTATGCCCTGCTTTCCTTATTGGCGCGTGAGCCTCTCAGCGGTTATGATATCAAGCAGCATATGAACGGCAGACTGGGTCCCTTCTGGAAGGTCGGAAGCAACCAGGTCTATCCGGAGCTGTCCAAGCTCGAAGGCGAAGGGCTGATCCGGCTGCTGGGCGTGGAACAGCTTTCGTACCGTCCAGCCAGAAAGGTGTATGAGCTGACGGACTCCGGAAGGGAGGCGCTTGCGGAGTGGGTCCTGGAACCGGCCGAGACGGAATTCAGCCTGCGCGATGATTTTATCCTCAAGGCCTATAATCTATGGCTCGTGGAGCCTGAGCAGATGATCCGGCAGCTGGAGCGGATTCAGCAGCACCATGAAGCGAAGCTGGCGGCTTATCTCGACAAATCGGCGGAACTGGAGCGGGCGCTCTCCGGGAAGACGAGCAGTGACCCGTTGTACGGGACGGCGGCGGTATTGGACTTCGGGATCCGCCACGAGCGCCAATACCTGGAGTGGTGCCAGGAGTGGATCCGCCGGCTGGACGGAGAAGGCGCCGGGCCCAAGTAGCGTGCTGTATATGCGGGACAAATGGTTTTAAGGCAGCCGATGGGATCGGCTGCCTTTTGATTTTGCAGCTCGATAGGAAAGCGAAGGGACTCGAAGGACCGCATTGTGCATGCACACGGTTAAGGATAACTGAAACCTTGCGAACAATATATTTGTTTTCACACCTTCGAATTATGTTTCATTCCAATTCCCATAGGCATGGATCCAACTTTTGATTCTATATTTGGGTATATATTACCTACTTAAACGGTGAAGCGGTGGAGAACAAGGGCGACTCGACCCTGCTCAGCGGCAAGGACAATGTGGTTAAGCAGTACAGTAATCTGGTTGCGATCTAGGCGTACCGCAATGCTTCGACTACTGTGGAATACCCGCTGAGCAAGCAGTATGCCCGCTTTAAAGCTTCCGTTTCGCTGACGGAAGATGCCATGACGACGGATGACAAAGGAACGGTGGAGATTCCGGTCGGCGATCAGCCGGCCCAAACCGTGAATCTTCAGGCGAACATGCTGCCGGTAGACTTGGAAGCGGACATTACGGGCGCGAGCAAGATCAAGTTCCTGGTCACGAATACGGAGGATCCAGATTCCTCCGGGCGGGGGTGCTCGATGCATATTTCGAAAAGTAGTGCAGCGATGAAGGGCTTGGGATCGTTCATAACATCATATGCATGGTTTTAGGCTGCCGGCTTGACGGCGGTCTTTGGTGCGTCCAGGACAGGAGCCTGCAGGGGAGACGGCAAGATGCCTGGGCCGGCTGCCAGAGAATGAGGGGCCGTTTATTCTCAACAAGCATGAATATACATAAGATATAATATGTAAACAAATTACTTGATGCGAGCGCACCTATCCAAGGACTCCACGAAGAGCCTGTCATCGAAAGGATAAAAAATATAAACTTGTTATAAATATACTTGTTCTCACGTATTAAATTTGTTAACTTCCCCGTGCCTCCCCCGGACCGTCATACCCGGCACCGCCGCTTCTCTCTCCCAAGTAACAAACCCTTTTGTATCAAGGGGAGGGCAGCCGTCAGGGCAGAGTGAAGTTCAATTTATACCATAAGACATCCGGTTCCTCAGGAAGTCATATAATAGTTCAGCACAGCGCGTTAAATAACATAATAAATATCACATTTAGCGAATTATTATAACACAATGTTCGGATGTAAAGGATTACAATCCGCCTATTTTTGCATAAATCATCTATGCGTACGTTTTTTTTGCTGATATACTGAATTCGTGGGAAAGTTCAGTATTTTCCAACTATTGAGGGGAGTTGAACTCATGAGGGTCTTACCGAAAACGAATGACCTCGGTTTCTTCGAAATCCGACTCGAGTCCATCGGCGGCCTGGGTGCAAACCTGGCAGGCAAAATGCTGGCCGAAGCGGGCGTCGTCGGGAGCGGGTTTAACGGTGTCAGCTTCTCTTCCTACGGGTCCGAGAAAAAGGGATCGCCCGTTAAGGCACATATCCGGTTCTGTGATCTGAACACGAACATCCGGGACACGACGCCCGTGGAGCGGCCGCATGTCGTTGGCGTGTTCCACGAGAATCTGTCGAAGACCGTGAACGTGATCAGCGGCATGTATGAGGACAGTCTCGTGCTCGTCAACTCGCCCAAGAGTCCGGCGGAGCTGAAGGAGAAGCTGAAGCTGGTCGGCGGTACGATCGCCGTGGTCGATGCAACGGGCATCGCGCTCGAGGAGAAGAACCGGGTCAACATGGCCATGCTCGGCGGTCTGTTTCGGCTCTGTGAGTTCCTTGATTTTGAACACATGAAAGGCATCATCCGCAAGTCCCTGGAGAAAAAATACCCCGGCGCCGTCGAGCCCGCCCTGCGGACGTTCCAGCGCGGATACGATGAAGTGCAGTTCCAGACCTTCTCGCTGCCCGAAGGCCTCGAGATGCCGATGCCGAAGCGGTGGGATATCCCGGTATACGGCTATGAGACGCAGGCGATCGGCGGGATGGTGTCCAACCCCGGCAACTCGATCCTCAAAGACCTGAGCATCTCGCGCAGCGGGATGATGCCTCACTTCGATGAAGAAAAATGCATTCACTGCGCCGCCTGTGATACGGCCTGTCCCGACTTCTGCTTCGTATGGGACGAGGCCTCCGACAAGAAAGGCCGTCCGCAGATGTTCCTGCAGGGCATTGACTACCAGTACTGCAAGGGCTGTCTGAAGTGTGTGGTGGCCTGTCCGACTGAAGCGCTTACATCCAATCGGGAGACGGACGGCTATGGGGAAGCCCACCGCATTCCGCACCGGTTCCGGCTCGCAGCGAAGTCCGTATAAGCCCCGATGCGCGTCCTAACCGACGGCACGCCTTTGTCCGGAATCGTGCGAAGCAGGTTGTTTGCATGCGATATCCTTTTCTATTCGAGTCAGAAGATACAGGAGAGGTGAAGAGAAGCGATGGCAATCGAGATCAATAAAGAGGTCAGTACAGGTACGGTCGAGCAGCGGATGGTGTATGAGTCCGGCAACGAGATGGCGGCTTACGCGGCTCACCAGATCAACTATCATGTGATGGGGTATTTTCCAATCTCCCCGTCGACTGAGGTCGCCCAGTTCCTTGACCTGATGAAAGCGAACGGCCAGCATGACATCAAGCTGATCCCGGCCGACGGCGAGCACGGCTCCGCGGGGATCTGCTACGGTGCTTCCACGGCCGGCGGACGCGTGTTCAACGCGACCTCGGCGAACGGCTACCTGTATATGCTCGAGCAGATGCCCGTGCAGTCCGGCACCCGGTTCCCGATGGTCATGAACCTCGTCTGCCGCTCGGTGTCCGGTCCGCTCAACATCCACGGCGACCACTCCGACCTGTACTATGCGCTGAATACGGGCTGGCCGATCCTCATGTGCCGCGACCCGCAGGCCGTCTATGACATGAACATCATGGCGATCAAGCTGGCGGAGGATCCCGAAGTACGCCTGCCGGTCATCGTAGCGTCGGACGGGTACTTCACGTCCCACCAGAAGCGCCGGGTTCAGACCTTCGCGCACAAGTCGGATGTGCATGCGTTCATCGGCGAGCAGCCGAAACAGTTCCCGCACGTGCTCGACCGCAACAACCCGATCACCGTCGGCCCTTACATGAACGAGCCGGATTACATCAACAACTGCTACCAGCAGTCCCAGGCGATGTATAAAGCGGGCGAGGTGTTCGACCGCATCCAGCAGGAGTACAAGGTGCTGACCGGCCGCGAGTACCCGATCCTTGACCTGTATCGGATGGAGGACGCGGAGGTGGCCGTGTTCCTGATGAACTCCGCTTCAGAGATCATCAAGGATGTCGTGGACCAGCTGCGCGCTCAAGGCATCAAGGCGGGCTCGATCGCCCCGAACATGATCCGCCCGTTCCCGGCGAAGCAGATCGCCGAGGCGCTGAAGAATGTCAAGGCCGTGACGATCGGCGACCGTGCGGATTCCTACGGCGCCCATGGCGGGAACATGACGCTCGAGATCAAGGCGGCGCTGTTCACCGAAGGCAACCGGCATACGCAGGTCGTCTCCCGCGTGTACGGCCTCGGCGGCAAGGACTTCTACGCGGAAGACGGCCACGCGTTCTTCGAGCTGGCGATCGAGGCGGCGAACGCCGGCCAGGTGAATGTGCCGTTCGACTACTACGGCCACACGCCGGGCGACCCGTCGAAGCGGCCGGAGCGCGTGCTGGAGCCGATGCGCTACGAGGACCTGAAGACCGGACTCATCACGGTCAACAAGGATGAAGCCACCGGCCAGCTGAAGGTCAAGGTGCCTCCGCTGCGCAGCCTCACGAAGAAGCCGAAGCGGCTGGCTCCGGGGCACGGCGCCTGTCCGGGGTGCGGGATTTTCTCCGGGCTCGAGCTTTTCTTCAAGGGCATCGAAGGCGACATCGTAGCGCTGTTCCACACGGGCTGCGCGATGGTCGTCACCACCGGCTATCCGTACTCCTCGCACAAGGCGACGTACATCCACAACCTCTTCCAGAGCGGGGCGGCTACGCTGTCCGGTGTCGTGGAGATGTTCTGGGAGCGCAAGCGGCGCGGCGAGCTCGACCACCTGAACCTGCCGGATGACTTCACCTTCGTCATGATCACCGGCGACGGCGGCATGGACATCGGGATGGGGCCGGCGATCGGCGCGGCACTGCGCAACCACAAGATGATCATCCTCGAGTACGATAACGAGGGCTATATGAACACCGGGGCGCAGCTGTCGTACTCGACGCCGCTCGGCCACCGGACTTCGACGTCCAACGTCGGCAAGCACCAGGGCGGCAAGCTGTTCCACCACAAGGATACGCCGCAGATCATGGCGTCGACGAACATTCCTTACGTGTTCACGGGCAGCGAGGCGAACCCGCAGGACCTGCTGAAGAAAGCCGCCAAGGCCCAGTACTATGCGCAGAACGAAGGACTCGTCTACGGGAAGATCCTGATCACGTGCCCGCTGAACTGGCTCTCCGAGGAGCAGATCGGGCAGACCCTGATCGACCAGGCGGTGAACTCCTGCTTCTTCCCGCTCTATGAGATCGAGAACGGCGTGACGACGATCACCTACAATCCGGAGGAGAAGAGCAAGCGGATCCCGGTCGGCGAGTGGCTGAAGAACATGGGCAAAACCAAGCACATGACCAAACCCGAATACGCCGAGGCGCTGCTCTCCTTCGAGAACGAAGTGGAACGCCGCTGGAAACGTCTGAAGGCCAAGCACGAGCATCCGGACCTCTAAGGCACGCCAAGTCCACGGCGCAAACTCCTCCACCGAGGGGCTTGCGCCTTTCTTTTGAACAATCCCGGCAAAAGACGAAAGGGGGAGGCCCATGCCGTATGTACTGCGCCACAAGGAGACCGGCGAGATCGCCGCGAGCCTGCAAAAAAACCACTATGATCTCGTCTACTACGGCGTAAAGCAGTGGCCCGGCGAGAAAGAGGCGCTCGAAGCGATGGCGGCTTACCTCGAAGCGGAATGCTTCCCGGAGCCGGACCGCTGGGAAGCGCTGCATGTCCGCGAGGAGCGTGCGAAGGTCATGAACGTGAAGCTGAAGAACAACCCGTCTCTCCGGCTGTTCATGGAGGCGGAAGGAACCTTGACCGTTCAGGCCGACGAAGGCCCGCAGGAGACCGTATCCTAGAGAGGGGAGCAGATGCCAGGACATGGAGCAGAATCCTTTTATGAGCTATGAATCCGCCTTGGGGACACCCGGGGCACTGGAAGCGTTCCGCAGGGAGATGACCGAGGAAGGCTTCACCCCGTTCCGCCTGTTCCTCGAAGGCTTCCGGGAGCGGCTGAAGACGTTCGGGGACGGGGAGACGGAGCGGGTGCGCGACCTCCTCGACACGGCGAAGGGGCTGTTCCCTGAGCCGCGCGTATTCAGTCCTTCGTGGGCTCTGGTGTGGGACGAGTTCGAAGGCATCCTCACCACCAAAAGCGCGGTGCTCGCCTCGATCCCGCAAGAGAAGCGGGATGGCGAATGGCAGATCATCCTCGACAACCCGTTCACGAACACGGATCTGGTGTGCTACCCCGGCATGACGTTCATGAACGCCGCTTATATGTATGCCTACTTCCGGACTGATCTCAAGCAGAATGAGTACCTTCGTCTGCAAAAGGTAGCGACCCTGATCATTACCCAGGGCGGCGAGGAGCTCGGTTTGGTAACGGCAAGCCAAGAAGACCGCTGAGGGTTCGAGGCCACTGAAGAACTTACGCTTTTTCCTCAGGAGCCTCGTATAAGTCATAAAAAAGCCATCTACCCCCATTTTTAGGGTCAGATGGCGTTTTTTATAGGCTTAAAATTGGTCTGCTCGATACGTTTTTTCAATCTACCAGCTTCAGTATACGCTTAAGATTTACAGCGAATATGGCCATTGCACCTTGCATTTCTATGCCAATCAGACCCGAAGATGTGGCAACATCATACCCGTGTCTATGTTTGAGTTCGCTGTTTTTCGCTTCGATCTTGTAGCGCTCTTTGGATTTCGCCTTGAAATATTCCGTTTCCTGGAACGCCATCTGTTCCGCGTGTTCATCAGATTTAATCGTTACGGAATAAGTTTTACTCTTGGCGCCTTCTTTGTAACAGCCCTCCTTGAGCGGACAGCTCTTGCAGATCTCTACGTCAAAATAATAGGTATCCTGTTGGTTTTTACCGACGCCTTTTTTGCCTTGCCGGGCCTTTCGAGTCGCCATGTGACCAGCCGGGCATACGTACATGCCGGCATCTTTGTTGAATAGAAATTCCTCTTCTTTCTTACGGCTGCCTTGCGTGATCAGCGGATTGAGTTTTGCTACAAGTTCAATCTCATTGTTCGTTGTGTACAAAATATTATCCTTCTCGGAGTAGGCGGTATCGCCAATGACGGTCTTAACTTGCATTCCTGCTGCATTGCTTTTTTCGATGAGCGTCTGCAGCTGCTTGCCGTCATTCTTCTCGCCTGTTGTAATGACAGCTGCCGTTATGATGCGCTCCTCCGTCATGGCCAGATGAGTTTTATATCCAAAGAATGCAGAATCGGCGCTTTTATGTCCCACTCGAGCATCCGGATCCGCCGTTAGACGAAGCTGTTCGATGTCATCCTCCACCGTTTCCTTCAGCAGGTGTAACGGATTCAAAACCTTTGGTACTTGCGCGATCCCGGATTCCAACTCGATGAAGGTCACAAGCTTTTGACAATACTCGATTTCGTCTTCGAGTACGTCGCTCGTGTTCTTTGCGGGCATTTTGGCTTTGAGCGATTCATCCATCGTGTAAACGGACTTTCGCAGCTTTCGTGCACGGTCTCGCAGAATTTCTAGCGGCGACTTCTGATTGTAGCGCGCTTTTGTATGCGTAGCGTCGACGATTATGGAGTTGCTCTTCAGGATTTTCAGTTCGATAGCGAGGTCTACCGTCTTACCAATGAGCATGTCCAATAAGTTGATGTCTTTGAGCCGCAGTTTGCGGAATTTTGTCAGAGAACTCGGGTCGATGACCGGATCCTCCGGTGCCATGCCCAGGAAATACTTAAACGACAGGTCATACTTAGAACGCTCGACAATATCTACGTCAGATAGTTCAAAGATGGCTTTCAGCAACAAATATTTAAACATTCTGATGGGGTCAATGGCGTTACGTCCGTTGTCCAAACAATATTTTGTCTGCAGTTCTTCAAAGATAAAAGTGAAGTCCACCAGTTCGTTAATTTGACGGAGCATGTTGTCCTTCGGCACGACGATATCATACAGAGCCGCGTAAGGGCTCAGAACCAAGCTTTGTTGTTGTTGAATCATCCGTCTCACCCGCTTTTCGAGATGACTCAATTATACGTCAAAAAAAGCACAGCCTCTTCAATTTTCTTGAAGGGCTGTGCTTTTTTTAGACGGACTTTTTCAGTGGCCTCGAGGGTTCAGCGGTCTTTTTGGGCTCTGTCGGGGCATACGGACTCTCATTGTGCTATAGGGCAGGAAGGGCGAAGGCTGGGGACAAAAGGGGCGTCCAACCTGCCCTGTCGGCTGATCTGCTAGAGCGAAAGTCCGCTGTGGCTGCTGCTGACCTCAAGCCTGCGGCTCGGGGGGCGGAGCAGGTACGAGGCGATGACCAGCACGAGAAACACCAGCGGGCCGGCGATAGCTGCAGCACCGTCTCCCGCGAGCAGATGCGACGCCGCTGCACCGGTGAGCGCGAAGGTAAAGCCTGCGTACGCCCACTCCTTCAAGCGCGGAAAGCCGGGGATGACGATGGCGACGGCGCCCAGCAGCTTGAAGACGCCGAGAATGACGGCAAAGTAGGCCGGATAGCCGAGGTGGGCGAGGGCACTGATGGCCTGCGGATGCCGCATCACGTGAAGCGTACCGCCGATCACAAAGCTCGCCGGGCCCAAGATTGTAGTGACCCAGTAGGCGATAAGTTTGATTTTGCTGTTGTTCATAGAATTACGCTCCTCTTCGTCAGGTGTAGAACCGGTGCGGCCGCTCTGCTTCATTCGTGCGTCGGCCGGATCTTTATGTAGTAACTGTACCGCATGCGGAGCTGCCGGGGCTTCTTCTGGATTGCGGTGTTGATTTTGTCCCTACATCTCTATGCCAGGCCAAGGCTTCCAAGTACTGGGCCGCTGAGTCTGACGGAGGTGGCGAATGATTAAGATAGTGTTACACTGCCGCTCATGCTAAAATATGGATAAAAAACCAAAGGTGGACGTTATGAAGCTCTATTTTTAGGGAGAGGAGTGATGTGGTATGAAGAGCAATGTATCGAAAGCAGCAGGTGGAGGAGCAGGTAAGGGCTAACACAGAGGAATGCACCCATGTATAAGGAAGATGACGCGGTTGGTTTTATTGTTTTTTGTAATAGAGCCGACGAGAACGGAAATCACTGGATTCCCGCGCTCATGATCGATGAGAAGCATCAAGGAAGGGGATACGGCAGGGCGGCAATGGAGCAGCTGATTGAACTTCTCTGTGACATGAACGCAACCCGGCTGATGATCGGGCACCGGCCCCAGAACGAGGCTGCAGGGGGATTGTATGAATCGCTGGGGTTCAAGAAGGTCAGTGAAGAACCGGTGGACGGGGAGATCATTCGACTACTTCAAATTCCGTAATTTTGGCGAAGCTGCTTCCCCCAATTGAAATGCAAATGCAAGGCAGGTGTGAGAATGTTCATTCTTGAAACGGATCGCTTAGGACTCAGGCCGATGGTTGAGGGGGATGGGCCATCCCTGCATCCGGTATTCTCCGATCCCGAGGTCATGCGATATTACCCGGCTCCTTTCACTGAAGAGCTTTATTTTCAAGTAAGATACATACCATCTACACGGGATACAACAGTAAGTGATTTGCAGGAAGGGATGAGGAAGATGGGTGAGCGGAGGGAATGATCGTGTACGATTACATCCTCATTTATTCCGATAAAAGCTGCTCGGGGAGGTCCCCTCAATGAACATCTCCCTGCAAAAAGCCGTCGAATCCGACGTGGAGCTCATTTTTGACATGCAGGTTCGAGCCTTTCGCCCCCTGCTTGAGAAGTACCGGGACTATGACACCTCTCCGGCGAACGAGACCGTGGAGCAGGTCAGGGCCCGGATCAGCCAGCCGCAAAGCAGTTATTATCATATCCTGACGGACGGTAAGCCGCTCGGTGCCATTCGTGTGCTGTGGAGGGAGGAAGGGCGGTACTGGATCTCCCCCATCTTCATCCTGCCCGAATACCAGGGCAGAGGGCTCGCCCAGAGAACGATCGAGCGGATCTGGGAGCTGTACCCCGAGGCAGCCAGCTGGCAGCTGGCCACGCTCCTGGAGGAAGCACGCAACTGTTATCTGTATGAGAAAATGGGATTCGTCCGAACCGGGGAGCAGAAGCGGCTGAACGAACGGGCGACCCTGGTTTTCTATCAGAAAGTCTGCTCAAGTTGAAGCGACTTGTCACTGCACCATACAACGAAACAGGAGGTAGCGGCCGACGGCCGCTTTACGCACATGAATGACCGAACACTCAAAGTGCCGCAGGGCTTAACGGCAGACTCACAGACGCAGTCGTTTTTAAAGCTGAAAGGGCTGTCGGTTATTGAATCCTGTACGCTGACCGTAAATAAACAAGGCTCGATGTATTTGGAGGACCATCTGGTGCTGGTCGTGAACCGCGGCAATTACAGAATCCGGTACGGAGAACAGCAGTTTACCGTTCGTCCGGGCCAAATGGTGCTCCTCCATAAAGCCATTGCCGTGCAGTACGAAAAGTTCGGCGATCCGGATGATTTGCTTCTCGAATATATGATGTTTTTTCTGAAGGATGACCTGCTGTCCGACTATATGAAGACGGCGAATCTTTCGGCGCTTCGGCCGAGTGCGCACGCTCCGGTCTCCATCATACCGGTCACGGAACGGTTGAAAAAATACGTGGAATCGCTGAAGCCGTACTTCAACGAACCGGAAAGAATCGAAGGGGAGCTGGTCCGGCTCAAGCTGCTGGAGCTGTTGTTTGACGTGGCCGATGCCGATTCGGAGTTTTTGTGCCAGATTCTGCAGCTGAGACGGCGCAGCGATACGAGTATTGCGGCGGTCATGGAAGAAAACTGGATGAATCCGGTATCGATCAACGATTTGGCGTACTTGTCGGGGAGAAGCGTATCGAGCTTCAAACGGGAATTTCAGACGATGTACAACAGTCCCCCGTCCCAATGGCTCCGCGAGCGGCGTTTGGAAAAAGCGAAAGAATTGCTCGCCAAATCGTCGATGTCGGTCACGGATGTATGTTTTACTACAGGCTTCGAGAACGTCGCGCACTTTTCCAAGACGTTCAAAAAGCGTTTCGGCTTCCCGCCTTCCTCGATCAGGCAGCAATCGGTCTAATTGAGCCGAAATGACAAATAAACTGAACCGTACGGCAAAGTGGGGCGCGCATGGTCCTGTTATTCTTAACTCATCGGTCGGTCACTTACCATAAAGATGAGAAGGGAAGAATGGACAATGAAGAAGAACGTATGGTTCATCACAGGCGCATCGAGAGGGATCGGGTTGGAACTCGTGCAAGCGGCGCTGCAAGCCGGACATCAAGTAGCGGCGACAGTCCGCAGCAAGCCGGAACAGCTCGCTTCCCTGCTCGGCCACCCTGCAAATTTACTGGTAACGGTGCTGGATGTAACGGACGAAGAACAGGCGAAGGAGGCCGCAGAGGAGGCGGTACGTCACTTCGGGCGCATCGACGTCCTTGTCAATAATGCCGGCTACGGACTGCTCAGCGCAGTGGAAGAAGCGACGGATGCGGAAGTGAGGCACAATTACGAAGTGAACGTGTTCGGCAGCTTGAACGTCATTCGCGCCGTCCTTCCGCAGATGAGAAAGCAGCGTTCGGGGCACGTCATCAATCTCTCGTCGGTTGGCGGACTTACCGGCCTGGCAGGATGGGGCCTGTACTGCTCGACAAAATTCGCGGTCGAAGGGATCACGGAAGCGATGGCCCGGGAGCTGGCACCTCTCGGCATCCACACGACGGCAGTGGAACCGGGCTTTTTCCGGACGGATTTCCTCGATGCGAGCTCCTTGATTCGATCCGGGAACGTAATCGAAGATTATGCGGAAACGGTAGGCGAAATGCGGAATTTTGCAACACAAGTGAACAAGAAGCAGCCTGGCGACCCGAAAAAATTGGCCCAGGCGATCCTGACGCTGGCCGGCTCCGAGCATCCGCCCGTACACCTGCCGCTCGGCAAGGATACGCTGGCCTATTATAAGGAAAAGAAAGACAGGATGGACAGCGAAATCGAACAATGGTATGACGTCATCACCGGTACGGATCATGATGATGTGAAGTAGTCCAATCGCAGCCAGGCCAGGGGGATCCCCCTGGTCTTTTTTTAGATGCAGACGGTCGGTCTGGTTCTCCATAGGCAAGAAAGGGAAGAATCAGGAGGGTTGACTGTGATAATAAGTGCACATATAATAAGTATACTTATTAATTGAGAAAGGGGCAGGAAGAACGGGATGCAGTTCGATCATGAGGAACACTCTCTCGGATTTATCCTGAATACAACGACCTCTCTGATTAAGAGAGTCATGAGCGCGCATATGAAGCAGCACGATCTGACACCGGAGCAGTTCGGCGTGCTGATGCAGCTCCGTATGCGGGATGGCATCAGCCAGAAGAAGCTGGCTGAAGTGATGTACAAGGACCAGCCGACGGTCGGCAAGATCATCGAGAAGCTGGAGAGCAAAGGATGGGTGCGGCGGGAAGCCGATCCGGCCGACCGCAGGGCTTTTGTGCTCCGCCTTACGGACGAAGCGAGCCGCAAGCAGAACGAGCTGCAGGCCTTGTCCGACCAAATGTACATTCAGGCAATGGAAGGCGTAACGCAGGAAGAGTTCAAGGAGCTTATCCGGATCATCAACAAAATTAATCGCAATTTGGTAAAGTAGTTTTTTGCAGCCAGAGAGAGAAAAGGATGGATGGAATTGAAATCGACAGTAAGATCCCTGCTACAATTGGTACCGACCCGGGTAGGCCTGGTGTTCGCAATCTTCGTGCCGATGATCTTCACGATTATCTGGATGACGGGCTACAGCGGAGCGGCGGAGAGGCTCGACCGGCTCCACATCGGTCTGGTGAACGAGGATGTGCAGAAAGGCGCCGCCATGGCAGAATACGTCGCTCAGCATGCGCCATTCCAGACGGAGATCGAACCGTCCCGCCAGGATGCCCTGGCGAAGCTGAATGAGGGGAAGACGGATATGGTGATCGTCATCCCGGCCGACGCATCGGCTGAGGCGCAGGAGCGGGGCAGCGCGAAGCTGACGTATTATGTGAACGAGCGCAATTCCGAGCTCGTGAAGTCGGTGATGGAGGGGATGGCGGGCAAGCTTACGGCGCAGCTCAACACGGTTGTGGTCCCGGATGCGAAGCCGCTTCCGATCCAGGCGGAGATGGTGAAGATGAACGGTGTCTCTGATTTCTCCACCTCGATGCTGCCGATGATTCTCGGCTTCCTGCCTTATATTGCGGTGATGACGATGAACATCCAGTTCAATCTCGCCTCCCAGATCCTGAAACGGCAGCACGGCAGGTGGCGGCTGTTCTTCGCCAGGCAGCTGCTTCTGGCAGCGGTCACCGTCGTCGTACCGTTCGTGCTGGCTGTGATTTGCAAGCTGTTCCTGACCGTACAGGGGAGCTTCTGGCAGGTGTGGGGATTTGAGATGCTTGTCTTTGCCGCATGCATTGCCGTGACACAGCTCGCCTTCGTGCTCTTCGGCAATGCGGGACCGCTCTTTAACATATTCTTGATCCCAATCCAGCTGATGACGGCGGGCAACATCATCTCCGCCTCGATGCTCTCCCCGCTGTATCGTCATCTGGGGGCGTTCCTCCCGGTACCGAACGGGGTCCAGGGGGCTATGAACCTGGTGTACGGCGGGGGCTCCCTAACGGATTATGCGGTGTCCCTTGGGCTCATCACCCTGGCTGCCTGGGGGCTCAGCGTGCTTCGGATCGCGCTGATCAAAGAGGCGCCTGCGGTTGTCCCGGTTCAATCTGCGGCTTAAGCCTGAGTACCATACTGGGCAGCATGGAAAAAAGAGAGAGTCCCTCCAAAAAGGAAGGACTCTCTCTTTTGCTGTGCGGGCCCTGAATGCCAGGATACCGAAAAAAAGGGCCCCGCCTCTGTGCGGCGGAGCCCAGCTTGATGAAGTGCTGCGGCAGCGAGCCGCGGTACATCCCTTAGGCCGCCGCGGTGCCTTGAACCGTCTCGGTCTGATCCTGCGTGCGGGTCATGAACCACAGCGTGGACCAGATCAGGATGAAGCCAACGAGCTGGCCTGCGGTGAGAGCCTGGTGGAACACCAGCCAGTTCACAAGAACGCCGACCGCCGGGAAGGACAGCTCCGCAAGGGTCGCGTAGGAGGCCTTGGTGCTGGACAGCCCCTTGTAGTACAGGAGCAGGCTGAGCAGCCCCGGGAAGAACGCCTGGAACAGCAGGTTGATGCCGATGACCGTCAGCGCGCCCGCACTGCCGGTGACCGCCCAGGCATCATTGCTTGCGAGCAGCAGAGCGGAGAGCAGCGGCAGCGCCAGCAGGAAGCGCAGGGACGTCACAACCGGGAAGTCCAGCCCCCGGCCGAGCAGGTATTTGCCCATCACCGTGGATCCGCCCCAGAGGGAAGCGGCCAGGATCGAGAAGAGGCAGGCCACCGTGCCGAGATCCGTCCAGCCGAGCTGCGGAGCGGCGAAGCCGAAGGTGAGCAGATAAGTACCGGCCAGCGCGAGGGCCAGGTACGTGAAGAACCGTGAAGGCAGAGCTTCCTTCAGCAGCACGCGCGCCAGGATGATTGCGAACAGCGGCTGCAGCTTCTGCAGCAGCAGGATCGCATTGGCATTGCCGTGCGAGAAGGCGGCCGTGAAGAGCACGGTGGCGATCGCCGAGCCGCCCCAGGAGATGAAGAGCAGGGCGCCGATCACGCCCCAGCTCCACCTGCCGCCGAGCGATCTGCGGTGCTTGATGAGCAGCGGGACGGCGACGAAAGCGAGCAGCACATGCTCGATGAAGACGATCTGGGCCGACGTGAAGCTCTCAAGGAGCAGGATGCGGAACAGGGGATCGAGCCCCCAGAGGACGGCCCCGAGGGCCACATACCAGATGCCGAGAGAGCCGCGGCTCCAGGTCATGCTTCTGTTGTTGATACGGCTGACTGCGTTTGCCAATTCAAAAACCTCCCTGAAAGATGTGGTGTTTGAATTGAACCTTCCTTTCGAAAGTAAATGCCCCCGCTGCACGAAACAACGGGGGCATCGACGAATAAACTCGTTCAAAAGTCATTTTTGAACAAGCCATTCTTCACCTTCTCCCATCCGGACTGTCACCGTCGGCCTTGGGTTCTCACCAAGTCAGTCCCGTCCCCGGCACGAAGCCGGAAGCGGGAGTCGCGGGCTGAGATACACGAACGTATCATCACCGCCGGTAGGGAATTGCACCCTGCCCCGAAGGTTCATATTCAGTTAAGTGGAATCGTAACACAGGTAAGCCGACCTGACAAGACGGTATTGGGCCCTTTTTCAGAAAATTTTCAGAAAAAGGCTTACAATGCCGCTGCCAGGGTCCGGACGAACGCTTCCAGACCGGCCTGGTCCTCTTCGTCGAAGCGGTTCTTCTCCGGGCTGTCGATGTCCAGCACGCCGAGCAGCTCGCCGTCCTTCAGGATCGGCACGACGATCTCGGACTGGGATGCCGCGTCGCAGGCGATATGCCCTGGGAACTCATGCACGTCAGCAACGCGAACGGTTTCCCTGAGGGAGGCGGAGGTGCCGCAGACGCCCTTGCCGAGCGGGATCCGTACGCAGGCCGGCAGGCCCTGGAACGGCCCGAGCACGAGCTCGTTGTTCTCTATGAGGTAAAAGCCCACCCAGTTCACGCGGCCTAGGAACTGGTTCAGCAGGGCCGAGGCGTTGGCCAGATTGGCGATGCGGGAGCTCTCGTCCGCCACCAGGGCGGCAAGCTGCGAGCACAAGGCCGCGTACTGCTCCTCCCGCGTACCGGAGTAGGTCAGGGATTGAAACATGGGGATTCCTTCTTTCATGGTAATGTCGAACCCCTCCATTGTAACGCATTTGGCTCCCCGTTTCATGAAGTTCTAGGCAAGATTTTGACAGAGCTGTTAAGAAAGCGGACTGGGAGCCGCCCGGAGGGCAAAAAGTGGTTGTCCGCGCCTCGCGGGCCATGTCATAATCGAAGCAGGGTGAATGCCCTCTACATCTAAGAAATGAGTGATGAGGTTGACCATCAGGATCATTACGGACGGCGGAGCCGATCTTCCTCAAGGGATGCCGGAGGAATGCAAGCTGCATATCGTGCCTCTCCATGTCACCTTCGGAGAACAGGCCTTCCAGCTCCAGCAGGGCATGCGGACCTTTTATTCCATCATGAAAACGAATTCAGTTCTTCCCAAAACCGCGAGTCCCTCTCCCCAGGATTTTGTGGAAGCCTTCGAACGATATCCGGCAGACGATCTCCTGGTGATCGCGATGTCATCCGGTCTCAGCAGTACGTACCAGCATGCGGTCATGGCCAGGAATATGGTGCTCGAGGAAGGAAGCCCGCGGCGTATCGAGGTCATCGACACGCGTACGGCATCGATCGGGCAGGCGCTGATTGCTTACCGGTCGTGGAAGGAGATCCAGGCCGGGCGTACCTTCGATGAAGTGGCGGCCGCCGCGCAGGCGTTTGCCGAAGGGGCGAAGACGCTCTTCTACCTCGACACGCTGGAGAATGTGGTGAAGGGCGGACGGCTCAGCCAGGGCAAGGGAGCGATCGCTTCCGTGCTCAACATCAAGCTCTTCATGCAGGCGAGCGCAGAGGGTACCGTCGAGGTCGTGGACAAGGTGCGGGGCAAGAAGAACGCGCTCACGCGCCTGATCGACAAGATCGACGAGCTTGGCGGCTCGGCAGCCGGCAAGGTGATCGGGATCGCTCACAGCACCACGGAAGAGGAAGTGCGCGGCGTACTGGACCGCATCCTTGCGAAGCACCCGTTCCGGGAGGTCTTCATTACGGAGGTCGGGCCGGTGATCGGCACGTACGCCGGCGAGGGCGGGATCGTCGTCAGCTATGCATAGATGGCAAGCCTATGAGGTCCAGAAACCGGTTCCCGGAAGGGGGAGCCGGTTTTTTTGAACATTCGTATGCCGGGCTGCGGCGGGAGATGGGGGCAGGAGGTTTTATCTTTCATTTATTACCAGAAATGCAAGGAGGATGATATACTGATAGCAGAAGCAGCAGAAGGAGGGGGAGTCAAAAATAAGCGCCTCTCCGCGGGGGAGAAGCGCTTCGAAGGTATGATCGTGAACCAGGCTTATGCGCTCCGGGCTTCCGGCAGCTTCACCGTCTGTCCCTTCGGCTTCTCGTTGGCCCGCAGGAACATCCAGACCCCGCTCAGCAGCACGGCTCCGGCCGCGGCCTGCAGCCAGGTCAAAGATTCGCCGAGCAGCAGGTAAGCAAGCAGGGTGGAGCCCAGGGGCTCGCCGAGGACGCTCATCGACACGGACTCGGGCCGCATGTACTTCAGCAGCCAGTTGAACAGATAGTGGCCGAAGAGGGTCGGGACGATCGCCAGCAGCAGGAAGTTGCCCCACTCCGCCGCCGGATAGCCGCCGAACGGGTGCCCGAGCACCAGGTTGTACACGGCAAGCACCAGAGCGGCGAACAGGAAGACGAAGAAGCTGTACAGGAACGACGGGACACGGGAGACGAGCTTTTTGCCCAGAATCATATGTACGGCTACCGCCGCCGTGCCCAGCAGGGAGAGCAGATCGCCGAGCAGGGCTTCGGTCGTCGTCCCCCAGTCGCCCCAGCCGATCAGGACGGCACCGGCAATGGCCGTCAGCATGCTGAGCACGGCCAGCGGGGTGGTCTTCTGCCCGAGGAACAGCACCGCGCCGAGCAGGACGAATACCGGCTCAAGGGCGAGGATCGCCGTGGACGAAGCCACGGTCGTGAATCGCAGGGAGCCCATCCACAGCAGGAAGTGAAGGCCGAGGGCGAGCCCGGAACAGAACAGGCCGCCCCACTCCCGCAGGGACAGCCGCGTCAGCTCGCTGCGGTACTTGAACAGGAACGGCAGCATGAGCAGGGTGGTCAGCAGCAGCCGGTACATCGCGATGACGGCGACCGGCGCATTTGACCAACGGACAAAAATGGACGAAAAAGAAATCGCTACGATGCCGACAAGCAGCAGCAGCGAAAAGGGAACGCGCGGACGCGTCTCAGTAGTCATGAGGCGGATTCTCCAATCGGTGGTGTGCGCGGCGCGGAGGCCGCTTGGCGGTTCACAAGATAAACGCCGGAGATGATCAGCAGGGCGCCGATCAGATGGTACGCGTGCAGGGATTCGCCGGTGAACAAGATGGCGAATACCGCGCTGAACAGCGGGATCAGGTTCAGGAACCCGGAACAGCGGGAGGGCCCGATGGCCGCGACGGCCGCATTCCAGGCGGTCAGTGCCGCTACGGAGGCGAGAATGCCGATATACAGGATGCCGGCGAGAATGCCGGGACTCCAGGCAATGTCCGGCCGGCGCACGATCCACTCTCCCACGGTGAACGGCAGAAGGATCAGGGAGCCCATGAGCACGGTCGTCACAAAGAGAGCGCGGGGGGGCAGCATGCCGGCGTACTTCTTCATGCCGACGGTATACACGGCCCAACAGGCGACGGCGAGCATCATCCACAGGTCGCCCCGGTTGAACGAGAGGCCGAGCAGCGCCTCCCAGCTGCCCCGGGTCACGATCCACAGGACGCCGGCGATGGAGAGGCCCATCGCGGGAAGGGCTCCCCAGCGCAGCCGGCCCCCGAGCATCAGCGGGGTGACGAGCACGATGAGGATCGGCGTGGCCGAGTTCATCAGGGCCGCATTGATCGGGCTCGTGTACTGCACGGCAATGTAGAGCAGGGTGTTGAAGCCCGCGATGCCGGTCAGGGAGAGCAGGAGAAGCGGCCGCCAGTGCTGCAGCAGCCGGCTGCGGTGCCGCCAGAACTCGCCGCCCCAGTAGGGCAGGGTTACGAGCAGCGCCAGCGTCCAGCGGAGCTCGGCGAGCAGCAGGGGCGGGACGAAGGGAACGATGGCCCTGCCCACCACAAAATTGCCTCCCCACAGGCAGGTCGCCGCCACGAGCAGAAACAGGGGCGATTGGAGCGGCTTCCAGGCCATGAAGCATCTCTCCTTACGGTATGGTTGATAGGTGACACAGCCGGTCAGCTCACATCCGTCTATTATAGCATGGCCGCTCACCGTCATCACCCCTTATTTACAGGGAGACGGCGAACAGTTGACCTATGTAATATTATTGTAAAAATGAACCAAACAGCCCAAATATTTGGTATCATGGGTATCGAACCGGCGAAAGGGGACATTTTGCGGCATGTTTCGAATCACTGCTGTCCATCTCGGTTCCTTCCCGGCGGACACGCCGGAAGGAGACGAATTATATACCTCGCTGCTGGCATTCGTGCCGGTATCCAAGCGGGAGAAGCTGGGCCGCTTCCGGCACCGGCAGGATGCCCTCCGGAGTCTGACCGGGGAGCTGCTCGCCAGGGACATGGCGTCAGAAGCGCTGGGCACGGCGCGCAGCGCGGTGGAGCTTGCGGCCAATCCTTACGGCAAGCCCTATGTGAAAGACGCTCCGTCCTTTCACTTCAATGTGTCCCATGCAGGCGGCTGGGTGGTCTGCGCGGCCGGCGGCGCGCCCATCGGCGCGGATGTCGAGCGGGAAGCCCCGCTCGACGCCTCTCTGCCGGCGGTCGTCCTGACGGAGCCGGAGCGCATGACGCTGGAGGCCGTCGGAGAGGCGGAGGGCCGGGCCCGATTCTACCGCTACTGGACGGCGAAGGAAAGCTTCGTCAAGCAGCTCGGGACCGGGCTCAGCACGGACCCGCTGACGATCACGATCACCGACCCGGACGGGGACTCGGGCGTCCTGTGGAACGGGGTCAGGCAGCCGTGCCGGGTCTACCGCTGGCAGCTGGACGCGGAGCATCCGCTGGCCGTCTGCTCCACCGAGTCTCCCGCTCCCGGGGCGCTGCAGTGTGTGGAGGCATCCGGGTGGCTGGCCGCTTATGGTGCGGCCGCAAGATAAGTCCCTTTCGTCCTTAGTATCAGAGGAAGGGGAGTGATCTTGTGGCGACGATTCTGGTCGTCGATCCGGACTTCCGGACCCGGGAGCTGATCCGGATGACCCTGGGCTGCGAGGGGCTTCACTGCTTGGGAGCCTCCGATGCGGCCGATGCCTATCAAGCCCTGCGCAGTCAGCCCGCCGAGCTTGCGGTGATCGACAGCGGCCTGCCCGGCGACGAAGGCTGGGGGCTGTGCGAGGAGCTGCGGCGCTTGTCGGACATGCCGCTGCTTGTGCTTGCTTCGCAGGGGGAGCTGTCTTACAAAGTGAAGGCGTTCAAGGCCGGGGCGGACGACTATCTGCTGAAGCCCTTCGAACCGCTGGAGCTGCTTCTGCGGGTCCGGGCTCTGCTGCGCCGCTGCCGGATCGCGGCATCGCAGACCATCGTTATCGGCCGGACCGAGATTAACCGGAAGCGGTACGAGGTGAAGTGCGGGGAACGCTCGCTCCCGCTGCGCTCGAAGGAGTTCGACCTGCTCTTCAAGCTGGCATCCTATCCGGAGCGGATCTTCACCCGCGAGCAGCTCATTGAACAAATATGGGGGGCGGATTACGTAGGAGACATGCGGACGGTGGACGTCCATATCAAGCGGCTTCGCGAGCAGGTGCACGCGTTGTCCGGATGCATCCGGATCATGACGGTAAGAGGGCTCGGCTACAGGCTTCAGGTGAGGGGTTAGCCTTCGTCTTGGCGTATACCCTTACCCTTGACGCATATACATAGACAGCCGGCTCCCGTCTTGACCGACAGGCGGGCTATTTGGCGCGGACACGCGGCGGCTCCCGTCCGTGCCCGGCGGCCCCGATCTCAAGGAATCCTCAGGGAATGACGCATATTTTTCGTACCAGTGATAACACACGGCTGCTGACAGCTTGGATGATGTATTGAGGGTGTGCGCTCCAGCGGAAGAACCCTCCCGTCCTGCCGTGAGAGTAGAGAGAAGATGCGATGGGAAGGGAGAGATGACATGATGATCGAACCGGCTGATCTGGCATGGATGGGGGGCGCCGCTCCCGGCGCATCCCTCGCGGGGGAGGAACCCCTATGGGACGAAGACCCGAAGCTGCGGCGGCTGCTGGAAGGGCTGCCGGACGGCGCACGGCTGTCCGTACTGCTGCGGAGCAGGGCCTGCTTCTCCGAGGAGCTGGCGGAGCGTGTGCTGGCTGCGATGGCCGGGGGGCCGGATGCTCTGCGGGGGGAGCCTGGATTCATGGACAGCCGTGCCGCTCTGCGCTTCCGGGGCAGGGAAGAGCCGGGCTGGAGGCTGCTCGTTCTCGATCTGTCCCGTCCCGGGGAGCTGGGGGAGCGGCTCGTACAGGAACGTCTCCGGCTGCACGAAGCGCTTCGGACCGGCCGCGGGCTGCTGGCCGTGATCTTCCGGTTGGAGGAGGGGGACCGGCTGCTGCTCAGCGTCCCGCTGCCGGCCCCTTATCCTGTCACCCGCAGCGGGCTGACGGGGGATTTCATGCGGGGGTATCGGCAGGCGCTTAACGGCATGCCGCCCGCGCTGCCGGTCCGTCCCGTCGTCCAAGTTCCTGCTCTTCATCCCGGACGGGAGCGTGCGGGAGCGGAACACGAGAACGCTATGGGCTTCCAGCTGCTCGCTTGATATATCACATAAGGCGCCCCCGCTTCCCTGCAAGCGGCATATAGGAGCGCAGACAGGGAGGGAAACGTTCTGATGACACAGCCACCCCAGCAAGAAGCGCCGCCGGGCGGCATGACCGCCTGCCTGGCGGAGCAGCGGACCGGTCTTCCGGGACCGTCCGCGAAGCCCCGCAGAGCCGTGACGGCGCCGGCCCCCCGGCGCGAAGCGCGCTCGGGCCGAAGCATTCACCGCCTATTCGCAGAGCAGGCGGAAGCGGTTCCGCTGTTCACGGCCATGGTCCACGCCGGGAAGGAGCTCCGCTACCGGGAGCTGAACGCGCAGGCCAACCGGATTGCCCGCCTGCTGGCGGACCGCGGGGCGGGCCGGGGGCAGTTCGTCGCGCTCTCCGCGGAGCCCTCGCCGGAGCTGCTGGCCGGCCTGCTCGGCATCCTGAAGTCAGGCGCGGCATGCCTGCTCGATGAGTCCGGCCTGCTGACCGGCGGCCGGAGCATCCCGGGCTTCGCCGGAGCTGCGGTCGGCCTGGCCGCCCCCGGCCGGAAGGAGGCTCTCAGCCGCGGAAGAGCGGCCGGCGGCACGTCATGGCTCGCCTTGGATGACGGGCTGCTGACGGAAGGGGAGGCGCCGGAAGCGGTGCCTCCCGTATCCGCGGACGATGAGGCGCTGGTGGTCTGCAGGCCCACGCCGCTGGGGACCCGGGTGACCCGCCTCACGCACGGCACGCTGGCTGAAGCCTGCTGCCGCGAGATCTCCGCTGCCGGCATCACATCCTCCGACAGCGCCGCCTGGCTGCCGGGGTGCGGGAGCGCGGCCTTCGTCCGCAGCGCACTGCCGTTCCTCTTGGCCGGCGCGGATGTGCACCTGCTGGGCGGTGAGCTTGCGGACAATCCGTCAGCCCTGCACCGCAGCCTTGGCGGCATGTCGGCTGCGTTCCTGCCGGAGGAGGCCTGTGCTCCGCTGCTGGCGCAGGGGCGGCTTTCCCTGCGGCTGCTGTATGCCGGAGGCCCGCGCTGGAAGCGGGTGGAGCTGCCGGCCGCCGGCAGGACGGACGAAGCCGGGCAGACTGGCTGCGGGCAACCGGCCTCGGGAACAGCTGCACAGCCGGAAGTGCATGCTGAATAAGCGTGCGGCGGCAGGCTCAGACCGTGGTGCGCGTCCTTCCATGTCGAGGGTACTGCCGCTCGATGCAGGGAGAAGCTGTACCGCCGCACAAACCAAATGGACGCCGGAACCGATGAGCCATCGGTCCGGCGTCCATTTGCTGATCAGGGTATGAAAGCGCGGAACGGAGATCCTCGGCGGTGCCCGGCCCCATCCTCCCTAACACGCTTGCTTGTTCATGGGTGGGGCGGCATAGGGCACCGGGAAACCAAGCCGCCAGGATCATCCGGGGGAGCAGGGCTTTGCGCTGGTCTACCGGACGGCTGCCTCGGGAAGCAGCTTGGCCGCAATCTCGGCGGTGAGCAGATCCTTCTGGGGATGGATGAAGAAGTGGTCGCCCTCCACCATCCGCAGCGTGAATGATCCTTCCGTGCATTCGCCCCAGGCTTCCAGGGACGCCTGGGAGATGCCTTTGTCCCCATAGCCTCCGAAGGCGCTCACCGGGCAGCGAAGAAGCTCGCCGGGGGTGAAACGGTAAGTGTCGCAGACGCTGAAGTCCGCGCGCAGCATCGGCAGGAGGAGCTCCATCAACTCGCGGTTGCGCAGCACTTCCTCCGGGGTGTATTCGAGCGAGCGGAGCTTGTCGATGAACAGGTCGTCCGGCAGGAGATGCCGCAGCTCTTCTGCCTGCTTGCGGCGGTGAGGGGCGCTTTGGGCGGAGGCGAACAGATGCGCCGGGGGAAGCCCTTCGGCCTGCAGGCGGCGTGCCGTTTCGTAAGCGATCAGGGCGCCCATGCTGTGGCCGAACAAGGCATACGGCACGTCGAGCAGCGGTCGGATTACCTCGCAGATCCGCTCCATCATCGGTTCCAGCGTCATATAGGGCGTCTCGAACAGCCGGGATTCCCGCCCGGGCAGCTGGATGGAGACGACCTCGATGCTCTGAGGCAGATTCTTCGCCCATTCCCGGTAGATCGAGGCCGAGCCGCCGGCGTAAGGGAGCGTAAACAATCTCATGACCGGACGCTGGACGGAGGGGGTCCGGACGAGCCATTTGGAGTCGTTCGACATGGGGATTCTCCTTATCAGATGCAAGTGTTGGAAACAGGGAAGGTTCCGCGTTACAATAGAGTCATCATGTTAAAAAGTAGATGAACCTCATAAAAACTGCCTTTTTCATGTTAAAAGATTCGCCGGCGCCCGTCAATGACGTTAACCATAAGTTAATGAAGCGGCTGCGGCAGATGTACGCTTGATGCGGGAGGGCCGGCGTGCGAGAATAAGAGAGGGAGGGATGCAGCGATGCGCAAGACCGTCACACGAAAAAAGGCGCTGCTCCTGCTGGCTTCCATGCTGCTGCTCGGCGGCGGGACGATCACCCTCGTCGACCGGCATGTGCAGGCGGGCGCGGCCCCTTACTTGTACAAGGGAGCGGAGGTTCCCGGTGCGGAGGCGATCGTCGTCCTCGGGGCGTTCGTCTATGCAGACGGCAGAGTCTCCGATATCGTAAGAGACCGGCTCGATACGGCGCTGGAGCTGTACCGGGCGGGGAAGGCGCCCAAGATTCTCGTCAGCGGCGATCATGGCCGACAGGATTACGATGAGGTCAATACGATGAAGAATTACCTGCTGAAAGCCGGCGTGCCGGAAGAGGATATCTTCATGGACCACGCCGGATTCGATACGTACGACAGCATGTACCGGGCCCGGGACGTGTTTCTGGTCCGCCGGGCCATTGTCGTCACGCAGGAGTATCATGTCAAACGGGCGGTCTACCTCGCACGGGAGCTTGGGATTGAGGCTTATGGCGTGTCGGCGGACCGCCGTCAGTACAGGGCGATCGCCAAGTACAAGGCCCGGGAGGTGCTCGCCCGCAATAAGGACTTCGTTGGAGTCCACCTGCTGGGAATGAAGCCTAAGTACCTGGGCGAAGCGATTCCGATCACGTCCGACGGCCGAGCGACCAATGACAAGTAGCGCCGGATATTCTTGGTGTTAATTATCACCGGGCCTGGGCATGAGTCTGGCTGTTACGGACAGGCCGAAGGGAGCCTCGGGCAGCGGTCCAGGCACAGGGGGAATGATATTTAATGGAGTTAACTATCAACGGCATAAATGAGTTCGTTCTTTGCTTCCCATCGCCCTTATAGACGCTGATAAGGTAGACTTTTGGCAGTAATTATGTTATGTAATAAAGAAGGCCGGACAACCAAGACCGGATGAGATTGAATAGGGGGAATGAATTTGTCCCGGCGTTTTGTGATTGAAGCGGTGCTGGTGGCCATCTACGGCGAATTGATGGTGCCGAGCCAGCCTGTGCAGTATATCATTCCGTATTCTACCATCATGGAACTATACGAGATGAAAGACAGCAAGGAACCGGTGATGCCGGATCCGGAAGACGACGCTCACGTGAAGACGAAGATCGGCGAGCTCATTGCCTTCTTCGACGATCCGTTCAACCGCAAGAAGCTCGAGCGCTCGCTGGCCGCCCCGTGGCGGCTGTCGCCTCCGCTGCCGATCAACGATAACGTGACCTTCGTCATCGTGAACGCCATGGAGAACGCGCAGTACGGCGAAGGGTTCGATCCCATCGAGACCGAGGTGGTTCTTGCTTCCATCCGGGAGCAGGCGCCGATCATCACGGATCAGGTCGAACTCATGGAGAAGATCATCCAGTCCGAAGTTCCCGTTCAAGTATACGATGTGTATGATTTCGATTTTGCTGTGGAGCAGGGCATTTCCGCGGACGATTGGATGACACCGTAACCCAAAAGGGTCCCCGTTACGGGGATTTTTTTGTTTCTGGGGCAGATGCTGCCGCTGACGGCATCCGCAGTGATGAGGAGGACGATAACAATGGGCGTTTATTTGATTACAGGAACATCCAGGGGGCTCGGGGAGGCTTTGGCCGCTCGGCTGGCAGCAAAAGGTCACCGGGTCACCGGCTTCAACCGGACACCGAATCCGCGGCTCAGGGAAGCGGCGGGGGATGATGGCAGGTACGACGAAATCGCATGCGATCTCAGCGAGCCGGTCGCCGCTGCGGCGGTATTCGAAGCTTTCCTGCAGGAGGCCGCGTGGCTGCGGGAGGCGGACGAGATTACCCTGGTCCACAACGCCGGCGTGCTCGATCCGATGGGGCCCGCAGAAGAGGCGGACCCGGCGGCCCAGCAGACGCATCTGCAAGTGAATCTCACGGCTCCGCTGCTGCTGACCTCGGCATTCATTCGTGCCGCCGGGGCGTGGCCGGCTCCGCACGGCAAGCGGGTGGTCAGCATCTCCTCCGGCGCGGGCCGCAAGCCTTATGCGGGCTGGTCGGCTTACTGCAGCGCCAAGGCGGGACTCGACATGATGACCCGCTGCATCGCGCTGGAGCAGGGGGGATGGGCCGGGGAGCGTCAAGCTCGCTTCCATCGCCCCGGGCGTAGTCGACACCGGCATGCAGGAGACGATCCGCGGCACCGACCCGCGGCGCTTCCCGGATGCCGGCCGCTTCGTGAAGCTGAAGGAGACGGGCAGCCTGTATACGCCGGAAGAAGCGGCTGCCCGGCTGGCCGCCTGGCTCGAGAGCGGAGCCATGAAGCAGGGCGACATCGTCGATGTGCGCGAGCTTGCGGCGCCGTAGAGGCTGATGGCCCGTATACTCCCGCGCATGGCGGGGGCTCCGGTATTAGGGATGCTGCAGCTGCTCCAGCTTGACTTTCAGCTCCTCGAGCGTCATGCCGCCGAACGCGGCGAAGCCGCCCTGCTTCTCGAGCGCGATGACTCTCGTGCCCTGCAGCGGGTACAAGCCCTGCCAGCCGCCGGCGAGATAGTACAGATTCGTCTGCGGCACCCGGCGCAGAAAGCAGACATAATCACCCTGAACCAGCGGTCCGGTATAGGAAAGATTGAGCGGGTCGGCCGGCAGGGGAAGCGGATCGAAGCCGTCGGTGAGCAGCTCCAGCCTGCCCGAAGAGACGGCCGTCCCGTGGAGAACGCTTCGAATCCGGAAGGTTTGTACATAATGGATCAGAGGGCGGCTGCCGACCCTGCGGCCGGTCGGGTAAGCTTTCGTGTCGTCCTCAAGCGAGCCGGCGACCACGATCTCGGCCTTGGCCGCCAGCTCCTGCGGCGTGCTCATCCGCTCCTTCGGCAGCTCAATACGGCCCGGTTTCGGCTCGGCATGGAGCGCGGCGGGGCTTGGGGCGGACAGCGTGAAGAGCAGCAGGGCCGGCAGCAGGATGCGGGGCAGATTCATAAGCGGATTCTCCTTTAGTTAGAACGGAATGGTCGGTACCTAACCTGTCCATTCCCGGCGTATTCCATGCATAATGTGATGACAGAGAGGAACGTGGCTTCCGTGTTCGATCCAACCATCTATGATAATCTCAAAACGGTGCTCGAGGGCGCCTGCTATGACCTCGATGCCGAAGGTGCATTTCTGATCACCGGCCGTGAGGACCTCGTCGATCTCGCTTCCTACTCAAGAACCTTCCGGCTGCGGATGCGGCGAACGGAGGGACGGTGCGAAGCATCGGTGGCGCTGGTAAGCGATCTGGCCGACTTCGCCGGCGAGCTGCGGAAGGTGCACATCGCCGGTGAAGCCCCCGGCGCACGGGTGCAGCTGGAGCTGCTTCTTCCCTTGTCCGTCTCCGGCCGGCGGGAAGCTGTCGAAGCTTACCTCGCGGAGCAGTGGGAGCATTCGTTCCGCATGGAGTTCGATCTCGTGACGACTTGGAGCGGGGATTCAGCGGCTGCCGGTGTGCCGGCAGCCGGACAGTGCCGCGTACGGATGATGACGACCGGCAAGCTCGATGAAGGCGACGTGGAGGGCGTGGAGGAGATCGGAGACCGGCTGTCGCAGACGCTGGCCTATCTCGAGTCTCTGGCGCAGTCAGGGTAATCAGGCGGCACTCCGGTTTAATCTTCCCCGCCGTTGGTTATGGATAAGGAATAAGAAAAGGAGTTGAGACCCTATGAGCCGCTTGGAGGTACTGCAGGACCCCAAACAGCGCAAGCTTCTGTTCTCCGCAGGGCTGAGCTGGTTGTTCGATGCGATGGATATCGGGCTGATCTCGTTCATTGCCGCGGCGGTAGCCGTGCAGTGGCAATTGACGCCCCAGCAGGTCGGGCTCTTCACAAGCATCAATTCGATCGGGATGGTCATCGGCGCGGCGCTGGCCGGCCTGCTCGCCGACCGGTTCGGCCGCAAGCCCGTGCTGCTCTGGACGCTGCTGCTCTTCTCGGCGGCCAGCGGCCTCTCCGCCTTAGCCACCGGCTTCGCGGCGCTGTGCATCCTCCGCCTGATCGCCGGCATCGGCCTCGGCGGGGAGCTGCCGGTCGCCTCCACCCTCGTCTCCGAGTCGGTGCCGGCACGGGAGAGAGGGCGGGCCGTCGTGCTGCTCGAGAGCTTCTGGGCCGGCGGATGGCTGGCCGCGGCGCTCATCGCATACTTCGTGATCCCGAAGTACGGCTGGCAGGCCGGCTTCGTCATCGGTGCGGTGCCGGCGCTCTACGCGCTCTATCTGCGGCGGGCCATCGAGGAGCCGCCGCGCTTCACCGCCCGCAGCCGCACACAGAGAACCTCGTTCGGGGAGCGGTTCGCCTCGGTCTGGGCTCCGGAGCACCGCCGGTCGACGATCATGCTCTGGATTCTCTGGTTCACCGTCGTGTTCTCCTACTACGGCATGTTCCTGTGGCTGCCGAGCGTCATGATGCTCAAGGGCTTCACGCTCGTGAAGAGCTTCCAGTACGTGCTCCTGATGACGATCGCGCAGCTGCCGGGTTATTTTACCGCCGCGTATTTCATCGAGAAGTTCGGCCGCAAATTCGTTATCGTAGCCTATCTGCTCCTAACGGCCCTCAGCGCCATCTGGTTCGGCAATGCGGAGACGGAAGGGATGCTGCTCGCCGCCGGGTTCTGCCTGTCCTTCTTCAACCTTGGCGCCTGGGGCGGATTGTACGCCTATACTCCTGAGCTGTATCCGACTTCGGTGCGTTCGACCGGTGTCGGGCTGGCGGCCTCCTTTGGCCGGATCGGCGGGGTCATCGCCCCGTTCCTGGTCGGCATGCTGGTGGCCCGCTCCGTAGGCATTCCGGCGATCTTCGCGATCTTCTTCGCCGCCATTGTCGTGGGCGCGATTGCCGTGTTCTTCCTTGGGACGGAGACTAAGGGCCGCGAGCTGACGGAATAAAGGAATAACAGCAAAGCACGAGAACCCTCCGCCAGGCGGGGGGTTCTTTTTCTCACTGCATTGTGTCATAAAGGAGTCAGGATTGAAGAGGTTGAAAGGAACGGCGTCTGCTGATCCAATGAGCGGCAGCATAGATCAGGGTGTAGATGGGGATGGAGTAGCTGTATCTCCACCAGGTCATAAAATACAAGCCGAGGACATGGAGAAGGGGCTCCCCGATATAAGAACAGAATAATCCGAAGGCGGCTGCCTTGATCCAGACGGGCGCTTGGGGCTTGTATTGGAGAAGCAGCATGACGATCACCGGAAAAAGACAGAAGTCGTAGGGAATATAGGTGGGCATGGTGGGAATCAGCAGTCCGCCATAATACCATGCGCCGAACATCAGGCCCATGAAATCCAGCCAGGATGTAATGATCAGGACAAAGAATCCGGCATGGAGCAGCCGGGAGGTGCTGTCTTTCTGCCGCAGCGGGATCCACAGCAGCCAGGGCAGCACCGTCAGGGCAAGAGTGAGCCACCAGTCCCAATGCAGGAAGATCTCCGAACGCCACAGCTTGACTAAAGACAGATGGACTGCAAAGAGTTGTTGGAAGAGGTCGGCTAATTGTTCATTGAGCTGCTGTCGGTCCATGCGGCATCTCCTGTGATCAGGGTGTGGGTATTCTCCTGTGTAGTGTTTTCCAATTCGTGGTCAGCCATTCAGGAGTTCCGTACTCCGGCTTTGGGTAACCCTATATAGGGAAAAGGAAGCGGCGGGTTGACAAACCGCCAATGCTGTAACTATACTGAATACAGGTTAAGGGCATTACCTTCTGCAGGTGGTGTCTTGAGAATATCTAATTTATCCCATTCCGAAAGGAAGTTATCCAGATGTCTATCTTGGTTACCGGCGCTACCGGCGCCCTAGGCAGTCTCGTCATTCAGCATCTTCTCCGGACCGTGCCGGGCGATCAGATTACAGCGGTTGTCCGTCATGTGGAAAAAGCTTCTTCGCTTACGGCCCTCGGCGTGGAGGTGCGCCATGGCGACTATGCGGACCCTGCCTCGCTGGAGAAGGCCTTTGCCGGCGCGGACAAGCTGCTTTTCATCTCGAGCCCTGACACCGATGACACGCTGCGCATCGTGCAGCATGCCAACGTAGTGAAGGCGGCCAGAGACGCGGGCGTCGGGCATCTTTTCTATACCTCTTTTGCGTATGCCGAAGAATCGGTCATCCCGCTCCGGCACGTGCACCTGGCGACGGAGCATATGATCCGGACAACGAACCTCCCGTATACGTTCCTCCGCAACTCGCTCTATACCGAAGTGTTCGTCAATCCGGGCCTGGCCGCATCGCTTCCGCACGGCGCTCTTGTGACCAACACGGGCAGCGGCCGGCTCAACACGGCGTTCCGCTCGGATCTCGCGGCCGCTGCTGCCGCCGTGCTGACGGGCGAAGGGCATGAGAACAAGACGTACAATCTCGTATCCGACACGGCCTGGAGCTACGACGAGCTCGCCTCGCTGATCGCCGGGATCACCGGCAAGCCGTTCGTGCACCAGGCGGTGTCTTACGAGGAGCAGGCGAATATGCTACGCTCCGCCGGTCTTCCGGAGCCGGTCGTTCAATTGGTGGCCGGAATCAACCAGGCCGTCGCGGAAGGGGAGACCTCCCGCACCTCGGGGGACTTAAGGAACCTGATCGGTGAACTGACTCCTCTGCGTACCGCGGTCGAGGACATTCTGAAGGGAAGTGTGTAAGATGAAGGTCGAAATCTGGTCGGATTTCATGTGCCCGTTCTGCTATATCGGCAAGCGGCATTTTGAGGAAGCGCTGGAGCAGTTCCCGCACCGGGAACAAATCGAAGTGATCTTCCGCAGCTTCGAGCTGGATCCGCAGTCCGAGCGGGACGTGAACTATGACGTGCATGACATGCTCGCGATCAAATACGGCATGAGCCGCGAGCAGGCGATCGCCAACAACCAGCGGGTAGGAGCTTCGGCACAAGCGGCCGGTCTTGCGTTCAACTTCGAGGGGATCGTGCTCACCAACACCTTCGACGCCCACCGGCTGACCCACTATGCCGCGGAGCATGGGAAGGGCAATGAACTGGCGGAACGGCTGTTCCGTGCCTACTTCACAGACGGCAAGCACCTGGGAGATCATGAAGTGCTCGCTTCCCTGGCTGCCGAGGTGGGGCTGGATGCCGCAGCGGCCGCTGCCGTACTCCGCAGCGGCGAGTTTGCGGATCATGTGCGTGCGGATGAGGAGGAGGCGTCGCAGCTGGGCGTCCGGGGCGTGCCGTTCTTCGTGATCGACCGCAAATACGCGGTCTCCGGCGCCCAGCCGAGCAGTGTGTTCCTCGACACGCTGAACAAGGCGTGGAGCGAAGCGTCTCCGCTGCAGGTGGTCGGCGGCGGAGAAGGCGGCGGCGCCTGCGGGCCCGACGGTTACTGCGCCCCCGGCGGAGGCGGCAAGTAAATCCGGCGAGGGCTGCCTGAGGGGAACTCGCAGCAAAGAACGCACACGGCGCCGTGTGCGTTCTTTTGGTATGGCGGCAGATATGCCGCGCAGCCGGGTCTTTTTTTGCATTGCGCCGATAGCCCCTTTGGCTCCTAAAGTTCCCCGTTCACTTTTTCCTTCCCTGTTCTTATCTTCGAGCGCCGGTTCGCCGATAACATAGTAGGCAGGCGGAGGGAGGTGGATGGTATGGATATGCCGATCTCAGGCGCTGCCGGAGCGGGCCCCGCAGCCGTTACTCCCCTCACTAAAGTGATGAACGGAGTGACGGATTCGAAGCCGCAGGCGCCGCTTCATTCCGCCGAGGAGATGAAACAGGCGGCGGCTCGGGGAGAAGAAATCTCGATGAGCGACGAGCAGGTGGCCAGGTCCCTGGAGCGGGCCATCAAGGCTGCGGAGGGGAAGCACACCGCACTGCAATTCTCCGTTCATGAACAGACCAAGCAAATCATGGTCAAAGTCCTGGATAAGGATTCAGGCGAATTGATCCGCGAGGTGCCGTCGGAAAAGCGGCTTGATTTTCTCGCGAAGCTCTGGCAGATGGCCGGTATTCTTGTAGACGAAAAAAGATAGCACCCTTCTAATCCCCTTACTTCGGTATGGGGATCTTTCTTGTGCAGAATGGGCCGCTGTGTCTCACAGCAGCCCGTTCTGCGTCTTCACAACCTGCCCGCCGCGGGTGTAGACCCGGGGCACCCGCTTGCCGATAAGGCAGACGGTCTCGTAGGAGATCGTATCCATCAGCTCCGCGACTTCGTCCACGGGCAGATCGCTGCCTCCAGAGCTGCCGAAGAGCGTCACTTCGTCGCCGACCGCGGCGCCGGGCACATCCGTCACGTCGAGCATCGTCTGGTCCATGCAGACGCGCCCGGCGATAGGCGCGCGCCGGCCGCGGACCAGCGCGCTGCCCCGTCCGGAGAGGCGCCGCGAGAGGCCGTCGGCGTAGCCGACCGGCAGCGTGGCGATCAGCGTCCCGCGCTGCGCGATGAACGTGCCGCCGTAGCTGACGGTGCAGCCCGGCGGAATGCGGCGCAGCGAGACGATGCGGGTGCGCAGCGACATCGCCGGCTGCAGGTGCCGGCCCTCCGGGCGGCACTCCTCCGAGGGCAGCAGCCCGTAGAGGGAGATGCCGAAGCGGATCAGATCCAGATGCAGCTCCGGGTAGCGCAGCGTGGCGGCCGAGTTGCAGCAGTGGTGCAGCGGCACGTGGAGGCCGTTCTGCCGCAGGGTTGCGCGGTATGCCTCGAAGGCGGCGAACTGCTCGCGGGTATAGCGGTCGTCCGGGCCGTCCGCACAGGCAAAATGCGTGAACAGCCCTTCCGTCTGCACATAGCGCGAGGCGGCGGCAAGCCGGACGAGCCGCACGAGCTCCTCCGGCGTAGTGACCCCGACGCGCGTCATGCCGGTGTCCGCCTTGAAGTGGACGCGCAGAGGCATCGCCAGCCTATCGGTACAGGCGATGGCCTCGGCCAGCACGTCTTCGGTGAAGACGGTGAGGCTTACCCCGGCGCGGACGGCGGGCTCTACGGCGTGGGGCGGGGTATAGCCCAGCACCAGGACCGGGGCGGTGATCCCGGAGCGGCGAAGGTGCAGCGCTTCATCCACGAAGGCGACGGCCAGGTGGTCCGCGCCTCCCCGCAGGGCGGCTTCGGCCGTCTCGGCGGCGCCGTGGCCGTAGCCGTCCGCCTTCACGACGGCCATGAACCGGCAGGAGGGAGCGAGCATCGCTTTGGTTGTCCTTGTATTGTGTTCGATCGCATCCAGCGAGATATCGGCCCAGGTGTCACGGAACCCCAGCGTCATGATGATTGTGCCTCCTCTGCAGCATTGAACCCGGAGGCCCCCAGACCTTAGGTTTGGGGGCTTCCGGGTGGTTTCTATATGAGTATGAGTTGCTTCATCGGATATTTCATGTCATTATTTATCCGTAGGTCAAATCGGGGGGCTCAAACCGCGGCGAGCTCGCGCTCCAGCGCTTTCTCCACCGGCACATACGCATAGCCTAGGTCCTTCGCCACCGCTTCGTACGTTACGCTGCCTGCGGCCGTATTAACCCCGAGAAGCAGCGCCCGGCTGTTCTTGATCGCGCCGAATACGCCAAGCCTCGCGATCTGCAGCGCATAAGGGACGGTCACGTTCGTCAGGGCGAGAGTCGAAGTGCGGGGCACGGCGCCCGGCATGTTGGCGACGGCATAGTGCAGCACGCCGTGCTTCACGTAGGTCGGCTCATCATGCGTCGTGATGCGGTCGGCCGTCTCGACAATCCCGCCCTGGTCGATGGCGACGTCCACGATGACGGAACCGGCCTTCATCTTCTTCACCATGTCGGCGGTGACAAGCTTCGGCGCCCGCGCGCCCGGGATGAGAACGGCGCCGATGACCAGGTCGCTCGCCGCCACTTCTTCAGCGATGGTATAAGGATTCGAGACCAGCGTCTTCACGGACGAACCGAACATATCGCTGAGCTGCCGCAGCCGCTCCGGACTCAGGTCCATGATCGTGACGTCGGCGCCGAGGCCGCTTGCGATCTTGGCGGCATTCGTGCCGACCACACCGCCGCCGATGATCGTCACCTTCGCCGGCTTGACGCCCGGTACGCCGCCGAGCAGAATGCCCTGTCCGCCCTTGGACTTCTCCAGGAACTGGGCGCCGATCTGTGCGGACATCCGGCCGGCCACCTCGCTCATCGGGGTGAGCAGCGGCAGCGTGCGGCCCGCCTCGACGGTCTCGTACGCGATCGCCGTGACCTTCTTCTCGGTGAGCGCGCGGGCCAGGGCCGGCTCGGCAGCCAGATGCAGATAGGTGAAGAGGACGAGGCCTTCGCGGAAGCAGCCGTACTCCTGCGGCAGCGGCTCCTTGACCTTCATGACCATCTCGGCGCGGTTCCAGGCTTCGGCGGCGGTGGCAACGATCTCAGCTCCGGCCGAGAGGTAATCCTCATCGGTGAAGGAGCTGCCAAGTCCCGCTCCCTGCTCGATCAGTACGGCATGTCCTTCCTTCACGAAGGCGAGCACCCCGGCTGGGGTCATAGCGACGCGGTTTTCGTTATTCTTGATTTCTTTGGGAACTCCGATGATCATGGCTTGCGGCCTCCTTAAGGGGTGGGGTTGAACTTAAGGTCAGTATAGTAGGGAACCGCAAGCGCCGCATTGTGGAGATCGGAGAATTTGAAAAGTCATGTTTGTGTTTTGTACACAAAGCTGTCACAGTCTGGGAGACTTAAGCTTCTCGGTCTTGAGATCCAGGTAGAGGGTAACCTTCTGGTCCATGCTGGCGAGGTCGATCCCGCCGATCTCGGTGATCCGCTTCAGCCGGTAGGCGAGGGAGTTCGCATGGATGTGAAGCCGTTCGGCCGCTTCCTTCAGGTTGCTGTCGCAGGAGAGATACGTCTCGAGCGTGTCGATCAGCGACCCGTGATGCTCCCGGTCATACGCCCGCAGCTTCTCGAGGCTCGGGTTCGCATAGCGGCCGGCCTCGTTGTGCTCGTGGAAGAGGGGCAGCCAGCGGTAAAAGCCGAGGTCCCGGTACAGCACCCTATGGGAGGTTTCCTCCGGAAAACGGGCCCGCAGCCCGAGGACGGTCTGCGCCTCCCGGTAGCTTTGCTCGAGCAGGCTGTAGTCCTCATACACGAGCCCGGCGCCCGCGACGCAGGATTCCAAAGGGCTGCGCTCGAGAAGCAGGCGGCCCAGCTGGGCCAGGGACTCCTCCAGGTCACGCAGGGAACGTGCGTCCCGGCATTCGGCGAGAAGAATAAGCTGGTCGCGGTGCAGGGCGAACAGCGGGAAACGGATCCGACCCGCGGCGGACAGCAGGTAGGGGATCTCGCCGGCCAGCTTCTCGGGCAGCTCGCGCCCGAACTGCAGGATGGCCGTGGCGAAGGAGGCGGGGAGGCTCACCTGCAGGCGTGCTGCCTTCTCCGCGGCGGCAGCGTGCGAGCGCAGATGCCCGGTGAGCAGCTGCCAGAAGAAGTCCTGCAGGCTCTCCTGCTCCTTGCGGCGCTGGGTCTGATGCTGCAGCAGCTTCGTTCGGGCCGCACTGACGCCGAGCAGCAGCTGCTCCAGATCCTCCTCTGTCAGCGAACGGTTCTCCTCGATCACCCAGATATGACCCAGCACAGTGCCGCTGCGGCGGATCGACACGGCCACCCGGGGGCCGAGGCCCACCTCGGCAATGCCGGGGATGCGGACAGGTTCATCGCTTTCCATCAGGCGGGTGAGCACCCCTTCCTTCCACAGGGAAGCGATCACGTGGTCGGGCACCCTGCGGGAGATGATCGTGGCGATCCGCGCCGGGTCCGTGCTCGGGGTATGGGAGCTGTAAGCGAGCAGCCGGAAGCTCGCGTCTTCAATGGTCACCGGGCAGCGGAGCACTTCGCTGATGGCATCCGCCAGTTCTTCCAGGGAGTCGAAGCTCCGCTGGTACCATAGTTCGTCAGAAGGCATGGGCATACGGATTCAAGCAACCTTTGTATGTAGAATTAGACGGAAATTACTCTAGTATTATAGTGGATTTCGGCGATCTGCACATCTTTTCCTGGAGAGGATTCGTGATTTTCCACAAAAGGCGGCCCGCAAGTTCGGGTTCTGTCACAAAGAGGAGAAGCACTCCCTGTGGTAATATCCTATCGAACAGAAGTAACCGCTTACAATAATACATAGCTGGCAACTGATTAGGAGGGAAGGTTCGATGAAAAATCAACAACCAACAGAGCTGCACCGAGGGCTCGAGCAGCGTCACATCACACTGATGTCGCTGGGGGCGGCGATCGGTGTGGGGCTGTTCCTCGGCTCCGCTTCGGTCATCAAGCTGGCGGGGCCGGGCATTCTGCTGGCCTATGCCATGGCGGGCCTGGTCATGTTCTTCATTATGCGGGCCCTGGGGGAGATGGCGATCCACCAGCCGGTCGCCGGTTCATTCTCCAGGTATGCGAGGGAATATATCTCGCCGGTGTTCGGCTATCTCACCGGCTGGAATTACTGGTTCCTCTGGATCGTCACATGCATGGCGGAGATCACGGCTGTGGGCATCTACATGGAGTACTGGTTCCCGGGCACTCCGCGCTGGATCTGGGCCCTGGGTGCGCTGGTCATCATGTCGGCAGTGAATCTCATAGCCGTCAAGGCTTACGGAGAGTTCGAATTCTGGTTCGCGCTGATCAAGATCGTGACGATTCTCTTCATGATCGTCACGGGCTTCGGCCTCATCCTCTTCGGCTTCGGTAACGGTGGAGCGGCCGTGGGCATCAGCAATCTGTGGTCGCACGGGGGCTTTTTCCCGAACGGGGTCAGCGGAGTCCTCATGTCCCTGCAGATGGTGTTCTTCGCTTATCTCGGCATCGAGATGATCGGTGTTACGGCAGGCGAGGTGCAGAACCCGCGCAGGACGCTGGCCAAGGCGATCGATTCGGTCTTCTGGCGCATACTCATCTTCTACGTCGGCGCGCTGTTCGTCATCATGTCGATCTATCCGTGGAATGAAATCGGACAGCAGGGCAGTCCGTTCGTGCTCATGTTCGGGAAGCTCGGCATCGGGGCGGCTGCCGGCATTATCAACTTCGTCGTACTCACAGCAGCCTTGTCCTCGTGCAACAGCGGCATCTTCAGTACAGGGCGCATGCTCTTCAATCTGGCGCGCCAGGGAGAAGCGCCTTCCCGCTTCGGCCGGCTGACCGGCAGCGGTGTGCCGGGCTTCGCCATCCTCGCTTCGGCGGGGGCTCTGCTCATCGGCGTCGTGCTCAATTACATCGTCCCGGAAAAGGTGTTCGTCTGGGTGACCAGCATCTCGACCTTCGGGGCGATCTGGACATGGGCGATGATCCTCATCTCGCAGATCGGGTTCCGCCGTCGTCTGCCGAAGCAGGAGCTGGCGGGGCTTACTTACCGGATGCCTCTGTTCCCGGCCGCCTCCTATCTCTGTCTGGCATTCCTGTTCTTCGTCGTCTGCCTGATGGCCTACTTCCCGGAGACACGCATCGCTCTGGTCGTCGGTCCGCTGTTCCTGGTGCTGATGTCCGGCATGTATTATCTGAAGGGGTATCACCGGACAGCGGCTCCGGACGTTCCCGCCGCACCGGATGGGGACCTGCACCCGGTGAGCAAATAAGCTCTGCAGACAACGGATGACGGTTGCATAACAAGGGGGCGCCTTGTATAATCAGGATAACTTTTCCATGACGAGGTGAAACGGATGATCTTCCGCCATGTTCGAGGTAGCTGGTTTTCGGGCTGGGTAACACGCGTGCCAGCCGCCAAGGGGGGAGTCTGCCTCCCGGGCCGCAGCGAGAACGACAGCTTCGAACAGGCGCCGGGACCGGTATCGGACTGAAGTCATCCGAGAGAGGAGCCAAGGTGCTTGCAGCGTTTGCTTTGCAGGTTGTCGGATGCCGATCTGAGGCGCCCGGAACTCTGCGAAGCAGGCGCAGATCAGGCTCTTGGCTCTTTGTTGCATTCACAACCATGGAAGGACGGATAGAATAATGACAAACCAAGATGTTAACGATATGAAATTGTATGACCGGGTAGGGCGGCTGAACGGCTGGGATTTCAGCCGGGTCCGGTGTCTGACCGAAGGAGCGAGGCCGGACTTCTACGCGGAGGCTTCCTGCTGGATGCGTCCGGAGAGCCTCATGCTGGACATCGGAACCGGCGGGGGCGAAGCGGCGCTGCAGGCAGCAGATAGGGTGCGGCTGCTGGTCGGCATCGACCGGTCCGCCGGGATGATCGACAGCGCGAAGGCCCATCTCGCCCGGGTTCCGAGACCGGGGGTGCGATTCCTGCAGATGGCTGCGGAGGAGCTGGTCTTCCCGGAGGCGTTCTTCGACCTGATCACGTGCCGGCATGCGCCGTTCTCGGCGGAAGAGACGTACCGGGTGCTTGCCCCTGGCGGCGTGTTCGTTACCCAGCAGGTGGGCGAGGGGGACAAGAACGGGCTTAAGGCCTTCTTCGGCCGCGGACAGAGTGCGGGGATCGAGCCGGGAACCCTGCTGCGCAGGTATGAACGGGAACTGAGCGCGGCCGGATTCCGGGAGATCGAATGGGAGGAGTGGGATGCCGCCGAATATTACGAGCGGTATGAGGACCCTGCTCTTCCTGCTGCTGCATACGCCGATCATCCCGGATTTCGGAAAGCAGGACGGCGATGAAGAGAGGCTCAGGCAGTATGTGGAGCGGTACGGGACTGTCCGTGGAATCCGAACCAGCGCCTCCCGGTTTAGGATGAAGGCCGTTAAATAAACAGCCCAAAAAAGCAGAAGCGGTGCCGGTCCCCGGCCTTCTTCTGCTTTTTCCCGATTCATTGCAGCTGCGCGGGGGGCCGGACAGATCAGTGATCCTCCAGCGAGGACAACCCGCCCACACGCACCCGGAACTCGCACTCCTCGCGCGAATAGATGACCCCGTTAATCGTTACGCTGCCCGGTGTGAACCGTTCGATGATGCCCCCGTCTTCGACCCGCACCGGAATGTCGTCGGCCGTCCGCTCCCATACCGAGACGCGGAGCTGGAAGAGCGAGGCGGCGAACAGCTCCGTCTCGGTGTTCAGCGCCCTTGTTTCGGACATCTCCATCTCACCTCACCCCCCTTATTCTACAGAGTAAGCGGCAAGGATTCCACCTGCCATAAGGATAGGTATGTAGACGAGCCTGATTTATGATGTTTTTCTGAGGAAGACGTGAGACTTCGATGAAGATTGGCAGCAGATGGTCATAGTCAGGAAGGTTTGTGATAAAATGGAGGAAAATTCCTGCCTATCCCGCTTGGAGTGGCGGAGATTCGGCAGGTGAGGAGGGAAAAGCATTCCATGCTGATGCTCACCGGCAGCGAGATTCAATCTTACCTGGCCCGGCTCGGGATCCCGGAGGTCCAGCCGCCAAGCCTGTCTTATCTGAGAGAGCTTCACAAAGCCCATGTGGAGAAGATCCCATGGCAGACCGTCGATATCGTTGCGGGCCGTCCGGCTCCCATTGACCCCGCTTCATCGGTCAGGCTCCTGACCACCGGCCGCAGCGGCTACTGCTTTCACCTCAACGGCGCCTTCCAGGCGCTGCTCCGCTCGCTCGGGTACCGGGTATCCTGCCACCGGGCCGGCGTTCAGCCCCTGGGTCAGGAGCCGCGCATCAACTCCTTCCACCTCGGCCTGACGGTTACTCTGCCGGATGAAGAGGAGCCGCGCTGGATCGTGGACGCCGGACTGGGGGATATGCCCTTTGAGCCGCTCCCGCTCCGAAGCGGCGAATACCCGCAGGGACCGCTCCGTTACCGGGTAACGGATTCCGGCGTGGCCGAGGGGGGCTGGAGGCTGGAGCACGATCCTTTCGCCTCCTTCACCGGAGTGGATGTGGCCCCCGAAGAAGAGAAGGACCTCTCCGTATTCGTCCCCAAGCACGAATTCTACTCCACCTCGCCGGAATCACCGTGGATCAACTTATTCCTGGTCCGGCACAGGCACGCGGAAGGCTCGAATGAGGTGCGCGGCTGTATCTGGATCCGGCATGACAGCACGGGTGTGGCGAAGACGGAGCTTCGCACCAGGGAACAGTGGCTCGAGGTTCTCGGAGATGTGTTCGGGGAGCATCTCGTGCAATACAGCCCTCTGGAGCGGGAGGAGCTGTGGAAGCGGGTGCACGGGATTCATGAAGAGTGGAAGAGGACCAGGGATCGAACAGGCTGAAGGGTCAGATAGCCCTTCGCCCGGAGAAGCCTGCAGCCCCACAGGGCGAGGAACTGTTCCACCTGCTTGCTGGTCAGGGGATGCCCCTGGGGAACGGTGAGCGTGAGGGTCTGTACCCCGCCGAATGAAGGAGAGGCGGCCGGTCCGTCGAGCCTTCCCGGAGGGTGCTCGTGCGCCGGCCCGGATGCCGTGCTGCCGCCCGGGCGGCTGGAGATAAAGAAGTACTGCCCGCGTCTCAATCGGATCACGCTCCACCGGGAAACAAGATAGGCAGGGAAGAGGGCCAGGCTCGGGTTCTGGTGACCGAAGCTCTGCCCGGGATAACGGGCCGGCCGGCAGGCATGGCGAAGCTTCCGATCGGGGCTTCGCCGTTTTTGTGTTTCCTGACCGGAGTGGACAGCAGCGGCGGTTGCTGGAATAATGGATTCGGAAGGGAGGTATGCATGCAGCATGGGGGAAGGCAGGGATCGGGAAATGGAACAGGATCGGAAGCTGAAAGAACTGGAGAACCAGGTTCGGGAGAAAGAACAGCGGGAAGCCGATCTGGAGCTCGAGCTTGAGATTCTGAGGAAGGCGCGGGATTATGCCGAGGAGCATGGATCCTTGAATGGCGTCAACCGGAGTAAAGGGAAAGAGCAAAAGAAGAGAACATAGTATATGTTATGTAAACTATTGGAGTAATCCATAGATCCCCTTAACTGACTTCCGAGATAAACGAACAGTCAGGAGGCGCTGTCCCTCACAGGGGGCCGCAGAAGAAAAGGCGGCTGCCGCCTGAAAGCGTGTAACCCGGCTAGGGCCTCTCAAGGGCATCCGGCCGGCGGTCCTGGCTGCGCCAAAGACGCTTCGTTTGCAGCCAGGCGCTGCAGGATTACTTCGAACGGCGGACGAAGTCCTCGATCATCGCCGGCGTGACATACACACGTGTCGGGGAGATGCCCTGCGTGGCATGGGCATTGATCTCGCCGGTAATGGCGTTGATCGTCTCCACGCTGAACGGCCTGCCTTCGGCGCACAGCCGGACGGCCTCGTCGATGGCCTGCTCGCGCCGCTCCTCGAGCTTCAGGAACTGCTCCAGGTGGGCGTTCTGCTTGCGGGTATGCTTGGTAATGGCTTCATGGACACTCATGATCACTGGCTCCTTTGGGCTTGCTGCGCTGCCGCGGCTGCACACCGCAGCGCGAGATGCTGGGCAGCGCGAAAACTTTACCACTCATCATACTACAGACCTGCAGCGGTGACAACGCATGAAGATGACGCGTTCGCTGCAGCGAATAACCGGAGGGATACGCCGTGGGCGTACAAGAAGAACAATTCGACATCTATGATAAGGACATGCAGCCTATCGGGACGGCCTCCCGGGAGGAGGTCCATGCGAAGGGATGGTGGCACCGTACGTTTCAATGCTGGATCTGGGATGCGGCGGAACCGGCAGGGGAGGGGAGTATTCTCTTTCAAGAACGGCATCCCGGCAAGGACACGTTCCCGGGGCTGCTGGATATCTCGTGCGCAGGTCATCTGCTGGCCGGTGAGAGCGTGGAAGACGGCGTGCGGGAGCTGCAGGAAGAGCTTGGCGTCGAAGTACCCTTCGACCGGCTTATTTCCTGCGGAATATTCGCGGAAGAGGATGAGCTGCCCGGCGGCCGGATGGACCGGGAGTTCTGCCACGTGTTCGTGCTCCCGCTGAGCCGTCCGCTGGAATCGTACCGGCTGCAGGAGGATGAAGTGACCGGCTTGTACCGCATGCCGCTGCCCGTCTTCCGCCGGCTGGTCGAAGGGCTGCCCTTGACGGCGGAGCTGAGCGGTGCCGCAGTGGACGCCAAGGGACAGCTCTTGCCTGCCGTGCAGCGCGTGACGCCGGAGAGGCTGGTTCCGCATTCGCCGGCGTATTACCGGCTCGTGCTGGATGCCGTCGAGCGGCTTACCGACGGAGGGAGGGCAGAGTAGGGCATAGGCCTGCCGCAGCATGCCCCCGGGAGACGATCGGCAAGCCGGAGGGTATGCGGCAGATGCCCGGCAAAGCGCGGCCCGCCGCCCAGCGTGTGATGCCGGAGAAGCATCTCCCGAGAGGCCGGCCCCCATGGGCCCGATTGGCCGCTTACGGCGGCGTGCGGCTGTCGGATCCATGCTGGCCGGCCGCTGCCCATCACACGATGAGCAGCCGGACGCCTTCGATGACCACGCCGATCAGGAAGCCGCAGATCGCGCCGTTGACCCGGATCCACTGCAGGTCGTTGCCCGCCTTGTCCTCGATCATGGCGATCAGCGTCTCGTCGTCGAGCTTGTCGACATTCTCGCGGACCAGCCGCCCGATCAAGGAATGGTTCTCCTCAACGTAATGCATGATCTTGCCGCGGACCCAGCGGTCCGAGGCGGCCAGCGCCGCATCGTCGCCCCGCAGCTTGTCGATGTACCGGCTCACGAGCGGCACGATATAGCGCGCGACAAAGTCCGGCTGCTCCAGCGCTTCGAGCAGCTTGCTCTGCAGGCCCCCCGAGCACGGAAGTGAGACGCTCCGGCGTCAGCAGGGCGCCGATCAGCTTGGCCTTCCAGCCTTCCAGGGCGGCGAGCAGGCCTTCGCTGTCCCTCATGGCGTCGACCTCCCGGCGGATCGCCCCGAGCAGCTTCTCGCGGTTCGGGTGCCCTTCGGTGCGCAGGCTTTCGATGTTCGATAGAAGCAGGTTCTGCAGGATGCTGCCGAGCTTGTCCTCGTTGACGAAGCCGAGGAACGCGTTGACCGCGAAGGCCATCATGCCCTGCAGCTCGATGCGCTCGATGGCCCGGATGGACATATTGCCGAAGAGCTTGCGGGTCTCTTCGAGCAGCACCCACTGTTCGGCCTTGCCGAGCATGAAATCGAGCGCCGTTTCGTCGTGACGGCTGTTCAGGATCTCATCGGCCGCGATCGTCAGCAGCGGCTTCGGGTCGACCCCGGCGGCTAAGGATGCCAGTTCGTCCTGCATCCAGGGGAGATAAGGCTCCCAGGAGAAGCTGCGTACGGCATCCTTCAGCACACCGGAGATCGCAGCCTGTACTTCCGCTCGCTGAATCTCGGCGGCGGCGATATCAAGCGCCTTGGAGGTCAGGTGGAAGCTCGCGATCCGCGCCTCAATGCTCTCCTTGTTGAGCAGGTGGGTCTCGATCATAGAGACGAGCGCATCCGTGACCTTCCCCCGGTTCCTCGGGAGCAGGCGGGTGTGCGGAATCGGGATGCCGAGCGGGTGGCGGAAGAGGGCCGTGACCGCAAACCAGTCGGCCAACCCGCCGACCAGACCCGCTTCGAAGCCGCCGTGAAGCAGCAGTCCCACCGCGCTTGTCGTATGGAAGGGGAAGGTAGCGGCCAGGCCGCCGGCCATGACGGCCAGCGAGACTCCCGCAAGACGTCTCGATTGTACTTTCTTCATGATGGTGCACCTCAGCTAATGGGATGGATAAAGGGTGGATTTCCCGGACCGCCAATTCATTTCCCAGGGCGGCTCAATCATTTCCCGGGGAAGCGCAGGACTCGATCCGTTTTTCGATTTTTCAGACATTTTCGACATATTGCATTGCGAAGAGAAGGGAGCCGTGAGACTTCTTGGCTTGTAAACACCAATCATTGCCTCCTGAGCTCCCTCATCTCCGGGAAATATGCAGTTGAATCAGGCTTGCTTGCGCCCGATGGCAAGCGTCGTCTTCAGGATGCCCCCCGCAGGTACGAGCGTCAGCTCGTCTCCCCGGTTGAGCTCATCGGTCTTGGCCATCCAGGGCTCGACGCAGATGAACTCCTTGCCGGCCACCGACCACAGCACGACATACCGGAACTCGTCCCCGTACGTCAGATGGATCACCGTTTGTTCTCTTGGAGAGAACGTGATCTCCCGCTGCTTCGCATCCAGGAAGACGACCGACTCCGGCAGCTGGTCGAGATCGATCACGCGGCCCTCATAGGGTTTTTCTTGATGATCGTTGTAATCGAAGTACCGGGTGGCGTCCGTTTCGTATGCAATGGCCTTGCGGTCTGCAGCGAAATACGGGTGAAATCCGGGGTACATCGGCATCTCCTCGCCGGAGAGGTTGTGATACTCCTGATCGATGGTCAGCACGCCTTCCTTCAGGCGGTAAGTGAAGCGGAGCAGGAAGTCGAAGGGAAACGAGCCTTTCGTATCTTCATTGCTCGAGAGGGTCAGCGTGATCGACGCCCCGTCGGTCGTATCCGTGCTCTCCACCGTCCAGGGGGAGGTGCGGGCGACGCCGTGATTGCTCATCTTATAGGCTTGTCCCTTCCATGTGTAAGCCCCCTCGGTTAGCTGGCCGGAGATCGGGAAGAGGACGGGAATGCCGCCCCGGATGTTCGCCTTCTCATCATAGAAGGTGGCCTTGTCCAGGTAGAGCAGCTCTTCGCCTCCCGTGCCGTAGGAGATCACGATGCCGCCGCGCTCGGGCGCGATTTTGAACCAGGATTCGGTGGAAGACTCCAGAGCCTCATAAATTTCATAACCATCGGTATAAGAGCGGATGTCGTATGGTTTCATCGCCGGGTCTCCTTTCGGGTTTTCATTGTCCATTCCTTTTTCTTCCCCTAGATCTTACCATAGTTTGCCCGGCGCCTTCCATCCCGCTCTTTCGCTCCTGCCTGCAGCCCGCAGGCTATGTACAAAAGGAGCTGCAAACCACAGCTCCCGTTACCCGTTTTCGATAGTTCGATGTGCGTTATTGCGGGTATCGTCGTGCGTTATCTCGAAACCTTGATCCGCTCCTCGAGCGGCTTGAACTCCTTGTCCCCCGGAGGGGCTGTCGGATGACCGAACGGCATTTGCGCGATGAGCTGCCATGTCTCCGGAATGCTCCATTCCGCCCGGACCTTCTCGTCGATGAGCGGATTGTAGTGCTGCAGCGAGGCGCCGAGTCCTTCGAGCTCCAGGGCCGTCCAGATGACGTACTGCAGCATGCCGCTGGACTGCTGCGACCAGGTCGGGAAGCGCTCGGCATAGGAAGGGAACTGGGCCTGCAGCGCTTCGACGGCAGCCTGATCCTCGAAGTAGAGAATCGTGCCGTACCCCGCACGGAAGCCTCCCATACGCTGCTGGGTCGACTCGAACTTGTCCGCCGGGACAATCGCCCGCAGGATCTCTGTCGTCAGATCCCACAGCTTGTCATGCTGCTCCCCGAACAGCACCAGCACTCTCGCGCTCTGGGGTTGAAGGCCGAAGGGGTGTGCTTTACCGCTTCGCGGACGATCTCCTGGACCCGCTCCTCGGATACCTGGATGTCTTTGCTGATGCCGTAGATCGTTCGCCGGCTGCGGACAGCCGACAGAAAGTCACTTGCGCTCATGTGGAATTCCTCCTTCTGGGTGCATAATCTGTTCCCTTGTCCTTACCCCTAACCGGGGGAATGGTAACGGCGGGGCCGTGAATGTGCGGTAATTTATGTGGTTAAGTGGTTTTCCTTGGCAAAGCTTCCTGTTTAGCCTATCCATTTGGCAGGCTCCTATTCTTTCCATTCCGGCGCGGCGTTGCGTCGGGGACCGAGTAGGCGTAGAATGGGGAGAGGGTTTGCCTGCCGCGGTGCTTCACCGGAAGTCCGAGGGAGGCGGTCCGCACTGCTTCACGCTACACCAACACCGAAGAAATGAAGGGATATCCGTGCCGTATTTACGTTTCAAAGGCTTCCCCCGGGGGGATGTCGAACAGCTTGCACCGCTCGTGGTGGAGGAATTCGCCCATATCGTGAAAGTCCCGCAGGAGATCGTCAAAATCGAGCTGCTGCCTGTAGAGCCCATTTTGAACAGCCCTTTATCCCTGGAGATCATGATGTTCCCGCGGGAGCAGGCGATACATAACGATGTTGCCGCCCGGCTGCACTCCCTGTTGAAGGAGTACGGCCATTCGCAGGTTCATATCTTTTTTATTCTGCTGAACCGGGCCTTGTACTATAAGGAAGGACAGCCGTTGGAGTGACTCAGGGGCTGGCGGGGGAAAGCGGGGAGCTGCGCTGGGGCGCTTCCCGGGCGCAGCCCCGTAGGATGTAAGAATAAAGGAACTCAGATTCTTTATTCGGTGATTTGTCAGAGGGTTCCGGCCAATAGCGGAACTGCGATTCCTTATGCGGCCCGGATGAAGTCGAAAAGGGCATCGTATGCTTCCATAGCGAACTTCAGTTCCGCTATTTCGAAAACGGGCTTGCTGGGGAGGCATATAGCGAATCGGAGTTCCGTTATTTCATTTCATTCACTCGTAAGCTTAGACTACGGGTGTCCAGCAAGGGGGAAGCGGGCGCTTCTCCTTTTTGGCTTGCCGTCCGGGTCCTGTTCGCTCCTAAAAAAGGAAATTCGGATCATGCCCTCGAATACGTTGTGGATCGAGTGCACAGCATTCAAACCACACTCGACATTCCGCCGAGGTAATCGCCCTTCATGTATGGGATAGGAAGGAAAGCAAGAGGGATAAAGGGGATGCTGGTAGGAAGTGAAGGAGACGAGGCTTTGACTGATCTGATTGCACTGCTGGCAGCAGCTGCCGTGGTGATGCTGCTGATAGCTGTTGGCCCGAAGAAAGAGCGCAGGATGGCGAGGCTGCGCATTACCCCTCCGCAGGCTCCTTGCCCGGTGGACGATACACCGGACAGGCCGATGCCCTTCGGGTACAAGTCCCAGTGGTATGCGGTGCGGACCACGGATGCCCGGGCTGTGGCCGATGCCTTCGGGCTGCAGGAGCTTGCTCCCTGCAGCTGGGAGAGCGGCTTGCGCCGGTCGCACGAGCTCTCCTCCGTCTTCGTCACACCGCCTCTCGGAGGGTGGACGCTCGTCGTTGGCTGGTCGCTGCCTGACCTGAGCTCTCCCCAGGAGGAAGCGGGCAGCGTGACGTCGCTGCTGCGGGAGCTCAGCCGGACGTTCGGCGAAGCCCACTACTACGCGACGCACCGGGTAGTCGAATACCACGCCTGGGCCAAGGCGGCCGGCGGGGAGCTTGTCCGGGCCTACGGGTATGTCGGCGAATCCGACGAGGTCTTGCTGGACGTCGGGGAACGGACGCCGGAAGAGCGGACGCTGGGCCTGATGTTCGCGGAGCCCGCGGAACCATCGGATCGCGGGGAGGGGGGCGGGCGCCCTGCTGAAGAGGATGTGCTGGCGGCAGCGGGCGCATGGAGCGTGAACCCGATGCTGCCGCCGGATGTGCCGGCGAGCATGGGGTGGACCGGAGGCCTTCCAGGCAGGAGGGCTTGATAGATATTCAAGAATGTGATTAATGGCATAAAGGAGCTGAAGCTATTGTTCAAGATGCATCAAGCGGGGGAAGCGGACGCTGAAGCGGTCGCATCCCTCTTCGAGGAACTGATCGGAGAGATTATCGAGCGTGCCGGGGGGACGACCGCAGCCGCTTTCGAGCTGGGGGAATCCGCGAAGCTCTGCGGACGTCTGCTCGCTTCCGGCTCCTACCGCGTGTGGCTTGCGGTGGCAGAAGAGGGCGGCGAGCCCGCCGGGTTCCTCTCCGTGCACGACAGCGCTTCGCTGTATGCGGGCGGAGCCTTCGGTATCATCCAGGAGCTGTACGTCCGGCCTGCTTACCGGTCGCATGGACTGGGCCGGCAGCTTATCGAGGTCGCAGCCGCCTACGCCGCGGCCGTCGGCTGGAAACGGCTTGAGGTCTGCACGCCGCCGCTGCCGGCCTTCGACCGCTCGCTTGAATTTTACAAGCGGGAAGGCTTCGAGGTGACCGGCGGCCGCAAGATGAAGCGGATGATCCAGCATCAGGATCTGTAGCGGGAGGGCTGGAGATGGATTTGCAGGAAACGGCAGCGAAGATCAACGGTCTGGTCGCATCGCCTTCTCTCCCGGCTGTCGAAGACTCTTTATATGAAGGCGTGGAGGCCCATCTTCGAGGTCTGGAGTTAAGCAAACAGCTGCAGATCCACAATCTCCTGGATGTAGAGGCGCTGCGTCTGATCTATTGCTGCCGAGAGACGAGCAGCTTAGACGATAGTGTTTTGGAACACCTGATCTGGCGCTACTTTCAGCTTATGCTCGACCTGCAGGGGAACCGTTTCACGGATGCTTTGCTGAACGAGCTTCTCACCGAGTATTCCAGAAAGCGCTCGATGGCCTTGGAGAGCATCGTCATCCGCGGTTTGAAAGAGGACCGCTTCTCTGAGGCGCAATCGGCGGAGGCGGATCTGGTGTTTACAAGCAAAGTGTACCGCAAGGAACGACTTGCATCTGTATGCAGGAGGATTGTACGGGAAGGATCCAGGCTCACTGCCGAAGAAGTGAACCGGCTGCTGGAGCTTCGCCTGTATGCGGTATTGGAATCGGCCTTGGAGAGAGGATGCTTGGAACAGGATGCTTTGGAGAAGCTGACTGCTTCAATCGCGGGGATCAACGACAGCAAAAAACGGACCCGACTGCAGGAAATGGCCCGAGAACACCAGAACAGAGGGGGCCAGACGCTGTAGCGGGGGAGGGCTGCATTCCTCACCAGCAGCACCAAAAAGCCGGCCCCGCTTGGGGCCGGCCCTGCATGAACAAGATTCCGAATCGATGCCGCACGCCCCCATCCGAATACCAAAGTCCGCTCAAGCCAGGAGGCAGCGGAATCGCTCACCCCTTATAATGAAAATCCGGTATCGCCGACCATCTGCGGCGCAGCTCATGGGCCGAGGCTTTCGGTTTTCTCTCCCGGGTAAATACTCCTTTTTTGTTGCCCTGCACGCGGATAATCCCTTGACTCGTTTGAAAATCCGCGAAATTCCACACCTGCTCCCCAACGAAGCATTGGAATTCATCGAAGATGTCATGGTTCACCCTCAAATACTCCACCTGGTATTCTTCCGTGAACATCACCGGATCGACATCGTGCAGGCCCGCCACCGTATCGGCGCCGTATTCCGTGATCATGACCGGCTTGCCGGGGCAGCGCTCGGTCCACTGCCGCAGTTCTTTGCGGAGCATGACCCTGGCCGCCGCCAAATCGCCGCCTTCGCTGTACCAGCCGTAATAGCGGTTCAGCGCCAGCACATCCACGAGCTCCGCCACTTTGCAGGTCTCCGGTGTGGACCACCCGTGGGTGACGATGGTGACCGGACGCTGCTGCGGGTCGCAGTCCCGGGTCAGCTGGACCAGCGGCTCGAAATATGCATAGGCTCCTTCCTCTTCGGAAGCGGGTTCATTGGCGACGGACCACATGACGACGCAGGGATGATTCTTGTCCCGTGCAACGAGCTCCCGGATCACGTCCTGATGGTGCCCGAAGGTTCCGACGTGCTCCCAGGTGTTCCTTCGGTTCTTTTGTCCAAACAGGGTCGCCGAGAAATTCAGATGAACCCCGACCGCCGGCACCTCGTCGATGACGACGAGCCCTTCCCGGTCCGCGAGCCTCATGAGTTCCTCGGAATAAGGGTAATGCGCAGTGCGGAACGAGTTGGCTCCCATCCATTTCATCAGGCGAAAGTCGGTCACATTCACCGCTTCATCGAAGCCGCGGCCGTGAATCGGGGAATCCTCGTGCTTGCCGAAGCCCTTGAAGTAAAACGGCCTGCCGTTGATGAGGAACTGTCCGTCCCTCACTTCCACCGTACGGATCCCGAAGGGCTGCTCGTACACGTCAATGACTCGAGCGTCCTGCTCCAGCTCCACCCGGAGCGTATAGAGATAGGCGTTCAGCGGCTCCCAGAGCCGGGCTGACGGAAGACGAAACTGCCCCTTGGCGCCCTCCAGCCGGGCGATGACCAGGCCTGATTCGTCGATGACGCTTGCTTTTACGCCGGCTTCCCCTTCGATTAACACTTCATAATGGACGATGCCCGTCGTGTCCTCCACATCCGTAACGATGGTAATATCCTTGATATAGATGGCCGGCGTGGTATACAGTTTGACGGGCCGGTGGATACCGGCATAGTTAAAAAAGTCAAAGTTCGGATGGTTGCGCACCACCTTCCCCAAGCCCTCTATGTCGGTTTCCCTGTAGACGCCTACCGGCAGCGTCGTTTCGTCGACGATGTTGTTCACGGCTACGGTCAGCCGGTTACTTCCCGGTGTGATGAGGCTCTGAATATCCGCCTCAAAGGGAGTGAACCCTCCCTTATGCTCCGCGGCCATCACACCGTTCACATACACCTTCGCCGTATGCGTAACAGAGCCGAAGCGCAGGACAAGCCGCTGGGAAGCCAGCATGGCGGGAACCGTGAATTCGCGCTGGTACCACACCCACCCGACGTGGCTGCGGATGTCTGCGTCGACCCCGACATCGTTGTAGGAGGCGGGAACAGCCATGGAAATCGCATCGGTAAGCTTCTTTTCGTACCATGCTTCCTCAAAGCCTTTGCCTTGGTCCAGCCGGAACGACCAAATGCCGTTGAGATCCAGTATGCCTCTGGTTTCGGTGGCGATAGGGTAGAGCATAAAGAACACTCCCATCTTTTTTGTAATCGCTATCATTCCTCTATTATACTTAGGCCAAACGGTTTTCTATAAGATTCAATTAACGTTTAGAGGACTATATTAACATCAAGGACGGAACAAGCGATGGATCAAGAGGCAATGATTTCAGCAGCAACGACCGTATACTACCTGACCGATCTCAACACTTATCTGTGGGACGAAGCGGCCGGGCTTCAGCTATCCTTCGAGCGTATCCCGCTGCCGGAGTTTCTCAAGGCGCCTCAGGCGGCCGAATTTTCGGCGATGCGGTCCGCGGCGCGGCTTCATCCGGAGGAGGCCTGCGTCTATACGAATGAGCTTGGCATGTCTTACGCTGCCGCGCTGTGGGAAGGGGAGGGGAGGCTGTTTGCGGCCGGTCCTTTTCTGACGCAGACTCCGGAGTTGTCCAAGCTGGCGGCCGTATCGAAGATCGATCAGAACAAGCGGATCGTTCTGGAAGCTTTTTTCCGCGGGCTGAAGCTCATGGGGCATTCCAAAATCCGCAGCATCGCCCGTATCGTAGGAGGGATCAGGGAGCTTCCTCCGATTACTCTGCATTATTCGGATGTGCGTCAAGCGCAGGCGGATCCGGGGGGACCCAAGGGATTCTCCCTGCGGGAGGTGCTGAATCAGCCGGACCCCGGCAATGCCGATCTCATTGAGCTCAGGTACACCATGGAGAAAGAAATGATGCATGCGGTCGAGCTTGGGGACGCGGCGAGGCTCAAGGAAGCGATGCGGAAATCGCGCGACTTGTTCGACTTCTCCGAGCGTTATCCGGGAAGGCCGCTGCGGGCTGTCAAAAATGGCCTCATCGTCTTACATACGATTCTGCGGATCTCGGCGGAGCGGGGGAAGGTGCCTCCTTTTTTCCTGCATCAATTATCGGAGAAGATCGCGATAGAGATCGAGCGGCTGGAGAGCCTCGAGATGCATCAGAAGCTGGTGGAGCGCATGTGCCTGGAGTACTGCTCCCTGGTCAGACAGCATACGCTTGCGGGGTGCTCGTCCCTCGTCCGGAAGGCGGCCGGTTATCTCGAGGTGCATCTCGGTCAGCCGTTCGACCTCCAGGGCTTGGCCCGTTATTGTCTGGTGCATCCGGCGCATCTCTCGAGACAATTCAAGAAAGAAACCGGCTGTACGCTGACGGATTATCTGAACGGTCTGCGAATCCGGGAAGCCAAGGTGCTGCTCCGGGGGGACCGCAGTGCCATAGAAGAGATTGCGTCGAGGGTGGGGTTTGAAGACCCTGCGTATTTTGCCCGGGTGTTCAAGAAGCAGGAAGGCGTGACGCCGTCGCAGTACCGGAATTCGGTGGATGGATGATGGGTGTGGAATATGCGGGGAGCGATATTAGGGTTGTCCCTGCTGATTCGGGTTCGGATCATGGTTAGCGAGTCGACAAATATGCACAAGGATTAAATGAGCTATCGGATGTATTGAAATAGCGGAGAGTACGATAGAGCGTAACAACCAGGGAGCGTATCACTATGTGCGATGCCGCTCCCTTCTGCATTGAAAGAACGGACAAGTGCAACTTACCGATCGTAAAAAGCGTCCAATATGAAGTAAATATTTATAATAATAGAAGATATAGTCAAAGAGGAATTGTACAGTGTATTTTTCTGTCCGGCTAGTATATTAGAAATGAATTCAAAAGAGTAATGGTGGGAGGGAATGGTGGAGTAAATGGTGATCTTGAGCTTTAACAGGAAAATACAGCTGCTTATGGCGGGTGCCGGAGTGCTTTCTATTTTCGTTGCTTTTGTTTATCTTCTAGGTTTTTATAGTACGGAATTCATGGGGCCTGAACAATCACCGAAAATTCCGCAAGCAGACTTTTGGGCATTCGTGAGTTTGGCATTCGGTGTGTGCCTTCTAGGATTACTTGCGTTCTCCTACTCCAGGCAAACGGATAAGAAGTTAATTCTTGCGAGCACGTATGGAATTATTTTTCTAGCCTTGATTCAAATAGCACCCCTGCTGATGTGGTCGTTAACTAGTGTATTTTATCCAGCCAACTTGGTCTAGACCATTCCCCACATTCTTGTGGTTTGGCTTTCGGTTTGGCTTTGCCGGTTATTTACGAACAAAACAACTTAGAGTGTGGTCACCAATTAAAGCCCAAGTGGGATTACTCGCTGGGAGAGGAAGAATTTTCTCATAATTTAAAATCTCTGCAATGGGTGCTAGAGGAATTGAACATAGAAAAATCCCTGTCAAAGTCGTCTGGATGCCCGTGAATTTCAGTCATGAATATCCGGCACAGTCGTACTGGGGACCTTTGCAGCAAAAAATCCAAGGTATCCTTGAAGAATATAACATTCCTGTTCTTGATTTAAGAAGTGCTTATACAAACCAGGATTTTCATGACTTCGTACATATGGAGAGGACAATCGGTGCACCGAAATTTACAGATGATCTTAGCAACTGGTTGGAGCAATCAAAACCAACCGAGAATGTTCACTACAAATAATCATGGGTCGACGTTCAACTAACCGAGTGTATCAGCGCGACAACACCTTGAGGCTGCCGGCACGATTAGCGGCCTTGCTGATGTGATCAGGCAGGATAATTCGGGAAGATGTTATAAAATGTTGCGGAAAATGCTGGACTCTGGATAGATCTGAAGGAGGCGGAAGGATGGCTTTAGTAAAAGACAGTACGAGCCATAAGGAGCTCGAAATCATGCATCAATCCATTTGGAGGGAGCTCCAAAACAGAGAAGAGTCGTTCGCCCGTCAATTTTTGAATAGAGAAATGGAAGAACTGCTCAAGGGGACGAGGGAGATTAGCATCAAGTCTTATCTTTCTGTGAAGGAATTTTTGACCGCTGCACTTGCAGGAATCTCTTTTGTGGTGATCATGACTTTGATCATTCTTCAACTGCCTTGAGATGGCTGGAGGGAAGGGTTCAGATCGCTCGTCATAAAAAAGTTTGGGGACAATACTATTCCAAAAGGACAGGATCCACTTCATGAACTTAATCATCCTATGCGTGATCGCCGCGGTCATCTATTTCCTTCTGATCTTTCCGACCCAGTGGCTCAAGACGGAACGGGTTCGCTCTTCTTGCGGTCTAGGCATCCGGGTTCTCCAGATCAGCGATCTGCATGTCGAGAAGCTCCGGATCGCTCCGGGCAGATTGACCCGGCTGATTCAAGAGGAAGCACCGGATTACATTGTGCTCACGGGAGACTTTACCCAAAGGTCCCGCCATCTACCCAAGGTGCAGCGGTATGCCGAAGCGATTACCAAGCCGGGTATTCCGGTGTTTGCCGTATTAGGGAATCATGATCACCGCCTGAGCCCGGCCGCGCTTCAGGAGCTCATCCGGATTCTAGACAATGTGGGGATCCAAGTTCTCAGGAATCAGTCCACCGCCGTGGATCACTTTCACATTGTCGGCATTGATGATTACAGCAGCAGGAAAAGCAAGGTGGATCAGGCATTCGAGCATGTGGATCCGAGCCAACCGATCCTGGTCCTGGCCCATGACCCCAATGTGATTCCTCATATTCAGCGCAGGTATACTTACCTGATGGCCGGCCATTTTCATGGGAAGCAGTTCAACGTGCCCCTGCTCTTCCGTTTCATTAACAAAGGCAGGCTGGCAGCAGCGGGCATCTACAAGGGAATGCACACAGGCACCCATGGCCCGTTCTACATCTCCAAAGGGATCGGTCAGGCGGGGGTGAACGCCCGGTTCCTGATTCGCAGCGAAGTTACGCTGCATGAGCTCTGAAGAGTGAAACGAAGACAGCAAACGTAAGTTTGATTATGGAGCAGATGCCGCGCGGCATCTGCTCCTGTTTTGTTTGAACCCGGTTAAGCGGGGACGGCAGACAGATTGAAGCCTTTGCGGATGAGCCATACGGCAAGGATCATTTCATTGGCTGCCACCGGCAGCGCCAGCAGCGCACCCCAGACCGAGAGCTGAGAAAATACACCGAACATAACGAGCAGGGCACACAGAAAAACAAGCACCGACCCGGTCATCCCCAGGATGGGAATAAACCGCGGGACGAGCCTGGACTTATAAAAGATATAACTGTACAGCATCGTGTTGATGCCCAGCATGAAGTTGGGACCGAGCAGGAAGGTCCAGTCATGTACGGCTTTGAGCGAAGCGGCGGAGGCGTAAAAAGAGGCGGGATCCGGAGCGGCTGCAGCTGCATATTCGCGGCCTAAGGTCAAGAGGGCGAGTACGCTGATGATGCCGACCGTGATGACGACGGCCTCGAGAAATCGGAAGAGCACATGACCGAGCGCCAGGGTTTCATTGTATCTCCGGAGATACGGGAACATGGTAATCGAGGTGCCGACGGCGGAACCGACGAGAATCAACTCCATCACGGCGCCAAGGATCACCTGGTTAGAGTGTGCGGGGCCTTGAATCAGGGGATCGGTACTGTTCAGGATCGGATCGTACAGAAGAAGACCTGCTACCGCTGACACCGCCGCAAGGATAAACAGAACGCCCGCCATTTTGGCGGCTTTTTCATTGGAATTCATTTGGACAGCTCCCTTCAGATTATCATTCACTGGGTGGATCTCCGTAGAAGAATACCTCTTCCAAAGGTAAACCAAAGGCGTGTGCAATGCGGAAAGCCAGCTCCAGCGAAGGGGAGTAGTTTCCCTTTTCCAGAGCCACGATGGTTTGTCTTGTTACGCCCACCTTGTCAGCCAGCTGCTGCTGCGTCATTTCATTATGGTTGAACCGTAATTTGCGGATGTGATTGCCGACAAGAATTTTGCCCATCTTAGACCCCTCTGCGGTAGTGATAAAGTTTGGTAAAGGACCCGGTCACATCGGAGATGAATCCGGAGGCGATGAGGATCATGAACATCACCTGGGACGGCTGATCGATGACCAGCGAACCCATGGCAAGCAGGAAGCCGAGGACAAAGACAAAGAACGAATTGCGGAATGCTTTCAAGTCAATCAGTTGATCCAGTTCATCCGCGAAGGTCGGTTCCTTCTCCCCGGTAGTGATCCTGAAGATGATGTTGAACACGATGCTGATCAGGATATGCGCGAGGATGGAAACCAGAGTCAAGCTGAGTACGAAGGAACCCCAGAACCGGAACGCTTCCGACGATTCCACCGCCCCTCCGGGATACTGCGGGTACATGTACAGACAGTAGAAGACGAAGATGAGGACGGCACTGATCAGGGATACGATGCTTTTTTTTTCTTGATAGGTCATGCACTGCGCCACCTTTCGAATGTGGAGTTAAGTTTGTTATACACAATGTAATCTATACCATTCACAATGTCAAGTTAAGTTTACATCAGCTAAACGGTTACTGCCAAGAGAACAGCAGCCCATGAAACCGCTCGTGAGGCAATAGCGGATGCTACCAAGGGAGCCTCACTGCGGAAGGCCTTGGATCATCCGTATCCCGGGAATGCCAATCTCATTGAACTCAGATACACCATGGGGAAAGAAATGATGCACACGGTTGAACTTGGAGACCCGGCGAGGCTCAAGGAAGCGATGCGGAAGTCTCGTGACTTATTCGATTTCTCTGAAGCGTTATCCGGGAAGGCCGCTTAGGGTCTTCAACAATGGCCACATCATCTTAAATATGATTCTTCGGATCTCAGCAGATCGGGGGAAGGGGCCTCCTTTTTTCTGTAGAAATCAGCGGCTGGAGAGCCTCGAGATGCATCAGAAGCTGGTGGACCGCATCACCTGGAATACTGCTCTCTGGTCAAACAGCATGCGCTTGTGAGTGGGTGGCCCTCGCCCGGAAGGTGACCGGATATCTCGAGGTGCATTTCGGGAAGCCTTTCGATCTCCAAGGCTTGGCCAGCTATTGTCTGGTACATCCGGCGCATCTCTCCGGACAATTCAAGCAAGAAACAGGCCGTGTACTGACGGATTATCTGAACGGCCTGCGAATCCGGGAAGCCAAAGCACTGCTCTGGCAGGACGGCAGTCCTATGGAAGAGATAACGTCGAGGCAGAGGTTTGGGGAACCTGCGTATTTCGCCCGAAAGCACGGATGCGTCACGCAGTCGCAGTAACAGAATTCGGCGGATGGATGAAATGATTGTTCAACACAAACAAAATAGCCTTTTCCTATGAATAGAGGACAAGGCCGCTTTATGAAGGATTATGTTATTTTTTCTACGTATACCTCGGTTACTTCCACAGTTTTCAGACCGGACCAATAAAATCGAATTTCTTTCGTTGCGTCGGCTGTTTCTGCTGATATATTAACTAATAGCGAGAAACAGTCCTCGTTATTTTGTAACATAGTGATATTTTGATAAGCATATAGAGTGAAATCGGGTATCCATACGCCCATGGCAAATATACCTATTGGAGTTGGCGTAGCATTGGGTGTCCTTATGTGTAACGAAAAACGGTATAAGCCAGGAGTCATTGAAGAAATATAATGACTTATTAAAAACCCGGCTTTATCTTTATTCGCAAGGGCTAGTCGACCTAAACTTAGCCCATAGTTATCATATCGCAGTTCTCCAATCATACCTTTAATTAATTTTATGTCATACTTATAAAGCTGTCCGATCTCCGATGGAAGGTCAGTAGTTAAGTTCCTTGGGGCAGGAGTGGTATTTGCTTTTGCAAACGGTCCGTTTAATAAATTGTTTTTCCAATAAGGTTCACAGTACTCACTTGAGAATAAATATTCCATGAATTTCTGGTTATTTTTAATGGTGTTCGTTGTATTTTGGTCATTCTGCAACAACTTTAGGATGACGGATCTTGCTTCGGAAATAGTATGGACCATAGCCGGTGAGGGCTTATCGGCAAGTCTTCCAAGTAAACTGTCGGAGTAATAGATCACAGGGGTTCCTACGATGCTTGCCTCGACAGGCGAATAATTCACATGGCGAATTTCATGGGAGTGATAATAAAATACAGCGCTGCTTTTATATAACTCCACTAACTGTTCATCACTAACATTGCTGAGTACGTGGGGGTCGTTTACGGGGCTCAGTTGCTGGCCTACGATAAAATGCGGCAGATCGCCAAATGCTTCTTTAAATCCCCTGTATATATTCGAGTAATACGGATTATCATTGATATGCGGACAAACAAAGAGGATATGTTTGCCGGACCCGTGCCACGTATTTGCATGAATCCAGAATGACCGATCAAGTCCTATAGGAAGATAGAGAGCCCGATCTTGTAAAAAAGCAGGTTCACATTCAGCCAATTGAGTATATCCTTGACCGAACCAAAATCGATTTTCCATTTTTGGTTTCAGGGATTCAAACTCGGGAATCACATATTGCAACACGGTGTTATAGGTAAGTTCATTCTGCAGACCGAACGCTCGGAATATGATTTGGCCTTTAAACTTGGTTAATACTTCTATGAGAGGATATCTTACTGCTATAGTAAAAACGGTGCCAAAGTAATGATTGATTAATGCTGTTATCTCCTCAGGCCACTCATTAGCGTAAAAGTTAAAGGAATTAAGGGTAAGAAGAGCTTCTTTAGGTATGGTAAGGGAGGAATCCGCTTCATAACTAACTCCCCCACTCCGAAAGTCGGGATCATTACTTGGAATTACTTTAGGTACAAACACTTCAAAACCCAGATTGTGAAGGATTCGAACTTCGGAGCGCAAAAGAGTCTTATGGTTAAGAAGCCAAAGTATTCGTCGATTCTTATCTTTCATGCAGCACCTCCTAACCGGACCAGGGTTAATCATAATTTATCCTACCTTTTCTTGTTCAGCGACTGCTACATATTGTATTAATGCATGAGTACTTATGTGTTGGGCAGGCATAATGAAATCATCCTTTATTTGAAAATCTAATAAACCAGTAAATTCATATGCGAGAAATTCAAAGTCAAAAGGATCCAGTTTTATTTCTTAGATATTCTATATGTTGCATCATATACTCTTGAAAGGATAGATTGAATTTTCCAAATGCGGCAAAACACCTGTCCTGAGAGGAAATGAAGCTAAGATTTAAATGCTTGATAACGCTGGGATAAATGGGCTGGGTCCAAGAGTGAAAATACGGTTCGAAAGAAATATCCGCAATTTCATGTCCGCTTATTCCGAGCATAGAAATAATTTGTCTGGCAATATAACTTGTGACATAAAATTTAGGATGATTTACCGTATAGAATAAATACTGATCCCGAAAGTTGTTTTCAATATAATTGGATATGGAGATATTCAAGTCTTTTTCCCTTGACCTTAGTTGGATTAAAGTACTGTTTAAAATAGTAGTTACATGGTGATGTGAATAATAGTCTGGATCTGACAAAATAGCGAGAATCTCATGAATGGGTTTCCCCTGCTGGACTAATGCCATCACGCCCGTATCGGCATAGGGAAAGTCTGGAAAACCGGGATCTTTGATATAGTGTGGAAAGTACCCAGTGAAATAACAATTGGGATATGAAATTCGGATGGCATTAGCCGGCAATTTGGTCATTATATAGTCAGTTGACAAGACAGGGCTGAAAGAAGGGCTCACATGCTGGTAGATAAAAAGCTCACAATTAGTTAAGTAGTGGTCGGATATGCCTGCTACTTTGTCCAGTAAATGCACCGGGAGTTCGAGAATGTTAAAATACTTAGTAAACGTACTGGATGTAAGTAAATGGTTTCGTATGGGAAGTACCTGACAATTTCCATATATAATGCAGTTTCGTTTCATTCTGAATCTCCTCCAATGCTGTAGTTTTCTCTCTTCATATTAATATGATAGAAAGATAAGCATGGATTCAGGCGATACCATTATTTTTAGGAAGATACTTCCTACCTATCACGTAACGAAACGGCCTTAATCCTGTGCAATAACGGGACTAAGGCCTCTTAAGTAAGCTTTACGAAGGGTGAGAACGTAGCGTTCAGCAATGGAATCCATGATAAGCTGGGATCATTCACTCCACGTAATACGATTTCTTCATAGAAATCGTAGTTGTTGACCATTTTACAAGCAGGAAGGACCCAGCGTCCGCTCTACGCCAGGTTCCGTTCTGCTAAAGCAGGCCAAGCTCGGTAAGCCGTTGGCGGATCGCTTGGCCGGACGCTTCCGGAGTGAGAAGCGAACGTATGGTTTGCTGTCCGGCGGAAGCGACCTGCCGCCTCCAGGGTTCGTCGGCTGCAAGCCGCTGCATATAGCCTGCCGCCTGGACAAGATCCGGCTCCGCCCAGATTTGATGAGCCTTGTAGGGTCCTGCCCCCTCACCGATCTCTTGCAGGGTGTAACCTACTGCGCAGCAGTTCTCCGGATTCATGAACGAGGTATTCCCGGACCACAGCGTGCCGATGACCGGCTTGCCCAGATACATCGATTCGGCCATCACCGAGCCGAAGCCCTCCGAGCGGTGCAGCGAGACGAACACGTCACAGCTGTCAATCAGCGCATAAACATCGCTTCGCGACAAGGTCTGCTCGATCAGGAAGATGTTCGGATACTCCGCTAATGCGGCCCGGAGCTGATCTACCTCAGCGGAATTGCTTTGGGCATTATTGATCTTGACGACGAGGCCGACATTCGGGTCTGCAGGGGCAAACGCCTGCTTGAAGGCCTCTATGGCGCCCTGCGGATTCTTCCTGAGGGCGGTGCTGTTGACATCGTACATCACGAGGAACAGAAATGAATGCCACGGTAGTGCCAGCCGGCTCCGTACTTCCGTGCGGTCGCAGGTCGAATCAAACTGCAGGCCATATGGCACATAATGCACCGGTAATGCGGTGCTCTTGGCAATGGTGTCCCGAACGAAGGGCGAAGGGGTCCAGATCTCGTGCAGCCAGGTAAAACCGTCATTCCATTCTTCTGGGAGCTCGGTCAGCTCCCAGGCCCAATAGCCGATATTGTAACGATTCCGGAAAAACTCTTCACCATAGTGCTCGCGGACAAGCCTCATCTGATCGCCGTTGATATGAATCAGATTGACTCGGTAGGGATTGTCAGCCTGCTCCCGATGAGCCCATGACCAATCCTCCATTCTTGCCGAGTTTCCGAGTTCAAAGTTGTTGACTCCAAATGGGATGCCCACCGTATCCATGGCCCGGGCCAGGAAGCGCGCCCCTTCGCCGAGTCCCATCTCGGCACGGGTGTAACCAACGAGGTTCACTCCGGCAGCAGGCTGTGCCGTGCGGGACGAAGAGGCGGCTGCGGGCCGTCTTTTCCGGCTTTTTTGGGGACGCCTTCGTTTCAGCTTATGCTTTCTTGTCAACGGACGTAAGCTTTTCTTTTTTCCCTTCCTCTTCCGCTTCACGTGCAGCGAAGTTTGGCGTACCGGCTTGCGTTTCCCCTTCCGCTTCGCCGTTGTCTTTTGGGTCTTACTCCCATTCCGATGCCTGCGTCGATGCATGAGGCAGCCTCCTTCAGTTCCTTTGCTCCCAGCCGGTCGGGCGGAAGCCTCTCCCTTACACCATATGCACAGGTCCTAGGCATCACATGGACGAATGCCTCCATCAGGCTTGAAAATAGTCGGATATCCAGCCGAAACGCGCATGCCCATGCCCTTTTTTTCAATACGGAACGAATACCCTGCCTCCGCGGGCAAGGCGACATACAATAAACCAGAAGCAAATGTCCCTGTATAGGCACATGCTATTTTCTCAAAATAGGGATAAATGTACTGTCCCCTGATGACGCATGGAAATATATTCAATAGGGCAGTACCTCCGCAGCACTTTGCCTGATTCTCTAATCGGTGAAAGAAAGGAGTGACTGGATTGAAAATTGTGATCATGGCCGGAGGGAAGGGGACGCGATTCTGGCCAAGAAGCGTGGAGGCAAAGCCGAAGCAGTTCCTTAAGCTGACCTCCGAGCAGGAGACGATGCTGCAACAGACCTACCGGCGTTTTCGGCGTTTCCTCCCTGCGGAAGATGTACTGCTGGTCGTCGGCAAGCATTATTTGCCGCTTGTGAAGGATCAGCTGCCGGAGCTGACGGATGAGCAGATCATCGTTGAGCCTGCGCAGCGGGATACGGCTCCATGTACGGCCTTGACGGCGTATCACTTTCTCCGCAAGAAGATGGACGAAGTGCTGGTCATTACTCCTTCGGATCAGTACATCCCGGATGAGCATGCTCTGATGGAGGCCCTGTATGCCGGGGCGCAAGAGGCGGAGAAGGACGGTCATGTGGTCACTCTGGGCATTGTACCTACCCGGCCGGAGACGGGGTACGGGTATATAGAGTCGCAGGACCAGGGCTTTATGGTTGACGGGAAGGAAATCAAACCGGTGAAATCTTTTATTGAGAAGCCGGATGTCCATAAGGCACAGCAATTGATCAAGAACCCGAATGTCTATTGGAACAGCGGCATTTTCATTTGGAAGCCCTCGACCATCGAGTATTACATGAGAATCCATCAGCCCGACCTATGGAACAGCATCACCAAGCGGTATGGGCAGCTGTCGGAGGAATATGCCCTCCTGCCGAAGATCTCGATTGATTACGCGATTCTGGAAAAGGTGGACCGGATCCTGACCATTCCGGTGAGCTTCATTTGGGATGACGTAGGTGCCTGGACCTCCCTGGAGCGCATATTTCAGGCGGATCCGGAAGGAAACATCGTGCAGGGCGATATTGCCGCAGAGCAGGCATATGACAATATTCTCTACGTGGAGAACCAGAGAGCCGCCGTCATCGGTGTCCGGGATTTGATTGTGGTTTCAACACCCGACGGGCTGTTGATCTGCCACAAATCCGAGGAACAAAGCATCAAGCAGATGATTGCTCGCATGGAGTCCATGGAGTCCAATAAAGGAGGAAATGAAACGTAATGAAAGCATTGATTACCGGAATCACCGGATTTGTCGGCAGCCATATGGCGGAGTATCTGCTGAATAATAACATTGAGGTGTACGGAACCATTCGGCACCGCAGCAGAATGAACCACATCAGTCATCTCGTCGACGACCTGAACCTGGTGGAGTGCGAACTCCGGGATCCGTTCTCCGTAGAGTCGGTGATCGGGCACGTCAAGCCTGATCTGATCTTCCATTTGGCTGCGCAGAGCTTCGTTCCGACCTCCTGGAATTCTCCGATGGACACCATTCATAACAATGTGGCCGGACAACTGAACATCTTCGAAGCGGTCCGGCGTCTCGGTCTGAACAGCAAAATTCAGATCGCCTGCTCCAGTGAAGAATACGGGCATGTGGAACCGAGTGAGGTACCGATCAAGGAAACCAACCCGCTGCGTCCGCTCAGCCCGTATGCGATCAGCAAGGTAACACAGGATTACTTGGGCTATCAGTACTACAAGAGCTACGGGCTGCATGTCGTTCGTACCCGGACCTTCAATCACACGGGGCCCCGCCGTGGCGAGAACTTCGTGACATCGAACTTCTCCAAACAAATCGCGGAGATCGAGAAAGGAATTAAGCCTCCGGTGATCCACGTCGGTAATCTGCAGGCGAAACGGGACTTCACCGATGTCCGTGACATTGTAAGGGGCTACTGGCTGGCGCTGGAGAAGGGCGACCCTGGAGACGACTATAACATCGCCTCGAATACGTGCTGGACGATTGAGGAGATGCTGAATCTGCTTCTGTCCTACAGCAAGGTGGAGGTGCAGGTTCAGGAGGATCCGGCGCGCCTGCGGCCGTCTGATGTCGAAATTCCTGCTCGGTGACTACTCCAAGTTCCATCAGAAAACCGGCTGGAAGCCGGAAATCCCCTTCGAGCAGACGATGCTGGATCTATTGAATTATTGGCGCGACAGGGTGTAACAGAGGTGAAGGGAGGATAGACTCGTCCATGTCCAAATTCGTACTGGCGGCAGCAGGGAGAACCTCCAAGATCAGCGCTGCCTCACCTTCAACCCTCAAAAAACGCCGCAAAAGGCATCGCATCAGAAAGAAACGTATGCCTCTGCGAGCCAAGGTTGTTAAGCCTGCGCGCAAGCGGCGAAAGGCCAAATGGGTGGGGAAAGGGCATTGGCTTCGGAGGAGGCTCAGGCTGCAAAGGGCCAAAAAGCTGAAGAAGCTCGTCAACAAGAAGAGAAGACGCATCCGGCATAGGGACGAGAGACAGGATACTCCCGTTCCCGTCTCCATTGCAGGATACCAGCCGCCTGAGGGCGCGCAGCTGGAAGAGCAGGATACGATTCTTCATAAGCTGTACCGGAGCATGCTGCTGGATGGGGAAGGCTTCGTCCGTGAACTGCACAGGCAGGTGCTTCATCGGGATGCGAGTGATCAGGAGGCTGCTGAATTGACTCAGCAGCTTTCCTCCGGCACCGATAAGGTGCATATTGCCGAACTTGTCATGCTGTCAGAGGAAGCACAGCGATTGTATGAGCAGCCGTTTCTGTCGGCCGGGCGCAGCAACCGGGATACGATCGGTGCGATCATCAATCAGGCTTACGCTTCCAGTCATTTATTTTTCGTGCACTTTTTGTACTATGAATTGTTATCCCGGCTGCCTGAGGAATCCGAGCTGCGGGGTCACATGGAGCATCTGGTTCGCGGAGTTCCCCGATCCCATCTCATCCGGGCTTTCCTCCTTTCCGAGGAATGCCGTGGACTGCTCTCCTCGCATGAGCCGCCCAGAAGACCGGTTAAATATTTGCGGAACCCAAGCGACCCTTCGACCGGTGAAGTCAGTATCGGTATTTTTATGGGATTCCCTCACGTTACGCCTCTGGACGGCGAAGGCATCGGCAGGTTCAGTATCCGGCTGATCGACGGAATGCTGAGTACATGGGACCGTCTGAAGGTGTATATCACGACGACGGAAACCAACTATGACGAGTATCATAAAATTTTCGCAAGGCAGCTGGAGCAGTATGCCGGACGGCTGGTTCTGATGAAATCCGACAGCATGGAGACGATCAACCGCACGGTTCCCGTTCATGTGTGGCTCGTGCCTTACGTGGGTCTGGAACTGGCGGTCTATTTACAGCGACCTTATGTTCTTTGCCTGCATGACCTGGTCTATCTGCATTTTAAAGAGCTGTATTTCCGGAAGTCGCCGGAATTCTGCGATTGGATGGAACGGGTCGTATACCGGATGGCCGAAAGGGCGGCAGCCGTCGTATTCAACTCCGATTACATCAAGCGTAAGGAAGGGATGGAGTACCTGGGTCTGCAGGAGCCGAAAACGCAGGGTGATTCGGCTCGCCTCTCCTCAGGATGAATACAACTTTATGGGTCTGGTTCCGGAAGCGGAATTTCGGATCAAGTACGGCCTCGCTGACGAGTACATTGTCTTCCCCTCGGTCATACGGTTTCATAAGAACCACAGCCGCCTCATAGAGTCGTTCATCGCTTATAAGAAGATTAAGCCGTCTAGATTGCAGCTGGTGATCACGGATCAACTGACACCGGACGGACTGAACAGCGATCTCTACGGCGAGCTCGGCCGTTATCCCGCCGAATTGCTCGCAAGCGTGAGATTTATCGGCCGATTGCCATCGGGTGAGCTCCCTGCATTGTACAAATATGCTAAGGGAACCATCGTACCGACCCTCTTCGAGGGTAGCTGCCCGTTCCCGATTCTTGAATCTCTTACGATGGGAACGCCGGTGGCTGCGGGCCGGCTGGAGGTGACGCAGGAGGTGATCCGGGATATGGAGGCCTTCATTACCTTCAATCCTTACTCCGTGAGCGAGATGGTGGCCGCGATCGCTCAGCTGGACCAGCCGCAGGCAGCCTTGGCCGTAAGGCAGCAGGCGGCGATTCAGGAAACCCTGCAGAGGACCTGGTCCCACGTCGCCGGCGAGTATACGCAGCTGCTGGAGCATGTAGGGAAAGCGAACTGAGAATAAATAACCCGCGATGCTATGCATCAGCGGGTTATTTGTGTTTGAGGTTTCCTTTCAACGGCCTGAGCCGGGAGTGTGAAGGTGACGGTGGCGGCTTCAGGCGCGTTACCGGCCGCAGCCTCCGAGGACTCCACTGGCACCTTCTGCAGCTCGAAGGTGACGATACGGCGTAAGGATCGCAGATTTCCTTGATTTACTACTTCAACGTTACCGTCGGCGGTCAGCAGGAATTCGGCGGTCAGAGGTGCATCGGGGCCAGGAAGGGAAACGTCGACCCTGATCTGGCCGGACGGTTGATCGTCTGCCGGGGAACGGGGGGAGGCCGGTGCAGGAGGCTGACTTTCCGCGCTGACATCGGAATTGACCTCAGTCTGTACCTCATAGATGTTGTTCTCGTAAGAGCTCGTGTAGCTGGCATTATAAGTATCCGTGTAAGTATCGGTGTAAGAAGTAATCGTCGTACCCTCCTGTATGGAAGGACACGGAGGAAGGGGAGGCGTGTCAGGAGTGACAGGAGAGACAGCGGTTGTCGCAGGGACTTCCTGGGCATCCGTCTTGAGGCTGGAAGGCTCATTGGAATAAGAGGCAGGTGCTGGCGAAGCCGGTAACGATGAGGTCCGGCCGGCCCGCTTGAGCCGGTTATGACTCAATAACGCTTCCCCTACCCGTTCCATGGCTTGAATCAAGCGCTCCCGCGAGCCCGCGATCTTCCCCTCTCTGTATAACCGGTCCGCTCTTCGAAGGAGGGAGAGGGCTGCTTCAATCTTACGCTTGCAGTATCGTTTTTCATTCACACGGATCACTCACCCTCTTCGTTTTCTGCCCTTGGGTTTGGCGGTCGCCTTCAATGCCCTGGTGATCATGAGGAGAGCTGCAGACAGCTGATCCTCGGCTGACTCTGCATGGTCCGTTTGAATGGAGCTTTTGGCGCGTTCCAGGTAATGTTCTGCCGACCTCAGGGCCGTCAAGGTTGTTTTCTTTTTGTGCACCGCAGACCCTCCTTATACAAAAGTTTGACCAAGTTCGTAGAGGGAACTTGGTCGAAAGTGGGGAGTCAAGCTATAAGCCGGCAAGAATCTCCTTGAGCTGCTCGCAAATATAAGCAATATCGCCGGTTTGCAGCGCACCATGTGAAGGGACATTCAAGCCGGTCGCCGCAATCCGGTTGGCAACGGGGAATTCGTCGGGCTGCTGCAGATGCTTGAAGGGGGGGAGGATGTGCATGGGGTAGAAGAACGGCCTGGTTTCGATGCCTCTTTCCCTCATCCGGCTCATCACTTCATCACGCTGCTTCTCCGTGCCGTCCTTGAGCACTACACTGAACATCCAGAATACATTCTTTGCCCATTCTTTCTCGGTGGGGAGAAGCAGGGAATCAACGCCCTCCAGATGCTTGACATACTCGGAGGCCGCGCTCAGTCTGCGTTCGATATGCCAGGCGATATTCTCCATCTGTCCGCATCCGATGGCCGCTTGAATATTTGTCATCCGGTAATTGTAGCCAATCACAGGGAACCAGTACTTGCGCCGGGGGTCGATCCCTTGGCCCTTCAGCTGTCTGATTCGGGCGGCGAATTGATCATCGTCGGTGGTCACGACGCCGCCTTCCCCGGTGGTAATAATCTTATTGCCGAATAAGCTGAAGGTGGCGCTGTGTGCGATGGATCCGACCATACGGCCCTTGTATTTGGCCCCAAGAGCCTCGGCCGCATCCTCGATGACGAAGAGGCCGTGCTTTTGTGCGATATCCAGAATCGGGTCCATATCCGCCGGATGCCCATACAAATGCACGGGGATAATGCCTTTGGTTCTCGGCGTAATCTTGGCTTCAATGGCACGCGGATCGATGTTCCAGGTCTCGGGCTCCGAATCCACAAAGACCGGCGTGGCTCCACAGTAGGCGACTGCATTGGCTGTCGCCACGAAGGTGAACGTCGGTACGATGACTTCATCGCCTGGACCGACGCCATGCGCCAAGAGGGTCAAGTGAAGTGCGGTCGTTCCGTTGCTGACGGCGATCGCATGCTTGGTTTGACAGAATGCTGCAAACAGGTGCTCGAATTTCTCAATATAGGCTCCATTCGAGGAGATCCAGGTTGTATCCACACAATCCATCACGTATTTCTTCTCATTCCCGTTCAGTACGGGAAGAGCAATGGGGTAAAAGTCACCAGCCACCAACATGACCTCCTAAGTCGATACTAGTCGTCCGTTCTCAGCTTAATGACACGGCAGGGCACGCCTACTGCGGTGCAGCGTCCCGGCAGGGGGCGGGTGACAACCGACCCGGCGCCGACCATGGCCCAGGGGCCGATCTCGATGGCATCGATTACGCGCGTGCCCGTGCCGAGGAAGGTGCCCTTGCCTACCGTAACATTGCCTGAAAGTGCACTGCCCGGAGCGATATGACATGCCTCTCCGATATCGCATTCATGATCGACGGTTGCACCGGTGTTGATAATCGACAGCCGGCCGATCTTCGCTTCCGCATTAATGACGGCGCCTGGCATGACAGCCACGCCATCCCCCAATTGAGCGGAGTCGGATATCCAGGAGAAAGGGCTGATGGCGCTGACCAGGCGGAACCCGAGGGATTCGAGCTGCTGGCCGAGCTGCTGCCGAACACGGTTGCTGCCGATCGCGATAAAAGCGTGCTGAATCCCTTGGGCATGGAGGCCGGCGAGAAGGGAATCGTCCCCGAGGACCGGCAGTCTGGCCACACTGCGCAGGGAGGGGTCCTTGTCTATGCAGCCGACCAGCTCTATCTTCGGATCCGCACGCAGGATATCGATGACCACTTTGGCGTGGCCGCCTGCACCAAGAACCACAACTTTTTTTCGGTTTGCTTCAAGCAGAGCGCTTCACTCCTTCCGCCACGGTTCGGGATAAGAATAGGACTATCCCATTGTATGTTCTGGTACTAACGTTGGTATAAACGGGTAACCAGCCTCCCGAAATTAGGCGGGTAGGAGCGGTTGGTCAATTGCATTGCCTGCAGCCTGTGGGATCACTATCTTCTTTGAAAGGTCTCAGCTAGGGATTTTTTCTATATTTGATATATATTGTATCAATCGCCGTCTCCAAATCGTGCATAGCAACATATTCTTTTAATGTAATAGGTTCAGCTTAATGGTAGGGAAGGAGAAATGCCCGTTGAAGAAGAGAAAATGTATCATTTACGGGAATTGTCAGACCACACCCCTTCAAAATTATTTAAAATCATCGCCTACTTTTTTATCTCACTTTACGATATTTGAGATTCCGCAGGTTCATCATGCAGACAGGTTGAGGGGCCTTCCCGACGGTTATTTCACCGATTGTGATTTGTTTATCTACCAAAAGGTAAGTTCCAGCTACAGCTACAAGCTATCCTCGGATTACCTGTTAAGCCTGCTGCCTCGCAAGTGCATTACGATCAGTTTCACCAACTGCTATTTTACCGGCTATTTTCCCCAGTTTGTTGTAGACCCAAACGGCTTTACCTATGGAGATATCAATGTCGTGAGATTACTTGAGAGGGGGGTGGGCAAGCAGGACATTCAGGCCATCCTGGCTGACGAGAGTTATTATTCCGCCGACTTCCTGGAATCGAATCTGGCCAACACCCTTTATGAGCTTAGGCGCCGTGAAGCAGGTGTGGATATCCAAGTGGCTGATTATATTGAGAAGATGTTTCGGGTGGAGAGGCTGTTCTATACGTATAATCATCCAAGATACTATTTGACCTGGTACGTGGCACAGAAAGTCCTTCAGCAGCTGGAAATTTCGCCGCTCGAAATAGCCCCGATTGTTTCTGAGTCTTATGCAAGCGACCAGACGCATCCAATCTACCCGAGTGTACTGAAACATTTGAACATCCAGTTCCAGAACCCGAGTGACTATCAGCTGTTTATGAATGGTTATCCTGTCTGCTTTGGGGAATACATGTCTTACTATATTGATTATGTCAAAACCAAGATGTAACACCGGCGCCCCCGGTTCATTTCAACTTCTCGACGTAGAACTCGGAGACTTCAATAGAGGCTTGGCCCTCCCAATGAAACCTGATCTCTTTTAATGCATGAGTGGTATTGTCATTAATATGAATATGAAGGGTAAACAAGTGGCGGCCCTGCTCCAGGTTTTTGATATGATGAATGGCATACAAGGTAAAATCGGGTATCCAGGCACCCATGTAGAAGCTACCGACCAGCCGGTCGGACCGTTCTTGAAGCGGTAAGGATGATCGAGAAGGCATAGACACCTGCAGGCATCGTTTGGATATATTCCGCAATTAGCAGGCCTGGGGCATCACGGCCGGCTTCTGCTTGTCGGCAGACGAAGCTTTCGTTCTTCCCATAAACCGAGGTGCCGGTGAACGCTCCAATCGTTTCCAGGCTGAAGGCTGTGAATTGACCGGTATGAGCAGGAAGATTGGTCTTGATACTCGGCTTGCGATAGAGTGGCTTAATCTCTTCTTTGACAAAGGGAGCTTGGACGTGGCGGTCGCTTCTCTCGGGAAGTCCGTCCTGGATTTGCCGGTAAAAACGCTTCAGCTGCTGCAGCGCATAAGTTCGGCTGAATACGTTACGGAACAGCGCATACTGCCTTCGCGATATGTCTTCCAACGCTTCGAGATTGTGGAACAGCGATGAGGCCCGAAGCTGAAGCTCGTGAACCGAGGAGCACATGCCTGTTTCATTCAGCAGGTCCAGGCTGACGCCGTGATCCAAGGCTTCTTTCGTCAGTCCGGATTGATATAGGAACAATACCGGAACTCCCATACACATCGCTTCGAGCGGTGTGAAGTGAAGGTGGTAGAACGAATGAAATCCGATGTAGATGAACAGGCGCGAGGAGGCGATCTTGGAGTAAATGAGGTGGAATCCAAATAACCGGATACCTGCCCGCCGCTTTGCCCCTTCGTACGATTTTTGCCGAGTACAATGTACAGCAGTTCGGAAAAAACGGGATGCAAATTCGGAATAGACATCCTGTGCAGGGTGGGCACCGTCCAGGTAAGAGATGGCGGTGCTTAGGTAGGGCTCGGACTCTCCGGACCTCCACCGGAATCCAAGCCGTACAGGATCGGGGACCAGATATATTTATCGGATGCAGCGAACTTGGCCTTATCTATGCGCAGAAACTCCATCGGCTTGGTATAAGAACTGAAATCTCCATGACCGAATACGCGAAAAATGACATAGCCGTTGAACCAATCGAGAGCACTAGCGACCATATCCGGAAAACTGGCGATATAGAGAACGTCAATATGCTGATTGATGAGAGCAGCCTCCCGGAAGGTTACCCTTCCCCGCTTGCCGACAATATCAATTCGCCGGATCTCAACCGTAATATAAGTAGGCAGAGTACAGTATTTCCTCCAATGGGGATAGAGCTTGTGCGCTTCGTTATCATAATATTGGTCGAACTTGACCAACGTGGGATCGCCGAGGCAGGGGATGATCTCAGCCCCCTCTTCAATCAGGAGAGGCACCTCCCAACTCTATGGCTTATACACATTATATTGGGGGATTGGACGAATGGTTCGGGCGGTTGGCTCGGGTTCGGGTTTTATCGAATGAAAAGCCCCGGTCTATGGAAGCGCCGAGGCATAGATAAGCTCATGTGAGCTTTTGGATATAAAGATTCGATATTTCGATGGGATGGTTGCCCTCCCAGTAGAAGCGAAGCTCCTTCGTAGCTTCGGAGGATTCAGGCGAAACATTGACCATTAACGTAAACAGGCTTTCTCCTGCCTGAATGGATCCAATACGGTGGGTCGCATACAGTACGAAGTTAGGAATCCAAGTGCCCATGGAGAATGTGCCTATTGGCTGCGAAGTGGGCTGGTAGGCTTTGATATTCACGGAAACGGCATATAGCCCTGTCTCCATAAATTCGATATATTCTCCTATAAGCATTCCGGGCGTGTCGACACCGGGCACCGCAAGACGTGCAATGAAGTCGCCGTTATTGCTGTGTACCGGTCTGCCGGTCAGGGAGCGGATGGTGTCCATACCGAAGCGGAACATTTGCCCCTGTTCTTTGGGCAGATCCTGTTTGATGGTTAGTTTTCTGAACAGCGTACCGGGGGAGGCATTCATCAGGGCAGGCTCCTGATAGGGTTCCTGACGGTTTTGCACGACATACTCCTGAACCCGGTTGACTAAAGTTCGTGCTGCTGCAAGAGCTCTCGTGCGGCTGAACACCTGCCCCAGAATAATACTTTGGTTTAACGTTAGGTTTTCAAGAAAGTCAAAGTGATGGAAGGCTTCCTTAACCGCTTGGGACAGCTCTTGTATATCCCGGTACATCCCGATTTGGCGTAGGGTTGCGTTACTGACTCCGAAGTCCCTTGCCTCTTGAGCAAGACCCGAGCGCTCCAGAAACAGCACCGGCACTCCCATGCTGATGGCTTCGATCGGGGTGAAATGCAGATGGAAGTTAGAATGAAAGCCAAGATAAATGAACATGCGGCTGCAGGCAATTTTGCTGTGGAATGTGCTTGTATCCGTATAGCCCGCGATATTGTCAGCAGAGCCGGTAAAGGCACTCTTCGTGTTTTTTCCCAAGACGAGAGACGGAATATCCTTAAAATGCTTGGTGAATTGATCATAGATCTCCCGGGCAGGATGTTTCCCGTCCATGTAAGAGATCGTTGTGCTGATGTAAGGCTGGGATTTCCTGCCGATCCATTGGGAGCCCAGCCGCTCCGGAGAAACAAACGCATTCAGGTAAAGCTTATTCTTGACAATGCGAGGATCCTCGGGCAGGTCCAGGCTGGCTAGGATGGGGGACCAAATATACTTGTTATGCTGATGGAACTTATTCTTATCCATTTTGTAGAAATCCATGACCCGGGAGTAGTTAGTAAAATCGCCATGCCCGAATACGCGAAACAACGGATAACCCCGGAACCAATCCATGACGTTGTTCACAATATCGGGAAAGCTTGCGATATACATGACATCGATCCAGCGATTGAACAGTTCTGCCTCTGCGTGGTTGAGCTTTCCGCGTTTGCCGATGATATCAATACGGCGGAGCTCCTCCAGCACGGGGGTCGGAATGGTGCAGTGCTTGCGCCAATGAGGATATAATAGATGGCTTTCATTGTCATAATGGGAATCGAATCGAAGTAAGGCAGGGTCCCCTAGGCAGGGGATGACTTCCGCACCAGCTTCAACGAATAGAGGGATTTCCTCATATCGTAATGTTTCATGGGAGCATAACCAAAATATACGCGGAGCGGCCAAGTGAGGTCACATCCTTTCCCAAATGAATGCTATCAATATCCTATCTTATTGTAGGAGGTATGCATCCGTTCGGGCTAATCTACATGGGAAGAATGAAAGGGCTGATGTCAAGAAGAGCAGGGGGGAGAGGGGCGCTGCCCTTATCGCCTCAAAAGAGTTCTATAAAAGAAAGCGGAACGACCGTTCAGCTCCGCTAGAGTCCACACCACTTCATCAGCATACCCGATTGAACAAAGTCCTTCTCCGAATCCGTAGTTGAGAAGCGGATCTCCTTCATGGAGTAAACGCTTTGATCCCGGGCGAGCAGGTTCTTCATGGCATCAACTTACCTTCGGCATAGCCTCAGGCAGGGTGTAAGGGACGGCAGACAGATTGAAGCCTTTGCGGATGAGCCATACGGCAAGGATCATTCATTGGCTGCCACCGGCAGCGCCAGAACCGCACCCCAGACCGAGAGCTGAGTAAATACACCGAACATAACGAGCAGGGCACACAGAAAAACAAGCACCGAACCGGTCATACCCAAGATGGGAATAAACCGCGGGACGAGCCTCGACTTATAAAAGATATAACTGTACAGCATCGTGTTGATGCCCAGCATGAAGTTGGGACCGAGCAGGAAGGTCCAGTCATGTACGGCTTTGAGCGAAGCGGCGGAGGCGTAAAAAGAGGCGGGATCCGGAGCGGCTGCCGCTGCATATTCGCGGCTTAGGGTCAAGAGGGAGGGAGAGTACGCTGATGATACCGACTGTAATGACAACGGCCTCGAGAAATCGGAAGAGCACATGCCCGAGTGCGAGCGTTTCATTATATCTGCGCAGATACGGGAACATCGTAATCGAGGTGCCGATGGCGGAACCGACGGAATTAACTCCATCACCGCACCCAGAACCACCTGGTTGGCATGTGCAGAGCCCTGAATCAGGGGATCGGTACTGTTCAGGATCGGATCGTACAAAAGAAGACCTGCTACCGCTGACACCGCCGCAAGGATAAACAGAATGCCCGCCATTTTGGCGGCTTTTTCATTGGAATTCATTTGGACAGCTCCCTTCAGATTATCATTCACTGGGTGGATCTCCGTAGAAGAATACCTCTTCCAAAGGTAAACCAAAGGCGTGTGCAATGCGGAAAGCCAGCTCCAGCGAAGGGGAGTAGTTTCCCTTTTCCAGAGCCACGATGGTTTGTCTTGTTACGCCCACCTTGTCAGCCAGCTGCTGCTGCGTCATTTCATTATGGTTGAACCGTAATTTGCGGATGTGATTGCCGACAAGAATTTTGCCCATCTTAGACCCCTCTGCGGTAGTGATAAAGTTTGGTAAAGGACCCGGTCACATCGGAGATGAATCCGGAGGCGATGAGGATCATGAACATCACCTGGGACGGCTGATCGATGACCAGCGAACCCATGGCAAGCAGGAAGCCGAGGACAAAGACAAAGAACGAATTGCGGAAGGCTTTCAAGTCAATCAGTCGATCCAGTTCATCCGCGAAGGTCGCTTCCTTCTCCCCGGTAGTGATCCTGAAGATGATGTTGAACACGATGCTGATCAGGATATGCGCGAGGATGGAAACCAGGGTCAAGCTGAGTACGAAGGAACCCCAGAACCGGAACGCTTCCGACGATTCCACCGCCCCTCCGTGATACTGCGGGTACATGTACAGACAGTAGAAGACGAAGATGAGGACGGCACTGATCAGGGATACGATGCTTTTTTTTCTTGATAGGTCATGCACTGCGCCACCTTTCGAATGTGGAGTTAAGTTTGTTATACACAATGTAATCTATACCATTCACAATATCAAGTTAAGTTTACATCAGCTAAACGGTTACTGCCAAAAGAACAGCAGCCCATGAAACCGCTCGTGAGGCAATAGCGGATGCGTTTCAAATATAATCTATTGACTTTATCAATGAGAATTATTATCATTCTGATATAGATTGATAATGATAATTATTATCGATTAATGATGGTAGGGCACGAGGGGGAAACATGCAGTGCGTAATGTTAGGACGTTTATCTTGATCGCATTTACTTTGGCCATTGTTCTGGCGGGCTGCGGCGGAGGAGCAGGTACCGATGCCAACACCGGCGGCGGAACCGCGGCATCACCGAATTCCGCAGCACAGACACGAACCATCAAGCACGCCTTGGGCGAAACGACCATTACGGGGGTGCCGAAGCGGATTGTAGCCTTGGAGTGGCTGTATGCCGAGGATGTGCTGGCACTTGGCATTCAGCCTGTCGGCATTGCAGATATTGCCGGGATGAACAAGTGGGTCAATATACCGGTGGAGATCGGCCCGGATGTGACCGACGTCGGCACCCGTCAAGAGCCGAATCTGGAGATGATCGCATCCTTGAAGCCGGACCTGATCATCGGTCTGAAATCAACGAGCAGAACGAATTATGAGTCCCTCAAAGGGATCGCGCCGACGCTCGTCTTCGACCCCTATCCGCCGGAGGGGGCGGGCGATCAGTATGGGGAGATGATCAGCACCTTCCAGACCATCGCGGAGGTGCTCGGCAAGAAGGACGAAGCCGCCAAAGTACTGAGCAGTCTGGATCAGACCTATGCGGATGCCAAAGCCAAGCTGACCGCGGCAGGGATGACGGAGAGGCCGTTTGCCCTCGCGATGGCTTACAGCAACCAGAATGCCGTAACGTTCCGGATCTCAACGGACAATTCCCAGGCGGTCAAGATTCTGGAACACGCCGGGCTGAAGAATGCATACAAGTCCGAGAAGTTCGAAATTTACGGGTTCACGACTACGGATGTAGAGGCGCTGCCCGCCCTGCAGGACGCGAATTTCCTGCATATTATCCAGGGAAGCGATAATGTGATTGAGAATCAGCTTAAAGATAATCCCGTCTGGAAAGGCCTGAATTTCGTTAAAGAAAACCGCGTGTATGCGCTTGGCGGTGACATGTGGCCATACGGCGGCCCGTTGTCTGCCCAGGTGATGGCCAAGAAGACGGCTGAACTGCTTACACCATGATTCCCAGTGAGAATCCTGCTCAAGCTTCCAGGCAGGCAGGCATCCATCCGGCCCCGTCCGTTACTTCCGGAAGGGGCTGGAAGCCGTTATGGATGCTGGCTGGGGGGCTTGCAGCGTTGTTCGTTCTTACCTTCGTCAGCCTGACTCAGGGGCTGGCGGACATCTCCGTCATGACGGTGGTGCAGGCCTTGGTGTTTCCCCAGGATACGGCGGATCATCATATGATCCGGAGTGTACGCCTGCCGCGGACGGTCATGGGTCTCCTGGCCGGGGCCGCCTTGGCGGTGTCGGGTGTGCTCATGCAGACCGTCACGCGCAATCCGCTCGCTTCGGAAACCACACTCGGGGTGAACGCGGGTGCTTATCTGGCCGTCGTCGCCGGGATGCTCTTCTGGCCGGGGCTTCTGCATCAGTATGCTCTGCCCCTGGCGGTGGCGGGAGGCACCTTGGCAGCCTTGGCCGTCTATGCGCTGGCCGGGAGAACGAAGGGCTCACCGCTTCGGATTGCCCTCTCCGGAATGATCGTTACTCTGGTCCTGTCGTCCGTCACGAGTGCGCTGATTCTGCTGAACCAGCAGACGACGCAGGGCATTTTTCTATGGGGCTCCGGCTCCCTGGTGCAGAATGACTGGGACGGCGTCAGGTTTACATGGCCGTGGATTCTGGGCGGGGTGATCGTTCTGTTCCTGGCGGCACGGCAGTGGGATGTGCTGACGCTGAGTGAGGAGTCTGCGCGTTCGCTCGGCCAGAATGTCGGCACTACCCGGTTCCTGGCGATGGGGGCGGCCATTGTACTGGCCTGCGTTACGGTGAGCGTGGTTGGTCCGATCGGCTTCCTCGGCCTGGTCGTTCCCCATCTGGTCCGCCTATCCGGCGTGTCCAAACATGCGGGATTGATCCCGCTGGCTGCCTTATGGGGAGCCGGGCTCCTTGTGGGGGCCGATGCGGTCTCCCGCATGTTCGTCAATGCCTACGGCGAGCTGCCGGTCGGCGCCATTACGGCCATGCTCGGCGCGCCATGCCTGATCTGGCTTGCCATGCGGGTGTCCCGCTCGATGGCCGGCGGACGCGATAGCTCCGGAGGCTCGATGATGGCGGGGACCGGCCTGCGGCGCCTTCCTTACCCGGCGCTGGCTGCGCTGACGGGCGTACTGCTGGTGCTGGTGTGGGGACTCAGCCTGAGCAGCGGCACCCTGCGCATTCCTTTGGCGGAAGTGGCAGCCGTATTGACAGGGGGCGGTGAACCGATGCACCGCCAGATCCTGCTCGAACACCGGCTGCCGAGGCTGCTTACGGCGGGGCTGTCCGGGATGGCGATTGCCGTCAGCGGCAGTCTGCTGCAGCATGCGGTACGCAACCCGCTTGGCGATCCCCAGGTCGTAGGCGTAACCAGCGGCGCAGGGGCAGGGGCGCTGCTGCTCATGATCGGCTTCCCGCAGCTGTCCGCCGGCTGGATTCCGGTTGGCGCTGTGCTCGGCGGGATCGCTGCCGCGGCATTGGTCTATGCCGTCTCCTGGAAAAGAGGGCTTCATCCGACCATCGTTACGCTGGTCGGCATTGCTGTAGCCGCATTCGGCTCCGCGATCATCAATCTCCTGATTATATACGCGAAGGTCGACGTGGCGCCGGCGTTATCCTGGATGGCCGGGAGCACCTATAACCGCGGCTGGACGGAGGTGCAGCGGATCGTGCCGTTCCTGCTTATCCTGCTGCCGTTGGCCGCTTGGCTCGGGCGCAGGGTGGATCTGCTGACCTTCAGCGAGGAGACCTCCACCGGTCTGGGGCTGCCCGTGCGGAAGACGCGCATGTATGTCGCTGTGATCGCCGTGCTGTTGTCTTCGATCGCCGCCGCGAATGTCGGTTCGGTCGGGTTCATCGGGCTGCTGGCACCTCATGCGGCCAGAATGCTGGTTGGTGTCAACCATCGGCAGTCGGTGGTCATTGCCGCGCTGCTTGGCGGGATCCTGCTGGCCGGCGCGGATTGGATCGGACGGATCGTCATGATCCCGAAGGAACTGCCGTCGGGTATTGTGACCGCGCTGCTCGGAGCTCCCTATTTGTTGTACTTGATGACGAAGTCCAATGGGACGAAGAGGATAGGATAGGCTCAGTGAAGCCGTGATCGGATAGAAGAGACAGGAGACCTGGCGAAGAAGGAGGCCACTGAAAAAGTCCGTCTTAAAAAAGCACAGCCCTTCAAGAAAATTGAAGAGGCTGTGCTTTTTTTGACGTATAATGGAGTCATCTCGAAAAGCGGGTGAGACGGATGATTCAACAACAACAAAGCTTGGTTCTGAGCCCTTACGCGGCTCTGTATGATATCGTCGTGCCGAAGGACAACATGCTCCGTCAAATCAACGAACTGGTGAACTTCACTTTTATCTTTGAAGAACTGCAGACAAAATATTGTTTGGACAACGGACGTAACGCCATTGACCCCATCAGAATGTTTAAATATTTGTTGCTGAAAGCCATCTTTGAACTATCTGACGTAGATATTGTCGAGCGTTCTAAGTATGACCTGTCGTTTAAGTATTTCCTGGGCATGGCACCGGAGGATCCGGTCATCGACCCGAGTTCTCTGACAAAATTCCGCAAACTGCGGCTCAAAGACATCAACTTATTGGACATGCTCATTGGTAAGACGGTAGACCTCGCTATCGAACTGAAAATCCTGAAGAGCAACTCCATAATCGTCGACGCTACGCATACAAAAGCGCGCTACAATCAGAAGTCGCCGCTAGAAATTCTGCGAGACCGTGCACGAAAGCTGCGAAAGTCCGTTTACACGATGGATGAATCGCTCAAAGCCAAAATGCCCGCAAAGAACACGAGCGACGTACTCGAAGACGAAATCGAGTATTGTCAAAAGCTTGTGACCTTCATCGAGTTGGAATCCGGGATCGCGCAAGTACCAAAGGTTTTGAATCCGTTACACCTGCTGAAGGAAACGGTGGAGGATGACATCGAACAGCTTCGTCTAACGGCGGATCCGGATGCTCGAGTGGGACATAAAAGCGCCGATTCTGCATTCTTTGGATATAAAACTCATCTGGCCATGACGGAGGAGCGCATCATAACGGCAGCTGTCATTACAACAGGCGAGAAGAATGACGGCAAGCAGCTGCAGACGCTCATCGAAAAAAGCAATGCAGCAGGAATGCAAGTTAAGACCGTCATTGGCGATACCGCCTACTCCGAGAAGGATAATATTTTGTACACAACGAACAATGAGATTGAACTTGTAGCAAAACTCAATCCGCTGATCACGCAAGGCAGCCGTAAGAAAGAAGAGGAATTTCTATTCAACAAAGATGCCGGCATGTACGTATGCCCGGCTGGTCACATGGCGACTCGAAAGGCCCGGCAAGGCAAAAAAGGCGTCGGTAAAAACCAACAGGATACCTATTATTTTGACGTAGAGATCTGCAAGAGCTGTCCGCTCAAGGAGGGCTGTTACAAAGAAGGCGCCAAGAGTAAAACTTATTCCGTAACGATTAAATCTGATGAACACGCGGAACAGATGGCGTTCCAGGAAACGGAATATTTCAAGGCGAAATCCAAAGAGCGCTACAAGATCGAAGCGAAAAACAGCGAACTCAAACATAGACACGGGTATGATGTTGCCACATCTTCGGGTCTGATTGGCATAGAAATGCAAGGTGCAATGGCCATATTCGCTGTAAATCTTAAGCGTATACTGAAGCTGGTAGATTGAAAAAAACGTATCGAGCAGACCAATTTTAAGCCTATAAAAAAGCCATCTGACCCTAAAAATGGGGGTAGATGGCTTTTTTATGACTTATACGAGGCTCCTGAGGAAAAAGCGTAAGTTCTTCAGTGGCCTCCGAAGAAGCCGGGTCTCTTTTAGATGAACTATACTTTTTACAGAAAGTTCTTTAATTCCTGCATCTCCATCGATCGTCGATATCCTCTACAATGGAAATGACCCCCGAGGGGAGATTATGCGAATATACGGGGATACTGAACGTCCCTTAGAAAGGAAGCGATTGCATGCTGTCCAAACCGGTGAAACCTGGCGAACCGCTGGTCACCCATATCTATACGGCGGACCCTTCCGCACATGTATTTGACGGGAAGATTTATATTTATCCTTCCCATGACCTGGATCGCGATCATGCCTCCAACGACAATGGCGATCAGTACGATATGGAAGACTACCATGTTCTCTCTATGGAGGACACGGAATCGGCCTGCATCGATCATGGCGAAGCGCTTCACGTCAAGAATGTTCCATGGGCTTCCAAGCAGATGTGGGCTCCCGATGCCGCTTACAAGAATGACACCTACTACCTGTTCTTTCCGGCCAGAGATCAAGAGGACATTTTCCGGATTGGAGTAGCCAAGGGGGACTCTCCGGCCGGTCCGTTCCTCCCCGAGCCCCAGTACATCCCGGGAAGCTTCAGCATTGATCCGGCCGTCTTCGTGGATGAGGACAACCGGGCCTATATGTATTTCGGCGGACTGTGGGGAGGACAGCTGGAAAAGTGGCAGACAGGCAAATTCATGGCCGATGCCGAGGGGCCTGGCCCGGATGAGCCGGCACTCGGACCGCGTGTGGCCGAGCTCAGCGAAGATATGCTGACTTTCCGGGAAGCTCCCGAAGAAATCATCATTCTCGACGAGCAGGGGAACCCTCTGACAGCCGGAGATGAGGACCGAAGATATTTTGAGGGACCCTGGGTCCACAAATACAGGGGGCTCTACTACCTGTCCTATTCCACGGGGACAACCCATAAGATCGTGTATGCCGTGAGTGCTGATCCGAAAGGCCCGTTCGTCTTCAAAGGCACCATCCTGACTCCCGTGATCGGCTGGACGACGCACCACTCGATCGTACAGTTCCAGGGCAAATGGTATTTATTCTACCATGACAGTTCGCTGTCGGGAGGCGCAGATAACAAGCGCTGTGTCAAATTCACGGAGCTTGAATATCTCGAGGACGGCACGATCCGCACGATTGATCCTTACGATAAGTAAGGGGAGTGAATCCGAATTCAGCAATCGAGAAGAAATCTTGCAGGGCTATTTGGGGTACAATGAACATAGTTCTTCAATTGATCCCCAAAAGGAGCTGGCAAAGATGTCCATGAGTTTGAATCCTTATTTGTGTTTGGAAGGCACCACGAGAGAGGCCGTCTATTTCTATGAGAAGGCGCTGGGAGGGAAAGTGGTAGGCATCATGACTTTCGGGGATATGCCGGCGGACCCTAATCATCCGATGAGCGATGAGATGAAGAAGCGCGTGATGCATGCACACCTGAAGGTCGGGGATGCGGACCTGATGTTCTCCGATACATACCCCGGAATGCCGTTTCAGCCGGGGGACACGGTTCAGATCGCCCTCCATCCTCAGGAGGAGGCCAGGGCAAGAGAAATCTTCGCTGCTCTGGAAGACGGAGGACAAGTCGTCATGGCTCTCCAGAAGACGGATTGGAGCCCTCTGTACGGAATTGTCAAAGACAAGTTCGGGGTTACGTTCCAAGTGAATGTGCCAGGGGAGCAGCCGCAGAAGTAGCACAACGACAAGACCGCTGTAGCCGATTAGAGAGAATCGTTTGCATGGATAAGAGCCGAACCAGGCGTCCCTGGCCGGCTCTTTTTCTGTTCTGCCGCGCTCCACCGACTTCATACTTCGCACCGTGCGTCATTTCATTACGTTTTGAACAGCGCAGAGGGAGGAACCCCCTTGACCGTTTTGAACAGGCTGCTGAAATACGACAGATCTTGAAACCCGCACCGCTCGGCGACCTGCGTTACGGTAAATCCACCGGTAGACAGCATCATCTCCGCATGATTGATCCGAATCCGATTCACATATTCGCGAAAGGAACAGCCGGTGTGGGTCTTGAACAGTTTTCCGAGATAGACCGGATGCAGGCCGACCATTTGGCTCATTTGGGACAGATCGAGCTCTTCGGCATAGTGCTCATTGACATATCGCAGCATCTGATTCACTCTCTTATCCACCCTCCGATGGTCTTCCCTGGTCATCGTCACCAGCCGATGAAGGAGGAGCATAAATAAGGCCCGCGACTGCATGATATAACCGGCTTGTTTGCTCATCCACACCTGCGAGAACTGTTTGATACCGCCCAATATTTCGCTGGTGATCGCGCCTTTGGTCACGAAGGGGAGCGGAAGGGCATCCGCGCTTCCTTGCGGCCACCAGTTGAAATTAAAAGCGTAGGAGTGCATGGGACAGCGAGCGGACGTAAGGGCTTCTCTTTCGTTTCCCGGCGGGATGTAGATGATGTCGCCGGCTTCCACCGGATGTGGAGTCCCGTTGATGGAATAGACGGATTTTCCCTCCACGACAAACGTAAGGTCATGAAAGCCGATCCTCTGTTTGACAATCTCCCAATGGGGATAACACCGCCTGTCCACAAAAAAAACAATGCCGGGGACGTAATGCTGCAGATCTTCGACTTCCAGAACCTTCCCTCCTTTCCCGGATCATCTGAATCCATCATAACATTGGAATTCCGACGGTTAAACAGAAAGAATGCGAGAATTCATATTTAATAAGTACAAATCTTCTTTAGTTGGTCTATAGAATGGTAAGCGCTTTATTCCTATAATGATCGTATGGGATCGGTTCGCAAGGCATAACTCAAGGTGTCACATGCGGCAAATGGTTCATTTACTTATTTAAAGGGGGTGATCTTTACGTAACAGGGATCGCTGCATGCAGGAAGGAAAACGACAAATGAAGGAAAGGTGTGTGATGACGATGTTCAAAGCGGCTCTAAATATGTTCACCTGCTTCTCTCTATGCCTTAGCCTTAGTATGGCCCCGTGGAACATGACAACCGCGTCGGCTCAAGCAGCCCCGCCACCGGTGAGTGTGATGGATTGGAACGAAGAGCGGCAAGTCGTGGACGGCTTCGGCGGGTCGGGAGCGTTCAAGAAGGCGAAAACGATCATGAATCTGCCGGAACCGGAGCGTACCCGCATTCTGGATATGATTTTCTCGCAAGAAAAAGGGATCGGGCTTTCGATCGTGCGAAACCTTGTCGGCGATGGGGTCGCCGCCGATTCGGTCGAACCGCAGCCGGGCGTCTATGTATGGGACGACCCGCAGTGGGAAACCAAGAAGGCGAGCTTCGACGCGGATCAGATCTGGTTGATGAACGAAGCCAAAAAGCGGGGCGTGACCACGTTCTTCAGCTCGGTATGGAGCCCGCCGGCCTGGATGAAGACGAACAACAGCGTGGCGGGAACAGGGAATGCCAAACTAAAGCCGGAGCATTACCAGGACTTTGCGGACTATTTGGCGGCCTATGTGCAAGGATACAAGAAACACTTTGATCTGGATATCTCCTATATCTCCATTGCCAACGAACCGAACTACGCGGCGTCCTATTCGGGCTGCGTCTGGACTCCGGAAGAGATGAACGTCTTTATTCGCGATTATTTGGGCCCCACCTTCAAGGCCGGCAGCATAGAGGCCAAAATCGTCATGCCCGAGCATGTGAACTTCACCGAGGCCTATGCGCTGCCGGCGCTGAACGATCCCGTCACCGCCAATTACATCGACGTCGTGGCTTCCCATGCCTACGGCATAGGAGCAGAGGTGCCGGCCTTCCCTGTATCCGCGGAGAAAGGAAAGCAGATCTGGCAAACGGAATACATGAATATCGGTGCGGCCAAGCAGACCTATCGGAACAATACGATCCCGGATGCGCTGCGTTATGCCAATCTCATCGGCAACATGTTTGATATCACCCGGCTCGGAGCCTACTTCTGGTGGTGGCCTGCGGCAAGCAACGGCGCTGACGGATCCGACCTGATTCGTCTTGTCACCGATGAGGCCAATCAGGAGAACGGGTTATTCCGGGTATTCAAAAGGTATTATTCGTTTGGAAATTACAGCCGGTTCATCCGCCCCGGCTATATCATGATCGGAGCGGATAAGCATCCCATGGATCAGGTCATGATCACAGCCTACAAGCATCCGGAGAACGGGAATTTTGCGATCGTCGCCGTCAACAACAGCCCTGACAACCAGCAGATCACATTCAACCTGAACGGCTTTCCTCTGCTGACCCAAGAGCTTGCTCCTTACCGCACTTCATCCAATGAAAATTTGGAAAAGCTGAAGAGCATCAAAGGAAAGGACTCCTCCTTCACGGTAGAACTGAAGGGCGCAAGCGTAACGACCTTCATTCCGAAGTCATTCGAACTGCCTGCGTTCGAAGAGATGAAGGATGTGTTCTCGACGTATGAAGCGGAAGAAAATGACGGACAAGCCGGCGGACTGGCCGTACAACGGGACGGGACAGGCAGGAAGTACCTGGCCGATGCCAAGAACGGCCATTATCTGAAGTACACCAACGTGAATTTTGCTGACGGGACGGCCAATGGCATCGCAGAGAAGCTGCACATCCTCGGGATGAGTGCCCATGTCTTTCCTCTCCATGGAGGGACCATCGAAGTGAGACTGGACGATCCGGTGAATGGAAAGCTCGTCGGCACCTTTACGGTTCCGGGTCAAAGTGATGCCCGGGAATGGATCACTCTCCCTGCGATGCTCGATACGAATCCCCAGGATGGGGCTTACGGGTTCCACGACATGTATCTAGTATTTAAAGGAGCCTACGATAAGAAGCTGTTTCACGTGGACGCTTTTACGTTTGGCGACGGCACACAGGGAGAACGTCGAAGTGAAGACACACATCTACGACTTTGAGGAGAATTCAACCGAGGGTTGGAGTGGACGCTCCGGCAGTAACGTTGTCGAAGTCACTCAGGAACAGTTTCAATCGGGCCAGTACAGCTTGAAGACCACGAACCGGACTTCTTCCTGGCATGGACCCATCACCAATGTGACGGATAAGATAAAGCTGGGGGTAGCCTATGAATTCTCCGCCTATGTCCGACTCGCTGAGGTGCCTGCATCGCCAAGCAGCATCAAATTAACCATGCAGGTGGACGGAGACCAAGGCGTGTCTTATGTCGGCATCGGCAGTGCATCGGTTTCGACGACCGATTGGGTTCAGGTGAAGGGAACCTATACGGCTCCAGCTGATGCGGCGGTGTTAAGCTTATATGTAGAAAGTTCGAATCCTACGGAATCGTTTTATATAGACAATGTCGTTCTGTCTCCCGCTGCTTCCCCTTCACTATAATCAAGGTTGTTACCGTGCCCCGAAACCGATGCGGTCCCGCTCCTGTGTTCAAGCTCCCTGGAAGAGGGTATTAGAGCAGTATAAGCTGCACACAGGAGGAGGAGGCGGGATGAAGATGGGACATGAGGATCGGGACAGTGAGCGTCCGGGCGGCAAAACCAGATATGTTCCTGCGGGTTTGGCGGGGCTAGCGGTCGGCGGTGCCCTGCTGCTGGGTCTGGTGATGGACGGGGCTCAGCCCCAGCAGACGGCCGGAAGCTTCCAACTGGTGAATGAGGCGCCGAACAGCAGCATTCAGGACGCGCTGGCTGCTCCCAAGGGAGTATTGAACGTTTCGGATACGGTGGAGAAAGTGGCATCATCCGTTGTGGGTATCACCAATATCCAGGACGGCAGCAGTGTGATCGAACAAGCGCCTTCCAGCGAAGGTCTGCCGGCCGGGGAGGGGTCGGGGGTCATCTACAAGAAGGCGGACGGCAAAGCTTATATCGTCACGAATCACCATGTCGTCGCCGGGGCAAGCCAGCTTGAGGTGACCTTGTCGGATAATACGAAGGTTCCCGCCGCCTTGGTCGGAAGCGACATCTGGACGGACTTGGCCGTGATCACGATCAGCGCGGATGCGGCCAAAACCCCGATCGGCTTCGGCGACTCCTCCAAGCTGCGCATCGGCGAGCCGGTCGTGGCCATCGGCAATCCGCTCGGACTGCGCTTCGCCGGCTCCGCAACATCCGGCATCATCTCCGGGATCGAGCGGATGATACCGATCGATGTTAACGAAGACGGAACGCCCGACTTCCAATCGGAGGCCCTCCAGACGGATGCGGCCATCAATCCGGGCAACAGCGGCGGGGCGCTGGTGAATCTGAACGGGGAGCTTGTCGGCATCAATTCGATGAAGATCAGCACGGAGGCCGTCGAGGGGATTGGTCTCGCGATCCCGGTGCACCGGGCTCTGCCGGTCATCCAGGAGCTCGAACAGAGCGGGAAGGTGCAAAGACCGACCATCGGCGTGAACCTCATCGACCTGGCGGTGATCCCCAAGGCCTACTACACCAGGGAGCTGGGTCTGCCCGCGGATGTCAAAGATGGGGTCGTGATTGAGCGCAGCATGCCGGGCTCAGCTGCCGCTGCCGCCGGGCTGCAGTCCCGCGACGTCATTACCGCACTGGACGGCCAGCCGGTCACGAGCACCAGTGAATTCCGCCAATATCTCTTCACGGAGAAGAAGGCAGGCGATACGCTTCAGGTCACCTTCTACCGCGGAGCGGAGCAGCGGATCGTCCGGCTTACGCTGACGGACAACCTGGAGATGTGAGTGCAGTGCGTGTCAACCAAGCCGGCAGATCGGAGACACAGCTTGCTTGTGGAAGCTGTGTCTCTTTGCGGCTGGGGAAGGGGAGTGCCGGGTCAGGAGGCTGGCGATAGTAACGGCTTTTGGGATTGTGATATAATCGTGGCATGACAACTCCATCCAATAACAATGAGCTGATTGCCGCCGATTTCGCCATGGTCTTTGAAGAACTCACAAGGATCATCATCCGCTTGCCGTCCGTGGAAAAACTGAATTTTACGACGCTGTCCGTCCTGCATACCTTATCCCGCAAAAGTCCTATGCGGCTGACCGAGCTGACAGCCAATGAACAAGTGACACAGTCCGCTATCACACAGCTTGTGACACGCCTTGAACGGGACGGGCTCGTGGAGCGCCGGTCCGACCCGAATGACGGCCGAGTGGTTCTCGTACATATTACCGACAAGGGGGCTCATGTGATCGATTCGCGCCGTATGGAACGCATTGCTCATCTCTCCAGATTCATGGAAGGACTCACTCCTGAGGAACGACGCGCCATTCACGATGCATTACCTGCCTTACAGCGTCTGGTCGATCTGGCGAACCAACCGTAGACCTTGGGTCTGCGCAGCTTTTGGCCGGCACCAAGCGGGGATCAACGGCCGTTTATGCCCATGGCAAGGAATGGTTTCACTGACGACCCCGTCTCCTGGTGTGCAGTGATGTGGCAAACCACGGCATTATATATTAGTAATTTATATAAATAACTGATATAATTTGCTGCAGGGGGACAGTGAATACATTCCATATGAACCAAGGAGGTCCTATGACAACACCACCATTCTTGCCCGAACCAAGTCCGATCTGCGTATCCGATGAGCTGCTTGCCGATCTTGAGCATCGGTTGAAGTCCACCAAGTGGCCGCTTGATGCCGGTAATGACGACTGGTTTTACGGGGTCAGCCGCAAGTATTTGGAGGAGCTTGTGGACTACTGGATTCACAAGTTTGATTGGCGCCGGTCCGAGCGTGCCATCAACGCCTATGAACATTACAAAGTGAATGTGGACGGAGTCCCCGTGCATTTCATGCGAAAACCGGGCAGGGGACCGAACCCTATTCCATTGATCCTGTCTCATGGCTGGCCTTGGACGTTCTGGCATTGGGCCAAAGTCATAGATCCCCTTGCCGATCCGGGCGCATATGGAGGCGATCCGTCCGACGCCTTCGACGTCATCGTACCTTCTCTGCCCGGCTTCGGATTTTCGGCGCCCCTGTCCCATCATCCCGACATGAACTTTTGGAAGATGGCCGATCTCTGGCACACCCTCATGACGGATGTTCTCGGCTACAAGAAATACGCTGCAGGCGGCTGCGACGTGGGGGCCCTTATAACGGGGCAGCTGGGGCACAAATACAGCGACGAGCTCTATGCGATTCATATCGGATCAGCGCTGAAGCTCAATTTTTTTAACGGGGACCGCGCTTGGGATTTCGCGGGAGGCCGTCCGATTTCTGAGGGTATCCCGGAGGGGATTCGGAAGGAGATGGTGAAGTTTGACCGCCGTTTTGCATCCCACCTCGCTGTACATGTACTGGACCCAGGCACACTCGCTTACGGGTTGAGCGACTCGCCCGCAGGAATGCTGGCATGGATCCTGGAACGCTGGAACCATTGGAGTGACAACAAAGGCGATATTGAACATGTATTCTCCAAAGACGACATCCTCACACACGCCACCATCTATTGGGTTACCCATACGATCGAAACCTCGATGCGCACCTATGCGAACAATAACCGTTACCCCTGGGCACCGTCCCATGATCGCTGGCCGGTCGTTGAAGCGCCGACGGGGATCACCTTCGTGGGCTACGAGAACCCGCCCGGCATCACAACGGAGCATCGCGTTCGCAGCTTTCTGGAGAGCGATCGTGCCCCTTGGTATAACCATATCCAGATCACCGTCCATGAACAGGGCGGTCATTTCATTCCTTGGGAGATTCCGGAGAAGTGGGTCGAAGATCTGCGGCGGACCATGAGGGGCTTCAGATGAGGGGGGAGTGCGGGGCACCTTTTCGTTCCTATGATACTTTACGGTATCCATAACACCAAAAAGTGCGTACTTCCCTTCATTCCGCCTGTGATGCATAATTACCCTCATAGTTCAGCTTTTCTAAGGAGGAATAGGAATGAGTTCACGAGTTCTGATCGCAGGCGGATATGGGGTGATTGGAAGCAGTATCGCTCGGCATCTCCGAAAGATCAACAAGGATATCGAGATTGTCCTCGGAGGAAGAAATCCTGAACAGGGCGAGGCGTTGGCCCGGCAATTGGGCGGAGCCCGAGCGGCTTATCTTGATGTACATGACATCGAACGTACATTAAGCGGGCTTGGCGGGGTAGACTTGATTGTGGCAGCCCTGCAGGACCCGGCGGATACGCTGCTTCATGCGGCTTATGCGCATCATATTGCGCATATCGGGATTACCAAATTGGCCGGGGACGTAGCCCCTTTGACCTTTGCCGCACTTCAATCCCCGCCCACACGCCCTATTGTTCTGCTGGGTCACTCGGATGGGGGAGTGAATATGCTTGTTGCCCAAAGGGCCTCGAAGGATTTTCGGTCGATTGCCTCCATCGCGGTGGCCTCCGTCTATGACCCCCTTGATCCCATCGGCCCCATGAATGCCAGTGATTTTGAGAATAACGAAGTGCTGTCCGATCGTGCACTGCTGCGCCGGGGCGGAAAGTGGGAATGGGTGAACGCTGACAGCCATGTACGTCAAGTCCATATCGCCGATGATCGAATCGTGGACGGCTATCCCGTATCCTTACTGGACGTACCGAGTCTGGCGGGAATCACCAATGCTTCGGATATCCGTTGGGATTATGTTCAAAGCGAATCCAATGGAACCAGAGCCGGAGGCAGGGCGTCCCACGAGGTGTACATCGATATGGAAGGGGTTCTGCATTCGGGGGAGGAAGTCAAACGCCGGATTGTTGTTTCCGACTCCAACGGTCAGGCGCATCTTACCGGGCTTGGGGTATTGGTCTCGATCGAGCGAATTCTGGGGCTGGATGGAAAGCCTCCCGCGGAGGGGGCCGTGTATCTCCCTGAAACACTGGTTTCCACTGATGCTGCAATCGAGCGGTTTACAGACTTCGGGGTCAGGATTGAACAAATGGAGAGAAGGTAAGTTCTCCCCTCCATGGGTTTACTCGCTGCGGCTCACACGAAAGCCTTGATCCGGGCCGACACCATTCGCTTCGAACTTGCCCCGATAAGTGATCTCGCTGCTGCGGACGTCGCCGAGCCAGCCGCCGCCCTTCACAATCCGGTATGAACCGCTGTTACCATCCCCGTCTCCGTACCAGTTCCAGCACCATTCCCTTACATTGCCCGACATGTCGTAAAGTCCTAACTCATTGGGTTTCTTGCTGCCGACCGGTTTTGTTCGATTCTTGTTCTTCTCGATGATCGGCCAGTTCCAGTCGCCCGTTAAATACTGGTCTCCGGCGTTTCTCCAATACCATGCCGTATCATCTGCATTCTGGCTTCCGCTGTAGGTGTAATTCTTGCTCATCTGGCCTCCTCCTGCAGCATATTCCCACTCCGCTTCGGTCGGAAGCCGGTATCCATTGGCTCCCGCATGGATCGTTACGGTCCACTTTAGAGGATCATTGTCACTCTTATTATTAGGGTCCTTTCGGGTCTTATCTATCGTGTAGTATGGCTGTAAGCCCTCTTTTAGGCTCCGTTGATTGCAGTACTCCACAGCGTCATACCAGCTTACCTTCTCAACGGGCAAATGATCGCCTTTGAATTCGGAGGGATTGCTTCCCATCACCTCCATCCACTCTTTTTGAGTGACCTCATATTTGCCGATATAAAAGCTCGATAGGGTTACACTTTTTCCATAGTAGTTGGACTTCGTATTCATAAAAGTCCCGCCTTTGACCAGCACCAAGTGATCCTTCGGATCAGACATTTTATTGCTCTGGTGCAGGTTTGGCGAACAAGCGCTGACTACAACGAGGATGGCTGCTGTGATGAGGAAATGGAATGGCTTTTTCATCGGCTGATCTCCTTTCAACGGATAGGAAAAGGATCCCTGCAGGGAAGTATCCTGTGTGGAAGGATAAAGGCCGCCGGCTTTGAGGCCGGCAGGCCTTTATTGCTTCCATGACGCTAAGTCTTATGAATGTGGCAAAGATTCAGCACCCGTCAGCGGTCCTGCTTGCAGATGGTCTGTTACCACACCGTTACGTTAGAACTTCCGCTGCTTTGATACCCCTCGGTCGCCAGCACCTGGTAAGACCAGCTGGTTCCCAGGTTCATGCCTTTACTTTTCCATGCGTTCACGTGGTTGCTGAAAGTGATCTGGACATTGCTTCCGGTCGGTCTCTTCGACTGCCGGACACTCCAGAACTGGGTGAATGTCTGTGTCCCGTCAATGGAAGGGGCGTTGTACCGTGTAGTCGTATAGATGTCATAGGTGCCTCCATCCGAGGTTACGGTGCCTTTATGCGTGCCGGTAGGCCGATAAGTGCCCCAGCTGTCAACGACGTAATATTCGATGAGTGAGTTTCTTGTCCATCCGTAGAGCGTCAAATAGCCATTGCCGGAAGGCGCCCAGACGCCGGCATTGTAGTTGATTACTCTGGTTGGTGACCCGGTGCCCCAGCCTTTACCGACCACAAAATTGCCGGTGTTCGACCATGTCACGCTGTAATTGCCGCCGGATCCATTGACGGCATTCACCGTCCCGCCGCCGTCAGTCCAATTCTGCCAATAGTCTGTCGCTGCATGGGAAGGGGCCGATAATAAACTGAAACTCATGGCCGCTGCAGCAAGTACCGTCAACATTTTCTTCTTCATTGTAAACATTAAAAAACCTCCTACAATTGGATTAGTGTGTTACTGCCAACCCGCATCCTGCCTGCCGGTTGTTCCTTCTTGCGTCATAGTCTAACCCGTACCATCCATCGGGAATGGGGGCTGTCACCTCCTTTCTAGGAAAATTATAGAAGGTAAGCGCATACATAACAACTTAACAAAATATAGTTTAACCCTAATATTTTTAATATCCTTATGCATGGGAACTCCGAGCTTCGTATCTTCTCTTCGCTTCTTGAAGGCACTGAGGCGGTTGCTGTCGAATAACTCAGTAACCCCACAGTAAGGAGCGACATACCGTGACTTTGATTCGAACATTTACCGAAGGTGACGAAATTACAGGATATTATTTGCTGAAGAAAGCCGAGATCAAGCAAACCAATGCAGCCCCTCCGAAGAATTATTTTGATTTTGTCCTGGCGGATTCGAGCGGAGAGATCCCGGCGAAGCTCTGGGATGTCTCGGCAGCCGATAAAGAGACGTACTTCCCGATGATGCTGGTGAAGGTACAGGGACTTGTCCAAATGTACCGTGAAAAACCGCAGATGAAGATTAACCGGATTCGGAAGGCCACGGAAGAGGATGGCTGCAAGCTAACGGACTTTATTAAATCAGCACCGATTCAACCGATCGATCTGGTACATATCATCAAACAAACGGCAGCCGGCATTCAGGACAGCGAATGCAGAAGCGTGGTGGAATTCTGCATCTCCAAGGTGGAAGAGAGGCTGATGCATTATCCGGCCGCCAAGGCCATGCATCATGCTTACTATGCGGGGCTGGCTTACCATATTTGCCGGATGCTTGAGCTCGGTGAATTCGTCGCCAGGCAGCGGCCTTTCCTGAATCCCGACCTGATCAAAGCGGGCATCATCCTGCACGACATAGCCAAACCGGAGGAGATGAATGCAGAGCTCGGGATCGTAACCGATTATAGTCTGAAAGGGAAATTGCTGGGGCATATCTCGCTGGCGGCAAACTGGGTTATTGAAGCTGCGATTGCACTGGGGATCGACGTCTCGAGCGAGAACATCGTGATCCTTCAGCATTTGGTTCTCTCCCATCACAATCTCGGGGAATGGGGCAGTCCGGTGCAGCCGCAAATCCCCGAGGCCATTGCCCTGCATTATATCGATACCCTGGATGCAAAGCTGCAGGCTGTTGAGGATGCGCTGGATTCGCTGCCTGATTCGGAGGAATGGACGCAGCCTCTTCGGATCATCGAGAATAAACCCATTTTCCGGATGCGCAAATAAAAAGAAGCACGAAGCCAAGCAGCGGTTTGTTCTGCCTTCGTGGACGGGCTATGATAGAAAGGAACTCACACGAGCCGTATTCCGGGAGCAGGAAGTATACGGCTGCGTAAAGGAGCATGGGATGGAAATGGATCATTTGCTGGAAACGATTCTGGACGAAATGAAACGGGAGATCGACCATTGGAAGGCCTATATCAGCGATGTGGACGCGGAAGAACTCGTGAAGCGTACCTCGCTGCAGGCCGGGATTCACAGTTCAGCTCTGCTCGAATATGCAGAGGGCAGGGTGGACGTGATGGATGAAGAGCTCGATTTTACGATGCCGGGAGGCGGGGCCGGCGCCGGCGGGCCGCTGACCGAGGAGCAGGTACGTGAGCGGATCGTCCCTGAGCTTGCTGCTTATATGCGGCATACGTTGAACGCGCTGCCGCCCTCCTTCATCGATTATCGATTTACTTTTAACGGCAGGTTTCAGACGAGGGAAGGCGGAGTTAGCGTTCGTATACTCGAACAGGTCGACGAGACCAAGAAGAAGCAGTTGCTGGAACGTATTTCCAGTTATATCGCGGATAGGCTCGAAGCGGGAACAGATCCGACCCAGCCCCTGGAGACGTTTTTCCTCTCCAGACATCTGTTGGACGATGGGCTGTTTCCGGATGCGGATCCCGGCCCGGTTCTTTCTGTTTTCGAGAAGATTCAAGGCGTGAATAAAGGGGACAAACACCTTGCAGAGCATCGGAGTTATTTGACTTCGGCTTTGCGGCATTGGGTGGAGCATCGGTGGCTGCCTCTTTATTTCGATTCTATAGGAACAGAGTGGCAGAAAGAATATAAGAAAAAAAGCGGTGCCCGGCTGGAGCATACCGAGCAGGGTCCGATCGAACTGGTCCTCTATGCCGCGAAGCTGATTCTGAGATATGGGCCTTCCTACAGCCGGAGTGAGGGGCTCGCAATGTTGAATTGGGCTATCGAGCTCGGAAGCGCCCGGGCCCAACGTTTGACGAAGGAAGGCAGCGGAACGTTCGCCAAGGAAGACGTGAGCTACCGGGATGAACTGGTGGAATGCACAGCCAACGATGTCTTTGCCGAGGCGGTCATAACGATGAAGCAGGAAACGGAAGAGAGCTACGCGAATGCCCTCCGCTTTCTGATCCGGTTGGTAAGCTCGGGCTTCCCCAAGAGCTATCAGATCAAGCTGAAATCCGGCGTCAAGCAGTGGCTGCCGATGAAAGGGCTGGCCAAGTCGGGCACGCACCGCTTCTTTGCCAATGCTCTGGAATATCCGGGCTTGCATCCCTTGCTGGAGGAGTACGCCCGGGCGGCGATGGAACCATTCGAATGGTACGCGGACGGGGAAGGGGAAGCAGGCTGCATGACCGGGCAGTTATGCGGTCTTCGGCCTGGGCCTGGCGGATACGGGCTTACTCCCCGTTGGTAGAACAGTACTATTGGAGAAGGTTGATCAAGAACACCAGTCCGTTCAGAATCACTTCACGGTCGCTTGGGCCGAGCGTCATGGCGTTAACGCGGAGACGATTCCTACGCTGGTGAAATGCATGCTGCACAGCACGGATTCAATGAAGGTGAAGATCAAAGCCGATATGGAAGACGAGAGGCATCTGAGGCTGCTGCTCGATCAAGTCCGCGGCCTTCCGGACTATGAGGTGGAGCATATCGTTTATTTGATCTGGGGCGGAACGGACAAGCTGAAGAAGACAGCCGCCAAGGCCGCAGGGGATCGGGGAGCATGGCTCTCCGAGCTGGCACTGGCCGCCGGCCGCGGGTAACCTTGGAGATACTATCCATCAAAGTGGTGATTTCAGTGGAGACGGTTTATCAGGAAATCGATGCGGTTATAGCGAAAATGCAGGCGGCTTTAGAGGAGAAGCGGGAACAACATCCCGATCATTACGCCAAATATCCCATGCAGCTGATGACCACAGCAGAGGATCAGGCGCTCCGCAGCGTTACCGGCACATGGAGTCTGCCTGAGGAATACTTGTACTTCTTGAAGCATTATGTCCCCGAATCGGTATCCTGGAGTACGGACGAATATATGAACATGGATATTTATGGTGCCAAGGATCTCCTGCAAGGGCAGTCGGGGTACAATTATAATCATGTTACGGATGAAGTCATTGCGGACTGGCCGAGGGACTATCTGGTCATTGCTTCGGATGAAGGCGATCCCTATTGTATCGATCTCTCGAGAGGGGATACGGTTATTTATACCGCGGTACATGGAGCAGGATCGTGGGATTTCTCCGTTGCTTACGACAATCTGTTAGAGTTTCTTCATAGTATGCTGCGGCCGGCAAGTACCGGGGAGTGGGAGGACGGTGCGGATGAACCATATGACTACTGCCATGTTTATATTACCGGACCAGGCACCGACAAGATCAAAACATGGGTGTTCATCAAAAAAAGGTTCTCCTGCGATTATGCACAAGCGAAAACCTATCTGGAGGCGGCTCCTCTGCTAGTCTATAAGGGCCTTGACTCGGGTGCGGTTAAACTGGTGGACGAACTGAAGAGCATCGGAGCGGACTATGAACTGCGCCAGATTAGTCAGGACGAATTCTTAGGCATCGGAAGCTATAGATCATAGTATGGACAGAAGCGTGAGACTCTGAAGAATGATCATCGGAGCTCACGTTTTTTTGATTTGAAGACTGGGGGAAAGGAGCCTATTATAAAGGGACTTTTGATCGGATTTGTTGGGTGGTATTTGAAGACAGCTGCATTATAATCAAACGTATCGTGTGGGCGTATCAGGTTCTCCGATAGGGTAAAAGTCAATAAGGAGGCGTTATTCATGACCATTTTCCAATTTCCACCGGACTTCCGCTGGGGAGTCGCTACCGCCGCATACCAAATCGAAGGCGCAACCCAAGAGGATGGGCGAGGGCTGTCCATCTGGGATACGTTCGCCAGAACGCCGGGCAAGGTACTGAATGGGGATAACGGCGACGTTGCCTGCGACAGCTACCACCGCTGGACAGAGGATATTGCGCTGATGAAGCAGCTCGGCGTGACGATGTACCGCTTCTCCATCGCTTGGCCGCGCATATATCCGAATGGAACGGGCGAGGTGAATGAGAAGGGCCTCGAATTCTACGAGACCTTCGTGGACGCGCTGCTGGAGGCGGGGATCGAGCCGCTCTGCACGCTGTACCATTGGGATCTGCCGCAGAAGCTGCAGGACAGCGGGGGCTGGACGAACCGGGAGACGATCGATGCCTTCGTCCATTATTCGGAGACGGTATTCAAGCGTCTGAACGGCAAGATCAAGAACTGGATCACGTTTAACGAACCGTGGTGCGTCTCCTTCCTCTCCCATGAACTCGGCGCGCACGCACCGGGCTGGACCGATTTTCAGGCCGCGCTGGATGTGGCGCATCACCTGCTGGTGGCCCACGGCCGCACGGTGCGCCGGTTCCGGGAGCTGGGCATGGCAGGAGCGATCGGCTACGCGCCGAACACCGAATGGTTCGTGCCTTACAGCCGGAGCGAGGCAGACCTGCAGGCCGCGAAGCGCCGTCACGACTACTTCAATACTTGGTTCTTCGAGCCGGTGTTCCGGGGCAGCTATCCGCAGGAGCAGACGGCCCACTATGAGTCCAAGGGCTTCAAGCTGAACATTCAGCCGGGCGACATGGAGGATATCTCCCAGCCGATCGACTTCGTAGGCATCAACTATTATACGGGCGGTGTGGCCAAGGATGCGCCGGGGCAGGGCATCTTGGATATTGAGGTGGTCGATACGGAGATGGAGAAGACGGACTTCGACTGGAACGTCTATCCCGAGGGCTTCTACCAGGTGCTCCGCTGGGTGAAGGATACCTATGGCGATATCCCGATCTTCATCACGGAGAACGGCGCCTGCTACGAGGCGGAGAAGAAGGACGGCAGGGTGAAGGACCGCAGGCGCACGCAGTTCCTGCGCCGTCATCTGATCGCGCTGCACCGTGCTATCGAGTCGGGCGTGAATGTGAAAGGGTACATGCAGTGGTCTCTGCTCGATAACTTTGAGTGGGCTTACGGCTACACCAAGCCGTTCGGACTCGTTCATGTGGACTTCCGCACGCTGGAGCGGACACCCAAAGAAAGCTTCTATTGGTATCGCAGCGTCGCGCGAAACAACTGGTTCTCGACGAATGACGAATACTAGAGCGGCGGCATCGCTTAAGGCGGTGGACTTGCTGTCAAACCGTAAGGGCCGGGGCGAAAATGCTGCCTCGGCCTTTTTTGTATTCGAAAGGAGCTGCGGTCATGAAGAGCTGGAGAGATTATGGTAGAATATGGACAAGGGATGATATCATCCGACCGAGTACATCCAGTTCGAAAGTGAGCGGAACAATATGGCCCATAAGTGGAATAGGATCCGAGAGAAGATTGCATCCAATGATGCCGGTGCAAGAAGCATTTATGAGAAATTCGGCCGTGAAATCTATGCCGTGGCCAAACGGGGGGAGCCTGATCCGGAACCTCACCGCTCCCTGAAGGCAGTCCTTGATCGTGCAAAGACTTATAATGTGCCGCAGGCGATGATCGACCGCGCACTGGAGAAAGCCCAAGGCGGAAGCGAGGAAATCTATGAAGAGATCCGCTTTGAAGGCTTCGGGGGTGACGGCACGAAGGTTATTGTCGAGGCACTGACCCGGAATGTGAACCGTACGGCTTCCGAAGTGCGCGATGCTTTCGAGATGAGCGGCATAAGCCTGGGTGAGAGCGGTTCCGTGGATTACATGTTCGACGCGATGGGGGTGATCGGCCAGACCGGCTTAAGCTTCGAAGAAGCGTATGAACTTCTCAGCGATTCGCCGGTAAGGGATTATTACTTCATCGAAGAGGACGATACGGTGATCATTCTCTGCCCTTTGGAGGAATTCCATGTTATGCAGGAAGTGCTCCAGAACGCCGGCGCAGCGGAATTCACCATGGTCGAGCAGACGATGGAAGCCCAGCACTGTATTACTCTGCCGGCTTACGCGAAGGCTCAGTTCGAGAGCATGATCAACGCCCTCGAGAATCTGGAAGAGGTGCAGCAGGTCTATCACAACGTGGATTTGGATGAGGAAGATCAGGAGGAGGTGATTGAACCTTCGTATATCATGTCGGATGAAGAGCAAGCAGTATTCAGTACCATCATCTCAGCGATCGAACAAGTGAAGCGTTATTCATACGAAGGCTCCATGACCCTCACCGGTCCGGATACCGATCTGATCATGTTCATGGAAGGCGATATTCACCTCAAACCTGAGTTCGCTCTGCATTCCAAATCGTCCTTTCAATCGGGTGATAAGGAAGTGGAGCAGGAAATAAGGGAGGTCCAAGGAAAAGCCTACTCGAGGGATCATATAACAGGAGAGTGGATCGTTAGCGAGGGGCTGGGTGAAAGTGCAGCACAAGAAAGCTTGACCAAGTACTTCTCCCGTGAAAATGTAGAAGCGATCCAAGATATACAACTGGAGACATCAGGGAGCGAGATCCGTATCGAGATCGAATACGACGTGCAAAAATATGATAGAATCGTACAAAAACATCGAACAGCGCCCAAAACCGTTGCAGCGAAACAGCATTTCAAGATCAATTCAACAACCATGCTGCCGACTTCTGCCCTTTTGGAGATGGAATCCGATGACGGGGATGGAATCATAAGCTTGAATACTGAAATTACTTATACATATAACGGGACATCAAGGGAAATCGTGCCACCGATCGGATAACTCACATCCCATGCTTCTTGTCATGCTGTAATCGGAGTATGCTGCTCTTGGCATAGCGGAGGATTCGAGCGCACACAGGTGCAAAAACGACGAAGCCCTGGCCGGACCGGCCAGGGTTGTTGAAGGTTGTTATTTGAGTTTATACCGGTAGAAATAATCCGCGGACATCTTCTTGATCGCGGCTTCCTTGCCTTCTTCCATCTTATATGGAAGTGAGATGGAATCGGCAAAAACGGTCGTCTTGTGGATACCCTTCTTCTTGTTCAACAGCTCGGTATCCGAAGTCAGGACGGTTTGGTCCTTGTTCAACTGCTCCAGCGTAAAGATCGGCTCCCGATCCAAATCCTCCGGGTCTGATAAACAATTTCAAGATTGATGGAACCGAGATAGCGCGAGCTGTCTAGCGCTGTCATGATCTCGTATTTGGGTTCGGCCGAGAGGAGCTCCACGCCCTCATTCTGCAGCAGAGGATAACTTGCTTTCGGAAGATTGAAATGGATTGCTTGTACGGTACCATCCCAAGTGACTTCATAGCCGAGCGCCTCACTGACCAGCCGGAGAGGGACATACGTCTTCTCATTATAGAGAATCGGAGAGTCGTTCGAGGTGTCGATCAGCCGGCCGTTATCGACCAGCTTGAAATGAGGAACGAGCTGGGCGGCTACGTTAGCCGCGGCCCCTTGTACCGTATAAAGGTGTGAGCATAAGTGCTGCCAACAGTATGGCCGCCGTTTTTTTCTTCTTCAAATTGCTGTGCCTCCTAAGATGTATGTAAGGATCCCGTGCATTCAAGGGACTATTGTCAATCTTAGAATCCATATAATGTATAGTCAAGGTTCGCAAGCATGAAGTTTCCAGGCTGTGTTTGGAGGATCATGATAATAATAATTGTGCTAAGCTGTTAGATGAACAAAGAATAATCCAAAAAGAAGAGTAGGGTGTTTGATCCCATGTGGGTTTAGCCGCGGTGACGAATCTTTCGCAGGATCGGCAGCGATCCTGTATCATTTATTATGTTTTATAGTAGTAGGGATATTATGATGATAAATTATTTTGTTTTCTTTATGAAGAATAAAAGGTAAAGCCCAAAGGAGTGGTTCCTATGGATTTTCACTATAGCAGCGGCTTGTCTAGTTGTGATGACCTGTTTGAGCTGTATGATTCCGTAGACTGGAATCGTTATCTTCAATTATCAAAGGAAGAGTTAGAAAAAGCAGTAGTCCAAAGCTGGTATGTCATTAATGCGTATAAGAAAGAGAAATTAATTGGTACTGGACGCGTTATTTCAGACGGTGTGATTAATGCCTGTATCTGCGGTATCGTCGTCCATCCAAGTTATCAAAAACAAGGAATTGGATCTGAAATCGTTCGAAGGCTAGTGGATAAGTGTCGGGAAGGGAATCTACATATCCAATTGTTTTGTAGTGAAGACAACATCGCTTACTACAAAAAGCTAGGCTTCGAAGTTTTTGCAGTGGGAATGATGGACAGAAGGTAGCATTCTATGAATGCTGCAGTATGGAAGACACGGCGCTAAAAGTAATCACTCCGAAAATCCCGCTTCTACAATCATTTTTTCAATCCCCCATTGTAACAATTGGTCAGATAGCGTTCCAGGCTTTTGACTGGCATCCTTCATCAGTACTTCGGTAAATGCTTTTTTAAATCCTAAGCGAGGATAGGCTTCCAATATTTCCTGAACTCGTTCAGACGGCAGATCTTGTATATGAAAATGTCCGATATCAAACCCCGCTCCAAAGTGGACTAATGCGATTTCAGGTCGCTTGGATTCTGCTTCAACCATCGTATGCAAAATGATAGCTTCGCGAACAATATCAAGCTTTTCCTGAGGGTAGCGGTGGGAAAGAAGAAATTCTTCCGCGGCTTTGGCTCCATCCTGTTCAAAAGAGCATCCACGATCACATGCATGCGTCAGTCCCAAGTCATGCATGATCGCTCCAATGTAGAACAATTCCAAATCGACCTTTAATTTTTCACGTTCACCTAATAATCGACCAAAGTGATAGGTACGGCCGCAATGGTTGAAGAGAAAATCAGGTGACAGCTCTTTAACAAGCTGGGTCGCCTTTTGACATAGGGCCGAATCAGGAATGATAAGTTGGTAACTCATGTGCATCCTCCTTTTCAAATACATGAATGTTGGGAGCTCTGTCCTTGCTTTATAGGTTATACAGCCGGTAACCCTTTCAGCGTTTGGGCATGGCGGTAAACCTCGTCAGCTCGCAGCGGGCCGCCGTGACCCAAATAAAAGGTGTGGTGACCGGCTGAGAGTAAGCGCAGAAGCTCTTCGGCTACCCGGTGCGGATCGTCTTCGAATGGCGGGCGTATGGCGTGGCGCTTCCTCATGATGCCGCCTATCAAAATGCCTGAGGCCAAAAGATCGCCCACGACAGCTTCTTTCGACTCCAGTTCCACCGAAATAGATCCGGAGGTATGCCCAGGAGTATGGGCGGCCTTGCCGGGTATACCATAACGAGACAAATCGATGGCCTGTTTTCCGGAAATCAGTACATCCGGCGTGAATGTTTCATAAGGCTGAAGGATGAAACCCGTTTTTAAAAACAACCGGGCAAAACGTCCCGTTGGGCAGAAGGACATCTGTTCTTCCCGGCTGTAATACTTGGCGTCGTCTTCATGGGCAAGTATGGGAGCTCCTGAGAGTTCTCGCATTCTTGCAGCACTGCCGGCATGATCAACGTGTGCGTGCGTGATGATGATGAGCTTGATATCCTTGAAGGTCAGCTTCTCTTTCGCCAGAGTTCTTCCTATTTTCTGCTCGGAACCCGGTATTCCTGCATCGATCAAGACACACCCGTCCGGACCAAGCAGCAGATGGGCGTTAACCATGTACATCGGAAGAATGGGAATGCGGACAATTTTCACTTGATCCATTAAGAATGCACCACCTCTAAAAAAATACCGAACCGTTCGGTTTTTTACAGCATACCAAATATTTCTCGAATAGGCCACAGAAATGTTAATATGAAACCAAATCATATTATTATCGTGACTACGGGGGTTGGCTTTCATGCGTAAGGGCGAGAGGACGCGTCAGCATATTATTGAAAAATCAGCCGGATTGTTTAATCAAAAAGGGTATGCCGGCTCTTCGATACAAGACATCATAGAAGTCACCGGATTGACCAAAGGCGGCGTCTATCGGACATTTTCCAGTAAAGACGAAATTGCGCAGGAAGCGTTCGATTACAGCTTGCGGATTGTGATGGAGCAATTCTTGAAGGCTGCCGAAGAAGCGGAGACGGCGATAGACAAGATTATGGCGGTATGCGCGGTATACGAAGATCCTGTCAACCATTCTCCGATCGAGGGTGGCTGTCCTTTGCTCAACACGGCGGTGGAGGCGGATGACGGATATCTCCCTCTCAGAGAGAAAGCGGCCGCCGCGCATGGTCAATTCACAGCGTTTCTTCAAAGCATATTAGACAAGGGGATCACCAATGGGGAGCTGTCGTCAGGTCTCAATACAGAAGCTGTCGCATCATTCGTGGTTTCTTCGTTGGAAGGCGGGGTCATGGCAAGCCGACTAACCCGGGATAACAAGCACGTCGGGTTCGTGTTTCAACAGATTAAACTTGTCCTTTCGACTTATCAAAACGGTGCCACCTTCAGATAAGGTGACAAGCCATTTCCTTTATCCGAAAAAAATGGGCTATAGGCAAGTTACCTAGAACAGGTTTCTGCAATATGTTATCTGTATAAGCGAAAGGGGGGGGAGTGAGCTTGGGGAGACGAATAAAACATACTTCACGTGACGTGGATGCATTAGCGAAGCTTATGTTGGCGGAAGCGATTGGTGAAGGCGCCTTAGGGATGAACATGGTGGGAACCGTTGTGGCCAATCGGGTCGAGGCTGACTGTGATCCAGACTTCAGAGCGCTGCGTGAAATTAACCATGCGATTTATCAAACCATACCTGGAACCGGAATTCCTCACTTTGAGCCAGTCTTAAATGGAACATTGTACACACAACGTCCCAGAGAAGAAGACCTCCAGAGAGCCAGGAATTTGTTGCATGGTTACAGGGATCCGCGAGCCAGGATGAGCTTATGGTTTTTTAACCCGAGCCCGGGAAAGAGATGGAGAGCGCCATGTTCTCCCACGATGCCAAGATCCCCTATGACAAGGTTCGTTTACGCACACAGGAATCATTGTTTCTATGTCGGTGTACCTGGCTATTGTCCAGAGTTTTATAGATAATGATTAAGGAGCTGAATTTTCCTATGGCTTGTGGATACTACAGTTTTTATCCGACGAATAATTATTCTGGTTTTTATCCAGAATCCATCATGCGGAACAATCTCACTCAAGGCTTCCCCGCGACTATGCATTCTGGACCCGCGTATGCCCAACCCGTGGTCCCGATGGGGACGGGGCAGCAGTTTCCGACGGGTGTAGTGGAAGAATCATTTATCGAAAATATCATTCGCTTCAATAAAGGCAAGGTCGCTACGTTCTACTTCACTTACCAAGGTAACGACCAGTGGAACGCCAGAGTGTACCGCGGTCGCATAGAAACGGCTGGTCGTGACCACATCATCATCAGCGACCCGGACAGCCTGCCATCCAGCCCCAAGGGTAAACGTCACCTGCTGCTGATGGCAAATCTGGACTGGATAGAATTTGATGAAGAAGTGATCTATCCTCTTCCGGAGCAGCCTAAAGTCCCCCTGATGACATCGGTGTGAGTAACGAAAAAATCGACTTGTCCCAAAGGATCGATCCGACTAATGGATCGATCCTTTTATTATACTTTTGTTATCTGATGCCCGTGGTGAAAAAAGGGTCCTTGTACGGAGCTGCTGCGCACAATCCGGGTTGGATAGATCTGCATATTCTGTTGTGTTGTAAGTGAGTTCACTCAAGGAAATGATCTCCTGGCATTTATGATATTTATTAGGAGGGAATGAAAATTAGCGATCAAGGCAAGAAGGGCTGGCAGAAACGTTATAAACGTGGCACGGCAAACTCCCAAAAGGGGATCATTGACCACAAGGATCAATTCACCAATGAACTTGAGGCTGAACCAACTAAGCAGGAAGTTCATCCTAAAAAAAACAAACCCCACAACCTTCGAGAATGGCTCCTGCGACATTTCAATAAGCCGGACATATAAAATAAAAGGTTGGTTATTCAGCGATGAATATGGACATGCCGAACAATGCCTGTTTTGGATGCAAAGAGTAAAGGCCCAGCCTAAGTCGTTCATCACGCTTAGGCTGGGCCTTTGTGGAATGAAGCGAAGGAATACATAACGTGTCTTCCAATATACACACGAGAGTTTTTTGTTTACGATTCCATCATGTACGGTACGAATCTTATGTCCCTCGCCGAGATCGAATGTGTTAAGGAGCAAATGGATTATCCATAGAGAGAGAATAGTGGGTAAATATGTTATTATTGGTATAACTTAGCCGCTATTGAATCGCATATTTCCACCAAGGAGGGATCAAGTTCCGATGAATTTAGCCGTCAAGTTGATGCAAAAATTCAAAGACCGCGATAGCCGGAATAGGCTGAAAGTCTATCAGGACAAAACGGAGCTCATCAGGAAACGGAATTTGAAAGCATGGGACGATCAGCAGCTTCAAGCGGAATCCCTCCGGCTGCAAAAAGAAGCAAAATCGGGTACCCCTTTGGATGAGCTGCTTGTCGATGCTTATGCGTTAGTATGCGAGGCAGCGAAGAGAAAGCTCGGATTACAGCCTTACGATGTCCAGATCATGGCTGCCGTCGCTCTGCACGAGAGATTTGTAATCGAGCAGCATACCGGTGAAGGAAAAACACTCTCTGCTGTTATGCCTGCTTATCTAAATGCGCTGACCGGCGAAGGCGTTCATGTGCTGACTTTTAACGATTATTTGGCAAAGCGAGATGCGGTGTGGATGGGTCCGATCTATCGGTTCCTCGGGTTAACGGTAAAATCGGTTCAAGCGGGTATGAGCCTGTTTGAGAAACAGGAAGCGTATGCCAAGGATATAACCTATGTTACGGCCAAAGAGGCGGGATTCGATTATTTGCGCGACACGATCGCACTAACCGAAGCCGATACCGTGCACCGTCCTTTCCACTACGTCATCGTCGACGAAGCGGATTCACTGCTGCTCGACGAAGCGCGGCTGCCGCTGGTCATCTCGGGCGAGTCGGGCTCTTCCAGCGACGATCGCATTCGTTTCGCAGAAGCGGCTCGGCAGCTTAAGCCAGATGAACATTACGACTTCGATGAGTTCCAGCGGAACGTGTACCTGAATGAAGCAGGCTCAGCGAAAGCGGAGGCACTGCTGGGATGCGGTAATTTGTACGATAGCCATAACAGTCATTTGTTAACGTCATTGAATTGCGCGCTGCATGTGGAATCGTTATTAAAAAAAGATGTCGATTACATCGTCCGGGACGGTAACATCGAGCTGATCGAAGAATATACCGGACGCGTGGCGGAGAACAGGTATTTGCCTGACGGGCTGCAAGCCGCGCTTGCGGCCAAAGAAGGACTGCAGTCGGAAGCCGGCGGGAGAATTCTCGGGATGATCACCCTTCAACACTTCATTAGCCTGTATCCGAAGATTTGCGGGATGACGGCTACCGCGCACGCTTCCGCTATGGAATTCCAAGATATTTATGCGCTGCAGGTCGTGCAGATTCCGCCGAACCGGCCCAACATACGCATCGACCATCCGCACCGGATTTATACCCATAAAGAAGCCAAGCTTAAGGCGCTTGTACATGAAATCTCGTCCGTCCATGCGACGGGACGCCCAATTCTCATTGGTACGTCAAGCGTCGAGGAGTCTGACATGCTGGCGGAGGCGCTAGCGGCTGCCGGTGTACCCAGCCATGTTCTGAATGCGAAAAACGACGCAGAAGAAGCCGATATTATCGCAAAAGCGGGAGAAATTGGCGCCGTGACGGTGTCTACCAATATGGCGGGACGCGGCGTCGACATTCGGCTTGGCGGGGGCAACCCCGCGCAAGCCGAAGTGGTCGCCAAGCTGGGCGGGTTGTACGTGATTGGTACGCATGTGAATGAAAGCGTGCGGATCGATGACCAACTGCGCGGGCGTTCCGGCCGCCAAGGAGACCCTGGAGGTTCCGTATTTTTCATAAGCTTGGAGGACGAGCTGCTGCTTCGGTTCGGCATCAATAAAGCGATTCGCGCTCCCAGGCAGGATGAGGCTCTCGAAGATCCGGTGCTCCGCAGCCAAATCGCGCATATTCAGCGTGTTGTTATGGGCCAAAACTTCCATATATGCCAAGAATTGAACCGTTATTCGGATATGGTGGAGGATCAGAGGCGAATTTTATACGAGGAACGGCTCGGAATATTGAAAGGCGAGAAGCCGATGAGCCCTTCGGAGCAGCGGGTACGGCTTTTTTATATCGACGAGTTCTGGGCTGACCATCTGGCATACGTTTCTTACACTCGCGAAGGCATCCACTTGGAGAGTCTTGCCAGCGGCAATCCGATCGACGAATTTCATGCGCGAATCACTCAAGCATACGAGCAAATTCCGTTTAAAATCAATAGCGAGTCGGAACATATGCTTGCACGGCTCGAAGGTTCGAATGATCCGGCGAAGTGGGAAGCGTTCGGTCTGAAGAGCCCTACTTCCACTCGGACATATATCATCAACGATCAATACATCCAGAATAAGCGCAGCTCATGGACCCCAATGACTGTATTTGCTTTTGGGATCCGCAAGATTTTGAGGCCGCTATTCAGGCTGTCAGAATTTTGATGCAGCGCAGCTTTGTCAGGGAGGATCGGAATGATATATCAGCTGCTTATTATATGAATAAAGACTCCGCGGCAGCCGGCTAAGAAGATGACATACCGGAAATAGATACCGGTTTGATTCCGAAATTTGCGGCGCACCGATGAATTTACGGTGACTCGAACGTCTACAGGTATGAATCGCAAAACGCACTCAATCCAAACTCTAGGAGGAACCAACGATGACGGTCAAACTTACCCCTTACATTAATTTGGAGGGGCGCGCGAAGGAAGCCATTCAGTTTTACGAGCAAACCATTGGTGCCGAGATTCTTTCCTTTGCGACTTACGGAGACATGCCGAACATGCCTGATACGTTTACCGACGATCAGAAGGGTCTTGTGGCGCATGCGAAACTGAGAGTGGGTGAATCGGAGCTGATGTTTTCGGATGCGCCCGGAGGCTCGCCGATCGAAACCGGGAAACGGGTGACGATCTGCATTACGACGAACGACGTAGAGAAGTCAAAGCGGTTCTTCGATGCTTTGCGGCAAGACGGACATGTCAATATGCCGTTTCAGGAGGAATCTTTCAGCCCCGGATTCGGCGACGTCACGGACAAGTTCGGCGTGACCTTCCAGATCTACACGGAGATGTAAACCAAACCTTGCGAAGAAAGAGCTGCCCACCATGAACAGCCCCCCGTCAAGTAGACAGTACAAAAAATAAAAATCTTAAGCGGCCTTGGTCCTGTATTCCATTGGACTGAGGCCGTTTAGTTTTGCTTGTAATCGTTCGTTATTGTAAAAATCGATGTAAGCCAGAATGTCTCTCTCAAGCTCCTCAAAGGTTTGGTAAGTGTGTAGATAATACTTCTCGCATTTTAAGGTCCCCCAGAAGGATTCCATCGGCCCGTTATCGATACACCGCCCAACCCGGGACATACTTTGAGTCAGTTCGTTATCGTCCAAAAGCTTTTTGAAGTCAAGTGAAGTGTATTGAAATCCTCTGTCACTATGAAGCATTGGTTTGCTTCCTGGAGCTGCTTGCAAGGCTTGCTTCAACGTCTCGAAAACAAGTGGGTTGTTGTTGGAATGCCCCACTACTCTGGAGACGATGGATTTATCATGAAGATCGAGAATCGCGCTTAAATACGCTTTCTGACCGTTGCCGTATTTAAATTCTGTTACATCCGTTACCCATTTCTCATTGGGTTCAGCTGCTTGGAAATTACGATTCAGCACATTCTCGGCCACGTGCTGGGGAGTAGAATGAGGGTATTTCTTTCTCTTCCTGCGGATGACCGACTGGATTCCCTTGACTTTCATCAGCCGGTACACGCGTTTATGGTTAATCGTCTGTCCGGTTTCCTTGCGCATGTGGAGTGTTAATTGGCGGTACCCAAAGGTTTTCTCTACTTTTTCATATATGGACATCATCATCTTTGTCAGCCGCTCATTCTCCTGCTCACGAGAGCTGGGTTTGCGGTTTAACCATTTGTAATAGCTTGAGCGTGCAACTCCTGCGACTTCACACAGAAGTTGAATGCTGATCGACTCCTCTTCCTGAAGCGCTTGGATGGCAAGGTAGACGTTCTCTTGGCGATATTGGCTTAGCTTCGCCTCCTTTGGATTTCCCGTAACTTTTTTAGAAATGCATTCTCCGCCCGAAGCCTCTCCATTTCGTATTCCATCTTCTTCATCTCGAGCTTCTGGCGATCTGCCTCCGTCATCTCTTCCGGCGCCTTCTTTCGCCCCCGGCCATCCTTTAAAGCATCCGCACCGCCGGCTTCGAATTTCTTCACCCATTGATATACTTGCTGGTAGGAGACCTGAAACTGGCCAGCTGTCTTATGATAGTCATGCTGATGTGCCAGGCAATAGTGGACGATATCGATCCTCTCATCCCACGTAGTAGAGCGACCCTTTGTCATAGCTTGTGCTTCCCCTTTGTAGGCTTTTAAGCTGCTATGACCATTATACTTCTTAATCCAGTTAGAAAGCTGCGTTGTACTTGAGATCCTGTATTTGTCGATGATCCGGTATTTTGACAATCCACCCTCTACATAATCTTTCACCGCTTGAAGCTTCAGCTCAGCGCTGTAACTTCGATTGCGAGTACTTCTTTCCAGTCCTTCATACCCATATAGCTTATAACGACGCTGCCATTTCATTAAAGTTGTTTTATTCATACCGTATCTTTTGGTTGCAGCGATAAAACCAATTTTTCCACTTGAAACTTCTTCAAGGATAGCAAGTTTCTCCGTAGCACAGTATTTTTCTTTAGACATGAAAAAGCTCCCCTTACAGTAACAGGTTTTTTATTATTTCACCTGTCTACCGTATGGGGAGCGTATCACCATCCGGTGGCGCTGCTCTTTTTTTATATACAAACGAATTCTTCAATAGGTATTATAGTATTGAAGAATTCTTCCATAAAAGGTGGGCACCGCAATGAACGTAACCGCACCAGAACTTCAGTTATTTGACGACTTGAAGCCCGAGTTAACCTCGTTTTGCTATAGGATGCTAGGGTCTATCGATGACGCAGACGATGCCGTGCAGGAAACCTTCATTCGCGTCTGGCAAAGCTGGAATTCCTTCCGACAGGAATCCTCATTTAAAACATGGGTCTATCGGATCGCATCCAATATATGCCTGGACAAGCTAAGACAAAAAAAACGCCGCATTCGCCCCGTAGACTTCTCCGGCCCTGCGGAATCCATTGTCGAACCTCGCGAGACATTCCCTGACTCGTCTTGGATCTGGCCGGCCCCTGACTTTTCGAATAATCCGGAAGATATTTTCATCCGTAAAGATACACTGCATATCTGTTTTATTACACTCTTACAGATCCTGCCACCCCGTCAACGTGCGGTGATGATTTTGAAGGATGTATTCGAGTGGCCCTCCAAGCAGATCGCAGAGACGTTAGGCATGTCGCCGGCAGCGGTAAACAGCGCTCTGCAGAGAGCCAGAGATACGCTTACGCGGGAACAGCTCCGATCCGATGAATTGAACAGGAGCGAAGAGGCACCGGATCAGGAATTGCTGTCGCGTTATGTGGAAGCCTTCGAGCAATTCGATATCAACGCCTTGGTCGCCTTGTTCCATGAAGAGGGCCGGATGTCGATGCCGCCTTTCCCCATGTGGGTGCGCGGCAAGGACGATTTGTTCAAGTTCTTCACGCTTACGCGCAGTCATTGCGAGGGATCCCGGTTTGTGCCGGTTACGGCGAATGGCGGTTTCCCTGCGTTAGCGCAATATATGCCGAGCAGGGATGAGGAAGGCTTGGTCCCTTGGGGGATTCACATCTTAGAAGTGAAAGACAACAAAGTATTCCACGTCCAAAATTTCATTAATCGAAAATTATTTGCCCGATTCGGGCTTCCGGATCGATTGGACCGATGAATATCGCCGGTTGGCTTCGTCTACAGAAGTGAAAACAAAAACAAGAGAGGGTGTTTTTACAATGAAAACGAATCAACCGACGAAAGTTACCGTGCAGGCCGTCGTTCAAGCGCCGGTAGAGAAGGCATGGAGGTACTGGACCGATCCGGAACACATCACGAAGTGGAATCAAGCTTCAGAGACGTGGCATGCACCGAAGGCGGAAAATGATCTGCGGGTTGGAGGCAGGTTTCTTACCCGGATGGAAGCGAAAGACGGCAGCATGGGGTTTGACTTCTTTGGAATCTACGACGTCGTGAAGCTGCATGAGCAGATTTCATACACAATGGAAGACGGGAGAAAGGTGGAGATCACCTTCATGGATCAAGGGAACGAAACCAAGGTGATTGAAACTTTTGACGCGGAAAGCACCCATTCCATTGAGATGCAGCAGGCGGGATGGCAGGCGATTTTGGATAATTTCAAGAAATATACGGAGGAATCCTAGAATAGGGGGTGATGGTCTTGAAGATCGAGATGAAGACAAATATGGGGATTACGATTGCAAACGACATCTCTAAGGCGCGGCTTTGGACGGCGCGTGCCATGAGCGGAATCGTCGTCCTGTTCATGCTGTTTGATGGGATAGGGAAAATCGCCAAGCCCGCGCCAGTGGTAGAAGGTACGCTTGCACTCGGATTCACCGAGAACCACCTTGCAGCGATGGGAGTTCTAGGTTTGCTCTGCACCCTCCTGTATGCCTTACCGCGAACGCGGTTCTTGGGGGCGCTGCTGCTCACGGGCTACTTGGGAGGCGCGGTGGCTGCACATCTCAGGGTGGATCACCCGTTGTGGTCGCATATGATGTTTCCCGTCTATATCGCCATATTTGCTTGGGGGGCGCTGTGGCTGATCGATCGAAGATTGCGCACTCTTCTCTGGGAACGCGAATAACATTTATACTGCCGCCGAGGAAAAAACGGCGGCTTTTTTTGTTGCGCCGCTGCGGGATTGGCCGCCGTTATATATTGCAATTAGACAGATGATCGGATCCTGCGTAACAGGCGACGTCTCATCGGGAGGACAGGGCGGCCCTTTTTAATTGACGAATTAGGACGATCGTGCTAAAATCCAAATGAATTGGACGATCGTCCTAATATGTTGTAAAATTATGAAGGAGATGTGATCGTGATGTCAAATGACGTATTTGAGCCTGTTCAATTGGGTGACCTGACACTGGCCAATCGGATGGTCATGGCACCGATGACTCGTAATCGTGCCGATGTAAACGGTGTGGTGACGCCCATGATGGTGACCTACTATCAACAACGCGCCACTGCTGGTCTCATCATCACGGAGTCTGTCCCCGTTTCTCCGGAAGCGGTCGGCTACCCGTTCACCCCGGGGATCTACACGGATACTCAAGCGGTTAGCTGGCTCTGCGTGACCGATGCGGTGCACTCGGCCGGCGGCCGAATCTTTCTTCAGCTGCAGCATTGCGGGCGAATCTCCCACCCGAGCTTACAGCCGGACAACGCGACGCCAGTAGCTCCATCGGCGCTGCGGCCGGAGGGGCAAGTTTATACATATAGCGGTAAGCACGATTTTGTAACGCCACGAGCACTTGAGACATCTGAAATTCCGAAGATTGTTGCGCAGTTCAAACGCGCTGCCGAGTTGGCCAAACACGCGGGCTTTGATGGCGTGGAGGTGCACGGCGCTAACGGTTATGTGATCGATCAGTTCCTTCGTGACGGCAGCAACCTCCGCACCGATGCGTATGGAGGCAGCGTGCAGAATCGTATGCGCTTGTTGAACGAAGTCCTCGATGCGGTTTGCACGGTGTGGCAAGCGCAGCGCGTAGGCGTACGCTTGACCCCCGAGAATCGGTTCAACTCCATGTCGGATTCCTCCCCACAGATGCACTTCTCTTATTTCATCAAGCAGTTAAGCAAGCGCGGTTTGGCGTATGTGCATGTACTCGAAGGTGATATGATGGCGAAGAACAGTGAGCTGGACTACCGCGCCTTGCGTTCGAAGTTTTCTGGTCTGTATATCGCGAACAATGGCTATGACTTGGTACGTGCCCAAACGGCAGTACGCAGTGGTGACGCGGACTTGGTTGCTTTTGGAACCCCGTTCTTGGCCAATCCGGATCTGGTAAGGCGCTATCGGGAGAACCTGCCATTAAATGAGGCTGATCAGGCAACATTCTACCAAGGCGGCGAAGCAGGTTACATCGATTATCCCTTTTACCGCGATGAGGAAGAATAAGCAAGCCGACTGACTTTGGAGGTGTGGTCGGCTACGGAGGTTTAGACATGAAGGGTAAAATAACTCGCAAGCACATCGTCGAAATGGCCGACCGGTTGTTCTATCAACGAGGTTATGAACATACCTCCTTAGCGGATATTGCCGATTTCGTTCAAATTTCCAAAGGGAACTTCTATTATCACTTCAAATCGAAGGATGAAATACTGGCTGCCGTGATCCAATTGCGACTTGAGAACACACGGAACATGCTCATGCAATGGGAAGATGAAGGAGAGAAGCCTGAGGATCGTATAAAGAGCTTTATCCACATTCTGATTACGAACCAAGTTGATATTAAAATGTACGGTTGCCCGGTAGGCACGCTGTGCACAGAACTGACGAAGCTGAATCATGCCTCAAAGGCGGAGGCCAACGAGCTGTTAACCTTGTTTCGGACCTGGCTGAGCCGGCAGTTCGTGCTGCTCGGCCTCGAAGCAGACGCCGACGAGCTGGCGCTGCATCTCCTGGCCCGAAGCCAAGGGGTCGCCACATTGGCGCAAGCGTTTCAGGATGAGGAGTTCATCAAGCATGAGGTAGAGCAGATGTGTGACTGGTTGAGCTGTAAGGCGAGCGCCAGACAGCCTGCACACGAAACAGGAGTGGGTCCATGAACGCGACGACAGTGGGACATGATGGTAAACTGCGCTGCCGCTGGTGCGAAGCCGCGCCGGAGTTTCTCCATTATCATGATACCGAATGGGGATTTCCGGTCAGCGACGATCGACGGTTGTTCGAGAAATTAAGTCTGGAGGGCTTCCAATCCGGACTGAGCTGGCGCACCATACTTGTGAAACGTGAGAACTTCCGAGCAGCCTTCCATCATTTTGACATCGATCAAATCGCACGCTATACGGAGCATGACCTCGACCGACTGCTCGAGGATAAAGGCATCGTCCGACATCGTGGCAAAATCGAAGCCGTTATTCACAATGCGCAGAGGGCGCAGGAGCTCATCAAACGGGAAGGCTCGCTGGCCGCCTTCATCTGGCGGTACGAGCCGGACCGAAGTCAGCTGGCAAAGCCGCAGACCGCATCGACCTCGGCACAATCGATCGCGCTCTCGAAGGAGCTCAAAAAACAGGGCTGGAAATTCGTCGGTCCTACTACGGTATATGCATTCATGCAAGCGATGGGGTTGATCAACGATCATGTCGAGGATTGTTCGATCCGGATAAAGGTTGAAACTGCGCGCCAACATTTCCAGCCTCCCGGATAAGGGATGGCATCGTTCGCTAACGTCAACGTCAGGTAGTCAAGCCAGGTCGAACCGAATTCAAAATCGTCCAACAGTGATATTATATGACGATCTCATATACATTTACGTTTGTCTTCATGTAGGTAAGAGAATAAGATATATTAAGATAAGAAGAACGGAGGAATGAAATGGGAAAAGGAAAAGAAAAAGAAATACAGGAATTCAATGCACGTTTTGATGAAGAGATTGTTGAGATTGCAGGCGTGACAGAAGCTTGCGGAGTCGGAGCTGGTAAGGGAATGGGTCAAGTCATGTGGAACCCGTCCATTAATTTAATTGCGTGGAAACGGATAGGGGAAGATGAACCACTTATACGTGATAGAACACGCTTGGAATGGCTTGTAAGCAATAGTGAACTGTCAAAAGCAAAAGATGTCCTTCAAGCCAACAGTCTGGTAAGGCTGAGAGTCCGAATTGGAGAAAAATCTCTTATGTTTATCGAAGTTCTTGATCCGTCATACCAAGATAAAGAACTGAATGTGGTATTAGAGGAATCCTTCAAACCCGTTTTCTATCATGATGAGATGTTAGGTCAATTTGAATTGGACAAGTCGATTGATTTATTTGAAAAAGAAGTTCAATTCGATGGAGAAAGAGTAGAACTCCACTTTGAGTGGCAATCGGATGAGAACCAAATGAAGTTGGCACTTCAAACAGCCTATTCGTTGTTTGGTGATCAGGAAGGGTGGAACAAGAGATTAAAAGCCTATGCGGCAGATGAATTGCTCGATTTGGCAAATGATTGGTTAGAGCAAGAAGATGAGCCTCAGTACGAAGAAATAACGGAAGAGATATTCATCAACTCGATTAAAATCTGGACAATCTCTGTCTATCCAGAGGGCAGGTTCACTGTTTATTATTCAGACGGAGACTTGTTCTGGGGGCATTCGATTTGTGTTAATGGGAACATCAGTGGCGAGTTTGAATCAGCCCACATTTGAAACAGAAACGTAGAATTGGGGTCGAGCTTCGGGTCGGCTCTTTTTGCAGAAGGCCGCCAATCCATAGAGATCATGTTTGAATTTGAAGATCTTCCCATGAGGTATCCCCCGGTCTAAAAAAAGCTTGAACATGACGTTCCCCTTTAGAAACGTCCAAACCATAACCGGATTCATTACACCACTCCTAATGATAATCTCACCGGTAACCCCTGACCTTCTTGTCTTCCACATTATCGCATGTGATACGGGATCCCCGGCAACCGCTATCTTACGACCACAGAAAAATGAGGTCGACCAGGTCAAGCTCCCGAGTTTTCTTGCTCCCCAAAGGGGCCCATATTAACGGTTACCACCTCCATAACGTCTTCCACTATCGATTCCAACGAGCGGACTTTAGTGTCCCTGCTCCATTGTAAAGCCGATCCAAATACGCCCCAACTGACGACAAGAGCCAAAACCTCTAGCTTTTCTTGCGGGAGGCACTGGTTGGGCTTCGAATTAAGCCATTGCAGCAGGAGACGATACAATTCCTTTTGCATGGCTTTTTCAAGCAGCGGTTCGAATTGTCTGTCTCCCGGCGTGATGTACTGTCGAAACCGTACTTGAAATTGAAAGATGGTTTGAACAAGGATGCGCAGACTCCCCTGACTGAAAGGTGAATCATCCGGCAATTTTTTCCTGATGATGATTTTAAATTTCTCTGTCATCCAATACTCGAGAAAAGCAAACTTATCTTCAAAATGAGCATAGAAGGTTGCGCGGTTGACAGACGCTCGAGCCGCAATGTCATGAACGGAAATGGAATAGAGGTTCCTCTTTTCGTCGAGCAGATCGTTAAAGGCTTGTATAAACAACTGACGGGTTCGTTTGACACGAGGGTCGTTGGGGTTTACCGGCATACAAAACCACGCTTTCTTGGGATCTCAATAGTAGACAAAACGACGATTGTGTCGGGAACCTAACAAAACTGCCTCTTTGCTGGTTGTTCACAAGGCTCAATCCTTATATCTTTTGTCTATACCCTATATCGTTGCACAGAACCGCATTGTATGCAAAGCAAATCTTATGTAATGGAAAGGATGAAGGTAACATGCTTATCGTAACTGGAGCAAATGGAAATTTGGGCAGAGGCGTGGTTGAGCAATTGCTTAAGCGGGTACCTGCTGAGCAGATTGGTGTCAGTGTCCGAGATGTGAATAAGGCAAAGGAGTTAATGGCTCAGGGGGTTCGTGTTCGTCACGGCGATTTTGATGATGCGGAGAGCTTGCTTTATGCTTTTGAAGGAGCGTCGCAGATTCTTCTAGTTTCGTCTGGTATTTTGGGAGAGGCAGGTATCCGCCAGCACCAGACCGCGATTCACGCGGCAAAGAAGTCCGGCGCGGGTAGGGTGCTGTACACGAGTCATGTGGGCTCTTCATCGACGTCGTATTTTCCGCCTATGATTCACCACGCGGCGACGGAAGCCTTACTTCAAGAATCGGGCATGCCCTACACGTCTCTTCGCAACGGATTTTATGCCTCCTCATTGATTAGCTTAATCGGTGAAGCCATCAAAACGGGAGAGTTGATTGTTCCCGTGGACGGTCCGATTGCCTGGACAACGCACGCGGATTTGGCTCAAGCCACGGCCGTTATGCTAACCGAGCAGCACTGGGACGGCTCATCCCCCAATCTAACGGCGTCTGAAGCAATGGACATGGAGGGGGTTGCGGCGATGGTTTCGGATATAGTCGGCCGACCTATCTACCGCAAAGTCGTACCGGACGAAGCGTATCGGGAGTATCTGACCGCTCAAGGTTTTCCGGAAGCGCGCATTGCGATAACCATGGGATTATTTCGTGCTAGCCGCAACGGGGATTTCGCGCGAACGAGTAATGCATTGGCCGAGCTGATCGGTCGCCCCCCGATGAAGCTAAGGGATTTTTTGAAAGCATCTATAGCTCATATGAATCAATAAATTCAGTCAGGCCAGACCTGTTCACATTAGCAATCCATGAGAAGCCGGGCACGCTGTTGGAAGATAAAATGTAGATATAAAAGAGACTGCAAATGGAACGTTTAATCCTGATGAAGTAATGATGTGCGAGGAAAACCAGGGAGGAGAGTCAGTCGCATGGCAAAGATCGTTTACGCATTGAACATGTCTCTGGACGGGTTCGTCGACAACATGGCATTTCAGCCCGACCCCGTGCTATTCCGTCATTTCATCGACGACGTGCGCGGCCTGGCCGGAAGCCTGTACGGGCGCCTTATGTACGAGACCATGCGGTATTGGGACGGAGACCGTTTGGAATGGGATGCACCGGAACGAGAATACGCAGCGGCTTGGCAAAGCAAACCGAAGTGGGTGGTGTCGAGGACGTTAAAGTCCGTCGGTCCGAACGCTTCTCTGATCGAGGGCGACCTCGCAGCGGCCATACGTGAGTTGAAGGCTCAGCATGAAGGAGAGATTGAAGTTGCCGGGCCGGAGTTGGCGCACAGTTTAACGGAGCTCGGTCTCGTTGATGAGTATCGACTTTATCTCCATCCCGTCGTGCTGGGTCATGGCAAGCCGTTCTTCGCCGGTCCGCGGCCGCCGCTGCGCCTCGTGGCAAGCGATCGAATTGGCGAGCAGGTGATCAGATTGACCTACGTACCAGTTTAGTTATCGAGGAACGATAGCTTAATAACAACCAGGATGAAGCTGCCGGTGCACGATCGGCAGCTTCAGTATTTCAACGGCAGTTTACTGCAACAAAATCACCTTGTTTTCATCCACCTTAGAGAAAGTGACAAAGGGGGGGGGCTGAGCTTGAGACGATAACTGTTTTTGATGATTTCACTCTTGCTCGTAAGCACTTTTTTTGCACCAGGAGCTATACATGCCGACTAGGCATATAATTTTGTTGTGAATAAGGGAAAAACTTATATCATAACGGACGATCGAGTAGAAGAAGAGCAGATCGATTTACGGATTGGTAAAGTGACGGAATATTCGGACCAAGAAGGCACATATTGGGGTAACTTTTCGAATTACTTTCCTAAGGGTACTGAACTATATAACATCAAAGGTGTTAACATCGATGAGGCAATTGCCATAAAAATCAATGAGGAATCCTTTATAAAAGCGGACTATAAAGGTGAATATGCTGGTTCCTGGTTCGATATTTATTGGAAAAATGTATACTGCCGGTGGATTCTTACTAATCATTGGTATTTTTATTGTGAAAGTAAATCGGAAATAAAGAGTGGATTCATTGAAGTAACGGAGAATGATAGCTTTAGAAGGAAATCAAGGCGGATCTGTCGCCACCCCACTGCTTTACCTGCAATGTGTCTTACACCTCTCAGTTGTAATCAGCCTCCTGCTTTCTATATTCTCAAATAAACTGCGGCTGATTAATTTACTAAGAAACAGATCGTAGCACGAACTAAATGAAGTAGGGAGTTAGTGAAAATTTGAGCAAATTAATAGCCCTGACGATATAGAAATTTTTCAAGGAGCAATAAAGCAAGCAACCGAAGTGGAGGAAATAATTGATTATCTTAGCTTGTTTCATATGAAAGTAACATTTGAGGATGGTACAGAAAAGAAATATATATTGAACATCGTGGACGAAGATGGGTAAAAAGGCTTACTTGTTGATACAGCAACCAGTGAGCAGTCTTACATCATACCTGAGAGTATAAGCGAGGCGTTAAGGAAGATGATCTTCACTAAATAATCGATAGCACAACAACCAGGGAGTAGTTCGCCGCGCGGCAGCTGCTCCCTTCTTCGTGAAAGTAACGAGCAGAATAGTTCCAATATGTGGTAATATAAACATGAATAAAAGGCTGGAGTATTAGTTAAATGCAACCACAATTCTACAGTTGGCCCAGATAATCGAGCACTTACTATAAGTTTAAGCCTATAAAAGGAGGTGCGTTGTGCAAAAGTTGATAAAGCATTCTCTTTCAGTCGGGATCACAATGAATATTTTAGCTTCCCTCTATAAGTTAAATGTTTTTGATTTTTCCTTTTTAGGAATGGAACAAGGTTCGGAAGATGGTTATGTTAGGCTCTGGGCTAACGTAAGTTTTTTATTAGGGATACCCATATCCATTTTGACTATACCTCTTCTTTACAGAAATGTGATGTTAAAGAAAATAATAGCTGTGATCTTACTGTTATTTGGGTTAGCATCAATCATAATACAGGGACCACCTATATTTTGGTGGACACTTACGGGGCTCGGAAGACCTGGATATCTACTTGTTGATTTGCTTCATATAATCTTGCTTGTGATGTCTGTTACATTAATAGTTCATATTTGTTACGTATTCAAATATAACAAATGGAGAAGAGCAAATGGAGATCTTCATGTTACGAAGTGGAAAAACCAATATAAATAAGTGGAATGATGTAGAGGTAATGAAATGGTAAAGTATGTAAATAAGTTTCTTTTTCTGCTATTTCTCTTTACTTCTACGATCCTTATAAGCTGTGGGAAAGAACCTGTTCCCATTCCCACAGCTACTGCAATGACAGACATTGGCATTTCATTAACACCGCATCAAATGGGATCGAACTGGGAAGGAAACCTAGGGTACAGTACCCGATTGGCTTTAAAAGATAAAGGAAGCCGATGTCGTTACACCCAACTCCAAAATTACAATCACCTATGATACTCCACCAAAAGAAAACACTGTGGAGCTTATTTTTATGTCGACATTTGAAGTAGATGACCGCGGCAGTATAATGAAAAGTAAAAAACGGTCTCGAAAATACTAAAAGGACCCGAATCAGCAACTTTAGCGCGAGTTTCCAGATGTGGGAGTGAAGAATTGCTATGCTTCAAAATCCAACATTAAGAAGTCTTAGATTAAGTACTATAATAAGCTTGTTTTTATTTGTTGTTTATTTAATAAACAGCATGTATCCATTTCTCTCTCTAGGACCCGAACAATATAAGGTGGATAATTCAATCCTAACATGGATGCTATTTTCCGCTGTACTCCTTTGTTTTCATTGGTTCCTCTACTTGTACGGTAGAAAACAGAAAAATGCAATGTATCAATTTCTTTTGCAGAACGCATTTAATATCACTTGTTTACTTTATCTGTCTTTGCAGGCCCCGCCAATATATTGGTGGTACACCACCCATGATAGTTTTCCTATGCCGATCCCTATATTGATGATCCCAGTTCATGGCGTGCTAGCCATCGTTTCTTCAAGTGCAATCTATAGAGTAATAAAGAATGGGTTATAGAACTATATTTACCAGGCCATCGGTACTCAGCTCATTAAAGTAACTGGAGACGATAGCACAACAACCAGGGAGTAATTCGCCGTGCGGCAGCTGCTTCCTGGTCGTGTTGAAGTAACGGACAGGATAACACGGCTGATCTTTAAGAAATGATCTGCTTCGTTTGCCTCCGGTATGGTGGTTCGGTTGCTTTTTCCTCGTTATCCGAAAGGAACAAGAAACAAATAGTTAATAAGTTGCGTCTTGGAGTTACCCTTGAACCTGTAATGAGTAGAAAGGCCGTGCTCTTGGGATTGGCTTGTGTTTGATTCGAAAATGAAACAGCAATCGTGAGGTTATGGAAAATGATTGAATACAAAAATGGAAAAGAATATTGGAACGGGGAAGAATGCACATCAAATTTTGTTTATCGAACGTTAGCTGATATGTACCCTTATGATTATGAGCAGTATTGTAAAGAGTCATTTGAATTTAAACGAAAGCATACTGTTTTGCAATGCGCTGATTGTTATTATCAATGGGTGCATGATCGTGGCAGTGCGATAGCTGCTAAGAATTGTCCCTCCTGTAAATCAACACAGCTTCGGAGACTATAGAAGCAGGTAGCCGTGAACGCGAATAAGAGAGGAGGATCACGGAAAGCATGGAGCAAATTAGCATCAACAGCAAAGTTGCGATCAGTTTAGCATATGCCGAGCGGACGCTTGACTACCTCGAGAATGAAATTCGAGACAGAAAGTATGATCAAGCATTTGAGAAATTCCGTATGATCATTCGCAAGGGCCATGAATGGCTTGCGGGAAACCATGTCGATTGGGATGAGGTTTACCGCATGTGCAACGATGATGAAGAAGAGTATGGATGCTTTGACTTTATTGCGAATGCGGAGGTGACAGAACGCTACGAAACGGCTTCGATCGTTTTGATCTGGAGCATCTATTACTTCATGTATCAATGCGCTCATCGGTCTAACGAGCGGTATTTCCCCCAGGATTTATGGGATGGACATCTGCCCGAGGAGGAAGAAACCAAGATGTTGAACTCGCTGCATTGCGATGTCAGCAAGTATCTGTTACCTGAAGCTTGCGAGGAGCTTCGTACAATTGAAACGAAGTACAGACATTCAATATCTTAACACCTAATCTGCAAGAGATCATATGAAAACCCCGGCAGAGCAGTTTTATTCTTTTGCTCAAAGAGACGGTCGTCCTGGCTGGTATTGGAAATGCAAGGCCATGATTGATTATGATTTGTCGGAGGATAAGAACATATATTCATTAAGGGCTGCATAAGTTGCGGTTTTTTCTTTTTAAGGATATATGTTCTTGTCCAAAGTGCATGACAAGAACATATATCCTTAGCTGTAAATGACAAGAACATGTATTCATTGCCGTATAGCTCAAAATTCTCGGTGATCGTTCAACTAGAGGGAGTATAACGCAATGGACCATATATTTACTCGAATACAATACCCAATGGCCAACATGCGGGAGATCTTGCATTGCGTCTGTGCCAGCCATTCTCGGGAAGATGAGCAAAGGGCTCTATGAGAGATCGGTAGAAGACATGTATCGGATGAAGAAAAAGAAGTCGACCTTCTCGTTGGTCTACTTCTACTTATACTATTGTGCGGTCAGGATCTGTGGACCTTCAACTGTGATGGAGATCGTATGCTCGTATTGGGCAGCGAGCTTGTGGTCGAGGGTCCGGGCAGTCCAGCCGTCTGCATCGATTGTCATGTGGTAGGTTCCTTCGGTGACCATAGGCTCGATCGTGAACACCATACCTTCTTTGGTGCGGGGGCCTTTGCCCGGTTTGCCGACATGCATATAGTTCGGATCCTCGTGCAGGTCCCGTCCGATGCCATGCGCGAGAAGGTCGCTTACGACGCCGAAGCCGTTCGATTCGGCATGCCGCTGGATCGCGCTCGTCACGCATGGACATCGTTAATCCTTATAGAATAAGACCTGGTTGAAAAAAAGGGGCAGCTTTATGAAATATAAAAAAAGTCAGAGGAGAATTGGGGCAATCATTTTAATAGCCATAGTTATTACTCCGTTCCTCTATGTTCAAATTAATAAGGTGATATATGATCAAAGAGTCACGAATTACCTCATTGATGTAAAAGGATACAAGACGGATGATATTAAGTCAGTAAAGGGTGTTTGGGGAGTAGCACTACCTCCTTTTTTACGCAGTTGTGATCTTCGCTGATGAACCGTTAGTGGAGTATATTTACTTCGCCCACAATAATGTTGTGCAGTTTAGTTATAACATTACTGATGAGGGAAAGCAGAAAGGAATTACCGAAGCGGATTTAAAGCATCTTGTTCCTTTAAGATGAGATTATACATCTTAAATTAAAGGAGGATCGTGGATATTTTTTAGGGAGGGAATATGAAGAAAATAGTCTTTCCGGGTTGATTTTGTTCCCTGTATTAGGCAATCTGGTCTTGAGAAAAAGGCAAAAAAAGAGAAAAATTATTATTGACCAAACGTTCTGGAAATGCTATGATGATTTCAGATCAAATAGTCAAAAATAAAGGAGGCAGCAACCAAAGAGGAGGCATGAAGCAGGTCAGATGCAGGGGAGTATCCGGAAAGGAGCGCAGGATATATTCCGGAACCATCTGAAGCATGTAGCTGACGGCTTTATTAAGGCGTGGGTAGAGTTGTGGCAGGAAGAGGAATTTCCATACGATCCGGCAGGCTCCCAGGGAAAGAAGATCGGCAAGCTCGAGTTGTACGACTACATGAAGGATGTACCGAAACGTTTCGACAGAATTTTAAGGAGCTGGTATTTCATTCAATGGCGGGTCCGGAGCTCGTCAAGGCAATAGGGCTGTATCGGGAGACGGGCAATCCGCACAACCAGACGTACATTAGTGTCGTGGAGAAGAGAGACGGCCTCATAAAACAGTACCGTGATTTCTGGTTAAACTTCAGCTCATCGCTAGTACAGCCTGCGACTTGGCATTAAAAGTTAAAGAAAAATAATTATTCACCAATTGTTCCGGAATAGGCATGAAGAGTGTATAAACAATAGGAGGTGCTAAGAGTACGGTAAGAACGAATATTTTTTTGAGGTTTTCGGACTGAATGGTCTGAATAAAACAACCAGTTCAAGTCGCTCCTAATCACACGCTACCGTGATTTCTGGAATCCACTTGTGGCGATTGAATCGGTAGGCAGCGTGAACGATGCGGTTCGTTTCTCGGAGTAGTGCCGCTGACGGAAGTGTAATCTTTTCTTTCAACAAATCAGACCGTTTAGTCAAAATAAAAATAAACCGATTAACTGGAGGAACTAACCATGACAAACCAAATGATGACGCAAGAAGCAGTACGTGAGAGAGCGCAGCAAGCCTTCCGCAACCACCTGAAGCATCTGTCCGGTGGAGACATTAAGGCGTGGGTAGAGCTCTGGGAAGAGAACGGCGTGCTTGAGTTCCCTTACGGCCCAGCAGGATTCCCGGATCGCAAAGAGGGCAAGGCCGAGCTGTACGATTACATGCAGAACTTCCCGAAACACTTTGAAGTCCAGTTCACCGATCTGGAGTTCCATCTGACAGTGGACCCTGAGCTAGTGGTCGCAGAGTTCAAGTCGCTCGGCAAGCACCGGGAGACGGGCAATCCGTATAACCAGACGTATATCAGCGTTGTGGAGACAAAGGATGGCCTGATCACACGCTACCGTGATTTCTGGAATCCACTTGTGGCGATCGAGTCGGTCGGCAGCGTGAACGATGCGGTTCGTTTCTCGGATTAAGCCGAGGGAGAACGACTGGAACTCCTTCCTGTCTACCATTATTTACCCCTTCTTGACTGAACGTTCTAATATGGGTAGCATAGAAGAGGAGAAAGGGGGTTATCCATTTGGCTAGAAGCAAGGAGTTCGATACGAGTCTCGTGCTGCATAAGGCGATGGAGGTGTTCGGGCACTATGGTTATGAAGGCACCTCCATGCAGCTGCTGCTCGACGGCCTGGGCATTGCCCGTCAAAGCATGTATGATACGTACGGAACGAAACGGGATCTGTTCCTGAAGGCGGTCAAGCACTACGTGAACGAGAAGTCCTCGGCAGTTGTTGCCTATTTGGCGGAGACGACGCCAGTGAAGAAAGCCATCACCGATATATTCCTTGTCATCGGAGACACGCTAAGGGATGAACAGCGCCGCAAGGAGTGCTTCATTCTCTATAGCGCAATTGACCAGGTCCCACATGATCCGGAGATCGCCGAACTGTTCGAACAGGACAAAATCCGCTTGGAAGAGGCGCTCTACGAGGCGTTGATACGCGGTCAGCAGCATGGCGAATTCAGCGCAAACCGAGATATGCGGGCGCTGGCGCGGTATCTGTACCATGCGCGTTATGGGCTGACGCAAGTGGCCAAATTGACGGATGATCCGCTCGTCATCGAACAAATCACGGCAGTCACGCTGTCCGTACTGGAACATGAATGAAGCGTCGCAAGGTGCTTCATTCCTTTTTTCTCATATTAGAACGAATGGTCAAAATATAAAATCGGAACGCAGACACGTTAGTCTGCATGAAAAGAGGGATTGATCATGAATGCAACAAAATATAAAGGCTTAGCGCTATTCATCCTAGCGGTCTCGCAGTTGGTCATGGCGCTGGATTACACGATTGTCTTCGTGGCTATGCCGTCACTGGGCAATGAGCTCGGATTTTCGGCGAATCACTTGCAGTGGGTTGTCAGCGCTTATTCTCTTGCCTTCGGAGGCTTCCTCCTCATTGGCGGACGCTTATCCGATCTGATGGGAAGAAGACGCATGTTTATGATCGCGATAGGGCTCTTCGGACTCGGATCGCTGCTAGGGGGTCTGGCAGAATCACAATTGATGCTAATCGCAGCTAGAGCGCTGCAAGGTCTAGGCGGGTCATTGCTGTCGCCGGCAACCTTGTCGCTGATCATGTCGAACTTTAATGAAGGACCGGAGCGTAACCGGGCGATGGGCATATGGGCATCTATGGGCGGCGTAGGTATGTCGCTTGGCCTGCTGCTCGGCGGGGTGCTGACAAGCTACATCGGATGGGAGTCGACCTTCTTGGTCAACGTGCCCATCGCGCTTGCTGTCGTTATTCTCGCACCATTCGTATTGACGGAAAGCAAGGCGCCGACAGGCGCCAAGCATTATGATGTGGCTGGAACAATATCGGTAACAGCAGGTCTGCTGCTTGTGGTTTATTATCTGATTCAAGCCCCTGTCGAAGGCTGGGCTAATGCATCGACACTTCCTTTCGCCTTGATCGGGTTGCTTCTGCTGGTTGCTTTCGTAGGGATTGAGATACGATCGAAAGAGCCGCTGATTTCCTTCCGCATGTTCCGCAATCGGAATCTGACGGGAGCCGCATTGACAGCATTCTTGTTCTCAGCATCGTTTGGCTCGCTGTATTACTTCTTGACGCTTTATACGCAAGGCGTGCTGCATTATTCAGCCGTTCAATCGGGATTTAGTTTCCTGCCGCTGACACTAAGTGCATTCGTCGGCGCCAAATTGATCAATATGATGCTAGCCAAGGTAGGCGTAGCAGGTACGATTGCGACAGGCATGGGGCTAGGGGGTATTGGATTCCTGATACTGACAGGATTATCTGAGACCGGATCGGCTTGGGGAATGATCCCGGGTACCGTAATTATTGGGATCGGTCAGGCACTAGTCTTCACGACGATGTTTATTGCGGGGAGCGCCGGCATTGAACCGAAGGAGCAAGGTGTCGCCTCCGCACTAATCTCGACGGGTCAGCAGATTGGCGGGGCTATCGGTTTAGCCGTTATTATGGCGATTATCTCAGCAAGCCTGGGTATGACTTCCACGCTCGAGCATATGCAACCAGGGGATTTGAACTCCTCGATCCATACCGCATTCCTGATCTCGGCTGCAACAACACTGCTTGGCATTCTAGTTGCGTTCCTTGCCTTGAAGCAGCCGAAGCCGTCGAATCTCGATAATATTAAGGTTACGACATCTCATTGATAGGCGGGATTGCAAATCAACCGAAGTAAAAATTTATATTTGCGCTTGACCTAGAGTTTACTCTAGGTCTTTTGCTTTTACTTATGTGCATAAATGGAAAATGGTGGTATAGTCTTATACATAGATTTGCGATGCATAGTAATCAAAGGTAGTCATAAGAGAGAGGAGGCATTCCCGTGACACCGGTGAATAAAGAACTGCTGAAAGGAAGCACAGCCACCTTGATCTTGTCTCTGCTCGCAGAGCAGGATCTGTACGGCTATGAGCTGATCAAAGAGCTGGAGCACCGGTCCGGCGGCACGTTCGCACTCAAGGAAGGCACCTTGTACCCGATCCTGCACCAAATGGAGAGCCAGATGTGGGTGGAGGCGTACTGGCGGGAAGTAGGGGGGCGCAGGCGCAAGTACTACGGGATTACGGATCAAGGGCGGGGGCAGCTCAAGGAGAAGAAGGCCGAATGGAGCCTGTTCCGCCGTTCGGTCGACCAGGTGCTGGGGGAGGGGCCTGCATGATCCGGGATCAGGAGGAAGTGCGCAGCTACCTGACCCAGGTCATCTCGAAGGTTCGCGCCAAGGAGATTCATCATGAGATCCGCCAGGAGCTGGAGGGACACATCGAGGAACTGGCTTTGGAGAAGGAGTCGGAAGGCTGTACTAGGGAGGAGGCGGTCCGCTGGGCCGTCGGGCAGATGGGGGACCCCTTCGAAGTGGGACGGGATCTCCACAGAATTCATCGGCCGCGCATGAACTGGGGGCTGCTGGCAGGTGTGCTGCTTTTTGTCCTTTGCGGCGCCATGGCCATGCATGCGGTGGATGCAGGCAGTGGTACCGGTTCGACCGGTCTCCTGCAGCTCAAAGTGATTGGGGCGGCGATCGGTATTGGCGTCATGCTGCTGATCTGCCGGTGGGATTACCGTAAGTTGGAGAACGGGTCCAAGGGATTGTATCTGCTGGGCTTGCTGGCAGGGGCAGCTTGCTGGAACAACACGGTCATCTACCACGGGAGCTCCAATATCGTCCTCCTTGGTCCATTCCTGCTGGATGGGATGCTTGTCGGCGGTCTGCTCGTCTGCTCCGCTGCGGGAGGTTTGCGTTCCTGGTGGGAGAACAAGCGGTGGTTCTGGTTGAAATCATGGACCGCTTACGTGCTGCTTCCATCGCTGTTGTTTATTAAGCTGCACTGGTATCTGGGTCTCACCGTTTACCTCACAGGGTATACGGTGATGTTGTTGTTAATCACGAGGGCTCCCGCAAAGTCGATCCTTCCAACCTGCGGCCCCCTGCTCGGTTTCGGTATCTTCGCATTGACGGCTGCGGACCAGGCAAATCGTTATTATACCCGCCTCCAAGCCTTTTGGAGTCCCGGGAGCGTCTCACAAGATGCCTCTTATCAAATGATGAAAATGGAGGAGGGCATCCGTTCCGCAGGCTGGTGGGGCAGGGCTTGGGCCCGCAGCAGCATGATCTCCCTGGCTATATGCAGGAATCGGTCCTGGCCTATCTTATTTACACGTACGGCTGGGGCTTTGGGATTCTTGTTGTCTTCCTGGGTTGTTTGCTCGTCATCCGGCTGTGGTCGGCGGCCTTAAGCGTACATGATCGGTTCGGCAAGCTGCTCTCATCCGGCCTGGCGGGGATGCTCAGCTTTCAGTTCGGCTACAGCATCCTGATGACGTTCGGCTGGCTCCCGATCGTTTCGATTTCGGTTCCATTCCTCAGCGCCAGCAACGATTACATGATCATCCAGTGTGCATTCATCGGGCTCATTCTTGGAGTTTACAGGCGCAAGGATCTGGTTCGGGCACCATCTGGGCCGGTTAGGCGGTAGAAGAATGAACATAGAGCAGGTTGCCGCGGCAGGCAATCTGCTTCTTGTTTTTTGGATGAAGACGAGGGCCGCGCAGGGCAGGATATTTCAACAAGACAGCGAATACCATGTGGTATGATTTGGAAATCGGATACGAGGACAGGCAAGCAGTTAGCCGATGCCGGTATCCTTGGTCCTCTCATGAGTAAGCTGAATTCCGCCGATCAAACGAATCTGGAACAGAAGCAAGTGCAGTCGCATATGTATCAGCCCCAGCCGCAGGATCGACTCGATCAGCCCGCTTATTCGTATAATGCTATATTACCGTCCTGCTCAAAGGAAAGGGTCAGGGAAGCAGTCGTTTCCCAAAGGTGGAGCAATTCCGCCTGCTGAATATGCTGCATGATCCAAATCTGCAGTGAGGTTCAAAGGAGGTTGGTTGAATTGCGAGAGGAGCCTGCGAAGCGGGTCATCTATCTTATTTCCGGTCCGCTTGGCGCTGGAAAATCGACGGTCTCCAAAGCGCTGGCCGGTCAAATGGAGCCATGCGTTCTTCTTGAAGGGGACCATCTGCTTCATATGTTTCGGGGATCGGAGCCTTCGTGGGAGGAACGGTTAAGCTTGACATGGAAGAACATCGTCACGATCACCAGGAACTACATAGACCACGGCTTGAATGTCATTATTGATTTTGTAGTGGAGGATGAGCTGGAGTGGGTTTACACCGAATTAACAGATGGGAGCACAGAAATCAGGTATGTTGTACTCAGGGCCCATCCGGACCAGCTGGCCGAACGGCTCAAGCAGCGGGGAGACCCGGATTCCCTGACCCGCTCGCTATTCTTATTGAATGTACTGGAAAACTCACCGGCGAATCAAGGCTATCTCTATGATACGACCGGTAAACCACCCGAAGGGATTGCCGAGGTAATCCGGCAAGATCCTCGATTCTTGGTTCGCATGCAGCCCGGAACTCCAGACTTAGGAGGGAGTAAAGCTTAATGCCGGACATAATGGCCATGGACGGGCCTATGAGAGAAGCGCTGGCCGAACGGCTCGGAGGCGTTGTGGTCTCCCGCGGAAGGCTGCACATGCTCCAAGAGCTGCCGGGTCTGGCTGCGGTCGGCGGTACGGGAGAGATCGCGGGGTGCTTGTTCTACGCTGTGTCAGAGGAAGCGTGCGAGATCGTCTCCCTGGAGAGCTTCCGGGAGAACGAGGGCGTCGGCAGCGGGCTGATCGGGCAGGTGAGGCGCATCGCGGAGGAGGCCGGATGCTCACGCCTGTGGCTGATTACCACGAACGAGAATATCCGCGCGATCCGCTTTTACCAAAGGCGGGGCTTCGACATGAAGGCGCTGCACGTGGATGCGGTGGCCGAGGCCCGTAAGCTGAAGCCATCCATCCCGCTTCAGAGCGGGGAAGGGATCCCGATCCGGCATGAGATCGAGTTCGAGATGCGGCTGAACATTGAACAAGCAGTCTAACAGATGAGGGAGGAACAGAACATGAACACCAAACAGCTTGCGGCGGAGAAAGCCGTGGAATCGATCGAAGAAGGGATGATCGTCGGGCTGGGTACCGGCTCGACCGCGTATTTTGCCATCCGGCGCATTGCGGAGCGGGTGAAGGAAGGGCTGAGCATCCGCGCGGTGGCGTCATCGCAGCACTCCGAGGATCTGGCGCGGGAGTGGGGCATCCCCTTGGTGGCCTTCGACGAGATTGAGGCGATCGATGTGACGATCGACGGGGCCGACGAAGCGGACGGCGAAGCCAATCTGATCAAGGGGGGCGGGGGCGCGCTTCTCCGGGAGAAAATTCTTGCGCATCACAGCCGCCGGATGATCGTCATTGTCGACGAGTCGAAGCGGGTGGAGCGGCTGGGGGCTTTTCCGCTGCCGGTGGAGATTGTGCCGTTCGCCGAGAATCTGACGCTGCGCAGCCTGAAGGAGCTTGGGGTAGAGCCGCAGCTGCGCATGAAGGAAGGCGTGCTCTTCCGCACGGATAACGGCAACCTGATCGCGGACTGCCGGTTCGGATCGATCGACGATGCGGCTCAGCTCGAACGCCGTCTGAATCTCATTCCCGGCGTGGTGGAGAATGGATTGTTCGTCCGGATGGCGCATACGGTGGTGACCGGCTATGGGGACGGCAGGGTGACCATGCAAGACTACATGTGAATATTCTTCTATCAGGGTTCATATCTTCTCATTTAATTCCACGGGCGAATCCGCTACAATAGACTCCATAAGGGGTCTGTGCATCACCCAAGGCCCGTCATGCCATATTAGTGAGGTGTCCATCTTGTTAAAAAAATTGGATTATACCCCGCCGGTGAACGGCTTCCCGGAGTGGAACAACAATCCGGACGTATATGAAGTGAATCGGATGAAAGCGCATGCTTCCCTGATGCCTTTCGATACGGTGGAGGAAGCGCTAGCCGGCCGGAAGGCGGAAGCGAGAAGATACCGTTCCCTGAACGGAGACTGGAAGTTCAGCTTCGCCGAGAATCCGGAGAAGCGGATTCAGGAGTTCTATCGTACGGATTACGATGTCAGCGGATGGGACACGATCCCCGTACCGTCCCACTGGCAACTGCAGGGCTACGATTACCCGCAGTACACGAACATCCGCTATCCATGGGAGAAGACGGAGGATATCAAGGCGCCTTTCGCTCCGACGAAGTACAATCCGGTCGGTTCGTACGTGCGGTCCTTCGAGGTGCCGGAGGAGTGGAAGGGCGAGCCGGTCTACCTGAGCTTCCAAGGGGTCGAGTCGGCCTTCTACGTCTGGGTGAACGGGGATCTCGTCGGCTACAGCGAAGATACCTTCACGCCGGCGGAGTTCGATGTGACGCCGTACCTTGTACCGGGCGAAAACCGCCTGGCGGTTGAGGTGTACCGCTGGTGCGACGCCAGCTGGCTCGAGGACCAGGACTTCTGGCGGATGAGCGGGATTTTCCGCGACGTGTACCTGTATTCGACGCCTGCGGTGCATATCTATGACTTCTTCGCCCGTCCGGAGCTCGAAGCGGACTATGGGTCCGCCCGGCTGGTCATCGATGCCGAGCTCGTGAACTACGCTTCGGCTTACAACGGCCAGGCTTCGCTGGAAGCCCAGCTGTACGACGCGGCACAGCAGCCGCTCTGGAACGAGCCGCTGCGTTGGCAGGAAGCCGTGGACGGTACGGCTTCGAAGACGCTGCAGCTCACCGGCAGCGTGAACGCGCCGCTGCTGTGGAGCGCGGAGCAGCCGAACCTGTACACGCTCGTGCTGAGCCTGCGCGGTGACAATGGCGGCCTGCTCGAGACGGTCTCGTGCCGCGTCGGCTTCCGGAAGTTCGAGCTCGAAGACGGCCTGATGAAGATCAACGGGAAGCGGATCGTGTTCAAAGGTGTGAACCGTCACGAGTTCTCCTGCGACCGCGGGCGTTCGGTGACGGCCGAGGACATGCTGGCGGATATTCTGCTCATGAAGCGGCACAACATCAACGCCGTGCGCACTTCGCACTATCCGAACCATCCGCTGTGGTATGACCTCTGCGACGAATACGGCTTGTACGTCATTGACGAGACGAACATGGAAACCCACGGCTCCTGGGAGTACGGGCAGAGGGAAGAAGGCGACACCGTGCCGGGCAGCAAGCCGGAGTGGACCGGAGCGGTGCTGGACCGGGCGAATTCCATGCTCCAGCGGGACAAGAACCACCCGTCGATCATCATCTGGTCGCTCGGGAACGAATCGTTCGGCGGGGATAACTTCATCAAGATGCACGACTTCCTCAAAAAGGCGGATCCATCGCGTCTCGTGCACTACGAGGGCGTCTTCCACTGGCGGGCTTCCGATGCGGCTTCCGACATGGAAAGCCACATGTATACGAAGCCGGACCGGGTCGAGGAGTACGCGCTGCAGTGGCCGAAGAAGCCGTTCATCCTGTGCGAATACAGCCATGCCATGGGCAACTCCTGCGGCAATCTGAAGAAGTACACGGACCTCACCGACAAGTACCCGGTGCTGCAGGGCGGGTTCATCTGGGATTGGATCGATCAGTCGATCCGGACGAAGACCGAAGACGGCACGGAGTATTTCGCTTACGGCGGGGACTTCGGCGAACCGCTGCATGACGGCAACTTCTGCGGCAACGGTCTGATCTTCGCCGACCGGACTGTCTCTCCGAAAATTCACGAGGTCAAAGCCTGCTACCAGAACGTGCGCTTTGAGTCCGTGAACCTGCAGGAGGGCCGGGTGAAGGTGCACAATGCGTTCCTGTTCACGGATCTCGGCGAGTTCCGCTGCGTGTATCAGGTGCAGAAGAACGGCCGTACGGTCCAGGAAGGCGAGCTCTCCCTGCAGCTGGCACCGCTGGATTCGGCCGAGCTGACGGTACCCCTCGAGCTGCCGAAGGAAGCGTCCCGCGGGGAGGAGTACCTGCTGAACATCTCGCTCGTGCTTCGCGAGTCTGCGAAGTGGGCGGACGCCGGTCATGAGGTGGCCTTCGGTCAGTTCGTGCTGCCGGTGGCGGCATCCGGTGCCGCTTCGAAGTCGGACGCCAAGCCGGCGCCTCTGGCACTGGACGAGACCGGCGAGGAGATTGCGGTGTCCGGCGGCGGCTTCCGGGCGGCCTTCGACAAGCGGACCGGCAGCCTGATCTCTTACAGCTTCCAGGGGACCGAGCTGCTGCAGGAAGGACTCGCGCCGAACTTCTGGCGTGCGTACACGGACAATGACAAGGGCAGCAAGCTGCACGAGCGCAGTGCGGTATGGCGCTCCGCCGGAGCCGAGCGGACGCTGACGGGTCTTGCGGCGGAGCTGCAGGGCGCAAGTGCCGTGATCCGGGCGGAGTACTCGCTGCCTGCAGGAGTCGGCACCACATGCACCGTGCTCTACACCGTGAAGCCGGACGGCGAGGTCGAAGTCGCCCTGGAGCTGGTACCGGGAGAGGGACTGCCGGAGATTCCGGAGATCGGGACGATGCTCGTTCTGGGCGGCAGCTTCGGCCAGCTGGCCTGGTACGGCCGCGGACCGCATGAGAACTACTGGGACCGCAGCAACGGTGCAAGGATCGGCCTCTACGAGGGCCATGTAGCCGACCAGTTCGTGCCGTACCTGCGTCCGCAGGAGTGCGGCAACAAGACCGGCGTCCGCTTTGCAACGGTGACGAACGGCACAGGCCTCGGCCTGCGCATCACCGGCGAGCCGGAGTTCGAGCTGAACGCCCTGCCGTATACACCGGCGGAGCTGGAGGAGCATGACCACGTCTACAAGCTGCCGCAGAGCGGCAAGACCGTGCTGCGCATCAACTACAAGCAGATGGGCGTAGGCGGCGACGACAGCTGGGGGGCGAAGACGCATCCGGAGTACACGCTGTTCGCGAACCGGACGTACGCCTACCGCTTCACGCTACAGGGGACGCAGCTCTAAGACGGCACGCGCAAACTTGGGCGCATAAAATCTTCGCACATGAAGATACTGGAAGTAAAACAAGTGAGGTGCTTCTTCATGTGCGAACGATTCAGTCTTTCCTCTCCGCTGCAGGAGGTGTCGGAGCGGTTCGGCATCCGTCAGGTCCGCTTTGCCTACACTCCGCGCTACAACATCTCGCCGACCCAGCCCGTCTCCGTCATCGTGCCCCATAAGGGCGAACGGATGCTGGAGGAGCACCGCTGGGGACTCGTCCCGTTCTGGGGCAAGGATGCGGTGAACGCGGACAGCTCGGCGGTCCATGAGAAGCCGGCCTACCGCAAGCTGTTCGCGCAGCAGCGCTGCATTATCCCTTCTAACGGCTTCTACGTCTGGAAGACGGTGAAGAAGAAGCGCGAGCCCCTGCGCGTGGTGCTGAAGGAGGGCGGACCGTTCGGCATGGCGGGACTGTACGAGATCTGGAAGGACACGCGCGGCAAGGAGTACCGCACCTGCACCGTCATGATGACCCGCGCCAACCGGTTCGTGTTCGAGTACGACGAGCGCATGCCTGTCATACTCGACGACGCCGCGATGGACGACTGGCTCGACCCGCTGCGCAACGGGCAGACGGACTTCCTGCAGAGCCTGCTGCAGCCCTATGCCCCGGAGCGGATGCGCGCATATGCCGTCTCCCCGGAGGTGGCCGGGCGGGAAGAGCTCGGAGCCGAGGATGTCGAGCCGGTACCGGGACGGATGGCCTGGATGAAACGATAGCTTGAATGGTTGGGCTGAAACGAAGTGCTGGAACGGATGGAAGAAATCAAAAGGCCGAAATTAATAGGCTGACATCAAAAGGCTGAATCGAAACCGGCAGAGAAGCGATACCCGTTAGGGTGTCGCTTTTTTCTTATGAACAGATGGAATTAAATCTTACAAGGGCTCACTTCTGGCGCTTCATGAAACCGTTACACCTCGTTAATATTCTTCGAATAGTGGAATGGCACAATGAGAGGTGCTGCACAATCGGGCCCTTATCCTGCGAATCGGCGGGAGGGGGCGGCGGAGGACGGAGGAGAGGCGCATGGAGATCAGGAGGGGAATGGACATGACGGCTCCAGCGGCAGACGGGGACCGGGGGGGAGAGAGGGAGCCGGCACGGAGCGGGAGCTCGAAACCCGTGCGGCTGCCCGCCGGGATCCGGTACGCAGGACTCTGCTGGTTGGCATACGCCTCAGGGCGGGCAGTGCGACTGCACTGGGTTCTGCTGCTGGCGGCTGCCCTGCTCGGGGGAGGCTGTGCCGTACTCTTTGCCGGAAGCGGTACGGCACACGTGGCCGCGTCAGCGCCTGCGGCAGACGAAGCGGCCGGGGCTGTCGAAGCAGTGGCGAAGCAGATGGAATCCGGCATACTCCGGGAGCTCGCGGGAAGCCGTGCCCTGCAGGAATTCTGGACGGCTGAGCCGGGCAATCCCGGTGACATCGCGGAGTTCAACCTGTCCAGGGATCTGAATGGACTCCTGAGCGCCTACCCTGCTCTGGATTCCATCCACGTCTACCGCAGCCGGGACGGCAGGGTGCTGACTCCGAAGCATGCGGTGAACTGGGACGAGGTCCCGGGGCGGGATGCTCTGGCTGAGGAGCTGACAAGGGATCCGAAGGGAGGCTGGCTGCCTGTCCGTACAGAGGAGGCGGCCTTCGGGAATGGAGCCGCTCAAGCCCCGGTCCTCTCGCTGACCCTGCGGTCACCGCTCCCGGCCGGGAAGGAGGGAGTCGTGATCCTGCGTGCAAGCGCCGGTGAGCTGCTTCAGGCGGCGGGTCTCCCGGATCCAGCGGATCATCCGGGGAACCCGCGGCTGACCATTCGGGACAGCCGCGGCGTTGAGATCTATCCGTACCCGTCGGGCGGACCGGCGGTTGTCCACAAGACCGAAAGGTTGAATTCCTCGTCCGATGTTATGCATGAATCGACCTATCTCGGCTGGACCTTCACATCGGCACATTCGGGGGATAATCCGGCAGGGTTCCCGCTTCTGCAGCAAGCATCAGCTTGGGGTGCTTTCAGCATTCTTGTCTTCCTGTTCATTTGGCTGACCGCCTGGAAGCTGAACGCCGGCGGAGGAAGCATGGTGATGCAGCCGGGGGCAGGGCGCATTCGCGGGCGTTCGCTTGACGCAGCATCAGATCATGCGGACGCTAAGGGTGACAGCGGCGGAACTGCTCCGTCAGCCGGGGAGTCATTGGGAAAAAGGCAGGCATCATCACCGGGAGAAGCGGGGTCAGACGAGGAAGAGCGGCAGAAGAGAAAGGATCCGCGGGGAGAGATCGGTATGCCCGGCGTACCGCCGGGTGAAACCGCTGTCTACCCGGCCGCCGTTGGGCCCGAACCGGCCTGCCCAGACAAGGGCAGTCAAGAGCACGGCCGCCTGCCGGGTGCTTCACAAGCGGAGTTCCGATACGGCCCGGAAGATCGGCAGGGGCATCCCGTTTTGACATCCTATCATTATTTGTACAAGGGGACTAGCCGTATGAATGAGATACGGAACTATATGGAGCAGCATTATGCGGATTCCGATTTCTCGCTGACCCGGCTCAGCGAGCTGCTCGGACTGAAGCCCAAATATGCCAGTCAGCTCTTCAAAGAAACGTTCGGCGTGACCTTCCTGGAGTATACGGCGGGCCTGCGCGTGGAAGAGGCCAAACGGCGGCTGCGCCAAACGGATGAGACGGTGCATGAGATCGCGCTGGCTGTGGGGTATTTGACCCCCATTTCCTTCGGGCGCATGTTCAAGCGCTGCACCGGTATCACCCCGGGCGAATACCGGCGGGCCTGCCGTATGGACGGGAAGTCGGCCGGGGCAGACCCCATCATCATATCAACAGAATGTCAAAATGGTGATATCCTCCCTCTCTGATGTTCGTCTTCTGCGCTTCAGGGAGAGTGACGAATCATCTGGAATCGGGTTGGCCGGGTGGAAAATGGACTCTATCCTCTGCGGAGGCCCGCAGGGTATAACCGGGATAGACGGAAGCATTGCTGCACCGTCGGCATATACCCCATCGGGGAACCAAGAGGAGATGAACATTCATGTTGAAGAAGTTCCGCAAACCCATGATGAGAAGCGCGCTGCTGTGCAGCTGCGTCTTCCTGGCCGCCGCCGGAGTGCTGCAGCCGGCAGGCACCGCCTTCGCCGCGATGAGCGCGGACAGCCAGGCGAAGCTCGCCGGGTACTGGTCGCCGATCCTGTACCAGGATGTCGGCGGCAAGCCGGAAGGGGACATCCCGACGACCGTCAATTTTGACGGCGACTGGTCCGGTACGAACAACTGGGAGAACATCGGCCAATACGGCCGCGGCCTCAAGGCCCTCTACCCGAACACGTACTGGTCCCTGGTGGAGTCGGAGACGCACTATTTTATCGGGTACAACTTCTTCTATGCGACCCACGATCCGCAGACCTCCTTCGGCGACCATGAGAATGATATGGAAGGCATCATGCTCGTGGTGCGCAAGCCGGGCGTGAAGCGCAAGGACGGCACGACGGTCACCCAGCCGTCCGGCGAGCTGGAGCTGGCCCTGATGCCGCGTCATGCCAAGCTCGGGATGTTCGCGCCGACGAATACGGCCATCCAGTACAAGCCGGGCATGAGCTCCGTCTACTACGACGGCACGTTCACTACGGAGGCGAATACGACGGGGACGCATATCCGTGTCTACAGCGCGCAGAACGACGCGCCGCTGACGGATTCCGAAGGTGACTTCGGCCACGCGCTCAAGGCGTACAACAGTGCCGGGGCGGAGGGCGATACGGGCTTTATTTTCCACTGGGGCGGCTCCGGCAGCTCGGCGATCAACATGAATGCCTCGGGCACGGCCAACTGGGACAATTACATGAGCGACTTCGTGGAGTCGAAGCGGATGAACTTCGGCCTGATCCCGATGGAGAGCTCGATCTGGACGCTGCGCAATAACATGACGCTGAATCTGTGGGCGAGCTACGGGACATTCAAGGGCGATACGGGCCGCGCCGATGCCGCCAATGCGCCTTGGGGCTGGAGCTTCGAAGGCTACCGGGACCTCGGGGGCGGTACGATGCTCATCGATCCGGCGGCTTTCGTCGACGCCTTGTTCGACGACCTGGGGCCGTTCTCCAAGGTATATCTGACGAATGCGTACAAGTAAGAAGCGGGAAACATAGGAAGGCTTAGGGGCAGCGCTGCTGTCCCTTTTTGCTGCTTTCAGGTCGGCACCGGTTTAACACTATTTTACAATTATGGCATGATAGAGTGATAGAGGCGCAGTACAATCACGCGGCTGATTCAAGCCTAAGGGCTGACAGGCAGGAGGGATAGCATGTTTTATCAGAATATCTTGTACGGATTGTTCGTGATCGTGCTAGCCGTGGTGTCCATCTTCACCGGAGAGCCGGTCACCTTCATTATGCTGGGCTTTATTCTGATGAGCCTGATCACGATTACGTCTTATTTGAAGAAAATCTATGAGGCGGTCAAAAAATGAGGCTGCCTGCGGAGGCAGAGGGGGATTCGTGCATGCTGGTGAAGCTGATTGCCTGCCGGGTGCCGGAGCGGAGCCGGACGCAGTTTGCAGAGGCCCAGATGAGATGGTCGGAGCTGAAGGATGTGGAGGGCTTTATCCTACAGCTCGGGGGGATGGGCACAGGAGAGCCCGGAGACCGCCCTGATCCTGGCCCTGTGGCAGGAAAAGCGGGGGTACTTTGACTTCATGAGGGAGCGGCACGACGATCTCTTCGAGAGGACGGGCCAGCGGGGCACGTATGAAGCCATCCGGATCAGTGTGGGAGTGACCGGGGACGACTGGCTGGGGGCTGAGGCGGTGCAGGGGCCCGTGAAGCTAATCGACCCGGGGGCTTCAAAGGCAGGGGATGCGGTGACCTGGAGCCGCTCGGGGGATGGGGTGGAGCTCCGTTGGCCGGGGGTGTTCTCCGGGATGCTGAATCCGCCGTTCGGGTTCGCGGGTGAAGCTTCATTTTCAATCAACCGCGATTGGACGATTGGGTAAAATAAGTTTGAGGAAACAGGTGAGCTGACGCAAATGATCCGCCGGGAGAAGAGAGTGGGAGAGAGCGGAGGGCAGGGGACAATCGAAGAGGAGCCGTACGATGTGCTCTACGATGGGGCTGCGTTAGCCAACGTCTATGACATCGATCTGGAAACCTGCTTCGAACGGAAGGAAGAGATCAACCGGGTCAAGTGGAACACGCTGCAGGACTGACAGGAAGTGACAAGGAAGTGACAATGAAGTTACTCAGAGGAGGGGAAGGCATCGTGGCCATCAGCAAAAAAGGGTCCAGAACGATTACCATCCACGGGGAGGTGTACCGCTGGATACTCTCTCCCCGCAGCGGCTCCGTTCTGCTCATCGTAGAGAGCGGCACCGGGCAGGGGCAGCGGATGGAGGTTCTGATTCCGACGGAGGCCTCCGGCCGGAGCGCCGGTACGGCATTCGGTGTGCAGCCGGAGATGCGGATTGTCACGCCCAAGGACGTCGAGGGCTGCATCCGTCAAGCGCTTTCGTCCGGCTGGAAGCCGACTGCCCAGGGGGCGCCGCTGACGTTTGACCTGAGGGGGGATCTATTGGTACCCCGGGGCTAGGGGGAGCGGTGCGCTGCCTTGCGCTGCATCTTGGCGGGGCATTTTAGAGGGAGAGCAGGACATAACGGCTGATACCGATTCTCTCCCTTGTCCGCTGAGGTTCGTTGAGGAATAATGGGATAGGCCTGCAGTGAAGAGACAAGGCAGAAGCGCTCCGGACGGGAGGAGTCAGCATCGATCTTTTAACCTATCTGCCAAAGCATGCCCAAAGGGCATACAACGAAATCATGGAACTCCTCCTGAGGCCGAATCTGTTGTTCTCGAACGATCCCTCAATGACGCAGCAGGAGTATGCCTGCAACATACGGTATATTCATGGATTTAACCGTCTCTTAAAGCGGGACAAGATTCCGCATTCTTACGTGGTAGAAAGCTTGAGATATATAGAGAGAGGGCTGGAGTCGTATCTTCAGGAATATTACAGGGACAAAAGCTTTGTGTTCACGGTCCGGGCGGACATCCTAATTCCCGCTTTCACCGTCAGCGTGGTTTCTTATCATGGAGGGGAGCCGCTGCTGCTGCCGGAATCCGTGGAGTTCCATGAGCTGGTGCAGGGGTACAGGGAGAAGGCTTGCTTTCAAGGGATTCCTCTGCCTGGAAGGGACACTGGCGAATGGGCCCGGGAAGGCCCGGAAGTAGAGAAGCCCTTGCCTATGGCCGGGTATATTAGACTGCTTCATACCTGATTCAGATCGGGATACCTCTAGTAAGGAGGGGAGGGCACTACTGCAGAGGAGCTATTGGGAGCTTCGGCCGCCTATTGGCAGTGTTTTGCAAGAAAGTCATCCGAGACATGAAAGGGAGTTGTACGCGATTCACATCTTGTTTGTTTGCAGCCGCAACCGCTGGAGAAGCCTTACGGCGGAGAAGATATTTAATGGGGTTAATGGTCATGTGGTCCGATCGGCAGGTACCGAGGAGAAGGCGAGAATTCGGGTAACCGCCGGCCTGATCGGTTGGGCCGACTGGATTCTGGTGATGGAACGGAAGCACATACAAAGACTGAAGGAGAAGTTCCCGATGGAGCTGCAGGGCAAAAAGCTGATCTGCCTCGATATCCCGGACGAATACGGCTATATGGACGAGGAGTTGATCGGTCTGCTTGAGAGCAGCGTGTCCTCTTATGTGAATCTACATAATTAATTAGGTTAATCATTAATGGCCTATACCAATGGAGGTGCCATTCCGGTGAAGGTTCATAGTCGGGTGAGTGTTCCGTGGAAGATCAAAGAGCCTTCCCGGGTCAAGCTGCTTCTCTGCATGAGTGCGGTTGTGCTTGTCATGGGCCGCGGTGTCGTGAGGGGTCTGGATGAGGGGAGAACCGGACTGCTTTTTTATGCCCATCTGGCTCTGGTCCTCCTGTGTCTCGCCATCATCGGGATTGCGGTCTTCCGAGGGTTCCGAAAGCCGGAAGAGCTGCTGCTTCAGGAAGGGTGGCTGTCCATCCGGGGCCGGCGGTTGAGTGCCGGTAAGCTGGGGCGTGTATACGTGCATGCCGCAGCCGGGCGTACGGTTGGTATCGGACTGCTGCCGACAGGAAAAAGGGTGGTCCCTGCGCCGTACATGTTCCGCTATGCAGACGGGGAGGAAGAGGCGCTGAAGCAGCTGGAGGAATGGTCGGCGCGGCATGGAGTGACCTTGGAGCGAAAGAGGTTCCTGCGATGGATTTGAGTTATCCGGTAAAATAGGGAATGGAAAAAAATGTGAAGCTTCCGTCTTTCCCGTAAGCGGATGCGCTGGGGCGGGGTAATATACGGATAACTCCGGCATGCCGGGAAAGAAAGCAAGAGGAGGCGCAGTACACATGACCCCAACCGCGGACTGGCTGCAGGATCTTGGGATCGCGGAGCTGCAGCGCAGGATGGAAGAAGGAGAGCTGACCGCGGCCGGGCTGACCGAGGGCTATCTGCTGCGGATTGCCGCTTATGATAAACAGGGACCGATGCTGAACGCGGTTCTGGAAGTCAACCCGGATGCGATGGCCATCGCGGAGGGGCTGGACGCCGAACGGCGTGCCAAGAGAGCGAGGGGACCGCTGCACGGCATTCCCCTGCTGCTCAAGGATAACATCGATACGGGAGACGGGATGATGACGAGCGCCGGATCGATCGCCCTTGCCGGCCACTATGCCATGCGCGATGCGCATCTGGTCTCCCGGCTGCGGGAAGCCGGCGCGGTCATTCTCGGCAAGACGAACATGACCGAGTGGGCGAACTTCATGACCCAGGGCATGCCCGGGGGCTACAGCTCCCGCGGAGGGCAGGTGCTGAACCCGTACGGCTGCGGCCGGCTGAACTGCGGCGGCTCCTCGAGCGGGTCGGGTGCGGCGGTGGCCGCTTCCCTCGCTGCCGCCGCCGTCGGCACCGAGACGTCGGGCTCCATCCTGAGCCCGGCGGTGTGCAGCTCGGTCGTCGGCATCAAGCCGACCGTGGGCCTCATCTCCCGCAGCGGCGTCATCCCGCTGGCGATGAGCCAGGATACACCGGGGCCCCTGGCCCGCACGGTGGCGGATGCGGCGCTCCTGCTCGGCGCCATGGCCGGCCCCGATGCGGACGATCCGGCGACGGCCGCCGGCATCGGCCGGGCCTGCCGGGATTACACGCCCTTCCTCGACGCCGATGGGCTCGAAGGAGCGAGGATCGGCGTGCCCCGGAGGATCTTTCATGACCGGCTTCCGCAGGATGAAGGGGCTCTGTTCGAGGAACACCTGGAAGCGATGCGGGCTGCCGGGGCGGTGATCGTCGACCCTGCGGAGATCCCGTCCGCAGCGGAGCTGGTGCAGTACCAGTCGACCGTGTTCCGCTACGAATTCAAATCCGGCATCAACCGCTACTTGAGCCGGCTGGCCCCCCATCTGCCTGTGTACTCGCTCAAGGACCTCATCCTGTTCAATACGATGCATCATGAGGAGGCGCTGAGGTATGGACAGGACAACCTGCTGCTTGCCGAAGAGACCAGCGGCACGCTGACCGAGCCCCGGTACCTGGAGGACCGGCTCACGGACCTGCGTCTCTCCCGCAGGGAGGGCATCGACGCGGTGATGAAGGAGCATGGCCTCCGGGCGCTGGTGTTCCCCGGAACCGCGGGGGCCAGCATTGCCGCCAAGGCAGGCTACCCGTCGGTGACAGTGCCCGGCGGGTATGGGTCCGGCGGCCGGCCGGTCGGCGTCACCTTCACCGGGGGCGCTTATGCGGAGCCCCAGCTCATCCGAATCGCTTATGCGTTCGAGCAGCTGCGGGGGATGAGACGCCGGCCGGTTTGGCTGTGACCCGTCAGGCAGCGGGGGATGCGGCGGAAGCAGCCATTGTTATCATGAGTATGAACATGAACAAGCCATCAGGCAGGAAACGTAGAAGAGGAGAGGAGCACCATGATGATCGGTGATCGGATTCGGTTCAGAAGAATTATGGAAGAAGATTGGGAGCTTCGCTACCGGTGGGGGACGGACCCGGACATCAGCGCGACCCTGCAGTCTGGACTCGGGATTCCGTTATCCGCCGCCAAAGCTAGAGAACAGATACTTTCTTTTTTGGCGGACCCCGGCAGCCGTGCCGATTTTGTTGTGCTGGACAAGGAGACGGAGGAGCCGATCGGTTTCGTGCATCTCACCGGCATCGATCCGTGGGCGAGGCGGGCGGAGCTTGGTATTCTCATCGGACGCAAGGAGTACCACGGACAGGGCTACGGGACCGAGATCACGCGGCTGATCGTCCGCTTTGGGTTCGAGCGGCTCAATCTGCACAAAGTGTACTTGACCGTCAATGCGGATAATCCGGCGGGCATCCGGTGCTATGAGAAAGCAGGCTTTCGCCGGGACGGCGTTCTGAGGGATGAAATCTACAAGAACGGTGTATATCTGGACCGGATCATGATGAGCATCTTGAAGCACGAGTTTCATAGCGCGGAGTAGAGGTTGGCATCGGGAGTACAAGCAGTGGCCTGCAGGTCTGGTAGAATATCAATCCGAATCTATGATCGACTTTGCTGTTGGCATGCGATGTTATAGATCAGATGCAGGCCTCAAACGGATCGCTGAGCAAAACATAGGATAAATTTCATCATATAGCCCCTGATGCTTAGGCGTAATAAAAACACCGCCTTCTGCGGCCCTTTGTAGGGAGCCTGCGGAGAGCGGTGTTTTTGGTGTACAAGGAATTAAGCTTCCAGCACGGCTTCGATCCGCTGCAGCACCTCAGAGGACAGGGTGATGCCGGAGGCGGCGGCATTCTCGGTGACCTGCTCGGGGCGGCTGGCGCCGACGAGCGCGCTGGCCACATTCTCCTGGCGCAGCACCCACGCGAGCGCCAGCTGGGAGACCTGAATGCTGAGCTCGGCGGCAATCGCCGTCAGCTGTTCGACCTGCCGCAGCTTCTTCTCGTTGATGCGTTCCTCGCCCCAATTTTTGCTGGCGGCGCGGCTGTCCGCCGGTACGGCCTCGCCGAGGCGGTATTTGCCGGTGAGCAGGCCCTGCGCCAGCGGAGAGAAGACGACCTGGGAGATGCCCTTGGACGTGCCGGTCGGGATCACTTCTTTTTCGATGTAGCGGTTGAACAGGTTGTAGATCGGCTGGTTGACGATGATCCGGTCTAGCAGGTACCGCTCCGCAATCCCGAGCGCCTCGACCATCTGGGCTGCCGTCCACTCGCTGACGCCGATATACAGCACCTTGCCCTGCGTAACGAGATCGTCGAGCGCGCGGAGCGTTTCATCGAGCGGGGTCTCAGGATCGTAGCGGTGACAGTAGTACAGGTCCACGTAATCGGTGCCGAGCCTCTTCAGCGAAGCGTGGCACTGCTCGGTAATGTGCTTGCGGGAGAGACCGCGGTCGTTGGGGCCGTCGCCCATGATGCCGAACACTTTGGTCGCAAGCACGTACGATTCCCGGGGGTAGCGGCCGAGCACCTGGCCTATCAGCTTTTCGGCTTCGCCCCGCTCGTACACATTCGCCGTATCAAAAAAGTTGATGCCCAGGTCATACGCCTGTTCGATGGAACGGACCGCGCGTTCATTTTCGACATAGCCTCCGTACGTCATCCAGCTGCCCAGGCTGATTTCGCTGACCTTGAGTCCGCTTCGGCCGAGTTTGCGATACTGCATGGATCCCTGCCTCCTAACATGAAATAGTGTTTCCCTTGGAAGTTAGACCATGGAGCCGGTGCTGCCCCTGCGTCAGACCCGCTTCCGGATGCATAGGTCTCCTGAACAGAGTGAACGGGAGCCGGTCCTGCGAAAGTGCAGAAGGTGACTTTCCATTCCCGGCACCCGCTGCGGTAAACCGGCTGTACATCCAGATATATACCTTGCTTGGCAGCAAGGCGGGTCGTGGTTACAGCGCTTTCTTTATTATAGAACGTATTGGCTTGAAGGGTAAGAAGTGACATTGGGGTGACTTAGTTACGTTGGGGTAAGCCATGGAGCCGATCTGCTGATCAGAGGTGTTTCAAGGGAGCAGGCTCGGGGTAAGAGGGGGGAATGAGCGCTTCAGGAGCGCAGCGCAATAAGAATACATAACAAATATTACGTAAAGAATGGGACGATGATAACAGGAAGCCGCACATCCGGATGTGCTATACTGGAAATACAATGAAGTGCAAACAGGGAGTGGGTCAGCGTGTACATCGTCACGGCAGAACAGATGAGACGAATCGACCGTGAAACGATCGAGAACATCGGCATTCCGGCTCTGGTGCTCATGGAGAATGCAGGCCGGGCCGTGGCAGAAGAGATTGTGAGAAGACGGGGGCGCACGGAGCATCCGCTGCGGGTTCTGGTGCTTGTCGGCAAAGGAAACAACGGCGCGGACGGGATCGTCGCCGCCCGCCACCTGCAGCAGGAGGGGCACCGCCCGTATCTGTTATTCGCGGATGATCCCTCGCAGTACCGGGGGGAGGCCGAGGTGCAGTACCGCATCGCGGTGAAGCTCGGCCTGGAGGGCCGCAGGTTCGCGGACGGGGATACGCTGGATGCGGCAGGCTTCGATCTCGTGATCGACGCGCTGCTTGGGACAGGCAGCACCGGAGCGCCGAGGGGCTCCTACGCCCGGCTGATCAGCCAGGCGAATGACTCGGGGCTGCCGATTGCGGCGGTCGATCTTCCGAGCGGCCTGGACGCAGATACGGGACAGGTGCATGATCCCTGCGTCCGGGCGGAGCTGACAGTAGCCCTCGCCTACAGCAAAATCGGGCTGGAGCAGTACCCCGGGGCCGGTTACGCCGGTGAGGTTGTCGTCCGTGGCATCGGGATTCCGCCCGAGGGGGCGGAGCGGGCCGGCGTGCGCACGTTCCGCGTGCAGGAGCCGCTGCTCTCGGAACGCCTCGGCTATGCACAGTACCGCCGCCGTCAGCCTGATTCGCACAAGGGCACCTACGGCCATGTGCTGGTTGCCGCAGGCAGCCGCCCTATGAGCGGCGCCGGCCTGCTGTCGGCGACGGCGGCCCTGCGGGCAGGCAGCGGGCTCGTCACGTGGGCGCTGCCGGACCGGCTGGTGGACGCGATGACAGGCCGGCTGCCCGAGGCGATGCTGCGCGGGCTTGCGGACGGCGGCACCGGCGAGTGGAGCGGAGTGGACCCGCACGCACTGGTGAAGCTGGCTGCCGGCAAGGACGCGCTGGTGTTCGGTCCCGGCGCCGGCCGCTGGGAGGGCGACGGACACTTTCTCCGCACCGTGTGGGAAGAAACCGGGTGTCCGCTGGTTCTTGATGCCGATGCGCTGAATATGATGGGAGAAGCGGACGGTCCCGCTTCCTGGCCGAAGCGCAGCGGCAGCGTCGTAGTTACGCCGCACCCGGGCGAGATGGCCAGGCTGCTGGGAGTATCGACGGCGGAGGTGCAGCGCGACCGGGTGCGGGCTGCAGCCGATTATGCGGTCCGCTGCGGCGTGGTCGTGGTGCTGAAGGGCACCCGGACCGTGACAGCCGCTCCGTCCGGTGAGGTGTACCTGAATCCGACCGGTAACCCCGGTATGGCCACCGGAGGCACCGGCGATGTGCTCGCGGGGATCATCGGTTCCCTGCTGGGACAGGGGTATACGGCCGTGCAGGCCGCGGCGCTTGGCGCTTATCTGCATGGGGCCGCCGGTGACCGGGCTGCTGCCGCCCGGGCGCATGAAGCGTCGCTGACCGCGGGGGATATTCCGGAACATTTGTAATCGATTAGCCCAATACATTATTAATGTGATAAACTATATACGGCGTCAAGTAGACAAAATTGTCGCGGGAACCTCCCAAACCGCTGCTTGTTTACGAATGGTTTGAGAAGGAGTTCGCGTGAAAAGGAGGGGGACGCATGGAAAAGTCAAGATCCATCCATTCGCGTTATGTGCTCGGACGGCCAATCCTCCCTATGGTCAGCGGCATGCTGTACCGCGGCAAAGATTTGGCTTTGCACAGGGAAGTGATTCTGTATGTTGTGGAAAGTGCGGATGATTCGGTTAGACAGACCGCCATGGCGAAACTTAAGGAAGTCGCTCCGTTGAGTGACAACCGTTTTTTGCATATGCTTGATGTGGGCATGGAGAAGCCTTACCTCTTCGCCGCCTTGAAGACGTTCGAAGGCAGACCGCTGATCGAAGCGCTGTCCCGGCACCCGCTGTCGGACCGGGAAGTGCTCAGCGGCGTATTCGAGCTCGGACGGGGGCTCCAGGATGCCATGGAGGAAGGCGTGCAGGGCTTCGCCGTTCATGCGGCCAATGTATGGCTGTGCGACGACGGGCGCCTGAAGATCATCAACTACTGGGACAAAGCCCATGACCGGGAGCGGGGGGTACAAGGGCTTGCACGGCTGCTGCTTCAGCTCTTGACCCGCTCTGAGGAGCCGGAGCTCGGCCCGCAGGGAGAACGCCAGCTGCGCGCGGCCCTGGCCAGCCTGAATGCGGTGCAGCAGGCGGAGCTGATCGCCATGCTGCGGCGGACGGCAGCCCGGCAGGAGACGCTCTCGTCGCTGGTGGTGCACCTCGGCCTTCTGGTGAAGTCGCCGGAGGCGCCTTCCTCGAAGATCGCTTCCAGCATCGATGAGGATGAGGATTTCGAGGCGCCGGATGCTACGATGCGCTTCGAGCGGCCGATACGCCGGGAACCTGCCGGGCGCTACGCTCCTCCAGCCTCCTCACAGGTGCCGGCTGACGAGGAGGAGGAAGAGGAGGAAGAACGTCCGCGGGCGTGGAAGACCGGACTCAAGCTGCTGCTCGGTGCGGCGCTCGTGTGCACCGCCGGTGCGGCGGTGTTCGTCTGGCTCGTCAACGAGGCGCCGCCGCTGCCGGGCATGCCGAGCAAGCAGGAGGCCTCGGCACAGCCGCCTGCGGCTGACGAGACGGAAGAAGGCGGCGGCACGCAAGTGAGTACTGCGCCGCAGGCCGGGGCGTCTTCCGGCACGGGAACCGCTAAGACGCCGGAGACGGCGAAAGTGCCTCCGGTCACGTCTGCTGAGAAGCCTGCGGAAGAGGTGCCGGCCGAAGAAGAGACGGTGACTGAGGAGGAGCCTGCTGTGCCTGCCACAGAGGGCGGACCCATCGAGACGCCGAACCTGATCGGCCTGCAGCAGTCCGAAGCGGAGGCGAAGGCGAAGGAGAGCGGCCTCGGCTACGCCTTCTACAAGAAGGCAAGCGAGGAGCCGGCCGGCACGGTCTACGACCAGATGCCGAAGCCAGGCGAAGCCGCTCCCCAAGGCACGAAGGTGATCTTCTACGTCAGCCGCGGCCCCGGCAGTCCGTAACTTGGAGTGGGGCGCGGGGGTGGCGCGGAACGGTTGAATGGCAAAAAGCCCGGAGGAATCCGGGCTTTTTGTGTTGGGTGAGTGACGCTGGCTTCAGGCATGCACCCGGCGAAGCGGCGCACCTGCCGGTGTGCAGCTCTGCTGCACAAATTAGTAAGCATCCGGCTTTCGTAGGTGTAACTTGGAGCGGTTCCTTGGACTTCTTCGAGTCCCTCATTTGAAATAGAGGAACTCAGATGCCTTATTCGGCCGTAATTTGTGCTAACAGAGAGATTAGCGGAACTCAGATGCGTTATGAACTTCCTTTTCATTAAAAAAGGAGCCTCGGCATGGAAATAGCGAACCTCAGTTCCTCTATTGCTGGAATGACTCTTTCGGTGAAGCGTATAGCGTATCTGAGTTCCGCTATTTCTAATTTTCTTGATATCTGACGGTATAATACCTGGATCTGTCTTGAATGAGCATCTTATCTAGATATTTCGTTACTGGACACTATAAAAGCCCATGCTGCTATTGCGGCATGGGCTTTGTGATGGAAGGTTGGCTTTGGTGCCACACTGAATAGGAATTATGCTAATGCTCTGGCATACTCAGCCAGATCCCGCCCACTCCAGCAGCCCGTGTCTCTTGGACCGACATGTAACGTTTCACTGCCTGCTTCTTATCATGGATGGAACGGAAGCCGTGCAGCTGCGGCATGCAGCGACTCCTTTCGGCTAGGCGGCGGAAGAATAGCGAATGGATCTCCAGTAGTAACAAGTGCATGACGTATACGCGGGTCCTATACGGAAATGGATCTTATTCCGCTGTCCTGTCGATCGCCTCGGCCATCGTTTTGTCGGTGAGATGGGCGTAAATCTGAGTCGTCTCCGGCGACGCATGGCCGAGCTGCTCCTGCGTCTTGTACAGGTCGTTGCGCAGGTAGTAGTCGGTGGCGAACGAGTGGCGCAGCTTATGTACGGAAAGGTAAGGCTTGCCGAACCGCTTGGCGTACTTGATCACCATCTCCTGTATGGCACGCTTTGTCATGCGCTCGCCCTCTTTCTTGCCGTTGGCTACGGCGAGGAACAGGGCTTTTTCACGTTTGGGCGCTTTGTATTGGATCGAACGCAGCTCCAGGTAGGCGGTCAGCGCTTCGGTCGCTTCCTGACGGAAGTACACGGGAGTCTTGAACGTATCGTCGTTCTTGCCTTTGCGGTACACATAGGTCAGCTTCTTTTTCAAATCGATGTCTTCGATGTTCAGGTTGACGACTTCGGACACCCGAAGACCGGAATTAAGGATGAGCGAGACGATACACACATCGCGGATCTTGTTGATCTCATACGAATAGAGGGCCTGCTTGTTCTTCGCGACATCCTGCGGATAACCCGTTTGAATGTATTCGATGAATTCGCGGATCTCCACCTCCTGCAGGAGCTTGCCTTCCAGCTTGGCCGCCGTGTCCTTGGGTTTGTGGGTACGCTTGATCTCCACCTTGGCCATCACGTTGCGCTTCAGCAGCGGATAGAATTCTTCATCCTCGGCAATCTGGCTCAAATAATGGAACAGCGAGCGCAGCGAAGACAGCTTCCGGGAGATCGTCGTTTTGCCGTTGGCGTTCTCCTTGCGGGTGGCGAGGAACATTTTATAGTTATCAATGGAGTCCATATGCAGCCGTTCCAGATCCACGAGCGGAATGTCACGGATGGTTGAAGCCGTGGTCAGTCCCTCCGCAAGCAGCCAGGAGAAGAACGTTTCATAGTCCCGCACATACTCGAGCAGGGAGGAGGGGGAGAGGTCCGGAAGCTTGTAGCCGATAAATTTCTCAACGTACCAGGGCATCAAAGGGACCTTCTTATCCAGCTCCTGGCGGTCTTTGATCTTGATGATATTCATTCGCGGTCACCTCGTTCGATAGAAAGCTCTTGTACTCTATTACCCGGAAAGGATTTCCTCTATTGTACCATAGGGAGCCGAGGTTTCGAAAACAGGAACAGATGCTTTATGTCATGGTGGAAAGAAGGCGGATTAGACGAACGGGGAACTCGGAGGATGATCAGGAAGGAGGATGAAATGGATTTCATGAGGATATGTTCTAGGGTTAGAGAATTTAGTTAAGTCTTAAGATCGTCACTGCAATATCACTGGATCGTAAGGTCAATCCGGCTGGCTATAAGGAGAAAATGGGCCAATACGATGATAAGGCTGTTTATAAGTGTATGCAATGATAATCGTAAGTGATTTTAAGTATATGCAATGAGAAAGGAGGCGTATGCATTGTATACGCTGCAGTGTGGGCGGGGGCTTTCGATCCATAAGGCCCAAGTCTATTGAGTGGCTGCATTATGAAAAAGTGAATCACTCTGAAAATCTCCCGCCCATCGCAAAATGAATTTCTTCGGGACGGCAGGGAAAATGGTGCGACCCTATGCGCGATGTTTTCAGACTACGAATGTGCTGTTCGCTTCAGCGTACTGGTGACTATGATGTAATCGGTCCCTTGGAATGCAGGCAGGCATCAAAAAGGATGCCGAAAAAACGAAGTCCGCTGTGTGCAAGCAATGACCGGGAGAGAAAAGGTTTCAGCGGATGCCGGAACAGTGGTTGATGCCGCTGAGGTTTGACCCAGGGTTGCTGTACAGAGGTTAATGAGGAGCCTTATACTTCTTATTAATATACTTGTTTTCATGCTTTAGTCAACTGCCCCAAACCACCGGGGGGAGAAGTTGGATAGAGAGTGCTCAGGTGTGGTCGGTCAGCTGAACAACGCGCTCGTCCTCCGGATCTCTCTTGTAGGAGAATCGACCTTCGCCGAGCTGCGGAAGAGCACGCGCAGGATGGCGTTCGGCGCGTTCGCCTACCAGGACATTCCGTTTGTGAAGCAGGTGGAAGAGCTGCACTCGGGCTGGAGATGAGCAATAACCACTTTTCCAGACGACGCTCATACATCGGGGTACTCCGGTGGAGGACATCCAGCAGTCGCCAGATAATCCGAGCTCTAAGAGTTCCAGAAGTTGACGATCACCTTCGTGCTCCATTTCACTCACGATGACGGAGCAGAACGGCGAATGCTAGAATTCATAAGTTACAACAGGGAGCAAAATAATCGCAGGACCATTGGGAGTTTGCCGGGCCACTTCCGCAGCCTGCTCGATGTCGCAGTCGAAAGCTTTTAATTAATATACTTGTTTTCATGCTTTCATCAACTGCCCAAAACCTCCTGTTGAAAGGGGCTAAGCTGGGTGAGAGAGCTGGTATCGAGGAAAGTCGGAGAAGCCTGGAGGGGGATGAAATCGTAGTGGAAGGGGCATCGCCGAAGGGGAACGGCAGCTGCTGGAAAGCTTCAGCGGTACCGCGCTGGGGGCAAGTTTGCATCATCTGCATTGCAGGGAAGCAAATGGAGCATCACATTCAGCTTTTGCAGGGAACTACACAGGCAGAAGTTCTTCAGGCGCTCTCGGGAAAGGCTGAATCACAGCAATGCAATGGAACACACTTTGTGGCCGATCCTGTAACCTGCAGGCTGTGGTTTGCGTCTACATAGGAAATTGGGAAAGAAAGGGAGGAGATGCAGCGTGCCAATGGAAGCGGAAACCCTAACTATGCTCAACACCGGCTTTGGGATCATGGTGGCTTTGTGTGCGGCCGTTTTCATTTTGTTATGGATCAAAATCAGGGGGTTCGTATGTGCTGGATGTATTGGGAGGAAATGCGGATATTCCAAAGGTCATGCGATCCGAAGAAAATTCCCTCTCCATTGGCCTGGCTGCGGTGTGGTGGGCGCTCTCCGTCTTCTGCATGCTCATTGGTGTCTGTAAAATCACGAACCGGATCGATTCGCAGTAGCACGCCTTTTGTTCACATATATTATAATATGTAAACAAAAGGCGTGTTTATTTATATGGCCTTCTACTTACTAAACCATGAATTCATTATCCTTGTTTTAAATATACTTGTCTACACGGATTATAATGACTCAAGTGATTTCGAGCTCTCTTGATTATACGAATAGTTTATTTCCTTGACCTGGAACCTGGATACAAAAATCAGGCTGCAAATAGGTCGAGCATTGGACCAAGCTTGGGGGCATTCACCCGAGGAGAATGAAATTTCACCGCTGCACCGGAAAAAACTGTGCTCCGTACAGTTCGAAGCATCCAGCTATTGATCTTCGGACAAGTCAACATGAGAGGAGGCACATGGCATCTGCGCCAAGAGAACCTGCTTTGTCGCCCCTTCTTCAGGGAGATTCATAGTCATCAACGCTGGCGTAAGGATGTATCGCATCCTTACGTTTGATTTGCAGGCAAGTCCGTGCCGAATGACCCGCGGCTACCCCGTGACTGGAACGAGTTACTCGAATGAACCCGGTATTTCGGATAAGCGTGAAAAACCCGAAAGCCACACGCGAAGAAAGTGATGTGGCTGTTTGGCAGTGGTGCCGCTGCTGCTACATAGGGAAGGGAGGGACCGAGGCTTCGTTTTTATAAAGCTCATTTTCGCAGGAGCTCACCTTCCTGGATGCTAAAAAGCGGGCTGGCAGCATAGGCTTATGGTTTAAGCATCTGAGGCGGGCATGTTCCCTGTATAGAGGGACTGCGGTCGGTAAATCCGGTTGTGCTGCGCCTGTTCCAGCACATGGGTGGTCCAGCCGACAATCCGGGCGGCGGTGAAGGTTGGCGTGAAGAGCTCGGTCGGCATGGCGGCGGCCCGCATGACGGCGGCCGCGTAGAACTCGACATTCGTGTAGAGCGCCCGGCCCGGTTTGTATTCGGCGAGCAGCCGGATGGCCGTCTCCTCGGTATCTCTGGCAAGATCAAGCCAAGGGTCTCCGCCGGCAAGTCCGGCGCAAACCTCGCGGAGCGCTTCGGCGCGCGGGTCCCGTGTTTTGTACACGCGATGCCCGAAGCCCATAAGGCGCTCGCCGCGCTCCAGCATGGCCCGGAGTACGGGCTCCGCTCGATCCGCTGTCCCGATGGAGTCCAGCAGCCGGATTACCCCGGAGGGGGCGCCTCCGTGCAGAGGGCCTTTCATCGCACCGATGGCGGCTCCCACCGCCGAGTACAGGTCCGATTCGGTGGAGGCCACGACGCGGGCTGCGAAGGTGGATGCATTCAGCCCGTGCTCCATCGCCAGGACCATATAGGCGTTCAGGGCGCGGACCTGAGCCTCGGATGCCGGGTGGCCGGACAAAAGGTGCAGGTAATACGCGGCGTGATCCTCTTCTGTATCCGCCCCTTCACTTAGCGGCGTGCCGCTGAGCTGATGCCGGCGGTACGCAATGAGGGTCGGAAGCAGAGCCGTAAGCTGTACGGCCTGCTCCAGGGCAGGCGGCCAAGCGGGTGCGTTTCCGGCCAGGGCGGTGACTGCTGCTTGCAGAGTGTTCATCAGCGGCGTGTGCGGGGGAATCGCCTCGAGCAGGCTCCGCAGCTCAGGGGTCAGCCGCCGGCCCCGGGCCAGCTCGTTTTTGAACTCTGCAAGCTGGAGCGGGGTAGGGAGCGCGCCGTGCCACAGCAGGTAGGCGGACTCCTCGAAGGTATGTCGAACGGCGAGGTCTTTCGCCCATTGCCCGCGGTATACCAGATGCCCCTTCGTTCCGTCTACGAGAGAAATTTGCGTCTCGGCGGCTATGATGCCTTCCAAGCCTTTGACCATCATCGTCAGCCCTCCTAGGGGAATGGAATGAGAAAGCGTCATTTGTTGGAAAATCATATCACGCCAATGTGATAAATGAAACATTTAGTTTTGTATAATCCCGATAAAATATGCTTATTAATTAATGGGCTGCTTGCGGGCTTTCCCCCAAGCACGGATTGCTGCTTAGAATCCATGTGAGAAGTGCCTAGAGAAAGGGGAGGTGGGCTGTGCTGTACGACTGCGCGATTATCGGCGGAGGGCCGGCGGGCTTGAATGCCGCGCTGGTGCTGGGCAGGGCGAGGCGGAAGGTGCTGCTGTTCGATGACAACGGGGCCCGGGGGCTGGTAACCCGGGAATCCCACGGATTCCTGACCAGGGATGGGATTCAGCCAAGGGAGTTCCGCCGCTTCGCCCAGGAAGAGCTGGGAAAGTATCCGTCCGTCTCCCTTGTGTTCGAGCAGGTGCTGCATGCGGACCGGAAGGGGGCTGTCTTTGCGCTGGCAACGAATTCCGGCTTCACTGCCGCATCCAGAACATTGATCCTTGCGGCCGGCTTCAGGGAAGTGCTTCCCTCGATCCCGGGCATCCGGGAATTCTATGGGCGGAGCTTGTTCAACTGTCCTTATTGCGACGGATGGGAGTTGAGGGATAAACCGCTTGTCTTGGTGTCGGACGGCCCGCATCTGATCGGCATGACCAAGCTGCTGTACAACTGGAGCCGGGATCTGCTGCTCTGTACGAACGGCTGGAGCGGATTGACGGCGCGGCAAGTGAAGGCGTTCGAAGAGCGGGGCATCCGCCTGCAGACCCAGCCTATCTCCGCATTGACCGGAGAGGAGGGGCGGCTGGAGGACGTGGTGTTTCAGGACGGCATGAGGGTCCGGAGAGAGGGCGGATTCGTCAAAACCCAGTGGGTGCAGAGCGCTCCCTTCGGTTACCGGCTGGGCTGCCGGGTCAACGGACACGGAGGCTTCCTGACGGACGCCAGGGGAAGAACGTCGGTTCCGGGAGTGTTCGCAGCCGGAGACACGGCCGTCTCCGGGCCGACTCAACAGATCATCGCGGCTGCAGAAGGCAGCAGGGCGGCAATGGGAGTGAACCAGCTCCTGACCGATGAGGACTTGGGCTGGTAGCTTTCGCTGTCCGTTTTTTCGCTGGGAGGAATGGAGGCGGAAGGATCGAATAGATACCACATCTTGATCATCTGACTATGGAGGGGGATTTATGGAGCTGCAAAGGGAAGCGGATTCCCGGTTTAATCCTGCAGCGGTGCATGTGAAATGCTCCATGGGAGCTCTATCGGCCTCCGGGGCGGCAGTGGTCATTATACATAACGGTGCGATCGCCTGTGAGTCGTACTGGGGGCGGCATTCCGATCAGCCGGGAGCGCGGTGCATACAGGAGGATTCCCGGTTTCATGTCGCTTCGGTCCGCAAAAGCTATATCGGGTTCGCGGCGGCCTGGGCACTGCAGCAGGGATACATGGGCTCGATGGATGACGAGGTATCCGGCTATCTGCCGGAGGAGAATGCCGGCGTGCTGGAAGGCGTCACGTTCCGGCATCTGCTAACGCATACCCACGGTCTGAAAGTGGAAGGGGGGCGGATCACCCGGAATTTTCCTGCCGGGACTTCATGGAAATACCGCAGCATCGGGGTGGAGCTGCTGACGCGGATGATCAAGCGGGCGTCGGGCTGCACGGTTGCGCACATTCTGGAGGAACAGGTCTTCCGTCCGCTGGCCTTCTCGGAGAGCGGGTGGTATCCTCCCGGAGCCCATGAACGGCTGGTGGAAGTGCTGTACGATCCGCGGGATCCCTATTGGTCCGAGGCGGAATGCGCCGGGACGGAGGGCGATCAGAGCAACCTGTACGTGTCTGCCCGGGAGCTCGCGTATTGGGGATATCTTCACCTCCGGTCGGGAAGTATCCGGGGCTGGCCTGAAGTATCCGCAGAGGTCATCCGTACTTCCACCACGCTGCAGAGTCCTTCTCTGCCGGACCCGGAGCATCCGCGCAATGGCTGCTTCTGGTTCATCCAAGACCGGCCTTCCCGCCGGACGGAGCTTGGAGAGCGGGTGCCGCGGGGCTCTTATCAGATTCTGGGGTATACCGGAGCGGCGGTGCTTGTCATTCCTTCCCATCAAGTGGTGGCTGTAAGGATGCTGAACCGGGCGGGCTCCACGCCGGGCTATGATTATTTGGCCGACATCCGGGGGTTCGGCGATACCGTTGCCGGCTGCTTGTAGAGCCAAGCAGCTGTATTTTTTTCTTGCATAGGAAAGCGCTGTCATTTATAATCAACTTATCTTGAAAAGGTTTTCATCATCCTTCTCCAACTTGTTTTCCAAACTTATCTGCAAGGAAAGAATGTCATGAAACCAACCATCAGGGATGTAGCGAAATTGGCGGGGGTATCGATCTCTACCGTATCGCGGGTAATGAATGCGCCGGACTCGGTTGTGGAGAGCAAACGGGTGAAGGTGCTGCAGGCCATCGAGAGGCTGCAGTACCAGCCCAATGCCTTCGCACGCGGGCTGATTTACAAGAAGTCGCATACGCTCGGCGTGCTTATTCCCGACATCCGCAACCCTTACTATGCGGGTGTCATCCGGGGAATGGAAGATGCGGCAAAGTCGCTTGGCTACAGCATCATCATCTGCAATACCGACAGGGACAAGGAACGGCTGATTTCTTATCTCGAGAATTGTAACGAGAAGCAGGTCGACGGGATTTTGTTCACCTCCGAAACGGTATATCCGGACTATTACGCTGAGATCCGGCGGTTCCGCCTGCCTGTCGTGCTCGTGTCGACGCATTCTCTGGAATATGAGCTGCCCTCGGTGAAGATCAATGACGAAGCAGCGGCCTATGATGCGGTGTCCTATCTGATCGGTCTCGGTCACCGCCGCATCGGTATGATTTCCCTGCCGCTCAGCGACCCGATCGCGGGGCTGCCGCGTTATCAGGGCTACATGCGTGCGCTGCGGGAACACGGCCTGCCCCATGAGGGGGGCCAGGTCATCTATGCGGAGCATTGGTACGATGAGGCCCGCAGCGCAGCGGGGCGCTTATTCGGGCAGCATCCGCAGACCACGGCGGTTTTCGCCGCATCCGATGAGTTCGCCATGGGGGTGCTGTCGTTTTTGCATGAGCGTGGAATCCGCGTTCCGGATGAAGTGTCGGTAGTCGGGTTTGACAATATCAGAATGTCGGAGATGACCATCCCCCAATTGACTACGATGGCGCAGCCTGTGTACGAGCTGGGATACAAGGGAGTCGAGAAGCTGCACCGGCTGATTGAACACGGGAGTGTTACCCCCCTTCGGGAATATCTTCCGCACAGCCTTATCGTCCGTTCCTCCGCCGCACCCGGGAAGGGGACTCAATAACGCTTTGTTGGTTTTCTTTGAAAAGCTTTTCAAAGACCAGGTCCCCAAGGTCCTTACGAGTTGTGAATCTGTTTCAAGGCAGGTGATCTTGTGAACGCAGTTCATCATGGGAAAAACGCTCCTGTCCGCGAGCTTGTTTGGCGATGCGAGAGAGCGGGACCGGCAAGGGACTCCGGTACGATGCAGGCTCGTCCCTTTGCGCAGATATAACTCGAAATTAATTTAACAAGGTTTATATTTAATGATATTAATCATAACCTTCGGCCTGTTCGACCTCTATGAATTGGGCTTTTTGGCGTCTGCTCCAGAATAAAATGTAATCGCATTCAAGGTTGTTCATTCCAGCATGTCCATATAGGAAAGGGGAACTTAACCTATGTCCAAACGCTTCCGTAAGCAAAGCGCATCTGCCGTTTCCGTCCTGCTCGCTTCCTCCATGCTCATGACGGCCTGCGGCGGCAGCACTCCAGCCGAACAACCCGCCGCCGCTCCGGCCAAGACGGATACGGCGCCGGCCAAGAGCGAACCCGCCGCTGCACCGGCAGCGGGGAGCACCGAATACGATCAAGCGCTTGCCGGCAAGTTCAAGGGCACGAAGGTCACGATGTTCGGGCCGTTCACGGATGCCGATCAGGTGAAATTCGAGACGAGCATCAAGGAGTTCGAGGGCAAGACAGGCATCGATATCCAGTACGAAGGCTCCAAGGAGTTCGAGGCGACGATCTCCATCCGTGTGGATGGCGGCAACGCGCCGGATATTGCGGACTTCCCGCAGCCGGGCCTGCTCGGATCCTTCGCGAAGAAGGGCAAGGTCATCGATGTCAACAAGGTGATGGACGTAAATGCGGCTGAAGAAGAACTACAACGCCTCCTGGATTGACATGGCCACGATGGACGGCCCGAGCGGAAAGATCATGGCGGGGGTCTGGAACCGGAGCAACGTGAAGAGTCTGGTGTGGTATCCGAAAAAGCAATTCGACGAAGCGGGCTATAAGGTGCCGAAGACCTGGGACGAAATGCTCGAGCTTTCCCGGCAGATCGCCAAGGACGGCGATAAAGCGTGGAATATCGGCATTGAGAGCGGTGCGGCGACGGGCTGGGCTGCGACCGACTGGATCGAGGACATCATGCTGCGCACGACCACGCCGGAGAACTATGACAAGTGGGTGAAGGGCGAGCTGCCGTTTACGTCTCCCGAAGTCAAGAAGGCCGTTGAGAAGATGGGCGAGATCTGGCTGGATGACGAATTGGTATACGGCGGTCGCAAATCCATTGTCACCACCTCCTTCGGTGATGCGCCGAAGTCGATGTTCACGAACCCGGCGAAGTCCTGGCTCCACCGCCAAGGGAACTTCATCACGAGCTTCTTCCCTAACACGGCCAAGGCCGGCGTGGACTACGACTGGTTCTACCTGCCGCCGATCGATCCGCAGTACGGCAATCCGGTGCTGGTCGCAGGCGATATTTACGCCATGTTCAATGACCGTCCGGAAGTGCGCGCCGTGCTGCAGTTCTTCTCCAAGGGTGAATCGATCAAGACGTGGGTGCAGTCTGGCGGCGTGATCGCGCCGATGAACGATGCCTCGCTGGACTGGTACTCCACCGATGTCGACCGCCGTATGGCGAAGCTCGTGCAGGAAGCGAAGACTCTTCGCTTCGACGGCTCCGACCTGATGCCGGGCTCCGTAGGTGCGGGCACGTTCTGGAAAGGGATGACCGACTACGTCAGCGGGACGGTCGACCTGGACGGCGCATTGAAAGAGATTCAAGCCGGCTGGAACAAGAAGTAAAGGGGTGGAGCCATGAACCCCGACATTCCGAATCCGCCGAAGGAGCCGGCAGCCGGGAACCCCCCGTCGGCCCCCTCCTTCGGCAGGCTGCTGCTTCTCACACTCGGGGTCCCGCTGCTCAACGGGGCGGTGAACTACGGGATCTTTCAGTATTTTCGCACAGCCGCCCTGCATCCGATACTGTACGCGCTGCTCGCTGTCCTATGGGGCGTAGCGGGGATTTACCTGCTCTTCCTCTCCTTGAACTGGGTGGTGGAGCAGTACAGTGACCGGGCCCGGCAGAAGGTGCAGCCGTATGTGTTCATCGGCCCGGCTGTGGCGCTGCTCGGCTGGCTCCTCCTGCTGCCGACGCTGAGGACGCTCTACCTAAGCTTCCTTGATGCCGGCTCGGAGCGGTTCGTGGGCCTTGCCAACTATGCGGCGGTGTTCACGAACCGGCTGCTGCTCGTCGCCCTGCGCAACAACCTGCTGTGGGTGGCTGCCGGCACGGCCGCCTGTGTGGGCCTTGGCCTTCTTATCGCGATCCTCGCCGACCGCAGCTCGTTCGAGCGGACGGCGAAGGCGATCGTGTTCATGCCGATGGCGATTTCCTTCGTCGCGGCAGGCGTGATCTGGAAGTTCATCTACTATTACCAGCCGGAGCAGGAACAGATCGGTCTGCTGAACGCCGTTGTCGTGTACTTCGGTGGCGAACCGATGGCGTGGACGTCGATGCTGCAGCCGTGGAACAATCTTTTCCTCATTGCCATCCTGGTTTGGATGCAGACCGGCTTCGCGATGGTGATCTTCTCCGCGGCGATCAAAAGCATCCCGGAGGATCTGCTGGAAGCGGCCCGGGTGGATGGGGCGGGCGAGGTGCGCATTTTCTTCCGCATCATGATCCCTTACATCTCCAGCACGCTGCTGGCGGTGACGACGACGATCATCGTCTTTACACTCAAGATCTTTGACGTCGTCATGGTCATGACCGGGGGACAGTACGACACGGAGGTCGTGGCGACCCAGTTCTACCGGCAGTTCTTCATGTACCGCAACTTCGGGTACGGCTCGACGCTTGCGATCGTACTGCTGATCGCCGTCATCCCGGTGCTCTGGTTTAATCTCAGGCAGTTCCGGAAGGAGGGAGGGTTGTAATGGCAGCAGCGAACCAAGCGTCAGGGCGCAGGAGGCGCAAGGGGGCCGGAAAAGGCGGATCCCGATGGCTCATCAACGGCGTACTCGGCTTCCTCTGTCTCCTCTGGCTCATTCCGACCGTCGGTCTGCTCGTCTCTTCCTTCCGGCCTGCCGCGGACATTCTCCAGACCGGATGGTGGAAGGTGCTGCCGCACAAGGACTGGGCTACCGCCGAACAGATTACACTGCCGAAGGATACGGATCTGCGCGGTCCGATTGAAGTGCTCGGTGCCGCCTACACCGACGAGCAGCTCAGGGCCGGCGTGGCGGCCGGAGACCGCCGGCTGATCTGGGAGAACCGGCGCGCGCGTATCGTCAATGTGCAGACGCCTTCCTGGACGATGGGGGCGGATTTTACGCTCGATAACTATAAGAACGTACTTACAGGCAAAGAATATGTGATCACGATGGGAGACGGAAGCACGCAGACCGAGAAGGGCACCGATCTCAGCCGGGCTTTCCTGAACACCTTCACCGTAGCGGTGCCTTCCACGGTTATTCCGGTGCTTATCGCCTCCTTCGCCGCTTACGGCTTCGCGTGGCTGAAGTTCCCCGGAAGACGCACGCTGTTCGTCGTCGTGATCGCCCTGCTCGTGGTACCGATCCAGGTCGCTCTGATCCCGATCATGAAGGACTTTACGGGCCTCGGACTGAACGGCAGCTTCCTCGGGATCTGGATCGCGCATACGGGCTTCGGCCTGCCGCTGGCCACCTACTTCATGTTCAACTACATCTCCCAGCTTCCGAAGGATCTCTTCGAATCGGCGTTCATGGACGGCGCATCGAACTTCACCATCTTCACGAAGCTGGTGCTTCCGCTCTCGGTGCCGGCGATTGCCTCGATCGGGATCTTCCAGTTCCTGTGGGTATGGAACGATTATCTCGTCTCCCTGATCTTCATCGGTTCACAGCCGGATGTGCAGGTGCTCTCCATGCGGATCGCCGACATGGTCGGCTCCAGAGGCAATGACTGGCATCTGCTCACCGCCGCCGCTTTCGTCTCCATGCTCATGCCGCTGGCCGTTTTCTTCGGTCTGCAGAAGTATTTTGTACGCGGGCTGCTTGGAGGCTCGGTCAAGGGCTGATAGAGAAATACGCAGACTCCACCGCAAAAACACGGCTGTTCCGCTGTCCATAGGGGCAGGGAAAGCCGTGTTTTTGTGTTGAATCCGAGCCGTTCCTGCGAAGGCCGTACGGCTGTCTTCCTGATATCTGCGGACGTTTATTTCTTCGCTGCAAGCCATTCGGCCAGCGCGTTGATCTCGTCGGCCGTGATGATGTTCTGGAACGCCATCATGCCGTTGCCGCCGTTGGTGATCTGCGCGGCAATCTGCTCCTTCGAGCGGCGGGCGCCCACCTTCGTGAGATTCGTATTGCCGCCCCGCTGGCCGCCTTCCAGATTCGCTCCGTGACAGGCGATGCAGCGCGATTTGTAGACGGCTTCGGCATTGACCGTGCCGCCAGCCGCTGCGCCGCCGGCATCCGTACCACCGCCCGCTGTTCCGCCGGTGGTACCGCCACCTGCCGTGCCTCCGGCATCGGTGCCGCCTCCAGTCGTACCGCCCGTGGTGCCTCCGGTCGTCCCGCCAGCCGTACCGCCAGTGTCGGTGCCGCCGCCTGTGGTGCCGCCGGCCGTGCCGCCTGTGGTGCCGCCGGCCGTGCCGCCTGCATCGGTGCCTGTACCGCTGCCGCCTGTATTCTCAGGCTTACCGGTATTCGTCTCGGTATTCTGCGTGTTCTCCGCCGCGTTATCCTGGTTGTTGTTCCCGCCGCAGGCCGTCAGAGCTCCGAGCAGGACCAGTGCACACGCGGCCATAGTCCATTGCTTTTTCATTTCCCTAACACCCCCTGACTTGTGAGCTTTCTTCCGTTTTTAATATGCGCCCACACATTGGCAAGAATGCATCCCGATTCAATTCATTTTTTAATATTCATTTCATCAATATACTTGTTTGCACACCTTTGTCTCCGTTCGCTTTCATGCGTTCTCTGGCGACGGCGGTCCTCTATTGCCTCCGTTGTCTGTACCTAGGACCGAGAAACCTCTGTTTTTTTAACAAAAAACACGGCTATTTTCATTACCTCTTCCTGCGGACAGAGGGATAATAAGCATGTCAGTAGTTTCCAAAGAGATAGGAGAGGACAAGAGAGAGATGAAACGAAACCGGAGTGCAACCATGAAAAAAATCATTCCTGTGCTGGTCACGGCAGCCATGCTGCTGACTACGGCGGCGTGTTCCTCGGGACCTGCGGAGCCTGCTTCCGGAGGGGCGGCGGGCGGAGCGGCCGGCGAACCGGTGAAGCTGCGCATTGCCTGGTGGGGCGGACAAGCAAGGCATGACTATACGCTGAAGGTAATTGAGCTCTACCAGCAGAAGAACCCGAACGTCAAGATCGAGGCCGAGTACGCGACCTTCGATGATTATTGGAAGAAGCTTGCCCCGCAGGCCGCCGCCAATCAGCTGCCGGACATCGTGCAGATGGATATTTCCTATCTGTCCCAGTATGCGGGCCGCGGGCAGCTTGCGGATCTGACGCCTTATACGAAGGACGGCACGATGGATGTATCGTCGATCTCCCCGAATGCCCTGTCGGGCGGGGAAGTGGGCGGCAAGCTCATGGCGATGAATCTCGGCGTGAACGCCCTGATGACGATGTACGATCCGGAGCTCATGAAGCAGGCCGGCATCACGCCTCCGCCGAAGAATTGGACGTGGGATGATTTTACGGCGATCGGGGAGAAAGCCAAGGCGGGCGGCAAGATGATCGGAGGCTTTGCCTTCCGTCATGATGTGTTCTTCCCATACTACCTGAGAACGCTCGATCAGAAGATGTTCAGCGAGGATGGCTCCCAGATCGGCTATGCCGACGATAAGCCGTTCATCGATTACTTCACGATGTACCAAAAATGGTATGATGCCAGCTATCTGCTCCCGCTCGACAAGGAAGCGCAGAAGAAAGGCACGGCGGAGGAAGACGAAGTGCTTCTCGGCAAAGCGCTGTGGACCAACGGCTGGTCGAACCAGTACCTTGCGGTGGCCAACCTTTCGAAGAATCCGCTGGAGCTGCACCCGCTCCCGGGTCCGAATGGGAACAAGGGGCTGTTCCTGAAGCCTAGCATGTACTTTGCCGTAACGAACTCCTCGAAGCAGAAAGCCGAAGCGGCGAAGTTCATCTCCTTCTTCGTCAACGATGTCGAAGCGAACAAGCTGATCAAGGGTGACCGCGGCGTGCCGGTGTCCTCCAAGGTCAAAGAGGCGCTGAAGCCGCTCCTGACGCCGAACGAAGCGAAGATCTTCGATTATATCGCATGGGCGGAGAACAATTCGTCCCCAATGGATCCGCCGAGCCCGGTGGGTGCCGTTGAGATCGAGAAGCTGCTGCGGGATACGAGCGAGCAGATTCTGTACAAGAAGCTGACCGTCGAGGCGGCAGCTGCGAAGTTCCGCAAGGAAGCGAACGCGATTCTTGCGAAGAACAAGAAGTAATCCGCAGCGGGAAGCGCGGCAGAACATAACGGCGGGAGATCCGGTTGGTGCCGGGGCTCCCGCTTTTTTTGATTTTTTTGCAAGAGGCGCGTTGGTTCCAGCACGCACCTGTCTGGTACGTCGGCCTGGCGTACGCAGGATTGTCTTCGGGGTGCCGCTTCCGGTATGCTTAGGCGATGAGACGTAAAAGGAAGGGTTATACATCATGGAACCAACGAAGCTTACGAGGAACACGGAGATGAGAAACGGACAAATGACGATCACACAAATGAGAAACACCCAAATCACCGTCTTCGGCACGGTGCTGATGGACTGCAAGGGCTTTGCCCACAGCGCTTACCGGCCGGACGGCCGCAATCTCGGGAGCGTCCGGTTCGTGCACGGCGGTGTAGGGAGGAACGTGGCGGAGAATCTCGGACGCCTGGGGGTGCCCGTATCGCTGGTCACCACCGTCAATGAGGACGGGAACGGGCGGGCAGTCACCGACCATCTGCGGGCGAACGGCGTGAACACCAGGCACATCGCAGCTGTGCCGGAGAAGGGCATGGGCTTCTGGCTGGCCGTCCTCGACGAGAACGGGATTCCGGCGGGGTCGATCTCCGATATGCCGGATCTGGCGGCGTTCGAGAAGCTGGTCGGCGAGCGTGGCGAGCGTGTGATTGCCGAATCCGGGCATATTGTGCTGGTGCTGGATTTGAACGAAGCTTTGACGAAAAGCATTCTGGCTCTTGCCCGGCGCTTCGATAAGCCGGTGTACGGTCTGCCGAGCAACTTCAGCGTCATCGCGTCGCATCCCGAAGTGCTGGAAGGGCTTGCGCTGTTCGTCTGCAATGAATTCGAAGCGGAGCGGCTGTTCGGCTCCGGTCCGCTGGCCGGCATGACGCCGGAAGAGCGGATCGCAAGGCTGCGGAGCTTCGCGCAGTCCCGCTCCATCGGGCGGATGGTCGTAACACTGGGGGCGGCCGGATCGGTCTACTATGAGGCGGAGCCGGACGAAGCGGGCGTGCAGGCGGCCTGCCCGGTGGAGGTGGTGGACACCAGCGGAGCGGGGGATGCGTTCTTCTCCGGCACCGTCCTGGCGCTGGCCGCAGGCCGCCCGCTCCCGGAAGCGGCGGATGCGGGCACGCGGATGGCGGCATGGACGATCGGGCATCCGGATAACTGCTGCACGGCGCTGGGAGAGCTGGCCGGGCGGGATGAGCTGCTGATGCCGCTGCTTGGGTATTTTCGGAAGGGATGAAGGTGTACGGAACAAGGGAGCTGCTTGCCGGCCTGGGGTAAGCGGCTCATTGCTGTGTCATGCGGAGAGGTAATGGAGGTGGCGGCGAGCTGTTGGCCGCCGGGCCGGCGGATTAGAACGAAAGGGTACGTGAATTTATGTTAATAACGTGTTATATTAATTAACATATAATAATGTAGTTGATAACCAAATATACAATTCATAAGGATGATCTCTGTAATTTTGTCTTACCTTTTAGCATTTTACACATGAAAACTCACTTATACGTTACATATAACACAAAAATACCATGTGACAATTGCCAGAATTGTTCTATTTATGTTATTGTCATGTAAAGATAAATAACATATATAAATTGCTTTCCACCATTTCATTCACGGGAGGTTGTTTCATGAGGATACCAAAGACAGCGTTACTGATCTCCAGCTTGACTTTGTTTTTGACTGCTTGCGGCGGGGGAACTACACCGGCTCCGGCTTCAACCACCCCTGCGGCAGGCGGAACGGCTCCCGCTTCCGGAGGGGGCGGCACGGCCAAGACGGTGGTCAAAATCGCAACCCAGTCGCCTCTCTCCGGTGGAAGCTCGGTGCAGGGTGAGGCGATCAAGCTGGGCGCCCAGCTGTCTTTGGAGGACCACAAGGCGGAGTTCGAGAAGCTCGGCGTCGATCTGCAGCTCGTCCCCTATGATGACCAGGGCGATCCGAAGAAAGGGGTGGCGAATGCCGAGCTTGTCGGAGCGGACCAGGCGATCCTCGGGGTCGTCGGCCATATGAACTCCGGCGTGGCGATCCCGTCCTCCGTCGTCTATGAGAAATACAGCACGGTCATGGTCTCGCCGTCCAATACGGCCACCGAGGTAACGGACCGCAACCTGAAGGTTGTCAACCGGATTGTGGCGCGGGACGACTTCCAGGGACCGGCGGCGGCGGAGTATGCGGTGAAGACGCTCGGCGCGAAGAATGTCTTCGTCATCCAGGATAAGACGGCCTACGGGCAGGGGCTTGCGGAAGCTTTCAAGAACGAAGCGGAGAAGCTCGGCGCCAAGGTAGCGGGGTACGAGGGCATTACGGTCGGGGAGAAGGACTTCAACGGCGTGCTGAACATCGCGCTGAACAAGAAACCGGACTTCATCTTCTTCGGCGGCCTCTACGGGGAGGGCGGCCTTCTGATCAAGCAGGCGCGGGATAAAGGCATTATGGTGCCGATGATGGGCGGCGACGCCTGGGATTCCGCGGGTCTCGTGGATATTGCCGGCGACAAGGTCAAGGATGCGCTCTACAGCTCCATCGCGGCGGACATCACGAAGACTGAGGAGGGCAAGAAGTGGGCCGAGAAGTACAAAACCAAGTTCGGCAAAGGACCCGACGGCTACTCGGCTTACGCTTATGACTGCATGTCCGTCATCCTGAACGGCCTGAAGAGCGCGATGGCTGCGAACGGCGGCAAGGTGCCGACCCGCGAGCAGGTGCGCGATGCGGTCCGGGCGACCAAGGACTTCCAAGGGGTAGCGACCAAGGTGACCTTCGACGGCAAGGGCGACAACACGTACGCCAAGGTATTCATCTATAAATTCGAGGGTCCCGCTTATCCGGGCGCGATGATCTCCGAGGTGGCGAAGAAATAGACCGCATCCCTCTCCTCGGACCGAATAAGAGGTATGTGCTTCTTTCCAGGACGCATGCCTCTTTGCGGTCGGGCAACCCACCGGCAAAGGAGTTGAAGACTATGGAAGTCATACTGCAAACCCTGCCGCAGGTACTCATCGACGGTCTGGCGCTCGGCGCGATCTATGCGGTGGTGGCCCTCGGGTACACCATGGTCTACGGCATTCTCGAGCTGATCAACTTCGCCCACGGCGAGGTATTCATGACCGGCGCTTTCGTAGGTACCACCGTGCTGCTCGTGATGGAATCCACCGGCACGACGGCCGGCCTGCCCGGCTGGGCCGCTTACTTGCTCATTCTGGTCACCGCCATGCTGTTCACCGGCGTGCTGGGCGTCGGCATCGAGCGGGTCGCCTACCGGCCGCTGCGCAAAGCGCCCAAGCTCATCTCCCTGATCTCGGCCATCGGGGTGTCCTTCGTGCTGCAGGATCTCGTCCGCTTCATCGCCGAGCTGACGACAGGCAACTATATCGTCAGCGGCACGACGCTCTTCGACAAGAGTCTCACCGTGCCCGCCTCGTCGGCGGTCTCCTGGCTCAGCGACGCCTCGCTGAAGACCAACACGCTGGTGATCATCGGTGTGGCGATCGTGCTCATGATCGGGCTCGACCTGTTCGTCAACCGGACGAAGTGGGGCGTGGCCATGCGGGCGGTGGCCCAGGATCGCGAGACCGCGGCGCTCATGTCGATCAACGTGAACAAGGTGATCGTCCTGACGTTCTTCATCGGCTCCGCCCTCGGGGGAGCGACCGGCGTGCTGTTCGCCCAGCAGTACGGGACGATCGATCCGTTCATCGGCTTCATCCTCGGGCTCAAGGCGTTCACGGCGGCGGTGCTCGGCGGCATCGGCAATATCCGCGGGGCGATGTTCGGGGGGCTGGCGATCGGCGTGCTCGAGATGTTCGCTTCCGCCAACCTGGGGCTCTTGACAAGCGGGAGCTTCGGCGCGGAATACAAAGACGTGTTCACGTTTCTGATCCTCATCTTTGTCCTCATCCTGAAGCCTGAGGGCCTCTTCGGCAAAGCCCTCAAGGAGAAAGTGTAGGTGAACGCCATGGAGCTCCTTCCGAAGAAGCTGTTGTCCCGTCCGTCCGCCCAGGCGGTAGTGCTGATCGCCTACGCTTTGGTTACTGCAGCGAGCGTACATCTCCTGACAAAATCCGTCACGGCCTTCCTTCTGCTGCTGGCCTCGCTGCTCCTGCTCTATTACACCTCCTTCTCGAACCGGACCAAATGGGCGGCCGGCGCGGCGCTCATCTTCCTCGTTATCCCGCTGGCGACCTCCGGCGGGCCGGCCTACCAGTCGTACATGGAGGTGGCGACGCAGAGCGGGATCTATATCGCGATGGCGCTCGGCTTGAACATCGTCGTCGGCTTCGCCGGCCTGCTCGACCTTGGCTTCGTGGCGTTCTTCGCCATCGGGGCGTATACGTACGGCATTTTCTCCACGGCCCAGGCGAATCATTTTATCCCGGGTGATCTGTTCCCGCTCTCCGGCTCCTCGTTCTGGCTCTTTATCGTGATCGGCGGCTTCATGGCGGCGCTGTTCGGCGTGCTGCTCGGCCTTCCGGTGCTGCGGGTCAAGGGAGATTACCTGGCGATCGTCACCCTCGGCTTCGGGGAGATCATCCGGATCATCTTCAACAATCTCGAGAAGCCGGTGAACATCACGAACGGGGCGATGGGCATCTCCTCGATTGCCCCGCCGACGGCAGGCGGGTATGCGTTCACGCATCCGAACCAGTTCTACTTCATCGTGATGGGGCTGCTCGTGCTCATCATCTTCGCGGTGGGGCGTTTCGAGCATTCAAGGCTCGGCCGTTCGTGGAAGGCGGTCCGCGAGAACGAGATCGCCGCCCAGGCGATGGGTATCCCGCTCATCCGCACGAAGCTGACCGCCTTCGCGATCGGCGCTTCGTTCTCCGGCATGATGGGCGTCGTGTTTGCGGCGAAACAGACGTTCATCGACCCGTCGTCGTTCACTCTGCTCGAGTCCACCACGATTCTCGTCATGGTCGTCCTTGGCGGAATGGGCAGCGTGCCCGGGGTCATTCTCGGCGCGGCCCTCGTGACGATCCTGAACCTGCAGGTGCTCACCGAGGTGACGAACTGGCTTAACCAGCTGACCCTGCAGGGCGTGCTGCAGGTACCGAGCGCCTTGTCGCCGTCGAAGATGCAGCGGTTCATCTTCGGAGCGATCCTCATCCTCATGGCCGTCTTCCGGCCGAACGGCCTGATCGCCTCGCGCAACCGCCGGGTGGACCCGCCTCATCTGACGGCTCCTGCCCCGAAGGCGGTCGTCTCTTCGGCGGTGAGCTCCGGCACGATCCGCGGCACGAAGGAAGGAGGCATGCTGAGATGAGTTCCCTCAGGGTACGGTCGCTGGTCAAACGGTTCGGCGGCCTCACGGCCGTGAACGGCGTCACCTACACGTTCCCCGAGCGGGCGATCTCTGCGGTGATCGGGCCGAACGGAGCGGGCAAGACGACGTTCTTCAATATGATTACCGGCATCTACAAGCCGGACGAAGGGGAGATCGAGCTGGGCGGCCGCTCGCTGGTGGGCGTGAAGCCGGATCGGATCACGGAGCGCGGCATTGCCCGAACGTTCCAGAACATCCGGCTGTTCGGCGGCATGACCGTGCTCGAGAATGTGCTCGTCGGTATGCACATTCACCTGAGGTCCGGCGTGCTCGGCACGCTGCTCGGGCTGCCGGGCGTCCGCGCGGAGGAGCAGGCGGCCCGCGAGGAGGCGTACCGCCTGCTCGGGGCGGTCGGCCTGCAGGAGCTCCTCAACGAAGAGGCGGGGTCCCTCTCGTACGGCGCCCAGCGCAGGCTGGAGATTGCGAGAGCCCTGGCGGCCAGGCCCAAGGTGCTGCTGCTCGACGAGCCTGCGGCGGGCATGAACCCGCGCGAGACGGCGGAGCTGACGGCGCTGATCCGCTCGCTGCAGGAGAAGCTTGGGATCTCGATTATCCTCATCGAGCATGACATGAAGCTCGTGATGGAGCTCTCGGAGCATATCCTTGTGCTCGAGCACGGGGAGAAGATTGCCGAAGGCACGCCGCAGGAGGTCCGGACGAATCCACGGGTGATCGAGGCTTACCTTGGCCGCAGTGCGGCAGAACAGGAGGCGGGGTTATGAGCATGCTGGAGCTGCGGGACGTGCACGCGTACTACGGCGCCATTCACGCGCTGCGCGGGGTGTCGCTGCGGGTGGAGCCGGGCGAGATCGTCACCCTGATCGGCTCGAACGGCGCGGGCAAGTCCACGACGCTGAAGGCGATCTGCGGCCAGGTGAAGACCGAAGGGGACATCCGCTTCGGCGGCAGGAGCATCGCGTCTCAGCCGCCGCATGTGACTGCGCGGGAAGGCGTCGCTCATGTGCCGGAGGGCCGGCGCATATTTCCGAGGCTCTCGGTGAAGGAGAATCTCGAGATGGGTGCGTTCTCGGTCAAGGACAAGAAGCTGATTCAGGAGCGAATCGAACGTGCGTTCGACTACTTCCCGAGGCTCAAGGAGAGGTACCATCAGGCCGGCGGGACGATGAGCGGCGGCGAGCAGCAGATGCTGGCGATCGCCCGCGCGCTGATGATGAACCCGAAGCTGCTTCTGCTCGACGAGCCTTCGATGGGACTGGCGCCGGTCATCGTGGAGCAGATCTTCGCGATCATCCGGGATTTGAACGCCGCCGGGATGACGATCCTGCTCGTGGAGCAGAATGCGTTCCAGGCGCTGCAGATCGCAAGCCGCGGCTATGTAATCCAGACCGGCCGGGTGATCCTGGAGGATGACGCGAAGATGCTGCTTGCCAGCTCCCAAGTGAAGGAAGCCTACCTGGCATGATCGATTTGACTTCACATGAGGTGAATAATACGACGCGGGAACAAGTGTTTGTGTTGTTTTGGATCAAAGAACCTGCCTGCCTCCGGGCAGGTTCTTTTCTTTTCAACCCGATCCGCTCTTCAGCCCCTCACCACGCCCATTCCGCGCCGCTCGTCAATCGTTCCCACATAAACCCATGGTCCCCGTGGCATACTAATCCCAAAATAAGGGCGGACGATGCCCGGTGATCGGAAGGAAGGCGGCTCATGTTCTGGAGCAGGAGAAAATACCGTAAACCGCAGAACCGGCAACCGGAGTCCCCTGCGCCGATGGGAGCGGACCGGTCATCGACCGGGGAACGTCGGAAGCCTGTCACCCCTGTGCCCGACCGGCTGGAGGAAGCAGTGGAGAAGATAAAGCTGCCGCTTGGCGGCAGTGAGGATCTCATCATCCGCCGCTTTCATATCTTCGGCACGTTCCCGGCGGCGGTGATCTATTTCTCGAATATGGCCAATCAGGCGGCCGTCAACGGCGAGATCATGAAGTCGCTGATGTACCTTCCCGCCCACCTGAATGGCAGGGAGCTCCCGCTTCAGCGGCTGAAGGAGGTCATCCTCCATGATGCGCTGTATCACAGCAACGGCAAGCTGGAGGAGGAGCTGGAGACGCTGCTCGACGGCATCCTGCGGGGGCAGACGGTCATTGTGGTGGACGGCCTCGGCGAAGGACTGCTGCTGGACACGGCGGGTGTCACGAAGCGTTCGATCTCCCAGCCCCAAACCGAGCAGGTCATCCGCGGCGCGCGGGAAGGCTTCATCGAGCAGCTCGACACGAACGTTGCACTGCTGCGGTACCGGCTGCCGACGACGGATTTTCGCATCACGGTGACGAAGATCGGCCGCGTAACCCAGTCCCGGGTCGCCGTCTGCTACCTCGAAGGCATCGCGAATGAAGCGCTCGTCGAGGAAGTGCAGCGCCGGCTGTCGGCGATCGATACGGACGGCATCCTGGATGTCGGATACCTCGAGCAGTACATCGAGGACAATCACTACTCGCCCTTCCCGCAGCTGCAGAACACGGAACGGCCGGACAAGGCGGTGGCGAATCTGCTCGAAGGGCGGGTGATCATCATGGTGGACGGCTCGCCGTTCGCGTTGATCGCCCCGACCGTCTTCAGCCAGTTCTACCAGACGACCGAGGATTATTCGGAGCGCTTCGTCATGGTGAGCTTCATCCGTCTGGCCCGGCTTCTGGCGCTGGCCTTCTCACTGATCACGCCGAGCTTGTATGTGGCGATCATCTCCTATAACCCGGAGCTCATCCCGACCGAATTCGCCGTCGCGGTCTCGGGCGGCCGGGCCGGTGTTCCGTTCCCGTCGGTCGTCGAGGTGCTCATCATGGAGGCCTCGATGGAGGTGCTGCGCGAAGCGACGCTGCGTCTGCCCCAGCAGATCGGGGGCGCGCTCTCGATCGTCGGCGTGCTCGTCATCGGGCAGGCCGCCGTGGCCGCCGGCTTCGTCTCGCCGATCACGGTCGTCGTCATCGCGCTCACGACGATCGGCTCGTTCGCAACGCCGGCCTACAACGCAGCGCTCGCCCTGCGGCTGCTGCGGTTTCCGCTTGTTTTTCTCGCCGGGATGTTCGGCCTGTACGGCGTGATGATCGGGCTGATCCTCATCGCCAATCATATGCTGTCGCTGCGTTCGTTCGGTGTGCCTTACTTAAGCCCCGTCGTACCGGGCAATTTTGAGGGCATGAAAGACACCGTGATGCGTGCGCCGCTCTGGTCGATGTGGAGACGTCCGGCCCAGCTGCATACGCCGAATCAGGTGCGTGTGGGAGAGAAGGTGCAGGAGCAGCTGAACCAGCCGATTCACAATACGCTCGATCCGATCAAAACCGGCAACGAAAAATGGGGGGGAGACGATGGAATATCCGAGGCAGATCACGGTCATTCAGGCGACCTCCGTTCTGATTAGCACGATCGTCGGCGTCGGTGTGCTCCCGCTCCCGTTGTTCGCCGTCCGGGCCGCCGACACGGGGGCTCCGCTGGTCACGCTGCTTGGCATCCTGCTCGCCTTTACGGGGCTGTGGACCGTGACGAAGCTCGGCATGCGGTTTCCGAACCAGTCGATCATCGGCTACAGCGAGCATGTACTCGGACGATGGCCGGCGTGGATCGGCAGTGCGCTCATCATCGGCTTCTTCGCCGTGCTGACGTCGCTGGCGGCCAGGGAGTTCGGCGAGGTTGTCATCACCTCGGTTCTCCGCAAAACGCCGCTCGAGGTGACGGTCATCGTCATGCTGCTGCTCGCCACCTTATCCGCGCGCAACAACCTGACGACGTTCGTGTACATTCACCAGTTCTACCTGCCGCTGATCCTGTTCCCGGGCATCCTCATCGTGGCGCTGTCGCTGAAGAACGCCGAGGAGACGAATCTGCTCCCGCTGCTCGGCAACGAGCCGGTCGGGATGCTGCCCGGGATCGTGACCGTCGCCGCGCTCCTGCAGGGCTCGTTCGTGCATACGATCATCATCCCGGCGATGCGCCGGCCGGAGAAGGCGATGAAGGCGAGCCTATGGGGCATGGGGATTGCCGGCGGGCTGTACCTCAGCATCGTAACGGCGGCCGTTGCCGTCTTTGGCCCGGAAGAAACGAAGCTGCTGCTGTGGCCGACCCTGGAGCTGGCTAAGACGACTACGCTTCCCGGCAACATTCTGGAGCGGCTCGACGCGGCTTTTCTTGCGGTATGGGTAACGGCGGTGTTCACGACGCTTTTCTCGAGCTATTATCTCACGATTAGGGCCGTCTCGAGGCTGCTGCGGCTGCGGGACCACAAGATGTTCTCGTTCTTCATGCTGCCGTTCCTGTTCATTCTCGCGATGCTGCCGGACAACATTATTCACATGTACCGGATCGTTGAGGATGTCGGGCGGATCGGCCTGGGGGTGACCATCCTGTATCCGATGCTTCTGCTGCTGGTGGCCCGGATTCGGGGCAAAAGGGGGGAAACGCATGAGAGCGGGCCGTCTAAAAGCGCGAAGTAACCTGCTGCTCGTCATGCTGCTCGTGTTCCCGCTGCTCGCCGGCTGCTGGGACCGCCAGGAGATTGAAGAGCGGGCCGTCGTGCTGGGCATCGGGGTGGATGTCGCGGACCCGGCCGAAGAACGCAAGGAAACGGAATCCTCGCACGAGCGGGGCGCGCTGACAGCCGAAGAGACGGGCCTGCTGCGGCTCACGGTGCAGATTGCCGTCCCGGGACGGATTCCGCTTGGTCCCGGTGAAGGGGGAGGCGGCGGGGGCGGCCAGCGTACGGTATGGGTCGTCGATGCCGTAGGCCACACGATCGGCGATGCGATCAATACGCTGCAGCAGCGGGTGTCGCCGCCCCTCTTTTTCGGCCATCTGCGGATTATCGTGATCTCCGAGGCGCTCGCCCGCAAGGGCATCAAGAACCTCAACGATTACTTCCGCCGCAATCCGGAAGTCCGGCGGATGAACTGGATGTTCGTCTCCCAAGGCTCTGCCGCGGGGATTATGCGGGCTTCCCCGCTGCTTGAGCGGGTGCCTACGCTGTACCTCATGACGACAATGGACCAGTCGGTGAAGATGGGACGCTTCCCGAATGATTTTCTCGGTATCTTCTGGAGTGCCGTCTCGTCCAAGGGCAAGGAGGGTTATCTGCCTTACGTGGAGCTGATGAAAGAGCAGAATGTACAGATCAGCGGACTGGCTTATTTCCGCGGGGACCGCATGGTCGGCAGCACGAATCCGATCCAGATTCCCGTCTATATGGGCATTATGGGGATCAGTATGGCAGGGGGGCAAACGTTCGTTCGCATCCCCGGAACCGAGGAGCTGTTCATGTTCCAGGGGCGCAGCCGCAAGTCCGTCTTCAAGGTACGGATCGAGAACGGCAAGCCGGTGATTCGCGTCACCGTGGCAATCGAAGGGAACTTGATCAGCAAGTTTAACGAGACCGTGCAGCTCAGCAGCGAAGTCGTCCGCCGGATTGAAGCGCAGCTGTCACAGCAGAGCAAGGAGGCCAGCCAGAACCTGATCGCCCTCACCCAGGAGAAGCGGGCGGATATCTTCGGCTTCGGGGAGCAGGTGCGAGCCAAGGAGCCCGACTACTGGAATGCCCATATCCGAACGAAAGATGCCTGGCAGAAGCAGTACCAGGAGCTGAAGGTCGAGATGGACGTCCGCGTGCATGTCCGCCGCGTAGGGATGAAGGCCACGTAATCAGGAATGACTCAGTAATGAGGAACCAAGCTTGAGAAGGAGGGTCGGGAGATGGGCTCGGGATTGGCGATCGGGTATGCGAATTTTACGATGTTCCTGCTGCTGCTGAGCGGCTTCCTGATTCTTGCTGTGGACGTCAGAGGCTACCGGCAGGGCGGCATGGACAAGGAAGGCAAGGTGGCCAAGTGGCTCGGCTGGTCGAATCTGCTGCTGGGCCTGTGTGCGGGGGTCGGGAACTGGCTGTTTCAACGGTGGATGTAGAGAAAAGGTGTTTCCGTGCCATGCTTGGATGTAAGGCGATGTCTGCTGCGAATCCCGGTCCGTGTCCCGGGCGAATGTGCTGCGGCTCCCAGGTCACAGAACGTTCACGGCCTTCCCGGGAGAGGGGCTTCCGGGGGCTCCGCTGCCTTGACTTCGCCGCTCGCGATTGCTTATGATCAAAGCAAAGCACAATGCATCGCAATCCACTGTCCAAAGGAGCCGCCGTCATTCATGAAGCCATCTTCTTCCTTCAACTATGTCCCCTGGGTCGTGGGGCTTTCCATCGGGATCAACGCGATCGTGATCCTGCTTCTGTTCCTGCCGAACATCGACCCGGCCGAGGGCTTTAATCTGCTGCTGCTGCCGCTGTTCAACGCCGTGATGAACTCCTTCACGTTCGTCTTTCTGCTCGCGGCCCTGTTCCTGATTCTCCGGGGGAACATCGTGTGGCACCGCCGGTTCATCTATGCGGCGTTCACGACCACGGCGCTGTTCCTGATCTCGTACCTCGCCTACCACGGAATGGCGCCATCCACCCCGTTCGGAGGTCAGGGGGCGATTCGTCCCGTGTATTACTTCATTCTTATCACGCATATCGTTCTCGCGGCCGCGATCGTACCGCTTGCCCTGCTGACCTTCGCCAGAGGGATTACGAACCAGGTGGACAAGCACCGGAAGATTGCCCGCTGGACGATGCCGCTCTGGCTGTACGTCAGCCTGACCGGCGTGATCGTGTACTTGATGATTCGGCCTTACTATTAAGGCCGGAAGCCCTAAGGAACCATTCATAGGCTGCCTGCCATAGGCGCACCCGGTTTATCAGCGAGAGATCACACACATCCGTGGTCGTTCGCTGTGAGCCGGGTGCGTTTTTTATTGCCTATTTGCTCCACATGCATGAGGGAGCGGTTGGTTTTTGGAGAAGGAGAGAGGGGGAACGGGAAGCGATGAATGGTGAAAAAAGCGACCCGCTTTACGAAGGAGCGTGGTGGGATGAGCACTGCACCTTCTTCTCGGACGAGGCGCTGTGGGAGCGGGGCGGCCGGAAGCAGCTGCTCGCCTACCTGCGCAGCTTTGCCGGGGAGCCGGCAGGCTGCCGTCTGCTCGACGTCGGCTGCGGTCCCGGCATCGGAACGCGGCGGTTCGCGGAGCTCGGCTTTTGCGCCAGCGGCGTGGACCTGTCGCCGGGGATGACGGCCGCGGCCCGGCGGACCGGTCTCGACATCCGGCTCGCGGATGGATGTCAGCTCCCTTACGAGAGCGGGAGCTTCGATTATACCGTCGCCTGTACCGTCGTGGAGTGGGTCCGGCATCCGATGGCCCTGCTGGCCGAAATGAAGCGCGTTACCCGGCCCGGCGGCGGGGTGATTACCGCCATTCTGGGGCCCCGGACGCTTCCTCACGACGACGCCTTCCGCAGGCTGTACGGGGAGCCGGCGAACTACAATATGCTACTTCCTGTGGAGCTTCACCGGGCGCTCACCGAGACGGGCCTGAGCATCCGCTCGACGACCGGCGTGCGGCACCCGGATGTTCCTGTCGAGCTGTACCGGCAGATGGATATGGTGACGAAGTCCTTTTGCAGCACGATGTGGATCGTAGGGGCGGACAAACCGGCAGAGTGATGGGAATATAGGGTTGGGAACATATGTTCCGTATCTCCATACGAAGAAGAAACCCCTCCGAAGGAACGCAAAAGGAACCGAGTATCTTTGTGCAGCGGGTGCCATACTAGGATAGAAGTGGAAACCACGACCGCAGAAGGAGGTACAGCAGCATGACAAAGCAGCCGAAGGGCCATGTGGAATTTCATGCGCCTGTAGTGAAGCTGACAGCCGACCTGCCCGGTGATGAAGAGATGCGCGAGCATCTGGCGGAAACGATGGCAAACGACGGTTATCCGGGCTCATGCGCCGTCATAGGCACGCAGGCGTTGGAGCAGTCGGAGAAGGAAGAGGAGTAAGTGAGCGAGAAAGGCACTGAACAGCTGCGGATCGGATTGCGGCTGTCCGGTGTCTTTTTTTAGGGTAGGATGAAAACCGTTTGATCTTACCGACCGTCTAATCCGGTAGAGGGAGGGGAGGGCATGTCCGTTCATGAGACGGTCCTCGCCGCGATCGATGGCGACGAAGAAGCGTTCTTCTCGCTGGTCAGCGGCAGGCGGGAGCGGCTGTATCGCATCGCTTTCGCTTATGTAAGGAATGAAGCCGACGCGCTCGAAGCGATCCAGGAGGTGACCTGCCGTGCCTATCTCCAGCTGTCGAAGCTCAGGGAGCCCCGTTATTTTGACACGTGGCTGACACGGATACTGATTTATTATTGTATCGATGAACAGCGGCGCCGCCGGCGGGTCTTCCCGGCAGCCAGCATACCCGAGGAGATCGTGACGGACGGAGCAGGCCTGGAGGAGCAGATCCGTATGGAGCAGGCGGTTGGCGAGCTTCAGCCGAACCTTCGGCATGTCATCATGCTGAAATACGATCAGGATATGACGCTGGCGGAGATTGCACAGCTGCTGAAACGGCCGGAAGGGACGGTCAAAACATGGCTGCACAAAGCGCTGAAGCAGCTGCGCCGCTCGATTGGGAGGGATGAGTAGGAGTGACTGGTATGCGGGATGAGGGAACATCGAAAGTTGATGACGTGCTAAGAGAGTCGGGGGAGCGGCTTCAGGCTGTGAGCGTGCCTGCCAGTGAAGCGCTGAATGACAGCATCCGGAGGGGCATCGCTAAGGCCAAACAGGAGCAGCGTGTACGGAGGGACCGTCGAAAGGGTTTTGTCTGGATCGCTGCTTCGGTCTGTATGCTTATTATGGCCCTAGGGATTACGGTTCGGGTCTCTCCGGTGTGGGCAGCGGCACTGGGTGAGCTGCCGGGTCTTCGTACCCTCGTTGCGCTTGTAGGTAAATCTTCGGATCAGGGCTTACAAGTGGCTGTGGCCCACGACTACATGCAGCCGGTTGGTGTGTCGGGCGGGAAGGACGGCTTGTCGTTCACAGTGGACGGTATACTGGCGGACCCGGGACGTCTGGTCGTATTCTATTCGCTGCGAAGTGAAACAGGGGGGAAGATGAGAGTAACAAATCCCCAAGTGTTGGACGGAGCTGGTATTTCCCTGCAGGCGAGTTATAGCTATGGAGATGCTCATTCGCTGCAAGAAGATGGTGGTGTTCAACGCGGCATGATCGACATCCATATGGCTCAAGGAGTTCTCTTGCCGGATGAGATTCGGCTTCGAATGGATCTGGTCGCAATGCCGGAGGATCATGCGCCTTCCTGGAGCAGGTCTGCGTCCGCGGATGCAGAGCCTAGGACGGCGGAAGTACAGTTCGGAATCGACACCAGTCGGTTCGCGGAGCAGAAGCGGGAGCTCGAAATCAACCGCTCGTTCGAGGTGGATGGCCAGCGGATTACCGTTGTGAAAGCGACCGTTACGCCTCTACGCGCGGATGTTCTGCTGAAGTACGACGAAGCCAACACGAAGCAGATTTTCTCACCGGTCGGCATGCGACTTACGGACAATGAAGGGCGGGATGTTCCGCGCGCTGGACAAGGAGGACATGACGGTTGTGATGCGTACAGATACAGGAGAGCTCCTGCGGGCACCGGACAGCAAGCTGACCTTTGGCGGAATGAGCAGGGAAGGGGATTATACCAAGCTGGTCTTCAGGTTGGAGGGATTGGCGCAAAAAGACCTTGTGGTCGGCTACAATATCCTTGACCATCGGTTTCAGGATGCGGAGGGGCGCCCATACGAGCTGGCGGCTCCGGATGAAGCGGGCCAAGGGACTATCAGCGGTATTTCATCGGATGGGATTCAAAGCCGGTTTTATTATCTGAAGAACGCGACCTATGCTCAGCCGCTAACCTTTCGTGTGAATGAATATCCGTCATATATCGAAGAAACTTACCGGCTGCAGATTCAGTAGAACACCTTTTGGCGGGGCGGAGTGGGGGAAATACCTTTAGCAACATCATGGAAAGGGGTGCTGCATGGCTGCTCTTTTGATGAGAGAAGTCCGTGTGGCTGCCCCTCGGAGCTGTTCGTTATATAAAATCCTAAATATTAACAGATTCGTCGGGTTTTGTAGAATTATTTTGCAAGATGTGCCGGATTTGTTGTACTATACCAAGTGGGAGCGCCTCTAACCATATTATAGAAGGCTTAATGAGAGAGGAGAGAAATAAAGAAATGTTACCATGGCTTCTCATGCTTCTGCTTGCGACCGACCAGAGCGGGCAAGCGGGGCATACAGCAGAGACCTCAGGGAGCGGGAAGACGCTGACGGCAGTACAGCAGACCGCGGCAGCTTGGGGACAGCAGGAGCTGATTAAGGCGGAGCGGGAGAAAGAATCGCTGTACCAATTCACCAAGGGGCTGGCCAAAACCCGCCAGGCGCAGAAACAGAAGGTGATTTTTGGCACCTTGGGCAGCAGTGTTACAGTAGGCGCAGGCTCATCGGGACCGGATAAAACCTGGTCTTATTTGGTGCATGAGCGGTTATCCAAGGATCTCGGCGCAGGCCGGCTCAGCTATGAGAATACCGGCTTCGGCGGATATTCGACAAACGGCATTCTGAAGGAAAATAAAGTCAGCGTCATCGCCAAGCAAAATTTGGATTATGTTTTCTTCGAAACCTGTTTGATCAATGACTACGGATCCAACGTGCCGATTGAGCAAACCAAGAACAACATCCGGGAAATTGTCCGGCAGATGCAGACGCAGATGCCGAATACGCGAATCATTTTGACATCCGCGAATCCGATCAACAAAACAACGCCCAACAAGTTAGGACTTACATACGAAGACTATGTGAATCAGGCTGGTGAATTTATCAAGCAAAACGGCTGGACGTATTTTGATATTTATCATCCGTTTTTGGATGAAGTTCAAAAATCCAACCTGACACTGGCTGAGCTGCTGCCGGACGATATTCACCCGAATGACAAAGGTTATGCAATCTGGGGCAGCATATTGAATGATTATGTATATGGTAAGCGATTTTGATTTGATTTGAAGCCGAAAAGAGCGCATCCGATTGGGTGCGCTTTTTAACCGGCACTACTTCTTCACAAAACCCGTATTTTATACATATGTTCAAGTCCTGTGGCTTCTCAACTTTTGTCCCCCGTTACTGCATCCTGTGAACATTAAGCGCAGCGAAGGCAACCGGCGATTTGGCCGGCTGCCTTCGTGCGTTCGTTCAACTAACGTCTCCTGTATTGAACGTTCAGCAATCAGGCTTTTGCTTTTCATAATCGTTGTACTTTTACTCTTCTTATGGAAGAGTATGTAAACCATCCAATTACCGAACCGATTACATAAAATAAAATAGAGCAGCTGCCGCGGCGGCAAACTGCTCCCTGATTAAACTATCGTCTCCCGTTAGTTGAACAAACCAGGGTACCTTTACTATTGGCCGTTAGTGTATCAATGTTCATGAGTGAGAATATTGATAAGTTTTCCAAACGGGTCGCGGACATAGAATCGTCGAACGCCCCAAGGCTCATCAACAGGCCCATATTCTATCGGAAAACCAGATCTCTTCATGCTTTCTAATGTAGCATCAACATTATCGACTTCAATCGATAGATCAGGCGTAGGCGTTTCTGAGCCACCCTGTGAGGCGAAACTTATTTGAATGCTCATCTCCTCGTTTAAACCATAAGTTCTTATCCAACCATGATCCATCATTAAATCAAGGCCGAGCACATCCTGGTAGAAGCTTTTAGCTGCCGTGATATCCTTCGTATTTATATTGGCGACGATTCGTTTGACCTTCATTTCAAACCTCCCAGATTTAAACAGATTGTCCTTCAATATAGAATACATTCGACATGTAACAGTTAATTCTTCTTTGGCATTAAAATCCCTGTTTACTCCGTTATTCTGCCCGTTAACGTAATGAAGCCGCCGATCTGGACCGGCAGCTTCATACTGGTTGTTATTTAGCTATCGTTCCCAGATAGTTCAATCTTGCTCTACTACTATAACTGCTGCTTTATGGCTTTAATCGCTGCAAAATGCATGCCTTCATGATATATGCAAAAACTGAGGCATTCCTTAACTGCCAACAATTCAAGACCAGCCGAGGTAACAAATGGTTCCTCGAGTTTTTCTTCTAGACGGTGTTCCAAGGTTTGACCAGTTCGTTCGATTTGCATAGATAGCAATAGCAGAATTTCATTCAAGCCAGGTACTTGCGTTCCCCAGTGCTCCGGCATAGTACCTGGAGCAAACACTTCTGCAAAGTGCTTAGGCAACTCCATTTTTTCGTTCGCTAGTGCAAAAGAGAACTTTTCATGAACAAGAAGAATGTGCCCAAGGTTCCACAGAATATTGTTGTTGAATCCTCGAGGTACAGTGCGTGCTTCTTCCTCGCTCATCTCTTTAACCTGTTTTATTGTACTGTCTCGAACAAATCTCAATTGTTTAAACAAGTAATTGTTCATTGTAATTCCTCTCCTTGGAAAAAGTGGTTACAAGACAGCCTAAGAACGTATGAACAGTTGCTGCAGGATCTTATTCAGCTAACGTTCCCAGATAGCTTAATGGCACTACAGTATTGCCGTCCTAAAAATCACAGTATTTGTTTCATTCAAATAAGATTGCTGCATCATGAGAATCAAGCATTTCTACTGCACATTGCTCAAGTAACGTAGTCATTTTACGATACAACGATCCACCTAAGCTTAACCGTCGAACTCCCAGTTCCTTTAACTTGTCGTAATCCGTAAGGTCAGGAAGTGCCATGACATTGAGCGGTGCAGACGCGGAGGAGGCAATCATTCTAATTTCTTCCTTATTCTTTAGTCCGGGTACGAAGATCCCGGATGCACCACTCTCTACATAATATTTAGATCGGGTCATTGTCTCGTTAAGCGGGTCATGATGATGGAGAAGATAGGGGTCGGTCCTTGCATTAATAAAAAAGTCCCCGAAACCGCTATTATCTAGGGCGCTTCTTATTTTGGCAAGAAGACCGCATTGTTCCGACAATGGTTTCAGCCCCGTAGAAGCTTTCAACGAGTCCTCTATATTGATTCCCACTCCTCCGAGATTCGCCACCTTCAAGACGTTGCTGACAATTGATTCATCGTTAGGTCCATAGCCGGACTCAATATCAGCTGAGACAGGGACTTGTACATGATGAAGAAGGGAGCAGCTGCCGCGCGGCGAACTGCTCCCTGGTTGTTGTGCTAACGTTCCCCGATAGCTGAATAATGCCCCCTTTCTCCCCTTGTGGGTATTTATTATTTGTCTTATTTATCTAGAGTGTATTCCAAATATGAAATCCTTGCTAATTGTTTAAGAAGTCTTTTCTGAGGATCACCGTTTACGGTATACGGGATTGTATCGGGTATAATTATTTGTGTGGCATATGTGCCGGGCGGTACTCGGTTCCCAGACTGGTCTTTTAAATCCCATAACGGGAGCTTCGCCGTATACCATGAGCTGGCCGGTATAACTCCCTCCAGAACAGGAAGCTTGTGGCTATAAAGGTAAACGTCAATAGCCCCAGCCTATCATTGGAGGCCACTGAAAAAGTCCTGTTAACTGTTTGGTGCGATGCAAAAAGACCGTTTTCAGCAGCATTGGAACCTTTTATGCCTTGGTCGCCGTTGCTTCCTGATTCTTGCCGCCTCACGTAATCTTCATCAATCATACCCGGGCTTCCATCTAACTGCTAGGTGGGGCCTATTTGACGTTCACTTCAACCATAAGCTCTATTTGAGTCAAATGAAAGTCTACGGTAACTGCGTTGTTCATGCGACTGTTAAGGAGAAGGAGATTCGCTTATCAGGTCGTTTAATAAATTAGCGAGCGGCGCCTCCGTCTCCGCCATTACTGCTCTCTCCTTGAATAACCCAATGTCTTTGACGACAATCCAGCTGTTCGGGAGACCTTGCAACGTAATTTGCTCGGCATTAATCGCAATTAACTTGCCAAAATTTTGATACACCGGAGCGGTAAACATCGTCCGAGAGAGCATTTCCATCATTTCCGAAGGATTGATTCCGTTTTTTTGCGCCATTCTGCACGCCTCCATCATGGCTTCCATGGCCGTAAAGCTAATGAAGTTGCCACAAATCTTGACGATTAAGGCTGAGCCGATCCTTTCACCGAAATCAAAAATTCCTTGCCCCATCGCATCCAGAAGCGGCAATGCTCGTTTCTTAGCCTCCTTCGATCCCGCGATGCAGATCCATAGTTTTCGCGCGGTAGCCGCTTCGGGAGGACCAAAAACCGGCGCTTCAACATAATGACTCCCATATTCGTCATGAAAATCGGCGAGCTGCCGAGAGGTGGCGGGCGAAACGGTACTCATCGAGAGATGGAGTCCTCCACGTCCAAGCCGTTCCATAAATCCTTCGCTCCGCACAATATCTTCGAGCGCGGAATCGTCGGTCACCATAGTAATGACGATATTTCCCTTTGTAGCGGCTTCGCTCGGCCTGGAGACGGATTCGGCCCCGAGCGCGACCAGAGGCTCAGCTCTGCCTGCTGTTCGATTGTATACTCTAAGCGTGTAACCGGCTTTGATCAGATTAAGAGCCATAGCTTGCCCCATATTCCCCACTCCAATAAATCCAATAGGTGTTGTCACAGCCTTCACTTCCTTTTTTCGTTTTGAATTTCCGCATATTTGGCCAGTTTTAGATTGACCGCTTCAAACGCTCTATCGAGCTCCCATTGCCTTTCTTGAAGCTTCTGCTTGTGCTTTTCCAATAAATCCTGTCTTTGCGGAATGGTCGAATCGCCCTGGACGGCCAACTCAACGAATTGTTCCAATTCGGCAACGGTCATGCCGGTCGCGCGAAACCATATCATCAGGTTGATCCATTCCATGTCCCTCTCTTCAAAAATCCGATTTCCGTAAGGGTCGCGTTGAAGAAATGGCAGCAACCCTTTCCTTTCATAAAATCGGATGGTATGAGGAGGAATCCCCAGCCTTTCCGAAGCCTCTTTAATGGATAAACTCACCTTGAGACCTCCATTTCCGGTAAGATAATATATTCCGATTTACATGACTCCCACCAATTAGGGAGAATTTTAAATTCATTGTACACCTTAAACTTAAGTTTAAGGCAACAGCTTCTTGGAAGTGGTTGATGTGCTTTGGAACGTCAAACAGCCCCCACCTTGTTATTAAGATGAGGGCCAGTATTAGTTACAATCAGGATTTAAATACGCGGCAGGTCAGCGGCAACGATGGCGACCACGGCAGCAGCCTTTCCAATGATTCAGGATCTTTCGGATCGGTAAGTTGCGGGAGTTGCTCAAACAAATACATCAAGTACTTGAACGGGTTTAACCCGTTTTCTTTTGCCGTCTCGATGATACTGTAGCCAATGCGCTGCTTCGTCATGCTGGTCTCAACCTGGCAGAAGCAAGTTCGGGCAAGTGGACCGGACAGATGAAGATTAGCAAGCGTGGACGATCTCGACTTCGTCGGTTCATCTTCTTGATGACCATGAGTTTAGTCGCAAATAACCCTGAATTTAAGGCCATACATGCGCACAATGTACAGGTGAAAAAGATGAAGAAAATGAGGTCTCTTATGAAACTATGCGGTAAATTAGCTCGAGTTCTCGTTGGTATGGCCCGAAGCCGGGAAGCTTACAATCCCCACAAAACGATACCATTTCAACTAGCTGCTTAATCAATATATAACCGTTTCGTCGTACCAATTTTGGCTTATTCGCGGGATTTCAAAAGAAAGCACGGAGTACCGGATGCATTAAACCAAAGGGCACTGACCCGTACCGATAGCAAGACCGGACTCCACCCCTTGGACAGGCGTAAGGAAGGAATGAGAGGGCATCGACCCGTTGAGACATGGGAGTGAAAACCTCCAGGGGCGGCGTGGAGCATACGTGCAGTATATGGAAGATATGGGGTTGCGATATTCCCCTCTATTTCCTCACGCCTTCATGTTGTCTCGGTCTTCAACCGTGGTCCTCAAACTATCTTTCCGTATTTCTGTCAAAGGTGGAATCCTGCGAATAAGCGAGCATTCGTGAGAAAACTAAATCGTATCGAGGGAGCTTAATGACAAAAGGAGCAGCTGCCGCGCGGCTATCTGCTCCCTGGTTATTGAGCTATCGTTCCCATATAGCTTAATCGTGACTACTGAATACAAATCACATCACCATTCAAATTCAACATTTCCCATAGTTCTATCTCATCTTGATCTGAGCATCCAACTACGATGTCATAATGGTCCTTATTTTTCCTGATCTCCGTTATACAGCCGTTTACTTGTAGGGAATTATTCAGGGGCACATGAACATACATTCCCTTACTTAATTGTCCCTCCAGCAGAATTCCTTTGATGATAAAAGCTTGTTCTGTCCTCAACGTTTGCGCTACTTGAAACTGTGACATATTCCACCTCAATCTTACATCATAGAAACTGAGCGTGAAACTGCCCAGTGCCGGCAGCTTCGTCCAGGATTGCTTGAGTGAACTAACGTTCCTCGTTAGTTCACTCATACTCCTGCATTGGATTGTCTCGCAACACCTGATAAGCGCAGGCAAGCCAGTCAGTCCAACTCAAAAATTGGGAGTCGTGCTTACCATTATTTTATCATAGTGGTATATCTTCCGAACTAAATTTGTGCAGCTCCGCCATCCACAAACAATTCGGTTCCTGTGATATAACTACTTTCGTTGGAAGCTAGGAACATAACTGCTTTTGCAATTTCTTCAGATGTCCCCAATCTACCTAACGGCGTTGTAGACTTGGCATACTCCATTGCATTATCGAGCTCAGCTCCAAATAATTCATCATAAGCTGGTGTAATAATCGTTCCAGGGCTAACCACATTAACACGAATTTGAGTTCCCTTTAAATCAAGAATCCAGTTGCGAATTAGTTGTCTGATTGCCGCTTTTGTAGCGCTGTAGATACTGAATGCCGGCATTCCCATTGAACCTGCCATAGACCCAGTCAGGATAATCGAACCTACATTGTTCGGAAACAAGGGTAATGCCTTTTGAACTGTGAATATCGTTCCTTTTACATTAACATCGAAGGTTTTGTAATAATGCTCCTCCGTAATTTCACCCAACGGAAGAAATGACCCCATTCCAGCATTAGCAAAAAGAATGTCCAAATGACCTTTCTCTTGCTTCACTGCTTTATACAGCCGGTCCAAATCCGCCAGATTGGAAACGTCGCCTTGAATACCAGTTACATTATCTCCAATCAGCTTCACAGCCGCATCAAGCTCACTTTGTCTGCGCCCCGTGATATAAACATGCGCCCCTTCTTTAGCAAACTGCTGTGCCGTTACAAGCCCGATACCGCTAGTGCCTCCTGTAACAACTGCCACTTTCCCATTAAACTTTCCCATGTTATGACTCTCCTTTTAAAGGTGCTTTAAGTATGTCTGTCCGTCGTTTTGTCATCAAACAACTGTTCAGTACATCTCATAAATGATATTATGTAATAAAAGTAACCATAATAATAGTACCCACTTTTTTGTTATATAGTAACTAAAAAGTAATAATTGTAATTGAAGGGAGATATACAACATGAAAGTTTATTATTGTAACCTTGAAGTTACCATGGAGGTAATTGGGGGGAAATGGAAAGGGCTAGTTCTATACTATTTGATAAAAGGTCCGAAACGAACGAGCGAATTAAAGCAACTTGTGCATGGTATCACTCAAAAAATGCTTATCCAAACTCTCAGAGAATTGGAAGCTGATGGACTTGTTAGCAGGAAAATGTTCAATCAGGTCCCTCCGAGGGTCGAATATTCGACCACAGAGCTTGGGCAATCGCTTGAGCCGATTCTAAGAGCGCTTTGTCAATGGGGTGACGGTTATGCGGATAAAACATTCGCTGAAGGAGAGTTTCAAATTCTTAATAATGAATTTTGATTATCCAACTAATTCAGGATAGGTTATTGTTTTTGACAAAACACAACACTGAGTTAGTCGGTTGAACCGATAGCAGAATTCATCCAGATACGCTTGCAAATGCTTCGAGTCAAGACCGTGAAACGTGCCACCAATAAAGGCTTTAGCCTTGGAGATGACCGTATGAAGCCACTTGAGATGATCCGCGTTTTCTACAGGGTTAAACAGCTTGGCTTCATGCTGTTATCCTTGTTTAGCCAGAGCCTGGTAAGACCGGTACTTGTCGCTATTTATTAAGTAATCTGCCCTTTAGCCATCCATGCCGCGCGAACGCGGCACCACGGAATCATGAAAATTTATACTTCCTGCCTTATACTATTCTTACGGCTGGTGAGGAAGGTCGATAAGCTATGGTGTTGCGAACCCAACCTTTAGTCTGACTCCGACGACCATGGTGCACCACGGAATGTCGCTCCCTTTGGGGAAGCACGCAGGGTAGATTAACCCTTTTGCTGGTTGTTGCGCCAGTCCTCAATTCAATTTGCCGAAGAAAGGTGAGTATCATGGAAGTTCTTATTGAACGAGCTTGCGGGTTGGATGTTCATAAGAAGTCCATCACAGCCTGCATCGTTACTCCTGAAGGAAAGGAGATCAAGACATTCCGTACCCATACAGTCTTTCTTCTTGAACTTATCGATTGGATCAAGGAACACCGCTGCACCCACGTGGCCATGGAGAGCACCGGCGTTTTTTGGAAGCCAATCGTCAACCTGCTTGAAGCGGAACAGATTGAATTTCTGGTTGTGAATGCACAGCATATGAAAGCCGTTCCCGGCCGCAAGACAGACGTGAAAGATGCGGAATGGATCGCCGATTTATTACGGCACGGCCTGCTTAAAGCGAGCTTTATTCCGGACCGAAACCAACGTGAATTGCGAGAGCTGGTTCGCTACCGCCGAAGCTTAATCCAGGAGCGTGCCCGTGAACACAACCGGATTCAGAAGGTTCTGGAAGGGGCTAACATTAAGCTGGCTTCTGTCGTTTCTGACATTATGGGCGTCTCGAGCCGGGACATGCTGGAGGCCATGGTGAATGGGGAGACGGATCCGGAGAAGCTGGCAGGCTTCGCACGCCGAACCATGAAGAAAAAGAAAGAAGAACTAGAGCTTGCGCTGCGGGGGAACATGACTGCACACCAGCGTCTCATCCTCAAAAGCATGCTGACGCATATCGACTTCCTAAATGAACAGATTTCCGAACTGGATATGGAGGTAGCCAAACGGCTCGACCCTTTTCAGCAAGATCTGGATCGCCTGGATACCATTCCAGGGGTCGCCAGACGGACCGCTGAGCAAATCCTGGCTGAAATCGGCACCGATATCGCCTCCCGTTTCCCGAGTGCACCACACCTCTGCTCGTGGATCGGCCTTGTGCCGGGGCATAATGAGAGTGCAGGTAAGCGCAAACCCTCCAAAACCCGAAAAGGCAACAAGTACCTCCGCTCTGCCCTCATTGAAGCTTCCCATTCCATTCGAGGATCGAACAACTACCTCGGTGCTCAGTATAGACGCATTGCAGCCCGTAAAGGCGGACATAGAGCAGCTGTTGCAGTTGCTCACTCCATCATGACTATTGCATACCATCTGATAACACGCCAGGAAGATTACACGGATTTAGGCTCTGATTACTTTGAGAAGCGAAAGCAAGACGCCATTGTCAGACAGACGGTTCGAAAGTTAGAAAACTTAGGATACTCTGTTACTTTGGCCACTACCGAAGTATCTTAGTTCTGAAATAACATCATTACTTGGAGGAAGACGCAGCTTTTAAAAAATTGAAGCAGCTGCGCCTAGTTTCGTGCTGCCTTTTTAGGCTATACGCTATGAGTTATTTTCAGGGTAGCTGAGAAGGCCACCGTTTCGTGCCGGTAGCCTTCCCATGGTGTATTCATTGAACTTTCGTATCCGATAGCTTAAGAAAGTCTAGCCTAAATAAACCATGTCACCGTTTTCTCTCTTAGCTCGAATTGTGATTTTACCTAAAGATTGTTGTGGATTTGAATATCCATTTTCAACCTCATCAAATAACTTGGTTAATAATGACTCAAGCTCACCTATTGTTGTTTCTTTTGGTAGTTTGTAGACGCGGGCGAATTCCGTACTCTGATAAGCATCTTCTGTACCTTGAACCTCCACTTTCCCAAATGCCCTCACTTCAAGTTCAATCTTCATGAAATCACCTCCAAAGTCATTTTACAAATTATAGGAATCTAAATCAAAGATTAGGGCTACTTTATAACGCTATCGTCCATTGTCGTAATCTGCCAGTTAGTTGAACGACCACCCGAGAATTTTAAGCTATAATGCAATGAATACATGTTCTTGTCATTTACGGCTAAGGATGTATGTTCTTGTCATGCACTTTTGACAAGAACATACATCCTTAAAAAGAAAAAACCGCAACTTATGCGGCCCTTAATGAATATATGTTCTTGTCCTCCGACATTTAGTGTCATACACTCCCTCGTAAAATGCTCGCTATCGATCGATTCCGGTTCAGCAGCCCGCTCGGCGACATCGCCGAGCGTGTTCTTCCATCGGTATCGATTCGGAGTCATCCGCAAGTAGCCTCGCTTCGTATTTCGTCAATTGGTCCGATGCGGCCGAACAGGTCGCCCATCTCCGCTCTGCGGTCTTTCGTATTTATGGCCAAAGTCTCTTGCAAGCTCATCTCCGCTCATCTTCTCCGCCAGATGCTAGATTTAGTTCGAATTCTTCTACAACCTCCATGCCCACCCGGCGCAACACTTCAAGCCGGAAGGCTGTCGGCCACGCCACCAGCCATTGCGAAACGTTAAACTTATCTCCCCAGCGAGTGTGTAAGAAGCCCTCGTCCTGGCTGCCCTCTGGGCGCAGCTTGCCCATGAGCGTCAGGCTGCCGTCCGAAATGCCAATCGTCGCATTCGCCCATGCGGCAATAGCTCGATCGCGCCATATCCTGTTACCCGTGAGTTCGGCCAGCTCAAGCCAGTCCTCGATAAAAACCAATGCGAAGGGATCTATATGATGGTGCTGAGTGGATACTGCCGTTCCGCCAAACGTATCATACCCCATGTCTCCCAGTGCGGTTCCTGCATCATACCCGACGGTATGATGCCATTGCCACGTGGCCAGATACCAGGCGGCATGCTCCGCCCATTCGAGATACGTCCTCTTGCCGGTGATCTGGAATAGGGCAAGTCCCGCCTTCAGCAAAGGGATAGAGGATTCCTTATCAACGCAATACGTATCCAGCGCCCCCGCCGTCGTGTAACCGTTTTCGAGCAGTTCCCTTATATAATAGCGGTAGCCAAGCTCGGCCCCATGAAGATAGGCTTCGTTACCGGTAAGCTCGTATGCCTTAACCATAGGCGGGATGAGGAAGCAGCCTACCGTACCCTCTGGATCATGCGGCGTCCCGTCGTACTTCCATGATTTACCAATCTGACCTTCCGGCGACTGCACAGATAAGGCAAAATCACAAATGCCCAGCGCGGTTTCGCGGTAGATCGGCCGCTCCACTCCGCATCTCCGGGCCAATTCTTCCGCTTCGAACAGGTTTAACGCAGCCGTGCCGAGGTTGCAGGCGTCCTGCACTTCCCGCTCTGCCGACTCGAATCCTATGACATAGTCGTAATGACAATGAATCATCCCGTTCGGCAGCCTTCCGCTGGCTGTCCAGTTGTCCAGAACTGCGAGGCCTCTATGAAGCGAATCCTCATTGCCGGAATTCAGATAATCGACAAGCATGGAATTGGCCAACGAGGCGTTCTGCCCGCACCAGCCTATTTCATAATGACGTCTTTGTACCCACTTTTCGCCGTCCCAGTATCTGCCGATTGCGAATCCCCGAAAATCCCCGTCTTCGGCCCATAGGCTATTCTTGGCATACGCCATGCCCAGTTCCCAGATGCGCTCTGGTTCGAACCATACCTGAAGCGGATGTTGTTGCATCCGCCAAGCCTCTTCGAGCATCATTCTCCACGCCGTGCGCGGCTCGGTGTAAGCGTTAAGCGCCAGAAACGCACGGGCCGTAAACGTCTCGCCCGGCACAAACGTCCTTTCCACTTCGAATGCCTCACTGTAATGGTCACGGTAATAGTAGGTCGCAGGTGTCTCTGCCACCGGCCAGATCAGCCGATGGATGATGCGTCCTGCAGCCGGCACGAGTGAGCAGGAAAAGCCTTGCATATCCAGGGGAGGCTCACCGAACAAGGCTACGGAGATCCCGCCTCCCTCCGAGTAGGTTGCGCCGGCCACTGCCGCCCGATGCCACGCAAATACCCAAGGTTGCCCATCACGCACCAGCCCTTTGGGCTCCAGGCCACTGCCCCAACCGTTCCCGTTATAGGTGACGGAAGGAATCATATAATACTCGGGCTCGTAGTCGGTGGCGAAATCCATCGAAAGCTTGCTTGGCGCGGTCGATTCGCCTCGATAGGTGAACTGCCGCGTCCACTGCAACAGTCCCTCCCGCAACGGTTCGAACGTATCGGTTACGGCAAAGCGTTCGTCCTCGAACGGCAAAACGTCGCCGATGGTCCTTTCGCCCAATAGGAACCTATAGCCATTGTCATGTTCACGTTGTTTCCAGTTGATCTTGATCGTCATCGCAATATTCCTCCAATAAGTATAATCATATGTCCTTGAAATCTTGTTTTACTGCTACTCTTAACACTGCTACGTTGTCCATGCGAAATCTGAAAAGCTCCAACAAGTTGCTTCTTTTTGTCTTCGATTTGAGCAGCCGTTTCCGATTGTTCATATATACCGCGCAGCATGGAGGTCACAAACCAGTGCCTTGCTTTATGCGGGTTTAGTTTGATTCCAGCGTGGTTGGTGATCGTGGTCCAATTCGAATAAAACGCTGAGTAAGTGTATGGAGTACCTCTGTTTGATAAAAACAATGGTTCGCCATCAGGCAAGTCGTTGAACTTTACTTGTGTGTTTGCGAATTGACGCCGCTCAGAATTCACGTATTTGATCAAGAGCTTTAATGTCTCTGGATTAGCTTTATAGAGTAAAAGCGTTCTTCAACGAAACAGCCGGAACAAGACTTGCTTGTTCCGGGCTGCCGATCATTCTGAGGCTCCTATTAACATACGGTAAAACTTAATTCTGATAAACGCCAAATTCGTTAATGCTCACCCAACCGCCCGTATAATTGCTGGCGCCGGTAACGGTCAATCTCACATATCGCGCTGTAACGGCGGAGAATGTATCCATCAGCACAGTGCTGCCCTCGGTATTGGCCGTACGATTCACCACTTGCGTATAATTCGTTCCGTCCATGGATACCTCTATTTTGTATTGATAAGCCCGGTTTTGGTAAGGTGCAAGCTCTGTTTTGTTGATTAAAGTATTTTGACCCAGATCGATTTGTACCCATTGCGGATAAGTCTCGGCAGACCATTTCGTTCCCGCGCTGCCGTCGACAATGTTGGATGCTTCGTTACCCGCTTGCTGTGCCGAGAAGGTAATCGGCTTGTTTAAAGCCAGATTTACGCTCTTGAATACTCTGAACTCGTTAATGCTTGCCCAGCCGCCCGTATAATTGCTGGCGCCGGTAACGGTCAATCTCACGTATCGCGCGGTAATGGTGTTAAATCTGTCCGTCAACAGAGAGCCGCCTGCGGTATTGGCCGTTCGATCCACAACCTGCGTATAATTCGTTCCGTCCGTGGATACCTCTACTTTGTATTGATATGCCCGGTCAAAATAAGGCACAAGCTCAGTTTTATCGATCGAATAATTTTGACCCAGATCGATTTGTGCCCATTGCGGATAGGTTTGCGCGGACCACTTGGCGGTCGTTGTACCGTCAACAATGTTCGATGCCTCGCTGCCCACTTCTTGCGCCGAGAAGGTAACCGGCTTATTGAATGCGATATTACCGCCTGCTGTAGCGGGTGCGCTAGACGTATCTACCTTGAAGCTGATCGTTCTTGTATAATCTCCAGCCGCGACGTTCTTCTCCCCTTGAGGCCCAGTGTCTGCCGCTGTACTTAACTTGTTGCCGATTGCCGAAATGCCGTCCAGGAAGGAAATGTCGCCCACTGGCATCACTGCTGTTGCTGATACGGGGTTGTTTCCGAAGAATGGATTAAACAGCCGCAGGAACAAATTCTCGTCTTTGCTCGAGAAAGTGATATTTCCTTCGGCGGTCTTTAATACCGCCCAGTACGTATCGCTGTAATACCCGTTAAATTCAGGATATTGGAAAGGTATAGTTTGATCCATGTACGTCTTATTCCATACACTCAGCTTCGGACCTCTCATCCGATTCTTGTAAACACGGAACGGTCCTTTACCCAGCCATTTGACTTCCTGCACCTTGTTCTCAGGGTAGCTGAAGCTGACTCCCATCGTATCGTAGCTGCCGTTCAAGTTGTATTTATACTCCAGGTCGACCCAGCCTGACGGATAAACCGTCCACTTGGCGTAGTTCATGTTGCCCGTATAATTAACGGTTACGACGATATTGCTGCCGCTGGCAGCTGCGCTGATGCTGCTGAAGGTCTGCGTGCCTGCGGTAAGAATCGGTCCTTTATTGAAGGAGAACGGCTTGCCATTCTGCGAGATACTGGTCAGGTTGCCTGTTGACTTGCTGAACTTGAGGACGGTCTGACCCGCCGTAACGACGACCTCATTGGCGTCTTGCGTCGTCGTAACCGTCCCTGTACCCGCCGTTACCAACTGGCTGTGCAGCGCAGCCGCACTCTTGATCATCCAGGTCCAGGAAGTAATCTCCTTACCTGCTGAATCTTTCACAATGACGCGCAGAGCGTCGTGATTTTGCCAATTGGTCGGTAAGTTCAGATTCAACTGGCCGCTGGTTCTGGCCGGTATATTGGGACTTGCCGGCGTTCCGCTTGCCACCGTGTCAAATCCGGTTACGCCTGAGGAAACCGTCTTGAAATTAATAAGCTGCCATTCGTAATTTAGTTGATTCAAGTTGGTGTAATCATAGGCATTCGTAATTCCCACGCTGCCGCTGAAATTGGTCGGGAACGTGTTCTCATAGTAGGACAGATTCGTCAATTGAACCGGAGACCAAATATCCTTGATCGTATAAAAGCTTCCGCTTTTTTGCCGATATGGTCCTACAATACCGTCCGGCGCATTGCTGCCCGCGACGTCAATCGTGCCGTCCTGTCTTTTGATCCCTTCATCCATAAGCGCCCATATAATTCCGCCTGCCGCTTTCGGCTTAGTTACGTCGCCCATGTATTTCCAGTAATCATCCAAGCCCGCGCCTGCCCCGCCGTCATACAACGCATGCAAAAACTCGGTTGGCATGAATACGTTAGTGGAGGTTCCCTCGATTTTATTCTTCGTGCTGTCGAAGAATTCATAGTGATCCGAGTCTATCCCGTCATTCACGGCCCAAGGATGAAGCAGCGGACGCTGCTGCGGATCGAGTTGTTTAAACAACGGATCAAGAGCCGTATTCCATCCGCCTTCATTCCCGTTGGCCCAGAAAATAATGCTTGGATGATTCACATCGCGTTTCACCATTTCATTGGTAAGGATCGTGCCCACGGTCGTATCGTAAGACTTTTGCCAGCCGGCCAGTTCATTGACCACATACATGCCCATTTCATCCGCCAAGTGAAGGAAGCTTTGATCCGGCGGATAATGCGACATACGAACGGTATTCATATTCATCTCTTTCATTAATTCAATATCCGCGCGATCGATTGCAGGACTGATCGTTCGGCCGGAATCCGGATGGAAAGCATGACGGTTAGCACCCTTGAAAATAATCTTTTTGCCGTTAATGTAAATCCCATCGTTCGACCTTACTTCAATCGTTCTGAAGCCAAACCGTTCGGCAGTCTTATGCACGACCGTACCCGAATTTTCCAGTGTGACTTCCACTCTGTAAAGGTTGGGTGTCTCAGCCGTCCACAAATTGGGGTTCAAAATTGTCGTATTCAACGTTGTTTTGGTTGCTCCCGCACTGATGGATGCCGTCATCGGCGAACCTACCGCAACGCCGTCCAACGTCTTGATTTGAGCCTTGATCGTATTGGTGGACGTGATGCCTTGCGTATGAACATCGACCTTAAAGCTGCCGTTGGCTTTTCCATCCACAGCGATTCTGTCAATGTACTGTTGAGGCCTCGCTTCCAAATAAACAGGTCTGTAAATACCGCCGAACTGCCAATAATCAGCTTCCCGTTCCGCAGCATTGACGCTGGCGTTCGAAGAATATTTGGCAACCGATACCTCAAGCAAATTATTGCCTGTCAAGTTAACCTTGTCTGTGATATCATACTTGAATTGATAGAAGGAGCCTTTATGCGTAGGTCCTGCCGATACTCCGTTGATCTTAACCGAGGTGTCCGTCATGGAGCCTTCAAAAACGATAAATATCCTACTCCCGTTCCAATCCGCAGGCATTGTAAAATTCTTCTTATAACTTCCGACCTCATTAGCAGTACTCCACCCGTAGGACAGCACGCCGAAACCATGCGACTCCCACACGGAAGGCACGGGTAGGGTTGTCCAGCCCTCGCTGCTCCTATCACCGGCGGAAACCATGAAGTCCCAGTTCACCGTGTTATCCACGTCCGTGCCGGATAAATACTGAACCTGTGTTTCGACACCCGCGGCTTTAGCCGGCGCCGGCATCATCGCAATTGCAGAAAAACCGAGCACAAACGACAGGAAACACAACAATGATGCTTTTATTGCTTTCAATACGCTAGCCTCCTTGAAAAATGTGTAGTTAAATCAGTTGCAGTATTACTATAATGAAAACGAATTCAAGCTTGTAGGGGGGGATTTTGATATTTTTTTGTGTTTTCTTCATTCGTTTGCAGATGCCCCTTTCTATACTCGCTAGGTTGCTGATGCGACAGATCCCCAGCTGTAAAAGACAGTTGTAACCATCACGGCCATAGCTAACAAGAAGCATCGGATTGAATTTCCGTGTAAGCGGATACAAATTACCTCCGCCTGAATGAATTTGAGCTTGCTCATTACAAGAGTTTCAACGGCATTGTCGGTTCGATCTCAATCCCCCCCTTCCTTCATGAATCTCTTCTGTCAACCATGAGGAGTCGTGCAACCAGATTATATAGTATGAAGCACCTGCCCATTACCCCTTAAATTGTCACAGAATTCATACCAAAATATTGAAAAGGCTTACATTTCTGCGCACAACGAATTTCGATATGATATTAAATTCATTTTTTGCTAAAACGCATATCGCCAAAGGTCCTTTCGAACCCACATTTGAATCGCTCGGGAAATTCGAGTGTCCGGAATGGTTTCGTGACGCGAAGCTAGGAATATGGTCGCACTGGGGCGCGCAATCTGTGCCGATGTACGGGGATTGGTACGCCCGGAACATGTATGTGGAAGGTTCCGAGCAATACCGGTACCATATTCGCCATTACGGACATCCGTCGACATTCGGCTACAAAGATATCGTTCAGCTGTGGAAAGCGGAACATTTCGATCCGTACTCACTGATGGACCTATACGTAGCTGCCGGCGCCAAGTATTTCGTCGCGCAGGCGATGCATCACGACAACTTCTTCAACTACGACTCAAAACTCCACCGTTTCAATTCAGTCAACATGGGACCGAAAAAAGATATCCTAGCGCTATGGAAAGCCGCCGCTTCCCGCCGGGGACTTCCTTTCGGTTTGAGCGAGCATCTGGGAGCGACGTTCAGCTGGTTTAAATTCAATAAAGGACTGGACAAGGAAGGTCCTTATGCGGGCGTCCATTATGACGGTAACTCCCCGGAGTACGAGGATTTATATTTGCCGAACCGCGAGCATTACGATCCGGACAATCTGTCGTCCGAGCCAAGGCCTTGGTATACTGATAATCCTTGGTGGCATCAGCGCTGGCTCGACGTGATGAAGGAAATCATTGATTTCTACCAGCCGGATCTGCTGTACTCCGACGGCGGGCTGCCGTTCGCAAGCGCTTGGGATCAACGAGACGCTCCCTTGGACGACCCCTTGTTCACGGCCGGACTGCGAGCGGTTGCACACCTTTACAATACCAGCGCAGCGGCCAACGGCGGGGTGAATCGCGCCATTTTTAATCAAAAAGACCGCAGGCAGGACGTGTATCGCATAGGAATCCTCGACATTGAGCGCAGCCAGTCGCCTGACATCAGACTTGACCCTTGGCAGACCGATACATGTGTCGGGGATTGGTTCTACAATGTGAGAACCGAATACAAAAAACCGGGGCATGTCATCGAAATTCTTGTCGATATTATAGCCAAGAACGGCAACCTGCTCCTCAATATTCCGCAGAAGCCGGACGGTACGATTGATGACGAATGCACGTATATCTTGCAAGAGATGGCGAAATGGATCCGGGTTTGTGAGGAGGGCGTATACGGCACTCGGCCATTCCGCGTATCGGGCGAAGGGCTCTCCCGCGTAGTCATCGACCATTTTACGGAGGATCGGGTGGATTGGAACGCTGGCGACTTCCGTTTCACGCAAAAAGGGAATACGCTGTACGCCTTCCAGATGCGGTGGCCGGAGGATCATCGCGCCGTGATTCGTACGTTGACGCCAGCAGACCAAGTGAAGTCCGTCCGGTTGCTTGGAGTGGGTGAAGTTCCGTTCGAACAGTCGTACGGCGCTCTGATCGTATCGCTGCCGGACAGACGTCCTACGCCATACGTGAACTGCTTAGCGATCGAACTACATGCTTAATCCCAAGCCAAATAGCGAAGCCGGCTGACGTTCCCCCGTAGCCGGCTTCGTTGTTTACTATAAGAGGATGCATTCCGATTATGGTTAGGTAAATATAAGCTACGCGATGAGAAATTACTCCTGTTCAGAGCGCAGTTGTCCTGCATAATATTTCTTTACCACGGCATAAGCCAACTTGGGTCGGCGGTACCGGTCGACGATTCCCTTGCTGTTCTGCGTTCCGGCGCGGGTCAGCAGCCATCCCGTCCCTTCCGTTACCTTGCAATCGCAAAATTGCCAGATCAGCATGCCGGACAAGAATGGGACGGACGTATAAGCTTCCAGATTGCGCTCGATGATATCGGCATGGCGCTCCTCCGTTCCTTTCACCCGGCTCGGATCGCGATAGCCATAATAGCCGTCGGCCCCGAATTCGCTCATGATCATCGGCTTCTCCAGACCGCCGGCTTCGTCCGCCCACCGCCTCGCCTCCTTGACAAGCTCCAGCGGATCCTCCTCTTCGTACCAGAGCGGATACAAGTTGAACGAGACGATATCCGCAAGATCGAAGCAAAGCTCGCGATCGCGGTGATGCGAAGCAAAGCTTAGCGGCCTTGACGAATCCATCGTTCGGATTTGCTCGAGCTGCGTCCGATATATCTCCCGGCCTTCCGGCGTATCGCTCGCGCATTCGTTCAGAATTGCCCAAATGATGATGCTTGGATGATTGAAATGAGTCTCTACCATCTCCCGGTTGCAATCCTCGCATTGCTTGGCGAACAGCGGATGCTTCATTTGCTCCAGACTAAGGCCGCGCGCATGATTTTCTTCCCATACAAACATGCCTCGCTCATCGCACAAATCAAGAAACCGTTCGTCGTTCGGATAGTGGCTGGTCCGTACGGTATTGGCGCCCATGTCCAGCATCAACTCGATGTCGTGCACCATAAGCGGATAAGGAATGGCGGCTCCTGCCAGCGCATGATCCTCGTGCCGGTTGAAGCCCTTCAGCACAACGTCCTCGCCGTTTACCTGGATGCGCCCGTTCTTCGTCGACACCGTTCGAAAGCCGACCCGCTCAATCAAATCGTCCATGGGGGCTTCCTGCCCCTCTACATACAGACTCGCCTTCAGCAGATAAAGCGTTGGATCACTTGCCGACCAAGGAGTAATGCCAGGAAACGGCTCCGTAATCGATAGCTCGACGGTTTCACCCGGCATCACGCTCGCCTCACCTGCATCAATGTCCCGGCCCGCCAGACTGAGCTGCAGCCGTGCGCGGCAAGCCCGTTGCCCGATATTCCGTACATAGAGCCGAATCGTCCCCTGCCAGCCTTCGGCTGTACAAATCGGCGTAAACGCGATTCGTTCGATGAATAATTCATCCAGCAGCTCAATGGCCGAAGGTCGGATTAAGCCCCCGTAGGTATAATAATCGTTCGGAACATGGAGCGCGGACGATTCGCCGAACGAATTGTCCACGATCACGGCAACTTCATGCATTCCCGGTTCGACATCCGGAATGACGAGAGCAAACGGCGTGTACGCATTATAATGGCGTCCTGCCGGTATACCGTCAAAAAAAATATCAGCTGTATGGCTCACACCTTTGAAAACAAGCCGGATTGCGCCTTTCCGCGATATTTCTACCATTCGCCGGTATACGGCTTTGCCCCGATAGGTTGAAAACTGCGGATGCATCTCCCAGCACCCGGGTACGGGCATTCGGTATTCGTAGCGGGACGGCAACCCGTCCTTTCCGTTAGTCGGTTGGAAATCCCAATCGCCTTCCAACTCTTGCACGTCGCGTATTTCATTCGTTCTAAACAATCGCAGCAACGTTTTCCCTCCAAACTCTTCATATAATTCGATGATTGCTCTTATATTCCATTACTTTCACATCAAATTATAGAGTACGGTTACATTGTGAACCATGATTTTCAGGTCATGGATTAGCATGATTTAGCCTCTAGGACTCGCGCCTGTAGCCAAGAGACTTTCAGGCTTACATTCGCTTTTACAACAACAATCGATTGCAAGCAAAATTAAACGGCCTTAGTCCGATAGATGACCGGATCAAGGCCGCCGAAATAACATTGATTCATTCATAGTTATTTATGGATTGTTGAAAGAACTCTTGTTCTCTCCATCGTGAGGGAGTCATATTAAAGTGTTTTTTTAACGTTGATATTCTCGTAAAGCCTCTTGCGAACGGAGATATTGCCATATCCTTTATAAATCTCGGCGACTCAAAAGATACGAAGGGCGGGGGCTTGGCCCCTCCCACGGCCGGACTTTCTCCGGCTAGAGAATGCGTGCCTCTGGGCACGCCTAAAACGAAAAAGGCACCAGGGCTTCGAAAAGAAGTGCCCCGGCACCTTACTAACATTTTCGTTATCATGGAGAAATCTGTTACTTGCTATCGCAGCCTCTTCGTTTCGCCTCCCGCAATACGGACGGCTTCGCCGTCTGCGCTAATCCAAACCTCACGGGCATTCGGATTATGCACCATGCTTCGATCAACCGAGAAACGGAGCGCTTTAAGGGCATTCTGATAGGTTACAATGTCCGTCATCGACGCTTTCCAGACCGATTCCTCGCCGCCGATCAGCTCGCCCACCTTGTCTACCAGGTCCCAGTTGTCATCATGATCGAATTCGTAGCTGTGGCCCCAGATAAACAATAGTTCCATCCGGCTGAACCACTGCTTGGACGACAGCAGCTGTTCCGCCTTCTCGACCATGTCTTTATGGTGGCAGGTCGGATGCCATCTCAGCGGATCATCCGGCATGTGGAAGCCGCCATGGCTCTGGACGGTGCGGGCATATTCGATACCGAGCACCGGCAGCGCGTGCACAACGCGGTCGTTGTAGGTGCCGAACGGATAACTCATGCCGCGAACTGGGTATCCCGCAATCGCCTCCAGATTACGGCGGTCCGCGATCAGTTCCTCCGCGATCTGGTCATCCGGAGACTGCTCCAGGAAGGGATGCGTGACGGTATGGGCCGAAATCTCGTGACCGCGAAATAAGTCCGACGCTTCTTCGGCAGTGATATATCCTTCCTGGCCGAAATTGCCGGAATTCAGATGGAACGTTCCTTTGAGGCCATATCGATTAAAAGCCTCCACCAGCCTCCTGTCTTGCTCGCGGCCATCGTCAAAACTAAACACGACCGCCTTGCCAAGCCCTCTCGGAAACCGGTCGAATTGAATGCTCACGTTACCCATTATGACTCCTCCTTAAGTTTTGTGGAACGGAGTGGAACAAAACCGCATCGGAAGCTTCCGTTACCATTACACCTGAATACCTCCGAACCATTACGGCCGGAGGCATCAAGCTTCTGAACTAGCTTATTCTTTCTCCTGATTGATCATGAGGAACAGTAACGGTGGAAGATGCTTCCGTTACATTCCCTGCTTGATCGGTCGCTCTATAAGTAATCGTATAAACTAGAGGCCCTTTACCCTTGGATTTTTTGGCGAGAAGCAAGAATTCCGTATCGAATGTGCTGAATTCGGCTTCTTGTACCATAGATTCATAGCTGTCGACGGCAGCGCTCGGCGTAATGGACAGCAATTCCACTTGAGACAGCTCATTATCCGTTTCAATAGTTGCCGTTACTTTAACCAGCTTATTGTTGGCCGGCCACAAGGTTTCCTTATCCAGGACAACTTTCAGGGTAGGAGCAGCCGTATCAATGACCAAGCTTCTGTACGCCCACTCCGACCAGGTGCCCCCATTGTCCTTCAAGCGAACCCTGATCGACCAATTTCCGTCCGCCAATCCATTCAAAGTGTATGAACCGGATGCGCCCGCCAGTTCGCCGCTGTCCACATCGACCGTCTCCCAACCGTTGCTGGAGGCTTGAACCTGATAAGCAGATTGAACATCCGCATCGTCGGCGTCATGGAACGTCCAGTTAAGCTGCAGATTGTTCAGATTGATCGCCTGGCCATCCTCATACGAGGTGATCGAGACGGATGGAGCCGAATTGCCGGCACCTGTGCCTGTAACGGTTGTGCCGTTCTTGGTCATTGTGTATGTGACTACCTTGCCGCTCCAGAAGTGGAACGTCAGATTCACAACTCCGTCATTCGTATTCTGGAAGAAATTTGGCGTAAGCCTGATTCTTCCATTGGCGTAGTCAGGATTGTAGGAATCATAAATTTCCTTGTACGAAGTCCAATTATGCGGACCGGCATTGCCGCCATCAGCATATTTTGCCTCCATCGTAGCGACTCGATCGCCATTGAAGGCTGTAGGAATATCAAAGCCTTGGGAGGTGATCGTGCCGGAAACGCTGGACAACGTCGCTGTATCATAATAATTAACGTACAACTTCCACGCAGGACCCGCGCTGAAATGGGCCGACAATACCGCCTTCTGGCCTAATGCGCCTGTAGCGAGACTTGAAAGATAGCTTGCTTTGAGCGTTAATACGTCCCCGTCCACCGTATAGTCTGTGCCGGGTACGAGCGTTTGATCGCCATTCTTCAGCGAGACAAAGCTGTTGCCGTTCAGGTTCAAGGTGACCGATTGGTCGCTGACCGTCTCCCCGCTCTTGATGAAGATTCGATCGAAAGACGTCGTCGAAGTGCGGCCGGTCAAGCTATGCATAATAATATGATATAGCTCCGGGTCACTCCACTCGAAAGTTGTCCGGTTAACGTACGGGCCGTAATCCCACATCATCGTCGCAATGCTCTTCGACTGCATGGCATGGAGGAAGTATTCGAAATACTTGAGCATCTCGCCGCGCTCGACGGTTTCCTCACCCTTACCGTAACCGAGTATTCCGTATTCGCCTATGACAACAGGAATGCCTTTCGATACGAACGTATTATAGACATTGTTAACCGTTGTATCGATATCGTTTTTCACTTCGGCATTAAACGTTGTGTAGCCTGCGATGTTTACAGAGAAATGCCACAAGCCGTAAAAATGAACGGTAGTGATCAGATTCGGGTCGTTCAATTGTTCTATCGTGGCTGCAAGCGAATCCACATATTTTTGGCTGGCATTCGTCCACAGCGACGGCAAAACAAGCGGACGAACCCCATTATTGCCGCCGGACTCTCTTACAATGTTGAAGAAGGTCGTATTCAATTCATCGAGCAGCGACATTTGCGTTGTGTCTGCTAGGTTGTTGCCGAAAACCGGCTCATTGATGCTTTCGAACACCAGTTTGTTGGGATAATCCTTGAACGTGTTGGCGATTTGCTTCCAGACCGCCGTGTATTCGGCTACGACCTGGTCATGGTTCGTGTCCATCGTGTTGACCCATTCCACCGAATCGTGGTGCATGTTGATCATGACGTGCAGGCCGGCTTCGAGCGACCAGTCGACAATTTGCTGTACCCGGCTCATCCACGCCGGGTCAACCGTGTAGGATGGCGCAGGTCCCGTGTGCTGATACCAGGTCACGGGAATCCGGATGCTTTTGAAGCCCTGGGCGGCAATTTGTTCAATAAATGCTTGAGTGACAACCGGATTGCCCCAAGACGTTTCATCCGGGCCTCTTGCATCCAGGGAATTCCCCAGATTATATCCCGGCTGCATCGCGTTGACATAGGACTGCATTGGCGTCTGCACCGTCGCACCCTCTTTAATATCGCCGCGCACGATGCCCATACCGTTCGTTCCGATATAGACCCGGCCGTACACTTGCCCATCGCCCGTAATCGTTCCTCTTGCATTCGCGAATTGATGCTGTTCGTCGTTAATACGGATCCAGCTCGCCCCTTCATCCTCCGATCGGTAGAACCCGAACTTGCCGCCGTTCACTCTCATCCCGGCATAGATCGTTTTATACGTTTGGCCTGGCGCTTCTTTGCCGAAACCGACGGATACCGCCTCGTCGACGCCGCCTATCTTCCCGAAACTCGCTCCTGAATCCGTCGAACGGAATAGTCCTTCCTCGCTGGCAAGCCAAATATCGCCTTCGGCCGTAGGAGCAGCCTTGAATTTGCCATTCAGATTATTCGGCAGTCCGGAAGCCGCCGAAGCCGTGAAGTTGGCGCCGCCATCCGTGCTGACATAGAACTTCCCGTCAAGGAAACCGTAGAATTTGTCCGGATTGACGCGGTCCGAAGAGACGCTCGCGCCTTGCGGGATGCCTTTCGAGGCCGTCCACGTCTTGCCAAGGTCGGTAGAGAAGCTCACCGGCCGGACAGCGCTACCATCCGGATGCGGAGCCCATACGATCGTATGGCCGTTCGCGCCGACCGCGACCCATCCTCCGCTCGTGTTGTCGCCATTCTCCGCCTGCCAGGCATTGGTCGCCGGCGTCCAGGTGACGCCGTTGTCCGTCGATATGCCCATCCGCGCGTCTTGGTTCGATGCATGGCCGACCCGCACGATCAAATTCGAATTCGTCTCCGCGTAGTCCAGATCGGTGCTGGTTCCGATATAAGGATTCCTGATCATGCGCGGCGCCGTATTCAGGTCTTCGTGACGGAACCCTCCAATATCGCCCATCGCGCTAATCAACGGCGCCCCGGATGAAGGGCTAATCAAGCCGAGAACCGCGGTCTCTTCGATCCCGTCCGCCATGACGGAGATCCCGATTTTCTCGCCTTTGTCGAGATTGGTCACGTTCTCGGAGCCGAACAGCGTCGCCCCGGTACCGTACATGATCCGGTCGGAGTTGAACGGATCGATCTCCAGGTCGCCGATCATCCAACCCAGCTTCGGCGAGGTCTCCGGATCGGTCTCAGGATCGCGCTGAACGCCCCAGTCGAGCCATGGCGAGATGGAATAATCGATCGTGTACCGGTTGTCTCGCTTCGGATAGGAGCTGAACTGCCACAACGAATTCCATGTTTTCCCGCCGTCCGTACTGCGGTAAATCGATTCCTCCGGCCACCATTTGTTCATCGTGGCGACCATCAGCGTATCCGGATGCTGAGCGTCGACGGCAAGACCGCCGTACGGATTGCTCGTATTGCCGGCTCCTTCCGGGCTGATGTCCGTCCACTCGCCCGTCTTCGTATCCAACTTCCATACTGCGCCATTGCCGCCGAGGTAGGGTCCGATCGTCGAGTTAAACGATACGTACAGCATACCGTTGGAACCCAGCGTACCGTGGTGGGGCAGGAAGCCCTGTTTCGGCTGACCCGCTACCGGTTCCCAAGTAGCCCCGCCGTCGACCGACTTGTAAATGCTCGTCTGGGTATCCGCCAAGCCGACATATATCGTCTGCGTCGCATGGCCTGCAGAGCCCGTCGAAGGATCGAAGGTGACCCATACTGGGCCGACATTGCCGCCGTAGTCATCCTTTACATCGCCGACTGCAGTGAAGCTGCTCACCTTATGCCATGTCGCTCCGTAGTCCTCGCTCTTCCACAATCCGTTCCCGTTGCGGGCTCCCAAGTAGAGGATCCGGTTATCGTTCGGGTCGACAACCAGACGTTCGCCCATGGAACGGCCGGGCATGTTGCCGCCGAATTTGAACGGCATTTCCGTCTTCTCCCACGTTTGCCCGCGATCCTGCGAACGGAGAATGTAACCGTTCGACTGCACCCAGTCGTTCGAGTAGGTGCCGGCAGCAATATAGACGCGATTCGGATCGACAGGGTCGGTAGCGATACTCTCTACGCCCGATAGGTTCCAGTCTTCTAAGCTCACCCATTCCAACAGCTGAATCCACTTCTTCGTCGCGGGGTCCCAGCGATACGCGCCCCCCATATCCGTGCGGGCATAGATGAGATCCTTCTCCTTCGGGTTGTAAATAATGCCCGGAATGAATCCGCCTCCGACGATCTTCACCCTGCCCCAATCATAGGCTTGTGACTTCATTGGCACGATGTCCGACTGTACGGCCGCTGCTGCGCTTCCGGTCGAATCCGCCGCGAATGCCTTGTTAGGGAGCGTCAAGGCAGGGCCAATGCTTACCATTAACGCGGCGGTCGTCACCAGAATTGAAGCGGACTTACATAAGGAAATCATTTGTTTGGTGAATCCACGCGACGTTTTCCTTGTTTTCATCAAGCGAATCTCCTTCTTCAATCGTTTTCTTCTTGCGATCATGCCACTTGCCCTTGTTGAAAGCCGATATATGAGAGCGTTCTCAGTTTTCGATAACCACTCCTCCTCATCCCACATCTTTCCTTGCATAACTACTTTATCAACAGGTTGAATCGCGAACCTTAATTTTTTGGACATGTATAGCACGATTTAGTCCGGTTAAATTTGGATTTTCTCGATAGAGACGAACAAGGTACCAGGGCTTCGTAAGGAAGTGGCCCAGCACCTTGTTGTGATCTACCATTTTTCGCAATGCGATGCCCGCTGCCCAATAAATCTGCCAATTCGTCTTGTCCTGTTTCGCCGCAACATCATCCGTTCAACGGTTCATATTCGAACCAATCAAAGCATGCCGGTGAACCTTGCCCCGTTTCGCAGACCGCGTACATCGCAATGATTACTCCCGTAAATCCGCCCGCTACCTCTGTCGAGAGCAGATGCGATTCTCCGGATCCCACTTCAAGAACATCGGATGGATGCTGCTGAAGCTTGAAGTGAAACCATTCCGGCTGCGCTTCAATCTTAAGAACAACAGGCCCGTCTAAGCATACTAGCGTGCTCTCCGATCTCAAAGATCCTACCGTTCGCCGGAATACGATCACTTTCCGCCCTTCTTTACGCGTTACGGCCAGGTCGTAATGATAGTTTTCGTTCATAAACACGGTAAGTCCGGCTTCCTCGCCATCTTGCTGCGGTTCGAAATTCAGCAAGGCGGCAATGTTGCTTGACCAGTGGCGCAAACGACGGCCTACAAAGGCTGGAGCGCCGGCATCGTCTAGAGACGCCTCGTTTCCGCGCAATACAAGATTCCCCGGCGATTCGCTGAGCGACCAGCATAACGGATTCGGATTTCGCAGGAACACCCAATCGAAGCCTAAGGTTGCATCGTCAAAATCATCTCGGGTTGAGTGCGTCTGCCACCGGACCTCCGACAACTGCGGAGCATCCATGACGCTCTCGACGCTTCCCCCATTACCGATGATTGGCCAGCCGTCGGCCGTCCATGACACGGGCGCCAGAAACGTCTCTCTGCCCAAATGATGCCGGTAGGGATAGGAGACAGGTCTGACACCCAAGAAAACCGCCCACCAGCTGCCGTCATGCGCTTGTACCAAATCTGCATGCCCGGTTGCCTGTATGCTGTTCTTCCGGCTTCGGTGAGAAAGAATCGGATTATGGGGGCATGGTTCGTAAGGTCCATATGGAGCGTCGCTCCTCGCTATCGTCGCCATATGACCGTACTCCGTCCCGCCTTCGGCAATCAACAAATAATAAAGTCCGTTGATTTTGTAAAGATGAGGCGCTTCCGCATGCGCTCCGCCCGTTCCTCTCCAGATCAGGCGACTCACTGTCAGCATTGTCCCGGTCGCTATGTCAATCTCACACTGATAAATGCCGTAGCCTTCATTGCCGGAATAAGTGGATTGAAAGTATACGCTGCCATCTTCATCGAATAAAAGAGATGGATCGATGCCACCCTGCACCACAGGTATCATCTCGGACCAAGGACCTTCCGGCCGTTGGCTGCGAACATAGAAGTTGCCGACCCCGCTCACATTCGTCGTAACCATATAGAACCAGCCATCGTGATAGCGGATCGTCGGGGCGTAAATCCCTCCCGATAACCAGGCGTTGGCCAGCGGCAATTGCTGCTCGGTCGTCAGACAATGTCCGATCTGGCGCCAATTGACAAGATCCTTGCTATGAAATATAGGAACTCCAGGAAAATAAGCAAAAGTGCTTGTCACCAAATAATAATCATCTCCGACACGGCAGATGCTCGGGTCGGGATAAAAGCCTGGTATTACCGGATTGCTATACGTCGCGGTGCTACACGTCGTCTCCATGTTACAACTCCTAATCATTCTAAAGTTTGATAGTACCGAAACCTTCCATTCGGATTATAAAACACGGCATAGGCTTGCACCTTCATTTTCAGGTCCTCGAATAGCATGATTTAGCCATTTGTATTTCAAGCTCTAAACAGCAAAAAAAAAGGATTGCCCAAGACCAGTAAACCAGTAAAAGGCAAACCTTTCTGAGTATGTTTAAGGCAAGCCGTTAGCTGATCCGCTTGCACTTATTTCGACCAAAGCTCAGCGCGGGCTTTCACCATATTTGTAAATTCTTCATTCAGCTTCGCAGATCCTTGTAAGTCGTTGCGCCGTAAGCCGCCAGGTTTATTGTTCGCTCGTGTAATGTAAATGGTGAGTATAAGCCCGCCCACAAACACAAGTACGCCGACTGCAAACCAAACGCTGGAGAATGCCGATGTTGACCGGGCAATCGATAAACGGCACTTCCTGCTTCCATTCGTTGAGACGCTCCAGAACCTCATAGTTTAAATACTTCAAGTTGTCTGCAGGTAGGTGGAGCTTCGCGTCTAGCAAATGTCCTGCGCCAGCTTCGCGAATATGACAATATCTTTTGCAAAGCTTAAGCTTGAAGGTGGTTGGGCTCGTTATAGCGGGCAGTGAGCCCCACTGATAGCTGAAAGATAACAAGTATTCTGTTGTTTTGCGTTTCCTTGGTTTTATTTAATTAATCGGAACCAACTGCCATTGCTGATTAAAGTTATACTGATTGCCTAATGACCATTGACCAACTGTTGCACTATCATTAGTAGACCAACCGAATACTTCCAGATACTTGCCGCTTGCAGCATTTTTAAATTCGTAATAACCACCGCCTACATCAATCATCTGCCAATGTTGATTATAGCTGCCAAGACCAGAATGTGCCCATTGTTGAGCTGCAGCTCCGTCAGAAGAAGACCACCCCCCGATTTCCAGAACCTTGCCGCTATTACGATTTATGAGTTCATAACTGTTAAGTCCGACATGAAGCAATTCCCATTGCTGATTGTAGCCGCCAGTATACGTATACTGATTTACAGCAGCGCCATCGGCAGTTGAGTAGCCATTTACATCCAGAACCTTGCCGCTATGGCGGTTGACGATCCTATAATAATTACCTATTCCGCTCATGATGGCATCGATGATTCCTTGCTGTGTTATGGAGAGGTTATGTCTGTTAATCAAACTAAAATTGGATCCATTGTCCCACCATACAGGAACTAAGCTATACTTCTTCGCTGTTGAGACAACTGCTTTTGTCCAAATGGCACGATAAGTATTGTTGGACGAGTCATAAGCCGACTTATCGATTGCACCGTATTCTCCCACGACTACAGCATAACCTTGTTTAACGAACTTATCGTACATGGATTTGAATTGTGACTCCAAGTGGGCTTCCTGTCCCCCGGAGTCTTTTTTGGCAGGGTCGGCTGTTGCTCCCCATTGGGTAGCCCCTCCGTTTTCTACTAGGCAGAAGGTGTAAGGATCGTAATAATGGACAGAAATCATGATTCTCTTTTCGGAGCTAGGAACTGTACTTGATCTGTTATAGTCTGTCGGAAGTACAAAGCCAGTATAACCATTGTTGCCTGCCGTGTAATCAATGTTCGTATTCCATCCTGGAATCAACAGCCATCTTGCCGCATTGTTTCCGCCGGTCAGTCTCACGGTGTCCACAAAGATTTGATTCAATGTATTAATGTTTGAATATATCGTGAGGTCAGGCTGTACCCCGCCATATGTCACCCCATCGAATACTTCGTTCATCGATTCGAAGATCAAATGCTCGTTATAATCGATGAATGTCTGGGCAATTTGCTGCCAAACCTTTTTAAATTTGTCTCGAATCGTAATTTGATCGCTTGCATTCGGCAACAACCAATTATCTGACGGGGTATTGGGGGTAGTAGAGTGAGCGCCATCATGGTGAATATTGAGAATGACAAACAGGCCCTCGCTGTAAGCATAATCGACAACTTCTTTCACTCTGGCCAGATACGCAGCATCAATGGCGTAATTCGGAGCAGATCCGATTTTTTTCATATACGTAACCGGGATCCGAATGGATTTAAACCCTGCTGCTTTTACCTTTTGAATTAACGCTTTTGTGATAACTGGATTACCCCATGCTGTTTCGCTAGGAACACCATTAATATTAGCATCTAATGCGTTTCCTAGATTCCATCCAGCACCCATAGCTGAAGTAATTTGAGCGGCGTTATATGGCGTGAAATCCCATGTCATAGTAGCCGCCGATACTGTGGATCCCAGGCTTGCAAAAACGGTTGTAAACATAATAATCAATGCGATCATGAATAACTTGCAGGACTTGAACGTAAATTTGGACATCAAATGGCACCCTCTTCTCTGAAAAGTAGTTGAAAAGAATAATACCTCGCTAATCACCTCCTAATTCGCTTCAACAGACGCTTCTGATAATGCAAAAGTAAGCGTTTTCAGTTCCTTGTGTTTTCATTATAGTCGAGATCAGTTAGAACCCACCTTTATTATCTAGCCATCGATTAGCATATTATAGACTAAAACGCCGGGTGTTGCTCTTTACAAAGTAATGAGGCGCCTCGTGTCAATTAAATAGATCCGAAGCGCCCTTATTAGCTACCTGGAATATCTCGTTTACATGCATCTTCAAAAGTAAAGCGGAGTTTATTTATGCTTTGTCGGCCAACATCCGGAACCAAGAGAGAGAGACGGGACCATCCAAGATTACGTACACGTCGCGCTTGCCGGAGACGCCTGTCAGCCCGCAAGTGAGGCTCCGCCAGTCACGTTCCCCGCCAGCTGGAATCTTGCACTTACCTGCAATCGGACCATCCAGTCCATCCAATCGAAATTCAACCTCAGCATCCTCAGTAGCGGCGGCCCGCAGCTCGACCGCGAAGATGCCTGCACCGAGTTCTGCGTCATGGAATGCAAGCCAGCCTCTATTGCCGTATACGGCTGCGGCGCTCCCGCCTTCGATGCATTCACCGAGATGGATGCCTTGGTACGCATCGTAATTTGCGGCCCGAGTCACAATCGTAAGGTCACGCGGCGGAATCGTCTCGCCTGAGACTGTAAGGCTGCCATCGAGCCGCAAATCGACGGAGGAAGCGCCGAGCATGACCGTGTACGTTCCGCTTTCTAAGCAGAATCGGTCGCGCGTTACGTCCCAGATGGCGAGCGATTCGAGCTGTAGTTGGAACGTCACCTCCGCAGACTCTCCCGCAGCCAGAGCGATACGTTTGAAGTCCGCCAGCTGAAGGCGCGGGCGCTTGACCCGGGATGCGTCTGCGCGAACATAAAGCTGTACGACCTCTTCACCCTCACAGTCGCTTATGTTCGTCACACGGCAGGAAACCTGGACTGCCGTGTCTGTCCCGGCCTCAGCGCGGTTCGGCAACAACTGCAAGGCTTCGTAACGGAAGTCGCTGTACGATAGGCCGTGTCCGAACGGATATAGCGGTTCGCCTTCAAAATATTGATACGTTCGGCAGCCACGGATGATGTCATAGTCCATGAATGGCGGAAGCTGATCGACGGACTTGTACCACGTCATGTTCACTCGGCCTGCGGGATTGACATTGCCAAACAGAACGTCCGCAACAGCACGGCCGAGTTCCTGACCTGCATGAGACGTGTAGATAATCGCTTTCGCCTTCTCCTGTAAAGCGTTCAAGGCGAACGGGTAGCTGCCGACGACCACTATAATCGTGTTCGGGTTTTTCTCTATTACAGCAAGCGCCAGCTTTTCCTGTGATTCCGCCAGCGTGATGTCGGGCCGATCCATCGTCTCCTTGCCGTTGATCAGTGGATGATTCCCGACAAACACGATTGCCGCGTCGGCTCCGCGAGCCGATGCGACGGCCGCGTCCAAACCGCTCGACACGCATTCAATCTCGAATGTGTCGGCTTGCGTTCCCACAACCGAACTGCCCACCTCCGCTGCTCCTCCGACGTTAATATCGTTCGACATCTCAACCTCTTGGCCATCACCTACGAGCAGTATACCTGTCTCATCATCAACCGTTACAGGTGTTCCGTTCCAGGTCGAGAAGGTAACTAGCGAACTGTCCTGGTCTACAGGTAGTATCTGGAACACTTCCTTCGTAAACCATTCCCAAATCCGATGAGCCGACGCTTGCAAATTCTTGTCGTCCGTTGTCACGAAGAGGCTATTGCGCAGTGCAATTAATGTATGGCTACCCCAGCCCCAGTCCGATATTTCGAAAATGTCGCCTTCTTCGGGCCTCTCCGCACGAGCAGCGAGAGGCGACTTTGAATCTTCGCCGAGCCGGACATACCGTCCGCTAGATATAGCCTTAATGCGCATGCGATCGGTGCCGGCGGCGTATGACGTTACGGCGTCTTTCCCCTCCGCTGCCAGCCTCTCGCGAATTCCCTGCAGCGGGGTAACCGCATATGGCAATGAACCGCTATACCAGTCTTGATAAACAACATCGGCAAGCGGGCCGATGACGGCAACCTTGCTCAGTTTGTCTGCCTGCAACGGCAGCGTCTTCCCGTCGTTCTTGAGCAGCACGACAGCTTTTTGCGAAGCCTCCCTCGCGAGCTTGGCGTGCTCTGGATGGAGAATTGCCGACTCGTCGATCGCGGCATATGGATTCCGTTCCGGCGGGTCGAACTCCCCAAGCCGAAAACGAACGCGAAACATGTTACGCAGAGCGGTATCCAGATCATTTTCTGTCAATAGCCCGTCCTTTAATGCTTCATGGATCGCCTCCGTCACTACGGCTGCATCGTCCGTAATACTGTCGATTCCGCCTTCCCGAATCGACCGGGCCACCGCTTCCTTCAGCGTCTCTACGTAGTGATGATCCCGCATCGTGCCCGTTACGTCGAAAGCATCACTCACGACAAAGCCGTTCATTCCCCATTCGCCCTTAACGATGTCTATCACGAGCTCGCTGAGATTGGCCGGCACGCCGTTGACCGCATTGTATGCCGTCATCATCGACTGGGCTCCGCCTTCTTTGAACGTGATCTCGAATACCTTCAGGTAATATTCGCGCAGGTTGCGTGGATCGAGGCTGACAGATGTATCGCCTCTTCCTGCCTCATTATTGTTACCAATAAAATGCTTCAGCGTTGCAACGGCTTTCAAGTAAAAAGGATGGTCCCCCTGAATGCCTTGCGTGAGTGCAGCGGCTAGTTTGCCGGCCAGAACCGGATCCTCGCCATACGCTTCTTCCGTCCGACCCCACCGAGGGTCCCGCTCCAAGTCAACCGTTGGCGCCCACAGCGTCAAGCCGTTAAAATTCGGATTCTGCTTGTAAAAGCCGCGAGCTTCGTCCCCAATTGCGCTGCCGATTCTCTTTAGTAACTCGCTATCCCATGTACAAGCGAGACCGATCGGTTGAGGATAACTGGTCGCTTCCCCGAGCCAAGCCATGCCGTGTGCCGCCTCCGTGCCATGCTTGTACGCCTGTATGCCTAGACGCTCTATTGCTATCTGGTACTGCGGCATAAGCTCAATTTTCTCATCCAGTGTCAGTTGGGCAATCAAGTCGTTTACACGGTCCTCGAGAGGCGCATTGAAATATAAAGGTAATCCTTTTCGATTGTCATTTTCTCACTCTCCTAGGAAATCCTTAAATATCTCTCCAATCACCATCAGCGACACACTCTAAAATTTGCTTCCGAACAGTGGAGAGCGGACGACGTTCTCTATCGCATTTTGGGCGATAAAACCCTCGTATACCCGCCTTTACTCATTCTTCTAGCATTTTAGTTCAAAAATGACATGCAAACCTCGATTTTTTGGTCTTTTTACTAGCATAATATAGACATTGCCGGCGAACCTTACCCCGTTTCGTAGACGGCGTACATGGCAACGATGACCCCAGTAAAGCCGCCCGCTACCTACGTAATAGCAGATAGCCAAGGGCATCATGCCAGCAAAAAAAGGATTGCCCAAGACCAGTAACCAGTCAAAGGCAATCCTTACTCATAAAAGCATATGCCCCACACTTCAATGGGAGCTTATTATTTCGACCAAAGCTCAACGCGGGCTTTCACCATCTTGGTAAACTCTTCATTCAGCTTGGCAACTCCTGCGTCTTCCAGGTCCTTCAGGAATTGATCATAGATCTTATCGAAATCTTCCGGCTTCGCCATAATCGCTTCCGGTATGCGTTTCTTCATAATATCTTGCGTTTTCTGGAAAATAACGTTCGCCTGGGAGCCCGTGTCGAACTGAAGCGTCCATGCCGCGCCGTATTTGCGTTCGGGGAACGCGTCTTCAGAAGGCCACAGATCCTTGTAAGTCGTTGCGCCGTAAGCCGCCAGCGTCTTTTTGTCTTCATCCGAGTAAGCTTTTTGGATCTGCTCGGGGAATGTCGTCGTGTAGTAGTTTCCGGACGGATCCTTCACGCCGTCGCCGTAACGGGCGGATAGGTTGTAGTTGCCGATACCCGTTGTTTTCGTAAAGGCATTGTTATCGTTTGATTTTTGCTCTTGCACATCGGCAGGGATGACGCGTTTGCCGTCAACCACATTGTAATGCTTGCCTTCAATACCCCAGTTTATGAGCACTTGGCCTTCATCGGAAGCAAGGTAGTCCAGGAATTTGATCAAACGAACCGGATCATTAGCATCTTTCGTAATACCAGTGCCCCAGCCAGCAAGGTAACCCGTACCTTGGAAGGAATGATCCTGGTACGTTTCGTTCAATGTGACAGGGAAACGAGCGTATGTCGAAGCAAATTTGCCTTCCGCTTTCAAAGCGTTCTCAGCTTGGCCGTAATCCCATTGCTGGTCGATAAGACCCAGAACGCGGCCGGAAGCGATTTTTGCTTTGTATTGATCGTATTTTTGAATGAAGCTCTCCGGGTCTAGCAAACCGATATCGTTCATATGGTTCAGCCAACGGAAGTATTCTCTTTCTTCAGGGCGTTGGTAGTGCATCATAGCTTTATACGTATCTTGATTAATGAACATCTCACCGTCGTCCGGTGCTCCGGTTGCGTAGAATGCAGGGTTTGTTACGGAAATCAGAATTTGCCATTCCCCGCCGTTAAGAGACAACCCGATTGTCGGTTGGCCGTCTGCCGTTTTCGGGTGTTTCTCCATGTAGGCTTTAATTGCGGCTTCGTAATCCTTAACGGTTTTGATTTTCGGGTAGCCGGCTGCTTCAAGCACTTGGTGCTGCAATTGGAATCCGCCACCCGCATCAAAGTACTTATGACCTACGGCGGCTAGTGATGGAAGGATATAAATCGCGTCATCATCCGCGCTCCAACGAAGACGGTTAAAGTATTCGCCGTAAACTTTTTTAAGGTTAGGACCATGCTCTTCGATCAATGGACGAAGGTCGATCAAAGCGCCTGCATCAACCAATTTGCCTGCGCTGCCAGATGGCATAACCAGATCCGGATACTCATCGTTTGCTACCATAAGCGCAAACATGTCCGTGTCGGTACCACCGACGGGGAATTCTGGTTTAAGTGTAATGCCTGTTTTTTCTTTAATAAATTTGCCGACATCGGATTGCATGTCATCCCAGTTCGGGTTGTTACCGGTTGCCAAGCGAATCGTAATTGGCTCAGCTGCCCGCTCATTTGTTGCATTTGTTGTTTCTGGCGTCGCCGTGTTATTACCGCCTTCTTGATTCGAATTGCGGCATGCCGTGACGAAAACGAATACGAGTGCCAACATCAAGCTAAGAGCCATGTGCATCTTTCTTTTCATTTTGTTAAAGCCTCCCTTTTTCATGAGCAAGTTTTGCATGTATATAACAGCAACCTGCTACTACCAAAAATTAGCTTTTTACTGCGCCAAGTGTCATTCCTTTGACAAAATACTTTTGAAGGAATGGATATACGAGCAAGATGGGTACGGTAACGACGATCGTAATCGCCATCTTAATGGATTCGGGCGAAACCGCCGCCATCGCTTGCTGTGCGTTCGGGTCGCGGTAATCGCTGCCCGTCTGCGTAGATAACAGCACCTTCATCAGCTCGAACTGCAACGTCGTATTTTCCGGACTCCTGTTATTGAACAAGTACGTATCAAACCAGGAATTCCAGTGTCCGACCGCAATGAACAATGCGACTGTCGCCAATACGGGTTGACAAAGCGGAAAAATAATTCTCCAAAATATCGTCCAATCACTCGCGCCGTCAATTTTCGCCGATTCTTGAAGCGCATACGGAAGTCCGTCGATATACGAGCGGATAACGAACACGTTCCACACGCTGAGCAGTGCAGGAATGATGTAAACGGAAAAGGTACCGATCAAGCCTAAGTGTTTCATCAAAAGGAAGCCCGGAATGAGTCCGCCTGAGAAATACATCGTGAGCGCGAACATAACCGACATCCATCTTCTGGCCTGAAAATCAGGACGGCTTAACGTGTAAGCCATCATGGAAGCTGCCACAACCCCGATTGCCGTACCGACAACCGTACGGATGACGGAGTTTTTAAAGCCGGTAACCAAGCCCTCAAAACCGAAAATCGTTTCATAGTTTTTCAAGGTAAATTCTCGCGGGTAAATCGTCAGACCGCCTCGTACGGTATCCACCGAATCGTTAAATGAAATCGCGAGTACGTTTAAAAATGGATATAAGGTTACAATGGCTACCACCGTCATGAATACATAGATGAATAGGTCAAATATTTTATCGCCAATATTTTTTTGAACAACGCCTTGCATAAAGTCGCGCCTCCTATATGACGGTTTCTTTGGTAACTCTCTTGTATATTCCGTTCGCGATAAACACGAGCAGGATGCTGACTATGGAATTAACGATACCGATTGCCGTACCGTACGAATATCGGCTCATTTGAATTCCGTACTTGAGCGCATACAGATCGGATACCTCGGAATAATCAGATACCAGAGGGTTGCCAAGCAAGAATTGCTTCTCGAATCCAATACTGATTAAGTGTCCAATCGACAAGATGAAAAGGACCATGAAGGTGGTACGAATGCCAGGCAGCGTAATATGCCACATCTTGCGGAATCTGCCTGCGCCGTCAACCGTTGACGCTTCGTAAAGCTCGGGATCGATGCCTGCCATCGCGGCCAGGAAAATAATCGAGTTCCAGCCCACTTCCTTCCATAAATCTGAAGCGGTTACAATTCCCCAGAACAAATTGCCTTTAGCCATAAACTGAATAGGCTGGTCGATAATGTTAAGCCACATGAGCAATTGGTTCACCGCTCCGCCGTCTGTCGAAAGCATCTTATAGACGAGTCCGGCTACGACAACCCATGAAACAAAGTGAGGCAAATACGAAATCGTTTGAACCGACCGTTTGAAAAACTGACCTTTCATCTCATTTAACAATAAGGCGAATATAACCGGAACCGTGAAGCCTACAAGGAGTCCCATCGTACTCATGGCCAGCGTATTTCGCAAAACAAGATAAAATCGTTCATCTTGGAATAATTCAATGAAATTATCAAACCCGACCCATTCCTGATCGAGAATGGAATCTTTCGGCTTGTAATTTTGAAATGCGGTCAGCCAGCCCCATATAGGTACATAACTGAAAACAAAAATCCAAACTACGAATGGGAGTGACATCATGTACAAGTAACGCTGCTGGAATGCTTTGATCCAGAACCGGTTCCTTTTGAGCGTCGATCCTGCTTCCGGGGTAGCTGCTGTTAGCGATTTCATCTTTGCTCCTCCTAGCTTCGTAAGCTTCCTCTTTACATGTGATAGCTTACCCTCTCTTATTTGTACTTATCATAAACGGTAGAGACCACTCCCTTGCACCCTTTAGAGTAGACCTAAAATCATATCAAAAGAAATGCTTTCAAACGCTTTCATAACCGCACTAGAATTCGGATTCGACAGTCCTGCCCTCACTAGGCACTCCGGGTATCCGTACTATACAATCCATAGAAAAATACCCCCAACCCATCTCGGTTGGAGGTTTCCACAATAGCATGATATGAAAAAATTTATTCATTCCAAAGTTTCACGCGGTCCTTCACCAGCTTAGTATACGCTTCGTTTAGCTTCTCGACGCCTGCTTTCTCCAGCTCCTTCATGAAGTCATCCCATATGGCGTCGAATTGTTCCGGCTTTGACAGAATGGCTTGGGTGATGCGCTTCTTCACAATGGCTTCGCACTGTTGAAAGATGATATTCGCTTCAGAGCCGGTCTCCATGTTGATGGTCCATGCCGATCCCCACGGTTTGACCGTGAATTCTTTCTCGGACGGCCACAGATCCTTGTAACTTTTGACCTTGTACGCAGCCAATGTCTCCCTGTCTTCTTGCGTGTATTCCTTCTGGATTTGTTCCGGGAAGACAGGCGTGTAATAATTGCCCGTTGGGTCCTTCACGCCATCTCCGTAGCTCGGTCCGAATCGATACATATCTACGCCGGTCGTTTTCCTAAAGTTCCAGTTGTCATTAAATTTCATCTTCGAAATGTCTTCCGGAATGACGCGTGTCCCGTTTTCCACCTTGTAATGCTTGCCTTCGATTCCCCAGTTGACTAGTACTTGCCCTTCGTCGGACGCCAGATAATCTAGAAATTGGATGATGCGAACCGGGTCTTTGGCACTCTTCGTGATCGAGATGCCGATCCCCGCCAAGTAGCCGGTGCTCTGGAAGTCATGTCGCTTGAAGGATTCATTAAGGGTAACCGGGAAGTGGGCGTAGGTTTGATCAATCTTGCCTTCCTTCTTCAATGCCGCTACTTCACCGGCGAAGTCCCAATCCGCATCGATGAGTCCCAGAACGCGGCCGCTTGCAATCTTCGCCCTGTACTGGCCAACCTTCTGAACGAAGCTCTCGGGGTCCAGCAAGCCGATGTCGTGCATATGATTCAGCCATCGGAAGTATTCCTTCTCTTCCGGGCGCAGGTAATGCAATTTTGCCTCATACGTATCCTGATCGATATAAAATTCACCATCATCCGACGCGCCAGTCGCTGCGACAGCCGGGTTGGTGACGCTGATCAAAAATTGCCATTCCCCTCCGTTCAGGGACAAAGGAATGATCGGTTGACCGTCGGCCGTGGTCTTGTGTTTGTTATAATAGGTTTTGAGCGCATGCTCGAAATCCTTCACCGTCTTGATCTGCGGATAGCCAAGCTCCTTCAGCACGGCGTGCTGCAGCTCGAAGCCGCTTCCTGCCTTGAAGTAGGTTTGGTTGACCGGTGCTGTCGGCAGGACATAAATGCCATGGTCGTCATTGCTCCAGCGCAACCGTTTCATGTATTCGCCATAGAGCTTCTTGATGTTCGGCGCGTGCGCATCAATGAGCGGCGTCAAATCGATCAATGCGCCAGCGTCCTTCAGCTTGCCCACGCTGACTTTGGCCGAAACCATGTCCGGATATTCGTTGCTTGCCACCATCCGCGCGAACATATCCGTATCCGTGTCATTGCCCGGGAATTGCGCTTTGATCGAAATGCCGGTTTTTTCTGTAATGAGCTTGCCGACCTCGCTTTGCATGTCATCCCACAGCGGGTTGTTGTCGCCCGATGCGAAAGTGATCGTCACTGGCGTGAGATCTTTCTTCGACGGTACGTCAAAGCTGTTGGAGCGATCGAAATCCAATCTGTCGCTGCAGCCGGCGGCTACAAGAAGGGTTCCGATCATGAACAAGCTTGCCGCTTTTGTTTTGCTGGCTTTCATGAAATGCTTGCCTCCCTTTCTCCCCCATGCTATACACAACTATGTGGTTTCCAGTGAAAATGCCTTGGCCTTGGGAGGAGCTCCTTTGATTGAAGAAGGGGGAGCCCCGACATATTTCTTGAATTTGCTGTGGAAATAATCCACGTTGGGATATCCGACACGCTCCGAGACCTCGTAGACCTTGTGTCCTTCCCGGAGGAGCCGGATCGCTTGCTGAATACGGACCTTATCCAAGTAGGTGTGGAAGGAGTCGCCCGTATGCTGCTTGAACATTTTCCCCAAATACCCCTTGTGGTAATTGAATATTTCCGCCATCGTCTCCAACTTTAAATTCTCATGATAATGACGCTGGATAAAATCCATCACTTGCTTGACCACAGGCAGGCTGCGTTCCCCCCCAGCCTTCCCGCCAGTTCGACGAGCTGGGTCCGTAGCGGCGCAGAGCGCCTTATCGTAATGGGTGTGTTGATAAAGCGCGGCCAGTAGCGGCGCATAGTCCTGGATATTGACGTTCTGATGGAGAGCTGCCAGATTGCTCAGCGCAATTGACAACACTTGCACCAGGCCGGACTTGATCGCGGACTCGGAAGAATCATAAGCCGCAAGCGCTCTTCCCGCTTCCTCCAGCGTCTCCGCCACACCCTCGCCTCTGCCGAGATCCAGCATGTAGAACAGCTTGGTTGCGAGCGCCTCGAGATCCGGGGGAGCATGCCTGTTCGGCTCCGTCGCCGTATGGCTCAAGACGGGTTCCGTCACCAAGTGGATCTGCCCTTCGGCAAGCAGGAAGCGGTTTCTCAACACGCCTAAGGCGCCTTCATACGATTGACGGATATCCGCAAGTTTATAGACAATCCGTCCCGCTGCAGCAGTAAAGCCTACCTGAAGACCGCCGGCGTCCTGCAGAAGCCGGATCCATTCGCTTTTGACGCCGTGTCGGTTCAGATCCCCCTTCAGAAGGAATCCGATATACGGGCCGGTCTGAAACCCGTACCCGAGATCCTCCTCCTCCGCGGCTTCCAGCCATTTCGTCTTAACCGACTCCAGACGCTCAAGTCCTGCCTGAGAGATGTCCTCCGCCTCAACCAACAGAATCTGCTTGGATTTACCTACAAAATTGGTTAAGGGCAGCAGCTCGCTTTCCAGTGCCGGAGCGTCTGCCGGGTCAGCCGCGATCAACTTGAGGATCAGTTCCTCCCTTAGCGCGTCGACATGGAATTCGGACAATTTGGCGTGACCCGACCGCTGGTCCAGTTTGGATCGGATGCGCAGCAGCTCTCCCTTTAGTTCCAGTTCATCGATCGGCTTGAGCACATAGCCGCTCACCCCCATCTCCATGGCTTGCTTGGCGTAGGCAAAATCAGCGTATCCGCTCAGGATCAGAAATTGGCATTCCCCATCCGTCTTGCGAATTTCTCGGATCGCTTGAAGACCATCCATGCGCGGCATCCGGATATCAATGACGATCAGATCAGGAGAAAGCTCCTGATGGAGGGCAACCGCTTTTATTCCGTTTGAGACGTCTCCCACCACGCAGAAGCCAAGCGATTCCCAATCGACGATCTTCAGGAGTCCCTTCCGGATGGCCGGCTCGTCGTCAACCACTAGCACTTTATACATGCAACTTTCCTCCCAGCGGTATGGAAAATGATAGGCGCGTACCGGATCCGGGCGGGCAGTCCAGCTTTAGCCCGAACCCTTCTCCGTAGGTTAGAATCAGGCGCTGATGCACGTTGCGAAGACCTATCCGATGCTCATCGGCATCTTCCATATCCTGAAAGGAATGCTCGATTTCCCGCCATTTCCCTTCCGGTATGCCGCACCCGTTGTCCTCTACCGTAATCACGACTCGGTCCGACTCCACACGCGTACCGATGATGACAATTCCCCCTTCTTCTACATCCTCCAGCCCATGCACCACCGCATTTTCCACTAGAGGCTGAACGATGAGCGGCGGAATCTCCACGCTCATGGCCGAATGATCCAGATGGAGCTCGTAGGTCAATCGTTCGTCGTCGAACCGGAATTGCTGAAGCTCCAAATAGCAGCGCGCAATATCAAGCTCTTCCCGGAGCGTGATTTTGCGGTCACCGATTTCAATGCTGCGCCTCATCAGTTTCCCCAAGAGATGCACGACATTGGAGATCTCCGCATCCCCTTTCGCAAAAGCTTTCATTCGAATGGATTCCAGCGCATTGAACAGAAAGTGCGGGTTCATTTGACTGGCCATCATCTTCAGCTTGATGTCGCGCTGCCGCAGCTCCAGCAGGTTTTTCTGCCTGTGGGACTCGCTCACTTCTTCCATCAGGCTCCGGATGCTGGCTAGCATATGGTTGAACTGCCTGGATAACGTGCCAATTTCATCATTTCCGTCCACATCGGACTTGACGTTCAAATTGCCCATGGCGACCTTGTTCAACACCTTATTAAGCAGAAGCAGTCTGCGGGACAAGAAAGACGAGGTGAAATAAATGAGCACAATCGCGATGGACAAGCTGGCCGCAATGATGGTGAACCCCAACCTGCTGACCCGGTTTGCGTCGCTCACGATACTGTCGATCGTAAAGACCGAAATGACTTTGAGCCCGTTCCGGCTAAATGGCGGAACCACCTCTTCCACCACAATCTTCGAAGGCTTCCCCTCGTAATTAAAATCGTAGACGCCAGCGCGCCGATCGCTCAGATCCTTGGCGAAATCCATGCTTTCGATATTCCGTCCGACCCATTGCGGTTGTTTGGCAGCGACAATGGAGCCCTTCTCATCAATAATCATCGTATCGAACGGTTCCTGGCTTAGAATCCCATTGAGTTCATCCTGGTCCAAATTGATGACCAGTACTCCATGGGAACGGTACAGCGGAAAATCGATCCTCCGAACGAGGCTGAGATAAGCGCGATTTTCTTTCGTCTCGTCCTTGATGTAATGCCAACCGATGAACGAACTGGATTTGTCCAGCGCCTCCCGATACCAGTTCGAGTTCTTGACAAACGCATCTGCGCTTAGAAAATCCCAGTTGCTAATCGGCAGCGGAGGGTCTGTATAGAAGCGGACGTTATCAATTTCCTTGTATAACTGCACGGAGTCCCGGAAATAGCGAAAATCCCAATAGGCCGTAACCAAGTCGAAGGTGGTCTCATAGCGGGCATTGACCAAATTGGATAACCGATCGTCCACTTGCAATTTGTTCGATATTTCAATCGGCATGCGAAGAATATCCGTTATGTGCTTCTTAATCTTATCCACGTTGTTCATGGTTTGCTGTGTAGCTTGGTCTAGTACGTTCTGGCGGTAGGAAGCGGTCAAGATAAGGCCCACGAGAAGAACAGGGATGAACACCACTGCGACGATGGAAATGACCATCTTGTTCTTTAACCGGATATTGTTCGTCTTCCTAAGGGCGGCTAGGATCATGCTTCCCATTCTAGGTCTCCTTTCGGATGCAGGAGTAAGTCGTGAGCGGATGGCTCCGTTATCAACGATAGAGCTTGGCTTGGTGGCGCTTACAACACAAAGCCGCGTTTCGCTCTTCTGGACGGGTAAGAGCGTAAATAATAGCTTCTTATCCCTTCCGCCTTTAAGCGGATTTCAGAGTTTGGAACAGCCCTCAAGGAGAGCGCTTGGCCGCTGTTCCAAGCTCTGAATCTGTTGTTTTAGACTGTCGAGGACGTCTCGTACGCTGGTTGTAGTAGATTTAATATACACTATTTTCACCATAATCCGCTACCAATTGTTAGGTTTCTACATTCAACAAATTCGTCAGGATCTGTAAGGCTGACATTCATTCGGTTCCCAGCACCAGATGCAAGAAAAGACCCTCCAAACGATACATTTGGAGGGGGATTTGAGTTTACCTACTTTACCTTCAATAAAACCGGGCGTAATAACGATTGAGAACATTCGCATTTCCGGTTAAAGTCAACTGGTTCCTGGATCTACGTGCGAGAGAACTGGACGTTATTCATGTAGAACGTAGCTGGATTGGTAACACTGGTAACCGTAATTGTTTTCCATTTCGTGAAATTGACCCCAGTCATAGTGGCTAAAGGAATAGAAACATGTTTCCATGAAGCATCGGAAGGCGTTTGTATGTTTACGGAATAACCATTCGTCCCATCGCTAACATACATGGAAAGCGTGACGCCTCCAGCTCCCGCTTTCACCCAAAAGTCTAACGTATTGTAAGCAGATACGTCATGTGAGGCCCAATCATTCGTATAAAAAGCCCCGTTCCAGCCGCTTCCTGCATAGACAAACTTCTGTGAAGCGACACCGGTATTTCCGGGTACAACCGTAGCGTCCGTACTTGCTGTTAGGTTATTCGAATTGCTGTAATTTACAGCATATGGCTTACGCTTCAATTCAAGTGACTTGGCACCAAAGGAGATCGTATAATTACCGCCTGCATCAGGTTGAATGACCTGACCATTTTGTACGACCTGATAACCATCCCCGTTCTTTAGCTTCACCTTTAGATTGATATTATTGGGGAAATAGGCTGGAACGTTCCAATTATAACTCGTTCCGGTTAAAGTCGCATTTGGTGTAAGGTTTTCGATTGTTTTCTGCGCTCTCCAGTAGCCGCTTACCGTCCCGTAGGGAGCGATCCAGATGCTGGATCGTTTGGTATCCAAATAGTTAATCAATGCATTCATCTGATCCAGCGGCAAGGAAGTAGCAGTACCACCAACATCATGTGCCGTAATTACTGTCCAGGCACCTTGGCTTATTGCATTATCTACCCAACTCTTGTAGTCCGTATTGAAGCTTCCCTCTTCCCATGTAAACCGGGAAGAGATATTCATCCAATCGGGGGTGTCTGATGGGTTCATATAGTAAGTTCCGTTACCCCAACCCCCTCTTGCTGAAAGGTGCGTATCTTTCAGGTATTTGACGAGATAGGGATCATTATTCGTGTAAGGATAGGCATAAGTTACAACTGGTGTGCCCATCGCTTGTGCAATCTCTGTTTGAGCTGCGACAGTTTCATCATAGCCTAAAGTATCGTCATAAGTCCTTTGATAGGGTTGGGTTGGATTGGCACTTGGTTCATAGTGATGTTTGGAATGGTTTCCAATTTCATGACCAGCCAAGGGGAGTTTTTTCCAATCCTCTTTTCGGCTACCCGTTATTGCCGTTTCCGTTATAAAAAACGTAGCCTTCATGCCTTTTGCATTTAAAGCCGGGACCGCATAATCAAGCTGCGAATCAACACCATCATCAAAGGTAAGAGATACTGCTGATTGTGCTCCATTCCAGGGCACGACTGTTATTTGTGGTCCAGTGTACGGATCTAGGTAGGAGAACTGAACGTTATTCATATAGAACGTCGTATTAACAGTACTCGTATTACAGGTAAATGTAATTGATTTCCACTTAGTAAAATCAACCCCGGTCATAGCAGAGAAATCAATGGAGACGTGCTTCCAGGATGCATCGGAAGGCGTTTGTATGTTTGCGGTATAACTATTCGTCCCATCGCTAATATTCATGGAAAGAGCTTCGCCGCCAGCTCCTCCTTTAACCCAAAAATCTAACGTATTGTAAGCAGATACATCATGTGTGCCCCAATCCGTGTAAAACGCCCCGTTCCAGCCGCTCCCTGAAACAACAAATCTCTGGGAGGCAACACCGGTGCTTCCAGGTACAACGGTGGAATCATTACTTGCAGATAGATTATTACTACTACTGTAATTCACAACATAGGGGGCTGATGGTGCCGCCGATGCAGTCTGAGACACAATCGGTAATGGAGATATAAGAATGAAGAGAGCTATGAATAGTGAAAAAATTCTTTTCATTCGATGTCATTCCTTTCGTTGTGCTGTAGTATACGTATTGAACTTATGTCCAGTCATACTAGCGAGAATGGAATTCACTCTTCACACGACGATGCGATTAATCAAGACGGCGGTTTCGGCCCGAGTGACCTTATCGAGAGGACGCGGCGTCAGTGTTGATTGACTGCTGTCCAAGGTAGGTGAATTCTACTTTGGGACAGCCCCATCGTCTAAAAGGATGACTTAGTTATACTTGACTGCGTACTTGCCGAGCTGCTTCGCTTTGAACTCGACATGGCCTGTTTTCGGATTGTACTTCGCATTTTTTATGATTTCCAGTTTTCCGTTATCGTTCAAATAATAGAGCGTAACCCGGTTCGGTTTCTCTCCGTCCTTAAGCGTATAGCCGATCGCCACGCGGACGTCGTTGCCGTCGAATTTCGTCACCGGCTTCCCGGCAACTGTCAAGCTGAAGTCGAGCACCCTGCTGTCGCCCAGCTTGTTCCGCACGTCGCCTGGTAGCGTGCTTGCATCCACGATGCCGACTTGAACCGCAACGCTGGCCGTTGGCGACGGACGGGTTCCGCGTACCAGCTTCGGATCAATCGAGACTACGGCAAGTCCGTTGTCGACCGCGATCGTTTTGACACCGCGGTCGTCCGCATAGGAAAGCGACTGGGCCGGCATTTCGACTATCACGGCTTTGACGTCTGCCAGCGGCTTCACCTCGGCGGTCACCTTCTTGTCCCGCGTCTGCTCAATCGCGTTCCGCACGATGTCCCCGCCTAAGGATACGGATGCCGTTCCCACGGCGTTCACGGTCGGCTCGGCATGGATCTTGCCGTTGCTCTGCGTAATTGCCGGCATGACGGTGACCACCGCCGTGGCGGCATATTGGCCGTCAGCGCTAACAGCGGCGATCGCTGCCGTCCCCGGCTTCAGTCCGGTTATCTGGTCTCCCGAGATGCTCGCAACGGATGCGTCGCTCGATGACCAGACGACCGGACGGCTGGATGCGCCGCCGTCGAATACCGGAGCCAGTGCAGCCGATTTGCCGGCCTCAACCGTCAAATCGTTCACATGGAACCCCCGCACCGCCGCATCCTGTTTCATATCGCCGCGCACGATGCCCATACCGTTCGTTCCGATATAGACCCGGCCGTACACTTGCCCATCGCCCGTAATCGTTCCTCTTGCATTCGCGAATTGATGCTGTTCGTCGTTAATACGGATCCAGCTCGCCCCTTCATCCTCCGATCGGTAGAACCCGAACTTGCCGCCGTTCACTCTCATCCCGGCATAGATCGTTTTATACGTTTGGCCTGGCGCTTCTTTGCCGAAACCGACGGATACCGCCTCGTCGACGCCGCCTATCTTCCCGAAACTCGCTCCTGAATCCGTCGAACGGAATAGTCCTTCCTCGCTGGCAAGCCAAATATCGCCTTCGGCCGTAGGAGCAGCCTTGAATTTGCCATTCAGATTATTCGGCAGTCCGGAAGCCGCCGAAGCCGTGAAGTTGGCGCCGCCATCCGTGCTGACATAGAACTTCCCGTCAAGGAAACCGTAGAATTTGTCCGGATTGACGCGGTCCGAAGAGACGCTCGCGCCTTGCGGGATGCCTTTCGAGGCCGTCCACGTCTTGCCAAGGTCGGTAGAGAAGCTCACCGGCCGGACAGCGCTACCATCCGGATGCGGAGCCCATACGATCGTATGGCCGTTCGCGCCGACCGCGACCCATCCTCCGCTCGTGTTGTCGCCATTCTCCGCCTGCCAGGCATTGGTCGCCGGCGTCCAGGTGACGCCGTTGTCCGTCGATATGCCCATCCGCGCGTCTTGGTTCGATGCATGGCCGACCCGCACGATCAAATTCGAATTCGTCTCCGCGTAGTCCAGATCGGTGCTGGTTCCGATATAAGGATTCCTGATCATGCGCGGCGCCGTATTCAGGTCTTCGTGACGGAACCCTCCAATATCGCCCATCGCGCTAATCAACGGCGCCCCGGATGAAGGGCTAATCAAGCCGAGAATCGCGGTCTCTTCGATCCCGTCCGCCATGACGGAGATCCCGATTTTCTCGCCTTTGTCGAGATTGGTCACGTTCTCGGAGCCGAACAGCGTCGCCCCGGTACCGTACATGATCCGGTCGGAGTTGAACGGATCGATCTCCAGGTCGCCGATCCCCCAGCCAAGCGTTGGCGAGGTTACCGGATCGGTCTCCGGATCGCGCTGAATGCCCCAATCGAGCCATGGCGAGATCGAATAATCGATCGTGTACCGGTTGTCGCGCTTCGGATACGAGGTGAACTCCCAAAATGGTTTCCATGTTTGTCCGCCGTCCGTACTGCGGTAAATCTGGTTATCCGGCCACCATTTGTTCAACGTCGTAACCATCAGCGTATCGGGATGCTGAGCGTCGACGGCAAGACCGCCGTACGGATTGCTGGTGTCGCCGGCTCCGCCCGGACTGATGTCCGACCACTCGCCCGTCTTCGTATCCAGCTTCCATACCGAACCGCTGCCGGCGGTGAACGGTCCGATCTCCGAGTTGTACGTTACGTACAGCATACCGTTGGAACCCAGCGTTGCGTGGTGGGGCAGGAATCCCTGCTTCGGCTGGCCCGCCACCGGTTCCCAGGTAGCCCCGCCGTCGACCGACTTGTAAATGCTCGTCTGCCTGTCCGCCAAGCCGACATAAATCGTCTGCGTCGCATGGCCTGCGGAGCCCGTTGAAGGATCGAAGGTGATCCATACAGGGCCGACTTTGCCGCCGTAACCATCCTCGACGTCGCCGACTGCAGTGAAGCTGCTCACCTTATGCCATGTCGCTCCATAGTCCTCGCTCTTCCACAACCCGTTGCCGTTGCGGGCTCCCAAATAGAGGATCCGGTTATCGTTGGGGTCGACAGCCAGTCGTTCGCCCATGGTCCGGCCGGGCATGTTGCCGCCGAATTTGCACGGCATTTCCGTCTTCTCCCACGTTTGCCCCCGGTCCTTCGAACGAAGAATGTAACCGTTCGATTGCACCCAATCGTTCGAGTAGGTGCCGGCCGCAATGTAGACGCGGTTCGGATCGACAGGGTCGGAAGCCAGACTCTCCACGCCCGACAGGTTCCAGTCTTCCATGTTCAGCCACTCCAGCAGCTGAATCCACGTCTTGGTCGCCGGGTCCCAGCGATAGGCGCCCCCCATGTCCGTACGGGCATAGATGAGATCTTTCTCCGTCGGGCTATAAATGATGCCCGTAATGAGTCCGCCCCCGACGATCTTCACCCTGCCCCAATCATAGGCTTGCGTTTTCACTGGCACGATGTCCGACTGTACAGCTTCGCTTCCGATCGATTCCGCTGCGAATGCCTTGCCGGGAATCGTTGTCAACGAAGAGCCCGTGCTTGCCGTCAACGCGGCGGCCGTCAGCACAGCCAGCCACTTATTCTTTTTTTTCATGTCCTTTATTGTTCTCCTTCTGACTATGATATTGTAAACGTTGTCATTAGCGTTGATACTAATCATATTGAAAACGATATTCGATGAATACCCAGAAAAAACAACTAAAAATCATATTAAAAATTATGCATATTAGTATGTCCATCGCCATCATGTCGCACTGCCCATAAGAAAGCAACCCCCGATCAATACCGTGCGTCATTAGCCGGTCATTAATCGGGGGTTGCGTTTGGCCTTAACCGACAATACCTGTACGCTCAATTCCTTCAACGAAGTATCGCTGCACGCAGAAGTACATGAGGATAAGCGGGAGGATCGCCAACAGGATGCCTGTATCCTGCACCATACTCAAATAAAAAGGGTCCGACTGGGATGAAACCCCGTCCGTAATTCCGGATAGATTATAGGGCAGCGCAGCCAACTGCACGGACATAACCTTACCTGAAGCCAAATACGTTGTCGTAAAGAAGCTATCATTCCATTGCCACACGAACGAAAAGAGCAGCACGGTGATCATCGCGGGGAGCGCGTTCGGGAGCATGATTCGGGAAAACGTCGTCCCGATCCCTGCTCCATCGATATAGGCGGCTTCCTCGACCTCTTTGGGGATTCCCCGGAAGAACTGTCTGAATATAAAAATATAAAGTCCGGCCTTCAGCGAATTGGCCGTCAAGGATGTCAATATGAACGGCCAGTAGGTATTCAGCAGATTGGCGGATTTGCCCGTAAGCAGCGGAATCAGCCCCATGAGCGTAAAATCCTTCAGATTGAGATAAACGGGAATGAGGATCGTCGATGGCGGAACCAATATGGTCAGAATGACGCCGGCAAACAGCAGATTGCTACCTTTGAATTTCAGCCTGGCAAATCCGTAACCTGCCAATGCGCAAGTTATCGCGGTTAGGATTGTAGTAGAGATCGACAGTGCAAAGGTATTGGCCAAGGTCTCCCAGTAATCCATAATCGCGATAGCTTGCTTGAAGTTATCCCAAGTAAAATGTATGGGAACCCACACCACGATCGGCGAATACAGATCCTCTTTATCTTTAATCGATGTCGAGATTTTTTGCAAGATCGGATATAAGATCAAAAACGAAAGTCCCACAATCAATACAAGACGGGCGAATGACCAAATCCACCTTTTCCAGGATTCTATCGATAACAATCGGGAATTGCGCACTCGTACATCCCCCCTAATCATAATAAAAAACTTTCCTTGATATCAGATAGGTGCTTACCAGCAAGATTAGCGTAACGGCCAGAAAGTAGATCGTTGCCATCGCCGAGCTAAGACCGAAATTAAAAGCGGAAAAACCGGTGTCCAGAATCAAGTCCGTTATTTCGTTGGTGGAGACCGAATCTACAATGGTATAAATCACATTGACCAGAATAAGCGGACTGACCATCGGAAACGTAATCTTCCAGAAGGCCTCATAGCCGGTTGCCGCTTCCATCTTGGAGGCTTCGTACAGCTGCGGCGAGATGGTCTGGATGCCCGCGAGGAAGATCAGAATCTGAACTCCCGATTGGCTGACAATCTGATAAATACGGTCAACGGAACCTGTGAGGTAATTGACAATCCATTCGCTTACCCCGGCTTGCAGCATCAGCTTCTCCAATTCAAAGCTCTGTAACGAACGAACTACCTTTGCCCCTGAACTCGCATCGTTTATCGCTTGCACCAGGCTTGTGCTCTCCAGATTCATAATAACGCCGGATGCCAGAATAACGGGAAGGAAGAAGATCGCCCGAGCCACGGATCTTCCGATAAATTTCTGGTTCAGTAACACCGCCAGGAATAGACTGAAAATGACGATAAGCGGAATGTTGACCACGATATTCACGATCGATTCGGTCAACACGCGGTTAAAGCTGGTGTTTATCGTTAAGGCTTCCACATAGTTTTGGAGTCCGATGTATTTAACCGTTATCCCGTCCGAATTGGCCGTGATCGAACTGAAGCTGAATCGCAACGAACTCAGCAAAGGGACAAAGAAAAAGATTAAAAACCCAATCAGCCACGGCAAAACATAAATAAAACCCCATAGTGCCTTTTTTTGAGCGTAATCCCTTTTCGACAGGCGAGGTTTACATATGGATTTCATTTTTGTACACCACCCATTACATAACCTCCGGCTTCGACGTTTATGCCATCCGCTTGTACCCTTGATTGATTGTAGTTCACAATGACATAGATTCCATTCTCATAAACGGTTTTGAAGACGCCGTCGCTTAACTTCTCGTGCGAAATCATCTTCTGGTTGTGCACTTTGCCCAAGACTTCATTCACATTCCCATAGATTTGTGCAGCCTGGTCCAACCATTGCTCGTAATTGACGGCGTACAGGTCGTCGTAGTCCGAATCCTTTACGCTATCATTCGGTTCATGAATCCATTTGAAGTAAATGCCGGAACCATACTCCAGGCACTTCAATATATACTGGTTCATGTCGTTGAAGGTCGATAGATTATAAGGCATTCCCGTATAGTCGATATATCCGCGAACAACCATTTGATAGAACGGAATTGCTTCGTCTTCAATCTTGAACCCGCTGTTCGTCATCGGCGCATTCGTAATATCCGTAACGTAGGGAAACGCATAGGCGTTGCCGCCATTCGCCATAATCTTGAGATTCCGTTCGCGAATCCTGGTCAGCGCCTGGTTCGATATCGATTCGGACTCCGTTCGGTCGATCTGATGGTTTGCCCGATAGTCGATATTCAACCGGTTGCCCAGATCCCGCAGCGAAATCCCTTCAAGACGATAGCCGTCCAGTTCGTTCAACATGGAATCCACAATCTTCATCAAGTAGCGAGGCGATACAACATAGGACGGAGCTTTGGTGTTATCGCGCTGGTTCAAGACCGGTTCAATCGGATAGATCGCTGCAGGATCTCCCTTTAATGTTCTGGAAGCTTTCTTGGTTACATCGAAGCCGTCGCTTGTACGCGCCTCCGCAATGTAGACGTCTGGGAAAAAGGAAAGGTCCTTGTCCCGGGCGAAAGAGATAAATTCCTGAAGCGCTTTGCTCCCTCCTACAGCTCTATCGACCGAAACATGATCCGGAACCTGATGATCAAGTCCTTTATTAAACCAACCCGAATACTGAAGCTTAATATTGCGGATATTGCGCTTCTGCACCTGATTTACGATGTTCTCTGCCTGTTTAAAGGTTGTCAGAGGTTCGAGCGCCTTGTAGGGTATTCCAGCCATATGTTTATTTTTGGAAATATTTCCGATCAGCTGCAAATAAAACGGCGCATCCCCTCCGGAATTTGTTGATTCGCTTGCCGACTTCGGTTCGGGAAGTCCATGCGTTTTGATCAAATACTGCTGATAGTACTGCGCCATTCCGGAATAAGTAGCTTCATCCCCGCCCAGGAAAGCGTAACGGATCGTAAAGTCCGATTTTGTCGGATTCTCTTGGTACCTGGGCGAGGAACGCTCCTGTCCGTTCGCGTCCAGGGTGACCTGGTCCTTATTGATCACATAAAAGCTTGGATAAACATAGTTATAACCATTCAATTTGCCGCTTACATCCGCATTAACGCTTGCAACGGAATCTCCTTCTTCAATAATGCCGAGAAAGGCTCCCTCCCTGCGAATCATTCCGAATACCGGCAATCTGGCTTTTTCTTCCCATACACCGTCATTGACACTCTCCATCGTGAGATCAGATCCATAGATACGTTGTTTGTATGACGAATAATTGATTTTACCATTGTTGAAATGTATGAGCGCCCCGGAACCATCCGGTACAAATAAGGAACCTTCTGTCTCCTCTCCTTCTGCGCCGAAGTAACTAAGTATCGATATCGTGTTGATCGGATATTCGTCTGAGAAGTGAATGCCGGAAGCCGGCACTTTGACCACGAGACTATCGCCATCCAGGGTATACTCGATCGAGGCCCGGAATATACGCGGTTCGGGTTTGGTTTGCTCCAGCTGAAGCGCCTCGAGATCCTTCCGGAAATCTTCATCTGTATAACCGGCATCTTCAAATGCCTGGAGAGTACGTTTCAGTTGAATTCCGGCCAGAGAGTCATTTCGCACATACACCGAAGGGTCAGTGTCCTCTTTATAGGCAATCGTCAACGCGCGCTGTCCCGTTTTATCCACTTTCCCCTTAAGTTCCTCTAAGCGCGCTTTAGTCAGCTTGATTGGGATATCGTCAGCCGTTTTCTCGTCCGTCCCGAATTGGTAAGTCACTCGAATGCCGTTAGGAATGCTTTCGAATCTGACTTGCTTATGAATGACGCTATCTGTATAGGAGTTGACCGAGCTAAGCTGGCCGAACGCGTTATGGAAATCAATTTTCAATTGAGCGGATAATAAATCCTTGTTAATTCCTGTCGCCAGTTTATCGGATTCCCGCTTCGGAGGGTTGCTATACCATACTTCTCCGCTATTTTTATCAAGAACGGCAATAACCCCTGACTGGTCGTCTGCGAATAATTGCAGACGATTGTTTGCTGCAACACCTTTCATATCCGCGACTCGAGGATCCGTGAAGGAAACGGGCAAAGCCGTTCCCTTAACAAATTCCGCTGCAACAGGGCGATCTGCTTCCGTTTGTTTATCAGAACCTGCGCCCGCACACCCTGCAGTCATTATTCCGAACAGGAACAACGAAGTCAGCAAGGCATATTTTTTCAAACTCATGGCTGCGCATGCCTCCTTCCTTAGCTTCTCAGGTCAATTTCCTGGTAAATCGTTGATACAAATGATGAGATCTGCTGAATCAGGCTGAAGAAAAGCAAGCACAGGAACGCCAGAAACCCCATGGCGACAACCGATAACAGAAGGGTACCTATGGTTTTTGACGGCGTAAATTGATGAACCGTCATATTCCCGACGAACAACAGATACAATGACCAAATGACGGCGAGGTTGTGCGAAAAATAATAGAAGCCCGTCTCTTGGATCGAGATAACGTTGCTTAACCAAATCCATGGAAAGGGGATGATAACCATTGGAATGAAGGCAAAGCAGGTCGACGTGAAAATTTCGACAAATTTCCCTTCTCCGTCCATCAAGGTCGTGAGCGACCAATTGGCCACGCACCAGAACAACACCGGAAGCAGTACATAAAGAACCTCCATCAAGCTGTTCATGTCAGCGGGATTGTAGATATTGACGAGGAATCCGCTATACTGGCTGCTCATGATATTGGTAACGGCCAAGAGGAACAAGATCGAGTAGGAAACGATCAGATTCGTTTTTTTGTTCCATTCATACTTCAAATCCCAATAGCCGTTAAAAGGGTGTAGAATCAGATAAAATGGGTGTTTAAGCAGTTCATTGTTCAATTGCGGCACGTTTCCTTCCCCCTTTCCATTGCCGGAGCTTCCTGAACGCGATTGTGCCGAGCGCAATCAAGACGATGCAGGTCATGACCGCAGGGAAGTATTCGCGCAGCACTTCCTTGCGATAAAGCAGGAATGCCTTCGAATAGTTCGGCTGATCCTTGCTTTGCTTAAAATATTTCATCGCCTCTGCGTACTTCCCTTGCCTAAGCAGCGCTTTGCCGATCCCGGCATAGGCGAATTCCAGGTTGGCGTTCATGTTGATCGACTTCTGGAATAAGGAGAAAGCAGCCTCTTCATCGCCCCTGTAGTAGCTTCGAACGGCTTCGTTTAGGGTCCGCCCGTATTCCGTTGTCTCGAATAAAGTAATTTCCCCGAGCCCCTTATCCAGAACGAGAAAATGATCTCCTACACGCTCAATGGCTGACGGCGTGTTGAATTCGCCCAGCCGGTTGCCCAGACCGCCGAATACATACATGAAATGTCCATCGCCGTTGTATGTGAATATCCGTCCGCGCCTGGAATCAAGCACCGAATAGATTTCGCTGTCCGCGACATCGATGTCAATCAGTCTCGAAGCGTCCATCTGAGACATGGCAGCGATGTCGCCGCGCGGGCTGAAATACCCCGTTCGCCTCAAAATATCGTTCCCCTGGGCATTTAATTTTTTGATCGTATCGCCAAAACTGTCGCCGTTTGTCGCATAAATAAATCCTTCATCGTTCATATCCAGGTTCGTGAATTCCGTAGGCGTAAACATGACCATCCGACTCCGCTGGGCGCGGGTCGACAGCCGTTTCCATAACAACTCGGCCGGGTCGACCCTAACGCGGTTCGCGCCGATGAACGTCGAAAATTCGCCGCTAGCATTAAATTCCATTAATCCGTCAAATACGCCGACGGCCATGACATAAATCCGCTGGGCCTTATCGACAACAACTCGAGCGGGTTGGAACTGGAACTTCTCTTGAAATAGCTCGGATTGAGGGTTCTCGATCACCTTCACAAGCTTACCATTCGAATCGAGATGAACAATTCGTTTATTGCCCGTATCAGCAACGTATAGTTGCTTGTTTTCGGTTACAAACAGGCCCTGCGGGCTCATAAACTTATCGGGCTTCCCGTTTCTATCGAAAGATTCGATGATTCGTACCGGTTTGAAGCTCGCATCCATCACCACGATTCGATTATTGCCGGAGTCCAGCACATAAATTTGCTTATCTGCCGTAACGTGTATATCGTTCGGTTCCTTGAATGGTCCGACACCCAGACTGTCGCCATTCAGGAGTGCCGTTGCCCGATAGGCGGCCGGCGAGGCGACAGCGGCTCCCCAGTAGGAATAATTATAGGATGCGGGAGTTTCTTCGGCATTGACGACCGCGCTTCCCGCCCCAATGCTTAGCAAGCAAATGAGCGTCGTGAAGACAAATGTCCGTGCTTTATATAGACTGCTCAACATCGCTTCTCATCCCTTCTACTCTTTCATTCCGGAGGTCGCCATCGTCTGCATGACGCTGCTCTGCGTGATGATAAAGAGCGCAATCGGAACGATCATCAAGAGAAGGGCAACCGCCGCACCGACGCCTGCGCGGGCGATGCCTCCTGCCGAGATTTGGCCAAGCGCGTAATGGAGCGTCTTCAGGTTCTCGCTATAAATGAAATTTCCTCCGTCGCTCCCCCATAATGCGGGGAACTGTAAAATCATAAGCGTCAACCATGCGGGCTTCACGTTCGGCATGACGATGCTCCAATAAATCCGGTATTCGTTCGCTCCGTCAATCTTGGCAGCTTCCAGCAGTGCGTCCGGGATCTGTTCCATGAATTGCTTCATGAGGAACAGTCCGAGAGGGAAAGCAAGCGACGGTACGATGATCGAGGCATGTGTGTTGATCCATCCGAGCCAGGACATCACCATATAGTTCGGAATCGCGGTAACATGTCCAGAGAACATCAAAGACAAAATGACGATAGAGAAAAGAGTCCCCGATCCCCAAAATCGGTATTTTGCAAGCGGATAGGCCGCTGCAGACGCCAGCAGAATATGGCCAGCCGTCCCGGCGATCGTGATAAACAGGGTGTTGGCGAAATAGCGGGACAGCGGCACCCATGAGTTTCCCATCAGGGCGAACAGGTCGAAGAAGTTGTCCAGCGTCGGATTGTTGACCAGAAACCGCGGTGGGAAAATAAACAGTTCGTCAAGTGGCTTGAATGCGTTGCTGACCGCATAGATAAGCGGAAGCGCCATAAACGCGCCGAAAATGGCAAGAAGCGCGAACAGTAAAAAACTGACGGCAAAGGACCGGTTCAACCGCCTGGGGGTCCTGAATACCGCTAGCATCCTCATGACCAAGTTTACTCACCTACCTTTCGCAACAATTTCTGCGTCAACTTATTGGCGCCGATCATCATGCAGAAGAGCACGGTCGCGATAGCGGATGCGTAACCCATCTCGAAGCGGATCGTACCGAAGTCCATCAAGTGCGTGACGATGGTATGCCCCGCGTAGTTAACGCTTGGAAATCCGGCTAGTGCGACCGATATATCGGCGACCGCAAGTGAGCCTGTAATCTGCATAACGGCTCCGAACATCAGCTGCGGCCGCATGGACGGCAGCGTGATGAACCATAACTCCTGCCAGCGGTTCTTGATGCCATCTACTGCTCCCGCTTCAATCAGTGTCCGGTCGATCGTCTGAAGACCGGCGATAAAGGCCAGGAAGCTGGTGCCAAGGCTAAGCCACAACTGAATGATGATAATAATGGCCAGAATATATTTCTCGTTCGAAAGCCATTGAATCGGTTCGAGAATAAAACCGAATTTCATAAGGAATCCGTTCAAATAACCGTAGCTGTCTCCAGAGAATACGATCAGCCAAATAAAGAAAACGTTCCCCGAGATGGACGGCGCATAGAACACAAGGGTCATAGCCGCTCTAACCTTGGGCGAAAGTTCATTGATAATCCAGGCAAAGAGAAAACACGCGATATAGCTGACTGGACCGGTCACGACTGCGAACATGAACGTATTCTTCAGGGCGATCATGAACACATCGTCGCCCAGGAACAATCGGGCATAATTCTGCCAGCCTACGAATCTCGGAAACTCCAGCATGTTAAAATAAAAGAAACTGAGTGCCAGCGAGATGACGACTGGAATGACCGTAAAAGTGAAGAAGATCAGCATGTACGGACTCATCAACAAGTAGTAGTGCTTGTTTTTTCGAAGCTCTCGGGCAACATAGGCGAGTCGTGACGGCTTCTTTGCCTGGATGAGGCTCGACGCGGCATGGCGGTTTACTTCTGCTTGCATCGGCTTCCACCCCCTAACTAATTCTGCAGATTGAATTCCTTCCGCTTGAGTGCGATTTCGTCATTAATGTACAAAATATAATCCGAAAGGGCTTCGCGCGGATTCTCACTCTCGTTCACGACGCGCCGGAAGGCGTTATCCAGATGCCTACCGGTGAAATACCCGCCCGGCACTTGAGGGATGCCCCTTACCCAATGCCATTGGCGTTTCAAATTGTTGAAATCCTTGACTGGCCATGGCAACTGCTCCAACGCTTCGATGTTGGCTGTCGGATATCGCGCAGCCTCGCCGAGCAATCCTTCCAGCTCTCGTCCGTAAGCGAGTTGGGTATCCTTGTCGGTCCACCACTTCATGAATGACCACGCCGCGTCCTTGTCGTCGGCATTATCCAGCATCATGACCGCGGTCGTATGGCTGGCGACCTCATGACTTACAGATCCGTCCTCGTGCTCGGTGCCGGGTACGATGGTAAAGTCCCACAACCCTTTGATCTCTGGCGCCATAACCGTCAGCATATTGTACGTTGTATAATCGGCTATACCGATCGGCATCTCCCCAGTCCGGAACCGATTCGCGAAATCCGCTTGCAGTGGAAACTTGTAGTTCGTATAAAATTGTGTCCAGCGCTTGAAAACCTGCATGGAAATCTCGGAGTCCAATGCGCTCTTCATGTCATTGTCCCGGTAGAACTGGCCGCCGTTCTGGTAGAGCAGCATGGCGAACGCCGCATTCGGAACCAGATTCGAATTGTTCGTAGCCGATTCGATTGGCAAATAAAACGCCATGTTGTGCTTCTGCAGCACCGAAATCATGTTATACACATCCTGCCACTTCTTCGGAGGCTCCAAGTCCAGCTCTTTGAGAATATCCTTGCGATAGAACAGCATCGGGAAGGTCTGCTGCTCCGGAAGTGCATATACCCCTTCGTCATAGGTGTAAGGAGTGATTGCGCTATCGCGAAACCTTGCAGCGACTTCCTCGAAATCCGGGAAAGCGGTCAAATCGGCTGCGGCGTTCCTCATCGCATAATTGACAGGGACATCCTCACCGGCCTGCAAGGCGACATCCGGTCCTTCACCAGCCAGAACTGCCGGAAGCAGGATTCCGCCCGGAACGAGCCTTACATTTACCGATATGTTCGTCTCGGGCGTAAACATGTCGTCAATCAACGCTTTCAACACTTGCGCCTGGTCCCTTCCCGTCGTTACCCAAACCGTGACGGAACGCCCGCTTTCTTGCGTGCTGCCAATACTATCGTAGTCTTCGGTATAAGAGGCCGCGTAAGCGCCTAGCTCGTGTTTGATCTTCTCGAGCAAAGTCGCTTTCGCTCTCGGAAGCTTGCTGTCCGGAGACGCGACAATCAGATAATCCAACGTAAGCGGCTGTTCGCGTACCGTCAGAATCCACGTGCCAAGCCCGCCGACATTCACCTTAAAGGAGTTCAGCCGGTTCGCGATCGTTTCCGGCTTCTCCGCCATTTCGTTCAGCTGCCTTACCATCGTGTGAAGAACAGCAACTTTATCGCTCCTCTCCCCTGTCGATTGTTCGAGATAGTCCGCCACGACCTGGATACGGCCAGCTTGTTCCCGGAAGACATCGATCATGCCGGGAATCCGCTTCTCCAATTGATAATCGCGGTAAGGGTCCGGCGTATTCGAGGTAATTAATATAATCTTTCGATACATCTCGTTGAGCTTCAGCACGCTCGACTCGATCGTCTCCATGAGCGGCGCTAGCTCGCCGAGCGAAACCGTCATACGAATGCGATGCTTCCCTTTCGTCAGATGATACAAGTAAGGCTCATCCCCTCCCAGCACATCTGTCTGCCATTCCGCATTAAAGCTGAATCGCGTCCGCTTCATTTCCTCGAATGGATATTTGCCGTCGATCATGATGCTGCGCGTCGCATAGACGCCCCGCAACTGATCCTGTTTGCGCTTCAGCGCAATCTGGTACAACCCGTCCTCTTCCACTTCGAATTCCCATTCAATCCACTGCCCCGGCAGCTTCCAGTTGAGGCCCCCGATCGCATTGACCCGAATTTTAGAAGCGCTGTACGGTGTGACCGAAGGGCTTGACCGATCGGAAAGCGGATAAAGCGTAGGGGAAGATTTTAAGGTCGCATCCTCAGCCTGAATCACGATGAATTGACCTTCGGCGGCAGCTGCTCCATCAGCTTCATATTCGGCTTTCCGTTCTTCATAGGTTTTCGTCTCCGGCTCCTGGTATAACTCGATATAGTCGATAGCCATCGGTTCCCTCAAGGAAGTCAAAGAAACGGTCTGAACCCCTTCGCCGAAATAAAACAAATAGGGCTGGTCATGGTAACCTTCTCTGTCCTCGAAGGACACGATTTGCCAAGATGGCTTCCCTATCTGCCTCGGGCGCAAATCGTTTCCGCGATTGTCCCGCTCGATTTCGTCTTCGCGATTGCCCCAATATCGATCGAACAATAAGATTTCGGCGTCCTTAAAAGGCACTTCATGATTGATCGCGAACTCCCTCTCGATAGCGGAGCTTTTCCCCTCAATAGGAAAATAATGAATTCGAATATTGTATAGACCCGGATGATCGACCCGGACCTTCCAGCTGATTGTACCGGCCTCTGGCGTCAACACGGCTTGACCTTGCAGACCTTGATATCCATTCGCAAGCTCAAAGCCGTCCCCTTCGAGTTCAGCATATTGCTCGCCTTCGATTCGAATTTCTCCCGCCGGTCTATCTGTGTTTGAGTGGCGTTTCATATAGGCGTCATATCCGTCTTTGGCATCTGCATCCGCTACCGCTGCAAAATCGCTAATCGCTCGAACATTGCCGTTGCCGGTTTGACGTGATGAATAGATTGCCCACATGGACAAACCTATACCGACTAAAATCCATATCCATTTCACTGATTTCTGGCTTCTGATGCTCAATTCTGCTCCCCTCCCCGGCAAAAGTGAGTGCAACCAGTCAGCATCCGTAAATGAGATGCGGACTGGTTGATCACTTCAATCGTTATTTCTTGTAGACTTCATCGATTGCCGCCTGGAAAGGCGTTTTGTACGTCTCGATGACCGTGGATACGGATTGGCCTTTGTTAATATCGTCAGCGAACTTATAATAAGGCATGCTCGGGAACGAAGCTAAGCTGTCGAGATAGAATCTGTTAGACGCTACTTTAACATTATTGATATCAACTTCGTTATCAAACAACGTCTCGTACCAAGATTGGAGATAATAGTTATAAATGGAGTCGTATGTCTCTATTTTCTCCCAGATATAAACGAGCTGCTCCGGATTCTCTACTGCCTTCGGAATTACCATTGCCCACGGATTGCTATCAGGTGTATTGTAGGAAGTTCCGTTCGGTCCTTTAGGGAAAGGAATAAAGCCGAACTCGAAATCCTTCATGTCTTTCTTTAGACCTTCCGCCTCATAAGCTCCACTTAAATACAACAACGTGTTACCTTGACGGAAAAATTGACTTGGCTCCGTCCAATCGCCGCCCTCGGAAGGTCTGACGAGTTTTTCAGTACTCAGTTTGGAGAGGAAATTCAAAACTTCAACGGTTCTAGGATCATCCAGGCTCTGCTTGTCCTCTTTCGTCAAGCCTGTCTCGTTTGAGGCAAGCGCTGAATCCAAAAACCCGGCACCTGCCAATCCCCATGTATCAAGCTTTCCATCGTTGTTCGTATCTTTATTAGCCTCTTTGATCACTTGAATGAACGTTTCCCAGTTCCAATTATCTTCATCAACATATTCTTGAAGCGGTTTCATGCCGAGATTCTTCATCAACGTGCGGTTGTAGAAGAAACCGGTTGCTCCACCCGGGTACCCGCCAAAGCCATACCCTCTCCCTTTATACTGCATAATCTTATTCGATACATTCGGATCGAACACTTTGTCATTTTTCGTATATTCGTCAACCGGCCACAACAGATCTTGACTTACCAGCGTTGGAATGGCGTACGATCTGGCTAAGCTGATGATATCGCCTACCGGTTCGCCAGCAAGCAGTGAGGCTGTAACCTTGTTCTGGTACTCGGCTTGATCGAGGACAACGTATTCAACTTTGAAATTATGTTTCTTCATCAGAGCTTCAAGGTTCTTCTTCCTTTGGATATTATCAGGATTGTCTTCCGGGATTTCCAAACTCCAGAAGTTTACAATCTTAATCACTCTGCCGCCCATATCAAAATCCATCTCCGGCGTTTCCTTGGAATCGCCCGCGCCTTCTGCAACGTCATTGGTCCCCTCGGAAGCATTCGTCGCCGCCGAGTCGTTGGAAGAATCCTCCGAAGCTGCATTTGTGCGTACTGGATCGTTCTTGCTATTGCTGCTGTTTCCGTTGCCGCTTCCGCCGCTGCAAGCTGCTAAAGAAAATATCAACATCAGACTAACAAGCAGCATAACCAGTTTTTTATTCATATTCATCCCCCTGCAATTTTAATGTAACCGTTGTCAATTCAATACAATATCAATCTTGCCGTTCGATCATTCCGCGCTTATCACCTCCTGGCCGCTCAACGCCGCAGCGCAATTGAAAGCCATATCGAATTCATTGCACGCGTATGAGATGAATGAAATCCACAACGTGTCCCTTACTTCTAAAAAAATCATATTGTAAAAAATGGATGCAAACCTTCATCTTTTGGACATGAAAATAGCAACATTTAGTCATGATCCTACGAAGTCGGCGTCATAACTCCCTTTTCGCACGAGCAAAAAAACGCGCAAGCGAGCCGAGCGTTATGCTCGAATCGCTTACGCGCGTTTTACGTTTGTAATCGCAATGCGACTACTTCCATGTGAAATTCGAATCTATAGTGTGTAAGCCTTTTCATTAATTTTAGTATGAATTTTGTAACAATCTAAGGCGTTATCTGTATCTACACACTCATTATAAAATCTTACATGTACAGGGGCTAAAATACGACAAAGGTTAATCGTAGACAAAAATGATAGATGATCCATTTTTGTGGAGGGCGATATCTTGAATACCGTTTATTTGAACTGGTTTACGGATGACGAGCAATTCCCGTTTTTTATCCAGTATGGCGGGCACGAAGAAGATACGAATCTTCATCAGCATGAAGACTTCACCGAACTCGTCATTGTATTGAACGGGAACGCTACGCACGTTGTAAATTCAGAAACTTACTTTATTAAGACGGGAGACGTATTTGTCATTCATGAGGCTACCCCCCATGCTTACATAAATCCTCATGAATTTAAAATTTGCAATATTATGTTTCGATCCGAATTATTTCGAATTGCCGGTCCGGATTTAAAAGTATCCAACGGTTTCAAGGCACTTTTCGTTTTGGAACCTTTTTATTACAATCTTCAACCTTTTCATAGCAGGCTCAGTTTGTCTGTTCCAAGCATGGAACACGTCTCATCCGTCATCTCCGTCATGATCAACGAATACAACGAGAAACTTCCATGCCATCAGACGATGCTTATTTCCCGGTTTATGGAACTTGTAGTTTATTTATCCAGACAGTATGACAGTCAGAAGAATGGCATGGACCGCAACCTGATGCATTTGGCTAATGCGCTCTCCTACATTGAAGATCATTATCTGGAGCCTCTTACGCTGGAGGAAATTGCGGCCAAATCCAATATTTCGGTTAGACATCTGAATCGGATCTTTCAATCTTATTATCAAACGACACCCATTTCATACCTGCAACAACTTCGTTTGTCGCGCGCGCGTACGTTGCTCCGGCAATGCAGACTCCCCATCACGAACATCTCCTACGAATGCGGGTTTAACGACAGCAACTATTTCACGCGACGGTTTACCAAAGTTTACGGACTATCCCCCAGAGCCTATAGACAGACTATGCGATGACATCTCCCTCCTGCATCATATTCCCTCCCGAAACATCCAACAAATCTATTTGAGAGTTTGACCACTTGTCTCTCACAATCATCCCACCTCCAATACGTTGGGGGTGGAAATGGATTGTCAACACAAAACTGAACAACAATTATGAGGGCGCTTTTTTAGCTATTAGGGGGTAAGATAGCCGAGGGTACCGTGGATGCAATGATGAAAAAACCAGGTGGACATAGACATTAGTTGAACAAAGGTCAGCGGCAGTCTAAGACTTTATTCTTCAGTCTTGGTCCGCCGCTGCTTCGTTTTATTAGTCAGTCTAATGCTTAACTCCACCGTTTCCGCTTCAAGATCGCATGGCTCGGATTATTTGCCGGACATGCTTGATTTCGTCCTCATACCCGTCCGTAAAATCTCTTGTTCCACCTGAACCTCCACCCAGCATGTCGGAAAAATGTCGCCCCACTTATCCTTCATTTTCTTCCATGCTTTCGGCTGATCCCGTTCCACCACTTCCAAGAATCCAAAAATATCGCTGTTCATGCGTTGAACCGCCTTCACGGCCTCCTCGACATTCCGCTTCGTTACCACTTTCCATTGCTGCTGCAGATTTCGGATCTCGGGCGATTTAGTGAGGTCCGCCGGGCAATCCGCTTCTCCAACCTTACCGGTTTGGGGATCAAAATATGGATGACCGGCGATGTTGTCCGGCGATCTCGTCATATACTTGCGGGAGCAGATTTGTTTTCGCGGTGTGGCCGTTGTGCGCCCAGACGATCGACTTCCCAAGTTTCTCCTCCGTCCATCTGGCATTTTCGTACATCGCAATATCATACTGATTGTAAAAGTCTTTAGGTTTCTCCGGTAAGTATCCCATCATTTTGGTAAAATGTTCGATGACGGCAGCATGCTGTTCGATCCAGGTGAATTCTGGGGATTCCCCGTTCAATTCCGAAAGATTCATGTAAATGTACGCATCCTTCGTTCGGGGATAAGGTCTTTAAACGTATCGTTCATAAGTGGCACAAGTTCCGGTTTATGCAGTTGCACATACTCTATGATCGATTCATAGACATTTTCGCTAATCGTTTTCACATGCCTATGATACGCACTTTTTGATCATTGTCTGGATTGTTATTATAGACCCGAATCCATTCAATCAGATCGGTCATTTCTTTCGTATTAAATATAAGGTAACCCCACTGCTCCGGACGACAGCGCATGCCTTGTCGCGAACGGTTCCCGGCGTGACGACCTCTGCGTCGATGGCTAGCTGCGAATCGCCGCTAGCAGATGTCGGATCGAGGCATCCGAGACCGAGTCCGACATGCCCACTTTCAACTGCTTTCGAACACATCTCCCACGCTGCCGCATCAACGATGACGGCAACAAGCGTCTCCCGTCAACCCAACTCTAGCAGCCGCTTCAGAACGAGGGTCAAATCCATTCGCCGGTATCCGACAAAATGACCGGTCTCGCCGCCTCCTCTGCCGCCGCTTGTAATGCTTCATCCAAGGAATAAGCTTCTGTCGTGAAGCCGAATTGCTCACTTCGGTCCCAGAAAGCATTGGGTGATAAGCCGTCATATGACAGTAAATACGCCTCATGGTGACATAATGGCATCTTGGCAGTATGACAATTACTTTGCAATACTCGGGGAGACAAATCGCTTCGCAATGAATGTCAAACAATAACCCTGGGGAGGAAAAAAATGAACAAGAAATTATTAACGAGGCTGGCGCTTACTACAATAGGTAGTATAAGTTTGGCCGGTTGTTCCACAGAAGAAATCCCATCAACACCATCCAGTTCGGGCAATACGCCTGCATCTAAACTTGAAACTGCCATGAAGGACAACCAGACTCCATTACAGTGGCTGGAGAAGAATGCAAGCAAATTAACAACAACAGAGCCTCGTGCTTCTTTGGAAGATTTACAACCACTTAAAGAGATGATAGGATCTGCTTCTATTGTTGGTTTAGGCGAAGCTTCTCATGGCATGCATGAAATATTCACGATGAAACACCGTATCGTACAGTATATGGTTACGGAATTGGGGTTTACAAACCTTGTCTTAGAGGAGAACTGGGGGAAAGGATTGATGCTTGATCAATATGTTCTTACAGGTAAAGGGCATCCAGGCAAAATTCTTAGCCCCGTGTTTAACAATAAAGAAATGACGCAAATGTTGGAATGGATTCGTGACTACAATGCCAATCCCAAACATCCCAACAAAGTACGTGTAATCGGGATGGATCAAAAAAAATTAGATGAACATGTGTTTAACAAAATTTCGGACTATATCCAACAATCTAATCCGAATTTGATTTCTCAATTAAATGACAAAATGAAAGAGCTTATTTCCGCAACAAAAGATGAAGAAAGTTTTGAGAAACTGCCGAAAGATGAGAAAGAAAAGCATCTTTCCAATGCCCGGTCTATTATTGAGCTGCTAGAAAAAAATAAAGTTAATGCCGGCAAGCAAAAAGAAGCTTACGCATGGGCATTGCATAGCGCCCGTATTATCGAGCAATTTATTCATATGCTTTTAGCTGAACAACAGCCGGAGTTCTTCTTAAGACATGATATTGCAATGTATGAAAATGCGAAGTGGACACAAGAACAATGGGGGAAAACCATTGTATGGGGTCATAACGGACATATATCCAAAACCAATACTCTTCCATTCGTATATCCGGAGATGTCAGGACAACATTTGGCTAAACATTACGGCGACAAATACGTATCCATCGGGACTTCAATCCATTCAGGTTCATATAACGTTGTTAATGAAAGCGGCAAATTCGGTCCATACGGAACGGTTAGAATCGATGACCCCCATAGCATTAACTATACCGTCGGACAAGTCAAACATGATCAATTTTTTGTAGACTTGCGCAAAGCAAGCGGTTCGGTGAAAACTTGGTTAGATGAAACCCGTCCTCTATTTGCCGGAATAACAGCATTGGGGCCTGAAGTACCTTTGTTTGTAGACGCTGCATTCGGCAAGACATTTGACATCTTTTTCTATATCAAAAAGGTCACTCCATCACAAATGAATGAATAATACGATTCCTTAATCAAAAGGAGAAACGAAATGAACAAAATTTCTATGCTCACTGTATCGACAATGATTACCGCGACTCTATTACTGCCATTATCAGGAACTGGTTTTGCAAAGCAGACGGATCCCCTCGTTACTACTTACAGTCAAGATTCGCAGACCAAAGCCAAGCAACTTATCGATGAAGCTGCTAACCATCAAAATATACCGGGCATAATTGTAGCTTCCTCAAACAAAGGATCAAAATGGGCATATGCTTCCGGTGAAGCAAGCATTTACGGTACTGACCCGGTTAAGACGAATTTTACTTTCCGGATAGGTAGTCTAACAAAGACGTTTACTGCAATGGTCATTCTTCAGCTTGTTGATGAACAAAAACTGAACCTGGATGACACGATAGAAAAATGGCTGCCTGATGTTGTTAAGGGTACTGAATATGAAGGGGATCATATCACGATTCGGCAACTATTAAACCAAACAAGCGGTATTCCTGACTATTCAGAACACAAGGATATTCTCGATAAATTACTTCCAAACCCGTTACATTCCTTTACTGTTGACGAATTAGTTCGTTCTGGACTGAACATGAAGGCAACCTCTAAGCCTGGAGAGAAATGGGTTTATTCCAATACGAATACGGTACTTGCAGGGATGATTATTAAGAAGGCTACTGGAGAAACATACGGGCAACATATTAGGAAACGTTTCATAGCTCCCCTTAAGCTAACGAGCACTTATGTACCCGACGACTACTCGTTTATTCCAGGTGAACATGCACGAGGATACTTCGTACTCGACGGTCAATTCATAGATAGAACCGAAATGAATCCCTCTTGGGCAGATGCTGCGGGATCTATGATCTCCACAGCGGATGATCTGAATACATTCTTCAGTGCCATACTTAGTGGCAAGCTATTAAAACCAGCTACTTTAGATCAGATGTTAACTGGGGTTGAAACTCCAGTAGGTGAATACGGCTTGGGGATCGTTGGAACAAAGCTTACGAATGGTATTACGATTTGGGGGCATGGCGGCAACTTTCCAGGATTCGCAACGTTCGCAGGTGGAACTCGCGGCGGGGATTATGTACAAACCCTTAATATTAATGCGATGCCTTCTGAAATTAATACGTTGCCTCTTTCCAAAAGCATTGCCGAGCAACTCATTGGCTCTTCATCACATTAAGAACACCAGCAAGCTGGCACCGGAAATTTCCTATTCCGGTGCCAGCTTGCTGCCATCGCGGCCCCGACCGTTTCCTCTGCCCGCGACGGAATGTCAGAGCCGCTCCGCCGGCGGTGGCGCTGGCTGCCCCTGCAGGGGGACGTGTTCCGACGTGTAGCTGTATATTTGTTCCACCAGCGCTGAAGCCAGAGTGATCTTATGCTGCCCCCTGGCGAAGCCATCCCCTGCGCAAGCAACGTGCCGGGCAGAAACCTTCAGATAAATGTAATTTACTTCCAATTTAAGTCCAAATTGGTTATAATACAAATAAAGATATACCGGGAGGTGCCGCAATTGCTATTCTTTAAATTACAACCTTTATTCAAAATTATCGCTTTCGGTCTCTCTATTTATGGCCTCTATGCAATAATCTCGGCGATATTGGGAGTTTTTTAACTTACGAAGGTTGTCGAGGCAAACATCCCATACTTTATTTGACCAGTATTAAATCGTAATAATTAATGGAGTCTGCCGATCGGGTAGCCTCCTTATGTTATTCAGCTAACGTTCCCAGTCCCTCAGTATTAAGGATTTATCTCACGTATGCTCACTCATTCGCAGGATTTCATAACCTTAAATTGCCGGAATAAGTCAGGAAATAAACCACAGACATCCATAAGATCAGTTTTTGGGTATGCGGGAATAGAAGAAACGCTCAGATACATTTCCCTGGGGTCTTCTCTACTGCACGCATACTCCACAATCCCTTGGAGACTAACCATCCCAAGGCTCTACGGGTCTGTGCCCTTACATTCCTTCGTTACACCTGTCCAAGGTGTGGAGACCGATAGCGTTTAGCGGATGGGTCTGTGCCCTTTTGAGGAACGAACTCGGTCCTCCGTGCTTTCTTTGTTCGAAATCCTGCGAATGAGTCAATCCACGTCTGAGCTTACATTCTTACGCTGCTTGAACCAAAGGGTGCACTGTTTTTTCAGGAGTGAAGGACTCTCCACTGTGTACCATTCCAATTAATATCCGCGCCAGTTTCCCCAGCAGTTTAAGTATCGAATTCTGTTTGCTCATATGCTTTACTTTTAGATTATCCTCATGTAACTGTCGGAAGAGCGGATTGACTCCTGTCAGGGTTAGGGTAGCAAGATACATGTACTTCCGGAGAACGGCACTCCCTCGCTTGGAGAGTATAACCTCCCCTTTGCGTTTACCCGACATACTTTCCGCTAGGTTTAAACCGGCTTTCCTTAGCAGTTGACGCCCATGAGCATACTGCGTTAAATCGCCTGCGCCAGAGAGAATAGCCGCAATATAAATGGTGCCCAGACCTTTAACTGAACGCATTTGGCCAGCAATTGGGATGTCTTCGAGCAGCAATGCGACGTCCCTTTCAATCTGTTCTAAATGACTTTCGATTCGTTCATACTCTTCAATTCACCGCCCTAGATCCTGCTTGGCCTCATGGAGCGATGTAATGTCCCCTACACTCTGGTTCGCCTTAAAAAGCAGTTCCGCGGCTTTCTGAATGCCTGAGCAGCCGCCAGCTCGCTGCATGTGTTTTCTAAGCCAGCGGATAATACGATTTTGCAGCCGTACGCTGCCCGTAACCCAGAATTCCCGGTCACTCATCATGACTTTCAGCCGCTGATAGCTTTCGGTCTGCCGACTGTACTCGTAGTAATAACCACGGCTAACCACATCTGCAATAACCAGTGCATCCTTTGGATCACTCTTGGATTGACAGTTATCCCGATTTTCCTTGTTCCTTTTGGCGCGCTGCAGCTTTTCAAACCCTTCTGCTGTGTTCTTGAAGGAAAGATGCCGAGTGGAAAGGACGATTCCCCGGACGCGTGTCCAATTCATCATGGTTTCAGCCATTATAAGCAGTATAGAACAAGACGAATTCTATCTGCCCTAGTACAGGTGACAAGATATAGTGACTATGATTCAAAGTGTGCCAAAAACCCATAAACATCAATGGTTTACATATAGCGACTATATAAAAAATAAACGCCCCTTTTGTTAGACATTTAGCCAAGCTTTCCAACATAGTCACAAGTACAGTCGCTATACTTGTGACTACGTTGGTAAAGCTAACAGGAGTGAGACAGGTTGGAGGAGAACGTACGACTAAAGCATACTTGGAGACTCGCGGCAAGCTACTGTACTTCGATCATGAAAGCTAACAACACGTGAACACAGTAACCATGAGCGGCGTAATTTTTCATTTGTTCGTGTATGAGAATGGGCTGTAATTAGCCATAGTGGCTCTCTTTGCTTCTTTTCTCTGTCTGCCTTGTCTCAGCGGACCAGAACAAGAATCTGGTTCGGCCCCACCCGCTTCAGGACTCGGTACCCCTTCTCCGACGCGGTTGCCACCCCACGCTCGCCAGGTCGGCAGTAGCCTCCCGGAACGCAGGTACCATCGTCTCGCGCGAGCAGCTTGCCGAGAAGCCCTACGGCAGCCCATTCTGGACGCTGCATACGGGGGATATATACCTGTCTAGGATCGTATGAAGGATGTAACACCGGATGAATCCGTCTTCCTGCCGGGATCACTACATTTCCCTCAGGGTCTCTTTGCTCGGGGACATCAGACTCTTCATAGAGGACACGACCCCACACGTCCGTGAGAAACATATTCTTCCATCGTAAATCCGCCGCGTCGCCCAAGACGGCTGGTGAAGAGCTGACTATCCCGAGAACATAACGGTCCCCCGCATCCGCTTTTCGGATCTTCTCTCCCTCGAGTGTGACCCAATAACCAGGTTCTATCGGCATGCCGTCTGTCGTTTCAAACATTACCGCATAATCGGCCGATCCCGATATGACGGTGCCTTCGATACGAACATTGCCCTCCTGATCCAAAATGACCACATTGCGCGATGGACCGTTTTCCATCCCGTTACCGAGATGAAAGGAGTAGGGATACTGGGCCGACGCATAGCGGCCGATGATGAACGCTCCTTCGAATCCACCCGTATCGGTATTCCGCCCTCCTGCGTGGGAATAATCTGCATCAGCAGTCGTATTGGCTCCTTCCGCATGAGCGTAATTCCCGCTAGCTTTCGTTTGGAGCCCTTCAGCGTGAGCACATGCTCCCTCCGTTGTGGTGAAGGACCCCTCGGTGTGGGAGCATGAACCGAAGGCCCGTGTCCAATTTCCTTCCGCATGTGCTGCCAGCGCGCGTGCTTTAGAAAAGATCCCCTCCGCATGAGCCCCGCGCTCCGTCGCATCGGTCACTTCACCTTCCGCATGGGCCGCGAACCCCTCGGCCAATGTGCCAGCTCCCTCCGTGTGGGAATGCTGCCCCCGCGCGATGGTTAGAAAGCCCTCCGCATGAGAGGCAGCCCCCTCGGCGTTGCAGCCGCTTCCTTCCGCATGGGAGGCATAGCCAACAGCCGTATTCACGTCTCCCTCGGCATGGGAATACTTTCCCTGTGCCCGAGAAAAGTATCCTTCGCTGTGTGCGGCAAACCCTTCCGCTATACTGCCATTTCCTTCCGCATGGGCTGCAAAGCCCGTCGTTCTGGAGCCGTTGCCCTCGCTGTGAGAAGCATTTGCCTCAGCTACGGTGGACACCCCTTCCGCGTGGGAGGCTACTCCACTTGCAGCGGTCATCCATCCTTCCGCATGGGAAGCTTGTCCCGATGCTGTCGTCGTATATCCCTCTGCCTCAGAGCAGGCTCCCGTCGCTTTTCTGCTACATGAATCAGCCATGTGCTTTTCCTTCCTCTCATCATGACTTCAACGATTGGTTAATAGATTGCTGTTTAGAGGGATATTCCCCTGAGAGTATCGTATGAGAGAGAGTTAGTCAGAGACACGGCGTAATACACTCACATTTCGGATTGGAGTCCAGGGGCAAGCATCTCCTAGCAGAGCTAGTTTTCCATTCTCATCCATGATACTGCAGCTTATAATTGACTAGTAGAGACAACGTTTTCGAGAAACGGGGAATACGAATGCAACCTGTCTTATTAAAAATGAAACTGCGCATGCCCCCCCTGCTTCCCGGCGTAGTGCCACGCCCCCGTCTGCTGCTTTCACTTGAAGAAGGCCTGGAGCGGAAAGCGACCTTCATTACCGCCCCCGCAGGTTATGGCAAATCAACGCTGGTCAGCGCATGGATCGGGCAGCGGGCCATGCCTGCCGCCTGGCTTTCGCTGGATACTGGCGACAACGATATGATCCGCTTCTGGCATTATATCATTTCGTCGATCGACTGCGCTCACCAGGGGTTCGCGGACAAGGTGAATCCGGCTTTAGAGTCGCTGACGCCGGGGGCCTTTGAGACCTTTCTCGTCCCGCTGCTGGGTGAACTGGGGGAGCTGCCCAACCCGCTGGTGCTCGTACTGGACGATCTGCACGTCATCCATGATAAACGAGTTGTCGCTTCGGTGGCCTTCTTCCTTGACTATCTTCCTGCCCAGGTCCACCTCTATATCACCAGTCGCGAGGAAGCCGCCTTTGCGACAACGCGGCTCTTCAGCAGCGGGTGGGCAGCGAAGCTGGACGTCGGAGATTTGCGGTTTGACGTGCGAGAAGCCGCGGAGCTGTTTCGTCTATGGAAGGATGCAAGCTACACGCAGGAGCAAATCGAGTTGCTTGTGCAGCGAACAGAGGGCTGGGTGACAGGCCTCAAGCTGGCAGCACTCTCCCTTCGCAAGGCGGAGCAGCTGGCAGTCATTATTCAAGACGTTGCTGGCGACAGTGGCTGGATCGCGCAGTATTTGCTGGAAGAAGTATACCACTCTCTGGAGCCAGCAGTGCAAGATTTTCTGGCCAAGTGCTCCGTTCTGCAGCGTTTCTCCGGCCCGCTGTGCGAAGCTGTTTCGGGCGAAACGGACTGTCGGCAATTGCTGCTCCAGCTCACCGATGCAGGGTTGTTTATCATCCCTCTGGACTACCAGAAGAACTGGTTCCGCTTCCACCATTTATTCGCCGATTTTCTTAAGAGCCGGCTCACCCGGAGCTTTCCGGGCGAAGTTCCGGGCTTGTACAAGACCGCCGGCGACTGGTGCGCAGCACGCGGCATGCTGGAAGACGCTGTGGAATATTATTTGGCCGGGAAGCATTTTACCGAGGCCACCCAGCTGCTGGAGCGGAGGAAGACCTTCGCGATGAAACGGGAGTATTCCACCCTCCGCCACTGGCTTTCTGCAATTCCCGAGCCGATCCTGTGGGAGCATCGGTTCCTGTATTTTTCCTATATCTTATCCCTCCTCTGGAATCATGAGCCGCAGCTAGCCGAAGTGTACCTGCAGCAGGCCGAGCAGCGGTATCACCTATCTTCCGCGGACTGGAGCCAGGAGGAGAAAGACCGGTTTCTCGGAAATCTCTACTACCTCCGTAACACCAAGGCGACCCAATACGATATGGATGTCGTCCAGGGCCTAGAGTACATCCAGTTGTCGCTTCAGCACAGCCCGGTCGGCACGGATCTGCTGTTCGCCCCGCCTCACATGCCGCTATCCCCCAGTATATTCCGTTCGTACAACGGCAAAAGGGGGCAGCATTTGTCCCGTGGAATGGCGGATACCTTCTTCCAGCGGATGATCGAATTCCTCACCCCTATGCGCGTCCACGATTCCACGATAGTGTGCTATGGCGAGCTGCTCTATGAACGGGGCGATCTGGAAGAAGCGGAGGCCGTCTTCAGGCAGGGGCTGCAAGAGAACGTTCACAACCCCTACCAGCCGGAAAAAGTGTACGTGACGGCTTACCTGTTCCTCTCGCGCATTGCCAGAGCCCGGGGGAATAACCTGGAGGCGAAGCGGTGGCTTGAGGAAGCCCAGCAGCGGGCGGTTTCGGACCGGGTGGCGGCCGTTTTTCTGTTCATCGAGGCAGAGCTTGCCGCGCTTGCACTTGACCAGGGAGATGTCGCCCCCGCCTTAGAGTGGAGAGACAAGTATAAAGTCAATGAGGGCGACCCCGTGTCCCTTCCGCAGTTGTATATCTACACATTCCTCGCACGGGTGCTGCTTCAGGAAGGGCGATGCGAAGAGGCGGAAGCGCTGGCAGATCGGCTGTTTCTGCTGGCAGTCCAAGGTCACAGGCCTATGGACGCCTTGGAACTCGGGGTGCTGCAGGCGCTGATACACCGTCACGCCGGAAAGACGGAGCAGGCGGTCCTGACGCTGGAGCAGGCGCTGAGGTACGCCGAGTCGGACGGGTATACCCGCGTGTTTGCCGATAGGGGTATGCCTGCTGCAGAGCTGCTGATGACCTACATCGAGATGCGCCGGAAGGGACATATACGGGAGAGCGAGACGCCGAGCCTTGCCTTCGTCAGACACGTGCTGTCCTGTTTCAGTGGCACCGAGTGGACCGGACAGTCAGGCAGCCGTGCAGACCGGACGGCACGGTTGGAGCAACTCCTTACGAAGCGGGAACTGACGATTTTTCGCTGTTTGGCAGGCGGTATGACCAACAAGCAGATGGCAGAGACGCTGAACATCGGCATGGGCACGCTCAAATCACATATCAACCATATATACGGCAAGCTCCAGGCCAGGAACCGTGTAGAAGCGATTCGCCGCGGCAATGACATGATGGAATGAATGGACCCAGCAAAAAAATCTAACCTCGTCTATAACCGGGGTTAGATTTTTTTTGTGGCCATATGCGCTATTCTAGACGAAGGAGGAACACTACTTCAGAGAGTAGGTGAGAAGGTAATCTACGTGGGATCAGGCTTGAAACGAGGCGTCCCGCTCATCATGACGCTTCTGCGGCTTCAGGCACCCCTCGCCGCTGCGCCAGGCGGAATGAGCGGTCGGGAATGGCATGCGACCCTTATCTCGTCATGACGCTGGCGTAGCGGAATGCAGTGCCCCACAACTTGAGCGCCAATTAGGGGTAGTACCAGCGTGGCTGACACCATCCGCAAAGTAGATGTAAGTAATTGGTGATAAGGAATCTCGTGTCACGGATATATTTCCATTTTCATTAAGGTCATCGGAACTTAGCTCTATAATAACCGTACTTGAGGGTGATATTTATACAAAATCCTAGAGTTCTTATTATCGGAGAAGGACAGCAGGCGACGGGATATGCCCGTGTTATACAAAGCCTTGCTTCTAATCTAGCTAGTGAATTTGAAATTGTTCATTTTGCAATTAACGACTATGGTTCTTTCCGGTCCATTCCCTGGATTACAGAGCCTAATACCATATTGGGTGATCGCTACGGTTGCAAACAATTACCCGCCCTGTTGAAGAGGTATTCCCCTGATCTGATTCTCATTTGCCATGACTATTGGCTTTACTCCCTCTATGAATCTTCACTGACATCATACTCTGGTAAAACCATCGCATATTGTCCTATTGATCATAATGTAGGCCCTGATCAAATCAAAGATCTAAGCTCTGTTGATGCGCTTGTTGTGTATACCTATTATAGTAGAAGCCTAGCCCTCCAAGCTTTTGAACAGCTCCTTAAAAAAAATGAGCCTATGAATATTCCCACAATCGAAGCCATCGGATTCGGGGTAGATTTGAATGCTTTTTATCCATTACCTGAGGGGCGAAGGATGTCTCGCCAAAAATTGTTTCCAGACCGTCCTGAGTTACTTAATGCCTGGATTATTTTGAACGCTAATCGAAATTCGTTCAGAAAAAGAATAGACCTTACAATAAAGGCATTTTCCGAATTCTGCCGTGGAAAGCCCGATGTGTATCTTTATTTACATATGGGTAGGGTCGATTTTGGAATCGACGTACTTGATCTTGCTAAAAGTTTAGGCATAGAAGAACGACTCCTTCTAACAACACAAAAGGAGGATAAACCCAATCTAAATGATGCTGATTTGAATTTAATTTATAATGCATGTGATGTGGGACTCAATACCTGTATGGATGAAGGATGGGGTCTTGTCTCATTTGAGCATGCAGCGACTGGTGCAACTCAAATAGTTCCTAATCATAGTGCTTGTTCCGAATTGTGGAATGACGTAGGTATCCTTATTCCTACTGATGTGGACTTAAAGGGAAATCGAGTCGTTAACAAGACCTCTTTAGTCGAACAGATGAATCTGCTTTACCATGGAGATAAGAAAATGGCGTATCTTTCAAAGAAAGCTATGGAGTATGCCACTTTACCTCAGTTCCATTGGTCCAGCATATCTAACAAATGGAAGGAATTAATATTGAAGACTCTTGGGACTTCCCATTAAGGAGGACTTTTTCTTTGAAAATCACAATACTCACATGGAACATGCAAGGGGCAGACTCTAAAGACCCCTATAAGCAAGGCAACAAAATTAACACACTGAAACGCTGGATTGGATGTTTTAGTGAACCGTTTGTTATGTGTATCCAGGAAAGTGGGAGGCATGCTTTTATTAATGATGCCATTAATGATGGTAGTTTACAACTAGTTGACAATAGAGGAGTTTATAAAGGCACAATACGCATGGGAAGTAGGCTTGAGCTATTTGTTTTATTTTATGAAGATGCTGATGCGGGAAATAATCGATGTAGTTTAGCTGTCATAACCAGAGCGGAATATACCACAAAAGAAACACGTGTTATATGGCATGAAACAGATGATGGTTTACGTCCTTCTTTGGGAATTAAGATAAAAGATGCAGATAATTTAGAAATTTTTTCCCACCATGCTCCATCTTCTGAGGCTCGTTTTGCAGCATCATACAGTATTAATCAGCTAGACGATGTATCTGCGGGGAATGGCTATAATAAATTTGTATATGCGGGGGATTTTAACTGCTCACCCATAGAGTTAGAAAAGAAATTTGGAAGAAAACCATGGAAGTGTACATGCAGTAGCAAAGAAACCCATAAAAGTGGCGGACGAATAGATTATGTCGTCACTCCAGAAAATTCAGATATCAATCTCGTGATACCACCTGCTGCTATAAAGGGTGACAATTTATCATCAGACCATTACCCGCAATTTTTTGAATATACAACCTAAATTTGGAGATGATTAATTTGAAAAACTTAGCTAATTTACCTGTCATGTCTCAAGCAAATGCTCTTGCTCAAGGTATGAATATCTACGGTACAAGAGATACATCATCATTTATCAAGTTACTTGTAACTCCAAGCAAAGCACCGAATAAAACAGTTACTTTTCTTGGAAAGGATTATCAGATTCCAAGCTATGTTAACCTACTAGAGAATACGGAGACATATTATGATGCAGGAGCCTACAACTCAAGAGAAGAAGTTCAAAATAGTCTTGGAGCTCATGTGGGAATTAGCGGGAAATACGGAGCGTTTAGTGGCGAGATGGAGGCTGATTATTCTCAGGCATATCACAAGAATTCGCAATTTGACTATGCCTACCGTAATTTTTATACCCAAGTCGCCACATTACAATATCAATATGACCCCCAATATCTTTCCAGTGAGTTTTTAAGTCGATTGAGTGACCTCCCCTACGAGTCCGACACAGACAATCTCGATATATTTTCAGAGTTCTTTAATGACTTCGGCGTATTCTTTACTAGTAAGGTTGTTCTTGGAGGAACCTTGCAATTTTACATATCCGTTGACAAGCAGAGCCAGACAAGCACAAACGAAATCTCTGCGATGGTGAAAGCACAGTACGAAGCATTGTTTAGTAGTGGAAGCCTAGATGCAAATATCAAAATCAGTGATGCTTGGAAACGTTACTCAACTAATAGTAACTCGACATTGAAGGCTACAGGAGGCGACCCCGAGAAAATCTCTCGCATAGTTATGATTGACACCTTCGAACCATCCAAGGAAACTGTAGAAGCCTTCCATGAATGGGTATCGAGTATTGCAAGCGATCCTGCAATAATAGATTTTAGCTTAGAAGGAATCTGGCAAATTTGTGGGGATAAACGGCAAGCCGTTCAATCAGCATGGGAAAAATATTCCGATATCATGCATCCAAGAATGACCATTCGTACGAGTAGCCAGGTCATCGAGTACCCCATTGAAATAGAACCAGTTACACCGAGTATCTATATTGGAAGCCAATCCTTCAAACCAAACGATACACCGGCTTCACCGGCGGGCTTTCAAGTCCTCATTCTCTCGGGATCTAATATCTCCGAGGTGATTTTCAACAAATACTATGCTATTCCACCAGTTCAATACTGGTATCTTCCTTCTCTAGAGGTGTGGGATGATTTTGTAAAAGATGTACAAGGGAAGCATGATTCTTCGAATAACATATTGATTCTTGTCACTTTCGGCTTAGACCTAGGAATGACTCCAAGTTCCGATGCTATTGACGTTCTAAGAAGCGCTGGAGCAGGCTCAGGTTTAGTAAAGTGGGTAAAAGGCTGCTCACCTCCAAGCCAAGCACCGACGCCTAGTTGGGTTTCTTATCCTGCAATGTACTCGCTAACAGGCATCTTCGGTAATGGACCAGATACTGGAGTCGAGTACCTCAAATATAGTGGTTGGGACGGAGTATATTCAGACTTATCCTTAGACTTATCCATTTATTTTTATCGCCAGACATTCAGCGGAAACTACACATTTGGATTAGGAGAACTATAGAGTCACTTTCATAATTCAAAACCCTTGCCGTAACTGGTTTTCAGGGCAACAAAAAAAGGAGTACCTACCCAAGTTATTGAATGTATGGTTACCACACCACACTCAAACGAAGGAGGTACTCTTTTGCATTCTATTCGTCAAGAAGAACTGTTTTCCCTGCAAGAGCTCATGGAAATGGTGCCCGAAAATAAATACAGCATCGTTTTCAAAGCGCTTGACCTCTTACCTGCACTGCGCATCCTCAACAAGAGAACGCACAGGGGTCGGCCAGAAGAACTGAACTACGCAGCCATGGGTGCCCCAATAGTATCAATGAATGGTGTAGTTTTGTTTTATGGCGGTAAAATTGGCGAGGAAGTTAATGAAGAGGACCTTGTACAATTCAGTCTAAGCGATAATGGGATCCCGTTGTATAAAAACAATGATCCCCCTTTCAAACTACCCGATCTTGGTGAATTGCACCTGGTGACGAACCTGACGCTGCACAACGCACCTCTGGGACAGCCCATCTCGTTGGACTGCCTAGACCGGTTTCCGAATCTTAATTCACTGAGTTAATGGGGGAACTTCTGCGATGTAGGCTTGTTGGCTCATCATGCCCAGTTAACAAATCTGGAGCTGCGTTTTATGCCTGATCTAGGGGAATTGCCTCCTTTGAATGCGTGGCCGTTGCTTGACAGTTTTATTGCCTACAATGTGGAAGAGATCGCGGGCAAGCGCATTCGGCAGCAAATGAAAACACGTGCTAAAACCCGCCCGTGGACCGGCCATGCATCAGTGAGTCAGTTGAGAAAGCCTGAGTGGTGGACATCCGAATTTGGCCGCCCGTTCTTGTCCTGGCCTAAACGTCTGGCAAAGCTGGCTAATGAAGCTTACAACGTCGCTCAGGCAACCTTGGCTGAGTCACGCAACTTTTCCGAAGCTGAGGCAGCGATTATTGCTTTCACCGTGCGCTTCAATACCTTAAAGATTTTACATGGCCGATTTTCATAAACATGCGAACGGCGCCAACCGGTACGGGCTCTTCGAAGCTTCTTACTCGCAGTTAACGGACTCTATCCTTCATCTTAAGGAAGAGCTCAATCCATTGAAGGGCATCGAGCTTTTTCCGCTACAGAACCGACGTATCTTATGCCTTTGATACGGAAAGGATCAAGCAGTCTTTTATCCGATTATCTGGAGTCCACCTATACGCCCCACCGGGAACCGACCTGGCTGTCCACTCCGGTTCTAGCCTACGGGGTCGCTTGCTATGACCATTTGATCCAGCATATTGAGGACATCCGGACGGACAGCGGCATCAAAGACTTCCGTTTCTTTCATGTGATGGGCGACCATAAGCTTTTGATGTATCCAAAGACTGCAATATATGCATGAAATCGGCTTGATTCGTGCCGAGCGGGCTCAAGCTTATGAGGAAATCCTGTAGGACGCTTCCATTCTGAGAAACCTGCTCCTGAAATTCGGCTTAACCGGAAATACCCGTCTGCTGGATCGAATAGTTCTTCTTCTCCGCAAGATTGCGGATTGCGAGAAGATCATCCTGGGACTCCTGTCATTTTTGAAATATCGTCTCCCGATAGAATTCCTGTAAAACGAATAATTTGGTCTTTGCAATAAAATAAGCGCCTCGGTACGATGGGGTTGCACACGAGGTCATTGCCTCAAACCCATCATCCAGGAGGACGCTCTACTATGAAGTTTAAAGCTTAAGACAAACAAAATCAACTCATTGAAAACATTACCTCTGTCCATCTCGTTGTTGGCGTAGATATCGCTCAAGAGGCCCATGTAGCCCGTGCAGTCAGCTATCGTGGCATTGCACTTGGAACTCCAATCGACTTTGGCAACCATGATGAAGGCTTCCGCCTCTTCGGCCGCTGGATTCAAGATCTGCTTTCGACATACAAGCTGACCAAGGTCATCATCGGCATGGAACTAACAGGTCATTACTGGTTGAGTCTGGCCCGGTGGCTTCAAGCTAAAGGCATTGAAGCAGTTCTGCAAGACAGAGTTGGAGAAGTTTATTTATGTAAAAACTCTTTTAGGCCACCGGCTGCGCAGTCTCACTAGTGTTGACGCCCATGCTGGGCGTTAAAAGTAAATAGGCAGCCGATCTTTGGACCAGCTGCCTTTGGCGCCTTGTTATTGTGCTATTATTCCTTAAATATCTTGAAAATGTGATCTTAATGAGAAATAAGGATTACGTCAACCGGAGACTGTAACGTGACTACAGCTCAATAGTATCCAGAATCAATCCTTTCAAGAATTGCCCAAAATCTTCAGCTACAGTTTTTTGTGGCCAATCTATACCTACACCGGCTGGGTATGCAACTACTTTTGGTTCTACATCTACTTCCGACCCCTGATTAAAATCCATACAATAGTAATAGTCGCCGAAATCATCTTCATAAATAATAAATAAATTGTTGGGTAGATCAATTGTCTTTCGCTCAAGTAAGGTTAGCCAAACAGCATTGGGTACAGCATCATTTTCAAATTTATCAGAAGTAATACCATAAACCTGATGACCATACGTGCTTACTATCCCGTATTCTTTAAGAAAATCACGATAAATACCGCGAAACTTAATACCCAGCTTTTTCTCCGCTACATGAATAAGTTCGTCAGAATGAGGCCCCAAATGATATGTCTTCGGGTCTTCTTTCATTAAATCTTTAGCTTCTTCATAGTCTTTAATACTCATATATTATCCTCCATTATCTATAAATTCCTGCGCTCTAGCTTTCCAATAAGATTCTCTCCATGTTTTGAAAGCTTGGAAAGCCTCGTACAACGTGATTCAGGGGAGGCGACTACCTCCTATTCAACAAATGAAGCGAATGGAGGGGCGTGGGAGTATCATTGCTATCACCAGAAACATTCCATTTAGGTCCACCGCTCTTGCCCTCGGCTTGCAGTGGCAGCATACAAAAGAAAAGCTCTCTCCGCTGTCATTTGCCGCCAGGGTAGCTGCAGCTCAGGCGGTTCTTTTTTTGCCACCGAAGGCAGTGGGTATAGGTGCGGAATGTATGGATCACTGACGATTACAGCAGTGGAGCGGCACCAGGTTAGCATTGGTTAGGGAAGTCGTTGTGTAGCCCCAGACCCAGACCTCCTCTCTGCAGCATAACTAGCGCAGAAGACAAAGTAGGTAGGATTCATCCATGCCTGGCTTTTGGCATCAGGCTGGATCATCGATATGCTTGAAGCAGCTGAATTTATAGCCTGTAGGTTCAAATCGAGGAAGACTTTGCTTCCTCCAACGCTAGTCGAATCGGCTAGAGAAAATTCAGTCTTGATTTTATGAATGGGTGGGGTGTGGTAGACTTCACCTTAAAGGTGCTCCTTTTTTTGTGGGTGATGTTCTCAGCAAACACCATTCTACCAAAAATTTGGAGCACTTTTTATATTTTTAGAGCATGGAACTTTAGAAATTCAGGATCAATTCATTTGTTAAGTTGTGGTAAAATAAATCTTCTTTGGTAAAATATATGATAAACTAACCTTGCATCCAACATATTACTAGAAAAGAGGTCATCCTGTGAAAAAATTTGTATTGATGCTTGTAGCTGTATTCATGCTCCAAATATCCTTTACCGCAGCCGCTTTTGCAAAGGACAGGCTTTACCCTGGTGAAACACTTACTAAGGGACAGTCATTAGTGTCAAACAATGGGCGATTTGAACTTCGTTTCCAGTTCGATGGGAATCTGGTACTTTATAAGGACAATACGAAGGCAATCTGGGCTTCGGGCACGAATGGTGCATGCTTCAGAAATCCTGGTGATCCACTATTTGGTGACAGGTGTTTGGATTGGCCGACCTATGTACTTTTCACCCCATCTCGGGCGGGTACCATGGGGCTCGTAATTAGTAACAATACATATAACTCCTATCAATTTTGGGCAACTGATAACGCCGGATGGATTAATAACAGCGGTCATTACTCGAATAAGCCAAAGCCAGAAAACAAAAACGCCAACATTCTGATAGTACAAGATGATGGGAATGTAGTCCTGTATAACGAATCACCATACCTTGTCGTGTTACCTTATCCTGTTTGGGCTACAAATACAGGCGGGCAATAAAATGTCATAGGGAGCCGCATCAATCTGCGGCTCTTTTTTATTTTGTATTTCATAGGAACCTTTGTAGTAGCGAATCTACGGATAACCCAGCGAGCGCATGGAAAAGAGTCCATACACCATTCGTATGGGCAGCCATAATAAGCCTTTTGACGTTAAAGCCACCAGGAAGAGATTGCTTGTTAGAGTTGGCGGTTTAGTTTAAAAATTCATCTCAATATATGAGGGGCTACGAGCAGCCTTTCGCTACCCTTTACACGGGGCCCCTCGACTGTCTGGTATTCCGGCCACTGCGTAACGCCCCCTACCCCATAAATAGGGCCCCGGTTTCGTGCAAAATTAGATGGTTTTAGTGGTTGGGGGGTTGGGCGTGTCTTCCTTTACCACAGGGCCGGTGACTTCACGCTGGAATGGGATGGGTTGGAGTTCCACAGGAAAGTGGACCATGCTCCATATGCCGCGTATGTGTACGTATCAAATGCCCAACTTTTATTGTCGCGCACCGTTAATTCATGATAAGAGAAGAACAGGTAACTTCGGCTTCTAACAAGAATGATCTCCAACCCCAAATCTTCCATAGTGTGTTTTGGATTTGCCAGAAGGACTTCGTCCTTTACCCACGTTTCAAATTCGGCTGGGTCGGATTCGTTAATATCATGGTCAGCAATATGGTCCCCAGCAACACAAGTAAAATCCGCACACGTATCTCTCCCTTCATAAAAGGCTATGAAATTCGGGGCGTGGACATGCTAGGAAGACCATTTTGTCATTGGGTGTAAAATTGTAATCTGACGGTTACTTCAATGCAAAATGGAGCAGCTGCCGAGGCAAACTGCTCCTGCATCATTCCACTAACGTTCGCCGATAGCTCGGTCCTGCAGCCGGTAGGGATATGAATAAAAGAATCCTAACAAAATACATGGATCCTAAATTACTAATGAGGAGTAAATATTTTCCGTATACTTAGTAATAGCTTCGTCATAATCTGGATACGTATAGCCGAGACTTTCTGACACAGCTTTTGAGTATTTTCTAAATAACTCATAACAAGTTAATAACGACTGCCACATTTCCTGATACCCATTCTCAGAATAGGTTGATAGGAGCTTTTCCCAATCTTCATTAGGAAGGTAACGATTAATAAATTTATAGTTCTTCCCTACGCTAAAAGTATATCCGTGTTCAGACCCGATTTGCCAAGCCATCATTCTTAATAGATTAGGTCTTCCAATCTCGTTTAAATGGTCAATCGCAAAGAGTATTTCTTTTCTGGCTAGTCCTTTTACTACGTAAGTTGAAACCATCCAGAACTCATTACAACAATCATCAAATGCTCTTGCGGTCGGCTTTTTAATCCAATATTGACGATCGTCTGCGATCACTTCATTATTGATTAGAATATCCTTATCAAGCAGGACCTCAACTAAACCGTCGTTCTTGGTAAAATAATCTCCCACTTCGTTAATTGGAAAGTGTCAAGTCTAACTTATTACCATCCTCAAAAAGAATTATATATGAAAACCAGTTACCTAGCTCTGACGGAAAAAGCTCCATATCTTCGGGTTTTTGCATCATAAGCCGATTCCCAAAAAATTCAAGCCATTGGTCAGTCTCTTTGAAAGATTCAATATCTGTTACAAAGTAAGAGATGTCATAATCCCGGAATGTATCAACGGGAATATTTTTGTTTGTACGTGACCCTTCCAAAGTTGCCAGTCGTATTCTATCATCATTTTTAGCGAAATTGATAATGGTACTCATCATTTCATGTTCACTTCTCAAGCAGTATTCCTCCGTTCCAACCGGTTTCATTTGAAGCGTAGTTTCTATATAGCCACATTATCGACGAAGATAGACATTCGAGAAATGTATCGTGATCGTTGTTGTGCATGTCTATATGGACGATCTGCTTATATTCGTTGTGCACTTGCCTGCTACCCGTTCAATGAAAAATAGAACAGTTGCCGCAGTGATTTGCTCTTCTGTATTCCGCTAACGCCTCCAGTTAGCTTAAGATCATACTTTTAAAATTGGAAATACCAAAAAATCGCTTTCTCATTAGCTGTTGGAAAATTCGAGTAAAGCATACTATCAACGCCACCGATTTTAAAATCGTTTCTAGCATAAAACAAGCAGGCCGAAATATTAACATCCTGCGTTTCTAGCATGAGACCAATTAAATTGTTTTGCCTTGCCCATTCCTCAGCTTTTTTTAATAGCGCGGTTCCGATTCCCTTCTTTCTCTGATCTTTGGCCACTGCTATATCTTCTACAAGAGCAAAACCATTCCAATTGGAACGTAGCTTGATTTGCCCAATACTGATATTGTCATCATAATACAAAAAAACGGCCTTTTCTCTTTCATAAATGTAACTAATGTCGATGTCATCATTTTCATATTGTTTGTAATATGGCTCTTCAAAAATCTCCTCTGTATATGTCCATATACTATCTTCATATTTAGGTATAATCCTACCAGTGACCATAAAACCCTCATTGTGCTTGTTAAAATCCTTCAAAGTAGAATGCGTCATTTTGATGATCATATTTATTAACTACCCCCACGATCACAAAATACTGTCCTTATTATTATACCATATATTGGAACTATACTGCCCGTTAACTTAACAAATTTAACAAAAAAGGGGATGCCTCCACACATCATCAGGAGGACATCCCCTTTTACGTATCACTTATATGTGCGCATATTCTTCAGTACATTATAGTTACAGGTGATGCGGTGGGAGGACCTATATATATGATGGTACTCAAAGGCTGCCGGATAATAACCGGCAGCCCATTGCTTCATGAACTAACGTTCTCAGATAGTTGAATCATCATTGATCATGGTTATCAGCACAATCGGTTAACTCCGCTAAAGCGATTTAACCTGCTCTCATCTCCTTGTTTCATGTGTGTTTAACCTATACGGAAATTGACGAATGGCTCCCTCTAAAATATTTCTTGACTACTTCGAAGGCCATCTTTGGTCTACGGTATCTGTCCACGATTCCTTTACTGTTCTGCGTTCCTGCCCGGGATAAGAGCCACCCCGTATCCTCAACCACACGGCAATCGCTGAACTGCCAGATGAACATTCCGTTGATATACGACTTCTGCGCGTAGGCTGCCAGGTTACTCTCGATAATGTCTGCCTGCCTTTCCTCCGTGCCCCTGACTCTCGTTGCATCACGCAACCCGTAATAGCCGTCTCCTCCGAACTCGCTCATGATCATTGGTTTGCCAAGCCCTCCCCCTTGATCGGCCCAGCCTCGAGCCTGGTCGCATAAAGTGGACGGATCCTCGTTCGTATACCAACCGGGGTACAGATTGTATGAGACTATGTCGACCAAATCTAAGCACAGGTCCTTCTCTCTGTGATGCGTCGCATAGGTTAAGAGACGGGAGTTGTCCAAGTGACGAATTTGCGTCAGCTGCTCCTTATACAGCTCCCTGCCTTCTGGTGTGTCGGATGCGCATTCGTTCAGAATGCCCCAGATAATGATGCTAGGATGGTTATAGTGACTGAGGACCATCTCTTCGTTGCAGGCAAGGCACTGCTCTTGGCAACCTGGACTTAGCATATGGTCCAATTGGAATCCCCTGGCGTGATTCTCCTCCCACACCAGAATGCCTCGCTCGTCGCATAAATCGAGGAAGCGCTCGTCGTTGGGATAATGACTCGTGCGCACCGCATTGGAGCCGGCTTCGATCATCAGCTCCATATCCTGCACCATCAGCGAATAGGGGAACGCAGCTCCGACCATCGGATGATCCTCATGTCGATTAAAGCCCTTAAGGACGATGTCTTCGCCATTGATTTGAATCCTGCCGCTATTGGTGGTCACCGTGCGGAATCCGACCCGCTCGATCAAGTCATCCGACGGATCCGCGGCCCCATCTACATACAATTTCGCGTCAAGCAGATACAGGTGCGGCGACTCGTGCGACCATGGTTTCGCATCAGGACATGCAATTCTGCCTCTAACTGCGACAGTGGCACCGGCGACGACAGAGCACTCCTGCAATTCCATTAGGGCCCCAGCTAAGTTAATTGCAACCGACACGGAGGCAACCGCCCCACTGCTGTTCGCTACGTGGACGACAACCTCACCTCCCCATATACTATCTCTCCAATAAGGTGTGAATTGGATGCGTTCGATATAAATGGGAGATATAATTTCCATACCGACCGGCCGGATCATACCGCCGTAGGTAAAATAATCGTTCGCAAAGTGCAGTTTGGACTCTTCATGAAAGGAGTTGTCGACAAGAACAATCAGCTCGTGGCGGCCCGGTATCACATCGTGGATCACCCGAGTATGAAAGGGAGTGTAGGCATTATAATGAGAGCCCACTTCTACTCCATCGAATAAAATAACGGCGGTATGGCTGATTCCTTTAAAATTGAAGCGAAGTGAAGCGGGCTCCGCAATCTCAATGAATCGCCGGTAAACGCCCTTTCCCCGATAGGTGCGAAATGCAGGATGCATTTCCCAGCATCCCGGAACAGGAAGTCTGTAGCTGTAAGCCTGAGGAATCGGCTCCTCTGGTTGCACCGGGCTAAAATCCCAATCCCCTTCAATTTCAGTAACCTTACGAATTTGATTCGTAGTAAATAAACGCAGCATTTTTGTTCCTCCTTAATCATGTTTGTACTGTTTTTCACAAGTGAAGAACCCTTCTGTAGTATTTCAAGAGCGGCTGCCTATATTTGCCGATAACCCGTATCCCGATGATCAGACCTTTCCGTTGTCCTTTCTCTATTCTTTGATAGCACCAATCATTACGCCTTTCACGAAGTATTTTTGAAGAAAAGGGTACAAAAATAGGATCGGCACCGTGGCGATAATGATTGTCGCGTATTTAATGGTCTCTCCTATAGCCATTTGATCAGAAGTCCCAACTCCCACAGACATGGCGTTCGTGTCGTTACTAATAAGAATCTCTCTTAAAATCACCTGCAGAGGAAAATAATCTCTCGTCTGCAAGAATATCGTGGCAAAAAACCATGAATTCCAATGCGATACTCCATAGAATAAAATCATCACAGCCACTACGGGCATAGAGAGCGGCAGCACGATTCGAAACAATATGGTCCAGTCCCCGGCTCCATCGATTCTTGCCGATTCCTCCAAGCTTTCGGGCACCGACTGAAAAGCAGTACGCATAATAATCAAATTGAAAGCACTCACGGCGGACGGCAAAATGACCGCAAGTCGAGTATCCAGCAAATCCAAATTGCGCATCAGTAAATAAAGAGGAATTAAGCCGCCTTCAAAGAACATGGTGAAGACGATGAGGAACATGACTGGATTCGTCAGCATTACATTTTTGCGGGACAGGGCATACGCCCCTAGTGCTGTTAGCAGAATATTGATGCCAGTGCCAACAGTCACGTAGAATAATGTATTTCCGAAGCCAGTCAAGATGTTCGGATTGCGGAACACCATCCGATAAGCATCGAAATTCAGCCCTTGCGGATAGAGCAGCAGTCCGCGATTCTGTACGACATATTGCGGATCGCTTAGCGAAGAGAACAGAACATACAGCAGTGGATATAATGTCATTAAGGAAATAAGTATCATCAATATTGAATTGCCTATATCGAAAGTTTGCTCACCTAAGGAACGCTTCATCAGCAAGTTCGGCTCCCCCTTACCATAGTTTGGTTTCCCCCAGCCGCTTGGCTGTCATGTTGGCTCCTATGAGCAATGTGAAGCTGATCGCTGCATTGAACAGGCCGACGGCGGCGCTGTAGCTGTAATTTGCCTCCAGAATCCCCTTCCGATAGACGAAAGTTTGGATGACATCGGCCGTTTCATAGATCACCGGATTATACATCAGAATGATCTTCTCAAAGCCGACAGTCATGAACTTGCCAATAAAGAGAATGAACATGATCGTGACTGTTGGCATGATTCCCGGCAGGGTGACATGCCACATCTGCTTCCACCGGCTGGCGCCGTCCATTCGTGCCGCCTCATAGAGCGATGGATTAATGCTGCTGATCGCTGCAAGATATACGATTGAGCTCCAACCAATATTTTGCCAGATTTCCGAGGAAATGTAGGTTGTTCTGAACCAGCCGGGCGATCGCATGAAGGAGACCGGCTCCAGACCAAACATCGCTATGATGTTGTTCACCAATCCGTCCCGGGCCAGAAAGTCAAACATCATGCCTACAATGACGACCATCGAGATAAAATGCGGCATGTAAGAAATGGTCTGCACAGCCTTGCGGAATATACGACCTTTGATTTCATTGAGCAGCAAGGCGAAGATAATTCCCGTTGGGAAAAAGAAGACCAGGCTGTACAGGCTGAGCAGCAGCGTATTCTTCAAAATTCGTCCGAAATACACGCTTCCGAAAAAATCCTCGAAATGCTTGAAGCCCACCCAGGGGCTTCCAAGGAACCCCTTGGCGGGTATGAAATCTTTGAATGCAATTTGCAGGCCGTACATTGGACCATATTGGAAAATCAGATAATATGCCAGCACAGGCAGTAACATGAAGTAGATGGCTTTATTTTTTAGAAGATCCTTTTGCAGTCTGATCAAATATGATCTCATGTTTCATCCTCCTCCTGTTCCTAGCGTTATCATGTCACAAAAATGGGTATGACAAAGAAAGCCGAAATAACCCAATTCCGGCTCGCTATCGTCTGAGACTCTTATCGTTTGGAGTAGCGATCGAAGGCAGTCTGCTGGATTTTAATGGCCTCTTCAATCCCGAACTTCTTCAATTTATCCACATATTGCGGGAAGTTATCGATCGGCTCCGTACCCATAATAAACTTCACAATCATTTCGTCAGAGAAGGTATTAATGTCATTCATGATCGATGCCAGCTTCTTGCTTTCATCCGCCGTCAGCGTCATGAGAGGCAGCTGCAACTGATTCTTAGCCTTGGACCAGATCTCAAGAGAATCGAACTGCTCTTGGTACTTCATTTGCTGAAGGAAGGACTCCACATCTTGTACGAACGGTCCGCCATAATGTGAACGCATGTATTGGGCCTGGGCTTGCTTAAAAGTAAGCTTGTTCGGATCCGACTTAATGGTGTCCGTGTACGCCGGCTTCCCGTTTACGATGTCGTAGCTTTGGCCTTTAATTCCGAAGTTAAATAGCATGTGACCCTCGGGGCCGTAGGCATAATCAAGCCATTTAACGATTTTTTCCGGCTCCTTCGCGGCGGTTGTAATGGCAACAGAATGCTCGCCAGGATAAGTTGGGCTTATCATACCTGCAGCCGGCGTATCTCCCTCTCTCAATGTCGGATGCGGCAGCGCAGCCATCTTGAAGCCAGGAACGGTATCCTTCATCAAGTCTGTGAACTTACCGATCGTTCCGCTGGAAAAGCCGTAGAGAACGCCTAGCTGGTTATTGGAGGTTTTGGCGTCCTTCAACTTCCCATCGACCGCTGCAAAATCCTTATCGATTAGCCCATCTTTATACCAGCGTTGCATCGTTGTGAGGAAATCCTTGAACTCCGGCTGCATTTCGCCGTAGTAGATCTTCCCATCCTTCTGATAAAATTTATCCAGGATTCCCCATGCACCGATCATGGCATTCAGCAGATCGTTGCGAACCGTCGATACCTCCAGCAGGAACGGAATTTCGTCATTCTTGCCGTTCCCATTCGGATCCTTGTCACGGAAGGCAACGAGCACCTTTTCCCACTCATTGATCGTAGTCGGCGCCTCTAAACCTAATTTATCCAGCCAATCTTTACGAATCACAGGTCCGTAATAGACCTTAATCTTATTGTCGCCGCGAATGAATGGGAAGGCGTAGATATCGCCTTTGTCTGTCTTGATCATGCTAGCGACTTCTGGGTGCTCGGCCAAATACTTTTTGAAGTTCGGCGCGTGCTTATCGATGAGATCATTCAGACGAATAATCGTTCCCTCATCAATGGCATTTTGCGGACCACGAGCCACGTTGAACCAGTTGGTTTGGATGACATCCGTCAAGTTTCTGGATGCAACCATAAGATTGAACTGCTCCAGAACCTGCGTGCCGCCGCCGGTTGGGTGCTTGAAATCAACCTTGGTACCCGTAATTTTCTCCATTTCCTTATAAGCGGCGTTCTCACTGAAGCTCTTCATGGAAATGGCGGAGTCGCCATCCAGCTCTACCCAATAGCTGAAAGCCCTCGGATACTCTGATGTGGAAGAGGAAGTACCCGATTGCGGGGCGGTACCTCCTTCCTTAGCTGAATCTGAAGAACAGCCGGCCATTACCGTTGCCGTTAAGACCGATGACAGCGCAATGAGTGCTGCTTTCTTGCCTTGATTTTTTTTCACTCGCAAGAAACCTCCTTGATAATCTAAGTGTAGAAACCTTTACTGCCTTGCGGCATAACTCATGCTGCTACTGTACACCAACCAGCCTGCCGACGATAGAATTCGATTTTTATATGCGTTAGCCAGATTTAAGATAAGGTGTTAACTATTCTTTATCCCGCTTAGCTTTCTTTCATATTCCCAAGTTGCCCCTGTATTTTCCCGGTGTAATGCCTTCGCATTTCTTAAATACCTTCGTCAGTACAATGTTGCTGGCATAGCCGACCCGCAAGGCCACCTCCTGCACTGTTAGCCCCTCAGCCAGCAGACGTTTAGCATGCGTCATGCGAATTCGCGTAATTGTATCGGTGATGTTCTCACCGCTGTGTTTTTTATAGAACGAAGAAATATAGATGGGATTAAGATCAAGCTGTTCGGCGATCATGGCTAAGCCCAGGTTGTTATCGCCATAATCTTTTTCGATCAGCTCATTGATCTTGCGGTACAGCAGTTCGCCATGATCGGTTTTGTCCTCCTTGATTAGACCGCATACCTCCACGTAGGTTGCCTTGATTCTCTCGAACGCTTGCTCCGTGGTTCCCGACTCCGTCCACACCTGATTTGGGTCCATATGCCAATTGGAGATTTGACTGTAATCAATGCGCAGCGCCTCCATCAGCTTCAGCAGAATGCTTTGTAAGTCAAGAAAGAACCATTTCCCCATTACAGGCGATAGCTGATTCTGGCTGAAATTCAGTTCATACAGGCTATTCAGCAGCCGCATGGCATTCTGATCGTCGCCATGCTTGGTATAATTCGTCAGCTGTATCTCCAAGTCCTTAGGAAAACGATAAAACACGGGCTCCTTCGTTCTGACCTCTTCAAAGTATAGAATCTCTTCCGAGCCTCTTATAATTTTATAGCTTAGGGCGAGCATAGCTTCGTCATAGCACTTCGTTACTGAGCCGATACCCTCGTAGGCACTGCTGATGCCCATTGATAGAGCTGTCTTAAAACGTTCTTTCATGATTTCAAGAAGACTCGCGCCAAACGTTTCGATCAGCTGCCGCCCCTCCGCCGTTTCTCTACTTAGGTTAAACAGCACGACGATGCGATTCTTCTCCTCCTCGAATACGTACCCATTAGAGCCAAGCAGCTCATTACTCAGATTCATCACAATGAAGCGAAGCAGAAGCCACTCCCGCTCTGAATCCGCCTTCATAAAGCGGGTACTTTCATCAATTTCAATAATCATCGTAGTGAACCAGTCATGCGGAAACCGTAGTTTCATGACTTCCATATCCTGCTCTGAAATGGTTGAGGTATCGACCTGTCCCCGAATGAGTCTCGAAAAGAAATGCGAACGGATCATTGGCAGCTGGTGCGCCAGCTTATTCTCCAGCTCATGCTCTTTTCCAAATAAGGATCGCATGGTCTCTTGAATAAGCTTGAGCTCGTTATCCGGCTTGACCGTATGCTTCGTACGGCCCTGGGCGATAATTGCAACCAGCTCTCGAATTGGCGAGTAATGTCTTCTCGTTAAATACACGCAAAGGAAGATGCCAAACAGCATACAAATCGTTATGGCCACAAGGCTCCAGGCTTTAACTTGATGCACTTGCTTAAGCACGATGCTCTTAGGAAAGACTGACAGATAAGTCCATCCATTTTCCTGGCTTGTCGTATATGAGATATACAGCTCCTCCTGGCCCACTGTTGTCAGCAACTCCCCTTGGCCGCTACTAATCATGCCCTTGATTTGATTGTAGGGGATAGGACTGTTTTCAGGTCCAATCAGAAGTTCCTTGTCCTTATTCAGTACATAGATCGATCCTTGATGCAGACCCTCGACCTCTTTAACAAGATTGCGGATTTCTTCCTCGTTAATGTGGATCACAAGGCTTCCAGCACGACGGTTTAACTCTCCGAATGGGAGCGACTGCATAAAAACAATCATATTTTCTGCCTTTTGATTGCTTGTAGAAACCACGGTATGCATGTACATTTTATTATGGTTACCTAAAAGCATGTTTGTGCGGTAATCCTCGAAGGACATGTCATGATATTTGTATATATGATGGAAGAACATATGGGCATCCGTCTTCATCGTTGGAGTAAGAATTGTATCTGTATTTCCGAAATACACGTACATATCCTCTATGAACGTATTGTAGGCTTTGTAACGGGTCAGCTCTTTCATAAACTCAATGAAGGCATATTCGTCAGTAACGGATTTCCCTTGCTGCATCAGCAATTGCTGCTTCGGATGAAAGGCGATCTGCCGCATAAGGAAATCCACCTCCTGTGTACGGCTATTCACGACATATTTAAGCTGCTCTAGCAAGACCGAGTTAGACCCATAAGCATTGCGTACCATCATGTCTTCTATTTTTATGTAGACAAAACTGCCAATCATGACCGGCACCATGAATACGATCATAAAGGAAAGTAGGAGGGTGACAAAAACGCTTTTCCCCTTTTTCCACCTGCCGAAGATTTTTGACTCCCTGTTCATTCTGACCACCCTCTCGAAACCTTGCTTGAAAGCTTAAAAGCTTGAATGTAATTATAACATACTTAAAATTGGCATCTGATTCACCATTATCAAGATCTATTATCTGTATTTAAGATTAGGAGAAATGCTGTCACAGCGCGCGCCCTTCTAGAATCATAAAAAAACAGCGATATCTAACCCTTTCTTACCTTCATGTAACGAATTCCTCCAGTTCAAATGGCGCTTGGCTAAGAGTAGTACCATCCGTACATTAACAGCTCTTTTGCTGCAGTGAAAGGGCTGGATTATTCGGAGCTATAAGTTAAATAGTGTAGTTTGCCATTTTCACCTCGGAGTCAACATCCCCTTAAAAAGAAAAAACCGCAACTTAACGCGGTCCTTAATGAATAAATGATCTTGTCATCCGACATTCCCGACCACCGCAGCTGTCGCGGTCATGACGGAAATCCTTAGTCGCTTCGTCCACACACTTTCCTCCTTTGTGCTTCTTGATTCCACCTGCCTTAGTTCGCCAGGTGGACCGCCGCCTCATGCATCCCTGAGAAAATCGCACTACCACAAAGTGGAAGAGGCTGACCCGATGAATTAACGGGTCAGCCTCTTCTTAGCGGTTCACTCGTACTCCCTTACTCCAGAAGTTCGCCTGGTGTCAGGACTGCTCCTCTTGCCGCAGCCGTGCCAGAATGGTTTTCACTAGAGCGCCGTTGGAGCGCACAGCCCTCTCCTCCAGCATCTCCTCGTGCAGACCCGTTCCGGCATAGGCATATTCCGCTCCGGTGGTCCAAGCCCTCCAGGTACGCCGCACCTCCTCCCCCTGCGCCCGGATACTCTCCGATCGGACCAGATGGATGTCGGCCGAGACGATGCCTGACGTTGGATTCGCATCGAGCCAAGCCTTGTAATCGATGATATTCCGCGTGACCTCGTCGGCGCTGAATCCCTGTACCTCTCCGAGAAAACGCGAGATTTCCTGCTGCAGGGATTCCCACATAGGCGTCCATTGCCGCATCGTCCTGCAGCGGCGCGGCGGCTTCCCGCGGGTAGGCGTCCAGCAGGAGCAAGTCGGTAACATTCCGGCCAGCCACCTCGAGAGCCTTGGCCACCTCGAACGCGAGGCTTCCTCCCGCCGAGTAGCCCAGCAGCCGGATCGGTCCCCTTGGCTGGAGCTCCCGTACCCGGCGAGCATAGGCTTCGGCGGCATTCTCCCTCGGGACATAGTCGTAGGCGTAAACCTCGACCTCTCCTTGGAGGACTTCGGCTATTCCCCGGAAGACCTGCCCGTAACCGACGATTGGCGGGAAGCAGTGGACGGGGCTTCCGCAGCCGCGATTCCATACGGACACCCCATCCACACCGCTATCTTCTCCGCTGCGCCGCCGATTCAGATGGGCTGCCAGCTCCTGAATGGTCGGATGGGCAAAAGCCGTACGAAGCGCCAGCTCCTCTCCAAGCCTCCGGCGGACCTCCCCGGTCATATGAATAAGCTTCAGGGAGTGACCGCCCGCCTCGAAGAAGTTGTCGTGAATGCCGATGCGCTCGATTCCCAGCACCTCCTGCCAGATCTGGGCCAGCACCTCTTCCAACCCGCTGCCCGGTGGAGTGTACTCGGCAGCCGGCACCCTACCTCCCTGCTGAGCCGCCAAGGCTATGCGGTCGACTTTGCCGTTTACGGTTAGCGGCAACCGCTCCAGCGTCACGAAGCGCGCAGGGATCATGTAAGAAGGCAGGCGGTCCCTGAGCTGCGTCCGGATCTCCACAAGTGCGCCCTTCGGTTCCAGGACTGCGTAGGCGGTCAGCTCCAGCGAACCCACCGCATCCGGTAGCGCCAGAACGGCCACTTCCCGGACCTCAGCCATCCGGCTCAGTTCCTGCTCGATCTCGCCCAGCTCTACGCGGTAGCCCCTGATCTTCACTTGGTGGTCGCCGCGTCCCAGGTATTCAATTGTGCCGTCCGGAAGTAATCGTCCCCGGTCTCCGGTACGATACAGCGTGTGCCCTGAATGATACGGATCGCCAATGAAGCTTGCACTGCTGAGTTGCGGCAGATTCCGGTAACCGCGGCTCACGCCGAGACCCCCGATAGCAATTTCGCCTACGATCCCCTGAGGAACGGGGCGTGCCTCCGCATCCAGGATATAGACCCGTTCGCCGGCAATTGGCCTGCCAAGCACCGGCCGCAGACGGAACCGGCCGAACTGCATGCGGTCCATCCGAAGAGCGATGGAGCCGATCGTGGTCTCTGTCGGTCCGTAATGCTGCATCACTTCGCTGTGCGGGTACTTCTCGAAGTATCGGTCGACATCGCCGCACCGGATGGCTTCGCCGCCAAGGACGAGCAGCCTGAGCGTCCCGTCTACCGGATGCTCCGCAAATGCCGGGCTGCCAGCCAGCGCGCCGAGCAGTGAAGGTGTCATTTTTGCGTACGTGATCCCCTTCTCGGTCAACAGCCTCAGCAGGCGGGCCGGATCCATGTAGACTTCCCTATCCGGCAGATGCAGCTCCGCTCCGGACAGCAGCGCCGGGAACACAGCCGTGTACCCCAGGTCGAAGGCGAAAGAGGACAAGAGTGCCGTCCGGTCGCTGCTGCCGATGGATGCTTCTTCGATGAACCACCGTACATACGCCGTTACGCTCCGGTGCGGAACCTGCACGCCTTTCGGGGCGCCCGTACTACCCGAGGTGTAGATCATATAAGCGAGATCTTCCTCCCCGTGAACCCTCTGCACAGCCGAGAAACGGCTGACGGGTGCAGCAAGCTCCAGCTCCAGCTCTTCCATAAGGACCGCTTCGAAACGCGGATCCCACGGATGACGGCATACGGCCGATGTCAGCAGGAGCGGCGCCTGCGCGTCCTCCAACATATAGAGGATGCGGCTGTCGTCCGTTTCTGGATCCAGCGGCAGATAGGCTCCGCCAGCCTTCCAGATCCCCAGCACTCCAACGAGGAGGTCAACCGATGGAGGCAGGAGGAGTCCGACGATCGTGCCCGCGCGGACGCCCCGTTCCCGGAGCAGCCATGCCAACCGGTCGGACCGCCGCTCCAGCTCTTGGTAAGTGAGTGCATACTGTCCCGAGACAACGGCCGTCCGCTCCGGAGCGAGGGCCGCCTGCCGCGAGAACCAGGAATCCATGGTCCGCTCCGGCGCTCCTTCCGCCGTTATGCCTACCACATAGGATAGCTCGGACAACTCGCACAGCTCGCCCGTGCCGCCGGAGAGCCGCAGATCGGCCAGGGGAAGCAGCGGATTCGACGCGATGGAGCGCAGCAGCGACTCGAAATAAACTGCCCAGCGCTCTATCGTCTCGCGTTCAAACAATGCCGCAGCATAACCGAACCGGAAACGCATGACCTCTTCCTGCTCAGTAACGGTAAGCGTAAGATCGAACTTGGCCGGCGGGGTCTCCTGCGTAACGGGGGTGACCCGGAGTGAATCCATGACCAGCTCTTCCCGCTCCATGTTCTGCAGGACGAGCATCGCATCGAACAGCGGACTACGGCTAAGATCCCGCTGGCTGACCACTTGATCCACCAAATCTTCGAACGGATAATCTCCGTGGGCGAAGGCGCCGAGCGCCGTCTGCTTGACTTCCTCCAGATACTCGGCGAATCCCTTGGCGTTCTCCGGCTGCGTCCGCAGGGCGAGCGTGTTGACGAATACGCCGATCATCTCCTGCACATCCGCGTGCGGACGTCCGGCCGTTGGAGTGCCGACAACCACATCCTCCTGTCCGCTGAGCCGTGAGAGCAGGATGCTGTAGGCGGCCAGCAGCAGCATGAATACCGTCGCTCCAGCCTGCCGTGCCAGCTCTCGGAGCTGCGCGGTAAGGTCGGGGCCTATTTCAAAATCCACTGTGCCGCCGGCAAAGCTGCGCTGCCGTCCTCGGGCTCCGTCCACCGGCAGATCCAGCACGGGGAGGTCTCCGTCGAACCGTGCGAGCCAATAGGCCTCCTGAAGGCGGTACGCCTCCGAGGCGACAAACTGCCGCTGCCACACGCTGTAATCCTTGTACTGCAGCCGCAGGGGCTCTAGCCGTTCGCCGGCATAGAGCCGACTGAATTCCCGGATCAGCACGCCCATGGAAATGCCGTCGGAGACGATGTGGTGCATGTCCAGCAGCAGCAGGCAGCTCTCCCTACCGAGCCGGACGATCCCCGCGCGCAGCAGAGGCGCTGCGGACAGATCGAAGGGCACGAAAAACTCCTGTAGCGCTGCGTTCACCCGATTGTCGTCGGAATCCATCTCCTTCACCGCAAATGGCACATTCTCGCGGATGACCTGTACCGGTTCGCCGTCTCGCAGAACCATGGAGGTACGCAGAATGTCATGACGCCGGATAAGCTCGGCAAACGCCGCTTCCAGCCGCTCTCTGTCGAGCGTTCCCTCCAGCCGGAGGACCATCGGAATGTTGTAGGACCTCTCCGTTCCACCAAGCTGGTGAAGCACGTACATCCGCTTCTGGGCGGAGGACATCGGATAATGGTCACTCGTCCCTGCCGGGTGAAGCGCTCGGAACGGCTCTCCGGCTCCCTGGTCGATCAGCCTGGCCATCGCCTCCAGCTTCGGATGTCGGAAGATATCGGCAATGCCAACCGCCACGCCTGCCTCCTTGTGAATCCGCGACACGAGCGTCATCGCTCGAAGGGAGTGGCCCCCACGGTCGAAGAAATGGTCATCCCTGCCGACCCGCGGTAGCTTCAACAGCTCCTGCCACAGACCTGCCAGCAGGATCTCCGCTGCCGTCCTGGGCGGTTCGTAAGACAAGCTTACCGCTGTTTCGCCGGTCGGTGCCGGCAGTGCTGCACGGTCCAGCTTGCCGTTGCGCGTCAGCGGCAGCTCGGCGAGAGCCATATAATGCTCCGGCACCATATAAGCCGGAAGCACCTCGCGCAGCCGGTCTCTGAGCTGTGCCGGCTCGACCGCAGGAGCGCCTACGTAGTAAGCGCACAGCACTTCATGGCCGGGCATGTCCCTGCGAATGATTGCAGCCGCTTGGCGGATGCCCTCGCAGAGCAACAGCTGGGCTTCGATCTCCGCGGGTTCAATCCGGTGGCCCCGGAGTTTGACCTGCTGGTCGATCCGGCCCCCGTACTCCAGCGTGCCGTCCGGTAGCCAGCGGGCCAAGTCCCCGGTAGCGTACATGGTTCCGCCTGGCAGGAACGGATCCGGCTTGAATTTCTCGCCGGTCAGCTCGGGTAAGTTCCAATAGCCCCGGGACACGCCCGCGCCGCCAACCCACAATTCGCCGGGAATCCCCACAGGAAGCAACTGTCCGCCGGTGTCGAGCACATAGGCCGTGGTTCCGCCGATCGGTCGCCCGATCGGCAGAACGGCTGCACTGCTGTTGTCCTCCACGGCATAGACCGTCGAGAATGTCGTATTCTCCGTCGGGCCGTAGCCGTTCCACACATTAAGCTGCGGGCAGGCCCGGCGAACCGCTTGTGCATGCCAAGGCGAGAGGGTTTCTCCGCCCATGAGGACATGCTGCAGACCGGCGAACAGTCTCTCATCCTCGTCCGCCAGCTGGTGGAACAGCGAGGTCGTCAGGAACATCATCGTGATGGCATGTTCGGAGAGAAATGCTCCGAGTCTGCGGGCGTCCAGCAGCACTTCCTTGTTCACCGGGTAGAGCACGGCACCGTGCAGCAGCGCACCGAAGAGCTCGAAGGTTACCGCGTCGAAACCGACCGCCCCCGTCTGGGCGAAGCGGTGCCCTGCGTGGAACGGAACTATCCGGCTGTTGACCGCCAGGTTGACCACGCTGCCGTGAGTGACCAGTACGCCCTTAGGTCTTCCGGTAGTTCCCGAAGTATACATGAGATAGGCAGGATCCTCGGGAGCGCAGCGGCGGAGCATTTCTGCAGCCTGCGGCTCCTCGCCGGCCATCGCCTCCTCGATGCGGATCACGAATCCCTCGTAGGCCGCAGGAACCGGTGCTTCGGCCGTCGTCAGCAGGAGCTTGGCTCCGCTGTCGCCCAGCATGTAGGCAAGACGCTCTTCCGGAGCTTCCGGATCCAGCGGGACATACATTCCGCCCGCCAGCAGAGTACCCAGCACGGCCGCCGCGAATTCGATGGAGCGGTCGGCCGATAGACCGACCGCTTCGCACGGCTGCAACCCTGCGCGGACAAGTCTGCCGGCAATGCGAGAAGCCCGCTCGTGAAGCTGCCCGTACGTCAGGATCCTATTTTCATACACAATAGCCGGAGAATCCGGTGTAAGGCGGACGACTTCTTCAAAGCGGTCGATAATGGAGGCGCCATCCAGCATGCGGACCGGCAGTCCGCTGAAGGCGAGCAGCCGGGCCTCCTCTTCCCGTCCGGCGAGTTTCAGCTGCGCTACAGGCGTTTCGGGCGCTAGCACCGCCTGCCGCAGCAGGTTGGTGAAATAAGCGGCCCATCGCTTCACGGTTTCCTTGCTAAACAGCGCCGTCGAGAACTCCAACTCGCCGTGGAAGCCTTCCGCATGCTCGGTCACCTGCAGCGTCAGATCGAATTTGGCCGTGGACCCGGAAGCCGGGTAAGCTTCCACGGACAGTCCCGACAGCTCCAGCCGCGGCGCCTCCGTATTTTGCATCACGAAGACCGCATCGAACAGCGGATTACGGCTGAGCTCCCGTTCGCGGACCACCTCGTCGATCAATTCCTCCAGCGGATAATCTCCATGCTCCAGGGCGTCGAGGGAAGTCTGTTTCACCTCTTCCAGCAGTCCGGCGAAGCTCTTGGCTCCCCCTGGGGAGGTGCGCAGAGCCAGCGTGTTGACGAACATCCCGATCATCCCGGACAGGTCCGCATGCGTGCGCCCGGCGACAGGCGTGCCGATGATCACCTCTTCCTGGCGGGTTAACCGGGCAAGGAAGGCGCTGAAGGCCGAGAGCAGCACCATGTGTATCGTCGCGCCGCTGTTACGGGCCAGCTGTCTAAGCCCCTCCGATAAGACACCATCCAGCGGGAAGCTCACCCGATCGCCCGCGAAGCGGCGGACTGCCGGACGCGGGTGATCGGTCGGAAGCTCCAGTACGGGCAGGCTGCCTTCCATCTGATGGAGCCAGTAGTCTCGCTGCTTCAGGTAGCCGCCGCTGCGGCGGAACTTCGATTGCCAGACGGCATAATCCTTGTACTGCAGACGCAGCGGATCCGGCGTGCGGCCGGCATACAGCTGCGTGAATTCCTCTACGAACAGACTCATCGACGCACCGTCGGAGACGATATGATGCAGATCCACCAGCAGCAGATGCTCCTCCTCCGCCAGACGAATCACCGCCGCCCTCAGCAGCGGCGCCTCCGCCAGGTCGAACGGCTGCAGGAACGCCCGGATTCGCTCTTCCGCCTGATGCTCCTCCGCCTCCTCGTAGCCGACCGCGAATTCCACCGCCTCCTGCACGAGCTGCACCGGCTCGCCGTCCACGACGGCAAACGAGGTACGCAGCACATCGTGGCGGGCGATCATCGCCCGCAGCGCTCGCTCCAGCCGCGTCCGGTCCAGCCTGCCGGTCAGCTTCAGCGCCGCCGGCATGTTGTAGCTGAGCTCCGCTCCCTCCAGCTGCTGCAGCACGTACAGCCGCTTCTGCGCCGATGTCAGCGGGTAGTATGCCTGCTTCGGCGCCGGCTGCAGCCCTTCATACGTTCCCGCGCCCGCGGCTTCCACCGCGGCCGCAAGTCCCTCCACCGTCGGCGTCAGGAACAGCTGCCGCAGGGGCAGCTCCGCCCCCATCGCCTGGTGGATGCGCGAGATCAGTGTCATCGCCCGCAGCGAATGGCCGCCGAGCTCAAAAAAGTCCTGACGGATGCCCACGCGCTCTACGCCCAGCACCTCCTGCCACAGCCGTGCCAGCTGCGCTTCTACGGCATTCCGCGGAGCGATGTAGCCCTTCTCCGCTCCGGCCGACGACGCGGCGTCCGGCCTAGGCAGCCGGCGGCGGTCCACCTTGCCGCTGGTCGTCAGCGGCAGCTCTGCCAGCTGCACGAAGTACGACGGGATCATATACGACGGCAGTACTGCAGCCAGCCGGCCTCGCAGCTCGCCGGCCGCGAGCTCCCGCTCTCCCGTCACGTACGCGCACAGCTCCTGCGCCGCTTCGGCTCCTTCAGCCGCCAGCACCGTCACCACCGCTTCGCGTACGCCTTCCGCCTGCAGCAGCTTCGCTTCGATCTCCCCAAGCTCGATCCGGTACCCCCGGATCTTCACCTGGTGGTCGATCCGGCCCAAGTGCTCCAGCCGCCCGTCCGGCAGCCAGCGCGCCAGATCTCCGGTGCGGTACATTCGCTCGCCGGGCACGAACGGGCTCTCCACGAATTTCTCCGCCGTCAGCTCCGCCCGCGCCCCGTATTCCCGCGCTACGCCCGCTCCGCCGATGCACAGCTCGCCCGCCGCGCCGACCGGCTGCGGCTGCAGCGAGTCGTTCACCACATACACCTGCGTATTGGCGATCGGGCGGCCGATCGTGATCCGCTCTCCCGCCTTCACGCGGTCGTACGTCGACCAGACGGTCGTCTCCGTCGGCCCGTACATGTTGTAGACCGCCGCTTCCGTATAGGCCCCGAGCGCTCGCGGCAGCGAGGCCGGCAGCGGTTCCCCGCCGACGAGCACGGCATCCAGGGGGTGCAGCTGCGCCGCGCTCCGCCCGTCGCCGAGCAGCATCTGCAGGCGCGAAGGCGTTGTCTGCATCATCTGCACCGGTTGCTGCGCCAGCAGCTCCGCCAGCAGACCCGCATCCTCCTGCTCCGCTTCGCCCGCAAGCACGATCTTCATGCCGCAGGCGAGCGGCACCCAGCTCTCGGTGACGAAAATATCGAAGGACACCGTCGTGATGCCGAGCATGGAGCGTCCCTCGCCGAACGGCAGCTCGCGGAGCATGCCGGCGATGAAGTTCACCACGTTCCGGTGCTCGACGACCACGCCCTTCGGCGTGCCCGTCGTGCCGGAGGTGTACATCACATAGGCGCTGTCCTCCGGCCGTACGTCCGTTTCCACAGCCTCCACCGAATAGGCGTCAAGCGCCGAGGCGCAGGTGTAGACCATCGCGGAGCCTTGGGCTACCTCGGAGCCGTCTGCCTGCAATACGCCAGACGCCGATTGTTCTGCGGCAGCGAAGTCCAGCGCCGAGGCGGAGGACTGTTCCGCGCCAGCAGCCCACAAAAGTTCCCTGTTAGAGGACGGGAGATCATCCGCTGTGTTCCTTGCTTCCGCAGCCTCCTCCAGGGCAGCCGCCGTCTCTCTGAGACCGGCCGCCGGCGGCCGAATGCCGTCCTCTACAGGCAGCACCCCGAAGCGTGCCGACGCTTTCTCCGCCGCATCCAGGCACAGGACCTCGCGCAGCGGAATCTCCCGCAGACCGTCCAGCACGCCGCGCTGCGCCGTTTCACTCAGCACGACGCGGATGCCCGCATCGCGAAGCATCGCCTCCAGACGCTCCGCCGGCAGCGACGGGTCCATCGGCACATATGCCCCGCCGGCCTTGAGAATCCCCAGCAGCCCGGCGATCAGCTGCGGCGTGCGGCTCATCAGTACTCCGACCCGCTCCTCGCGCTTCACGCCGCGCTCGCCCAGCCAGCGGGCGATGGCATTCGAGCGGCCGTGCAGCTGGCCATACGTCCAAGCTGCTCCGCCATGGACCACCGCCGGCGCTTCCGGCGTCCGCTCCGCCTGCGCCTGCAGCAGGGCAGGCAGCGTCGCCTGCTCTGGCAGCTCCAACGCCGTGGCGTTCCATCCGTACAGCATCACATCCCGCTCGGCCGCCGTCAACAGCTCCAGCTCTTCCACCGGCAGGACAGGGTTTGCGGCGATCTGCTCCAGCAGGCCCATCCAGTGCCCCTGCAGCCGCCGCATCGCCTCTTCCTCATACGTCCGGCCGTTGTAATCGAAATGAATCCGGAGCTCCTCGCCCGGCTGGATCATCACCGTCAGGTCGTAGTTCGTCCGCTCCTCGGCTTCGAAGCCCGTAATCTCCAGGCCCGCCTCCTCCGTACCGCCGTCCGTCTCCGCGCGGGCCGGTACGGGGTAGTTCTCGAAGATCAGCAGATGGTCAATCAACTCCCGGACACTCGTGCAACGCGCCTGGATCTCATGCAGCGGGTAGTAGGCATATGCCTGCGAGGCCAGCGCCTCCTCCTGCACCCGGCGCAGCACGTCGGCCGCTGTGTCCCCGGCGCTGCAGGTGACGCGCACCGGCAGCGTGTTGATGAACAGACCGATCATGCCTTCCACGCCGGGCAGGCCGGACGGCCTGCCCGATACCACGCCGCCGAACACGGCGTCGCGCTGTCCGCTGTAGCGCTGCAGCACCAGACCCCAGGCCGTCTGCAGCAGCGTGTTCAGCGTCACGCCCTGCGCCTTCGCCGTCCGCTGCAGCCGCGCGGCTTGCTCCGCGTCCAGCGTCCAGGCCAGGCGACGGGCCTCATAGCCGTCCGCCTGCCGCTGCTGCTTCGGCAGCGCCGCCGCCGGCTCGTACCCGGCCAACCGGCCGCTCCAGTAGTCCGCTGCCGCTTCCCCGTCCTGCCGCGCCAGCCAGGCGATGTATTCGCTGTACGCTCCGGCCGCCGGCAGCGCAGGCGCTTCCCCGCGCAGCAGCGCGGCGTATACCGTGAGCACCTCCTGCAGCACCAGCGGCAGGCACCACCCGTCCATGACGATGTGATGGAAGCTCCACAGCAGATGGCAGGTGTCCCCGCCGGTTTCCATCACGGCCACGCGCATCAACATCTCCGACTCCACGTCGTACCCCCGGAGTCGGTCCGCCTCCATCCAGGAGGCCGCCTCCGCCTGCTGCTCCGCCGGCGTCATCGAACGCAGGTCGATGTACTCGACCGCCAGCGCACGGCGGCGGAAGACAACCTGCAGCGGCTGGCTGCGCCACCCGGTGTCGATGCTTGTGCGCAGGGCGGCATGGCGTCCGATCACCGTCTGCCAGCTGCGCTGCAGCACCTCCTCATCCAGGCGTCCCCGCAGCGTCAGATGCATTTGGTTCACATACGCGCCCGCCTGCGGATCCAGCCGGCTGTGGAACAGCATGCCCTGCTGCATCGGCGTCAGCGCGTAGACGTTCTCGATCTCGCCCAGCGCGCTTGTGCGCTCCGTCAGCGCGTCCAGCTCCTCCTGCGTGAAGCCCGGCTGGAGCAGGTCGCTCGGCGTCAGCTCCGGCCGCTCCTTCGCCGCGCAGTGCGAGATGATCTCCCGCAGGCTCTCGTGCAACAGCTGCGCGAGGCGCTCCACGGTTTCCCGGCGGTACTGCTCCCTGCTGTAGCCCAGGTTCAGGCGCAGCTCACCGCCGGCGACCATCCCGTTGAATTCCAGCACGGCGGTCCGCCGGTGCCGTCCGCTGACCGCCTCGCCGGCGGACAGCGGCGACAGCTGCAGCGCGCTTCGCTCCAGATCTTCGTCGAACTGACCGAGATAGTTAAAACTGATCTCCGGCTCGCAGACCAGCTCTTCCGAAGGGTTCGGCTGAGCCAGATAACGCAGCAGACCGTATCCCATTCCCTTATCGGGTATGGTCCGCAGGTTTTCCTTCACCCGTTTGATGTGCTGGGCAAGCGTCACATCAAGTCCGGCTTCGAGCAAGACCGGATAGCTGGTGGTGAACCAGCCTACGGTCCGGGAGATATCCATGCCCGGCACGACCGATTCCCGCCCGTGTCCTTCCAGCATGACCGGCATCCACCCAAGGCCCGACCAGTTCCCTGCGGCCCGGGCCAAAGCGGCTAGCAGCAGATCGTTGATATCCGTCCCGTAAGCCCGGTGCGCTTCCTTCAGCAGCAGACGCGTCTCTTCGCGCGACCACTGGAGGGTAACCTGGCTGCTCGTTTCCAGCGTCGGGTTCTCCGCGGAGAAATCCTTGGGCAGCGGCGCAGTCGCCGCAGCGGCGGCGGATATCCCTGCCCAATATTCCCGCTGCCGCTCTACCGCCGGAGTGGACGCATACCAAGCCAGCTCCCGTGACCACGCTTGGAACGAGTCCGTCTTCAACGGCAGAACGGCCGTGCTGCCCTGCTCGGCTTCCCCATAGGCGGCAGCCAGATCTTCGAACAGGATCCGCCAGGACACTCCGTCGATCACCAAGTGATGGATGGCGATCAGGAGATGATCCCCGTCCTCGCACCGGAACAAACCCAGAGCCATCAGCGGTCCGGTCTCCAGCCGTAAGCCCCGCTGCAACTCGCTGGCTCTGCGTTCCACATGGGATTCCCACTCCCGCTCGCCGCGCAGGTCGTGCTCCTCCCACCGGAAGAGTTCGCTCTCCCCGGTGCCGCGGATATGCAGGATGTGTTCTCCGTCCTCCGTCTTCTGCAGCACCGCCCGCAGAGCGTCGTGGTGCACGGCGATCTGCTGCGCCGCCTGCTGCAGCGCATCGGCATGATAACGTTCAGGACGGAAGAGCATCACTGCCTGGTTGAAATGATGGGAATCCGGCAGCTCCCGGGCGATAAACCAGCGCTGGATCGGCGTAAGCTGAAGCCGGCCCCGAACCTCGCCCTGCGCGGTGCCGCCGCTTACGCGGGCAAGCCGGAGGCTGAGCTGGGCTGCTACCGGATATCGGAACAGATCTTTCATATCCAGTTGATAACCGGCCTGCAGGAGGCGCGAGACGACCTGAATGGACTTGATGGAATCGCCGCCCAGATCGAAGAAGTGGTCATCCCTGCCGACCCGTTCCACGCCCAGCACCTGCTGCCATACTTCTGCAATCGCCTGCTCCTCCGGTGTGCGGGGGGAAGCATAAGGCACTCCTGCCGCAGTCTCCGGTTTAGGCAGCGCCCGGTAATCCACTTTGCCGCTGCCGGTAAGCGGCAGACGCTCCAGCTTCACAAAGTGGGCGGGCACCATGTAGGCCGGCAGCGCCGCAGCCAGACGAGCACGCAGCCCCGCGAAGGCGGACGGCGTGCCTATGACATAAGCGCACAGCTGATCGTGCCCCTGCTCGTCCGCTCGGGCTTGGACCACAGCCTCGGTCACACCGTCCATCTCCCGCATTCTGCTCTCGATTTCACCGAGTTCGATGCGGTGGCCTCGAATTTTGACCTGATCGTCCTTCCGCCCGATATATTCCATAGACCCGTCCGCCAGCAGACGGACCAAGTCGCCGGTACGGTAGAGCCGCTCACCGGGCAGGAACGGGTGCCGGATGAATTTTCGTGCCGTCAGTTCCGGCTGTCCCAGATAGCCACGGGCCAGCCCGGGACCGCTCAAGCACAGCTCGCCGGGTACGCCGTGCGGCTGCAGCTCGCCCTGTTCCGAGAGCACATAGGCTCTTGTCAGACCGATCGGCTGACCAAGCCCATGAGCCTGCCCCGGATGCAGGAGCAGCAGGGCGGCGGAGACCACACTGTTCTCTGTCGGCCCGTACTCGCTCACCCATGCGACTCCATCGTACTTCATCATGTTATCGATCAACGCGCTCGTAATTCTCTCCCCGCCGACCACCACGCTGCGCAGCGCGGGCAGCCTGGAAGGCAGCAGTTCCAGCAGCGCGGAGAACATACCCGTTGTAAACTGGGCGTGCGTAATCTCCCGTTCGACCAGGGCGTTCACCAAAATTCCCGGATCCTTCAGCTCCTCGTCTCGCAGGAGCACAATAGTCGCTCCTGTGAGCAGCGGACCGAAGAAATGCGGCAGGAAGGCGTCGAACACGTAAGGGCTGGCATGAAGCGCCCTTCCGCCTTCGAAGCCGTAGGTCGACGTTTTCCAGCACAGGGTATGCACGATACCGCGGTGCTCGACGAGGACGCCTTTCGGTTGACCGGTCGTACCCGACGTATAGATCACGTATGCCAAATGCTCGGGACCCGCCGAAGCTTCGGGATTCTCCGGCACAAAGTCCATAAGCTCCCGATCCTGCAGCGAAACTACCGGGCACGGCGCTTCGGTCACAGAGTCGGTCAGCAGCAGCAGAGCACCGCTGTCGGCCAGCAGGTGGTTCCTCCGTTCCGCCGGGTCTTCCACGGACAGCGGCAGATAGGCCGCGCCGGATTTCAGCACGCCGAGCAGGGCGGAGGCCATCTCCAGTGACCGTCCGCAGTGCACGGCTACAATCCGGTCAGTGCCGGCCCCATGGTGCCGCAGCGCCCAAGCTATGGCATTCGAACGTTCGTTCAGCTGCCTGTAAGTCCAGCTCCGGCCGCCGCATTCGAGCGCTGTATGCTCCGGCGTGCGCGCCGCCTGCGCTTCAAAGAGCTCATGAAGCGTTCCGGATGCCTGTGATGCCGCTGCGCCGGTCGCAGGCGGTGCGGCCAGCAGCCGCTCCCGTTGTTTCGCCGTCAGCAGACCAGCCCGTCCCAGCGTCACCTGCGGGTTCCCCGTCACTTGGCGCAGCAGCTCGGTCCAGTGGCCCGCCCAGCGCTCCGCCGTAGCCTTCTCGAAGAGTCCCGAAGCATACTCCAGCGCGCAGTGCATGTCCTCATCCTGCTCCGTGACCGACAGCGTAAGGTCGAACTTGGCGGTGTTGTATGCCAGCGGATAGGATGCCAGCTCCAGACCGGGCAGAGCCAGCTCCGCCTTCTCGGTATTCTGAAGCACAAACATCGCATCGAACAGCGGATTGCGGCTGAGGTCCCGCTGCCGCACCACGCCTTCCACCAGCTCCTCGAACGGATACTCTCCATGCTCGAAGGCCTCCAGCGCCGACTGCTTCACTTCCTCCAGATAGGCGGCGAAGGTCTTGTCCGCCGCCGGTTCCGTGCGCAGGGCCAGGGTGTTCACGAACATGCCGAGCATAGGCTGCAGATCGGCGTGCGGCCGCCCTGCCACCGGAGAGCCCACGATGAGATCTTCCTGTCCGCTCAGACGCGACAGCAGCACTCCGTAGGCCGCCATAAGCACCATATATACGGTGACCCCGCTCTCACGGGCAAGCTGCCGCACCGCCCCCGCCAGCTTTCCGTCAAGCCGGAATTCCACCAGCCCCCCCGCGAAGCTGCGCTGCGGAGGACGCGGATGGTCCGCCGGCAGATTCAGCACCGGCAGTTCTCCATCGGTAAACCGGCCGAGCCAGTAGGCCCGCTGCCGTGCGTAAGCATCGCTGCGGCGGAACTCCGATTGCCACACGGCATAATCCTTGTACTGCAGACGCAGCGGATCCGGCGTGCGGCCGGCATACAGCTGCGTGAATTCCTCTACGAACAGACTCATCGACGCACCGTCGGAGACGATATGATGCAGATCCACCAGCAGCAGATGCTCCTCCTCCGCCAGACGAATCACCGCCGCCCTCAGCAGCGGCGCCTCCGCCAGGTCGAACGGCTGCAGGAACGCCCGGATTCGCTCTTCCGCCTGATGCTCCTCCGCCTCCTCGTAGCCGACCGCGAATTCCACCGCCTCCTGCACGAGCTGCACCGGCTCGCCGTCCACGACGGCAAACGAGGTACGCAGCACATCGTGGCGGGCGATCATCGCCCGCAGCGCTCGCTCCAGCCGCGTCCGGTCCAGCCTGCCGGTCAGCTTCAGCGCCGCCGGCATGTTGTAGCTGAGCTCCGCTCCCTCCAGCTGCTGCAGCACGTACAGCCGCTTCTGCGCCGATGTCAGCGGGTAGTATGCCTGCTTCGGCGCCGGCTGCAGCCCTTCATACGTTCCCGCGCCCGCGGCTTCCACCGCGGCCGCAAGTCCCTCCACCGTCGGCGTCAGGAACAGCTGCCGCAGGGGCAGCTCCGCCCCCATCGCCTGGTGGATGCGCGAGATCAGTGTCATCGCCCGCAGCGAATGCCCGCCGAGCTCGAAGAAGTCCTCACGGATACTCACTCGCTCTACGCCCAGCACCTCCTGCCACAGATCCGCCAGCTGCGCTTCTACGGCATTCCGCGGAGCGATGTAGCCCTTCTCCGCTCCGGCCGACGACGCGGCGTCCGGCCTAGGCAGCCGGCGGCGGTCACCTTGCCGCTGGTCGTCAGCGTCAGCTCCGCCAGCTGCACGAAGTACGACGGGATCATATATGACGGCAGTACTGCAGCCAGCCGGCCTCGCAGTTCAGAAGCCGCAAGTTCCCGCTCTCCCGTCACGTACGCGCACAGCTCCTGCGCCGCTTCGGCTCCTTCAGCCGCCAGCACCGTCACCACCGCTTCGCGTACGCCTTCCGCCTGCAGCAGCTTCGCTTCGATCTCCCCAAGCTCGATCCGGTACCCCCGGATCTTCACCTGGTGGTCGATCCGGCCCAGGTGCTCCAGCCGCCCGTCCGGCAGCCAGCGCGCCAGATCTCCGGTGCGGTACATTCGCTCGCCGGGCACGAACGGGCTCTCCACGAATTTCTCCGCCGTCAGCTCCGCCCGCGCCCCGTATTCCCGCGCTACGCCCGCTCCGCCGATGCACAGCTCGCCCGCCGCGCCGACCGGCTGCGGCTGCAGCGAGTCGTTCACCACATACACCTGCGTATTGGCGATCGGGCGGCCGATCGTGATCCGCTCTCCCGCCTTCACGCGGTCGTACGTCGACCAGACGGTCGTCTCCGTCGGCCCGTACATGTTGTAGACCGCCGCTTCCGTATAGGCCCCGAGCGCTCGCGGCAGCGAGGCCGGCAGCGGTTCCCCGCCGACGAGCACGGCATCCAGGGGGTGCAGCTGCGCCGCGCTCCGCCCGTCGCCGAGCAGCATCTGCAGGCGCGAAGGCGTTGTCTGCATCATCTGCACCGGTTGCTGCGCCAGCAGCTCCGCCAGCAGACCCGCATCCTCCTGCTCCGCTTCGCCCGCAAGCACGATCTTCATGCCGCAGGCGAGCGGCACCCAGCTCTCGGTGACGAAAATATCGAAGGACACCGTCGTGATGCCGAGCATGGAGCGTCCCTCGCCGAACGGCAGCTCGCGGAGCATGCCGGCGATGAAGTTCACCACGTTCCGGTGCTCGACGACCACGCCCTTCGGCGTGCCCGTCGTGCCGGAGGTGTACATCACATAGGCGCTGTCCTCCGGCCGTACGTCCGTTTCCACAGCCTCCACCGAATAGGCGTCAAGCGCCGAGGCGCAGGTGTAGACCATCGCGGAGCCTTGGGCTACCTCGGAGCCGTCTGCCTGCAATACGCCAGACGCCGATTGTTCTGCGGCAGCGAAGTCCAGCGCCGAGGCGGAGGACTGTTCCGCGCCAGCAGCCCACAAAAGTTCCCTGTTAGAGGACGGGAGATCATCCGCTGTGTTCCTTGCTTCCGCAGCCTCCTCCAGGGCAGCCGCCGTCTCTCTGAGACCGGCCGCCGGCGGCCGAATGCCGTCCTCTACAGGCAGCACCCCGAAGCGTGCCGACGCTTTCTCCGCCGCATCCAGGCACAGGACCTCGCGCAGCGGAATCTCCCGCAGACCGTCCAGCACGCCGCGCTGCGCCGTTTCACTCAGCACGACGCGGATGCCCGCATCGCGAAGCATCGCCTCCAGACGCTCCGCCGGCAGCGACGGGTCCATCGGCACATATGCCCCGCCGGCCTTGAGAATCCCCAGCAGCCCGGCGATCAGCTGCGGCGTGCGGCTCATCAGTACTCCGACCCGCTCCTCGCGCTTCACGCCGCGCTCGCCCAGCCAGCGGGCGATGGCATTCGAGCGGCCGTGCAGCTGGCCATACGTCCAAGCTGCTCCGCCATGGACCACCGCCGGCGCTTCCGGCGTCCGCTCCGCCTGCGCCTGCAGCAGGGCAGGCAGCGTCGCCTGCTCTGGCAGCTCCAACGCCGTGGCGTTCCATCCGTACAGCATCACATCCCGCTCAGACGCCGTCAGTAAACTTACGCTGCCGAGCGTGGTCTGCGGATCCTTTGTGATCTGGTGAAGCACCTCCGCCCAGCCGCCGGCCCAGCGTTCCACCGTCGTCCTCTCGAACAGCCCGGCCGCGTACTCCCACACGCAGCGCAGACCGTCCGGCTCCTCGGTGACCGACAGCGTAAGGTCAAACTTGGCTGCCGTGTTCTCGATGTCATAGGGAGCCAGTTGCAGACCGGGCAGCACAAGTTCCGCTTTGTCCGTGTTCTGCAGCACAAACATAGCGTCGAACAGCGGGTTGCGGCTGAGATCACGCTCCTTCACGACCGCTTCAACCAGCTCTTCGAACGGATAATCGCCATGCTCGAAGGCGTCCAGCGCTGCTAGCTTCACTTCCTCCAGATAAGCGGCGAACGTCTTTTCCCCCGCCGGATTCGTACGCAGGGCCAGCGTGTTCACGAACATGCCGAGCATGTGCTGCAGGTCAGCATGCGGCCGGCCGGCCACCGGCGAGCCCACCACGAGCTCTTCCTGTCCGCTGAGACGTGACAGCAGGACGCCGTAGGACGCCAGAAGCACCATGTACAGCGTAGCGTCGCTCTCTCGGGCGAGCCTGCGCGCCGCTTCGGTCAGCTCGCTATCCAGCACCAGCTCTACCCGTCCGCCTTCAAAACTTCGTTGGGACGTGCGCGGATGATCCGCAGGCAGACTCAGCGCCGGCAGCTCGCCGCCGGCGAACCGGCCGAGCCAGTAAGCTTCCTGGCGCCGATAGGCCTCGCTCCCGCGGAAGCCGGCCTGCCATACGGCAAAATCCTTGTATTGCAGGCGCACCGGCTCCAATACTTCTCCCGCGTACAACTTCGTGAATTCCTCCACGAACAGCGCGATCGAGGTGCCGTCGGCGACGATATGATGCAGATCGAGCAGCAGCAGGTGCCTCTCCCCGGATATGCTCACCAGCGTAGTCCGCAGCAGCGGCGCCCGCTCAAGATCAAACGGCTGCAGGAAGGCACGCGCCTCCTCCTCCGCCTGGGAGGGCTCCGCCTGCAGGAAGCAGACGGAGAAATTCGCCGCCTCCCGAACGATCTGCACTGGCTCGCCGTCCACTACGGCAAACGAGGTGCGCAACACTTCATGGCGTTCGACCATGGCCTGCAGCGCGGCCTCCAGCCGCTGCCGGTCGAGCGAGCCCTCCAGCAGGAACGCCGCGGGCATGTTGTAACTGAGCTCCGCCCCTTCCAGCTGCTGCAGCACATACAGCCGCTTCTGTGCGGACGTCAGTGGGTAGGTCTCCCGCTTCGCCGCAGGGAGCAGGGCCTCGTATCCTTGTCCGGATGCCGTGCGCAGCTCTTCCGCCAGACTCTCGATCGTCGGCGTCAGGAACAGCTGCCTCAGCGGCACTTCGATCCCCAGCGCCTGATGGATGCGGGAGACCAGCGTCATCGCACGCAGCGAGTGGCCGCCGAGCTCGAAGAAGTTGTCGCGAATGCCGACCCGCTCCGCACCGAGCACCTCCTGCCAGAGGCGGACCAGCACAGCTTCCGTTCCGGTGCGAGGGGCGGTATACTCTCCCTCCGCTCCGCCTCCGGCCGGCTGCGGCAACGCCCTGCGGTCGATTTTGCCGTTCGAGGTGACTGGCAGCTCATCCAGCTGTACGAAATAGGCAGGAATCATGTAATCCGGCAGGGACCGTTTCAGTTCCGCCCGCAGTTCCTGCGAAGTGAAGCGGCGTCCGCCGGCAACATAAGCGCACAGTTCATGACCGCCCTGATCGGCGGGCAGCGCCAGAACGGCCGCTTCCCGGATCCCCTCGATGCTCATAAGCCGTGTTTCGATCTCGCCGGGCTCTACCCGATAACCGCGGACCTTCACTTGGTGGTCGAAGCGTCCGCCGTATTCAATCGTCCCGTCCTCCAGCCACCGCGCACGGTCGCCAGTCCGGTACATCAAGGTCCCTGGCAGCCAAGGGTTAGGCACGAATTTCTCTCGTGTCAGCTCAGGCTGGTTCACATAACCTCTGCCGACGCAGGCTCCGCCGATATACAGCTCTCCCGCCACACCGGCGGGCAGCGGCTGACCGAGAGGGTCTAAGATATAGACCTCCGAATTGGCGATGGGCTTGCCGATCGGCGGCTGGGTCGGAGCGGGCGCATGAGGCAGGATCGTGCAGGTGGTGGCCACATGCGTTTCCGACGGACCGTAATGGTTATGCAACGTCACGCCCCGCTCCTGCAAATAACGCTGCAGCGGCTCGCCGACAATCAGCGCTTCGCCCGCCGTCACCAGGTGTTTGACCCCTCGCGGCCACACCGGCTCGTAAGCCGGATCGTTCCAGACGAACTTGACGAACGACGTAGGCAGCAGCAACGTTTCAATCTCCTGCTCGTCCACATAGCGGAACAAGGCGGCAGGGTCCTGCCGCATTCCCTCATCGATCAGATGCAGCGTTCCGCCGGCCAGCAGCGTGGAGAAGATCTCCTGGTAGCTGACATCGAAGCTGTGGGAAGCATACTGCAGCACATTCCCGTCGAAGGGAATCGCGGTATGCTCGTACTGATGCGCCAGCAGATTGAGCATGCTGCCGTGCTCCAGCATGACTCCCTTTGGCAGGCCCGTCGTGCCTGAAGTATAGATGACATAGAGCAGCCGTCCGCCATCTCCCGCCTGCAGTCCCGGCAGGGATGCGGAGGAAGCTTCCCTCGCCTCTTCCTCGGCCAGCAGAGCTTCTATCGTCAGCGGAGCGCATCCAAAACTGCCGCCGCGAGCCGCCCGCTCGGCATCGGTCAGCAGGAAGTCTGTACCCGCATTCTCCAGCATGTACTTGATCCGCTCATCCGAATAGGAAGCGTCGACCGGTAGGAAGGCCGCGCCCGCCTTCAGGATGCCGAAGAGCGCGGCAATCATCTCCGGCGTACGTCCGGCCATCAGGCCGACGATATGGCCAGGGCACAATCCCCGGCGGCGCAGAGCCTCGGCCAACTGGTCCGATTGGCGGTCGAGCTCGCGGTAAGTGACCGCAACGCCGCGGGAGACGAGTGCCCGGGCATCCGGCGTCTTCGTCGCTTGCACGCGGAGCAGTTCGTCCAGCGTCATGGACGGCAGCCGGACTTCCGGGCCACGGGTCCACGAACGCAGGGCGTCCCGGTCCTGCTCACTCAGCAGATTCGCTGCGCCCAGCAGCGTATCCGGTTCGGAGGACACATGGTGCAGCAGCTCCTCGAAATGCGCTTTCCACCGCGCAGCCGTGCGGGATTCGAACAGCGCGGAGGCATATTCCAGACTGTAGTGCAGCTCCTCGCCCCGCTCAAAGACGAAGAGGGACAAATCGAATTTGGACGTATCGGTGCCGATCTCGTACGGCGACACCTCCACCCCGGGCAGCTCCAGAGGGGACTCCTCCATATTCTGCAGGGCAAACATGGCGTCGAAAACCGGATTGCGGCTGACGTCGCGCTGCTGGTTAACCTGGTCGACGAGCTCCTCGAACGGAAACTCCGCATGCTCGAACGCCTTTAGGGACACCCGTTTCACTTCGTCGAGATAATCGCGGAACGTCCGGTCGGCAGCCGGAGTCGAACGCAGGGCCAGCGTGTTGACGAACATGCCCAGCATCCCGGACAGGTCGGCATGCGGCCTCCCTGCAATCGGCGTTCCGACAATGACGTCCTCCTGCCCGGACAACCGGGACAGAAGCAGGCTGTAAGCGGCCAGCAGGACCATGAACAGCGTCGTTCCCGTCTCCTTCGCTAGCTTGCGTAGCTTCCCGGCCAGCGGAGCCTCGATCACGAACTCCTGCCGTCCGCCTGCAAAGCTGCGAACCGGAGGACGCACCGCATCTGCGGGCAGCTGCAGCACCGGCAGTTCGCCGGCTAGCTGATCGAGCCAGTAGGCACGATGCCCCGCATAAGCCGGCGTATGCCGGACGCCCTCCATCCAGACCGCATAATCCTTATACTGCAGGGGCTGCGGGGCTAGGGCAGCGCCCGAATAAATTTCACTGAGCTCCCGGATCAGCACGCTCATGGACGTGCCGTCGGAAATGATATGGTGCATGTCGAACAGGAGCAAATGCTCCTCCTCGGACAGGCGGACCAGCCGAACGCGCAGCAGCGGTGCCCGGTGCAAGTCGAACGGACGAATGAACTCGCACAGCAGTTCCTCCGAAGCCTCAGCCGCATCCCCGTAGGAAAAGTCCACCTCCGCCTCCTCCCGGATCCTTTGCACCGGCTCGCCGCCGGCCATTTCGAATGACGTGCGAAGCACGTCGTGCCGTTCCGTCAGAGTCTTCAGAGCGGACGCCATCCGTTCGAGGGACACCGGTCCGCGCAGCCGCAGGGCGGCAGGCATGTTGTAGGCGAGCTCCGCCCCCTCCATCTGATGAAGCACATACAGACGCTTCTGGGCGGACGTAACCGGATAGTACTCCCGCAGACCCACAGGCTGCAGAGCATGGAACGATTCCCTCTGTCCCCGCTCTACGGCGAGAGCGAGCTCTCCTAGCTTGGGATAGCGGAACACATCGCCGACCGCGAGCTGAACCCCAAGCAACTGATGAATGCGGGATACGAGATTCATTGCCTTCAAGGAATGGCCCCCAAGCTCAAAGAAGTCATCCCGCAGGCCCGCCTGCGGAAGGTGCAGCACCTCCTGCCAGATCTCCGCCAGTCGAAGCTCCACCGGGGTGCGCGGCGCTGCATAAGGCGCCGCCCCCGCCGGGCCGCCCGTCGGAAACGGCAGCGCGGAACGATCCAGCTTGCCGTTGCGCGTCAGCGGCAGCTCCTCCAGCTCGGTATAATACACGGGCACCATATACGCCGGCAGCGCTGCGGAGAGGTAGGCGCGAAGCTGCGCAGGGTCGGTTGCACTTGGTCCATCGCAAACGTAATAGGCGCAGAGGGCTTCCGTCTCCGCCAGGTCCCGCCGGATGAGAACCGCCGCTTGGCTAAGCCCCGGATACTGCAGCAGCCGGGCCTCGATTTCCGCCAGTTCGATCCGGTGGCCGCGGATTTTGACCTGCTGGTCGATTCTTCCCCGGTATTCCAGCGTGCCATCCGGCAGCCAGCGCGCCCAATCCCCCGTCGCATACATAGTGCCGCCGGGCAGGAAAGGGTCGTCCTTGAATTTCTCTGCCGTCAGCTCCGGCTGATTCCAATACCCGCAGGCCACGCCTGCGCCTCCGAGCCACAGCTCGCCAGGCACGCCGACCGGAAGCAGCTGGCCGTCCGTTCCAAGCACGTAAGCCGTCGTGCCTGCGATCGGCCGGCCGATGGGCAGGCTGGCCGACACCTGTTCGTCCCCAACAAGCAGAGCCGTCGAGAACGTCGTGTTCTCCGTCGGCCCGTAGCCATTCCAGACCGTCAGCTTCGGGCAAGCGGCCCGCACGGCATGGGCATGCTTCGGCGACAGCACCTCCCCACCCAGAATCAGATGCCGCAATCCCGCGAAGAGCTTGGCATCTTCGGCAGCGAGCTGGTGAAAGAGCGAGGTCGATAGGAACATTACCGTGATGCCGTTCTCCTTTACGAAGTCTCCCATACTCTGTGCGCCGAGTAACACTTCCTTGCGGACCGGGTATAGCGTGGCGCCGTGCAGAAGCGCGCCGAACAGCTCGAAGGTCGCCGCATCAAAACCGACGGAGCCCGTCTGGGCGAACCGATGCTCCGGTCCGAACGGTACATAGCTGCCGGTATGCACTAGATTGACTACGCTGCCGTGAGTGACCAGCACGCCTTTAGGCCGTCCCGTGGTCCCCGAGGTGTACATCAGATACGCCGGGTCGCCGGCCGACGGTCTTCTCCCATCGTCCGAGGCATTCGTTGCGGGCACGCCGTCTTCCGGCGTCAACTCGGACAAACGGATCACCGTGCCGCCGAAGGCGGCCGGCACGGCAGCGTCTCCGGCGGCCAGCAGGAACTGCGCACCGCAGTCTTCCAGGATCAGGCTCAGACGCTCTTCCGGCGCCTCGGGGTCCAGCGGCACATAGACGCCGCCCGCCTGCAAAATTCCGAGCACGGCCGTGACAAACCCGGCGGAGCGGTCCGCGAGTATGGCTACGAACGCCTTCGGACGCAGTCCTCCGCGGATCAGCTTGTCGGCCAGCCCTGCGACGCGCTCTGATAGCTCCCCATAGGTCAGCTCTTCGCTGCCGAATACGACGGCGCGCTGCCCAGGGTAGCGGCGGACGCTTTCCTGGAAGCGCTCCACAATCGATTCTTCCGGTGCGCTGCGCACCGGAATCCCGCTGAAAGCCAGCAGCCGGGCAAGCTCCGTCTCCCGGCTCACCAGCTTCACCCCCAAGAGTGGCTTCTCCGGAGCGGCGACCGCATGGCGCAGCAGCTCCGTATAGTATCCGCTCCACCGCTCGGCCGTCTCCCGGGTGAACAAGGCCGTCGCATATTCCACAGAGCCATGGTAGCCGTCCGGATGCTCGCTAATCTGCAGGGTCAGATCAAACTTGGCTGTGCGGTCGGCAACAGGGTAGATCTCCACTCCGAGCTCCGGCAGAGCGAGCGGCGGCGTATCTGTGTTCTGCAGCACGAAGACCGCATCGAACAGAGGGTTGCGGCTGAGATCCCTCTCACGGACCACTTCATCGATCAGATCCTCCAGCGGATACGCGCCGTGTTCGAGCGCCTCCAGTGTCGTCCGCTTCACTTCCTCCGTCAGCTCGGCGAACGTCTTCGCGCCGGCAGGACGGGTTCGCAGCGCCAGCGTCTGGACGAACATACCGATCACCCCGGTCAAGTCCGCATAGGGCCTGCCCGCTGCCGGAGAACCGATCATCACCTCCTCCTGGCCGGTCAGCCGCGACAGAAGAGTGCTATAGGCGGCCAGCAGCACCATGTACGGCGTGGCTCCCAGTTCCGCGGCCAGCTTTCGGACGGCACCCGACAATTCGGCGCCCAGCCGGAAATCCACCCGGCCTCCGGCAAAGTTGCGCGACGCTGGACGAGGGAAGTCGGACGGCAGCTGCAGCACCGGGAGGTCGCCCTCCATTTGGCGCAGCCAGTATGCTCTCTGCGCATTGTAGGCTGTGCTGCGGGCATAGCTCTGCTGCCAGACCGCATAGTCTTTGTACTGCAGGTGCAGCGGGGCCAGCTCACCGCCGGCATACAGCGCCCGGAATTCCTCGACGAACAGGCTTATGGACACCCCGTCAGAGACGATATGATGCATGTCGAGCAGCAGCAGATACTTCTCATCGGCCAGCCGCACCACTGAGGCCCGCATCAGCGGAGCTGTATCCAGCTCGAATGGACGGAGGAAACGGCGCACATGCTCCTCCGCTCCCATCCCTTCCCCATCGGTATAGCTGACGGCAAAGTCGACGCTTTCACGGATGAATTGGGCGGGTTCGCCGTCCACCACGGCGAACGAGGTGCGCAGAGACTCGTGGCGTTCGATCATCATCTGCAAGGCGGCCTCAAGCCGCTGCGAATCCAGCCGTCCGGTCAGCATGAAAGCCGCCGGCATGTTATATGCGAGCTCCGCGCCTTCGAGCTGCCGCAGTACGAACAGCCGCTTTTGGGCCGAGGTCAGCGGGTAGTGGTCTCCCACCGGTACGGGCTTCAGCGCCTCGACCGAGCTCCTTTCCCTGGAGACAAGCAGCTCCGTCAACCCCTCTACGGACGGATGCTCGAACAGATCCCTCAGATGCACAGCCACGCCAAGCTGCTTTTGAATCCGGGCCGCCAGCACCGTCGCTTTGAGCGAATGACCGCCCAGCTCGAAGAAGTCGTCCCGAACGCCGACCGGGCGGACGCCCAGGACTTCCTCCCACAGCTGCGCCATGTCCTGTTCCGCCGCGTTTCTCGGAGCGAGAAAGCTCGTTCTGGCTTCGGTCAGGGAGCTGTCCGGCTCCGGCAGGGCCCGGCGGTCGAGCTTGCCGTTCGGCGTCAGCGGCATCCGCTCCAGCTGCGCGAAGAACGAGGGAATCATATAGGGCGGCAGGACAGCCGCGAGACTCTCCCGCAGCTCTTTGGCTTCATAGGCCCGCTCAGCCACCAGATACGCGCACAGACGAGGACCGTCGGCTCCCTCCTCGTGCACGGTGACCGCCGCTTCCCTAACGTCCGGCAGTCCCGTGAGGGCCGCTTCGATCTCGCCGAGCTCGACCCGATTCCCCCGGATCTTCACCTGGTGGTCGATCCTTCCCAGATACTCCAGGCTCCCGTCCGGCAGCCAACGGGCCCAGTCACCCGTCCGGTACATGCGCTCCCCCGGCACGTACGGATCGGCGGTGAACTTCTCCTCCGTCAGCTCCGGCTGATTCAGATAACCGCGAGCAAGACCAGCCCCAGCGATGCACAGCTCGCCCGGCACACCTATCGGTGCCAGCCGACCGAACGTGTTGAGCAGATAAACGCGCGTATTGGCAATGGGGCGTCCGATCGATACGGGATTCTCTCCCGTTAATTCCACGGCCGTCGTCACGACGGTATTCTCTGTAGGTCCGTACTCGTTCATCACCTGCATGGACGGATTCATGGCCTTCAACCGACGGACCAGCGGCTGCCCCACTGCTTCTCCGGCCACTACCGCGCTGCGGACCGTGCGCCATTCCCCGGCGCCCATGCTCTCCAGCATCGCGGAATAGAAGCTCGGCGGGCTCTGCAGATGGGTAACGCCGTAACGCAGGATCGCCTCGCGGATCGAGCCCGAATCCTTCGCGTCTTCGTCGCTCAGCAGAACGACCGCCGCTCCGGAGACGAGCGGGCCGAAGAAATGCGTCACGAACGAATCGAAAATAAACGGATTGAGCATAAGGGCCTTGTCCCCCGGGCGGAAGCCGTACTGCCGTTTCTTCCATTGGATGGTGTTGGCGAAGCTTCCGTGCTCGATCATGACACCTTTGGAGCTGCCAGTCGTGCCGGAGGTGTAGATTACATAGGCCAAATGCGAAGGTTCCACGGTCCGGGCGGACCGCTCAGCGGACGCCAGCTCGGTCGGCTGTTCTTCCAGGACAAGCAGGCTGATTCCGTCCGCAACCTCCGCAGCCCGTTCCCGATGCTCCTCTTGAGTGATCAGCACCGCGGGACGGCTGTCCGCCAGCATGTACCTAATCCGCTCCATTGGAAAGTCGGGATCGACCGGAAGGTATGCGCCTCCCGCCTTCAATGCGGCCAGCAGGCCTACCGCCATCCCGGTGGAGCGGCGGGTCATTACGGCGGTCAGCACATCGGGGCCGATTCCCCGGCGGCGAAGCTCGGCGGCCATCTGTTCCGCCCGCTCGTCCAGCTCCAGGTAGCTCAGCACCTCCGCGCCCAGGATCAGAGCAGGCTTCTCCGGCGTGCGGGCCGCCTGTTCTTCGAACATCGCCAGAACGCTCAAGGAAGACTCATACACTTCCTGCATTCCCGCCCAGTGCTCAAGAAGCTGCTTCCGCTCCACGCCCGTCACCAGCTCGTATTCCCCGAGTCGCAGCTCTGGGGTTCGGTAAGCCTCCAGGACCAGCGCCTTGAAGCAGTCGTTCCATCGTACGATCGTCCCATAGGCGAACAAAGCCGAAGCATATTCCCAGCGCATATCGAACCCTTCGGCTCGCTCCGTCACCAGCAGCGTCACATCGAACTTGGACGCCGTATGCTGCAAGGGGCGGGGGCTCAGCTTCAGTCCGCCCAGCTCGGCTCCCGGCCCTTCCTCGTGCTCCAGTACCAGCATGGCGTCGAACAGCGGGCTGCGGCCGAGATCCCGCCGGCGCACGGTCCGCTCGACCAAGTCCTCGAACGGGTACGCTCCATGCTCGAAGGCGGATAGGGCGGTCTGCTTCACTTCGCTAAGGAAGCCGGAGAAGGACTTCTCCCCCGAAGGACTCGTCCGCAGAGCCAGGGTGTTGACGAACATGCCCAGCATACGGGACAAGTCCGCATGGGCTCGCCCAGCGACAGGCGTGCCGACGACAATCTCTTCCTGTCCGCTGAGCCTGGACAGCAGTGCACTGAAGGCGGTCAGCAGGACGGTATAGGTCGTCACACCGTGCTTCCGGGCCAGCTCCCGCACCGCCAGCGCGAATTCCCCGTCCGCTTCAATGTCGACGCTTCCGCCCTCGAAGCTGCGCACCGCCGGACGTGGATAATCGCACGGCAGCTGCAGCACCGGCACCTCGCCGGCGTACTGCTTCAGCCAATACGCTTCGTGCTTCGCGTACTCGGGCGACTGCTTGTACTCCTGCTGCCACACCGCATAGTCTTTGTACTGGAGCTTGAGCGGCTCCAGCTCCATGCCCGCGTAAGCCGCCGCCAGCTCCTCCTGCAGAATCTGCACGGAGAGGCCGTCCGATACGATATGGTGCATGTCGAACAAGAGCAGGTGCCGCTCTTCGGCAACCCGCAGAACCTTGCACCGCAGCAGAGGGGCACGGCTCAAATCGAAAGGCCGGATGAATGCGCGGATGATTCCTTCCGCCGCCTCTTCCGCCGCCTCTTCCGCCGCCTCCTCGTAAGGGAGGTCGAAGACCACTTCGCGCTCCACCCGCTGAACGGGCTGACCGTTGAGGGCTACGAACGAGGTACGCAGCACCTCGTGGCGCCGAATAAGCCCCTGCAGGGCGGAGTGCAGCCGCTTCCGGTTCAGCGGACCTTCCAGGCACAGCACGGCCGGCATATTGTAGCCGAGTCCTTCGGGTTCCAGCTGCTCCAGCATATACAGCCGCTGCTGAGCGGAGGACAGCGGATAGAAGGCCTGCTCCAGCACCGGGCGCAGTGAAGCATAGCCGCCGCCCGCCGCCTGCACCGCCGCTTCCGTCAGAACCTTCAAGTTCGGCGCCTGGAAGATCTCCCGCAGCCCGATCTGCGTGTGGAACTCCTGTTGTATGCGGGTCAGCAGCGACATGGCCTTCAGCGAATGTCCTCCCAGCTCGAAGAAGTTGTCCCCGAGGCCAACCGGCTCCCGGTCGAGCACTTCCTGCCACAGGGAGGCCATCAGCCGCTCCGCCTGCGTCGTGGGCTCGACGAACCTGCGGCCTATGGCGGATTCGCCCGGAGCGGGAAGAGACCGCCTGTCCACCTTGCCGTTGGACGTGAGGGGCAGCTTCTCCAGCCGCATGAAGCTGCCGGGAATCATATAGTCCGGCAGCACGCTGGACAGAAAATCCCGGAGCACCGCTGAATCCTTCGATTCGCCGGCTGTGTAATAAGCGCACAGTACCGATTCTCCCCGACGGTCCGGCATCACGGCAGCCACTGCCTCGCGGATGCCGCCAAAGCGCAGCAGCTGCGACTCGATCTCCCCCGGCTCGACCCGGTAGCCCCGGATGCTGAGCTGGTCGTCCAGTCGGCCGAGGAATTGCAGGTTGCCGTCCGGTAGCCAGTACGCCCGGTCGCCGGTGCGGTACATCCGTCCGCCGTCCGCGAATGGATCGCGGGCGAACTTCTCCTCGGTCAGCTCGGGCCGGTTCAGATAGCCACGGGCTACGCCCTCTCCCCCGATCCACAGTTCTCCCGGCACACCGGCCGGCTGAGGCAGGCCCCCCGGACTTAACACATACATCCGGACATGGGGAAGCGGCCTGCCGATCGGCACGCTGCCTGCCTGCGGCAGCGAAGCTCCCTCTGCCGTTTCATAGAACGAGGCGTCGATGCACGCTTCGGTCACGCCGTAGCTGTTGAGGATGCGAACCCGGGGGCTGAAGCGGCCGACGATCCGTCCGTAATCCTTGGCAGTCAGCAGGTCCGACCCCAGAATCAGAAGGCGAAGCTGCCCCGTGGACAGGCCGTTATCATGTATATAGTCCATGAGCGGGACCAGCAGGGCGGGCGTCGACTCCAGCAGCGTGATGTCCCGCTCGATGAGAAGACGGTGAAGATCCGGCAGCGAAAGACGCAGCTCATCCGGGCAGATTACGAGCTGCCCGCCCTGTATCCATACCCTCGCCAGGTCACCGGCGAACACATCGAATGAGAAGCCCGCCACCTGCAGGAGGCGGACTTCCATAAGGTCCAGCTGGTACGCCTGCCGCCAGGAATGCGCGGTCTGCATCCAGCTGCTGTACTCGACCATGACTCCCTTGGGCCTGCCCGTCGTTCCGGAAGTGTAGATGATATACGCCAGCTGATCCGGTGCGGAACGAAGGCGCAGATTCGAAGCATCTCCCTCGTTCAGGTTCTCCCGCCTCAGGTCCAGCTTGCTGCAGCCTTCCGGTACGACAAGCTCGGTCTCTCCCGCGGTCAACAGAATTCGGGCGCCGCTATCTTCCAGCATATATGACAGCCGGTCGGCCGGTAGCGAAGCGTCCAGCGGAACGAAGGCGCCACCCGCCTTAAGCACGGCCAGCACGGCCGTTACGGTGAGCTCGGTCCGGCTTCCGAGGATGGCGGCAGGCTGCCCATTCTTCACCCCGAGCGCCCGCAGGGTGCGGGCGAGCCTGTTCGCGCGCGCATTCAGCTCCCGGTAGGTCCGGGACGTGCCGTCCGCCTCGGTAACGGCGATGCGGTCCGGCGTCTTTTTGGCGTGCAGTTCCACCAGCTTGTGCAGCAGAGGGCCTGTTTCCGCCTGCGATCCCCGTCCGAAGCTGAATCCGGACAAAAGCGCTGCTTGCTCTTCGGGAGGCAGAATGCTCAGCCGCTCGACCCGGCACCCGGGCGCCGAGACGCCTTCCCGGATGACATGCAAGAGCCGGCGGGCCAGCGCGTCGATCTCCGCCCTGCCGTACAAGTCCGTCAAATAGTCGATCTGAATCGCCATCTCGCCCGTCCGGATATTCTCGCGGATATGCACGGTGATTTCATTATCCTGGTGGCCGCTGCCCAGCGGAAGCGTCTCGTAGCGGATAGGCGCGTCCTCGGCCAGCACCTCCCAATCCATGGGATGGTAATTGAAGAATACGGGAAGCAGCGCGTCGGTGAAGCCGAACGATTCGCGCAGATGGGGAACGATGCGGTTGAAGGGATATTTTTGGTGGCGGACCAGCTCGCTTTGCTTGCTTTTCACCTGCTTCAATACATACTCGAACGTGTGGGAACCATCGATCCGGATCCGGAAGGGCGTAGTGCTGACGAGCATCGCCACCATCGATTTTTGCTGCTTGGAGGTCCGGTTGGCATACATAGTGCCAAGCGTCACTTCCTCCTCTCCACAGATACGGGACAGATACAGGCAGAGGGCGGTGACGAACAGATTAAAGGGGGAAGCTTGATGTTCGGTGCAGAAGGAGCGGATGGCTTCGCCGTCCGTGAGCGGGATGGAGTACTTCGCATAGGAGGCCTGACTGCTCGGAGAGGATGCGGAGGCCACGGACGAGGGAATTCGCGTGATGGCCGGAAGAGTGCGGAATTCTTCTTCCCAAAAGGCTTGGTCCTTCAAGAAGCGGGAGGACTTCAGGTACTCCTCTTCGCCGGACAGCAGCTCCAGGAACGAAGGTGCAAGCTCCTCGGAAATCGCCTCTCCCCTCAGCAGCGCCATGTAATGCTGGACCGCTTCGTTGCCCATCAGATTCAGGGAGTAGCCGTCGGCTATGATATGGTGAATTTTCAGAAAGACATGAATCGTGCGCTCGTCCGTCCGAATGAGAGTGAATTCGAATAGCGGAGCATGGAACAGATCGAAGGGCTCGCGGGCGCGAAGCTCGATCTCCTCTCTCCACTGTACATGATCTTCGCTGCAGCGATCCAGAATGTCGATGGGAAACGGGCGGAACGGCTCGACATAAGCCAGCGGTTCTCCCCCCTCCGCCGGCTTCAGTCTCATCCGCAGCGCATCGTGACGCTCAACTAGCGTATGCAGCACCCGAAGGAGCAGCTCCTCGCGGATCTCACCCTTGATCGTCAGCAGGCTGTTTAACGCCGCTACCGTCGTCTGTGGGTTCAATAGCTCCATGAACCAGATTCTTCGCTGGGCTTCCGTCAGAGCCCAGACCGCCTTATCCGTTTCTTGATTCAATTGATTGCTCATCCCATCCCAGCACCCTTCTATTTTTCGGATATTCGCTTGAAAGACAACCCTAACACTTAACCGATACTAGAATATACATTCTATGTATTTAATTTAATTTAATATAAAATATTCCAAATAATACCATGATTGTACCATACAAAATAGAGGGTGCCTATCAGGGAATTTATGAAAAATATGTGAATAAAAGGAGAAATGGTTTCCAGATGTGGATTTCTCTAGCTGCCAAAACCGCAAGGCTTTTCGAACGACTTGGTGATTCTTAGCAGCACTAAGGTTGGGATCGGAGGAACGCGGCGACATCGATATCCTGTACCGTCGCATGTTAAAACGCTGACATACTGTTGTCAGTAGCGTTTTTTTATAATTCGGTGTATGTAAACATAGAGGAGTGAGAAAGAAATGCATTTTGCTTCTATACGAATCATAACCGACGACGTGGATCGTCTCGTCATGTTCTATGAGAAAGTCATGGGTGTTTCGGCGGAACGCCCCGCGCCCGTCTTTGCTGAACTCGTTGTGCCATCGTTCACCCTGGCGATCGGCCACTCTCAGACGGTGCAGCTGTTCGGCGCTGGTTCCGCAGTGGCGGCTGACAATCACACTGTCATTCTCGAGTTCCGCGTCCACGATGTCGATGCCGAATACGAGCGCTTGAAGCCTTTTGTCCACGAGTGGGTAAAGGAACCAACCACGATGCCGTGGGGGAACCGTGCTGTGCTGTTTCGCGATCCTGACGGCAATCTGGTTAACCTCTTCGCGCCGGTAACCGAGGAAGCGATCAAACGGTTCAGCGATAGCCGTTGACGGACAGTTAAAGTGAGCGAGGCCTCAAGCCTGCTCGTTATGTAAATGAACAGGGAGAAGAACCATGGTGAACAGCCCCCCCGTCAAGTAGACAGTACAAAAAATAAAAATCTTAAGCGGCCTTGGTTTTGAGGGAGCTTAATGGCTGTCAGGTTAGTTACAACTTTTTATTTTCACGGTCTAATACCAGGTTGGCTGGGCTTCACAAGCAATCTGTCGCGGAAATGTACGCTTTTTCTTGTCCCTGGCGGCAATGTAAGTCAAGAACTTACTTACATAGAACAAAAATGCCGCACTCGGCGGCATTCATTGTAAGTATGTTTTTGTCCTCTGACATCCCTTCTTTTTCGAAAACCTTTCGTTCGCAGCGAACTCCATAACGCCCTATCCGTACGGCGGTCGGCAACCGATCGCTGACCGGCTGCCAACGCCTTAAGGAGAAAATTCTTGTGGCTTATCGTATTCAGGCATGTCATTTACGGCTAAGGATATATGTTCTTGTCATGCTTGCACAAGAACATACATCCTTAAAAAGAAAGAACCGCAACTTATGCGGCCCTTAATGAATATATGTTTTTGTCCTCCGACAGCACGCACTAAAAAATCTCCAGTCACTGGCTATTTACCCAGTAAATTATATACACCAAACGGGATAAATTTCTATTCTCCCTATTCCCGCCAATGCCCCAATCACGCCAAAAAAACCGCCGGCATTCCTGCCGACGGTTCTTGACTAACTGTGCTCTGCTCCAGCCTTAGCTAGGCGCTAAACTAAACTTAAGGATTCACAAGCTTCCACTGCTGGTTGTAGCTGGTGCTGTAGGCCCACTGGCCGAGATCGGAACCGGCGGTGGTCCGGCCGACGGTGTCCAGATACAGCCCCGTAGCCCGGTTCTTGAAGCGGACATAGCCGCTGCCCGCATCTTCCTTGGTCCACTGCTGGTTATAGCTGCTGCTGCCGCTCCAGAAGCTGGCGGCCGAGCCGTTGGCGGTGCGGCCCATGCCGTCGAGGTACAAGCCATTGGCGCGGTTCTTGATTTTCACATAAGTCCCAGCTGCCTCAACCACCCACTGCTGGTTGTTGCTGGTTCCGCTGCCCGACAGGGCTACGTTATTGCCGTTAGCCGTGCGGCCCCAGCTGTCAGCGTACAGTCCGCTGGCACGGTTTTGGAGCTTGACATACGTGGTGGTACCGCCGCCTGTACCCGTTCCGAAGACGGAGGCGAGGGCGCTCGTGGCTTTAATGCCGTTCGTACCGTTGACTACGGTGTTGCCCCACGAGGTTAAGCTGCCGGAAGGACCGGTGGCCACATCGAGATAATTCAGGTCCGAGCTGTTGCCGTACCACGACCAGACGAGCCAGCCCACGCCCTTTTGCTGCGAATAGCTCATGATTGTCGCCTCATCCACTTCGCCGTTCGAATGCTTCGGACCGAATTCGCCGACAACGACAGCCAGCCCTTGGTTCAGCACACCGTCAATGTTGCTGCGTACTTGGTCTGCCGTCCCTCCGGCATACTCGTACATATGGATGGAGAACATGGTGTTCTTGCGCGGGTCCGCCGCCAATACTTCCTTGCCCATCGTGTGAATGGAAGCGGGGTATTGGCCCCAGCCTGCAGCGTCCACCATCAGCAGATGATCAAGACCTGCGCTGCGAAGCTTCGGAATCGCCTGCTTGTAGCCGTTGGCCCAGCCGGAGGCATCCCATGTGCCGTACCACTCGTTGGCGATATTGATGATGACGGTCCGCTCTTTGCCGATCAGCGCGCTCTTCATTTCAATCCAATAGTTGACCGCATTGTCGAGGGCCGTGTACGAATCGGAACCGGTTGCATCATGCACCTCAAGAATCGCGATCATCCGGTACTGCTCGCACAGCGCTATGATATTCTGGATGAAGGCGAGAGAATCCTTGCTCCACTGGCTTCCATTGGACAGAACGATCCGGACCGAGTTGGCGCCGGTAGCGGCAATGGCGGGGATGGCCGTGGCGAGGTCATTCTTATACCAGGCGTGAGGATGGTTGATTCCGCGCATAACGAAAGGCTTGCCGTTAGCATCATATACGGTGGTTCCGCTTACATACATCCCCGTAGCTGCAGAGACGGGTTGAACGCCAATCGTCGTAAAGGCCATCGCGGTCAAAAGAGCCAGGAGCAGCGCCAGGAAAAGCTTCAGAGTGCGGTTGTTGGTCAAAATCATAATGGTTACCCCATTTCCCATGGAAATTTTGAAATCGAACAGAAGTGTGTTTTGCTGATGGAGCGAACACAGACTAGAAACTTCCGGCATGAGAATGCAGTCAAATTCTTTGTCCCACCCCCTACGCATTCAGATTATCGCATACTAAGTTAGCGTGTTGTTATTATAAAAAGCTAACTAGTAAGCGTTTCATCGTTATTATAGTTAGCGTTTTATCATAAATCAATAGCCTAAAATACGATTTTCAGAATATTATCTCAAAAAACCTCTCAAAACCTGTGAAAATCATCAAAACCAGATATGTATAAATTATAACAAAAATAACTTTTTATCATCTTTCATCTTAGGATACACACCCTCCAACAAGCACACTGCAGTTTCGGCTTGTCCACTCGGGTTCAAGGATCCCAACCATCACAGCGGCAGTCAACGGGCGTAGGGAAACACATGCAGGCTGGGGTGGAGCAAGAAAAAGGGATGGAGAACACAGATGCTGCCCTGCCCCCGAGAAAGCGGCCTGTGCCACCCAGGGCGTGCCGTTTCTCTTTCCCCCGCCCTTCCAAGGTCCCTTCCGCCGCCTGACGGCAGACAGCCGCAGCACCGTTGGGGATCACGGCACTGCGGCTGTCTGCACACTATTTTATTTCACAATCCAGGCGTTCAGGTCGATCGGCGTAGCCTTCTGATTCAACTTCAGCGTGAAGCCGTTCAGCTGGGAGAGGAATTGGTAGTATTCCTCAGGCTTCGGCTGCAGGTCCTTCAGCGCCTTCTGGCGGGCTTCGTTCCAGATCTTCGGGAAGTCCGGGAACTTCTTCAGATACTCCTCCGAAACGACGGTGAGGCTGGTGCCGATCAGATTTGGGTGCTTGGTGGCATCATCGAGCACCGGACAAGAACATATATCCTTAAAAAGAAAAAACCGCAACATATGCGGCCCTTAATGAATATGTGCTCTTGTCCTCAGACATCATCAAGACCTAATTCATTACCATAGCCGGCAGCTTTGGGTGGATAGAAACATGATCGAACACTCATCTGTCTGATCAGCAGGGTTCTGATACTCTTCATCCGAGGCACGAAAAGCAAGCTCTTGAAATCCCGGCCCTCAGGCACAACGAAGCTTTCGACATCGAGCAGTTATTGCCTCTAGGGTCCGCCCAACGTGTGCTTCGTCACTCCAAGTATCCAGTATGTGGCTGACGGCTTACGCATAGACCCTCCTATAACTTGTAGGTAAAACATACTTTGCGGTAAAATTAAGAATAATAGGTCCTTCTCAAAGAAAAGAACTGACATCGTTCACATAACGAGGCCAGTTGAAGTGAAGGCTAAGCTTTTTGAATGGAATTCAAAATTTCTTTATAATGCGGACTATGAATCAAGCCAATGATGTTTCCAAAAGGGTCTACGACCGATGCCGTGATCCAGTCGACACCGCGCTCCGTTAGGGGCTCGTATTGCGTGGCGCCCAGTTCCTCTAACTTTTCTAACATACCGGCAACATCATCCACATGCCAGTACAGCGTCGCTCCTCCCGTTCCAGTCAAGGTAGCTGTCTTGGGTGTATATTTCTTATCAATGATGCCAAGCTCATCTTGGAGGTCGCCGATCCGATATTCGATATAGGCAGGGTTCTCAGGATTCGGACTTTGGAAGTAAGGCTCTACACCCAATAGCTTCGTGTACCATTCTTTTGCGGCTATGAGATCTTCCGCCCACAAACTCACATTTGCCATGCCTCTTAAAGCAGGTGTATTTTTCATCTTATTCAAGCTCCTTTTAGATCAATTGATATTACTTATTTTCAATAATAGGGGGTGTCAACCATTACTGTATTACAGAAATCCGCAGACATTTATCAAACAGGCGGGAAGCTGGATCCTTCCGGCTTTGAGCGGCATATTAACTTTGAAACCTATGTGCCTCCAGTCTGTTTAACTCCATTCGTTAACCATTTTTGGACCATACGTTGGAATATCGCTACGGGACAGCCCTATATATCGGAGCAAGTCATGCACCGGCCCTATGTCGATGTCTATTTGTCTGCACACGAATCGGGTATTCAATGCTCATTCCGGGATAAACGGGATTACGAGGCAGCGGATAACGGCAGAATCATCGGTGCTCGATTTAAGCCAGGAGCGTTCCACGCTTTTTGGCGCAGATCGCTGGCAGGCTTACACAACGAGACAATTCCATTACAGAATGTGTTCACCGAAGCGGATCAGGCTTTTATTGAAAATACGCTGTCATTACAGGACGATGCTGCCGTCGGTGCCCTTGCCGAGCTCCTGCAAGCGCAAAGCCCGCAATATGACCCTAACATCGAAACCATAAATCGGATCATTACTGCGATTGAGACGGACCGGTTGCAGACCGTCGGGGATGTTGCTGAATGGGTTGGCAAAAGCGAACGATGGCTCCAACAGCTTTTCCAGGATTATGTTGGGATCGGGATAAAGTGGCAGCTCCAAAGGAATAAGCTGCTCACGGCAGCGAAATTCATTCGTGAATGTGACAATCCCGATTGGGCGGATATAGCCTATGATCTTGGCTATAGCAGTCAACAACATTTCATTACAGATTTCAAACGCGTACTTGGCGAAACTCCATTGCAATACAAGAAGAAACTAAGCTCCCCAGCATCCGAGTAACTCAATCTGTCTTGCTCACTGAAAAAATCATCGGATGGTTTCCAGTCTAGTTATCGCTTTTTGCAGTTGAACTGTCCTGCTCTTTGCCGATGTTGCCTTCAGGAGCGGTAGGAGAATTGCATATTGAGAGGTCTTGTCGAGCTGGCTGAAAGCTTGTTTAGCCTGTTCATGCACTTCAAATGCTGCTATGAGATCCTGCGGGATCGTTGCGCTCTTCTGCGATTCATAGGCCGCCTCCCATCTTCCATCCCCTTGTGCTCGATGAATCTCAGCATACCCCGGGGCCTTCATGCGTCCGGTCTCCATTAACTTTTCTGCTTTTCGCACGTTAACCATGGACCATGGGCTTTTTGACCGCCGCGGCGAATATCGTTGCAAGTAATACGCCTCATTGAATGCTTTGCGGTGACTATCGATCCAGCCATAACTGAGTGCGACATCAAGCGCTTCCGAGATGGTGACCGACACCTTTCCCGAATCCTTCTTAGCTATTCTAAGCCACACCTCTTCTCGTCGATCGTGGTGGCTCGCGAGCCACGATTCCCAGTCCGCAGCGTCGGTAAAATCAATGAATCCCACTGGATCGGATGTTTCCACCAAGCAATCTCTCCTTTCATACTTCCTTTAATATCCTTCCCCCTTTATATTACAAAAGATTATCAGTGCGGTATTACAAGAAACCGCAGAACTATGATGGTCCCTAACAAACACTTGAACGATCCGGAATACCTTCTTGTTCGCTAGCCAACAATTTCTCCACAGAAAGAAGCCTGGCATTGGCTGGGGCCCCATGCCAGGCCTTAAGCTATCGTCTCCAGTTGCTTCAATAATGACTAAATACAAAACAGAGATACGACCTTCTTAGAAGCCCCTGACAATAGGGATTCCGGGCCTTCGATGCAGGTGGGTTTGTTTTTGGATCCGGTCGCTGGCGAGCTCTGGGGCCCATAAACATCCTACCAAGGAGTCTTTTTACCCCAAGACTACTTCAAGAATTGATTATTGGTTCGCAGCTTCGGCGAACCAATTGTTTTCCACTTGCCCCACGGTTTTTTGACAGAAATCCCTACTACGGTTACCAATAAAATCAATTGGCCTGCTCCGAAAAGTAATAGCATAAGCCGATCATGCAAATAATCAGGGTTGTTAAGAGCATCCAGACGTTCGGTAAGTGTAATATTAATTGCATCCTGAACCCAAATATTGAGCACACCTCCTGATGCGATTAGTATCAACGAGATCACTTCTTTAGAAATAATCCAATAATATTTCGTTAACCCCCAATGTGTTCGACGGACAGGACAATCCCGGTAATAACCACTCCCAATGCGCCTGGAATAATGAGAGCCAGGTCAAAAATATGCATGAAAGAATGAGCCGCATGCAGGAACTCTCCGCTTGAAGTCAGGTGAATCAGAACAATCATTACAATTTGGGTAAAGCCTCCTCCTATCCACATCGCGGTAAATAGCAGATGGGAAATGAGCCACCAGTTTTTTTGCTTTTGCGTTAATTTTTTGGACATGTCTTCTTACACTCCTTTTCTCGGATAGCCGAAAAGTGTTATAATGAGCCCATGAAATTTATCTTCCGAAATAAAATATTTATCTCGCGAGATAAGATAATTATAACCAGGAGGTTTCTCTGATGTCAACTAGCGAAAGGGAAAATCTGCTCCACATTTTCAATGAACAGTTGCGGCATTTTAGTACGGATACCATATTGTTTCATCAAGCTGTGGCCGAAAGGCTCGGATTAAACTCAACGGACCATAAATGCTTGGACATTATATTGAGGAATCAACCGATAACGGCGGGGATGCTTTCGGATTTGACAGGACTGACGACAGGAACTGTTACAGGAGTCATAGACCGCCTCGAAAAAGCGGGTTATGTTTTCCGTGAAAAGGATCCGGAAGATCGCAGAAAAGTGATTATCCGGGTCTACACAAAAAAGGCTGAGGACGAAATCATGTCACATTTGGAATCGTTCGGACAGTCGATGAAGGCAATGCTCGATCAGTATGATAACGAACAAATCAGGTTCCTCTTTAACTTTTTCGAAAGGAGCCGGGGTATTATCCAGACCGAGACTTTGAAGCTAAAAAAATAAAAAACGAATCATTTTTTACGATAACGTGCATAGGTAGGTCTTGTCAGAAGTAGAAGCTACCTGTTTTATTCGTATCATGAAATAACATCTATGTTAAACACTCGCCCGTGCCTGGCTGCAGAGTAGATTTCGTCATTATGTTCCCCCCCTCCCCCGTTCCAGCTGATGTCTTAAGTATTCAACATGTGTGAATCCAGGATGTTTTTGGGGGGGCTAATTTGAAACGATACTAGCGACACGGTAGGAAAAAACGGGCTGTCCCCAAAAGGTCAGATTGCCTTGGGTCAGCCCCGATAAAATGCTCATCGAAAAAGGAACCAATACATTAGTGTAAAACCAGAAACTGATTAAATTTCCTTTATGTCGTAATAGTTGGGAGGTAAAATCAAGATTTTGTCTAAATCATTCTTCTAGATACGAAACGGTCAGTCCATCGCTTCTCGCATCGCCGTATCCAATACATGTAGGAAGGATGAAAAACAATGGCATCATGCTTTTCAAAAGCAGCCAGACGTTTTACCCTGCTGACCGTTCTGATCCTCGGCCTCCAGCTGCCTCTCTCAGCCAATGCGAAAAGCAGTATCGACGTCAGAATCACCTCACCTCAGAATGAACAGAAAGTTGGAGGACAGCTAAAGGTTGAAGCCTCCATTTCATCCGAGTATGAGCTGAAGGAGGCTAAAGCTTCCGTCGGCGGCATAGAAGCCCCTCTCTTTCAAAGCTGTTCCGGCTGTTCGACCTGGACCGGCACGCTGAATACCTCCTCATTGACCCAAGGGCCCCATAGCGTAATCGTCAATGCCACAGATGTAAAGAAGAAGACTGGAACCGCCAGCGCCCCCTTTGTGCATGATGAAGTCCCGCCTGTCGTTCCTTAATCGAGCTGCCCGAACAGCACAGCATCATCACTGACGGCTCGATTCATATCGCCTCGGAGGCCACGGATGAATTCGCAACCCCGGTGTATTTCCTCAAAATATACGAAGATGGCAATCCGAACGACCCCGTAATAGCAGAATCCTGGACGGGAAACTCCTACTCACGTACGTTTAATGTCTCTGCTTACACTGGCACCACATTGCACATCCATTATTCCATCGGCGACGGCTGGGAGCCGAACAGCTATAACCTCTCCAACCCCGTAAACTATGGCAGTACGGTTCATATTGCATCCCTAGCCGCTCTCACCGCTGCTGAACGAATTCCCAATGCGGAGATCGTCGACAGTGATGCAAACAGATTGCTGATTAACCGATCGGGCTCACTGTATATCCGAAGCCGGACCGATGGTACGGAAACACCGGTTGCCGGCGGATACTATCCCGTCGGATTAACCCCGTACGGTGCCGTAACCGGATCTTTAGCTCAACCGGAATTCACTGTTCGGCTTCATAGTTGGAATGGAAATTCTGTTGCCCAAGCCGACTTAGGACAATGGGATCGCTCCTCAGCCATCACGATCGCCTCTAACGCCAGTCGCATCCAGGGCAAGTATCTGCTTTCTGCCTTTGAGGGCACTGTTTATTGGATCAATACGGAGACCAATGAGGTACGTAAGATTCCGGACTTCAAGAGCCCCTATAGCTCCGATATTACCAATTATGAAGTCATGGATGATGGCGACTTGCTGATGAGTGGGAGCTCAATGACTCCGGACACCATATTTCGGTATTATGCGGCAACCGGTCAGACCGAACCTTTCCTTACCTTCCCATATCCCCCATTTGGCCCTATCTCTGATGGTGAGACGATCTTGTTTTATGCCGGTGGGGCCTTGCAAAAATATCGGGATGGCAGTGTAACTAGCGAAGTGTATGGTATTCCCCTCGATGAATTCTCAGTACCTTCCGAATTCTATCAATACAATAATGGATGGCTCGCCTATATAGGCGAAAACCATCAGGCGTATTTGAAATCCCCGGAAGGCACGGTCACCCAAGCTACTTACTTGCAGGAGCCGGTATCTCTACATGCTCTTGGGGAAGACGGCACGCTGATCGTTAAGGATTCGCCATTTACCTACCATCTTTACCGTCCGGGTCAGGAGCAGCTAATTGAAATTGGATCTAACCGGGGGGCACGGGTGGATATACATGACGGCCAGGTCCATTATCTGCTTGGAGATACGATCTTCTATGTAAGCCAAGCTCCCGAAAATACACAGGCCTTCTCTTCGCCAGCGGCTCATAGCTTGAGTCTACCGTAGTTCAGCATAGTTATGCCCATGGTGGCATGCACAATCGGCAGTGATAAACCAAGAAGCGCGAGTCATGGAGGTCAACGACCTCTAAACTCGCGCTTTTTGACTCCGTATCCAGGAGTCCAAATGGTCGGAATGAATATGGAGTATGAAAGAAATAATTTGGTGCTAGGTCTAAATGGAAGTGCGTATTGTTTCTTGACCACACCATATCTTCCTCGTCCTGACTTAATAAGGTCCATCCGCCCGACAAGAACATATATCCATTCCAATCCAGGCTGTTAAAACGAGGCGGCCCTTAATGAATACATGTTCTTGTCCTCCGACAATCGCGTTGATACGTCTTGCCGCCGAAAGGCGGCAGCGTGCCGCCATGGCCGCTCCACCCCACCAATACTCGTTATCTAATAACGGAATGCGGATCGTTTCGGTCTCCATAGCAGCCCGTGCTCACCACACGCCGCAACACTCTAAGCGGTGTGTATAACTAACTATCGATTCAATGATTGATCGTCGTAATGACATAACGCCCGCCACTTTCAACAGGGAATCCAATCCGGCCGTTCTCCGTATAGGACCATTCCACTTCTTGATCGGCTTTGGTGATCTTGATCTGATGCTTTGCAGACACTTCACAAGTCTGCGCGATCGAAGAAGTGATGACGGCCTTGGACAACAAGCCGTTCTTCCATTCCAGATCCACTTCGTATCCGCCTCTGCCGCGCAATCCTCTGACATAACCGTCTTTCCATGCATCAGGCAGTGCCGGCAGAAGCTCCAAGAAGCCTTGATGAGATTGCAGCAGCATCTCGGCGATTCCGGCCGTCGCAGCAAAGTTACCATCAATCTGGAAAGGAGGATGCGCATCAAACAGATTGGCATATACACCGCCTCTGTGTGCATTAAGCGGTTCATCCCCCTTAACGAGTGTCAGCAAATTCGAGAGGAGCCGCTCCGCACGATTGCCATTCTTGAACCGGGCCCACAAGCCGATTTTCCATCCTAAACTCCATCCAGTCCCCCCATCTCCCCTGATTTCAAGCGATCTCCTGGCTGCATGGAAGAGATCGGGAGCCAAATGCTCCGTAAGGAGCCGCCCGGGATACACGCCTACAAGATGGGAAACGTGACGATGATGAACATCTTCGTCTTCAAAATCTTCAGACCATTCCTGCAGCTGACCTTTCTTACCGATTTGCATAGGAAGCAGCTTTTGCTTCGTTTCAAGCAGGGTGTTTGCAAATTCTTCATCCACCTGAAGCGTTTCTGCCGACGTTATACAGTTACTGAACAGCTCTCCGATCAATGCTAAATCCATGGTTGCCGCCGCGCCAACAGCATAGCGTTGATCTCCGATCATGAACTTGTGCTCCGGAGAGGTGGAGGGCGACGTAATCCAATAGCCATCTTCATTTGGAGTGAGCCAATCCAAACAGAATAATGCTGCCTGCTTCATGATGGGATATGCCGTATCCCTCAAAAATGCTTCGTTTCCGCTAAAGGCATAATGCTCCCATAAATGCTGGGTCAGCCATACACCACCGAGCGGCCAAAACGCCCATACCGGATCTCCATGACCATAGTCACCGACAGGCGCTGTCTGAGCCCATACATCGGAATTATGGTGCGCCACCCAACCTCTGGCTCCATAATTCACTTCTGCGGTCTTCCTGCCATTTACAGCTAACCTGCCAATAAAATCAATCAACGGCTCATGGAGCTCAGCCATATTACAAGTCTCGGCAGGCCAGTAATTCATCTCTGCGTTAATATTTAGCGTATAATTACTGCTCCAGGGTGCCCGGGTATCCTCATTCCAGATGCCTTGAAGATTGGCAGGCTGTGTGCCCGGGCGCGAGCTGGCAATCATCAGGTAACGCCCATAATGGAACAAGAGCTCAACCAACCCGGGATCACGGCTTCCATACTCGGCAATCCGCTGATCTGTAGGTAAATCCTGCGGAGCTGAACTCTCTCCCAAATGAAGATCGACCCTGTGAAAAAGCCTGCTGTGATCATCCACATGATGCTTGCGTATATCCGAATACTTCTTCCCGAGAATGGCCTGAATCGCTTCTTCGGTTACTTGTTCCGGCACGCGATTGGTGCTGCTCGCCCCGATCAATGGATCAAACGATGTCGCCGCACTGAAATACAAGGTTGCGCTAGTTGCTCCCACAATAGAGAGCCCATCCGCCTCGACTTTCATATTCCCGCCTTCGTGCACTGCAGAGAGACGTCCATAGAACTTCAAGCTTTTTGGCGCTTGCTGATCACCATAATGTACAGGATTCTTCACATTGTAGTAATTAGGCGCGACATACTCCGGTGCTATGCCTGATAGGGTATAGTGATCCGCGTCGGGCTTTGAACTGGAACGGAGTGGACTATCCAGTTTAGCGCGGAAACTAAGAAGTCCCTCCTTACTTGCCGTTAATCGTACTACGATGACCTGGTCGGGATGTGAAGCAAAGACCTCGCGGGTGTAGCTAACATCGCCAATGTCATAAGTAACGGTGACGATACCCGTTGAAAGATCGAGTTTTCTCTCATATCCGCGACCGCAAACTTGACCATGCTCCATCAGGATATGCAGATCGCCAAAAGGTAAATACGATTGAGTAAAAGGACCCATCATGAATTTGCAGAATCGATCCGCTTCTTCATATCTTTGTTCTGCAATGAGCTGCCTTACCTTCGGCAGCACTTCTCTGGCTTCCGGATTATTCCAATCGGTTGGGTATCCAGACCAAAGTGTATCTTCGTTCAGTGCGATGCGTTCTTTCTCAACACCGCCAAAGATCATCGCGCCAAGTCTGCCATTTCCAACGGGCAGCGCTTCCGTCCAATAAACGGCAGGGGATTGAAATTGAATGTTCATGCTTTTTTTCAGTATATTTATGGATTGGTCATGACTCATCGGTTATCACTCTCCTGCAGGTTTTAACATCGAGTCTCATTTGACCGGGCTTACGATAGTCTTCTGATCCCCTCAATGTAATGCTTATGTTATCCTCATACACCTTGTAAATTCCCATTCCCGGTCTTGACGGATCCAGGTCGGATACATGTAGCGCATCACCATGTCCCCATCCGGTCGAATACAGTCCGGTACCGTCATGATCACAATTTCGTCAAATCCGTTGCCATCTACATCAGCTGCCGCCAAACTATGATTGCCTTGTCCGGCGTATTCGCCGTTACCGGGGTCCTTGCTGTCGAACACCCAACGCTGGACTAACTTTGACGTGCGAAGGCTTCGGATTCACTTTCTTTCCGTTGCGATAAAGATCAAATTCAACATGTTCAGGATCCGTTCCAAGCTTGCGCCATCCAACGTAAACTCCTTGCCCGGTCTTAACAGCCACCAGTCCACGATCCAGGCGCTCCATCTGGCGAAGATACTTGAACGTCCCCGGCACCTCCAGCGACTTGGATGCCTCCAGACCACCGGCAGTTACTTGTTGATCGTCGAGGAATCATAGGAAGCCTGCATGATTTCGAGATAACGCTTCATGTTCAGATCCTCAAGACCTTTCACATAAGCATCCCAATCCTTGTCCAGACTCTTGGTGCCCGTTACGAACTGCAGTGCGTTCTGGTCGATATAGTCCTTGATGTTGGTCTGCATCATGCTTGCTTCGTCCGTATTGGCAGGGTCCACCCACAGCGCCCAGTGCGGAAAGATCTCTTCCGGCTCCTTGTTCTCCATAAGAAGCGTCGCTTCATACAACCGGCGCTCGTATCCGTCAGCCGCATAAATGTCCTTGCCTTGTATTTCGGCATCACGGTACGCCCGGTGATGATTATACTGACTGAGTGCTCCCCAATTGTCGTTGCGCGGTTTTTCACCAGATGCCAGCGGGATCGTTTTATAGAGCGGCTGAACCTTATCGTTCAGGGCCACGTCTCCCTCCTGCGGTCCGCGCCAGCTCTTGCCTTCTTCACCAAGATAAGCTCTCATCGCGCCCTCTTGCGTGTAGATGTAATCCAGCATCTTGATAGCCGTGATCTGCGCTTCCTTGCTTGCCTTGTTCGTGATAACGAATGATGCACCCGGATCGACCGGATAGTTAAACGTTGCATAGCTTGCATGCGGTCCCTGCAACGGCGGCAGCGGGTCGTAATCCTTCCCGTATGGAGCGTCCGTCGCCGTATTGACGAAGAGGGCGGGATGCATGCCGGCACCGACGCCAAGAAGCTGTGCGTCGGCGTTGTCGCCGATCTTCTTGAACGCTTCCGCATTCTGCGTGAACGCGCCCGGATCGATGAGCCCAGCATCATAGAGCGACTTTACGTAAGCAAGTCCTTCCTTCCACTCTGGCTTGTTGGCCGCCGTATCGACCTTGCCGTTCTTCATGATGAGATAGGTTCTGTCGTCGTCGTAAATAAATCCGTTCATCAGGTACGGAATGATGTGTACGCCGTAAGGCTCAATGGATCCGCTCAGCGGCACTTCGTCGGCTTTGCCGTTGCCGTTCGGGTCCTTCGTCTTAAATGCTTCGAGAACGGCCTTAAACTCTTTAAGCGTTTTCGGCGTGGAGAGACCAAGCTGCTTCAGCCATTTCGTGTTGAGCCACATCTTGTTCGGGTACGAGCAGTGGAAACATTCGTTTAATCCCGTCAGGCCGTAGATGTTGCCATCGGGAGCGGTGTTTATTGCTTTGTAATATTCGTTGCTTTCCAGCACTTTCTTGATGTTCGGCGCATACTGATCGATCAAGTCGTTAAGCGGAACGATAACGCCTTGCTGCCCAAACTTCAGTAAATCGGTCTGCGAGAAGCGGTCTACCCAAGGAATCAGCAGGTAGAGGTCAGGATAGTCTCCCGACGCAAGTGAGATTTGTCTCTTTTCGGCTGCACCGTCGAACGGTACCGTCGTCCAGTTGAACTGGATATTGAACTTGTCTTCCATCAGCTTCGTGAACTTGTTCGTTTTCAGATCGACGTCGTTTGCTTGCTGTGCAAATACGTTGATCGTAACTTTCTCCCCGGAAGAAGCCGTGTCCGTCTCACCGCCGGCGCTGCCGCCGTCATTATTCGATGAGCATCCGGCAAGAACCATGCTGAGAATCAGAATCGCCGCAACGATAACCGTCCATGTTTTTCTCAAAATAACATCTCCCCCTATTGATTTTAATCGAACAGCGACACAGACACGACGGGACGGCTACATACAAATACCCCCTGGTTTTGCCGCCGTCCGGTCAGCCTTTGACCGAACCGATCAGCATGCCCTGCACGAAATACCGCTGCACGAACGGATAGATGACGAGCACCGGCAAGCTTGCCACTACGATAAGCGAATATTTCATCAGCTCCGCCAGCTGCTGACGCTTCACCATCTCGGCGGCGTCGATGCTGCCCGTTCCGTTATTCAGAATCAGAATGCTGCGCAGAATCAGCTGGAGCGGATAAATCGACTGCGATTTCAGATAGATCAGCGCGTCGAAGTAAGCGTTCCATTGACCTACCGCATACATCAGCGCGAGTACGGCGATAATCGGTTTCGCAAGCGGAACGATGACGCTGAAGAGGAACCTCATATCGCTGCACCCATCGATTTCGGCAGCCTCGGATAACTCGTCGGGAATTGTCGACTGGAAGAACGTCCGTGCGATGATGACCTGCCATACCCAGATTGCGTTCGGGATCAGAAGCGCCCACCGGGTATCGATCATGCCTAACGACTTGACGACCAGATAGGTCGGGATCAACCCGCCGGAGAACAGCATGGTGAACGTGACGAAGATCATCAGCGGACTCCGTCCGAAGAACGATTTTCTGGACAGCGGGTAAGCGATCATGATCGTAAGAGCGACACTGATGAGCGTGCCGAATACGGTGTAGAACAGCGAGTTGGCATAGCCGGAGATGACTTGGTCGTTCCGGAACACCGCCTTATAGCCATCCAGGGTCAGATCAACCGGCCACAGCCACACTTTGCCCGATGATACTGCAGCCGGACTGCTGATGGATGAGCTGAGAATGTACACTAGTGGATACAGTACGGCGATCAACACTACGGTCAGGAAAATGTAGGTGCCGGCAATGAAAATCCGGTCTCCCAACGATTCTCTAATGGCTCTCCTAACGGAGCCTGCAGCATGACCCGACTGTGTTTTGGCGATTAGCATGGTCTTCCCTCCCTTGTGTATGCCCCTACCATAGGCTTGTGTTGGATACGCGTCTTGCGATCGTATTCACGACGAGCAGCAGCACCAGGTTGATGACGGAGTTGAACAGGCCGACCGCCGTCGCGAAGCTGTAGTTGGCGTTCAACAGCCCGATCTTGTACACGTACGTCGAAATGATTTCGGACGTCGAGAGGTTCAGCGGATTCTGCAGCAGGTACATTTTCTCGAAGCCCACGGCCATAATGTTGCCGACACTCAGAATAAGAATAATGACCGCCGCGGGCATGATGCCAGGTATATCGACGTTGAGGATCTTCTGGAAGCGGGACGCCCCGTCCACCTTTGCCGCTTCATACAGGGACGGATCAACCCCCGACAGGGCGGCCAGGTAAATGACGGCAGAATAGCCCATCGTCTGCCACACGTCCGAGAAAACGTAGACGGATCGGAATAGCGAAGGATCGCCCAGATAGTTGACGGATTCGAAGCCGAGCGCATTGGCGATCGTATTGACGATGCCAAGGCGCGGAGACAGGAACAGCATCACAATCGAGACCATAACGACCGTTGAAATGAAGTAAGGGGCGTAGGTCACCATCTGTACCGTCTTCTTGAAGCGCACATTCTTCACTTCGTTGAGTGCAAGCGCCAGTATGATCGGAATCGGAAAGCTTACGGCCAGATGATAAAACGAAATGTACAACGTATTCACAATCAGTGTCTTAAACGCGGGATTCTGAAAGAGCAGGTCGAAGTATTTCATTCCTACCCATGGGCTGCCCCAGATGCCTTTAATGACGTTGTAGTTCTTGAAGGCCAGCACGGCGTTAGCCATCGGCAGATACTTGAAGATCACAAAGTAAGCTACCGGCGGGATCACCAGCAGGTAGAGCTGCCAGTGTCGCTTCAGACTCTTTAACGCTGCCGCACGTAATGAAGCTCTTCTTCCTATGGATTTGACCGTCTTGACATTCGTAATCGCTGTACTCAGATTAACCCCCCCAGATTGAGAGCAGGATCTTATGCAGCGATCCGCTCGATATGATAACGTTTTCTTGCCCTAATCCTATGTCACCGTCACGAAACCTGTAAAGCGTACACTTCTTCCCAACCCGTACAAAACCGGAAATGCACCCTCAAAAACGTTGATATGACAGCGTTTTCGGCGTACGAAACGAAAAAACCATCCTGCCGGATGGGTTTTTTCGTTTCGTACCTATTCCTTAATCTGGCGGAAGGCGCTGGGTGACACGCCTCGTACCCGCTTGAAGGCCCTTCGGAACGAATGTGCACTGTTGTAGCCCACTTGTACGGCGATCTCGTCGATCGTCAGACGGTTCTCCAGCAGCAGCTCCGCCGCTTTGGTTATCCTGACGAGCTCGACGTATTCCGAAAGGTTCTCGCCTGTATGCTCCTTGAACAACTGGGAGATGAATTTCTCCGGTCTGCCGATCCTTTCGGCTACACGGTACAGCGTAAGATCCTGATCGGAATACTGCTCGCTGATGTAATCGATGACGGCCTTCACTGTAACGGCGTTCATATCCGATTTCTTCCGCACGACGTCACTGCAAATATCCTCGACCAAGCCTTCGAACGTCCGTCTGATCTGCAGAACGCCTTCGGTTGGCTGGATTTGCGCAATGCGGTTCTTGATCTCCTCGGCCAGCACTTCGTTGTGCAAGATCTTCTTCTCGGTCAGCTTGAGGAATGTACCCTTCAGTTCAATGATAAACTGCTGCGTCATCTCGTAGGACAGGTCTCGCTCTTCGAAGTTTCGCGTGAACAATTGCGCAAGAATGCGCTGGCTCTCCTCGCATTCGCCGGCCTTCAGCGTATTGAGCAGACGCTGCTCGGAATCGAGCGGATAATAATACATGGCGGATTCGCGCACTGCATCCTCGTACCGGGTTACTCCTTCCGCTCCGACATAGGTGGCGTAATCCAGCGCCTGAAGGGCTTCATTGAAGGAACGGCTGACATCGGACAGCACCGTATACTTCGCTCCCATGCCGATGTTGAAGGACAGTCGATACTGCCTGTAAGCCGTATCCTGCAGCTTCATAAGCGGCGTCTCGTCGGGGTAAGCGTCATCTCCGGCCGTTTCGTCGTCCTGCATAAAGACCACGGCGATTTTGTCGGTGCCCCAGTCCGTAATCAGGATGTTCGCATAGGCTTCCTGGAGCATCTGCTTCAGGAGCAGACGCCATACGCTCAGCTCTTGAACGATCTCCTCGCTTTGAAGGCCGCCGTAGCCGTTTATTTTCAAGATGCCGACATGCCCCTGACCGCCTATGACCTCGATACCGGTTTGGGAGGAGACCGCTTCGACTTCCCGGGCGGAGGAGAACTCACCAACAAGCAGCCGCTTGATGAATGCGTCCCGCAGCAGCGGAAGCTGCTCCTGAAGCTCCGTCTCCAGCCGTTTGCTGCTGGTTATTAGCTTCGAAATATTGCCCGCAATAAAATCCAGGTCGTTCCTGGCCGATTCCTCGCCTGAGCTGCCATATTCGCGAAATACCGTCAACAGCCGATGAATCGGTGCACTGTGACGGTAAGCGAGAAGCAGACCGATAAGCAGTCCCGCGATTGACGCTGAGCCTGTCAGGATGGCAGTGACGCGTTTGATTCGGTTCGCTTTCTCCATGATCGCTTCTTCGGGAATGCCGGCAGTATAGAGCCATCCATTGAGCTCCGACTTGATCGAAATCAGAAACTGCCCATCTTCGAACCGCATCGTGTCTCCTTCCACACCGGTCGGAACGGAGCGGAGTCTCGCAATCTCCTCATCGTCAATCCCCTGGGAAATAAGGGTCCGCCCTTCCAGATCAGTAACCATCGCCCAGCCCCCGTATTGCTCCACGGTATTTTGAAACATGCTGCCCATCTTCTCTTCATCAATGATGACGGCAACCGTGGCTTGTGGATTGTTGAAGCTGTTAATGGGCAGAGACTGCAGGAAGGTGATGGCCGCCGTGCTTTTCTCCGATGGACTGCCTTCATTGCGGGTATACGTGCGCAGCGGCATGATCTCGTTGAGGTGAGGCTTCTTCAAGATAGTGTCATTCCATTCCGCGAAGCTCATATTCTCCAGCTGATGAAGCTCATAATAATGCTCCGGCCGGTAAAACAGCGTATTAGGCGTGATCATAACATTATAATTTTGTAAATATACGAAATAGTTCGCCAGGTAATCGTTCGTGCTGCTGTAATTGGTCAGGCTGCGCTGCATGCGCCCAAGTCCAACTACGTTATTGGCGTCCAGCGGTCTGGGATCGACGATCAGGCGGTTAAGATCCTGATTAATGGCGAGCTGCTTCGTAAACCCCTCTACCTCTTGAAGCCGCCGTTCCAAAATTTCCTTGCTAAGCCGCAAGGTCTTGGTGCTATTCTCGATGGAGCTTGACTTCGCGACGTCGATCGATGCCCGGTAAGAGGCGTATCCGGCTATGTTCGGCAGGATAAGAATAATAAGATACGACACGAGAAATTTTCGGAAAACAGGCGAGAAGTTCGACCAGATTTGCTGCTGCATAGGCCCCCCCTATGGTAACAAAGAAAGCGTAATCAAGAAGCAAGAGGGGTCCCGCTCCGCCTTTCCTCACGGAGAGTGGATTCCTCTGCGGCTCGATTACACATGATTATGAATACGATACCATTAGTACTCCGCGAAAGACAATCCTCTCGCCCAATAAAAATCATAACCTAGCTTGATACCATGGGATATCAAGTTCGATATATAACTCAAAACGATGAAAAAGGACAGCACTTCCTCTGCCCCCAGACTTGTTTTAGATATCTTGTGTCATAACCCATAAAAATGCGATCCAATACTAGCCTTTTCTGTCGAATAGCAGCTGGTTGAGAGGCCCTAAGGCTGAAGCTCTGTGACAAAGTAACCTGGAATACTTGGCCATGCGGCGCTTAATGAATATGTGTTCTTGTCCTCCGACACATGGCTTTGTGTCTCCTGGACCTGGTTGTTATTTAGCTATCGTCTCCAGTTAACGTAATGAAGCTGCCGATCGTGCCAGCAGCTTCATCCTTGGTTGTTTGATGGAACTAACGCTCTTCGTTAGTTCCATCGTTACTTTTTCTTTACTGGTATCCAGATCTCACCCTGTGTATGCCCTGGCATTCCATAATACATTTCGAATTGAGGACCCTCAACCTGTTCGTATCCAGATTTCGGAAACCATTCGGTATATACCCGTTCCCATAGTTTTTGTAAATCACATTGCGGCTCCGGGAAAATAGCCCATGTTAAAGCTGGAACAGAAAGCTTTGTAAATCTCTTCGGAATTTCAAGTCCCTTCGGTAAATGATAGCATACCATGTACTTGAATGATTCTCCCGTATGGTCATATAAGGCAGCGTGCAGCACGGTATTACCAAACCGCCCCAGCAACTCATTCATTAGATCCACACTTCCGTCCTCATCACATTGTTTACGGAACTGAGGAACATCAGTAAATGCCGTTTGCAAATCCTGACTAACAAGACCATAAACGCCGAACATCTCAAAAGCTCCTCTTTGTTCTATCCGGTAATTCATCTCGACATCTCCTCTTATGGAGATATGAAAGGACATTCGAGGATAGGCTTTTAAGGAAACGCCTTTATCGCGCGCAGATATCGGCATGATTCCATGGAGATTCTTGAACGCCCGTGCGAACGCCTCCGGCGATTGGTATCCATATTTCATGGCAACATCGATCACCCTTGCATCGGTTGTCTGCAGTTCAAAAGCCGCTAATGTCAAACGTCGACGTCGGATGTATTCGGATAACAAGATTCCGGTGATGAACGGAAACGTGCATTTCCTGCACCAAATTGTCAGCCTCCTTCGCAACCCCTGTGGCGGTGTGTCTCCACCTTTCATTCCCAATAACTAGTCTCAGCTCTACCAACGATGAAAGCCTGTATTATATTCGCAGATCACCTTCTTTCATACGATTGTATTGGTTCTTCAACTTAAAGGCGCAATACAAAGTTGCGATGACGACGACCGGAAAGAATAACCACATTAAACCTCTGAAGACGGCGAATGGCGTTTCAAAAAGAAAGGACCTCCAAAACGCCTCCCCTTCCAGCTCCCAAAGGCCTGGCGTGTAATACAGAAGCTTCGGGTTGAATATCGCGCCGGGGTCTATACTTTCGCTCCGGATTAGCGAGAACATAACAATGGCATAGACGCAAGCCAGCAGTGCCCACAGATCAGACAACCTCTTATAGCGTATGGCCTTGGAATCGACATCCGAGAAGATCTCCTTGCTTCCGTCCGTATCTGCTTTCCGGAAGTACTGAAAACCGGAGTTTTTCGTACCGCTAATATGCTCCCAGCCGCTATCTTCGAATAAGGCTCGATAATCCTCGAAATCCGACGCCCGCTTGAAGGTACGGTAGTCCATCTTGATGGTGGCCGCCTCCGGCTGATCGCGCCGGAATTTATACCCGAGCCACGTCTTTTTCTCCAGTCGGATCCCCTGCTTGGTCAAATCGCTTAGCCACTGTTCTTCTTTCTCGAGATTCGTAAACACCTTGTAGTTCCTCACGGTTATCTCCCCCATACAATGTTAGGTTATCAGTTTCGCGGTCACGTTAAGCATATGCTGCATACAATCGCGGTCAAGCCGGGGCATAGATAACTCCCTCTATGGAGAATCCATTTGCGTCTCAAATGCTCACTTTTTCTTAGACTTTGACCAGCTGTAGATGAAGAAATATATGGGACTAACGAAGAAAGATCTCCACATGTATACATACAGTTGTATATTGGAACATATTGGAAGTAACCCGCCCGTTAATTCAATGAAGAAGAGAGCAGCTGCCGCGCGGCGATCTGCTCCCTGGTAGCTCAGCGTATAGATTGAAACTCTTCCTTTAGTATGGAGTACATTTTTAGATCTTGATGTCTCCCTTTTATAAAGAGTCCCTTTCTAATAATTCCTTCAAATGACATTTTCGCCTTCTCCATAACTCGTGCAGAACCGATATTTTCTAAGTAGCATTTTGCTTGAATACGAACCAAGTCCATATGAGTAAAACCGAATTTGATTACTTCTCTTGCGGCTTCCGTTGCGATACCCTTTCCCCAATAATCCGGTGATAAGGCATATCCGATTTCGGCAATTTTATGCTGTCTATCCCATGTGGCGAACTCTATTGTACCAATCAACCTGCTATTTTCTTTATATTCAATACCCCAATGAACCAAGCTCTTATTATCCCACTGAACAAGTACTCGCTCAATCGCCTCTTTTGTTTCTGTTATTGTTTTGTGAGGGTTCCAAGAAGCGTACCTCGGCACTTCCTCATTAGAACAGTAAAGATACATATCCTCTACATCTCCTACTGTTATCTTTCTTAGTTTAAGTCGATTGGTCTCAAGGACTGGCAGCGCATCGAATACATCTCCCATAAGAACACCTCCTAGTTTGGTTTACCTAGTACTAAATTCCAGAGATGGGCTGTATTCTCCTTCCCGAACAAGTCCACGTTATCCTGCCAGTTACTTCAACGACGATAGTGCAGCTGCCGCGCGGGGATCTGCTCTGGTTGATTGAGCCAATGCTCAATCACTCATTATTATTTGATAAAGGTTCTAGGGCGTTTGCTACATTAATCCCGTCTGTGAGAGTAGGTGCGCTAATCTGGTATCGAACATTCTCTTGATCCCAAAATAAAAAAAACGACCATTGTATCTGCTCCACTGGATCTCCCCCCATTTGCTTTCGGTCTTCCCTCTGCTACTTTCTGCATTTTCTTCAGCGAGCTCGGGCATCTTTTCCATACACTCATCTTTTTTCGGAATGAGCATTTGTGTGAACGACAGCCTGGCTTGTTCCGTGTTTGTATAGATGATATGGACACTTGTATCAGAGGCATCAATAGCCGGTGAACCATAGCTACCTGGCATATTTGAAGGAAGATAGAGATTAAATGCATTAAACCCAAAGCCTTTCAGTTCCTCCAATGAGTGAGATTTTAGCCTCTTTTTTTGGGGGAGCTTGATCTTAGAGGAAGGGTCGCTAAGGACTGGTAGTCCGATGGGAACTGAGGGTATAACAATCGGGTTGGCGTATTGATCTGGGGGCCTTACTTTAATAATCCCTTGAGGAGATGATGCTGGATTGTGCTCCTTTATGTCTGCGGGTATTTGCAGGGCAATACTTAACCCAAGGAACATCATGGGAAACTTAATAAAATCCATATGCCACCTCCTTATTACCAAACGATTCCATATATCATAATGTTGCATGGCGGTCTCTATTGCATCTTTCTAATGAAACAAGGAGCAGATCGGGTAATCTGCTCACCTAAGCCTTGCGCTATCGTTCCCAGGGAGTTGAATCAGGTGTATCTGCAGGATATTGTCCGGCGTGTTACGGTCTTATGTTTCTTTAGGGTATATACCACGCTTATAAACGCACAAACGAAGCAAGCAACCTAAGTCTTTGAGTGAAGATGGGAACTCTTAGAATTTTGTGATGGATGCAATATGGTCCGAACGCAACATAATGATTTATGGAATCGTATGGTAGTTAGGACACAACAAGGAGCCCTCCGTCGTTGGGGGGCTCCTTCAATTAGAAATCAGGTCCATGGGGGCATACAAAACTCTACCCCAATCGCCTATCAAAATGATTTCATTATTTGGATGCGGTTTTGCACTGTATACAGTGATGGTATCCGGTGTGCTGTTTTCATAAGCCAACTTAAGCTCACCATTGACGCATGTTATCCAGCCAAATTTCATTCCAGGTTCTATTCGAGTATTCTTTTCCTTCAAATGATAGGTTTTCCCACCCCATTCCACCACGTCAGGTGGATTGTTACAAGTGTCTGATGAAACAATTGTATTTGATAAGCATCCTATTACGCTGAACATCTGAATAGCAATTAGAAATAATGCAGCAGCTCTATTCAAATCATTCCCTCCATGACTCGTTGATGGTCGACCATGAATGAGACGATTGCAACCCACAAAGTATTAAAAGCATTACCAATCCACCCATTATATAAACTCGAACAGGGAGCAGACTGCCGCGCGGCGATGTGCTCCCTGGATATTGAACTAACGTCTCCCGTTTATTTCAATGACCATAAGGACCAGCACTCAAAGATTGCAGGTCCTTATTAACCTTAATTAGAAACACGGATGATTTATATCCGGAATATAACCCCTTTGATCTAGTTTTCTTCACACTAGACAACTTAATTCAATTATCGTTCTACCAATAGCTGAATGAAAAAGCAGTAATAATTTCTAGTCCCATACCTTTGGCCGCTTTAGTCCGGCTGTTCTCAAATAATCTAATAGTTGGCCTGTATGGACAGCTTCATGGTATGCAATTCTCATAAGCATATCACCTAATGTCCGAATATACCCGACGTCGCTTCGATCAATCTTAACTTGCGTTAAATCGTCTTGTGTATAAGATTTTACGGTATCTATAAATGCATCACGATATGTTTGCGAAAAGTCAATCTCCTCTTTCAGCGTTGAAAAAGGGCTCTTCTCGTATGGAGAATCATAAGCCTCCAGACTTCCTTTGTTCAACAATGCAAGGTGGTAATAGTGTTCGCTATCTAATACATGACGGATCATCTCTTTCATACTCATAGCATCTGAATCGGGACTCCAGTCCAAATATTCCTTTGGGATACTTCCCCATACAATAATGCTTCTACGCCGGATTTCTTCTAAATTCCACACTATTGCTTCAATTGCGTTCATAATAGCTTCCTTTCAACTTTAATATATTACCATAATACCAGAACATGCATTCCTATTTCAAATAAAGTTCTTTTACTTCCAGTCAGCACAGCGAGGGCAGCCGTTCGAGCAGACCGGCTGCATGTTGTCACACAACTCTATCTGGACATCCCATTTTTTTAGTTTATGGTAAAATATGCTTACTCTCGTTAGAAAAAGTTCACACTTAGGAGGAAATGAGAAATGACTGGTCAAAGAGTCAGGCTGCGTCCTTTTGAAACAGAAGATATTAAAGAGCTTCAGCGATGGTCCAATGACCCGGTTTCCATCCTGTTGGTTGGCAGAGCTCCACAAGCCTACGAACAAATTGAACGGCAAATTATGAGTAAACGACAAAAAGGAGATCTTCTGCTTGCAATTGAGAACGAAGAAAATAAACTTATTGGCTGGGTTTTCCTTAAGGATATCGAACATGAACACGGCAGAGCCGGTATAGGAATCCTACTCGCCCCAGAGGCTCGCGGACAAGGTTACGGAAAAGAAGCGATGAAAGCCATGATTAGAATAGGTTTTGACCAACTCCGCTTACATAAAATCTACTTAACTACAAGAGGTTTAAATGAACAGGCGATTGCGCTGTACAAAAAAATTGGATTTGTCATCGAAGGAAAATTGAGAGAGCATGCATTTTGTGATGGCCAATATTATGATACATACTATATGGGAATGTTAAAATCGGAATGGCAGATTTCCAACAAATCTTAAATAAGTTGTGGTGTACAGTTGAGATGAGTTTTTCTGCGCAAATCTGCCTGTTTGCTTAATCAAAATCCAAAAAGGGATGCCTCCATCACATAGTCTGGAGAGCATCCCATTTTTTTCAGGTATCACTTATATGTGCGTATATTCTTCCGCATACCTAAGTTATAGGTGATGCAGTGTGATGACCTATATATATGATGGAACTCCGTTCTTAATCCTCGGCTTCCGTCTAGGGTAAGGCGCACTTTTTTGTCTTTCACCAACAGATAATTTGCATAACCCCGCCGCATGCGATATGATTTTATTATCGACAAATTTGCAGGTCTAAATAAGGAGGTTCACGCATCTATGTGCCCCCGTACCAAAGAACAAAATGAACTCATCCGCACGCAGCGTAAAGAACAAATCCTAAAACGCCGCCGCGCGCGCTTACTTCCGCACGGGCGGCAGCTTTGATATTCGCGATGTCGCCCGCGAGGCGGAGCTCGGTTACGGCACGGTGTACCATTATTACCCCAACCGACATTTATTGATAGAAGATGTGCTGGACAGCGGCTTCGAACGATGCGAGCTTGCCCTAGCAGAATGGGCAAACCTCCGCAGCGGAAGCCCGGATGAGAGGCAGGTTATCTCGTATTGCAAGGCGCTGCTCCGGCTATGGCAATCGGACGCCCGCGCATATCTCGTCTACAAGATGGCCGCGGAACATTATGCAGGCATGTCTGAGAAAGATCGGCTCCCCGCCAAGAGACGATTCATGGAACGGCTGTACGTTCCACTCCAATCGATCACCCAGCGCGAAGACGACAGCGTCGACCATCTGCTTGCCGTGCTGGTGGGCTGCTGCGGGCTGAACTACTATGCGGGCACTTCCGAGCTGGACGTCGATCGAATCGCCCGGCTTGCTATGCAAGCAATCACAAAGGAGCACTGATGCGAACATGGTCATCTTAAAAAGCAAACATGAAATCGAGGCCATCCGCAAGGCATGCCAAGTGGTGGCCGAATGCCATCGCGCGGTCGCGCCGCTCATCCAACCGGGCATCACGACCAACGAGATTGAGCGGATCTTCGAAGACATTATCTTGAAGCACGGGGCCAAGCCCTACACGAAGGGCTATAAGGGCTATCAATATGCGACCTGCGCCTCCGTCAACGACGTGATCGCGCATGGCTTCCCGAGTGATAAGCCACTTGAGGAAGGCGATATCGTGACGATCGACACGGTCGCAGAGCTCGACGGCTGGCTCGGCGATTCGGCCTGGAGCTATGCGGTCGGGAAGATCTCGCCGACGGCCGAGAAGCTGATGCGCGTCACGAAGGAATGCCTTGACCTCGGTATCGCGCAGGCGCAGGCCGGCAATCGGCTCGGCGACGTGACGAGCGCGATCCAGCGGCATGCCGAATCGAACGGCTTCGGCGTCGTGCGAGACCTTCTCGCGCATGGCATCGGCCGAGACCTGCACGAGGATCCGAACTATATGCATGTCGGCAAGCCCGGCAAAGGCCTCCGCATCAAGGAAGGCATGGTGTTCACGATCGAGCCCATGATCACCGAAGGCACCTACTACATGACAATCGATGCGGACGGCTGGACCGCGCGGACACTGGATCGCAAGCTCGCCGCACAATACGAGCATACGATTGCCATCACCGCTGAAGGTCCACAGATCCTGACCTCACAATAGAATAATTAGAAGTCGGGCATTGCCTTCTATGAAGCTGGGAACATCACAGTGCCCGTACTCCTCGTGCATGCGGAGTGGGATATCGACGTGCCTCTTGAACTGGCGCAAAGTTTCTTCACTTCCCTGACCGGTGCCGTGTATCGCCGCTGGGTCGAAATTGGTGAAGGAACGCATATGGTGCTGTTAGAGAAAAATAGGCTGCAGGCATTTCAAGCCATTCAAGTCTTCCTGGACGAAGAATATTCGCCGGCACTATAAGCATGTTGCAATCTCAGTGATTCATTTCGATCTCCGAAGGAACAGGGACCCGCATGGGCAAGCAATTTATTGAGCTATACGGCAAAGAATATCTGTTCTTGTCATTTATGCCTAAGGATATATGTTCTTGTCATGCACTTTGGACAAGAACATATATCCTTAACCGGCAACGACGGTAGCCCGGACATCCCTCACCGCACAAGAGGCGAGCAGGTTATCACGACACAAGGACCGTCCGGACATGTTCCGAACGGTCCTTCTATGTGAAATATCAGGGAGTATAACTCGGAGGGGGATTGCTTCGGGGCTAGGATACGCCGCCTTCGGCAAAGGCCTCCCACTCCTCAAGGGATGGACCATATACGCCGGACACGCGCAGACCGGCTTGGCGCATCAGAATCGTCATCTGGCCCCGGTGATGAATCTCGTGAGCGGCGACGGCATACAGCGTCTGGCTGTTGGTCCACTGCTCGCCGTACATATCACACGACTCCTGCAGGGAGGCATCGGTCCATTGGGCCGACAGTGCTTCGAGCAGGCCCTGGCTGGACTGTCTGTAGGCAGCGGCGATCTCCGCTGCGCTCGCCGGCACGGGGGAATCCATGGCAGGAGCATCAAACTTCAGACCGGTACGGGACAGCATCTCATGATGGGAGGTAACGATATGCCAGGCCAACTCTCCAAGGGTACGGTGATTTTCCGCCACCTGCTGCTTCAGCGATTCATCGGTCAGCACATCGAGTAGCTTTTGCGTGGAACCGCTTTCGAAAGTCCAGGTCTGTTTGAACGCTTCGATAGATTGGAACATTTTTATCATCCTCCATTGGATACGGTTGTCCGGTCTTCTGCCGGCAGCTCTGTCCGTTATGCTGGTCCATTTCATCCTATTCCATTTTTTTCTTCTCTGCAAATATTAAATTTTCTTAAAAAAGATGGAACTGGTGTTCTTGTGTCGTGAAAGCCAAAAAGCCCTCTTCTTCTAGCCGGTGCTCCAATTTTTGCTCAATCCGATCGATTTGCTTAGTTTTGGAAACTGCCCGGTACTTTAATGGAGAAAGGCAGCCGATTATCTTAGCTGGCTGCCACGTTGTCCTAATGGAGGCTATCGTTCCCACTTGGTTGAATCTATACCAACTCCGAAATAAACATTGGCATGGCTCCATCCTCTTTGGAAAAACCACATTTATGATAAAAATCCATTGCACTCTTATATGAGATTAATACCTTCGTTTTACATCCTTTATATCTATCCAGCATAATGTCCATCATTTTCTTACCTATTCCTTTTCCCTGATAACTCGGATTGATTAGCATGTAATGGAAATACACGGTTAATACACCATCAGAAAGAGCATTACTAATTCCGATCAGCTTATCCCCATCCCAAGTTGCTACAATCGAATGAGATCCTTTAATGGCTTGTAGAAGTTCGTTTGGATACTTTCCTGATTCCCACTCTACCGAAAGAAATAATTCTTGAAGCGCCTCTTTAGTGATCCCTTCAAGATTCGAAGTGTAACGTATGCTCATCTTCCATACCAGCCTTCATCAAAATTTGACGCTTATGGTGCAGATTTTCTTTACTAAGTATACCGTTAATTTGATGAGCATAGCAGCGCATAGGACTGAGACGCTAGTAGGCCCTCCTCTTGGTACAATGCACGATATTTCAATGTCTGGCTAAATAAGAAGTGGCTTGTCACGGCTCAGTCTTCTTATCTAGATCATTCACTAAGAAGTCCAAAATCTGGCGCACATTCGATTCCACACTGTTCGTGAGCGTATGTATCGTGATTTCCGGATTCACCGGCGGTTCATAGACATCAGAGACACCGGTAAATCCTGCGATCTCACCTTTTCTCGCTTTGGCATATAAGCCTTTCACATCTCTGCGTTCACATTCCGCCAATGGACAATGCAAATACACTTCGACGTAGGACTCCAGCTCCGCTCGTGCATAGTTCCGCATTTCCATATAGGGTGCAATCATAGAGATGATCGTCGTAACCCCATTGCGGTTCAGCAGCTTGCTGATATAGACGGCGCGGCGAATAGTTTCGAGCCGGTCTTCTTTGCCGAACCCAAGCTCTTGTCCTACCTCGCGTCTAAGCTCATCGCCGTCCAAGCATTCGACTCTAATGCCTCTTTCCTTAAGGGCCGCTGTCAGAGCTATGGCCGTCGTTGTTTTACCGGAGCTTGGAAGTCCTGTTAACCATATTGCCGTCCCGACCAATGGCACTGTACCCCTTTACGATAAAATAGCGATCCTCTCAAGTGCGCGGTCTCCGTAAATAGGATCGAACGGCTGCCCCTCCATATGGATGTAGCCTATATAACAGTCACATTGCTTCATACGGCACGGGCTTTCTTTAGAGATGCCTTCCAGCCCATGTTTATACAGATTTCCGATCACTTGACGATCCTTGTAGCAGCGCTTTACGCGTCCGTCTCCTTGGACATAAAACACATTGTACCCGGCACGGCACGGCTTGCCCATACTGTCGTAATCCTTGGCATTAAGGGCAAAGAAAGGGTCCATACGGCTCAAAAACGCTGTATCCTCGGCAGAATAGTAATCCTGCTTATCTTTGTAGGCGTTCACCCACATATACACATCTTCAGGTAATGCCTTCCTTAGGGAGGAAATGGAGTTGAACGCGCTCTTGACACCGACACAGCCTACACTGAACGGGATTTTTTGCTCGTAGAGTTTGCCGCATTGCCGAACAAATCGTTCTTCCTCCGTCTGCCCGGGATGGTAGGTTACCCAGAATGCAGCCGTGACCGGATTCAATTCGCACGTCCAATCGAGCTTTGCGGATAAGTTGGTTTGTATAGCGACTTTATCCACGTGATGCATATGGGACAGCTGGGCCAAGGCTTCCCTGTACCAACGATGCGTAAGTCCCTCACCATAAGGGTTAAAAAACACGGACAGCTGATGTCCCCTGTCCTCCTGATTCCTTACCCAGTCGACAAATGCCTGCACCTGCAGCCGATCCTTAGCCAATGTCTCTTGGCTGTCCGTGTTCTTGCTAAAAGGACAGTACGGGCAGTCGTAATTGCATGAGCTTAAGCTCCCGCGGAAATAAATCGTCGCTTTCATGAGAGCACACAGCTTTCCATGCGGGCCCGTATATCCGGGGAGATGAACCAATCTCCGATGGCGTCGGAGTACATAAGCCCTTCTTCCGTAAGCCGCAGTACCTCATGCTCTACAGCAGCAAGATCCGTATGTACGAGCAGATACAACTCGGGATAATCGATGAGAGGCGACGAGGTGAACCTATCCACATAGCTGCTCAACGCCAAGCCTTCCGTATGAAGCAGCGCTTTCAGTATAAAGCGGCGCTGCTGGTCATCCCTGCTTAGCACAATGCCGTAATCTGCATGGGTGTAATCGGCTGCAGCCACATAGTCGGCTATGATGCTTGCTGTAGCTGAACGTCCTACGCTGTATCGCGAGGAATAATGGACCGATCTTGTGTAAGATCGTGCACCGCAGCCGAGTCCAATCATACCTTCCTCCTGGCAGCCATATGGAAGCAAGGATTTCCCCGACCCCGCTTCCGCTTTGGCGAATCTCCGCATAGAGTACTGGGTATACCCGCTTGCAAGCATACGTTCCCGCGCCGCGCTGTAGAATCTTACCCTCTGATCCTCGCCGCTCTGCCTGATCTGCTCTGGCTTTACAATCGTGTGCTCACGAGTGTACAGCGGATAAATAAAGATCTCCTCCGGCTCATAAGACAGCGCTCTGTCCAGCGAATAGATCCATGAATCAAGGGTTTGACCGGGAAGGCCATAAATCAGATCCAGATTAAGGATGGGAAAATGGTGCAGCTTGAGCTGTTCCAGAGCCCTTTCCACTTCCTGCGGTTTTTGCGGACGATAGATCGCTTCCGCTTCCGACTCGATGAAGCTTTGAATGCCCATGCTTACCCGATCCACCTGCCTGCTCTTTAAAATGGCTAGGCGTTCATCGGTTACCGTCTCGGGAGATGTCTCTACCGAGATGGAAGCTTGAACGGGATCCATGCCTATGACATGCTGAGCAATATGGAACAACCGATCAAGCTGGAGGGGCTCGAGTAAAGTCGGCGTTCCGCCTCCGATCGCGAATCGGGCAACCGGCTTTTTCTGAATGAACGGCGCCCATTGTGCAGCTTGTCTTTCCAAAGCATCCACGTATTCGGCATGTACATTGGCCCTCTTGTCAGGCAATGTGAATAAATTGCAAAAGCCGCAGCGAGCCCCGCAAAACGGGATATGCATATACAAAAAGAACGTATTCGCCAGTTCTTGGCTCCACAGATCCGATAGCGGCAGCTTCGTCTCCAATGCTCGATAGGAGGTTTTGTGCGGATAAGAATACAGATAAGACCGGTAAGGCTCTAGTGTCAGGTTGTCCTTCCAGCTGCGCAGAGCCTCCGGACTCTGGATGATGTCCCGATAATTAGGGTAGGCCGTATGGCTCACTATGATCTCCTCCTCTCCCCTTACAAAATAAATTCGCGATAAGGCACGTTCCACACGACTTCATGGGCAAGCCTGTGGCCGTTGTAGCCATCTTCACCGAAGGCGGTGCCGTGATCCGAGAACGCCATGCAGAATACAGGCCGTTCCCGTTCTCTGAAGGCCTGAAATAATCGGCCAAGTTCACCGTCAACATATCGGAGTGCCGCGCGCTGCGTCTCAACCGAGTCTTTTTTCGCTCCAGGCACAAAATAATGATTCGGCCCATGAATCGCTGATATATTCATAAACAGAAACAAACGCTCTGTCTTCTCGTAATTGTGCAGCAGCTTGATGGCATGGTTCACCTGATGCTCGGTAGAGCGTGGATTCGTAACCCCAAAGTTCATTCTCCAATAGCTTTCCTGGAAATAGCCGGGAAGCACTCTGGCCAGCGGAACTTTCTTCGTGAAAAAGATGACTCCGCCAATACAGATCGTACGGTAGCCCTCTGCCTGCAATCCGGAAACGATATCCGTTGAGTCAAATTGCCATGTATAGGGATGGACATTGAATCCCGTATTCTTCGAATGAAACAATCGAACATGCTCTGACTTATGGGTCGTAGCCGGGGTTGGCAGAAATCCGCCAAAGAAAGCGTGATGCGCTGCATAAGTGAAACTGCCCGGCGTGTGCCGCTTTTCCCAAGGTCCGCCGCCGCACAAATTCGGGCAGTTTGCTTCCTCCATTACGGCGGCGTCATAGCGCAGCGTATCCAGTGTAATCATGAGAATATCATGACTGCCTACAATTTCATTCATGTTAAACATGGTGGGGATCCCCTTCCATTCAGATAGTCGAAGGGAGTGTAGCCATTCTCATTTCCCATTCATAGGGGTCATGTCCTTCATAATGACTATGATATAGTAAATCTCCGAACGGATTGACATCCAATACATAAGGTCGAAAGGATGTGCTGCTCAATAATACATCTATGCCTGCAACAGTAGAACGTGGAAATGCCGATAGCGTCTGTTCGGCACTTTGCCGCACGGCAGCCTGAAGATCGTCAGGCAGGCCCATCTCATCCAAGCGGAATCGGGCGCTGTTGAGATGCAGGTTCGTTATAGGTGTTCTGCTTGCCCTGGCAATACTGTGACAAGCCTTCCCTGCTACGACAAGCTGCCGAATATCGAAAGCGCGATCCCTGTAAGACGCTTTCGGAATCCATTGTTCTACATGAGCGCCATGCCCCAATAACCAGTTGATGATTTGGCGGATGACATGGCGTTCTTTATAGTTCACCAGCTTTTTGACGTTATAAAATAACGGAGGTCTGGTTTGATAGCTCTGCACACCTATCGTAGTCACGGCCGATTCCGCCCCCGTAGCGGGGTTGACTTGGTACGCCATGACTCCGCATGCGCCGGAACCTGAGGCCAGCTTAATGAATAAACGGTGCATTCGTTCATTTGCCATAGCCTCCCGCAGTGTATCGTAATCCGGAATGGCTTCCGGCGCAGCTAATCTTCTGGGCGCCGGCAATCGGGCTGCTGATAAGATCTGGTGCGTGCGCCTCTTATCGAACATCGCGGCAATATCCTCAGGAGCATTCATCCATCGCGGCGTCTCCCACAGCTGTATAGCCTCCCTGTCCAGTCGGGACAACAGCCTGCAATACCCGCGAAACCACTGGGAAGGATGGTACAGCTTGCCCTTGATTTCCTTCAATCCATGGGCCATCCTAACCGGAATAGGCTGAACAACGCTCTTGTTATACCAAAGCCATCGCTCGTCTATAGGGAGGCTTGCCGCATCGGGGGCGCCAAGTGCAATAAGCTCACGTTCCACTTCAAAATGCTCCCCTGGTGCGTCGAGCCGCAGCAAGGGCGGTTCATCCATAGATCGTCCCAGACTTTGTGCAATCGAACTCAAGGATGCTCTTCCCTGAAGCACATCGATATAATTCAATACATGTGCCGGCGGTAACCCCAGCCGGGCCCTTGCCGCTTGCAGTCCGGCTGTTCTTCTATTATCGGCATTGCCAATAACAATCATCGATTCCATTGTTATTCCGTTAATGAAGGATAGCGGTAATCCTCGTCATCATCCGAATCCTGCTGATCGCTGATATCTACGCTCAGGCCTGACTGCTTCCAACGATCCATCATTTCATCCGACATGTAATGATAGCTTAAATCAAGATGCTGCAGTTTCTTTATCTTTTCACTATTCATAAGTGCTTCTGCTCCAGCATCCGTTAACGTACCCATGGAAAGATCCAGCGTATGTAGTCCATCAAGAATAGGTGCATTGGCTACAGCCATAGCAATTTCATCTTGGATTTCACTGTCTTTGAGCCCAAGATAGGTGAGCTGGGGGAATTTCCCTGGCTCGATCAGAGCGAGAACATCTTCGAGGCTCCCGTCAAATCCATAGTCTTCAACCCCCAGATAAAGCTCCAGCTTCTTCAGGTTTTTGAAACTGCCTTCGCTGATGCTGGTAATGACGTCTTTTCCAAGTCCGCCGCAAATGATCGTAAGCGCCTCCAGCTTGTCATGGTGAGCAGGATCTATGCTGAGACCTGTGCTTCCTTTAATCGTTAGTGAACTAAGCTCGGGATAAGCAGAGAGAATCGGTCCCAGGTTGGATTGATTAATCCAGGAGACCTCACATTCTTCAGAGGACATATCGCCAATAAACAAGCTGCGCAGCTGCGGGAAGCGGTCTTTCAACCGAACAAGCGCTTCCACAATTTCGCCGGAATCATTCTCGTAGGCGCCGCCCCAGTCACCGATGATGAGACTTTCAAGCTGTAAGCTCTCATCTTTGCTTGCAAGCTCCTCTATTAAATCTACAATGTTGACTCCATTCTCATATTGGTCATAATCGACAGATAGTTTACATTCGGACATAAGAAAACCTCCTGGAAATGAATGCTAACCTTTCATTCATTATAAGATTCACTCGCACGGATTTCAAACGTATACCCTATCCTATGCTCATTTAGAATCTCACAGACGAAGAGATGATAGCTCGGATACGTTGGCCAATAAAACGGACTGCCGTTGGGCGGTCCGTTGTACCCATGTGTTGTCGATTTAAGTATTAGACTGACGCGGTAAAGGAAACAGCAGCAGCCATGGACGAGAAAATAAAGTCCTAGACTGCTGCTGTTTCTTTGAACAAACATTCCCAGCTGGATCGTAATGTTCAAAGTGATTCGGGTTTTTTGGGCCGATTAACCTTTCTCTCGCAATCTAATTCAGGGAGACAAGATAGTCGGCAAGCTTATCGAAAGCACCCTCAAGATCTTGTTGAAGCTTTGGTGCCATACCCTTGTAGGTTTCTTGTTCCTCAGCGGAAGCGTTCACAGGGTAACCTTTCAGTTTTAAAACAGTTTTACCTTCGTCATCTTCTAGCGTTATGATATTCATAATTTCAAGAGGCCAGCTCACGCTAAAAGGCGCTCGGACCGTATTGCCTTGCTCATCGGAAAAGGATTGAATATAAGCCACTTTCTCAGGTTCGACAACCTCTTGGTATGCAAATTTTCTCCACATCACCAGATTTCCGTCAGGAGACGTCTGAATACCTAAAAACTCGCCGCCTGATCGAGCGTCCATGTTAACGACTTCGAGGGTGCCCCCCTTTGGTCCCCACCATTTTGTGAAATGCCCGGGCTCTGTCCATGCTTTAAATACGAGTTCGCGAGGGGCATCGAATACACGCGTAAATGCAATTTCGAACGATGGATTCAGATTGTTATCCATGAAAAGCCTCCTTTAACTCGATAATTGTTACCAGCTTCCAAATCAAAATGTAAACGCCTGCATGTTGGGGTTCGTACAGACTGTTTTTCCCTTTCTTGCACATCGTTAAAAAGTAATCTGTCAGATACGTAAACCGTTGGCGAGGATGGATAGAATTCCTCTCACTGTAAAACTCCTACAAGTATTTTACCATGACGTGTCCATCCGCACTACGGCGGCTGCTGCCACCGGACGGGATTTTGTGGATATGTTAAAAGGAGCTGCAGCCATGCAGCTCCTCCTCCGCACCCAACGCGGCTTTTCTTACTTTTCCTCGTATGTTTGAATTAGCTAGGCTCAAAAAAAGCGATTGATCTCCGCTAAATCACCCACAGCTCCAATAACCGAAGCAAACCGCATGGTTTGTCTCTGATTCGGCTCATAAGACGGCCATGGGATGAAGACGCCAGGATTGCCAGTTCGTATAAACCCGATCCAGGCGCTGCGAATAGCAGTTGATAAGTCAGCAACCACTTCTGAACTGGCCCCTTGTAATATCGGTGCATCTTTGCTGGCCTCGAAATTTCCGAATACAAACGGCACTTCCAAGCCATGGCAGGCTTTATAAGGAGATCCAGGCGGTGCCCAATCCAACTGATAAACCCAAGTACGAGAGCCTGTTTGATAAACTGCTTCTGCTAACCTTAGAGAGGGGAACCGGAAAATATAGTCCGTCATCAGGTCAGAGAGCAGATCGGCAGTTGTGCTGCCCGGCCGACGCCTGCGGTATCGCTCGATGGCTTCTTCTGTCCCGGTCAAAGCAGCAAAATGCTCATTCACCAAAGCGGGATCAAGGCCCTTGACGCTCCCCAAATAAACATGGGCCTCCTCTCGATTGGTACCAATAATGAGATCAATTCCTGCTTCACCGGCACCTTTTGCAGCCATCTCAATAAAACGGTCTGTCGTAGAAAGATGATCGAAAACAGGCATAAAAGGAAGATTGATTTGACCCAAACGTGAAATGTCTTGAGCCAATTTCCCCGACGCTTGTATGATTTGTACAGGAGGTATGGTGTTCAACTGTCTGATGATTTCTTCTGGACTTCTTTGATCGACATTCAAGAGATCCAGCAGCCGTTTTCCCAACTCAAATGCTTTTGCTTCGGATAAAGGTGAAATACTTGCAACTGCACTTTGCAGAATAGCCCTTTGGAAAAGACCACGAGCCTCCGGCATGGCCAATAGGCACATGATGGCATGTGCTCCCGCGGATTGCCCCATCACTGTGACCTGATCAGGATCACCGCCAAAACACTCAATATGGTCTTGAACCCATCTTAGAGCAGTGAGGATATCCGAAATCCCCATAATTCCATCGCTAACTTCAGGGTAATACAAGAAGCCCAACGCACCAAGCCGGTAATTGACGCCTACGGTAACCATGTTTCCATCCTTAGCAAGCTGCGCTCCATCGTACCAGTCCAGCGAACCTGCGCCGGTCATGTAACTTCCGCCATGCAGCCAAACGACAACCGGCCGTTTTTCCTGGTCCATGGCAGGTGTGGAGATCGTAAGAGACAGACAATCTTCCCCTTGTGGCGGTTCATAAGCATCTCTGACGACATGACGCAGGGGGTGAGGGGGCTGCGGCGCAATCGAGCCATGCCTACTTGCGTCCCGAATTCCCGTCCAAGGCAAAACAGGGCGTGCTGGAGAAAAGCGGAGAGCACCTATGGGGGCCTCGGCATAAGGAACACCCCGAAATTGAAATACATCTTTCCATCGAATACCTTGAAGGAAGCCAAGGGAGATTTGAACAATCTGCGATTCGTTTCTCATAGAAATGCACTCCTTTACATGTAATTCAGCTAAACGGATTTGGTACGCCGCTCGCCTGCATCATGCTGCCGTCTCCACAGCCGGGCATACAGGCCATGGGCCGAAAGCAATTCGTCATGGCGGCCTTGCTCCACGACCCGCCCTTGATCCAGTACGACAATTCGGTCGGCATGCTGTACGGTCTTGAGCCGATGAGCGACGACGATGACGGTTCGGCCCCGAACCAGCCGATCGATCGCTTTCTGAATCTCCGCTTCGTTCCCGGGATCCAGAGAAGCTGTTGCTTCATCGAGGAGAAGGATCGGCGCATTTTTCAGCATCGCCCTGGCAATGGAGATCCGCTGTTTTTCACCGCCCGACAAGGTGCTCCCGCCTTCACCGACCATCGTGTCGTAACCGTTTGGCAGTTTCAGGATAAAATCGTGACAGCAGGCAAGCCGTGCCGCTTCCTCGATTTCCTCACGCGTCGCGCTGCTTCGTCCGAACCGGATATTGGCTGCAATCGTATCCTGAAAGAGGTATACATCCTGAAATACCATGGATACTTTGTGCAGCAGCGCTTCCGGGTCCATGGCACGCAGATCCTCCCCGCCCATCGTTACCACTCCCTTTTCCGGGTCGTAAAAACGGGCAATGAGCCGAAGAATGGTGCTTTTGCCGCTGCCCGAAGGGCCGACGAATGCGGTGAAGGAGCCTGCCGGTATGCTTACGCTCACGTCTCGCAGGACCGGTTGATCCCGATAGCCGAACGTAACCTGCTTCAACTCGACATCATGATCTGCAGGCGGCTGCCGTTCTCCTTGCATGACCGGCTCCCGCAAAAGCTGCACGATGCGTTCACCCGCCTGCTCGCAGTAGCGAAGCTCCGCATAACCGGCGAGTGCTGTTGTTAGCGGATCGAAAATTCGGGTTCCGATGATCAGGAACGCGACGAAGGTCGTCACTTCCAGGCTTCCGCCGAGCAGCAGATGAACACCAGCCATGGTCATCAGGGTCAGGCCGGCGCGTACACAGGCCATCGCGCTCAGCACAATGGGCCCCAGCAGTCCTTCCAGGCGGATGCTCTGCCGCATCAATTCACTGAATGACCGTTCCAGCCGGACAAAACGTTCTCCGGTCAAGTTATAAGCCTTGATCACCCGGATCCCATTCAAGTATTCCTGCAGCCGGTTGGAAGCTTCGATCTTGGCACGTACATGCTGCGAGCCGAGCTTGCGCTGGATGCCGGACGTCAAGAGCACCAGCCCTATTGCCGCAGGCAGCGCTGCGAACAGGGAAAGCGCCAAGCGCCAGTCGAGGAATGACAGGCCGATTAAGGCCAGAACCGGCATGACGGCGGCTCCGATCAACTGCGGAACCAAATGGGAAATGCCATGTTCCAGCATCGCAAAATCGCCCGTCATCCTATGGGCAAGTTCGCCTGGATCGCGTTTGTTCAGGTACCCCAGCGGCAGCTTGCGCAAATGCTCGGCCAGCCGCGACCGTCCCTCCGCCGCCGCGCTGTATGCGTCGCGGTATTGGGCGCGGTAGGCGGGAATTTCGAAGATGAACAAGAGAAGGAGCGAAACCGCCAGCCCGATGCATACCCACCAGAGCCGTGCCGTATCGAGCGGGATACCGGGATGGACAAACGGGTCAAAGATCAATCTCGCCGCTTCCACGAGCAGCGCGAAAGGGATGACGGCCGCCAGATTGGCAGCGGTCGTGTATACAACGGGTTTGATCAACGAGCGTGGATTATCCGCTGTAATGTTTCGCAGCATGTTCATGATCATGTTCACCGTACGCCTCCCCTTTGCCCAAATGCCATTGTGCCGCATGGCGATAGGAACGCCACATGCTGGCGTACAAGCCGTTAGCCGAGACGAGATCTTCGTGCCTTCCCCGCTCGATGATTCTCCCGTTTTCCATCACGAGAATTTGGTCCGCCTCCCGAATGGTGGACAGGCGGTGAGCGATGACGATGACCGTCTTGTTTTTCATGAGCGCGGTCAGCGCCAGCTGCATCTCATGCTCGTTCTCCGGATCGGCGAACGCCGTCGCTTCATCGAGCACAAGGACGGGGGCGTTTTTCAGGATCGCTCTGGCGACGACGATCCGCTGCTCCTCCCCGCCGGACAAATAGACGCCGCCTTCTCCAATCCGTGTGTCATACCCATGCGGAAGGTTCTCGATGAACGTCTGGCACTGCGCCGCCTTCGCCGCGGCGTACACTTCCTCCGGCCGCGCGTCCGGCCGCCCTACCGCGATATTACTGTATACGGTATCGTAGAACAAAAACGATTCCTGAAACACGAATGCGACGGTGTTCATCAGATCGGGGCCCGGCATGTCACGGATATCCACACCGCCGATGCGGATGGTTCCCTTGTTCACATCCCAGAAACGAGGAACGAGATTGGCAGCCGTCGATTTGCCCGCTCCCGACGGACCGACGAGCGCCGTCACTTCCCCTTGGCGGGCGGTAAAGGTAATGTCCGTAAGCGCATTGCGGTCTGCCGGCTCCTTGCCATACGAAAAATAGACATGATCAAAGGAAACATCGAATGCCATCGGCCGCCTCGGACGCTCCGGCTCCGGCACCTGCCCCTCCGTCAATATGCGGTCGATGCGCTGAACGCCTTCGTGAATATCTCTAATCGTTTCAGCCAGGAACATGATTTTAAACATCGGGGCGGATAGGCCCGGAGCCATGACCAGGAAGAACAGCAGAACGGAGGAGAACGTGACGCTTCCGGGATAGCGGCTTACTAACAGTACGCCGACAGGCAGGATAAACGCGGCAAGTGACCCGAGAATCACCTTAAACGTCAAAGATCCGTATTGAAATTGATCGGTTAATTTCACCCCGTAGTCACGATAGCGGATCATGTCCTCATAAAATTGGCGAAACGATTGCACAGTCTGTCCGAACACCTTGACGGCCGGCATCCCCCGCACATACTGGACGGCGGAAGCATTCATCCTCTCCAGCGAATCATGGCACTGTCTGAGGTTTTCTTTCGTCTTCGGTCCGCTGATCAACGCGATCTGAACCGCAAAACCGAGGATCATCGGCACGACGCACGCAAGCGCCAGCCAAACATTCAGCGTAAACATCACGGCAATCATCAGGACCGCTGTCACGGCAGCATGAACGAAATCCGGCAGGTGATGAGCAATAAACGTTTCCACCTTCTCCACGTTCTGTTCCAGCGTTGTCTTGACGGCCCCCGTCGAAGTCCCGTTCAGCCAGCCGAGCGGAAGCTTGCCGATGTGACCGGAAAGCTTAACCCGGAGACCGTAAAGAATACGAAATGCGGCGATATGAGATAGCATTCCCCCCGCGTACGTCGTGACCAAGCCGGCTGCGAGGCCGATGAAAGCGATCACGCCAAGGCGGATCATCTTTGCACCGTCTGCTGAAGCCGGGGACGCTGCATGCTCCAGCAACTCTTTCAAAATAAAATAGACGGAAGCATAAGGCACCAGCATGCAAACGGCGCTAAGTGAAGACAGCAGGCTGGAGGCGATGAGTAGTCCGCGCTTCTCTCCGGCGATTTCCAGCAATCGGGGCACCCCCGTTTTTTGGGTCATTGTTCTCCCTCCCTCATGTATCCATCCGAATGCATACCCAAAATTCGCTTGAAATAAGAATACAGCCTGAATGGATTCCTTCTCTACCGCTGGACGGAGTATTTTCGCGGCTGCAGGGAGTTATCGATCCAAACCAAAAAAGACCGCCTAGGAGAGCAGCCTTTCATTCAAAAATGTTCAAGAACATCCATGCCGCAAATCAAAATGAACGTCTGCGTAAGTGTCCGGGATTCACGCCGTACTTGTCCCGAAACGCTTCCGAAAAGGAACTGGGGTTGGAATAGCCTACCGTAAGGGACGTTTCCATCACATTCAAATCTCCTTGCTGTAAAAGGAGAAAGGCTTTTTCCAGACGCTTTTCCCGCAAATAACCAAATACGGTCGTTCCGTACAGTTCTTTAAAGCCCATTTTTAATTTATTGTCATTCAGGCCAATCATGCGGGACAGTTCGATCAGCGAGGGGGGATTCGCCATCCGTTCCAATAGGATATCGCGTGCCCGCTGCAGTTTTTGCTTATCCATGGTGGATAATCTAAGAAGCTTCGGCTCGAAAAGAAACGATTGAAAGGCCGACCATAGGAGTTCCAGCACACTGCTCTCCAGCTCCAGGTTTTTCATGCGGCAGCTTTGCACGGATTGAGTCAACCGTCTAATGATTACGTCAGCCGCCGGATCGATGGATTCCTGAAAAAGGCGAAATGGCTTTCTCCCGAGCAGGCTGGAGAAGTCAGTATTCCTGGCACCCGAGTAATCCTCCATGTAATGATGGAAGGTCGAAATGGGAATCCCGATGGACAACGCCTGATAAGGCTGATTCCCTGTAAACTCGAACTGCACACTCCCTTCGTCGACGAGCTGGAGCACGCACATCCCGGGAACAAATTCATATTGATTCCGTTCGACATGGAGGACTCTTGTACCTTGCATACAATAGTGAAGCTCAACCATTGGCGTTTTTGTCGTCAGCGGCATCAGGAAATCGCTGTGAAACGTCAAGTCTTCAAACACGATATCAAGATCGGGGCGAGGAATAAGTCGATGAAGGGTTCCCGATCCGATTTGCGGCTGCACAGTCATGGGTTCCGAACCATATGATCGCTGCTGCTGCAGCCCGAATTCGTCGAAAAACAAATGAAAGTTATGATGGAAGTCTTCCATTAAGGTTCTACTCCGTTTCGACCAATACCAAGTACTGGTACATAAGATCATTAACGAAAATCTGGCTTGCTGCTGGATCCTAGTCTGTGCATCTCGCCTCTCATAACCTGCAAGCAAATTGCGGGGGAACCTCCGGGTCTCCACCATCCTTATAACTAAGACCGAACTGCACTAAACGGAACGCCTTCCCCAATGCACTTCTCCATTATATTCATAGTAGCATTCAAACTTCACGCATACCAGAGGATCTTTCCCTATGCCTGTCCTCACTTTCCTACTTGAATAGGATCAAAGCAGCGATTAACAGGAGCAAAACGATGACTGCGGATCCAACCACTTTTATCCAGCGTGGTGTTGTATAAGGCTCGGTGCTGCTTTTGTATTCCAGCTGCTTACGCCATCCATACCTGGTCATACCTTTTGGTTTGTACACCGACAAGACTGCTGCCACAAGCACGATCAGAAAATTCGTGGAATAACCTTGTATTTTCTTACTGATGAGGCTCTGTTCCAACGGCGCATTCCTAAATGAACAAAAAACAGCCGGTTCAATACCGGCTGCAAACTATCCTATTTTTTGTTGATTTTATAAGTGGCTTAAATCATATAATGCTTTGGCGTAGATGGCTGTCGCTTTGATTAAATCATCGATTTCTATAAATTCATCAATTTGGTGAGAGCTATCTACCTTGCCAGGGAAAAGCGCACCGTAAGCCACCGCATTTTTCATTAACGTCGCATACGTCGCCCCGCCCGATGTTACAAGTGTGGGTTCATCCCCTGTAATCGATTGATAAGCCGACTGCAATGTTTTAATCATAGGTTGATCGGCAGGGATATAATGTGTAGGGAACTGCTGTGCATCGGCGATTGTAAAATGGCAGGTCTCCGCTTTTTTCGTGATCATTTCAATGGTATGTTGGGTATCATTATTTAAGGGAACGCGAATGTTCAACTGAATGGTACCGCCATCTGCATGATTGTATTTGAAAATGCCGGCATTGACCGTTAAAGGTCCGAGCACATCTTCACTGTATTGGATTCCCAGCTTTTCCCCAAAAGGATCTCTATATAGGCAGTTATCGGCAAATGTGATGAATGATTGGTCCCTACCCGCAAAACTTAATGTGTTTAAGAAATGCAGGCACTCCAGTCCGGCATTCACTCCATTTTGGGGTTCCATACCATGCACGGTTGTACCGTAAAGGGTTAAAGTAATCGTTTCATCGGACTTGCTGACCTCACCGTGCAGCGCCTGTTCCTTACAATAGGTTTTAAAACGATTCATAAGTTCCTCAGGTTGATTCGTTTTCATTTCAGCAGCGGCTTGTCCAGGTACCATGTTTCCCCTGTCACCTGAGGAAAAGTTAACTAAAATAGTTCCGTGTTGTTCTTCTTCACTGCCACTTAAAGTCAGTTTCACATTAATTTGCCCTTTTTCGGCATACACCATCGGAAATACATCATCAGGAGAAAAACCGTAAGTTGGCTCGGGCTCTACGTCAAGATAATGTTTCACACAGCCCATACCACTTTCCTCATCTGTGCCATAGATCATACGGATCTTCCTTTTTAAAGGAAGGCCAAGGTCCTTCAATATCTTCAACGCATAAAATGCAGCCATTCCCGGTCCTTTATCATCAATGGCACCGCGGGCATAGAGCTTTCCTTCTCGAACAGTTGGCTCATAAGGTGGCGTTGTCCACTCTCCGGGAGCTGGAACCACGTCGACATGGGCAAGTACCCCAATATATTCTTCAGACTCTCCCCATTCAGCAAACCCGGCAAAGCCGTCTAAGTTTTTAGTTGTAAACCCCTCATTCTGGGCTAATGCCAAAACATAATCCAATGCTTCGCCAATCTTTTCCCCCATTGGATATTCGGGAGTACTCGTTGTTAAATCCTTAACACTCGCAATACGCAATAAGCCTTCCAAGTCCTTTAAAAGATCACCTTTTCTTTTTTCCACTTCTGCCAGCCAATTGATTTCCATTACATCCCAACTCCCTTCTCAATTATATTGATTTTATCATTCAAAATCGCTTCCCTCACAGGTTATCTTATCAAGCTGTTTAAGGAACAGTTCGGTGTCACTGTATGGGATGTATCCGTGTTCCGGCACGGTTACTATGGCCTGTGAGGTAAAGACATCCGATCATTTTAGCCGGCTGTCTTTATTCAGCTATCATCTCCCGGTAGTTCAATAGCGCATATGCTAAATATCAATACACTTTAGTGTTCCAGGCTCATTTTGAAACATAAGTTCAAGATGATTTTTTATTGCATGAAGTTGATCTACAGCAGCATTGAACCTAATTGCAACATGATTTGGTACTCCGAGTACTTTGACTGTTGAGTCATCAAGGATGATCTCTACTGAGTCACTGCGTAAAATGATTTCTTTGATATCGCAGTAGCCTGAACACTCTTCTCCATTTATGGTGATATGCACTTTATCAAGCCCTAGAGCCTTGTCTTGGTCATCGCTCACTGTGGATCTCTGAAGAAGTATATATTCTTTTGTTTCAACTTCTTGATCGGCCAAACCAACTAGTACAACCTCTGCGTCTTCATCCACATTCGAATATATAAATTGGGCGTATTGAATGAACAAGGGTATCCCTCATCTTCCGCTAAATTTACGATGGCCTTGAACTATCGTTCCCAGATCGTTCACTGTACCTTGTATAACATTATTTAAAAAGTTCGTCGACCGGAAGACCGTCCAATACGATATCTACAATAAACGGTAGTTTTTTAATGAATTTATTCCACTTCATGCCTCCATAAGTGTACAGTTCTTCATGCTCGACATCAAAGCTCCCTAAACATTTTTGATCAGGGATCCAAATAACAAAGCCGGTGCTGTTATAGCCCTCAACATCTTTCGTTAAGTCCAGAAAAACCCTGCCCTGCCACTCTATAGGCTTAACGTCAAATATCGTTTCGAACACGATGTATTGTGCGGGACATGCCTCAGGAAGGTCCAAGCGACGATTTTCTGTTCCAAGCCACTTAATAATGTCAGATGGTAACCCCATTTTCTTGAGTTCTGCCGCCCGTTTATCCGCTTCATGCCAAATAGACGGTTCAAACTGCTTAATATACTCCATCATTTCTGTATTTTTATGCCGTTTCGCCTCCAGAAACGCACGATTCCCGTACTTATCCTTAATCGTCACGTCCGCGCCATGCTCCACCAAATATGTAACGATTTCAAAGTGATTTCCATTCGCAGCCATTTGTACAGGAGTTGTACAGTACGGAAAGACCTGATCCGGCCCATTGAAATTGACATCCGCTCCATGCTCGACGAACAAACGGACCATTTCGAATTTACCATCCCCAGATGCAGTTCGAAGAGCAGCCCCGCCATTTGATTTCAAATCGAAGCCCAGCTCAATTAAAGCACGAACACCTTTATAATTTTTAAAAGCAAGGGCTCTCCAGAGAGCGGATGTTTTTACATGATTCAGCGCATGGAGATCTGCTCCATGTGTTAAGAGTTTTTCGAAAATCGCCCTGTTCCCATATCGAGCGGCCGTGGTGATTACGGGTTCTTCTCTATCATTTATACTATCAATGCTGTAGCTGTCTAGAATATCGGAAGCCCAACTTATTCGGTTATATTCAAGTGCTTTCCCCAACACCTGAAACGGTAACACAGAGCCTGGGGGATATTTGTATTTTTCCAGCGTATCCATGAACTTACTGTAATCACCTTCCTTCAAATATTTTTGTACTTCTTCTAGAAAGTCTTTCATAAGCTCCCCCTTTTGGGCAATACCCATAAAAGAAGAAGCCGCAGCTTATGCGGCCCTTCATAAATATATGTTCTTGTGCTCTCTTGCTCTGCCGAAGTGTTCCCCCGCCTTCTGCAGCTGACCCGTCGCCTATGGCCGATCGAAAACCGCCCCTACTCTCTTCGCAGCGGAATTCGATAAGCGGCACCGCAATCGGCATCCGGGCTGTCTCGGTGATGCCCAATGCCGAACGGTTGTGGGCAAAAAGCGAGGAATGGATAGGGGCTTACATTTAAGATCTTGTCCTAGAGCACCCCTCAACTATAATCTTCAATAAGGATTAACTTATCTTCATATATTGCAAATACGGACCTTCCCTTTAGTTGTAATTTATCCCCCACCTTTAATCCGTTAGGCAAATCATGAGCTAATACGGCCTCGTAATTAATCCAGACTTCTATTCTGTCTTCATAGTAACCATAGTTAGTAACGGTCTGACATCGACTAGAGAATAACTGTGCAGATTTTTCTGCTATTTCTCTGAATTCATTTATTCCTTTAGTCTCAGAATTCAGTTCTCCATTTGCAAAATTTTTGAATACAACTTCCTGATGCAGGAGCTTTAGCATGCTTTCAGTATCAAACGAGTTATAAGCCTTAATGTAACTTTCGATGATTTCCTTGGCTTTATCGTTAATCATAATGGAGCTCCTTTCCATATGTGGAGATGGCCTTAATGAAAATACAAATAGCTCCTCGTCCGAAAGGGACGAGGAGCCGCGGTACCACCCTATATTAGAACATTCCGATAAAAGAAATGCTCTCACTTAAACAAATAACGGTAAAAAACCGGTACACCTCTACTCACCAAAAATTGGTTTCAAGGGACTGCTCCGGAGTGAACTTCATTCAATCCTTATCCCCAGAAACGCTCTCAGTCTTCGGCGTTCCCTCCCTGTAAGAAGGCATTGAATTACTTTTCTCCATCAAAGCATTTGTATTGTATGAAATTTCTTCCATTTTAACCCGCTAACATGAATGAGTCAATAACTGATTACAAAATGGGGTTGTCAATTGAATTGCCAGTTACGTCGACGGAAAAAGGCTACCGGCTAAGAAGGCTACCGTGGTGTCTTATTCCAGCTAAAGTTATCGTCGAGTTAGCGGTGCAGTTCACGCGGCGTTCTGCTCCCCGGTTATTGTATATCGTTCCTCGTTTGTTCAATGAATAGCTCTTCCTGCATCTATCATTGTAAAAACTCCAATAAACAACACAACTTTATATCCGTTTATCCTCTAAGTCGGTAGTAGTTCTCTGCATTATATAAGGGCCAATTCCAAAACTTCTCACCTTGACTCATGATGAATCTGTCAAACCACAATTCAAAGTTCATCATTAAGGGGCGTGCCTCATGAAAGTGTTCCGTATGCCCTTTAACCATTAAGTAATTATTGTTTCCTTCGTTATATGCATTTAAATTAATCACGATATTATCCTGATAAATATATGCGATTTTCAAATATCCTTCGTCTGGTTCCTCATATGTAAACTGGGCTATATCTTGCCAGGGATATAAATAGGCTTCACCGCCATATTGAGGATGATCAAATAAAGAACATCCATTACATATTGTGAGGAAATTATAATAATCTTCGGGGAGCTTGTACCCTAAGCCTTTTTGAAAACTTAATAAATCTTCTGCTAAGGCAGGGATGTTAAATTTACAAGTGGTCTTTGCTCTGTAACCTTCTTGTAACTGTATATCTAGTAATCCGTTCCCCTCGTGCAGCCTTTCTTTAAGGGAACAGATTGTCTTGTATATTACTTCTCCTTGTTTCATCTTAGTCCTCCTAAAGCATTACGTTAAAGGAGCGACTCCTTGATGGTGTTGTGGACAAATCCATCATACGGAGGCGCTCCTTTTTTGACAAAGCCGAATCATAATCCACTTATTACTCCTCCGTCAGCTCCGGAGCCTCAAATACTTGACGCAATTCAATCTGCCCCTCCCCATTTCCTTGCGGGTCCGGCATCCGCATGGCCCACTCGATGGCTTCTTCCCTCGACTTTACATCAATCAGAATAAACCCGGCAATCAATTCTTTTGATTCCGTAAAAGGGCCATGCGTCACCACCGGCTTTTCCCCTGGTTTCGGATAAGAGAGGCGAATCCCATTTGAACTTGGGTGAAGTCCTTTAGCCGCAACCCGCACGCCTACCTTTACTAATTCCTCATTGTACTTCGTCATGGCTTCAATGAGCTCAGAGCTCGGGAGCTTTCCGGCTTCCGAATTCTTCGAGGCTTTGACAATCATCATAAATAGCATCCAATCTTCCTCCTTATTGTTGAGTCACTCTGAATTTCATTAGCGGCTTCCTCTGAGATCCGTGAACTTGCTGTCCTAAATATATCCTTTAAGGAGACCTATAATTTCTTTTCGATTGCGCTGTTCTGGAAGTCTTGTTTGCTATTTCATTAACGGAGCCGAGTCTAGATCAGGTGGCCGGTTAGATATCCTTCATGATCGTTCAGTTGTACTCCAGCTGGAACAAGCTGTATACTTAATCGGCTTTCTTCCAGAAACCTGCAGTGGATTGTGAACATTTGAAGGGGATCAAAGACGTGAACAATGATCACTAGTGTATGTTCGTTCGTCCAAACTGCGGCCCCGTAGGATGCTGCTCCTATATCCATAAAAGGTTCCGACCCAGGAAGCCAAACGCCCAATCCGAACCGAAGCTCCGTAGGTTCACCGTTTTTGTAAAAAAGAAGCCCCGGCTCTGCTCCCTCCAATTCAAATTGACACGCTTCATAACCGTATGGATTTGGGTCCAAGATCCAGCTCCGGCCTGTAATATTCCGGGATAAGCGGGAATGCGCCTCTCCTTCCGGCATGAATAGCTTCAAAGAGGAAAGTCGGCTCTGCAGCGCTGTTTCCCCTTCCGGATCCGGAGCCTGCTGAATCGTTTCGTTCTCTCTTAACGACGCATAGATAGTTGACCAGAAGCAATCGAATATACGTGCTTGCCCATCCCTGTACTCAAGTGTATTCGCGGTGGTTACGAACACCAGCTCCTGATCCGGAAGAACGATGACCAGCTGGCCCCCCATGCCGAAGGCGCAATAGCCGTTGTTACGAATCCTCCAGAACTGATAGCCGTAACCTAACTTCCCGTCCAGCATCATCCGGGTGCCATAGGTGCCGATCCGGCTGCCGGTGCTGCGTTTCACCCAACCTTCGGGCAAAATGCGGACACCGTTCCAGATTCCATCCTGAAGATAAAGCTGGCCAAATCTGGCTAATGCATCTGTCGTGCAGCGGAGGCCGCTGCCTCCCTTGTTGATGCCAGACGGGCAGCTCTCCCACCACAATTCCCCCATACCGAGCGGTTCGAACAGCCGGGGCCGAACATAGTCAAGAACCGACATGCCTGTCACCTTTTGCAAAATCGCACACAACGTATGGGTCCCGGTCGTATCATAAGCGAAGCTTGTACCCGGCAGCTTGGAAGGAGGCGTATTGAGAAAGCATCGAACCCAGTCCTCCACCCTCGTGTCTGTGGACCTCGGATGAACCGTAGCCATGAGCAGCAGGTGCTCGACGGTCATCATCGACGTATAGGCATGTACTTCTCGTTCCAGTTTCTCAGGGAAAAAATCTACCACACGGTCCGTTAACTTCAGCAGCCCCTCGCCCATAGCAATACCTATTGCGGCGGATGTCACGCTTTTGCTTACAGAAAAAATAGGGTGCAAGTCGTTCGCTTGAAAGGGACTGTAGTAGCCCTCAGCCGCAATTCTTCCGCTCCGAACAAGCATGAAACTGTGCAGCGGTATCCCCAGTTCCTCCGCCTTCTCTACAAAGTCCAATACCGCTCCCGATGAAATCCCGGCCTGCCCGGCCGAGATTCGCTCCCACTGCTTTTGACCTTGATCCAACCGAACCAATCCCCTCTTTGAGCAATTCTTCCGACCAATAATCCCGTATACATCCAATCCACTGATGTGGAGATGGTCACTTTATTATGGGGCATAAAAACACAAAAAAGTTAATCTTTCATGCGCACTTTAGCTGTTCAATTCATTATTGTTGTCGGATTCTGACTATGCAAAGGACGCATGGACAGAGATACCACATACAGACCGAGTCATTGATACACATGCATCGAAACGCGACAGAGGATCTATGCAGTAACTTTGTTCCGTCCATCTCATCCTAAAATACCCAATTGAATGACATATTCTAGGCCCTCATTGTTCGGAGTATTGACTCCATACCTGATACCGTTTACAAACTATTAACTTGTACGAAATTCTAGCGAGATGTTACGATCTTCACGGAATTATTATCATGATTTGGGGGGTATTTCCTTTCCATGGTGAAGAAATCAAGGTTGTTTGTTTTTGCGTTGGTTCTGTCGCTGTCTGCTGGTTTTTATGGCACGCCTACGGCCTCGGCGCTTCCGCCGGGAACACCATCCAAGTCCACCGCCCAATCCCAGCTGAACTCCCTGACTGTGAAGTCCGAAAGCACCATGACTGGCTACTCGCGCGACAAGTTCCCGCACTGGACCAGTCAAGGCGGTGGCTGCGATACCCGCCAGGTGGTGCTCAAGCGAGACGCCGACTACTACAGCGGGAGCTGCCCCGTCACGTCCGGCAAGTGGTACAGCTACTACGACGGCATTACCGTGTACTCACCCTCTGAAATTGACATCGATCATATTGTGCCGCTGGCCGAGGCATGGCGTTCCGGTGCTAGCAGCTGGACCACTGAAAAGCGTCAGAACTTCGCCAACGACCTGGGCGGCCCGCAGCTGATCGCGGTGACCGCCAGCTCCAACCGGGCCAAGGGTGACCAGGATCCATCGACTTGGAAGCCGACGCGTTCCGGCGCCCACTGTGCGTATGCGAAGTGGTGGATCAATACCAAATACCGCTGGGGCTTGCACCTGCAGTCGTCGGAGAAGACCGCTTTGCAAAGCATGCTCAACACTTGCTCCTACTGAGTCCGTAGTGCGTCTGCAAGGTTTGCCAACCGTTGGCAGTACACTTGCAGCGCAGCCATCATAACCGAGAAGGGAGTCACCTGAATGGAAGAGAAGTCGTCAATCTTCATCGCAACCCACGGTGTGATGACCGTTGAGGTCGGCGTGATCAGCGGGGAACTCGAACTGCGTACGACCTGCGATGACGAGGGTGCCCTCACGCTCGCCATCACGTATGTCGGCGCCGAGGAGTGGTATACGCTGCCAGGTGAGCACTATCGCCTGCACGATCCGCGTGACCACGAAGTCGTCCACCGCATGCTCGTCACCGTACTAGAGCGCCCTTGAGACAGACTGACCCGCCGGTCCGGTAACTTAACAAGCGTTCTGCCGTGCGCCTGGCACGTTTGTCTGTGCTAGATACATTTACTCCACTTAAAAAGGGATGCTCTCCGACACCTAATCTGGAGAGCATCCCTTTTTTACGGCAGAACGCACGCAGTTTTCAACCCAGCGTCCCCCCTTCCAAGCCGGCATCGATGTCCGGAACGAGCCGGTCGTGCAGGTTCGTCTCGCTCATCTGGCGAATAATTCATATAGGTCCATTTACTTCTAAACGGAGAGGAGTTAGGTGGGGAACGAAATGCTACGAATCTGCCTTTTTCGAAAGGACTACCCGGGCCAATCAGAAGGGAGAGCAGCGATGCCGAAATCGAAAAGGCTCATGGAGCTCATGATGACGGTCAACCGTAAACGGAGGTTCAAGGTTCAAGAACTGGCAGACGAATTTGGCGTCTCCACGCGGACGATCCTGCGGGATTTGCAGGAACTGAGTGAGCTTGGTGTGCCGCTGTATTCGGAGGTGGGGCCGCACGGAGGGTATCAGGTGGTGAGGGAACGGGTGCTGCCGCCGATTGCTTTCACGGAGGGGGAGGCCGCTGCCATGTTTTTTGCCGTGCATGCACTTCGCCACTATTCCTCGCTGCCGTTCGATGCGGAATCTGCCTCGGCCTTGAGCAAATTTTATCTGCACATGCCGGGTGACGTTCGGGACCGGATCGATGGCATGAAAGAGCGGGTCGATTTTATAACGCCGGCGCGCCGGTCCGATGCCCTGTTCCTGGCCGCCTTGCTGGATGCCGCCGTAAAGCAGAAGGTGCTTGCGGTCTTATACGAATCGAAGGAGGAAGGCACGACCAGCCGTCGAATACAGCCGGTTTTCCTGTATGCGCACAACGGCTTCTGGTACTGTACGGCATATTGCTTTCTGCGCCAGGGCTACCGTCTATTCCGCTGCGACCGGATCCGCGATGCGGCGGACGATCCGACCGAGCCGCTTAAACTGAGCCATATTCGCCTGTCCCGGCACGAGGCAGAGTCACCGGTGGATGCCGTAAGGTTGAGAGCCGAGCTGACCCGCATCGGTACCCAGCGCTGCGAAGCCGAGCTCTGGCTCTCCCCCATGCTCCATGTGCGTGAGGACGGGACTGGGACGATTGATACGGACGTCAACCGGGGCGACATCCCATTTTATACCGATTTTTTCATTTCGCTGGGAGACGAAGTCAAGCTGACCGAACCGGCGGAATTGAAAGAATCAATCCGCAGAAGGCTGATCGAGCTGCTGAAGAAATATCAGGGGTGAAGACGGGATGGTCTTGCTTATTGCACCGTCCCGTCCCTCGCTTCGTCTCTTGGGGTAAAGATTTGAATCGTTATGCCAAACCGGTCCGTTACGATGCCTAAAGCTGGACTGAAGTACACTTCTTGCAAAGGCATGACCACTTGGCCGCCCTCCAGGAGAGCATCATAGAAGCGGGCCGATGTTTCGGTATCGGGGGTTGTAATGCAGATCTGCAGGCGATTACCGGTCTCATTCGGCTTGTCCGAAATCGAATCCGCAACAAACAATTCCGCCTCCCCGATTTTCAAAACAGCGTGTGCTACCCAATCTTTGGCGTGTGCCGGCAGCGGGTATGACGGATCCTCGGGTCCTTCACCGAACGTTTGCATAAATACAACTCTGGCCTCCAGCGCGGATTCGTAAAATTGAATCGCTTCCCTGGCATTTCCGTTCAGCATGATAAAAGGTGTAACTTGAAATGTCACGATAGAGCAGCTCCTTCATGTTTAGTTTAGCTCGGACTGCTGTGCCGGGCTCGAACTTTATTGTATCCCCTAATCGTGACAGATCTCGTCATAAACTTTTATGTTAGCTCTGTTATCGTGAGCCCGCGAATTACGCATTCCTTGGCAAAGTTATTTCGTATGAGGTATGATTCGTAAAAAAGATGCTTAAGCAGGTGATTGGGTTGGACATGAAATATTTGGAGACCTTCATAAAGGTGTGCGATTTGGGAAGCTATTCGGCCGCGGCCGAGGCGATGAATATCAGCCAGCCGGGCGTCAGCAAGCAAATTGGGCGCCTGCAGGCGAACCTCGGCGTTACTTTATTGCGGCGGGAAGACAATGGGATCAAGCTGACCGAGGCCGGACGAGAAGTATATTTAAGCGGGAAGAATATCCTTGCGATATGGAACAAGCTTTCGGATGCCTGCCACACTGTAAGCAGCCAGCTGTCGGGCCTTCTGCGCATCGGTGCCAGCACCATCCCTTCCAAACATCTGCTGCCGAAGCTCCTGATGCAGGTTAACTCCACCTACCCGCATGTGGAGCTGTCCGTCAACGTTGCGGATTCGCAGCATGTACTGGATTCGCTCTATCGGGGTTCGACGGATATTGCCTACGTGGGGACCAAACCCGAGCATCCCGAAGCTCATTACATTCCTATGGCAGCAGATAAGCTGGTTGTCATCTCCAACCGGCCCGAATGGTCGGACCGGGATTTACAAGACTGTCCGTTCATTCTCCGGGAAGCCGGCTCCGGCACGCGAACCGCCTTCGAGCAAGCCGTGTCCGCCATGGGGGTGATGCCGGACAGAGTGAAATGCGCCGCAGAGGTTAGCGATACCGGCCTGATCATCCAGTTGGTCGAAGCCGGAATGGGACTTGCCGTCGTCTCCCGTCTTGATGTTGAAAGCCTGATTCAGCAGGGGCGCATTAAGGTCGTGTATGAATTGCCGGCCGAGCGGCAATTTTACCTCGTATTTATGCGCGATTCATCCAGCCAAGCCCTTATTAAGGCCTTCGTGCAATTGGCAACAGCCCCAGTCTGACCACGGCAGCGTTTCAAGCTTACCCTGGCCGACCGGGACTTCGTCTCATAAAAGCTTTTTAAATAGGACCTCAAGCTCCGTTGATCGTTTTAGGGTATTGTAAATCGGGGACTTGGCAAGCGCATTCAAGCAAAAATCATCAAAAGCCTTGTCCTCAAGATCAACATATAAAAAAACAGTCACTGTCATTTTTCGGATAAACGGTTCTTCATCGTACCCTTTTACACCAATCATCGATAAAGGGTTTTCCAGAGAAAGGTGTAAAACTCCCTCAATTTCTTCAATAAGTGAGCCCCTTTTTTTCGACTGCTCCAAAAGTGACAAGAGGATGCTGCTTAACACGGATCCGGCGAAGTATTCAAGACTGCTGATGGGTTTGTATTCCGAATCAAAACTGATTTGGTTTTCGATCTGAAAACTGTTTTTATTCGTATAGATCTTCACAGAGGAGAGATCATTCGATGTTCCTCTAAACTGGATATCGAACATTTTGGACTCATATAAGGGGGTTGCTTCATTATTTGCCCGCTTCATGATATTTGCTCCTTAGGATGGAAGCCGCTTCCGTTAACGAACGTATTTTGCCGGAAATCGTCTCAAGCACATTGACAGGGCTGTTGGAGAAGGTAGCAAAGCCGCAGTCCGGATTCAGCCATAATCGCCCCATTGGAAGATAGGTCATGGCCTCTTCCACTCTAGAGACGATGGGGTCAACAGTCTCAATTTCATCCGTACGCGGATTGATTACGCCCAAACCAAGCGCCGTATGCTCTACAATCCTAGGATCGGCCAATAAGGAGTTCAGCTCCCCTGCCCTTGGCGTCGAGAATTCAAGGGTCAGCAGGTCCGGATTCACCTTGGCCAATAACTCAAGCAGCGGTGTATAGGGTCCGGTCAATAATGTACTTTCATTCTTGCTCCAGTTGCCTCTGCAGACATGCAGAGAGGCGACCGTCTTGGTCCGGTCGATATGCTCCATGATCTGTCCAATCAAGGAACCGGCAAATTCAAGCTCCTCTTTCGGATCCTTCCTCTCGGAGAGAGCCGCGCACATAAATGACCTTGGCTTTCCCTCTGTGAACACTACCTCGGTTAGTACCGGTTCATCGAATTGAATCACATCAACCCCAATGCTTACAAGGTTGTCTATCTCTTCCTTCAAGATCCTTATCACATCTTGCCCCAGCTCTTCCTTGCTCCCATATACCTTGCCGGAGAGATTAGGAAGCCACATCGACCGGGTGAGCAGATAGGGGCCCGGTAATGTGATCTTGACGGGTTTGTCGGTGAACTTCTTCAGGTTCAACAGCTCATCGGCGACAATACCCCCGTTGTACTGCAGCTTACCCACACAAATCGCATTTTTTATGCTCACGGCCGGAACATCAAGTGCGGTCAGCATGTCCTCGAACGCCTTTTTGTCATCCATATAATCGAGCATTTCACTCATGCTCATCATTTGAACGCCGCCGATTTTATCGGAAACGAAGGACACATAATTATCCCGTCCCAGCTCGCCGCTTGTGATGATATCAATCCCCAGATCCTCCTGCAGCTTGACGACTTTGAGAGTTTCCGCTTCAATCAGCTGGTTGAAGTCGCTGGATTCAATCATTCCTCTTCTCATCATTCGTAGGGCGCTTAGCAGCGCTTTGGATCTCGGCATGCTTCCGATTAAGGAAGTAGGAAATAACGGTAACTGCTTTCTCATGACTTTGCTCTCCCAAAGTGAATAGAAATAGTGAAAAGAGAAGTAGCGGAAACATCCACGCTTCTCTTTTTCAAGGGTTACTTATTCAAAAACTTCAGATAATCATTGGCTTCGCGCAGCTGCTGGAATCCGGTGATTCTGCCTTCAACCCATTCCTTCAGGCCTTCCATATCCATCATTTTCTGATGGGCTTCATTGGTATAGTCCATTCGATGAAGCACCTTCTGCCATTCCACGAACCTTTCTGTCGAGAAATCAGGATGCGCTGTGAAAATGCAGTGGTCAAACGACGCCGTCGTATCGATGCATGTCAACTGATTCTCATCCATGGTGCCATCCTTCTTCCAAGCTTCCCAGTTCAAGTCCAGCGTTACAGAGGCGTCAACCTCTCCCGCCATTAAGGCTCTCATGGCATCCAGTTCTCCTCCAACATGGTCTCCATGGAGACCAACGCCGATATCAAACCTTTTCTCCACATAGTCCGCACCATACTCAAGTCCATTCTTATGCAGGTGGTTGATTGGAATCAACCTTGCTTGGGGCGAATCTACAGCTCCAAAGCCGATCGTCTTGCCCCTCAGCCCATCGAGATTGGTAATGCCGCTGTCTTTCCGGACAACGAAGACCGTCTTTCTGTCTCTGTCCGTATCTCTCATAGAACCCATCTGGCATGTCCCATCGGTTCTTATATACGTATCCAGCCAGGCCAAAGGGGAATTCCAGGCGATGTCGATTTCCCGGTTCATCAAGCCGTCAACCTGTCCCTCATAATCCTTATAGAAGACACATTCGATTTCCAGCCCTTCTTCTTTGAAAAAATCAGCGATGATCCCCCAGATCACGGTAACCCGCGGATCATAAATAACCGCCCCGACTTTTATTTTCTCGTTACTCAACTGAGCTCACTCCCTTGTTTCATTATGGAATCATCTGACCCGTTAATGCTTTTCCAAGCCAAACAGACAGAACGTCCGCACTTGGAGCCATAATTTGACCCGCATAGGCGTCTCTCAACAGCCTTTCGAGCGGTAGTGCCTTATTGTAAGCTTTCCCCCCGCCGACTCTCATGGCAAGCCTTCCGCACTCGATGGCGGCTTCCGAGGCAAAGATTCGGGCCGACAAAATCTTGGCAAGGGCATCAGCTTCCCCGTTGGCACCTGCTCTGGCCGCTTCCATCGTGATTGCTTTGGCGGCAGATGCCTGCTTGTAAATATTGCCTATATGAACTTGGATGGTTTCAATATTGGACAAGGTACTTCCATCCGGATATTTCCGGTTCGCAGCATGGCCGGCGGCGATCTCGTACATATGCAAGGCCGTACCGCTGTAGATCGCACCCAGCCCTGTGATGAAGAATGGAGCGACTACATTGAATACCTGCTCCTGCCCCGAGCCTTCCGCTCCGATGCGGTGGGATGAATCCAGCGTTACATGATCGATATGCATGGGACATGACGAATTGCCTCTCATCCCTAGGCCCTGCCATTCTGACAATTCAAAAGATAAACCCTTGGATTCCAACGGGAACACCCAGTTGTTGATCTTTCCTTCCTCAATCGATGGCGCAAGAACAAGATAGTAGGACGCATAGGAGGCGGACGTCACCATGCTCTTCTTTCCGTTAAACGTTGTGTATTCCCCGTCAACCTCAGCCGTCATTTCCGTTATGTAAAAGTGGGTGCCCGACCCGAATTCACTGTACGCCAAAGCCAAGAACTTTCCGTTTTCGATAATGTCCGTGAAGATCTTCTTCTTCAGGTCGCCGCTTCCATGAGTGACCAAGCACATCACTGCAACATTATGCATCATATAGCAAAGCGCCGTAGTGGAGCAGGTCTCCGCGAATGCCAGACAAGCCTGGGCATGCTCCTCAAGTCCCTTGCCTAATCCGCCGTATTCTTCTGGAATTAGGAGTTTTAGAAAGCCTTGTTCACCCAGCTCCCTAAAAGATTCCTGAGGAAATCTTGACTCCCTGTCTGTCAGATCTGTGTAAGGTGCAATGTAGGCCTTTGCAAAATCCCTGCCTTCTTGATAAACGTGATTCATAACGTTCCCTTCCGTTCGCTAGAATTATTATTTGCCGTACACAGATCGGAATAAGCCGGAAAAGGCGTCTGCCTGCGGCTTCACAACTACGTATCGACAAGAACCATCTAAACAAATATATCATAAGCTTACTGTCAAATGATAGTTTTTCATGGTACTTATAACAGAATGGAATAAACGCAGCGGACATATCGGCTTAACGGGTCCACCAGTCAAAATGCGAAAAAAGGAGCTGCTGCGGCATGCTCCTTCGTTTGTATTTGTACGTTATTCAGGAGAGCGGCGATCAGGGCAACCGCCCAGGCCACCGCTATTTGGGTCAATACCAGGTTACCCGACTTTCGAAGCACGGCACGTCAGCGGGCAAGCCACCCGCCATCCACCGCCAGCGTATGCCCGTTGACGTAGTTGGACGCCTGCGATGCCAGGAATACGACCGGACCGGCCAGATCCTCCGGTGTACCCCAGCGGTCCGCCGGGATCCGTTCTTGAATGGAGCGGTTCCTGGCCTCATCCGCCCGGATCGGCGCCGTATTGTTCGTCGCCATATACCCCGGGGCAATGGCGTTGGCATTAATTCCGTGCTTCGCCCACTCGTTGGCCATTAAGCGCGTAATGCCCATAACGCCGCTTTTGCTCGCCGTATAAGAAGGAACGCGGATTCCTCCCTGGAAGGAAAGCATGGAGGCCACGTTGATGATTTTGCCTCCGGTTCCCTGCTTCATATACTGCCTTGCCGCTGCCTGACTAAAAAGAATACGGTCTTGAGGTTGATGTTCAGCACATCGTCCCAGTCTTTTTCGGTAAAATCGATGGCGTCCGCCCGGCGGATGATCCCTGGGTTATTCACTTAAATGAGTGCCACTCGGTATTGCACGTGTGCCGGGTGCTAGTCTTCGATGGCCTGATAGACCATGGTCCAGAAGTCTTGGATCAGATGCGCCGAATCCGAGGTGGACATCCCGACCTGGGTGAGCAGGATACCAGTGAGCTGTTTGTCCGGGTCGGCGTACGCCGAGGTGCCGCTTCCGCCGTCCCAGCCGAACTGACCGATGGAAGCGTAGTCGCCGCGGTAGGTGCGTACCGCCATCCCGAAGCCCCAACCGCCGTGCTGCCCTTGGCCATGCGACAAATGAACGTAGTTTTTTGCCAAGTCGTCCCGGAATGCTTGTTGTTCGGGCGTGAGGCGGTTGGTGGTCATCAGCTGGACGGCGGGCCGGGATAATATCCTCTCGGTCCCGTGCATCCCTTGGTTCAGCAGCATCCGTAAGAACGCGTGATAGTCGTCGACGGTTGAGAGCAGCCCACCTCCTCCGGCTTGGAACGCCGGAGGTTGGGTGTAGCGTCCGCCTGCGGCCTCGTCCCACACGTTGAACTCTCCGGTCTGCGGATCGGGGATATAGGCGGGTGGCAGCCGGTCAATCTTGTTGGCGGGCACGTAGAAGCCGGTGTCCTTCATCCCCAGCGGATCAAGGATGCGTTCGCGCAGGAACGTCTCGAATGTCTGACCCGTGACCCTGGCAACGAGCACGCCGAGCACTTCGTTGCTCAGGTGGTACTGCCACCGCTCTCCGGGCTGGTAGCTCAGTGGGAGTGTACCCAGGCGGCGCATCCACTCATCCGGCTCGGGCAGCACTTCTTGCGGCGTGTCGTATATCCCCGCCTCGAAGATCGCGTTCTGGATCGGGGAGCCCATCAACGTCATATCCATGCCGAGCCCGAACGTAGAGGTTAACAGGTCCCGCACGGTGATCGGCCGCCTAGCCGGCACGGTCTCGTCCAGCGGGCCGTCGGGTCGTTTCAGCACCTGCCGGTCGGCAAGCTCGGGCAGCCATTTGGCTGCTGGATCGTCCAGATGCAGCCTGCACTCATCGAGCAGGACCATTACCGATGCGGCCCCCACCATCTTGGAAGTGGATGCCATCCGGAAGATCGTGTCCCGGCACATAGGCGCGCCTCCGTCGTGACGCATCGTGCCGAGCGCTTCGACGTGCGTCTCGCCGTACCGGCTGACCAGGACGACGAGCCCAGGGATCTTCCCGGACGCGACATGCCGTTCCAGCACGTCGCGCATTCTGTGCAGCCCAGTTTCGGAGAAGCCTCTATTGCTTTGTCCCATTATCTTTTTCATTTGGTTTCCCTCACTTTACTTTTTTATCAGCCCAATGGATAGGGTTCTCACTCCTTCAATCAACCTCCATACTTGTAGGATAAATCATAATACTGTGACAGTCAAGGTAGTATTTGAAACATAATACATTATCTAAAAAAACACATGCAGATACCATCAAAAACGCAGCGCAATAAGACCCGGCCATTACGGCCCGGGTCTTATCTAAGGCTAAGGCATTCATCAAACAAACGGTTTATCATCAGGCAGCCGGTGTCAGGCTCGACGAACCGGTAGAGGGAGACTCCGCAGGTGAGTCAGCCCCTTCTGTCCGGTTACTCTTCGTTTATAAATAAATCCGGCAGGATATCGTAAATATACTGGTTCACCCAATTCCAGGCATGTGTGCCGCCATCGGCTACGATGAAGTAGAAATTTCCTTTATTCCTATCGGATGAATAGATGAAGGTGTCCGTTACTTGTTTCATCGCATCGATCTGAGGCTTCATATTCGGATACGCGATATCCAAGTTGCCTGTGGCACTGAAAATGTAGTAATCCTGCGGCGTATAACCGGACTCTCTTGCAGCACCCGCAAGATACTCCGCGGTTTCCACTGGCTTGCTGCCGCCGCCAGCTTGGCCCATTACCCAGCTGTCACCGCTTAACGGCACATAATACTTGATATACTCTAAGCAATGGACAAAAGTGTACCACGTCGTGACGGATCCCATGGAGAACCCGCCAAATGCCCGATGGGCTCTGGATGCTTTGATATCCTCCAAGCTTGCGGATTGGGCATAGGTATGATACTTGGTTTCCACTAACGGAATAATGTCTTTGATTAGTTCCTCGTGGAAGTAAGCGGGCTCATTTTTGCCGCCATAGAAGGAAGGCGTTACAACAATAAGCGGTTCAATGTCACCGTTTTCAATCATATGGTCGAGGATTTTCTTTAATTCTTTGCTCTGGCCGGGTCCGCCAAAGATCAGGTTCTCATTCTCGCCGCCGCCATGCATCAGATAAAGCACATTATATTTCTTGCTCGGATCGGAGGCATCATAACCATTCGGAAGATAAACGTTCAGTTTCTTCTCATCTGTACCCTGGGTCAAATTAGGTGTTTTGTACGACAGGCTTTCAATCGTTCCCGGTTTATTACTCTCCATCCGGTATGCATCCGGAACGGCTTTGAAATACTTCTCATTTGCCGCTTCTTCGGTCATTTCCAGCTTACCAACCGCATCCTTTAAAGCAGCATATTGTTCATCCAGCTGGCTTTGAGTGACTTTATCGGTAAGGAAAGCGCCTTCAGTTGTTTTAAACAGGGCATCCTTTACGATATTTGAATTCTTATAAAGCGTAAAATCCAGTCTCAGCGAGCTCCTGATCAAATTGAGGAGATCATATGGATTCTGTCCGCTGACGTCCCCCCTGGTCCTGCCGGCAAGCAGAATTTCACCGAATTTACTCGTATCATTCCAAGCGCTGCCAGATGAATCGAACAAATTAAGGCTGCCGATTCGCTCCGGTCCTTTGGCATCATTAATCTGCAGCTCGATGCCCAGCACCTTTCCATTCTCAGGTATGGCCTCGAGAGCAATTCTTGCCTCAACTACATATCCGCCTTCCACTTTTTTCGCAGCGGTATAATATTGCTCGGCATCTCCGTTGTCCACCGTCAGTACATTTTCATAGTTTGTGCGGATATGTAAATCATCCACCTGATATTCCTGTGTCTTGTCATTGTTCTCATCTAAGAATATTTCCAGTGAGTCTTGCATGTAATGCGTTCCGGATTGTACGGACAGGTGCTTATCTTTGACTTCCGCCAGGATGTAAAGCGCACGATCATCCCATAACGCTTTAAACGTCGCTGAAGTGCCGGGATCGACTGATCCGTGCTTCGGGGCAACCGCAGGCGCCTTCTTCCAGTCATGATCCACTTGACCGTCAATGACCGGCGATCCAAAATAGGCAACCATTCTTCCCTGGGGATCGAATCCATTCTTGTCTACAGGACTTTTCCAGGACCCATAGGCGGTTTCGCAGGGGTGCCATTGTGTTTTAATGCAGACTCACCGCCCGCTGCGGCTGCAGTGACGTCAGGCCCCACGCCCAGCGAAGACGTGAACAATAGTGTTGCGGCAGCCAGCTTCATCATACCGAGGTGCAGACACAATCTCTTTCCTTGTTTCATCGTAAGCTCCTCCTCGCATTCTTCAAGTACGTACACCTTCGCGATAATCTTGAGGCGTTAAGCCGGTCCATTTCTTAAAAAAGCGGGTGAAGGAATGCGCCGCTTCATACCCGACCTTCGCTCCCACTTCGGCAATTTTGAGTTCGGTTTTCCTCAGCATCTCTTTTGCCGCTGCCAGTCTCGTTTCCTCAATATACTCGGATAAGTTTATACCCCGCTCCAGCTTAAACAATCGGGACAAATACGAGGGGTTAAAATGGATCACTTCCGCCAAACGAACGAGGGAAAGATCCTCGCTGATGTGTTCTTCGATGTATACGCAGATTCGATCGATCGCAGCGGCCGCACGGTTCTGCTCTCCGTGCTGCCTTGCCGAAAAGATCGCTGCCGCTGCACCCCGCAAGTGCATGAAACGCTCGGTCCAAGTCGGATAGAGCTCCGCCTGCATGAGCCCGTCCGCACCGATCTTCTCACGCAGCTCCCAACGGTTCACATGCGAAAGCAGAAGCAGTGCGATCGTATAATACAGCTCTGTCAGGTATGCGGCTCCGGCTCTTCCCGTACGGATCGGCTCTGCAAGCTCATCGAATAATTCAAGGAATTCCTCTTTCCTGCCGCTTTCCAAGTGCACCGTTAATGCCTCGGCTTTATCCCGCGGAGTGCGTTCCCGAAGATCAGGAAAGAGATCGGCTGCGAACAAATCCACTCTCTGAATCATACGCGTCCCGTCGCCCGCCCGGTAATGCTGCTGTTCTCTCAATTTCTCGTATACGGAAGGTATTCGATCCCATTTCGCAGGCTCACCCGTGAGGGCCACCGCCACCGTCATCTGCAATGAATCCAGGCAAGATTGCAGAATGAGCTCGAACATTCCCTCCAGGAAACGGACGGTCTCTTCGTGAGTCCGGGAAGATGACGGCTGCACAAGCCAAACCAAGTCGTCGTACCGGTCAATAAACCCGACGCTCGCAGCCTGCCCGGCTAAGAAAGTATCGGACAGCATCTTAACGGCGAGCGCCCGCTCCTGTCTGTAAGCACGCGATGACTTCCCGCCCGAGTGCGTTAAGGAACCTAGTGCGACGATCACGGGCGCATCCGGATTCAGCCGAATGTTCAGCCTTCGGAAGTCTTCCCCTACCGTCTCGTCTCCCGGAGCGTCGTACAGGAAGTTTCGGAAATAGTTGCTTTGCGCCAAAGTCTCGATCATATCGGATTGCGTTCTGGACTGCTGAAGAAGATCGAGGATCCGCAGTTCGTCCTCGACTTCCTTGATTGACTCTTTCACCGCGTCGATGACCTTCGGGTAACCTTCGCTCTTCAGCAAATATTTCACGCCCGGATGCTGGATGGCCTGGTACACGTACTCGAAGTCGTTAAAACCGGTAAGAAAGACCACTTTACAACGCGGCCAGCTTTGCCGGATCACCTCCATGAGCGCCAAACCGTCCATCCCCGGCATCGAAATGTCGGACAATACGATATCGAAGCGGGTCCGCTGCAGCCATTGCAGAGCTTCCTGCCCGGAGTACGCTTTATAAATATCCAGCTCGAGGTCGAGATTGCTGAAAATTTCGAACAGACCGTCTGTGATAATTTGCTCGTCGTCGACGATCAATAACCTATACATCCACTTCTCCCCTTCTTCTCGGCAGACGGAGTGTTGCCTGGAGACCTCCAAGAACACTACGGGACACCTGCAAGCCGCCGTTTCTGCCGAACGTCATGCGGACCCTGCGGTGTATGTTAATCATGCCGGTCGTCTCCGCCTGGTCGTCCCGATCGTGTAAAGAATGCGAGATCAAGATCAGCTTTTCTTCCGTAAGCTCGTCACCGTTATCCTCTACGACAACCCGAACTTCCTCCTCGTCCGTCTCGAAGCGTACGATGATGAGGCCGTCCTGTACTTTACGCTCCAGGCTGTGCTCAAAAGCATTCTCTATGATCGGCTGCACGATCAGTCTCGGGACCATCAACGTTTCGAACTCCTCCGGCAGCGGTTCGAAGCGAACCCCGATTCTTCGGGAGAACCGAAGGTCTTGAATTTCCGCGTACATGCGCGCATGGCGAATCTCTTGCTTCAAGGGAATTTCATCCGAAGCGTTGCGCGTCACAAATTGAAAGTAACTTCCCAGCAGTGTGGTAAATTGTTCGACCCGCTCCACATCACCTGTTTTCGCCATGGTGTTCAGGATAAAGAAGCTGTTATACAAGAAGTGCGGATTAATCTGGGATTGCAGTTGTTTCAGCTCGGCGCGCTGCGCCATGATTTTCTGTTTATAAGCTTGATCAATCAGCGAACGTAAATTCGCCACCATCTGGTTGAACCGATCATACAGATATCCGAACTCGTCTTTCGGCCCACGGGCCAGGAAAATATCCAAATCGCCGCTTTCCATCCGGCGGAAGCTCTTGACGAGCGTCAGCAGAGGCCTGTGGATGAACTTGTATGTAGAAAACACGTACACGGCGATCATCGACAGAGCTAGAATGGAGAAGAGCCATGCCCAGGTATAAAACCGGTCCCTCGGCTCCTGAACGACCCATTCCGGAATGAAGCGATACATGGTAAAATCCAGCATCGGGGAGTCGGCACGAACAAGATAGTACCTGTCTCCCGAGAGGGTAACGGTTTGCGAATCGGATAATGGGGCCTCTTCGGCCTGGCGCAAGAACGAGGGGAATTCCCTTACCGCGACCGCCCCCGTACCGCTTGTCAGCACGACCCCGCTGCGCCCGGGCAGTAACATGGTCCCGCTGCCGTCATACGTGTCGAATTGATGGAGCGCCTCCTGCAATTTCTGATTGTCCAGCTCGATCTCAACCGTGAACAGCGGTTCCCGGCCTCTCGTTCCGCTTTGCTTGGCTGCGCTGAGAAATAAGCTCCCGTTCCATTCGATGACCTGAGAGCCTCGGCCGAATTCAGAGCGAATATCGTAATAACGTTCTGCATCGAACGGCAGCGCACCGTTCAACGCGGACACCGACCGTCCGATCGTTGCGATGTGTACGCTTACGTTTTTGATATACATGCTGCTGTTTTGGATCGTAAACAACCGCTTCACGAGAGAATTGGTATGCTCCATCCGATCGATCGTACCCAGCGTCTGCCACGTCAAAGCCAATTCGTTCAAATTCTCATCCTCGAGCAGACTGTATTGCAGCAGCTTCATGCGTTCGATTTGATTCTCGAGATCGGTCAAATAGAATTCGATCTGTGAACCCGCCGTCTTCGAAATATCCTCGCGTGCGGTGTCTACCAGCCAGTTATACAGGTAAACGCCGAGCGACAACACGGGCAGCAAAATGAGAAGAAACGTAACGATCAAGCGGAGAAATATCGTATTCCGCAGTGAGAAGACTTGATGATTGAACAACATCTCAGCCCCCGAAGTTTTCCTCCATTATAGCTTGAAATCGATTCCCTTGTCTGTCCCAACTTCCCGCGCTATCCCTTCACGCTGCCCAGTACAATGCCCTTGACAAAATACTTTTGGAGGAACGGGTACGCCAAGATAATCGGCAGGGAGCCTAAGAAAATCTGCGATGCCTTCAAGGTCCGGTCGGAAATCAGCGCCAGGTTCAACATATCGTCACGGGACATATTCGACAAATTCTGTTGAATGACGATCGTCTGGATATAACTCTGCAGGGGATAGTTGGCCGGGTTGCCCATCATGAGCAGCCCGTCGAACCAGCTGTTCCAATGCTCGACCATCGAGAACAGCGCAAGCGTTGCGAGCGCCGGCTTCGAGATCGGCACATAGATGCGCCACAGCGTTGTCCAGTGGCTCGCGCCGTCGATGAGAGCGGCCTCTTCCAGCTCCTTCGGTACTTCTCTGAAGAAGTTTAACAGCAAGACGACACTGAACACGGGTACGGCCGTGGGCAGAACCAGCGCCCAGATCGTATCGAGCAAGCCGAGCTCTTTGACTGTGATGTACCAAGGAATCAATCCGCCGTTGAACAGCATGGTGAGAAAGAAGGTCCACGCATACACCAGCCGGAATCTAAGGGCATCCGACTCTTTGGACAGCGGGTAAGCGACCATAATCGTTAACAATAAATTCAAGGGTGTGCCGATGGCAATCCGCTTTAGTGACACTACCATGGACTGCCAAAACTCGGATCGACTCGCCGCATACTCGTAAGACGCCAGCGTAAAATCAACCGGCCACAGCTTGACATATCCGGCAGACGCCGCAGCACTTGAACTGAAGGACACGGCGATAATATGAACCAGGGGAAGGATGCATAACAATGCAACGAGAATCAAAAACGTTGTATTTACGATAGGGAACCATTCGAACCGCCGTCCCCGCAGAGCCGGGTTCAATCCCCTTTGGACCGTTGTTCGCTCCACTGCTCCCTCTCCTCTCTAGAAAATGCGGTATTTCGCAAACTTGTATGCAAAGAAATACGAAGTTGAAATCAGGATCAACGAGACTACCGACTTGAAGAATCCAACCGCCGTCGCTACACCGTACTGCGCGTCCAGCAAGCCGATCCGATAGACGAACGTATCCAGGATATCTCCGCTTTCGTATACCTGAGGGCTGTACAGGTTGAACACTTGATCGAATCCTGCGTTCAGCAGCTGCCCGAGGCTCAGCACCGAGAGCAGGACAATGACCATTCGCATCCCCGGAAGGGTGATGTGCCAAATTTTGTGCCAACGGTTCGCCCCATCGATGGTAGCTGCTTCGTACAACCCTGGATCGATATTGGTGATGGCCGCCAAATATACGATCGTACCGTAACCGAAGTTTTTCCAAACATCGGAGATGATGAGCGTGCCCGGAAACCAGTTGTTATCGCCGAGGAAAAACACTTGCGGAAGTCCAATCGCTTTCAGGAAGCTGTTCATAATCCCGCCGGAAGGCGATAAAATATCGATCAGAATACCTCCAAGGACAACCCATGACAGGAAATACGGCAAGTAAATCGTCGTTTGTACCGATCGCTTCACGAACTCATTCTTCACTTCGTTAAGCAGCACGGCAAAAACGATCGGGACGATCAAGCCGAGAACCAGCTTCAGGCTTGCGATAAACAACGTGTTCCACAACACCTGCCCGAAGTTCGGCAAGTTCATGACATACTCAAAATTGTCCCATCCGATCCACTTCTGATCCCCGAACAACCCTTTGGCGGGAATAAACTTCTGAAACGCGATCATAATCCCGGCCATCGGAATATACGAGAAGATCACGATGAACAGCAAACCGGGTAAAATCATGAAATGCAGCGGCAGCTCTCTCCTTAATTTCATACCCATTCCTATCCCTCCATCCTCTGGAAGCAAAGACAGCAGAGGACGAAAGAGCCGTTCCATCCCCCTGCCTGCGCCATTACTTCGTCGATGCGTACCATTCGTTGACTTCTTTCGTAATTTGATCGCCGCCAAGCTGCTTCCAATCGTTGACGAATTTATCGAACGTTTCGATCGGTTCACCAAGAATAATATTTACGAACACTTGGTTTTGCAGCTTCTTGAGCGTCGCATCCCTTTCGACCATCGTTGGCGTCGGGGCACCTACGAACTTCTCCATCAGGAATTGCTTGTTCTTGTCGTACTGGTCAACGACGCCCATGGAGCCCTGAGCACCGTAGATCCGCTCCCAACCCCACAGTCCAAAGCCTTCCTTTGAGCCCGACGCGAACATGTCCAGCTTCTCTTGAATCGTCTTCGCCTCGCCCTTCAATGCCGACGTATCGCCGGCCTTGCGTGCCGCATCGATCGCCCGGAACGCTTCCACGTTCTTCTTCAGCGGATACGGCGTCACCGGCGACAACTGCCATACGCTTTCCGCTTCCGGCGGCGCGAAGTATTTATTGAACTCTTCCGTCTCGCCCCAGTTCTTCTCGAGGTGCATGTTGAACAGCTTCACGAGCGCCTCGGGATGCTTGGCGCCTTTCTTTACGGCCCAGAACCGAGTCGTGCTGAATTTAAGCGGCACCTTCGGTGTTTCTCCGGATTCCGAGACGATCGGGAACGCCTGCCATTGCGACTTCGGATCGTTGTCCTTGCCCAGTTGGAGCGGCCAGATCGAGTTCCATTGCTCGCCGTATTCCATGCCGATCTTACCTGCGGAAATTTGCTCCGATACTTTTCCACCGTCCTTGATGCCGAACTCCTGGTCGATCTCTCCGTTCTTAGCCATGGTTTGCAGTGCCTGCAGCGCCTTCCGGACTTCCGGCTGGATGCCGCCGAACTCAAGCTTGCCGGAGCTGTTCTCGATCCAGATGCTCGGGTAGGCCTTGTAACCGGCCATGAAGCCCTCCAGCCCCATCGCGCCGCCCCATAGATCTTTGGTAACCCCGAGCCCGAACGTATCCTTCTGCCCGTTGCCGTCGGGGTCTTTTTCCGTGAATGCTTTCGAGATCGCCAGCACGTCCGACATCGTCTTTGGCGGCTGCAAGCCGAGCTTCTCGAGCCAATCGGTGCGAATCCAGATGAACATCGCCCGCTCGATCGAAGATTCGACCTGAGGAATCGCCATGAGCTTTCCGTCCATCGTCACAGCATCGAACGGACTGGAGCCTTCCTGCCTCAACACCTCTTTCGTCATCGGGGAGGCGTATTTTTCGTAGATGGCTCCCAAATCTTCGATCTGGTCGGAATCTGCCAGTTGTTTCAACTGCGTTGCATTGACCGGAATGAAGTCCGGCAAATCGCCTGATGCCAGCGTTACGTTGATTTTCTGCAAATACTGATCCGAAGTCGGATTGCCCTTCACGACCCAATCGTACTTCATTTTGATGCCAAGCTTTTCTTCATAGAGACGGGACCAACGGTTATCCTCCAGCGTTTCGTTCTTCAATACACCGAGCACGTTGTTCTCTACCACGTCGCTAAGGTTCCGAACGAACGACACTTCAATGGGAGGTTCGTATTTGCCGAACGGTCCGTCGTTCGCAACCGCCGTCCCGCCATCTTTGCCGCTGTTCTCATTTGCCGTAGATCCGCCCCCGTCCGTGCAGCCCGAGAGCACCAACGAAGTTAACAGCATCACGGAAAGTCCGCGCTGCAGCTTCGTCGAAGTCGATGGTTTGTTCATTGTTTATCCCCCTTTTTCATTGCTTTCACTTGGGCACGCTTTCATTATGAAGCCAAAAAGCGGATCAAACAACGTACATGTCTTTACTTGCTTACCCGATGTTTACAAAAATGTAAGCGTTACAAATGAAGCTCGCCAGTTGCTTCAATGAAAAAAGGAGCAGCTGCCGCGGCAAACTGCTCCTGGATCGTTCAATTATCGTTTATTTCGATGAATCAGTGATGCGCCCTCCTACCGCTCACCGAGCTTCAGCAGTCCGTAACCGGATGTATTCTGATAGGATTGGCCGGAGGTATCGTTCCAGATCGAGACGCTGTCGCGGTCCCCGTCGCCGTCTTCATCATTGTTGACCTGGATATCGAAGCCGATGAGCTCGTTTGCTTTCGGCGGCACTCCGGTCCATGCGATGGAAGCTTCCACCACATAGCCGTCTTCCGTCCGTTTGGCCGCAGAGATCAGGTTTCCGCTCAGCGAAGCCGGGTTGACTGAACGTTCATTGTCGAAGTTGATCCGGTATTGCCCGTCATCCGGCTCGAAGAAGTCCGTCTTCGCATTGTTCGTATCCACGAAAATCTCAATGGAATCCTGCTCGTAGGCATTGCCGCTTTGCTTGGACAGCAGCGTATCCTTCACCTCGGCCAAAATATACAAACGCTCATGGTCCCACAGGGTCCGTACCTTGGCCGTCGATCCCGCCGAACCGATGACATAGCGATCGGTCCGGATGGGATCCATCCCATTCCAGGCCGCATCGATCGTTCCGTCAATCACCGGCGTTCCCTGCTTAGCCGATACGTAGCGCGGCCCTTCGTCCAGCTTCAGGACCCCGAACTTGGAGGTATCGGTATCCTGCGATCCGGTGGTATCGTTCCATGAACTCATCAATACGTCCTTACCAGAACGGTCGGCAATCCGAATATCGAACCCGAGCTCTTGGCCCAGCACCCCGTTCTCTATGGGGATCGAGGCTTCGATGCGGTACCCGCCCTCGGTCCTGATCGTCTTGTAATCCGCATGCTTGTGCGGATTTGTCCCGCTGCGCCGGAACGTGTACTTCTTATCGTCCGGTTCATAGGCGGGTGTTTTGCCATTATTACCGTCAATGTATACCTCTACCGCATCATTGCCGTTCACCGTCGTATCGAATACATCGATGGTCACATACAGATGCCGCTGATCCCACAGCGATGTAAAGGCAGCTTTTGTCTCGCCGTTCTTCCGAACAGGTACGGAGGTTCCGCGTGCCCAAGCTTCCTCCAGCCTGCCGTCAATGTTTATCAAGCCGGCGGAGGTGGAAGCAGAGGCATGCCCGATCTCAACCGGTACTTTGCCCGGGTCGACGAGAGCCCAATACGCATATTTCGCCTGCAGGTTCTCATCGAAGAGCAGCGGCCAGTTCTTGCGCACGGTCGGGAACGTGCGAAGCCACGTATTTCCGTCATCTTTGCCCCAGAAGATCACGGCGGTAATTTGGTCTTTATGCTTCTTGAACACGTCGAAGGTATCCTTGTATTGATAGGCCTGCCTGATCTGCAGATCCACCGGGAACGTCTCCCAGGAATCCGTATCGTTCGTATAGCTGCTCATGTCAAGCTCGGTAATCTGCTGCTCGATGCCCAGATCCCTGAATGCGCCGATCGTCGCATCAATCTGCTGCGGGGAAGGACTCTGAATGCTGTTGTGCATCTGATGGCCAACGCCGTCAACGGGAATCCCTTTCTCCTTCAGCCGCTTGATCAAATCATACAGATACTGCCGCTTCACCGGATCATGCGTATTGTAGTCGTTGATGAACAGCTTGGCGGACGGGTCGGCGGCATGGGCGTATTCAAACGCCTTCTCGATGTACTCCTCGCCGGCAATCTGGTACCACAAGCTGTTGCGCAGACCCTGCGGCTGCGAAGGATCGATGACTTCGTTCACCACGTCCCAGGCATAAATACGGCCCTTGTACCGCCCGACTACCGTATCGATGTGCCGCTTCATCCGCTGCAGGAGAACTTCCTTGCTTGCCAGGTTCCCGTCCGCCCCGCGAAATACCCAATCCGGTGTCTGGCTGTGCCACACCAGCGTGTGTCCCCGGAAAGCCATCCCATGGTCGACAGCGAATCGGAATGCTTGATCTGCACGCGTAAAATCAAACGTGCCTTCCTGGGGCTCGGTGGCGTCCCACTTCAGCTCATTGCCTGCCGTCAAGCTGTTAAAATGCTTCTTGAGCAGCTTGGCGTCCGGCCCGTTAGGGTCGGCGATCTCAGATACAAGAAAGGCGGATCCGAGCATGAAGTCATCCTCGAACACATCCTTCAGCGAAGGAATATCCTCCTGGATCGCCGCCGGAGGAGAGTCCGGCAGGCGCTCAATCCGGATATCGTCTATGTAAAAAGCGAGTGTCGGATGATCTGAGGATTCAAAGTATATGGTTACCTTCTCGGAAGCGGCCGGGAGCGTGTATTCCCCCTTCAGCCGGACCCAGCCGCCGGCCTGGACCGGCCCCGAAGTGACGCTCTCATAGTGATCGGTGCCGCCCGTTGTCCGCTGGATGGTCATCGATACGGAGGCGTCGGGCGTACCTGCGGGCAGACGAAGCCAGGCCGACAGTGCATACGGCTGGCCCTCCTTCATCATCGAGGTGATATCGGCCTGCGGGCCGTTCCAGCCCTGCGTTCTTCCCTCCACCTGAAGACCATATACGCCGCTGTGCGCCGCGAGGGCGGCCGCCGTCAGAACCTCCGAGCCGCCGCGACCGTACCAGCCCTGTGCCGTTCCATCCTCGAAGTCGTAAGAGAGGGATTCCTGCTCTGCATTCGCCCGGTTCGGCATCGCTGCAAGAGACATGAAGGTCGTACCAAGAAGGGCGGCAGACAGCATCAGGGAGAGGGATCGTTTTCGGATGAGTCCCCAATTCATAGCATAAATCACACCTTCCTAAGCGTATTTTTCGTAAGCGCCCAAACCTATCACACTGCTATTCCTTCACACTGCCCATCTGCATCCCGTGTACGAAGTATTTTTGAAGGAACGGATAGACGATGAGAATCGGCAGGGAAGCCACGATCGTGATCGATGCCCGGATCGACATCGGTGTTACCATATTGCGGGCGGCACCCGGGTCCGCCCCGTTAGCGACCGCCGCACTGCTGTTCGAGATCATGGAAGAAGACAGCAGCTTCATAAGCTCATACTGCAGCGTGCTCAAATTCTGCTTGGAGGAGGCGAAGAGGAACGTATCGAACCACGAGTTCCACTGGCCAACGGCGACGAACAATGCCACGGTGGCAAGCACCGGCTGGCAGAGCGGCAGAATGATCGACAGGAACGTGCGGAAATCCCCTGCCCCATCTATCTTGGCGGATTCCACCAGGCCTTCCGGCAGCGTTTGGATATACGTCCGGATCACGATCATATTGAACGCGCTGATCAGACCGGGAATGATGTACACCATAAAGTGATTGAGCAGATGCAGGTCTTTGATCAGGAAGTAATAGGGAATCAGTCCGGCATTGAAGTACATCGTGAGCACGATGATGATCGTAACCGGCTTGCGGAATACATATTCCTTGCGGCTGATCGTATAGGCAATCATGGAAGTCAGGAACAGGCTCAGTACGGTGGCGATCACCGTGCGAGCGACGGACACCCAGAAGGCGTGAAAGATATTGCCGCCTGCGAAGACCGCCTCGTAGTTCTGAACCGTCCAGATGCGGGGCCAAAGATAGATTCCCCCGCGGATCGTATCATTGCCGGCGTTGAATGAAATCGCGAGCGTATTCAGAAACGGATACAGCGTAACGACCGCCATCAGGATCATGACTACCGCGTTGAACGTATGAAAGAATAGCGGCTCCATCTGGATCCGGGTTCTCATCGGTTTGTCCTCCTCATATCAGTCTGTCTTCGCCGAGCCGCTTGGCGATCGTGTTCGCGGCAAAGATGAGAGAAATACTGACCACTGTCTTGAATATGCCTGCCGCGGTAGCCAGCGAATAGTTGCCGACCTGCAGGCCGTACTTCAGCACGAAGATATCGATCGTCTGCGCCCAATCGACAACGACGCCGTTGCCTAGGAGGTACTGCACCTCGAAGCCTGCTTCGAGGATCCAGCCCATATTCATAATGAGCAGAATGACAACGATCGACTTGATGCCCGGCAGCGTCACATAGAGCATTTTCTGGTACCGGTTCGCCCCGTCGATCTCCGCCGCTTCATACTGGGCCGGATCGATCGAAGTAATGGCGGCCAGGTAGATAATCGCGTTCCAGCCGACTTCCTTCCATACATGGGAAGCCCCCACGATGCCCCAAAAATAGCTGGGCTCGCTGAGCCACATGACCGGTCCGTCGATCCACCCGAGCTTCATGAGCAGTACATTGACAATGCCGCCGTCAACAGACAGCGAGTTGGCCACAATGCCCGTTACAATAATCCAGGACAGGAAGTGCGGCAGGTACGATATCGTCTGAATCGTGCGCTTGTACAGCTTGTGTTTGATCTCGTTAAGCAGGATCGCGAACACGATCGCCGTAACGAAGCCGAGAACCATGTTGATCAGGCTCATGGCGATCGTATTGCGCAGCACGTTCAGGAACGTAGCGTCGCTGAACAGAAAGGCAAAATGCTTGAAGCCCACCCATTCCTGCTCCGAGAAGGACTTCGCCGGGCGGTAGTTCTGAAAGGCCATGGTCCATCCCCATATGGGGTAATAAGAGAATAAAATAACATAAGCCACGATGGGCATCGACATCCACATCAGCTGCTTCTGTCCGCGCATACGATGCAGCAAGGACGCTCTCCGGGAGGCGGCGCCCGCTGCGGATTTCTTGGATGGCACGATTTGTTGAATGCCCGCCATCGTTCTCTCCTCCTGTCTCTCTAGCGGTTGGAGCATCTGACGAAAGCGGTGGAAAGCACGGGAAGGTATGCCGGTGCTCTCCACCGTTTCATCGACGTCCTCCGTTTATTTGGAAGACCAGTTTTTGATCCTCCACTGAATCTGCTCGTTGATGCGGTCCTCGTAAGCCTTCACGTTGATTTTCTTGTAGGCATTGACATACTCGTTCCACACGGAGTCGAATTGGTCCGTTTTGGACATGATCGCCTTCGGCAAATATTTGAGTGAAGCGTCGGTCATCTGCTTATTGGCGACCGCGGCATCGGAGCCGTCGATCAGATCGATCTGCCATGCCGGGTAATAGACCGGATTCTCAGGCGGCGGGGAGAAGAAGTCCGTCCAGGTCTTATGCCCGTAAGCATCGAGCAGCTCCTTATCCTCCGGCTTCAAGGATTGGTAGAACTCCTCCGGCTGGCTGCCCGCACTTGTCGCATTCCCGTCACTGAAGGTGCCTTCCATCTTCGGTACGGCCCCGAAGAATCCGTCGGCACGGTTGGCAAGCTTCCAGGCCGGGTCCTCCTGCTGCTTGCGCTGCTCCGGCGTACGGTAGAACTTCCCGTCCTTGCCGACCATATAGTCGACGCCCTCTTCCCCCCATGACAGCAGCTTCTGGTATTTCTCATCCATCAGCGCGTCGAGGAATTTGATGATGCGTACGGGGTCTTTGGCGTCCTTGCTGATGCCGAAGCCGTTGTTTAAGTTGGGTGCCGGTCGCTCGAGATAGTAATCCTTGATGCTTGTGTCATAGACCAGCGGGAACCCGACATAGGTTCTGCCGATCTTATTCTGCGAGACCAGCGTATCTTCCGCCGGCTGGAAGTTCCAATGCTGGTCGAACATGCCGAGCACGCGGCCGGACGACAGCTTCGCGAGGTACTGATCGTAGTTCTGGACGAACGCCTCCTTATCCAGCAGGCCGTCGTTATACAGGCCGTTCAGTTCCTTGTAATACCGCTTGGCCATATCCTTGTCGGCGAATACGGACGCTACGGCGTTATCCACGACCACTCCGCCGTCGTTCGGATGGCCTGTCAGATGCTCGGGCGCATTCAGCAGCGGAAAGGTTCTCCAGTCGTAGGCGAGGGTGGTGAAACCGATCGTCGGTTGGCCGTCGATGGCCGGATGCTTCTTCGCATAATCGCGGATCAGCTTCAAGTAATCGTCCAGGGTCTTCGGTGTGGGGTAACCCGCTTCCTTCAGAATATCTTTTTGGATCCAGAACGCCGGGCCGGAATAATAAGTGGTAAGATACTCCCCGCTAATCACTCCGTAGTTCGGCAGCCAATAGATATGCCCGTCTTTGGAGTCCTTCATCTTGTTCCAAACCTTAGCAAAGTGTTTTTTGAGATTGGGCGCATGCTGGTCGATCAGTTCCTCCAGCGGAATGACCGCTCCCGCCGACACGAGCTTTGGGTCAGCCGTAATAAGGTCCGGGTAGTCGCCCCCCGCGATCATCACACCGAGCTTTTGCTGCAGGTCACCGACGATGAATTCCATGTTCAGCTTGACACCGAGCTCCTGCTCGATTTTTTTGTAGATCCGGTTATCCGCCGTCGGCGCCTGATTCGGCGTATTGATGAACGCGGATATGCTAAGCGCTTTCGTTCCATCTGTTGAAGCCATGTTGTCGCTGCCGCTGTCCGAACAGCCGGTAAGCCCCAGACTGAGTGCCAGAACAAGCGGCATCCGGCCGCCTTTGTTCCTTGCTCCCCCCATGCCTTTCTCCTCCTTCGGTAATGAAATGGTCTATGAATTGGTTTACTTCTTTATTATGTGGAAATGTATCCGTTTACAAAATAAATAGATTAAAGCTCTATGCCCCCTTAACTATAGATGCTGCGGGGAGGGTTCCGAAGGAAGCTGCTCCTCTCTCTGAAACAAAAGCCTGTAATGGGCGGGCTTCATCCCAAGTCGTTTCTCGAACTGCTTGAGAAAATGCTGATAGCCGCAGTAGCCAAGGGATTCCGCGATAACATACGAGGCCACATTCGTCTCTCTGAGCAGCCGCCGGGCTTCCTCGATGCGAAGGTCATGAATATAATCCAAAATGCCCACCCCGTACTTTCGGGAGAACGACTGGCCCAAGTAGACAGGGTTGATATAGAAGCGGTCTGCGAGTTCTTTGATCGTGAACGTTTCCCTGTAATGGCGACGCAGGAAGTCGGCTACCTGAGCCTGCGTGCTTCCCGTCTGTCTCTCCCACAGCGTGGAAGCGGCTGATTGGCAATTCAGGCAGAACCGGGTCAGCATTCGGGCGGTCTCCTCTATGTGACTGCCATACCGCATCGAGGTTCCAAAGCCCGATGAATGAAGAAGTTCATCGGCATTGCCGCCGAGCTCCTTATAGAGCATGGCGCAGCGAAGCAGCACCTGCGTCGTAAATATACCTACAAGCTCGGGCAGTGTCATCCGCTCTTGGAACGTACGGAAAGCTTCCCTGACCGCAGCGGCAACCGTTTCCGGGTGCCCTCCCTCCACTGCATCTATGATGGTATCCGCCGCTTTCAGGGCCTCCGGGTCGGAAGAGAGGGTCCTGCCTTGAATGTCGGCATAATGAACGATACCGGCAGGGCTGTAGTACAAAAACCTTGCGGCCTCAAGCGCGCTGCTGTAAGAGAGCGTCAGGTCATGGAAACGATCTATGCTGCAGCCTGCGGCCACCCCTGCCCTGACGCCGGATGACGTGCACTGCACAGTCTCATGCAGACGCTCTGCGAATACCCGGATGCTGCCGGGTTCTCGCGAACCGTAGACGAGCCCGAAGGTGCCCCTGCTCGAGTCGACCAGGCAGCAGCAGGCTGATCTCTCCGCCAAACGCTGCGCGGCTTCCCGGGCCCTGCCCGAGCTTTCTTCATCCGTCTCGACATGCAGATAAGTCCACTCGGACGCCCGGTCCGCAAGCTTCTCCAGCGTCCGTGCCGCTTCCCGCCGCTCGGCCGTCTCGCTCCCGTAGAGCAGCACCGAAAGCGAGCGGCTGAACGCATAACCTTCCGCCTTGTCGCTGATGAGCTTTCGCCTCTCCCGTTCACGAAGCTCCGCGTCAAGCTGCACCAGAACCTCTTCCACTTCCGAGGGGATGAGCGGCTTCGTCAAATAATGCGAAACGCCCATACGCATTGCCTGTCTCGCATAGTCGAAATCGCTGTGCCCGCTCATGATCACGAACAGGATGGAGTCCAGCCCCTCCCGGCGTGTTTCTTCCATAAGCTCCATCCCGTTCATCACCGGCATGCAGATGTCGGTAACGACCAGATGGGGCGGATCCCTAAGGATATGACGAAGAGCCTCCACCCCGCTGCCGTATGCAGAGTCAATTTGAAAGCCATGCTTCTCCCAATCCACCATGATCCTAAGCCCCTCGATGGCGTACGGCTCATCATCCACCAGCAGCACTTTGTACACGTTTACGCCTCCTTCATCCATACCTTCACATCCAGCCTGGAGACCGGAATATGAAAGCCCGCCTCCGTTCCCGTATCCGGATCGCTCTCCATTAGAAAACGGGCCTGATCGTGATAGAACAGCCCCAGCCGCCGGTATACGCTGCGTATTCCGATATGGCCGTCCATCCTTCGGTCGGACCGTATATCCTCCATCAGCCTTCTGAGCTTCGCTTCCTCCATACCGACCCCGTTGTCGGAGACCTGGATTTCCAGCGCACGCTCCGTCAGCCGCGCAGCGACCCTGATTTTGCGATTGTCCTTTCGGGCCTGAAGCCCATGCTTGCAGGCATTCTCCACGAGCGGTTGAATGCTCATTCGGGGGATGCGCAGAGCAAGCGCCCGCGGATCGATGTCGAAGGTGTAATCGAACAGTTCGCCGAAGCGGAATTTCTCGATCTGCAGGTACATCGCCGTGAACTGAATCTCTTCCTGCAGCGGAACGAGATCGTCCGCACGGGTGAGCAGCTGCCTCATGAGCAGGGACAAGTTTTTCATAATCTCGGCCACGTCGGTATATCCCTTTTTCGTGCATACGACCAGCAAAGCGTTCAGCGTATTGAACAGAAAATGCGGATTCATTTGGCTTTGCAGCATGGAGAGTTCCGTGCGTACCCGTTCGAGCTCAAGACTTTTTTGCCGGATCTCCAGCTTGTAGACTTCGTTGATGAGCGAGTTGATTTTGCAGGTCATGACGTTGAAGTTCCGGATAAGAGCGCCGATCTCATCGCGTCCCTCCGGGATGTCGATCAGGTCGAAGCACTCGTTGCGTACCCTGCCCATGTGCTTGGACAGCTTTTTGACCCGGTAATGATAGGAGCGGAGAATAATCCAGATCAGGAGCGTAGGCAGCACCGTGCTTGCGACGGCAAGCCAATATATGGAACGATGGGCGGCCGCCAGCAGCGCATCCATGCGCCGGGTATCGGCAAAGCCGACCAGCTTCCACCCCTTCACATAGTTCAAGCTCGCTATGGGCCGCTCCAACACTAACCCGGATTCCGGGTCAGCGGCCTGGAAAGACGGATGGGCCGGGATCTGTGCGCCCGGCTCCCCGAAGCCTGCGCTGGTGGCCACCACCCGGTTCTGTTCATCGACAAGCTGAAGCTGAAGGCTTCCGGTCTCCCGATTCAGAATGCGGTCCACTTTGTCCACGTTCAGGTCGATCTTCAAATACTTGGCATACTTCGAATAAGAGGGGAACTTGTTCATCCGGGAAACGATGCTGATGCGCCTGCCGGGGTTGAAGATGCGGTTGTCGTGGTAAGCCGTGAAGGAGATGCTTCCATCCGTGCTCATCAGCCGCTCCAGCCATGGCGTATTCTGGCTCCCCGTACCGATGACATGGTAGTGCGTACCGGTCTGTATCGTCGGGTTATCCGCATAGATGCCGATTTCCAGTATATTGGGAGAGGCGGACTGATAGCGGGTCAATTTCCCCCGCAGGGAGCTGTTATATTCTTCATAGTAATCGACCGCGGTATCATACGTTCGATCGAGCGCTTCGTATATCGAATTGTCGCTTGCGATCGAATGGCTGAGTGCCACGCTCTCCTCAATCATGCCGAGCAGCTCCCCCGAAGCCCTTTCGATCGACTTGCGGAGATTATCTTCCTCGCGGATCCGAATATCGGCGGTATGGCGCTGATAGAAGAAGATATTGAGCGCAATGATAGGGAAAAGCACGCAGAACAAGTAGATCAGCAAAAATTTATACTTGAGAGGAATGTCGTTGACTTTATGGAACATCCGGCCTGGATTCCGCATACCGATCCTCCCTGCATTTCGATTTGTAAAGGGACGGAGACTCCCCTGTAAGCGCTTTAAATTTGTGGGTGAAATACTCGGTATCATGGTAACCCAGCATGGGGGCGATTTCGGAAACACGCAGTTCGGTAAGGCGAAGCAGTTTGAGGGCTTCGCCGATCCGCAGCTTGTGGAGGAATTCGTTGAAGCGCATGCCGGTTTCCCGTTTAAACTGCTGTCCGAAGTAGACGGGACTGAGATGAAAGCGCCGGGCCACATCCCGAAGCTGGATTTTCTCGCGGTAGTGCCGCCTCAGGTAGGCGGCCGCCTCTGCTACGACACTGTGCCCGGTCATTGGAGGCCCTTTCCTCACCGCAAGCCACCCCGCGGTCTTGGTCCACAGCCGCTTCAGACTCTCGCCGTACCATGCTCCCTCATGGCCATCCCATGCGTGCAGCATCTGCCACTGCCAGCCGTCTTCCTCAGCGGCTGCTCCCCCTGACGAGGCAAACCGGCGGAGCAGCTCCCCGTGCAGATGTCTGGCCGCTGCCTGAACCCAGCATTCCTGCGCACCGGATCTCTCAAATAGAAGAAGAAGGCTGTCCGCGGCGCGGCTGACCCCTTCCAGGTCCGCCGAGTCCATGGCATGCAGAAGCATCTCTGTACATCTCGTCAGATCCTCCAGAGGGAAGGAGGGGGCAGGCCAGGTGCTCTTGGTATCGTTGCATGCCCGCTCTGCGGCCGCAGAGCATGGACCGCCGGCGGGTGACCATCGTCTGTCTGTACAGCTCAGTCAGGCCGGCAAGTCCGGCGGCCGCCATGCTGCAGTAAACTGCAGCATGCTCAAGCTGCTCCGCCAGCACGGAAGCCGTCCCGGTCAGCCGGGATTCAAACGCATCTCCGCTTGATCCGTCATCCAAGACTAGCAGGCCGGCGCGGCCCGGCGCTTCTTCGAATGCCAACAACTGCAGCCCGCCTGGGAATTCAGCCCCGGCCATGCGCTGTACGCGGGGGAGAAGCGACATTGCGTCATCCACCCTCCCGGGATCTACCTGAGCAGCTTCAGCGATTACAAGACCGCATCGAGTCTCTTCCCGGACACCGAGCACCCGGGCGGCTGCTCCGGCAGCCGTTGGTCCCCCCTGTTTCAGCAGGCTGACCACAGCGGCAGCCGCCGCTGCGGCCCGCTCCCTCTGGGCCGTGTCTTTCTCCAGAAGACGCTTCTCCAGCGGACCGGCCAGCTCAAGCAGCAGCTGGTGAATTTCTTCCGGCACGAGCGGTTTCAGCACATAACGGTCCACCTGGTAGCGCAGGGCCTGCTGAGCGTAGGTGAATTCCGAATAGGCGCTCACAATGACCGTCATGGTACTGACGCGCAGCTCATCTCTCATGGCCCGGATCAATCCGAGCCCGTCGAGAACCGGCATCCGGACATCGGTTAAGACGAGATCCGGTTCACTGGCCCGAATCGATGCGAGGGCCTCTTCCCCGTCCGTCGCGGTTCCGCAAAGCTCGTAGCCGCAGCCCTGCCAATCCACCATGGTTTTCCAGCCTTCGAGCATCAACGGTTCGTCATCCACCACCAGAACCTTAAACATCCGTTTCACCTGCCTCTTTTTTTATTGCAAGATAGGCTTCTCCTTTGTACTCACAGGGTTATCAGGGCTTCGCGGTATTCCTGCGGGGTCATGCCTGTCGCTTTTTTGAAGAAGCGGCTAAAGGAATGCGCCGCCTCATAGCCGACCGATGCGCCCACTTCGCGTATTTTGCGGTCTCCGTCCCCCAGAAGCTCCTTGGCCTTTCGGATTCGGCACTGCTCGATATAATCCGACAGGTTCATCCCTGTCTCCTGTTTGAATAACCTGGATAAGTAAGACGGGTTGAAAAAATGGATTTCCGCCAGCCGAACGAGGGACAGGTCTTCGTGCAAATGCCCGGCAATAAAGCCGCAGATTCTGTCGATGATATGCGTCGTCCGGTCCCTTTCATCCATCTGCCTCACACTGAATATACGGCCGGCAAGGCTGTATAAATAGTCAAATCCTTCTCTTATGGAGGGGTGCTCGTCGAGACGCATCAGTTTGCTGTAATCACCGATTTGACCGTGCAGCCTCCAGCGGTTGATGCAGGAGAGCAGAACGAGGGCGATCGAATAATAGGCCTCGACCGTTTTTTGTACATCCCCCTTCCTCTGCAGCATGCTGCTTGTCACTTCCTCCAGACATTGGAAGAAATCCTCCGCTCTGCCGGCTTCCAGGTGGGATTCCAGAAGTTCCGCCTGCAGACCGGTTCGCGATCCCTCTTTGATCGGAACGTGATCCACCTGATCCCGTCGGTCCGTTAAGATCATGGCCACCCCGTCACCGATCTTCATCTGCTGCAGCTGGCGGAGTCGTTCATACTGCCCGGTGACGGCTCCCCATTCACAGGAGGCACCGCTTAGGGTGAAGGACATCGTGAACCCGAGGGAGGACTGACAGGCTTCCTGGATCTGCTCAAGCGTTCCCTCCAAGAAACGGATCAAGTGCTCTCCGAACCTCTCTTCCTTTCTCTCAGACATCTGAATGAACCACAGCATATCCTCATGCTTGTCCAGAATTCCGAGGCTGCGCACATGCTCAGACAGGAAGGAGTTCCAGATGATTCTGGCGGAAGCCAGCATCCCGCTTCTTTCGGCATACGTGCTCCCTTCGGGATAAGCTAAGCGGCCAAGGGCCAGCACAACGGGTAGATTCGGATCCAGCGGGATGTGAAATGTATCAAAATGGCCGGCCAGCAGCTCCGGATGCTTAGCAAGGTGGTGGCTTTCCTGCAGAAGGTGGCGGAAGTAGCCTCCTTGCGCCATGAATTCAAACGCATCCCGCTGCTCTTGCGAGCGCTCGACTAAGGCTTTCATTTGACTGCTTTGTTCCAATTCCAGCATGACCTCTTGAACGGTTTGAATCACTTTGGCGTAACCTTCCGTTTTGAGCAAATACCGGACATGGGGCATTTGAATCGCCTGATAGGCATAGTCGAATTCACTGTAGCCGGTGAGGAAGATGATCCTGCACCTTGGCCAATACGATTGGATGGACTTGGACAGTTCGAGGCCCGTCATTCCGGGCATACGAATGTCCGTCAATACCAAATCGATACGGGTACGCGACAGCCAGCGCAGTGCTTCTTTGGCCGAATAAGCTTTGCAGATATCGAGGTTGTCCGGCATGAGCTGGCGGAACGCCTCATAGAGTCCATCGGTGATGATTTCTTCATCATCCACAATCAGCAGCCGGTACATACGGCCCCTCCTCTCCGTGCATGATCCGAATCTCGACCCGCAAGCCCTTCAAGCCGTTTTGCGACAGAAAGAGGCCGCTGCCTTCTCCGTAAGTCAGGTGAATCCTCCGGTGAATGTTGATCATACCCGTCATCTCGCTCTCCGACGTATGAACCAGACGCTGCTTCAGGGCCTCGATCTCTGCAGGAGTAATGCCGTCTCCGTTATCTTCTACAATGATTCTCGCCTCGTTCCCATGCGTCTCAAAGCAAACGCGCAGGAACCCTTCCTCATCCATTTCCTCCAGACCGTGTTCATAGGCATTTTCAATAATCGGCTGAAGGATCAGCCTTGGGACACGGATCTGCTCCATGGCTTCCGGCAGCTCATCGAACTGTACACGAATGCGCCGGCTGAAACGAAACTGCTGAATATCCGTGTACATCCTGGAATGCCTGATCTCTTCCGAGAGCGATACATGGTCTTCCCCATTGCGGGTAATGAAGCGGAAGTACTCTCCAAGCATATGGGTGAATTGTTCGATTCTCTCGATATCCCCGCTTCGGGAGAGCGAATGGAGAATAAAAAAACTATTGTAGAGAAAATGCGGATTGATCTGGGATTGCAATTGCTTCAGCTCCGCCTTCTGCATCATGAGCTTCTGCTTATAATCCTGATCAATCAGCGCCTGCAGCTTCAACAGCATCTGGTTGAAACGGTGATACAGATATCCGAATTCATCCTTGGGTTCGTGTTCAATCTGCATATCGAGCTCACCTTCTTCCATTCGTTTGAAGCTTTTCACGAGAATCAGCAAGGGCTTATGTACATACCTGTACGTGGAAAAGGAATAGATGGCGACCGCCACCAAAGAGGTGAAGACGAACAGCCACGCCCAAGTATAGAACCTGCTGAGCGGTCTTCTGACGGCTTCTTCCGGCAAATAGGCCGCCGCGGACAATCCCAATGCAGCCGAATATACACGATCAAAGTGATAGTTCTTGCCTTCGGAATGGACATAAAACGTATCGGAGCTTGCTGCCCTTGCCTCCCGCAGATAGCTTTGGACCACAGAAGCGGCCTCCTGACCGCTCGTAACTGTGAATCGTGCTCCGTCCGAGACGAGAAACGAACCGCTTTCCGGATTCATGCGGATTTGAAGCAAGGACTCCCTCAGCTTTTCCATATCCAGTTCAATCTGCACCGCGAACAGGGGCTCCTCCCCCTTCTTCCCTCTTTGCTTCAACGCACTGAGATGGAGGGAATCCCTCCACCAGATCAGCCGGCTTTCGTTTCTTCCCGGTTGAGAACGAAACCAGCCGAATCGCTCCTGATCCAATTCATCCACCGCATGAACCGCAGAGATGGTTTTATTCACGTACGGAATATGCACGGAAATATCTTTGATGTAAGCACTGGTATTCTTAACGGAGGTCAGCCGCTGCAGAAGATCATTCAGGCTGGCCCTCCGGTCCACAGGATCCATCCTCTCCCAGGTGACGGTAAGCTTATTCAGGTCGGGATCTTCCAGAATATCGAACTGCTGGAGCTCCATCCAGCTGAGCTCGCGATTCAAATCCTGCAAATAATGGGAAAGCCGAGTGATGGAGGTTCTGGATAACTCTTCACTGGCGTTCGTATAGCTCCACTGGTAAAGATATCCCCCCAGCGCTAGAATGGGCGCTATCACGATGACATAAGTGAAGAGCAGCCGGGCAAAGATGGAGCTGCGCAGGGTTCTTGAGGAAAAAGTAATCAACAAAACGCCTCCGTAACCGATTGGGATGCTTCTATATGATGATGTGCGGCAGCTGACAGGCTAGTCCGTTTCCTTGCGCTCTCTGCCCTTCTCCGCATGCCACCGGTTCACCTCCTCGGTCATCCGGTCTCCGCCCAAGCGATGCCACTCTTCCACGAACCGGTCAAACTCATCGATCGGCCTGCCGAGAATGATTCGAATAAAAGCCTCATCCTGCAGCTCATTCAGGATCGATTGCCTGTCCATCATCGTATCCGTCAGGGCCCCGTTAAACCCATCCGGCAGGAGCTGATGATTTTGTTCATACCGGTCTATGATCCCATAAGCACCGTTCGGGCCGTAAATCTTCTCCCATCCCCAACCGGATTCCTTATCCGGGCCTCCGGACGCGTAGGCGTCCAGACGCTTCTTGATCGCCCTGGCTTCATCTTTCAGGAAGGAGAAGTCTCCTGTGCGGCGCGCCTTGTCCAGCTGCTGAAAGGCCTCCAGGTTTTTTCTGGCCGGATAGGGAGTGACCGGAGACAGCTGCCATACGGGAAGAGGAGAGATATAGTAGGATTCGTACGCTGCCGATGCTCCCCAATTCTTCTCTAAGTGAAGATTGAACAGCTGGACGACGGCTTCGGGGTGCGGCACGTCTTTCCTTACCGCATAGAACTGCCATGTGCTGAATCGGAGTGGAACTTGTGGCGGCTCTCCGGACCCCGACACGAGGGGAAAAGCCTGCCACTCTGCGGAAGGGTCGATACCGCGGCTCCCCTGCACTGCAAACGAACTCCACTGCTCCCCATACAGCATGCCGATCTTGCCGGCTGCGACCTGCTTCCCCACTTTGGTACTATCCTTCATTCCGAATTCGCTGTCGATTTGCCCGCTCCGGTACATATTCTGGAGCTCTTGAAGCGCGGTTTTCACCTCGGGCTGAATGCCGCCATATTCAAGCTCACCGAATGAATTCGTCACCCACAGATTCGGAAACGCCCCATAGCCGGCCATGAAGCCTGCGACTCCCATAGCGGGATCCCATAGATTCCGGGTCACCGCAAGTCCATAGGTATCCGGCCGTCCATTCCGGTCCGGATCTCCCGTTGTAAACGCTTTAGAAATAGCGAGTACGTCATCGATCGTTTGCGGCGGCTGCAGCCCAAGCCTGTTCAGCCAATCCGTGCGGATCCAGATCAGCAGGGCTCGGTCGATAGAGGAGTTCGTCTCTGGAATCGCCATTAATCTGCCATCGATCGTTGCCGCATCGAAGGGGCCGGTCCCCTCCTGGCTCAGGATATCTTTGGTGAGCGGAGAAGCATATCGCTCATATACCTGGGACAGCTCTTGAATTAAACCCTTATTCGTAAGCAGCCTCAGCTGCTGCGCATTCACCTTGACCACATCCGGAATATTCCCGGACGCAACAGCCACGCCGAGCTTCTTCTGATACAGATCGCCTTTGGCCGTCCAATCGTACTTTACTTTAATCCCCAGCTCCTGCTCATAGATCCGGGTCCACCGGTTATCTCCCAGCGTCTCGCCCGGCAGTTGACGGAGCAGCTCTTCCAAGCCGTCATTCTCGGCTCCCACAAAGGAGATTTCAACCGCCCTATGGGATCGGGCTGCTGATTCCACGCCTTCAGGCTTCGCCCTGTACATTCGGCTCGTCTCCGCGCCGCTGCCGCCATCGCATGCGGACAGGATAAGAATGGATAGCATAGCCGTAAGTATACCATGACCGATGGTCCTTGCTGGCTTCTGCAAATGACATGCCCCCATTTCCCCTCGTGTTGTATGCTGCCACCCGCCCGTTCCTTTTTTCATTTTCATTATCCAAGCTTACGGAAGGGAAGACAATACACATTTCTTTATTTCCTTACCCATTCTTTACTAAAAATTCAAAATAACTGTACACCGGCAGGGAATGTGATATGATTCGTTGCGTTAGAAATCAGCATCCGCAGCGAATCGGCTGCATTTGCGGCCCGTGAAGTTGAGAGCGGTTTCAGTTTGGCCGCAAGCCGCCGTACTTGTTGAAAGGAGGTGTATGCAAGCTAACCAAGCAGAGGCTAGTCGGTTTCGATGAAAATATCAAAAAATGGAGGTAATAGGTTGATGATCAGGAAGCTGACCGTTTTGTTATGGGTTCTCACCTTACTATTGAGCGGGCTGCCGGGATTGTCTGTTCATGCGGCTAACAGCCCTCTCGCTAAAATTCCGGGCAATTCCAATCCCCTGATGGACCATAAATTAGGGGCCGATCCGTTTGCACTGGTCTATAAAGGCAGAGTCTATGTCTATATGTCCAGCGACGAGTATGTATACAACAGTGACGGAACGGTCAAAGAAAATGATTTCAGCCCGCTGAATAAAATTCAGGTCATCTCTTCCGCCGATATGGTGAACTGGACCGACCACGGAGCCATTCCAGTCGCAGGATACAACAATGCAAATAACGGAAGCGGCATTGCCAAGTGGGCCTCCCTCTCCTGGGCACCGTCAGCGGCATACAAAACGATCAACGGGAAGGATAAATTTTTCCTGTATTTCGCCAATGGTGCATCCGGCATCGGCGTGCTGACTGCGGACTCACCCATCGGACCTTGGACCGACCCGCTCGGTAAAGCTCTGGTTACTCAAAGTACACCGGGCATGTCCGGCGTTACCTGGCTTTTTGACCCGGCCGTACTGGTGGATGATGACGGTACAGGATATCTGTACAGCGGCGGAGGCATACCCAATACCTCGGACCCGGCCTCTGTCGCCAATCCCAAGACGGCCCGGGTGCTAAAACTGGGAGCGGATATGACCAGTGTTGCCGGAAGTGCGGTAACCATCGATGCCCCTTACATGTTCGAAGATTCGGGAATTCATAAGTACAACGGCAAATATTATTATTCGTACTGCATCAATTTCTCCGGAACCCACCCGCCCGATTATCCGGCAGGCGAGATCGGCTACATGGTGAGCAGCAGTCCAATGGGGCCGTTTACTTACAAAGGGCATTTTCTGAAAAATCCATATACCTTCTTCGGCGTTGGCGGAAACAACCATCATGCCGTATTCAACTTCAATAATCAGTGGTATGTTGTCTACCATGCCCAAACGGTCAGCAAGGCGCAGCTGGGAGAAGGAAAAGGCTACCGTTCTCCGCATATCAATAAGCTTGTGCATAATGCGGATGGAACCATCCAGGAGGTCCAGGGCAATATGGCAGGCGTCCCCCAAACCGCCAACCTGAATCCATACACCAGGGTCGAAGCGGAAACGATCGGGTGGCAGGCAGGCATTGCAACGGAAAAAAGTCAAGCAGCCGGCGGCCCTGTTGCTAATCTCAATGTGACGAATATTCATAATGGAGACTGGATCGCTGTAGGCAGCGCTGACTTTGGTACCGGAGGCGCCAAGACGGTTAAGGCCAATGTAGCCTCTACTGTAGGCGGAAAGATCGAAGTGCGTCTGGACAGCGCAGCCGGGCCGCTGGTCGGCACGCTGAACGTCAGCCCAACGGGCGGAGCGCAGGTCTGGAAGGAGATCGAAACCGGCGTAAGCGGTGCCGCGGGTGTTCACAAGGTATTCTTTGTTTTTACCGGATCCGGGACCGGCAGCTTATTCAATATGGATTACTGGCAGTTTACTCCGAATACGTCCGGAACAAAGGTTGAGGCGGAGACGATGACCCTGGGCGGTACCTACGCCGGTAAGGTCAATTCTCCTTTCTCGGGAGTCGTTCTATACGCCAATCAGGATTCTGCCGCGTACACGCAGTATTTTGCCAACTCCACCCACAGCATTTCAGTACGGGGGGCCTCGAGCAGCTCCGCAACCGCGAGAGTAGACCTTCTCATCGGAGGTACGGCCGTCGGCTCCTTTTATTTTACCGGAACTGCGCCGACGGTTCAGACCTTGTCCGGCATCTCCCATGCCACTGGAAATCAAGAGGTGAAGCTGGTCCTCACCACCGATAACGGCACATGGGATGCCTATGTGGATTATATAGAATTTCAATAATACGTGCAGATTCATCAGTCCGTCGAGGGCTTCTGGAGACGGTTACAATCCTTTATATCCATATTAGGCGCTCTCTTCAGGTCTATAGAATATACAAAAACAGCGGAGTTTGCCGCTGTTTTTGTTTTTAGGAAAAAAGCCGGTTTTGTATTGGCTACCGGCTTCCGGAATTTTCACCGGCTGCACCGAACGCATAAGGTAGCCCCGCTCCTCTGACACAATCAGCGAATACTGCAAACGCTTTGCTGCTGAACTGTTCTTTTCGGGTAACCAGCCTCGTTGTCACGAAACGGTATCGTTCGGGAACCGGATGCACTTCTAATCGTTCGTCAACCTCAGCAATAACTGATTCGGTTAAAAGCGTGTAACCGATGCCCGCTCGTACGCAATTCAGCATCGTATCCAGCGTGCTCACCTCAATCATATTTACGGTCGATACCCCCTGCCCATGGAGCCAATCCACGCTTGCTGCGCGCAACGGGCAGCCCTTTGGAAAAACGACCCATGTCGCATTCGCAATGTCGGGAGGAGCAGATTTTCCGTCTGCTTTCGTCAGGAGGATAACCTCTTCCCGAATCTCATGAGCCACCTTTAGCGGAGCCAGATCGAAATCTCCTGTGAAGAAAGCTCCGTCCAGTTCGCGGTTCAGCAATTTCTCGTAATTTTGCGGGGATGTTCCGGTGACAAGGGACAACGCTACTTTAGGGTGTTTTTTTTGAAAATCGGATAGCGCACGTATAAAGGGAGGAGTGGACGCAACGGTCTCCACTACGCCGATCGTGAGCGGACCGCTCGGATATTCAGGTTCTTGGACGGACATGATCGCTTCCTCGACCTTGAGCAGAATGTCAGAGGCATATTGGCTGAATATGCGCCCTTTCTCGGTCGGCAAGACGCCTTTCGGCGTTCTGTGGAAAAGCTGGACACCGAGCTCCGACTCCATTTTGCGAATTCGCATCGTGATGTTCGATTGAACATACTCCAGCCTCTCCGCTGCGCGGGTGATACTGCCCTCTTGTATGATGGCCATGAAAATTTTTAGATCGGTTAACTCCACTCGCGAACCTCCGTTCGTAGGTATGACATCAATAATTTTGATTCCCTCATCTATAATGATCATTTTACTATATGGAATGATCCGGTTACAATCGAACCTAGAAATGGATCATGCGGTGGAGATCAAGGGTATTGATACCGTAACATCGAGGAGGAATATTAATATGGGTAACTATTCTCATCTTTTTTCAACCTTTCCATTGGGTTCACTGCGCTTGCCGAATAGGTCCGTGCTGTCTCCGATGACACGGACGAGCGCAGAGCCCTCCGGGCTCGCGAATGAGCGTATGGCACGGTATTATACTCGGTTTGCCAAAGGGGGCTTCGGCCTCATCATTACGGAAGGCCTCTACCCGGATGCGATAAGCAGCCAAAGCTATGAGAACCAGCCCGGCCTAGCAAATGAAGCGCAAGCTGAATCCTGGAGACCTGTCGTCCGTGCTGTTCAGAGCGCAGGGGGCAAGATTGTTGCGCAGTTGATGCATGCAGGGGCGCTAGTCCAACATGACGGATTTACACCGATCGCTCCATCCGCAGTGAAGCCCGTAGGTACGATGCTGGAAGATCACGGCGGGAGCGGCGCGTTTGCTGTTCCAAGAGCCATGACCCAAGAGGATATCCGCATTGTAATCGGAAGCTTTGCCCAAGCGGCATTACGCGCAAAAAAAGTTGGATTTGACGGGGTCGAAGTCCATGCAGCGAACGGTTACCTGCTTGATCAATTCATCACAGATTACACAAATCGGAGAACCGATGAGTATGGAGGCCCGACGGAGCGGCGAATCCGCATCGTAGTGGAGGTCCTGAAAGTCATTCGCGCCGCCGTGGGTCCTGACTTCGTGGTAGGCGTCCGCATTTCCCAAGGCAAAGTAAACGATTTTCATCACAAGTGGGCTGGCGGAGAAACGGATGCCCGGATTATTTTCGAGCATTTGGCAGCAGCTGCTCCCGATTACATTCATACGACCGAATATAAAGCGTTTGCTCCGGCTTTTTCGGAGGGCGGCCCTACACTTGCCAAGTTGGCCAAACAATATAGCGCCCTTCCTGTCATAGCCAACGGCAAGTTAGGCCAACCGGACAAAGCGGAATCTCTCCTGGAGAATGATCATGCGGACCTTGTAGCAATCGGTACTAGCGCATTAGTTAACCCAGACTGGGTGAACAAAGTAAGGGTAGGCATGGAGCTGCATCCATTCGACCATCATTTTCTGCAGCCGATCGCAACGCTCAAGGAGGAAGAAGTTGGAGTGTAGGAACCTGCTGTCGCCGGCTATATCTAACTTCACATTGTAATCCCAACTCAACACTCTCTATCGAACTATCCCTCTGGTTAAGTAAGAAGCTGCCGGACATGGGCCGGCAGCTTCTTCTTGGTTGTTATTCTTCTATCGTTCCCCGTATACCTTCTTGAAGTTGAACTCCAGATTAAGCTTCGTTTCCTGTAGCCCCTTTATAATGATGCGTATGTGGTCTCATACCATTTAGAGTCGTAAAACCTTCAAAGTAATGGATATGTCCACCGCCTGGAACATCTACAGCTGGACCTGTAACCCCTTGAATAACATGAGAGTGGCCATGATTTACTGACGTAACGGTAGAATAACGATGAACATGGGGCACACCTGTAGGAGCGGGTTCAGTAACTCCGACATATTGATGAACGTGTCCATCATCATAAGAGGTCACTCCTGAAAAAGGGTGAACATGATAAACAGGACGACCGTCCCAGGAAGTAATGTAAAGACCATGGGAATGTTCATTTCCTGAGTCCCTTGAGTGAACAACGAATCCTTTAACGGGGATTTTTTTCAATTTTTAATGTTGCAGCTCCTTTTAAATGGTTTGGTAATAACCTATGTCAATAAACCATTTAAGTTATAGGCATTCGTGTAATCGTCTGGCGAAATAGGCTCTATCCCAGGTTCTCATAACAGCTGGCCAGAAAATGGCAAAAATCCTTGACAGCACTAATTGGCAAGGGACAAAAGTGTATGATAAAAATAACAATGACTTAACAAATGAAAATGCAGGTTTTATTGGTCTTGCGAAATATGATGCCGAAACAGCAAGATATGAATTTTTCGATATAACAACAAAACAAAAGGAAAGGCAAAGATAAAGATGGAAATGAAATATTCATAACAGTAGAACATGTCCCTTATAAAGGAGCTTTTAACCCCAAATTCACCAAGTAATAGTAGTGATGGATGGCCAGTTTGCCCAGCTGCATCAAGGCTTTCCGATCGGAATCCGCTCCAGTCTTCACCGACCGGCTGGCTGGCATTGCTTAGATATTCCTTCCAGATAAAGTAAAGGAATAAAGTTGCCGTCCAGCCGTCCGCAAGGAGATGATGAAATTTCGCTATCCCCCCCTTCGCTCTCCGATTTCAAGAAATAAAATTTGAACTATTCACAGTTGAACAGCGACCCACAGCTGGCATTCAGCATCTGGCGAAGGTTGATCGGGGGTCTCCCTCCTTGGGGTTTTCTTTCGGCTGGCAGCAGTTCCTTGATTTTATCCCATTGGTCATCACGGATTTCGTATCGTCTCATCATATCTATATGTACCCAATATTATCGGGTCAGGGTATGCATACACGCCTTAGTGATTATTGTGTTTCTTGAAGTTTCCGCCTCTCACTTCGGCAACATCGTATACCATCACAAAAGCAGTTGGGTCAATTTCATAAATGATTTCTTTCATTTTGCTTTCTTCCAATCGGTTAATGACGCACGTGATTTCCCTGAACTGTTCGTTTGAATATCCGCCTTCCACAAAATTATATGTAGCGCCTCGACCTAAGCGGTCACGAATGGTCTCTACCATGGTTTCGGGGTGTTTGGAAATGATTTTAAACGTTTTAGCGCGCTGATGAAGTGCGATACCCATCATGGCAGCCAGCTTTAATAAAATACTTTACGCAGAGCATTTACGGCTTGCTCCACTGCTTTTCTTCCTTTTTCAAAAGCGTCTGTTGCGTGGAAGAAGCCGTGAACCATACCATCATAACGATTCACTTCTACCGGGATGCCCGCTGCTTTCAGCCGCTCCGCATAAGCCTCACCATCATCGCGCAAAGGATCGAATTCGGCCGTGATCACGAGCGCCGGAGGCAAGCCGCTTAGATCGGCTGCCAATAAAGGAGAGGCATATGGATTCTTCCCATCCCGCTCATTCGCCAAATAATGGTTCCAATACCACCGCATGGTGCTAGTCGTCAATCCGTACCCATCCGCATTATCTCTATAAGAATCTGTCTCAAATGAATAATTGGTAACAGGACAGACCAACATCTGATAAACGAGAGAGGGAAATCCTCTGTCCCGTGCCATTAATGTTACGACAGCCGCAAGGTTTCCTCCTGCACTATCCCCGCCGACCGCAATTCGATTGGAGTCTGCACGGATAGAAGATGCATTCTTTGCAGCCCACACAACTGCTGCATAAGCATCATCGGAAGCAGACGGGAATTTGTGCTCCGGTGCCAGACGATAGTCAACCGAAACTACGACACAGTTCACACCATTGACCAGTTTGCGGCACAGCACGTCTACGGTATCCAAGTCCCCGACCACCCAGCCTCCGCCATGAAAATAGACGATTACCGGAAAAGGACCTTCTCCTTCTGGTGTGTAAATGCGCACCGTGATCTCGCCGGATGGTCCGGGAATCAACCGGTTTTCAATTTTGTATACCTCTTCCGGCGAGGCAGCCAAAGCGCTGCGATAGATTTCCCTGGCTTTGACTACAGGCAGCTCATGTAATGGGGGAACACCCTTGAGCTTCATTTGTTCCAATACAACCTGAACTTGGGGATCGAGCGGCATACTGAATAACCTCCTATAGTTGGGTATATGTCTCTCGTCATTTGCTGAATCAGGCGAGACTAGAGATTCCTTGAATCACCTTAACTGCTTTCCCACTCGCCTGCATCATGCTGTCGCCTCCACAGCCGGGCATACAGGCCATTGATCGAAAGCAATTCGTCATGGCGGCCTTGCTCCACGATTCGCCCCTGTTCCAGGAAAACAATCCGGTCAGCATGCTGTCGTGTCGTAACCGTTTGGCCGCTTCAGGATAAAATCGTGGCAGCAGGCAAGCCGCGCCGCTTCCTCGGTTTCCTCGCGCGTCGCGCTGCTGCGCCCGAACCGGATATTGGCGGCAATCGTGTCCTGAAAGAGGTATACATCCTGAAACACGATAGATACTTTCTGCAGCAGCGCTTCCGGGTTCATGGCACGAAGATCCTCCCCGCCCATCGTCACCCTCCCCTTGTCGGGTGCGTAAAAGCGGCGGCTGCCGTTCTCCTTGCAAGGCCGGCTCCTGCAATAGCTGCACGATGCGTTCACCAGACGATGATGAGCCCGCGCTTCTCTCCGGCGATTTCCAGTAATCGGGTCCTCCCCGTTTTATTGGTCATTGTTCTCCCTCCCCCTCCAAGGTCTTTATCTATTTCTTAGAATACAGCCGAAGCGATCCCCTTCTCTACCGCTGGGCGGAGTATTTTCGCGGCTGCAGGGAGTTATCGATCCAAACAAAAAAAAGACCGTTCAGGAGAACAGTCCTTCATTCGAAAAAGTTTTCAAGATGATTCATGCCGCAAATCAAAATGAACGTCTGCGCAAGTTTCCGGGATTCACACCGTACTTGTGCCGAAACGCTTCCGAAAAGGAACTCGGGTTGGAATAGTCTACCGTAAGGGACGTTTCATTCACATTCAAGTCCCCTAGCTGTAAAAGGAGATAGGCTTTTTCCAGACGCTTTTCCCGCAAATAACCAAATACGGTCGTTCCGTACAGTTCTTTAAAGCCCATTTTTAATTTATTGTCATTCAGGCCAATCATGCGGGACAGTTCGATCAGCGAGGGGGGATTCGCCATCCGTTCCAATATAATATCGCGTGCCCGCTGTAGCTTTTGCTTATCCATGGTGGATAATCTAGGAGGCTTCGGCTCGAAAAGAAACGATTGAAAGGCCGACAATAGGAGCTCCAGCACATTGCTCTCCAGCTCCAGGTTTTTCATGCGGCAGGTCTGTACGGACTGAGTCAACCGTCTAATGATTACGTCAGCCGCCGGATCAATGGATTCATGAAAAAGGCGAAATGGCTTTCTCCCGAGCAGGCTGGAGAAGTCCGTATTCCTGGCACCCGAGAAATCCTCCATGTAATGATGAAAGGTCGAAATGGGGATCCCGATGGACAGCGCCTGATAAGGCTGATTCCCGGTAAACTCGAAGTGCACACTCCCTTCGTCGATCAGCTGAAGCACGCACATCCCGGGAACAAATTCGTATTGATTCCGTTGGACATGGAGGACTCTCGTACCTTGCATACAGTAGTGAAGCTCGACCATTGGCGTTATTGCCGTCAGCGGCATCAGAAAATCGCGGTGAAACTTCAAGTCTTCAAACACGATATCGAGATCGGGGCGAGGAATAAGCCGATGAAGAGTCCCATATCCAAGTTGCGTTTCCATAGTCATAGGTTCCGAACCAATCGATCGCTGCCGCTGCAGCCCGACTTCGTCGAAAAACAATTGAAAGTTATGATGGAAGTCTGCCATTAGGGGTCTACTCCGTTTCTCATAGAACTTGAATGATGAACGTCGACTATGTTTCGCGGTGATCCGGTGATGCGGCACGATGGGATCGACGGCGCTCGTCTCGATCGCCGAGCGCGGCATGCCGAAAAGGACGCATGCCTCCTCCGCTCCGGCGACCGCCGTGCAATGCCGCCGCTTGACGAGCCCCAAATTAACTGCACTGAAAGATCGTTTGTAAAGGCTTTGATTTGCATGAATGCCATATAAAAAAGTATATTTTCCCATGTCGCCCAGAGAAACTCCAAGCGGAGATTGGATTGCCTTCTTTTCCTGATATGGAAGTTTCTAAACATCCTCTATTTCTGCATGGCACCACCGGTTGTATGTACCACTGTCAAATTCTGCTTCGGAAATGGTCAAGAGGTGTTCCATCACGTGGTTGCAGTGACATTTTGGTGTTTCGTCAGATTGAATGAATCCAATTTACATATCCGCCGACTTTTGTGCCATCCGCCACACTTAATTGATACTCGTAAATGGCCTCATCCTCTTCATGTTCCTCACCTGCTTGTTCCTGCCATTCCATAATGGAATTAGCTAATTCCTCTTAAGAAGACCTCCCTTTTCTTCCATAAACAAAGTACAGCGTAACCGCGGACATGATCATCAGAATGACAGAATAGACCAGGGTTAGCGCTTTGGTATCCGCCAAAGCCTGTGCATCCGTGCTGTTCTTAATGACGATACCGAGAGGCTGATACAAAGGATGATAGAGGAATACGGTAAGATCGTAATCAGCCAAAATGCCATTAAAGTTCAGGGCAAGAACGGCCAACGTCGACGGGAGTATGATGGGCAGCAGTACTTTCATGAACGTATACAAGGACTTGGCACCCAGATTTTTCGCCGCATCCTCCAGATTGGAATCCAGACTGAAGAAGGAGGCTTTCACCATCCGGAGGGTGAAGGGAAGGTGTACGATGACATAGCCCAGCAACAGCATCCAGACCGAGCCCACGAGAATCGAGTTCCCGATCAGGAGTCTTGGCGTGTTAAACGTTACAATGAGCCCAATCGCGATTAATGTGGAAGGCAGCATCCACGGGATCAGAAGGGCGTACTCCAGAGCCGCCGTCCATCCGTTCTTGTACTTATGCAAAATTCGCGATGCCGCCAAGGCAAGGGCCACAACGGCTGCCGATGCCGCTGCGGCATACCCCATGCTCACCAGATACGGCTTGAACGCGGTCATATTGGAAAACACATGCATGTAATTGTTCAAGGAGAAGCTGCTGAGGTTCAAGGTTGCCGTGGATATGCTGTGCGCATCGGTAAAGGAAAAGAGTACAATGAGAACAACCGGAATGATATACAGAAGGAATAGGAAGTACGCCACGACATGTGCAGCCAGATTTCCGAGCTTATTATTGATTTTCTGCTTGACCAGCTCCGACTTCACTTTGGAAACGGACATGAAGCTGCCTTTTTGCTCAAATCGGATCATGACGGTCAGCAGAACCAAAGTAGCCAGGCCGAGAATGAGCGCCAGCAGCGCAGCCAGATCTCTGGATGACGCGCTGTTCGAGAACGTTAGAATCATCGGGGTGATCGTTTGGAACTCTGCCCCACCCAGGATCAGAGGAGCAGATGTGGCAGCCAGGCCTGTCAAAAAGGTCAGAATGGTCAGCGCAAACATCGTGGGCTTCAACACCGGGAGAACCACCCGCCGCAGGATATAAAAGGTGGATGCCCCCATATTTCTTGCTGCTTCCACGGTTTGAAAATCGATTTTACGAATGGCATTGCTCAAAAACAGGACGTGGTTGGAGGTACAGGCGAAGGTCATTACGAATAGAACGGCCCAGTAGCCGTGAAACCATGTCGTATGGAAGGAAGGAAACAGATGGACCAAGAGCTTGGTCATGAATCCACTTTCTCCATATACGAATTTATATCCGGACACCAGTACGACACCGCTGTAGATCAGGGTCGTGAAATAGCCAAGTCTTAACACTCTTGCACCCTTGATATCAAAATACTCCGAGATCAGAACCAGAGTGACGCCCACAAGGTTTACCGTAAAAACAAGAGATACGGCCAGAATAAAGCTGTTATACAAGCTTCGCATCGCCCGTTCGGATGACAACAGCTTCTCCGCTGCCTCGAACGAGAATCGGCCGTCCTTAACAAAGATTTCGTAGTAGATATTCAGGTTGGGATAAATCAGAAAGGTCACGACAAACCAGGCAATCAGACCGTAACAAAGGTATGCGGCCGGATGGATGGAGGCCATCTTTTTGGTTATTTTCTCTGCGTACAACACACTCCCTCCATTCCCTAGTACTGCAGAATATCACTGACACGGATATAGATATCCAGTTCAGCCCCTACCCTATGTGGAGTCATCCCGCTTTCCTTCTCGATGGTCTTGAGTAGCCCCCCGCCAGCCACCTCTACGACATACTTGCTGTACAGTCCATAAAACTCCTGATCGACGATCGTCCCCTTCAGCTGCACGGCATCTACATCCGGCAGAGGCTGCAGATTCACTTTTTCGTTACGGATATAGGCAGCTTTGCCGGGATCGATCACATCCTTCAACCGGCTGTTTCGGATCATCCGCGGATCGAGCCGGTTGATATCCCCTATGAAATTGCACACGAACTCCGTTTGGGATTGATTGTAAACCTCCTGAGGGGTGCCCACCTGCTCTACGATGCCATTGTTGAATACCGCAATACGATCCGACAAGGTTAACGCTTCTTCCTGGTCATGAGTGACGTAGATCGTCGTAATCCCAAACTTCTTCTGAAGATTTTTGAGCTCATTTCTCAGCTGCACTCTCAGCTTGGCATCCAAATTGGATAAAGGCTCATCCAGCGCCAAAATGCTCGGCTTCAGCACCAGCGCTCTGGCAATGGCTACGCGCTGCTGCTGTCCGCCGGACAATTCAGATACCTTTTTGGGCAGCTGATCTTCCTTTAAATCCACCTTCCCGGCGATATCCCTCACTTCCCGGTCGATCTCAGCCTTCGAAACCTGTTTGACGCGCAGGCCAAAGGCGATATTCTCATACACATTCATGGTCGGAAACAGGGCATAGCTTTGAAAAACCATGCTGATTTCTCTTTTTTCGATTGGCACATGGGTAATATCCCTGCCGCCCAGCTTAATTTGTCCGCTCGCAGGCGTAATGAATCCGACCAGGCTTCGAAGAATGGTGGTTTTCCCGCATCCCGACGGGCCGAGAAAGGTAAAAAACTCGCCTTCGTTGATCTGCAGATTGAGGTTCTTGACCGCATGGAAATGACCGAACGTAATTTGAATATCATGAAATGTGATCATCGCTGTTACCCCTATATCCCTTGTCTATTTCATAATCTGCAGCTCGATCTTCTCTACCCACTTTCCAATGTTGCCAGCGATGAAGCCCCAGTCCAAAGGCTGTGCTTTTAAATTCGAATACAATGCTTTCACGGACTCATTGGCTTTTGCAGCTGCTTTGGTGTTGGCAGGCATGGAATTGAACTTGGAGGCAAATTCTCCTTGAACCTCGGCCGTTCCCATCCACTCTACGAACCGCTCAGCCGATGCTTTCTTTTTTGTACCGTTAATAATCGCTGCGTGCTCCACTATCATAGGTACGCCGATAGAAGGATTTACGATACCTGCCTTCACTTTATATTGTTCTTCCTTCTTGCTGAGCGTACCGGAAACCACAGCTCCCAGCGGTGTCTTTCCGCTTGCCAGATTGGAGTAGAAGTCCTCACCTTCGACCGCTCTGACCCCATTGTCAAACAACTGCTTGACTTCATTCCAGCCTTCCTGGGAAATGCCAAGCTCCCCCTTCGGGTCCTGGTGTCTGGTCAGAATACCTGCGACTACGAGCTGCGGGGTAATTTGCCCAAGCAGTGTGGGAGCCTCATACTTGCCCTTGAATGCGGCATCTTTGTAAAGATCCGTCCAATCCTTCGGTGCGGTTTCGGCAGTGAAATGTTTCGGATTATAGCCAAGCAGAATGGCCTGCTTCACAAGACCGTGATAGTATCCCTCCGGATCGTTTAAGCCCGGCTCTACTTCTCCAGCCCATTTCGGGACATATTTCGTCAGGACGTTTTCCTTCTTCAAATTTTCATACAGCATGTTGTTCAAGCCGAATACCACATCCGCAATCGGATTGTTTTTCTCTGCAATCAACCGATTGGTCAAGTTTGCGCCGCCTGCTCCAACAAGCTCAATCTCAAAGCCGGCACTCTTCGCTTTCTCGATTAACCATTCGCCGCGACCATCGGAATTCGCATTCGTATACACAATCAGTTTCTCATTTTTAACCGGTTCACTTGCTGCCGGTGCAGCCGTTGTGTTGGTGGCTGGGGCAGTCCCCGCCGCATTACCGTTATTACCGCCGCCGCCGCAGGCCGTTACCGCCAGACACAGGATCGACAGCAGAGACACGTTCGCCATTGTTTTGACCATTTTTGAATGACACCCCTTTTAGGATATAGGTTCATTTCCACATCGAATCAGGCAGTCCTAGATATATAAAATCAATCCGTCATGGGCCACCGTGACCCCCGAAGGCTTGAAGATTTCGTCAAATTCATCGTGAAGCAGCCTGGAATTATGGCTGAAGTGGGTGACTACGATTTTCCCTTCCTGTTTCAGTATGTTTTGCCTCCGAAACTCACGCTGGGCCTCCAGCACCGTCTCGATTCCCATATGATTGGTGTCGCGGGAATTTCCGGTATATCCGTGCGTGCAGTCCAGAATGACGCAATCCAGATTCCGTTCCTTTAACCATGCCCAGGTCGCTTCGGGGAACCAGCCCGAATCATGTCCGTACAACAGCTTTTTGCCGTGCTTTTCGATGACGTACAGCAAGCAGGTTTCCATTCGGTCATGATCCGCAGGCAGCGGGGTAACCACTGCATCCCCCACAGCTATCGTCTCGAATGGGCGCAGCAGATGGAAGGCAAACCGTTCGCCTTCAAAACGCCCGATGGCGACGCGCGTATGGTGCATGACGGCATCATTCCCGTAGATGTGCATGGGATGCTGAAGCCCGTGGGCAATCCCCTCCCGCCGGCATTCCAGATCATACGCATTATAATGATCGGAGTGCGTATGGGTCACGAGCAGGTGCTCTATGGCTCCCAGATCTATGCTGTCGCGAAGCGCCTGCATATAAGAATCGGGCGAATAGTCGAATTTGATCACATCGTCGATGATGGCCGAGCTTCGGGTGCGGATATTTTTTCCGCCAAGCTCCCGGGCTTTGATGCAGGATTCACAGCGGCAGAATGCATTGGGAAAACCCTCTGCAGCAGCGGTTCCGAGAAAATGAATTTTCATGAAATATTCCCCCTGGATGGCTTACTTGAGCTAACTACTTGCACGTTGGAGCACGGATTTTCTTTCCACAATCGTCGTTTGAACCTTGATGGTAATCGGTTTCTCCATGGTATGATGGACGCGTTTCATCAGGAGATGAAAGGCCGATTGGGCCAGCTTCTCGGTATCCTGCCTGACCGTGGTGAGCGGAATGGGAGTCAATGCGGACAAATGAATATCGGAGAACCCCACGATCGACAGCTGGTCAGGAACCGCAACCTCCATGCGCAGTGCCGTATATAAGGTTGAAATGGCAACATAATCATCCCCGCAGAGGAGAGCGGTCATCTGTGGATTGGCACGAATCAACCGTTCCTGTTCAGGATCACTTTCGTTCATACGGCTGGGATCGCAATCCACGTTTTTAAAATGAATGTACTGGGTTTTGACTGGAATGGCATGATCGAGCAGCGCCTGGATGTAACCCTGATACCGTTCCTCCCTGCTGGTGATATGATTGACCGGGTTCGAAGTGTATCCGATCTCCCGGTGTCCCTTCCCGATCAAATACTTGGTCATCTCGTAAGAGCCCTGATAATGATCGTGGTAGACGCAATCAATCGAAACCTCACGAAAAATTCGGTCGATAATCACAATCGGGAACTGCTGCAGTTTCAGCCTCAGCACCTGGTCACTGCAGGTCTTGCGTCCCTGGGGAAATAAAATGATGCCGCCGATCCCCCCTTCAACCAGCCTCTGCAGGCACACATCCTCATCCTCTTTATCCTTGCTGATCTTCAGAATAAGGTCGCAATCGTACTTGCGCACTTCGTTCTCGGCGGCAGCAATGATCTTGGAAGTGTAATCGGATAGATGGGGCACGATGAGGGCGATCTGCTTGCACGGCTGCTCCTCTGCCCGAACGGAATCCGGTTCTCTCTCCAGCGGCATCTTATCGTTGGACGGGGTACCCTCCTGCTGTCCGGACAGGAAGGTCCCCCTTCTCGGCAGACGGTACACCAGGCCCTGTTCGGCCAGCAGCTCCAGCGCCAGCTTGCTCGTCATCCGGCTTACGCCGAACAGCTTCGCAAGCTCTCCTTCGGATGGGACGGGATCATGCGGTTGAAGCCTCCGGCTCTGGATGATTCCTCTGACTTTATCCGCAATTTGCTGGTACAGCAGATTCGGTTTCTTTGACGCATGTGCATTTTTCATGTTAAGGCATCCCTCGTTTTACCCAAATCATGGACTGCAGCGCTGCCCTGGTGCATCCCTGACATGTGATCTAGAATGAGCTTACTGAATGTCACTGACATATTCAATGATATGTCCGTTAAGATTATGTAAATGAAGCGATCCCCTTCACGAACTCTTGATATCTCATCGATTTCTATATCAATGAATATTCACGCTTGATACTGACATAGAACTTGGTTCACTGGTTCTATGGATTTTTGGTCACCATATCTTCAGATACAAGAAGGTACCCATACGACGTCCACCTTGTTGGAGCACAAAAAAACGCAGCCCCAGGCTGCGTTTAACGAAAAGCTTTAACCGGACCGCCATTCCTGTACACCATCTTCAATGCGATAGGCTTTGAACCCCCTTTTTCTGCATGACATCCGGGCGTGATGTGGAGGCTTGGAACTTTAGCAAGGAGAAGCATATGGACCCTGGCCTGCGCTATGAGGGGGCACAGGAGTTTCTTGTGCGCATCTTGGCTTACCGAGACCCGCAAGCCGGTCCGAGTGAAGACAAACTCCCTTTGCCGAGATGGCGAGGGAGTTTGCTGTCTTCAAGCGGCTTGAGCTTGGCAAATACACGTTCAATCGTTACTGGTCTTCTTTGTCCCCTTTTTCCTGCACTGCTGCTTGCTGCCGTATATCGTCAACTCTGTTCTTGTAGGTTATTCCCCACTTCTTCATATCAAGGATGATCGGCGTCAACGTCATGCCGAATTCAGTCAGCGAGTATTCCACTTTAGGAGGCACCTGTTTATAAACCTCGCGGTGAATCATGCCATCCCGTTCAAGCTCGCGGAGCTGCAAAGTAAGCATAAATTGCGTCAGCCCCGGATAGAGCCGCCGGAATTCGCTGAATCTCTTGGGGCCATCGATAAGATGAAACAGAATGATCGCTTTCCATTTGCCCCCGATGACATCCAACGTCGTTTCGACAGGACACACCTCCACCCTCGCTTCGAGCTTGTTTTTGCGATCTCCCATAGCCATGACCCTCCAATAGTTTGATTTTTAATACTATATTATAAAATTATGCGTACTTCCCTAAATGCAATATTCATTCTAATATAACACTCATGCGGCACTTCATAAAGCGTCGCAAGCCAATGCAAAGGGAGAGTGGAGTCATGTCAAAAAAGGTATTGATCGTTTATGCGCACCCCGAGCCCACTTCGTTAACCAGCCGGTTCGTTGAGACGGCTGTGCAAGCACTTCAGGAGCAAGGACACGAAGTCATGTGGTCCGATCTGTACGCAATGGACTGGAAGGCCGTGTTCGATGGGCGCGACTTCCCGGATCGAGTCAATCCTGAACGATTATCCTTTGTTAAAGAGTCAGCGCACGCCTATTCAACTGGCCGTCAAACGGCAGACGTCGCTTTGGAGCAGCAGAAGCTTCTTGCTGCCGACGCGGTGATCTTACAGTTTCCTCTGTGGTGGTTCAGCATGCCGGCTATTCTCAAGGGCTGGGTAGAACGGGTATTCGCTTATGGTTTCGCATATGGCTTTAAGGGCGAAGGGAATCGCTACCGCTACGGCGATGGCATGCTAAAGGGGAAGCGGGCCATGCTGTCCGTGACTGCCGGAGGGCCTGAGAAGGATTATTCGCCGCGAGGCATCAATGGGCCGCTGGAGCAATTGCTGTTCCCCATTACTCACGGCACCCTCTTCTTCCCGGGGATGGATGTCCTGCCTACCCATGCCGTCTACGGAGCCGATCGCATGACGGCAGGCGACATCGATGCGGCGATGGCAGTCTGGCGCTTGCGTCTCGAGCGCCTGTTCGAGGAGGAGCCCATTGCGTTCCGGCATCAGAACGGCGGGGATTATCCGGACGGCCATGTGCTTGCAAGCGACATCGCCATCGGACAGACCGGCTTGACGGCTCACATTGCCGAAGGCGCGGCGCCTCTATGAGTGGAGCCTGATGGGGAAAAGCCGGTCTCAAAAAAGGTGGAGCAGCTGCCGCGGCAAACTGCTCCCGGATCGTTTCATTATTGTCTGCAGAGCATTCGTATGGACGCTGCTTGTCGGATACTGAAGCAAAGCCGCCTAAGCGGGTCTTCTCTCCCCTGCTTCCTTGCTATTTGACCGGTTCATTCACCTTTTCGTACCATGCTCTGGCGCGCTTGGTAACCTCGTCGCCGCCGGATGCATACCACTTCTCGACGAACTCGTCGAATTTGCTGATCGGGTACTGCCCGAGGATCATCTTGGTCGCATACTCCACATACAGCGTGCGGTTGTTGATGTCCGGGAACCCCGCATAGATGCTGGCAGGCAGGCCGTCTCCGGCAATATTCTTGCTGTATGCTTGGGCTCCCTCCATATTCCGGATCGTCTGGTCTACGCTCCACAGGCTGTCATCCGATGCCGCACCTTTTAGAAGTCGAGTGGTAAAATCCAAGGCAGCAAGCTCCTGCCATGGGTGCAGGAGCAGGTTCTCCTGCGTCCTCTTATCATCAGGGAGCCGGATCGCTTTGCCGTCCTTCAGGGTATAATGCATGCCTTCTACGCCCAAATACAATGCGTTCCAATTGCGTTTATCGTACAGGTTGTTCAGCAGCTTTAAGGTGGCCATCAATCTCGTCCGATCCTTGTTGTTCTTGACGACCCACTGCGGGTTCCCCACCTTTTTCTTGCTGTAGAAGCCCTGATAGCCGGATACTTCAAGCACAGGCATAACGGAGAAATTCCCCTTCACCCCCGTGTTCTTGTACATATTATCCAGATATAAGTGGGTTTGTTCGAGCCAGTGGTAATAGCTTCCCGCCCTGTCTCCCTGTACTTTCCCGTCCCATTGGAGCTTGTCATTCAGAAGCGATTCCTTATCCAGCAATCCCTCCTTATGCAGCTTCGACAGGAACGCCAAGGCCGCTTTCATGTTCGGGGTTACCGCGGAATAGGTCAGCTTGCCATCATACAGATCCCAATCCGGGTAGCCTTCGATCATGGCAACACCGTACATGGCAAACAGATGATCCATCCATCGCGCTTCCTGCCGGCCGCCTGTAGGAATTTCATCCTGCTGTCCATTGCCGTTGGGATCCTGATCCCGGAAGGCCTCTAACACCTGGACATACGCTTCTTGTGTTGTCGGCATGGATAAACCCAGCGCTTCCAGCCAGTCCTTGCGGATCATGGCGGCGTATCTGCCATAGTCCATGACGATCGGGATATAATAGATTCGCCCCTGTCCGGTGGGGTCGTTAGCTTTCACGACATCCCAAACGTCCTTCGGGATGCCGCGCCAAACATTCGGTGCATAGGCCGGCAGCAGCTCGGTCAGATCCGCTATCGCTCCGTTCTTGGCCAGGTTGGATTCGATCCCCTGCCAAGGCAGAAACAGGTCGGGCATTTCACCGGCAGCGATCTTCAAGTTCAACCGGTTCTGGTAGGTCGTGCCTCCATTCCATTCCACATACGGACTAATGATGCCGACGCCCAGCGTCTTCTTATACAGTTCATACAGCTTGCTGCCCTTCTCGATCGGCCTGTACCCGTCGTTCGAGCCCCATACTTCCAGATCGATGACCCCCTCCGCTGCAGGTTCGGCATTCAGGTCAGACGGAGCGTCCGTACTGCCGCTGCAGCCCGCCAGGACGATCAGGGCAAGGGAGCAGCTGACCGCGAGCCTCCTAAGTTTGTGGATCACCATGCCTGCATTCCCCCTGCGAAGTTTAGCGTTCTGCCATCCGGTCATTGCTTCGGCGTCGGTATTCGCTCGGCTTGCAGCCCGTCAGTTTCTCGAACAACCGGGAAAAATACTGCGAATCCGAGTAGCCGACGGCCTGGCAAATCTCATATACTTTCTGATCAGTCATTGCAAGCAGTTCCTTCGCCTTGTTCATCCGGATCTGAACCAGGTAGTTCAAATAGGTCTCCCCCGTCTTCTGCTTGAACAGCTGGCTTAAGTAATAGGGATTGATAAAAAAGCGGGCTGACAGATCCGCCAGGGAGATGGGTTCGTGGAAATGCTCCTCTACGTAGGCCTTGATCTCTGCAATCGTATCTTTCTTCCTCGATGCATGATGTTCGTTTCGAACCTGCTCGGAATAGGGAATGACAGCTCCCGCCCCCTTCCCCATCTTAAAGGTCAGCGCATCCCGGGCTTCTTCGAACGACAATCGAATGTCGACGGCCTGTTCCTTCACCGTTCCGACACCGGCCGCCATGGACAGCTGCAGCTCCAGCCATACTGCCTCCTTGAGACCGTGCAGAGCATCGATCAGTTCCCCGTACTCTATGCTTCCTTCATCTGTAACGAGTATGGCTGCTTGATTCGCGGTATACCGGAACGGGTAGACGCCTCCGAATGGGCTGCATTCCCGTTCCACCAGGCTGAACACGGATTCGAAACCCATATCCGCGCCTGGATTCAAGGGGCTGTCGAGCTCAAGTAAAGCACAAACGAAAGAAGTATGAGTCATTGGAATTTCGGCTGATCTCAGCAGTTCGCGGGCATAGACCGGATTGTCACGGCCTGCATCGATAAGGTCGCGCAGCGTATGCTGGAGGAGCACGCTCTTCAGGTTGTCGATCTGCTGCATGCCGCCCCGTTCCACCCGAATTTGCTCCATCGCATCACAGACGCAGTCCCGCAGCTCCTCTTCCTCAACGGGTTTATTGATATAATATTGAACGCCGAGCCGCATCCCTTTGCGCGCGTACTCGAAGTCCGCGTATCCGCTCAGCAGGATGTATTTCGCCTTACAGCCGGCCTCCTGCAGCATAGCTATCATGTCCAATCCATCTGCATGCGGCATCCGGATGTCCGTGATGACAATATCCGGCTTACAGGCTTGGATCAGCTGTGCGCCTTCCACCCCGTTGTAAGCCACGCCTGCAATTTCGCATTCCGGGATATAGCGGCCCATCAATTTCTGCAGACCGTCCACAATGCCTTTCTCGTCATCCACCAGTACGACTCTCATACGAGGCACCGTCCCTTCCATATCCTGACACCGTATGGTGGCTTGGGATATGAATCTCAACCATTGTCCCTATTCCTCTTTCCGAGCGGAACTTCAAATCATACGGATCGCCGTAATGCAGCTTGATGCGTTCGGCGATGTTCTTAAGCCCAAGACCTTCGCCGCTGCGTTCATCCGTCTGCTCCAGCTTGTGCAGACCCGACGCTGCCCCTTCCAGCAGAGCAGACAGTTCTTCCTGCTTGTCCTGCGGCATCCCCATCCCGTCATCGATGATCCGGATGACCATTCCCCCCTTCTCCGTCCATGAGCCTTCAATCACAATGTTCATGAAGTGGCTGTAATCCCGGAAGCCGTGAATTATGCTGTTCTCCACAATCGGTTGGAAAACAAGGGGAATGATGCTGCACGCGAGCATGTCCTGCGGCAGTCGGATATGGAGGCGGAAGCGATGGTCGAACCGGATATTTTGCAGGTCCAGGTAGTTTTTGGTGTACTCCAGCTCATGCTGTATCGAATGGAGCTTGCCTTCCTTGCCTAATGTCAGGCGGAACATGCGGGCGAGGATTTTGATCATATATGCAATCTCATCCTCATCCTTCACCAGCGCCTTCATTCGAATGGATTCTAACGTATTGTACAGCATATGAGGGTTGATCTGGTTTTGCAGCGCAAGGAACTTCGCCTGACGCTGCTTGATCTCCGCCAAGTACACGTTCTCGATTAAGGTTCGTATCGTAACGATCATCTTGTTGTAGCTGTGGACGAGGCTGCCGATCTCATCGCGGTAATGGGCGCTGTCAATGGGCACATACTGCCCGGCCTCCGCCTGCTTCATGCTCCGGCGCAGCCGTTTGATCGGATTCGTAATCGCGTAGTTCAGACCAATGGACACGATGGCCATAATGGCAAAGCCGGTCAGAATGACGAATGCGGTGACCGTTTGAATTTTCCGAATCCGCAGCATCAGCTTCTCCCGGGGAATCATCGTCGTAATCTTCAGCTTCCCCAGGTTCACCTTACCGGATATGACAATGCTTTCCTTGCCGCTGTCCTCCCGCGTATAACGGTCTCCCGCATTCAGTACATCCTTCCAGGTGAACCGGCCGGTAGCCGCATCGGAATGATAGACGGGCTCCCCGGAGCCATTGCTGATGACCACGCTGATATCGTATTTGTCCCGGGCAAGCACGAATTCTCGGTTCGGAGTCAGCAGGGTGAACGGGTCCAGATCGATGATCAGCCATCCTGCGAACGCGCCATCGTACGTGAATAACTTTCGGCCCACCGTGGTGATGGCGCCTTCCCCATGATCCTCGTAGTAAGCTCTGTCGTGCAGCCCCGTGACAAAAAACGCATCCTCCGAGTCACCCAGCCGTTTATACCAATCCTGTGACAGCAGTGCTTCTTCATTCACTATGCTTGTTGTATTGGTATAATGATACAAGGTGTCGTCAGGACCTATGAGCATCACCGTACCAATCTCCGGCTTGAGTAAGGCAACCCGCATTAGCATGCGACGGACCATCTCCCTCTGATGGATGAGCTCAGCCATGGTCATCTGCTTAGTATCTCTCAGCCCGGATATGAGGTCGTTGTCGACAAGTACGGTCTTTGTAATCTTATCGTATTCCTGCATAAGCAGATCGAGCGAATGCTCGATTTGAGAAGTATACAAGGCGGCGAATTCCTGCGAAGAATCCTCCAACCCGGCAACGGATTCATTATAAATAATTACGCTTACAATAAAAACGGGAATCGCGCAGCCAAGCAGGTACCCTCCCATCAGTTTATTCTGAAGCTTCATATTTCCGATCGTTGAAAGTAGTTTTCGCATCCAACTGTTGTACGCCATATCCTGATATGCTGCACCTCTTTCAACCGATGTGATCCTTGACTGGAAGGGCTGTCATAAAACAAGTGCGGCAATCCGGGCGGCCGTGAGGGACGCATGAATTACCGCATCTGTTATCGATATGACTCTATACTATCACAAGATCTGCAGATTTCACTACTCTCCCCTTCGGATCGCTGCGTACAAATTCTGGCTGCCTGATTCGTGAAGAGGCCTTAGCCTTTGGATTGCTGGTAGGATGCGTTGAACTCTTCGATAACTTTGGCGCCGCCTTCGCTCTTCCATCGTTCCACTTCCTTCTGGAAGGCAGCTTCATCGAGATTCCCAAGGATATATTTGTAGGTGGCATCCTTGATGATCTGACCAAGCCGATCCTTCTCTTGGGAATAGGTCGCAGAGTCAAGATTAACCGTCGGGTCGGCAACCACATGCTTTTCGTTATCCAGGTACAGCTGGTCCGCTTTATTATTGACCGGATAGTTCGATTGCCCTCCCAGGCGTCCGTTCGTATCCACTTCTCCTAACTCCAATGTTTTATAGGGACTGACTTCCTTGTCGATCTTCGCCTGATCTGCAATCGGCACGGCGACGCCATCTTTCGTTGTATAATGCTCCCCTTCGATTCCCCAGATGAGCAGGTTGGAGATTTCAGGCGACATCATCTGATCCAATACGTTCAGGATGCGCTTCAGTTCTTCTTCCGTCTTAATGGCCGACTTCGGGAAGAGCAGAGGATGATTGTAGCCTGCGGTGGACCAGACGGTGAATTCACCGCCAGGACCTTTGATTTGGTTCTGTACGTCGAACTGGGCTTTCGCATTCGACTTCACGGTGTCGGTATTCAGCGGCAGCACATCGCACATGCATCCGATATAGGCGCCGGCTTTTCCGCTTTTCACGAGATTCTGCTGATCGACCTTACTTGTAACCGGGAAGTCCAGGTTGATATATCCGTTGTCCCGCAGGTCCTTCATATAGTTCATGGCGCTCATATATTCCGGGAAGGTGAATGCAGGCATCAGCTTGCCATCCTGGAGCCCCCATTCATTCGGCGTGCCGAACCAGGAGGCGATTGTTTTGAACGCACCGAAAGCAAGATCTCCGCGGTCGGCCAGTCCCATCGTATCCTTCTGTCCGTTCTGATCGGGGTCATTCTCCGTAAATTGCTTCAGCATGGTATACAATTCATCGGTATTGGTCGGTGCAGGCAATCCCAGACGGTCAGCCCAGTCTTTGCGGAAAATAAGCCCTTGGCGGGACAAGGGCCTGCCTTGATACAGCGAATAGAGCTTACCGTCGACCTTCATATTGTTCAAGATCTCATCTTTTAACTTGCTCAGATTCTTATACTGTTCCAGGTAAGGACCGATTTCCCAGTATTGACCGTCCTTAATCGCGTCGCGGTTGGCCCCGGTTAACGAATAGATAGCCACATCCGGCAGATCGCCGGTAGCGAATGCCGCATGGAGCCGTTCTTCGAAGGTCGTGCTCGGAATCCATTGAATCTCAAGCGAGGCCTGCAGCTTTTCTTCTAAGATCTCTTCGATTCGGGGATGCGGTGTTTCGGCCTGATGAAGAGGCACCATAAAGGAAACCGTTACCGGTTGGCCTTCCTCACTGGCCGCGTCACCTTCCGAATTCGACGACGCGCTGCAAGCCGTGAGAACGGCTGTCATCACGACCAGCGCCGTGATGCCCCGTTCGTTGAATCTCACCATGAACTCAACTCCCCTTCCTGTGTGGCGGCCTTCGATATTCCGCTTGAAGCCGGCCTCCTCATTCGCTCTCCCCCTGTCTCGTCATGAAGGCCGCCTCGGCCGGCAGAACGGAGACGAAGAGGTAGGTACCCGAGCCAATTCCATACAACTCCCCGGCATCGCCTTCGCTCAGCTTCTCACAGCCTTTTACCTTCGCTTCTGCTGCACCAAGCCGCACACCATCGATCTCAACAAGCCTTCCCGGAACAACCACCTTCGCCTTCGTTCCCGGTGGAATGGTAACCTCCAGCCTGAATCGTTCGCCCTCCCGGTGCCAGCTTACGCGAATCTCGCCATAGAGCGATTCGTAAGCGGCGCGCACGTACTGGAGCCCGCCTCCCGGATGAGGCCGGATGATCGTCCGGGCGAAGCCGGGGGCATCGGGATCGGCCTCGATACCCGCCATATACCGGTACATCCATTCCCCCACCGACCCGAGCGAATAATGGTTGAACGAATTCATGCCTGGCGTCTGAAACCCCTTCTCCTCCGTCCAGCCGTCCCATCGCTCCCAGATGGTCGTGGCGCCGTGCCTGATCGAATACATCCAGGACGGGAACTGTTCTTGCTTCAGCAGGCTGTAAGCGATATCAGCTCTCCCGTGATCCGTAAGCGCGGGCAGCAGATACCCTACGCCCAGGAAGCCCGTCGTCAGCCGATCGCCGTTGGCTCGGATCTTCCCAACGAGTCGAGAGATGGCGCTGTCCCGCAGCGTCTCTGTCAACAATCCGAAGGAAAGCGCAAGCACGTATACCGTCTGCGTATCGCCATAGATCGTACCGTCCTGCGCGACGAAGGCGCCGCGGAAGGCGGCTGCGATCTTCTCATGCAGCGCGCCGTAGCTTCCGGAGTCCTCGTCATGCCCCAAGATGGCTGCGATCCGCGACATCAGCAGCGCATCGTAAGCGAAGTAGGCCGTCGCCAGCACTTCGTTCGGCGTGTTCTCGCCAATGGACAGCCAATCGGCGTAATTCGCATACCCCGGCCTCACCAGACCGTCGGTCGTCCCTTCCAGATAGGCCATCCATCGCTGCATGGCTTCGTAATGGGTCGATAGAATCCGCGTATCGCCGTACATTGTATACAGCGTCCAAGGGATGATGACGCCTGCGTCACCCCATCCCGAGTTATCCGGGGCGAACCAATTCAGCCGATCATTCCACATCTTATGCCGAATCCATCCGGCATCCGGAGCTACGTCGGTGAAAGCGCCCGACGCCTGCTGACAATCCGCGATATCCAGCATGTATTTGGTGAAGAAGCGGGAGACGTCCATATTGTACGACGCGGTACGCGCGAAAATCTGCGCGTCTCCCGTCCAGCCCAAGCGTTCATCGCGCTGCGGGCAATCGGTCGGGACGGACAGGAAGTTGCCCCGCTGCCCCCACACAATATTGCGGTATAAGCGGTTAATCATGTCGTCTGACGTCTCGAGCGTTCCGGTCACCGGCGTATCCGAATGAACGACCTTGCCTGTGATCGTGTCCAGATCCGCTTCCCCTTCGAAGCCGATCAGCTCCACGTAGCGGAAGCCGTGGAAGGTGAAGTGAGGCTCATAGCGCTCTACTTCCCCCGTTCCTCTGCAGATGTAGCAGTCCTGCTGCACGGCTTGGCGCAGATTGTCCAGATACAGCGTGCCATCCGGATTCAGCATCTCGGCATGGCTGACGACGATCCGGCCGCCCGGCTTCCCCGTCACGGCGATCTCCGTCCAACCGACCATGTTCTGCCCCATATCAAAGATGAACGTTCCCGCTTCGGTGCGCCGGATCGATACCGGCTTCCGCTCCTCCAGGATGCGAATCGGCGGCTCCAGCGCGGCGGTCAGCATGCCGTTATAGCCGGAACGAACCTCAGGTGCAGCCCAGCCGGAGTCGTCGTATCCAGCCTCGTTCCACCCGGTGAGTTCCAGCCGCGCGTCATAGCACTCCCCCTTGATCATATCCGAATACCGGATCGGACCGTCCGACGTCCGCCAGCTGCCGTCGGTCGTCACCCTCTCCCTTCGTCCGTCCTCGTATTCGATCGACGCTTGCAGAAGGAAGAGCGGCCGCTTCCCGTATACATGCCGGCCGAGGAAGCCGACCGTACCGGCGTACCATCCGTCCCCAAGAACGGCGCCAAAGACATTGTCGCCTTCGCGCACCGAATCCGTAATATCGTACGTCTGCACCTGAACCCGCTTCTCGTAATCCGTCCATCCCGGAGCAAAATAGCCGCCGATGCGAACGCCATTGACATACAATTCATATACGCCCAGTGCCGTCGCATGCACCAGCGCGCGCTTGATGGGGCCTCGCGTGGTGAACACTTTGCGGAAAAAGGGACAAGGCTGCAGGCTGCCCTCCATGGACGGCTCCGGTCTTCGTCCGATCCACCTGCTTCTCCATTCCCCGCGCTTCAACAGTCCCATGGTCCATTGAGCGGTCGTGCTCCACGCCGAGATGTTCCCTTCCCGATCCCGCACGCGCGTTTTCCAATAATACGCACATTCCGATTGAAGCGGCAGGCCGGCATATTCAATATGCGCCATCGCGGTGGACGGCACCATACCGCTGTCCCACAGATCCCCTATGTCACGGGCGAGCTTCTCCTCGCTCGAGGCGACAAGCACATGGTATGCGCTCTGCTCGAAGCCGCGTTCTTCGGCTTCCAATCTCCAGGACAACCGCGGATGGGGCGTATCCAGCCCCAGCGGATCAACCAGATATTCCGTACGACAGCCTGCGACCGAGTAACCCGGGCTCATGCTCGTCCCCCCTATCTCACGCGTTGAATCCGGACCGCCGTGTACAGCTGATCCGGAAGCTGCAGCCTGCTGCGGCCGCGAAGCGTATGGTCCAGCTTGGTTATGGTCATCTCCCACGTATCGATGATTTCGGCAGTGAACTCCGCGTCCTCCGGCAAAGGAATTTCCCTGTAGCTGGGCCGGTGAACGCCAAAATACTGAAGGTAGTACTCATCTTCCACACCGATCGTCGGCACATCGTAGATGCCCGGAATCGGTTTGTACCCGGCAGGCGCTTCTTCGAGGATGGACTTCAGGAAGGCGATACGCTCGGGACTTTGCCCGTACAGCCGGCCGCCCTTCGCCCACCATATCTCGTTGTCCGGATGGGTATACGTCTCCCCGTGCGTGCAGTAGGCTCCGCGAACGATCGATTCCCAGAACCGCCGGGTCATCTCTTCCGCCGTGATATTGCCCCATCGCTGCGGGAGATTGCCTTCGTAGCAGCATTCGTCGATGACGATCGGCTTGTGGTACTCTCTGCGCCAGATCGGGGGCAGCGTCACATCCCAATGCTGTACGCTCAGATGCGTCACCCAAGGCTTCGCGTGATCATAGAATCGGACGCTCCCGTGGTCATACATCCGCGTTCCATTATGTATCGATCTCGGGTGCCCATACGGATCTTCTTCCTGCACGATTCGGAACAGGCGGTCCCAATCGGCCGGCTTCTTCTCCTCCATAAAGTCGTATTCGTTGGCAAGAGACCACCATACATTCCGGAAGGCGGAAAGCCTCGCCAGCACATAGGACAAATAAGAATCATCCACCTCTGCGTCCATCCGGTCAAAGCCCCAATGTCCTTTGTCGTACGGATGGAAGAGAATCAGGTCCGCTTCGATACCCAGCTTCTGCAGATCCAGGATCCGGCGCTCCAGCTTGGCGAAGAACGCGGGATCGAACCTCGTATGGTCGAATCCGTCGTCTTCCCGGCGGGCGAACGGGAACGAATCGGGTTCTTCCGAGTTAAAGGCATAATGCTTCGGGAATACGCACATCCGCAGCTTATTGAAGCCGTTGTCCGCCAAGGTCTGCAGCGTCTTCTCCTGCATGCCCTGATTCAGATGAATCCAGGCATAGCAGGTCGTACCGAACGGGTGGAAGACCGTGCCATCCTCATGGGCGAACCGGTATTCGTCCATCACCCTGACCGGACCATGATTGCCTGCCGACGGAGGCGTGCATACGAAGCTGCCGGATATCCCGTCCAGCTCCGGAACCGGGCTGGAGGTCTCGAACCGCCATTCTCCCTGCCGATCCGGCATGAAGCGAATGCGATACGTGCCGCCGCCGTCGTAGAATCCTGCCGTCTTTACTTCGCGGCCGCCGAAGCGGAAAGCGGCCTGGAGCGGACAATCCCGGTAAGGATTCCCTTGATCGGGACCCTCCAAGCTGAGTTCAAACACGCCCCATTGTTCCACTTGTTCGTTTACCATGTTCATTTCGTATGTTCCACCTTTCTACCCTTTAATACCGGAGGTTGAAATGCCTTCCACAAAATATCGCTGTAAGGAAAAGAAAATAACCAAACTTGGGATGAGGGACACGACCGACATCGCCATCATCGCCCCCCAATTGGACTGGCTGGAGGAGTCCAGGAACAGGCGCAGTCCGAGCGGCACCGTATACTTGGCCGGCGTATTCAGATAGAGCAGCTGGCTGAAGAAATCGTCCCACGTCCAGATAAAGGTGAATATCGCCGTCGTGATCAATGCGGGCAGCGCAAGCGGCATCACGATCCGCCAGTAGATCTGAATAGGACCACAGCCGTCGATTCGGCCCGATTCGTCCAGATCGCGGGGCAGCCCCCGGATGAACTGCACCATGAGAAAGATAAAGAATGCGTCGGTGGCCAGCAGCTTCGGCACCGTCAGCGGACTGAACGTATCCACCCAGCCGAGCTTGTGAAACAGCACGTACTGCGGGATGATCGTGACATGGTGCGGCAGCATGATCGTGACCATCATGAGCCCAAACCAGATGTTCTTCAAGGAGAAGTCAAGGCGTCCGAACGCATAAGCCGCCATGGAGCAGGATACAAGGTTGCCGAGAACGGCCAGCAGGCACAGGAGCATCGAGTTGGCCAGGAAGCTGCCGAAGGACGTCCCGGAAATCCCGTTCCACCCTTTGACATAGTTGTCGAGCGTTATTTCCGCCGGCCACAGCCGCAGATCGGAGAAGATCAGATGGTCCGGCTTGAATGAGCTCGAGATGAGCCAGAGAATCGGGTACAGCATCAGGATGCCGAGCGCCATGACAAGCGCATGGACGAGCCAGGCCGTAGGTCTGGGGTAAGCTTGCATCACGATTTCCCCCCATCTGCGTAATGAACCCAGTACCTCGATGTTCCAAACAGGATCGCGGTGCAAAATCCGATAAGCAGCAGCAGGATCCAGGCCATCGCCGAGGCGTAGCCCATCTCGAAGTGCGAGAATCCTTTTTGATACAAGTACAGCGTGTAGAACAGGGTCGAATCGATCGGTCCGCCGGTGCCGCGGCTGACGACGAACGCCTGCGTGAACGCCTGGAACGACCCGATCAGCTGAATGACGAGGTTGAAGAAGACGACCGGCGACAGCATCGGGACCGTGATGCTGAAGAATTTCTGGATCTTCCCGGCGCCGTCCACCTCGGCCGCCTCGTACAGATCCTGCGGAATCTGCTTCAGTCCCGCCAGGAAAATGACCATCGACGATCCGAACTGCCACACCGTTAGAGCAACGATAGAGTACAGCGAGTACGTCGGATCGGATACCCAATCCGGCGCCTCGATGCCGAACGCACCGTGAAGGAAGAGGTTGAACAACCCGTCCGCTCCGAACATCTGCCTCCACAATACGGCGATAGCCACGCTTCCCCCGAGCAGGGTAGGAATATAATACAGCGTCCGGTAGAAGTGAAGCGCCCGCAGCCCTTTATTGAGAAGCATGGCGACGGCGAGCGCGAAACCGAGCTTCAGAGGAACCGAAACGAAAACATACGTCAGCGTTACTTTCAGGGACTGCAAGTAGCGGGTATCCTCCAGCAGCATGTTCTCGTAATTCGCGGTGCCCACCCACTTCGCGGGCGTCAACAGATCATACTGCGTGAACGACAAGTAGAGTGAGCTGATCATCGGACCCAAGGTCAGAACAAAGGTGCCGAGAAACCAAGGCAGCAGGAAGAGGAAGGGAACCGCATTTTTCTTCCATAGCCTTCCTACATAGCTGTGAGCGCGATGTGGTGTAACCGTCTGCTCCACATACGGAACCTCCCCGTCTCGATTAAGATTTCGATTTGGATTTGCTGACGGCGGCGACAGCCGCTTTCACCGTCTCTGCTGCCGCATCCGCAGCGGAAGCCTTGCCGAAGGCAAGCTTCTGCGCGCTGTTGCGCAGCGCCGTGTCCCACTCCTGGATGTTCGGCATTTCCCGGTCCATCTCGCGAGAGTGTTTGACCGCAACGTCCAGATAATTGTACGTCTTCAGTGTGATCGGATCGGCATTGGCCTTTAAGGCATCGCGCACGACGGTGGAACCAGGAATTCCCCGGTCACTGCCCAGAATTAAGGTGGCTTCCGGGTCATTGACGAAGAAGTTAAGGAGCTGGGCGGCTTCTTGCGGATGCTTGCTGTTCTTATTGATCGTCATGAACTGGCTTGGCTGGATCCACATGCCGTTCTCGGAACCGCCGGCCGGCAGCGGGATCATCTGCAGCTCATCCTTCATCGCCTTCTGGAAGGCGACGAACTGGTTGGACCAGATGACAAGCATCGCGAGTTTGCCCTCGACCAGCAGGGAATTGTCCGGTGTGGACTCCAAGTAAGCGGCGGACTGCGCGGCGGTTGGAATGATGCCTTCCTGACGGAAGCGGTTCCACATCTCAAACCATTTCGTTCCCAGCGCTTCGTCGAATGCGATCTCGCTGCCGTTATACAGCGCTTTGCCGTTCTGTCTTACGTAATGCCCCAAGTAGTGTGTGAAGCCGGATTGATCGGCGAAGGCATAATACCCTTTGCCCAGCTTTCCGACGAGCTGTTTGCTGTAGGCCTCCATCTCTTCCCAGGTCCAGCCTTCCTTCGGCGGTTCCATGCCGGCTTTCTTGATCAGCTCCGTGTTGTATACGATACTCAGCGCATTGGAGCCCATATTGACTCCATACTGCTTGCCGTCCAGCTTGCCTGTGGAGGCGATCTGCTCGTCGAACGTCCCGAGATCGATTGGTTTGCCGATGTACGGGTCGAGCTCCAGCAGCGTCCCGCGGGAGACATAGTCCGGGTAGTTGTTCCCCAATTGAATGATGTCGGGCGCGTTGCCGCCGGCGACCAGGGTATTCAGCTTGTCCCAATATCCATCCGCACCCAGGTATTCCGCGCTGACTTGGATATGGGGATTCTTCTGCTCGAACAGATCGATGACCTTATTGGTCGCGTCATGCCGGGCCTGCGAACCCCACCACATGATGCGAAGCGCAACGGTGTCCTTCCCTTCGCTCTTCCCCCCCTTTGTCGAAGAGGGCTCGGACACTGCGGCAGGCTGCGATCCGCTGCCTGTGCTTGGATCGCCCCCACACGCTGCCAGAAGCATGAACGTACTGATGAGCAGCAGTGAAGCAGGTTTTCTTCCGATTCTCATTTCTAACCACCTCTCTCTTGGGATCATAGTGGATGCCGGGATTCAGCCCTAACCCCGCAATTTGAAGGAGGAATCCGCTTACATTCACTATACCTAAGGCATTTCTTTCGCTCAAAGGGACGTTATTAAGTTTCTACCCGGTCATTTTTTAGCTTTATGCGACAGAAAAAAGGGGCAGATCCATGACTATCCCCTCTTCTCAATCTAATATCCTATTCTCTCAAAATTTGATTAACTTCCCCTGCAGGGAGGTATGTATGCAGCTTCTCCTACGGCAATTGAAATAGAATCCGGCTTCCGTCCGGAAACCATGATTCGTCTATGACTTCATTCATCCTACCTTGTAGCGGTGATGGCTACGCCGGATTGACGAGTACGATGTTTAGTTATGATTAAGTACAATTCCCCTATGAACACGATTGATACCGCTTACAAACTTGGCGTAAATCTATGTATACTTTTAGCGTTTCCATGCTGAATCGTTCAGGAAAGGAGGCAGAGGGTCCAGTCTTTCCTTAGGTCCGCTCACAAACCAATTTTAATCTCGATGATGGAGGGTGTTCACGGTAATGAAGCGGTTATCCTCACTAGTTTCAATGATCGTTATGGTCTTCACACTGACAGGCACTGCCGTCGTCTCCCCCGCTTCGGCTCAAACCGGGGCGGCCCCAGTGAAATCAATGAATTCAAAATCAAAATCCTCGTCCCATTTCCAGGATGTCCAAAGCCTGCCCCAGGATGTAAAAACCAAATTGGACGCTCTGCTTCGCGACGGCGTGTTTGACGGAGTCGAGGATGACGTGTTTGGTGTAGATACCCTAATGAATCGAGCCCAGTTCGCCAAAGTCGCGGCCATCATCTTCTCGCTTCCGGTCGACCAGACGCTTTCGCAATCCTCCTTTGCCGATGTGAGCACGGACGATCCGGCCAACGGCTACGCACTGCCATACATCGAAGCGCTTAGAACCGCCCGCCTCACGAACGGCGTCGATGCGGAAGGTACAATGTACAACCCTGCGGGGTCCGTAACCAGGCAAGAGCTGGCTGCCTTCTTAATCCGCGGGCTGAAGTGGGAAGCCCACGCCCATAGCGCGGCTCCTATCGCCGACGCCACCGTGGATGATTGGGCCAACGGTTATGTCGCCTATGCGCTGGATAAGAAGCTTATGGACGGTCTGCCGAATGGAAGCTTCGGAGGCAGGACCGAGGCTACCCGTCTTATGCTTGCGCTGTCCAGCTATCATGCGAAGCACGCTTCACCGGGGGCGGCGGTAAGTGGCGGCGGAGTCACTAAGGCCCCTGCATTGCCGGCCGGCATTCCCGTGGCACCTACAGGGATTGAGATCGATGGCGAAGGAGTACATCTAAGTGCTGGGGATACGTACTACGACGCCGACGGGAAAATCACGACTATGGGGCAGCAGCCGGTCATCCCCCTGATCGTGACGGGTCCGGATCATTACGAGTTTACGCCTAGCCAGATCGAAACTTTATACAGCAGCGGGTTTATTACCGCTGCCGCTGCGGGCGGAATCATGCTCGACAACCCAGTGATCGGACAGAGCGACAACGGGCTCGGCAAGCTTGTAATCAAGGAAGTGCAGTCCGCCGGAGACGTCACCGTCGCTGTGAAGCTGCCCTACGCTCAAGCCGGGAACGCCGCAGCAAGCCGGACGTTACAGGCAGGGTCCATGCGAGTTCCGGCAAGCATCGAGGTCAGCTCTAAGGATTTGATTGTGTTGGCAGAGAATGAGCAGCCGCAAGGCTTAACCTTTACGGTCAAGGATCAGTACGGCAAAGTGTTCAAAGCGCCGTCCTCACAGGATACGAGCCGCTACGCCATCCAATATAAGCTGGAGCGGCTGTCCGGTCTGCCGAGTCTGCAAAGTGCAGGTGGGATTTTCGATAGGCCGTGGGACGAACGGACTCCCGCCGATGCCTCCGACCCGAATCATCTTACGCAAACGTGGCAGCTCCCGATCGAGAAGAACGGAGATTACTTCAAATTCATGATCAAGCCCACTCTTAAGCCGGTAGGCCCGGAAGGCTCCCAATACACCATATCGGCAGCCGTCATCAACCTGGATACGGCCCAGGAGCTGGCTTCGGCCTCGGCCCATTTGGAAGTACACAATTGGAAGGACCTCGACCCCCTCATGGATTACAAGGTCGACATGCTTTCATCGCATTTCGCAGCCGGCCAATATTTGTCCGAACGCAAGCTTATCAATAGCCCAACGGATATTGACGCGGTGAACGCCAATTATCCTTTCTACGGGAAAGAAGTGAACATCATCGCCACAGACAATAAAAACCGCAGAATTGATCTGTCGAAAGTAGTACGGGATGACTCCGGCAATCCGGCAACCGTCGTGCAGCATATTGCCGCTGCTTCAGATGGCGTGCTCATGGGAGCTCCCGGCGTCAATTCAAATGGCATACCCGTCTACAGAGCATACGGAATTCATCCTTCGCCCGATCTGTTCGATCTCGATGTCACTTTCTACACACCGAGCGGCAGCAGAACGTTGCAGAAAACAAAGATCGAAGTCGTCTCCGGTGAACCGGTGGCGAGAGCGGTAGCCGTCAAAAATCCGGTGCTTAGCTTCAGCCTGAGTACCCAATACAAGATCCGTAAGCTCGACGGAACGGTTGAAGTAATCAAAGGCTCGGACTATCTGGCCGGTAAGCCGACGATCTGGGAGTTCCTCCGCTTCTGTGATTTTAACGGCTTGGATACGAAAGACGAGAGCAATTTCTTCAAATACTTTATTCAAACCACCGACCAATTCGGCAACAAGTATCAGAATACCAGCGACAACAAAATATTGGACCTCACGAAAGCCAACGACGTGCTTAAAGTGAAAGCCGTTATCGACACGGACAACAAGTATCAGGCCAAATGGAGCGTGAAGGACGAAGCCGTCCAAGATAAAATCCGGATCGACGATCAGATGCGGCTCCACTATGAGCCTCACGCCAAACATGCCGATGGAACCTTCGATTATTCGAAGCGAAACCTGCAAAGCTTTGGCATCCAGCTGGTCACGCCGTCCGACCAGAAGTCCTGGTGCTATGTAACTTTGAATGATTGATAAGAACTGGAAAAGCAGCTATCGCTAAGGGCGATGGCTGCTTTTCCTCCTGCTTCTTCCTCTATTCTTCAGCCTAATTATACCATCGAACCGGCTGCATGGATCAGATGAGGCCAGGATGAGGCCAATGTGTAAGGCGTCAATTCGCCGAACCATGTGATGAACATGCCGACTCTGCAATGTGAGGTAGAAGCAAAAAAGTGATTGCTTTTAAGCAACCACCTCAAGCTCGTATGGGTACTTTTCAAGTTCATTCTGCAGCCGGATCCGCTTCTGTTGTGCAAAGATGGCAAGGGCCCTTGGAGCCATCCGGGCAAGTGGTGCCGGTAGTTGTGTTCCCCAGCACGGTAGCGGAATAGGAAAGCATGACGGGAATTCGATTCCCATAGTAATCCTTGTACACCTGACTAAATTCGCCCTGCCCGGTCGATACCTGCGCAGCTCTCATATCAAGCCCATCCATATTGGCGCCGGTACAGTCCGCGCCCCGCAAATCCGCCTCATAGAAGCTGGCATCCGGATTAGGCGGCTGCGTGGCCGGAATCAACTGCGCTTGCTTGAAGCTTGCGCCGACCAATAGGGCTTCGCTAAAATCACTTCCCGCCAGTTGAGAACCGTCGAATTCAGCTTGAATCAAGATGGCTTTATTGAATTTGGCCAGATTCATCGCGGCACCCTTTGCGCTGGCAATCCCATCCGGATCCAGACCGGCATAAGTCATGAACAGCGAGCCTGAGAAGTCCACTCCGTCGCAGAACGAACCTGTTAGATTCGTGTTGATGAGGAACGCATCAACTACGACTGCCGCTTCATGCTTGACCGGGTCGCCAGAAGACGGAGCATTCTCAGAAATCAGGTAAGCGCTGTCCAGGTTAGCCATCGACAGATTGGCGCCGGTCAATTTGGCCCCTTTCAGCCGGGCATGCGTGAGCTGCGCCTTTTCCAGGTTGGAGTACTGGAGCTGAATCTCATACATCCGGCTTCCGGTGAAAGAAGCGCTGCGAAGATCTTTCTTGCTTAAATCCAATCCATCCGGAAGCAGCGCATAGTTCGCATTCAGGGCGGCTAAGGCTTCCGGGATATCTGTGATCTTGGCTTCGGACAGATTCAGATAAGACCAGTCGCTGCCGAGAAGCTTATATGGCACGACAGCCTGGACGAAGGAGGTACGATCCTTCTCGGTTCTGGCGAAATCAGGCGGATACTGGAAAGATACCGATGTCAGATCACAATGGTCAAACCGGGTATGATGCATAATGGCGCCGTCCAGCTTCGTGTTCACAAGGGATGCACCGGTGAAGTCCGCTCCTGACAAGTCCGCGCCGCTCAGGTTAGCTCCGTTCAACATCGCGCCGCTCAGGTTCGCGTTCGTCAGATTAGACTTGGACAGGTCGACACCGCTCAGATTGGCTCTGGACAGATTGGCATAGGATAGCTGGGAAGGTGAAGGCCGTATCTTCGTAAGATCCGTTCCACTGAAATCGGCATGCGTGAAATTGGCACCGTTCAAGCAGAGGCCGTCAAATCGGGCCAGCTGCAGATTGGCATTGACGAATTGCGCATTATGAAAGGATTGCACCTTGGTGAAATCCGCCATTCTAAAGTTGGCATTCGTGAGATCTGCGTTGTCCAGGTTCAGCCCGGATAAATCAGCACCGGACAGATCCAAATTCCGCGCTGAGTTCGTAATGATCAGGATAGGCAGTAGATTGCCCCCTACCCTGAATAAAGTTTCTTCCTTCATTTCTAAAGTGCCATTCCCAAATCCCCAGTTGACGGGATACCAGCCGCCCTTGACGGATTGAATATACTTCCCGGCATATGGCCCGGCTGCGCATTGAAAGGATACCTGTCCGTGGCCTCGATTGATGAGCCGGAACTTCTGTTCGTCCCCTATTCGCTCGGACGTAAAATTGTGATCGTTATTATTCCACAGCATCATGGTGTCATTGTAATGGCTGTTCCAATACCAGCTCGTATATGGATCCTGAATCGCGATCAGGCCGCCGCCCAAGTTGTAAATATCGAATTCAACATGGCCGCCTCCGTTCCCGATGCCAACGACAGCCAATCCGCCTGCATAGTGCAAATCATAATAATAGCATTGTGCTTGCCCAAGTGTATCAACCGAGAACGTCCACTTTGTAATAGGATTCACAGGGTCCCATCCCTTCTTGGCGTGCTCGGCGTCCATTCGCTGACCGAAGGCTCCGTACGCCCCGCCGGAGAGCTGATTTGTTGGAAGTTGAGAGTATACAGATTCCGCCAGAGATCAACGGCCATCGACGCTGCGACCATGCCTCTCTGGGTAACCAAGTGGCTCCCGGCAGGCGTGTAAATATCCAGGTAGTACTGGTCCGCCTCATACCCGTTTCCATATTGGCTTAGTACATAGATGTGGCCTTGAATTTCTACGCTCATGGCGAGATACTTCACATCCTGAGCAGCGTCGTGATTCACCAAGTTGATCCAATAGGGATACGCGGGATCGGCAAAAGCGGCTACTGGATGGCCGCCGCGGCTAAAGGCCTGGATTCGCTGGTTGCCTTTCTCCAAGACATACACCGTCTGATTCGGTGCTATGGCCACAAGCTCCGGCTGCAGCAGCAGTCCTTCCCTCGTGCCAGGCCCCAGTGTGATCATCGCCCATGGCGCTTGGTCGTCCGGCTGGCTGCTGGAAGGGATTCGGAGAATCTGCATGACGGGATACGAGGGATTGACGGCAATTACATACCCATTGGAATGGTAGGCCATGGAGGCCGGGAGCAGATTGAAGCGTCCCCAGCTCTCTTTTGCGGATAAGTTGAATTCGCGATCCGGACTGTTCTGGGGGACCGAGGGGTCATTCATCGGCTCGATTCGCCGAAGGTGGTAACCGCTCGCTGGATCTCCGGTGGGGTCCAGGTAAAAATATTCGGCATCTCCGCTTTCCGCTCCTAATTGGGGATAAGCGAGCAGCGGAGCTTTATTAAAGCCTCTGGGCGTGTTCATCACGCCTGCATTCGGATTCGGGCCATAGGAGATATTCTTGAAAGCGTACAGCTGCAGATCGTCCCCGTTGTCTCCATCGACTGGCGGAATGTTCATGCCGGATGCTTGCCAAACATAGCCTAGCAGTCCCTTATTTGAATTAAGCGTCAACCCCGCCAGACTCTCCAGCACATGTCCGCTTCCCCCTGTTCCAAGGCTTTCAGCTGTTTCTGAAGGGGGCTCGGCTGTATGCTGCCATGAATAGTGGCCATCCTGCTGGACCAGCAGCTGGCTGTGCTGATAGGTAGTCTGTTCATTAAGCGGATACAGCATCTGCTTCACGTTCACGGAAACGACCAATTGGTCTTGGCCCGGCGTAAGCAGATTATCCAATCGTTCCGATTTCCCTCCGCCGACAAGCCATCCTTCCTTGGAGTATACGGCAGCCAGGAAAGTCACTTTGCCGCCGACCGGAACGTTCTTTAGCTCGAACGATAAACGGGATACCTTCGGATCCGGAATAACGCCTTTGTATGTACGGGTTGTATTGTCGCTGTATTGCGCCGTTACGATATAATAGGCCGCGGCAGCTGCGAATTCAGGCTGCTGCCCGTTGTCTGCTTCCGCCATGAGAGAGATTGATGCATCCATCGTCACGGTCAGTTCAAAATCGATCACGCGCGGAGAAGCAATCACTTCGCCAACGGTTTGAGCCAGCTGGGCAACGGTCCCCTCAAGCGCCAAGGCCTTCAGTCCCCAGCCTACGATGGGAATGGCTTCTTCGACCTCCTCGGCCGACAAGATCGCAGCGAGCTCGGCTGCAAATTCCGACCCTGTGAGAAGCGTGGAGACAATCCGGTCCGCAAGCGAGGCGATCATGTCTTTTACGTCGTTGCCTGTATTGCTTGAGTTATTGATGATATCTTTGACAATGGTATAGATCGAATAGACCGTTGGAGCGATAAATTTGACTTTTTTGAAGAGCGTGTCGAACATCTTGCTGCTCTCGGTGCCTACCGTCATGATCAGGGACACGGTTGGGATGACCAAATCCATCAGCGAAGTCGCCCCGATGCCGATCCATGCCGCCCTCGGGTCCGCGTCGGAATGCGAGTTGCCGTTGCCGAGGCTCCCGATGGATAAACGGAGCTTGCCGATCGGATCAGCGGACGGCAATTGGAACGAGAACAAGGAAGAAGATTCCGTCACAGGAATACCAAGGAAGGTTCCCTCCGAGCTGACGTTGCCTATGAACTTCAACGACTTGGTTCCAAGAAGCAGCTGCTCCGCCTCACCCAAAGCATCCATCCACTGCTTCACTTCGAAGAGGTTCTCTCCCCTTAGCAAAGCAAGCAATGCCTCGTCGTTCATCTCAATGGGAGTGACGCCATCCCCCTTATAGAACGTCGCATAGACCGACATATGCCGGATGAACGAATTGGTCACCTTCAGATCAAGCTCGAACGATTCGGTCAGCTTCTCTACCGCTACCGAAACGCCGTATTGTGGCCCGCCATCCTTCAGGTTATAGTGATACCCGCTCTGATTTACGGCAGAGACACCCGTATCCCCCTGATTGGCCGCGATGTGGCTGATTCCTGGCTGTACATTCCAACGGACGCCGCGCAAGGCAGCATCGCTGTAAATCTTGCTCTTGATGCCAGCCGAAGCACCTGCGGTAAGATTCAGCAGGTACGGATGAAGCTCATAGGTGTAGAACGGCTTTCCTGCCTTATCCAACACCGGCTGGCCCTTCTCGTCCGTTAGGACCGTTGGCGTATTCCAGCCGTCCTTCAGCTGTTCAAGCAAAAAGACCATCTGTCGAAGCTCGTCGGAATCATCCATATGCTTCAATACGATGTCCGAGTGGTCAGGCGTTAGAACGGTTATGCTGGGGTTGAGAAACAAGATGGATTTGGCCGTATCGGCCGCAGAGAACACTTTCCCGCTTGCAGAGGTGGAGATGGCGGTTGCCTTAAGCGTGGGGATGCCTTGATGGTCCGGCGGGCCAAAGACTCGAATGAACTGAACCTTGGAACTGTCGTGAGGAACGGAGACGCAGTAATGAGTGGGATGGAAGTCTAGCGACTCGGATAAAAAGCCGCCCGCGCTCAAAGAATCGATGCTGTGCCTCACAAGTGGATACGATACACCTCCTGCTCTTAGAATAAGCGGCTCATCCGGTCCCGTTTCACCCAGAAATCGGAGATCATAATGCACATTGAGATTTCTGATCGGCTGGCTCAGTAACATATATTCCCCCTTTCGGAAACTGGTATTGTTGGGGACGTAATCCAGTTTCCTGCATGCTATTATAGTCAACGTCATGAACATATAGAACGAGTCTCCGGAACTCCCGGATTCACTTCATTTTTTTATGAAAATTGCCAATTCAATGGCTTTGAGAGTCGGTCTTGGACAGGTTCTTCCACTTAGAAGCACAAAAAAATTAGAAGCACAAAAAAAGTGCCCTGCCCTGCCAAGTCTTGTTCCCTTGGAGGACAGTGCACCATTTGTTCAACTTGTTTTCCAGGTTTTTACTCAAACTGCACTTGAATGCTCACAAGCTCAGACCTCGTGCCGATCCGGATGGGCGGCCCCCAGAAGCCGAAGCCCGACGTCACGATGGAATGCATGTCACCCTTTTGAAGATAACCCCAATCATTCTCATAGATCGCATCTGTGATCAGGTTCCCAGGGAAAATTTGACCCCGGTGCGTATGGCCGGATACCATCAAGTCAATGCCCAGCTGCTCTGCGATGTCCAGTTCATACGGCTGATGCTCGAGAAGAATCACCGGCTTCGATCGGTCAACACCTTCCATCAGCCGCTCCAAAGGTAACCGTTCACGGTCGGTACGGTCTTTACGCCCCACGAGGGTTAGCTGGTCATTTACAGTTACTGCTTCATCATAGAGAACCTGGATTCCACTGCGCTCTAGCGTATCGATCAACTCCTGCATGGTGCCATCATGCTTATCATGATTGCCGAGAGTGGCATATACACCGTAGGGTGCCTGAAGCCCGGACAGTATCAGATCGATCTTCTGATCGATGAACGGCTGAACGTCGTCGTCAAACATGTCCCCTGGCAGCAGGATGAGATCCGGCTTCAGCGCATTCACTTGCTCCACCAAACGCTCCGCATGGTTTCTGCCCGACAGAAGCCCAAAATGCGTATCCGCGGCCATCGCAATGTTCAGGGAAGCAATGGATGAGGAGTCTTTGTCCATTGGAAGGCTATACGCACGAACAACCGGGCTGTAGGCATTGTAAGAGCCGAAGGCAAGCAAAGAAACCAGCAGTGCCAGCGTCGTAAACCCAGCCACCCTCTGCGTCCCGTGCTGTGGCAGCAGGGTGAAGCGCAGCAGAATCACGGTAAGATGTGCAAGCGGCACCAGCAGGAGCAGCAAATAAAATAGAGCCATCCAATAGGCTCCGACCATCCCCAGGAGCTTGACCCCCGACATGCGTCCGATAATGAAGGAGCTGGCCGCGAGCGCCACCACGAGGCTGTAGAGTGACTTGAACCGCCGGGTTGATGTACCCGGACGAAGCCAGCGATACCCGCGCCATCCAATGTAATAGACTAATCCGCTATAAATCAATAATACGATGATTCCTATTCCGATAAACATACCCATTCTCCTGATGTCAGATTTACAATTGCACTGAAAACGGCAGCCATGAGGTTGGCTGCCGTATTTTTGAAAGCTCGTACACTATGGAACCGGTCCGGCAAGATAAATGGTAGGTGGCTTATCTTAGACTCTTCATTCTACACCTGCTTCAATGTATTTATTGTATTTGCTGTTCCATACGTGTTGTCGAGTTAATAGTTTCATGTGCATCCTCTACATCTACAACACTGGCGATGTTCTCTGCTTCACTTGTAGTAAATAATGGTATATATTATATATTGTGTAAAATGATAAGGGGGTTATTTGTGAGTGCAGCCACTCTACGGTTAATGGCTTGGGGTACATTTATTGTTGTTGTTCTATTCATTCTAGTGGATGGCTTTGTGCTTCATGCGGGCCAGAGATATGATGGTATTGGGCTCCTATTAACCTTTATTTTACCACCCATAGGTCTTGCCTGTACTTATATTACGTCTAAAATTAATAATTCCGGGAGTTATATGGCTCTGTACGTAATGAACATTCTTGCTTTATTATCGTTTCCTCTTTAGATGTTCTTCGGCACCTTACTCTTCGGTCCATAATAATTAAATTAAAAAGCCGCAACTGTGCGACTTTTACTTATTCCCCGACAGTATTGAGAGTTTTGTCACTCTCAGACAGAGAGGCAGTCAAAGTGAAAGACTACTCTCTCTTATTCTCTTCATACACAACTCGCTCCAGTTGAAATGGATGGTTCTCCAGTCTGATGATAAGTCGAGAAAGGGCACTTTGGCTTAAATTAATTGGAATTGAGAGCCATAAACCACTTTCTTTTTAGCTCTCTTGCAGAATGTCTTCCCCATTAATATTACCCTCCTGAATACGTCTTTTTTTAAGCATAAAAAGTCATACTATATTTTGAAAGTACAGAACACTTGGGAAATGAGCTGCGGTTAGTTCAATGAAAAATGGAGCAGCTGCCTCGGCAAACTGCTCCTGGGTTGTTTAACCATTGTTCCTCGTTAATGAAGTGGTGCATACAATGAACGTTTCCATTCATTGCCCCACTGCCCCATTAAAATGTAATCATTTTCTGAAGTTTCTGGTACATTGTACACTGTTATGGCGTCCAGCTCATCTGTCGCGGGCAGTAACTCGCCGTTAGCTAATTTGAAATAACAACATTTATTTCCTGGTTCTAAAATGGTATCTCTTGATTTTAGGAAAAAGATTGTTCGAAAATCTTTAAATAAGTAGGTGGCTCTTGATTATACAAAGTCCGAGTATCACCTATGTTAAGTGAAGACGACGATTCCAAGATTGTAAAGAATGCAAGAATCCCAAAAAGCATAATTGTTTTCATTTTTTATAACCTCCTCAACACAATGTTTCCACAAAATTACTTTTTTATGTGTAAAGGTTAATTTAATCATCCTGCGTTACTTCAATGGAAAAAACAGCCGATCATCCTTAGCCGGCTACCTCTGTGCCTTATTCAGATATCGTTCCACAATGAAGCCGATCCCTCTCCTACTTGAGGGACCGGCTTCCCCATTACTATATGCCACTTACCAAAGGGGTGGTATCCAATTTGAACTTTCAGATGAAAGACCTCCCCCCATAGTTGATTAACTATCCTCGAATCCCCAGGCGCTGGAAGATTTTCGCATGGTTTTCATATCTTGCAGCGGAGGCAGACCAAACAGCCTCCGGTATTCCCGGTTGAATTGCGACGGACTTTCATAGCCGACGGTCAATGCAGCCGTCGTCACACCCATGGGACCGCTCAACATCAGACGCCTCGCTTCCTGAAGACGCAGCTGTTTCTGATACTGCAGAGGCCCCATGGTGGTGATGGCCTTGAATTTATGATGCAGTCCGGAGGTACTCATGCTGCAGGACTTGGCGAGTTCCTCGACGGTGAATGAACGTGCGTAGTTTTCCTTGATCCAGTGGATCGCCTTGCCGATTCCATCCGCTCTTTGATCGAATAGCGCCTTTTGGAAAAATAAATGCCCAAACTCGCCCGACAGCAAGTTGAAAATCATTTCCTTCTTTATCAACTCGGACAAATATCGCACGTCCTGAGGCTTCTCGGTGAGCTTTACTAATCGGAGAAAGATATCCAGCAGCTCAGCATCCGATTTACCAATGAAGGCTCCGGCACTCAGCCCTTTCTCTTTGGATTCCGTGATGATGCCTGCCTCCATGACCACAGACGCGATTTCTTTCGTCGTAAAATCGATGCGCAGCCCCAGATACGGCGCGGGTTCAACAGCTCCGATCACTTGGGCTGAAGCCGGCATATCGATCAGCGATGCCAAATAATCGCCTGCACCATAGTGAAAGATATCTTGACCAAGGTAGAGCCTCTTCGTCCCTTGAAGAATCAGACAAAAAGATGGAGTCAGCACGCCCGGGCTTCGCTGTGTATCTCGACTGTGTTTAATAATGGATAGAAACGGAATCTTGGTTGGTGTCCGTCCATCTGTCAGGGGAATCCGATTCGTCATGGCAATAAGCTGCTCCAGCGCCTGCTTATGAATAGAAGCACTCTCTCCATTCCTCGCGTGGCCCTCTCTGCTTCGTTCCGGCATTCATTTCACCCCTCCCGTCCTGATCTAAATTATATAGACCTTGCATTGGATTGCAAAGATCGGAGGAGGCAAAAAGGAACTGAATTGCAGCTTTAGGCAATTTTCAGGCAGGAACAGTCTACTTCCTTCCATGGATTCCCTTCATAATACATTTCAGGTACAGAATCTTTGTTAGGAAGGAAGGAACGTGACTATGCATCATTCAAAATGGATCCTGCTAACCATTATCATCGCATGTCAGCTTATCGTTGTACTTGACGCCTCGATTATGATCACGGCGGTGCCGGAGATCGGCCGTACCCTTCATATGTCGACCACCAGCTTGACCTGGGTCCACAACAGCTATATTTTGGCATTTGGCGGTTTCCTGCTGCTCGGTGCCCGGACAGGGGATCTTTGGGGACGAAGAAAAACGCTTAGCGCAGGCATTGGACTGTTCTCGCTTACCTCTCTGCTGGCCGGTTTGGCGCCGACAGCCGAATTTCTGCTTGTTTCCCGTGCATGCCAAGGCTTGGCGGCTGCATTGGCAACGCCTGCTGCGCTGGCCTTGTTGTCAGCGAGCTTTGTGGAAGCCAAGGAGCGTACCAGAGCGATCGCGATGTACAGCGCAGTTTCGGCTGCGGGCGGCAGTATCGGTCTCATTCTTGGCGGATTTTTCACTGATTTCATTTCATGGCGCGTCGGGATGTTTATCAATGTCCCCATTGGGATTGTCCTGCTGTACTTGGTTCAGAGATTTGTACAGAATACAGAACCGAGGACTGGACGGTTTGATCTTTGGGGGGCGTTGACATCCGTAATGGGCATGACTTCGTTGGTCTATGGCTTAGTTCAAGCTGCGGAGGGCGGCTGGGAGAGAACTGCAGCATGGATTCCGCTTGCAGCCGGCATTATTTTGTTAGCGGCCTTCGTTCTTATTGAAGCTCGAGCGGCAGAGCCGATTGTCCCGCTTCGATTATTTACGAGCCGCCATCGGTCCGGGGCTTATCTGGGCAGGTTCCTTATCGTTAGCGGAAATTTCTCACTCTTCTTCTTTGTCCCGCAATATTTGCAGAGCGTCCTCGGTTTCAGTTCCTTTGAAGCAGGTTTAGCTTTCCTGCCGTTCACAGGGGCCCAGTTCGGGATGATGTACCTGATCCAAGGATTGGTGCACCGATTCGGCACGATCAAAGTACTGACAGCCGGTTTGCTGCTCGCATCCCTCGGTACCCTTTGGCTGAGCAAAATCATACTCGCCCAAGCGCCATTCTTCCCGCATATGTTCATCCTGCTGGCGATGATGGGGATCGGCTCCGGCATGGTCTTCCAGCCGCTTACCGCACTGGGGCTCACCGATGTTGATGCTCGCGATGCCGGTGCTGCTTCGGGTCTGATTAATGTCGCACACCAAAGCGGCTCCTCGTTCGGATTAGCCGTTCTCATTACTGTATTCGAAGCCGCTGTCGGATCGGATCAGCCTTCAACGCTGCAGCTTGCCGAGGCCCTATCGAGTTCCGTCCTGGGATCCGTCGTATTTATTATCCTAGCCCTTGCTGCTGTGCTTCTCTGCTCTCTTCCATCACGCCGGCCCGCTCGTACACAAGCACCAAAAAAGCAAATAAGCGGAATCTTGTAAAATCCGGCTCTCCTACTTGCAGCAGAGCATACGGGGTTACACCGATGGCCTTCTTGCTGCAGTTCCGAATCGAGCAGTCCAAGCGGCTGCTGGTGCAAACCACGTGGCCCGTCGCACGGATTGCCGAGGAAGTGGGATTCCGGTATCTCTCTCATTACTCCACCTGCTTCAGCAGGAAGGAAGGCCTGTCTCCCTCCGCGTTCCGGAGCAAGTTCACAAGAAATCAATAAGGCTTTACATAAAAAAACGCCAAGGAAAAAAATCATCAAAAACGGCCGCTCATCAAAATGAGCGGCCGTTCTCTGGATTTCTCCCTGCTTGCTGCTGAACTAGTGTAACTTTTTGCGTTCACTTCACCGGGGCAATCTACTCCTTGGGATCTCCCGCGATGTTCGCTTTCTTTTTATTGAATCGTACGCTTCAGCAGCATACTCAGCATCTTGGCCGCTTCCTCCCGCGTAACCGCATCCGCCCCGGCGAAGAAAGAACCGGTCCGGTCGGTGTACGACTTCCCATCCACGATGCCCGCCTGCTGCAGGGCCTGAGAGGCAGCCTGCGCATACGCCGGAATCGACGACTGATCGGCGAAAGGTACGGCAGACGCTGTTCTCGGTAAGGCGTGCTTCATGGCAGAAGCATACCTTACCAGCATCGCCGCCATCTGCTCACGGGTAACGGGAGCCTGCGGGGCGAATTCCGTCTCCCTTACTCCGTCGGTAATGCCGGTATCGACGGCCCACTGAACGGCAGCCGCATAGTAAGCATCCGCTGGAACATCCGTAAAGGATGTTCCTTGGGCCGTGCCCTGGCCGGCTCCTGCCATCCGGGCGAGCATCACGGCAAGATCCGCTCTTGTAACCGGAGCTTGGGGAGAGAACGTCTGTGGAAGGGTTCCGTTCACAATGCCGCGCGCTGCGAGAAATGAGGTGTGCGGTCTGGCAAAGCTGGAGCCCATATCCTCAAAGTGCAACGGATTGTAGCCTACGGCATAGCGGGACAAATGGTGCACGCGAAGAATGAGCGTATCGGCAGCAGCGTCATAGAAGCTGTACGGCAGCACTTCCAGGCTGTCCCCGGTGAGATGATACCCCACAAGGCTGTCCGGTCCTTCCCCTGCCGCGGCTTCGTATGGCATGTGAATGTTCACCTTGCCTCCGCCAAACGCCGATACATTCGCACGGCCCGATACGACCGTGTAGGTGAAGACCGGACGGCTGCCAATGGCTGCTCCGATCGTTTCCCTTGCCGCCTCCGGGAGTCCGGCAGACAGCGCCCCCTGCTCCTCGCGGGCGATTCCTACCGTAACGTCTCCATCCTCTCCAGCGGATGGGATGGCTGTGAGGGCTGTCCGGTCAAACGTAAGGCTTCCGAGCGCCGTGGAGACGGTCAGCTGGGCAGCCTTACTCTTCGCTATTGCTGCGAAGGCATCGCCCGGTACAGCAAGCTGCAGGGCGCGGGTGGTGCTATCGCCGCCCGTTACCTTGAACACGATGCCGGCGGACTTCCCTTCTGCCGCTGCCTGCTCCACTGCCTCAAGGAGCTCATTTACTTGTTCGGCGGCAATGCTTGCCTTGCCCGCCCCATCAAGAGCGGCTGTGAGTGTGACTTGGACCTGCGAGTTACCGTTCGATGTCACCACAGGGGCGGACCCGTTAGGGGCCGTACCGCCTGTCGAGACCCCTCCGCCAGATGCACTGCTGCTGCCGCCATCCGAGCTGTCATCCGAATCGTCATGATCCGTACCACCGCCGCTGTCGACAGAGTCTGAGGCCGTAACCGTTACCTCACTGAACGCGGTCCCGTACCCGCTGGCGGTAGCAGCGGTAATCCGCGTACTGCCGGGGGCGACCGGTGTCACGATCCCGCTGCTGCTGACAGCAGCGGCGGCCGGATTGGATGAAGACCAGGTGATCTCTGCCTCGGCATCCGACGGTGTTACTTGCACCTTCAGCTGCACGGGACTGCCGCCAACCTTCAGAGCAAGCTCAGGCTGATCGAGGGTAAGCTGCGGCTCCTCGATCTGCAGCACGGCCACGGTGCCTCCGACTTCGCTGGCCACCAGCAGCAGAGGCAGGCCCGTCGGAGAGTCTGACGCCGGGATGAATTCGATGCCTTCGGGTCCCGTATCGGTCGCGAGCGGATCCTGCAGCGTGAAGTCTCTCGTATTGGTGTAGTTCACAAACTCAGCATGAGCGGGGTTCGTCACATCATAGGTCATGATACCGCCGACCCGTTCGAGACCCACGAAGGCCAGCATCCGGTCCCCGACCTTGCCGAGGGTGATCCCTTCCGGCTCCGGCCCTTTCTTGGCGCTGCGGTCATCGGACGTCGTCTTGCTGTTGCTGGTGTTGAAATGATTCGGCAGCCGCTGGGCCGTGATCTGCTCGAAGTCGCTTCCGCTGTCATACACTTGTGTCATCCCGGTTGTATTCCAGATGGAGAAGGAGCGGGCGCCGAACATGTAGATGCCGTCCGGCCTTATACCGCTGACGGCCTCCACTTTATCATAGGCTGTCTTGCCCTCGAGGAACCGGGCTGCGGCCGAACCGGCCGTCAAGCTCTCCTTGAGATCCTTCACCGTGCTGACGTTCTCCCGGAAGTCCCACTCGGTCCCGTCCCCTTCATTCGCCGAAAGCACATACGTTGTCCCGTTCACCGTGTAGCTGGAGATTCCGTCCGGCATGTAGACCCCTTGGAACGGCACATTCTCCATATGAATGCGGCCGTCCTTGATCACATCGACGGGATTCCGGGGGTCATTCCAATCTTTAAACCCGAGACCCTTTACGCTCAGAACCGAACGAGCAGCGATATCGATCGTCGCAATGGCATTATTCTCCTGGAGGGAGACATAGGCCCGGCTTCCATCTTCCGACAGCGTGATGTATTCCGGCTCCAGGTCGAAGAGGGCATCCTGCTTGCTCCCCGGGCCCAGAATCTTGTTCTTCGGGGATCCATACGCGCCCCGGATCAGTACCCCGTCATCGATCACATCCGGATGGTCGAACTTGACATGCGTTACGGAGGCATTGTTATCTTCAGCCAACGTGTCCACGATCGTCACGCTGCCATGCGGGTCCGTCTCCGCCGAATCTGCTTCTCGCGGCTCTCCTTCGTCGGCCGTCAGGATATACCGGCCGTCCGAAGTGAACTTGATCATATCGGGCTGGACCCCTGCCTCGTACGTCTGCAGCAGAGCGCCATCATAATCCAGGACCAGGATCCGCCCCTTCTTGGCAAAGTCAGCTTCCTGCACGGAGACGGCAATCCGCTGGGTCGCTGTATTGATATCCACGCTGGTCAGATCCCCATAGACGAAGCCGCCCGTTTCGGACAATGCCTTGACGTTGACGGTGGCATCCTTGCTCATCTCCTGTCCGGTCCGCAGACTTACGATATCCAGGCTTGGCGGATTCGTGGAGCCGTTCACGAGATAAAATTTGCCGTTATCCTTGTTATACTTATGATCTCGGCTACCCCGCCGTCTTCATTCGTTGTGCCGACGGAGTATCCTCCAATCTTCGTCATCCGGATCCGGTCCTTTATTCCCTCTGCCTGCACGGTGAAGGGCACTGTCCTCTGCGTCACCGCATAGGCACTATCGGTCACCGTCACGCTGACCGTGTACTCACCCGCCGCTTCAGGAGCCGGAGTGCCGCTAAGCGTACCGGCGGCGCTATCGATCTGCAGTCCTGCCGGCAGTCCGGAAGCGCTGTAGGTGTACGGCGCCTTACCGCCATAAGCCGAGAAGGTGACGGAGTACGGCACGTCCTCATAGGCTGTAGGCACGGTGATGTCCGCCAGTCCGAGAGGGTCCGCTGCTGTGCCCCACTCACCGTCTATGCTGCCGCGGGGAGCCCCTGCCGCAAGCTCCTGCGGAGCGGCCGTACTGTAGTCGAGCTGGGCGAAATCGAGCTTGTTGTTGTCGCTGTCCGTGCGGTCCCGGCGTACGACCGCTTTCTTCTTCGACGTTCCCTCCGCACTGCCTGACGGGTAGCTCGTCTCATAGCCGTCGATGTCACTGCCCTCATCGTTGCTTGCCGTTCCCAGCATGTCCACATAGCCGGGAGGCTTCGTAAGATATGGATTCACATCGGTCAGCAGCTCGGTGCTGCTCATCAGCACAACCTTCAAGCCCTTGTTATTGATGAAGCGTCCGGGCCAGGAGAGGTCGCTCTTCGCAGCCAGCGTCAGCTGCGGAGCGGGATTGGCCGCTCCCGAGGCTTCCCCAGTGATCAGGAAGGAAGAATGCGCCGGGATCGTTCCGCTCAGGTCCAGCTTCTGCCATGCACCCGTGGGGCCTGTCTTGGCGTTTGACCCCCGGTCGGCGTACTGCAGGGACCATCCGTTCAGACTGATATCCTGGTCCGTAGGGTTGTACAGCTCGATGAACCCGTGGCTCGCATACGTATCGGCTGCAGGCGCCAGCCCGCCGCCGTAGACCTGGTTGATCATCACGTGCGGCACGCTGACATCATAGGCTCCTCCGGCCGTATAAGGTGTGCCCGGCAGCGCTGCTTCGGCAGCGCCTGCCTGGCCGGGTGACGCTCCCGTGAGCACGGTGCCTGCGGCCAGATGGGCTGCCAGCATCAAGGCGACCCACGGTTTGCTTTTGTTATTCGACATAATCAGACGTCTCCTTCGGTTCATTCATCCCATCCATTATAGGGAGAAAGACCCGAAGGGATCTACGCAGTCCATGTAAAGGGGATATGAAGGTTTTGTAAATAGATGCCGGATCGCCCCAGAAAACAAAAAAAGCCGCGATCTGCGCGGCCTAAGATGATCAGGAGTAATGGATGGAAAGGAAATTCCAATAGAACAAAAATGCCGTGAATCCCAGGGTAAAGGTGGAAAAGGCGATCTTCCAAACAGCCCCCCCGCTCTTTCTGTTCACAGCACTCTTCCAGAGCAGCAGTATGGCCAGCGCTGCCGAGAGAAGCGGCAGGGAGCATATGCCCCAGGCATACCAGCCGGGGTACCCATACGTGAGCTGACTGATGCCGTAGGTGAGATGAACCATCAGGAAGACCGTATGAAGTAGGGCAATAGCTCCGATCAGACGGGAGAACGGCCGTGTCGATTTTCGTAACGACTGCACAACGTACCTAACGAGCCAGATCAGCATGGTAACGATGAAAATCAGAGAGCCGGCTGCGTACAGGGACAGCAGCGTCCATGTTTTTTGCCAGAAGGACACTTTCTCCAGGGTGATGTTGTCGGAACCGTTGACGGTCATCTTCCCGTTCACCTTATGGAAGGAAAGCGTCTCTGGGCCAGCAGCGTCCCGGTACAGTCCTGCTCCGGCAGGCTTGAAGATCTTCGTCTGTCGTTCTTCGCTGCCTGAGAAGATTCCGGTAACCTGCAGGGTCGACGAATCCATTGCTTCCACTTTCGAACTGAAGCCTCCGAGGAACCGGAGCCACTTGCCCCATCCGTGCACCGGGTTGATTCCCGCCTGGTAGTCCCCCGCCAGCTCTGCCGGTTCGTAGCCTGCAGACGTACCGCTTCCGGCTGAACGGCCGGAAGCCGACATCTGTAGAGGAAGAATCATGTAGTTGCTGAGGACATCGACGATCCGATCGTGCAGCTCCACACCCGAACTCCCTCCGTTTATCGCAACGAAAATCCCGATGCGCTCTGAGGGAATCAGGACGAGTTCCGAGACGAAGCCGTCTATTTCGCCCGTATGGTACAGGGTAAGCAGGCCTGCGGATGTCCTGCCCCGAAAAAAACCGTAGCCCAGGCCGTCCTGCTGTTCGTTCGCCGCATACTGCTTCGCATGCATGGCATTCAGGGAGGGTTCCGGCTTCAGGATGCCCTGTCCGCCTGCCTGCCCCCTGTTCAGGTGAGCGATAAGGTAATTCGCGAATTCATTGGGCACGACACTCAGCCCTCCCGCCCCGGGAAGAGCGATATGACTGTACGGCACCTCCTCATAGCTTCCCCTGGAGTAAGTGTATGACTTTGCAAGCTTTGGGTCGCCGACCGGAAGATCGAGCGTGGCGCTGGGCATCTTCAGCGGGCCGAAGAGATGCTCCTTATAGAAGGACGACAGCGTCTGTCCCGACGTCTGTTCGATCAAATTCCCGACAAGTCCGAGACCGACGTTGCTGTATTCGTACTTTGCGCCGGGCGGCCGAATCGGGGGCTGCAGCCCGGAATACCGCTTCAGGAACATCGCCGCAGACGGAACCGTGTCCTCGGACCGGCCATAGACCCCGTACACTGCCTGGTCAAGCCCGGAGGTGTGGGTCAGCAGGTCATGCAGCGTGATGGGCGTGTTATGGTACGGCTGCAACTGGTAGGTATTGAGGTAGGTGTTGATGTCCCGTCTCAGATCCAGCCGTCCCGTCTCCACGAGCTGCATGGCGGCCGTCGCCGTCACCGACTTGGTCAGCGAGCCGATCGGGATTCGGGTGCCGGCCGGATCCATCGGTGACAGGGGCTCCAGCGTGGCATAGCCGTATCCCTTACTGAAATAGATGCTCTCCCCCCTGGTCACCACAACGGCCGCTCCGGGGATATGAAGGGTGTTCATCCGATCCTTGATCAGCGGATCCAGGGCTGTTTCCAGTGCGGACGGCGTCAGGATAAAGTCGGCGGCCGCCGTCTGTCCGTCCGTAACTACCGGAGGAAGCAGCAGACAGGCGCAGAGCAGAAGCCGTACGGCAGACTTCAAGATAGATTTCATGGTTTCCCCTTATCTCACACTTTCCTGCGTGACTTCTCATCGATCATCTTCAATGGCCTAATACCCTCCGCTTCCACTTCGGAAATGCATGCTGTTCTCATCATAGTTCGAAGGATGACTGGGAACCATTCCATTTTGCCTATACGAGGGTTAAGGAACGTCTATAGCTTTATTGTAACGCCCCCTTCACCACTATAAAAATGAAGTTTTTGTTTTCAATCGTATCCTGTGCCCTTTTACGAATGTTTCACGCTCAATTGATACGGGGTTAACCATTCCCGATGGGATCAAGGTTATAGTAAATACCGAAACGTGCTGCTGCAGGAATAAGTAGAGAGAGCATGATTGGAGGAGGAGAATCATTGAAGATCTACTATTTGATAACGGGAACCTCGAGCGGCATTGGTGAAGCTCTGGCAGCGAAGGCTTTGCAGAATGGAATGGAGGTATGCGGCATATCGCTCGGAATGTCCGGTAATCTGGTTCCTTTCGATCATTACCGCCATATCAATTATGATATCAGAGAGACCGCAGGCCTTGAACCGATCGCTGCCACTATTCTGAAGAACCTCGACACCTCGAGGCTGGACATGATCTGTCTCATCAATAACGCGGGGACGGTGGAGCCCCTCCAGTCCTTTGAAACCTGCGGACATGAAGCCATCGGGGCCAACATCCTCACGAATCTGATCGCTCCTATGGTTCTGACCTCCTCCTTTATCAAGTACACGGAGAACTATCCTATTCGAAGGAAAGTTGTTAACATCTCCTCCGCCGCCTCCATCTATCCGCTCAGCGGAATGGGAACTTACTGTACGGCGAAAGCGGGCATCAATATGTTCACAAGCTGCGTCGGGGCAGAGCAAGCCGACAAACCCAATCCGGTAGAAATCATTGCCGTTGATCCCGGCATGGTTGATACTGAGATGCAGCTGCGCTGCAGAGAAACGGAGAGATTTGCCATGGCAGAGTATTTTCGGGGTCTCCAGAACCATAACGGGCTTATCTCGGCCGCACGGGCTGCAGAGAACATTCACCGTATGATCGAGCGGAAGTATGAGAGGGGGAAGCTGCTGTCGCCTATTGGCGAGGTGATGTAGAGGCGCAGACAGCAGGGAGAGAACTTCTCAACACGGTCTACACAAGTGTATAGACACGAAAGACCGATAATTGGGAATGATCGGCTTCTTGCTCTCGTTCCAGGGCAAGGCACCGGAAACTGGGGTGCTGTAAAGCTCACGCCCTCCAGTTCTTCCCGGTGTATTCATTCGACGGCCCTGTTCCCGTCTCGTCTTGTTTATGCTTATGCCGACTTCAACAGTTCGAGAATCGCTTGGTGGGTTTGCCCCTCCCAACCTTTTTTGGCCCGTTCCAAAGCGGTTTTGCCTACGTAATCGCATATATAGGGATCCGCGCCATTGTGAAGAAGAAGCTCGGCTATTCGCGTATGTCCAAAATAAGATGCGCACGATATAGGGGTACGTCCTAGCGGATCCTGGCGGTTGATCTCCGCTCCATATTGTATCAATTCTTCTACAATGTTTACCTTTCCATGGAAAGTAGCCCGGTAAAGCAAAGTCTGTCCATTTTCTTCTTCATCCACGTCGTGAGCTGTCAGGTATTCTCTCAACATGGCAACATCGTTTTTCTCTAGTATTTCGTCAAAATCCAACAGTTCTCACCTCTCTTTTATCAATAATCATGACAAAATATTAATATTTTGTAAATAGTATAGTGTAAATTATTTTAATATCATCATAAGAGAATGCGGGGTAAGCCATGAATATATTGATGATCGGCGGCACCGGATTTATCGGCTTTCAACTGATCCTCCGGCTGCTCAACGTCAGCGGCCACAACCTCTACCTCCTCGCCCGCAGCCCCGAGAAAGCCCATCACCTTCTGAGCAGGCTGGAAGCGCACCACCGGCAGCGAATACACATTCTCCACGGCGACATCACCCAGCCTGGGCTCGGGCTCTCCCCGATTCAGGCCGCGGAGCTTCAGGGCCGCATCGGGGTTGTAATCCATATGGCCGCCTGTCTGCGGTTCGAAGAGAGAGCGCGGGCGCAGCTGTTCGCTACGAACGTCGAAGGGACGAGACACGTGCTCGACTTCGCTTCCGGCATCCGAGCCGGGCAGCTGCACTATATCAGCACGGCTTATACCGTAGGTACGCGCGAGCATGGGGTAGAGGAGTTGTACCCGCTGGACAGCCGGTTCAACAACCCCTACGAAGAGAGCAAAGTCGCAGCCGAGCAGCTCGTCTTCTCCTACAGAAGCCGCATGTCGGTATGCATTTACCGCCCGTCCATCGTCATCGGCGACTCCAGAACGGGAGAGGCCGACTCGTCATTTTCCTTCTACGGCCTGCTGCTCACCCTTGAAGCTTTCCGCAACCGGGCAGCCCGGACAGGCGATGATGGATCCCAGTCCTACCGTATCGCGGCGTCGCCCAATGAGAAGTTGAACGTGGTACCTGTCGATTATGTGTGCGACGTAATCGAGAGCGGCCTGCGCTGCGGTACGAACGGAACCATTTACCACATCACCCACCCTTCGCCCCCTGCGATCGGGTCCATGCTGGAGCTGGCCTTTTCTCATGTCGGCTTCCCGAACCCGGAATACGTTTCTCCGGAGCAGATACCCGAGTGGACCAAGGAAGAGCGGCAGCTCGCCAAATTGACCGCCGTCTTTAGCCCGTACCTCACGCAGAAAACCTGCTTCGATGATGGTAATACCCTGCACCTGCTGCGGCAAAACGGATTGAAGCCTCTGCAGCTTGACTTCAGAGCAGTGGAATCTATTATCGGCAGGTACAGCGGACTCCGCAAAGCGGCTTCCCCGGATCCATCGGAGATGCTAATTCAACACTAAGAGCCGCCCTCCTGAACAAAATCCTTCCCCCATATCTTAAGGAGTCAACAAGGAGAAAGATAAAAACCCGCTTCAGCCATCGTGCCGAAGCGGGTTTTTTTGCATGGATTCGCACCATATTCGCATTATCCAAAGGTAGAAACGAGAACTTTTTGCTTTATCTTTGAATGGTTATGGATGATATTTTCTCAGACGTTCGGCCCTACCGCATCTTCCGCGTCTGCAGCGGAGCCTGTCAACTGATATGCCAGAGTGAACAGCGGCGCTCTATAATGACCGTACCGTTTCTCCATTCGCCGTCTCACCTTTTCCGGCTGTGGGTTCGTATCTGGCTGCTATCGCAGCATACTGCCTTTATCCCATGCCAGCTGCCTGATTTTCCACCCCAGCTTTCCCGTTATGATCATATGAAGTCCCCATTTGCTTCCCCATACAAATCCGCGGTTCTCTCCCAAGCCGATGCAGAAGAATTCCATTATCGAGCCGGCGGATTTGTGAACCGGCGCGGGGCGGCCCTCCAGATCGGCAATCACGATTTTCCCCAGTCGATCTGCCTGCAGCACACCTTCTCCAGCCCTCATCAGATCCGCCTTGCCGTTCTCCGGATCGACGATTCTCGCACAGTCGCCGATGCTGTAAACGCCCGTCGCCCCTTGGACGCGATAACATTCATCCACCAGCACTTGCCCATCCGAAGTTAGCGGCAAACCCATGCTTCGAAGGGCCGGATTCGGGATCAGACCAATGGTCCAGATGCATAGGCCAACCGGCAGGCGATCGCCATTGCTGAGCTTCACTGCTCCTGCTTCCGCCTGCATCACCTTACGGTTGTAAAGTACGGTTACGCCGCATTCGCTGAGAACCCGATCCAATTTTATGCCTACTTTTTCGGGCCCTTCCAGGAACAATTGGTTCTGTCCGCTCAACAAATAGACCGTAATATCGGACGGGTCCAATCCTAATGACGATGCTTCCTTCCTCATCTCAAGCGCCAGCTCGGCGGATGTCTCAACGCCGCTGATGCCCGCACCCGCAACCGCGATTGAAGTCAGCCGCTTTCGTTCCTCACGGTTCGTCTCACCGGCAGCTTTCCGCAGGTTGGCGCGCCAGCGCTCCCGGATGTCCGCCGCGGCTTGCGGGTCGGTCAAAGCGATGCCGCCCCGATCGGATGCCGGCTGCCGAACGACACTGCCAACCGCTACGACCAAAAGGTCATACGGCATGAGGGCATGAATACCATGCGCATCCTCAAATCGAATCTGTTTTCCCCCGCTGTCCACGGACGTAACCTTACCTCGCACGTGTTCGACACCTTCTAAGAACGAATAATGCGTCCACGGAATCGTAATCTCTTCCTGGCCCACGGCCGGCCGGAACAACAGCATTTTACGCACATGACCGGGCTGCTTGTCGATCAGAACAAATCGAATCCGCCGCCCGTTCACCATGCCCCGGGTCTCATCCTTTATTGCTTTGAGTGAATGAAGCCCTACATGGCCGCCTCCGATGATGACGCATGTCAAGTCGTTCATCTTGCCTCAGCTCCTTTTACGTTTTGCACATATAACAACGTAAGGCGCTGATTTGTGACATCGGAAACGAGCAGCTGCTGCCGCGCGGCGATCTGCTCCCTGGGTCATTAGGCGATCGTTCCCAGCCAGTTAAAGCTCACCCAGATAACACGTCTCGAGTACCTGCTCTCTTACCGTGTCTTTTTTGAATACTCTGTACGCCTTTGAGGCGGCTCTGGAACTAACGATCTTGTGAATGTGCTGCCCAATGAAGTGAACACCTGCTCCATCATCAACCGCAATACCGGAGCATAGTTTCTCTGATTGTATCAGTTGATGGAAAGCAGGTTTCCTTTCTATTTCGCCATCATAGTGGGGACAATTACTGCCTTCCAAGAATCCCAGACATTTTATAGGCTCAAGTCCGTCACCGTATGAATCGGTTACACCTTCCTCAAACCAACAAATAGACCCAGCACTTATACCGGCCAAGACAACTCCTTGATCCCATGCTTTACGCAAAACAATATGGAGTCCCCAGTCCTTCCATAAGGCTAATAAATTCTTGGTATTCCCACCCCCAACATAGACGATGTCTTTAGTAAGTATAAAATCCTCCAAGTCTCTAGTCGGTGGTTTAAACAAGGAGAGGTGGGAGGCTGCACAGTTATATTTATGAAAAGAAGCGTAGAACCTTGCTATGTAACTTTCCGAGTCCCCGCTTGCTGTCGGAAGAAAGCATACAGTGGGGCAGGACTTTTTTGATTGCTTAAGTACATAATGATCCAATAGTGGGTTATCTGGCTCCATGGAGAAGCCCCCGCCCCCTAAAGCAATAATTTGACGCATGTGTAAGCCTCCCTGCTTCAAAATAGAATCCTCTGCATTATACCATATACTGGAACTTTTCTGTCCTTTAGTGGAACGGCTGCCCGAGCTCCTGCGGATTATTTTTCTAATAAGGTTTGTGGTTTGGAGAAATACTTTTTACGAAGTAAGACGGGAGGTGAACTATAAACATGAGCACAAAAACTAAACCTGACAAAAACAATCCCAAGCATGCTGCATCGCGATCTAACAAGCCGAGCGATCAAGGACAAAGCCCGGTACAAAAAAATTCTTAGCAGCGAATGAAGGTGCGAGTGAATCAAAAAACCGCCGGAGCTGCAGCTGCTCTGGCGGCCAATTAGTACTCTATTTGGGGGGATTCGTACAGCCTCGGGTAAATGAAGCATCCGCATCGAATTGGCCAACTAATGACCTCGTGTGCAACCCCATAACCATGAATTATGAAATCACCTCGATAGTAACATTTTCCGCAGAGATCGTGAATTCCATTAAAGGACCATCAAATAACACATGAAGCTCAAACCCTGTATCTGTGAGATAAACTTCATCATAAAGCCAAATACTACCTACACTTAAGCTGTGAGGCTGTAACTTTTTCACTCCCGCAAATGTTAATGTAACATCTGTCCCATAATGATAGCCTCCCCTACAGTCCAATTTTATGATAAACGCATCCTTCATAGGCATCTCGATCGAAGTTACTCGTGCATCATGTAATGACTTTTCAAACAACTGAATCGCATTCTCGGGGAGTGAGCATTTTATGGAGTTGTAGTAGTTCCGATAAGAAATTCCTTTTGCTTTCGTCCGCTCATCATACTCCATCCGCCATTGGTCAGCCATTTTTTTAAGTTCTTCAGATGGAAATTGTGAGTTTAGCGTTCCGTCTTGAATATATGGATGAAAGAATGCTGGAAGGAATCGCAGCAAGTCCTTTTTGGCAATCTGTAAACGGTTCAACTGTATTTCTTCAAAATGCAGTCCTTCCGAAACATGCCATGCGACATTTTCATCCCACTCTTTTTTCGTTTCCGGAAATAACAGAAAGCGTGAAATCTGCGCTTCTTCAAACCACTCTTTAGTGAAATAGTTCATTAGTTCCTCCTGGAATAGTCTCTCACTAACATACCGCTTGTTTACATGTTTTGTTGCTGCAAAAGACCGTCCCTCCATGGCAAAAGGCAACCGTCATCCAGCGGCTGCCTTCGTGTCTCGATGAACTATCGTTCTGTTCCGTCTTTTTGATAAAAAGTCAGCCGGTTTCCGAATGGGTCGGCCACTCGGATCTCCAAGCCACCCCACGGAGCCGTCTCCAGGCCGGGCCGGGCATAGTTATACCTTTTGGACAATAACTTTGCATGCAGCTCCTGAATTCCTCTGACTTCGATCCTCAGTGCCGCGCCCGGAGTACAGTCACCATGGTGTTCCGACAGATGAATGACGCATGGTCCATAAGAGACTTGCATATATAGCGGAAAATCAACTTCAAAGCGGTGCTCCCAATCGAGTTGAAATTCTAAAAATCCCAAATAAAATTGCTTTGCCTTCTCCTCGTCGAATATTCTCAGGATTGGCGTCAGGGACTCCACTCGGACGTTCGATTCTCCCATTCGTTTTCCTCCGTGACATGGTAGGGGTGGGATGCTTTAGAGCATTTTATCCTTTTAAGATTAGGGCATTGGTTATGCGCAGTTAGACGCGAAAAGAGGAGTAATCTGTGCCTAATAAAGCAAAAATAAGCAATATTGTGCGAGCGAGTCTCGAAGGGGATTATTGTATGCTAAAAGATGTGCTAACTTATATTGCTAAGATGATCCTGTTAATTGCACCAAGTCTTATTATTCTTCGTATGCTTCTCATGGTATTTCCGAACACGGGCCTAGGATTAATAGTAGCGTTGCCGTTGACAGTAAGTAAGCACAGAATCATTAGTTGCAATACTCATTTATTGGAGTGCTCGGCTGGTGAAAAAAAGACGAGGGTAGTTAGGTCCTCCGTCACATTATAGAATCTATGTTCTTTATTAGCTTCTACGAATAAAATGTCCCCTTTGCTAATCTCAGCAGTTTCATTACCGTTCTGAAACGAAGCTTTACCCTCAATGATCAAATAAATCTCATCTTCTGTATGAGGCTGCTGCTTATCCTTCTCTCCTTTATTCAGTCTGTAGAGCCCTACACTCATGGATGATACCCTCAGAAATTCATAATATGAAGTGTTTTCCAATTCTTTCAACTGGTTTAGATGCTTATGTAAGTCAGCTAATTTAAAATTCAAAGTGTTATCCCCTCTCTTTGCAATGGGTCTCTTTTTTGTTGTTCAGCAGATATTCATACCATAATTTTGTAAATCTTACATAAGTATTCGTTATCCTGTGGCGTTATCCTCCCCGCTAACATGTCTCGTTTTGCTTAATAATCAATCCTCCACGGGTTCCCAAGCCATCGAATTTCGATAAGGGTTCCATTTAATGGTTAACTGTGATGTAATAAAAAAAGTGGGAGGTGACGTTCATACATGAACAATACTTTTCTAAGATGTAGTTGGGGATTTGTTTATGGCTTTATAGCCAGCCTAATCTTTAGCGCATTTATTACAATAATAGGTAATGGGCTGGCAGGTGGAGGTACTTTGGATGGATGGGGCTGGTTCTTTATTGGACTAAGCGTTCCTTTATCAATTACTGTAAGCATCGCTGGGTACTACCATGCTTTTAAAAATCTAAGCCGGCTAAAAATTTTGGCTTTGCTGCGCGGCATTCGGCTTTCTAATTGTTACTTATATGAGCACCGTTGGAGCATTAATGGCTGATTCTATAGTTTACGATATTCACAATAAGAATATGGACCACTTCCGTTGGGGGCCTATAACGGCGTTCCTTTTCTTACCATTGTCCACTTTCCTTGTTGTTTTTTTGTTAAGTGCATTCAGAAACTTTCTGGACCTCAGGCGATTACTATAGATGTAAATATAGAAGTTCCGGAGCGTCCGTTTCCCCAAGATGCCGCTCCCAACCGCATCTTGGAGTCAATACAACAAACTCCCTTTGGCCTCGATGGCAAGGGAGTTTGTTGTATTGATTGGCGCCGAACAAATGAAGGGATGTAAGTCACCAACAAGCGGATTGGCTTTTTCAAATGGCTGCGCCATTCTTAATAGTCCCATTCAATTAAATCTTTCATAAACTTGCGTGCAAATGCTAATTGTTCCGGTGTATATTGGTCCAAGAAGGACAGAAATCTTTGTTCTATTTTGCCGTGAATGCGGTGGTGAATGCTGTGGATCTTCTGCCCGGCTGCCGTCAGACTATAATAAACTTCCTTCTTGTTCTCATTGATCTGCTGTCTTTTGATCAAATCAAGCTCTAACAGCCTCTTGCTGATTCGGGTTATCGATCCCTTGGTTAACTGCGTTTTCTCTGCAATCGTTGTTACATTAATAGGACTGTAATCGCCAATGCAGGCCACCAGATGAATCTCAGAGAGAGTCAGATGGAGCGGTGAACCAAACTCTTCTTCAAGCTGCCGCATTTCTTCATGGAATCTAACCGCCAACCGACTGTCCCTGATCTCCTGCTGGCTGATCAGTTCAATAAAATGTTTAAGCACCCACTGCTTGGTAACTTCCATTTCTTCCATCCAAGTAAGCCCCTTTAACTTTTGCATCTCCTCCCTGAGTATACAACAATCGTTTTGAGGAAAACAATTTCTTCAAGGTGATTCCCTTTGGATGATCGGATTTTGTTTTGGTCGAAACAAAATTGATATGTGGGATCAAGATCGTCCGCACCAATGAACAAGTCCCTGCCGCAGCTTCTCGATGTGATCAGATTCGGAGCGGGATACAGCCCATGCGATATAACCGTCAGGTCTAATAAGGACGGTATGAACATCCTCCCAATCCACGGTAGAACGATCCGCTAAAGTATAACTGAACGCCTTGATCTGCGGGGGCCATTGGCAGATGTTCATCTTCTCGTCTGAAGCCAGATGAAGCAGTACGAATGAGCCATCACGGAAGAGTTCGAAGCTGCTGATGACATCGCCTTGCTCGGAGCGGAGTTGAAATTCGGCCAAGCGCCTGCCGGTTAAAGGATGTGACGAACCGGGAAGTGTGGGGTCATAATGGACATCCACCGCGGCGATCCGGCTCGCCAATTGATAATTCGCTGCCGGTACATTCAGCATATCCGACATCATCTTTCTCAGCTGAATCATGCTGGATGTAAAACTCGTACCGAAGAGTAAGGTTTGTACCTGGGTGTTATGCAGCAGAGAGGTGTTGACAGGAAATCTTTCATTGTGATAACTATCCAGCAGCCATGGAGGGGCCCAGCCCTTCAGGTCCGCAGCCAGCTTCCACCCCAAATTGAATGCTTCCTGTATCCCTACATTCATCCCCTGCCCCCCGGCTGGGAAATGAACATGTGCCGCGTCACCAGCGAGAAAAATCCGCCGCTCTCTGTACTGCTGCGCCTGACGGGTCGCATTGCCGAATCGGGTCAGCCAGGAAGGCTCCCCTGCCCCCAGATCATCACCCAATATCCGGAGCATTCCTGACCGCAGTTCTTCAAGGGTGACCGGTTCACTCTTCGGGATATGGCTTCTATGCGGGTCGATTAGAACAACCCGGTGCATTGCCGCCGGTAAGGGGACGATCATGATCATCCCTTCTTCGCTGTATCGTGAGACCACGGGGAGGGCCGGCGGATGCTTCAGAATGACATCCCCCTGCATTGCCGTCAGGGTCTCGTCATGGCCGATAAACGGGATACCGGTTTGTTTCCGGACGATACTGCCTGCGCCATCCGCACCGACAAGATAGGCAGCTTTTAGACGGACCATCCCCTTTGTTCCGGCTGCGGTCACCTCTACTCCTTCATCATCCTGAACAACCGATAAGACTTCCGTGTTTCGCAGAATGTGGGCGCCTAATCGGACCGCGTTGTTTTCCAAAATGGCTTCCGTTTCGGATTGGGGCAAGAACAAGGAGTAATTGGAGGAGGAGTCAATCACGGAGAAATCCAATCGAGTATCCAGACCGGCAAAATGCCCCGTGGTCAAAGGGGTGCCTCGTTTAAGAAACTCCTGTTTGACCCCCCTCAGATCCAGCAGCTCCAATGTTCTCGGGTGAATGCTGAGCGCACGGGAATAAGGTGTCGTTTGAGACAATCGTTCGAGGACACACACCTGAATATTTGCTAAAGCAAGTTCAGAGGCGAGCATCATGCCGACCGGTCCTCCGCCGACAATAATAACTTCATAATCCATCGGAAACCTTCCTCCCTGTCATTTATGACTTTTGTTTCGCACAAAACAATAAATTTTGTTTTGTGCGAAACAAAATCAATTTACCATAGATTTTCTCTGCTGACAATAGGAATAGCTTATAGCACCACAAGGAAAGGGAGAGCTGCAATCAAGCGGCCCTCCCTTTATTAAACGGCTGCATCCCCTGCCGGTTCCCTTATAACAATTCCGTATTGAATTTTACCTCCGGAAAGCGCGGATTCGGCCCCTGAATGAGCTCCCCTCCGGTTCCTTTCAGCTGTTTATTAAAGAAGTCCAGCACATACTGGTTCACGATAAACTCCCCTCTCCTGCCGTTGATCTCCCCTGTCAGTCCCATGACTTGAAGCAGGTCGGAAAACAGCTGGAAATCGGTGAAGTTATAGTGGGCGGTTCCTTCCATGTAGATCCGGCTTCCATTATGCTGGAGAGTCGTTTTGATCAGGCTTTCCTCATATTGAATGATGTCTTCATGGAGATGTTTCCTTTTGCTCTCGATCGTTTCTTCCGACTCTATAAAGAGAAACGGCTTGGTCAGGTTAGCATTCTTACTCACGGGATATAAGGTGCCGTCCATATTGATTCCCGCTTTGATCCGGGGGTCCGTGACCGCCAGTTCAAAAGCCGCTGCCCCTCCGAAGGAATGCCCGACGATACCGATGTTGTTCATATCTATTTTCCCGCTGAATTCGCTGCCTGACTCCCCCGCATTCACCTTCTCCAGATGCCGGATCAGGAATGCGGCATCCTGATTCCAGATCCCGCCGACTTCCCGCCCGATCGCCTCCAAATCCTCGGAGGATACATCCGTCTCGAAGCCCGTTACTTTCCCATTGGGAAAGATGGTGGCCACCGTGCTGTACGTATGATCGATCACCGCTACGATGTAGCCGTTGCTGGCCAAGTTCTCGGCCTGGGCGGAGTGCAGAATTCTTCCGGTGCCCATGCCGTGGCCGATCAGCAGAAGCGGGTAAGGCTTGCCGGACGGCAGCAGCGCCGCGTTCTCGTAGGCATTCCCCCGGATATACCTCCAATAGTCCAAAGCAAAGCCGGGGATGTTGAGTTCCTTGGCAAAGGCCTGCTTATAGGCTTCGAACGCGCCGTCTTCCTCTGGAAACAGCTTATCACGGTTCCCGGTCGGCGGGTTTGAGGCCGGATACCACAGCTGCACCATCAGCTCCCTTCGGTCTTTCGGGTCGGTGGTAAGCGGCTCCTCACGCGAGGCGTCCGTCAGATGCAGGGTGCGGGTCCCGACCATATAGGGACCGTTCGGTTTAGGCAGATCGAATACCGGCAGGAATGCCGCGAGCGCGGACGAAGCGGCAACCAGCAATCCGGCGGTGATGGTCACCCCGTATCTCCATGCTTTCCTGAGCGGGGTGGTCTTGACTTCATGAGCCGGGCGAAGCAGGAGCAGCACGGCGCAAATTAGCGCAGTGATATAGACAACAAGCATCTGCCAGCGGTAGCCCTCGACAGCCAGGTGAAAGGCCAGCAGAGCAATGCCTGCCGTACCCGTAAGCATACCGGCGAGCCTGTTTGTCGCAGGCTTCCGACCAAGCTGTAAGAGCATGGTCAGGCACGCTCCGATAAGCAGAATTTCCAGCAATCTCACAGTGGTTCCCTCCTATGTTTTTCTCTTTCTATTACTCTTACCCCGAAATCCACATTTGGATATCATATACTCCTATGGAATAATTTACAGATCGTGCTGAAATCAGCCGGTTGCCCTGTAAAGACAAACGAAGCCGTCCCTCTTCACACGTGAGGGATCGGCTTCGTTAATTATGTGACTATTTGACTTGCGGATAAGGACGAGCTGCAAAGAAATCTGTCTTCCGCCTATTCCGCCGGCTCGTAGTCAAACCAATCGAATAAGGCGGGCGTACTCTGTCCCGTTGTCCTGGAGGCGGAGGCATACATCGCAAGGAAGATTCCCGTAAAACCGCCTGCCACTTCCGTAGAAAGCAAATGGGTCTCACCTCTACCCACTTCCACGGGACCGAGCTCGTCCTGCTGAATGAAGAATGTAAAGACCTCAGGCCGTGCCTCGATTCGTAACACAACCGTTCCTGTACCACAATCATGCCACGTCTCGGTACGCATCAGCCCTACGGTTCTTCGGAACAAGACCATCCTGCTTCCGCTGCGTTCTTTTATGACAAGATCGTAGTGATACTTTTCATTCATATACACAGTCAGTCCGGCTTCCTCTCCGTCATGCACCGGTTGAAAATCGACCGCGGCTGCCGCGCTGCAGGAGAAGTGGCACAGCCGGCGTCCGACAAATGCAGGTGAACTTGCATCATCCAGCGTCGCCTGGTTTCCCTTCAGCGCCAGATGCCCCGGGTAGTCCTGCAGCGACCAGCTGTTCTCCTTGGGATTGCGCAGGAAGGTCCAGTCGTACCGCAGCCGCCCTTCGTCAAAATCGTCCCGGACCGGCTTGTCCGGCCACCGCACGGGCAGCAGCTTGGGCGCCTCCATGACGGGCTCGATCCGCCCTTCCTTACCGATGACCGGCCAGCCGTTCGGTGTCCAGGTCACGGGAGCGAGGAAGGTCTCCCTCCCCAGATGATGCCGCATAGGGTAGGAAACCGGCCGGATCCCCAAGCAAACCGCCCACCAGCTCCCGTCATGCGCCTGCACAAGATCCGCATGTCCCATCGCTTGCAGGCTGCTCTTCAAGCTTCGGTGCGAAAGAATCGGATTATGGGGGCACCGCTCGTAGGGCCCATAGGGATCGCTGCTTCTTGCGATCGTCACCATATGGCCGTACTCGGTCCCGCCCTCAGCGATCATCAAATAATAGAGGTCGTTGATTTTATACAGATGGGGGGCTTCCGGATGTGCGCCTCCGGTCCCCTTCCAGAGCAGCCGGCTTTCGGTCAGCATGCTGCCGTTCGAGATATCGATCTCGCACTGGTAGATTCCGTCGCCCGGATCGCCTGAACAGCTGGATTGAAAATACACCCGGCCGTCCTCATCAAAGAGGAGGGATGGATCGATGCCCTTCTGCATTACGGGGATCGGATCGGACCATGGACCCTCAGGCTGCCTGCTGCGGACATAGAAATTTCCGATTCCGCCCACGTTCGTCGTCGTCATGTAGAACCAGCCGTCATGGCAGCGTATCGTGGGGGCATAAATGCCGCCGGAACTCCATGCGTTCGCCAGAGACAGCTGCTTCTCGGTGAGGAGACAATGACCGATCTGCCTCCAATGAACGAGATCCCTGCTGTGAAAGACAGGAACGCCGGGGAAATATTCAAAAGAACTCGTCACCAGGTAGTAATCCTCACCCGCACGGCAGATGCTGGGGTCAGGATAAAAGCCGGACAGGACTGGGTTGGTATACTGCATCGCATCTGCGCTCCTATTCATTCCAAAGTTTCACGCGGTCCTGAACATACTTCGTGAAGCCCTTCTCCATTTTCTCGACACCAGCCTTGATCAGATCCTGCTGATACGCCTCCCAGATTCCATCGAATTCTTCTGGTTTGGCCATAACCGCTTGAGGAATCCGCTTTCTGGTAATGTCCCTCATTTTATTCGCAAGAATTGTGACATCATCGTCGCCCGGCACGGAAATATTCCACGCGGCCCCCCATGCCTTAACCGGGAATTCCTCTTCCTTTGGAAACAGGTCCTTCCAGGTCGAAGCTCCGTAAGCTTTAAGCGTTTCCTTGTCGGCATCGGAATAGGTGTTGAGGATTTGTTCCGGGTAATTCTTGGTGTAATAATTACCTGTGGAATCTTGAACGCCGTCACCATAATGGGCGCCGAGATTCGTATAGAAGCCGATACCGGATTCCCTGCTGAATGCGGTGTTGTCGTTCATGATGCGCTGCTGAACGTCCTGCGGAACGACGCGTTTGCCATCCTGCATCTGGTAATGCTTGCCTTCCAGGCCCCAATTGTTCAACACCTGTGCCTGCTCCGATGCCAGAAAGTCGAGGAATTGGATGGCACGGACCGGATCTTCACACTCCGTAGTAATCCCAACGCCCCAGCCGGCCATAAAGCCGGTCGATTGGAACCGATTGTCCTTGTATTGATCGGACAGCATCACGGAATAGTGCCCGTACGTATGGTCCTGCTTCCCTTGGGACTTCAGCGATTTCTCGCCGTCCGCATAATCCCAGTCGACGTCGATTAATCCGATCACCCGTCCTGAAGCGATCTTGGCCAGATATTGATCATATTTCTGGACAAAGCTTTCTTTATCGAGCAAGCCGATGGTATACATATGGTTGAGCCACTTGAAGTAGTCTTTTTCACCTTCCGTCCGGTAATGATATTGGGCTTCGTAGGTTGTCGGATCGATGTAGTATTCGCCGTCCCCCGACTTACCGGTGGTCTCGGCTGCCGGGTTCGTCACGGAGATGTACATCCGCCAATCGTCCGCATTAAGGGAAAGCCCGATGTTCTTGTTTCCCTGTTCATCGGTCGGATGCTTGTCGATATAGGATTGAATGACCTTCTCATAGTCCTTCAGCGTCTTGATCGGCGGGTAGCCCGCTTCCTTCACGGCACGGTGCTGAAGCTCGAACCCTCCGCCAGCCGTGAAGTTGACACCTCCCACAGCCGAGTAGGTCGGGATGACATAGATCGACTTGTCCTCGGTGCTGTAGCGCAGACGCTTCGACTGATCGCCGATCAGCTTCTTGATATTTGGGGCGTGCTTCTCAATGAGATCGGTGAGGTCCAGCATGGCCCCCGCGTCAACCAGCTTGTTGAGCTCTCCTTTGGGGCTGATGAGATCCGGATATTGGCCGCTTGTCGCGATGAGCGCAACCTTCTGTGCCGGATCTCCTACGGCGAACTCGGCATCCAGCGTAACGCCTGTCCGCTTTGTGATTTCTTTTCCAACGTCATCCTGCATGTTCTGCCAATTGGGATTGGGATCGGCACTGAAGAACGTGAAGCTGATCGGAGTTGTACCTGCAGCATCGGTGCTGCCGTGTTCGCTTTCGCTGCCGCCGCTGGTTCCGACGCATCCGACCAGTAAACTAATGGTGAGCGTCAACGCCATGCATCCCTTTGGTGTGCTGCTCATGTTCCGCATCTGAATCTCACTCCCCTGATTTTGTCTGCCCGCTCGTATTATAGTTCACGGAATGACGGTCAAACCTTGATTTTCAGGTCATAAAATAGCATGATATAGACATTGAAGCTTTGGGTTGGGTGGTGTCCGAGTGATCGACGTTCATTTGGATTGGTTTACGACCGATCATCAGTTCCAGTTTTTTATTCAATATGGCGGCCATGAAGATGACATGGAGCTGCATCGTCATGTCGATTTTTCCGAGCTCGTCGTGGTATTGAACGGGAACGCCACACATAGGGTCAATGCCGAAACTTCGTTTATCAAGAAGGGAGACGTCTTTGTTATAGACGGAGCTACTCCCCATGCGTATATTGATCCCCACCATTTCAAGATCTGCAATATCATGTACCGCCCTGAGATGCTGCGGTCGGCCGGGCCCGATCTTCGAATGTCCAACGGCTATCAGGCGCTTTTCGTTTTGGAACCGTTTTATCGTCACCTTCATCCTTATCAGAGCAAGCTCAGCCTGCCGATCCCGAGTCTGGAGTATGTCTTCTCCCTCATTAAGGTCATGATTGAGGAATATCAACATAAGATTCAGGGCTATCAAACCATGCTTAATGCGCGATTTATGGAACTCGTTGTCTATCTGTCCAGGCAGTATGAGAATCAGGAACGCCACGGGGACCCAAGCAATCTGATGCATTTGGCGGCGGCGATCTCCTATATGGAGGATCAATATCTTAAGTCCATTTCGCTGGAGGAGATTGCAGCCGAGTCCAATATTTCGGTGAGGCACTTAAACCGGATTTTCCGTTCCTACTATCAAACCACCCCCTTCGCCTATCTTCAGAGGCTGCGGCTGGAGCATGCATGCATGATGCTGAAAAAGACGGGCCTCCCGATCACCGAAATTTCGCATGAAAGCGGATTTAATGACAGCAACTACTTTACCCGGCAGTTCACTAAAGTGTATGGCCAATCTCCAAAAGCCTATCGGCAAAGTTGTGGGGACAGGCCATACAGGGTGTGAATTTCGCTGCTATTGTATGGCAAAACAAAAAGGAGCCGAGTTTCCTCAGCTCCCTTTTGCCCATTTATTCTTGTCTTCTGACCACTCTTTTTCTGTTTACTTCTGCACAATCTGAAGAAGGTTGCCGCATGTATCGTCGAAGACAGCCAGTGTGAGTTCGCCCATTGTTGTCGGCTCGATAGTAAACTTTACGCCGTTTTCCACTAATCGGTTGTACTCTTGATGAATATCCGTAACGCCAAACATGGTGGCCGGGATGCCTTCGGCAAATATCTTCTGTTGATACTCTTTGGCGGCAGGATGGTTATTCGGTTCGAGCAAAAGCTCGGTACCGTCCTGATCATCCGGAGAAACCAGCGTGATCCACCTAAACTCCCCGACGGGAACGTCATGCTTTTTTACAAAGCCCAGCGTTTCGGTATAAAACTTCAATGCCTTGTCCTGATCTTGAACGAATATACTGGTAACAATGATTTTCATATGTTCGCCTCCTTTGATATGATCCCCAAAACCTGCATTCGTCAGAAGCTTCCGATGAAAATTAATCTATGAAATTAATCTATCCATCCTTTCAGCAAATGTTTAAGGGGTTCATTGTTGAAAATAATCACTCGATATTTTCCTTTTTTTCTGATGTTACGAGCCCGGCATCCTCCAATGCAGAAAGATGTTTGGCTATCGCCTGTCGCGTAATGGAAAGGTCGTGCTTCATAATAAGGCGTACCGAAAGTTCATACAACGTCATCTCATTGCGTTCGGATAGTTCGTCCAACATAAGCCGCCGAGTCGAGTCGCTTAGTGCTTTGAATATAGCGTCTTTGTCCCCATTCATATATCAAGTATAAGCAACCGTTGGGTTGCTTGTCAAGCATAAACAACCATTGGGTTGCTTGTCGCCAAAAAAGCCGCGGCATGCGCGGCCTTCATGAAAATATGGAAATGGGCTGCTTCATCTCATTGTTGTCACTGAGGATGATCGAGTGGCGTCTGCAGATCCTCCCGATGCTTCCTGATCCCATCCAGGAAGAGCCGGATGACGTTCATGCTGTTGTCCAAATCCGCCGCGTCGGGCGTGCGGCTTGCCAGCCAAAGGGAGGTTTCATTGAGCGCTCCCGAAAGGAAGTGCGCCATGGCGGCTGCGGACACGCCCGGGATATGTCCCTGTTCCTGCATCAGTTCCAGCTGCTCCCGCAGAAGGCGCATGGAATATTTCTCATCCATCGCCCGCCATACGTCCCAGCCCATAATCGCCGGGCCGTCAACCAGGAGGATCCGTTTGCGATTCTGTTCGACCGCTGCCAGCACGAATGCCCGGCAGCCCCGATAAAGCTGCTCCCAGACCTCATCCGCAGCGGATGCCGCGGCCTCCACTTGTTCGGCCACTTCAAGCTGCACCGCTTCCAGCACGATCCGGAACAGCTCCTTTTTGCTGCGAAAATGATGATACACGGCTCCCCGCGTCACGTCCGCTTCCTGCACAATCGATTCGAGCGACGCGCCCACGTATCCGTGCTCGGTAAAATGGGCGCGCGCCACCTCTGTCAGCCTGCGGATGGTTTGATGAGCTTCCTCCTTACTTCTCCTCATGGTGATCCGGACCCTCCCATACGGCCTCTGCATACTGTTCACGGAAGTCCCCTGAAGGAGGAATCACGGTAATGATGTCGATCAATACCCCATTCGGGTCACAAGTGATAAAATGCCGCTGCCCAAACTCTTCGCTTCGGATGTCTTGGACAAGGGGCAGCTTGTGCGTAAGGATAAGACGGTCGTATTCTGCGTCGACATGGTCAACCTCCAGGTTGAGCAGCAGCCCCTTCACCCCTCCGCGGTAAGCCGCGGGCACGGTTGAATGGTCTGCATCGAGAATGGCGAGTTCGAACGGGAGGGATCCGCCGGCCGATCGAAGACTAACGTACCAATCCGCCTCAAACACCGGTTCGAACCCAAAGTAATTCATGTAAAAGGCGGCTGTGTCTGCAACCCTGTCGGTCATCAGAACCGGATAAAAGCTGTTGATCTTCATGGAATCATCTCCCTTTTTCATCGTCTGTATCCATTTTACATACATACTGTATGTATGTAAATAGCAGCATAGGACCTTTTGTTCCAAACGACACTATTTGGATCACTAAAGTTAACTTAATAATAGTTATGTAAACAAACTGCGTGCGCCGGGGGGCGCCAAAAGCACCGGATCAGATTCATCATCCGGTGCTCTTCGCGATTCGTTACTTTTTGGCCGGCACGCCGTTCCTCCCTTTCGAGATGCCTTTGACGTGAGGGTTCCCGAAAGAGGAGAGCGTGAGCTTCTCCCCTTACTTGACATATTCAGCCATTACAAAAGTTCGATGTACCCTTCTGTTCCATGCACGCGAATTCGTTGTCCGTCTTGAATCAGCTTGGTAGCATTCTCCACACCGACAACGGCGGGCAAGCCATATTCACGTGCGATAACGGCTCCATGGGTCATCAGTCCCCCAACTTCGGTGACCAGGCCCTTGATGAATACAAACAAGGGTGTCCAACTGGGGTCAGTAAAGGTGGTGACCAATATATCTCCATCTTCCAGATCAGCTTCTTCCATATGTAAGATGACACGTGCTCTTCCCTCTATCACTCCGGAAGAAACAGGCAGACCCGCAATCGCTTCGGCTGGGAGATGTTCTCGTTTGTACTTGCCTGCAATGATTTCACCGTCAGACGTGATGACACGTGGTGGAGTTAGCTTTTCATACCATTTGTATTCGTCTTTTCGTTTGCCGATGATCCCGTAATCCAGTTGATTGGTGCGTACGACCTCGTGAAGCTCTTCAAAAGTGAGATAGTATATATCTTCTTTCTCATGGATTACGCCCGCTTGTACGAGTTGTTCGGCTTCTTTCAGCAGAGCCTGCTTATAAACGAAGTAACGGTTCACCAAGCCATACTTGGGATATTCCCGATAACCGATGAAATTCCGGATTAAGTCGATCTTTCGTTTGGTTTCTTTGGCTTTTTGTTCGCCATCCGGTAAGACCTTCAATCGATCTAATAACTCCTGTTCTTTTTTCAAAGCTTCCTGCCGCCCTTGCTCGAATTTCCGGTGGCTGGCATGAGGCTCCAAGTTTTTGATATTACTGAGAATCATGGGGATAAGCGTAGTTGGTTTTTCGCTCCAACGGGTTCTAGTAATATCGATTTCTCCTGTACATCGCATTCCGTATTTGCTGAGATAATCATGGATCGCGTCCAGCGTCTCCTGTCCACCTTTACACTTAACCAGGTCATCCTCAAAGTGATCCTCTTTTACCTGTTGTAAATATTCAATGACTTCTGGAAAAGGACGAATCACATCTGCGACATCCAGCAGCGCCAGACCCATTTCCGAGGTAATATTGTTCGGTACGGATTGAGATAGCGTATCCGCTGCGTTTTTTTCACCCAACCATTTCTTCATGTTTTCATTGATCCACGATGAAGCATCTATAGCAGCCATAAACACAGCCGAACTTTGTGGGTCAAATAAGATCTTCTTTAATTGCTGGATATCTTCCAGGATAAAATCAAACAAATCCGATCCTGATTTCGTTCGGATGTTTTGTTTCAACTCTTCGACCGATGTTTGATTACGCTTAATCAAATCGGTAACGATGGTCGGATCGTTTTCGATGGGGGCTTGAAGACCCGCAGACGATACACCTTTATTGCTTTTACCAAGACTCTGTTCTTTATTATTATTGGGTAGCGATTTGATAAAATCTCCCCGCTCTATTACGGTCATAAGTGCGTCTTTCATGAGCGGATCGTGTTGTTCCATGGCATTGAATAAATTTTCCCTGCTGTCAGGTGTAGCCAGCATAGCCGTAACATCGACAAACAACCTCCCGCCGGCTTTACGCATGGGTGCAGGAGTGACTAGAAGGTAAAAAGACAACCCCAGCGGTTTCAAGGGATCTGTCATCATTTGTTGATGTCCGACGGATACGTATACGTGATTTTCTCCATCATTCGCTTCAGGGATCGGGTATAACGTAGTGATGGGCCGACTCTGGACCATATAAAATGTATCGTGGGCCAAACACCATTCGATATCTTGAGGACATCCAAAATAAGCTTCGATCTGTCTTCCTGTGCGTGCCAGCTGCAGAATTTGTTGTTCCGTAAGGGTTTGAGCCTTTTGCTGATCGGGATCGATCGGCCGTGTCACTGTTCCGCCTTCTTTACGTGCATAGACAGCCAGCTTTTTCGCTGCTATTCTCTTTTCGACGATTTGCTCATCGCAAACTTTATAACTGTCGGCAGATACCAAGCCGGAGACCAGTGCTTCTCCAAGTCCAAAGCCGGCATCGATCGACAGCAGCTTTCGGTTAGAAGTAATCGGATCGGCGGTGAATAAAATTCCTGAAGCTTGTGGAAAAACCATCCTTTGAACGATAACGGATATATACACTTGACTGTGATCAAATCCATTCTGTATACGGTAGATTACCGCGCGGTCCGTAAACAGGGAAGCCCAGCATTGGCTGATATGCTGCAGGATGGCTTCCTTGCCGATGATATTTAAATAGGTGTCCTGCTGACCTGCAAAAGAAGCATGGGGCAAATCTTCAGCCGTCGCACTGGAACGTACGGCGTAAGCATGTTCTTCGCCAAACCGGGAAAGATAGTGAGTAACGGCTTTCATCACATCGGAAGGAATTTCTGCTTCCCTAAGGATTTGTCGAATTTTTCTGCTGATCTCACCAATTTGAGCGCGATCTTCTGCTTTGAGCATGGTTAGCCGATCCAACAAAGCATGATACGTTTCGTTTTGTTCGATGGCTTTTTGATATCCCGCTGTTGTCACACAAAATCCTTCCGGTACTTGTATTCCTTCGATTTTGGATAATTCCCCTAAGTTTAACCCTTTTCCGCCCACGAGCAAAAGCTGCGTTCTGTCCATTTCCTGAAAACCGAGAACCAAAGAAGTCATTCAACATCTCTCCTAACGATGAAATTGAGAAAACCATTTGACAAGAGTTCACCGGAATGGTACAATAAAATTGTAAGATAGAATAATTGTGTTCGTTAATAACGAAGATGTAATCTGATTATAACATCGTGTTTGTTTATATGCAATATAAAAGAACCTGATGAAACAACTCAGGTTCTTTTTTGATTTCATGCCATCAGCTACTGCATGCTCCTCTTGTGTTGTTGAGTATGCTAACCAAGCCTGTCGGGTGTCTTTTGCACTTCAAAGTTTGCTTGATCGTTGTAAGAAGGCAACGAGTTTTCATAATTGGTTGGTACATTGTCCTCCTCGAGTCCCGAAGTCCTATCTGTATCGGCCGGAGACTCTGGAACTGCCCAGCTGGGCTTCTCTCCCCGCATCTTCTCTTCAATCAGCTTATCATTTGATGGATCCATATCTGTAACTCCTCCTTTAGCCATCCATGCCGCGCGAACGCGGCACCACGGAATCATGAAAATTTATACTTCCTGCCTTATACTATTCTTACGGCTGGTGAGGAAGGTCGATAAGCTATGGTGTTGCGAACCCAACCTTTAGTCTGACTCCGACGACCATGGTGCACCACGGAATGTCGCTCCCTTTGGGGAAGCACGCAGGGTAGATTAACCCTTTTGCTGGTTGTTGCGCCAGTCCTCAATTCAATTTGCCGAAGAAAGGTGAGTATCATGGAAGTTCTTATTGAACGAGCTTGCGGGTTGGATGTTCATAAGAAGTCCATCACAGCCTGCATCGTTACTCCTGAAGGAAAGGAGATCAAGACATTCCGTACCCATACAGTCTTTCTTCTTGAACTTATCGATTGGATCAAGGAACACCGCTGCACCCACGTGGCCATGGAGAGCACCGGCGTTTTTTGGAAGCCAATCGTCAACCTGCTTGAAGCGGAACAGATTGAATTTCTGGTTGTGAATGCACAGCATATGAAAGCCGTTCCCGGCCGCAAGACAGACGTGAAAGATGCGGAATGGATCGCCGATTTATTACGGCACGGCCTGCTTAAAGCGAGCTTTATTCCGGACCGAAACCAACGTGAATTGCGAGAGCTGGTTCGCTACCGCCGAAGCTTAATCCAGGAGCGTGCCCGTGAACACAACCGGATTCAGAAGGTTCTGGAAGGGGCTAACATTAAGCTGGCTTCTGTCGTTTCTGACATTATGGGCGTCTCGAGCCGGGACATGCTGGAGGCCATGGTGAATGGGGAGACGGATCCGGAGAAGCTGGCAGGCTTCGCACGCCGAACCATGAAGAAAAAGAAAGAAGAACTAGAGCTTGCGCTGCGGGGGAACATGACTGCACACCAGCGTCTCATCCTCAAAAGCATGCTGACGCATATCGACTTCCTAAATGAACAGATTTCCGAACTGGATATGGAGGTAGCCAAACGGCTCGACCCTTTTCAGCAAGATCTGGATCGCCTGGATACCATTCCAGGGGTCGCCAGACGGACCGCTGAGCAAATCCTGGCTGAAATCGGCACCGATATCGCCTCCCGTTTCCCGAGTGCACCACACCTCTGCTCGTGGATCGGCCTTGTCCGGGGCATAATGAGAGTGCAGGTAAGCGCAAACCCTCCAAAACCCGAAAAGGCAACAAGTACCTCCGCTCTGCCCTCATTGAAGCTTCCCATTCCATTCGAGGATCGAACAACTACCTCGGTGCTCAGTATAGACGCATTGCAGCCCGTAAAGGCGGACATAGAGCAGCTGTTGCAGTTGCTCACTCCATCATGACTATTGCATACCATCTGATAACACGCCAGGAAGATTACACGGATTTAGGCTCTGATTACTTTGAGAAGCGAAAGCAAGACGCCATTGTCAGACAGACGGTTCGAAAGTTAGAAAACTTAGGATACTCTGTTACTTTGGCCACTACCGAAGTATCTTAGTTCTGAAATAACATCATTACTTGGAGGAAGACGCAGCTTTTAAAAAATTGAAGCAGCTGCGCCTAGTTTCGTGCTGCCTTTTTAGGCTATACGCTATGAGTTATTTTCAGGGTAGCTTTGAGCTTCCACATTTTACTTCCCATGTAGGGTATCTTCTTCAGCCGCATCTTATTCGCGGTGTTTGAGACGCAGGAACACTTTCATTGGCGCCACAAGGACCACTGGGTCATTGCCTGCATATACTGGGTTTGGGAATTACCCATCAATTGTGAAGAGGTGACCGTTTTGTATTATTACAATCATCCGGCATATGGCCAGCGTCCTGTGTATCCTCCGTATCCGCAATACGTTCCGACCCCTCAGCAAGAAATGCAGCAAGAACTTGACGAAGAGGATACACGTGAGATTCTTGAGCATCATGTCGGGGAGATTGTCGTCGCACGCATCCCAACTCTTTTTGAAGGCCGGAGGCAAGTATTTATCTATAGAGTAACGGGCGGCGGCCGCCGTGGACGCGCAACTATCATTTACGGTGACTCCAGAGATGGCGGCAGATGTTCCCTGAGAAGGGCCGTCGTACGGGCCAGAGACGTTGATATTGTAGGGTAAGGCTCAGGCGCGCCGGCTGCTTTCGAGTTAGGCTCATTCCGGAAACATCAAAAAACGCCCCACCGGGCTTCCGACCTGGTGAGGCGTTTTTTCGCTTTTCTTTCTAACCATGAGATTTTCGCCACCGGGTGTATGCGAAGGCATGGCGGTACATCATCAGGTGAATACTCAGCAGTATTAAGTAGACGGGTAAAGAATAAATCAATTGGTACCCGTTTTTGTAGTGGAACACTCCAGCGTAGTCCCCCAGCCACTCAAAACAAAGAGAGAGCCCAGCCCAAAATAAAATGTACGGAATCGTCATCCATTCATACATCCGTAATCGCTCATACCCATAAATATACCAGTAACCGAACGGGGCATACATGGTGTAGGAAAATAAATCAAATAACTGGAATTTAGTCTGATCTCCGAGATCATAAAGGTCGAACGGGGGAATCTCAATCGTATGATCGAAAATAAGCCCAAATGCGATGCCAATAAGCATATTAAAGGTGATTTGGAGGGGAGAAAATCGTCTGGGGAAAAACCAAATCGGTATCAGCGCAGCGGCAATGATGCCTAATACAAACCACTCGTTTCCACTGAACCCAGTATCGTATATGATATTTTCCATTATCGCAGCCACCCTTCCCTCAAAGCCATACGCTGAAACAGCTTCCCCATAAGCAAGGTATATGTCATAAAGGATAATATCATTATGGACTCTCTTGTCGTACCCCAGCCATGATCAATAAGCACGTGATTCCAGCGGAGCGCAGCACCCAGGAACCACTGCATTCCGAATGTGTAAACGGATATGGCCCACCGAACACCAGCTTTATTCGTATGGAGATATACGTTAGCAAAGGTAAGAAGAACAAAGGTAATCGTAAAATCATTGTGCAAAATCATGGATAAAAAATGAGGAATGCTCCACGTATTGATTCGAAATAACCTTAGATTGAATCCAATAATCGTAAGCTTATTCGTTAAAACCGCTTCAATGGCCATGAATAAAAGGAAGTTGGCAGCCAAAGGCAACTTGCGGGGCAGCTTTATCCATACATAAATGCAAAACCAAGCAAGGGAAAGGAAAACAACCAATACGGACAATCACATTCTCCCCTTCCTTCCATTTTTATTAACTTTCCCCTTGGGTATAACAATAATGTATTGTGAACCTTGAAGCTGCGTGGACACAACAAAGGCGCCACCCAGCGGGATAGCGCCTGACCATAGCGGCTGAAGGAATAAAAAAAACGACCACAGAGCAGATGACGATGCTCCGTGGCCTGTGTGCGAATCAGTGTCAGACACCGTTTCAAAGGATGACCGCTGTCGTGTTCGGAGGGATCGAACGGTACAGGCTGCGTTTAATGCGAAGAATGCAAAACTTCCCGCTTGACGATGACGCGGCGAATGAAGAACGCCATGGCCAGTCCGATCAGGGTGACGGTCATCGCAAAGACAAACACATTTTGGGATCCCAATGTGAGTGCGTTCGCCACTTCAGTCTGCTGCGTCGGTGCTTTGGAGTTGTGCAGGTACCCTTCCATGCCGCTCGTAAGAATACTGATCGCCACCGCCGTACCGATCGCCCCTGCGACCTGCTGCAGCGTATTCATAATGGCCGTGCCGTGCGGATACAGTTCCGGCGGCAGCTGGTTCAGGCCATTCGTCTGCGAAGGCATCCACACCATCGAGATGCCCACCATGAGCCCGATGTGCAGCGTGACCATAAAAGCAACCGAAGACGCGGGAGTAATTCCGGAGAAAAACCATAGGGTTACCGCAACGAGGATGAGGCCGGGAATGACGAGCCACCTCGGTCCGTACTTGTCGAACAAACGCCCCATCCGCGGGGACAGAATCCCGTTCAGCGCACTGCCCGGCAGCAGCATAAGTCCGGCGCCGAACGCAGAGAGGCCCCTGCCATTCTGAAGGAACATAGGCAGAATAATCATGCTCGACAGGATGATCATCATGCAAGTGAGCACCATAAACAGTCCGACGATATACATCGGATATTTGAAGACTCGCAAGTTCATCATCGGATCGCGCATCACATGCTGCCGGAGCGCGAAGAAGATGAGGGCCAGCAGCCCGATGCCTATCGAAGCCAGGACGACCGTACTGCCCCATCCTCCCCCGCCTTCCCCCGCACTGCTGAATCCAAAGACGACTCCGCCGAACCCAATCGTGGACAGGAAGACAGAGAGAAGATCGAGCTGTGGCTTGGCGACCTCGGTCACGTTATCCAAATACTTCAGCCCTACCAGCAGCCCGATAATCAAGAAGGGCAGCGACAACCAGAAGATATAGTGCCACGTAAAATATTCGATCAAGAGACCCGCCACGGTCGGCCCGGTCGCCGGAGCAAACATGATGACGAGTCCGACGAAGCCCATCGCCGCGCCGCGCTGTTCAGGCGGATATACGACCAGAATCGTATTAAACATCAGAGGAATTAGCAGCCCCATGCCTACCGCCTGCAGCACGCGCGCGAACATTAACATCTCGAAATTGAATGCGAGTGCCGCAATCAATGTGCCTACAATCGAACTTGCGAGCGAAGCGATAAACAACTGCCTTGTCGTGAATCTCTGCAGCAGCCACCCGGTCATCGGCATTAAGATGCCAAGCGTCAGCAGAAACCCCGTTGTCAGCCATTGTGCGGTCGCCGCCGAAATCTGGAACACTTTCATTAAGTTGCTGATTGCAATATTCAGTGCCGTTTCGCTGAACATGCCGACGAAACCGCAGATAAGCAATGACGCCATGATGGCACGCGTATTGTATACTTTCATTACTCCATTTCACTTCCCATGCTTTTCATATTATATATGTTAAACCCAGTAACACGTAACGTGCCAGCTGCCAGGTGACCTTTCCATAGCGGACTGCAGCATTTATTGTAAACGAAATGATGGATTTGCGGTTAGTAAATATTATGTAAAATAAAACAATCCCTAAACGGCTACAAAAAAATACACCCCCGCAAACATCAAAGTGCGTGAGTGTAATTCTATAATGAAACGGATCATAGTTCAATCCTAATGCCGTTCAGGACTTTCCTGATTTGGTATTTGCATTGTTCCCGCGGGAGAAGCATGATATGGTGAAATGCAAGGTTGAAGATAAAAAAATAGATACTTCTGAAAGGATCGTGTGAAATAGTATGGGTATGGCTGACTATAAAGGTAAAGTGAAGCATATTCAAGATACGCCCTTTGGTTATACGTTATCGGTCATCGGCGGCAAGTGGAAAATGATCATTATTTACCTCCTCGCCGAAAACCGGACGGTTCGCTTTAATGATCTGAAAAGACAGATCGGAGCGATTACTTATAAAACATTGAGTTCCCATCTGAAAGAATTGGAAGCGGATGGGATGGTGAAGCGGCAAGAGTATCCCCAAGTTCCCCCTAAAGTGGAGTACAGTCTCACAGAAAAAGCGGAAACCTTACTACCCGTTCTGGAAGAGTTATGTGAATGGGGCGCCAAAAACCAAAATCAGTAAATTCTTTTCTCTCTGCTGGCAAAAAGCCAAATGCTGCGTGTTCTCATAGAAAAGAACATACAGGCACACTTTATCAGAGGGAGTTTATAGTCTTGGTCTACTATTGGGTTATCATCACGTTTATCGCTTTCATTTTGTTTAGAGTTTTCAGCTTGTTTTCAAAAACAAAATGGAAAACCGATCTCATGTTTGCCATTCTCATCGGATGTGCAGCTGCCCAGGTAAATAAAAGAAGCCTCTAATCATATGATCCATATGATTAAGGGGCTTCTTTCATCACATCTTAGAGCAGCCGGCCTTGCGTGCGGTGCCAATCAGAAAAGGCCGAACCACTTTTTCTTGGCGACGTTCTTCCGGTCGGGCTGCACGAGTTCGTTGACACCCGCTTGAGCCAGCTTCTCCAGCAGCGCCTCCGTGCCCTGGGTCAGCTTCAGATTCATCTCTTCGGCGTAGAGCGGAATCAAGGTGAAGAAATGCACGGCCTTGCCGGGCTCCATGTTGAGAGTGAAGAAGGCGTGCGGGTCGTCCACTATCGTCGGCAGCTCGACGAGCATGCAGGCCAGCTTCGTGCTGCGGGCGTACGGCTGGGCCGGATCGCCGTTTGGAATCGTGTGGGCATGGTAGAGCCAAGTGCCGTAGTCATGGGGAAGGCGGGCAAGCGTCTTCAGCATGCGGACCGGCCAATAGTGCTCCTCCTTGCGGAACGCCTCTTCCGTCACCGCCCACGAAGGCGGCAGACACAGCATGAGCTCCGCGTAGCGAAAGTTCTCTGCGCCTTCGGGAACCGTCATCGGCAGATTGCTCATACCACAGGTGACGAGCGTGTAGTAATTGCGCCGCGGTGTCGGCGGTACGAGCAAAATATCGAGGTGAACCCGATCCGAAACCAGCTCATGGAACACGTTCGTGACTGGTCCGATATGCTGCTCTACATGCGTGGTGATGCGCTGGATGGCTGCCTCGTCACCGACTGCGAAATCGATATCCCGTTCTTTCGCTTCGTGATGGTAGATGGGAATGCCGGATGGAGATACTTCTTGGTTGCTCATGGCAGCCTCCTTAGTGATAGATGAAATCAGCTTATCAAGTCTCGTGTCATTGGGAAAGAAACGATGCTTTTTCTTATATCGGTGCAGAATGTTCCAAAAATTAGTGAAACGACTTTCGAATTGCTAAGCTCCACCGCGCTTCCCCTATTCCCCATACCCTTCAGGAGCGGGAATTCCTTTTTCAGCAGCACGGCTTACGGGTTCCCATGACTTCCAGGTCGCTATGCGCTCTTCGTAGCTGTGAATGGCTGCATCGAATACCATACTGCCAAGGATCAGTCGTAAAGGAGGATCTTCGCTGTCGACCAGCTTCATAAGAGCTTGTGCTGCTAATTGCGGATCGCTGTCTACCGAGCCCTCCGCATATTGCTTAGCCAATTCTTCTCTGAGAGGTCCGTAAGCCTCAATCGGATGACTTAAACGCAAAGCGTTGTACATCTCCGTCCAATATCCCCCGGGTTCTACCATGGTAAGCTTGATGCCGAAGGAAGCGGCCTCCCTTGCTAAGGCCTCACTCAATCCTTCCAGCGCAAACTTACTCGCACTGTACATCCCGCTCATTGGACCGGATACCAATGCGCCGATGCTCGAGATCTGTATAATGTGCCCTGAACCCTGTTCCCGCAGGTGGGGCATTACCGCCTGACTGACCCAGAGAGCACCAAAAAAGTTGGTTTCCATCAGGTCTCTGGCATCGCTTTCGCTCAGTTCTTCAACCATCCCTAAAGTCATGGTACCTGCGTTATTGACGACGATATCCAGCCGCCCAAAATGTTCTTTCGCCGCTTGGATTACTGCAAAAACAGATTCTCTATTCCTTACATCCAGCATCAATGGCAGTAAGGAGTCTGGATATTGGTCTTTCAACGGGTCCAGAGGGCTGATGGCTCTCGCGACGGCCACCACCTGATCCCCTGCCTCCAAGGCTGCACGGGTGTAGGCATATCCAAGTCCTTTGCTTGCCCCGGTAATGAACCAAACGCGCTTTCTCTTTGTTGTCATAACAGCACTTCCTCTCAGGAAAAAATAAAAAAACACAGACCTGTGGCAGCCTGTGCTTAACGTAATCGGAAGTAAAGCCCTATGAGTTCTTTAGAAGCAGACCTAAAGAAACCAACTCCTGCATCCTGCAATGCACTGGAGAAAGTTAGTTTTCCGCTTATCCTCATGGAACGTCACATGGACAGACCTCTCCCGATTACTCCGCTAACAGGCAGAATAAAAAAAGAAACCAGTATGCTGCATGGTTTACTTTTATCGGGAAGAATCAATCACACGTAACCCTCCATTCGATGTAGATTAGGAAAATCATACCAATCGTCCAAGCGGATGTCAACCGTGCTCTTTTCTAATAACTGTATTTTCCTGTACGTATCCATGAAAAAAAGCCGCGATTCCCGCGGCTTTCCTTCCTTATTTAAACTTGAACCAATCGATGTTGAATAAAGATCCGCTGGATCCTGTAAACTTCAGATAGACGTCATTCGTAACGGAGACACCGCTGACAGAGCACGATTTCGTTTCCCAAGTCTGACTGCTGTCGGTATCCGACACCTTGCAGGTTCCGGCCAAAGGTCCGGTCAGGCTGTCAAGCCGGACTTCCATGCTGCCTCCCGCTTCAGGCGCAACCCTTGCCTCCAACAGCTTGGGCGTACTGCTTCCAAAGTGTACGTTCTGAAATACGATATAATCCCCATTCTGAATATCTCCAACGAACGGGCTGCCCGCCGAACCGGTCTGGATGGCGACACCCGACATGCTGCTGTGACTTTCCGCCTGAATCGTCGAATACGCATCAATGTAGTTTGTCCTTAACCAGTCTGCGGCACTGAAATTCAATTTGGTGACGCCGGCGTATTTTTTGACGGTGGGTACTACGCTGGCTAAAGGAACGGTTTTATACGCATACGGCAATTTCTCGTTATACCCGTATGTAAAGGTAAACGGTGTGCTGGGCGGGTTCGTTTTGCTCATATTTTCTACCCCGTCGATGTGTGAAGACCATGCCCACTTCCCGATGGTGGATTTGTCATACCATGTGAATCCCTTGGTAAACGCATTCACACCATTGTTGTCCCAGCTGCTGCCAATGTAGGTCCCGCTGCTGTTGGTTACTTTGGAATTGACAAGTAAACTGTGATTCTTCGCATCTTTGAACAGCTCGCTGAAAGGCAGACTCATATTCCCTGTATCATCGCCTTGTCGTTCCGCACCGATGATGGGTTCATTGAACGCATTATATACGTTGGTATCTCCTGCGATCGAAGCCCCGTTTCTTGCATTGATCCCGCGTGATAATTTGTCTCCGCCGTATTTGGAGATCGCGGCGACACTATCGATGGCATGCTGATGCGTCGAATTATCAAAATAATTGTTATAGATGTGCCCCGTGCCCTGGCGAATCATAGGCAAACGTTGTCCCACATTCGTATAGCTGTTGTACGCCATGGTCAGCCGGATTCTTTGATTGCCATCCTTCACTTCGACGCCGGCCGGACTGATGTAGTTCGTATAATCCTTATCGCCGGAGCCTGCCAGATGAACTTTGGAGTGATAGGCCGCATAAGCCATAATCTGGTTCGGCGTAGCGCCTTCGTTACGCATTTTATAATACACGCTGCTTGAAGGGTTCAGCGTACCTGCCGCATATTTTTGCTCCATAAAGCTGATGGACTGGTAAACGGAGCTGGTGACGGACGGCTCGGTCTCTGCCGCCAAGCCGAACTCATTCCAGGAGAGCGTCACGTTCGACGCGCCATTCTCCATGTCAATCATGCCGTCTGCTGCGATAGTGAACTTGCAGTGGTCGATCCATACGTTGTTCGCGCCGTTTACCTTGATATAGGACCAGCCTACCTCCTTATGCTGCCCGGAGTCATCCCACTGCCACATTTCATCGAATTTGAGATTTCGGATGACAATATCGTTGGCGGAAGCCTGCAGTTTGATTTCGGCGTGCCGGATGGTTTTGCCTGATGTGGAGAAAATGGTCAGTCCGTCCACATTGGAGATATTGACTTTGGATACGCCGGAGGCGATCAGCAGCGGATTGGTGAATCCGTTGGACGGGTTCGGATATCTGGAGACAAAACTGTATTTGGATCTTTCGGTTGAATCCAGAGCCAATTCCGTCCAGCCCAGGTTAATATCTTCCTTCACTTCGATGACTTTGACCGTCCCGCTGCCCGCATCCAGGATGGCCTGCAGAAACTCTCTCCCGTTACTGACGGTACGATAATATGGCGTTCCTATGTAACTGCTTCTATCTTTTACGCCTAAAGAGGCATAGCCGGGAACGGATAAAAAGCCGCTTTCGTAGCTTTTCTCAACCTTCGTCGTATTCGGTATGGATTGAATCACGGCTGCCTCTGCCTTGCTGCCTGTATCAATGAAAGTAGGAGTGACCAACAGACTGCCGGCCACCAAACCGCTTATCACTTTTCTCTTCATGAGTACATGCCTCCCCGGATTGGTTACACGCTTAATCGAACGATGATGTCCGAAATTTATTATGGTTCCCCCCTCTTATAAAAACGTTTCAATAAAACGCTTCCAAATCCCCCTGTACGATATGTTTCATCTCATGAGCATGTACGGGAAACGAGGAATTATTTACTTGAATTATACCATAGCGCATGCTATGTATTTAGACAGAAAGCATTTGAAATCAGCCAAAAATTGCACTGGGTGGGGTCGTCATGTTACCGTTCTACGAGGTCCAAGCGAAAGATTTGAGAGTATTTCATTTGGTGGCAAGACAGCTGACGTTTCCTGCACATTTGCACCGGAATATCGAAATCCTCTATGTGTTCTCGGGTGTCCAATACCTGGAGATTGAAGGGAAGGCATACGCAGTCCATGCAGGCGAAGGGGCTATCATCTTCCCGGATATGGTCCATCGTTACTATAAGCAGGGGGAACAGCCCGCTGATGCGGTCCTGATTCTATGCAACCCGCAGCTGCTTGGAGGCGTGTTTCCGGACTTCGAAAAATTCCAGCCCCTCACGCCTTACTTGCCAAATGAAAAGATTCCCGAAGAGGCTGTGTATGCGCTTAAGCATATCAAAAAGAAAGATGCGTTTGCCGTAAAGCTGGGCTGGATCTATGTCATCATGTCCCATCTTCTTCCCCATATGGAGCTGAGGCAGCGGAAACGGATTCCCGTCCCGGATATGTCGAAAAAAATGATAGAGTATGTAGCCGATCATTTTACGGAGCCGATTACGCTCGATTCTCTTCGCGGCTGAACTCTGTGTCAGCAAATACTACATCTCGCACATTTTCTCGGACCGAATCAAAATGAATTTCAGGCAGTACCTCGGACTGCTTCGCGCTGAATACGCTGCCAAGCTGATACGTACAACGGATGCGGCCTTATCGGCGGTCAGCAGCAGTGCCGGGTTTGACAGCCAGCGCACGTTCAACCGCGTGTTCCATGCCAAATACGGGATGTCCCCGAGGGAGTACAGGAACCATGTTCGCCAATCTAAATAACTGAGGCCCCTGGAATTTTCTGCCCATACCAAAAGAAGACTGTCCTTGTACAACACAAGGGCAGTCTCTCTTGTACAGCTCCTAGAACCCATTGCTTACCGCATCATGGCGTTTGAAGGAACAGCAAATTCCGGTACACGAACCTCGAGAATGGAAACTTAAAGTTAAGTGCTATGCCTCCCTGCTCTACACCGACATCCACAGAAACCAGTGCCGGAGTGCGAACCAGTGAACGGACCATCCGGTTCACCGCTCTCCGATCTTCTCTTCCCACGGCTTTGCTGAAGGCCGCTGCGAAGCAGGTGTTACGGGCCAATTGGATGTACAGAGGCAGGATCGCCCGGGCAACGGCCCGGTGTGCCCGCGCCTCAAAGATAAACTGAGCCGTTCCAGGTGGAATGGTAACTCCAGCCGCCAGCTCCAATCTGAAATTCCCTGTCGGAAAGGCCACGAAATATCCGATCCCGTTGGTACCCAGAGGCAATCCGCTGGTTCTCGGAGAAACTGACTTCAGGAGTCTGCCCATCGCAATGAGGTCAGTCGCCACGACAGCCCTGCTCCACTGCCTGGCGAAGGCTCCATTCTTCGCAATGGCCCTGTAGAAAGGCAGCATGATTGCTGCTGTCCGCTGAAGCACCCGGACAGGGACAAATCCATTCTTGCGTTTGCCTATACTGTTCTTCGTCATAGCGATCATCCTCCCGAATCGTGCCAAGACGTATCTAAGAACAGCATATGAGCGCAGGGGAGGATCTGCTTGGACTGCCCTATTCGGGGTTCCTGTGAAGAAAAGGCTGCGTGTTAAACCCCTTGGGCTATCATCGCCTCAGCGACTCTCACAAATCCCGCAATGTTGGCGCCGATGACCAGATTGCCCGGAACTCCGTATTCTTCAGAAGCTTTCATGCTTTCCCGATAAATATTATTCATGATCGTTTGCAGTCTAGCATCCACTTCTTCCATCGTCCAAGACAGTCTTGCGCTGTTTTGGGCCATCTCCAAGGCGGAGACCGACACACCGCCCGCGTTTGCCGCTTTGGCAGGGGCGAAGAGTACTTTATTTTCCAGGAAGATATCGATGGCTTCTAAGGTGGAAGGCATGTTCGCCCCTTCTCCTACGGCCTTTACCCCATTGCGAACAAGCAGCTCGGCGGAGGCTTTGTCGATTTCATTTTGTGTGGCGCACGGCAAAGCGATGTCGCACGGAAGGGTCCAGATCCCCGAGCAGCCTTCCGTATAGATGGCATCCGGGTGTTCCAGCACATAATCACGGCATCTCTTGTTTTCTACTTCCTTTAGCCGTTTGATGGTAGAAAGATCGATACCGTCCTTATGATAAATAAAGCCGCCGGAATCACTGCATGCAACCACTTTGGCACCTAGCTGCATCGCTTTTTCCATGGCATAGATGGAGACGTTCCCTGAACCGGATACAACAACGGTGCTGCCATGAAAGCTCAAATTCCGGTCATTCAACATGTGTTCCACAAAATATACCGCGCCATATCCGGTTGCCTCTTTGCGGCCGAGGCTCCCTCCGTAACCGATCCCTTTTCCGGTTAATACACCCGCTTCGTAGGCGCCGGCCAGCTTTTTATACTGCCCGAACATATAGCCGATTTCTTTGGCTCCAACGCCGATATCGCCTGCGGGAACATCCATATCCGGACCGATATATTTTCTCAGCTCCGTCATGAAGCTTTGGCAAAAACGCATAATCTCCAGATCCGACTTCCCTTTCGGGTCAAAATCGGAACCGCCTTTTCCGCCGCCGATCGGCTGCCCTGTTAACGAATTCTTAAAGATTTGTTCAAATCCCAAAAATTTGATGATACTGGCGTTCACGGAGGGGTGGAATCTTAAACCGCCCTTATACGGACCGATCGCATTGCTGAACTGAACCCGATAACCTCGGTTCACCCTTACTTTTCCCTTGTCATCCACCCAAGGAACCCGGAAAGAAATACACCGGTCCGGTTCGACCAGCTGATCCAAGATGGCATGCTCGATGTATTTGGGATTTTTGTCGAGTACAGGGGTTAAGGAGTGTAAAACTTCTTTAACCGCCTGGTGAAACTCCAATTCATTGGGATTGCGTTGAATTACGGTTTCAAATAGTTGGTTGACATAATCTTCTGCCGTACGACGGTGCATGGGCTCGACTTCCGTTAGTACTTTCATGAATACACTCCCCAGTTGTATGAATGCAAAATTAAACTCTTTTTTTCATTGTGGTTTCATTCTATAATTTAATAATTCATCGCTCCAATATTCAAATCCGATGAAGTTCATGCGTTTTATGCATAAGCAGGGAGGGAAACATCCAGTGGAAATTAGACAAATGCGATACTTTATGGAAGTTGCCGAAAGAGAGCATGTAACGGAGGCTGCGAATGCCCTGCACGTTGCCCAATCTTCCGTGAGCAGACAGATCTTTAATTTGGAAAGTGAATTGGGGGTCGATCTCTTCATACGTGAGGGACGGAGAGTAAAATTAACACCGATAGGAAAAATATTCCTTGCACGCGTGAAGCAGGCCATGAACATGATTAACGAAGCGGAGAGGGAAGTAAAGGAATATTTGGAGCCGGAAAAAGGTACGGTTCGCATTGCGTTTCCAATCAGCCTGGCAGCACATGTACTGCCAACGGCCATCTATGCTTTTCGAGAGCGGTATCCGGAAGCGAAATTTCAGATGAGACAGGCTCTTTATCGGGACTTGATTGACGGGGTGATCCAAGGTGAATTTAACTTGGCCATGATCGCCCCCGTACCGGAAGAAGAGAAAAAGATTAAGCAAAAGATATTATTTACAGAACAAATCGTCGCCCTGCTGCCGATTCATCATCCGCTGGCCAAACGATCAACCATTGGGCTTAGAGAACTGAAGGATGTTCCTTTTGTCACACTGCCCGAAGGAACCGTGTTTCGAGAGATCGTTCTGAGGGCATGCGGTGAACTTGGATTTACCCCGCATATCGCTTTTGAAGGAGATGATATCGATGCGCTGAAGGGGTTAGTCTCAGCAGGACTGGGAGCCGCGCTAATGCCCGAGGTTACCTTAGTGGATAACATTCCGCAGTCCACTGTGAAAATCCCGATAGTCGATCCCCCGGTGACTCGATCGATAGGCGTGCTCTGTCCAACGCAGCGCAAATTACTTCCTACGGAGCAGTTGTTTTATAATTTTCTTTCGGATTTTTTTGCAGGAGGCCAGTATGCCAGACGATAGCGGAGGACATGATTCTGTACTCCCTAGGGGTCATCCCGTATTCCCCTGTTCGGGGTTCCTGCAAATCAAAAAGACCAGCCCGTGGGCTGATCTTTTGGGTTGGTTACCTTCTACGGTCTTATTCATAATATTCATACGGCTTCCACTGGGAATAGGGAGATACTTGCTTCTGCCCTGGCCAAGGCCTTGCCGTAACCCATGAAGAGGAACCCCGCAGCACCTCACCCCGGATCTTCTCGATCAGCGAATAAGGAATCTTCGGCTGCTCAACAGGGGTCAATGCCGCCTGGATGTGATTCACTTCGGCACACAGCCGCTGCACACAAGCCTCCATGATCTCTTTTCCGAGTTCGGGGCTTGCTTCGTCCGCATCGCTTCCCAGGGCCAGACGTCCACCGGATAAAGGGACGTTCTCCCATCCTCTTGCTTTCATATCCACCAAATCGGGCCGGATATACATGAGCTGGGAGAGCTCGTATTTGCCTGCATGATCCCCCGTATACATACCTTGGACTAACTCGGGGTCACTTCTCACCCACACCTTGACCGGAATGTACGCCATGAAACGGTCTGCAGCCTGCCGCAAATCTTCCTGATTTCCTCCGCTGTGGCCCGTAATCACGACAACGGCTTGAAACCCCGCATTCACAAAGGCCCTGAGTTGATATAAGAAGAAGGACAGGAACACAGCCGGAGGTACGGCGGTCATATGGGGATTCTCTTTTCCGACGTTCTCTTCGAGCCATCCTGCATGATATCCCGATTCATGAATATGGTATCCCATGGACGGAGCGACAATGCCGCCTGCCTGCCAGGCAGCCTGATGACATAGCCATTCCGCTTTGATCGTGTCCAATCCGAAAGCGCTGACCTGACCATGAGGCTCACACAGACCGAGCGGCAAATAGACGACCGGACACTGGGCTAACCGCTGCTTGAACTCATAGGGCAGCAGCTCCGACCACAGCGTCTTGGTGCCAGGGGCCGGATTACCACCAGTACTTGGTTTCATAGAAGTTTCTCACCCATCTGTGATGGCGCCGGATCTGTTCAAAGACCTCGCCCGGTAAAGGATCACGACCCGCTGCGGCTATATTCTCGTCCGCGTACTGCGGAATATGCATTGAAGAGATGGCCGTCGTGACACCCGGGTGATGCAGCACGAATCGGATGGCCAGCTCGGCCAGACTGTTCGCATAGGCAGGGACATATTCTTCACGCAGCCGGTTGACCCGGTCGATATACACCTGACGGGGCATGTAATCAAAGTACGATGCTCTGAAATCATCCGGTTCAAACACGGTATCTTCCCTGAGGAAGCCCGTTAATCCGCCTTCATCCAAAATACAGCGTGCGATCACGGCGACCTGGTGTTCCTGGCAGATAGGAATGAGGCAGTCGAGCGCCAGCGGATCGAAGATGTTAAACACCGTCTGAACCGCGTCGATCTGCCCGCTTTGGATAATGGACAAGGCAATATCGTGGCGCTGGTCGGGTAAAGAGATCCCGATGGCCTTGATCTTCCCCTCCCGCTTCAGCTGCTGCAGTTCCTCCATCCAGTAGCCGGTCTGATCCCATTGGGGCCAATATTGATGAAGCTGCATCAAATCGATCGATTCTACCCCTAACTGTCCCAGCGAAATTTCCGTACTTTCCCTCAGCCAGCCTTTGGGATACGCCGTTTCCACCGGGATGGGCATGCCCCAGCCCAGATTGCCGGGGCCTTTGGATTGAACCTTGGAAGCAATGAACGGTGCTTCACCTCTCCATTCGCGCAAGGCCAAGCCGATGATTCTCTCCGACTCCCCGTAATTTCGTGCGGTGTCAATCAAATTCACGCCATTCTCCAGGCTGTGCAGGACGGAGCGGACCAATTCGTTATCCGTATATGGGCCAAACGCCCCGCCTAATCCCATCGCGCCAAAGCCCAGGCGCGAAACCTGCTTTCCTGATCGTCCGAACGCATTAGATTTCATGAAGATAGTCTCCTCTAATCGATTTGAATAAGTACTTTGCCCTCTTCGATTTTGACAGGGTACGTTTTGAGTGCAATGCAGACGGGCCGGCGTTTGGCCGCACCGGTTGGGATGTCGAACCGGCCGTTGTGCTTCGGGCACTCAATCACATCCCCCATCACGAGACCGTCCGCCAAATGAACGGGTTCGTGCGTGCAGTATCCGTCGGAGGCGTAGTACTTGCTGTTCTCCGTCCGGTAAATGGCAAAGGTCCGGTCCCCATAGTCGAAGCGGATGACATCCTCCACCTCAATCTCTTCCGCAGCGCAGGCTTCGACCCATTGTGCGATGCTCATGATTCTTCCCTCCATTCCCTATTGAATATCGTTAACTTGCGGTTCCATTCGTTACGGCTGCTTCATCCCCATCCTGCCGGATCCCGTATACATACGGACGGGCCGTGTCCGGCAGGGGCCGCTCAATCACATAGGCCGGATTGTCCTTTTGTTTGATCAGGGCGGCAACCACTTCCTTCAGGGCAGCCCAAAGGCTGGGGCTTGCCGCCGGACAATCATGCTTCATCTCCTGATGAAGCTGGGGCAGCGCGTGATAGGGAACCATCGGGAACATGTGGTGCTCCGTATGGTAGTTCATATTCCAGTACAGGAACCGGAAGATCGGATTCATATAGACGGTGCGGGTGTTCAGCCGGTGGTCGAGCACATCTTCATGCAGTCCCAGATGCTGTGTGATGCCGAAGAGGATGACTACTGCGCCCCCGTAGAACGAAGGCAAAAAGATGAACATCGCGGGCAGGATGCTCCCGGTATAGATGCATGCTGCAATCACGCCAAGGATAACGAACGCGTAGACTCGCGCTTCCCAGAACGTCTTCCCGTACTCCGATGCGGGAATGTATTCTCTCTCCTGCTTGTCGAGCCGGCCGAACACATGCAGGATTACCCGTTTGAGTTCAACCGGTCCGCCATACAAATGAAAAATTTGCATGAGCAGGATTTTCCACACGGGAGGCCGTTCTGTTATGATCTCCGGGTCGCGGCCTACGATGATGGTGTCCGTATGGTGGCGGGCATGGCTCCACCTCCAGGGCGTTGCCGACCGGAGAACCATGAAGGATGCGATCTGGTAGATGACTTCGTTCATCCACGGGGTCTTGAATGCGGTTCCGTGTCCGCACTCATGCCATCTGGAATCGCCCGGTGTCGCATACAGGATGCCGTAGACGAGGAAGGCGGGGACCGCCCACCAGGTGCCCCAGGTTTGATAAGCGATTAGCCCTACGAGGGCAAGGGATCCGAACCAGATGAAGGTATCCCGGATCGCCGGACCGTCCTTTCTCTTCATCAGCTCTTTCAACCGCTGCCGGGGGATCGGACTCGTATACCACTCCGCTGTAGCGAGTCCTCTCTCCTGCGCGCGCTGATTCTCGGGTCCGGTAATGCTGTAATCTCGTTTGTGCGGATTCGAAGCCATGCCTGATTCCTCCTTTGCCCGCTGGATGTGCGGCGGATTAGCAGCCGTTCTGCTTCAGTTTGTCATCCAGGAATTTCTTCGCCCGCGGGATGTCCTGCTCATCCAGATGCTCGATAATGATTGGGATGTTCGGATGAAGCCTGGACAGCCTCTGCAGATACAGGTCGTAGTTCAGGATCCCGAGTCCCGGGGCCGGGAGCTCCACCGCCCCGGCTCCCCGGAACGTGTGGGATTCGACAGCGTCGATGGCGGCGTGCTTCTCCGAGGTGTCTTCGGCAGGCTTGCAGTCTTTGGCGTGGGCCATCTTGATTTTGTCGCCCAGCGTATTGAAGATAAGATTCAGTTCCTCATCCACATGATGAATATTCGTATCCGTAAAATAATTGGTAGGATCCATCAGCAGGCCAAGCCCCGGATGATTCACGTCGGAGAATAGTCGGGACAGCGCCTGCACCGATCCGATTACGTTATTCACGTAGTTCTCGACCAGAAAGACGGAGCCGTGATCATAAGCGAATTTGGCCAGATTCTCCAGTTCTCGGCACACTTCCTCATAGGCTTCCTCCGTGCCGTTCTTGTCATCCCACACCCAATCGCTTTCGGTGTTGTAGGTGCCTGTCTCGCTGATCACGTAAGGGGTTCCTAGATCCCGCGCATGCTTCAAGAGAGTTCTCAATCCGGACAGGTTCTGTTCCCGTTTTTTCGGGTCCGGATGAATAATATTGGTGTACCCCGAGATGCAGACGATGGGCAGGTTCGCTTCCCTGAACGCATCCCGGATCGTGTGACACTTCTCCCGCGTAAGGGACTCGAAGGACAGATCCATGTCCTTGAAGGAGAGATCCAGTTGAACGCACGAGAACCCGTCCCGTTGAATTCGCTTGATGGTCTCCGCCAGCGTATAGGGATAATACCCGTTGAAGATACCTACAGAAATCATGGCTGCATGCCCCCTTCAAAAGTGTAAGCGGAATATTGGCTTTCGATCTCCGTCAAAGCAACCGTGCGCTGTTCGGCGATGGACTTGTAACACGCATCGACCAGGGCCAGCGATCTCAGGTTATCCCGGCCGCCGATCTCCGGCTCACTGTCCGTCTCTACAGCACGCAGCAGCTGGGCCATCGTTCCCTGGAACGCATCCGGAAACCAGACGCCGTTCCACTGAGGCCGGTACCATTGATTCGGGGACTGCTTTGTAGTGAACTCAAGCGTACTTGGTGTGCGTTCGGGATAAGACGGCCAGCCGATCGTTCCTTGAGCCATGCCGTCCAGTCCTTCCACGCGCCATTTGATATACAGATCCTTCTCCGCCCCCTCGCCCGGCCAAGCCCACACATCATCCAAGCTGGTCGCTAACAGCTCATTGGCATAGTGGAACGTGTACTGCGTGATCCCGTCAATATGCGGGAACGGCGTCCGGGGGTCCCGGCGCGCAACCGCGGTGATTTTCTCCGGATCTCCGAACAGATAACGGAAAATATCGATGTGATGTATTCCCATATTGAGGATTTCGATGGCGAATAGGTATGCAGGAACTCCTGCCAATGGGGAATCGCACGCATTTCGATCGTGGCCAGGACGGGTTCGCCAAGATATCCCCGGTCGAGTATGGTCTTGAGCGCCCGCATCGATTGGTCATACCGCATGTTCGAATTGACGGCGATTTTGATGCCGGCGCCCTCACAAAGCTCGACGATTTCATGAGCGTCCCGGGCGTTCATCGCCAGCGGCTTCTGGCACAGAATGCCCTTGATGTGGTCCTGCTTCACAGCCCGCCTGACCACCTCCAGCTGGCGGTCCGGTGGAATGGCAATATCGAGAATCTCAATCCGCGGATCACCGATCAGTTCCTCCCATGTCCGGTATACTACCGGGATCTGCCTCAGCTCCGCAGCCGCCTTCGCATTGTCGAAGGTTCTTGAGCTGATGGCGTAAGGGTTGAATCCTGCATCCCGATATGCCACGAGATGGCAGTCCCGCATAATGAACCCGGAACCGATACAGCCAATTCGATAATCCTTGCGCTTCGGCATGACCGGCTCGACCGGTAAGTGCAGATCTATCGTCCCCACTGGATCATCCTCCTTCATGGTCCTTCCCTGAGTGCCCGACACCAATAAAGCGCTTTCTATTTGTTCATTTACAAATCCCCTCCCCCTTACTTCGCAGTTTCGATCCATAAGCAGGTGGTGAACCTCAATTCCTCTCCCGCCTTGATCCCCTTCACGCCTGTCAATTCATGGTCATAGGGGAGATTGAATGCATCGGTGACGCTGGTGTAGGGCTCGAGCGAGAAGGCCGATGCCCAATCCGGACGGAATAACAGGACAAATGGAAATTGACGGTCGACTTGGTAGGCAATCGTATACCCGCGGTTCTTCATATGAATCCGGCAAACCGGGTCTTCTGCCCCGTCACCGAACGTCAGCATGGTGCAGCCGAGCTCCGGGTAGGTTGAGATGGAAGCGCATTCAATCAAAGCCCGGCTAAAGTTGGTCTTTACCGGCCTGCCCGTCACGAAGGCTTCCTTCGTCACCGGCCATTCCTCCTCCGCCGGAACCTTCAGCACCAGCTCCTCTCCACGGTCAAAAGGTACGAAGAAATAAGGATGCAGGCCGAAGGCAAAGGGCGCTTCGTCCTCCCCTTCATTCACAATCGCTGCCTGCATGGTTAAGCGCCCCTCATAGAGACGATAGGTGACGGTGAAGGAAAGCGGATGAGGGAAATAAGCCAGGATGTCCGGATGCAATCCGAAACGGAACCGGCTGGTCACGAAAGCACCGTTCTCCTGCGAGGCCCCATAGTCCAGAACTTCCCAGCCCCTGGAGCAAAGCTCGCCGTGGAGATGGTTGGAGGGCGGTTCGTTCAAGGGCAGGCTGTACTGCCGTCCGAGAAATGAAAATTGTCCCTGCTTTACGCGGTTGGGGGGAAATAAGATCGGGGTCCCGTATTTGAAAGGGGCAAAGGGTTCGTTCCTTAGGGCAGTCAAGCTTGGCGGAGGCACAAGAACGGGATGTCCCCCGCTCTCGAAGCGGAAGAGATTGCAGCCTGCCTCCGGGATGACTTGTGCGGCTGCATCCCATTGGGAGTCGCTTAGAACAATAACGGAGTATCCTTCCTTGAGGATTGACTTGGCGGAATATCGGCTCATAGGACACCACCTTATCCGTATTCATCTAGACTGATTACCATTAGCCGGCCGGCTGAGGCCTCTTCTCAATGCAAAAAGCATAGCATGGCCGTATGGGGAATGATATAGGGGTATCCTGCTTAGATGAGATGAACCAGACCCCCTCCTCTCTTGGCAGATTAGGCTGCAGCGCCTGCCATGCGGGAGGAGTGGATAACCATACGATAAGCCTGCAGCACACCCGGGGGTGGGACAGCAGGCTTGGGTGAAGCTTACCTTATTTCGCGATAAGTAAAATAATCAAAGTCCGCAGGCTTGGCAAGTCCGCCGAGGTCCTGCGCGCACAGGCCCACGAAATTCCCGGTGAATCGAATATACTCAGGGAAATCATCGGACAAGTGGGTGATATCGACCGGTTCGCCGACCGGGGTCCAGGCGGCGTCTTCTTCCCCATAGTAGAATTGGGCCAACTCGCGGTTGACCTCCACCTTCAAGCGGAATCGGCACCTCCCGGTCCAGGGGATGTCCCGCTCCAGGAGTTCATCGTAGACGCCATTCCTGGACTGCAGGATGCCTAAGCATACGCCAAGCTCTTCGTGATGTGTAACGCGCAAGTACACGTAATCCTTGGTATCGTAATAGAGGATGAGCCCCGCCATCTGAAGGTAATTCTCGGGCTCATACTCCAGGCAGGTCTCCGCTTCGAACCGGAATGCCTGCTGCCTTCGGGCAATCAGGCTCTGGCGGTGCGTCGAGATCAGCGACTCTCTGCCCTTCAGCCTGAGGTATCCGGGCCGCTCCGACAGGCTGAGCCATGAAGGATCCGCCGGTACGCGCAGCGTGCTCCAATGCACATTCAGCTTCGGGCTGTCGAAATCATCCGTTTCCGGCTCCGGCTCGAAGGGAGACTCGGGAAGGCCCGGGGCCTGCACCGTCTCCTCCGGAACCGGGCCGCCCGAGGCCAGCCGAAGCCAGCCGTCCGCCGTCCACTCACAGCGCTGCAGTGCCGTCTCCCTGCCCAGGACACAGAGGTGATCCTTCACCGGACGCGCGCACAGATGCGCCATATACCACTCTCCCGCCGGCGTCTCGACGAGACAGCCGTGACCTGCCTTTTGCAGGGCCAGCTCAGGCCGGCCGGCGGAGGTGAGGATCGGGTTCTGCGGATCTACCTCATAAGGTCCTTCTATGCTCTTGGACCGGGCCATCGTCACGGCATGATTGTACTCCGTTCCGCCTTCCGCCGTCAGTAAGTAGTAATAGCCGTTTCGCTTATAGAGGTGCGGGCCTTCGGTGAATCTCAGCTCGGTCCCCCGGAAGATGTGCCGGACGGGTCCGACCAGCCTCTGTTCCTCGGCCGCATACTCTTGAAGGACAATGCCTGCAAAGCGGTTATGCCCTTTGCGGAAGTCCCACAGCATGTTCACAAGCCATTTGCGCCCGTCGTCATCATGAAACAAGGAAGGATCGAACCCGCTGCTGTTCAAATAAACCGGCTCCGACCAGGGGCCTTCGATGTTCTGCGCCGTCACCAGGTAATTGTGCGTATCCTTGTACGCTCCGATCCGGCTTTTGACATCCGTGAAGAGAAGATAGAAGGTTCCGTTATCGTAGCTTAAGCAGGGGGCCCAGACCCCGCACGAGTCCGCATTGCCCTTCATATCCAGCTGCGATGGGCGCGTCAAGGCATGCGTCAGCAGCCGCCAGTGCACCAAATCCCTGGAATGATGGATCTGTACGCCCGGAAACCACTCGAAGGTCGATGTCGCGATGTAGTAATCATCGCCGACCCGGCAGATTGACGGATCCGGATTAAAGCCGCGCAGCACAGGATTCATGATCATCGTCATGGAAATCGCCTCCAAGTTATCGTTTCATATAACGGTCGTAAGCCGCCTGCTGCACCTTGATCACCTCATCGACGCCCATCTTCTTGATGTTGGCGGCATATTCATCGAATTTATCAATCGGCTCGGCACCGTAGACAAACTTATCGAACATCTCGTCCGTGAAGGTACTGATCTCCGTGAACTTCGCATTGATCACATCGCGTTCCTCCTGTGTATAGGAGACATATTCCTTCGGAAAGCGGGGCTTCACCAGCTTGCTCACTTCATCCCTCATCTTAACGACCGACGGCGACTGGGACGCGTTCTCATAGCGAATGTCATTCACGGCAGGCCAATGATGCCGTCCCATCGACATCATCTTGGTCAGCGGCGAATTGTTCGGGTCCTTCATGATCATGTCGGTGTATTTGGGCTCATTGTTCTCCATCGTATACGTCTCACCAAGGATGCCGAAGTTATAGGTCATGTGCCCTTCCGGACCGTAGAACCAGTCCGCCCATTTCGCGAGCGCTTCCTTGTGCGGCGTTTTCGAAGAGATCCCCCGGGTGTTCTCGATGACACTGAGCTGCTGGCTTTTCGTGTAGCGCTGCCCGTCTTTGGTCTGAAGCGGAAGGAAGATGCTGAAATCCCCTTTGGGATTGGTCTTCACGATCGTCTTGTCGAAGTAGTCCTCGCGGACGAACACATCCCAGGTCATCCCGGATGCCTCGGTCGAGAGGCGCTGGTCCCAAATCTTCGAGTCATTTGTGGCGTATTCGTTGTCGATCAGCTTTTCCTTGAACAGCTTATTCAAATATACAAGTGCTTCCTTCATTCTGGGATCGGTATACGTATAACTAACCTTCCCGTTCTCCACGAGGAAGTCCTCGTCCAGGGAGACGCCGAAGGGTTCGATGAATCCGTTCAGGCCTTTCTTCTTGCCCCTGGTGGTGAAGGGAATCTCATCGGGCTTGCCGTTGCCGTTCGGATCCCTCTCCTTGAACGCCAGGAGAACGTTATACATCTCGTCCGGTGTATTCGGTGCCTTCAGACCAAGCTTATCCAGCCAATCCTGGCGCACGATGAATACACTGTTGGCCTTCACCGCCGCGAAGCTGGGAATATAGTAGATATTCCCGTCGTCCGTTTTGATGTTGCGCGCATATTCCGGGTTGCTCTCGAGCAGCTTCTTGAAATTCGGCATCGCTTTGTCAATCCAGTTGTTCAGCGGCTCGAAGGCTCCGGCTTCGCCGCCTTTGACGAACATGTCGACAGGGCCGCTCATCAGATCCGGAATGTCGCCGGAGACCACCGTCAAGTTGAACTTCTCTTTGTACTGATCCAGATTCTCGGGACCGGCGATCCATTCGATATTCACATTGGTTTTGGCCGCAACCTCCTTGACCCACAGCATGTCGTTGTTCATTTGGGCGTTCGGATGGCTCTGCACGAGCCAGCGCGCCTTCACCGGGCCGCCCGGCGCCGCTTGGCCTGAAGCCTTCGGATCTGCCGCGGATGGGGTGTCTGATGAGGAAGCCGAGCAGCCGGCCAGTACGGCGAGGGTGACGGATAAGAAACCGACCCCCGCTTTCTTCAGCATGGAAGAAGGACGATGGAACTTGGACATGTGGAATAACCTCCCTTTTGTCTATGCAGCCTTTATCTAATCTAAGCAACCAGCTTGCCGGCTAGCCTTTGATGGAACCGACCATAGCGCCCTGAACGAAGAACTTTTGAATAAAAGGATATACCAGCAGGATCGGCACCGTAGCTACCATGATCGTCGCGAACTTGACCGATTCCCCGATCATGGCCCTTTCGTCGGCAGCCGCACCGGTCAGCACCGAATCCGTCTGGTTCATGATGACGATATCCCTCAGCAGCAGCTGGATCGGATGCATCGATTTGTCGCTGAGATAGAGCATCGCAGGGAAAAAGCTGTTCCACTGCCCCACCGCATAAAAGAGGCCGATCGTCACCAGGGAAGGCAGCGATAACGGGAGAATCATGCGCAGCAGAATCTGCATATGGCTGCAGCCGTCGATGCGCGCGGCTTCCTCCAGCTCTTGCGGGATCGCCTCGAAGAAGGTCCGCTGAATGAACACATAGAACGAAGAGACCGCGCCGGGGATAATGATCGCCCAGATGGTATTGCGCATGCCCATCGCGTTCACGATCAGGAAGGTCGGCACGATGCCCCCGGCGAAGATCATGGGCAGCAGGATCACTCCGGTGAAGAACTTCCGTCCCAGCATGCTTTTCCGCGACAGCGGATAGGCCGCGCACACCGTAAGGAGCACGCTGACGAGCGTTCCGGTCACCGTGTAGACGACCGTGTTCCAGTAGGACCTGCCGATCATGGGGAATTCGAATACAAGCTTGTAGGCATCCAGGTTGAAGCCCTTCGGAATAATCCCGACCTTCCCCTGCTGAATGAACAGCTGATCGCTGAAGGAAGCGGCCAGAATGTAGAGGAAGGGATACAAGGTAAGGATGACCACAAGCGTCATAAACAGTGCATTGAGACGTTGAATACGATACGGGAAGCGGTTAAACGTTGATAAGGCATCTCCTGCGCCCCTCCTCACCACATACTGGAATCTGCATATTTCCTGGCCAAACGGTTGGCCGCCACAATCAGAATCAGTCCGATGACCGACTGGAACAGGCCTACGGCGCTGGAGAAGCTGTAGCTTGCTTCAATGACACCCTTGCGGTAAACGTAGGTGTTGATCACATCCGCCGTTTCGTAGGTTGAAGGATTATAGAGCAGCAGAATCACTTCATAGCCGATATCCAGCATATGTCCGATCTTCAGAAGCAGCATAATGATGATCGTGGGAAGAATGCCGGGCAGCGTAATATTCAGCATCTGCTTCCAGCGGTTCGCTCCGTCGACCATGGCCGCTTCGTACAATTCGCCATTGATTCCGGTTAAGGCGGCAAAGTAAAGGATCGCGGACCAGCCCATCGTTTTCCAGATATCCAGCACAGTGTAGATGCCCCAGAAATACTCGGGCTTCTGCAGGAAGGCGATCCGCTCTCCGCCGAACGAGGCCAAGAGGTTGTTCACGAAGCCGATGCTCGGTGACAGGAACGTCACCGCCATACTCGCCATAATGACCGTCGAGACAAAATGCGGCAGATAGCTGATGGTCTGCACACTGCGCTTGAGAATCTTGGAGCGCACCTCATTCATCAATAATGCGAAGAGAATCGGCATCGGGAAGACGAACACAAGATTCAATAGGTTGATCATCAAGGTATTGCGAAGCAGCCGCCAGAAATAAATGGAATCGAAAAACTGCAGAAAATGCTTCAACCCAACCCATGGACTGTCGGCGATTCCCTTGAACATGTTGAAATCAATGAAGGACAGCACGACCGAACCGATAATGGGCATATACCTGAAGATCAAGTAATAAATCAGGACCGGTAAAAAGATCAGGTATAAATGATATTCATTCATCAGCCGTTTGCCTAATCGGGTTAAGGCTTTGCGGTTTCTGGCTCCTCTCGCGGCCGTATTCACCGGAACCGGTCGCGGCGTTCCGTCTCGGGCATTCATTAGCGTCTTCCTCCCCTTTATCCCATGTGTGTTGGTGATATCTTGATCATGCGGGAATCAGGGCGGTATGTATATCGCTGAATCGTTCGTTCGATCCTCTTTCCTTCAGAAGGAGCACTGCGGGTGGGATTTTTCGTATCGTTCGAATGTACGATCAATCATTAAAATTAACGTTTTGGCTGCAAATGCGCCGGTTTCATGCGGGTTTTCTAGTGCACAAAAACCGGACAAGCGGGCAAGCCTTGTCCGGTTCTTAGGAGGACTTCATCTGCCGGTACTGTCCCGGAGTGATCCCCTCGTACTTCTTAAACACCTTGATAAACGTATTCACGTTAAGGATCCCCACGGCTTCGGAGACCGCGGCCACCGTCCAATCGGTTTCCGAGAGATATTCCTTGGCCTTCGCGATTCGGACACCGTGTACATAGTCGACGAAATTCATACCGGCGATTTCCTTGAATTTACTGCTCAGATACGTCGGAGACATGTCCAGGCTCTCGGCCAATTGGCTTAAGGACAGCTCCGATTGGTAGTGCTTTTCCACGTAGGTTCTCACTTTGTGCAGCAGCTTCTCGGATTGACTTTCCTTTTTGACGTGAATGTAATTTGAGATGTCCCTGAAGAGGCGGACGGTGAAGTCCCTCTTCCCCTGCAGCGTCTCCTGCCCGGTCAGTTCCCGGTACAGATCATATCCCTGCCCGAAGATGTCTTCCGGCGCAGCCTGAATGTCGTAGATCGTCCGGACAGCGGTGCCTGCAAGGGCATAGAACAAGTGATCGACCAGCTCGGGCTCGGTCTGCATGCTCTGCCTGTTCTGTTCCAGGACCTCATTCAAGCGCTGCTGCAGCTCTTCCATCCTGCCGATTTTCGTCAGGTTCATGATCTGCTTCTCCACATCCATGGAGTAAAGGACCGTGCTGCCGGACGCCGGAGATACCTCATCGACGAAAATAATGCTGCCTTGGCCCTTGACACTCTTGTAGCGCAGCGCCCTTAATGCATCCAAATAAGAAAAGGAGACGGATTCCGGACCGCTGCATACCCGTCCGATGCCTACCGTGAATTTGCGGGCATAGTGTTCTTCAAAGTGAGCGGCGGTCAGCTTAACAAAGTCGTAGACGATCTCGGGCGATGGATTCTCCTCATCGAGGTTGAAGACCGCCACCACCTTGTCGCTGCGCTTGCGCACATAGTGAATCGTCACGCCGGTTCCGCCGAAGCTTTGCGCGAGCGAATCCAACAGGACCAGAATGTTCGTTCCCTCGGCATTGACTTGATCATCCAGCCCGAAATCAACGGTTTCGAAGACCGCGATCTGAAACAGCGAATAAGGGAGGTTCAGGTTGATGGCAGGGGCAGTCTCCTCCACAGCGGAAGCCGTAACTCTTCCCTCCAGCAGATCGGTCAGGAACTTCTCCCTGAGCACCGGCTGGTTCTTCTCGAATGTATCCTTCAAGCCCCGGTTCTCGTCATACACATAGTTGATCATCCGATTAATAAATCCGAGTTCATCCAGTTTACCGCCGCCAAGACGCGATGAGGCCCCAACCCCGGCTGCGTTCAAGTACTGGATGATCTGATTGATCGGAGCATAGAGGCGGCCGGCCAGCAAATACGAGACGACCAGTCCGCTTAGCAGGCAGATCACCGCGGCGAGCAGCGTAGTATTTTGGATGCGGTCGGATTTCTCCATAATGGCCCGCACGGGAATAAGGCTGATATAGGTCCATTCATTCACATGCGACGATACATAGACGACAAGATGCTCCGTCCCGTCGATCGTTTGGCGGAAATTCCCCTCTCCACGGCCCATGTCCCGGATTTTCTGCATCAAAGCGGACTGGTCGCTTTCCTTCGGCTGCCGGGTAAGTGCGCCGCTTTCATGACTGAGTACGATATTCCCCCGGCCATCCGCAATATAGGTAAACTGCGGCCGGTCCTGGTTCCCATGGTTAATGCGGGCGGCAAATTCGTCGGCATCCAACGTCACATAGAGAACGCCCTTCTTTGTCTTCTCTTCCGGCGGTGCAGGCCGGGCGAATACAATCACCGGCTTCCGGTCGGAGCCGGTCTGGATGATCTGCCGTCCCAATGAGATTAAACGGAAGTCCGCCTTATCGTCACCGCTCTCGGGAAGCGGCTCGACAGGATATACCTGCTCGTAGAAAAACCGGCTGCTGTATTTCGATTCATTGCTGACGACAACGGGAAACCGGTAAAAGTGAAGCCACAAGCTTTGGATCAGGGGATTGTGCAGCTTCACGCTGTTCAAATACTTCATCACATCCGTAAACACCAGAATGCTGGACATGTCGCCGCTGTCCGGCATATATAACGCTCTGCGGAGAATCGGCTGCACCGAGATCTGCCTGGTTACATTGTCGAGCGCCTCGATCTCTTTATCGATATTGTCTCTTGCCTGCTCGATATACGTCTCGTTCGACTCTACGACTTCGTTGATGAGCAGCGTGGAAGAAGTATAATAAGAACCAAAACCGACGGTCAAAATACACCCGACGATCAGCACGATGAAGAACAGCTGCATGCGCACAAACACACTGCGATGCCGAAAGATCGCAAAACTCTGCTTCAGCATTCCCTTCCTCCACATCCATATGTAAACGCATACAAGTCATTTTACCATAAGTGGAAAACGAAAACAGCCCCAAACGGGGCTGTGCATAGGGGATCGGCCTATATCTGGACAGTGTGGCGGCATCCAGGGAGGCAGCTGGTTGGGATTCACTTGATAGCGTCGCTCCGGGTTGATGATAGCTTGAACAGCAGGCGGTTCAGGTCCACCACCAGCTGTGCGGGATCGCTGCACCCGTTGAGCAGGGCTTCCCTGATCCGCATGCCGGCCTGCTCCTGGAAGGCGATATATCCGTCGAAGCGCGGCCGGACATACCCCAGATCCAGCGTGCGAAGCGTGTCCCTGAAGAACTGATGGGTAAGCTCATTCGCTCCTGCATCCGTCCAGGCACTGCGGTGCCCCGGCTGCCCGCCGCTGTTCACATAGGTCGTACGCTGAAACTCGCCGCCGGCTGCGAGCTGAGCATACTCTATCGCCGGCAGGATATGCTTGCAGCGGCTCGAGACCGCGATCCCCACCCCGCCGATCATGCTCCCGCCGGGTTGTCCCGAGTCCGACGGAATATCGGCGTACCGAAGAAGGCGGGAAGCAAAGCCGTGTCTTGCGTAATTCGAGTAGCCGTAGATCAGCGGAACATAAGCAATCTCATCCGTTGCGGCCATCCGGTCCGACATGCCGATGGGATCCATCGAGAAGGAACGCTCGTGCAGATACGGTACGAGCTCCTGCAGCTGGGCGATCGCCGCCGCGCCGGTCTCCGGGTGCAGCTCGGCTCCCTCCTTCCAGAAGCCGCCTCCCGACAGCTGGGCGCTGAGCGTGACGAAGCTCGCGAAGGCATGCACCGGCAGGAGGGGAAGCCCCAGCTTATGCTCCTTCGGCAGCTCCTTGGCCAGGCGGCGAACCTCCTCCCAGGTCACGGGCACCCTGCAGCCATGCCGCTCCAGCAGATCCGCCCGGTATGCACTGACCTGTGCCGCCGCATCCGCGGCCAGCGCCCACTGCTTCCCGTTCCAGGAATAGCTGTCGTGGCTCGGACCCACGCTGTTACGCCGCTGATCCTCCAGGTATTCCTCGGGGATCCAATCATTCAGGGGCACGAGAACGTCATGCCCCACCGCTGCACCGATATGAGGGTGATCGATCATGATCAGGTCATACGTCTCGGCTAACCGCTCGAGAGGATACGCCTCGAAGTCATGCAGCGATCTGGCATCCCAGGTGATCTCCATCTCGGGATACCGCTTCTTGAATGCCTCCGAGGCCGCCTGCAGCGGCAGCACGCCTCTCGGATGGTTCCAGGTCATTCCACGCAGATGAATCATGCTCCCGTTCCCCTCTCGATTTCCTCCAGATCAACCGGACGATTCTCTTCCATCGAACGGTAAGCGGCGAATACCATCTGCAGCGTCTGCAGATTGTCGCGGACACTGTTCTCCGGCTCCCGCTCCTCCTCGACCGCCCGCATCAGCTCTCCCATCGTGCCCATGAAGGCATGCGGGAACCATCGTCCCTCCAGCTCCGGATGGAACCACTTGGGGCCAAGAGCCTTCGCACAGTAACTCATCGTGTCCTCCCGGCCGTGCGGATAGTTGTACAGCGCGCCGTTGGTTCCTTTGATGATGCCCTCCGTCCCCTCAAAGCGGAACGTGGCATACCAGTCCTCAGGATCGGCCCAGTTGTTATGGTTATCGTGAATGAGGGCCCGGCCCTCCCCCGCAAATTTGATATGAATCCAGCGTCCGCGTCTCTCCCAGGCTGGTCTGCCCGGGATAACGGGCGCCGTCCGCATACACATATTCCGGCTTGCCGAACAGGAAACGGATGGAGTCCAGGTAATGAATGCTGTGATACAGCACCTCCAGCCGGGGAATCTTCGTAATCCAGGGCCAAGACTCCCAATCCGTCTTGACATTGACCTGGATGGAGGCCTGCAGGGGAACTCCAAGCCATCCCTGATCCATGATGGCCCTGCTGGCACGGATCCCGGGAGACCACCGCATTTGCTGATTCACGGCAGCCCGGATCCCGGCCTGCTCGCATAGGGTGGCTATGCTCTCCGCGTCACGGTAATCCTCGCTCAGCGGCTTCTGGCACAGCAGGTGCTTGCCGGCGGCGGACGCTTCCTTCACTACCTGAAGCTGGTGCTTCGCCGGTACCGCGATATCTACGATGCTCACCGCCTCATCGTCCAGCAGCTCGGAGAGCGTGGAATATACCTTCGGGATCTCATACTGCTGCGCAAGCGCGCCTGCTTTGGTCCCATCGATGTCGTAGATTCCGACTACACGGAACCCCGCCATCCGGTAGGCCGGCAGGTGGCAGGACGCCACGATCTCCCCCGCCCCTACGATGGCGATTCCCATCGAACGGTCCTGCGGAAGCTTGGGCTTGTAGTCGAGCTGGGGCTCCCTCATGCCGATGCCCCCTGCCGCTTCACCATCAGCAGGTGCTCACACACCAGCACCGTCTCTCCGCGCTGGTTGGTCACCTCACACAGCTCGGTAACGAACCCGTAGTCCGGACGCTTCGGATGTTCGCGCTTTTCCTTCCAGGTCACGCGGACCCGGATGGTATCCCCGATGAATACGGGCTTGATAAACCGCAGCCGATCATATCCGTAGGAGAATGCCTCGGGATTCACCACTCCTGCGGTCATCCCTACCGCAACACTGAAGATCAAGGTCCCATGCGCGATCCGCTGCCCGAAATCCTGTGTCCGGCACCATTCGGCATCCATATGATGCGGATAAAAATCGCCCGTTTGTCCCGCATGCATCACAATATCCGTCTCCGTGATCGTTCTTCCCATGGTCTCTCTGACGGTGCCAATCTCATATTCCTCGAAGTATACCGACCGAAACATCCTCTGACTCCCCCGCTCTCATCCGTATTGAAACTTCCTCCATGCCCTGCTTTCCTGCCGCTTCCCTACGTTCTAATCCCATAGAATCGTGCCGCCGTCCCGCCCAGCACGGCTTCCTGTTCCTCAGCGGTTCTTCCGCGCAGAGCGATCCCCGTCTGCTCCCATACCTTGGCATAGTCCCCCGCCAGCAGGGAGACCGGCCAATCGCTCCCGAACATCAAGCGGTCCGCGCCGAACTGCTCGAAGGCATAATCGACATAAGGCTGCAGATCCGCAGCCGACCAATGCTCCCAGTCCGCGGCGGTGTTCAGCCCCGAAATCTTGGCATAGACCTGGGGGTACTGCGCTGCCTGCGCCAGCTGCGATGCCCACGGCTCCATCCCTTTGTCCTTGATGGGGGGCTTCGCCAAGTGATCGATCACCATCCGCAGCTCAGGAATACGCTCGGCAAGATACGGGATGTGCTTCAAATGGTTGGGGAATACCGCTACGACGTCGAAGGGAAGTCCGTAGGAAGCCAGCACCCGCAGCCCCTCGACAACCTCCTTGCGGATCACCCAGTCCGGATCCGGCTCGTCATGAATCAGATGGCGTACTCCCTTGAACAGCGGATGGCCCGAGAACCGCTCCAGCCTTCTCCCCGCTTCGAGCGGGTCATCCAGCTTCACCCAGCCGACCACTCCTCCGATCCAGTCATGCTTCGCCCCCAGACCGAGCATATACTCCGTATCTTCGTGAGAATTGGCCGCCTGCACAAGCACGGTCTTCTCCACGCCGGCCGCCTTCAACAAAGGCGCGAGCTCCTCCGGCTCATAGGTCCGGTATAAGGGTCCATGAGAAGGATTCAGCCAGGGGTATTCCTGCTTCTCCAAATTCCAGAAATGCTGGTGAGCATCGATTCTCACAGGTTCTACACTCCCTTCCCAATAAGCTGAAACTCTTGAAGAAGCACTTCATTATGCTCTCCGATTCTAGGCGAGCCTGCGGTAGAAACCAGCCGCTCGCCGTCGATCCGGATCGGGCATCTCGTTGTTACCATCGATGCCCCGTTCGACCTTGTGACCTCTTGGGTCATCTGCAGCACCCGGAACGCCTCATGCCCCGTCAAGCGATCCCAGGTCAGCACGTCCGCACACCAGTAGTCCGCCGCTTCCAGCCGCTCCAGCCAATAGGCAGTAGATTTCGTCACAAGGTGTTCCTTCAGCACCTGCTTAATGGCGTCCCGCTCCGTGAACCAGGACTTGGGGTCGGTATAGGCCGCTAGTGCATCGCAGGCAAGCAGCTCTCCCAGCTTCGTAACGGATCCCATGGCCAGCGCGATATACCCGTCGAGGGTTTCGTAGATCCCATAGGGGGCTCCGAGGTAAGCATGCGCATTGCGGACGGAGCTGCGTACCGGGGCCTGGCCGCCGTCATTCAGGTAGGTGCTGAGCACCTCGAATTGAAAATCGAGTACGGATTCAAGTAGGCTGGCTTCTACCAAGCCGCCTTCCCCGGTGATGCCGCGCCGTACGAGACAAGCCAAGATGCCCTGAACCAGATGGGCGCCGGCCATCATATCGGCAATCGCTAGACCGAAGGGCACCGGACCCTGGCCTTCGTGCCGCTCAGCCAGGTCAGTCCGGACAAGGACTGCACAAGCAGATCCTGTCCCGGCTTATCCTTCCAGGGCCCGCTCGGGCCATAGCCGCTGATCTGACCGTAGACGAGCCTCGGGTTCAGCGCTTTGACCGCCTGGTAACCCAGCCCAATTTTCTCCATCACGCCCGGACGAAAGTTCTGTATGAGCACATCCGCACGTTTGACGAGTTCAACGACAGCGGCCAGTTCGGAGGGATCCTTCAGGTTCACGGCGAAGCTTTCTTTGTTCCGGTTGATCGAATGAAATAACGTGCTGTCCCCGTCGAGCTCCAGGTTCGAAATATACAGCCTCCGGCACAGGTCTCCCCCGTCGGGTCGTTCAATCTTGATAACGCGCGCTCCCAGATCAGCCAGCCGCAGCGCCGCGGACGGCCCGGACAGAAACTGGCTGAAATCGAGTACAAGCAAGCCTTGAAGCGGTTTCATAACGGATCCCTGCTTTCCCTTGTAATCCCGAAGTGTCGGTATTCTGGTAGTACCACTTTCGCAAAATAAAAACCTGCCTTACAACAGGGCTAAACGGCGCCCTTCCCCAACGGAGCTCCGGTGTGATATGATGAGTTCACATTGGTTCTCTGGTAGTACCACGATTTCAGGTTACCACCGATTCCGTGCTAATTCAATCCTTTTTTTGGAGGTTCAACCGATACCATGGTGCAATGGGAAAGTGTCAAACGGGTCACCGTCACGGAACAGATCATGGAGCAAATCGCTCATTTCATAACCGAAGGGCAGCTGAAGGCGGGTGATAAGCTGCCGAACGAACGGGAGCTTGCCGCCACGCTTGGCGTAACCCGCGGCCGTGTCCGTGAGGCGCTGCGCGCCTTGTCGCTGATCGGCCTGATCACAATCAAGGCCGGTGAGGGCAGCTTCGTCAACAACCAGGAGGTCCCGATCCCCGAGGATACGATTGTCTGGATGTTCCATAACGAAATCCATAACCTCGAGGAAGTATACGCCGCCCGCAAGCTGATTGAGACGGAGATTTACAGCACCGCCGCGGGTAAGCTGGCCCCTCCCCACCTGGAACAGCTGGCCCTTCTTTTGCAGCGTATCCGGGATCTGCAGGAGCCGTCGGCTTCCGCTGTGCTGCAGCTGCTCGACGAATTCGACCTGCTCATCGGCGAGCACTGCGGGAATGCGATTTATTTTAAACTGATGCAGACGATCGTTCACCTGCGGAGAGAAACCAGCACACACATTCTCCAGGTGCCCGGGGCCGTAGAGAGCAGCATTGAGTCCCGGTCCGCCCTGCTGACTGCACTCGAAAGCGGAGACAGCACGAAGGTCAGAACCACGGCGAACGAGTTCTTCAAGACGTCCCAGGCGTTCTACGAGTCCTTGGTGAAGGGGGAGCTCCGTCCTTCCCGGTCTTTGAAGGACCGTCCGACAACGTAACAACCCTTTTGCGTCGTTTCACAGCTTGTCCGTTAACGTAATGGAGGCCGCCGGACGTGCCGGCAGCCTTCTTATGCTGATGCTCAGGCGTATGCTGTTTAGGACTTTACTTCAAACTCGAGCGGTTCTCCTAAGTGTTCAGGAATTCCGTTTTCCAAGACCGCTGTAGGTATGCTCTCCATCCCGTTATTACTCCTTGGAGCAGTCAGCTTTCTTCTGTTGGTTAAATCAAACATCCCCCAACACTCCCCATCCACAATAAGGGCTGTCTTGGCAGAGTCATTAGACCAAATCATATGCACCTGTTTGCATTCATGAATGGAAGGGGAAATTTGATTGTAGATCCAGAGCGCATCCGAGATCCCCATCAGTTCTCCTTCTGGTGACAAGGTACAAAAGTACAGGTAACCGGTCTCCCCATTATCTTCAAACACGCACAGCCATTTCCCATCAGGGGAAACCGCATCTATGACAAAGCTCATCTCCGGATTGCTCAAAGTGTACCGCCTCCCATATTTACATCCACGAACCGGCTTACGTTTGCCTCTGCCGTGTCAGTTGAACGGCCAAGATGGCCGCGCCGGTAACCGTTAAGCCAATGATTTGCAATGGCGTCAGGCTCCTGCTGAAAAAAACAATATCTAATAAGACGACTTCCAATAACATAAGGTTGTTGATTAAATTGCTCTTATAAGCACTCAAATGCTTTTGTGTCCAAGCCCACAAGGAAAAAGCAAGAGCCCCATTCACGGATCCAAGCCAGAGTAAAATAAGAATCAGTTTCCCCGTGATGACGGGAACCCCTTCGGTGATGAGACCGATGAGTATCATGCCTAACGCACCGATGAACATGGGGATCGTAACTAGGTCCGCCGACCGGACCTTTTTTGTATGCAGCAAATATCTTGTCATCGTTAGATGGGCGGCATACCCGATCGAAGAGATCATCATCAATCCGATACCGTACACACTGCTCTCTTCGAAATCCCAGGGATAATAATACAGCAAAGTCCCTGCCATCGCTGCGGCAATGCCGGCGAGAATGGTCAAGCTTCGAATTTCCCGCAGCCATAGTAGATCCATCAGAACGACAAAGAAGGTATTGCCGATGCTGAGCAGCAAACTGGATTGTGTGGGCGTCAAAAGCGACTGGCCCCCATATTGCAGCCCTTGGGCAACTAAAAATCCAAGGATACCCAGCACCAAGCAGCTGAGGAAAGGAATCTTAGGGGCATGAACTTCTCGGTCTTTGCCCCATTTGTAATTCAAGGCTTGCAGTATCCACAGCGTCAGCACTGCCGTCAGGTACCGTAAGCCGGACAGCATAAAAGGTCCGATCCCGTCCATGAAAGCGAATTTGTTAATAATATAAGAGGTAGACCAAAGAACCGTAACCAAAACAGCAGCCGTGACGACCCATAAACTCCGCATTCTACCTCCTTTCATCCCTCCCTGCCCAGAGTAAATCTAAAATAATTTAACCTAAGATATAAAGAGTGTATGTAGACCGGAGGAGCCGCTTTGTATAATTTTAGAATTACAGCGTTTTGAATATATCATAAGCGGTCTCTTAGAGAAGCCCGTTGCTGAAGGGGATACATACAGTGGATAGCGGCACCCATTTTTATTGCTGCAGGTGCAGCAAAGTAGAACCCAAAGAAGATGCATTAAACCTCTTTTCGACAGGGCACCGAATCATCGAAGGCCAAAAATACTCCGTCGGTTATTGCGTTACCAGTGAATTTCTTCTTCATGCTTATTCCATGTTGGAGGAGGACGAGGAAGACTGAGTGCCGGCCGTCTTCTACCAGACTTATTCCATTGTAACTATGATTACCAATTAAATCCATTCATTTATTAAAAAATGAAATCAGATAAGCTGCCGGGATATTACAGGCAGTTATTGGTTATCTTATCTGATGACATCAAGTCTCAGGAGAAGGATACCCTATGCCGCATCAGAGGTTCCAGCCAGGGAACATAAAACCACGTTATGCCAAAGGGCATATCTCCGTATTTGGGATCAATTCCGTATATCCGCGCACGCCTTGGATTGCCGCTTGGTGGTCGGCTGCTTTTCCAGGGTTTGGGCACATGTTTATAGGAAAGTACCTGCATGGTTTTGTTCTGATCATCTGGGAGCTTGTGGTCAACACCCAGTCCAATCTCAACGTGGGGATTGCCTTATCCTTTCTCGGCAGATTCGAGGAGGCCAAGGCTCAAATAAATCAGGATTGGGCTCTGCTGTACGTGGCCGTATATGTATACAGTATCTGGGACAGTTACCGCTGCGCGGTGGAGATCAAAAAAAGTCACGTTCTGTCCGAAGTGGAAGATGCGCCTATTGCACCTTCGGATGTCAGCTTCTTTGATGTCATTATTCTTGACAAGAAGAATCCCTGGGCAGGCATGCTCTGGTCCCTCTTCACCCCTGGTTTGGGGCAATTATATGGGGGAAGTACGATTGTCGGCACCTTTGTTTTGGCCTGGTGGATCTTTGTTTGCTATAAGGCCGCGGCCGTTCGGGCCTGGCTCCATTCGTTCCTTGGGGATTTCAGCGGCGTACATGCCATGGTGGATTGGAAATGGTTCCTCTTTTTGCCCTCCATGTACACCTTTGCAGTATATCAGGCCTATGCATCGGTAAATGAAAGCAATACGTTATTCGATATCGAGCAAGTACGACACCTAAGAGTGAGGGCTGAGAACTTGGGACACCTAACCACCAACAGCAACAATACCATACAACTCATCGCCACATTCGAGTTTTCGCCTTTTGTAGAGATGGTGATCCATGATTTTGAGAAGCTCGGCGTGCCTTCGCAGAATATTGTTGCCCTGCCTTTGGAAAACCTGGAGACGCAAATCCATGTTATTGATTCCATTCATCGGGTCGATGGCAGAAGCATTCTGGACGGAGCCATGATGGGCGGAACGATTTTTGCGGTTCTGGGAGCGATCTATGGACTCGTCTGGCGCTGGGGACCGGTTATTTGGGGGCTGCTTGGCCTAGCGGGCGGTTTCGTATTGGGATTACTCGTTGAACTGGCGGTGAACAAAAAGCGGATGACACTGTTTGCAGGCCGAAAAAGTGAGGTGATGGTGCAGGTAAGCTGTCATGCCTCCCTGAAGGACCATTTGATTAAAGTGCTCAAAATGCGGAAAGCCCTCGGGTATGCAATTAAACCTCAATGATTCATTTATTAATGGAACAGGCCGCCGATCACACCGGTGACCTGTTTTTTGTTAATAGTCCATCTCCTCAAAATAGAAGCGGCCCCCCTCGATAGTTACAAGGGGACCGCTGTTGAAGCTAAAGAACCAAAACCTTCCATTCCCTAAGACTCCAGAGAATCCAGCAGCGTCGCAATCTCGGAATTCAGGTTCAGCGTATTAAGAATGATTTGGAGAGCCTCAGCCCGGGTAGAGCTGCTCTTCGGCTCAAATCTGCCGGGTCCTTTTCCTTGAATGATGCCTGCTTCGGCAGCAGCCTGGATGGTATCCTTGGCATAGGATTCCCCTGCGTCTTGGAACGTTCCTGTTGCCTCGTTCTTGTTTAGCTGATTCATATTGATAAGTCTGGACATAATCACCACAATCTCTTCACGGGAGATAGTCCGGTCCGGCTGGAACGTCCCATCCCCATAGCCTCCGATCACACCGGCTGCCGCAAACTGCTTAATCGCTTCATTTTCATTGGCCCAATGGCCGCCGATATCCTGAAGAGCCACTTGCTTGTCGCCGCTGACTTGAAAGAGGCGTGAGAGGATGGAGACGAATTCCGCACGGGAGATGGTTTGATCCGGCTTCGCCGTTCCATCCTCATATCCTTGGATCACGTTAAGCTGGACGAAGAGATCGAAGGTCTTTTGTGCCCAGTGTCCCTTTGTATCCGATACTTTTGCAGGAGCCGCGGCTTTCTTGGCTTCCTCCACCTTCGCCAATACGTTCTCTTTCACGTTGTTGTCGGATTTCACTACGCTGCTATTGAAGATCCCGGCGTGTCCGGGCTTAGATGGTGCAGGTGTGGGATCCGGCACAGATGGGTTTGGTGCAGGTGTAGTTGTAGTTGTAGGTGTAGTTGTAGGTGTAGTTGTAGATGTAGATATGCCTCCACCTCCGCCGGAAGCTTTCCGTGCGGCCTTGAGGACTGTCAGCGTGAACGGCTTCGTCTCCTGAGCTTGGCCTTTCTGTACCGTTGCGGTCAAGACCACTGCCGCATTGCCCGAACTGTAACTCGGGCGTACCACGGTGCCTGTATCCGAGATCACGCTCGTCTTATCAGAGGACCAAGTGATCGTAGTGCCGTTCAGGCCTGTGGCGGGCAGCGTAACGTTACCCGTCACGGAATCCGTCTGGTCGTTGGGCTGCAAGCCTACTAGCAATGCCGCTTTGTCAATGGCCACTGCGGCTGCATCGGACATTAGTACGGTGAGGTCGAAGGTCTTCTCCAGTGTCACTGCACCCTTGGAGATGGTTGCTGTCACTTGGACCGTCTCCGTCGTATCGCCACGGGTCACTGTACCACTTGCGTCTACCCGGTCCGCGTTCGTGCTGGTCCAGGTAACAGCCGTGTCATGAAGTCCGTTCAGAGGCAAAATCACATTCTGCGTTACGGAGCCGGCTGAATCACCAGGAAGATAACCGACCGACAACGCTTCTTTGGCCAAGGTTACCGCATCGGCATCGGAAAGTGAATCACCGCTGCCGCCCGATCCCCCGCCGGATTCGGTGTTGCTGCCAGATCCTCCGTTGGAGCCTTCCGAAGGGGACTGAGCAGCCTCCAGAACAGTCAGCGTGAACGGCTTCGTGTCCTGAGCTTGGCCTTTCTGTACCGTTGCGGTCAAGACCACTGCCGCATTGCCCGTACCGTAACTCGGGCGTACCACGGTGCCCGTATTCGAGATCACGCTCGTCTTATCCGAGGACCAAGTGATCGCAGTGCCGTTCAGGCCTGTGGCGGACAGCGTAACGTCACCCGTCACGGAATCCGTCTGGTCGTTGGGCTGCAAGCCTACAAGCAATGCCGCTTTGTCTGCGGCCACTGCCGCAGCATCGGACATCAGTACGGTGAGGTCGAAGGTCTTCTCCAGTGTCACTGCACCCTTGGAGATGGTTGCTGTCACTTGGACCGTCTCCGTCGTATCACCGCGGGTCACTGTACCACTTGCGTCTACCCGGTCCGCGTTCGTGCTGGTCCAGGTAACAGCCGTGTCATGAAGTGCGTTCACTGGCAAAATCACATTCCGGGTTACGGCGCCGGCCGAATCACCAGGAAGATAACCGACCGACAACGCTTCTCTTGCCTCCGCTACCGCCTGGGCGTCACTCAGCGTCTGTTCAAGGACGGTCAACGTGAACATTTTAGTGTCCGTAACATGTCCTTTAGTAATCGCAGCAGTTAGGTCTACGGAGGCATTTCCTTGTCCGACAGCAGGACGCTGCACGGTTCCTGCCTCAGAGATCACCGAAGGATCGCTGGAGCTCCACAATATCGTCGACCCATTCTCTCCCGTTGGAGGCAGAGTGACATTGCTTTGTACGCCGGCAGCCGACTCGTTCACCGCGTAACCGATGGCGAGTCCACTTGTGTCTTCTGCTACCGCTTCATCATCTGGGAGGAATACGGAGACATTGGCATCCGTCAGCGAGAAGACACCCGCGTCTTGATTTGTGGTGATGATGCTTCCGTTAGCGGATTTCATCGTCACCGTTGTAAACACAATGGAGGTACTGACTGCAGGGGCATCACTTTTTACATCCATAATCAAGTCCAACACGACCTCATCCGAGCCGGCTTGTATTGGATGGTCCGGGTCGTCCGCCTTGATATTCAAATCCATGGTATACGTGCCGTCCCCATTGTCAACTACGATAGGGGCATCCAGGGTGGCATTGCCCGATAGATTAGGACCAACGGAATAATAGCTGGGATCTGTATACTGCCACCCCCCGTTCAGCATGGGTACCGTATAATTAGATGTGTCGAACACATCGCCGTCATACGTTAATTGGATGTGCAGCTCTTCCGCATCGGCATCGGATGGGAGTCCGAGCTGGTCTCCCCGGATGCTGATGGATGCGATATCCCCCCGTTTATACACCAGCACATCATAAGTATTGACCTTCAATCCGATGGAGTTCCCGGAGGCCAGTACAGTGGGCGCTCCCCCTCCGAGCGGGGACAGCACCAAGGCTGCCGCAAGCAGGGCGTTCATGAAGCGTCGGGTGAAGCGAATACGATACATTGGGTTTCCTCCCGTGTCCATCTTGTTGTAGATCGAAAGGGCTGCTCTTCACAAGCAGCCTCTCTCGGTCTTCCTTCAATGCTTTAAGGCGTATGAGAAGATAAGTAGATATACGTTAGCGGGTGAAGGTCCCACTCCCCGTTCAGCTGAAACACGGTAGAGCCGGTCCTGACCCCGTGTTTACGAATCATGGTTCCAATGGTCGGAAGCGGTTGTGTGTTATTGGAGGAAGGCCTCCAATTCTTGTCGCCGATCACGTCGACAACCTGGCCATCCTTAATGAGCTCGAAGGCACAAATGACATATCCGTCGTTCCCGTTTGTAGTCATTTTGAAAATGCCATGGAACCCTTGAACCGGCGCGATATCCATCAGATCATAGAAGGTATAATTGATTACGATCCCAAGTCTTCCTTGATAAATTTGCTGTACGTTGACATAAGGAGTCGAATTGATATCGTCGTTCATCATGACTTCCATCTGCTGCGTATTCAGATTGTACCGGTACCCTACTACCGTGTAATTGATTTGGCTCTCCGAATGGTTGAAGAACTCCAGTGCAATCCTTCCCTCAGGTCCACGGGTATACTCCGCAAAGTAAACACCCGCCCCCTGCTGCTCCTGTACCACAACCTCGATGAACGCGCCTGTCCCGTCTTCGGCAATCACCCAGTACCCATAAGTTCCGAGTCCTGCCGGAACCACTTTAAACATCTTTCCATTCAGCACTTGCGGTATGTCCGGGGTCATGGCACCTTTCGTCTGGTTGTACAGGGTAAGGCTGTTTTGCGTCGGGAAGAGAGCTGACAGGTCATACGAAACATCCGAGACCCCGTGCTTGGTCAGTATCTGTTTGTTATCCACAACCCGGACGGCCAAAACGTCGATCGTCGCATTCGTGACTCCGCCGCGCCCATCATGGGCCGTCACTGTTACCGTAGTTCTGCCATGTCCGGCTCCCGGAGAGAGAGTCAGCGTGCTGCCATTGATCGAGGCTCCAATCAGATTTCCATCTGCCGCGGTGGCGGTATAGGTCATCGCATCGTTATCCGGATCGGTGAACAAATGAGCAATGGAGAACTGATTGGCCGGCACTCCGGTGCCGATCAGCTGCAGCGGGACAGTCCCTGCAACCACAGGCGATTCATTCGAAGCAACGTTTGCCGTGAACGGTGGTCTGCGCCGTGTTGCCCGCAGGGTCGTGGGCCGTCACGGTGATGACCGCTTGACCGTCTGCCACGCCCGTTACGATGAGCTGGCTGCCGTTAACAGAGACGGAAGCGATGGCTGCATCGGAGGTGACAGCTTCGTAAGTGAGCATATCCCCAATCCCCATCGCTGAACACGGGCAGCAGATTCAGTGTTACATCGCGGGTCGGCTTCAATGACTGGCTGCTGACAGGCGCCGCTACCGTCGGCGCCTGATTAGGCCGGACGGTGACATCAAAGGACCGGGTCACCGAACCGCCATGCCCATCCACTGCGGTGACGGTCACGCTGGCCGTACCCACAGCCACTGGGGAGAGGGTCAGCCGGCTGCCGTTCATGGATACGGCTGCTGCAGACGCATTGGACGAAACGGCTGTGATCGTCAGCGGATCCCCATCCGGATCGGTGAAGACGCCGGTCAAATCGACCGCTGCATCCCCGCTGAATAGCGTGATCGTCTGGTCCTGAATCGGCGCGGCCTGCGGAGCCCGGTTGATCCGGATGGTGAACGTGTCGCTTTGCTGTCCGCCACGGCCGTCCTTGGCGATGACCCGAATCTCGGCTGTCCCGCCGGCCACAGGGTGAATCGTGAGCTGCCCCTGACTCAGTGCAGCCGTCGCCACATTCGGCGACAGCGACTCTACGGTCAGCGTAAGGGCGTCTTGGTCTTGGTCGCCAAACAGCGTGCTCACATCCAGCTGCAGGTCACTGTCTCCCCACGTCATAACCTTGTCTTCCAGGGCGTTCAGCACCTGCGGAGCCCGGTTGATATCGACGGCAAAGGTCCGGCTCAAGCTTCCTCCCCGGCCGTCCTTTGCCGTGACCGTCACCGAGGTCGAGCCCGCGGCCACCGGCGTAAGGTGAACCTTCTTATCCGTAACCGATACGCTGGCCAGACCCGGATCGGCCGATACCGCTTCCATCGTCCAGGAGTCCCCGTCCGGGTCCGTGAACAGGCCGCTGAAGTCTACCGTTTGGCTCCCCTCCCCTAGCGTGATCGTTTGGCCCGTCAGCGAGCCTGCCGCTTCCGGCTTGCGGTTTACCTTCACCGTAAAGCTGCCGCTGACCGTGCCCCCCCGGCCGTCGTCTGCCGTCACCGTTACGCTTGTGCTTCCGGAGGATACCGGTACGGCCGTCAGCTGCGTACCGGACACCGATACCGTGGCAATGCCGGTGTCGACGGAAGCTGCAGTCAAGATCAGGGCATCCCCGTTGGCATCCGTAAAGCTCCCCGACAAGTCTATGATCTCCGCAGTCCCATTCTCTTGAAGCATAAGATCGGCGATCGGCTGCCCGAGTGCCGGCGCCTCATTCACCCGAATGAGGAAGGCGTCGGTGATCGATCCGCCAAAGCCGTCCTCTGCTGTAATGGTGACGGTCGTCGACCCGCCGGCGAGCGGTGTAATCTGCACCTGCTTGCCGGTGAGGCTCACGGCGGCAATGCCCGGATCTGCAGCTACAGCCTGCAGGGTCAGAGAATCGCCATTGCTATCGCTGAACACGGAAGTAAGGTCCACCGTTACAGGACCGGCACCGATCATGACGTCCTGATCCGCAGCAGGGTTTGCCAACTGCGGAGCCCGGTTCGTACGCACCGTGAAGGTTTGGTAGGCTTGTCCGCCTTTGCCGTCCTTTGCCGTTACCGTGACAGGGGTTTGTCCGTCCGTTAACGACGTGATCTGCAGCTCAGAACCGCTGACCGTAACCACAGCGACCTGCTGATCCTGGGAGGAGGCCTCGAATGTCAGCGTATCTCCGTCCAAATCGCCAAAGGCATTTGAAAGCTCCAGTTTGCCGACGGTTCCCATCGTCACCACTTGTTCTGCAATGGCTGCGTCAGCGTCTGGCGCCCGGTTGGTTCTGACCGTGATGACTTTGCTCACGGACCCGCCCTTACCGTCCTGCACTGTAACCGTAATGGAAGCGGAGCCAGGCCCCGCCGGCGTCAAGATGAGTTCACTGCCGGATACGGCCGCCGTGGCCACCTCCGGATGATCCGAAGCTGTAACCTCATATGTAAGCGCATCGAGGTCCGGGTCGTTGAAGTACGTGCTCAGGTTCACCAGCGTATTCCCCGCATTCAGGGTGACGTACTGCTCTGGAACATCGGCGGCCACAGGATGCTGATTGACCGTAACGATGAAATCATCGGCAGCCTTGTTGTTATACTTGTCGAATGCCTGAACTCTGACCGTTATTTTCCCTTTCAACCGCGGTTCCACCGTGAGTATGTTCCCGGTGACCGTTGCCGTGACGATTTCCGGTGCAGAAGCGGTCTTAACGAGCTGCGCTTTGTAGGAAGTTATGTTGTTGTCAGCATCGGTGAATACCTGGGAAAGATCGATATCTTTGGTCGAGCCCATGGTAATCGTCAAATCGCTGATCGGGTTTGCGACCTTCGGCGAGCTTCCCGTAGAGGAGCCTCCGCCGGAGGAGCTGGTGGAAGACGTTGGAGCTGAAGTGCTCTGTACTCCGCTCACCGCCCCAATCTGGGATTGGACCTGGGAATAGTTCGTAACGACACTGCCCGGTGTCACCCCCGCCGGAAGCGTCAAGCTCTGCACTTGCGTTTGAGAACCCAGTGTAACCTTGGATGCGGACGGAGCCAGGTTAAGCTGGTTGACCGTCCCCATGGTTCCCAATGTTACCGGAGCGGCCGTATCAATGGTCACTTTGCCGATGCTGGCACTCCCCGTAATGGTAGTAGCTGCATTCACCTGCAGAGCGTCAACTTTGCCCTGCAGCTCCACGTTCTGCGCGCCATCCTTCAGCGTGACCTGATCGATATTCGCTTCCGCGCTTCCCACAAGCGCGGCGTTCGAAGTAACATTCACCTCTTGGACGAAAGCCTGGCCGAGGATCTCGACCCGTACCTCTTCTTTATTCACATCCACGGTGGTTAACGCGGAATCCTTAAAGACAACGGTATTCGTATCGCCGCCGTTGACCAGCGTCTTCCCTTTTACATCGATGCTTTCGCTGTAAAAGTCCTGCTGCAGCTCACGGCTGATCTCCAAATCGCCTGTAATGGTCAGATCCTTCAGTGAGATATAGTCTGCGGCCACCTTAAGCGCCCCATCAATCACGCCCTGCTGACCATGCAGCAGCAGATTGCCGCTGAACTCTTCTCCGCCGGGGAGCGCGGCTTTACCGCTGCTGCGCAGCTCGAGGTAAGTAATCCTGCTGATCTGGCCGTCCGCCTCCTCGAAGCGAATCTTGGCCCCTTTCAGGACCAGGCTGTTCCGGGGGTGCAGAATGCTCTGCACCTGTTCGGACGCCGTGTACTTCCGCCCGCCGATATACACCGCGTCACTGGAGATGCGCTGGACTGTATGGGGAGCCATCTGAAGGAAGCGCCCGGCCACCATAGCAACGGCTTGGCGGTCCGCTTCATCCAGCGGACGGAAGCGGCCGTCATCCCCGCCTTCAATCAGTCCAAGATCCGCAGCCTTGGCTACGGCCTTCTTGGCATACTCTGCAATGGCTTCGGCGTCCTTGAATGTAACAGAAGCCGCGGCTCCCGCAGGTGTGGCTTCCCCAATTGAAGCTTCAAAAATAACCGCCATGTCCTGGCGGGTCAGAGGCTGAGCACCGCCGAAACGGCCTTCGCGGATCCCGCTGACCAGCCCGGCTTTCACGGCAGCCTCAATATAGGGATAAGCGTAATGCTCTACCGGAATATCCGTGAAGGTTGGAGCCGAAGGCGGATTGGAGATATCCAATCCAAGCGCGCGGGCCAGGACGATGATGAAATCCTGCCGTGTCATTCGGCCCGCGGGGATGAACCGGCCTTCTCCAACGCCCTCAACGATGCCCGCTTCTACGAGCTGCTCAATCGTGCCTTTTGCATAAGAATGTTCAATATCTGTAAAGGCCCCCTGCAAGGGGCTTGCCTGAACTGGAGAAACGAGAGTGCTGAGAAGTGCTGCAGTGGTCAGCACCTTGATTGCCTGATGTCTATACATGAGATGCACGTTCCTTCCTTCTACGTTTCTCAAAAAGTTTAAAATAGTCACATTCCATTAATGTCGGTTTATGTCGAGGGATACATTAGAAAAATTTTTCAAGAGAATAATGAGACCGATTACAGCTGGATCAAAACAAAAGACACACCGGTTCGGTGTGCCTGGTCACTTACGAAATCATTTTCTTATGGCAATTGAAATAAAATCCGGCTTCCGTCCGGGAACCGCTCGAGCTGATTGCCGATCCATGAGCCTGCCCCCCTATTATCCGCGAAGGGCACATACTCTACATCCGCACCGGTGCCGCCCTCGGCACACATCGCCATAGGCCACTCATCCCGGTCGTAGCCCTTTTTCGTCGGAATGCCTTTCAGCGATTCTTTGCGGTTCTCCTCCGCCCCCTCCCGGTCAATCGTACACACAGCCGATTCCCCTTCGGCTATAGCCTCCCGGATATGCTTCAGCGTCTCGGGATACCGGTCCGCCGGCAGAATCAGCGTATAGTCTACGCCGTCTGGCTGCTGTGTATCCTGTTCTCCAAGAACTTGAAATACAACAATAGCAAGGATGAGAAAAAATATCATCTGAACGATCAAGCGCACCTTCTTCATTCGTGACTTTCGGCTCCCTCCTGTTACTATGTGGTCATCTCTACGCGGTCATAGTGGAACGTTAATCATCGATTCCATCCATTGAAATGCCTGAGCATCTGGATGAAGTCACGAAGCTCTTCATCTTTCCAGTTCGAGAGTCGTTCATAATAAACGGATTCTTTCTCCTGAAGGGCCTCCATTACCTTTTGTTGACCATCCTCGGTAAGTGACAGCACCACTCCCCTTCCATCCTTAGGCGATGCTTCTCTGTTCACATACCCCAGGGACTCCAGCTGTTTGACAAGTCGGCTTACCGAACTGCGATCCATCGCAGTGGATTCCGCTAATGCGGCGGCATTCGTTGGTCCATAGGAATACAGCCAGCGAACGATATGGAAGGCCGCAGGTTGAATGGCGGGGTCGAATTTCGCTGCAGCTCTGACGTTCAAGGCATGGACAGCACTGATGAGAGCATTCAGCTGCTCCCCCAATTGAAGCTGGAGTCTCTCCCTCGATTCCGTTCCCGGTTGGTTATCCATTCGCAATCCCCTTTCTTAGAATCCATTACTCTAGTTTAATTGACAAATATCAATTAAGTCAATATAATGGATATATGTCAACTAAATGCTTGCTGCTTGCTTCCCACAGGAAGAGTGTAGAAAAATGGTATCATTATGAAGGAGCAGTGACCATGACTAAAAAAACAGCTGTCATCACAGGGGCCACCAGCGGGCTGGGGCAGCTCGTCGCGTTAGAACTGGGAAGACGCGGTTTTCACCTTGTTCTGACTGCCAGGAGTAAAGATCGCGCTGCACACACAAAAAAGCAGATGGAAGAAAAGGCACCCTCTGCGAAAGTGGACTTCTTTTATGCGGATTTGTCGCTCCTTAAGGACGTAAACCGGGTAGGGAACGAAATCGCCGCTGCTTACCCTGCCATTGATGTGCTGTTGAACAATGCGGGAATCCATGCGTTTGAGGCACGCGTCACTCCCGAGGGGCTTCCCGAAATGATCGCGGTCAATTATTTGGCGCCTTGGCTTTTGACACACCGCTTAAAGCCCTGCCTGCAGAATGCGGGCAAGGCCAGAATAGTGAATGTGGCCTCGGAGGCTTCACGCCGTCACGGGAAGCTGAAGCTGCCGGAGGATTTAACGGATTCCACCCCGTTTACCGCACTCGGGTCTTCCCCCATCTATGGGAAAACCAAATTGTTCAACATTATGTTCACTGCTGAGCTTGCAAGACGGTGGGCAGGTACGGGAATCAGCGTGAATGCATTGAATCCGGGATTTAATGTTACCGGGCTCGGGCGGGAGCTCTGGTTCGCCCCGTTGCTGGAACGAATGTTGAAGTTACTCCGCCTTGGCGATCCGCGGAGAGGAGCCGATCTGATGACCCGCCTGATGGTCGAGCCCAAATATCAGCAAATCACCGGCGGGTACTTTACCGTTGGAACCGGAACATCCATCGAACCGGCGTATCCCGGAGGAGATGCCGCCATGCAGCGCAAGCTGTGGGAGGCAACCGAAGCGCTGCTGGAGACAAAAGGGTTTCCTGCGTCAAAGATACCGGGCAACGATCCGGACCAGCTTGGCCGGCAGTTCGTTTAGATTGGAGATATCCAGGAATCTCTCGCTCCCGTAGATCCGATGAATCACTTCCTTGTCCTGGCCGATGGCGGCCGCAAGGAAAGTTACGCCTTTGCGTTCATATTCAGCAAGGGTCAGCTGCATGTCTTGCAGGGCAAGGCTTCCGGTGTAATCCTCCATGGCTTTGGGCTGCCCGTCACTGAGGCTGATCAGCAGTTTGGACTGCTGGGGCGCGGCCGCCAACCGTTCCGCGATCATGCGCAGCGCCATCCCATCACGGTTATTGCTCCGGGCCCGAATCCCCATCAGACGGAAGCGGTCGTGGAGATCCCTTTGTGCAAAATCGGTATAGGCGTAAATGGACATCTGCTCCAATCGGGAAACGTCGGCCGTATCTCCGTAGATCAAGATGGGAATTTGGCACAGTTGGCAAAATTCGTATACGGCTAGTACCGCACGCTTGGCCGCTTCCAATCTTCCGAAGGCCGACATGGACGCGGATTCATCCACTCGCAGCCCCACCACTAGGGCCGGATTCTCGGTGGGAGGACGCTTTTTGGCAAAATACCTGAAGTCCTGATAAGCCACGCGGTCTGCCTGAAAGCGGCTGCCGTGGTATTGGTTTCTGGCAAATTCGCACGAATTTTCTTGTTCCAGCAGGGGGAGGGTTTTTCTGGCGATTTCCCGCACGATAGGCATAAGCTCCCTGCTTAAGCGTTCATATTCCTGCTCGGCTTCGGGCGTATAATCCGGCCGGTGGACGATGAGCTTCACCTTTTGGTGAATGGAGCCGGAGACCGCCGCCCTTGCATCCCGGTTGAGCTTTTTGCGGAACATCCGCTCTTTTTGTTTCGCTTCCTCCGCCATGGAATCGGGGTCCGCCTGATGATAGAGCGGCGCTCCTTCCTCCCCCTGATCCGAGCTTACCGTGTAAGTGGATTCATTCGAAACCTCAGAAGTGCTTTCCTCCCCATCCGCCGACTTTTTGACCGCTATACCCTGCTCCCCTGTCTTCTTATCAGGCTCCGGATCGGCATCGTCGACCGTGCCCCAGGATGGCATTTCGATTTCATCTAGAATTTCCGTTTTTTTTTACGTCTCCGTCTCCACCTTGTCCAAACCGGCCAGCAAGCCTCGGCTCCTCAAGGCATCCTCCAGTATCTTGATTTCCTCGGAGTCGGTTGTCATCTTGTAGATGACTTTATGGTAAAGGGATTCGTGCACGGAAGTCCCTGCTGCTACAGCATCCGCCCAATAGAACAAGGATCGCATGCCCGCCACGCCCTTAATCGCATTCGCGCGGGCGGTTTGGTCCAGGAGAATGATGACATCCGCCAGGACATCCAGCACTTCTTCATCGGTATAACCGGTTTTGGCCATCGCTCTATCGACCATGATATTCTTGCCGGGCAGATCCATCTTCTCCGTGTGCTGGACCCTGTCCCGCAGCGCTTCGTTGAGCGGCCGGGTTCCCGCATAGCTCCGGTTGGTTGTGATGACCGCGATGAAATCCGGATGCCGGCGTATGATCTCTGTCGGGAGATTGAGGCTGCCGTCGAGCTCCAGGGCCGAGTTGAGCGCCATCAATACGGCGGCGTCACGGATCACGGTAGGCTCCTGGATTTCCAGAAGATAGCCGTGCCGATAGGCTCTCACAATCTCGGACGGATAGAACCGGTAAGATACCGCCTCGTCCTCTTTTTCCCGGGCAAGCATGCTGCACAATTCTTTCACCTTCACCGCCGCCTGTTCTTCCGTCATCCCCAGAACGCCCGTCAGAATCTCCGCTGTGCTTTGAAACCCGTCGCTTTCATACAAGGCCTTCAGAACGGTTTGCTCCGCAGGCTCCATCTTCTCTAAGCGCTCGGGAGAAATGACGGGCAAGATAGAGCCGATAATATCGGATTTATCCATATCGGCGAAGCAGGTCACTTTCGTATAGGGCAGCCCGAATGCCGCCGACAAGGCTTTGGCCAGCTGGGTTTTGCCCGAACCGGCATCGCCTTCCAGGAGAATATTGGCGATTTTCATTTCGCCTCGGTGCCAGTTGCGTCTGATTTCGCTGCAGATCCGCAGCTCTTCTTCACTCGCCTTATGGGATAAGGGCTTTTTCCAGATGAGGTCCCTTTCCACATCCGTCAGCTGTCTTCCCGGCGACAATAGATTCTCTTCTATTATATTCATGGGTTTACTCCTTTCCTCTGCCGGTCAGTATCCCATCTCCTCCAGAAGCCGGGCCAGGATGCGGAGACGTTCTCCGATCATCTCTCCATCCTCATTCAGCGCATGGGCAAACCGCTTTATATCCTGATCAATCGCAGGATTGTCCGTGCATACGGATACGTTCATCGCAGCTCCCTGCAGTCCTATCCGGTCGATCAGGGGATGATCCGGGTCATAGAGCTTCGGCAATCGGTAGGCATCCTGAAAATGCAAACTGCTTCTGCAGATCAATAGGGCCAGGTCAAGAACGCGGTGGATCGGCAGTTCTTCGGTTGGATCGGACGTTGACTCACCCGCAGTCCGCCAAATTTTTGCGGATATGCCCGCTTTCCCCTGGTCCTTCCCTTGACCCAGTCCCAGGGATATTCCACTGACATCCGTGTTACGGGCATAGCGGCCGTCCACCTGTGCGTAATTCTCTGCAGCGATAACAGGTGTATGGTGTAACGAAGTTGATATGTTCATTGGTTTTACACGCTCCATGTCGGTGCTTTTTTTCGTAATGACTTGATTGTAATTCGGGTCAATGAACAAGTCAATGATAAAATAGATAATTTACAAACATGTTTGTTTAATAACAGGTATAATTATATTATTGTTTGATTTAATTCGGGATTTTGTTCCTGATTTTGGGGATGAGCTTATATCCCTGCAAATAAAAAAAACCGCGGTTGGCGCGGTTCTTCGCATTACATGAACGCTTCTTTTAATTTCGGCTTTGCGAGCGCACGAAGGCAGAGATATCCTCGTAGACCGAGTGGCCGTCATCGAACAGGTCGGTCATGGCATAAAATCCGTGGATCATCCCTTGGTAACGCCTGAGCGTGACGGTCCCCCCTGCTTCGATGAGGCGGCGGCCGTACAGTTCCGCTTCATCCCGCAGCGGGTCGTATTCGGCTGTCACAATCAATGCGGGCGGCAGGCCGGTGAGCGGTCCCCGCATAGGCGATGCGAGCGGAAGATCCCGGTTCCCCGCATCCCGTAAATAATGCCGTTCGAAATAATCCAGAGCCTCCCGGCTCAGAAAATAACCGGATGCATACCGGCGCATCGAATCATAATCGCCCGCAAAATCGGTCATCGGACAGATGAGCACCTGGCCGGCGAAAACAGAGGCTCCTTCTCTTTGGACCTGTTGAGCAGCCACCGCAGCCAAATTGCCGCCGGCGCTGTCACCGGCCACAAACAGCTTCTCCGCATCGAATCCCAGCGCTGCGCAGTGTCCTGCAATCCACTCTGCCGCAAAAACCGCGTCTTCAGCGGCAGCGGGAAAGGGATGCTCCGGAGCAAGACGGTAATCGACCGATACGACGGCGCAGCCCGTCACGGACGCAAGCTTGCGGCAGAGCGGATCGTACTTCTCCACATCGCAGAGAACGAACCCGCCCCCGTGGAAAAAGACGAAAGCCGGAAGAACGGCTTCCGCCATAGGCCGGTAGATCCTGACCAAGATGTCGCCGTGAGCTCCCGGAATCCACCGGTCTTCCGTCGAAGCCATGTCGAACGTATCGGAGATGGCCGTCCCGGCAACAAGCTTGCGCAGCTCTTCCGGCTCCTGGGTGTGGAATGCGGGCAGTAATGCCGTGTCCCGCAGGAATGCTTCCGCCTGTTCATGCAGTGTCATAAATACTACCCGGATTGGAGGAAGGCTCTTATGGAAGCCAGCCATCAGCGGAAGGCGATTGGGGAATTTTTGAAAACGCGCCGATCCGGTTTGTCTCCCAAGCAGATGGGGCTCCCGGAAGGATATACCCGCAGGCGAACCCCCGGCCTTCGGCGTGAGGAAGTAGCTCAGCTCGCCGATGTGAGCGTAACGTGGTATACCTGGCTGGAGCAGGGCCGCGAAGTTTCGGCATCCGCCGAGGTGCTGGATCGTCTGGCCTCAGCCCTGCAGATGAGACCGGCGGAGCGTGAATATCTGTATCAGCTGGCGGGACGGTACAATCCTTCGCAGCGCGAGGGGGCAGCACAGCTGACGCCCGCATTCAAGCAGCTGGTGAACAGCACGCCATATCCTTTCTTCGTGATCGGTCCGGAGAACCGGCTTGTCGCCTGGAACAAAACGGCCTGCGAGATCTTCACGGACTTTTCCGCCCTGCCGCCCGAAGGGATGCAGATGCTGCGGCTCATCTTCCTGCACCCGGCCTTCCGGGCGAAAGTCGTCAATTGGGAGCACACGACGAAGGTCGCGATCTCCTTCTTCCGAAAAGTGTATGACCGCTGCGCCGACCAGCTATGGTACAACCGGCTTGTCAGAGAGATGACGGAACAAAGCAGGGAGTTCGCCGAGTGGTGGCCGCTGCATGAGGTCGCCGACAAGAATGGGCTTCAAGTGGAGATGGAGCATGCGTCTATGGGACGGCTGCAGTTTGAAATCATTACTTTTACCCAAATCAACGATCTGGATCACCTGATGTGCTGTATTTACATGCCCGTACCGGATACACCTACGGCGGCGAAACTGGCGGATTGGCAGCACGCCAAAACAGCGAAACCCCGCATTTGAGCGCTACTAGCGCCCTTGCGGGGTTTTCCTCTGCCGGCTTTGGTAATTTGAGCCCCTCATACCTTATGCCCCGCTGCTCATCAGACGATCCCGGACTTCCGTCAAGGCGAACCCAAGCAGATTTTTTCCCTTCCATAACATTGGGTTATGTACATGGGGATGATCTGACGCAAGCCCAATCCCCCAGATTTGGTCTACTGGGCTCGCCTCCACAAAGATCCGCTGATTACAGCTCTTCATGAAGTTCCAAAGGCTGGGGTTCTGTCCGAACTTGGCCAGATTTCCGTTCAGCACGATATCATAACAACGAATGTCCCAAACCTCAGGATCAAAGCCCTGAACGGCCCGTCCGTAAGCTTTCATTTCTTTCGGATGCTTCGCCTTCATAATCGCGGCAGCCATGTTCTGGTCCCCGAAAAGTCTCGCCTTCTCAGCCATCATGTACTGCTCGGCACAGCTGTATTGTTCGCCCTCCACGATAAAGGGACTTTCCCACCACTGGCTCAAACAGCTGGCGGTAATACGGCCATCGGCCGCAGGCGTATGACCCCAGAAGAAAAGAAATTTCATTTCCTCTCCAGCCTGATAGGCTTGCTGCAATTCATGAATTGAATAGTACATCCCGGCCCCTCGCTTTCTGCCGTCCTAGTGTATGTAATCCTGAACCTCAACAAGATGATTGACGATGACATCAGCCTGTCTTAGTTCTTCTTCCTGAGCAAAATCAAACCGGCAGCCTATCGACAAGAGGCCATTCTTTTTAGCGGCAAGTATATCCGACAACCGGTCCCCGACTACCGCTGCACGCCGAATGTCATAGGTTCGGATGATGTGAGCGACCAGATCCGTTTTACTCTGGGACTGGATATGCTGGATACTAAAGGTCTTCGTGACCCAAGAATCCAGGCTGTAGTGCTCGACAATCGCCTGCAAATATTCGATCTCCCCATTGCTGGCAATGTAGATAGTGAATCCCTTGGACTTCAGGTACGTGAGAAGCTCCGTGACTCCCGGATACAGTTGGCCTTTACCGCTGCGAATATTCTGAATCAGCTGCTTCTGAAAGAAAGCGTTAGCTTCATGCTTCATTTGGTCCGTATGCTCCGGCATCAAGGTATCCCACACCACCGGCAAAGGGACTCCCATAATGGCCCGATAGGCTTGAAGAGGAGTCTCGGCAGACCAAGCCTTCAGGTCTCTCAAGTAATCGAAGGTTTCCTCTAGAGCATGCTCCAGAATCGTATCGGTTCTAAACAAAGTCCCATCCATGTCAAAAATAATGGAGTCCGTCATCAGTATACATTCTCCTGTTCGTTTATTAGGTCTACGTCAGCCGGGCGGCTGCCTGCCTGTGTGGGTTGGTATTGCAGCTCGTCTCGAATCCAGCCGGCAGCTCCCCTCGCCCGCTTCCCTTCAGCGCTGTCTCAGGATCTATGCCGCTCCATCCACGCGGTGGCCCAGTCGACCAGCGGACGCTGCTCCAGCAGCCGGACGTCCGCTCCCCCTATCCTGCGGGCCGTGAGTCCCGTCTCCCGCTCGTACTCTTCCCCGAGGCGCAGGAAGTCGCTGTCGTCTACGGCTTGGGTGGTATAAGTGACCCACTCCCGCTTCCCGTTGATCCACATGGCACTGCTCTCTTCCGAGTATCGCTTGGAAGGGAAGCGGGCCCGGGTTTCCGCCAGGTGCAGCGAAGTGTTCTTGTCATGCCCTACGCCGATCAGGAACACATACCCGCTGCGCCGGTAGAGCCGCTCCAGCGGTGAGCCGTCGCCGAAGATGTTGGAGAGGTCATGCCCTTCGGTGAGCTCCTCCGCGTACCGGCCGACAGCTGCGAAGGAGCGTGCCGGATGGTCCGACCTCCGGGCGCCGGGCCACTTCCGGAGCATCTCTGCTGCGGCCCCCATGCCGACTGCGGGGGTAATGTCTTTATCATAAGCGGGCCAGTGGGCGCGGATGACCGGCCAGCTCTCTGCAGGGGCCTCCCAGTGCACACCGGCAGCTGGATCGAGGTTCCGCCAAGTCTGGGATGGCATCAGGACCGTACCCTCCTCACCGACGACCTCGAGCAGCGACCGGATCAGCGTCTCGGCCCCTCCGACCACGTACCCAAGCCGGCTGAGCGACGCATGGACTATCACTGCGTGACCTTTCCCCAAGCCGCACTGCCTCCATCCCTCAGCCAGGTCTGCTTGCGTCAGTACCGCTTTCTTTTCAACCGAATCTCCCATGTACTGCAGCCTCCTTCATTCGTTGTGCTCCGCCAAAAGAAATAACCCCGCTGATATCAGCGGGGTTGTCACCGGATGGTTCCGGGGAAGCATTGCCCTTTGATTTACCTCTTCTGATTCCGGATTATACCAGCAGGTACGGTCGATACGCAATCCCCCTGGAGGAGGAAAATAGTCTCGATACGGATGATTTCCCCAAGGCTTGCGAAAAAAATGGGATTGCGCCCTCAGGAAGATTATGCTATTTTTGTTCTCGTGGAAACCGGTTTCCCGAAAATTTCATACCCTTGGGGGGCTCATACGATGAGTTTGAATTGTTCACGCAAGGTGTGGTTCCGTAGTGCCACGGCCGTTCTTCTCGCATGCTCGCTGTCCGGCTGCAGTCTGAACGGCAGCGGCTCCTCCGGCGGTCATACCGCCGGCACCCCTGTCCCGGAGCAAACCGGGCCGCATAGCGCGGGGCCTGCCGAAGCGGCAGACCTCATCCCTGAAGCGGGGGCATCGCTGACGATCTGGGAAGAGAAGTCGGAATTCGACTTCCTGCAGCCGGCACTGAATGCGTTTGAAGCGAAGTTCGGTGTCCCCGTTACCGTGGAGGAAGTCCCCTCGCCCGACCAGGCCAACAAGCTGGCCAACGACGGTCCGGCCAACCTGGCGGCTGATGTTGTGCTGCTGCCGCATGACCGGCTGGGCGATGTGGCCAGCGCCAACCTGGTTCTTCCCAATGATGTGCTTGAAGAGAGAACCCGTCAGACGAAGCTTGATACTGCCGTGAAAGCGGTTACCTTCGATGGCATCCTCTACGGCTACCCCAAATCCATAGAGACGTACGCGCTTTACTACAACAAAGATCTTGTGAAGCAGGCCCCCCCGCACCTGGGAGGAGATTGCCGAGTTCGCACGCACATTCAATGACCCCTCCACGAATCGGTACGCCGTCATGTGGGAGAACAAGAGCTTGTATTATAACTATCCCTTCATCACTGCCCTCGGCGGATACGTCTACGGCAAGAGCGGTACAGATCCTACTGACATCGGCTTGAATCATCCGAAGGCCGTAGAGGGCATGACCTACTTCCAGAGCCTGAAGTCCATCCTGCCGGTACCAGACGGCCGATGTCACCTATGACGTGAAGACACAGCTGTTCCAGCAGGGCAAGCTGGCCTTCAACATCGACGGCCCCTGGTCCGTCGGGAGCTTCCGGAACCATGTCAGCTTCGATGTCGCTCCCCTCCCCCAGCTTCCCGGGGGGAAGAACAGCGTATCGTTCTCCGGGATCCGTGGCTACTATGTGAACTCGTATACGAAGTACCCCAATGCCTCTAAGCTGCTGGCCGATTTCCTGACGAACAAGGAGAATGCGCTCGCGAACTTCAAGACCACCGGCAGCATCACGGCCCACAAGGAAGCCGCGGAAGACCCTCTTTTGAAGCAGGATCCTATTGTAAGCGGCTTCCTGGAGCAGTTCGGGCATTCCGACCCCATGCCGTCCCTTCCTGAGATGGCCAATGTCTGGGCTCCGATGGAGGCCGCCATCTCCGCGATCTGGAATGACAAAGCGGACGTACGTGCTTCCCTCGACAAGGCGGTCCAGACGATCCGGGACCAGAATCAGAATCGGTCCGCAGCAAAATAAGGATCACCCTACCCTTTCAACCTATTGGCAGGAGGCCATGAGCGCATGAACTGGAACCGGTCCACGAAGGCCGCTGCACTGTCCGCCCTGTGGATGGGCGCCGGACAGCTGTATAACCGGCAGTATATGAAAGGCTTGACCTTAACGGCGGTCGGTGCCGCCGCCGTCAGCTGGGGAGCGGCCGGTCTGATCCGCCGCCTGCACGGCCTGATCACACTCGGCACCGCGCCAAGACAGATGGTCAAGACGGGCAATCAATTCCGAATGACCGACGGCGACCATTCGATATTCCTCATGATCGACGGGCTGATCGCCCTGATGATCCTCTTGCTTCTGGCGGGCCTCTATGTGTTCAGCATCCGGGATGCGAAGCGCCAGGCCTGCCGAACGGAGCGGGGCGAGAGGCTGGAGACCTTCCGTGAGAGCCTGCTGGCATTGGGCGGAAGGCATTTTCCCTACCTCATTCTGGCGCTTCCGCTGATTGCCGCGCTTTTCTTGTCCGTGCTGCCGCTGCTCTTCAGCATTCTGCTCGCTTTTACCGACTTCGCCGCTCCCAACCTGCCTCCCGCCAAGCTCGTGAATTGGGTTGGTCTGCAGAATTTCACCAACCTGATCTCCCTCCGGTCCTGGAGCCGTACGTTCTTCGGGGTGTTCGGGTGGACCGTGATCTGGACCCTGCTCTCCACGGTCACCACCTATTTCGGCGGGATGGTGCTGGCCGTACTGATCCACCAGCCGGACGTGAAGTTCAAAGCGCTGTGGCGGACCCTGCTGGTCATTCCCTTCGCGCTTCCGAACCTCGTATCGCTGCTGATATTCCGCAATCTGCTCAACAACCAGTTCGGGCCGGTGAACCAAACCCTCCGTCTGCTGGGGCTCGAGGGTCTTCCCTGGCTGACCGACCCCTTCTGGGCGAAGGTGACGGTCCTTGCGGTCAACATGTGGATCGGGGTGCCGCTCTCCATGATCCTGATCTCGGGCGTGCTGACCACGATCCCCCGGGATCTGTACGAAGCGGCCACGGTAGACGGTGCTTCTGCGTGGCAGCGGTTCAGCGGTATCACCCTGCCTCTGGTCCTGTTCACCACGGCGCCCATCCTCATCATGCAGTTTGCGGGGAATTTCAACAACTTCAACGTGATTTTCCTGCTGACGGAGGGCAATCCCGCCATATCGGACTACCAATACGCGGGAGGCACGGACCTGCTCGTGACCTGGCTCTATAAGCTGACGCTGAACAACCGGCAGTATAATATGGCTGCGGTGATCGGTATCCTTATTTTCATCATCGTTGCGAGCCTGTCCATCATCAATTACCGGAGAAGTCGATCGTACCGGGAGGAGGAGATGTCGGCATGAACCTCAGACTGATCCTGACCTATGTCATCCTGGCCGCCGCTTCGCTGGCCAGTCTGTACCCCGCGCTGTGGATTCTGCTCTCCTCGTTCAAGACGGGGACCAGCTTGTACAGCGAGACGCTTCTGCCGCAGGGCCTGACCCTGGATCATTACCGGGAACTGCTGTCCGGGCGCAAATACGATTACCTGCTCTGGTTCCGGAACACACTGAAGGTCGCTGTCTTCTCCACCCTGTTCGGTACATTCCTCACGCTGCTTGGCTCCTATGCTGTGGCCCGCTTCCGGTTCGTGGGACGGCGCTATGGCCTCATGGGCCTGCTCGTGCTGAACATGTTTCCGGGCTTCATGTCGATGATCGCCATTTACGTCTTCCTTCTGCAATTGAACCTGCTGAACAGCCACTGGGCGCTGATCCTGGTCTACAGCTCGGGCTCCTTCCTCTCCAACGTGTTCGTAGCCAAGGGCTTCTATGACACGATTCCCCGGAGTCTGGACGAGGCGGCTCGAATCGATGGAGCGACGAACTGGCAGATTTTTACCCGCATCATGATTCCCCTGTCGAAGCCGATGCTCACCTATGTAAGCCTGGTGATCTTCAACGGGGCGTGGGTAGACTTTATTTTCGCCAAGCTGATCCTGCGCACCGGGGACAAAACGACGCTTGCCATTGGGCTCTATGACATGGTAAGCCGTTTCAACTCTACCGACTTCACCATCTTCGCGGCCGGTGCGGTGCTGCTCGCCGTGCCGGTTATGATCCTGTTTATCTGGCTGCAGCGGTTCCTGGTGGATGGCCTGACCGCCGGTGCGGCGAAGGGCTAGTACCGTAGGGGATGGTCCTGATCCGAGAAAAAAAGGAGAGAACCTGCTATGAATCTGGAAGCAATCTATCATATTGACGATATCCCTTATGCCTTCGCCGTTCGTGCGGACGCGATCAAGGTACGTATCCGCGCCAAGCGCGGTGAGGTGGTCAGAGCGCGGGTGCTGCATTCCGACCGCTATGTCCCCTATGGGCATGAAGTGCCGCTCGAGCTGGAGCTTGCGGCCTCGACGGCCGCTCACGATTACTTCGAGGGACTTATCCAAACGTCCACGTTCCGGGTGCGCTACCTGTTCCTGCTGGAGGATGCCGAGGGTCGTGCTGTGTGGTACGGTGAGCTTGGGGCGTCCGTACACCGGGACAAGGCCGGGCTGTTCCACTTCCCTTACCTCAACCCGTCGAATATTCATGAGGTGCCGGACTGGATTCACGACGCAGTCGTATACCAGATCTTCCCCGAGCGGTTCTGCAACGGGGACCCCGCCAATGATCCCCCGCTGACGGAAGCCTGGACGCCGGAGGCCCGTCCCCGTCCTGATTCTTGGTACGGCGGTGATCTGGCCGGCATTCGGCAGAAGCTTCCATATCTGCAGGAGCTGGGCGTCACTTTGATGTACCTGACTCCGGTCTTCCTGTCCCCTTCGACGCACAAATACGATATCTCGGATTATCTTAAGATCGACCCGCAGTTCGGTGACATGGAGCTGCTGCGGACCTTGGTGGCTGAAGCGCATGCGCTCGGCATCCGGGTGATGCTCGATGCGGTGTTCAACCATTCAGGCCAGGAGTTCTTCGCTTTCCGCGATTTGGTGGAAAAAGGTGAGAACTCGAGCTACCGGCAGTGGTTTTACGCTGAGGGATTCCCGGTTACCGAGGAGCCGGAGGCGAACTATCTCACCTTCGCGACGGGAATCAAGACAATGCCCAAGCTCCGCACGTCCGATGCCGAACTGGCGCAATACCTGCTGGAAGTGGCGGCCTATTGGATTCGGGAGACCGGCATCGACGGCTGGCGCCTCGACGTCGCCAACGAGGTCGATATGGGGTTCTGGCGCGGGTTCCGGCAGAAGGTCAAATCGGTGAAGCCGGATGCGCTGATCATCGGCGAGATTATGCATCACGCCGGGCCGTGGCTGCGCGGCGACCAATTCGACGGCGTGATGAACTATGTCCTTCGCGAGGCGCTCGTCGATTTCTTCGCGAAGCAGGCCATCGGAGTGCGCGAGTTTTCCGCCCGGCTGGCCCTGAACCGGATGATGCACAGCGATGCCGCCAACCAGGCGATGTTCAACCTGATCGGCAGCCACGACACCGACCGGTTCCTGACGCTGTGCGAGCGTCACGGATTGGGTTGGAATGACTTGAAGTACGACGTGGAACGGCTGCGTCTTGCCGTCTTTTTCTTGATGACCTATACCGGTATGCCGATGATCTATTATGGCGATGAAGTAGGCATGAGGGGTGGATATGATCCCGACTGCCGGCGGCCGATGATCTGGGATGAGGAGGCGCAGGACCGGGAGCTGTTCGGCTTCTTCCGTACCATGATCGCGCTGCGCCGGCGCCACCGCGCTTTGCGGAGGGGAACGTACCGCAGCTGGCTCGAAGAGGAGGCGTTGGGGGTACTCGGCTACATCCGCGACGACGGTACGGAGCAGGTTCTGGCGGTGCTGAACCACAGCCCGAACCCGGTGGAGCTGGAGCTTGAGCTGCCGGCCGGGCGGCGCGTCGGCGGGATGCTGGCCGACGCCCTGTCGGGGGCGGTTTATACGCCCGCGGCCCGGCAGGTGCTGGCGCTGCCGCCCTTTGGCTGCATGCTGCTGGTCGAAACGTAGCGGTAAGGTTGTTACGCAAGTTCATTTCATCCAACCGGAGTTTTCGTAATGAAACTGAAGAGAGACCTGGCCTTTTGGACCAGGTCTCTTATATTGTAAACGGCCGGACGCCTTCGTTATGGTAAAGTAAAGATACCTTTTTTCGAGCTCTTGGTTTTCTTCAGGCATTTCGGCCTTAGTTGTAAATACGTCAATCCCTTTATAAAGACAAGGGACATGGAGTCCTCCTTTCCATATGGATTCAGAGGACTAACGAGCTGCAAATACTTTAAATTTCTGGTTCGAGTCCTATTCGAATGGTACGAATAATTGCGTAACCTCCTCGCGCGATCCCTGGGCTTATTCCGGCTAACCCGTCTAACGCTCGGGCCCCTTCTTTGGTTTTACCCCCGACTTCTAATATGGTGAGTCCATCCGAACCAGCTCGTAATCAAACCAGGAATGGATTTCGTGCGACATCACATTCTCAATGGTATTGTTCCCTTTCAGCCAATAGAGGCCGCGGTTCTTATCCATATAATAGTCGCCGGCCGCAGAATGCGTCAGGCGCTCGGTTTCCAACTTGGTATTCAGCGTGTAAAGACCTGCGGTATCTTTCTTCTCCCCCTCCCATGTGTATCCGGACATGACGACATACAGGCTTCCGTCGGCTCCCGCCGGATTGGGCAGATCGGGGTTCTGGAGCCCTAAGGCTCTGACGTCCGCTTCGTTCAACAGTTCGTTCACGAGCCGGATCCTTCCCTCCGGATCCATGAGACCGATTCGGGCCGATCCGATTTCGTAGCCGTGACGGCTCGGCAGCCGGTCGACTGCGATCCAGACGGAGCCGTCCGGATTGGGGATGACCCGGCTCAGACGGGTGTTGAAGTGTTCCAGGCGGCTCACCTTGCCGCTCCGGACCAGGAAGTTGTAGGTTGTTCCGTGATACGGCCCGATGACCGGCAAGGGAAGCCTGAGGTTGACGGTGACAATGACGCCTTGTCGGCCGGCATCAAATTCAGTATAGGTGTGCACGGGAGGACCATAATCCGCGGCTTCCCAGACGTCCGAATCCGTCAGCGTATACAGGAGCTGGCCCCCGTAATACAGGTTCCTGTCCTTTCGGATCACATCCGCGGGCTTTCCACCATAGGGAGGAGTGGCTGTCCTCGTGTGATCCACAAGGGATTTGACGGATTCACGGTTCTTCCATGTCATAAGATAAGTACTTTTATCCATCTTCAAGACGCCCTTTGCCGGGTCCAGGAGCATGGAAGAGAAGTAAAGCGCATGATCATCTTCCCCGGCCACCGGGCCCATAACGTTCTGACCGCCGACCAATGTCAGGCCGTTGTCCGCATCCCATCTGATCTCCAAGTGCAGAAGTTCGTGCACATAGCGCCACGTCAACGGCATATAGACCACATCCCGGAAGGTCAGGAAGGGGTAAGGCTCCGTCTCGTTGTCAATCACGGTCCCGTTAATCCAAAGTCGCTGGTTTAACCGCTTCACGGAGAAAGCAGCAGCGTTTCGTTTGTCGGAGAGGTCCTGCTCCGGTGGCCCTTCCTGTATGGGAGGCGGATAATCCCCGTTCGGCATGATCATCAGCCCTTCCTCTTCACTCCAATGGGACTTGATATTCAGTGACTGGAGATGGTTCCAAGTCAGGGGCATATATGTGATGCTATTCATGTAAAGGAACGGATACTTACTGTGCGCCGAATCCAAGTCCACCCCGTTCAGAGTTACGGGAAAGGGCGGCAGCGCCGCGCGGGAAGTGACAGCTGCTGAGGCGGAAGGCAAAGGAGCGGCGGTTAGCAGAAACAGGCTGCAGCATGTCAGCAGGGCTGCCCGCTTGGTCCAAGAGATCATCTTTCATATCACCTGCTTTTCTGGGTTAGTATTCAATTCAATTGGATTAGACGCACGGAAAGTGATAAAGGTTACCGGTTAACTATAGAATAATTGAATACAAAATATAGAAAAATGGTGATTGATGGGTATTGGTATTAGAGGATAAAATTGGGTTAGGCATTTACTATTGGAGAGGAGAATTTACTATGGCTTATGTAACTGTTGCAGAAGAAAATGCAGTACCCGTCGAAATCTATTACGAGGATCATGGAACCGGCAAGCCGGTCGTCCTGATTCATGGCTGGCCGCTCAGCGGACGGTCGTGGGAGGCTCAAGTCCCGGCTTTGATCGAAGCGGGGTATCGGGTCATTACCTATGACCGCCGGGGCTTCGGAAAGTCGTCCCAGCCCTGGAACGGGTATGACTACGATACCTTTGCAGCCGATCTTCATAAGCTGATAGAGCACCTGGACCTTCGCGACGTAACCTTGGTCGGTTTCTCGATGGGCGGAGGCGAAGTGGCGCGTTATGTCGGTACCTATGGCAGTGACCGGGTGAAGAAGGCCGTGTTCGCCGCATCGGTTGTCCCCTATTTCTATAAATCGGACGAGCATCCGGAAGGCGGGCTCGCGGAGGAGGCCATTCAATCTTTCCAAGCCGGCATCAAAGCGGACCGGATTGCGTTCCTCGAAGCGTTTATCAAGAACTTTTTTGCAGCCGGCGACCGGACCGATTTGGTAAGCGAGCCGTTTCGTCTCTACAACCTGAATATCGCGTCGTATGCTTCGCCGAAAGGAACATTGGACTGCATCGATGCCTTCGGGCGTACCGACTTCCGGGCTGATGTAGCGAAGTTCACTATCCCGACGCTGATTATTCACGGGGACGCCGATGCCATCGTACCGGTGGAGGTCAGCGGCCAAAGAGCGCATGATCTGATCCCAGGCAGCCAGCTTGCTGTTATTAAGGGCGGTCCGCACGGGTTGAATGCAACCCATCCGGAGGAGTTCAACGCCATCCTGATTGATTTTTTGAAAAGTTAAGTTGATGCAATGGAGACCGTGCCTTTAGGGTGCGGTCTTTTCCTATGAATGCAGGGTCAACAAAGCACTTCCTCCGGTGGGAAGAAGTGCTTTATCTTCGTGCTTGCTGACCCTATGCTAACTCGTTACACTGTCCATTCTCACGCGATTCGTCTGATCGTCTCCCGCCCATCGCTGAAAGTCAATAAACTTCCTGATGCTATCCCGTTAGCCGAGCTCGATCGTTTTGGTGGCGACGCGCTCGTGAAACTCCCGGTCATGCTCTACGAATACAATGGTCGGTGCGTACGCCAGCAGCAGCTCCTCGATCTGCATCCGGGAAATCACATCGACAAAGTTGAGCGGTTCGTCCCAAATATGCAGATGAGCCTCTTCACACAGGCTTCTCGCAATCAAAACCTTCTTCTTCTGCCCGCCGCTGAATGAGGCCATATCCTTCTCAAATTGGATGCGGGCGAAATCAAGCTTTCGCAAAATGGTCTTAAACAAGCTCTCGTCGATCCCATGCTCGGCAGCATAGTCCGAGAGCGACCCCCGCAGATGAGACGTATCCTGGGATACATACGAAATTCGAAGCTGAGGCTCCCGCCGGAGCGTGCCCGTGTACTCCAGCCCCTCTCCGCCCAGGAGGCGGAGCAGGCTGGACTTCCCCGAACCGTTCGGTCCCGAGATGGCGATCCGGTCCCCCTGCTCAACCGTCAGACGGACGTTCCGGCATACCGCTTTTTCCCCGTAATAAATCGTGACGTCATCCAGTACGGCGAGTTCGGATTTGGGATACGCGAGCTGCGTGATCGCCAGGCTTTCGGCCTGTTCGATATTTTTGAGCAGCTTCGATTTCTCCTCCACCGCGGCGTGCTGGCGCTGCTCGATGGATTTGGCGCGCTTCATCATTTTGGCTGCTTTGTGCCCGACATATCCCTTGTCCAGCTTGGAGCCGGAGTTGCGGGTGCCGTTTTTCGATTTTTCGATCTCGTGGGACCAGCCGCTCGTACGCTGGGAAGAAGCCGATAGACGCTGGATGTCTTTCTGCAGCTTTTCGTTTTGCGCCATCTCGAATGTGTCCTGGCGGGTTTTGTTCGTCCACCAGCTGGAGAAGGTGCCTTTTTGGATCTCGATATTCGTCTTATTGATCGACAGGATATGGTCGACGCAGCGGTCGAGAAAGGCCCGGTCGTGCGATATGAGAATAAACCCGCGCTTCGAGTTCAGATAATCGCCGACAAGCTTGCGTGCGTGCAGGTCAAGGTGATTGGTCGGCTCGTCGATGAGCAGAAACCGGTTGTCCTGAATGAACAGTGCGGCCAATAAGACCTTCGTCTGCTCGCCTTGGGACAGCGATTCGAAGGGCCGGTACAGCACGTCTTCCGAAACCTTCAGCAGGTTCAGTTCACGCATGAGCTTCCAGTGCTCATAGCCCGGCACGATCTCTTCGAGGACGTCGACGGTCAAATGATCCGGATGTTCAACGGGAAACGGAAAATAATCAAAGGCAACCGGTGCGGAGATCGTGCCGCTGTATTCGTATTTGCCCTGGAGCAGGTGGAGGAACGTCGTTTTTCCCCGGCCGTTTCGCCCGGTGAACCCCAGCTTCCAGTCCGTATCGATTTGGAAGCTGACCCCTTCGAAGATGGGGTCATAGCTGCCCGGATAAGCAAACGTAAGATTGGATACCTGAATGGCGGTCATGGCGGTCATCCTTTCGTATGGAAATAGAAAGAGCCGCAAGAAAGGTGCCTTCCTGCGGCTCGGATCCATACGGGAAACATCCGTCCCCTACCAAAGGGACGGACGCGGGTCCGGATCGAAGAGCGCAAACGAAGTGCAGTTCCTTTCTTGCAGAGACGAAATAAAACGAGCACAGCCGGCCGCTGAGTCCGTTCCTTTCGTAATCTCACAGCAAGAAAGTTCTACATTCGTTCCACTCCCGTCATCAAAATTAGGTACAGTTTATCACAACCGTCATGGAAGCACAACCTTGCACCGTCACGTGCCCGGACTGAAGCCATGCGCACACTACCTGTATGACTTCAGTCTGTTTGCACGGCAACCAGAGGAGCGGGCGCCGCAGCGCCCCGCTCCTCTAGATTGATGTACGGTGATTTATACGCAGACTTCGCTCCAGTCGTCCCCTTCCGTGCCCACATCGCCGCAGGTGTCTTTCCCCTCATTACTGTCATAGAAGCCGTTCAGCATGGGAAGATCCATGACATCCGAGATGGCGATCAAGAAGCCGATGCCGACGAAGCGGCTCGCTTCCTTGTCCGGCTGGCTGACGCCCGCTTTCTCGAACTTATCGGTCACCGTGTCATGGATCTGCCGGTAATGCCTTCTGACGTGTTCACGGATCTCCGGCTCCGCGATCGCATGGGCCTGCATGGCCAGCAGGATCTCGCTGTGATGGGCTTTCATGATCTCCGTGAACACACAGCCCATCGCATGCTTAAGGCGCTCCGGCCCTTCCTCCACGCCCGCGAACGCTTCGTTGATGCGAGCGCAGGCCCGGTCGATCACAGCTTTGAACAGGGCTTCCTTATTGGCAAAAAAATGAAACACATACGGCTGCGTCACTCCGGCCGCCTTGGCAACCTGGCCGGTCGTCGTCTTGTAATAGCCGTTCTCGGCGAAGAGGGCCACCGCACTTTCGATAATCCGTTCCTTCTTGTCTTCCCGCACCGCCATGACTTCCTTCCCTTCCGTTCCGCTCGCCCCCTCTAGCGGATCACTACCGCACTGACCGTTCCGGAGAGATCCAGAGCGGTGAGCAGCGCAGGACGGCGTTCGTCCGGACTTCTCCGCTGCGGCTCGGCCGTGAGGGACAACGGCGGCTGAGGGGGCACCGTTACACGCGCCCCCGCTGTCGCGGGAACGATTCCCGACGCCTGCGAGCGCACCGCCGCAAAAAGCTGGAACAAGCCGCCGGCGCCGCCGGTCTCGCCGGTGACGCCTTTGATGGCGCAGACGGGCGTCGGTCTGCCGCCGAAGAGAGACTGCAGCGCTTCGGCTTCCGGCTCATCCAGAGCAGCCAGCCCGCAGGCACCGGAGACCACAAGCCCTACCTCGCCCGGGGCCGCAGACGCTTTGGAGAGAGCCTCGCCGATCACCCGGGACAGGCTCTTCTCCCGCTTGCCGGGTGTACGCCCAGCTGCACAGCCGGAGGTCCAGGAGGCCAGCCCCGCCAGGATTCGGGCTCCCCGCCCTTCGGCATGGGATCGGCGTTCGAGCACGACCGCCACGGCTCCTTCCCCGGGGGTGATCCCCCAGCTGGAGGCGTCGAAGGGTCTCCCGGTATCCCCTGAGGGATCTTCCGGTAGCGCTCCCGCCATCGTATAGATGCCGAGGAGCTCAGGGCTGAGCTCCTCGGTCCCGCCCACGAGGATGCAGTCCGCTTTGCCTCTGCGCAGGAGGGTCATCGCATAGCCCAGCGCATCGAGCCCCGCGCAAGCGCCGGTGGATATCGTCGTGTTGCACGCCCGGGCCTGCAGCCGGACCCCGAGCAGAGCGGCCGGCGCATTGACGAGCAGGTTCGGCGCTTCCATGGCCGATACCGCCCGCGGACCTTCGGAGAGCAGCGTCCGGTCGTACAGGTCGGCCGTATGCAGATTCGCATAGTTGCTGCCTACTACGATGCCGAGCCGGTCCGGGTCGACGGTGCCGGCCGGCAGACCGGCTTCTTCGAGCGCCGCCGCCGAGGCGGCCAGCAAGAAGCGGGATGCCCCGTGAACGAACCGCAGGCCTTTGGAGCCGAGCACGGGAACCAGGTCTTCCTGCGGCACACGAATCGTACGGTGCCCGCCTTCGGCCTGCGGGGTGCCGGGATGGTAACGGCCGCTGCAGACCGCCTCCCACAGGGCATCGGCGTCGAGGCCGAACGAGGATACGGTACCGATGCCTGTCAGGACTACTTCGTCAGTCATTGTGTTCATTCGGCTGCGCCTCCCAGCAGGATCGTAGAGATGTTGCCTCCGAAGGCGAAGGCATTGCTCATAGCTACCGACACCGGCATGTGCTGTGCCTGGTTCGCGACCGTATTCGGGACGCAGTCAGGGTCGGGCGTCTCGACATTCATCGTGGGCGGAATCACGCCGTGATGCACGGCCAAGGCGCAGGCCACCGCTTCAATCGCGCTGGCGGCGCCCATTGTATGGCCGATCATGGATTTGATCGAGCTGACGGGAAGAATCTCGGCCAGAGGACCGAAGGTGCGGCGGACGGCCGTCGATTCGGTGGAATCGTTGGCCCGGGTGCCGGTGCCGTGGGCGGAGATATAGGAGATGTCTTCCGGCCCTACTCCCGCATCCTCCATCGCCCGCTTCATGGCCAGCATGGCTCCGAGTCCTTCCGGATGCGGCGCGGTGGCATGGCTGGCGTCACAAGCCAGACCGTACCCCAGCAGCTCCGCATAGATGACGGCGCCCCGCGCCTTCGCCCGATCCAGATCCTCCAGGATAAGAGCGGCAGCCCCTTCGCTGACCATCATGCCCTCCCGGTCCAGATCGAAGGGGCGGCAGCGTTCGGGGGCGATGGCTCCGAGCCGGTGGAACATGGCGAAGCAGGTCCGCGACAGCGCATCGGAGCCGCCGACGATCGCCGCGTCGAGCGTGCCGTCTTCGATGAGCTCCTTGCCCCAGGAGATTGCGTAGTTGCCGGCTGCGCACGCCGTGGGGATCAGGAAGCTCGGCCCCTCGCAGCCCATTTCCTCCGATACGGCGGAGGAGATGCAGGCGTAGGGATAGTGGGCCCCGAGCCGGATATCCGGCTCGTTCCCGCTGCGTTCCTCGTCATGGTGCTGCTCGAGGACGGTATGGTTGCCCATGGTCGTGCCGAAGCAGACGCCGACCCGCTCGGGCGGGTACTCCGCCTCCTGCAAGCCGGCATCCTCGGCGGCCATGCGGGCTGCTGCCGCTGCAAGCCGGGTGGTCCGGGAGACGCCCGACGGGTCGAGCACCCGCAGCAGGGATGCCGGATCGACATCCGTCACTTCCCCGCCCCGGCTGACGCTGAATACGGAGGTATCGAAGGCCTGAATCTCGCCGATGCCGAGTTCCCCCCGGGTCATCGCCCGCCAGAACTTCGCTTTGCCCGAGCCTGCGGGGGACAGCACGCCAAGTCCGGTGACCGCAATCCGTCTCTGCATGGAGATGGACGCCCCGCTCACGCCTGAACCGCTGCCGACGTGCCGCTTTGCTCCGTCACCAAGGCATAGATCCGGTTCGCCGTGCGTTCGAGGTCCACGAATTCGGGCAGGGCGGATTCCGGAATGACCACGTTCATCTTCCGCTCAATCTGCGCGATAATTTCGATGGTCATCATCGAATCGATGCCGAGGTCCCGGTTAAAATCGTCGTGATCCGCGAAGTCGCTGATCTCGACCAGATCTGCAATGATCTCCCGGAGCTGGCTTTTCACTTGTTCCTGTGTCACGCTGCATTCCTCCATTCGGTTCATGGCCTCCTTCTGCGGGCGGCCTGTTTAAGAGCTTAATCCCCCGTCCACCACGAGGACGCTGCCGGTGATATAGCCGGCTTGCGGGGAGAGCAGGAAGCTGACGGCATGGGCCACGTCCTCCGGCCTCCCCGCCCTGCCCATCGGGATGGAGGAGAGAGCATGAGTTCTCGCTTCTTCCCTCATGGCTTCCCACATATCCGTCTCGATATAGCCTGGGGCCACGGCGTTCACCGTAATGCCGTGACGCGCGACCTCCTTGGACAGCGAACGGACGAACCCGATCTGTCCGGCCTTGGCTGCGGAGTAATTCGTTTGGCCGGGACTTCCGGTGATCCCGCTGACCGAAGTCATGCAGACGATCCGGCCCGAGTTTTGCTTGACGAACTCATAGATCGCAGCCCGCGCGTAATTATATGTACCCTTGAGATTGACCCGCAGCACCTCGTCCCATTCCTCTTCTTGCATGAGGAACAGCGGCTTGTCCCGCGTAATCCCCGCATTGATGATCAGGCCGTCCAGGGCGCCGAAGGCTTCCCTGACCTGAGCCACTGTCTCGCGCGCCTGCTCCAGATGCTCCGCATCGGCCTTGACCGCCAGCACACGGTCCCCGTAGCGCGCCTTAAGCTCCTCTGCCGCCTCTCCGCTGCTGCGGTAGGTGAAGGCGACTCGGGCTCCTGTATTCAGGAGCTCCTCCGTCACCGCTCTGCCGATGCCCCGGGTTCCCCCGGTTACCAGATAACATGCTTCCTTTTGCACCTTGTCTGTCTCCTTAGACCCGCACGCCCATCAGCTGCTTCGCCAGATTGTGTCCGCCCGAGATCACGCCGCTGTACCCCGCTCCCGGGCGGCTCCACGCGCCGACCAGATAGAGGCCCTCGATCGGCGTGGTCTGCGAGAGCCCCTTGGAGAGCGCCTGCTCCACGGTCGGGGCGGCGCCGTAGATGGCCCCCTGCGGGTGATTCGTATACCGGATCACCGTTCGCGGCGTCGCCAGCTCCATATGCTCCATCCGGCCGCTGATGCCCGGATACAGGGATTCGAGCCGCCGCAGATACAGGGCGAGAATCTCTTCTTTCTTTGCTTGATAGGCCGCATCGTCCAGCCCCGGTCCACCCCTCGGCTTCGCACAGCTGCATCACCGTCAGTGTCGTCACCGGCTGCGGCTGATACCCGGGAGCAATATTCTCGTACGCGGTGATGCACAGAGGCATCGCCTCGTACTGCTCGGTCCGGATCGCTTCGCCGATCGTATTGAGGTCATAAGTGGGGTTGAGGAAAATCTCATGGTGATGCTCGCCGTATTCCTCGCTCAGGCTCCCCCGCATGATGAGGTAAGCTTGAAGGCAGGAGTAGCTGGGCCGGAGCCGGCGGACCTTCTCCCGGTACGCCGCCGGCACGGAGCCCGGGTCGGAGAGTCGCGAGAGCGTCTGGCCGGGGTGAATGTTGGAGATGACCAGGTCGGCGGAATACTCGTGGCCCCGCTTCGTTCTCACCCCGTTCACCCGGCCTCCCGGGGCCGTGATCTCTTCGACATCCTCCCGGGTGATGACCCGGCCGCCGTTCTCTTCGATGATCGCCTTCAGCGCATCGGAGATCCGCTGGGACCGCCCCTGCGGGTAGTAGCCGCCGAAGTGATGATAGTCGGTCCAGGCATAGGCGAAGTAGACGGCGGACAGCTCGGAGGGCTGCAGGCCGAAGTAGACCCAGAACTGGGCCAGCATGCATTGAAGCTCCTTCGACATAGTGAAGCGGTCCATCATCTGCTGCAGGGAGTCGTCTTTGTAGGCGATGATGGTCGAGGGTTTGCGGGAGTGAGTATGAATCATCTCTTCCCGTATTTCGGCGCAGGCATGGAAGAAGCCGTCAATGGCTCCCCTCTCCTGCGGGAACAAGCGGTGAAGGGTTTCCCGGTAAGCGCCAGGATCACCGGACACGGAAAGATCATGTTCCGGAAATACCGCTCGGTACAGGTTCTCGGCCCGGTGGAATTCCACGCGTCCGAACATGCCCAGCTCTTCGAAGATTTGCCCCACCCTGCCCCCTTGGGCCAGTCCGCTCAAGCAGTGCAGGGAGACATCGAACTCCCAGGGCCGCCGGCGGAAGGAGGTGGCGAACCCTCCGTGGACGTAATGCCTTTCCAAAACGGTTACGTTGCTGCTGCCTTCCTTGGACAAGTAAGCGCCGGTAACAAGCCCTCCCAGTCCTGATCCAATGATGATCACATCCTGCATACCGAAGTTAGCCTCCCGGAGGTTCTATCGCTGCATACCGCAGCATGTTCAATCCAAGCATAGCGAAAGACCGTGACGGCCTCCATATCCCAAATGGGATAGATGTATTACCCTGCTGTCGTAACGGGGACGCTGCCGGCAAGCTTGGTGCCGGGTTCCGGCCGGCCTTGATCCAGGGCGTCTGCGTCGAGCAGACTGCGCAGATCCTCCATGTTCTCGCACAGGCCCTTGCGGCGGACCCGGCCGTCCGCGTCCGCGTAGTAAGCGAATGCCGCCAGCTTGGAGCGCAGAAGCTCGAACAGCTCCTTGCCGGGCAGCAGTTCCCCCTGGACGGGATGGGTTTTGAGCATCGCCTGGAACTTCGCTTCATTGCCGTAGCCGATCAGGATGAAGTTGACCTGGTCCTTGTACTTATCGTAGGCGGCATTCCAGTGCGGCAGCATCGCTTTGCAGCGTTTGCAGCCCGGGGCCACGAAGCCGATCAGTGTCGGCCTGCCGGCCAGGCTGTTCCTGGTAATCCGCCGGCCGGTGGTCATCGACGTCCCTTCGAAGGCGGGCAGTTCCCCGCCTTCACGAATGCCGGCGTTAGACATGGCCTGCATGTAGACCACATTCAGCGAGCGGATCATCACGACGAGGAAGAAAATGATGGGAATCTGCAGCAGCCATAAGGCGATGACGGAGTAAAATATAAACGAATTCATGGGATACCTCCTTTTTAGAAAAGCTTCATGTTCTCCTGATAATAATTCCAGATCATCTGCAGGACGAAAAACACCAGGGCGACGAGCAGCCCGAGCCCGATGGAAGGCCAGGTGACGCGCATGGCTTCCTCCGGAAACACCAGCAGCGTGACCAGCAGCAGAAACAGCAGCAGGATCTTGACCAGCGTGAAGCCATCCGCGTTCGATTCCATCCACTTCCCGTAGCAGCCGCAGGAGACCTGGCGGCCGCTGAGCATCACGGTCAGTACGGCGCCCCCGAAGCTGGCCAGCAGGGCCAGCAGCAGAGAAGCCCCGGCGATCCGGGTGCCGGGAAATAGCAGCATGAGCGCTCCCGCAATCTCCAGAAAAGGCGTCAATACGCCGTACAGGGAGGACAGCCGTGGAGGCAGCACCTCATAGTCGGCAACGAGCTGCAGGAAAGCGGGCAGATCCCGCAGCTTCATCACCGCCGACAGGAGAAAGATGATCACAAGTCCCACGACTATCGTGGCTAATCCGGTGTCCATAGGGGCATTACTCCTCTTCATTCAAGCCGGCGGCCACTTCCTCCAGAAGCTCTTCCAGCTCATCCAGCCCAAGATTTTTGTAGGCAAAGTCCGTTGGGGTATGCTCGGTCTCCCGGACACCGGCACAGTGGTCGGCGAGCAAACGGAGCTGCTCGTGAAGATGCCCGGCGATCCGTTCCATCGTCTCCCGGCGGTGCAGTCCGGCGTCGTACTCCCAGTCCAGGATCAAGGCATCCTGCTCCTGGTGGGCGTTCAGGTTCCAAACGTGCAGGAGCGGCATCCGGGGGTTGAACGAGCTTCCCGGCTGGAGCCGCGAGAGCTCGGTACCTCCCGCATCCAGGCGCTGCTGGTACTCTCCCATATAATTGAAGGAGATTTCGGGCAGCAAGGAGTGCGGGAAGTCCTTCCGGTCCGCAGGCGGTGTCAGATACTTCAGGACGCCGAAGCCGGCTCCTCTGCGGGGGACCTGCCGGAGGTGTTCCTTGACCGACTTGATGCTTCGTCCGGGAGAGCGGTCCCGGCCGAGCTCCAGTTTCACCGGATACATCGATGTGAACCAGCCGACGGTGCGGGAGACATTCAGCTCCGGCAGCAGCCCTTCGCGGCCGTGGCCTTCGAGCTGAACCAGCAGGGCATGGAGCCCCCAAGCCTCTTCCAGCGTCCGGGCGAGTGCCGTAAGCAGCATGACGTCCATGTCCGCGTTATAGACCCGTCCGGCTTCCCGGATCAGGCTCTTCGTGAGCTCGGGAGACCAGGAGAGGCGGATCGTCCGCCGTCCGGCCTCACCCGTGTTCCCATCCACCGGCAGGCGGGCCTCCGTTCCCTTCGCGAGTTCCGCCCAGTAGCTTTTCTCCTTAAAGAGATCCGTGCTTAGAGCATACCTCTCCAGGCCTGCGGCCCAGTCGCGGAACGGATGCGTCTTTGGTGGAAGTAGCGTTCCGGCCGGAACGCCGGCGGACATCCCGCTGTAGAGGGTAATCACGTCTTCAAGCAGGATGCGCCACGAGACGCTGTCGATGACGAGATGATGCACGGCGATCAGGAGATGGTCTCCTTCCGGCGTATGGAACAGGCCGAGCCGTACCAGCGGTCCTTGGTCCAGATTCATGCCGGATTGAATCCGGGTGCATTCCGCTTCGATCCGGCCTTCCTGGCCGCTCTCTTTCGTCCAATCGAAGCTTTCCATAGTGAAGCCGTCTTCTCCGGCCGGCCGGTGAACCGCCCGGAAGCCTGGCGTCCCGCTGTCCGGGAACACCAGCCGGAGTGCGTCGTGATGGCGCACAAGCGTGGTGAACACTTCGCGGATGATCTCCTCCCGGAAGCCTTCCCGGCGGTACAGCATCATAGCCTGGTTGAAGTGCGCTTCGCGTCCCAGCCGCTCGAAGAACCAGCGCTGGACAGGCGTCAATGCGCTTTCCCCCGTGATCTCCTCCTGCGGCGCGGCAGCCGATTCCGCCTGAAGATGCAGGCTCAATCCGGCGATCGTCGGATACTGGAAGAAATCCCGTACATCCAGCCGCAGGCCGTGCTTGTGCAGGCGGGACATCACCTGGATCGCTTTGATGGAATCCCCGCCCAGGGAGAAGAACGGATCGTGGATGCTGACCTTCCGGACCTGAAGCACGTCCTGCCACAGCTGCACGAGCAGCTCTTCCGCGGGGCTGCGGGGCCCCTCGTACGGAGCTCCGGTCAGCACCTCGTCCGGAGGCGCGGGAAGGGCCTTCACGTCCAGCTTGCCGTTGGCCGTCACCGGCATGGCGTCAAGCCTGACGAAGTGCGAAGGAATCATATAGCCCGGCAGCCGCTCCGCCAGGAACTCGCGGAGCAAGGTGACCGGGAGCTCCCGGTCCGATACAAGGTACGCGCACAGCGTTCTCTCCCCTGCTCCGCCGTCCCATGGCGTAACCACCGCTGCGGTAATATCTGGATGTGCGAGCAGAGCGGCCTGGATCTCGCCCGGTTCGATCCGGTACCCGCGGATCTTCACCTGGCGGTCCGTCCGGCCGAGGAACTCGAGCCAGCCTTCGGTGCGCCATCTCGCCCGGTCGCCGGTGCGGTACATCCGCGCCCCCGGATACAGGCCGTACGGATCGGGCACGAAGCGCTCCGCGGTCAGCGCCGGGTCACCGGCATAGCCGTCCGCGAGGCACTCCCCACCGATGTACAGTTCACCGGGAACGCCGGCCGGGCACAGGTTCCCGTGGCTGTCAAGCACGTAATAGCGGGCGCCTCGGATGGGCCTGCCGTACGGAATGCTCGTCCACTCGGGGTCGATCTCCCCGACTTCGTGGAAGTTCGACCACACCGCGGCCTCGGTCGCCCCGCCCAGCGCGATGACGCGCACGCCCCGGCAGACGCGCTTCAGCGCCGGGGGAAGCGTCAGCGGAATCCAGTCGCCGCTCAGGAGCACCAGCCGCAGGCTGCCGGACATCTCCGCTTCCGGGAAGAACGGCTCGAGCTGCGCCAGGGCGGCGGGAGCCGAGTCCCACAGCGTGACGGGCTCATCCTTGAGCAGCGCGAGCAGCCGCTGCGGGCTGCGCAGATCCTGCTCGGCGACGATGCGGACCGAGCCGCCGGCCGCCAGCAGGCCGAAGATGTCGTAGACCGACAGGTCGAAGCTCAGTGAGGTGACGAACAGCACGCGGTCCTGCGGACCGACACCGAAGGTTTCGTTCACCCAGGTGATGAGATTGACCACGGGCCGGTGCGAGACGACGACCCCCTTGGGGGTTCCGGTCGAGCCGGAGGTGAAGATGGCGTAGGCGGGATTCGCAGCTCCTTCGATGCAGGCACCCGCTGCGGATGGCTGCGGCCTGACCGCTCCTTCGCCGTCCGCTTGCCGGCCGAGCACGGAACCGTCCTCGGCAGCCACAACACACTGCATGAATGGCGAGGCCTTCAGCAGGGCCAGGGCCTGATCACCGAGGGAAGCGGTAGCCATGACAGCCCTCATGCCAAGCGAGCCTGTGATGTGCTGCAGCCGGCTCACCGGCAGCGAAGCGTCGAGAGGCACATAGGCGGCGCCGGCCTTCAGCACGGCGAGAGCTGCACAGACCATGCGGATCGACCGCTCGGCAAGGATGCCGACAAAGCATCCGGGGCCGAGCCCCTCCCCGCGAAGCCGCTCCGCCAAGGAGTCCGTGCGCTCTTGCAGCTGCCCGTAGGTCAGTTCGCCTTCTTCGGATACGAGCGCGACTGCTCCTGGCGTACGGGCCGCCTGCGCCTCGAACAGCCCGTGGATCGTTGCCGGCATCCCCTCGGCAGGATAAGCCGGCTGTGGCCCACTGCAAAGCGCGAGCAGCTTCCGCTGTTCCGCTTCGCTCAGAAGGGAAGCTTCCGACAGACCCAGCTGCGGATTCGCGGAGAAGGCGCGAGCGAGCTCGAGGAAGCCGTGGGCCCACTGCTCGACGCTGTCCCTGCGGAACAATGCCGTACTGTACTCCAGCTCGAAGACGATCCGTCCTTCCCGTTCCTCCGCAAACAGCGTAAGGTCAAACTTCGCGACCGGGCTGTCCGCCTCCAGCTTCCGGATCTGAAGGGTAGTGCTGTCCAGCTGCGATTTGTCCATGTTCTGCCAGGCAAACATGGCATCGAACAAGGGGTTGCGGCTGAGATCGCGCTGCAGCTCCAGCTTCTCGACCAGCGACTCGAACGGCACATCCGCATGCTCCAAGGCATCCATGGACGTCTGCCGGATCTCTTTCAGATAATCCCGGAAGGCTTTGGAGAACTGCGGACGGGTGCGGAGCACCAGGGTATTCACGAACATACCCGCAATGCCTTCCAGCTCCCGGTGCGGCCGACCGGCCACCGGCGTGCCCACCAGCACTTCCTCCTGCCCGGACAGGCGGCTGAGCCAGGCCGTATAGAGCGCGAGCAGCACCATGTACAGCGTGCTCTCCTCTTCTTCGGCCAGACGGCGGAGGGCTCCGCTGAGCTCGGGATCCAGCTCGAAGCGCAGCCGGTCTCCCGCGAAGCTGCGCACGGCAGGGCGCACGGTATCGGAAGGCAGCTCCAGCGGCGTCAGCTCGCCTGCCAGCTGCTCTTCCCAGTAGCGCTGCTGCCGCTCGATCCGCTCACTTTGCAGGAACTGCTGCTGCCAGCACGCGTAGTCCTTGTACTGCAGCCGCAGCGGCGTCAGCTCCTCTCCTTCGTAGAGGCGCATCCACTCGCCGGCGAGCAGCTCCATCGTGACTCCGTCGGCGATCAGGTGGTGCATATCCAGGAGAAGCAGATGCCGCTCCGGAGCGAGCCCGATCAGCCCGGCCCGCACCAGCGGAGCCTCCTCCAGCCGGAAGGGCCGGATAAAGCTCCGGACGTATTCTTTCACAGGGGTGGATAAGGCTGCCCATCCAGATTCCTGAACGGCATCGGTATCTGCTTCCCCGCTGCCGGCCGGCACCAGATCCTGCGCATCGACAAAGCCCAGATCCAGCCGAACCTCTTCTGGCTGGAGAATCCGCTGCCGGGGCTCTACCTCCACCAGCGCAAAGGACGTCCTCAGCGCCTCGTGACGGCGGATCAGCGCCTGCAGCGCCTGCCCCAGCCGGACACGGTCGAGCCTGCCCGTAAGCTCCAAGACACCGGGCATATTGTAGCTGAGCTCCGCGCCGTCCAACTGCTGCAGAATATACAGCCGCTTCTGCGCGGACGATACCGGATACCACGACTGCGGCAGGGCTGACGGTATGGCCGCATACGGGCTGTCCGTCTGTTCTTCAAGCAGGCGGGCCAGCGACTCGACGGTCGGACAGCGGAACACGTCGCGGAGCGAGGCTTCGCGCTGCAGCTCCTGGTGTATCCGGGAGACGAGCATCGCCGCCTTCAGCGAGTGTCCGCCGATCCGGAAGAAGTCGTCGCGGATGCCGATGCGCTCGCGCCCCAGCAGCTCCTGCCAGATGCGGACCAGCCCGGTCTCCATCGCCGTGCCCGGGGGCACATACCGCTCTCCGGCCTGAAGCTCCGGACGGGGCAGCGACTTGCGGTCGAGCTTGCCGCTTGCGGTCACCGGCAGCCGGTCCAGCTTCATGATGTACGCCGGCACCATATACGGCGGCAGCGTCCGCTGCAGCGCTCGGCGGATGCTCTCCGCATCCGTCAGCTCGCTGCACACGACATAGGCGCACAGGTCCGCATCCCCCTGCGCATCACGGTGCAGGACGACCGCGGCTTCCCGGACGCCTTCGATCTCCAGCAGCCGCGCTTCGATCTCGCCCGGCTCAATGCGGTAGCCCCTCAGCTTGATCTGCTGGTCGATCCGCCCGAGATACTCGAGCCTGCCGTCTGGCCGCCAGCGGGCCAGGTCCCCCGTGCGGTACATCCGTCCGCCGGGGATGAACGGGTCCGGGGAGAACCGCTCCGCCGTGAGCTCCGGCCGGCCCCCGTAGCCCCGGGCGACGCCCGCGCCCGCCAGGCACAGCTCGCCCGGCACGCCGATGGGCTGCAGCGCATCGGCGGCGTTCAGTACGTAGGCCCGCGTATTGGCCAACGGCGTGCCGATCGGGATACCGCGCTCGGCGTCCTGCGCCGTAAGCTCGGCGCAGACGGCATAGACGGCGGCCTCCGTCGGGCCGTACAGGTTCACCAGCTGAGCGTGCGGCAGCCGTCTGAGGCATGTTCTTGCCGTCTCCGATGCCAGTGCTTCGCCGGCCGAGAAGACGTACTCCAGGCGGGGCAGCGATGCCGTCTGCACTTCCTCGAGGAACAGCCGGAGCATGGACGGCACGAAGTTCACGTGCGTGACTTCGAAGCGCTCCAGCGCCTGGAGCATCGCCCGCGGGTCCTTCTCGTCGCCGGCCGGAAGAACCGCCAGCGACGCGCCTTCCAGCAGGCCGCTGAAGAGCTCGGGCACCGAGACGTCGAAGGTGTACGGCGTCTTGAACAGGAAGCGGCTTCCGGCTTGCACCGGGTAGCGCTCCTGCAGGGCGCGGAGCGTGTTGACGGCCGAGCGGTGCTCGACCTGCACGCCCTTGGGCAGGCCGGTGGAGCCGGAGGTGTAGATGACATAGGCGAGCGACTCCGGATCGTACCCGGCATCCGCCTCCTCCGTCCAAGGGGCTGGGCCCGATGGTTCGGCGGCTTCCAAGTGCAGCCTCTCGGCATCCACGACAGGCACAGGACTGGTAAGCTCCGCAGGCAGCGGAGCAAGCGCAAGCAGCGCGGCCGCCCCGCTGTCCTGCAGCAGATACGCAATACGCTCTGCCGGATGTGACGGATCGACCGGCATATAAGCGGCACCGGTCTTCAGGATGCCGAAGAGGCTTGCAACCAGCTCCGGAGACCGCTCGGCGAATACGGCGACGACACTGCCCGGCCCGACGCCGGTGAGCCGCAGAGCGGCGGCGGTCCGGTTCGCCCGCGCATCCAGCTCGCGGTAGCTCCACTCGCCTGCGCCGCTCACGAGCGCGGTCCGCTCGGGCGTCAGCCGCACCCGCTCATCGAACAGGCCGTGAAGCGTCGCCAATGCTCCTTGCTTCGGGTAGGGCTTATCGGTTGTATTCCAATGCGTCAGCAGCCGCCGCTCGGCCGGCTGCAGCATGGAGGCCTCGGCCAGCGGCAGGTCCGGCTCTGCGGAGAAGGCGCGGGCGAGCTTGATCAGGCTGCGGGCCCACCGCTCCACGCTTTCCCTGCGGAACAATGCCGTACTGTACTCCAGCTCGAAGACGATCCGTCCTTCCCGTTCCTCCGCAAACAGCGTAAGGTCAAACTTCGCGACCGGGCTGTCCGCCTCCAGCTTCCAGATCTGCAGCGCCTTGCTGTCGAGCCGCGATCTGTCCATGTTCTGCCAGGCAAACATGGCATCGAACAAGGGGTTGCGGCTGAGATCGCGCTGCAGCTCCAGCTTCTCGACCAGTGACTCGAACGGCACATCCGCATGCTCCAGGGCATCCATGGACGTCTGCCGGATCTCTTTCAGGTAATCGCGGAAGGCTTTGGCGAACTGCGGACGGGAGCGGATCACCAGGGTATTCACGAACATGCCCGCGATGCCTTCCAGCTCCCGGTGCGGCCGGCCGGCCACCGGCGTGCCCACCAGCACTTCCTCCTGCCCGGACAGGCGGCTGAGCCAGGCCGTATAGAGCGCGAGCAGCACCATGTACAGCGTGCTCTGCTCTTCTTCGGCCAGCCGGCGGAGGGCCCCGCTGAGTTCCCCATCCAGCTCGAAGTGCAGACGGTCTCCCGCGAAGCTGCGCACGGCAGGGCGCACGGCGTCGGACGGCAGCTCCAGCGGCGTCAGCTCGCCTGCCAGCTGCTCTTCCCAGTAGCGCTGCTGCCGCTCGATCCGTTCACTTTGCAGGAACTGCTGCTGCCAGCACGCATAGTCCTTGTACTGCAGCCGCAGCGGCGGCAGCTCCTCTCCTTCGTAGAGGCGCATCCACTCGCCGGCGAGCAGCTCCATCGTGACCCCGTCGGCGATCAGGTGGTGCATATCCAGGAGAAGCAGATGCCGTTCCGGAGCGAGCCCGACCAGCCCGGCCCGCACCAGCGGAGCCTCCTCCAGCCGGAAGGGCCGGATAAAGCTCCGGACGTACTCTTTCACGGGGGCGGATAAGGATCTCCATACGGATTCCCGTCCGGATTCAAGACCGGCCAATGGATCTGCCTCGCGGCTTGATTGTCCTGCACTGCCGGCCGGCACCAGATCCTGAGCATGGACATAGCCCAGCTCCAGCTGCACCTCCTCCGGCGGGAGAATCCGCTGCCGGGGCTCTCCCTCCACCAGCGCAAAGGAAGTCCTCAGCGCCTCGTGGCGGCGGACCAGCGACTGCAGCGCCTGCTCCAGCCGGGCGCGGTCGAGCCTGCCCGTCAGCTCCATAACACCGGGCATATTGTAGCTGAGCTCCGCCCCGTCCAACTGCTGCAGAATATACAGCCGTTTCTGCGCGGACGATACCGGATACCACGGCTGCAGCAGGGCCGCCGGGATGCCCGCATACGGGCTGTCCGTCTGTTCTTCAAGCAGGCGGGCCAGCGACTCGACGGTCGGACAGCGGAACACGTCGCGGAGCGATGCTTCGCGCTGCAGCTCCTGGTGTATCCGGGAGACGAGCATCGCCGCCTTCAGCGAGTGTCCGCCGATCCGGAAGAAGTCGTCACGGATGCCGATGCGCTCGCGCTCCAGCAGCTCCTGCCAGATGCGGACCAGCCCGGTCTCCATCGCCGTGCCCGGGGGCACATACCGCTTCCCGGCCTGAAGCTCCGGACGGGGCAGCGACTTGCGGTCGAGCTTGCCGCTTGCGGTCACCGGCAGCCGGTCCAGCTTCATGATGTACGCCGGCACCATATACGGCGGCAGCGTCCGCTGCAGATCACGGCGGATGCCCTCCGCATCCGTCAGCTCGCTGCACACTACATAGGCGCACAGGTCCGCATTCTCCTGTGTATCACGGTGCAGGACGACCGCAGCTTCCTGCACGCCCCCGATCTCCAGGAGCCGCGCTTCGATCTCGCCCGGCTCAATGCGGTAGCCCCTCAGCTTGATCTGCTGGTCGATCCGGCCGAGATACTCAAGCTTTCCGTCAGGCAGCCAGCGGGCCAAGTCCCCCGTGCGGTACATCCGCCCGCCGGGGACGAACGGGTCCGGAGAGAACATCTCCTGCGTGAGCTCCGGCCGGCCCCCGTAGCCCCGGGCGACACCCACGCCCGCCAGGCACAGCTCGCCCGGCACCCCGATGGGCTGCAGCGCATCGGCGGCGTTGAGCACGTAAGCCCGCATGTTGGCCAGCGGCGTGCCGATCGGAATGCCGCGTTCGGCGTCCTCCGCCGTAAGCTCGGCGCACACGGCATAGACGGCGGCCTCCGTCGGGCCGTACAGGTTGGCCAGCTGAGCCTGCGGCAGCCGCTCGAGGCACGTCCGCGCCGTCTCAGCAGCGAGCGCTTCGCCGACTGAGAAGACATACTCCAGCCGGGGCAGCGATGCCGGCGGCACTTCTTCGAGGAACAGCCGGAGCATCGACGGCACAAAGTTCACGTGCGTGACTTCGAAGCGCTCCAGCGCCCGGAGCATTGCCCGCGGGTCCTTCTCGTCGCCGGCCGGCAGAACCGCCAGCGACGCGCCTTCCAGCAGACCGCCGAACAGCTCGGGCACCGAGACGTCGAAGGTGTACGGTGTCTTGAACAGGAAGCGGCTTCCGGCTTCCAGGGGGTAGCGCTCCTGCAGGGCGCGGAGCGTGTTGACGGCCGAGCGGTGCTCGACCTGCACGCCCTTGGGCAGGCCGGTGGAGCCGGAGGTGTAGATGACATAGGCGAGCGACTCCGGATGGTACCCGGCATCCGCCTCCTCCGTCCAAGGGGCTGGGCCCGATGGTTCGGCGGCTTCCGAATGCAGGCTCTCCGCATCCAGGACAGGCACAGGACTGGTTAGCTCCCCAGGCAGCGGAGCAAGCGCAAGCAGCGCGGCCGCCCCGCTGTCCTGCAGGAGATAGGCGATGCGCTCAGCCGGATGGGACGGATCGACCGGCATATAAGCGGCACCGGCCTTCAGGATGCCGAAGAGGCTTGCGACCAGCTCCGGCGACCGCTCGGCGAATACGGCGACGACGCTGCCCGGCCGGATGCCGGCGAGCCGCAGCGCGGCGGCGGTCCGGTTCGCCCGCACACCCAGCTCGCGGTAGCTCCACTCGCCTGCGCCGCTCACGATCGCAGTCCTCTCGGGCGTCAGCCGCACCCGCTCATCGAACAGGCCGTGAAGGGTGGCTCCCCTTCCCTCCTGCGGATAAGCCCGTTCCGTTTGGTTGAAGCGCTCCAGCGTCAGCTTTTCTTCCGGAGTCAGTCTTCCCTCGCTCCCGAGGCTGTCGATCTTTTGCAGGGGATGAAGAAGAATGCTCTCCAGCAGCGTACGGAAGTAGGCCGCCAGTCTTTCCATGCGTTCCGTGCGGAAGAGGTCCGTGTTGTATTCAATGAGACATGCTGCCCCTTCCTCGCCTTCGAACACTTCCATCGACAGGTCAACATGTGAGGCAAGCCGGTCGACGAGCATGAACTCCCAGTCGAGCTCCGGCACACCATCCAAGGGGGGAAGCGGTTTTTGGAGCGTGAACATGACCTGAAACAGCGGGCTGTGGCTCATCACCCTCTGGGGGCTCACCGCATGGACGACCCGGTCGAACGGCACATCCTGGTGTTCGAAGGCCCCCAGCGCCTTCTCCCGGACTTGGGCGAGTACGGCTGCGAATCCCGGATTGCCCGAAAGGTCGGTCCGAATGGCCAAGGTATTGATGAACGGGCCCACCAGCAGCTCGAGCTCCGGACGGGATCTTCCGGAAACGGGGGTTCCCACTGCGAAGTCACTTTGGCCCGTGTGCTGGTACAGCATGACCTTGAACGCAGCGAGCAGTGTGATGAAGGGCGTGACGCCCTCACGGCGGCTGAACTCCTTGAGGCTGTTCCACAAGGATTTGGGCAGAAGGACCGTGCAGGACGAGCCGTTAAAGGTCTGGACCGGCGGCCTCGGAAGGTCGCTGTGCAGATGAAGGGCAGGCACATCCGCCAGCTCCTCCTTCCAGTACGAAAGCTGCTCCTGCCATCCCGGATGATCCTGCCGGCTGCGCTGCCACGCTGCGTAATCCGGATACTGGATGTCCAGCGGGTCGAGCGCAGGCTCCCCGTTCAAGGTACCGGCCCGGTAAAAGGCCAGCAGATCACCGATCAGCACACTGAGCGACCACCCGTCGAAAATCACATGATGCAGGATGAGGAACAGGACATGTTCCTCATCCCCGATGCGCCACAGACTGGCCCGCCACAAGGGACGGGACATGTCCAGGGATACGGCCAGCAGCTCCCGGATCTGTGCCTGTACGTCCGCGAGACGGCTTTCCGGTGAATCCCCGCAGCAGGACCGAACCTCAACCGGTGTTCCTTCGAACGCTGCAGGTACCTGAACCGGCCGGCCGTCATCGTCTGTCCTGATTACCGTTCTCAGAATCTCATGACGGCGGACCACCTGGCTGAAGCTGCTCTGCAGCGTATGTACATTCAGCGGCCCCCGGATGCGAAGGCATACGGGCAGATTATAGAAAGGACTGCCGGGCTCCAGCTGCTGCTGGAGCCAGAGCCTCTCCTGGGTGATCGACAGAGGAGCCTCTTCCCCTCTGTTTTGTGCCGCCTGTATCCGGTCATCCTGTTCCGTCAGTCTGCGCTTCATCCGTTCGATGAGCGCGGCCCGCTGCTGCGCGGGCAGATGCTGCAGCCTTTGGATCAGGTCACTCACCGCGGATCGCCTCCTGCCGAAACTTCCTGCAGCATCGCCGTGAGTTCCTCGGTGGACAGCTTCTCCAGCTCCTGCATGATCTGCTGCTCCTCAGTGCCGAGCGCATGGTTCCCGTCCTCCAGCAGCTCCAGAATCAGGTCGGCCAGCTCGCTGATGGAAGGACCCTTGAGCAGCTCGACGATCGTCAGGGAAATCTGCAGCCGGCTGTCGATCCGTCCTTTCAGTTCAATGGCCATCATGGAGTCCAGCCCCCAGTAGGACATCGACTGGTCGGTCGCGAGCTTCGAGCGGTGGATTCTCAGAATGGAAGCCGTGAGGTCAAGCAGGTACGACTCCAAGTGCTCCTTCCGCTCCCCTTTCTCCAAGGCAAGGATCTCGGTAAGAAAAGCATCCTGACGATCCGCCTCATCCCTCTCCTCGCCGCTGCCGCTGCGGGCAATCACGTCCTGCAGCATTAACGGCGCCTGTCCGAGCGGATAGTTGAAGTCCGCTACGGTAGGCCAGTCCGCTCCGATGACGGTAGACTGCGTGTACGGGCAGCCCATGAGATAGCCGAGCGCATCGAGTCCCTGCTCCAGGGTCATCGGATAGAAGCCGCGCTTGACGAAATACTCCAGGAGGTCCAGCTGCGTGGCCAGACCCACGTCGCCCCATGGCCCCCAATTGATGCTGAGGGCAGGCAGGCCAAGCGACTGGCGGTAATGAGCCAGCGCGTCCATGAACGCATTGCCCGCAGAGTAATTGCTCTGACCGGTAGAGACGACGACGGAAGCAATGGAAGAATACAAGATGAAGAAATCCAGGGCATGCCCCTCGAACTGCCGGTGCAAATTCCAGGCTCCCGCTGCCTTGGGCCGCATGACATCACTGAATTCTTCTCCGGTCATATGCAGGAGCAGCTTCGGTCTGGCGACGCCCGCCGTGTGAAGAACACCCCGGATCGGAGGCCGCTGCTCCGCTTCATATCCGGCGATCCATGAAGCAAGGGAGTCCCCGTCCGTCACATCGACGGCAGCCGTATAGACCGAAGCCCCCAGCAGCTCGATCTCGCGGACAGCGGCAATGCGCTGGCCGGCCGGACTATTCTTGTCGGTGCCTGCCCACTGCGTGCGGGGCGGCAGGCCCTGACGCCCCATAAGAATCAGATGGCGCGCTCCGCGCTGGGCCATCCACTTGGCGGTGACGAGGCCGAGCCCCCCCAGTCCCCCCGTGATCAAATACGCGCCGTCCTGCCGCATGGCCGGAGGGACGGGCAGCGCGTGGCTGCTGCACAGCGTGAGGCGGACGGTATGCCGCTTCCCATCGCGGAAAGCCGTCTGGTCCTCCCTGTCGGCGTGCCGGACCTGGTTCCACAAGAGCTCTGCGTCCTTCTTCGGGTCAAGCGACAGCGGATCGAGATCGACCATCCCTCCCCAGAATTCGGCATGCTCCTGATGGCCGATGATTTTACCGAGACCCCACACGGGCGCCTGCGCGATCTGGAGCCCTTCCGCCGAATCGCCTACGGCCTGGGCTCCCCGGGTAACGATCCACAGCTTGGGAGCCGTTTTGGAGAGACCTTTGGACAGTGCCTGAATCAAGTACACCGCCGAATGGCATCCGGTGATCTCGGATTGCAGAAGCGTGTCCGGGCCCGCCTCCTCCGTCACGACGGCATCCAGATTCCACAGGTGAAGCATCCCCTGGAACCGGACTCCGTCGGCCAGCGTTTGCTGAAGCAGGGCTTCATAGTGCTCGGGGTTCCGCGGGTCGATCCGGTACTCCGAGACCGACGATTTCTCGAACCCGTCTCCCGGCCGCAGCATCACAGCGGTCAGGCCAAGGCCGCCCAGTTGGGCTGACAGTGCGTCGCCAAGACCGTTTCCGTCTGCCAATACCAGCCATGCATTCGTCCCCTGCGGCCACTCCCTGGCAGGCACGTCCTCCCCGCGCTCCGACGGGCTCCATTTCATCTCATAGAAAGACTGGGGCTTGACCCACTTTTGGGCGGAATCTTCCTGCAGTGACCGGGCTTCGCAGCGCAGAATTTCCATGAGCACGTTCCCGTCCTCATCCAGGAACTGGATATCCCCATACAGCACTTGGGGGGTGCTCTCGGTAATCCGGGCATGAATCCACATCCGCTGGTTTACGCTGCGGTACAGAGTGCCTTGTTTTACTCCCGTAGGCATATAGACGGAAGCTGCGTTCTCTTCCTCGCTGAACGGAAGCGCAGCCGCGAGGACCTGGAAGCCGACATCGAGTACAGCCGGATGGATCGAATACCGGTCGCATTCCGGGAGAACCTCTTCCGGAATTTCAACCTGTCCCAGCGCTTCGTCCGCCCCCTGAAGAAGCTTCCGGATTCCCCGGAAGGCAGGCCCGTACTCCAGGCCCAGCTTGCGGAAATGACTGTAGCACCGTTCCCGGTCGATCTCTGTGGTGCAGCGTTCCTGCAGATCAGAAAGGTTCTGCGCCTTTGGTGCCTGGCCCACTTGGGAAATGAACCTGCCGGTCGCATGCAGCGTCCACTCCTGCCGGTCCATCCGGCTGGTGCTGTAGATCCGGAAGACGGCATCCTCCGGGTCGAATACCAGCCGGAGCCAGACGTTCACCCCGCCCGGGATGAACAGGGCTTTGCGGAAGCGCACTTCCCCGCACAGTCCCGAGCCGGATCCGCCGTAGATCTCGCGGGCGGCGGCCATGCCCATCTCCACGTAAGCGGCGCCCGGATAGACGACGGTACTCTGAATCTCATGATCGCGCAGGAAGCTGAGCTGACTCAGGTTCAGTTCCTTTTCCCAAGTGGGCTGCGGTGAGGAGAGCCTGCGGCCCAGCAGCGGATGGCACTCGCAGCCCAGCCGCTCCGCTTCGGCTTCGGGGGATTCCTGCCAATGACGCTCACGCTGCCATGGATACATCGGGAGGGAGACCGGATCCCCGCCGAAGGGATACATGCTGCTCCAGTCGACGGTGGCGCCTGCGGTGTACAGCGCTCCAAGGGCTTCCAGCACGCAGCGGGTCTCCTCCTCTCCGCGGCGGAGGGAGGCGGCCGTCGTTCCCGTCCGCCCCAGCCGGCTGAGACATTCCTGCAGCGACGAGGAGAGCACCGGATGCGGGCCGATCTCGATGAAGGTGGTATGCCCTTCCTCAATGAGGGCGGCTGCCGCATCGGCGAACCGCACCGTCTCCCGCACATTATGCCACCAATACGCCGCCCCGAGCTCTCTCCCGCTGATCTGCGCCCCGGTCACGGTCGAATACAAAGGGATGTGCTCGTCGCGAGGGGCCAGTCCGGACAGCGAAGTCAGCAGCTCTTCCCGCAGCGGATCCATGTAATGGCTGTGATAAGGCACTTTGCCGCGCAGGTAGCGGCTGAAGACGCCTTCCGCTTCGATCGCGGAGACGATCTTCTCCAGAGCCTGCGGCTCCCCGACCAGCGTGACGGAGCCGGGTGAGTTCACGGCCGCGAAGGATACCCGGTCTTCGAGCCCGGCGAGGCGCGGTGCGGCTTCCTCGAGGGACAATCCGACCGCGGCCAGCCTTCCCTGCCCGGTGGTCATCTGCTGCAGCCGGCTGCGGTGATAGATCAACAGGGCCGCATCGTCCAAGCTGAGCGCTCCGCTGACATACGCGGCAGCCGCTTCCCCCGCGCTGTGGCCGACAATCGCCTTGGGCCGGATGCCTCTTGCTTCCAGCAGCGCCGCCAAAGCAACCTGCAGCACAAAGTTCGCCGGCTGGGCAATCTCGGTCTCCTCCATGCGGGACTCCTCTTGGGGCTTCAGCATGGCTTCGAGTATGGACCAGCCGGATGCTTTGCGGAACGCCTCGTCGCACCGGTCGGCGGCCTCACGGAAGATGCCGTCTTCCCGGTAGAGCTGCTGCCCCATCGCCCACCACTGCGGGCCCATTCCCGTGAAGACGAAGACGGGCTCTGAGGCCGGGACATGGTCCGCACCGACATGCAGTCCTGCGGCAGGCTCTCCCTGTGCTGCGGCAGCAAGCTGATCTCCAAGCTCCGACCATGAGCCGGCAGCCGCGCTGAGTCGGAACCGGTGATGGCTCCGCCGAAGGCTCGCCGTATAGCACCAATCGTGAAGCGAAGGCGGTTGGGCGGAGCTGCGGAACTCGGCAATCCGCTCCGCATAAGCAGCGGCCAGGGCAGCCAATGCTTCTTTGCTCTGTGCGCTGACAGGGAAAAGATAGCTTTTCCCGGCGCCGTCACCGTCTTCGTCGCTGCCTGCCCGTCTCGCAATGGCCGGCGCCTCTTCGAGCACGACATGGGCGTTCGTGCCTCCGAAGCCGAATGAATTCACTCCGGCGAGTGCCTGTCCAGCCTGTCCCCCGGCCGAAGGCCAAGGGGTTACGGCTTCAGGAACCTGGAGAAGGTGTTCCCCGAACCGAATCTGCGGGTTCGGCTGCTGCAGATGCAGGTGCGGCGGAATCAGGCGGTGCTTGAGCGACAGCGCCGTTTTGATCAGCCCGGCGATGCCGGCCGCCGCTTCGGTATGGCCGAAGTTCGTTTTTACCGAGCCGATGTAGCACGGTGATGCGGCATCCCGTCCTCGGGAGAGGATCCGGCCGAGCGCATTGGCTTCGATCGGATCGCCGACCGGTGTGCCTGTGCCGTGAGCTTCCACGTATTGAATCTGGTCGGGTGTGATCCCGGCCTTGGCATAAGCTTCAAGGAGAAGCGCCTCCTGGGCTTCTCCCCGGGGAACGGTCAGCCCGCTGGAGTGGCCGTCTTGGTTGACCGCCGTACCGCGGATGCAGGCATATACCGGGTCACCGTCCGCAAGCGCGCGGGCCAGCGGTTTCAGGACGACGATTCCGGCGCCCTCCCCGCGCACATAGCCGTTAGCCGACGCGTCGAACGCCTTGGAACGGCCGTCGGGGGACAGCATGCCGGCCTTCGACTCGGCAATCGTATACTCGGGCTTGATCATCACGTTGACGCCGCCGGCCAGGGCCATCTCGCTTTCCCCGTTCCACAGGCTTTGGCAGGCCAGGTGGACGGCCACGAGCGACGAGGAGCAGGCGGTGTCGACCGATACGCTCGGCCCCCGCAGATCGAACATATAGGAGAGGCGGTTGGACAGAAGGGTCATCATCGAGCCTGTAGCGGTATGGGAATCGACCAAATGACGGTTGCTCTCCTGGAATTGAAGCAGTTTGTAGTCCAGGGTGAATCCGCCGATGTACACCCCCGTCCGGCTTCCCGCCATCCGCTCCAGCGGCTGGCCCCCATCCTCGAGCGCTTCCAGGGCCACTTCGAGCAGCAGGCGCTGCTGGGGATCGAGGAAGGCCGCCTCCCGCGGCGACATGCCGAAGAAACCGGCATCGAATTCGTCGATCCGATCCAGGAAGCCGCCCCACTTCGTTACGGTTTTGGCTTGTTTGGAGCGCTCCGGGTCATAGTAGGAGTGAATACTCCAGCGGTCCGCCGGCACTTCCGTAACGGCGTCCCTGCCTTCAGTGAGAAGCTTCCAATACAGTTCGGGAGAATGGGCTCCGCCGGGGAACCGGCATCCGACCCCGATGATGGCGATTGGCTCTAACGGCATACGGTTGTCCATCTGCTTATACACCTCGTTATCATAATCAAGCGGAATGCAAGTGGTGATTGCAGCTAAAGGTTTGCTGCTGCATGTCGCAGCTGACTGCCAATTCAGTGCTGCACACAACGATTCAAGGGTAAGCATAATCGATCCCGCACAGGGCCTGATAGATCCCAAATGGGATATATCAGGCATCGTCCTACGGGGATACATGCGGCAGTCCGGCGCGGGACGGGTCCACGGTTCGGCGGCAGCCGGTAAGGCTTATGTACGAAGACCCGTTCCTGCCGCCAACCCGGCAGCCGGTACGCTTCTCAGCGTATGATTGATGAGAACGATCATCTCAGTCCGGTGACGGCTGTCGTTCAGGAAAAAGTGATCTCCCTCGTAAGCTTTCAGCCGGCACTCGCCCCCAGTATGCCTGCTCCACTCCGGCACGTTCGGCAGATGCGTTCTGTCTTCCGTTCCATACATGACGGTGATATCGAATGGAAAGGGCGGACGTTCCCGGTAGACATACGTTTCGGAAATCCGGTAATCCTCTCTCAGGATCGGCAGGAACAAAGATAAGATCTCCTTATGCTGCAGCACCTCCCGCGGCGTGCCTCCCAGCTCGAAGATCGCCTCCATGAACTCCTGATCCCCCAGCGGATAAAGAAAGGAGACGTTCGCGCTTCGGTTCCAGATGCACAGCTCCCCGTCCGGACGCAAAGAGATGGAAGGGCTCTCTTCCCCCGTCCTGCAGCAGCAGATGAGCGGCTTCATAAGCAACCAGGCTGCCCAGACTGTGACCGAAGACAGAAAAGGGAGCTTCTCCCGCTTCCTTCCGGATCCGGGCGGCCGCATCGCGGGACAGTGACTCGATGTCCCGGCACAGCGGTTCCCCGATCCGGCTTCCCCGTCCGGGCAGCTCCAGAGGCACGAGTTCGATGTCCGGGTGGAGCTCCGCCCTCCAGCGGGAGTAGATTGCGGCTGAACCGCCGGCATAAGGAATGCAAAATAATTTCATTTGAAATCATCATCCTTTCTCATAAATAACAGAAGACAGAAACGAGCTGGAACGAGTTGAGTCCTGTATGTCTTCTATTTCAAAAAAGCGGCGGCACCCTGCCGGATGCCGCCTGATGTGAAGCTGGCGTTCCTGATTCCTTATCGGGTGTCCAGACTGACCTCAGCCTGCCGCATCCCCTCGTATACTTGGTTCAATACTTCCCCGATGATCCTCGCATTGCTCTGAAGCTCGGCTTCCTGCAGCATGCTGGTGTGTGTGCCTGCCGCCCGGCGGATAGCAGTGCGGCTTCGAGATGCGCCGGTCCAGGAGAAGCCGGCCCCCGTCTCCTCCGTATCGAGGATGAAGAGCGGTGCCTGCAGCGATCCGGTGTTGGCCATGGTGTTCAGCCACAGCCGGTAGGCGTTCATGCGCCGCTCCGCTGCCGCTCGGACCTCCGGCAGACGGAGAAGTTCCTGCTGGTCACCGGCCTCCGCCAGGTCAAGCAGCTCCCGTGTCTGCCTCTCCATCTCCTCCTTGCTCAGAACGTGGGGCTCCAGTCTTCGAACCGCATCCAGGAGGATGAGAATCGATACCTTCCTCCCCCGCTCCTCGAGCCGCTGTGCCGCAGCGTGGGCAAGGTTGCCGCCCGCGGAGTACCCGAGCAGCACATACGGGCCTTCGGGCTGAAGCGCGGTGATCCGCTCCACATACTGTTCCACTGGATCTTCCCCTTCCAGGAAGTCGAAGGCGATCCAGGCATAGTCAGGCAGCGCTTCGGCCAGGCCGCGGTAATGGAAGCCGTAGCCTGCCACCGGAGGGAAACAGAACACTGCCGGCCCCTCTTGCGCTCCGAAGATCGAGTACGGCTCGTCCCCTTCCCCCTGCCATTCCTGCCACAGCTTCAGCTTCTCGGCGAGCTCGCGGACGGTCGGGCAGCGGAAGAGCAGCGGAAGAGGCAGCGTGTGCCCAAGCAGATTCCCGATCCTCGAGGCGACGGAGGCGGCCATGAGCGAATGGGCGCCCCGGGTGAAGACATCCTCATCGATTCCGAGGACTTCGAGACCGAGCGCTTCCTGCCATATCTCCGTCAGCCGGAGTTCCAGTTCATTGCGGGGCTCTGTTACAGCCCCGGTGTCCATGGAAGACGGCTTCGGCAGCGCCCGGCGGTCAATCTTGCCGTTGGGTGTGAGCGGCAGCGCTTCAAGGCATATCACATGCTGCGGAAGCATGTAGCTTGGCAGCGTCCGGCCAAGGGCGTTCCTTACGAAGCGGACGTCCAGCGGCTGCTCCGTCACCACATAAGCGCACAGCTGACCTTCCCGGCCCTCCTCCGGCTCCGTGACAAGGGCCAGAGCCCCGGTCACACCCGGCAGCTGCCCGAGCCGGTACTCGATCTCCCCAAGCTCGATGCGGTAGCCCCGGACTTTGACCTGGTGGTCTTTGCGTCCGAGGAATTCCATGTTGCCGCAGGGCAGCAGCCGGCCGAGGTCGCCGGTCCGGTACATCCGGCCTCCCGGGTGGAAGGGATCGGCCGTGAAGGCCCGTTCCGTCCGCTCAGGATCATTCACATAGCCTTGGGCGACACCCAGTCCCCCGATGTGCAGCTCGCCTGCGATGCCTGGGGGCACCGGTTGACCGAAGAGATCGAGAATATAAAAAGCGTTGTTGGCCAGCGGCCTGCCGTAAGGAATGCTGCGCTGGTCTTCCTTCACCTCGCGAATCGGATAATGATTCGACCAGACGGTTGCTTCGGTTGCGCCGCCGAGTCCGATAACCCCGGCCTGGGGGAAGAACCGGCCCATCCGGTCCTTCAGCGCTACGGGAATCCAGTCGCCGCTGAGAAGCACCAGCCGCAGATCGGTCTGGACAGCCGGCAGTCCGCTGCGCTCCAGCGAGTCCACCAGATAGCCCATCGTGGTCGGCACGGAATCCCAGAGGGTGATCCTCTCTTCCTTCATCAGCTTCCACAAACGGTCGGGATCCTGCACGTCCTCCTTCAAGGCGGTCACTACGGTGCCGCCGGCAGCCAGTACGCCGAACAAGTCATAGACGGACAAGTCAAAGTTCATCGAAGTCACCCACAGCATCCGGTCATCGCACCCGACACTGTATTCGAGATTGACCGCATGGAGCAGGTTGACTGCCGAGCGGTGGGTGATCATGACGCCCTTCGGCTGACCCGTAGATCCCGAGGTGAACAGGATATAGGCGAGATCGTCCGGCGTGTGCCGTTCGCTGTCATCCGTCTGAGCCGGCTTCAGGCCGGCATGCAGCCGTAATTGGTCCCCGGCTGTGCCGCCGTTCTCGTCGAAGCCGATAACGGGAAGCCCGAGCTCTTCTGCGCCGCAGCCGGTCTCGGCCAGCAGGAGGCTGACCCCCGCCTGGCGGACCGCATACTGCTTCCGGTCCGCCGGGTCCCCGGGCTCGATGGGCACATAGGCGGCCCCCGTCTTCAGGATGGCCAGCATGCCGAGCACGGTACGGATTCCGCGCGATACGATGAGACCCACACGCCCGCCCCGGCCCGCCCCGTGCGCTTGGAGCTTCTGCGCAAGGCGGACGGCAGCCTGTTCCAGCTCGCCGTAGGTGATCCGGCCCTGGGCATCCGTCACGGCGACCCGCTCCGGGGTCCTGGCCGCCTGCTCGCTCACAAGCCCGTCGACTGTTGTATCGCTAGGATATGGCTGCTCCAGCAGCTGCAGCGCCTGCACGCTCTCCAGCCTCTCTACTTCGGTGAGGATGTCCAGCTCGCCGAGGAGCGCTTCCGGTGCTCTGACAATCTGCTCCGTCAGGGCAAGCAGGTGTTCCCGGATTCGCTGCATACTCCGGCGCGGGAACACCCCCGCGTTGTAGGAGAACCGGATGCGCAGCGAATCGGACGGCAGCACGATGATCGTAAAGTCGTAATTCGTATGCTCGAACAGATCGATGCCTGACAGGTTCAGTCCACTCTGTGAGGCTGACCCATACCCTCCGGCGTCCAGAGGATAATTCTCGAATACGAAGAGATGGCTCGCCAGCTCCCCCTGGATTCCGCTCAGCTTACCGATCTCCGCCAGCGAGAGATAATCATGGCTCCCGCTCTCGAGGGCATCCTGCTGCAGGCGCTCCAGCAGGGCTCCGAAGGATTCGGAGGGATCGAGCTGCATGCGGACGGCAATCGTATTGATGAAGAGGCCGACCATCGTCTCGACTCCGCGAAGCTCCGCTGGGCGTCCGGATACGACCGTGCCGAAGATGATATCGAGGCTGTGGTTATATTTGGCAAGCAGCAGTCCCCACATGCCCTGGAGCACCATGCTCAGCGTTGTCCGGTGGGCTGCGGCCAGCGTCTCCAGCGCCTTTGTGGCATTCGCACCAAGCTCAAAATCCAGTACCTCCGGAACATAGGCCGCCGGTGCCTGATTCCTGGCTCCGCTTTGTTGATCTTCCGGCCACACAGGGAGTTCCGCTCTTGGCCCGCAGCCGGCCAATCTGCCGCGCCAGTAAGCTCTTGCGGAGTCCGTGTCGCGTTCCTGCAGCCATTCGATATACCGGAAGTACGGCTCGACGGCCGGGAGTCCGGCTGTCACACGGCCGAGTCTGCTTTCATAGAGCTTCAGGAACTCGCCTACGAGGAGTCCGAGGCACCAACCGTCCATCAGCGCGTGGTGATAGCTCCAGACCAGCCGATGCTCCCGGTCGCCAAGCCGGAACAAGGCGAACCGCATCAGCGGGCCGCGGGCCGGATCGAAGCCGGATGCCCGGTCTTCGGCGCAGTAAGCTTGAACCCGCTCCTCTGCCGCTTCCCGGGGAAGATCCGCCAGATCCTCCATGCTCAGGCTCGTCCTTCTTCCCGAGTACACTGCCTGCAGCAGGCCGCCGGACGTATGCCGGAAGACGGTCCGCAGGCTCTCATGGCGTTCGGTCAGGAGGTGAAGGCTGTGCTCCAGCGCGTCCGTGTCGAGCCCGCCCTCCAGCCTGAGCGTCATCTGCTCAAAGTAAGCGGTGGAGGAAGGATCGAGCTGCGTATGGAACAGCATCCCTTCCTGCAGGGGGGATAGCGGATAGATCCGCTCGATCTCCGCACCGGACAGGACGTGTGAGAGCTCCCTTCGCCAGCTCCGAAGCTCTTCCATGGTGAGCCATGGGCCGCCCAGATCCGTTGGTGTGGACTCGGTCAACGGCCGGTGGAAGCAGTGCTCGGCAAGTGCCTTCAACCGTTCACCGAAGGAGAAGGCCAGCGCCTCAACGGCTCCTTCGGCGAAGGCTCCCGCCGGCACGCTGAAGGTGAACTGCAGCCTGCCGCCGATCGTCATGCCGTTCACGGACAGCAGGTGGGTCAGCTTCTGCTCCGGGGAGACCGGTGCTCCGCAGAGCTCGATCAGCGGTGAGAAGGTCACGCCTGCTTCCGTATCCTCCCCTGGTCCGCCGCCAAAGTCGCCCAGGTAGTTAAAGGCGGTAAGAGGCGACATGCCTCCCGCCAAGCCTTCACGAAGGCCGGGAGATGTAAGATAGGTCAGGATTCCGTAACCAATGCCCTTGTTCGGTACCCGGCGGAGGGCTTCCTTAACCGCAATCAGCTGCTCCCCGGGATCGGCTGCCGGTACGCGGAGCAGGAGCGGATACTTTGATGTGAACCAGCCGACCGTCCGGGTGAGGTTGCTCCCCTGCCCCGTGTCTTCGCGCCCGTGCCCTTCCAGGTCGATCGTGCACCACGATTCCCCTGTCCACTCCTGCAGCGATGAACCGAGAGCTGTCAGAAGAAGGTCATTGATCTCGGTGCGGTAGGCCCGGTGAGCCTCCGTCAAGATACGGGACGTTTCTGTTGCCGAGAAGGTGACCGGAATGCTCACAAGTTCCCCTGCGTATCCATACGGCTCCCCAATCCCCGCAGCAGGAAGCGGGGAGACCCCCATTCGCTCGGTTTCCGTCCAATAAGGAATCTCCTTCCGCAGCTTCGGCCCTGACGCATAGGCGAGGAGCCCTTTCGTCCATTCCTGATAGGATGTGGTTTTGGGAGGGAAAACGGCCTCCCGCCCCTGCTCTATAGAAGCATAAGCCGAGGAGAGATCCTCCAGCAGGATGCGCCACGATACGCCGTCCACCACCAGATGGTGCAGGATGATGAGCAGATGGTCCCCCTCTGCGGTACGGAACAGGCCGAGCGCAGCCAGCCTGCCCTGCACGAGCGACAGGCTCCGCTGCAGCTCCTCCGCTTTGTCGCTGATATGCTTGCGGATCAGTTCTTTCCCGCCGCCCAAGGCCCGAAGATCCTCCACGGTGAGACTCCAGCACTCCTGCGCCGCCGCAGCATCACGGTTCCTCTGAACGATCCGGCCGTCCACGAAGGCATACACCATCCTCAGCGCGTCATGGTGCACGGCTGCGGCTTCATACGCCAGCTTCAGCACATCGGCATCCCAGCCTTCCGCACGGAAGAGCATTACACTTTGGTTAAAATGATGCGAATCCGGCTGCTGCTGGCTCAAGTACCAACACTGGATCGGCGCAAGCTCCACCTCTCCGCTTACTTCCTCCTGGGAGCCGGAAGGGGTGTCGTTCTCCTGCATCAGAGGAGCGCACTCCGCCACGGTAGGATGGCGGAACAAGCTCTTGACATCCAGCTTCAGACCGCGGGCCTGCAATCTGGATGCGACTTGGATCGCCTTGATGGAATCACCGCCGAGCTCGAAGTAATTGTCGCGGATGCCGATGCGGGTCCGGCCCAGAACCTGGCTCCACACCTCGGCCAGCGCTTCTTCCCGTTCATTGCGCGGCGCTTCGAAGCCCGTACCTGTTACCGGGGATGCGGCCGGCTCCGGCAGACGCGACCGGTCGATCTTGCCGTTGACGTTCAGCGGGAACGCGTCCAGCCGGACATACGAGGCCGGCACCATATAATCCGGCAGCCGTTCTTGCAGGAACGTCCGCAGCGGCGCCATATCCGCCAGCTCCGGTGCTGCAACGACATAAGCGCACAGCTCCGGAAGGCCTTGCTCCGTTCGGCGGAGAATCACTTCCGTCTGTTCCACAAGCGGATGGGAGAGCAGCGTATGGGCTATCTCGCCGGTTTCGATGCGGTAGCCCCGGATTTTGACCTGGGTATCGATGCGGCCGAGGAACTCCAGACTTCCTCCCTCCGTCCACCGCGCCAGGTCCCCTGTCCGGTATAACCGTTCTCCTGCGGCAAAGGGGGACGGAACGAACTTCTCAGCCGTCAGCTCCGGCCGGCGGACATACCCGATGGCCAGCCCGTCCCCTCCGACGAAGAGCTCACCCGGCATTCCGGGCGGGCACAGCCTCATCATGGAGTCCAGCACATAGGCTGTGGAGTTGGAGATCGGACGCCCGATCGGCAGGGGACCCTCTGCATCCCGGTCAATCTCCGCTACGGCGGAGAAGGTCGTATTCTCCGTCGGGCCGTAGCCGTTCAGTACCCGGAGGCCCGGGCATGCGTTCATCACCCGCGCAGTGTGCGGGGCGAGCACCTCATCCCCGCCTACGATCAGCTGCCGCAAGCCTCGGAACAGGCTCGGATGCAGCTGGGCGAGCTGATGAAACAGCGGAGCCGTCAGCCACATCGTCGTAATCCGGTGCTCGGAGATCAAAGCTGCCAGCTTCAAGGGATCCAGGATCGCCGCTTCCTCCGGAATGTACAGCGACAGGCCGTTCAGCAGCGCCCCCCACACCTCGAACGTAGCGGCGTCAAAGACGGGAGCGCCGGTCTGCAGCAGACGGTCGCCGGGGCGAAACTCCACAAAGTCCATACCGAGCACAAGCCTGGCGATGCCTCTATGGGGAATCTTGACCCCTTTCGGAAGACCGGTGGTGCCGGAGGTGTACATGATGTATGCCGGCGCACCGCCGCCTGCGGGCGGAACAAAGTGCGGAATGCCTGCGGCTGCCGCCCCGCTTGTTTCCGTTACGAGGGAGGCCCCTTCCTCCTCCAGCTCTCTTATGAAGTACAGCGGGCAACCGCACCTGTTCACACCCAGTTGTCCGATGACCGGGTCTGGGCCTGCAGCAGCGATCCCTACCGCTTCCGCGTCCTTCAGCATATATCCAATGCGTTCCGGCGGATAAGCCGGATCGATCGGGAGGTAGGTGGCTCCAGCGATCAGGACGGCAAGCTGCAGAACCACGGTTTCTTTGGTTCGTTCGGCCCACAGGGCGACCACGTCGGCCGGCTGCACCCCTCGTCTCCGAAGCCCGGCTGCGATATGCAGCCCTTTCGTCCAGAGCTCCCCGTAGGTCAGGGAGCCCGCTTCGTCTTCGAGCGCCGGATCGTCCCTGTGCCGGTGAACGGACTGCAGCAGCAGCTCCGGAATGCTTGCATCCCGTGGATACTCCGCTGCCGTAGCGTTGAATTCATGCAAAATGCGTCCGCGTTCCTCCGGCTCGATCCACTCCAGCTTCCCGATCGCCGCATGGGGCTCCTCCGCCAGCCGCTCCGCCAATCGGATCAGGTGCTTCATGCAGGCTTCGGCCAGCCGCGGCTCCACCTGCCGCCCATCGTATTGGAAGCGCAGCGTCAGCTCGCTGCCGGGAATCAGGAACAAATGAAACGGGTACGGCGTCTGCTCGTACGCCTTCACTCCGGTGACTTCCAGAGCGCCGTTGCCCCCTGATGTATTCTCGCGGAGCGTCCGCTCCACAGGGTAGTTCTCCATCACCATAATATGATCGATCTCGTCCGCCGCCGGCTGCGAGCCCTGAAGAGCGGCGGCCAGTCCGATATGAGCATAGGCGGCGGATTCCAGGGCCTGCTCCTGCTGTTCTCGGAGCAGGGCGTCGAAGGAAGTCTCGGCATCCCAGGTCACGCGGACGGGAATGGTCTGAATGAACAGACCGACCATCTCCTCCACGCCCTCCACTTCCGGAGGACGGCCGGAGACGACCTGACCGAACACCACATCGGTACGCCGGTGATACAACCCGAGGAGGATGCCCCACACCGCCTGCATGAGGGAGCTCACCGTCGCCTGCCGGCCGGCTGCCAGTCTCTCAAGCTTCCGGGTCATCTCTTCGGAGAGCCGGCAGACGAGCTCCCGCTGGTCCTCCTGCGGTTCGGCGGACACTGGGTCGCTGCTGCTGCGTCTGCGCAGATATTGGAGAAGGGCCCCGGGCGATTCGTACCCGCCCAGAAGGCGGCCCCAGTAGGCCTCGGCCTCCGCGGAGCGCTGCTCTTTTTTCCATGCCAGATAGCCATCGAGAGATACGGCCGGCTCCAACCGGGCAGGCCTTCCTTCCCGAAGGAGGGGATACGCCGCCATGAAATCCTTCATGAGCAGGTTCAGACACCAGCCGTCCATCAGTATATGGTGATGCGTCCAAAGCAGCGTGAAGGCGTCGTCCCCGGTCCTCAACACGGTAAAGCGGATGAGCACATCCCTTGACAGGTCGAACCCGCGCCCGCGGTCCGACTGTACGGCCGAGTCGGATCTTGCTCCCTGCTCTTGTGCAGTCAAACCGCGCAGATCCACGACGGAAAGCTCGGGCTCCCGCTCTTTCAGAATCAGCTGAAGCGGCTCATCCGCCGTGTGGCCGTAACGGTACACGGAACGGAGAGCTTCATGTCTGTGCATCAGCATCCGGAGGGTTTCCCGGAACGCCTGCTCGTCAAAGCTTCCCCGGAACTGTAGTACCAGCTGTTCCGTATAGGCCGGGGACTGCGGCTCCGCCATCGCCTGGTAGATCATGCCGAGCTGCATGGCGCCGAGCGGATAGACTTTCTCCAAGACAGCCCCCGGTACACGGCCGGCGAGATCGGAGAGCAGGCTGCGCAGCGATGGAAGATCGGCGGCGAGTCCCACATCGGACGGAGTCAGCTGCGGTGCGTGCTTCCGCTCCGCACAATGACGGATGAGCAGGAGCAGCTCCTCACGGAATCGGCTGCAGAGCCGTTCCACCAAGGTTTCGTCCAGGACTTCCGAATCGTAGCGCAGCAGGAACAAGAGTCTGCCGTCCGTAATCATGCCGTTGGCTTCCAGCGCATAGGGCGCATGATTCCTCCGGCTGCTGTCGCTGCCGGAAGCCAGGCCGGCAACGCGGAAGCCGCCGGCCCCGGCGGAATCGACCTCTCCCAGGTAATTGAAGGCGATCTCGGGCTTCAGCCCGAAAGACAATCCCGGGCGCTGCTCCGGCGGGGTTATATACCGGAGGATGCCGTATCCCGTTCCTTTGCGCGGTACGCGCCGAAGCGATTCTTTGACCCGGATCAGCTGCTCGCCCGGATCGTCCGTATCCGCCAGATCCAGCACCAACGGATACAGGGAAGTGAACCAGCCTACCGTGCGCGTCGTATCGATAGGCTCCAGATGAGGTTCGCGGCCGTGTCCCTCCACCGCGAAACAGAGCGCACCGCCCTGGACCGAGCTGAGAAGACTGAGTCCGAGCGCCGTAAGCAGAAGCTCGGACGTATCGGTCCGGTAAGCCTGTCTGGCTTCCTGCAGGAGCTGAGCGGTCTCTTCCTGTGTGAGCTCGACTGGAAGCGTCCGTGGGCCTCCGGCTGTTAGGCTCCCGCCGGTCTTCCTTGGTAGCGAAGCCGGCTCGCTCTGCTCCATCTCCCTCCAGTACGGGAGCTCCCCAAGCAGGCGGGGGCTGACCGCATACCGCTGCAGCTGCCGGGTCCATGCCCTGAGCGAAGCGCTCTTGCGGGGGAGTTTCACCGCCGCCTTGTCGTTCGACTGTCCAAGCTGTGCATACGCATCGGCGAGATCCTCGAGAATGATGCGCCACGAGACCCCGTCGATGACCAGATGATGCACGGTGATCAGCAGATAGTCCGCTTCCGGAGCACGGAACAGCCCGAGCGCACAGAGCCGTCCTTCCCCGGGCTTCAGCATGCCCTTGAGCTTCTCCCCTTCTTCGGCGAGTTTCTCCTGCCACCGCGCTTCCGAGCGGAGATCCACCGTTTGCAATAGAAAATCGAACGCCTCTTCGGCTCCCCGGATCCATGCGGGAGCCCTCGTCTCTTCGGGTAAACCGGCAGTTCCCGGATTGTCTCCAAAGCACATCCGAAGCGCGTCGTGATGAATCATCACCTCTTGGAACGCTTGGCGGACTCTGTCCTCGCTGAGCCTGGCCGGCGCCTGCAGCAGAATCGATTGATTCCAGTGCTGCGGTTCGGCGAAGCCCTCGGCAAGGAACCAGCTCTGCATCGGCGTTAAGGGCAGCTCTCCGTATACCGCTTCCTGTTCGGCCTCTTCCCCGATCGGACGCAGACGCCCCTGGAGGCCGGCGATCGTGGGATGCCGGAACAGCTCGGGCAGCTCGAGCAGCAGCCCGTGCCTGCGCAGCCGGGAAGCCACCTGGATGGCCTGGATGGAATCCCCGCCGAGCAGAAAGAAGTCGTCATGGATGCCGATGCCTTCCCTGCCGAGCACCTCCTGCCATACCGCCGCCAGCAGGAGTTCCGTCTCCGCTGCCGGAGCCTCATACGCGGTTCCAGCCGGCAGGGACCCGGCACCGCCGGGCTCCGGCAGCGCTTTGCGGTCCAGCTTGCCGCTGGCGGTCAGCGGCAGCTGCTTCAGGCAGACATAATGCAGCGGAATCATGTAATCCGGAAGAACTTCCGACAGGAAGCTCCGCAGCTCCCGGCCCGTCAGCGGCGTACTTCCCTCCGTGCCCTCTTTTTGCAGTACGAGATAGGCACACAGGGCTTTGGTATCCTCGGTCATGCTGCGGACGACAACAGCGGCTTCACGGATCCCCTCATGGAGAAGCAGTGCGGCTTCGATCTCGCCGGGCTCGATCCGGTAGCCGCGCACTTTCACCTGCTGGTCGATCCGTCCCAGGTACTCTACCTGACCGTCCGGCAGCCACCGGGCGAGATCCCCGGTCCGGTACATGCGCTCGCCGGGCAGGAACGGGCAGGGAACGAACTTCTCCGCCGTCAGCTCCGGCTGTCCCAGATAGCCGCGTGCCAGGCCGATGCCCGCGATGCACAGCTCGCCCGGAACACCGACGGGAACCGCCTGACCGGCCGGATCCATGATATACAGACGGATATTGTCGATCGGCCGTCCGATCGGCACGCGGTCTCTTACTTCCTCTTCAGGCGTGCAGTCCACATGCGTCACATCGACCGTCGCCTCCGTCGGACCATAGAGGTTGATCAGCTCCGTGCCGTAAGGCCTCGTCAGAAGACGGCGGAAGCGCCGGACCTGACCGAGAGGCAGGGCCTCGCCGCTTGCAAACACCCGCTTCAGGCCGGCCAGCCGGCCGGCGTCTTCGGACTCCTGCTCCGTGTAAGTCAGGAACGCCTGCAGCATCGAAGGCACAAAATGCATCACCGTGACCCCATGCTGCTCCACGCCCGCAGCGAGCCTGGCGGGATCCTTCTCCGCACCGGCCGGAGGAAGATACACCGAGGCGCCCGCAGCGGCCCACCAGAACAGCTCCCAGACGGAGACATCGAAGGTGTAGGGTGTTTTTTGCATAATCACATCCTGAGGGGACAGCGGGTACGCTTGCTGCATCCAGTGAATCCGGTTGATCACGGCTTCATGCTCGATCATGACTCCCTTGGGCTGACCCGTGGAGCCGGAGGTATAGATCACATACGCAAGATGGTGGGAGGCGCAGCCGCTCTGCGGCGTATCGCTTCGAGTGCTGTAGCTCTCCTCCGAATCGAGGGGGATGCGCACCCCCTTGAAGCCGGCGCCCGGATCGCTGCTGCCCTCCATCGTCAGGAGCACGGGAGCGCAGCTGTCCCGCAGCACGTACGCCATCCGCTCGGGCGGGGTCCCCGGATCGATCGGCAGGTAAGCGCCGCCCGCCTTGAGTATGGCGAGTACGCCGACCAGCATCTCGGGCGAACGGCGGGCGGCGATGCCGACGATCACGTCGGGACCGGCCCCGTGACGCTGCAGTGTCCAGGCAAGCCGGTTCGCCCGCTCGCTCAGCTGGCCGTAGGTCAGGCTCCCGCTGTCCGTACGAACGGCGATCCGGTACGGGTCTGTGGCAGCGAGTTCTTCCAGCCAGCCCTGGATCGTTCTCTCCAGCGGGAAAGCCCGATCCGTATCGTTGAAGGAGCGGAGAACCCGCTGCTCTTCATCCGCGTCCAGCATCGGCAGGAGGCCAAGCTCCGTCTCAGGCCGTTCGGCCATACCTTGCAGCAGACGGCGGTAGTGCCCCGCCATCCCGCGGATCGAAGCCTCATCGAACAGCCCCTTGTTGTACTCGAGGGCAAAGGCCAGTCCCCCCCCAAGCTCAAGGGCTTCCAGTGTCAAATCGAACTTCGCCGTGCTCCGCTCCACCGGCATCGCCCGGATCTGCAGCTCCCCGGCTTCGAAGTCTCTCGGAGCGAGCTCCATATTTTGCAGCACAAAGAATGCATCGAACACCGGATTGCGGCCGGCGGCTCCCTGAAGGCCCAGCTTCGACACGAGCCGCTCGAACGGGTATTCCTGATGCTCCCAGGCCGCGAGGGTCAGCTCTTTCACTTCAGAGATCCACGAGAGAACCGGCATCCCGCTGTACGGACGGGCCCGCAGCGGCAGGGTCTGGACGAGCATGCCGGCCAGCGGCTCCAGATCGGCATGGATTCTGCCGGCGGTCGAACTGCCGACGATGATGTCGTCCTGCCGGCTGTACCGGGCAAGAAGGACATAGTAGGCTGCCAGCAGCACCATGTATAGGGTTGCGCCCGTCTGGTCTGCGAGCCGCCTGATGCTGTCCGTCAGCGTCTCCTCCAGCTCAAAGGTGAACACGGCGCCTTCCGCTCTGCCCGCGGTGGTTCTGGGCCGGTCGGTCGGCAGCTCCAGCACCGGCAGCTCCCCGGAGAAGCGGCCGAGCCAATAGTCTTCGCTCTTCCCGATGCTCCCGCTCTGCAGCCGTTCCTGCTGCCAGACGGCATAGTCTTTGTACTGGACGGGCAGAGCCGGTAATTGGGTATCGGGGCCGTGGGTATAAAAGGTCATGAGCTCCGAGATCAGCAGGCCTTGGGAGACGCCGTCGCACACGATATGGTGAATGTCGATCCACAGCCGGTGCTCCTCCGGGCCGTGGGCTGTCACGGCCGCGCGGAGCAGCGGAGCGCGGCCCAGATCAAAGGGCCGGCTTGCCTCCTCCTGCATCGACTGCCAGGCCTCCGTGCCGTGAGAAGCGTGCCGCAGCTCAAAGGATACCTGCGGATGAACGATTTGAACGGGGCCGTTATCCCGGATCTCGAAGGAGGTTCTCAGCGGCTCGTGCCGGGCAATCAGCGCTTGAAAAGCCGCCTCGAGACGGCGGATATCGAGTTGACCGCTGAGCACAAACCGCGCAGGCATGTGATAGGCAGTCCCATCCGGATTCAGGTTCTGCAGGGCGTAGATCCGCTGCTGCGCGGGAGACAGCGGATATGAGGCGCGCGCTCCAGCCGGCAGGATTTGTCCGGCCCGTACGGACGCGCCGGAAGGCACGCTGTGCCCGGCTGCGTCCGCATCCAGATACGCTGCCAGCTCCCGAAGGACCGGATGTTCATAGATGGCGCGCATCGGTACGTCCGCTTCCCATTCCTTGCGCAAGCGCGAGAACAGGACGGTTGCCTTGAGGGAATGTCCGCCGAGCAGGAAGAAGGAGTCGCTGCGGCCGATCCGCTCCACGCCGAGGACCGCCTGCCACAGAGCCGCCAGCCTCACCTCGGTCTCGGTTTCCGGCGCCTCATATTCTCCGGCCGCCGGGTGCAAGGCATCAGACCCATCCGGTTCGGGCAGGGCCTTGCGGTCCAGTTTGCCGCTTGGGGTGAGGGGCAGGCGGCCCAGAATCACGAAACGGGAAGGGACCATGTAATCCGGAAGTGTACGGATCAAATGGCTTCGCAGATGCGCCGCCGAAAGTTCATCTGCCGCTTTTTCATGCAGCGAACGATCCCTGCCGGCTTCATCTCCCGGCTCCAGAACGAGATAGGCGCAGAGTGCCCGGGTTCCTTCGCTCTCCGTATAGGGAGCAACAGCGGCTTCCCGTATCCCGTTATGAGCCAGCAGCGCCGCTTCGATCTCCCCCGGTTCGATCCGGTAGCCCCGGATTTTCACCTGACCGTCGATGCGGCCGAGGTACTCCACTTCGCCGTCCGGCCGCCACCGGGCCAGGTCTCCCGTACGGTACATCCGCTCTCCGGGGAGGAACGGACAGCCGGTGAATTTCTCCGCCGTCAGTTCCGGCAGGCCGAGGTACCCCCGGGCGAGTCCGGCGCCCGCGATGCAGAGCTCCCCGGGCACCCCGGCAGGCACGGGCTGGTCGGACTCGTCGACGATGAACAGCCGGATGTTATCGATCGGCCGTCCGATCGGCACCAGGTTCATCTTCTCTTCCGCTCCGTCACACAGGTAATGCGTAACATCGACGGCGGCCTCGGTCGGTCCGTATAAGTTCACAAGTGCCGTCCCGTTCGTGCGGCCGAGGGACCGGCGGAAGCGCCTGACCTGCGACAGGGGCAGCGCCTCCCCGCTGGCGAACACGAACCGCAGGCTGGAGAGCCCGCCCCATGCTTCGGAGTCCTCTTCAACATGCGACAAGAAAGCCTGGAGCATCGACGGGACGAAGTGGAGGGTCGTGACTCCATGCTCCCGTATCCCGGCTGCGAGCCGGGAAGGATCCTTCTCCGCTCCCGCAGGCGGGAGATACACAGAGGCGCCGGCAGCCGCCCACCAGATCAGCTCCCAGACGGAGACGTCGAAGGTGTACGGTGTTTTCTGCATGATGACATCGCTTGCGCCAAGCGGGTAGGCCCTCTGCATCCAGTGAATCCGGTTGACCGCCGCCTGGTGCTCGATCATCACGCCCTTCGGGCGTCCGGTGGAGCCCGACGTATAGATGACGTAGGCCAGATGGCTCGATGTGCCGATGGGAGGCGGGTCGGAGACATCGTCGCTGAAGCCCTCCTCGGCATCGAGCAGGAGCCGGATGCCTGCATAATCTCCGTCCGCGGGTACGCAGATGCTGTCCAATGTGAGCAGAACCGCGGCTGCGCTGTCCTGCAGGATGTAGGCCATGCGTTCCACCGGCGTTGACGGATCGATCGGCAGGTAGGCGCCTCCGGCCTTGAGTACCGCCAGAATGCCCGTCAGCATCTCCGGGCTGCGGGGAACCGCCAGGCCCACGACCGTGTCGGGACCGACTCCGTGCGCCCGCAGCGTCCAGGCCAGCCGGTTGGCCCGGCCATTCAGTTCACCGTAGGTCCAGACGGCCGCATCGGTCCGTACGGCAATCCTGTCCGGGTCCGCGGCTGCGAGGTCCTCCACCCAGGCATGAAGCAGCCGTTCCCGGGGAAAGTCCCTCTCGGTCAGGTTGAAGTCCTGAAGTACCCTCTCCCGCTCCGCTGTATTCATCAAGCTCAGCGAGTCCATTCCGGCGTTCGGGTCCGCAGCGGCCTTCTTCAATGCCTCCAGGAACCGGAGGGAGAGCTGATCGACGATACTTCGGTCATACCGGAGAGCGTTGAAGGAGAACTTGAACCGCAGGGCTTCTCCCGGAAATACGAGAAGCGTCAGATCGTAGCTCGTGTGCTCGTTGAATTCGGCCCCGGTGATGTCGAACCCCTTGCTGCGGCCCGCGGGGGCAGATACCTGCCGGTCGAGCGGATAGTTCTCGAACACGAGGAGATGATCGAACAGAGCTCCCCCAACCGGTGACAATCGCTGAATATCGGCCAGCGAGTAATACTCATACGGCGCGCTGTCCAGCGCCGCCCGCTGAACCTGCCCAGCCGTTTCGGTCCAGGTATCTCCCCCGCTCCAGCGCACTCTCACGGGGACCGTGTTGATGAACAGACCGACGGTCTGCTCCACGCCTGCCAGCTCGGCCGGCCGGCCGGAGACCACCGCGCCGAATACCACATCGCGCCTGCGGTTGTATCTTCCGAGCAGACTGCCCCACACGGTCTGTATCAGCGTGCTCATGGTGATGCCGCTCGCGGCGGCGGTCCGCTCCAGCTCCCGGGTCGTTTCCCCGTCCAGACCGTAAGAGACTTCCTCATACAGGGAAGCCCCCTGCTCTTCTTCCATCCCCCGTCTTGCCGGCAGCAAGGCTGCTTCTTCGTATCCTTCCAGGACGCCGCGCCAATAAGCGGCCGCCTCCTCCGGCTCCTGCCGTCCCAGCCACTCGATGAAATGACCGTACGGCACAGCGGCGTTGTCACCCCATTGATGGGAGATGCCTCTGATGAGCGAGGTGTAGGCGGAGGTAAAATCGTTCAGGACGATGCCAAGGCACCAGCCGTCCATCAGAATATGGTGGAAGCTCCAGACGGAGACGTAATCCGAGCCCCCCGCCCGGAACAAGGCGACACGCAGCAGCTCTTCCCCGGAAAGGTCAAAGCCCCGCTTCCGGTCCCTCTCCTTGTAGGCTTCGATCCGGCGGGCCGCCCCCTCTGCGGGGAGGCTTCCCAAGTCTTCGTACTGGAGGCTGACCGGCCGTTCTTTCAGAACGATCTGGACCGGCTGCTGCACTTTCTCATACAGGAACATCGTACGAAGCACATCGTGCCGCCCGATCGCGGCGTTCAGCGCTTCTTCGAAGTGCCGGGGCTCGATATCGCCATGCATCGTTAAGGTAATTTGTTCAAAATAAGCCGTAGACTCCGGATGCAGCAGGGAGTGAAACAGCATCCCCTGCTGCAGGGGAGACAGCGGATAAATCCGCTGAATATTGGACTTGGCACCCATCGGCAACCTCCATCTAGCGTTTGAGTTTCGTGCTCACGAGCAGTGATATTTCATCGAGCTCATCCATGGAGAGATCAAGCCCCAGCCCGACATCCGAAGGCGTTGCAACGGCTTCTTCTTTTTCCAGGCAGTGGCGGGCCAGCTCCAGCAGCTCCCTTTTGTAACGTTCCGCCAGGGCCTTTACATCCTTCTCCGGAATTCGCCCGGCGTTGTACACCCAGTCAAGCTGCAGGCACCCTTGACTCGAGGCGCCGATAATGTCCAGCGTATGGGCCCTTCTCATTGCCGGATCCGCCGGAGCTCCCCCTTCGAAGCGGGAAGGCCCGAATCGTCCGGCTCCCGCCTCCTGGCCGAATTCACCCAGATAGTTGAAGGAGACGTCCGGTTGCACCCCGCAGAGCAGCTGCGGCCGGAGCTCGGCCGGAGTCAGGTATTTGAGCACACCGTAGCCGAAGCCTTTGTCCGGAATGCTCCGCAGCATCTCCTTGGTATCGATGAGATGACCGCCCAAGGAGCCATCGGGCCTGCTGCGCAGGACAACCGGGAAGATGGACGTGAACCATCCGATGGTCCGTGTCACATCGGCCGACGGAAGCACTTCCTCTCTTCCGTGGCCTTCGAGATGGAGAAGGACGGCTTCCTTGCCCGTCCACCCGCACAAGGTCCTGCCGAGCGCGGCGAGGAGCAGGTCGTTGATGTCCGTCGCATAAGTGCGGTTGGCCGCATGGAGACGCTCCGTTTCCTCGGCAGTCCAGGTCACGGTGACCGTCCGGCTGCTGGGCTCTCCCCTTCCCATGTCTCCGCTCGATCCGAACAGGGGGCCGCAGTCCGCAGCTTCCACACGCGCCCAGTAATCGGCCTGCCGAAGCAGCTTCTGCTGGCGGGCGTACGCTTGTAGTTCTTCGGCCCAAGTACGGAACGAAGTCGTTTTCTCCGGCAGCTGAATCGCTTCTCCCCTTACCGCCTGTTCGTACCCCTGGAAGAGGTCCTGCAGAAGAATGCGCCAGGATACTCCGTCAACGGCCAGGTGGTGCACCGCAATGAGAAGGTGGTCGCCGTCGGAGGCCTGGAACAGCCCTGCAGCCAGCAAGGGTCCGCGATGGAGGTCCAGCGACCGCTGCAGCTCTTCGCTGTACCGCAGCACCGCCTCCGCTTCGGATGCCTCTTCCCGCACGTCCCGAACGAGGAAACGGACAGCCGCTTCGTGAAGTCCTGCGTTCCGCTGACGGAGTATTCCCTCTTCATCGGGGTCAAGCCGCAGCCGCAGTGCATCGTGATGCTCGGCCAGCCGGAGGAGCGCGCGGTCCAGCGGTTCTGCGGACAGCCGGTCACGGCTGTGCAGCAGCATGCTTTGATTGAAGTGGTGCAGAAGCTGCGGGTGCTGCTCCAGCCACCACAGCTGTACGGGTGTGAACGGTACCGGCCCTTCGACCGGCTCCTGCGGGATGACCGATTTGTAAGGCTTGATATGGGGAGCGAGCTGCGTGACGGCAGGATAGCGGAACAGGTCGCGGATCTCCAGCCGCAGCCCATGCTCCCGCAGCCGTGCGGCGATCTGGATGCCCTTGATCGAGTCCCCTCCGCCTTCAAAGAAATTCTCCTTCGCCCCGAAGCCCGGTCGTCCCAGCACATCACGCCAAACGCGGAGCAGCAAAGCTTCCATGTCCGATCCGGCTGCGGCTGCTTCGGGTACGGCTTGGGAGCCTTCTTTTTCCCTGACGGGCCTCGGCAGCCGGCCGCGGTCGACCTTGCCGTTGGCCGTCAGCGGGAGCTCGTCCACGAGCATGAGAACCTCCGGCACCATATAGGCGGGCAGTCCGGCAGCCAAGTCTACCTTCAGTGCATGGAGGAGGGCATCGGATTCGGCCGGGGCTCCGGAAGGGCCGCCTGCCGGGTCCCCGGCTCCCGCAACAAGATAGGCGCACAAGGCTGCTGCGCCGCTCTCCTCTTGATATGCGGTGACCAGAGCCTGCCGCACGGCGGGATGAGTCAGCAGTTTGCCTTCAATCTCACCCGGTTCGATCCGGTACCCGCGGATCTTGAGCTGCGTATCCGCGCGGCCGAGGAACACGATATTCCCGTCCGGCAGCCACTTCGCCAGATCCCCGGTGCGGTACATCCGGCCGCCCGGAGCAAAGGGATCGGGCAGAAACCGCTCGGCGGTCAGCTGCTCGTTGTTCAGATAGCCGCGGGCAACCCCGTCGCCGCCCGCATACAGCTCTCCGGATACACCGACGGGCTGGGGACGCAGGCGGCTGTCCAGAATGTAGACAGCCGAGTTGGCCAGGGGACGGCCGATCGGAATCACCTCGCCGGACGGCCTCCCGATCCGGTAAGCGGTGGTGAACGTGGTGTTCTCCGTCGGTCCGTACCCGTTCACCAGCTTGAGAGCCGGCGCATGCTTCAGCGTGATCTCCGCCTGCCGGGGCGACACGATATCCCCTCCGACGAACAGCCACCGCAAGGAGGCGAAGCAGTCCTCTCTCATCTGGAGAAGCGCGTCATGAAGCGGAGAGGTCAGCCACATCATCGTGATGCCCTGCTTCTCGATCTCCTCTTTCAGACGCTCGGCATCCAGCAGGATCTCTTTGGGACAGAGGTGCAGCGTAAGGCCGTGAAGCAGCGCCCCCCAAATCTCGAAGGTGGTCGCGTCAAAGCCGATGCCTCCGGTCAGCAGCAGCCGGTCGTCCTCCCGGAACTCGACATAATTCGTTCCGAACAGCAGCCGGAGTACACTGCGGTGCTCGACCATGACCCCCTTGGGCTTCCCCGTGGAACCGGAGGTGTACATCACATATGCCAAGCTGCGGGGACTGCCGGCGGGTTCCTCACCTGTGGTTCGGACGCCCTCATGCAGCGGTTCGGACAGAGCCTCCGCTTCCGGATCGATCACCGGAATCCCGGGCCCCACCCGGCTCCGGAACGCTTCCGGAGCGAAGACCGCAGCCGCTCCGCTGTCCTGAAGCAGGGAACGGATCCGCTCGTCCGGCAGTTCCGGATCGAGGTGCAGGTAAGCTCCACCGGCTTTGAGAATGGCCAGAGTGGCGGCAAAATGGCCCCGGTTTCTCTCCGTAAGCACGCCGACAACCTGTTCGGGGCCCATTCCTCTCCTGCGGAGCACAGCGGCGAGGCCGTCCGCCTGCCGGTTCAGCTCGCCGTACGTTACCGGGCCATCCGGCAGCTGCAGCGCCGCGCGCTCCGGCTGCCGCTCCGCCTGCTCTTCGAAGAGCGCATGGATCGTCCGGCCGGCTGGATAGACGGAGGCCTCCGGGTTGAATGCCTTCAGCACCTGCCGCTCCTCCGCTTCGTCCAGCAGATAAAGCTCTCCCAGCTCGATCTCCGGGAAAAGACTTACCTGCTGCAGGATGCGAAGCAAATGGACAGCCGCACGTTCGGCGGTGGTCCGTTCGAACAGCCGGGTCGCATACTGAAGCGTAAAGACCAGCTCCTGCCCCGTATCCAGGGCTTCCAGCGTCCAGTCAAATTTGGCCGAAGACGGCTGCCACGGGAGGGAGCGGATCACGAGGTCGCCCGACAGGCGGGTGCTCGCACTCGTGTTCTGGTGAAGGAAAACGACATCGAACAGCGGATTGCGGCTCAGGTCCCGCTCCGGCTGCAGGCGGTCCACCAGCGTCTCGAAGGGATACCCGCTGTGGGCCTCCGAGTCCAGCACCTCCTGCTTGACCTCCTGGAGATAGGAGCGGAAGGTCTTGTCCGCCTGCGGTTTCGTGCGCAGAGACAGCATGTTGACGAACATGCCGATTACCCCCTGCAGCTGCGGATGAGGCCGGGCCGCCGCAGGCGACCCGACAACGAGCTCCTCCTGCCCGGTATACTTGTGCAGCAGGAGCTTGAAGCCCGCGAGCAGCACCATGTACATCGTCGTTCCGGAGGAGCCTGCGAGCCGGGTGAGCCGTTGGTACAGCTCGGGGGCGGCCCTGAATTCGACGGCGTCTCCTTCGAAGCTGAGCTGGGGAGGCCGGGTCCGGTCCGTGCCCAGATTCAGTGCCGGCACGCCGTCCGCGAATTTCTCCAGCCAGTAGGCTTCGAGCTCCCGGTAGGCTTCCCCCTCCATCTGCCCGCTCTGCCATACGGCGTAATCCTTATACTGCGCAGACAGGTCCGGAAGCGGGCTTCCCGCGTAGAGCGAAGCCAGCTCGGCGCGGAGCACTTCCAGCGACATGCCGTCGCTGATGATGTGATGCATATCGGTCAGCACCACATGCAGGCGGTCCGTGATCCGCACCAGACCGACCCGCAGCAGGGGAGCCCGGCCCAGATCGAAGGGCCGGATGAAGCGTTCCGCCAGCTCTTTCGCCTCTTCCAGATCCCCTGCCGTGTAAGTCTCGATCTCGACTTCGGCGGTGGCGTGGACCCGCTGTACCGGCTTCCCTTCCACGATGCCGAAGGAAGTCCGCAGGGATTCATGCCGTCCGGCCAGCTCTTCCAAGGCCGAGCGGAACCGGTGCATATCCAGCGCGCCCTCGGCCAGGAAGTAAGCGGGCATATGATAGACCGGGGCTCCCGGGTCCAGTTCGTTCATAAAGTAGATCCGACGCTGCGCCGAAGACATCGGATAACTGCCCGGTCCGCCCGCAGAGAGAATCGGCTCGAGCGTTCTCTTCTGCTGCAGCTCCACATGCCGGGCCAGATCCCGAAGCACGGGGAAGCGGAAAATATCCCGCAGCGGGAGATGCACATCCAGGCCGGCCTGCAGCGAATGGATGAGCCGCGCCGCCTTCAGGGAGGTCCCCCCCAGTTCAAAGAACGAGTCCCCGGCGCCGATCCGCCCGCGTCCCAGCACCTCGGACCAAAGCTGAGCCAATCGCAGCTCCGCAGGGGTCTGGGGAGGCAGATGGCCGGCCAGCTCCTCTTCCGGAGGCTCCGGCAGGGCCTTGCGGTTGATTTTGCCGCTCGGCGTCAAGGGCAGGCTCGGCAGCTGAACGAACCGGGACGGCACCTTGTAGGCGGGCAGCAGCCCTGCCAGATGCAGCCGCAGCTCTGCAGGGTCCAGCTCCAGCGATCCGGTCACATAGGCACAGAGATAGAGGTCCCCCTGCCGATCGGTCCGGCAGACCACGGCCGCCTGCTCGACCGGCGGGTAAGCGTTCAGCGCCGCTTCCACCTCGCCGGGCTCAATCCGGTAGCCGCTGATTTTGACCTGCTCGTCCAGCCGCCCCAAATACTGGAGCGTTCCGTTAGCGGTGCGCTTGACCCGGTCCCCGGTGCGGTACATCCGCTCGCCCGGGAACCACGGGTCGTACACGAAGCGCTCCGCCGTACGTGCGGGGTCATGAAGGTATCCGCGGGCGACGCCGGGGCCTCCGAGAACCAGCTCACCGGGAATGCCGTCCGGAAGCAGCCGGCCTTCCGGGCTGAGGACATAGGCGCGGGTGCGGCCCAAGGGCCTTCCGATATAGGGGTGATCTTCCCCGGTGACGTCGTGCCAGGTGGACCACACGGTGGTCTCCGACGGTCCGTACACGTTGAGAAGCCGCGCGTCCAGCGTTCGCTGAAGCTCGTGCAGCAGCCCCTCCGGGAAGGCCTCCCCTCCCACCATGAGCAGCTTCAGCCCGCCAAGCGAGCGGAACCCGCCGGACACCTGCTCCAGCATCCGGAGACGGGACGGCGTCGTCTGCAGCACGTCCGCCCCGTGATCGGCGATGAGGCGAGCCCAATGCTCCGGGTTATCCTGTTCTTCGCCGCTCGCCAGCAGCACGGTCATCCCGCAGGCCAGCGCAGCCAGGGATTCCGTCACGAAGATATCGAAGGATACGGTCGTGAGGGAGAGAATACGGCGGCAGGTGTCAAAAGAGAAATCCGCGCACAAGGCGTCGATGTAGTGGACGACCGCTCCGTGCTCGATCATGACTCCTTTCGGCATCCCGGTTGATCCGGAGGTGTAGATCACATAGGCCAGATCCCCGCTTCCCGAAAGTACAGGGAGATTCGTGCCGTCAAGCTCCGCCGACTGGGCTTCCAGCTCGGATACCCGAAGGACGCTGCCGGCAAAGCCGGGGACGTCCGCGCTTTCCGTACCGCTTTCGCTTCGGGGCTGCTGAACGGCGGCGTCCATCAGCAGCAGCGACGCTCCGCTGTGGCCCAGCATCCGACGCACGGCCTCGTCCGGATATGCCGGGTCAATCGGCAGATAGGCGGCTCCCGATTTCAGTACGGCAAGCAGGGCGGCAAGCAGCCCGGCGGAACGTTCCATCCGGACAGCCACCAGGCTGCCCCGGCCAACCCCCCGCATGGCCAGCACCCTGGCCCACCGGTTCGCCTGCCGGTTCAGATCGGCATAAGTCACCGGACTTCCCCGGAAGATCACCGCTTCTTTTGCGCCCAGGAGCTCCGCCTGCCCTTCGAACCGGGCATGCACGGGGTCTTCGGACAGCGGCAGATCCTGCCGGCCCAGTGAAGCGGAGAGCAGCCTTTCCTTTTCCAGCGGTCCGGCGAGCTCCAAGGCCCCGATCGCTGCCTGCGGATCAGAGAGTGCCTGACGGAGCAGGTGAATATAATGGGAAAGCATGCGCTCGGCCGTCTCCCTGTGGAACAAGGCGGTATTGTACTGCAGGGTGAGCCGCAGTTGTCCCTCTTCGGTCTCCACGGCTTCCAGGATCAGCTCGAGCGGAGCCGTCCGGTTCTCGAGCGGGTAAGGACGGACCGCAACCCCGTCCAGCTCCAGGTACGGTTTCGGGGCGTTCTGCATGATGATCATGGCGTCGTACAGCGGATTTCGGCCCAGCTCGCGCGGAATCTCCAGCTTCTCCAGCAGCCTCTCCAGCGGATACGCTCCATGCTCAAAGGCGGCCAAGGCGAAGCTCTTCACTTCGTCCAGGTAGTCCGAGAACGTGCGGGATGGCTCGGGGCGGCCCCGCATGGCCAGCGTGTTCATGAACAGGCCGATGAGATGCTGCACCTCGTCATGACTGCGTCCCGCAACCGGAGTGCCGACCACGATATCTTCCTGTCCGGTATATTTGGCCAGCAGGATTTGGTACACGGCAAGCAGCACCATAAAGGTGGTGGTCCCGGTTTGCCGTTCGGTTTCCCTCAGAAGTCGGTGCAGTTCGGGATCGAGCAGCACAGGCAGCCGCTCCCCTTCGAACGTCTGCACCAGGGTGCGCGGCCGGTCGGCCGGCAGCTCCCGGGAGGGAAGCTCCCCGCTCATGCTCCCCAGCCAGAACGCTTCCGCCTGCCGGTCTTCCTCCAGGCCCTCGCGGCCATGGAGCCAGACGGCATAGTCCTTATACTGCACCGGCAGCGGAGCCAGGGATTCCCCGCGGTACAGGGCGGAGAGCTCGGAGAGCATCACCTGCAGGGACACCGCATCCGAGATCAGATGATGGACATCGAGCAGCAGGATCTGCCGCTGCTCCGGCAGCCGTACGAGAGCGGCACGGAGCAGCGGAGCCCGGCCGGGATCGAACGGCCGGACGAACGCTTGCAGCACCCCGGGCATCCGTTCTTCTTCCGCCGTATACCGTTCCACCTCGAGAGACACATCCGGGTGTATGGTTTGACAGAGCTCTCCGTCCTGAACCCTGAAGGAGGTTCGCAGCGCTTCATGCCGCTGCATCAACCGGCCCAAGGCCAGCTTCAGCCGTTCCGGTTCCAGGGCTCCGCGGAGCTCCACCGCTCCCGTGATGTGGTAATGCGTGCCCTCGGTCTCGAGCCGGTTCAACAGATACATCCGCCGCTGAGCCGGGGTGAGCGGATAATGCTCCGCCGCCGGGGCCGCAGGGATGGACATGGAGCGGGCAGGCTCCCCTGCCGTCTCCGGAGCGAGTGCCTCAGCCCGCAGAACCGCTGCCAGCTCCTCGATCGTCGGTCCAGCGAAGAGCTGCTTCAGCGTCACGGTGCGGCCGAGCCTGCGCAACAGCTTGGCGGTCAGGGCTGCCGCCTTGAGCGAATGACCGCCAAGCTCGAAGAACGAATCCCGGATGCCCGCTTCCTCTACCCCCAGAACCTCCTGCCAGATCGCGGCCAGCGAGGCTTCAAGTTCGTCACGCGGAGGAACGTAAGCTTCCCGTGATCTTGCGCTTACCGGAGCGGGGAGGGCCCGGCGGTCCAGCTTGCCGGTTGCGGTTCTGGGCATGGAGGCAAGGGGAATGAAGTACGCCGGAACCATGTAATCCGGGAGCCTGTCCAGGAGAAACCGGCGGAGTCCCGAGGTCCCGCCGCCTTCACGGAGTACGACATAGGCGCAGAGGGCGTCTCCCCCCTCTTCCGCTGCCGGCAGAACGATGGCCTCTGCCACGTCCGGATGGGACAGCAGCGCATGCTCGATCTCTCCGGTTTCAATCCGGTGGCCGCGGATCTTGACCTGCTGGTCCAGCCGGCCGAGATATTCAAGCTCCCCTCCCGGCAGCAGACGAACCCGGTCACCGGTCCGGTACAGCCTCTCTCCCGGAGCGAACGGGTCCGCAAGATATCGCTCCCGCGTGAGATCCTCCCGTCCGGCATAGCCCCGGGTCACGCCGGCGCCGCCCACATACAGCTCGCCGGCGGCTCCGGCCGGAACCAGGCGCCCCTGTTCATCGAGCACCCGGCAGCGGAGAGCCGGCAGCGGCTTTCCGATCAGGCTCCGTCCGGCCGACAGGTCGTGCCCGCCGATTTCCTTCAGGGTGACATGCACGGTGGTTTCCGTGATGCCGTACATATTGATCAGCCGCGTTTCCGGGTAGGCTTCCACCCAGGGAAGCAGGATCCGCGGCTGCAGGGCTTCTCCGCCAAAAATGACATATCTCAGGCGCAGCCGGGGGTGCCGGGCTTGGTCGTTGATCTCCTGAATCAAGGCGGCGAACGCCGTCGGAGTCTGGTTCAGCACGGTAACCTCATGCCGTTCCAGAAGTTCGAGGAAATGAGCGGGATGCTGGGCTGTCTGCTTGGGCACGACAACGCACCGCCCTCCCGACAGAAGCGCACCGAAGATCTCCCATACGGAGAAGTCGAATGTATACGCGTGGAAGACGGTCCAGACGTCCTCCGGTCCGAAGGCCAGCGGCAGTCCCTTCTGCTTCAGGAGCTGGACGACCTGCCGGTGTTCCACCATAACGCCCTTGGGCGTGCCGGTCGTCCCCGAGGTATACAGTACATAGGCCAGTTGCGCCGGACCTTGCGAAGCGGGCGGGTTCTCCCGGGAGCATGCGGACAGGGCAGGGTCGTCTACGAAGAGGACAGCCGCGTCCCCAACAGCGAATGACGGGCTGCGGTCGGTCAGCAGCACCGCCGCCCCGCTGTCCCGGAGCATCAGCGCTGCGCGCTCCTCAGGGTGCGCCGGATCTACGGGCACGTAGGCTCCGCCGGCTTTGAGTACGCCGAGCATGGCGGCGATCATGAGGGCGGAGCGCTCCAGCAGCAGCGCCACGCGGACCTCGGGACCCACCCCGAGCTCCTTCAGCCTCCAGGAGATCCGGTTGGCGAGCACATTGAGCTCGCTGTAGCTGATCTGCCGGCCGCTGAAGACCACGGCCGTATGCTCCGGATGCTGCCGGACCTGATCCTCGAACAAAGAAGTCAGGGTGGCTTCCTCAGGATAGTCCGAGCCGTCCCCCATCTCGGAGAGGTGGAGCAGTTCCTGCTCTTCCTGATGGGAGAGCAGGGTCATCTGCGATATGTGCTGCTGCGGTCCCCGCTGCGCCGCCTGCCGCGCCAGTTCGGACAGATGCCGCCCGATGCCCTCGATCACAGAGGATTCGAAGACGCTGGCGTTATATGTAATCTGGAACCGGAGTTCCTCCTCCGGCACAATATTGAGGTGAAGCGGGTACCCCGTTTGCTCCACCATGCTCATGCCTTCTACCCGCAGTCCGCTGTCTTTCCATACATCGTTTTCCGGCACGGGCATATTCTCAAAAGCGATAACATGATCGAACAATCCCTGCTTCAGCTCGGACATGGCCAGAATCTCATAGAGCGGGTAAGTCTCGTATGGCTTGGCGTCCCAAGTGCCCCGGCTCACCGACGCTGCCATCTCCCCTAGCGTCTGCTCCAGGTCGCGGATGCGCACCGGCACCGTATTGATGAACAGCCCTACGGCCCGTTCCAGACCCGGCAGCTCGGCCGGCCGGCCATGAACGACCGTGCCGAAAACCACATCCTTCGTGCCGCTGTAACGCTGCAGAAGGATACCCCATAAGGTTTGTACCAGGGCGTGAAGGGTGGCGGAAGCACTCAAGGCCAGCTCCTGCAGCGCTTGCGTCAGCTCGCGGCTGAAGGCGAACTCAAATACCCGCTTGTCATAGCCCTCACGGACGGAAGGCGTCCTTCCGTGATTCGGCCACTCGGCGGCGGTATCATATCCTTCCAGCAGCTTGGCCCAATACGCCCCGGCCTGCTCCCGGTCCTGATTCTCCAGCCAGTGCACATACCGGCTGAACGGCTGGGCGGGGGGCAGCTCCACGGAACGGCCATCGCATAATCCCGTGTAGAGCGCGAGGAATTCCTGAAGCATGATCCCGAGGGACCAGCCGTCGAGAATAATGTGGTGAAAAGTAAACAAGAGCTCAAAGGACATCTGCCCCGTCTTCAGAACGGCCAGACGCAGCGGAACGTCCCGGTCCAGCCGAAACCCGAGTGATAAATCCCGTTCCTTGAATTCCGCTGCCCGGTCTTCCAGCTCCTCCGGAGACAGATCGCTCCAGTCTTCCGTATGAAGCCGGACGCTGCGCTCCTTCAGCACGATCCCCACCGGCTTGTCCGATGGGGAAATTTTGTACACCGTACGGAAAATGTCATGCCGCGCCATGAGCCGCCGGAACGCTTCCTCCGCATGAGGCGGTTCCAGCGGCCCGGTCAGCTTCACCGTCAGCTGCTCCACGTAAGTCCGCTCCGATCCCTCCCGGAGACTGTCGTAGAGCATGCCTTCCTGCATCGGTGTTAGGCCGATGATATCCTGCACTTGCAGTTTAGTCGCCATTGCTTACGCTCCACTTTCGTATAGTTTCGTTCGCTGCACCGGGTTCACTTCGGCCCTTCCGGGCGTCTGCATCTTCTTTCATCCTGCTTCCGCTTACGGTCATTCGAGCGTCAGATCGGCGGCCATCTCTTTCAGAAACTGGTCGTATTCTTCCAAGTCCCATTCGTTGTATATAAAATCACTCGGCGTGGCCTCCGCCCTGCTCATCCCCGAGCAGTGTTCCAGCAGCCGATATACATAACGCTCCATAGAAGAGGCCAGCCGCTTCATGGCGGCTTCGCCGTATTTGCCTGCATCGTATTCCAGGAGAAGCTGCAGCTCTCCCCTCCGAATGTAGGCGTTGAGATTCCATCCGTACAGAAGGGACGATGCAGCACTGCCGGTCCGCCCTGCCGGCATCCGTGAGATCACCGTGCCGGTGCTGCCCAGCTCCTCCCCGAATTCGCCCAGATAGTTGAAGCTGATCTCCGGCTTCAGCGTATAGCTCGAGTCCATTTTGCATGCAGCCGGGGTAAGGTACTTCAGGAGCTGCCAGCCTGTTCCTCTGCCGGGAACCCGCCGAAGCTTCTCCTTGACCGATTTGATCCTATAGCCGAGATCGCCTGCACGGTCCGCTTCCAGCACCAGGGGGTACATGGCGGTAAACCAGCCTATCGTGCGCGAGACGTTCAGCTCCGGCAGACCTTCCCTTCCATGCCCTTCCATCTGTACCAGCAGGGACAGGAGGCCGAAGGTTTCCTCCGCAGCCAATCCCAGCGCAGTCAGGAGCATCACTTCCACATCCGCGTTATAGACCCGGTGAGCTTCGCCCGCCAGGGCGGCCGTCGTTTCCTTGGACCAGGCGGCATGGATGCTGCGGCTGCCCGATAACCCGGTGTCAGCCTCTGCAGGGATAGGGAAATGGGGGCCATTCTCGACTTCATGCCAATACGGCTTCTCCTGGAGAAGCTCCGGAGAATCGGCTATGCGCTGCAGCCCGGCGGCCCAGTCCCGGAACGGATGCGTCTTCGAAGGAAGCCGCTCCGCTGCAGCTTCCCCGCCTTGGAGGAGGGCGTCATGCAGGACCGTGAAATCGTCGAGCAGGATGCGCCAGGAGACACCGTCGATGACCAGATGATGCACGGCGATCAGCAGGTGATCTCCTTCCTGTGTATGGAACAGGCCGAGCCGCACCAGCGGTCCCTTCTCCAGGTTCATTCCCTTCTGAATGCGGGTGCATACCGCTTCCATCCGGCTTTCGAGGCCAAGGTTCCCGGAAGCTTCACCGTTCGATTCGGAGCTCTTCCCGCCCGGAAGGCCGTTCAATTCCGTCCAGTCTAAACGCTCCAGCGTAAAGCCCTCTTCGTCGGCCGGCCGGTGGACCGCCTGAATGTCTGACGTCCCTGCGGCGCCGCACGGGAATACAAGCCGGAGTGCGTCATGATGGCGCAGGAGCGTCGTGAACACTTCGCGGACGATCTCCTCCCGGAAGCCCTCCCGGCGGTACAGCATCATGGCCTGGTTGAAGTGCGCCTCCCGTCCCAGCTGCTCGAAGAACCACATCTGGACCGGCGTCAATGCGCTCTCTCCTGTGATCTCCTCCTGAGGAATTTCCGCCGTATCGGCCTGAAGCCGGGGACTCAGCTGCGCAATCGTCGGATACTGGAAAAAGTCACGGACTTCCAATCTCAGGCCGTGCCTGTGCAGGCGGGACATCACCTGAATCGCTTTGATGGAGTCTCCGCCCAGGGAGAAGAACGGGTCGTGGATGCTCACCTTCTCCAGCTGAAGCACCTCCTGCCAAAGCCGCACGAGCAGCTCTTCCGCAGCGCTGCGGGGTCCCTCGTACGGCGCTCCGGTCCGTACCTCCGCCGGCGGCGCAGGCAGGGCCTTCAGGTCCAGCTTCCCGTTGGCCGTCACCGGCATGGCATCGAGCCGGACGAAATGCGAAGGGATCATATACCCCGGCAGACGGCCGGCAAGGAACTCGCGGAGCTCGATCACAGGCATATCCCGGTCCGAAACAAGGTAAGCGCATAGGGTCCGCTCCCCTGCCCCATGGTCCCTGGCCGTGACGGCGGCTGCGGTGATCTCCGGATGGCTCAGCAGAGCGGCCTGGATCTCGCCGGTCTCGATCCGGTACCCGCGGATCTTCACCTGGTGGTCCGCCCGACCGAGGAACTCAAGCCAGCCTTCGGAGCGCCATCTAGCCCGGTCGCCGGTGCGGTACATCCGCGCCCCGGGATACAGGCCGTACGGATCGGTGACGAAGCGCTCCGCGGTCAGCGCCGGGTCGCCGGCATAGCCGTCCGCGAGGCACTCCCCGCCGATGTACAGCTCGCCCGGCACACCGACCGGGCACAGCTGCCTGCGGCTGTCGAGCACGTAATAGCGGGCTCCGCGAATGGGCCTGCCGTAGGGAATGCTCGTCCACTCGGGGTCGATCTCGCCGACCTCGTGGAAGTTCGACCACACCGCAGCCTCGGTCGCCCCGCCCAGCGCGACGACCCGCGCGCCGGGAAAGACCCGGCGCACGGCCGTCGGCAGCGTGAGCGGAATCCAGTCGCCGCTGAGCAGCACGAGCCGCAGCCTGGAGGATGCCAGCGCCGCCTCCGGGAAGAACGGCTCGAGCTGCGCCAGGGCGGCGGGAGCGGAGTCCCAGAGGGTGACGGGCTCCTCCTTCAGCAGCGCAAGCAGCCGCTGCGGGCTGCGCAGATCCTGCTCGGCGACGATGCGGACCGAGCCGCCGGCCGCCAGCAGCCCGAAGATGTCGTAGACCGACAGGTCGAAGCTCAGCGAGGTGACGAAGAGCACGCGGTCCCGCGGACCGACGCCGAAGGTTTCGTTCACCCAGGTGATGAGATTCACGACCGGGCGGTGCGCCACGACAACCCCCTTCGGCGTGCCGGTCGAGCCGGACGTGAAGATGGCGTAGGCCGGGTCTTCAGGCCGGGCTTCGCGGGCAGGGAGCTGCTCCGTGCCCGCGCTGCGAGCGGCCTGGGTTCCGTCCGCTCCGCCCGCGGCCGCCTGCCGTCCGGTCACTGTGCCGCGGTCCGCATCCAGGAAACACCGCATGAACGGCGAAGCCTGCAGCAGTGCCAGAGCCTGACCGCCGTATGCCGCGGAGACGACGAGCGCTCCCATGTCCAGCGCAGCGGCAATGGTCCGCAGCCGGCTCTCCGGCAGTGAGGCGTCGAGCGGCACGTAAGCCGCGCCGGCCTTCATCACGGCGAGAGCCGCGCAGACCATGCCGATCGACCGCTCGGCCAGCACGCCGACGAAGCGGCCGGGGCCCAGCCCTTCGGCCCGCAGGCGGGCTGCAAGAAGGTCCGTTCGTTCCTGCAGCTGCCGGTAAGTCAGTTCACCCTCGTCGGATAAAAGCGCCACGGTATCCGGCGCAAGGGCCGCCTGCTTCTCGAACAGCCCGTGGAGGGTCTGCCCTTCGGGCACCTCGCCGGGCGTACGGTTCCAACGATTCGCGAGCAGCTCCGCCTCGGCCGGGTCCAGGAGGGCCAATTCATCCAGCCGCTTCCCGGGATGGGCCATCGCATCCCGCAGCAGCTGCAGGAAATGAGCGCCCATCCGCTCAACCGTTGCCCGGTCAAATAACGCGAGCGCATACTGCAGATGAATCCGATAGCCTTCCCCTGCTTCGAGCACCTCCACGGTAAGATCGAATTTGGCATGGTCGCACGGGAGCGCATAGGGCACAACGCGGAGGCCGGCCGGCGCAAGCGGCGTCTCGTCCATATTCTGCATGACGAATACCGTATCGAATAAGGGGTTGCGTCCGGTATCTCTGGGAACCTGAAGACGCTCCAGCAGCTTCTCAAGCGGATAGTGCTGATGGCTGAACGCGCTCCGCAGCCGTCCGTCCGTCTCCCGGACGAGCCGGGCGAACTCCGCTTCCCCTTGCGGCGTGCAGCGGATCGGCAGGGTATTGACGAACATGCCGGGCATCTCGGCGAGATCCGCATGGGTCCTCCCCGCTGCCGGCACACCGACGATCAAATCCGTCTGTGCCGTATAGCGGTACAGCAGCGTCTGGTACGCGGAGAAGAGGACCGCGAACGGCGTTGTGCCGCTCTCTGCGGCGAGTCTGCGGATCCCCCGGGCCTCTTCCGTTCCCAGCTCCAGCTGTACTTCGTCCCCACGGAACTGCTGCATCGCCTGCCGGGCCCGGTCCGTCGGCAGCTGAAGTACCGGCAGCTCGCCTGCCAGTTCCTCGGTCCAATACGTTCCAGCCTTCTCCAAGAGGCCGGAGGACAGCTGCCCGGACAGCCAGACGGCATAGTCCTTGAATTCCACGTCAGGCCTCCGGAGGGTCCCGCCGTTATAGAGCCGGGTCCACTGCTCGAGCAGCAGAATCATGGACGAGCGGTCGACGATCGCATGATGTGCGTCAACCAGCAGCAGATGCTTTCCGTCTTCGGCCGTAAGCAGCGCGACTCGCAGCAGCGGACCTCTCCCCAGGTCGAAGGGCCGGATAAAAGCACGCACGGCCTCCGTCAGTTCCTCGCTGCTTACGCCTGGCAGCCGCTCCACCTCAAACTCCACTTCCTCCGCGACCCGCTGAACGACGGCCGTATCATCGAAGCTGAACGAGGTCCGCAGCAGACCGGTCTGCCGGATGAGCGAGCTCCATGCGGCTTCGAGCCGGTTCCGGTCCAGGTCTCCCTCCAGCCATGCCGCATAAGTCACATTGTAGGCAGTCCCTACCCCCTCCTGATGCTGGAGGACAAATAGGCGCTGCTGAACGGAAGTCGCCGGGATTCTCGCACCGGGGGCTGCCGGTGTAATCGGAGTGAATGCCGTACGTTCCGCCTCCCGGATATAGGCGGCCTGTTCCCGGACCGTCCGCAGCCGGTACATGTCGTCCAGCGTCAGCTCTACCCCGAACCGGGGATGAATGCGGGCGGCCAGCATACCGGCCTTCAGCGACTGGCCGCCGAGCTCGAAGAAGTCATCCCCGGTCCCGAAGCCGTCTCTGCCCAGCAGCTCCTGCCACAGGTGCAGCAGGTCTTCTTCCGTTTGGTTCGCAGGACGTACGGTCGGTACGGCCGAAGTGACCGCTTCGGCTTCCACCTCAAGTGCGGCAAGGGTTTCGTCGAACTCCCCAAGCTCATACCTGCGTGCAAGGGTGCCCCGCTGGATTTTGCCGCTGGTCGTCTTGGGCAGCACCTGTACGGGAATGATCCGGTCAATATCGACGCCCATCTGAACCCTCACATGGGACCGGATGGCTTCGGCGAGCGCAGCAAACTTGGCCGGTTCCGTGCGGACCGCGGCAAAAAGAAGCACTTCCTCGCGGGAGGCTCCCGGTTTTCTTGCCCCGCAGGCAGCCAGACGGCCGAACCCGATCCCCTCGATCTCCCCTGCAACCTGCTCGAGATCATGGGCATAGATGTTCTGGCCGTTGACCATCAGCACTTCCTTCATCCGTCCGGTGACCACGAGCCGGCCCCGGTGAAGGAAACCGAGGTCTCCCGTCTCGATCCAGCCGTCACCGCACAGCAGCTTCTCCGTCGCCTCGGGATTGCGGTAGTAGCCGCGGGTTACATTGCGGCCCCGGATCCGGATATGCCCTACCTGCAGCTCCCCGAGCGGGCGCCCGTCTTCTCCGCAGATGCGCAGCTCTACGCCCCGGATCGGCGCTCCGAGACTGACAAAGCTCAGTGTCCCTTCCGCTTCCTCGTCCAGCAGCCGGACCTCGGAGCCGATGGAGAGCGACGTGCGGTCCGCCGTGATGACATGAAGCGCCCCGTCCACTGCCGGAAGCGTGACGCCCACCGAAGCCTCGGCGAGGCCGTAGGCCGGCACCATCACGTCGGAGGCGAGTCCCCGGCCCTTCAGGGCTTCCAGGAACCGCCGGCATACCTCCGGCATGATGGGCTCGGCTCCGTTCACGATTTTGCGGATGACGGACAGATCCCAGTTCAATCCCTTCTCGGGAGCATAAAATTCCAGGAAATAGCTCAGTCCGAAATTCGGGGAGGCGAGTACGGTGGCCTGGTGCTCTACGGCGGCCTGAAGCCAGAACAGCGGGGAACGGACGAACAGCGGGGTGGGCATCAGACACTGGTCGAGTCCGGCCGCTGCCGGAGTCAGATGGAACCCGATCAGGCCGAGGTCGTGGGTTAAAGGCATCCAGCTCAGGAACGTATCCTCCGCCCATCTCTGCGGGTCGCTGTCCAGGATGCCGTCGATATTGGAGAGCAGATTCTCATGCGTGAGCATGACGCCCTTCGGCTCCCCTGTCGATCCCGACGAATACTGGATGAGGGCGAGCTCCTGGGGGGCCGGCCGGTGAATCCGACCGCTCGCGGGTTCGTCCCGAAGCCCGTCGATGAGCAGCGTATTCGGCAGCATCGCGTCGAAGGCTTCCTTGAGCCCCAGCATCGGTGCCTGGTGGGACAGCATCCGCTGCACTCTCGCCTCGGTCAGCAGGTGCGGCCGTACCAGCTTGGGCCAGACGCCGAACAGCTTGCGCCGATGCTCCCGGCTCGTGCCCGGGGAGACCGGGACCGGTATGAACCCGCCCAGCAGGCATGCCCAGAGGCCTTCCACGAAGTGCCTTGGCTCGTCCGCCATGAGGACGACCTCGTCCCCTGTCCGGACGCCCTTCCTTTGCAGGTGGCCGAGCACCCGAAGCGCATCGCCGAACAGCTCCTTATAGGTGCGGCGGTCGGTTTCTTTTTCCCCCGCAATGAACGTAATGCCCCGGTCCGATCTCCCTCCTGCCGCCTCGAGCATGTCCACCAGCGTTGCGTACGGCATCACACGATCTCCTCCTTGGCGGCATGACGGATGGCGAACGTAAGCTCCGCCTGGGATACCGTCTCCCCGGAGACGGATGCCGTGCAGGAGACGATGCCCGCATGGCTCATCCACTTGACGGCCTCACAGCGGATCAGCAGACTGTCGCCGGGTACGACGGGCTTCATGAATCGCGATTTGACCCCGGTCAGCAGAAACTCCGCTTCCTGCGCTTCCGGGGGCTCGCCGAGCCGGTAAAGAAGAATCCCGGCCTGTGCCATGCCTTCCGTAATCAAGACCCCGGGATAGATGGCCTTCCGCGGAAAATGCCCCGGAAAGCACCACTCGCCTCCGGATATATTCTTGCGGCAGACGATCGTCCTGCCGCGCTCCCATTCCTCGACCGTGTCGATCATGATCATCGGATAGCTCTGGGGAAGCAGCTCCCTTACCGTGTCGAACCCATACATCACCGGCATCCTGCACCTCTTTGTCCATTCGTTATTTGCTGCGGGCATACGCCCGGCATTCTGTTTATATCTTGTATTCAGCATAGCGAAGCGCCCGCTGCGGACCTATATCCCAAATGGGATATATTGCCCGGCTCTCCGTTCCGTTACAATGTGAAGCATGGAACAAGCGCTGCCGGCATGCAGGAGACCTGGATTTGTTAAATGAACCCTTTTAGGAAAGAAGTGACATATCATGTCATTGGACCCGACCTTGGCCGGCTCAAGACCAGCTCTCCCCCTCTGGTCCCGCCACCGCTTTATCGCCCTGATCCTGCTGTCGGGCATGATTCTGCAGACCGGGATTTGGATTCGCAATTTCGCCGTCCTGCTCTATGTAACCGACCGCACCGGAGGCGATCCGTTCGCGATCACCTTCATCGCCATAGCGGAATATGCGCCGATCTTTCTGTTCTCCTTTCTTGGAGGCACCCTTGCCGACCGCTGGCGCCCCAAAAAGACGATGGTCTGGTGCGATCTGCTCAGTGCGCTGTCCGTGTTCCTGATCCTGGGGACCCTGCTGCTGGGCTCCTGGCAGGCCGTCTTTTTCTCCACATTGGTCTCTTCGATCTTGTCCCAGATCTCACAGCCCTCGGCTATGAAGCTGTTTAAGCTCCATCTGCCCGAGCCACAGATTCCGCTGGCCCTCTCGATGTATCAGACGATGATGGCGCTGTTCATGATGGGTGGCCCGGTGCTCGGAACCTGGGTGTATGTCCACTGGGGGATTTATACGGCGATAGGACTGATGGGAACGGCCTTCGTATTGTCGGCCCTCGTCCTCTCGGGAATTCAGGGGGATGCGGAGCCCGAGGGCTCGAGACCCTTATCGGAGCTGTGGGCGGAGATGCGCAGCGCATTGGGATACGTGCGTACGAACCGGATTCTCCGAATCACGGGAGTGTGCTTTCTGCTGGCCGGGCTCGGCATGGGACTGGTGAACCCGCTCGGGATCTTCGTCATCATCGAAAAGCTGGGGCTTCCCAAGGAGGATCTGCAGTGGCTTACCGGTGTGAACGGGGCGGCCATGCTGATCGGCGGCGGGCTGACCATCGCGCTGACCCGCAAAGCGGCTCCTCAGCGGATCCTCTTCGCCGGCATGACGGTCAGCGTGCTGGCCATTGCGGCGATCGGCATGTCGAATACGCTGGCGGGCGTGCTGACGGCCCAGTTTTTCTGCGGGCTCGTGCTGCCCGGGATTCAGATGTCCATCAACGCCTTGATGCTCTCCCATACGGAAGAAGGGTACATCGGCCGGGTGAACGGCCTGCTCAGTCCCCTCTTCATGGGCTCCATTGTCGCTACGATGAGCGTCAGCGGCTGGCTCAAGTCGATGCTTCCGCTTTCCGTGCTGTATTATATCGCCGCCTTCTTCTTTGCCGCCGCCACGCTCATCATGCTGCCGATCCTTCGGGCGTCAAGAGAGGAATCGCGAAGGCAGGAATCCTCCGTACGGAGTACGCCAAGCTGACCCGATCCCTTGAACGGTACATCGGGCATACCTGCCGCACAGGGGCTGACGCACCGTCCCCCGAACGAGCCCCCTTCTTATGGCTGCGGGGTTCGGAATGAGGCTCATTCTTTTGGTGATCTGCGACAAAAAGCCTTCTCCTTAGGGCAGTCCTTGCCCTTGGAGAAAGGCTATTTGACATTTTTTACCTTGACAAAAAACGGACATATTTCCATCTTCGCAAAAACTTAACTAGGAGAAATAAAAAAACCTGCACTATACTGGACATGAAAAAACGGGAGCGAAAGGAGCCCTGACTGCATGTTCATCTTGTTTGAATCTGAAGCGGAACCCGCGACACGTACCTGGAGCTATTTGTCCGATATCCCTCCTGAACTCGTGGCCGAATGGAAGCGCAGGGTGGCTCTCGCCCAGATTACGGAGTCCACGCTCAGAGTCCGCCTGAGGCTGACCGGCAGCGAGCTGCAGTACCGGCGCAGCAAACACAGCCGCATGATCGAGGAGATGAAGAAGGAGCTTTCAGGTCCCGGTTCGTTTTTATCGAGACTGCATCTGTATGTCCTGCTCGATGCCGAAGGATACCTGCTGCAGATGGTCGGCAGCAATCCCGTAGTGAACAAGCTGGCCGGCCACCGGGTGCCCGGCGTGAGTATGGCTCTGGAAAGCGCGGGCTTGAACGCCTTGTCCATGTGCATGCAGCTGAAATGTACGACGGTCATGATGGGACACGAGAACACATGCCGGATTTTCGGCAATTTTACGGCCATCTGTTCCCCCGTCTTGGTGAAGGGCGAGCTGCTCGGCTATTCGGGACTTGCCATCCAAAACCAGGACGACATCGAGATGGCGGTTGCGCTGCTGCAGAAGGTCACGGCCAATATTCAGGAGCGTCTCGCCCAGGATTCGGCTTCCCCGTTAACCCGGGAAGAGATTTATGCGAAGCTCGACGAATACGGATTAACCCCGCGGGAGAAGGAGGTCGCCTACCGGTGGATGCACCACGAGACGACGGTCCAGATCTCATGCGAGCTGTATATTACCGAGGGAACCGTCCGGAATATGATCAAAACGGTGTATCGCAAAACCGGCGTCAATGAAAAAGGGAGGTTTATTACGAAGTTCCTGCTCTAAGGCCTGTCCGGATAAACCCCAGCATCGGTGTGAGGATTCTCGCTGCCCAGCGTTATAACCTTCGTTTCGTAGAAAACGTTACATAACAGGAAGTCCGTCCAAAGTCCTCCCGGAAAGAGGGTCTTGAACGGACTTCCTTGTCTTTGAAGATCCAAAGGGCTGAAGATGGACGGTTCGGATGCTTGCCGGCTTGGTATGCGCCGTCTTCAGCCGTTCATCCGGCAGACGGTGACTCTTGTTCAGATGAGCACGGATGAGATCGCGGCCTCGAGAATCTCCCCAAGCAGCCTTGCATTAGACGTGAGGGCCGGATCTTCCAGCATCTCCATGTGGGTGCCGCTTCCCTGGTATGCGGTGAGCGGTCCGGCTTCCCTTCCGCTCCATGATGGCAGCACCTCCGAGCCTTCCGCGAGCAGCAGGTGAACCGGGGCCTGCAGCGCAGCGCCGTTCACCGTCCGGTGAAGATAGCGCCGGTAGGCGTACATCCGCGCCTGCGCCTCCCGCCTGACGGAAGGGACGGAGAGCAGTCCCCCGTAGCGTTCCTCCGCAGCCGCCAGCTGCTCTTCCGTATCCCGGAACAGCTCCGCATCCGGAACCGGGTCGAGGCGGGTTCTGCGCTCCGCATCGAGAATCAGCAGGCCGGCGACTTCCGCCCCTTCGGCCTCCAGTGCCGCGGCGGTCTCATAGGCCAGGCAGCCCCCGGCGGAATAGCCCAGCAGCACATACGGCCCTTCGGGCTGCAGCCGGCGGATCCGTGCGGCATAAGCGGCCGCGCGGTGTTCGTCCTCCTCCGCTTCGGGGAGGAAGTCGAACGCATACCAGGCGTAGGCCGGCAGCTTCTCGGCCAGAGCGCGGTACTCGAATCCGTATCCGGCCACGGGCGGGAAGCAGAAGACCTTCGGTGCTTCGCCATCCCCTTCCCCGTTCAGCCGCGTGACCGACTCTTCGGCCCCGCCCTGCAGCTGCTGCAGGGCATCCAGTCCGCCGGCCAGCTCCCCCAGTGTTCGCTGGCGGAAGATCAGGTGCAGCGGCACCTCCACGCCGAACCTCTCGGCGATCCGTGCCGACAGGGCGGCAGCGAGCAGCGAATGGCCGCCGATCTGGAAAAAATCCGCGCGGACATCGATCTGCTCCACCTTCAGCAGATCACGCCAGATGGCGGCCAGCCGGGCTTCGCTCGGTGTCTTCGGCTCGGTGAACCCATCCGCGGCGGGCTGCGGCGCCGGCAGGGCCCGCCGGTCGATCTTGCCGTTGGCCGACAGCGGCAGCGATTCCAGCTGCATGAGCAGCTCCGGCACCATATACGCGGGCAGCATCCGGGCCAGATGCCGCTTCGCCTCGGAGGCAGCCACCGCCCGCTCCGCGGTATAGTAGGCACACAGCTGTACGTGACCGGCTTCCGCCCGGCGGGTGACCACGACCGCTTCGCGTACCGCCTCCAGCTGCAGCAGCGCCTGCTCGATCTCCCCGGGCTCGATCCGGTACCCGCGCACCTTGGCCTGCCCGTCCTTGCGGCCGAGGAATTCCAGCGTTCCGTCCGGGCGCAGCCGGCCCAGGTCTCCCGTGCGGTACATTCGGGTGCCTATGCTGCCCGCAGCCCCCAGGAACGGATCGGGCACGAAAGCGGCGGCCGTCCGCTCCCCGTCGTTCATGTAACCGTCGGCAACGCCGATGCCTCCGATATAGAGCTCGCCCGGTACGCCCGGAGGCGCCGGCCGGCCGAAGCCGTCGAGCACATAGTAGCGGTTGTTGGCGATCGGCCTGCCGTAGGGGATGCTGCGCAGCTTCTCGTCCGACTCGCCGATCTCGTGGCAGTTCGACCAGACGGCCGCTTCGGTCGCGCCGCCAAGGCCGATGGTCCGGGCCTCTGGGAAGAAGGCGCGGAGCCTGCGCCGCAGAGAGACGGGAATCCAGTCTCCGCTGAGAAAGACCAGCCGCAGCAGCGAATAAGGAGCGGCACCGCCGGCTTCCTCGAGGGACTGGACGAGATAGTGCATCGTCGTCGGCACGGAATCCCAGAAGGTGATGCCCTGCTCGGTCATCAGCCTCCACAGCCTACGGGGGTCCTGCACCTCTTCCTTTTCCGCGATGACGACCGAGCCTCCGGCGGCCAGCATGCCGAAGAGGTCATAGACCGACAGATCGAAGCTCAGGGAGGTCACCCACAGGAGCCGGTCTTCGGGACCGACTCTATAGGTCGAGTTGACCCAGTGAATCAGATTGACGGCTGAACGGTGCAGGATCCGCACTCCCTTCGGCTCTCCTGTCGATCCGGACGTGTAGATGATGTAGGCCAGGTCGTCGGGGGCGCAGGAAAGGCTGCGTCGCAGAGCTGCAGCCCTCTCCCCTTCCCGGTCACCCGAGACCCCATCCAGTCGGATGACGGTTACGGTGGAGTCCGGCTCGAACGGCAGCCGCATGTCCGTCAGAATCGCACGTGCCTCTGCGTGACGAGCCAGATGCGCCTGCCGCTTCGCCGGATACTCCGGGTCGATCGGTACGTAAGCGGCACCGGCCTTCAGGATGCCCAGCAGGCCGGAGATCATCGGCAGTCCTCTGGACGCGATCAGGGCGACCCGGTCACCGGGCATCACGCCCGCTTCGATCAGCGCCCCGGCCGCCGCATCGCCTTGAGCATTCAGCCGGCCGTAGGTGACCGAAGTCTCTCCATGAAGCAGGGCCGTTCGCTCCGGACCCTGCTGCGCCTGCGTCTCGAACAGGCTGATGAGCGTCTCCCCGTCGGGATAAGCGGCCGCCGTCCGGTTGAGGCTGACGACCGCCTCTTCGAACTCGGCCGGCGGCAGGATCTCGAGCTGCCCCAGCTCCGCTTCGGGATCGGCGGCCATGTGCTCCAGGAGGCGCAGCAGGTGGCCTTCGATCCTCCACATCTCCTCCGCATCATACACTTCGGTATTGTACGAAAGCTTGAAGCGCAGTCCCTCGTGCGGCAGCACAATGAGATTGAAATCATAGCTCGTCTGCTCGAAGAGCTCGGCCCCGACCGCGGTCACCCCCCCGCGATCCATCCCGGAGAGCCCGGAGGACAGCGGGTAATTCTCGAAGACGCAGAGGTGCGATACCAGCGAAGCTCCCGTGCCTCCGTTCATTCCGGCCAGCGGATACCAGTCATACGCGGCGGCGTCCAGGGCGGACAGGGTCATCCGCTGCAGCAGCTGCTGCAGTGTCCGGACCTCATCGAACCGCACCCGCACGGGGATGGTGTTAATGAACAGACCGACCATCGCTTCCACTCCCGGCAGACCCGCCGGACGCCCCGAGACGACTGTTCCGAAGATGACGTCCTTCGTATGATTATACTTGGCGAGCAGGATAGCCCAGGCCGCTTGGATGACATGGTTGAGCGTGGTCCTGCAGGTCGCGGCGGCCGTCTTCAGCCTCTCCGTCAGCACGGGGTCCGGCGTGAATTCGTGGAGCCGGTGCCGGTAGACCCCTCCGGCTTCCTTCGCTCTCCCTTCCTTAAGCGATGGCACCGGCGTCGGCCCATCGCATCCTTCTAGCACGCCCGTCCAATACCGGGCGGCCTCGTCCCGGTTCCGCTCTTCCAGCCAGCGGATGAAATCGCTGTAAGGTACCGCCGGAGGCAGCGCCCTCTCGGGTGTCGTGTACAGCTGCATGAACTCCCGCATCAGGATGCCGAGACACCAGCCGTCCAGCAGGATGTGGTGGTAGCTCCACACCACCTCCCACGTTTGTTCGCCGGTGTGCAGCACGGTGAAGCGCAGCGCGGGGGTATGCGCCAGGTCAAAGCCGAGCCGCCGGTCTTCCTTGCAGAGGATGTCGGCCATCCGCCCCTGCTCCTCCCGCGGCAGTTCCCGCAGGTCCTCATAGCGAACCGGCACGTCCCAGCCGTCCAGCACCGCCTGCAGCGGACGTCCCGCCCGGGTGCGGCGGAACACGGTCCGCAGAATATCGTGCCGTCCGGCCAGCCTGGACGCGCCAAGCCGGAACCGTTCCAGGTCCAGCGGCCCCTGAAGAGACAGCCTCAGCTGCTCGAAATACGCCTCGTTCTGCGGATGGTACTCCGCGTGGAACAGCATCCCCTCCTGCAGCGGGGTCAAGGGATAGAGTGCTGCGATCCCGGCTCCGGGATGCCCCCCCCGCAGCTCGCTGAGCCACGTTGCGAACTCTTCTTTCGAGAGGTGTTGTTCGATCGATGCCGGCTTCTGCGGCGGGGACTGGCCCGGGGAGCCGTCCAGCGGCGTGATGGCCTCGGCCAGCTCGGCCAGTACCGGATAGCGGAACAGATCCCGGACGTCCAGCCGCAGGCGCTCCTTGTGCAGCCTGGCCGCCAGCTGGATGGCCTTGATCGAGTCCCCTCCCCGCTCGAAGAAGCTGTCGTGGATGCCCGCGGCCGGCCCCCCCAGCACCTCCTGCCACAGGGCGGCCAGCTTGGCCTCCATCTCCGTGCGGGGAGGCGCAAAGGCGGTGTCCTGCGGGACGTCATCCTGCCGGAGGGCCAGGGCCTTCCGGTCCACCTTGCCGTTCGGCGTAAGCGGCAGCCGGAGAAGCCGGACGAACCGGGAGGGCACCATGGATCCGGGCAGGGCCGCCGCCAGATGCCGCTTCAGCTCCACGGGCCCGGGCGCTTCCCCGCTGCAGGTATAATAGGCCCACAGCTCGGGGCTGCCTGCGCCCTCCTCCTTGGCGACCACAGCGGCTTCCCGCACGGCGGGCAGCAGAAGCAGGCGGGCTTCGATCTCGCCCGGCTCGATCCGGTGGCCCCTGATCTTCAGCTGGGCGTCCGTGCGGCCCAGGAACTCCAGCGTGCCGTCCGACCGCCACCGCACCCGGTCACCGGAGCGGTACATGGTCCCGCCGGGGACGAACGGGTCCGGTACGAAGCGGAGCGCCGTCTGCTCCGGGTCTCGCCAGTAGCCGCGGGCAAGGCCGGCCCCGGCGATGCACAGCTCCCCCGGTGCCCCGGCCGGAAGCAGCCGGCCTTCCGCGTCGAGCACATAAGCGCGGACCCCGTCAATCGGGCGGCCGATCGGAATCGGTCCGTCCCCCGCCTCCACCCGGCAGCTTGCGGCGACCACCGTATTCTCTGTCGGTCCGTAGTTGTTGTGCAGCGCATAGGGTACCGGACGGACCCGCTTCAGCCGGTCCCCTCCCGTCAGAAGCAGCCTGAGCTGCCGGGGGGCCGGCTCCTCCAGGAACGGTTCGGCGATCGCGGTCGGCAGGAAGGCTTGGGTGATCCCCTGCTCTTCCATGAACTGCCGCATTCCCGCAAGGTCGAGCCGCAGCCGCTCCGGCAGCGGATAGAGCGAAGCGCCGGCCAGCAGCGGCGGGAACAGCTCCCATACGGCCGCATCGAACCCGAAGCCCGCATAGAGCAGGCACCGGTCTTCCGCGTTCAGGGCGAAGTGCCGGATATGCCACTGCGCCAGATTGACAAGGCTGCGGTGCTCGACCATCACGCCCTTGGGCTCGCCCGTCGTACCCGAGGTATAGATCACGTAGGCGAGGTCGCGGGGGCCGGCCGTCAGGGCGGCATGGGCCTCCCCGGCCCCCCTGTGGTCCCTCAGCTCCGGCTGCGAAGCTGAGTCTCCTGCTTCAGCGGGAGTCAGCTTCGCTTCACGGGCCGCCGGGCCGCCGTCTGCCGCCGGTTCAGCCCCGGCTTCGAGCTCCTGCTGCGAATCCAGGCAAAGGCCGGCCTGCAGCTCCGGACACTTCCGGAGCAGCTCCTGCAGTAAGGCGGTGTGCTCCTCTTGAGACACGATCACGGAGAGCCGGGCATGCTCGGTCATCCTGCGGATGCGCTCGAAGGGAAGGCCCGGGTCGATCGGCACGAACGCCGCCCCGCTTTTCAGCACCGCAAGCACCGCCGTTACCCGGTGGACGGAGGGCCCGGCCAGGACGCCGACGAGCTTCCCCGGACCGGCTCCATGACTTCCCCGAAGGGTATCCGCCAGCCGGTTCGCCGCCGTCTCCAGCTCCATGTAGGACAGCGAAGCCTCGCCGCAGACGACGGCCTTACGTTCCGGAGTACGGGCCGCCTGCTCCGCGAACCACCCGTGAGCCGTCACCCCGTCCGAAGCGGAATCTACAGCTGAGAGGGGGGCAAGCAGCGAAGCTTTTTCCTCGTCCGTTACGATATCTAGGTTGTGTGCCGGCATGTTCGGATCGGCCGTTACGGCTTCGGCCGCCCGGCGCAGATGGCCTTCGATCCTCCGCACACACTCCGGATCATACCGCATGGCGTTGTAGTTCAGCCGGAAGCCGAGCTCCCGGCCGGTGGTGACCGCCGCATCGATGTCATAGTGCGTCCGTTCGTCGACCCGGAATGCCTCGACCTTCAGCCCGGAAGCCTCCATCTGAGGCTCCAGCTCCTCCCCCGCCGGGTAATTCTCGAACCCGATCACATGGGAGATGAGCTCCTGGCCCGCCTCGCTCTCCTTCTGAATCTCATAGAGCGGATAATGATGATAGGGCTCCGAAGACAGGGAGCTCCTCTGTACCTCCCGGGCGAGCTCAGCGAAGCTGAGGCCGCGTGTCCGGATGCGAAGAGGAACGGTGTTGATGAACAGACCGACCATTCGCTCCACGCCGGGCAGACCGGCCGGACGGCCGGATACGACCGTGCCGAAGACCGCTTCGTCCGCTGCGTTATAGCGGCCGAGCAGTATCCCCCACAGGGCCATCACCACACTGTTCAGCGTCACCTGCAGGCTTTGGGCAAGGCCGCCGAGCCGGGCGGTCAGCGCTGCATCCAGCCGGAACGCATAGGTTTGCGGCTGGATGCCGGCTGAAGGGCCTGAACGGCGCCCCAGCGGATAGGACGGCTGCGCGCAGCCGTCCAGATAAGCTCTCCAGTAGGCGCCTGCCTCTTCCGTCGGCTGTTCCTGCAGCCAGCGGATGTAGCTGCTGTAAGGCGGAGGGGCGGACGGCAAGGCTGTACTGGCTGCACCCCCGCCCTCTTCGCTGTGATAGGCACGGAAAAAGTCTCTAATGACCGTACCGAGGCACCAGCCGTCCATGATGATGTGGTGGTGGCTCCAGATGCAGGTATGCTCCTCCGGTCCGGTACGCAGTACGGCGGCTCGCATCAGGGGGTCCTTGTCGAGCCGGAAGCCTCTGGCCTTGTCGGCCGCCTTGAAGCGCTCCACCGCTTCCCGCGCGTCAGCGGGGCTGAGGCGGGACAGATCCTCGAAACGCACCTCGGAGGGGCGGGCCTTCAGCACGACCTGCCGCGGCTCCGTGATGCCGGCGATGCCTTGGTGAAGGAACAGCGTGCGCAGCGCCTCATGGCGCTGCAGGAGCCGCTCCCAGCTGCGCTGAACCCGCTGCAGGTCCAAGGGTCCGCGGAGGATGAATTCGGCCTGCTCCAAATAGGCGGATGAATCCTCTCCGGCGAGGGAGGCGAACAGCATTCCTTTCTGCATGGGAGACAAAGGATAAATGTCTTGGATTTCAGTTTTTTTGGCCATGGTTGTTCCTTTCATGGGAGGAATCGGGGGTTTCGCCGCCGGGTTCGGGGGCGCTGCCGTTGATGGCCCCGGCTGACCGGGGTCCGGTCTTCAGTCCGATACCGGTCAACCGGGTTGTGGTTGTCTTCTGCCGGTTACAGCAGCTCCAGCAGCTCTTCGATGCTCGCGTACGCTTCCTCGGTCAGCTCCCCGTCGCTGTAATCGCTCAGCGTCCGTTCCCCGGTCTCCCGGGCTGAACAGTGGGCGATGAGTTCGCGGAGCGCGCACAGGATGCCGGCCAACAGCCGGTCCATCGTGTCCGGCGCAAATTCGCGGGGATCGTGCTCGAGCCGCAGATGCAGTTCGCCGCCGTGGATCATGGCCGTGAGCTCGATGGCCGCAGGCCTCTCTCCTTCCGGCGACATCATCTCGCCTGTGCCGTACGGGGAGAGACCGAACAGACCGTCCTGCAGCTCGCCGTCCGTTTGGCCCAGATAATTGAAGAGAATCTCGGCCGGAAGCGCGGGCAGAGCTGCTTGCAGGAGCTCCGTGAGGAGTCCGTAGCCGAGCCCCTTGTCCGGTATGCGCCGGAGCCCGTCCTTGACGCTGCGGATGGCTTTCGACAACTTGTTCTGCGTCATCCCGTCTTCGGTCTCGGAGACCGGGTCCATTACTGCTCCGCCTACATCGAGCAGCGCCGGATACAGCGCCGTGAACCAGCCTACGGTTCGGGAGACGTTCAGTCCGGACGGCAGCGCATCGCGGCCGTGGCTCTCCAGGGTGACCCGGAACCGGCTCCCGCCGGTCCATTCCTTCAGCGCCAGCCCGAGGGCCGTGAGGAGAAGCTCCTCGGGATCCGTCCCGTAGGCATGGTGGACTTCTTTTAACAGCCGCTGGGTATCCGCGTTATCCAGCTTCGCTTCCGTGTAGCGGGCGTCCCGGCGCAGACGGACCTGCAGCATTTCCCCATCCTTGGGCAGGCTGTCCGCCTCCGTGCCGGCCATCGTTCTCCAGTACGCCTCTTCCTTCTTCAACCGGCCGCTCTCGGCGTACTCCCGCAGGACAGCCGTATAAGCCAGGTAAGAGTCGGTCTTGGGCGGCAGAGGGACCGGGGCAGCCGAGGCTGACCCGCTGTACAAGCTTCCGAGATCCTCCAGCAGAATGCGCCAGGAGACGCCGTCCACCGCGAGGTGATGAATGGCGATGAGCAGATGGTCTCCATCGGCCGCCCGAAACAGGCCGAGCCGAAGCAGCGGGCCTTCTTCGAGATTCATCCCGCGCTGCAGCGCTTCGGCTTCTTCGTGAATGCGTCCGGACGGGTCGGCATATTCCCTTACATCGCAGATGGCAAGGCTCCACAGCTTCTCCGGCTCTTCGGTTCCCCGGAACCGCTGAACGCGCCTTCCCTCCTTCACGGGGAAGACGGTTCGCAGCGCGTCATGGTGCTCGACGAGCCGGGACACCGTGGCCCGCAGCCGTTCGGGGTCCCAGCCTTCCCGGCGGTACAGCATGAAGGCCTGGTTGAAGTGATGCGGCTCCCGGCGCTGCGTGCGGAAGAACCAGGACTGCACGCTGCTAAGCTCCGCTTCTCCCTGGACGGCATCCTGCTGGGCCGTCAGCCGGGCGGCCCGAACCAGGGGCGCCAGCTCCCCGAGGGTCGGATACTGGAGCAGCTCGCGGACGGACAGCTCCCAGCCCTGCCCGTGCAGACGGGAGACGATCTGCAGGCCCTTGATCGAATCGCCGCCAAGCTCGAAGAAGTTATCGCGCAGGCCCACCCGGCCGCTGCCGAGCAGCTCCTGCCAGAGCTCCGCGAGCAGGAGCTCCATCGGCTCGCGGGGCGGAACGTATTCCGTCTCCGTCCGGCCGCCGGCTATCGGAAGCGGAAGGGCCCGGCGATCGATTTTGCCGCTGGGGGTCAGGGGCATCGCCTCCAGCCTCGTGAACCGGGACGGGATCATGTGGGCCGGGAGCAGCCGTGCAAGCTCCTGCCGCAGCGCAGCCGTGCCGGACTCCCCCTCTGCCACGAAATAGGCGCAGAGCTCGCTGTGACCTTCAGCCGGAGCGGCAGCGGTCACTGCAGCTTCGCGGACGAGGCCCGTCCGCAGCAGAGCCGCTTCGATCTCGCCCGGCTCCACCCGGTGGCCGCGGATCTTAACCTGATGGTCGATCCGGCCGAGGTACTCGATATTCCCGTCGGGCAGCCAGCGGGCCAGATCGCCGGTACGGTACATCACGCCGCCGGGCTCGAACGGGTTCGCGGCGAATTTCTCCGCGGTCAGCTCCGGCCTTCTCCAGTACCCGCGGCCTACGCCGACGCCCGCGATGCAGAGCTCGCCGGGCACACCGACGGGCTGCAGCTGTCCGAGCGGGCTCACGATATACAGCCGGATATTGTCGATCGGCCGGCCGATCGGCACGCGTTCGAGCCGCGCGTCCGCCGAGCAGTCGAAATAGGTCACGTCCACGGCCGCTTCCGTCGGGCCGTAGAGGTTGATCAGCCGGGTGCCGTTCGGCTCGTGAAGCATCCCGTGGAACCGGCCAGCCTGCGGCAGCGGCAGCGCTTCGCCGCTTGCGAACAGGTACCGGAGACCGGCCAGCCGCGCTTCGCATGCCCGCTCCTGTACATGGTCGAGGAAGGCCTGCAGCATGGAGGGTACAAAATGGACTGCGCTCACCCGCTCCCTTTCGATCGTTTCGACCAGCAGGGACGGGTCTTTTTCACCCCCGGGGGCCAGCAGGCAGAGGGCCGCACCGGCGACCGGCCACCAGAACAGCTCCCAGACGGAGACGTCGAAGGTGAACGGCGTTTTGTGCAGGAGCACATCCCCCGCGCTGAGCGGAAAAGCCTTCTGCATCCAATGAATCCGGTTGACCGCCGACCGGTGCTCGATCATGACGCCCTTGGGCAGGCCGGTGGAGCCGGAGGTGTAGATCACGTACGCGAGATCGTCCGGCGAAGCTCCGTCCATTGAATTAGGCCAAGACTCATCCAGGTTCGCACCGTCAGTGAATAGGATACTTGCGTTCCACTCGTCACCATCGCCGGCATAATTCCCGTCCAGCATCAGGATGCGTCCCGTATAGGCCGCCAGCGCCTCGGCCGCTCCCGCTTCCGCAGCTGCGGAGGTGTGCGTCAGGAGCAGCGCCGCTCCGCTGTCCTCCAGCAGATAAGCAATGCGCTCCGCCGGGTACCCCGGATCAACCGGCAGGTACGCTCCCCCGGCCTTCAGGATGCCGTACAGGCCGATAATGGTTTCGAGGGACCGGTGGGCCAGGACCGCGGCCACGGCTCCCGGCCCTACCCCTTCCCTGCGAAGCTTCGCCGCCAGCCGGCCGGCACACTCATTCAGCTCCGCATAGGTCAGCCTGGTGCCGTCCGTCCCGATGACCGCTGTATGGCCGGGCGTGCGGCTGGCCTGTTTTTCGAAGAGCGAGATCAAGGTTTCGCCGGATGGGAAGCCGGCTTCGGTATCGTTGAACCCGTACAGCAGGGTCTGGCGTTCCGCTTCGTCCAGCCACTCCAACTGCTTGATCGTGCGGTGAGGAGCGCCAGCCGCATCTTCCGCCAGCCGCTGCAGATAACCCGCCCACCGCTCGATCGTCTGCGGCAGGAACTGGTCCGCATCGTATTCCATCATGCAGCGGAGGCGGCCCTGCTCCTCGGAGACGTACAGCGCCAGGTCGACCTTGGCCGTCCCCGGGTCAATCTCGTATTCGGTCAGAGTGAATTCTGAAGTGCGCAGCGTCTGCTTCTCCATATTCTGCAGGACGAGCATCGCATCGAAAAGCGGATTGCGCCCCGGGTCCCGGCGCTGCGGCAGCTTGTCCACGAGCTCCTCGAACGGGTATTCGCCGTGCTCGAACGCCTCAAGCACCGTCTTCCGCACGGCGGCCAGGAACGTATGAAGTGTCCATTGCGGCTCAGGCCGCACCCGCATCACCAGCGTATTGACGAAGACGCCCGCCATCCGCTGAAGCTCCGGCCGGAAGCGTCCGGCGTCCGGGGTGCCCACGGTCAGCTCTTCGGCTCCCCCAAGGCGCGACAGCAGGATGGAATAGACGGCCAGGAGCACCATATAGAGTGTGGTTCCCGTTTCCTGGGTCAGCCGGTACAAGGCTGCGGTCGTTTCTTCCCCGATCTCGAAGAAGGCCCGCCCTCCGGCAAAGGTCCGGACGGCCGCACGCGGCGCGTCGCCGGGAAGCTGCAGTACGGGAAGCTCGCCGCCCAGCTGCGCCAGCCAGTAGGCCTCGAGGGCTTGGGAAGCCCCGCTCTTCAGGAGGGCACGCTGCCACACGGCGTAATCCTTGTACTGCAGCTCTATTGCCGGCAGCGGTTCCCCGGCGTACAGCCTCATGAATTCATCCGTAAGGACGCTGAGGGTAACCCCGTCGGAGATGATGTGGTGCATGTCAAGAAGCAGCCAGGCTTCCGCCGTGCCCTGCAGTTCGATCAGTCCGGCCCGGAACAGCGGAGCTTCGCTGAGGTCGAATGGCCGGACAAAGGCGTGGATCAGATCCTTCGCCGCCCCCTCGCTATCGGCTGCATAACGGGTGATGCTCACCGGAACCGGCGGCAGGATCCGCTGGACCACCTCGCCGTCCTGCAGCGCAAAGGCGGTCCGCAGCGCTTCATGCCGCCCGGTCAGGCGGGTCAGCGCCTCCTCCATGCGCCGGATGTCCGGGCGGCCCCGGAGAACGAAGACGGCCGGCATATTGTAGCTGATCCCTGCGCCCTGGAGCTGCTGCAGCACGTACAGCCGCTTCTGCGCGGATGAGACCGGATAGGCCTCCTGTGGAAGAGCCGGCCGCAGATCCCCGCCGTCCGGAAGCACCGGCCGCCGGGCCGCCGCAGCAGCCATGCCGCTCAAGGTAGGATGCTCGAAGACATCCCGCAGCGACAGATCCCAGCCCAGATCGCGTCTTACCGTCTGGATCAGGTTGACGGCCTTGAGCGAATGGCCGCCGAGGTCGAAGAAGGACTGGTTCCTTCCGATCACCGGATGACCGAGCACCCCCGACCATACGGCCGCCAGCCTCTGCTCCCGCTCGCCGGCCGGCCATTCCATTGCTTCCGCTGCCGGGTGGAACGCTTCGGGGCGCGGCAGCGCCCGCCGGTCCACTTTGCCGCTTGGCGTGAGCGGGAGCCGGTCCAGGGAGGCGTACCGGGCCGGAATCATGTAGGCCGGGAGCGTATGCGAGAGCGCCTCCCGCACCTCGCCGGGTGTCCAAGAGGCTCCCGGGACGCTCACCACGTAAGCGCAGAGCTCGGTCTCTCCGTCCGCATCCCGGACGGGGGCCACCACGGCCTCGGAGACAAAAGGCAGCTCCGACAGGCGGGCCTCAATCTCGCCCGGCTCGATCCGGTAGCCGCGCACCTTGACCTGGTGGTCGCTGCGTCCGAGATATTCGATCGACCCGTCAGCCAGCCGCCGCGCCCGGTCGCCGGAGCGGTACATCCGCTCCCCTGCCCGGAACGGGTCCGGCAGGAAGACGGAGGCCGTCAGCTCCGGCCTGCCGAGATACCCGCGGGCCAGTCCCACGCCGGCAAGATAGAGCTCGCCGGGGACACCGACCGGCTGCTGCTGTCCGGTCGGGCTGAGCACGTACAGCCGCATGTTATCGATCGGCCGTCCGATGGGCACCGGTCCCATGCTGTCCTTCTCCGTGACGTCATGATAAGACACGTCGACCGAAGCCTCCGTCGGGCCGTACAGATTATGCAGCGTCGTGCCGCGGGGCCGGGTCAGGAGGCGCAGGAAGCCCTCCGCGTGCCAGGGCTGAAGCGCCTCCCCGCTGGCGAAGACGCGGCGCAGGCTGGACAGGCCCCGGGTGCCGCCGGGTGTCCCGGCGTGATTCAGGAACGCCTGCAGCATGGACGGGACGAAATGCATCACGGTGACGCCGCCCGTTCTTACGGCCTCCACGACGGCGGCCGGATCCTTCTCTTCCCCTGGGGCGAGCAGGACGATCCGGGCGCCGCCCAGCGCCCACCAGAACAGCTCCCAGACGGAGACGTCGAAGGTGAACGGCGTTTTGTGCAAAATGGCGTCTTCCGGACCCAGCGGATACTGTTTCTGCATCCAGTGCAGACGGTTCACGATCGAACGGTGCTCGATCATGACGCCTTTCGGCCGGCCCGTCGAACCGGAGGTGTACATGACATACGCCAGATGCTCCGGTCCGGCAGAAGCGCTGTCTGCCGCTTCCTGATCTTCGGGTGTGCCGGCCGGCCCCCCCGAAGACTCCGTCAGCCGGCCCTCCGGCGTCAGCACGATCACCGCCGCTTCGGAGGCCGCCGAAAGGACCTCGTCCCTTCCCCTGTCGTCGCTGAGCACGACACGTGCTCCGCTGTCTTCCAGCACGTAGTCTAGACGTTCCTGAGGCCACTCCGGCTGAATCGGCAGATAGGCGGCTCCGGCCTTGAGGATGCCGAGGATCCCGGCCATGAGGGCCAGCGAACGTTCCATCCGGATTCCTACGATCTCATCAGGCCCCACCCCTCTTCTCCGGAGGGCTGCGGCCACCCGGTCCGAGCGAAGATTCAGCTCGCCATAGGTGAGGCTCCTGTCCCCGAACTGTACGGCGGGAGCGTCGGGGCAGGCTTGAGCCTGCTCCTCGAACAGGCCGTGCAGCGTCTGCGTGCGGGGGAAGTCCGCTTCCGTTGCATTGTCGGATTCAAGGATCCGCTGCAGTTCCTTTTCCCCGATCCGCTCGAAGCTTCCCAGCTGCCGGCCGGGCCGGCTGACGATGGAGCCCAGCAGTTTCTCGAGGTGCCCCGCCCAGCGTATCACCGTTTCCGGCAGGAACAGGGTGGAGGCGTACTCGAACACGAAGTCGATCCCCTCTTCCGACTCGGCAGCATAGAGGGAGAGATCGAATTTGGAGGCCGTATGACTCACCTCCTGCGCCTCGACTTCAATGCCCGGCAGGCTCCACTCCGCCGTTCCCTGCGGCTGCAGTGCGAACAAGGTATCGAAGACCGGGCTGCGGCTGAAATCCCTGCGGATCCCAAGCGCCTCCACAAGCTCTTCGAACGGATAGTCCGCGTGGTCGAAGGCGCCCAGAGCCGTTTGTTTTACCTCTTCGAGATAATCCAGGAAGGACCTGGACGCTTCGGGACGCAGCCGCATGGCGGCGGTGCCTGTAAACAGCCCGAGCATCGAGGCTAACTCGGCCCGCGGCCGGCCGCTGACCGGCGTGCCCACGAGCAGCTCCTCCTGGCCGGCGTACCCTGACAGCAGCACCCCGTAGGCGGCCAGCAGCACCATATACAGGGTGCTCCCGGTCTCCCGGGCGAGAGCTTTCAGCGAAGCGGTCAGCTCTGCGCCGATGGAGAACGGGATGCGGCCGCCTGCGAAGTCTCTGTACCTCGGACGGGGCCGGTCGAGCGGCAGCTCCAGCACGGGCAGCTCCCCGTCCAGCGCCTGCAGCCAATACTCCCGCTGGGCGGCGTAGTGCCGCCCCTCTCTCCATGAGGCCTGCCATACCGCATAATCGCCATACTGCAGCTCCGGCGCCTCCAGCGCCTGCCCGGCGTAGAGCAGGGACAGCTCCCGGGTGAAGAGCCCCACGGATAAGCCGTCCGTGATCAGGTGGTGCATGTCGATCAGCAGCCGGTATGTTTGTGGGCCTGTACGAAGCAGTGCGGCCCTGAATAAGGGGGCTGTTCCCGGGTCGAACGGGCGGACAAATCCTTCCGTCCATGCCTCGGCACCCGCTTCATCGGTTTCCGCATAAACCAGAGGGACCTCGAGTTTGGCGGCGGCCCGCTGCGTGAAGCCTCCTTCGCCGCCGGCCGCAAACGAAGTGCGGAGAATCTCATGGCGGTCCATCAGCTGCTGCAGCGCGGCCTTGAACCTGTTCACATCCAGGCTCCCCCGGAGCCGGAAGGCGGCGGGAAGATTGTAGCTGAGCTGCGCCCCTTCGAGCTCATGCAGGATGAGCATCCGCCGCTGGGCGGACGAGACGGGATAGGTTCCCCGGGCATCCTGCCGCCGGATGGCCGGCAGCTCCCCGGTTCCTTCCGTTTCCTGCAGCCGGCGGGCCAGCTCCCGGATCGTAGGATGGCTGAACAGCTCGCGCAGCGGAAGGCGGATGCCCCCCTCCTGCTCCAGCCGGGCGGCGAAGGTCATCGCACGGAGCGAATGCCCGCCGAGCTCGAAGAAGCTGTCGTCCACGCCGATGCGCTCCACGTCCAGGACCTCCTGCCACAGGCCGGCCAGCATCCGCTGCGTCGCGGTCTCCGGCGCCTCGTAGCGGCGGCCGGCATGCAGGGATGCGGACGGGGCGGGCAGTGCTCTGCGGTCCAGCTTGCCGCTGGGCGTGAGCGGCAGGCGCTCCAGCGGCACGTAATAATCCGGAACCATGTAAGCGGGCAGTACCCCTGCCGCATAGGCGCGGATCTCCGGGGCGTTCAGTGTGCCGCCGGCAGCCGCGACAAGGTAGGCGCACAGCTGCCCGGCTCCCTCCCCGCCGGTGACGACGGTGACGGCCGCCTCGAGAACCTGCGGGTGCCGCTGCAGCATGGTTTCGATCTCCCCGGACTCCACCCGGTGACCGCGGATCTTGAGCTGCTGGTCCGTGCGGCCCAGGTACGCATAAGTGCCGTCCGGCAGCTTGCGGACCACGTCTCCTGTGCGGTACAGCCTCTCCCCGGGCACGTGCGGATGCAGGATGTACCTCTCGGCGGTGCGGTCCGGAGACCGGTAATAGCCGCGCCCGACACCTGAGCCCGCAATGAACAGTTCACCCGGCGAGCCTTCCGGCACGAGCTGCAGCTCCCGGTCCATCACATACAGCCGGGTGCCGCGGATCGGCCGGCCGATCGGCGGAAGATCCGGCAGGGAATCCTCCGGCCGAAGCGTATGCGTCGTGACGACATGGGTCTCCGATGGCCCGTAATGATTGTGCAGCGTGACGCCGTGCAGCTTCATATGTGCGCGCAGCTCCGCTGGAATCACCAGCTGTTCGCCGGCCGTAACGATCTCGCGGACCCCGGACGGGAACCTGGACGCATACACGGGACTGCCGAACAAGGTTCGAAGAAGGGCCGGCGGCCAGAAGACGGTGCGGATCCCTTCCCGGTCAAGATAGTCGAGCAGCAAGGACGGATCGCGGCGCGTCTCGTCGTCCAGCACGTGAAGCTCGCCCCCGGAAAGGAGGGTGGTGAACACCTCCTGGTAGCAGACATCGAAGCCTTGCGAGGCGAACTGCGCGACCCTTCCCGTGCAGTCGGCCCCGCCGCCCAGAATCTGATCCTCGAGCAGGGTCAGCAGGTTCCGGTGCTCGAGCATGACGCCTTTGGGGACACCGGTCGTGCCCGAGGTGTAGATGACGTAGACCAGGTCCCGGCTCTCGTTAAGGGGATCGGGATTGCCGGAGCCAAGGTGCGGTCCTTCTTCAAGCAGCTCAGTGTATTCCAGGGGAGTCACTCCCGCCCTGATCTGCCGCATGGAAGGAATCCGTTCCTGCATGGGTCTGCTGGTCAAAATGAAGTCCGCGCCGCTTTCCGAGATGACACGTTCTATGCGCTCTCCGGGATAAGCGGGGTCCACCGGCACGAGCGTCCCGCCCGCCTTCAGAACGCCGAGGACGGCGGTGATGAAGGAGGCTGACCGCTCCAGGAGAAGGACGACTGGGACTTCCCTGCCGGCCCCTCTGCTCCGCAGGGCATGGGCGATGCGGTTCGCCTCGCTATTCAGTTCCGCGTAGGTCAGGCGGGTCCCTCCGCAGACGACGGCCGTCCGCTCCGGCAGAGCCTCCGCCTGCGCTTCAAACCAGGCTTGGACGGTGGGGTAGCGCGGCATACCGGCCTCAGGCCCCTGATCTTCGTGCAGGACGCGGCGTCTCTCCTCCCCGCTCAGCAGATTCAATCCGGCGAGAGTCCGGTTCTCCGGCATCTCTGCCGTGGCGGATTCCAGCAGGCGGACGAAGCGATCCGCCCACATCTTCACCGTCTGCGCACGGAACAGCGCAGTGCTGTACTCGAGCACCAGCCGGAGGGTACCCCCCTCCTCATAAGCTGCCAGCGTGAGGTCAAACTTGGCGGTCCGCAGTCCCGCCTCTACGGGCTGCAGCACCAGCTCCCGGCTTGCCAGGTTCGCGAGCTCCATATTGTGGAGCACGAACATGGCGTCGAAGAGCGGGTTGCGGCTGACGTCGCGCGGGAGTTCCAGCAGCTCCACGATCTCCTCGAACGGCAGCTCCCGGTGGGCCAGCGCACCAAGCACCGCTTCCTTCACTTCACCGAGATAAGCTGCGAACGGTTTGTCCGGTGCGGGATACAGCCTTAGCGGCAGGGTGCCGACGAACATGCCGACCGTCCCTTCCAGCTCCTTGCGCGGTCTGTCGGATACCGGAGTGCCGATCATGACCTCTTCCTGGCCGGCATGCTTGGACAGCAGCAGGCCATAGGCTGCGAGCAGCAGCATGTACAGGGTCATGCCGTTCTCCTGCGCCAGCCTGCGGACCCGGCCGGACAGCTCGGGACTCAGGGCAAACGTGTGATGTTCCCCTTCGAAGCGCTGCGCCAGGGGGCGCGGATGGTCGGACGGCAGCTCCAGCACCGGTAGCTCTCCGGTCAGCGCGTTCCGCCAGTAGGCTCTCTGCTCCTCCCTGCGCTCTGCGTCGGCACCGGAGGTACGCCATACGGCATAATCCTTGTACTGCAGAGCGGGGGCAGGCAGCGGCCGCCCTTCATACAGCTCCAGCCACTCCCGAAGAAGCAGGTTCACCGACGTGCCGTCGGCGATCAGGTGGTGGAGGTCGATGAGCAGCAGGTGCTCCCCGAAGCCGCCGTCTGCCAGACCCACCCTCAGGAGAGGAGCCTGGCCCGGATCGAATGGACGCAGGAAGGCTTCCATGACCCTCCCCAGGCGGACTTCGTTTGCATCCCCTGCATCATCTCTCGTATCCTCGGCTGCTTCCAACGATTCCTTCAGGTTCGGCGGGCAGAACTCTTCCACTTCCAGCTGGGCGTCATCGGCGATGTACTGGACGGGCTGATCTCCCACCGTACCGAAATAGGTCCGGAGCGCTTCGTGCCGCTGGACCAGCTCACGGAACGACGCGGCCAGACGGCTCTTATCCAGCGCTCCCTTCAAGCGCAGGACGGTAGGCATATGATAGGCCAGGCCCGCGCCTTCGAGCCCGTGCAGAGCCAGCAGCCTGCGCTGCTCCGGGGTAACCGGGTAATACGGGGCCGGCTCAGCCGGTCCGATCTCCATCTCCGGCCGGTCCGGCGCTCCTCCCTCCTCCAGCAGACGGGCAAGTCCGGCTGGGGTCGGCTGCCGGAACACTTCCGCCAGATAGAAGCGGCGGCCCCAGCGGGCCTCCACCCGGGCCAGCAGCCCCATCGCCTTGAGCGAATGGCCGCCGAGCTCGAAGAAGGAATCGTGACGCCCAACCCTCTCCTGTCCGAGCACCTCGGCGAAGAGGCCGGCGAGCTCCTGTTCCAGCTCGGTGAGCGGCGCTTCATAACGGCCTGCCGGGGCATGAATGCGCTGCGGCCGGGGCAGCGCCCGGCGGTCCGGCTTGCCGCTTGCGGTCAGCGGCATCGCTTCGAGCTGCACATAGTAGGCAGGCAGCATATAATCCGGCAGGAGGCCGGCCAGCGCCTGTTTGAGGTCTGCAGGGCTGTAGGTCATCTCCGCAGTGAAATACACGCTCAGCCGGGAGGCCCCTTCCTCCTCCAGCACGGCTGCCGCAGCTTCCCTCATGCCGGGCAGACGGAGCAGCGCGGCCTCGATCTCGGCCAGCTCAATCCGGTAGCCGCGGATCTTGACCTGCTCGTCGCGGCGGCCCAGATATTCCAGCGTGCCGTCCGGCATCCAGCGGGCCCGGTCCCCCGTCCGGTACAGCCGTTCCTCCGGAACAAAGGGGCTCCGAAAGAAGGAGACGGCGGTCTCCTGCGGCCGGTTCCGGTAGCCCTCGGTAAGTCCCGGACCTGCGATACAGAGCTCGCCCGGCGTGCCTGGGGGCAGCGGCGCTCTTGCTTCGTCGAGAACATAGATGCGGCTCCCCGCAACCGGCCGGCCGATGCTCATCTCCCGTGCCCGTCCGGCGTCACGCTGAATGGTGGTGACGATGCTGTTCTCGGTCGGTCCGTACTCGTTGACAAGTTCGGTCCCGTGGCTCCAGGCGGTGCTTCGGGCTGCCAGGGCACGGGTCAGCGGGGCTCCGCCGAGCGTTACCGTACGGATGAGCAGGGATTCCTCCTCCCCGAAGACATCCAGCAGCGCCTGATACAGGCTCGGCACGCAGATGAGGTGCGTGACCCGCGAACGCCGTACGGCTTCCCGGATCCGCTGCGGGTCCCTGCGCTCTTCCCTGTCCGGCAGCACAGCGCGGGAACCGCTGATCAGCGGGGTGAAAAAGCTGCTGATAAACGCGTCAAACGTGTAATCGAGCAGCGGGAGCACGGCATCCTCCGCGGTCAGACCGTACGCGTACCTGCGCCACAGCAGGGTTCCCGAAACCGCGCCATGCGTGATCGGGACACCCTTGGGCACACCCGTGGTGCCCGAGGTATAGATGAGATAAGCGAGATCGGCCGGATCGGGAAGCAGGTCTTCCCCAGGAAGAGCTGTTCCGCCCTCCGACTCTTCACCGCCAAGCAGTTCGTCCAGATCAGCCACCGCGGTTCCGTGGAGCTCCCATGCAGCCAATAGGGACCCGGTCTCCGCGGCCAAATCCGCTGTAGTCAGCAGCACCTCAGCCCCGCTGTCCTCCAGGATGCTCCTAAGCCGCTCTGCCGGGGCTGCGGGATCGACCGGCACGTAGGCCGAGCCGGCAAGCCAGACGCCGAGCACGACCGCAGCGAGCCGGGCCGACGGCTCCAGCATCAGGGCCGTGACGCTGCCGCGCCCGGTTCCCCGACGCCTCAGCCCGCGTGCAATCCTCTTCGCCTGGAGACGAAGATCACCATACGTCATGGACTCCCCGCCGCATTCGACCGCCGTGCGGTCCGGCACCAGCCGGGCCATCTCGAGCAGCAGGCCGGCGGTCGTACGGGAATCCTGCGGCCGCCGGCTGACGCGGTTCCAGTCGGAGAGCATCCGCCGCTCCGACTCCGGCAGCAGCTGCGGGTCGCCAAGGAGCCGCTCGGGCTGCTCCGCCACGGCCTCCGCAAGAGCGGCAAACCGGTCCATCAGCCGCTCGGCCGTGCGGGCGGAGTGACGGGTGACGCGGTATTCCGCCAGCAGCCGGATGCCTTCTTCATCCTCCCAGGCGTGCAGCGTGAGATCGAACTTCGCGGAGCGGTGGTCCAGCTCGTAGGGACGAAGGTGAAGTCCCGGCAGACGGACTTCAGGCAGCTCCATGTTCTGCATCACAAATGCCGTCCCGAAGAATGGATGGCGGCCGGGTACACGGTCCGCCTGCAGCTTCTCGGCTGCAAGCTCCAGCGGGTATTCCTGGTGCTCGAAGGCGGCCAGCGCTTCGGATGCCGTGGACCGTAGATAGTCGCGGAACGACAGGCCCGCCGCCGGCCGTACCCGCAGGGGCAGCAGATTCACGAACATGCCGAGCGTGCCCTCGAGATCGGCATGGGGACGGGCTGCCGCCGCCGTTCCGAGCAGGAAGTCATCCTGTCCGGCCGTTCTCCCGAGCACCGCTCCGAAGACGGACAGCAGCACGGAGTACAGCGTCGTGCCGTTCTCCCGGGCGATCCGTTTCAGCTTGTCCGCCGTCTCCCTCTTCAACCGGAAGCGGTACAGAGCTCCGGTATCGTCAGCTTCAGCCGCGGCCTTCGCATCGGCTTCATCCAGCTCCGGAAGCTGCAGTACAGGAGGGAGCTCCTTCAGCCGGTCCAGCCAATAAGCCTCCTGCTCCCGGAGTGCTCCGCCGAGCAGCCTGGAACGGTGCCATACCGCGTAATCCTTGTACTGCACCCGCGGACGCTCTATGTTTTGGCCCAGGCACAGGTCCGTAAACTCCTGTATGAGTATGCCGAGCGAGGTGCCGTCCACAGCCGCATGGTGCACATCAAGGAAGAGCAGCGACCGGTCCGGGCCGAGCTCCACCTTTTCCACGCGGATCAGGGGCAGCCGGGATACATCGAAGGGGCGGATCCGCTGCCGGATCAGGGAGTGCACCTCCTTCTCCTCCGACGACCATACGGGAATTTCCAGTTTAAAAGGCGGATGCACCTTCTGCACCCAGCCCTCCCCTTCCTCATGGAAGGTAGTCCGCAGCGCTTCATGCCGCTCGATGATCCGCTCCAGGGCCTCCTTCCAGATTCGCTCATCCGCCGGCCCTTCGACCAGCAGAGCCGCCGGAATATTGTAGTCGGTACCGGTGCCGTCGATCCGGCTGGCGAGCAGCACCCTCATCTGTGCCGGGGATACCGGGTAACCGGTCTGCTCCTCCGCTTCAGGAATGCGTGCGGCAAGCGAAGCCTCCGGCTTCTTCAGCTCCTCAAGACCGGCGGCCAGCTCTGCGATGGTCGGCGCTGCGAAGATTCCCGCTAGCGGCACATGAACTCCCAGATGTCTTGAGATCTGCGAAGAGAGCCGTGCAGCCTTCAGCGAGTGCCCGCCGAGCGCGAAGAAATCGTCGTGGATGCCGATGCGCTCTACGCCGAGCAATTCCTGCCACAGGGCCGCGAGCCGGCGTTCGGTTTCGCTTCGGGGAGCCTCATAAGCAGCTCGGGAACCGCCTGCCTCGGGCGCAGGAAGCGCTCTGCGGTCAATTTTGCCGTTGGGGGTCATCGGCAGCCGGTCGAGCACCATCCAGTAAGCGGGCAGCATATAGTCCGGCAGCGCTTCAGCCGCATGGGCGCGCAGGTGATACAGATGGTGACGGAGCTCCTCCGCCGCCTCGGGACGCGGAACAATATAGGCGGCAAGCTCGGCCGCACCGTCCCGCTCGACATCCGTGACGAACGCTTCCTGCACGTGGGGATGCTGCAGCAGGCGGTGCGCAATCTCCCCGGTCTCGATCCGGTGGCCCCGGATTTTGACCTGCCCGTCGATCCGTCCGAGATATTCGAGCTCTCCGTTCTCGAGCCTTCTGGCGAGATCGCCCGTACGGTAGAGCCGCCCGCCGGGGAGCTGCGGATCGGGCAGGAACCGCTGCCGTGTCAGCTCTTCCCGGTTCAGGTAGCCGCGGGCGACCCCCTCGCCTCCGACATAGAGCTCGCCTGCCACCCCGACGGGCACGGGACGCTGCCGCTCGTCAAGCACATGGCAGGTCAGCGTCGGAATCTGCCGGCCGATCACGCTTGCACCGGACGCCAGATGGCCGGCAGCGAGCTCCTTCCACGTGACATGCACGGTGGTCTCCGTAATCCCGTACATGTTGACGAGACGGACGGCGGGATACGCTGCCGCCCAAGGGGCAAGCCGCACCGGCTGCAGCGCCTCGCCGCCCAGGATCACGGTGCGCACCGCCAGCTCCGGAGCGGGCACGCTGCCGCAGGCCTCCTGAATCAGCGCGTAGAAGGCGGTCGGCGTCTGGTTGAGGATGGTGACGCCCTCCTCCCTGCACAGCTCGAGGAAAGCCGCAGGGTTCTGCGCCGTTTCCTTCGGCACGATCACGCAGGTACCGCCGTAGAGCAGAGCCCCGTACATTTCCCATACGGAGAAATCGAAGCAGAAGGAGTGAAAGACGCTCCACACGTCATGGGCTCCGAAGTCGAACGGCATCCGGTCATGCACAAGCAGCCGGACGGCATGCCGGTGCTCGATCATGACTCCCTTGGGGGTGCCGGTCGTTCCCGAGGTATAGATCACGTAGGCGAGATCCTGTGGACGATTCACCGCCGGGAGGTTGTCCGCGTGCTCGTCCTCTCCCTCCATACTCCACATGTCCTTCGTATAGATGACGGCAGAGACGCTCTCCGGCAGCTCCCATTCCTGCCCGTCAGACGCAGACGGGGTCCCTGGGAACGAACCGTCGGTAACGAGCACCCGGGACCGGGAGTCCTCGAGCATAAAGCGGATGCGGTCCGGAGGATAGGCCGGATCGATCGGAACGTAGGCGCCTCCGGCCTTCAGGACGGCCAGCATGGCCGTCACGCTATCCGCCGAGCGTTCCATCAGCAGGGCCACCAGCGTGTCGGGGCCGACTCCCTGCTCCCGGAGCGCGCGGGCCATCCGGTTCGCGCGCCGGTTCAGCGCACGGTAGCTGAGCCGCTCCCGGCCGCAAACCACGGCCGTCTTGCCGGGATGGAGCCCGGCCTGCCGCTCGAAGAGCGAGGTCAGCGTCGCTTCGCGCGGGTAGTCCCCCTCTTCCCCGGCTGTCATGGCGAGCAGAGCTTTATTTTCCTCCCCCGTTATATAGTCCAGCTCCCCCGCCAGGCCGCTCCGGATAACGTACCGCAGAGGCAGCCAGCATACGAAGATGGCCTTCCAGACGGCGGAAGATCCCACGGTCAAAGGCGGAGGGCCGGTACACGCAGCGCACGGTGAGTTCCCGGCCCGGATGAACGGTCACATGGACGTCATAGTTCGTCTCCTCGTGCCACTCCAGATCCGTCACCGTACTGCCCGACGAGGCGGCGAGCAGCGAGTCCCGGTCCAGCGGGTAGTTCTCGAAGGCCACCACATGATCGAACAGCGGACTCCGCCCGCCGTGCAGGGCCTGAATGGCGTAGAGTGGATACGCCTCGTGGTCCGCTGAGGCCAGAACATCCTGCTGAACCTCCTGCAGAATGGCGGAAAAGCTCCGGCTCCCTGCCTGCACACGGACCGGGACCGTGTGGATGAACAGGCCCAGAGCCTGCTCGATGCCCGGCAGCCCGGCAGGCCGTCCTGCCACGACGGACCCGAAGACCGCATCCTCCGTTCCGCCGTAGCGGTGCAGGAGCACGCCCCACAGCGTTTGGAACACCGTGCTCAGCGTCACACCGTGTGCCTGGGCGAGGGCGTTCAGTTCGCCGGTCAGCTTCTCATCGAAGGAGAACGAGTACGTCTCTACCGGACTCTGCGTTCCTGCAGAAACGGAGGCAGGCCTTGTACGGGGCAGGCCGCTTATCCCTTCCACCCCCGAGAGATAGCTCCGCCAGTAAGATTCGGCTGCCTTGTCATCCCGCCCGGACAGCCAATGGAGATACCGTCCGAACGCAAAAGCGGGTGCCTCAGGCGTATAGGCATTCCCCTTGACATGCGCCGTATAGCCGTCGAACAGCTCCCCCAGCAGCAGGCCGAGCGACCAGCCGTCGAGCAGGATATGGTGGAAGCTGAGATGAAGCGCCGAGCTTCTCTCCCCGAGCCGGATCGCCGTAAGGCGCACGGGTACTTCTCTTGCGAGGTCAAATCCAATTCTGCGGTCCTCCCCGGCGAAGTCCGCCAGCCTCTTCTCCTGCCCGTCAGGCGGAAGGTGACGCCAATCCTCTTGCCGGATGTTCACCGGACGTTCCTTCAGCACGACCTGCAGCGGCTTATCCGTGTTCGAGGCACGGAAGACCGTCCGCAGAACATCATGGCGCTTCACGAGGCCCAGATAGCTTTCCCGCAGCGCCTCCACGCTCAGTTCGCCGCTGAACCGGATCAACAGCTGCTGGACATAGGCGCCCGTCCCGCTGTCCGATTGCGAATGAAACAGCATGCCTTCCTGAAGCGGAGTTAACCCATATACGTTTTGAATTTCGATTTTCGAGGTCATTCGGCCTGTCCCTTCTCCCGTCAATAGGTGGATTGCTGCTGTTGTAATTTCGTATGTAAAAAATCGGCGGCCCCGCCGGTACCCGAGGTTCCGATGTCAGAGGGCCGCCGAATGCAAGCGCTGAGGCTGGCAGGTACCGGGATTACCGGACCTGCAGGGGGCCGGCGGTTTGCCGCAGGAGGGAACGCAGAAGCTCCGCATTGCGCTGCAAATGCTCCCCCTCCAGTAGCTCGGTATGCGTGCCGCTGCCCCGGTGGAAGGTGAAGGCTCCCTCCCCGGCAGCTTCCTTCCAGGCAGCGGTGACGGGGGAGCCTTCCGCTTCGAGCAGATGAACGGCTGCGCGCAGCGGGACCGTGTTCACGAGCCCGTTCAGGAAGCGCCGGTATCCGTTCATCCGCTCGGCCGCTTCCCGCCGGAGGGATGGCGCCGCGAGCAGGCCGCCGTACCGCTCTTCCGCAGCACGGAGCGCCTCCTCCGTCTCCCGGCGAAGCTGCTCTTCGGGGGTATGCACCGCTTCCGTCTTGCGCGGCGTATCCAGTAGGAACAGCGCACAGACCTCTTCTCCGCGGGCTTCCAGTAACGCGGCGACCTCATAAGCGAGATTGCCGCCCGCGGAATACCCAAGAAGCGTATAGGGACCTTGAGGCTGCATGCGCCGCACCCAGTCCGCGTACCGGGCGATCCGTTCTGCCGGGTCTTCCAGCGGATCGCCGGGATGAAAGTCAAACGCATACCAGGCATAGTCCGGCAGGGCGTCGGCGAGTCCCCGGTATTCGAAGCCGTAGCCTGCGACCGGCGGGAAGCAGAAGAGGCTGCCGAGCTCTCCGCCGTCGTTCAGCCGGGCAACGGGCTCTTCCACCGTCCCTCGCATCCGCTCCAGATTCTCCAGCTGCTCCGCCAGCGTCTCGATGCTGCGGCAGCGGAAGATCAGCGGCAGCGGCACCTCGGTGCCAAGCTCGGCGCGGATGCGGGCGGTGAGCCTTGCAGCGAGCAGCGAATGCCCGCCGATCGTGAAGAAGTCCGCCCGGATGTCCACGTGCTCCAGGCCGAGCAGCTCCCGCCAGATCGCAGCCAGCTTCCGTTCGGTGTCCGTTCTCGGTTCCTGCGGGATCGCTTCCAGCGCTGCCCCGATCTGCTCCAGCCGGCGGCGGTCGATCTTGCCGTTGGCCGAGAGAGGCATAGCCTCCAGCGCGATGACCTGTGCCGGAAGCATATACTCCGGCAGTGTCCGGGCCAGGTAGGCGCGTACTTCCGCCGCCGGGAGCCGGGGCTCCGAGACCAGGTAGACGCACAGCTGCGTGCCTCCCCCCGGGCCTGTCCGCGCGGCGGCGGCCGCTTCGCTGACGGCTTCATGCAGCAGCAGCCGCTGCTCGATCTCGCCCAGCTCGATCCGGTAGCCCCGCACCTTGACCTGGTGGTCTTTGCGGCCGAGGAACTCCAGGTTCCCGTCTTCCTGCAGCCGGCCGAAGTCCCCGGTCCGGTACATGAGCCCAGCGGCGGAACCGGCGGGAGCGAACGGGTCCGGCACGAAGGCCGCCGCCGTCCGGCCGGGATCGTTCATATAGCCGTCCGCGACCCCGATGCCCCCGATGCACAGCTCGCCCGTGATGCCGGCCGGCACCGGACGCCCGTAAGGATCGAGCACGTAGTAGCGGGTGTTGGCGATCGGCTTCCCGTAGGGGATGCTGATCTGATCTTCCCGGCTCCCGCGGATCGGATAGTGGTTGGACCAGACGGCCGCTTCCGTAGCGCCGCCGAGACCGACCACCTGGACCTGCGGGCAGAAGCGGGCGACCCGTTCGTGGAGGTTGACGGGAATCCAGTCCCCGCTCAGGAAGGCGAGGCGCAGGTCGTGCTGCCTGCGCTCCTCGCCGGCCTCCTCCAGCGACTGGACGAGAAACCCTAGCGTCGTGGGAACCGAATCCCAGAACGTAATGCGCTGCTCCCGGAGCAGCCTCCACAGCTCGGCCGGGTCCCGGATGTCCCCGTTCTCCGCGATCACCACGGTCCCCCCGGCCGCCAGCATCCCGAGCAGGTCGTACACCGAGAGATCGAAGCACAGCGAGGTTACCCAGAGCAGCCGGTCCTCCGTTCCGACACCGTAGGCTTCGTTCACCCAGTGAATCAGATTCACGGCGGAACGGTGCAGGATGCGGACGCCCTTGGGCTGGCCGGTGGAGCCGGATGTGTAGATCACATAAGCGAGGTCGTCCGGGCTGCGGTCCTCGTCAGGGATCCGTAAGGGGTTGGCGGTGGAAGCGATGTCCGGCAGACCTCCGGGACCGCGATCCATCCGGATCACCGGCAGTCCTTCCGTGTCAAACACCGGCGGAACCTCCGTCAGAACGGCGGCGGATTCCGAGTGCCGGACCAGGTAGGCCTGCCGTTCAGGCGGGTAGTCCGGATCGACCGGGACATAAGCAGCCCCGGCCATCAGGATGCCCAGCAGGCCCGCCGCCGCGCCGATGCCGCGTCCGGCCACGAGTGCCACCCGCCGGCCTCGCCCGATCCCTGCCGCCTGCAGCGCCTGTGCCCAGGCACCGGCCTGCCGGGCGAGCTCGCCGTAGCTCACCTTCCGCTCTCCATGAACGAGCGCCGTGCGCCCGGGGCCCTCCTCCGCCCGGGCAAGGAACAAGCCGTCCAGTGTCATATCATGCGGATAGCCGGAGGCGGTATCGTTGAATGCATAGACAGTCGTCTGCAGCTCCGCCGGTGTCAGAATGTCCAGGGAGTCCAGCCCGGCCTCCGGATGGGCGGCGACGCCTTCGAGCAGGCGCAGCAGATGGCCTTCGATCCGTTCGATATCCGTGTCCCGGTATACATGGGCGTTATACGTGAACTGAATCGTCAGCCCGTTCTCCGGCAGCACCATCAGCGTAAAATCGTAATTCGTCTGCTCGTACAACTCCACGTTCCGGAGCAGGAGCCCGGAGGAAGCCTCCTCCTCGCCCGTCTCATTCCGGTTCAACGGAAAATTCTCATAGACGAACAAGTGGGAGATCAGCCCGGCTCCCCGGCCTCCCTTCATTTCGGCGAGCGGGAACCAATCGTACGGTGCGGAGGCCGCGATGGCGGAAGCCGCCTGGCTCAGCAGCTCGTGGAAGGCCATCCCGGGCTCCGGCCGGAGCCGGACCGGAATCGTGTTGATGAAGAGGCCGACCATCGATTCGACGCCGGGCAGCTCGGCAGGCCGTCCGGATACCACCGTACCGAAGACCACATCGGTGGTATGGTTGTACTTGGCGAGCAGCAGCGCCCAGACGGATTGGAGCAGCTGATTCATCGTGGCTCCACATCCCGCCGCGGTCCCCTCCAGCTGCCGAAGCACATCTGAATCCAGGACGAACCGGCGGCTGCGCAGCAGATACGCCGGTTCCCCGCCGCCGGATGCCGGTCTTCCGCCGGGAGCAGGGACGACCGTCTGTTCCTCACAGCCGGCGAGCACCTCTTCCCAGTAAGCGGCCGCCTGGTCTTTGTCCCTGATCTCCAGCCATTCGATGAACCGGTGGTAAGGTGCGGCCGGCGGCAGCGCGGCAGACCGTCCGCTGACGGCGGCATCATACAGGGCCTGGAATTCACCCAGCAGGATGCCGATGCACCAGCCGTCCATAAGGATATGATGATGGCTCCAGACCACCTCGAAGGCGCTCTCCCCCGTCGCGAAGACGGCGAAGCGCATGAGCCGGCCCCCGGCAGGATCAAAGCCGGCCGCCCGGTCCGCCCTGCGGAATTCTTCGAGCCGCAGCTTCTGTTCCTCCGGATTCAGTCGGCGCCAATCCTCGAAAGTCACCGGGACGCTGCTTTGGTCCAGGACGGCTTGAAGGGGAACGCCTTCGGCATTGTGACGGAACACCGTCCGCAGGATGTCGTGGCGTGCGGTGATTCCCTGTACGGCCTCCTGGAACGCCGGCATGTCCAGCGGACCTTGGAAAGAAAGCGTGAGCTGTTCGAAGTAGGCCGCCGAGTCCGGTTGGAGCCGGGCGTGGAACACCAGTCCCGCCTGCAGCGGGGACAGCGGGTAGATCCGCTCGATGTCCGGCACCGGGGAAGCAGGCTCTTCGCCGCCAAGGCTGACCAGGCTTTCGCTGCGCTGCCGCAGCTCCTCCCGCCAGCTCTGCAGCTCCCGGATCGACAGGCGGGTGCATCCGAGATCGGAAGGCGTGCGTACGGCGTCCGATTGGGCCAGGCAGTGATCCGCCAGCTGCAGGAGCTCCGACCGGAAGGCTTCGGCGAAGCGCCGCACCGCGCCTGTCTCCAGGTCTCCGGGCATGAAGCCGAAGCTGAACTGCAGCTTCCCGTCCGACATCCAGCCGCTGACCATCAGCCGGTTCAGCGGACCGGCGGCCGGGGCGATCGGGTCCCCCGAAAAGTCCGAAAGCGGGGAGACCGTAAAGCCCTGGGCCCCCTCCGGGGCGGAGGAGCCGCCGAAGTCGCCGAGATAGTTGAAGGAGATCTCGGGCCTGCTCCCGAAGTGCAGTCCCCTGCGCCGTTCTTCCGGAGTCAGGTAACGGAGCATCCCGTAACCGATCCCTTTGTTCGGCACACGGCGCAGCGTCTCTTTGACCTCCATCAGACACGCTCCGGCGGGAAGATCAGCCGGAAGCCGCAGGACCACCGGATACACGGAAGTGAACCAGCCGACGGTGCGGGAGACCGGCTGCTCCTCAACAAGCGGTTCCCGTCCGTGCCCTTCCCATTCGATGGAGGCGACGGGACTGCCGGTCCATTCGTTCAGCGCCCGCGCAAGGGCCGTGAGCAGCACATCGTTGATCTCCGTCCGGTAAGCCCTGTGGCAGTCGGCGGCAATGCGCCGGGAGTCTTCCGGGGCCAACCCGATCGTGATCGAGTCCCCCCGTTCCCCGAATGCCGCTTCCTGCGCCGCCGGAAGCCGGCCGGCTTCCCGTGACAGGTGCTCCACCTTTGACCAATATGGGATTTCGCGGAGGAGCTTCGGAGACGAAGCATACGCCTCCACTCTCTCGGCCCAGGTTCGCCACGACAAGGTCTTCGCCGGCAGGCGGATGTCGTTCCCGAGTACGGCCTGTTCGTAAGCCGTCCCGAAGTCTTCGAGCAGAATGCGCCAGGAGACGGCATCGACCACCAGATGATGAATGGTGATCAGCAGATGGTCGCCTTCCGCGGTACGGAAAAGACCCAGCGCGATCAGCGGCCCCTCGCTCAGATGGTGGCCGGCCTGGAGTCTGCGGCACTCTTCTTCGATGCGGTGCTGCGGTTCCGGCTCCGAGCGCAGATCATGCGATTCGAGCCGGAATGCCCGGCCCTGCGCCGCTTCCATGCTGCGGTTCCACTGGATGGCGCGGCCATCTTCCTCGCGGAAGATGATCCGCAGGGCATCATGATGCCCGGTCAGCGCTGTCCAGACCTTATGCAGCACCTGCTCGTCGAACCCCTGCCTGCGGTACAGCATGACCGATTGATTCCAGTGGTGGCGGTCCTGGAAGCCCTGCTCCCAGAACCACCGCTGGATCGCAGTCAAGGGCACCTCGCCTTCCACCGGCTCCTGCGGCAGCTCGGCCTCCAGCGGGCGCACCCTTGGGGCGAGCCCGGCAATGGTTCCGTGGCGGAACAGCTCCTTCATCTCCAGCCGGTACCCTTCGCCGTGCAGGCGGGCGGTCATTTGAATGCCTTTGATCGAGTCGCCGCCGAGCTCAAAGAACGGATCGTGAACCCCTACCGGCCCGCAGCCGAGAACTTCCTCCCAGATGCGCGCCAGGATGGCTTCCATCGGCGTTCTCGGCGGGGCGAAGGCGGCTTCGGCTCTTCGCTCCGTGCTGCGGGCCAGCGCCCGGCGGTCCACCTTGCCGTTCACGGTCAGGGGCAGCTTCTCCAGCTGGACGATCCGGGCGGGAACCATATAGCCCGGCAGGGTCCGGGAGAGCTCCTCCCGGAGTGCCGCTTCCGCCAGTTCGACGGGCGCACAGAGGAAGGCCCAAAGCTCCCGGCCGCCGCCGGGAAGCTCTGCCGCGACGACCGCCGCTTCCCGGATCGAGGGATGCTGCAGCAGCCGGCTCTCGATCTCGCCGAGCTCGATGCGGTAGCCGCGGATTTTGACCTGGGTATCGATTCGTCCCAGGAATTCCAGGCTTCCGTCCGGTCTGCGTTTCACGAGGTCGCCCGTCCGGTACATCCGCCCGCCAGCAACGAACGGGTCGGGGACGAAGGCCGCACCGGTCAGCTCCGGCGCACGCCAGTAGCCCCGCGCCAGTCCGTCGCCGGCGAGGCAGAGCTCGCCGGGAACGCCGTCCGGCTGCAGACGGACGTAAGGATCGAGCACGTAAGCTCTCACACGGTCGATCGGGGCTCCGATCCCAATCTGCGCTTCCTGGCGCTCAACAAGGCCGCTCGTGGAGACGACGGTATTTTCGGTCGGGCCGTAATTGTTATGGAGCTGATAGGGCTGCGGGCGGTACTGCTTCAGCTGGTCCCCTCCCGTAAGGAGAATGCGCAGCCGGGAGGGCGCCTCTCCCTCCATGAACCGCTCGCAGAGCTGCGTGGGCAGGAACGACACCGTAATGCCTTCCCGCTCGTAATAAGCACGGAGCCGGTCCATCTCCAGCCTGTATCCGGCAGGCACGATATGCAGTGAGGCGCCGCAGAGCAGTGCGGGGAACAGCTCCCACACGGCGGCGTCAAAGCCGAAGCCGGCATACAGCGTACAGCGGTCATCGGCGGTAAGGCCGAAGCGGCGGACGTGCCACTGAACCAGATGGACTACACTGCGGTGTTCCACCATGACGCCCTTGGGCCGCCCGGTCGAGCCGGAGGTATAGATCAAATAAACGAGGCCGCCCGGGTCGGCGAAGGTGTCGGATCGGTCCGGGGCAAAAGCTTCCAGCTCGCGTCGTCCCCATTGGTGCTTCTTTTTGGGAAGGGGGCGCCGTTCCGGAAGGTCTGTGTCTGTGTCTCCGTCGGTCCGGCCGCTATTCTCCCCTGCCGCCGCTCTCTTATCGATGGTAATGAGCACATCGTAGCGGAAGCGGGTCAGCTCGTTCTCGATGGTGCCGAGTTTGGCCGAGAACTGCAGTCCCTTCACCTCGGGAAGATCCGCAGCCCAATCCTCGAAAAATCCGCGGGAGAGGAACAGCTCCGAACCGAAATCCAGCTTCGTATGCGCCTCGGGGTGTGCACGCTTGTACTCTCTTAGCGACTCCAGCAGCTCCGCCTTGCTGTCCTGGTCCATGACGTCGCCGATGAACAGCAGCCCCTGCTCCTTCAGCAGTCCCGACGCCAAGGCGAGCACCCTGCGGAGGTAATGGTGGCCGTGAAACACCTGCACGACGCTGTTGAGGATGATCAGGTCAAAATCGCGCTCCTCCACCTCATCGATCCGGTGGGCCGGCAGGCACTGCAGCCGGATGTTGGCCTGACCTTCCCTGGAGGCCCGCTCCCGGTCCTTCTCGATGATGACCCGCGACAGATCGGTCCCATAGTACAGACCCACATGCGGGGCGATCCGGAACATGGAGATGCCTGACGCGCAGCCGATCTCCAGCACCCGCATGCCCGGGTGCAGGCGGGGAAGAAGCTTCCGGAGCACGTTCTCGCCGTACTCGTCCATCTCCTCGCGCGAGAGCGGCTCCCGGGTGTAGCTGCTCGTCCAGCCCCCGCCCGTAATGTCATCCGTCGCCTGTTCGCCGACCTGCTGCCACAGCTCCTCCGCCATCAGGTCGTTGTGTTCCCCTTCCGTCTCGGCGTATACCTCATGGCTGTCGAGGCAGAGATACGTGCGGAAGGACGGGCACTCCCACTGCAGCCGGTTCAGCAGGGCAAGCTGGGCGCGGTCCGTCATCACCATGCCCGCCTGCGAGTCATCCAGCAAGCTGCGGATGCGCTCGGCCGGCAGCTCGGGATCGAGCGGAACGTAGGGCGCACCGGCCTTCAGCACGCCCAGAATGGCGGCAATCCGGTAAGGCGACGCGTTGAGCATGACGGCCACCGGACGCTCCTGCCCTGCGTCATGACAGCTCCGCAGCAGAGCCGCAATCCGGTTGGCTTCCTCCTCGAGCTGCCGGTACGTCCAGACATCGCTTCCGCAGAGAACGGCCGTCTTGTCCGGCGTCCGGTCCGCCTGATCCTCGAACAGGGCATGCAGCGTCCGGTCCTCCGCAACAGGCTCTAACCGGTGAGTGAGCAGCCTCTTCCGCTCGTCTTGCGTGATCAGTTCGATCTCGTGCATGGGGCGGTCCGGCTGCCCGGCCGCTTCATCGATCACCCGGAGCAGATGCCGGCTGAACCGTTCCATGGTGGAACGGTCGAACAGATCCGTGCTGAATTCCAGCTGAAAACGGATCTCCTCCCCCCGCTCCCAGACAAAGAGAGTCAGGTCGAATTTCGAGGTTCCGCCAGTAAACGGCACGGCTTCGACCGTCAGATTCCCGAGCTTGAGGTCCGGCAGGTCCATGTTCTGCACGACGAAAGCCGCGTCGAACAAGGGGCTGCGCCCCGGCTCCCGATGCAGTCCGCTCCGCCGGGCGAGCTCCTCGAACGGGTACTCCTGGTGCGCGTAGGCTTCCAGCGAGAGGCTGCGGACTTCGGCGAGATACTCACGGAAGGTCTTTCCGCCGGCCGGGCTGCTGCGGAGAACGAGCATGTTGACGAACATGCCGATCATCTTCTCGGTGTCGCTGTGCGTCCGTCCCGCCGTCCCGGTGCCGATGACGAGGTCTTCGGTGCCCGAGTAACGGGCCAGCAGCTTCTTGAAGCCGGCGAGGAGCACCATCTGCAGCGTGGCTCCTTCCTCGGAGGCCAGCTTCCGCACCGAGGCGGCCGTCTTCCCGGGCAGCTCGAACAAGAGCTGATCGCCGGCAAAGCTCTGCACAGACGGCCGCGGACGGTCGGCTGGCAGGTGGAGCAGCGGCCAGTCCGGCTTCACCCGCTCCAGCCAGTACGCCTCCTGCTTCCGGCTGCGCTGTGCCCCTTCGCCGGTCTGCTCCCATACTGCATAGTCCTTGTATTGGATGGAGAGTTCAGGCAGCGGGCGGCCGTCATACAGCTCCCCCAGCTCCCGGACGAGGACGCCGAGCGAGGTTCCGTCCGCCGCGATATGGTGAATATTGATGAAGAGCAGGCTGATCTCCTCTTCCAGCTTAGCCAGCCCGACCTGGGGCAGGCAGGGCCGGGAGAGGTCAAAGGGCCGGTTGAACGAGGCCAGGATCTCTTCCCGGCTGCGGCTGCGTCCGTCAACCTTCTCGATCCGGAAGTCGAAGGTATCGTGCACCTGCTGCACCGGTTCGCCGTCTACCGTGTGAAACGAGGTGCGCAGCGGTTCATGGCGGCGGATCAGCTCTGTGAATGCGGCTTCCAGCCGCGGTTCATCCAGTCTTCCGCGGAGGGACAGCACGACCGGAATGTTATAGGAAATGCCGCTGCCCTCCAGCCGGTCCAGCACATACATCCTTTTCTGTGCGGAGGACACGGGATAAGAGGTCTGCGCAGGTACGGGAGGGATCGGCGCCCGACCCGGAAGGGTCGAAGGCTCGGCGGCGTCAATATAAGCGGCCAGCCGCTCGACCGTCGGTTCCCCGAACAGCACCTTCATCGGGACATCGACCCCGTACCGCTGATGGATGCGCGAGAGCAGGGTCATCGCCTTCAGGGAATGCCCGCCCTGCTCCAGGAAGGAATCGCGGATGCCGACGGGCCCGGTCTCCAGCAGCTCCTCCCACAGCATGACCAGCTCCCTCTCCGTGTCTGTTCTTGGAGCCAGGTAGGCGGCAATGTCCCGGCGGGAGAGAGAAACATCCGGTACGGCTGACAGCAGCGCGGCTTCGTCCACCTTGCCGTTCACCGTGAGCGGAATCGCATCCACCCGGATGAGCTGTGACGGCATCATGGCATACGGCAGCAATTCCGCCAGCCGGCTCTGCAGCGAGAGCTCCCCGGCTTCTTGCGGCGCAGTATAGAAGCCCAGCAGCTCCAAGCCGCTGCCGCTCTCACTGTCCCCGTGCAGCTCCCGCCTCACAACCACGGCGGCCTCCCCTACGCCCGGCATCTGCCGCAGGACCGCCTCCACTTCCCCCGGCTCCACGCGGTGCCCCCGGATCTTGACCTGCCGGTCCAGCCGGCCGAGGTAGGCGAGCGTCCCGTCCGGCCGCCAGCGGGCCCGGTCGCCCGTGCGGTACATCCGTCCGCCCGGGCGGAACGGATCGTCCAGGAACCGGGCTTCGGTCTCCGCAGGCAGGTTCCGGTAACCCCGCGCCACGCCGTCGCCCCCGACGTACAGCTCGCCCGGCACTCCGGGCGGGAGCAGCCGGCCGTCCGGTCCCAGGATATAGGCCGTGGAGTTGGAGACCGGCCGGCCGATCGGAATCGGAGCCTCAAGGCCGCTATCCGTGCCTGCCTCCCCTTCATGAGATCGGCCGCCAGGGTTTGTCCCGCTGCCAAGCCTCCCTGCTCCACCGATCCAACTTTCGATCCGGTGAACGGCGGAGAAGGTCGTATTTTCCGTCGGGCCGTAACCGTTATAGAGGGTCAGTCCCGGGCAGGCGGCCTGTACCCGCCGCACCGCCCGCGGAGACAGCACATCGCCTCCGGCAATGAGATGGCGCACGCCTTCAAAGAGTCCCGGATGCTCGGCGGCCAGCAGGTGGAACAGCGGTGCGGTTAACCACATGACGCTGATCCGCTGCCGGGCCACAAAATCTTTCAGGCGCTCCGCCTTCAGCAGCGTCTCCCTGCCGACGGGCACCAGCGCAGCGCCGTTCAGCAGCGCTCCGAAGATCTCGAAGGTGCCCGCGTCAAAGCCTGCAGCGCCCGTCTGAGCGAACCGTTCGCCGGGGCCGAACGGCAGATAGTCCGCCCCCTGCACCAGCCGGATCACATTCCGGTGTTGGACCATGACGCCCTTCGGCCGGCCGGTCGTCCCTGAGGTGTACATGATGTACGCCAGGCTTGCAGGGCCTGCGGAGCATTGGGGCTCCGGTACCTCGTCATCCACTGTGCCGTCATCCACCGTGCCGTTATCCAAGGCGAGGATGCTGCCGGTGTATCCGTCCGGCGGCTCCAGCTCCGGTGCGGACAGCAGCATCCGCACGCCGCTGTCCTCGAGCAGGAAGCGCAGACGCTCCGCCGGCAGCTCGGGGTCGAGCGGCACATAGGCGCCGCCGGCTTTGAGCACGCCGAGCAAGGCTGCGGCCATCGCGGGACTCCGGCCGGCCAGCACGCCGACCGGCTCTTCCGGCTCCAGACCGAGCGCCAGCAGGCGGAGTGCGAGCCGGTTGGCCCGCGCATTCAGCTCGCGGTAGGTCCACCGCACCGTTCCGTCGTCCACAGCGACGGCGCCGGGGGTCCGGTGCGCCTGCTCCGTGAACAAGCTGCCGATGCAGCGGCCCGAGGGATAAGGCGAGGAGGTATCGTTATAGGTGTGCAGCAGGAGGTGCTCGCTTTCTTCGGTAAGCAGCTTCCAGGAGCTCATGGGCGCATCCGGCCGGGCCAATCCCTCCCGGTACAGCTGCAGCAGATGAGCTCCCGCCTGGGCGAGAGATCCCTCAAGATATCGGCCTGCGGGACTGTGAAGGGTGAGCCGAAGCTGTTCCCGGTCCCGGCGGAAGGAGAAGATCAGGTCCGCAGGAAGCCCGTCCGCCGTCCCCAGCCCATGGAAACCCTCGAGCCGTACGACCGTTCCCCATGACGGGGAAGGTTCCGTCCCGCCATAAGCCGTGTTCAGCAGCCGGCTGAGCTCCGCCTCCGGGATGCCGGCATGACGCTCGGCCTCGGAGACGGTATGCCGCAGCGCTTCGAGCAGCTTCCGGTAGCTCTGATCTTGCTCCTGCCGGAGTCTCAGGGGGAGCAGCCTGCCGGAGCCGTGAGTCCCCTCTTCCGCTGGCAGAGGCATGGCCAGAAGGATCTCGCTCTCCCCGGTGTACAAGCTCATTAGAGCCTGGACGCCGGCAAGGAGAAGAAGATACAAGGCCGCGTCACTTCCCCGGCTTGCCTGCTCCAGCCTCGCACTCAGCTCTCCCGGCACGGCGGCCTGCCAGCGGGACCCGCCGGAGAGAGCGGCCTGCGCTCCGGAGTCCGGGGGAAGTGCCGTTCTTATCAGCGGGGGCTGCAGCACCCTTTTCCAGTACCGGGTCACCTCCCGCTGCCCTCCGAGGGTTATCATCGTCTCTTGGGTGGTCTGCTCACGATTCACTTGCATCCTCCTGTCTGGTTCAACGCCAGTTGCTTTACAGCTGAAATTCGATGGTTCCGGCAAAAGCCTTCGCCTGTGCTCCTCTGTCTTCAGGGGACCCGCAGCCGGGAGAGAACGGAAGGTCTCTCAGCAGGGTGCCCCGGTGCTCCGGCAGCAGCTCCAGCAGCGCGGTGAAGGACTCCGCCCACGTCCGGACGGTCTCCCGGTCGAACAGCGCCCGGGCATACTCCCAGCGGAACCGCAGGGTGCCTCCGCCCTCTGCGGACTCCGTCTCCGACGCTTCAAGCATGAGGTCGAATTTGGCGGCCGGCTGCTCGAACGGATGGGGTGCCAGGGCCAGCTCTCCGCAGGATGCGGGGAGATTCCCCTGCTGCCGCAGCGCGAATACCGTGTCAAAGACGGGATGGCGGCCTGCCTGCGTGCGGTCCCCGTACGTCTCGGCGAGCTTCTCGAACGGATAATCCCCGTGCTCGAATGCCCTCACAGCTTCTTCCTTCACGGATCTGAGGAAGTCTTCCACCGTGAGCTCTCCCGGCAGTTCGGTCCGCAGCACCACGGTGCCGACGAACATCCCGATGAGCGGAGCCCAATCGGAAGTCCGCCCCGCGACCGGCGTACCGATCAGGATCTCCTCCTGCCGGCAGAGGGTGCTGAGGAAGAGGGAATACGCGCCGAGGAGGACCATATACAGCGTAAGTCCGCTCTCGGCTGCAAGTCTTCGGATGCCGTCCGCGACACCCGCCTCGGCTTCCGCCACGCAGCTCTCCCCAAGGTAGCTCCGAAGGGGTGGACGGGGCCGGTCCGTCGGCAGCTCGAGCGGGAGCCAAGGACGCGACAGCCTGTCGTGCCAGTAGGCTTCGGACTCTCGATACCGCGGCCCTAAGGCCTGCTCCCTCTGCCAGAGGGCGTAATCGCCGTATTGGAGCGGCAGCGGCGGCAGTTCCTTGCCTTCATAGAACGCAAGAACTTCACGGATCAGCACATCCATGGAGGCCCCGTCCGATACGATATGATGAATGTCGAACAAAAGCAGGTGTCTGTCCGCTCCAAGCCGGAGCAGCTGCGCCCGCAGCAGCGGGGCGTGCGTCAGTTCGAAGCTTCGGATGAAGTCCCTGATCTCTCCTGTGACCTCATCTTCCGCCGCCTCTCTGACATCGAGCCTAAAGTCCGCCTGCGGGAGCACCCGCAGGACAGGCTCTCCCCCGCTGATCTCGAAGGTCGTCCGCAGCACTTCATGCCGCCGGATGACCGCTTGAAAAGCCGCTTCGAGCCGGGGAATGTCCAGCACGCCGCTTAACTCCAGCGCTCCGGGCATATTGTAGCTGAGCCCGGCTCCCGCCGCATGATGCTGCAGATAGATGCGCCGCTGTGCAGCGGACAGCGGGTACGTCTCCCTCCGCTCCGCTCTGCGGACCTGCGGGCTGAAGCTTCCCCGCTTCGCTTCGACTGCCTCTGCCAGCTGCTCGATGGTCGGGCTGCGGAAGATATCGCTGAGCGTCAGCTCCGCCCCGTAGCCCGTCCGGATGCGGGCGAGCAGCTCGGCAGCCTTCAGGGAATGCCCGCCGCGTTCGAAGAACGAATCGCGGATGCCAAGGCGTCCGCCCCCGAGCAGCTCTTCCCAAACCTCCGCCAGCTCCCGCTGGATCGCCGTCTGCGGCGCGGTATAGGCCGGTTCTTCCAGTTCTTCCGGAACCAGAGCGGCCAGCGCCTTACGGTCGATCTTTCCGTTCGGGGTCAGCGGCATAGTGCCTATCCCGATCAGGCGGGCGGGCACCAGGGAGGCCGGCAGCCTTGCCGCCAGACGCTCCCTCAGGCCGGCCGGCGTCAGACCTTCTTCCCCCGAGTAATAGGCCCACAGCTCGTGGCCTCCGTGTTCATCCGGCCGCACCGCGACAGCCCCTTCCCGGACCCCGGTGACGCTGCGCAGGACAGCCTCCACTTCCTCGGGCTCGACCCGCTGTCCGCGGATTTTGACCTGGCGGTCCATCCGCCCCAGATACTCGAGCGTGCCGTCCTCCCTCCAGCGGGCCCGGTCGCCCGTCCGGTACATGCGTCCGCCCGGTAGGAAAGGGTCGGCCGTAAAGCGTGCGGCCGTCTCCTCGGGAAGCCGCCAGTATCCTCTTGCCACACCGTCTCCGCCGACAACGAGCTCCCCGGGCACGCCCGACGGAAGCAGCCGGCCGTCCCGGCCCAGCACATATACCGCAGAGTTCGCAATCGGCCGGCCGATCGGGATGGAGGGCAGTGCGCTTTCATGTGCCGGCTCAGCTTCCCCGCTGCCGATCCCTTCAATCCGGTGCACGGCCGAGAAGGTCGTATTCTCCGTCGGCCCGTAGCCGTTATGGAGCGTCAGCTCCGGGCATGCCTCCTGCACCCGCCGGATCAGTCCGGGCGACAGCACATCGCCTCCGGCGACCACATGCCGCGCGCCCCGCAGCAGACCGGGATTCTCTCTGGCGTGCCGGTGCAGCAGCGGTGCGGTCAACCAGAGCACGTCTATCCTGGAATCGATCAGGAATTCTTCGAGCCGGGATGCGGACAGCAGGGTCTCCTTCGGCACGGGATGCAGCGAGCCGCCATTGAGCAGCGCGCCGAACAGCTCGAAGGTGCTCGCGTCGAAGCTGACGGCTCCGGTCATGGCAAACCGCCGTCCCGGGCCGAACGGCACGTAGTCCGTCCCCCGGACCAGCCGGATCACATTCCGGTGCGTCACCATAACGCCTTTGGGCCGCCCGGTTGTGCCGGAGGTGTACATGAGGTATGCCAGACTCTCCGGTCCGGGGACCGGAACCGGTTCGGGGACCGGAACCGGTTCGGGGCCCTCCTCCTCCTCCGCTTCTTCCAGGCAATCCGGCCACAGGTGCTCATCCAGGAGAAGATGCACGGCCTCCGGTACCAGGTCTGTCAAACGACAGGCCTCCTCCGGGCCGCACAGGATCACGCGGGCGCCGCTGTCCTCCAGCATGACCCGCAGCCGCTCCGCCGGATATTCCGGGTCGAGCGGGACATAGGCGCCTCCCGCTTGGAGCACGCCCAGCACGGCGGCAGCCATCAGCGCGGAACGCCCGCACAGCAAGCCGACAGGCTCTTCGGGCCGGAGGCCGAGCGCCTGCAGCCGGCGGGCGAGCCGGACGGCCCGGCGGTTCAGCTGGCGGTAGGTCCAGCCCACGGCTCCGTCCTGCACGGCGAGGGCGTCCGGTGCGGCCGTGGCCTGTTCGGCGAACAGCTCGGGGATGGAGGCTTCACGGGGATAGGCTGATGCCCTTCCCGCATAAACCTCGAGCAGCAGCCGCCGGTCCTCCGCAGTGACCGGCGTAAGCTCGGAAAGAGCCCTTCCTTCCTCTCCGGCGGCAATCGTCTCCAGTATGCGTACATATTCGTCGGCCAGGCGCTGCACCGTTTCTCTGCGAAACAGAGCTGTCCGGTATTCGAGCGAGAATTCGACGGCCTCGTCCGTCTCCACCGCTTCCAGGGACAGATCGAACTTCGCAGCCGGGAACTCGAAAGGCTCCGGCCTCCCGGTCACTTCCCCGAGCTGCAGCTGGGTTCGGAACATGTTCTGCAGCGAAAATACTGTATCAAACAGAGGGTGACGACCCGGATTGCGTCTGGCGCCAAGGAGCTCTACCAGCTCCTCGAACGGATAATCCTGATGCTCCTGCGCCCGCAGCACCCGTTCCTTGAGCTGCGCCAAGTATCCTCCGAAGGTGAGATCCGGCGAAGGAAGGCAGCGGAGCACCACCGTATTGACGAACATGCCGACGGTCTCCTGCAGCTCCGAGTGGGTTCTGCCGGCGAGCGGGGTCCCGATCCAGACCTCCTCTTCCCCTGCATAACGGGAGAGCAGCAGACTGTAAGCTGCGAGCAGCACGAGGTAGACGGTCGTTCCCGTCCGGGCCGCCAGGGAGCTGACGCTCTCCGCCAAGCCGGAGGTGATGCCGAACCGGATCCGGCTGCCCTCCAAATCCATCAGGGCGGGGCGGGGAAAATCCGCCGGCAGCTGCAGCTCCGGCGCATCGCCTTCCAGCTCGCGGAGCCAGAACCGCTCGAGCTCCCCTCTGCGCCGTTGATCTGATTTTTCCTTGAGCCATACGGCATAATCTTTATACTGGACGGGCAGCGGAGCCAGCGCGTCTCCTCCATAAGCCGCCGCCATATCCCGCATCAGGATGCTCATCGACACCCCGTCCGAGATGATATGGTGCATATCGACCAGCAGGTACCTTTCGAGACCTCCGCTTTCGGCTTCGATCGAACCGGCTTCCGCCGAAGTCGAAGCCCCCGTTCCGTCAGCTACGCCTGCGCGATGAACCGTAAGCAGCCGGACCCGCAGCAGCGGGGCATCCGTCAAGTCGAACGGCCGGATGAACCCCGTGAAGGCTCTCTCCCGGGCTTTACTGCCGTGTACCTCCAAAGTCTCCATCCGGCAGCACGCCTCCGCATGGATGCGCTGCATAGGCACCCCGTTCGTCAGCTCGAACGAAGTTCTCAGCGATTCGTGCCGGCGGATGACGGCATCCAGCGCCTGCTGCAGCCGAACGGGATCCAGCGCTCCTTCGAGGCGCCACACGGCCGGCATGTTGTAGGCCGAATTGCCGCTTTTCCACTGGTGAAGCAGATACATTCTCGCCTGGGCGGGAGACAGCTCGTAGCGCTCCTGCGGCGGTGCCGGCGGGATCGGCTCCTGTCCGGTCCGTTCGGCTCCGTCCAGGTAGCGGGCGAGGTCCGCAATCGTCGGCGTCTCGAACACTACCCGCAGCGGCACTCTTACGCCGAACTGCTGTTCCATCCGCGAGAGCAGCACCGTAGCCTTGAGCGAATGGCCGCCCTGCTCGAAGAAGCTGTCCCGGACGCTCAGGCGCCGGGTGCCCAGGAGATCCCGCCAGATGCGCAGCAGCGCGCTCTCCGTAGCCGTCAGCGGCTGTCCGCTTCCGTCATCTCCGCTCTCTGCGGTCTTCTCCGGCAGCGCCCTGCGGTCGATCTTGCCGCCCGCCGTGAGCGGCATGCGTTCGAGCTGTACCAGCCGGGCGGGAACCATGTATCCCGGCAGCAGGCGTTCGAGCCGCATGTGCAGCTCTTCGATATCGAGGAGCCGCTCCGAGGTCACATAGCCCCACAGCTCGGCCTCGCCTTCCGAATCGGTCCGCACCACCACGGCGGCTTCCCGCACCTCCCCGGTCTGGAGCAGCACGGCTTCCACCTCGCCCGGTTCGATCCGGTGTCCGCGTACCTTCAACTGCCGGTCCATCCTCCCCATGTAGGCGAGTGTTCCGTCCGGCAATCTTCTGGCCCGGTCTCCGGTCCGGTAGACCCGGCCGCCGGGCCGGAACGGATCGCCGGTGAATTTCTCGGCCGTCCGCTCTGGTGAACCCAGATAGCCCCGTCCGACTCCGTCGCCGCCGACCCACAGCTCGCCCGGCACGCCGACCGGCAGCTCCCGGCCTTCGGGCGATACGACGTATGCCGTCGAATTGCCGATCGGCCGGCCGATCGGAATTGCTTCCTGCCCCCCATGGCGGATCCGATGGCAGGTGGAGAACGTCGTATTCTCCGTCGGCCCGTAGCCATTCCACAGCTTCAGGTGCGGGCAGGCTTCAAGAACCGACTGCACATGCCTCGGGGAGAGCACGTCGCCGCCGACGATCAGCTCGCGCAGGCTGCCGAACAAGCCGGGGTCCTGCTCCGCCAGCCGGTTGAATAACGGGGAGGTCAGCCACATGACCGTAATGCCCCCGGAGCGTAGCCACTTTCGCAAGAGCACGGCATCCAGCAGGGTTTCCTTGTCCGCCGGCAGCAGGGTCCCTCCGTTCAGCAGTGCGCCGAAGATCTCGAAGGTGCTCGCATCAAACGAGATCGCGCCCGTTTGGGCGATCCGGTCGCTGGCCCGAAGGGCGGCATAGCCCTCGGCCTTGGCCAGCCGGACGACGCTGCGGTGCTCGATCATCACGCCTTTGGGCTGGCCGGTCGTCCCTGAGGTATACATGACATACGCCAGACTGTCGGACTGGATCGGCAGGTTCACCGGTTCCGCAGGAAAGCGTGCGATATCGGTCCGGCTGAGCTGCAGCTTGCGGCGTGCCCCCTGCGGCTTGGCTTCGTTGTCCCCGCTAACCGCCATCGTACTCCCTGCAGGAAGGATCGTCAGTATGGCGTCGAAGCGGAAGCGGGTAAGCTCGTTTTCGACCGTATGGATCTTGGAGCTGAACCGCACACCCGCCATCCGATCAGAAGCGGCCGCTTCGTCCTCCAGGAAGCCCCGGGAGACGAACAGCTCCTCCGAGAAATCAAGCTTGGTCCCGGCCTCCGGGTGAAGCGCCTTGTACTCGGCCAGCGAACGGTGCAGCTCATCCTTCAGATCGTGGTCCATCAGATCGCCGAGGAACAGAAGTCCTCCTCTCGGCATGTGGTTGACGGCTTCGCGGATCACGCTGCGGAGATAGTTGTGTCCGTGGAAGGCCTGGATGACCGAGTTGATGATGACGATGTCAAAATCGCTCTCCTCAATCGCCCCGATCTCATGGGCGGGCAGCGCCTGCAGGCGGATGTTATCCAGTCCCAGGTCCCTGGCCGTCGCGCGGTCCTTCTCGATGATGACACGGGAGAGGTCCGTCCCGTAATACAAGCCGGCGAGCGGAGCAAGGCGGAACATCGTGATGCCCGATGCGCAGCCGATCTCGAGAATCCGGGTGTCTGCGGTGACATAGGGCTTCAGCTTGAGCAGGACGTTGTCGCCGTACTCGTCCATCTCCTTGCGGCTGAGATGCCCGCCCGTATAGCTGTTCACCCAGCCGCCGCCTTCAATGTCGTCCTCCGCCTTGGCACCGACGTATTCCCACAGCGAGGCATCCATGAGTTCATTGCGCTCGCGTTCCGCCTCTTCCCTCACCGCATCGGTGTCCAATCCCACGAAGACGTGCAGCTGCGGGCACTCCCACTGCAGATTATTCATGAGTTTGACGTAGGCCCGGCTGGTCAGGATGTTCCGGACGCCCGCATCGCTGATGATCTGCCGGAGGCGCGCCTGCGGCCAGTCGGCATCCAGGGGCACATAGGCCCCGCCGGCCTTCAGAATGCCCAGGATGGCGGGAATGCGGCCGTCGAGCTGCTCGATCATCACGCCGACCGGTTCTTCCCGGCGGATGCCGAAGCCGTGAACGAGATACTGTGCGATCCGGTTGGCCTCCGCATCCAACTCAAGATAGGTCAAGCGGCGTTCCCCATAGACAACCGCTTCTCTGTCCGGGTACGCACGAACCGTCTCTTCGAACAGCCCCGCAATCGAGGCGTCCCTCGGGTAGGCATGGAACGTGTCGTTATACGATCTCAGCGCCTCCCTCTCTCCGGGCAGTGTCAAATCAATTTCGGCCAGCAGCCTATCCGGTGCTTCCGAGAGGACCCGGGCGAGATGCGTGAACCGCCGGTTCAGCAGCTCGATGCTCTCCCGCCGGAACAGCGCCCTGCTGTATTCGGAGAGCAGGCGCAGCCCCTGATCCGGCCCGAGCTCCCAAGCGTACAGCGTCAGATCGAACTTGGACGTGGTATAGCCGAAATCGTAAGGCTCCGCCCCGATGCCGGGAAGGGCCAGAGGCGGCATGTCCATATTCTGCAGTACAAAGGCCGCGTCGAACAGCGGATGCCGGCTGGCATCCCGGGCGATGCCCAGGCTGTCCACCAGCGCATCGAAGGGGTAATCGCCATGCTGGAAGGCCTGCAGAGCCGTATCTCTCACCTCGCCGATCAGCTGGCGGAACGACTTGGACGCCTGCGGCCGGGTACGCAGCGCGAGCATATTAACGAACATGCCAAGGATGCCGTGCGTATCCGGATGGGGACGCGATGCCGAGCCGGTGCCGAGGATGAGGTCCTCCTGGCCGCAAACCCGCCCCAGCAGGGCCGAATACAGCGAGAGCAGCACCGTATACAGCGTGGTTCCCGCTTCCTGTGCCAGCCGCCGCAGATTCCGGGTGACTCCGGCTTCGAGTTCAAAGCGCAGCTGCTCTCCCTCGAAGCGCTGCACTCCGGGTCTCGGGAAGTCGGCCGGCAGCTCCAGGAGCGGCAGTTCGCCGCCCAGCGTCTCTCTCCAGTAGGCCTCCTGGCGCTGCAGCTCCCCGCCGTCCTGCATCCGCTTCTGCCAGACAGCGAAGTCCTTGTACTGGATCCGCCCGGCCGGCAGCTCCCGGCCGGCATAGATCTCGCTGAATTCCCGGATAAGGATGCCAAGCGACGTACCGTCGATGACAATGTGGTGGATATCCAGGAAGAGCACGTGCTTCTCTTCACCCAGCCGGATAAGTTCGGCCCGCATCAGCGGGAGGCTCGTCAGATCAAACGGGCGGACCCGCTCGCCGATCCTCTTCCCGAGCTCCGTCTCCATGCCCTCGGACACCCCGATCTCCAGGACATATGGCGGATGAATCCGCTGCACCATTTGCTCGTTTACCGTATGGAAGGTTGTCCGGAGAATCTCATGCCGTTCGATCAGCCGCTCGAACGCGTGACGGACCCGCTGCAGGTCAAGGGAACCCGTCAGCCGGATGGCTACCGGGATGTTGTAGGCGGTGCCAGCGTCTTCCATGCGGTCTATCAGCAGCATGCGCGTCTGGGCGGAGGAGACGGGATAATCCCCTTCCTCCCCGGCCTGCGGTATGGGTGGAAGCTCCATGCGTTCCCCCTCCCCGCCCAGAGCGGTCATGCCGGCTACCGTGGGGGAGGTGAACAGCTGCTGCAGCGTCAGCTTGATCCCGAACTGCTTCTGGACTCGGGAGAGCAGCCTGGCGGCCTTCAGCGAATGCCCGCCCAGCTCGAAGAAGCTGTCATGAATGCCGACCCGTTCGACCTCGAGCACTTCCGCCCACAGCCGGCAGAGCGCTTCTTCGGCGGCGGACCGGGGGGCCGCATACGCCTCACAGTCCGCTGCTGCACCGGGTGCAGGCACCGGCAGCGCCGACCTGTCGGTCTTGCCGTTAGCCGTCCGGGGAATCCGTTCCACGGCAATGATCCGGGAAGGCAGCATGTAATCGGGAAGCGCCTCCGCCAGGGAAGCGCGCAGCCCGGAGGCCTCCCCTCCCGCCTGCAGGACAACGTAGGCCAGAAGCTCAGGGCCATCCGAGCGCCGCACTACAGCCGCCGCCGCTTCCTTCACCTGCGGGTGAAGGAGCAGCCGGTGTTCGAGCTCCCCGAACTCGATGCGGTGCCCGCGGATCTTCACCTGGCCGTCGCTGCGGCCGATATACTCGAGCTCCCCGCCCGGCAGCCGCCGGACCAGATCGCCGGACCGGTAGAGCCGCGCTCCGGAACGGTAAGGGTCCGCTACGAACCGTTCGGCGGTCAGCGCCTCTCTGCCGAGGTACCCTCTGGCTACTCCGTCTCCGCCGACATACAGCTCGCCGACGGCGCCTTCAGGCACCAGCCGGCCCCGGCTGTCGAGCACATAGCAGTACAAGGTGGGGATCGGACGGCCGATCACGCTCAGGCTCCGGTCCATTTCCTTCTCCGTGATCTCCTTGTACGTGACATGGACGGTAGTTTCCGTGATCCCGTACATGTTGATCAGCCGCACCTGCGGGTGCCGCCGCTTCCAGCTCTTGAGCTGCACGGGCTGCAGGGCTTCGCCGCCAAAAATGACATAGCGGAGGGACAGGTCCCGCCGCCTCTCCTCCTCACAGGCTTCCTGAGCCAAGGCATAGAAGGCCGCCGGCGTCTGGTTCAGCACGGTGACCCTCTCCCGCTCGAGCAGGGCCAGGAACTCCGCCGGCTGCTGCGCGGTCTCCTTCGGCACGAGGACCATCGATGCACCGTACAGCAGGGCGCCGAACATCTCCCACACCGAGAAGTCGAAGCAGAAGGAATGGAACACCGTCCAGACATCTTGCTCGTTGAAGTCGAAGGGGTGCCGGTCGTTCACAAGCAGGCTCACAGCCTGCCGGTGCTCGACCATCACGCCCTTGGGCGTCCCTGTCGTGCCCGATGTATAGATGATATAAGCAAGGCTGCCGGAGGTGCTGAACGGCGGAAGATTCTCCCCATCCTGTGCCGGCATGCCGGCAGGAGCGATCTGCAGCCCTTGGACTGCCCGGCCCGCCTGTGTGACCAGTTCTCCTTCCATCGGCTGAGAATTATCCAGCCCCGCACTATAATCTGGGTTTTGTTCGCTCTCTGTTCCTTCCCCCAGGAAGAACACCGATTCAACCGTGTCCGGGAGCGCGCTGTCCGTCGCTCGGCCGAAGGCTTCCTTCCAAGCCGCTGCGGTCGATAGCAGCAGCCGGGCTCCGCAGTCCTGCAGCATGTAACGAATCCGCTCCGCCGGATACGCGGGATCGACGGGAACGTAGGCACCGCCGGCCTTGAGCACGGCAAGAATGGCCGTCACGGTCTCTATCGTACGGCCGAGCAGCAGGCAGACGGGCTCGTCCGCAGCGACGCCATGCTCGCGCAGGCGGCGTGCGAGCCGGTTGGCCCGCTGGTTCAGCTCGCCGTACGCAATCCGTTCCGTGCCGCTGACGACGGCCGTTCTCTCGGGGGCCTCCGCTGCCCGGGATTCGAAGAGCGCATGCAGCGTCGCCTCTTCCGGATAGCGGGCCTTATCGAACTCAACTCCGCACCCGCCAAGAAGATCAGCCTTCTCCTCTTCCTCCATCCACTCGAGCTCACTAGCCGGGACATGCGGCTGTTCGGCCGCCGACTTCGCCAGCCGGCAGAGGCGCCGCAGCAGGCGTCCGATCACCGCCTCTTCGAACCGGCTGCGCCGGTAAAAGATTTGGATCGTGATCTTCTCACCCGGCAGAATGTTCACATGCAGGTCATAATGCGTCTGTTCGCACCAGTCGGCACGGACAATGCGGTAGCCTGCCTCTCCGCCGCCGGAGAGCGCTTCACGGTCCAGCGGATAGTTCTCAAAGGCAATGACATGGTCGACCGGATGGCCGGCTCCCTCCGTCTTCAGCTCAGCCAGCGAATAGGCCTCATGCGGTACGGCTTCCAATGATGCGGCGTGCCGCTCCCGCAGAAGCTGAGCGAACGGGCGGTCCGTCCCGCGGACCCGGACGGGTACCGTATTGATGAACAGCCCGACCGCTTCATCGATGCCCGGCGCACCTCCGCTCCGCCCTGACACGACCGAACCGAAGACCACATCGTCCGTTCCGCCGTAACGAAGCAGCAAAATGCCCCACAGCGTATGAAAAACAGAGCTAAGCGAGACGCCTTCCGTGCGGGCAAGATTCTGCAAATCTGCGGTCAGGCCTGCACCGAGCTCGCACGACTGCCGGCCCGGTGCGCCTTCCGCCGGCTCCGTCATGCCAGGGGGACGGCTCAAACGAACCGTTGCCGGCAGGCAGTCGGCGGGTTCATAGCCTTGGAGAACCGTGGACCAGTAGGCGGCGGACTCGGCAGTGTCGAGCGAGGCGAGATGCTGAAGATGCCGGCCATAGGAAGGTGAACGAAGCGAAGCCGCTGGGAAGTCCTCTCCTTGGAGAAGCCGGGTATACCCCTGGAACAAATCTTGAAGAAGAATGGCGAGGGACCAGCCGTCCAGCAGGACATGGTGGAAAGCGAGGATGATCGTACAGCGTGAGGGATGATGTTCAAATACGGTCATGCGAAACGGCGTTTCCTTCGTCGGCTGGAAGCCTTCCGCCCGCTCCCGCTCCCGGTACCCGTGAATAAAGGCTTCCCGCCCGGCCTCATTCAGATGAGACAGCGTTTCCCAGCGGATCGCAGCCCTGCGGTGCTTGAGTACGATCTGCAGCGGCTTGTCCACGCCCGCGGTTCTGAATACGGTCCGCAGGACATCATGCCTGTCGATCATCCGCTGATAGCTCGCCAGCAGCAGGTCCCGGTTCAGTCCCCCTTCCACCTCCAGCGTCATCTGCTGAATATAGTCCCCAGTGCCGATCCCCCACTGCGTATGAAACAGCATGCCTTCCTGCAGGGGAGTCAGCCCGTAAATATTTTGAATCTCCAGTTGGTTCGCCATGCGCTCTTGTCCCACTCCCGGTCTCAAAGGTTATGAACAGGGACTGCTTACCCCGTATACTGCATTTCCCGTCCCTTGCGTGCCTCCAGCTCGGCCACCCTGGCTTCCAGCTGCCGGATCTGCGCCAGAAGCTGTCCCATCTGGTCTTGAACCGGATCCGGCATGCGGATCTGGTCCATGTCCGCCGATGGCGCCCCGGTCCATTTCTTGCCCACGATCCTGCCGGGGATGCCGACGACCGTGCTGTACGGAGGCACTTCCTTCAGGACGACCGAACCGGCCCCGATCTTCGCATAGTCCCCGACGCGGAACGGCCCGAGAATTTTGGCCCCTGCGCTGATCAGCACGTGATTGCCGATGGTAGGGTGGCGTTTGCCCGTATCCTTGCCCGTTCCGCCTAACGTCGCCCCCTGGAATATCGTGACATCGGTCCCGATCTCCACGGTTTCTCCGATGACAATGCCGCACCTGTGATCAATAAACAGGCCTTCCCCGATCTTCGCGGCCGGATGGATCTCCACTTGAGTCAGGAACCGGTTGAACGAAGCCAGCATCCGGGCCAGCAGCTTGAAGCCGCGCTGATGAAGCTGATGGGACACCCTGTATAAAAGAACAGCATGAAACCCCGGATAGCACAGGATCACTTCGATCGCATGCCTCGCGGCCGGGTCCCGGTGGAGTACGGCATTCAGGTCACGCTTCACCATTCGAAACATAGTTCTCTCCCGTTCTATATGATCCTTACCGTATATAGGTTAAGGATAATCTTCCCGGACGCGCACGGGCTATATCCCAAATGGGATAGCCCTCCTCCCCTTCGGCTGTTTCCGTATAGATGATTGACGTCATAATTAATAATATGTAAACAATAAAACCTGGCCTGCTGTGGAGTCCGGCCGCCCTTCGCTGCATAGCCAAAAACGGAGCCGCTCATCGGCGGCTCCGTTGGGTCCTGTTTTATATCAACAACTCTCGCTTATTCACCCGGTACTTCCATCAAGGCTTCTGACGCTGCCCGTATCGATGCAGCCGATGCCGCCACGTTCTCCAGCGTGGATTGGGGATTCAACAGAACGGCTTTGGCTTCCAGGAGGGCCGAGTGGAACACCTTCCAGCTTTCCTTGGTGTACTGCTGCGGGTCCCGGTCCAGGTTCGCATCAAACAGCTGCTGCAGCTTCTCCTTGTTGACCTCCACTTGATTGCTGCCTGTAATGACGTCGATCCCGTCCACCACCAGCGTGCCGCCTTTTACAACGACTTTGGCCGTGTGTCCGTTATTTTTCAGCCCCCGGAGGCTGTAAGAGGTTTGTCTGTCGCCTCTCGGATGAATTCTAAGATTCTCTTCGATTAAGATTCCGTCCACATACAGATCGATGAGTGCATCGGACGTCGCTCCGAAGAGATTGAAGCCGGACCCGTCAAAATGGAAGATCATCCGGCTGCTGTTCGCGCTGTCCACTTTAGGCGTACTGTAAATCCGGACTCCGCGGTAATCCATGTAGTCTTCTTTTCTCACATTGTCCTTCAGCGAAACCTTCAAGGTGTGCGGCTTCTCCTCCAGGCCTCTTACAGAATACATCACGCCGTCGGGATTGACGCTGTAATTGCCCGCGTCGGCACCGTCAAGCTCAAAGTTGTATTGGGACAGAACGCCGGTTCCGGCCAGATAATCCAAGCCCGTACCGGTGAAGTTGATCAGCAGGTACGGTTCATCGTTGAAGTGGGCCCAGGCATTCGTGTCGTTGGAGCCCCAGGTGCTGCCATTCTTACGGTAGGCATAGACGGTGTTTTCCACGGTCCCGATCTGGGCTTCATCGGTTACTTTCACGATGTCCTTCGGCGCTAAGGTTTTGACTGCGGTAACAGGGTCCGTCGTTTCGATTTCCGCCTTGGTGAAGCTGGCATACTTCTCTTTGACCACTACCTTCACTGTGTGCACCCGATCTTCAAGACTCTCCGCAGACCAGACCATTCCCTGAACCTCGCTGTTATTGACATAGTTCGCCTCGCCGGCCAGCACACCGTCCAGATACACGTCCGCTTTGCCGTTGGAAGGATTGGTCACGCCGAACAGCCTGAATTCCGTGCCTTTGAATTGAATTTCAAAGGAAGTCCCTGCAGATCCCCAGGCATTCACACTGTTGGACGGCCAGCTACCGGAGTAGAAGACTTTGTTCAGCGTCCCCTGCACCTTGGTGGAATCCTTGAAGCCTACGGTCACCCCGTTCCAGACCGGCACGTCGGTTTTGGCCGTCATTAGGGTGCGGTTCAAATGAGCATAGCCGGATTGGGTATAATCCCACTTGCCTACATACCCGATAGGATTGAGCGGATCCGTGCTGCTCAGTGCCTCATCTTCCGTATCGAACTTCCGGCCCTGTGCGCTGTCATATTTATCCGATTCGTAGGTGTAACCCTTGATCGGTTCGATCCTCAGATTATCGATCAGCGTTTCGTAATACCCGGACCCTATCGCGACCCGGCCGGCCATGACCGTTGACTCCGCGTCCGTATAGGAAGCGACCGGTTCTCCATCCAGATAGAACGTGAATACATTTTCTTTGGCTTCCAATGCGGCATTGTGCCATACCTTGTTATCGAAAGCCTCGACAGCACCGCTGTTGACTACCTTCCCGAGCTTAAGAATCTCATAACGCCCGTCCGCAAAGATCCTGGCATTGTAAGGGGCATGGGAATCGGCTCCGCCCGCCTTGACCTGCCGCACCCCGATCAGGGCATAGTTGCTTCTTCCCGGGACTTCAGGGGTGTGAGTGTCCAATAAAAAGTCGTACGACACTTTGTAGTTCACCCAGCGGTGATCGCCCAATGTCGTGGTCGGGTTGCCGGCCGAAGCCGCTCCGTCCTGCCCGCCCCATACGGCCCACTCGGCACCGATAATGTCCGGCGTGATTTGCTGCTGCAGCATCTGGCCGTGAGCCTTGGCGTCCGGGATGTCCAGATCTTCCCTTGCCGCACTGCCGCTTGTCACCGGCTTGGTTGCCTTTCGGACCACTTCGAAAGCGGCCGTCTGGTCTGTGGTATAACGGGGAGTGCCCCCGCGGCGGTCGACATAATCTCGGCCCTTCGCATCGACAGGATAGCGGTCGTATTCAAAATCATCGGTATACGGCAGCGGCAGAATGGTGTCTTGGGACAGATCGGCAGGCTGTGATGAGTACTCGAAGCCTTCCACCTCGGACTGCTTATCCAGTGTGGTGACGGTCACGATGGAGTACGGCTTCACTTCGATTTCATATGTCCCATTGCTTGGTGTGATGCGGCCGATTGCTTTAAACCAGTTCGCATCGTAAGCCTGTCCGGCCTCCGCCCCGCGCGTCTCCCACACATAGACGGGCGCATTTTCTTTCCCGCTCAGATTCTTGGCTTCCATCCTGTACTTACGGGCCTGCTTGGTGTTGTTGACGAATAAGGTGGTATAATCGCCTGTCACAGGATCCTTGAGGGTCATATAATTATGCGTGCTCGTATCGACATCGACACCGCCGTCGAAGAACGCACCGTCACTGTAGGTCGCATCCTTCAAGATCATCCAGCGCTCATTCTCAGGTGTGGTGTGATCGTCCTGACCCACGAAGTTCATCACATGACGAACCCCCTGCAGCCCGCCGTCCACCTCATAGAAGCCGGACCATGGATCATACGCGCTGATCAGGTGCTTCGGGTTGTAGGAAGACCCTTCATAAAAAGCGGCCACGGAAGGCTGGAAGTCAAAGGAAACCGCACGCAGCGGATGGCTTCCTGCGCCTGTCCAGGAATACACGGAAATGATCCGCGAGGTCACGTCGAGAATGCCTGCTTTTCCTCCAAGCCCACCGTAGTGGGGTTCCATCTTCTCGCGGTAACGCGCATTAATCATGGGGGCGATGCCCTCGGACACCCACACTTCCTTTGGCTTCTTGCCCGCGGCAATCAATTGATTCTGCAGCTGGGTGAGCTCACTGGACCCGGTCAGGCCGTAGTGGGAGCTGATGACATCAATCTCATCGATCAGGTCGGGATGCTCCAGCAGGGTTCGGCTGATCGTTGCCGTGTCCCGGTAGCCGTCTGCGGCAACCAGCTTGATCTCCTTGTAGTCCGTCTCATAATTCGGTTCTTCCTTGATGCGGGAAGTGAAGTATTTCAGCCAGTCCACTTCATTTTTGCCGTTATTATTGATCGCCCTTTCATTCTGGGAGATCCCTACGTAATCCAGCTTAAACCCATATTCCTCATGGACGGCGTCGATCGTTTGTTTATACCATTGGTACCGGTTCTCATACTCGCTGACGGCTGCACCGTTCCATGACCAGCGGGGTTCGCCCCAACGCAGGATTTCGGTGGTAATGTCCGGATTGATCGATTTGGCATCGGCGGCGAACTGGAACCCCGCTCCCCGGAGCACGTTGGCCGGTTCATCCGCATACCGCATCGTGGCAGGCTCTGTTCCTGAAGAGGAATTCACATCGGCGCCGAGCTCTACTTTGACGTGCGTCAATCCCGCCCCGGTGTTTTTATTGAACAGCTTGTTCATGATTTCCCAATAGGCCTTCGGATTCTCTTCCTTATAATCGAGCAGCAGACGGGAGGTATTATTGGCCGTTACCGTTCCAAAGCCCTTAAACCGGTTATATGTATCTACATTTTGTCCATCGATGGTAATGGTTTTGGTGATGGCTTCAGCCCGGGATACCTCGGGCCCCATCAAGACAACACTTCCCAGCAGCAGGGAAGTCACACTGAGATAAGAGATCGCTTTTTTTACCGTTCTTCTTTTCCGTACCATAGTCTCATCCTTCCTCTCATCCAAGGCATGATTAAAGCGCATTCATTTTATTGCACTTTGGCTTCCCTCTCCCGGTTTTCCTCACGAACGCCCCCTTTCGGACTGCATTATCCTCTATCCTCGCAGTGGTTTCATTATTTCACAGGCGGTTTTGGTTTTTATATCATTATTTTGACTATCTTTCCTGTTATTTTTACCATGCGCCCGGCTGAGAAGCTTCTTGCTTGTTCGTTCCGCATAAAAGAAGCTTCTTGCTTGTTCGTTCCCAAAAAAAGAACCCGGTGCGCGCACCGGGCTGTACAGGAACTATGGAGGGATTACCGTTTATGGATGGCCAATTTGCTGCACTGCGTCAGCAGGTTAAGTTTTTTGACAAAGGCACCGTACAAATCCGGATGCTGGGGCTGGAGCGGAACGAACGCTCCCTCATCGTATCGGAAGATACATCCGTTCGGGCTGTATAACACCCACTCTATGTTTACACCGGGGTTTTCCGTATGTTTGAACAGCTTCTGGAGAATCAGCGGTTGAATCAGCTGAATCATGTCCCGTATATCTCGATCTGCCTCATCATTGAGATTCAACAGGTGGACCCTATGCTTCCTGGAATCATAAGCGACATGGACCCCCGTTATCCCTTCAGATGCCATATTCAGCAGATGTACCGTCATTCATTGTGCTCCTATCATTCGGTAATATAAACAAGGGAAGAAGGCTTCCTGGTGCCGGCTGTAAAAAAAGCCAAGGTAAAGGAACGCTTCCCGAGGCTTCCGGAGTCGGTGTTCCCACCCGTGTCCGGCTCTACGACAGCAGCTGCCTCTCTCGGCTTGAATATTACTCCATTTTGGAGGCAAAGTAAAACTTCATTCGGCTCAAATTCGGGGGGATTTTAAGCCGATTTAGGGGTATGCAGCGTTTCCATCGCTCACAGGCTCCTGTTTCTTCAGCCAGGCCTCCGCATCCTTCCTTTTGCGAATAATCCCAAGCGGTTTTCCTTATCGCTCAATTCTTCAATTCTTGAAGGATTCAACGCATTGCTCAAAATTTTCGATTTGCACCTGGTTGCCGATGATGACCATCAGGTCCTTTTCCTCGATCAGATCTTCTGCGGTTGGCGCGACAATCACGCGGTTCTTCTTATTGATGGCCACCACGCTGAATCCGTACTTCTGCCGGGAGTCCAGCTCCTTCAGTGTGAGGCCGGATAACTCTCTGGGAACGGTTAATTCCGCAATCCGGTAGTCATTGGACAATTCTATGTAGTCCAGCAGATTCGGATTAATCAATTGATGGGCCACCCGGACTCCCATATCCCTCTCCGGAAAAATCACCCGGTCCACCCCGATGCGTTCGAGAACCTTCCCGTGCAGCATCGAAAGAGCCTTCGCTACGATCATGCGGACACCGAGATCTTTCAGCAGCAGGGCAGTCATAATGCTTGCCTGAATGTCATCTCCAATCGCGACAATCACACAATCCATATTTCGAATCCCCAAGGATCGAAGTACTTCCTCTTCCGTTGTATCCGCAACCACCACATGGGTGAGCCGGTCGGCCATATTGTTTATGATTTCTTCGTTTTTATCTATGCCGAGGACCTCGCAGCCTTCGTTCATCAACGTCATCGCCAAACTGGATCCGAACCGCCCGAGCCCGATCACCGAGAACTGCCTCATCTTCATGATTCATCCCGCCTTACCCATTCTTTTCACTCCATACCATCCCTCTATTTCCATTTTTATATACCCTCCCCGGGCCATGGCTTAGATATGATGCGTTTGAAAAGAGGACAAAAAGAGCAGGCCGCCGTGATACGCTCCCCATACGGTAGACAGGTGAAATAATAAAAAACCTGTTACTGTAAGGGGAGCTTTTTCATGTCTAAAGAAAAATACTGTGCTACGGAGAAACTTGCTATCCTTGAAGAAGTTTCAAGTGGAAAAATTGGTTTTATCGCTGCAACCAAAAGATACGGTATGAATAAAACAACTTTAATGAAATGGCAGCGTCGTTATAAGCTATATGGGTATGAAGGACTGGAAAGAAGTACTCGCAATCGAAGTTACAGCGCTGAGCTGAAGCTTCAAGCGGTGAAAGATTATGTAGAGGGTGGATTGTCAAAATACCGGATCATCGACAAATACAGGATCTCAAGTACAACGCAGCTTTCTAACTGGATTAAGAAGTATAATGGTCATAGCAGCTTAAAAGCCTACAAAGGGGAAGCACAAGCTATGACAAAGGGTCGCTCTACTACGTGGGATGAGAGGATCGATATCGTCCACTATTGCCTGGCACATCAGCATGACTATCATAAGACAGCTGGCCAGTTTCAGGTCTCCTACCAGCAAGTATATCAATGGGTGAAGAAATTCGAAGCCGGCGGTGCGGATGCTTTAAAGGATGGCCGGGGGCGAAAGAAGGCGCCGGAAGAGATGACGGAGGCAGATCGCCAGAAGCTCGAGATGAAGAAGATGGAATACGAAATGGAGAGGCTTCGGGCGGAGAATGCATTTCTAAAAAAGTTACGGGAAATCCAAAGGAGGCGAAGCTAAGCCAATATCGCCAAGAGAACGTCTACCTTGCCATCCAAGCGCTTCAGGAAGAGGAGTCGATCAGCATTCAACTTCTGTGTGAAGTCGCAGGAGTTGCACGCTCAAGCTATTACAAATGGTTAAACCGCAAACCCAGCTCTCGTGAGCAGGAGAATGAGCGGCTGACAAAGATGATGATGTCCATATATGAAAAAGTAGAGAAAACCTTTGGGTACCGCCAATTAACACTCCACATGCGCAAGGAAACCGGACAGACGATTAACCATAAACGCGTGTACCGGCTGATGAAAGTCAAGGGAATCCAGTCGGTCATCCGCAGGAAGAGAAAGAAATACCCTCATTCTACTCCCCAGCACGTGGCCGAGAATGTGCTGAATCGTAATTTCCAAGCAGCTGAACCCAATGAGAAATGGGTAACGGATGTAACAGAATTTAAATACGGCAACGGTCAGAAAGCGTATTTAAGCGCGATTCTCGATCTTCATGATAAATCCATCGTCTCCAGAGTAGTGGGGCATTCCAACAACAACCCACTTGTTTTCGAGACGTTGAAGCAAGCCTTGCAAGCAGCTCCAGGAAGCAAACCAATGCTTCATAGTGACAGAGGATTTCAATACACTTCACTTGACTTCAAAAAGCTTTTGGACGATAACGAACTGACTCAAAGTATGTCCCGGGTTGGGCGGTGTATCGATAACGGGCCGATGGAATCCTTCTGGGGGACCTTAAAATGCGAGAAGTATTATCTACACACTTACCAAACCTTTGAGGAGCTTGAGAGAGACATTCTGGCTTACATCGATTTTTACAATAACGAACGATTACAAGCAAAACTAAACGGCCTCAGTCCAATGGAATACAGGACCAAGGCCGCTTAAGATTTTTATTTTTTGTACTGTCTACTTGACGGGGGGCTGTTCACCGAGGCCTGCTCTCCATTTTGCTGCAAGTAACGATATCGGGTAACCGTGACGGTGATCCTACACCACGGAGGATCTCTCTATATTCACCTGCGCCAGGACTAACCGCACCGGGTTCGCCAGCGTATCGCCAACCGGGCATTTGCTTTCAAGAAACCGTATGAATTCGCTGACCTGATCTTCGGAGGAAGGCGTGCCGATCCGGAAGGTGTACCGGATCTCGGAGTACCCGGGGCGAACCTCGGACCGGTTGAAGAAGCCGTCAAGATCGATCTCCCCTTCCACTTCCACCGAGAAATGCTCCAGTTGAATACCGAATTTGGGGGCATACACCCTGGCCACAATGGATTGGCAAGCGCCCAGGGAAGCAAGAAGCGCTTCGACCGGATTCATCCCGGTATCCGTTCCGCCGAGTGAAGCCGGTTCATCGATCAGAATCTCAAAATCCCGGGCACGGGCCCTGACCTGCACTCCATCTTGCAGGTAGGCTGAAGCCTTAAAGGTCTGAACGTTTGGCATACATTGTCCTCCTTAGGGTAATGAACGGCTTATCATATAGACTCAGACGTAAGTCATCACTTCGGCTCCGCGTTACTTGTTCCGCCTAAGCGCTTCGATCTCCTTGCCGGCGCCTTCCTGAGCCTTGCGCAGGACCGTGTTCACATCGGTGCCGTTCAAGGCAAGATCTTCCGCCGCTTTCGTCAGCCACTTGCCCGCTTCCGCATCGTACTCGCTCGGGGAGGTAACCTGGCGGGGCTCGACCTTGAACACACTGCCGAGGTTCTTCCCTTGGAGCACCTCGATGTCCGCACCGTATTCCTGCTGCAGCTCCGGCTTGTGAATCGAAGGAACCCTGCCGTTGCGTGCGGCCTTCCTCTGCACTTCATCGCCGAGCGCCGTAGCGATCACTGCGAACGCTTCGTCCTTATGCCTGCTATGCTTCGAGATCAGCAGGGAATGAATGCTCCCGCTCACCTTCGGTTCCTCATAATACGGCGGCGGCGCGAGGTCCCAGTTCAGCTCCCTGCCCTCCTTGCGCAGCTCCTCGAGCGGCCCGATCATATTCGCCAGGTACGATACGCGCATTGCCAGCGTCTGGTCCTTCATGAAGGTGTCTTTGTCATAACTGAATTTCCCCTCCGGTCCGACAAAGCCGGGGATCTCGTAGGCCTGCTTCAGCGTGGAGAACACCTTCGACCAGCCCGCCGACTGCAGCGCCGCCCGTCCGGACTGCGGATCGATCAGAGGCAGGGACAGACTGCGGGCCACCTGCGCCGGGCCTCCGGGATCGATTCCTATGTACCTGATCCCATCCTCGCTCCGGGTGAGCTGCTTGCCAAGCTCCAACGCTTGGTCCCACGTCAGCCCCTCGGCCGGCGGGTAAGGCACCCCGAACTTGTCGAAGATGTCCTTGTTATAGTACAGAATGGACAGATTATGCGAGAACGGCAGAGCCACGAGTTCCCCCTTGCCGGAGTAGGAGCGGATCGATTCGGTCAGCACCGGCTTCAGCCGCGAGAGGTCGAATCCGTGCTTCTGAACGAGTCCGTTTAGATCCTCGACTGCGCCCAGCGTGGTAAACCGCGTATAGGACCCGTCGCTGGTATAGATCAGGTCCGGCAGTGTTCCCGAGCTCAGCAGCTCTTCGGGCGTGGTCTCGGGCGGCGGGGTGATCCGTTTGAGAGTGATATGGGGATGCGCCTGCCGGACGGGTGCGGCAAAAAATTGCTCGAATTCCGTGTTGGTCAGCGTATTGCCATAGGTATAAAACGTCAGCTCCACCGGTGCAGCTTCCGCTTTGGCCTGGGGCTGCGCCTGCTCTGCCTCCCGGTCGGCAGACCCGGCGCAGCCGGAGAGAGGCAGGGCGAGCACAGAGAGCAGTACCGCGGATCTTCGGATCAAGGAAGGAATCAAGGAATAACACCGCTCCTTTGGCTGAAAAGTGAGAATAGGAGTGAGGCTGAAGAGATCAGGAAGATCTTCGGCTCTGCGGCGGCAGAATGCGGTCGATGAAGGGCGTGCGGTCCACCGCAGCCAGCTTGGTGCGGCCCGGTCCCCAGCCGATCGTCCGGCGCCAGCTGCCAAGCGTGCCCGCGGCGGCCAGATCTTCCTCTCGTACGCCTTCGTTCTCGTCCGCCAGCGGCGACACATACAGCGCGTCGGCCGGGCAGTAGGCTTCGCAGATGAAGCACGTCTGGCAGTCCTCCTGCCGGGCGATCACGGGCAGGCCTGTCGGGCCGGCATCGAATACGTTGGTCGGGCAGACCTTGACGCAGAGCCCGCATTCGACGCACCGTTCCGAGCTCACCACTTCGATCATGTTCGCACCTCCTCTTGCAGGGTCTCTATCCTGACGGCCGGCGATCCGGGGACAGCTTCCGGCCGCAGCCGGATTCCGCCGATCCCCGAGACGATAAGCCGGTGCTGCTGCAGCGGGTCCGCCTGCGGGTACTCGGCCAGCGTATGCATGCCGCGGGTTTCCCGCCTCCCGAGTGCCGCCGAATACATCCAGCGTGCGGCCGCAGCCATCGCCGCCGCTTCGCGCGAACGCACCCGCGCCTGCACCGTATCCGGCACGGCGCCGCCCATCCCGCTCCACAGCGCGTCCAGCCGCTGCAACGACTGCTTCAGCACCGGCACGCTGCGGTAGTAGTTGATCCCGAGCGGGAATACTTCGCGCTGGACGCCTTCGATGACGTCCTGCGCCTGGAAGGAGCCGGCAGCCCCGGCCTCGTACGCTGCGGTACCGGCCGTGCCGGCGGGCCGGGCGAGGCGCTGCCCCGCATCCCTGCCCTGCGAGAGCGCATACCGGGCGGCTCCGGCACCGGCCCAGGTGCCCGAGGAGATCGCCCAGGAGGCGTTGTAGGCGCCTCCCCCGGAGATGGCTCCAGTGACCCGCTCCCGGGTCGCCGCGTCGCCGGCGGCGTACAATCCGGGCACGGTCGTGGAGCAGTCGTCTTCGGTGAGCCGGAGGCCCCCGGTTCCGCGTACGGTTCCTTCATACCGCAGCGTCAGCGGGAAGGGCTGGGTGAACGGATCGATGCCCGCCCGGTCATAAGGCAGGAAGAAGATCGCATGGGACTGGCGAAGAATGGACCGCTTCTCCTCCGTATCCGCTTTGTCCATCACTGCGAAGACCTTCTTCCCCTCGTGGAGCAGCCGGTGCAGCCCTCCCCGATTGCCATGTCCTTCCAGTTCCTGGCCCTCTTCGTCGTACAGTGTAGCCCAGTTCAGCAGGCGGCCGCGCGTTACCGTCCCGAAGGCGGCGCTCGGCGCATACTGCCGGGTGAATTCCATGCCGGAGAGCTCGGCGCCGAGCTCGGCGGACATGAGCAGCCCTTCGCCGGTCAGCACGTTGCAACCGAGACCCTTGCTCAGGAACGCGCAGCCGCCGGTGGCGATGACCACGGCATGGGCCCGCACCGTCCACTCCCGGCCGTCCAGGCGGGAGACACCCCGGGCACCGGCCGCCCCATGCTCATCGCGGAGCAGTTCCAGAGCCGGGGACTGATCCAGGATGCGGACGCCGGCTTTGGCGGCGGCCCTGCGCATCAGCTTCATGTACTCGGGCCCCTGCAGGTGGTTGCGCATCGGCGTTCCGTTCTCGTCCCGGACGAACGGATAGCCCCAGGATTCCACCAGGAGCAGGCTGGTGTAGACCTGGTCGAGCACCCGGTGAATCCAGCGCTCCTCGGCGAGATAGCCGCTCGCCTCCACCCGCTGGCGGACCGCAGCGTCCCGCAGTTCCCTGTCCGGAGGCAGCACCAGCAGATTGGTGCCGCCTGGCGCCGTCGCCCCGCTTGAACCGAGGTAGCCTTTGTCGGCAAGCACGACCTTCGCGCCTTCCCGCGCGGCACTCCATGCCGCCCAGGCGCCTGCAGGCCCGCCGCCAATGACGAGGACGTCTGCGGTGAATTCGATGCCCTGTGTTCCACTCATTCGCTTGTTCACACTCCTCATCACAGTCTGCATACAGACGAATCCTTCTCTTCTTCGCACGGCCTTCACAAAAAAAGGAGGCATTCCCTAAGCGGGAAAGCCTCCGGTGGTCCGGTAAGGATGGGAAGGTTGTTTGATTGGCTACATCATATCACACAATTCCCACCTGTCAACTATGTATTCGTGTTCCGCACGTTCCCCACAAAAATCGGTTGACATGGAAAATATCACCGGATAATATAGGGTCTAATCCCGACTTTAATCCTTGGTTATTGGACCGTTTGCCGGGCAGCCCCATAGTTCCTGTCTACTAGTCCACTAGAGATGTCCATCCCTCGCCGCCCGCGGCAGGAAGGATATCTCTTTTATTTTGCTCCGTAGTAAAGGAGCCCGAATCATGACCCTGACTTCCCGCACGCCACCCTGAAGGCGGCGTTTCCACGGATGCCGAGTCCGCTGTCATGCGCATCCTGCCTGCAAACTCGATTGTTCAACTGCTGAACGATACGATCCAGGGGATCATCCCCGTCATTCTTCCCATGAAGGCGTGGATGGCGGAGTCAACCGACTGACCGTACCGACGGAGACGCTCCGGATGCCGGGCGTCTTTGATTTCAACCTATACATACTTAGCCATGAGGAGGAAGAACGACATGACCCAAGTATTGACCGTCCAGGAATTTACGATATTCTCACCGGAGGGAATACCCATCCACGGGATTATTCATGCCCTGGAGGACGGCGTGCGCAAACCGGTGCTGATCCTGAGCCACGGCTTCCGGGGCTTCAAGGAATGGGGCTTCTGGCCGCAGTGGCGAACGGCTTTGCGGAGCGCGGCTTCTACACGGTCCGCTTCGACTTCTCGCGGATCGCCGTGAAGAACAGCGGTCCGGGGAACGTCTTCTCGAGGAATCGCTGACGGTCTCCAGGGAGCTTGGCGACCTGGAGTCGCTGTTGTACGCCGTCCTGGGCGGAGCCCTGCCGCTGGCCGGGGAGGCGGACTCCGCGCGGATCGCCCTGCTGGGCCACAGCCGTGCCGGCAGTTCTAACCTGATCTTCGCCGGCGAACATGACAACGTCTCGGGCGTGGTCGTCTGGAATGGCGGAGCCACGCCGTCCGCCCAGGTCAGCGGCCAGCCACGCCCGATCGCCGAAGATATCGAACTGCATGCGGAGCGCTTCCATATTCCGACGCGTCTCGGCTCGCTGAAGATTCCGGTCTTGGCGGTGCAGGGGGCTGCCGATGCCGAGCGGGTGCTGGAGAGCTTCCGACTGCTGCAGGAAGCGGCGCCGGAGCAGACGTATGTATCGATTCCGGGGGCGGACCATTTCTTCGGGATCGTGCATCCCTATCAGGGCACGACGCCTTATCTCGAGGAAGCATTCGAAGCGACGGCCGGTTTCCTCACACAGCACCTGCTGAAGAAGGAAGCTTAGACGCGGATGCCAAGGAGACAGCTGCGGATATCCGCACTGCCTTCTTGGTTTGTTTATGTGTCAGAGGAACATCTTCGCGCAGGCTCTTCTCTCCCACCTTCAACACTAGACGGCTTCACCCTCCTCGAAGGAAGGTGAAGCCGTTTGTCTTCCTGGGGACTGGGGACGCTTAGCAGGAATGACTTTAGGCTTCCGTCCCCTCCTTTGAAGGAAACTTCCCTTCAATGAGACTCTCCGCAAGCGGCCGCCGGCCGTTCGGCACATCCCTTTCCTGCAGATCGGCCGGCAGAGCATCCTTGCTGCCTTTGTAGCCAAGGGCGATCACAGCATGGAGCTCGATCTCCTCCGGTACGTTCAGCACCTCCCTGGCGAGCGGGCGCTCGAAGCCGCCGACAGCCCGGGTGTTCAGCCCGAGCAGATGGGCCTGCAGAGCCAGGGTGCCCCAGGCGGCCCCCGTATCGAACGCGTGCTGGCCGTTCGGCTCGCCGTCTGCTTTCAGCTTGGAGGAGGCGATGAGCACCAGCACGGGCGCATGATCGGTCCACTGCCGGTTGCCCGGCTTAATGAACGATGCGAACGCCTGGCGCTGCTCTTCCGTTCGGGCTACGATGAACCTCCAGGGCTGCTGATTGCTCGCCGAAGGCGCCCAGCGCGCCGCTTCGAGAACGGCATGAAGCACTTCATCCGGCACAGGGCGCTGATCGAAGGCTCGGGAGGACCAGCGGTTCGGGAACAAGGGGGATACGCCGGTTTCGGGCTGACGGTGAGGCGCTACCTCGGGCGAGAGCACGTCAAGGCTGTGGTAGACAGCAATGGGTAAGGTGGTCATGGGGGATCATCTTCCTCTCTATGTATCGTTCTGTTTCGTAGTGGACCGCCTCCCGACCGGCGGGTGGGCAGACTGTTATCCAATGAAAAAGGAGGCCTCCTAGTGGTCAGGGGCCTCCAGTTTACTGGTAGCTTCGTTTCATTTATCCTATTAATACGGGTGGAATAGTTATAAATCTAGCATAAAAGAGAAGCTCCGTCAATGGGGGAGCCTACTGAAGGGTACGCTGTGCCGGCTGCCTGCAGCTGCTGCATGCTGCAAACCCTTACTCCACTTTACCGGTCCCTCCCTTTACTCGTTCTTCTTCAGCCGCTCCACGTCTCTTGCGATATTCTCATCCGCCTTGCGCAGGGCCGTGTTGATATCGATCCCGCCCACAGCAACGTCCTTGGTCGCTTCCGTCACCCACTTCGACACCTGGTCTTCGTATTCATGGATACGGTGCGTTTTCTGCTGCTCCCCGATGAATACGCTCCGGACGTTTTTGTCCTTCAGCACGGGGATATCCCGGCCGAACTCTTCTTCCAGCTCCGGATTGATGACTGCCGGCACGCGGGCATTCCGGGAGAGAAGACCCTGCACTTCATCGGTCAGGATTTCCTTGACCGCAAGGAACGCCTCCTCTTTATGCTCACTCTTGTTCGAGATGACAAAGGAGTGCACCTGGGCCTCCCGGGCCTTGCCGAGCTTGTTGCTGAAGTTCGGGATCGGCGCCAGATCCCAGTTAAATTCGGTACCCTGCTGTCTGAGCTCTTCCAGGGGGCCGACCATGTTGGCCAGATTCGCCACCCGCAGCGCGACCTTGCGGTCCTTCATGAAGGCATCGCGGCCGTAGACATACTGGTTATTCGGGCCGATATACCCGGGCACCTCATAGGCTGTCTTCGCAAACTGGAACAAGCGGGTCCACTCGGGATTCCGGCTCAGCAGAGGGGCTCCGCTGTCCGAATCAATCACGGGCAGTGCCACGTTGCGCGAAAGGTCAAGAGGACCGCCGGGGTCATAGCCGATATAATCCACCCCGTTGTCCGAACGGGTCAGCTGCTTCCCCAGCTCAAGCAGCTCTTCGAGAGACAGCTGCTTATCGGCCGGCGGGTACTCCACCCCGAATTTATCGAATATATCCTTGTTGTAATACAGGATGGCCTGATTGGCATTGAAAGGGATGGCGACAATCTCGCCGTTCTTGCCGAATTCTTTGATATGATCGTACAGCACCGGCTTCAATCGGCTCTCATCAAACTGGTGCTTTTGAATCCAGGGCCGCAGGTCCTCGACCGCCTTCAAACGAAGCAGCGGGTGCGGATTGATGATCAGTGAGAGATCCGGGATGGGCCCCGAAGTGAACACCTCCTCGATCGTGACTCCGGATGGCGGTTCGATCCGCTCCAAAGTGATATGCGGATACCTCTTCTTGACCGGTTCGGCGATCAGCGTGCGGAACTCGGTGTTGGTAAGTGTCGGACCGTTGACGTAGAACAGCAGCTTGACCGGCTCGGCGGAGGACGGGGGGCCGGCTGATTCTCCCGCTGCTGCAGCCCCGGATGGGGTCTCCGGAACGCTGCCTGCCGATGCGCAGGCGGAGAGGAGCAGGCTCAGGCTGAGGAGCGGAAGGCACGTCCGAAGAAGGGAATGAACCAATGATTTCGAATGGAACACGGGTTGAGCACCGCCTTAAGAATGAATTTATTGGTTTATTCAATGAAATAAAATCGATCGTGCTTGCTTCGAGTCCGGGTATTGGACACCTCCTTTTTCTCCATGCGGGTTCTCCCCCATCACGGCTTTTCTGCCCTAGAATAAAAAAAGAAGGAGACGCAGCAGGTTGCCAGCTCGTCTCCGGTTCGACCGGTGGTCCGGTATGCAATTATAATTCCAATCAAATTACTTTGATATATCGTAGCGAATCGTGCGGCCTCTGTCAATGCTATTGACAGACCTTGAAGATCCATGCTATATTCCATTTCATACTATTTCTATCCGATTTGTTTACATACTTCCTACCGGACATCCGGAGACCAGCCCTGCTGCTGCGTCTCCTTTTTTTGCGTCCCCCGTACCCGGCTGGCGCAGTGTCAACCCATATCCCAATGAATGAGGTGCTGAACATGAGTTCATCCGACCGCAAGCTGCATTTGAATGCGTTCCTGACCGGTACCGGCCATCACGAAGCATCCTGGCGCTATCCGGGCACGTCTCCGGAGCGGGGCCTGGATATCCGGCATTACCAGAAGCTGGCCCAGACTGCCGAACGGGGGCTGCTCGATTCGGTTTTCCTGGCCGACGGCTATGCGGGACGCAGCGCCGGGAAGCTGGAGCCGTTCACCCAGCTGTCTGCTCTGGCCGCCGTTACGGAGCATATCGGTCTGATCGCCACCGTCGGCACGACGTATAATGAGCCTTTCCATGTAGCGCGCAAATTCGCTTCGCTTGATCATATCTCCGGAGGCCGGGCGGGTTGGAACATCGTGACCACGGGAACGGAGTCCACCGCTTTTAACTTCGGGCTCGACGTTCACCCGGAGCATGGACTGAGGTACGAATATGCGGAAGAGTTCGTCGAGGTGACGAAGCAGCTGTGGGACAGCTGGGAGGATGACGCGCTGGTCTTCGACAAGGAAGCCGGTATCCAGCTCGATCAGGGTAAGGTGCACGAGATTCACTTTAAGGGAAACCGTTATTCCGTCAAGGGCCCGCTTAACATCCCCCGCCCTCCCCAGGGCTACCCTGTACTCGTTCAAGCCGGCTCTTCCGAAAGCGGCAAGGAGCTCGCCGCCAAGACGGCGGAAGTCATCTTCACCGCCCAGCAGACTCTCGAAGAGGCGCAGGCCTTCTACGCGGATGTGAAGTCCCGACTGGCCAAGTATGGCCGTACACCGGACCAGCTGCATATCCTGCCGGGTCTGAGCCCCATCATTGCCGACACGGAGGCGGAAGCCCGCGAGATCGAGGAAGAGCTGAATGCGCTCATCAACACGGAATCGGCGGTGAAGCGTCTGTCGGAGCGCGTCGGCATCGATCTCAGCGGCTATCCGCTGGACGGGCCGATCCCCTACCACCTGCTGCCGGGCATAGATGCGATCAACGGGCGCAAGGGCCGCTACCAGCTTGTCGTCGACCTGGCCCTCAGAGAGAATCTTTCGATTCTGCAGCTGACCCGGCGCCTGGCCGGAGCCCGCGGGCATATCACCTTCACGGGAACCCCGCTGCAGCTTGCCGATCTCATCGAGGATTGGTTCCGGCACGGCGGCGCGGACGGCTTCAATCTGATGCCGCAGCTGTACCCGAGCGGTCTCGACGCGTTCGTTGACAAGGTCGTACCGGAGCTGCAGAACCGCGGTCTGTTCCGCACAGCTTATGAGGGCACGACACTCCGCGAGAACCTCGGGCTTGCCCGTCCGGCTGCGGTGAGGCCGGCGCCCGCGTTGGAAGCCGGAGCCTGATTGAAGGGAACACGTATGTCTACACAGAGTACAATGCATGTTTGGTTCATATGTTAGAGATCAGATAAAAGAACCTTGGAGGCTATGATGACCGACATTCTGAACGCGCTTCAGTCGCACCGCTCCATCCGAAAATTCCAATCCACCCCCATCCCTGCCGCTGATCTGGAGCAAATCCTGCTCTCCGCTCAGGCGGCCTCCACCTCCTCGAACCTCCAGGCGTACAGTGTAGTCACAGTGCAGGAGCCCGGCCGCAGGGCCAGGCTTGCCGAGCTGGCCGGGAACCAGGCCTATATAGAGGAAAGCCCGCTGTTCCTCGTATGGTTAGCCGATCTGAACAAGCTGCGGACAGCCGTGAAATTCCACGAAGATGTGGAGCTGCAGACGAACACGGAGCTGTTCCTGCTCGCCTCCATCGATGCCGCACTGGCCGCCCAGAACGCGGCGGTCGCTTCCGAAGCCTTGGGCTACGGCATCGTCTATATCGGCGGTATCCGCAACAACCCCAGGGAGGTCAGCGACCTGCTCGAGCTTCCTCCGCTCGTCTATCCGGTCTTCGGCATGTCGGTCGGCGTGCCCGATCAGGAGCCGGACCTCCGGCCGAGGCTTCCGCTTGGTGCGGTCGTCCATTCGGAGGTCTACCGGCAGGAGGAGCTGGAGACGGGGATCCGGGCGTATGACGAGACGACACGAGAATATTACGCGAAGCGCAAGGGAGGCCCGAAGTTCGGGGAGACCGTTTGGTCCAGAGAAGTGCTGAGACGGCTGGAGCCGGGCCGCCTGCGCGGACATCTCCACGGCTTCCTGAGCGAGCAGGGCTTCGAATTGAAGTAGGCAGAGAAGCAAACCCGGTTCAACGATCCGCAGGAATGGCCAGCACTGGTGAGGTGACTGCTGAATATGAATGATTCACGCAAGGGCATTCAAGCTCATTTCAACGTGTTCTTAAGAGGTGCGGGACATCATGCGGCGGCCTGGAAGCATCCGGCCTCCATCCCGCAGGAGGATCTGGATCTCGGCTATTACGCCAATATTGCCCGGATCGCCGAACGCGGGCTGTTCGACGCCCTTTTCACAGCCGACAATTATTCAGGCCTCGGCCGCCGGCTGGAGCCTTATACACTTCTGTCTGCCCTGGCCGGGCTGACAAAGCATGTAGGGCTCATCGCTACCGTGAGCACCACATATAACGATCCCTACCATGTCGCGCGCAAGTTCGCCTCCCTCGATCATATCAGCAAGGGCCGGGCTGCCTGGAACATCGTCACCGGCCATTCGGCTTCGGACGCGGCGAACTTCGGCCGCCCGGATCACCCGGACGTCCGGCAGCGGTATGCCCGGGGACGGGAGTTCGTGCAGGTGACCAAGCAGCTGTGGGACAGCTGGGAGGAAGATGCGCTGGTCTACGACCGGGAGGCCGGCAAGGCCGTCGATGAGGACAAAGTGCATGAGATCGACTTCCTGGGTGAGTACTATTCGGTCAAGGGCCCGCTCAATATCCCCCGTCCTCCTCAGGGCTATCCCGTCCTCGTACAGGCCGGCTCCTCCGAAGGCGGGCGCGAGCTCGCCGCCGAGTCGGCGGACGTCATCTTCACGGCGCAGCAGACACTGGGGGCGGCGCAGGAATTTTATAACGACGTCAAAAGGAGGCTCGCGCGGTACGGCCGAACGTCCGATCAGCTGCTGATCATGCCCGGTCTCTCCCCCATCGTAGCGGACACCGAAGCGGAGGCCCGGGACATTGAGGACGAATTCAATGCCCTGCTTGATCCGAAGCAGGCGCTCCGCCGGCTGTCCGGCTACTTCACCGTAGACTTGACGGAGTATCCGCTGGACGCTCCGGTTCCGGTGGACAAGGCGAAGCCTTACGGCTCCATCACCACCGGCATTACGAGCCGCCAGGAGGTGGTCGTCGATGCGGCGCGCCGGGACGGGATGACCCTCCGCCAGTTCCTTGCCCGCAGTGCGGCAGGCCACGGGCATGTGTCGTTCACCGGTTCCGTGCTGCAGACGGCAGACTTCATCGAACGGTGGCTTCGCAGCGGAGGCGCGGACGGATTCAACATCCTTCCCCACATCTATTACAGCGGCTTCGAGACGTTCGTGGATAAAGTGATTCCCGAGCTGCAGAACCGCGGTTTATTCCGCACCGCTTATGAGGGAAAGACGCTCCGGGAGAACCTCGGGCTGGCCCGTCCGGACAACGGGCATAAGGCGGCGTGGGCGCTTCGCCGTCAGGCGGAGAACCTGCAGCCTCTGCAGACTTGAGGCCGCAGGCTTTACTCCTTGACGGTCCACACCCATATTGCCTGAAGCATCATCACCAAGGGATTCAGCGGCTCAGCCGCATCCACATACATAGCAAGATCACTACATTTCCATTTTGGGGAGGAATCATCATGACAGTGTCTTACCGGAATTTGGGCGCAAGCGGGTTAAAAGTCAGCGAGATCAGCCTCGGCTCCTGGCTGACCTACGGCGGGTATGTTGAACGGGAGAACGCGGTAAACTCCATCCGCAAGGCGTACGATCTCGGGATCAATTTCTTCGACACGGCCAACGTGTATGCCAAAGGGGAAGCCGAGGTCGTCGTCGGCGAGACGCTCCGCGATTATCCGCGGGAATCATTTGTGCTCGCTACCAAAGTGTTCGGGAAGATCGGGGACGGCCCGAACGACCGGGGCTTGTCCCGCAAGCATGTGACCGAAGCCGCCAACGCCAGCTTGAAGCGGCTAGGCACGGACTACGTGGATATCTATTACAGCCACCGCTTCGATCCCGAGACGCCGCTGGAAGAGACTCTCCGGGCGTTCGACGATCTCGTACGCAGCGGCAAGGTTCTCTATGTCGGCGTCAGTGAGTGGACAGCGTCACAGATCACCGAAGCTTTCTCCATCGCAGACAAGTACCTGCTGGACCGCATCGTGGTGAACCAGCCGGTGTACAACCTCTTCGACCGGTATATCGAGAAGGAGATCATCCCGCTGGGCACACGCAAGGGCTTCGGCCAGGTCGTCTTCTCGCCGCTGGCCCAAGGCCTGCTTACGGGCAAATATACTTCGGTCGAAGGGTTCCCTGAGGATTCGCGTGCGGCGAAGCACGAGAACTTCCGTAAGCGGATCACAGAAGACAAGCTGCACAAAGTCTCGAAGCTGACGGAGCTCGCCCGGGAGCTGGACATCACGCTGAGCCAGCTGTCCCTGGCATGGATTCTGCGCCAGCCGAACGTCTCCAGCGCCCTGATCGGTGCGAGCCGTCCCGAGCAGGTCGTGGAGAATGCTGCGGCTTCGGGCATCAAGCTCAGCGGAGAGACACTGGAGCGCATTGAAGCGATCCTTGCCGAAGAAGCCCCCTCTCCTGCCGTGACCGCTTAATCTCGGATCATTCGCATGGATACTGCATTAATGAACAAACTCCCTGGTCTCTTCGGCACAGGGAGTTTTTGTAGTTGGCTGAAGAGTCGATGCTCTGCAGCCTCGTCCGTCAAACGCACTCAAGCGATTGTGACAGAAAAAAGCCGATATCCCCTCATCTGCGGGAATATCGGCTCTCCATCCCATGCAACCTGCTGACCTACTCGTTCTTCAGCAGCTTTTCGACCTCTTTGTCAATCGTCTCCGAGGTTTTGCGGATCACGGTATTGACATCCGCTCCTCTCGCCAGCTCAAGGTTGGCTTCGGTGACGAACTTGGTGATACTGCTCTCATACTTATGCGAAGCATGGGTTTTCAGCGGAGCGTATTTGAAAATATTCTCTATTTTCTTACCTTTCAGCACGCCTACATCCGCGCCGTATTCCTTCTCGAGCTCGGGATTGATAACAGCGGGGACACGGCCGTTCCGCGAGATGACCCGCTGCGCCTCATCGGAGAGCAGGAACTTGATGACCTTGAAGGCCGCGTCTTTATTCTTGCTAAGTGAGCTCAGCGTAATGGAGTGCACCTGCGCCTCGCGGGTCTTACCGAGCTGGTCGGGGAAGGTAGGCACCGGGGCGATATCCCAATTCGATTCGATTCCCTGCTGCCGCAGCTCCTCCAGCGGCCCCACCATGTTGGCCAGCCACGCCGGACGCATCGCCATCGTGCGGTCTTTCATGAAGACGTCACGGCCCCACATATATTTGGTCTCATCCTTCGGAAGGAAGCCCGGGATCTCGAAGTTCGTCTTCGCCGCCTGGAATACGGTGAGCCACTGGGGCGAGTTCAGGACCGATTTGCCGGTTTTGGGATCTAGAATCGGAAGGGCGTAGCTCCGGGACAGCATCCCGAGTCCTTCGGTATCGATGCCGATGTACTGCACCCCGCCTTCCTCCCGGGTGAGCTGGCGGCCGAGCTCGAACGCCTGGTCCCAGGTCATCTGTTCGTCTGACGGGTAAGCCACGCCGAACTTGTCGAACACATCTTTATTATAGTAGAGAATATGCTGGTTGGAATTGTAGGGGATGCCGTAGATCTCCCCGTTCTCCCCGAAGTCCTTGATGTAATCGTAGGTATGCGGCTTCAGGCGGCTTTCGTCAAAGTTGTATTTCTTGATAAAAGGCCGCAGATCTTCCACCACCTTCAGCTGCTTGAGCGCGTGATAGCCGTCGCCGAAGATGAGATCCGGTTCCTCGCCCGAGGAGAAAAAGTCCTGCACCGTTGTCCCGGCCGGCGGGGTAATGCGCTCGATCGTCACATTCTTGAAACGCTTCTCCACCTGCTCCTTGATCTGCACCTTGAACTCCGTATCGGTGAAGGTGGCTCCGGTGACAAACAGCTTGAGCTTCGTCGGCTCCGTAATGTCATCGCTCTCCGTGCTGCCGGCTGCCGTTTCTGCAGCTTGGGGTGCGGGCGTTTCCCCGGCTTCCGGGGTTCCTTGGGAGCAGGCTCCGAGGGACAAAGATACGGCGGTCAGCAGGGCGGTTCCCAGCCACAGCTTGTTCATGATGTGCTTCCTCCTTTAGTGGATGACGGCTTGGGACCGCGGATTCGCGGGACGGGACAGGCCGTATCGGTCCCTCAATGTGCTGCCTTCATAGGATGTACGGAACAGGCCGCGGTTCTGCAGCTCCGGTATGACCTGATCGACGAAGATCTCCAGCCCGGAAGGATAGAGCTGCGGCATGACATTGAAGCCGTCGGCCGCCCCGTTCTTGAACCATTGCTCGATGACATCGGCCAGAGCCAGAGGCGTTCCGGTGAAGGTGAAGTGTCCGCGTGCCCCGGCGAGCCGCTGAACCAGCTGGCGGATCGTCAGGCTCTCCTTGCGCGCGAGCTCGGTGATGATCCCGTGCCGGCTTTTGTTGCCGTTGATCTCGTCGACGGATTTGACCGCATGAAGCGGTAGGGGGCCGTCCAGCGGGTATTCCCGGAGGTCCACGCCGAAGCCAGGGGAGAAGCGTTTCAATGCCTCCTCGATGTTAATATACGAGTGCAGCTCCTCCTCCAGCTCGCGTGCTTCGGCCTCGGTATCGGCGAGGATCGGGCTGATTCCCGGAAGTACCAGCAGCTGATCGGGGGTCGGCCGTACCGCGCCAGCCTGGATTTCACATCGCTGTAGAAGGTCTGCGCATCCTCCAGCGTCTGCCAGGCGGTGAAGATGGCCTCCGCCGTCTTGGCGGCGAGCTCCTTGCCGCTCTCGGACGAGCCGGCCTGCACCAAGACGGGATAGCCCTGCGGAGGACGTGGAATGTTCAGCGGGCCCTTGACCCGGTAATTCTCCCCCTGGAAATGAATCTCGTGCACCTTGTCGTTATGAATCTGGACCCCCGCCTCTTTGTCGAAGACGAGTGCGTCGTCCTCCCAGCTGTCCCACAGCTGCTTCACCACCTCGACGAATTCTTCACCTACCCGGTAGCGCTCCGAGTGTTCGGGATGCTCCTCCCTGCTGAAGTTGAAGGCGGCGGAGCCCCCGCCCGTGACAATATTCCAGCCCGCGCGTCCACCGCTGATATGATCGAGGGAAGCGAACTGGCGCGCCAGGTGGAACGGTTCGTTGTAGGTGGTGCTGACCGTCGCGATCAGTCCGATATGCTCGGTAAGGAGAGCCAATGCGGAGAATAATGTGAACGGCTCCAGCGTATTCGATCTTCCGGCGTAGCCGTCGGCAACGAACACGGCGTCCATCAGGCCGCGTTCGGCGGTTCGTGCAATCTCAGCCGCGTACCTGATATCGAGATTGCGGTGCGGTACGGCACGCGGATGCCGCCAGGATGCTTCATGGTGTCCCGAGCCGTACAGGAAGGCATTCAGCTGCAGTTTTCTATCGGGTGTGCTCATATGTAGTTCCCCCTCTTCATGATTGAAAGTTAGACCGTCGCATTCCGGATTAGCGTATTCGCAGGCCGGGCGAGTCCGAGATTCTCCCTCAAGGTGCGGCCTTCGTAGGCGGTGCGGAATAACCCGCGGTTCTGCAGCTCGGGCAGCACTTTGCTGACGAACGCCTGCAGCCCGTGCGGGAACGTCTGCGGCAGGATGTTGAAGCCGTCCGAAGCCCCTTCCCGGAGCCACTTCTCGATAAAATCGGCCGTCTGCAGCGTCGAGCCTGTGAATGTAATATGACCGTGCCCGCCGGCATGGCGGTAGATCAGCTGCCGGATCGTCATGTTCTCCCGGCGGGCGGCATCGAGGATGACCCCCTGCCGGCTGCTGATGCCGCCCAGCGCCTCCGGCCGCTTCGCTTGATCCAGCGGCACGGGGCCGTCCAGCGGGCAGCCCGAGAGGTGCACCTCGAACCGCTCGGACATCCGGTCGAGCGCCTTGTCCATATCGATGAGCGAATTCAGCTCCTCCTCCAGGTCCCGGGCCTCCGCTTCCGTGTCGGCCACGATGGGGCTCAGACCCGGCAGGATTATCAGGTCATCGGCGGAGCGGCCGTACCGGGCGAGCCGGGATTTCACATCCGTATAGAACAGCCGGCCGGCCTCGAACGTCTGCTGCGCCGTGAAGATGACCTCCGCCGTTCTGGCGGCGAGCTCCTTGCCCTGCTCGGAGGAGCCGGCCTGGACGAGCACCGGATGCCCCTGCGGCGGCCGGGGGATGTTCAGCGGCCCTTTGACCGCATAATGCTCGCCCCGGAAGCCGATGTCGCGCACCTTGGCGTCGTCGATCAGCTTCCCTGCCTGCTTGTCGTACAGCAGAGCGTCGTCCTCCCAGCTGTCCCACAGCTGCTTGACGACCTCGACGAATTCTTCGGCACCTTCGTAGCGCTCTTCAAGCTTTGGGTGGGCCGCCCGGCTGAAGTTGCGGGATGCGTCCCCCGCACCGGTGACGATATTCCAGCCGGCCCGCCCGCCGCTGATATGATCCAGCGAGGCGAACTGCCGGGCCACATGGAACGGCTCGTTATAGACCGTGCCGACGGTGGCGATGAGACCGATATGCTCGGTCAGTGAAGCGAGTGCGGACAGCTGGGTGAATGGCTCCAGCTTGGCGGCCTTGCCGGCATAGCCGTCGGCGAGGAATACGGAGTCCATCAGCCCCTGCTCGGCGATGCGGGCCATCTCCGCCAGATAATGGATGTCGAGATCCCCCTGCGGGTAAACATCGGGGTGGCGCCAGGCCGCCTCGTGGTGGCCTGCGGCACGCAGGAATACGTTGAAATGCGCTTTTTTGCCGGGTGTGGTCAAGGGAGTTCCCTTCTTTCAGCTGAATTGGGTAAAAGGGTGAGGCTTTTATGCTTCCGCTCCTGCCTTACGAATGAAGGACGGGACGGTGACGGGTGTTCGCAGGCCGGGCAAGACCGAGCCGGTCACGCAGCGTGGCGCCTTCGTAGGCGGTGCGGAACAGCCCGCGGTTCTGCAGCTCCGGAATGACTTTATCCACGAAAGTATTCAGGCCGGTCGGATACAGCTGCGGCATCACATTGAAGCCGTCGGAGCCGCCGGTCAGGAACCATTCCTCAATCAGGTCGGCCAGCTGCAGAGGCGTTCCGGTGAAGGTCAGGTGTCCCCGCGCGCCGGCGATCCGGTGCGTCAGCTGACGGATCGTCAGGTTCTCCCTGCGGGCGAGCTCGACCATGAGGGTATACCGCGCCTTGTGCCCGTTGATGTTCTCTTCTCCCGGCAGGTCGGCATACGGCAGCGGGCCGTCGATCGGATAAGGCGACAGATCGAAGCCCAGCCAGTTGGACAGCCCCCGGACGGAGTTCTCGGGATTCGCCAGCTCGATCAGCTCCCGCTCGATGTCCCGGGCTTCGCTCTCCGTGTCCGCGAGAATCGGGCTCAGGCCCGGAAGGATCTGCAGCTCCTGGGGACTGCGGCCGTACTTCGCCAGCCTGGACTTCACATCGCGGTAGAACGCCCGCGCTTCCCCGAGCGTCTGCTGGGCGGTGAAGATGACTTCGGCCGTCTTCGCCGCGAGCTCCCGTCCCGTCTCGGACGACCCCGCCTGCACAAGGACGGGATAGCCCTGCGGCGGGCGTGGAATGTTCAGCGGACCTTTGACCTGGTAGGTCTCACCCTGGAAGTGGATCTCATGCACCTTGTCCTGGGCGATCTGGACGCCGTTCGCTTTGTCATAGACCAGGGCATCGTCCTCCCAGCTGTCCCACAGCTGCTTCACCACCTCCACGAATTCTTCGGCGTATTCGTAGCGGACCGAATGTTCCGGATGCGCCTCCCTGCCGAAGTTGAAGGCAGCCGAGCCGGCCCCTGTTACGATATTCCACCCGGCTCGCCCCCCCGAGATATGGTCGAGGGAAGCGAACTTCCTCGCCACATGGAACGGCTCGTTATAGGTTGTACCCACGGTGGCGATGAGGCCGATATGCTTGGTAACGACGGCGAGCGCCGACAGCATGGTGAACGGCTCGAGCTTGCCGTACTTGCCCGCATAGCCGTCCGCGAGGAAGACCGAGTCGAGCAGGCCGCGTTCGGCGGTCTGTGTAAGTTCCTGGTAGTACTTGATGTCCAGCCCGCGCTCCGGTCGGGTGGCCGGATGACGCCAGGAGGCTTCATGGTGGCCGGTGGCGGCCAGGAAGGCGTTAAGATGAAGCTGTCGGTCAGGGGGGGTATGTTGACTCATGAGTAAGTTCGCTCCTTTGGGTTTGAAAATAATGTGATCAAGCTGCCGTCCCGGCAAAGGTCCAGCCCTGCTCCCCCATGAACGATGGTGGAATCTGATCTGAACCTGCCTGAAGCACGGCATCATTTACTTATCCCGCCCCGGCGGCAGGGCTCCTGCCGTACCGGTGCAGCTGCCAGTAATGGCCGCCGAGCTCGAGCAGCTCCCGGTGGCTGCCTTCCTCCGCGATGCGGCCCTGCCGCATAACCAGGATCCGGTCCGCTCCCGTGATCGTCGACAGCCGGTGGGCGATGATGAGCGTGGTCCGCCCCTTCGCCGCCTCCTGCAGCGCCTTCTGGATCATGAGCTCCGTATGCGAATCGAGATTCGCCGTCGCCTCGTCGAGGATCAGGATGCGCGGCTCGAACACGAGAATGCGGGCGAAGGAGATCAGCTGCCGCTCTCCGGCCGACAGCCCGCTTCCCCGCTCGGAGACCCGCGTCTCGTAGCCGTCCTTGAGGCGCAGGATCATGGCATGCGCCCCGACCCGGCGGCACGCTGCCTGCACCGCTTCCGCGGAGATCGAAGGGTCGAACAGCCGCACGTTGTCGAGGATGCTGCCGGAATAAAGGTAGGGCTCCTGCTGTACCAGGCCGACAAGCCGGTGCAGGGTCTTCGGCTCGATGTCACGGATATCCGTCCCGTCGATCCGGATGCTGCCCTTCTGCACATCGTAGAAGCGGCAGAGCAGCGAGATCAGGGAGCTTTTGCCCGCGCCGGTGGTTCCGACGATTCCGATCATCTCGCCTGGACGAATATGCAGATCGAGATCCTGGATCACATCCGGTCCCTCCTCCCCGTAATGGAAGGAGATCCGCTCAAAATCAATCCGTCCCTGCACCTCGGCCGGCACGAGAGGCACCGGATGCTCCGGATCCCTGACCACAGGCTGCTGGGAGAAGACGCTCCAGATCCGGTTGACGGAGACAGTCGCGGACTGCAGCTGGTTCCACTGCTGGGTGATGTTGTTAATCGGCTGGAAGAACTGGCGGATATACGTGATGAACGCATAGAGCACCCCGAATTCGATGCTGTGGCCGAGCACGGCATAGCCGCCAAGCCAGGTGACGAACGCCACGGACAGGTTCCCGAGCACGTCGAACGAGCGGTTGAAGAGCACGTTCGTGCGGATTTCCCGCAGATTGGCCCGGTAATAGCCGTCATTGCGCTCCAGGAAGCGCGTCTGCTGCTCCTTCTCCTGATGGAAGGCCTGAATGAGCTGCATGCCCGACAGGTTCTCGGCGGTAAAGGCGATGAGGCGCGAGAGCTGCGTGCGCGAGAGCTGGTAGGTCCTGCGCAGATAAGCGCGGAAGCCTATCGCGATTCCCGCGATGAGCGGCAGCAGCAGCAGACAGTACAAAGTCATCGTGACATCGAGCTGAAACATCAGGACGATAATGAACAGGAGCGTCATGCCGTCGCGCACCAGAGACAGGAGCACCCCGGTGAAAAACTGGTTCAATGACTCCGTATCGCTGGACACATAGGTGATCAGCGAGCCGGAAGGCGTCCGGTCGTAGTAGGCAACCGACTGCCGCAGGATATGCCGGAACAGATCCTTCCGGATGCCGGCGACGACGCTCTGTCCCGCCTGCTGCAGCAGGTTATCCTGCAGGTAGGAGAACAGAAACGAAGTCAGGGACAGAATCAGATACACGAGCGCGATCAGGCCCAGCGCGCCGAACTCCGCTCCCTTCGCCAGATGATCGTCGATGGCGATCTTCACGAGGAAGGGCTGCAGCAGGTCGCCCGATATGGCGAGCAGCGTGCAGACGAGCACCAGGGCGAACTTGCGGCTGTGGGGGCGGGCATAGCTGTACAAGCCCTGGAAGGCTGCAGCCGTATTCTCGGCGGGCGGGGAAGCCGGCTCAGACGCCTTCGGAGGCTTCCGCGAAGTGGTGCGGAACATGCGGCGATCCCTCCTCTTGTATGGCATGCATCCGGGCGTACCAGCCGCCAAGCCGGAGCAGCTGGGTATGCGTCCCCTGCTCGATGATCCGTCCGCCGTCCATGACAAAAATTTCATCGGCATGGCGGACGGCGCTGACCCGGTGGGCGATGAGGATCGTCGTCCGGCCCTTCCGTTCCCGGCGGACGGTCTCGAGGATCCGCTGCTCCGTCACCGTATCGACGGCGCTTACGCTGTCGTCGAGGATCAGGACGGGCGCGTTCTTGATCAGACCTCGGGCAAGCGAAGTCCGCTGCCGCTGGCCGCCCGAGAGGGTGATCCCCCGTTCGCCGAGCAGGGTATCGTAACCGTCCGCGAACGCTTCGATGCTGCTGCGGATCTGGGCCTGCCCGGCCGCCTCCTCCACCTCTCCGATCGGCGACTCCCTGCGGTAGAACGCAATGTTGTCGCGGATCGTCGTACTGAAGAGGAAGCCTTCCTGCGGCACGTACGCGATCTGGCTGCGAAGGCTTTGGAGCGACAGCTCCCGCAGATCCGTGCCGCCGATGCGGATCGCTCCCTCGGGCGGATCATAGATGCGGAGCAGCAGCTTGACTAGGGTGGACTTCCCGCTCCCCGTCCGGCCGAGGATGCCGATCTGCCGGCCGGGGGGAATCTCGACGGACACTTCCCGGAGCACCTCATCCCCGCTGTCCGGATAGGTGAAGCTGAGATTCCGGATGGAGATCGGCTGCCGCTCCAGATCGGCATCGGCCGCATTCAGGCTGTCCCGGATGTCCGGCTCCCGTCCGAGCAGCTCGCCGATCCGCTGCAGCGAGGCGCGGGAACGCTGCATGGTGTTGATCACCCGGCCGATCTGCTGCAGCGGGTTGACCATCATCCGCATATACAGAGTCAGCGCCACGAATTGGCCGAGGGTGATGCGCCCCCGCAGCGTCAGATAGCCTCCGTAGGCGAGCGTGACGACAAGCGAGAGCGAGCCTAGCAGCGGGATCAGCGACTGGAAGAACGCGGATACGCGCACCAGCGACAGCTGGGCTTCCCGGATGCGGTCGACCGTATCCGCGAAGCGCTGCGCCATCACTTCCTCTACGGCAAACTTGCGGGCGACGCGGATGCCGCCGAACTGCTCCTCCGCCGACTCCGTCATGGCGCCCAGCGTCTCCTGCACCCGCAGGGACTGTTCCCGGACCGGTCTGCGGAAGCGGATCACGAAGTACGGAATGAGCAGCAGCGGCAGGATGCACACCCCGATCAGGGGCAGCGGGATGGAGCTGAAGGCCATCGTGACGACGGCGGACAGGATCAAGATGGTGGAGTTGATCGTGTGATTGATCCCCATCGAGATCGATTCCCGCACCGACGTGACGTCATTCATGACATAGCTGAGCAGCCGGCCGACCCCATGCTTCGTATGAAAATCGGAGTTCAGCCGGGTGAACTGGCCGAACAGCCGCTGGCGGGCGGTGTACTCGAACCGCCGTCCCGCCCGCATAATCAGATACTGTCCGGCTGCGACAAGCAGGCCGTAGGATACTCCCACACCGAGCAGCTTCAGGCTGTACACGCTGATCGTAAGCTTCGACAGCGCCCCCTGCTGCAGCTCATCCGTGAAGCTTCCAAGCAGCCGGGGGTACTGCGAGTGGATGACGTTACCTCCGGCGATGGCGAGCAGGGCGAGCAGGTACACGTACCATTTGGATCTGAGATAGGACCGAAGCAAGCGTTCCGAACCCAAGGGATAACCTCTTCCTGTATTTAATTAATGATATGAATGATTAATGACGCAAATAGTAGAATCCCCTATTCGACGAGGCCGGTTCTCTCCACTCCTTCCACGAACCAGCGCTGGGCGATGCCGTAGACGATCAGCACCGGCAGGATGATGAGGAACGAAGCCGCCATCTTGATCGGTTCGGCGAAGATGCTGACGCCCCCCTGATCGCCTTCGGCCTGCAATCCGGCCGCCAGCTTCGCGAGCGAGATGGACAGCGGGACCTCCTTGGACCCCGACATATACATCGACGGCAGGTAGAAGTCGTTCCAGTTCCATACGAAGGAGAACAGGAACACCACGACGATGGCGGAGCGGGAGAGCGGCAGCATGACCTTGAAGAAGAACCGGAAGGCGTTCGCCCCGTCGATCCGCGCCGCCTCTTCCAGCTCCTTCGGCAGCGTGGAGAAGAACTGCCGGAAGATGATGACGAACAAGGCTCCTTTGAGCCCGTGCCCGAACAGGGCCGGCACGATCATCGGCAGGTACGTATTCGCCCAGCCGAATGACTTGAACATGATGAGCGAGGGCAGAATCGTAACCTGCGGGGGCAGGATAAAGGTGAATACGAGCGCGCCGAACCAGAAAGTCTTGAAGGGAAAATCGAGACGGGCGAACGCATACCCTGCTATCGCGCAGGAGAGGATCTGCAGCACCGCCACCGACAGCGAGAGGGTCAGACTGTAGAAGAAGGCCGTCTTGTACTTCAGCCCCTCGAAGGCTTCCTGGAGATGGCCCGTATAGATCGAACGGGGCACCCACACGACGGAAGGATCGAGCATGTTCGGCGCATCCTTGATCATCGTCGTGATCATATAGAGAATCGGTTTGAGATAAATAAAGGCGGTATCGATGAGAATCAGATATAAGAACAGCCGGAAGAGCAGTCCTTTGTCGGCTTCTTTGCCGATCAGCCGGGTACGGGCACCATACAGCCACTCCCGCAGGGTACCGGCATCCGGCAGGCGTCCTCTCAGATCCTCCGTGAGTCTTGCGAGACGTTCCATGCTTCTCCTCCTATCGTTTGCCCGCGAAGGCCCGGTCCACTTTGCCGTACAAACCGAGCACGAGCCCTACGAACACCAGGATGATCATAAAATAGATCCAGGCGAGCGCGCTCGAGAGGCCGTAATTGGCTGTCGTGACCTGCGAGATAATGGGATTCCCGGGAAACGTGAACAGGTCGACGACGGTAAACATCAAATTCAGGAACACGAACGGTACCAGTCCGGGCAGGGTGATTTTCCAGAACGTATTCCACGGGTCCGCCCCGTCGATCCGGGCGGCTTCATACACCGAAGACGAGATGGTCTGCCGCCCGGCCAGGAAAATCAGAATTTGGACGCCGGAGTACCAGAGCACAAGCACGAAGGAATTCAGCACGTTATGGATCGGCTGCGCCCACGAGGCGGGAACATAGCTCATCAGGTAAGCATCGATCCGGAGCGATTCCACGAAGGCGAGCGTCCCTTCCCCCTGCTTGATGAACTCGAGGATGATCTGGCCGGAGGAGAAGATCACCGGCAGGAAGAACACCACCCGGAAGAAGGTGCGCCCCCGGAAATTCTGGTTGAGCAGGATGGCCACCAGCAGGGAGAAGACAAGAATGATCGGAATCATCAGAGCGGCCTCCCGCAGGAACGGGATCAGCGAATCGTACAGCAGCCCGCCGTCCGCGAACAGGATCTCCCGGTAATACCCCCAGCCGTTCGGAATCGTTTCGATGCCGCCCACCGTCACCTTCACCCGGTGAAAGCTCATGTAGAGCGAGAACGCCAGAGGGAACGCCACGAAGGCGAAGAAGCCGATGATCCAAGGCGCAATGAACAGCGTCCCTTCCAGCCTGCGGATCGTGTGCGAAGGCAGCAGCGGCCGTCGGATCATCCCGCCTCCCCTCCTTTCGTGACGATAAAGTCTCTTGGAGGCACCTGTAAGCTTCCGTCCGTATAGGGCGTCTCATTGTAATTGACGATCACCGTATGGCCCCCTTCATAGACCGTCTTCTTGACGCCCGGAGCCAGCGTACGGTGCGCTGTGATGAACCGGTCCTGAACCCCTCCCAGCGCCTCGTTGATCCTGCTGTATTCTTCGGCCGCCTGCCCGATCCAAACGCGGTAATCGGTGCTGAAGCGGTTCTGCGAGTACGCTCCCTTGAGCGCCTCGGAGGGCGAGCCCGTGAAGACATAGGCCGGGTAGGCGCCGTATTCCACGCTGCGAAGATAATCCGCCCGGTAATCCGTCCGCTGGTTGGCCCAGTCCGCCGTGTAGGTGACGAGGCCGTGCAGCGCAATCTGGATGAACGGCACCGGCTCATCGACGAACAGGTCGAAGGAATGGCGGTCGGTCAGCCGGTGAATATGCTGCACTTGTCCAAGCGCGTATGCATTGGTATTCTCAGCCGCCACCGCACCGAGTTCTCCGCGCGTTCTGCTCAGAAGATCCTTGTGAATCTGCAGCACATCCCCCCGGGTCGCCGGATAGCCGCTGTTAAAATCGCTGCCCAGCACCTGACCGATGCCGTTCACGAATAAGAGGCCCGAGGCGCCAAGCTCCCGGTACTCCGGCAGATCCTCTTCCGCCAGCTTGGCATAGAACTTCGGAGACACCTGTGTGGTCCTCTCGTAATTCTCCCGGTTCTCCCACTCGATGACGGTCCCCGCCAGATTGCGGCGTCCGTGGAAGACCGGCCAGAAGCCGTCCTTGCCGTTGTTGTTGATCGTATAATCCGCAGTCAGAAACACCGGCACATCCAGGGAGCGGGCTTCCGTGATGAACCGCTTCATGCCCTCATTGCCCCCCAGCCGGGAGTCCACGGGCAGCAGTCCGCCGGAGGAGCTGTACCCGCCTTCCTGCCAGCCTGTGTAGTGGATGATCAGATTATCCAGCCCTTTGCTCCGCAGGTCGCGTACAAGCTGCAGCGCTTCATCGGTTGTCGTCCCCTTCAGATATTGGTCCGACAGCAGTCCTTTCTTGCTGTCCGCCCCGATCAGATCGGCATAGAACGGTACATGGCTGCTCTTCGGAACCAGCTTCTTCAGCCCCTGCTCCTCGGTCAGATGCCTGCGGTACCTCGCAGCCATGTCCGCGTAATCGCTGTGTCCGGCCTCCAGGAAGTAATACCTGGCCGTGCGGGCGGTCGCTGTGAAGCGTTCCTTGCTGTACGTGAAAAATCCCGTGTTCCCCCGCCGGCTCGTGCCCTGGAAAAATTTGATCCGGTACTGCCACTCGGGGGTTATCCAGTTCGAGCTGCCGAGTGCGCCGGAAGGAGCGGCGAAGACCTTCGCATATTCCTCCCCCGACGTCAGCACGCCGACGAAACCCTGCTGCCCGGACTTCAGCCCGAACACCGGCAGGCGCACAGGATCTCTCGCCAGATTTTCGGTGAAGAACGCATCGTCCGGGCCATAGACGTTCTCCCGGTAGACGGACTTGTCGCCCGTCAGGTTCGGTTTGAACCGGATCAGTGCACCGGAGCCGTCCGGGATGAGCAGGTAGCCGTCCTGCCCTGCCGAGGGCTCCGCACCGAACAGAGGGTACAGCTTCAGGTTCAGCAGGCTGAGCTCGCCCTCTTCGATCCCTTCATCCCGGATCGTCGTCTCGACATAGTCGGCCCCTAGCTTCACCTCGACCGGAATGCGGAAGCCGGTTCCCGTGAAGCGGAAGGCCGCCTGGAAGCCGTCCTTCGTCAGCTGGAAGCCTTCCAGTGCTCCCTTGTCCTCGAGCCAGGAGATCAGCTTGGCCTGGGATTTGGAGTTCGCCGCATCGATATACTCCGCCATGATCGGGGACAGGAGGTTGTTCTTCCAGGTCCCTCCGATCGTCTCGGCCGGCCAGGCAGCGGGGTTCGGGTACGAGCGCCACACCTGCCCGCCGGCCTTCTGCTCCACCTTGAAGTGGGCGGTGAGCGGGTCGACCCACAGCTTCAGCCCTGCGGATTCGGCGGCCGGCTGAAACCGGCCTTCCTCGGGCAGACCGGGCTTCGGCGCAGGCGTGCTGCGGACGGCTGCGACGGTTGGGGCTGCCGTCCCTTCTGCCCTCGCGTTCCCCAGTCCGCCCCCGGGCGCTGCCGCCGGGCGAGCATCCGGCGGCCGGAGACCGCAGCCGGACAGGCCGAGCGCCAGCCCGAGCCCGAGCAGCAGGACCGTCCGGCCCTTGGCGGGTGTATTCAGGCTGAGCAGGCTTCGCTGCAGAGCCAGCCTTTTGACGAGCCGCTCCTTAAGCTTCTTGATCGTCACCGGACGGTCACCTCCTGGAATACGGAATAGAAGAAATCGTAGAGCTCCTTCGTGAGCCCGAACGTAATAAAGAGCAGCATGCCGCAGACGCACATCGTAAAGACGGACAGCGATACGTTCAAGGAGGTCTCGCCCACACTGTAATTCTGCAGGCTCTGTACCTTCCAGAAGAGCAGCAGACCGACCCAGACGAACAGGCCGAAGTAGAAGAACCGGTACACTGCTCCCTCGTTCAGCGTCATGACCTGCGAGAGGAGCGTGAGCGGCACACCGATGAGCACGAACGGGAACAGGGCGTACGCGCTGCCATAGACGACATCGCGGAACCGGCCTTCCCCGCGGTAGATGGCCGAGATAAGATAATTGGCGATGATCCAGCCGAGCCAGATCACGAGGAACTGCACGATGGCTGTCCCAAGGCCCAGATCCAGAAGGACGTCCGGATTGTACAGGAAGGAGATCCCCCCTTCCATGACGCAGTAGGACGCCAGGGCGAGTACGAAGAGAATGAAGGCGCTGAGGAAGCTCCCTTTGTTCTCATAGCGTAAGGCGGCGAAGCCGTCGAGCGGATGCTTCAGAATATAGAAGGCATGCCGCAGCTGCCCGGGGAGTCTGGTGCCGCCCGCCGGTCCGGTGGCTTGGGGCCTGCGCCTGGAAGCATTCTTGGTCAGCCTGTTCAGAGCATAGAACGCCAGACCGCCGAAGAGGAGCACGTTCATCAGCAGCCCGAAGCGCTGCTGGAACCAGAGCAGCCGGTTCTGCCAGAAGGAATCCGAGTAGCCCTGTCCCTGGCCGGCCGCCTTGAAGAGCGTCTGCGCGCGTTCGTAATCCCCCCTGCCGTAAGCGGCCTTCGCAAGGCCCAGGATCGCGGGCGTATAGAACGCATTGAGCCGGTAGACCTCGGCCCAAAGTACTTCGCTCTCGGCATACCGGCCGTCCTGCGTCAGACGGTTGGCCTGGTGGACGAGCCGGCCGAATTCCGACAGCTCGAACTTCTGCAGGAGATTGTTCTCCCCGTCAAGGATGTACAGGTCGTTCTTCGACGAGCTGGCGATCGCCGTCGGGGACTGAATCACGCCGAGCTTCTCCGCCGATACCTCCGCATCCGCCCACCAGAAGAAGAGCAGACTGCCGCTGCCGTCATACTGGGAAACCACGCGCTTTTTGGTATCGATCGCCGTCATATTGCCGTCACGGTCCACCGTCAAGTCGTTCAGCTGGACAGGAGTGTCCTCTCCCCACTCCCGGAACGGGGTTTCACCATAGGTGAGTGCAATTTTCTCATCGGAGAACTCTGTTTTTTGGGTGAGCATATCGAGCCCCGCGATGTTCAGCTTCTTGATCTGGCCGGTCTCCACCTCCTTCGATACCGTATAGATCAATCCGTCGTGATCCATGGAGCTTGATGCGATCGAGCCCGGCAGCTTGCTGATCTCGCGCTGATACATCTCGCGGGTGTAGACGAAGCGCTTGAACGCGTCGATCAGCGAGAACGGCGTCTTGTTTGATCCGAAGAAGCCTTGGAATCTTCCTCCGGGATCGAGCTGCAGCAGTCCCTGGTAGCCCCCGAGGGAGGTAATGTACAGGAAGCCCCTCTTATCGACGACGAGCTTCACGGGATCGTACTTGAACGAAGCCGGCAGGAACTTGGACTCGGGGCGCGCGAATTCCCGGATCAGCTTCCCTTCGGCATCCAGCCGGACTACGCGCTTGTTGCCCGTGTCCGCGACGTAGATGTCCCCGTTCCTGTCCACGAAGAGCCCCTGCGGCCCTTTGAGAGGACTCTCTTTGACTTCCAGCATCCGCACGAACTTCCCGTCCGGATCCAGATGGACAATGCGGTTATTGCCTGTATCGGCGATGTAGATCTGATCCTTCCCGTCGATGAACACGTCCTGGGGTCCCTTCAGCGGGGAGTATACGAGCGCCCCCGGCTTCTTGGGATCAGGGATGAACAGATCCCTTCCCAGGGCCCCGCCCGGATTGTAAGCGGATTGGGTCCAGATCAGCTGCCCGTAGGCGTCTTTGTAATTGGTGTTATATGGCGTATAGGCAGAGGTACGGCCGGGCTGCACGAGCACAGCCGCCAGCAGTACGGCCAGCACCGTGAGCAGGATACGTCTAGCAGGATGCGGGCGCAATCTCGTCCCTCCTTTGGTCGGATACGTGTCTACTTGATGCCCGAATGGGCCATCGTGGCGATCACCTTGCCCTGCAGCAGCAGGAAGATGATCAGGCTCGGCACGAACAGGATGAGCGCGGCTGCCGCCGCCGCCCCCTGCCGGGCGACGAGGTTCGCCTGGTTGCTCGTCAGGGTCGAGAGGAAGAACGGAAAATTCTTCATCTCGTCGTCCTGCATGAACAGGGACGAGGTCTCGATGTTCCCCCACGAGCTCTGGAAGGTCAGAATGGCGACGGTGGCCACGGCGGGCATGCACACCGGGATCACGACCCGCAGGAATACGGTGAACTCGCCCGCGCCATCGATCCGTGCCGCTTCGAGCAGATCGTTCGGGATCTGGTCGATGAACTGCTTGAGCAGGAACACCCCGACAGGCATGGCAAGCAGCGGGAGAATATGGCCGGGATACGTATTCATGAGGCCCAGGTAGCTGACGACCAGGTATCTCGGGATCTGCACTACCTCCGGGGCGAACATGAGCGTCAGCAGGATGGCGGCGAAGACCAGCTCGTGTCCGGGGAACTTGTGCTTCGAGATCGGGTAAGCGCAGAGGGCGCTGACCACCGTCACGAGCACGACGGCCGCCCCGGTAATGATCACGCTGTTGAACAGATAGCGCGAGATCGGCACCGTGGAATTCGCCGCCACCAGGAACAGCTCCGAGAAATTCTGCAGCGTGGCCTCGCGCACCAGCAGATTCGGTGGATAGATGAACAGCTCATGATACGGCTTCAGGGCATGGTTGAAAATGTACACGATCGGCATCAGCATGAACACCGCAAGTAAAGTCAGCAGGATGGTGAGCACCCACTGGAAGCCGTCCATCCGATTCAGGCGGCTGCGTCTGCGTTTGCGGCCAAGCCGGCCGATAGGCCCCAATGCTTTCGAGACGAACGCGGTCATGTCACTCCCCCTCCTTCGAGCCAAACAAACTCCAGCTGAGCTTGTTCGAGGCGTACATGAGGATCAGAAGAAATACCGAGATCGCTGCGGCATAGCCCATCTCGAACCGGATGAAGCCGTAGTCTTCAATGTGGTTGATGATGAGATGCCCGGCATACTCGGGTGTCGGGTTAACCCCGGAGAGCTCGACCCCGATCGCACCCGCCTTGAAGGTGGCCACGATGGCCATGACGGCCCCGAACAGCATCTGAGGCTTCATTGACGGAATCGTAATATGCCAGATCTCCTGCAGCCGGCTGCAGATCCCGTCCAGCTTGCCTGCTTCATAAAGCTCTTTGTTCACACCCAGCAGACCGGCCAGCATGGCAAGGAAGCCTACACCCATCGAAGACCACAGCGTGACGACAATCATCGAATTCATGAGATAGTCTTTATCGGTGACCCACAGCTTTGGCACCTCGATGAGCCCGAGCTGCAGCAGCAGCGAGTTCAGGTAGCCGATGCGGTCTCCGCTCAGCATCGGCAGCCAGACGATGGACATCGCGATGCCGGCCGTCAGCGACGGGGTGTACATAGCCAGCGCATACCAGCGCCGCGACTTCTCCGGCAGCTGGGTAATCAGCCAGGCCAAAAGGAAGGCCGCCGCATACCCGCCGGGTCCCACGATCAGCGCGAAGACGAAGGTATTCGGCAGCGCGTGCTTCAGGAACAGCAGATCCTGCGACAGCAGGTACTGGAAGTTCTGCCAGCCGATGAAGCGCGGAGCCTCGATGGCGTTGAAGTAGGTGAAGCTCAGCCCGATTGCGGCGATCACGGGAATCAGGATGAACGCGATAAAGCACAGCATGAACGGGGCGATGAACAAGTACGAGAGGCGGTATTGCCAGATGCGGCCGAAGAGTCCTTTGGCCCGCATCCGCCGGGCCTGCTTCTTCAGCCCGACCCGGCCGGAAGGCGCCTTGACGGCCACGCTTCCCGCTTTATTCAGCATAGGGATCGACTCCTTTCCATGGCTCTTTGACGGCCGGCACATCCAGCGTGCGGACGACCCTGCCGCTGGCGTCAACGAATCCAAATTCCAGCTGCTTGCGCCGCAGCTCCCGGTCGATATCCAGCACCGCGGTCTCCAGAGAAGTCCGGTAGTTCAGGCCGTCGACGACGGACCGCAGCCAGGCGTTATGGATCTCACGCTCCAGAAAGTATCCGCCCGGAAGGTTCGGGATGTCCTTGTACCAGCGCCACTGGTCCAGGATCACCTCGGCATCCTCCCGCTTCCACGGCAGCTTGGCGAATGCGTTCACGTTGGAGGTGTTCCAGCGGAAAGCGACGCCGTTCACCGCTTCGATATCGTTGCCGTACCGCTCCTGCACTTCGTCGGACACCCACCATTTGAGGAATGCCCAGGCCTGGTCTTTCTTATTGGATCTCTCAAAAATCACCGAGGTCCGCTGTCCGCCCCCCGCCCACCGGACGATGGAGCCGTCAGCCTGCTTCACGCCCGGGATCTCCGCGATGCCCCACCGGCCGTTCAGCTCGGGCGCTGCGGCTGCAAGCTGGACGTACAGGTTGTAGTCGGATACGCCGATCGGCATCGTCCCCCGGCGGAAGTGCTGGTAGAAGCTCGGGACTTCCTTCTCCAGCGCATAAGTGTTGAATAGATCCGTCCACATCTTGAAGGCACGGAAGCCCTCCGGGGTATCCAGCGCCGTCTTCATCCCGTCCGGGCGGTACAGGTCCGTGCCGTTCTGGTAGAAGAACGGGGTGAAATCCTTCGGATTCATATAGAAGTTCAGCGCGTTCTGCTGCAGCACCGGAAGCAGGGCGTACACATCATCCCACGTCTGCGGGACCGGAAGACCGAGTCCCTTCAGAATATCCTTGCGGTAATACAGTACCTGGAAGGACTGGGTCTCGGGCAGTGCATAGTAGCCACCGTTGTAGTGAAGCGGCAGCCAGGATCCGGGGGAGAACTTCTGCTGAATCTCCTTGAAGTCGGGGTAGCGCGAGAGGTCATGAACGCTGCCCCGGATCGCGTAATCCACCGGCAGGTCCTGCGTCAGGCCGAGCGCCACGTCCGGCTGCACGCCGGCCGCATTCGACATGACGAGCAGCTGGGCGTTCGGCAGCAGATTCACCTTCACCTTGATGCCCGTCTCGGGGGTGAACAGTTCGTCGGAGAGCTGCTGGAGCTGGTCGACGTAATCTCTCCCCCGCTGCACCCAGACGTTCAGCACCCGGTCGTCCATGTTCTTGAGCGAATTGCGGGCGTCGAACGAGTAGATGAAATTTTGGGCCGTGCCGAAGGCCGAGCTCAGCCAGGAAGCCACCATATCCGGGAACTCGCGGTCCACAGGCGCCAGGTACAGCTCATCGAGCTGCAGAGGCTGCTGCAGAAGCGTCTCCGTGAATCCGCTGATTTTTTCTTTCATGGAAGAAATCTGGTCGGTGTAATACGGAATGTCGTCCACCTTCTCCAGCCAGCTCCCGGACATCATCCGCTGAGTTGCGGATTCCCTGCGAGATGCTGTCCTTGCCGCCGTTGATCTCCTGCAGCGAGTCCGCAAGCGTGACCATCCGCTTCGCGGCCTCCTCGAGCCGTGGCGTCAGGTCCGGCAGCTCCTGCTGCAGCTTCCAGGTCCGGTTGCGGTCGACAATCCCGCCGGTCAGCGACCGCAGATCGTCCTCCACGGTCCGGAGCAGCTCGGTGAGCTCCTCGATCCCGATCAGCACCGGCTTGAGCGGCGCGTGGGTGACCGCCAGGGATACGGTATGCTCCCCGGCCGTGAGATACAAGCCGTACGGCTCCTCCTCTTCCGGGCCCAGCAGGATACCTCTCCAATCGGAAGCGTACGGGAATCGGAAAGCGGTCAGCTCCCGGAACGGCACCTGCCCGTCAATCCGGACCGTGCGGAAGGAGGACTTCTGCGCGAACTGGTTCTGCAGGGACCGGAAGGCCAGCTTGTACAGCCCCGTCTCCGGCACATTGACCTTCCACGTGATCTCCTGGTTATGATACAGCCACCGCCTGCCGCCGACCGTATTGTAGGTAATCCGGCCTTTGGCCACCGGTACGGTCCGGGCGTCCGTGTCGGAGAACAGCTTGATCGACGTGTCGTTCTTATGCAGCAGATCCTCTGCCTGAATCGTTAGGACTTCGGCCTGCGCCTTCCGGCTGGGGGCGGGAGCGGCCGGATAGGCGGCTGCAGCTTCCGCGTAAGCAGGCGTACTGCGGGTAGCCTTCAAGATGAGCTTCTCCAGCGCCACCGGCTCGCTGCCGCTGATGCGCAGGGTATGCTCTCCCGCGGTGAAGCGCCACAGCAGCGGGCCGCCGTAAGCCCCGCCGCCATCGGTCAGCGCTGTCTGCTTCCAGGCGGGTACCTCAACAGAGCGCGGCCGCACTTCGTCTCCGTCGTCGTTCTTGCGGATCGGCCGTTCATCCCGCCAGTCGCGGTACAAAGTGATCGATGACGTTTCCCTGTAGGGTCTTCTGCCGTCCAGGGTCAGATCCCATACGATCGCACCGCCGATCCCCTTCGCCGGCAGCGGACGGTACGAGACGTGAATCTCATAGAGGCCGTCCGCGGGGACCGTGAAGCGGTACTCGACCCAGTTCTCCCCTGTGTTTTTCCACTGAAGAGCACGGGCCTTGCCTTCCAAGGGACCTATAATAAAAGCGCCGCTGTCGGATTGCCCTGCCGGTGCCGCGGCATCGATGACGATCTCCCCCGCTCCCGCCTGCACCTTCTCCTTCTGCCAAGCCTCCAGGACCTCGCCGTAATACGGCTCCGTTTCGGCCGCTGCCGGCGTACCGGACACCTTCACTGAAGCCTTCGCGGCTTGGGAGTCCTGGACCGTCGCTCCTTCTGCACTCGCGGTGCCGGGAGCGGCGGCAGGGCTTCCGCCCGGCAGCCCCAGCAGTCCGGCGAGCACGAGTAGGGCCGTCCGCCGGGTCAGGTCTCGATGGTTCATCTGCTCAAGCAACTATGTACACTTCCTTCCTGTCAGAGGCGGAGCTTATTCGGTGAATCGGGTTCCGGTTTCCTTGTCGAAGAACAGCAGCTTGGACATCTCCGGGGCGAGACGCACCTTCTCCCCTTCCTCGTACCGGTAATGCGGGTGAACCCGGACGACCAGCATCCGGTCCTGTCCGATATCGATATGCAGGAAGCGGTCGGCGCCCATCAGCTCGCTGAGGCGGTACTCCCCGGTAATGACCCCGTCGGAGTAAAGGCCTTCGAGCGCAATGTTCTCCGGCCGGATGCCCAGGGTAACGGCACGGCCTACCTGCTTGTGAGCCCGCAGGACCTTCGCCGCCGATCCGGTAAGTTCGAGCTGGAACCGGGAGGTATGGAACTCGAGCCGGCCCGGCACCTCTTCTAGAACCCGCCCCTCGATGAAATTCATCTGCGGCGAGCCGATGAAGGACGCTACGAAGGTGTTGGCCGGATACGAGTAGATCACTTCCGGTGAATCCACCTGTTGGATGATGCCGTCCTTCATGACGACGATACGGTCACCCATCGTCATCGCCTCCACCTGGTCGTGCGTGACGTAGACGAAGGTGACTCCTAGGGTCTTGTGCAGCTTGATGATCTCGGTGCGCATCTGTACCCGGAGCTTCGCATCCAGGTTCGAGAGCGGCTCATCCATCAGGAACACCTGAGGGCTGCGCACGATGGCGCGGCCGAGCGCGACGCGCTGCCGCTGCCCGCCCGAGAGCTCCTTGGGCCTGCGGTACAGGTAGGCTTCGAGCTCCAGTGACCGGGCCGCTTTCTTCACGGCGAGATCGATCTCATGCTTCGGCAGCTTGCGCAGCCGGAGCCCGAAAGCGATGTTTTCGTAGACGGTCAAGTTCGGATAGAGCGCATAATTCTGGAACACCATCGCAATATCCCGGTCCTTCGGCGGCAGGTGGTTCACCAGCCGGTCCCCGATATAAATTTCCCCCTCCGAGATCTCCTCAAGCCCCGCAATCATCCGCAGGGTGGTCGACTTGCCGCAGCCCGATGGCCCCACGAAGACGAGAAATTCCTTGTCCTGGATATCCAGGTGAACATCCTTTACGACCGCCTGCTTGTCTTTGCCATACCGCTTGTACAGATGATTGATCTGAATCCGTGCCATCTCCACCGCCCCTTGTTCCTTTTATCCAGCGGCCTCCGCTTCCTCCAGGGATACAGCAAAAACACCGGAGAAACAGGCAAAAGCCGATCTCCGGTGTTCCGGTAGAAGTACTATATTAACCTTATTGGAATAGTATGATATAGAATATAGCACCCCATCCCCGGCCTGTCAAAGCCTTTTTGGCGCCGGCTTTACCTTTTTTTTGTTCCGGCAAACGGAGCGCCGGCAGCAAAAAGAGACCGCGCCACAGCGGTCCCCTGCCTGGTCTGTTGGGTTGATGTGCAGCCTGCGTGGACGGGGTCGTCACCTGCTCCTCCCGTTTATTGGCGGCTTAGGCAGCACTACTCCTGACGCTCCACCATCCGTTCGAACAGAAAATCCACGATGTGCTTCACGTCCATCTCTTGGCCTGCCCCATGCTTCCGGACCCCCAGCTTCATCTGAAGCAGACAGCCCGGGTTGCTTGTCAGCATTACGCGGGCTCCGGTACGGCCCGCATGCTCCATCTTGTGCTCCAGCAGCTGGCCGGCCATCTGGGGCTGGGTCACGTTATAGATGCCCGCAGACCCGCAGCAGCGGTCCGCTTCTTGCATCTCGACGAAACGGACGTTGGCTACCTGCCGGACCAGCTGTCTCGGAGCGTTCGAGCTCTTCATCACGTTGCGCAGATGGCAGGAATCCTGGTATGTAACCGTCAGCGGCCCGGCGCCCGAATCCGATCCCGATTCCTGTTCCGCAAAAGCCGGTATTCTTCCATGTTCGAGAAACAGCCTGCTCACATCGATCACGCGGGAAGCGAACCAAGCGGCAAGCTCGCGGTACTCCGGGTCTTCGTGCAGCAGGTGATCGTATTCCGCCAGATGAGCGCCGCACCCGCCCGCGTTGGATACGATATACTCCATTCCGGCTTCTTTGAACGCTCTGAGGTTCGTACGGGCCAAGTCTCGCGCAGGCTCCAGCTCGCCGCTGTGGGCATGAAGCGCTCCGCAGCATACCTGCTCGCGGGGGATCACAACTTCAAAGCCGGCTTCCGACAACAGCTTCACCGTATGGACGTTCGTATCCGCGAATAGCACGTCCATGATACAGCCGCGGAACAAGGCGACGCGGGCCAGCGCTTCCCCTTTGGCAGGATAAACCGTGCCGAGCCGCTCGATCACGCCTTGAGCGGTCGCCTCAGGCAGAATCTGCTCCATCTCGCGCAGCTGCGGCGGAGACAGCCTGAGGAGGCCGGTGCCTCGGACCAGTCTCCTCAGTCCGGACTTTTGGTAGAAGGACAGGGATCTCCCGAGCCATCTGAGCCGTCCCCTATGCGGAAGAACTCCTTGGAAGAACAGCCTGCGGATTCCGGTTACGGGAACGCTGTGCTTGGCGTGATCTTCTATGGCGTCGCGCGCCTGCTCCATCAATTGGCCGTACTTGACATCCGCAGGACACACCGGCTCGCAGGCCCGGCAGCCCAGGCAGTGGTTCATTTGCTCCTGGAACGCCTGATCCGGATCCATGATTCCGTCCGCAACCGCTTTCATGAGCGCAATACGTCCGCGCGGCGATTCGGGCTCCACACCGGTTTCCCTGAACGTAGGACAAGCAGGAAGGCAGAATCCGCAGCGCATACAATTGGTGAGCTGATTATAATCGAGCTTTTGGTGCAGCGCTCTGGCCAACGGGCCGGTGAGCTTGGAGTCCGGTTTCTTCTCAATTGGCTGTGCTCCGCCATTCGCATTACCCACGGTTGATCACCACTCTTTTTCTCGTTTCTTTGGCAAACATCTTGCCCGGATTGAGCAGGTTATGCGGATCGAATGCCTGTTTGATCCCGCGCATCACGTCCACCCCCGCCCTTCCGATCTTCCACTCCAGGAACGGCGCCTTGACCAGGCCGACGCCATGCTCTCCGGTAATGGTTCCTCCCATCTCGATCGCCGCTTCAAAAATCTCCTCAAAGGCCTGCTCCACGCGGTGCACTTCCTCCGGATCTCTTGCGTCCGTCGTAGCCGTCGGGTGCAGATTGCCGTCTCCGGCGTGACCGAACGTGGCGATCGACACATCGTACTTGCGTGCGATGTCATTGATGCGCAGCACCATATCCGCGATCCGGGAACGCGGAACCGTGGCGTCCTCCAGTATCGTGGTCGGCCGAAGCCGCGCTAACGCAGTAAAGGCACTTCGTCTTGCCGTGAGCAGCTTCTCCGCGTGCTCCCGGCTCTGAGCCACCTCGACCCGGTCCGCCCTCTCCGACTCGCAGATCTCCCGAATCCGCTCCATGTCGCGTTCGACGGGTTCCGGATCGCCGTCCTGTTCGATCAGCAGGATCGCCTCCATATCCCGGGGAAGTCCCAGCTTGGCAAAATCGTCCACCACCCGAATCGTCGGATTGTCCATGAATTCCAGCGTGGCGGGAATGATCTTCGCCTCGATAATCCGGGATACGGTTCTGGCCGCCCCATAGAGATCCTTATACATCGCAAGCATCGTCTTCTTGCTCTTCGGCGGAGGCACCAGCTTCAAGGTCGCCTCGGTGATGACGGCCAGCGTCCCCTCGGAGCCGACCAGCAGCTTCGTCAGGTCATAGCCGGCGACATCCTTCATCAGCTTACCGCCGGTTCGGATGATTTCGCCGTTTGCGAGCACCGCTTCGAGGCCGATCACATAATCCTTCGTCGTTCCGTACTTGAGCCCCCTCAGTCCGCCGGAGCACTCGGCGATGTTGCCGCCGATCGTCGAGATTCGCATGCTGCTTGGATCCGGCGGGTAGAACAGCCCGAGCGACTCGATATGTGTGATGAACTCCGCCGTAATGATGCCCGGCTGCACGACAGCCGTCAGATTCTCGAGATCGATATCCAGAATCCGGTTCATGCGGTGCATCACCATGACGACCCCGCCCTGAACCGGAACCGTGCCCCCGCACAGATTGGAGCCTGACCCACGGGTAACAAGCGGTACGCGATGAGCCGCGAGCTCTTTCATAATCTCTGCAACTTGCCGGGTGTTCTCCGGATAGATTACTCCGTCCGGCAGGCTCTGTAGCATGGGTGTCCCGTCATAAGAGTGGGCTACCAGCGCCTCTTGGTCATCGCGGTAGTGCGTCTCTCCAACAATCCGGCGAAGCTGGCGGGTTAAGGCTTGATCCAGCATGGATAAGGGCATCTCCTTCGGTCTTCATCTGGTCAACTGATGAATGATTTTCCATAGTATAAGCTGTGCCTTTGACAACGTCTATAGGATGGGAACGACTTTATAGCAGGCATATGGATCATGGAGGGACCGGTCACGAGAAAAAAACCATAAAAAGAAACCATAAAAAACCCGCGACTTGGGTCGCGGGTTGGGCAAAAAGCGGACTCCAGGCCATGGAGGGCTTCTTATGAGGCATGGACGAGTAGCGTTCTTCCGGTCGATGGTTCATCCTATTCTTGCGCGTCTTCGTCCTGTCTGTATTCCAGAATATCTCCGGGCTGGCAATCCAGTGCCTTACAGATCGCCTCTAACGTGGTCAATCGAATGGCTTTGGCCTTCCCGTTTTTCAATATGGACAGATTAGCCATCGTGATGCCAACCCTCTCCGAAAGCTCGGTCACGCTCATTTTTCTTTTAGCGAGCATCACATCAATGTTGATGATAATGGCCATGTTCTTCACCTCAGACGATCAAGTCGTTTTCCGATTTTATATCAATAGCCTCTTGCAGCAGCCTTTGGAGAACCGCAGCAAACACGGCAACCACCATGGACGCGAAAATCAAGGCCATTCCGATCAGGATGATCCCGGGGGCATCGTCGCGCTCCGCAAGCAGATAAAAGAGCGGCAGCCCTAACACATACAGACCGCTGTAGGTGATGGCACACTGTTTGATCTTCTTTAAAGCCCCAACGGATAGCTCCGAGAAAGCCTTGTTCTTATCAATATAGCTTAAAAGGGTGTACGCTTGATACAGTGCGAAGTAATACGGTATCGCCGTTGCATACAAATCAGCGAAGACAAGATACTTCAAGTAAGCCGCTTCCGGATACAGCTCTGCCGCAAAATTGCCTATCTCGGGCACCAAAAATACACATAAAGCAAGAACGGGGACTCCCATAAGAATGACGGCTAACTTTAAAAAGAGCGTTGTTCCTCGTTTCATCAATAAGCACCTCGCTTAGAAATTGTCGATTAGAATTTATCATACGATTTATCGTAAGTCAATAAATTATCATCGTTATTATTTATATTATTATTGTTTTAACAGGATCATTCATTGTTTGCGCCAAGAAAAAAAGAGCACTTCTTCCATGCGAAGAAATGCTCTTATAGGTGCTATCTAATCCATACTTGACGGTTCACCGGAGCCGCAGGTGCTTTTTCTCATTCAGGAAACTCACTCAGGCCCGCGATGAGCGCATGGCTTTCACTTTTTTGACCGAGCTGTCGTTCAGGAACGCCCGGTACTCCTCGGATTCGACGGGATAGAGGGCGACCCTGCCGCTGGCATCGTGATGGATTCCCCATCCGTACCGCTTCCCCAGCGAGGAAGTCCGAAGGCACGGCTGCCCTTTGGAGAAAAACACCTCGCGCGCGGCTCCTCTTTGCTCTTCCGGGATCCCGCCGCGAATGGCGTGAACCTCAAACAGCACATCTTCCTGCGTATACCGGTAAGGATGGTTTGCGATCAGTTCATACTGGAGAAGGGGGACCGTTTTCGAATCTCCTTTGGCTTTGGGAATCTCGGCGGCTGTGACGGTACAGTCCTCGGCTACTTCAATGAACGTCCCGTAGAAGTTATGGTCTTTCATGAGGGATCCTCCCCGTTAGAATTCGCTGACTCCCTCCATGATACCATAAGTTTACAGTCGATCTACAAGTTTTGACGACGGTCTTACGTCAGCCTTCGAACCGGATTTTTTGATCCGCATCCGTTAAGGGGCTTCATAGTTTTTTAACGGCATGCCTACATATTCGCGGAAGCAGCGGATCCGATCCGCCTCGTACTCGAAGACGACTGCAAGCTCATTTCGATAAGGCCGGCCATTCAAGGACCCTTCCGCGCGAAATACCACCATTCCGTTCTCCTCATTCTCCAGCTCAATGAGCGGAGTCAGCTGCACCTTCAATACCGAGCGCTCGAACCTAATCAATTCCTCGAACCGCTCTTTGCCCTGCTGCTTGTGATTCCACCCCTCCAGCGGAATCGGTACAAAGAAATGAAAATCCTTCGTAACCTTCTCAAGAAAATCGACGGTATGCCCGGTTTCGAAGGCCTGCCTGAAAGCATCAAATGCTTCACCCGTCCGGGATGGAAAGGAACCCGCGTGCTTCTCCATAAGAAAAACCTCCTCGTTTCTGGGTCATTGGTCATTTCAAAGTTCAAGTGTGACAGGATCGCTTTCATGTTTTCATTGTATCTACCGGAGGATGCCGCAACAATCACGAGATTCTGATGCAAATGATCGGTTTGGGTAATCATTCATGGCGGGAAAAGTCCGCAGCATGAATAACGCCCTCAACTTTTCCTGCTGGAAAAATGAAGGGCGTCTTAGCCTGACGACTCGCTTGCGATTCTTGGGTTAATGCCCGAGCCCTCCCGAATGGGTGCCTGGAGCCTTCGGCGTGCGGGCGAGCGGCGGGAGCGTGCCGTAGGTGCCGGCCCGCCAGAGCCATTCGGCAGGGCCCATCCGGAAGCTGCGCAGCCAGATGCGGCTGCCGAATGTGAGGAGAAGCGATACGACGATGCAGTATACAGCGCCCGCCCACAGCGGAAGATCTGCCGCTGCATCGCCCAGCGCAAGCAGTGCGGCCCACGTGAGCAGGCTCTGCGCCAGGTAATTGGACAGCGCCGTCCGGCCGATGGCCGCGAAGTCCTCCAAGCGATGTGCCCCATACCGGCGGATGAGCCTCAGCAGGGTGCAGATATAGAACACGGCCATCGTTTTGCCGCTGAGGTGCGTGAGGTGGAAGATCTCCATCGGCGTATAGCTCTCATGGGAGAAGTAGTACCGCAGCATCGGGATGAACAGCAGGCCCGACAGCAGCAGCGCCGTCCACTGTGTGACGCGGAGGGGCTTCGCTCCGGCTCCGGCATCCCCCCTCTAACCACTCCTTCTTGCCCGCATGGAGTCCGAGCAGGAACAAGCCCAGCACCTCGATCCCGATGAAGAGCACATTCGGCAGACCGTCGCCGAGAAGATACACCGCCCGTTCTTTCCAGCCCGGTACGTCTGCAAATTTGGGGCTGCTGAGCTCTGCGGACATCCCCAGCCCATTCATCAGAAGGATGAGGAGCGATACCACCGCGGCATAAAGTCCGGTCAATACGACGCCCCATACCAGCACGGTCTTGGAAGAGCGCCGATAGAAGAGCAGAAGCAAGAACCCGAGCAGCGCATACGTATACAGGATGTCACCGTACCACAGCAGTACCGCATGAAGCAGACCGATCAGCAGCAGGATGCCAAGCCTTCTGGAGAAAAGTCTCCTCGCCGGCTTCCCCTGCTGCTCCGCCCGCTGCATGAAGAAATAGAAGCTCAGCCCGAACAGGAAGGCAAAGATCGAGTAGAACTTCGTCTGAAAAAACATGTCGTACAGGAGACGAACCGCCGCATCCGAGCCTGAATAGGAAGGCTGAAACGAAATCCCGCTGCCGATCATCTCCGGCACGTTCACGAAGAAGATGCCCAGCACGGCAAACCCCCGGATCACATCCAACGATTCAATACGGCTGCTTCCCGTTTGGAGGGTATTCACCGGGACGCTCCCTCCCTTCTATTGTCAATGTCCTTCCTATTGTAGCATTAACTGGCAGGCTCGTCACACCTTGTCACAGCGATCCCGTGCAATCCTGTTTTTGTCCCGGAGCCGGTCCTTTTAATAGAGCTGATACACCGTGTATTTCAATCGATAATCCGCGCCGTCTCCCTGCAGTTTATCCTGCTGCAGTGTGCCGTTATCGTTCGGTCCGGCGTTGATGGTGGTGGAATCGAGCAGATCGTCGTCATCCGCGTCATCCTCTTCCATCAGCTTGATTTCGGCCTTCGATAGCATTTTGATCCGGTGCGGTTTCAATGCGGTTCCGGTTACACTGGCAGGATCGTTATGCCCTTGGTCGCTGTCCGTATCCGGATAGTGGAAGGTGCTGGACGCCGTATTGTCGAGGAGCAGGTTCAAGTAAGGGTCGTCGTCTCCGGTCAGATCCTCCTGCTCGATGCAGTAAAGTTCGACAATGTCCAAGATCCGCAGATTCGTTTCGTAGGTGATGGCGAAGTAGGCCGCCTCATTCACGGCAGGCTGCGTTCGGGAGACAATCAGCCTGTATCCTCCTGTACCCAGCGTCTGCGTCGTGCTGCCGAACGTCTTCTCGAAGGCGGGAAGCGTAACCTGTGAAGCACCGCTCCCATACAGCGTCGGACCGTTCTTCGATTCGCGAATTGCGTATGCGAACGACTTCGGAGGACTGTTGGACGCGGGATCCGCATACTGGCCGCCTAAGAGCCGCTTTTGCTTCAGCTTGAACGTCGACCAGGGCTTTTGCTGGGCATCGGATAGCTCTGTTCTGAATTTGAAATAAACCTCTTTCTGCAGCGGATGGATTCCGTCGTCCTTGACCATTGTTGCGTTCATAGGCTGTGTGGGATGAAGCGCGATGGCGTCCTCCCATGTCGCTCCCGTCGCCTGATGAATCTGCATCGTATACGGCCCGGTCCAGTCCTTGTCGTGGGAACCGTCGGCCTTGAGGGGACGAATCCGCAGGTAGAACGGTCCCGGCGGCGAGTACTCCACCGTCTCTTCGCGCGATGTCAAGGCCGGGCTGCCTTCCCATGGTTCCACAGGGAATGACATCTCGTTCTCCGCAAAGGCGGTAAGCTCGAAGGCGGCCGGAGGCGTTCCTGCCCCCGCCTTGAACGTATAGGTTCCCGGATCCGGGAAGTACATCCACTGCACATTGCCCGCTGCGGACAAATTCATGGCATTCGCCCCTTCGGGCGGATCCACTTTGGCGGTTGACGGCGAACAGTAGGCGGCGCTGGTGCCGATGGTGATGTCCACGCCGTAATGGTCCGATAGATCCGTCCCTTTCGTGTCCTTATAATCCCGTTTGACCGTGGAGTGAAGAAAACAGCCTCGCGGATACTTGGCAAGAATGTAGTCGAGCCGCTGGTCGGATTTGAATTCCTCATCGATCAGCACATGGGTGTTCATGAGCCGTCTCGTAAACCCGGGATCTTTGCCTTTCGGCGAATTGTGGACCGCCCAGGTATCTTCCAATCCCAACTGATGCAGCTCGCTGTTCGTGCCGATCAGCGTATCGTATTCTGTGCTGCCGGCAATCACATTAAGGTCTCCGGTAAGCACGATTGCTTCATTCGTAAGACTTTGCCCGGGGAGAACCCAGCGGATCAGATCGGCGATCTGGGCGAAATTGCCGGCGCGGCCGGTCTCGGCATCGGCATCGGGAATCGAGTATGTCGCCTGGGTATGAGAGAAGAATACGTTGAGCGGCAGGCCTGCGGGATCCTCCAGGCGAACCCATCCGACCCCTTTGCTGCTGTACGAATCGTCGTGATACAGATCGTCGTAAGGGAGGAATCCGCTGCTGCAGCTGCTGTCGAAGCCATAGGAATCCAGGATATGGTACGTTCCGCAGATCAGCTGCGGGACCGTCACGTCGACCATCTCGTACTCATCCGGACAGCCTCCGTCTGGGGAAGGACAGGGCTTCAGCACCGGAATTTGTTTTGCGACGATCGAACCCAGGTCGCTGCGGGGAAGCGGCTTGAGTTTGGAGTACACGGCCAGCCCGCTGTTACCGAATATGCCGTCGAGTGTGCTCGTATCTCCCATTTCCGTGAGGGCATAATCATAATGCGGCTTCAGCTTTTCGGTGATGCCCTCTTTCATTCCGCTGTCGAACACTTCGTTGAGCGTAACCACATCATAATCGCCTGCCAGGATTTTGTCCCCGATCTGGAGGCCTCTGTCGTAAGGTGTCAGATTGTACTCCTCCCCGTTGAACAGATCGGTAATGCCCTGCACATTGTAGTGGAGAATCCTTACGGCCTTCCGCCCTGCAGCGGACGCCGGATCCTGATTCGACAGCACCGCGACCGATACCGCAAGCGCAATGAGCAGCAGCCACCGCATGAGCATCCCTGCCCAGCCAACCCGCTTCGTATGCATGAATACACTCCTTCTCCGGATCAAAGTCAAGGGAATCTCCCCCTATCCCTCATCGAGGATATGTATAAAGTGTAAGAATATGTCTTATTTAACGTCCTCATCCTTCTGCATGAACACAACAAAAAGGCAGCTGCCGCAGCCTCTGCCCCCTTCCCGCGTTCTCCTCGCATCCCTGCGGACTCGAAATCAAAAGAGCGACACCATTGGATATGGCATCCCTCTCTATACGCAGGATTAGAAGCCTTCCAGAACCACCTTGCCGACCGTCCGGCCCGATTCCAGTTTGGCATGGGCCAGGCGCAGGTTGGCGGCATGGATCGGAGACAGCGTCTCGCTTGTAGTCGTCCGGATCACGCCCTCGTCCACGAGACGCGCGATGTCATTCAACAGCTTGTGCTGCTCGATCATATCCGGCGTTTGGTACATGGAACGGGTAAACATCAATTCCCAGACGAACGTGACGCTTTTGTTCTTGAGCAGGGTCAGGTTCAGCAGTTCATCGGTCTCGACGATCGAGCAAATCTTGCCCTGCGGCGCGATCGCCTCCGCCATGTTCGTCCAGTGCTTCTCGGTGCTGTTCAGGCAGAGCACATAGTCGACTTGGTCGAAGCCCAGCGGCTGCAGCTGCGGCAAGAACGCTTCGAAGTGGTTAATCACGTGGTCCGCGCCAAGTCCCTTCACCCATTCCGTCGACTCCGGCCGGGAAGCGGTGCCGATGACCGTCAGGCCGGAATATTTCGCGAGCTGTGTCGCAATCGACCCGACCCCGCCTGCGGCTCCGATGATCAGGATGGTTTTGCCGGTATTGGCGGCCTTGTCCCGCGAGATGCTCAGCCGGTCGTACAGGCTTTCCCAAGCCGTAATTGCCGTTAACGGCAGTGCAGCGGCCTGCGCGAAATCCAGTGTGGACGGCTTCGTTCCGACAATCCGTTCGTCCACAAGATGGTACTCGCTGTTCCCACCGGGGCGCGTAATGCTGCCGGCATAGAAGACTTCGTCGCCGGGACGGAACAGCGTGCAGTCCGGACCCGCCTGCTCGACCACGCCCGCGACGTCCCAGCCGAGAATCCTTGGGGCGCTCTCCACCCGGTTTTTGGGCGAACGGACCTTATAGTCCACCGGATTCACGGAGATTGCCTTGACCTTCACCAGCAGATCCCGCCCTGCTGCGGACGGCTTCTCCACTTCCACGTCGATCAGGCTCTCCGGGTTCTCGATCGGCAAATAGCTGTACAGTCCAACGGCTTTCATCGTTTCTTTCGTCATGGTTCTTCTCTCCCTTATTGGTTCGATGGGTTAAGCTGATAATCGAAGTATAAGGGATGGAAGTCATTTCAAAAAGTACGCACATTGGTGTGTTCTAGTATCATTCTTTATACTATGGACCCAGGCCAAAATCTTACTGGTGGCAGCAGGAGTCGGAGCTTTTGGTGTGTTCGTACCGGTCATGGTAGCGCCACCAGACATAAGGCTTGGACTGCGGCCATCCAGGGGGAGAATCCTCCCACTCTTCCTGCCTGCCGAACGGCGTCATGTCGAGTAAATTGAAATTGGAGGCGAGCTTCTCGGTTCCGCGCGCCGTGGTATAGTAAGTCCGGAAGATGCTGCCGCCGTCGCGGAGAAAGACGCTAAGGCCGGGAATCTCCCCTTTGTCGGTCGTGGCTTCGAAATCAGAATTAAAGTCGCTGCCGAACGAAGAGAACCAGGGGATCGTCCAGCCCATGCGCCTCTGGAACGGCTCGATTCGCTCTAACGGCGCACGGGAAACGAGGACCAGGGTCGTATCACGGGCATGCAAATGAGCGGTATGGCCCAACCCGTCGACCAGCATCGAGCAGCCGACGCAGCCCTCCTGCCAGCCCGGATCGAACATGAAGTGGTAGACAATGAGCTGCCGCCGTCCGTCGAACAGATCGAGCAGTCCCGCCTGCCCGTTCGTCCCCTCGAAACGGTACTCCTTGTCGATCCGGACCATCGGCAGCCTGCGGCGCTCTGCGGCAAGGGCATCCAGCGCGCGGGTCGCTTCCTTCTCCTTCCGGAGCAATTCCTGCCGATCGGCAAACCATTCTTCCTGCGACACGATGTTCGGAAGTGCTGCACTGCTTTGACTCAATTGAATCCCTCCCATGGTTTCTTCTTCTGGTACATCGTAAGAATATCACGGAACGGCCTAGCCTATTTCTTCCCGATTGCTCAATCGGGAGAAGACGGGTGGATTTGCCGGTACATTGCGCTGCAGAGCAAGCTCCTCGCCGCCGAATCGCTGCGATCGGACCATGCCGATAAGCCGCCGTTCTTGTGGTGAAACTTGCGGTACCGGTTATTGTTTTCTGCCGATGTACAGGAATGACAGCACGCTGCCGCCGATCATAATGACCGCTGCAGCGAGCAGCGATGTGTGCATGCCGGCAATCAACGAGGGGCCGGCGCCCAGAAACGAGCCGAGAATGGCGACCCCGATCGTCGCGCCAAGCTGCCGGCATGAGTTGAGAGCGCCGGATACAGCACCTGTATGCTCCTTGGGCACGGAAGACAGGACCGCCGCCATCAATGCGGGAATGGTAAAGGACACACCAAATCCGATCAGCAGGAGTCCGATCAGCGTAAGGGTATAGCTCGTGTTCCCATCCGTCAACATCTGCAGCAGTGAACCGGCGGCCGCAAGGCTGAAGCCGGCCGTCATGGGGATCCTCGCCCCCATTCTCCCCACCATGCGGCCGGTCAGAATCGGATTGAAGGCCAGCGGAATCATCATGGGAAGGAGCGCGATTCCCGCCGCGTGTGCCGATAAACCGCGTGCCTGCTGAAAAAATAAGGGCACGATGAACAGAATGCCCGAGAGGCCGATGTTCACCGCCATCCCGGCAAGCAAGCCCGCCGATACGGTCGGAATTCTCAACAGCCTAAGCGGAAACAAAGGTGCCTTCGATTTCGCTTCCACCATTAAGAACAGGACGCCGTTGAACAGAGCCAGCGTAAATGCTGCCATAATGATAGCGGAACCCCAACCGTAGGTCTCTCCCTCCATGAGTCCGAACGAGAAAGCGGCTATGGCTGCAATGGCCGTGATTTGTCCCGGCAGGTCTAAGCTTGGCCGCGGCTTAGGGTCCGTTTCCTTCACGGACAGGAAGGTGAGGAGCAAGCTTATTCCGGCAAGCGGCACGTTGATCAGAAATATACTGCGCCAGCCGAACGTGTCCGCCAACAGCCCGCCGGCGACAGGCCCTGCTGCCATCGCTGCGCCGGTAACCGCCGCCCAGATGCCAAGCGCCCGGGCACGCTCGCCCGGGCCGGGGTAGGCGTGGGCGATCAGGGTTAGTGAGGCCGGCATCAGCGCTGCGCCTCCAATGCCGAGTACCGCCCGTATAGCGATCAGCGCCCCCAGGGTGGAGACGGCTGCCGAAAGCCCCGAGGCGGCGAGAAACAAGGCCAGTCCGCCCATATAGACTCGTTTGGCGCCAAGCTTGTCAGCAAACGCGCCCATGGACAGGAGGAAACCGGCAAATACGATCGTATAAGCGTTGACCACCCATTGCAGGCCGGAGATCCCTCCTCCCAAATCAGCCTGAATCGCAGGCAGCGCTACGCTCACGACCGTCATGTCCAGGAGGACCATAAAGTATCCGAGCGAAAGTCCGAGCAGCGACAGCGATTTCTCCAGCCTGCGAGCAGGTTTGGATTGTATTTCCATTCTTGTTTCCAAGTCCAAGATCCCCTTTCATCCTCATTTCAGGCTGCCCCTTCTTCTCATGGAGAGTGTATAATGAAATGTATACTGGCATAAGATGAGGGTTTATCCTAGGAGTCACTCTCCTACCATAGGAATCGGACAAGGGAGCAAGAAAGAAATCATGGAACAATCCAACCCTACACGGCTTCAAGAGCTGGCGCAGTTTTTGAGAACCCGCCGTGCCCGTCTCTCGCCCGAGCAAGCGGGTCTGCCGAATGAAGGGCGCCGGCGGACTCCGGGTCTGCGGCGCGGGGAAGTCGCGCAGCTGGCGGGCGTCAGCGTGGACTGGTACACCTGGCTCGAACAGGCGAGAGACATTCAAGTCTCGGCTCAAGTGCTGAACAGCATCGCAAGTGCCCTCCGGCTCGATACGGATGAACGGAAGCACTTGTTTATGCTGGCCCTGCAGCAGCTTCCGGCCGAACCGATCGCCGCAGACACCGCCGTAAGTATGACGCTTCAAACTTTTCTTGATCTGCAGGGGACAAGCCCCGCCTATGTGTACGATCAGCGGCTCAATATCGTTGCCTGGAACAGGGCTGCAAGCCTGATATACGGGGATTACGAGGGCATGTCGATGCGTGAGCGGAATTCGGTATGGCGGACGTTTCTTTCCCCGTATGTACGGCAGCTGCTCCAGGAGAACTGGGAGCATCACGCCCGGCACCGATTGGCCCAGTTTCGCGCGTGCTACGCACAAGCCGTCGGTGATCCCTGGTGGACGGATCTCATCGGGGAACTGAATCGGGAAAGCCCGGAATTCAGAGCCTGGTGGCCGCGACACGATGTTCTGAATGGTCCGGAAGGCAAGAAAATCAATCATCACCCTGCAGCCGGCTTGCTTGTATTTGAGCAGATATCGTTTCGTGCCACGGATGCTTCCCACCTTACAGTCACAATTAATATCCCGTCGGATGAGGAAACGACAGCCAAAGTCAGGAAACTGCTTCAACGCATGTAGAGACTTGGCACATGCCAAAGAGACCTGGCTCTTCACCGGGTCTCTTTCTTTGTAATCTCCCCTAAAGAAAGTCCTCTCTGAGTCTGCGGCTCACTTCCCCTCCGGATAATACAGATCCGTCATCATCGGAGAATAGCCCAGCTGCCGGCCCATGGACAGGATCTGTCCCTTGTGGTGAAACTCGTGGGTCGCCGTATGGGTAAACAACCAAAGCGGGGTTATGGCAACGGCATCTTCCTGCCAGGAGGGCGAACCGAGGATTTCCAGATCGGGCTGATCTTCGAATTCGTTCAAGAACTCTCCGACGAGCAGATCAACTCCCGCGAATACTTCGCGCATCGCCCGTACGTGCAGAACCTGTTCGGCAGGAACTGGCGGCAGGGTCCTCTTCAGCGCAAAACCGCCTAACCAGAACCGGTAGCAATCCGCCGCATGCGCCTGAAGACTGCGCATCGACCCGCCGCCGAAGCTTTCCATGTCTCTTACATAGTCCGAAGCTGCGATCGTTTCGCAGTATTGGAATAACACTTCCCTCGTTTGGACAAGCCATTCATACTGCCGGGTTAGTATACGCATGATTAGGGGATCATCCTTCCCATCCATTAGAATACATCCATTCGTATAAGATGATTGTATAGCTGCCCTCCCCATCTTGTTTCTTATCGATTGCCGACTTCGTTCTGATACGCCCGGAAATAGTCTACAACGACCTCACGGAACTCCAGCGCAGCCCGCGAAATGTAACGGCTTCCGTGCCATAGTAAAGCAATCTCCCGTACCAATTCGTGATCCTCTATTTGAAGATAGTGGATCTGTTCCCGTGAGTTCATCGCTGTGCTCGGTATGAAGCCAATGCCGATTCCGGCTTCCACAAGCGCGCTCAGCCTGGCCGGCTCATTGCCTTCATACACATAGTTCAGCGCAAATCCGGCCGATTGGCATACGGAGTCCACCAAATCGCGGGTAAAGTAGCCTCTTTTCACCCCGACGAACCATTCGTCCTTAAGCTCCGCCAAAGTAACGCTGCTTCGGCCTGCGAGCCAATGCCCCTTGGGCACAGCTGCCAGGATGGGATCGATGTGCACGATCTGGCATTCGATGTCTTCTCCTTGCATGGGAGGTGAGGACAGGCAGTAATCGACCTCTCCGCGATGAAGAAGCGTCACCATTTCCTGCGTGGTCAGCATTTGAACGTGAAATGGGGTGTGGGGATGCTTTTTGCGAAACGCCCGAAGAATCTGGGGCAGCGTGCTGGCGTTGGTCACCGCCAGTTTGATGGCGCCCTGTTCCGGGCTGGATAAATCGCGAAGCTCCTGCCTCCCCTGCTCGAGCTCAAACAGCGCTCTTTCGGCACGGTGGAGGAATCGGCTTCCGAACGCATTGAGCCGCAGCTTCCTCCCTGTCCGGTCGAATAGAGGGACCCCGAGATCCTCCTCCAGGCGTTGAATCGTTTTGCTCAGCGACGATTGCGTGACATGCAGACTGCGCGCCGCTTCGGTCATATGCTCCAGTCGGGCTACCGCGAGAAAATACTGCAATTGAAGAAGCTCCACTTCGCACACTCTCCTCATTCATTCCTTACGATCAATGAAATCATAACATGAAATGCGTTGGAATAAATGAGAAATCTCCCTTAAGATGACGTTACTACGCTTTGGAGGGGAGCTCCTATGAATGCTCGAAACAAGTGGCTGTTAATTTCCGTTGGACTGGGGATCTTATTGAACCCATTGAATTCTTCGATGATTGCGGTTGCCATTCCCAGGCTGCAGCAGGTGTACGAACTTGATTTTACCGTGGTTTCCTGGATGATCTTCACCTTCTACATCGCGAGTGCGGTCGCTCATCCTGTCGTGGGAAGAGCCAGCGATGTCTTCGGACGCAAGAAGATCTTTCTTGCCGGTCTTGCGGCAGCCTTCGCCGCTTCGTTAGCGGCTGCACTGGCACCAAGCTTCGGGTGGCTCATTGTGATGCGCATTGTGCAGTCCATCGGAACCAGCATGATGGTATCCGTGGGGATGGCCATTGTGCGGATTCATATTACGGAGAAACAAGCGGCGGCGCTGTCCGTACTGTCCATCTTCCAATCCGGAGCGGCAGCGATGGGCCCCTTTATTGGCGGGGTTTTGATTCACTGGTGGGATTGGCCCGCTATCTTTTACGTCAATATTCCGTTCGTGGCGGCGAGCTTTCTATTCTCTTGGAGGACGATCCCCAAGGACGAGCCGCTTCCAGCCGCTGCACGGGAGATGTCCGCACGGAAATGGATGGAAACCATGGATGCGCCAGGGATCCTGCTCTTCACCGCAGGTCTGATCGCCCTGCTTGTCGGGTTGTTATCAGCCAAATCAGCTGCGCAGGTCTCATTGCCCTATGTCATTCTTGCTTTCACCGGCCTTGTTACACTCGGATTTTTTGTAAGGCATGAATGGAGAACGGCGTCACCCTTTATTCCTCTGCGTACGCTTGCCAAGTTTCCTGCAATCACCTGGGTTAATGTTGAATTTATGGTTGTGAACGCCTTTTTTACGCACTCTTCTTTGGGATTCCGTCCTACCTGCAAACGGTACGCGGGATCAGCGAATTCCATACGGGGATGCATATGCTGACCCTAGGCCTGTGCTCGATCCTGGCTTCCCCTGTGGCAGGACGGTGGATCGATAGATCAGGACCTCGGCCGGCCCTGCTCGTATCCGCTGTTCTGATGACCCTGGGGTCCGTATGGATTGTGTCCTGGAATCCGGCTTCTCCGGTCATCAGTGTGTGCTTGGCGTTAGCCGCTTTCGGGATCAGCAACGGACTTACCTCTGTCGGAATGCAGGCGGCCTTGTTCCGCAGCTCCCCGAAAGAAATCATCGGCACGGCATCCGGATTATTCAGTACATCCAGATACCTCGGAACCATCCTCTCCTCCTTATTGACAGGCATGGTGATGGGAGGTCAGTTCAGCTTCGGGGGATTCCGGTGGCTTGGGATGATCCTCACGGTCATTGCGTTGTCCCTGGTCTTCATGAGCTGGCGGCGCCGGGAGTCAGTGCAGGTGGAGGCGTCGTAGATTTCCGGACCCATGCTAATATCTTTTTAACCAATCCAGGATGATATCGACGGATTCCTTATATCTCTGGCCCGCGAGCAGACCGGTATGGGTTGTGTTCCAGAGCCCTTGATATGCAGCCCGGAGATGCTCCGCGGTTACCCTGCCCCGCCGGTCGTCCTCGTCAGAGGCAACGGCTTTGATCACCAGGCACGGGCAGGAGATCGCACGGCTGTTGATGGATATCCCCTTACTCTCGGAGGAAAAGGAAAACGCGCGGACTGCCCTCGATGACTCCATGGCCAGATACTTTCTTTGAAAAGCAATGTCATCCGCCGATTCATCCAGACTTGTATCTTCTTCACGGGTTGGTGCAGGCTGGATGATGCCGGGTGTCGTGTCCTCCAATACCTGGTAGGGTACAGCTTCATGCACTTCCCTGCTGATGACCGAATCGACCAGCACCAACCCGGCGATCCGGACGGTTTCCGCCAGCTTCTGCCCCAAGATCCCACCCATACTGAACCCGATCAGAACCGGGGGCATACCACACGCTGCGATAACCTCCTGGATGTCCTCCAGATAATTCTCGAACGTGATTGTCGTCATATCCATCACTCTGCTTTTGTAGTGGCTTCTCAAGTTCATGACATAGCACGGCCACCCTTCACCGATGAAGTGAGGAATGTATTTGCCCCACATCCAGCTTCCGGTGAAGGCACCGTGTACAAACAGCAAGGGGGGTCTGCCGTGGGCCGTTTTGACGGGATCACCCTCGAATACTTCCAGAAATAAGTCATGTTCCCCTATGTATTTCCCCGTATGATCGGGCCATTCTTTCGTGTAATCTATCACGTCGATCTCCTCCCGCCATTTGATTTGATGTCAAACTAATTAACCGAAAATAAGGTGTCAGAAGTTTTGGTCAATTTTTTTCAGAATGCGAAGCAGGTCTTGTTGCTCCTTGTCAGAAATATTGAAGTAAAATACGTCTAACACTTCTCGGGAAATGGATTCGAAGACCGGCTCCAATTCGCTCCCTTTCTGTGTTAAAGCAGCATAAACAACCCTCGAGTCCTCTGTGTCCCTTTCCTTGGTCACATACCCGAGACGGACCAGCTTATCGACCAGCGCGGTGACGGTGGATTTATCTTTATGAATCCTCTTGGCTATGTCCGCCATAGGGAGCCGGGGGTTCGCGAACAGCGCATAGAGGATGTCCCCATGCGAGGTGCCGATCCCGTCAACCCCATGCTTCCCCAGCTCCAGAACAATGAACCGGTTCACCTTGTCTCTGATTTTGGCAATGAATGAAATAACATCTCTGGTTTCCATAACCGCATTATAGTTTGATATCAAACAATTGTCAATAACTGGATAGGCTTCCTGCGCAGCCGTCCCACCGATTGGAGCGAAAAGGCACGCCGAAGGAGATTCGGCTGCCTCTTCCTCCTACCCCTGCTTCAGCTGATAACGCAGCAGAACATTGCCGGAGGCAAACGCCTTTGTCTCCGTCAGTGTGAGTCCGAACTCATAGACATGTTCGAAAAGCGGTTTCCCCTGCCCCGCCACCACCGGTGTGAGGATAAATACGTACTCGTCAATCAAGCCTTCCGCAGCCAGCTGCCGGACGATGGTGCCGCTGCCCATAATCAGAATATCGCTGCCTTCCTCTTCCTTCAATCTCTGCGATACTTCGACTACGGAGCCGTTGAATCGCCTGGTATTTGCCCAGGTAATCTCTTTTTGTTCGCTTGAGAACACGATCTTCGTCATGGCCGTTAGTTCTTCTGCCACAGCTTTCCATTCTTTCGGAGCACGGGGATCATGAAGGATGGGCACCCAGTTTCGCTCAAACCCCCGGTATGTATGCCCGCCAAGGATCAGTGTGTCCAGCGTCCCACCCCCGGAACGTACGGCGATATCCACTTCCGGATCCTGCACGAACCAATCCATGCCGAAAGTGTTCTCATTCAAACTCGCAAAATAACCGTCGATCGAAATCCGGTTCAGCATGATGATTCTTCTCATTTTCGCTCACTCCCGACGATTTTGTTCAAGACCATCTTACACCCGCGTCTGCCTCCATAATTGTATAATCCCGTCAATTGGAAGCGTTACATGTAGGATGATCCCGTCTCATCGACGTGCAGTTCCGTCTCTCTCAGGGTGAGGATTTTGGGACTGACGAAGGAAAAGGTTCGGATCTCACGGATAAAATGCGACTGGTCATAATAGTTAAGCTCCTGGGCGACATCCGATAATCGCTCGAACTCACCCGAGTTGATTAACCTGATCGCTTCGTTGACCCGGATGAGCCTGATGTACAGCTGAGGCGCCATGCCTACCACGCGGGCAAAGCGCTTTTGAAATTGACGCTCCGAGATGGGAAATTCGGACAACACCCGGCTGACGGAAAGATCGGCAAGGTTCCTGCGCATATAGTCCAGCACCTGTTCCATCAATTCGTCTCTTTTATGAGGCTGTTCCAATCTTTGGGTTAAAAAGGCCTCGAGCAGCGCGACCCTGTGCGCGTCCGTTTCGGCTGACAGCAGTTTGGCCTCCAGCGCTTCCGCACCGAACTGACCTGCTGACAGACTCTTTCCATGCAGGGAGGAAGCGTCCATGCCGAACAAAGAGTAAAGCGCATGGGACTTGAATACGACCTGGATCGTTGTGAAGGGCGCGGCTTTAAAGCGCATCACACTTGGCTCCGAGCCTTGACCGTGCAAAAATAGAAGAGGAATATCCTTGATTACGGAGCTTGGTGTTTCTATACTTTCGACTGCCGCGGAACCGTCCTCACAGCGCTGGTACAACATCCCCGGCTGCCCGCTGGGACATACTTTGACCTCACCCGCTTCGCTGTTCTTCTGTGTCGTAACACGGATACATTCGATATCACGAGATAATGGAGGCGACGGCTTGATTACGGAAAATTGGATCGTATTCATGTGCTCATCCTCATTTCGGAAGGAATAGCGGTATACTTCTTCATTCCTCCGAACAATCCTGCCCCGAAACAAACAGGCAGGTGAATGCCATCCCACAATTCTGTTTCGACTGGCAGTAATGTAGTGACAACGTATGGAAGGGAGCGTACAATTGGATGAGGATGATCCTTTTGGAAAATGAGGTGCCGATACATGGATCAAATCGATTATAAAATCTTGTCGTCGCTGCACGATAACGCCCGTATGCCCATATCCGAGTTGAGCCGGATGATCGCCATGTCGCAGCCGGCGGTAACGGAAAGACTGCGGAAGCTGGAAGATCAGGGGGTCATCACCGGCTACCGGGCGGAGATTTCGCCGCGCAAGCTGGGCAAGCATACCACATCTTTCGTTTTGTTCAAGACGAATAACTGCAAGGACTTTCTCGCTTTCACCGAAACGTCTCCCGAGGTGATCGACCTGTACAGGATCAGTGGGGAATACAATTATTTGATGAAGGTGCTGACCGAAACTACCGAGTCGCTTGCCGCCTTCCTCGACGCCTGCAGCGCTTTCGGATTCTCAACCCCACTTATCGTGCTTTCCACACCATTTGAGGACAAAAGTCCGGTGGCCGACCGATTATCGGACGAAGCATCGCAGGGGAAACCGGAACCGGTGGCGCGTGGAATGTAAGAGCTCAGAGGATCGAGAACAACAATGACCCCCTCAAGGTCAATACACCATGAGGGGGTCTTTGGACTACCTGCTGCTATTTGTCCTGCAGGGAATATATACTTCGAGCTCCGATCGGGGTTACCTTCCCGATACCGTTCGTCGGACGCCTCGAAATCGAAGCCTTGCGCCCCGCCTTCCCCGCTCCAATCCCACAGCTTTTCGCCGCTGTCCGGCAGCCGAAGGTCGTAGAGGCACCCGAACGTGAATCCGGGTCGGCTGTTTCCGAATTAGTTTCTAAACGAATGGGGAGCTTTCACTCTCAAGGAGTCCACTTCTCCGCAATCCAGGCAAAATTCCAAAACGAGCTCCGAACCGCCTATGGCGAATCTTGCTTTAAGGGGGTAAACGCTGCCCTCCCCCACGATCTTGCCATGACCAAACTCCGTGCCGCCGCACCGCTTGCATGACTTTAATGCGGAAGTCTGGCTGTCGTTATCGTGTTCCACTGAGGTCCCTCCTCTGTTCCATCCCCCCGGATAGGATAGGAGCTGACACCGGTGGAGTCCCGATGCCAGCTTCGTTGTTACTCTTGCGGGAATGTAGAAGTGTCGATCACGAAGCGGTAACGGACATCCGCTTGTTCCACACGCGTCCATGCCTGCTGCACTTCTTCCGCATTCGCCCCGATCACTTCAATCATCGGAGCGATGCCGTGCTCCGCGCAGAAATCAAGCATCTCCTGCGTTTCCCGAATCCCGCCGACGAACGAACCGGAGATGCTCCGGCGCGACATGATCAGCGGGAAGGCATGATAGGAATCAGGGTTAACGGGAAGGCCGACATTCACAAGCGTGCCATCCACGCTCAAGAGGGAGAGGTAGGCATTGATGTCGATGTTCGCCGATACGGTATTGATCATGAGATCGAACGCTCCGGCCAGCTTGGAGAAGGTCTCCTCGTTCCGGGTAGAGTAGAACGAGCGGGCTCCCAATTGCAGCGCTTCTTCCTGTTTGCTTGCAGATTGGCTGAGCACCGTCACCTCCGCCCCCATAGCACGGGCGAACTGCACGGCAAGATGCCCGAGTCCCCCCATGCCCACAATGGCGACTTTCTTGCCAGGACCGGCATGCCAATGTTTTAACGGGGAATAGGTGGTTATGCCTGCGCACAGCAGAGGTGCGGCGGCATCCGGGCTGAGACGGTCCGGGATCCGGACCACGAAGCGTTCGGTGACCACGATGCTCTGGCTGTATCCTCCATATGTGGGAGCTCCGTCATAGTCCATCGCGTTATAGGTGAACACAACCCCTTTTTGACAGAACTGCTCCTCGCCGGCCAGACAGTACTTACACTCACCGCACGAATTGACAAAGCAGCCTACGCCGACACGGTCCCCTACGGAGAACTTGGTTACACCCGTACCCACGGCAGCAACGGTCCCGACAATCTCGTGGCCGGGAACCATGGGAAAGATTCCCCCTCCCCAATCACCCTTGCCCTGGTGAATATCACTGTGGCAGATCCCCGAGTACTGGATGTCGATCAGAAGGTCCTCTTCCCGAAGCCCCCTTCGCTCAATGACCGTGTGCTCAAGCGGTGCGCCCGTGCTCGGAATACACAGGGAATGTGCTTTCATCAGCCGTCCGTCTCCTTTGTGGAAGTTGTCCTGAGAATTCATATGTGATTCTAACACAGGAATTCCCTCAGAACTCGGCGGAGGCGGCAAATTAACAGAAACTATAGAAACACGGCCGGACAGAACGGCATTCTCAATAGAAGAGTTGGAGCCTGACTGCCGGTCCAGCGGTTACAAAAGCTTTACTTGATCATTTCTTGACCCTGAAGCTAGTATAGGGATGGACATGACCGATACCGATGAGGCAGGAGGGAAATTCATGATTGCAGCGGTAAACGTGACGGAATTCTGCACGGTGGGAGACTATTTGATTTATCGCATGAAAGAGGTAGGGATCGAGCACATTTTCGGGGTTCCCGGGGACTTCAACCTCCACTTCCTGGATCAGATCGAAGCATCCGGGGAAGTATCCTGGGTCGGCAACTGTAATGAATTGAATGCTGCATACTCAGCGGACGGCTATGCGCGGATCCGCGGCATCGGAGCACTCGTGACCACGTTCGGGGTCGGGGAGCTCAGCGCGTTGAACGGCATAGCCGGTGCTTACGCCGAACACGTGCCCGTCATCCAGATTACGGGAGCCCCTTCCACCTCGGCTTCCGTGCAGGGGAAACGGATCCATCACACGCTCGGTGACGGGGATTATACCCATTTTTCGTCCATGTACAAAGAAGTGACCGTCGCACAAACCTCATTGACCGCCGATAATGCACCCGAGGAAATCGACCGCGTTCTCGCCGCTTGCTGGCTGCAGAAGCGTCCGGTCTACATTTATCTTCCATCGGATGTTTGTTATCAATCCGTCCCGTGCCCGAAGGGTCCTTTGAGCCTTCCGCGATTTTCAAGCGACCCCGGTCGTCTGCAGTCTTTTCTTACCTTGGCCGCTGAAGCTTTGAACAATGCGTCCTTTCCGGTCATTCTTGCCGACTATGAAGTCTCCCGGTATCATCTGACGGACGCGCTGCGGTCCTTCGTCAACCATTCCGGTTATCCGGCTGCATCCTTAAGTATGGGCAAAGGCGTGATCGATGAGAATCACCCGCAATTTATCGGAGTGTATTCGGGCAAGATAAGTGACCCCTATGTAAGCAGCATGATAGACAGCGCGGACTGCATCCTCAGTATCGGTGTGAGACTGAACGATGTGGTGACCGGCGGATTCACGCACAACCTTCCCCCGGAAAAAATGATTGAGCTCCATCCCTCCTGTGCCCAGATCGGTCAGGTGGATTATCCGGACGTCGTCATGAGCGATGTGCTGGAGCAGCTCATTCCCCGAATTCGCAGGCGCTCCATGGAACAGGCAAACCTTCTGTCCCTCCAGGCACGTCAATCCCCCCGAATCGAAATTCTCTCTCCCCATGGATCCGGCAGGATCAGCCAAGAAAGGTTCTGGGGGATGATCAGCGAATTTCTTCAGCCCCGCGATGTGGTCCTGGCAGACACAGGAACCGCCTTGTTCGGCGCGATCTCCATTCCCTTCCCTGCGAAGGCCTCCTTCGTCGCCCAACCCTTATGGGCTTCCATCGGGTACTCCCTGCCGGCCTTGCTTGGGACACAAATGGCGGCACCCGACAGACGCAATGTACTGCTGATCGGCGACGGCGCGTTTCAGATCTCGGCACAGGAATTGTCCACCCTCCTGGCGCAGCGCCTGAAGCCCGTCATTTTCCTGATCAACAATGACGGTTATACGATTGAGCGGCTTGTACACCCTATCGACAATCCGTACAATGATATTCAGCCTTGGAACTATGATCTGCTCCCGCATGTATTCGGCGAGTTCGGCAGCTTCATCAGCCTGCGGGTGACCGATGAGATCCAATTGGCCGAAGCCCTGGAGAAAGCGGAGCTTTCGGACCGCCTGGTGTTCATCGAAGTCGTCATGGATCGGACGGACGCCCCGGAGCTGCTGAGATCCTTCGGAAACATCCTCACTTCCGGAAGCCCGGTGAAGCCGCTCCCTGTATCGTGAGCCCATCATTCCCCTGCTTCTTCCCGGCTGCGTCTTCTGGCGAGCCGCCATAAAAAGAAGATCACCCCGACCGCTATACCTGCATAGACGACATGGGAATACGTGTCCAGGACCCCCGCTATGTTCTCCCAAGAGGCTCCGACGGCCGCACCCGCATACACCAGGACGGAATTCCAGATCAGCGACCCCAGCACGGTAAACAAAACAAAGGAAGACAGCTTCATGGAGGTACTGCCCGCAGGAATCGAGATCAGGCTGCGGAGTAAGGGAACCAGACGTCCGATCCCGACCGCCCATGCTCCATAGGCCTCGAACCACGATTGGGCTCTCCGGATATCCTCCCGTTTCAAGCGCAGTAATCTCCCGTAACGGGTAACGAACGATTCCATCCGAGCGGGTGACATCCGTCTGCCGGCAGCATACAGGCAGAGGGCCCCGGCCAGTGAACCGGCGGTAGCGGACAGAATGACCCCCCAGATGCTCAGGCCCGCAGTGGTGGTCATAAACCCGCTCAGGGTTAGAATGAGCTCAGACGGGATGGGAGGAAACACGCTCTCCAGGGCGATGAGCGCAAAGACACCCAGGTACCCGAAGTCACTCATGAACTCTGTGATCCATTGTTTCATGGATGATCACCCCTCCTTCCCGAAACGCGCCAAAAGAGGTGCCCGAGCGTTTCACTATTGTTTAACAATGAAATCACCGGCTGAATCAGCAGACGAGCGATTCAATGGCCCCTGCCGGGATGTCCCCTGGCAGTAAAAACGCTTGCAGGAACCGGCAGCCGGCTCTCAGCAAGCGTTCTCTATTCCGCAGAGCATTACTGCGGGAATTACGGACGGCCCTGCTCCATGGACCGATTCATGGACAGGATCCCGTTCGCCTTCCGCCGGAATTCCGCTGCGGCCGTCTCCGGTGTCACCCGGTCGAACAGCAGCTGGTCGTACAGGTCCCGCAGCACCTTGGTCACTTCCGAGGAGCCGAGCGGGTCCGGGGGGTCCATCGGGGCGCTGTTCTTCTCCACCCAGGCCAAGTACTCGAACACCTGCGCAAGCTCCGGCTCGAGGTGCGGCAGCATACCCTCGATCACTTTCGAGGAAACCGGTACGCCGCGGTCCCCCTTCATCAGCTTATTGGCCTCCAGATCGTTAACGAAGTAGCTGATGAACCGGGCCGCTTCCTCTTTGTGCTTCGAGCTCTTCGTAATGGAGAAGAACATCCCCGGCTTCAGGAACAGTCCTTTGTCCGTATGGGGTCCCGGCATCGGAACGATCTTGAGCGGTTTGCCGTAGATCCGTGCCATATCGATAAACTGGTTCGAATACCCCCAGCCAAGCAGGGCCTGCCCTTGATTGAACGGGTCCGACGCCAGGTTGTTGATGTCGGAGGTCCAAATATCGGGCGAATAGATGAGCTTATCCCTCGCCATGCGCTGCATCCGGCCGAAGTAGTCGATGAACAGCCGGTCATCCTCATAGCCCAGCCGGGTGCCGTCTTCGGCGAACAGAGAGGAGCCATGCTGTCTCAGATAATAGGAGAAGAACTGCTCCGGCGTGAACGCGGTGCCGAGATAGACCCCTTTTCCCTTCAGCTGCTCGCCCATCGCGTCAAAGTCTGACCAGGTCCACCCGGGCGGAGGCTCCGCTATGCCGTTCGCTCGGAACACTTCCGGGTCGTAGAGGCCGTTCAATGCGTTCACGCCCAGATTGAAGCCGAAGAGCCTGCCGTCCAATCTCCCCCCGGACAGATGGCGTTCGCTGATATGGGCCGTGTCGATCAGTCCATTCTGGGTGTATGGGGTCAGATCTTCGAGGAGATTCAGGGACCCGTACTGACGGAGGTACGAGATATCCATCTGCATGACATCGGGAAGCGCATTGCCTGCTGCCAGAGGGGCCATCTTCTTCCAGTATTCGTTAAAGCCGGAGTACTCGTACTCGATCTCCACATGCGGATTCTGCTGTATATACTTCTCAATGACCCCAGCGGTCAATTCATTGCGATGCGGATTCCCCCACCAAGCGACCCTCAGGGTGACGGTTTCTTGCTTCCTTACGGAAGCGTCGGGTCTGCTTAATGAGGCACACCCTGTCAGGGATACTGTCAGAATGACCGATAATAGTACCAAGATGTGCTTTCTCACTCTTCAGCCCTCCTGCTGCAGGGGAAGCAGGACTTTAACCCTGGTCCCGGCGCCCTTGCGGCTCTCGACTTCAATCCCGTACGGTTCACCGAACGTCAGCTGGATCCGCTCCCTGATGTTCAGCAGACCGATGCCCGTTCCCCTTGTCTGAACCGCGCCCTGCAGAAGCCGCTGCACGTACTCCTCCTCCATGCCCGCTCCGTTGTCTTCCACCACCAGGAAGAGCTTGTCCTCTACCGCTTCCGCATAGACACGGATCGTGCAGGGCCCGATCTTCGGCTCCAGCCCGTACTGGATCGCATTCTCCAGGAGCGGCTGCAGCGTCAGCTTCGGGAGAGCGGCCGTCAGGTATGCATCCGGAACCTCCATTCGAAAATCAAGCCGGCTCCGGAACCGGTAGGTCTGGATTCGAATGTAGTGATCGACGATATCCAGCTCCTCCCCGAGCGTAATCGTATTCTGCTTCAGGCTGATCGACGTACGGAGCAGGAAGCCGAGCGAGACGGCCATGCTGGAGATCTCCTTCTGGGCATTCTTCTTTGCCATCCAGTTGATGGACTCCAGCGTGTTGTACAGGAAGTGGGGGTTGATCTGGGCCTGCAGCGCCTTGAACTCCGTCTCCTTGATCGTCAGCTGCTTCGCATAGTTCTCTTTGATGAGAGTCTGGATGCGGGCCATCATGAGCCGGAAGTTCCGGTGCAGCAGTCCGACCTCGTCCATCTGCTGGATCGGCGCTGACAGCGCATCCGCATCCAGACTCTCAAGGTCGCCCTTCTGGATGTCCTTCATCTCGCCGATCAGCGACTCAATCGGCTTGGTCAGGCTCCGGGCAAATACCATGCCGATGGCGTCCACGACGATCACAGCTGCAATGAAGAGGACAATCATCGAATTCTTCAGCCAGATGATCGTTTGGAAGATCTCATTGTACGGGACGATATTATAGAATATCCATCCGGTGTACGGGGATTTCACCTGGGAGACGAACGCCGCGTCTCCGTTCAGCGCCGTGATAACATACCCTTCCGGCGAAGCCAAGGGCTGCAGGGCTTCCGCCGTGTTCTCCGGAATCTCCCGGTACGGATAGACCATGGAAGGCCCCGACTTCAGAATAATGTCGCTGTTCTCGGCTGCGATCCCGGCATAATCCTCCACAAGACGCTTGATGTTGATCCGCAGGAACAGCGTGCCGATCGGCTTCAGCGTCAGCGGTTCATAGGAACGGACCTCCCGCACCATAATCAGCATGGGGTCCGAAGCGTCCGGATACAGCCAGCGCACAGCCCCATTCCCCCGCTTTGCTTCCTGGATCATCTGCACGTTTTTTTGCTCCGAGAACAAGATCGAATCCCCGTATTTGCTCTCTCTGCCCTGGGAGTCGATCAGGTGGACCGACTGCACGTAGCGGTCATCCGAGCTGATCAGCTCCCACAGTCGTTCCGCCAGCGTCCTGCGGATGGTATACCCGTTATATTCCATGGGATTGCCGCCGAGCTCCTTCAAGCCCTGCTGAATCCGGCTGTCCGCAATGATATTCAGGGACAAGGTCTCAAGCTTCTTCAGCTCCGTATCCACGGTCGTCGAAGACAGATTCAGCAGGCGGGATGATTTCTCGTACAGCTGCTTGTCATAGATGGAATACGAATAGTAGAGAGAACCGAAGGCCAGCAGAATGATCAGGATCAGCAGCAGGATAATCATTAGGAACAGCTTGACTTTAATCCTCAGGTTGCGGAAGGCCTTCATGTGATCGCGCCCCTTTATATCTGTTCTCCCTTGAGGTTACCATAATCAGGTGAATCGAGATACCGGCGCACTGCTTTTTTTCGCGTATTCACTGCAGGAGACCGCTCCCCGGGCATACAGTTCCGGAAAGCAGTCCCCTGTCGAAAGCCGCTTATTTCTTCGAGTAACGGTCATATGCGGCTTGATGCACCTTAATCGCCTCGTCGATGCCCATGCTCTTGATCGTCTTCACCATCGTATCGTATTCCGATACCGGCTTCTTGCCGGAAATAATGGCGGTCATCGTTTCGTTGATATACGTATTCACCTGGCTCATGATCGAGGTGCTTTGTCTGGCTTCATCCACAGTCAAACGGATCGGCGGGAGCGTCAGTGCCGGGCTCTGCTTCATCCAGTTGGCATTGGCATCCCGCTGGCCCTGGTTGAACATGAGTGCATCCACGTATTTGCCGTCCTGATTGATCGGCCCGTCCATGATGGACAGGGCATAGCTCGCGAGGGCCTGATCATACGTCAGCCCCTTCGGATTCTTGAGGATGGTGTCGGAGAACTTGATCTTGTCGCCTTCCTTGGTGTAGCTTTCGCCTTCGATCCCGAAGTTGAACAGCGCATGCCCCTGAGGGCTGTAATTGAAGTCCATCCACTGCACGATATATTTCTGCTTGTCCTTGCTTGCGCTGGAGGTAATCGCCTCGCCGTACGTCAGCACCTTCTGGTTCAGATTGAAGGCGGCATACGATTTGCCGTCCGGAGCCAGTGCCGATGGAACCCCGGTCAGCTCAAAGCCCGCCTGATCCTTCATCAGGTTGTAGTACTTGCCCATGCCGCTGAACACGCCGCCGACATAGGAGCCGGCCAGATTGTTCGTTACCTTGTAGTCGAAGGCTTTGCCGTCATTGGTCAGAATCTCCGGGTCGACAAGACCTTCCTTGTACCACTTGGCCATCTCCTCCAAGAACTTCTTGTATTCCGGCTCCACCGGACCGAAGGCGACTTTGTCCCCCTTCATCATGAAGCCTCCGATGATGCCGAAGGCCGGCGCAAAGTCATGGAGCTTGGTCAGATTGCCCGGTCCCCAGTTGCCGGTGAACGGCAGTTCATCCGCCTTGCCGTTGCCGTTCGGATCCTTCTCCTTGAACGCTTTGAGAACGCTGTACCACTCGTCGATCGTCGCAGGCTCCTTCAGACCCAGCTTGTTCAGCCAATCCTTGCGCAGAATCAGTCCGGTGGTCGCATTCAACTTGAGCGCATCCAGCTTCATCAGGGGGAACATGTAGATCGTGCCGTCGTCCAGCGTGATCTGCTTCTTCACATCCGGATCGCTTTCGATGATCTTCTTCAAATTCGGGGCATATTGGTCGATGAGCTCGTTCAGTCGGATAATGCGTCCGTCTTCGATCATTTTCTCCGGTCCGCCCACTGCGTCTGCCCAGTTATAGTAGATCACGTCCGGCAGATCGTTCGTGGCGATGAGCAGGTTGAATTGATCCTTCTGCTGCCCAAGAGGCGGATGGGTGAATTTGGCCGTGATGCCGGTGAGCTCGGCCTTCTTCTTGTAGGCGGCCACTTCCCCGAAGTTCTGCAGCGAAGCGGTCAGCTTGGCGTCATTGGCACGCCAGTAGTTGATCGTAAACGGCTCCTTCGTGATCGGAAGCGGAATTTCCGTCAGCTTCGGTCCATCCGCTTGGGCCGGTGGGTTAGCGCCGCTGCCGCTTTCCGGTTCGGCGCCCGAACAGCCGGCCAGGGTGGTGGTTACCAGGATAGAACACAATACGACGGACCCCATCTTTTTTTTCATCGAACAAAAGCCTCCTTGAAGTGTTGGTTTTTATTGTTTCACGGCACCGATCAGGGCGCCCTGAACAAAATACTTTTGGATAAACGGGTACACCAGCACGATCGGCAGCGTAGAGACGATAATGGTCGCATACTTGATGTTCTCGCCGATGGCGAAGCCCGTATCGACGCCTCCGCCCATCGCCTCCGTACTGGAGCTGATGAGAATATCACGGAGCACGATCTGGATCGGGTAGAGGTCCTGATTCCTCAGATAGAGCATCGGAGCGACATAATCGTTCCAGTGATCCACCGCGTAATACAGGGTCATGACGGCAAGAATCGCTTTGGACAGCGGCAGCACGATGTGGAACAGGATGGTGAAGTCATTGGCCCCGTCCAGCTTGGCCGATTCGATCAGACTGTCCGGAATGCTCTCGAAGTTGGTCTTCATGATCAGGAAGTAGAAGGTGCTGATCGCTCCCGGAATAAGGATGGCCCACCGGCTGTTGACCATTCCCAGATTTTGAATGAGCAGGAAGGTCGGAATCATCCCTCCGCCGAAGAACATCGTGAAGGTGATCAGCTTCATCAGCAGCTTTCTGCCGAACAGGTCCGCACGGGACAGCCCATAGGCGGCGAAGGAGGTCATGAGCAGGTTGACGGCGGTGCCTACGACCACGTAGAACAGCGTGTTCATGTAGCCGCTGAAGATTTTGGGATTCTGGAACACATGCTTGTACGCTTCCAGCTGGAAGCCTTCCGGCAGCAGCATGAAGGATCGTGATCTTAACATCTGATCCGGATCGCTGACCGAGGAATTGAAGATATACAGCATCGGATAAAATGAGATGGCGATGACACCGCACAGAAGCACCACATTCACGGCATCGAAAATATGCTCGCCTGTCGATCGTTTCATCAGTATTCTCCCTCCTACCACAGACTGCTTGAATTCAGCTTGCGGCTGATGGTGTTGGCGAGGATCAGAAGGCCGAAGTTGATGACGCCGTTGAACAGTCCGATCGCCGTCGAATACGTATAGTTGCCCTCGAGGATACCTGAGCGGTACACGAAGGTCGAGATGACGTCCGAGGTCTCGTAGGTCGGCGCCGTCTGCATCAGCAGGATCTTCTGGAAGTCGGCGTTCATCACGGCACCCAGCCGCAGGATCAGGAGAACGACCACCGTCGGCATAATCCCGGGAATCGTGATATGCAGCAGCTGCTTCCAGCGCCCGGCCCCGTCGATCTTCGCCGCTTCATACAGCTGGGAGTCGATGCCGGCGAGGGCCGCCAGGAAGATGATCGAACCCCAGCCTGCTCCCTGCCAGATGTTCGACAGGATATAGAGCGGGCGGAACATATCCTTCTCGGCCAGGAACATCACCGGCTCGAGCGCGAAGAGGCTCCGGAAGACATTGAACAGGCCGCCGTCCAGCGCCGAGAAGCTCTTCAGCATTCCTACGACCACCACAACGGAGATAAAGTGAGGCAGGTAGCTCACCGTCTGCACCGTGCTCTTGAACCATTTGACGCGGACCTCGTTGAGCAGCAGGGCCAGGATGATCGGAGCCGGAAAGCCCAGCACGATACTGAAGAAGCTTAAGATCAGGGTGTTCTTGATCAGCCGCCAGAAATAATAGCTTTCGAAGAACATCTTGAAGTTGTCGAAGCCGATCCAGGTTCCCGCCAGGATGCCCTTCACCGGACTGTAGGTCTTCTGGAAGGCCATCAGCAGGCCGTACATGGGTCCGTAATGGAAAATCAGATAATAAAGGATCACTGGAAGCAGCATGAGATACACATATTTATTCCGCAGGATTTCCTTCTTGTAGAACTTCACTCTGCTCGTCTTCAGCACTTCCGCTTTGGCCGGCAGCTGATGCTTTAGCTCCATTCCTTGGGCCCCTCCCCGTATAATTTGTCGATGACTACGCTTACATCCTTACTTTACAGCGTTTGCAGCTCCGCTCCCATGCTCAAAACAGAGGGATTTATGTTACAAAACCGGAAAAATCCGACAGACCGGTGTCAGAAAAAACAAAAAGAAACCCTCGCTAACCGCGGATCGCGGCCTGAAAGGGTTCATTGGAATCGATATGCTGCATCAAGGGGCTTTCCGGTATTCCGACGGGGAGTAGCCGGTATATCTCTTGAAGATCTTGCTGAAATAAGGCGTGTTGTCGCCGAAGCCCGTCTTCTCCGCCAGCTCGGAGATGGTCAGCTGCTCCGAAGACCTGCGGATCTTCTCCAGCGCCAGCTCAATGCGGCTGCGCAGGACAAAGTTGGTGAATTTTTCTCCCGTTTCTTTCTTGAACATCTTGCCGACATAATCGGGGTTCATGAAGATCTCCTTCGCCACCATCTGCAGCGAAAGCGTCTCATCATGAAGATGCCGCTCCACGATCTTCTTCACCGTCATCACAATCTGCGACTGCTTGTTCCGGTTCCGTTCGTACCGCTCCCGGGTGATTTCTTCCGCTACCGACATGACCAAGTGATGCATCGATTGAAGCTTGGTTGAGTCCAGAATGCCGGTCAGCTGCGTCAGGTAACCGCTCATCCGCTCCGGATCGCAGAGGCGGATCATGGCCATGAACAGCTGGATGACGTATGATTTGGTCGCCGCAATGTCGAGCCTGAGCTCTCCCAGCTGCCTGAATACCAGCAGCAGCTCCCGCTCGGCATCCTGCCAGGCGCCGGCTTTGATCGGCATGATCAGCCGCTCCTCGTCATAGGTGAAGCCGTGATGATCGGCGTCCCCTTGTATGGAAATGTCCCGCTCCGTAATCAGGCTCCCTTCCTCCAGATAGAACCGGTGGTTCAGGCACTCGATCGTCTGCTTATACAGGCGGCGCGCCTGCGTCAGCTGCCCCGGTTCACTGAGGGCGGCCGTCAGGTCGGTGCGGTAATACCGCATGAACGTCGAACGGACCATGTCGATGCGCTCGAACAGTTCTTCCTGCGGCAGGGTATCCTCCATCAGCAGAAGCACATGGCCTCCCGCCGTCGAGCTCAGCAGCGGGTTCGGGAAGATGTCCTCCGCAATGTTTTTCACAGCGAACAAATGCTCGTACTCGTGCTCTCCTTCCAGCTCGATCAGCAGCAGCCGGACCGTCTGGCTCTGAAACGGAAGCCCGTACACTTCCTTGAAGTAATCCCACTCCCTGGCTCCGTACGTTTTGTTCGTGACGAACTCCTTCAGGAACTGCTCCTTCGCGTGCGGCATCACACGCTCCAGGCTGAGCTTGATCGATCGGACGAACCCTTCCCTGTCGTCCCGTTCCCGGATCTCGGCCACAAGCTCTGTCAGTGCCTCGACAAGCTTCTCTTCACTGCAGGGCTTCAGCAAATAATGCTTCACGCCGTACTGCATGGCGGTTTGGGCATAGTCGAATTCCGAGAATCCGGAGAGCAGGACGAACGAAATCTGCGGATACTCCTTCGATACGGCCGCCACGAGTTCCAAGCCGTCCATGCCCGGCATGCGGATATCCGTTATGATGATGTCCGGCGGGTTCCGCCTGACAAACTCAAGCGCTTCCACTCCGTTCTCCGCCGTACCGCTTAACTCCGTCCCGACCGCCCCCCAATCGACGACCGATGAGATGCCGTCCAGAATAATGAATTCATCATCCACCAGCAGCACTTTATACATCCCGGTTCCTCCCATGCATCTGCCCTGTTCTTATGAATGGCCGCTGCAGCCGCCGCGCTATCAGTAGGGGGACCCGACCTCCCGCCTCACTTCTTCGATGATCTCCCGGACCCCCTGCTCGATTTGCCCCGGCTGCGCTCTCGCGATGCTGATCCGCAGGAACTTCTCCCGCTCCCTGTATTCCTTTAAATAAAACCGCTTGCCGGAGACGACCAGAATCTCCTTGGCCGCAAGCCGCTCGGTGAGCCGTTCCAGATTGACCGTCAGCGGCAGCTTGAACGGAACGTACACACCGGATCGGATATCCGGGATCTGCAGCAATCCAGCTTCGTTATGCCGCCGTACCGCCTCAGTCAGAGCGCTGATCCGTGCCGTATAAGATGCGCGTATTTTGTGTCTGTGCCGCTCGTACATGCCGCTTTTGATATACACTTCGAGTGCCGCCTGGGACAGCTGCGAGGTGTCCGCGTATCTTTTGAAAGTGCGGAATGTCTCCAGCAGCTTCTCCGGGATCACGGCGGCGCCGAGCCGCAGTCCCGGGAAAATGATTTTCGAGAAGCTTTTCAAATACACGACGTGCGAAGTGCGGTTGTAAGCGTAGACGGGATCGGTGCCCGGATCTTCCCCCAGATCCGCCATATAATCGTCCTCTACGACGTAGACGTCATATTGGCTGGCCAATCGGGCGATGGCTTTCCTCTCATCCGCCCGGTACGAGGTGCCGAGCGGGCTGTGGTACCTGGGCATCGTGTAGAAGAACTTGATTCCGCCCTGTCTGAATTTCGCTTCCAGTTCACCTAAGTCCAGGCCCGCTGCCGTGCGGGCGATCCCGCATACCGGAACGCCCTCCGCCTCGAGGAACCGTAAATAAAGATCATAGCTCGGCTGCTCGACAAGGATGACCGACTTCCCGTTCGGAAACGGCATTTTGGCCAAGATCTCAAGCGCCCGATTAGCCCCCGGCGTGACGAAGATCCGTTCCGCTTTGGAGAATACTTGATCACCGGCCAAATGCGAAACGAGCGTATGACGAAGCGTATCCAGCCCTTCGGCCTCACCGCAGGTGAACAAATCGGATTTGTAGGTATCCAGGGCTTGGTTCAGGCAGTGCTGGAAATCCAGATACGGAAACACGCTCGGATCCGGCGATATGGAGGCAAAATCAATCTTCGCGCTCTCTGTCACAGGGCTGCGGCTCCCCGGCTTATCCACCACGTAATAGCCGCTTTGCGCAATCGAGTAGGCGGCGTGGCGCTTCTCCAGTTCCGAGTAGGCCCTTGTGATGGTGCTGATGCTGCAGGCATACTGCTTCGCGGCATGGCGGATCGAAGGCAGCTTTTGACCCGATACATAATGTCCTTCCTGGATCTTGCGCTCGAGATCGGCGAGGATCTCCGCATATTTCGTCACTTGGCTCCCCCCGCTTTCCTCCATCCATTATATTACATCCGCCGAACTGTATCGATACAGTTTGGCAAAAAGGACATTGCTGCAGGCCGCATGCCGGCTTATCATGGGAATCAACAGAGCAAGGCCAGTAAGGAGAGTTCATATAAAGGAGACGATCGAGATGTCATCCACCGTTTCAACCGATGCGGTCACCATCATGCGTGAGCGCCATTCCGTCAGACACTTTGATGCAGCGCACCGGCTCAGCGAACACGAGATCAAGGAGCTCCTGGAGCTGGCGGGCAGCGCCCCGTCGTCCTGGAATCTTCAGCACTGGAAGTTCGTGGTCTTCACGGATGCAGCCGCCAAGGCCAAGCTGCTTCCAATCGCTTGCGACCAAAAACAAGTCGTGGACGCTTCCGCGACCGTCGCCGTCCTCGGGGACCTACAGGCCAACCGGAATGCCGAAGCCGTGTACAGTCCCGTCATCCGGGCCGGACTCCAGGATGCTTACGCCGGCTACGCTTCCGAACGGATCTTGTTCTCCCAGATCGAGGAAGCTTATGCGGTGGACGCCTCTTCCCCCTATCGGCGCGATGAAGCGATCCGCAACGCATCGCTGGCCGCCATGCAGCTGATGCTTGCCGCGAAAGCGAAGGGACTCGACTCGGGACCGATGGTCGGCTTCGACGCCGATGCTTTCGTCCGGGCGTTCCATGTGCCGCCGCGCTATATTCCGGTCCTGCTCGTAGCCATTGGCAGGGCGGCTAAGCCGGCCCGGCCTACCTCCCGCTTCCCGGTGGAGCAGACGGTGGTCTGGAACGGGTTTGAGCCGGAGGAGGGAGACACTCCCGGTTGATCTGTGTATCATGGCGGCTCTAAAATCATACGTATCCCGACGCAAACCGCAAAAAGGAGGGGGCGCTTGCCCCCTCCCAGACTCCGTTCCCCTCGCTGTTACAGTTTCCAGATGCGGTACAAGATCACGGCTGCTTCCGCGCGGGTGAGAGGATCGTTCGGCGCGATGGCGCCGTCTTTGCCGTTCACGACACCCAGCTGCACCAGTGCGGATGCGCTGTCTTTCGCGTAACTCGCGATCCTCTCCGCGTCGGAATAAGCCCCTAAATCTGCACCTGCGGGGACTTGCTTGCCGGCAGCTGAGAGCGCGCGTGCCGTCAGCACCATCATATCCTGACGGGAGATCGGGCTGTCCGGCTGGAACGTGTGGTCCTCCAGGCCGGTGGCGATCCCCAGCTCTTGGGCGACTGCCAGCTCCCCATAATAATAAGCTGTCGTCCCGACATCGCTGAACATGGCTTCCTTCCCGCCTGAGGCCTGCAGTTCAAGCCCTCTGACAAGAAGCGCGATGAAGTCCGCTCTCTTGATCGATGCGCCGGGAGTGAAGCGGTTCTCGGCGGTGCCTTGGATGACATTGCGGGCGGCCATCGCGTCAATGGCTCCTTTGGCCCAAGGCACGCTCTCCAGGTCATCGAAGACCATGGAGGCATAGGCAGCCGCATAGGTGCTGAAGTGGTGCGTTTGGAAAACCACCATCCCCGATGCCTCATCGTAGCGGCCGTTCGGAATCGGTGACGCACTGCCCCTGCCGTCGATATACCATACGACGATCTGTTCCGGATGCTCTAGCTCTTCCGCGGTCGGCTTATACGGGAAGGCGACCGTTACAGGGGCATCCGGGTTGTTCCATGGGATCACCTGACCGCCTGCTGTCAGGTGCAGCTCGATGGCCGGACGGCTGCCGATCCGCTCGCGGGTGGTCTCATCCCAGTGATCCGAAGTGGCTTGGCTTACACGGATGGACACCTGCTCAGCGGTAACGGCTGCACCCGAGAGCATGCGGCTTGGAATCCGGAGTGCCGCGCTCTCTGTTTGGAGCAGAAGCTCGAAGTTCGCCTGGCCCTTCAAGCTTTGAGCCGGCAGCTGCACTTCGTAAGCGGTGGCATCCGCCTGCTTGGGCAGCTCGATAACGATTTGTTTCCTGCCGCCCGCATCGGGTACCGCTTGCTCGAGCGCTTGGGTCAAGCTGTCGCCCGAGATCGTGCCCGTAGCCCGTCCGTTCGCTGTCTTTACTTCCGGTTTCAGCCTGACTGGGCCGCCAGTATGATTGCTGCCATTATTATTGTTGTTGTTACTGCCGTTTTGATTGCTCCCACTGCTGTTGCTGCTCCCACCGTTATTATTGGAGCCGCCGTTATTGCTGCTTCCTCCGTTTTGGTTACCATTGTCGGTGTCGTTGTCGTTGTCGTTGTCGGTGTCACCACTATCACCGTCACCATCCCCACCTTCACCGCTATCGCCGCCGTCCGTGCCGCCGCCGGTGCCTTTGCCGGTGAGGGTGAGCACACCGTAGACGGAGGTGTCCTGCCAGCCCATGCCGGTCGTATCGTTCCAGGCAGCCACGCTCTGCCGGGCGCCGTCTTTGGCGTCATTGATCTGAACGTCAAAGCCCAGCTTGGTGTCGTTGGCCGGTGTGACCGACCGCAGCGGAATCTTCACTTCCACCGTGTAGTTGGTACCGGAGACCCGGGCTGCGGACTCGAAGCCTTCCGCGATGCTCCCCGGATTGAATGAGGTCTCGTTGTCGAAGTTCACCCGGTACTGTCCGTCGTCCTCTTGATAGGACGAGGATTTGCCATTATTCTGGTCCAGGAAAATTTCGACGGAATCCTGTTCATAGGCGTTCGCACTTGCTTTGTCCAGCTGCGAGTCGCTGACCTGGATCAGTACATACAGGTGCTGATCATCCCAGAGCGCCTTTGGCCGTTCCGCTTGCTCCCTGCCATGCCATCTGGTAGCGGTTCACCGGGATGCCGGGCGCCTGGCTCCATACCGCGTCCACCGTCCCGTCCAATACAGGCGTGCCGTAGGCAGCGGTGGACTGGTTGGCGGTTGTCTGTACAGGCGGGTGCTCCTCCATGAACCGGTCCGGATCGATCACGGCATAGTAAGCCGGCTTCGCCTGCAGGTCCCGGTCGAAGAGCAGCGGATTTTGAGCCGACCTCCAGCTAGTGGCATCATTCAGTCCCCAGAAGGTCACGCGCGCAATATGGGCCGCATGCTCCTTGTAGAGCTTGAGGAGCTGCGCGTATAAATAGCCCTGCGTAATCGCCTGCTGCTCGGACAGCTCCGAGTTGCTGCCGGCCGTAATGTCAAGCTCGGTGATGCTGACTTCCACGCCCAGGGAGATGAACTTCTCCAGCGACCGTCTCACATTCTCCGGGTTCGTGTTGACATTGTAATGCGCCTGCATGCCGATGCCGTCAATCAGGAGCTTGCCGGGATGTGTCTGTGCGTAGGTCTCATTGATTTCCTTGACCATGCGGTAGATGGCCTCGGCTTTATTCGCGTTATCTTCATTATAGTCGTTGTAATACAGCTTGATGTCCCATTCCGGATGCTCGTCCAGCACCTCACGGGCCGCCAGGTAGGACTGCTCCACGAAGTCCGGTCCAATGGCGTTGTACCAAGCGGACCGGCGCAGCGCGTTCTTCCAATCCGCCGGATTCGGCGGGTTGTCGATCATCGCTTCGTTCACGACGTCCCAGGAGATCAGCTTGTCGCCGTAATGCTCCATGACGGTCCGGATATGCGTCCGCAGGTTGGCGAGCGCTTCCTCCCGGCCCAGAGGTGCCCCCCCGGATGTATTCATCCACGCCGGTGTCTGCTGATGCCAGACCAGCACGTGACCGTGAACCTGGAGTCCCTCGGCCAGCGCTCCATCGACAATGCTGTCGGCTGCGGTGAAGGTAAAGCTGCCCTTCTGAGGCTGCATGGCATCCGGCTTCATCGCATTTTCCGCCGTGACGACATGATGGTGCATCTTGAGCAGCTCGAGTCTTACCCCGCTCAGGTCGGCGGACGATACGGCGTTGCCGATCAGAAAATCGTTCCGGTAGGCATCTTGGATCGGAGTCAGATCTTTCTGGATGGCAACCGGACCGGAGCCCGTGCTAGTGAAGCTGATATCGTCGATATAGAAGGAAGCCGTACTGTTATTGGAGCTTTCCATATAGATCGTCAAATACTCGTCGCTGACATTGGTATATCGGTAGGTTCCTTCGTACAGGACCCAGCCGTCGGTGGTGGAGATCGTTTGGGCCAGAATGTTGTTGTAGCTCGGGCTTGTGCTCCCCACCTGCGTGGACAGCTGGAGCTGAGAGCTGGCCGGCGAGATCAGCTTGACCCAGACCGAGACTTTGTACTCGTAGCCCTTGTCAACGTACTTCTCCACACGCAGGGCGGGACCATGCCATGTGTTGGTTCGGCCCTCCACTTTCAGAGCGTAGGAGCCGCCTGCCGTATGATTGTCTTCATTCGTGACGGTGAGCGTTTCCGTGCCGGCCCGGCCTGCAAAGCCGCCTGCCGTTTGGTCTTCGAAGGTGACCGTGCTGAACGGCAGCGCAGGGTCTCTCGGGGGTTCCGGCTCTTCAGGCGTCTCCCCGCCCGCAGCAGCCTTCTCGGTGATCCGCAGATCTCCGATATAGAACGGAACCGAGGCCCCTTCCGTATTCGATTGAATACGCAGGGTATGGTCTTTGGCTGCATCCACGGTGAATTCTTTGGTCAGGGTGATCGCCTGCCCGGCTTCGTAATTCACATTCGCCAGCAGGCCGTAGCTGCCGATGGTTTGCAGATAAGCCTGCGCCCCGGCCGGCACGGCCGCATCCGAGTCAACGTATACGGAGGCGGTTACCGTGTAGGTTTTGCCGTTCACGAGGCCCATGTCGCTGAATTTGAAATCCGCCGCATCCCAGTTGTTCGTTCTGCCGCTGACATACAGCGCCGCACCGTCCTCGTTGCCGGCAAACCCTTTACCCGTAACCGGCGTAAGCACCGCTGCGCCCGACTGCGCTGCGACTCCTTGGCCGTCCGCAAAGTCTTCATGGTACACCGTGACCGGATCGCCCTGCGCCGACTCCAGTGCGGGGGCCGGTCCGCCCACCATCGCGGCGAACTCCGTCAGGGTCGTGCTTTTCTTCAGGTAGTGGCGGCCCATCGCGTACTTCCCTTGATTCGGATAGCCCACTTTAAAGGCGTATCGGATGCCGTTCTCCTGAGCGGCCGCTTCCGCGTTCGCGTTGTAGGCGCCGTATGGATAAGCGAGAAGCGCCGGGTCCTGGCCTGTCTTGCTCTTCAGGTACCCATTCGCCGGGGCAATCTCATCAGCCGCCTGCTCCTTGGTAATCCCGGATGTCCAGATTCCATTTGCTGTGCGTCTTGGTGTGGTTCTGAAGACTGACGCCCGGCTCTTGAGCAAGCGCTTCCAATTGTGCGGTACTCATGCTGTAGCCGCCGCCGATCCAGTCGCTGACGACAAACAGTACGGCATGCATCCCGTGCCGCTTCAAGATCGGAAGCGCGGTGGTCACGAAATCCGGCGTCGCATCGTCGAAGGTCAGCAGAATCGGCTTATCCGGGGGAGTTTCCCTTCCTTCCAGGATATCGACATACTGTTCGGCGGATAACGTGTCATACCCATGGTCACTCAGGTAGGCCATCTGCTTTTCGAATTCGGCTGTACTTGTATGGGTCCAGTCATCCGTCGCTTCAGCTACAATCCGATGGTACAGCAGGACGGGAATGTCGGGCGCCGCCGCTTCCGCTGCCGGAGCCAACCGGCCTGACGGAATAAGCAAGGCCGCTATGAGTATGAACGAGATGATGGTTTTCAGCTTTGGGTTCATTTGATGCACTCCTCCTTAGGGATGTAGAAACTTGAGTGAATCGCTTACCATTGTCCGGACTCCCCCTCCTTTACAGGTTTTAATTATAACGTGGATGCCACGAACGGTTTACCCGGGGAACTATAGAATGTACTGTAATTTTTAAAGCAGCAAACAAAAAATGCCGCACATGCAGGCGGCATTCTGCTGAAGCATATTTAGTCCACGGACACGATGAACGCGGCACCAGGGGACAGGGTTACGATGATACCTGCAAAACCAGTTTGCCGACCGTGTTCTTCTCCTCCAGGAGAGTAAGGGCTGCTGCGGCTTGCTCCAGAGGGTATACGCCCTGGATCTCCGCATGGAGCTCCTTTCTTGCCAGCATCCCCAGCGCTTCCCGCGCCGCTTTCCCGGTCTCCACCGGATTGCTGTCGCTGTATCCGCCTAAGGTAAAGCCGGCAAGCTGGCGGTTTGAAAACCAGATCTGATTAAAGGAATGGGGGATATCCTCCTCTCCACTGGCATTGCCCACGACAACCAGCTGCCCGAGCGGACGAAGCACCTCCAAGCTTTGTTTGCGCATGGGTCCCCCCACCGGGTCAAACACGGCATCAACGCCTTGTTGTCCGGTTGCCTTAAGGGTTCTCTCGACAAAATCGGTCCGGAGGAAGACTTCGTCGTATCCGAAGGCTGCCGCCTGGTTCAGTTTGCCGGCGCTTCCGACCGTGCCGAGGATTCTGCCGGCCCCCAGCCGCCTGGCTACCTGCCCCAGGAAGCTGCCGAGTCCGCCGGCGGCCGCATGAACGAGGATGCTGTCCCCTCTGCGCATTCGATAGACATCTTTGACGGCCAGGTAGGCGTGGTCAGATTGACGATCGAGGCTGCCGCCGTCGCCAGGTCGAGGTCGGCTCCCAGCTGGTCGAGCGGCACCGTCAGCTCCGGCCGCACATTCGCCATCGAGGCGAAGCCGTTCAAATCGTGCAGGGTCATCGAAGCAACGGGCTGCCCTACGTAGAAGCCCTCCACTCCTTCCCCGATGGCTCGCACATACCCCGACACTTCGAGGCCGGGAGTGAGCGGCATCGGAAATACGGACTCGAATTCGCCGCGGCTCAGCAGCACTTCAAAATAACCTACACCGGCATAAGCCACATCAATGGTGAGCAGACCGGGAGACGGCTGCAGGTCCGGTTTCTCTCTGAGCTGCAGCTGTGCAGGCCCGCCTGGCCGATCGATGATGATTGCTTTCATGGTTGGTGCCTCCTTGGATTGGGAATGAGTTCATCATACCCGGCATTCAAGGAGGCTGCCTGTTTGCCTTTATACAGGTATCCGGACTAACAGGCTGCCGTTCATATCGGCCAATGCGCCAATGTTTGTTCAGTATCGGTACCTGGTTCGGGAGTGAACACACAGCAGTGCAGGTTCGGATCTCCGTTGATCGCAGCAAAGGAGATTAATTGAAAATGCAGCCGGCCTGCGCCGGGATGGTCGAGGGTGTAATGGATGGCTTTCTTCTGCTGCACATGGTGCAGCCGCCACAGTGTCCGAAAGTCCTCGTCCTTCTCGCACATCTCCCTGACGAAGGGCTCAAACCAAGGATCGCCCACGGTTTGGTCATAACTCGAACGCAATCTTCCTACCGTGTACTCGGCGAAGGCCTTCCAATTGACAAGCTGCCCGCGCAGGCGGGGATCCATAAAGATCAACCTTGCCATCACGCGCTGCGCAGCGGGAACCGCATCGAAATCCGCGATGATCTCGGAAGCCATCCTGTTGAACGCCAGGACCTCGGTCCGATGGTTGGCGATGATGGCAGGATAATGCAATTGATCGATGATGCTCTGGAGCAGGGGATCCAGCTGCTCAGCGTGGCGGATCGTATTCCCTTCCGCGCCATAGTTGGCCAAATGAAGCAGATGGTGATGTTCTTCCGGAGACAGCTGCAGGGCTCTTCCGATACTCTCGATGACTTCCCTTGAGGTGGTGGTTACCCTGCCTTGCTCCAGCCAGGTATACCAGGTAATGCTAACGCCTGCAAGTTGAGCGACCTCCTCCCTGCGCAATCCCGGCGTTCTTCTTCTGCCGAACCGGCCGACAACGTCGGCAGGAGCCGGTTTCATCCGTTCCCTGCGCGATTTGAGAAAGTCTCCCAGTATTTTTGTTTTCTCCTGTCCCAACGCCATGAGGAAGCAGCCTCCTTTTCACCATCGGTCCGCCTTTGATGGATTATGAATTCAATTCTACCATAAAATAGCATGGTTCAGGCGGTACCCTTGACGGCTGCGATCCGAATCCTGCTCGTATCGGCCATCCACTGACCATCCCTCTCCAGATGCGGCTTCACCTGGGCCTCGATGGCATGGTAGATCGACGCTTTGTCTTCGGAAGTGACGTCCGGGAAGAAATGTCCGGCGAAGCTGTCCAGCCAGCGCTGAAGCCCTGTCCCTCCCGGGAGCGGAGAGGGCTTGTCGAAGTGCTGCGCCACGGTGACGCGAAACCCCGTGTGCTCCAGCAGGCTGGCGTACTCGCCAATGGTGGGCAAATACCAGGGATTCCGGCCGGCCGGCGCATAACCGTGTTCTTCGAGCGCCAGTTCTATGGCGGATGTCAGCCTGGCGACATTGCCGCTGCCCGCGAATTCGGCCACGAATCGCCCTCCCTTCCGGAGCGCCAGCCAGATGGAGCGCGCAGCGGCGGGAGCATCCTGGATCCAGTGCAGGGAGGCATGGGAGAACACGGCGTCATAGGGGGCATCTGTCCGGTAACGGCAGACGTCAGCCACCTCAAAATGCAGGTCGGGATACTTCTGGATGGCCCGTCCCACGATCTCCTCCGAGAGGTCAATCCCTGTGGGGACCGCTCCCGCGGCTGCGATAGCAGCCGTCAGGTCCCCTGCCCCGCAGCCGACGTCAAGGATGCGTTCTCCCGGCTGGGGCTGCAGCAATGACAAGACCTCGGCGCCCGGCTTGGGAACAAAGTCAGGCTTCATATGATGAGATCCCTCTGCGTCACGGTGATGGCTTGAGGGGCTGCTGTACATAGTTTCAGTCTCCTTAATTAACGATTTAATGAATCCATAATAACCGCATTTCGGGCGGCCAGTCAAGCGGCAGTCCCTAAGTCCAACTAAATAGCAGTTTATAAAGAATGGTCCAGGGAAGAAGCTCCCTGGACCGTTCTTTGATTGCTGCTGCTTTCATTCATGAGATTTCACCCGGTGTATCGGGATGAGGCCGGACTGCAGCATCGAAGCCCGTTTAGTGTCCGCTCTCGGCGGGCTTTTCCTTGGAGAAAAACCAGCCGCCGAGCGCAATCAGGATCAGGACCGCATAGAAGGACAATTTCCATTCGGGCAGCTTGGCGAATCCTTCAGGCAGGACGGACAGAGCCGGATGGGATAAAGTATACACCGATAATTTGACCCCTACCCAGCCCACAATCAGAAAGGCGGCGATTTCCAGGCCCGGTCTGCGCTGCAGCAGCTGTACGAAGTAAGAAGCGGCGAACCGCATAATGATGAGCCCAATGAATCCGCCGGCGAAGATGACCAGGAAGTGTCCTCCATCCATCCCGCCGATCCGGGGAAGCGGGGTTTGCGGAAGAGCGACAGCCAAGGCTACAGCGGCAAGGATCGAATCGACGGCAAAGGCGATATCCGCCAGCTCCACCTTAAACACGGTGGTCCAGAACCCCGCCCCTTTCTTCACGGGCTCCCATGCCGGACCGGAGCCGGTTTCCGCTTTCTTGACCAGCACCTTGCGGAACACATGATGGAGGGCAATGAAGAGCAAGTACACCGCGCCGATCGCCTGCACCTGCCACACATCCACAAGGAACGAGATGATGAACAAGGAAGCGAAGCGGAAAACAAAGGCACCTGCTAACCCGTAGAACAGTGCCCGCTTCCGGGCTTCTTCGGGCAAATGCTTCACCATGATGGCCAGCACCAGCGCGTTATCCGCAGCCAGCAGCCCCTCGAGGAGGATCAGGATCAGCAGCACCCAGCCGTATTCAAGCAAAATCGTCATGTCCATTCGTAATCTCTCCTTTAGCGGATATAACACAAACAGCCCTTACCGGGTTCGGCAAGGGCTCTCGAATGAATACCAAAAGACCTTTGCCGACTGGCAAAGGTCTCGCTAACAACGTAAGTGACGCTGCAACAAAGCCGGAGGCATCAAGCCACGGAATGACGACTTTGTTCGGATAGCTACTCCCCTTTGAGGGATGTATGAAGTTACTATCAATATACTGTTATCGGTGGAGGCCCGTCAACTGGTTAATGGTGGAAGGCAATGGGTCCGTCCACATCCGTCCACATCATTACTTACGATCCCGCTCACATACTCAGCGAATGGGGCCCTTTCACTTCTTGCGTATGCCGCTGTTCCGCGCGGCGCAGCTTCCACCCGGCCAGGATGCGGTAGAGAGACGGCACCACCACAAGGGTGAGAATCGTGGAATAGATCAATCCGCTGATGATGGAGACGGCCATCGGCCTCCACAAGCTGCCTCCCGCAATCGCCATGGGCATCAATCCGCTGACTGCGGTAGCGGCCGTAAGAAGAATCGGACGAAGTCTGGCCTTGCCCGCCGCGATGATGGCTTCATTCAGATCCAGGCCCTGCTCCTCGCGGGCCTGCTCCACGAATTCGATGAGGACGATGCCGTTGCGGACGACCATCCCGGACAGACTGACGACCCCCATCAGGGCCATGAAGCCGATCGGTGCGCCGGTCAGGAACAGGCCGATCAAGGCTCCGCCGAGCGCTAGATACACCGTCGAGAGGATGAGAATCGGCGTCGTTAAGGAGTAGAACTGGATCGCAATAATAATGAAGATCAGCATGAAAACCACAATCGACAGCTGGCCGATGGCCGCAAACGACTGGTCCCTCTCCTCATTCTCTCCCCCGACGCTGATCGTGTATCCGTCCGGAAGCGGCAGTGCGTCGAGCTTCGGAAGAAGCACCTTCATGAGATCGGCCGGCAGGACACCGTCCGTGTAAGAGCGGACCGTTACGGTACGCATTTGATTGTACCGCAGGATTTTCGAGATCATATCGGAGGATTCCAGCTGCACAAAATCCTTCAAGGGATACAGCCCGCCATTCTGTGAAGGGATGAGCAGATTGTGCAGATCCCGGTTCGCTCCCGGGTCGGCAAGCCCCTGTTCGCTGAAGAGCGTGATATCGATCAACTCATTGCCGTACTGCAGATCCGATACCTTGATGCCTTCGGTGGCCAAGCGTACCGTGGCCGAGAGGTCTTTCTCCGTCAGGCCGAAGTAATTCGCTTTGTCCTTATCGAGCACCATCTGCACCGTGGGAATCGCTCTGCCGACGTCATCACTGACATCTACGGCTCCCGGCGTGTCCTTGATCAGCCCCTGGACCTCAGCCGACAGCTTCTGCAGCACGGTGAGGTCCGTACCGCTGAGGCGAATCGCAATCGGCGCGCCGACCGGCGGCCCATTCTCCAGCTCGCGCGGTGTAATCTGTACATCAGGGTACAGAGCGGACAGCTCTTTGCGCCAGGACGATACCAGGTCCTTGGTACGGACCTGCTCCTGATCGATCATGGCCAGGATTTGACCGGTCTTACTGTCATACCTCTCCATTTCGGTGTAATAAAATTTGGGCGCCGAACGTCCCGCATAGACGGAGACTTCCTTGACGCCCGCCTGCTTCCCGATCCATGCACCGATCGCCGCCGCGGTATCCGAGGTATCCGCAAAGGTGCTTCCGGCCGGCAGCTCGATGTCGACGAGCAGCTCTTCCCGTTCGGCTGTCGGGAAATACTGCACGCCGAGCAGCGGCAGCAGCGCAAAGCTCGACGTTCCGACCGCCAGGGCGATCAAGCCGGTCAGCAGCGGTTTGCGCATGACCCGTCTGAGCTGGTTCTCATAGATGATGCTTAACCGGTGGAACTGACGCCCGAGAAGCCCCGGAGAGCGGCGCCTCTGCCCATCGGCAGCGCTGACTTGTTTGCGCCGGCGCTCCTGCTCCCACTGCCGCACAATGGGGACGACGGTCAAGGACATCACCATCGATACAAGCAGGGTGCTCGTGATGACCAGCGGGATGGGCCGGATAAAGTCGCCGATGTTGCCTTTCAGGAAGTACAGCGGGAAGAAAGCGGACGCCGTGGCAACGGTGGCCGTTAAGATGGACACCCCTACTTCTTTACTTCCCAGCAAAGAAGCCTTGGCCGGCGCATCTCCGAGTTCGAGCCGGCGTTCGATATTATCATTGACCACAATGGCATCATCAACCAGGATCCCAAGCACAATGACCAGCGCCACGATCGAGATCTGGTTGAGATCTACGCCGAACAGCTTCATGGGGATCAGCCCGATCAGAATGGACAAGGGAATGGCGGCGGATACGAGCAAGGAGGTGCCGAGGGTTAGGCCCAGTGAGCATACGACGATGACAGCCGCGATGCCGATCAGCAGTTCCTTCCCCAGATCGTTGAAGAGGTGCTGGACATTCTGTTTTTGGTTGAAAGCCGATACCAGCTCCACATCGCTCGGCAGCTGCGGCTTCAAGGCTTCCATCTTGGTATCGATGCGGTCCTGCAGGTCCGGAATGTCGACCCCTTTTTGCGCCTTGATCACCAGATCGATGGCCGGCTTGCCGTTATAGAAGATACGCTGCTCCAGTTTTTTGGGAGCCAGCGTCACCTCTGCCACATCCTTCAGCTTCAGCGACGATCCGGCTGCCGGACTGCGGTAGATCACAGTTTCGGCAACCTCGCTTGGTGAGCTCCACTCTCCCGTCAACTGTACGTACTGCCGCTGATTGCCCTGGTCCACGGTGCCGATCGGAACGCGCTCCCTGGAATTTTGAAGGGCCTGGGACAGGATTCCCCAGTGCAGCCTGTAATTCTCGAGCTTCGCCGCGTTCAGCTCCACCCGGATCTGCCGCTCGGGCAGTCCGATGACTTCTACACTGGAGACGCCGGAGACGGTCTGCAGCTGCTCCTTCCAGTTTTCCGTCAAGGGCCTCAGGGCTTCGAATTGATCCGTGCTCCCGACAACAAGATGCAGAATCTGTTCGGAAATCTCCGTCAGATTCGTATTCATCACAGGCGCCTCCGCGTCATCGGGCAGATCCGCTTCTGCCGCCTGGACCTTCTGCCGGAGCGTGTCCCACGACTGCTCCGCGTCCGAACCCGGGACCAGCTCCACCACGATGGAGGACACGCTCTCCTGCGAGGTGGAGGTGAGCTTCAGGATGTTATCCATCTCGCTGATCTTATCCTCGATCTTCTTCGTGACGAGCTGCTCGACCTTATCCGGAGACGCGCCCGGGTACAGCGTGCGGACACTGGCTACCGTCGCTGTAATTTCGGGATTTTCCCGCTGCTGCAGCCCCATGAAGTTAGCGGCTCCCACAACGGTGGCGATCAGCATGAACATCATCGTAATTTTGCGGTACCTCAGTGCCTTGCCGATCATCTGTGCTCTTCCCTCCGCTTCAGGCGTTCTCTCTTCCGATCGTCATGTCATAGATCATGCCCGTCACGACGCGGGCAATCTTCTCCACATCCGCTTCGGTCGATTCCTTCAGAATCACATACTGCATGCAGGTTTCGTTCAGCAGGCCGTTAATGGCTTGGGCCGCCACCTCGAACTCGAACGGGTCATAGTCCGGGAACAGGTTGAACTTGCGGAACAGCTTCATGATGATCTCGAGGAAGCTGCGCTCGCAATCCGCCGCCACCTTCTCGGCCTCCGCAAAATGCGACGCGCTGTGCACCCGAAGCAGATACATGATCCCCCTGTGGCTTCGGTACAGGGACATGCATTTGGAGATCGTCTCGAACAGCTTCCTTTTCAGCTCCTCCTTTGGCATATTCGGGTTCACCTGATCGGCGAAGATCGTCTCGACTTGCTCGAGGACCGCTTCATTGGTCTGTTGGATGATGGAGGTGAAGATCGTCTCCTTGGACTGAAAATAGAGATAAAACGTGCCCTGCGCGACCCCCGCCCGCTTGACGATGTCCGATACCTTCGTTTCATGGTAGCCCTTCTCCGTGAACATCTCTAATGCGGCATCGAGCAGTTTTTGCTTGGTCAGTTCATTGTCTTTTGGCATGATTCCGTACCTCGTTTGTTTTATTGTTCAGCGACGGTCACACGCTCTCCGTCCTTCAGACGCATCTGTCCCTGCGTGACGATCCGTTCACTGCCGTCCAAGCCGGAGACAATTTCCTGAAGCTTGTTTTTCACTCGCCCGGTCACTACCTGCCGCTTCTCCACATGCTCTTCCTTTACGATATAGACAAAAGACCCGCCGTTTTCTTCCACCACCGTTTCGATCGGCACGGCCATTGAAGGTGCTGCGGCCGACTGGGTGAGATTCAGCTGCACCCGGGTTCCCGGCTTGAGCCTGCCTTCCGGGTTCTCGGCCCCCAGCTGAAGCTCGAAGGTCTTCGTCTGCGGGTCTGCCGTGGAAGACAAATAGATGACCTTCCCTTCGAACGCTTCGCCGGTGCCCGGCTGAACAAAGCTCATCTTCTCCTGCCCTTGGGCAGCCTGCCAATAAGCCTCCGTAAGCTGGGCTTTGATCTTGACCTTATCCTGCTGCTGGACCTTGCCCACCTGCAGGCCGGGCTGCAGGGTCATTCCTTCCTCCATGGGCATATAAGTCAGCACGCCGCTGATGGGCGACTTGATATCATAATAGGTCATGGACCGCTGCCATTCTTCCAAAGAAAGCTGCGCCGTCCGGAGCTGGTACTCGCCCTGGCTGAGCGGATTGCTGGTCTCCAGCGTCCGCTTCTTGTCATGCAGCAGCTCAAGGTCCAGCCTGGCCTGCTCCAGACGGGTCTCCATGGACCGGAGCTGGTTCTTCTCGATGAGGCCTTCGTCATACTGATTGCGGAGCTTGGCATAGTCCCGCTCCAGCTCCGCAAGGGAGAGGTCCGCTTTCGCGATGGAGAGATCGATTTCCTTCTTGGAGTCGGCCAGGTCTTTCCTGGCCTTATCAAGCTGTTCCGTGGCGCTCACCAGGGCGGCGTGCACTTTCTCCTTCTCGCGGTTCATATCGATCTTCTCGATCTCCAGGATGGTTTCGTCTTTGGTGACGAGATCCCCCCTTTTTTTCAGCACTCTGGTTACGTCGCCGCCGACCTTGGACGTGACGTCGAGCTCCAGGAACGGCGTGACTTCGCCGGCGAGCGCAGCCTGTTCTTCCCAGGTGATCTTCTGCACGTTCGCCGCCCGTACCACCTTGGAGGCGGCATCAACGGAAGCGTTCGCCGGTTGACCGGTTTTGGGGCCGCCGCACCCGGCCGCCAGCAGTGCAGAGGATAGTATAACGGTCATCAGCTTCATATGATGAGTACTCACGCTCATCCCCACTCCCAACTAAAATGTGACTGACTAATCAGTCATAATCTTACCACTGCGATCGCCGCCTGACAATCCTGCAAAAATGTGAACGAACAGGAGTGGGTGTCTCTGCTGCATAAGAAGAAAAAGCCGCCTAATGGCGGCATTCCGTCCTCTGCCCCGGGGAAAGCCAAACAAGGAACAGCTGCCGCAGCGGCAGTCTGTTCCTTGTTCATAACCGTTGGAGCGATACCTAACACCAGATCAACTTAGGAGGTGGTCCCATCCTCCTCTATCCGCCGCGAAGCAGCCAGAAACCACAAGAGGAATGCAGTGCACACCAGCGCGATGAACCCGTAACCGTCGAACACGTCGGTACGTGAAGCCAGATATCCGAAACCAAGGCCGGTCACAATGTGGACGGTATTGAGGCCGAGGGACTGGAAGGAGTCTAACGTCGCCCGCATGGATGAGTCGGCACGGTGATGCAGATATCCGGTCACCAGCGGCTCCATCATGCCGGAGAACAGACACACGGCCAGAAGGGCCGCCAGACCTGCCGCATCCCGGCTCACCGCGGCAGCCCCGAATCCGGCGGCGAACACCGCAGTTATGCTGACGAGCAGTACCCGGTACCTCACCCGGCCCACCAGCCAAGGGGCCAGCAGGCTGCCGGGAAGGCGGAGCAGCATCAGGGCCGCGGATACGGCACCGAATGCAACGACAGGTAGGCCGATCCCGTCCACATACAGCTGCCAGAACTCGTCGATGAATCCGACGGCGGAGCCCGTCATCATCCCGCTGAGCAGAACCGGCACCAGACTCCGCTGGCTGCGGAAGAAGCGCAGCGACGCGCCGACATAGTGAGAGAACGGCATCGGCGCCTCACCGGCTTGCGCCGCGCGCGGCTCGATCAGCAGCAAGGTCAGAAGCAGCGCTGCCGACGCACTGCCAAGCGACAGCCAGTAGTTCAGCTCGAGACCATAATGCCCGGCAAGCCAGCTGCCGGACAAGGCGGCCAGGATGGCGCCGCCCAAATCGAAGACATTCAGCAGTCCGAGCTGACGTTCGAACGAAGCGGCCTTGCCCTGCTGCATCAGCGAATCGTAGAGCATCGCATTCTCCGCCCCGCTGCAGGCCGACCGGCTGATCCCCGCGAGGAACACCACCAGCGCAAAATGCCAGAAGCTTGACGCATAGAGCAGAAGCAGGAACTCGGTGCATGCGAGCAGCGCGCCCAGCACCAGCATCGGCTTTCGCCCCCACCGGTCGGCGGCGATGCCGGTCGGCACCTCGAGCAGGATGATCGTCACGGCATAGATGATCTCCGTATAGACGACCATCCCAATCGTCATCCCTCGTTCCTGCCAGTACAGCCGCTCGATGACATAAGCAGGGATCAGGCTGGAAAAAAAGCGGAGCGCATACATGATCCCAAAATTGTGCGTAATCTTCATCGGTCGAACCCCTTTCCTCATCGGGTTGGCTTGACATTCAAAGCACAATCCGAATCGGCGGAGCCCGTGCTGCCCGGTTCGTTCCTAAGGATTAACAGGGAGGTCTTGCGAAGTCCGGCATGGCCGTCCCTCCTTCCGAAGGTAAAAGATACTTCCATCATACGATGCACCGGGCAGCGGATCAAATACCGGTTGACAGTCAGCTTACGGTTTGCCCAGATAGTCGCTGATGATCTTCCGTTCCTCAGCCGTGATCTGTTCCATCTGCTGCCCCAGAGCCTCCAGCTGGCCGGAGATGGGCCTCTCCGACTCCACAATCTCCACGGCTTGCTTGTCCCACAGATCCCTAAGCCTTGCATCCATGGGGGTAGGAAAGATCCCCCTGTTGTTCGGGGCGAGGCTGCGGGTGAAGCCTCTCAGATCCTGGCCGCCCAGATAGTCTTCCGGGCCCGGCTGGTCACTCGGCTGTGGCAGAGCCGTGGCCTGAATATACTTCCAGGCTGCTTCCTTTTGTCGGCTTTGCTTCGTTACGGCAATCATGGAACCGTCCCGGTAGCCGAACAGGTTGAGCGGCAGCCGTGCAGCCCGCCAGCGGCCGGCCAGCTCCGGAGCCCAGCTTTTCAGCTGCCCGGTCAAATAAGTACCTCCGTACAGCATGGCAAGCTGACCGCTTCGCAGGGCCTGCTGGCCGGACGTATCCCAGATCGAGCTTCGGAGGGCCAGGCCATGCCTGCGGATTTCGCGGGAGACATAGAAGGCATCCACAAACGACTGGCCGCCGCGGGCAAACTTCATTCCCCGGTTCAAATAGCCTGCGGACAAGGCAGCCGTTTCATAAGGATCCGAGTAGTACTGGAACAGATACACATTTTTCTCCTTCAATCGCTTCGCCATCTCTACCCACTGCTGCGGATTGCTGATATAAGCGGCCAGAGCTTCCGGCTCGGAGGGAAGCCGTTCTCCTCCAGCAGGTCTGCCCGGTAAAAGGTGACTGCGGCCGGCAGGGCGGTCGGAAGGGCAATCAGCTTATCCATGGCCATGTTCGTGTATAAGGGCAGCATGCCTTCGGGAATCCGCTTTTCATATTCTTGAGCCTCGTAGGGAGCATCACGAAGATTGTCCAGGATATCGAGCCCATTGACTTTTCCCGTGTGAGCGCTGTCCAGGATGACGACGTCGGGCGCCTCGCCGGAGTTCACGGACCGGATGAGTTCATCGGCGATATCGTCATAGGAATGCCGGACGGAATTGACTTTGATGCCCCTATGAACGGATTCAAAATACGTATCGCCCTCGCTCGTATCATAAAAGGACCAGACGACCAGTTCTTCCGATGGTGACGGATTCTCCTGCTGGACGGTAACGGCCGGTGTCGGCTCCACCCGTTTCATATCGGTCACATGCTGGTGGCAGGCGGCGGTCAACGCCGGAACCAGGATCAACGCGATCCGCTTTACTAGCTTATTCATGTTCTTCCTTCCCTTTCACGATCCGGGTCCCGATACCACTCGATTCCGCTTCCCCGCTGTTTGGCCCGGTACATGGCCCGATCCGCCAAATTCAGCAGTTCTTCAGGGCGGTCGGCATCCGATGGGAACCGGGCAATCCCGATACTGGTTCTCGGCTGCAGCAGCAGGCCCTGATACGCCAAAGGCTCGTTGAAGCGTTCCAGAATATGTGCCGCGGTTCGCTCGATCTCTTGAGACCCGGCGGCCGGCAGAATAATAACAAATTCATCACCGCCGAGACGGCAGACCGTGCCTTCGCCGGCCGCTTGGGTCAAGAGTAAGGCCGCGTGCTGCAGAAGCGCGTCCCCGGCTTCATGACCATGGGTGTCGTTAATCCGTTTGAATTGATTCAAATCCATGAATAGAAGCGCGCCATAAGCATGAGGCTGCTCCAGCAGTTCCTTCAGGCAGGAGTGAAAATAAAGCCGGTTGGGAATGTTCGTTAAGGCATCCGTGAAGGCGAGCTGTTGAAAGCGGATCTCCGATTGTTTGATCTGATCGGCCTGCTCCTTCAATACGGCATTCATGTGGACCGCTTCGGCAAACATGGCTTTCAGCTTCAGAGCCATCTGGCGGAAGTTCTCATGCAGTCTGTCAAACTCCATAATATGGCTGTTCTGTACGGAGATTTCGAAGTGAGCGGTCATTTTGTCCGGCAGCCCAGTGGTTTCATGGGTCAGTTTGACCAGGAAATGCACGATAAACCGGCTGATCCCGTTCGACGTACTAAGGACAAGCAGGATGTACAGCAGAATCAGGACAAAATCCAAGGTGTATATCCCTTCCGCGTCCGCCAGCAGCAGCGATACCGGAATCTTTACGCTGATGCGAATGCCTGTCCCCCCATCAACCGTTGACTCATACAAATAGAACGCTTCACGCCATACGGAAGGCTCGATGAATTGCCGTTTAACCGGCAGCCAAAGGTACAGCGAATCGTCATATTGGTAGATGGTGCCTCCGGTGCGCCAGTCCCACTTCGGTTCCGCAGCCCCCGAGCTGTCCGCCAGAATATCGCCGTTATCATTCGATACGACTACGCGGGCTGAGGGGAATGCACTATGATCCACCATCGCGTCCAGCTTGCCGAGCTGAATGATGTCCTGCAGCTCCAGAGCCCTGTACTCCATGGCTCCCCAGGATTTCAGCTGCTCTTTGATGGTATTGGAGGTGGACTCCGCCATTTGATGCGCCCGAAGATTAATCATATGGTTCTGGGAGATCCCGGTTACGATCATGAAGCAGATGAATGGGAATACCAGACCGCTGATGGCCAGGTGAACCAGGATTTGCTGCAGCGGGATCGGCTTGTACTGCCTTTGCACAAAGGACCAGGGCAGGATCGGCAGATAGGTCAGCACGATTTCGGCTGCCAGCGCATTGCCCGCCCCATTCACACTGTACCCAAACACGTGGAGCATCACATCCCCGTGGAATGCCGTCCCCGTGAAAAGGTACCATCCGATAAGCGTCCCCATGCCTGCAGCGAACCAGAAACAAAGGTCGAACAGGAACACGGACCCCTTCCGCACGCGAACAACCGCTGCCAGCACAACAGCTTCGACGATCACGATCCCCGAGTTGAATAGCGGCATCTCCAGGAGGAAATAATTACTCCAAGCCACGAGCGCAGAGATCAGGATCGCCGCTCTTCCTCCAACCAGGTAGAGGGCAAGTATGATAAAGACCGATGAGAAATGATACTGCAGGCCGTACAGCATAGGAATGGAAAACCAGTCTGCCAGCAGGCTGAGGAGGAGCAGGATGAGCGCCGGCTGCAGTTTGTTTGAAATCATACCTGAGTTCCACAACATCTTACAATGCTCCTTCAGGAGGGATAAGGGCCGAAGCTACTGCCGGCCATACCGGATTTATCAAATAGTGTTTCATATAGGATTTATCGGCTTCGCGAGCCCCTGCTTTGAATGGATCGAAGCAGTCAAAAAAATCCGCCCTGCTTCTTCAGCACGGCGGATCGAGGTAGATCCAAACTAGATTTTAAACTTGCTCATGATCGTCTGTAGCTCGTCAGCCAAGCTCGCAAGGGCCTGGGACGAAGCCGTAATCTCTTCCATCGATGCAAGCTGCTCCTCCGTGGAAGCAGAGATGTTCTGAGAGCTTGCTGCGGATTCCTTGGCGATCGTGCGGACTTCGAGGATCGACGAGTTGACATTCTCGGTCTCGCCTGCGAGCTGCTGCAGTGCCGTTGAGATGCCCTCAATCTGCAGGACCACGCCCTGAACGGCCTGCTTGATGTTCTGGAAAGAGTCCCCCGCCGTACTGACCACCGTTAATCCGGCCATCACTTCCCCGGATGCTTTTTCCATGGTCTGCAGGGTATTAGCGGTATCTTTTTGAATCATCTGAATGAGCTCAGAGATCTGTTCGGTGGACTTGTTGGACTGCTCGGCGAGCTTCCTCACTTCATTGGCTACAACGGCAAACCCTTTGCCATGCTCGCCGGCGCGTGCCGCTTCGATCGCCGCATTCAAGGCCAGGAGATTGGTTTGGGCGGAAATGCCCGAGATCACATTCGTGATCTGCTCGATTTCATTCGAACGCTCATTGAGGTTCTTCACGGCATCAAACAAGCCGTTCACATTGGCGTTGATGGAATTCATCTGTCTGCTGACTTCCTGGATGGCCTGATTCCCTTCGGCGGATACTTCCGACGCATGAATGACGTCCGCCCTCATTTTCTTCGTATTATCTGCAATCGTCTTGGTATATTTCGTCATCTCCGCGATGGCTTCGGAGCTGTCTTCAATCTTGCCGACCTGCTGCTCCGTACCGGACGCAAGCTCCTGGGTCGTTACGGTAATATGTTCGCTGGCCTTGCTGTTTTGCGCGGCGCTCGCACTGAGCTGCTCCGAAGACGACGCCACCAGGTGCGAGGAAGACTGGACGGTACGGAAGACCGATTGCAGTCCGGCCACCATGTGATTGAAGGAAGCGGTCAATTCTCCGATTTCATCTTTCGACTTGTAGCTGCCTTGGACCGTAAAGTCGCCGTTCTCCGCCTGCTGCAGCAGCTGCTTGACTTCCTGAACCGGCTTCACGATCATGCGGGCGATGAGAAACCCAAGCCCCAGCAGAAGGATCAGTGCGACAGCGGTAATCGAAATGACATAGGTAATGATGGCATGCAAATCCGCTTGATTGCTGTCATTGATGGCACTGGCATTGTTCAGATTGGAGTGCTGCAGTGCTTTCAGCGAGTCATTCACGGCTTTGCGGTTAGCCTCGACGACATCCAGATACAAGGCATAGGCTTCCGTGATTTTGTCTTCGGAGATAAGGCTGATGACCCGGCCGCGGTTATCGCTCAGCGTCTTGGCATGAGTCTTGTACTGAGCCAGGATTGCCAGCTGATCTGCCGTTAAGGTGCCATGGTCGATTTCACCGATCATCGTATCGATCTCTTCCCAGGCCGAAGCGATTTCATCCTTCAGCTCCTTGATCCGTGCCGGATCTTTGGCTGTCAGCATCTCCAGGGTATAAGCGTCGCTTGCCCTCGCATTCACCCGGATCTGCATGATGGTCCCAAGCGGGATCAGGTTTTCCTTGTACATATACTCGGAGTTCTTGGCCATGAACCGGATGGACTGCAGTCCCAGGAACCCTACGGACCCCAGAGCCAGTACACTGACTCCGATGATAATCAACAGCTTCTTCATGATGCTCAAATTTCGCAGCAGTTTCACTTTGAAGTCCCCTTTTGGCTGTATATTGTCTATTGCTCATACAGCTATATCGGCATTCCGATGTCAGATCGTGAATGTCTCGGGGGCCCGCTTGTCTCTCCAGGATAAAAGGGCTTCGCCGTCGAACCAGCCGAGCGGCCGTTCTTTGTGTATTGGTCTTCCTGCCCCCATCGGTTGAGGTCTCAGCAGGTCATACCATGCCCTGCTTCGGGGAACCCTTCGCCTCTCCCTCCTGGGCTGCACCGAGCGAGTGCCGGTACAGTTCCTCGGAATAGCCCTGCCGCTCGAGCAGCTCCGGATGCGTCACCGATTGCCGCGGCAATCGGTTCCCAGTTGTTCCATATGGATCTGCGTGGAACATTCTACGTGACCTGAGATGGTCCCCTTCCCCCAAAAAGATAATGGTTTCGGCCGGAGCTCTTCACTTTGTACAGTGCCTCATCCGCAGCTTGGATGAGCGTCTCGAGCGGCGGCGCGACCTGCGCCGCTTCCGGCGAATAAATCACGCCTCCGCAGCTGACGGTCACATAAGGAGCCGCCTGCGAATCCCGGTGAGGGATTTGCAGAGAACGGACCCGCTCCACCAGGTGCCCGGCCAGGGAAACGGCGCCATCTTCCGTCATAGCAGCAATAACCGCAAACTCTTCCCCGCCCAGCCGGGCCGCGAGGGCACCGTGCTTCTCCGCCTCCTGCTGCAGCGCCCCCGCCACGTTCTTCAGACATTCGTCTCCCATGACATGTCCATAGGTATCGTTGTATCTTTTAAAATAATCAATATCGAGCAGCAGCAGCACAAGTTCCGCGCCTTCCTCCGCCGAACGGTCCAGCATGCGCTGTGACGTCTCGGTAAACTGCTTCCGGTTCGCAATCCCCGTAAGCCCGTCGAGCAGCGCCTGCTGCTCCAGCCACCGGTTCGCTTGTTCGAGCTCCAGCGTGCGTTCCCTGACCTTCTCCTCCAGCGAGGAGTTCGCGTGCTGCAGCTTGCGGGTCAGTTCGCTGCGTGCGTCGAATGCTTGTGTCAGTGAATCCAGCATTTCATTGATGTTCCTCTTCAAGCTGTCGATCTCATCGGTTCCGCCGGCCTCAAGACGGCCGGACAGATCCCCTTGAGCCGCCCTGCGCATCAGTGCACTCATCGCCACGATGGAACGAAGGAAGAAGCCGGACAGCCAGATCCCTGTGATGACGACGAGCAGCACGACAATAAGGACGAACGTAGTGGTGAAGGCTCTCGACCGGATTAAGGGCTCCAGGATCTCCCCTTGTTCTCCGATCACAACGACTCTCCACCCTGTCATCTCCACCGTGGAAAAGGCACCTTCCACCAGCGTACCGTCCCTCTCTTTGTACGAGATCCCGCCTTGCTTCTCCGACAATAACGTGCTTGTGAGCCGGCCCGCCTCTTCAGGGGCAAGCGTCTCCGCCATCGTTTGGCCAAGCCGGCCGGCTTCACGGTGTGCCAGGTACACCCCCTGTTCGGACAGCAGGTAGGCGCTGCCGGTCTCCCCGAGGGAGATATCGTGAATTTGTTCCAGCAGGGTCTGCGCTTGGAGCATGACGGCCAGGTTTCCGATCGGCTTCCCGTCCGTCCCCAGAATCGGGGCTTTCACAATAATCAGGCGCTCACCGGATGGATGCAGCTCGATCAATTCACGGTCGACCTCCGGCCCAGTGACGAGCTCGAAGCCTTCCGGATCGAGGTTCAAATCATACACGTTACCGGTCGTATGGTAGGCAAGTCCGTCCGGACTGATATAGCTCATGAGGAAAATATCCGGATCGATGGATTTCATGAAGCGGAGCTCTCGCATAATCCGGTCCGCTTCCCCGCTTTGAAACAGTTCAGCGTGGGTTCGGATGAGTTCCGTCATCATCACGGCTTTTCCCTTGAGCAAGTCAGCCATTTTGGTGCTGGTCGCATCGGCGAGGATGAGCTGCCCCTGTTCGATCTCGGTATGTAAAAAGTTCCCGTTCCTGTTCTCCATAATCGCAATGCAAAACAAGAGGGGGAACAAGGAAAAAACAAGCAGTACGGCAGTAAATTTGATCCGTAAGGACAGCTTCCTGAACATGGTGTACTCCCCGCAGTGGAATGTCATCATATGACTAAATTCGACAATTAACGACATTCTCATTATATGCCCGGAAGCCCCTGTTTGTATAGATGCCCCCGCAGGTTTCCATCAAAACACGGGTTACATTCGATGGAAGTTGTCTCCCCTCCCCATCGGTTCACTGAGCAGAAACTCTGTCATCTCGTCCTGCAGCGTTTCATGAAACTGGACGCGGTCGAAGCCGGGCGGGTCCTGCGAGGGAAGAAATGCGGGGGAGATCATTTCCGCCGGAAACGGGCTGAGGAAGGAAAAATGACCGGCATTCGCCACCGTCCGGTAACGAATCCTCTGCGGATCGGCCACCGCCTGAAGAATGATGGCGGCATGGAAAGCAGGCGTGAACGGATCATGCTCCGCACACAGCATCAGTATCGGGAGGCGGACACCGCTCAGGGCCCCCTCCTTGCGGAACCAGACGGACGCAGGCGCCAGCAGCACCAGGGAACGGATGCGTGGATCCCGCGCCGCGTCGATGCGGTGCGGCTGTCCGTCCGGGCTCTCGTCAGGAAAGCAGGTCGGGACGCCTCCGGCCGCCGCCAGCGCGGTATACCCGCCCATCGAATGTCCGATGACCGAATAACCGTCCGGCCGGATCCGCTCTTTGAACACCTCATCCCGATCGAACCAGTCGGCTGCCATGCGGAGATGCCTGGGACGGCACGCCAGATTGTGGATCGTTCCTTCATAGGTGTTGTCGCCGCGGTGATTGTATGGATGCTCGGGCAGTCCCACGACAAAACCGCTGCGGGCCAAATGCCGGGCAAGCGAGCGGTACACATACGGCGAACCGCCCGAGCCATGGGAGATCAGGACCAGCGGGAACCTCCCTTCCTGCGGTGCCGCGTCCCGGGCCGCCTCCACCGGGTACGGGCCCAGCCGGACGGTCCGTTCCGGCGCATCGGCCGGATACATGACGGTCATGGGAAACGTGATTCCAAGCGCGCGGTCGGTGATCTTTACCTCGCAGCATCCTGCACGGATGTCGTTTTTCTCGGCTTCGTTATTCATTCCGGATTCTTCCTCTCCTAATGCTGCATGCTTCCTTAAGTTGGCGGACCAATGGGAATATAGAGCTCCAATAAAGAGTCCTCGTGCGCCGGTCCCAGATACCGCCGGTCATACCGCGCAAACTCCGGCGCGTCCGTACGCACATAGCCCGACTTGGGCAGCCAGCTTTCGTAAATGTACTGGAACGTATCGGGGAGCCGGGCCAGTGTTCCTTTATGCGAGAATACCGCATAAGCTGCCGCGGGCAGCGTCAACGCAGCCATGCCCGCCGGGATCGGATCCTCCTCGCCGGCCGCCTCGACACAGGCGGTATAGGACACTTCCCACTGCTCCCCGGTCAGTCGGATGACCGCATAGGTGACCTCCTCCGTCCCCGTTTTCCGCTTGATTTCCGGCAGCCGGGGCCGGAAGCTCCGCCACAACCGGGCGACTTCATCCCCATTGACGCCGGGGATCGAGATCCCAACCAGATGCAGATTGTCCAGCCGGACCAGGGACGGCTCCAGGGAGATCCCTTCGTGCAGATGCCGCAGCCCCGCTTCGTCCAAAGGCCGCTTTTCCATCGCCCGGTACAGCGTATCCTTCATATCCCTCTGCCTGCGGAACTGTCCTGGCGTCACCGCGAACATTCTCCGGAAGGCCCGGGTGAAGGCTTCCTGGGACTCGAACCGGTACTTCATGGCGATCTCGATGATTCTTCCCTTCGTATGGAACAACTCGCAGGCCGCGTGTGTCAGTCTCCTCTTCCGGATGTACTCCGAGACGGAACAGCGGGCAAGCGACTGGAAGATGCGGTGAAAATGGTAGGGCGAATAACCCACGGCTTCGGCCGCTTCCGCGGGTGACAGCTCATCGAGCAGATGGTCTTCAATATAGGCAGCCGCCTGAATGACGGATTCTTTAGGGTTCATATCAATGCCTCCATGGAGATATGTCCACTATACGACAGGCGGAACGCTTTGTTTTGATTTTTTTTGCGAAAGGCGGCCATTTTTCATCATTTTCTACAACAAAAAAAGAGAGACGCTCTCTCCCTTGACTGCATACCGGGAAGGAAGCGTCTCTCCTGAGCGCTGCACCTGATCTAGGGTTGACGGAGCCACTTGCGGACAGGCTGGTACGGTGCCGCGAGGAGGCCGAGGAACGTTTCGCGAAGGTCGGACAGCATCCGGCGTACGGACTCGTCACTGAAGCCGGCCCTCAGATAGGTCATGTATACTTCAAACCCCGATCCATCGACGCATACATCCACCCGAAGCGGGGTACCTGAGTTGAAGATGGCCAGCGCCTTGTGGTATTCATTCTCGATCGGAAGGCTGGTGACCCAATCCACCCCGCTGGTCGTTTCGAAGAAGGAATGCAGGTTCTGGAAGATCATATAGGATTCGAACAAGGGCTCCCCGTCCGCGAAGCCGATCCACTCCCGAATGCTTTTCAGCGGCGTATAATCCCTCTGGGCCAGCTGAAGCTGTTTCTCCTGAATCCGGCCAAGAAGCTCGGGCACGCTCTCCTCATCCTGGAGCTGAATCCGAAGCGGCAGTGTATTGATGGCCGGCCCTACCAGCTCTTCCGACCCGTCGTAGGCTGCCTGCCTTCCCGAAGACATGACACCGAACAAGACATCGCGTTCACCGGTATACCGGGCCAGCAGCAGAGTCCATGCCAGCTGGAACAAGACATTCGCCGTCACCCTGAACTGTCCCGCAAGCTCCTGCACGGCCTTCGGCCGCTCCGGCTCGATCCGGATCGCCTGCTTGCCGAACCCCGCTTCCTTCCGCTCCCTGCTGCCCGGCGCATACTGGATGAGAGGCGTGGCGCGGGAGATGCCGGCCAGGTCGGTCTCCCAGTAGGCCTTGGCTTCCTGCAGATCCCTGGTGCGCAGCCACGCCGCGTAGCGGCCGTAATCCTGAACCGGCGGCAGTTCGTAGGGTTTTCCTTGCAGCAGGTGATAGTAGCATTTCAGCACATGGATCAGCACGATAAAATGGCTCCAGCCGTCCATCAGAAGGTATGAGCAGCTCATGACCAGCTGATGGTCATTGTCTCCGAGGGTGGCGAACATGACCTCATAGGTGGACGGGCGCCGGATGTAGGCCAGATCGCTGGCCAGCAGCTGCTGCTCCTGGTAGCGCCTCAGCTCCTCCTGCTGCCGTTCAGGCTCCCAGCCGCGCCAATCGCAGAAGCGGACGGGGATCCGGGCATGCCTGCGTTTCAGCTGCACAGGCACCGGCAGTCCGAGGTCGGCGATCGCCGTCCTCGTGATGGCATAATGGTTGCCGACAAGCTGCCAGGCTTCCGTCATTTTTTGCGGGTCCAGCTTATCCTTGAACCTCATGACCATGTTCACGAAGAACTGTGCACGCCCCGGTCTCTGAACCAGCATGTCCAGCATATAGTCCTGCAGCGGCGTCAGAGGATAGGCATCTTCAATGTCTTGCGGATGCAGGCCGGGGACAAGCGCGAGGTCAGCGCGGTTCAGGCGCGCCAGCGGAAAGTCCCACTTCGTTACAGGGGGCTCAGCGCTGACGATGGCCTCTTCCCCACGTGCAGGGTCCCCGCTCCCGGCAGATCCGGAGCCGTTCTCCAAGGGTGGCGTCCTGACGGTCACCACCCGGCTCAGCTCGGCGATGGTTTGATGCTGGAACACCTGCTTTTGGGTGAGCTCCATGCCCGCCGATTTCGCCCGGGAGATGAGCATCATGGTCTTGATGGAATCGCCGCCGATCTCAAAGTAATTGTGGTGGATGCTTACCTTGTCCAGGACAAGCAGCTCGGCCCAGATCCGGCAGAGCGCCGCCTCCACCTCATTGCGCGGTTCACCGTGCCCCTCATCCGCAGCCGCGGTCAACACCGGTTTGGGCAGTGCCCGGCGGTCGATCTTGCCGCTCGGTGTCAGCGGCAGACGGTCCATGACGACAATGGCGGAAGGGACCATATAGGGAGGCAGCTGCTCCTTTAGCCGCATCCGCAGGTGATCCGGATCCGCCCCCCTGCCGGCCGCTGTTGTCACATAGGCCGTGATGCGCTTGTCCCCCGGTGAATCCTCACGAAGGATGACCGCAGCTTCCTTAATGCCGTCCTGCGCCAGCAGCACGGATTGAATCTCGCTCAGCTCGATCCGGAAGCCGCGAAGCTTCACCTGATCATCCTTTCTCCCGAGGAATTGAATCTTCCCGTCGGGCAGGTAACGGGCGATATCCCCGCTGCGGTAGAGCCGCTCCCCTCCCCCAGGAGTAAAGGGGTTGGCTGCGAATTTCTCTCTGGTCAGCGCTTTCCGGTGAAGATAGCCGTTCCCCACTCCGCGGCCCCCGATCATCAGCTCACCGTGCAGCCCGACCGGCACCGGATTCATGTTGGAATCCACAATATAGGTCAACGCGTTGGCGATCGGCCGTCCGATATGCGCAGGAAGCTCCCTTCCGCCGCGTTCCGGCTCGATGATCCGCCACGTTGTGGCGATGGTGCATTCGGTCGGGCCGTACAGATCATAGACCTGGAACGGAAGCCCGGGAGGCAGCTTGATCCCCCACTTGTCACCGCCTGCAAACAAGCGGCGGAGGGGCGCTTCCGGAGGCCAGAATAGACCGACCAGCTGCTCAGCCAACGGCGTCGGAAGAAAGGCAAAGCTGATTCCCTGTCCGATCATCCAGTCGCGAAGCTTCCCGGGCTCCAGCCGGTACGCCTCGGGCGGTATCCACAGCGAAGCGCCCGAGACCAGGGCGCCGAAGATTTCGGCTACCGAGAGGTCGAACCCGATGGAGGACGAGAAGCATACCCGGTCGCCCGGAGACAAGGCGGATTCCTTGCGGTACCACTGCATGAAGTTCACGACGGCTTCGTGCGGAATCAGCGTGCCCTTCGGCTTCCCCGTCGTCCCGGAAGTGTAGATGACATAGGCGGCCGACTCGCCGGAGCCAGGCTGGGGGGATGGCGCGCTGTCGGGGGATCCTTCCTGCACGAATTCCCCTTCCAGACAAGCGGACACATCGACAGGAACAGCCTTCGTGTCCAGCGCGCCCAAGCGGGACAGGAAGCTTCTCTGCGTCAGGAGGAGGGATGCCTGCGAGTCGGCCGTTATGAAAGCCAGCCTCTCATCGGGAAGGGCCGGGTCGATCGGCAGGTAAGCCCCCCCGGCCATCATCACCGCGAGCTGGGAGATGACAAGCTCCGCGGAACGGTCCAGACACACGGCCGCCACGCCGCCCGGCGCAAGCCCCAGGCTGCGCAGCCGGCCTGCCAGGCGTTCGGCCTGCCGGATCAGCATGCCGTAGGTCAGCATGCGCCCACTTGCCTCCACTACGGCTGGCTGTTCGGGCTGCGCTTCCCCCTGCCTTGTAACCATGCTCTCCAGACGGCAGGAGGCCGGGTGGGCCTCCTCCCACCCATCCTCTGCGCGTTCCGCCCGGCTCCAGACGTTCAGCAGCAGTTCTCTCTCCTGAGCCGTCAGCATCGGCAGTGCATTCACCGGGGTGTCCGGAGCGTCCGCGATACCGGCCAGCAGGCATAGGAAGTGCTGTGACATTCGCCGGATCGTCGCTTCTTCGAAGAGATCCAGGTTATACTCCAGGGTTCCCATCCACCCTCCCGCTGCCTCTGCCATTTCCAGCGTGAGGTCGAATTTGGAGCTTCCCGTATCCACCTCGAGCGATTCGGCGGTCAGGCCGGCCCATGTGAGAGGGACGGACGGCGTATTCTGCAGGGTGAACATAACCTGTATGAGCGGCGTATAGCTGAGGCTCCGCGGAACGCCCAATTCGTCAACCAGCAGTTCAAACGGGACGTCCTGATGGACATACGCGGCAAGCGAATCTTCTTTGACCTGCCGGAGCAGCTGCCGGAAGGGCCGTTCCGGGGCCACCTGCGAGCGGAGGACTAGCGTGTTGACAAAAAAACCGATCAGGGGCTCGAGCTCCTTGCGGTTGCGCCCGGAGATCGTCGTGCCGACACAGAGATCCTCTTCCCCGCAGGTGCGGTGCAGCAGGGTCTGAAACGCAGCCATGAGCAGCATAAAGGCTGTAGCATGTTCCTCCCCGGCAAGCCGGCGGAGCCGCTCGGCCAGCGGCCTGTCCACCACGAAGGGCACCTTCCCGCCTCTGTACCGCTGCTCGGCAGGTCGCGGGTAGTCGGTCGGCAGCGGCAGCAGGGCCGGGGCTCCAGCCAGCTTGTCCTTCCAGTAGCGCAGTCCCTCCCGGAAGCCTTCTTCCTGATGCCGCCGCCGCTGCCACCGGGCATAGTCGCCATACTGCATCCCCAAGGGGGGAAGGTCCTTCTCCTTCCCTTCCGTATAGGCTTGGTAGGCTTCCAGCAGCTCCCGGCCGAACCGGTGATGGGACCAACCGTCGGTAATGATGTGATGAAAGGCAAGCAGGAGCAGATGCTCCTCTTCTGCCAGAACCAGCAGGGCGGTACGAAGATGAGGCCCTCTCTCCAGATCAAAAGGCCGGTTCAGACGGCGGATGCTCATCTGAACCGCCTCCTCACGCCCGCTTGGCGGCAGTGAACGAAGGTCCTCCTCCTCCAATGGGATGGAGACCGAGTCCAGGACCTCCTGGTAAGCTGTGCCGTCTTCGCTTCCGAAGACCGTTCGCAGGATTTCATGCCGCTGCACAACAGCATGCAGGCTGCGCTTCAAAGCTTCTTTGTGGAGAGGCCCTCCCAGCTTGACGCCGTAGATCAAATGATAAGCGGAAGAATGAGGCTCAAGCGCGGACAAAAACCAGAGCCGCTGCTGGGAAAAGGACAGCGGACTTCTCGTCTGCCTGGGACGTGGGGCGGCAGGACCGGTCAGCGGAGAACCGGGAGCCGCCGGATCCCCGGCACCCTGAAGTAGCCTGCCGAGCAGCGCTTTTTTTTCGTCGGATAACCGGGACTTTCGGGCTTCGAGCGGACTTGGTTTACCCATCACGCTTCACTCCTTTCCTCTTCCTGCTCAAGCAGATCGAGCACGGACCATTCAATGGAGTCGGCCAGCTCGGCTATCGTCTGCGCTTCATACAGCTGTCTCACATTCAGAGGAAAGGGATACGCCTTCTGAATGCGTGAGATGATCTGGGTCATCGAAAGTGAATCCGCACCGAGCTCGTAGAAAGGAACATCCGTGCGGATCTCCTCCTCGGGAAGGCCGAGCACCTCCGAATGAAACCGGATCAGCGTGGTCTCGAGCTCCGTCCGGGGGTTCGGCTCTTCCCCGCCGTCAATCGGATTCTTCGGCGATAACGGCTCCTGTGCCGAACTTCGAGGGGGCGGCGCTTCCGCCTGCAGCGGGGGCAGGAAGCTGTAGTACTGCCGTTCGAACGGATAGGTGGGCAGATGCACCCGCTGCCTTTTCTCCAGCCGGTACCGGGCCTGCCAGTCCACTTCCGCCCCGTCTGTCCACAAGGCGGCCAAGGCGGCCGACAAGCTATGGCTGTCATGGCATCCGATCACCCCGTCCTCATCGGAAGGCGGTGAACCGAAGACAATCACCCGATGTCCCGGGGTCCGAAGGACAGCTTGAACCTCATCTATTGCCGGCCTGCCGGCCTGCTTCGTGTGCACTGGCGAGGCATGCAGCTTCTCTGCGCGCGGTTGGACGGCCACTGGGACACCCCGTGCTTCGGTGAATACGGCTCCCCCCGGCTCTGCAGCCTCCGCTGCCCTGCGGACCGCCTCGTCCCACGTACAAAGTCCGGCGAGAATTGCCGCCACCGCTTCTCCCTCCTCTTCCCCGCCGACCCGGCCGGGCTGCAGCCCCATGTCCTGCAGGGTCAGGCCGAGACTGTAGGAGGCCGCCATGGAAACGACGGTCCATGAGCGCCCGGTGAGCAGCGGCGCCTCCCCGCCGGGGCTGCCTGCCGCCAGGGCGGCGACCGGCTCTTGTAAGACCAGGCCGCTGGCCTGTTCGGCCGCCGTTAACCTCTCCTGCAGGTGCTGCCGGAATACCGGCTCCGTCCGGTACAGCTCGATCAGGCCTTCCGCATCGGATTCCCGCCAAGGCAGGAACAGCCAAGCGGCATCCCGCAGCTCTCCCGGCGCCTGCTGCCCCGGCTCACGTGTATCCGGGAGTCCCAGCCGGTGCACGGCTTCGGCCCCATTCCGGCAGACGACCGCCTGGCGCAGAGGGAACCCCCTGCGACCCACCTGCAGGGTGTAGGCGATCTCCTCCACGTCCGCAGGTCCCGGAAGCCGGGAAGTCAGGTGCTCTCTCAGCCGCTCCGCTGCGGCCTCCAAGGCGGTCTCCGTACCCGCGGATACCGGCAGGACATGCCACGGCCGAGTGGAGGGATCACGCTTCAGAGAAGGCGCCTCCTCCAGGATGACGTGCGCGTTGGTTGCGCCGATGCCGAAGGAGCTGACCCCCGCCCTGCGGGGATGTCCGGCTTCCGGCCAGTCGCCCAGCTGCGTCTGCACATAGAAGGGGCTGTCCTCCAGCCGAAGCTGCGGATTCGGTTCGTGATAATGCAGCGAGGGAGGCAGCTTCCGGTGATGCAGTGCCAGCACCGTTTTGACCAGTCCCGCCACCCCGGCCGCACAATCCAGATGCCCGAGATTGCTCTTGACCGAGCCGATGGCGCAATACCCGCTGCGTTCGGTCCACTGCCGGTAGGCACGTGTCAAACCGGCGATTTCGATGGGATCGCCGACCGGGGTCGCCGTTCCGTGCGCCTCCACGTAGCCGATGGTTTCCGGATGAACGCCGGATACGGCCAGCGCATCCGCGATCACTTCCGCCTGGCCTTCCGGACTCGGTGCCGTGAAGCCCGCTTTCAATCCCCCGTCATTGTTGGCTGCCGAGCCGCGGATCACCGCATAGACCGGATCCCCGTCCGCAGCAGCCAGCTCCAGCCGCTTCAGCGCTACCACGCCCACCCCGTTGCCCGGCACGGTGCCCTGCGCTTCGCTGTCGAAGGTGCGGCAGAAGCCGTCGGGGGAGAGAATCATGCCTTCCTGATAGCGGTAGCCGGCCGCATTCGGGAAGGAGACGGAGCTGCCGCCGGCCAGCGCCATATCGCACTCCCCGCTGAGCAGGGACTGGTATGCCAGATGGACGGCGACCAGCGACGTGGAGCAAGCGGTCTGCACGGTGACGGCCGGGCCTCTCAGGTTCAGCTTGTAGGCGGTACGGCTTGTCAAGAAGTCCTTGTCGCACCCCAGAATGAGGGATTCCGCATCCTGTCCCAGCGCCCCCTGCTGGAGTGCAATCCGGTGAAGCAGGTATGTGCTCATGGAGCATCCGCCGAAGACGCCGATCCGGCCCTCGTACCGGTCCGGCACCCAGCCCGCAGACTCGAGCGCCTCATAGGAGCACTCGAGAAACAACCGCTGCTGCGGGTCTGTCCATTCCGCTTCGCGGGGGGGCATGCCGAAGAAAGCGGCATCGAACAACTCCGGCCCGCTGAGCATGCCTTTGGCCCTCACATACCCGGGATCCTTCCACTGCTCCTCCGGTACCCCGTTCTCTCTCAGCTCCTCCTCCGTGAAGAACCGGATGCCGTGCCTGCCTTCACACAGCATTTGCCAGAAGCCCTCCAGATCGGAGGCTCCCGGAAAACGTCCGGACATGCCGATGACGGCCACTCCCTGTTCCCACAAGGTATCATCTGTGATCATCTCTGTTTCCTCTCCTTCCGCCAAGCTGCCGCTCGGGCTCATGTTCTTGTACTGCTTCGGGCTTCCCGCTGCTTGCGCATTAAGGCTTTGCGTCCGTCCGCCCGTTCCTGCGCGGCCGATACCCGGTCTTCCGCAGCATCCGGACCGGACAGCCGCTTGGCGAGGGAGGCCACGGTCGGATACATAAAAAAGTCCGTTAACGTAAGCGGCTGATCATGCCGCTTTCGGATGGTCTCCACAAGCTGTGCGGCATGAAGCGAGTGGCCGCCCAGCTCGAAGAAGTTGTCATGACGGCCGACCTCGGCCAAACCCAGGACCTCCTTCCAGAGACCGGACAGCACCCGCTCGGCTTCGCTCCTCGGCACCGTGTCGTGAAGACCTTGAACCCTCCGCGCCTCCGGCTTGGGCAGGGCTCTGCGGTCCACCTTACCGCTTGGCGTCATCGGGAGGCGGTCCATTCGAACGAAGTAAGACGGGATCATGTAGGCCGGAAGCTGCCGCCCAGCAAATTCCCTCAGTTCCGCCGGTGAAAGCTCGGACGGAGCTTCGTAATAGGCAGCCAGATAAGCACCGCTTCCGTTCGCATCCATGGCATCGGTCACGACGGCCGCAGAGATCTGCGGATGCCCGGCCAGTACCGCTGCGATCTCGCCCGGTTCCACCCGGTAGCCGCGGATCTTGAGCTGATCGTCCAGGCGGCCGAGGTATTCGATGGTTCCATCCGGCAAATACCGGGCACGGTCGCCGGTCCGGTACATCCTGGAGCCCTTCGTGCCCTCCGCATCCCCGGCCCCGGCAGCGGGCTCCGGAAGGAACCGCTCTTCGGTTAACTCACGGCGGTTCAGGTACCCCCGGGCCACCCCCATGCCGGCAATACAGAGCTCGCCCGGCACACCGGGAGGCTGAAGCCGGCCTTCCGCGTCGAGAATGTAAACCCGGGTCGACACAATCGGACGGCCGATGGTGATGCGTGTCTCGGAGGTGATCTCCTGCACGGTGGACCAGACGGTCGTTTCCGTAGGACCGTACATATTGAACAGCCGGGCTGGTGCCGCCTCCCTGAGCTGCCTCAGCAGCGGTTCGTCCAGCGGCTCCCCTCCGACAAGCACGCACTTCATGGCGGCAAGCGCCGCGGTCATCCGGCTGCTGCCCAGCAGCATCCGCAGACGGGACGGGGTAGCCTGCAGCAGCTGAACTTCTTCGCGCAGACAGAGCTCCGCAAGAGCTTCGGTATCGAGCTGCTCCTCCCGGGAAGCAAGAACGACCGTGCTTCCGAGCATCAGTGGCAGCAGCGTTTCCAGCACGAAGATATCGAAGGAAACGGTCGTTAAGGACAGCACGGTCTTCAGCCCGGCAAGCGGGATGTCCCGTGTCATCCCGAGAAGCAGATTATGCACCGACCGGTGCTCGATCATGACCCCTTTCGGCTTGCCGGTAGAGCCGGAGGTATAAATCACATAGGCCAGATCTTCAGGCCGGACCGGCGCTCCTTCCGGCGGCGTCTGCGCTGCATCAGTCTCCGTCCCGGAGGGCGGCTCCTCCGGATCCGGCTGTACGATCTCTATGCCCTGCAGCCCCTGCCCGAAGTGTGCGTCCCTGGTGACCGCGAGCCTGCATCCGCTGTCTTCAAGCATCAGGCGGATGCGTTCTTCCGGATAATCGGGATCGAGCGGCAGATAGGCGGCCCCGGCCTTATTCACGGCGAGAAGTCCCGTGACCAGGGCAATGGACCGGTCGGCGAGCAGAGCGACAATCTCGTCCCTGCGCACCCCCCTGGCTCTCAGTCTGGCGGCCAGCCGGTCCGCCCTGCGGTTTAATTCCTGATAGGTGATCCGCTCTCCCCCGCACACCAGTGCCGTCCTGTCGGGAGTCCGTCCGGCCTGCTGCTCGATGAGCCCGTGCAGCGTCTGTGCCGCTTCCGCCGGGATCGGCTCGTCCGGCTTCAGGAACAGCCTGCTCACCAGCTCCTGGTCCGTCTCCCGCATCAATCCAAACCTGCGGAGTTCCAGACCCGGACTGCCGGTGATCTGACCCAGCAGCTCTTGATAGAAGCCCGCCCACCGCTCAGCGGTATCGTGTGAGAACAGAGCAGCAGCGTACTCCAGATGGCAGGACAGCACGTCTCCCTGCTCCATGACGGTCAAGGTCAAATCAAACTTCGCTGTCGGAAATTCGAAGGGATAGGGAGCCAGAAGCACATCCCCCAGAGCCAGCTTGGGCGAGTCCATATTCTGCAGGACGAACATGGCATCGAACAGCGGATTCCGGCTGATGTCCCTCGGGGGCTTGACCCGTTCGACAAGCTCTTCGAACGGATAGTCCTGATGCTCCAATGCGCCAAGCGCGGTCCTCTTCACCTGCCTGAGGTAGCCGGCAAAGGATTGGCTTCCCTCGGGCTGCAGATGAAGGGGCAGCGTATTCACGAACATGCCGACCATCCGCTGCGTATCCGCATGCCGGCGTCCGGCCACGGGAGTGCCGACCGTCACTTCCTCCTGTCCGGCCAGCTTGCCCAGCAGCAGGCCGAATGCAGCCAGCAGAAGCGTGAACAGGGTGGTGTCCGTTCGCTTAGCGAGACGCTTCACTTCCTGGGTCAGCCGGCGGTCCAGCGCAAAGTGCACCCGTCCTCCGGCAAAATCGCGCAGCAGCGGTCTTGGCCGGTCAAGAGGCAGGTCCAGCGGAGGCACCGGATCGCGGAACTGCGCCAGCCAGTACGCCTCCTGCTCCCGGTAGGCCTCAGACTGCATAAACCGCTGCTGCCATACCGCGTAATCCTTGTACTGCAGGGCAGGCGGCTGAAGCGCCTCTCCCTCGTAGAGCTGCGCCAGCTCCTGCATCAGGATCCCAATCGAGGTGCCGTCGGAGACGGCATGATGCATATCGAACAGCAGGAGATGCCGCTCGCTGCCCAGCCTGATCAGAGCCGCACGCAGCAGCGGCGCCTCTTCCAGATCGAAGGGTCTGATGAAGGAGCGGATGAAGTTCCGGATGCCCTCTTCACCCTGCCCCTCCAGATCGCAGCGGGCCAGTGTGAAGTTCACTTCCCTCCCGATCCGCTGTACCGGCCCCGCGTCCGACAGGACGAAACGGGTCCGCAGGGTTTCATGCCTGGCAATGAGACGCCTCAGGGCATCCTGGAGCCTCTCCGGGCACAGCACCCCCGCCGCCTCCAATACGGCAGGCATGTTATAGCTCAGCTCGGCACCTTGGAACTGCCTGAGCAGGTGCAGCCGCTTCTGGCCGGTGGTCAAGGGATAATCGCTCTGAAGAGCAGCGGGAGCCAGGGCCTCGTACGCTTTCCTGCCGGAAGTTTGGATGAAGGCCGCCAGCTTCTCGATGGTCTTGAGACGGAACAGCTCGGCCAGCGGGATTTCCACGTGGAATAGCTTATGAATCCGGGACAGCAGCGTGATGGCCTTCAGCGAATGGCCGCCCAGCTCGAAGAAATTGTCACGGATCCCGACCTTCGGCACCCCCAAGGCTTCTTCCCAGAGCTCCGCAAGCCGGGCTTCCGTGGGATTGCGGGGGGCCGCAAATGTCTGCTGCCGTCCTGACAGCATGTCCGGCTGGGGCAGCGCTCTGCGGTCCACCTTGCCGCTCAGGGTGAGGGGCAGCTCATCCAGCCGCATGAAGAAGGACGGCACCATGTAGTGGGGCAGCCGCTCCTCCAGGTAACTTTTGGCTTCCTCCGCTTCGAGATGCCCTTTGGACGTGTAATACACGCACATGGTTCGGCCGCCCGTACCGTCATCCAGATCGATGGTCACGGCTTGGATGACCGCCGGATGATTCACGAGAATGCTGTCGATCTCCCCGAGCTCGATGCGAAACCCGCGGATTTTGACCTGATGGTCCTTTCGCCCGAAGAATTCGATCGTACCGTCGGGAAGCCAACACCCGAGATCGCCCGTCTTGTACAGCCGCTGTACCGGACCGGGATGGAACGGGTCTTGAGTGAACGCCGCCGCCGTGCGGTCCGGATCATTCAGGTACCCGCGGCCCACGCCGATACCGGCCACCCAAATCTCTCCCTTCACCCCGATCGGGCAGAGCTGCCCCGTTTCATCGACTATGTAGATATGGAAGCCGGACAAAGGACGGCCGATGGGAACGGTCTCCTGTGGCGGGGCTTCTGTTAGAATATGTAAGGTGATATCATCGGACGCTTCGGTTGGACCATAGGCGTTCACCACCGGAATCTCCGGATAGAGCGCAAACCATCGCTTCAAGTGATCCCGTTTCACCGCTTCGCCGGTAGGAATCAGATAAGACAGCGCCGGAAGCGGACGATGCCGGTTTTCCAGCACCTCGAGCAGCACGGAGAGATAAGAAGGGACGAGTTCCAGGATCGTGACGCCGTCCGCAGCCAGCCGGTCCAGGAACGCTTCCGGCTGTTCCAGCAGGCTGCTGCTGTAGATGACCGTGCGGCCGCCCGAGCACAAGCCGGCAAACATCTGCCACACCGACACGTCAAAGCACTGCGAAGCATTTTGTGCCATCACACTGTGTTCGGCAATCCCGAGCTCTTCCGCCATGGCGGTCATATGGTTCATCATTCCCTTGTGCTCCAGCATGGCCCCCTTCGGCTTCCCTGTAGAGCCGGAGGTATAAATAATATAGGCAAGGGCATCCGGGTGAGCCTTGCGCTCCAGGTTCCCGGCGGAACAGGCAGCCAGCTCAACTTCCAGCTCCTCGGGTGCTAGGAGCAACACGTCCTGAAGCCGGCCGGACCGGCTGAGCTCCCCGTGCAGCTCTGCGCCGGTCAGCAGCAGCTTGATCTCCGCTTCGCCGATCATCCCGAACGCCCGCTCGGCGGGAGCTTCCGGGTCAAGCGGGATGTAAGCCCCTCCCGCCTTCCATACCGCCAGGATGGAGGCCACCAGGGGAATGGAGCGCTTCATCCAGATCCCGACCCGGTCTTCCGGCTCCAGTCCATGCTTCAGCAGCAATCTTGCCAGCCGGTTGGCCCACGCATTTAACTCCCCATAGCTCCATGCCCGGTTTTCATGAATTAAGGCGGTCCGCTCCGGCCAGTGTTCCGCATGCTCTTCGATACACTCCACAACGGTCATCTGCGGGGGAGTGCCGGCAGCTTTCCTGCTGAATTTGTCCAGAATCAGCGTTCTTTCTCCATCCGGAAGCATGTTCAGCTGCCGCAGCGGGAGCTCCGGCTGCTGCAGAGCGCATCGCATCAGGCACATCATGCGTTCGTGGAACAGGACGATCTCCTCATCCGTGAAGCGGGAGGCGCAGTAATGATATTGAATCAGGATTTGGCCGGTGGATAGATGATCATCGACGAATACGGTAAGCTCATTGGCCTGATGCCAGGAGGTTCCTCTTTCCACATGGTAAGTTACCGATGCATCGGGAACGGGATTGTGCCAGGCGATGGGGAGGTAATTCATGAAGACTTCCAGCGGCTGATCGGAGATGCCGAACGTCTCGCGCAGGGCGGGCACCAGGAGATTATAGGGATATTTTTGATGACGGAACGTCTCGTTCTGCCGGCGCTTGACCCGCTGAATGAAGGAGCGGAAGGTGCCGGACCCGTCGACCTCCATGCGAAAAGGTGTCGTACTTACCAGCATCCCGGCCATGGCTTTCGTTTCGCGGGTGGTCCGGTTGCTCGAGAACGTGCCCAGCAGCACCTCCTCCTCTCCGGTCATGCGGGAGAAAAAGAGGCTGAGTACAGCCATGAACAGGACGGCCGGAGACACTTCTTCGGCTTCAGAGAACCGGTAGATCGATTGACGCTGCTCCGGCTCCAGGGTCAGATGAAGATTGCCGGCTTCCAGATGCGGGCTCACAGTCCCCTTGGGTTTGAAGCGGCTTACGGGGGGCAGCGTCATGAACTGCTCCTGCCAGTAAAGGCGGTCCCTTTCGAAGCGCGGGCTCTCCAGGTAAGCGGCCTCACTCTGAACCTGCTCGAGGAAGGAAGGAGCGGGATCCAAGTCCGGAAGCTCATATCCCAGCGACTGGATGTATACATGCAGGATTTCATCCCCGAGCATATTCAGCGATAACCCGTCGACTACCAGGTGATGTGCGCCGATCCAGATGCGCGCTTCATCGTCCGCCACCCGCAGAAGCACGGCACGGATCAACAGGGGGCTGTGTAACGGAATCGGCTCGTTCTCCAAGAGGCGGATCTGGTCTTTCCACTCCCCTTCCTCCCGTCCCCTGTAATCCAGTACGGTGACCGGAATCGGTTCGGTGCTGAACATGCCAAGGACCGGTTCCGCGTCCCCTTCGGAGGGCAGAATCCGGATGCGGAGGGCATCGTGCCGGGCCGCTGCGGTTTGGATGGATTCGACCAGTCGGCTTTGGTCTATCCGACCGCGGAAGACTAGACTGATTGTCAATAAATGAAGGGTCGTATTCGCATGGATATATTCCCCGTACCATATGCGCTTTTGGGCATGGGTCATGGCAAACACCTGCTCGGCCTGGACCTGTTCCGCTGCCAGCATGAATTCGATCAACTCCTCAACCAAAATAAGTGAAAATATCAGTGCAACTACCATATTATAACATAATATTCCATATGTTGGCTGGTTACATCGAATCATTTTGTACAAGGTCATCCCATGTAGTCCCGTTACGGCACTGCATCAAAACCAGACCAAAGTCGGGGCCGCATCCCCTACCTGGTATCGGTGCCCCGCACCTGTCCCCTCTGCTACAATCAAGGCAAAAAACGGCAGGTGGAAGGCATTGTTATGGAAAAAAGGGTTCCGTTTTTTTGTCTGCTCGTTCCTTGTAGGAGTCTGTGTGGCGGGTGCGGGCATGGTGGGCACGTATATGAACATGAACGAATGGATGACCGACTCCCATAAGCCCGTGGGTCCATGGCCGAAAGTTCAGGTGGCGGAACATGATCCGCACAAGCCTACGGTGGCCGTCGTTCTGGGCAGCCAGGTGACGGAAGTGATGGATTTTATGGAGAGCTATGAGCTGTTCGCCCGCACCCAGGCTTTCAATGTCTATGCGGTCGCCCCGGACCACGGAGTCAAGACGTTATCCGGCGGGCTTCACATCCTGCCCCACTACACGTATGAGGAACTGGATACCCTGCTTGGCGGGAGTCCCGCCATGATCGTGGTCCCGGCCATTCCCTTCATGGACGAAACAAAATATCGGCCTACGCGCCAATGGCTGCAGCGGCACGCAGGCCGGGATACGACGCTGATCAGCATCTGCACGGGAGCCGAGAATCTGGCGGATGCCGGTCTGCTCAAGGGCCGGTCCGCCGCAACGTTCTGGGCGGATATCGACAGGCTGGAACGCGAATATGCCGATACGCATTGGATCCGGAATCAGAGGTACGTTGTCAGCGGGAATATCGTCACGTCGGCCGGCATTACCTCGGGAATCGACGCGGTGCTGTATGTGATCGGCAGACACATCGGTGAAGATCAAGCTCTGCTAGCCGCAAGGGAAATGAATTATCCTACCTATCATTTTGTCCGCGATCCGGCCATGATCCCTTGGTCTGTGGGTTGGAAAGATGCCGTATTCATGCTGAACTTCGCCTATCAGTGGAAGCAGCGGCAGATCGGGGCGCTACTGTATGACGGGATCGAGGAGACGGCGCTGGCCTCGGTCTTCGATACGTTCGATGCCTCCGGGACGGCGAACACGCTGACGGTCTCCGGCTCGGGGCGTCCGGTCCGGTCGCGGCATGGGCTGACCCTGGTTGCCAGGTATCAGACAGGGAATGCGCCCCCGCTCAATCAGATGATCATCGCCGGCACGGAGGCCCACGTATTGGCTGCAGAAGCTGCGTCTGGCTGGGAGGACCATCCGAAACAGCCGAAACCGCTGTACCTGCATAGCGGCTCCCCCGCCAGATATGTCATGGAAGCGCCGATTGAACAATTGGCTCTGCTGGAGGACAAGACAACGGCTGCCTTCGCGGCCAAGCGGCTCGAGTATCGGGCGGACTCGCTTCGGCTGAAGGGGAAGCCCTTCCCCGTCGAGCCTGCCGCGATGCTGCTGGCCGTCACGGCCTGCTCCGTCATCCTGGCGGTCTATGTGGACCGGCGATGGCTGGCTCCGGTAAGGTGAGCAGGAGAAGAAGCGGCGGGAATAGAGCTTTTCGGCCCCAACCCTTCGCAGCGAATCGAGCCCGGATGAGATATCCATTCCTATCATCGAAAAAAGACGCTCCCTCCCATTCTACCTGGAAGAAGAGTCTTCTTTGCGTTACTCACTTTCGATGACAGGAACGAGCCCCGGCGAGATAAAAATTCTTATAGTTCAAAAAAAGGCCGCTTAACGAATTGCGTTAAGCGGCCGTTCCGATTTCATTTTCATTTCAAACCCTGCACAAACAAACTGTCGGCGGCCAGGTCTAAACGGCCGGTTTCTGCCCTTCCCGAACGCCTTTTACTTCGTACATGTTCACCGTGACGCTCAGGATGTGCTCCGGCTTCGTTTTGCCGCTGCCGCTGCGGTGGCCTTGAATATGGGCGTCGCTCTTCTCCCAGTTCTTCCAGTCCTCCACGGACCTCCAGCGGATCATGATCATGACTTCTTCCGTCTCTTCCTGCTTCTTTCGATTCACCATAATGATTTTGTCGATCAGCCCTTCCATGGCATCCATGGGGCTCTCCTTGGAGAAACGTTCCAGGATCAGGTCTGATTTACCTTGCTGCACAACTATCGTTCTTGTTTGTATAAGCATCGAAAATGCCTCCTTATGGCTAGTGGGTGTCAGGCAGGACTGCGTTCCTTGGGTCAATTGGCAGGCTTGTCGTCAGCAGGCGAATCCGGTGCCGCCTGTGAAGAGCCGGGATCATCCGCAGGGGCGTCCGGCACAGAAGCCAACAGATCCTTCAAGCCTTCCTGAAAGCCGGCCACCAGTTCCTGAAACCGGACTGCCTCCTTGGAGGATGGAGCTTCCTGTGCGGCTTCCGCGGCTCTTGCCATCAGGTAGATGACTTCGGACCATTCTCTCATGAGGCCGCGGAGCTCATGCTTGCCGCCCCGGCCGTGTCCGTGTCTTCCGTGCTGCCCGTGCCTGCCGCCGTGCCGTCCCGGATGCTCCCAGCGGGTCTCCGCCCGTTCGGTCTCCTCTTCGGCTCGCTGCTGAAGGAACGTCCGGCCCTCGTCGGTGATATGATACAGCTTCTTCCCGTCGCTTTCGCCGGAGCCGATCAGCTTCATGTCCTCCAGCAGCTGCAGATTGGGATAAACCGAACCGGCGCTCGGGGTATACAATCCGCCGGTCTTCTCCTCCATCGCCTTGATCAGCTGATAGCCGTGCATCGGCTCCGTGGCCAGCAGCTCCAGGAGGGCGAATTTGAATTCCCCGCGCTCAAAGAACCGCCGTCTGCCTTCGCCCCGTCCCCCGAATCCGCCGTGACGGTGTCTGAGGTCCATCTCCCCATAACCGTGCTCCGGGTCCGGGCGTCGGCGCCCCGGGTGACGGCCCTGGTGAAACCGGTGATCGTAAAATCTCATGTGGAATCCACTCCTTCAATACGATATATCGTTATCTTATAACGATATATCGTATTGAGTCAAATTGTTTTTTCGTAAGTCCTTTTCGAAAGTCAAAAACCCGCCCCACCTGCCTCGCAGGAAAGAGCGGGTCTTGATCAACAAGGTGGAACTCCGTTAAGGCCTCCACAGGAGACGGCTTATCGTATCGCAGCCGCGCTCCGAGTGCCTGGCAGCAGCACGCTTTGGGCCAGAGCCAGGTTCGCTGCGCAGTGCTCCCGGTCCAGCATCCGGTTGTGCGTCCCCCGGCCCTGTACGATGTGCAGCGTTCCTGCCGTCAGGCCGCCCCACTCGGAAGCCCGGGCGTTCCAGAACGATCGCAGCTCCTCGTCCCCGTTCTCCGACTGGATCAGCAGGAGATCCGCCCGGATGCGGCCGGTCTGCCGCAGGGATCTTAAGTAAGCCTCGTAGGCGCCCATCTTCCTCGTAATCTCCTCTCTGCCGCTCTCGAGCAAAGAGAGGTCCGCCGAAGGCTCGATCGACGCCAGATGGCTCTGGAGCTCCTCGAAGGGATCTCCAGGCTTCTCTTCGGCCGCTTCCGGAAGGGAATCCAGCCTTGGGTAGCTGTCGAAGAGCAGCACCATGGAAACCGTTCTTCCCAGGCGTTCCAGCTCCTTGGCGGTTTCGAAGGCCAGGTTGCCGCCTCCCGAGTAACCGGCGAGCCGGATCTCCCCGTGCGGCTGGTGCTTCGTAATCACGGATACATAGCGCTCGATGCGGTCTTCCTCTTCGATGTAATCGAAGGCCAGCACCGCCGCCTGTCCGCGGAGCTCATGGGCCAGGCCGGCGAATGTCAGACCGTAGCCGACCACCGGAGGGAAGCAGAAGACCGGACTTCCCTGCTCTACGTTCCACAGTGTCCAGTGCTGGCTGTCGGTCCGGCTGTGCAGGTGTCCGGCCAGCTCCCGAACCGTGGCGTGGGCGAAAGCCGCGCCGATGCCGAGCTCCGCACCCAGCTCCCGGTTCACTCGGCCGACCATCTCTAGCAGCTTCATGGACTGGCCGCCGAGGTCGAAGAACGAGTCATGGACCCCGACCCGCTCCGCGCCGAGCACCTCCGCCCAGATCGCCGCAAGCTTCTCTTCCAGCGGGTCCCCAGGCGGCACATAGGCTGAAGCGTCTGCCGTATGGACCGGTTCAGGCAGCGCCCTGCGGTCCACCTTCCCGTTCGGCGTGAGCGGCAGCTCCTCCAGCTGCAGGAAGGCGGCAGGAATCATATAGGACGGCAGCGAAGCCGCCAGCGCCTGCCGGAGCTCCGGCCCGCGGATGCTTCGCACCGCGGTGTAATAAGCGCAGAGCTCGGTGGATCCACGGAGGTCCTTGTAAGGCGCCACGAACGCTTCCGACAGCCCGTCCACGGTCAGGAGCCGGGCTTCGATCTCTCCCGGTTCGATCCGGTGTCCCCGGATTTTGACCTGATGATCGATCCGCCCGAGATATTCGATGGTTCCGTCCGCCAGCCAACGGGCGGAATCGCCTGTCCGGTACAGCCGCTCCCCGGGTACCCAAGGATGGTCCGTGAACTTCTCCGCCGTGAGCTCCGGCCGGTTCAGGTAGCCGCGGGCTACGCCGACGCCGGCAACGCAGAGCTCACCAGGAGCGCCGATCGGCTGAAGCCGGTCTTCGGGTCCAAGGATATAAACCCGGGTATTGGGCAGCGGCCGGCCGATGGTGACCGGCGTGCTTTCGGACGAAGCCCCCTCACCCGGTGCCGTCCAGGCCGTGGCGCAGATCGTCGTCTCCGTCGGTCCGTACGCATTGACATACGTCAGGTGCCTGGACCACCGGGCGATGAGCTCCGGCGTTGCCGCCGAGCCGGCCGTAACCAGCAGCCGGAGTGAAGGCAGACGCTCCGGCTGCAGATGCGTCACGTACGTAGGAGGCAGCGTGAGTACGGTCAGTCCGGCCGCGGCGGCATACCGTTCGAACGCGCCCGCATCGCGGATCGTTTCGTCCGAAGGAATGTGCAGGGCGGCGCCGGTGAGCAGTGCCATGCCGATCTCCCAGACGGAAGCATCGAAGGAGATGCTGGCGAACTGGCCGATGCGGTCCTCCGGGCGGATGCCCAGGTCGCTCTTCCAATAGGCGGACAGGTTGGCCAGTCCCCGGTGCTCGACGACAATGCCCTTGGGGCGTCCGGTCGTACCGGAGGTGTAGATCAGATAAGCGGCTGAATCAGGCGACGCTTGAGAGGCGTCGGACGCTTCGGCAGGCACCGGAAGATCAACATTGTCGGCGATGTTCGGTTTTTCTGCCGCAGCTTCAATGCCATCCGTCAGCCACCCTTCGGCCAACAGGATGCTGCCGTGCCATGCCCGGCCGTAAGCGGCGAGAATGTCCCGCCTGGTCAGCAGCAGGCTCACGCCGCTGTCCTCCAGCATGAAGGCGATCCGCTCCCCCGGGTATCCCGGGTCGATCGGCAGGAAGGCGCCGCCGGCCTTGAGAATGGCGAGCAGGCCGACTATCATCTCGGCGGACCGGCCCAGGAACAGGCCGACCGGCATGTCGCGGCTTACGCCGAGCCCCCGAAGCTCTGCGGCCAAGCCGTCGGAGAGGCGGTCGAGCTCCCGGTAGGTGAGCGTGCCGCCGCCGCAGACGACCGCCGGGCGGTCCGCATGCCGGCGGGCCTGCTCCTTGAATAAGGCGTGGAACGTCTGTCCGCTTGGCCAGCCTGCCTCCGTATCGTTGAAAGCTTCGGTCAGCAGGCCGCGTTCTTCGCCTGGCAGGATCTCCAGAGCGCCGAGCCGGCTCCCGGGAGCTTCCAGGATGCCGCCGATCAGCTGCAGGAAATGGGCGGCCATGCGTTCGACCGTCTCCCGTTTGAACAGCGCCGTGCTGTATTCGAACTGGAAGAGAAGGCCTTGCTCTTCCTCCGCCGCGATCAGGGTCAGGTCGAACTTGGATACGGTGTGCGCGGCAGGGTAAGGCTTCAGGGTCAGTCCATCCACGTTGATCTCCCGGCGCTCGGTATTCTGGAGCACCAGCATGGTATCGAACAGCGGATGGCGGCTGAGGTCCCGGCGGGCGCCCAGCTTCTCGACAAGCGCTTCGAACGGGTAATCCTGGTGCTCGAAGGCCTCCAGCGCCGTCTCTTTCACCTCCTGCAGATAGGCCGGGAACGATTTGTTCCGCTCCGGCTTCACCCGCAGCGCCAGCGTTCCCACGAACATGCCGATGAGCTGCTCCAGATCCGCATGGGGTCTTCCCGCGGTCGGCGTGCCGATGACCATATCCTCATCGCCGCCGTACTTGGACAGCAGTATGCTGTAGGCCGCCAGCAGCACCATATACAGCGTGGCGCCGGCGTCTTCGGCAAGCTGCCGCAGCCTGCGGCCTGCCTCCGCGTCAAGCTTGAATTCGACGAGTCCGCCCTCATAGCTCGGGCGGGCCCCCCTTGCATAGTCAGCCGGCAGACTCAGCACCGGAAGCTCACCGCGGAACACGTCAAGCCAGTACGCCTCCTGTCCGCGCATACGCTCGCCGGTCAATGCTTCCTGCTGCCATACCGCGTAGTCCTTGTACTGAAGCGGCAGCGGCGGCAGCGTCTGCCCCGCATACAAGGCCGCGAATTCCTGGATCAGCACGGACATCGAGATGCCGTCCGAGACGATGTGATGGGTATCGAAGAGCAGCAGGTGCCGGCTGCCCGTCATCTGGACGAGGCCTACCCGGATGAGCGGCGCCGTACCCAGATAGAACGGCCGGACGAACACCCGGATCATCCGGTCGACAGCGCCGGAATCGGAGGCTGCCTCCAGGAAAAGGGGCTGTACCCTGTAATCCGTCTCGGCGCAGATCCGCTGTACCGGCTCCCCGTTCACCATGCCGAATTGCGTCCGCAGGCTCTCCTGCCGCCGGATCAGCGCACGGAACGCTTCCTGCAGACGGTCCGGGTCCAATCGGCCTTCGAGGATCAGGATGACCGGCATGTTATAGCCGATGCTCTCCCCGGTGAACTCGTTCAGCAGATAGAGCCGCTTCTGGGCCGATGAGACCGGGTACCATTCCCGCTCGGCTGCCGGCTGCAGGGGCAGCTGATCTCCGGCTTCGAGCCGATCCAGGGCATCGGCCATCTCTTCGAGCACAGGCCTGAGGAACATGTCCCTCAGCGGGAGCGTGCGGTGCATGGTTTTGTAGAGCCGTGCGGACAGCGTCATCGCCCTCAGGGAGTGGCCGCCAAGCTCGAAGAAATGGTCCTTGACCCCGGGAGGCTGTGACAGGCCCAGCACCTCCTGCCAGAGGGAGGCCAGCTTTGCCTCGGTTTCGCTGCGGGGAGCGAGATAGGGCTCTCCGCTGCGGACGGACAGATCTGCCTCCGGCAGCGCGCGGCGGTCCACCTTCCCGTTGGCGGTCAGCGGAATGCGGTCCAGCTGCATGCAGGCGGCCGGGACCATATACCCCGGCAGTGCACGGGACAGCCCCACCCTGACTTCCTTGGCGGGCAGCTCCCGCTCTGCCGTGTAATACGCACAAAGCTGCTTCTGGCCGTTCCCGTCCTCCCTCACGATAACCACCGTCATCCGGACGCCGGGAATCCGCGAGAGAGCGTGCTCGATTTCGCCCGGCTCGATCCGGTAGCCGCGGATTTTGACCTGATCGTCGGTCCGGCCCAGGAATTCGATGCGCCCGTCCGGCAGCCTGCGGGCGCGGTCGCCTGTACGGTACAGCCGCATGCCGGGGAGGTCGGGATGCTCCGTGAATTTTTCCGCCGTAAGCTCAGGCTGGTTGAGATAGCCCCGCGCGAGCCCCGCTCCGGCCAGGTACAATTCGCCTGCCGCTCCGACAGGCTGCAGCTGCCGGTGCTCATTCAGGATGCAGACCGCCATACCGCGGACCGGCCGTCCCAGGGTCACACGTTCACCCGGCAGGCAGCGGCTCACAAGCACGTCCACCGAGGCTTCCGTCGGCCCGTAATGGTTGTAGAGCTCGTAGCCTTTGGCCAGCAGTGCATCCTTCAGTCCCTCCTCGAGCCTCTCCCCTCCGCAGATCAGTGCCTGCAGCGGTTCGACACGCTCCACGTCCGCGAGCAGTTCGCCCATCAGCATCGGGGTCGTATTAAGCAGCTTGATGCCATGCCTGCGGATATAATCACGGAACACCGGACCGTTCAGCATCGTTTCCTTGCGGATGATGTGCAGCCGGGCTCCGTACAGCAGCGTGCCGAAGATTTGCTCGAGGCTCGGGTCAAAGGTGTATTCGGTGGTCAGCATGACGGACGGGGACAGATAAGGCTCGTAGGTGTCATGGAACCAGGTGATCGTATTCAGGATGCTCCGGTGCTCGATCTGTACGCCCTTCGGTGTTCCCGTCGTGCCGGAGGTGTAGAGAAGGTAAGCGAGATCGCGGGATCCGCCTGCCGGGTCCGGGCCCGCGGCTGCCGGGGCGCAAGCAGCGGCGCCGTCCAGCAGAACCGTGTGCAGTGCGGGCGGCACCCGGTCCTTCAGACTCTGCTGAATGACTACGGCTTCCGCCCCTGCATCCTCCAGCATATAGCGGATGCGCTCCGGCGGCAGCTCCGTTCCGACCGGGACGTAGGCCGCACCGGATTTGAGGATCCCCAGGATGCCGGCGATCAGATCGGCTGATGGCTCCGCCATCAGGGCGACGACAGCCCCGGTGCCGATCCCGAGGGCCTGCAGGGCGCAGGCCACGCCGTTCGCCCGTTGGTTCAGCTCCCGGTAGGTCAGCCGCACCTCACCGGAGACGACGGCCGCTGCATCCGGCGTCCGGGCAGCCTGTGCCTCGAACAGCCCGTGCAGCGTATCTCCTGCCGTGTGGGCTGCCCCCGGCTCCAGATGATGAAAGTCCTTTAGCAGCTCCATGCTCTCCGATTCCGTGACCATCCGCAGGGAAGCGATCGGCGTGTAAGGAGCCTCGAGTACCGAGTCGATCAGCTGCAGGTAGTGCGAGGCGAACCGTTCGACCGTCTCCTTATGGAACAAGGCGGCCGCATAGTCGAAGGTGCAGACGATCTGCTCTCCGCGGTCCTCCGCCGTCAGCGACAGGTCGAACTTCGCCGCGGCCGGTTCGGCCTCCAGGGAATTCAGCGTCAGCTCCCCGAGGCTCAGCCCGCCTTCCCTCCCCTGCTGCAGGGCAAACATCGTATCGAAGAGCGGATGGCGGCTCGGATCCCGGGGAATATCCAGCTTCTCCACCAGAGAATCGAACCCGTAGTCCTGATGCTCGAAGGCACCGAGTGCGTTCTCCCTGACTTCCTTCAGGTATGCCGAGAAAGGCTTGTCTCCGGCCGGATAGGTCCTCAGGGCCAGAGTGTTTACGAACAGGCCTTGAACGGCGGCCAGTCCCGGATGCCCTCTTCCTTCGGCGGGCGTGCCCACAATCAGGTCCTCGGCTCCGGTATACTTGGCCAGCAGCGTGTTATAGAGGGCGAGCAGCGCCATATACAGCGTGCTCTCCGAGTGGGCTGCCAGCTCCTTCAGCCTGCGGGTGCGCTCCGGACCGATCCGGAACTCGAACGCGCCGCCTTCGAAGCTCCGCCGGGCGGTTCTGGGGCGATCCGTCGGCAGCTCCAGGACCGGCAGCTCGCCCTGGAAGCAATTCAGCCAGTAAGCTTCCTGGGCCTCGGCCCGCTGCCGTCCGGCCCCCTCCTGCTGCCATACCGCGTAATCCTTGTACTGCAGCTTGACGGGTTCCGGATCCTCTCCGGCATACAGCCGGGTAAACTCGTCCGTCAGCATGCGCATGGAAGCCCCGTCCGAGACAAGATGATGCATGTCAAGCAGCAGCAGATGCCGCTGCTCCCCGAGCCCGAGCAGTCCGGCGCGCAGCAGCGGCGCCTGCTCCAGGTCAAACGGGCGCAGGAAGCCTTGCATGACGACACGGATAAGTTCATCCTGCTGCCCGGTACCCGCGAAGCCGGCTTCCAAGCGTTCGAGGGCAAAGGGCGCCTCCGCCCACACCCGCTGCATAGGTACACCCTGCAGGAGGTGGAAGCTGGTGCGCAGCACTTCGTGGCGGCGGATCAAGCCGCGGAGGGCTTCCTCCAGCCGCACGGGATCGAGCGTGCCTTCGAGCAGCAGCACGCCCGGCATGTTGTAGCTGAGCTCGCCGCCTTCGAGCTGGCTGAGCAGGTACAGCCTTTTCTGGGAGGAAGAGAGTGGATAATGGGACCGGACTTCCGCTGCCGGGATCGGCTCTGCGGCCGTCCGTCCTGAACGGAGAAGAACCTGAGCCAGGCCTTCTACGGTCGGATGCTCGAAGATTTCCCGCAGCGAGACGCCGATGCCCAGCTCTTCATGGATGCGGGCTGCAAGATGGGCGCCCTTCAGCGAATGGCCGCCGAGCTCGAAGAACGAATCGGTAATCCCGACCGGCTTCACCCCGATGACGTCCTGCCAGATCCGGACAAGCGATGCTTCCAGGGCCGTACGGGGCGCCGCAGCGTCCGTACGGAGACTGGGCCCGCCATCCTGGGGAACCGGCAGCCGGCTGCGGTCGATCTTGCCGTTCGGTGTCAGCGGCATCCGCTCGAGCCGGTGGAAGCGGGCCGGCACCATGTAGCCCGGCAGCAGCTTCAGAAGCCCATCTCTTACTGCGGCCGGAGTCAGCTCCCCATCCGCCGTATAGTAGGCACAGAGCTCGCTTTGGCCGTCCCGGTCTTCGCGGGCCAGCACGACGGCTTCCCGGACCCCCGGCTGTTCGGCCAGCCTGGACTCCACCTCGCCCAGCTCGATCCGGTAGCCCCGGATCTTCACCTGGTGGTCGATGCGGCCGAGATGCTCCAGGGTGCCGTCCGGCAGCCAGCGCGCCAGGTCGCCGGTCCGGTACAGCCTCGCGCCCGGCTCGAACGGATGGTCCGCGAACTTCTCCGCCGTGAGCTCCGGCCGTCCGAGATAGCCTCGGGCCAGACCCGTGCCGGCGATGCAGAGCTCGCCCGGGATGCCGGGCGGCTGAAGCTGTCCCGAGCCGCTCAGGATATAGACCCGGTGATTGGCAATCGGGCGTCCGATGCGGACCCTCCGCTCATCCGAAGCCTCCCGGGAGGCGGACCAGATCGTCGTGCAGATCGAGTCCTCCGTCGGTCCGTAGGCGTTGAAGTAATCGAGCCTGCCGCGCCACCTGCGGATCAGCTCGCTTGTGGCGGCCGAACCGGCCGTAATCAGAATCCGCAGGCTGGGGACTTCCTCCGGTGCCAGGTAGGCGGCGTAAGCCGGAGGTAGGGTGGCGACGGTTATCCCGTGCCGGCCGATATAGTCCCGGAGGAGGCGGTAGTCTTTGACCTCTTCGGCGGAAGGCAGATAGAGCGCCGCTCCGCAGAAGAGCGCCATGGTGATCTCCGACAAGGACGCATCAAAGGACATGCTCGCAAACTGGACGACCTTGTCTTCGGCGCGGACGCCGAACACGCCGTCGTAAGCCAGCTTGAAATTCAGGATGCCGCGGTGCTCCACCATGACTCCTTTGGGCCGGCCCGTCGTCCCTGAGGTGTAGATAACGTAGGCGAGATCACGGGACGTAACCTCCGTCTCAAGATTCGTACCGTCCGCATGATAAGAGGCTTCCTCGCCCAGCGCAATCCGGGTGCCGGAGAACGGCACGCCTGTCTCCATTCCGCGGGGCACGAGCAGCACGTCAGCGCCGGAATCCTCCAGCATATAGCGGATGCGTTCCTCGGGATACTCCGGATCGACCGGCACATAGGCGCCGCCGGCTTTCAGCACCGCGAGGATCGCAATGACCGCATCGGCGGAGCGGTCCGCCAGAACCGCCATGATGCGTCCCTGTGCGGAATCGTGCGCGAGCAGGGTCCGGGCGAGCCGGTTGGCCCGCTCGTTGAGCTCCCGGTAGGTGAACCGCTGCTTCCCGCAGAGGAGCGCAGCCGCCTCCGGCGTCCGGGCCGCCTGGGCTTCGATCAGGCCATGGATCGTTCCCTCCGCTATGTCGGCGTCCGTATCGTTGAACGTTTCGAGCAGTTCCTGTTTCTCGGCGGATGTGATCATCTCCAGCTCGGCGATGGTCGACTCCGGTGCTTCCAGAACCGCATCAATGAGCTGAAGGTAGTGTGCCGCCATGCGCTCGATCGTCTTCTCTCCGAACAGTGCGCTGCGGTATTCCAGGCTGCAGGTGATCGCCCGGTCGTCTTCCGCGGCGTTCAGCGTGAGGTCGAACTTCGCCGCCGGGGCTGCCGACGGATAAGGGTGCAGCTGCAGCCCCGTACCGTCTGTATCGCCCCGGTCCATATTCTGCAGGGCAAACAGGGTGTCAAAGAGCGGATGCCGGCCGGGTTCTCTCGCGATGCCCAGCTTCTCCACCAGCTCTTCAAACGGATACGCCTGGTGCTCCAGCGCCTGCAGGGTGCTCTCCCGGACTTCCCCCAGGAAGTCCAGGAAGCTCTTCGATCCGGCAGGCCGGCTCCGCAGCGCCAGCGTACCGACGAACATGCCGAGCAGCGGCGCTAGATCCGGATGCGGCCTACCGGCCGCAGGCGTGCCTACGATGAGGTCCTCCTGCCCGCTGTATTTGGCCAGCAGGACATGGTAGATCGACTTCAGCAGCATGAACATCGTCGAGCCGGAAGCCGCGGCCAGGCTTCTCAGGCCCTGCAGACGGGAGGCGTCGATCACAAAATCCACCGTACCGGCCGAGAAGTCGGGCTTGCCGCCTCTCGGTTCATCCGTTGGCAGCTGAAGAAGCGGCAGTTCGCCTTCGAAGACCCCAAGCCAGTAAGCCTCCTGGGCTTCGAGTGCCGTGCGGCCGAGACCTTCACGCTGCCACACCGCATAATCCTTGTATTGATTCTTCAGCGGAGTGAGCTGCACTCCGGCGTAAAGGGCAGCGAACTCCCGGGTGAGGATGCCCATCGATATCCCGTCCGAGATAATGTGATGCATATCGTACAGCATCAGATAGCGGCCGGGAGCTGTCTCGAGCAGCCCGACTCTCAGCAGCGGAGCCTCCTCCAGCCGGAACGGGCGGACGAACGCCCGGATCCGTTCCCCGATTTCCTCGCGCGCTTCCTGCTTGCCGCTCAGCGGCGGCAGGAGCTCGACGGCCCACTGCACTTCCGAGTGCACCCGCTGCACAGGCTCGCCCTGGATCATCTCGAAGCCGGTCCGCAGCGCTTCGTGCCGTGCAATCAGGTGCCGGAACGCTTCCTCGAACCGGCGGAGATCCAGCGATCCTTCCACGGAGAGGACGCCCGGCATATTGTAGCTGAGCTCCCCTCCGACAAGCTGGCTGAGGATGTAGATCCGTTTTTGTTCGGAAGAAACGGGATAATAAGTCCGCTCCGGGGCTCTCGGGATCGGGATATATTCCTCTCTTGCCCCCGCATCGATCAGCCCGGCCATCGACTTGAGCGTCGGGTGGCGGAAGAGATCACCCAGCGGGACATTGGTCTGCAGGTCCCGGTAGATGTGGGCCGCCAGAGCGGCCGCCCGCAGCGAATGCCCGCCGACCTCGAAGAAGCTGTCCTTCCTGCCGTATCTTCCCCCGCCCAGCACCTCGGCCCACAGCTCTGCCAGCCGGATCTCCGTGCGGGTCTGCGGCGCTTCGTACACCGCTGTACCGCGGCTGTCCTCTCCTGGTGCCGGCAGGGCGTCCCGGTCGATCTTGCCGTTGCGCGTCAGCGGCATCCGCTCGAGCAGGACGAAGAACGATGGAATCATGTACCCCGGCAGCTCGCCGGACAGGGCCTGCCGGATCTCGCTTGGAGCGATGGCCCGGCCTGAGGTGTAATAGGCTGCGAGTTCGAGCCCCCCCTCTCCGCTTCCTGCGAGGACGACGGCTTCGTCGATCCCCTCCAGCTGCAGGAGCTGGGCTTCGATCTCCCCAAGCTCGATCCGGTGGCCGCGGATCTTGACCTGCTGGTCGATCCGGCCGATGTACTCCAGCGTGCCGTCCGGCAGCCGGCGCACAAGGTCCCCCGTACGGTACAGCCGCCCGGCCGGGTCGAACGGATTCGGCGTGAACTTCTGTGCCGTGAGGTCTTCCTGCCCCAGGTACCCGAGCGCAAGACCGGCCCCGCCGATGCAGAGCTCCCCTGGCACGCCGACCGGCTGCAGGGCGCCTTCCCGGCTCAGCACATAGGCCGTGGTGCCGCTCAGCGGCCGGCCGATCGGCACGCCTGCAGCCGATTCATCCAGCCGGTTCACCTCATGGGAGGTGGCGAACACCGTCGTTTCCGTCGGCCCGTAGACATTGATGAGCCGGCCCGGTCCCAGATGCTCCAGCGCTTTGCGGACGTGCCTCACCGAGGCCCGTTCCCCGCCGAAGAGCACCTTCCGTGTCCCCGACAGGGCGTGAACGTCGGTGTCGACCAAGGCATTGAACAAGGACGTGGTCATGAACAGCACGGTGATCCGTTCCCTCTCCAGCGTTTCGGCCAGCAGACGGAGGTCGAGCAGATCCTCCTTGGCCATGAGCACGAGCCGGCCGCCGCTCGTCAGAGCGGCCCAGAGGTCGAACACGGAACCGTCGAACGCGTAGTTCGAGAGCTGCAGAATCCGGTCGCTGTCATCCAGCGAAATGTAATTCGTTTCTTTCACCACCCGCAGCACGCTGCGGTGGGCGGTCAGGATGCCCTTCGGCCGGCCGGTCGTACCCGAGGAGTAGATGATATAGGCCGGGTCGTCCGGCCCCGATACCGGAGCAAGGTTGGTGCCGTCCCCGTCTTCGAAGGACGGATCATCCACGCAGATCCTCGGACCGTCATAAGCGGTCCGGCCGGCCAACGCGCGCTGCAGCACAAGCATCCGGACACCCGAGTCCTCCAGCATGTAACGGATCCTTGCTTCCGGGTAATCGGGATCGATCGGCACATAGGCGCCGCCGGCCTTCAGGATGGCCAGGATGCCCACGACCATCTCCACGGAGCGGTCCGTCAGAAGCGCCGCCGGCATACCCGCCCCAAGGCCGGCCTGCCGGAGCGTCCGCGCCAGCCGGTTCGCCCGGGCGTTCAGCTCCCGGTACGTCCACCGCTCGCTGCCGAAACGGACGGCTGCCGCATCCGGCGTGCGCTCCACCTGCGCTTCGAACGCTTCATGCAGGGTGATTCTCCACAGCGGGTTGTCGGCTCCGTCCGCATTGAAGCCGTGCAGCAGAAGCTCCTCTTCGGGTGTCAGCACCGGCAGCTCTGCGAGCTTCGTCTCCGGAGCGGCTCCCACCGCCCGGACCAGGCGCAGCAGATGCCCGGCCATGCGCTCGGCCGTCTCCCGCTTGAAGAGGGCGCAGGCGAATTCCAGCGTGCAGTCGATGACCTCTTCCCGCTCGACCGCATTGAGCGTCAGGTCGAATTTCACCGCCGGGGTAACCGGTTCATGCGGCGTCAGACGGATGCCGTCCGCCTCCAGCGCCCGCTGCCCGGTATTTTGCAGGGCGAACATCGTGTCGAAAAGCGGATGACGACTGCTGTCCGCCCCCGCGCCCAGCTTCTCCACCAGCAGATCAAACGGGTAGTCGCCGTGCTCGAAGGCCTGAAGGCTCCTCTCCCGGACGTCCTGCAGATAGGCCAGGAAGCTGATGCCGCTCTCCGGATAGCAGCGGAGGGCCAGCGTATCGACGAACATCCCGATGAGCGGATCGAGGTCCGGATGATGACGGCCCGCCGCCGGGGTGCCTACGATGAGGTCCTCGGCTCCGCTGTACCGGGACAGCAGCGTGGTATAGACCGCGAGCAGCACCATGTAGAGCGTCGAACCCGTACGTGCGGCAATCTCCCGCAGCCCGCGGCTTTCCTCCGCCCCGATCGTGAACCGGACGGTATCGCCCTCGAAGCGTCTGACGGCTCCGCGCGGATAATCGGCCGGCAGCTCCAGCACCGGCAGGCTGCCCTGGAACGTCTCCAGCCAGTAAGCTTCTTTTTCCTTCATCGAAGGGCTCTCCAGCTCCGCCTGACGCCACATCGTGTAATCTTTATACTGGGTGGCCAGCAGAGGCAGCGTCCGCCCTGCATACAAGGCTGCAAACTCCTCCACGAGGATGCCCATCGATGCCCCGTCCGAGACGATATGGTGCATATCGAACAGCAGGAGATGGGATTCCCCGCTCCGGCGGAGGCAGCCCACCCGCATCAGAGGCGGCGTCGCCAGATCGAACGGTCGGACAAAACGGTTCATGTACGCCTCTAGCTCATCCGGATGCAGCGCATCCGGAGATCCGCTCTCCTCCCGCAGCAGCTCCAGCCGGAAGTCCGCTTCGGCATGAATCCGCTGGACGGTCTCGCCATTCACGGTATGGAAGCTCGTGCGGAGCGTATCGTGACGCCCGACGATCTCCCGGAACGCGGCTTCGAGCCGCTCCGGATCGAGCGGTCCGCTTACGGTCAGCGCGCCCGGCATGTTGTAGCTGAGCTCTCCGCCCTCTCTCAGACTGAGGAGATACATCCGCTGCTGGGCGGAGGATACGGGATATTCCTGCCGCTCCGCCGCCCTTGGGATCGGGCTGTATTCGGCCCGGCCCAGTCTCTCCAGCTGCTTGGCCTGCTCCTTAACCGTCCTGAAGCGGAAGAGCTCCTTGAGCGGGATGCGGCGCTTCAGCTCCTGATGAATCCGGGCGGCCAAAGCGGCCGCACGCAGCGAATGCCCGCCCAGCTCGAAGAAATCGTCATGGCGGCCCACCCGGCCGACGCCCAGCACTTCCTGCCAGATCGCGGCAAGCTGCGCCTCAAGCGGCGTCTCCGGTGCCGCAAAGTCCCGGTCTTCTTCGGGCGCGAAGGCCTGCGGCTCGGGTAGCGCCCGCCGGTCGACCTTGCCGTTGCGCGTGAGCGGCATCCGCTCGAGCTGCACGAAGGCGGCCGGCACCATGTACCCGGGCAGCGATTCGGACAGCGCGGCTTTCAGCTCGCGTGCGGACAGAGGCCGGTCGGCGGTGACATACGCGCACAGCTGCTTCTGGCCGGCGCCGTCTTCATAGGCGGTCACCACGGCTTCCCGGATTCCGCCGAAGAGCAGCAGCCGGTTCTCGATTTCGCCGAGCTCGATGCGGTAGCCGCGGATTTTGACCTGATGGTCCAGCCGCCCCAGGTATTCGATCGTGCCGTCCGGCAGCCATCGGGCCAGGTCTCCGGTGCGGTACATCCGCTCTCCCGGGAAGAGCGGGTCGGCCGTGAACTTCTCCGCCGTGAGCTCCGGCCGGCCCAGGTAGCCCCGGGAGAGCCCGTCCCCCGCCACGCACAGCTCGCCCGGCACGCCGATCGGAAGCAGGCGGCATGCTTCATCCACGATATAAGCGCGCGAGTTGCGGATCGGGCGTCCGATGGGGATGGAGTTTCCAAAGTGTTCACCGATCTCATATGTGGTGGAGAACGTGGTGTTCTCCGTCGGCCCGTAGCCGTTGACGACCTGCAGTCCCGGATGCGCGTCCTTCAGCTTCCGGATGTGTACGGGCGATAAGGCGTCGCCGCCTACGATCAGCGTACGCAATCCGGTGAAGAGCGCGGGATTCTGCTGAACGAGCTGGTTGAACAGCGGGGAGGTCAGCCACATGACGGTGATCCCTTCCCGGCGTACGGTCTCCTCGAGCAGGAACGCGTCGAGCAGGATATGCTCCTCCACGAGATGGAGGCTCAGCCCGCTCAGCAGCGCGCCCCAGATTTCGAACGTGGAAGCGTCGAACCCAAGCGCGCCGGTCTGCAGAATCCGGTCCTGAGGCCGGAAGTCGATATAATCCGTATTGCGCACAAGCCGCACGACACTGCGGTGCTCCACCATCACCCCTTTGGGCTGTCCGGTCGTGCCCGAGGTGTACAGAATGTATGCGAGGCTCCGGGGGCCGGCCGACGGCTCCAGCCTCTCTCTATGGTCCAACCGGGCGGCTGCTTCATCCATGGGCAGACACTCGATGCCGAAATCCGGCCGTTCGCTTCCTGCTCCGTCCGGTACCAGAAGGAGCCGGGCCCCCGAATCCCCGAGCATGTAACGGATGCGCTCCTCCGGAAAAGCGGGATCCACCGGGACATAGGCTCCTCCGGCCTTGAGGATGGCGAGCAGGCCGATGACCGTCTCCGGCGAGCGCTCCGCCAGGATGGCGACAGGGCTCTCCTCCTTCACGCCCCGTGCCTGAAGCAGCAGGGCCAGTGCGTCCGCCCGTTCGTTCAGCTCGCGGTACGAAAGGCTCTGCCCGCCGAACTCGACGGCTGCCCGGTCCGGCACCCGTGCCGCCTGCTCCTCGAACAGGGTGCAGATCGACGCCTCATGCGGATAATCGGCAGACGTATCGTTGAAGGTCTGCAGAATCTGCTCCTTCTCCTCTTCGGTAAGCGGGTCGAGCTCGGCTGCCGGGCCGTCCGGCCGCAATGCGGTCTGCTCGAGCAGGGCCAGAAGATGCCCGCGGATGCGTTCCACCGCCTCACGCGGGTAACGCCGGCTGTTGTACTCGAAATGAAGCTGCAGATTGTCTCCCGGAATGACAATGACATTGAGATCATAGTTCGTCTGTTCGGCGGCGTGCACGCCGGTAACCTTGAGTCCGGAGCCCAGCAGACCGCCCGGTGCGGCGAGCAGCTCTTCCGCCGGGTAGTTCTCGAAGGCCAGGATATGGTTCACAAGCTCCCGCCCCTGCCCGCTGCGGGATTGGATCTCGTAGAGCGGGTACGTCTCATGCTCGCGCGCTGCCGCCGCATCCTCCTGCAGCCGCTTGGCCACGTCGGAGAAGGGGGAGCCGGGATCAGCCGCGACCCTTACGGGAACCGTGTTGATGAACAGGCCGAGCATCCGGTCCGCGCCCGCCAGCTCCGCCGGTCTTCCCGAGACGACGCATCCGAAGACGACATCCTTCGAGCCGCTATACTTCTGAAGCAGGACGCCCCACGCCGCCTGAATCCAGCTGGACAATGTGGTCCGCCGCTTCGACGCCTCCCGGCTCAGCCGGCCGGTCAGCTCGCGGCCGAGGGCGCAGGACACCCGCTCCGCCCTCGGCTCTTCCGCCCCATCCGTCAGAGTCCCCGGCAGAAGGGTTGGTCCGCTGTATCCGTCGAGATAAGCGGTCCAGTATGCGGCAGACTCCTGCCCCTCCTGTTGTCCCAGCCATTCGATGTACCGGCTGTATGGCGGGGCGGCGGGAAGCTCAGGCTGCTTCCCTGCCGCGAGGGCCGCATAGATGGTGAATACCTCCTCGACCATCAGGGAGAGGCACCAGCCGTCCATCAGCACATGATGGAAGCTCCACAGGAAGCGGTAGTCCTCTTCCCCCGTGCGCAGGACGGTCAGGCGCATCAGCGCATCCGATGCGAGGTTGAACCCTCTGGCCCTGTCCTCGGACGCAGATGTGTCCAGGAGAGCCTGCAGGCGGTCCGCATCACCGCGGTGCATCCGCAGATCCACGAGCCGCAGCTCCGGCTCTCTCGTGCGGAAGACCGCCTGCAGCGGCAGCCCGTCCGCCCGCTGGAGGAAGTTCGTACGGAGCACCGCGTGCCGCTCCACCAGCAAGCGCAGGCTTTGGGCGAGCGCGCCCGTCTCCAGCGGGCCCTTCAGATCCACCGCCGTCTGCTCGAAATACGCTTCCGGCCGGTCGCCCATCAGGTGGTGGAACAGCATTCCCTGCTGCATCGGGGTCAGCGGATACAGGTTCTCCAGCTCCCCGATCCCGCTCACATCTTCCGCGAAGGCGTCCAGCTCCTCCGCGCTGAAGCCCTGCACCAGAACGTCGCTTGGCGTCAGCTCGCTGTGGTCCCGTGATGCGCAGTGGGTGATGACTTCCTCGAGGAACGACCGCAGCAGCGCCGCCAGCCCTTCCACCGTCTCCCTCCGGTACTCGCTGCGGCAGTAGCTGATCTCGAATTCGAGCCTTCCTTGCTTGAGCATCCCGTTGATGTCAAGCACGTAAGGACGCTTGGCCAGCGGGCTCACCGCTTCCCCGATTCCATAAGGGGAGAGCGCAAAGCCGCTGCCCGCCAGATCCTGATCGAACTGTCCGAGGTAGTTAAACGAAATCTCCGGCTCGGCGGCTCCTTCCAGATGTCCTCCATGGGCGGACAAATACCGGAGCACGCCGTAGCCCCGTCCCTTGCGCGGAACTCTCCTGAGGGTCTCCTTCACGTGCTTGATCTGCTTCCCGAGCGGAAGCCCGTCCGGCAGCTCCAGCAGGACCGGGAACTGGCAGGTGAACCAGCCCACCGTCCGGGAAACGTCGGTTCCGGCGGCCAGCTCTTCCCTGCCGTGGCCTTCGAGGTTCACCTTGATCCGCCGCAGCCCGGACCACTCCCGCACCGCCAGTCCGAGGGCGGTCAGCAGGATGTCGTTCGCCTCCGTATGGTAGGCGCGGTGAACCTCCTTCAGCAGCCGCTGCGTATCCGCCTCGGCGAGCTGCAGGGTAACGGTGCCGCTGTCTCCGGTGAGTGGACGCGGGCAGACCCCGTCTCTTGGCAGTGGCGCGATGTCCGCCTTTTCGGCGGCCTCCCAGTAGGCCCGCTCGGTCTCCCATGCTCCGCTCTCCGCTTCCCCCTGCAGGGCCTGAGCCCACTCGCGGAACGAGGCGGTCTTCAGCGGCAGCCGAACGTCCTGTCCGCTGCTTGCCTGTGCATACCCGGCCGCCAGGTCCTCGAACAGGATGCGCCACGATACCCCGTCCACCGCCAGGTGATGAATGACGATTAGCAGGTGGTCGCCGTCCGGACACTGGAACAGGCACAGCCGCATCAGGGGACCCTCGTTCAGACGGAAGCCGCGCTGGATTGCGTTGGCCCGGGCACTTACCTCCCCGGCAACTTTTATCGGCGGCAGGTCACGCAGGTCCAGGACTTCCATACGGCAGGCTTCGCCATCGCCCACAGCCCGGTTCCGCACCTGTGTTCCGCCTTCTTCCTTGATCCATACCAGACGAAGCGCGTCATGATGGGCTGCAATAGTCTCAGCGGTACGGCGGAGCGCCTCCGGCTCGAAGCGGTCCCGGCGGCAGAGCATGACCGCCTGATTGTAGTGGTGCGGCTCGGCGAGCTCCTGCTCCCCGAACCAGTGCAGGATCGGGGTAAGCGGCACCTCGCCCGACACTTCCCCTTGGTCGGACGCTCTTCCGGCCGCCTTCAGGTGCGGAGCCAGCTCCGCAGGCGTCGGATACCGGAAGAGGTCCTTGAGATCGAGCCTGTACCCTTCCTGCAGCAGCTTGGAGGCCGCCTGAATCGCCTTGATGGAGTCGCCGCCGAGCTCGAAGAAGCTGTCGTGCATTCCGACCGCAGCGCCGCCAAGCACCGACTGCCAGACGGAGGCAATCGCACGCTCCCCTGCCGTGCGGGGCGGCACATAACCAGCCGTCACTGTCGCAGTGGATTCCTGCGGCGAAGGGAGCGCCCGGCGGTCCACCTTGCCGTTCGGCGTCAGCGGCAGTCGCCCCAGCAGCACCCAGCGGGCCGGCACCATATGGGCCGGGAGCTTCCCGGCGAGCGCCTGCTTCAGCGCGTCAAGATCGAGTTCGCCTTCGCGGGGGACTACATAAGCGCAGAGCACCTTCTGCCCGTTCCCGTCTTCCCTGGCGGCAGCGACCGCTTCCTTCACGCCCGGGAACTGCAGGATCGCCGCTTCCACCTCGCCTGTCTCAATCCGGAAGCCGCGGATTTTGACCTGCTGGTCCATCCGCCCGAGATACTCGATATTCCCGTCCGGCAGCCATCTCGCCAGATCGCCCGTGCGGTACATCCGCCCTTCAGGCTGGAACGGATCCGCCCCAAAACGCTCCGCGGTCAGCTCTTCGCGATTCCAGTAGCCCCGGCCCACGCCGTGTCCGCCGATATACAGCTCACCCGGGATGCCGGCCGGCTGCAGCGCAAGGTGTTCGTCCACAATGTACATCCGCACCCCTGGCAGCGGCCTGCCGATCGGGAGCGTACGGCGGGCCGCAGGCTCCGCTTCAGTCCCTTCATAGAAGGAGGAGTCGATGCATGCTTCCGTGACCCCGTAGCTGTTGAGAATGCGCATCTGCCTGCCCCAGCGCTGCTGCAGCGTCGCGAACGCTTCCGGCGGACATATGTCGGAGCCGAGCACCAGCAGCTTCAAGAACCCGAGATCCAGCCCCCTGTCCTGCACATAATCCATGAATGGGAGAATGAGAGCCGGCGTCGATTCGAAAAAGGTCGCCCGGTGCCTGGCCATCAGCTCGTAGATGCCCGCCGGATCCATACGGATCCCGGCCGGACACAGAATGAGCCGGCCGCCATGGAGCAGCGCGCGGACCAGGTCGCCCGTGAACACGTCGAAGGAGAAGCTCGCCCACTGCAGCACCCGGACGCCCTCTTCCCGAAGACGGTACGCCTCATTCCAGGCGGCGGCAGCGGCGGCGAGCTGTCTGTGCTCGATCATGACGCCTTTGGGCTTCCCGGTCGTTCCGGATGTATAGATAATGTAGGCCAGATGGGAGTCATCGCATACCGGCTCCAGATTGGCCGAATCCCCGCTGTAGGCTGCCTCTTCGTCCAGCAGGACAACGGTCCCGCCGAAAGCCGCGCGTGCTTCCAGCTCCCGCTCGGTTACGAGTACGGACGCGCCGCAGTCCTCCAGCAGATAACGAATGCGCTCCTCCGGATACTCCGGATCTACCGGCACATAGGCCCCGCCGGCTTTGAGGATGGCGAGGATGCCGATGACCATCCGGGCGGAGCGGTGAACCATGATGGCGGCCGGGCGGTCCGCCCCCACGCCATGAGTGCGAAGCGTCCTGGCCAGCCGGTTCGCCTCCCGGTTGAGCTCGCTGTACGTGAGCATCTCGTCACCGAAAAGGACGGCCGGCTCATGCGGGGTCCGCTCTGCCTGATCCTCGAACAGCTCGTGCATGGTCTTCCCGGCCGCCAAGCCCGCGTCTGATGCCAGCGGAGCATGGAACCCGCCCAGAATCCGTGCCGCATCCTCTTCTGTGGCCAGCTGAAGCTCCTTCAGCGCGGCCTTCGGCTGCCGGCCATCTGCTGGAGCAGGTGCAGGAGCCGGTCCCGAACGCTCTCGATGACACCGTTCTCGAAGGCCAGCGCATTATACTCCAGCTGAAGGCGCAGCGCTTCGCCCGGGATGACGGTCAGATTCAGTTCATAGTTCGTCTGTTCCGTCAGCGTAACATTCGTGAGGCGCAGCCCCGTGCCGGAGGAGCCGCCCCACAGCTGCACCTGATCCTCGACGGGATAGTTCTCGAAGATGACCAGACTGCGGATGAGCTCCTGCTGGCGGCCGGACGCCGCCTGAATCCGGTAGAGCGGGTACGTCTCGTAGGGCCGGGAGCTCAGGGCATCCGCCTGCACTTGTGCCAGCAGCTCGGTGACCATGGCCTCCGCCCCGCAGCGGATGCGCACGGGGATCGTATTGATGAAGAGCCCGACCATGCGTTCGATGCCGGGAATCTCGGCCGGCCTGCCCGACACCACGGTGCCGAAGACGACGTCTTCCGTACCGCAGGATTTGGCCAGCAGGACCGCCCAGGCGGCCTGGATCAGGGAGTGCAGCGTGACCTGGGACTCCCGGGCCAGCCTGCCGAGCTCCTGCGTCAGGACGCTCTCCAGGTCCAGCACGAGGGTACGGGCCTCATAGCCCGGGACCGCTGCGGGATCGGCAGCGCCAGGCAGACCGGTCCCCGCTTCGTACCCGGCCAGCACGCCCTGCCAGTACCCGGCCGCCGCCTCTTCGTCCTGCAGCGACAGCCAGCGGATATACTCGCTGAACGGCGTCACGGCGGAAGCAGGAGCGGATTTCCCTTGCCCGAGCAGCTCCGCGTACGTCTCGAATACTTCCTTGGTGATCAGGGACAGACACCAGCCGTCCATGATGATATGGTGGAAGCTCCACAGGAAGCGGCAGGACGCCGGACCCGTGCGGATGATCGTCAGACGCATGAGATCCTCGCGGTCCATGCGGAAGCCTCTGGCCCGATCTTCCCGGGCAAGCGCCTTGAGCTCGTCCTCCAGCCCCGCCGCCTTCGTTCCGCGGAGGTCCAGAATCCTGAGCTCTCCCCCGCTCCGGCGGAAGACGACCTGCAGAGGCTCTTCCTTCCAACCAGTGAAGATGCGGGTGCGCAGCACATCATGCCTCCGGACCAGCGCATGATAGCTTGCTGAGAACGCTTCAAGATCAAGCTCCCCTTCCACGTCGAAGGAAGCCTGCTGGAAGTAGGCGGGCGAGTCCGCGTCGAGCAGCGAATGGAACAGCATCCCCTGCTGCATCGGGGTCAGCGGATATATATTCTCGATCTCGCCGACCTGGCGGGACTCGGCGGTGAATTGCTCCAGCTCCTCCAGCGAGATGCCCCGGGCCAGCACATCGCTCGGCGTCACTTCCTGCTCCTGCCTGGATGCGCAGTGGGCAATGATCATCTGCAGAGCGCACTGCAGCTCTCCGGCGAGGCTGTCCATGGACTCCCGGCGGAATTCCTGCCGGCTGTAGCTGATCGTCAGGGTCAGCACACCGTCCCGGATCATGGCCTGAAGATCCAGCGGTGCGAGGCGGGCCGCTCTTCCGCTCTGCAGATTTCCCGCCGGGTAAGGCGACAGCTGCAGGCCGTGCGCGTTCAGATCCTGGTCGAACTGCCCCAGATAATTGAAGGAAATCTCAGGCTCGGCTCCCGAGACCAGCCCCTGCCCGCTCAAATGCTTCAGAATCCCGAAGCCCACGCCCTTGCCCGGTACGTTCCGCAGCCGTTCCTTCACGGCCTTGATCCGGCCCGGCAGGGTCGGGAGAGACCCGGTCTCAAGCGTGACCGGATAGCGGCTCGTGAACCAGCCGACAGTCCTTGTGATGTCCACTCCGGGAACAATGGGTTCCCGGCCGTGTCCTTCGAGGGCGATCCGGACACGGGGCAGACCGCTCCACTTCCCGACGGCCATCTCCAGGGCGGCGAGCAGAATATCGTTGATCTCCGTCCGGTAGGCGCGGTTCACCCGCGTCAGCAGCAGGCCGGTCTCTTCCTCCGACCATTCCACCGTTACGATCTGGCTGTCTTCATTGCGCGAAGGTTCATCCGGAACCGTTCGGGGCAGAGGCCAGCTCTCCAGAGCGGCCGCCGCTTCCCAATAGCCCCGCTCCTTCTCCGCCTCTTCACTCCGGGCATAGCGGGAGAGCCCTTCCGCCCAGGTACGGAACGAATCGGTCTTCGCCGGGAATACGGGCGTCTCTCCTCGCGCGGCTTGGGCATAGCCCGCCGCAAAGTCTTCAAGCAGGATGCGCCAGGACACGCCGTCTACGGCCAGATGATGCACGGCCATCAGCAGGTGATCGCCCTCCGGGCAGCGCAGCAGTCCGAGCCGGACGAGCGGACCGTGCTCCAGGTCCATCCGGCTTTGGATTTCCTCGGCTTTTGCCGTTACCGCTTCCTGCAGACCGGGTCCCTCCCAGCCTGTATAATCCACACACTCCAGGTGGAACGGCAATCCCTCCCTGGTTCCGCGGTTCCAAGCGGTATACGCTCCTTCTCCGCTTCGGCGCAGCACGAGACGGAGGGCATCGTGATGTGCGGCGATGGCTTCCATAACCGTCCGCAGCGTACCCTCGTCGAACCGCTCCTCCCTGAAGAGCATTACGGCCTGGTTAAAATAGTGCGGATCGGCCGGTTCCTGCTCCAGGAACCAGCGCTGGATCGGCGTCAGGGTGACGGCCCCCTGCACCTCGCCCTGTTCGGCGGGACGGGTCACCGGGGACATATGAGCGCGGAGCTCGGCAATCGCAGAATACCGGAACAGATCCTTCATCTCCAGGCGCCAGCCGTCCTGCAGCAGACGCGAAGACACCTGGATCGCCTTGATCGAGTCCCCGCCGAGGTCAAAGAACCGGTCGTGTCTTCCGACCGGCCCCGTGCCGAGCACGGTCTGCCATACGGAAGCCAGCAGCTCTTCCAGCGGGTCCTGAGGAGGCGCATAATCCGCCGATCCCGAGAGGTCCGCCAGGGGCGCGGGAAGCGACTTCGCATCGATCTTGCCGTTAGGCGTCAGAGGCATCCGCTCCAGCTGCATGATGTAAGTCGGCACCATGTACGCAGGCAGCTCGCGGGACAAGACCTCTCTCAGCTTTGCCGGGTGGAGTGTTCCCTCCGAAGTCACGTAGGCGCAGAGCACGGATTGACCGGTCCCATCCTCCCGGGCGGCGACCACGGCCTCGCGGATCGACGGCTCGGCCTGCTTCAGCCGGTACTCCACTTCAGCCGGTTCGATCCGGTACCCGCGCACCTTGACCTGCTGGTCAATCCGGCCCAGGTAGACGATATTCCCGTCAGGCAGCCGCTTGGCGAGGTCTCCCGAACGGTACAGCCGGCCGCCGGGCTCGAACGGGTTCCCGACGAATTTGTCCGCAGTGAGTTCGGGACGGTTCAGGTATTCCCTGGCCAGGCCGTCGCCGGCGATGCACAGCTCTCCCGCCACGCCGACCGGTACCTGCCGGAGATCCGCATCCACGATGTAGACGCGGTGGTTCGGCAGCGGAGTCCCGATCGGCACCTCGAAGAACGCCTCCAGTGCTCCCTCGGGGGACCAGACTGTGGTGCAGATGGAGTCTTCCGTCGGTCCGTACGCATTGTAATAGCGCACCTGATCCTTCCACCGGTGCACCAGATCCGGGGACGCCGCAGAACCGGCCGTGATCAGTCTGGCCAGCGTCGGCATCCGCTCCGGCTCCAGGTGGACGGCATAGGCCGGCGGCAGCGTCGCGGTCGTGATGCCCTGCTTCGTTACATACGCTTCGAACGACCTGTAGTTGGTGATATCCGATGGCGAAGGCAGACATACGGCCGCCCCGGAGAAGAGTGCCATATAGATCTCCCACCCGGAGGCGTCGAACGAAGCGCTGGCGAACTGCACGATCCGGTCCTCTTCCCGAATTCCCAGGGTATGCCGGAAGAAAGGCTGGAGGTTGCACAGCCCGCGGTGCCGGACTACGACGCCTTTGGGCCTGCCCGTCGTTCCGGAGGTATAGATGACATAGGCCGGCGCATCGGGTCCCCCCGCAGAAGAAAGATCCGGGGTGCCGGAGATCCGCGAAGCTCCGTCCTCCAAGGGGATGCGGCCGCCGTCAAACGGAACGTTCTCCAGCACGTGAGCCTGCCCGAGCAGCAGCTTCGCTCCCGAATCCCCGAGCATGAAGGCGATCCGCTCCTGCGGATACTCGGGATCCACCGGGACATAGGCTCCGCCTGCCTTCAGGACGGCCAGCATGCCGACGATGAGCTCCGCGGAGCGTTCGGCCATGATGGCGGCATGATCTCCATCCTGCATGCCGTGCTGCCGCAGGGTAAGAGCCAGAGCGTCGGCCCGCTCGTTCAGCTCCCGGTAGCTCAGCTTCCGCTCGCCGTATACGACAGCGGTGTGCTCCGGCGTACGGCGGACCTGCTCCTCGAAGAGCCCGTGGATGGTGCTTCCCGCAGGGTACGGGGCTGCGGTCCGGTGAAATGCGGCAAGCTGCGCCTCCTCCTCCGCATCGAGGACGGACAAGTCGGCAAGCGGCAGGTCCGGGTGCTCCGCCATCCGCCCCATCAGGGTCAGCAGGCGTCGGCTCATCCGTGCGATCTCCTCTTCCCCGAAGAGCGACGTTCTGTAATCGAAGTGGAGCCGGAGCAGCTCATCATCGCCCACCTCTTCCACCCGCAGAAGCACATCGTTGATCTCATGCCCGCAAAAATCCGTCTGAAACCCCGCCGTGAGGTCACCGTAACGCAGGCTTTTGACCGGACGGTATTCGATGGCGGCATCAAACAGCCGGTTCAGCCCCGGGGTGCCGTGAAGCTCCCTCAGCTCCCGGATCAGCCGGTTATACGGATATTTCTGATGGCGCAGCATGCCGGCCTGCTCCTTCGCCGTGCTGCGAAGCAGCCCTGCGGCACTGGCAGCGGGATCGATCCCGATCCGGGCTGCGGCGGTGCTGGCGAACATGCCGATGCGCTCCTTATCCCGGGGGCCCGTCCGGTTCATATAGATCGTCCCGACCGTGATGTCCCGGGATCCGGTAACCTTATGGAGATAGAGCGAATAAGCCGCGAAGATCAAGGTGAACAAGCTCACTTGATGCGTCCGGCATGTCTCCTTCAGTGTTTCATAGAGTTCGCGGTCCAGGGTCGCCGTATACCGTTTAGCCGATGTGTCCTCCCCGGCTGTCGAGCGCGGCTTGAGCTCTCCCCCCTCGGGCAGGCTGCGGAATTTGTTCAGCCAGTACTGGCGGTCCTTCGCCCGGCGTTCCGAGGCTTCATAGGCCTCTTCGGCGGGAAGGGAATCCAGGAAGGCCGGTTTCGGATCTATGGCGGCATCGCCCTGGGTCAGAAGCATATACCGCTCCAGAATCCGGTCCCCGATGAGCTGGCACGACATGCCGTCGAAGGCGATATGATGCGCCCTGAAATGCAGCCAATGCTCCGACTCCCCGATCTTCAGTACGGAGAAGGAATACAGTTCCGCGTCCAGCCACGGGAGCGGGGTCCGGTTGCGCTCATCGATCCAGGCTTCGGCGCTCTCCCTTCCGCCTTCCCCAAGGAAGGTCAGGCAGGGCACGTGAAGCTGTTCCGCAGGCGGCTGAAGATACTGCCATGGCCCTTCTTCGCCGGCAGCGATCCGAAGATGAAACGCATCGTTCTCCCGGATCACCCCGCATACCGCCTGCTGCAGCAGGCCTTCATCCAGCGTGCCGTCGATCACGAGCCTGCCGGCGATCCATGCGGCCGTCGTTCCCGGAAAGAGTTGTTCCGTATACCAGATTCTCTGCTGGGCTTCTGTAAGCGCTGTTCTTTTCGTTGTCTCGGATTTCAATCAGGTTCTCTCCCCTATGTATGCTGTTAGTTGGATGATGAAACAGGAAATGGAAACAGACAGGAAGGTCAATCTCAAGAACTGCGGGGTTGGGGTGCTGTTGATTGCGGCGTAGTGATGCCGAAGTACATGCGGTGTTGGTGATGGGCAGAATGCTGTCAGATCATGCTGAAGAATGGTGTTTACCACAAATCATATCACAGGCCTTTCCACTTTGATGCGAATATACTATAATTTAACATTCCTTTAACCATTTCTTTACGGAATGAGGTTGGAGCGGCATTGCCCCTCTTCGCTGTATAAGTCAAAAAGGTCACCCGAACTCCAGCGGAGCCAAGTGACCTTCCATTTTAATGTAAAAATTGATCTCTCTCCAGCGTCTATCTTCGATGGGTATTGCTATTCTTCCAAAGCCGTTTGGATCAGCTGGTTCACCTGGGAGCTGAAAATCAGGCCGATGTGCGAAACGCCGGAGATCCGGATATTATTGGCGCCGTTCAGGATGGAGAGATAGTTCGCGACGATCGTGTCGCTTGTCGAGTAAATCGACGTGACATTCACGCCGGCCGGGGCATCGCTTGTTGTCAGACGGTTCGCGCCGCCAAGTGTAATGAGCTTGTCCACTTTCGAAGCGTCGTCCCGGTTCAGGATGTAATACAAGCTGTTGGCTCCGCCCATGCTGTGGGCGACAATATTCACCTTCGTGTGGCCGGTTTTGCTCAGGACATCGTCCACGAAGCTTGCGATGGCTGCGGAGTTCAGAAGCTGGTTGCCCTGTTTGCTTGGAAGATCGATCGCATACAGTTCATCGCTGGTCCAGCCCTGTTTTTGCAGGTAATATTTGATATAAGCAAAATTGCTGTCCGACCCGCTCAATCCGTGAACGAACACGACGGGCGTGCGGGCGGTAGGTTCGGCGGCCTCCGCTTTGGACGGCGGCATGCTGAGCAGCACCGTAAAGGCCATGAGCATGCAGGTCAGAATGACGGAGATCCATTTCCTGTTTTTCATCATTCCATCTCCCTATGTATTTGATAACGAACGAAATCGATTATAATTTAACATTGGTAGAAAAAAATAGGAACGATGGGCCCACTTTATTACATCTCCAGCACTATATTGGTAAAATATTGAAGACCTTCTGTATCCGGCACGGATACTGTGCCTGGCTTTATGTCATGCATGGATGAGCTTGGCAATAAACCCTTGATATGTTTATGGGACAGGCCTATACTCGTATGGGGGACGAATTTTTTGTCGCCACACGAGGCTGAGGGAGAGTAGTCATTCGATGAGGAAAATGATGATGGTTTCCGTTATGGGGTTATCCGTTCTGTTCGGAGCGGGGGCCGGAGTGTATGCCGGGGCCAACCTGGAAGAAATCAAGGCCTATTTGAACAACGATATTAAAGTCAAGGTAAACGGCCAAACGGTTCAGCTGCTCGACGAGCAGGGAAGCGTTGTCACTCCGATTACATACGATGGCAGCACCTATTTGCCCGCCAGGGCGATTGCGAGCGCTTTGAATGTAGCTGTGGATTATGACGCGGCCACGAACAGCGTGCTCTTCGGGGAAAAGGTGGATGGCGTGCCGGTCAACGCCGTTCAGACCTTCTCCAGCGCGATTAAAGATCCGGGCTTAACGAAATATAAGAATAAAGATTACCAGGAAGTCATCCGGGATACGATCAATAACGGATCCAACTTCTCGCTGTATCCCAAAGAAAAATACCAGACGCTTTACCTTCAGGCAGCCGCCCTTGGGGCCGATGTGCAGTTGAAAGTGGAGGATGATAACGGCCGTCTCCTCAAACAGGATACGATCACGGCGGCAGACGGGCTGAAGACCATCGAAGTGAATATCAGCGGGCAGGAGAGAGTAGTCGTGTTCTACAAGTATGAGAATAGACAGGGCTTGAACGGCATCTTTGTCCCTCTTACCACCTCCTACTATAAGTAATCATGCCTGGTAGGCCGCGCTCCCGATAGACAGGTACTTCGGCCGTGCAGAAATGATGCAGCTGATGCAGCATACAGCAAGAGGACCGGACAGGCTTCCCTGTTCGGTCCTCTTTTTTATTTCGTGATCCACTCGGCGAGTTTCGATGCTTTTTTATACAGTGCAAAGCAGATGATCAAGAAAAGGACTGGAATAATCGATTGAATCGTTACTCCCGCATCGAATGTTTTCATAAGTCCCAGCATAAGCAAAAGCAATAGAGCCATCGTACCTTTAACCAGCAGATGGAACATGATAAGAGACAATATGAATTTCAAGAAGATCTCCACCATGATGACCCATTGGTCTTCGCGTGGTGTTATTTCCAATTCCGGCTCGGCCATCCGGCGTGCGAACCGTGGGGCATAAATAAGCAAGCCCGCACCCACCAAGGCCTGGGCGATTCCTTCGAGAGCCTCCCCTGACTTGGCAGCCAGATGAGGAAGCGTGTAATCGGATAAAATCAAAGCGCCGGGCAGCCAAAGGATGATGTCCAACATCCCTGTAATCAGCAAATAGATACCGTACAGCCTGAATGTAACCTTGATGGCCGAGAAGTATGTAATCGGGTTTTTGCTTGGTTGATTGGTATGGTCTATGATCCCGCTGCGTCGATTATACCTTAAGTCCGGTGCTCCCTGGAACTTTCGGCTTGAAAGATTCGTCAGATTAGGAAGGAATGTCAGCTCGTACGCCCCGACAGGCAGAGGACTATCCGTACGGAAGGGGGAATCAAGCATGATTGTAAGAAAATGGGCAAGCGCCTATTTCACCTCCATGTTCTTCATCCTGGTGTTATCCCTGCCCTATGCCGTGGGCACAAACAGTCCGTACGCCCTCCGAGACTACTTCGGCTGGGCTTCTATCGTGGGGGTTTATGTGGTTCCCTCAACCTTCTTGTACGGATCACTGGTTTCGCTGGCGATCGATGCATTCACCGCCAGGTTCAAATTTCAGGGTCCGGCTGAATATCTGATCTCCGGTTTCCTGCATACCGGTTTCGGTTTTCTCTTCGGCGCGCTGCTGTCTTCCTCCCTCTTCAGCATCTATGGAGCTTCGGCTGCGCTGCTGTACTTCATGATCGACCGGGGAATCAAGCTGCTGGGCCCTCGGCTTCGACGCAAAGTGATAGTGTCCCTCTTGGCGGCCCCATTGTTCCTCATGGCGCTGATCGGCTGGAGTATCTTTCTCACTTCTCCTCCGGAGAAGGACTTCACTGCGGAAGAAGCGGTCCGATTCGCCACATCATCGACAGGAACGATTACGGATTTGTTCCCGAAGGAAGCCGGAACCGTGAAGGTCAAAGCGGGGGAATACGAGGTGGAGCGCGAGACGGCGGTTTGGCCATCCGCTGAGAAAGGGACATACGAGGTGCACTTCATCGAACGCTGGCGCAGCGGCATGGAGGCAGGAGAATGCCGGGATATCTATGAGGTGACCCGCAGCTCCATGACAGCCAAAGGCAGTGAGGGAACCGAACCGCCCTATCCCCGCTGATGGCGAAAAGCACGAAAAGAGGCTGCCGGCCGGCAGCCTCTTTCCTGCTTACTAATGCATGAGTGCAAACCCCTTACACCGAAATCGTCGTTCCGGTAGTGAACGTGACCGGTCTCATCGGACGCTCGAAGCGGTCTGCGCTTCTCAGCGCGCTGAGCTGGGCTGCGTTGAAGCCGAGCTTGGCGCCGAGCTGTTCGGGCTGCTCCGTAAGGGCAGACAGAGTGCTTGGGCTGCCGGCGATTTGGGACAGCAGCGTGTTGACTGCAGTTGTCATAGGTTTCTCACCTCCTTTCCCGCAGCCGGGGCCTCACGGCAGGCCGGCTTTCCTTACATTCAGCGGTAAGCCACACGGCTGCGCTGCCCATCCCACCGGATATCGGGGAGCAGCACCGCCTCCTTCGCCCGGATGCGCTCCGCCCAGGGCTTCAGCCTGGCGATCATGCCCGCCAGCTCCCGGTCGACATCCTGCGAGGGCTGGTAGCCGAGGCGCAGCAGCTCCGCATGATCCGGCCGGTAGTGATGCTCTTCCAGCTCCCGGCGGGGATTCTCCACATGCCGGATCTCCACCGGCAGCCCCAGCACTTCCGCCACAGAGGCGACCTTGTTCGCCCACTCATCCAGGCGGTACACGTTCTGGAACTGGTTCAGCACACGGTACTCCCCCTTGCGGGGCGGGTTCTCGACAGCGAGCGTGAGGCACTGCATGGAATCCTCCAAGGGCAGGAAGCCTCTCTGCTGGTGCCCCGAACCGTAAAGCGTCAGCGGGTGTCCGATGACCGCCTGACAGCAGAACCGGTTGACGATGGTGCCGAACGCCTGGTCGAAGTCCAGCCGGGTTGCGAGCCGTCCGTCGCTGCCCATGGCCTCCAGATGCGTGCCGAACACGACGCCCTGCATGATATCCGTCGCCGCCAGCTCCCACAGCTTGCAGGCGAACATGACGTTGTTGGAGCCGTGCACCTTGCTCCAGTGGTACCACGAGCCCGCCTGGCGTGGGAACGGCAGCCGGTCCTTCCTTCCCCGGAATTCGACCTCGAAGAAGCCTTCCGGGATATCAAGGTTCGGCGTTCCGTATTCCCCCATCGTGCCCAGCTTAACCAGATGGGCGTCCGGCACGTGCTCTTTCATCGCGAACAGCAGATGGAACGTGGAAGTCAGGTTATTGGTCTGCACGAACACCGCATGCTCCACATCGATGGCCGAATAAGGCGCCGAAGGGCATTCGCCCAGATGAACCACAGCGTCCGGCCGGAATTCCCGGACGATCTCCTCGACGAAAGGATAGCTGCGCAGGTCCCCTTCCCAGTACTTCAGCTCCCGGCCGTACCTTTCCTGGAACGCCTGCAGACGCTCCTTGATCCCGGCGACGGGAATCGCGCTCCACGAGCCCATCTCCTCCACCCACTGCCGCCGGAACCCGTTGTCCACGCCCGCCACTTCATGTCCCCGGATCGTAAGGGCCTGGGCCAGCGACCAGCCCAGATAGCCGTCCGCGCCGGCGATTAGTATTTTCATAACTTTCATCCCCTCTATTCCAAAATGCGGGCGCCGGACTGGTCAAGCACGTTGAACCGCCGGATAAACCAGGCCAGATCGTGAACGAGCTCCGCTTCAAGCAGCGCACGGCGCTCGCGGAAGTCGCCCGCTTCCACCTGGCTGACCGCCTCCCGGATGAACTCCGGATACAGCACGGCGTAGTAACGCAGCATCTGCAGGCATGCCGGCTCGCTGAGATACAGGAGACCGAAGCGCAGGTTATTGTGCAGCATGTGAGGCTTCAAGTTTAGGAGGAAGCGCTCGATCTCCGGCTTCGTCTTGAACCGGTGGAGCACCTGCAGCCCGGGCACCGAGACAATCTCCGCTCCGCTGAGCCAAGCCCTGACGCTGAACTCCGGCTCCGCCCCGCCGTACAGCCGCATGCCGGCGTCATAGCCGCCGAGCTTCTCAAAGAGGGCGCGGGGCAGCACCGTACCTGCCGCCGAAGCAATCTGGATGTGCGGCGGCCCGCCTGCCGGCAGCTCCCGGTTCCACTGCGTGCCCATGAAGGGCACGATGAGACTGCAGCCGTAGCCGCGGAAGCTCGATACCGTGTCGCAGATCGTGGCCCCGAGGATGCGTCCGTCGTCCAGATGCCGGAGCACCTCCACGTCCCAGCCCCGGCTGAACTCGACATGGGCATCGGTAATGAAAAGAATGTCTCCCCTTGCGGCGCGTGCACCGTAATTTCGTGCTCCCGGCACACCGGCCTGCTGCTCCAGCCGGAGCACGCGAAGCACGGTGCGGGGGGCGGACAGAGGCAGGTCCGCGGTGAGCGGCTCGTCGGAGGCGTCGTCCACGACGACGAATTCCAGCTCGCAGCCGGTCATCCGGGCGTCCGCGATCGACTGCAGGGTGCGGGCGATGCGGTCCCCTTCGTTGCGAGCGGGGAGGATAATGCTGATCATCGGTTCGAGATTCATGTGCGGTTCTCCTTACTGGCTTCAGCAGCTCCGTTGTTCGTGGTTCTCATGCTACCACCGCCGCTTCCGGCTGTCATGGGTTGGAGCTCCCACCGGGCACGCCGACCATTCTACCATTTTCTGTAACTCCAAACCCCTTCCCCAGCCCCCTTTTTACCGGAACGGCATGATCTGTGCCTTAGGGATTTGGAAGCGGATTCATATGACGGCGTCATTCGATATTGTGACGAAGTCACATCAGCGGCCGGGTAGGTTGACGGACCCGCTGCCTGACCGGTCCTGTTCCGGAAATGGGAAAAAGAGATCCTCCCTTCCATCCCGCGCGGCCATAGGAAGCCTGCAGCCCTTCCCCGCTCTATTGGCAGAAGATCGGCCGCAGGGCATAGGAAGCGCATATGAGGCTACATGACTTTCCGCATTGACTTCAGTCATTCGGGCGGGGGCCGGGCGGTTCGCTCCGGAACCCTGATCTTCGACAGACTGCGCGCCCCGCTGTCCCCTACGGTCCTTCCGAGGTCTCACCCGACCTGGGGCTTTGTACCGATTCCGCTTCTCTCGCAAACGCAAAAATGCCGCCCGATCGGCGGCATTCCGTGCAATGCTTATATGGTTTCCAAACAATAGGAGCGAAGCGCATCCAGCCGCCCGGCCGTCAGCCCGTATTCCTGCTCGAAGTACGCTTCATAGCTGCCGTAGCGCTCCTTGATCGCATCAAGCGCCGCATTCAGGTATTCGGGCTTCGCCGCCATGATGGCCTGGAATCCCTGCAGGGCCCGCTCATCCAGTGCAGGAGCGATGCGCGCCAGGATTTCCGCCTTGAACGACGCGAGGCCCTCGTTGGTCAGCAGATAGTCCAGCATCACGGTCTCCTCGGGCACGCCCAGCGCAAGCAGGATCAGGGCTGAGCCCACACCGGTGCGGTCCTTGCCCGCCGCGCAGTGATGCAGCAGTCCGAGCCGCTCCGGCTCCTGAATCAGGTCCATGAGCCGGCGGTAAGAAGCGTTGCCGAACGGCAGCTTCGCGTAGAATCCGGCCAGCATCTCCGGCCCGAAGCCTCCCGTCTGAGCGCCGCCAAGCAGCTCCTCCATCGTATGGCTCTGCGCCGCAGCTATCGGCAGATCGGCCGCGAACGCAGGGATACACTCGTAGACTGCGCCGGCAATGGCCGGGTCCGGCTTCAGTGCCGCTTCCTGCTCATGACGGTAATCCAGCACCGTCCTGATGCCGAGCGTGTGCAGGTGCAGCAGGTCGTTCTCCGTGAGGCCATGCAGCTCCGCCGAGCGGAAGAACAGCCCGTATTTGACCCGCCGGCCATCCTCCGTCTCATAGCCCCCCATATCCCGGAAATTATTCGCACCCTGGTAAGGAATGATCCGGCTTACCGGATCGATTGCATAATGGGTCATGTCCGCACCCTCTCCTAGTTATTGAATGGAATTTCAATGTAAAAGTGTGCCGCCTCAAAACCATCAGATGGCCGCTTTGTGGAACATTTCGTGCTCCTTGCCTTCGTACAAATACTGGGTGATATCGTTCGTCAGATGCTCGGACGGCCCGTCGAATACAATGCGTCCGGCCTTGATGCCGACGATCCGCGACGCATACGCTTTGGCGTAGTCCACCTGGTGCAGATTGACCAGGCAGGCGATGCCCTGCTCGCGGCAGTTCGTATGGATGGCGTCCATGACGGTCTTCGATGACTTCGGATCCAGCGATGCGATCGGCTCATCGGCGAGGATAAGCGAGGGCTTCTGGGCGAGCGCCCGGCAGACGCCGACCCGCTGCTTCTGGCCGCCGGACAGCTCATCCGCACGCTTGTAGATCTCGTTCTCCAGCCCGACCTTCTTAAGAAGTGCGATCGCCTCCTCCTTATCCGCCTCCCGGTACCGGCTCAGCATGCCTGCGACCGAGCCCATGTACCCGAGACGGCCGTGCAGCACATTCTCCAGCACGCTGGAGCGGTAGACGAGATTGTAATGCTGAAAAATCATCCCCATCCCCGCCCGGATGCGCCGCAGCCCCTTTTTGCCCGCATGCACGACATCTTCCCCGAGGAACGTCACGGTTCCTTCGGTCGGCTCGATCAGCCGGTTCATGCAGCGAAGCAGTGTCGATTTCCCCGCTCCGCTCGGTCCGATCACGGCTACGAATTCCCCCGGCTGTACGGTCAGGTCAATTCCGTTCAGTCCCCAGGTGCCGGTCGCATACTGTTTGCGGAGTCCTTTGATCTCCAGAATCGGTTTGGTTGTCATCACTGGCGCCTCCCTATCCTTGTTTGGCGATCCGCTTGCGGATCCGTACGGTTCCCATCTCCAGCAGGAACATCGTGAAGAATACCATCAGAATGCCGAGCGACAGGTCCGCGAACTGGTAGTAGCTGATGTAGCCCTGCAGCAGCGAACCGATCCCTCCTGCACCGACCATGCCGAGAATGACCGATTCCGCCACGCTGATTTCGAAGCGGAACGCCGTCGTGGCAAGGAAGGCCGTAAGCAGCGTGGGAAGCATCCCCTTGGCGATGACGTGCCACCAGGTCCCGCCGACGGAGCGGATCGCTTCGATGGTCTCACCGCCCGCTTCTTCAATCTGCGCAGCGAAGGTCCGGATCAGGTACGACGCAGTAGGGAACATGAGACCCAGAACGCCGGCCATCGGGCCGAAGCCCATGCTGGCGACGGCAAGCAGCACCCAGATTGTCGTCGGGATGGTCCGGATAATGACGAACACCGCGTTCAGGCTTCGTCCGACCAGCCGGTTCGGTGCCGTATTCTCCGCGACCAGGAAAGCGAGGAACAGCGCTGCGGCGACGCTGAAGATCACGGACAGAAAGGCCACGATAATGGAGGTGACGAGCTCGCGCAGCAGCTCCCCGGCATTGGCGAACGACAGCTGTGCCAGCTGTTTTCCGATAGCAGGCAGGCGGTCCAGTCCGGCCGCCAGCTGCTTCACGTCCAGCTCAGCGAAGTAGAGGCTGATGCCGAGCAGGAGCAGCGAGACGATCCCGAGCATCCGCTGCTGACGCTGTGTGGCCTTGTGGGCGATCGGAATTTTGCGAATATGGCGTGCGGCCATCAGATGATCCGCCTCCTTATCTGATTGGTGACAAGCTCGACGGCGAGGATCATGACGATCATGATCGTGATCACCATGGATGTTTTCCCGTACTGGAACAGGTCCATCGTCTGCTTGATCAGGCTTCCGATCCCGCCGGCTCCGACCAGCCCCAGGACGGCGGAGGCGCGGATATTGATCTCGAACATGAACAGCGTCCAGGAATAGAAGGCCGGCAGGAACTGCGGAATAATGGCGTGCCGGATCCGCTGGCCGTACGTGGCCCCGCATGCTTCCAGCGCTTCGATGCTGTCCCGGTCGAGCTCCTCGATCGACTCCGCATACAGCCGGGCGAGAAATCCGCAGCCGAACAGGATGAGCGCGATCAGACCCGCTGTGGTGCCCACGCCGAAGATTACGACAAGCAGCGAAGCCCACGCCAGAAAAGGAATGTTCCGGAGCAGCGATAGGAGCCCGCGCAGCACCGTTCTCACGGCCGGATGGGGCGTCGTGCTCCGGGCCATAAGCAGGGCGAGAGCCACGCCGAGCACCGAAGAGCAGAAGGTGGCGATAACCGCATAGATTAACGTATCGGCTACGGGTTTGAGATATCCCTGCAGATGGGATGGATTCGGAGGCAGGAAGTCTTCGAACAGGAACCGGATGAATATCGGGATGCCGAGCAGAAACTCGGCCGCATCGAACCGGATGTAGACCAGCGAGAAGGCGGTGAGCAGGACGAGGGCCGCAAGTAGAGCCCGCCTCCCTGCTCTTCCCTTCGGACGGTTGGGTGTCCTGATGGGGATCATGGTTGGTTTGGACATGCTGCAGATCTCCTTTGGCGTCAGTGGTTGAGCAGCTGCTCCGGACTGAGATGGAGCAGCTTCGCCGTCTCACGGACCGGGTCGAAGGCGCTGTCCTTCACCTCAACGAACCTGGCCTGATCGGAATTCATCACGGCCTTGAAGTAGGCCGGGTCCTGGTAACCGAGCAGGAAGCTCTTCACCTTCTCCTTCGTCTCCTGCGGAATGCCGGAGCGGATCGCCAGCGGCGTCACGGGCGCCATCGCTTCGCTGGACGCAAGAATACGGTACGAATCCTTCTCGATCAAGCCCCGCTGTACGAGCATGTCCGGGATCATGGCAGACATAGCCGCCGCATCGTACTGACCGCGCACGACGCCGATCACGGCATTATCGTGCTTGCCGGCAAACTGCACGCTTTTGAAGAACGAGGTGTCCAGCTCCTCTGCCGTCAAACCGAGCTTCTTGACGAGCGTCGCTTTCGGGAACAGATGGCCGGTGGTGCTGACCGGATCGACGAAGCCGAACGTCTTGCCCTTCAGGTCCTCCAGCTTCTCGATCGGCGAATCCTTCGGTACGATAATGACGGATGCCGGCGACTCTGTCATAGCCGGGATCGTTACCCCGACGATGGGCTCAACGCCTGCTCTCTCGACCGCCACGATGTAGGAGAACGGACCGAACATCGCGATGTCCGCCTTGTTGTTCCTCATCGCTTCAATCGCTGCATTGTAGCTCGTCGCCTTGTAAGATTCCACCGGCATGCCGATCGCTTCGGACAGCTTCGTCTCGAACGCCTTGTACGTCTGCTGGGTCTGCGTGTCCGATTCCTGCGGCAGATAGGCGATGACGAATTTGGCCGGCGCGGACGCCGCCTGCGGGCCGCACCCCGTTATCATCGCTGCGACCACGGTGAAGACGGTCAGCAGTAACATCCATTGTTTCATTACTTGTCCCTCCCTGGAATGGTAACAAATCCGTACCTTGGATACAACCTGGATACAAGATTAGGATAACCGCGAACCGTTATGCCGGTGTTAAGCCCAAGCAAAGAGTTTGTAAAGAAGTCTGTCCCTTCCGGAGGAGAACTTGCGCAGGCCGGATACGGACTGTAGTATGGAAGCAGGCTGGAAACGAGTTAAACGGCTTCGCTGTCCTTTAAGGACAATGCGCGTTTATTCAAATATCAGATGACAACGAAGAAAGGACAGGGTTGAACAGATGACGGCAAACTCGATGGTGGAAACAGCCTATCAATATATTCGCGAACAAATTCTGAAGGGACAGCGGATGCCCGGAACCGTGCTCTCGGAGAATGAATTGGCGTCGGAAATCGGGATGAGCCGCACGCCTATCCGTTCGGCGGTGTCCCGGCTTGAGCAGGAGGGCTATTTGCTCGCGCTCAAAAACCGGGGGGTTCTCGTTAAGGAGATCCCCTTCAGGGAGATGCTCGATACGTTCGAACTGATCCTGACGCTGCAAATCAGCAGCTTTGACCTGAGTCAGGAAAAGAATGCATCCTATGATCTTGGGGTGCTGGGCGAGAAGCTGCGTCTGCAGGTCGAAGCGACCGAGCAGCGGAACTACAGCGCTTATATCGATCATGGGCTTGCCTTTTTCCGCGGGGTCATTCAGGGGGCGCAAAACGTGATGATGCTTCGGGTGATTGATTCCCTAGGTGACAGGTTCAAGCAGTCGGCCATGGTGAATTACAACCTGACGCCCGCCAGCCCCCACTTTTCCATGACGCCGCTGAACCAAGCCGTCTATCAGGCTATCGAGGCCGGAGATTACGGCAGGGCCAAGGAGGTTCTGCATGGAGCCAATATGGAGGCCAGGCGCAGAGCTTTACAGGGTCAAATGTGATGATGCTCTTATCCATTGCAAAGCAAATACCCCGTTTTCGGCTTCGAAGACGGGGTATTTCAGGTAGATATGGGCAGCCGTGTCAGCAAGCTTTCTCCTGCCGCATTGGCCAAGAGGCCTCAGTTGCGGCCCTCCACGAACTCGATGATAAGGCGGCAAATCTCCTCGGGATGCGTCAAGGTCGGTTTATGATCCGCCCCCTCCAACCAGGCAAAGCGGATATCCGGTACGGCCCGGAAGCACTCGGCAATCCGGTGAAGATCCGGTACGTCCTCCCTGCCCAGGATGAACAGGGCAGGAACAGCCAGCTCACCCAGCCGTTCCGCCGCCGGAGGCTGCGGCCATACCGATTCCCATGTGCCCCACTGCATCATCTTTATCGTATTCTCTTTCCACATCCGCTCCATCATTTCCCTGCGGGGCCCGGCCATCACGATCCGGTACGAAGGACCGGACAAGGCGATCTCCATCATGCGGTCCACATCCGGGGCCGCTTCCCGGATCCTCCGCATCCACCCCAGGAACTCCGGACTGTGGGCAAATCCCGCCAGCCCGGGCGCGATCAGCACGAGCTTCGTCACCCGCTCAGGGTACTTCAGCGCAAATTCGGCCGCAATCTGCCCGCCCATCGAATGCCCGGCAATCACCGCCTGAGGAAGCCCCAGATGATCCAGCGCCCGAAGCAGGTCATCGACATAGTCGGGCGGCTCCTCCGCCGGATTCGGCGATTGTCCGCAGCCCCGCCCATCCAGGGCAATGACCTTATACTGCTGTGCCAGCACCGGCGTAACCCACGTCCAGTCCCGCAGATCCGCTCCTCCGCTGTGAAGAAGAACAAGCGGCGTTCCAACACCTGCGATTTCATAATATAAATCCATCGGCAGCCCCTCCGTACGCTGTGGAATGAGTTACCTTCTCATTGTATTCTTTGAATGAACGTTTAGTCAATTATAAATCTCAATTTATGATTAGCACCTAGTAATGAACCGGTGTTAGGTTTATAATAGGCAGGCAGTGCACTTACTTATTTATAGGAGATTCATCATGAACAAAGGAATTGTATACGGCATACTCTGCTACTTGATGTGGGGGCTGCTGCCGCTCTATTGGCGCTTGTTCGAATCGATGTCCGCGTGGGAAATCCTGGCCCACCGGGTGCTTTGGTCTTTTGTTTTTGTGGCCGTGCTTGCCGCCGCAGCCAAACGGTGGAGGAACATGCTCAGCGTCGTCTCTTCGCGGAACAGCCTGATTTCCGTCCTTCTTTGCTCGGTAACGATCAGCCTGAACTGGGTCTTATTCATATGGGCCGTGAACCATGAGCATGTGATCGAAACCAGCTTGGGCTATTACATGAACCCGCTGATCAGTGTGCTGTTCGCGGTGATCTTTCTGAAGGAAAAGCTCTCGCGCGGACAGTGGATCTCCATTCTAATCGCGGCTTGCGGCGTACTGCTCATGGCCCTTCAGTTCGGAGGCATCCCCTGGATCGCACTCAGCCTGGCCGTCTCGTTTGCTCTGTACGGTCTCGCCAAGAAGATGGCGAATCTCGACGTACTGCTCGGCCTCCTGTGGGAAACGCTCATCGTCCTTCCGCTCGCCATCATGTACCTGGGCTATATGCAGGCTGGAGGCTCAGGGACCTTCTTCACGTTAACTCCGTTCTCGATGACGATGCTGCTGCTGTCCGGAGCCGCCACCGCACTGCCGCTGTTCCTGTTTGCGAGCGCAGCGAAGCTGCTGCCCCTCTCCATGGTAGGCTTCATCCAGTACGTTGCTCCTACGACGAGCCTGCTGCTGGCGGTCTTCGTCTTCCATGAGTCGTTCACGGCAGGCAAGCTCGTCAGCTTCTCCCTCATCTGGCTGGCCCTGATCCTCTACTCGGCCGTAACATTCCGCAGCTCGAAGCTTGCGCGGCGGGAGAAGAAAGCGGCCTGAGAGGCAGGCCAAACCGTGACGCAGCAGGTTCATCGGCTGCCCGTAAGCCCAATAGCCCTCCCCTGCGCTCAGGCAGGAAGGAGGGCTTTTTCATTTCTATTCTTCCCAGTGTAAGCGCTACCAGTTATATCGGGAATTCAGATCGGCTCTTGCCTTGAACGCCACGGTCCCCCGAATTCACCTATCCATTCGATCCCAGGCCAGCGGCCAGCACCAGCTCCTGCAGCTGGTCCGGCGAAGGATCCGCCGTACCTGCGGTTCCGGCCGTTACAACCGGTGCGGCCGCCGCGGCCTGGACCAGCTGCTCCACCTCGGTGTCGGTCCAGACCGTGCCGTCGCCGAACTCGAACCGTTCTACCCGGTGCGCCGCACTCTCGAAGAATCGCTCGAAGGTCAGCACCTGCTCCACGGCGTTCCACTCACCGAGCGACATGATCAGATCGTCCCCGCTGCGGGTGACCGCTGTACCCGATGCCAGGAATTCCGAGAACAGCGTCACCGTATCCGTCTCGCCGGCAAGCCCTTCCTCCCGGATCGTGCTCCGGTCAAAGTCGGGACCGATCACATAGATATCGGACCCGGCGCCGCCGATCAGCAGGTTATCGAGGCTCTGTTCCTGATGAAATCCGCTGAGGTACAGGGTATCGATCCCAGCACCGCCCAGGAGCGTGTTGCCCACCCCTCCGGAGACCAGCACATCGTTACCTGTGCCGCCATCCAGCAGCAGCTCCGTACTCGCCCCGCCGATGATGCCTGCGTCGAGCCAATCATTCCCGTCCTCCCCGTAGAACCTTGAACTGCTCACGACCCCATACATACGGTCGTCCCCTAGGCCGCCATACGCCGTATGCCCGGAACCGAGAAGATCAAAAAAATCATTCCCCGCCTCCCCGTCATACCGGTTTCCTTCACTGATGCCCTCGGAGTAGCCGTCATTCGCCCGGTCGATGAAGGAGTCCGCACCTTCACCTCCGTGATAGCTTCCTCCGGAAGTCAAGTAGAGCTGAATCGCATCATTGCCGATGCCCCCCTGCCACAAGGTGCCGCTGCTGTAGAGCAGGTCGCCCTGATCGTCGCCTTCCCCGCCTTCCACGATCAGACCATCCTGGTAATACGCATTCACGCTGTCATTACCGTCCCCCAGGGTGATCCGGTTGTCATTCTGCAGTCCGCTGTCCAGCTGATACAAGGCAATGACGTCTCTGCTGGAGCCGCCTGCGATCAGTGAGCTCTGTCCATAGAGCATGATAAGGTCCGATCCCTGCCCGCCGGCAATGACATTGCCGTTCCCATAGGCTTCCACCGTGTCATCGCCGCCACCGCCAAGGATGACGTCCTGATTCGCGCTCACCTCGAACCGGTCGCTGCCGTCTCCCCCATACGAGGCATTGGAGGAACCCGTCACCTGGAACAGATCATCCCCCAGGCCGCCGTCAAGGTAATTCCCGCTGCTGCCGGCAATCAGCGTATCCCTGCCGTCCAAGCCGAAGAGGAGGTCTCCCCCTTCCGCCGCTGCGGTCAGTACATCATCCCCGTTCGTGCCAATCACCGGCCTAAGCCGCTCCAGATCCGACATGCGCTGCACACCAGCCTTCCACACCAGATTAGGAACGATACTCCATTCCTGCATCCAGCTTATCACAGCCCACAGGCGGCCGGGTTAAAGTTTTCTTGAGGAATAGCGCTTCAGCCAAAAAACATCGCCGGGACTGCTGTCCGCTCCCTGGAATGGCTGTCCCGGTATCGGCAAGTACCAGAGGGCATGCATAGCGGACCTCAAGCCGCTGCCCGGTTACCGACCGGATGACCGCTTCCGTCAGGCTCCCGTCCGACCAGAACAGATCCACCTCGAAGCCGCCGCGTGCCCGGAGGCCGCTGATCCGGCCGGCAGGCCAGGCTTTCGGCAGCGCGGGCAGCAGGTGCAGAGTGCCGTCGTGGCTCTGGAGCAGCATCTCGGCGACTGCCGCCGCTGCGCCGAAGTTCCCGTCGATCTGGAACGGCGGATGGTTATCGAACAGATTGGGCAGCGTGGACTTCCGGAAGAGCTCCAGCATATGCCCATAAGCCTCTTCGCCGTCCCCCAGCCTGGCCCAGAAGTTGATGATCCAGGCCCGGCTCCAGCCCGTATGGCCTCCGCCGTTCGCGAGCCGCCGGACGAGGGTCTGCCGGGCCGCGGCGGCCCATTCGGGTGTCCGCGCGGGTGTGATCTGCGTCCCGGGATGAAGGGCGAAGAGATGGGAGATGTGCCGGTGGCCCGGGTCCTTCTCCTTGTAATCTTCGAGCCACTCCTGCAGATAGCCGCCTTCGGCCACCTGGGGCAGCGGAATACGCTGCAGCGCCAGCTCCAGCTCCGAGCGGAAGTCTTCATCCGTGCCGAGTTCCCGTGCAGCCTCGCGGCAGGCCTGGAACAGCTCGCGGGCGATCTGCGAATCCATGGCCGGGCCGGCACACAGCGTTCCGCTTTCCCCATTCGGCAGAATGTAGGTATTCTCCGGCGACACCGAAGGACAGGTGATCAGGTGACCGTCCTTTGCTTCGATCATGTAGTCGAGGAGGAATCTTGCGGCCCCTTTCATCACCGGATAGAACTCGGCCAGCCGTGCCGTGCCCCCGCCGAAGCGGTAATGCTCCCACAGGTGCAGGCAGAGCCAGGCTCCGCCAAGCGGCCAATGCGTGGCCGGCAGGTAGATGTCCTGGGGCGCGGTATCCCCCCAGAGATCCGTATTGTGGTGGGCGGTCCACCCGCGGCAGCCGTACATCACCTCGGCCGTGCGGCTGCCCCGCTCGCTCATCCGCTTAATAAGATCGAACAGCGGCTCGTGGCACTCGGAGAGATGGCACGATTCGGCAGGCCAATAATTCATCTGCGTATTGATATTGATCGTATACTTGCTGTCCCACGGCGGACGCATCTGTTCGTTCCAGATGCCCTGCAGGTTGGCCGGAAGCGACCCGGGCCGGCTGGAGCTGATGAGCAGGTATCGGCCGTATTGAAAATACAGCGGGATGAGGCCCGGGTCTTCCCCGCCCTTCTTCACCAGCTCCAGCCGTTCATCCGTCGGCAGCACCGCCGCAGCGGCGGCCTCATCCGTTTGGAGCTCCAGCGACAGCTGAACCCGGTCGTACAAGCCGCGGTAATCCTCGGTGTGACGCTCAAGCAGGGATGCGTATCCCCTTGCGGCCGCGGACGAGAGGGTGTTCAGGCAGTACGCTTCGGGATCCTCTTGCCGGAACGTGGTGGCGGCGGACAGATAGAGGGTGACCGCATCCGCTCCCTCCACGATCAGGTGCTCGCCGATGATCCGTACGCTCCCGCCTTCGGCATCCGCCCGGAGGGCCGCCCGGAAGTCCGATCCGCCCTTCCCGCCGCAGTTCCCGCGCATGACAAGCACGTTCGGTCCTGCGGCTTCGATCTCGTCCAAATACCGGCTCTTCCCCCGGTCCAGCCGGGCGGTCAAGCCGATGGCTCCCGGCCGGTCGGCGCGAAGGCGGAGAACCAGCGCTTGGTCCGGATGACTGATGAACGTCTCCCGAATGAACGCCGTATCACCGATCCGGTAATGAAGGCCCGCCACACTTTTCGACAGATCGAGCTCCCTCCTGTACTCCTCGGCTTCTCCCGGCGGATGGTCCATGGTGATCCACAGGTCGCCGAGCGGCATGTAATGACGCTGGCTCTCCGGTATGCCAGACAGCGCCATGGCCGCCAGCTTGTGGGCCTCCGCCAGACGGCCGGAGAGCAGCTTCTCCCGGATCTCGGGAAGATACCGGAGTGCATCCGGGTTATGGCGGTCCACCGGGCCGCCATACCATACGGTATCTTCATTAAGCTGAATCCGCTCCTTCCGCGGAAGGCCGAACACCATGGCCCCCAGTCTGCCGTTGCCGAGCGGCAGGGCTTCATTCCAATCCTTGGCAGGTTGTCTGAACCAAAGCGTATGCTGTTCCATACGGTGCCTCCTATATCTTCATTTGCAAGCGGTACTCACCAGGGGTTACACCCGTGAGCTGCTTGAATCTGCGGATGAAGCTCGATACATTATGATAACCGACCTGCTCGGCGATGGTTTTCAGAGGCAGGTCCTGACTGACCAGCAGCTCCTTCACCTTCTCCATCCGGAGGCGGGTCGTATAGTCCAGCAGGGTCTCGCCCGTCTGGTCCTTGAAATATTGGCTGAGGTTGGGAACCGCCATCCCGAAGTGCCTGGCCATGCCCTGTACCGAGAAGTCGCAGGACCGGTAATGCTCCCCGATGTACTCCAGCATAAGATCCAGGGTCCGCAGCGGCGCCTCCACCCCCTGCGCACTCCGGAAGGCGCCGCAGAGATCACTGCATACCGAACGGATCAGCCCTTCAAAATCGTCCAGCGTATCCAGCCGTTCCAGGGCGAACACATCCGGAAAGACGGACGAGCTCTGCTCCTGCAGTCCGAGTTCGTCCCACGCCCTGTTCACCGTACGGATGATCTCCAGGCAGAGGCTGCGGACAACGAGCAGCGGCGGCTGGCTGCCCCTCACATATTTGAGCATGGCGGACAAAGAGGCCTCCACCTTCGCCGACTGCCCCGCCCGGATCGATTGGTCCAGGTGCTCCAGTTCGGCGCTTGGATAAGGGGTGACCGACAGGTCCGTCGGGATGACCCCGAAATCGATGATCCGGTTCAGCCCTTGGATGAAGCGGTATTCGATAGCCGTGTTGGCTTCCAGGTAAGATCTCGGCAGTCCGGTAAGCCCGCACTCCTGCCCGAGACCGATCGTGGCGGACCCGCTCCAGACAGCATGAGAGCTCTCCCGGAACGCCAGGACGGCCTGCCGGACCTCCTCGTCGCCGAGGCCGTCGGTCATCAGGATCAGGATGTATTTTCCGGTCTCCATGTGCTCGGCTGCATAACCTGGAAGATGAGATTGCAGCAGCGCTTCCAGGGTCTCGACTCCGATCTCCCGGTCGTTATCTCCTCCAGCCGAAGCCAGATGGAGTATCGCAGCCCGGAACCGTGATCCTGGGACCGGCAGTCCGATCTCGTCCGCATGCAGCCGAAGCTCTTCCTCCGATCCAAATTCCCCTTTGACCAGCGAGAAGATCAGCTGCTTCTTGGCCGCCGCCGCATGGCTTTTGACCCGCTCGTCCAGCAGCCGGTTGCGGGTGGCCAGAGAGGTAATCGCATAACGGACCGTCTCCAGCTCGTTCAGCGCCGGCCCCTCGGGCGTCAGGATATGCTCGGTCTCCCGCTGAAGCTGGCGGATCGGCCGGTAATTCCAGCGCATGCCGAGGAAGACGAACAGCGCTCCGAGGACAAGCACGGCGGCCCCTCCGTACAGGAACAGGGTTTGGGCCTGAGCCAGCCTGCCCATCACCAGCCTGACGGGTATAAGGGTGACGTAAGTCCATCCGCTCTGCTTGGAGCGGATGGAGAAGACATAGTGCTCCTCCCCTCCCACGGTAACCTTCCGGGAGCCGGGAGCCACCGCTGAAGCGGTGATGCTGCTGACTTTCTCCGCCTCTGTTTCGCTGATCGTTCCCACGCCGGCGATCGGCCGGTTCTCCGGATCGAGAATCCAGGTCGAGCCGCCTGTGGGGATCAGATTGGAGAGAAGCTGCCGGATCGCGGTTTCCTTCATCAGATAGACGACTGACGCATAGGGCTGATTCCGGTAGGGCAGGACCGGAACAATGACCCGCATATACCGCTCCCCCCCGATCCGATCGCTCGCCGGCGGCTTGATCACTCGCTCGGACAGGGAGTTCAGATCCCTCGACAGCTCCTCCTCCCTCCAATCGTCGAACTGATAGATCTGGTCGGCCAGCATGGGGAGCGCATAGATGCTGCTGCTCGTATACACGGATGCCTCTCCCCGGTAGTACAGCCAGATTTCATGAAGGAAGGGGTTCATTTTCTGGATGCGTTTGAGCTCATTCACGATCCCCCAGGCCTTATACCCATGGTCGCCGGAAACCCGGAACAGGGAGAGACGGTTGTCTTCCAGCATCATCTGGTAGGTCGTGTCCTCCAGCCGCTTCAGCTGCTCGTCCATCGCGTAGCGGACTTTATCCAGGGTGTTGAGATTCCCCTGCACCGTCTCCTCCTCCAGCTTGTTCACGAAGGCATGGTAGACGACGAAGGTCAATCCGGACACCGGCAGCAGCAGGATCAGAAGATACGACAGCAGGAAGGTAGTAAAGATGCGGTAAGCACGGGTCTTCCCCATACGGTCTCTCCTTTCTGTTCAAGGGCTTCACGCTTGGAGCGCGGCGGCTTAGTCCAGGTCAGGCAGGAGGCCCTGCCTTCACCCGCCATTCCAATCCTTATCTCTTCTGGTAGCGGTCGTAGGCCGCCTGCTGAATCCGGATCGCTTCTTCGATCCCCATCTTCTTCAGGGTCGCCGTGAACTGGTCATAATTGGCCAAGGGCTCGGAGCCCATAATGAATTTGATCCACATCTCTTTGACATACGTATTGACTTCGCTCATGATACTGCCGAGCTTCTGGCTCTCTTCCCCGCTGAAGGACAGCGGCGGGATCAAAAGCGATCGGTCGGCCTGGAACCAGGTCTCGTTCGCTTCGGCCGCTTCCGGATAGCGGAGCTCGAAGGCCGCCCAGGCGTGGAAGTCCATCACCTTCACCATGCCGGAAGTAGGCAGGGCGTATTTCTTCACCGCTTCCGTCGGTTCGAAGCCTTCCGGATTCTTGAAGACCTCGTCCGTGTAGACCTTCTTCCCGTTCTCGACTTTGTAGCTTTTGCCTTCGATTCCCCAATTCTGCAGGTCGCTGCCTTCCGGCCCGATCATGTAGTCAAGCAGCTTCACCGCCGCTGCGGGATCTTTGGCCTGCGAGCTGACGAACGCGCCGTCGAGCGGAACGTTCTGGACCATCTGCACGTGGCTGCTGTAGGACTTGCCCGCCGGACCGACCGCCGGAGGAAGGCCGATCAATTTGAAGTCGGGGATGCTCCCTTTCATCTGGTCCTTGTAGGAATTGATTCCGGAGATGACGCCGCCGTAGGCGCCGACCGTGTTTTTGACGAATTTGGCATCGAACGCCTTGCGGTCCGTTGCAGCGAACTCCGAATCGATCAAGCCTTCTTTGAACCACTTGTTCATGGTGGTGAGGTAATCCTTGTAGCCGGGCTCCAGCGGTCCGAAGGTCACCTTCCCCGTCGCGGGGCTGAGATGGAACTTATCGGCCAGCAGCCCCCACCCGGTGGCAAAGGAGCCGATGCTGCCCAGTCCGTCTCCCCGGTCGCCGAGCGGAATCTCGTCGTTCTGGCCGTTGCCGTTCGGATCCTTCTCCTTGAATGCCTTCAGCACGGTATACCATTCGTCAATCGTCTTCGGCGGCTTCAGTCCGACCTTGTTCAGCCAGTCTTCTCGGACCATCTGACCGGAGTACGCAATCCGGTGCAGGTCGATATCGATCTGCGGGAACTTCGCGATGGTGCCGTCATCGAGTGCAACCTGCTTGCGGATCTCGGGGTGCTCGTTCAGGATTTTTTTATAGTTCGGGGCATGCTGTTCGATGAGATCGTTGAGCTTGATGGCCACTCCATCCTCCACCAGCTTGGCGAACCCCCCGGGGTAGCTGCTCGGGGCATACACAATGTCGGGATACGTGCCCGAAGCGAGCATAATATTGAACTGGGAGCCGTCACCGGGCTGCTGGAACGTAATCTTCGTGCCCGTCCGCTTTTGAATTTCTTTGTAGGCTTCCACTTCTTCGAATCCCTTGACCGTCTTGGCCGTGAGGTTGGTGTTCATGAAGAAGGTAAGCTCCGCAGGCTTGCCGTCTTCTCCTTCCGCAGCCGGCACCTCGTCCGCGTTCGAGCAGGCGGTGATGGTTCCAAGTCCAAGCGCAAGGGTGAGCATCCACGGTGTGATGGGTTTACGGTTCATGTTTGATTGACCCTCCTGTCATTTCGGTCTCCTGATTTACCGGCTGATCCGCCTAGCCCTTCAGCGCTCCGATCATGACCCCCTTGGTGAAGTGCCGCTGAATGAGGGGGTATACGATCAGGATCGGGACGGTGGCCACGATGATGGTGGCGTACTTGACCACCTCGCCGAGGAACGGATCACTGGCTGTGGACAAATTGGTCGTCTCCGTCGTGCTGTTCTGGATCAGGATTTCCCGAAGGACGAGCTGCAGCGGGAAGAGGTCTCTGTCTCTCAAGTAAATGAGAGCGCTGGCCCAGGCGTTCCAATGGGCCACCCCATAGAACAGCACCATGACGGCCAGCAGCGGTACGGATAACGGCAGGATCACCTTGGCGAACACCGTCCAGTCCGAAGCTCCGTCCATCTTCGCGGCTTCCTCCAGCTCATAGGGAATCGACTGGAACGAGGTGCGCATGATGATCAGATTCCAGGTGGCGATCAGCCCGGGGACGATGAGCGACCATCTTGTATCCAGCAGCCCCAGATTCTTGATCAGCATATACTCGGGGATCAGTCCGCCGCTGAAGAACATCGTGAAGACGATCATCATCATCATGTATTTCTTCCAATACAAGTCCCGGCGGGAGAGTACGAAGGCGAACAGCGCCGTGAAAAAAACATTGAGCACCGTGCCGGCCGTCACATAGAACAGCGTATTTTTGTAACCGACCGCGATCATCGGGTTTTTGAGCACCAGCTTGTAGCCTTCAAGATAGAACCCGGCCGGCTTCCACAAAATGCCGGTATGCTTCACGAGCTCCGACGGGGTGCTGAGGGAAGCGAAGAGCACATACAGGAACGGATACAGGGTGACGATCATCAAGCCGCTGAGAAGGATATAATTGCAGGTATCGAACAGTTTATCGCCTATGCTTCTATGGGTCATCCGATGGTCTCCTCCTACCACAGGCTCGTCTCATTGACCTTCCGGGAGATCCGGTTCGCAATCAATAAGAGCGCAAAGTTCACCAGGGAATTGAACAGACCGACTGCGGTGCTGTAGCTGTAATTGGCCTCGAGAATCCCCCGGCGGTACACGAAGCTTGAGATGACATCCGCCGTCTCGTAGGTTTGCGAGTTGTAGAGCAGAATGATCTTCTCGAAGCCTACGTTCATCATGCCCCCGATCTGCAGGATGAGCAGGATCACAATTGTCGGCATGATTCCCGGCAGGGTCACATGCAGCATCTGCTTCCAGCGGTTCGCCCCATCCACCGTAGCCGCATCATACAGCTGCGTATCGATCGAGGTAAGAGCGGCCAGGTAGATGATCGACCCCCAGCCGATCCCCTGCCATATGCCGGAGCCGATGTAGAGCGACCGGAACAGATCCGGGTTCAGCAGCAGGTTCTGCCGCTCGACGCCGAACCAGGCCAGGATGGTGCTGAGCAGCCCCGCTTTCTGCGAGAAGTCGATGAGCATGCCGCAGATCACGACGAGCGAGACGAAGTGAGGCAGGTATGTTATCGTCTGCACCATCCGCTTGAAGGAGGAGCGCCGTACTTCATTGAGCAGCAGGGCCAGGATGATCGGCGCGGGAAACGCAAAGATCAGTTCGTATACATTGATCAGCAGCGTATTCCGAAGGATCCGCCAAAAATAATGACTGCCGAAGAAATCCTGGAAGTGCTTGAAGCCCACCCAGGGACTTTCGAGTATGCCCTTGGAGGGCACGTAATTCTTGAACGCAATCAGCGCCCCGTACATCGGCACATATTTGAAGATGAGATAGTAAGCGATACCAATAAGGGATAAGGCATAAATATATTTGTTCTTGGCAAAATCTTTGCGGAGCATCCGCCCGTATTCCCCGGCACGCGAGGGCCGATAGGCGGTTCCCGGTTTCGGGTATGAAGCTGTGTCAGCCACTATACTTCCTCCTCTCTATTTTGACTAAGCCGGCTTGCCCTTAACTTAACAAAATAGAGAGCGTTTTCACAATAACCAATAATTATGTGCCGGAATTATACCGGCAGCCCCGAAGTCCGCACTGCTCCGGCATTTCTTAGAAGGATTCCGAGATCGGCGGACCGCTGGCTGCCGGATCTCCTCCGCACCGGATCGGTCCGAACCGGCTCATGCTCACAGGCAGGCTTCCTTCTGGTGCCGCCCGTTATGTAGTGCATGGACAGCGGCGGCGAGCACTCTGGTTTAACGTTAACATTCGGCTGCATCATCGTCAATCCATAGCTCTGCATAGGGAAAAAGCGGCCCCCTGCACTGCGGAAGTACGCAGGCAAAGGGCCGCTGCTTGGCGGCATGCCGGACACTCTGGTGCGGCTGCTTAGGATTCGGAACAGGCTGCCGGAGATCTTGGCAGCGGCATGCCGGGCGGTCAGCCGCAGCCGTCAGCAGTCAGACCGGCTCAGTCTCCCAACGCTGCCGGCGGCTTCGCGAAGACGCCGGTCAGCGTCGGATCCCAGCCGTCCTGCCCGCCCAGCACCCGCTGGACCGTCAGGGCATTCGCTTCTTCCGTCGTCATCTGCTTGCTCCAAGGTACGCGTGCCTGGGCATTGGCGCCCGGGCCGGTGCTGCCGTACTCCCCGTAGACCGCCGTGGTTTCGTTCTCCACCTTGCCCCAGTTATGCCAGCCGGCCGCATAGAAATGCGCGTCCATCCAGGTGTCCACGAATTTGACGTTGCCGTACGGCCGCCAAGGTCTGCCGAGGTACACGGTGCTGTTCGATTTGCTGACACCCTGCAGCTCCAGATCCCAGGTATCGTCCCAGGCGCCGGTATAGGTTCCGGCCTTGCCGTACTGCTGAATGTACGGCTTGAGCGAGGTGGTTCCCCTCGTCTTCTTCGCCTGGTAGAACACGTAGCCGTTCACCGCCGTCTGGTCATGGGAGGCTGCGGTCGTGTATCCGCCGAAGGTGCCGACATGCTTCATCTCGGAACGGTCGAAGTAGGCGAAGCCGTTGCCGTAGATGTAATCCACGGTGCCTTCAATGTACAGGCTGCTGAAATACTGCCGGCCTTTCTCGACATACAGCGTATCCTGGAACCCGTAGAGGTTCAGCTCCCGGAAGACCATCCTGTCCCCGGAGACATACAGGGCGAGCGCCTGCCCTACCCCTTTGACGCCGTTCGTGTCCTTGTTCGGAAAAGCCGAGTTCTGGATTGTCATGTTCTCAATCGTACTGCCGGCCCCCCGGAGCTCGAACGTCGCGGTCTGCAGGCCGGGATGATACGTGACGTTCATATCGTAGGTGATCACGACCCCGCTGCGGCTTTCGCCTACAAAGCTGAGGTTCGGCTTATCGACCGGGGCGATGACCTTCTCCTTATAGATGCCCTTCTTGATGTAGATTACCGTGCGCTCCTGCCGGTTCTGGGGCACGGAATCAATCGCCGCCTGGACGGTCGTAAAGTCACCGGTTCCGTCCTTGGCCACGACAATCACGCGGGAAGGCGTCGCAATGAGCGGCTCGGAAGCCGGGCCGGCCCCATACCGGTTCTTGGCCGTAATCATATAATAGTAGGTGCTGCCGTTGGTCACCTTGGTGTCTTTGAACGACGTACGCTTGGTGGAAGCGATGGTCGTATAGGGACCGTTGTAGGACGAAGCCCGCTTGATCGTATACTCCGAAGCGTCCCGGACGGCATCCCAGTGCAGAACGATCTGCCCGTAGGCAGCTTCGGTTACGGTGCCTGTCGGAGCCGCCGGCGCCCCTTTGGGAGCCGTATACGGAACCGCGCGGACCTGCAGCGTGTTCATGCTGCGGGCGGAGACATTCTCGGCGCTCACGACATAGTAATATGTCTGCCCGTCCACGGCACCCGTATCCCTGTAGCTCGTGCCGTAAGTGGAACCGATCACCGTATAAGGCCCGCCGGATCCCGTGCTGCGCTTGACCTGGTAGACCGCCGCGCCCGGCGAACCGGTCCAGCTGAGGTCTACCCGCTTGCTGCCCGGAACCGCCCGGAGGTCAGCGGGCTCGGTCAGCGGAACACTGGGATTCGCCGTAAGGAGCTGGCTCTCGTCTCCGGTTCCGGCAATGTTCGTGCTCGAGAGCGTATAGTAATAAGTGGCGGCGGCGTCCAGGCCCGTATCATAATAGCTCGTCTGCGTGTTCGGAATCACGGAGGACACGACAGCGAACGGACCCTCAGGCGAAATCGCGCGTTTCAGCGTGTAGGTGGCCGCATCGGGAACGGCATCCCACTTCAGCATCACGGCCGATTCCCTGGCTTCCACGTTGATATTCTGCGGCGGTACGGGGGCGGGCCGCTCCCCGCTCGGTGTAATGGCGCAAGGAGCCGAATCGGTCGCTCCGAACGGGTTCACCGCGCGGACCACATAATAATAAGTCTGACCGTTGATGAGCCCCCCGTCCCGGAACGGATCGGAGCTGGCGGCCGCCCGGGTAAGTCCTTCCGCGACCTTCACGAAGGGGCCGGAGGCGGATTCACCCCGGAGCACATCATAAGTGACGGCGTTCGGCGCAGGAGACCAGGACAGGGCGATCTGCCGGTCTCCGCCGATTCCAGTCAGACCGGAAGGGGCATCCGGAGGCGCATTCAGCTTGTAGACCTGGATGTTGTCGAGCACGATGTTCTCCGCCGTCGTACCGCCGGTAGAGGCTCCGAACGCCGTGATGGCTGCGGTATCCCCCGCCTGGCTGCCGAGGGTCCGGTTATAGAACGGCTGCTCCCGGAGCTCGCCGACGACCGACCCGTCGCTGAGATTCGTGACATAGTAATCGGCCTTGAACGTGTTCAGGTTGATGACCGCCTTGAGATGATACCAGGCGGCATTGGTCAGATTGGCAGGCGTAATGTTCGTATAGATTCCGCCCGTGTCCGTCCATGCGATCTTACCGCCCTTGAGATCGACCTGGATGATCGTGTCCGACGTGTTCGCCTGGCTGTTCACCCCGCCGGTCAGCTTCAGAACATTGCGGCCCCGGCTGATGTCGTTGTTGGGGCCGTAGAAGTACATATCCTGCTCGACGGTCACGATCCCGTCGGAGATCCGGCTGCCGAGCCCCTTCGTCACGGAAGTCGCTCCGGCCCCCGAGCCGACGGTACCCGAGGCGTTCGAGCCGTCCTCGTCCCGGATCAGCAGCGCTTCGGACGGGAACGGTACGCCGTCCTTGCCCGAAGCGGCAATGCTTACCGAGCCGTTCGGTCCGGTTACGCTTGCGGTATAGCCCGCGAATGTCTTGACGGTGGACGTGCTCGTCACGGGCGGGTCCGTCACGCCGTTGAAGCTGTCGTTGATGAAAGCTGTGTTCCCCGGGGGAACGGTCAGTTCTTCCCCTGCAGCCGAAGCGGTCAATCCGTGAATCCCCGTACCGGAAAAGGAAGCCCCCGCCACCAGGGCGGATAGGGCGATATGCCACATTTTCTTCACGATGATCCCTCCTCCTGTTCTTCCATTGGAATAGGCACTACTTCAAAGAAGAAAGGTCATTCTCCTGGCTGACCTCGTGCTCCAGAACCCACATGAAGTACAGGGCTTTGGCCGCCTTCGCGCGCGTGACAACCGCCTTCGGCTCCAGCTCCGTGCCGTTCACCATCTGCCCCCGGGCAATGCCCTTCTCGGATCGGAACAGCCCGAGCTCATACGCATCCTTGACCTTGGCGGCAAGGTGAGGCGCGATCTGTGGGGTATCGGTCAGCTGCTGCCAGGAGACCAGCGGATAGTACATCGCCCCACGTGCGCCCGAATCCAGGTTCGGATCATAAGCCGGATCGCCGGGCACTACCGTCGTGCCGTTGTAATCCGTCATGTACTTCGGTTTGCTCGTGAACTTGGCGTGGTAGGCATCATCCAGAATCGCACCCATGACCTCCCGGGTCAGCTTCCCGTTCGGGTAGCCGGCGAAGACCGCAGGGTCCAGCTCCATCAGCTTGGCCAGGCTCCGGATGAAGGCATCCACGGTGATCGTCTCATCGGGACGGAAGTTCCCCCGGTCATCCTTGTGCAGGACGCCGAGCTGCAGCAGCTTCTCGATCTGATTGCGGTAATAGGCCCCTCCGCCGGTCGTCGTATCTTTGGCCATCTCGGGGAAGATCGCCGACCAGCTGCCATAGCGGGCCGCATCCCGGACATCCCCCCGAAGCAGGGAGGCGATCGCCGCCGCCGTGCGGTCGCCTTCCCCGCCGAGCTTCACCAGCTCGGTGGCGACGATCCGGGCAAATGGTTTGGCCAGCGCTTCCTTGTAGTGGGTTCCGTCAATCTTCTTCGACGGATGGCCGTTGGCGTAGCTGCCGTCATTCGTCTTGCCCGGGGTCTCCCCCGCTTCGATGGACATGAAGACGGCGGTCGTCGCCTCGACGCCGATCTCGTTATAATACTTGACGCTCTCGGCGTTGAGATCGACAAGCGTCACTCCCTGCTCCCGGGCGATCCTCTTCATGATGTCGGGGAAAAGCCTTGTCTTGAAGGAGTTCGTGTAGATATGGCCGGGAGCCGCATCGCCCTTCACCCTCGACAGCGGGGTGATCAATACGGGGATCATCCCCCGGGCGCGGACCGCCGGCAGGTACACTTCGCGGATGTAGGTTTCGTACATCCCTTCGGTCGAGCCTCTGCCGTAACGGCGGAACTCGTCAACGCTCTCGTCGTTGTGGCCGAACTGGATCAGCAGGTAATCCCCGACGCTGCCGGTCAGCAGAATATCGTTCAGCCGGCCTTCGGTGTAGGCGTTCTTGAAGGAGCGTCCGCCCATGGAATAGTTCACGACCTTGGCCTTCTCCCGGTTGAAGAGGTTGTCGAAGACCTGGCCCCAGCCGCTCATCGGCGCTTCGTCGAAGGTGTAGGACTTCACCGTGGAGTCCCCGAGCGTGAAGACCGTTGGAAGCGTGCCGGCGGCCCGGACCTGCTTCGGAAGGGGCTTCAGCACGATCTCCTCAATGCCGACAGGGGTATTCACCTTGTTCGGTTCGATCTCGATATCGAGGTAATCCCTTCCGTTCACGTACGTATAGGTCCACTCTTTGCCGGCGGCTGCAGCGGTATACTTGATGGGCACGAGCTTGGCGGCATCCCAGAACCCGCCCTTAAGCAGGCGGCTGGTCTGCATGCCCGATACCGACACGGTCGTATCCGCCGCATCCGAAGTGGTCTTGACATAGACGCTGTACGCGCCCGGAGGAGCCTGAATCCGGAACGCCATGCCGTAATTGTTGTAGTTGTCCTTCTCGTATTTCGGCTCCGCATAGAATGCAGGCTCCGTAATATAGAACCCTGTGCCGTCGGAAGTGATGGTGGACGTATGCACTTCTCTCGGAGGCATCGCGCTGGTCTGCCCAACGAAGCCGTACCCTGCAGCAGGCGTGTAGAGCGGTACACCGTCATACACATCATAGGTGACGGACCGGTAGCCCTCTTTGGCCTGGCTGGTAAAATTGAACTTGTAGGCGCGTTCCCCCTGAACGGAGGAGTCGAGCGGGAGCTGCCCCGGTTCCGTACCGGCCGCTTCGCTCCGGCTCTGAAGCGGCGTGAAGACCGAGGTCAGGAGCAGGGCGGACAAGCTGAGCTTCAGGAATCGTCTCACTCGCCGCACCCCCTTCCCGTGCCGCCGGTAAGGCTGCAAACGGATTCAATACTGCTGCTGGTCATTAATCTTCCTCCTTGCGATGAGTGCTTGGTTTGCCGTGCTGTTAAGCATCATAGCAAAGGGCTTCCTCCCGATTCGACCAGCTAACTTGCTCTTTTTAGCGAATCTTTGCTATTTCCGCACACTTCCATCCGTTCTAGAATCTGTGCTTCTCCAGAAATTCCGGCTTGTGCTTCAGGGTGACATGCTCCATATTCTGCGCCATCTTCTTGTACTGCAGCGGGGACATGCCCGTGATGAGCTTGAAATTCTTGTTGAAATGCGTGATGTTGAGGTATCCGACCTGTTCGGCGATCTCGATCATCTTGAGGCCGGTCTCCCGCAGCAGCCGCTGCGATTCCCGGATCCGCAGGGTATTGAGATACTCGGGGAACGAATGCCCCGTATACTTCTTGAGGAGGCGGCTGACATAGGATGGGGACAAAAAGAACCTCCCTGCGATCTGCCCCAGCGTCATCGGTTCCCGGAAATGGTCGTTGCAGTGCTGTACAATCTCGCGGATCGACGGATTGACGGGTTTGAGCTCCTCCGTGCTGCCGTCAGGCTGCTTGCGGCCGGCGAAGAGCAGCAGCTGCGTGAGCAGGCTCTTGAAGTACAAGGCCCTTCCTCTGCGGTCCTTGTCCGAATATTCGTTGATCATCTGAAGCAGCAGATTTTCGACGAAGGCCTGCTCCTGCTGATTGAGCTCCAGCACAGGCTCCTGTCCAGAGAACGGCAGCAGCAGGTCCGGCTGCTCCTTGACGGCCGAATCGATATAGGCATCGTGAAAATAAATTACCAGCCGCTCATGCTCCGGCGGACTGGCGGTCATCGTCTTGTGCGGAACGTTCTTCGGAATGAAGGCGAGTGAGCCCTTTTTGAGGGAATAACATTGGTTCCCGATATACAGGCGCCTCCGGCCCGACATAAGATAATAAATTTCGTAATAATCGTGAGTATGAGATTTCAGAAAGCTAAACGGAGTCACGATTTTGGATATCGACACTTCAAAGTCACCCTTCACCCTGGCACCCTCCCCGATCGTGTTCATCTGCTCCTGCGATCATCTCTTGATTATGGGCTCTTCCAGCCCGCCAAGCTATACCTTCGGGATAACTTATTGGCTGCGGCGCACGGTCACCGCCTGGGGATTCAGGCGACTAGCCCTGAGGCAACCTATGTGCAGGAGGCAACCTATGTGCAGGCAGCAGCCCGGCGGTTTGGGCCGCAGTACCAGCATGTGCAGTCCGCTTGAAAGCAAAAAAAGGCCGCCCAAGCGGCGGCCTTCCGAGCAAACCTGTTCTTTTGCCGGGAGTGTTACAAGCCCGGAGTGTTCTATCGCTTACAGCTCTACCATCGCCTTGATGACCCCATTCTCCGGTCGCAGCCAGCTGTCGTACTGATCGATCATGCCTTGAAAATCCGTCCGGTGCGTAATGAACGCATCCGTGTCGATGGCACCGCTGCGCAGCCCGCGGATCACTTCCTCGAAATCTTCCCGGAGCGCGTTGCGGCTGCCCATGATGGCCATCTCCCGCTTGTGGAAGTCCGGATCATGGAAGGTGATGTCCGCCTTCACGAGCCCCACATACACCAGCCGCCCGCCATGGGCCACGAAATTCAGCGCCCCCTCCATCGATCGGGCGTTCCCTGTGGCATCCAGCACGACGACCGGGAAGTCTCCGCCTGTGAGCCTCTCGACTTCCTGAAGCGGATCCCGTCCGGCATGGACCGTCTCGTCGGCAGGGGCCCACCTCCGGCAGAACGCGAGCCGCTCCTCGTTCAAGTCCATGGCGATGACCCGCGCTCCGGCCTGCTTGGCGAACTTCATGGTGCCGAGTCCGATCGGTCCGGCACCGATGACGAGCACCGTATCGCCCGGGCGGATCTCCCCGACCCGAACCGCATGCGCCCCGATGCTGAAGCATTCCACCACGGCCGCCTGGTCGGGCGTCAATCCGTCGGCCCTCACGAGCTGGCGTACGGGCACCGTCATGAACTCCCGCATCCCGCCGTCCTGATGAACGCCGAGGACACTCATGCCCGTGCAGCAGTTCGTCTTCCCCCTCCGGCAGGCGATGCAGCTGCCGCAGTGCACGTAAGGAATCACGCTCACCAAGTCTCCGGGGGCCAGGCCGTCCTGCGCCTCCCCCAGTTCGACGATCTCGGCGGCGAGTTCATGCCCCAGCACCCGGGGATATGTGAAGAACGGCTGATTCCCTTGATAAGCATGGAGATCTGTGCCGCAGATCCCGATCCGCAGGATGCGGATCAGCGCCTCGCCCGGCGCAGGAGCAGGCGGCATGCCGGCGTCTTTCATCACGAGCCGTTTCGGCTCTTCGCATACGATACATTTCATTAGGTTAGCACCCCCGTATGATATTCCGGCCTTCCGCTCGGCCACGATCGCCGTTGAATCGGCTGAAGCACACGCCGTACGGCTTCAATAGCCTTCAAGTCCGGCGGCTCCAGCGCACTCTCGATGTTCCTCCGGATCTTCTCCGGCTCCGCCGTACTGACGAGCGTCGTCGGAATCTCCTCGTGATTTACGGCGAACTGAATGGCCAGCTTCGGAAGGGACAGCCCATGCTGCTCGCAGTACGTCGAGGCCTCCCTGCAGACCTCTCGAATGAAAGGGTTTGCAGGATGCCAAGCGGGAGGCTCGGTTCCCGACAGCAGCCCCATCGACAAAGGAGAAGCATTCACGAGGGCCGTGCCGGTCTCCCGGAGCAGCGGCAGGAGGTCGAGCAGCGCGTCGTCATTCAGCGAATAATGGCAGTAAGAAAGAATAGCATCGACCTTATGATGCTCCAGCACGGTGCGGAATACGGACAGAGGCAGACCCGACACACCCGTGAAGCGGATTTTGCCCTGTTTCTTCAGCTCCTCCAGTGCCGGCAGCGCTTCCTCCACGATCTGCTTCCTGTCTCCGAATTCGATATCGTGCAGGAAGAGAATATCCAGATAATCCGTATGCAGCCGCGTCATGCTCTCTTCGGCACTTCGGAGAATCCGGTCGTATGAGAAATCGAAATCCGCTTTCCCGTACCTCCCCGCTTTGGTGCTGAGTATGTACCGGTCCCTGGGAATGCTCTTCAGGGCCTGCCCCAGCACCCGTTCCGCCTTGAGCAGCCCGTAATAGGGAGCTGCATCAAAGTAATTGATGCCGAGCTCAAATGCCGTGTGCACCGTCCGTTCCGCTTCCCGGTCATCCGTCGGATGAAACACGGACCCGAGGGACGAGGCCCCGAAGCTGATCACCGACACATCCAATCCCGTGTTTCCAAGCTTACGGTATTTCATTGGGCAGATGACCTCCTCTCACAATGATATTTTTATAATGTTATTTTAATGTTACCGGTAACAAAAATACTAACACAGCCCCGCCGTCCGGTCAACGGGAGCGGGCTTGATTTCTGCCTCTTCTTGCCGCATGATGAAGGTACTCAGTATTCCGTTCGGAAGGAAGTCCCGTGTGTATGGTTACCATTTATGATATAGCCAAGAAAGCCAATGTCTCCCCGATGACGGTCTCGCGCGTCATTAACAACTCCCCCTCCATCAAAGAGTCCACCCGCCTCAAGGTCGAGCAGGTCATCCGGGAGCTGGAGTATGTGCCGAACAAGCAGGCCCGCAGCCTCACCTCCAAAGAAACGCGGCTGGTTTCTCTGGTGATCCCGGATATCTCCAATCCGTTCTTCACCAATATCGCGCGCGGCGCGGAGGACAAAGCGCTGCAGCTAGGGTACCAGCTCATCCTCGGCAATACCGATGAGAATCAGGACAAGGAAGAAAAATATGTGAAGATGCTGATGTCCACCGGTGTCGACGGGGTCTTGATCGCCCCGACGGGCGACGGGTCCGCCGCGAACCTGAAGAAGCTGACGAAGCGCCGGATCCCGTTCGTGTATGTGGACCGGACGGTTCCCGCCGTCCCGGCCGACTCCGTCACCGGAGATAACCCGGCCACGATCAAGGGGCTGGTTCAGCATCTGACGGCGCTCGGACATACCCGCATCGCCATGATCAACGGTCCCGGCTCCATATCGATCGCAAGGGAACGGGAGCAGGCTTTCGAAGAAGCGCTGAAGCTCTCGGGCCTTACGCCGCAGCCTATGTACACCCTCGGGACGCACTTCAAGAAGGACAGCCTGAGCGAGATTGTCAGCGGGCTGCAGGCCATTCCGAAGCAGGCGTTCCCGACCGCCATCCTGGCCGCGAATAACTTCATCGGCGTGAACACGCTGCGGGCCCTCCACGAGCTTCAGCTCCGGGTTCCTGAGGACGTTGCGGTCGCCTGCTTCGACGACCCCGATATCATACCGGATTACAATCCGTTCCTGACCGTGGCGAGCCAGCCTGCCTATGATATGGGCTTTCTCGGCATGCAGCTGCTGATTGAGCGCATCCAGGGCACGGCCCCGATCGCGACCCGCCGGATCGTTCTTCCGGCCGAGATCATCGTTCGCCGGTCGACCGTCAGGGAGTGACACCCGAAGCAGCGGGACCGGCGGGGGCCATTCGCAATGGATCCGCAGCGAATGGCCGCGTCAAAAAGGTCTGCCGTCTCCCGGCAGACCTTTTTGCAGCTGCACCCTATGCATCCTCCTGTCAACGTCCGTCAGTAAGCATTCCATCCCGCATCCGCCGTGACGACCGTGCCGTTGACAAAGCCGGATTCGTCGGAGGCCAGGAACAGCGCCACCTTGGCGATCTCCTCCGGCTCCCCTACCCGTGGATTGATCCCCATCCCGACGGACGTACGTTCGAGCCCGAACGGACTCGGCGCGTTGATCGTGGTGCCGATATTCGTCTTCACGCCGCCGGGCGCGATGGCGTTGCAGCGGATGCCCATCGTCGCATACTGAAACCCGACGTTCTTCGTGAAGCCGACGACCGCATGCTTGGCTGCGGTATAAGCCGCCCCCGCTCTGGAGCCCTGCAGGCCGCCGAGGGAGGCGACGTTGATGATGACCCCGCTTTTCTTCTCGAGGAAGACCGGAAGCACCTTGCGGGTGGTGCGCATCGGGCCTGTCGCGTTAATGGCAAAGACGCGTTCCCACAGCTCATCGGTCACCTCCGCCGCAGGCACGAAGTTATCCATGATGCCCGCGTTGTTCACGAGGATGTCGACCGTACCGAAGGACTCCACCGCTCCGTCGATGAGGCGCTGGACGTCCTCTTCTGCCGTCACATTGGCTGCGATGGCGGCCGCCGTGCCGCCCTTGGCCTGAATGCCGTCCACTACGGCTTGGGCCGCTTCCACGCGCAGATCGGAGACCACCACCTTGGCTCCTTCCGACGCGAACAGCTCTGCGATGCTTTTCCCCATCCCAGATGCCGCCCCTGTAACGACGGCTGTTTTTCCGTTTAATCTCATGATGTTCTTCCTCCACACGTTCTCAGGCTTACTTATAGATGGTGACAGGCAGTGAGGTCAGCGTCTGGCCTGGAGCAGAATCTGCAAGATGGCTCTCCAGGTCGAATCCTGCCACAGGCTCAATCCGCGAGAAGCGCGGCAGGAATTCCGTAAGGGCCAGGTTCAGCTCCAGCCGCGCCAGAGGCGCCCCGAGGCAAAAGTGCGGACCGCTGCCGAAGGTCAGATGCTTCTTGTTGTTGGCCCGGTGAATGTCCAGGGTGAAGGGATTCTCGAACATCCGCTCATCCATATTGGCCGCACTCATCCACGAAATGACCACATCGCCTTTTTTGAGTTCAACGCCCAGCAGGTCGTTGTCCTGTTTGACTGTGCGGTGCCGCTTCGAACAGTGGAACCGGTAGCGCAGCATCTCCTCGACAGCGAGCGGGATGAGCTCCGGGTTCTCCCTCAGCTGTCCGTACAAGGCCGGGTCATCGTAGAGGAACGAGTAGAACGTGCTGGAGAGCATGTGGCTGGTCGTTTCGATCCCCGCCCCCAGCAGGAGCATCGTGGTCTTGACCACCTCGTCGTCCTCGAACCGTTCCCCCTCGAGCTCCACCTGGAGCAGATCCGAGATGATGTCATCTGCGGGCTCGGCGCGTTTTTGAAGCACGATGGGGTACAGGTATTGGAAGTATTCCCGGGCGGCCGTTCCCTTTCTTTCCTCGAGCTCCCGGGCATCCCCGCCGCGGGCAGGCTGGAACAGGATGTCCACCCAGTTCTTGAACAGGAGGTTGTCCTTCGAAGGCACACCGAGCAGGTCGGCCATGGCGATGGAAGGCAGCGGGCCTGCCAGGGACTGGACGATATCGACCGTGGTCCCCCCTTCCATCTCATCGATGAGCTTCGCCACTACCTGCCGGATGCGCGGCTCCCAGTTTTTCAGACTGCGCGGGGTAAAAGCCGCCGACAGCAGCGAACGGTACTTTTGATGGCGGGGCGGGTCCATGTTCGTGAGGCTGAGCTTCTCCGGCACCGTCCCCTCTTTATTTTTCGCGCCGATCTGAAACGTAGTCCGGGTGCCCTCCGCCGAGAAGAACTCATGGTTGCTCAGCACCAGCTTCACGTGATCGTACCGGAATACATTCCAGGTATCCGTCTCTTCGTGATAATACACCGGGTTGTCGGTCAGCATTCTTTTGTACCAGTCGAGCGGGAAAAATTCTTCGGAACGCGATCGGAACCGGCTGATGTCCTGGACCGGGATGAGCTGTTGGTTCATTAGGAATTCCACCTCCATAGATATGAGTGCCTTCCTGCGGATCGGTCAGCTGCTGCTCTCTGTGGTGTCGTTCGTTATGGCGTCCTCCTTTCCTCTTCACCGCTTGGGGACAATTCCTATTTTATACTAGTAGTCTATTTATTTTCAAATCTTTGAAGTTGGTCGATCATAATCTTTGATAAATCAGGGATTAATAATAGACGGGTCGTATAGTCATGTGAAAAAAGGCATTAAAAAAACAGCCTGCATCGCTGCCGGCTGTCCGTTTACTCAGGCTTAAGCTTCTCCAAATACCACCAGACCGCTTGGGCGGCCCTTCGGGCTTCCGCGCGAAAGGCGCTCTCTTCGAGCTGGGCCAGGAAGGCTTGCAGGACGGCTTCCAGGAGGGAACGGTTCGTCTCCTCCTGCTGCAGAACCATCAGGAGTCCCTTGGTGAGCTCCCTGGTCTTGGCCGGCTCCTTGGATTTCTGCACGGCCCGGTCGAGCTCCCGAAGCTCGTCGATCAGGGACTGCTTATCGGGTATCTCATCCTGTTCTTGATAGCCGATCAGCGACAAGGTCTGAAGGTCCATGATGTGCTCCCCTCTCTCCTGCATCGCTCTCAGCAGCACTTCCACGTAGGTCAGGACCCGGGGCACCGCCTCTCTCCATACGGGCTGCCCGCGGCCGTGAAGGTTGCGCCAGGTGTTCGCAATCTGGTGCAGCATGCCATGGCACAGGATCGCTCCTTCGTAGGCATACGGCCGGATCTCTTCGCCGTAGAGCTGGACGAGCCGTTCGGACAGCCACTTCAGCTGCATGCGGGCCAGGTCGGTCAGGTGGAACTCGCCGGAGTAGAACCAGGCCCAGAACAGCTCCGTTACCCGCTGCTTCTCGGGCAGCGACATGGGTATGGCAATCTGATCCACGAGCAGGTCAAAATCCGAAGCATACCCGCCGCTGCTCTCCAGTTCTTTACGGAGAAGCAGATCCTCCTGCAGGAGCTGCTCGAAGATCGCGACGACGCAGTCATTTTTGGATTCAAACCATTTATAGAACGTTCCCTTGGATACGCCGGACGCATCCAGGATCATCTGGATCGTCGTATTCGCGAAGCCGTGTTCCAGGAAGAGCGATAATGCCGTGTCTAACAATGCTTGTCTTCGGTTCGTCATGTCGGTTCCCCTTAGCTGCTGCAGTGATGGTTGCTATGATTTTATCATCACCTCCGGCTTCAAGGAAATAGCGTGCATTCAAAAAACACGGAGCAGCGCCGAGGCGTTTGCTCCGTGTTTCAGCTTAAAATCGGCTGTCCGATGGGGGCCGTGACAGCTGCAAATAATCAAATTGAACCCGGCTCCCCTCCCCCTTCGGAGATTGCGCCACCACGCCGGCTATAACCGGGGAAGGACACTTCAGCCCGAAATACCGGATCAGCCTCCACTCCTCTCCATCCGGAGAATAATAGAAGGAAATGCAGTCCCCGGCCTTGGTGATCCGCAAATACGGATTGTCGACCGTGACCCGCTCCGAATTGCAGTCATCCGAAGAACCGTCCCGGGTGACGACGGACACGATCGTCGGGTACGTGCCGTTAAACTCAAAGCAGAGCTTGGCCCAATGATCCGGCCCCGACATCAGCATCAAGCAGCCGGAATCATAGATATGCCGCATGTCCACCCGGAGCCGGGTGGTCAGCTCGAAGGACGGGTCGACCGGGAGATGCAGGAACGGCGCCGAGCTGGCCATATGCTTGCCTGCCGGGTCCCGGAAGAAGTCCGCTCCAGGAGGGGCTTCGGCGATCAGCCCGCCCTCCTCCGTATACGTCCACTTGTCCGGGGGATTCATCCAGCTTAATTGCTGCCTGGTTTCAGGGAGAAACAGATTGTTGTTCATGACGGAACCTACTTTCGATTGGTTTGTCTTTCTGACTGCCAGACTTCGCCCGCTGTATTGAAGTAATTCGCCGGCTGGCGGTGCTTGTCCTTGTAAGATAAACCAAAAATATGCAGAACCGGCCCGAGTCAAAACGGCTCCCCCTCCTTTAAGGATGAAGGGCTGTCAGTTATTCCTTCAGGGCTTCCGAATATTTTTTCTTCGTTTGCTTCATCCTAGACGGGTCACAATCATACTAAACCAAACCGAGGTGAGCTTTGATGAACAATAATCCGTCCGCAAATGCAGCAGCCCAGGGTCAAGCCGGATCGGCGGTTAATCCCCATCTGAACGCGCAGCAGGTTGAGCAGCAGGCTCAGCAGCTGATTCAGGAAGCGCAGCAGGCCATCTCCATGGCACAGCAGGCCGACCAGCTGTCCCAGCAGGCCCACCAGATCGCCGCGGCCAGTGCACAGCAATCCCAGCAGGCCGAGGCGCAGCTGCAGCAGGCACTGAACAGCAGCCAGTCTCTGACCAATGCAGGAGAAGCCTCTACCCAGCAGTAGCTTATCGTTATTCCGCTTAAACAACAAACCGGCTCCTTCGCAGGAACAAGGGAGCCGGTATTCTTTCATTGTCATCACTCGGCATACAGGTAGGACTTGACTCCGGGCCCGGCATAGGCCTTCCAGATGACGAGATTATACGGATGGGTCCAGTCGACCGTTTCCTGATTCCCGCGCAGTTCGTGAAGCCGGTTGCTGTTGAAGATCAACGACCCTTTTTGGTCGAAGGCAACCCCGTCCACCCAGAGCATCCGGTCGTCGGACACGAAAGGCTGAAACTTCCCCTCACGAGAGTATCTGCCGATTCCTTGATCCTCCAGCATCGTATACCATACATTCCCCTGGTTGTCCGCATGCATGCCGTCCGTGTTGGTTCCCTTGCTGCCCAGTGCGGTGACGGACTGTTCGATCTTCTCCATCGGAGTGGCAAAATCCCGCAGCAGCGCCGTATCAATCGCATACAGATTTCTGGCGCTTAGCGGCGAGTAGTACAGAGTCCTGCGGTCCGCCGACAGGGCGATGCCATCCGCCCCGGTCTTCATAGGCCGGTCCTGGAATACCGGCTTGCCCATGATGGAGAAGCGGAAGCCCGGGAAATCCTGTGTGCTGTAGTGTTGATGCAGGACTCGGCGGAATGACTTCGTCTTCATATCGTACACGACGAGTCCCGCTGCAACCGGCGAATCCTTCGATCCGTTGCCCGAATCGGTGATATACACGAACCCGTTTCTGTTGTCCACGACCAGGTCATTGAGAAAGGATGTCGTGTAGGAAGCGATGTGCTCCGGGATGGGTACCGAATCGATCAGTCGGTTCTCCGTCAGGTCCCAGACCACCAGCTTCTGCGAGCCGGGCTGCGACGGCTGGGACGCGATATGGCCCTGGTCGAGCATCCAGATGCGGTTCTGTTCGTCGATCTCATATCCCAGGACGGACTGAAGCTTATCCGGGTCTCCTGCCCGGTTCATCTCCCAGCTTGGGAACGGCTCGAGCAGCGGCTTGCCCTCCTTCATCACGATGCGGTTCATGGAAGCGGGAATGCCCGGATACCAGCGGGGAACCGATACATAGTAGCGGCCCTGCGAGTCCACCTTAACGCCTGCGGGAATCGCCGTCTTCCAGTATTGTTTGCTCTCGAACTCCTGCTTCATCGCAGGGTCGTTGAAATTCCAGTCGAGCCGGTTCCAGTGATAGACCATCTCAAAGGGGGCTGTCAGGGTATACGCTGACGGTGCGGCCGGGGCTGCCGGCAATATGTCCGCGGCATGGCCGGAGCCGGGCAGGGATGCGGCGGATACGGTTACAGCCGCAGCCAACAGAAACGTTGTACCGGGAAGCTTCATGACGGATATCGTCCTCCTTCATAGGCAAGTGGATTCATCTTGGGAGCGCTCGCCGTGGTGGGGGCTTCTCCTTGGACTTATCACCTGTTTTCCCGGCTCTGAAACAGGAAAAAGCCCTCTTCCAGCGAAGAGGGCCGCATCTTATTCAATCCACTGAATGACATCTTCCGCCTGTCTTCTGGCTTTGGGGCGCGGGTCCTTCTCCCGGTAACCGAACGCGGCCATGACGCTGACCCCGTACGCGCCGTCTTCCAGCAGGCCTTCCTGCTCCAGCAGCTCGTTCATCTTGTCCAGGTTGAAGCCTTCGACCGGGCAGGAGTCGATGCCAAGCAGCGCGGCCGCCGTCATCATGTTGGCCAGCGCGATATACGTCTGCTTCGACGCCCAGTCGAAGAGCGCGCGTTCGCTCTCGAACAGCCTGAAGTCTTCGCCCTGGAAGCTCGAATAGCGGGACATCATGGTCCGTACCGTTTCCTCCGGGATCTGCTTGATGCCGGTCATCTGATTCCAGAAATAATCGGTATCGTAACGCCCGTTCCTGCGTGCCAGCAGCACGACAAAATGGCTCGCCGTAGGCAGCTGCCCCTGAGCCCCCCAGGAGATCTCGCGCATCTTCCCGCGCAGCTCGGGATTCTGTATCACAAGGAACTTCCAAGGCTCCAGTCCTACCGAGCTCGGCGACAGGCGTCCAGCCTCCAGAATGACATGGAAATCCTTATCGGAGATCTTGCGCTCCGCATCGAAGCTCTTGGTGGCGTGTCTGAATTGGAATGCGTCCAGAAGTTCCTGGCGTTTGGTTTCGTTCGCACTCATATGTAAACCTCCCTGAATGATGTATGTGCGTTTGCTCCAGTGAAAATGTAGGTAACTTGTAAAAGGTTGATTAGTTACTTATTTTCACCACCTGTTATTGTAATGGTTACAAGAAAGGGTGTCAACTCCCCTTTCACTGGGTTCGAATGAAAGGATCCACGCGCAAAAAAAGCCAAAAAGACTGCTCTTCCCCGAGGTTCCCCTAGAGAAGAAGCAGTCCTCTTGAACGATATCCGGTGGTTACACCTGCGGAGTCCCCGTTCCCATGAGCAGAAGAGACAGCTCCGCCGGTGCATGGAGGGAGCTCTCTCCGTCCGCCGGTCCGGCCGCCGAACCGCCGGCCGCCATGGCTTGGATCAGCGTCTCGACCTGCTTGTCTGTCCAGATCGTACCGTCTGCGAATTCGAATCGTTCCACGCGCTGCCCTGCTCCGCCGAAGAAGTCCCGCACGAGAAGCTTCTCCGCCTCGCTGAAGAGCCCGAGGTCGTTCCCCTGGCGGTTCACCGTTACTTCCGGGGCGGAGACCGCTTCGAAGATCACCCGGTCCGTCTCCCCGCTCAGCCCCTCGTCGCGGATCGTATTCAGCAGGGCGCCTTCGCCGATCCGGTACGTATCCGATCCCCTGCCGCCGGAGAGGGTATTACCACGGGTTTCCCAGCCATGCACAGCCAGTTCATCGTTCCCGGAGCCGCCTCTGAGCAGATTCGATGCGTGTGTTGCGGTCAGCGAATCGTTCCCGTCGCCGCCGTCGAGCAGATTGAAGCTTGTGCCGGACGGATCATCGAGAAGAAGGGTATCGCTGCCCGCTTCGCCCTTCAGAACGGAATGGCTCAGAATAGAGCCATAATACGCACGCAGCGTATCGTTGCCCGTCCCTCCCAGGTACGTCTCTTCGCTGCCGCCTGCAGCAAAATTGTCATTGCCGCCGCCGCCGGAGTAGAGGTTGGAGCGGCTGTGGTAACTGCCATACTCATCGGAGCCAACAGAAAACCAGTCGTCCCCATATCCCCCGATCAATGTACTGTCAACCGCTCCAGAGGTGCCCAGGAAGTCGGTGTCCGCGCCGCCGTCGATCCGGTTCCCCGATCCTGCCAGAATGAAGAGGCTGTCTTCCCCGGTGCCGCCTATGGCCTGGTTGTGTTCCCCGCGAATCCGCAGCTCATCCCGCCCATCCCCAAGATCGAAGGTGGAGCGGTTCATCACCGTATCGCCGTAGTCGACATAATCATCTCCGGCTCCGCTGTGAACGGCAGAACGGTCCAGGGCTGCCTCCAGCCGGTCCTCCCCGAGTCCGCCGGTCACGAGAAGTTCGCTTCCGCTGACCGTAAGCTCATCGTCTCCTTCATTGCCATGAATCCGGCTGCCGTTCGAGACGACCGTGATCGTATCGTCCCCTGTCTCGCCATACAGGACATGGGAGTCCCCTTCCACCAAGAACGTATCCTCGCCGTCTCCTCCGTGAAGCACATGGCTGCTGCTCCCGGGGGCCGCCAACAGGTAATCCTCACCCGCTCCCGCGAAGATGTGGTCTTCTCCCGAGGGGGAAGCGGTCAGCACATCATTGCCCTTCGTACCAAATACCAGGCGCGGCTTTTGCAGCTCTTGTTCCATTCCGGCATCGTCCTCTCCGACATTGAATAAGGAATGACGAACTCCCTATACAGGAATTCCATATTCAAAATAGCATACTCATTCATCCTATAGTCTTATGTTTTCTTTAGATTCCCAGGTTTGTTCCAGCCACAAAAGAAAGAAGCCTGAGGATGATTACCTCAGGCTCCCTGCCGGCTCCGGCTACGCCTACGGCTGTATGCCCCAGACGAGGCTGCCGTCCTGGTGCAGAGTTACCCTGTTCCAGTCGGCATAGCCGGTCTTCGCGGGATCGAACGAGTAGTCGCCCGCCTCGTTGAGGCCGACCAATCCGACTTTGCAATGCGCAGCTGAATATCGCCGGTCTGTCCGCCGGCCGGGATGGAGCCTGCCGTGTCGGTGAAGCCCAGCTCCACATAGGTGTCCGCGCCGGGTCCTGCCGCCTCCCCGAAGCTCCGCAATACATTGGCCGAGCCGACCTGTGCCCAATCGACCCAGGCGTTCAGCGGCGGAGCGCCCTCCTTCGTGAAGTAGTAGCGGAGCTTGAGGCCGCTCAGCTTGACGGCGGTTGTGCCCGTGTTCTTGATATTGAACTGCGGGCCGATCGTATTGTCGGCGGCGTTCGTGTTCCCGGCACGGTACTGTACGGCCAGGCTGCCGGCCGGCGGTGCCGGTGTGCCGACGACCGACCAGTAGGCGGATTTGGCCTGGAGCCGCTCATCGAAGAGCAGCGGCCAGTCCTTGCGGTTCACCGGGAAGGAGCGCAGCCACGTATTGCCGTCGTCCTTGCCCCACAGCGTGACATTCGTGATCAGGTTCTTGCGCTTGCGGAAGAGCTCGAACAGCGCCTTGTATTTGTCCGCCTGCTGCTTCTTGAGGGTGTCGGGGAACGTCTCCAGCCGGTCCGTGTCGTTGGAATAGACGCCCATGTCGAGCTCGGTAATATGCTGCTCTACACCAAGGGCGGCGAACTTCAGCAGTGAAGTGTCGATCTCCTGAAGGGACGGGAAGGCGATGCGGATATGCGACTGGTGCCCTACCCCGTCAACCGGCACCCCTTTGGCCTTCAGCCGCTGCACCAGATTGTACAGCGCCTGGCTCTTCGCCGGCTCATGCGTATTGTAATCGTTGATGAACAGCTTGGCATCCGGATCCGCCTGACGGGCGAACAGGAACGCCTTCTCGATGTATTCCTCCCCGGCGATCTGGTACCACTCGCTGCGCCGCAGTCCGTCAGGCTGGGAAGCGTCGATGACCTCATTGACGACGTCCCACGCATCGATGACGTCTTTGTAGCGGCTCACGACCGTCTCGATATGCTTCTGCATCCGCTGGTAGAGCAGCTCTTTCGAAGCCCGGTTCCCCTGCGCGTCGCGGAACACCCACCCCGGCGTCTGGTTGTGCCAGATCAGGGTGTGGCCTCTCACCTGCTGGCCGTTCTCCACGCCGAAGTTTACCGCCGCGTCGGAATCGGCGAGATCGAACACCCCTTCCTGCGGCTCCGTGCTGTCCCACTTCAGCACATTGCCCGGGGTGACCGTGCCGAAGTGCTTGGCGATCAGCTTCCGGTCCGCCTCCTGGTTCATCTCGAAGTTCTCAAAGGCCGTCCCGACCGTAAAATCACCGGCAAACACATCCTTGAGCGACGGTATGTTCTCCTCGATCGTGATCGGACCCGCATCCGGCAGCTGCTCGATCCGGAAATCGTCCAGCAGGATGGACTGCGCCGGCTGATCCGGCGCCTCGAAATAGACGGACAGCTTGTTCGCCGCTTCCCGCAGCTTATACTGCGCCTCGATCTTCACCCAGCCGGACGAAGTCACGGCCGCCGAAGCGATCTGCTCATACTGCTCGCCGGCCGCAAGCGAATGCTGCAGGGACAGGTACACCTTCGTATTCGGCGAACCGGCGGGAAGCTTCAGCCAGCCGGAGACGACATACGATTGGCCCGCCCTCATCAGCGGCGTCACCTCCAGCGACGGCCCGTGCCAGCCCTTCGTCCGGCCGTCCACCTGCATGCCGTAGACGCCGCTGTGGGCGGCTCCCGGGGAGGCTGTCAGGATTTCGACGCCGCCGCGTCCGGTCCAGCCCGCCACCACCGCATCCTCGAAGTCATGCTGCAGGAGCACCGTATTGGCGGCGGAGACCGGAGCCGCCGCCAGCATGATCAAGGCCAGGGCCAAGCCGGAGATCCGGCCCGCTTTACTGCACTTCCAATTCAGTTTCATGGCACCTCATCCTTCCGTTGACCCTCATTCCCACTGCCTTCCTTAGTTGACCTGTGTCCATGCCTGCCGTCACTCACCCGGGGGCCGGGGCCGGGACAGCGTCCCTGCCCGGTTAGCCTCATCCGGGAACAGGAGAATGCTCTTTCTGTCCCGGCATGCAGCCCCAGAGATGAAGTGGACGGCGTAACTGCCTGAGCGGATTACGGCTGCGTGCCCCAGACCAGCGTGCCGCCTTGATGCAGCGTTATCCTGCCCCAGTCGGCATAGGCGGTCTTCGACGCATCGAACGAGTAGTCCCCGGCTTCGTTGAAGTTCGACCAGTCGGCCTTCGCGATGCGCAGCTGAATATCCCCGGTCTGTCCGCCGGCCGGGATGGAGCCTGCTGCATCGGCGAAGCTCAGCTCCACATAGGTGTCCGCACCCGTGCCTGCGGCCGTCTCGAAGGTCCGCAGCACGTTGGCCGAGCCGATCTGCGCCCAGTCGACCCAGGAGCCCAGCGGCTGGCTGCCGTCCTTCGTGAAGTAGTAGCGGAGCCGCAGATCGCTCAGTTGTACCGCGCTCGTACCGGTGTTCCTGATGTTAAAATGCGGCGCGATCGTATTGTCCGCCGGATTCGTGTTCCCGGCGCGGTACTGCACGGCCAGGCCGCCCGCCGGCTGAGGAGTCGTTCCGGCCGGCGTGACGCTGACCTGGACCGAATCCGGGCCGGCGCCTGCGCTGTTCACGGCGGAGACGACGTAATAGTACGTGGTGCCGCCTGTCAGGCCGGTGTCCGTGTAGCCCGTGCCGGTGACGCCGGTCGCCACGACCGTGTAAGGCCCGCCGCCGGCCGCCGCCCGCTTCACCGTATAGCTCGCTGCGCCGGACGAGGCCGTCCACGACAGCACCGCCTTCCCGTCACCCGCTGCTGCGGCCTTCAGCCCGGCAGGCGCCGCCGGCACGGCGGTGCCTCCTCCTCCGATCTCCGGCGGGAAGTTCGGCAGCGGCTGCTGGCCTTGGCCGTACTGCGCATAGAGCCCGGCGAGCGCTCCGACCAGCCCGGCATTGTAGTCGATGGCGACTTCGTTCTGCACATAATCGGTGATGAGATCGTTGTGCCGGTCGCTGCCGTCGGGACCTCCGACCAGGGCGCCCCACAGGATGTGCCGGTTATTCGGCGGGTCCGTCAGGCTGCCTCTGGTCGAGCCGTGGGCCGCGCGGTGATGCGGGTGCTTGACGTCCAGCTCGGGAGACGGGAAGCCGACGAGATACGAATAGCCCATCGGATTGCGGCCCATCAGATAATCCATCTGGCTCTTGGCCCACTCGGTGAACGCGGTGCCGCCCTTGTGCTTGTCGTAGATCAGCGCCAGCATTTGGGCGGCCGCATTGTAACGCGCAGAGCCCCATCCCGTTGCGAAGGAGAAGCCGGCCGGTGTCCGGGGGATATAGGCGCTGTCACCCGTGTCGCGGTGCGGCACTTTGCCGCCGGACCAGTACTCGAGGTTCCAGCGCGCCGAATCGGCATACTGGGCGTTCGCCGGGAAGAGCTCGGCGAGCCTCAGGACGACCCCGCCCCAGACGGTATCCCAGCTGTGGGTCCAGGTATTTTTCCACGTCCCGGTAGTGGAGCTCATGATCTTCTTGAGATCCCCCGTGTAGCTCGTGCCGGATACCCCGGCCGCATCCTGAAGATAACCGTTCTCCCCCGTGGCCGAATACAGCCAGACCGCCGCCCAGGCGAGCTCGTCGTCGTCCGCGCTGGAGTTGTAGAAGCCGTCGCTGTTCCCAAGGCCCCTGTACTGCCGGGCGAACCGGTACAGGGCCGACGCCGTGTCCAGGCAGCGTGCGGCGTAGGCTGCGTCGCTGTCCTTCATGTTCAGCGACATGATCGCCAGAGCGGCCGCCGCTCCGGCCGCCTGGTCACTGGCCGGCTTCTCGGCCGTGGCGAAGGTGGCCGGGCGGGGATACTTGACGGGGTCCTGCAGCTCCGGGGGGCCCCAGTACGCGTGATCCACCCCGCCGTCGCCCACCATGTAGCTGAAGGCCACGACATTCCCCTGCGCATCCCGGAATGTGGAGCGGAGGAAGTAATCGCTGAACCACCGCAGGATCTCCAGCATATGCGCTTCCTGCCCGCTGCTGCGGAACGCATCGCGGAATTCATAGAAGCCCCAGCCGAGCGTGGAGGCGGCATAGGTCTGCGGCAGACCGAACTTGACATGGTCCCCCGCGTCATGGAAGCCGCCGCTGACATCCACCGAGCCGTTCCCGTCGGGGTCGAGGACGGAGAGATTCCGGCTGATGAAGTCGGAGGACAGGTTGGTCATGTTCTTCGCCGTGCCGTTCACCCCGAGCGGCACCCGGACGTCCGAGAGCTGTGAATCGCCTCTCCAGGGCAGCCTTCCCCCGGTAACGCCGGGCCCCGATTTCTCCGCATCGTAGAAATAGATCGATTTCTGCAGCGCTTCCGCATAGTTGTAGGGCTCCGCCGCCCGGGAAGGCGCCAGGGGCAGCGCTCCCATCACTATCGCGCCCGTGAGCACAGACACGCCCAGGACTCGGGTCCAGCCCCCTTTTGCCATCGTCAATCGTTGGTTCAAAGCCACTCCCGCCTCTCCCTTCGCTGATAAAGCTGCTCCTGCTTCGTAACTCCGCCCGCCATCCAAGCGCCTCAATTCGGCGCGGAGCCCCATATGACGGAGCCGTTCAGATGAAGCGTGACCTTGTTCCAGTCCCCATACGCGATCTTCGTCCCGTCGAACGAATAATCGCCCGTCTCGCTGAAGTTCGACCAATCGGACTTCGCGATGCGCAGCTGAATGTCGCCGCTCTGCCCGCCGGCCGGGATCGAGCCCGCCGCGTCCGTGAAGCTCAGCTCCACGTAGGTGTCCGCTCCCGTGCCTGACGCTGTCCCGAAGGTGCGGTTCACATTCGCCGAACCAATCTGCGCCCAGTCCACCCACGATTGAAGTGCCTGGCTGCCGTCCTTGGTGAAGTAGTAGCGCAGCTTCAAATCGCTGAGCTTGACGGCTGTCGTGCCCGTGTTCTTGATATTGAAATGCGCCGCGATCGTGTTATCCGCCGGGTTCGTATTTCCGGCACGGTACTGCACCTTGAGCGTACCGGCAGGCGCCGCCGGGCCCGAAGTCGGTACGGCACTCACCTGCGCGGAATTCGCACTCTCCCCCGCACTGTTCGCTGCCGTGACCACATAGTAGTAGGTCGTGCCGCCCGTCAGGCCGGTGTCCGTATAGCTTGTGCCGGTGATGCCGGCAGCCACCGTGGTGTACGGTCCGCCGCTGGCCGCAGATCGCTTCACCGTGTAGCTCGCTGCGCCTGCCGAAGCGGTCCAGCTCAGTACGGCCTGCTTGTCACCGGCCGCAGCCGCCAGGCCGGACGGAGCCGCCGGAGCGGTCACCACGCCACCGCCACCGCCACCGTAGGTTTTGAGATTCGGAAGCTCATCCAAGGTCAGCACATTGGCGTGCTGGTAGACCTTCTTAAGATGGGCGAGCGTGTTCGTATTGCCGTCGGTCAGGAAGCTGCCCTCCCAGGTGCAGAACCAGCTCCAGTCGGTGTGATAGATGTCCATGAGATCCGGATCGGGGATGGAGCCGTTCTCCGTCATCGCGATCAGCTTGCGGTTCTGGCTGAGCGCCACGAGCCGGTCGTATTGGCTGACCTGGGGACTGTAATCGCCTGCCGCCGGGTAGGAGTCGAAGCTGACGACATCGACCACATCGTCACCCGGGTACCACTGAGGCGAGATGGAATTCCATACCCATATCAGGTTATGGATGTTATGGACACCGGTAAGCCGTTCATAGAGCAGGCGATACAGCGCCTTGCAGGGCTCCGGCCCTTTGGCGCCCCACCAGAACCAGCCGCCCTCCGCCTCATGGAGAGGACGGAACAGCACAGGCACCTTCGCGTCCTGCAGCTTCTTCAGCTGGACCGCAATGGCGTCGATGTCCCTCAGGAGCAGCTTGTAATCCTCGGACTCCGGATGGCTCATCGCATAGTCGATGTCGAAGGTCGTGGAGTCGGTGTAGAAGCCCCGCCACCACTCCTTGCCCGGCTCGTCAATGAGCCCTTTGGGCGCATTCCAGTGCCACGCGAAGGTTACAGCGCCGCCCTGGCGGTCCCAGTCGATCGCCTTTTCCGTTTCTGTAGAAGTGGAGCCGTGCTCCACACGGGAAGGCGAATATTCGATGAAATCGAACCCGACGAGGGCCGGCTTTTTGCCCACATTCGTCTCCAGCCAGCTTACGTTATTGTAGCCCTGCTGCCCCGCGAGCATCTTGCTGCCGTACGTGTCGACAAGGAAGCTCATCAGCGACTTCGCCTCCGGTGTCACCTGGGGATCGACAAGCGCTTTGGTGATCTGGTGCGGTGCAGGTGCCGGGGCAGGCGCCACCTTCAGATAGTCGATCTCGAACCATCCCCAGCCGCGGTCGATCCGGATCGTGTTGCTTCCCGCGTTCAGCAGCGCTTTGGTCGCCGGAATTTCCTTGAAGCCTGTGGTGCTGGCCAGGGCGATCTCGCCGGCCGGCTGTCCGTTCACGGCCAGCGTCGTCCGCTTGTCTCCATAGGGCCCGTTATAGCCGAGCCGGATCTCGTACAGCCCTTTCACCGGTACGTTCACCGTGAACGTCAGCGAATCCGCCGCATCGTCAAAGCTCGTGACATACCCGGACCCGGAGTAGCCGAGTGAAGCCGTACCGACCGTCGTTCCGGCCAGCAGCCCGTCTTCCGCTTCGTAAATGACAGAAGAGGCTTCCCCTGTTCCTGCCGCCGCAAGCGGGACTCCCGCCAGCAGGTTCACGGCCACCCAGCCGATCACCATCCTTCGTTTGGTCACCATACCTCTCTCCTGTTTGATCATAATACCTCTCTCCTTTTTAATCACAATACCTCTCTCCTTTCGTGGTCCGGCCGGACCTCCAGGCCCGTACCGACTTGCATCCTGTTTGGCCTGGGTGCGTAATCCGGATCATCCTGAACGGACCTACCGCCTCCCCTCTTGTCCTGTCCCCAAGCCACCTCCTCCCCTGCCGGCTGTCCGGCAGCGTTCCATTGGGGATGGTATGCTCATTATAATTTTTGGGGTAAGGTATTCTCTAACAGTTATGTAAGCATTTGAATAGCACTTTGGTGTCTTTTGGGCGGCCAAACCAAAAAGGACTGCCGGTCACCCGGCAATCCTTCCTGATCTGAACATTTTATCAATATCTTACTGCTTCTGAAGCGCCCACTGGAGGTTGTAGCTCGTGCTGTCGCCGTACTGCTTCACCACGGAACCGGCAGCGGACTGGCCGCCGTTGTCCAGGTACAGGCCTGTCCCACGGTTCTTGAACTTGACGTAGCTGCCGCTGTAGATGATCTCCCACTGCTGGTTGTAGCTGGTGCTGCCGGTCCACTGGCCGGCATTCGAGCCTGCAGCCGTGCGGCCCAGACCGTCAATGGCCTTGCCGGTAGTGCGGTTGATCAGCTTGTAGTACTGGCTGCTGAGGTTCACGATCTCAAACTGCTGGTTGTAGCTCGTGCTGCCGGTCCACTGTACGAGGTCGGCGCCGTCGGTGGTGTTACCGAGACTGTCCAGATACAGCGAGGAGAAGCCGCGATTCTGCACCTTGTAATACCCGCTGCTGGCGCTGTAGGAAGGCCATTTTGCCGCATCCCAGTACAGGTCCGTAATCCGGAGCGTCGGGAAGTTGCTGTTGTTGGCATCGTAAGCGTGACGGACCATGACCCACTTGCTGCCGTCCCAGAACGGCTCTTGACCGCCCGGACCGCGCCATCTCGAGTCGCCCACTTCGAGGATCGTGCCGCCGCCGTTCATCATGCTCGTCCCGGCCTTGTCGACATAGGGACCCGTAATGCTGGTGGAACGCCCGTAAGCGATCTTATAGGTGCTGTTCGCCGCCTGGCAGCAGTAGTCGAACGCGACGAACATGTAATAGTAGCCGTTCGTATAGACGATCTTGGCGCCCTCGATCGGGTTGTTGGCTACGCCGGGTCTGGTCGCGATGGTTTGAATCGCTGCGCCGGAGGCCGGCTTCATCGTCGCCGGGTCGAGCTTCACCAGCTTGATGCCGGAGAAGAAGGAGCCGAAGGACATCCACAGACTGCCGGAAGCATCCTTGGTGATTCCCGGGTCAATCGCATTGTAATCCTTGGACGAGTCGGAGCTGATGACCAGCCCGTCATCTCTCCAGTCCCCTGCGGCGATGCTCGAAGCCGACATCAGACCGATCAGGGAACGGTTCGTGCCGAATTCGGAGTAAGCGTAGTAGAGCCAGTAGCGGCCGTTATGGTAGATGACATCCGGCGCCCACACTTCATTGACGGCGGTCGTTCTCGTCACATAATTGGACCACCAGGACAGAGGGGCTTTGAACATCGGCGTGCCCTGCGTCCAGTTCTTGCCGTCGCTGGAGTATTTGACTTTGAGATAGTCCCCTGTATAGAACTGCCACCACGTATTCCCTTCCTTGATCACCGTTGGATCATGCGACTCCACATTCCCGGATACAGTCCATTCGGCGGCGGAAGCCGGCAGCGCCATGGTGAAGGTCATCAGCAGGGCGAGAAAAAGGGTCATCAGTTTTTTTCTGTTCAAAATTCCTGTCATCGAATGCATCTCCTTTGTGGTTGATACCGCAAATATTGACAGCCGGCAGGTTGCCTGTCTTTATGTACTGTAAGCGCTGTCAATAAAGGACTGCTGAAAGATCTTTCTTTCTATTGCATAGTCCTTTTAGTTCACAAGATTGTAAATTGCTGTGAGCCTCCTCTGGATGTGATGAAAATAATCCGTAAGCGCTGTCATCCTCTTGGTTGTCATAACCCTCCCTCGCTTGATGTAGCCTTATTCTATATTTATTTTATGTATTTATCAATAGGTTTAAATAAAATATTTACCCAAGGTTGATGAAAAGTTGATGAAGAAGCCCCGATGAAGCGAAAGGGTCAAGAGCCGCCGAACTGACGGATAGCTCTCCCCTTATGCTTCATGCCGGCCGCTTTCCCTATTCAGGGTCGGCACCCGGCCGGCTCCCATGCTTCCCTATGCCGAACGTCCCTCTTCCCCGTTCCACATCCGATCTACGATGGAGCCTATCTCCCGGAGCACGGGATCATTCCGCTTCTCCTTCAGATACCCGAAATGCAGGTCAATCTGCAGATCGAGGCCGTCCCAGCTCCTCAGCTTGTTGTCACGGACAAACCGCATGGCCACCGGCTCCGCGAGGAGCGAACAGCCGATGCCGCTGTGAACGAGATCCCCGATCAGCGATTCGTCGTCGACATACATGATTCGTCCGGGAACCAGATCCCGCTGCAGGAAGTAGTCGATGGACTGCCTGTAGAACGGACAGCCCTGGGTCGTCCAGATCCAAGGCTTCTCCGCAAAATACGCCAGCGACAGCCCGGTCTCCGGAACTTCCCAGCCCTTCGGGTAGACGACAACCATCGGAAACGAAGCGACCGGAATCGCATATACGGACGGATGGGTGCCGAATCCATAGTAGAAGCCCGCGTGAATTCGGGAGGCGCCCAGGTTCTCGAGGAAGTCTTCACTCTTGCTTTCGATAAAATGCAGCTCGGCCTGCGCGATGGATTCCGAAGCGAGCCGGATCAAGTCTTCGACCCGCAGCAGCTGCGCATGGGTGTTCAGTCCGATTCGGACGGGCGCCCCCGGATCGCCCTTCAATCGATTGGCTTTGGCGTAGAAATGATCGACGGAATCGAAGATGTTCCGCGCTTCCTGCAGCAGCTCCGCCCCTTTTTCCGTCAGGGCCATCCCCTTGGAAGTCCGGTGAAAGAGAGAAAAGCCCACCTCTTTCTCCAGCGCTTTGATATGCGCGCTTGCGGCCGGCTGGCTAGTGTTCAGACGGGCCGCCGCTTCGGTCAAGCTGCCCCTGCGGGCAATCTCCAGGAAGGTTTTCAATTGATACAGTTCCAAGCCTGCTCCCTCCCTTTTTTGGTGCATGCGCTGACCCTTCCGTTTTTCTGATGGCTCCCATCCGGAATTGCAATTGGACGACGGGAAACCGGTTGGGCTATAGTAGCCCCAGAAAGTAGAACGTAAGGAGCGTGCACTCATGTCTGCTGTCATTGCCATGTGTCTTTTCTCGTTATCGATGTCCATCTCTCCCGGTCCGGTGAACCTGACGATTCTCTCGTCGGGAGTGAATTACGGATTCAAGAGGTCCCTTCCGTTCGTCTCCGGCGCAACGATAGGGTTCACGATCCTGCTGGCCGCCGTCGGGCTCGGGCTCTCCCGGCTCGTGACAGAGGCTCCTCTATTCTTTGAGCTGCTGCCGTATGCGGGCGCCGCATATATGGGTTATATCGGCTGGAAGATCCTGTTCGCCCGTCCGGATATGGGGGTCAGAGAGGAAGGGCAGCCGCGCTTGCGCCAGGGTTTTCTCATGCAGTGGCTGAATCCCAAGGCCTGGATCGCCTGTGTATCCGGGGTATCCGCCTTCGGGCTCGACGGTTCCTACGCCAAGCTCCTGGTCTTTATCTGTATTTATTTTGTGATCTGCTATCTGTCCCTGGCCGTCTGGGCTCTCGCCGGGTCCAGGCTGCAGTTTCTCGCGAAGGTAAAGAACGGCATGAAGGCCTTGAATCTGTCCATGGGCGGCTCTCTGGTTATTGTAGCAGTCTATCTTCTCTTTTCAAACTAGAGGCAAAGGAAACAATGGGTTCAAACCATAAAAAAAACGGAACACTCATGAATGTCATGAGTGTTCCGTCTATGGGAAGGTTCAGCAGGACCATCTGCGGGAAGGTTCAGCAGGACAACCGGCTAAGGATGTCAGGCCGCCCTCTTCTTCGCCGGGGCAAACAGGCTGCCCCCGGCCGTGCGTTGATAGAAGTACCAGTTGAGGGCGATCGAGACGACGTAGAAGCCGATGAAGATATAGAAGGCCGCGACCGGGCTGCCGAAATTCGCTGTCGACCATCCGAACAGCTTCGGAATGAAGAAGGAGCCGTAGGCGGCGAAGGCGGCGGTGAAGCCCAGAACCGGTGCCGCTTCCTTCACCGGGAAGATGCCGGGGATCATCTGGAAGGTCGACCCCGAGCCGGTGCCTGCCGCGAAGAACAGAACCAGGAAGGCCGCCAGGAAGCCGCCGAATTCGTGCCGGCCCATGAAGTAGATGACCATGACCGCACCGATGGTCATCGTGATGAGGACCAGGGACGTGACCCGTGCACCGCCGAACTTATCCGAGATCCAGCCGCCGAACGGACGGGCCGCCGCGGCCACGAAGGCTCCGAGGAAAGCAAGCGATACATACTGCGGGAACTGGCTCTTCAGCAGCAGCGGGAACGCCGCGGAGTAGCCGATGAACGAACCGAAGGTGGCGACATAGAGCCAGGTCATGATCCAGGTGTGCTTGCGTTTGACGATGACGAACTGCTCGGCTACGGACTGCTTGGTTCCCGGCAGGTTATCCATGCCGAACCAGGCGGCCACCGTCAGGATGGCGATCGGCAGCACCCAGATGAAGGCCGCGTTCTGAAGCCACAGCTGCTGGCCGTTCTTCAGCAGCTGCCCGTCGCCGGCCAGGGCTGCGAAGGTGCCTGTCGTGATGATGAGCGGAGTGACGAACTGGACGACGGATACGCCCATATTGCCGAGACCGCCGTTGATGCCGAGTGCCGTGCCCTTCTCTTTCTTCGGGAAGAAGAAGGAGATATTCGCCAGCGACGAAGAGAAGTTCCCGCCGCCGAGGCCGCACAGGGCAGCCAGCGTAAACATGACGGAGTACGGCGTATCCGGGTTCTGTACGGCGAACCCGATGCCCACAGCCGGAATCGCAAGTGCCGCAGTGGAGACGACCGTCCAGTTGCGGCCTCCGAACTTGCCTACCGCAAAGGTATAGACGAAGCGCAGCGTGGCGCCGACGAGCCCTGGAATGGCGGCCAGCGTGAAGAGCTGGTCGGGGGTGAAGTTGAACCCGATGTCATTCAGACGGACGGCAACGACGGACCAAATCTGCCAGACAATAAAGGCCAGCATCAGGGAAGGCACCGATATCCACAGATTGCGCTTGGCGTGGCGCCGCCCTTCCTTCTCCCAAAACTCCGGATCCTCCGGTTTCCACTGTTGAATTCTAGCCATAACAGTCATTTCCTCTCTCTTTATATTTTACTGACCCATCGCGATGTCTTCTTTCTGACCTAATCATACTTGGCAAGGGTCCCCGGGGGATGTAATGTGAATCACAGCATCCTTGTCAAACCGGTAACATGGAGAGGAAAGGCTGTTCGGCTAAAACCAGGGGACAAACCCGTATAACGGGCTGGCAGATGCGGCATCCTTTGGTTAGAAATAAATAAAAGCCGCTTCCCGCATGAACGGCGGAAAACGGCCGTGAGGCACGTGCATTTACAATTCTTCAATCCATTGTGCAGCGGCTTGCCGCCACTCCTGGGCAATGATGCCGTGGCCGTTCACGGTCGGATGAATGCCGTCCCAGATCCAATACGACGGCTCCCTTACCTGGCTCAGCTCATCGAAGCGCTGCTGCAGCGGTACGAAGAGCAGTCCGTACTCCCCGGCGATCCGCTTCACCGCGGCCTGCATGGGGACGAGTAGCTCCGTCCACTCGTTCAGGGACTCGGCCACCCGGCCCACGGGCAGCAGGAAGGGCTCCAGCAGGGCAATGCGTACGGCAGGCAGCTGCTCCGTGAGTTCATCGATCATCATCCGGTACAGCTTATCGAATTTGGCCGGGGTCGCGCCGCTCCCGTCATGGAGCTGGAAGTGGCAGTCATTGATGCCGAGCATGAAGCTGACGATGTCCGGCTGCCGGTGGATGACATCGCTCTCCAGCCGGGCATACGCATCCACGATGCGGTTCCCCGAGACGCCTTTGTTGATAAAGCTCAGCTTCTTCTCCGGATAACGCGAGCCGAGCTCGGCATGAAGCAGATAGACATAGCTGTGGCCGATCTGGTGATTCAGGTCCCAGTCCTGCTGCGGATCTTTGTTGCGCTGTCCGTCCGTGATCGAATCGCCCTGAAACAGGATCACGGTGCCTTCCTTCCTTGGGTTCATGTTCTCGCTCCTCATCAACTTTATTCATCTAATGAACTAAGTTTGGAGCCGCCTTCCGGATTTGTCAATCCCCTTCGGCAATCTTGCAGCAGCGCTATCTTTTTAGCCGCGAGATGTAAAGTTTACCTAACCATCCATATGTATCATCTTTGCGCCGGCATGCTGAACGGTCAACAGGTACACAAAGCCTCTTCCCTTTCCCCTCCGATGTTAATGGCCGGGTTAACTATGCTGCGTTCCGGACATAGACCCGTGGCCTGGCTGGAGTTCTTTCATCTGTTACATAGAAGCGGGAGCAGCTGCATCGCAGTCTGCTCCCGTTCAGGTCATCTAACGTTCTCCATCCGTTAAGAAGCGTATGGCTGGGTACTTTGGGGGGTCATTGTCTAATAATGAGGATGTCCCGTGGAGGTCTGCCCGTTCTTTGAATCTGGGCGATTTCCGCGTTGGTCAGGTTGCGGCCTACCACAATGAACGAAGAGGTGACATTGTTAAAGTTAAATGCGCCCAGGTTCGCTACGTTCTGGCTGCCGCGGAACACGCGGAACGAACCCTGAAAATTGATCCGCGAGAAAAGGACAAGCGTTACTTCAGAACTCTGTACCACATTACGGAGCCGGAAGCTCGAGAGAACATTATTAAAACGGAAGGCTCCCAGATCCCGGACCGCCACTCCTCCGCGTCTGAAGAGAATACGGCGTACGGAAAAGTTCGTGCCGGACCACAGCGCAAGACGTACGTCACGGTTTGCCAACTCTATCACTCCTTTTCTGAGGATGATACAGTTTATGAGCAAATCGCTTGAATGGTATACGACAGATACCGCTGGCGATACGTCTGTTTTTAATAAAAAGAGGATACCATTTGAAATGGCATCCCACTCTTTGTTCGTCACTAAAGGCGCGCCCGTCATTCCCCCAGCGCAAAGCGCAGCGCACGGCTCGCCAGGCCGGGAAGCACGGAGACGTGCCCTTCCCCCGCGAACTCTACAAAGTCCGTGTGCAGCCCCTTCCCGGCCAAAGACGATAACCTCTCGTACAGGACTCTGGCATTGGCATTCATCCCGCTCGGATGATCCTTCTCAAGTTCGCCGACCGTGATCAGCAGCTTCAGTGCGCCGCCAAACCGGGGCAAACAGGCTTCGAGCCCGGCCGCCTGTTCCTCGATCAGCCTCTTGTTCCAATGCACGGACGGGCTGCCGGCGATGTAGGAGTGGAACGTATGCGGCTGCGTCAGCAGCGTTTGGAGGACGAACAGCCCGCCCAGGGAGTGTCCCAGAATGGCCTGTCTGCTCCGGTCGATCGGATAGTCCCGCTCGATGCGCGGCTTCAGCCTGCTCTCAATGAAGCGGCGGAACGCGTCTGCGCCGCCGGTCTCCGGCCAGGGCTGGCCGGGGGTTCTGACGGGCAGCGACTCGAGCACCTCCCGAGGCGTCGGCATCGTAAAATCGCAGAACCGGCTCTCATCAAAAGGGCAGTCGTGCGGATAGCCGATGCCCACCACAACGGCCGGGAGGACGCCGGTTTTCTCCGGTCTGCGCGACTGCACGCGCAGGGCTTCCACAAGGGTGCCGAACAACGCGTTGGCATCCAGTGCGTACAGCACCGGATAGCCTTGGGAAGGCGGCTTCTGCGTCGGCGCAGCCACCATGATCCGATAAGGCTGTCCCCCCTCCTCCCTGCGCAGCAGGAACTGCTCTGTGCCGGGCAGGGCATAGGCTCCCATACGGCGACCCTCCTCTGCCGGCGGTTGATCAGCACTAAGTGACTGGGTCAATGCAAACTTCCTCCTCTTTTCTTATCATCAATTGTCGAGCATGAGGCAAAGTACAAAATCATGCGGCGCTTCCCTGCGTCCGCCTGCTGCGGTACATCAGCCAGACAAAATACGGTGCCCCGATCAGGGAAATCACAATCCCGACAGGCAGCTCTACCGGAGCGAAGACGGTCCTGCCGATAAGATCGGAGGCCAGGACGAGCAGCGCGCCGATCATCCCGGATAAGGGCAGCAGCCGTTGGTGGGACGAGCCGGCCAGCCGCGCGGCCAGATGCGGAGCCATCAGCCCGATGAAGCCGATCCCGCCCGAGACGCTGACGCAGGCGCTGACGATCCCGATGCTGCACAGCAGCAGCAGCCTCCGCTCCTTCTCGACCGCAACGCCCAGCCCGCGGACGCTGTCCTCGTGCAGCCGGAACAGATCGAGCTGGCGCGAACGCAGCAGGAGCACCGGCGTGAGCACGACGAGCCAGGGAAGCATCGAGGCGATGTACTTCCAGTTCGCATTGTAGATGGAGCCGGCGACCCAGACGGCGGACATCTCGAAGTCCTGGGCGTTCATCTTCAGGGTGATGAACACCGTGACCGCCGACAGTCCCGATGAGACGGCGATCCCTGCGAGCAGAAGCCGCTGCGGATCCAGCCGTCCGTGCTGGTAAGCGAAGACATAGATCAGCAGCGCGGCGCCGAGTCCGCCGAGCCAGCCGGCCAGCGGCATCGCCATGACGGCGCCCCAGCCCGTTCCTTTGATGCCGTCCTGGACAAAAAAGAGAAACAGGACCATCGCCATCCCCGCTCCGGCGTTGATCCCGAGAATGCCGGGATCCGCCAGGCTGTTGCGCGTCAGGCTCTGGGTGACCGTTCCGGCCATGCCTAGTCCCATGCCGACCAGGGCGGCGATAACGATCCGCGGCAGGCGGAATTCGAAGATTACGAGATCGAACTCCCGCTGTGCATCCAGGCGCAGCAGCGTGCGCACGGTATCCCGCACGGTAATATCGAACGCCCCGTTCGTCAAGGAAATATAGGCGGTGAGCAGGATCAGGCCCAGGCAGCCCGCCAGCAGGAAAGCATAGGAATACGGCTTACGGTTCCTATCCATGCTTCTATCCATGCTTTCATGCATGCTTTCATCCATGCTTCTTTCCTCCCCGGGTGCGGATCAGATAGAGAAAGTAAGGCACACCGATCATCGCGGTAACAACGCCGATCGGCATCTCGTATGGATAATGGAGGAACCGGCTGAGCACATCGCACAAGGCGAGGAAAATGCCGCCGAGGACCGCCGAGCAGGGGATGATCCGCCGGTAATCCAGTCCGGTCAGGTACCGTGCGATATGCGGTACGAGCAGCCCTACGAAGCCGATCCTCCCCGCTACGGCGGCGGCGATTCCCGTAAGCAGAATGACGCTCAGCGTCGTCAGGAGCTTGACCCGTACGGTGTTCTGTCCCAGAGAGACGGCGAGCTCATCGCCCAGCGCAGAGACCGTGATCGATCTCGATACCCAGAGGGCGAGCAGCAAACCGGCCGCGGCAAAGGGGAGCGCGAGCGTGACCAGCTTCGGATCCAGCTGGTGCAGCCGCGCATTGTACCAGAAGCTGATATTCTGCGACACCTGAAAGTACATCGCAATGGCCGAGGCGGCGCTGCTCAGGAAGGTGCCGACGAGCGTGCCCAGGATCGCCAGCCGGACCGGAGACAATCCCCCCGGCAGCTGCGAGGCCAGCCCATAGACCAGCACGATGCTCAGCGCGGATCCCGCGAAGGAGGCCAGGATCATGCCCATCGTGGAAGCATAAGGCATCACGACCATACAGACGGTTACCGCAAAGGCGGAGCCGTCCAGGATGCCCATGATGGAAGGCGACGCAAGATCATTGCGGGTCAGCCCCTGCATAAGCGCCCCCGACACAGCCAATAAGGCGCCGACGAGCAGCGCCCCGAGCACTCTCGGCAGCCTCGAGTGCATGATGATCTGGTGATCGACATTCGCCGGGTCAAAGTGCAGGAAGGCTTCGAGAATCCGGCCGGCCTCCATGGCCTTGGCCCCGTACATGACGGACAGAAGCACCGTGAAGAGGATAGCCAGCGGCGCTCCCGCCAGAATCAGCGTATGAGCCTGAACTTTGCGTGTCATCGCCGCTTCGTTCACTTGACCTGTACGATGCTGCTCTGGCTTACAGCTTCAAGAAACTTGATCTTGCTGTACGCCGTTCCCCCCTGCGTCAGCGGATCGACAAGGTTCGTGTACAGATGCCCGTTCTTCACGGCGTTCATGCTTTGGAAGATCGGATTGTTCTTCAGCTCTTCGAACACCTTCGGCGTATCTTTGTTCTCTTCCTCCGAGAACTGTACGAACAGATAGTCCGGGTTGATCTCGGAGAGCTTCTCCAGGGACAGGTTCTGCTGGGCTTTCGCCCCCTTCACGATCTCCGGCACCGCAGCTCCGAGCTCTTCATACACGGACGGATTGAAGAAAACATCCTGCGGATAGACGAACATGCTGCCGGCGCGTACCCGGATCGCGAGCACCTTCTTATCCTTGAGGGCAGGCCCGATCTTCTCCTTCAGGGCTGCCGCATCCGACTTGTATTTCGAGAGAACTTCCTTGGCCCGCTCCTGCTTGCCTGTCAGCTCGGCCAGCAGGTTCAGGTTCTTCTCCCAGTCGCTCGCCAGGTGGGACACGGGAATGGTTACCGCGATCTTGCTCATTTTCTCGATCGTCTCGGCAGGAAACTTCGTGCTCATCAGAATGACGTCCGGCTTCAGCTTCAGGATCGTCTCGAGGTTCGGCTGGGCTTTCTCGCCGATACCCTCGGCTTTATCCGTAATGCCGGCGAAGAGCGGCGGGAAGCCCCCTCCCACGGTAATGGCTCCGACCGGCTTCACATCCAGCAGCAGCGCATCCTCCATCGACTCCAGCGCCCCGGTGATAACCACTCTCTCCGCCTTGACGGGTACGGTGTAGTCCTTGCCGCCGTATGAGATAACTCTAGCGGCCGATGAGGCCGGCTCCGCCGTACTGACGGCTTGTTGTGCGGGCGGACTGCCTGCCGCCGGCGGGGTGCCGGTTTGGGCTCCGCATGCCGTTAAGGCAAATAGTGTAAGCGCCGCAGCGCCGAGTGTCCACAATGTTCTCATGGATAAGGACAGCCCCTCTCTAGTGTGTGTTAATGAGAATCATTCTCATAAGAGTATAGAGGAAGACGATGCGCACGAACATGGACAATCTCCCGGACATTTCATGTACGATTTCCGCATAACCGGCTGCAGAGGTCCCGGATCATCCGTTCCTTCGCATGGGCGGAGTATTCACGCCACGGATCGGACGAAATCAGCTGCACCCGGCGTCTCCTCACGGCTTTCATATTCGTCCAATCGACGTCCGACTGGAGCTCTTCCCAGTACTGCAGCGTTTCGGTCTCCTGGCACACATTCAGCAGGATGTGATCGGCATCCACGGCTGAGAGCTCCGTCAGGCTTAAAGTCTGGCCCGGTGAATACTCGTCGGCCTCGTGAGGGGTAAGCAGCCTCATGTCCTGGCAGACCACCTCCCGCATGCCCCTGACGGGAAACAACCGGAAGGCCTTCTTGAAGAGGCTGGCTATCAGCACCTTCTCCCCCTGCAGCTGCCGATGCAGCTTCTCCCGCACGAGCCGGGCCTCAGCATCGTAACGGTCCAACCAGGTCTGCGCTTCATCCGCTGCTCCCACAATCCCGGCGATCTGCTGCAGCTGTTCGCGCCAGGGGGCCCCTTCCGGGATGAAATGCACCGGCGCGATGCGCTCCAGCCGTTCCTTTTCCTCCCCATGCAGCCTGTCCGTCGTGATGATGCAGTCCACCTCGCTTTGGGCCAGCCGGCCTACATTCGACTCCCAGTCTTCGTTAAAGCGGAACCCGCTCAGATGCAGAGGAATGTCCGCGCGGTAGTTGTCATAGTAGTACGAGGTCCATTTGGGATGCAGCGGAGCGGCATAGGGCAGGACGCCCAGCGCAAGCAGCTGGCCGAGTATCGGGGCGGAGTAAGCGGCAATCTTCTGCCTTCGGCTCTTGAGATAGACGGTGGGCGGCACCCCCACCTCGCGTTTGAACATGCGGCTGAAATAAAACTCATCCTGGTAGCCGACCATGAACGCCACATCCCGCAGGCGCAGACGGGACTGCGCCATGAGCTGCTTCGCCCGGTTGATCCGCACCTCCGTCAAATAATCGGTGACCGTTTTGCCGAAGGTTTTCTTGAACAGGCTCCCGTAATATTTGGGGGAGATGTCCGCCATGCGGGCCAGCTGGTCCATCGACAGGTTTTCCTCATAGTTCGTATCGATATAGGCCTTCGTCTTCTCGAGGGCCGTTCTTGAATCCACTCGCAGCTCCTCTCTGTGATGGGTCAGCGTCCAGTACAGCAGCTCATGAAAAACAGCCTGCCCATACAGGCGCTCCACCGCCTGCCCGCTTCGGGTGGAGCCGCAGAGCCCTTCGCACATTCGGAGCAGAGCGGGATCGGGATGAATGGGAAGCTCGCCCAGCAGCGGAAAAGCAGGTCCGTCAGCCCCCGAAGGATGGATGTCGAATTCGAGCACATAGAGCTGGGACTTCGCCCCTTCTTCCTCCCGGATGGCGATCGTCTGCCCGGGCCCTGCGATGTACACGGCATCCTGCCGCAGAGGATAAGTATGCAGATCTAGGGTCAACCGGCTCTCGCCGCACTTCGGGATCACCATATAATAGGAGGAAGTAAGCATGGGCATGAGGTTCCCCTCTTGAAGCAGGCTTGCCCTCCTGAACTTGATCCATAGATCGTCCAGTCGGCCAAGCGCATCTGAAATGCGGGTGTATGTGTCAGGCTGCATGAGTGCCCTCCAGTTAATGAAAATGAGAATCAATATCATCAAAGAAGGTAGCATATGCACCCGGGACTGTCAACACCGTGAATCGCCAGACAAAAAAACAAGGCCGCCTCGTGGGCAGCCTTGTTACGATAGGCTAATAAGACGCTTGGATGCGCGCCGCTTCGTCCTTCAGTCCGAGCAGCTGCATTTCCTCCAGAAGGAGCGGCTGCAGCTCTTTCTCATTTGGCAGTACGCGGGTGATTTGCAGGTCGCGCAGCAGGGCGAGCTTGGAGGCCCGCGGCGCACCGGCCAAGTATGCTTTCAGCTTCGACAGATCGATCGGCTCGTCTTTGCTCACCTTGAACTCCTCGTGGAGACGCCCCTGCTCCAGCGGTGTGGTTACCCCGAGCCCGTCCAAGGTTCGGATGGTGACTTGTCTTCCCCGCTCCTCGCTTGTCTTCTGTACATACGAGAAAGCGCTCAAGCCGAGCTCCGGTAGGCTGATCCGCTTCTGCAGCTCATGGATCACTTCCAGGCGGGCCTGCTTTTCTTCTTCCGTTCTTTGATAAGGTGAAGCCTTCTCTTCTTCCGCCCACCGCTCCTGTGCCGCCAGATACTCCGCTTCGGTACCGAACGGATTGAGAACCAGATTCGCGTCCGTCAGGCTGAGCCGCAGGAAATCCTTCAAGTTCTTGGCGACGATCCGCACCGGCCGGTCGAAATCCATGGGACTGATACAGACGATCGGCGCCTCTTCGAGATCGGTTACCGTGCCATAGTCGGTCAGGAACCCGTAGTGGACGCCGTCGACTCCCACATTGCCGAAGACAACGACATCGCCGGGGGTACTGAAGTATCGAAAGTTCTCCGTGTTCACAAAGAAATACACGGCATCATACAGCCGCTCCGGATCTCCGAGCTCTTGCCGCAGATCGAGCAGGGACTGCAGCGTAGGGGGGACGGCATATTTGCCGAAGTTGATCCGCTCGGATTGCTCGGCTGTCAGCTTCGGCAGCGGAGGCTGCACCGTCCCGGTTTGCATGTTCTCCCTGACTCCGACGTCGATGGTCGTTATCGGTTCCGGCGGTGAGGAAGCCGCTGCCAGATGCACAGCGGCAGCTGCGATGAGCAGCCATTTTACCGGCATGAATGAGCTCTCCTTTCATTGGGAAATGATTCCACTTTGGAAGCATCGCATACGGGATGAGACACTGTCAATCATCCCTCCTCTTTGGAAGTCTTCGTTTCTATCGCTGCGCAGGCCTCCGCCAGGAATTCGCTGCTTAGGCAGTAACCGACCCGATAATCCATCCGGTCCCTGCGCATAAAGCCGGACGCAAAAATCTTGAGTGCTTCGCTGTAATGCTCCAATTGATGACAGCGGCAGCAGTAATAGTAGGTGCTGTTGTCCAAACGTGCTCCCCCTCCAGTAAACTCCTTTACATCAAAAAACGGCCCAGTCAGCTCGTGGCAGGCATCCCCGCTTCCCTGTGCTGGAGTCCGCTTTTCATTATCTCCGGTTTCCCTGAAAATGGGTATCTCTTCTAATGATCAAAAACTTGTAATTTATTGACTCTTCGTGCCGGCTGCGGTCCCTTGAAAGGAGTGCGGCTTCGGACCCTGCGCAAAAAAACCTGCAGGCACCCCGACCGGAGGCGCCCATGCAGGCTCAAGTTCATACACTCATCCGTTAAATGAAACCGCCGTTGACACGGATCGTCTGCCCGGTAATCCACCCGGATTGTTCACTGACGAGGAATTCGATGACGTTCGCAATATCTTCCGGCTCTCCGATCCGGCCGAGGGCCGCCGACTTCTTCAGCCCTTCGATCTGCGCCTCCGTTTTTCCTTCGAGGAACAGCTCGGTGTTCACCGGTCCGGGAGCGACCGCATTGACCGTGATTCCCTTGACGGCAAATTCCTTCGCCAGCTGGCGGGTGAACTGCTCCACGGCCCCTTTCGTGCCGGCATAGACGCTGTAGGTCGGGAACATCTGTCCCACGACCGAGGTGGAGAAGTTAATGATTCTCCCCTTCTCCTGCATATGCTTCATCGCCTGCTGGCACGCAAAAAACGTCCCTTTGGCATTCAGATTGAACTGCTTGTCGTAATCCTCCTCGGTCACTTCCAGAATCGGCAGATACCGGTTCACTCCGGCATTATTGATGAGGATGTCGATTTGCCCGAAGATCTCCAGCGTCCGGGCGAACAGAGCTTCCACCTCCGGCACCCGGCTGAGATCCGCCTGTACGGCTGCGGCCTCCCCGCCCTTCGACCGGATGCTCCGGACGACCTCCTCCGCTTTTTGCGGGGAGCTTGCGTAATTAATGATCACCTTGGCCCCGAGCTCCGACAGCTGTTCGGCAATGGTACGGCCGATACCCCGTGATGCTCCTGTTACGATAGCGACTTTCCCCTGCAGCGTTTGATTGTCCGGCATGATACTCCTTCTTTCCGCTTAAGATGGATCCGGAGGTTCTTCCCCGGTCTATACTCTCATTATAATAGGGGAATCCCCCATTCCAGTAGCCTATTGCTGTTCGTTCCTTGCCTGATCCTCTTCAGGGGCGATACAATAGGCTCATCAACCACCCTTTGGAAAAGGAAGGCCCAAAACCATGAATCCAACTGTCACTCCGGCTGATCTGGCAGCACTTACGCAGGAACTGGCGGCTCGGATCGGGCGTCATGCGCCTTGTGACGGCCTGCATGAGACCGCCGTGCCGGACCTCCGGTTCCGCCGCTCATCCCGGGCATCGGAGCCGATGCATACGGTCTATGCGCCCTCCTTGTGCATCATCGTACAGGGCGCCAAGTCCGCTTCGCTCGGCGAAGAAATCTACCGCTATGATCCGGCCTCCTATCTCGTTACTTCCGTCCACCTGCCCGTCCTTGCCAAGGTCATGGAAGCCACGCCGCAGGTTCCTTACCTGAGCCTGCAGCTCAACTTCAGCCCCGATGCCATACTGGACCTCGCCCAGGAGACGGCCCGGCCCGAGAGCAGCCCGCCGGGTACGGGCCGGGGCATCTCGGTGACTCCATCCACTCCCCCGCTGCTGGAGGCCGTGCTTCGTCTGGTGAAGCTCCTCGATACGCCGGAGGATATTCCGGTCCTGGCTCCCCTGGCGCACAGGGAGATTCTATACCGCGTGCTGCAGGGCGGGCAGGGAGCGCTCATCCGGCAGTTCGCGGTGGCCGGCAGCCAGGCGAACCTCATCTCGAAGGCGATCCGCCTCCTGCACCGGGACTATGACAAGCCGCTGCACATCGAAGAGCTGGCCAGGGAGATCCGCATGAGTCCTTCCGCCCTCTTCAAGCACTTCAAGAAGGTGACGGCCATGAGTCCGCTGCAGTATCAGAAAGCGATCCGGCTGCAGGAAGCACGCCGGCTGCTGCTGACGGAGACGGTGGAAGCAGCGGATGCGGGTTATCGCGTGGGCTATGAGAGCCCTTCCCAGTTCAGCCGGGAATATGCCCGCATGTTCGGGCGTCCGCCGATCAGCGATGTGAGGCATCTGCGGGAGACCGTTCTTCCCACCCTATCCCCCACTTCTTAGAGAAGGCGGGGGATTTTTTGTGAGGGGCCCGCATTGCATTGATCCAATCCCTTACATAGTAAGAAAATCTTGCTTAATCTTATTTGTCGGATGCTGCCCCCATCTGCCGGTTCATGCGCCAAATTCAACCTGCCGCGTGCCGCTTGGCTCAGCGGATATGCCGGAATCAACTCCGATATGCCAAAATGAACCGGTGTTATGCCGGAACACTTCCCTGAAGACAAAGTGAGCTTCATCTCATGACAGGCTTATTGACGCCCTTTCGGGATACCGCTTACATTGGGAAATGTCCGATGAGGCAAAAGGCAGCTCAGGGCCGGCAGCTCAGGGCCGGTGTCCAAAGAACCCGAAGCCGCAGAATCGAACAACGGTGAAAGGAAGTGATCCCGAAGCCTCGACTCTTAAGGGCTTCCCGACAGCTTAGGTTCAGACTGAGCGTGCAGCAGGCCCGCACCCAATCCACAGTAGAGAGGAACTTTGTTCATGACAACTGCCAGCAAAATGAAACGCATGTGGTCCACATTCACCGCCATCACCATGCTCTCCTCCGTTCTCTTCATGGTGCCTGCAGCCCAGGCGGCCACCCTCTATGCAGATTCGCAGCTTGGAGCCAACGACGGATGGGGTTCCCGTACGGGTACGGGAACGACGTCCTTCACGCTGAACGGAGGCAAATCCACGACCTCCACGGAGACTCCCGGTCACCGTCGTCACAACGCGCGACCAGCTGAAGACGGCGGTAGCCGGCACCACCAAAGCGGTCATTCTCGTACGCGGAACCATTGACCTGAATGCAGGCAATACGGAATCCACTTACGCTTCCGGCACAGGCTACAACCTGACCACCTATCAGAACGCGTACTATAATAATGATTCCGCCACGATCAGCTCGCAGGAGACCGCCCGGGCCGCGGCAGCGACCAAGCAGAAGAATCAGGTGGTGATCAGCGTCGGCTCCAATAAGACGATCATCGGCGAATCCAACACCTCGATCATCAAAGGCGGCAGCCTGTACCTGAAGGGCTCGAACAACGTCATTATCCGGAACATCCAATTCCACGATGCGCTCGACTTCTTCCCGCAGTGGGATCCGTCCGACAGCGGCGGCAACTGGAACGCGGCTTATGACAGCATGACGCTCGACGGCGCAACGAACATCTGGATCGATCACTGCACCTTTGCCGACAAGGTAACGGATACGAACTCCGGCATGATTATGAAGAACTCCTCCACCGGAGAGGTCAAGCCGTTCGTCCGCCACGACGGCCTGCTCGATGCGAAGAACGGTTCCAACTTCATCACGATCTCGTACAACGTCTTCCAGGATCATTACAAGACATCCCTGATCGGCTCCAGCGACAGCACGACCACCGATGACGGCAAGCTGAAGCTGACGTACCACCACAACTACTTCCTGAACTCCAAGCAGAGAAGCCCGCGGGTGCGCTACGGCATGGTTCATGTCTACAACAACTACTATGTCGGCACGGCGGATCAGGTGTACGGCATCGGCTACTCGGCGAAGGTGTATTCGCAGAACAACTACCTCAATGTAAGTGCCGCAACGACGAAGCTCGCCGGCTACTCCGGCAGCGAATCCGTCAAGGGCAAGCTGTATGACACCGGCACGATCTACAAAGCCTACGGCTCTTCCACGGAGCAGTCCATCAACATAGCGACCGCTAACTCCCCTCAGGTGGGAACCGATGTGGGCTGGACGCCGACTTCGTACTATTCGTATACGGCGGATGCGACGGCCAATGTCCCAAGCATTGTATCGACGTATGCCGGAGCCGGCAAGCCGGTACGCTAAGCCTCTAACCAAGAGCAGTACAGCATGCGCTGCCAAAGGCTGTCGCTTACGCGGCGGGGTCCTCCCCTGCTGCGGGGCGGCGGCCTTTGTTCCATCTCCCGAAAAATTTCCACAAAAAGCGAAAACCCGTCCATTTAAAAGCGCTTACAGCTTCGGTATGATGAGTCGGAACAGAGAGACGGCCCTGCCATTCCTGTTCAATTGCCCTTCAGAAAGGAAGATGGAATGATGGTACAGAATGATGGACGCTGGATGAAGCGAACCGCCATATGCATGCTGTTGGCGGCTCTAATGGGGGGTTACGCCGAGGGGGCTTCCGCAGCCGCAGTGCAGTATACGAATCCGCTGGTGGCGCAGCGGGCCGACCCGCAGATCTACAAGCACACGGACGGCTACTATTACTTCACGGCGACGGTGCCGGAGTACGACCGGATCGAGCTGCGGCGGGCCACAACCATCCAGGGGCTGGCGTCTGCTGCCCCGGTGGTCATCTGGCGCAAGCATGCCAGCGGCGAGATGGGTGCGCATATCTGGGCGCCGGAGATTCATTACGTCGGGGGCAAATGGTATGTCTATTTCACGGCCGGCAAGGCGGAAGACAAGTGGGCGATCCGGCAGTACGCTCTCGAGAGCTCCGATGCCAACCCGCTGACCGGAACCTGGACGGAAAAAGGCAAGGTCGTCATGAACTGGGACTCCTTCACGCTCGACGGCACGACCTTCGAGCATAACGGCAGCCGTTATTTCGTGTGGGCGCAGAAGGACCCCGCGATTGCCGGCAACTCGAATATCTATATCGCCAAGATGAGCTCGCCAACCACCATCACGGGGACGCAGGTCCTGATCGCCAAACCGGATTATACGTGGGAAAAGCAGGGCGGCGTATGGGTCAATGAAGGACCGGCCGTTATCAAGAAGAACGGGAAGATCTTCATCACTTACTCCGCGAGCGCCACCGATGCGAACTACTGCCTGGGCCTGCTCACCGCCTCCGACACCAGCAATCTCCTTGATCCGAAGTCATGGGTGAAGTCCGCCCAGCCGGTATTTACGAGCAGTGACGCCACCGGACAGTACGGGCCGGGTCACAACTCGTTCACGGTATCCGAGGACGGCAAGAGCGACATTCTCGTCTACCACGACCGCAGCTACAAGGACATCTCGGGGGACCCGCTGAACGACCCGAACCGCCGGACGCGGGTGCAGAAGCTCTACTGGAACACGGACGGCACGCCGAACTTCGGGATTCCGGTTCCCGACGGCCTCACCCCGGTCCGCTTCCTGTCGTATAACTTCCCGTCGTACAGCATCCGGCATTGGGAATACCGGGCGAAGCTCGAGCCGAATGTGACGAAGCTGGCGGACTCGCAGTTCCGCGTTGTTACGGGTCTGGCCGGCAGCGGTACGGTGTCGCTCGAGTCGACAAACTTCCCGGGCTACTACCTGCGGAGCAGGAATGGGGAAGTCTGGGTGGAGAAGAACGACGGGACGGCGCTCTTCAAGCAGGAAGCCACCTTCTACCCGCGTGCGGGCCTGGCCGGCACCGGGCAGTCTTACGAATCGTATGCGGCACCCGGCCGGTATCTGCGCCACTACAACTACCTGATGTACGTGCAGCCGGTGTCCACCGCGACGGACAAGGCGGACGCCACGTTCCAACAAGACTAGCACGGGCACTCTCCCGTCCCCACAATAGAGAGAGGGCTTCTATCCTGTAGAGGCCCTCCCTTCTCCCTTTCCCACTAATGGTATCGCTGCAGCGATGGGCTGCTTCCATGCCATGCCGAAACACTCCTCAGCCGATCAGCGTCTGCGCAAAATCGGGGTCATCCAGAAAAGGCCTTCCGACGGCGACGGCATCCGCCAGACCGTCCGCGATAATCCGGTCCGCGAAAGGACGCGTATAAATTTTGCCGACGGCGATGACGGGCACATGAAGATGCTGCTTGATCGCGGCCGCATCCGGCACCTGGTAGCCCGGATGGACATCCGGCGGCTGGACGGGAAGCAGTCCTCCCGAGGATACGTCCACCCCGTCGAGCAGTCCCTCCGTCTCCAGCGGTTTCAGCATCAGCGCGACCTCCTGCGGAGTCAAGCCGCCTTCGGTGTAATCGGTCGAGGAGACCCGGACGATCAGCGGATACCCCCTGCCCGTTTCGGAACGGATGGCGGCCAGCGTGTCGCGCAGGAACCGTGACCTGCCTTCCCGCGATCCGCCGTAGGCATCGGTGCGGCGGTTGGAGAGCGGCGAGAGGAACTGGTGGATCAGGAAGCCGTGGGCCGCATGCACCTCAATCCCGTCGAAGCCTGCCGCGATGCTGCGTCTGGCGGCCAGCCGGTAATCCTCCAGAAGTGCTTCAATCTCGGCGGCCGTCAGCTCCGAGGGCACGCCGTACGTGTCGTCATAGGCCATGGCGCTCGGCGCCACGAGCTTCCTCGTTACCTCCGGCGCAGATTTCCTGCCTCCATGGGACAGCTGCACGAAGATCGGCGTATGCGCGGCATGCACTGCATCGGTAACCCGCTTCAGCGCTTCGGCATGCCGGTCCGTGAAGATGCCGATGTCGTTCGGCACCAGTCTGCCGTTATCGGAGACGGCCGTCGATTCCACGATCATCATGCCGAGCTCTCCGGCTCTCCTCGAATAATGCTGGGTGTGATGCTCCGTCGCATAACCTTCCGGCGAGCCTTGGTACTGCTGCATCGGGGCAAGGATCAGCCGGTTGCGAAGCTCGAGACTGCCGACTGTGATCGGGCTGTTCAGGGTGAGGGCGGTTTGCGCGGTTAACATAAGATTCACTCCTTGAATGGGGATTTGAATATCATTTTATCGGGTTGAAGGAATAGTTTACATGCGATAATCAAGAAAGAAGGTGCTGTAAAACTTAATAATCACGGAAAATCAAGCCTATTAATTTTATTTTTTAAGGTGAAGCTATCCATCGAACGCGCGTACCCCAAGCGGGCATAAAAAAATACCGCATGGGCTGCGGTACTTTTTTTATTACATTCCCTCTTTCCCTCATTTCCTCTTTCCCTCATTCCCTCGCCAGCTTCCGTCAGCCCTCCCTCCGGCCCCATACTGCGACCCGGAGAAGGTGCAGGCTTCCTGGCCGCCGCTTGTCAGCTGAACTGCAGGTCGTGCAGCTTCGCATACACCCCGCCGTTGTCCAGAAGCTCGCGGTGCGTCCCTTCTTCCGCAATGCCCTGTTCGGTGAGAACGAGAATGCGGTCCGCGCTGCGGATCGTCGACAGCCTGTGGGCGATGACGAAGGTGGTCCGGTGCTCGGCCAGCCGCTCCAGGCTCAGCTGCACCGCCCTTTCGCTCTCGTTATCCAGGGCGGAAGTGGCTTCATCCAGAATGAGAATGGAGGGATTCTTCAGGAACAGGCGGGCGATCGCGATCCGCTGTCTCTGGCCGCCCGAGAGCCTGATCCCCCGCTGGCCGACCTTCGTTTCGTACCCTTCCGGCATCACGGCGATGAAGTCATGCGCATTCGCGAGACGGGCGGCCTCCAGGACTTCTTCCTCGGAGGCTCCGGGCCTGCCGTAGAGAATGTTCTCGCGGATCGTGCCCGCGAACAGGTACACCTCCTGCTGCACCATCCCGATGGAGCTGCGCAGTGACTGCAGGGTGACGCTCCTGATGTCCGTGCCGTCGATCCGGATCTCTCCCTCTGCGGCTTCATAGAAGCGGGGAAGGAGATGGCACAGGGTCGTCTTGCCGGCGCCGGAAGGACCGACCAGCGCGATCGTCTCTCCCGGCTGCACCGTCAGATTCAGACCCCGGAAGACGGGCTCGCTGTCCCCGTCATAGCGGAAACCGACGCCGCGGAATTCAACTCTGCCCTGGACACATTCCAGAGGCCGGGCGTTCGGGGCATCCCGGATGCCCGGCCCAACGGCCAGCAGCTCCAGGAAGCGTTCGAACCCCGCCGCGCCATTCTGCAGATTCTGCGTGAAGTTCACAAGCCGCTTCACCGGGTCCGTGATGGTGCCGATGTACAGCAGGAATGTGAGGAGCTCGGTCAGGAGCAGCCGTTCATAGCTGATCAAGAGAGCCCCTGCGGCTACGACGGCCACGGTCAGCATCGTCATGAAGGAGGTCAGTCCGTTGTAGAACAGTGCTTCCGCCCGGTAGCTTCTCGCCCGACTCTCCAGGAACAACCGGTTCCCCGCTTCGAACTTGGCGCTCTCCATCTCCTCGGCGGTGAAAGCCTGAGCCACCCGGACGCCGGCCAGGCTGTCTTCCAGCTGCGCATTGATCTCCCCAATCCGCTCGCTGTTCTCTTTGAGGGCATCTTTGACCTTCAAGCTGTACCGGTAAGCGTAAGCGAACATGAACGGCAGGATGAGCAGGATCGTCAGCGCAAGCGTTCCGTTGATGCTCCACAGAATGGCAACCGAGCCGAGGATCCGCACGAAGGAGATGACGGCGTCCTCCGGCCCATGGTGAGCCAGCTCCGAGATGTTGAATAAGTCATGAGTGGTACGGGACATCAGCTGCCCCGTAGGTGTCCGGTCATGATAGGCAAAAGAGAGCCGCTGCACATGCCGGAACAGATCGCTGCGCATATTGGCCTCCATGCGGGCGCCCATCAGATGCCCGGCATAGTCCGTGTAATAATTCGCCGCGTACTCCACGGCCATCAGCAGCAGGAAGGCTCCCATCAGCTGGAACAGAAGATCCACCGCTATGCCTTCATCCCGGATTGCGCTGCTGGTCATTCTCCCGATCAGCACCGGGTAAGCCAGTGCACAGGCGGAAGCCAGCGCCGCGCAGGCCAGATCGGTGAACAGTACCTTTTTATAAGGCTTGTAGTAAGCCAGGAATGTCTTCAGTTTCGTCAAACGAATCCCTCCACAGGCGGTTCATGTCGGCGAGCCTGGCGTTCATGCCAAGGCAGGGGCTGTGGGTCATGGTCAGACGATTCTTCGTTCTCATTCGAATCACTCCCGTACGTTTTTTATCAGCGTAGCATCAGGCACGGCCGAAGGCCAAAGGAAAGGTTGGTTGAAACGATTTTTTATCATAAGGACTATGCCAAAAAGGAGGGATAAGTTCCCCCCTTTATTTGGCCGCAGGATGGCGGACCGGCACAGCGTCGGCCGGAGCCGCTTTGAACAGAAGGCCTGTCAGCAGCAGTGCCGTAAGCAGGAATCCCGCAGTCATGCCTACGACCCCGCCCCATCCCAGTGAGGACCAGAAGGCGCCGGCGGTTGTTCCTCCGATGCTCGAACCGGCATAGTAGAAGAACAGATAAAGCGAAGAGGCTTGGGCCCTGTCACGGCGGGCCCTCCTTCCGACCCAGGCGCTTGCGATGGAATGGCTGCCGAAGAACCCGAAGGTCACGACAGGCAGTCCCGCCAGCTTCAGACCCAGGCGGGGCTCGAGCGTCAAGGCGGCTCCAACCAGCGTGATGATCAGCGAGAGCGCCAATACCTTGTGACTCCCGTACTTCCGGGCCAGCTTCGCCATCCATACCGAGCTGAACATGCCGACCAGGAACACAAGGAAGATCCATCCTACAAGCGTCGGACTAAGAGAGTACGGCGGGGCGGCCAGGACATATCCCATATAATTGAACACGGCGGTGTTGCTTCCAAGGACCAGAAACCCGATCCCGTACAGGAGCAGCAGTCCGGGGTCCCGCAGATGACCCATCAGGGAAGAGAACAATCTGGCGGGCTCCGGCGGACGGGGGTGAAAATGCGCCGATTTCGGCAGACTCCGGATAAAGATCAGGCTCGCGATCAGGCTGATGAGACTGACGGTGCCGATCGCCACATGCCAGTTGAACAGCTCCGTGAGCAGGGAGGAGATCATACGGCCCCCCAGCCCCCAAGGGAATTGCCGCTGATATAGAGCCCCATGGCGATCCCCAGACTGCGCGGATCCATCTCCTCCCCCAGATAAGCCATCGCTATCGATGGCAGCCCGCCCAGGGCGAAGCCCAGAAGCATACGGTACACCAGCAGCGATTCGTAAGTCGGACTGAACGCCGTCAGCATGGATAAGACGGAAGCGGCCAGTACGGATGCGGTCATGACGGGCTTGCGGCCCCACACTTCTGACAAGGAACTGCAGAGGAGCATGCTGAATCCCAGGGTTACGGTCGTCAAGGAGAGGGACAGGCTCGCCATGGCAGGCGTGAGGTGGAATTCCCGGGTGAATTCCGGCATCAGCGGCTGCGTGCTGTACAGGATGGCGAACGTGTTGAAGCCGGCCGCGAAAAAGGCCAGATTGGTTTGGCGAAATGCGGGTGTGCCCTGCCGGATGGACCCCATGATGGATGAAACCTCCTCGATTCACTTCGGATGAATCTCATCCTACCATCGACAATTCATGATGTATAATTTATTATTGGTATGAATTTGATGCATAGAAGTAATGTATTGTGCATCATGAACAGGAATCCCGTTTCTGGAGGAGAATCATCATGGAGTGGCAGCAGCTCGAATACTTTCAGACCCTCGCCCGGATGCAGCATGTGACGCGGGCGGCCGAGGCCTTGTCCCTCTCCCAGCCGGCCCTCAGCCGTTCGATCGCCCGCCTGGAGGAGGAGCTGGGCGTCCCGCTCTTTGACCGCCAGGGCCGCACGATTGTCCTGAACCGTTACGGACGGCTGTTCCTGAACCGGACCGACCGTATTCTGGCCGAATACAAGCTCGCCAAGCAGGAGCTCTCCGATCTCATCGATCCGGACTCCGGTGAAGTCGCGCTCGGCTTCCTGCATACGCTGAGCACCGGTATCATCCCCGATCTGATCGGCGGCTTCCGGGCCGGGTTCCCGGCCGTCCGCTTTCAGCTCATCCAGAATCACAGCTATTCCCTGCTCGAGCATCTGCATGCCGGTGAGCTGGATATTTGCCTGATTTCCCAGCCGTCGGAGACCCGCTTTCCGATCCGCTGGACTCCGCTGTGGAGCGAGGAGATCCTCGTTGTGCTCCCGCTGGGGCATCCGCTGGCCGGAGCCGGGAGCATCCAACTGCAGGAGATCGCGGATGAACCGTTCATTTTCTTGAAGAAGGGGTATGCCCTGAGGGAATTGACCGACAGATTATTCGAGCAGGCGGGCATCCATCCGCGGATTACGTTCGAGGGCGAAGAAAGCGCCACGGCAGCCGGACTCGTCGCCGCGGGGCTTGGCATTTCGCTGCTCCCCCGTGCAGGACTGGACCACAGCGGAGTGGCCTGCGTCCGGCTTGCCGGGCCGCCATGCGAACGGACGGTCGGCTTCGCCGAGCTGGAGGGGCGGTTTCTGCCGCCCGCGGCCGAGCGCTTCAAGGCGTATGTACTGGGCTATTTTGGCAGACTGGGATCGCCCTGAAGCGTACAACCTGTATTCGTGCCGCCGTTTGGGCGAAACTCCATACGGCGCAGCATATCCTTCTGTTGATACATACGGTGAGCTATAATTGTCTGAAATTCAAAAAAGCCGCCATACGGCGGCTTCCTGTCAGCCTATTCTCATTTTCCTGCTGCGCGGCCTTCTTACAAACGGGTACGATCAGGCAATAAAGTCGATCCAGCCATTGCCGGTGCGCGCCGGTCTCTCCTGCTTCTCCACCGGCGTTCCTTCGCCGCCGGTTTCCTCGCCTAAAGCTGCGATCCGGGAGGAAGCGGCTTTCTGGCTCTGTTTGGACTGCGGCTGCCTTCCCTGGTCCCTCTCCTGGAACATGCCGGATTGGAAGCCCTGAGCGTTCGCGCTCTGGGTCACTTCAAGCTTCTCGACCTGGATGCCCTGGCTCTGCAGGGAGTGGCGGAGCTGAGCCAGCTGACTCTCCAGCATTTCTTTGCCCAAGGCGCTGTCCGCGGCGAATTGGGCGATCAGCTGGCCGTTCTGCATCATAAGCTTCACTTCCACATGGCCCAGGTGCTGCGGATACAGCGACAGCTTGGCTTCGGTCATTCCGCCGGCTCCGCTGTTCAGGAGGAAGGAAGTGGACACGAACTGCGTCATGTCCTCCGCGAAGGTCTCAGCCGGCACCTGCAGCACAGGCATCTTGCCTGCGTATTGTCCGGATTGGATCTGCTTCATGAGATCCGGAACGGTTACCGCGGGCTGGACGGGAGTCTGAGCCACGGCGGCTTCGCCGTCCAGCGGAACAAACAGCGGTTCATCCGCCAGCTCCGCGGTGTTTCCACCGGCCGTTGAGGCCGTCTGCGCCGCGTGAACCGCAGAGAGCTGGCCCAGCTTATGCAGCGCACTTACCGGCATGCTGCCTTCCTTGGGGGATGCCGGCTCGGAGATTACGGCTTCCCCGTTCAGCTTCTGCAGCAGCTGTGCGATGTCCGCCCCAGGCTTGGACTCCGCTGCTCGGCCCGCTGCAGAGGCAAGCTGCTCCAATGCGGTCTTCAGCTTCGGATCCCCGGTCTGCCTCAGGGCCTCCTGCAGCTCCTGCAGCAGGCGGGCTGCTTCAGCCGCATCCACCGCTTGAAGAGCAGAAGCATCTGCAGCGGCGGCGGAGGTTCCTGCGTTGTCCGGAGCGGCCAGCGGAATGAAGAGCGCTTCCGCTGCCCCGCCTGCGGTTTCAGCAGGAGCCTCTGCCTCCTCGGCCGCCGCGAGAAGCGCAGCCAGCTGCCCCAGCAGGGCTTGTACGTCCGGATCGGCCAGCAGAGCCTGAACCTCTTCGGGATTCCCATCCTCCACGAATGTCTCGAGTGCCTCGATCCGGTCTTCAGCGGCTGCGGGCTTCGATGAGGTGTCAGTTGGCTTGAGCTTGGTCTCGCCAGCCTTCACCGCCCCACTGGAAGAAGCCTCCTGCTTTCGGCCCATTTCCTCTATTACGGTTTTGCCCGTCTCGCCGAGCTTTTGTTTGAAGGCGGTGGAAAACCCATCCCGCCCCCTGCCGGCCCGTTTCGCGGAGCGGTCCGACAAGGGCGAGCCTCCTTGAAATAAGTCTCTCATCGATGCGGCGGAAGCTCTGACTTCCATGGGTTCCTTCACCTTCCTGATTATTTTTGAGTCTGCATATTCTTCTGTCTGCTTACCACTGCTGCTTCTGAGCTCTAGTAATGTAACATCATCGTGGCAGGTCCATCAATCCCATATGTTTTCCTGCACTGACATTGTAAACGCCCTCTCTTCACCTCAGAGCTCGGTCACCACCTTGCCGCTCAGCGCGTCGACCAGGAGCGGACAGTCCACCATATGCATGAACCGGTACCCCTTCCGGTTTCGGTCCCAGACGTAATATGGCTTGCAGGTTAAGGCCTCTACGATATTCCGGAAGGCTTCCTCCTTCTCTATCACCTCCGGTGGACGGGGCGGCAGCTCGGCAGGCTCGATCGCATCGACGAATGTATAGTTCTCCCCATCGACAACCACTTTGGTCCGCCCGAGTCCGACCTCATAGCCGGCCTCCCGGCGCTCGATGACCGCCATCAGCATTCCATTGCTTCGCAGCACCCGGGAGATCATCCACTGCCCCGACCCGCCCGGCCACCGTCTTCCGGCCCATTCCCGGACCGTTTCATAGGTGCGCTCAATCTCCTCCGGCCGGATCGGCACCGTATCCGGATGCTTCTCCTCCCAATCGATAAGGACTTCCCGGCTTTCCCGGCTGGTGATGAAGCGGTTGATGAACACGCCCACCTTCTCCGGTGTGACCGCCGCTTCGGCGAACCGCCGTTCCTCCTCCGGACTCCACAAGATCGGTCTGTTCAAAGGCGGCTGTCCAAACAGCTTGAGATTCCATTCATAGGCCATCGTTTCGCCGGTCAACCCGTCCAGGAATGTCTCCCCCACGCCATAGAGCCAGTGCCGCTCCCTAGGTTTGCCCGACATCTCAGGCATGTAGACCAGGCTGAAAGCATCGTAAGCAATCTGTCGAAGCAGGGAAGCATCCGGCGCTGGGCGGGGCTTGTCCAGTAGGGGGATGTCAGTGCCTGTATGCCGGCCGTAATCCCCATAGGAGATCAGCCGTCCATCCGCACCGATGCGGATTTCCAGATGTATGCCCGGGAAGAAGCGGACGCCGGCTTCGACCTGCCGGAACCTGAATCGAATACCGTCCTCTTCGGGCGTCTCGGAGATGGGCTCCAGCCGGCCGTCTTCCTCCCGGAGTCCCGTCAGCCGGTCGATCCATTCCACGGCTATGCGCCGCGAGTCGTGATTCGCTGTGCCGGACGGTTCCTCCCGACGGACATGACAGAAGCGAAGCCGCCGCGTGCGCGCATCCAGCGTTACCGTTACTGTGCCTGCCGGGTTCCTGTCTTCATCCTCCCAGTCGGCAGCGGCTTCCGGGAACCACTCCAGCTCGATCCGGTATTCCGTCTCCTGTACGGCGGATTCCTCCTGCCGGATCAGATGGCGCTTGCGGATATACCCCTGCAGCTCCAGCGTTTCCTCCCATTCCCGCCATAGGGAGTCCATGTCGATTCTCTCCACTGCCATAAATACGCCCTCCTTGGATATGTAAATTTATTCCACATCGTTACAGACGTCAAAGGGTGGAGAATGTTACATTCGGGCGGAGGTATCATGGTGCCCGGTTGATTTTGCGAAGAATGGAAAAGATAACAAGGTTCTGAATTACTGACGAATTACTGACGGATTTACTGAAGGATTTACTGACGGAAGACGAAAGGATGGTCATCATGCCGGAAGCAGACATCAATGGAACCCGCATGTACTACCGGTCCGAAGGCAGGGGCATTCCCCTCATTTTCATCCACCCGCCCGTGCTGGACTCCACCAACTTTACTTATCAGCTCGAGCAGCTGTCGGATACGTACCGGATCATCACTTTCGATATGAGGGGTCACGGGAGAAGCGCCTATTCCCCGCGAAAACTGACGTATGCGCTGATCGCCGATGACATCTGTGCGCTGATGGATGAGCTCGGCCTCCGCAAGGCTTATATTGCCGGCTATTCTACCGGCGGCACGATTGCGCTCGAAGCCCTCCTCACCTACCCCGACCGCTTCTATGGCGGCATCCTGCTCAGCGGCTTGTCCGAAGCGAGCACTTTCGTGCTGACGAGCGAGATCCGTGCGGCGATCCGGCTGAGCCGCCTCCGGGCCCAGCGGCTGCTGACCTCGGCGGTCTGTGCAGCCAATGCGGACTCGCTTCAGACCTTCAAGCGTCTGTACAGCACGGCGATTCAAGGGGATATCCGCAATCAGTATCAATATTACCGGGAGAGTCTTATCTATAACTGCACTCGGCGGCTTAATGATATTCAAGCCCCGGTGCTGCTGCTGTACGGCAAGCAGGACAAAGCGCTCTTTCCCTATGCCCGCATGCTCCGCGAGCATCTGCCCAACGCCACCATGCAGTTCATCCCCGGTGTGCGCCATCATCTCCCCACCAAGGCTCCGGGGAAGATCCATGAGGCCATGCGGCTGTGGGTCCGTCTGGTCCATCCGAAGGAAGCCCAGCCGGAGAACGAAGCTGCGAAGCTGCCGGATCTCCCGGTGGACGAGTCTGTTTCTTCAGAAGCGGAACGCCACTCTTCGCAAGCATTGCACTGAAAATAATAAAAACAAGGCTGCCTATCGGCCGGCAGCCTTGTTCTCCGTGTTACTCCTGCGTACTGCGGGGTGGACCGGCCTGCTCAGACCGAGCCGGTCACGCAGCGTCTTGCCTTCATATTCCGTCCGGAACAGCCCTCTGCGCTGAAGCTCCGGCACGACCAGCTCGACGAAGTCATCGAGCCCTCCGGGAAAATAGGGCGGCATGATATTGAACCCGTCCGCTGCACCGCCGGTGAACCACGACTCCAGCTCATCGGCGATCTCCGCCGGAGTCCCGGTCACCTCCAGATGCCCGCGTCCTCCGGCAATCCGCTGGTACAGCCGGCGGATCGTCATCCCCTCCCCGGCGAGCTCCCTCACGAGCTGCGTGCGGCTGCGGCCGCCGTTCATCTCCTCGGCCCGGGGCAGCTCGGGCAGGGGTCCGTCGACGTCGCAGCCGGTCAGGTCCACGCCGAGCAGCGCCGACAGCAGCGTCACCCCCGCTTCCTGCGGGACCAGCGACTCAAGCAGTGCCCGCTTCTCCTGCGCCTCCTCCCGCGTCCGTCCGATCACCGGGAAGACCCCCGGCATGATCAGGAGGGAGTCCGGCGAGCGGCCGTACTTCGCCAGCCTTCCCTTCACCTCCGCATAGAAGCGCTGCGCTTCCGGAAGCGCCGGCCACGCGGTGAAGATGACTTCCGCGGTCCGTGCGGCCAGCTCCCGTCCCGGCTCCGACGAGCCGGCCTGCACGATGACCGGATGGCCCTGCACCGGACGCGACACGTTCAGCGGGCCCTTCACCGAGAACCACGCGCCTTGATGATTCGGCGGATGCGCTTTGGCCCGGTCGGCATACCGCGCGTTCTCCTTATCGTACAGGAAGGCGTCGTCCTCCCAGCTGTCCCACAGACCGGTGACCACCTTCACGAACTCCCCGGCCCGTTCATAACGCAGCTCGTGCTGCAGATGGCTCTGGCCGCCGAAATTCAGCGCCTCCTCGTCATACTTGGAGGTGACCACGTTCCAGGCGGCACGGCCGCCGCTCAGGTGGTCGAGCGAAGCGAATTTGCGCGCCACATGGAACGGCTCGTTGTACGTCGTGGAAGCCGTGGCGGCAAGGCCGATATGCTCGGTCACCGCGGCGAGGGCCGACAGCAGCGTGAGCGGCTCCGGCCGGGCCGAGACGATCTGCTCGATCGCCGCGGGGAACCGGTTCGAGACGGAATAGCTGTCCGCGAGGAAGATCATGTCGAAGCGGCCCCGCTCCGCCGTTTGGGCAAGCCGGCGGTACAGCCCCAGATCCATAACGGATGAGGCCTCCGCTTCCGGATGCCGCCATGCCGCAATGTGATGGCCGGGAATCAGGAAGAAGGCGCCCAGCTTCATTTGACGCATACCAGATGATTTCATAAGCGCGGGTCCTCCCTTTTATTATCGTAATGCCTGTTCCACATAGGTGTTGTTGACCGCGTCCTTGAACGTGACCGGCTTCTTCAGAAACCGGTTCGCAAGCAGAATATCCGCCGTGGCCTGCTGGGCCTCCAGCGCTTTCGGGGTATATGCCGACAGCCGGGTGGAGCTGCGCTGCAGCACGGTCGTCAGGATGTCCGCCGGCAGCTTGGTGTGCTTCGAATAGATCTGGGCGGCCTCCGCCAGGTTGGCATTCTGCCAGTCGAGCGCCTGCTTGAAGAGCTTCAGGTACTCGGCTACCAGCTCCGGATGCTGCTTGGCAAATTCGTTATGGACGATCATCGAGACCGGGGCATAAATATCCGTCTTGACCTCCAGAGCCTTGGCTTTCTTCTGCTGCACATTCACGGTGACATAAGGATCGATGGTCACCCAGGCGTCGAGCTTGCCGGCCTCGAAGGCGGCCTGCGCGTCCTCGAACTGCAGGTTGATCAGCTTGACGTCCTCCTGTGTCAGGCCGCTTGCCTGCAGCGCCTTGATCAGATATACATGCGAGGTCGTGCCCTTCGCCAGTCCGATCGTCCGGCCCTTCAGCTCCGGGATGGAGCCGATCCCGCTCGCAGACGGCACAAGAATGGAGTTGAGCTGCCTTCCTTCGCTTAGAAGGCCGATGACCTCGAAGGGCAGCTGGTTCGATATGCCGGTGATCGCCGCCCCGTCCCCGAGGAAGGACAGGTCGACCCTGCCGGAGACGACCGCCTCAAGCAGCGGCGGACCGCTGGTGAACTGGCTCCATACGACATCGGCCTGCAGCTTGCTGAACCCTTCCTCGAGCCAGCCCTTCTCCTTGGCGAGAAGGAGCGGGTTCAGGCTGCCGTTGAGCGCCACCCTCACCTGCAGCCGGGCGCCGGGCTGCTCCTGAGGCTTGGCTGCTGCCGTGGAGGCGGCCGTAGGCTGAGCGCCTTGCGCGGACGGCTCTTTGGAGCTTCCGCAGGCCGCGGTCACCATCGCCAGCGCAAGGAGGAGCGGGGGCAGGGTACGCAGTTTGTTGTTTGAATTTACCGTGGTATTTCCTGTGGTACTTAACTTGATTTTGAACTTGGTTTTGACCATGATGCTTTCCGACAGCCCCTCTCCTCAGTACGGCCGGTCCCCTGCAATGGAGATCCGTTCCGCTGTGCGGCGGTTCGGGAAATAGTCCGAGACCGCATAATGCTGCGTCGCCCGGTTATCCCAGAAGGCGACTGAGTTCGGCTCCCAGCGGAAGCGAACCTGATACTCCGGCACATGCGCCTGCCGGAACAGGTAGGCGAGGAGCTTCTCGCTTTCCTCCGCCTCCATGCCGGCGATCCGGATGGTGAACGCGGCGTTGACGAAGAGGGTTTTCCGCCCGGTCTCCGGGTGGGTGCGAACGACGGGATGCTCCGCTGCCGGGAATTCCGCCTGCTTGGCAGCAAGCTTTTCCCCGTTCAGGAAGCGGGAGAAGGTCGGGGTAAAGTCATGGATCGCGGTCAAGCCGTCGATCTGCCTCTTCACCTCGTCAGGCAGGTTGTCGTAAGCGGCGGCCATATCGGCCCAGAGCGTATCGCCGCCGAGCGGCGGCACTTCGGAGAGCCGGAGCACGGAGCCGAGAGCCGGCTCGAGCCGCCAGGTGACATCGGTATGCCACACATTCTCATTGCCTGTCATGTTCGCATTCTTCTCGAAGCGGGTGACCTCCTCGGAGCTGCCCCGGGGCAGGAACGGATGCTTCTCGAGCGCGCCCCACTGCTTGGCGAACTGCAGCTGCTGTTCGCTGGTGATCGACTGGCTGCGGAAGAACAGGACCTTCCACTCCAGGAAGGCGCGGTGCAGCTCCGCCTTCAGTTCCGGCGTGAGGGGTTCGCTAAGATCGATGCCGGTAATTTCGGCACCGATGATCGGGCCGAGCGGTTGGAGTCCGAATAAGGTATAGGGAAGTTCCTGAACTCCCTCCGGCAGCCGTCGCAGGATGCGGGCACCGGCCTTGAGGTCTCTTGCGGGAACATAACTTCGGGATTCGTATGCAGTGGAACTCATTGGGTTCGCCTCCAAAATCATTAATCGAATGAGGATAATCGGATTAACGGGAATAAAAAAACTGCACGACACAGGGTCCAGGCCGGGGGCCCGAATCTCTGGTCGTCCAGTCGATTCCGAGTACGGTAATGGCTTTGGCTGCTTTAGCGGAAAGCCAATGAACAAAATGACTTCGAAGTCACTCTGTGGTGTGACCAAATCTTAACAGGGGTCAAAGCGTGCTGTCAATCCTCTTTTTTCCTCAGCCCTGCCTTCTCAAGCAATTCAGGGGCCGATCATCTGCAGCAGCAGGTCGATCGTCGTCTCGTCCGCCGGCGGATGTCCCCGCATCTCCAGGAGCATCAGGTTCTGGATCAGCGTCCCGAACAAGGAAGCCAGCTGTACGGGATCGCCCTGCATGACCGTGCCGTCTCGCTGCCCCTCCTCGATCAGTGTCATGAGCAGCCCCCGGTTCACTCCCGCCCGCTCGCGGATAACCTGCTTCTCTTCGTCATTCAGCTGGTCCGTGAACAGCGCCTGGAGCAGAACCAGGTAAATATCCGCACTCCGTTCCTTCGGCAGCGCCATCCGGGCGACGCAGCGGAACTTGTCCGCCGCCGTTCCCTCCATCCCGATCGCTGTGCGCAGGATCGCCCCGTAGCGAAGCTGTCCCAGCTCGATGACGGCCAGCAGAATCTCTTCTTTGGACTTGAAATAATTATAGACATGACCATGGCTCAGGCCCGCTTCGGCAGCAATGTCGCTGATCTTGGACAGCATTCCCTGACGGGCAAACAGACGGGCGGCCGCATCGAGGATCTGTCTGCGGCGCTCTTCGCGGAGCTGCTGGTCGCGCTCTGGATTACGCGGCATGGCTGAACAACCTCCTGCAAGTTCAATGAATCCGACCTCACCAGTGTAACAGAGCGGAAGATGCGGCACCACCGCCGCATGAGCCATGCCGGAATAGCGCGGCAGGGATGGCGAAGGAATCGGCCGGCAGGATTGACAGGTCAGGATGACGGGTGCTAAGATAGGCCACAACATGACTATATAGTCAGTTTGTGTGTCGGAATCGACTGGACGAACCGGAGATTCGGCAGGCGTGTTTTTCGCGCTGCCGGTCTCTTTTTTTATGCGGAGGCACCGGAAGTCCAGGACGCATCTTCTGAAGACGAAAGGAACGTGAACCGATGGCATCCCCCATCAGCATGACCAAGAAAATCACAGCGCGGGCCGAGCACCGGACAGAATACCGGCGCTCCAGCTCGCAGTGGCGTCTGTTCGTACGAGGAGCTGTGCTGCCCGTCTTCATTCTCGTGGTGTGGCAGCTGCTCAGCTCGGCCGGACTGATCTCCGGGCAGATGTTCTCTTCCCCTTCGCTGATCCTGAAGCAGTACGCGGAGCTGATCCGCACGGGCGAGCTTCTTCACCACCTGCGCATCAGTATGGTCCGCGCCTCCCTCGGCTTTGTGCTCGGCGGCGGCTGCGGACTCCTGCTCGGACTGTTCGTCGGCATGTACCGCTCTGTCGAGGAAACGGTGAATCCGAGCGTGCAGATGCTGCGCACGGTGCCCCTGCTGGCGCTCACTCCCCTGTTCATCATGTGGTTCGGCTTCGGGGAGCTCTCGAAGGTGCTGCTCATCTCGCTCGGCGCGTTCTTCCCCCTCTACGTCAATACGTTCCTCGGCATCCGCAATGTGGATGCCAAGCTGTTCGACGTAGGCCGGGTTCTGGAGTTCAGCCGGTTCGACCAGATGACCAAGCTCGTGCTTCCGGCCGCTCTGCCGAACATCCTGCTCGGCGTCCGGCTCTCGCTCAGCATCGCCTGGCTCTGCCTGGTAACCGCCGAGCTGCTCGGCTCCGACACCGGCGTCGGCTTTATGATCCAGGATGCGCGCGCCTTCATGCAGACGGATGTCGTCTTCGTCGGCATCACCCTCTTTGCCCTTGTCGGCAAGCTCTCGGATTCCGTCGTACGCTATTTGGAGGGCCGGATGCTGCGCTGGCAGGACAGCTACAAGGGATAGGCGCGTGGGTAAATAAAAAAGGCAAAGCCCTAAAACTACGGGCCTGCCTCATCGCTGCCTAATCCTTAATCATTAAACAATTCAATACGATCATGGAGCAATTGCTCAAACTGACTCTCCAGCTTATGAACACCGGCCGCCTCCAGCTCCTTCTGGTAGGAAGCCCAAAGGTCCTCAAAGTTTGCGGTCTTGGACATAATGATCTCCGGAATCCGCTTTCTTGTCACCTGGGTCAGTTTCTGCAGAATGAGTCCGCCGTCCGAATCCTGCGGAATGTTAATCTGCCAAGCTGCGCCCCAAGGTTTTACCGGGAACTCTGATACTTTCGGATACAGATCCATCCACATCTTGGCTCCGTACTTGCCAAGAACCTCCTTCTCCACTGCTGTGTACGAATCAATAATCTGCTGCTGGCTCTTCATGGAATAGGTCTGGCCGGTTGGATCTTTGACACCGTCACCGTACTGAGGGAACGGATAGCCGTAAACCCCAATACCTGTTTTCTTGCCATACTGTGGATCTTTGTTCCGCTTCTCCATCTCGTCGGCCGGAATGACGCGTTTGCCGTCTATCACCTGATAATGTACCCCTTCTACGCCCCAGCTGTTTAGGATCTGGGCCTCATCGGAGCAGAGCCAGTCCAGGAACTGAATGGCACGCACGGGGTCCTTGGCACTCTTCGATATCCCTACGCCCGTTCCTCCGGAATAACCGGGACTTTGGAAGTTCCGGTTTTTGAACTTGTCATTCAATACTACCGGGTACATCCCATACATTTTATCTTCTTTCCCGGCTTGGCGAAGCGCTTGCTCCGGCTCCGAGTACTGCCATTTGGAATCAATGATGCCCAGAACACGGCCGGAGGCGATCTTTGCCTTATACTGATCGTATTTTTGGACGAAGCTTTCCGGATCGATCAGCCCGGTGTTCCACATGTGGTTCAGCCATTTGAAATACTCTTTCTCTTCAGGGCGGGTCAGATGATACACGGGCTTCTTGGTATTGTCGTCTATGTACCATTCCCCATCGTCGGAGCCCCCGGTGGCAAATAAGGCCGGATTGGTCACCGATTGGGCGATCCGCCAATCATCCGCGAGAAGAGACAGCCCCAAAGTAGGCTGCCCGTCAATAGTCGGGTGCTTCTCCATGTAGGTCTTGATGGCGTCTTCGTAATCCTGCACCGTCTTGATCTGCGGGTAGCCCAGCTCTTTCACGACCTGATGCTGAAGCTGAAATCCGTCTCTCGGCTCCCACTGCTGCTCGTTGACGCCAAAGCTGCCCAGGAAGTAGATCGACTGGTCATCCTTGCTCCACCGGAGCCGTTTGAGATTATCACCGTAGAGCTTTTTGATGTTCGGCCCATATTGGTCTATGAGCGGAGCCAAGTCGACTAAGCCCCCGGCATCCACCAGGATGTTCACATTGTTGTTGGCGAAGATCAGGTCGGGGTACTCGTTGCTTGCGGCCATGAGGGACAGCTTCTGCTTGGGGTCTCCAACCGGGTAGTCCACCTTCAGGGTAACACCCGTTTTTTCCTTAATCTTTTGGCCCACCGGGCTCTGCATTTCTTCCCATTGCGTATTCAGTGTGGCGCTGAAGAATGTCAGGGTGACCGGCGGCTTGCTGTCGCCGGCAGCACTCCCGGACGGCGCCTCCGACGGACGTTCCGAACACCCGGTCGCCATAGTTAGAACGGCGGCCATCGATAATGCGACAGCCTTGGTTGTCTTTCTCATATGTAATCCTCCTGAATGAATCATTAGTCAGCTTTTTACAGCACCAAGCGTCAAGCCTTTAACAAAATACTTTTGCAAGAACGGATAGACAATCAGAATAGGCAGCGTGGCCGTGATCGTGATCGCCGCCCGGATCGATTCCGGTGAAACCTGTGCGGATACGGAGGGGTCGCCCGTACGGGACAAATCGCCGCTTGTACCCGCCTGTGTATTGGACAAGATTTTCATCAACTCATACTGCAGTGTGGTCAGTTCGGCGGTTCCGCTGTTGTACAGGAACGTATCGAACCAGGAATTCCACTGTCCTACCGCAATAAACAGTGCGATCGTGGCCAGAACGGGCTTACAGAGCGGAAGGATAATTTTGAAGAAAATCGTAAGATCATTAGCCCCGTCCAGCTTCGCGGACTCCTGCAGAGAGATCGGAAGCCCATCCATATAGGATCGGATGACAAATACGTTCCATGCATTGACGAGTCCGGGCAGAATGTAAACCCAGAAGGTATTCATCAGATGCAGTTCACGCATCAGCATGTAACCCGGGATTAAGCCGCCGGAGAAGTATAAGGTTAAAACAAAGATTAAGGAAATCGGCTTTCGGGCTATGAAATCCTTACGGCTCAGCACGTAGGCAATCATCGAAGCACTGAGGATCCCCAAAACCGTTCCGATGACCGTACGGAGAACCGAGTTCTTGAAGGCCGTAAGCAGGTTGCTGTACATGAAGATTTGCTTGTAATTTTCCCAGGTAAACTCCCTTGGCAGCAGGTAGATGGATCCCCGCACGGAGTCGACGGCGTCGTTAAGAGAAATGGCCAGCATATTCAGAAATGGATATACGGTCACAATCCCTACCGTAATCATGAAGAGATACAAAAAGAGATCAAACAGCCTGTCCGCCAGTTTTGCTTTCCATACCAGGTTCAAGTGACCTGTCACCTCCTATATATTGTTAAAATGCCTCATGGAACTAGATGACGCTTTCGTTAGTCCACCGCTTAAAGATCCGGTTAGAGATGAGCAGCAGCGTGATGGCGACAAAGGAATTAAAGATCCCGATGGCTGTGCCGTACGAATACCGCCCCAGGTTAATGCCATAATTCAGCACGTAGAGATCCAGCACCTGGGAATAATCCTGTACTAAGGCATTGCCAAGGAGAAACTGCTTCTCGAATCCGATGGAGGTCAGCCAGCCGATGGACAGAATCAGCATCACCATGAGCGTCGAACGGATTCCCGGCAGGGTAATATGCCAGATGCGGCGGAATCGGCCGGCGCCGTCGACTTTGGCCGCTTCATATAATTCAGGGTCAATCCCGGCAATGGCAGCCAGGAAGATAATCGAGTTCCAGCCCATCTCCTTCCACAAGTCCGACAGCGTGACAATAGCCCAGAACCATTTGCCCTGTGACATAAACTGAATCGGCTGGTCGATGATATGCAGACTCACAAGAACTTCGTTCACAATGCCCCCGTCCGAAGACAGCATCTTCGTGATGATCCCGGCGGCGACCACCCAGGAAACGAAGTGCGGCAGATAGGACACGGTCTGCATCACCCGTTTGAATAACATCCAGCGGAGTTCGTTCAGCAGAATGGCGAACAGGATCGGGACGGTATATCCGGCGATCAAGCCCATGAAACTCATCGCCAGCGTATTGCGCAGCACGAGATAAAACATGGGGTCCTGAAACAGCATCACGAAGTTATCGAATCCTACCCACTCCTGCTCGCTGAACGAACGGCCCGGCTTGAATTTTTGAAAGGCCATGGTCCAGCCCCATAAAGGTAGATAGTTAAAGACCAGCAGCCAGACCACGAAAGGCAAAGACATCAGAAACAGATAACGTTGTTCGAATACGATGCGAAACTTTGATTTCTTATTCGAAAAAGCTGATCTTGCAGGTTGTAAAGACTTTGCGGTTTCCATTCAAATGTATTCCTCCCCGATTAGTGAATCCCCTTACATCCATCACTATACGGGAAAAATAACGACTTCAATACCCTCGTGATCTGACATCCTTCATGTAAAAATGTGATGTTCCCGCTCAGTCTGCTTTGTATCTCCATTTGTCGGCATAAGCGGAAGGCGTTTCGCCCGTATACTCTTTGAATTTGATGTGAAAATAGTCAACGGAGGCATAGCCTACGGCGTCCGCCGTTTCATATACCTTCGCCCCGGCTGCCAGCTTTTGCTTGGCTTTCTCGATCCGTACGCGGTGAAGGTACGTGTTAAATGGATCTCCTGTTTGAGATTTGAACAATTTTCCCAGATAGGAGCGGTTATAATGAAACAGCTCAGCCAGCGTTTCCAGCTTCAAATCAGACGAATAGTGCTGGGCAATGTAATGAAGAATATTCATAAAATTCGCAGGTTTGCGCTCCTTGCTCCAGCGATCCACAAGTGGAAGCAGCTGCTCCTCCATATACTCCCGAACCGCAGCAAGTGTGGGTTGATTTTCTATCCCTTCAATCACCTCGTGGAGCAGCGGACACACCGATTGGATGCCCTCATCGACTCCCTTCAGGTTTTTGACCAATTCGTTATAGAGGGCGGCAAAGCTTGCCTTCACTCGCTTTTCATTCCATTCCCCTTTGAGCATAACCGATTCGGCTTCCTTTAACCGGACGCTTATCGCTTCGGTGTCCCCGGAGGCAATCGCTTTGGCCGTTTCGTCTGCACAGATTTCGATCCGGAATGAAGCGGGGTCCACATCCAAGCAGGGGGCATCGTCCCGCGGCACGATCAACCGGCCCGACCTTGCACAAAAAAACTTGCGCCCTATCTCGTCATACGCCTTATGGAAAGATTGGGAAATTTGCTCCAAGTTGAATACCCGGGGGCCGATAGCGTAAACAAGTTCGAGTCCAAGCTGGTCGTCCCCATCAAGGAAGCACGGATTCCACAGGCTCTCCCCATCCAGAGCTTCCGCAAGAATACCGACAACCCGCTGATAAGAAAAAACGGCTGCTCTGTCATCTGGGGAGCAGCTGCCTAACAGACGCGAGAGGATCCACTCCCTTTCGCTCATCTCCAATTCCCTGCGTTCGTCGTCGATCAGAAGCAGCTGGTATGAAGACCAGGGAAGTTTCAATCCGGCAGCCAGCAAGCCGTACTCCTCTTCGGACATCTCGTGTTCCGACCCCATCCGAAAAAGCGAGTGAAGCTTCCGCTCCATCAGCAGCCGGATGCTCTCATCCTGCCTCTCCCGCTCCTTCTTTCTCATCTCCCATTCCTTCCGGAGCATGCCGACCCTCTTGACGAGATCCTCCTGTTCGACCGGCTTCAGCAGGTAGCTTCGGACACCAAACTCCGTCGCCTTCTGCGCGTAGCTGAACTCGGAATAGCCGCTGAGTACGATAAAATCACACACCAAGCCCATCGCCCGGGCTTCTTCGATGACCTCGAGTCCGTCCAGCCCAGGCATCTTGACATCTATGATAACGAGATCTGGTGCAAGCTCCCCGCATAGCCGGAGGCCGTCGATGCCATTGTCGGCCTCTCCGCATAATCGGATGTCATATCGCTCCCAATCAATGATGCTGCGCAAGCCTTGCCGGATGATCGGCTCGTCGTCAATAATCAACAGTTTATACATGGTCTTCCCCTCCGATGGGGATACGGATGCGGATCACCGTTCCCTTGTTCTCTTCACTTGCCACTTCCAAGCCGTAGGGAGCCCCGTACTGAAGCCTCAGCCGTTGATGAACATTGATGAGTCCGATCCGCTGGCCTGATTCCTCGAACGGCTCCTCCAGCGTTCTGGCGATGTCCTCTACGCGTTCAGCCCGCATGCCGATTCCGTTATCCCTTACTTCGATGTTCAAGCATGATTCTTCCCGCACAATCTTGATTTGAACGACGCCCCGGCCCATCTTTTTCTCGATTCCGTGAACAATCGCGTTCTCGACGATCGGCTGCAGCACCATGGGCAGGATGATCATCCCCTCTGTCTCTTCCTGATCCGGCAGCAGAAACGTCAGCTTATCGCCAAACCGGAAATGCTGGATTTCCAAATACATCCTTACGATATCCATCTCGCTGGCGAGAGAAATTTCCTCCTGGCCGATCTCCAGATTATGACGGAGCAGACGGCCAAGCGACTTCACGATATTGGCAATGTCCTCTTCGCCCTGAACATGAGCTTTCATGCGAACCGTTTCCAGCACATTAAACAGGAAGTGAGGGTTGACTTGATTGGCGAGCATCTTGAACTTCATTTCCTTCTCTCTCAGCTCCAGCTCATGCCGCTGCTGCACGGCTTCATTAACCTGGAGCACCAAGTTTTCAATGCTTTTTACCATGTAATTAAAGTGCAGGGACAGCTGTCCGATTTCATCCTTGCCCTGGATCACAGACCGCAAAGTAAAATCGCCTGATGCCACTTCACGTATATCCTTGATCAGGGTGCCGATCCGGCTGCTGAGCGCTCCGGAGAAATAAAGGATGAGAAAAACCGCGAGCACCAGACTGCATGCCATGATGGAATAGGCAATGATGCTGACCTGATTGGCTTCCAGCAGGATCGTATCCAGAGGAACAATGCTTACCACGCGCAGGGCGTTGTCACTGTTTTCCAAGGTGATCGGTTGAACGATCATTTTCACCGGTTTTCCATCGTAAACCGTATCTTTTACTACCGTTCGTCCGTCCCCTGCCACCTCCTGCGACTGGCCTTGGAAGACCTTCCCAAGCAGTGATGGGTCCTTGGAAGCCACCACTTCATTCTCTTCCGTCAGGATCAACGTCTCATAAGGCTCTTGAGAAATGATGGAGTTTAATTTCTGCGAATGGATCGCAATGACTAATATGCCGCTGAACTTCATGTCACTCCGGAAGATTTGGCGAACGAGGGAAAAATGCTTTTCATTTGCCTTGGTCGGGTCCGGAACCAGCGTCCATACCACCCGTCCCCTGTTCTTCATCACCTGCTGAACCCATGCAGCGGACCGCACTTCTTCGTTAAGGATAAAAAACGACCAGTTCTCGAGCAGCGTCTGATTCTCCGTATAGAAGCGTATTCCGCTGATTTCCTTATAAAGCTCCATGTATTTGGTAAATTCATCATATTCGCTGTAGGCCTGATAAACTTCCAATCCATCCTCATACTGCTTATCGGCAATCGCTATCAATTTGTTGTCAAAATAGAAGTTGAACGACACATTCAATGCCAGCTTTAACGTCTCTTCGACCTGCTTCTTGATCTTTTCCGCGTTGTTCAGTGACTGCTCGACGGCATGTTCCACCGACTGCTCTTTTAACGACTGGGTAAGCAGCATTCCAACCGTCAGCACGGGAAGGAACACCACAAGCAGGTAGCTCAGTGTTAATTTTTTCCGGATTTCGATGTTATTGATAATCGTAGTAATCATGCGGTACACCGGCATCGCCTCTCTTTGTTTGCCTTTCTATATAAAGTCATCAGCGTCCACCTAGTATACAGGAACGATCGAAGCATTTTAATGGAGTAATGTAGTACCTATGCGTTAAACTGTGCTTCCGCCATGTACATAGACGGCTTGCACGCGAGCTGAATCGAACCCGGGTGAGATATACATTCTTAAAATGGAAAGAAAGCCTAAGGCTCAGGGCTTTAGGCTCTCATGGAATCCAAACATTACTTGTTGTGATACCATTCCTTCAAGACAGTCTCGGCACGTTTACCGTAAATATCAAACCCCAGGTCCAGCTTTGCTTCCGAAAGAGGATACAAATTCACACTCCAATCCCACCAGAAATACCCTCCGAACCACGGCTGCTCCCAAAATACTTTCATGACGGAGCTGTAAAAATTCGCTTGTTCTTCTTCACTGAAGGGAAGATCCGTATGTGAAAAATCCCAGGGCATGGTCGCGCAGCCCAGAGCACTGCGGCAGCCAATTTCCATGAATACAATCGGCTTGTTGAATTTTTTATGCAGCTTTTCCAGGTTGTCACGGACCCCGAGCCACTTGGCGATCATGTTTTCTTCCGTATCCCCAGGTACACTGCCGACAGGATAATAGGCACTCGTTCCGATGAGGTCCACCTGATCGAACCAGGCGACCCCCTCTTCCTTCCCATGATTCGCATTATAGATTAAAGGTCCGGAATACACTTCCCGTACACGGGATATAACCTTGATCCAGCGTTCCGTTTGTGATTCGGTTTTGATCATTTCGCAGCCGATGCAAAACATCTCACATCCAAGCTCTTCCGCAAGCTCGGCATAGTGTACCAAAAAATGAGTGTACGATTCAAACCACCGGTCCCAATATCGCTGGGACTGGCTCTCTTCCTCAGGAAATCCGATATGCGCCCGCCAGATCCCGTCTCGGGAATTGACGACCGGCTTGAGGCAAACTTTCAGTCCCGCCGCCTTGGCCTCGGCTGCCGCAAATTGGATATCCCGGTCCGTCATGGTGTATCCGTAATCAAACAGGATCTCCGTGGAATGAACAGACTCCTGCCATGTCCAAAACGACAAAGCAATCCACTCGCTCCCGGTCTCTTTCAGCTTCTGAATGGAGTCCACAGCCTCCGGTGTCCGATAGCTGCCCCGAGTGGCATTCCACCCCCATGTCATCCCTTTACAAAACATACGTTCCGTTATGGTAACCGCCTCCTTCGTATTGAACTTTCAGCTGCTGAAAGACGTTTGCTCTGCCTTTAGGTAATAAATCTTACTCGTAAAGTCGCCATGCAGCGGAGGAAGGATCAACCCCATGTGCATTAAACGGTCTCCGCCGTAAACCTCTCCGCTCTCTTCAAGGACATAATCATAACCCGCATTCAGCCCCTTCAGCCTCAGCCAACTTTGCGGCGGGTTCGGCTGTGCGAGCACCCGGAAGAAGCATACCAGCGCTTCCCTCTGATCCTCCGACACAAACATCCAGGCGGTTTCATTGCCGGCAAACGGACTCTTCAACCGGAAAAATTCACCCTGTTGAACGAGAGGCCGGAAGCGTTTGTAGCGGGTTACTTGTGCGGCAACCTGATCTTTCTCCTCTTCCGTAAACTTGGTAAGGTCAAGCTCGTATCCAAAGTTTCCTGACATGGCTACATCGCCGCGGGTGGTGAGGGGAGTAAGGCGGCCCACCTGATGATTCGGTACAGCGGAAACGTGGGCTCCGATGGTGCTGATGGGATACACCATGCTTGTCCCATACTGAATTTTCAGCCGCTCGACCGCATCCGTATTATCGCTGGTCCAGGTTTGAGGCATGTAATAAAGCATCCCCGGGTCAAACCGGCCGCCGCCGCTCGCACAGCTTTCGAACAGAATGTGCGGAAAGGCAGATGTCAATCGTTCCAGCAGTTCATACAGGCCCAGCACATAACGGTGGGCAATTTCCATTTGGCGTTCCGGCGGCGCTGCCGCGGACCCGATCTCCGAAAGCCCCCGATTCATATCCCATTTGATATAGGCAACCGGCACGGAGGAGAAAATCCGTGACAACGAGTCGAAGATATAGTCGCGAACCTCTTGGCGTGAGAAGTCCAGTACCAACTGGGTACGGGCCAGCGTTCTTCGCCGCCCTTCCACGTGCAGGCACCAGTCCGGATGTCTGCGGTAAAGGCCGCTGTCCGGCGAAACCATCTCGGGCTCTACCCAAAGTCCAAACTGCAGACCCTGACGGTTGATTCGCCCGGCGAGCTCGTTTAGGCCCTCGGGCAGCTTATTGCGGTCCTCCACCCAGTCGCCGAGTGAGGTTGTGTCATCGTTGCGCTTGCCGAACCATCCGTCATCCAGCACAAACAGCTCGATCCCAAGCTCCGCCCCCGATTTGGCGATAGCCTCCAGCTTGTCCGCAGTAAAGTCAAAATAGGTTGCTTCCCAGTTGTTCACAAGAATCGGGCGTTCCTGGTCCCGGTGAACGCCTCTGCACAGCCGGGTGCGGTACAGCTTGTGATACGTTCGGGACATGGCGCCAAGTCCATCCGCTGAATAGACCATAACGGCTTCCGGGGTCTGAAAGGAGGCTCCCCGCTCTAACTGCCAAGCAAACTCGAAGGGGTTAATTCCTATCGAGACGCGGACACATCCCATCGAATCGACTTCGGCATCCGCCGTAAAGTTCCCGCTGTACACCAAGCTGAATCCATATACCTCACCTTGATCTTCGTTTGCCTCAGGAGACAGCAGAGCGAGAAACGGATTGAGCTGGTGGCTGCTCATGCCCCGTCTGCTTTCGACCTTGAAGCTCCCCGGTCCAAGCGGCCGGCGTTCGATCTGCGTTTCCCGTGTCCAGGCTCCTGCGAGATACAGCATGTCATAATCGGACTTCTCCATATCGACGCTTGCACTCAGCGCCCGAAGAATCCGCAGGGATTCCTGACCGCCGTTGATCAGCACTGCCGAACGGGTAATCGCATTACACCCGGCAAACACGGTGTAACGAAGCAGTACCTTCAGGCCCGAGTATTCGTCTGCCAGGGTTAACTCGAGCGTCTCCGCTTCATCTTCCGATTCCACGTACACGGAGGGAAGACCCTCCAGCTTGGGCTTCCCTGCGCTGATCCGGTAGTCCTGATAGACCAGTTCCGTGATTCGGCTTCCGTCCGATAATTGGACCTGATAGGCAGGACTTCGAAAGTCCCCGCTTCCATACTGTGGATATTCCTGCGCGTACCGGTCCAGATTGGTGTGCGAATACACGCTGAAGTTCGAGAGATTGCTGTCCTCACGCAGCGGTTGGCCCCAATATACATGCACCGGGTACCCGTTTACGATTTGCAGGATATAGCTCGTGTCTTTCGCCTTAAGATGGAATGTTTGCGATTGTTCGTCAACTATGATTGGCACGTTTATAACCCCCCAGGTTCATCAAATGCTCACTTCATCTTAGCGCCCCGGATACAGCAAGGTAAATGGCAGCATACTTTATAAATATGGTATAATGCTAGATAACCAAATTCTACGATCCGAGGAGTTCCATGATCGAATACCTGCCTAAACATACGCATCACCGGGATCTGCACCTGAATCAGTATGGCATGGAGCAGTGCATTCCCGGTCACTATTTCGGTCCTGCGGTGAGGGACCACTATCTGATTCACTTCGTTTTGAGCGGCAGCGGGATGTTCGTGACTGGCCGTCAAACCCACCGGCTCTCGCAGGGTCAGGGCTTTCTGATCTGCCCCCACACCGTTACCTATTATCAGGCAGACTCTTTCCATCCCTGGAAATACTGCTGGATCGGTTTTTCGGGTCTGCAGGCCGAAATTTTTTTGAAGCAGGCGGGCCTGCACACCGATGCTCCCATCTTCAACTTTGATATGAACGAAGAGTGGGATACCTATTTCTCGGCCATCATGGAATCGAAGCAAACGCCCCGGGGGCGCGATCTCAAATTAACCGGGCTGCTCTATCTCATGCTGTCCCTTCTCGTTCAATGCAGCGCCACCACGGACTACACGGAGCTCGTCACGAACGACCGGAAGCAGTTCTATGTGAACCAGGTGCTTGATTTTATTGAAATGAATTATTCGAACCGGTTCTCTGTTAGCGATATAGCCGATTTTGTAGGATTAAACCGCAGTTACCTGTGTTCCTTGTTTAAGGATCACGTCCATTGCAGCATTCAGTCTTATCTGGTTCAATACCGGATTCAAAAAGCGTGTGAGCTTATGAAGCAGAGGGAGCTTTCCATTGGCGACATATCGCGCTCGGTAGGCTATGAGGATCCTCTTCTGTTCTCCAAAATGTTCAGGAAAGCAATGGGGGTTCCTCCCAAGCAGTACCGCACAGGCCTACTGATGGAGTAAACGCGCGCAGGCTTCCATATGGCATTAGGCTAGTTTATACCGACAGCCGGTTTGATCCGAAAAGACAAACTCCCAGGTTCCTATTCAGAACAAAGGAGTTTGTCTGCAGTCGGAGTGTCCTTATTATTTCGTGCCCCCGCCGGAAGCGGAGTCTTCTGCATCGCAGTTTGTGTACAAATCCGATGGCAATTCGTCAAGTGTAATGACGTAATCGTGGTTATAAACCTTATTCAGATGTGCAGCCGTATTCACAATGCCATCATTGATGATGCTGCCCGTCCATGTATTGAAGAAGCTCCAATCTGCTCCGTAAGCTTGCAGCAGATCCGGATCCGGAATCGGACCGTTCTCCGCGAGCGCGACGAGTTTTTTGTCGTTTACCAAAGAGAGCATGCTCTCATACTTGGCACTGATTGAATTATAATCTCCCGCAGGATTGTAAATATCGATGCTGGCCATATCCACGACATCATCGCCTGGATACCAATCCGCCTTCTCGGAATTCCATACCCAAATGAGATTGTTCAAGCCGTGATCGTTCGTCAGGCGGTCGTACATGAGACGCCACAGTTGTTTCGTTGGTTCGGAACCTTTGGCGCCCCACCAAAACCAGCCTCCTTCCGCTTCGTGAAGCGGTCTCCACAGAACCGGCACACCCGCATCCTGTAAGCGCTTTAACTGAAATGCGATCGCGTCGATATCGCGGATCAGAAGTTGATAGTCCTCCGAATCCGGATTCTCCAGAGCGTACTGCACATCGAAGGTTGTGAACTCGGTGTAGAAACCTCTCCACCATTCTTTACCCGGCTCGTTATAGAGTCCCGTGGGTGCGTTCCAGTGCCAGCAAAGCGCCACGATGCCTCCGCGGTCCTTGTACCAGCTGATCATCTTTTCGACTTCATTCGAAGAGGCGCCATACTCCACACGCGAAGGGGAATAATCCATCAGATCGGTTGAGAAAATAGCGGGTAACTTACCGGTTTGCTGGTTAATCCATTCGATGCTTGAGAGCTCCTGCTGACCGGAAATGATTTTATTGCCATACTGGCTAACCAGATAATTCATCAATGCTCTCGTTTCCTTCGTTGCATTCGGGTTAGTAAGCGAACTCTTGACGTCATGATCGTCAGGCGCAGCTGCAGCAGTTAACTTAATGTAGTCGATGTAATAATATCCCCAGTACGGTTCAATCACAATCGTGTTGGTTCCTGCCTGGAGCATCACTTTGCCGCCCGACACCTCAACGAAATTACTCGCTGCGGCTAACGATACTTCGGATGTTGCTCCATTGACGACCAAGTGCGTCTTCTTGTCTCCGAAAGGGGCGCTATAGCCGATTGATATATCGTACAGTTCTGGAGCCGCTGCGTTGTAAGTAAGCGTAACCGATCCGTCGCTCTGGAACGATGCATACCCACTGCCGGAGTAACCGGTTCCTTCTGTGCCGATCGATACGCTGTCTTTCAGTATGCCGTTTTCGGCCTCAAGCTTGATGCCCTCCGCGGACGGGCTGGCCGGAGCGGCTTTCACGACTCTTTTCCCTTCATCAACATTCGCTGCATGAATGGCTGAATGGGAACCCACCGATCCTAGCAGCGAAGCAATCAACGCCAAACGAATCATACCCGAAGCCTTCCTCGACCATGGAATCACCGTATTTATTCCTCCTTATTGCTTTGTAATAGAAGCCTTCCCCTCATTGAATCCGCTTTCTTAAAAGGATTAAACACCGCCATTCTTTGTTTATTTGTTTTCGAAAACAATACGATCGCCGGCAAATCAAGCGTATCATCCTGTCTGGGTAAAGGTAACCGGAGAAATCCGACATTCCTCATATAAAAATGAGTGTTTTTCGGATGAATCATCAACGGTACCGATCACCAAAAAAGCAGCCGTTTCTGTTATGAGAAACGGCTGCCCAATTTTTACTTGACCTCACTCGGACGCAAACCAGGGCCTCGTAGGAGACCCTGGTTTGCGTCTGTGCGCTTCGGGATCAAGTCCCGCAGTAGGTGCGGTATGGCCGGGTGGAATCCGCCGGAAGCGAGCAGTACCCTTCCTGTTCCGGCGTGTAGGCATAAGGCTTCGTGACCGCTTCGAGCAGCCGATGCATCACGCTGAAATCCCCGTCGTTCTCCGCGGCTTCCAGCGCTTCTTCGACCCGGTGGTTGCGGGGAATGACCGCGGGATTGCTGCTGCGCATCAGCTCGCGCGAGGCGGCTTCGGTCTCCTGCTGCCGGCCGAGCCTTGCCTTCCACTGCTCCTGCCAACGGGCAAACTCTTCGGTGCCGAACAAAGTCTCCGCTCCCTGCTGCCCCAGCGTCAGCGCGCGGAACGTATTGGTGTAGTCCGCCCGGTGCTCGTGCATCAGCCGGAGCAGGCCGTCGACCAAAGCTTCGTCCTCCGGTTCTTCGCCGAAGAGGCCCAGCTTGGCCCGCATCCCCGCCAGCCAATGGCTCTGGTACAAGCCGTTGAACTGCGAGATCGCCTCCTCCGCCAGCTTGACCGCCTGCTCGTCATCCTCGTGAAGAAGCGGCAGCAGCGTTTCGGCGAAGCGGGCCAGGTTCCAGCCCCCGATCCGCGGCTGGTTGCGGTAGGCGTAGCGGCCCTGCGAGTCGATGGAACTGAATACCGTCGCCGGGTCGTAGGTGTCCATGAAGGCACATGGACCGTAGTCAATGGTCTCTCCGCTGATCGTCATGTTGTCGGTGTTCATGACGCCGTGGATGAAGCCGGCCAGCATCCACTTCGCGATCAGCGCCGCCTGGCGCTGAACGACGCCCTTCAGCAGCGAGAGATAGCGGTCGTCATCCTTCGGAATCTCCGGATAATGCCGCTCCAGCGTATAATCCGCCAGGGCACGGAGATCCTCCGTATTGCCCCGCGCGGCTGCATACTGGAAGGTGCCTACCCGGATGTGGCTGGCCGCAACACGGGTCAGCACCGCACCCGGCAGGTCCCTCTCCCGCGTCACCGGCTGTCCGGTGGAAGCAACGGCCAGGCTGCGGGTCGTCGGAATCCCAAGGGCATGCATCGCCTCACTGATGATGTATTCGCGCAGCATCGGGCCCAGCGCAGCCCGACCGTCGCCGCCGCGGGAGTACGGCGTGCGGCCGGAGCCCTTCAGCTGAATATCGACCCGCTTGCCGCCCGGCGTAATCTGTTCGCCGAGCAGCAGCGCACGGCCGTCGCCGAGCATCGTGAAGTGCCCGAACTGGTGCCCGCAGTAAGCCTGGGCCAGCGGCCTGGCCCCATCGGGTACGCGGCTGCCGGCGAAGATCTCGGCTCCTTCGGCGCTCTGCAGGGCTTCCGGATTCAAGCCCAGGGAGACGGCTAGAGAGCGGTTCAGCATAACGAGCTCCGGGGAGCGGACCGCCGAAGGCCCCTGTTCGGAGAAGAAAGCCTCCGGCAGCCGGGCATAGCTGTTATCGAAGTTCCATCCGGATTCTATAATGGCATGATTCTCAGTCATTGGTTCTCCTTTTTATCCTGGGTATGGATAGGTTATAGTATACTGCTTCGGATTCCCTCAGCAGGCAATCCCTGGTAGTGTTTGTTTCTTTGCACTTATTATACCCCCTGCGGCATGGGGTGACGCCTGATCCGGCTTGCGGCGCGGCGGACAGCCATCGTGCGCTGCCGGTCACAGGAAGAATCTTCCCTACTAGTAACCATACTACATTGCTTGGCATGCCGCCAGCGTTGAACCCGTTTGAGATTCGCCAACGAACTCTTCCCCTTGCAACAGCAGGACCTTCCTTCCCCCATCGTACGACAAAAGCCCAGCTCTGCGCCTGTTCGCAGAACTGGGCCTTCACATGTATTCGAAGCGCCGAGCTTACTGCTCTACTCGCCGCTGCGCTTGGTTTCGGTGTTCCCTTCCAAGGTAATGCCCGAGAAGCGGGCCGTATTGTAATTGACGATGTCACTCGAGTTTTTGGCGGCATCCACCGCAAAGCCGATATACAGCTTCTCGCTCATCGGAATGTCGGCCGAACCTACCTCAGTCCACTGGACTCCGTCCGCCGAGGCATAACCGGTGAGGACCTCCCCTTTGCGCTCGATCTTGAGCCAGTAAGGGATCGTCGTCCCCTTCAAGGCCGGCAGACCGGCATCCTCCGGGAAGTCGGTCTCGCCCGGAGCGGCGATCGTTTCACCCTGCTTCAAGCGTGATGAGAAGAAGACGCCGTAAGGCGAGCCTTCATCCGCCTTGACCACGGAAGCGCTGATCAGCGCGGTCGGCGAATCGGGCTCGAGGCTTTGGCGGATCATCAGGCCGGAGAGGGCGTTGTTGTCGACCATGGTCAACGAGTCGATCCGGGCGGTCAGGGAGGCATCCCCGGTTACTTCGCGGTAGGCGAACTGGAACGCATCCGCCGTCCCGAATATCCGCCCTGCGCCTTTGACCGTGATTCCGTCTGCGGTGACCGCCGCATTGCCCTCAATCCCCACGCTGCCGATATCCTTGGAGGTCCATGCGCCCGTCTGCTTCATGACGTTGACATGAATCGGCATCGACGTCGTCTGGGTCTCGTTGCCCTCCTTGTCAACCGCTTTGGCGGATACGAACCATGTCCCTTCCGGCGCATCCCTCCACGTGTAATCAAAGGAGCCGCCGCTCGACACGCCGATCAGCACATCATTGCGGTAATATTCGACCTTGGCGATCCGGTGCTTGTCCTGCAGCTTCACGTTCAGGCGGATCGGGCTGCCGGCCTTGTGAACGCTGTTCAGCTCAGGAGAGCGCAGCTCGACCTCCGGATTGGACGGCGCATGGTTCATGTCGACCAGCGAATTCAAATACAGCTCGAGGTTCGAATAACCGGAAGCGGTAATGAATCTGCCGTCCTGCGTGTCTGCCGCATTCAGCCCCTGCTTCGCTTCCCAGGCATCCGGCATCCCGTCATGGTCCGTATCCGCCGGCGCAGGAAGTGACTTCAGCTGCGGAAAGCCGCCTGCTTCCCATTCGTTATTGATGAGCCGGCCGGTCCCCTGCTTCACATCACGGACGATCCGGGCATCGGCCGCGTCCCTGCGAGGATACGTCGCCCCGGCCTTGGCCAGCACTTCCTGATAGGCTTGTCCGGCAGGCCGAATGTTCAGCGTGTCATGCCCGGCTACCTCGTAAGGTGCGTCTGAGAATTCGGTTCCGCTTTTGACTTCCTGAATTCCGAGCGTGTTGTCCGCCGTGACCGCCGTATTGCCGTGCATGGTGTTGCCGGCGATATGAAACCAGCTCAGCTTCCCGTCCTGTCCGGGACTCACCAGACGCTCCTTGACGTTCTCGTACGTGGAAGGTCCCGGTTTGTAATAGTTGCCGATGACGTTGGTCTTCTGGTCGTTGCCGCCATAAGTGGAGTTGAAGCCCCAGTTGTAGATGACATTATTCACGAGATCCGTGCTTCCGACCGGATACACCTTGTTCCCTCCGTTGCCCAGTGCCGGTGCCCGGCTGACGTGGCTCGCGATCAGGTTGTTCGAGAAGGTGGCATTGCCTCCGCCCCAGATGCCCCCGTACCCGTGCCGCCCCTTGACATGGCCCGAGATCAGCAGGCTCTCGCTGATGATGCTCCACTGCACGGTCGTTTCGGCGTTGCGGTACATCGACAGGGTCTCATCTACCGACCAGCTCGCCGAGATGTGATCAATGATCGCATTCTTGACATCCCGCCCGCCGAAGGCGTCCGGCTCCGCATCCTTATGCTCGCTGCCCGGTCTGAACCGGAGGTAGCGTACGATCAGGTTCTCCGAACCCGAGATGTCCGTGCCATAGCCGGCTACCGCGATGCCGTCCCCCGGAGCCGTCTGCCCAGCGATCGTCAGGTTCTTCTGATTGATCTTCAGCGGCTGCTTCAGATGAATCGTACCCGACAGCCGGAAAACCACCGTCCGGTTCCCCTGGGAAACCGCATCCCTCAGGGAGCCGGGAATCGGTGTTTCCCCTGCCTCGTAGTCTTCGAGTGTAGTGACTTCATATACCTCGCCGCCGCGGCCGCCGCTTGCGTACATGCCTCCGCCTTCCGCACCCGGGAAAGCCGGCACCTTAGCGGTAGCCGCTGCCGCTGCCTCAGCCTGCCCTGAGCCTCCGGAGAAGCCGCCGCCCGTTAGGCCTGCCGCCACCAGGGATGCGGCTGTGATCCCCAACCAGATCTTTCGATTCATCGTGTCGTCCTCCTTCGTAGGTATGTTCCCTGCCCTGCTGCCTGTCGTTCTGGTCCTCCTTCCTGTCCCTCCTTCCTGCTCCTGCTTCCCATTATTCACGCTCCTTCCGCTTCAGGCTATATCTCCCGGACAACCGGATGGCCTAACCATAACACGGTTGTACGCTGTCCCTCCGTGTAGCTCTCAAGCAACTTCATGTGCAGGAGGCAACCAGCCCGTGCAAAAGAGGCCCCGCCCCATCATCTGGGGGCCGGAGCCCTGCTTATGCGCAAATCATGCGGATGGCGTACCCCGCCGCTTCGCGGTCTTGTTGTACCGCCGCACGGCCCAGGCGCTGGCTGCGTACAGAATGGCGCTGAAATAGAACAGCACATCGATCGTCAGCCAGTCGATGACATATCCGCCGAGAATGACCGCAGCGCCCGAGGCCAGCGAGGTCCAGAATTGGTAATTCGCCATGTCCGGGCCGCGGGTCCCCGGCTGCGTCCCGTCGGCCAGCAGAAGCCGCTCCCCCATCCGCTGCATGGCGCTGCAGGCGCCCATCACGAGCTGAAGCGCGAGCACCCAGCCGTAGGAAGCCACCCAGGGGAAGAGCAGCATCGCGGCGGTCATCCCGAGCGGGCTCCAGACGAGCAAACTTGCTCCAAGCCGGTCAAGCCGGGGACCGAGCCACTGGGAGGCCAGGGCTCCGCTCACGGTGAATACGGCGAAGGCCAGCCCGTACTTCGAGTAGCTGTTGCCGAGGTTCTTGAGGAAGAGCAGATAATACGGATAGATCATGCCTCCGGCCAGCGTCACGACGCTCTGGGTCCGGATGAGCCACTGGATCGACATAGGCTTAGTCCCCTCTGTATTGGTCATAGAATCCGTTCATGAATAGGTGCTGCGGATCATAGCGGTCTTTCATGGCGAAGAAGTCCCCGCTCTCCGGGTACGCCTTCCGGAACTGCTCCTGCGTCGGATAGGCGGCATAGGGAAGATAATACGTTCCCCGGTGCCGCAGGACCGCATCGAGAATGCGCTGAATCCCCTGGCGGAAGTCCTGCTGCTCCGCATCCGACAGCGAGACGTTGAACAGGCAGACGAGCGCGAACATGTCCTCTCTCGCATAGGACAGCTTCGCTTCCTGATCCTGCGCCACGTAGCGGACCGTAATGTTCAAGAGATTGAGCTCTTCCTCGGGAAGAATCTTCTTCAGCTCCTCCACGAATCCGGAGAACTCATCCAGCGGGATAAAATATTCCTGCAGCAGGTCGTTCCTCCCCGCCGTGCGGTATTCCATGAACCCGGACTCGGAGCGCATCGCATTGTTGCGGCTGATCCGGGTGCCATTTTGGTGTGCGGCAAAATAGTTCTTCTGCAGAGACCAGAACACATTCTTGCCCCAGGGGGAAGAACGGTTCAAGTGAAACAGAAGCTTCGACGGCACCACGCCGGACTCCCGCTTCAGCAGCGTGCTGTACCGGGACAGATCGGCGCTGCTCTCGCTGAGGTAATGGATCGCGTACATATCGCTGAGATACCCGTCCGGGGCGACGGAGATCCGGGCGATGTGCATGCGGACATCCGGATCCCCGAGCACGCGGCGGCGGAAATAATCCGTATACGAAGCGGTGTCGGTGAACTCCGCGGCGATCCGGTACACTTCGTCCTCCGTCAGAGTCAGCGTCACATCCAGGATGATGCCGAAGAGCCCGTAGCCTCCCAGGGCCAGCGGGAACAGCTCGGCGTTCTCCGTCCGGCTGACATGGCGCACCTGCCCGTCTGCCGTCAGCAGGCGGAACGACTCCACGCTTCCAATCAGAGAGCCATGCCGGATATCCCGCCCGTGCGCGTTGATGCTGATCGACCCGCCGACGGTAAAAATATTCTGCGACTGCATGCTTTTGACCGCCAGTCCGTAAGGGTTGACGGCATCCTGCACCTCCTTCCAGGTCGCCCCGGCCTGCACGCGGATCGTCCGGGCCTGCGGATCGACGGCTAGGACCTTGTTGAAGGAAGTCATATCGATGACGATGCCGTCTTCGTAGTAGGTGTGGCCGCCCTGGCTGTGCCGCTGCCCCGCAAGGGACACCGTAAGCCCCTTTTGCCGTGCCTCGCGCAGCAGAGCGGTCAGCTGCTCCTCTTCCCTGCCCTGCACAACCCGTTCCACCTTCACGGGATGCAGCCGGCTGTAGTCGGTGATCCGGAACGGGTCCTGGTCGGGGGTATCATTATGTATATACTGAAAGACGCACAAGGCGGCGAAGAGGAGGAGCGCTATTGTTTTTTTCATGTGGATTCTCTCCGTTCGGCCGTTTATTCGATCACGATTTTGAGTGCTGAGGCCTGCTGGGGATACGAGTCTGCGATGAATCCCGTAGTCCAGACTTGAGCTTCCTTCCCGACCAGGGAGCTGTCCATGCCCTTGGACTTGGCTGCGGCTCCGCCGATCCTCAGGATGCCGTCAGGCTGCAGATTGACCCACATGGCCTCCGGAAGATCGCTGCTTCCGACCTTCTTTTGCTCATCGACAATAAGAATCCGGTCCCCGTCCGCATCCCGGACGATCCCCGTGATATCCGGCTCTCCCCGGCAGCAGCTCCACACGGTAAGGTTGAGCGGAAATTCGCTTCCGGCCGCCGCGAAGACCGCCTCCCGGATCTCCTCCTGTTCCTCTGCGGTAATGATTTTCTCGATATCCTGGGCGGAGCGGATCTGCAGGAGCACCTCGTTCGCCCCCACCCCTAGGGCCATGAACCGGATGGAAAACCGCTCTTCCAGCTGGGCCTGTACTCCGGTAATCCGCTCTTTCATCTCCAGCAGCGGCTGCTGATTCCGCTTCTTATCGACCGGCTGAACAACCTGATCAGATATGCTTTGTGACGCAGCCCCGCATCCTGTGGCGACGGCGGTGGCAAGCGCCGCAAGAAGCCATTTTCGTACTATGATTTCCAGCCTCCCTCTTACGCTTCTGACCCATAGACGTAAAACCGGCCGTAAGGTTGCTGTACTCAGGAGGAAAAGGCATCATGACGCTGGCTGCCGCAAGGGGCAAACAGGCCTATCGCCGCATGGGGACAGAAGGATGGATGTGGTAAAATATTGAAGGCGAATCCAGCCTATTTCCATTACATGACCGGGAGGGAGCAGGATCACAGGATGTCAAGCGAAGGGTTGAAGCGAAGCACGAAGGTACTGTTTGCTTGGATGGTTATCTTGGTGGGAATGATTCTGACTTATGACAGATCGGCGAGTGCCCGGGAAGCCCAGCCGATCGGCGTTTATGTGGATGATGAGCCGGTTTCGTTCTCTGTCGATCCCCTGCTTGAGGACGGAACCACCCTTGTCCAGCTGCGGCCGCTTGTGGAGGCGCTCGGTGTGGAGCTGGTTTGGAACGCGCAGGACCGCACGATCCGGGGGACGGCAGACGGTCAGTCGTTCCTGCTGACGGTGGACAGCGGCAAAGCGCAGGTGAATGGACAAGAAGTCACTCTCGAGAAAGCGCCCCGGATCGTGGACGGGAACACGCTGATTCCCCTCCGGTTTGTCAGCGAAGCTACCGGTGCGGTTGTGGGCTGGCAGGGGGAGAAACGGACGATCTTCGTATACAGCGGCGCGTTCCTGGAAGAGCTGGGGATCGATCGCGAAACCGCGCTGGCCCTGCTGAATTCCTTGATCGGCGGGGATCTCGCCGCGGGGAATCCGGCGGAAGATCCGGCAGAGGCTCCGGCCAAGGATCCGGCCGGGGGTTCCGTCCCTGCAGACAGCGCTGGAGAAGCCGCCCCTCCGGCAGGCTCCCCGAGCGGACTGTATGCCGGCTGGACGGTTGACGTCACCGGATACTGCGGGGGCTTATGCTGGAGATACTACTACTTTATGCCGGACGGCAAAGTCTACATCCGTGAGCCGGAGAACGGCTTGGATGCGGTGGCCTGCACACCGGAGGACTGCGTAACCTACGAGATCGCGAATCAAGAGATTCGCCTGGGCAATGGGGATAAATATCCATACGAAGTGAAGTCGGAGTCGGAACTGAAAATTAATAATTTGACCTACCGGAAGATCCCGGTCTCCGACGGAGTGAAGCTGGAAGGCGAGTACCGGTCGTTCAGCTATGCGGGCAACGGCTCGGGCGGCGGCGTTGCGTCGGAGAGCCTCTTCACCTTCCGCAAGGACGGCACCTTCTCGGGCAGCGGCTGGGCCGGCGCGTTCACGGACGGTTCCGACACGGGCGGTGACGGGTCAGGGTCATCCACTGTGGTCTCCTCCGAACGGGAAGCCGCAGCCGGAACGTACGCCATCCAGGGAAACACCATCGAACTCGTCTACAGTGACGGCACGAAGGTGCGCAAGCTCTTTTTCCTGCCGGAGCATCCGGGCACGGAGATGCTGCATATCGGCGGGCTGGATTTCACGACAGATGAGGAGTAGCTGCGTCCGTTTTTTTCACACGATTCCTTAGATGCAGCGACAAGAGAAGAGAGCCTTCGGATGATGATCCGCAGGCTCTCTTTGGTCTTCAATGAAGTTCAGGTCACGTGCGCGTCGGGTGATTTGTCCGCTACCAGATTCAGGACGACGTTATGCTCGAGCAGCGCCTTCAAGCCGCAGAGCACCATCGTATACCCTCCCATGGAGTCGATGGCCTGCTGCACTACCGAGTCCCCATCGCCGGCAAACCCGGAGGGGGTGATCGCCACGAAGGTTTCGTTCTGCCCCCGCGGTGTGAACAGCCACTCGGTCTGCGTCCCGTCGGACGACTCGATCCGAATCCGCCGGTTCTCCTCGATGGCGAGGACGTGAATGTCATCGCCCACACCGTACATCTCCCAGTCCCAGCGGATCTTCTTGCCCGCTTCCAATCTCCCGCTGCTGCGGGTGAACCAGAACCTTGTCGTGATCTCCGGGTTCACGAAGGCTTCGAATACCTCCGCCGCCGGCTTTCGGATCAGCATTTCGGCTTGGACTACAGGGGCTTGAGTGATAGAGATCATAAGTGCTCCTCTCTTCCTTTGGCGGCCTGCCGCTTTTCTATCAGTATAGCAGATCGCTGCGCCGGATAAACCTGTTCGGCGGCTGCCAGAACCGAGGGTGCCCCTGCCGTCTCCTTCACCGTCGAGCTGGTTCCGTAAGCATCAGGCGAACGCTTCTTCCATCAGCTCCACGTTGATGGTGACCGCCGCCAGGCTGCCGGCCGCCGCGGACAGGATCAGCTGCGAAGGGGCGCCGGTGGAGGCTTCCCCTGCCGCAAACAGGCCGGGTACCGAGCTTCGGCCCGTTTCGTCGGTCCGGATGCCCCCGAGCTCCGTCGCTTCATAGCCGAGCTGCTCCCGAAAATCGGTCTGCGGCTGCCATGCCGGCGTGATGAAGCCGCCCGTCCGATCCAGCCGCGTGCCGTCGGTGAACTCCACCTGGCGCAGCTTCCCGTCGCTGCCGTGGAAAGCCGCCACGGTCTGCTCGGACACGATGATCTTCCGCGAAGCCAGCACTCCCTTCTGCTCTTCTGTCAGGACAGCGGCACCGTTCGTGCAGACCACGAGATCCCGGCTCCACTGGTGGACCAGCTTGGCGAGGTGGAAGACTTTCGGATGCTCCGATAGCACGATCAGCGGCTGATCCCGGAGCTCCCAGCCGTCGCAGTAAGGGCAGTGGAACAAGCTCCGGCCGTACAGCTCCTTTAGTCCCGGAATCGCCGGATACACTTCCTTCAGCCCTGAGGTGATCAGCAGCTTGCGGGATTGGAACCGTTCCCCGCTCTCGGTTGTCAATTCGAACCCGTTCTCCAGTCTGCGAACGTTCACAATCGAGACAGGGTAATGCTCTACCGACGGATACCTCAGCACCTCCTGATAGGCGATTCGGCGGAATTCAGCCGGTGTCACACCGTCCTGAGTCAGAAAGCCGTGCGAAGCATGGGTTACTTTATTACGGGGCCGGTCATTATCGAACAAGGCCACGGTTCTTCTCGCCCTGCCGAGTACCAGCGCCGCATTCAGTCCTGCCGGACCTCCGCCAATAATGGCACAATCGTAAATCATAGTGATTCCCCCTTAATGATGAAAAGTTTATTATAGATATTATGGATTAGTATAATCCATATTTATCCCAAAAAAAGCGAAGGATGATTCATCCTTCTTTATTTTCCTTCTGCATCTTCCTTCTGCAGCCGTGCCGCAATATCGGAGATCTTCGTGTTCTGCAGCACCTGCTCCATCTGGCGTTCGGCGTCAAGCACCACCTGCTGGATCAGGCATTCGCTCCCGTGATTCAGACTGCATTCGAAGAAAGAGGCCGTGCCTTCAATCGCATGGATCACATCGAGGAACGAGATCTCTTCCAGGCTCCGCTTGAGTCTGTACCCGCCATGGGCTCCAGGGACGGAATGGATCAACCCGGCTTTGACAAGCTTGCTCATCATTTTGGACAGATAGGTCTGCGAGACACCCAGCTTCTCGGCCAGGAACTGCACCCCGACCGGCTTCTCCGGCGCGGCTGCCACCAGATAAAGCATGGCATGAAGTGCGTAATCGGTGGCTTGTGAGTATTTCATGGCCTTCCCCCATTGTGGACTTCGTGAGTCCATAATAGCCTTTGGAGAGGGAAAAAGCAAGAATCTTTTTTGCGCTTAAGCCCGCCGCGGGGTTAACGGACTTTGGCCAGGCCAGGATGGTTTATCCCGCCTTCTCATGAACTATGGGCTCCAGGTAAAAAGCTACACTGTCCAATTCATTCACCGCCCGAACCGTCATCCCGTGATTCGCCGCGATCTGACGGACGATCGTCAGTCCCAGACCGAACTGACCGTCCTCCCCCGTCTGGAAGGGCTCGAACATGCGGGACAGCGTCTCCTCATCCAGCCGGGGGCCGTCATTGGCAATGCGAATCACCGGAGTACCGTCCGCGCCGCCGGACCGGCCGCCCTCCTTCGGATCGCCGGGATCTACGCTCAGCCGTATGACCGATTCCGCATAGCGCAGCTGGTTATCGAGCAGATTCTCAAGCGCCACACCCCACTGCTCGGGGTCCCCGCGCATGGCGGCGGACTCCGGTACCGATACTTCCCAGCGGATGTCCGGCCGTTTGAACCGCAGCCGCTGTACCGTGTCGTCCACAACCGGGGCGAGCGGGAATGCTTGTGTTTCTTTTTCGCGGGACGACATGTAATTGAGCTTATTGAGCAGAAGCAGATCGAGCACCTTGCGTTCGAGCCGTTCGGATTCCTTCAGGATCACGCTCAGGCTTCCCTGCAGCGAGCCTCTCGGAAAGATGCCGTCCTGGATCGACTGGACGTAGCTGCGGATCACCATCACCGGGGTCTTCAGCTCATGGGAGATGTTATGCAAGAAGAACTGCTGCGCCTGATCCTGCCGCACCAGGCGCTGCCGCATCGATTCGATGGCCTGGGCCAGACGACCGATCTCATCGCGCCGGGCCGTCTCCAGAGGCTCGTGCCAGTCCCGCTCGGCCAGGCGGCCGACATGGCGCTCCATCTGTACCAGCGGCCGGGTCAGGTACCGGGCCAGCACGAGGCAGGGCAGCCAGCTGAATACGATCAAGCCGACCATGAGCAGCATGAGTCTCACGAACATCGCCATAACCAGATCGTTGCGGTAGCTGCCGGTAGTATACGAAACCAGATAGCTCGCCGTCCCCTCAGCCTGCTCTTTGCGGATGACATAGAACAGCGTCTGGTCGTTGATGTTCAGAGTGTATTTTTCCAGCGGACGATCCTGGGTCTGGGCATCCTTCTCGATCGCCTCTACGAAGGGGGCGGCTATGGGAATCCGGGCAGGCAGCTCCGCGCTGTCCCCCCTGATCATAAAGTGCTGAATCCGCGGCATTCCGGGCTCGAGTTCGTCCTTCAGCTCCCTCTGCACGCGCAGGATGGCCTGCCCGGGTTCGATCACGACATCCTGGACCCCGCCGGTGTCGGGCAGGATCCGGATTCTCATCTCGCGGGATGCATCCGGGGCTGGGGCCGGGTATGCCTCGGCTGCAGGAGAGCCATTCTGCGATGGGATCGCCTTACTGCCGGGGTGGGGAACCGTTTCGGATGCCTTCGGGGCAACTTGTGGTGCCGCAGACTGCTCCAGAGTACCTCCGGCTGCGGGAACCGACCCCTGCAGCATTTGCACGTTCGTCTGGGAATCGACCAGAAGATCATAGAGCTGGTCGGTGAAGAAGCCCTTGAGCATCCAGGGCAGCAGCAGGGCCAGCAGGCCGAAGATGAACAGGGTCAGCGCGGCGAAAACGCCCCACAGCTTGACGGACAGCGGCCAATGCTTTACGCTCATCCGCCCACCACCCTGTATCCGTAACCGTATACGGTCTCCAGCCGGAGCTCCCGGAGCCTGCGGCGCAGCCGGCGCACGAGATCGTCGACCACCCGGTCCGACCCGAAATAATCGCTCCCCCAGACCGCGTTCAGCACCTGCTCGCGTTCCAGCACTTGACCTGCATGCCTGGCAAAATAAAGCAGCAGCTCGAACTCCTTCGAGGTCAAATCAATGACCGTTCCCTGGTCATCCTCTACCATCCTTGCCGCTTCATCGATCGTGTAAGGCCGCAGGTACAGCCTGCTCCTCCGGCCGCCGGCTTCCACCAAGGCTCCCGCAGGAATCCGGTACACCCGCTCGAGCAGCCTGCGGGTGCGCACCACCAGCTCGCGCGGCAGAAAGGGCTTCGCGATATAATCATCGCTGCCCATCTCGAGTCCCACCACCCGGTCGATGTCCGCATCCCTGGCGGAGATGAAGATCACCGGCTGCAGCGGCCGGTCGGCCTTCACTTCGCGCAGGAGCTGATACCCGTCTACGCCTCCCGGCAGCATAATATCAAGGACCCACAAGTCCGGCCGCTCCGCTATCGCCTCACGTGCCGAGAATCCGTCTGCGAACGAACGCACCTGCCAGCCCTCCTGCCTGAGATAAGCCTCCAGGATCCCTCTCAAATGCTCCTCATCTTCCACCAGATAGATCCGGTACATCGCTCTGTCCTCCCCCTTACGTATCCCATGCTCCCCTGTCCTCCGGTACAAACGAGCAAACAGGAGGGCCTGAACGGCCTGCTCCTGTCGGCTTCTTTCTTATTCCGCTTCAGCCTGCGTGTCCGCTTCCAGTGCTTTCAGCTTCTCCGCCAGCTTCTTGAGCTCCTCGGTTTGCTTGCGGTAGTCATCCAGCAGCTGGGGCAGCAGCGCGCGAACCGCCTCGGCGTCATCCGCCTCCACCGCTTCACCCAGCTTGATGAGTCGCTCCGCTTCCGGAGAAGGCTTTGTGCTGATTGTACCATCTCCCGTCTCCGCGTGGAACTTGAAGATCTTCACGTTCTTCGTCGTGCCGTCCGCAGGCGCGGGCTCACCCGGCGTATCGCCGTCCGGATGGATGCGCAGGACTTTGGGGGATTCGATCCCCGGTGTCGGTTCGGGGAGCTCTCCGCTCCACTCTGCAGCGCCTTCAGGAAGCTTCCCTTTCACCTTGATAACGCGGTTCGCCCCCGGCTCCGGCTCCGGCAGGGTGGCTTCGATCGCCTTCCGTTCTTCCAATGCAGCCGCCCAGGCCTCCGCCGACTCCGGTGCATACGTTTGGACAAGCAGCTTCCAATAGCTGCGCTGGTGGGCAGGATGGCTTAGCAACCCCGCACCATTCGTGTGGAACCGGACGATCCTCGGCTTCCCTTCGGCCTGCGCTGCATCCACTGCACCCTGCGCAGCCGCCTGCACCTCATCTGCCGCCCCCGTTTCCTCTGCAGATACGCTGCTGAAGCCCCCGGCCGTCCCCGCCAAAATCATCGCTGCTGCACTCATTTTCATCAGCCCAAGTTTCCATTCCATTCGCCAAACACTCCTTTACCTAAGTGAGTTGGGGCTATCATGCCCTTGCCCCTTGGTAAATAGAATACCGGGCGATTGCGGACAGCCTTTGGCACAATTGTGGGAGATTGTGGGAGAAAAGACTTGTGCTCGCAATGCGCTGCCTCACAGAAGCCAACGGCTTCCCGTCATATAATAAAAAAGAACCCTGACGCTCCAGAGCGAACAGGCAGCATTCAGGGCCGCATTCAAGGCGTATCCATAAGAAACCCGGCGAGGAGTGAATCGTCATGATGAAAGCACATGATATTATGATCCGAAATGTTTACTGTGTGAACGAAACCGACAGCGTCCGCTCGGTGATCCGGATGTTTCTGGAGCACCGGATCAGCGGCGTGCCCGTGGTGAACGGCAGGAAGAAGATCGTGGGGTATATCAGTGACGGGGATATTATGGAGTATATCGGCAGACACGAAGACCGGGTGGTCGGCTCGTTATTCTTTACCTTTGTGTTCCGGGGGGATGAATTCGGATTTGACGAGCGGATCAGCCGGATTCTGGATCTGCCGGTGATGGACATCGCCACCAAGAAGGTTATTACGGTGCAGGCGGAGGAGCCTATGGAGAATGTCGCGGCCATCCTCGCCCAAAGACAGATTAAGAAGCTGCCTGTCGAGCAGCACGGGGAACTTGTGGGGATCATCAGCCGCGGGGATGTCATCCGGCATTCGTTCAAGGCGCTTTTATAAAAAGTTTCTACTGCCGCCTGTCGGGAAGGTGATGGTTCCCTCTTCGCGTGCATTAAACCTCACCTTCTTCACGGCCGGTCACACGATAAACCGGTACCCGGCTCCCCATACCGTGCCGATGTACTGGGGCTTCGAGGGCGTGTCCTCGATCTTCTCGCGGATTCTCGCAATATGGACGGTGACGGTGGAAGCATCCCCCATCGCATCCATCCCCCAGATCCGCTCGAAGAGCTCCTCCTTGCCGAACACCCGGTTGGCGTGCTGGAACAGGAACAGGAGCAGCTCGAATTCTTTCTGGGCCATCGCTACTTCACTGCCGTTCACGAACACCCGCCGGGAATCCTTATGGATCTCGAGACCCCGGACCCGAAGCGTGGTTCCAGTGTTCGCCTGTGCACCGCCGAACCGCTCCTTCATCCGCTCGTACTTGTTCAGATGCGCGTTCACCCGGGCGACCAGCTCCCCGGAGCTGAACGGCTTCGTGATGTAATCGTCGGCGCCGAGACCGAGGCCGTTGATTTTGTAGATTTCCTCCGAGCGTGCGGAGACGAGCAGCACCGGCAGCTCCTCCTGCTCCCGGATCGTCCGGAGCACCTCGAAGCCGTCCATCCCCGGCAGCATGATATCCAGAATCACGAGGGAGAATTCTTCTTCCTTCAGTGCCTTCAAACCCTCCGCTCCGCTCTCTACAATCCTTACCGCATAGCCGCTGAGCTCCAGGTAATCCCGCTGCAGATTGGCAATGCTTTGATCATCCTCGATAATCAGTATCTTTTTCATTCAAGTCGTCTCTCCCATTCCACTCTTCTTCAGCGAGATCATGATCCGGGTGCCTTCCCCCGGAGCACTGCGGGCCCAGATCGTCCCCCCGTGCCCTTCCACGATCTGCTTGGCGATCGCGAGCCCGAGCCCGCTTCCGTCGGCATTCTTGCGGGAAGCGTCCACCCGGTAGAACCGGTCGAAAATATGGGGAAGATCCCCCTCCGGGATGCCCGGCCCGTTGTCTCGGATCTCTATGATGGCCGAAGTGCGGGTCTCCCTCAGCCGGAGCTCCACTCTTCCGTCCGCCTGGTTCACGTATTTGGCCGCGTTGTCGAGAATATTCTGGATCACCCGCTTCAATCGTTCGCGGTCGATATACACCGCTGCCGGCGCGCTCAGCTCGCTTACGAATTCAAGCGTGATCCCGGCGAGGTCGAACTCATGGCGGTATTCAGCGGCGCAGTCCTCGAAGTAACGGTAGAGATCCGTCCGTTCAAAATGGTACGGCAGCTGCTGCAAATCGAGCTTCGAATACAGCAGCAGATCGTCGATCATCGTGTTTACCAGCACGGCCTTGGAACGGGCGGTCTCGAGGTACTCCGCCCTCTTCTCGGGGGTTCTTGCCACCCCGTCGATGATCCCTTCGATATACCCTTTGATCGAGGTAACCGGCGTCTTCAGATCGTGGGAGATGCTCGATACCAGGAAATTGCGGTTCTCATCATATTTCTGCTGCAGATAGACCGATTCCTTCAGCTTGATCCGCATGAGCTCGAGCGTCCGGCACAGCTCCCGCACCTCGTCGTCCCCCTCTTCGGCGATCCCGAAGTCGAGGTCCCCGCGGCTGATGTGGACAGCGGCGTTCCTCAGCCTCGTGACCGGCAGGATGATCCCGCGCGAGAAGCGGTAGGACACCCAGGCGTTCAGCAGGAGGAACGTCAGCACGAAAAAGCCGACAACAAAGCTGCCGAGCAGAAGATAAAAGGAGGTATTCAGCTTTAGCGGAGCGAGGAGCAGCAGCACCCCGTCTTCTCCTGAAGGGAGCTCGTAAGAAGCGCGGGCAATCAGGTAAGTCGTACCGTCCAACTCTACGGTGTCTTCATGGGGGCTCACGGCGGTCAGCAGCAGACTTTTCTCTACATCGGGCCGGCTGAACGTTCGGGTGGCGAACAGCACCTCCCTGTTCTTCAGGAGGATGGCATGGGCACCGAGCGCCTTCACCCGCTGGGACAGCTCCTGCTGATACGAGGGGTCTGCCACCCCTCCGAAATCCCGGGTCATCGCTTCCCGCTGAATCTCGCTTAAGCCCGTCCGTACCTCGAAGGCCCTCTCCCACTGCCGGATCTGGGCTTCCCGGCCGAACAGCTCCGTATACACGGCCACAAAAATGACAGCCGCCAGAGCCGTCAGCGCAATGGAGAGCAGGACGGCCAGCGTATTCATCAGGAAGAAGCGTTTGGTTAACTGCATCGGACAATCCCTTTCTCTCTGTACATCCCGTTCTCTGTGCGAACCGCTAGATATCCTTGTTGTCGAACAGGTAGAAGCCTGCGGTGAACAACATTATACCACAGCCGGTCATGATAAAGAGCTGGCGGAGGATCTTGAACACATTCACCGTCTCGGAGATCCAGAGTGTATACCAGTCGAACATGGAAGTAATGAAGAAGCTCGAATAGCCCGAGAACAGGATGCCCAGGAAGTTCAGCGCGGCGAAGGCGATGACGGAGAGAAAGAATACCGCAAGCCCTCCGCGCAGCACGTTGGAGAGCAGAACGACCAGCAGCGAGAACACGAACACCGGGAAGAACGTCGCCATGTAAGACAGGATGACCCTGACGATGCCGGTCAGGGAGACGGACGACATGTTGAACAGGAAGCCGGCCAGCAGGGACAGCACCATGACGAAGGCGAGATTCGCCGCAATGAACAGCGCTACGTTCAGGACCTTCGCACTGAACACCCCGAACCGGGACACCGGACGGGTGAGCGTGATTTTCATCGTGTTGGATGAGAATTCGCCGCTGAACATATCGATGGCCACGAACGTGGCGAACAGCGGCAGGATCGTGTATGTAAACAGCGTCAGCACCACGAACGGAAATTCGGTGCTCCCCGCCACCCGAAGACCCAGCCCGTGCTTGATGGAAGTCACGGCAATTTGTCCGATGACAACGGCAAGAATGGACAGGATCGCGGCCGCGATGATTTTTTTCTTCTTGAGCAGCTTGAAGGCTTCATTGATGAATGCGGCTTTAAATCCGGCCACTGCGGTCCACCTCACTAACAAAATAATTCTCCAGCGATGCGTAATTCGAGAGGATGCTGCTGGTATAGTCCACGTTGACGAGCTTCCCGCCGTATACCACGCCGATCCGGTTACAGGTGAGCTCCACGTCATGGATCAGATGACTCGAGATGAAGAAGGTCGTCCCTTCATCCTGGGAGAGCCGCTTGATGAGCTTCCTCATCTCGAGCATCCCCTCGACGTCCAGCCCGTTCAGGGGCTCGTCCAGAACGAGCAGCTTCGGCCTCGACAGGATCGCCGCCGCGATGCCGAGGCGCTGCTTCATCCCGAGGGAGAACTTCCTGGATTTCTCGTTCTTGTACTTCAGCATGCCGGTAATCTCCAGGCATTCGTCGATTCTACGCTGGTCGATGTCCGGATAGAACCGGGCGAACAGCTTCAGGTTGTCGTTCGCCGTCATATAGGGATACGACTCGGCGGTCTCGATCATGCAGCCCACCGGCTTCATGGCTTGGACGTAGTCCTCGAAGACGCTGGCGCCGAAGATCCGCACATCGCCGCGGTCCGGTTTGACCAGTCCCGCCATCATCTTCATCGCGGTCGTTTTGCCTGCGCCGTTCGGGCCGAGGAAGCCGAAGATGTCGCCCGTATCGATCTCGAGATTCAGATCGCTGATCCCCCGTCCGTTGCTGTACACCTTGGTCAAGCCGGTAATTTCGATGGCTTTGGTCATCTCGGTTTTTCTCTCCTTAGCAGGTCAGGAAGCCGCTGTGAAGCACGGCCTCCCTCCCTTCTTGCTTTTCTGCTTATTCCTCGAATACGCGGTGGAATTGCCCGTCGAAGTAAGGGCGCGCCGCGTTGGAGCGGATGGAGTGCTCGTCGATGATCTCGATATCCAGCTCAAGATACAGAGTACCGGCGCTGCCCGTGTGCAGCTGTCCCTGCTCCTGCTCGCCTTTGGCATTCGTGTAAGTGAAGGTCGAGAACGGCTTCGACTGGTTCGGGTCATATTCGAACGTAAAGTTATACTTCTCGCCGAACTCAGCCTCGAATCCAGGCTTCACGGTCTCAGTATACCGGCCGGTCACCTTGTCCTTGTCGACGCTCAGAATCTCCAGCGTTCTCTCGCCGATCTTGACGAGCTTGCCGTCTTTCTCGAGGATCACGTTATTCTTGTACGTACCGACGTACTTCGCGCTGAATCCATTGCCGTGATCGGTGACCTTCTCCACATTCGCTCCGGTCAGGTCAGGCAGGGTAATCTTGGTTGTGCCGACATCCGAGAGCTTGAACACGATGTTCATCGTCAGATCGTGCTGCGTCCCGTTCTTGTCCTTGCCGGTGAGCGTGATGTCGCCCGTCAGGCTTTGGAGCAGACCGGTCTTCGTTTCCTCTGCGGTGCCCACAATCTTTTTGACGTAGATGTCGCTCTCGATCTCAGGGAGATTCGAGTCCTCCTGTGAGCGCCTTTCGCTCTCAATCATCCGCTTGATCCCGAAAGACGAGACCGCATTGACGACCGCCGGCACCTGAGCCTCGGACAGGCTTCCGGAGTAGATCCTGCCGCCGTCCGCTTTCTCTTCCGCCTGCACGTAGTCTTTAAGATTGCCGACCACGGCGTCCACGATCTTCTCGATCTCCGGGGCGCCCTTCTCTTTGAACGGGCTTGTGAAGACGTTACGGTCCTTCTGCTCCTGCTGGAATTCTGTGACGAAATACTTTTCTTCGCTGCTGCTTTTGTGTACCGTCATCTTGGGATCGGTGTACGTGTAGCTCGATGTCGTCTCACCGTTCGACTGCTGGTTGACGCTCGTACGCTCTTCCGCCTGCGTCGATGTATTCACTTTGGTGGTGTTGGAAGCTTGCAGCAAGGGCTTTCCGTTGTCTTCCAATGATACCATCGCTTCCATCGTGTAACTGCCCAGCCCCTGCTCCATCTGGGAGGCGGTCAGCTTGACGGAATCCTTGAGCCGGTCGTACCCCGAGCCGAGCAGCGCATCGGCGAAGGCGGTGGAGACGAAGACGCTCGCTCCGAGGGTGAATGAGAGAACGGTAAGTGATTTTTTGCTAAGTTTCATGGTCGGAACTCCTTCATGACATAATGGGGAAACGTTTCCTTACCACTCATTATATAGGAGGCCTATTGCCTTTTTCTAAATAACTTATTAACAAAAGATTAACTCCGGACGGGAGTGTGAATGGCTCTTCATATCGAGAAGAAAAAAGAAGCCGCCGGGATGGTCCGACAGCTTCTTCCCTATTGGATCGTGTGATTCCCTATCTTCGCGATGGAGCCGCTCTTACCCGTACAACGGGCCGAAATTCGCGCAGGCCCGGAAGTCGGCGCCCGTTGTGTCCTCCGTGCCGAAGGCTCCCCAGGCGCTGGGCCGCAGCAGCCGCTCGGACGGAACGTTGTGCATCGCCACCGGAATCCGGAGGATGGAGGCCAGCGTGATGAGATCCGCTCCGATATGCCCGCAGCTGACCGCCGCGTGGTTCGAGCCCCAGTGGTTCATGACCGTATACACATCGCGGAAGGCACCTGTGCCCGTCAGGTTCGGGGCGAACCAGGTCGTCGGCCAGGTCGGGTTGCTCCGCTCGTCGAGCTTCCGGTGCACCTCATCCGGCAGCTCGACCGTGACGCCCTCGGCCAGCTGCAGTACGGGACCAAGGCCGTGCACCAGGTTGATGCGCGCCATGGTTACCGGCATGCCGGCTGACGTCGTATAATCCGTGGAGAAGCCGCCGCCCCGGAAGAAGTCGACGGCGGGGCACCACTGCACGGCCTCCAGGCAGGCCTGCACCTCCTCCTCCGTAATCTCCCAGAACGGCTTCATAACCGGGAGTCCGTCCTTCCGCATCCTGCCCGTTCCGTCCAGCGCCGCCGGGCCCGAATTGATGAGGTGGATGAGGCCGTGCGCGGTGCTGCCCTGAAGTTCATAACCTGTCACGCGCTTCACGGCATCCGGGCTCCAATACGTCCTTACATCGGCGAAGATCTGGGCGGCATCCGTCAGCAGATGGCCGAAGAGCATCGTGACGCCGTTCAGGGTGTCGTTCTCCGTGGCCAGCATATACGGCTCCCGGATGCCGTTCCAGTCGAAGGAGCTCGTCAGCACCGCCTCCATGAAGTCCCCGTTCGGATAATGATCCGTCCATGCCCGCTGGCCCTGGAAGCCGGCGGCAATCGCATTGCGGCCAAGCGCCTCCTCGCCGTAGCCGAGCCGGTCAAGCGCCGGGTTGCCGACCATCAGGTCGCGGGCGATGAGCGCCATCTTCACGACGGTCTCCCAATCGGCGTCCTTCTGGCTGCGGCTGCGCCGCAGGGCGGGAGGGTTCACATCCTCCCCTTCCCGGCAGTGCGTACGAGTCCACTCCAGGGCTCTCACGAACTCCTCCGGGTCGTAGATCTCCCGCTCCATCCGCCGGATGAACTCACTCATATCGACGTATTCGTTGCGCATGCCGAGATACCGCCGGAAAAAGGGCTCATCGGCAATGCAGCCGGCGATCCCCATCGACACCGAGCCCATGGACAGATACGACTTGCCGCGCATGGTGGCCGCGGCAAGCCCCGCCTTGGCGAAGCGCAGCAGCTTCTCCTGCACGTCGTCCGGGATCGACGTGTCGCCCATGTCCTGCACGTCGCGGCCGTAGATGCCGAAGGCCGGCAGCCCGGCCTGGTTATGCGCGGCCAGAACGGCGGCGAGATACACGGCTCCGGGGCGCTCCGTCCCGTTGAAGCCCCAGACCGCCTTCGGCCGGAACGGGTCCGTATCCATCGTTTCGGTCGGATAACACCATGAAGGCGTCACCGTGATGGAGACTCCCGCTCCTTCGCGGGCAAATTTCTCCTCTGCCGCGGCGGCTTCCGCGACGCCCCCGATGCAGGTGTCGGCGATGACGCACTCCACAGGAAGCCCGTTCGCGTGCCGGAGCCGGGCGGAGAGCAGACCGGACACGGCGCGGGCCAGCTCCATCGTCACCTCCTCCAGCGATTCGCGGATGCCTCCCCGCCGGCCGTCGATGACCGGCCGGATCGCGATTTTCGGCATGCTTCCCTGCAGGCGGTTGGCTGTATGTACTTTGGTCATTGGGTGATCCTCCTCCGATAGGTTTCGGTCAGCCGGCGCAGCTGCTCCAGCTCCAGCCGGTGTGTGGCAGTCAGGTCCCGGGCGTCCGCCGTGCGGGCCGACCAGTGATCCAGGACGCCTTCGAGCTTCAGATAATACTTGGCGCTGACGGGATACAGCTGTTTCTCAACCCATGCGGCCACCGACAAAAAGTCCATCAGCCCGCCGGTTTCCTCGGGCTCCTCCCTGAAGCGGTTCAGCAGCCAGACGTACAGCTCCGGATGGAAATTCGCCATCACCCCGCTGTAGCCGGCAATGCCGAGCGGAAGCGATTCGAGCAGCGTCGCGGAGTTGGCGTTATAGATCTGCAGGCCGCTGCCCCGCACGGCGTCCATCCTAAGACGCAGCGTCTCCAGATCGCAGCATGTATCTTTGAGAAATTGGAAGCGCCCCGAGTCCGCACACCACTTCAGCAGCTCGGGCGAGATCAGCCGCTTGTACGGATAAGGGCATTCGTACATCCCGAGAGGCAGGTCCTGCGGCAGCCGTTCGATGAGCCGCTGCAGCTGCTCCGCCATCACCTCGTCCGGATCTCCCGGGCCGGCCAGACGGTTCGTGATGAGCACCAGCGCGTCGATGCCGGTGCCGGCCATTACGGTCAGCTCGGCGGCCTGGTCTTCCGGCGAATCGGCAATGTGGCCCGAGGCCACTACCGGTACGCGGCCGGCCGCCTTTTTAACGACAAACTCAGCAATGCCCGCCCGCTCCCCGAGCGTCAGCCGGAACATTTCGCTGGATTGGCAGACCGCGAACAGCCCGTGGACGCCTCTGTCGATATACCACTCCACGAGGCGGCCGAGTGCTTCATAATCCACTTTGTCCTCTTTTGTAAACGGTGTCAGCATGGTGGGCCAGACACCCCCCTGCAGCTTCCTCCTCATCGTCATCCCTCATTCCAGTAGTTGATCGTGAACCGCCGATCGGTTTATCGGCTTTCCCTTGTCTGCGGCAGCTTGATCAGATCGTCCACAAGTACGGGCCGGCCTGTTCGGATCGCGTGATTGGCCGCGATGCCGACGAGAATGGACCGGGCTCCGTCTTCGTGATTCGCAGCCCTGTGGTAAGGATCATCGGCCGGCTCGCCGAACAGATCCCGGAGCAGTGCCGGATCGCCTCCTCCATGACCGCCCTGCCCCTGTTCCACTTCCACTTCGTACGGTGCGCCGAACATGGGCCAGATCCGCAGCGATTTGTTCTTGAGCGCGCCTTCGAGCGCTTTGTCCCCGCCTGAATTCACATAGGACTGCTCGATGATCTCCATCTCCAGCCGCCCCCTGCTCCCGTTGATCGCTATGCGGTATCCTTCCCACGGGCTGTATGCGTGCAGGGCATAGGTCAGGATGGCCCGGTTACGGTAACGGACCAGCACCCCCATCGTATCCTCAATGGAGATTCCGTCGCTGAAGACGCTGAGATCCCGCTTATAGCCGTCCTCGTGCTCGGCTTCCAGATACATCGCTTTGAGGCGCCCATTGCGGTCCAGATGCAGGGCGAACGGATCGTCCTCGGCCGCCGGATGCCCTGTTGCGCGGTCGTAGAAGCGGGTCACGCCCCGCCGCTCCGCATTCTCCCGCCCATAGAAGAGCAGGTCCCCGTAAGCAAACACGGAGTCGGGGGCCGAACCGATCCAGTAGCTGACAAGGTCGAAGTGGTGGGTCGACTTGTGCACGAGCAGTCCGCCGCTGTTCCGCTTGTCCCGGTGCCAGCGGCGGAAATAGTCGGCTCCGTGCTTCGTGTTCAGCAGCCATTCGAAGTGAACGGAGAACACCTCGCCGATGGCTCCCTGTCCGATCAGCTCCCGTACCTTCGTATGGTGGGGTGCATACCGGTAGTTGAATGCGACCCGCACTTTGCCTCCTGTCCGGTGTACGGCCTCCAGGATCTCGGCGCATTTGTCTTCATCCACGGTCATCGGCTTCTCGGTGATGACTTCGCAGCCCTTCTCCAGCGCCCGGATAATGTAGGTATGATGGGTGCGGTCCACGGAGGTGACGATCACCGTATCCGGCTTCTGTTCGAGGAGCATGCGGTCGAAGTCCTCCGCCTTGTAGGTGGCCGCCGCCGGGCAGCCGTATTTCTCCGTGAGCTGCCGGTTGGCATAGTCCATCCGGGTCTGATTGACATCGCACAGCGCGAGCAGCTCCGAGGTGTCCCTGTAATCGGTAGCGATCGCCGAGCAGAAGAATCGCGATCTCCCACCTGCCCCGACAATCACATAGGTTTTTCTGCGTTTCATGCGGTTCCTTTCCTCCTGTTCCTGTGCATAGCCTAACTGTAAGCTGTAAGCGTCATGCAGAGAAAAGGGCTTCTGTTCCCTATCTATAGGGCGATCGGCCTGGGATCATGACTCGGCGGACAAAAAAGAAGGATGCGCTGCCGATGATCCGGCAGCGCATCCCGGGAAAGAAGCGCGGCCCTGCCATAGTGCAGATTTCGGCAGGATCTTATGCGGCTGCCCCTGCATCCGCTGGGCTGCCGCGGCAGAGCTTCCCACTTTGCAGCGGAGATGCGATGGTTATTGCAGCCGGCTGTGGCTTGCTAATGGATTCAGCCGCCTTCAACCCGCTCCGCCATGGGAGCTGCCGGGGCACTGCCGGGCTCCCTTGCCGCATCCGGCATGGACGGAACCGCCAGATCAACCGAGCTTCTCACTTGGCGGCCTGCCGCGTCCAGCGCCGTGTAGGTAATCAGGTAGCGGCGGCCCGGCACAGCCCGCAGAAGGAAGCTTGGGTCGAAGGCGCCGATGGAAGCCCCTTCGATATCCTCCTCGGGAAGGGGAACGTCCGCGGTGATCGATTCCAGGGAGTAGGAATGAAGACCGGATTCGTGCTCCCCATACACCGAAGCCGTGACCGGGATCATCCGGCCGTCCGCAGGCCGCAGTATGGCAGGGTCCGTCACCACGCGGAGGCGGAGCACCGGCGAATCGGCTGCCGGTGCCTGTGCTGCCGGCTGACCGGTTCCCTGCACGAGACTCCTCACCTCTTCGGTGTTGCCGGCTTCATCGAAGCTCCGGTACTCGAACCGCCCGCTTCCATACACAGCTGCCGTAACCGGATGGGAATAAGCGTTCCAAGGGCCCCCGTCGATCCGGTAGACGGAGCGGGTTACCGACAGGTTATCCTCGGCCTGCAGCCGGATGGTCTGAGAAGGGGAACGCCCCTCAGCAGCCGGGCCCGCCGAAGGGGCAATCTGCGCTGTCGTGACCGGTGCCGTTGTGTCCAGCTTGACGGAAGCCGAGTATAGCCGAGCATTCTCCGCTTCACCACCAGTATGGCGGAATTCGATCCGGTGCTCCCCGTCCGTACCCAGGGTAAAGGGAGCGCCGTAGGACTGCCACTGTCCCTGATTGACCCGGTACTCCGGGGGAGCACCTGCATCCACCCCGGCGGCTTGGAGCGTGACCGTAACCGGTGTGACATACCAGCCTCCGCTGCCGTCAGGCTGCTCAGGCGACAGTGCCGCCCGAAGCTCCTCCGCAGCAGCGCTTCCGGCCGCCAGGGAGAAGGAGGCGGAAGCCGGCTCCGCACCGGCTTCGCCCCCTATCACGACACGATACGTACCCGGTTCGTGTTCAGCAGGCATATACCGGAACCGGAACGTGCCCCCGGGTCCCGTGAGTCCCTGGTCCATGTAGTCCAGCCGGTTCTGCGGGCCGCGGACCTGGACGGCGACCCTCGCCCCTTCCGCGGCGCCGGCTCTGCCCGAGATCTCAACCATGCCGCTGCTCCGGTCGTAGACAGCGATAACCTCCGCCTGTGCGGACGGCTCCGCCATCGCGGGGAGTATCGTCGCCGACCACAGCATCAGCGCTGCCAGCAGTGTACGAATGCTTCGTTTCACTTGCGTTCCTCCTCCCGCGCCGTGCGGATATTCGAGACGGGCTGCTTGCCGCTCAAGTCCTTCCATACGAAAGCCTTCAAGTGATCCCCGTCCTGGCGCTTCGGCAGACTCATCACTGCCCGGAAGGTTCTGGTCGCTTCTCCGGGTACCGTCTGCTCCATCAGGACATAACGGACGAGCCGGTCCTTTTTATCATAGAGACCAATGACCATGACACCGCTTTGCTCCACGGCGGAGTTGTTATGGAAGCTCGCTTCCACATAAGCGTCCTGCGGTTGCTTCCAATCCCGAAGCGGGCGTCCGTTCAAATCCGTAACCGTCATTTGGCTTACGGAAAATAAGCCTTTGCCCCAATCTTTTTGATACGTGAGGGTGTACGTATCCGTGGTGCCGATGCCGTAGAGGTCGACGGCCGACACCGTGATCTCATTGACCCCTTCCCGCAGGGTAAGCGGTACGTCGAACGGAGTATCCTGTGTGACCTGCTTCCCTTCCGCCACCGCCGTGCCGTTCAGGAGCAGCGTGACCGCCGCATCCTTGTTGACTCTCGCCCTCAGCACATAGGCTGGTGAGAGAACAACGTCAGGAAGCGGTGCCTCAAGTGCAATGACCGTAGGGAGCTTGTTGTACGTTACGGTGATCGTCCGGGTGTTGACCATTCCGCCATCTCCTTCCACTGTGGAAGCGGAGACCGTAATCACATTCTCGCCTTCCGTCAGGGGAACCTGAACTGAGAAGGCTTCCCCCGCCTGCAGCTCGGCCGGCTCCGATACGGATGCCCCGTTATTCTGCACGGTCAACCGCCCGGCGTCCGTCATCGTTCCATGTACGGCATACTTCGGAACCGTCACGGTTTCCGCAGACGGATTCTCCAGCGTGAAGGCCGGTGCCCGGTGGAAGCTCACGTCCGTGAACAAGGCGGCCGCCAGATAGTCGGAGCTGCTTGTCGATTTGGCCGCATCGACCGCCAGGCCCGCGTAGACTTCTCCGGCCCACGGTACCGCCGCCGATCCGATGCGGCCCCAGTTCAGCCCGTCCTGGGAGACGTAACCGGTCACAGTGCCGCCCTCCCTCACCAGCCTGAACCAGTAAGGCGCGCTGATCTGTTCCCCGTCCACGATCTGCTTCTCATAACCTCCGCCCTGCGCCCCGCGCTGCAGGAAGAGGGCATGGCTGCCGTGGTAGGTAGGATCCATACTCAGCGCCAGCATGACCGCAGGCGAAGCCGGATCGAGGCTCTCGCGTACCATGAGGCCCACCTTGAGCTGATTGTCGATCTCCGAAGCAAAGGCGGTTTGGGCCGTAAACTCAAAATTCCCCTGCACCGGCTGGTAGGCGAAGTGCAGCGAATCCCGGCCGCCCGCCCCGATCTCCCCGGACCCTTTAACCTTGATCCCCGCGTCGCTCACGCTTGCCGAACCCGGAATCGCGGTTGAACCGATATCCTGAGAGATCCATGGCGCCGCATTCGCGGGTCCGTTCACATGGATGATGGCCGCGGAGGATAAGGTCATGGTGCCGCCGGCATCCACAGCTTTGGCATATACATAATGCTGTCCCTCGGCCGCCTGCTTCCACGTGAAGGAATACGGAGCTTCGGCATCCTCGCCGAGGAGCCGGTCACCGTCGTAGAACTCGACCTTGGCGACCGAACCGTCCGCATCGGAGGCCCCGGCTTCGATCACGATGTCTTCGCCTGTCAAGAACTGGGCATGCATCGCCAGATTGGTGATCTCCACCTCGGGATTCAGAGGACGGGATGCCGCCGCAAGTTCATTCATGTACTTCTCGAGGTTCGTGAAGCCGTCTCCGGTGTGGTCCCCGTTCGCATCGGAAGCATCGCCCTCATTCAGTCCGTGCGCCGTCTCCCAGGCGTCCGGCATGCCGTCATGATCGCTGTCCGCCGGAGCAGCGGCCTCCGCCAGTACCGGGAGTCCCCCGTCGCTGGCGATCGTATTGACAATCTTGCCGGTGCCCTTCCTGATATCGGTCACAATGCGGGCATCCAGGGAGTCCCGCATGGGCAGCACGGCGCCCACCTGCTCGAGCACCTTCCGGTATGCGGTCTCGGCGCTGTCTGTCGCCACAGGACCGCCGATCGGGTCGGCCGCGTCCGGAACAACCGCCGGCTTCGTCAGCCGCGTCAGGGCGTCCATGCCGAAGTCCGGTACGACGGACTGCTTCCAGTTGTCGGCGGAGTGCTCCGGATACCCTTCGATGATGTTGCCCTCGATAAACCAGGCGCCGGCCATCTGGCTGCTGGGATTGACAATTCGCGTTTTTACGTTGTCAAAGGTGCTTGGTCCCGGTTTGTAATAGTTGTTGATCATGTTGATGCCTGTTGCTTGTTCTCCGCCGTAAGCGGAATTGCCTCCCCAGTTGTAGATCACATTGTTGCGGTAATCGATCTTGGTCGGAAAGTTGTCGGGATCGACCTGTCGGTCAAACCGGGGATTGCGGCTCGAATGGTTCACAATAAGATTGTGATGATACGTGACATTCGTGCCTCCCCAGATACCGCCGTAGCCGTGGGAGCCCTTGCTGTGGATCGACTGGTTCAGCGAGTTGCTCACCAGGCTCCACTGCACGGTGATGTTGCGGTGCTCCTTGAGCGACAGCGTCTCGTCCGAGCTCCAGCTGAAGGAGCAGTGGTCGATGATGATGTTGTCGCCGCCCACATTGGCCGTATCGCCGAGCTGGTTCACGCCCGCCCGGAAGCGGAGGTACCGGACGATGAGATTGTCTCCCCCGATCGTCACCGGATAACCGCTGATCGCGATGCCGCCGCCCGGCGCCGTTTGGCCGGCTATCGTCAGATTGTTGTTGGAGATTTTCAGTTCACTCTTGAGCTGGATCGTGCCGGATACCCGGAAAACAATCGTTCGGTTGCCTTGGCTGACCGCATCCCGCAAGGAACCGGGAATCGGCGCTTCCGGCTCCTTGGCGGCCGGATTGTAATCCGCCAGCGTCGTCACTTCATAGACCGACTGTCCCCTGCCGCCGGTCGCATACATCGCGCCGCCTTCTGCGCCGGGGAACGCGGGAACCCGCAGCGGGGCGTCGGGATCGACCCGCAGACTCAGCGTCCGCAGCGTTCCGGCGGTGCCGCTCTCGTCAAGCAGCCGGTAGTCCACCGTGTTCTCGCCCTTCGTCCCTACTTCAAATTCAGCCGCATAGGAGGTCCATTCCCCTCCGTTCACGCGGTACTGTACCCCGAACGCTCCCGATTCGTTATGGGAGACGGGAAGCGAGACGACCACCGGCTTCGTGAACGTGTCGTTCTGTCCGTCCGGCTGGGCGGGTGCGGTGACCGCCGTCACCTGCGGCATGGCCTTCGGCAGAACGGTCCGGCGCGACGGATCCCAGCCGCCGAACATCCGGGGGATGGTGAACCCGTTCGCCTCTTCCGCCGACATCTGGTGGGACATCAGCCGGGTGGATGGGTTCGCGCCGGCCCCCTGGCTGCGGTACTCTCCGAAGTAGGACGGCGGAACCTGCATTGTCGTCCAGCCCTCCGGGTGGATATGCTCGTCCATCCAGGTGTTGATATAGCGCACATTGGGATAATCCTGCCATGGGCGGCCGAGATAGTGCAGCCCGGCGGCGGTACTGTCCTTCAGCAGGCGGGAGTCGAGGAACACGAGGCCCGGTTCTTCCGCCCGCTTCGTAGCGGCGGCCGTGACGTAGCCGCCCGAATCCCCCGCGTTGATGCTGACCGCGTCGACGTGGTCGAACACGGCGGCCGTGGCCGGGCCGTAGATGAAATCCGTCCTTCCCAGAATGACGCTGTTGCGGAAGTAATGCCGGCCGATTCTCGGGCTTGCCGCGGGAATCCCCGTATACAGCGTATCCTGGTAGCCCGCCAGCTTCACGTTCTCGAAGACGGACTGGTCCGCATTCACCAGCACCGCCAGGGCCTGGCCTTCGGACACGGGAGCGTCGTTCTCAACGGTCAGGTTCGACGCGCTGAAGCCGTTCCCGGTCACCGAGAGCGTGGCGCCGTTCAAAGCGGAACCCGGCGAAGTCGCGTTCGAAAGGTTGTAAACGATCTTCGTCAGATCACGTCCTGCGCCGACGAGGCTGACGAGCGGCGAAGCGACCGTCACGCGCTCCCGGTAGACGCCGGGCTCGATGTACACGACCGTACGGGCCGTGTTCCCCGCCGGAATGGCGTAGACCGCCTCCTGGACGGTTGCATAATCACCGGAACCGTCCTGGGCAACGGTGATGACACGTGCCGGTACGGCCGTCAGTTCGTCACTCGGCGCGCTGTCACCGCTCGTATTGACCGCAAGGACCCGGTAGTCGTAGGCGGTACCGTTCACGACCGCCGTGTCCTTGTGTACCGCGGCGGTCAGTCCTTCGACCACCGTCTCATACGACCCGCTGCCTGCGGCAGCGCGCTGGACGGTGTAGCCGGCTGCTCCAGGTACCGGATCCCAGGTCAGGGTGACACTGCCGTCGGCAGCCTCGGCCGACAGCCCGGCAGGCTTGGCTGGAGCACCTGCCGCGGCGGCGAAAGGCCGGGCCTTCACCTGCCGGGAGATCATGCTCTCCCCCGTGCCGTCCGCCTCCGAAGCGGTGACGACGTAGTAATAGACCGTCCCGTTATCCACCGTGCTGTCCGTGTAGGAGAAGGACGTCAGCCCCCCGGCAACGGTTTCGTAAGGACCGCCGTTCACCAGAGACCGCTTGACGTGATAGACTGCGGCCCCGGGCACTCCGGTCCACGACAGGGTCACGGATCCGCTGCCTTCCACCGCCATCAGCCCGGCCGGCCGGTCGAGCGGCAAGACCGCAGCGACCTCCGCTTCAGCTGCCGAAGCGGTGCGGACACCGGACCCGTAAGGCAGCCCGCTCAAGCCCAGCAGAACGGATAGTCCGAGCAGCATAACGCTTTTCATCGATCCGCTTCTTTGATATGCATGCCGTTTGCTCATCGCAGCACCGCCTCCTCGGACAGCGGCTTCATGCCGTCCAGTCCGTCCCAAATGTAAGCTTTCATCGTATAACCGGCGGTTCTGGACGGCAGGACGAAGCCTGCGCGCAGGACCTTCGTCTCGCCTGGAGCAAACTCGGCGGCCGCCGCCGTATAGTCAGCCATCCGCTGCCTGGAATCCAGGAGAATGACGACCAGCATGATCTGCTTAGTCTTCGACGTCGTATTGGTGATGCTGCGCTCGGCCGCAGCCTGCATTCCCGGAGAGAGGGTCTTCAGTTCCCGGCCGTCAAGGTTAATGAACCGCGGTGTACCGGCCCAGAAGGTATAATGGACCTTCAGCTCCCGGACCGTCTTGTTCCCCACCGGGTCTTCAGCCGTCACGATGAGGCGGTTCTCCCCTTCGTCGAGCGGGAGGTCGAGCGTGAATGGCTCGTAAGCCGCTGCCGTAACCGTTCCGGCGATGGGCACACCGGCCCGGGTCACCGTCAAGGAAGCGGTTTCATTCACGCTTCCTTTCAGCTCGACCACCGGTGTCTTGACCGACGAAGGCAGCTCAGCCAGCTGCAGCTCGGGTGCGACCGGGTCATAATAGACGGCGGCTGTCACGGAATCGTACAGCAGGGAGCCCGGCCGCTGCGCACGCAGCTCCAGTTCATTCGGGCCAAGGTTCAGCGGTACGTCCAACTCGAAAGCCGTCCCGTCAAGTACCATGGCGGCCACCGGCGACTTGTGATTGTAGACCGACAAAGTGATACCGCTTTCATAAACCGAACCGGTAACGGTCACGGTACGCTGGTTCGACCATGGTGCGACCGGAGCTGTATGTAGTCCGACAGGCTTGCGCTCCGCGAGGACGAAGTATCCGATATTGCGTCCCGCGTTCACCTCATCCACGGTGTTGAGTCCAAGTGTGACCGGCGCGTTCACGGCGGTTTCTTTCCGGTAGAGCTTCATCGTGTACGGGTAGGTCGAATCCTCCAGACGGATGGTGTCCCCAATCTCGCTCCACCCCGCTTCAGGCGACAGCCAGGCCGGCAGCGTGGCTCTCGCATCCATCGCCACATACACCCGGGCCGCGTCGCGTGCGGTGAAGACGGCAAGCTGCGCCTTGTCCGCCACCTTCTGCGAATTGCCGCTCGGCTGGATCCAGTCCAGATGCTCGTACTGTGAAGGGATGGCGGTCACTTTATAGTCCCGCTCCGCAAAAGGGGCATCGCCGGGATGCAGGCCGGTCTTCACCGCCCACTTCGCTCCGTAGTAGGAGTCGAATACCTGCAGCCGCCGATCACGCTTCCTGCCGGGGAAGGCAGGCTGATGATATCATTCGGTGCTGCCTCAATGACCGTCGTCGGTCCCTCGTACATCTTTCCGTCGAGGTCCTTCAGCACGCTGCTGACGCCGACGATGTAGGTGCGTCCATTGACAATATCGGTGCCGTTCACTTTCTTGATCGATGTCCGTTCGGTGGGCAGAAAATTCGTTTTGTTGTAGACGGTCACGGTCCAGGGATCTTCCGGCTTCTCCTTGATCTTGATGTTATGCTGGGAAGCGTGCGTGACGCCGGCATCCCAGAAAATCGCGATTTCCTGGTTGCGCGGCACATAGTACAGGCCCGTCGGCGCAGGCGGCGTATCGGTTACCGGAGCAGCCTTCACGGTTACCTTGCGGATGTACAGCTCTCCGTCGCTCGGCGAGGTCGTCAGCTGAAGCTTGTGGATGCTCCGCACGCTGTCCGCGATGCCGATGCGGGAGAAGATCAGCGTGCCGTCGACCCAGACGGACACCTTCTGGGTCTGCACGTTCGCTTCCACCTTGAGGTTGTACCAGGTGCCGGGGGTGAAGGCGACCGAGCTGTCGGCCGGCCCGTTCTTTGTGGAGAAGAAGGCGATCTTGCCCCTGCTGGAGGAGAGGCGGGCGGCGAACAGTTCGGCTGTGCCGGACGCATCCCGGCCGATCAGGTTAAGATAAGGCTGCGTACCTGAGGCGGATAAAAAGGACGTCTCGAACGTAACGGTGCCCTTCTGGCTCTCGAACGTCTTGGACAGCTCCGCGAAGCTGCCTCCCGTCCCGCCCTTGACCGCCAGACGCATAACGCTGCCTGTTCCGCCCGGATCAGCGGCCGTCTCGGCCTGCCCCGTACCCGAAGCGGGAGCGGTGTATTGGTAGCCGAGCGACGCGGCGCCCGTTCCGGCAGGGACACCCGTGAAGTTATCCTCCACGAGCACGGATGCTGCCGCAGGTTCCGCCGCTTGTGTGCTTGCGACCGGCAGCGCCAGGCTGCCTGCCAGCAGGCTGAGGACCAGCATGGATCCCAGGAATCGTTGAATCGATGGACGCAACTCATGAACACCTCCAAAATGGAATCATTCCTTCGGCACCGCGCATGCCCCTGGCTCCCTGTTCGGAGGCCCCGATGGCTGCGGTGCCCTGCTGCCTGCTGCATCACCCCTCTCCCGGCCTAAAGCGGTAGAACCGGCAGGAACCGGTGAGAATGAAGCTTCACCGGTTCCTGCCGCACTCTATCCTATCTTTTCCGTGGTCTCCTGGCGCCCGGCTGCACGGAGCTTCGCCAGCTCTTCCTTCAGCGCGCGGACCCCGAACCTCGGGCTCGACAGCACCGGCAGGCCGGTCTCCGCCCGAAGCCGGTCTTCCATCCTCGCCATCGACCCTTGGGCCAGCACGAGCACATCCACCGTGCCGGCCGCCGACAGGGCGGCTTCGAGAATGAGGCGGTCGTGCTCCTCCGGCCGGCCGGACGTCAGCGCCTGGTAAGCGCCCTGCGCCAGCGCATCCACCACCTGTACATCCGTCCGCTGCTGCCGCTCCGCCTCGCGGAGCAGGAGCTGCCGGGTCGGCGCCAGCGTCGTGGGCAGCGTGGCCACCACCCCGATGCGGTTATACTGTCCGGCGGCTTCGCGGGCCATGGCGTCATCGATCTTCACGATCGGCGTCCGGAACATCGGCCGCGCCCAGTCCGCCGTCTCCCCAACCGAGGAGCACGTATTGAAAATCAGATCGGCGCCCAGATCTTCGGCATGCCGGTAGTACTGGACAAGCCTGCGCGTGACTCCGGGCGTAACGCCGCCCGAACGGATTACTTCCCCGATCAGGCTGTCGTCGAGGATGCTGACGATCCGGCAGTCCCCCAGCTCTTCCTTGAACAGCGGCTGCAGGCGTTCCGCCAAGCCCTGTCCGGTATAGATGGCCGCAATAACCCTTTCCATCCTACTCTCCTCCTTATCCTGCGGCGGGATGGCCTGCACCCCGCTGCCCTGTCACTTCTGCCGCCGCTTCCCCCAGCCTGCCTTCCTCCCGAAGCCACGCCTCGGCATCCGGCAGGTCGAAGTGCCGGAGCATGCCCGGCAGGATGAAGCTGAGCGAGTCCGTCTCGTCATAGAACGGCTCCCGGATCCAGCCTGCGAGGCTGTCCATCCGGTTCACGGTCTGTACGCTCCGGATCCGCGGGTCCAGCAGCGCCGCCAGCAGGGCGTAGATCCCGTACCGGCCGCTTCCATAGAGACGGATGTCCGTCATGTCAACGTTGGATAAGCCTGCGGCAAGCTCGACGGCGCGGAGCACGTCATAGACCCGAAGTGCGGCCATGCTGTCGCCGAGCCACATCAGCTCGTCGGTGAACTTGTCCATGAGCCCGAAGCGCTTGAAGGGCTTCTCCTCCGGATGATTCAGGTGCGGCAACAGCGCGCCGATGCCGGTCGGATTCAGCACCATGGCGATCCGTCCGGAAGCGCTCGTCTCTTCGATCCACTTCGCGTGCTCCTCGAGGCGGGCTGTGCCGCCGTCCCACACCGCGATCGTGACCGGCAGCCTGCGCTCCGCTGAAGCCGCTTCGAAGAACTGCAGCGCATGCCCGAGCAGGCCGGGCTGGCTCCACCAGACCGTGCGCAGCGCCCACATGGACCCGATCTCACCCGCTCCCGATATGCGCGGGTTGAGATCGCAGGGCTTGCGCCCGGCATGAACGCGCTCCCCCAGCCAGGCAAGCGCCTGCTGCTTGCGCACCGGGGCGGGAAGAGCCAGCCGCTGCGCTTCCAGACCGGCCAGCCGCTCTGCATTCTCCGCATGCACGTTCCTCGCGCCTGACAGCTCGCCGATCACCTGCCCGCTGCGCGTGCAGAGCAGCGCTTCGGCCGGCAGAAGCTCCACGGTCTCAGGAGGCTCCGCCGTGCGGCCGAGCAGGTGCTCGGCGAAGAAGCGGGCAGCCGCTCGGGCCAGCGGGACCGTGAACTTGTGTACGTTCACGTCCTCGAAGAGGCCCAGCTTCGCGGACGCTCCGTACATCTCATAGAACCGGCGGTTGACGGCCACCGTATGGCGCGGGCCTTCAATCGGCACCGAGTCATACGTGGTGGCGAGCACGAGCACCGGGCGGGGGGCCATAGCCAGCACGATGTCCTCGTGATCCAGCCCGTGCGCGGAGAAGCCGGGCCACTTCTGCTCCGCATCCTGCGCTTTGCCCGTCAGAAGGAAGTGCGGCCGGTTCATGATGAACCCGCCAGGCGCTGCAGCGGCGATCCGCCGGTCGTACATCATGAGGAGAGCGGTCTGGGTGCCTCCGCCCGAGTGGCCGGTCACGCCGATCCGCGCCGGGTCGACTTCCGGACGGCCCGCCAGATAATCGACCGCCCGGACGGCGTCATGCAGCATGTAGCGCGCGAAGCTGTCCCCGAGCGGCAGGCACTGCCGGCCGACATTCTCATGCTCCGTCACGCTCGTCATCGGAGCCTCTCCGGCCTGCGGATCATAGAAGCCGAAGCGTTCGCCCTGCCCGATCGGATCGAGCGAGAGAACGATAAGCCCAGTCTGTACGAGATAGTGGCATACGCTCTGGTATTCGTCGCAGTGCTTCGCCTGCTCGCGGTGCCCGCAGAGCACCAGTACGGCTCCGCGGGGCGCCTCCCCGGATGCATCGTCCGGCAGATACAAATTCGCCGTTGCATACACCTGCGGGCGTGGTTCGAAGATCACCTTCTCGACCCGGAACCCCTTACCTGTCGTGGTACCTGTCACCACCGGATTCAGGGGCGTATCCGAAACGGGCATGCCGCCCAGGCAGCGCTCGATTCCATCCCGGATCTCCTGCTGCCGGCGCTCCACACCGGCGGGGTCGGTGATGGCCTCCCGAGCCTGTTCCCCTTTCCTTGCCGCCTGCATGGCGGATTCGTAGATCCACCTCGGCAGCTGGCTTTTGACGTCAAAATGGGCGATCTGCCCCTTCTCCAGCTTGTCGTACAAGTCTCATCCCCCCTTGGTTTGCGCAGGCTCCGCAGCGGTGCCGAGCAGTTCGTTCAACCGGACGGGCCTGCCGCTCTTCACGGAGGTCCAGACCGCTTCGCCGGTCAATACGGATGCGGCCCCGGCCTCCGCACCGGCCAGAATATCATAGGAACGCAGCGGGTCCGGGCCGAGGAACAGATCCTCGAGCAGCAGCGGATCACCGCCTCCATGCCCCCCGGGACGGGGGACAACATGAATCGTTTCCTTCCCGCCGAACAGCGGATAATAGTCGATCGTCTGCGGAGGAACGGTGAACGCCGCACGCCCGGAGACGGTTTCCTGGGTTTCGATCCTTCCCCTGGTCCCGTTGATCGCGAGCCGGTAACCTTCATATGGCAGGGAGAAGTTGACCGAATAGCTGAGCAGCGCCCCCTTGTCGTACTTGACCACGGCCGAATACGTATCCTCGATATCGATGTCGCTGTCGAAAATACAGGCGTCGGCCCGGTAGCCGGTGTAGCTGCTCGGCTTGACCTCCACGTTCCCAAGATGATCGTCCGGCGGCTGCGTCTCCTTGCTCCGCGAGGACCACCGCATAAAGTAGGTGCACTGCGTCTTCTCTTGACAGGTCCCGCAGTGCCGCCCGTCCTTCGGCGATGGATTGAGTTCCCCCTGGGAACCATAATAATGGAGCGCCCCATATGAGAACGCTTCCACGGGCTGCTGTCCGATCCACCAGTTCACCAGGTCAAAATGATGGGTGCTCTTATGGATGGAAAGTCCGCCCGAGCGGCTGCGCTTCCGGTTCCACCGTTTGAAATAGCTTGCCCCGTGATACGTGTCGAGATACCAGTTGAGATCGACCGAGGTCACCCGGCCGACCCGCCCTTCGAGAATCAGCTCCTTGATTCGCGTATGTATCGGAGCATACCGGTAGTTGAAGGCGACATGAAGAGTCCCCCGGCTCTCCCTTTGGGCCTCCAGCACCCGGCGGCAGTCCTCCCCCGTTGTCACCATCGGCTTCTCCGAAATGACATCCAGGTTCAACTCCAGTCCCTTGACGATGTAATCGGCATGGGTGTGATCGGCCCCGGCGACGATGAGCACATCCGGCTTCGTCTCGCGGATCATGTCGTCGAAGCGTTCCGGCGGATAGACCGGCAGTCCGGCGAGTGCCGGAAACTTGTTGAAGCAGTTCGTAAAGCGAGCCGGGTCCGCATCGAGCAGCCCCACGATCTCGCAGTGCGCCTGGTACGTGTCGAGCATCGCACGAATGAACATCCCGTTTGCCCTCGCACTGACGCCGCAGATCACATAGCGTTTTTTGGCCACCTTGGACCCCTCCTGTCTCATAGCCAGTATACAAACGGACCGTGCGGTCATCAGCGGTGCATTCCATCCGGAATATAGGGGGATTGCGCCGTTGCACCGGGCATCGGAGGAACCACTCGAAGAGATACTTACGGCCATAAAAAAAGCCCCGCCGTATGTTGGCAGGGCCATCCGGTAAAGGACCGGATTAAGGGTAGAGAATGAAGCGTTTTTTCTTGATGCCGTGGGCGGAAGCGATATAGAGGGTAAACTCTTTGATGTTGTTCTTCGTCTTGTCGTCTCCGTTACGGACATACGTGATTTTGAAATCGGCGCCTAAGGAGATTTTGTCGCGTTTCGGATTGGTCGGATCGGTATAAGGCTCGATGTACTGTACATTGCCGATGAATCCACGCACATCAAGCATCGAGTTGTAGATTGGAAGATTCACGTCGATATCATGGCCGTATTGGTCCCGGATCTGGAAGTTATTATTCTTCGGTCCGAGCAGTTCAGGATCCCATATGGTCCGTCCGTTCCAATCCAACGTGCTGCCGTTTTTCTTCACGGCATCACTGTCGTTCATTTTGGATTCCTTGACATACAGATCATCAGCATTCACTACGACATCCTTGGAAATCGACCGGATCTCCCCGTCAAATCCTTCGAAGAATACAGTGACTTTGGCTTTGCCGCTTTCCAGCCCGATGATCTTGTTGCTGTTGTTATGACCGATCACTTTGGTCGCATTGGAAGTGATCCCGAGGACCGGCGGTTTGGGCTTGTATTCCGTACCGAGCGCATTCTTGGAGCGAACCTCCAGCTCGGCTCCGAATGCCTTGTAATAATTCATGATATAAGTCGCATCCGTCACACTGCTGATCATATTGCGGTCATAGAGCGCTCTCCCCGCTGCAAACAGGGAATCTTCCACATCCAGTACATAATCGATGTAGGCCGTCTTAGGATTCACCACTTCTGCGGTTGAGCTAATTGAGCTTAACGTACGGATGACGTTCTGTCCGCCTTCCTCCACCTCTACGAGCGAAGCGGTCAGCTGATAGCTGCCCTCCTTGGTAAGAGAGCCGACGTATTTTATTTCACGTGAGTGAAAATCCTTCAGCTCGAACCTGCGGTTGGAATACACATCGTTCATCACCGACTTGTTATTTACCTTTACATCCCTTACTGCACCAGGCTCGCCGCTGGTCCGTTCTAATTTTAGATCGACCTTGAAGTTCGTATTCTCCGGACCGAAATCATCTCCATACTGATCGACAACTTTGAACGTAGGTCCGGCTTCCGTATTTTGAAAAATCGAGTAATGAAGAGGTTTCGGAACTTTTTCATCCGTATCCTCATTTGTATCCGTTCCGGTCACAATCGCATTCGGCACCCGCTTCTCGCGCACATCCAGCTTCAGCGTCTCGAATTTGTTCAGCTCCACCAGATGCACGATGACCGAACCAGGGCCTCTGCCCTTGATTTCTTTGATGCGGATTAGGCCTTCCTCACCGTCGTCAGCCTTAATATCAATCTTTAGGTTGCCTACGGTCCGCCCTGAGCTGTCGGTACGTACAGGTGCATTAGACTCCAGAACGAGCGGTCCGGTGGACGAGATTCGCAGCTGCCCTTCGACCTCCGCATACACGATCTCATTGACGGTTAACGTATAGCCCGAAGCGTCCTTGACCCGCAGCTCGACATGTTTGTCCACATCGCCGTCGGCCAGCGTTTTGTCCCAAGCGTAGAATTCAACCGAGGCAGGCGTCTTTGGTGCGGCTACCTTCAGGGTCTTGGTAACCTCCTGACCGCCTCCGGGACCGAAAAGGTGCACAGTCACTTCCTTGTCGGTCTTCAGCTTCGGAAAGGCCACCAGCTGAAGCTCGGGATATCCGTCATTGTTGATATCCTGGAAGTTATTTACGCTCTTGTCGTAGTTGATGACATCTCCCGGATTCATGAAGACCACGATGCCTGTACCGCTGTTCAGCACTCCAGGGTCGACCACGCGGTTGCCGTACTGATCCCAGGCCTGGAAGTCGAGGAAGGCCCGGAAGCCGGTCTTGAAGATGGACTGGCCGTCGTTGAACTTCAGCTCGCCTACCTCCAGCTTCGTGACGCGGGGCTTATCGCCGACCGTGAATGTTTTCTGCGCCGACTGGGCATTCTTGTGGTCCAGGAGGGAGACGAACACCTGGCTGCCGGGCAGTTCGTCTGTCAGATCCACGATGAGATAACGGCTTCCCGGCACCATGATCGGAGCACTGTTCTTGGCACCGACCAGGATGTTCACGTTGCTCGCCTTCAAGGTCGTCTCTTCCTTGTATTGGTTGACGGCCTTATAGGGAACGATCGCTTTGGATTGAGGCAGTGTGTCCGAAGGCGCCGTGATCTCGATTTTCTCGATCCGCTCCTCCTCCGCCTCGAACTCGAACACCTTGACGTTCATCTGATCGTCCGGCAATCCCGTCAGTTCAACGATGTAAGCGCCCTTCTCCAGCTTCTCATCCAGCTCCATCGTCGCTTCCGTCAATTTCTCGTCGGTCCACTGGACGAAGGCCGGAAGCGGCTTGATCTCTTCGGGTTCCTCCGAGTCGTCATCGTCTTCGTCGTCTTCCTTGAGACCTTTTCTCGTAATCTTGAGCTCGGCGGTCGTGTCGACAGTGCGGTCCAGCTTGACGGATACGACGTTCGACTTGATCGCCTTGACTTCAACGATCGAGACCTTGTCCGGCTGCTCCCCTTCCTCTTCGGCTTCCTCGCCGTCCTTGCCTTCGGCAGGCTGGACGATTTCATAAGCGGCCAGGGCCAGCGTTTTCCGCGTTGCAGGCTCTGTGCCACCGAAAGTACCGTCCGCCAGCAGCGGGATCAGCTTCTTCTCCACGGCGAGGGCGGCATAGCCTGCGGCCCAATCGCTGATGGAGTCATCCTCGAGAGCAGCGGCCGCTTCGGCTTCCTTCTCGAGACCGAGACCCCGGACCAGGAAGGCGGCAAGCTCCTGCCGTGTGACCTCACCGGATGGGTTGTACCGCTTGCCATCCGCGCCCGTGCCGGTGGTCCAGCCCCGCTTCCTTCAACGCTTCGATGTAAGGCAGCGCATACGAGTGAACGGGATCCTCCGCGAGCACATCGAGGAAGCTGGACTGCCGCAGTGTGGAGTCGACCTCCAGCTTGAAGACCAGGGCTGCAATTTTGGCGAACTGGGCACGGTTCAGCTTCTCGTCCGGGCCGAATGCCTCTTCAGAGATGCCGTCGAAGATCCCGTGGTCGACCAGCGCTTCGATGCGTTTCTTCTCCTCCGCCGGCAGTTCTTCCAGGTCCTTGAACAGCGACGGTGCCTCGATATCCTCTGCATCCTCCGCTTTCTCAGCCTCCGGCTTGTCTGCCTTCTCCTCTGCAGCCTCTTCCCCTTCTTCCTCAGGGGCGTCCTCCGGTTCCTGCTGTTCGCTCTCCCCGCTGTTCTGCTCCTGATCCTGCTGCTGCACCGCCTCCGCCTGCATGCCTTGAGCTGGCTGTGTGCCAGTCTCCGCCGCAGCGAGCGGGGTCAGCAAACATGAAAAGAGCAGCGTGAAGGAAACCAATGATGAGACCTCTTTGATCAAACCCTGCACCTCCTGTTATGAAAATGATATGTATGCGCTTACTTAACTGTAATCTATGGTGCGGACAGGATCACGGGGGGGTTACGGCCACTTTATAGGGGATTTCCGCTATCGTCCATTTTCTTAAGGGCCATATTGCTTACCGCGCAAAACGGGGCGATGGGGGCGGACTGACGGAGCCTTCATGCATGAAACAAATGCGGATACGACATTGTCTTCCTGCCCCGTCCCATGGCCCCCATGCTGCCACCGCCTTCACGCCTGCTTCGGCGGCAGCAGCACGATCCACAGTTCAACATCCCCAACCGCACCTGCCCCACTGCCTCTCGGATGCCCAGCCACCGCCTTCACACCTACTTCGGCGGCAGAAGAACGATCCGCCCGTTCTCCATCACAACCTGCACTTTGCCCGACTGCTTCACGCCGGTCGTCTCCAGGAAGCCGGCCGGGATCTGGACGCGGCCCGCCTGGTCCAGGATCGCATACTCCACATGCGATTCCTCTTCCCCGGCAGCCCCCTCTTCCACCGGCAGCTCATCCGTGCCCTCCTCCGGCACACGGCGGCGCAGCATCTCCGATGACGTCTTCCCGTCACGGATCGCCACCACGCGGTCGACCTTCTTCGCGAGCTGCGGGTCGTGAGTGACAATCACGACGGTCAGCCCGAGGGACCGGGACAGATGGCGGAACAGGTCCAGGATCGTGTTCGCCATCGCCGTATCGACGGAGCCGGTCGGTTCGTCGGCGAGCAGCAGCTTCGGCGAATTCGCGAGCGCAATGGCGATGGCCACCCGCTGCTGCTCCCCGCCCGAGAGCTGGTTCAGCCGGTTGTTCACCCGGTGGCTGAGGCCCACCGCCTCCAGCAGCTCCCTGGCCCGCTCCCGCCGGCGCCTGCCCTGCAGCAGCATCGGCAGCTCGACATTCTGCAGAGCCGTCAGGTAGGGAATAAGATTGCGGGCATTATTCTGCCAGACGAAGCCAACGGTTTCGCGCTTGTAGCGGATGAGATCCTTCTCCGACATCGTGAGAAGATCCCTTCCGTCCACCAGCAGGCGTCCGGCCGAGGGCCGGTCGAGCCCGCCCAGCATGTTGAGCAGCGTCGATTTGCCGCTGCCGCTGCTGCCGATGATCGCCATGAGCTCGCCAGCGGCCACCTGCAGATCCAAGCCCTGCAGGGCGACGACTTCGAGATCGGCGATCTTGTAGATTTTGACCAGGTTGTCGCATTGAATCATCTTAGTCCTCCCCCAGCTTGACGGCTTGATGGATACGGATGCGCGAGACGATATAGGCCAGGATCGACAGGCCGATGAGCATCATGAACCCGACGATGACATACAGCCTTGTCTCGTCCCGCGGGTCGAAGAGCACCTGGAACGGAGGCACCTGCGTCTTCGGATCGAAGGACATCTCGAACAGGGGCACGAAGAGCCGGCTGGTCAGGCTGCCGGTACCCATGCCGATGGCGATGGCCGCCCCCGAGATCAGCACCTGCTCGGCCGCCAGCATGCCGATGAGCTGGGGCAGCGAGATGCCCATCGCCCGGAAGATGCCGTACTGCAGCGTACGGGCGTGCAGGGACAGCACCCAGTACAGCAGAAAGCCGAAGAAGCAGATGCACACCGAGATCAGAAAGCCGAGCGTCATCACGCCGTTGATCGCCAGCTGGAACGGCTCCTTGACCGCCTTGATCTGCTCCTGCTTCGCATCCCGGAGCTCCTCGATCTGGAAGCCCTGCTCTTTCACGGCGGCATAGACGCCTTGGCTGGGCGCGCCTTCTTTCAGCTTCAGCCACACCTCATACGGCTCCAGCCCCAGATTGTTCTGGATGTAGGACAAGTGGCCGACGATCAGCTTCGGCCTGGATACTTTGGCACCGTCCGGTCCGCCCGCTTTCTCCTCCACCGCGCCGCTCCCGGACCCGGAACCCGGGTTCGGATTCCACGAGGGCCAGTAGTCGATAATCCCATACACGGTGAACGGTACAGCCTCCACTCCCTTCCAGCCGATCGAGACCGTCTCGCCCGCCTTCACCCCGTACTCTTCGGCAATGGACCGCGAAATGAGTACAGCCGAAGGCCGGGAGGCGATCAGATTGAGATAATCGCGGATATGGTGGTCCAGCAGGCCATTGCGCATCCAGACGGTCTCGCCGAAGGCTTTGGTGTCGATGCCCATGAGCTGGACGCTGCCGGACGTTTTGCCCTTGATGAGATCCGCGCCCGGACGGACGAACACCTTCGCTGCGCTCTCCACCCCCGGAAGCTGGGTGAACGGCAGGAAGGACGGCTCCGTGTACTGGGTTCTCCGGGGCGGTTCGGGGGGAGCGTCATCCTCGGCAGCCTGGGGCTGCACCGCCTCCTGCTCCTGTTCCTCCTGCAGCTCGCTGTACAGAATGACCGGAGGGGCATCGTTCTCCCACCGGATCTGCATCGTAATATCGGCGCCGGCGGCATAGCGGATCTTATCCGCCGTATTGGCGTTGATCGTGCGGGTCGCGCTCGCCCCGAACAGTCCGGTGGCAATCGTGACGATGAGGAAGACCATGAGAATCTGATACTGCACGATCGAACGGCTGACCTGAAGCATCGCGGCATACAGCGAGGGAGGCCACCAGCGGCGTCCGGCCCGGTAGATCAGCGTGATCAGCCAAGGATAGATCCGAAGCACGAGCAGGCCGGTTCCCAGGATGAACAGCGCCGGAATCAGGAACAGCAGCGGATCCACTCTCAGATCATTGGAAGAGAGTCCAAGCGAGAGCAGATCCTTCATCCGCGTGCGGTAATTATACAGTCCATAGAGCGCCAGTCCGATCAGGATGGCGTCCAGCCCGAACCGGTGCCAGAACGAGCTTGTGTCTTTCCGCGCCGACTGCTGCTTATGCTGGGTAATGCTCAGGCGGGTGGCGAGGAAGACCGGGATGAGCGTCATGACCAGGGACACGCCGACCGCAGCCAGGGCATAGACATACGCATCCCCGTTCAGGTTCACCTCGAGCTTCGCACGCTGCACGAACTCGAGGAAGCCGCTCGAGGCTCCCAGCATCTTCGTCAGCCAGACACCGGCATAGGGCCCGAGGAGCAGGGCGCACGCCCCCAAGATCAGTCCTTCCGCGGCATAGCTGAGAATGATCTGCAGGCGGCTGGCGCCCCGGCTGCGGAGGACGGCGATCTCGGTCTTCTGCCGGTCGGTGATCAGTGCGGCCACCATATAGAGGTAAAAGCCCAGCATCAGCATCACCGGCACGTTCAGCGACCAGAGCATCGTCCGGAGGCTCTTCTCCTTGGCATGATAGGCGGCCAGCGTCTGCATCGCCGGCGCATTCTTGTTATGCGTCTCGTAGCGGGCATCCATGTGTTCCTGGATCGCCCGGTCCGCCCGCTCGAAGTCGGAAGCCGAGGCGAGCGTCATCCGGGTATAGTCCAGCGCTGCATACCAATAGCCCGCCTGGACGTTCAGCTTGCCGCCCATCGTAAAGTCCCGCTCGAACAGCCCGAAATCGATCAGAAAGCTGTTCTTGTAGCTGCTCGGGATGTTGTACCAGTACAAGTCCGCGTAATCGCTGCGGTCGAACACCCCGACCGGCTTCACATAGACCGGCTCGCTGCCGGGCTGCAGCCGCAGGGCGAACACGCCATCGAGCACCATGGACAGCTCCGTCAGCGCCTCGCTGACAACGAGCGCCTCATAGACACCGTCCACCGGCTCCTTCGCCGGCATCCGCCCGTCGACGAGGCGGATATGTTCTTCCATGCCGTCCAGCGCGGTAAGGTCGGCGGACCGCTGCTTGTTCGGGTCCGCCTTGTTCGATTGGGCGGGGAGCAGGCCGTAGCGCTGGGTCGACCTTTCGCGGACATACGTCTGCAGGGGGAGGCCGAAGCGCTCGCCCGCCTCCCGCATCAGCGCGTCGGTCTCCGGCAGGCTGATCTTCTTTTTCTCCGCGTCTTCCCCGAGCTGGGCGGACAGCCAATAGATCCCCGGATACTGGCTGCCCTCCAGCTGCAGCTGCCTCAGCTCCTGGACGAGCAGGCGCTGCAGGATCGCGTTCGTGTAGACCGGCATGCTGCTCGCCAGCGCCACGGACAGGACGAGCCCGAGCAGCAGACTGATCTCGAGCCACTTGTTGTTCATCATCTTGCGCAGGATCATCAGAAAAAGTGCCAACGTCCCAGCCTCCTAGTTGTCCAGAATGATCCGCTGGCCCTCGCTGACGCCCTTGCGAATCTCCACCTCGGTTGCGGATACGATGCCTTTCTCCACATCGACCTCCTTGCGGCTTTCCCCTTCCATCACCTGCACGTAATCCCTTCCCATATAGCTGCGCAGACCTGCTCTAGGGATAACCAGCACGCCGGCCCGCTGCTCCGTCACGATCGTGATGTCCGCATGAGAGCCGATCGCCGTATCGGCCGGCAGCCCCTCGACGCGCAGAACCACCGACTTTGCGTTGATTTCGTCGGCCGTCTTGTTCCCGCTCGGCGGAGCGCTCATCGGGGTCTGAACGACCTTGCCCGGATAGGTCTTGTCTTTGAGCTTGACGCTCGCATCCATACCGATCTGAACCCCCGCCAGATCGTTCGGTCCCGCCGCCGTGTAGACCAGCTTCATCTGTCTCGGGTCGGAGATCGTCACTATATCCTCGTAAGCGGTTACTTCATCGCCCGGCTTGATCGGATCCAGATACGAAACGATGCCGTCCACTTCGGCCACCAGCCGTGACCGCTTGAGCTGGCTCTGCAGAGACCTCATCTGAATGCGCGCGCTTTCAAGATCGAGCGCTTTGATCCGGAGGGCGGGATCGTCCGCCGGCTTATTCTGCAGCTCCTGCTTCAGTCCGATCTCGATCTTCTCGATGGCGATCTCCTGCAGCCGGATTTTGTCGTCCAGGTCGCTCGTCTCCGTTTCGGCGATAACATCCCCGGCTTTGACCTTGTCACCCAGCTTTACATTCAATGCAACAAGACGGGCACCGGATTCGGTAAAATGCAGATAATGCATCCGTTCGGATACGAACGTCGCGTCTCCGGTGATGCCCTTGGCGATGTCGGACCGTTTCACTTCATAGATCGTCAGCGTCTCCTTGACCGGCTCGACAAGCGGCGGCTGCAGCTCCTGCTCCTCCACCGGCAGCAGCGAACAGCCGGCCAGCATGAACACCAGACCCCAGATGCCTGCGGCGCGGAGTATCTTCCTATTCTTCTTCGTGGGCAATACGACCATCCTCCAGTGTGTAGATATGATCAGCTGTGCTCATGATCGCAGGGTCGTGCGTGGTCAGGATCACGGTCATTCCTTCGTCTCTTACGAGGCTCCGGAAGGCCTGCATGACCTGCATCCCCATCTTGCTGTCGAGCTCGGCCGTCGGCTCGTCCGCCAGAATCAGGGCCGGCTTGTGGGCGATGGCTCTTGCGATGGCCACCCGCTGCTGCTCGCCCCCCGACATCTCGTAGGGCCTGTGCTTCATCCGGGCCTTGAGTCCGACAAGCTCCAGCGCATGCTCCCCGTATTCCTTATATAGAGCCGGCTTCACGCCGGCAATACGCAGCCCGAATTCCACGTTCTCATAGGCGGTCATCAGCGGAACCAGACCGAAGGACTGAAAGATCAGCCCCATCTGCTTACGCCTCAGCTCGCTCCGTTTTTTCTCCGGAAACCGGGCCAGATCCTCTCCGGCGAACAGCACCGTGCCTTCCGTCGGCCGGTCCAGCATCCCCAGGATGTTGATCAGCGTGGTCTTGCCCGAGCCCGACCTTCCCCGAAGCGCGATCAGCCGCCTGGCCGGGATCGTCAAGTCCGCGCCCCGCAGTGCGCTGACGGATGCGCTTCCCTTGCCAAACACCCGGGTGATGCCCACCGCCCTCACGAGCGGCTCTGCCGGCGGTACAGATTGGTCCATCGTCATCCCCCACCCTTCCTCTTCCATTCGATACCGTCCGCTTAGTTAACCATACAATGAAAAACGAGCCCCTTTTTAGGGGGTTCTGTGCGATTTTATAGGGTCATTGGGGCATGGCCGGACGCTCACAAAATAAAGTTGACCCGGTATCTAGGTACCGGGTTTATAATTACGGCATACGGGGAGGGATGAAGGATGCGGGGGCTTACCATCAGCCAATTAGCCAAGGAGTCACAGGTCACGGTCGAAACCATAAAGTTCTATGAAAAGAAGGGCTTGCTCACCAAGCCTCCCAGAACGGAGTCCGGCTACCGGATGTTTCCGGAGAGTACGGCAGCCGATATGGCATTCATCAAACGCGCTCAGGAAATGGGCTTCACCCTGCAGGAGATCCGGCATTTGCTCACGATGGTCCGGCAGGAAGACTATTACCCAACGGAGGAGATGCATGCCTTCGCTGCACTGAAAGTGGAGGAACTGGAGCGGCAGATCCGCCGGATGCAGAGCTTCAAGGAATTGCTCGAACAGATCGCACGGCGCCCTTATGCTGCTCCTCCCCTGCCCAGGCAGGAGTGTCCTCTTCTGGCCAGACTGTTGAAAGAGTGACTGATGAAAGGGTGAATGAAGTGAGCAAACGGATCGAAGTATTTACGGACAGCGGGAGGTTCGGAGACCAATTTACGGAACGGGTCAAGGGGGCTGCCTGTCCAAGATGTGTCATCACGGTATACGATGCCCATCAGCCGGAAGCGCTCGAGACGATGCGGGCCAAAGCCGAAGCCTATGGTGTGACGATACTGCCGTCCGTCGCCGTCGACGGCCATCTGGTCGATATGGACTCCCTGCAGCAGGGAACCATCCGGAAAGGGCTGAACCCCTGCTGAAGAGAAGCTCATCACGATATTCGCCTCTCGCATCCGCGATCCGCGGCCTGCAGTCCGAGCCGGAAGGTATGCGGTTCAACCTCCTCCTCCGGTGACCGATCGATTCAGCAGGGCGTCGGAACGTTCGTTTTAGAATAACGGAAGTGAGGTATCTTATGGAGGTATTTCCCGGTATTTCCCTGAACATAGCGGAACTCAGATGCCTTATAAGGGGAAAACGGATCCGGAAACCGTGCCCATCCCTACAATAGCGCATCTGAGGAGGGTATTTCATAATTGTTTCACTCTGTCTTCGAAAAGGCAGAATTTCTAAAACGCTATTTTTAAAACAGGTGGCTAAATTTTAGGCTGCCTGTTTTTGTTGTTTTTGGCGCATGCAATCAACAGCATATTGACAAAGCGTGTAGCTAAGAACACTCAGGGCGGCGTCAACCTCAGCTCTTTTACCGCGCTTCCTAGACGCCCCCAGTCCGTAGTAACCCTTCAGATAGGCAAAGATTCGCTCAACCGTTGTCCGTTTCTTGTATATTTTTTTGTAAGATTTACTGCCCCTGGCTGGTACGGTAAATCGTCTGAGATCCTTCTCTACCTTGATTTTATAGACCCTTTGACACCTGCCGCTTTTTTCTAGCGGGCATGCTTTGCACTCTTGGGGCCTAGTGAATTTTAAGCTTTTGTTCTTGGCATCGAAGCTGTCATATACGTAAGAGTGCCCTTCCTGACACACCGGGTGAAAATTCTCATTCAATCCTTCCGGCGGCTTTTTCGCTCGCTCGTTATAGTCAATTAGAGGCCAGGCTCCCAAGCTCCTTACTTGTTTGTAGACGGCCATAACATCATATCCAGCATCAGCCAAGGCGTGTTTGACCTTCCAGTCAGGAAAATCGGTTTGAAACTTCTTTAGCAGCGGAATCGCCAGCCGTCCGTCATTTACGTGAGCGGAACTGAAGAGGGCGCTCAAAATGTAATGCCCTTTACTGTCTGCGAGAATATGCAGTTTGTATCCATGCCACCACATGAGTTTTCCATTGGAGCCTTTTTTACTGCTCGTACTTGGATGTATAGGAATCAGCGGTTTGAGCTGCTCAAATGTGTAAGGGAGCATATCCTCGAGTTTACGTTCGAACAGGGGCAAAGAAGCTTCCCATGCTTCTCTTTCCAAACGGCGGCGCTCCGCCTCTGCCTTCGTAGGCGCACCCCTTTTATATTTCTTCCGCGGGTCTTCCAGACGCTTAGCGCTGGTGGATGGGGAGTGTTCCATTTCAAGGACAGGTTGTTCGTTAGACTCGGCCTTCGATTCCACTTCCTGTTCTTTACGCGGTTGGCGTTCCTCTGCCTCTACATGGGTGGAGTCAAAGCTAATAAAACTGGGAGAGACGAATCCCGCCGCAGCGGCGAGGGAAATGACTTGGCGCTGCAGCTCCCACAGCACACCGGAGTCGGCGAGTTTTGTATACAACCGTGAAAATGAAGCTTCACTAGGAATAGCGTCGGATCCGCGAAAACGGCAAGTCCTGCGGAACTCTTCATTTGTCCGCAAGCGCTTCAGCAAATCTTTTGTGGTCGGAATACGTTCAATGGTCCCAATGAGCATAGCGTATACCATGGCCGCATAGTTCAGCTCTTCTGGCCGGCCTCTGTGCGTTCTCTTGTTGAGCACGCGCAGTGCAGGTAAGAGGTCAAGCGTTTTGAAAACGATGCTGTATTTATTTTCTGGTGCCATTTCCATAAGCTCTTGCAGGGAAAACAGCTCTTCTTGACGAATAGTATACAAAAGAGTACCTCCTTCGTTTGAGTGTGGTGTGGTAACCATACATTCAATAACTTGGGTAGGTACTCCTTTTTTTTCTGCCCTGAAAGCCAGTTACGGCATGGGTTTTGAATTATGAAAGTGACTCCTGAGTTCCTTTATTTCCGGTGCGTACCATCGAAATGTGAGAATAGCGCACCGTACTTCCGTTATTTCTTAGACCGCATGCGCCAGCAGAATCGAGCCTAGCCCTGAATAAATATAAATTCTAATATGTAAGAAAAAACTCTGATCGGTTTCTATTCCAAGCATACCTTCAAAAAAAGGCAGCGGTACCGGGGGAGAAACGCCTCCCGGTCAACCGCTGCCTTATTCGATTGCATCCTTACCGCCCGGTTTGAACGGACAGCAGAGACTTATTTGTTCTGAAGCGCCCACAGGAAGCTTGCCTCAAGGATCTTCCACGCATCGTTCGTCGTTTTGCCGGACATGCCTGCAGCCATGTAGAAGAATACGGTACGGGCCGGTACGGTCTCGCCCTTGATATTCTTGGAGCCCTTCTCATACGCGTAGACAGCCGCTTTCTTGTCGTCACCGGCTACGGTCGCGATGACCGTGGCATTCTTGCCCGGCACACCGTAATCGATCCGGCCGTCTTCGGTGTACACGTCGATGGATCCGGTTACGCCTGCTGCGATCGGATGGGCTGCATCCTTGATCGTAATCTTCTTGACCTTCTCCACGCTGCTGTTTTCCGAAGTGGAGGACATGCCGAGATCGCCCATGGAGATGGCTTTATTGTAAATCACGGGAATTTCCAGCGTTTTCATGTGCTCCAGGTTTTCTTTGACATACTTGGAGTTCGTCGTTTCGCTGATGAAGATCAGATCGAAGCCCTTGATGCGCTCCGGGGACAGACGGCGGTCGATCAGATAGCTGACCACGAAGCCCTGGGTCTTCAGACGGTCGCCGATGATGACATCCTCTGCGGCCTTCTCCCGGCCGACGATGAGGAGCTTCTTGCCCTTCGGAGACACCTCTCCGGCAGGCTCGTCATCCTTGGACGTGTCATTCCCGCCCGCAGCAGGCTCCTCTTTGTCCGGGGTACCGGTCGCAGGCGTTTCCGATGCAGGCTTGCCGCCGGCAAGCAGGTTCTTCGCCTCATAGCTCGCCAGGGCCAGCATGCGGCGGGTCGCAGGCGACGTTCCGTCGAAGCTGCCGCCCTCGGCGGTCATCAGCTTCTTCTCCAGTGCGAGCGCGACATACGGCTTCGCCCATTCGGCTACCGTAGCGTCCGCCACAGGCGCGGCACTGCTAGCAGCCTCTTCAAGGCCCAGACCGCGGATCAGGAACGCGGACAGCTCTTGTCTGGATACGGGACCGGCCGGATTATAGAGGACGCCTTCGGCATCATAGCCGTTCGTCAGGCCGGCCTTCTTCAGCGCCTCAATGTAAGGAAGCGCATACGCATTGGCCGGGTCGTCCGCAGATACATCCTTGAAGGACGAGGCAGTCAGCGTCCCGTCCACCGGCAGCTTGAAGATAATGGACGCCACCTTGGCGAACTGGGCGCGGTTCATCTGTACATCAAGACCGAACGTGTCCTCCGAGAGGCCGTTGAATACGCCTTCAGAGAGGAGCGAGTTAAATTTGTCTTTTTGATCCTTCGGCAGGCCGGCGAGATCCTTGAAATCATCGGCCGTCTTGGCTGCCGCAATCCGAACCTCTCCCGGCGAGGCGGCTGAAACCGCGAACGGCAGGAGGGTCATCCATACGAGCACTAGGGACAAGAATGTCATCAGGGTTTTCTTCATTGAGTTCACCTTCCTGGACTGGATTTGGAGGCTATTTAGAAGCTGCTTTCATCTCCTGGATGGCCTTCGTGGACTGTTCCTCGATCATGCGCACCGCAGTGACGGAATCCTTCGATTCCTTGAAGATCAGCGGAGCAAATACGTTATGCAGCGGAACATCGTACCACAACAGGCCCTCGGCCCGAGCAGCCGGCGGCATCGCATTGCGGCTCGCGAAGACGGCGCCCGTATTGCGGCCCCGCATCTGCGGCAGGTTCTGCCCGAAGGCTTCCTGCACCGTGCGGCTCTGCAGCGGACCGATAACGCCCTCCCGGGACAGCTCGGTCTGATGCTCCTCGGACAGCAGAGAGGCCATGACCTGGAACGCCAGATCCTTCTTGGCCGACTGCTTGGCAATGAACATCGAATACAGATTCGGCTGGTAAGACGTGTTCGGCGCATCAGCGAACGACGGGACGGAGACGATGTCGAAGTTCAGGTTCTTGTTCTGCTCATGAAAGGTCGCGATCCGGTCCACGGTAGCTACAGCCATCGCAATGTTGCCTTCGGGGAATTTCTCCACCGTATCGAACTGGTTGGCGGGAATCTCGTAGAACCGCCTCAGGTTGTCGACGGCTTTGGTCCACCCCGGATCCCGCATGTTCGCCTTGTCCTCCTCCTGGCTGAGGGGCGAGAGCGAGAGCTGGTTGTAATTCAGATAATGGCCCGGGTTCTGCGAATAACCCTTGTACGTGATTTCGCCTTCCACCCGCGTCAGCTTCTTGGCCAGCTCGTAGAACTCGTCGTAGGTCATCCCGTTCTTCGGATAGTCGACCCCGAACTTGTCGAAGATATCCTTGTTGTAGAAGAGGACGAAATCGCTGTTCGTAAAAGGAAGCCCGTAGAGCTGTCCCTCCGGTGAGATGCTCCGGAGCTGGGCCATATAGGCCGGATTCAGGGTGCCCGTATCGAAGTTGTACTTCTTGACGAGCGGACTGATGTCGTATTGCAGATCGTTCGCAATGAGATACCGGTAAGCATTCATCCGCGTGTTATCCATAATGATGTCGGGAATGGTGCCGGCGGCGATCAGATCCTTGTACTGCCTTCCGGGATTATCCCAATGCACGTGCTTGACCTTGATATCGGGAAACTTCTTGCGGATCCAGGACCCGATCTGTTTCTCGAAGATGTCCTCTTTGGCATAGAAGGCCGGCCAGACGGTGTAAATGAACAGCCCGTTATCCGCCGAGGCCTGCTCCGCCGTGCCTGAATCCTTGGTCTTCGCAGCCTCCGGCTGGGTTCCGGCAGGAACGTCCGTACAGCCGCACAGCAGAGCAAGTGCGATGGCTGCCGAGCAGCCGGCTCCCGTCAGCTTGGGCATCATCTTTTCCCCCTCTCTGCCGGTCCCCGGGCTGCCATGGGACGGCACCCCGGGGATGGCATGAATAATGGGCCGGTGCTAGCCGTTCTGCAGCGTCCAGAGCACCAGGTTATCGAGCAGCTTCCAGCTGGCGTCCGTCGAATTCTCATGCATGCCGTTGCTCCAGTAGAAGAAGGAGACTCTCGCCTTGGTCGTATATCCGTTGTCGGCTTTCGTGCCCTTGTCGTAGTAATAGAGGGCGGCCTTCTTCTTGTCGCCCGGCACCGTCGCGATGATCTTCGCTTCCTTGCCCGGCACCCCGTAGCTCACGCCGAATTTGTCTCCGGCTTCCTTGAACACGTCGACCTTACCGGACAGGCCCCCGGCTACCTTATGCTTGCTGTCGACGATCTCGATGGACTTCGAGTTCATCACCGTCGTGTTCTCTTCCACGGAGGACAATCCCAGGTAGTACATGCCGTGGTTCTTCACATACACGGTCGGGATGGCGACCTCCTTCATGAAGCCGTCCTTGAGGTACTTGGAGTTGGTGGTCTGGCTGATGTAGATGAGGTCGTATCCCTTCACCTCGTCGATCGTCACATCGCGGTCCTCGATATTCGTTACGACAAAGCCGAGATTCTTGAGCCGCTGGGCTACCGCCACGTCCTCCGCCGGATTCCGCTCCCGGCCGACGAAGAGCACCTTCTTGCCCTTGGCCGAAATCTCGGGGGCCTGGGCAGGGGCCGGCGCCGGCGCCGGCTTCGCTGCAGGCGCTTCCGCCTTCGGCGTCTCGGCAGGCTTCGCTGCAGGCTGGGCCGCCGGCTTGCTCTCGGCCTTCGGCGTTTCCGCCGGCTTCGCTGCAGGCTGGCTCTCGGCTTTGGGCGTCTCGGCCGGCTTGCTCTCGGCCTTTGGCGCCTCAGCCGGCTTGGCCTCCGGCTGGCCCTCGGCCTTCGGCGTCTCGGCCGGCTTCGCTTCCGGCTGGGCCGTCGTCCCCGCATCGCTGCTTGGAGCCTCTGTCTTACCGGCATCCGCTGCCGGTGTGGAGGCGCTGCTTTCCGCTGCCGGCTTCACCGCTTATGCAGCCGGCTGGGCAGTCTCCGCCGGTTTCGTGCGGCCGCCGTCCGAGCAGGCGGCCAGGGTTAGGGCCAAGATCACGGCGGTCAGCCAGGCAAACACTCGCTTCACGCAATTCAGCTCCTTTTCCAATACCTTTTGTTAGTTGCCGCCCTTATTTCGCGGCTTTTTCCGTCTGGATGCCCTTCGTCGTCTGCTCTTCGATCATCCGCAGGGCGGTGGCCGAATCCTTCGATTCGCCGAAGATCAGCGGGGAGAATACGTTATGCACAGGCACATCGACATACGTGAGGCCGTTCGCACGGGCAGCCGGCGGCATGGCATTCTTGCTGGCGAAGATCGCTTTCGTGTTCTTGCCCTGCATCTGCGGCAGGTTCTTGCCGAATGCGTCCTGTACCGCCTTGCTTTCCAGCGGACCGATAATCCCTTCTTTTGCGAATTCGATCTGCATCTCTTCGGACAGCAGGTAGGAGATTACCTGGAACGCCTGATCTTTCTTCGTCGACTGCTTGGTGATGTACGCGGAGTACATGTTCGGCTGTGCTTTCGTCTGCGGCGCATCCGGGAATGAAGGCATGGAGGCGATATCGAAGTTCAGGTTCTTGTTCTGCTCATGCCACTGGATGATCTTCTCGGATACGTGCACGGTCATCGCCATCTTGCCCTTAGGGAAGTCATCGACCGACGTGAACTGGTTCGCCGGAATTTCGTAGAAGCGCCGCAGGTTATCGACGACCTTCTTCCAGCCGTCCGTGCTGAGCTCCGCCTTGTCTTCCGTCAGGCTGAGCGGCGAAAGCGACAGCTGGTTGTAGTTCATATAGAGTCCCGGGTGCTGCTGGTACCCTTTGTATGTGTTCTCTCCCTCTACGCGGGTCAGCTTCTTGGCGAGCTCGTAGATCTCGTCGTAGGTCATTCCGTCCTTCGGATAGTCGACCCCGAACTTATCGAAGATGTCCTTGTTGTAGAAGAGGACAAAATCACTGAGCTGAAACGGCAGACCGTAGATGTGCCCTTCCGGTGTCACGTTCTTCATCTGGGCGAAGGCGGCCTGGTTCAATTTGCTCGTGTCGAAGTTGTATTTCTTGATGAGCTCCGACATGTCGTACTGCAGGTCATTCTTCAGAATGTAGCGCTGCAGGTTCATCCGTGCGTTGTCGATGATGATGTCGGGAATCGTACCGGCGGCGATCAGATCCTTATACTGCCGGCCGGGATTATCCCAGTGTACGTGCTTGAACTTAAGGTCCGGGAACTTTTTCTTGAGATGCTGTCCGATCTGCTTCTCGAAGTTCTCTTCCTTGGCGTAGAAAGCAGGATACACAGTATAGATGAAAATTTCATTATCCGGCGCTTTCTCCGCCTTGCTGGCTTCCGGCGCCGGCTTGTCACTGGCCACCGGCTCGTCTGTACAACCTGCCGCGACGGACATCGTCAAGGCCAACGCCGATGCGGCCGCAATCCACTTTTTCTTGTTCATGCCTGAATGGAACCTCCCTTTTTGCGTTTCGGTGCCATGACTGGCCGAAGCCCATGACCGTAATATGTTACCGCTTACTTGTTCTACTTTAGTATGAAAAGAAGGACGGGACATTAGGGGGGCGGTTCGACTTTATAGGTTATTCGGCGCATCCTGGCAGGCTTGCTTCCAAGCGCGCTTCCAGGCTTACTTGGCGGAGCCTGTCGCCCACTGCACGGCGGCGTCGAACAGCTTCCAGCCCTCCTCCGTCTGGTTGATCTCCTCCCCATTGAACAGGTAGAAGAGGATCTCCCGGGCGGCCGCCTGCTGTCCGCTGGCCTTCGTCGACCCCTTCTCATAAGCGAAGATCGCCGCATTCTGCTCCTCACCGGGGACGGTCGCGATCACAATCGCATCTTCTCCCGGGGTTGCATAGCCCATTTTCCCGTTGTCCTTGTACACGTCGACCTTGCCCGAGAGCCCGGCGGCCAGCGGATGCCCGCTGTCCTTGATCTCCAGCGCCTTCGCCGCATTCCCTCCCTCGAGATGGCCGTAGGCTTCCTCATCGGACAATCCGATCTGCGGTGCCGCCTGGACCTCCGCATAGATGACGGGCACGGGGAGCGTGATGAATTTGTCCTCGATTTTGCCCGAGTTGACGGATTCGCTGACATAGATCAGCCCGTAGCCTTTGGCGGATTCGGTGGTCACTTCTTTGTCCGCGACAATCGTCACCTCCATGCCGTGCTTCTCGCGCAGGCGCTTGGCGAGGATGGCGTCCCCGCCGCCGTCCCTGCCGACAAGCAGCGCCTTCTTCGCGTTGTTCTCCGGAGCGGCTGCGGGGGCGGCCTCATCCTGCTGGCACGCCGAAGTGAACAGCAGCGCGCCGGCCAGCATCATCATTCCCAGCATACGTTTCATGGTCCCTGCCTCCTTATGGTTTTGGGTTCTGTGCGGCCCACACGATCGCCGCGTCGAGCAGCTTCCACCCATCCTCCGACTGGTTCTCCTCTTCGCCCGTCGGCATATAGAAGAACACCCGGCGCCCCGGCAGCGTCTGCCCGCCGGCGCCCTTCGCCCCTTTTTCATAAGCGAAGACGAGCGCTTTCTTCTCATCGCCCGGGGCTGCCGCAATGACGGCCGCCTCCTTCCCGGGAGCGGCATAGCCCATCCGGCCGGATGCCGCATACACAGCCGGATCCCCGGAGAGACCGGCCGCCAGGGGATGCTTCGGCTGCACCAGTCGGACCGACTTCTCTCCCGTCAGGTGGCCGTAGCTCAGGGGCTCCGTCAATCCGGCGGCCTCGGCCAGCTGCGGCTTGGCGTAGATGATGCCTGCGGCTACGTCCTTCAGACCGCTGTCCACCCGGGCCGCATTCACCGAGTCGCTGACATAGATGACGGCGTAATCTTTGGCCGCCTGCGCCGTGAATTCATTCTCCGACATATCCATGACAAGATAACCGAGCTTCTCCAAATGGCTGATCAGCACGGGATCGCCGCTGCCCTCTTTTTTCTTCAGCAGGAGCAGCTTCTTGGTCCCTGCGGGCGCTGCTTCCTGCCCGTCTCCCGCCCCGGCGGAACCCGCTTCCTGCGTGGAGCAGGCGGGCAGGAATGCGGTCAGCATCAACATCACCGCCAGCAGTGCAGCCAGCGGCCGCCCATTCAAGCGCTTCATGTGGTTCCTCCTTCCGGGCTTTGCGGCCCGGTTCTTCACTACTCCACCAGTCCGGTCCGCTCCACGCCTTCGATGAACCACCGCTGCGTGAAGAGATAGAGCAGCATCGGCGGAATGATCATGAGGAAGGTCGTCGCCATCCGGATCGCCTCGTCCGTGACCGAAGGGCCGTACACCTCGGCCTGCTGGCGGAGGGCGGAAGCGATCCGCGAGATGCCCATGGAGAGCGGCGCGGTTTCGATATCCGAGAGATACATGCTCGGCAGATAGAAGTCGTTCCACGTCCACACGAACGAGAACAGGAAGACGACGAGGATCGCGGGTCTGGCGAGCGGCATCATCACCTTGTAGAAAATTTTGAACACGCCCGCCCCGTCGATCCGGGCCGCCTCCTCCAGTTCCTTCGGCTGGGTTGAGAAGAACTGACGATAGATGATGACGAAGAGCGCGCCCTTCAGTCCAAGCCCGAAGAAGGCCGGCACGATGATCGGATAGATCGTATTGAGCATCCCGAGCTCTCTGGCATAAATAATGTTCGGCAGAATCGTCACCTGCATCGGCACGATGAAGGTCAGCAGCAGGCAGCCGAAGAGCAGCCGTTTGAACGGAATCTTCAGCCTGGCGAACGCATACCCGGTAACCGCGCAGGAGATCGTCTGCAGCACGGCCACCGACAGGGACAGCGTCAGCGAGATCCCCAGCGCCTTCGGATACTTGAGCCACTCCCACGCTTCCTGAAGGTTGCCCAGATAGAGCGTGTTCGGGAACCATTTCACGGACGGGTCCAGCAGATCGCCCGGATTCTTGAGCATGGTCGCCAGCATATGGAACACCGGCTTGAGATAGATGTAAGCGGCGTCGAGCAGGATGAGGTAGATGAAGCACTTGAACAGCAGCCCTTTATCGGCTTCCCTGCCGATAATCTTCCAGCGGGCCCGGTCCAGCAATTGCGGAAGCTCGGACCGCCGGGTTTTGGTTAATTTGTCCAGCTTGGTACCCAGCATGGTGTCCCTCCTTTCCCTCTATGAATGATTGGTGTGCAGGGGCTTACCTGGAGGCCCGCTGCGGTTTGGTCGCGAGGTGGAAAACATAGAAGATAAGTGCCAGGAACACGCTGATGATCGCAAAATAAATCCAGATGAGCGCGCTGTACTGCCCGTATTCGCTCTCCCGTACCCGCTGCAGGATGGGGTTGGTCGGGAACGTGAAGAGGTCGACCACGGTATAGATCATGTTGAGGAAGATGAACGGCGTCATGGCCGGCAGCGTAATCTTCCAGAAGGTCTCCCACGGGCCCGCCCCGTCGATCCGGGCGGCTTCGTACGCCGAGTTCGAGATCGTCTGGCGTCCGCCGAGGAAGATCAGGATCTGGACGCCGGAGTACCACAGGATGAGCACGAAGGAATTCAGGATCGAGATCAGCGGCGTGGACCACGTCGGAGACAGGTAGGCTCCGATGATGCCCGAGACGTTGTACTTGGCCATAAAGCCGAGCTCGCCCTCACCCTGCATCAGGAATTCCTTGACCACCTCGCCTGTCGCGAGAATGACCGGAAGGAAGAAGATCGCCCGGAACAGAGTGCGGCCAGCGAACGGCTGGTTAAGCATCATGGCAATCAGCAGGGCGAAAATGACGATAATCGGAATCATGAACAGCGCCTGCCTCAGGAACGGCAGCAGGTCGTTATACAGGATGCTCCCGTTCTCGAAGAGGATGGTCCGGTAATGGGTCCATCCGATGAACTCCGTTGTCGTGCTGGAGGCGGTGATGGTCACGTTCTGGAAGCTCATGAACAGGGAGTAGCCGATCGGGAACGCCATGAAGACCAGGAAGCCGGTCAGCCAGGGGGCGATGAAGAGCGTGCCTTCGAGATACTCCGTCAAAGAGGAGTTCATTCTCAGTCTCTTTTTCATGACTCTCCCCCTCCTTCCCCAAGGACCGCAAAGTTCTGTGCGGGAACCGTGTAGTCAGCGGTCTGGTAAGGCTCCCGGTTGTAATTCACGATCAGCTTCCTGCCGTTCGCGTAGGTCGTCTCCTTCACACCGGGCGCCAGCGTCCGGTGGTTCGTGATGAACTGGTTCTGCACAGGGCCGAGCGCTTCGTTGTACCGCTTATACTGCTCGGCAGCCTCGTTCTCCCAAGCGGGGAAGTACGTGTTGTAATACCGGATGCCGTAAGCGTTCACGAAGGCCTGGGTCTGCGCCTGGGTGAATATGAACGAAGGCTCCGCCCCGTACTCGATGTCGCGGAGGAAGTCGTTCACATCCTCCTGCCGGTTGTTCACGTATTCGGAGGAATACGAGACGAGACCGTGCAGCGTGATCTGGGCGAATGGCACCGGTTCATCCGTGAAGAGATCGTAGGAGTGATCGTAGACCAGCTTCCGGATGTGGTCCAGATACGGCAGGGCATAGAAGTTGGACTGGGTTCCTTTGACGCTGCCAAGCGACTCTTTCGCCCGGCCGAGCACCCGCTCCTGCACATCCCGTGCCTCGTCCCGCGGAGCCCCGAAGCCCGTATTGTAGTCGCTGTACAGGCGCTGCCCGATCCCGTTCATGACGATGCCGCTGACCCCGAGCTCCTTATAATCCGGCAGTGTTTCCTCCAGGCTCTTCTCCGCGAACTTGTCGCTGACCGCCGGCACCCGCTCTCCGTTATACAGCAGTCCGAGCGTCAGATTGCGGCCGGCGAGGTTGACCTTGGCATGGAACCGGTCGTCGAAGCCGCCGCCTCCCGTATTGTTAGCCGCAAGCTCCGTATCGAGGTAGACCGGATACCCGTAGCCGCGTGCCTTGTCGATGAACGACTTCATCCCGGCGCTGCCGCCGATGGACGAATCCGCCGGGAGCGAACGGCCGAAGGAGCTGTACCCCCCCTTCTGCCAGCCCATGTAAGTCAAGGACATCCGGGGCACGCCCTTCTGCGTAAGCGTGTCGACCATGCGGGAGGCGTCGGAGGTGTCCGTCAGCTTGATATACCGGTCGCTGACCACGCCCTCCTCCCGGTCCCCGCCGATCAGGTCGACGTGCAGGGGAAGGTTCTTGTCTTCGTCTGCGCGGGGTTTGATTCCCTTCTCCTTCATGAGATACTCGCGGTACGTCTGCGCCATGCCGACATAGCCCGCTTTCTCCGGACCCAGGATATAGTACCTGACAACCCGGTCGCTTCCGAACAGCTCGTCGCGGTTGTAGTCGACATAGCCCCATTCGTCCGGCGAATTGCGGCTTGTGAACTGCAGGAAGCTCGCGCGGTAATTCATCTGCGCCGTTACCCAGTTGTAACCGCTGAGCACGCCGGCCGGGGCCGCTACGATATTGGCGTACTCTTCCCCTTCATGGAGCACGGCCAGGAAGCCCTTGCCGCCGGTTTTCATGCCGAAGACCGGCATGATGATCTTGTTGCGGTTGCTGCCGAGCCCGGCAAAGGTCTGGTCCTGCCCGTAGACGCTCTCATCATAGATCTTGTTGACGTTGTTGCCGTTCTCCTTGTACCGGATCAGGGCTCCCGCGCCGTCCGGAATGAACATGTAGCCGTCCTGGCCCGCGGAATATTCCGCCCCGAAGAACGGATACAGGCGGACCCAGATCAGCCCCATCTTCGTCTCCCGGATGCCGTCGCGCGGAATCCGGGTCTGGATATAATCTCCCTGGAGCGTCACCTCGACCGGAATGCGGAAGCCGGTAGCAGGCAGTTCGTAGACGAGAGAGAATCCGCCCGGGATCTCCTTCACTTCCTTGATCTGCCCGCCCTCTGCCGCCAGGTTCGTCTCCTTGGCCTGCACGTTGCTCTTCGAGAAGTCGACATACTGCACCATCAGAGGGGAGGCCAGATGCTTTTTCCAGTTCTCGGAGATCTTCTCCTGTGCCCAGAACTTCGGCTCGGGATAAGAACGGTGTACACTCCCCGTTCGTTTGTCCTCGATGATAAAATGCCCTGTCTTCTCGTCAAGCTTCAGCTTCAGAGCATCGGACTCGGCCATGACCTTGAAGTCCTGGTCCTCCGGAAGCCGGGCGGGCACGGCTTGCGCCGGGGCGTCTGCGTTCCCCTGCTCCGGTGCGCCCAATGCCGTACGGCTGCCTGCCTCCGGCTTGAACTCCACGGGCACGCTGACGGCTCCATAGATCAGGGCGGCGGCGAGAAGGACCGCGATGATGATGTTTTTCTTGCCGGGACTTCGGAACCTGCTCATCGGTTCACCACCTCCTGGAGCATCTCACGAATTAAGGAAAGCAGATCGCTGGTCAGACCGCCCGTGACGAACAGCAGTACGCCGATCACGAGCATGGTGCACAGCGTAAGTACAATATTGATGACGGTCTCGCCGACGCTGTAATTGTGAATGAACTGCACCTTCCAGAACAGGAGCAGGCCGGTCCACAGGGTCATGCCGGTGAGGACCATCGAGTAGACGGACTCTTCGGACAGCGTCATGCCGTTGGAGAGCAGCGCCAGCGGAACACCTACGACGATATACGGAACGAACACATAGGAGCTGCCGATGACGATGTCCCGGAAGCGGCCCTCCCCGCGGTAGATGGAGCTCACGAGATGGTTCGAGAAGACCCAGCCCGCCCATACGATGAAGGACTGCAGGAATAACGTGTACACGTCCACCATGCGCGTCATATTGAAGGCGAACCCGGTCACCGACTCTTTGAACACCAGAGCCAGATAGACGGCTGCGAGCAGGACCAAGGCGCTGGCATAGGTGCCCTTGCCTTCATACCGTACGGCCGTAAAGCCGTCGACCGGATGCTTCAGGATGTAGAAGGCATGCTTCAGGCTGCGGAGGAAGGAGCTGCGGGGCTCGCTTCTCCGGCTCCACCGGGCCCGGAAGGACATGCCTGCCGTCCACCGGCCTGCCGCCAGGAAGAGCACGCTGCCGAACACCGTCAAACTGGCAATCCAGGAGAAGTTGCTCTGGAACCAGAGCATCCGGATCTGCCAGAACGATTCGGAGTAGCCTTCGCGGTCACCGGCTTCCTTGAACAGCGCCTGCGCCTTCGGGTAGTCCTCCTTGTGGAAGGCGGCCTTGGCGAGACCCAGGATTGCGGGGGTGAACTGGGCATTCATCCGCAGCACATCCCCCCACGGCTTCTCGCTGCCGTTGTAGTTCCCCGCCAGCGTCAGCTGGTTGGCCTCGTCGACCTTCTGGCCGAACTCCGAGAGGCGGAATACCTGGACGATATTCTCCTGATCGTCCAGAACGAACAGCTCGCTGCGCGAGTTGATATCCAGCGCCGCCGGGCTCTTCAGAAGCCCGACCTGCGAAGAGCCTGCGGCGGACGGGCCGCCCCAGAAGTACAGCAGGTTCCCTGCATAGTCGTAATGCGAGATATACTTGAACTGCTGGTCGACCACGACCATGTTCCCGCTGCGGTCCACCGCCACGTCGATCAGCTGAGGGGTCGGCGCCCCCTGCGCCGTTGTGGAGGCAGCCGCCGCCGCGGCCGCCGCAGCATCGCCCGGACGGGATTCGCCGAAGGATTTGACCGAGCTGCGCAGCAGATTGGCTCCCTTCGTGTTCAGCTTCTTGAGCTGATCGCTCTTGGTCATCCCCCCGGTGACGGTGTAGATATAGCCGTTCTGATCCGTGGCCACGCTGTTGATCGTCTCCGGCTTTTTGGCGACCTCGTTCGCGTACATCTGCTTCGTGTACAGCATCCGCTTCAGTGCGTCAAGCGGGGACAAGGCCGTGCGGTTGGCGCCGAAGAAGCCCTGGAACTTGCCCCGGGGATCCAGCAGCACCAATCCTTCATATCCTCCGTGCACCGCGATATACAGGAATCCGCGCTCATCGACCATGACCTTCGCCGGGTCATAGGTGAACGTCTCCGAGATATATCGGGAATCCGGACGTCCGAATTCCTGCTGCAGCTTTCCGTCCGGGCCCAGCTTGACGACCCGTTTGTTCCCCGTATCCGCGATGTAGATCTCGCCCTTGCTTGTCACGAAGACCCCTTCAGGCTTCTGCAGCGGGCTCTCCGGCAGGGTCAGGTAGCGGATCAGCTTCCCCTGCTCCGTCATGTGAACGATCCGGTTGTTCCCCGTATCGGCTATGTAGACCTCGTTGTTCGCATCGATAAAAATATCCTTCGGATTCCGCATCGGTGAAGGGATTCGTGCCGTGCTGCCATTGCCCTCCGGCGCCGTCAGGTCGCCCCCGAGGACGCCCATCGGATAATAAGCCGGCTGAAGCCAGATCAGATTGCCGTAGCTGTCTTTCGTAAACGTGGGATACTTCACTTCGGCCTGTGCGGCCCCCGGCATCAGCGCGGTGCACAGGATGATCAGGGCCGCAATGAGCCTCCGCCAGCTGCCAGTATTTCTCATGCTTAACCTCCCTTTCCTCCCTGCTCCTGTACGCGGTACAGCCTGATTCCGCCGAATAAGCCGTAGGGCCGCAGCCGGTAAGCCGGGCTGTAATCGCCGCCTTCCTTCCGGAAGGACGACCAGCTGGTAATGGACGGATCCCCTGAGGTGTGGTGGAACGGGCCGAGCAGATTGCGCGGGCTTCCCATGACCTCCACCTCGATGAGATTCTCTCCTTGCCGCAGGCGTCCGCTGATGTCGAGCCGGTTAGCGGCCCTCCATGGCACGTGGCCCGCGGTTTCTCTATTGATCCGGACCTCTGCCGTGACGGCCTGGAAGCTGCCGAGCTCGAGCCATGCCGGTCCGCCCGGAGTAAGGCCTCCATCCACCGTGAACCGGTAAACCATGCTTCCGGCATAATGCGGGTAGCCCTGCAGGCACCAGTCGCCGAGCTGCAGCTTCTCCGGTTCGCGGGTGATCCTCCTGCCCTCATCCACGCCGAAATCTCCGGTAAGATAGAGGTCCTCGACCTCCATCCGCTGATGATACCGGCACGAGAGGATCAGTTCATTGCGGCCTGACCGCAGCCCGCTGAGGGGCACGCGGTCGAACGAGCGGTCCAGGAACCAGCCGTCCGGCACCGCAGGAACCGGGTTTCCATTCAGCCGGAGCTCATACTCCCCGGCGGATTCCACCACCAGGTGGATCTCTCCTTCCGGAACGTCCGTCACTTCAAAGTCAAACCGGAACGCGGCCGGCGTGCCGTCTCCCGGGTGGGGTTCATGCACCCACCGGTATCTCTGCTCGAGCCCGTTGCCGTATACCTGCCTCATGCCGAGAGCTTCGCGGACCGCCCGCTGGGCCTGCCATACGTCCATCTCCCCGGACCATTCCCCGTCTCTTAGGCGGTAGGAGCAGCGGTCCAGCGTGAGCGCATTGGGCGCCGTGCGTGTGAAGCCGGCGGGTTCCTGGAGGAGCTCCATGCGGATGGTGCCCGGATCCTCGAGGAGCAAAAGGGCTTCGGATGCCGGCGAGGCATTCAGGCCGGTTTCCGGTGCCCGGTCCGTATGCAGCACGTACAGCTTGGAATCGGCCGGACCGAAGCTCGCGTCGAATTCCAGCAGCCCCTCTTGGCTGCGCCGGACGGGAAGAACCGTCACCTCGCCTGTAAGCGCATTCCACTCTTCGAGCAGGCCCGCTCCCTCCAGCATGATCGTGACTTGCTGTTCCCCGTCCCTGTCGTTGTTGACGATGAACAGCACCCGGCGGTTATCCGCTTCCTGCAGCATATACAGCATCTTGTCGGCTTCCGCGGGTTCCGTATGCTGCGGCGTCTGTTGCCGAATGCTGACGCGTCGGGGCAAGAAGGATTCAAGTGCGGCTGCGGCCGCCGCACCATCCGGAACCACCGTTAGGCCCGGGTGGCCGTACAGCCGGGACAGCTCAGGTGCGGGACGTCCTTCCAGCAGCTCCGCCGGAGGCCCCACTGCGACCACCCTGCCGCCGGCTTCAAGGAAGCCGGTCAGCAGAAGGAACGTGCTGCGCAGCATCGTACGGATCTCCGGCAGCACCACTGCCCGGTATTCCGCCCGGCCTGCCGCCAGCCTTGCCGTCTGCTCCGTCTGCCGGACACTGCCGATCTCCGACAGGATGATCTCGTCTCCCAGATCGAAGTCGTAATGGGCGCCGAGCAGCCCGCGGAGGAAGGCATTGAATTCGTGCCCGTACCGGTTGGCGGCGGACACGTCCCTGTCTTTGCCCCGAGCCGGGAATCCGTAGGGCCCGGTGCCGACCATGCTCCACGCGGTGGTCGACGGATGAAGAACCAGGACGTCGCGGACCGGGCGTCCTTCGGTCAGGACCGCCGAGAGCCTCGCGTAATAATCCTCGATCACCCGGCTGTACTTCCACCAGCTCGTATTGTAGTGGAAGACGGGCGGATAATCGCGCTTGCGGCAGCCCTTGATCGAATACAGGGCGAGATGCTGCGAGCGCAGATTCACGCCAAGCACGTACTGAAAGTCGCCGACCCACCGCTGTCCCTCGAAGGTAAAGCCCCAGCCCGTGCAGCCGTAGGTCTCGCTGAGCACCACCTTGCGTCCGTATTGATGGGCGACGGAGGTGCACTGCTTGACGGTAATCGTCTCGTTCGTCTGTTCCCCAAGCATATCGATGCCGGGCACATGCTGGTATCGGTAGTTCGGCATGACCGCCCCGCATACCCGGGTGGCCGTGCCGAGGTTGTTCTCCCACAGGTAATGCCCGGTAAAAGCGAGACCGCGGCTGCCGCACCACTCCCCGATCTGCCCGGAGTAAGCTTCGCTGAACCGCTCCGTCACCGTGCGCCAGTAGTCGTGGCGGGCCTGCGGAGACAGGCTTCCGTCGAAGAACAGGTAAGGGGCGGTATCCAGCACGTCACTGCCCCGCCGTTCCCGGTAGAATGCCGGGAACGACCCGCTCCACGGCAGCCAGCCGCGGCCTGCGGTGAACCGGCAGTGCCGGTCGTGGATGCTCGGTTCGTCGGTGAACACGCCGCGCACGGCACTTCCGAAGCTGCCCCCGACTTCCCGCTCGTAGGCCTCGTAGGTGAGCTCAATGAACGTGCGCACCGTATCGGGATTGAGGTTATCCGGCGGAGCCTCTCCGTTGAACCATTCGCTCCGCTCGGATACTTCCACGCGGAAGAGCAGATATACGGTTTCATGGTCTTGGTCCTGTTCCTGCTGCGGCTCCAGGATCGGAGGCAGCAAGGTGTTCTCCGCTGCCGCTGCTGCTTCCATCCGGCTGCCGAACATCACCTGCAGATCCAACCGAGTGCAGCTCAGCAGGCTCCGCTCTGCAATCACCGCCCGGAAGAGCGCCACGGGAGCGCCGTCAGCCAGCCTCTCAGCCAAGCGGCCCGAGCCTTCCTTCTCCGCCGGGACGACCTCGAGCGTCAGTCCCTTCGCCCGATAATCATCCCCGCCCCTGGCCTGCACGAGTCCGCCGGCGAAACCCGAGGGCCAGCGGTCCTCGTCATAGAGCCACGCCTGCATGCCTTGCGCTTCCGCCTCTTCGACGGCCGCCCGGACCAGCTTCATCCACTCCGTGCCCATGTACTCGGTCTCCAGCCCGTCGCGGGAGTGGATGAAGAAGCCGCCCATGCCGCCTTCCTTCATCTCCCCGATCTGCCGGAGCACCTCTTCCTCCCGCAGCGCATCATTCCAGGCCCAGAACGGAGCTGCACGGTATTCGGCCGGCGGATCATCGAACCGTCCGCGCAGGGTTTGCGTGCTGCTCATGAGCCGTCACCTCCTTCTTCCGCGCCCAGAATGAGGACGCCCTGGGCCGGCAGGACTGCGGTGCCGCTGATCCGGGCTCCGCTCAGCAGATCCTGCTGCACTGCGCTTCCCAGATGAACCTCCCGGGGTTCATCGTTGTGATTGAGCAGGAAGGTGTACGCTTTCCCGTCCCGCTCCCTGCGGGTCACCTCCACACCGGTCACCCCATCATAGATCGGGCGGATCCCCTTCCCTTCGCAGAGATGGCGCAGCCATTCCCGCATGAAGGCGGGGTCCGGGCGGGTCGCCGTATACCACGCTTCACCCCGGCCGAACCGGTGCCGCGTCAGCGCGGGCGCATCCCGGTAATACCGGTCCGTGAAGACGCCCACCGTCTCCGCACCTTCCGGATGGACCACCTCGCAGACGAGGCCGCAGGCATGCTCATCTCCCTTCGGCATCCCGCCGATGTCCTGCAGCAGCCGCAGTCCGTTGCGCTGGTCCGGGAACAGGGCGTCGATCTCCTCGACCCACAGGCCGAGCAGCCGCCGCAGCTTCCCGGGATACCCGCCGGGCACCACCCGGTCATGCTCATCGGCAATGCCGCTGTAGAACGAAACGGCCAGGGTGCCGCCATTCCCCACGTAAGCCTCGAGCTTTTCCGCGATTCCCGGCTTCACCATGTAGAGCAGCGGGGCCAGCACCAGGTCGTACCGCTCGTAATCGCCGTCCGGCGGGATCAGATCCACCCCGATGCCGCTGCTGAAGAGCGCGTCATAATAGTGCTGGATAACCTCCACATATTTGAGATATGCGGACGGTCCGCCGCCCATCTCGACGGCCCACCAGTTGTCCCAGTCGAAGATCAGGGCCACCCGGTTCTCGGTGCGGGCTCCAGGCAGCCGGCCGCCGAGCCGGTGAAGCTCCTCACCCAGCTGCGTACATTCGCGGAACACGCGGGTGTTCCCGTGCCCGCAGTGGTCAATGACCGCGCCGTGGAACTTCTCGTAAGCGCCCAGTGAGCGGCGCAGCTGGAAGAACATGACCGAATCCGCCCCGCGGGCCACCGCCTGCCAGCTCCGCAGCCGCATGACGCCCGGCGGCTTGGCCGGGTTCACCGTCTTCCAGTTGATGACGCTCGGGGTCGATTCCATCAGGAGGAAGGGCTCTCCGCCTTTTAACCCCCTCATCAGATCGTACCGGAGCGCCATGACGCTGGCCGGCGTGCTGTTCTCCGGATACATATCCAGGGCGATGACGTCCAGATGGGGAGCCCACCGGAAGTAATCCAGCGGCTTGTACGTGCCGTTCCCCTGGAAGTTGGTGGTCACAACCGCATCCGGGATGATGCTCTTGATCGCCCGGGCTTCCAGCAGATAACACTCCAGCCAGCTGTCCGAGTTGAACCGGTAATAATCCAGCGTCATCCCCTGGAAGGCGGTCTGGTCGGAGTTGCCTCCCTGCATCCCCTCGCTCAGCCCGCTCGGAAGCACGATGTCCTCCCAATCGTAATAGGTATGCCCCCAGAAGCGGGTGTACCAGGCGCTGTTCAGGGCGTCGAGCGTACCGTACCGCTGCTTCAGCCACTCCCGGAACGCCGCCTCGCAGTTCGCACAGTAGCAGCGGATGCCGATCTCGTTGTTCACGTGCCACAGCGATACCGCCGGGTGATCCCGGTACCGCTCCGCCAGGCGCCTCGCCATCTCGGGCCCGAACCGCCGGAACGCGGGGCTGTGCGGGCAGGAGTTGTGACGCCGCCCGAACTTCCGCTTCTTGCCGTCGTAGGTAACGGCCAGAATGTCGGGGTACTTGCGGGCCATCCATGCGGGATGGGCTGCTGTTCCGGTGCCCAGGCAGGCTTCAACGCCGCTGGCATGGAGCAGGTCCAGCACCTCGTCCAGCCATTCGAACCGGTACGTGTCTTCATCGGGCTGGTTCAGCGCCCAGGAGAACACGTTGACCGTCGCGATATCGATGCCCGCCTCGCCGAACAGCTTCATATCCTCGTCCCAGATCTCTCTCGGAAACTGCTCCGGATTGTAGTCGCCGCCATAACGGATTTTGCCGAACCGCACTGCCGTCATCCGCCCTCCTCCTCTCTGAACCGCAGGGCATTCTGCAGCACAAGCGCAATCACCCAGGACGGGTTCCACGTGTTGCTGTGTCCTCTGCCGTTCCAATTCGTCTGAAAAAATCCTTCCCCCTGCTCTCCCGCCCTGCTGAACCCATACTCTCCGGGCTGCGTGCAGATGCCCTGGCCCATGGCGCCGAAGGACATCCGGCCGATCCGCTCATAGTCGGGGCGGCCGGTCATGCGGCCGAACTTCCACAGCTCATAGGTCGGAAAATAGACGTCCAGATGATGGTTCTGCACACTGACCCCGGGCCAGCCGGCGGCCAGGAAGTTCTGATCCCGGAACGGCGTGCCGCGGTCATACACCGGATTCCAGTGAAACACGAAGGTGAGGATCCAGTCCGCTCCAATCTCCGCCCACTCCCGGTACTCGTCACGGCCGGTAAGGGTGTAGAGCTCATAGGCCGCGAGGAAAAAGTACATGCCCGCTTCCTTGTCCTCGCACCTCGCATCCAGCGTGGAGCGGGCAAACGGACGGTCGAACGAGGCCGCATGCGCCTCATAATAGCTTCGCAGGCCGGCTTCCGCAGCAATCAGATCGGCGGCGTCTCCGCCTACGCGGTAGGCTTTGGCCAGGGCGATCGTGCAGGGCAGGCCCGCGGCCGTAACCATGCTGTCGGCCGGGGTGCCGTCCGTCCGCCAGGCGGCCGGATAGACGCCCGACGGCAGCCTGCTGCGCCGGAACCAGTCCGCCGCTTCGCAGACCGCCTCCGTCCAGCCGGCCGGGATCTCCCGGCCATGACCCCGAAGCAGCAGCGCCAGATCGGCCAGGTCGGCGATCGTCTCGCCCAGGGCGCGGCTCGGAACCACCTCTTCGCCGTTCCAGCGGAAGTGGTCCCACCGCCCTTCGGCGAGGTCGTACATGCCGCGCCTCAGTCCCGGCACCTCTGTCCGGCTGCCGTGCAGGTAGAAATCCGCCGCCTGCACAGCCTTGGTGATGCGTTGCTCTTCCCCGCGGCGAAGGCCGAGCGTCAGATCGCACCAGGCCAGCTTCAGGCCCTGACCCGTCCAGCCGTACATGAAGTGCGGCGGATGCTTGGGCGCCCGGCCGGGAACGGCCTCCGGAGCGAATTTGACGTAGCCGGCTTCCCCGCGCCCGCCGCTTCTCCAGCGGCCGTCGAGCGCGTTCGTCTTCAGGCGGACGATCTCTTCTGTTGACAGCGGTTCCGCCCCGTGCGGGTCATACAGATGAAGCGCCTGCCGGACCATTTCCCGGAAGCCGCGCCCCGGACGAACCCCTTCGCTCCAATCGAGCGCATAGTCTTTCGCCAGCGTCTCCCCGGGAGCCAGGTTCTGATAACCGCCGCGCCAGCTGTCCGTGCGGCTTTTGGCCGTACAGACCACATCTTTCTCTCCATTGAACATCACGACGCCGCTCAGGGCGGCGGCCACGATGCCGTTCTCTTCTTCTATCGCTCCCAGCGATCCGTAGCGTACGGTCCCCTCCTCCGTTTCCGAACAGGAAGGGATCGAGAACAGCGTGAAGCAGTAAGAGGTTCCCACGGATTCCAAGCCCTCCTGCCACTCGACATTCACCCCGGGAATCGGCAGCCTGTGCTCTTCGCAGATCACTCCCCGCCCGGGCCCCCTGCCCAGCTTGGGCACGATCCGCTGGGGATCGGAGGAAGGGTTGTCATTGTAGAGCATGTGAGGAATCGTCACTTTGCTCTGTTCTCCCTTCGGCAGAGGGAGCAGCAGGCCCAGCGCCGCATCCGGCAGTGTCCGCGCGGAGATGTTCGTCCACGAAACCTGAAGCCGGAGCAGCGATTGATCATCGTAGGTGAGCTCCAGCTTGATGCGGAGCAACCCGTTCACCACGGCGCTGATCCGGAGGCCGGGCTCCTCCCCGGAACTGCAGACATACACATCCTCCAGGGAGACGGCGGCGGTTTGCCAGGGCGTGCCTTCGGAGAAGGTCAGCAGCCGCTCCAGCGGCTCATCGAGGAGCCACGCTTCTTCGCCCCCTCCGCGCAGGCCGAGGCGCAGTCTGCATCCAGCGGCATCAACCCCCGCTTCGGCTAGCTTTCGTCCGTCCCGGCTGACGATGGCATGCACGGCGCGCACTCTCCTTTCCTGCCCAGCAGCGAGATCAGCAGACGGTCCAGGGTCGGATTGCAGCCGGCCCGTCCGGCGAGCGGCATGCAGATCAGGTACAAGCGTCCCTGACCAAGCCGCTTCACTCCGGCTACCGGTAGCCTGCGCTTGCCGTCCCGCTCTCCCTCCGAACGGTAGCTCCAGAGAATGGGCTCGATGCCCTCTCCCTCAAGCCAGCAGCCGGCGATCCCGTCCAGCCGGTCCTGTGTGAGGTTATAAAAGTAAGCGAAGTCATCCGCCTTCATCCACCCGAGTGCTTCTTCATCGGCAGCAGGACTGCAGGCGAGCGTGTATACCTCGCGGAGCTTCACGGCCCGTACGGACGAGTTCCCCAGGTCCCATTCCGATTTGTCCGCCCCGCCGGACAGCACCAGCACCGCGGTTCCCCCGGCCTTCACCTTATTCAGGATTCCGGTCCGGTTCTCCGTATACGCCTCGTGGGAGGTGACGAGCAGCGGTCCGTCCGGCAGCTCTGCCCCGGCGGGCGGTTCCGCCGGTAGGTCAAGCAGCGTGCACAGCATCCGTGCGCCGCTGTCGGCAGCGATCACCTTGGCCGGCTTCGGGATCGCCGCAGACGACCTGGCGAACGCTTCGAAGCTGAAGCGCTCGAGAGCCAGCCGCCGGCCCTGTGCATCCAGCAGGCAGGCATCCACATACATCGCCCTGCGGTCCTCGGTCTGCGGGACGGTCACCCGGATCGTTCCCGCATACCCGGCCGCTGCCGCCTGCACGCCTGCTTTGGTCTCATAATGCGCGTAATCCCCGTCGTCATCCCGCAGCGTAGCGAGGATCCGGCAGCCTTCCAGCTCCTCCGGCGCATCGTTCAGCAGCCAGGCTTCGATCTCCAGCGTTTCTCCCTCATACGCCTTCCAGCGGTCACAGCGCAGGCTCACGCGGCTTGGCTCCAGGCTGTCTTTGTAAGTAAAAAAGGCAGGCTTCGGTACACGATCCACGCCGACAAGCGCTTTCATCCAGCCGGAGGGCCAAGCGTCGATGAGCAGGTGAATCGCCGTCGACACGACCCGGTCGGCTCTCCGCCGCCAGGCATCGGTCATCAGCCGCGCCGCCAGGGCCTGATGCTTCTGGCTGGCTTCGATCCACTCCCCCACGGTCTCCTGCTCGGGATACCAGTCCCCGTGCAGGGAATATGACTGGGCACCATGAATGCGGTTTGGAAACCAGCGCTCCTTCTCCGAAGCCGGGAGCCATTCCGCAGGGTACTTGGCCTGCATGAGCTCGAGGCGGTCCAGCCCTTCGGTCCCGTATTCTCCGCAGCCCGCCTTCCAGCCGTCGCGGATCGCCGGAAGATAGCCCTTATACATTTTGCCGACGGAGATGCCGTTGTTCGTGTACCACATGTTGTAGCAGTGAAAATCCGGCAGCCCTTCCCGGGTGGGCGGGTTGTAATCGCCGTCGGCGTTCTTCACGACCCGGTCGGGATTCTCCACATAGATCGCCTGCCGTGAGGCGACGAAGAACGCTTCGAGCTCGCTGCGGTGCAGATGCCGGTGGCCTTTGCGGCGCTTCTCCGTCCGGGAGGGCTCGTTGATCAGGGAGACCATGACCGACGAAGGATGGCTTCGGATCAGCCGCTCCATCTCCGCCGCCTGGCGTACGCCTTCGACGAACTGGCTCCGTCGGATGAAGCCGAAGGTGGGCAGATCGCACTGGTGCATCATGCCGAGCATGTCGAAGTGATCGTAGATCTCTTCCTGCACCGGGCGCTGTGTGATCCGGTAGAAGTTCAGGTTCGCCAGCTTCGCGATCAGAATATCGTCGATGAGCTGTTCGTAATCCCCCGTCATGACACACTGCTGCAGGTGCCCCATCTCGTTGGCGCCCCGCAGGATCACCGGCCGGTTATTGAGGTACAGGGTCCCTTTGACCGGTCCGCTTTCGTCCATATGGAACTTCCGCATGCCGAATGTACGGTCAAAGCTGTCTCTCGGGCTGCCGTCCTCCATCAGCTCGACTCGGGCTGTGTACAGGTAAGGCGCCTCCGGCCGCCAGAGGTTGAAGGACGGGAAGTCAACCTTGTACCGGTAATAATTCAGCCCCGGTCCCGCATAGGCCACCGGGAAGGTCATGGGGCCGAGTACCGCGCCTTCAAAATTCTTCGGCATGATCTGCAGCTGCAGGCCGAAGTCCTCCTTGAGCCCGTTCTCCGTCTGGAACACGTCGATCCATACTTCGACGAAGCCCCCGTCGATGTCCGGACGGACAAACACGTCCTGCACGAACAGCGCCGGCCGCTCCTCCAGATAGACCTGGTTGTAGATCCCGGCCCCCGGCGGACAATGGTTCCACCCGCTGTACGGATCGTCCCAGCCCGGCCCGGTGGCCGCATACATCTTGTCGCCGTCCAGCTTCGAGCCGCCGACCCCCATCATCGGGTAGTCGTTATGAACCTCCACCACCAGCGTATTGCTCGTCTGCAGATAATCGGTCACATCGAACTCGAACGGGGCGAAGAAGCCCTCATGGCTGCCGATGCATTTGCGGTTCAGGTATACCACCGTCTTGTAATCGACTCCCTTGAAGACGAGGTACACCCTCTTCCCCGCGGGAACCGGTGCGTGGTTAAATTCCGTGCGGTAGAACCCCGTCCACCGGCCCTTCGCCCCTGTCGGTCCGCGGAAATCGGGCACCGTGACGGACTCCCAGTCTCCGGCGCCTTCGAGGACCCGGTTGAAATCGGCGTCCTCCGCCGTCTGATACCGGAACTGGAACTGCCTGCAGCTCTGTCTGCTTCGATGCAGCCGCGGAGGCGGGATCAGATTGCGCATGAACGGACGATAGGCCTCGCGAAGGCGCTTCAGCTCTTCACGGAAAGCGTGCAGCCGGGCCTCGTACGGCGGCTGCCCGCCATGGGGAGCCGCTTCCGCGGACGGGTAAAAAAAGCTTTTGTCATAGGCAGGGGGAGGAAGCTCGCTCATTCCGTCCCGGCTGCCGGGATGCTCGCGGAAGGCAATCTCCGCGAACGCATCCCCGTGTGGTGCAGGCTGCACGCTCATCAATCTCACTCCCGTCACTTCCCTGCTATGTCAAACTCCAGCCGGGTTCCTTCCGTATTCTTTGCCGTGATTCTCACTTCCGACGTACCGAACCGCTGTGTCCAGCACCCCGGCTCACCCAGGTGGGGCTCCACGGCTTCCCTTACTCCCTCTTCCAAAAAGTGGTCCGTCACGATCCACCGGCCCGCTCCTCTGCGGCCGCTGGCCGTAAGCTCCGCAGGGCAGTCCGCCGGCAGCAGCCAGCGGGCGATCACTACGGTAGCTCCTTCTTCCGCACGGACAGCGATTGCCCGGAAGGTCTCCGGCGAGAGGGAGCTGCCTCCGGCCAGGATCAGACCGGGCTGCCCCAGGGTCTGAGCGGTGACCTTCTCATCGAACACGAGCACGCTCCGTGCCGGATAGAACAGCCCGTGGACAGGTTCGCCGCCGATCACGCGGCCCTTCTCCAGCGGAAAGGCCTCAGGGGCCGTTGTCCGCTTCAGCTCATGCCGCGGGAATTCGTAGCCCGGGATGTGCATGCAGCTGCCGTGGGAAGGAATGGTTCCCCGGCTCAGCAGATGCCAGATGTGGAACACACTTTGCTGCGCTTCCCCGGAGACGAATGTCCGGCTGCCGAAGGACCGTTCGTTCTGTCCGTAGTTCGCGTCATCCGAGTGGATCACCGCAATGTCGGCCTCCGCCCGGGTGTGGTTCCAGGACAGCGGATGGGCGGGAACGAACGAGCGCGTGAACTGCTCCCACACTTCGCCGAATTCCGTCCGCCGGAAGCCCTGCGGCGTGTGCCGCAGCAGGATGTCCACGTTCTCGACGAACAGGTGGCTCGGTCCCATCAGGTAGCCCACCTTCAGCGCGGATTCGAATTCCTCCGGCGAGTGCCCGGGGAATCCGGGATAGCGGGTGAACCACGCTCCCGCGTCGGGACCCCACAGGTCGGCGCAGATCCAGAGGGAGCGGCCGTACTGCTTGGCGGCTCCGAGAGCTGTCGCCAGCTGGAGCGACTGGAACGATTCCTTCATGATCTTGGGGCATACGTCCATGCCTGCCCTGGCGAAGGTGTGGAACATCACCGGGAAGACGTGCTCGCTGATCAGCGGCAGGGAGGCATCCGGTTTTCCTGCCTGTTCCAGCAGGTGCTGTACCCGGCGGCCTCTGGCATCGACTGCCTCTTCGACCGTCCGGCGGGCGGAGTCCAGGTCCACGCCGTCGACGGAGCCCCAATGCGGGAACCAGCCATCCTTGCGGTATTGGGCGGCGTTGATCTGCAGGTGCTCCGGCTCGTCGTAGAGCAGCCCGATGCACCGGCCTGACCGCACAGCCTGCTCTACGGCCGCGTCCGTCACGTCGTAACGGTTCGTGCCTTCCACCCAGGGCCCGTTGATGTTACCGTATTCGTTGCCGAGGCACACATCCAGTCCCGCTTCTTCCGCGTCCGCCAGCAGCTGCGGAACTTCCCCCGCGTCCGGCATCACGTGATGGACATAGAATTCGGCTCCCAGCTCCGACAGCGCCTTCATAAAGTGCTTCGGCTCCGGCCTCGGGTCCTGGGAAGGAACGAGGCTTCCGGTTCCTGTCCGCATGATCTCTTCCGATGCCTCGGCCGCCCAAGGATCCGGCCAGCCCACAACCGGACCCTGAATGCCCAGTCTCGGTTTATGCTCCATGGCGGGCCGTCCCTTCTCCGGCCGGCTGCCCCCGCCCCGTGCCTGCCTTGAAGGCTGCGGCGATCCGTTCGAGGCATTCTCCCACCTCTTCGGGCTTCGCATGCTCCAGGATCAGGGGAACTTCGGGCAGCCGCCGGGCCAGCAGTTCGGCGTAGAGCGGCCAGTCCGCCTGTCCCGTACCCACCCGCGGCGTCGTGAACGTGCCGTCCTCGGCGTACAGGGCATCTTTGGCATGCGCCATCGGGCAGGCGGGCCCAACCGCATCGAACAGCTCCGTCATGGCTTCGCGCTGGCGCAGCAGGTCATCCTGCGTCAGATAATTGAACGGGTCCATCACGATCTCAAGCCCTTCGGACCCGAGCTCCTGCGTCAGCTGTACCGCCTGCCGGGGGCTGCCGAGCACATTGTTCACGAAGCCTTCGATGATGAGCACCGCCCCATTTTCCACCGCACGGTCTCTCAGCCTTCCGATCGTCCCCACGAGCTGTTCCCAGGCCTCCGCCGTGCGGTTCTCCGGGCAGTCCCGCCACGAATTGGTCGGATGCAGGCTGCCGGTCTCCGTCAGAATATACCTTGTTCCGTAGTGGGGACATAGGTCGATCATCTTCTCGAGCTGGCGGAGCTTCTGCTCCCGCTTGGCCGGGTCGGGCAGCATCAGGTTGGTATAACCGGACAAGCCGATGACCGCGATCCCGCCTTCCTCGAACAGAGCCCGCAGTCGCTGGGCACGTACCGGGGACAAGGGCTCCTCATCCATCACGCCGAGCTTCTGCCTCGGATCGAGCTGGATGTACCGGAGTCCGTGTTTCTTGGCCTCCCGCAGCATTTCCTCCGCCGACAGGCCCATATAGATGTAGCTCATAAAACCGAGCGGGTTCATGCCGTCACCGTCCTTCCGAGGATCTCGGACCGTTCGACGACCCGGCCCTCCTTGCTCGAGACGACCATAGCCGCCGTCAGGGCAACGGTCTGCAGATTGTCCCGGGCCGTTACCGGCGGGGCCTGGCCCTCCGAGACCGCGTTGATGAAGGCGATCATCGACCCGGCGAAGGCATCCGGGAACCACGAGCCTTTGAGCTTGATTTCGTGGATGACATTCTTGTGCTTGTTCAGTGCCATGTACAAGGTATCCTGCGTGCACCAGAGGCTGCCTTCCGTCCCGTCGATCCACCACGTATGGCTGTGCGAACGGCTGGCCTTGACGATATTGTTAAACTGCAGCGAAGCCATCAGGGGACTTCTTCCCCCTGCCGCCCCGAATTCCACGTTCGCCGAATAGATCAGCGGATCGACCGCATTCTGGCCGGGCAGCATGGCTGTCGTGCAGTGCACCCGGGACCATTCCTCGGATGAGGGGTTAAAGTGCCGGCAGAGATCGATATAATGCACGCCGTGGTCGACGATATTGAAGTCCTTCATGGTCGTCCACCACCGGCCGGCCTGATCCTGGAACGAACGGAGCACATGTTGCAGGCTGTACACCTCTCCGATGAGATCCTGCTCCAGCACCGCCTTCATCGCTTTGTGGGCCGGCGCCCAGCGGGCCTGCTGGTTCACGCCGAGCACGATCCCGAGCCGCTCCGCTTCCTCTGCCAGCAGCAGTGCGTGCTTCGGCTCCAATGCCAGCGGCTTCTGGCACAGAACCGGCCTTGGCGCTTCGGCGATCAGCCGCAGCACCTGCAGTCTCGGCTCCGGATGGATGGCGAGATCGATGATCCCCACATCCTCGCGTTCCAGAAGCTTCCTTACGTCGGTCGTCCAGAACGGGATGCCGAACGCTTCGGCGGTGGCGCGCGCCGCTTCCTCATTGACGTCACAGCAGGCGACGACCTGCAGGCCGTACTTGCGGTACGCGGGCAGATGCGCCGTATTGGCGATGCTTCCGCAGCCGATGATGCCGATTCCGTATGGTTTCCCGTCTGCTGTCTTCAGCTTACCGGGTGCATAATGTTCAGGTCTGATGAATTCCATAAGCTCACCTCTCTGCATCTAACAATACACCGTTCCGCGAAAGGGGTTATAGGCGATTTCTGCTTAGATTGGGGAGCATTCGTGCACCTGCGCTGGCGAGCGCGTGCAGGGCTTGGGGAATGGGGTGGATACGTTAGTAAATCGGACATCTCCGTGCTCGGTTCGAAGCCATCCGGAGCCATGAACTTGCTGGACAGGACAGTCTGCGAAGGAAGAAAGACTGCTGCTGAAGTCCATGACGATGGCATCGGAACGCTGAACCGGCTCGAGCCCCACAGTCTGGGATGGTGAATAACGAAGGGAGGCTGCCTGCTGCAGTCGAGGGAGATCATCCGGATTGATGAACCGGCACGAGCCTCGCAATCTGCCAAGGTGATCAACGCGGGGAGACTTCCTACAGTAGTAGGAATGATGTCATCCTGACCGCTAAACCGGCTTAAGCCCCACAGTCTGCGAATGATCTACCCGTGAGACTTCCTACCGTAGTCGGGGGTGATCTCATCCGGATTGATGAACCGGCACGAGCCTCGCACTCTGCGAAGGTGATCAACGCCAGGGAGACTTCCTGCTGTAGTAGGAATGATGTCATCCTGACCGCTAAATCGGCTTAAGCCCCACAGTCTGCGAATGATCTACCCGTGAGACTTCCTGCCGTAGTCGGGGGTGATTTCATCCGGATTGATGAACCGGCTTGAGCCTCGCAATCTGCAAGAGTGTGTAACAAATGGAGCCTGCGTACTGTAGTCCAGAGGAAGATGACAGCGATCGTTGGCCACCATGTTCAGGGAGAAATCGGTCTGGCTGCTGCGAGTCGGATAGGTTTGAGGTTTGCAGCAACCCTATAGGGAATCCAGTCATGAGTCCTCATTCGTGCCCATCTCTGAACTATGTTCGCATGGGATCACCGAATGAATATCCCTAAGGCATTAGCTTCCAAACGAACAAGCATCCCGTCGTGGCAGCATCGAAAAAGGGTTATGCCCTCCCCTTAAGAGACAGCCAGCAGCTCACCCATGCATACGAGGCATGTTAAAGAGGGCCCCCTTCCGGCGGCCCTCAAGCTGATTTTAAACATCATGGTGAGGCAGACAGCAGTAAGTTCCTGGTGCAGCAAAGAATAAAGGAACTCAGATGCGCTATGCTCTGAAACCGACGATGCTTTTTAAAAATAGAGGAACTCAGGTTCGCTAATTCGATGTACGATACCTCTTTTGGCGGCAGTTGTACTTCTGTCAATAAAGTAGACACAAATTAAAGGAACCCTTTAAGGCTAAGCTGTTCTTTTTTCATGGTACATCTGTTCAAAGCGATGAGGCGTTTTATAACCCAAAGTGGAGTGACGCCGTGTTCGGTTATAGTAAAACTCGATGTAATTATAGAGTTCATCGGTAGCTTGTTTGCGAGTTTTAAACTTGGTCTGGTACACAAGCTCTTTTTTCAATGTACTGTGGAACGACTCAATACACGCATTATCATAGCAGTTACCTTTTCGACTCATGCTGCCCGTCATGAAGTAGCCTGCCAGCCGTTCTTGGTAATCACTGCTTGCATACTGAGATCAGCGGTCGGAGTGGTGGATCAAGCCAGGGGCCGGCTTCTGACGCCTGTAAGCAAGCTCCAGGGCATCGATCACCAGCTCCCTAGTCATCCGTGCACCTGTAGCCCAGCCTACGATTTTACGTGAAAATAAGTCCATCACACTGGCTAGATATAACCAGCCTTCGCCAGTGGCGACATAAGTAATATCTGTTACCCAGACCTTGTTTGGCGCATCGACTTTAAACTGCCGATTTAGGATATTGTCATGAACAGGCATGTTGTGTTTGGAATTGGTCGTTGCTTTGTATTTTCCAACCGTAATTGACTTAAGACCCATCTCTTTCATTAGGCGGCTGACCGTTTTTGAGGAGACAGTACAACCGTCATCCTCTCGCAGAATTGCAGTAATTACGGGGCTGCCCGGGCGTTTCTTCAAACGGAAAAAGTGATGCCGGATACGGTTTTTCAGCCACTTCCGGTGCTTTTCCCGTTTACTAGGCTTGTGTTTTACCCACTTGTAATAACCGCTTCTGGATACTTGTAACACGGAGCACATCTTCTCGACACGGTACTGGAAGCGGTGTTTATGAATAAACGAAAAAATCAGTGCCGGTCTTTCGTGAAGAAGTGCATCGCCTTTTTTAAGATTTCATTCTCCTCTTGTAGTTCGCGGTTTTGCTGCTCCAATTTCCGTAGTCGTTCGTAATCCACAAAGACTTGCGATTGTTCCGCAGTCGCACTTTTGCCATACTGCTTGATCCAGCGGCTCAAGGTACTCTTCGGAATCCCGAGCTCCCGGGCGATCTCTATCGGCTTCTTCCCCTCCTTCTCCATGTGTTCCACCGTTTTTTTCTTAAACTCACTGCCGTAACTCTCCCGCTGCTGACTCATGGCACACCTCGACCTTTGTTGGTTTGTCTTTATTATAAAGGTCGTTCCTTAAGCTGTGTCCACCGTTTAGTCTACATACAAGTAAACAACAATAAGACATCTGAGTTCCGCTATACGTTGGGAAATAGCGGGAAATACTCGAATAAGGCATCTGAGTTCCTTTATTTTTATTTTTGCTTTGCCTCTGCTTCTAATCCGACCCTGCAATCTACTGCGAGGCAGGTTCGGCGGGCGGCTCCGGCCCGAGCCCATACCCAACCCCGACATGGCCGGCGAAGGGGTGGAGTTCGAGCGCTTATATCAATTGCCGCACCCGCTGCCAGTACCCTCATCCCATCTCTCCTCTGTTGTGCCGCGAGCTTCTTATGCCTGCTTCCCAGCCTTGAGCCGTGCGAACATACACAGCCGAGCAGCGCGAAAGGACCGCCTCCCGGTGGCCCTCTCCTCGTTCACCCGCCTCTACCCCGCCCCTGCAATCTGCAGAGGGCAGACACGTCGAGAGGCTCCGGCCGAGCACGTACGTGCTCCCCGCTCGGACGATGTAGCGGCTAAGCCCGCTTCATCCGTCATGCATACAGCGGTTCCGTCCGCCCCTACCCGCGTACGCGTATGCCTATCTCCCAGCTTCGAACCATGCGAACAACTTAGCAAGCAGCGCGAAAGGACCGCCTCACGACGGCCCTCTCTACTTGCCTATGCTTTTACACCGACCCGGCAATCTGCTGCGGCGCGGGCTCGGCCATCGGCTCCGGCGCGAGCACGTACGTGCCCCCGGCGCGGACCGCGAAGCGGGTGAGCCCGCTTTCGTCCGTCGTGCCTACGGCGCCTCCGTCCGCCTCCACCCGCAGGGGAGACAGCGGCTGCCGGCAGGCGATCCGGCATTCGCCGTCCCGGCCCGCCCGGATCACGCAGCGGACCAGCGCACCGTCCGCCCACTCCAGATCCACTTCGAAGCCGCCCCGCGCACGCAGGCCGGAGACACGTCCGCTGCGCCATACCGGCGGGAGTGCCGGCAACAGCGCGATCTCGCCGCGGTGCGACTGCAGCAGCATCTCGGCTATGCCCGCCGTACCGCCGAAGTTGCCGTCGATCTGGAACGGCGGGTGGTTGTCGAACAGGTTCGGCAGCGTCGACTGCGACAGCAGCGCGCGCAGGTGGGCGTAGGCGTTCACACCGTCCTCCAGCCGCGCATAGAAGTTGAGAATCCAGGCACGGCTCCATCCCGTGTGGCCGCCTCCGTTCTCAAGCCGGCGATCCAGCGTAACCCGAGCCGCCTGCGCCCACTCCGGCGTATGGCGCACGTGGATGATCTCGCCCGGATGCAGCGCGAACAGGTGCGAGATGTGCCGGTGGCCCGGATGCACCTCGTCCCAGTCGCCCGTCCACTCCTGCAGCTGGCCGTGCCTGCCGATCTGCGGCGGAGGCAGCCGGCGCAGCACCTCTTCCCACTTCTCGCGCAGGAGGTCGTCGGTGCGCAGGATCTCCGCAGCGTCCGTGCAGGCGCTCAGCAGCGAGTACACAATCTGGATGTCCATGGACGGACCGATGGTCAGCGTACCCACGCTGCCGTCCGGCATGATGAATTTGTTCTCGGGCGAGGTGGAAGGTCCCGTAACCAGTCGTCCTTCCTTGTCCTCGAACAAGTAATCGAGGAAGAACTCCGCCGCTTCCTTCATCACCGGATAGGCCCTCTCCCGGAGGAACGTCTCCTCGAGGCCGTAGCGGTAATGCTCCCACAGGTGAAGCGAGAGCCAGGCGGCCCCCATCGGCCAGATCGAGCCCGGCATATAGTTGCCCTCGACCTGGGTGGAGCCCCACATATCGGTGTTATGATGGGCAACGAAGCCCCGGCAGCCGTACAGCTGCTCCGCGGTCTTGCGGCCGTTCGGCCGCATCCGGTCGATAAGATCGAACAGCGGCTCGTGGCACTCCGGGAGGTTGCAGCTCTCGGCCGGCCAATAGTTCATCTCGGTATTGATGTTGATCGTATACTTCGATTCCCAAGGAGGGGTGAAGCTCTCATTCCAGATGCCCTGCAGGTTCGCGGGATTTGAACCCGGGCGCGAGCTAGCCATCATGAGATAGCGTCCGTACTGAAAATACAGCCGGAACAGTCCCGGATCTTCCCCGCCCTCCCGGAAGCGCTGAAGGCGCGCATCGGTCGGCAGCGTCGACGGGTCCGGACCGGAGACCGGCTCCGGGTCCAGTTCCAGGTTCACCCGGCGGTAAAGGCTCCGGTGATCGGCGACATGGTCGCGTCTGACCGCCTCATAGCCCTTGCGCTCCGCCTGCTCGAGCTGGCGAACACACTCGGCCAGCGGATCGTCCGAGCGGAACGTCGTGCCGCCCGCGATGTAGATCGTCACGGCATTCGCGTCCCGGACGGCCAGGAAATCGCCGAAGGCATTGACCCAGCCGCCTTCGGGCACCGCTTTCACGGCCATGCAGTAGGTCACGCCGTTCTTGCCGTTCTCCCCGCACATGGCGATGGTATCGTGCGCGAGCTGCTGCGTGCCCTCGTCGAACGGCCTGCGGCTGACGTTCATCCGCAGATTAAGCTTGGCATCCGGCCCGCAGGTAATACGGACGGCGAGCACCCCGTCCACCGCGCTGGAGAATACTTCCCGCACGTGCGGCACCTCGTTGAGGCAGTAGCTCACATGGGCGATGCCTTCCTCGATGTCGAGGTCGCGGTAGTAGTTCGAGATCATTTTCTTCTCGCCGTCATGATAAATATGAAGGTCGCCGAGCGGCTGGTACGGCCGCATCGATTTGGGGATCGACATGAGTCCCATCTGCGCCGCTTCTTCCGCTTCGAGCTGCTTGCCCTTCAGCAGCAGACGCCGCACCTCGGGCAGATACTTCCGTCCATCGGGATTGTCCCCGTTCAGCGGGCCGCCGTACCAGACGGAATCCTCGTTGATCTGCAGCCGTTCCTGGTTGACCTTGCCGAATACCATGGCGCCGAGCCGCCCGTTGCCGACCGGCAGGGCATCGGTCCAGGCGCGGGCCGGCTTCTCGTACCAAAGCTTGTCATGCTTGGATGCTCTCCGTTGTTCCATCTCTTTCCTCCTCCGCCGGTCCGCTCAGGGCTCCGGGTAATCTGCGAATGCGCAGGGCCAAGTTTTCTTTCACCGGCAGGTCGATCCGAAACCGCCCCTCATACTCGCCGGGAAGCGGTTCGACCGTCATCTGCCAGGTATCGATCAGGTCCACGGTGTAGCGGCCTTCCGGCAGCTCGAAGCCCCGGAAGGCGAAGCGGTGGGGGCCGAAGTACTGCAGGTAGCATTCGCCTCGGACCTCCAGTGTGGCCGCATCATAGCGGTCGCTGTTGTAGCGCATCCCGTCCGGCAGCTCCTCCAGCATCCTCCGAAGGAAGGCGGCGCGGGCAGCACTCTTCCCTTGGGGCTTCCCGCCATGCGTGCGCCAGATCCGCCCCCCGTCCGCTTCCTCATACGCCTCCCCGCAGCTCACAAAGCCTCCGCGGGCCGCCCCTTCCCAGAGGCGGGATACCATTTCTTCCGGAGTCAGGCTGGCCTCCGGGCGGTCCAGGTTCCCCTCGCTTCCGGCACTGTCGATGAGTACCGGTTTGCCGTAAGCCCGGGTATAGTCTGAAGCCGCTTTGACATCCGGAGTATCCAGGCTGATGTGCGTCGCCCAAGGCGAGCCGAAATCCGAGGCCCCCGGCCGGCTGCGGACCGAACGCAGGTGCCCGCCGCAGTCCAGCTCCGCGATCAGGCGGAGCAGCCGGTTCCAGTCTCCCGGCGTCCGGCCGGCGAAGCCCTCGGGCTCCTCCACTGCCGACCACCAGACTCCGGCGCAGGCACCGAAACGCGCGATACAGTGCCTCACGTAGCGCTCCTCGTCCTTCGTGCTCATGTCCTCGGCTCCCAGGGCTCCCGGGTGCAGCAGCACCAGCTCCGCCTCGATGCCGCAAGCCGTCAGCTCGTTGATCCGCTCTTCGAGCATCCGGAAGTACTCCGGCTGCAGGAGGCGGACGTCCAACCGTCCATCCGGGTGCCGGCCGAACGGCTCCGGCACCCCCTCCGGCTGCTCCCCAAGCAGCTCTCCGGACAGCGGAAGGACGCTCATCTGCACCTTATTGAACCCCGAGGCCCGAAGCGCCTCCAGCGTCGCTGCCCGCCGCTCCCCGTCCTGCAGATGCCACTGGCTGCAGACGGTACCGACAGGAATAAAGCGGGTTCCGTCCGCATAAGCGAAATGGGCTTCGCCCCGCGTTCTTACGGGCCCCCGGTTCTCTCCAGACGGACCGGCACAGACGAACTGTCCTGTCAGGCCGTCAAGCTCGGGAGCACTGCTCTGCGTCCGGTACGTCCATGTCCCTTCTTCCTGCGGCATGAACCGGATCCGGTAGGTTCCGTCTCCGTCGTAGAAGCCTACCGCTTCCCCATACCGGCTGCCGCTGGTGAAGCCGGCCGACAGACACACTTCCTCGCAGGGATTCCCCTCCGAAGGGCCACGAAGCTTCAGCTCGAACAGCCCCCAGCGTTCCACCTTCGACTGAACGTTCACCCGCGTTCCCCTCCTTCCGTTGATCCCGCGCCCGCCGGACGGGCGCGCAGCGCCATCTGAGGCCGGCCGGGCAGCCCGATCCGGCACCGCCCGCGGAACAACCCTTCGAGCGGCAGAATGGTCATCTCCCAGGTGTCGATCAGCTCAACCTGATAATCCCCCTCCGCCGGAAGCTCCAGCCAGTGACTGCCCGGCTGGCGCCGTCCGAAGTACACCAGGCGCCAGCTTCCTTCGCCCGGCGACTCGATCCACTCCGGCGGGGCCTCCTCCAGGATGCGCCGCAAGAAGGCGATCCTCGCCGTGCTTTCCCCGTACAGACGGCCGCCCGTCGAGATCCACGCCCGGGTCTCCCGGTCGATGAACGACTCCCCGTGTCCGACGAAGCCGCCCCGGCTCGCTCCTTCCCAGAACCGGTGCACGAGCTCCCGGCCCGAGATATTCCCCCAGCGCCGCGAGCTGTTGCCCTCGTAAGAGATCTCGTCGATGACGATCGGCTTGGCCGCCGTCAGCCGCCACTGGCTCGTAAGCTCCGCGTCCCAGTGCTGGATGCTCTGGTGCGTGATCCAGGGCTTCGTGAAGTCGTAGAGGTTCGACGATTTGTACATTTTCGTCCCGTTGTGAATCGAGCGCAGATGCTGGTAAGGGTCAAACCGCTGGGTCAGCTGCAGCAGCCGGTCCCAGTCCGCCACCGTCTTGAATTTGTTGAAGTCGAACTCGTTGCACAGCGACCACCACACATGGCGGTAGGAGCCGAGCCTTGCGATGCAGTACCGCAGGTACATTTCGTCCTGCTGCGCCTCCATGTTGTCGACACCCCACCACCCTTTGTCATACGGATGGAAGAGCACGAGGTCCGCCTCAATCCCCAGCTTCAGCAGGTCCTCCAGCCGGTGCTCGAGATGCCGGAAAAATGCAGGATTGTACCGCGTCCGGTCGAGGTCCTCCGGGGAGGAGCCGGCAAAGACCGTCTGCAGCGGAGGCGGCATATCCCGGGTCGGCAGCAGGCACATTCTCACTTTATTGAAGGGTGAATCAGCGAGCGACTGCAGGGTCAGCTCCTCTTGCGCCGTATTCCCCCCGTGCGTCCAGTGATAACAGGTGGTGCCGAACGGCATATACGGCGTTCCATCCTCATAAGCGAAGCCGTACCGGCCCTTCACCCGGACCGGGCCATGGTTGTCTTCGCCCGCCTCCGTGCAGGTGAACTCGCCCGTATGACCGTCAAGCTCCGGAGAGCTGCTTCGCGTCACATACCGCCAGACACCCGGCCGGTCCGGCATGAAGCGGACCCGGTAGACCCCGTCTCCGTCATAGAAGCCTTCGGCTTCCATCGTCAGATTCCGGTACTGGAACCGGGCCGACAAACGAACGTCCTGGAACGGATTGCCTTCCTGCGGGCCCTCCAGAACCAGCTCGAACCGGCCCCACTGCTCTACCGTCTCCCGGCTGTCAGCCACAGCGGTCCCTACTCTGTTCACGCCGATCGTTCTCCTCTCCATCATTTGATCCCCGAATGCGCCATGGTGGCGATCACCTTGCTCTGAAAGGCAAGGAAGATAATGAGGTTGGGCAGGAACAGCAGCAGCGTCGCTGCAGCCAGCGCGCCCTGCCGGGCCACGCTGTTAGCCATGCCGCTCGTCAGCGTTTCGACGTAGAAGGGGAAGGTCCGCATCTCTTCATCCTGCATGTAGGAGATCGACGTCTCCGTATTCTGCCATGCGCTCTGGAAGGCGATAATGCCGATCGTGGCGATCGCCGGCAGCACGACCGGAATAATGATGCGCACGAAAAGGGTCCACTCCTTCGCCCCGTCCATCTTCGCGGAATCGAGCAGCTCGCCGGGCACCTGATCGATGAACTGCTTCATCAGGAATACCCCCGTGGGAACGGCCACCAGCGGCAGCACATGCCCCCAATACGTATTGAAAATGCCGAGCTGGCTCACCACCAGATACTTCGGAATGGCCACGGTCTCGGGGACAAAGACCAGGGTCAGCAAAATGGTCCCGAAGACCACCTTATGTCCCGGAAACTGGTGCTTGGAGATCGCGTAGGCGCACATCGCGCTGAACAGCGTAATGAGCGTGACGGACAGCCCGGTTACGACGAAGCTGTTGAACATATACCGGGTCACCGGCACGGCCGTCGTCTTCGTCGAAGCCAGAAGCTCGATGAAGCTCTGGATCGAGGGATCTCGGACGAGAATGTTCGGCGGGTACACGAACAGCTCCTGGTAGGGCTTGAACGCGTGGTTGAAAATGTACACGATCGGCAGCATCATGAAGATGCTGATGAGCACGAGCAGCACGAAGGCCACCCGCTCGGTCGGACTCCAGCGCCCGAGCTTCGAACGCCTCCGCCAGGGCACCCATCCGCTCAGTTTGGCCGCGAGATTCATGTTATTCGTCCTCCTTCGTACCGAAGAGCTTCCAGCACAGCTTCTGCGCCAGGTAGACGATCGTCAGCAGGCACACCGTCAGCGCCGTGGCATAGCCGAGCTCGAAGCGGGTGAATGCATAATCGTCGGTATGTGTGGTGATCATGTGCGCCGCATATTCAGGCGTCGGATTCATGCCGGAGAGCACTGTACCGATCTCGCTGATCTGGACCGCACCCACGACCGCCATGACCGCCCCGAACAGCATCTGCGGCTTCGTCGCCGGGATCGTAATGTACCAGATCTCCTCCAGCCGGCTGCGGATGCCGTCCAGCTTGCCGGCCTCATACATCTCCGGATTGACGTTCAGCAGGCCGGCCAGCATGCCGAGGAAGCCGATGCCCATGCTTTTCCATAAGGTAACCACGACCATGGACGTCATGAGATGATCTTTACTCGTGACCCACGGTACGGGCTCGCTGATGAGATTCAGGTTCAGCAGAAAATGGTTCAGATACCCGATCCGGTCGCTGGAGAACAGCGGCGTCCAGATGATGCTCATCGCCACAAGGCTCGCCAGCGACGGCGTATACATCGCCAGCGTGAACCACTTGCGGAAGACGGCGGGCAGAATCGAGATCAGCCAGGCGAGCAGGAACGCGCACACATAGCCGCCCGGACCGACGATGAGCGCAAAGGTCAGGGTATTCGGCAGCGCATGCTTCATCAGGATGAGATCCTGCGTCAGCATGTAGCGGAAGTTATCCCAGCCGACGAAGCGCGGAGGCTCGATCGAATTGTAGTGGGTGAAGCTCAGCACTACGGCGGCAATGACCGGCAGCAGAATAAACAAGATAAAGCAGATCATGAACGGGGCGATGAACAAATAGGATACGCGGTACGACCAGAGGGTCTTAAGCAGCTCCGCCAGCCTGCCTTTGCGCCGCTGCCCCAGGCTGATGCCAGGCGCCTGCACGATCATCTCACTTTTGGACATACGGCTCCACTCCTTCCCAAGGCTTCGTAATGGACGGCAGATTCATTCGGCGGATCACGGTTCCATCCGGGCTGATGAAGCCGAACTCCTGGACCTTCCGCCGGATTTCGCGGTCCACTTCCTTCACGGCCGTCTCGAGCGAAGTCCGGTAGTTCATGCCTCCGATGACGGTCCGTGTCCAAGCGTTGCGCAGCTCCCGCTCCATGAAGTAGCTGCCGGGTACGTTCGGGATCTCGCGGAACCACTTCCACTGCTCCATGATCGCCGTCAGATCGTCATCTCGCCACGGCAGCTTCGTGAACGCTTCGATATTCGACGTGTTCCACCGGAAGGTGACGCCGTTGAGCGTCTCGAGATCCGTGCCGAACCGCTCCTGCACGGCGGCGGAGGTCCACCACTTGATGAATTCCCAGCCTTCGGCCGGCCGTTTTGCATTCTTCATGATGACCGAAGACTGCATACTGCCTCCGAGCCAGCGGGCCACCTGCCCGTCAGCCTGCCGGACGCCCGGTACGGGAGCGAGCCCCCACAGTCCGTTCAGCTCCGGAGCGGCTACCGTCAGCTGGATATACGTATTGATGTCCGCAATGCCGATCGGGTACGAACCTTCGCGGAAATGCATGTAGAAGCTGTCCATCCGCTGGTCCACGGCATACTTGTTCTGCAGGTCGGTCCACATTTTGAACGCTTCGTAGCTCTTGTCCGAGCCGAGCCCGGTCTTCGTGCCATCCGGCGTATAATACTCGGCGCCGTGCATCTGCATGAACGCATTGTGCTCCACCGGTGTAAAATTCATCCCGTTCTGCTGCAGCACCGGCAGGATGCGGTACAGCTCCTCCCAGGTATCCGGCACCTTCAGGCCGAGCCGGTCGAGAATATCTTTGCGGTAGTACATCATCTGGAACGACTGGGTCTCGGGCACGCCGTAATAGCCCCCGTCATAGTAGAACGGAGTCCAGGAGCCGGGTGCGAACCGCCCGAAGAAATTCTCGAAGTCCGGGAACTGCTTCAGGTTATAGATGCCGCCCCGGATCGCGTAGTCGAACGGAATGTCCTGAGGCATGCCGAGAGCGACGTCAGGCGCTATGCCCGCTGCGTTCATGAGCACGAGCTGCTTCTCGTCCTTGAGCAGATTGACCTTGACCTTGATGCCGGTCTGCGGCGTGAACTGCTCATCCACCAGACCCTGAAGCAGGTTCACGTAATCCCGTCCGCGGAACATCCAGACGTCGAGCGCCTCTTCATTGTCTTCACTCCACTTGCCCTTGGCTTTGAATGAGTCGAAGAAGTTGGCCACCCCGCCCCAGAACTTCTCTCCGGCCGACGCTTCCATCTTCGGAAGCGGCTGCCCGGCGGGGACTACGAACAGGCGGTCAAGCTGCAGCGGCTGGGAGCCCAGCGCCTCGATCTGATCGGCGACCTTGCCCTGGATCTCGACGAGGCGGCCCGGATCATAAGGGATCTCGTCCGCATCCGCGAGCATGGCGTCGATATCTTTGCGCGCGGTAACCAGCCCCTGCGAGACGGAGTCCGGCCGGCCGTTGAGCTCGGTCAGCTTCTCCCGAATCGCGTCGATCCGGTCCCCGGTAGCCTGCAGTCCTTCGACGAAGCCCGGTAGATCGCGCTCCATGTCCCAGGTCCGGTTCTTGTCGTCCACGCCCCCGGTCAGCGCCGATACGTCTGCGAAGAGCTTACGGAGCTCTACGATCACTTCTTCCAGCTCGACAGCGAGCGGCTTCAGCGGAGCATACGTGACCCGCATGGAGATCGTGTTGGTTCCCTTCTCGAGATAAAACTCATACGGCCGGTTCTCCTCGTCCGCGAGCGTCAGCCCGCGCCAGCCGGACGCATACAGGAAGCGGTACGCCTTCAGCTCGGAGAACGGCACCTTCCCGTTGACGAGCACTGTGCGGAACGAGGAGCGGTTCGATACGAAGCCCTGCTGGGCCCGCATAGCAATGTGATAATAGCCGGTCTCCGGCGCTTCGAAGCTCCAGGAGATCTCCTGGTTCCCGGCGTTCCACCGTTCCCCGTTGATCGTATTATAGGTGATTCTGCCCTGGACATAAGGGGTATTGGCGATATCATTGTCATAGGCCAGCGACAGGGAGGAATCGCTCTTCCACTGCACCCGCTCGGCCTCAATGGTCACCGGCTCTGCCGTTACTGCGCCGGCAGCCGGCTGGCTCTGCCTGACCGCTGCATAGGCCTCCGTCTTGGCCGGCGGCTGCAGCAGGATCGACTCGAGGGCCATGGGATCGCTTCCGTTCAGCCGGATCTTATGCCGCCCCTCCGGAAGGTACCACTGCAGGGCGTCCGCATAAGCGCCCGCCTTGTCGCGCAGTTCCCAGGTCTGCCACCCGGAGATGTCCTCGGCCACCGGGCGGATCTCGTCTCCCCGGTCGTCCGTCCGCACCGGAAGCTTATCCTTCCAATGCCGGTAGAGCTCAATCGACTTCGACTCGAGGAACGGATTCTTCCCGTCGACCGTGATATTCAGCGCGATCGGCTTGCGGTTCTTCGAATCGACGAAAGGGTGGTAGGACATCGTGAGGGTATACAGGCCTCCCTGCTCCACGTCCACCTCGTACTCGATCCACTCGCTGCGACCCGCATTCCAGATCAGGACATTGTCTTTGCCCTGGTAAGCGCCCGTCTGCACCTTCGCTCCCTCGGCATGCCCGGCGATCCGGGAGCCGGGGATCCGAATCTGCGCCTTGTGATCGGCGGACGCCCCCTCCTTCTTCCACCGCTCCAGCACTTCCGAATAATACGGATCGCTTCGGCCGGTAAGGCCCGCTCCGCCTTCCGCATCGCCCGCCGCCTGCCCCGAGGTCTGCCCTGCGGTCTGCCCGTCTGCCGGTTTGGCGGCGTTGTCCGCCGCCCCTGCAGGATCAGCCGTGCCGTACAGGACAGGGACAAGCGTGAGGACGACGGCAAGCAGGGCTGCCAGCCGCGTCCGTATTCGACTTAACGCTTTCAACTCCATCCCTCCGCCTTTGCTCTTAATCAAGGATATTCTCTTCGGTCTCCCCATCGAAGAAGATCGCCTTCTGCATATTGGGGATCAGCGTAACCCTCTCGTCATCTGCGAAATCCTGGTCGGACGGGGTGCGGGCCACCAGAAGCTTCGAGGCGCCGATATCGGCATACACGAAGCGGTCGGCCCCCATCAGCTCGCCGAATTTGTGGATACCCGTCATGGTATCCTGCGGCTGCGTATCGTTTTCCTTCGCAGCGACCCCGATATGCTCGCTTCGGATGCCCAGATACACGGTGCGGTTCACTTTCTTTTTCTCCTTGAGCCGCTGCGAGGCTTCGGGAGGGACGCGAAGATAGTACTGCCTCGTATGGAATTCCAGCCCGCCGTCCGGCGCTTCCAGCAGCTTGCCCTCCAGGAAATTGATCGGAGGCGAGCCGATGAAGCCCGCGACGAACATGTTGGCCGGATGGTTGTAGATCCGCTGGGGGGTGTCGACCTGCTGGATCAGGCCGTCCTTCATGACCACAATGCGGTGACCCATCGTCATCGCTTCCACCTGGTCATGCGTTACGTATACCATGGTCACGCCAAGCTGCTTGTGCAGGGTGATGATCTCCGTGCGCATCTGCACCCGGAGCTTCGCATCCAGGTTCGAGAGCGGCTCATCCATCAGGAACACCTCGGGATTGCGTACGATCGCCCGGCCCAGCGCGACACGCTGCCGCTGCCCGCCGGACAGCTGTCTCGGCTTGCGCTCGAGGAACGGTTCGATCTCCAGCGTCCGCGAGGTCCGTTTGACCGACTGCTCAATCTCATGCTTGGGCGTTTTGCGCAGCCGCAGGCCGAAGGCGATGTTCTCGAAGACGCTCATATTCGGATAGAGCGCATAGTTCTGGAACACCATGGCGATATCGCGGTCCTTCGGGGGCAGGTGGTTCACCAGCCGGTCGCCGATGTACAGCTCGCCCGAGGTGATGTCCTCGAGACCCGCGATCATCCGCAGGGTGGTCGATTTGCCGCAGCCGGACGGGCCGACCATGACGAGAAACTCGCCGTCCTTGATTTCCAGGTTAAAATCTCTTACCGCATAGCCCCGTTCCTTGCCGAAGCGCTTTTCAATTTGCTTTAACAGGATTCTTCCCACTTCCGCACCTCCCACAAGCTCTTCTCTACTGACTCTATCTCCAATGTGAACGGTTGCAATCTCCCCGAATGTCCTTCATTATATCGTCTGCCCGTGAGACGATTATAGGCGGTGGTCGCTTACTCTATAGGGGCATTGCGCTTTAGACTTTGCGCCAGCCAGTCGAACGACAGGCGGCCCGATACCTCATGCTTTCCGGGGAAGAGATCGGAGCCGAAGCGCTCCCGGGCCCCTTCTTCCCGGTAGATGGTCTCGAGTACGGATGCAGCCTCCCGGAAGGACGCCGCAGGAAAAAGCCCGTCTCCCTCACCGGACTCCACGAACAGGGACCGCGGGGCGATGAGTCCGATGAGCTCGGGCAGCTCCGCCGCCTTCAGGATGCCGGGCAAATAATTGTCAATACAGTGGGTCCTCTTCCACAAACTTCCTGCAAATGTATTCGTGAAGCCGCACAGCAGGGCCGCCTGCAGGCGTGGATCCAGTGCAGCGGCAAAAGCGGCGACAAGGCCGCCGCCCGAGAAGCCCATGCAGCCGATCCGCTGCGGATCGACGTCCTCCCGCCCGGCGGTATAGTCGAGCGCCCGCATGGCTTCATATACGCGCAGGCCGGCCAGCGTCTGCCCGCACATCAGCAGCCGGGAGGCCAGCGCGAAGCAGGAGCTGGTCGTGTGCGGGTCCTTCGGCAGGTCGGCGGCCAGCCTGCGGTCGCCGAAGCCGACAATCTCGGGGGCGATGACGATGAGCCCCCGCTCTGCCAGCTGCAGGGCTGCGGGACGCCGTCCGTCCGGACGCGCTTCCGCCGGCGTATCATCGGCGCGCAGGCCGACGAGCTCCCGGCTGCCGATGCCATGGCCGTGCCAGGCAATAACGGCCGGTGCCCTGCCCTTCAGCCCTGCCGGCACAAGGACAAAGGCCGGCATCCGCAATCCGGCGTGCGTCGTATAGACGACGCGTTCCAGCCTGCCGGCCTCGAGCTCCCACCGCCCGATGACCTCCGGCTCCAGCGGAGCACCGGCCGCCGGCACAGGTCCCAGCGCCTCGACCAGGGCCGCACGCACACCGCTCCGGCGCTCGTTCCACGGGCGCTGCCTCCCCGCATCCTGTTCACGGGCCGCTTGGTAAGCCTCCTCCAAATAATGATCCGGATTCCACATGGGTCCGCCCTCCTCTTTTTATAGGTATCCCGTCAGCGGACACCGCTCCTGGTACAGAGCACACTATCCGAAAAAAAGATAAGTGCAGCGTTTCATTCCCTTCCTCTTCGGGTAAATAAGGCCAGTGTGAATTATTTTGCCCGGGGAAGTTTCTCTCTCTCTCTCTCTCTTCATTGTTAACGCTTACAAGGATATGGCGTTCTCTTCGATTTCCTGGAAGTTCTGCCGGTACTGCCGCGGGGTGACCCCTGTCTTCTTGCGGAAGAGCGCATGGAAAAATTTCATATCCTGGTAGCCGACCTGGTTCGCGATCTGGTAGATCGGAATATCGGTGGTCTTGAGCAGCTCGCAGCACTTCTGAATCCGCACATTCTGAAGATACTGCGTGAATGAAAAGCCCGTCGATTTTTTGAACAGACGCTGAAAGTGGCTGGCACTGAGGAAGAAGTAATCGGCGACATGCTGAACGGTGATGTTCTGCGTGTAGTTCGATTTGATGAAATGGACGACCTCCTCCAGCATCCGCGACGGAACGGGCTCCGCCTCGCTCTGCTGCTCGAAGCGCTGCAGCATGACCAGCATCTGGACCAGCAGGGCCGTCAGCACGGTCTCAAAGCCGGTGCTGCGCTTCAAGTATTCGCTGTGCATGGAGCCGATGAGTGTCTGGAAGGTGTCATACTTGTCCTGAATGTGCAGCCAGGGCTCGGAGAGTCCTGCCGGATCATAGACGGCATGGTAGGTGCGGGAATGCTCCTGCAGAAGACCCTTCCAGCGGTCCAGCAAACTGCTGCGGAAGATGCAGTTATAGATGACGAGCATCTTGTCCTGAGTTGGTGAGGACGGCCGGAACACATGCGAAGTGCCCAGCGGAATGAGGAACAAGTCCCCCTGCTTCACGGGAAGGACCCGGTCCTCGATGTAGTGGTAGCCGCAGCCTTCACCGACATAGCAAATTTCGATAAAATCGTGGGTGTGCTGGGAGAGCGTAAAGGACTCCAGCTCCCGGTTGACGAAGATCTCCAGATCTTCCTCGAAAAACATGTCTCCGCTTAAATGTCCGATTCTCCCGGTCATGATCATCACCCCAGGTAAAGTTTGCATTTCGACACCCTTCCCGACGATCGGATTCCCAGGCTGTATTCCGGTGGAAATGTTGTACCCCAATATGACATGTAAACGCATACATTACAATCAACGATTCCGGTTTTCGACACGCAAATCATATTGGTTGATTCCCATACCGTTCTTGTGCAGTGAAGAACCTGCGGCACTCGGGCCAACCTTTTCGGCCGCCGGCAAACCGAATGTCCGCTGGCGGCCGAAAAGCCTGTATTTACCCTTGGAATCATGCGAGGTTATCCAGGAGCTATCGGTTAGCATCATTTTTGGCGACTACTGTCGGCATCTTCCCTCGTCTTCTCTCAGTTTTCAACCAACCAATCTTCCGGAACACAAACATATTTGATTCCCTTGCGCAGATAGGAGAAGGCGATATGCAGCCGGCCGTCCCCCGGGGCGATGATGGAAGGATAGGAGTAGCCGACCTCCGACTCCTTATACTCCAGATCCGCCATCTGCACATTGCGGGTAAGAGGCCAGGTACGTCCCTCATCCTCGGAGATGGAGAGCGTAAGGGGGGTGCGCAGCGGCTTCTTCCGGGTCTCCCCCTTCCGCTGCACCCAGCGGAACTGATCGCGCTCCATCGTCGAGTCATTGTAGATGAGCGCGATGCGGCCGTCTGTTAACCTTGCCGCCTGCGTGGAAGAATTGTTATTCGCGAGCGGGCTCTTGACCGGCGGACTCCAAGTGCGTCCGGCATCAACCGATTCGCTCATGTAGATCCGGTCGGCCTGCCGGCTGCGGAACATGGCCAGGAGCGAACCGTCGCTGCGGGGAACGATGTTCATCTGCACGCGGTGGATGCTGCCCGGCACTTCCGTCTCCGTCCAGGTCCGGCCTTGATCGGTGCTGCGGAGCACCACGCTGTAATGGCCGTCCAGCCGGCAGTAATAAGCCGGAAGCACCCAGTCCCCGCTGCCGGTCACTACCGGCGGGTGGCGCAGGAAGATCCCGGGCCGGTCCGTGATGACTTCAGCCGGGCCCCAGGTCAGCCCGCGGTCCTCCGAGAGGCGGGTGACAATGCGCGAAGTCTTCTGGTTGTGGGGTTCGTTCGAGGTATGCAGCAGCCACAGCCGGCCGTCCGGCGCCTGGAAGAGCACCGGGTTCTGCTCGGAGCGTTCGGGGTCCGAGGACAGCTGCTCGGGTGTGGTCCACCGGTCCGAGCCGGCCGGAAGCCTCGAGAGGACGACATTCGTATCCGGGTTGCCCTCTCCGCTGCCCGTGAACCAGGTGCAGAGCAAATCCCCGTTATCCAAAGAGAGCAGATTGGCCGCATGGCTGTCGTTCGGATGCAGCACGGGCAGGAACGCTTCCCGGATCCGCGGATCGGCTTCATGTTGCGTAACAATTCCGTTAAATCGGGTCATATGTGCAGCACTCCCTGCTTGGTATTTGTTCGCCGCTTCCTTCGGTCCCCGGCTCCTGCCGGTTCAGGACTTCCCAGTTCAGCTCCGTCCCCGTCAATCCGGGGGCCTGGAACACGAGCCGGCCATGGGCATAGACCCGGAAGCCTTCTTCGATCTCGGGCGCCCCCGGTGTAAGCGGGGTCTCTGCGGACCGGCGGTAAGTGATCCGCAGCATCGTGCCGGCCGCCTTCACGCGGTCCAGGTCAAACCAGTCCAGCCCGATATCCAGCGGATCGAGCCTGATGCCTTCCCGGCCGACGGACAAGCCGGCGACGTGGGACACCACGAGGTCGATAAAATACGAATGGTTGTATTCCTGTTCATCACTCAGGGCTTCGCCGGTGGCGCTGTTGTAGTGCTCGACGAGCCCCGGACGGTTCAGGTCGCGGTACTGAAAATGCAGGAACGCATATTCACGGAGGTAGTGGCCGAACTCCCCGTCATAGCGGTGGCCTCTTCGCCTGCTCTCCTTCGCCAGTGCATCCAATGTGACCGAATTCGTATACGGCCAGGTCGGACCGTCCCAGACACAGCCGTTGCGCCCCTTGACGAAGTGGCCCATCCAGCCGCCTTCCTTCGCATAAGCCGGGCAGTCGGCCGAGACGGACGGGAACGGGCAGCGCGTGCCGAACTCCTGCTCATTGAACAGATGCTCCATCAAGCCGTCATGGCGTTCATCGATGATCCGGGCCCAGGCGGGATAGAAGCCGACGATATTTTTGACCAGCGCCTTCTCGTCGGTTTCGTGGTGCAGGTCGTAGAAGAACTGCGACTCGCCGTCCCACATTTTGTTCAGCACATCGGCCTTAACCGCCTCCGCCTGCTCCCGGTACCGCTCCGCCTCCGGGTCGCCGAGTTCTTCGCACAACCCCGCAATGCCGAGGAGATTGAGGTAGTGATACACGGTGCGGTCCACCCGCTTCAGCGGCGTATATGTCGCTTTGTCCTTGGGATTCCTCGGGTAGTCGTGAAAATACCAGTAGCTCGGCTGGTATTCCTTGCCCGTACGCGTATGCTTGTATTCGATCATCAGGGCGTCCCGCTCATTGCCGTATACGGTACACCAGGCTTCGGTATTCCGCTTCAGGGCAGGCAGCAGCTCCTCCGCCGCTTTGCGGTCCGGGTGGACCAGGAACAGCTGATACACCGCCCAGCTCCCGAAGTTTGCGAAGGAATGCATCACCGTGTCCACGGTCAGGCAGCTCAGCATGCCGTCCTCTCCCGGAGCCGCCATCATATTGCGGTAAGCGCCGAGCGCATAGTCCGGATCATGGTACCAGCGGGCGTCCATCGTATGCAGGGGAACGGACAGGTTAATCAGCTTGCTGAATTCCCAGCCCCCTTTGCCGAAGGGGGTCTTGCTCTTCTTGTGCGACCGCCCCTCGTAGAACAGCGGGTGGGCCAGGTTGCCGTACTTCGGATCCGCGAGATTGTGGCGCAGCAGGAACCAGCGGTAGCGCCAGGTGCGGTCGAGCAGCTCGTCGCTGCTGGAGAAGCCGGGCGTATGGTCGAACCAGGCTTCGTATTCGTTCTGCTGGGCCGCCAGCACCTCCTCCGCGGTTCTGCCGCTCTCCGCAATGGAGGCGGCGCGTTCGGAGAGAGTCTGGATCTCATCCACCCCTTGGATGCCGAAGGCGGCGGCGATGATCAAGGTCCGCGACTGCCCGGGCGGCACCCGGACCCCGTCCAGCAGCTCCCGGTCGCTGACGGCGATCACTCCGGTAATCGTGAAGCTGAAGTGCTCCATGGAGAACGCCCCGTTCAGCCGGTCCCCCTCCCGCTGCCCGAACGCCTCCCCGTAGGTGTCGAGGCGAAGCACCAGCTCCTCCCCGCTGCGGTTCGTCCATGTCTGGCATGAGACGGCACAGTCGTTCCAGGTGATGAACTTGCGCTCGGAGAAGGCCAGCCGGCTCCCCTCGTACTCCATGCTCAGATGGCTCGGCTGCCAATTCGTCCGGCACGGCTCGAAGGTGACGGCAGGGCTGCACCGTACCGCGAACAGCAGAGGAAGGTTCACCTTGTGGATAAAATCAAAGCGTCCCTCGAAGCCGGGGACCGGATCCAGATAATCCGCCCACAAGCGGGCCCCTGTGGACCCGAGCAGGAGCGCTCCCGGCAGCGTGCGGAGCGATTTCCTGCCGGCCTGGAGCACATCGTCCAATCGCTTAGCTCCTGACATCATTGTTCTCTCGCCCTACTCTCTGTCCTGAGGTTATTATTATCATTAATTATAAAAAAACCCAATGGTCGTTCCGAGGTGGTTATCGTCTCAATGTATAGGGCGATTCTACTTACAGGCAGCCTGTTCAGGGGATCAGATCCGCAGACCAGTAGGCGATCCGCTCCCTTTTCCAGGTATAGGTCACATGCACCCTGCTGCCCCGTGCGACGATCGCGGGATACGAATACTGCTTCTCCCCTTCATCGATCACCGTTTCCCCATACCAGCTGACGCCGTTGTCCTGCGAGAGCAGAAGCACCAGGGGCGATCTCGGCCCCTTGAGCTTGCCGGGCTCCGGCCGGGTCGGATTGCAGACCAGCGCCAGCGTGCCGTCCCCCAGCTTCGCCACGTCGAGGCCGCTGTTATTATTCGGCAGGGAGGTCGCGTAAGCCGGACACCAGGTGCGTCCCCCATCGGCGGAGTCGCTGCGGTAGACGGCGCCGGCCGTGCTCCGGGTGAGCATGTGCACGCAGCCCGGCTCCGACTCCCACAGGCTCGGCTGGATGATGCCCTTGCCGAGAAACGCACTGCGGTCCGCAGGCATCGGCACGTCACCGCTCCGGGTCCACGTCCGTCCGCCGTCCGGTGACAGATCGACGAAGGAGTCCCAGGCCGGCTCCAGGGAAGCCGGTGCGGCGATAGTGCCGTCCGCCAGGCGGACCGGCTTGTTCTTGACCGGCCCCCGCCCGCCCCGGTCTCCAGGGACCAGCTCGGCCGGCCCCGACCAGGTATGTCCGTCATCCGTGGATTTCATCACGAGCGTGGACCAATGCTCGATGCGGGTGCCCGTTTTGTAGTAGAGCAGCAGCGTGCCGTCTTCCCTGCGGAAGAGCACCGGATTCCAATGGGGCGTGCCGGGATAGCCTGCAGCCAGGCGCGGGGCGGTCCATCCCCCCTGCGCGCCACGGTGCGCGACCCAGATCGCCACGTCCCCGGCGCCTTCCTTCGAGCCGCCGAACCAGGCCGCGACGGCGCCGCCATCCGGCAGCAGCTCGATCGTGGACGCATGGCAGCTCGCGAAGGGCCGCTCGTCTTCGAAGATATATTCCTTGCACGGCTCGGTTACGCGCAGCTGAACGGTCATTGCAGTTCGCCTCCTTGATATGCGGCTGAGGGGTGAGATGCGGCGGAAGATGAAACGGCCGGAGGCTCGAATGCCCTATTCGGAGCGGCAGCGGTGATTTCATACCGCCTTCCCGCTTCGGTCGGGAACCGGACGATCGTCTCCCCTTCCGCCTCCACGGTGAGAAGCGCCCCGTCATCCGCTGTAATCTCGACAGGCACCCCCGCTGACAGACGGCACGGCTGGCCCGCCCGGGAGATCAGCGCTGCACGGATGAGCCTGCCGTCCTTCCATTCCATGTCGATCTCGAATCCTCCACGGGCCCGCAGCCCCCGGACCCGCCCCTCCCGCCAGTTCCTCCGGCAGGGCCGGAAGCAGGCGGACGGTTCCCCGGTGGCTCTGGAGCAGCATCTCCAGGATCCCGGCGGTGCCCGCCAGGCTGCCGTCGATCTGGAAGATGTCCATCTTCACCTTCGGATGGCGGTGCGCATTGGTCAGGTTGGGGTGGAGCCCCGCCAGCAGCTCGTCCAGGAAGCGGTGCGCGGTCTCCGGCTCGCAGAGCCTGGCCCACAGGGAGATCATCCAAGCGCAGCTCCAGCCGGTATGCGCGCCGCCGTGCGCCAGCCGTCTCTTGAGTGCCTTCCGGCACGCTTCGGCGAGCTCGGGCTCGCCCTCCGGCGTGATCTCCTCCAGCGGATGGAGCGCGGCGAGATGCGCGGTGTGGCGGTGTCCCGGCTCCGCTTCGCCGAAGTCCTCGGCCCATTCCTGCAGCTGGCCGTGCCTGCCGATACGGTAAGGCGGCATCCGCCGGAGCGTCTGCTCCAGGAGCACACGGAACGCTGTATCCTTCTGCAGCTGCCGGCTGGCTTCCATGCACCGGCCGAAGAGATTGCGCAGCAGCGCGATGTCCATCGTGGAGGCATAGGTGACGCAGCCCTGGCTTCCGTCCGCGGTGAGAAAATGGTTCTCCGGCGAGGTGGACGGACACGTCACCAGAAACCCGTCCGGCCCTTCCACAAGCCAGTCGAGCCCGAACTGCGCCGCTTCCTTCAGCACGGGATATACCCGTGCCAGGTACTTCTCATCCCGGCTGAAGGCGTAATGCTCCCACAGGTGCTCGCACAGCCAGGCGCCGGCCATCGGCCAGAACGCCCAGCTCGGCGAGCCGCCGACCGGCGTGGCGGTCCGCCACAGGTCGATATTGTGGTGGGCGGTCCAGCCCCGGCACCGGTAGTGCACGGAGGCGGCCCGGCGGCCGCTCTCCCGCAGGTCGTCCACGAACCGCAGCAGCGGCTCGTGGCATTCCGCCAGGTTGGCGGCCTCCGCAGGCCAGTAGTTCATCTGCACGTTGATGTTCGCCGTCCAGGAGCTGCACCAGGGCGGCTGCAGCTTGTCGTTCCAGATCCCCTGCAGGTTGGCCGGCTGCGTGCCGGGCCGCGAGCTCGACAGGAGCAGATAGCGGCCGTACTGGAAAAAGAGCGCCGCAAGGCCGGGATCGTCTGCGCCTTGGGCTGCAGCACGGATCCGGGCGTCCGTCGGCAGGGCATCCGCATCCGCACCGCTGTCTGCAGCGCTTCCGCCGAGCTCCAGGTCCACGCGCCCGTACTTCTCCGCATGCTCGCGGAGGTGCCGCTCCTTCAGCCGGCTGTAGCCCAGCCCGGCCGCCTCGCGGAGCCGCTCCGCGCACAAGGCGCGGGGCCGCCCGGCAAGCGAGGCCGCTGCCGGGTCACGGTCGAAGCCGTCATAGCTTGTCGCTGCAGCAAGCAGCAGCGTGACGCCCCGGCCGGAGACCACCCGGATCCGGCCGCCGGAGGATTCGATCCGGCCCTTCTCGGCCGTGACGTGAAGGGCCGCTTCGAACGCGATGCCCCGGCCTTCCTCATACCGGGCGGGTTCATCCGAGCGCACCGTGTTCGGGAGCACCCGGACGGGGCAGCGGCCTGACAGGGCCATGCCGCTGCTTCCTGTCCGGCGGACCGCGTACTGCAGCGGGCTGCCCAGCGAGATCGTCAAGTTCAGCGGCTGTTCGCTCTCGATCCGGAGCGCCAGCACCTGATCGGCTGCCGAGACGAACAGCTCCCGGGTCTGGAGGGCCCCGTCCGTCCTGTACTGCGTGCGGACCACCGCTTCGTCCAGGATCAGCTCCCGGCGGTAGTCCGTGATCTCCCCTTCCTTGTCGGACTGAAGCTCGAGATCACCCAGCGGAAGATAGGACTCGATATCCGGGCCCTGCATGTACTGCTGGATGATCTCCTCCGCTTCCGCATGCCGTCCCTCGAAGATCAGCTTTCTTGCAGGGTCCAAATGGAGATGTGCGTCTTCCCGCACGGTATCCCTGGGCTCGCCCGACCACAGCGTATCCTCGTTGAGGGCGATCCTCTCCCGGCAGGTGCCTCCGAATACCATGGCGCCGAGCCTTCCGTTGCCGGCAGGCAGCGCCTCGAACCAGCTGCCGGCCGGCTGTTCATACCACAGGACCGATCGCTCTCTTTGGCTCCTCATAGGGGTCCTCCTCCTCCGCTGTTATCTCTTCCCTTGCTGCAGACCGGACCGGGGGACCAGCCGGTCCCCCGGTCCGCCTTCCACCCGGCCGCCTGCCGGCTCATGCCTCGTAGAGCCAATCCAGCGTGTCGACGCCGTTATTTTTGTGCTCCACATCCCTTGCACGCAGGACCTGATCCTCCGCGATAACCCCCAAGATGAGATACGCCCCTCTGCCCAGGTCGATCGTATGCCGCCCCGCACCGAAACGGAAAGCATGGACATTGACCGAAGGGTAGGCGTACAGCCGCAGCCCCTTGCGCAGGACGGGCGCGTAGCCCCCCTGGTCGTCGGCATGCGTGTTCTCCTCGAGGCTCGGCACCTGCAGCCACTGCTCATCCTTCGAATTGAAGTAGCCGATAAGCACCTTCGACGGCTGCGGAAGCTCCAGCTCCACGGCCACACCCTCCCGGCCGGCCGCCATCTGGCTGAAGCGGATGCCGGTCAGCCCGTCGAGCTCCTCCGCGCAGCCGACGATATGAATATCGCCGTCGGTGAAGACGCAGGCCTCTTTGGTGACCCGGTACACTTCGGCATCCTTGGTCAGCAGCGTGAACGGGACCTCGCGGTAAGCGGTGATCGCCTCCTCCAGGGAGTGGAGCGCCTGCGGCAGATCTCCGCGGGTCAGCTCGCCGATGTGTTGGCGCAGATGCTCGAGCTCGGCTTCGTATACCGGCAGGCAGGCCTGCCAGTGTCCGTATTCCAGGCCGCCTCGGACAGGGACCTTGCGCTGCGGCGTCTGCATGCTGTTTGCAAAGGAGTACGTCCGGGCCGTCAGCTGTGCCAGCTCGCGGTAATAGCCCAGGCTTTCTTCCAGAAGCTCCGCCGCCGACTCGAGCAGATCGAGACGCTGGAAGTAATCGCCCTGTACCGTATGCTTGTAGGTCAGCACCCGGATGGCCGCCCTCACCTTGCACGCATAGGACCGGACCATGAGCCGGATCGCCGCGACGTCGTCCGCCAGCCGTTCGAACTCCTCCCGGCTGTCGTTCACATGGCGCCGTGCGCGTTCGATGGCGTCCGCCGCTTCCTCCGCATGCCGCAGGCACGCCTCCAGAATCTCCGGCGGCGTCTCCCCCAGATGCGGCTCGCCCCGGACTTCCCGCTGGACGTAGGCCTCCAGCCGCTCGCCCTGCGGCGACTGCGATTCCCACAGGTCCGGCCACGGCATATGCCGCTCCGGGTTCGTCAGCTGGCTCATCGTCATGCCGAGGCTCATCGTCTGGCGGTTGCCTTCCGTGATACCGAAGCGCCGGAGCAGCTTGGGCGCGCAAGCCCCCGACGCCTCATAGGCGTCCAGGAGCGCTTCCCCGGCTTCCCGGCTGCCGTAACGCTTGGCAAGCTGCCCGCTCCAGTAAGCGCGCTCGGCTTCGGGATCGCGGTCTGCATTCCAGGCATAGCGGAACCAGGCCGCGAACCAGATCCAGTCGCGGTCGAGCTGCCGCAGCCGGGGCTGGACCTTGTCCGGCGAATACGGCCAATCCCAGAAGAACAGCGGATACAGGTGCAGCCCGTTCGAGCCGAGCCGGTACCGGGCCGCCTGCATGCAGCGCTGGATGAATGCCGGTGCGCCGAAGCGGAACGGCTCCAGATTGGCCAGGATGTGCACATTGACAATATGGATCGACCCGAGCGAGCCGAGCTTGTTATGGGTCTCCTGCCACTTGCCCCTCGGGGTGAAGGTCGTCAGCGACTCCCCGTTGTATTTGGCTTCCGTGAACAGGCGGGGGTACAGCGGCAGCGCCGCTTCGATGACCTTCATCGGCTCAATGGCATGCGAGCGGAGGATGATCGGCGGCTTCTCCTTCACCTGCGAGCGCGCCAGCCCGTCGAGCAGGCCGGCCAGGATCGTTTCGGTGAACCATTCCACCCCGTAGATCTGTCCCTGCAGCGCCTCCCCGAGACAGACCATCAGCCCGACATTCGGATAGGTGCTCACGAAGGCGGCGATGGACTTGCGGTAGTAATCGGCGGTGAGCGGCAGCGGCTTCGGCTGGTGCTGCTTCAGCCCGTGCTTCTCCGCGAAGGGGAGCGGGATGTGAATGTTGTAGAACTTCAGTACCACCCAGATCCCCCGGCGGTCCGCCTCCTCCGTAATCCAGCGGAACGTCTCGGTGTTCAGGAGGAATTCCTCTTCGGTCACCTCGAGCGCTTCCGGATAATCGTCCAGCTTGACGAAGGACGAGAACGGATGGCCGCTCCACAAGTACACGACATTGCAGCGTTCCTCCAGCATCATATCGAGAAAATCGGTCCACAGCCCCCGGTCATAGAACCAGGGAAAGCGGCCGGGTGTGACCGGATACTCATAGGTCAGCCGCGGCGGCTCGACCGTGGTCTTCTGCAGGCCGATCGCCGGTCCCCGCAGCTTCATCTGCGGGGCGTCCCCGTAAGCCAGATCGTCCGGCAGCCGGCCTGCGGCGAATATCCGGCGGGCAAGCTCGAGGCACCCGTACAGCACCCCGGAATCGCTTCCCCCGGATACGGCCGTCAGCCCTCCCGGAAGCGAGGCCAGATAGAAGCCTTCCTCCTCCGGGGCCGGAGTATGGTACAGGAGGACATCGCGAGTCTCCAGCTCCTGAAGCAGCGGGGACTCCTTCCGGTTCCCCGCATAGATCTTCGTGCCCGGCACCTCCCGGTATCCGTCCCATGTCCAGGCAACCTCCTCCACATGGACCGTGTAGCCGCAGGTCTCCAGCGCCTCGCGGAGCTTGCGGACCCCGTAAGCCACGCGGGGCGCAGCATCAGGCGCCAGCGCGACAGTTATCGCTCTCATCTCGGGTGCTCCCTTCTCTATCGCCATCCGGTGCTGAACCGTCGGCCCTCTCATTTTAAAAACAGCTCAATCACCGGAACGGTCACATCCGGCTGCTTCACGGGAATGGACAGCGTCAGCGTCGTCTCATCCCGCCCTTCACGGAAGGCGCCTTCTTCGATGCCGCTGGCAACGAAGCCTTCCTTCATGCGGATCTCCGAAGCGTCATGCAGCAACTGCGCATACTCCACTTTGCCTGCGAAGCCCGGCAGATGGATGTTGCGGAACGGCCAGCTGTACACGTGCAGGTACATCCGGTTCGTCTGCGGATTGTACGTCAAGCGGCAGTCCGGAGGGCACGGGAACGACTCGGGCGCCTGGGTGCACCCGTAGATGGCCCGGCTGTGCCGCCGCATCCATGTCCCGATGCCCTTCAGGCGGTCGACCGCCCGCTCGTCGAACTCCCCGCGCCCGGTCGGCCCCACGTTCAGCAGCAGATTGCCACCCTTGGAGACGACGTCGATCAGCATCTTGACGAGCATCTCGACGCTCTTCCACGAGGACTCCTCGCGGTGGTAGCCCCAGGAGCCGCTGAACGTATGGCACGTCTCCCAGACGACCTTCCTCCCGTTCACGTTCACCCAGGCCTTCGGTATGTACTGCTCCGGCGTCGTAATGTCGCCCCCCACCTGCAGGCGGTCGTTCAGCAGAATCTGCGGCTGCAGTTCGCGGATGCGGCGGACGAGGGCTTCGCTGCCCCAGTCGTCCTTCCCTTTGCCGGCCAGCCCGCCCTCTCCCGGGAAGGAGAAGTCGTAGAAGAGCAGGTCGATCTTCCCGAAGCGGGTCAGCAGCTCTTCCGTCTGGCCGTACAGGTAGTCCCGGTACAGGGAGAAGTCCCGTCTGCCGCTCTCTTCGATGAACGCGGCGTTCTCCCGCAGCGGGTGCTTCGGATCGACCGTATAATGAGGGTGATTCCAGTCGAGCAGCGAGTAGTAAAAGCCTACCTTCATTCCCCGTCCCCGGAAGGCGTCCACCATCGGACGCAGCACATCCCGGCCGGCCGGCGTATTCGGCGCCTTGAAGCCGGTCAGCTCGCTGTCCCACAGGCAGAAGCCCTCGTGGTGCTTCGTGGTCGCGACGAAGTAGGTCATGCCCGCGTCCTGCGCCAGCTGCGCCCAGAGCTCGGGATCATAGAGATCGGGATCGAACCGTTTGAAATATTTGGCCCCGTACGCCTCCGTACTTGACTTCTCCCTCGACTGCAGCCATTCGTGCCGCGCCCCGAGCGAATACAATCCCCAATGGATAAAAAGACCGAACCGGTCCTGCGTAAACCATTCGCTGTCCCCGGTCGTCGGCTGAACATCATACGTCATTTGCACGTTCCTCCTTGTCTGTATAGGCGAGCCGGAGCTTCCGGCTCACGCTCCGATCTCTTCGCCTGCGGGATCGGCTGCTGTCCCCTCTGCGGGAATTTCGCAATCCGCAGCTCGGAGCCGCGACACGAACGTGTAGCTGCCCGAGCCCGCCCGATAGACGGTGCCCTCCGCTCCGGAAGCGATCAGACGGGCGAAGTCCCCTTCCGCGCTTTCGTCCGGCAGAACGAAGCCCGGCACGTATACGTCGGCTGCCGTGTTGGCGGGAATCTCCACCTGCAGGGTAAACAGGGACCGCTCCAGCTTCCAACCGATCCGGATCGTGCCGTAGACCGACTTGAACTCGCCCTTGGCGTAGGTGAGCCCGCCGCCTGGACGCGGCCGGATGTCGAACTGCTTGAAGCCCGGATGCGACTCGCGAGGACGCAGTCCCAGAAGGTTCGCGTACATCCATTCCCCGACCGAGCCGAGCGAATAGTGGTTGAAGGAATTCATGCCCGGGTTCTGGAAGCCCCCGGTCTCCGTCCAGGCGTCCCAGCGCTCCCAGATCGTCGTCGCGCCGTGCTTGACGGAGTAGAGCCACGAAGGGAACGCTTCCTGCGTAAGCAGCGCATAGGCGGTATCCTCGTGCCCGCTCTCCGACAGGGCGGGAAGCAGGTACCCGACGCCAAGGAAGCCGGTCGTCAGGCGGCTGCCGTGTGCCTGGACATTAGCGGCCAGATGATCCGCCGCTTTCCGGCGCAGCTCTCCCTCCAGCAGGTTCATCTGAATAGCTACCGCATAGACCGTTTGGGTCTCCCCTTTGATCCGGCCGTCTTCGCTGACAAAGGCAGCACGGAACGCCTCCCGGATGCGCTGGAACAGGCCGTAGTACTGCGTTTGCTCATCCTCCAGGCCCAGCACCCCGGCGGTCTTGGCCGTCAGGGCCGTGCTGTAGGCGAAATAAGCCGTATCGAGCACATCCTTCGGCGTATCCGCGCCGATGGACAGCCAGTCGCCGTAATTCGAATATCCGGGGCGGATCAGACCCGGCGAATGCCGCTCCAAATAATCCACCCACGTCTTCATGGCCGGATAGCAAGCTTCGAGAATCCGCTGGTCCCCGTACATTTGGTAGACGGTCCAGGGAATGATGACTCCCGCGTCTCCCCAGCCGCCGTTGTCCGGCGCATGCCAGTTCAGCACCTCGCTCGCATGCTTGAACGCTTCCCACCCGGCATCCGGCGCGACGTCGGGGAAGGCTCCGGAGGGCAGGCGCGCATCGATGACATCGAGCATGTATTTATGGAAGAAACGCGCCACATCCATCTGGTAGCTTGCGGTGCGGGCGAAGATCTGGGCATCGCCCGTCCAGCCGAGCCGCTCGTCGCGCTGCGGGCAGTCTGTCGGCACACTGAGGAAGTTTCCCCGCTGGCCCCAGCGGATGTTGCTCAGCAGCTTGTTGAGTCTCGGATCGGACGTCTCCAGGCTGCCTGTGTCCGTCACCCCCGAATGCACCACCCTGCCGACAACCGTGTGAAGCGTAGGGGCGGCCGTCAGGCCTGTCACCTCGACATACCGGAAGCCGTGGAATGTAAAATGGGGCTCAAGCACACACGGCCCGCCTTCCCGCAGCAGGTACCGCTCTTCCTGCACCGCCTCCCGGAGATTGGTCGTGTACAGCGACCCGTCTTCATTGAGCATTTCGGCACAGCCTACGATCACTTCCTGCCCTTCCCGGGTCTCTTCCAGCTGCAGCCGTACCCAGCCGACCATGTTCTGGCCCATGTCGTACAAGTAGGTGCCTCTCTCGGTCTTTTTCATGCTGACAGGCAGCAGCTCGCCCATGACCCGGACCGGGGGATCGACCTGCGCGGTCAGAATGCCCGTATAACACTCCAGCACGGCGGGGGTATCCCAACCTCCGTCATCGTACCCGGGCCGCTTCCAGCCCTCGGGCTCCAGCCGCGCATCATAGGCCTCTCCCTTGAGCAGATCCGAATACAGGATCGGGCCTGCGAAGACCTTCCAAGTCCCGTCGGATGCCACTATCTGACGCGTGCCGTCCGCCAGCTCGATATGCAGCTCCAGGAGCAGATAAGGCGTGTTCCCGTACCGGTGGGCCCCGAACATCCCGACATGGCCGGCGTACCAGCCGGTGCCGAGCAGCGCGCCGATTACGGCCTCTCCTTCGGAGAGGTGCCCCGTGACATCGTACGTCTGGTATTGGACGCGGGTATGATAATCCGTCCAGCCGGGCGCCAGGTAATCGCTTCCAACCCGCTCTCCATTGAGGTGGAGCTCATACGCGCCGAGCGCTGTGGCATACACCATCGCACGGCGGACCGGCCCCTGCACCCGGAACGCCTTGCGCAGGTAAGGTACAGGCGGAAGCGTGTGTGCCGAGGCGTCTTCCGTCCCGGGCAGCTTCCTCCCGATCCAGCCGGCCTGCCAAGGCTCCCCGTTCAGGAAGCCGGTGGACCAATAGGCGCTGGAGCTCCAGCCGGAAGCCTCCCCTTCCCCGTCCCATACGCGAACCTTCCAATAATAATGCTGTTTCGATTCAAGAGGTCTTCCCCCGTAGATGACATGTGCGGATTGGTCTGTGTCCACCCGGCCGCTGTCCCACAGATCGGCCGTTCCCTCGCGCAGCAGGCCCGGCCGGCTTGCGACCAGCACCTGGTAAGCCGACTGCACATCGTTATGCCGCCCGGATTCCAGCAGCCAGCTGAGGCGGGGGGCTGGGGTATCAAGACCGAGCGGGTTCTCGGCATATTCCGTACGAAGCCCGAAGATTCTCATGGATTCACTCCCCTGTATCGTTCAGTTGAACCACTTCGTCCCCTTTGCAGAGTGCCCGTGCCGGGTCTCCATGGAGGGGTGCGCTGTGACTGGGTTCAGTTTACAGGAATACGGCACCCCGGTTATAGGCCGAACAGGTCATGATTATAGGCGGCCGCTCGCACCGGTAACCGCCTTCAGCCAGGTGGAGGCCATGAGCATGTCGCCGAGCGGGTTCATGTGGACGCCGTCGGTGGTGAGGTCATGCCCGGTGTCGCAGCGGAGATAGTCGAGGAACGCCTTGTGGGTCGGTACGAGAATAGCATCGTAGCGGTCCGCCAGCCGGTGCACGGCCTCCACATAAGGCTGCAGCAGCTTGTTGCCTGTCGACTCCGGGTATTCCTTGATCACCGTCGGCTCCATGAGGATCGGGCGGCAGCCCGGAATCTCCCTCACCTGCTCGAGCAGCCGGGCGTAGACCTCCTCGTACCGCTGCGGGTACACCTGCTCCATATCGGGCGAATCGAGCTGCCGCCATACGTCATTGATGCCGATGGAGATCGACACCCACTGGGGCCGGTGGTCGAGCACATCCAGCGTCCAACGCTTCTCGAGATCGGTCACCCGGTTGCCGGATACGCCTTCGTTGATGATCCTAAGTGACAGGTGCGGATAGGCGGCGATCAGGTAATCGCGGAGCAGCCGGACGTAGCCGGTGCCGAGCTTCAGCGGATCTTTCTTTCTTCCCTTGTCGGTGATGCTGTCACCGATGAATACGATGCGGTCCTTGGATTGAAAAGGCATGGATGAATCCTCCTTAATAGTTAGGTAACAAAATAACGGTCATGCTCCTGCCTGCGGCTGCATTCCCTCAGCCAGATAGCGGTCCATGACGGCGTACAGCTCGGCCCGGGCATCCGGTCCCAGCGGCTGCACCGGCAGACGCGGCAGGCCGGCCGGCAGCCCGATCCGGTTCATCGCTTCCTTCAGCACCGACGGCAGCGTCCCGAGCGCGAAGGCGCTCCGCAGGGCACGCAGCTTCCGCTGCTGCTGCTCCGCTTCCGCCAGTCTTCCCTGCTGCCACAGCTCGTAGATCGAACGCACAGTCTCCGGGAACACGTTGGCCGTCGCCGCCACCGCCCCCTGGCCGCCGGCCATCAACGTGGACAGGATAAGCGAATCCGTACCGGCCAGGACGGCAAACTCCGGCCCGGCATGCTCCAGATATTGCAGGATGGTATCGTAGCTTCCGCTGCTGTCTTTGATCCCCACGATATTCGGGATGCGGCTCAGCTCCCCTACCGTCTTCGGGGCAAGCGCATTGCCCGTCCGGGCTGGGATATTGTAGAGGAGGATCGGCAGGCTCGTAGCCGCCGCAACCGCGCGAAAATGCCCGATGAGCTCCTGCTGGGTGAACGACAGGAAGTAAGGAGTGATTACCGTCAGGGCATCGGCGCCGAGGCGCTCCAGCTGCCGGGCCAGCCGGATCGTTTCGTGGGTGGCGGCACAGCCTGCACCGATATAGACCGGAAGACCTCCGGCCTCTTCCATCATGATCTCGGCCGCTCGGAGCTTCTCGCTTTCGGTCAGGGAGAAAAATTCGCCGTTCGTGCCAAGTCCGAACAGTCCGTGCACCCCCGAGGCGGCAAGACGCCGGACCAGCCGGCGGAGTGCGGCTTCATCAAGCTGCTGGCTGGAATCAAACGGGGTAATCAGGGCCGGGATGATCCCGGCAGGCTTCCAAGTCATTCTCTTCATCTCCTTGTAAGGGCTGTAGGCTAGGGCAGAAGCTTGCGGTACAGCGCCGACACCGCTTCGGCGTCCACCGCTTTGGGATTGTTGGCGAGCAGTCTTGTCACTTGAAGAGCGGCCGCGGTCAGCGCGTCCACATCCCCGTCACTTACTCCATAAGCTCGCAGATCCTGCGGGATGCCGAGCTGCCGGGTCCACTCCCGGAGGGTGAGAATCACCCGGTCTCCGGCCTCCTCCTCCGTCAGGTTCGGTCCCGCTAGCCCCATCGCCTGCGCCGCCAGGACCAATCGGCCCCCTATCGCATCCCGGTTATAGGCCGTTACATGCGGCAGCAGCATCGAGTTCGCCACCCCGTGCGGGATGCCGAACTTGCCGCCAAGCGGGTAGGCCAGCGCATGGACGGCCGCCGTCCCGGCGGCCGTCAGGGCCATCCCGCCGTACATCGAGCCGAGTAGCATGCTCTCCCGGGCTTCAAGATCCCCGCCGTCATGGTAAGCACTCAGCAGGTTTCGGGAGATCAGGCGGATTGATTCCATGGCGAACATGTCGCTGAGCGGGTTCGCTTTGTTCGAGATGAGCGATTCGAAAGCGTGCGTGAACGCATCCATTCCCGTAGCCGCGGTGATCTGCGGCGGCAGCGACAGGGTCAGCACCGGGTCGAGGATGACGAGCGCCGGCAGCAGGTGCCGGGAGATGATCCCGACCTTGAGCTCCTGCTCCGGCACGGTGACGATGGCATTGGGCGTCACTTCCGATCCGGTCCCTGACGTTGTCGGGATGAGCACGGCGGGCAGCCCCGGCCGGGCTACCCGATCGATGCCGATCAGCGTGTGGAGATCCACCGGATCGGTGAGGAGCACGGAGATCAGCTTGGCGGCGTCGAGCACGCTGCCTCCCCCGATGCCGATGATGAGATCCGGCCGCTCGGCCGAAATCTTATCCGTCACTTCACGGATATTCTCTACGGTGGGTTCCTGCTGCACTTCCGTCGTACAAAAGGAGGTGATCCCCTCCTCCCTGAGCTTTGCCATCATGCGGTCGACCGTCCCCTGCCTCAGGATCGACGGCTGGGCGACAATGGCCGCCCGGCGGAAGCGCCCCAGCTCGTGAAGCCGCTGCGGAAGCTGCTCCAGCGCATGGCGGCCGGCCAGGATGCTGCCGGCGGTCCGGAAGCCGTACAAGGCCGGTTCTTTTGCTGTCGTCATATGCATTCTCCTGTTTCGCTTGCGGATTTGCCCCCATCCTACGCCCGCCCCGGGCGCTAGTCAATGCGGTTGGAGCCTCACGATGCGATCCCCCTATAGTTCGGATTCGTTCCACCCCCACATCAACACACGGGCGGATATTATCCTGTAAGTATTCTGATGGCAGCCGAAGGCCCGGAAGCGGGCGCCGGCAGACACAGCAAACCGAGGAGTGTGTCCTGTGAACATTCAACCTTATTTGACGCCATACAAGCTGGGGGAACCCGTACTCACCGGTTCGGGACTGCCCGGCAGCTTTGACCTGAATGCCGTGGACTGCCCCTTCGTTTTCCGCCATAACGGGGCCTTTTATATGATGTATGTGGGATTCGACGGGAAGGGGTACCAGACGGCTCTGGCCACCAGTGACAATCTGCTCGACTGGAAGCACCTGGCCGTCATCCTGGCCAGAAGCGAGGAGGACCGCTGGGATGCCCGGAATGTGGCGGGTACGTGGATGCTCAAGGAGAACCGGATCGATGCCCCGCCGCTACTCAAAAAGTGGAAGAACAAGTACTGGCTCGTCTACCATGCATATCCGGACTACGGCTATGAGGAAGGCTCAGCCAAGATCGGCCTGGCCTGGACGGAGGATGAGAACCTGCTGGAGTGGCATCGGGTACCCGATCCGATCCTGACGCCCGAGGAAGGCGCGGATTGGGAGCGCGGCGGCCTGTACAAGGAATGCCTGATCGAGCACGAAGGCCGCTTCTACCTGTTCTATAACGCCAAGAACAAGAACAAGGGCCGCTGGCTGGAGCAGACCGGCGTCGCCTTCTCCACGGACCTCTTCCACTGGGAGAGGTATGAAGGGAATCCCGTGCTGAAGGTCACCCCGGACGCGTGGGACAGCGGATTTGTCAGCGATCCGTGTGTGCTGCAGGACGATGCGGGCTGGATCATGTACTACTTCGGCTTCGATTACCGCAAGGCCCAGGAGGGCATCGCCCTGTCTCCGGATCTGCTCCATTGGACCAAGCATCCGCATCCGATTCTCCGAGTCGGCGAGGAAGGCAGCATCGACTCCATCTTCGCCCACAAGCCCTCCGTTATCACACACGACGGGGTGCTGTACCATTTCTACTGTTCGTGCCGGCCCACCCGGCCGGGCGACCCGACCGTGAACTACGGCCGGGAATTCCGGACGATCTCGGTAGCCGCATCGCAGCCGATCGGGCAGGACTGCCCGGTGCAGGGAGGCTGAGTGAAGGTGCGTATCGACCGCATGTACGTGGAGTCGTCGGAGGAACCGCTCGGGATCGATGTTCCCTCTCCCGCTTTCCGGTGGAGCTTCGCTGGAGATGCCGGACGCGGGCTGCTTCAGGCTGCCTGCCGGATCGTCGTTGCGCTAAGTGAACAGGAGGCCGGCAGCGGGACGGGCACAGTGTGGGACAGCGGGTTCAAGGACACCCGGAACTGCGCCCAATTGCCTTACGAAGGGCCCCCGCTGCTCTCCCGCACCCGGTACTACTGGCGGGTCGAAGTGCGAATGGCCGCCGGGGAGCCCCTGTGCAGCAGGGTCTCCTGGTTCGAGACCGGCCTGCTGCACGAGCAGGATTGGCTGGCCTCCTGGATGGAGGCGCCGGCCTCCGGGGAGCAGGCGGAAGATGGAGCAGCGCCGGGGGCGCTGCCCCTCTTCCGCACCGAATTCCGGCTGGCCCTCCCGGTGAAGTCCGCCCGGGTCTATGTCTGCGGCCTCGGCCACTATGAGCTTCGGCTTAACGGACGCAAGGTCGGCGACCGGGTGCTCGAGCCGGGCTGGACCAACTACCACCGGACCTGCCTCTACTCCGTCTATGATGTTACGCAGTACCTGCAGGAAGGGGCCAATGCCGCCGGCGTGCTTCTGGGGAACGGCTTCTACCATGTGGCCGGCGGCCGGTACACGAAGTACAAGGGCTCCTTCGGCACGCCGAAATGCCTGGTGCAGCTGGAAGCGGAGCTGAGCGACGGCTCCAGAGTGACCCTAGCCAGCGGGGAGGGCTGGCGGACCGCCCCGGGCCCCCTTACCTTCTCCTGCATCTACGGCGGAGAAGATTACGACGCCCGGCTCGAGCGGCCCGGCTGGGATAGGCCCGGATATGCCGAGGACGGCGGCTGGACCCCAGCCCTCCGGGCAGCGGCTCCGGCCGGGAAGCTCAAAGCGCAGGGCTCCCCGCCGCTTCTGGTTCGCCGCGTCTACCATCCGGCGGGGTATACGCACCCGCGCCCCGGCGTGTATGTCGCCGATCTCGGGCAGAACTTCGCCGGCTGGGTCCGGATCCGGGTGCGCGGGGCGGCCGGCACGCGGATCACGCTCTCCCCCGGCGAGCTGCTGAAGGAAGACGGCACCGTCAGCCAGAAGTGGACCGGCTCTCCTTACCGGTTCCACTACACGCTGCGCGGGGACGACGAGGAGATCTGGTCGCCGCGGTTCAGCTATTACGGCTTCCGTTATGTGCAGGTGGAAGGAGCCGTGCCCGCCGGAGTAGCAGAGTTCTATTCAACCCTGGGTGATGCCGGGCTGCTCGGACTGGAAGGCTGCATGATCGATCCTGACATGGAGAGAACGGGCAGCTTCGAATGCTCGGATGACCTGCTCAACCGGACGCATGAGATCATCAACATGGCCATCCTCAGCAATGCCAAGAGCATCTTCACCGACTGCCCGCACCGCGAGAAGCTCGGCTGGCTGGAGCAGGTGCATCTCATGGGGCCGTCCGCCGCTTACAACCATGACATCGAGAGGCTGCTCGTCAAAACGATGGAGGACATCCGGGACGCCCAGCTGCCCGGCGGCATGGTGCCGACTACGGCCCCCGAATATGTCGTTTTCCCTGAACCGTGGGAGGTGTTCCGCGATTCCGTCTCGTGGGGAGCCGCATATGTGCTGACCGGGTGGAATCTGCTGACGCTGTACGGCAGCCGCCGCCTGCTTGAGGAGCATTACGGGGGGATGAAAGCCTACGTCGATTATGTAACCGGAAGATCCAAGGGGTATCTGGTCGATTACGGTCTCGGCGACTGGTATGATGTGGGGCCGAACGGTCCCGGATTTACGCAGAACACGCCTGTGGCCCTTACCGAGACGGCCATGTATTACCACATGACCGAAGTGTTCGCAGGCATCGCCCAGCTGCTCGGTCGCGGGGAGGACGCTTCCTTCTACCGGAGCCTGTGCGGCCGAATCAAGAAGGCGTTCCGGGAGGCGTTCTTCGACGGGGAAGCATGCCGTTATGCGGAAGGCAGCCAGACCTCGTACGCCATGCCGCTGGTGCTGGGGCTTGCTGCAGAAGAGCACGAGCCCGCCCTGCTGGCCGGGCTGATCGAGGTGATCCGGCGGCAGGGACTCCGAACGACGGCGGGCGATGTGGGCCACCGGTACGTGCTGCTCGCCCTGATGCAGTCCGGTCATTCGGACCTCGTGTACGGGATGGCCCGGCAGTCGGAATCCCCCGGCTATGCCTATCAGCTGCTGCACGGGGCCACTACGCTCACCGAAGCCTGGGACGGGCCGACCGTCGGCAAGTCGCAGAACCATTTCATGCTGGGCCACATCGAAGAATGGTTCTATGCCGGTCTCGCCGGGATCCGGTACCGGTTCGACCCGGCGACCGAAGGGTTCGCTCTGGATCTGCGGCCCGCCTTCCCCGAAGGGCTGTCGTATGTCCGCGCTTCCCACCGGCTGCCCTGCGGCACCGTGCGCGTCGGCTGGGAGAAATCGGGGTCCGGACAGCTCACGCTTGAAGCGGATGTTCCTGTGAACTGCACGGCCGAGCTCCGCCTGCCGGCCTCTTCGGCAGACGCCGTTACGGAGAGCGGCAGCCCGCTTCGGGAAGCCCAAGGAATCCGATGCACGGCCTGGGAGGACGGCTGTGCGGTGCTGCGGCTGGGTTCCGGATCCTACCGGTTCCACAGCACTCTGTAAGCGCAGCAGGGCAAACCGCTCCTCCCGTTCCCCTTCCCCACATGCCTCCGATCCACCTCCCCCCTACCTCACCTTTGCACCCACCCCGCATGTCATCTTCCACCTTCCCCTCTACTGATCTCCTTACATCCTCCCCGCCCGCGCGTACAGCAAAAAGAGGCAGACTGCATACCCAGCAGCTGCCTCTTTGCGTCATGGAGGGATAACCCCACTCGTCCAACCTTACGAAGCCGGATAACAGAAGGACGATGCATGTTTATTAATAATATCGGATGTGCAGCTGCTCTACCGGGATCTCCGGGAGACGCTTATCTAGCAGGATCCCTATCTCATCGCAGTACATACGGGTACAGCTGCATCCTTACGCATAGCTGTTGGATGCTCAATGTAATAGTTTTTTGCTTCATCCAGCATCGATAGCTTTGCACCGGCTCATACTGCCTTTCTTGGCAATGGTGGCATAAGAAGGAAAAGCACACGCATCACGCTGTTAGCCTGCAGAGGTGCGGAGAGTACGCCTGCAGAGGTGCGGGAGTACGCCTGCCGGACGGATGGTCTCAGCTGCAGCCGCTGCAGGCGGAGCCCATCCGCTAATTGCCTCTGGCGGCATCGCGATCCGCGGCCTGCAGTTCGAGCCGGAAGGCAAGCGGTTCAGCCTCCGGTAACCGATCGTTTCGGCGGGCGCCCCAACGTTCGGTAAAATTAGCGGAAGTGAGGTATCTTATTGAGGGATTTCCCAGCATTTCCCGAAACATAGCGGAACTCAGATCCCTTATTAGGGAAAAATGGGTCCGGAAACCGCACCCATCCCAACAATAGCGCATCTGAGTTCCTTTATCACCGATGAGTGGACTTCTGTCAATAAAGTAGACACAAAAATGAAGGAACCCTTTAACGCTAAGCTGCTCTTTGTTCATGGTACATCTGTTCAAAGCGATGAGGCGTTTTATAACCCAAAGTGGAGTGGCGCCGTGTTCGGTTGTAGTAAAACTCGATGTAATTATAGAGTTCATCGGTTGCTTGTTTACGAGTTTTAAACTTGGTTTGGTACACAAGCTCTTTTTTCAATGTACTGTGAAAAGACTCGATACACGCATTGTCATAGCAGTTCCCTTTTCGACTCATGCTGCCGGTCATGAAGTAGTCTGCCAGCCGTTCTTGGTAATCACTGCTTGCATACTGAGATCCGCGGTCGGAGTGGTGGATCAAGCCAGGGGCCGGTTTCTGACGCTTGTAAGCAAGCTCCAGGGCTTCGATCACGAGCTCCCTAGTCATCCGCGCGCCTGTAGCCCAGCCCACGATTTTACGTGAATATAAGTCCATCACACTGGCTAAGTATAGCCAGCCTTCGCCAGTGGCGACATAAGTAATATCTGTTACCCAGACCTTGTTGGGTGCCTCCACTTTAAACTGCTGATTTAGGATATTGTCATGAACAGGCATGTTGTGGTTGGAATTGGTCGTTGCTTTGTATTTTCCAACCGTAATCGACTTAAGACCCATCTCTTTCATAAGGCGACTGACCGTTTTTGAGGAGACAGCACAACCGTCTTCCTCTCGCAGAATCGCAGTAATCACGGGGCTGCCCGGGCGCTTCTTCAAACGGTAAAAGTGATGCCGGATGCGTTTTTTCAGCCACATCCGGTGCTTTTCCCGTTTACTAGGCTTGTGTTTTACCCACTTGTAATAGCCGCTTCTGGATACTTGTAAAACGGAGCACATCTTCTCGACACGGTACTGGAAGCGGTGTTTATAAATAAACGAAAAAATCAGTCCCGGTCTTTCGTGAAGAAGTGCATTGCCTTTTTTAAGATTTCGTTCTCCTCTTGCAGTTCGCGGTTTTGCTGCTCCAACTTTTTTAGTCGTTCGTAATCCACAAAGACTTGTGATTGTTCCGAAGCTGCACTTTTCCCGTACTGTTTGATCCAGCGGCTTAAGGTACTTTTCGGAATCCCAAGTTCCCGGGCAATCTCAATTGGCTTCTTCCCCTCCTTCTCTATATGTTCCACTGTTTTTTTCTTAAACTCACTGTCGTAACTCTCCCGCTGCTGACTCATGGCACACCTCGACCTTTGTTCGTTTGTCTTTATTATAAAGGTCGTTCCTTAAGTTGTGTCCACCGTTTAGTCTACTTCCAGAGTACCACCGAAAAGTGGGAATAACGCACCGTATTTCCGCTATTTTCATAGACTGCTTGCGCGCCAGCAGAATCGAAGCGAATGGATGACATCCTTTCTGAAAGCATTGGACGAATCGGATAGCTCCCCTCTACTCCTTCACGGCGCCAATCACGACGCCCTTGACGAAGTACCGCTGCAGGAACGGATACAGTACGAGCACCGGCAGCGCGCCGATAAAGATCTGCGATGCCTTCAGCGAACGGTCCGACAGCTCGGACAGCTCCGCCGGATTCGCGGCCAGCTTGGTGAAGTCGACCTGCACGATGATCGACTGCAGCAGGGTGGCCAGCGGCCAGTTGGCCTGCTTCATGTAGATCATCCCGTCGAACCACGAGTTCCAGTGGGTCACCATCGTGAAGAGAGACAGCGTCACGATCGCGGGCAGCGACACCGGCAGATACACGGAGAACAGGGTTCTCCAATGCCCTGCCCCGTCCATGAGCGCGGCCTCTTCGAGCTCCTTCGGGAGGGTGCGGAAGAAGTTCAGCAGGAGCAGAATGTTCCACACGTTGACCAGGGCAGGAAGCAGCAGCGCCCAGACCGTATCCGTGAGATGCAGCATGCGGATCAGGATATAGGTCGGAACGAGGCCTCCGCTGAACAGCATCGTCACCACGAAGAACCAGATATACCGGCTCCGCTGGGGAAAGATCCGGTCATCCTTCGAGAGCGGGTACGCGGTTACGACAGTCAGCATCATCCCGAGTCCGACGCCAAGGAGAACCCGCTCGGCCGTATTCCACAGGGAGCGGAGAAAGTTCTCATTGCTGAGCGTCTTCTGGTAGGAGGCCCATGTGAAGTCCATCGGCCAGAGAGTGACGAGATTGGCCGCAGCCGGGGCTTTGCCGCTCAGCGACACGGCCAGCAGGTGGACGGCGGGAAGCAGGCAGATCAGCGCGAGCAGCCCGAGGAATGCCAGGATCAGCACATAGGCCGCCCGGTAAGATGGGGATTTGTAGTACACCGCGGAACCTCCTTTTTCACAACCCTTTCTGCTAGAACACCCGGTAGCCTGCGAACCGGTAAGCCGCCCAGTACGCGGAGGCGATCAGGATCAGGCTGACCACGGATTTGAACATCCCGACCGCCGCCGCGAAGCTGAACTGTCCGTCGATCAGGCCCACCCGGTAGACGAACGTGTCGATGATGTCCCCTTTGTCATACACGAGCGCATTGTAGAGGTTGAAGATCTGGTCAAAATTCGCGCTGAGCACGCTGCCGAGCGACAGCGTCAGCAGCACGATCACGATGGGCAGAATCGCCGGCAGCGTGATGTGAATCGTCATCTTGAAACGACCGGCCCCGTCGATCTCGGCGGCTTCGTACAGCGCCGGGTTCACCCCGGCCAGCGCCGCCAGGAAGATGATCGCGCCGAAGCCGAACTCCTTCCACACATCGGTGAGAATCACGGTCCAGCGGAACAGGTCCCCGTCGCTCAGGAACGGAAGCGGGCCGATCCCGAGCAACTCCGCGAGGAGCCGGTTCACCAGACCGTTCACGGACAGCAGGTCGAGCAGCAGCCCGCCGAAGATGACCCAGGAGAGGAAGTGCGGCATATAGACCAGCGTCTGCACCAGCCGCCGGAAGACCATGTGCCGCACTTCATTCAGCAGCAGCGCGAACCCGAGCGGGACCAGCAGGTGGAGGATGATTTTGAACCCCGAGATGACGAGCGTATTCCAGATGACCTGCAGGCCGTCCTCCCTCTCGAACAGGTAGCGGAAGTGGTCCAGGCCCACCCAGGGCGAGCCCGAGAATCCGAGCCAGGGCTTGTAATCCTGGAACGCCATGATGAGCCCCGCCATCGGAAGATAGGCGAAGACGAGGGTCAGCAGGACGGCGGGCAGCAGCATCAGATGGAACACGGCGGTTTTGCTTTTTCTTGGCACGGGCTGGGGCTTCAAAGGTGCTCCGCTCGGTCTTGGAACGGGAACGTCTGCCTCTCTCACGGGACTTCTCCCCTTCTCGCTTTTGCTTTTCCACTTTTTGTTATATTGTATTAATGTTGCGGGGGGCCTGATAGAAGAAATCCTTTACATCCCATGATGATTTCATGAGGTAAGCCGCGAAGGGAGGGTCTCCATGCCTGTCAAGGGCAGCATTTTCAGCAAAATGATCGTCCTGATCGTCGTCCTTCTCCTTCCCGTCATCCTGCTGTACATCTACTTCAATCACGTGGCGGAGAGCCATATCCGGCGCGAGATCGAACAGTCCACCTTCGGCCGGCTCCGCTTCTTCCTGTCCCAGGTGGAAACGAAGCTGGAGCAGATGAGCTACTATTCCGCCCAGATCGCCCGCGATCCGACGATGAGCGAGCTGCAGGCCTCGGGCCTCGATTCCGATGCGTTCAGCAAGTGGAAAAGCGTCTCCAGCCTCTCCGAGAAGCTCCGGCTGCTCAGCTCCTCAAGCCCCTGGGAGAACCATATGAACCTGTATTTCCCCGAAACGAAGGAGGTCATCTCAACGGACGGGTCCCCCTTCGACGAAGCGCTGTTCGAGACTCCCCTGGAACCGGGATGGGTCCGCCGGAAGTTCACGATGTACGGAACGCAGGTGCCGGGCTTCGTCTACTACCTGATCGAGCCCGCCTCCTACCGCCAGCGGCCGCGCGATGCCACCTTCGTCATTGAGGTGGGCTTCCCCGAACGGAGCCTGGTCTCCATGCTCGATGAGTTCAAGGCCGGCGGTCCCGGCGATCCGTTCTTCTATCGACCGGGAACGGTGCCGATCCGAAGCCGCACCTCCGACGGGCAGACGGTGCCCATCATCACGGGTGCGCTCCGCTCACTGCCGGAGCAGCACTCCTGGACGCAGGAGATCCGCACGGAGAACGGCAGCTTCCTGGTGTACCTTGTCTACTCCGAGAGGCTCGGCATGTATCTGGCCGACTATTATCCCGAAGAGTCCCTGTTCTCCTCCGTTCACAACAGCCGGACGATCTTCTACCTGTCGATCGCTTCGCTTCTGCTCATCTCCCTCATCGGCTCGCTGCTGTTCCACCGCCACGTCCAGACGCCGGTCCGGGTGCTGGTCCGCGCCGTGCAGCGGCTGAAGCAGGGGGACTATTCGTACCGGATCCGGCACCGCGGGGAGGCCGAGTTCGAGTACCTGTTCGACCGGTACAACGGGATGGCCGCCGAGCTCCAAATGCTGATCGAGCATGTGTATGAGGAGAAGCTGCGCTCCCGCGAGGCCGTGCTGAAGCAGCTGCAGTCGCAGATCAATCCCCACTTCCTGTACAACAGCCTCAATACGATCAAGACGATGTCCATCCTCGGCAATGTGGAAGCGGTGGAGAGCATGATTGTGAATCTAGGGGACTTCTACCGCTATACGACACGTACGGAAAAAAGGCTCGCAGCGGTCCGGGAGGAAGCCGAATTCGTCCGCAGCTACCTGTCCATCCAGCAGCTCCGCATGCCGCGCCTGTCATTTGACATAGATATTCCCCAGGAAATGGAGACGCTGGAGATCCCGCGCATCCTGCTGCAGCCGATCGTAGAGAACGCGGTGGTGCACGGCATCGAGAACCGCCTTGGCGCCGGAACCGTGGAGATCCAGGGGGAACTGGAGGCGGGTTGGTGCCGGTTGATCGTATCGGATAACGGAAAAGGACTCTCCGGAGAAGCGCTGGCTTCTCTCGAGCTAAGGCTTCAGACCCCTCTGACGGAGAACACCGGCTGCGGTCTCTGGAACGTGCATCAGCGCCTCCAGCTGGAATTCGGCCCGGAGTCGGGCATATCGTTCTCCCCTTCCCCGCTGGGCGGCCTGTGCGTGGAATTGAAATGGCCGGTAAGCCAAAAAGACCGAAAGGAGCTGACTGCCCGTGTACCACATTCTGCTGGTTGACGATGAGGCGTCCGTCGTCGACAGCTTGGAGGTCTCCCTCCCGTGGGCCGAACTGAACATCGAGACCGTACACAAAGCTTATTCCGCCCAGGAGGCGCTCGAGATTCTGAACCGCCACCCCGTGGACATTGTCCTGACGGATATCCGGATGCCCGAGATGTCCGGGATCGAGCTCTCTGACGTCATCCGTTCGCGGTGGAAAGGGATCAGCGTCGTCTTTTTGACCGGCCATGCGGACTTCGAATACGCACGCCATGCCGTCGAGATTCAGGCGGCGGATTATATCCTGAAGCCGTTCCGCAACGACAGCGTGACGGCGGCTCTGCGGAGCATCATGGAGCGCAAGCAGCAGGAATGGCAGGCGCGCCATTCGCTGCAGAGCGCCGTCTATGCGCTGAGGGAGCATCTCCCGCTGCTGAGGAGCCGGCTGCTGAACGATCTCCTGAGCGGTAAATCGTTCGCGCCGGAGCTCCTGGCGCACAAGCAGGCGACCCTGCAGCTCCCATTCAAGCCGGGCGAGCCGTGCGGCCTGGTAATCGTCCGCATAGAGGAAGATCCCGCGGATGCCGGACCGGACGACCCGACCCTCATGGAATATGCCGTCCTCAACATCGCGGAAGAAGTGCTTCATCCCTACTTCCGGCTCTGGTCCTGCCGGGATGCGCAGGATTACCTTGTTCTCCTCGTCCAGCCGGTGCGGGAGGAGATCGAATCCGGCCTGCAGCGGGAGGCCGTACCGGCCCTGTGCCAGCAGCTCCTGGAGAAGCTTGCCTCCGAGGTGAAGAGCAGCGTCAAGAATTACCTGAAGGCGGGCCTCTCCCTGCTTGTCGGTCCGTGGGGCATGTATCCCGGCGGCCTTGCGGCAGCCTACGGTTCCGCCCTTACCTGCTTCCGCAGCCGGATCGGCCGGGAAAGGGAGCTGCTCTTCACCTACCAGGAGCCTCCCGCAGAGTGCGTCCGGCCCGGAGCCCTGCAGTCGCTCTATCAGCCCCCGACGCTCAGCCAGCTGCTCGAGAGCGGCCGGTGGAACGAGGCGAAGGGCAAGCTGGAGGACATCCTCGCGGAGGTGGAGCGGCTCGCGGGCGGCCCGCTGGATGTACACCTCGAAGCGTTCTGGAGCATCGCCGCCTCCTTCTCCTATCTCAGCCACAAGCACGGCCGCCCGGTGCCGGGTCTCTGGTCCGCCTCGGGCGGTCTTCCGCCGGGCGGGTATCCCCGGTCCGTGCGGCAGCTGGCGGACTGGTCCAGGGAGAAGCTGAGCCGGCTCGAAGGCGAAATGGAGCGGGAAGCCCGGGATTCCCGCAGCGAGCTCGTCCGGAAGGTGCAGCGCTTCGCGCAGGAGATGCTGGACAAAGACATCTCGCTCCAGGCCATCTCGGAGCATGTGGGCCTGAACCCGTCCTACCTCTCGCGCATCTACAAGCTCGAAACCGGCGAGAGCATCAGCGATACGATTTACAAGCTGCGGATGGAGCAGGCCGCCTATTATCTGCGCTCGACCGAGCTCAAGATCTACGAGATCACCGCGAGGCTCGGCTATCAGTATCCCCCTTATTTCATCAAGGTGTTCAAGCAGCATTACGGGGTTACCCCCCAGGAATACAGGGACGGCCGTGAAGGGACGGTGTGACCGTTCCTTCCACCCCTTTCCAAAAAGTATAACGAAAGGTAAAGGAATTCTTCTGTACCGGCTTCGGCGGCTCCAGTAAAGTAAATCTTGCAAACGGATGTTTTCATGGAAAGAGGGGGAATTCATGTGGGAAGCCCAAACCAACCGCGGGCAGGCAAAGCGGCGCTGGCCGTCCTGCTGACGGCAGGCCTCCTGACGGCATGCTCAGGGACGGGGGAGCCCGGGAGCGGCGGAGACACCGCGCCCGCTTCCGTGCTGAAGGGCGGCAGGTTCGATCCGCCGGTCACCATGACCTCGTGGGGATGCTACAGCGCAACCTACAAATACAAGGAGAACCAATCCTTTGAGCAGAATGTCGGCCTCGATTGGGTCAAGGAGAAGCTCGGCATCCAGATTCAGTACCTGTGGACCACGCCGTGGGAGAACGACGCCTGCCTGACCAAGATGCGCCTCTCCCTCTCCGGGAACGAGCCCCTGCCCGATGTGGTCTATGTCAGCGTGGACGCCAAGGGACGCTCCATCCTCGCCGATCTGATCGAGACCGGCCAGTTCATGGATATCGGCGAAGTCTTCGAGAAGCATGCTTCTCCAGCCTACAAGGAGATTCTGAAAGCGCATCCGGAGCTGTGGGCCTTCGCGGCCCGAGACGGCAAACGGTATGGCATCCCGCACACCGCCGACCCGTACGTCAACTCCCCCGTGCTCTACCTCCGGGAGGACTGGCTGAAGACGCTGAACCTGAAGACGCCCGGCACAATCGATGAGCTGGAGGCGGTCATGGATGCTTTCGTGAACAAGGACCCGGACGGGAACGGCAAAAAGGATACGTACGGGCTGGCGCTCGGCGTGAAGAACAACTGGCTGGAGGGATTCGCGAGCACGGGGTGGATCTTCGGCGCCTACGGCACCGTCCCGACCTATTGGCTGAAGGGCGCGGACGGCAGCCTGCAGTATGGCTCGGTGCAGCCGGGAGCAAAGGAGGCGCTCGCGAAGCTACGCTCCTGGTATGAGAAAGGCTATCTCGATCCGGAGTTCGCCATGAAGGATCCCGCGAAGGCCTCCGAGCTCGTGACCGCCGGCCGAACAGGCGTCATCGACGGCCCATACTGGCTGCCGATCTGGCCGCTCCCGGACCTGAAGAAGAACGTGCCGGGCTCCAGCATGCTTCCGGTCATGCTGCCTGCCGGTCCGGGCGGCAAGCCGGGCTTCAACGGAGGCGATTCCCTGCTCGGCGTCTACCTGATCAACAAGAAGTACAAGACGCCGGAAGCGCTCCAGGTGTATCTCAACAAGATGCTCCAGGCCGGCGGCAAGGAGAAAGGGTCGGATGTCGAGAACGGATTCATCGAAGGCTATGATTACAAGATGGAGAACGGCGCGCCGGTGGCCGTGCCCGACCAGCGGGTCGACCAGATCCTGCTCGGCAACGGCACGCCGATGATCCCGGAGAGGAACGTGAACTCCCTCGCCCACCTTGCCTCCGGGGCCGCTCCGAGGGACGGCTTCGACCAGGGGAACGTGGCTTACAAGGATGCCCATGTGCCGGGTTCGATCATGCAGAAGCAGCTCTCGTTCGGGATCCAGAATGAGTTCAAGGGGGCCTCGACACCGACCATGAGCACGAAGATGGAAGCCCTCCGCAAGATGGAGAACGAAGTGTTCACCAAGATCATCTACGGCAAGGAGCCTTTGACGGCCTTCGATGACTTCGTGGCGAAGTGGAAATCCTCCGGAGGCGACCAGATCACGAAGGAAGTCAACGATTGGTACCAGGCGGCCGGCAGCAAATAACGCAAGGGCGGCCGCATATCCCGGGAGGAATGGTTCATGCGATTTCGTCAGGTTCATCTCGATTTTCATACCTCGGAGGCGATTCCCGGCATCGGGGATCGCTTCGATCCCGGTCAGTTCCAGGAGATGCTCCGGCTCGGCCATGTCGACTCTATCACGCTATTCTCCAAGTGCCACCACGGCTGGGCCTACCATCCCTCGATGGCCAATGAAATGCACCCCCACCTGAAGTTCGATCTGCTCGGCGTCATGATCGATGCGGCCCATGAGATCGGCGTGCGGACGCCCGTGTATCTCTCCGCCGGACTCGACGAGAAGCTGGCCCGCCGGCATCCCGAATGGCTCATCCGTGACGCGGACGACCGTACGAGCTGGGTGGACGGGTTCATGAAGCCCGGCTATCACCTGCTCTGTCTGAACTCCCCCTACCTTGAGATTCTGCTGCGGCAGATTGACGAGGTGGTGCGCCACTACGATGCCGACGGGCTGTTCCTGGACATTGCAGGGGTGCGCAGCTGCTCCTGCCACACCTGCAGGGCCGCCCTGCTGGCGGAGGGCAAAGACCCGCGCGACGCGGAAGCCGTGCTGGAGCTCGGAGAGCGCACGTATGCCGCCTATGCCGGGCGGGTCCGCGAGACGGTCGATGCCGTGAAGCCGGGTCTTCCCGTCTTCCATAACGGCGGCCATATCCAGCGGGGACGCCGGGACCTGGCTGGGATGAACACCCATCTCGAGCTGGAATCGCTGCTTACCGGGGGCTGGGGATACGACCACTTCCCCCTCTCCGCCCGTTATGTCCAGGGACTCGGCATGCCCTATGTCGGCATGACCGGCAGATTCCATACGTCCTGGGGAGAGTTCGGAGGCTACAAGCATCCGAATGCGCTCCGGTATGAGACATCGCTGAGCCTGGCGAACGGCGCGCGCTGCTCCGTCGGCGACCAGCTGCATCCGTCCGGGATCATGGACAAGGCCTCCTACTCGCTCATCGGGGCAGCTTATGCCGAGGTGGAGCGTAAGGAGCCCTGGTGCACGGGAGTCCGGAATGTCGCGGATGTCGCGCTGCTCTCCGTGGAGGCGGTGCAATCCCGCTTGGGGAGGGCACCCGATGAACGTATGAACGTGAGCGACAGCGGTGCGGTCCGCATTCTGCTCGAGGGCAAGCTGCTGTTCGACGTGATTGATCCCGACAGTGATTTTTTCCGCTACCGCGTCCTGATTCTCCCGGATCATATTCCGGTATCAGGTCAGCTGAAGGCCAAGCTGGATGCTTATACCGCGCGGGGAGGCAGACTGCTAGCCACGGGCGCTTCGGGTCTGAACCCGGAGGGCACCGGCTTTGTCCTCGATCTGGGTGTGCGCTACGTGGGCGTGAATCGGTATGTGCCGGATTATTTCCGCCCTTCGTTTGCGCTCCGCAGCCTGCCGGAGGCCTCGTACGTCTTTTATGCTCAGGGGCGTGTGGTAGAGACGGCAGGTGTCTGCACCGTGCTGGGCGTCCGGGAGAACCCTTATTTTAACCGGGATGCGTTCACCTTCTGCTCTCATCAGCATACGCCGAGCACGCTGGAGGACGGCGGCCCCGGGATGGTCGAGGGCCGGGACGGCATCTATATCGCTTGGAACGTCTTCGAGGATTATGCCCTGAAGGGGAGTCTGGCCCAGAAGGAAACGGTGCTGCATGCGCTGGACCGGCTGCTGGGTACCGGCCGGACCCTGGAGACGAAACTCCCGGCACAGGGGATCGTCACCTTGATGGAGCAGCCCGCAGAGAAGCGGTATGTGGCGCATCTGCTGTATGCCTCTCCGGTCCGCCGTGGCGGCGGGATTGAGGTCATCGAGGATGTGATTCCGCTGTATGACACGGAGGTCACGATCCGGGTGGGGGTCCCGGTGAAGCGGGTATCCCTTGCCCCGCAGCTGGATGAGCTGCCGTTCGATAGTGACCCGGAGGGCGCGGTTCGCTTCCGCGTTCCGAAGATCGATTGTCATCAGATGGTGGTGCTCGAGGTGTGAAGGAAGGAAAAGCGTGCAAACACCGCGCATCGATTGATCCATAGTGACCCCGACCACTCCATACTCTATTGATCCGGAGGAAAAAATCCATGAAAAGACTAATTCGATTGTTTGCAGTCGTTTATCTCTCTCTTGCGCTGACAGCCAACATGGCGGTGGCGGCAGACCGTTCCAAGACTCCTGTGGAGGCTGCTGCCGGGGGCACTGGTCATTCTCTCTTTCTCCAAAAGGATGGAACCGTGTGGGCTTGGGGAGCCAACAGCACGCGCAGCTCGGGGACGGAACGAAAACCGACCGTTATTCCCCCATTCCCGTGAAGAACCTCGATTCGGTAATCGGCATCTCGGCCGGCGGAGCCGCCAGTTTCGCGGTCAGAAGTGATGGAACGGCTTGGGCGTGGGGATCGAATCTTTTCGGCCAGCTTGGCGACGGGACCACCTATGATCGCTTGACTCCCGTGCAGGTCCAGGGTCTCCATTCGGTTGTCGCTCTGGAAGCGGGCTCCTCGCACAGCTTGGCGGTCAAAGCCGACGGCAGCGTGTGGGCTTGGGGATGGAATACGTACGGCCAGCTCGGCGACGGAACCACCGATTCTCGCTCCACTCCCGTTCAGGTGCAGGCTCTCGATTCGGTTGTCGCTGTGGCAGCGGGCTCCGGACACAGCCTCGCGGTCAAAGCCGACGGCAGCGTGTGGGCTTGGGGAGCCAACTGGTCGGGGCAGCTCGGGGATGGAACCTACACGGAATCTACCGTTCCCGTACAGGTGACCGGTCTCGGTTCGGTCGTCTCCGTCTCTGCAGGCAATACGTTCAGCTCGGCACTGAAGAGCGACGGAACCGTGTGGGCTTGGGGGGCGAATGACAGCGGACAGCTCGGCAGTGAAACCGCGGCATCTAACAGTCCTTCTCCCGTTCAAGTAACTGGTATGGCATCAGCCGCTGCGATCTCCTCCGGCAGTGACTACAGCTTGGCGCTGAAGAACGATGGAACCGTATGGGCTTGGGGATACAATTCGTCCGGGCAGCTCGGCAATGGAACCACGACAAGCAGCTCCGCTCCCGTTCAGGTAACCCGGCTGGGTTCCGTGGTTTCCGTTGCTGCGGGCCCTCTCCATGGTTTGGCGGTCCAAAGCGGCGGAACCGTATGGGATTGGGGGAATAATACCTACGGCCAGCTCGGCGATGGCTATTTTGGCGGCGGCTATGACCGTTCCCTCCCGTTCCAGGTGTGCTCGACGAACAAATGTAAAAAGTGACACAAGATCCTGGTTCAATGCAAATTCATATATATGAACGAAAGAAGCCATCCTTTTCTGCAGAATCAGGTCCGCAGGCGGGATGGCTTTTTTCCAGATAGAGGAACTGAGGTTCGCTATCTCGATATATAAAGCTGAATCGGCATGGTAACAGCACTAGTAACGTAACTGAGTTCCTTTATTTGTTGGGAAATGACGGGGAATAACGATCTAAGGCATCCTAGTTCCTTTATTTGAACATATCGGTTGGCGGCCATCGAACGACTCGTTCCATCCATGAGGTTCGAATGCACCCCCGGCCCGGCTCATCGGGCGGATCATGGCTCTGCTGTCACCGCCACCGGGCCGTACAGTCCGGCGGAGGCGAACCAAGGCTGCCAGGCCTCTTCTTCCGTTCTCCCCTTGCTCCAGTACGTCATCTCCGGGCTGCCGCCGGCAAGGAGTGTCGGCCGGCCGATCTCATAGTGCGCGCCCAGCGTGCTTGTGATACGGACGCGCAGCTTGTGCGTGCCGGCGGCCAGCGGCTCCCCAAGCCGGAAGCGGTACGGCTTCCAGAGGCGGACGCCGAGCGGCCGGCCGTCCAGCCACACCTCGGCCGTGCCTCTCACGTGGCCCAGGTCAATCCGTCCTGCCGGAAGCTCCTGCGCAGCGTCAAGCTCCGCTTCGTACTCGACGGCCCCGCTGTGATGAGGCAGATGAAGCTCGGTCCTCCAGTCCCCAAGTCCGCCGGGGACCTGTGCGGTCTCAAAGCGGATCGGGCTCCGCAGGACGGCCGCCCCGGTCTTCGTCCCTTCGGGGATGACCCGGATGGCAGCCATAGCGCCGGCCCGCTGTGCAGGGAACCCGGCCCGGTCTCCGTTCACTTCCGCTTCCCTGCCGTCCACCCACACGCGGAATTCTCCCGCGCAGTCGAGCGTCATGGCATGAGCCCCCGCCGGGAGGGGGAAGCGCAGCCAGACCGGCCGCCCGATCTCCTGCGGATCGGCCAGGAGTGGGAGCGGAGCGGGCTGAGGCACGCTCTCCGGCATCAGCCATCCGACGTCCGGCAGCGGATGCGATCTCGGCGTCAGCCAGAGCGACTCCGTCTCCGCGTACTGCAGCACCGAAGCATGATAGATGCCGGGCTCTGCCCCGGTTTCATCCCGCCAATCCGGCCCCGTGAAGAAGGGCCGGAACGCCCCTCCCGCATACTCGGCCGCTCCGTCGATGAATACTTCGCCTTTGCCTTCCGGCAGCTCGAGTGCGATCTCATTCTCTCCCTCGCGCCACAGTGCGGTAACGTCCACTTCCTCTTGCCCCTGCCGGATATACGGGTTATAGTCCCCGTGCTCGGTGACCTTCACCCCGTTCACGAGCAGCGCCGCACGCCCTCTTGCGGCGAAGACCATGCGGACCCGCATAGGCAGCTCTCCCGGCGGCGCAAACAGCCGGCACGTGAGGCGGGAATCCGGGTTCGGGTGCCGGCTGTACAGCCACTTCGGCAGCGGCGGACGGGCTTCCGGGCTCACTTCCACCGATGCACGCATCGCTCCCTTGCCCAAGGGCTGTGCACACAGCAGCAGCTCGTTCGGCCCTTCCTTCAGCCAAAGCTGTGCCGTCTGCTCTTCCGGGCCGCCCTCCCATCGAATGGCCTCTCCGTTCACCGTGCCGGCCAGCTCCGTGTTACTCTCCACCCGCAGCCAATACATTCCCTCTGCCGGTGCCGTCACATAGGTCCGGGCCCATACCGTTTCTCCCGGGACCGCCTTGCCCAGGTTCAGAAACCGGCGCGGCACCCGGCCCATCCGCCCCGCCCAGGGACGGACCGACAGGTCGCCGAAGGTCTCGCTGTACACCACCGGAACCGATTCGCTTTCCACGAAGCGCTCTCCCCGGCAGAGCCGGAAGTAGGCGGCCTCGCTCCACAGGTGCTCAGTCCACCAGGAATCATCCCATGCCGGGCTCTGCCACCCTTCACCTTCACCGGACTGCTCCGTCTTCACACGGACCATCCTGCGCTCGACCGGCAGCAGCCCCCGCTCCGGCCCATGCAGGTCAAAATCACCGTAGCGGTTGTCGAGCGTGGGCACGGCGCTGACCCGCCAATTCTCCACCCGGAGGGGATACGGGGCCTCTGCCGTCTCATCCCCCTTCTCCGAAGACGCCTCAGGAGCAGGGTGCTGCGCAGGGGCTTCCAGAGCGGCGGCCAACTGCCGGTAAGACGATACGCCGTCATCCGCCTCTGCCGCAGCCGAAACGGCTTCCGTTTCCCCGCGCTGCCCTTTTGGCTGCTCCGCCTGGTTCGTACAGACGACCAGCGCGGCCGGCCAGGACTCGAACGCGAGCTCCACCTGGACACACCCGCCTTCCCGCCGGAAGGACAGCGGCTCGGTACGTCCGGTCACCGGATCCCAGAGCTCGGGCACCCGGTCCGTATACAGCCGGTACAGCGCCTTCCCGGGGCCCGGCCGGTCCTCTCTGGCCGGCTCGTGCATGCCGAGCAGCTCTCCATCCTGCGGCAGCAGCAGGAAAATGTCGGCTTCCGCCGTCCGGCGGTGCAGCGACGCCCCGGGCCCCTCCACCCGCCTCGGCAGCCAGGGGCCGATGAGCGTCAGCGCCTCCTCCGCACGGTCCACATAGAGGGCGCCTGCGAGGGTTTGTTCCTCCGGCGGCACGCTGACCCCCACGACAAGTCCCCCCTGCCGGGTCCAGGCTTCCACGCGTGTACGCGCCTCTTCGTCCATCTCGGTCGTGCCGCACAGCAGGAGCACCGAGAACGACTCCTCCGCGATCCGCAGCTGCCTGCCGTGCGGAACCGCTTTGGCCAGCGCGGAGTCGTCTGCGATATCGAAGTCCAGGTGCGCCCTGCGCAGCGCCCCGGGGTTCGCCTGATCCCGGCGGTTCCAGCCGGAGGCCAGCTCCCGGTACACCCGCTGCAGGTGGGCCACCTTGTCGTTCGGCTCCCGGTTGGCCACGCCCATGGGATGCTCCGTGGCGCCGCCATCGCTGAGCGACAGGTACCCGCTCACCGCGTAGGACGGATAATGCACCGCGATATCGCATACATGAGCGCCCTCGCTCAGCAGAGCGCACACCCGGCTGACCGTATCGGCGAAGACCGCATAATGCTCAAAGTACGGCTGCCGCCAGCCGGTATCCGGAGGAGCCCATTCCCACCAGCCGCCCCGGGTGCTGTAATATACCGAGTGCGGGCTGTACAGGGTCGCTCCCGCCTGGAACCAGGGGAGGAGCCAGTGCATCGTCTCCTCGAGCGTCCCTCCCCACCCGCTGGTATGGAATCCTTCGAGCCACACCCTGGAGCCGCCGTGGAGGTGGGCCATGGACGAGTGGGGCTTGATCTCCCCGTCCATGTCCGCCCCCGGCGCGTTGTACCATCGGTGCGTACGGAAGTAGTCCAGGTACAGCCGCTGCGCGCCGTTCGGATCGCCCCGGCGGGCCGGACCGGCCTGATCGCAGCCGATGAGCATGCCGCGGCTCCGGTGCCACTCGCCAAGCGGAATGAACCAGGACTGCTCGGCAAGCTCGGCAGCCAGGCGGTACACCCTCCGCCGGATGGCGGCGGCATCCGGCACCGGGTCGAACAAGGCCGGCAGCAGCGGGCCCAGTTCCGTCCCATAGCGTTCGCGGTACCGGGCATCCAGCTCCGCCGTCCACAAGGGCAGCGGCGGCAGCTCATCCTGGAAGCTGCCGGCAATCGTGCGGCCGAGCTCTTCCGGGAACCGCCGCTCCATCTCGCCGTGCACCCTGGCCCGGAGCTCGGCCGACGCTGCGGGATCCAGCCAGTTGAAGCCCTGCCGCACAGCCGCATACACCGTCTCCCTCTCTACGTCCTCGTGCAGGATCAGCGAGCCCTCCGGCAGCGGCTCGCCCCTTCCGGCTCTGCGCAGCTGATAACCGGCATACGCCGGCTTCTCGGCTACGATCCGCGCGAGCATATTCGCCCCGGAGAAGCCGATCTGGTCGTAGAACCAGACGTACATCCCGAGCCGCTTCGCTTCTCGCAGCACCACAGCGAACAGCCGCCACCAGGCCTCACTGGCATACGGGGGACTGTCGGCGGCGCACCCGTACTGCGGCCCGGTCGGGGCCAGGTTGATGATCCCGATATTGCGCAGTCCCCCTCTTCGGAATTGGCTCATCTGCCAGACGATCCGTTCCTCGGTGACCGTCTCGCCGCTCCACCACCAGAAGGGCACCGGCCCGAACCGGGGATCCCCTTCCGCGAACCTTCGCTTCAGTTCCTCCATGCTGTACCCGCCTCTCTTTTGTACCCCAATCGTTTCCTGTCCCTCTTCACAAGCCGAAACTCCGCATTTCCGCCCGCTCCCGGCCCCTTACTTAGTCCTCCCAAACGATAGCTTCCGGTTCCCCCTTGGAGGCGAGCATCGGTGACTGGCCTGCAGCGAGCGGCTTCAGCCGGAAGCGCAGTCTCCGTTCTTCCCCGGCCGGCAGCAGATAAGCGTCGAGCGTCGGAGCATATCCGCAGCTGTGATTGCCGAGCCCGCTCTGCCCGCTGTCGATATAGACGAAGGTCCGGTCCGCCCGCACGAGATCTTCCCGGTGCTTGGCTGCTGTCAGCACCTGCGGCGCCACTCCATGCACCGTCACATCGACGAGCGGCATCCCGGCGATCAGCAGCCCGGCTCCCGTGGAATCCGTTACCGCTGCCCACCGGACATCGGCCTTGTTCCCGTTCTCCTGCGGCTTGATATAGGGAACGAACTGCTCCGCTATGGAGCCGGCGTACATGCCGAGCTTCCCGCTCTCTTTGCGGTCGGGATAGCATTCGTGGGGCCCCCGGCCGAACCAGGCCATCCGGTCAAACTCCTCCGGCACCGTCAAGAGCACCCCATACCGCGGCAGCGGCGGCAGCTCTTCCCGGGCAGGCGACAGCTTGATATCCAGCGTCAGGTCGCCGCTCCCATACAAGGTATAGATCCGCTCCGCCGTGAAGGCCACGGCCTCTCCCTTCGCTCCGATCACCTCCCGCACGCGGACCTGTACGGCATGGTTCCTAGCCGCCGTCCGGTAATCCACGCTCCGGACCTCGGCCGTCAGCTTATCGTACTTCGCTTTGCGCCACTCCTTCGCCAGGTGGACATCGTTGTCGACCGGCGCGCGCCACAGCCGGATGACCGGCCCCTCCTGCAGCAGCCGGGTCCCCTGGCTGACCCACCCGGTCAACTGCCCCGTGTCTATCCCAAAGGTTGCGTGGAAGCTGCTGCCAATAACGGTTAAGGACGTGCCTTCCAGCGTCGTCTTCAGTGCAGGCAGCTGATCGGAAACAGCGGCATCCATCCCCGCAGTAATCTTCCTCTGCAGCGGCAGATCCGTCCAGGCGACCTCATGCCCCGCGGGTGCCCACCGTGTGCCCGCCCGCAGGACGAAGCGGACCCGCAGCCAATATTCGCCGCCGCTGTTCTGGGGCCCGTTGCGATAAGGAATGCGGACCGTGCGTTCTTCCCCCGGCGGCACGGCCAGCTCCGTAAGCTCACCGCTCTCCACCGCGTCGCCATCGCAGTACAGCGTCCACTCCGCACGCAAATGCGACAGGTCCAGGAAGCTGTAACGGTTCGCCACCTGCACCAGTCCGCTCTCCAGCTCCAACCCAGTGACCGATACCGGCTCGATCGCCTTCTTGTATTCGATGAGAGCCGGTTTCACCGTCCGGTCGGGGAATACCAGGCCGTCGATGCAAAAGTGGCCGCTGTGCGGCTCATCGCCATAGTCCCCTCCATAGGTGTAGGACGGCTGTCCCCCATCCTCCTTCCGCCGGAGTCCCATGTCGCACCACTCCCAGATCAGGCCGCCGAGCAGCCTCGGGTACCGGTGAACCGTATCCCAGTATTCTTTTTGGTTCCCCAGCGCATTGCCCATCGCATGCCCGAATTCCACCATAAGGTACGGACGCGCATCCTCCTTCTTCCCCTCCTCCTCGAGCATCTCCACTGATGGGTACATGGAGCTGACGATATCGACCACCGGCGCTTCATAAGCCCGCTCATAATGGATCGGGCGCGAAGAGTCCCTGCCCCGCACCCACTCGGCCATCGCATCGTGATTGCATCCGTAACCCGACTCATTGCCGAGCGACCAGACGATCACCGACGGATGGTTCTTATCCCGTTCGACGAGCCGGATGATGCGGTCCAGATAAGGAGCTCTCCACTCGGGATCCTCCGAGAGGCGGCTCTCATTGCCTCCGGCGAGCACGAAGCCGTGGGTCTCGAGATCGGCTTCGTCGATCACGTAGAGTCCGTAACGGTCGCACAGGTCGAGCCACCGCGGGTCGTTCGGATAATGCGAGGTGCGCACCGTATTGATGTTGTGCTGCTTCATCAGCTCGATATCGCGGACCATCGACTCATAGGTCACCGCGAAGCCCCGGTCGGGATCGAACTCGTTGCGGTTCACGCCCTTCAGAATCACCGGCGCACCGTTCACCAGCAGCTTCCCTTCCCGCACGGCAATGTCACGGAAGCCGACCGGCACGCTGCGCACCTCCTGCACCGTACCGGCCGCATCCCGTGTCGTCAGCAGTAAGGTGTACAGGACGGGCGTCTCCGCCGTCCAGCTTCGCACCCCGGACAAGGAGATAACCGTCCGCAGCTCATCTTCCTCTCCGGGCTGCGGGTTCAGGGGGGCATCGCTCAACTGGGATTCGTGGATGGGTTCCCCTGCTTCATCCATCAGCTTCAGCTGCACCGTGAAGCCGGATTCGGGTCCGGCGGAGCGGCGGGCGGCCGTCACGTCCACCGTCAGCTGTCCTCCGCCGCTGCCGGTGGGTACCGCCTGCACCGCAGCGTCCCGGAGCCCGGCCGCAGGAGCGGACACCAGGTACACGTCCCGGAAGATGCCGCTGAGCCGCCATTTGTCCTGATCCTCCAGATAGCTTCCCGCACACCACTGATAGACGCGGACGGCGATGGTATTTTCACCGGCGCGCAGATAAGGGGTGATGTCGAACTCGTGAGGATAATGGCTTCCCTGGCCGTAGCCTGCCTGCTCCCCGTTCACATACAAATGGAACGCGGCGTCCACCCCTTCGAAAACGAGCAGTGTCCTTCGTCCGCTCCAGTCTTCAGGCTGCCGGAAGCGGCGGCGGTAGATCCCGGTCGGGTTGCGCTTCGGTACATGCGGCGGGTCGACGGGGAACGGATACGGACAGCTGGAATAGAGCGGAGTCCCATAGCCGTGAAGCTGCCAGTTCGACGGAACGGGGAGGTCCGCCCACTGCGTGTCGTCATATTCCGCCAGCTCGCAGGCTGCCGGAGCTTCCTGCGGACTCTCCGCATAATAAAAGCGCCACACCCCGTTCAGGGGCAGCACATAGGAGGAGTTCTCCCGCTCCCCGCGCAGCGCAGATTCTTCATCGGCATACGGAACGGAGAGCGCATGAGGCCGCTCCCCGCCGCGTCCGAGCATCTGCGGATCGCTCCAATCTTTGATCCGGTCGTCCGCCGGGCCGTCCGCCGTTTTCGTTTCGTGAACCCCGGTTGTGCCTGTTGGGTACATTAGCGTCTTCCCTCCTTACTGAGATGCGCGTTGATCTTCATCTGTCTTCCTTGGAGCACATCCGCCAAAAAGCCTTCGCCCCCCATCTGTCCCCCCTTGAGGATCAGCTGCAGTCCGTCGAGGCGCGAATCTTCGCTGTGCGCCCGGCACACCGGGGCGCCGGGGGCTGCGGACGCCAGCCATTCCAGCGCGCTGATGCCAAGTCCCCGGGTCACATAGCCGGACGTATCCCCGCCGGCTACGACCAGGCGCTTCAAGCCGTGCGCCAGGACCAGCTCCCTGGCCAAAGCGCCGAGACGCACGCCGAGCAGGCGTCTCCACTCGGCCGGAGCCATCCCGCCGGCGGCCGCCAGCGCCTCCGCTTCCTTAACGGCCGGATCCTCCGGACCGTCGGCCGTATACAGCACGAGGCTACGGCCTTCCCGCAGGCATGCCAAGGAAGCCGCCAGCAGATCGCGGGCCGCCTGCTCCCCGCCGTCCGGACCCAGCAGCGCGGGTACCGGAACGCGAATGCCCGCGAAGCCGGACGCCAAGGCCGCGGCGATCTGCGTTCCGGTCACGGGCGAGCAGCTGCCAGAGACAACGAGCAGCGGCTCCGCCCGGCCAAGGGAGCCGCCGGAACCGGGCGGCGGCTCCGGCAACCGGCCGGATGCCCGCAGATACCCCGTCAGCGCATATTCGATGCCCGACGACCCGGCAGCAAACAGGGCTTCGCCGCCGGTCCTTCCGGCCTCTTCCCAGATCAGCCGTCCTGCAGCGGCCAGCCTGCCCTCATCCAGGGCATCGAACAGCACGATGCCGGGGCCCTGGCGGAGCAGCTTCTCCATCTGCCGCTCCACTTCCGGGAAGGGGCCTTCCAGTGCGAGGATGTCCATCAGCGCGGCCGGAAGGCGCGTCTGCCGGCCCAGATGCACCCTCAGGTCCGCTTCATCCATCGGCGTCACCGGATGGCGGGACATGGTGGGATGCCGGTCCAGCCGGTACACTCCGCTGCCGCCTGCCCCCCTTGCGAAGTGATGGCCGAACACCGTGTACCGGCCCAGCGCCGGCACTCCCGCCAGCAACGGAACATACCGTCCCGCCGGGAATACCGACCTGCCGATCTCGATCGCTCTGCCGATGCTCCCCGCTTCCGGGGAAGAATCGAAGGTGGAGCATACCTTGTAATGCATCAGCCTCGGGCGAAGCTCCTTCAGCTTGCCCAAGATCGGATACAGCTCCGACTCCATCTCCTGGGGACTCATGGACCGGCTGACCCCGGCCACACCGATGCACTCGGCATCGGGAAACCGGGAGCGGATCCATTCGACATCCGGTGCCTCCAGGCACAGCACCGTATGGAGGCCTGCAGACGAGAGCGCTTCCAGCACATCCGTAGAGCCGGTGAAGTCATCGCCATAGTAGCAGAGGAGCGGTGTGCGTTCGCCAGCTGCCTCCCTCATGCTCTGCGGCCCTCCACCGCTCCGAACCGCTCGATCGCCCTGCGGAGCGCTCCATGCGTCACGGCATATTCCTCTGCCGCAACCGCCTTGACGGCGGCTTCCCATCCCTGCTTCATGCTCTCGACGCCGGCGGCCGGGCCGTCCGGGTGGGCCAGGATGCCGCCTCCGGCAAGGTGCATCAGATCGGTAGTCCCCGCCTGCTCATACGTGATCCCGGCTGTACCCGCCCATTGACCGGACGAGACCACCGGCATGGTCCCGTAACCGCCGAACAGCGGCTGCCTGCACGCCCGGATCGAGCGCACGACGGATTCGTCGCTCTCATAGAACTTGCTCCCGAGTCCGTTCACATGCAGATGGTCGGCCCCCGCAAGCCGGCACAGCTTCTGGTATACCGTGAACTCCATCCCGAGCAGCGGGGAGCGGGTCATCATCCCCCATCCGTTGCGGTGCGCATGGATCGGCACCTGGCTGTAGCGGTTCAGCCAGGACAGACCGGCCACTCCGATGCTGTTGATGCTGACCATCACGCAGTTCCCGCCGGCCTCGACCACCAGATCGTGGTTTCTCCGGAGCTCATCGATGTCCCCGGTAATGTTGAACGCATACATCACCCGGCGCCCCGTCTCATCGGCGGCCCGCTCGACCTCGGCCATGACCGCCTTCACTTTGTCCTTCAGCGGAGCGTAAGGGGGATTCGCGTTCAGCTCGTCGTCTTTGATAAAATCGACCCCCGCAAGCGCCATCTCCCGGACAAGGCTGCCGAGCTGCTCCATCGAGAGCCCGACGCTCGGCTTCACGATCGTTCCGATCACCGGCCGGCCGTAGACCCCGGTCAGCCGCCGGGTTCCTTCCACGCCGAACTTCGGCCCCGGATAGGCGGCCGCAAAAGCTTCCGGCAGCTCCAGGTCCACCAGGCGCAGGCCCGAGAGCTCCTGCAGCTCGAAGAGATTGCCTGCGACGGCCGACATCAGGTTCGGCAGGGAAGGTCCGAAATTCAGCAGCGGATAGCTCACCTTGATGAGGCCCCGCCTGTACTTCCCGTCATGCCCGCGGGGCACCTTCGTGCCGGGCAGAGACGGGGTATCCGTCTCCTCCAGCGCTTCCACCGATACGATGGCGGCCCCGTGCCTTTCTTTGAGAGAGGCAGTCTCCCCAGGCACCGCCGTGAAGGTGCCGGTGGACTGCTCCCCCGCGATCACTTCTGCGGCACGTTCAAGGGTGTACGGGGTTTCGACCAGGTACACCGCTGTCACCCGCTCATCCAGCATGCCCATCCCTCCTTTTCGGCAGTTCTTCGGCGGTACGGATTTCTCTTATCCCCCGCCGTACCATCGCCACGGCCCGTCTCCGGGCGTTCCGGGTCCATCCGTATTCTCCGCTCTCTAACGAACTTATGCCTCTTCTACACCCCGCACGCCTGCTCGTCATCCTTACCATCCTTCTCTTCCTCTTGCTTTCACCGTCATCACACCCATACCCTTACCACACCCATTCCTTCTCGGGACGGCGGTACTGCCCTTCGCGCATCGGCGCCCGGTCGAATACCTGACGTCCGCTGTAGAGCGGATGCTTCGTCCCTCTCGGTGTCAGATCGACGACATCGTCTCCGCGCCACTGCGCTTCGAAGGTCTGGTTCATCGCCGTCTCGATCGTCCGGCGCATCGAGAGCGGGAAGGTTACGGTAATGCGTTCGCCGGCCCGTGCAGGACCGAGCTGGAGGAAGTGCCGGTTCAGCCAGCGGCTCGGCTCGCTTCCGCTGCCCTCCGTGGCCGCGCCCTCGAGCTCCCGCGTGAAGCGGATCTTGGTAAAGCCGGCCCATTCGGGGATTCTCACCTGCAGGTGCGCAATATCGCGGTTCACTTCCAGTACGACCTTGCCTTCGTGGGGGAGATAGCTGCTGACATCGAGCCACTGCGAGCCCCGGCTGAGCAGCAGGTTCACGCTGACCGTCCCCTGGTGCTCCGTCACGATATGGCTCCACCCCATGAACAGCCCCCGGGTGCCTGACCCGAGGCAGCACAGCTGCAGATCGCTGGTGTGTCCGCGGCCTTCGTTGACGTCGCAGCAGAAGTCATTCGGCGCCGAATAGCCGGCGAACGAGCCCCGCGTGCGTTCCGCCACGCTGTCATAGGTCTGCCAGCCGTGGATATTCTCCGGCGTCTCCCCTCCTGACTTCACCCAGCTGAGATCGAGAAGCTGCGATTCGGTGAGGTGGTTGCGGAGGAACCGCTCCACGGTGCCCCAATACTGCACATACCCGCTCTTGGCCAGCGTAAGGCCGGTAGAGATCAGATCGACCAGGGAGCATGTCTCATGCTCATATGCCTGCTCGTGCAGGTCTCCCGGCGTCCAGCCGAAGGCGGTACACTTCGTCAGCGCCCAATCGTAGCACTTCTGTACCCAGGCGATCATAGCGGCGTCTCCGGTGAAGGCGCCAAACCGGGCGATGGCATCGAGCGTGCCCAGCCGGGTATGAAAGTGGCCGCTGCGGTAAGCGAGCGCATCGTTGAAGCTGCCGTCCTTGTTGAACACGCCGCTGCGGTGAATGATCAGCTCGCTAAAGTAGCGGCACAGCTCGAGCGCATCCTGGCTGCCCGTCAGCTCGTGATACTTGAGCAGCGGCATGACCAGCCGGCCGCAGAAGGCGGCGGGGTCGGGAGCCAGCCGCAGCTGCACCCCGTTGGCCGAAGGCCAGCCCCCTTCCTTGTACTCGGAGGCGGGGTAGTACCAGACGTCGCGTTCCTTGACGGCGATCCGCTTCAGGGCCGCGACATGCTTATCAGCCGCTTCCTTGACCTGGGGGTCCCCTGTAGCCATCAGCCAGGTGGTCAGGGACAGGATGACGGCGCGCTGGTCGATCAGGTTGGCGTTCGGCTCCCAGTGGCCCTTCGGATTGATCTGCCGGTAGCTCAGGCCGTCCTCCTTGAAGAAGGAAAGCAGATTCGCCCTATACCGCGCCTCTACATCCTCCCCGAACGTCTCCCCCGACATATGCCGGGCGAGCAGCATCCCATCCACCATGCGTCCGTGCGAGGACCCGTAATCCCAATCGCCATGGGTCATATAAGGCGGTTCCGTCATCAGGTTGGCACTGAAAAAAGGCACATACCCGAAATCGCGGTCGGCCATACCGACCATCGCGTGCAGGGCATGGCCTGCGCGTTCCTCGAGCAGCAGCGTATCCGGAATCTGTCTGTAAGTCATAGGTTCTCTCCTTATGATTAGGCTTTTTCTCTTCCAAGTTTCCTCACTTCCAAGTTTCTTCATCGTAAAACGACACCGGTCATATAACAATGGGGGGATACGGGCATGTTCTTCCCCTCTTGACCCAATCCGTCCGGATTCCCATCATCACGCCAAAGAACCCTCCCCGCTTCAGGTTCGAAGCAGGAAGGGCTCTGCGGAAGTTCATGACGCTTTCTGTGACCGCCCGGCTCTTAGCAAGACGGGGAGGCGGCCGGCTGCGGCCGCCCTTCGCGGAAGGCTGCAGCGAACGCTGCAGCCCGTTCGGTCAGCACCTCATATTGTCCTGAGGCGACAGCCGAACTGTCGACCAGCGCGCCCCCGACACCTACTGCGGCTGCACCGGCTTCTGCGAATGCCTTCGTATTGCCCAGATCCACTCCGCCGACCGGAATGATCCGGAGGCCGTCCAGCGGCCCGCCCAGCTCCTTCAAATACCTCACGCCCAGAGCGCCTGCGGGAAAGAGCTTGAGCATGTCCACGCCCAGCCGGCAGGCCTGCAGTATCTCGCTTGGGGTCGCCACGCCCGGAATGATCAGCTTGCGCTGCTCGTGCACCGCCGCCACCACAGCCGGATTCAGGTCCGGCGCAAGCACGAACTGGGCTCCGGCATCCAGGACCAGCTGGGCCATCGCGAGATTCACTACCGTCCCCGCACCGATCAGCATGCGGCGGCCAAGGTTGGCCCGCAGCCTGCGGATACTTTCCAGGCAGCCTGGTGTATTGCCCGTCACCTCGAGGGCCCTGATCCCTCCGGCATACAGCGCCTCTGCCGCAGGGACGACGGCATCCACCGGCACCCCGCGGAGTATCGCTATGATTCCCGTTGTCCTGACGGCCTCCATCACGGTTCCTTTATCCATATAGACTCCTCCGCTCCCCATTAGGCTGACTGCGCCGCCTAGCGCATGAACGCACCGCCGTTAATCTCAATCGTCTCCCCCGTGATGAAGCCTGACAAGCCGGATACCAGGAACAGCACGGCGCCCGCCACATCCGAGGGCTCGCCCTGCCGCTTCAACGGTGTTCCGGCAATCGCCGCCTGCTGCGCTTCCGGGGTGGTCAGCTGGGCGTGGAACCGGGTGTTCCCGATAAAGCCGGGCGATACGCAGTTGACGTTAATTCCATGGGGCGCCGCTTCTTTGGCCAGCCCTTTGGTGTAAGCGATCACAGCGGCCTTGCTTGCCGCATAGATGCTGGCCCCCGGCCCTCCCCCGTTGTGCGCGGCAACGGAGGACATGTTCACGATATGTCCGCTCCCCTTGGCGATCATGCCGGGCAGCACCGCCTTGGACATGAATACGGTGCTTTTCAGATTGAGATCCATGACCCGCTCGTAGAGCGATTCGGTCATCTCCGCGCTGCTCTGCCGCTCCAGCATATGTCCGGCGTTGTTAACCAGAATGTCGACGGTTCCAAGCTCCGACCCAATTCTGTTCACAAGGGCCTCGATCTGTCCGGTTGAAGTCACATCCCCCTGATAGATCCGCGCCGTCCCCCCCATCTGCGCAATGCTACCGGCAACCTCCTCCGCCTTCTCCCTGCTGGTGTTATAGTTCACGGCTACCTTGGCTCCAGCTTCTGCGAGCATCAGGGCGATGCTTGCCCCAATGCCGGAGCTCGCTCCTGTCACCAAGGCTACTTTGTCTGTGAGAACGATTTTCATACGGTTATCTCTCCTTGTTTTGTTTTTTTCATCCGTTGTTTCGTCAGTCAGCGGTTACATTTCCACATCGGCGGCAAGCCCTCCGCTCCTCTTCCTGAGACCGGAAGCCATGCCGAAGACAAGAACCAAGACGGCCAGACTCAGGATGGGCCCGGCGATCGGACGGAGGAACAGATTCAGGAACGAGCCGTCCAAGAGCCTCAGCGATTGAAGCAGCGAGCTTTCCAGCATTTTACCAAGAACAAAGGTGAGCACGATAGGTGCCATGGGAATATCCGCCTTCTTCATCAAATAACCCAGGATTCCGAAGACGATCATCGTCCCTACATCGAACAGGCTGTTGTTCGCTGTATAAGCCCCGACAATGGAGATGACCAGGATCAGCGGGTACAGCAGCTTGGGCGGAATCATCGCAATGCGGGCCCACCAGCCTGCCATCGGCAGGTTCATCACGAGCAGGACGGCATTGCCGATGAACATGCTGGCCACCACCCCCCAGATAAACACAGGGTTCTGCTCGAACAGGGCCGGCCCCGGTGTCAGCCCGTGCATCATAAAAGCGCCCAGAATGATAGCTATCGTCGGTGAGCTGGGGATGCCCAGCGTGAAGAGCGGGATCAGCGCTCCGCCGCAGTACGAATTGTTCGCCGTTTCAGGGCCCGCCACCCCCTCCAGCGCGCCTTGCCCGAAGCGGGACGGATCCTTCGCGAGCCGCTTCTCGAGCGAATAGGACAAGAGCGCCGGGATCACGGAATTGGTTCCGGGAATCAGTCCGATCACAAAGCCCAGCACCGTTCCTCTCCCGATCGCTTTCATGTTAGGTTTCCATTCCTCCCTGCGGGGAAGCATTCCCTGGAGCTTCGGGGGCTTTCCGGCGGAGGACATCTTCTCCATCCCGAGCAGGATCTCCGACAAGCCGAACAATCCCATGGCCACGATGACAAAATCTATCCCGTTCATGAGCTGCGGCGTGTCCATCGTAAACCGGACCGTACCGGACATGGGATCGATGCCGATCATCGCCAGATTCAATCCGAGGAAGGCGGAGACCAGCCCGCGGACGACCGATTTGCCCATCAGCCCGATGACGGTGGACAACCCCAGCACCATCAACGCAAAGAATTCGGGAGGGCCGAAATGCAGCGCCCATTCGGCCAGCGGCGGACCGATGAGCATCAGGCCGAGAATCGATATCGTTCCTCCGATAAAGGAACCGAGGCCGGCAATGCCCAGTGCCGCCCCGGCCGCCCCTGCTTGGCGAGCGGGCTTCCATCCAGGCAGGTGATAACCGAGGCCGCTTCCCCGGGAGTGTTAATCAGGACCGAGGTGATCGTCCCCCCATACATCGCCCCGTAGTAAATGCCGCACAGCATAATAATCGCGGAGACCGGCTCCATACCGAAGGTAATGGGGAGCAGCACCGCCACTCCGGTGGTCGGCCCCAGTCCGGGGAGCACACCAACCAGCATCCCGATCGTTACGCCTATGAAGCAGTACAGCAGGTTCCACCCGTTTAAAGCGGTTGCAAAGCCCTGCGCAATCGCATCCCAATCCGGCATCCCGACCTCACCCCACCCATTCCCAGAGTTGACCGCTCGGCAGGGGAACGTCCAGCCACCCGCTGAAGGCGTAATAGATCAGCACATTGACGGACAACGCGATCGCCGACGCCCGAAGCCACGGATAGGAGCGGGCGAGCAGCAGCGTCATGGTTACCCCTCCCGCCAGCACAAATCCCGCCATGGAGAGAAGAGCCACGAACAAGGCCGCGGAAGCAAGCACCATGGCCACGCTGCGAAGGTCTCTGCCTTGGGGCATGACGGCCGACCAGAGGACAGGCTGCCGAAGCGAGCCGATCATATACAGAACAGACACAACCAGGAGCGCTCCGCTGAGCCACCTCGGGAACAGGCCCGGCCCGGGACCCAATTCCGTGTAGTAATCCAGCTCCCAGGACTGCAGGAACAGGATCCCCGATCCGGCGGTAAAGAGCAGGGACAGCATGAATCCCAAATTGCCGTGTATTCTCATACGTGACAGCCTCCAAGCAAGATCCTTATTTTTTGGACAGGCCGAGTTCCGGAATCAGCTTGCCGAATCTCTCGTCATTCTCCTTCACATACTGTCCGAAGCTGCTGCTGTCCTTGGAGACGATGGTCAGTCCGTTCTTCTTCATGAATGCCTTGAACTCCTCGTCCTCCATCCCCTTCAAGAAGCCTTCGGACAGCGCTTGCACAATCTCATCCGGGGTATCCTTGGGCACGCCGAGTCCTCTCCATGTGCCGATATAGTCGAATGCGATGCCCGTCTCCTCCTTCAAGGTCTTGACTCCCGGGAGCACTTCCGCCGGTTTATCGTCAAGAACAGCGAGCGAGCGAAGCTTGCCTGACTCCACTTGGCTCTTCACCTCCGGAGGGCTGACCGGTACGGCATCCACATGCCCGCCAAGCAGGGCCGTAATGGCCGGCGCAGCCCCTTCGAACGGAATGTGATTGAACTTCGTTCCGGTTTCCTTCTCGAGTGCGGCGGCAGCCAGATGCCAGATCGCGCCTGTGCCGGAATTCCCGAGCCGGACCTTCCCCGGATTCGCCTTGGCATAATCCAGGAAGTCCTTCATGGTCTGCCAGGGGCTGTCCGCACGCACCGTGATCGCTGCCGGCTCATAATTCATCATGCCGACCGGCTTGAAGTTCTGATAAGTGATCGGGGACAGCCCGAGGTGCGGCAGCGTCGTGAGCTCAACTGTCACCACCGTGACCGTGTAGCCGTCACTCTTCGCATTCGAGCCTTCGGTCATCCCTACCGATCCCCCGCCTCCGGTCTTGTTAACGACCGTGACCGGCTGCTTAAACACCTTCTCCGCCGCTTTGGCCAATGCTCTGGCCGTCGTGTCGGTTCCCCCGCCCGCTGCAAACGGCACGATAAGAGAAATGGGTTTGTTGGGAAAATCCGCCGATTTCCCTGCTCGGGCCCCCGACGTCTTGGCCGTTGCACCGCCGCATCCCGTAAGCACCGTCATCCCCAGTACGACCGTCAGGGACATCAGCAGGCTCCTGCTCCTCTTCTTGGACATGTCCATCCTCTCCATTCCTGTATGGGATTCGCTTGGCGATCGTTTCGCTGCATGCTCATTCTAAAGCCGTGTTGGTCCAACAGGCAATTGACGTTTCGGCACGGCATATGCAGTTCCGCCAGCACCGCCGCATTCTGGCCGATCTGCAAACCGGCTGTCCGTTAGGCATACTCCCAGCCGGCTTCCGCCTGCGGCCAAGATAACGCAGGACCGCCGGGAGGCGGCGGGCCGGCTGATCTCCAACCTGGCCTGACAGGATCCCTATCTCACGGCAGGCCTACGGGGATAGAGGGAGGTGCCGGAGTACACCTGCCGGGCGGAAGGCTTCAGCTGCCGCTGCAGAGGGAGCTGATCCGCTATTGGCCTCAGGAGTCCGTGATCCGCGTCCTGCAGTTCGAGCCGGATGATATGCCGTTCAGCCTCCGGTGAGCGATCGATTCGACAGGTCCGACGGAACGATCGTTTTTGCAATAACGGAACCAGGATGCCTTATCGGCTTATTTCCCGGTATTTCCCAACAAATAGCGGAACTCAGATGCCTTATATGGGAAAAAGGGTCTGGAAACGGGGCTCATTCCGACCATAGCGCATTTGAGTTCCTTTATTCCTGGGGGAACCCGTTGAAAAGTGGGCATAACGCACCGTACTTCCTCTATTTTCGTAGACAGCTTGCCCCCCAGCAGGATCGAGCCCTGGCGAGATCTATACATTCTTATATTTCAAGGGACGCAAAAAGGCCCGCCCCAGCCAGATTCATGGCATGTCGGGACAGGCCCTAAGCACCGTTCGTTCTGCTGACCTCCCGGTATTTGCCGGGCGTCATTCCTTTGACCTTGCGGAAGCTTCGAATAAAGCTCGTTTCGTTCTGGTACCCTACGAGCGGTGCGATGTCGCCTACTTTGCGGTCCGTTTCCATCAATAAGCGGCAGGCCCGGTCGATCCGAAGACGGGTCAAATATTCGTAAACCGAGCACCCGGTTTGCTGCTTGAACAGGCTGCTGACCGACGAAGTGCTCATGCGGATCGAGTCAGCGATCTGCTGGAGGCCGATGTTCCCGCTCAACTCTTCCTCCATCAATTGAATGATCTGCTGTACGGTGGAATGCTCCTTCCTGTTCATCCGGCTGCGTATCCCCTCAGCTGTCGCCTGGGACAGGTTAAGAAGCAATGCGGTCGTATCCTCGAGATCCATCATGTTCAGCTGATGCGCTGTGTAATCCTCCAGGTCGTGAACCCTGGCGAGCCCATGAAGCTCTGTCACCTCGACCAGCTTCCCAACCCACCGGTCAGCGAACGCATACACCGACTCGGGGGAGGGGCACAGATGACGTACCGATTGGGACCACTCCCGTATGCTGCGCGTGACGGCCTCGGCATCCCCCGATTCCACGGAGCCCAGCCACTCCCGCTCCCACTTCTCGGCCTCCTGCCGGGTAAATCCAGGGAGATGATCGTGCGCCTGGATGCTGAGGGTCGTGCCGTAACCTTCATACAGCCGCCGGGTGAGAGAACTCTTGGCTCCCGCGAAGGAATGATGAAGCTCCGCGATGGAAGCAGCCTGCGGCCCGAGACCGATGGAGAGCTGCAGGCGCAGATAATGACGGGACATCTCGATCATACGGTCGAAAAGAGGGCATGGGTCCGGATACGCGGGCGGGCCCCCCCGGGGCTGCAGAATGACCAGCATATTCTCTTTATCCAGCGAGGTGTGGATAGAGTGCCACTGCGGATTCAATACCTCATGCACCAGATTGGATAACGCATACTTCAGCAGCAGCTGGTCCTCTTCCGTGAACTCAGCCGACCATGCCTTGTAGCGGTTGATCGACACGACCGCCGCCGTGATCGGCGCCTCGGACCAATCCTGAAAATAGCTGCGCCATTTATATTGAATTTCCGAGGCTCCAATCCGGCGGAACAGGACATCTTCAACAAACTTGGACCGGAGCTCCGGCAGGCTTTGCCGGGAGATCGCGGAAGTCGCATCGTAGTCTTTCAGCAGGCTTTGAAGGTACTGCTCCACTTGGTGCAGATCGTCCGGCTCCCCTGACTTCTCCTTCTGCCCCAGTAACCCGCGGATTCGGTTCAGCGGACGGAACGCGGTGCGGCGGTAATACCACAGGGCCGCGCAGCCAATCAGAATGGAGAGCAGGGAGAGCGAGATGATGATATTGCGGACGAGCTTGGCATGCTTGAGAAGATCTTCCAATGAAATGAACGAGACCCAGCGCCAGCCCGTCATATCGGAGAACGTCTGGTTGGCCAAATAAAGCTGCTTGTCCAGCTCCACCTCGGTAAAAGGCTGAATATTCAGCTCTTCCACCACCTGCCTCATGTGCTCCTCTGCTCCAGGCAGGCTCCGCTTGGGATAAATCTGTTCCCCCTCGAGATTATAAATATACAGTGGCGCGTTCAGCTGGGTATGGATGGAGGTGAATAACCGGTCGTAATCGATATTCAAGATGACGAGGCCGATGAGCTTGTCTCCGGAGCGGATGGGCCTGTACAGGGAGATCAGTTCACTCTGCGCCGGGGATTGCACCTCATCGTCCCCCGCCGTCCTGCGTTTGATCAGCAGCGGTTCGGTATCCATCGCCGTCGCCCAGGGGATCCAGGTATGGCCGGCCTTGCCGCTGAAATCCTGTTCCCCCTCCGGAGCCGAAGAGGCGTAGCGCCGATGGACCAGGTCGACGACATAGACCGAAGTGATCTCTTCTTCATAGGCTGAGGACTTGAAATGAGAGAGCAGCCGCGCCCCAGCCTCCTTCTTGTCCCGGAGAGAGGCTTCGACATAAGCAACCGCCAGAGGATGAAAAGAGAGCTGCACCGCGATGTTATCGTAATTGCGGAATGCGCGGTTCGTCATATGCATGTTGATCTGCAGAAGCTCGGCCATCGGCTGGTTCAGTTCCTTATCGATCCGGCTGCGGTAATCCTGATACATGAATAAGCTCACCGATGAGATTAGCACAGAGATCGCTAACGTCAGCAGAAAGCTGAGTTTGATGGATTTGTTTGTCAGCATACGTTTGGCGAGAAGTCCCAGTGGCATGACAGCAATCCCCTTTGGTATACGGAGAATTTGGTTTAGCGCGAGTTTAGTAAGCGTTTACATTCTACTGGTTTATATTATAGCACAGATGTTACCAACTGCACCAAAGGAATGTCTGCCGCCTTCCCCGCTGAGCACAAAGAGACCCCACCTCAACATCTGGTGAAGTCTCTCTCCGCATAGCCGCCCAGCCCCCGGGCTGGACCTATGACAGATGACCTTCGCAGATCCGCCCTATCCGTACAAGAGCGGCCGGCTTCCTGCGCAGGTCCAATTAACCGGTGTGCGTCGGGTTCAGCCGGATGCCGCCGGGGGCACCGGGTTCAACCTCACCGGCGACCGCCTCCTGCTCCGCCCGGCTGCTGTGCAGTACAGCGGCCACCGCCCTTTGCCAGCCACGGTACTTCCGCTCCCGTTCCCCCGCCTCGAGCCCCGCCTCATAGACCCGGCCTTCCCGCTCAAGTGCAGCAATCTCATCCAGGGAGCTCCAAAAACCGACGGCTAGCCCGCCCGCGTATGCGGAACCCATGGCGGAGAGCTCCGCGGCCCCCGACCGGAACACCGGCAGATCCAGCAGGTCCGCCTGAAACTGCATCAGCCCTCCGTTCACGGAGGCCCCACCGTCGGCATGCAGCGCCTTGAGCGCAATGCCGGACTCCGCCGCGAGGAGCTCCGCCGCATCCCGGACCTGGTAGGCGATGCTCTCCAGGGCGGCACGGATCAGGTGCGCCCGGCCGGTGCCCCGGGTCATCCCCGTCACGGCCGCCCTCGCCCCGGGCTCCCAATGCGGAGCGCCCAGCCCGGTGAAGGCCGGCACGAGGTAGACGCCTTCGGAGTCGGGCGCCTCGGCCAGCAGGCCCTCCATCTCGCTGAAGCTGCCGAACAGTCCTAGGTTGTCTCTTACCCACTTGATGCAGTCGCCCGAGGTCCGGATGACCGCCTCAAGGGCATACGTAACCCGCCCGCCCAGCGCCCAGGCCGGCGTCAGCACCAGGCCGCCGCCGGCCTCCACCGGCTGGGCGCCGGCGTTCAGAAGGACGGACGTCCCCGTGCCGTAGGTGGCCTTGGCCATCCCCGGCTCCAGGCAGCATTGGCCGAGCAGGGCGCCCTGGGAATCCCCGATGAGTCCGGCGATCGGCACCTGCGCGTCGAACAGCTTCGGCTCGTTCGTATACCCGTAGATCACGTCCGAAGCTTTGACTTCGGGAAGAATCTCCGGAGGCACGCCGAAGAGAGCGCATAGCTCCGCATCCCACTGCAGCTTGTGGATGTCATACAGGGAGGTGCGGCTGGCATTCGTGACATCGGTCGCATGCACCTGTCCTCCGCTCAGCTTCCACAGCAGCCAGGAGTCAACCGTGCCCGCCAGGAGCCGGCCTTCGCCCAGCAGCTGCTGCGCCTCCGGGATCTCGGCGAGCATCCAGCCCCACTTGGAGGCGGAGAAATACGGATCGAGCAGGAGGCCCGTCTTGGCGCGGACCGCCGCCTCGTGGCCTGCGGCCTTCAGCTTCCGGCAGGTCTCCGCCGTCCGCCGGCACTGCCAGACAATGGCAGGGCACACCGGTTCTCCGGATACCCGGTCCCACAGCACCGCGGTTTCCCGCTGGTTCGTTATCGTTACGGCGGCCAGCTGTGAAGGGTCCGCACCGGCCTTCTGCATCGCAGCCCGGGCTGTCTGCAGCACCGAAGCATAAAGCTCCATCGGATCATGCTCCACCCAGCCCGGCTCAGGCTGCAGCTGCCTGTGCCCTGCGGAGCTCCCGGCCACGATCTGTCCGGCGCGGTCGATGACCAGAGCCTTGGTCCCCGAGGTGCTCTGGTCGATCGTCAGAAGGAAGATCGGGTCCATGGACGCTCCTCCCCGCTGCCCAGCATCCGGATGGCAATCTCCCGGATGTTCTCCTTGCTTAGCCCGTAATGCCGGAACACCTCGGCGCTTTTGCCCGCGATGGCGGGTTCGTCCGGGATACCCAGAATCCGTACCGGGACGGGACAACGCTGCACGACCACTTCCGCCACGGCCGCACCGAGCCCGCCATGTATGCTGTGCTCCTCGACCGTAATGATAAGGCCGGTCTCCCGCGCGGCCCGCACCACGGCTTCTTCGTCCAGCGGCTTGATCGTATGCATGTTGAGCACGCGGGCCGACACTCCGGCTTCCTTCAGCAGCTCCTGCGCATCGAGGGCAACGCGCACCGTCTCCCCTGCCGCGATGATCGTCAGATCGCTTCCCTCTCTCATCGTTACGGCCCTGCCGATAACGAACTCACCCTCATCGTCATCGTATACGTCCTCCACCGGATTGCGTCCGATGCGCACATAGACTCCACCCTCATGGCGCACCAGCGCCTCCGTCATCCGCCGGGTCTCATGCCGGTCCGACGGGAGGATGACGGTAAGCCCCGGAATGGCCCGCGCCACCGCCACATCCTGCAGGGAGTGGTGGCTCATGCCGAGCGCCCCGTAGCTGACGCCCCCGCTGATGCCGACCAGCTTGACGTTCGTCGCCGAATAAGCGACGTCCACCTTGATCTGTTCGATGCTGCGCATGCTGAGGAAGCAGGCCGGCGAAGTCACCCAGGGCTTCTTCCCGCTGTGGGCCAGCCCTGCGGCAATCCCCACGATATTCTGCTCCGCGATGCCCACTTCGACGAACTGCTCGGGATAGGCGGACGCGAACGGCGCCATCGCCGCCGACCCCCGGGAGTCGCTTGCCAGCACCATCAGATCCCGATCTTCCTTCGCCAGCCCGAGCAGCGTCTCGCAGATCACCTGCCGGTTGGGTATTCCATGGGCCATACGTTCTGCTATCATGCCTGCCCCCCCTTTATCTGTTCCAGGCTGCCAAGCTCCGCCGACAGCTCCGACAGTGCCAGCGCCAGCTCCTTGTCATTCGGCACATGATGATGCCACTTGGGCACATGCTCTGCGAAGGACACGCCTTTGCCCTTGACCGTATGGGCGAGTACCAGAGTCGGCTTGCCCGATACCTCAGGCGCTGCTTCGAAGACGTTCACAAGCGCATCGACGTCATTGCCGTCGACGGGGACGACATGCCAGCCGAAGGCGGACCATTTGTCATCCAGCGGATCGAGCCCCATCACGTCCTCCGTCGGCCCGCTGATCTGCAGCCGGTTGCGGTCGATGATGCCGACGAGGTTATCGAGCCGGTAGTGGGCGCCCGCCATGGCCGCTTCCCACACGGAGCCCTCGGCCTGCTCGCCGTCGCCCATCAGGCAGAACACCCGGGAGCTCCGTCCGTCGCGCTTGGCGGCCAGCGCCATGCCTACGGAGATCGCCAGCCCGTGCCCGAGCGCGCCCGTATTCATCTCGATCCCCGGCACCTTGTTGTTCGGGTGCCCGATCAGCCGGGTGCCGAACCGGCTGAACGTCTCGAGCTCCTCCTTCGGAAAGAAGCCGCGGTCGGCCAGAATGCACCAGAGGGATTCGACCGCATGCCCCTTGCTGGCGATGAAGCGGTCTCGCTCCGCCCACTTCGGATTGGCCGGGTCGATCTTCATCACCCGGTAGTAGAGCGACGTGAGGATATCCGTGTTGCTGAGCGAGCCGCCGGTATGCCCGGTCCCGGCCCGGTGAATCATGCGCAGCAGATCCATGCGGATCTGGGCCGCTTTCCTTTTCAAAGCACCTGTCTCCATTGGCGTTCCCCTCTCCCCGTTCAGCATTGCGCACCGCGCAGCCAGGCCTGGATCTCGCTTTCGGTCGGATCGACCGGATCGGCCGCGAGCCCCGGGATATACCGGCAGGCTTCATACAGCGGTGCGATGACATTGGCATGGATGCCCACCGAATGATGCACATACGGGCCCCGTACCAGCTTCTCTTCCCACAGCGGCCAATCGTTCACTTCCACCCAGACGTAGGAGCCCCGGGTGTACGGTCCCTGAATGCCGCGGGCTCTGCCCAGGAACAGCTGGTACTCCCCATGATCCCCGTCGAAGCGGGCCAGCGTCATGCTGCCGCCCCGGATCTCCCCTTCATGCGTGCCTGGCGCATGGTCGTCGAACAGGAAGTGCCGGCGCAGCTTCGGCCGCTCCTCCACCGATAACGAGACCGGGAAGTTCCCGCAGTGGAACAGCAGCTCCCCGTTCGGATTCTCCGGATGGCGGACCGTCAGATCCGCGAAGAAGGTCGGATGCCGGTTCATCGCCGCGGACTGCACCAGGACGGAGGTGATGGCCCCGTGGATATCGGTCTCACAGGTAACCGGAATCTGCTCATCCGTCAGAATCGCATTCGCCAGACAGGGCATAATGCCCATGGCGTCCTGCAGGGAGGACCAGCACTGGATGGCGATGGCCGAACTTCCTGTCGAGACCGCATACTGCTTCATGGCCACCTTCAGGGCGGCGATCCGCCGGACATCCTCTTCGCTCACCTCGGACCAGTCGAGCTTCTCCTTGATGTAATCCACAGCCTCAGCAAGCTCCGAGCTCTGCCCGTTCTCGATCCGCTTCGAGGCCCGCTGGATGTCCACGAGCGTGATCGGATGCACCTCGATCCCGAACCGCTCAAGCAGCTCCCCTTCATTGCACATCATTGTCCAGAAGGAAGACGGACGGGGACCGATCTGCAGAATGCGCAGGGAACGGAAGTGGCGGACGGCGTTCGCGGCACCGATGAAGTTCGTGAAGCCCCGCTCGAACACAGGGTCATCCACCCGGCTGTTCGTCACATAAGAGAACGGCACGTTGAACCGGCGGAGCACCTTGCCTGTCGCGAACAAGCCGCACTGCGTATCCCGGAGCCTCATCCCGTCCTCGAGCGGCGATTCGTCGCGCGGCCCCCACAGCAGCACCGGCTTCCCCAAGGCCCGGCCGACACGGGCCACGGTATCTTCCGTCCCGAAGTTGCAGTGCGGGAAAAAGACGGCGTCCACGTTCTCCTGCCGGAAGCGGTCGATGATCAGGTCCGCGTTCAGGTGATCGTCATAGAGCAGCCCTTCGGCGTTCAGCCCCTCGAGATCCACAATATCGATGTCCATCCCGAAGCTGGCGATTTTCTCCCGGATCATTACCTTGTACCTGAATGCATCTTCGGCACTGAATACGAACCGGCGCGTTGGCGCATAGCCCAATTTGAATTTTTTCATGAGTCACACTCCAGTGAATGATTGAGTTTACTTAACAAACTAAACTTATTGTGAATGATACCCTCTATACTGGAACCGGATGACGAAGTACAAAGGAAGTTTTCCAGCATTTTCTTTGAATTTAGCACGCCGATCCTTTATAGTCAATGCATTTTTCTAAACTTTTAGTATTTTGTTGAGTTATAATAACTAAACTTTAAGTTCTTAACCCGGGATTTCTTGCATAAACAAAAGGAGATGTGTAAACTAAACTTACTAAACTACTTCAACGATATAGAGAAATGGGGATCGGTACGGTGAAAATGGAAGATATCGCCAGGCTGGCCGGCGTCTCGAAGGCCGCTGTATCGCTTGCGCTCAGCGGCAAGCCGGGCATCAGCGAGGGGACGCGGGAGCGGATCCTGCAGCTCGCCAGCGAACATGGGTATGCGCACAAATCCAAGGCAGCCGTTTCGGCACAAGGCCCCCGGACACTGACCTTTCTGGCGGCGGCCAATGCCGGCATCGTGCTCGAGGACTATTATCAGCAGCCCTTCTTCCGGGAGCTGATTCATTTCATCGAGGAGCGCTGCAGAGCACGCGGCTATTCGCTCATCTATTCCTCCATGGAGCCGGAACCGTCCGCCGGGGAGCTGCGGGCTCTTGCCGAGGAGAAGCGCAGCGAAGGCGTCATCCTGCTCGGGACGAACCTGAACCGCTCCCAGGTGGCCTTCATCGCGGGGGAGCTGCCCCTGCCGCTGGTGGTGCTCGATACGTGCTTTGACACCCTGCCCCTTCCTTTTGTGGAGATCAATAATGTCATGGGGGCCTACCAGGCGGGCAGCCATCTCTGCGCCGCGGGACACCGTACGGTCGGCTACATCGAGTCCAATGTGAGGATTCACAACTTTGATGAACGGCGCCGCGGGTTCGAGCTTGCCCTGCTGGAGAGAGGCATGGAGTTCGCCGGAGACGAGATCTTCTCCGTCGCCCCGACGATCCTCTCCTCCCAGGAATCGCTCAAGAGCCAGCTCGCCGCGTACCTGGATGCGGGGAACTCCCTGCCGGAGGCCTTCTTCTGCGAATGCGACTACATCGCCATCAGTGCCATCAAGACGCTGAACGAGCTCGGGTACCGGGTGCCCGAGGACGTCTCGGTGGTCGGGTTCGACAATATCTCCGAAGCGCGGATCGTCTCGCCGGAGCTGACCACGGTGCATGTGGAGAAAGAGCGCATGGCCCATCTGGCCGTTGAGCTGCTCATCGAATCGATCGAATCGGCTCCCGGGGCCAAGGCGAAGATCAAGGTCGATACCCGGCTCGTCGAACGTCACTCCTCCCGCTCCCCTGTAAGGTCCTGAGATGGGAACAAAAAAATAAGGCACAAGCGCGGAGTGATCCGTTCTTGTGCCTTTTTCATTTTATTATGTGGTTCCCGGGCGGGCTCAGCCTCAGGCCCCCGCCGTTCCCTTGCGGAACTGGGAGGGAGTCACGCCCATATGGGTCTTGAAGACGCTGGTGAAGTAGCTGATATTCTCGAATCCCGTATCCATGGCGACCGCCGCGATTTTTTTGTCCGTCCTCTCGAGGAGCTTGGCCGCCTGCTGGGTGCGGTATTTGTTGATATAATCGATGGGACTGTACTGCATCACACTGCGGAAGACGCGGCAGAAGTGGCCTTCGCTCATGTTCGTGAGGAGGCACAGGTCCTTGAGCCGGATCGTGCGCTGGTAATGCTCATGGATGTAATGCAGTGCCGTCTTGATCTGCTCCGTCTTCCACAGCGCGGCCTTCGGCACCTCCCCCGCCTCCCCTTGGGAGAAGAGCTGGGCCATGATCAGCAGCAGCAGCCCCTTCGTGGCCAGCACCTGGCTGGCCGTCTCCTCCGCACTGCTCTCCAGCATGCGGCCGAGCAGCCGGATCACCTCCGCTCCCCACTCCGCTGCTCCCGTAATCTTGACCGGCAGCCGGCATACGCGCTGCAGCAGCGGATCGACGCACTTCTCCTGCACGAGGTCCATCGAGCCGGTCAGCAGCTCCGCGCCGAAGACGACCGCCGAATAGCTGCAGCCCGCCTCCCCGACCGGATCGCCGGCATGGATCTCGCCGGAGTGCACGAACACCGCCTCGCCTTCGGTGAGCTCGAAGCTCCCGGTTCCCACCTGGAACACTGCCCGCCCCTTCGTGACCAGGATGAATTCGAATTCGCTGTGCCAGTGGCATTCGAGCACGGTGCCTCCCGGAGCGCACTCCATGTGATATACGCTGATCGGATACATGGGGCGTCCGTGTACCCGGTTTTCTTTTAACGACATGGGATTCACCCGGCTGACCTCCTACCAATATGTCAGGATCCTGTTAGTAATGATCATTATAACAGAAGATTTCTCCTCCGGATAACCTTATCATGAAGCATAGACAGACATGATGAAGGGAGAACGAAACGTGAAGTTTACAGACGGCTATTGGATGTTCAGAGAGGGGTATAACGTACAGTTTCCGGTGGAAATCCGGGATATCCGGAGGGATGCGGACTCCGTGACCGTCTATGCGGCGTGCCGGAAGATTACCCGCAAGGGCGACACGCTCAACGGGGCGATGCTGACCGTGCGGTATTCTTCCCCGCTGCCGAACGTGATCCGCGTACAGCTGTATCACCACAAGGGCAGGAAAGTGACAGGACCGGCGTTCGAGCTGAAGTCGGAGCCCGGCGCGGCGGAGATCGTGCAGGACGGGGAGATCACGAAGCTGACGAGCGGTCAATTGGAGGTGCGCATCGACAAGAGCCTCGGCTGGGGCAGCGTCTTCTCCTATGACGGCAGACGCCTGACCGGCACGGGCATCAAGACCTCCGCCCACATCCAGACCCCGGACGGGAAAGTCTATATGCGGGAGCAGCTGGACCTCGGCGTCGGCGAATCGGTCTACGGCCTCGGCGAACGCTTCACCCCGTTCGTCAAGAACGGACAGACCGTGGACATCTGGAACGAGGACGGCGGCACGTCGAGCGAACAGGCTTACAAGAACGTGCCGTTCTATCTCTCGAGCCGCGGCTACGGGGTATTCGTCAACCATCCGGAGAACGTTTCGTACGAGGTTGCCTCGGAACATGTGTCCAAGGTCCAGTTCAGCGTGGAGGGCGAGTCGCTGGAGTACTTCATCATCGGCGGCGCGAATCCCAAGGAGGTGCTTCACCACTATACGGAACTGACCGGCAAGCCCGCCCTCCCTCCGGCCTGGAGCTTCGGGCTGTGGCTGACGACTTCGTTTACGACCAGCTATGACGAAGGCACGGTGAATCACTTTGTCGACGGGATGCTGGAGCGGGATATTCCCCTGCACGTGTTCCACTTCGACTGCTTCTGGATGAAGGAATACCAGTGGTGCGACTTCGAATGGGACAGCGAGGTGTTCCCGGACCCCGAAGGCATGCTGAAGCGGCTGAAGGACAAGGGGCTGAAGATCTGCGTCTGGATCAACCCCTACATCGCCCAGAAGTCGGCGCTCTTCGATGAAGGCATGGAGCACGGCTATCTCGTCAAAACGCCCCAGGGCGACGTATGGCAGTGGGACCTGTGGCAGGCGGGCATGGGACTGGTGGATTTCACGAATCCGGCCGCGGTCCAGTGGTACCAGAGCAAGCTGAAGCGGCTCATCGATATGGGCGTGGACAGCTTCAAGACCGACTTCGGCGAGCGCATCCCGGTCGATGTCGTCTACCATGACGGCTCGGATCCGGTGAAGATGCATAACTACTACACCCACTTGTACAACAAAGCGGTGTTCGAGCTTCTGGAGGATTCGCTCGGCCGCAATGAAGCGGCCCTGTTCGCCCGCTCCGCCACAGCCGGCGGCCAGCAGTTCCCGGTGCACTGGGGCGGCGACTGCTCGGCGAACTACAGCTCCATGGCCGAGACCCTGCGCGGCGGCCTGTCCCTCGGCCTGTGCGGCTTCGGCTTCTGGAGCCATGACATCAGCGGCTTCGAGCGCACGGCGCCGCCGGATCTCTACAAGCGCTGGACGGCGTTCGGCCTGCTCTCCTCCCACAGCCGGCTGCACGGCAACGAGTCGTACCGGGTGCCGTGGCTCTTCGACGAGGAGGCGGTGGATGTGCTCCGGCACTTCACCAAGCTGAAATGCACCCTCATGCCTTACCTGTTCGGCGCCTCCGCCGAAGCGGTGGAGCGCGGCCTTCCCGTCATGCGGGCCATGGTGCTGGAGTTCCCGGAAGACCCGCTCTGCCACCCGCTGGACCGCCAGTACATGCTGGGCGATTCGCTTCTGGTGGCCCCGATCTTCAATGAATCCGGGGAAGCCGGCTGCTATCTTCCTGCCGGGCGCTGGACGGACTTCCAGACGGGCGAGATCGTGGAAGGCGGCCGCTGGCACAGCGGACGCTACGACTACTTCCATCTTCCGCTGCTGGCGAGACCCGGCAGCCTGATCGCCGTCGGCAGCCAGGACAGCCGGCCGGATTACGACTATGCGGACGGCGTCACGCTGCATGCCTTCGAGCTGCAGGAAGGCAGCACGGCTTCAGCTCATGTCTATGACACGCAGGGCTCCCTGCAGCTGAGTGTCCGGGTGGAGCGCCGCGAGGGAGTACTGCATGTGAGCTCCGAAGGCGAAGGCGCCTCGAAGCCGTGGACGCTGCTGCTCCGCGGCATCGCCGAAGTCTCGGACGCTCAGGGAGCTGCGGTGGAGACGACCCCTCGGGGAGTCCAGCTGCAGGCATCCCCGGGTACAAGCGGGTTCACCGTCAAGCTCTAAGCAAAGCAAACAGCCCCGCCCCCTTCCTGTCAGGAAAGGAGCAGGGCTGTTTGAGCTTCCGAGCGGTCCGGCCAAGCCATGGTGAAGCGTACACTCGCGGGGCCCCTCTGCTTGATGGAGCATGCGGCCGCCGTGATGCAACCGGTCGGGTGACCCTGCCCGCTACCAGACGGCGTTTGCTTCCAGCTTGAAAAGCGAGCTTTGCAAACTTAGCTCCCTCCACTTCGCAAGAAGCTTGTAGGGCTCTCCACGTCCGAGCAGCTCCCGCGCCAGCTCGAAGCCTTCCTCATAGGATGCGACCTTGTCGAACCAGTATAAGCGGAGGCCGGCATTAAACAGAACATGATCCCTCTCGTTACGCAGCTCCGGCGCGTTCTCGCCCTGAAGAATCCGGGTTACCAGCTCGAGCTGTTCCGCTTTGGAACATGCTTCAAGCGGCTTACCGCTGAAGCCGAAGAGCGCCGGATCCACCGTACAGGTCGTATCCCCCCATGCCGTGACCCGGCGGACCAGGGTCGGCTTATAGGTTGGCAGGTCCTCCGAGCCTTCGATCCCCTGGACCGCATACGCGGTCTCGATGCCCAGCGGAGGCAGCAGGCGGATCAGATGGTCCATGGCCGTCTCATGCCGGACCCCGATGATCATGTACTGCGACTGAACCGGATTCAGGATCTTCTCGACCGTATTCAGGAAGGTGCGCAGCGCGAGCTGCTTGCGGACCGGCCTCATCCGGCCGAACGGAGGACAAATGAGCTCGGTCCAGATGAACCCGATCCCGATCCGCCGGAAGAGGTCCTCCCACTCCTTGGCCTGGAGCTCCACCTGAACGCCGAGGCCTTCCAGCAGCTCCTTCAGGGAAACGCCCAGCTTGGGGGGAAGAGACTCGCTCCCGTGAAGCACCTGGGAAAAACCGGCCGAGGCCAGCAGCAGGGAAACCGGAAGGGTCACGGGAAAATACAACCGTCCGTCGTAGGGGCCGGCGCAGTTAAGGGAATGGGGAAACCGCTTGTAACGGAGGGAGTACCGCCGGAATATGTCGGTGAATCCTTTGATTTCCTCCGGCGACTCTCCCTTCATCCGCATGGCGATCAGGAATGCAGCGGTTTGCGCATCCGTGGCTTCGCCCCTCGCCATCACATGGGCGGCCTGGACGGCTTCTTCATAGCTCAGATGCCGGGAGCCATGCCGGCCCATACCAATGATTTTTATCCACTCTTCCATAGCTCCTCCGAGGATTCTTGGGATTCCAGGCAGATTCTCAGGTGGGTATCACATATTGTATAAAGTTACAAATTATAACAATTTAAATATAGAGAAGAATCCTTAAAAGAATCTTAAACGAAGTTAAATATTCAGACTTCGGATATTTAGTTGTGACATAATCATGAACGAAGAGGGATGCGGGCATTCCTTTCCCTTAATCGGGTCTGGGTATTCGCTGTGCGGAAGAATGCTGTGCCTACCGGCCAGAGGAAGCCGGCAGCAGCTTCTTCCTCCCCTCACGGCTCGAGCGCCTTCGTCTCGCCATAGACGGGCGCGGTCCCATGGGCGCTCCCGACGTAATGGACGGCGTTGGCGATGACCCGCAGCACGTTCTTGTTATAGTAGGTCGGGAACGATTCATGCCCCGGCCGGAAGTAGAAGATCTTCCCGAGGCCGCGTGTGTATTCGCAGCCGCTGCGGAAGACTTCTCCGCCCGGGAACCAGCTGATCAGCACCAGCTTCTCCGGTGGAGGTACATCGAAGAATTCCCCGTACATTTCCTCATGCTCGAGCTCAAAATACTCCCCGATGCCCTCGGTAATCGGATGCGACGGGTCTACCACCCACAGCCGCTCCCGCCTGCCGTCCTCTCTCCACTTCAAATCGCAGGTCGTCCCCATCAACCGCCGGAAAATCCGCGAGCGGTGCCCGGAGTGCAGGACGATCAGCCCCATTCCCTGCAGAACCCTAGCCTGAATCCGGTCCACAGCCTCATCGGTAATCCGGTCATGTGCGAGGTGACCCCACCAGATCAGGACGTCCGTCTCCTCCAGGACTTCCTGCGACAGCCCCTGCTCCGGCTGATCCAGAACGGCGGTCCGCATCAGGAAGCCGTACGGCTGGAGGCCCTGTACCAATGCCGAATGAATCCCCTGCGGATAAACAGCTGCAACCTGGGGGTTCGTTCTTTCGTGAATGTATTCATTCCATATCGTGACACGCTGCGTCTTGCGCTCGAACGAATAACCGTTGCCTATAACCATCCTCATCCCCGTTCTCCCCTTTCGTTCCCCCTCACACCGGCGTCTAATCGGCAGGAAGCCTTTCATATACTGTTACCAAGACACAAGACATGCGTTTATAGAGGATGTGAATCTTGTTGAGAAAAGTGCTTGCCGGCAGCGGAGACACTCTTCGTTATCTTGCACACCGGTCCGGCCTTGAGCTTGGACGGCTCCTGTCACTCAATCCGCACATTTCACTGCCTGATACCGATATCGCCGGACGGATTGTTACTCTCCCTTCCGAAGGCCGGCCGGAACCGGCATACCGCGACATTGCGCCCTTCTGTCCGCCCCTTTCCGAACCGGAGTATCTGCCGAGCTGGATTCCCCTGACCCCGGTCGAACGGATGGCGGCGGAAGAATACGATGTGCTGATTATCGGCTCCGGCGCAGGCGGCGGCGCGGCGCTCTGGAGATTATGCGAGCAGTGGGGGGATAACGGCAGGAAGATCGGACTTATTGAGAGAGGCCCTCTCTTCCTGCCCACCCATGTCGCCAATATTCCGACCTTCGACTTCGAGACGTTCCGGGCTTACCGCCCCCCCGAAGCCACCTATATGGTGGGAGACGCCCTCCCCCAATTCCCCGGCTTGAAGCTGATCTACGCGCTGGGGGGACGGATGCTGCTGTGGGGGATGGTCTCTCCCCGCATGCCCGCATCCGAGTTTGCCGAGTGGCCCGTGACCGCCGCGGAGATGGACTTTTACTACAAGATCGCAGAGAAAGTCATGCACGTCACAACGGCCTATACGCAGGACTCCACGATCACGCAGATGCTCCTCCGGAAGCTGTGGGAGAACGGGTTCCCGAGTGCTATCGACCTGCCGCTTGCGGCGAATCTCGAGCCGACCCGTTTGGGTCGGGTCCGCTCCAATGTGTTCTTCAGCACCATCGAATTCCTGGCGAAGGCTCTCAGTCTCCGGCCCTTCGATCTCGCGGTCAACACGACCGCCGTGCAGGTGCTGACCGAGAACGGCCGAACCGCCGGTGTGCGGGCGATGACTCCGGACGGACGGTCCCATTTCATCCGCGCGAAGACGGTCGTTGTGGCGGCCAGCGCTACGCAAACCGCCCGGCTGCTGCTCAACTCGGGCATCCCCGGCGAAGCCATCGGGCGCTATCTGACCAACCATTCCTATATCGTAGCCAATCCCCTGATGAATACCGAGGGCTTTCCGGATGAATTAGGGGCGCTCGGCATCCTGATCCCCCAAGCCGCAGGTCAGCCATATCAGCTGCAGTTCCAGGGGCCCGAGCGGTATTTTCACTACCATGAACTGAGGAAGCCGAGAAAAAACAATTGGGAGCTCACCTGTTTCGTATCCGGCAAAGTGCAGCCGCGCCGCGAAAACCAAGTGTATATCGATCCCGGCAGAAGAGATCCCCTCGGCGTCCCCGATATCGGCATCCGCTTCTCTTACAGTGCCAGGGACGAAGAGATCATCCTCCGGATGGATGCGGCCATGCGGCAGACTGCGGCGGTTCTCGGGATGAGCTTCCCGCCCAGGTCGATCTGCATGATGCCACCGGGTACCGACAACCACGAATCCGGTACCTGCCGGATGGGAACCGATCCTTATACCTCGGCAACCGACCGGTACGGGCAGATTCACGGCGTGCCCGGTCTCTACTGTGCCGACGCCAGCGTCATGCCGTCCATCGGAGCGGTGAACCCGACACTGACCATTGTGGCGCTGGCCATCCGGACGGCGGATCATATCGCGCGGCAGCCGCAGCCTCTCTGACGATCCCGGTGCCCTAAGCTCCGGCAGGACTTTCCGTATACCTGCTGCCCAGGTCTTCTTCCCCACTTTATGCCGGCAGCCGAAAATGGGTGAATATCCCGGAGTCCGGAGATATCCACCCATCTAGGCAAGCTTTTTTCGGATCGAAGCGGCGATCGTCACAATCAGCAGAGGCAGCAGATAACACACCGTCGCCACCAGCGGATGAAGCACGGTTACCGCATTCACCCAGCGCGCTTCCCCCTTGGAGATGAACAGCATGGAGAACAGGAAGCAGGCCATGGTCAAAGGGAACACGAGCAGCTTGCCCTCCCGGAATGAGAACAGCTTGCTGAACGTTTCCTTCAAGACGAAGACCGTGATGCTGGCTTTCATGAACGAATTGGCAATGAGGGAGAAGCCCATGACCGATTCGATCCGTTGGATCACTTCCATCATATCGACGGTTTGAGATACCACGAACATGGAGTACTTGAGCTCGCTGGCCATCGGGCCAAGCACAACCATCGTGCACAAGGTGACGCACAGCAAACAGAATCCGTTGAACAGCAGGGCCGCATACATTCCCTTCGCGAGCAGATGATGCTCCTGGGAACGGACATAAGGCAGCAGCATGGAGAACAGAACCAATTCGACATAGGGAAAGCCGTAAGCGAAGTACGCTCCGAGCAGTACCGGCTTGACCCCGTTCGGCATGATCGGCTGCAGGCTCGTTACATCATAGTCACCGGCGAGCAGCAGCACCACCAGAAACACGAAGGCGATAACCAAGATCATCGGCATGACAAACATGCGGGACATGGTTTCGAGGCCCGAACGTACGGTTAGAGCCACGACGACAAAAATGGACAGGGTAAAAATAGCGAGGGGCGTCTGTCTCAGCAGCGTACTCTTCATGAACAACCCGATGTCCAGAACGATGCCGCTGGCCATATGGAACTGAAACCATATGAACGGGATGGCGATCAGGACCGTGGGCCATCTGCCCAGCGCCGCCCTGCTGACTTCAATGAATGATTGGCTGGGATACTTCCGGTGCAGTACCAGGACACACGCCAGCACCGCCATACCGGCTGCCAGGGCCAGCAGAAGGGAGATCCATGCGCCTTGGCTGGCATAGGCGATGAGCGGCCCGGGGATATTGACGATCGAGGAGCCTGTCATAAAGGTAAACAGCAGGAAAGACATCTGGTAAGCGCCGATCTGCTCCTTGGGTTTCACTGAAGGCCCTCCTTCCCAATCCGTCACTCGGGCTGCGGTGCTTTGAGGAAATCAACGATACGGTGAGCCGGCGCGTTAAAGAGGCTGTCTATAAAATCGTGCAGGAAAGGCCATCTCAAATCCAAGGCATACAACAGACCCATATATAGGGTACAAAGCAGGATAGCGGCATAAACGATCACTTCCTTCCTGCTCTGCCCGGACAGCCGGCGGGCGTCATAACCCACTATGGCAGCGTACAGAAGAATCAGCATTGTGATTTTGGCTCCCATGGCGCCTCCGCTCACTTGGTATGCAGGGCCGAGTGGCCTACATTCGTCCCGCTGCTCCGCAGGGTAACCTCCACATCAAACTGAAAAGAGGTCTCCGCAAAGAGGTCATCCCACTCCGGCTTCCACTGCTTCCATAAGGAAGGATCCTTCCGGTAGAGAACGTTCCCGAGCCCCAATGCATCGAATTTGATTTTCTTCAGATAGCCGGTTGCCCCTTCCAACTTCCGCTTGATAACCATTCCCGCACGGTCCGCGAAGGCTTTCGCTTCGTCCTCCGTTTCCGCCTTCCGGGAGCACGTGAGCTCGACGATGGCGGCCTGGACCTTCACCGCATACCGGATGACGGGCGGCCGCCGGCTGAATTCCGGCTTCATACTGCTGTGGAGGGACAGCACTTCGACCGATTCATTCATCATCGGGTCCTCTCCTTTCCCGCAGGGGATTTTCACCATGCCGCTCCCATATTTGTTCAACAGCATCTGTACCCCTTCCATCTTCTCCCCATCCAGCCGGCCTGTCATTGTCCCTTTCTTCAGCAGAGCGGCTCCCTCAATATTGAGCACGGGGGTACCGTCGATCTCGCTTTGGAATACGTAAGGTATCATGCTGTTACCTACTTCGCTGCGGGTCATCTTTCCCAGAAGGAGCAAATTCATATCCAGCGTCTTGGCATTATGCGCCGCCGAGGCCCGCTGACCCTCAAACAGCTGCTGGCTCAGCGTGTTCTCGATGAGCGGTTTCCTGCGCAGCACATCCGACGCCCTTCCCTGGGTAATCATCACCGGTGCGATGATGCGCGGCTCGTGGTCGCGGTAAAAGAACTCCATAAGGTCGGAAAGACCTTTATCTCTAGCCAGCGCCTCGCTGATAATCACCACTCTCAAATGACTCCACTGCATCTTTCTTCCGAGACGGCTTGGGATGTCCCGGATGGCTTTGGCAATCGAATAGTCCTCCCCCATGATATGAAGGTAGGACATCTGATTGCCTTTGCCGCCGACCGCCTGGACAGGCTTGAAGATCTGTGCGGTCAGGAGGAACTTGCCTTTCTCGTTCTCATCGATGGCAAGTCCCATGACGAAGCCTTTCTCCGGGAGCTCGGCCTGATCCCAGCACCCCGTTAGCAGCAGCAGCAGCGAGAAGCTGACGGAGATCCTTCTCATCCAGTTCATTGCCTGCCTCACTCTCGGTGTCATGTTACGTCTTCGGTTGCGGTTTCGGTTGCGGTTTTGGTTTCCTCAGATGCATCTGACGCGGTGAGCGCAGCAGCGACTGGAGCGGCGCCCGGATCAGGAAATCCTTCAGCTGCACCGGCTTGAATGGCGCCAGCGGAGCCAGATAGGGCTGGCCGAGCGGCCGCATGTTCGACAGATGCAGCCAAAGCAGCAGCAGCGCGATCATCAGGCCGAACCCGCCGAGCAGCGCTGCGAAGAGCATCATCGGAAACCGGAGGATCCGCAGGGCAACGGCAAGATTGAACTGGGGCATCGCGAAGGACGCAATCCCCGTCAGGGCCACGATGATCACCAGAATAGGCGAAGCGATGCCGGCGTTGATGGACGCTTCCCCGATGACGAGTGCTCCGACGATACTCACGGCCGAGCCTACCGGCCGGGGGAGGCGCACCCCCGCCTCCCGGAGCAGCTCGAAGAACAGCTCCATGATCAAGGCTTCGATAATCGCCGGAAAAGGAATGCCTTCCCGGGAATTCAGCACAGCCAGCAGGAGCACGGTAGGGATCAGCTCCGTATGGAAGGTGCTGAGGGCGATATAGATACTGGGGAGCATCAGGGCAATGAAAAAGGCTACCAGGCGCATCAACCGGATCAGACTGGCGATCAAGGTACGCTGGTAATAGTCCTCGCTGGACTGCATGAGCTCGGGGAAGGTGGCCGGACAGATCAGAATGGAGCCTGTCCCGTTCACCATGACAATGATCTTCCCGTTAAGCAGCTCGGCGACAGCCACATCCGGCCGTTCCGTATAACGAACCTGAGGGAACGGATTGTAGGGTGAATCCTCAATCAGCTCTTCGATGTACGAGGTTTCCAGAATCTCGCCGCAGGTCAGACGGTGAATACGTTTCTTGAATTCGGCGAGCACCTCGGGATCGACCGTTCCTTCGAGATACCCGTAAGCGATCTCCGTCTTCGTTTCGCTCTCCACAGAGAACTTTTCCATTTTAAATCGGGGCGATTTCAACCGTATGCGGAGCATCCCGATATTTTTATTCAATTCCTCAATCGTGCTTTCCTTCGGCCCTTGAACGACCGGTTCGGTGGTCGGCTCCGTGACTTGTCTTTTCTCCAGACCCAGGGCCTTGTAGCTCAGCGCCTTGTTCCACAGATCGAAGAATAGAACGATATACCCGTCGTTCACATCGCTTACGGCCTGCTCGAAGCTGTCCAGTACAACCGCCGTGTGGGTGGACGCCCCGCCCTGCTCGAAGAAACGGAACAGCTCCTCGGGCCGGACGGAGGTCCCCTGCCCGACCTGCGTAGTCATGAGATCCTGCAGGGTCTCCTTCAAGTAGTTGTATTCTTTGCGTTGGACGAGCGAGTTATAGTAGACCGAGAAAGCGGAATAGCCGAGGCCCGGGCCGTAATGCATATAAACGATGGAAAGGTCGCTGCAGTTCGCAAACGTGGTTTCGATCCGCTTCAGGTTGCTCCCCAGTACGGTGGATATGGCTTCGCAGCCGCTGTCTGCTCCCTTGTTCATCCGTTTCATCCCCTCAAGATCAGGTTGACCACAGGTGTGCCGTCCCGGCGGGATGGATGACGGGACGGCACCGTAAGATCACGTGCGGCGGTCATGGATTGATGTGCATTAGAATTGGCTTATACCCCATAAGATGCCAAAAGCGTGCCCTGTTTATTCAGGAGTCCGGTTTCGGACAACGGCTCCGGTTCCCTGCTGCCGCGCGATGTGATCCGCCGTGCGGATCGCCTGGGCGATGGTTGCCAGCGTGTTGTTCTCGGCGCCGATCGACGGCAGCACGCTGTTATCCGCGGCATAAAGTCCGGCTACGCCGTGAATGTTGCCGTAAGGACCGGCAGCGGAGGTGCGGGGATCGTCCCCGATCCGGCAGGTGCCCGAGTCGTGATGCAGGTCGCCGAAGGGGGTGAGACAGATCGGCGGGCGGCCGTCCCGGGAAGCGAGCCGGATGCCGGCATCGGCAGCGATGCGTTTGATTCCTTCGGTCATCCGGTGAACAACGGACCAGTCTTTGTCACTGAACGAGAAGTGAACCTTGATCTCCGGCACCCCATACTCGTCTTTCTTGTAAGGATCCAGGGTGATCCCGTTCTCGTACCGGGGCTCAATCTTCCCGTATCCATAGAAATTGACGGCCGTTTCGGTCTGCACCGGCCTCTCGAAGGCAACGGGATACCAGTAGAACGCTTCCGGCCCGGTTAACAGTACAGAATAAGGGTTCTCCCGGGACTGCGGAATCATGATGTTCAAGGGTCCCCAGGGGATGGGGAAGTCCAGCGTGCTGATGGTTCCCGTCGCTTGAACGAACGAATGCGTGGTCAAGTAATGTCCGAGGGCCCTGTTCTGAATGCCGGAGTACAGCAGCAGCCGCGGCGTCTCGAACGTACTGGCACAGACGACGACGGTCTTCGCTTTCAAGGTATATTCCGTCTTATCCGGTGCGGCTGCCTTCACGCCGGTCACGCGTCCGCCGGCGTGAAGAATCTGGAGCGCACGCGCATTCACGGCAAGATCATAGGGCCTCTGATTGAGCGCCCGGGCCAGCAGGGAGATCGAGCTCGTGAACATGTCGGTATGCAGCTCCCCATACACCTGAGGAACGATGTCGGCGGCAACCGGCAGCGGTGAAGCCTTGGAGTAGCCGCGCATCCACAGCCGCTGCAGCAGGATCTCCGTGAACGACGCCCCCTCCGCGAAGGATTCGGTAACGTTCATTACTTGCTCGGCAATCCCGTAATAGCTTTCCATTTCCTCCACCGGCACGGGCCACTGCGCCAAATCCCAAGACGGCATCCGCGGGGCGAAGGCATACCAGAATAACGTCCGGCCGCCGAGGGCGAACAGCTGCCGGGCTCCCCTGAACGAAGGCTCGCTGCCTGGCAGCGGCTGGGATAAGCCGTTGAAGTAAGCCGTAAGGCGGTCTTGATTCATCGTGGACAAATTGCGTGCGTGGGTCGGAATCACGGAATCCCCCCGCTCGATAATCCCGATCCGTTTGCGCTGCGTCTTCCACTGCTCGCACAGCCTCCACAGGACGGAACCGCCGCCGGCGCCGGTTCCGATGATCAGCACGTCATACTCCTCCTGCGCCATCTCCTCCAGCGTCTTGAGCGGAATCCAATGGTCCAGGACGGCCGGGGGCTGCACCTGACAAACCGGCAGTCTCCCTGGGCTTTTGAGGCGCTCATCCGCCCCGCTTTCCGCTTCCGTCCCAATCCCTGTCCCAGACGGCAGATAGACGGTGCTCCCGGCCAGCTCCTCGTCGTAATGACCGATGTGGGGATTGAGTGCCGCCGCCTCCTCAACGCTCACGCCGTTCAACCGGGCAATCGTCCTCAGCGTCTCCTGCTTGCCTGCTACCCAGATTCTCAGGTATACCCCTCCTTTGCTCCTTTGCTCCACTCATCCGGCAATAGGCGCTCCTGCCCCGCCTTCTCTTCTCTCTTATCCTATAAAGAAGGCGGCGGGATATGACAGGTGTTCGGTAACGGATCCGAAAACCCCGGACACGACAAAGAAGACTCCAAGTCAACACGGGAGTCTTCTTCACTTGAATCTTACTTTTCGCCCTGGGAACATGCCGTCTTTTGGTTTCACCACTTCCGGCTCATGATCCACTGCTCTCCGTTCGGTCCCATTCTTCTCCTGCCGGTATCGGCAAAGCAGGCGTTCCAATACAGCTGCCGGGCGGGTCTGTTCTTGTGATTCACGGCCAGGACCACTTCATTGCAGTTCGGAAAGTGCGTCCGGATCCAGCCCGGCAGCGCCAGCATCCCCAGCTTCGCATATCCCTTCCCCTGCTGTCTGCGGTCAATTGACAGAGCGGCCAGCAGCATCGCCCGGGGATTCGCAGAATACTCATGCACCCGTTCCGACGAGTGCAGAACAAAAAATCCTACAGGCGTTCCCTCACTAAGAATGACGATGGGGTGCTGATCAGCGGCCTGGGACAAAGCGTCTTTGGGTAGTGCCGTGAACTGCAGCTGTTCGGCCGGAAGCTCGAAAGCGTCCAGCGCTTCGGCATAGCGGGGCGTCCAATGCGTAAGTTCGATCTTCGCGGAGGCGGTCATAGGAGAGCATCCATCCTTTTTTGGTTCTATCGTATCACAAGAACGTACATTCGTCTCTCCTTCGTCCCGCTCGCTCAACCCGGCAGCAGCACGCCGCATTCTCCCTCCATTGCCCTTCTTGCACGCCCCGGGTGGACATGCAGGGGACCGCGTGTCCCGTCACGATAAAGGATGCCGTCCGCCGTCAGCCTGCCCAGCGCAGCGGTGACCGTCTCCCGCGTGCTGCCGGTCATGCTGGCGAGCTCCTGGTGGGTCAAGTCCACCTGCAGCCGCACCCAATCGGGCTCCCCCCGCAGGGCGGCGGGCGTCCCGAACTTGCCGGCCAGCTTCGCGAGCAGATAGAGCAGCCGCTTCCTTACGCTGCCGTAGGCCAGCCGGCTGAGCAGCTCCTCCGCCTCGCGCAGCCGGTCCGTCACGATCCCTATGAAGCGGATCGCAAGCTGCGGCCGTGCCTCGAGAATCTCCTGCAGAGCCTCCCGGCTGATAACGCAGATCACGCTCTCCTCCAGGGTCACCGCGAACAGCCCGCCCGGGCCGCTGCCGAACAGGCTTCCCTCTCCGAACAGGTGCCCGGTGCCGAGCACATCGACGGTGACCTCCCGGCCCTCTTCGTCTATCCGGTACAGCCGGACCGCCCCGGCCTTGATGAAGTAGACGGATGGGGAGGCCTTGTGCGGGGCCGTTACCACCGTCCCCTTCGGCTGTACCGCAGCCGGGGTGAGGCCTGCGATCCCGCCCAGCTCGTCCTGCTCCAGCCCATCGAACAAGGCGATTCGGGACAAATATTTGATGTGATTGAAGACGGCCCCCTCCTTGCTTTCGTTCTCATGTAAGCTGGCTTACATACGCTCCGCCGCCGGTATTCTACAATGGACTGCAGACGAAGCTGTGTCGGCTTCCATTACAGCAAAGGAGTGTATAAAATGAATTTGTTCTCGACCACCGCGGTCCTGCTGCTGGCCGCCATGTTTACGTTCTCCGCCGCCGCCAAGTTCCTGCGCACGGCATCCATGACGAGGCATTGGCAAGAGTACCGCTATCCCATGCCGCTCATGCAGGGGATAGCGGTACTGGAGGCCGCCGTTGTGGTCTCCATGATCGCTTCGCTGTGGCTGCCGTGGATCCGGCTCCTCGGTGCCGGCCTGTGCGCTGTGCTCATGCTTGGGGCTGTTCACGCCCACCTCATCCGAGCTCGCCACAAGCCCTTCATGGCTTCGAACGCGCTGCTGATGCTCGGCCTGGCGTTATATCTGCTGTGGACTACGGCCGCCGCTTGACAAGCTGATGCTGAGCCTCGCCGATGCTATGCTCGCAGCTTATACAGCGTAACCTCGTCTTCCTTGAACACTTCCTCTATGATTCCGTACACGACCTGCCAATCGGCTCCGCCCCGGTCGGAGCCGATCCGGTAGGGGAGCGCCGCGGACAAGCCGTTCGAGCGGGCAAACTCCCGCAGCTCCATCAGCGCCTGCTTCAGTTTGTCTTCCTGCGTGTACCTGCCGCCGGCTCCAAAGCCATCCTGCCCGAAGAGATTCGCGATGTATTTGCCTCCCTTGCTCCGAACGATCTGGCACTGCCCGAGCAGCGTCCCGCTCCTCTCGCCGGCGCACTTGGATTGATACGCAGTGTAGGCCTCCGGAAAGCGGGCGCGGATTCCTTTGGCCACGCCGGAACCCATCACCCCTCGGCAGTTGACCTGATGCCCCAGGATGTCTTCGCTGGCTAGAAGGAGATCCCCCTCGATGATTTTGACTGCCATACCCCATCTTCCCCATTCTTATTCGCTTTCCTGCTTCTTTTTTTCACAAAGATCTACTTATTGTAGCACTCTAGAGAACGAAAAGGCTACTTTCGCCCCTTGGATGGGTCTGGGAAATCAGGTAACCTTTTGGTGGCTGGTATAAAAGCTTAAGGAGGTTGCCTGTATTGCACCGGTTCCGCCCCATGCTAGTGATCACCCTGCTGTTCGCCGCCCTCTTCGGCCTGTTCAACCCCTCTGTCTCCGCAGAAGCTCCGAAGCCCCTTAAAGTATTCGTGGATACGAACCAGATCCCTTTCGAAGTAGACCCGCTGATCATTAACGGCACCACCCTGGTCCAGTTCCGGCCGCTCTTCCAGGCCATGGGGATGGAAGTGAAGTGGGAGGAAGCCAGCCGCACCGTAACCGGTACGAAGGCGGATCTCATGATTTCGCTGCGTATTGAAGATCCGCAGGCGGTCGTGAACGGCCGGCAGGTTCCGCTCAGTGAACCTGCGCGGATCGTGAACGGCAGCACCATGGTCCCGCTGCGGTTCATTGGCGAAGCTACAGGCGCCCTGGTGAACTGGGATGCGGTGAACGGCGAAATCACCCTGATCACCCCCGCCCTTCTGCAGAGCCTGGGTATGAGCAGGGAGGAAATGCAAAAGAAGATCGACGAGTATGCGGCCAAGCAGGGACATCCGCCTTCCGCATCTTCAGGTGACGGAACCGTACCGGCTCCCCCGGCGGCGGAGCCGAAGCCCGAAGCGCCTGCCGCACCCGCCGCTCCCGCGGCACCGCAGACCCCGCCTCCCGGCCCCTCCAAGCCGGTGGATCTTGCCGCCCTGCAGGGGATGTACTACGGCTTTCGTGATGATTTTGGCGGCTACGAATGCGGCGGCGCCTGCTGGGACATCTACACCTTCCTGCCTGACCAACGCGTCCTGGTAGGCGTTCCTCCCCAGGGCGGTCCGGAGACGATCGACTGCACCCGGGATGGCTGCACCACGTATACGATCGCAGACGGCAAGCTCACTCTCGCCACCGGTGACAGTTATGAGATCGGTGTAACGAGTGACGGGTACTTGGAGATCCAGGATGTGGCCCTGTTACCCGTCGCTGCTGTGGCGGATGGACTGAAGCTCGAGGGAACTTATAAACATATCGGATACCAAGGCCTTGTCGGCATCCACGCTTTCTCCTCGTCCTGGACGGAATATCTGACGTTCAAGTCCGACGGCACGTTCGAGAGCACCGATCTCTCGCTGTCCTCCCTTGACGTTCATGTGAGCACCACCAATGCGGCCGGCTCGAAAAGTGACACAGGCACTTATCAGATCAGCGGGAACACGCTTATTCTCACGTATCAGGATGGAAGCGTGCTGCGCCGGCTCTTCTTCGATCACGATTTCGACGACAACCAGTCGCTGAAGGATATCCAGATCGGCAGCCGGAGATTCTACATCCCAGACGAGCAGTAACCGCACGGATGCAGGCAGACCCCAAACGTCTTTTCGGAGTTCTCCGTAAATACGTTTGGGGTTATTCCGCGTAGTCCCCGACCGATCCTTTTGCGGCGCGGTCCCCCAGCGGTTACTCTCCCTGCGGCGGATGAATGATCATTACACTCTCGTCGTGCCGCTTGCTCATCATCTTGCGCTTCTTCCGCACCTCCTTGGACTCGAAGACGATGTCCATGTCATAGTCGCCCTCCGGGTACAGCTGCTCCCGTTCGATGTACAGCGACAGCCGCTTGCGGTTAATCTTCACCTTCTCCTTCTGGATCAGGATGAGCAGGTTGCCCCGCTCGTCCGCCAGTCCGCACACGATGCCGGTCCGCCTCTGGGAATGGATCCAGACGCAGTCGCCGATCTCGAACTCCGCCTGGAGCTCACGTGCCGCCTCCCTCTTCCCGCGGCGGACGGGCTGCTGCTGCCGCTGCCCCGCCGATGGCCCCGCGCCTGCAGCTCCTTCCCGATCAGGCCCCTGCAGGGCCTCTTCGAGAGACACAAGGCCTGCCCCGGCAGACGATGAAGCGGCTGATGACCCCCCCGCTTCACCGGCCGCGGCCGCCGGGCCGTACGTGATCGCCTTTGACCGCGCGATAATGCCGGCAGGCATGCCGAGCTGGGCGGCGATCTGGAACGCGTAGCTTCGGCCGGCTTCACCAATGGTCAACCGGTACAGCGGCCGCAGCGTCTCCACGTCGAACTCCATCCGTGCGTTCTCGAAGCCCTCCGCGGCTTCCGCATACCGCTTGATCTCGTTAAAATGCGTGGTTGCGATCACCGTCGAACCGCGGCGGTACAGCTCTTCCAGTACGGCGATCGAGAGCCCTATCCCTTCTCCGGGATCGGTCCCGGCCGCCAGTTCGTCCAGCAGGATCAAGGCGGAAGGTCCGGCTTCATCCAGAATGCGGATGACATTCTTCACGTGGGAGGAGAATGTGCTCAGCGACTGTTCCAGGCTCTGGCCGTCCCCGATGTCGGCGAGCACGCTGTGAAAGATGCTGAACCGGCTTCCCTCGGCCGCCGGTACCATGAGACCGGATTGGACCATCATCGTCAGCAGGCCTACCGTCTTCAACGTAACGGTCTTGCCGCCTGTGTTCGGTCCCGTGATGATCAGCGCCCTGTAGCTCTCCCCGATCTCGAAGTCCAGCGGCACCGCGTGTGCCCCGAGCAGCGGATGACGTCCGCGGAGGATTCGCGTTCTTCCGTCGGAGCCGATCTCAACGGTCCGACCCCCGATCGAGAGGCCGTACTTCGCCTTCGCAAAGAGAAAATCATAATGCCCGATGGTCTCCAGATTCAGCCGGATCTCCTGCGTATGGCTCTCGACAAGATCGGTCAGCAGCCCCAGCACCTTCGTCTCTTCCCTGCTCTCCTCCGCCCGGAGGGCGCTCAGCTCATAGGTGAGCGAAGCGGTCTCGGCCGGCTCGATGAACACCGTCTGCCCGCTGGCCGACTCATCCAGCACCGATCCGGCGACGAGCTTGCGGTGCTCCTTCTTCACCGGGATGACATAGCGGTCGCCACGCATGCTGATCACCTGTTCCTGCAGATAGCTGCGATAGCGCTGCATGGTGCTCTCCAGTTTCTTTTTCAGACGTTCTTCCGCGATGGCGATTTTCTTGCGCACTTTGGCCAGCTCCGGACTGGCTCCGTCATCGATCGCCCCGTGCCGGATGCACCGTTCGATCTCCAGCCGGATCTCGCTCAGCTCATAGAGAGACAGCGCATAGCTCGTTACCTGCGGAGCGATGGATTCCTTCCGGCTCATGAAGCGCTTGAGCTGGGCGGTGTTCTCCAGGAACTTGACGATCACCCCAAGCTCGCTGACGGTCAGCAGGAATCCCTTGCCGAGTCCCGCGGCCATCGTCTCCATGCCGTCCAAAGCGGGAACCGGGACACTTGCGCCGTGCTCGATCAGCTTGACGGCTTCCGCCGACTCCTCCAACCAGCGCTCAATCAACCCTTGATCCGTGACCGGCATCAGCGCCCGGATGTGCTCCCGGCCCAAATAAGATTTGGCATGGTCCAGCAGCCCCTCTTTTACTTTCTCATACTCCAGGCATCCGGCCATGTCCACTTTCATTTGCATGTTCTTATCCATTTCCTATACCCTCCGACCGTTTGGGATTTCATCGTATTGACCTCTGTGCATACAAAAAAGAGCAGCGTATGAACACGACGTGTTCATACGCTGCTCCCTGTTCGGAGATGATTTTTTCGCGCGGGCCCTCTGCACTACCCGTTTGGAAGAAACGGGTGTGTGAAGTAAACAGATGCTCATCAGGCACGAGCCTAGCCGGCTGCCCTTGGAATCTGTCCATAAAAAATACCGTACTCTAAGAGCACGGTATCCTCGCAAAAAAATGCTTTTTGCAGTCGATATGATCCGTTGTTCTTAACTAATTTCATGCCGCTGTGACGGCGCAGGCAAACAGGAGCACCAGATTCTCGGGCTCGCCGGCCTGCACATCGGTACCCTGCTATGCCACGTATGCCCATATAAGGACAGACCTGTAGCGTCTCAGGTATTCCGCACAGCCGCATCTATGAAATTGATTAGTTAAGAACAACCTCGGCCATAAAAGCATCTCCATTCATTTGTACTACTGCCATCATATGCAAATGGAAGTGAAATGTCAAAGCAGAGAATGGTTATAATCAAATTCTCCGGGGATGACGAACCCCATCCTTTATCTTATGGGATCATGGGCGAAGAAGCGAGCAGAATGCTCGGGAAGTCCTCCAGCGCGGCCTGTGCCTGTCCGGATCCGCCGGCGCCCGTGGAACCCGCCATGGCTAGTGCCATTTGCTCCACCTCTTTGTCGGTCCATACCGTGCCGTCTTCAAATTCAAAGCGTTCGATGCGGTATCCGGCGTTGTCGAAGAAATGCTCTATGTTGACGGTAACACCATATTCTCCCTGATGCATGTACAGGGAATGGCCGTCCCGTATGACACGCATATCGCCGGGGCTTGCACCGCCAAAGAAGCGGAGCGTATCCGTTTCACCCGCGGAACCCTGCTCACGGATGGTATGTCCACCTCCATAGATATCTCCAATCACTTCAATCTCATATCTATCCCCACCGGTCCCCCCAATGAACAGGTTCCCATCGCTCAGCGTACGGTAATCGGTGTATGCCCGCAGCGTATCTTCTCCCGTTCCGCCGTGCAGATCCGCACCGTCACTGCCCTCCAGCACCTGCACCAAGTCGCTGCCCGCTCCCGCGAATACCCTCTCCTTCGCTGCCGCTGTGATCATATCATCTCCCTGCGTTCCGAACACGAGCTGAAGCTGTTCCGCTTTGGCTTGTACCATAGTTTTCATCCTCCCGGGGATTATATTTTCCTATTTTTACCATATCTAAATCTATGATATCATAAAGGGGAAAGCTTCTCTCTAAAGAATAATGAATAGGTTTTCGGCCCAAAAAGGCCCTTTCGCAAGGGCCATCAGGGTAACAAATAGAACACCCTCCTCGGATAACGAGGAGGGTGTTCTGCAGATCATGTTGGAGAAGATATGTAAGACCACCGATAGATCGGTGGCAGTCTGTTGGATAAGAGGCTGTCTTTCCTTCTTCATTATGGCCCATAAGAACGGACCGTGCAATCCACAAGTTCAGGATAAATTGGTTACATTGGTCAGCGGCAGGCGCCGTAATACAAAAAAAGCCCCATGAACACGGGACTCTTTGCATACGACAATCCTATGCGGTTGAGAGGACTCGAACCTCCACGGGCGTAAGCCCACTACCCCCTCAAGATAGCGTGTCTGCCATTCCACCACAACCGCTTAACATGTTCCGCGGTGGTAATCCGCGGATCTGGTGCAACGGAGAGAGAGGGATTCGAACCCTCGAGACGCTTGTGACGCCTACACGATTTCCAATCGTGCTCCTTCGGCCAGCTCGGACACCTCTCCAAACCATAATAAGTAGCGGCAGAGGGGATCGAACCCCCGGCCTTACGGGTATGAACCGTACGCTCTAGCCAGCTGAGCTATGCCGCCATAGTACAATATATATCAGCAGAGAGAGAGGGATTCGAACCCTCGAGACGCTTGCGCGCCTACACGATTTCGAGTCGTGCTCCTTCAGCCTCTCGGACATCTCTCCACGCTGGAACTGCGCTCTTTCGAGCCGCACCGCTGTGTATTCAACCCCTCAGCGGAATTTCATTATAACCCGCATGTCCCTTCTTGTGAACGGCAATCTATTTCCTCTGTTGGAGGGTTCCTTCCCTGGCTGCAACTCCCTCTTCCCTTCTTTAAGGCTCTTTGCTAAGATGTACTCGAGGCAAACAAGAAGTTCGAACCGCGTCAGGTCCGGGAGGAAGCAGCGCTAAGAGCAGACCGGTTGTGCCTCTTTTTCAATTACATAGAGCAATCAAGTGAAGAGTCCCTTTGGGGCTCTTTTTTGGCATCCCACCCTGCGAATGAGTTGAAGTTCCCATGCCCACAATAACAAAGAAAGGCCGCCCGCAGGCAGCCTCTCCAAAGCGCATTTCTTCTTATTTTGCCGTCAACTTTACGCTATCTGCCGTAGCCCACGTTCCAACCGGGACCACCTCATAGGTAACGCCGGACGCCAGCCTGCCGTCGTTCTGGATATCGAACACCCCTGTATCCCCTTTACGAGTCTGCACCCGGTATTGGGCCGTGAGGACCGTTCCGTCCGATCCTTTCAGCTCAATGGAACGGTACGCGAACAGCTCATCACCCGGATCGGCCGACAGCGTCACCGCGACGACACGCTCATCGGTCTGTGATACCGCGGCGATCTGCAGCGGCTCGATCTGCTCTGCAACGAATGTGTTGTTCTCCAGCTCGAACCAATCGGAGGTTACCGTGTATTTCACACCCGGCTGCAGCGCGGTGCCTGCCGGCAAACGGAACTTCGGCTCCTGCCGGCCGTCCGTGGACTGCGTGAATCCTACATAATTCACGGTGACCGGCTGGCCGCCCTCCGGTGTCAGTGTCGCCTGGCGTGCGGCCAGAGACGGAATGATCTGCATGGTCTGTCCCTGCAGCGTGTTGCCCTCTTCGAGAACAGCCGCATTCGCCCCGCGCCCGCCGGCATAGGCCGAGATCACATACCCGTAATCGATCACTCCATCCGCACGGAAAGAGTCGACCTCGAACGTATCGTTCGTCACTTGGCGGGTGCTCTTCAGTTGAATCATTTCCCCGCTGGATGCTACCCGGAAAGTCTGCTGCCCCTTATAAGTAAGCGTATATTCATGGTCCGGCTGCATGGTTTGAACCGGAACAATATAGGTCGCGAAAGATCCTGTCTTGAGCCGGGGCTGGTTGACCAGCTTGATCCCCGGCTCGAAGATGAAGTTCGCCTGCGCGGCTGCCAAAGCCTCGTCGGCAAGGGTCAGCGGCCGGTCGAATGTCATCTCGAACGCTATTTTGTTCAGCGCCTTAACCGATACGATCTGCGCATGCTCCGAACGGACCGCCTTCTCCGCCGCTACGAACAGCCGGGCAGTGTCCCCCCGCGAGATATGCTGCTCCTGGCCGATCTGCAGACCGTTCATCCAATACTGCACCGACTTCACGTCCCGCTGGAGCGCTTTGGCGATCATCGCTGCAAGCTCCGAAGGGTCTGCCGGTTGATTCGGCAGGAATTTGGAGCTGTCCTCAAGCAGTTTATGCGCAGCGGCTGTATTCACATAGGCCGTGTACCAAGGCTCGGACGGCTGAGCCGCCGCTTCCTGCGAAGGCTTCAGTCCCAGGGCCAGGACGATCATCTTGACGGCTTCGGCATTCGTGACGTGCCGCTCCTCCTGCATATGACCTTCCCCTGCGCCGTGAAGAACGCCTTGGCTGACCAGCTGGGCGATCGCCTGCCGGACCGCATCACTGTCCATCGCCGTCTCCTGAGCTGCAGCAGCGGTGGATTGGAAGGAAAGCACACTCCCTCCGCCCATCAGTACTGCTATGGCCATAACGGCTGCCTTGCGGTTCATCTTCTTCATCCTGGTATCTTCCTCTCGGTCGGTTTATGGTTGTTTTCCTGAACAACTTCATCATAAACGACCACGCTAAACCCCCTTCTAAGGAAGTATAAACATTTTCTAAACAGGCGCATAACAATGTTCACAGTAGGTCAGACACCCGGGAGTACATAGGAAACATTACACATTAAACCGGTAGCCTGCGCCCCAGACCGTCTCGATGAACTGCGGATTGGCCGGGTCCCCTTCGATCTTCTCCCGGATCCTGGAGATATGCACCGTGACCGTCGCAATCTCCCCGCTCGACTCCAGCCCCCAGATGTGCTCGAACAGCGCTTCCTTGCTGTACACCCGGTTCGGATGGGTCGCGAAGAAGAGCAGCACCTCGAACTCCTTCGTCGTCAGCGTCACTTCCCTGCCGTGCACGTACACCCGGTGGGCTTCCGGATGAATCGACAGCTCCCGGATCTGGATCACCTCCGGCCCCGCGGCCTGCCGCCCTCCGCCCAGGAAGCGTTCATACCGGGACAAATGGGCTTTGGCCCTCGCCACCAGCTCGCCCGGACTGAAGGGCTTCGTCACGAAATCGTCGGCCCCGAGCCCGAAGCCGCGGATCTTGTCGATCTCCTCGTTCTTCGCAGACACGATCAGCACCGGGATATCGAGCTTCTCGCGCACCTTGCGGCAGATGCCGAAGCCGTCCGTGCCGGGAAGCTGCAGGTCTACGATCAACAGGTCATACCCTCCGCCCAGCGCTTTCGCCAGGCCGTCATCGCCGTCGCCGGTCACATCCACCTCAAAATCATTCAGCTGCAGGTAATCCTTCTGAAGCTCAGCAATATACGGATCATCTTCAATGATCAGGATTCTTTTCATGGGCGCTCACCGATGTTCCTTCACGATTTGGAGTGTAAAAAACATACTTGTTCCCCGGCCCGGCTCACTGTCCGCCCGGATCGTACCGCCATGGCCTTCGACGATCTGCCGGGCAATCGCCAGGCCGAGTCCGCTGCCGCCGGCTGCCCATGTCCGCGAGGACTCCGCCCGGTAGAAGCGTTCGAAGATATGCGGCAGCGCATCCGCCGGGATGCCGGGACCGTTGTCCGTCAGCCGCACCGTCACCTCATCCGCCCCCTCCGGCGCATGGACGCCGATCATAATGACTTTGGGCTCGCGGATCATATACTTCATGCTGTTGTGCAGCAGATTGTGGACCACCCGCTTGAGCTTCTCCCGGTCGGCGAGCACCGTCACCGGCCGCTGCGGGATCTCCTCCCATACCACCTCAATGCCGTGGCGTTCGAAGTCGATCGCGTGCTCCCGGGTGATCTGCTGCAGCAGTGCAGCCAGCTCCGTCTCTTCGAAGGAGAACGGCTCTTTCTTAAGATCCAGCTTCGAGTAAAAGAACAGCTCCTCCACCATCCGCTCCATATCCGCGGCCCTCGTATGGATGGCCCCCGCATACTGCGCAAGCTTCTCGGGCGTCCGCGCCACGCCGTCCCGTATGCCTTCGGCGTACCCTTTGATCGTGGTGATCGGGGTCCGCAGATCATGCGAGATATTCGAGAGCAGCTGCTTGCGGTTTTCCTCGTAATGCAGCTGGAGCCGGATCGAAGCATGCAGCTGTCTGCGCATCTCATCGAAGCTCATGACGAGCTGTCCGACCTCATCCCTCGACTCGGCCTGCAGCTCATAGGTCAGATCGCCGGCCTTGATCCGCTCCGCCGACTGCCGGAGCCCTTCGAGCGGCTTGACGATCTTGCGCGTGACATAGCGGTACAGAATGAAGCTGGTGATGAGCACGATGAGCAGAATGACTCCGATGAGCACCGGCAGCAGGGTGCGGACCATCTCCGCGAACGGACTGCGTTCCCGCAGCACGAAGATACTGCCTTTTACCCCGGCCGCCTCGTCGAAATAAAAATCAAACTTCGCGTACCCGAAAAACCGGCTGTTCACGTTAAGCGTATTGCGGATCGAGTAGTTCCCGAGGTCATACGCGGGAAGCACGCCCGTAAAGTCGGCCTGCGGCATGTTCGGCGTGGAGTAGATCAGCGCCTCGCTCCGGCGGACGACCAGTCCGGCCTGTACCATCTTGAGCTGCAGATCATAGTCCTTGAGCAGCTTCGGGTCCGTCAGCTTCGCCGGGTCATGCTTGGCCAGGTACTTCAGTTCGAGGAAGATGCGCTCCTCTTCCTCCGACAGCGGATGAAGACCGTAGTGAATCGTATAAAAGCTGCGGAGGCTCTTGAAGTCTCCCGTCACCGCTACCGACAGCAGATACGCCGACAGTACGATGAGCAGGACCGAGACGATGACGACCGAAGCAAAGGACAGCAGCAATCGAAATCTAATGGACACCCCGCCCCTCCTTCCTGTTCCTCCCTATTGTGTTCGGTATGGGATGGTGTCATGTATCTCATCCACTGTAGTACAGCCGGTGCTGGTTTGGCAACTGAACCAAGATCAACGGAGTTCCAGAATATAAAAAAGACCCTCCATACCGAGAGTCTTTCATTCAGGTTATGCGGACTGATGTGTGCCCCTACCCTGCAGACGCGTCTTCAGCACCGAATTGATGCGTTCGGAGGCGGCAAGCATCAGGAAAGCGTAAAGAAGCACCAGCACCGGGAAAATGCCGACCGTCAAAGCAGCCGCCAGTGCACCGAGCAGCGGGGGCAGGACCGTGCTGCCTGTATAAGCGGCCGCCATCTGGTAGCCCATGATGCGCGGGGCATGCTTGCTGCCGAAACGGGCCGGCGTCTCATGGATCATGCATGGGAAGATCGGCGCGCAGCCAAGTCCCACGAGAATCAATCCGATCAGGGAGCATACGGCCGGCAGCGGCAGCAGCAGGAGAAGTGCGCCCGCCAACACGGTAAGCTGCCCCGCGCGGATCAAGGTGCGGCTGCTGACCTTAAAGGTAACGAATCCGGTGATGAACCGTCCAACCGTAATGCCCCCATAGTACATCGAGATCCACCCCGCCGCCGTCGAAGCCGGCAGGTCTTTGACATGGACCAGGTAACTGCTTCCCCATAAGCCGACGGAAGCTTCAACCCCGCAGTAGAACAGGAACGTGAGCAGGGCGAGGATCACTCCCTGCTTCGCCGGGGACTTCTCTTCTTCCGCCTGGCGCCGGATGTCTTCCGCGCCCTCTTCTCCCGCCTGCTGCGCCGTTGCGGCAGCCTCGCGGGAAGCCGCTGCCAGCTTCCACAACGGCAGAGCGAGCAGCAGCACGGCCACCAGCCCCCACTGGAGCAGCGAGATCGTCTGGTACCCCTGCCTCCAGGAAGCGTCGCTGGTTACATACTGCGACAGGATGATGGGTCCCAGGGTGGCCCCGATCCCCCAGAAGCAGTGAAGCCAGCTCATGTGATGCGCCTTGTAATGGGCGGCCACATAGCTGTTCAGCCCTGCATCGACAGCCCCCGCCCCGAGTCCGAGCGGCACTGCGAAGAGAAACAGCCATGCCGGCGAAGGCGCGTACGCATAGCCGCTCAGCGCGGCGGCGGTGAGCATGACGCTGATCATCGTCACAAGGCCGGTTCCAAGCCGCTGGATGACCCAGCCGCTGAATAAGCTGGAGAGGATCGTCCCTCCCGCGATCAGCATGGAGATGTAGCCGGCCAGCCCGAGCGGCGCGCCGTATTCGGCCTGCATCACAGGCCAAGCCGAGCCCAGCACGGAATCCGGCAGGCCCAGGGAGATAAAAGCGATATAAATAAGGATAAGCAGTAAGGTAACCATAGATTGTAATTCCCGCCTGTCTTTCAGTTATTTGGCTAAGCGTAATCCCGATTCGAGCGTGCCGAGCGTCAGCACGACCATTCCGCTGACGTAATCGGCCGTAAAATCATCGGACACCCACAGCTCCGTCAGCGACCCTGCAGGCAGCAGTCTGCCGCAGGTCTCTGCCATAGCGGGCAGATGCCCCTGTTTAATGAAGCTCGCGTTCAGCACGACAAAATCCGGGTTCAGGACACTGCAGACGGCTGCGGTCAAACGGGCGGCAGCCTCGCGCCGCACTTCCTCCGGTTCAAGGAGCAGAGCCTCTCCCCAGCTGATCCCGAGCGGGATATTCGCCACCTCACCCGCAAAACCTCTCCTGCCCCGGAACAGCTTCCCCTCAATGACGATCCCTGCCCCCGGCGGGAACCGGTCCGGAATGTACAAGTAAGCGCCGGTCGCATCCGCGGCTACGCCTTTGCGTTTCCAGAAGCCCACCGCAGCCGCATTGACGTCATTCTCCACCGTCACCGGTCTCCGGTACTTGTCACGGAAGTGTTCCCGCAGCGCCAGGCCGCGCAGTGCTTCATAGTCGGACACCAGCATACGTCCCTCGAATTCCGCGCCGGGCAGTCCAAAGCCGATCGCCCCGATGGAAGGATAAGCTTCCATCGCCTCGTCAATTAGACTCTCGAAGGCCTGGAGGTCCACACTCTCTACTGGCGCCTCCGTATCGGCAGCAACCCGGCCCAGAAGATTCACTACCGTGCAGCGGATTCGGATATCCCCCTTGGCTTCATGAGGGAACAGAATCAGGGCATGGGCGTAATCCCCGTTGTACGAATACAGCTGGGCGGGCCGGCCGCCTCCCGATGACGCCATCTCGGCTTCTTTCACTTCTCCCTGAGAGGTCAGCTCCTGCAGAAGGGTACCGACCGTTACCGTGCTCAGCCCTGTGGCCAGCGCAAGCTCCCGCTTGGTCGCCTGCTCTTTTTCCTTGAGTGCCCTGCGAACCAGGTTCAGATTGACCTCCCGGATGACCAGGGAGTTGCCGCCGATCGAATCCAATATACCGCCCCCTCGAATAACATAAACACTTTTCAAAAGCATTTTATTAAGTTAGTTTGACTTTACAGTACCTGGAGTCAGCTGTCAACCCGGTAAGGTTAATTAGGCCTTCACTTCACTTCACTTCACTTCACTTCACTTCACTTCACTTCACTTCACTTCACTTCACTTCACTTGAACCGACCGGCCAGTGGAAATAAAGAATTGGTTAAGGTTTCCTCCCCTCGCTTTATAGCTTTCCCGTTTGTGGTTATAATGGAAACTGGATTGATCCTGCTTGTCCATGCACAAGCCAAATTGACCAAGGATGGTGTATCCCATGAGCCTGCGTCTGACCACCTATCTCGTCATGAACGGGAATGCGAAGGAAGCTATTGATTTCTATGAGAAAGCCCTGGATGCCAAATTGCTGTTCTGCCAAACGTTCGGAGAAATGCCCGAGAATCCCGAATTCCGTCTGCCGGAGGGCACAGAAGGACGGATCTCCCATGCCATGATCCGGATCGGCGAGTCCGATCTGATGCTCTCGGATACGTTCCCGGGCCAGCCCCACCAGAGCGGCAACCAGGTTACGATCTGTATTACGACGGCGGACCCGGCTCAAGCGCGGCAGATCTACGATGCTTTATCCCAGGACGGTCAGATCCAAATGCCGCTGCAGGACACCTTCTTCAGCCCCTCCTACGGCATCGTGACGGACAAGTTCGGCGTCAACTTCCATATCTACACTGAAGGAAAACAGTAAGAGGGCCTTCCCGTCCTTCCAGGATGCTCTCAGCGATAGAGACGATATGAAAAGACGGCTGCCGGCAACCGGCGAACCGTCTTTTTCTTCATTCATGCGGAAGAATTCAAGGCGTTCCGGCTGCTCCCATCGCTTCTGCCGCAGCGTGGACAGCAGCCTGCCTGCCACAAACTCTTCCGGTTAGACCAAGTCATTGCCGTAAAACTTGTTATCGATGCTGACCGTCCTGGACATCCTGGACACAAGATTCACCATGGTATCATTGCCGTCGCGCCTATGCACAAGGTAGTAGGTATGAGATGATCAGAATCCTTAGCGCAGCCTGCTAATGATGTACTCCTATAGGCTGACATAAGGCCATTAGGCAATGAAGCCCTTTAAAGCTAAGATTTTCTTTATATGGTAAAATTATTGTTAGACTATAGGAAAAGAGATCATTCGAAGTAAGGAGGTACAGCATGGACTGCATCTCACCGAAAGAAGCGGCGTTCAAGGTGAACCCGTGGCCTAAACATACCCTGGCGGCGGGTTATCGTCATACCGTCGCACTTACATCGGAGGGCACAGTGACAGCTGTGGGTGATAATAAATACGGCCAATGTGATGTAAGCGGCTGGCTCGATATCGTGGCGGTTGCGGCAGGCTGCGCTCATACCGGTAATGCACATACCGTTGGGCTTAAGTCGGACGGCACGGTGGCGGCTGCGGGCTGGAATAAGCATGGCCAATGCGAGGTAAGCGGCTGGCGCGATATCGTGGCGATTGCGGCGGGTTGGCGTCGTACCGTCGGAGTTACATCGAATGGCACGGTGATGGCTGTGGGACGAAATCATGAAGGCCAATGCAATGTAAGCAGCTGGCGTGATATGGTGGCGGCAGCGGCGGGTGACTGGCATACGGTCGGGCTTACTTCGGACGGTACGGTGGCGGCGGTGGGAAATAATCGGTATGGCCAATGTAATGTAACCGGCTGGCACGATATCGTGGCGGTTGCGGCCGGTTACCTTCATACCGTCGGGCTTACATCGAACGGCACGGTAGTCGCTGTGGGTGGGGATAAACGTGAGCCATGCAATGTAAGCGGCTGGCGCGATATCGTGGCCATCGCGGCAGGGAGTCATCATACCATCGGACTTACAGCGGACGGTACGGTGACAGCTGTGGGCTGGAATGAGCATGGCCAATGCAATGTTAGCGGCTGGCGCGATATCGTGGCGGTTGCGGCGGGCTGCGCTCATACGCTCGGCCTGAGATCGGACGGCACGGTTGTGGCTGTCGGTCGAAATCAGGAAGGCCAATGCGAGGTAAGCGGCTGGCTCGGCATCCAACGGCCCGGCCATTAATGTTCAAGAAGACACGGTACGGATAAACCCAACAAAGGAGCCGCCACCCGGCAGCTCCCTCAGTCCCGTCTCCCCACAACTTATCTCCACGGTATCCCTAGTCGATCCTCAAAACAATCTTCCCGCGCCCGTGCCGGGTCTCAAGGGCACGCTGCGCCTCCCCCGCCTGGCTCAGCGGGAATACCTGCCGGATGTGAATCTGCAGCCTCCCTTGGGTATGGAGCTCCACCAATTCGGCAAGCCGGGCGGCTGAGCGTTCGCCCCGGACCACTCTGAGGCCGAGTTCTTCGACAAGATCGTAGGCGAAGTACGTGCAGATGCGGTTCCTGTCCTTCACGAGCTCCACCGCCGCACGGAGCCCTTCGCCTCCGGCCGTATCGAATGCGGCGTGGATGCCGTCCGGAGCAAGCTGACGCAGCCGGTCCGCCAAGCCTGCCTCGTACGTTACCGGAATCGCGCCGAGCGAACGGATGAAGTCATGGTTGCCTTCGCTGGCGGTGCCGATGACCGTCTTCGCTCCCCGCTCCTTCGCCAGCTGTACCGCGAATGAGCCCAGCGAACCAGCCGCCCCGTTGATCAGGACCGTATCGCCCGGTCCGACGCCGATCGCGTTCAAGGCGATATGAGCGCCTTGTCCGTTGCCGGTCAGCCCGCCCGCTTCCTCCCAGGACAGGGTATCGGGCTTGCTCACGATCTGGTCCGCGCCGACGACCACATATTCGGCATAGCTGTTCAACAGGGAGAAACCCAGCACGCGGCTGCCTACGGAGTAACCGGTGACCCCTTCCCCCACCTGGTCCACGATCCCGGCTAACTCATTGCCCGGAATCTGCGGCAGCTTCACCTCCAACCCGTAGGCAGGCTTCCAGCCGCTTCGCACGGCGGAGTCAAAATGCTGCACGCCGGCGCTTTTCACGCGAACCCTCACCTGACCCGGTCCGGCCTGCGGCTCCGGAAACTCCATCAGACTCATCACCTCCGGTCCTCCGAATGAAGCAAATGCTGCAGCTTTCATAAGAATCCCTCCTTGGTTTGCTCAATCAACTTGGATCGGCTTCGTTTATTGGATATCGGTCAGCGCCCTCTTCTGCCGAATTGACAATAATACAGGATCAGAATGACCCCGTGCAGCAGGGCCAGCACCAAATAAATATGGCTGTACACGGAAGCAGCCGCAGATGAATGGATGACATTCCAGCCGGAAGCCGCTCCCTGGTCAACCGCAGCGCTGTAAAGGCTGGAGGAGAGCGCTCCGGCAATAAAGTTCAGCATGGCGAGCAGCCCCATACCTACGCCGGTCTCTTCCTTGGATAGAGTTCTCGAGATCGTGCCCGATAGAGCAATCATCAGGAACGACTGCCCGACATTGCCGAAAACCAGAATCAGTGCAATCCAAACGGGCGGGACGCCGGCATAAGAAGAGAGAAGTACAAAACAGGTCAATAACAGCGCCGATGCCGTATAAAAAAGAAACGGGTTCCCTTTGGCGTCCGCGAGCTTTCCCGCTTTTCGGCCCAATACCGCCGTGGCGGCGGCCCCCGGGACCATGGCCAAGCCGACCCATTCCGGAGCCAGGCCCTGCACGTCGGTCAGCAGCTGCGGACTCAGAAAGGGAAGCGAGTAACCGATCCCCGTCGTAAGAAAAGCACAAGCCAGCCCAACCGCATAATTTGGATTACGGAACAGCTCAGGGCGTATAAAGGGATTCTCCGCGGTGCGGATTCTCACGGTAAAGAGGAGGAGCACAATCACGCAGCCGGCGGCCGGTGCCCAGGCCTTCGTCGTGATGGCAATGAGCAGCAGTGCCGCCGCTCCCGCCAGAAGTCCGGCTCCCGTCCAGTCGATGCTCCCTGCCCGTTCCTGTTCGTCGGGCAGATATTTGCGGTAATAGGGCAATGCGAGCAGCGTCAAAAGCGGCATGAGGAACAGCCACCGCCAATGCGCGGCGCTCACGATCAAGGAAGCCGCGACGGGGCCGATCACCCCGCCGACCGCAAGACCCGTCATCGCGATGCCCAGAGCCCTCCCCCGGTTCTCCGGCGGAACATAGCGAACCGGAATCAGCCCTGCCGCCGCCGGGATGACCGCCGCCCCAACGGCCTGCAGCACCCGGCCAAGCAGGACCGTCCAATAGGCTTGAGCCGCCAGCCCGATCAGAGAGCCGAAGGCAAAGAAGAGCAGACCGAACGTCAGCAAATCCTTGAGCTTATAAAGATCGGCCAGCTTGCCATAGATGACGGTTCCGATGGCATAGATCAGCAAAAAAGAAGAAGTAACCCAGCTTACCTGCACGAGAGAGAGCTGAAATTCCCTCCGGATCTCGGGCAGGACGATATTGAACATCGTCGCGCTCATGACCGAGATGACCAGCGTGAACGCGAGAATCCGAATGACCTTTTCTCCCGCTCCCTGCGTTGTTCCGGTTCCCACAACCTCATCCCGCTTTCTGTAGGCATAGACCTCCTGTCAGTCTCGGACGGACATAGGGTCGAACGGCAAGCCCTTCTTCCCGGGAAGGTTGATTGTCGCTTGCATAGTTGTATTGTATACTCCATAATTCATAAAGAATAATACATCTTGTTCAATATCATTCATTCCCTTGAGTATATAAGAGGAGGGACCATGGCTTGGAACTGCTGCAGCTTCAGTACTTTCGCACGGTTGCCCGGATGGAGCATATGACGAAGGCGGCACAGGAGCTGCGGATTGCGCAGCCTGCCCTGTCCAAGACGATCGCACGGCTGGAGAAGGATGTGGGGGTGCCCCTGTTTGACCGCGACGGCAGGCAGATTCGGCTGAATACGTATGGACGGACCTTTTTGGACAAAGTGGAGGCGGCGCTCACCCTGCTGGAAGAGGGACAAAGAGAGGTAGCGGACCTTGCGGGGTTGGAGCATGGAAGCATTCATTTGGCGGCTTCGACCCTGGAACGCCTCTCGGAACCCTTAAGCGGCTTCCTTTCGCTTCACCCGAAGGTTAGTCTGCGGATCACACAAGCCGCCATGGTCGAGATGGCCCACCAGATGGAGGCCGGCGAACTGGATCTCTGCTTTACCCCTTTACCCATGGATGGGCCCGATTGGGGCAGCGTATCGGTCCTGAAGGAAGAGGTTTACCTTGCCGTCCCTCCCGGACACCGGTTAGCCGGCCGGAAGAGCGTACGCTTGAGTGAGGCGGCGGAGGAGCCCTTTATCGGGTACAAAGAGGGCTATCATTTTCAGAAAATGAATGACGGGTTCTTCCGTGCGGCGGGGTTCATGCCCCATTTCGTCTGCCGGGTAGACGAACCGGCGGCGATTGCCAAGCTGGTCGGATCGGGTCTGGGCGTCGCCCTGACAGGCGGCTGCGGAGGGCCGAACGTCCCCATTCATCTGCTGTCCATCGACGATCCGGTCTGCCGGCGCGAGTTTCAACTCGTGTGGCATAATAAACGGTACCTTTCCATGGCGGCCCGCAAGTTCCGGGATTATATGGTGGAGTACTTTGCCGCCGAAGAAGCTCATCTTGGCCCAAGATCATGATTTATGGCATGAAAAAACACAGCCAACCTCATCCGTTGGCCGTGTTTGTGCTTGTACCCTGGAGTGTGTTCGTCCCGTGTTCGCTCCCCTGCCGCAATACACGCGGAGGAGTTCTGGCGGATAGCCGTCATGGCGTCTCGAACAAGACGCGCCCCGTCCGGCTCAGATCATACCCCTGAATCGGGCGCAGCTCGCTGTGAAAGGCTTCGGATTGAAGCACCCCTTTGACCTGCTCGATCCACGCCAGGTTCTCCGGCTTTTTGACCATCACCAGGTCCACTCTCTCCTGCACGAGCGGGATGAACTCCACTCCGCCGACCAGGTAAGCGGCCTTCTCGGTGCCGACCCCAAAATCCGCTTCGCCGGTCGCCACTTTGCCGGCCACCCCCATATGATTGGACTCCTCCTGCGCATATCCCTGCAGCAGCCGTGCCGTGATGCCGTGCAGCCGGAGCTGCTCATCCAGCAGTACGCGGGCCCCGGAGCCCTTCTCCCGGTTGATCATCCGCAGCCCCGGCTTCGCCAGGTCCGCCCAGCCGCCGATCCCGTGCGGATTCCCCTGCCTGACATACAATCCGGCCATGCGCGAGACGAGGTTGACCACCACATACTCGAAGCCGGTGAGCAGCCGGCGGATGTAGGGCAGATTGTATTCGCCGGTATCCCCGTCGAGCAGATGCGTACTGACGATATCCGTTTCGCCCCGGTACAGGGCGATGAGGCTGTCCATGCTTCCCACGTAGGCGCGCAGCGGCCGGTAGCCCCCGACCTTTCGTTCCATATGCCCCGCGAGAATATCCAGGCTGACATCCTGCCCGGTAATGACAAGGGTATCTTTAACCGTACGGTTCAGTTGGCTCGGTGCCGCCGAGTGCGGAGCCGCTGCGGGAACCTCCTTGGCCGGCAGAGGCTGGCCGCCTTTGGCACGGGCTTTGTAGGCCTCCAGGTCCGAGGCGTCGACGCGCATCTGCTTGCCGACCCGGTATGCCGGCAGCTCGCCCTTTTTGATGAGATCGTATACCGTTAATTTTGAAACTTTAAGCAGCTTGGCGATTTCTTCCGTCGTATAGGATATGTCGATGCTCATGCTTGTCCTCCATCAGGCTTGCTCCGTCCCTTCTTCTCCTCATCATAAGCTTCGAGCAGGTTGATTTCAATTCTACTTTACGGAGTTTTTCATCTTATATATAATTACTCATAACCAAACCATACTAATTATAACGAAACAGAGAGAAAAGAGGATTCGGAGGAGAACCCATGCGGTTATTTCATCGATTTAGTGCTGTTTTGTTAGGTGCAGCCGCAGCTTCGTTGATCTTCACGGGATGCGGAGCATCCAAGAGTCCAGGCTCGGAAGGCGCCTCGCCGGCACCGGCAGATCAGGCGTCCGTACCGGCGGCCCAAGTCGAGCTGACGGTATCGGCGGCGGCCAGCTTAACCGACGCGCTCAAGGAGATCCAGAAGCACTACGAAGCGAAGAACGGACAGGTCAAGCTGAAGTTCAACTTCGGTGCCTCCGGCGCACTGCAGCAGCAGATTGAACAGGGCGCACCGGCGGATCTTTATTTGTCTGCGTCGGCCGAGAATATGAAAGCGCTGGTTGACAAGCTGTACATCGACGCTTCGCAGCAGACGCCCCTGCTCCGGAATGAGCTGGTGGTCGTCGTACCGGCGGACAGCACAGCCGGCTTAACCAAGCCGGAAGATTTGCGCGGGGATGCCGTCCGGCATGTGGCGGTGGGCGAACCGCAGACCGTCCCCGCCGGAGGCTATGCCAAGGAGGCGCTGACGAAGCTGGCGCTGTGGGACACGCTGCAGCCGAAGATCGTGCAGGCCAAGGATGTGCGTCAGGTGCTCACCTATGTCGAATCCGGGAATGCCGAGGCCGGCTTCGTATACAAGACGGATGCCCTCACCTCCGGCAAAATAAAGCTCGCCTTCACGGTGGACCCTGGGACGTATACGCCGATTGAATATCCCGCTGGCATCGTCAAGACCACGAAGCACGGGGAGGAAGCCGGCGATTTCTTCACCTATCTCCAAAGCAAGGAAGCCCAGGACGTGTTCGTCCGATACGGCTTCTCGATTCCGGAGTAAGGATGGAGCTCACGAACTGGACCGAGTTCACCGCCCCCATCCTGCTCTCCCTCAAGGTGTCCGTTGTCGCCAGCGTCTTCGTGCTGCTGCTGGGCGGAGGGGCCGCGTGGGTTATGGCCCGGAGAAGCTTCCCGGGCAAAACCTGGGTGGAGACCGCCATCCTTCTCCCCCTTGTGCTGCCTCCGACCGTGGTCGGCTTTCTCCTGCTGATGCTGCTCGGCAAAAAAAGCTGGATCGGACAGCTCTCGGAGCTCTTGTTCCACCGGCCGATCATTTTCACCTGGTCGGCTGCCGTCATCGCTTCGATCGTGGTGGCATTCCCTTTGGTGTATCAAGCGATGAAAACCGGATTCAGCGCCGTCAACCGGGATCTCGAAGATGCCGCCAGATCCACCGGCGCGAGTGAATGGCAGGTGCTGCGGCATATCACCCTGCCTCTTGCCTGGCGTTCCGTCGTTTCGGCCTACATTCTCGGGTTTGCGCGGGGCTTGGGCGAATTCGGCGCCACCCTGATGATCGCCGGCAACATTCCCGGCCAGACCCAAACCCTGCCTACCGCGATCTATATCGCCGTGGAAGCAGGCAGCCACACCCTCGCGTGGTATTGGGCCGCATGTATCATCGCCATTTCATTCGTGATGCTGCTGCTCGCTAACCGGCGGAGCACGGAGAAGTGATGAAGGGGCTTCACCGGGCAATACAACAACCAATCCAATATAAAGCGGTGATCTGTTATAACGGCGTTCATAAATGCGCTGCTTGTCTTATGGGTATTCGGCGGGATTGTTTTATCGCTTCTCATCCGGGCTTTTTATGGAAAAACCCTTGGGGCGGTTTCTTTGGTTATTGTTACCTTGGTCTATGGTCTGGCCTCGGAGTGGAACGGCGGGGATTTGAACCGGGCTTTGGGGAAGGCAATTGGACTCATTCTAAAGTGAATAAAAAACATGACATTTGTCACTCCAATAATTCATCGAAATGCGATATATTAATGGAATTATATAGTAAAGGAGGATAATAAAGTTTTGGGCAGGAAGAAAGCGAAGTCTTACATCATTAGTGCGGTAGTCGGATTTGTATTGGTTCTTGGGTTTGTGTACCTCTATGCAACCAAATTAAGCTTCTAGTCAGCCGAAAAAGCGGAGCCGCAAGGTCTCCGCTTTTTTCAGTACATGCCTCTGCTTACTCCCGGAAGCTCTCCTCCGCCCCCTTGTAAGCATTCAACCTCACTCGGATCTCGTGAACAAGCAGGCCTTTCTCTTCGTCCGATATGGCGTCAGCCGTCAATTTGCGTGCCGCCATAGGAAGCAACCATGGGTCGACCTCTTCGGCCGTCACACCGGATAACCTGGTGTACTCCTCCATGAACGCGTCGATCATCATCTCCCGGATGGAGTGAAAGCGGCCGATGATCCGGTCCCCCAAATGAGAAGGCAGGACAGCGTACCTGACCATAAGGATATATTCCGCCAGATCCGCCTCCGGATTCCCGGCCGATGCATTCATCCAGTCGATGAGGAGCCCTTCGTCATGCCGCACAAAAATATTCCCGGGATTCGGATCCCCATGACACACCCGCTGCTTGACGGGCAGGTCATCGAGTATCGCACATATTTGCTTTTTCTCTGGAGCAGTCAAGCTCTCCACTCCAAGAAGAGCCCCCTTGATGCTCTCTCTCTGGGAGGGCAGAGCCTCAGCAGATTGACTGTGAAGCGCATTCAGAATGCGGGCCGTCATGCGCACATCGTCATAAATCGGACTGTCCTCCGAGACTTCCGGCTGGTCCAACCCCCGGAGGAACCGCTGCATCAGCGTCTCCCCCTGGATCTGTTCCACCACAATGCCCGGACGTCCATCGACAACCCGCAAGTCAAAAGGCTGCGGCACAGGCAGCCCAAGCTCCCACGCCGTCCGGTGATTCCGGTACTCGTTTCTCATGGCATCCATACTTGTATTGGATTTGGCCAGTTTGATGATTTTCGCTGGTTGCTCCGTCCCATACTCATATACCTCTGAGCAGCCGCCCTCACCGATTTTCCTGCCCAGCTTAGTCTCCATCCGTGGACCTCCTTAGCTTGAGAGACAACCTTTTCTCCCGCCATTATACCAGAGCTCCACATTCCCTTTCTTTTGTTTTTTGATTGCCAGAAACTAAACATGCAGCTGTTGTTAAGGGGTATAAAAATCAGAAAGCTGAACACTGGTCAGCGGGTATCCCGGTTTATCCTCAAATTCCATGACATAGGCTTTCAAGGTTTCATTCGCAGCAAGTGTCAAGTCCGTCGTGAACGTTACCGTCTGCGTGCCTTCAATCGTATTATCAATTTGCTCGTTGGCATAGGCCGTGCCTTTTAGTACGCCGCCAGCCGTATATACCTCTACAATCCCCCTACCATAGGTAGTAAGATCACCCTGTTTGGTCACAGACATAGATCCTATGTTTCCATTCGGGTCTACAGCCACATGATTGATCACTAACGGATAAGCAGCTGGAGTTACATGCGGCTGAGGGTAAGCACTGTTCGGTGCAGGTCCTAAGCTTGTAATCGAAGCAGGTACGGTATATGGGGTTTCAGCTCTTGTCCCTTTCAATACTTCAGCTAATACTTTGGCCTGGGGGGCTTCCGGATCTGCATTCACGATCGCTTTGGCACCGTCAAAGAACATGCGGGCAAAATGGTCCACACCGGCATCATTCGGATGAGTGCCGTCTACACTCCCGCCTTGCACTGCCCTGAAATAGTAATCCGTACTCGCTGCCGTGAACCCCAAATCTTCGCAAAGCTGGGAATACCACGCAAGGGAAGGGGCATTTAGATCCACAAAGGCAATATCCGCCGCCCCCCTGCCACTTTTTCTTGGACATATTGTTTACCCATCGCAGAAAACCCATCTAAAGTAGATGTCCATGTGTTTGCTGCTGCATCATATTGATAAGCCCTGTGCCGATCGATGGGACCCACAATAATGAACTTAGCACCCTTGCTGTGAACAAAATCATAATAATAGTAAATCCCGTTATAGTAGCCTGTCGGACCATCCGTTTTATGATTATGTCCAAACTCGAAGAAGACAACGTCGCCGGGCTGAATACGTTCTTTAAACTGATCAAAATGTTTCATACTGGTGTAGGTATTCAATCCGCTTTCCGCATGATTGGAGACCGCAATATGGGGACCCGCATATTTGGACAGTGCCTGCCCGACACCCGAATAGTTTTGAAGCCTGAAGTAAGGCAGTGATGCCAATTGATCATTCACTGTGGAGTCACCCAGAACCCAAAGCGTTCTGCCTTGTTCGATCTGTTCAATTTTTGCAGAAGATAGGGCTGCATTCTCCCCGCTTACTGCAATATTGAGCATCGTATCCACATAGGTCCCGGTTACTTTAGAATAAACGTTTTGAACATTTACACTAAATTCATAGCTCAAGCTGGTACCCGCAGGAATGACCTTTTCTGTCAAATGAAAATGTCTTTTCTCTGAAAACAAATTCACCTTGGCATCCTTGCTCGGATCAGCGCCGGTTAGAGTCACCTTTACTTTGTAATAGGTATTGGGGGTTACCTTCACCGCAAAACGAATGGGCATCCCCGGATCGGTTACAGCGACAGCATCATCATCCGCCGTTTCCGGTACAGGCTTTGCAACCTCCCGAAGCTTGATCTCCTGCCCTTCCTGCATGACAAATCCATCACTTCGATCATCCTCTTGGTAGCCATTCGGACCTAACCCCAGAAAACCGTACCCTCTCTCCGGTGTATATGCCCTATCGGCCGTGACACCTGTGTATCCTCCCTCCACACTCTTGGCAGGTCCAAAGTCGAACTTCCAGCTCTGGAGTTTGCTGCTGTTTTGATCGGCAAGGTAGCCGAGTCCTTCTTTGTAAAGCTGACTCGTCGTTACCGGACGCATAAAGGTAACATCCGGTAAGCTGCCGTCTGCTTTTCGGGGTGCAGATAATTGGGCAATATCCAGACTTACAAAATCTTTATCTGTGATGTGAAGGCCGCCATTGATGGTCCAAGAGTTATGGCTTACCTTTTCCGGCGGATGATTATCATTCATGATCGGTGTCCCCATATAGGCGATGTTATGATGCAGCACTTCTCTGTAACCGGGAATGTCGACATCCTCCGTTGGGCTGACACGCTCCAGCATATTGAAGTTAGCCGTACCATTATGATAGGCCGTGTTACTCATCCAGTTAGCGGATTGACCCGGCTGATGGTTGGCATAAAAGCCATTCGCTCCGTTATTGGCAGCCAAGGAATAGGTGACGGTATGAACCGGCACCGGGTCCGGAATTCCCGATGTTCTATGACCATATCCGCCGACTTTGAACCCATTTTTATCGCCTATCCCATCCTGATTCCCCTTATGATTGAAAGCCCAGGAATGGTCATAAGTTACCGGCGCACTGGAACTGATACTGTCGAATCCGTCATCGCTGTTATTCCATGCACGGGAGTTAATGAACGAAACCGGTCCTGCATGAGCGCCAAAACCATCTGTATTTCCCGCTGATACGGCCGTGGGTCCGATGTTGTTATAGGAATCACAATTAAGGACAATTCCTGTGCCTCTTGTTGTGAAGTAAAAGCCATTGGCTTCATTATCATGAGCTGCTACATGCTCGAAATCGGCCTGTCCGATCACTCTAAACACTTCGGATTGCTTTTGGCTGCCTACTTTCACCCCGATGGCATCAAATCCTTTAAATTTGATACCGGTTACTTGATCCGCCACACGAAAAGCAGCCACACGTAAATTCGTAGGCACATGCTGGAAATCAAATACCGGTCTCTCGTCTCCCGGATAAGCCTCATAGGTGATCCCGCTCTTCGTAATGTCATGCACATAATTATAATTGCTGTCGGTGGCGGCAATTTGGAAATCATCGTACACTCCTCCGCGAATATATACGGTATCTCCGGAGGATGCTGCTGATTGCGCTTTCATAATGCTTTTGAAAGGCGCACTTTTCGTACCCGGATTCGTATCACTGCCGGTTGGGGAGATGAAATAATCTGCAGCGAATGCAGAGGTGGACATCACCAAGAATGCGGCTATGCCCGTGATTGCAGCAGCACCATATTTAAAAAGCGGACTGGCAGCAGCGAACCTGGACGACATGGATTGCTCCATCATTTTTTCCTCCCATTTCATACTGTAATTTGCAACGCATAGAGGTAACTTCAAGGAAACTGGCGCCTTCTTTGCCAGTGACGATAAGTACGATCACCTCCCTTGGTATAGACCGGCGGCAGCCGATATCACACCCTTTCGCTTCGAGCGAACCGGACTGAACCAGACTGAATCGGACGGAAGAATGCCTTCCGGGTTAAGGGGAATCACCACCGTCCACCTGTCGAACTTCTCTCCCGGCCGCCCGACGCTCTAAGCATAGTTTGGAATCCAATTCCCAGCAATGGGACTTTCTTGGAACGGCAGAACACGAAGTAGCACTTTTATGGTTCTGCAGTACTTTCTGGTCGTGGATACCAGTGAGGCGATTTGGGCACATGAAATCGTCGCCTTCGATCTTCCCTGAGGCAGGCTTCCCCTCGCATGCAAAGAAAGGCCCGGACGGAACCACCGGTCCGTCCGGGCCTTTCTATTAATCGATCTCCATGACAACCCGAAAACCTATGCCGGGTGTTTTGGCGTCAGCTCCGGCAGCGTTGCGATAGGCGGAGCGAACCATTGTATAATCGTCTCCCCAAGCCCCCCCGCGCAGGACACGTGACTCACCTGATTTTGGACCCTGCGGGTCAGCGGCATCCCCTTGGGGATAGGGGGCTGCATACCAATCACGACACCACTCCTGGACATTTCCGTACATATCGTGAAGTCCCCAAGCATTCGGCTTTTTCTGACCTGCCGGATGAGTCGCACCACCTGAATTGTCCCCGAACCAAGCATATTCACCCAGCAGAGATTCATTGTCACCGAAGTCCCATGCAGTGCTCGTACCTGCACGCGCGGCATATTCCCATTGGGCTTCCGTTGGCAGGGTAAACTTACGACCGGTCTTTTCTTGAAGTTTTACAATGAACCTTTGAGCCTCATCCCAGCTGACACTGTCTACGGGTGCTTGATCCCCTTTGAATGTACTCGGATTGTTCCCCATGAGTTCTGCCATTGTTCCTGGGTCACCTCATAGGTTCCCATATAAAACGGTTTTGTGATCGTGACTCGGTGTTCCGGAGCTTCGTCCCCCACTCCTGTATGCAAGGAAGACCCCATGGTGAATGATCCCGGATGGATCAAAACAAACTCCATGGTAACGCCGTGCCCGATATCCATGCTTTCCGTTTGGGATTTAGCAGATATGGAAGGATACAAGTACATCAGACCGACAGAAGCGATACCTAAGATGACCAGACATAGAAGTAGAAAAGACTTCATTTTCATCGTATTGGCACTCCTTTCGCAGCGCCGGGCTGCCGCCGATCGTCCCTGCTTGTTCGAATGGGCCGCTGTCTACCGCGGGCGCAGTCCTAATCTCCCCCGTCCCGCACCAGCTCCCGGAATCGGCCGGGGGTGATGCCCTCGAGCTTCTTGAACAGCCGGATGAAATAGCTGGGCTGGTAGCCTACCCGCAAAGCGATTTCGTTAATCATGGTATCCGACTCACGCAGCAGAGCTTTGGCCTTATCCATGCGAATATGAGTTAGATACTCCGTGAAATTGATCCCTGTCTCCGCCTTGAACGCCTTACTGAGTAAATAGGGCGCTGCACCGACATGCTCCGCACAGCTATCCAGCGAGATGTCCTTTGCATATTCGTTCTGCAAATAGTTCTTGGCCTGCTCAATCATTCTTTTCACTTGTCCGTTGGTCCGCTTTTCGAGCTCCTGCATGTAGGGCTCGATGATATGTTCGTTAAACCACTTCATGATGGAGCGTGTATCCCGGATCTGGGAAAGGGCTTCAAACATATTTTCTCCCTTGGACAGACTGGCCGGATTCATCCCCACTTGTGATACCACATTCAAGATTCCGGCCAGCAGGCGCATCATTCCTTGCTGCACGTCCATTTCTGTAACGCGCTCGGCAGACAGAGCTTCCATAAACAAGGTCAACTGCTGCACAGCTTCCTCCCGTTCTCCTGCCCGTAAAGCTTGAATGAGCTCACGCTCTATCGAGAATGGATAGTTCAGCCCTCCGGTCTCGGCCAGCAGACCAGGCTGTTCCATATCGATGATTTGGCTCTCGTATTCAAAGCTGCGGTAGCGGGCAGTCGATTTGGCGCCTTCGAACCGGGAGCCGATCTGCTTGATATCCTCTGTGGGCGGAGCGACCACCACGGTAGCCTGCATCCGCAAGAGCTCGTTAATTCCGCTGATGAACTCACGGCACAAGGAAAGGATCCGATCTCTGGGAGTAGCAGCCGGTTCGACGACCAGAAGGGCCATGGTTAAATCATGAAAATTAATCACGTAAGTTTGTTCCAGCCGGCTTCCGGCCAATTCCTCAATGATATTGCATGCCGTAAAGGTGACCAGCCCTTCATCGCCAGTATTGAACCGGCCCGCAAGGCCGCTGAATCCGATCAATTCCATATGGACCACGGTAAATACACTCCGGTCGACACGGCCTCCATACTGCCGGAAGCGTTCGATGAGTTCACTGCTGGAGTACCGGTCCAGATATCCCTGGATCAGCTGCTGGACGAAGCTCTCTTTCAGATGCGGCAGCTCATGCTTCAGCTTGGTTTGCAGCGAGGTGCTCTCCCGGTTCAACTCCTGCCACTTCTGATTGATCCATGAAAACTCATCCACACCTTTGCCCAGCAGCTCCGTTCGGTACCCGCTGAGCGTGTGAACCAGCTGGCCAACCGGCGAATAGATCCGGCGGGAGGCCAGCCATGCCATGGAAACCGCGATGACAAGAGCCGCGCAGCTGACGATGATGATCAATTTCGAAATGGAAAGCAGCGGAGCCGTGATCTCCTGTATAGGAGCCGCTGAAATATAAGCCCAGCGGGTGCTGACTTTCGTAAAATGGTCATACGAGACGGAATATTGGCTTCCCTGCCAGTCGAAATAATATAAGCCCGGCTCCTGCTCTCTGCTGCGGATGTCGCGGATCAATTCCTGGATAAAGGCATCGTTCTCTTCCCCGTCTCCCACACGGATGATCGGAGCTCCATTGTCTGGGAAGATCAGCGTTTTGGCGCCGTTATAGGGAGTCAGCGTACCCATCAATTGCGCCAGCTTATCCATGTTAAGCCGAACCAGCAGCAGCCCCACAGGGTCTTTGCTGTTCCCGGGCACCTTCTGGATGATGGTCAGCTGCTCCTGCTTTTGAACCCCCGGATACGTGTTGTTCCAGAAGATCGGACGGTCATGCTGAGGCAGGCGGCCATATTGTTCATTCAGGGCGGATTCGTTCAGCTCACTATACTCGGGGCTAAATCGGATGCTGCCCCGGTTCGGCGACCCCTTCACATAGAGTTCCACATGCTCAATCAGTTCGCTCGAGCTCTGTATGATAAGCAGGGTCTTGGTAATGTCCCAGGCGCGTCCATAATCTTGTCCGAAGTCGGTGCTCCCCAGAGTATAGTTGAACTGGGGCTCGAAGGCCCAATGTCCCAGGGACAATTCCAGGTGAGCCAGCGTTTCGTCAATGGTTTGGGCGCGTTCTTCCATGTTCTGCCGGTGGAGCTGGTGGAGCTCCTGCTCAATTTGGCCCCCGGCACCCCAATACATCAATCCGCTCAGCAAGAGTCCGGGCAGCGTAGCGATCGCAACAATCAGCAGCAGGCTCTGCCGGTAATATTTCGTTCCTTTGGAGAAAAGCTTACCCATCGTATTCACCAGCCGTCTATGTTTTCTTCAGTAGAATACCCCATCCGTATGGAATCAGGCAAGGTTTCCCATTCACGAATCTTCGAACGAAACCATCACCGGCAGTCGGCTTATCGCCTGCTGTACACGTGATCCAGCGAGTCTGCCAGCAGCTCCAGAGAGATGATGGTATTCAAAGACCATTGGGAAGCCTCGTTCGTATTGATCCATTCAATCTCCTGCAGCTCCTCCAAGTGGGTAACCCGTCTTTCGCTCTCCGAAAGGTTCATCTGCCCGAAAGGGTTGTGCAGAAGAATGTGCCAGCAGTTCTCCGCGGTCCGCTGGTCCTCTCTGTGATAGGCCCCGTAAGCCGCAATGCCCGCGCTGAGAACCGGGTGACCCCAGCTCTCGGTTCGAATCTCTCCCTTGGTGATGAGATCCTTCTCTTCCTGCGGAAGATTATAGTAGACGCCGAACTCAGCCAGCATATCCACCCACTCCGGATCACCGAGCATATCCGCGAGTTCGAACCAAACCTGCGGACCGCCCATGCAGATGACCATGTGGCGGCCGGAATTATCCTCTCCCATCGGATAAAGCTTACTGGTTTCAGGGTCATAGCCGTAAGAAGGACCGGACAGCATCCGGTATTTGGCCTTCTTCAAGCACTGAATGCCGGTCAGGATCTTGTCGCGGTATCGCGTATCCTCGAACCGTTCCCAGCGGGTCATCCAATTGGAGCAGAAGGCCGCCCAATCGGGACCGATCCGAAGATGGACCGGATTCTCATCCTTGGGAAAATATGCGCGCATCGGATCCATCACCAGCGTTGAATAATCCGCGTCCTTCACCAAATCGAGCAGGTCGCCAGTTCTCTCGTCGGCCGTCAAATAGTAATAATACCGGTGCAGGCCGGCCATGAAGACCCGGGCCTCCTTACAACCGCAGCCCCAATGAACCACATTGTGCCTGGAGCCGAGACCCTTGAACGGGCCGAAATGGTACGCGTCCACCTCGCTGGTATGCCGCGTCATGGCTTCAGCCAGGCGGAATATGTCAGCACGTCCGGTACGAAGGAAGGTCGTCCATAACCACATGTTCGGCACGAGCTCCGCATTCTGCCAGGCGCAGCCGCCCAGGTCATAGTTCCAGACATGGCGGACCGGATCGTAGCTGTGCATGACATCTCCGAAATCCCAGAAGCCGTACCAATCGCGCTGCACAACCTCTCTCTGGAAGAAGGAGAGTATTCCATCCAGCCGGTCCTCGAGATAGGACTTGGCCGGCGTGCTGCGGTCCGGCAGGCTCCACAAGCCAAAGGCGCGTACGCGGTGGTAATATTCGGGCTCGCAAACCAGCATAGGGGGCTCATTCAGCTCCGCCACCATCTCCTTCAACCGGTCGGTGCCCGGGGCAGCCGGTAATGCCCACAGCGTCAGCTCATTTGTATTGGCAATGCCATATGGAGTGGCGTTCAATTCCTTGAAGCCCTCGTAAGAGGATTCGACATGGGTTTCCGTGTCATAATGCCGCAGGTCCATCGCGGGAACGTCGGGAGACCACAGCCAGAGCGTAAGCGAAGCTTCATCCTTACTCGTGCCTTTCACTTCGATGGCACGGGGATGCTTCTCCCAGAAGTGGCGGAGTCCCGCGCCGAGACCACCGTCCAGGTTTCCTATATAGCCGAGCCCGCCGGCCCGGTGGCCGTCCGCTGCCTTCAGCCAGCAGCACTGCTCCTTCGTCCGTTTCCAGATGCGGTAATGGTCGGAAGCATCCTGCACCAGCTTGTAGTCGTCCCAAGTCGCAGAATCCTTAAGCAGCTCCATGAAATATTCATCTTCCACCGGGTCCAAATCTACCGACTGCGCATGGCACTGGCGCTCGAATAACTCACGGTATTTGCCCTTGGTGCGCCGGGTATGCAGCGTCTTGGGCGATTCGGAGAAAAAGCCCGTGTCTCCCGCGAGGCGGACATGCCGGTTATAGAGCGGGCCTGCCATGGCCACATGAAACGTAATCCCCAGCCCTTTCATGAAATCTTGATCCGGATCCCCGTCGTAGTGGAACGTATGGACGAGACGGATCGTATCCAGACCCGCATACATGTATACTCTCAAAGTAAACGGCAGCCATTCCCGCTCCCCTGCGGCTGCTTGATGAACTCCGTCCAGCCGAATGACCGCCCGGACCGGACCGCTCTGCTCCACACGATAGGAGTGAATCCGGCCGGCAAACCGTTCTTCGCGAATCGATGTACTGCCGATCCCCTCCGTTCTCTCCTCCCGAAGGGCGACCAGCATCCCGCCTGAGCAGACCACCCGGCCGTTCCTTGATATGCTTCTGATCAGCCGGTCTCCCTGCTTGGCAATCACACATTCCGCGACTCCCGAATGCAAGTGGATGCTCTCCTCCGTCTCCATAACGGTGATCTTCTGTTCATCCACAGATGGCTTCCCGACGGAAACGTACAGCTCCTCCCTGTCCTCTTCGCCAATCACTGCGGCATGGGCCGTCCATTTCACGCTGCCGTCCGGCCAATACGCCGCAGGCCAGCTCTGCATGGCAAGCTCTTTGTTGGGCCCCCTCAGAATGAATGGATCATTCCGGTCCAACACTCCTTTATCCCATGGGATCCCCCATGTGATTCCTTGGGGCGAATGACCTGTTGTATCCTGCAGCATATGCAGCCGTACTTTGGTTTCGTTTAACATTCGGTTTCACTCCTCGGGCACATTGTAAACTCGCGTTTTATTGTCTTCAATCGCACTTTCTTGCAGGCAGGAATCGCCTGATAACACTTTCATGCTGCTCTAGGACATTCTAATGGCAGGGCTGCGGCTGCCCAGCAGGCAAAGCCGTGTCAGCCCTGACACGGCTTTGTTTTATTTCTTGTTTTATTTCTTGTTTTATTTCTTGTTTTATTTCTTTGGAGATGCAGCGTACAGCGTGTTCATTTCATTCACGTAATCATCTCCGCCGCTCTTTCTCCAGAGCTCGAAAGCCGCCTTCAGATCCGCCTCGGAGGATTGGCCCACAATGAATTTGATTCGGGCATCGTTGATGATGTTATCGAGCTGCGGACCTTTGAGCGAATACACCTTGGAGATCAGCGGCTCGGCAGGATTCACGACAATATATTGTTCGGCTTCCTCTTGGAGCTTCTCGGTTTTCTGGGAGAGCGGAGACATCGCCTGCTTGCTTTTCAGTGTCCGGTCCTCCGGAATGTAAGTGAGCAATTGACCTAAGCCGGTGAGCTCGGCATCCGCCAGCGTTTTATCTGCAGTCGGTAAGATATAATCCTTTTCCTTGGTATAATGGCGGCCTTCGATCCCCGAATAGAGCAGCGTTTGAATATCTGCCTCATTCGTCTGGTCCAGGAACCCGAGCACCCGCTTCAGCTCGCCTTCCGTTTTCACGGCAGTTTTCGGAATGACGATCATCCCCGCGAAGCCGGAGGTCGGGAGCGCTCTCAGGCCATGCTTGCCTTCCACACCGATCATGTTGTCGACGTAATGCTTGTCCGGATCGTCCTTGTTTTCTTTTTGCAGATTGGCATGGATCTTCTGATCGATCCGTCCGGCCGTATCCGTGACGTCCACAATGACTCCAGCCTGGTTGTTCACCACCGGGTCAATCCACTTGGAGCTGTCGTAGACGGCGAAGTCCTGGTTAATCAGCTTCTCTTCATGGAGCTTCCGCATAAACTTCAATGCTTCCAGGTATTCCGGCGTTTCATGCTCCGGAACCAGTTTCCCGTCCACGACTCCCCACTTGTTAGGTGCGCCGAACCATAGTTTTATCGTATCGAAGCCATACGCGTTTTGACCGGTCCACTTCACCAGCACCATGCCGTACGTATCGTTTTTCCCGTTCTTGTCAGGGTCCTTCTCCTTGAACGCCTTCAGCATATGGTAGAAATCATCGATGGTCTTCGGCGGCTGCAGCCCTACTTGCTCAAGCCAGTCTTTGCGGTAATTGATGCCATTGCGTCCTAGAGCGCGGGTCCGGTAAAGGCCGTAGTTTTTTCCGCCGATCGAGGAGTTTTTCAGGATGATGGGATTGGCTTGACTTAAGTTTTTGTAATCCTTCAGATACGGGCCCACTTCCCAGAACGCCCCGGATTCAACCGCATTGACGAAGCTGGAGCCCTTGACATCGGGCACATACATCAGGCTGGGAAGTCTGCCGGAGGCCAGTGTAATATTGAACTTATCTCCATAAGAAGAGTTGGGAACCCATTCCAGATGGATCTTGGTGTTGGTTCTTTTTTCGATCTCCGCCAGAACGGGAGTGCCGTCCTTCGGGAAATTGGTGTTGAACGACGGAATCATAATGCTGAGCGCCAGAGGAGCGGAATTCTGCTGCTCCGCCGCTGTGGACGGCTGTGCCGGCTGTGCTTCCGGGCTGCCGCTGTCTGCGCAGCCTGCCAGTCCTGTCATGACAAGTGCAGCAGCGGATGCCAGGGAGAGCTTTTTTTTCATTTGACTTTTCATCATTCGCATATGGTGGTAAGCCCCCTTAAGATTTGCTTTCTTTATTGCAGTTTGCGTTCTTTATTGCAGTTTGCTTTCTTTATCGATGTTCTCTAGCCTTTGACAGAACCGATCATGACTCCTTTGGCAAAGTGCTTTTGAAGGAACGGATACACGAGCAGAATCGGAATCGTGCCGACCACAATGACAGCCATCTTGATGGATTGGTCCGGCGGCTTAACGAAGCTTGGGTCCATGTTGTACAGGTCCCCTGCAGCCGATTGGGACAGCATCACGATCTGCCGGAGCATCACCTGCAAAGGCCATTTGGATGGGTCATTGATGTAAAGCAGCGCGTCAAAAAAGCTATTCCAATGGGACACGGCATAAAACAGCGTAAAGGTGGCAAGCACGGGCTTGGACAAGGGCAGCACAATCTTCCATAAGAGCCCCAAATCGGTGCAGCCGTCGATCTTGGCGGCCTCTTCCAGCTCAGGCGGAAGCTCCTGAAAAAAGTTCTTCACGATAATCAGGTTAAAGGAATTAATCGCCCCGGGTAGGATGAGTGCCCACAAGCTGTCCAGCAAATGGAGCTCCCGGATCACCAGATACATAGGGATCATGCCTCCGCTGAAGAGCATGGGAAAGATCACCAGGTTCAATAACAGGTTCCGCCCGACCAAGGCCCTGCGGGCCAGAGGGTAAGCCATGGTTACCGTAAAGAAGAGGTTGAAAGCCGTTCCAACCACCGTAACAAAAACGGAAACCCCAATACTTCGAAGAAGGGTATCGGTCGAAAAAATATATTCGTACGCCGCGAACGTGAAGGTTTCCGGGATCAGGAATACCGCCCGCTCCGTCAATTCCGCATCACTGGCGAAGGACCCCGCAATGATATAGAGGAAAGGCAGCACAGCCGCCAATGCGAATGCACCAAGGAACAGATAGTTGCATGCGTCGAAGATGGTGCCCGAAACCGACTTATACGGTCTTGTCAACGAATTTCCTCCTCCCCCGCTAATATAGCCCGGAATGTCCGAACCTCTTGGCCAGCCAGTTGGTGCCCAGTACGAGAATGATCCCTACGATGGATTTGAACAAACCCACCGCCGTACTGTAGCTGAACGCTCCTTGGGTAATACCAACCATATACACATAGGTATCGAACACCTCCGCCACACTCCGGTTCAGCGGATTGAGCATCAAATAGATTTGTTCAAAGCCGTTATCCAGCACGTTCCCCATCCGGAGAATCAGCAGAATGACGATCGTGCTGCTGATGGAAGGCAGTGTGATATGCCAGATCTGTTTCCAGCGGTTCGCTCCATCCATAATAGCGGCCTCATACTGCTCCACGTCCACCGCAGCCAGGGCAGCCAGGAAGATGATCGTCCCCCAGCCGCACTCTTTCCAGATGGTCTGAAGGATAATGATAGGCCGGAACCAATCCGGCTGTGAGAGGAAGTCGATCTTTTGCCCCGTCCACTTGTACAGGTATTCATTCACAATCCCTCCCTCCGTCGTCAGGAACACGTAGGTCAAGCTCGCCACGATCACCATGGGGATGAAGTGAGGTACATAGATCAAGGTTTGAATCGTCCGCTTGAACAAGGCGAGCCGGACTTCATTCAGAAGCAGGGCCAGGATGATCGGAGCCGGGAAGAAAAACACCATATTTAGAAAAGATAGCATCAGCGTATTGCTCAGCAGCATGCCAAATTCCGGGTTGGCGAAAAATACTCGAAAATGCTCGAATCCTACCCATTCGCTTTTGAAGAACCCTAAGAAGGGCTGATAATTCTTAAATGCAAGCAGGGCTCCCCACATCGGAACATATTTGAAGATCAGAAAGTAAAGTAATCCTGGGATCAGTAAGACATACATCCACTTTTCCCGGCGCATCCGGGTAAGAATACTATGCTGTTGGTCTTTCCCAGTCATACGCGCCGCAGGGATACTGCCTTGGGCGGACGCTTGCTTCAACTACGGTCACCTCCAGATTGTTATTCGCATCGCGAGCGGTGTGACTTTATTATGAAACGGCCCCCAAATTCCGGCAATGAGACATTTTTGTTAGGGATATCCCCGCTAAATGGATCGTTTTATCTACATTCTGCTATGATGTCGGCAAAGTCCAACGCCAAGCTTCGCCAAATAAAAGAGAAAAAGCCGCTCCCAAGAGCGGCTCCGAGGTACCTCTTTATTTCCGCGAAAGATATAGTGACTGACTCTTCGGATCATACAGCTGCGGTTCTTGGTTCAGAGTGATGTGAAGAGCCGTGTTCCTGCCTGCGTCCGCCCCCGTAATGTTATATCCCTTCTGGGTATAATGGAACGGATCTTTCATAAGTCCTTCAGCAGCCATACTCGCAAATCGGGTGGACACCAGCACTGCGTTGGAATACGTCCTGCACAGATCCGTTTGGGCAAGCATGATCTCATCATATAACGTCGGATGATCCCGATGACAACCAATTCGTACGATATAGCACCTTTCAAGCCCGGCAGAAACCATGGCGTCGATCATCCGCTTTAATTTCGTACGATACTCTTCCCCTGCCATGCCATGATCCGCGTCGGTTTCTCCCTGGCACCAAACCATGAACTTATGTTTAATGGTATAGCCGTTGTCTGTGAGCCAGCTTGCTGCGGTGTGATAACGGGATATGGCATCGTTCAAGAATGCCCCGTCCGGCTGCCAGAGGTTAATGGACGTTCCGCCCTTGGAGCAAGAAACACCGATCATCATTCGATTGGTGATAGGGGTGTATTCCATGGCAAAAGCCGAGACCATAGACCCTGTTTTGGTCTCCTCGCTTATCCCGCTCGCTTCATTGTTCTCGTATACGCCGAATGGCTCTGACAGCGGATACAGCTTGGTGGGGTCAGAGAGGCTCTGAATTCAAACGCGGTTCCTGCTTGCACTTTCGGCGCTTCCGAGGCTTCACCTCTGCCTGCCATATTGGATTGGCCCATGAATAGAATCAAGTCTACATTTTGCGCAGTCATAACACATTCTCCTCTTTCCCTAAGATACGGCTGCCCCCACCTGGATAGTTGAGCATGAAGTCTTTATGTCGAAGCTCTTCCATATTATAGCATGGATAACCTGGGGTCATATTCAAAAAAACAGGAAGCAGCGCCGCGGCAGCCTGCTCCTGTTCCTAAAATTTCTATAGGTCAACATGTTGTTATCCTTTCGGGTACCTGAAAGATCATACGTCCGGATAATTATCCTTAAGCGTATCGTCTGCTACGATAAACGGGTAACCCGATTACTCAACTTGTGGGAGGTAGAGAACCGAATGTCGGCTTCAACCGATTTACGATTAAATCCATATCCCTGGTATCAAAAAATGCTCCAGCATTCCCCTATCGTATATAGTGAGCCGTTCGGGGCCTATCTGGTATTCCGGTATGACGACGTGCGCAGCGTATTTCAAGATTACAAGACCTTTTCCTCCGCACTCTATGACGGGCTGTCGACGGAGCTTACCTTCGATAATCAAATTCAAGGCATGGACCCTCCAAGGCATACGCAGTTAAGAGCGCTCGCAGCCCATGCGTTTACGCCCAAGGCCGTCGCCGACCTTGAACCTCGCATCCGCGAGATCGCAGACTATCTGATCGATGCGATGCTGGCCGGACAAGATATCGATTTTGTACAACAATTCGCCGTACCGTTTCCGGTTCGTGTCATTGCGGAGATGCTTGGCGTGCCGGAAGAAGATTTCGACCGGTTCAAGGTCTGGTCGGATATCATCGTTGAAATTTCTGAGCGTCTGCTGACCGGACAAACCGAGGAACTGCCTGAGCATGTCGCCGCCTACAAGGAAATGAAGCAGTATTTCCAAACGATGATCCATCAGCGGAGAGCCGAGCCGAGGAACGATCTGATCTCCCGGCTTGCCGCCGCGGAAGTGGACGGACAGCAGCTGACCGATCTGGAGGCGATCAATTTCTGTTTGATATTGCTTGTAGCGGGAAATGAGACGACGACGAATTTGATCACCAATCTGATCCGCACCTTCGCCGAGCATCCCAAGCAGTGGAAGCTGCTGAGGCAAAGACGGGACCTGATTCCGCAGGCAGTGGAAGAGGTCATGCGCTACCGTACACCGGTGCAGCTCATGTTCAGGCTCGTGACGCAGGAGACGGAAATCTCCGGAACGAAGCTGAAGGCCGGCGACCGGGTCGTCCTTTACCTTGGGGCCGCCAACCGCGATCCCGCCAAGTTCGAGCGCCCCGATACCTTCGACATCACGCGGCCGGCCAGCCCGCATCTTACGTTCGGGCATGGCATCCACTTCTGCCTGGGTGCGCCGCTTGCACGTCTGGAGACCTCGATTGCCCTGCAGGTGCTGCTCGACCGGCTGGATGCCTTCGAGATTCCGCCGGCCGAAGCGTTAGAACCGCTCACGGAGCTTTAATATTCTCGCCCTGCGTAAGCTGCCGCTTGCTGTTAAGGGATAGAACAGTTCCTGCCTGAAGGCCGTGTGGCTGATGGTGATCTATCTTATATGATTATAAAAACAGCGGCAGGCTTGGGGTTCCATCAAGCCTGCCGCTGTTTTATTGTAAGGATAGGAAAATCTCTGCCTGTGTTAGTCCAGAATCGGTTCTGCCCTAATGATATTCTGTCTGATGTGTCCGGCAAACCATTGACCGACAACGGTTATCCTATAAGGTTCACCAACGACCAGCTTGCTTTGTATATCATGGGAGTTCCATTTCCATCGGAGTAAGCTGTCTGTATTGCGAAACGTATGCAAGCTCCCATCTTCGAACCTAACCACAACCCTGTATTTTTCGGATACATTCTTTCCCCGTAAACTAAACCTGCTGTCTTTATTCACGATGGTCACTTCATATTCCGTTGAGGGGATCGCGTTTATTACGTGCATTAGGATGTAACCAATAATGAGAAAAACAATTATAAAAAAGAGAAGAGCTTGGTAAATAAATTTATCTTTATAGAATTTCGTTTTCTTATAGCGGCTGTGTCTCATGATGCTTCCCTTTTCCCCAATAAAAGTATTTCTTCCTCGAAGTACCCTTATTATTTCCATACCAGAGTAGGAATTATCTGTGCATGGAGGATTTGCCCCACTTCTTTGTCCCCCCTTACAGTCATCCCTCCCGCCTGCTACTTACGGGAGCGGGCCAGCGTCAGCCCGGCGAGGACCATGCCGGCCAGCCCCACCACGATGGCCACAATGGCCCCGGCTCGCCCATTGCCCGTGCCGAAACCACCTGGGGTGTTGGCCAGATGCAGCCCGGCGAGGACGATGCCGATCAGCCCCACCACCGCGGCCGCAATGGCCCCGGCCCGCCCGCTGCCGGAGCCGAAACGACCGGCGGAACGGGCCAGAGACAGCCCGCCGAGGACTGCGCTGATCAGCCCCACCACCGCGGCCACGATGGCCCCGAGCCGCCCGGGGGTTAATCCGATTCCGACATTACCGCCGGTCACTTCCGCAGAAGCAATCGATGGCACAAGCAGAAGTGTACCAAGAATTACGAATGAAGCCAGCTTCATTTTCATTTGTATTTCCTCCTCTTTGTTATTTGCAAGTAGTTTAGCAAGCCCATGTTAAGAACTTGTGGAGAAGGTATCCTTTTTTCATGGGACTTCTATGTTTGCCTAAAAAAAGAAGCTATAATACGGGTAAAACAGCAGAAAGAAGCGGGATGAAAATGAAAACCACTATACTTCTGGTGGACGATGAAGTGAAAATGCTGGAGGCGACGGCTTCCTATCTGCAAAATGAAGGGTTTCGGATGGTGACCGCCACGACGGGCGAGGACGCGCTGACTGCAGCCAAAGCGGAAAGCCCGGCTTTGGTTGTCCTGGACTGGATGCTTCCGGGAATGAGCGGGATTGAAGTTTGCCGCGAGCTTCGGAACATGGGGCCGTATGGAATCATTATGCTGACGGCAAAGACGGAGGAGGTGGATAAAATTCTCGGTTTGGAGATCGGGGCCGACGATTACATGACAAAGCCTTACAGCTTGAGGGAGTTAGCGGCGAGAATACGTTCCGTCTTACGCCGCATTCAGGGGAAACCCGAAGACATGCAGTCGATGCAAAGGGGAGATTTGACGATTATTGAATCGAAATGCCAAGTCTTGAAGAATGGCGCAGAAATGATTCTTACTCCTACGGAATTCAAATTACTGATGACCCTCGCCACCAAACCCGGTATTGTTTTCAGCCGGCTGCAATTGATGAAATCGGTCATGCATGATGATTTCGTCAACTACGAGCGCACGATCGATTCCCACATCAGCAACCTGAGGAAAAAGATCGAGAACGATCCGGCGAACCCCCAATATATTCAAACCGTGTTCGGATTCGGTTATCGATTCGGTGACAAGTTATGAAGGTGCGTTGGTGTATCGGGGATAAATTGTTTGGCGCGATGGCGGTTCTCGTGCTTTTTGTAACAGTGGGCTACTACGGGGCAACCCAAGGATACTTGAAGAACCGGTTTGATGATTACTTCAAGGCAAAAACCACAGACCTGTTTGTAACCCACTATCTGGAGCATAACCATTCATGGGAAGGCATTGAGCTATTGAAGATGTCAAGCGAAGAGGAGCAGCGAAATCCCCATGAACGTGAGCTCGCTCTATTGTCTACGGAAGGCGGCATCCTGTTTTATAGAGGGGCGGGCGATCCCGGGGCGTTGATGCAGACAGGGAAACGGAATACCGTCGTGGTTAACGGAACGACAGTCGGCACGATCTATGCCGACAGGTGGGAATCGGCCGAGGAGGGTCAGATCAAGAAGTATATTCTGGCCTCCATGCATACCTCAGCCTTGAGGGTGCCGGCCGTAACCGGGATCATTGCGCTGCTTCTTGGCTTATGGTTAACCAAGAAGATAACACAGCCGCTGAACCGGCTCCTTCCCGCCATCCACCAGATTGGAGTTGGCGAGCTTCCCATTCGCATTCCCGTGACGACAAGAGATGAGTTCGGAAAAGTGACCGAGGCGCTCAATCATATGGGACAGCAGCTGTTTCGCGCAGAAGAGGTGCGCAAACATTTGACCGCCGATGTGGCGCATGAGTTAAGGACGCCGCTCTCCATTATTCAATGTCATATGGAAATGATCCAAGAGGCAGGACGGGACATCCCTCCCGAAACCTTATTGCCAATACAGGATGAAGTCATCCGGTTGTCCAAGCTTGTCGACGATCTCCACCAGTTAACGCTGGCCGAAGCAGGCAAATTGCGGCTGGACCGATCCCCGGCCGATCTTGTCCCCCTTTTGGATCGGATTATCGAGATGTTGAAGCCGGAAGCAGAAGAACGGCATATCGATATGGTTCGCTCGTACCCGGCACAGCCCTTGAATGCACTTATCGATTCGAACAGGATGACGCAAGTATTCTATAATTTGTTGGTCAATGCCCTGCGGTATACGTCGTCCGGCGGCAGGATTTCGATCCGGCTGAAGGATCATTTCCACGAGGAGTCGCGTTATGTCACCGTCACGATTGCGGATACCGGAGCAGGGATCGCAGCGGAGCGGTTGCCCTTCCTGTTCGACCGGTTTTACCGCGTAGAAGAATCACGTTCCCGTCATACGGGGGGCATGGGTCTGGGACTTGCCATTGCAAAGGAATTTGTCGAGGCTCATCATGGCTTTATTTCGGTGCAAAGTGAGGTGGGCCGCGGGACCCAATTTACTGTGGAGTTGCCTTGCTCATAACAAATGGTAAATCCAAGCAGCGAGGCGGTGAGCGATCCCGGTGCGCCGCCTCTACTAGAAAAAATTCAAAAGCCCCTCACTTGGGGGCTTCTGATCATTCGTTATGCTTCATGAGCTGCTCGAATTGATACATAATGCATTCTTGAACTTTGATAGGCTCTAAGGACTTAATCGTATCCGTTCTTACCGGAATAACCAGCCTGGAAGTATGTGCTCTATAAATCAGCTTGATCTCATCAGAGGTCTGATCCATGATGGCCTGGTAGATTTTCAGCGCATAGCGCTCCATTTCTTCTGCTTCCTCTTTGCAAAGGATTCGTACCCATTCTTCTTTGTCCTCTTCTCCTGGTACATTACGCTGTATGGTGTAGACTTCGGCTGTTATCAAAGTAGCCCCCCTAGTTACGGAATCACCCCCAAATAGTATTCTCTCTCATTAGTGCATATCCCTTCTATATTAAAACGTACGGCATGGACAGGGTAATCGGTAATGAGGTGCGCTGGAGCTATTAAATGAAGTCCGTTTATAATCCTCATTCAACATAAAAAGGCTGCGGGATACCGGCAGCCGAAATGTATTCATGATTACGTCAGCTTCTAAGCGCTACACGATCGGGAGCTTGTGGCGGTTGTTCCAGCCATTTGTTTTTTATCATCATTTTCGTTCCGTCATCTGCATAGTTTAGAACTTCTGACATTAGCCGGGAATAGGTAAGACCCAAATCCTTACGCAAGCTGCCGGCAGTAGATGCTCCGTAATTAGCAATACTTGTGGCATTCAAAATGTTTACATGAAACATCATCAGCTTGTCAGAGAATGGCGGAATGACTGACGGAGCGATCGTTGAATCCCAGGTACTTGGCAAGGGAATGTCATCATTCAATAATATCTCTCGAAATACATCCTCATGTTTTTTCGCAATTTCTTTTCCCCTCTCCATATAATTCTTTACCTCTGAGGAGCGCGCCACTTGGGCAAACCCTAATATAAATGTTCTTCCTATCGAATTAGTCTCTAAAGCTTTTGAGATATGAGAAAGTTCAACGGAAGTAACAGGTCTATGTCTGCCTAGTACTCCTGACAGAAAAGATTCTTCTTTTACATACTCATTTTTTTCAGGAATTGGTATCACAGGGGAGCGTATATATGCCCCTTTTTGCAATAGGAGATCGGAAGCAGCATTAAACAGGGAAGTAAGTAACTCTAAACCCTTTGTAAAAAACTGTCTTACATCCACTCTTGCTGACAATTCAAGTGACGCTGCGCAATTAGCCGTACCAATGGCTGACATATATTTTATATATCGCAATGTAAAAAGATCGGAGTAAATCCTCGGAGCATCTGCATTATAATCATCTTCACTAAAACCATATGGGATAGGAATATTTTCAGTTAAAAGAAGTTGCCTAACCCCGTTTATGATGAAGCTTATCGTGCTTAAGCCGTTTTTTAGTATAGGTTCCAATATTTTATCTTCGTTTATTTTTTGGAAATGATTCAAAATACATTCCGTCATCGTATTCTGCATGTATGCATTCCATAATACCCCGATTTCAGATGAGGTTAGCTTTGAACTATGTTCCATTATTTCATCCCCCGCTTTTGAATTAGGTCTATAAATTTTATTTTTCTTCAAAATGAGAAAATTTATCCTGTTCCGCTGACTCATCCCCCATGCCGGCTGAACTTCTTAAGCTGGGCTCTGCTCCCCCAAGGGATCCGGAACAGCAGCTGCACACCGGGCAGGATCGAGATCAGGAAGAGGCTGAAGATCACGACCGGCAGGCCGGAGGCTTCGAAGACCCCGTGCCCGAGATACGTCTGCCACCCTACGGCAAGCAGTCCGAGGAGATAGGCGAGCCCCGTGATGTGGATGGACCTCATGCGGCTCGCGGCCGGTAAAGAGGCGCGCTCGGCGAGCCAGGCCACCAGCGGCACCGCCTGCAGCGCGTGGAATCCCAGCCCGTGCAGCACGATGATATTGCCGCTCGTCCCGACCATCCGGCCGTCGTTGACGGAGATCCAGATCCCGGATACAAACGAGAGAAGGATGGCAAGCATGGCATACCGGATGCCTGTAACGAGGGCCGGGCGGAGTTCGTAAGCCCTCCGGCGGAAATAGTAAACCGCCAGATACACATAGAACACGATCAGCAGCATGGCAGTAGTGGTAAAGAGGTTGCCCACCATTTCATCGAACGGGGTTCCGTTCTCAACGAAGCGGGGATTGACGCCGCGGAAATTCTGCACGTTCTCTGCGAAGTAGGAATACAGCGCGAGTACGATATACGACCACCGGAAGATGGCCCGGCCTCTCTCCCCCATCGCGGAATAAGGCAGGATCGCCGCCGTGGATAGCAGAAAGATCCCCAGCGCCGCATTGAACGAAAACGCTTTGGACAGGTTCCCCCCTGGGGCCACGGTCTCCCCGAACAACAGAATCCATACCGCACACACTCCTGCCAGCAGGAAGCCGAGCAGCCCGGTCAGCACCAGCCCGTACTCTCCCCCAAACCACCTCATGAGCGGCTTCATTCCTTCCGGCCGCCCCGTCCGATACCCTGCCTCCATAGTCATCACATACCGTCTCCTTTTTTTGGAACTTTTCGCTTTCCTTATCGTACAGCGCACGAGGAATGACGGATACGTGCCGAAGTCCAGAACGCTTCCTGGACCTTGGTGCAGGATAGGTCTGGACCCGGGACGACTGAAGAGGATCGGCATTATGCTGTCCGACGGCAAAAAGGAGCCCCCCGCCAGACCAGTCGGCGGCAGAGCTCCTTTGAAGTTCATGTGTGCAGCGTAGTGGGCTTGCGTCTCCTCATTTCGGTACTGCTTCGGGGCCGAGGAGAGTCAAGCCTGCGCTTCGGAAGGGCTCTCCGCGTGCTCGGGCGCTTTGTGCTTCATGATCGGCAGCATGGCCAGTGCACCCACGAGGAACAGCACGCCTGCGCCGGAGTAGATCGACACCAGCGAGAATGCATCCTTCAGCGCGCCCGCAAGGGACATCGAAACCACCATCATCCCGATGAACAGCGGGTTCAGCACGCCGTTCACCCGGCCGACAATGGAGGTGTGGGACCATTTGAGAATCATGGTGCTGATCCCGATGTGGATACAGGGGAAGACGAGCCCGTTCACAAACTGTACCACCAGAGTCAGAGGAACGCTCGTCGAATATCCGACGATGACCGTACAGACGGCGCCGACGATCATGCCGATCGCAAGGAGTGCCTGCGGCGCGACACGCTTCGCATACATGGCGACGATCCCTCCGCCGATCAGCATCGCGGCTCCGTTGATCATCAGCAGGTACTGCAGGAACTCCTCTTCCCTGCCGAGCCGCTCCGTCACGACGAACAGGTTCAGGGCCTGCGCGACTCCCACGGCCAGTCCCGCGAGAATGAATGCGAGTCCGAGCATCCGCAGCACGGGGCTCCGCCACACGTAACGGAAGCCCTCTACGAATTCCTCGCGGAATTGGCCTTTGACCGCTTCACTGCGCGGCTCCTGGATATCCGCCGGCAGACGCAGCAGGACGAGCGCGGAGAGCAGGAATGCCGTGCCCATCACCGCGATGGAAGCTTCCAGACCGAACGTGCTGTAAGCGAAGGTGCCGAGCATCGGCCCAAGGACCATGAAGACGGCCATCAGCGACTGGAACAGCGCCATCCCCTGCTGCAGCTGCTCTTCCGGCACATGTTGCTTGAACAGGCGCATGCCCGATGGCTGCGAGAACTGGGAGAGAATCGCCGAGATGAAGGCGACCAGGTAGACGGATTCCCAGGATCCGAAATGGATCGCCAGCAGCACGACGAACACGGATACGGCGGAGAGCAGATCGCACCAGATCATCGTCCGCTTCGGCCTCCACCGGTCGGCGAACGTCCCGCCGATGAAGGAGAAGACGAAGATCGGAGCGAACTCCGCAACGCTGATCAGCGAGATCGCGTAAGGGTCATTGTTCGTTTTCTCCGCGACATACAGAAGGATCGCAAAATTACGCACCCAGATGCCGATCTGCAGCAGCACGTTGGAAAAGAGAATCGTCTGCACGAACCGGCTTCGGAGAAGACTGGGCGCTTTGGGACTATGTTCGACCATGTTGTCCAAGGGTCAGACCTCCTTTTACATTCCTGATTATACCAGCCTAAAGTACGATCGGTTTCTTCTCGATTGCGCCTTTGCAGCCAGGACATAGCATAGACGTATGACTGGCCAAAAAGTTGCAGCAAATTTCCGGGGCCGCCGCAAGGCAAAAGGGCCGCCCCGACGCATCCGGAAGGATGACGGTTGGGACAGCCGGTTCATGCAGAGTTACAATGGAGAGGTACAATGGAGAATGGAAGCAGCTTTGCACTTTGTAATAAAAGAAGATCAGGGTAACAAGGCGCCCGCCTTCCCCTCATACTTCGCCCTCACGATCCGTGCCGCTTCCACCATATGGCGCAGGGAGGCGGCGGTCTCTTCGGCGCCGCGGGTCTTGAGCCCGCAGTCCGGGTTGATCCAGAAGAGGCCGGGTTCCAGCACACGGAGGGCGCGTTCCACCATGGAAGTCATTTCCTCCACCGGCGGGATGCGCGGGCTGTGAATATCGTACACCCCGAGGCCGATGCCCAGACGGTACGTGTTGGTCTCAAAGCTGCCGATGAGCTCGCCGTGGCTGCGGGACGTCTCGATCGAGATCACATCCGCGTCCATCGCCTCAATGGAGCCGATCATGTCGTGGAAGTCGCAGTAGCACATATGCGTATGAATCTGCGTCGTATCCTGTACCGAGCAGGTCGCCAGCCGGAAGGCTCTGACCGCCCAGGCGAGGTATGCCGCATGCTCCGCTTCCTTCAGCGGCAGGCCTTCACGCACCGCAGGCTCGTCGACCTGGATCATGCCGATCCCCGCCCGCTCCAGCGCCTCGACCTCCTGCCGGAGCGCATACGCCAGCTGATAGGCGATCTCCTCACGCGGAAGGTCGTCACGGACGAACGACCAGTTCAGGATCGTGATCGGTCCGGTCAGCATCCCTTTGACCGGCCGCGGGGTCCGCGACTGCGCGTACTTCGTCTCTTCGACGGTCATCGGCTTGACGAAGGCCGCGTCCCCATAGATAATGGGCGGCTTCACGCACCGGGAGCCGTACGACTGCACCCACCCGTTCCGGGTGAATGCGAACCCGGCCAGCTTCTCGCCGAAGAATTCCACCATATCGGTGCGCTCGAACTCCCCGTGCACGAGCACATCCAGCCCGATCTCCTCCTGCAGATCGATCCACCGGTCGATCTGCCCGCGGATGAAGCCCGCATACTGCTCCCCGCTCCATTCGCCCCTGCGCCAGCTCTGCCGGGCTGTACGGACCTCGGCGGATTGCGGGAAGCTGCCGATCGTCGTTGTCGGGAACAGCGGCAGCTTCCACTTCTTGCGCTGCTCGGTCTGACGCACGCCGAACGGACTGCGCTCTGTGGGCTGATCCAAGATGGCCGCCACGGCCTGCTGTATATCCCCCCGGCTGCGCTCGGGAGACCGCTGCAGGAGGTCCAGTGCAAGGTCCGCCGCCTCCAGACCGGCATCATCGGCAGCTCCGCCGTCAGCGAGCGCTCGGGCCAGGAGCACGACTTCCTCCAGCTTCTCATCCGCGAAGGCGAGAGCGTTCTTCAGTCCGGCCGGCAGCTCCGTCTCCCCCTTCGCGGTAACGGGTACATGCAGCAGCGAGCAGGACGTCTGCACGATGAGCCGCTCGGGCGATACGAATTCGGACAGCTCCCGGAGAAGCTTCAGCTTCCCGCTGAGGGGGGCTCTCCAGATCCCGCGGCCGTCGATGACACCGGCTCCCAGCACTTTGTCCTCCGGGAACCCGTGTGCGCGGATCGAGGACAGGTTGCCCTCGCCGCCTTGAACGAAATCGAGCCCGATGCCCTGGACGGGCAGCCGGATGATGTCGCGGTAATGCTCCAGCGATTCAAAATACGTCTGCAGCATGATACGGATGCGCGGTACAGCGGAGGCGAACGTTTCATAGATCCGTTTCAGCCTCTGCACGTCCGCCTCGCTGACATTCGTCACCAGTACGGGTTCGTCGAGCTGCACCCACTCCGCTCCTTCCTCCGCCAGCTCCCGGAGGACCTGCACGTACAGCGGAAGGAGCCGGCCGATCCAAGCATCCGTATCGCGTTCGGCGTATCCTTTGGACAGCTTCAGGAAGGTCAGCGGCCCGAGCAGCACCGGCTTCCCTGAGATGCCGAGCTTCTCACGGGCTTCCCGGTACGCAAGGAGCGGCTTATTCTCCGTGAGCACCGGCTCCGCCCCGTCCAGCTCAGGCACAATGTAGTGGTAGTTCGTATTGAACCACTTCGTCATCTCACCGGCCGGCGCATCCTTGAGGCCGCGGGCGATACCGTAATAGGTCGACAGAGGCACGGCCCCCCCGGTATACCCAAAGCGCCTGGGGACGATCCCGAACATGACCGCCGTATCGAGCACATGGTCGTAATAGCTGAAATCATTCACCGGGATGAGATGGATTCCCTTCTCCTTCAGCCTGCGCAGATGATCCAGACGGATCGCCTGCAGCTCCTCATGCAGCCCGGATTCCCCGAGCCTCCCCGACCAGAACGCTTCCAGCGCTTTTTTCCATTCCCGATGGACTCCGATCCGCGGATAGCCCAATACACTGCTCCGTACCATCTTATACACTCCTTCTGTTCCCTGGATTTCCTTACCCCGGGTGATGTACAAGAAAGATAACACGGAGACCTTGTTATCGGGTAACTCCCTCTACCTATATCTGGTTATAGTCTGAAGCTATACCCAGGATCAGGAAGTGGCTCTCCGCAGCGCTTCCACATAAGCGGCGCCCAGCTTGGTCAGCGGCATCTGGCGGTGCGCGATCCAGCCCACATGGATGAACTCGTCGCACTCGAGCGCAACGGGAATGATCTCGTTGCCGTTGAGATCCCGGCTCAGCACCCCGGTGGAGATCGTGTAGCCGTTCAAGCCGATGAGCAGATTGAACAGGGTCGCCCGGTCGTTGACCCGGATGCTTTTGGGGTGGGTCATCGTGCTCAGAATCTCCTCGGCGAAGTGGAAGGAATTGAACTCTCCCTGATCAAAAGAGAGATACGGATACTGCTGAAGCTCCTCCACCGTCACACTCGCCTGCCCCGCCAGCGGATGGCGGATGCTGATGAAGATGTGCGGTTTGGCGGTGAACAGGCTGTGGAATTCAAGATTCGCGTCCTTCAGCAGCTTGCCGATGACCTTGCCGTTGAACGCGTTGCGGTACAGGATGCCGATCTCGCTGCGGAGATTTCGGACGTCCTCAATAATCTCGTACGTCTTGGTCTCACGCAGTGCGAACTGATATTCATCCTGCCCGTAAGCCTGCACGAGCTCCACGAAGGCATTCACGGCGAAAGCGTAGTGCTGGGTGGATACCGAAAAATGCTGGGGGGACGGCCGTGCATGCAGATACCGGGTTTCGAGCAGCTCCGCCTGCTCGACGACCTGCCGAGCGTAGCTCAGGAATTCGACCCCTTCCTTCGAGAGGAGGATCCCCTTGTTCGAACGCTCGAAGATCGTAATCTGCAGCTCCTGCTCGAGATCCCGGATGGCGCTTGAGAGGCTCGGCTGCGAGATAAACAGCCGCTTGGCCGCCTCGTTGATGGAGCCCTGCTTGGCTACCTCGATGATGTACTTCAACTGCTGCAGCGTCAATGTTCTGCGCTCCTGTCCGCTAAGATCTGGTTCTTCATACCCCATTATACCTCGTGCGGGAAGCTCCGCCATCTTCTTCCGGGAAGCAGGGATAGCCCCTTGCCACGCTCTGCCGGAACCCGGTAGTATGGAACTATATTATTCCTCATCCTGCATCCCTTCAGATAACCCCGTCCAGCCAAGCAGGAACAAAGCAAGGAGGGCTCCGCCCATGCTCGTCCGCCACACCGTTCCCCACCCGAGTCTTCTGCCCTTTGTCGAAACCTATTGGTGCTGGGAGTCCGAGGCCGAACCGGCCGGCCGTCTCCCCCGCATCCTGCCCAATGCGGAGTGCGAGGTGCTGCTGCACTACCGCACGCCGCTGCGGACCATGTCACTGGATGGAACGGTTCTTAAGCTCCCCCATGCAGCCGTGGCGGGTCCGAAGACCCGGCCTTGCGATCTGCTTCCCGGCCTGGAGGGGGATCAGCCTGGGCCGATCGGGATCATCGGCATCCGGTTTCGGCCCGGCGCCTTCCGTCTCTTCTGCCGTCTGCCCGCCGACGGGTTGACGGATGCCATCCTTCCCTTGGAGGAAGCCTGGGGCACCGTCTCCCGGGAGCTGCTCCACCGCCTGCAGGAGACACCGGATTGGCAGCGCCGCACCCGCCTGCTGGACGACGCGCTGCTGAAGCTGCTGGAGTCCCGGCAGCCGGCCCGCACGCCCGTCGACCGCGCTCTGTCCATGCTGCGGTCGATGCAGCCGGATGGCCGTCCGGCGGTCCGCGCGGTCTGCGATGCGCTCGCCGTCTCGGAGCGGCAGCTCGAACGGTGGTTCCTGGGCCGCGTCGGTCTGCCGCCGAAGCGGTATGCCCGCCTGGCCCGGTTCCAGTTGACCCTCATCCGTCTGCTGGAGCCCGGCGCCACACCAAGCGGCCTCCTGCCGCTGGAGTACGGCTATTATGACCAGTCCCATTTTTTGAGGGAACTGCGGAGCCTGGCGGGCGCTCCGCTCGCTTCCTTCCTGGAGCAGCCGGACTTTCTGTCGTTTTTTTACAAGACCCCCGGCGCCTCTTCCCGTAATCTGGAATGGAATCAGAACGGTGAAGGAGAGAGATGCCATGAAGCTGTGGAGGTACAGCGGCTGGATGCTGCTCGGGACGGGGGTCATCCATAATGCGGTCGGACTGCTGCTGGGATGGGACATCATCGGCCGGATGGTTAAGGAAGGGCTGTGGGCGACGGTTGGCATGGACGCCGAACGGAACGCGGTCTTCTGGTTCCTGGCCGCCGGTTTCGCCTGGATGGCGGCCGGCCATCTGATGCAGATCTGGATTCGGCGGGAGGGCAGACCGGTGCCGGCTGCCGCGGGCTGGTATATGCTGGCGTTCGCCGCGGCAGGCTGCCTGCTCGCTCCCGACTCCGGCATCTGGCTGTTCTTGCCGCAGGCTGCGATCATTCTTGCGGCGGACCGGGCCCGGCATAGGGACACGGCTGGTCCGTAGAATGACGGCGTGGTCCGGCTGGAGCGGCCGGTTCGCACAGAGAAGAGGCCATCCCCTAAGGAATGGCCTCTTAACCCTGTCCGGTCCGGCTTCGTGCCGCTACTCCCGGATGAGCAGCTCCTGCCCGATATAGATGAGATCGGGATCGTGAATGAGGTGCCGGTTCCACTCGTACAGCTTCACCCAGTCCCGTGCCCCGCCGAGCTGCCCCTTCGCAATCGAGCTCAGCGTATCGCCCTGCTTGACTGTATAGGTGCGGGCCCCTGTCATGGACTCTCCTCCAGGACTTTCCGTCCCCGCAGCGTCCTTGTACGTCACGGACAGCCGCTTCAGCTGCGTCCGGTTCCCCGCAGAGACAGTCCCCGTGTGCTGAATGCCCAGGCCTCCGTAAGCATTGCCGTTGATCCGGGCCGACAGAGAGACTTCGTTCGGCAGACCGGCCTTCACCTGATCGCTCGACTGCACGCTGCTTGACGAGGCTTTGGCGTAGAGCATGTTCCCCTCGGTCCACACCTCGATGACGGCGCCGGGGTTGAACGCCGTGGTGGAGACCGGATCGCTGATCGGCCTGCCCGCCCCGTTCACATACTCGTACAGGGTGTAATCGGTGGCGATTCCATACTTCGTCGTCCGCTCGATTCTCAGGGCATACCCGCTCCTGGAGGCCGTATCATACTTGATATACACCTCCAGGTACTGTCCGTTCGGACTGCCGAAGCCCTGTCCGGCCGTTTTCTCCGGATTCGCCTCCAGCCGAACGCTCATGTCGCCGAACGGACGGTTCTGCGTGTACAGCAGTCTGGCGCCCCGCTCCGCCGTGATGAGCCCCTTGCCTCCTTCAGCTCCGTTAATGCCCTCGGCATACGCCCACGGTGCCTTGCCCGCGGCTCCGGGGGTCCACTTCGTCTGCTGGTCTGCCGGATCATGCGTATCCACGGTCCAGGTGCCGGGGAGAAGCTCCGGCTGCCATGCCGAAGGGAACTGCTCGAACGAGGTAGTGAAGCCGTACTTGGCGGCACCGGTGCCCGGGAGATCCTCGAGCGTGATGGCCCGGGAGCTGACCGCCCGCAGGGTCTTTCCCCCCAGGCTTCGGGCATGCTTCGGTGTAACAGCCGCCATGAGGTAACGGCCGACGTCCCCGGAGGTCAGCTTGTAGGTGTGCGAAGGCTGGTTATCCCGCGTCACCGCAGCTTCTACCGGGTTCGAGCCCTGTGCGTCATCCACCCGGTACCAGGTGATCTGCGACTGGTCTTCCCGGGTGCCTCCGGGATAGCTGAGATCCAGTTGATAGGTTACCTCCGCAAGACCGTCTGACCCAAGCGACAGCTTCGGCGGCTCCGTGAACGAAGGCGGATCCACGTAAGAAGGATACACCGTGACCGTCGTCCGGTTGAAGATGCCGTTGTAGGCCGCTGCGGTGACGGTCACCTGCACGGGCTCCTCGCCGGTGTTTTTTCCCTCGACCGTTACCTTCGAGCCCTGCTTCTCGCTCAATGCCGCAAGGTCGCTGTCCAGGGACCAGGTGAGGTGCTGGGGAGCGGCAAACGGGAAGATCGCTGCGCTGAGCTCGGCCCCCTTCTCTCCCGTCCGGATCGTGGAGCTCTCCGGCATTGTAATATTGGCGGGGAAGCTTCCCCCCGCTCCACCTGCAGATCCCGTGTTCTCACCCGCCGGGTTCCACCCGTCTTCCCCCTTGAGAAGATTATAGACGGTATAAGCCGGAAGCTGATCTTCCGTGAGTTCCGTGCCGTTCTCCTCGGGAAGGATGCGGTATGGCTTGCCGTTCAGCGTAGTGCGATAGGCGTAAGAGCGGATATGGCCCGCCGGGTAGGGCGCCCACTGGATGGAACGCAGATTCCCGTTCAGGTCCGTGAAGGCGTTGTTGATGAGATACAAGGTGGACGCGTTCTTGGCGAGAGTCAGGTCCCCCGGGTCCGCGAATTCGATCTCCCACCGGCTGTCGATGAACGCCATGCCGTGTTTGCCAGCCGCATAGATCGGCTTGTTCGTGTAGCTGTGCAGCGTGGTGTTCTTCATGACATGGATCAGCCCGCCGCCCATGTAATCGTCCGTGCCCTGGACATAGCTGTCCTGGAAATACGCCCGCTGCACCTCACCGAGGGCCAGGGTATCCAGCATGCTGATCAAGCGGACATTCTTGAACGAGAATTTGTCCAGGACCTTGTCTTTGTTCCCGGCCCCGATCGCGTAGGCCTGCGTGATGGTCGAAGAGCGCTTGGCCTGATTCTTGGACGGGTCCTTCGGATACACGAGGTCGACGTTGCAGTAGTTGCCGATCGTCAGGTTCTCCGCATGGAAGCCCGTGCCGGTCACGAACAGCGTCTCCGCCGGCGAGGAGCCCGATGGGCTCTGCGCGCCGATCGTGTGGCCCCGGTTGTCCGCCAGCACGACATCCCGGGCATCGGCAGAGAGACCGACCAGGCTCACCCAGTCTTTGTCGATGTAGAGGCCGCGGTCCGTCAGCGTCCCGTTCATGGGGTACACATCCGGTTCGATGTAGATCACCATCGGTTCCGCTTCCGTGCCGTCCACTGCCGCAGCGGCTGCGGCATGAACCGTTCTGAACCTGTAATTCGCCGGGTCGTCCGCAGGCAGCGCGCTGTCCACATAGAGGCTCTTCGGGCTGAGCGTCAGAGCGGCTCCGTTCTTCGCGGTGGTCCGCTTCGGCTCGTCAGCTGCAGCTGCAGGCAGGTTCCATGCCAGCAGACAGACCGCAGCCAGGGCCACTCCGGCCAGGGACAAGGAGAGCAGCTTGTTCAATGTCATTCCTCCGCTTCTGTGTGAACGCATGGATCTCCGTTCGGACTCATGAAGAAGCGCCCGATCCGATTGCCGGTGATCGCAGTCGAATCGGGCGTTCCGTTTAGATGCAGCTGTTTTACCGCGTTACCGATTTACCGTGATACTCCGCCCTGCACCGGATCGCTTGGCTGAGAAGAGCCGTCCCGGCCGGACACGGATACCTTATAGACGTAGGTCTGTCCCTTCTTCGCCTTCTTATCCGTGAACGAAGCAGTCCGGGTCGTCCCGATCTTCTCGAAGGCTCCGTCCGGGCGATCCGCTCGGTAGACCGTGTATTGTATCGCATCCAGCACCGGGATCCAGCTCAGCTCCACAGCATGCTTATCCCCCTGCGCCTTCAGGCCGGCCGGCGTGCGGCTGGTGATCTCCGGCGCTTCATTCGCATTGTAGCGGCTGAAGTTGTAATGCTCCTTGAACTGGGCCCGCGGCTTCCCGGTGATGTCGCTCGTGAGATCCACCGGTCCGCCCGAATAGATCGTGGCCTTCGTGGCCGTGTAAGCGATGATCTCTTCCCTGCTGTCTCCTCCGATGTCGGCGATCGTGAAGTTCGCGTCGAACTCGAATTCGGCGACAGGATTGAAGAAGCCGTCATACAGCTTCGGCTTGATCACTTCCCCGTTCAGTGTGCCCCGCCGGTAAGCCAGCATCAGGGGCGCATGCGTGCCGTTCCAGTTGTTCACGATCTTCGGCACCGTGCCGAAACCGGAATCGTCCGGCGTCTCCTGGAAGAGCGTCTCTCCGGTGCGGGAGAAAATGAACAGGCTGTCCTGGCCCGGCGCACTGCGGTTGACGCGGTCGAGACCGTAGATCTCATAGCCCGGAATATCGATCCGGAAGTCCCCGAGATAGACATTCTGCGGCTCGACCGTGTCCTTGTTGATCCACAGCTGCCTGCCGAAGCGGTCATAGAGCAGCGTATCGCTGCCGCCAAGCAGAATCTCCCTGCCGTTGCTCCGGTCCCCGTCCACATCACCGATCTGGATCGTATCGACATGATCGGCGACGCCCTGGGCCGTCCACTGGATCGAACCGTCGCTCTCGAAGTAGGTGTAGTTCATGATGAGCTCGTCTTTTCCGTCCCCGTCGAAGTCATAGGGCCAAGGAAAATGTCCGGTCCCCGCCGCCGCTCCGTGCTCCGGATGATCCGCGCTGTTGTACTCCCAGAGCAGGTTGAACTGCTCGTCGAGCACCCACAGCGATTGATACCGGTCCTTCAGAATGATCTCCGACGGCTTGCCGTCACCGGCAAAATCCGCGATGAGAATCGCGTCATGCGAACGGACCGGGTCGATGTCGACTCTCGGATCGCCTGTCGGGCGGGAGACCGGCAGGTCGTGCTCCCGCTTCACCTGGCCGGTCCGGCCGTCCAGGATGACGAATTTGTCCGTCTTCGACTTGATGACCTTGTTCTCCGGAGGTCCGTCATACTCGGTGACCGTCCTTACATAGAGCACATCGTTGTAACCGTCGTGGTCAATGTCATAGATCTGGGCCGGCTCGTCGGAGCCGCTGCCCGTCACGTTCGGGTCCGGCGTCCCGGTCTGCCACAGCAGGTTGCCGTCCAGATCATAGGCGGTCAGCGCCTGCACGCCATGCGGCACATACGCGTCCCGCCAGGCGCCGCCCGTATAATCGGGCTGCACCATGAGGATGTCCAGCCGGCCGTCGCCGTTCAGGTCGCCAAGACGCATGCGTGCTCCCGCCCCGGCGGCCGAAAGATCGATTTCCTTCGCCAGCTCCACCTGCTGCTTGGTCAGCGCAAGCACCGCCTTGGATTCGGCCGCGGGCCGTTTTCCCTGGAGGGCCTTGACCTTGTACAAATAAGAGGCGTTATTCGCGAGTCCCTCATCCTTATAGCTCGTCTCTCCTGCTGTTCTCCCTGCGTTGACAAAATGTCCGGAACCGAAGTCCGAGCGGTAAACCTCATAGGCATCCGCCCCGGGAACCGCAGTCCAGCTTAGCGTGACGGAAGTATCGGTAACGGCCCCCACCGCCAGTCCCTGAACCGGCGCAAGGGCTCCCGCGCGCTGAACTTCTTCCGACTCCGCGGCATAGGCCTGCCCGGAAGGCAGCACGGGACCTGACGACACCGCGAGCGCAGCCGTTAATCCGAGCAGTGCAGCCGTTTTTTTGGACCAAGTAACCATCAGATCATCTCCCCTTCATGATAAGTGAACCGGCCTGCTATCCATGCCCCCTCTTATGTAAGTGCTTACTTTTCCTATTATCCACAGATATTCCAAGGAGCGTTATTCAAAAATCAGACCTGTTTGTTTAAAAATCAGATCATTAAAACGCTTAAACCAAATGAGATGAAGGTCTATGCCGTCCACTAAAAGACGCTGCGCACTTATTCATAAGATCAGCTGACAGAATCGGGCTCATCTTTCTGACCACTCCAAAAAAAGCCGCCGGTACGGCCGGCGGCCTGAACATGCGAAGATGATGTCGTTCCTTTGCCGAAGACGTGATCTACTCTCCCCCGCCTTCACCTTCTCCTCCGGATTCCTTCTGCTCTCCGGAACCCTTTTCTTTCTTCTCTTCTTTCTTTTCTTCCTGTTTCTCTTCCTTCTTTCCTCCGCCTTCTTCTTTCTTCTCCTGGCCTGTCCCCCCTTTGTCTTCCCCGCCATCCCCGCCTTCCTTACCTTCCTCACCGCCCTCCTGGATCCCGGCCTCCTTCCGCAGCTGCTTCATTTTTTTGTCCTGCTCTTCGGCTTCCTTCTTGTCCTTATTGCGTTCTTCCTCTTCCGGGCTCGGCTGCTGCTGCTGCATCTTCATCTGCCCTCCGCAGCCTGACAGCAGAACCGCAAGCACACTGATGAGGAGCAGAATTTTGCGCAGTTCCACATGAATCCCTCCATTTTCCTCGAATGGCTTTATCATCCCCTTTTTCGTGCCGAGTATGAGCGCCCCGTCCTCCGTCTTGTCCCTATACATAATTAAGAGCGCCAAGTGTAAAAATAATCCTGTATAGATAAAAAACATCCGAGAACTATAGAAACCGTCTGGAGGCTGTACGGTGATCCAACTGATCCTGTGGTCGTTCTTCCTTGTTCCCTGGCTGTCCCTCTTCTTGATGAACCGGCAGGCGCTGGGCCGGTATATGCCGGTCGCCCTGCTGGCAACGGTAATGAATACGATCGTTTATCAAATGGCCTGGACGTACGGGTGGTGGAAGTACAAGGAAACCTTGTTCCCTTGGGATAAGGTTGCCCAGGTCCATACCGTATATGGAGCCTTCCTTGCAGGCACGCTGTGGATCTTCTGCTTCACCTACGGCCGGTTCTGGATATATATGATGGTGAACATCGGAGTGGACCTGACCTATGCCTTCGGGCTGCGGATGCTGTGGAAGACCCTGGGGATTACGGCGGGAGGCAATCTGCCTCCCTGGGGCAGCTTCGCCATAATGACGTTCATGGCCCTCCTTCTGTATCTTTATCAAATGTGGCAGGAAAAGGCTTTTGCACCGGCTCCGAGTCCGGCGGAGGAGAAGGGCAAAGTCAGGATCACAATGATCAGCCGCTCCGCCAGGCTTCTGAAGCATGGTGCGCGGTGAGGAAGCAGTGCCTCCCCCTCCCTCTGAAAGATTAAAAAAAGGCTGCCGGCATGCGAATGCGGGCAGCCTTCGTCGTCAGCTTAAACAGAGCACCTCCACCAAAAATCCACCGGGGGCCTGCACATAGAAGGTCCAGCCGTGGGATCTGGTCGGCGGTTCCACCTCGTACCCGTCCTCCTTCAAGCGGCGGTTGATCTCGTTCACCCGCTCTTCGCTCTCCTGGATGAAGCCGATATGGAAGGTCTTCGGATAGGAGACCGAAGCCCCCTTCATCAAGGTAAATACAATGCCGTCGTCGTCCGACAGCATGGCGAAGGCATCGCCGCGGGTATGACGCGTCTGCAGCCCAAAATACGTTTCCAGGAACCCCCTGGCTGCCGTAACATCCGTAACCGTGAGATTCAGATGGTTCAGCTTCATTGCTTTTCCTCCTCCTTATCCCTGGAATATGACTCAACGAGTAAACGTGAATTTTCTACGTTCGCGCTCTTCGGAGCCCCCCGAATAGAATATATTTCCATATTAATCATTCTATGTGAGAACATGAGAATCCTCTGAATGTAAAAAAATCCCCGCAGGAGATACATGGATGTACCCTCCTGCGGGGATTTCTGCCTGGCAGCATCATTTGAACGGGCAGGCTCCCTGACTTACTCCGCAGCCGCCGCCCCCCTCGTCATCAGCTTCTCCATCTGCGCCACCTGCTCGGAAGTCAACGGTCCGTGCTCCAGCGCCCCAGCGTTCTCGGTCACCTGCTTCACCGTACGGAAGCCCGGAATCGGAATGGTCCATTCACTTCGGGCCCACAGCCAACCGAGCGCTCCCTGGGCGAGCGTCCGTCCGCCCGAGGTGAGAAGGTCGCGGATATCCTGCAGCCGTTCCGACATGTCCGCCGAAGGTACCCCGTTCTGGAAGTAGGTCAGCCATTCCAGGTCATTCCTCCCCCGGATATCCTGCGGATCGGCAACCGTTCGGGCTTCCGAATATTTGCCTGTCAATAGACCCATGGCCAGCGGCCCGCGGTTAATGCTCGCCAGCCGCTGCTTCGCGCAGAGCTCCAGCATGCCGGCGTTGTCACGGAAAACATTCATCTCATGCTGAATCGCCGTGCAGTGCCGGCCGCGCGCGAAGACTTCCGCCCTTCCGGGGTCGTCCGTCGACCATCCGTAATAACGGATCTTCCCTTCCGCTGCGAGCTCCTCCAGCACTCCCATGACCTCGGGCGCAAGGTCCGGCGGATAATCGCCGAGATGAAACTGGTACAGATCGATATAATCGGTCTGCAGTCTTCTCAGCGAGGCTTCGCAGGCCTGCCTGATGTAAGCGGGACTGGCCGCCGCCCCCCTTGCTTCCTTGGTCGTCTCGTCGGTGACGTATCCGAATTTGGTGGCGATGACCACCCCGCTCCTGCGGCCCTTCAGCGCTTGGCCGATGACCTTCTCGCTGTGCCCCGCCCCGTAGTTGTCCGATGTGTCGATCAGCGTGATCCCGCTGTCGAGAGCGCAGTGGATCGCCTCGATGGATTCACGATCATTGACTTCGCCCCACCCGAACGGCTTCCCGGTTGCCGCTTCAATCCAGGGTCCGCCGATCGCCCAGCATCCGATCCCGAGGGCACTGACTTCGATTCCCGATCTTCCCAATTGGCGTTTCAACACGCTCTTCATCTCCTTTGATCTGATCTGCTTCTTCAGTATAATTGGAAATATCGGCCATTCTAAGAGCCAAAAACCGGTTGATTCCGGGAACCAATGGGAGGAGGGAATGCTCATGTTCGGTTTCAGCCCGGCCGAAGGCGCCGGCTCCATGACCAAGCAGCTGTGCACGCATCTGCGCGGACACATCGAGAACGGCACACTCTCCCCGGGCCTGCGCCTCCCGCCCACGCGCAGGGCGGCACAGGAGCTGCGGATCGCACGCAATATCGTGATCGAAGTCTACGAGCAGCTGACGGCGGAAGGGTACCTGGTCACCCGGACCGGCGCAGGGACCTATGTGGCGGACAGTATCCAGACGCACTTGCCGGTCCGCCAGCTACCGCAGCAGGTGACGGCAGCGGCGTCTTCCCCGGTCCGTCCGAAGGAGCAGTGGATTGACTTTGACGCAGGCACACCGGATCTCCGGCACTTTCCACGGAAGCTGTGGAGCCAATACCTTCGGGATGTGACCGCCAATGAGCCGGAGCATGTACTCGATTACGGGGACTGCAGAGGATCGGGAGCACTGAGGGAAGCGCTGGTCCGTTACCTGTTCCGGGTGAAGGGCATCCGGTGCAGCGCAGATCAGATCATCGTAACCTCCGGCACCTCCGAGGGCTGTCTCCTGCTCGCCTCCGCGTTCTCGGACCTGTTCCGGACGGTCTATGTCGAAGAACCGACGATTGGTTTCATCGCGGACATTTTCCGTAGACTCCATTATGCCGTTCATCCGGTAGAGGTCGATGGCCACGGCATGATCGTCGGTCAGATGGATCCTTCACTTCCCAGGGGGCTGCTCATCCTTACCCCCTCGCATCAATACCCGACGGGCAGCATTCTCTCGATCCAGCGGAGGCAGCAGGCCGTCAGGCTGGCGGAGACCTGCGGCCATTATATCCTCGAAGACGATTACAACAGCGAATTCCGGCACAAAGGCTCTCCCATCCCGCCGCTTCAGCTTCTGGCCCCTACCCGGGTCATCTATGCCGGCACGTTCAGCAAGACCTTGTCCCCGGCCGTCAAGCTGGGCTTTCTCCTTGTGCCTCCGGATCTCGTGGATCGGGTTCTTCAAACGAAGGCGGACCTGAATCTCTCGGCCTCAGGTCTGACGCAGCTGGCCTTATCCCGGTTCATCGAGGACGGCCACTTCGACCGTCACATCCATAAGATGAGGGGGATTTACCGGAAGAGGCGCATTTTCTTGAAAGAGCAGGTTCAGCGCTTGTTCGGCGGGGAGGTGCAGGTCCTGGGGGATGAAGCGGGCATGCATGTCCAGCTTGCTTTTCGGCCGGAGGTGTATGGGGCCGTCGATTGGAAGGCCAGCGAAGCGTTCGGGGTCCGGCTGAGCTCCTTCGATGAATATGCCCGGCACCAAGGCCGGTATCCCGGCAAGATCGTACTCGGCTACGGGAAGCTATCGGAAGAGCAGATCGCCGAGGGGCTCCGGCGGCTTCACGCCTTTGTGCAGTCGGCGAAGTCCGTCTAGCGGCAGGCGGTCCCGGGCAGCAAAAATACCCCGGAGGAGACACCGGGGAAGTGTCTTCCTGCGGGGCACGATGCCGCCAAGGGGATTAGAACGAGCTGAATTTGTCGTGGATTCGGGCCAGCATCTCTTTGCGGGTCTCATCCGTGGCGACAGTGGTCACGCCGCCGAAGAGGAAGTGCTCCACGACCTCAACGCCGCAGAAGTCGAAGATTCCGCCGCCGGAGGTTTTCTGCAGAGCTTCGTTCATGCCGGTCGCTTCATACACATCGCCGGGCGTACCGTACGTGTTGATGATCACGCCTTTTTTGCCGGTGAAGAGCTTGTCGATCCCGCCCTCGCTGTTGTACTGGTACGCGAAGCCGTAAGAGAAGGTCCGGTCCACATACCCTTTGAGGATCGCGGGAAGCCCTGTCCACCAGATCGGATAGATGAAGGTGATGACATCCGCCTCGGCCAGATGCTCCTGCTCCTGCTTGATATCCGCCGGTGCCCGGCCTTCACGGAGTGCGGCGGTGTCGGTGGCGGACAGGACGGGGTGAAAATTCAGCTTATACAGGTCCCGCACGCAAATCTCATGCCCTTTCGCCTTCAGGGCGGCTACAGCGGTGTCCAGGATGGCGTTGTTGAAGCTTCCCTTGTGCGGATGGGCATACACGATCAGATGATTCATTGCTTGGTTTCCTCCAGATGCAGGTTCAACTCTTGTCAGCTTCCCATGAAGCGGCCTGCTCCATTTGTAGTCTCCTTATGAGTCTTGCCAGCTTTTGGCTGTTCCATTCCTGACAAGCCGTGTCCTGCCGTCAAAATCGGCAGGCTGCAGCAGTCAAGCGGCTTGAATCGATCACAGCGGTCGTCCGGATCCACCGAAGGGTCCACTCATCAAACGCCTTCCGTTCAGCTTGCACCGGGAACGAGCCGTTCTTCTTTTCCCTGTGCTGACGCACTCCCCAGAGCAATCCCCCGGATGATCTCCGCATTGCCTTCCACATGCTCCTTGTTCAGCATGGTGTCATGCCCGCCGAGTCCCTGGTGCTCCCTGACGCTTCCGGCCGTCGCCGTCTGCCAGTGGGCGTAAGCCCGGTCATAGTCCCCTTCGGCCGGCAGAGTCGAGCGGATCAGGTGAATGTCGGCCTGCACGCTTCCACTGTTCTCGAGCGTGAAGAAGTACGTGAGGAACCCTTTCAGCCGGTCCATGTCCTTCTCCCGGAACTGGTATTCCTGGAAGACCGGGTGGGTCATGTAGTGCCGGCAGAGCAGCTCGAGATCCTTCGCCGACGGCATGCCCGCGTCCTTCTTGCGGTAGCAGTCGAGCAGGATCAGGCGCGACACCGGATGTCCGGCCGCCTCGAGCGCCTTGGCCGCCTCGAAAGCCAGGTGCCCGCCGGAGGAATAGCCGAGCAGAACATAAGGCCCTTCCGGCTGGACGCCGGTAATCAGCTCCACGTAATGCTTCATATGATGCGGATGGTCGATATAGTCGATGGAATAGACCGAGACGTCCTGCAGCTGCCGGCCGAGCTCATGGTAGATCATCCCGAGACCGCCCATCGGGGTGAAGCAGAACAGCGGGCTCCTGCCCTTTTTGTTCATGAGCATGATCGCCTTGGGCTCGGTCTTGTACCGGCTCATCAGGTAGGATGCCATCCCCCGGGGCGACGGCGCTTCCATCATGACGGCCAGCGGCAGTTCCACGCCGAAGTCCTGATGAATGCGGGAGACGAGCATCATCGCCTTGAGCGAGCTGCCTCCGGCCTCGAAGAAATCATCGGCCACGCCGATCCGCCTCTCCAGCAGCTCCTGGCAGAGAGCCGCCAGGCGGTGCTCCCACTGGTTCTGTGCGGCGGTGTTCTTCCGCTCCACGAGCAGCTCTTCCGGCTGAGGCAGCGCATGGCGGTCCATCTTGCCGTTCGCCGACAGCGGCATAGCGTCCAGCCGGATCATGTGGGCGGGAATCATATACACCGGCAGCCGGGCGGAGCAGTGATCCCGCAGCTCTTCCTCCCAGGCGGAGGCATCCGAAGGCACATAGTAGGCGCAGAGCACCTTCTCCCCTGCGGAAGCCTCGTAAGCGGTGACAGCCGCATCTTTGACATGCCGGTGGGCCCGCAGCACTTCCTCGATCTCGCCGAGCTCGATGCGGTACCCCCGGATTTTGACCTGGTCGTCCATCCGTCCCGTATACTCCAGCCGGCCGTCCGGCAGCCACCGGGCCGTATCTCCCGACCGGTACATGCGCTCCCCCGGGTGGAACGGGTCCTCCGGGAACGCTTCCGCCGTCAGCTCCGGCCGGTTCAGGTACCCCCGGGCCAGTCCCGCTCCGGCTATCCACAGGTGCCCCTTCACGCCGGCCGGCAGCGGCCTGAGCCGCTCGTCGAGGATGTAGACGCGGGTGCCGGGAATCGGCCGGCCGATGGAGGGCTTCCCGCCGGGCACGATGTGCCGCTCGCAGGTTGTAATGATGCTGTTCTCCGTGGGGCCGTATTCGTCGGCAAGCTCGATGTGCGGGAATACTTCCCTGCTGCGCTCCACCAGCCGCTGGGGCAGCTTCTCGCCGCCCAGGGTAACGACCCGGAGTGAGGCCGCCTCTTCCTCCCCGAGACATTCCAGCAGCACGGCATACAGGCTCGGCACACATTCGATATGGGTTACTCCCTGCTCCCGGATCAGCCGGCGGAGCGCAAGCGGATCCTTCGCCTCCCGTTCCGGCGCCAGCACGACCGCTGAGCCCGAGAGCAGGGGCGGCACCAGACACGACAGGAACGCATCGAAGGCGAAGGAGTAGACCTGCAGCACCCGGTCCTCCGGACGGAAGCCGAACTCCCGCCGGCGCCACAGCATCGTATTCACAGCGCCCCCGTGCTCGAGCATCACGCCTTTGGGGCGGCCGGTCGTGCCGGAGGTGTAGATCACGTAGGCCAGATCGCTGAGGCGGCTGTCCGGCGGGAGCGACTCCGTCTCATCGCTTCCCTCCAAGGACTCTTCCAGGAGCAGGGTCTCGCCGTTCCAATCGATGCCGGCCAGTTCACTACCGGTCAGCAGCAGCTTCGCCCCGCTGTCCTCCAGCATATAGCGCTGGCGCTCCTCCGGATAGTCCGGGTCGACGGGGACGAAAGCCCCGCCCGCCTTCCAGACGGCCAGCATGCCGGCGACCAGATCAGGGGACCGCCCGGCGCGGAGGCCTACAATCTCCTCGGACCGCACCCCCGCGCTTCGCAGACGGCGGGCCAGCCGGTCCGCCCGCTCCTGAAGCTCTCGATAGGTCACGCCCGTGCCTTCGAAGAGCAGCGCCGGGAGGTCCGGCGTGCGGCGGACCTGCTCGTCGAAGAGCACGTGCAGCGGCTTCGCCTCCTCCGCCGGTGCCGGCTCGCGGAAGAAGCTCCGGAGCAGCCTTTCTTCGTCAAGCGGCGTCAGAGTGCCGATCCGCTCCACGGGATCGAACTCCTGCAGCACCGCCGCATCCATCGTGTGCAGCAGCTGGGCCTGCAGCTGCTCGATAAACCAGTCCTCATGCAGCCCGGGATGATAGCTGAATTTGATCTGCCCCTCCTCGGGATATATATGGACGGTGAGATGGTAATTGATTTCCTCCGTATGAATCGCCGTGATCTCAAAGCCGAGATCCCTGCGGGATTGCTCCGGGTTCATGACCTCGCGGTCGATCGGGAAATTCTCGAATACGAGGAAGTGGTCGATCCGGGCATGCTTCAGATCCGTTTCCTGTTCAATGTCCCGGTAAGAGACGTAATCATGCGGCATCGATTCCAGGGCCTGGCGCTGCACCTGCTTCAGGCACTCGGCGAACGCAGCCTCCGGGTTCAACCGGATCCGCACCGGAACCGTATTGATCAGGAGTCCGACCATCCGCTCGATCCCCTCGATCGGGGCCGTCCGCCCGGAGACGATCGAGCCGAACACAATATCGTCGGAGCGGCAGTACCGTCTCATGACCAGCGCCCACACCGTCTGGAAGACGCTGTTGACCGTCACCTCATGCCGGCGTGCGAGTCCTTCAAGCCCCCGCACGCGCTCTGCTCCGAGCTCGAACAGTACTTCCTTGACGGCGGCGGCGCCGGAGGATCTGAGGATGCCCTGCGGGGCGGCGGGAAGCGCCTCGGCCGCCCGGTATCCCTCGAAATAGGTTTTCCAATAGCGGATCGAGGCCTCCTTGGGCCGCTCCTGAAGCCAATCCAGATACAGCCGGTAAGGAACTTCTTCGCTCTGCGGGATGTCCTGATCCTGCCTCAGCAGGCGGTATCCCTCCAGCAGATCGCGGAACACGTTGGAGAACGACCAGCCGTCCATGATGATGTGATGATTGTTGAAGATGAACCGGTAAGCCGCTTCCCCCGTACGGAAGACGGCGATCCGCAGCAGCAGATCCCTGGCCAGATCGAAGTCGCGGTCTTTGTTCGCCTGCTTCCACTGCGTCAGGAAGCTCTCCTGCTCTTCCGCCGCCAGTCCGCTGAGGTCCTCGTAATGGATGCGGAACTGCCGCTGATGGAGCACCACCTGTACGGGGCGCGTCATGTTCTGCTGGACGAAGACCGTCCTCAGGCTGTCGTATCGCCGGATCAGCTCGTTCATGCTCTGCTCGAGGAGCGGCACATCCAGCTCCCCCGCCACGTTCAGCTCAATCTCCACAAAATACAGCCGGGATTCCTTGTCCGCCAGCGAGGTGTAGAACATCCCTTCCTGTGTCGGAGTCAGCGGATCGATTCGCTTGATCTTATCCCTCGGTTTCATCGCAGCCTCCTGTTCTCTGCGGGGCCGGCTCTCCAGCGGCCGCCTGTGAATCATTATTCAATGGATTCGACAAGATCATAGAGCCCGTCCAGTTCTTCCAGCGACAGGGAGCCGTAGCCCAGATCGCTCGGCGTCTCCTCGCTGTGCGATTGCGCGGAGCAGTGGCGGATGACCGCCAGCAGGTTCGTTCTCAGCTTCTCCAGCAGCGCTGCGACCGTCTCTTCCTTGTGGATCCGGCGGTTGTAATCCATAAGCAGGTGCAGGCAGCCTTCCCGCACATAAGCGGTGATGAGCACAACGGCCGTCCGTTCGCACTCCAGCGAAGTGAGCCGGCCGGTTGGATACGCCGATGCCCCGAAGTGCTCCCGCTGCAGGTCCCGGTCAATCTGGCCCAGGTAATTGAAGCCGATCTCGGGCCGGAGCCGGCACTGCAGTCCTTCCTTGAGCTCCTCGGGGGTCAAATATTTCAGAATCCCGTAGCCGACGCCGCCCCGCGGAATCTGCCGCAGCTGCTCTTTGACCGACCGGATGCTGTAAGACAGATCATCTTCCCGGCTGATCTCGAGAACCACGGGATACTGTGAGGTGAACCAGCCGACCGTCCGGTTCACGTTGACGCCCTTGATGATCGGCTCCCGGCCGTGCCCTTCCATCCCCAGCATTATCCGGTCAGATGCAGTCCATTCCTTGAGGGTGAGTCCGGCGGCTGTCAGCAGAATGTCGTTGATCTCCGTCTTGTAGGCATGGTGAACGCCCTTCAGCAGAGCCTCGGTCTCTTCTCCTGTCAGCCGGACGCTGAGCGTGCGCTCATCGACGGCCAGATTCTCGATGCCTGTATAATCCGAAGGAATCGGCTCGCAGGGAGCGTCCTCCACCGATTTCCAATAAGGAATCTGTCTCAGCAGCTCACTGCTTCTCGCATACTTCTGCAGCTCCCGGGCCCAGCGCTGGTAGGAATCGCTCTTGGAGGGCAGCCGGATCTCCCGGCCCTCTGCCGCCTGTCCGTAGGCCGCATCCAAATCCTCGAGCAGAATCCGCCAGGAGACCCAGTCCATGACGAGGTGATGGGCCACGAACAGGAGATGATCCCCGTCTTCCGCACGGAACAGCGCCGCCTTCCATAAGGAGCCGTGCTCCAGCTGCATGCTTTCGTGCAGGCGGTTGGCATGGACCGCCAGCTCCTGCTCGGGGGGCAGGTTGCCGAGCAGCCGGATGACATGAAGCTCCGGCTCCCAGTCCTCCACCGGCCGGTTGTACAACCCCGCCGCTCCCCTGTTCCACTTCGACAGGACCGTACAGCGCAGGATGTCGTGGTGCTCGGCGAGCTTGCTCATCGCCTGCCGGAGGGCGTACTCATCGAATCCGTCCGCACGGCGGATGATGACCGCCTGATTCCAGTGGTCCGGATCAGTGAACGCTTCCTCGAAGAACCAGCTTGTGATCGGCGTCTCCGCGATCTCGCCCGTAACGGGAAGCTGATCGGCGTAAGAAGTGACGGGCTGGATATGGGCCATGAGATCTTTGAGCACCGGATGGATGAAAAGCTGCTTCATGTCGATCTCCCACCCCGACTTGTACAGGCGGGAAGCGATGCCGATCGCCATGATCGAGTCGCCCCCGAGCGAGAAGAAGTTGTCGTGGAGGCCGACGTCCGGCGCACCCAGCACCTCTTCCCAGATGGAGGCGATGAGCTTCTCAAGCTCGCTTTCGGGCGGAACGTACGCCGCCGCACTGCGGTCATGCACTGCCGGCTCTGGCAGCTTCTTCAGGTCCAGCTTGCCGCTGGTGGTCAGCGGGAACTGCTCCACCCGGAGATAATGGGCCGGAATCATGTAGGAGGGCAGCCGCTCAAACAGGAGCGCACGGAGCTCCTCGCTGTCGATCTCCGCTTCAGAAGTATAGTACGCACACAGCCCTTGACCGCCCAAGGACCGCCGGTAAGGGGCCACGGCAGCCTTGATGACGCGGGGATGCTGCTGCAGCATCCATTCGATCTCGCCCCGCTCCACCCGGATGCCGTTGATCTTCAGCTGGTCGTCCCTCCGGCCAAGGTAGGCGATCGTGCCGTCCGGCAGCCATTTGGCATAGTCGCCGGTGCGGTACAGCCGGCCGTCACCGAACGGGTCTGCGGTGAACCGCTTGGAGGTCTCCTCCTCAAGCCCCAAATACCCGCGGGCGAGATTCGCTCCGCCGACATACAGCTCGCCCCTGACGCCGACGGGTACGGGCTGCATCTGTGCGTCGAGAATGTACACCTGCGTATTGGCGATCGGCGTACCGATGCAGTGAAGCTTGCCGTCCGGCGTGAATTCATGGGCCGTCACGAACACGGCCGTTTCGGTCGGTCCGTAGATATTGATCATCCGTCTGCCGTCCCGCAGCCATCCGTTCACATCGAAGGAAATCACTTCGCCTCCGGTAACCACCGTACGCAGTGACGCCGGCAGCTCCTCCGGCTTCAGGGTGGATAAGATCGGCGGTGTCAGCAGCACCGTGGTCACCCGGTGCCGCTCAAGCAGCCCCCTCAGCGCTTCTCCCCCTGCGCGGGCTTCCGGGGAGACGAGACACAGCGCAGCGCCGGTGGAGAGCGGGCAGAACATCTCGAGGACCGACGCATCGAAGGTCGGTGAGGCGAACTGCAGCATCACGCCTTCCTGAGCACCTTTCAAGCCGAACAGCCCCATCGCTTCTTGGACCGCATTGCAGATGCTGCCGTGCTCCATGGCCACTCCCTTCGGGGCACCCGTCGAGCCGGATGTATACAGCACGTACGCCAGTGAGCTGCTCTCCGAGGCGGATGGCAGGCTGCCGCCCTCCTCGGCGTCAACCGAAGACCAGGAGTCATCCAGCTCCAGAACGAAGCTGAGGCTGGGATGAGTGAGCCTTACTGCGTCGTCGGTCACCGCATACCGCATCCCCGACCCGCTGACAATTCCCGTGATCCGCTCCTGCGGAAAAGCCGGGTCCATCGCGACATACGCGCCGCCGGCCTTCAGAATGCCGAGGATGGCGGCGATCATCTGCGGAGACCGCTCCACGAGCAGGCCGACCAGGGTCTCGGCGCCGACGCCCGACCGCTTCAGGAGGTGAGCCACCTGGTTGGCCCGCCGGTTCAGCTCCGCATAGGTCAGCGAGACCTCCCCATCGATGACGGCGGTGCGGTCCGGATATAGCGCCGCCTGCTCTTCGAACCAGTGGTGCAGGCAGACCGCTGCTGCCGGCCCGCATTCCTTGCGCTGCCGGCGTTCCGTCAGCTCCCGCAGCTCCTCCTCGCCCAGCATAGCCAGCTCACAGAGCGGCCGCTCCGGATGCTCTGCGATGCTCCGCAGCAGGCGGTCCCAATGAGCCGCCATCCGTTCGAAGGTCTCTTTGCGGAACAGATCCCGCGAATATTCCAGGAAGCCTTCGAGCCCATGCTCCGTCTCCGACAGTCCGATCGTCACATCATATTTGGCCGTCTCCCCGTCGATCATCTCCGTGCTGACCTCAAGACCGGGGAGCGTGAATTTCTCTTCCGGCACGTCCACGTAGACGAACACCGCCTGCACCAGCGGATTGCGGCTCGGATCGGCGGGAATGCGCAGCTCATCGAGCAGCAGCCCGACCGGCATATCCCCATGCTTGTACACGGCCAGCGCCGTCTCCCGCACGCTGCGGAGCAGCTCCAGGAAGCTCATGCGCCCGTCCATCCGGCTGCGCAGGGTGCCCATCGTCAGGAAGTACCCCATCACCCTCTCGAGCTCCACCCGGGAACGGTTCGCGAGCGGCGTGCCGACGAGAATATCGTCCTGGCCTGTGTACCGGAAGAGAAGCGTCTGGAAGGCGGCCATCAGGATCATGAAGGCGGTGGCGTTCTCCCCCTTGGCGATCCCCTTCAGCCGGTTCAAGACCTCAAGGGGCGTGCGCAGGAACACCCGGGCTCCCCGGTACGTCATGGCCGGCGGCCGCGGAAAGTCCGTCTCGATGTCCAGGATCGTATCGCAGTCCTTCAGCTGCTCCTTCCAGAAGCCCAGGAGCCGCTCCCGGTTCTCTCCCTGCAGGTACTCCCGCTGCCACTCCGCGTAATCCGCATACTGGACCGGCAGCTCGGGCAGCTCAGCGGTCCGCCCTTCCAGGGCCGCCTTGTAGTGGACCATCAGCTCCTCGAAGAAGATGCTGAAGGTGATCCGGTCTATGACGATGTGATGAATGGTAAGCGCCAGCATGGCTTCCGTATCCGAGAGGATAAAGAGCTTGAAGCGGATCAGCGGTCCTTTCTCAAGATCGAACAGCTGCTGCACTTCCTCCCGGAGCCCTTCCTGCGCACGCGCCTCCCTCTCTTCCGCCGGATAGGGGGAGAGATCCACCACCGGGACGGTGACCTGCAGTTCAGGGAGCACCCGCTGCAGCGGATCCACCCGGTCGAAGACCGTCCGCCACGCTTCATGACGCCGGACAATCTCGTTGATTCCCTGCTCGAGGGCCCACAGGTGGAGTGTCCCCTTCAGACGTGCGGCTCCGTACACATTGTAGGTAAACGACTCGGGATGCATCCGGTTGAAAAACCACAGCCGCTCCTGGTCAAACGACAGCGGGCTGGGCCGGTTATGATGGCGTCTCGGAATGGCAGGCTGCACTTCGGGAAGCCTGGCGGCGTCAAGCCGCTGCTCCTTCAGCTTCCGTTCGAATAAGGCCCGGTGCTCCGGCGACAGCTCCTTGATCCGGTCATGAATCGATTTCATCCTGTACCCTCGTCTCCTTTATCGAAAATTGCTCCTTCAGTCCGTTCAAAAGCTCCAGGCTCTCGCGGACAGCGTCGTGATCCACCCCAAAGTCGATCAGGCATGCGATCTCATTGACGCCGATATCCCTCAGTGTCTCCACCAGCTTCGCGCACTTGTCCGGGGTGCCCAGCAGCCCGCTTTCCTCGTAATACAGCTCGAACGCCCGGGAGACGATCACCTCCAGGTCCGCCTCCGACATGGCCGCGTAATCGTTCAGGATGTTCCGCTGCTGGCTGATGAACGTCTTGAGATAGGCCTTCAGCGGAGCGGCCACCTTGCCCTTGACCGCTTCATTGCTCTCCCCGAGGCAGGTATGCAGCATGAGCGCGACCTTCTTTGAAGCCGGATCATAGCCGGATTCGCGGAGCGTCTCGCGGTACATCGCAATCTTCTCTTCGAGCTCGGCGAACTTGCTGCCGGTGATCCCGGTCAGGATGTGGGCCCCGATCCGGCCCGCCTCCCGGTACGTCTCCGTGCTGCCGTTGGTCGCAATCCACACATCCAGCGGGGCGCGGACCGGCCTCGGCAGCGTCCGCACCGCATGAACCGTGCCGGCCGCATCGGGATACTCCAGCGTCTCGCCGTTCCACAGGCGCCGGACCTCGCCGATCGCCCGGAACATCTCCCGCTTGCGGTCCGCGTAGTATTCGGGCGTCTGCACGGGGGCGAGCAGGAAGTCCGCCGGGTGCCACCCCGCCGCGAAGGCGACGGAGACCCGGCCGCCGGACAGATTGTCGACGACGGCCCATTCCTCCGTGAACCGGATGGGGTGGTGGAGCGGCAGCACGACGCTGCCGGCCCGGATCTCCACCCTGCGGGTCAGCACCGCCAGGGCCGCACTAAGCACCGACGGATTCGGGTACAGCCCGCCGAAATCCTCGAAGTGCCGCTCGGGCGTCCACACGGCGGCAAACCCGTGCTCATCCGCGTAAGCTGCGCTCTCAAGCAGCAGCCGGTACTTCTGCCCCTCTTCCGTAGATCCGTCGCCGGAGAAGAAGAACAGACTGAAGTCCATCGTCTCCTCCCTCCGGCTCCGCTTCGGCACGAAGGCCGATTCCTCTCCCGTCGTGCGGCTCCCTTGGCTGGACTGCCGCCGGTCATCCAGCGGCACGGCATCCAGTCCCTGCTCCTTGAACTTACGGGCGAGCAGCTCGCGCTGCGCGGGCGACAATGCCGCCCATCTGTCCTGCAGGCTGCCGGTCATAGTGTCTCCCCTCCTTGTGAATTAGGCTTTCTCCAGCTCCTGCATCAGCTCTTCCTGTGACATCGCTTCGACTTCCCTCAGCAGGCGTTCAATCTCCTCCAGCTGCTCCCGGTCCGCCTGCGTCGATGCAACCGCCTCGGCGAGCTCGGCGATCGTCGGCGACTGGAACAGAATGTCCATGGGGATACCGCCGTGGAAGGTCTGCCGCAGCCGCGCCACGAGCTGGATTGAGTGCAGGGAATTGCCTCCCAGCTCGAAGAAGTTCTGATAAATCCCGATGCCGCTGACGCCGAACATGGCCTCCCACATCCCGGCGAGCGTTCTCTCCACCTCATTCCTTGGCGCGGTCCGTTCGGCGGGGCCGCCCGGATATGGGGCGGCGGGACTAACTGTTCCGTCCGATTCGTGCAGGGATGCCCAGGAATGTCTCGCCTTCTCCAAATCCTGCGTGGATACAACCGCCTGGGGCAGACCGGAAGCGGCGAGCCCTTCAATGACCGGAACCCCTTCCCCTGCGGAGAGCCCGTAGGCGGTCTGCAGGTTCTCCAGCTTCTCCCGGATGCCCTGCGGAATGCCGGTCATCCGCTCCAGCCAGACATCCTCCTGCCACATGCTCCAGCTGATGGAAACCACGGGCACACCGGCGGCCGACTCGGCCCTCGCCCAGGCATCCAGGAAGGAGCCGTAGGCGCACAAGTCCAGCTGCCCGATGCCTCCCGTGACCGAGATCGTCCGCGAGAAGAGCACCATGAACCCGGCCCGATCCCGCAGCAGCGATGAAAGCACCGTCAAGCCGAGCACATGTGGAGCCAAGGTCTCTCCCGTCCGCGCGGGGTCCTTCCACTGGATCAGGCCGGAGCTGTAGGGCTCGGATGCGAACAGCACGCCGTCCATGCGCCCGAACCTGGCTTCCGCCTGCTGCAGGACGAGCGCCGTTTGGTGCTCATCCGTCAGATCCGGGGAAGCATACAGGATACGGGAGCCGGACGCTTCCAAGGCGCGGATACGGGTGATGGTGTCCCTGGTGCCGGCAGGGACCGATGCGTCCTCCAGGCATGCATCCCATGCTTCCGGCGGCGGAAAGGACGGGTCGCCGAGCAGGATGAAGGAGGCCTGGACTTCCCGGGCAACCGCTTCACAGACCGGCAGTCCCATGCCTCCCGCCGCCCCGGTAACCAGATAGACGCCTCCGCTGCGGAATATTCCCCTGCGCTCTCCTATTCCGGGAAGTCTCACTTCCTCATGGGAAGGGGTATAGCGGAAGGGGCCCCGGTAAGCCGTCACGAAGTCGGAAGCATCCGCGCCGATCTCATTGGCCAGCCGCCCAAGAAGCATCCGCCCTCGGGCGCTTTCCTGGTAATGGGAGCCGGCTGCCCCGCCGGACTCGACATCGATCACCCGGGTGCGGAGGTGCCCGTACTCCTGCGGCATCACCCGCAGAGCACCCAGCAGCGTGGCCCGCTCGGGGAGGAAGACGGGCTCGTGGGCCACCTGCAGCAGCCGGGATGTCACCGCGATGAGCTCCACCGGCTGACCGGCCTCCTGCATTCCCAGTGCCTGCGCCAGAGAGATCAGGCTGTACAGCCCGCTGCGCTGGGCTGCCTGGTAATCTTCCTGCAGGGTGCGTGTACCCTGCTCGGAATGAACATCCGTGTTCCAGAGGTGGACGATCTTGTCCGGCAGCCTTCCGAAGGCCGCGCGGATACCGCGCAGGAGCTCTTCATACGCCTGCGGTCCGTCCGACGCAAGCACGAATGGGCCATCCCGGCCTACTTCCTGTGCGTGTCCTTCTCCACTCAGGACCATGACGACTTCGCCCCCCCGGCGGACGAGCTCCTCCCGAAGCGCGCCGGCAAGTCCGCCCTGATCGGCGAACAGCAGATAGAGCGGCAGCGGCTCGGTCTCACCCGCGGCTTTGCCTGCTGTCTCTCCGACTGGAAGCGGGGTCATCTTCCAGACCGGTGCGTAGAACCATTCCTCCATCGGTCTACGGCCTGCCCCCGCCGCCTTGGCCGCTGTCCCCGCCGTTTCCCTCTTCGGGAGGTAGTAGGTCTGGCGCTCGAACGGATAAGTGGGCAGGGGAACCCGGCGGCCCGGCCGGTCGCGGTAGAGTGCGGCGGGGTCTGCTGCGCCCGCACACCACAGCGCGCCGACCGCCTGCAGCAGGCTCTCGTAAGCCGATCCGCCCGATCCCGCTGAGGGCAGCGCAGCATAAACCCCGGCATGCCGCCCGGCTTCGGGGCTGCCGAGCGTTCCCTTGACCATCGAGGCCAGCGCCTGCCCGGGGCCGACCTCGAGGTACACCGCCCGATCCAGCCTGGCGGCAAGGGATTGAATGCCCTCTGCGAAGCGTACGGCTCTGCGCAGGTGCATGACCCAATACTGCGGGTCCACGGCATCCTCCGGCGCGATCCAGGTTCCCGTGACATTGGAGATGTAGGGCACCCGGGGGGCTTCCATACGGATGCCCCTCATCACTTCGGCGAAGGCTTCCAGGCAGCCCTCCATCATATGCGAATGGAAGGCATGGGAAGTCTGCAGCCGCTTGAAGGCGATCCCTTGCGCATTCAAGCTGGCCTCCAGGCGTTCGATCTCCTCCATGGTACCGGCCGCCACGCAGGAATCCGGCACATTCACCGCTGCGACAGAGATCCATACCCCTGCGGAAGCGGCCGCAGCCAAGAGCTTCTGCTCGGGCAGCTGAACGGCGGTCATCGCTCCCTTCTCCAGCTCCTGCATGAGCTGTGCCCGGCGGCATACCGCCTTCATGGCATCCTCGAGTGACATAACCCCCGCGAGGCAGGCGGCTGTGAACTCCCCGATGCTGTGTCCGATCATCGCCTCCGCCCCGATGCCCCAGGCCTCCAGCTGCTTTGCCAGCGCCCACTCCACGGAGAACAGCGCGGGCTGAGCGTGGACGGTCTGACGCAGCTCCGCTGCGGCCAGGTCCTCCCTCCCCGCCTCCGGGAACAGCAGCCGGCGGACATCCGTGCCGGTGTGGCGCACCGCCAGCTCCGCACAGCGGTCCAGGTGGCTCCGGTATACCGGAGCATGGCGGTACAGGTCCGCTCCCATGCCGGGATGCTGGCTGCCCTGGCCGGAGAAGAGGAAGATGACCCCCTCAGTCATACCGGCTGCCTCCTCCTTCCTGCCGATCCCGGCCGGAGAAGAAGTCATGACACGGCCGCCAAGCCGGGCCAGAAGCTCCTCCCGCGTCGAAGCGGTGACGGCGAGGCGCTGCCCGAAGGCCTCCCTTCCGGCGGCCAGCGTATACGCGATGTCGGACAGCTCCGCTTCCCGGTCATGCTCCAGGAAAGCGATCAGGTCCCGCGTTCTTTGGAGAAGCCCCTCATCGGTCCGTGCCGACAGCACGAACAGATGCGGCTCGGCCGCGGAATCCTCATGGGCCGCTCTGCCGGCTGCCGGCGCCTCCTCCAGAATCACATGCGCGTTCGTTCCGCCCATGCCGAACGAGCTGACACCGGCGCGGAGCGGGTATCCCTGGGCCGGCAGCCAAGGCCGCAGCTCGCTGTTCACATAAAAGGGGGAACCCGCAAGATCGATCTCCGGGTTCGCCTCCCGGAAGTGCAGGCTCGGCGGCAACATCCGGTGCTTCAGACACAGCACGGTCTTGATCAGCCCCGCGATCCCGGCCGCACTGTCGAGGTGGCCGAGGTTCGTCTTCACCGAACCCAAAGCGCAGTACTGGCGCTGATCCGTGTCAAAGCGGTAAGCGTCGGTCAAGGCGGCGACCTCGATCGGATCGCCGAGAACGGTGCCTGTCCCGTGTGCTTCGACATAGGTGACGGTGGACGCATCCACCTCGGCCACCTGCAGGGCCTCCCGGATCACCTCGCTCTGCATACCGACGCTCGGCGCCGTGTAGCCGATTTTGTGCGCTCCGTCGTTATTGACCGCCGTTCCCCGGATGACGGCCAGCACCGTATCCCCGTCGCTCAGCGCGTCCTCCAGGCGCTTCAGCAGCACGGCTCCCCCGCCGTTGCCAACCACCGTTCCCCGGGCCTGCGCGTCGAACGCCCGGCAGTGTCCGTCCGGCGACAGAATGCCGCCTTCCTGGTAGTCGAAGCCTTCCGTCTGGTCGGCTTTCACGGATACCCCGCCCGCCAGCGCCATGTCGCATTCATGGGTCAATAGGGCCTGGCAGGCCAGATGGACGGCGACCAGCGAGGAGGAGCAGGCCGTCTGCACGGCGATGCTCGGCCCCCTCAGGTTCAGCTTGTACGATACCCGGGTCGTCAGGAAGTCCGGGCCGCTGCCGATCGCACTCTGGAACGCGCCCAGCGCTTCGACGATCTCCGGATGGCTCTCCACATGCTTCAGGTAACCGGACTGCCCGCTGCCCGCATACACGCCGACTCTGCCCGTACAGCGGACCGGCGGATAACCGGCCGCTTCCATTGCCTCGTATGCGCATTCGAGAAATACCCGGTGCTGCGGGTCCGTCACCTCCGCCTCTCGCGGAGACATGCCGAAGAATGCGGCATCGAATTCAGCCGCCTGCTCAAGCAGGCCGGCGGCATGAACGCGCCCTTCCTGCGGCTCTTTGAAGAACGTGACGGACTCCCGGCCGCCCGCCAGACGGTCCCAGAACTGTTCCAGGGTCGATGCCCCCGGGAACCGCCCGGCCGCCCCGATAATGGCCACGCCGTGTACGGCCGGCTCTTTGTGCTCTTCGGTCATTGTTCTCTTCCCTTCCTTCGCAGTCGTTTCTGTCGTTCCAATTCGGCTCTCCGGTTCCCGCCGGGCACCTCAGCCGTGCGGCCAGCTCCCGGCCCGACCGGCTCCCGGTCTTCCACGGTCTTCGGGCTGTGCTTCTCCAGACCCTCCAGATGCCGGGCCAGGCTCCGGATCGTGGGACAGCGGAACAGGTCCGTTACGGAGAGGGACACCCCCCACCTCTCCCGGATTCGTCTGTGCACATGGAGCAGCCGGAACGAATCCCCTCCCAGGTCAAAAAAAGGGTCCGTCGGCGTCACCGTACCGCATCCGAGCGCTTCGATCCAGATTTCCGTCAGGGCCGCCTCGGTGGTGCCGCCCGCTGCCGTCTGCGCAGCCGCTGTCGTCGCCACCTCCCGGCGGACCAGGGTATGGAGCCGACGGCGGTCCACTTTGCCGCCGGCGGTCAAGGGCAGCTCCTCCACCTCCAGGAAGCGGTGGGGCACCATGTGGCGGGGAAGCTTGTCCCCCAGCCAGCTCCTCAGCTCTTCCGGATGCGGCTGCTCTCCGCCCCCGGCCCTCACGATGAAAGCGGCCAGAGCCGGACCGGCCCCCTGTCCTTCCTCCAGGACGGTCACGCAGGCCTGCAGGACACCGGGATGCGCGTTCAGCACGGCCTCGACCTCCTCCAGCTCGATCCGATGCCCCCGGAGCTTGACCTGGTGATCTTTGCGGCCGCAGTATTCGATACAGCCGTCGGGAGCGTACCTGGCCCGGTCTCCTGTCCGGTAGACTCTTACGGTCCCCCCGTATGGCTCCCCCAGATCGACATGCACGAACCGTCCGGCGGTAAGCTCCGGCCGGTTCCGGTACCCCCGCGCCAGAGCCGGCCCGCCGATATACAGCTCTCCGGTGATTCCCGGCGGGACCGGCTGCATATTCTCGTCGAGCAGGTAGATCTGCGACCTGCCGAACGGTCTGCCGATGTGGAGAGGCCGGTCCGCCGCATACTCCTGGTACGTCGCCCAGACGGAGGCTTCCGTCGGGCCGTAGCCGTTGATCAGCCTCCGGCCCTTGCCCCAGGCCGCCGCCACCTCGGCGGGGCACGCTTCCCCGGCCGTCACCACGGTATGCAGGCCTGCGATGCTCTCCCGCCAGCCCGGCTCCATCGCCAGCTGGGCCAGGACGGAGGGCGTCAAGCAGGCGGTGTTCACTCCTTTGCTCCGAATCACCTGCAGCAGCGGTTCTCCGGGCAGCAGCGCTTCCCGGGGCTCCACCACAAGCGCGCCCCCGTAACAGAGTACCGGCAGGATCTCGGCAACGGACGCGTCGAAGGAGCTGGAGGCGAACTGCAGCATTCTGGTCGCTTCCGATAACCCCATCACACGGCCCTCCGCTGCGATCAGGTGGGCCAGTCCGCGGTGCTCGATCTCGACTCCCTTGGGCTGTCCGGTCGTTCCGGAGGTATAGATGACATAGGCAAGCGACTCGGGTGCCGGCTCGGGCAGATGGCTGTCCGCACTGGCATCCATGCCGCTGCGCATTCCTTCCAGCGTCCCTATTCGGACACGATCCCCTAATGCGGGCTCCCCGTTCGAGGCCATGCGCTGAAGCGTCTTCTCATCCGACAGCAGCCATCCTGCGCCGGAATCCTCCAGCATATACCGGATGCGCTCCGGGGGATAATCCGGATCGACCGGCAGGTAAGCGCCGCCGGCCGTCATGACGGCGAGCATCGCGGTGATGAGCTCTGCGCCCCGGGGGAGCAGCAGGGCCACCACGTCCTCCGTCTCGAGTCCGTCTCCCTTCAGTCTCTGCGCCAGAAGCTCCGAACGGCCGGCCAGCCCGCGGTAGCTCAGCCGCTCTGAGCCCCATTCCACTGCCGGAGCATCCGGTGTACGCCGCGCTTGTTCCCGGAACAGGCCGACGACCGTGCTGCCGGACGGGAGGTCTTCCTCCGCCTCGTTGAATCCGATCAGGATGCGGCGCTTCTCCTCTCCGGACAAGAGAGGGAGCTCCGCCAGCGTCCGGGACGGTTCCGCCGCCGCCGTTTCCAGCAGCCTCACGAAACGGGTGCCCCAGTCGGCCATCTCCTCATCCCGGAACGTGGAGAGCTTGTATTCCAGGGTCAGTCCGTAGGTCGACAGATCCCTGTAATCTTTGACATGTACGACCAGCTCCTCATCGATCATTCCGCTGAAGAGAGGCTCCATATCGAAGGGCGCCCCCTCCGCCATACCGCTGTCCATCACCTGAAACTCGATACCTGCCTGGTAGAGCTTCAGCAGCTGCGGATGCTGCTCCCTCAGCTTTGCGATGAGGTGGTTAAAAGGATACTTCTGATGACGCAGCAGCCGGTTGTAATACCTGGAAATCCCGCTGCAGTGCTCGGCGAAGGGGGATCCGGGATCCAGCAGATGCCGGATCGCCAGGGTATTGGCGAACATGCCGTAGGTAAGTTTGTCCGTCGGATGGGTCCGGTTCGAAGTGATGCTGCCGAGAGTGATATCCCTCTGCCCCGTCAGGCGGTACAGCCAGGCATAAGCCCCGGCAAGGAAGAAATGATACGGCGTAACCCCGGCTGCGCTGCAGAACCGGTCGATCTGCGCCCTCAGGCCGGGACCGATCACCGTCTCCCACCGGCCGCTCTGCAGAGTACGGCTTCCCAGTTCGGGCACGGCGAACAAGGGCTCGGACAGATCTTCGAACTGTTCCCCCCAGAAGCGGGCGTCCTGCTCATACCTCGGGGAAGCAAGGTAATTTCTCTCCCGCTCCGCCGCTTCGGCGAAGGTCGGCTTCCCTTCGGATGGCACATAGGAGCCCTGCTCCAGCTTCGCATATATCCCGGCGATCTCCCGCCCGGCATGGATCAGTGCGGCCCCATCCGCATGAAGATGATGGGCTTTGATGTACAGCCAGGTCTGCGCGTGATCCAGCTCCAGAATCGTGAAGCGGGTCAGGACGCCGGAGCCCATGTCCAAGAGCTCCTGCATGTCCCGGGCGATCCATTCCCGGGCAGCCCACTCCCAGGCTCTGCCGGACGGATCGGCTTCTCCGAAGGCAAGGACCGGCACGACCGCTTCCGTATCCAGAGGGGAATACTCTGAGGGCCGGACGGGTTCTTCCTGCGGCCGAGCCATAACCGGCAGCCGGACGGATTCGTTCTCGCGAAGGAAGATCAGGACGGCTTCCCTGAGGCGGTCCGTCTGTAAAGGAATCCTCCATTTCAGCGCCAGTCCGATGTTCATCAGGCACGAGTCGGGATGCAGCTGCTGCATGAACCATACGCGCTGCTGCGCGTTCGTAAGCGAATACATTTCCGTTAGGACGGTGGTACTCATATAGTCCTCCCTGAGCTTTCCTTGAGCTATCCGTTAGAATGGTATGGGTCAACGGGTCTTGTGGAAGGCAGGCTGCGATGGGTGAGATTCTTGCGGGGAAATTCTGAAATTTATCATACCATATCGAAATAAAGCCAAATGTTAAATGTTAATAAATATATACAAAAAACGGCAGAAGCACGAATTTCTTCGTACTCCTGCCGCTTCCCTCTTATTCCTATGCTCTTCCTTTATCGCTATCCTTTGATGGCTCCGGCCGTCATGCCGCTGACAATGTATTTCTGCGCGAGCAGAAACAGAATCAGCACCGGCAGCGAAGTCAGCGTCAGATCGGCGAACACCAGGTTCCAGTCCCGGCTGAACTTGCCGTAGAAGTTGTAGACCGACAGCGGCATGGTCCAGTTCGAGCTGTCCGTCAGGAAGTAGATCGGTATCGTAATATCGTTCCATACCGACATGAATACCATGATCGCCACCGTCGCGTTCACCGGAACGATCAGCGGGAAGATCACCCGCAGATAAATATCCAGGATGTTCGCCCCTTCCAGGAACGCCACCTCATCCAGCGCTCTCGGGATCGACTTCATGAAGCCCGCATACAGGAACACGCTGAAGGCGCTGTTCATGGCCGTATAGATCAAGACGGCGCTGGTGATCGTGCCGTACAGACCGAGCCACTGGACGACCCGGATCGTGGTGATGATCGACATGGGAGCAATCAGCCCCATGAAGAAGAACAGATAGATGAAATTCGATACCTTCGTGTCGCGGCGTATCATGACGAAGGCGGCCGCCGAAGTGGTGATGATGTTCAGCACCGAAGAGACGCCGGAGATCAGAACGCCGTTCCAGAAGGCCCGCAGCAGGCCGCCCTGCTCGATGACCTGCGCGTAATTCGAGAACATCCACTGGCGCGGAAGCGCCAGCGAGAAATCGAGCACCTCCGAGCTCGTCTTGAAGGAGCCGAGAATCATGATCAGGAGAGGTGCGATGATCGTCAGGGCCAGGAGAATCAGCAGGACCTCCACAAGGCCGGCCTTCCAGTCAATTTTACGCAGGGATGTCATTATTCCTGCACCTCCTTGCGGCGCATATAGAGAAGCAGCGGGATGGAGATCAGCGTCACGGCGATGAACAGCAGGGTGTTGACGGCTGTCCCGAGCCCCCAGTTCCCCTCGCCGAACGCCCGCAGGATGATGGTCCCGATGACCTGGGAGGCATTGCCCGGTCCCCCGCCGGTCAGGACGAACACTTCCGAGAACACCTTGAGGCCCCCGATCAGTGTCAGCATGACATTGATGTTGATCGCAGGCCACAGCAGCGGAAGCGTGATGTGAACGAAGCTGCTCCAGCTCCCCGCCCCGTCGATCCGGGCCGCTTCATAATAGTCCTTCGAGATGGACTGCAGACCCGCCAGATAGATCGCCATCTGAAAGCCGGTATACTGCCAGATCGACAAGCCGCTGATCGTCAGCATGATGATCGACGGGTCGGTCAGCCAGGACATCATCAGGAAATCGAGACCCACGGCATCCAGAATCCCGTTGAGCAGGCCTTCCGAACGCAGCATCGGCGTGAACAGGAGCGAGATGACGAGCACGCTGACAATCGAGGGAGCGTAGAAAATCGCCCGCAGCGCGTTCCTGGTCTTGAGGTTCATGTTCAGCGCAACGGCCAGCAGGATGGCCAGCACGTTCTTCCCGATGACGGTCACCACCGCAAAAATAATCGTGTTCTTGATGGCCAGCAGCAGCGTCTCATCGGTGAAGATGCGTTCGAAGTTATAAAGCCCGTTGAACTCGATGGTCTCCGAGTCCAGCCGCCAATCCGTGAAGGAGTAGAACAGGCCGATCAAGGTCGGCAGCACATAGAACACGACGTAGATCAGAAGGGCGGGCAGCAGCAGATAATAAGAATACAACCGTTTTGTAATACTCATGGACTCACACTCCATACCAATTTGGCGGAAGGAAGCCGTTACGCTCCCTTCCGCCTGCCAGCCGGTGTCCCGCTGTCTCAGAAGCCCGGCATTTTCTTGTCCTTCATAAGCTGGCCGAATTTCTTATCCCAGGCCGCGTATACATCCTTCGGCGTTTTGCCTCCGGCGTACATATCCTGGTACCCCTTCCACAGCTCGGAGATATCGACCGGGAGATAGGCGTCCATCGTCAGCGTCGTTTTGTTCGTCTTGATGTAGTTGTCCACGATCGCCTGCTTGTACGGCGGCAGCTCCGGCGTCTCTATGTCTTTGAAGTTAGAGATGTACTTGTTCGCGGTCACGATCTTCTGCCCCACTTCCGGCGAAGCCAGGTACTCGAGGAATTTCTTCGTCTCCGCTAAGTGCTTGGCCTTCTTCGGTATGAATAACTGGCCTCCGAGCGGGCTGATGCCCATATCGGCGCCTTCCGCATGCGGGATGGCGAACAGTCCGAGGTGAATGTTCGGGTCCTTCTGGACGGCGTCATTGATGAGCCAGTCGCCCATCGCCATCATCGCCACTTCCTTCTTCAGGAACTTGCCGACGGCCATATCGTAGCTGTCGCTGAGCACGTCCTTGTTCGTATAGCCTTTCTTGAACAGGTCGAGCTGCTGCTGGGTAATCGTCTCGAACGCCGGAATTTCGGTCCACTTGCGCTTGTTCGTCGTGAGATCCTCCCACATCTTCGGGTCGTTCTTCTTGGCGTAATCGGCCAGGGCGGCGGCGGTCCAGATATTGGTCGCCCAGGCATCCTTGAACGGCATGAAGATCGGCGTAATGCCTTTGGCCTTGATCTTCTCGCAAACCTCGAGCAGCTCCTCATAGTTCTTCGGAACGGACAGCCCCAGCTCCTTGAAGATATCCTCGTTGTACACCATGCCCTGCTGGCCGGCGTCCTGGTTCAAGTGAAACGCATAGAGCTTCCCGTTCGACGACAGCACGTCCTTGTTGATCAGTCTTGAGGCCCAGGGCTCTGCGTCCAGGGGTTCAAAGTTTTTGCCCAGATTAAGCTCCCTCTCCGCGCTGACGAGGTTGTAGAGGAGGAGGTCCGGAACTTCCCCCACAGCAAGCTTCGTCTGCATGATCGTCGAGATCTGCTCCGAAGGGAGCATCTGGATGTTGACGCGAATGTTCGTCTTCTTTTCGAACTCATCGAGCAGCTCCTTACTCGCATAAGCGGCGTTCTCTGAGCTTTTGCCCAGGGCGAATTCGATCGTAACCTTGTCCCCGGAAGAAGCGCTCCCTCCTCCGCTGCCCGAAGCCCCGGTGCCCGGACTGCCCCCGGATGCGCATCCCACCATGGAAAGCGTTGTCAAGAATGTCAATGTACTCAATGCAACCTTCCGATTCACTTGTTTCAAGCTGTACTCCCCCGTTACTCTCATTTTGTTGTAGACCGGCTATGGACCTCATTATAGGCCCCCCTTCCCCCAAAGTACATGTTCACGGTTGACACTTCATGTGTATAATTATGAACCGACCGGTGCTTGTGAAGCGCTTAAATGGGGTGGTATAGTAAGAAATGATCTTCACCCGCCGGAAAGGAAGGTGCCCCCTATGAACCGCTGGACCGGCAGAATGCCGTTTCCGCTCAGCCTCCAGACGAAGCTCTTCGCCACCTTTTTCCTCCTGCTGGTCTTCGTGCTCGGGTGCTTCCTTGTCTATGTTCAGCTGCTCGTGATCCAGCCGCTCAAGGAAAGGACCGTTCAGGATACGCTCCTGACGGCCTCCAAAGTGACCGGTGGACTGGACAATTACATCGCCATGCAGAATCAGCTGTCCCAGCGCCTCTTGTCCAACCGGGACGTGTTCGCTTTCCTGTATGAGTCGTCTGTTCAAAAAGAGGACTACACGATGGATGATCTCCAGAAGAAACGCGTGCTCAGCGGTCTGATGTTCCAGGCCATCGGGCCCAGCCTGAATATTCACGACATGGTGATCTACAATGTTAAGGGCGACCGGCTCGCTTCCTATGTCGGATACAGCGATATGCCCACCCTGGAGCCCGTGCTGGGAAGCGGGACGCTGCGGAGCAGGCTCGAGAGCAGCGATTATATTCTCTATGCGCCGGCGGACCAGCCCGTCTCCTTCATCCGTTCGATCGTGGATGTGAACGGGACCGCTTACGGCTATCTGTCCATCCAGCTGGACCGCGGGGACATCCGGGCACTCGCCGACGCCGGCAGCATCGGCAGCGTCTATGTCGTCGACAGCAGCGGAACGCTGGTGACGGCCTCCCCCGGCACGGACCTTACACGGCTTGATGGAAGCGGTATCAACTCATCGCAGAGCAGCGGCATCTACCAGGATGCGAAGGGCAATTACGTCGCTTACCATCACTCTCTGCATACAGACTGGACGGTCTTCGTCGTTCAACCCGGTGAAGCCGTGCTCGGTTCGGTCAACTCGGTCCGGAATATCGCCATCCTGTTCCTGGTATGCCTGACCCTGTTCTCGTTTCTTTATATTTATCTCACGTCCAAAAGCCTGGTCCTGCCGATCCGCCGCATCCGCAGCCAGATTGTGCGGCTGACCTACAGCAACCTGAATCTGAAGCAGGACAGCCGGCTGCATAACAACGACCTGCTGCTGCTCAGCGAAGCGTTCCAGGAGCTGCTCGAACGCCTGCAGGACTCGATTGAGCGGGAGAAGCTCGCGGTGCACAAGGAAGCCATGGCGCGCCATTCCGCGCTGCAGGCCCAGATCGCCCCGCATTTTATCCACAATGTGCTGTACCTGATCAGCATCGCCGCACAGGAAGACAAGAAGGAGACCGTCGGCGAGATGTGCAAAAGCTTGTCCGAGAGCCTGAGATATGTCGTGTCCTCGCCGTACGAGCATGTGACCCTGAAGGAGGAAATGGAGCATACCCGCCACTACCTTACCTTGATCGGCCACCAGTATGAGGAGGATCTCACCTGGTCGTTCGACATCGAACCGGCGGCCGAATCCATCCTGCTCCCCCGCCTTGTGATTCAGCCTTTCGTAGAGAACTGCATCCAGCACGCCTTCAACCGGACGGACCCGCCATGGCATATCGGGATCAAGGCCAGGCTGTACAACGGGCTGTGGGCTGTCGAGATCTCCGATAACGGCAGCGGCTTTGAAGAAACGAGCCTAAGGGAGATTCTGAGGAAAACCGGAGACCGCTCCCAGGGGGGGACGGAGCAGGAAACGATTCCTGCAGGCATCGGCAGCATGGGGATCGTGAATACGGTCGGCCGGCTGCAGCTCATGTACAGGAACCGGCTGTTCTTCAATCTCTACAACCACGCCGGCGGCCGGGGCGCCACAATCCAGCTCATCGCGTCCCTGACCCGGGACTTCTACTAGATTCCGGTAGGTACCGATAGATTCCGAGAAAGGAGCTGCAGCCCATGTATCAAGCCATCATCGCGGAGGACAGCAAGCCGATCCAGCGCAATCTGAAATCCCTCCTGGCCGCCTCCGGACTGCCTGTTGAAGTGGCGGCCGCAGCCGCGAACGGTGAGGAAGCGCTGGAGCTGTGCCGGCAGCTTCCCGTCGACATCCTGATCACGGACATCCGTATGCCGAAGATGGACGGTCTGACGCTCATCGACGAAGCCAAGAAAATCAATCCCGGGCTGAAGGCGGTGCTCATCAGCGGTTACAATGACTTTGAATATACGCGCAGGGCGCTCAATCTGCAGGTATGCGACTATCTGCTGAAGCCTGTCGTCCCCGGCGAACTGATGGAGGTGATGCAGCGGGTCGTGGACCGGCTCGGGGAGGAGCGCGCGGCGGACAGCTCTTCGGTACTGGACGGCATCGTGGACCCTGCTGCCTGCGGAACGCTCCACCTGGATGCCTCTTTCCGGGAGGAGCCCAAGCGGGTGTGGGTCCTGCGCCGGCAGCCCTTCACGGTTCCTTCCGACCGCTGGGACCCCGCAGTGATCGCGCCCGCTTTGGCAGAAGCCTGGGGGCAAGCCCCTGTATGGGTGTATCCGACCCGTACGGAAGGGGAGCTCCTCCTGCTCTCGAATGCTTCGCCCGGTGAGCCGTTCCCCGCTGCTCCCGTGCTGCTGGAGAGCCTGAAGCGGGTGCTGGCGGAGTTCCGCCTCGAAGCGTCGGCTGCCTACAGCCCGAAGCCTGCGGAACCCCGGCAGATCCCGGATGAGTACCAACGAATGTCCCGGCTTCTGTACGAGCGTCTTGCGATAGGCAGACCCGTTGTGCTGGATGCCGGACCATCCCTTCAGCCTGCGGAGCCCTATGAGGAGAGTATCGAGCGGCTGTGCGGCGTGTATACCGACATGATCCGGAGGCTGCAGAAGGACCGTTTCCTGCTTCAGCTTGCCGGTCAGCTCAACGCCTGGAAGGAAACCGCCCTCCCCGCCGCCGGGCTTGAGCGGTTTGTTGCACGGCTCGCCGCGGCGTTCGAGGCGTCGCTCCCCCCAGCCGCTGAGGGCGGCGGAAGGAACGTGCTCGAGCAGGCCGGGCGGCTCCTCGGTCAGCCGAGCTACGGCGGGTTCTGCTCGGGTCTGCTGGCGCTGGCCGGCGAATGCTTCGACGAGCTGCAGGCTTCGAACCGCAAGAGCGGCAGCGAGCTGTTCCTGAAGATCGACGAGCATCTGCGGACCAACCTGTACGCGCAGGTGACGATGAACGATCTGGCGCTGAAATTCCATGTCAGTCCCTCCTACATCAGCCGGATCATGAAGAGATACTCGCAGAACACGTTCGTCCACCATTTTCTCGAGCTGAAGATCCACGAGGCGAAGCGGCTGATGGAAGCCCATCCGCAGATGTTAATCAAGGATATCTCGGATGCGCTCTGCTTTCACGATCAGCATTACTTCTCCAAGGTATTCAAGGAGTTCGCCGGCTGCAGCCCTTCTGAATACAGGGCGGCACTGAAGCCATCCGTATAGCAGCGCCAAGCACAAAAAAGCTGGCTCCCTTATGTTCAAGGACACCAGCTTTTTTGCTGCACCCTGGGGCGCGGGAATGCTTTTATGAATTCGCGGCCGCGTACGCTTGCGCCGCCGCATGAAGATAGTACGACAGCCCGGTTTGCTGGGCTTCGAGCATCCCCAGGTGGAAGTCGTCATTCAGGAAAAACTGCGTCTGCGCCGCAAATTCCTTCGGGGCTGCCGGATGGCCGTGCCGATGCAGAAACTCGAGGTGAGCCCGGATCCACTCGCCCACCTGGGCGTCATGATGCTTGACACCGTCCCTCAGGAAATCCGCCATCCCGTTCATGAAAGCCATGGCCTCCCGGGCTTGCTCATTCATCCCCTGAACCTCCGCTTCGCCAACCTGCAGAGGCTCCATGCCGTACGTTTCTGCCAAATGCTGATTTTGCCCGGACAGCGCCCGGTTCCATTCATCCTCGCTCCCGAAGCCTTTGAACAATGCTTTGTCATCCATAGGGGTTCCCTCCTTCATTGCGGCAATCGATTGCCGTAAAGTGTGCAGGATCGTGTCCAGTCTTTGCCGGCGGGCGGCAAGCAGCTCCTCCTGCTGCGACAGAACGGACAGCCGGTCCGCATGCTGATTCATCATTTGCTTGATTTGCTCCAGGGGCAGTTCCAGCTCCCTGTACACCAGAATCTCCTGCAGACGCTCCAGCTCTGTCGGTCCATACAGCCGATAACCGGCCTCACTCACCTTGCCGGGCATCAGGAGACCGATCCGGTGATAATGATGCAGCGTCTTGATCGTCACACCTGACAGATCCGATACTTCTTTCACCGTGTACAACAACTTGGTTATGTTCCCTCCCTTCTGTATGCAGTGTAAGGTCTTCCCCAAGAGGAGAGTCAAGCGGCAGTCATGGACTTCAAAACAAAGTCCGAACAAATGCGAAACCCTCTGCTCGGGTTATGGTCATTGCAGTCATTGCAGTCTCCATCGATATTTTTGATCATGCTCATCACTTATTGTAGATAACACCGATACCAAACACCATGTTACGATAAGGTCACTGGAGAACCTGAGGAGGAAAAGGGATGCTGAATGAAAGGGATCTGAAAGGGATATATGTACCGGTGGTGACCCCCTTCCTGCCGAATGCAGAGCTCGATCTGGATTCTTACCGGAACTACGTGGAGAAGCTGTTGGAAGAAGACATTCAAGGATTGGTCATTAACGGTACCACCGGGGAATCTCCTACCGTGTCTTGGGAAGAGGTGGTGGAGCTCGTAACCACGACGAAAGAGTGTATGTCTGCGAAGCGGAATCCCTTGCCGCTTGTCATTGGGACAGGAACGAATGACACCGTATCAACGGTGAAACGGACGGAAATGGCTGGAGTCATCGGCGCGGATGCGGTCCTGGTCGTCACCCCCTATTACAGCCGCCCCTCTCAAGAAGGCATTCTTGAACATTACCGGAGAGCGGCACAGGTCGGAGTACCGGTCATTGCCTACGAGGTCCCTTCCCGCACCGGTGTTCGGCTAACCGCGGATACGATCAAGAGGATTCTGGATTTGGACGGAGTCATAGGTTTAAAAGACAGTTCGGGCGGCACCGGGCTCCACTCCGAGTTGACACGCCTTGGTACGAAGCCTGTTCTTTGCGGGGAGGACCTTTACTTTCATGCGATGCTAAGTCAAGGAGCCAGCGGAGGAATCCTTGCATCCGCCAATGTGAATACGTCCGCCTTCATCGATGTCTATCGTCTTGCCAGTCAAGGCAACTTGGCCGGCGCCAAACAGCAGTTCGATCTCCTGGTTCCCCTCATCCGAAGGTTATTCCAGGAATCCAACCCGGCACCTCTGAAGTGGCTGCTGGCCCGGCAGGGCATCCTATCCTCGGACACCGTCCGTTTACCCATGGGACCCATCACGCAAGCATTGCAGCAGGAATTGGAACGAACGATACGGAATTCCGCAGAATAACGGGATTACCGCATTACAGCTCAGCGTCGGCTGCTCCTAATCTTGAGTCCTTATTTTTACAAAAAGGCATAAGCCCGGTTTATCGGACTTATGCCTTTTTGTGCTGCCGCAAGTTACCTATAAGGGATTCCTTACTCTGCTGCAGCCGTATCCCACGTGTCCGCCTGTTTGCCCGGGCAGGTCAGCTCCGACTGCGCCCATGCCCGCATCGCGGCAAAGATCGGCTGAAGCCGCTTCCCGCGTTCGGTCAGCTCGTACTCAACGTGCAGGGGCACGCCGGGGTAGAGCGTGCGCGTCACGATGCCCTGCTCTTCGAGCAGCCGCAGCCGCTCGGTCAGCGTCTTGGGGCTGATCGGATGCAGGGAACGGCGCAGCTCGCCGAACCGCTTGATCCCGTTGAACAAATCCCGCAGGAGAAGCAGCGTCCACTTGCCGTCGAGCAGCTTCAGAACGGGTTCAATGGCGTCCGGACAATTCCGGTCGATCATCGTCATCCCTCCGTAGTTCATTTTGTGAAACTACTGCACCTTTTTGTAACTACTTTTCAAATGTACCATGGCTGGCTATGATTGGGAAAGAAAAAGCACTGATGCGCTCAGGGCCGAAGGAGGCTGACATGAAAAGACCATTCCAAGTGGATTCGGCAGAGTACCCGTTCCGGGACCACTGGCTGCCTTACCGTGACGGATTCATACACTATGTTGACGAAGGACAGGGACCGGCCGTGCTGCTCTTGCACGGCAACCCCACCTGGTCCTACCTGTACCGGAATATCATCAAGGAGCTGCGCGGGCCATTCCGCCTGATCGCACCCGACTACCCTGGACTCGGCATGTCCAAAGCGCCTTCCGGTTATGGCTTTACGCCGCAAGAGCATGCCGAAGCCGTCACTGAGCTCATCTCCCGCCTGGAGCTGCAAGACTTCATCCTTGTGGTCCAGGATTGGGGCGGACCCGTCGGCCTACGCTATGCGGTCCGGCACCGAGACAACCTCCGCGGCCTTGTCGTGATGAACACCTGGGCCTGGCCCGCGAAGCGCCTCCCGATGAAGCTGTTTTCACTGGCCATGGGCGGCTGGCCTCTCGGGTATTGGCTGCAGACGCGGCGTAACTTTTTTGCACGGGTCATTATGCCCAGCGGCATTCACCACAAGAGCAAGGTGACCGACAGCCTGAAGCGCGCTTATACCGACCCCTTCCCCACACCGGCTTCCCGGAAGCCGACCTGGGTCTTCCCCCGGCAGATCCGCAAAGCCGGGCCGTGGCTCGCCGAGCTGGAAGCGGGACTCGGGCAGCTCTCCGGCGTGCCCGCTCACATCCTCTGGGGAACGAAGGACAGCGCCGGCTTCCCGCTCGAGGAGATGAGGAAGTGGCAGAGCTATCTGCCGAATCACGAGACCGAGATCCTGGAGGACGCTTCGCACTATGTACAGGAGGACCGGCCGGACCGTGTCGCAGCCGCGATCCGGAGCGTCCATCAACGGAGTATAATCTAAAATCCATATTCCCATTTCCAAGGAGGAGTTTCTATGAAAACCATACTATGGGCCGCCTTAACCGCCAATGGCAACTATGCGCAGTCCAGTCCCGAGAACCCGCCCAAACCGGAGGCTTTCGCCGATTTCGTGACACAGGCCCAAGCGGCCGGCAATTTCATGGTCGGCCGCCGCACGTTCGAGGCTTTGCTGGCCGGGGGAGGCGAGAGCGCCTTAGACGGTTTGGACATCGTCGTCGTCTCGAAGGGCGCCCAGGCGATGCCTGGCGTCACTTTGGCTCGCTCGCCGCAGGAAGCCCTCGCCTTCCTGGAGCGGCGGGGACATCGCGCCGCTCTCCTCTCCGGAGGCGCGGACCTGCATAACGCTTTCCTGGAGGCCGGGCTCGTCGATGAGATCATCTTCGTCATCGCTCCCGTGCTGGAAGGCAAAGGCTTGAATCTCCTGATCGATCAGGAGAAGTATACGTACAAGAACGTCGAGCTCCTTGACTGCAAGCCGCTGGGCGGCGGCGTCATTCAACTGCGGTATGCGGTTGGCAGGTAGCGTATCAGGAGGTTCTTAAACACGGAGGATCGATCTCCATATTCCATCGACTCAAACCATCAGAGGCCGCCGTTATGGGCGGCCTTGCTGTTTTCAATGAGCTGGTTTGAACCGGCAGCTTGTCTCATCCGATCATTTTCTACCCTCCTCCTGATCTCGCTCTCCTACCGTAATCCGACAGATTTCGTACAATAGACATATACACGACTCAGGAATACAGGAGGGCAATCATGAAAAAAATCACCTCATTCTCAGCCGCGATGCTGGCTGCGTCCGTACTGCTCGCCGGCTGCGGCGGCGGCGATCCGGCGGCGGAAGGCTCGGGCTCCGCATCCGGCGGCGCGGACGGCAAGGTCAAGCTGACCTTATGGCATAACTGGTCCGGCCAGGACGCCAAGGCGGTGGCGATGCGCAAAATCCTCGACGACTTCAAGGCGGCCAACGCCGATATCGAGCTCGAGGTGGAAGGACTGCCGACGGACGGCCTGAAGACGAGACTGAAGACAGTGGCCGCGGCCAACGAGATGCCGGATCTGTTCGTGATGTGGCCCGACGCCATGACCAAGGAGTTCGTCGCGGGCAATCTGCTCCAGCCGGTCAATGAATTCCTGGATTCCAAGCCGGAGTGGAAAAACAACTTCATTCCGAACGCCCTTGACGGATACACGGTGGACGGCAAAATCTACTCCGTTCCGATGAACCTGTCACCGAGCTCCTTCATCTACTACAACCAAGCCCTGTTCGACCAGCATGGCGTCAGCGTGCCGAAGACCTGGGACGAGCTGCTCGCCGCCGTCAAGACCTTCAACGACAAGCAGATCATTCCGATCGCGCTGGGCAACAAGGCCAACTGGGCGGTGCAGTCCACGATCTTCAGCGCCGTGGCCGACCGGGTAACGGGAACCGACTGGTTCCTGAAGGCCGTGAAGCAGGACGGCGCGAAGTTCACGGACCCGCAGTTCATCGAGGCCTTGAACAGGCTGAAGGAGCTCGGCGATGCCAAGGCGTTCCAGACCGGCTTCAACAGCATCGACCAGAACCAGATGAGACAGCTGTATTTCCAGGGGAAAGCGGCCATGTTCATCGACGGCGGCTGGGCCATGGCCGATGTGGTCGCCAACGCGCCCAAAGAGGTGCTGGCTCAGACCCACGTAGCCCTGCTCCCTCCGATCCCAGGCGGCAAAGGCGAAGCGCAGTCGACCTCCGGCGTGGTCGGCACGGGCCTTGGCGTGAGCCAATCCCTGAGCGGCGCCAAGAAGGATGCCGCCCTCAAGCTCTTCTATGCGCTGGCCGGTCCGGAAGGCCAGCAGGCGACGCTGAACAGCAGCACGCTGGTCAGCTACAAGCTTGAGCTCGATCCTTCCAAAGCGCATCCGCTGTTCGTAGAGCTTCATGAGCTGATGAAAACGACGAAGCTGAGTCCGGTCTACGACGCCAAGCTGAGCTCCGCTGCGGTCGAGGTCATTAACAACAGCCTGCAGGAGCTGCTGATGGGCGGAAGCCCCGAGGCCGTCGCGAAGAAAATTCAGGATGCACAGGCCGGAGCGCTCGGCAAATAACGTCAGGCCCCGAACCTTCCAGCCCTCCACTGCGGTGGCAGGGCTGATTCCACTTACGAGCCAAAGGATGTGAACCCTTTTGAATACGATTGCCGTGCGCAGATTTGTTGTGCTCAGCCTCACCCCCGCTCTGCTCATTTATGCTTTGTTCGTGTTCGTCCCGGTCATCTGGTCCAGTTATTACAGCTTCTTCGACTGGAAAGGGATCGGTGCGGCCAAGTTCATCGGCCTCCGCAACTACGCCGAGATCATCCAGGATCCCATCTTCTGGCGCGCCTTGAAGAACAACGTGATCTTCGTCCTGGTCTCGGTCTTCGGGCAGCTCCCCGTCGCGCTGGTCCTCGCCATTGTGCTGCATAAGAGCAATGCCCTGCAGCGGTTCATCCGCTCCGCCGTGTTCGTCCCGATGGTGCTGTCCTCCGTGGTCATCGGGATGATCTGGCAGTATATCTACCATCCGCAGATCGGCATACTGAACTTTTTGCTGGATAAGGCGGGTCTGCCGCACTGGAAGCTCGAGTGGCTGTCCGATGCCAAGATTGCGATCTTCGCGCTGGCCCCTCCCCTGGTCTGGAGCTTCGTAGGACTCTATCTCATCATCTTCATCTCGGCCTTCCAGAATATCCCCGGCGACATTCATGATGCGGCCCAGATCGACGGCGCGGAGGGCGCACGCAAGCTGTTCTCCGTCACGCTGCCCATGATCTGGAGCACCGTGCAGATTGCGATCATCCTGTGCATCTCCGGCAGCCTCAAGTCCTTCGACCTTGTCTATGTGATGACCAAGGGCGGACCCGCCCACGCGACGGAGCTGCTCGCGACCTACATGTACAATTCGACGTTCTCTTCCTACCGCTACGGGTTCGGGAGCGCCATATCCACGTCGATTGTACTGATCTCCCTGATCTTCATCGGTCTCAGCCAATGGCTCACCAGCCGCACATCCAAAAAGTAATCTGAGAGGAGGAACCTCCCATGCATCCGACCGCCGTACAGCCGAGGCCCGCTCCCCTTGCCGGAGGACGCCGCTTCCCCCGCGCGTGGAAGCAAGGAACCCTTTGGACGTTCCTGACACTTTATGCTATGTTAACGTTATACCCGCTCTTCTGGCTCGTCATCTCTTCGTTCAAGTCGAATGCGGAGTTTTTCAACCGGCCGTTCGCCCTGCCCTCTTCCTGGCAGTTCACCAACTTCGTGACGGCCTGGCAGTCCTCGAAGATGGGGCTCGCCTTCTTCAATTCCATTATCGTGTCGGGAGCTTCCCTGGTCCTGACGTTATTCGTCACCTCCCTCGCGGCGTATGTGCTGGCCCGCCTTCCGTTCCGATTCAAGGGGGCCGTCCTGACCTTCTTTGTGATCGGCATGCTGATTCCGATTCACAGCACCCTGGTTCCGCTCTTCATTCTGATGAAGCAGATCGGGCTGCTCAATTCGTACTGGGCCCTCATTTTGCCGTATACGGCCTTCGCTCTGCCGACAGCCATCTTCGTCTTGACCGCTTACCTCTCTTCGGTGCCCAAAGAAATCGAAGAAGCGGCTTATATCGACGGTACCGGCCTGTGGGGCGTCTTCTGGCGGATCATGCTGCCGATCTCGCTGCCGGCGCTGTCCACCGTCATCATTCTCAGCTTTCTGCATTTTTGGAACGACTTTTCGTTCGCTCTTGTGTTTATCAGCAAAAGTACATTGAAAACGCTGCCGCTCGCCATCGCCAACTTCGCCGACGGCTACCAGACCGACTACGGCCTGACGCTCGCCGCCATGACCATGGCCATCCTGCCGACGATCGGGGTCTATCTCGCCTTCCAGGAACAGGTGATGAAAGGCATGACGGCGGGCGCGGTCAAAGGCTGAGGGCAGCCCTTCATATCCACAACAACGACCCGGGGAGGAATACAGGTATGCGGCAATGGTTAGGCTCATCCCTGCGGCGCAAGCTTTCGCTGATCATGCTCGTCACGACCCTGCTTCCTCTGCTGTTCCTGGGTACGTTCGCTTTCACGACGTCTTCGCGCATCACCGAGGAGAAAGCCAAGCAGGCGGGGCTCGACACCCTGTCGCAGATGGAGGCCAAGTTTCGATTTATCCTGGGGGATGTCGAGAACATGTCCCTCTTCCTCATCGGTCAGCGGGAGATTCAAGCCTATATGAGCAGGCCTGACGACAGCATCGAAGATCAGGTCCGGATCCTCGGCACGATGACGAACCTCGTCTATTCCAAGGACTATATCTCCGATATCACGATTTATCCGGCCGGCGGCGCGGCGCCCCTGTCCACTTCGACCGTCTACAAGTCGGAGCTCAGCAATCAGGTCGATATCCGTCAAGTGAAGGATAAGATGTGGACGGGACTGTACTCGATCGAGAATTACCTCGGGGAGCGCAGCGTATTCTCCTTCATCCGTCCCTTCCGGAGCTACAATAACTACCAGACGCTGGGCTGGCTGTCCATCACGCTGGATGAACAGGAGCTCTCCCGCATCTGGTCGGAGCCGCAGCTGGCGCAGGGGCACGGCCGGGTGGCGCTGCAGAACGGACAGGGGGAGATCGTGTCCGCCTCGGACAAAAGCTGGCTGTCCCGCTCCGGGGAGTCGCTGTTCCCCGGCCTGGCGGCGGGGATGGGGGCCGCTCCGAAGGGACAGCGGACGCTGGGCGAAGGAAGGGATGAGACCAGTGTCCTGTATGTCAGGGAGCCGCTGTTCGGCTGGACGATCCTGGGCGTCATTCCCGCCGAGATGTACACCGCCCAGAACCGCTACATTCTGCAGCTGACCGGCATTGCCATCGTCCTTGCCGTCGCGGCGAATGCCGCCCTCACCCTGTTCGTCATCCAGCGGGTCACCAATCCGCTCCGTGCGCTGACCCGGCTGCTCTCGAAGGTGGATCCGGATGCGCCGCTGCCCCGGTACCCCGAAGAGAGCCGCGATGAGATCGGCCGTCTCGCCCGGAGCTACAACCGGCTGGGCCTGCACATCGAGCAGCTGAAGACCCAGCTGATCCAGGGCGAGACCCGCAAGAAGGAAGCGGATATGCGGGCCCTTCAGGCGCAGATCAACCCCCACTTTCTGTACAATACGCTCTCCTCCATTCACTGGATCGCCCTGCTGACGGAGGAGCACCGCATCGCCCGGATGGTGGGGGCCTTGAGCGATTTTCTCCGGTTCAGCCTCAACAAAGGCAGGGAGTTCTGCACGGTCGCCCAGGAGCTGGCGCACATCCGCAACTATGTGCAGGTCCAATCGATCCGCTTCCCGGATGAATTCAAAGTGGATTTCATCGTCGACGAACGGCTGAACGAGACCTATATGCTCAAGCTGCTGCTCCAGCCGCTGGTGGAGAATGCCATGATTCACGGTATTCAGAACAAGGAAGCCCCGGGCGTCATCTCCATCTATGCGGAGCAAAAAGGCTCTGTCATGAGCTTCAAGGTCATGGACGACGGAGCCGGCATGACGGAAGAGCGCCTGCGCGAGGTGACGGAGAGCCTCGGCGGCAGGCCGGCAGCCGGAGCGCCTGATGCCGGATACGGGCTCCGCAACGTGCATGAACGGCTGGAGCTGCACTACGGAAAGGGCTGCGGCCTTGTGATCGAGAGCCGGCCGGACGCCGGCACCTGCGTATCTTTTTCGATTCCGGTGATGGAGGAACCTCATGAAGATCCTGATTGTTGACGACGAAGTCATAATTCGTACGGGGCTGGCGAAGGTCATCAAGTGGAAGGAGCTCGGGCTGGAGCTGCTGAAGCCTGCGGCATCGGCCGAGGAAGCGCTGCAGCGGCTTCCGGAGGAGCGGCCCCATATCCTCATGACGGATATCCGGATGAAGAAGATGAACGGTCTCCAGCTGGCGGAGAAGGCCAAGGAGATGCTTCCCGAGCTGGAGACGGTCATCCTCTCCGGGTATGACGATTTTGCCTATATGAGGCAGGCGATCCGCCAGGATGTCTCCGATTATCTGCTGAAGACGAGCGGCCCCGAGGAGATCATCAAGACCGTGCTTCAGGTCAAACAGCGGATCGAGGACAAATGGAAGAGCCGGAACGAGGATGACTACAAAAACAGAGAAATCCGGGGCCGCCTCTTCGAGCAGTGGATCATGGAGGGCGAAACCGCGGCTGCCGATCCCCGTCTGCTCCCCTATTATCTTCCCCATCTGTTCGGCGCGGGGGAAGCGGCGGAAGGCGGGATGCAGGTGTTCGTTCTGACGGCCGAAGGCTGGGGTGCTTCCCCTTCCGCCTCCTCCCTGCTCCTGTTCGCGGTTCATAATATGCTGAATGAGCTCCTGCAGGGAGAGACCCTGATCTTCAAGCAGCGGATCATCCTGGCTCTCCGAAGGGATCGGCGCGACCCTTCCCCGATGGACTCCCTGCTCCCCGTCGTGCAGAAGATCGAGCGTCTGCTCAAATGCAGCGTATGCGTGGCCGCCGGCAGAAGCGGGCGGCGCCCCGAAGACCTTCATGCCTCATACTTGACCGCCCAATATGCCATGGGCTATAAGACGCTGCTGGATCAGCCGCTGATCGACTATGCCCAGATCTCCGGGCGCCGGGGCGGCCGGACGGTGTGCACGCTGGAGGAGGAGAAAGAGCTGTCCGCCATCCTCCTCGAGGAGGATTCGGTCGGACTCAACGGCTGGGTGCAGCGCTATCTGCAGCCGGAGCTCGAAGATCCGCAGGCGACCGTCGAATCCATCGAAGCCTTGATCCGTTCGGCCGCCCTCTCCGCCCACCGCTGGCTCGAGAGGGTGCTGGCCGCTACCGGGCAGAACGGAACGGCCGCCGATCAGGTGCAGCCGCTGGTGCTCCCAGCCGGCCATGGGCTCAAGGACGCTTTGTTCCAGCACCTGCTGTCCGTCATGGAGCTGTACCACCACCATCTGGCCGGGGGCCGCGCCGCGCACACCCGCAGGGCGATGGCTTATATCCGGGAACACTTGGGAGGCGACGTCAGTCTCCAGCAGGTGGCCAGACACGTTCACCTGCACCCCAGCCATCTGAGCGAAGTGTTCAAGAAGGAAGCCGGGATGACGTTCGGCGATTACGTCACGAGGCAAAAAATCGAGCGGGCCAAGGAGCTCCTTACCGTGTCCCCTGCCAAGGTGGCCGAGGTAGCCGGCGCGGTCGGCTTTGAGGATATCAAGTATTTCAGTCAGGTGTTCAAAAAGTTCACCGGCCGGACGCCGAGCGAATTCAGGGAGGATGCGGCGGCCCGGCATGCGGCGCCTTCCTCCCCGATAGATTCGCACATCAGTTAAATCTGCACATCAGCTAAAGGAGCGATGAGATTATGGAATTGTCAGGCTTATGGAGACTGCAGCACTTCGAGACGGGTCAAGTCCGTCCACTGGAGACGGCGTCCGTGTGGCTCGATGACCGGTTCTGGATGACGGCGGAGGTGCCCGGCGACGTGCACTCCGCCTTGATCGAACGGGGACTGATCGAGCACCCGTACTTCGGCCATCAGGATCTCAAGTGCCGCTGGATCGAGCAGAAGGAGTGGTGGTACCGCCGCTCCTTCGACTATTCGCTTGAAGCGGGCGGCTTCGAGAAGCACGAGCTGATCTTCGAGGGCCTCGATACCTTCGCGACCGTCTATGTGAACGGCCTCGAGATTGGGACAACGAATAACATGCTCATGGCCCATGCCTTTGATGTGACGCGGATTCTCCGGGACGGCAGGAATACGATCGCCGTCAAATTCGACCCGCTCCACCTGCATAACCGGGATAAGGCGCTCTTCGAGTGGTCCTCCTATACGAAGGAGCGGCCGTGGCTGCGCAAGGCCGCCATGAACTTCGGCTGGGATTGGGGGCCAAGGATGGTGACCACGGGGATCTGGGGAGCCGTCCGTCTCGAGCGTCACCGGCTGGCCAGGCTCGACGGTGTCTTCGCCAGAACAGCGGAGCTTGCCGGCACCAGTGCCGTCGTGAAGGTGGACGTGGAGACGACCGCCTTCCGCCGGAATGCAGAGCTACGCTGCGAGGTTCGTCTGCTGGACGCGGACGGCCGTCCCGCTGCCCAGGGCACGGCAGAGCGTGCAGGGCGCCGTGAAGACTTCGAGCTGGAGATCGCGGAGGCGAAGCTGTGGTGGACGCACGATCTGGGTGAACCGTACCTGTATAGGCTGGAGGTGAGTCTGTACGCGGATGGAGAGCTGGTGGACCGGCGGCAGGAGCCCTTCGGCATCCGGACCATCGAGCTTCAGCTGAAGGATGAGCAAGGGCAGCACGCTTTCGCCTTCCTGCTCAACGGCGTCAAGCTGTTCGCCAAGGGCGCCAACTGGATCCCCGCCGATCACTTCATCGGCAGCATCCCCGACCAGCGGTACCGCGACCTCATCGATCTCTCCGTGGAAGCGAACATGAACATGCTGCGGGTCTGGGGAGGCGGCATCTATGAGAAAGACGTGTTCTATGCGGAGTGCGACCGGCGGGGCGTGCTCGTGTGGCAGGACTTCGCCTTCGCGAACGCCCTCTTCCCGGATTATAACCGGGACTTCATGGAGAATGTGCGCCGGGAAGTCGAGTACAACATCAGGCGGCTGCGCAATCACGCCTCCCTCGCGCTGTGGTGCGGGAATAACGAGATCGACTGGCTGTACGACATGAAGTCGGCCGGCGGCGATATCACCGGTCCTTTTTACGGCGAAGCGATCTATCATGAGCTGATCCCTCAGGCGCTGGAGAATCTGGACGACAGCCGCGCCTATTGGCCCTCCTCCCCGTACGGCGGCAGCGACGCCAACGACCCGGATGTCGGCGACCGCCACAACTGGCAGGTATGGCACGGCTCGGTCTACCCGCGCAGGCACGGCGAGGTTCCCCTGCTCGATTACAGTGTGGAAGGCGTGACGTTCAAGAATTACAAGCAGGACTTCACCCTCTTCAGCAGCGAATTCGGCATGCATGCCTCCGCCAACCGGTACACCCTCGAGAAGAACATCCCGGAGGGGCAGTTCTACTGGAACAGCACCGAGATGGCGTACCGCAACAAGGATACGAACCATAAGAAGGGCATCCTGCTCATGGAGGGCTATACCGGCATCCCCCGGGATATCGAGGAGTACATGAACTTCTCCATGCTGACCCAGGCGGAAGGACTCAAGTACGGCATCGAGCACTACCGACGGAACAAGCACCGCACGAGCGGCTCGCTCATCTGGCAGCTGGGTGACAGCTGGCCGGGAACCAGCTGGTCGCTCATCGACTACGAGCTGCTGCCGAAGGCATCGCTTCACTACGCCAAGAAGTTCTATCACCCCCTGCTGCTGTCCGTCGATCATGATCCCGGCCTGCCGCTGCACCTGTGGGTGGTGAACGACAGCCTGAACCCGCTGGATGGCGAGGTGCGGCTGGAAGTGTATACGTTCGGCGGGGAGCGGCTCTACAGCTGCAGGGTCGAAGCGCATTGCGGTGCCAACTCGGCGGTGCGTCTGCTTACTCTATCTGAAGAAGACATCCTGCAGGGGGCTGACCCGGCTTCCGTCGTCGTGAAGGTAAGCACGGCCGATTGGGATGCGCCGGATAATCTGGTCTACCTGCGGGATCAGAAGGAGCTTCAGCTGCTCCCGGTCCAGCTTGATGTGCAGCGGGATGAAGCGGCGGGCACGGTCCGCATCACCGCCGGGGGTGCCCACGTCCGTATGGTGAAGCTCGACCTGCCGCAGGGGAACCTCCGCTTCAGCGACAACTTCTTCGATCTGCTCGCCGGTGAGAGCCGGACGGTGCAGATCCGCTCCGCAGCCGGGGAAGCGATCCGGTGGGACCGTCTCCGGGTCAGTGCCTTGAACCAGCATCGGGACTAAAAAGCGGGCCGGGCATACCTCCGTTCATGCCTGGCATGGACGCCAAAGTATGAGAAGGACAAGCTTCGCTCCTCGGTAACCGGTGCAGTGGAGCGCCCCATATTATCGGACAATAGCCGCAGCCAGGGACATAAACCCATGTCCGGGACTGCGGCTGTTGTGCTGCTGCCCCGTTCAAAGCTGCGCTGCTTTCCCCTTCGGAGCAGGAGTGATCTGCCTCTCACTCAAGCTTTGCCCATCGGATGATCCGGCGGCCTCCTCGACCAGTTCACCGTACATCGCCAGCCTTTCCTGGGTAAGGGCAATGATGTGATCCAGCTCCTGCCGCTTCGCCTCCAGTCCGGCAAGATGCTTCGACAGAATGGTGATGCGTTTATTCAATGACGGGGTCAGATTCGCCGGATGCTCCCCTTGCTGTATTTTCTCCATCACGCAGCCGTCCCGGAAAAACTCCGTAATCTCCTCCAGCGACATCCCCAGCTTTTTCAGACCGTTCAGGCACTGGATCAGTGTCACTTCGCTCTCCGAGTAGGTGCGTGCTCCGCCTTCCCGGCGCTTCGGCACCTTCAACACGCCAATTTTCTCATAATAGCGAAGCGTGTACGGGGTGAGCCCCGTCTTCTCCGCCACTTGGCTGATGGTAAGCATGATACCCGACACTCCTTTACTCCCGTTTTGAAACCATCATACAACTTAGAGCTGACTCGAAGTCAAGTCTGCAGCAATAGGAATCCCCTCTTGACTTCCAGTCGACTCTAACTTGTAAGCTGGGTGTACTTGGATTAGAGGAGGTATTCCCCATGTCGGTTCCCATCGTTTTCAAACTGCTTCTTGTTTCCCTGTTCATCGGAGCTTCGTTTAATCTCGCCTCGTATGCCGTCCACTTCTTTGCGGCCCCGGCCGCCGCGGCCTGGAGATTCGGGATCGCCGCTCTCCTGCTGCTTATCCTGCTATTCGCCAAGGAACGGATGAATACGGAGGCACTGCGCAGGAACTGGCGGATGTTCGTCCTGCTGGGCGTGGTCGGTGTGTTCGGGTTCAACATCCTGTTCTTCGAGGGGATGAAATCCACCTCGCCGCTGAACGGCGCACTCATCATGGCCACCAATCCCCTGGTATCGGCCCTGCTCGCTCGTGTAATTCTGCGTGACCCGGTCTCGCTCAGGCAGGGAACCGGCATCGTCTTTTCCCTGCTGGGCGTGCTGCTTGTCATCACGCAAGGCTCCTGGCAGGTGATCGGTTCGCTGTCCTTCTCCGCCGGAGACCTGCTGCTGCTCGGCGGCAACCTCTGCTGGGCACTGTACGGAGTGCTTGGCCGGGGGTTCATCCGCGGCTCGAGCAGTCTGGCGACCACGGCTTACACCATGACTATAGGTGCGGTGTGCCTGATGCTGTTCGCTGTGGGCAGCACCGGCCCGCTTCCCCTCTCCTCGATCCCTTGGAGCGCTTGGGGCGCGGTGGCCTTCATGTCGGTATTCGCCAGCGTGCTCGGCTACCTGTGGTGGAACCGGGGGATTGCCGAGCTCGGGATCAGCCGCACGGCGATCTTCTTTAACCTCGTGCCGCTCGTTACGATGCTGATCTCGCTGCTGTCCGGTACGCCGGTCACTGCCGTTCAGGTGCTGGGGACGCTGCTGGTCATCCTTGGCGTGGCGGTCGCATCTATGCCATCCCGGAAAAAGAGGCCCAGGGGAGCCGTAACGCTTTCCGGTGGGCGCTCTTCGTGAAGGAGCATCACAGCTGCGGCTTGCGGCCTCGCAGTACAATAACAACAGCCGCTGCCTGGGAACATGAAACCATGTCCCTGGGCAGCGGCTGTTTGGCTGTGAAACAACCGTATCTACTGCGTCAACTCCTGCGCGACCTCCCAGATATGTCCGCCCGGATCCACGAAACTCGCCGTACGTACGCCCCAGGGCCGATTCATCGGGCCATTGAGAAGCGCGACTCCGCGTTCATACAAATCGGAGCATACGGCGTCCACATCTTCCACCCGGATGGTCAACTGAAACCGCGTCCCGGCTTCGCGAACGGCCACCGCTGCTGGGTCGATAAGCTCACGGGCCTCAGAAGCTGCCAGCAGATTGATGCTCATGTTGCCGAAGTTGAAGACGGCTGAATGGCTGTCTTCATAGACCACCGGGATGCCGAAGACTTCGCAATAGAACGACTTGGTCCTCTCAAGCTCCTCAACGAACACCGTAATGACATCGATATGTTTTAATCCAAGCATACCCGCGGTCCTACCTCCACTCGATTGACGTCCATTTAAGCATACCATACGGAGGGGGACCCGATTTCTTTTACATTGCGAACAATGCTACTCCTTCACAGACCCCAGGGTGATGCCGTGGATGAAGAAACGCTGCAGGAACGGATACACGATCAGCACGGGAATCATGGCAATGAAGATTTTGGCCGCATTGAGCGTCTGGTTCGACAGCTCGCTCATGCGCTTGATCTGGTCTTCGTTCATCGTCGTGGCGTCGATGATCACGACGAGCTGCTGGATGTACGTCTGCAGAGGGTAATGCTCGGCCTTCGACATGAGCACGAGCCCGTTGAAGAACTCGTTCCAATGGTACACGATGCTGAACAGCGTCACCGTCGCCAGCACCGGAACCGCCAGCGGCACGAACACCTTCCAGAGCATGTACCAGGGACCTGCCCCATCGACCAGCGCCGCCTCCTCCAGCTCTTTCGGCAGATTCCGGAAGTAGTTGACGACGAGGATCACATTGAACATAGGCACGCTGTTGCCGAGCACGAGCCCCCAGATGCTGTTGATGAGGCCGAGCGACTTGACGGTCTGGTACCAGGGGATCAGTCCCCCGTTGAAGAGCATCGTGAACACCAGCGTCCACATGAACACATTGCGCAGCGGAAAATCCTTCGTCGTCTTCGACAGCGGATACGCCATGAGCACGGTGACGATCAGGTTCAGCCCTGCTCCGAGCACCACGCGCTGGACCGAGATCCAGAACGAGCCGAAGAACTTGGTGTCCCCCATAATCTCCTTGTAGGAGCCGAGATTGAAGCCGACCGGCCACAGACGGACCTCTCCGGCCGACGCCGCCGCATTATCGCTGAGCGACACGGCCAGCGTATACCAGATCGGGAGCACGCACAGCAGCGCAGCTCCCGCCAGCAGCACCACCAGCGCGCCGTCGACTACCCGGGAGCCCCAGGTCGTTTCGCGAACCATAACGGTCCCCCCTTTCCCTTTCATGAATGGATACTTTCCGAACTAAAAAATCCGGTAACCCGCAAACCTGGAGGCAAGCAGATACGATACGGTAATCAGGATGAAGGAGATCACGGACTTCAGCAGCCCTGTGGCCGTAGCCAGGCCATACTGCAGATCGACAAGCCCCGTCCGGTACACCCAGGTGTCGATAATATCTCCGGTGGAGTAGACCAGCGGGTTGTACAGATTGAAAATCTGGTCGAAGCCCGCATTGAGCACGTTCCCGAGGCTGAGCACCGCAAGCAGAATAATCGTGGTGACGATACCGGGCAGCGTCACATGCAGCAGCCGCTGCCAGCGGGTCGCCCCGTCGATCGCCGCCGCTTCGTAGAGCGAAGGGTTGATGCCCGTCAGGGCGGCCAGGAAGATGATCGTATTGAAGCCGAACTCCTTCCAGACATCGCTGCCTACAATCAGGAACGGGAACAGATCGGCCCGCGCGAAGAACAGGATCGGCTCCATCCCGAAGACGGACAAGATCTGGTTGACCGGCCCCTTGTAGGCGAAGACGTCGAGCAGAATCCCGGCCAGGATGACCCACGACAGAAAATGCGGCAGATACACGATCGTCTGCACCCACTTCTTCATCACGGCGAGCTGCACTTCATGGAGCATCAGTGCGAAGACGAGCGGGACGATGAGGTTGGCGACAATTTTCATGACCGCGATCACGATCGTGTTGCGGAACACCAGCCCGCTGTCCCCGAGCGAGAACATGTAGCGGAAGTTATCCAGGCCGACCCAGTCGGAATGCAGGATGCCGAGCCCCGGATTGTAGTCCTGGAAGGCAATGACGATCCCGAACATCGGCACGATGCTGAACAGCGTGAGCCAGATCATGCCGGGAAGCAGCATCAGGTAGTAATGCTTCACGAATCCTTTCGTTCTCATGGCAGAGCACCTTTCCATGCTATAGATTCTGTGAGCAGCGAGGCATCCCCACTTTCGGGATCCCCGGCTGCATTCACAGTTTCCTGAAGTGACCTTGTATTTGATCTTTTTAGCTGCCTGCGATGTAGTTCGTTTTTGAAAGCGACCTTTATGCGAAGCATAACGGAGCACAAAAACGAATCTACGAGCACTTATCCTTTCCTGCCGGCGACGTATTTCGTTTTTGACAGCGACCTTTATGCGAAGCATAACGGAGCGCAAAAACGAATCTACGAGCACTTCATCTTTGATCTTTTTTACCGGCGAAGTAGTTCGTTTTTGACAGCGACCTTTATGCGAAGCATAACGGAGCGCAAAAACGAATCTACGAGCACTTCATCTTTGATCTTTTTTACCGGCGAAGTAGTTCGTTTTTGAAAGCGACCTTTATGCGGAGCATAACGGAGCGCAAAAACGAATCTACGAGCACTCTACGAGCAAATTATTTCGATGCTTCCTCCACCTCGGCAGTGATCTGATCGCCGCCCTGCTTTTTCCAGTTCGTCACGAATTGGTCGAAGGTCTCAAGCGGCGCAGCCCCCATGATGATCTTCAGGAACGTCTCCTTCTCGAGCTTGTCGAGGTTCGCCCAGCGGCTCTCCATCGTCTTCGTCTGCGAGTAGGTGACGCTGTAGGTCTTCTTGTACGGCTTCTCGAGCGCCGCCACCCCGACGAAGGTCGAATACATCCGCTTCCACACCCCAAGGTCCGCCTCAGGATTCCAGTACTGGATATCCACCTTGTCGTACGGCTCGAGCTTCACCTTCTTGACGTTCTCGGCGTCGGCCTTGAGCAGCTTGTAGCCCGGCAGGTCGAGCTCCTCCGGCTTCTTCGTGCCGGCGAGCACTTCGCGCAGCATCTTCAGCGTGACGTCCATCTCGTCCATCGGCGCGAACACGAGGCGCAGCGGATAGTTGGCGATCGCCACCTTGACGTCGAACTTGGATTCGTCGCGCAGCAGCAGGTTGATCATCTTCATGGCCGCCTCCGGGTGCTCATAGCCCTTGCGGACGACCACGAACTGATTGGACGGCGTGCCCATGTGCGGCGTGAACTCGCCGCTTGCATCCAGCGGTACGGCGTACGCCTGCCAGTTCGCCTTCGGATCGTTCTTGATCGCATCCCCGAGCGGGCCGTAGCCGCCCCACCACATGCCGAACCAGATCCCGGACTTGCCGCTCTTAATCAGCTCGGAGGTGTCCTTGCGCACGCTCATCTCCTTGTCGATGAGGCCCTTGGCGTAGAGGTCGCGAAGCTTGGCGAGCGCCTCCTTCGTCTCCGGCTGGATCGAGCCGTAGACCGGCTTGCCGTCCGCCCCCTTGAGCCAGAAGCCGGGATAGGCATGGAACGAGGAGAAAATCGGATCGAAGCCGTAGTTGTTATTGTTCGGCGTAATGAAATTGGCATGAAGCAGTCCGCCCGCCTGCGGGCCCGTGATCCCGATCGTGTCGGCCTTTCCGTTGCCGTCCGGATCCTGCTCGACGAACGCCTTGGCCGTCTTCTCCAGATCGTCGATCGTCTTCGGCACGGGCAGGCCGAGTTTATCCAGCCAATCCTTGCGGATCCACATCAGATGAACCATATCCGACTCCGTGGTGACATTCGGGATGGCCATCATCCTGCCGTTGAAGGTGACGGCCTTGGTGGCAAGCCCCTTCGTCGACTCGATAATGCTCTTGACCGCCGGCGAGGCATACTGCGCGAATACATCCGTCATGTCGGTCAGCTGGCCCGCCTTCACCATCTGGCGCAGCTGCGTGTCGTTGACAACCATGGTGTCCGGCAGATCATTGCTCGCGATGGACAGGTTGACCTTCTGGTCGTAGTCCTTGCCCGCTGCGGCCTGCCAGACGAGCTTCGAGTCGATGTTCAGGTGCTCCTTGACGTAGCGCGTGTACTGGTTGCTCTCCGGCGTGTCGCCTGCCGGCAGGCTCTTGTCCGTCGGATCGACACTCTTGCCGATGGTGATCGTCACCGGCTGGTCGTACTTGCCGAACGGATCGGCCGGAGCGGCGGCGCTCTTGTCTGCGGCCGGCTTCGGATCGGAGGATGCGGCCGGCTGCTTCTCGGCCGGTGTGCTGCAGGCGGTGACGGTCAGCAGACCGGCGGCTACCAGGATGGGAAGGCCTCTTCGAATCTTGCGCATGAATACCCCTTCTTTCTGTTCAATATGGTCAGGCGGACAGAATGCAGTGCGGTCAGGCTCATCTCGCTGGAAAGGCTTACAACCCTAGGGTACCATAACCGCCGGCATCTGCCGGATGGCGCAGGGTCTTCGATTCGGGGGGACATTTGACCGCCTTCTCGTCGCCGCAACGGATTCGGGACTGCCTCCCGACATTGTTTTTCCCCATGGATTCGCGCGTACGGTCATTTGTCCCCCCCGTCAGGCGACACGGCTCCCCCCTGCTTCCTTACCTGACGGTATTCGCTCGGCAGCAGGCCGGTCACCTCGCGGAAGGTCCGGCGAAAATACTTTTCGTCCAGGTATCCGGTCTTCTCGGCGATCCACTGCACGGGCTTGTCCGTATGAATCAGGAATTCCTCCGCCTTGGCCATCCGCACCTTCCTCAGGTATTCGTTGAAGGTGCAGCCGACGATCGCCTTGAAGCATTCACTGAAATGGCTGCGGCTCATGTGCACCCGCCGGGCGGCCTCCTGTGCCGTCATCTCCCCGCCCAGCTCTTCATGAATGAGGTGAACGCTCTTCATCACGGCTTCCACGACCTCCTCCGAATGCGTGGAGCGGCCCATCGCCTGCCGCACTTCGGCACTGGTCGCATCGATCCACTGCATGGCTTCGTACCGGTATACCATGCCGGCGGGCGGCCGGATCTCGAGTCCGGCCACCTCGCGGAAGAACCGGCCCCAGGAAGCGGCCAGCGTGTACAGCAAGGCATACAGCGCCGCCGGGGCCATTCGGGCCGCCGCCAGCCTCTGCTTCATCTCCGCGCACCGGGCCGTGCTGTGGATCCACTCGGGCGAGAGCCACGGCTCGGCCGGCAGCACGGCAGACGCGCCGGCCGCCGGAGTGCCCGGCTCCCCCGCCGCCTTCCACCCGCATGCCGCCCACTCGGCCGGGCAGAAGGGTCCCGGCAGCCGCCCGTCCGGCCGCATATCGCGGAACAGGCAGTGGTCCTTGTACTCGCGCAGGGCTCGCTGCACCTCGCCGGGGCTGCTCCGCCGCAGGCCGTCCAGCTCGAGCAGTGCCCAGCCGGGCGCGATCTGCTGCCGCTGCCACTGCTCCTCCACGCGGCTCAGCGCAGCTTCCGCACCGGCTCCGGCCGCCGGCTGCCACAGCCACAGGCCGCGCTCGAGCTCCTGCAGCTGCGGCGCGGCTGGGGCCTCCCCGGCGCCGGCGAGCAGCCCCGGCAGCCATGCCGCATCCGCGTCCGGCAGCAGCGTCAGGAAGGCGGCGCCGCACTCCGCCCCCTGGACGTCTCCCTCGCCCGCACCCGGCTCGACCGCCGGCTGCCCCGCCTGCACCTCGCGGATCCGCCCGGCGATCCGCCCGAGCACCTCTTCGAAGCGCTCGGTCTCGAGCTGTACCTTTGCGATGTAGTCGATCGCCCCAAGGCGCAGCGCTTCCTGGATATACTCAAAATCCTGGTGCAGCGTCAGCACGGCGATATGTACTGGAATGTTCCTGCGGCGCACCTCGCGGATGAGCTCGATCCCCGTCATCACCGGCATGGCCAGATCGGTCAGCAGCAGATCGACCCTGTGCGACTCCAGGAATTCCAGCGCCTTCATTCCGTTCGCGGCTTCCCCCGCGACCTCCATCCCGCACTCTTTCCATGGCATCGCAGCAATCAGCCCTTTGCGCACCAGCTTGTCATCGTCCACGACCAGAACCTGTATCATGTGTAATCCTCCCCTGTCAGCGGCAGCCTCAGCTCAATCCGGGTGCCCTCACCCGCAGCGCTCCGGATCGCAAGCCCGGCCCCCTCGCCGTAATGGATCGCCATCATCCGTTTGACATAGTTCATTCCGATGCCCATCCCCACACGCCTCTCCTCGGGAGGGGGCTCCTCCAGCAGCCGGCGGACGGCCTCCTCGCTCATGCCGGCCCCGTTGTCCTGCACGATAATCCTCACGGCCGATCCTTCCTGCCGTACATCCACCTCAATGAGCCCCTCGTCATCCAGCCCGTGATAGAGCGCATTCTCGACCAGCGGCTGCAGGAGGAACCGCGGGATCGGGGTATCCAGCACCCGTTCGTCCGCTTCGATGCGGACAAGGAACTTGAAGTCGTACCGGATCTCCTGGAGGGTCAAGTACTGCTGCAGCGCATCCAGCTCCTCGCGGATCGTTGACTCTTGGCCGAGCTTGCCGAGGTTGTAATACAGCAGCTTGTTGAGCGACTGCACCAGCCGGTCGATCTCCCCCTGTCCGTGCAGGACGGCCAGCCAGTGCACCGTATCCAGCGTGTTCATCAGAAAATGCGGGTTAATCTGGTACAGCAGCTTCTCCACCTCGAGATCCGCACGCCGCTTCTCCTTCTGTTCCACCTCCGCGAACAGGGTCCAGATCTGGCCGCGCATCTCCCGGAACCGTTGAAGAAGATCGTCGAACTCCGGGATGTGGGTAGCCGGCGCCAGCGAAGCTGCGGTCTCCACTGCGCTCTCCCCCCCGGGCTGCCCCTGCCCGCTCTGCTGCTCCATGCTCTCGATCTCCCCGTGAAAGGCGCCTAGCGGCTTGTACACCATTTTCCACAGGAGCCATCCCAGCAGGAGCGAGATCAGCAGGAACACCAGCGAGCTCAGCAGCACCTGGGTCCACCAGCGGTTCATCTCCCGGTTGTAATCGCCCGCGGGAATGACGGACAGCACGCTCCAGCCCTGGCTGCTCCGCTCCCGGAACCAGTAATGGCCCGCATACTCGCCCGAAGTCCCTTCTCTGGTGAAGCCCGGAAAGAGGGAGTCGACCGGAAACACAGAGGGGATGTGGCTGTAGGCAACCCGGCCGTCATGGTCGAGGATCAGGTGCGCCACCTTCCCGCCGAAGCCGTCGCCGGTCAGGATCCCGCTCGTCAGCCGGAAGCCCGATTCGATGTAGACGTACACATCCTGCCGGTCAGGCAGCTCCACTCGGCGCAGTGCCGAGAGCACGATCTGGTTGACGAACCGGTTGCTGCTCGGATGAGGTCCGTAGTAGGAGATCCCGTTATAATGCCCGAGCAGCGGCGCCTTCTCGGGAGCGAAGCCGTCCTTCACGCCCATGTTCTCGAAGATCGTCGTGCCTTCTTTTTGAAAATAGTACAGCGTCAGTCCGATGTTGGGGTTCGTAAAGGTGATGAGACTGAGCTCGTTCCTCACCTCTTCCGTCAGCCGGGAGCGCTCGTAAGGCTCCTTCGCCGCCAGCAGCAGGTCCAGCTTGCGCCCGACCGACCCTTCGAAGGCCAGCTGCTGGGATACATGGTTCAGGTTGGTGAGCGTATTCTCGAGCGACTGCTGCACGCCCTTCAGATTGCTGACAATGCCGGATTGGATCTTGTTCTGCAGCATGGAATAGATGGTGGAGTAAGAGATCGCCCCGATGCTGAGGAACGGAATCAGGGAACTGCCCAGAAAGAGGATCATGATCCGCCTCTTCAATGTAAGCCCTTGCAAATATCGGTATGCACTGGATTTGCTTCGTACAGTACTGCTCATAAACCGCTCCCTTCCCCTCCTGCGTTTGTCCGTTCCGGTAATAAAGCCGATTAGGTGACGAAGGTTCCCCATAGGAACCGGCACCCTCCCGTCCTGCTCTATGATACATCGGCCCTTGCGGCAAAATCGAGCAAAAATGGTCACACCGGAGAAAATCATCCGAAGGCGCTCAGATGCGGTACGCCGAATCATCGTATCCCGTGATGCCGGTATGGTCCCGTTCCTGCCTCCAACGCCAACAGACCGCCGGTTATTTACCGGCGGCCCCTATGAGGTCGATCTAAGGTCAGTCGCAGACTATCCTTTATGGTTCCCTTGCATGCGCTTACCCGTTCCTGCTTCCCGAACCGAACCCGATGAGATACCCGTCCGGGTCCGGGAAAGAATTACCCCATTTATGGAACATTGCTCACTCCCATTCTATCGAACATACGTTCCTGTGGACACGGCCTTTTGTACTATTCAGCCGACACCGCTCACTGCAGCGCTTTCCCGAAGCCGGCGGCACGCTCCCGAAGGACCTCAGATAGCTGCGTCCTTAACTGGCGCATCCATTCGGGTTCATGCCTCCACCGCTCGCTACTAGCCCGGAGCACACGGGCATATCCGTACAGATCGGCAAACCGCCTGCACGCCGGCAGAACCGATTCCCAATCCTCTGGAAGCTCGTATTCCAAGAGGTATCCTTGAATGAACTGTTCCTTTTTCTGCGAGAAACACTCGGGCCGGATATAGTCCCGCAGGCTGTGGAGCGCTTGTTCGATGTCCATGGCATACCAGTGGTACATGGCGTCGTCAAAATCGATGGCATGGCACACACCGGAGGCTTCGTCAAAGAACACATTATCATACTCAAAATCATAGTGGATCAGGCCGTAATTGCCGGCGGTCACCGGCAGTCCGGAGAAATACTCCCTCAGCCTGGCGGCTTCCCCTGCGGCCGCTTCCTCCGAGGGAAACGCCCTCAGGACCGCCTGCACCCAATCCAGCACATCGAAGCAGGACCATCTTCGGGTTCCTGAGGGCGAGTAAAGGCTCGATAGCCGGTGAAGCTTCCCAAGCGCCTTGCCATGCGCGGCGATCACTTCATCACTGAAGTTCGTCCGGTGGATCGGCACACCCGGCACCCGGCGGAACACGGAGGCGAAGTATCCGCCCCATGGCGTCGCCGCTTCGATCAGCACCCTGCCCTCCCGGGAAGGCACGGGCTCCAGAGCTTCATACCCGTTCTCCCGAAGATAGGCGATGAACTCCAGTTCCGCCGAGATCTGCTCCTTCCGCTTCTCTTCGGCCGGAGCAAACCGCAGCAGCTGCGTCCCTCCCTCATTCCGGAACGGATAAATGGCATTCGAGGAGATCCGGTAGTGCCTGAACATCTCCAGGGAATCCGGATCATACTTCCAGTATTCCAGAAGCATCCGGGCCAGGTCTTCATTGTTGAACAGATACTTTAATTGGAGCATGGATATTCCTCCCTCACTTCTGGAGCATTGTGCATTCACCCCTTCGATCTTACAATCCCGGATGAAGAGGGGGTAGGGAGATCTTGGGTTTAATCAAAAAAGCCCAACAGGCATGATGCCGGTCAGGCTGCGCAGTGCAGGAGTCCAATGAAGTCACGTACAACGAACGGAAAGGGAAGCTGCAGCACTTGATCTGCCGTGACTCCCTACACCCGGGCAAGCTTATCCGGGTTTAGCACGAAGTAGACTCCGGCAAATTTTCCGTGTCGGAGCTGTATAAACATAGCGGCCAGCGTTTCGTTCCCCGAACGAATGACGATCCCGTTCTCTCCGTTCAGAGGAGCACACTCGAATTGAAGCCTTTCCCGGTAATGGGACTGTGCACCCTTGAACCCGCTGAGCAGGAAGCGGGCCACGCGATCGCGCGTTTGCAGCTGACTCACAGCCGCGTTTCCTTTTCCGCCTCCGTCGAGGACGAGCATGACGTCTTCGGTCAGCAAAGACAGCACCTGATCGATATTGCCCTGCTCGAGGGAGGTGAGGAATCGGTCAACCCAATCCGCTTCGACCGCTTCGGCCGCGACCGTCTCCTCCTCGGAAATTCCCATCCTGCCTCTTGCCCGGCTCATCAGCTTGCGGCAATTCGCCTCCCGCTTTCCGAGCAGTTCGGCTATTTCGGGATAATCGAAGCCCAGCGCCTCACGCAGGACGAATACCGTCCGCTCTGCCGGCGTCAGCCGCTCGAGCAGTACGAGCATGGCGTATGACAGCAGATCGCGGCGGACGACCTTCGACTCCAGAGTATCCTCTTCCGGCGTCCGGATCGGTTCGGGGAGCCACGGACCGACGTACATTTCCCGTTTCTTCCGCGCCGACTTCTGCTGGTTGAGGCAGTGATTGGTGACTATTTTGCACAAATACGCCTTCGGCTCCACCAATCGTTCGGGAGGTATGCCGCACACCTTAACAAACACATCCTGCACCGCATCTTCCGCGTCAGCCGCAGAGCCTGTCAACTGATATGCCAAGGTGAACAGCAGCGCTCGATATTGATCGTACAGTTCTTCCATTCGCGGTCTCACCTTCTCCGGGCTGCTTGGAACAGAACCTGCCCTATACATTAAAACTGAACCGGTAATTCAACTAATCCGCGCATCACATAAGCGGGGACCCATTGTAACGTGCCGGGATCCGTACTCAGACGCAGATTAGGCATTCTGCGCAGTAGAGTGAGAAGGGCAATCTGACCTTCAAGCCGGGCCAGCGGGGCACCCAGACAGTGGTGAATCCCCGTACCAAAGGCAAGATGACGGTTATTCTTTCGAGTAATGTCAAATCGGTCCGGATGAATAAATTGTGCCTCATCCCGGTTCGCTGAAGCTAAAGCTACGGCGATCATGTCTCCTTTACGTATCAGCTGCTCATGGAACGGAACATCTTCACCTGCCCATCGGCTGGACGCCAGCTCTACCGGCCCGTAGAAGCGCAATATTTCCTCGACCGCAGATGAGATGAGCCCAGGATGGCTCTTGAGCTTTTCCCATTGCTCCGGATGCTGCAGCAAAGCGAATACCCCATTTCCAATCAAATTCACCGTCGTTTCATGTCCGGCCACAATGAGCAAAAAAATCATCGAATACAATTCATTTTCTGTAAGCTGTTCTCCCTCTGTCTCTGCTTGAATCAATGAACTGACAAGGTCTTCATCCGGATCGTTCCGCCGCTCTTCAATCAGCTGACCCATGTATTTAATAAAAGACCGAATCTGGGGGAGCGCCTCCTGGATTTTCTCAGGCAGGTGAACAGCCCTGACGATCGCGTTAGACCAATCCCGGAACGAATCACGGTCTTCCGCAGGAATCCCCAGCATTTCACAAATCACAATGATAGGTAAAGGAAAAGCAAAGTCATCCATTACATTCATGTTCCCTTTGTCTTGAATCTCATCCAGTAACGTGTCAGCGATCTCTTGAATTCGACCGCGCAGTTCCTCGATCATTTTTGGCGTGAACGCTTTTTGCACCAGGTTGCGCAAGCGGGTATGATCCGGGGGATCGGAAGCCACCATATTGCGAATGAGTAAATCCCTTTCCAGCATGGGAAACGTCCATTTGTCCATCTGCTCTTGGCTCAACAGTGTATGCGGATTCTTAATAAACCGGCTGTCTTTCAATGCGGCCTGTGCATCTTCGTATCGTGTGATGAGCCAAGCCGTTTGACCGTTAGGAAGCATGAAACGATAAACGGGCTCTTGTTCCCTCAGCTGTGCATATAAAGAATAGGCATTACGCTTAAATTCAGAAGAAAACAAATCGAGTTGAGGTGCTTCATGATCCGGAATGGACATCGTTTCATCTCCCTTTCTCCTCATTTGATCTCCCTTTCTCCTCATTTGATCTCCCTTTCTTCAGGAGTCAACCTCGGCTCCTTCTGGGTTCTGCACATATAACAAGATAAGGTTCTGATCTGTGACATCGGTGGCGAAAAAAAATAGGAGCCCGCTTCTTATTCCCACACTTTACCAGCCGCCATTTCCTGCGGTCAATATCCGAGCGGTCATCGCCGGCTTCAACGTTCAAAGACCAAAGAAGCCCGACAGGGATGATCCCTGTCAGGCTTCTTCGCGCATGGGCAATGCCGCCTCTACCGGCTTCGTTCCCTACTCCAGCTCCACCGAGAACTGGTGCAGCCACTCGTCGATCCCGGTCGCCGGCACGGTCAGCTTCCGCGTAACCGCCGCGGCAGCCGGATAGCCGCCGACCTCGTTCTGGCTGTTCAGGATGCGGCCGGTGCCATTGAGCGTCTCGGACACTATGCGCTTGTCCACCGCGTCCCGGTCCTTCGGCCGAGCGCCTGCATGCTGCGTCACATACGCCAGCACCTCGCTTGAAGGGCGCACCGTCAGGCCGGAGGCCGGCCAGGACGGTTTGCTGCCGAGCAGCTTCACGCCGCCGAACGTCTGCGGCACCGCCTGGCCGGAGCGGTCCACCGCCTTGTTATCTTCCATGTACGCCTCGCCGCTGTTCGAATTCGTTCCGACGAGACCGAGGCCGGAGACCGTGTTCACCCCATGCCTCATATAGTTACCCACAATGCTGACCTTGGGACCTTGAGGCGTGATCGTGGACGAGGTCCATTCGCCAGGCACATACCCGAGCCGCATCGCCCACTTGCCCGGGTTGTGGATCACGTTGTTGACGATCACCCCGGTGGCAAAGCCCTTGAACCACGGATTGCGCTCATAGTTATGGGCAAACAGGTTGCCGACGATCGCCGCATCGGTCACGTAATCATGGATGAGGGTGCCCATGGAGTGGGGCCCCTTCGCATGCACGGAATCATGAAGGCCTTCAGCGATAATGTTGTTGCTGAACGTCAGCTTCCGGGAGGTGCCGTTCGGTCCGTCGAACCGGGGACCCGAGGCCGAGAGCGTCTCATCGACACCCCAGGCGAACGAGCAGTGGTCGATCACGATGTTGTAGGCATTGGCGCCATACGTCGAGACATCGGGCTCATAGCCGCTTCCCTTGGCCGCGCCGGCATCGCCCATCCGGAACCGGATGTGCTTCATGAGCACATCATGCGTCTTGATCTGCATGCCGCCGCGGATCAGGGTGATCCCCGGAGAAGGAGCGGTCTGTCCGGCAATGGTGACATAGGGCTCGGATACGACCAGCGTCTGCTGGCCGAGGTCAATGACGCCCCCCACCTCGAACACAATAATGCGCGGACCTTTGGCCGCCAGAGCCGCCTTCAGGGACCCGGCCCCATCCGCATTCAGGTTCGTGACCTTGATGACCGTGCCTCCGCGGCCGGCCGGCGTGTCCACGCCATAACCTTGAGCGCCGGGGAACACCGAAGCTGCCGCGACAGCGGGCAGCAGGCCGGACGGGGCTGAGGCAGCCGCCGTCACGAAAGGGCAAAGCTGAGGATCGACGTGCCGATCCTGCGCGACAGAGTACGTTTGATGGCCGAAATCATCTGGATTCCTCCTTTGAACTTTGAAGTTGATAAGACATCTGACTAGGCAAACAAGCTTCCGCTTCTCCTCCTTTCCGGGCTCCGCAGCTCCCCGAAGACCGGACTCCCTGCCTAACGGTCTCGGTGCACTGCGGATGCTCCTTTCTTATACCTGATCTGGTAAATTACAGCAATAACCCATATTTAACTTCCGCCTCTCTCCCCCCTGCAGCCTGCCGCACAGACCGCCCTCCGCGCCAAAAAGCCGCATCCGGCAGAGCGGAAGCGGCTTTCTTTCGTTCGATATGCTGAGGGAAACCAGGCGGCTTTGACATCCGCGGCCCTCGGCTGATCCAAGACAGTGATTATCCGGATCATCCTGCAGCGGCACGGCTGTTACCCTGCTCCTACGGTTTCTCCCTCCCTCGGCGGAAGACGGTAAAGTAGAGGGCGACGAAGCCGATGATCCAGGCGGCGAAGATCAGGAAGACGCTGCTGAAGGCCCCTCCTCCCTGCCCCTGATACATGGGATTCAGTGAAGAGGCGGATGAACCGCCGTCGAGCACCGCCCCGATCAGGGTCGTGCCGACCGCTCCGGTGATGAAGCTCGCCATCATGTAGATGCCCATGCCGACCCCGGTCTGCCTGCCGGTCAGCGTCCGGGACACCGTACCGGCCATCCCGATCTGCGCGAAGGTCAGTCCGGTGTTGGTCAGGATGAGAAGGACCGCGATGAGCAGGGGTGACGCCCCGGTGAAGGTGGACAGCAGCAGGTAGGATGCCGCCTGAAGAAGCAGCGCGCAGGCCGCGAGGAACCGGTTCCCCTTCGAATCGGCGATCCTCCCTCCTATAAGCCCGAGAAGCGCGGCAAGCAGGGCGCCCGGGAACATGACCACTCCCGTCTCCATGGAGGACAGGCCGTTCACGGAGCTGAGCATCTGCGGCACGAGATACGGCACGCACAGATTGAGCGTCAGGATCATACACCCGATGATCAGGCCGGCCGTGTACTTCGCATTCCGGAAGATGCCGGGCGAGACGAACGGATCTGCGGTACGGTGAATGCGCAGATAGAACAGCGCGAATACGGCCAGGGTCAGTCCGAAGAGCGCCCAGCTCCGCTGCGTGATGGAGAGCAGCAGCAGCGCGATGCCTGCGGCCAGCAGGAGGCCTCCGGCCAGGTCTGTCCGCCCCGGCTGGCTGCGCTCCTCCGGCAGGTGCCTGCGGAAGAGCGGAAGCGAGACCAGCACAAGCAGGGAGATCAGGAACAGGAAGCGCCAGCTGACCAGCCCGATGATGAAGCCGGCGATGATCGGACCGATGGCCGTTCCGAGCGCCATGCCGGCTGAGGTGATGCCAAGTGCCCGGCCTCGCTTCTCTCCCGGAATATAGCGAATGGGAATCAGCATGGATGAGGCCGGGATCACCGAGGCGCCCATCGATTGGAGGATACGGCCGGCGATGATCATCCAGTAGCTCGTGGAGAAGAGCCCGAGCAGGGAGCCTGCCGCGATGAGGACCAGCCCGGCGGTGATCAGATTCTTGAGCGGGAACCGGTCCGCGAGCTTGCCGTACGTGACCGATCCGACGGCATAGACGATAATATAGGCGGTGACCACCCAGCTGACCTCCGAGGAGGTCAGCCCGAATTCCTGACGGAGCACGGGAAGCGCCACATTGAACATGGTGGAGTTCATCACCGAGATGACCATGGCAAACGCAAGGGTCCAGATGATTTTGAATGAGTGAGATGAATTAGGGCTGCTTTCCATGCGGTACCATCCTTTACTTGCGGTCCAGCGGAGACTTCGCCACTACCTTGAGATCGAGTTCATGAATGATGCCGAGGACGCGGTCCATCCGGAGCGGCCCCGGCTCGGACGGGAAGATATGATCTTCATACGGGTCGCCGAGCGTGCGGAAGAACGGCTCGAACAGGCCGGATACGAGCAGGCCGACAACCTGGGTGTAGTCCGCATCCAGGCGGTAAGAGTGCAGCGTGCCCGCCGGCACGTGCAGGAAGTCGCCCGGCTGCAGCCGGATCTCCTCCCCGTTCGCCCACATGGTCATCTCCCCTTTGGTGCAGAAGAAGGTCTCCGTGTGGTGCTCATGATAATGCTCGACGATCGGGTCGCCCTTCGGACCGATCGAGGACACGAAGATGTATTCGCCGTCCGTATTCTTCTGCGAGGCCAGAATGCTGTGGAGCTGATCCGCCGTCAGCAGCCGGTCGCCTTCTCCGCTCTCGAGCACATAAGGAGCGGCCGCACCCGGATTCACCCCTCCCTCTGCGACGGAGGAAGCACCCCACAGCACCGGGCCAGCCAGGAACTCGATATCCGCGGCTGCCGAAGCCTGCTCCAACTGCTCGGCGGTGATCGCGCCGACCGGCTTGGCCGGATGCTCCACCGGCGCGTACGGGGTGCCGAGAATGGAATACACCGCACTGATGCTGCCTGGAACGGTGTATGACGCCAGCTTCGTGCGGTGTCCCGCCATCCGGTAAGCATGCGGGGTGCCCGGTGGAATGTGGACATAATCCCCGGCGGTGAGCAGATGATAGGTACCGTTCAGCAGGAACTCCAGCTTGCCTTCGAGCACGATGACGGATTCATAGGACTTAGCATGCCGGTGAAGCGGGAATTCCTCCCCTTTGGCTCCGGAGAGCACCACCATTTCGAACACGCCGCCCGTGCTTTGGGAGCTGGCCATCACCGAGGCGACTTGTCTCCCGAACACATAGCGTTCGCCTTCTCCGGCACGAAGCAGATAAGGTCTCATTTCTTGCGGCAATCTTGTGCATACAACAGTCATTACATTAGTTCCTCCTCATGAATAGCTTGCTTCCCAAGTCTACCTGAGGGGTACCCCACTCACCTATGGTCAGGGGCGACGCGGGATTGGGGGATTGCGACACCGGGCCGGTTGCACCGTCCTCCAAAGTTGGTTACTATAAAACGATATGGAAAACGATATGGAAAACGACATGGAAAACGACAGCACGCACAACGACAGCGCGGATAACGACAGCGCGGATAACGACACAGCCGTGATGACAGCGGCGGAAGGAGGAAACACCCGATGGGTTCACCGGTACGGCCCTATCCCATAGAGCATGCGTTTGCGGACGGAACCCCGATTTCCTTCCACCCCGTACAGGCCGACCGTCATTTTGATGTGCATACGCATCCCTTCCATGAGATCGCGTATATCGCCGAAGGAATCGGCACACTTGCAGCTGGACGAGATGCCATCCCCGTTGCCAAGGGAGATCTCATCTTCATTCCGAAGGACCGGGAGCATGTCTTCCAGCCGCAAAGGCATTCGACCCTGGAGGTCTTGAACTGTCTGTTCAAGGAAGAGGTGCTGGACCCTCCGCAGGGGTTGTCCGGTTACCTCATTTTCGATGATATGGCCGAGATCACCGGCATGTTCCGGGAGTGCACGGACTGCATCAAGGTCAGGGAGCAGGCCGGCGAATTTGCGAGGCTCATGTATGCGCTGAAGCTGGAGCTGAGCTGGAAGCAGACAGGGTTCCGCTACAAGCTCTATATTTATCTCATGGACATGCTGACCCGCATCCGCCAGACGAGCCCCTTCTGTTCCGCCCCGCGTCCGGCGGCGGATCCCGTGCAGTTCGCCGTGGACTACATTCACAAAGCTTACAGGAATCCGATGCCCCTGGAGGAATTCTGCCGGTCACTCGGGATATCCTTACGGCAGTTTCAGCGCAGATTCAAAGCCGAGACGGGCCGGACTTATACGCAGATGCTGCAGGATGTCCGGGTCCGGGTGAGCTGCGATCTTCTCCTTGATACGGACTGGAACATTCAGACCGTAGCCCAGGAAGTGGGCCTTCAGGATATGAAGCACTTCTACCGGCTGTTCAGGGAGCGGTGCGCCATGACTCCCCACGAGCTGCGCCTGCAGATTGGCGGAGAGTCCCGGCCGAGCCCGGAGCGCAGGAACCATTCTTAGATTTTCAAACAAATGAGGACAAGCCCATGTGGAAACCGGATCGCAGCAGCAAAACACCGATGTACTTGCAAATCGCGGATTATGTGGAGCGGAGCATCTCTCTCGGGGAATACCCGCCCGGCAGCTTCCTGCCTTCCGAACGCAGGCTCGCCGAGCGGATCGGAGTCAACCGCAGCACCGTGGTCCAGGCCTATGAGGAGCTGCGTGCCAAGGGGATCGTCGAAAGCTCGGTGGGCAGCGGAACGATGGTAAGCCGGGAGGTCTGGGGCATCCGCCCCGGCCTCTCCCCGGACTGGCGGCATTATGTGCAGGGCGGCACCTTCGCCCGGAGCCTCCCGTACCTCCGCCGGATCCGGGAGGTACTGCAGGAGCGGCCTTCCATCATCAACATGGCGAGCGGCGAGCTCTCGGCCGACCTGTTCCCGAATGAACAAATCATACAGGTGATGAAGGAAGTGCCCTTCGAAGCGCATCTCGGGTATGACGACCCCCAGGGCTATTATCCGCTCCGGGAGACCCTGTCCGGCTTCATGCGCCGGGAGCTGGGCATTCACACCACGGAATCCTCGATTCTGATCACCTCCGGCTCGCAGCAGTCGCTGTTCCTGATCCTTCAATGCCTGCTTGCGCCCGGGGACGCCGTGGCGGTCGAAGATCCTTCCTACTGCGGCTCCCTGGCCATGTTCCAATCGGCAGGTATCCGGACCTTCCCCCTGCCGGTCCGCGAGGACGGAATCGATCCGCGGGACGTGGAGACCCTGTTCAAGGAGCACCGGATCCGGATGGTCTTCCTGAATCCGAACTACCAGAATCCGACGGGAACGACGCTTCACCCGGACAAAAGAAGGCCGCTCCTGAACTTGGCGGCCGAGCTCGGCATTCCGATCGTGGAGGATGACCCCTTCAGTCTCACCGACTTTGAAGGAAACCCTCCTCCCTCCCTCAAATCCATTGACGAACACGGAACCGTCCTCTACATCGGCTCCCTGTCCAAGATTGCCGCGTCCGGGCTGCGCATCGGGTGGCTGATCGCTCCGAGCACGGTCGTACAGCGGCTGGCGGATGCGCGGCAGCAGATCGATTTTGGCCTCAGCATCATCCCCCAGTGGACCGCGAATGCGTTCATGCGCTCCGGCAATTTCGGGGAGCATCTGAGCTTCCTGCAGCAGGCGCTGGCGCACAAGCAGGACCTCCTGATCCGCTCTCTCGAGCGGGAGCTGGGGGATGAGGTGCGCTTTACGGCGGCCCGCGGCGGCCTGAGTCTGTGGTGCGGCCTTCGCCGGCCGGTCGACGACCTGAAGCTGCTGGAGGAAGCGGTGAAGCGGGGCGTCGTCTATACCCCCGGGGCGGTGTACGGCTCCGTGCCCGGCCATATCCGGCTCAGCTTTGCGCGCCCGCCGGCCTCCCGGATCGAGGAAGGCATCTTCGGCCTCGCCCAGGCTCTTCGTTTCCTCCAAGTGTGAACAACCATTGAATTTGGATGGTGGATTCCGCGGCCGAATGGATGGTGACGCCTGCCGCCGTTCTTGATATAGTTCTGTTGTAAGGAACACAGACGAAACCGCTTCTAAACAAAGTAACGGGGGATCGATCATGGAGCTGTATGTCTACTATATTTTATTCGCTACCATCATGCTGTTCGCCGTCGTGGCGACGCTGCTTGTCGGCATGTCCAAGAAGAACCGGGAAGGCAACCCGCAGTACGATCAGCGCACGAAGGGGAACTGGTCCCGCCTCACCTGGATTTATATCGCCGTCATCGCACTCGGCTATCTCGCCTTGGTCGTGTACATCGTCCAATCCAATTCGTGAGACCTGCAGGTCCCCTTCAGCCAAAAAACAAACCGAGCCGCGGAGGAAGCATCCTCTGCGGCTCTTTACTGTGCGCCCCTCCGCCTGCCGCTAGGCAGACTTGGCAAATCTTTAGAATTCAGAAGTCCGATTTGGCGAATACTTACAACCATCAGACTAGAAAAGGATGGTCGGTATGAGTCCGGATCAACAAGCCTCCTTCGAGCACTTGAGACAGATGAAAAAACAGTATTCCTCCGAACTCATGGATTATTGGATCCGCTATTCCAACATCGATACATGGCAGTTCTGGGCCTGCGTCGTACTGCTGTTCGGCCCCCTGGTCCTGCTTTATTTCATGCTGGACCGCAGCAAGGCATTCCACATGGGATTTTTCGGCTACAGCATCCATGTATTAACGTTCTATGCGGATAACTTCGGTGTGACCTACGGACTTTGGGATTATCCTTACAAAGCGATCCCCTTTCTACCGATGAGCCTCATGATTGATGCTTCTCTCGTGCCGGTGTTTTTTATGCTCGTGTACCAGTGGTGTGTGAATCATCACAAATCCAAGCTGCTCTTCCTCACGGCAACCAGCGTGTGCTTTGCTTTTGTTATCAAACCGATCCTGTCACTCGCCGGACTGTTCCTGCTCTTCGAGTGGATGAATTTCTTCTATCTCTTCCTGGCCTATATGTTCGTGACGCTTGGAGCCATGCTTCTAACCGCCATTTTCAGATGGCTGATGAGGTCCGCCATTCATAGGATTCCTTGAGGGCCTGCCTTCCTGCCTTGCCGTGTCTTTGACTCAGAGCTGCATGCCGATGCGGATCAATCGACACATTCGTGCGCTTGCCGCTTCCACCAGTTCCTCCGCTGCGGCCAAGCAGGACGGGAGATCCATAGGCCCGGGAACGATACTCATCAGGCCGTCGATCCCATGGTTCAGGACTTCCTCCGCCCCTTGTCCCAGACTGCCGGACAGACATACCGCAGGCACTCCCGCCCTCCTGGCGGCCGCGGCAACCCCTACTGGAGCCTTGCCATTAGTGGTCTGTGCATCGGTCGCGCCCTCTCCAGTCAGCACAAAATCCGCACCCTCCAGTCTGCGTTCGAACTCGACCGCATCCAGCACAAGCCGGATGCCCGGCATCAGCCTCGCGTTCGTGAAGTACAGCAGGCCGGCGCCGAGGCCTCCGGCTGCTCCAGCCCCCGGCTGCTCGGCTATATCCCGGCCAGTGGCTTCCCGGGCCTTGACGGCAAAGGCATGCAGCGCTTCATCCAACCGCTGCACCATTACAGGCTCAGCCCCCTTCTGGGGACCGTAGACTGCGGAAGCGCCGCGGGGACCGCACAGCGGATTATTGACATCGCAAGCGACATCAATCCGGGTATCCGCCAACCGCGGGTCAAGCTGCGACAGGTCAATGTGGTGAAGTCCGCGTAAAGCCGCACCGCCCGGAGGAAGCTCCTCTCCTGTATCATCCAGCAGCTTAACCCCCAAGGCTTGTGCCATGCCGGCGCCCCCGTCGTTGGTCGCGCTGCCCCCGAGTCCGATGATCAGCTTGCGCAGCCCGCGGTCCAGTGCCGCCTTGATCAGCTCTCCAGTGCCGTAGGTGGTCGTCCTTAGCGGATTGCGCTGACCGGCGGGCACCAGCGGCAGCCCGGACGCCTCCGCCATTTCGATCACACCTGTTGCCCCGTCGCCAAGTATACCCCAACGGGCGTTCACCGGTCTTCCCATCGGACCGGTGACCTTCTCTTGCATAAGCATGCCTCCCGTGGCTGCAACAAGCGCTTCGAGCGTGCCTTCGCCACCGTCCGCGATGGGCACTTTCACTATTTCGGCGTCCTGGAACACCGTACGGATTCCCCGCTCCATCGCGCGAGCGACAGCGACGGCGTCCAGGCTGCCTTTGTACGAATCCGGAGCCACAATAATACGCAAGATGATTCCCCTCCTTCGAGCCGGATTTCCTACATACATTCGATTAACACATGCCTATCCCCTTCTAGTCCGGTCGTGGGCTTTGGGGTTCGGGAGGCCGCCCCGGGATTGCATGGACTTCCGGTATGATGTTCGTCCATCCTGTCAAACACAGAGAGGCCGCCAGCTTGGGGCCGGCGGCTTTCTTTTTATGCTTCTTTCTTTGCTTCTTTATTGCCGAACTCCCGGCTCCCCTTGCCCTCATCCGGCTCGGTTCCCTTCCAATCCACCGGCGGTTTCTTTCCCCGGAGGGACCACCAAAGGAGAGCGATCACACTGAGTACAATGGTTCCTATATGGATCAGCAGGTAGCCGTTCGTCGAGAGATATTCCACCTCCACGATGGCCCCGTCCCCGGGGACGACGATATACCGGACGGTCTCCAGCCATGCAAGATGGTACCCGATGCACATCCACAGATTGCCGGAGAGGATCCGGCTCAGCTGCAGCGCTGTACCGAAGAAGATCAGCGTGAGGATGTACTCGGCGGTCAGCGAATCCCAGGAACCCAGTCCTGCAGCGATCAGCATGGCAAGCAGCGCCACAGGGGCGAGCACGAAGAGGACCACCTGCAGCACCAGCGCCAGCCATCGCGGCAGCCGAGTGTTCAGGTTCCGGTAGATATACCCGCGGAAAGCAAGCTCCTCCGGGAAAGCTTCATAGAAGAAGGCAATCGGCACATTGACCAGGATCACGAGAAGGGTCTCGGCGGGCAGATGCAGGCCGGTCACCCGGAGCCAGCCCAGCAGGCTGCCGAGCGCAAGGGCCGCGGCCGTCATGGCAAAGAGCAGCCCCGCCCCGAGCAGGGCATACGGAACGCCCGCAGGCAGCGCCGTGAGCCCAAGCCCGCTCCAGGGACGCCGGTCGGCATACCGACGCAGGAGATAGATCAGCGGGACCGCGACGCCCGACGTAACGGCGGCCAGCATCACCTGCTGGGCAAGCGTCGGGAAGCCGTAGCCCGCCGCGGTCAGGGCCACCGCCACGGCCAGTCCCAGACCGGCGACGAAGGACATCCAGCCCAGCAGCACCCTCCAGGGCATGCCGATGCGCCCTTCCGCATCCGCCAGCAGGTTCGCGGCACGGTTATCCTTCCCCTTCTCTTCGGCAGATGGTTCCACTCCACATGCTCCTCTCCCTCTATCAGATTGCCGCTCTATCAAGCGGCTCTCTTATATATAGTCCGTGAGAGAGCAGCATGTGCTGGGTACGTGTTCCGCTGTGCCATCTGCCTGAACCTGCTTTCCCAGCGGCATGGTGCTTCATTTGTACCAGCAGCCAAAAAAGTGGATAGCTTCTAAATAAAGCACGCCGGAAACGAAACGGCCTCTCACCAGGAGGTTCTCCAGCTTATAAAAAAACTTCCCCGCGTGTCCGAAGGACCGGGGGAAGCACGAGATGGCTGACCATTGCTCAGCGAAACTTCTTGGGAAACTGCTTCTGGATGCCTTGCGACAGGGTATCGGCCAGCATGAGAATATGCTCCTCCCCCTGATCGAAGGCCCGGATATCCGCTTCCCAATCTTTCTGCAGCCGGGCCCTGAGTGCGTCCGCCACGAGTTCCAGGTGCCTGTGCAGCATCGCAAGGACCTCTTTCTTCGGCCAATGCGGATTGGCGCGGCTCAGAAACTCGGCGATATCGTCCGCGTTCCGGTACCATTCCTTATTGTACTGCTGCACCTGAGCCTGATCGCCCTGCTTCGCCGCACCCACGATCTTGCCGGCTATGACAATGTGCTCGCGCAGCAGTTCTGCCAGCTTATGGCCCGCAGCTTCCCCGTAGAAGGGTTTGATCGCATCGCCGATGTCCTGCTGATTCTTCAGCAGCCTTGCCAGCACCTGGTCCTGATCGGCCAGCCCGTCAACGGCACTGACGATGTAGTTCCGGGTCCAGATCACATGCTCCATCCACAGCTTTCTCATCGCGGCTGCAAGCTGCATCTTCGACTGCCCCGGTACCGGTCTTTCCAAGCGCACTTGTTCCTGGGCGGCAGCTTGTCCCTGAAGCGGCAGTACAGCTAAAGCCAGGGACACGCACAGCAGGCCGATTGGCTGTAATCGAGTTTTGTTCAACCTCCATCTTCTCCTTCGCATGAAATCATCAACCCTCTTATTATGAAAAATTTGGTGTGATTCATGCATCGTTGACGCCGCACCGCAGGCCGTTCCCTTCCGCCTGTCCCATACGCCGGAGCTGCACCCGGCTCCGGGCTAGAGCTCCTTCACCATCTTCACTACATCGGCCTCATAATTCAGCTGCTTGTACAGGTTCAGGGCACGCTCGTTGCCCGCGAAGACGCTCAGCACGATTTGTTTGAAGCCCTGCTCGCGCGCCCATTCTTCGGCCTTCAAGAGAAGTCTCCTGCCGACTCCCCCGCCTTCGCTTTCCGGGGCAACCGCAACAGCCACAATGCTTCCCTGCTCGATCCCGGTCAGGGCATCCTTATGAGGCTTGACCTCCAGGAAACCCAAGCGCTTTCCGTTCTCCTCTTCCGCCACGAACACTTCGGTTCCCGGTTCCGGCCGGTCCACCGATTCCTGTGCGATGCGAAGCTGCGCTTCTTTCATCAGGGCAGGATCGCGCCAGCCCATGAGCTCCCCTTCCGCAAAACGCAGGGCTAAGGAAACGATAAACGGCTTATCGGACTCCTGCCAGGGTCTGATGTTCATAAGAGATTCCTCCTTGGTTTTGAATACATCCACTCATTAAGAAAAAAGCGGCCTCCCCCTCACACGGGAAAGACCGCCGTCTGCACTGCGCTAGGATTAGTTATGAATCCAAATGAGTCCGGCCGAGTTGTCCTTGGCTTCGCCAATGACCTTGAATTTCAACCCGAAGTTCGGCACAAGGCGTCCGGCATCCGGGATCTGCGTGTTGATGTAGGACTTGCTGTCCGAGAATTCGGTCACGCCGGGCAGGGATTTGTAGTCGTATTCCCCGCGCGTCTCGTTATTGATGTACCAGGCCGGTGTCTTGTCGATGGAGAAGGCCGCATCCGCCACTTGGTAACGCGTCGTCTGGGCCACGGAGTCGGCGCCGTCCTTCTTGAAGATCAGTGCTTCCGGATGGGAATCGACAACCCCGAGGAAGCCTTGGCCCGGGTGGATGCCCACCCAGTTGTCGAGGTAGCTGTCATCCGCGTACCATACGACAAGACCGGTATTGTACTTCACGCCGCGGCTGTAAGCGAGGGACTTGTCCGCCCCGGCATAATTTCTCCATTCGAGGTAGTAGTAGTGCTTCTTGTACTCGATGCCGTTCGTTACCTTGAAGCCGTCCAGCGTGAAGGCTGCGGCTGCCTCGGCGTCATCGGAGAAGACCACCCGGCCGTCCACCGTAAGCGCCGCGTTATCCAGCGCGAAGCCGTTCAGAGCCAGACCGCCGTCGGTCACATAGTCGAAGTGGAGCGACACCCTGCCGCCTGCGAACGGAGTCAAGTCATACGACTTGTCCACCCAGGCGCCGTTTGTGGTTTCCGCCTTCGCGTCGCCGTTCGTGTCCTCGTCGCCGATCACGTCAAGCGTCGTGCTCTTGCCGTCATAGGTTACGGCGGTTACGGTCAGGTAGTCGTACTCGAATTCCACCTCATACAGGGTTTTGAAATCAAACGACGCGGTCTTCGCTCCCGTCAGATCGAACTCCGGCGTGGAGAGCGTGGTGTGAAGGTTGTCGCCCTTCGTGCTGTAGTAGTACTGCTTGCCGAAAGCCGGCTTGATGCCCTCCACCGGTTTGTCCGGCAGGTTCACCTTCACGACGCCGGGATTCTTCGATTTCGTGACGCTCTGGTCGATGAGGGCCGAGATCCCTTCCCTCGTAATGTCCGCCGCATCGACTTCGGTGATGTTCACCCAGTTGCCGCCCATCGTTTTCTGGAAGAACTCCTTGTTCTGCGGGGAGAAAGAGCTTGGCGCCGTACCGGCGATCTTCCCGTTCCAGCTGCCGCCGCTCATGATCGACCAGGAGGCTACCGGTTCACCCTGCCCGGTGTACTGGGTGTCATACTCGTCCGGCAGCCCGAGATCATGGCCGAACTCATGGGCGAAGACGCCGACCGCCCCGTCTTCCGGCTGAATCGTATAGTCGTAGGCCGCCATCTGGCCGCCCCAGTAATCGACCTTCGCCGACGTGCCGGGAACCGCATACACCCCGTTCAGCGTCCAGCGGTGGGACCAGATCGCGTTGTCGCCGAGCTTGCCGCCCCCTGCTTCCTGGCCGGTACCCGCGTGAATGATCATCAGGTGGTCGACGAGGCCGTCAGGCTCGTTCTGATTCCCGTCGCCGTCGAGGTCATACAGGTCAAACGTATCGTAATCCGCCAGATTGACTCCGCCGGCCGCCGCCGCCTTCAGCGCATCCTTGACCAGATCGCGCGGCCCGATCGGGTTCTGGTTATCGTTCCCGCCCGCCGGATTATCGTCACCGTATTCGGCCGCACGGCCGGGCACCGTCAGCCAGTCCGATACATAGCCGTCCACCGTGTAGCTTCCGCCGGACTGCTCTTCATAGTACTGCTTGAACGTCTGGATCTTGGAGCCGTCGAACAGGGTGAAGTCGGTATCCCCGAACATCAGCTTCTGGTAATGCTCCCGGTTAAAATCGCTCGCAAACATATAGCCGGGTTCCTGTACGATATTGTTATGTTTGAAGTCCGAGAATTCGGTGAGCAGCACGAGCACTTTATCCTCCCGCACGGCACCGTGATAAGGCGCTTGCTTAGCGGACGGAATGTTTAGGCCGTTCGGACTACCTTTTTTATAATTGTCATGGCCTTTGCCCATCTGCTGCATGAGCTTCTCTTTTTGCTTGGCAATAAAGTCCTTCGACTTGCGGTCCATCTCCTCCTGCTGGCGGCCTTCCGCCGTCAGGGTATTGGATTTGGTTTTCGCCGCTTTATTGTTCTTGGCCGCTATGTACGATTTGACCGCTTTGGAGATTTGTTCCGGCGTGGCATTCTTGCTGAGCAGCCCCCGGTTCATCAGGCCTTTGGCCAGCCGTTCTTCATCGACGATGTTGAGGTCGATCGGCGGCGCATCCGGCATCGGGTCGCCGGCGCCGGCTTCGGCGCCGAGTGCCGAGGTGGAGAGGAGTCCCGCCGTCAGGCAGGCGGATAAGAGAATGCTGGTCATTCTGAGCTTCTTCTTCAAAAGATAACCTCCCAAGATGTAAAAATGATGAGCATGTTACCATTTCTAACATTTAACCAATGGTATATTGAAATTAAATAATAGTTTGAATATTCTAGTAAGTGCTACTAGTCCTGCGCACTTAGCACCATATTTTTCCTCTAAGAACCTTTATTTTTCGTCATATTTTGCCAACCCGGATGAACATACGTCCCTCTGCGCGCATTTCCCGCACGAGCAATAAGCCGTTCCCCTGAAGCAGGGAACGGCTTGTGTTCTGGAATATATTCACATCCAGATGCTACTTTATCTTCTTGACCGGGATCCAGATCTCGCTTCGGTAATTCGGAGCGGTCGTATCCTTCCCTTCGTTCCACAGCAGTTCCGGCCCCACTGCTATCTCATAGCCCGACGATGGAAACCACTCGGCATAGATGCGCCCCCAGACCTCCTGAAGCGCACTTGGAAAGGGGCCGACCGCCTCGAACACAGCCCAAGTCAGCGGCGGGACTTCCAGGGAAGCGAAGCCGTCCGGGCATTCCTTCGTCGTTGCGGCGCCGATATAATGGTCGAGCTCCCCCCTCTCCTCCATCCGCCCTTCCGAGAAATTCACGGAAGCGCTGATCAGGCCGGAGGGCTCCATATTCGAGAGCGCTTTGAGCCGTTCGATCGTCCCGGCGTCCAGGCTCTGCCACATCGCTGCAATGTCCGGATTCACCCCCTGGAATACGATAGGAACCCTCTTCATGAGCCCCACGATACGAAACGCTTCTTTGTCGGCCAGCCGATAGTTCATTTCATCTCCTCCTTGTACCGTTAACTGGAAGGACATCCGCGGATAAGCCTTGAGCGCCCCGCCCTGGCTTCGGGCCTCCGTCGGCGTGACGCCGTGCAGAGACTGGAAGGCCCGGGTGAACGAATCCGGAGAGCCGTAGCCGTATTTGACCGCCAGATCGATGATCCGGATCCCGCTGTGCTGAAGCTCGAAGGCCGCCATCGTAAGCCGTCTTCGCCGGATATATTCCGACAGGGGAACTCCCGCGAGGAACGAGAACATGCGGGTAAAATGATACTCCGAGCACTGCGCCAGCTGCCCCACCCGCTTGAAGTCGATGGTCTCCGTCAGATGGTCCTCAATATACTGTATAGCTGCGTTCATCCCTCTCAGCGAATCCACTGATCTCACCTCCTGCTACTATCTTATCAGGCGCCGGCGGGGGGCATCCGACAATCCCTGCACGGTACTGCAGGGGGCTGAGCCCCGTCCTTCCGGAATCTCCCGCGCCTTCAGACTTCATAAGATCCCAAACACTTTTCGTAAGATCCTTAATGTTGCTTTCCTCCCCCTCTCTTTATAATCAATGGCATAGACCCTATGCAAGCCGCATCTGACAGAAGGAGTGATGATCATGAGTTTAGCCTTGAAGACCGATCTTGGCGCCGGCGTGATCGAGACGGACAAGAACCGGAAGCTGAGCACGAAGGAGAAAGTATCGTACGGCCTCGGCGATTTCGGCAACGGGTTCATGTTCGACCTCGGACAGCTGTACCTTTTGAAATTTTTTACCGATGTAGCGGGCATCCCCGCTGCGTCCGCGGGCGGCATCTTCCTCGCGAGCAAGCTGTTCGCCGCGGTGTGCGACCCGATCGTAGGGTCGGCCATCGACTACCGCAAGAACATCGGGCCGGGCGGCAAATTCAGGCCCTTCCTCATCTGGGGCAGCCTCGTGCTGGCGGTGCTGACCGTGCTGACGTTCCTCTCGCCGGATGCCTCGCCGACCACCAAGCTGATCTACGCGTATGTATCCTACATGATCTGGGGTGTCGGCTACTCTTTCGTGAACATTCCGTACGGCTCGCTCGGCGCAGCGATGACCCAGGATGCCGGCGACCGGACGTCTCTCGCCTCCTACCGCCAGGCAGGATCGCTCGGCGCACTGTTCTTCACCAGCGTGCTCGTCATGCCGCTCATTCTCCTGTTCTCCAACGAGAAAATCGGCTATCCCGTCGTGATGGCGGTGATGTCGCTGGTCGGCGTGCTCTCGTTCTGGTTCACGTACCGCAACTGCAAGGAACGCATTGTCGTCACCGGTGCGCCCAAGGAGAAGCTGACGGTGAAGTCCGTGGTCAAGACCTTCGTTGCGAACAAACCGCTGCTGGTGCTTGTCCTGATGACGATCTTCACCATCTCGGCCTACAACCTGAAGTCGGCTATGCTCATCTATTTCGCTCAGTACAACCTCGGCAATGTGAAGCTCATGGCGTACATGAACTTCATTATCATCGGCTCGTCGTTCATCGGCGTACTGGCCCTGCCCCGGCTCGTGAAGCGGTTCGGCAAAAAGCAGGCCGCCATCTTCGGTCTGGCGGTGAGCATCCTGGCGGATACCGTGAACTTCTTCGTTCCGTCGAACGTGTACATCTTCACGATCCTGGCCAGCATCGCCTTCATCGGGATCTCCATTCCGAACGGGATCACCTGGGCACTCGTCTCCGACATCATCGATTACGGGGAGTGGAAGTCGGGCGAACGCAAGGAAGGCACCACGTACGCGCTGTTCAACTTCTCGCGTAAGCTCGCCCAGTCGCTGTCGGGCTTCCTCTCGGGCATCGGCCTCGGCCTGATCGGGTACGTCCCGAACGCCGCCCAGAAAGCAGGCACACTGCTCGGCATCAAGGGGCTGCTGCTGCTCTATCCGGCGGTCGCCCTGTCCATCGCCATCCTCGTGCTCGGCCTTATGTACAAGCTTACGGACAAGAAGCATGCCGAGATTGTCGAGGAGCTTGCCTCGCGGAGCTAAACCCAGCGAGCTGTACTTTCGGATATTCCCAAAAAGGCTGTTCTCCCTCTCTGCGAGGGGGAACAGCCTTTGTTTCGTATCCATTGCCCGCCGGAGCTTACCTCGTGTGCCGGAATTCCGATGGGGTCACGCCGGTGAATTTTTTGAAGATGACGCTGAAATACTGCGGATTCGCATATCCTACCCGCTCCGCCACCTCGTAGGTCTTCAGCTCTTCCTTCCTGAGCCAATCCATGGCGGCGTTCATGCGGGTCTCGAGGAGAAAGTCGCTGAAGTTGATGCCGGTCTCCTTCTTGAAGATGGCACTGAGGTAGGTCGTGCTGACATGCACATGGTCCGCCACATCCTGCAGGGACAGGCCTTCCTTCATGTAATGCTCCCGGATGAAAGCGGCCGCCTGGTCGGCCAGGCTCTTGTGCTGGCGCAGACGCCTCTCCTTCACCGCAGCGGACAAGTCGTTCATGAAGTCGCGGATGCGCTCGAACATGTCCCTGGCGGTCCGGTAGTGGTGAATCTCCTCGAACAGGCCTTCCACGGTTCCCTTCGCATACGGTGGTTCGTGCCAGTCCTGGAATGCATGGACCAGCGAGAAGACAATCTCCATGCCGAGCATATGCATCCGGACCAGATCCACGGGTCTGCGGGAGAGGAACTCTTCCTCTAGCCCGTCCAGTATCGCCCCCGCCTCCTGCTCCAGCCCGGATTTGATCTTCATCGTCAGCCGGGGGGCCCAGTCGGAGCCGACGGCATTATAGCCATCGGCCTTCGGCTTGATGAGGTCGTCGCGGTACAGGAACACCTGATTCTTCCCTGTCATATGCCGCAGCTCCGTGGCCGCCTTGGCGCTGTGATAGGAATCCCGGACCCGATCCAGCTTCTCCACGACGGAGCCGACGCCGGCGGTGACCGTGGTTTTGAGGTACGTTTCCACATTCGCCCGGATCGTCTCGGCTAACGTCAGCGCCTGCAGCTCCAGAGCCGTCTCGTCCTCCTCCGCCCCGTAGATCACAACGATCTCGTCCTTCAGCGCACTGAAGACAAGCCCTGTCGGCTCTCCAGGCCGGGGCTCAGGACCGCACTCCAGCCGGACGACCTCGTCCGCCACATTGTGTATGCAGTACTTCAGCAGTTCCTGCCCGTAGCGGTTCCGCGGCGAGGCGTCGTAGTAGTGGTCGGCGAGCAGCAGGATGACGGCATAGTGCCCGGCCTGCAGCGGAATGTCCAGGAAGTCAAGCTCATGCCGGATCTCCTCCTCCGTGAATTTGCCGGTGAGCAGGTTCTCACAGAACCGCTGCTTGAGCAGCGGGATGCCCTCGATCACCTTTTTGGCCGTGGCGTGCTCATGCTCCCACTCCTCGGCAGCCCGCTTCACGGTGTCGAACAGCTTCGCTTCGTCGAGCGGCTTCAGAACGAAGTCGAATACTTTGAGCTTCAGCGCCTTCTGGGCGAATTCGAATTCGTCGTAGCTCGTCATCATGATGATCTTCGTGTCGGGATAATGCTCCTTGATCTTCTCCGTCAGCTCCAGCCCGTCCATGAAAGGCATGCGGATATCGGTGAGCACGACCTGGGGCCGCTCCCGTACGACCGCCTCCCAGGCGTCTTCCCCGTTCGTCTCCGATGCGGCGAGCCGGAAGCCGCCGGCTTCCCAAGGGATCGTCTCCGACAAGCCCCGCAGAATAATCCGGTCGTCGTCCGCAATGATCAATGTCCGCATCTGCTTTTCCTCCTTCCTCTTAGCATTATGCATGCTCCATATAGGGAAACCTGACCGTGACGGTAGTTCCTTCACCCGGCCCGCTCTCGTAGGTCAGGCCGTAGTCTCTGCCATAGTGCAGCTGCAGCCGGCGGTGCACGTTCCTCACCCCGTAGCCGATGCCGGGCGTAGATTCCCCGTTTTCTTCCGCCAGGGCCATCTGCAGCAGCCGGAGCCGCTCCGGCTCCATCCCGAAGCCGTTGTCCTTCACCTGCAGCAGGCAGACGCCCTCTTCGATCCAGCCCCTTACTTCGATCCGACCGGTCCGCCGCACCTTTTTGACCCCATGGTAGATGGCATTCTCGACGAGCGGCTGCAGCGTCAGCTTGACGATCCGGCAGTTCAGCATCGCCTCTTCGACCCGGGTTTCATAGTGGAACGTATCCCCGTAGCGCATCTGCTGGATATAGAGATACTGCCCGATGTGTTCCAGCTCGGCCGACACCGCAATGACCGGGCTCCCCTTGCTGATGCTGATCCGGTAGTAGCTCGACAAGGCAGCGAGCATCTTCGACGCGTCCTTCGTCTCTCCCAGATCGCACAGGCTTTTGATGGAATAGAGCGTGTTGTACAGAAAATGCGGCTGGATCTGCGACTGCAGGACGGACAGCTCATGCAGCCGCTTCTGCTCCTGCTCGTATTCGACCTGCCCGAGCAGCTCCCGGATCCGGCCGAGCATATCGCGGATGCCCCGGTTCAGAATACGGATCTCCTCGGCATCGCCGGGGTGATCGGGCAGTTCGACCTCCAGCCGGCCCTCCCGGATCGTATGCACCCTGCGCGTCAGTCCGGACAGGGGCCGGGTGATCCGGTTCGTCAGCCAGCCCGTACTCAGGACGGCGAGCACGATAACCGCGATCACGACCGAGAGCGTGATCGTCTGGATGTATTGGATCCGGCTGTAGAGCTCCTCTTCCGGATACACCGCCGCCAGCCTCCACTTGTTGATTGCCAGCGTATCGTAGACGACGGTCAGCGCCTGTCCCGCTTCGCTGCGGAGCACGAACCGCCCCTTCGCGCCCGGCGCTTCCAGCAGCTTCCGCCTCAGCTCCTCTTCCCCGGCGGCATACCTGCTCTCCACGGTCTTGAATCCGGCCAGCCCATCCGTACTTGCAAGAACGAGGTACCCGTTCGGGGAAATCTCGGGAGCCGTGAGCGGCGCTTCGAAGAGCGCTTCCTTCAGACGGATCACGATCAGACCGCCCCGGGCTTCATCCCTGCCCTCGATCCATTGGTACAAGCCGGCCGTCCGCCCGCCCGCCGGGTCCCACTCGTTCTTCGTCAGATTGAACCAATAGATCCGGGAAGCGACCGTATAGGGCAGCTCGAAGAAGCGGCCCGGCTCCGGAATCCGTTCCGTCTGCAGCCGGTCCTTGCGGTAGTAGGAGAGCCTGCCCTGGTTATAGTACAAATAGACGGATTCGATGATCGCGTAGTGATCCGTATAGAGCTTATCCAGGGAGCCGGCCAGCGTCAGATAGTCGCGGGGCTGCAGCTTGAACCCGGGCTGGTCGGCCCGGCGGATGAGCATCTGCAGCTCGCTGTTGCTGCCGAGCGCCGTGACATCCCCCAGGACGGCGGCCAGCTTCTCGTTCAGGGAGTCTCTGGTCTGAACGAGGGTATCGTTCATGCTCGTTTCGGCATTGGCCTCGAGCTGCCGGGCCGCCAGCAGATAGGAGACGGTGCCGGTCACCGTGACGAACACGACGATGATCGGAATCAGGAAGGTCAGGAAGGCCGACTTCAGGGTTCTTCTAGGCCGTTTGAACATAGCGCAGCCCTCCTATCTGGCGCCGGGCAGCCCGCGTGAGCGCCCTATTCTTCATGATGATATTGGGCATAGGTCCGCTCCATGAGGGCCGCCCCAGTCGTCCAGGAACAGCTCCGGCGCCAGCTCCCCTGTGAGGACCTTCTGGAAATTCGGCTCGATCTGCTGCTTGACGGCCTTGGCATAGTTCGGCAGATCGTAGGGCATGTGCAGCCGGACGGTCTTCGGGTCCTCGAGCGCCGCCAGCGCCTCGCGGATCAGCGCCGGCTCCCTGAACGCCCCGCTCTCCAGCGAGCGCCGGTTCGTCGGGATCTGCCCCACATGGGCATTCCAATAGGTCTGGCTCTCCTCCGACATCAGGAACTGAAGGAGGTTCCAGGCCGCATCCGGGTGCTTGGCCGACCGGAAGATGCTGTAGCCGTTCGCCACCGTCACCATCACCCGGCTGCCGTCCTTGGCCCTCGGCAGCAGGGCCGCCCCTACGCGGTCACCGCCGAGCGAGGCCATGTGATCATGATAGGACCCGAAGTTGTGGGAGATCAGGGCGGCTGTTCCCGAATCGAAGGCGGAGACCATCTCCTTGTACCCGTTCAGGATGTCGCTGTTCTTTGTATATTGGCCGTAGAGCCCGATATATCGCTTCAAGAATTCCAGATGACGCGGATCGTTAATCGTGCAGGTGCCGTCCTCGCGGAAGTATGCGGACTGCCCGGAGTAAGCGTACAGCATGGACGTCAGCTGGGTGATGCTGCCGGCTCCCCCTCGCAGGCTGTAGCCGTACTGTCCGAGCTCCGGACGGTTCAGCTGCCGGACCCGCTCGAAGAACCCGTCCCAGCTCTCCGGTGCGCCGACGACCGCTTCCCGGAACCAGTCGGCCCGGTACCACAGCACATCAAAATATAAGGTGTTCGGCAGCTGATACAATTTTTCGTCCGGCACGAGCCCCCGGTTATAGTCAATGAACGGCTGCGGGATCTCCTCCCGGCCGGGCCATGCGGCATAATAATCGTCCAGCGGAAGAAGCGCGTCCTTGGCTGCAAAGTCCGCGATCCATTCCGCATTCACGGCCGCCAGATCCGGCATCGTATTCGCGGCGATAGCGACGTCGTACTGCTGCTTGTTGAAGCTGACGGGCACCCCGACATAGTTCACCCGGATGCCCGGGTGCGCCGCCTCGAACCGGCGGAACAGCTCCTCGTAGTAAGGCGTTCGGCTCTCTCCGGGATTCTCGTCCCAGAATGTCAGTTCGATGACGTCCGCCGCTTCCGGTCCCTCCTGCCCGGAGGGGGCCCACGCGCTGCAGGAGGTCAGCAGCAAGGTAAGGCATAGAGAGAGGGGCGGAATCCGTGTCTTGATCATGAGGCTGCTCCTCCCTTAAGAAGATCTAACGATCGTTTCATATCCCATTCAGTATACGACAAAAGCCGTAAAAAGCCCACCGCTGCGGCCTTCCGAGCGAGTATCCGAGACTGGAGAGAACGGAAAAAGGATACCGCGCAGAGCGGTATCCCAAGGGGACTTCCTTATGTATTTGTCCGGGAAGCAAGCGTCATGTCCTGCACCTTACTTCTTCTGCGGCTCCCACTCGCTGCGCAGGATCGAATAACAGCGGTTGTCCACATACTCCCCGTGGGATAAGGCATACCCCCGAAGGATTCCTTCCTCGGTGAATCCCAGCCTCTCGAGCAGCTTCATGGACGGAAGGGCATCCAGGTTCGTGTAGGCTTCGATCCGGTTCAGACCCAGGGTGCCGAAGCCATAGGAGAGAACCTCCTTCAGCACTTCCGTCATGTACCCTTGGCGCCAATGCTCCCTGCCCAGGTCATATCCGATCTCCGCCCGGGATCCCCGGCTCACTTCCCAGCCATTAAAGCCGCAGGTCCCGATCAGCACCCCGTCTTCCTTGCGGATCACAGCCCAGCGCAGCGCTTTATGGTCATCGAAGAGGCCGTTCATGAACCCGATCAGCCCTTCGGCTTGTTCGATGCTTGTGAAGGGCTCCATGCCCATATCCTTGGTCACTTCCGGGTCAGAGAACAAGCGGAGCACCGCCGGTGCATCTTCGATTGTCATCCGGCGAAGGAGGAGCCGCTTCGTCTCCAAGGTTGGGAACCGTTCAATCTTCACTGCCGATCATACCCTTTCTTCCGAATTCCAAGAACCCGTGTCTTTTAATTCCACTACCCTATTACTCTAACGGCATGATCCGGGCTGCGCAATGGAACAAACGGTTATATTCAACTTGTCCATGGTGCGCCCTTTACTTCACTCGGCAGAACGCCCCAATATTTGTGAAACACCTTCGAGAAGAAGCCGATATTCGCATAGCCCACCTGCTGGGCAGCCTGCTGCACCTGCCCGCCTTCCGCGAGCACCTGCTTGGCACGGATCATCTTGCGCCTCAGAACGTACTGGGAGAACGGCTCTCCCACTTCATGCTTAAACAGCCGGCTCAAATACGACTTGTTGACGTAGAACCGTCCCGCGATCGAGTGGAGGCTGATCTCCTGCTGCCCGATCTCCTCTTCGATGAGCGACAGCAGCTTCTGAATCAGCTTATGGCTGCCCGGCTGCGTCCGTCTCAAGGCATAGGCGGCCAATCGGACCACGATGCGCTGCAGGCAGCTGCGGATCTGCTCCCGGGTCTGAAGCTGACCCACATCATGAAAGTAGACGATGTCTTCTCCCGCCGCCTCCCGCAGCGGCCAATTCATGGTTCGGACGATCCGGAGCAGCGTATGCATCACAAGCAGCAGCCCGTCCTGCACTTCCTCCACGGTCGCAGCCTGATGGACCGTGTCCTGGAGCAGCCGGTCCAGCGCCGCCTCCGCTTTCTGCGTGTCCCCGGTGCCGATGCCGATCTCCAGATCCCGTTCGTCCGAGGGGGCCGGCATAAGCGGATCCTGTCCTTCCCGCTCCTCTCCGTAAGGGATCGCAATATGATGGCCGTAAACGACCCTGAGCTGAAGCGCTTTACGGGCCTGATCGTACAGGACAGGGAGCTTCTCCCAGTCTGCCGTCGTTCTGCTGATTCCGGCGCTGGCGGTAATCTTCAGGCAGTCCTTCATCGTCGACAGCACCTTCGTGACCGTGAAGCCGGCCCGGAGCTGAAAGTCGCCCTGCGGCTCCTCCTCCGTGCTCTGCAACAGAATCACGGTTGCGCCGTGCAGGTCCTGAATAATACTCGTCTCCCGGTCCTGGACCACTTCCCCCGCGATACTGCGCAGTGAGAACCGGAGGAGAGCCGAGTCGCCGTCACGGAAGCGCTCCTCCCCCGCAACGAGGGGGTCCGGCTCCAATACCGCGACCGCCAGCAGCCTTCCGGGCTTCATCTCGATGAGCAGCTCCGTCATCCTCCGCTCGATCTCCCACCTGCTGTAAGCGCCGGCCAGCCATTGGCCCAGGAACAGTTCCCGGAGCCGGGGCAGGTGGCTCTCCCATCTCCGCTGCAGCGCTTCACGGCTAAGCCGTTCCTGGAGCTCCCGCTGAACCAGCGAGGCCGCTTCAAGGACGGCGGCCCGGATCTCTTCATTGCCTGCCGGTTTGATCAAATACTTGAGTACACCGGACTCCATGGCAGAACGGGCGTATTCAAAATCCTCATACCCGCTCAAAATAATCATTTTGATGCCCGGATCCGAATCGGCGATGCGGCGGGCAAGCGTCAGCCCGTCCATCTCCGGCATCTGGATATCCAGAATGACAATATCCGGCTGCGCGCACTCCATCAGCCGGAGCGCTTCCACTCCGTTCTCCGCCAGGCCGACGACTTCAATCCCATGCGCCTCCCAGGGGATGGTCTCGGCGAATCCGGGTCCGGATTCCCACCTCGTCTTCAACGATCATCAGATTCATGGCATGGGGCCCTCCTTGCGCTCTTCAGCTGCATCACCTGCCGGACCGCGCTCCTGCCGGGGCGGAAGCCGTAAGGTGACGCAGGTTCCTATGTTCTCCACACTGTCCACCCGCAGTTCCGCCTCTTCCCCGTAATGCAGCTTGATCCGGGAGAGAACATTGCGCAGGCCGAACAGCTCGGGGGAAGCGTCCGCTCCTCCCGCCATCAACCGGATATGGGCCGTCGTGATGGCCGCCAGCTCCTGCCGGATATAGGCCAGTCTCTCTTCCGGGATGCCCGTACCGCTGTCCTTGACCTCCAGAATGAGGCTGCGGTCCGCTGCGGTTCCGGCTGAGATCGTCAGCTCCCGTTCCCCCTGTTTCTTCTCCAGGCCATGCAGAATCGCATTCTCTACTAGCGGCTGCAGGAGAAGCTTCAGCAGCTTGACCTCGCCGGCCTCTTCCTCCATTTGGAAGCTCACCTTGAAGTCAAACCTGCCCTGCTGCACCTTGATGTAGTGATCGAGATGACGGAACGTTTCGGCAACCGAGTACGTCTCCCTGCCTTTACCGAGACTGTAGCGCAGGAACTTCGACAGATGCAGTACCATATCCCCCAGCTCCTCCTCCTGCCGGAGAAGGGCTGCCGAATAAATGGAGTCGAGCGTGTTGTAAAGAAAATGCGGATTGATCTGCGACTGCAGCAGCCTGAACTCGGTCTGCACAAGCAGCAGCTGCTTCTCATAGACGTCCTCTATGAGATGGCGCTGTTCCCTGGCCATGTGATTGAAGGTATCCATCACATAGCCGAATTCGTCCTCGCGGCTGTGAACGATCTGCGTGTCGAGCTGTCCGATTCTCATCTGCTTCATGGCGGAGATCATCTTGCGCATCGGCTTCGAGATGCTGCTGTACACGACCCAGGAGATCCACAGGGAGATCAGCACGCTGACCGCGATAATCAGGGAAGTCCATACCTGGAGCTGCCTCGTTTCCTTCAGAATCTCCTTCTCGGGCTGGAGCATGATGAGCGTCCAGCCGGATGCCGGGGACACCGCTCTCACCATCAACATCGGATCGCTGTAGCCGGGAAGCTCCCGCACGAGCAGGTCCCGGGCATCGTCCGGCCAGGGAGGCGCAGCAGCTGCCGCACCGGCCGTCGAGGCGGCGAGCTCCCCCTTCTCCGTCAGCAGGTAAGCCTGCGCATTCCCGCCCGGCAGAAGCCCCTCAAGCAGATGGGCGAAATAAGACTTGCTGAGAGGAAGGAGCACGATATTTTTTCTGCGCTGCGGGTCCTGCAGGTTCATCAGGCGCATCACCACCAAATTGTTCTCATTGTAGACGGGGTCGATGACGCGGTTCGCATTATAACGGCTCTCCCGGGGGAAGAAGATCGTGATCCGCCCGTTCGCGCCGATGGCCTGCTGCACCCATTCGAGCTCCTCCTTGTTCTCTTCCTTCTGGTAGCCGGTCGTGGACAAGAGCATCCCCGAGGGATAGTGGAACAGCGATACCTGGGGGATGATCCGGTTCACGGAGGAGACCGTCGCAATCTGCTTGTTGAGGGTTTGAAAATCCAGGATCGCCCCGGGCGTCAGCACATCTCCGGCGTTCTCGAATTTGCGGTTGGCGTCGTGATCGTTCGCCAGCACGGTCGCCAGCTCATAGACGCCCTGCATCGTCAGGTCGATGGAATTCATGACCGAGAACATGGCGTTCTGCGTGCGTTCGCCGATCCCTTCCTTCAGGATGGACTGGGACCGCAGGTTCGAGAACGTGGATACCGCCACCAAAGGGAGGAGGATCAGGATAAAAAAGCAGGTCAGCCGAAACTGGACGGACTGCTTGAACCGGCTGCTCCATGTCTTGCGCACTGCTGCATCCTCCCCGTCCCTTATGCGAAGAGAAGGTACTCCTGGAAGCACCTTCACCCGTCTTCGGTATTATTTGCCCGCCTTCTTGGCGTTCGCGTTGACTTCCTTCGTAATTTCATCGCCGCCCTGGCTCTTCCACTGGGCGGCATAGTTATCGAAGTCATCGAGAGGCAGGCTGCCCATGATGATCTTCGTGAAGGTCTCCTGCATCAGCTTCGTCAGCTGCACGCCGTTCTTGCCCATGCTCGCCGTTGCAGGTCCGTTATACGCATTCTTGATGAGCGCGGAGCTGATCTGCTTGACATTGTCCTTCAGCTTGAACTCCGGCCCCAGCGCATCCAGCCGCTGATAATCGAGCTCCTGATCCCAAGGCGAAGCGTAGTCCAGGATGTTATTGCGATAAATGTGTTTGTTGTGCTCTTCGAAGTTCATGACGAGCTTGCCGTCCTGGCGGGACGAGATGCCGTGCTCCGCCAGCCCGAGCTTGAGCGTTTCGTGGCCTTTGCCGTTCGCGAAGTTCATCATCTTCACGACTTCGTTCACGCGCTTGCTCTTCGCCGGCACTATGCTGTAGCCGGTCACCATGCTGGAGGAGACCACGCCGGACTTGCCATCCCTGCCGACAGGATAGTCGAGCGGAATCCATTGCGCCTTCGGATCATTCTTCTTGCTCGTGAGAATCGGACCGCGGGTATCGAACCAGGTCGACGAGAAGAGCCCCGCCTTCCCGCTTGCCACTTTCTCTTCAATATTCTTGTTCTTGTTCAGCGCCCATTCGGCATCGATCCATTTGTTCTTGTAGAGTCCCGCCAGGAAGCCGAGCGCTTCTTTGGTTTCCGGCAGGATCGTGGCGTTGACCAGCATGCCGTCCCGCTCCACCCATTGAGTGACAGCGGAGTTCGCGGAGAACGGCACACCGAAGGCGCCGAAGAATGGAGCGGTGCGGATCAGGTTCTCTCCGATCAGCAGACCGACCGTATCCTGCTTGCCGTTGCCGTCCGGATCGTCCTCCGCGAACCGGCGCATGACGTTCACATATTCGTCCAGCGTCTTCGGCGGCTGCAGCCCGAGCTTCGCCAGCCAATCCTGCCGGACATACATGATGTCGCTGCCGCGGATATGGTTGACCCCCGGGATCGCATAGATCTTCCCGTCCACAGTAACCGCATCCCAGGCCTCCTGGGGAATCGACGCCTTGAGATCGGGCCCATGCTTCTCCAGCGCCTCATTCAGCGGCTGCAGCGCTTTCTGGTTGACCATGGAGATGAACCAGGAAGCGTCCTGGGTGTAGATCATGTCGTTGTCCTCGCCGGAGGACATCATCACATTCAGCTTATCCTGGTATCCGTCGGACGGAGGATAGACGACGTGGACATCGATATTCACGCTGTCATTCACGTACTTCTGGTACGGATTGTTGTTCTCATTCATGCCTTCGGGGAATTTGCGGCCCACATTGGGCTGTACGATGCTGATCTTCGGGCGCTCCCCTTCGCCTCCGGAGCCTCCGGAGCCGCCGGATACGGCTCCTTCCTTCTCTCCTCCGCAGGCCGCCAGCATCCCGGCAGCCAAGGAAGAAACCGTTAGTAAGGATAACGTGCGCTTTGTTCTCTTCATGCTGCATCCCGCCCCTTTTATACAAGATAATATGAAACCCTTACGGGTACAAGTCAGGAATAGAGAGGTACCGAAGCCGTTACCCTTTCACAGACCCGATCATGATGCCCTTGACAAAATACTTCTGCAGAAACGGGTACACGAGAAGGATCGGGAGGGTGCTGGCGATCAGCGCAGCGGCCTTCAAAGACTCGACGGCAAGCAGCTGTCTCTCCAGGCTGTCCGTTGTATTGATGTTGGATTGTCCCGACATGACGAGCTCCCGCAGGTAGATCTGCAGCGGCTTCAGACTGGAATCGGTTACATACATGACGGCATCGAAGAACGCGTTCCATTGGCCTACGGCATTGAACAAAGCAATCGTTGCAATGGCCGGCATGGCGAGGGGAACTACAATCCTCAGCAGGATGCCTGTGTTCGATGCCCCGTCCATTCTCGCCGATTCCTCCAGCTCAGCAGGAATCGATTGGAAGAAATTTTTCATAATGACAATGTGGAACGCATTGAGGGCTCCGGGGATGATATAGACCCAGAAGGTATTCATGAGATGGAGCTCCTTGATGACCAGATACGTAGGGATCATCCCCCCGCTGAACAGCATCGTGAAGACGATGAGGAACATGATGGCACTGCGGCCCCGGATGTAAGCACGCGACAGCGGATAGGCAAGCATACAGGTGAGGACCACGCTCAGCGCCGTACCGGCGAGGGTACGCTGCACGCTGACGGCGAACGATCGGACAAATCCCGGATCGTGGAACACTTTGACATAAGCTTCTGTGGTCCATTCGACGGGCCAGAAGGCGACATCACCCGATATGATGGCACGGTAGCTGCTGAATGATTGCGCAAGGATGTGCACGAACGGCGACAGCGCCAGCAGTCCGAAGACGGCCAGAGCCATGTGGTTGGCGCGGTGAAACCAGATTTCTCCCCTGGACATTCGCATCTCAGTAGATCCCCTCCTGCCCGGTCCGCTTGACCGCCTTATTGACAATCACCACGAGGATCAGGGAAATCACCGATTTCAACAGACCGACGGCGGTCGAATAGCTGAACTCGGACTGGCCGATCCCGACGCGGTAGACGTAGGTTTCGATGACATCGCCCACGTCATAGACCATGGAGTTGTACAGCACGAACACCTGCTCGAAGCCGACATCGAGCACATGGCCGAGCCGCAGCAGGAACAGCACGATAATGGTCGTCAGGATCGAAGGCAGCGTGACATGCACGAGCTGCTTCCACTTGCCCGCGCCGTCCATGACGGCCGCCTCATAGAGCTGCGGGTCCACACCGGCCAGCGCGGCGAGGTAGATGATCGCCCCCCAGCCGACCTCCTTCCAGATGTCGCTGATGACCAGCAGCGAGCGGAACCATCCGGGATCCGCCAGGAAGAAGACGGGCTCGAACCCGAGCCACTTCAGCATCCCGTTGACCGCGCCCGTCGCAGGCGACAGCAGGTTGACCATGATCCCCCCGATGATGATCCAGGACAGGAAGTGCGGAAGGTAGGCCAGCGTCTGGATCGTGCGTTTGTAGAGCATGCTGCGGATTTCATTCAGAAGCAGCGCCAGGATGATCGGTCCGGGGAACCCCCAGAACAGTTTGTACAGGGAGATCAGGACGGTATTGCGGAACACGAGATAGAACTGCGGGTCGTCCAGCATCCTGCGAAAATGGTCCAATCCCACCCAGTCGCTGGCGGCGAAGCCCGCGAATACGCTGTAGTCCTTGAAGGCGATAATGACGCCCCACATGGGCAGGTATTTGAAAATCAGGAAGTACAGGATGCCGGGAACCATGATCAGATACAAGTCCCAGTACTGCCGCAGATTGGCCCCCAACCGGCGGGCCGGCAGCAAGCCTGCCGCCGGCCGGGAGGAGCGCAGCACCGGGAGCCCCTCCCCCTTAGCCATGGCTTTCACACCTCCCGTTCATTTCACCGAGCCAGGCCCCCTGCTCCATCAACAGCCGCTGAAGCCGCTTCACATCCACCTCCCGCGAGGTCCCCCCGTCCGCCGCGCACAGGGCGGCCGCGGTACCGGCCGCCTGCCCCATCGCGAAGCAGTTCGGCATGACGCGCAGCGAGCCCTGCACGACACGGTCGGCGGAGGCGGCGCGTCCGGCGACCCAGAGGTTGCCGAGCCCCTGCGGAAGGAGAGCCCGGTAGGGAACACCGTGCGACCTGCCGGGAGGCAGATGGCGCATATCCATGCTTTCCTTGCTTGTGGCCATGTGGATATCGATAAAATACGAATTGCGGGCGATGTCATCCGGGAAGCTCCTCATCGAGGTGAAGTCGTCCTGCACGAGCCTATAGTCGCCGACGATCCGGCGTGTCTCGCGGATGCCGATCTGCTCGCCGGTGCTTACCAGATGGGCGTTCTCGAATCCGGGAACACAGCTGCGCAGGAATTCCACCTGGGTGCGGACCAGCTTGCGGCCTTCCACAGCGGCCCGGGTCAGATCTTCCGCTTTCGTGCCGTCAATGCCGAAGACATGGCCGAAGTTCACGCCGACGAGGCTGTCGGAGATCCAGGCCGAAGCCGGACACTTCCCGGCGCCCGGGGGGCAGGTGGCCATTCTCCTGGGCCAGCCGGACCGCCTTCGGAATTTGGCCGGTATCTCCGGAGTCCGCAAGATACTGCTTGAAGCGTCCGCGGTCCACACCGGCCAACAGATAGCACATCGTGCCGGGCTGCAGCTCTCCGCTCTCCCCGCCCTTCTGGAAGGGAGCGCCGGCAAGCGCGGCCACATCCGCGTCTCCGGAAGCATCGACCACATAGCGCGCTTTGACAACGGACCTGCCGGACTTGTTCACGAGAACCAGTCCCTCCACCGCGTTTCGGTCGCCGTTCAGGAGCACCTGACCGACAAACGTATGGAACAGCACGGACGCCCCGCTCTCGAGCACTGCCTCGTCGTAGACCCGCTTGAGGACTTCGGCGTCGATCGGCACCCAGTCCAGCTGGTCCCGGTACTCCTCGTAGTAAGCGGGCCGGCAGCTCCGTTTCATCCGCTCCATCAGCTCCAGTCCGATGCCGCGCACAACGGGCTTCTCCTTATCGGTGAACGGACAGAAGGCCGGGACCAGGGCGAGGGTCCCCATCCCGCCGAGGAAGCCCCGCTGCTCCACGAGCAGGGTTCTGGCTCCGTTGCGGGCCGCGGCGATCGCGGCGGCCGCGCCGGACGGTCCCCCGCCGACGACGGCCACATCCACTTCACTCAGAACAGGAAGCTCCTCGGAGGGAAGCCTCAGGGTCCGGCTCCATTTCATCGTCGGATTCGGATTGGGATTCGGTTTCAGGTTTTGATTTGGATTCGGCGTCATGGCTGCATCACTCCTCTTTGTTCGCAGTTGGTATGGTAACCTGCTCTCATTGTAGTTGCTGCGCTGCCCTTTGATTAGTACACGGCGATGACATCTTCTGCTCGGATCGTGACCTAAGGGCGTCGGTCGTCGCGTCAGTCCTTGCCGGGCTCTCCTGTCTTCTTGCCCGGAACGCCGCTGACGACAACGCCGGGCGACGCATTCCCGGTGCGGTCTACGGCGATCAGCCTGTAGCTGTACAGGAATCCCTTTTCCAGCCCGCCGAACGTCACGGTCTGCACGCCTTTGGTGATCGTCGCGAGAGGCTCGGCTCCCGCCGCTCCCTCAGGTACGATCCGGATGTGTGCGAGGTCCGGGTCGGACGGGTCCGTCCAGGTCAGCGTCAACCGGTCCTTCCCGGAGATTACTGCCGTGCCGGACACTTCTCCCGGCGCCGTACGATCCGCATAGCCTGCTTCCAGCTCCATGATTCTTACAATCCGGTCATCCGGATTCACGGGAAGCCCCTGCCACGACGGCTTCGTAATGCTCACCTGCAGGGCTGTCGTCCGCACCGGTTCGAAGTGGAGCTCGTTATATTCGCCGTAGAACCCGTCTTGTTCGTTATCTTCCACCGAGGCCAGCGGCTTCCATTCCGTACCTGTCCAGTACGCCAGGGTAAAGCTGCGGATATGCCAGTTCGCGCCGCTGGATGCTCCGCTCCACAGCTTCACCTGATTGATCGTCTGGGCTGCCGGCCACTCCATCCGAAGGAAGTGCTCCTCCCCGCCGCCCCCGGACAGCCACCGGGTGGACAGGCTTCCGTCCACAGCATATGCCGGCACATTCGTCCCCGTCGTCGAATCCGCCGTCAGGGCCGCCAGCTGCGCGGCATTGTGCACGGTAACCGGCCCTACGGTGTTCGAGGGTTCCGAAATGCCGCCGGCGTTCTTCGCCTTCAGCCGGTAATAATAAGCGATCCCGCTGTTCGCCGTCGCATCCTGATAAGGCCGGTCCTCCTCGGACAGATCCGAACCCGCCACCGACCAAGGCCCTTCCGCCGCTTCGGCCCTCTCCAGATCATAGGCATCCGCCCATTTCACGGGCTCCCACGCAATGGAAGAGACCGACTGGATGGGCAGCAGGGCGGGGGCTGTGGGGACCGGGGGTACAGAAGATGCGGTGACCGGTCCAGCCGGATACGAAGGCACCGAGCTGCCGGCCGCATTCTTGGCCGTGACCCGGTAGTAGTACGTGCTTCCTTCCACGGCCGACGTATCCTTGAAAGGCACGAACGGGATGTCACTGTCCGAGACGTCCGTTCCCACGGTCACCCATGGTCCGTCCGGATGGCCGGCGCGCTGGATGTCATAGGTCTGCGCCCCGGCCGAGCCTCTCCAGTACAGTCCGTGGACCGATTCGACAGGGAGCAGCTCAGGCGCCCTGGGCACGGCAGGCGGCGGCACGGGCCATCCGCGGATCGCATGGGCCTTCTCCTGCATCATCCGCATGACACTTGTCTCGTCATAGGAAGCACCGGAAGGAAAGCCGGGCCAGCGGTAATCCCCTGGCTTGTTGTAGAAGCCGCCGTCCTTGTTATGAAACTTGAGCGTCCACAGCAGGGCCCCGGAAGTGCCGCTCGTGATAACCTGATCCGCCAGGGCGGTCAGATTGGCGGTATGGGAATGGCCGAACTCGCCGACAATGAAGGCCTTCCGGCCCATACTGGCATTCCGGTCGGCTGCCGCCCGCAGCGCATAGTTGGTACCGCCGCTCTCGTAATAATGATTCGATACGATGTCCACATTCGGATCGGAGAGCGCAGCAGCGCCGATCCCGTAGCGGCCGTCCATCACCAGATGGTTCCCGTCGATGCTTTTGATATAGGCCGCCATCTCCGCCGTCCACTCATCGGTCGGGTAGAGCTCGTTGCCCGTCTCCCATGCCAAAATCGCTTTGTCATCCTTGTACTTCACTCCGGTGTACGTATTGGTACGACCCAGTACATAGCTCACCAGATGCTTGTAATCTTCCTTGAGCTCCGGGTCCGTGTAGAACTGCTCCGCTGTCATCCCGCGGAAGGCTGCGAACTGCTTCAGGCCGCCTACATGCTCCCAGGTATCGATAAAAGGAAGGATGACCCGGATCCCGTAGTCATTGGCCAGTTTGAGCACATGGTCAAGGTCGCGGAAGAACCCCTCATCGTAGCTCCGCAGTCCGTTGATATGGCTCGTGGACTGTCCGTTCGCCGTCCCTCCCTTGATCGTCAGCGTGTAAAGACGGACCACCGTCCCTCCCATCTGCCGGATCGAGAGGAACGCATCCTCCTGCTCCCACGGATCGGCCCGGTGCCAGACCGGTGACGGTATATAGGTCAGGTTCGAGCCGTTCATCGAGATGAAACGGAATGGCTCCGTCCCATCCAACAGCCTGTCCCCGCTGCGGGTGATGAAGCGGGCCAGCCCAGGGGCGGGAGCGGGCAGTTCGCTCGGTGTGGCTGTGAGCCGTACGCCCCCGGATAAGTTCCCAGCCGTGTCGGCGGTCTGCAGCCGGAAGGTGTAAGTACTTCCGTTGGTCAGCCCGGGCAAGACGCGAACCTCTACCCCCTTGCTGACGTATACCGCTTCCGTTACACTTCCTTCCTGCGTGATCCGCACCTGGTGAAAGTCCGGATCCGGCGGATCCGACCACCGGAGCGTCAGCTGTCCACTGCCCGCCACCGCTTCAGGACTGCCCGCTTCCTGCGGCGGCGTGGTATCACTGCCGTCCTGTACTGCAGCGTATACCTCAATCTCCGCCAGCCTGGCGATCCGGTCGTCCGCCGCATTGTAGCCGCCCCAGCTCGGCTTGGTAATATGCAGTCTCAGCCTCGAGGCCGTGACGGGTGAGAAGGAAAGATCATTATACTCCCCCGCATTGTTGTCCTTGTCATTATCAGTAACGGCAGCCAGCGTGATCCATGTGCTGCCGTTCCAGTAGTCCAGGGTAAAGTCGCGGATATGCCAGCTGCTCGCTCCCGTACCCACGTTCCCGCTCCATACCTTCACCCTGTCAACCGGATGAGCCCGCTCCCAGGTCATCTCGAACACATGCTCATAGGTGGTGCTGCCGGATATCCAGCGCGTCGTCAGGCTGCCGTCCACCGCGTTCGATGCGGGGTTCGTCCCGGTAACCGAATCCACCGTCAGCATGGCTTGCGGCGCAATGTTCACGGCTCCCTCGGCTCCTGCCGTCCCCCCGATTCCGGAGGGAAGCAGCCCCCATATCAGCATCCAAACCAGCATCATCGGGATCCACTTTCTTCGCATCTTCACCTTTACTGTTCCTCCTGTTCTTGCCAATGATTTGGGGCAGAGCAGCGTTGTAAGCGATACCAACTGGCTGTGCAGCTGTTGCGTTTTGTGCTGCCAATTCAGGTGCCGCTTCCCCGTCTCCCTGCCTTAAGTAGAGTATAGGCGGGATGCCCCGTTTTGGTTATGGCATGGCCATGACCTTTTCTGCTCCGATCATGACATTCAGGGGGGAGTATTTGGTAGTTCGGAATTTGTAAAGATCCAGAGAAGCGGCCCCATAGGAATGCGGCATGGGAGTATCAGAGTCTGCAAATCGTCCTCAGTGGGAAGCAGCAAAGCCCGCTCCATGAATGGAAGCGGGCTTGCAGCATGCCAAAGCATATTCGATTCTGGATCAGGCTGCTTACTGCTTGTCCGCACTCTCCGCTTCCCAAGCGGCAATTTCCTCCCGGACCCGGGGCGCGACCTCGGTGCCCAGCAGCTCGATCGCTCTCATGACGTCGTCATGCGGCATCGTTCCTACCGGCACGTGGAGCAGGAAGCGCGTGATGCCCACCCGCTTGCGCAGGTCGATGATCTTGCGGGCCACCGTGTCCGGGTCGCCAACGTACAGCGCGCCTTCAAAGCTTCTTGCGGCATCGAAGGTGCTCCGGGTGTAGGCACCCCAGCCCCGCTCCCGCCCCAGTACATTCATCGCCTGCTGCGTGGAAGGGAAGAACTTGTCGGCCGCCGTCTCCGTATCCTCCGCAATAAAGCCGTGCGAGTGGGAAGCGACCGGCAGCTTGGAAGGATCATGCCCGCCGTGGGCGGCCGCCTTCTTATAGAGCTCGACCAGCGGTGCAAAATGCAGCGGGCTGCCTCCGATAATCGCCAGCACCAGCGGCAGCCCAAGCAGGCCGGCCCGGGCTACGGATTCGGAGTTGCCGCCGCTGCCGATCCAGACCGGCAGCGGATCCTGTACCGGCCGCGGATACACGCCCCGGTTATCGATGGCCGGCCGGTGGCCCCCACGCCACGTCACCTTCTCCGATTCTCGAATCTTCAGCAGCAGCTCCAGCTTCTCATCGAAGAGCTCGTCGTAATGGTCGAGCTCGTAGCCGAACAGCGGGAACGATTCGATGAAGGATCCCCGGCCCGCCATGATCTCGGCACGTCCGTTCGAGATCCCATCCAGCGTTGCAAAATCCTGAAACACCCGAACCGGGTCGGCGGAGGACAGCACGGTAACCGCACTGGTCAGCCGGATGCGCTTGGTCTGCCCGGCAGCCGCGGCCAGAACCACGGCGGGCGAAGACGCGGCATAATCCTTGCGGTGATGCTCACCCACGCCGTAGACATCCAGCCCGACGCGGTCCGCCAGAACAATCTCCTCCACCACTTCACGCAGGCGCTGCGCATGGCTTATGACTTCGCCGGTGTTCACATCCGGCGTGGTTTCGACGAAGGTGCTGATTCCAATCTCCATTCGTGTCCCCTCCTTCTCTCTCCCTATTCTTCTCTGGTCCCCTTATTCACATGCAAAGTCTGGCAACCTGATCTAAGCTTACCGATTCTGCGCCCCGCAAGCAAACAACCCTTCCGGCCGGACCGGAAGGGTTGAGCTGACAGGTTACTTCGGTAAGGTGAACCGCTTCGGTTATTGTACGCTCAAGCTCCAGCGGGAGAGATTCACCTGGCCGCTGCCGCTGGAGACCTCCGTGCCGAATTCGACGGAGCTGATATACTTCGAGTTGGCGATCCACTTCTTGGTATACACCGCGTGATCCGCGAAGTTCTTGAGATTGAGATCGATGCTGTTCGTGTTCGCGGTTCTCAGGTAGGAGAATACGTTCCAGCCGCCGCCGGTCCCGTCATCCACATAGCCCTTGTACACATTCCAGGAAGAACCGCCGATCGAGACCGTCTCGATGTAGGTTCCCAGGGCTCCGGCATTCGTGTTATTGAGCCAGACCATGATTTCGTCCGTCGGGCGGCTGTTGTATTTGGCATTGTTCGTATCATGCAGCCAGAGGTCGTATGTCATGTTGTACACGCCCGAGGTGTTCGAAGCGAAGTTGTACGTCACCGAGGTGTTGATGTTCTTGTTATCCCAGATCCGGGTCGGGAAGCCGCTGCCGGCCGTATAACCGTCGGTCCAGTGCCAGCCGGACACGATGGAAGGATATCCCTTTACCCCGCCGCTGGTCGTCGGCCAATTCCAGACCCAGCCCAGATCCGAGGCGTTATTGTAATAGACACTCTGGCTCCAGCCCGACACCGAGGACTTGCCCCAGGCGTTGTTGAAGAGATACTGCTTGTTATTGTCAAAATACACCTTGCCGCCATCCGCACTCGTCGAAGCTGCTGTAGCGGCGGAAACCGCCAGCACCGAAGCAAGCATAAGCACCGCAGAGAGAGCACCTATCTTTGTACTTATCCGTTGAACACGTTTCATCATTCCATTCCTCCTTTTTGATCGGTACATCCCATTTGTTGGGCCCGTCCTGGACTGCTGGTCTTGGTTTTCTTTTTTCTCAGCTCCTTTCCACACCTAATGCAACTTTCCATACCTAATGAAACTTTCCACACCTAATGTAATCGCTGTCATTCCCTTGTTCAACAGGACTTCCGCTGTTGAATGATTTTAGTTTATCACTTGGCCCGATATCCAAAATACCACCTTTATTGGATGCGTTTTCATATAAAAACAGGAAAAGAGCGCCCGATGCCGGCCTACTCTTTTCCTCCCGACAAATAAAGATTTTTAGCTGTTTGAAGGAACAGCTTCACCGCGATGGACGATTCACTCAGGGAGGGAACCGCCAGTTGAATTTCCCGGATCGGCTGCGGTTCCAGCGGACGGACGACTACATTCGGTGGAAGCTTGGATAGAGACAACGAGATCCGGGAGACAATCGCCAGTCCCAGGCCTTCCTGAATCATGTTCAGTGCCGTATGGATGTTATGCACGTCATACCGGCAATACAGTACGGCTTCATGCTCCCGGAAAAGTTCATAGATCGGCGTCTCGAACCCGCCCTTGCAGAGAATCATGGGCTCATGGCCCAGGTCCGTGATATGCACCAGCGGCCGATTCGCCAGAGGGTGGTCATCACGGATCAGCAGACACAGCCGGTCTTGGAGGAACGGCAGGGTCTCAAACTCCTCCGTTGGCGGGATAATCCAGCCTACATCAATCCTGCGGGAGGATAACCACAGCTTGATCTCGGCTATGCTGCCTTCGTAGAGCTCGAACTTCAGTCCGGGGTGCTTCTCGCCCATCTCGCGCAGGATAGCCGGCAGGAAGTTGGTGCTGATGATCGGAAACGACCCGACGCGGACCGTGCCGACTTCGCCTCCCTTCTCGGCGACCACCTCCTGCTCTACTTTGTGGTACCCGTTCAAGATCTCCCGGAAGAGCACGAGCAGCCGCTGCCCGATATCCGTCAAGAGTACTCCTTGCTTGCGGTCCCGGATCAGCAGGGTAACCCCTAGCTCGGATTCCAGGGTGGAGATTGCGCGGCTGACGGCAGGCTGGGTCATGTTCAACTCCTGCCCCGCGCGGGTAAAGCTGCCGGTCTCCGCTATCTTCACGTAGAGTGAGAGCTGGGAAGGTGTCATAACAGGTACGTTATACCCCCTATGAGAAAGATGCATTTTATTTATTGTATAGGGCATTGTATCATGAAAATCAACCACCAGCCAACGAAAACCAAACAGGAGGGAAACAATATGGAACCCTTATCCCGAAGACGGTCCGCTGTATATTTGCTGTTTCTGGTTACGGTATGGGGCGTGAACTGGCCGCTGTCCAAGTACGCCCTCCAGTTCTCTCCGCCGCTTCTCTTCGCAGGACTTCGAATCTTCATCGGAGGAGCCCTCCTCGTTCTCTTCGCACTTCCTCATTACAGGAGGCTCCGGCTGAAAGAGACGTGGCCGATCTATCTCCATTCCGCCCTGCTGAACGTCGTTCTCTTTTATGTACTTCAGACCTATGGTCTGAACTATCTGCCGGCGGGCATGTTCGCGGCCATCGTGTTCCTGCAGCCCGTGCTGCTGGGCATCGGTGCCTGGTTATGGCTTGGCGAGGCCATGTATGTGGCGAGGGTCGCCGGGTTGATCCTGGGTTTCGCAGGCGTTGCAGCCATCTCGATTCCGGGCCAATCCGGAGCCTTCTCCACAGCCGGAGTCCTTCTGGGTCTGGGCAGCGCGGTGAGCTGGGCGCTAGGCACGCTCTATATGAAGCGGACAGCTTCCCGGGTAGACGCCGTGTGGGTGGTTGCCCTGCAGATGTTCCTCGGCGGAATGGTCCTGCTCGCCATGGGGTCTTCCGTTGAAAGCTGGAAGGAGATTGTGTGGAATGTGCCGTTCGTTACGGTACTGCTGTTGATTTCGGTGTTCGTGACGGCGTTAGGATGGCTCGTCTTCTTCCAGCTGGTGGGCAGAGGGGAAGCGAACAAGGTGGGGTCTTATACCTTTCTGATCCCGCTCATCGCGCTGGCCGTCAGCGTACTCTTCCTCGGCGAAACCGTAACCTACAAACTTATAACCGGCATACTCCTCGTTCTGGCCGGCATCATCCTCGTTAACCTCAAGCCTGGAGCCGCCCGTGCTGCCAACAGGGCTTCAGATGAGGAGCATCATGAGGCGGGAACAAAGTACGCCTGTCTCCCTAATGGGAACCATCAATAACTAATATCCACCATGAAGAGATTACGCCAAAAAAGCTTAGTCTCGGAATCATCCTCTGCTCCCGGGTCTCGCTTAGTACAGTTTCGATCCGCAGCCCGATGAGGCGCAGCCGCGGTCTTTCCGTTAGGTAAACTCCCATTGCCTATGTACTCCCCTCGTGCTCAATGGCAAATCAGAGATTCAGCAGCTTAAGCTGTCACAGGCACCATCTCAATCAGGTTCACCCGGTGCCCGTCCGGGTCGTATACATCGAACATGACATGATGATTCCATGGCGAATCCCAGGTCTCGAGCTCCGTTACGCGGACTCCCCTGCCCTGTAGTTCGGTATGCATCCCCGTCACATCGGAACAATTCAGGCACATTACCGAATGATCCCAGGCAGCCGGGGGATCGCTTACTTCCGCCAACGTCAGCAGCGCCGCATGTTCGGGATGCGGATCGCAGAATAAAGTCGCCCCTCTTCTGCCGTCTCCCCAGTCTTCCATCCCGCGGCTGACGAGGCCGAGCTCCGAATAAAAGGCAATCGAACGTTCCAAATCGCTTACCGGTAAAAAGATACTGCCAATCCGCTGAATGGGCATCCAGTCCTGCGCCTCCTCTGAACTAAAACCAAGTTTACCCCATTATATGCGAATATTTGTTCGCATGTAAATCTATTTTTTTACATTCCTGTCATCGAAAGCTGAATCAACCGGGTTGACGGAGGAGAGATCCGCTACTAACATAGAAAGAATCTATCGACATTTTCCAAAAGGGAGTACTATGTAATGCCCAATCATCCGGAATCTCCCGCCTCTGCGGCGGACAACAACCCCCTCAGCCGCCTGACGGCGGATTGCGAAAATTGCTTTGGCTTATGCTGCGTTGCCCTGCCTTTCGCCGCTTCATCCGACTTTGCCGTGGACAAGGCCGCCGGACAGCCCTGTACCAACCTGCAGGCCGATTTCCGCTGCGGCGTCCATCAGAAGCTCCGGGGCATCGGCTTCCGCGGCTGTACCGTGTATGACTGCTTCGGTGCGGGACAGAAGGTATCGCAGGCCACCTTCGGCGGGCGTGACTGGCGGCAGGCCCCCGAGACGGCGGGGCTGATGTTCGAAGTGTTCCCCGTCATGCGCCAGCTTCACGAACTCCTGTGGTACCTCGCCGAAGGGATGACGCTGGAGCCGGCCCGTTCGATCCGGAGCAGCCTCAGCTCCGCTTACGACGAGACGGAGCACCTGACCCTCCTGGATCCCGAATCGCTTCAGAATGTCCCAGTGTCCGCCCACCGGGCGCAGGTGAATGAGCTGCTCCTGCAGACCAGCGAGCTTGTACGCGAAGATGCCCGCCGGCGGCAGAAGGGCGCGGTCCGCAGCGGAAGGCGGAAGCTGAATCCGGGCCGTGGAGCCGATCTCATCGGGGCGAGGCTCCAGGGAGCCGATCTAAGCTGTGCCAATCTCAGAGGCGCCTACCTGATCGCAGCCGATCTCAGGGAAGCCGACTTGAGGTGGGCCGATCTCATCGGAGCGGACCTCCGGGATGCGGATCTCCGGGGGGCGGACCTCACCGGCAGCCTCTTCCTTACCCAGTTCCAGGTCAATGCGGCCAAGGGGGATGCCCGCACGAAGCTCCCTCCCCGCTTGATGCGCCCTGCCCACTGGCCGGGCTCGGGCCGCCAGGCTTAAGCAGAAACGAACACAGCGAGTTCTACTGATAATTCGACGCAAAAGCCGGCCCCTTCCAGGGCCGGCTTTTGGCTGTCACTCCCCTATATCCATACCCCTGCAATTCGGAAGGAGATTCCTATCCAATCCTAATCCTATCCAATCCTAATCCTATCCATTTTACCCCTCACCGGTCACTCTCTCCCGGCCACCAGAACCACGCTGGCGCTGGACGCCGACTGTCTGAGCTCGATCAGCGGAGCGTAGGCGTCCGAGTAGTAGAAACGGCTGGCGGTCTCCATGTCCGGAAATTCATGAATCACAATCATCGAGGGCTGCCATGGCCCTTCCAGTCCCTTCGGGCTCCGTTCGGCCGACAGGTTCCGGAAGCCGGGCACTTCTTCCTTCAGGAGTGCCTCCACGCGGCTTACATAGTTCTGAAACACCTCTTCGTTAAGCACTTCAATATCCACTACGACATATGCACTCATTCTGATTCTCCTCTTCGGATTAGTGGATGGTGATCGGCCATCCGGTTCCGCCGGCGGGTTCTGTTCCATCATATCCCGGGAGAGACCCCCTGTAAATTACGCACAATTTTGAACCGTAGTATCATTTTTTAAACCGGGCGGCCCGCTTGCGGATTGAAAAAGGACCCGTCGATCCGTTCCGCAGCAACTTCTGCAGACCGGTTCTCAGGATCCTGTACAAAAGGATTCACTTCACGTTCTCCGCCGCCCCGGCCTGCTCGAGATACTCCAGGCCCCAACGTTTCATCTCCTGAATCAGAGGCTCAAGGCGCCTGCCCATCGGGGTCAGGGAGTACTCCACCTTGGGCGGTACCTGCTGGTGCACTTCGCGGTGCAGAACCCCTTCCTGCTCCAGCTCTCTAAGCTGAAGCGTGAGCATCTTCTGTGTAACGGACGGAAGGGCCCGCCGCAGCTCCTGGAACCGCTTGGGGCCTTCCAGCAGCTCATACAGGATGATCCCTTTCCATTTGCCCCCGATGATACTCAGAGTAATCTCGACCGGACAGCCTTCCAGCGGCCTGCAGACCTGGCCTTCCTTCAACCGGTGTCTCATTCGGACACCCCCTCCTCCCCATTGTCTTCCTTTTATTTCACCTTCATTACCTTCAGGTTCCTATGTGACTTCAAAGTGCGTACTTCTCTATTTTTCTCCTGTGATCCATACTGTGGAAGAAAACAACAAACAAAGGAGTGGACCTGACCATGAAGCTCAAGGAAGGATCTGTACGCAAGACCGCTCTGGTCGTAGGAGCAAACGGCGTCATCGGACGGAACCTGATCGAATACCTGAAGGAACTGCCCGACTGGGACATCATCGGCTTGTCGAGACGCGGCGGAGAGGCGCAAGGCCGGGTCCGCTACATCCCCGTCGACCTGCTCGACGCAGGGGATACCCGGGAGAAGCTGGGCGGACTGACCGACGTAACGCATATCTTCTATGCCGCTTATCAGGATCGTCCCACGTGGGCGGAGCTCGTGGCGCCCAATCTGGCGATGCTCGTCCATGTCGTTGACGCCGTCGAGCCGGCCGCCCCCCATCTTCAGCATGTCAGCTTGATGCAGGGATACAAGGTGTATGGCGCGCACCTGGGGCCCTTCAAAACACCTGCCCGCGAAACCGACGCCTATCACATGCCGCCGGAGTTCAATGTCGACCAGCAGCAGTTCCTCGAGCAGCGGCAGCGGGGCAAGAACTGGTCCTGGTCGGCCATACGGCCCTCGGTCGTCTGCGGCTTTGCTCTCGGCAATCCCATGAACCTGGCCATGGTGATTGCAGTCTATGCGTCCATGTCAAAGGAGCTCGGCCTGCCGCTCCGGTTTCCCGGCAAGCCGGGCGCTTACAACAGCCTGCTCGAGATGACGGATGCCGGGCTGCTGGCCCGGGCGACCGTCTGGGCGGCAACCGACGAACGGTGCGCCAACCAGGCGTTCAATATCAACAATGGCGACCTCTTCCGTTGGAATGAGCTGTGGCCCAAGATTGCAGCGAACTTCGGTCTGGAGACGGCGCCTCCCCTCCAGATGTCACTCGAAACCGTGATGGCGGACAAAGAACCGCTGTGGAACAGCATGGTAACCAAGTATGGCCTCATGAACAACAGCTATCAGGAAGTGTCTTCATGGCGCTTCGGCGATTTTTTCTTCTCCTGGGATTATGACTTTTTCGCTGACGGAACCAAAGCCCGCCGGTTCGGATTCCACGAATACGTCGACACGGAGGCGATGTTCCTCGGCATCTTCGATGACCTGCGCCGCCGCAGGGTGATCCCCTGACCGATTGAGCTAAGACAGACCGGCCTCCGCTCCTGGAGACCGGTCTGATTCAGTTTGCGCCGGCAGCGCCGCCTTCATGAATAACCCTGGCGTTCGGACCATACACCCGCTCGATATGCGTATCTCCCCACCGGCACATGAGGTGGAGAATCTCCTTCAGGCTCCAGCCATAATCGGTCAGCCCGTACTCCACCTTCGGCGGAACCTGATCATGCGTAATCCGGAGAACGACACCGTCCTCCTCCAGCTCCCTGAGCTGCTGCGTCAGCACCTTCTGGGTCACGGCGGGCATCAGCTTCAGCAGCTCGCCGTTGCGTTTCTTGCCGAAGGTGAGATGGAACAGGATGACGGGCTTCCACTTGCCTCCCATCACTTCCAGCGTCGCTTCGACGGCCGTATTGTACGTTTTTACCCCTTCGGTCACAGGACTTCTCCTCCCCTCTTCATCCCTACCTTACCGTCTTGAGCCCGGAGCTGCAAGCCCATGTCATAGATGAAAAAACAATAAAAAAAAAGAGAGTCCGCCTTACGACTCTCTCTTCCACCCTAACGGCCAAGCTGCAGCAGCTCCCGGATCTTCGCCGCAATCCGCACGTCCGCCTTCCCGTCTCCCTGCTCGCCGCCCAGCCGGTTGGTCAAGACCGCCACCGCCAGCCCCGCCGAAGGATCGGCGAACCCGATGATGCCTCCCATGCCGGCATGCCCGAAAGCATCGGAGCCGCTCCCCATCGCCGAGGGCTGCTCCGGATCCCCCAGCGCATACCCAAGCGCCATCGGGTGGCGGCCTCCCATCACCTCGTCATCCTGATGGTGCTGCAGACGGGTCGCTTCTTCCGTCCGCTCCAGGCTGAGCAGGCGCACGCCGTCCACGCCTTCCCCGATCAGGGAAGCGTACATGCGGGCCAGCGCCTCCGCTGTCATGACGGCGCCCACCGCCGGGACACCGGCGCGGTGAAACAAGGGTTCGTTCCACTCGGGATTGTGAACCGGCATCACGCTTACCGGCAGAACCCGCTTCAGCAGCAGCTCCTCCGGCAGGCTGACCAACTGCTGAACATCCCCGCTGATCCGGGCGATGCGCGGCTCCGCTTCCGGCGGAGCCCCAAAGTAAAGACGGCCCTCGATCCCGAGAGGCCTGCAGATCTCTTCCTCCACAAGGCGCGTGAACGGTGTGCCCGCTGCCCTTGCGGCCGTCTCGCCAAGGATCCAGCCGAACGTCAGTCCGTGGTAACCGGACTTCGTGCCGGGATCCCATAGGGGGGACAGCCCTTCGATCCCGCGGGTCATCGCCTCCCAATCGCAGAGAGTCTCCATGCCGGCGCCTTCGGGCATCTGCGGGATTCCGGCCGAATGGGTCAGCACCTGCCGGATCGTGATCTTGTCCTTACCGTGTGCCGCGAACTCCGGCCAATAAGCCGACACCGGATCGTCATAAGCCAGCATTCCGGCCTGAACGAGACGGTGAATCAGCGTGGCGACGATTCCCTTCGAGGCGGATTGGCCGATGAACAGGGTATCCGGCGCTACCTTGCGGCCGGACAAGCTGTCGGCCGTACCGGAACAGACGCTGAGCACGAGCCTGCCGTTCAGATAAGCCGCCGCCTGCAGCCCGTATGCTTCACTGGAAGACGTGATTTCATCGAGCAGGGGCTGGAGGGCGGCTTCGAGGGACTCTCGGTTCATCCTCATCTCTTCCTTTCTCATTCATAGGTCCGCCTCATTATAACCCCGGTACGTGCCCAGGTCCTGGTACAAAATAAGTGAAACCGTTTTGGCCCCTCAAAGACTTACTCCGGCTCCGGGTGGAACCAGATGCGGTCGAAGTCGACCCAGCCGTACGAATTGACCCGGACGCCGCGGACGGATTGATGGAAAGCCGTGTTCGTCGACTTGTGTACGAGGAACAGGACCGCATGCGTCTCCCGAATCCTCTGCTCCAGCTTCGCCAGTCTCTCCCTGCGCCCGGCCTCCTCCGCCTCCCGGAAGATCCCCGCCGCCTCCTGCCTCACGGCCTCGGCAGTCGCCTCATCCCAGAGCGGAGCAAAAAAGTTGCCCTGCAGGTAAAGCTCCAGCTCCCGCACTTCATCGCCTCCAACCACCACGCCGTACAGCTGGCAGTCGTACTCTGCGAGCGAGGCCGTATCGCCCCATTCGGCCGTGCTTCGGACCGTGAGCTCGACCTGCACGCCGAACGATGCTGCACGCTCTGCAATCCACCGGGCATCCGCCTCGTGATAAGGATAGGTCACCAGCTTCAGGGGCTCTCCCCCGCAGCCGCTCTCCTCAAGGAGCGCCGCAATGTCCGGACCGCTGCGCTTCTGCGTTCCGGCGGCGGTGTCCCCCCTCCCGGACGGCTTCGGCTGGAAGCCGTGGGCCGGGCAGATCCGGTCACCCCCCAGCTCGGCGATCAGCGCTTCCCGGTCCAGCATATGATGCAGCGCTTCGCGGAATGCGGGATGCCGCTGCGGCCCCGGCTTCGCCTGGTTGAACACGAGCAGGGAGCAGCAGGTGAACCGGGTCTCGAGGCTGTTCCAGCCGCTGCCTCCGCTGAGCAGCGCCTCACGCGAAGCGCTGGAGTTCTCCCCGTGCGACGTCATGATGGACGTCCAGTCGGGCTCCTTCAGCCGGCCGGCATCCAGTCCCGCCAGGATGAGCAGCTCCACGCGGTCCAGGTGCGCCCGGCCCCGGAAGTGGGCCGGGAAGGCTTCGAGTACGCACCGTCCGCCGGTGCGGCTCACCACCCGGAACGGTCCCGTTCCCACAGGCACCTGGGCAAAGCCCGCTTCGTCCCGTTCCACCACCTCCCGAGGAACGACCGCCGCAGGGATGGTGCTCAGGAAGCGGGGAAGCAGGTGATTCGGCTCCCTGAGACGGATCCGGACCGTTTTGCGGTTCAGCGCTTCGAGCTGCGAGATGCCCTGAAACCTCCAGCCTCCCGCAAAGCGCGCGGGATTGTCCCTCAGCCGGCTCAGCGTATACACCACATCCTCTGCGGTCAGCTCCCGCCCGTGATGGAACAGAATCCCTTTCCGCAGGTGAAACGTCCACTCCGCCGCATCACTGCGGCTCTCCCAGGAGTGGGCTATTCCGGGCAGGACCCTCCCCTGCTCATCATCATACTCGACTAACGTATGGAACACCTGTCTGGCCAGGTGACAGTCGAACGCGTAATACACAAGACCCGGATCGAGCGTAGTGATCGACCGGTAGACAGGCAGGCGGAGCGTCTCCTGCACCGTATCCGACACCTGCTGGGTGGAGAAGCCGATGCCCTCCGACATCCAGTCCAGGAACCGGTCCTTGACGGCAGGTCCGCCGAAGCGGTTCAGTAGCTCCATGGCTTCCTGGACCTCCCCCTGCTCCATCCGGCGGCGGACCTCCTGCAGCAGCAGCTCGTCGGCATCCATCCGCAGGGTCAGTGTCGAGGTATGCCCCCGGCCCCGGCCGGGCTGCCATTCGATCCAGCCCTGCTCGTGCAGGGTGCGGACAATCGCCTTGACATAGCGGGGCGTGCAGTGCCAGATTCCCGCGAGCCTGTCGACCGTGACCGGGAAGGGCGTCTCTGCTTCCTGTTCGCTGAACATCCGTCTCAGCTCCAAATAGGGGAGCACCGTCTGCATACCTTTCCTCCGTTCTGAACATAAAAGGTGAACGATTCCCACCAAATCATACACTTTTCTGTCCTTTTTGTGCAGGTATACTGAACATAACGACAAAAAGAAAAGAAGGCTGCCCTCATGAAAACAAGTTCGCAAACCAAAACGCCACACCGATTTCGCATTCCTGCCTTTCACCCTGTAGCCTGGGGCGTGATTCTCGGCACCTTTCTGTCCCGGACCGGCTTCTTCATGTCGATCCCGTTCCTCGGGATCTATCTCGGCAAGGTAAAAGGCATCGATCCCGCGATGGTCGGCGCGATCCTGGCCATGAGCCTGCTGGTCGGCACGCTGGGCAGCTTCGCGGGCGGAGCCCTGTCGGACCGCCTGGGAAGGTACCCGGTGATGATCACGGCGATGTCTCTGTGGAGCCTGGTCTTCGTCGGATTCGCTTACGCGGATGCGACCTGGCTGTTCTTCGTGCTCAGCGCCCTGAACGGGCTCTTCCGCAACGTCTTCGAACCTACGGCCCGCGCCCTGCTCGCCGATGTGACGCCGCCCGAGAGCCGCGCCGCCGCCTTCAGCGCCCGCTACTTTGCGATCAATATCGGCGGCGCCATCGGCCCGCTGATCGGTCTGAAGCTCGGGATGGGCGGCACCTCGTCGCTGCTCCCTTTCCTGATCAGCGCCTCGATCTACGCTTTCTATGCCGCGCTGCTCGTCGTCTTCATGATCTCCTTCCGCCACCTGCTCCGGGGCAAAGAGGCGACGGAAGCGTCCGTGGGCCAGATGGTGCGGATCGTATTCACCGACAAAGTGTTCCTATACCTGCTGCTCGGCAATTTCTTCGTGGCCGGCGCCTACTCCCACCTGGACACCACGCTGTCGCAGTTCATCGGCCATGACCGCGTAGAAGTGTACTCCAACCTGTTCTCCGTCAATGCGGTATCCGTACTCGTTCTGCAGTATCCCCTGACGAAGCTCATGAAACGGTATACGTCCCTGACGTCGCTCAAGCTCGGCTGCTTTTTCTTCGGCATCGGGCTCTTCGGATTCGGTCTGTTCGATGACATGCTGCTGCTGTCGCTGTCCATGATCCTGTTCACGACGGGCGAAATTCTGTGCTTCGTGATCGGGGATGTGCTCATTGGAGAAATTGCGCCCGAGTCCCTTCGGGGAGCCTATTATGGCGCAAGCGGCTTCGCTTTTCTGGGACAAAGCCTCTGTGCCTGGATCGGCGGGATGCTCCTCCAGGGTCTCGGCTTTGATCAAGGCCCCGTCATCTTCGGGATTCTGACGCTGCTGACCTTCGCCGCCTTCCCGTTCTTTCACCGGGGGCAGCTCCTTCGGGAGCATCCGGCTGCATCAGCCAAATCGCAGGGGCTGACCGAGCCGGTGTGACGTCATAGCCATAAGGCGGAGCCTCCTTTGTGGGGGGCTCTGCCTTTGTTTTATTTTACCGCAGTCAAGCAGATGATCCTTTTCCTCGCTGGAGACCAGCTCCACTTTACCGTCCCGGGATACGCTGTAGCGCCAGACACTTTGGGCTTCCGTGCCGTTGACGGCAAGCTTCCATGCTTTGGTCAGTGTCACTGTGTGCGTGCCGTCCGCTGCCGTTTCGACTGTCGTCTTCAGTTCTCCGTCAACCCTGTTATCATGTGGCCCTGCCTGGGCTTGAATCGCTTGGCTTCTTCCCGCCGGCGGAAATTCGGGGCGGTCTTTCAGCACGAGTTCGGCGGCTCCAACCTCCTCCGCTGTCAGATGCCTGCCGGCAGATTCGGCTGCGGGCAGCTCCCCGCCTGGGCTGCAGCCTGTCAGCATCATCATGGCCAAGCATAGTGCGGCCAGTTGTTGTTTCATCCGAGTGTGTCTCCTTATGTACCCATAGATGTGTGAACGCTCTTCCCATCTTCTCTGCAGGCAAAGTTGGGCAGCGTGCTGTATATTCCCCTATTTAACGCTCCGTTCCTGCTATAAGTTGCGCGGAAGCATGGAAGGCTTGGAAAGCTTTTGCCATAAGGCTGTGTTAAAATAAGCCTTCATCAATTACGCATCGTTCCAGGAGGTTCTGACAAATTCATGAAACTATCGTTACAGATACCGTTCACGTTCATGCTGCTGCTAATGGTTATGCTGACAGAGTGTTCAGCCAACGAAAGGCACTACACAAAGGAAGACGTACTCCATACGTTCGAGGAACAAGGACTCCGCTTATCCGGGAGTGCTGCACCTTAAGGAAGAAAAGGACCTGGACAAAGAAATCGGCGGAGTGATTGCCGCGCTAAGGAGTACGGAGTAACAAAGACGACCTGCTAAACACAAAAAGGCCGGCACCGGAGTGCCAGCCCTTCATCCTGCTTCCATACGAGTCCACCTAACTATCCTCTATCAACCGTTCCTCCACTCCGCTCTCCATCCATCGACCACCGCGAGCGCCTGCGCATCCTGCAGGATGTCGCCCGGCTTGTTGGCCGTGCCGATCACATGGCCCGCCAGGCGGATGCCCGTGAAGTCGAAGATGTAGCGGAACTGCTGCACCAGCGGCTGTCCCTTCACCTGCGGGTCGTCGTCCCCTACGGCGATCACGTACGCCGGCTTGCCCGCGAGGCCGGCAAGAAACTCCTTGCGATTCTCACGCAGGGATTGGGACCACCGGTCGATGAAGGTCTTGAGCACGCCCGAGATCCCGTACCAGTAGATCGGGGTGCGAATACCAGCGCATCCGCCGCAACGACGCGGCCGATCAGCTCGTGATAATCGTCGTCCGGATAGGGACCCGGTTCTTCATGCCGGTAATCGACGATGGGCTGAAGGCGGTAATCGGACAGATAGAGATGATCCGCCTCCCTCCCCTCCGCCAGCCGGGCGGCCAGGATATCCGTATTGCCGTTCCGGCGCGAGCTTCCGTACAGTACTGCGATTCCCATTGTAGATTCAACGCCTCCTTCAGGGCCTAAGTTCCGTTCGCCAGAGGCAGCTGCGCCTCCTCATAGGTGATTGTAACACGAGCCGTCAGCGCCTGCGCTGCTTCTTTGGCTTCAAGGGGCGTGTCAGCCGCCGTGATGACATACCCGAGGCGGTCGTCGGAGCTGCGGGGCACGATGACCTCGTCCCCCGGCTTTACCGCAAGGTGCGAGCGCACCGCGTATGGGCTCTCCTTCCACGCCTCGAGTCCGCCGAGCTCCGCCACGGTTCCGTCCCGATCCGCCGTCAAGTAGGCAATGGCGGCGGCACGCTGCCGGCTGGGGGTAAGAAGCGGCTCGACCGGCTCGCCGAGATAATAACTCACCGTGGCGGCAAAAATGTCGATGCCGAACGCCTGCACGAGCAGGTCCGACGAGATCTGGTCGCCGCCCGGCCGGCCGTTCACCTCGATGATGCGCGGGCCGTCCGCCGACAGCTTCACCTCGACATGGCTCGGTCCGTTCACCAGGCCGATCGCCTTGAGTGCGCTGACCGCCGTATCGATCAGCGCCGCTTCGCTCTCGCGGTGAACCGAAGTCGGCAGCGTGTGCAGCACTTCCACGAAGTAAGGCAGCGGCGAAGTGCGCTTCTCGGTGACGGCGGCGAACACCGGCGTTCCCTCCTGCAGGAACAGCTCGACGCTGAATTCCGGACCGCCGATGTATTCTTCGACCAGATACTCTTCCCTGACCTTGAAATCCATGTACGTGACCTTGAACTGCTGGAGCTGGGCGAAGGCCTCCCGCAGTTCCTCTTCCCTATTGATAAAATATACGCCCTGCGAGCTCGCGCAGTTCGTAGGCTTGAGGACGACCGGGTACCCGATCGCCCCCGCCGCTTCCAGCGCTTCCTCCAAGGTGCCGACTTTCCGGTACTTCGCCCCGGGCACGCCGTGCTGCTCATAGGCCTGACGCGCCAGGTCCTTGTTCCGGGCCCGCAGCGCCGCTTCATACGGTACGCCCCGGAGACCGAGCCGCTCGGCGGCCTGCGCCGTCAGATGCGACGCATAATCGGTCGCCGGAATCAGCGCGTCCAGCCTGCCGAAGTACGGTGAAGCGGCAATCGCCTCATAGATCGACTCCCCGTCCCGGATGTCCGCCAGGAGCAAATCATGATAGATGCCCTCATAACCGTATTTGGCGGGATTGTCCTTGGACGATACGATGGCCACTACCTGATGCCCCTGCTCATATGCCGCTCTCGCGAAGCTCACCCCGTAGAAGCTCGGTTCCACAAAAGCGATGATTTTCTGCTTGCTGCTCATACCGGGAATACCCTCCTTTTCAATCACCAATGTTCACTATGGCTCCAACGTGGCGTTCTGTCCCTGTCCCGCGGCTCCAAGCGGCTTCAGTACATAAGCAACCACAAAGTACAGCACCAGTCCGGCAAGCATCAAGGCGCCGATGCCCGCAAAGCCGAAGCCCGGCGCCACCCGGTCCAGCACGACGCCCAGACCTGTGGCCGACACGCACTGCAGCAGCAGCGAGATCGCAATCCAGACGGACATCGCCCGGCCCATGAACGACTTCGAGACCGTCTCCATCAGCCGGGTGTTAATAATGATTCGCAGCGACGAATTGCTGAGGCCGAGCAGCACGCTGCCGAGATACAGGAGCGTCACGGAAGCGCTGAAGGCCCAGGCGAACAGAATGCCGGACGCCAGCAGGAAGAACAGCGTAATCGCGCCCTGGTTCGAGAGCTTGCGTGCGAGCGGAGCGGCTGCGAATCCGGATAGCAGACCGCCGATGCCATAGAACATATCGGAGAGACCGAACACCACGGAATCGCCCTGCACCGGACCGTTCACATAGCCGGGGAGCACCACGTTGAAGATCATGACGGCGACCACCGGGATGATGGACACGACGCCGAGCAGGAAGACGGGCGGCCGTTCTTTGAGGTAGCGCAGCCCTTCCTTGAAATTGGCGAAGAAGGATTCGCCCTTGTTCTCCACGGGCAGCGGAGTATACCGGACGCGGGAGAGGAAGAGCGAAGAGACCACGAACGCGGCGGCATTCAGGATAAGGATGAATTCGAAGCCGTAATATTTGTAGAGAATCCCCGAGGCCGCCCCGGCCAGGAACATGCCGACCTGCAGCGAGATCTCGATAAGCGAATTGCCGTTAATGAGCTCCTTCTCCGTGAGCAGCTCCTGCACGAGGCTGCGGGAGGCCGACATATAGACGGTCCAGCCCATGCCGTTGATAATCGTGAAGAGATAGAGATAAACGGAATGAAAGCCCGTGAACAGGAATGCCAGAGCAAGCGCAAAAATCAGCACCGCGCGGGCCCAGTTGGCGCCCTGGATGATGCTGCGGCGGTTGAAGCGGTCCGTCAGCGTGCCGACCAAAGGCGAGATGGCGAACCCGGCGAGGACATTCAGCGTCAGCATGAAGCCGATGGCGCCGAGCGACCCGGTGCGGTCCATGAGATACCAGTTGGCCCCGATCGTGCTCATGCCGACCCCGAAACCGCTGATGATATCCGACAGGAAGTAGTTACGGAACTGCCGCGACTTCAGTACGCTAAATACCATGATGCCCTCCGATCGCAGCCGCCTGCCGCCTCAGTCCGGGAAGCCCGAAGCCGAGCTGCTCCAGCACCTCCGCGTGCGTGCCCCCGTAGACCGGCCACTCCTCGCCGCAGTCGTGGGAGTACACCCGGCACTCCGGCAGCAGCAGCGAGAGATAGGATGCCGTTCCTCCGGTGCCCCGGTGCTCCTCCACGACGAGGAAGGTGCCGGACAACGTCCGCAGCTCTTCCGCATAGCGCTTCAAGGATGGGCTGTCCACGTAGACCAGGTGGGCGTGAAGCAGGTCCGGGTTCTCTTCAGCCAGCCTGGCGCAGATTTCCGTCGCCTGTTCGCCTACCGAGATCAGGCACAGCTGCGCTCCTTCCCGCTTCCCCCCCTGGTAGAGAATCTCGCGCGCACTGCTTCCAGTCGGCCGCTCCAGGCTGCGGAAGCCGTCATTGCGGGCGAGCCGGATATAATAAGGCTCGGGGGAGGCCGCCGCTTCCCGGATGACCCGCCGGGTCTCTTCCTCGCCGTGGGGGCAGGCGATCCGTACATGCTGGAACGACTGCAGGACGGCGATATCCTCCAGGCAGTGGTGCGTCGTGCCGAACCAGCCGCCGGATACGCCTCCGTAAGCGGCGGCGATCTTGATATTTTTGCCCATATAGCCCATGGCCAGCTTGATGCTCTCGGCCGCTCTCAGCGCAGCGAACGAAGCGAACGTGGAGAAAAACGGCACAAACCCCGCCTCCGCCAGCCCCGCCGCCATGTCGATCCCGGCCGCTTCCGCGATGCCGATATTGAAGAAGCGGTCCGGGTGATCCGCCTGGAACACATGGTTCTTGCCCCCGAGATCCGCTTCCATGCAGATGATCCTGCCGTCATTGCGCGCAAGCTCCGTCAGCTCCGCCTTGTAGGCTTCTCTGCTCGATAGACTCATGACAGGCTCCTTTTCCATTTCTCGGCCGTCTTCTCCGGAATTTTGGCATAGTGGGCATCGGGGTTGCCTTCGATCGCCCGGACCCCCTTGCCCTTGACCGTGCGGGCGAGCACGGCAAGCGGGCGGTCCGGCGGGGGCTCCACCGCATGCAGGATCTCTCCGTAATCATGCCCGTCCAGCTCCCTGACGTGGAAGCCGAACGCTTCGAAGCGCTCCCTCAGACGGGGAACCGGGGAAATCTCCTCCAGCAGGCCGTCGTTCTGGCCTCCGTTGACATCCACGATATAGATGAAATTGGCGATCCCCTTCGCCTGCACGATCTGGGCGGTCTCCCACACGAGCCCCTCCTGCAGCTCGCCGTCTCCGCCGACCGCAATGCCAAGGCCGCCGGTGCCCTTGAGCCGCTGGGCGAGCGCCCAGCCGGCCGCATACGGGATGCCGTGGCCCAGGCTGCCCGTGGCAAACGGGATGCCCGGCAGCTTGTGGTTCGGGTGCCCCGTGAACAGCGAGCCGCTGCGGCCGTAGGTCTCCGCGGGGTTCTCCGCGATGACGCCGTGCACGTGGAGGGCCGCATACAGGGCCGCCGCCGAATGGCCCTTGCTGAGCACGACCGCGTGCGGGGGCCCGCTCCCGAACTTGGCGAAGACGGCCAACAGCAGGTCGATCACCGACAGGCTGCCGCCGATATGGCAGCCGGTCGGACCCGCCGCCATGTCGATGATCAGCCGCCGGGCCTCCCTGGCCAGCTCCGGCAGCCTGGCTGTCAGGTCCTCGCGCCGGTCTCCCGCAGTAATCAGCGCATCCATCTACACCCCTCCTCCGAGCCGGAACCATTCGTTCACGGCTTCTCTCAGGATCGTCCGGGACGACAGGACTTCGGCGAAATGCAGGTACTCCCGGTTCGTATGATCGAGACTCGAATCCCCGGGACCGTAAGCCACCATCGGCACGCCGTCCCACGTGGCCGCCAGCGTGTTCATATCGCTCGTGCCGCGCTTCTTGATGTAATGTACCGTCCGTCCTTCCTTGGCGAAGCTTCGGACGAAGCTCTTGACAAGGGGGTCGCTCCGCCCGTTGGCATAGCCGGGTGTGGCCCGCAGCACCTCCACGCGTACGTCTTCTCCAAGATCGTCCAGCGCGATGCTTCGGCTGTAGTCCCGGCCTGCCGCAGGTGAGATCCGGAAATTCAGCGTGCCTGTAATGCTCAGTAATCCCTTCTGATTTGTATGTTTAACGTCGATCAGCGATGACAGGGAATCCGGGTCGATTTCCTTAACCCGGCGGCGGATCGTGTCCGCCGCGGCGTACAGCTCGTCGATCACACTGACGCTGTCCTTGGCGGCCGTGTGTTCCTGCAGCCGGGAGACGGTGATCTCCAGCTTGAACAGACCGTAGTAACCGAGGGTCAGGCTGTTCTCCCCGCTCGGTTCGCCGATGATCACGGCATCCGCCGCATAATGGTCCCTGACGTGGAGGGCGCCTTTGGAGGAGGAGACCTCCTCCTCCACCGCTCCGATCACGAGCAGCGTCCCGTCCCCGGGCACTTCGGCTTCGCCAAGCATGTGGATGAAGTTGACGAAGCTTCCCTTCGCATCCACAACGCCTCGGCCTGTCAGGCCCGCTTCGTCATTCGCCGCCTGCCACTGGTAAGGCACAGTGTCGATATGCCCGAGCAGCAGGAGCGTGCGGGGGCCGCTGCCCCGGCGGAACACGATATTACCCGCCTCGTCGATGAAGCCCGTCACGCCGGGATAGCGCACTTCCTGAAGGAGGAACGAGGCCAGCTCATGCTCGTCGTACGAAGCTGAGGGAATCCGGCTCACCTTCGAGAGCAGGCCCACCCCGGCCTCTTCCGCCTCCCGCGGGAAGTTCCAGAACCAGGTCCGGCCGCCGCCTTCGAGCGTATGAGGCCCGGTGATGCATACGTCGCCCGCCCCCTGCTCCAGCGCGATGGCGGCGGCACGCACCTTCTGCTTCATCCTGCCTTGGACCCAGGGCAGCTCCTCGCCCGGATACACATGCCGGATCGTCGATCCGGCATCTTCGATATCCTGCAGGATCCCAGGCGTGCCGGTGACAAAGCGCAGGTGCTGCGCGCCGAGATCCACCGCGAGATGGGCGGCGAGCACATCCGCATCGATATTGATGTAATCCCCGAGCGCCGGATCGTAGATCGGCGGCGTCAGGATGACGACATCGTAAGCGTCCAGCGCCGAATGCAGGAAAGCGGTATGGGCTCCGGCGTAGCTGCCGAACAGCGAATCGCGGACGATCAGGGTCCGGCCGTCTTTAACGGCTTTGAGCGGCTTCGCTTTCGTCCCCGTGACGACCCGGTTGTCCCCGCCGACCTGGGCGAACACGCTCAGCCCCTGCTCCCGCAGGGCGGCCGCGGCTTCCGCGAGGATGATCTCGTGATAAGCCGCCCGGATCACCGGCATCTCCTCCGGTGCGCAGTAGCGTACCTCATCGCCGCTCGGAAGAGTCAGGAAGGGCATCTCCCGGCCAAGCTGCTCGTACTTGCGCTTGATGCCCTCCGCCCCGCCCGCGACGAGCAGCACGCGGCCGCCGCGCTCCGAGATCCGCCGGATCTCGCCGAAGATCTCCGGCCGGTTCAGCACGGTGCTGCTGCCAAGCTTGATCACATAGAGGTTGTCCATCAAGGCCACGCCCCTTCCGCTGTGTACTCCAGCCCGGCCTCCTCGGGCAAGCCGAAATACAGATTGGCCGCCTGGACCGCCTGCCCGGCCGCCCCTTTGATCAGGTTGTCGATGCTGGCGATCGAGACGCAGCTGCGGCCGTCGACATAAGCGCCGACTTCCGCCAGATTCGTGCCCGTGACGGTCTTGATCATCGGCCCGTGGGGTCCGTTCTTTGAATTGAAGTAATGAATGAAGGGCTTGGAGGCGTACGTGCTGTAGAAGGCCTTGCGGACATCCACCTCGGTCACCCCTTCCTTCAGCTGCGTGTAAGAGGTGACCAGGATCCCCCGGGGCAGATCGAGGCTGAAGGTGGAGAACTGCAGCTCGATCTCCCGGCCGAGGTGTCCCTTCAGGGCATGCTCGATCTCCGGCTTGTGCCGGTGACCGTGCACCTTATGCGGCCGGAAGTTGTGTGCGCGCTCCGCGTGGGTCTCGGAGCTGGCCTTGCCGGCCCCGCTGGAGCCGGTCTTCGCATCGGTGACCACCCGGGGCTCGATCAGATCGTGGGCGGCCAGCGGATACAGGGAGTAGATGCTCGCCACCGCCATGCAGCCGGGCAGATTGACGAGTCTCGCATCCCGGTTGATCTCGCTGAACTCCGGGATGAAGTAGTGGCTGCCCCCCGGGACCCCGTATTTCAGGGTCTCAGGGTAATGCCGCTGCAGCAGATCGGGGTCCGAGATCCGGTAATCCCCGCTGAGGTTGAAGATCCTGTCCGTCTGGCCCGCCACTCCTTCGATGAACCGGGGGAGGCTCCCGGTGGGCAGGCAGGTGAAGATGAGGTCATAGGGCCCTTCGAGCTCCTCGAGCTTGCGGAATTTCAAGGAACCCGGTTGTTTCTTATGTAACGAGGAGATAAAATAACGATCCACCGGCAGGCCGGCCTTGGATTCCGAGGAAATGAAATCCACGCGGATCTGCGGATGCCGTCCCAGCAGCCGGTATAGCTCCGCCCCGGTGAATCCGCTGCCGCCGACAATGGCGGCCCTTAACGTCTTCGGTTCCACAGCACTCATCCCAGTCTGGCGTCCCTTTCGTATAAGACTTTGGTTTCCTTGTTCTTCAAGGCCAGCTCCCGGATGACCTCCGGATTCGCGTCGATCTTGCGGAAGGCCAGCGCATAGGCCTGGATGCGCTCGTACTCGACCGGCGAACGCAGCTCCCGGCAGATCGTCAGAGTGGAGCGAAGCATCTTCAGCGTCTCGGGAAAATGATGCAGGTCATAGCCGAAGTCCTTCCGCTCCGAGAGGGTGAACGGATACCCGCCCCCGAAGCCGCGCCGGTTCTTGAACGGCAGATGGCCGGGAATCGGCACGTTCTGCCACTCCCTCGCCGGAACGCCTTCGCTCAGGATCAGCTCCTGGATGGCGTTCTTGACCTGGTAATCCTCCAGATCGTCCAGCCCCAGCGCCTCCGGCGAGATCTTCACCCGGTACATGTTGTAGCTGTGCTTATACCCCTCCGGCACATAAGGGCCGCGGAACAGCCGGGTCTGTGTCAGCGCCTTCGTCAGGTAATCGGCGTTGCGGGCCCGGATGGCGTCATAGTACGGCAGCCGGTCGAGCTGGGAGATGCCGAACGCGGCGGCGATCCAGGACATCCGGTAGTCGATGCCGGATTCCTCCAGGAACGCCTGCGCCCGGTCGTAGTCCTCCCGCTCCCGGAAGAAGGCGATGCCTCCCTCCCCGCCGACCGGGAAGTTCTTGTCCGCCATGAGGCTCTGGCCGGCCCCGTCGCCGATCGAGCCGGCCAGCCGGCCGTCGATCGAGGCGGAATGCGCGTGCGAGGCGTCTTCGACAAGACGCAGCGAATACTTGTCGGCCAGGCCGCGCAGGCTCGGCAGATCCGCGGGCAGCCCATGGACATGGACGGGCATGATCGCCTTCGTCTTCTTCGTAATCGCCCGCTCCGCTTTCTCGGGATCGAGGCAGTACGTCCGCGGATCGATATCCACGAAGACGGGGATCGCCTTGGCGGCGACGACGGCCTGGGCCGTGGCGATGAACGTGAAGGCCGGCAGGATGACTTCGTCGCCCGGCTGAACGCCCACACCCGCCAGCGCCAGATGCAGACTCGACGTGCCGCTGGCGGTCGGAATCGCATAGTTCGCCCCGACATAGCTGCGGTAGGCTTCGGCGAACTCCTCCACGACGCTGCCGCCATCCTGCTGGATGGACACCAGCATCTGGGTGATGTCCTCCTTCGTAATCGAAGGGAAGGTGGTCCTGCGCACGTCCTCGGGAATGACCGCCGGACCTCCCTGGTAAGCCAGGAGTTCCCGGATCCAGTCTTCGGTCGGCAGCTCGAGCGGCTTGCGGAGAAAATCAGTCTTCATTCTCGCGGTTCCTCCTCAGCAGGGTTAATTTGACGCAGGCCGCCACGAGCGGGCTCAGCCGGTAGTTGAACTGCACCGCCGGCTGCAGCTCCGGCTCGCTCTCCTCCTGCGTCCACATCGTCTGAAGGTCGAAGGCGCCGAAGATTTTGAGGCGCTCGGCCTTCTTCCAGATCAGGGCATCATTCGCCGCGATGGCGGCGGCAGGGCCGAAGCCGAGGGGGGTGAAATCGAGGACGAGCACCGGAGCGCTGCCCGACAAAGAAGAGATACGGGCTTCGAGGTCGTTCAGGTCATCCCAGCCGACAGCGATGCGTTCGAAGGAGACCGGGACCGACGTTTGGTCCGTCCGTTCCACGCCAAGCCAGCGGATGAACTTTCGTTCCTGCTCGCTCGCGTCTTCGATCCTCGCCGCCGAGCCATGTCCGATGTCCTGGCCCCAGAGGGCCGCATGCACGGCCCCAGTGTAGCTGTTGAAGAGAGAGACATGCTTCTTCCCCGTAATTTTGGAGATGCTTTTCTCGAGGCCCTTCAGCTCACTCTCATTCTTCTCGATGCTCATGATGACGCCCGAGGTAAGCACCCGGGACAGCACGAAGGAGAGCGAAAAAAAATGCGATTTGGAGATTTGTGCGTTTTTCATTTGTCATCCCCGTTTACTTGGTATTTAGGTTGGCTGAAAGCTCCGGACGGAAGTTATCTTGCTGCTGACATACGCGGCAATGTGAGAGGCCACGTCGACGCCGTGTATTTTCCATGATTTGGCGAACTCGGGGTTCTGGTTCACCTCGCAGACGAGGTAGCGGTGCTCCTTGTAATCGTAGAACAAGTCCACGCCGTAGATCCCTTCCCCCAGCACATCGGTCAGCCGCCCGCAGAGTGCGCGGATCTCGGCGTCCACCACCAGGGGCTCCACCTCCGCTCCCAGATGGGTGTTCGTCTTCCAATTGTCCGGCGACACCCTTCGGAAGGCTGCGATCGGCTCCCTGCCCACCACAACCACTCGAATGTCAAAATCCCCCTTGTCCACATACTCCTGTACCAGGACCGGAAACGATTGGTGGCTCGGATCCAGCGACTCCCTTGCCGCAATCCATCCGTCCAGGCCTTCCCTCCCGACGATGCGGGCAATCCCCCTCCCCCAAGAGGAGCTGGCCGGTTTAACCACGAAGACCTGCCCGAAAGCCTCGAACGCTTCCCCGAGACTGGCGGCCGTAAAAGCCACTTGAAAGCGGGGCTGCGGAATGCCGCGGCCCTCGAAGACGACGGCCTGGTGAATCTTGTTCGTGCAGACCGTGATGGCTCTGACGCTGTTCAGCGTACGGATGCCCGCCAAATCCAGAAGGGTGGCCCGGCTCAGGGCATTCTTCTGCGAGAGGCAGCGGATCAGTGCGATATCCGGCGGCTTCCTGCCCGGAGAGCCGTGCGCTTCCCCCAAGGGAAGCGCCATGGAATCCAGGTTGACCTCCACTTGTAACCCTTGGGCGGTCAGCAGCTCGGCGATCCGTTTCTCCTCTTCCCTCAGCTTCGTGACGCACAGCAGGACGTTCGCTTGGCCGCTGCTCAAAGTGCTCCCCCCTTACTCTCCCCAGGTTTCTTCGATTTCCGGCGCGAGCTCCACGGTAATCACATCAGCGGCAGCGTGGACTTCGTGTTCCTGCCCGCAGGAGGAGCACTCGACAATCTCACCGGTCGTTGCGTCCTGGTCCACCGTGATTTCATCCTTGCATACGAGGCACAGCAGTTGGCTCATGAATCATACCACCTTCGGGTTTAATGTTGACTTCACCTATGAGTATACTTGGTAATAACTTGAATCTCAACCATTATTTTCTTGTCGCCTGGAAGATTAAGAGACATTCCGCTCCCGGAGGCCCGTCAGGCTCTTCGATACCAATTCCTTGAACAGCAGACGCATAAGAGGATCGGTTCCGGTCATCGACTCCGGATGCCACTGGACCCCCACGGCAAACGCATGCCCGGGCAGCTCAACGGCCTCAATCACCCCGTCCGGCGACGTGGCCGTGATGACCAGCCCCGGAGCCACCTGCCGCAGGGCCTGGTGGTGAAGGCTGTTCACCCGGATCTGATTGTGCCTGAAGATGCCCCAGAGCCGGCTGTGCTCGGCGATATAGACGGCATGCGTATCCTTTCCCCTGGCCACCCCGTGCTGCATGTGCGGGGCCGCCCCCGGGTATTCGCTCGGCAGATCCTGATAGAGCGAGCCGCCCAGGGCTACGTTCAGGACCTGGATGCCCCGGCAGATCGCAAGCAGCGGCTTATCGCTGTTCAGCGCATGCCGCACGGCCTCGATCTCGATGCGGTCCCGCTCCGGGAACAAGGAACCGAGCGCCGGATGCGGCTCCGCCCCATAGCAGGACGGGTCGACATCCTCCCCGCCGGAGAAGATGATCCCGTCGCACAGGTCGATCAGCTCCCGGAAGGTCTCCGGCGATGTCAGGGGAAGCACGACCGGCAGTCCGCCGGCCTGTTCGACGGAGCGGTGATAGTCCAGATGGACATAGGCTCCTTCACTGTACTCATTGCGCACGACTATCGTGCTTGTAATGCCGATTACCGGCTTCTTCATAACGGCTCCTTTCCCTGCATCGGGGTTCCTTGAAGATCTAGGACTGCTGCTGCGAATCCAAGGCATCGCGCAGGCCGTCCCCCATGAAGTTGATCGCCATGACGGTGAGCAGGATCATGGCTCCGGGAGGAACCCACAGCCAGGGCTGCTCCGTCAGCACCGTAAGCGACTGGGCATCGGTCAGCATGTTGCCCCAGCTCGGCGTGGGCGGCTGCACCCCCATGCCGAGGAAGCTCAGCCCGGCCTCGCTCAGGATGGCCGAAGCCATGCCGAAGGTGGCGGCCACGATGACCGGTCCGGCCGCATTGGGCAGGACATGGCCCAGCAGAATACGCGGGGTGCTGTAGCCGAGCGCGACACCCGCCTTGACGTAATCGGCCTCCTTGACGGCAAGCACGCTCCCCCGGACGAGCCGGGCGACACCGGGCCAGGAGAACAGCGCCAGCACCAGAATAATGGTGGTCATCGTGGCGCCAAGCACGCTGACGACAATCAGGGTGACCATGAGGAACGGGAAGGCCATGAACATGTCCGTCACACGCATCATGAGCATATCCAGCCATCCGCCGTAATAGCCGGAGAGCAGCCCGATCAGCGTGCCGGCCGCCACATAGAGTACCACGGTCACGAATCCGACGAGGAGCGAGACCCGGGTCGCATAGACGAGCCGGGAGAACACGTCCCGGCCGACCTGGTCCGTTCCGAGCCAATGCCCTGCCGAAGGGGGGGCCGAGAAGACGCCGGCCACCTCCCTCGGATCATGCGGGGCGATGAGCGGGGCGAATGCGGCGGCCAGGATCAGAAGCGCGGTGAAGATCAGTCCCGCCGCAGCCGGTTTGTGACGGAAGAAGCGGACGGCAAGGCCACGTCCTTTGGGCTGCCCGGCATTCTCTTCCAGAAGACCGGGCTTCAGATGAGCTTCGCCGGTATCGGCGCCGGTCAGCTCCATACGCTTTTCACCTCCTTTCATTAAATAGTAGACTGAGATTCATTGGTAGCGGATGCGGGGATCTGCCGCCGAATACAGGAGATCGGTCAGCAGATTCGTCGTCAGCACGATGCAAGCCGCCGTTAAATTCAGGCCCATCAGGGTAGGGTAGTCTCTCGAGAGGACGGACTGGATTGTCAGCTGGCCAATCCCCGGCCACTGGAAGATCTGCTCGATGAGAATGCTGCCGCCGAGCAGCAGCGGGATCTCCGAGCCGAATACCGTAATCATCGGGATGAGGGCATTGCGCAGGGCATGCTTGTTCGTCACAAGGAACGGATGGAGTCCTTTGGCGCGGGCCGTACGCAGGTAATCCTGCTTTAGCACATCCAGCATCGCCGCACGGACATACCTCACCTTTTTGCCTGCAATCACGAACCCCAGTACGAAGACAGGCAGAATCAGATGGGCGATCAGATCTCCCGTGCCCCCGCTCCCCCCGAGCGTTCGCATCCCCCCGGTAGGAAGCAGCCTCAGCTGCACGGCAAAAATATAGATGAGGCTCAGTCCCAGAAAAAACTGCGGAATCGAGGTGCCGATAAACGAAAGGCCGGTCATCAGGTAATCGAAGCGCGTATTCTGTTTCACGGCGCTGAGGATGCCGGCGGGGACCGCAATGAGCATGCCGAGGAGCAGAGAGGCTGAGGCCAGCAGCAGCGTCGGGCCGATCCGCTCCCCGATCAGCCCGGCCACCGGCGCATAGGAGCTGAACGAATAGCCGAGCTCCCCCTGCAGCAAGGCACCGAGCCATTTGACATACTGGACGATCACCGGATCGTTCAGCCCGAGCCGCTCCTTCCTCGCTTCGAGCAGCTCGGCCGGCATATTGGGATCGATGAACATATCGACGGGATTGCCCGGCGCCAGGTTGATCAGGAAGAAGTTAATCACCGTGATGCCAAGCAGAACAGGAATGGCGATCAGCAGACGCCGGACAAGGTATGGAAAAATGGTGTATCCTCCTCTCGCTTACTGCAGGGGGTAATGGCAGGCGGCTGCGTGTCCCACGCCCGCTTCGGCGAGCGGCGGCTCTTCGTGCCTGCAGCGCTCCTGCACGTAGGGGCAGCGGGTGTGAAAGCGGCACCCTGCCGGCGGATCCGCCGGATTCGGCACATCCCCCTGAATGACGATCCGATTCCTGGTGCGCAGCAGCGGATCAGGCGGCGGATAAGCCTGCAGCAGAATCTGTGTGTACGGATGCTTCGGACGCCGGAACAGCGTCTGCTCCTCTCCGATCTCCACGATTCTGCCCAGATACATCACAGCGATGCGCCGGCTGATATACTTGACGGCTCCGATGCCGTGGGCGATGAACAGATAGGTCAGCCCGAGCTCCTTCTGCAGATCCCCGAGCAGGTTCAGAATCTGCGCCTGGATGGAGACGTCGAGGGCCGAGACCGGCTCGTCGCAGACGATGAGCTTCGGCTCCAGGGCAAGCGCCCGGGCGATCCCGATCCGCTGCCTTTGGCCGCCGGAGAACTCGTGGGGATAGCGGTGCTGATGGGACTTCGGCAGGCCCACCAGATCGAGCAGCCGTTCGACCCGGCCCTGAACCTGACGCCGGTCTGCGAGGCCGTGGGCAAGCAGCGGCTCCGCCAGGGTGGCACCGATCTCCTTGCGTGGATTCAGCGAGGAGTACGGATCCTGGAAGATCATCTGCAGCCGGGTGCGGACCCGCACCAGCTCGCGCCGGGAGAGGAACGTGATGTCCTCTCCCTCGAACCGGATGGATCCCGCAGCCGGATTCTCCAGCCGGACAATGGAACGGCCGAGCGTTGACTTGCCGCAGCCGGATTCGCCGACAAGCCCGAGCGTCTCCCCTTCCCTGATCTGCAGGCTGACATCGTCCACGGCTTTGATCTGCCCTGCCGTCCGGGAGAATACGCCCCGGCGGATCGGGTAATAGGTCTTCAGCCCCTCCACCTGCAGCAGGGGAGCGCCGGTCTGCTGCTCCGTCCGTGCCCTGCTCCTGGCAGCGGGCGTACTCATAGGCCCACCTCCAGCAGCCCGGGAACAGCGGATGCCGCCTGCCCGCCGGCCAGCCAGCACCGGACGGATCGGCCGGCTTCCGCTTGCTTCAAGAGGGGGGGCTCCCGGCGGCAGCGTTCCTCCGCGAAGGCGCAGCGGGAATGAAAACGGCAGCCCTTCGGCATCTGCCGGGGAGACGGCACCATCCCGGGGATGGCCTCCAGCCGTCCCTCTCCGGCGTCCAGCCGGACGATGGAGTTCAGCAGCCCCTGCGTATAAGGATGGGCCGGCTGATGGAACATGGTGAACACATCCGCCTGCTCGACGATTTGCCCCGCGTACATGACGGCGACCTTATCCGCCATCTCCGCCACGACGCCCAGATCGTGCGTGATGAGCAGAATCGCCGTGCCCGTTTCGTCCCGCAGCTCCTTCATCAGCCCCAGAATCTGCGCCTGGATCGTCACATCGAGCGCCGTCGTCGGCTCGTCGGCGATCAGCAGCTTCGGGCTGCAGGAGAGCGCCATCGCAATCATGATGCGCTGCCGCATGCCTCCCGACAGCCTATGGGGATAGGTCTTCATGACTTCTGCTGCCCGGGGAAGGCCCACCTTCTCCAGCATCCGGACGGCGTAAGCCCCGGCTTCCCTGCCGGAACGCTTGGTATGACGCCGGATCATCTCCTTGAGCTGATCCCCGATCGTCAGGACGGGATTCAAGGCGCTCATCGGCTCCTGGAAGATCATGGCGATCTCCCCGCCCCGGATGCTGCGCATCTCCGCCTCCGGCAGCCTCAGAAGATCCCTCCCTCCGAACCGGATCTGCCCCTGGCTCGTCCGTCCGATGCCGCCCAGCAGCCGCATGACGGATAAGGCCGTCACGCTCTTGCCGCTGCCGGACTCCCCGACAAGGGCCAAGGTTTCGCCTTCCTTGATATCGAGGGTGACCTCATCCACCACGGTGACGGTCTCCCGACCGCTGCCAAAGACGGTCCGCAGCCGCTCGATTTCCAGGATGCTCTTCATCCGCTCTCCCTCCTCCCCGCGTACACAGGCACCGGTGCCCGGACTTCCGCCGGGATCGCGGGAGCGTACCGGCGCCCCCGGGTGGACTCCCGAAACTCTTCCCGCGCCTGCGCCAGCACCCCTCCGACGTCCGTCAGCAGCTCATAGGCAGCGAGAGCGATCAGCCTGGCGGCGTAATGCATCCCCTTCAGTCCGATGGAGGAGCCGAATGCGGCCGTGGCCTGCCATGTATGCACCTGGATGCCGACAGGGGCGCAGGTGGTGATGATCTGTCCGACCGGGGTGATCCACGAGACGTCGCCAAGATCGGTTGATCCTCCCGAGGCCGCCCCGCCCGCAGGCGTCTGTTCACTGAAGGCTGCGGGCAGCAGCTCCCCCGGCTCCAGCCCGAGCTTTCGGGCTTTGTCCAGCGCCGCCTCCCGCTGGGAGGTCTCCAGGGTGGCGGCGAGCGATGCGGCAAACTCCTGCTCCTCTTGCGAGAACACGGGAGGCTGTGCTTCGTGCTGCTGCCCTGTCAGGAGCGCATTAAGCGTATGGTTCACATTCAGGCTGTAGGCGCCTCCCTTGATGTCCCACGAGACCTCCGTCTCCGTCATCAGGGCTGCTCCCCGGGCGATCTTAAGCAGTCTCGCCAGCAGCGCATCGGCCGCGTCCCGGTCGGCGCCCCGGAGATAGTACCAGACGCTCGCAGCATCGGGCACAATGTTCGGAGCGACTCCCCCGTTCGTAATCGTATAATGAATCCGTGACCCGTCAGGCACATGTTCCCGCAAGTAATTCGCGCCGATGTTCGTCAGCTCCACGGCATCCAGGGCGCTCCGACCCAGATGGGGAGCCCCTCCCGCATGGGCTGTCCGTCCGCGGAAGTGAAGCTCGACGGAGGTCAGCGCCGAGGTAGGGGTGCTCCATGGCGTATTCTGGCTGCCGGGATGCCAGGTCAAGGCCGCAGCCAGGTCGTCGAAGACGCCCTCGCGCGCCATGAACGTTTTTGCCGGACAGCACTTCTTCCGCCGGGCAGCCGTAATAACGGATCGTCCCGGCGAGCCCCTCCGCGTCCAGACGATGCTTCAGGGCAACGGCGGCTTCCACACCGGCCGTGCCGAGCAGATGATGGCCGCAGCCATGGCCGGGACCGTCCGGCGATACGGGCTCTCTCACAGCGGACACCTTCTGCGACAAACCCGGCAGCGCGTCGTACTCGCCGAGGATGCCGAGGATCGGGCCGCCCGTGCCATACTCCGCCACGAAGGCGGTGGGGATCCCGCCGATCTCCCGCCGCACCCGGAACCCCTCCCGCTCCAGCACCGAGCCCAGCAGCCCGGAGGCGAAGCTCTCCTCATAGGCGGTTTCCGGGCGTTCCCAGATCTCCCGGGCCAGCTCTTCATAGCCGGACTGGTGTTCCAAGATCCACTCCACCAGCTGCTTTTTTCCCATATGACGTCCTCCTTGTTTCAGCAGTCTGTTCGTAACCAACGGGCGTCTCTCTCCCCAGCGGCTTATGGCTTCAAGTCCCACTGGCTTACATTGTTAAACATACCGATATCCCGCGGTCTGCCTTCGATCACCTGCTTGGACACGGCGAGCAGACGCTTCTCCGAGTAGACGGCCAGGGAGGGAACATCCTCATGAAGAATGGCCTGAAGCTCGTTGTAGATCGCACGCCGCTTCGCCGGGTCCGACTCGCTCTCCCCGCGGTTGATCAGCTCGTCGACCTTCGGATTGCTGTATTTCAAGTCATTGTTGGCGTTGTCGCTCTTGAACATCGTGAAGTAGGAACTCGGCTCGATGTAGAAGTCGCGGGTGAAGATCGTCAGATCGAACTCGCCCTTGCCGACCTTGGCGATGAGCGTCGCGAAGTCGAACTTCTGCACCTGAACCTTGATGCCGACGGCCTCCAGGTTCTGCACGAGGATATCAGCGGCCTGCTCGCGGATCTTGTTGCCGACCGGGATCAGGAAGGTCAGCGGCCTGCTCCCGTCCCAGTTCGTCTCCTTGAGCAGCGCCTTCGCTTTCTCCGGGTTATACGCATACTTCGTGATATCCTTGTTATAGTACGGGTGGTAGCTTGGGATCCCGCCGTCGATCACTTCCCCCTGGCCCTTCAGCAGCTGGTCCACGATGAGCTGCCGGTTCAGCGCATAGGCGACCGCCTGGCGGACCTTCACGTCGGGAACCTTCTGCACATTGAAGAACAGCTCGGGAGGCACCGAGGGGTTGCCGGATGTCAGCTCGATATGCGGCAGCGCCTTGACCTTCTCATACTCGGTGATGGGAATGAGGCCGACAGGTACGGAGTTCATGTGAATCTCCCCGGTCTGCAGCTGGGCCACCAGGTTGGCCGCCGGAAGGACTTTAATGAAGATTTTGTCGAGCTTGGCCGGCTCGCGGTAGTAGTTCGGGTTCTTGACGACTTCCGCATGCTGGCCTTTCTGGAAGGCCGCGATCTTGAAGGCTCCGATGGTCACCTCGGGCTTCTGGAAGTACGGGTGGGCTGCCACCTGCTCGGGAGCGACGTCCTTGAGGATATGCTGGGGAAGGAAGAAGACTTTGGTGCCGAAGCGCTCCTTGAAAATCAACGGGTCGACCGGGGTCTTGGTCCGCACCTCGAAGGTCTTGTCGTCGACGATCTTCAGGCCGCTGATCTCCGTCTTCCCGTCATCAAGCTTGCCGGCGGCATTCAAGCCTTCGATGAAGTTGAGTTTGAAGTTGGTATCCACCTTCGGGTGCAGCGCCGTCTTCAGCGTAAAGGCGACGTCGGCGGTCGTGAACGGCTGTCCGTCATTCCACTTGGCCGACTTGTTGATCTTGACGGTGAAGGTCTGGTTGTCTTTCGTCTCCACCGACTCGGCCAGCTTCGGCTGGAATTCGAACTTCTCGTTCAGGTCAAGCAGCGAATCGTTGATCAGCGCCAGCACGTTGTCCGAGGCCGAATCGCCGGCGTCATTGATCTGGTTCAGGGTTACAGGAGCATTCACGATGCCCACGTAGACGGTTTTCTCCCTGGCCGGCGCCGGGGCGGCGGTACTCTTCTCGGCCGGAGCCGCTGGGGCCGGTGTTCCGTCCGGTGAGGCGCAGGCGGTGAGGGCAAGCAGAATGACGGTCATGGAGCTGAGCAGCGAGCCTTTGCGGGTTATGCAGTTCACGTACAGGATCCCCCTTCAAGTCGACAGCAGATTAACTTCATTATTCCTATCGTTAAAGTGTGTTTATGTACCTGAATGTACCATCGTCCTCCAACCTTGTCTAATTGAATTTATCAATCGAAGAACGAGGAATTTCTATCCAAAAAAGAAAAGAAAAACCTGTTGGCGACGTCGACGTCCTTTAAGATCTCTGTGTGCGAGTCCATACGTTGGTGCGCGGGGAAGAATGGGTATGGGGTTTTAACTGCTGTTGAAGTCGTTTCCCATATTTTTCCATGATAAGGAAACGACTCTAAAAGCGGCCGCCCGTTAACTTTCAAACTCCGACCCATTCCCTTTCTAATGACTACTCTCTGCTCCACCGGTACCCCTGGGAGACGGCGGGCCGCCTGTTCTTCAACTTGATCTGGCAGGATCCCCATCTCGCCGCTGTCCATATGGGGACAGCGGTGCGGGGAGTACGCCTGCCGGACGGATGGTTTCAGCTGCAGCGACAGCGGGTGGCGCTGATCCGCTATGGGCCTCAGGTGGCCGTGGCCCGCGACCTGCAGCTCGAGCCGGAAGGTCTGCGTTACTCCTCCGGCGGCTGCGATCCGCGATCTGCAGCTCGAGCCGGAAGGTCTGCGTTACTCCTCCGGCGGCCGTGACCCGCGACCTGCAGCTCGAGCCGGAAGGTCTGCGGTTCCGACTCCGCCGATCGTTTCGGCGGCTTCGAGCGATCGCTTTAGAATAGCGGAACTCAGGTATCTTATTGAGGGTTTTCCCGGCATTTCCCGAAGAGTAGCGGAACTCAGATGCCTTATAAGGGGAAAACGGCCCGGAAACTGCGCCCATCCCGACCATAGCGCATCTGAGTTCCCTTGTTTCTGGCGGGTACCTTCCAAAAGTGGAAATAACGCACCGCACTTCCTCTATTTTTATAGACAGCTTGCGCGCCAGCAGATTCGAGCTCCGAAATTTCGGAACTTTGATAATGTAAAGAAAACCCGCTCCCAGCAGGGCACGGGCCTTCTCCGCTGCGCACCTCCTGCCGGCTCACTTCAGTCCGGTCAGCGAGATGCCGCGGATGATCTGCTTTTGGAACAGGAAAAACAGAAGAATCAGCGGAAGCACCGACACCGCCGCCCCGGTCATGATCATGACCCAGCCGCTGTTGTCCTTGAGCTCGCTCGAGAAGAACGCCGTACCGACGGGAATGGTGAAGTTCGCCTCCGTCTGGGTGATGATCAGCGGCCAGATGAAGGCGTTCCAGCTTCCCAGGAAGGAGAGAATGAACAAGGTCGCGAGCGCCGGGCGGACCAGCGGTACGGCGATCTTGAACAGGATGCCCCACTCGCTCATCCCGTCGATCCGCGCGGCATCGAGCAACTCCGAAGGTACGGACTCCATGAACTGCTTCATGAGGAAGATGCCGAAGGCCGAGATCAGGCCGGGAAACAGCAGCCCGGCGAACGTATCGACCCAGCCCAGCTTCACCGACAGCAGGTACCAGGGGATGATGAGCATCTCGGTCGGTACCATCAGGGTGCTGAGGATCGCGACGAAGATGACCTGCTTGCCGTAGAAGGAGAACTTGGCGAGCACATACCCAGTGATCGTGTCGAAGAAGATGACACTGGCCGTGGTGACCAGAGCGACGATGAAGCTGTTCGAGATCCACTTCGGGAACGAAGAGTCTCTGAACAATTCGGCGTAATTGGCCAAGGTAGCCTGCTGCGGAATCAGGCTGAGAGAGAACACTTCGCCGGGCGGCTTCAGCGAGGTGGCCACCATCCACAGGAACGGGAACACCATCGCGAGCACCCCGGCCGTAAGCAGAACATAGCTCGCAGCGCCGGTAAGGGAACGCGAGGCGGCGGCTCTCCGGGGGGCGGCAGCGGCAGACAGTGCGGTCAGACGGCGCATACCCTTTTCCCTCCTCTAGTCATCGGCCCTCTTGTTCAGCACCTTGAGCTGAAGCAGGGACAGCGCCAGGATCATCGCAAACAGCACGACGGTGGCCGCCGCCGCCTCGCCCATCTTAAAGTGCTTGAAGGCTAGATTGTAAATGTGCAGCACCAGCGACACGGTTGAATTCAGCGGCCCGCCCCCCGTCATGTTCAGCACCTCGGAGAACGACTGAAGGAAGCCGATGCTTCCGATGACGACCGAGAAGACCATCACGGGGTTGAGCAGCGGAAGCGTGATATGCAGGAACCGGCGCCACGAGCCGGCCCCGTCGATCGAAGCGGCATCGTAATACATGCGGGGAATGTTCTCGAGCCCCGTGAGGAAGATCAGCATCTGGAAGCCGACGCCCTGCCAGATCATCGCCGCAATGACAAGATAGATCGCCTGCGACGGGGAGCCGAGGAACAGCTGGGGCTCGAGGCCCAGTCCCAGCAGGATGCCGTTCGCGATGCCGTTCTTCATCAGAATCCAGCGGAACACCCAGCCGGCCGCCACGACGCTCGTCACATAAGGGATAAAGTAGACCGTACGGTACAAGCCCTTGAAACGGCCTATCCGGTGCAGCAGCAGCGCCACGATGAGCCCCGCGAGCAGCTGGCCGGGCACGCCGACGGCCACGTAGATCAGCGTATTGCGGAGCGACTGCAGGAAGATCGTGTCCTGCAGCAGGGCGGCGTAGTTGCCGAGCCCGACGAAGGGCTTCACCTCCGAGAGCAGGTCCCACTCCCGGAACGAGACATGGAACGAATACAGAATCGGCAGGATCCTTACACTCGCAAAGAACAGCAGGGGCAGCAGCAGGCAGCTGTAGATGAAGAGGTACCGCTGCCCCTTCACGCTCAGACCTCTCCTCAGCGGTGTCTGCCTGCCCCGGGCCTGCAGCTTGTCGGCAAGTTCCATAACGTCACATCCTTTCTTTCCGCCGGTTCCGTCTTATTTCTTGTCCTGCTTCGCCCAGTAGTCGTCATACAGCTTCTGCGTTTTCTTCACGAGCTCTTCGTACGCCTTCTCATACGGCACCGCATTTAGCACCACCTCATCCACCGCTTCGGTAAAATAATCCTTCTCGAGCTTCTCGTCCACGAAGAAATGCGCATTCGCATAGTCCAGCTGCCCGATGAACGGGCCAAGCTTCTCATCCTTCGTGTATTTGTCCTGCAGGGCCACTTCCTTCTTGGCCGGCAGCTCGCCGACCTTCTCGACCCACTGCTCCTGCACTTCCCTGCTTGTAAGGAACTTCAGGAACTCGGCGGCCGCTTCCAGCTTCTTGCCCTGCACATTCTTCGTGATCCCGTTCGCCCAGAACGACACCTGCGTAGCCTTCTCCTTGTAGGAAGGCAGCGGGGCGATCGCATAGTTCAGGTTCGGCGCATCCTTTTTGAGTCCGCCGAGCTGGAAGCTCCCGTCGATATTCATCGCCGCATGGCCTGTTTTGAACGCCGTAATGTCATCGGTATAGAAGTCCTTGGTGCCGATCTTATGTACGAGCGACAGATCGATCAGGTACTTGAACGCAACAAGTCCCGCCGGCGATTCCGCCCAGAGAATCCGGCGCCGGTCATCGCTGATATCCTTGCCCCCCGCTTGATATACCAGCGCATCCCGGTACCAGTGGTGCAGCTGCGCACCCGGCTGCCATGCGATCCCCTCGATGACGAACTGCCCCTTCGCATCCTTCTCGGTCAGCTTCTTGCCGGTTTCCACGAGTTCCGTCCAGGTAGCCGGCGGCTTCGAAGGGTCAAGCCCCGCCTTCTTGAACAGGTCCTTGTTGTAAAATAAGGCGAGCGTCCGTACGGCCGTAGGAATCGCGTAGTATTTGCCGTTAAACTTCGCGGTCTCGACGAACGGGAAGAACTCCTTCTTGACCGACTCCTCCGAGAAAACCGGCTCCGGCAGGGGCTGCAGATACCCCGAGGACACATATTTGGGCAGCCAGCCGTAATACAGGTTGATGATATCCGGTCCCTTGCCGGCCGGAACCAGCGTAGCCACCTTCTCGTTGTATTGGTCATACGGAAAATTCGTCTGCTTGACGGTGATATTCGGATGGAGCTTCTCGAAATCCGCGATCAGCTTCGTGATCAGCTCCACCTTGGCCGGGTATTGATACTGCCAATATTCGAGGGTGATCTTCTCCTCCCCGGCGGCGGCTGCACTCTCCCCCGCCTTGGGCTGACCGGAAGCTGCAGGTGCGGAGCCCTCAGACCCACCGCAGCCGGCCAGCAGCAGGGCGATGCTCAGTGCCGCAGCGCCTGCCGTCCGGCGGTTAAACCGAAGAACTTTGTGTTTGTGCATATGACGTACTCCCCTTCTCTGTAGTTGATATATTCAAGAGCCTTCTGGCGTTGTCCCCAAAGATGTTCTCGATGTCCTCTTCACGCATCCGCAGCTCCCGGCAGGAACGCACCTGATCCTGAAGATACCGGTAGACGAACCCCCGGGGGAACGCGCTGGAATCCGTGCCGAACAGCAGCCTCTCGGGGCCGATCAGCTCATAGCATTTGCGGAACAGGAGATCCAGGTTCAGCTCGTACGGCACCCAGCGCATCCACTGGTTCGAGCCCGACGTGTCGATGTACACATTCGGGCAGCTCCAGCAGAGATGGAGCAGCTCCTGGAAGTACCCGGCGCCAAAATGCGGCACGATGATCGGGATATCCGGATATTCGCGGGCCACATTGAAAATCGACAGCGGGTTGATGTTGAGGTGCGAGGCGATGCCGCCCGTATGGCCGAGGAGGCCAAAATGGATGAGCACCGGCAGCCGCCTCTCCGCGAGGAACTCCCAGACGGGCGTCAGCGACGGATCATGGAACGGCCGCTCCACCAGGGGGCCGAACAGCTTGTAGCCCCGCAGGCCGAGCTCGTCGACGGCTCTCTTCAGCTCGGCCGCCGCCCCCGGTTCCTCGATCCCCGTGATGGGCGAAGCCGGTGAACCGGCCGGGGTACCGGCCGATCTGCTCGGCCAGATCGTCGTTGCTCCAGGCCGTAAGGAAGTTGATGCCGCCGAGCCCGTAGCGCTCGAGCTCTTCCACCCACCGGTCGATGACCGGACGGGTGTCCTCCTCCACCTCGTTCCGGGAGGGCGGCGGCGGGAAATCCCATGTGAGCCGCATCCGCTGTCCCCGGAGCGCATTGGCGTCGGAGAAGACCGGATGGCGGGACATGAAGGGCACGGGATAGGGCAGATGGGCATGAAGATCAAATACCCGAAAATCAGGATTCGCGAAGAGCACTGGGGATCACCTTCCGTCTGGGATTTGTGGGGAAAGCCCGGATGCTAAGATAAACGGCTCGCTTTCTGATATATCGAAAAAGGAGATGAACGGTCTCTTCCCCAAAGGAAGAGCGATTCATCTCCGGCGGTCCGGTTCATGAGGAGTTAAGATTGATTCTGGGGGACGCCCCACCGGGCGATCGTGGTATCCACGTACTGCCGGGCGGTGCGGATGGCCTCCCGCCTCTCCTGCAGCCAAGCTTCGTCGCTCTCCTGCCGGAAGCGCTGATGCTGGAGCGCCCGCAGCACTTCCTCCGGGTTCGGGCCGCCGTGCAGCCTGCGGATCGCAACGAACCAGGACGGATCCAGCGATCGGCGGAGCTCCTCTTCATCCAAGGCCAGGTCCCGGCCGATGATCTCCCCCGCGGCCCGGTTCAGCGCCTCAAGCTCCAGCCCGGAAGCGGACAAGCCCCGGCTCACCGCCTCCTTCACCACCCGGGAGACGATCGTATGCGCGGTCCGGAAGGAGAGGCTTTCGGTGCGCACCAGCGTATCCGCCAGCTCGGTCACCGTGGCGAAGCTCGCCTCCGCCCTGGCACGCAGCCCTTCCTTGTTGATCTCCAGCGTCCCGATCACGCAGCCGAGCAGGCGGTAGACCGACTCCAGCGTGCGCAGGCTCTTCCAGGCGTAGGGCTGCAGATCGTCCTCCGTATCCACGATATCCCCGAAGGGCGTATTGTGGATCATCGTCAGCACGGTCTGCGCGTCTCCTGCGCAGCTCGAGAGAAGCGAACGCATATGCTCTATCGATACGGGGTTGCGCTTCTGCGGCATGATCGAGGAGATCTGCACATACGGCGGAGCCACGTGAAGCACGGCAAACTCCTGTGTCGACCACAGGAGCAGCTCCTGCACGAAGCGGCCCAGATTGATCGCCGCCAGCTGCACCGCCGCCGCAATCTCGCCGACATAGTCGGCTCCGCTGACCGCGTCATACGCGTTGTCAATGAGGCCGTCGAAGGCGAGCAGCTCGGCCATCCGCTCGCGCGAGACGGCAAAGCCGGAGGTTGTCAGGGCGGCGGCGCCCATGCTGCTGCGGTTGCAGTTCGCAAAGGCGGCCTTCAGCCGGCGGAGGTCACGCCCGAGCGAGTCGGAGACGGCGGCGATGTAGTGTGCCATCGTCGTGGGCTGCGCCTGCTGCGTGTGCGTATAGCCGAGCATGACCGTCTCCGTATGCTCCCCTGCAAAGGAGAGCAGCCGCTCATGCAGCAGGAGCGCGGAGCCGATGGTCTCCAGCAGCTTCTCCCGCAGGACGAGCCGGTAGATGGCGATGCCCATATCGTTGCGGCTGCGTGCCAGATGCAGATTGCCTGCGGCATCCCCCGCGTGCTCGAGCAGCCCGTGCTCCACCTGGAAGAACAAATCCTCGAACTGTCCGGTATACGCGCTCTGCTGCAGGGCGGCCAGATCCAGGGATTCCAGGGCGGCGGCGATGCGCTCCGCGTCCGAATCCGAGACCAGTCCCTGCTCCCGGAGCATAATCAGGTGCGCTCTGTTCACCGTCATCATGGGGAGCAGCAGCTCCGCCTTCGCTTGGTCGAATGCCGGAGCCAGAACCACCTCGGCATACGTGCGTCCGGGGAAAACGGCTCCTTCCTCCTTCAGCCAGTCCTGCTTCCCGATCGGCAAGAGAATCCCCCCCTGGTATCATTTTACTTTAATACCGATAAATCCTGTATGATTAATTAGATTACACCCAACCCTCCTATCCGTCAATACCAAAAAAGGTACATCCTTCCTGCATAGGGGTGTATAACAGAAAAAGCCGCTGTTAAGGCGGCTTTTTCTAACCAGGAGAATGGCTCCGCAGCAGGCTGTTCAGCCCCCATTGGATTTGACCGGCTCCTTCCGGTAAAAAGACATGAGCATCCCATCCTCCTTGGAGCAGCGAGTCCTTCGGCCGGTTCCCGCCCGCTTCCCGATCGTTCTGCCGGCTTGCGGATGAACCGCTGTTGTATGATGTCCGCAGCCCCCGGCTCAGTCTCCGCCCTCATACCACAGCTCGAGCGGCAGGCCGACCAGCGCTTTGCCGATCCACTCCCGGGCGATGTTGTTCGACGGCCCCATAACGACACCCGCGCGCGTGTCGCGGAACAGGCGCTCGAAGATGCCCTTCTTGTAGCCGTAGCCTCCGGTGACATCCAGCGCCGCCTTCGCCGCCTTGGCGGCTACCTCCGCCGCATGGATCTTGAACTCGACGAGCGGCAGCAGCAGCTCCACCTGCGGGCGTCCTGCCGCCTGCAGCTCATCGAGCTGCTTCGCAAGCGACACCTGCCAGGGCTTCAGGCTTTCGATCAGCACCTTCACTTCGGCAAGCTGCTGGCGGATGATCTGGTAATCCGAGAGCCGCTTGTTGAAGTCGCGGTGAATGGTGCCCTTGACGTAGTCCACGGCCGCTTCGAGCGCAGCCTGTGCGGCGCCGAGCCACGTGGAGCCGAGTCCGATCAGGTAGACCGGCGAGACGCCGCTCTCCAGAATCTCCCGGCCCTGCCCGTCGGTGCCGAGCTTATCCCGCGCTTCCACACGGACGCCTTCATAGGTGATCGGCCCGCTGTGGTTGCCCCGGACGCCGAGCGCGTCCCAGACGCCCGGCTTGATCCCGGGCAGGCCGCCGTCCACGATGAAGAAGCTGACGTCCGTCGGCGTCTGCGCCCCCGGTGTGCGCGTCTGGAACACATAGAAGTCGGCCTGGCCGGAGGAGGTCGTGAACGATTTTTCGGCGTTCAGGATATAATCTTCGCCATCCCGCGAGGCTTCGCTGAAGTTGAACCACCAGTGCCCGCCCGAGGCCTTCTCGCTGGTGGAATACGTGCCGATCGAACCGGCACTGACCGGTCTCAGCCACCGCTCCTTCTGGTCTTCATTGCCGTAGAGCGCTATCGTCTGCACCGCGCCTACGTGCATGACATAGACCAGTGACGTGGACGGGCATCCCCGGCCCACCTCCTCTGCGGCGATGGCAAACGCCACATGATCAAGTCCCCGTCCGCCGTAGCGCTCCGGGATCAGAACGCCGTTCCAGCCGGTCTCCGCCAGCACCTGCAGGTTCTCCCGCGGGAACCGTCCCTCACGGTCGGTCGTTTCGGCGTTCGGCCGGATGACCTCATCGACAATGCGGCGCACTTCGGCACGCAGGCTTTCATAGTCAGGCACGGCATTCGCTTTTTCCAGTTCCACACTCATCTTCATCGCTCCTTCGGAATGGTAGTTGCTGTGAATCGGATTAATTCGCGGGTACCGCGTTCAGCAGGGCTTCCTTCTCGCGCACCAGCGGGATCACCTTGTCGCCGAAAGCCTTGATCTCTTCATCGTAATGAAGGAAGCCGGTGAGAATGAGGTCGACGCCGATCTTCTTCAGCTCGATGATGCGGTCCGCGACCTGCTCCGGCGTACCGATGAGGCCCGTCTTGAAGCCGTCGTTGTACTGCACGAGATCCTCGAAATTCGAGTCCGCCCACATGCCCTCCCTCTCGGGCGACGCCTTGCCCGCGAACTGCACCTGACTGCGGAAGCCCTCAACGGCCTCCGGGTCGGCATGGCTGATGATCTCCCTCAGCACCTGACGCGCTTCTTCTTCCGTATCGCGGACGATCACGAACGCATTGACGCCGAAGCTCAAGCTGCGTCCCTCGACTGCCGCCAATGCTTTGACCTCCTCGATCTGCGCCCGGAAGCCCTCCAGGGTATTGCCGTTCATGAAATACCAGTCGGAGACGCGGGCGGCCATCGCCCGGGCTGCGGCGGAATTGCCGCCCTGGAACACGGGAGGCTGGACAAGGGGCTTCGGCTTGTGGGGAGCCTCGTTGATCCGGTAGAAGTCTCCGCGGAACGTGGTCGCCTCCTGGTTCCAAAGCTCTTTCAGGACGCGGATGAACTCCTCCGACCGGCGGTAGCGCTCGTTATGGTCCAGCCAGGGCTCGCCGAAGCCGTAGAACTCCCCCTTGAACCACCCGCTCACGATATTGACGGCCGCCCGGCCTCCGCTGATCTGATCGATTGTCGTGATCGCCTTCGCAATGGTTCCCGGGTGCCAGAGGCCGGGCAGGACGGCTGCGATCAGCTTGAGCTTCGTCGTTACGGCCGCCAGAGCGGACGCGAGGGAGATCGCTTCGAGCTGGTTCTCGGCGCCGTAGCTTGCGATGAAGCGGGTCTGCAGCAGTGCGAACTCGAACCCCGCCTCCTCCGCCAGCTTCGCATAGGCCGCGTTGTCCTCGAACGACCAGCCCGTTTTTTGCGGAATCTTCGAAATGACAAGGCCTCCGCTGACATTCGGCACCCAGTAAGCAAACTTCAATGACATGCTCATCACCTCTATCTTGGTTATAGGAATAGAACAAGGGAGACCCCTTGGGCTATACGAAAGAATCAAGAATGCTGGAATGCTGGAATGGTATAAAAAAAGGCACCCGCATCGGCGATCTTCAAGATCTGCAGGAGCCTTTAGTGAACTAATCGGCATGGGCTTAAATTTGAAATTGGGATGGTGCGGGAAGGAACGGAACAAGGAAATTCCATACGGCCTTAAGGGTCATTACGGATAGGTTACTGCGGCACCCGGCCCCTGCTCGTTTCCTTGAGCAGCTTCCATACCGGATCCGTCAGGGTGCTCTTGTCAAAAGAAAGATACTGGTTCGCCAGCCCCCGGACCGGATCGCCGGCATAGAAGCGCTCGTAGAGCTCATGTCTTGCCCCGAGCGGGCTGCCGATGAGATCCCAGGCGAGCTTCAGCAGCTGCACCTTCTTCTCCGCCGACACGCCGGCCCCCTCGTAGTACAGGTGCATGAGGCCAGAGATCGGGCCGTAGAAGTCCTCTACGCCGGAGGGCGCCTGGACGAAGCCGCCGCCCCCCACCTGCTGCAGAATCTCCACCGCCCTAGGGTACAGCTTCGTCCCGACGTTCCGGGCGGTCTCGATGAAGCCGAGATCGGGCACGAGCACACCGGACTCGTCCGGCATGGCCTTCGCTTCGGAGGCGATGACCAGCGCCCGGATCACCTGGATCTGCGTCAGCAGTTCCCCGAGCTTCTCCTGAATGTGCAGGAAGCCTGTCGTGCCGATGGATTCCGCCATCGCAAAAGCGACCCCCGTGATGAATTCCAGCTTGGCCACATAGCGCACGACGTTCTGGTGGAATGCGAGCCCGTTCGCCGTCCGGTTCGCCCGCAGCTTCAGGACATCCTCCGGACTGCCGTACAGCAGCACTCTCTCCCACGGCACCAGCACGTCGTCGAAGAAGAGAACCGCATCCATCTCGTCATACTGCGCGCTGAGCGGATGATTCTGCTCCTGGGCGCTGGCGAAGGACTCCCGGCACACGATATGCAGCCCCGGGGAATTCGCCGGCACAAGAAGCACATGGGCGTGCCTCCGGTCTTCGGAGCGGAAGGGCAGGAAGGACGAGATAATGAAATCATGCGTATAAGGCGCTCCGGTTGCGATCATCTTGGCCCCGCGGAGCACCAGTCCCTCCCCGGTTTCCCGCACGACATGCAGGAAACGCTCGGAGATCCGCTCATCGTCCAGGCCGCTGGAGCGGTCAATCTGCGGATCGATGATCGCCGTTGTCAGGAACAGGTCGTTATCCCGCGCCGCCTCGTAATAGGCGGTGATCTTGTCCCCGAACCCGGGGTCGAGCCCCGACAGCTGGTCCCGGGCGGCATACCAGCCGGTAACAAGGGAGCGGGCGTAATCCGACAGGCGGCTCATCATCCCGTGCGTGCTCTTGGACCAGACCGAGAACGACCTGCTCCTCTGCGCAAGCTGCTCCTGGGTGCAGGGCACAAGAAACGAGCTGTGGGCATACCGTCCGCCCGGAACAACGGGATACCCCACCTCGTCCTGCAGAGCCGGATCGTCCAGCATGTTGAAGAGCCTGGTAATGGTGGTCAGTGTGCCCTTGAAAGCCGGATGCTCCGGCAGGCCGCTGACGGCCGTTCCCCCGAGCCACACCGTGCGTCCGTCATTCAAGGACTCGAGAAAGCGTTCGCCCCGCAAGAAGAATCCTCCTTTCTGTCCGGAATAGGCAACCGGAATCTTTATTTCTTAAATTCCGATTGATTTGCTTTGTTATATCTACTATCATATCGGTAATCCCAGGATTTGCAAGACTCATTTTCGCTCCCGTTGACGCTTAAACAACAGCGATCGGGAATCTGTGGGGGAAGAAGAACATAAGCCACAGGAGCGGCAAAAGTGGCGGTCCGATGCCGCAGGGGATTCGCTTGGATTGCCGGGGACTGCCGGTTAGAACTGCAGCCTTTCTGTTGCTTTTCCAACACTTCATTCCATACCGTCGTTAAAAAAGGAGGAAGATCCTCATGCCGGTTACACGGCCACCCGACAGGCGGATTCAGCGCACAAGGCAGATGATTGCCGATGCTTTCCTCTCCCTGCTGCACCGCCGCCCCTACGAAGACATCAGCGTCCTGGATATCAGCGTGCAGGCGAATATTAACCGGTCGACCTTCTATGCCCACTATACGGACAAGGAGGATCTGCTCACGCGGATGCTCACCGAGCATCTCGGCAGGCTGGAGGAGCTGCTTGCCGGCGAACGATGCCGGCTGCCGTCCCCGCCCACGTTCCACGAGCCTGATCCGCTGTTCCTGGCCCTCTTCGAGCATCTCTCGGAGCACCAGCTCTTCTACGGGGCCATGCTTGCGTGCGACACCCCTGCGAATATCCAGGACCGGATGCAGAAGCTCCTGAGGGAGATCTTCTACCGGCGGCTCTCCGGCATCGGCATGGATCAGAAGGTCCAGGTTCCCCTCGATCTGCTGCTCGACTATGCCTCCTGCGCCGTGCAGGGCACGATTGCCAAATGGTTCGCCGACAACCGCGTCTACTCTCCGCATCATATGGCCCTGCAGCTTACCCGCCTCTCCCTGCTCGGGACTTATGAGGCGATGGGACTCCGGTAGCTTCCTATGCGCTCACATTCCCCTTCTTTTGCTCAGTCGAGAGCCCCGCTCTTCAGCCGCACCACAAACAGCCGCCGGCCCGTCAGGGCTCAGCGGCTGTTTCTTTATTGGAGGAATCATCCTGCTTGTTTGACTGCTTTCGTCGATGCCGAACGCGATTATGATATCGTGCCGCCGCCTGCTCATCCCTTGAGCGAGCCGGCCGTCATGCCGGCGACAAAGAACCGCTGCAGAAAAATAAAGAGCAGCGCCATCGGCAGCGAAGTGACCACAACACCGGTCAGCAGCATCGGATAATCGGTGACGTACTCTCCTCTGAACTGCAGCATGGCAAGCGGAAGGGTCAGCTTGCTTTTGCCGTTCAGCAGGAGCATCGGCAGCAGCAGGTCGTTCCATACCATAACGAACAGGAAGGCGGCCGCAGCGGCCAGCGAAGGCGCCGACAAGGGAAGGGCAAAACGCGTATACAGCGTCCATTCCCCCGCCCCGTCGATGCTGGCGGCTTCAAGAATTTCTTTGCTGAGCAGGCCCATGAAGCCGGTCAGCAGGAAGACGGTCAGGGGCAGCAGAAGGGCCGCTGTCACCAGGATCAGTCCCCCATGCTCGTCGGTCCATCCAAGACGGTGGACCAGCGCGTAGATCGGCAGCATGTTGACCTGCGAAGGCACGATGAGGCCGGCCAGGTACAGCAGGAACAGGCCCTTTCCAAGCTTGCCGCCGAGGCGGGCGATCGCATACGCGATCATGCTGCCGAGCAGCAGCTCCAGGAGCACCGTACCGAGCGTCACGCCTGCACTGTTCGCAAAGTAGCGCCACATCGGCTGGCTCTGGAACATGGTGGTGAAGTTTTCCACTGTGAAGGGCGACGGCCAGGATAACGGCTTCGCGAAGAACGTCCCCGGCGTCTTGAAGGCCGATACGAGAACGATATAGAGCGGTATGATAATGACGGCCGCATACAGGAGAAGCAGGGTACGGCGCAGGCTGTTGATCAGCATAGGGTTCACACCCTCTTCCATGGGTTAGTACCAGATTCGGGTTAATACGAAACGCGGTCCGCCCGCAGCGCCCTGAACTGAAGGGCCGTCAGCACGGACAGCAGGATAAGGAATAACATGGACCCGGCCGCCGCCGAACCGAATTTGTAGCTGCCGAACGCCTGGTGGTAAATGTAGGTCGTCAGGATCTCCGTCGCATAGTTCGGACCGCCGTCCGTCATCGTAAAGATGAGATCGAAGGCCTTGAACGACTGGATGGTCGTATAGGCGAGCACGATGGTGGCCGACGGAGCGAGCAGCGGCCACGTGACCTTGCGGAAGATCTGCCAGCGGCCTCCCCCGTCGATCCGGGCCGCCTCATACAGCTCCGCCGGGATGGAGTGAAGTCCGGCAATGAAGACGATCATCATCTGGCCGGCATGCGCCCACACCTGCACGGCGGCGATCGAATACAGCGCGAGACCAGCGTCCCCCGTCCAGCTCAGCGCGAGGCTCTCCAGCCCGGCCTTCTGCAGGCTCAGGTTGAGCAGCCCGATCGACGGATCATATACGAAGCTCCAGATCAGGCCCACCGAGACGGAAGACAGCACCGTGGGAAAGAAGTACAGCGCGCGCAGCAGCACGTGAATCCGGGAATTGCGGGCGAGCAGCATCGCCAGACCCAGAGAGAGCAGCGTCTGGAAAAGCACGACCACCAGCATGAATTTGACGTTGTTGATGAAGGCCTTGCGGAAGACGATGCTCTCCAGCGTTTCCTTGTAATTGGCGGCTCCGACCATCCGGTAGGACGGCGAGACGCCGTCCCAATCCGTGAAGGAGTAGAACATGCCCGACAGGGTCGGATAGATGAACAGCACGAGGTACAGCAGGGTGCCGGGCAGCAGAAACAACCAGAGAACGGGTGATCTCCGCATCGTTATTTCTTGATCTGCTGGTCCACGATCGCCTGGGCTTCCTTGGCCGCATCCTCCGGAGACTTGCCGCCGAGTACGGCTTGAATCGATCCGGTCACCGCCTTCTGGATCTCCCCGTTCGTGATCGTGAAGCGCGGCTGGAAGATCGTCTTCTTGCTCGACCACTCGCCCGCCGCCAGCAGCTCCTTCGAAGTGTACTGCACCTCTTTGACCGTCACATTCTGGCCGGTCTCATTGGCATACGTGCCCGCCGTTTCCTTGCGGCTCAGGAACTCGATGAATTTCTTGGCCTCCGCCGGATGCTTCGACTTGCTGTTCACCGCAAGCAGGAAGGTGCTGGTATGCACGCCCTCGTATTTCGCCTTGTCGGCCGCTACGGTGATCGGGGCCAGCAGCTTCTGCTCCAGGTTCGGGTTCTGCTTCTTGTTCTGCGCCAGCTGGTAGGAGCCGCTCGCGAGCATCGCCGCCTTCTCCTGGATGAACAGCGCCCCTGCAGCCGCATCCTTCGTCCCGAGCGCATTGGGCTGGAAGTAGCCTTTGTCGTTCAGCTCCTTGAACTGGCTCAGCGTCTTCACCCACCACTCGTCCGTGAGCTTCGCCTTCCCTTCGCCCACCTGTACGAAGGCATCGTCACTCGGCAGGTTGTTCATCACCATCGTGTTCATGAACTGCCCCGGACCGATGTCCGCTCCGGCGAAGGCGATCGGGATGACGCCGGCCTCCTTCAGCTTGGCGCACAGGGCGAGGAACCCTTCCCAATCCTTGGGCGGGGTCAATCCGTATTTTTCAAAAAGCTTGACGTTATAGATCGGATCGTTATAGACGAGCTGGAAAGGAACAGCGAGCTGCTTGCCGTCCTTCTTGCCGGGCCCGATCAGCGACTCGTTGAAGTTCGAGAGGAAGCTTTCGCCGGTCAAGTCGGTGAACAGCCCCGCCTTCGCGAGTGCTTCGAACTGGGCACCCGGGGAGGACGCGAACACGTCACCGCTGGAGCCGTCCGTAAGCTTCGCCTGAGCTCCCGACTGGTATTGGTCGGACGGCATGGTCTGCATCTCAACCCGGATGTTCGGGTTCTCCTGCTGGAACTTCTCGATGAGGCCGTTCAGCGATTTGACGTCCTCGCCCCGCCAGTGCAGGAAAGAGAGCGTGACCGGAGCGGAGGCTGCCTGCTTCCCGTCACCGGCCGAAGGAGCCGTCTGGCCTGCCGTGCCGCCTCCGCAGCCGGCAAGCAGCGAAACGGATAATACGGCTGCAGCCAGGAGCACCGGAGTGAATTTGGGTTGGATAGGCATGGGGGGTGACCCTCCTCTATGGTTTGGTTGAGCTGGTTTGGTTAAGCTCTGTTAGGTGGCTGCGACCTGCAGGGCAGACCACTTCTGATGGAACAACGGCAGGGCCGTGCGTCCGAAGATTTCGGCTTCCTCGAGATGCGGATAGCCGGACAGGATGAAGGTGCTTACGCCGAGCTGTGCGTATTCGACGAGCCGGTCTGCAACCTGCTCCGCGGTCCCTACGATCAGGATGGCGCCGCCGGAGCGGACCTGCGAGAGTCCTGTCCACAGGTTCGGCCCTGCTACGAAACGGTCCGCCCTCGAGCGCTCCCTGAGCTCATTTTGTCTGCGCTGGTTCGTCGCATCCGTCTGGGCGAAGGATTCCTGCGCCTTCGCAAGCAGCTCGGGAGATACCTTGGAGATCGTCTCCCAGGCGGCCGCCCAGGCTTCTTCCTCGGTATCGCGGACGAGCACCTGGGCCCGCATGCCGTATCGAAGCGGTTTGCGCTCGCCCTTCTCCTGCTCCAGCTGGTCGCGGATGCCCTCGATCTCGGCGATCTGCTCCCGGATCCACTCGTGCGGCTCGCCCCACATCAGGAAGGTGTGCGCGTGCTCCACCGCCACCCGCTTGGCGATCGGGGAGCTGCCGCCCAGATAGAACGGCGGATGCGGCTGCTGGACGGTCTGCGGCGTGGCCGCCGGTCTCGTCTGCTGATAATATTTGCCGCTGAACAGCCCCTCTTCCCCTGCGGATGCAGAGCCGCCCGTGCGAAACTCCGAGACCGCCATGCCCTGGGAGCCGGTCCATGACCGCTTCATGACCTCCATGTACTCGCTGGCCCTCTCATACCGCTCGTCATGGGCGTGGGCGAGCGGATCGCCGAGCTCCTCTAAGTCCTGGACGGAGCTCCCTGTCACGACATTGATCATCGCGCGGCCCTCCGACAGCACATCCAGCGCCGCCGCCATCCGCGCGGCGAGCACCGGTGCCACGAGTCCGGGGCGGACCGCCACCAGCGGCTTCAATGTCCGCGTATGGCTCATGACCGCCGAGCCGACGACCCAGGCGTCCAGGCAGGCGCCTCCTGTCGGAATCAGGACGAATTCGAACCCGGAGGCCTCTGCCGTCTGTGCGACCCGGATCATGTAGTCCAGGGTCGGTTCTCTCTCCGGCGCCACGCCCACGTAACGTCCGTCCCCTGCGGTCGGCAGGAACCATCCGAAACGGATGTCCTGCTCCTGATCCCCTCTGTACGCTTCTTTCGACTGATCTGTCATGCTTGTTTCCCCCTTCGCGGGCAATCCCTGTCTCCAGCTGCCCGGCAGACGATGTGATCTATGGTAAACCGCTTTACGTTTTCTTGCGCTGTTCTCCGGTGGACCGGTCGATATATTCCCAACCATACTGCTAGGAATAGTTTGCATAATGAATCTTAACAAGAGTTACATTCCAATGCAATGTCAATTCGTAGGGGGAATGATTTGTCATTTTGTGGGTTCCTTTGGACGCTCTCCCCTTGAATTCCAGCCGCGCGGGCTCTATGATGAATCCATATCCTATGGCAAAACGAGGTCCTGCGATGCGTGACAACCTGCGAGAAGACCACCACGAATTCCTGGAGATCTATCACTTCACCCCCTCGGAGTTTGAAAAATCCGGTCCCGCCTGGCCGATCCGGATCGGCTATAACGAGGCCAAAGCGAATTATCATATAGGCCCCCGCACCACGCCCTATCATTATCTGCTGGTGATCCTGGATGGACGGGGCACGTTCCACCAGGCCGGACAAACGTATTCCCTGCGGCCCGGGGACCTGTTCTGCCTCTTCCCCCAGGTTACCCATGAATACTACACGGCGGCGGATGAGCCGCTGCGCAAGATCTTCTTTGCCTTCGACGGTCCGGGGGCCCGAAGCCTTCTCGCACGTCTCGGGCTGCAGGAAGAGCAGCCCCATGCGGCTGGAGCGGCTGTCAAGGAGGCGGTGAAGCTGTTATGGACCTTCCTGGACCGGTCGGCCCGCGGCGCAGGCCAGTCCGGAGAACGGATGACCGATCTGGCCAGGCTCCACTATCTCCACGGCGTCTTCGATCTGCTGACGGCTTCTACGGCCGGCACACGGCAGAGCGGGCTCCGCGGGGAATCCGCCTGGCTTCAGCGGGGCAAAGAGTATCTCGAGATGCACTATGCCGACGGGATCACCGTCGAACGTGCGGCGGACTATGTCGGCGTCGAGCGGACCCACTTCTCCAAGCGGTTCCGCCATACTTACGGCCTGCCGCCCGTGCAGTACCTGCAGGAGCTGAAGATGAAGGAAGCCCGGCATCTGCTGGAGCATACGGGCTATACGCTGTCCGAGATCGCCCACTCGGTCGGATACCCGGACCTCTTCTCGTTCTCGAAGGCGTTCAAGAAGTGGACCGGTCAGCCGCCCAAGACGTACCGTATGGAGAGAATGGCGGCGGGCGGACAGGAGGCTGAGCAAAGAGGGACAAATGCGTCGGGGCATGAATGATGCGGGAGCGGGATGAAGCACTTGTGAGGAGGAGCATTTGCAGCGGGCTGGAGGAAGTATTGGCCGATCACGCACAGAAAGGAGCGGATTGGATGACATTCGAACCTGAAGAAGAAAGATCGACAGATAACGCAGCTATGTTATACAATATTCCATAATATCCAGATTTAAGGAACCGGTCTGGAAAGGATGGAGAATCGATATGAAGAAACGAATCCATGCGCCTGAAGATCGACCCCTACGGAACGGACCACTTCTAAGCAGCGACAGTCTGGGGTGGGAGCATATTTCACTGTCCAAGTGGCAGGGAGTGCCTCCCCAGGAAGCGTTCGAGTCCTCCTTGTCGAGGCATCTCATCGTCATACATACCACCCCGGGACCTGTACATGTTCATGAGCGGGGGGACGGCTTGAATGAAGAAGGCGTCGCCCGCCCAGGGAACATCAATGTTTTTTCCGCAGGAGAGATGAGCTACTGCAGGTGGGAGGAGGAGCTTTCTTTTCTCCGTCTGGAGCTGGATCCGGCTTTCGTCCAAGAGATTGCCGGGCATTCGGAGTTCGTGGCCTCCGGCGGTCGTATTGAGCTTAATCACAAGCTGCGGACGAGTGACCCGAAGCTCTTCCATCTAAGCCAATGGCTGCTCGATGAGCTTCAAAGCGAAGGAGCCGGCGGCAAGCTCTACACCGACTCGCTCGTCCGGCTCTTAACCGTTCATCTCCTGCAAAACTATACATCAACTCCCAGGAAGCAGCGTGCCCTGCCCCGTAAAATGAGCGCTCAGCAGGTTTCACGGGCCATCGAATATATGCATGCCCATATCGAGCGGGACATATCGCTGGAAGAATTAGCGGCGGTAGCCCATATGAGCCAATCGCATCTGAGCCGCCTGTTTAAACAAGCTACCGGGCTCAGCCCCCACCAGTACTTCATTGCCATCCGCGTCGAGAAAGCCAAATCCCTTATTCAAAGCCGCAGCTTGACGCTCGCCGAAATCGCCTCAACCCTCGGGTTTACGGACCAGAGCCATTTCCACCGGCATTTCAAGCGCATCACCGGTCTGTCGCCGAGGGAATTCCTCCTGACCCGTTAATACTGCATGTTCCCTGCTGACCACAGCACCTTCACGGTACTGTGGTTTTCTTGTTTTCACTATTATTTTCATCTCTATTGCTCAGAACGTACAAAAACATGCGCGTTTCGTTCAATATTTGAACGCCGAAGCTCTCTATACTAAAGCAGACAAGAACAAGGAAAGGAGGCCCGCATCATGAATGAACAGCAGAGCGAAGCGTGCTCCGGCATGTACGCGATTCCTCCTCCTGCACAGGCCTGTATTGAAAGCATCAGCAGGTTTCAGACCATTCCATATCTGGTGCACTTTTCGTTTTAGGGGATTCGAGGAGGATGACGCGTGAGGGACGATCAGAACGCAGTAGCGCTGGTCACAGGCGGCAACAGAGGAATCGGCCGTGCGCTCTGCAAGCAATTGGCTGAAGCGGGTATGCTGGTCCTGCTCGCCGGCCGCGATGCCGCAGGCGGTGAGGAAGCGGCTCGCTCGATGAAGAATCTCAAGGGCAGGGTAGATTTTCTCACAATGGATGTGACTGATCCTGAAAGCATCCGGGCCGCCGAAGAAGTTGTACGCCGCCAATACGGCAGGCTGGATGTATTAGTCAACAATGCGGCGCTTTATCTCGATGAAGGGAAGCGCTTGACGGAGATCGACCCTTCCCTTCTGGAGTTAATCCTAAAGACCAATACGCTGGGTCCCTACCATGTCATCCGCGCCTTCCTGCCGCTTATGCAGGCTCGTCAATACGGGCGGATCGTGAACATCTCCTCCGGCTATGGCGAAGCCGCGGCGATGGATCATCCGGGCACAGGCGCTTACAAGCTGTCCAAGCTTGCCTTGAACGCATTAACGAGACTGATTGCCTCGGAGATCACACCCGATATCAAAATCAATGCGGTTTGCCCCGGATGGGTGCGGACCGGGGATGGGCGGGCCTGCGGCTCCACGCAGCGCCGAGGAAGCCGCCGCTTCGATCATCTGGCTGACTCAGCTGGACGCGGATGGCCCAAGCGGAGGCTTCTTCCGGGATGGTCAGCGTATTGCCTGGTAGCCGCAACCTCTATCACATGAAGGACCCCATTGAGGAGGATGACCTATGAAAAAAGCAGGCTCGTTCAAAAAAATCAGCTTATCGGCAATCGCCGCCCTTCTGATTCTGGTGAGCAGCGGTTACGCTTATGCCGCTGTTTCAGCAAATGACCGTGCTGAAGGCGAACATTCCGCTGCTGCACGCAATACCGCCGAGGCCAATCGCATCATCGACGCGGCGAATCAGCTGTTTATTCAAACGGATGAACGGAACTGGCCGCAAGTGAAGCTGAGCTTTGCCGAGAAGGTTCTGTTCGATATGTCCTCCGCCGGAGGAGGAGAGCCGGCCATGGTTACTCCCCGGCACATAGTTGACGGTTGGGAAGCAGGACTTGCGCCGCTGAAGGCCATTCATCATCAAATCGGCAATTATCGGGTGGATGTGCGGGGAAATGAAGCCGACCTGTTCTGCTACGGAATCGCCTACCATTATCTGCCGAATGAATCCGGCAAAAACACCCGAACGTTCGTTGGCAGCTATAACCTGCACTTCATCAAAGTATCGGATAGCTGGAAGATTGACAAGTTCAAATTCAATCTGAAATTCATAGACGGCAATGCGGAGTTAGGCGTGGAGAAGCCGGCGCAGTAATTTCTGCGCGCAGTACTCCAGCGACGGGAACCACTTATTGACTCCGCTGAAGCTGACACCGCATTACCTCTCCAATCACATAGTCGATTTCGATACCGGCGCTCGGCCTGTCAGCCGAGTTTACTTCCAGGCGCTGCATGAAGTTCCGAATGACTATGGCAGCAGAGCAGCGTCCTAAAAGGAGTGATCATGACCATGAAAACCACCCTATCAAGCATTCGTAAGGCAGCGGGAGGGGCAGCCCTTAGAGCTTACGGGCGCTCGGCACCGATCCGGTTCAGCCTGCCCCTGATCCTATTGTCGGTTGTATTCATTGCAGGCTGCGCATTGCCTGGCCATCCATCCGGTGCGCAGCAATCGACGAAGCCGGGACAGAAGAATGAACTTGGGCTTGAAAGTCTTTCCGCAGCGGCAAAGAATGAACCGAAACAAGGGCAGCAGGATATTCCTCTATTTGTCCGCGCGGGACTCCCGGGTCCCGGGCATGAAGCACTGAAACCGCTGGAAGGTACCTGGCGCGTGGAGAAGACCATCTACGCGGTTCTCGGTACGCCCGACAACCCTACCGTCTCGAAGGACCTCGTCTCCCGCAAGACTTGGATGGCGGATGGGCGTTATCTGAAAGACGAGACCGAAGGAAAGATCGGCAGCGAGAAGTATTGGCGAATGGGACTGCTTGGATACAGCGACATCGATAAACGCTATGAATGGGTGACGGTCGATGCCCTGAATGCCAACATGATGATCTATCAGGGAGAAACGGGCATGGGGCCCCAGACCACGATCAGCATGTCCGGCTTCTTCACCGATCAAGGCCTGCTCGGCGAAGAGAATGCAGGCAAGCAGGCGGGCATGCGCACGGTGATCAAGATTGAGAGCGAAGACCGGCATACCATCGAGCTGTACTTTACCCCGTCCGGAGAAAAGGAGTTCCTGCTTGACCGGAGTATCTATACGCGGGAGAAACCGTAATTTCATGGGGAATCCCGGGGTTCCCCCCTGCGGGGCTTTTGCCTAAACTAAAAACCACGCCGTCACCTGCTCCATCAGCACCCGGCCCGCATAATCGAATGGTTCCCCCGCTATCTCGTCTTTGTTCGGGAATCTCCGGTATACCGCTCCCTTAGTCAGTCCGGTCGCTTAGCGTAACCTGCTCTATTCTCAGTCGTTAGCCCTCAGGTACAAAGGATGTATGACGTATAACAGGCATCTGCTTGCCGAAGCCCGATTCCTCGCTCCTGCACGCAGATGCCCGTATATGGGGGTTTTGGGTTCAACCCGATGAATCCCATGAATCCGATGAATGCCAATGAAAGAGCCTGCACCAGGCTATCCCTCTACCTCTGTATCCTCCGCGTTCCCCCATTCGTCCCAGGAGCCTTCATATGGCCTCACATCCTCATACCCGAGCAGACGAAGCACGAAGTAAGAATGCGCCCCCCGCTGATTGGACTGGCAGTGCGGCACGACCACCCGATCGCGGCGTACGCCGGCTTCCTCGAATTCCTGCAGCAGCTGACCGGCCGGCTTGAAGCGGACGACGCCGTTCTCGTCAGGAGGCAGAAGGGAATCCTTCCACTCCCGGTGTACGGCTCCGGGGATATGTCCGCCTTTGCGGTTCGTCCGGGTGTCCTCGCCGGTATATTCTTCGCGAGAACGCGTGTCAAGAATGACGGCGCCTTCCAGCCCGGCCTGGATCCGCTCCTTGGTCGTCACCCTGCGCTCGTCCAGGGTCAGAGCCGCGATCGAACCTGCTTCGACACTCGGCGTGTCGGTGGACACCGCTTTTCCCGCAGCCTTCCATGCGGCGAATCCGCCGTTCAGTACCTTGACCTTGTCCCGCCAGCCGAAGGCTTCGAGCACATAGAACACACGGGCCGCCGTCACGCCGCCGCCATCGTCGTAGACGACAACGGTGCGGCCGTCCCGGACGCCGCTTGCGGTGAGCGCTTCCCTTATGGCTTCAGCGGATGCGAGGTACGGCCGTCCGCGTCTTTCAGCCGTTTGACATCGAGCCACGACGCCCCCGGGATATGCCCTTCCCCATAGCCCTGGGCCCGGGCATCCAGCAGGACGACATCCGCAGACGCGGCATGCTCCTCCAGCCAATCCGGCTCTACCAGCAGCTGAGCATTCGGATAACCGGCACTCCGTTCGCCCCCGGCTTCTCGTGTTCCTGTTCCACCATGATTGGCTCTGCTATCCTGTGTCACGTTAACATCCTCCCTCTCACCATGGTCATTCGGCTTCGTTACACCTTCTCATTCCATTATACGCCTAAAGACCTTCCAGTCCCAGATTCTCCCGCAGCGTCCTGCCGGTATAACGGTCCGGGAACAAGCCCCGCCGCTGCAGCTCCGGCACCACCAGGCCCAGGAAGGCCTCCACACCGCCGAAGGCGAGCTGCGGCATCACGTTGAAGCCGTCCGCCGCACCTCCAAGGAACCAGGCCTCCATCACATCCGCCACCTGCTTGGGGGTGCCGGTGACCGCAAGCTGACCGCTGCCCGACCAGTGCTTGTGCACGAACTCCCGGATCGTCAGCCGTTCTTGGCTCGTGATCCCGCGGACCAGCGCATGGAACGAGTGATAGGCATTCACGTCTTGCGGCTCAGGCAGGGGCGGGAACGGATCATCGAGCGAGTAGGCTGAGAAATCCATGCCGAGCAGATTGGACAGCGACATGACGGAGCGCTCGACGGAGACGATCGCACGAAGCTCCGCCGCCTTCTGCTCCGCCTCCGCCTCGGTGGCGCCCACGTTGACAAGCAGCCCGGGCAGCACCTTGAGCCGCTCCGGGCTGCGGCCGGCCAAGGCCGTTCGCCGCTTGATGTCCCGGTAGAATGCCCGGGCCTCCTCCAGCGTCGGCTGTACCGTGAAGATCATCTCGGCGAAGCGGGCCGCCAGGTTCCGGCCCTCCTCCGAAGCGCCGGCCTGCACCAGCAGCGGCCTCCCCTGCGGGCAGCGGACCGCGTTCAGCGCACCGCGGACCGAAAAATGGACGCCTTCGTGACAGATCTCGTGCACCTTGGCCGGGTCGGCGTAGAGGCCCGCCGCCTGATCCTGCACCAGGGCGCCTTCCTCCCAGCTGTCCCACAGCTTCAGCACGACCTCCGTGAACTCGCTCGCCCGCTCATACCGCAGCGCATGCGGAGGCAGCCCGGCCAGCCCGAAGTTATACGCCGTCCGTTCCACGCCGGTCGTGACAATGTTCCAGCCGGCCCGGCCTCCGCTGATCGCATCCAGCGACGAGAAGAACCGGGCGGTGTGATACGGCTCGCCGAACGTGGTGGACGCGGTGGCGATCAGCCCGATGTGTTCGGTCACGGAGGCGATGGAAGACAGCAGCGTCAGCGGCTCGAAGCTGAGGATCGGCCCGTGCCGGACCGCTTCGACTTCGACCGACAGGCCGTCCGCCAGGAACAGCGAATCGATCCTAGCCTGCTCGGCCAGGCGGGCCAGCCGGTGGTAGTGGCGGATGTCGTGAAGCTCCTCCAGCCTCGTGTCCGGATGGCGCCAGGCACCTCGGTGGGACCCCGCCGGGCTCAGGAGCAGGTTCAGAATCATTCGGTTCTTCTTCGTCACGGTGTCACCCCCACACGCTCTGCCCCACGGGGGCCTTCGGCTCCCACACGCGGCTCGGCAGCTCACGCCGGAGCACAGGAGCCACTTCTTGTGCGAACCGGTGCAGCTGCTCCTGCTGCTCCGCCTCGCTGAGCCCATCCACACTGATGCTGAGCACACTGTGTCCGAAGGCGGCATGATACTCCATAATCTTCGCAATCACGCGCTCGGGGCTGCCTACCAGGATGGGACCGTTCTCCATCTGGTCCTCGAGGTCCTTGAACGGGGACTGGTTGTGCTGTGCCGAAGGGGTAGCTTGGATCGCATCATAATAAGGCCGGAACCGGCGGACCGCCTCCTCGCACGTATCCGCGAGATACAGACTGCCGGCGCCGGCACCGACCACTGCCTCCGCCGGGTCGCGTCCGTAATAAGCCCAGCGCTCCCTGTAGTGGTCGATCAGCGCCTTGTACTTGGCCATGGGGTGGAACGTGTTTGAGGAGAAAATCGGCTCGCCGTACTTCGCCGCAAGCTCGGTGGACAGCGGGCTCGAAGCGCTGCCGTGCCACACCGGAATCGGCCGCTGCAGGGGACGCGGCTGGGTGGTGACGCCGTGCAGGGGCGGCCGGTAGCGGCCCTCCCAGTGCACGTCTTCCTCATCCCACAGGCGGCGCAGCAGCGCATAGCGTTCGGCCAGCGAATCCCACTGCTCTTCCTCCGCGATCCCGAAGAGCGGGTAATGGCGCGGGTCATTGCCCTTGCCGATGATCATCTCGAGCCGCCCGCCGGACAAGTGGTCGAGCGTAGCGTAATCCTCCGCTGCGCGCACCGGATCGAGCACACTGAGAACGGTAACGGTCGTCAGCAGCCGGATGCGCGTGGTCCTTCCCGCGATGGCGGTCAGGAGCAGCGGCGGCGAGGAAGAGAGGAACGGAGCGCCGTGCCGCTCGCCCACGCCGTAGGCGTCGAAGCCCAGCCGTTCGGCGAGCTCCGCCTGCCGGATCACGTTCTCCAGCTTCTGTCCTGTGGTGAACGACTCCCCGGTGATGGCGTTCGGAAGATTCATCACAAGACTGAACAATGCGATCTTCATGGGGTTCCTGCTCCCTTCAGATGATGACGAGGCCATATGGCGTACTTCAAAGCGCCGCCGACAACAGGCTCAGCCCGCCCTCCAGCGGCAGCCGGTAAGCCTCCACAAGCGTCCGCTCGTCACCGCCGGGAAAATCAAATTCCGGCGCCCGTTCGAAACCGAGACGCCGGTACAAGCGGACCGCGGCCCGCATCTGCTGCGTCGTATGCAGCCCGAGGTACGGATCGCCGCCGCTCCTCGCCCGCTCGGCGCATTCCCGGATCAGCGCGGTGGCGATGCCTTGACCGCGGGCTGCGGGATCCACGGCGAGCAGACGGATCTCATGGTAAGGGATATTCGCCTGCAGTCTCTCGTACAGACGCTCTACCGGCGGGTACAGCAGAAGGCAGCCGAGCAGCCTTCCGTCCCGGACAGCGATAATTCGCCCGGCCGGGAGGTCTTCCCGGAACCAAAGGTCGCGCATGGACTGCTTGTAGCCTTCCCAGAACTCCCCGCTGTAGCTTTCCCGGTACTCGCTGTAGGCTGCAACGGACAACGAGACGGCTTCTTCCCGCTCCCGGGGATGCGCATCCCGGATCTGCAGCTCGGCGGTGATGGACATGAGCAAGACACCCTTTCTTGGCCAGTATGTAAGCTATATGAGCTATACTTCCTAATATTTCAAAAAGCGGAACGACTCTCGGGGGTCCCGTCCCTTCCTCCCATTATGCCGGCTCGTGCGCCTGCACGGCTCCCTTGCGGAAGCGGGACAGGAGGAACGGCTGCAGGTCGAAGCCGCAGCTGCCCTTCGTGATCAGATCGGCCAGAATTTCGCCGACCACGCTTGCGAACTTGAACCCATGACCCGAGAAGCCGGAAGCGAAATAAACGCCCGGCAGCACCGGAGCCCGGTCGATGATGAAATGCTCGTCGGGGCTGCGCTCGTACCGGCAGATGCCTCCGCGCAGCAGCGGGCCTGCAGCCGAAGGCAGATAGGCGGCCAGTGCGCTGCGCAGATCCCCCTCATCCTCCGGGTAAGCCCCGAAGGCCTCCGGCGCCTCGCCCTCCTCGATGAGGCGGCCGGTATCGTGCCGGCCGATCTTGAGGCCCGACCCGCCGAAGCTCGGGAAGCCGTAATAGCCGCCCATCGAGCCGCCGATGGTGAAGCCGGGGAAGTGCTCGGAGCCGAACAGGCGCTCCTCCGCCCGGAACCAGCCCACCGTCTTGCGGACGGCCTTGACGGGAAGCGGGAACCGCGGCATGCTGCCGGCCCCCGCCCCGGCGGTCAGGATCAGCTTCTCGGCGTGGAAGTCCCCGACCGGGGTCGAGACGGTCACACTCCGCGACAGCGGCGTGATCCCCGTGACCCGGGTATACGGCAGCAACAGCGCGCCGTGGGCGAGCGCGACCTCCCGGTAGGCCCGGACGCATTCCTCGCTGAGGAGAACTCCGGCGTCCTTCTCGTACAGGCCCACATAATGCTCGGGCGGCGTGATGCCGGGCCAGCGCTTGCCGATCTCCTCCGCACTGAGCCACTCCACGTTCAGATCAAAAGCTTTCGAGGCCTCGAGCTTGCCGAGCAGGCTCGGATGGCTCGCCGGCGTCATGTTGAGCACGCCGGTAGGCCGGAACAGCTCCCTGCCGGTAGCCGCCTCCAGCTCGTTCCACAGCTCGTGCGCCCGGAGCGCCATCCGTACATAGGTCGGGCCGCCGGTATAGGCGTGGCGGAGAAGCCTAGTCTCCCCATGATGGCTGGCCCCCGTATGCGGCGGGTCGAAGGCGTCGATGAGCAGCACGCGGCGTCCGCGCTGCGCCAGATGGGCGCCGGCGCTCATCCCCATAGAGCCCGCGCCGATGATAATCACATCGTAGGATGTATGCATAAACCTCCTCCTATTCCACTTGAACTAAGGGCGGCACCTCCTGCTCCAGCCGCTCCAGCGCTTCCAGCGCCGAAAGGGCGAACAATGCGGCCGCCGGGGCCAGCGCTTCTTCGCTGACCGTAAACTTCGGGTGGTGCCACTGCTCCGTACCGCCCGTACCGAGCCATATGAAGCCGCCGGGCACCTCGCGTTGATAATAAGCGAAGTCCTCCCCGCCGGAAGAGCGTTCGGCCTTCGTTATGGTGAGCGACAGCCGATTGGCCGCCGTCTTCACGATGTCCACGGCGCCCGGGTCGTTATCCACGAACGGGATCCCCGCGAACCAGGACACGCGGGCTTCCGCCCCGTACCCTGCGGCAATCCCCGCCGCGATGCGTTCGAGCAGCACGGGCATCCGGGAGCGGACCTCCGCATCGAAGGTGCGGATCGTTCCGTCGAGGACGGCTTCATCCGGGATGACGTTCCACGTCGTACCGGCCTGGAAGCGGCAGACGCTGAGCACCGCGCTGTGGTGCGGCGAGATGCTGCGCGATACCGCGGTCTGCAGCCCGCCGACGATGGCGCTGGCGGCCACGATCGGGTCGATGGCGGCGTCAGGAATCGCCGCATGGCCGCCCTTGCCGCTCACGCGGATCTTGAAGCCGTCGACGCTGGCCATCAGCGGGCCTTCCCTGAGCCCTATTGTGCCTACGGGCAGGTCGGGCTTGTTGTGCATGCCGAAGATGGCCTGCACGCCCTCCAGTGCCCCGGCACCGATCAGCGCCTTGGCCCCGGTGCCCTTCTCTTCCCCCGGCTGGAACAGCAGCCGGACCCTGCCGCGGAAGCTTCCGGCCCGCCGGTGCAGCAGCTTGGCCGCGCCCAGAATCGCCGCCGTGTGAAAATCGTGCCCGCAGGCATGCATGCGGCCCGGGATCTCGGAGGCGAAGGGCAGCCCCGTCTCTTCCGTGACCGGAAGCGCGTCGATGTCCGCACGCAGAGCGACCAGGGGACCGGGTTCGCCGCCGTCGATCTCCGCCAGCACCCCCACCGGCAGATCCAGCGGCAGCAGGCGGATGCCTTCCCGGGCCAGCTCCTCGCGGATGCGGCGGGTGGTCTCCACCTCCTCCATGGAGAGCTCAGGCCGTCGGTGCAGCTCCCGGCGGAAGGCCGTCAATTCCGGCAGCAGAGCCTCCGCCTCACGGCCCAGCGCTTCCGCCTCCTGGCGGCGGCTGTCCGCGCTCATGCCGTCCTGCCTTCCTGAAGCAGGGCGGCCGCTGCTTCGTCATCCGCTTGTTCCGTCTTCCCGGGAAGCTCCTTGGTCATAAAGACAAGCTTGTCGTCCGTCCCGAGGTCCCGCTCGTAGAAGGGCCGGTAGCCCCGGCGCTCGTACATAGGAAGCAGCCAGGGGTGCTTGCGCGAGGTCGCGAGCGTCACGGCGGAGGCCTGCAGCCCCTGGCGGACCACCGTGTCTTCCACGTGATCCAGCAGCCTGCGTCCCACGCCCCGGCCTTTGTGCTTCGGATCGACCGCGAACCAGTACAGAAACGGATGCGGCGTTACCTCCTCCAGGGATTTGAGGGAGATGGTAGCCGCGATCTCCCCATCCAGCTCCAACACATAGCAGGAGTGGTTCACAATGTTGCTGCGTACCAGGTCCAGATCGGCCTGGGCCGCGGTAAAAGCGATATTCAAATCCCGGATCGTTTGGTAAGCGCCCAGGATCAGAGCGAGCAGCTCTGCCGAATCGCCGGGCTCTGCCAGCCGGTATACCTCCGTCATATCCTTTCCCTCCTTGATGCTGCAGCCCTTACTGCTTAGATGGCGTAGCTCCATTCGGACGAGAAGCGGGCCAGGAACTGCTTCGTCCGCTCCTCCTGCGGCCGGGCGAACAGTTCGTCCGGCGGCCCCTGCTCGACGATGACGCCCCCGTCCATGAAGACCACATGGCTGGCCGCGTCCCGGGCAAAGGCCATCTCGTGGGTGACGATGATCATCGTCACCCCTTCCCTCGCAATGCGCCGGATGACGGCGAGCACCTCCCCCACGAGCTCGGGATCCAGCGCCGACGTCGGTTCGTCGAACAGGATCACCTCGGGGTTCAGCGCGAGCGCCCGCGCAATGCCGACGCGCTGCTGCTGGCCGCCGGAGAGCGCGCTCGGATAGGCATCCGTTTTGTGCGACAGTCCGACCTTCTCCAGCACTTCCAGACTGCGTTGCTTCGCCTCTTCCCTCGGCAGCTTCCGCACGACGGTGAGTCCCTCCATCACATTTTCGAGCACGGTCTTGTGCTTGAAGAGGTTGTAGTGCTGGAACACCATCGCCGTCCGGCGCCGCAGCTCCAGGATGTCTTTCTTCCCGGCCGCCCGGCAGTCTACGCCGAAGGAGCCGATCCGCACCGTTCCCACATCCGGCTTCTCGAGGAAATTGATGCAGCGCAGCAGCGTTGTTTTGCCGGAGCCGCTCGGTCCGAGAATAGCGACAACGTCTCCTTTTTGCACGGTCAGATCGATTCCCTGGAGCACCTGCTGGGCTCCGAAGGACTTGCGGATATTCGTCAGCTGGATCATGCGATCCCTCCCCGGTTGTACAGATTGAGGCGTCTCTCGAGCAGTGCCGTCAGGCCTTCCGCCAGCAGCGTCAGCCCCCAATAGATGAAGGCGGCCGCGATGAACGCTTCAAGAAACTTCAGATTGCTCGTGGCCACGATGTTCGCCCTGCCGTTCAGCTCCTCCAGCGAGATGGTAAAAGCAAGCGAAGAGCCGTGCAGCAGACCGACGAACTTGTGCAGCAGATTGGGCAGGCTCGCCATCAGCGCCTGGGGAAGCACGATGCGCCGCATCCCCTGCCAGCGCGTCATGCCGACTGAGTATGCCGCCTCCAGCTGGCCGCGGTCGACCGACAGAATGCCCGAGCGGATCGCCTCCGACATGTAAGCGCCCGAATTCACCGAGAAGGCGACCAGGACGAAGGTAATGAGCGGAATGGAGCTCGAACGGGCGCTCCATCCGTAGGAGGCGGCCAGCGTATCGAACAGCAGCGGCAGGCCGAAGTAGATGATCATGATATGCAGGAGCAGCGGGGTGCCCCGGATGAACGACACATAGAAAGAGGCCAGGTGATGCAGGCCGCGCACCTTGTAGATGCGGATCAGCGCGATGCCCGTGCCGATTACGAATCCGAACAGCAGCGGGACGATGGAGATCACCAGCGTAAGCGGCAGGGCCTTCAGGATGTCGAAGAAGGCTTCTGCGATGAAGAGCGGGTCAAGCTGAATCGGAATCCCCTCCTTCCGTTGACGGTCTGTCCGGTGCCCGAATTCCCGGGCTCGGAGCCCTCCCGGATTTCATGACGCTGCAGCCTGCGCTCCGCCAGAGCGAAGAGCTTCTCCAGCGAGAGACTGACCGCATAGTAGATAACCGCGAGCGCCATATAGATCTCCAGGTAATGGTTGGTCGTGCCGAGCGTCTCCGCGCGTCCGGACATATCCATCACACCCAGGGAAAAAGCGAGCGACGTATCCTTCAGCGAAGAGATGACGAGATTGCCGAAGTTCGGCATCGCGATCGTCAGCGCCTGGGGAAGAACGATGCGGAGAAACGCGTCCTTCGGCGTCATGCCGATGGAGTAGGCCGCTTCGACCTGTCCGCGGTCCACGCTGACGACCGCCGAGCGGACGATCTCCGAGAAGAAAGCCCCGATATGCAGGCCGTAGGTCAGGATCACGAAGACCAGGGCATGCACGCTGGACAGGTCGATCCCAACTCCGCGCAGCAGCTCCGGCAGTCCGTAATACACGAGGAAGAGCTGGATGATGATCGGCGTCCCCCGCATGAACGAAACGTAGACGACCGCGGCCCGGCTCAGCACGGGTACCCTGTAGAGCCGGACCAGGGCCAGAAGGGAGCCGAACACGACCCCCGCGATCAGGGAGAGGAGCAGAATGAACAGCGTCACATGCAGATAAGCCAGCAGCTTGGGCAGGAAGGTTCCCACCAGCGTGATATCAAAAGCTTTTCCCATAGCCCTGCCCGCTTTCTATTCGGATACGGTATAGTCTGCTCCGAGCCACTGGGTGCTCAGCTTGCCGAGGGTACCGTCCTTCTTGATCTCCTTCAGCGCCTCATCGATCTTGGTTTTGAGCTCGGTGCCATCCTTCTGGAGGATAAAGAATACCTTGGAATTCGAGATCGCCGGTCCCACCGTCTTCTGCTGGGCATCCGCCGTCTTGTTGCGCTGGTCGATGGCGAACTGGGTGGAGATCGTCGCGTCCACGCGGCCGGCCTTCAGCTGCGCGATCACATCGTTCGTGCCGCCGCTGCCCGAGTAGACGATCTGGATGGCGTTGTTGTTCTTCTTGTTGTATTCCTGCAGCAGTACCGCCGCATTGCTTGTCGCGCCGACGATGACTTTTTTGCCCTTGAGATCGTCGATTGATTGGATGTCATTACGGTCCTTATGAACGACCACCTTGTTCGGAAAAATGTTATACGCCTCGTCGTTGAACAGGAACTTGGCCTTCCGCTCCTCGTTGACCTCCATCTGGTGGGCGATGACGTCGATTTTCTTGGTCTCGAGACTCAGAAGCAGGTTGGAGAAATCCATCGTCTTGAATTCGAACTCGTAATCCGCCAGACGCTTGTCGATCTCCCTTACGAGCTCCACATCGTAGCCGGTCAGGTTGCCCTTGTCATCCAGGAAGCAGATATTCGGGAACTGGGTGCCGGTCCCGATGATGACCTTCTTGGGAGCCGCGGCGGCCGGCTTCTCCAGCTTCGTGCCGCCATCGGTATCCTTCGCTGCGGTCTCCTTGGCCGCCGGCGCCGTGCCGCAGCCGGCGAGGAGCAGCAGGGCCGTGAGCACTGCGGGGACAAGCTTGGTTGTTTTGTTGTTGATCATGACAGGAACCCCTCCATCTGTGTGTGTAATTCTCGAGGCTGTGAACGGCAAAAAGCCGCTGCCTGTTCGAACAGCGGCTTTTGGTTGGTCCAATCAGCCTTTAACTCATAAATCCTATATGTATGGTTGGATTTAAGATATACAGAGTGTAGCACCGCATTTCTTTCGCGTCAACCGTAGATTAACCTTTTCTATCCCTGCATTACGTTTTTCTATATAAGGATCTCTCTCTTTATAAAAGGGGCCATTCTATAAAAGGACCATGGTATCCGAGGGGCCGGGAGGGTCATGCCGCTGCAGCCCAGTTCCCGCTGCCTGCCGCATCATGCCGGCCCCTTCACCGTTCGTCAGCTCGAAGCGGCCGCCGTCTGTCCGAACGCCAGCCTGTTGCGCTCGATCTGGCCCAGATGCGTTCCGACATGCTTGGAGAAGCCCTCCAGCAGCTCCGCCAGCGTGACGGTCTTCCCCCTTGGATTGACGGCGGTCCGTGCCCACTCCTCCGGAGTGAGACGCTTCAGGAGGGGCAGATTCACCTCCAGCAGGGCCCTGTAGGTGTCCAGGAGCTCTTTGATCGGCACCTCGTTCGCCCGAATCCCGGCCACCCAGGCATCCTGATCGAAGGCAGGCACCTGCGGCACCTCTTCCGATACGATCTGACGGATGCGGAAGGCCGTGACGACCAGGTGGTCCGCCAGATGGGCCACCACTTCCTTAATGCTCCATTTGTCCGGCGCGGGCTTCCAGGTCAGCTGCTCTTCCGTCAATCCCTTCAGGCTTTCCTCGATCCGGGACAGATTGCCCGCGAATACGTTCAGATCAATGGCCGTTTGGCTCATGATATCAGCTCCTCCATATCGTATAAGTCTGGCTCCCCGCCCTTAGCGGGCGAAGGCCGCCAAGTCCGGTTTACAGTGGAAAATGGCATGCTGCCGCATGATCCGGTCCGATCTCGTGCCAAGGCGGCTCGGCTTCCCGGCAGAGCGGCTTCGCCGCCGGGCAGCGGGGATGGAAGCGGCAGCCGGAAGGCGGATTGGCCGGCGAGGGAATCTCCCCGGTCAAGGGGACGAGCCCGCCTCTGCGCCGGGGATCCCCCTGCGGAATGGAGGCCAGCAGCGCTGCCGTATATGGATGCGCCGGGCGGCGGAACAGCTCACCGCTTGGGGCTACCTCGACCAGACGGCCAAGGTACATGACGCCGATCCGGTCCGACATGTGGCGGACCACGCTGCAGGCCGTGGCCGATGAACAGGTAGGTCAGCCCCTCCTTCTGCTGCAGCTCCTGCAGCAGGTTCAGAATTTGGGCCTGCACGGACACATCGAGCGCCGACACCGCCTCATCGGCGAGGATGAATTTCGGCCGGAGGGCCATCGCCCGGGCGATGCCGATCCGCTGGCGCTGCCCGCCCGAGAACTCGTGGGGATAGCGGCCGCTCCACTCGGGACGCAGGCCCACCGCCGCCAGCAGCTCCGCGACGCGTTCGCTGCGCTCCGTACCGGATGCCAGCCCGTGAACGGCCAGCCCCTCCCCGACCAGCTCGCCAACCGTCCACCGGGGATTCAGCGACCCGTAAGGGTCCTGGAAGATCACCTGCATCGAGCGCCGGGCCTCCCGCAGGTCGGCGGGAGACAGCTTCGCCAGGTCCCTTCCCTCGAAGAGCACCTGCCCTTCCGTCGGCTTCTCGAGCCGCAGCAGCGTCCGGCCGAGCGTCGACTTGCCGCTGCCGGATTCGCCGACGAGCCCGAAGGTCTCGCCGGCCCGGACCGTCAGCGAGACGCCGTCGACGGCAAGAATCCGGCCCTTCGGCCGCCGCAGCAGGCCGCGCCGAAAGGATACGCTTTGCACAGGCCGCGGACCTCGAAGAGCAGCGGAGACCCGCCCGGCTCACCGGCTGCAGGCGCAGCGGCGCTCAAGGAGCGGATGGCCGCCTCCTTGGCGAAAACGCGGGTGCCGTGTCCGGCGTCCGGCAGTCCGGCCGCAGGCTGCGGGACACGTGCGGTGCCCGGCTCGCCGGCGGTCCCAGCGTCGTGGTGCCGGACCCCAGCGAACGCTGCTGCGGGCTCCAGTCGGCGGGAGCCCCGCCGGTCTGCGTCATCACCGCTGCGTTGGGCTGGGCTCTCCGCCTCCGCCTGCCATCCTCCTCCCGGGCTCTCCGGGTTCCCCGGCTCCTCCGCCAGCCAGCAGGCGGCCCGGCGCCCCCCTTCGTACCCAGCCAGCGGCGGCTCGCTCTGCGTGCACTGCGGCACGGCCTGCGGGCAGCGTGGATGGAACCGGCAGCCGGCCGGGGGAGCCGTCAGCGAAGGGATGCTTCCCTCGATGGACGGCAGCCGGGTTCCCCGGGGCAGGCCGGCCCGGGCCACGGAAGCGAGCAGCCCCCGGGTATACGGGTGCAGCGGCCGCTCGAACAGCTCCGCCGCCGGCGCTTCCTCGACGATCCGGCCGGCGTACATGACCGCCACCCGGTCCGCCATCTCGGCGGCAACGCCCAGGTCGTGGGTCACCAGCAGGATGGCCATCCCGTACTCTTCCTTAAGCTCCTGCAGCAGGTGCAGGATCTGGGCCTGTACGGTCACGTCCAGCGCAGTCGTCGGCTCGTCGGCGATGAGCAGTTCGGGGCTGCAGGAGAGCGCCATGGCGATCATCGCCCGCTGGAGCATGCCGCCGGACAGCTCGCCGGGGTACATCTTCATCCGCAGCTCCGGCTCCGGGATGCCGACCCGGCCGAGCAGATGAACGGCGTGCCGCCAGGCCTCCTTCGCGGTCTTCTCCCCATGCTGCAGGATCGCCTCGACGAGCTGCTGTCCTACCGTGAAGACCGGGTCGAAGGCCGACATCGGCTCCTGGAAGATCATCGCGGCCCGCCTGCCCCGGACCGTGCGCATCCGCTCCTGGCTCCAGGTCGAAATATCCTGCTCGCCAAGCCAGATGTTGCCTCTCGAGATCCGGCCGTTCTCGTACTCGACCAGCCTCATGGCCGTCTTGGAGGCCAGGGTCTTCCCGCTTCCCGACTCTCCGACCAGGCACAGGGTCTCGCCGGGAAACACCTGCAGCGACAGCTCGCTCAGTGCGGTGACCGGCCCCTCTTCCTTCAGGAAGTCTACAGTGATTCGTTCGAGTTCCAGCAGCGGTTTGGCCATGGGCTGGTCTCCTCCTTTTCACATCACAAGCTGGTGCGTTGGCTTCTCCTCTTCACGTCAGCCGCCCTTGGCCCCCGTCCCCCCGCTCAGCTTCGGATCCAGAATATCCCGCAGCCGGTCGCCGGCCAGGTTCACGGCCAGCACGAGTCCGGTGATCGCAAGGCCCGGGAACGTTGTTATCCACCAAGCTACGGTGAGATAACCCCTGCCCTGCGACAGCAGCGTGCCCCAGTCGGGCACCTCCTTCAGGACGCCGAGCCCAAGGAAGCTAAGCGCCGCGCCGGAGAGGATCGACGAGCCGACGCCGATGGTCGCCATGACGAGCAGCGGCGTCCAGGTATGCGGCAGGACGTGCCGCACGAAGATATGCCAGCCGCCCGCCCCGATCGACCGGGACGCGGCGATGAACGGCCTGCTCTTGATGCTGAGCACCTGGCTGCGAACCACCCTTGCATACCTCGGCACGGCGGCGATGCTCACCGCCAGCACGATATTGAACAGGCTCGGGCCGAGGGCCGCCGCCACCGCAAGGGAGAGCAGCAGGCCCGGCACGGTCATCAGCACGTCGATGAGCCGCATGAGCAGCGCGTCCACCGCCCCTCCGATATAACCCGACAGGCTGCCGATCAGCCCGCCGACCAGCCCTCCCAGCAGAACGGAGCCGATCCCGATCAGAAGGGAATCCCGGCTGCCGTGCACGACGAGACTGAAGACGTCCCGGCCGAAATAGTCGGTGCCGAACAGGTGTGCCGCCCCCGGCGGCTGCAGCAGCGAATCCGGGTTCATCTCCGTCGGGGAGTACGGGGCAATCCACTGCGGCACCACGGCGGAGACCGCAATCAGCAGGATAAGGAGCAGAGCCCCCTTGTACAGGAGATCGGACATCGTCACGCCGCTCTTCCTCCCCGGTGCCGGCTTCCCGGTTTCCTTGCGCTGCTCGGCAGCAGTGCCGGGGGCGGCGGCCGCACTTTTCATATCCTCTTCCTCCCTTCTTCACGGAACCTGGTTATTGTGTTCTTCTGACCCGGGGATCGATCAGCGTGTAAGACAGATCCACCAGCAGATTGACCGCGACATACACCATCGCCGTAAAAAAAATCACGCCCTGCACGACCGGCAGGTCCTTCGCCGTAATCGCCCCGGCAAGCAGGCGGCCGATCCCCTGACGGGAGAAGACCGTCTCGATCACGACGGCGCCCGCCAGCAGCTCCCCGATCTGGATGCCGATGATCGTCAGCGCGGGGATGAGCGCGCTGCGCAGGGCGTGCCGGTACATGACGAGCCGCTCAGGCAGCCCCTTGGCCCGGAGGGTCGTGATGAACGGCTCGTTCATCACCTCAAGCATCGAGTTTCGGACCATGCGCACGATGAAGCCCGAGCCGACCAGTCCCAGCGCCGCCGCCGGCAGCACCAGGGTCCGCCAGCCGTCCGATCCGAGCGCCGGGAACCAGTTCAGCTGCACGGAGAAGATCAGGATGAGCAGAATGCCCGACCAGAAGGTCGGCATGGAGATGCCGAGCAGCGATACCAGACGGGCCGCCAGATCGATGATGCCTCCCCGGTGCACGGCTGACAGGACGCCGAGCCAGATGCCGAAGACGACGGCGATCAGTGTCCCCGCGAGGGTCAGCGCCGCGGTGGCCGGGAACTGGGACAGGATCTTCGGCAGGACGGGGTCGTCGCTGACCAGCGACTTGCCGAAATCTCCCTGCAGCAGTCCGCCCGCGAACCGCAGGAACTGCTGCAGGGCGCTCTGGTCCAGTCCGAGCTGGTGCCGCAGGTTCGCCGCCGCCTCCGGCGTGAACGTCGTTCCGGCCAGCATCATCAGCACGGGGTCGCCCGGCAGCAGGTACAGGATGAAGAAGACCAGGAACGACGCCCCCGCAATCACGAGCAGGGACGACAGAAGTCGTTGAATGACAGCTCCGGCCACCGGCGCTCCTCCTTTCGTCAGGACCCTTTCAGCGATACGTCATAGAACAGCGGGTAGCCGAGCGAATCGAACTTGAACCCGCTGACGTTCTTCCCGGCCGCCACCGTGTAAGGGAACACATAGACCGGGAAGCCGTACGCATGATCGATCACGTATTTCTGTACCTTTTTGTATACCTCTTCCCGCTTGGCAGGGTCCTGCTCCTTCAGTCCTTCTTCGAGCCAGGCGTCGAGCTGCGGATCGGATTTGTGGGTATGGTTGTGCCCCCACTTGTTCGCGTTCGGGATGGCATTCGTATGGAAAAAGCTCCGCAGAATATCCGGGTCGCCGGACACGTTGCTGACGCCGGCCAGGTCATTCGTGCCTTTGACCATGAGCGCCGTGGAGGTATCCGAGGTGATCTCCACTTCAACGGCAATGCCTGCTTTCTTGAGCTGCTGCTGAATCATGGCTGCAATGTCGTTGCGCTTCTCCCGGTTCGGCGAGCCGTCCACGTAATGAATCGTCAGCTTCTTCCCGTTCTTCTCGCGGATGCCGTCCGCCCCGCGCACCCAGCCAAGCCCGTCGAGCAGGGCATTCGCCTTGTCGAGGTCGGGCTTCACCGCCCCTTCGAGCTCCTTGTTGTAGCCGGCGACGGACGGGGTAAGCGGCGACCAGGCTCTCGGATAGGTGCCCAGATACAGCGTCTTGACGATGGCATCGAAGTCGATCGCCAGCTGTACGGCCTTCCTCGCGTCCAGTTCATTCCACGGTGCATGATCCTGGTTCAGCATCAGCGTGTAGGGAATGCCGGTCGCTTCCGCCTGAAGAAGCTGGACGTTCGGGTCGCTCTTCAGCGAGATCAAATTTTGCGGCGGCACCGTCTCGGCCGCTGACACCTGGGCGCTCTGCACGCTGCCGATCCGCGTGGCCTCCTCCGGAATGATTTTGAAGACAAGCTTCTCCAGATAAGGCGCGCCTTTGTTCTCCGCCAAGGCCGGAGCCCATTGGTAGGCCGGATTGCGCTCGAGAGTAATCGCCGCATTCTCCGTCCAGCTCACGAACTTGAAGGGACCCGTGCCGACCGGATTCTTGACGAGCTGGTCCTTGTACTTCTCGGCAGCCGCCGGCGAGACGATGCCGAGGAACGCCTGGCCGAGGGAGCTCAGGAAGGCGCTGTACGGCGACTTCAGGTTCACCTTCACCGTGTAATCGTCGATCACCTCCGAGGATTCGTAAGGACCGATCAGCGTAATGGCAAAACGGGACTTCGTCGCCGGGTTCACGATGCGGTCAAAGTTGTACTTGACCGCCGCCGCATTGAACGGCGTCCCGTCATGGAACGTGACGTCCTTGCGCAGCTTGAACGTATACGTTCTGCCGTCGGGGGATACGGTCCACTCCTCGGCCAGCCAGGGCTTGATGGACTTGTCGGGCAGCTGCACGACGAGGCTGTCATACAGCGACCGCATGACCCGGTAATCCGCAGCGCCGGGGACGACGTTCGGATCGAGTCCGCTCGGGGAGCCCGCGAGGGCATAGGTGAAGGTTCCGCCTTGAACAGGGGCGGATGCTGCAGGTGCGGCACCCTGTGCGGGCTTCGGCTCGGTCGCAGGCGGTGCTCCGCAGCCGGCCAGCAGGACGAAGAGAGACAGGGCTGCAGCAGGGAATGCGCGGAAGGATCTGATCATGAGGTTTTTCTCTCCTATCGGTTGTGGATCTTAGGGTGCGGGAACGGTCTCCGGCTGCTCGGGCAGCACCTGCGCTTCCGCCGCTTTCCTTCTCGCCGCCGTATACCGATTCTCCGGTACGGGCAGACCGAGATTCCCGCGGAGGGTGTCCGCTTCGTACTCCTCACGGAAGAGTCCGCGCTCCTGCAGCACAGGCACCACGAGCTCCACGAAATCCCGCAGGCCGTTCGGCACGGTAGACCCGATCATGAAGCCGTCGGCCGCCCCCTGCTCGAACCACGCCTGAATCTTGTCGGCCACCTGCTCTGGCGTGCCGATAAAGCTCGTCTTTGGCGTAGCCACCTGCAGCGCGGTCTGCCGCAGGGTAAGCCCTTCTTCCTTCGCCTTCCGCTTGATGCGGTCGGTGGTGCTGCGGAAGCTGTTCGCTCCGATGTCCCCGAGGTCCGGGAACGGCTCATCCAGCCCATAGACCGAGAAGTCGTGGTGGTCGAAGAACCGGCCGAGATAGAGCAGCGCCTCTTCGACCTTCACGAGATCCGCGACCTCCTGGTATTTGCGTTCGGCTTCTTCTGCCGTCCGCCCGACGATCGGGCCGATGCCCGGGAAGATGAGGATCTCGTCCGGGCTGCGTCCGAAGGCAGCCGCCCTCTCCTTCACATTGCGGTAGAACTGCTGCGCCTCTTCGATCGTCTCATGACCGGTGAACACCGCATCGGCGGTACGGGCGGCAAGCGATCTGCCGCTGTCCGACGAACCGGCCTGGAAGACGACCGGATGCCCCTGCTTCGAGCGGGCAATGTTCAGCGGGCCTTCCACGGAGAAGTGCTTGCCCTGGTGGTTCAGCCGGTGCATTTTGTCCGGGTCGAAGAAGACGCCGGTCTCCTTGTTCCGCACGAACGCGTCGTCTTCCCACGAATCCCAGAGCCCGCGGACGACCTCAAGGTACTCCTCGGCAATCTCATAACGGAGCTCGTGCTCGGGGTGCTCCTTGCGGCTGAAGTTCTTCGCTGACCCCTCGAGGGGGGAAGTCACGACATTCCACCCGGCCCGGCCGCCTGTAATATGATCGATCGATGCAAACTGCCGGGCCACGGTGAACGGTTCGCTGTAGGAGGTCGACAGGGTGCCTACCACTCCGATACGGGAAGTGACCGAGCCGATGGCCGAGAGAATCGTGACCGGCTCGAACCGGTTCAGGAAGTGCGGGATGGATTTCTCGTTGATATACAGTCCATCGGCGATGAACACAAGGTCCAGCTTGCCTTCCTCGGCAATCCGGGCCTGCTCTTTAATGTAGTCGATCGAGATGCTGGCATCGGAGGGCAGCTCCGGATGCCTCCAGGTGGACATGCTGCTGCCGACGCCGTGCAGCATCGCACCCAGTTTCAATTTGCGTTTCGGCTGATTCACAGGATGGCTCATCTTCTTTCCGCCTTTCATTTCTATATACAGTTGCAGTACTGCCGCAATTCTACAGGGTCAGCGATTCGGTCAAATCGCCGGCCTGCTCCGCCAGAGCAGCCTGCAGGAGCTCTATCGTCCGCAGCCGCTGTTCGAAGGTCCGGTTGTAGGCCGTGATGATGATCTCTTCAATCCCGTACCGCTGCGTAGTCTCCAGCAGCTTATCTCGTACCGTCGCCGGCGAACCGTGAATGATCTGTGCCTGCCTGATGTCGATCTCGAAGCTCTCACCGGACTGCCGGCCGAAGTCCTCCGCGCTCTCCAGGGTCTTCACGGTCACCTTCCTTCCGCTCTCCAGCAGGACCTTGATGACCTTCGCCTCCGCGGCCAGCTTCGCCGCCTCCTCATCCGTATCCGCGACGATGACCGACGAGGCCAGCAGCGGCCGGAGGTCCGTTCTCGCTCCAAGCTGCTCCCGGTAAGCCGCGAAGGAAGCCGCCGCCCCTTCCGGATCGCCGCTGATGAACTCGGCATACACGTAAGGAATGCCGAGCCGGCCGGCCAGGGCCGCGCTGTCCGTCCCCGCCCCGAGCAGGAAGAGCTCCGCCGGCTTCTCCGCGACCGGCACCGCCCGGACGCCGTGCAGCTCGTCACCGGGCTCCGTATGGCCCAGCAGATAAGCCTGCAGGGCTTCGAGCTTCGCATCCAGCGGCACCTGTCCTCCGGCGGCGCCGGACTGCAGCGCCTTCGTCGACTGGGGCAGCCCGCCCGGTGCCCGGCCGATGCCGAGGTCTACGCGCCCCGGCGCCAGGGATGCCAGCACGCCGAAGTTCTCGGCCACCTTGTAAGGGCTGTAATGCTGGAGCATTACCCCGCCCGACCCGATCCGGATCCGGTCCGTCTTGGCCAGCAGGTAGGAGATCAGCACCTCCGGCGAGGAGCCTGCCAGCTCCTTGGAGTCATGGTGCTCCGACACCCAGAACCGGTGATATCCGAGCGCTTCCGCTCTCCGGGCCAGCTCCAGCGTGTGGCGGAACGCCTCTTCGGGTGTGCCCCCTTCGCCGATCGGACTTTGATCCAACAAGCTTAACCGCAGCCCCATTCTCATGTCCCCTTTACTCTCCCAATGTCTTGAACATAACGCTTACTTTATTCCAATATGTATAGTCGGAATAATGTTTCGCTTACTGTATCATTCCTGCCCGGTCCGCTTCAATGATGGATTGAATACTTCTATAGTTCCATCGATTGTTTCTATTCAAAACTTTATTCAAAACTTTATTCAAGCCTCTATTCAACCCTCTATTCAACCCTCTATTCAACCCTCTATTCAACCCTCTATTCGACCCTCTACTCAAATCTGTTCACCCCTTATCCCGGAGACGCCTGCGGCCTCCCGGCCGTAAGATCCATGCCCCGGATGACCTCCCCGAACAGCTGCCCGAGCTCCGTCCCCTGCCCCTTCAGCGACAGAAGGTGGGTGCGCAGCGAGATCCCGGAGAGCTGCGGCATCTCCAGGGGCAGCAGCACCCCCTCCCGGATTTCCTTGCGTACCGAGAGCTCCGGAAGGAAGGAGATGCCCATGCCGCCAACCACCAGCTTTTTGGCCGTCTCCAGGTTGTCGATCTGCATCTCGATCCGCGGAGGAACGTCAAGTGTCTGGAACAGACGGTGGATCCGGTTCCAGTCAAGCGAGCCGCATTCGAAGAACACGATCGGCTCCCGGCCCACCTCCTCCATGCTGAGGCTGATCTTGCGGGCAAACGGATGGCTGCGGTGGACGAACAGCCGGATCGGGTCCTCATAGAGCTGTTCGGATTCGACATCCGGGTGCGACATGCTGCGGGTCAGCCCGACATCGAGCTCCTTGGCCAGCACCTTCTCCAGGATGGTCTCGCTCGGCGCCGTCAGCAGCTTGATCCGGATATGCCTGTGCTTCCGCTTGAACACCGGCAGCACCTCGGGCAGAATGTAATTGGCTCCGGACAGCGTGCAGCCGATCCGCAGCTCGTCGGACTGCTTCTCCGCCACCTGCAGCTGCTGCCGTCCGGCCTTGTACGTCTTCAGGATGTTCTGCGCATACGGCAGGAACTGCTTGCCCTTCTCCGTCAGGGTGAAATGCCGGCCTTCACGCTCGAACAGCCTGACACTCAGCTCGCGTTCCAGCGACTGGATGCGCGCGGAGATGGACGGCTGGGACACGTAGAGCGCCTCCGCCGCTTTGTTGAAGCTGTTGAAATGCACGATATAGACGAAGGCTTCGATATTTTCTATATTCAAGAACCCTTCCCCCCTTATTCCCGAATGCCAAAAAAGGAGACGACGCCTCTCTCCGGTCTGGAAAGAGCGTGTCTCCGGTTAGCCGGTGGACCTCTCTAAGCTAATTATTATTCCAATTGGAATAGTATGATATAAAATATAGCACCGCTCACTCCAGGTGTCAAAGCCTTTTTGAACGATCCGAAAGATCGACTCGCACTGCTCGTTCTTAAGTCACGAATGCAGTTATTGTTCCAGCACCTTTTCGAACTTGCCGAACCCATTCCCCCAGCCATACCTGGCGCCTTCGAGTCCTTGAGTATGGGAGAATCCGGTTATCGCTGGTTCTTACAGTTTGCGGCTCTTCGGACGCAGCGCCCAAGAGGCGAGAGCCAGGACTGCAAAACTAAGGGTGGTGAAGATGTGGTACGCATAAGCCCCGTAGTCCCCCGCGAAGGCATGGGATGCAGCTGCGCCCGTCAGGCCAAAGAAAATGCCTGCGTATGCCCATTCTTTAAGCCGCGGAAAACCCGGCACGAGGATAGCGATCGCCCCCAGCACTTTCCAGGTCCCGAGAATGGTCAGAAAATACAGCGGATAGCCTAATATCTTCACCGACTCGAGTGTCCCCCATTGGCGGGTCAGCTGACCGATCCCCCCGCTCCCGACAACGAATGCAAGCAGCGCCGTTGTAATCCAATAAGCGATAACTTTTCCTCGGGGCAGGGGTTGTACTTTGGCGTTTGGTTCCGTGCCGATGCTCGTACTCATTGGTTTCCTCCTCATCATTATTGATATGCCGCAAAAAATGCAAATTCCAAAACCGACTCATCGGACACTATATGGTGTCGTATTCATTATATGACACCAAATGGTGTCTCGTCAATCACATGTTTAAGCATCCCATGAAATCCGTCCACAGCAAACTAGGCCAGCGTTGGATTTTCCAGCTGATGGCCCTCTCAGGCTGCACGCCAAAAAACCTCGGCGCGAACATGCCGAGGCTTGTTTCTCGTGACTCCATAGGGCTGGCGCCCCTTCAGAACATCCCATGTTCATTGGGACTGCTTTCGGGTATGGGCTGCCCCACATCCCAGAACTCGGCGATCCGTCCGTTATCGAAGCGGAAGATATGAACCACCGCCCCGCCAAGGTCATCCTGATTCTGCTTCACATGAGAGTGTACGGTAACAAACTCCCCCTCTTGTATGGCAAGCTTGACCTCCAGCGACTTGTCGGGATTCTTGGCGGTACTCTCCTGCATCGCAGCCAGAAGTGAATCCGCATCACCGCGGAAATAGGGATTATGGTGGCGGAACGCCTGACCTACGTATTCCTGATATGCCTCATGTACTTTACCGGAAGCCACCATCTGCAAAAACGACACGGCCTTCTCTTTCAGGGAAGTGTTCATTGTCGAATCATCCTTTCCATGCCACTGCGGATATCCCATATCTTACCATGAAATTCAACGGGATGTCAGCCTTACGCCGGCCCGGTGCGCAGCTGCAAGCCCCTCCCTTCCGAACAGGGCTGCAGCGCCTCTCCCGCGGTATCACCGTTCGGCAGTACAGTTCAACCACCCGTCTGGCATGCATAGAAAAAAGACAGCACCCCCTTCGGATAGGGGAATGCCGTCCATCATCTCACACATCCGCAGCGCAGCGGAAGCCCATATGACCGGTTGAGCTGTCCGGCGTGTTCGAGGTGCGCGCCGCAACCCGGTACCGGTTGCAATAGGAGCTGTGGCAGAGGTAGGATCCGCCCTTCAGCGTCTTCGTCTGCCCCTGCGGGGGGCCGGCCGGATTCAGGCTCGGCGTCGTCCGGTGGTAAGCGGGACTGAACCAATCCGCGCACCATTCCCACACATTGCCGGCCATATGGTAGAACCCGAAGCCGTTCGGCGGGAAGGACCGCGCCGGCGCCGTACCGGCGTAGCCGTCCAAGGCTTCATTCACCTGCGGGAAGGTGCCCTGCCAGATGTTGCACCGGTGCTGACCGTCCGGCAGCAGGGTATCCCCCCAGGCATACCGCCTGCCCTCCAAGCCCCCGCGTGCCGCATACTCCCACTCGGCCTCCGTCGGGAGCCGCTTGCCGGCCCAGCGGGCGTACGCCTGCGCATCGTTCCACGAGACATGGACAACCGGATGATCCATCCGTTCCCCGATCCCGGTTCCCGGCCCTTCCGGGGCGTGCCATGAAGCGCCGTCCACCTTCCACCACCAGGGGGCGCTCTGGACGACGGCATCCACGGAAGACCGCAGCCGTTCCGGAACGAACAGATGGAACACGAACGACCATCCGTAGAGCTCCGCTTCCGTCTTATAACCCGTGTCACGGACGAAGGCGAGGAACTGTTCATTCGTAACAGCGCAGGCGTCGAGATAGAAGGAATCCAGCGTCACAAGACGCGAGGGCCCTTCCCCGTCCTGCGGGAAGCCTTCCCGGTCATCGGTGCCCATGCGGAAGGTGCCGCCGGGCAGGCGGATCATGCCGGCATGACTGCCGGATTCCGTCTCCGCCGTATCGGCCTCCGCCCCGGCTGCGCTCCGCCATGCCGACGGTTCCGCTGACGCCTGGGCAGCCGTGTCCCTGGCGGTCAACGCCATGCGCGAGCCGCCGGCGCGGTCGGCTTCCACGGCCTTGCCCCTGCCCGGCCCGGCTGCAGACACAGCCGGCTGCAGGGCACCGGCTTCCCGCTCGGCTCTCTCTGCCGCAGCTTCCGCGGCGCCGTCCTGCTGATCTGTGCTCCCTCCAGCCGAAGCAGAGGCCGCCTCTTCAGGCAGCCGCTGCCGTTCGAGAGAGGAAGCGGAGCGGCTGACGGAGCACCCGCAGCCGCAGGTGGAGTGAATCATGATCATCCCTTCCAGCTCCCTTCCTGCTTTCCCTTCTGAATTCCGTCTGAGCTCAGCTTACAGCGGCGTCTACTCCGTGGCAAGCTCCAGCTCGGCGGCCGCCTTCGCGTCCCATTCCGGCTTCGCGGTCACGTAGACCACCTTCTTCAGCTCACCGCCGAAGCGGAAGGGCACCTGATACTGCGGCACGACCGGCGTCAGGCCGTTCTCGCCGATGTTGAACTGGCCGAAGGCAAAGCCGATCGCAGCACTGCCCTGCAGCTTCCCTTCGCCCAGATGACGGTCCCCCAGGTACAGCCTGCCGGTGCCCTCGTTCTCTCCCTCCGGCGTGTAGACGAACCGGAGCTTCAATTCACCGGCCGGCAGCTCTTCAGCCGATTCGATATACTGGTACCGCACGCCCTCGATGTTATTGCCGAAGACGAGGCGGTTGTCCTGGATATACCAGGCGTACCCGCCGGCCCGGCCGCCGGAGGCGACGAGGACGCCTTCGGCCGAGATGTCGTCCCTGTAGATCTCCGCCGTGATCTCGAAGGCTTTGCCCCGGATGTCCGGCGACTTCGACATCGGCAGTCCGAGCTCCGAGCGGTAGAAGACGCGCTCTCCGGGGGGCTGAGGTCCTTTTCGGGCCCCGAGGTTCTGCAGGATAGCTCTCATCGAGCGGCGCTCCAGCGGAAGGAAGCCGTACTTCTCCGCTTCGGACCACCACAGCTGAACGAGCTCCTCCAGCTTCTCCGGATACTCGGCCGCCACATCGCGCACTTCGCTGAAATCCTCCGTCAAGCGGTACAGCTCCCACACGTCCTCCTCAAAATCGGTATCCGGCCGGTGAACCGCCACCGCCTTCCATCCCTCGTGGTAGATCGCCCGGTTGCCGACCATCTCGTAGATCTGTGTCGTCTTGCGGGTCGGCTCATCCCCGTCCTCGAAGGTGTAGGCGAGCGAGGTGCCGTGAATCGGCTGCTGCGGTACGCCTTTGTACTCCGCCGGTGCACTCAGGCCGGTCAGCTCCAGCACGGTCGGCACGATATCCGTCACGTGGTGATACTGTCCGCGGATGCCTCCGCCATCCTGTATCCGCTGCGGATAATGAATGATGAGCGGATCCTTCACTCCGCCGGCATGAACGAACGACTTGTACCACCGCAGCGGCGTATTGCCGACCTGCGCCCAGCCCTTCGGATAATGGTTGTCGGCCAAGGGCGTTCCGATCTCGTCGATCCGGCTCAGCTTGGATTCGAGGGGTTCGGCCCCGTGCATATCTCCCCAGTTGTTGACTGTCCCGTGATCGCCGCCCATCGAGCATGCCCCGTTGTCGGAGAGCAGGATGAAGAGCGTGTTGTCCAGCTGGCCGAAGTCCTTCAGGGCCTGCACAAGGCGGCCGACATGATGGTCCGTATGCTCCAGGAACCCGGCGAACGCTTCCTGCAGACGCGCATACAGCCGCTTCTGCTCCTCCGAAAGCTCCTCCCAAGGCAGTACGTCCGGGCTTCTCGGCGGCAGCTCCGCGTCCTGCGGAATGATCCCAAGCGCCTGCTGGCGGGCAAAATACTGCTCCCTCGCCAAGTCCCAGCCCTGGTCGAACCGGCCTTTGTACTTGTCGATATACTCCTTCGGCGCATGATGCGGCGCATGCGTCGCCCCGTACGCGAGGTAGCAGAAAAACGGCTTATCCGGAGCGGCGGTCTGCTGCTCGCGGATGTAATCGATCGCCTTGTCGGTCAGATCCTCTGTCAAATGGTAGCCGTCTTCGGCGCGTGCCGGCTGTTTCACCCGCTTGTTATCCTCGACCAGATCGGGGTTCCACTGCGAGGTGGCCCCGCCGAGGAAGCCGTAGAAGTGCTCGAAGCCGCGCCCGAGCGGCCAATTGTCGAACGGTCCGCTGAACGACTGCTCCTGGCTCGTATTCAGATGCCACTTGCCGACCGCAAAGGTGTTGTAGCCGTTCTCGACGAGAATCTCGCTGAGCAGGGCGGCGCTTTTGCTGACGCGGCCCCGGGCGTTCGGGAACCCGCTGTCGGCCATGAGCACGCTGCGCAGACCGACTGAGTGCGGATTGCGCCCGCTGAGCAGCGCCGCCCGGGTCGGGGAGCACAGCGCGGTCGTGTGGAAGTTATTATACCGCAGACCGCCCGCCGCGAGCGCATCAATGTTCGGCGTGGCGATGTCCGAGCCGTAGCAGCCAAGCTGGGCGAAGCCCAGGTCGTCGAGCAGGATGATGACGACGTTCGGGGCTCCGGGAGCGGCCCTGCCGCCCCGCTCCGTCCAGGAGGGTACGGACTCCTCGGTCGTCCGTCCGATGGTTCCTTCGAATGTTTCCTTTTCCCAATAGGCCATAGCGATCATTCCTCCGGATTTGAATTCGTCTTGAGTCGATGCGTATTCATGCATGTTCATCTGCCGGGACAGCTGCCGACGGGTGATGCCGGCCGGTTATCTCAGCCTGCCGCGGAACGCCGTGCCTCCTGCAATCCCGTAGCGGGCCAGCACAGTGGAGCCGAACCAGTTCAGCAGCCGGTCGGTGAAGTAGCCCATGAGGCCGAGCGCGAAGAGGCCGACGAAGATCCAGTCCATTTTGAAATACAGACGCGCATTCCAGATCATGAAGCCGACGCCCTTATCGGCCGCAATCATCTCGGCTCCGATGATCGCCATGTACGAGGTGCTCATGGCAAGACGCACGCCGGTGAACATGTACGGCACGGTGGCCGGGATGATCACATGAAGCATCGTCTGCCACTCGGTGGCGCCCATGCTGCGGGCCGAGCGAATCTTGTCCTCCTCGATGGACAGCACGCCAGTCATCGTATTGAGAATGACGATGAATAAGGTCGAGTACAGGATCAGGATGATCTTCGACTGCTCCCCGATGCCGAACCACAGCATGAACAGGGTGATGAAGGCCAGGGGCGGGATGAAGCGGATGAAATTCAGGAACGGCTCCGTGAGCCTGCGGATCACGGTCACCCTCCCCATGATGAGCCCGACCGGAATGGCGATCAGACTGCCAAGGGACCAGCCGACGGCCACCCGGAACAGACTGGCGCCCATATACTGCCACAGCGATCCGTCCTTCGACAGCTCGATGGCGCCTAGAAGCGTCTGATAAGGTCCCGGGAGGAAGTCGGGGCTTGAAGCCAGGGAAAGCAGCTGCCATACGATCAAGCCGATGATCCAGGTCAGGATTCCCGTGTTGATGATTCGGTTCACTGCGCGCATGCTGTGCCGCCTCCTATTCGTCAAAGTGTCTCTGTATCGTCTCGTACAGCTCATGGAATCTCGGATCCGACAGCTCGCGCGGATAGGAGAGCGGGACCTCGTGGATATCCGAGATGCGGGAGGCCGGACCTACCGACATGACCCCGATCCGCTGGCCGAGCAGCAGCGCTTCCTGCAGATCGTGCGTGACGAAGATGACGGTCTTGCCGGTCTGCTGCCAGATGCGGATGAGCTCCTTCTGCATCGTCCGGCGGGTCATGGCGTCCAGTGCCCCGAACGGCTCATCCATAAGCAGGATCGAGGAGTTCAGGGCGAGCACCCGGGCCAGCTGGACCCGCTGCTTCATGCCGCCGGAGAGCTCGCGGGGGAATTTGTTCTCGTGCCCCTTGAGGCCTACGAGCCCGATGTAATGGTCGGATACTTCCCGGCGCTCCGCCTTCGGCGTCTTCTTCATCTTCAGTCCGAACTCGACGTTCTCCCGGACGGTCAGCCACGGGAACAGCGACGCGTCCGCCTGCTGGAAGACCATCGCCCGGTCCCGCCCGGGGCGGGAGATCTCCTCCCCGTCGATCGTCAGCTTGCCCTCCGTCTTCGCCACGAATCCGGCGATGATATTGAGCAGCGTTGATTTGCCGCAGCCGCTCGGGCCCAGGAGGACGAAGAACTCGCCGCCTTTGACTACCAGGTCGACTCCCTTAATAATGTAATGGGGCTCGGTGCCGGCTTGCCCGGTATAGCTTTTGTGCAGCTGGTTGATCTGTATGGTCTTGGCTGCGGCTGCGGCCGATATCGTTGACATTCGAGATTTCCTCCTTCTTCTATGGGGCGCTCCGGTACTTCCTTTCGTTAAGGCTTGTAAGTGACACTCTCCGGCAGCGCCTTTTTCAGCGGCTCCACGTTGATTTTGCTCTTGAGATCATAGCTGCCCTTGAGAATGCCCTGGTCCTGCAGCCACTTCTGCATCTCGCTCAAATGCTCGTAATCCTCCTGGGTGAAGCCCACCACATAGGATGCGGCCTCCAGGTCCTTCAGCACGCCCGCCTGCGGCAGCTTGATCTTGTCGAAGAGCAGCTGCGCCGTTTCCTGCTTGTGGCCGCCGATATAATCGGTCGCCTCCTTCAGCGCCTTGAGCGTACCCGCCGCCGCATCCGGATGCTGCTCCACGAAGGAACGCCGGGCTACAAGGAACGCCTTGACATATACTCCGGTCTTCGAGCTGTCCACGAGCTCCTTGACGCCCTCCACTTCCTTCAGCTTCTCTCGCACGGCGCCGCTCGCCCAGATCGCATCCATCTGCCCCCGCTTCAAGGCCACCAGCGCTTCGTCCGGCGAAGAGTAGTTCACATACGTTACCTTGTCTTTGGGGATGCCGAGCTTCTCGAGGTATTTGGCCCATACGTATTCGAAGACGGTTCCTCTGGCGACGCCAAGCTTCTTGCCGGCGAGGTCCTGCTCGCTGTTGATCCCGCTTCTCACGAGCAGCACACTGTTCTTCGCCGAGACCTCATTGGCCCTGGAGAGTGTCCCAAGGATCACCATATCCCCCTTGCCGAGCGAATTCAGCAGCGCGTAGTCCGCCGCCGAGCCCACATCCGCCCGGTCAACCAGCAGGGCGTTCAGCGTGTCGATGCCATAAGGGAAATCGAAGGTCTTGGCCTGCACCCCGTTCTTCCCGAAGTAGCCCTGCTCCACCGCCACCCGGGACTGCGGCGACCCTGTAGCCGCCGTATCCAGCGCGAATTGGACGTCAACCTGCTTGACGGCCGCCGCTGCCGCGCTCTTCTCCTGACCCGCTGCGGCTCCCGTCTCCTTCACTCCGGCATTCCCGCCGCAGCCCGCCGTAATGGCGAGCAGCACCGCTGCCGCCGTCAAACCGAATACCGAACTCTTTTTTCTTTTGGTGACCTTCATGACCCACTTCTCCCTATCGTCGTTGATTTCGTTAACGTGCGGTTGACTCTCGCTCTCCATGAGCCTCTGTCACGTCTTCAAAGCCCTCCAGCTTCACGGCCAGATCGGTCCGCATCGTCTCCGCATACCATTCCAGATTGCGGTACAGCTTCGTGCTCAGCTTCAGCAGCCACTCCAGCTCTTCTTCCGTGAAGTCCCGGAACAAGTGCTTCAGATGCATGCCCGGCTGCCCGGACTGCCTCAGCGTTTCGAGCAGCCGGAGCCCTTTCCCGGTGATCGACAGAACTACCGTCCTGCGGTCCTCTTCCGGCCTGCGCCTCTCGATCATTCCCCCGGCGACCAGCTTGTCGCAGAGCGCGGTCATCGCCCCCGGGGAGAAGTCCAGCTCCTCGGCGAGCTGCCCGGCCTTGAGCGGACCTTCAACGGACAGCTTGCGCAGCACCTCCAGCTGGGGGAGCGTCATCCCGTTCAGGAAGACAACCTTATCCCGCTCCACCACAAACCGGCGGATCATCCGGCGCAGCTGCGTGTCGGCTTCGCTGCCCAGCCCTTTCTGTTGGCTCATCCTGCTGTGCTCCTCTCCCTCTCCGATGCAAATAAAAAGGCCCCCATAGTCCCTGCTCGCGGTCGAGTCAAGGGATGGAGGCCGCTGGTGGTTCCAGTAGGCTTGCCGATTTATTACGGCATCGAATATTTTGCTGTAAAAATAATCTATCATTATAATTCCGATGCGTCAAGTAGGTGTTTGAGATTTATGGTTATGGTGAGGTCCGCACTCGCTTGCGTTCCCTGTCAATAAAAAAAACCCGACACAAGCTGGCGCTTGAACGGGTTATGGAAGACAGTCACGTGATGATGTTCACGGCATTGAGGATGGAGATGATCAGAAGTGCGATGAGAAACGCATTTCTTTTTTATAACGGAACCAGGTGTTCGAACGGAATCTTACCCATTGGATGATCAGCGCATAAACAGCCAAACCTGCATTCAGTCCAATAACCCAAAGGACCATGGGATCAGCTCCTCACCCTTTCATTATACAGCAAAAGCCCGACTGAAAGCAGTCGGGCAGTCGGGTTTCTTGATTAGGGCTTCGGCGTCTCCCTACTCCCCCAGCGCCTCATACCCGTGCCGGTCGTAAAAGAACGGGCCGCGTGACCAGGCGGCGGCCAGATGCATCAGGAGGTCGGCCGTCATCCGCTCCCGGATGGCAGCGTGGCGTTCATCGCCGTACAGGTTGCGCCACTCGTTCGGGTCTTCCGCCAGGTGATACAGCTCGCCCTGGTACGCATCCACATGGCTGACGGCTTCGCTAATCGCATGCGGCAGGTAGAGAATCAGCTTCCACTCCTTCTTCCGCCACATGAGCGAGGGGGCCGAGTGGCGCGCAGGGGCTCCCTTGCCGTGGAACTCGCAGAAGGTGCCGAGGCGCTGCCGCTCCCCGAGCAGGTCCAGCCCCGGCAGCAGCGGATTGCGGGGCAGCCCGGCCGCCTGCGACAGCGTCGGCACGAGGTCGACCAGCTCCGCCGGCCGGTCGTCGACCGTACCCCGCAGCGCCGGGGGCACATAGGTGCCGGAGAGGATCAGCGGCACCCGTACGCTGCTGTCATAGAGGCAGTACTTGGTGAAGCGGTAGCGGCGCTCCCCCAGCATCTCGCCATGGTCGGAACAGAAGACGATCAGGGCGTTGTCCAGCCGTCCGCGCTCCCGCAGCTCGTCCAGGACGCGGCCAAAGTAGTGGTCGAGCCATGAGCAGTTGGCCCAGTACCTGAGCGTCGTGCGGCGGCGTTCGAGCGGCGTCATCGCTTCCCACACCCGCCGTTTCTCTAAGTAAGCGGCGGCTGAATGCGCATTCAAAGCATCCGAAGCCGCCAGATGGGTGCCGGCTTCCTCCTCCCACGGCGGCTGAGGCAGGTCCGGAATGTCCTCGATCCGGTACAGCCGCTCGAACGCCTCGGGCACATTGAAGCCGGCATGCGGCTTCAGGAAGGACAAGTACAGGAAGAGCGGCCGCTCCTTATCCAACCCTTCCCGCACGAACTGCAGGCACTGCTCCGCGACCCATCCGTCGCGGTGATGCTCCATCGGGACCCGGCTGGTGCAGCCGATATACCCGTTCGCATTCTCTTCGCCGCCGCCGAAGTCCCGGGTCTCCTCGTAGTAGGCGGCCAGCCCCTCCGGCTCGGCATCGCCCATCATCACGGCGCCCTGCTCATAGTGGCCGCTGTCCCGGGCCAGGCCGACCGCACGCACCTCGAACCCGCGTGTCGGCGGCTCGGGGTTGTGCAGGCCGTGGTTCCAGTGCGTCTTGCCGAAGCCGGCGGTCTGGTAGCCGGCGCTGCGCATCAGCTCCGGCAGCGGAACGGACGGCAGCTTCTCTTCGTCGTAGAGGCCTCCGTGGTTTGTGCGCACCCCGAGCTGGGACGGGTACAGCCCCAGCATCATGGAGCTGCGGCTCGGCACGCACATCGGCGCCTGGCACACGGCCTGGCTGTAGACGATGCCTTCCTCCGCCAGCCGGTCAATGGCCGGCGTCTTGATCTGCTCGTTGAACTTCCCGATGCAGTCCCAGCGCTGCTGGTCGGTCATCAGGAAGATGATATCCGGTTGGTCTGTCGGATTGGACATGGCTGCTGACTTCCCTTCTCCTCAAGCTGACTTGTTGGGTACATCCCGTTACGACTTCACCGACCCCACCAGCGCCCCCTTGGCAAAATGCTTCTGCAGGAACGGGTACACAAGCAGGATCGGCACGGTCGCGATCATGACGGCGGCCATCTTCAGCATCTCCGTCGGGGGCGCCTGCACGTACTCGCCCGGCGTGCCGAGATCCGTCGTCGAGGCGCTGAGCAGCATGTTCTGCAGCAGCACCTGGATCGGCCACTGCTTCGGATCGTTCAGATACAGCAGCGCCGAGAAGAACTGGTTCCAGTAGCCCACAGCATGGAACAGGCCGAAGGCCGCCAGAGCGGGCAGCGACAGCGGAAGAATGATGCGCAGCCACGTGCGCACCTCCCCGCAGCCGTCGATCGCCGCAGACTCCGAGAGCTCCGCCGGCAGGCTGTCGAAGAAGCCCTTCATGAGCAGCACGTTCCAGCCGCTCGCCAGCGACGGGATGATCAGGGCCCACAGGCTGCCCATCAGGCCGAGCTGGCGGACCAGCATATAGGCCGGAATGACGCCCGGGCTGAAGAGGATCGTGAGCAGGATCAGGCCCATGAGGAGCCTGCGTCCGGCCATCCTGCGCTGGGAGAGCGCATACGCGAGCGACGACGAGACGGCGAGAGAGCACAGCGTGCCCACGGAGGCAAGGAAGGCGCTGTTGGCTACCGACCGCGGGAACGCCTCCGTGGAGAGCAGATAGGCATAAGACTGGAAGGACCAGGTATCCGGCCACAGCACGATTCTTTTCTGAAGGAACTCCGCCGGCTCGGTCAGCGAGACGATGAACACATAGTACAGCGGAAAAAAAGTCACCAGCGCCAGCACCCCCAGCGCGGTGTAGTTGACGGTCTGAAAGGCGATGTCGCCTGGTCTTCGTTTCATGGGACAAACCCTCCTTTCTCTCGGATGAAGAGAAGCATACGCTGCGCGCTCATGCTTATTTATCCTCTTCATTCCTTTGTGTTTTAAAGATCGGTAAAAACCAAGCGCAGCTTGCGGATCATGACTGGAAAAGAGGCAGCGTTCGCCTTTGTTTTCGGATTCCCTCCTCTACTGAGTCCATTCCTTAGAATCCGAAGACAACAGCGGTTGGAAGCATGATCCGCATGCGCAGCGTCCGTATTCACAGTCCCCTAAAACACCCCATCCTCCCCGAACTTCTTGGCGGCGCGGTTGGCGAGCAGCACCAGTACGAGGCCGACGAGCGACTTGAACAGGCCGGCGGCCGTGCTGTAGCTGAATTCGCCCTGCTGGATGCCCGTGCGGTACACGTACGTATCGAACACCTCGGCTACATGAGACACGGCGCCGTTGTACATGAGGAAGATCTGCTCGAAGCCGACATCCATGATGTCCCCGAGCCGCAGGATGAGCAGGATCACGAAGACGCTGCGGATCGCAGGAAGCGTCACGTGCCACATCTGCCGGAAGCGTCCCGCCCCGTCCATTCTCGCCGCCTCGTAGACCTGCGGGTCGGCGCCCGCCATGGCGGCGAGGAAGATGATCGTGCCCCAGCCCGCTTCCTTCCACATCGACTGCAGGGTGATCATCAGCCAGAACGTATCCGGGTTCGTCAGGACATCAAGCTTCGGCCTGCCAGCCGCTTCGAGCAGCAGGTTCACCAGCCCCTCCGCCTTGCCGAAGAGCAGGAAGGTGAGACCTGCGATGATCACCCAGGACAGGAAGTGAGGCATGTAGATGACCGACTGCACCAGCCGCTTATAGGCCGTGTGCCTCACTTCGTTCAGGAGGAGGGACAGGAGCAGCGGCAGCGGGAAAAAGAATATCAGGCTGAGCAGGTTAATCCCGAGTGTATTACGGAACAGCAGCAGGAAGTCCGGATTCGAGAAGAACCTCCGGAAGTGGTCGAGTCCCACCCACGGACTGTCCAGCATGCCCGTATAAGGCGAATAATTCTGGAAGGCGATCAGCACGCCCCACATCGGTACGTACTTGAACAAGAGGAAGAACAGCACACCCGGAAGTGCGAGCAGGTACAGCCCGCTGCTCCGGCGCAGATTCGACCTCCACCGTCCGGACCTCACCCGGCTGCGGAGCCGGTCCCCGCCGGCCCCGGGAGGCGGGAAGCTCTCCCGCTCCCCTCCCCTCACCCGCTGACGGGGGTCTTCCACCTCGGCGGCGACCGGTCTCATGGCGTCCCCGTGCGCTTCTTATACGCTTCGGTCATTTCCTTCGTGGTCTGGATGACGTCCGGATTCGCCTTCAGCTCTGCCACGAACGTGTCCCACGCGCTGATCGGTTCTCGGCCGAGGATGATTTTCGACTTGATATCCTGTATCCTCTTATCGAGTTCGGGCAGGATCTTCTGGCCGGTCGGCGAATACAGGCCGGCGCTGACATCCGGTACGCTCACCTTCGCCCGCTCCCCTTCCACCTTCCGGAACAGCTCGGTAGCTTCCGCTTCCTCCGGCGTGGGAGACGACTCCCACACGGCATCCACGATGTTCACGATGTGGTTGAAGTCCGAGGCGTTGTCCTTCTTGAGCTTCTCGGGATCGGTGATCTTCTTGCCGTTCTCCACCTTGTGGTGCACGCCCTCCAGACCGTACTTCTGGATCGCGCTCACCTCCGGCGTCATCCAGGTATCGATGACCTTCAGGATGGCCTTCACCTTCGCTTCCGGCACGGATTTGGGGATGGCGAACATGCCGTTGAAGCCCGAGCCCTTCGGCACATAGCCGTTCAAGGTCGTCAGCGGGTAAAAGTCCTTGTACTTGAAGTCCGGCGCCGCCTTCTTCAGCTCGTCCGCATGCAGCTTCAGCGTGCCGGTCTTATCAACGATAATCCCCGCCTTATTTCCCTTGAACAGATCCCGGGTCTGCGTCAGCTTCAGCGACAGCAGATCCTCCGGCATCCACTTCTGCTTATACGCTTCCGTCAGGTATTCCAGCGACTTGCGCGTTTCGGGCAGGAGCGCCGTGTAGACGAGCCCCTTCGAAGCTTCATCCCACTTCCAGTGCCCGTGCGCACCGGTGAAGGAGCTTTCGATTGCCCCCAGCACCGGCCCGATGTTGCCGCCCCAGCCGAGATCCGCGGGATTCACGTAGGCGGCCAGCGGCGTCGTGTCCTTTTTGCCGTTGCCGTCCGGATCGTTCTCCGCGAAAGCCTTCATGACCGCCTGCAGCTCTTCCGTGGTTGCAGGCACCTGCAGTCCGAGCTTGTCGAGCCAATCCTTGCGGATAATGAAGAACGACTCGCTGTCCTCCGGCCGGGGTCTCGGGATGCCGTAATTGCGCCCGTCCGCCATCTTGGTCGTCTCCCAAGCGGTTTTCGAAATGCCTTTCGAGATATTGGGATATTGGGCAATGAACGGCGTCAAATCCCAGAAGGCCCCCTGCTGAACCATCGTGCGGAAGGTGCTGCTGAACGGGTTGTTGATCATGATGTAGTCGGGCAGGTTGCCCGAGGCGAGCGTGATGTTCAGCTTCTCCGCATAGATGTTGTTCGACACCCACTGGACGTTCAGCTTCGCATTCACCGCCTTCTCGATCGCCAGCTTGATCGGCCCGTCGTCCGCCGCCGGCGGGGTGCTCGGGGTGATGGTCATCACGCTGAACTCGACCGGTCCGGCCGCCGCCGGGGCCGCTCCCGCCGCCTCGCCCGCCGGCTTCGCACCGCCCGAGCAGGCTGCAAGCAGCAGAGGCAGCAGCAGAAGGGAGGCAGCGGCTCCAGGTCCCCTTGGCTTCCTGTAAGTTGTGGAATGCGACATGTTCTCTTTGCTGTTCATCGGTCTCTCTCCTTTGTTCTCTTAGGGCTGCTGGACTTCCAGTCGGATCGCATCATACATCTGGCTTGTATAGAGATCGCCGGTGCGCTGGCCGTTCGCGTCATAGATGTTCTTGGCATGCGTGAGCTGCAGCACGTTCTCCCCCTGCTTCAGCAGAGAAGCATCGAACTCGACGGTGAATTCCCGGTAAAAGGCGTGCACCGCACTGCGCGGCATGCCCGAATCGCTCTTCGGTCCCGGCAGCGAGGCCAGGTTCGCAATCTCCGTGCCGTTCAGGTTCAGCCGAAGCGAACCGTTGCGGGAGGACGCGATGCCGAAGGTCAGCGTCGCTTTGGTGCCTGCAGGGTATACCGCATCGCTGTCAAAGCGGATCTTCCACGGCGTCAGCTCGGGGTTGAACGGCACCTTGAGCTGTGCCGGTTCGCCTGGCGTTGCCGTCACCGGGTGGGCGTAGTTCCAGTCCGTCCGCTCACTGCTCTCCCCCATTCGGAAATCGACCCCATTCGGGAAGTCCAGCGGGTAATCGAGCCACAATCCCCAGTGATGATAGTCGTCTCCATGCCGGTATTCGCCCGCCGTCCGGTCCGGCGTGCCCAGCGTCCAGAGTGTGGTGCCATGGGTCTCGGGAGTCCATACCAGAGCGGGCAGCTTCGTTTCCTTGGATGCCTGCACCGTGATGCCGTCCTTGCGGAATTCACCGAAGTACCCTTTGACGAAGCTGTACAGGGTGTACGTGCCTTCCCGCACATCCGGAATGGTGAAGCGGCCTTGGCTGTCGGTGCGGATATAGTAGTTATAGCCGAGGTTCTGGTCCTGCCAGTCCGGGCTCGGATCGGCCAGAATCACCCAGGCATCGGCCGCCGGCCTGCCGTCCGCGATGGTCAGCTGTCCCTTCACGCTGCCTCTGCGGTCCGCCGCATACCGCGGATCGTCCAGCCAGCGGTACGGCCACTTGCGCTGCTCCGCCTCCGCCCGGCGGTTCGCGTCCTTCCAGAGCTTGTCGGCATTCCCGCCCTGATTCACATAGAGGAAGGACGGCCCGTAGATCTTCTTCCAGCCCGGCGAAGGCACCACATTGCCGCGCCCGTAATGGGATTCATGCTCATGCCACAGCAGGATCGGCGTGGTGTTCGTCTGGTGGACGGAGTTGCGCTGCTGGGTCGGACCGCCGTCGACGAACTCGTTGCTGCCCCGGATCAGCCAGATCCCGAGATCCTTCCCATACAGTCCCGTCACATTGAGATCACCGGCATATTCGATGTGATTGTACTTGGTGTACACCTCGCCGCTGGGCAGCTTGATGCTCGCATCCATCACCTCTTCCCCGGCTTCGAGCTCTGCAGGGGCCGGCAGCGGTCCGCGCCGCTCGTCATCCACGGCGTACGAGTCGAAGAGGTTCGGATCGACGCGGAAGGCGTACCGGCCCTGGCCGATGGTGACGCCCCCCTCTACAGCTTCGGGATACCCGACTACCGAGTAGAAGTAAAGGCCGGGTTCATTCTTCACCAGCACAAAATGCAGCTCATACGAGAACGGCAGGACGGCACGGTCATCCACGGTCAAGGCGATATCGATGTGCTCTTCGTCCTGTGCCACGACTTTGTAGGTAAGCTCATCCTTCGGACCGAACTTCAGGTTCTTGCCGTTCTGCGAGTAGTTCAGTATGTAATAGCCGGCTCCGCCGCCCGCGAGCAGGTTCGGGCTGTCTTCCCCGTACGTAATGGAGGTCACGGTAGCGCTGCCCTTGTCGATGGTGACGCTGACTCTGCTGTTCTTCAGCGTGACGCTGCTCCCCTGGTCGATCAGGGCGAGCTTCTCCTTATGACGGCCGAGCTCTGCTCCCTGGCCGGATGCTTCCGCCGCCTGGTCCGCCGCCGTTCCCTGTGCGGCCTGCGCTCCGGCCGCAGCGGGAAGCGGTACGGCTCCCAGCAGGACACTGCCTGCGAGCAGCAGGGAGGCGGCCGTCTTTCCGGCAGCGGCTCCTCTGCGTTTGTTCCGTTGAGATAGTCTTTTCATATGGTTCTCTCCTTTACTCCTCTGGTATATAGGCATGAACCGCTCCGTCCCGCTGTCAGGAGGAACGTTTGCTTCTTGCGATCCGGCGGTATTCACCGGGCGTGTGCCCGACCGTTCGGCTGAACAGCTTGCTGAAAAAAGACGGGTCACCGAAGCCAACGGCCGCCGAGATGCCTTCTACGCTGCGTGCCGTCTCGTGGAGCATGATCTTCGCTCTCTCGATTCGGATTCCCTGAAGCGTCTCGGTGATGCTGCGGCCGGTCTCCTGCCGGAATACCCGGTTCAGGTGCCGCGAAGAGATGGCGAACACCTCGGCCAGCTCGGCGGCCGTGATCCGCTGGGGATAATGCGATTCCAGATAAGCCAGCACCTTGCGGACCAGAATCTCGTACCCTCCGGCTTGGACGGCTCCCGGCTTCTCCGCCCCCCGTACAGACGACTCCTCCCGCAGTTGAACGCGGGAGAGGGTGATCAGGATATCGATCAGCCGCTGGCGGACGATAATCCCGCTCCCCGGCTTCCGCTCCCGGATCTCCGTCATCATGCTCTCCAGGAGCCCGACGATCACAGCGGAATCCGAAGAAGGGAGCGTGAGCTTGCGCGGAAGCCGGCCGGCCCCCTGGTAGAGCGGAGCCACATAGGGAAGGCTGAGCAGCGCCTCGGCATCGGCAGGCAGGGACTGCCACACGGTCTCCGGCTGGAACAGGCAGTTGATGATCTCAAGCTCGCGGTCCTGCGCATCGGGGAAGGCGTGGCTCTCGCCCGGGGCGACCGCATAGATATCCCCGGCCCGGATGTCGAAGGCTTCGCGGTCGATCAGGTGACGGCCCCCTCCGTGCACGACATAGACGAGCTCGATGAAGTCATGGCCGTGTTCGGGAAGCGGATTGTGGCTGCCGTGGGAGGAGCGCTGCACCCATACGCCCCAGCCCTTTTCGGCATAGCCGGCGAAAGATTTGATTTCCACGCGTACGCACCTCCAGAGATTTGAAATGGTCGGAATGGGTCACTCACTAATTCCGAGTATGTATCTGTGAATTGTTTTAATTGTTTCTATCATAAACCAACTTCTGCCATAATGTCATGTTGATTTCGGACAAGATTCCGGTGGATCGGGACAAAAAGAGGCAGAGACCAGCTGGAATGTCCTATAGAAAAAGTCGATTGACAGGTTGCAGCAGCCTCTTTATACTTGTTTTATCTTATATATTTAGTCGGATTAATATCCGAAGCTCATCTTACCGGACCGCCGGAGATGCCAGCCTTCCCGTTCACCTGACGTGGGGGCCGGTATCTCCTTTTTTATTGGTTTAGATTTTCACTAGTCAGCGAGGGTGTATCTTTTTGGGAGCGACCTTTATGCGAAGCATAACGGAGCGCAAAAAGATACACCCGAGCGTTCAGGAGGCAATCCCCACATGACAACCCCGAACCGCCAAATGCGCCTCGGCGCCTTCCTCTCCGGAGCCGGCCACCACGTAGCCGCCTGGAGATATCCCGATGCCCGCGAGCGCGGCATCCTGGATTTCGAACACTACAAGCATCTGGCCCAAACCGCGGAGCGCGCCAAGTTCGATATGATCTTCTTCGCGGATATTCTGGCGGTCTCCGATGATCTGGACACCGCCGTCTCCTATATGTCGCCCATCCGGCCCGAGCCGGTCACCCTGCTCTCCGCGCTCTCGGTGGTCACCGAACGGATCGGCCTCACCGGCACGCTGTCCTCAACGTACAGCGAGCCGTTCAATGTGGCCCGGCAGTTCGCAATGCTCGACCACCTCAGCCGCGGGCGTGCCGCCTGGAATGTGGTGACGACCTCAAGCCGCGGTGCGGCTGCCAACTTCGGACAGGAGAAGCACCTGGAGCACCATCTCCGGTACGAGCGGGCCCGCGAATACGTCGACGTCGTAACGAAGCTGTGGGACAGCTGGGAGGACGATGCGCTGCTCTTTGACAAAGAGCTGGGGCTCTTCGCCGACCGCAGCAAGGTGCACCGCGTCGATCACCGCGGAGACTGGTTCTCGGTGAAGGGACCGCTGAATATCGCGCGCTCCCCGCAGGGGCGCCCGGTGCTCATTCAGGCCGGCTCCTCCGAAGACGGGCGGGACTTTGCCGCACAGACGGCGGAGGTTATCTTCACGGCGTGGCAGACGCTTGGCGAAGCCCGGGCCTTCTATGACGACGTCAAAGGCCGGGCCGTCCGGTACGGCCGCAGCCGGGAGGACGTTAAGATCCTTCCCGGCGTGATGCCGATCATCGGAGCAACGGATGCCGAAGCCCGGGAGAAGTATGATCACTTCCAGAGCCTGATCCACCCGAAGGCCGGCATCACCCTGCTCTCGGGGATGATCGGCCATGATCTGTCGGGATACGATCCGCACGAACCGTTCCCCGACCTGCCCCGATACCGCCGACGGTGCCAAAGGCCGCCTGCATCTCATCAAGGACATCGCAAAACGCGATGCCCTCTCCATCCTGGAGGTCAGCCGCCGCATTGCGGGGGCCCGCGGCCACCGGACCATCCACGGCTCGCCCGGCAGCATCGCGGATCAACTGCAGGAATGGTTCGAGGGCGGCGGCTGCGACGGCTTCAACATCATGGCGCCGTACTTCCCCGGCGGCCTCGAGGAATTCGCCGACCGCGTGATCCCCGAGCTGCAGAGCCGCGGCCTGTTCCGTACGGAGTACGAGGGCCGCACCCTGCGCGAGAACCTGGGCCTGCCGCGCCCGGCGAGCCGATATGCGAAGAAGGAGCCGGCGGTACAGCCTAAGGCCTGATGCTGCGCCTCTGGCGCCTGTTATTCACAGTCCGCCGGCCTCTTGTCAAAATAGTCGCTCCGAACAGCCAAAAGGGACTTCACACACAAGGTGAAGTCCCTTTCGGACTGGAAGTTCGTTTGAGCTGCTGCCCGCCGTTCCTGCTGCTGTCTGCATCCGGTTATGCACTTTTTAACGAGGGCTCGGAGCTCTTTCTTGGATTCAACATCTGCTGAAGATAAGGCAGGATCCAGCGGTCTGCGCCGATTCTGGAAGAGTTGGCGGCCGCAGCGACAAGCAGCAGCTCCAGCACGATCATCTGGGGATTCGTACTGAGGGTACCCGAGAACAGGTACGAAAAATTCATAAGAATACCCATCAGCGCGGCGAACGTGGTGAATGTACCGAGGAGAAGGCCGAGACCTACGAGCAGTTCACCCCAAGGGACCACTACATTGAACAGGCCCACATTCGGGATGGCAACCCCCTGCAGGAAATCCGCCCACCAGGACTGCACCGAAGGATTCTCTCCCTCAGCTTTCTTGACCGCACCCTGCAGGAAGCCTTCCGCATTGAACGAACCGCCGGCAATCTTCCCCCATCCCGCCTTCAGCCAGATCCACCCGAGATAAATTCGTAAAGCAGTCAAAACAAAGCTGACAAGCAAATTGTTCTGCAAGAACCGGATCAACATTAAAATCCCTCCCCACTCTTTTGGTCGATCTATAAAATATTTGTATTACCCTTATTATTAAAAATATCCCGTATTCTGTCAATCTACTTTACATAAACTTTGCAATTCATTAGACACAAGGCTGACGCAAAAAGACCGCCTGCAAATACAGGCAGCCTAAGGTGAAGGTTCGTTGCCGTTCCGGTTCTCTCCCATTGCTGTTAAGTACTACGACTGGTCAGGACGTGACCGGCTGGAACAGACGGGAGCGCAGCCTCTCCGTTTCCTCCGGTGTCCGGTGAACACGGACGCATTCGTTCACATCGAATTTATTGCCATCCGGGTCATAGAAGACAAAGTTGATGCCGCAGCTGCCGCGGTCCTCCGGCCCCTCCGTCTGGACGCCGCTTGATTGCAGGCGCTCATACAGCACTTCGATCCGCCTCACTTCGAAGGTCATCCGGAACATGGCTTCGCCTGCCTTGTTCGGGAACTGATTGTCGATCGGCCCCTCCGTTTCGACCAAATGCAGCCATTGGCCGTCCGACAGCTTCAGAATGACCTGCGATTCCGCCGGGTTGAACGGGACGGCATACTCCAGCCCAAAATGGCGCTGCCACCACGCCGCGGAATCCAAGGGACTGCGTACCGGGATATAAACGGAACACACCGCCTTTAATGCACTGCCTGCTACCCCATGATTTTTGCTGTTCATACGCAGCATCCCTTCGTTTATGATCCATGCACTCAATAAACGGTCCAACGAGGCCAAACCAAACAACGTTATGTACTTTTTTTCGAAATCACTTGAAACCAATGGCCGTCGGGGTCCCGGAACGTAAACTGCAGCCGGTCTCCTTGCACTTGAAGCCGGGTAAGCCGGATTCCTTCCCTCGACAATCCGATGTATGCCCTCAGGATAGCCTGGGGGTCTCGCCGGCGGAAGGCGTCGGCCAGCGCATCCATATCGACGGGGGCCTCCGTCTTCCGGCCCGCGGCACGGGAAAGCGGTGACGGCCCCTGGGCCAGCTGCCGGAGCCTGACCCTTGCTCGGCCCAAGCTGACCTGGACGGCGGCCTCCTTCATCTGAAGGTACCCGGCGGTTTCTTTGGCCGTAAAATCAAATACGTCCATCAGCAGCAGGATTACGCCCAGTCGGGGTGGAAGCCGCTCGGCCAGCTGCTCCAGCAGCTCCCGGGTCGTTAAGGATGGATCCGCAGCAGCCTCCTCCTTCGTCTCTTCCCAGGGAACGCCTTGGATTTTATGCTTTCGCTGTTCATCGATCCAGGCATTCTTCGCGATCCGGTATACGAACGCTTTCGTCACCGGCCTCTGCGGCTGGCGGCGGACCGCCTCCATCAGCTTCATAGCAGTGTCTTGAGCCAAATCCTCCGCGTCCCACCAACTGCCGGTGATCCTCAAACAGTACGGCAGCAGAATGGGGGTCCAGTCGGTCATCCATTTCCCTTCGGTCATAGAAGCGGATTCCACCTTCATGCCAGCAGGTTCATTTCATGCAGCCGGTCAAAAATGATCTGATTCACGGAAGACACGCGTTCGCGGTCCGCGTAAGCGAGCCAGGCGATCTCTGCGATCTCGGAGGCCGGGCACAGCTCCCCTTCGTAGTCCGCAAGGTAACAAGCCATGCGGACCCTCACGCCCTCCGCCTTCCCGTGCGCCTGCGCTTCGAACGTCCCGAGAGGCGATATCGTGCCGGGAAGGATCCGGACGGACAGCTCCTCTTCGATCTCGCGTACAAGCGTGTCGGTATCGCTCTCGCCCGCCTCCCGTTTGCCGCCGGGCATATAATAGATGTCTTTGCCCTTGGAGCGCGCGCACAGAATCCGGCCCTCCCGCAGATGAACCCAGGCGATTTTATCGATATGTCCGGTCAACCCGCTCACCCTTCCTTTTCTAAAATAGACACGTTATCTTCGATTCTATCATACCTCCCTGCTGCGGTTATAGGGCTTGATTCCACTGCCCTGCCAGCTTTCGCACGTGCGCCCTTGCGCGTTCAGGGGTCAAACGTAACCTGAATCTTCTCCGCCCCATCCGTCTGCAGTCCCACCGTATAGACTCTGAGGAAAAACCTCTTCTCCCTATAGGGCCGGCCAAATATAAGTTCGATTAAAACTTTTCCCCAACCACCCAATAGGTTAAACTGGTAAACAAATGAAAAAGTAAAAGGCGGTGAACGAAATGGAGCCCCTTCTCCCTAATTTCATTGGCGCCCTCGTTCAGCATGGTGCAGCCCTTCTCGTGACCTTCGCGGTTGTAGCGCTGGTGATCGCCCTCGTGCTGCGGACCGGGAACAAATATTGAGCCCTCACCGGCGGTAGTGATCCCTTCATTATCCCTGACAGGCCGATCTTCTCCCCCGCCACATGCCAAAAAGGCCGCCGGTCAGACCGGCAGCCTAAGCTAAAGCTGCATCCCCTTGGGGTAACGGGTACAGCTCCCGCCCGACGCTCCTCTCCTATCCTTCACGAGATCCGGACCGCCGTACGCCTTCACTTCAAGACGGAAAGCATTCTGCCCGCCGCCCGTGCGCGCCCACACGGTCAAGGTCGTCATCATGCAGGGTGCGTCAGATGGGCATGGCTTCTCCACGATAATCGATAAACACAAACGGGCCCGGAGCCGGAACCGTCCGGCGTTCGATCAAATCCGCAATCCCGCGGGCCGATGCCTCCGGATCTCCCGGCGCCTGCTCTCCGCCCATATCCGTCCGGATCCAGCCGGGATGAACGGCATAGACGGCAATGTCTCTGGCGTGGAGCTGCCGGTGCAGCTGCTGCGAGAACATATTCAGCGCCGCCTTCGACAGGGCGTACGGGTAGTCACCTCCATAGGCGTTCGTGAAGCTCCCCGCCTCCGAAGAGATATTGACAATGCACCCCGCCCGGTCACCGAACAGCGGAAGACAGTGCTTCACGATCCGCATCGGCCCGTACAGGTTGATCTCCATAGAGGCGGCCATGTCCGCAAAGTCCAGCTGCTCGATGGCGGTTTCGCGCCCCGCCAGGATCGCCGCGTTGTTGACGATCGCATCCAGCTCGATACCGCTGCTCTTCCACGCGGCGGCCGCCTCAGCGATCCCCGTTTCATCCGCCACATCCAGCGATGCGGTCTGCAGCCGGCCTGGAAACGCCCCAGCCAAATCGTACAATCGCCGGTTCCGTTCGCTCGGCTGTCCCGCTTCCCCTCGGACGCCCGCGATCACGGAATGCCCCCGCTGCAGCAGCTCCGCCGTGAGGGCATACCCGAGTCCCCGGTTCGCACCGGTAACCAATATATTCATCCTGAGCCTCCTGCTACGCATGGGGTTTGTCGTTCTCGAGCAGCTCGATCATCACCTTCAAGTCCTTGAGCGTGTCCATATATGCATAACGTCCGCCGGTGTATTCGCCATTCTGCAGCAGCGGCATCCCGCTGCGCTCCAGCACCATGACCTTCTCCTTCATTCCCTCGATGGCAAAAGCGATATGATGCACGCCCTCCCCGTCTTTGTCGAGACACTCACGCCAGACGCTCGGCTCCTGATCCGGTTCGATCAGCTCCAGCTGCAGAGAGCCCATGTCGAAGAAGGCGAGCTTGGCCCGGCCTTCGGTCCGCTGTCCCCGGTATTCGGTCTGGGCTTCCTCCACCGGACCGGTGATGATCCACTGGGGCTTGTCCACGCCGAAGAAGTCGGCATACGCCTGTGAAGTCTTCTCAATATCATGAACGAGAATCCCGATTTGCGTGATCGTTTTCGTGCCGAGCAGGTTGGTTTCCATGAATGAGGCCTCCTTGGATATGCTTATTTGATATGCTTTTTGGTTTGCTTCTATTTGATAAGTATATAGGAAAAGGTAGGTAAGCGGATAGATCACGAATCTTCTTTTTCTTGCAGTATTCTTATCTTTCCTCGGATAAGGAACCCGGGTGAGCAACATGGACGACCGCTTCGTCGTCTGATTCATCAGTGAGGTGATTTCATGAGGCTGACCGCCGACCCATCAATAGGCTTCTTCCGCTCCCGCGTTCCCCTGCTCAAGGACCTGCTCCACTTTACTTACAAGGAGGCGCTGTGCTGCGTCTTTCCTCTCGTCATCTTCCTTGCACTGGCTGTAACCAAGGTGGTATCGGTTCCCTATCTTCCCCGTTATGATGCGATTCTCCTGATCTGCCTGGCGGCCCAAGCTCTGATGATCCGCTTCCGGCTGGAAACCGTGGATGAGCTCAAGGTGATCACCTTGTTTCACGTCATCGGACTCTGCCTCGAACTGTTCAAAATCCACATGGGATCCTGGTCCTATCCGGGCGAAGGCTGGAGCAAGCTGGCGGGCGTGCCGCTGTACAGCGGATTCATGTATGCCAGTGTGGCGAGTTACATATGCCAGGCTTGGAAACGGTTTAACCTCCGGTTCGAGCACTGGCCGGCCGCTCCCCTGACGCTCCTTTTATCCGTCTGCATTTACCTGAACTTTTTTACGCACCATTTCATCTATGACTTCCGCTGGATTCTGATCCTCGGCCTGCTGGCCGCCTTCCGCCGGTGCCGTGTACACTTCACCGTATCCACCACTTCCTATGCCATGCCGGCCCTGCTCTCCTTCCTTCTGATCGGCTTCTTCATCTGGCTGGCGGAGAACATCTCTACTTATCTCGGCGCATGGGCGTATCCGGATCAGCTCCATTCCTGGCGGATCGTGCATTGGGGCAAAATCACTTCATGGTTCCTGCTCGTGATCATTTCCGTCCTGATTGTCGGGCAGCTGAAGCTGTGGAAACAAGCCGTCACCTCCAAGAACGTCAGTGAGCGGCCTGTGGAATGAGATGACAGCCCCTTCGGGATACCGGGGGAACATGCGAGCAGGTTGGGTAAGGAACTCCGGCCTTTTATAATGGTTTGGGATCTTGTAAAAATAAGAAAATCACAAGAGTGGAAACAAGTATATTGGAATCAAGTCTACGCTGCGTGTAAAAGGTTGTTGTGAATCGGAATGAAAAGAAGGCAGGGGCCTCTCAGGACCCCTGCCTTCCATACTTAACCCGCTCAATCTGCTCAAAGGTCAACCGGACAGCTCCATCATGGGAGCCCGGGGGATGCGACCCGCCGCTACACGTAAGGCAGCTTCTTAGGGCAGCTTCAGCTCCTTGATCTCTCCGCCTGCCGCCGAGATGAAGAGGAGCCGATCCCCGTATGCCCATGCCCCGGCGACCGGATCGGCTACAGCCAAGCGGAGCTCGCCGCTGCCATCCAGGATCTTCAGCCCATAATCGCCTCCCGCGGCAAGCTTGCAGAGCATGCTGCCGTTCAGGAACTGGACGCTGACGATGCCATCTCCCAGCACCAGTTCGTCCGCTCCGGACGATTCCGCCTTATAGAGCTTCAGGGTGTCATTCTCACCTGGGGAGGTATAGAACAGTTGGCCGTCCACGATCTCGAACGTCCGGACTCTTTGATCGGATCGCTTCTGCTCGCCTGATCCGTCCAGCTGGGCTGAGTACAGAAGCTGGTCCCCGGATTTTACATAATAGAGCTTGTGATCGATGATCTTGAAGTGCTGCACATCCGCGTCCACCACGAGTACGGTCTTGTCCGTCTTGAGATTGACCCGGTAGATCCGATTGAGGCGGTCCGCCTGGTCCGGATCCGGCGAAGCCATTACATAGACCTCGTCACCGATGACGGCAGTCGAGCGATCGCCGCTGTAGGAACGCCCGCCTTCATTGCCGGCAATATACCAGCCATAGTAGAGCTTCGGATCCCCTGCCGCATGATCGTAAGTCCTCTGCTCTCCCTGGGGAGTGAGGTACAATCCTCCCGCATGCGGGGGCACGGCATGACTGATCACCAGCGTTCCCGACGGGGTTTCCCTGTAATCCAGGTACCCCTGCTGGACCACGGCTCCTTTACCGTCCGGACCCACCCTGACATATATGTCCTTTCCCATGACCTGTCCGCCGATGTGATACGAGAAATGCAGCTCATCATCCACTACCCGGAACCTCAGCGACTTGTTGATCCCGTAGCCCGTATCGGCCTCATAGGAATAAACCGGCTCTCGAGCCTTCAAATCCGTCTCCGGGCTGCGGTAGATGTGATAGTACTTCTCCTTGAGCTCGGTGTAATAGTAATACCCCTGGAAGAAAGCCATTTCCTGCTCCCCTGCTGATGCGGGAAGGTCCAGGACCTTCACCTGCGGATTAACGGAGGTGATCGAAAGTCCCGCTGCGGCGTCCCAGCGGTAATCCCAGCCGAATTCGTCATGAGCGAATTTCCAGGTCAGCGGGAAATACGTGATGTTATTGAACAGGAGCAGCGGATACGCTTCTTTGGCATTGTCCACTGCTTTGCCGTTGATCGTTACCGGGAAAGAGGGCACGGCGGCTCTCGCCGATGTACGACTGCGGGTATTCGAGGCATAAGGCGCGTACGAGGAGGTGACGTTTCCTTTGCCGATGCTCAGCCCCTTCTGGGCGCTCCAGCCCGTCTCCAGGCCGAGCAGCCGGCTGTCATACCAGGCCATCGGAACATAGGTGATATCCTTGTATACCAGAAGCGGGTACTGCCGGAACTCACTCTTCACTTCACTGCCGTTGAACTTCACGGTGAACTTCGGCAGGGTGACGGTAACAAGGGGATCCGCCGCCCAGCCCTTGCCCGGGAACCCGGCCAGATTCAGCCCCAATACCGCGGCTGCGGCTGTCATTGCCATCTTGTGTTTCACCTGATCTCGCTCCTTCCGCCTGATCTCGCTGTACTTCAGACGAAGGCGCCGGAGCTTTTGTTTCGGCATGGGCAGAATCCGAAGCTCAGAAAAAAAGAACCGCCGGTGCAACCACCGACGGCCCTCCGCAGCTCCTTATACGATCCTGTAGCCTTTGCCTTCGATAGCATCCCGGATGGAGTTCATGTCCACACGGCTTTCGTCATATTCCACCCGTACGGTCTGGCTGGCCAGATCCACCTGTCCCTCGGCCCCGATGTTCCGCAGTGCGCCTTCCACGGAATCCGCACAGCTCTCGCAGGTCATGCCCGCTACCCTCAATCTGGCTTCACTCACTCGTTCTTCGCTCCTTTGGCTTGCTTGTTTTTTCCACCATGCCTTAGTGTAGCTCGAAGGGCTCTTCCCCATTCATCCGTCCGGAATTATGCTCTACTCACGAACGCCAAACAACCAGCCCCCAGCAGGACCGGTCGTTGGATAAGAGCGCTTGAGCTTATCAAAAAGAGGATGGCTCGGATTCGGCTTCAGTGATCCGCACCTCACCTAGGGTGATCCCATGCGCTTCGGCAGGCGTGGAAGCACCGTCAGCCGATACGCTCCCGATGAGGAAATTGAGCTTCAGCGGCGCGCCGCTGTCCACCGTAAAACGGTGCGTATACACTCCCGCCTCCGGCGTTAGATGGAAGGTCTTCACGCCGCCGCTTGTGCCGGTGAATTCGACCGTGACCGGACGGTTCACCGTGGACGACGCCTTGAAGCCCAGCTCGTACGTCGATCCGGCCGTCATCGGGATGCCTTCCTGGTACAGCTGGTTCGCCCAGGCGGGACCGCCGGGGCTGTGCACGAGAATATGGGCTTCGCCGTTCTCTGCCGTGAGTTCAGCCGCCCCGCCTTCACCGGACCAGGTGCTCCATCCCCGTATCCCTTCGGTGAAGCCCCCGTTCGTCACCAGATTGCCGTCAGCCGCCAGGATCACCTGGGTAACGGCGGCCGGCGCATAGCCGTCAGCCTGGACTTCAATCCGATAGCTGCCCGCCGCCGGGAAGGCCAGTGCGGAAATATCGAGGCTGCCCGGGTTTACATCATACGCCGAAGGGTCCAGTACAATGCCGTTCACCGAGACGAAGGTGAGAGCTGCCCGCCAGGCTGCGCGGTCCGCGAACGAGATTTGAACGTCCTGCCCAGCCTGGTTCCCTGTGGAGTCCTGGAGCAAGGAAGGCGGCTGGGCGACCGGCGCATCCTTGACCTGGAACACCACGTTGTCGATGGTTACGTCATGAGCAGCGCCTACAGCGCCGGTCCCGGTGATCAGTCCCAGGAGGAACTTGAGGTCAACGGTATCGTCCTGGGGCATCGTGAAGTCGAAGCGGTGCGTCTTCCGCTCGGGAGTCAGGTCCACGGTCTGGTCCACATAGCGGGTGTACGAAGCATTCTCCGCCACGACCTCCAGCTTGCGGTTCACCGATGCGCGCGCGTCGAAGCTGAACGTGTAAGGAATTCCGCCCTGGAGACGAAGCCCGTCTGAAGGAACATCGCACTCCAGGGGTTCGCCCCTTGATTCGTTACTGTGAGTCTGGCTTCGCCATCGACGGCTTTGGCCGTTACCGCTCCGCCGCTGTCCACGGCCGGCTGCCAAGGGTTCAAGCCTCCGCTGAAGTCACCGTTGGCGAGCGGGTAGAACACCGTGTCCGGAGGGAAATAAGTGCTGGTTCGGACAAGACGGATGTTATCGAACTGCAGCGTGCCCTTGCTGCCGCCAAGATGGAAGATCAGCTGAGCGTTCGGGTCATCGGCCGCCGCGGCCAGATTCTCGAAGCTCACGGTCACCGTCCGGCTGTCCCTGCCGAGAGTGACGTTCTGTTTGGCATACGTCTTCCCGTCCCCTCCGGCCAGCTCCACCCCGATCACGCGGGAATGGGATGCCTTGGCGTCAAAGCTCAGAGCATAATCATGCCCATCAAGCAGGAAGAGCCCCTTCTGCAGCAGCAGGACATCGTCCTCTTTTTTTCCGTTCTTCGTGATCTCCACATTCAGCTTGCGCTCGTCCGCATCCACTGAACCCGCTGCAGCGGCTTTGCCGTCCGGAAGCAGGTGCCAGTAGCTCATCCCGTCCGGTTCGCCGATATCGAACGTGCCGTTATACACGTGGTTGCCGCTGCTCAGCGGAGCTTTGGGCGCATCGTGCTCGAACGGAATCCCTTCGATCTCCTCCAGCCGGGCGTTGCCGATCCAGGCCGGATGGGCGTTCGACCCCAGGTTGAACTCGATGCGCGCCGCGTTATCCGAGGCCATCTTCATCTGAAAAGCCATCTCGTAGCGCTTGACGCTGTCCGTAAGCTCCGCGTTCAATCCCTGCGAATAACCCGCATAGCCGACGGATGCGCCTCCGGTTACTTTGACGTTCATGCTCCGGGCCGTATCCGTCTTGGCATCGAAGCTCAGCTTGTAGTAGCGTCCCTTCGCCAGCGACACGATCGCCTGCGGCTGGATGGAATAGGCATTGCTGCCGGCCTGACCGACTGTCACCTTGGCAAAGCGGCTCCCGCCGATGTTCTCCAGCGAGACATCCGCCTCCGCCCCCGGATCCTTGTACAGCGCCCAATGGGCCGTGCCCGGGATCCCCATCCCCGGATCGGCTTCCAGGGTCTGGGTGAACCCGCTGTTATAGATCAGGCTGCCGTTCGCCTGCGGAAGCTTTGCCCCCGGCAGGTACTCCTCCTTGGCAACCGTCGGCGGGACAGGCTCGCGGTACTCGCGGCCCGTCAGCTCGTAGACACGGACGTAATCGACCTTCATCGATTTGGGGAATACCGTGTCCGGCGCCGGGCTGCCGTCAAAGTTGCCTCCCACCGCCAGGTTCATCAGCAGATGAAACTCTTCGTCGAACGGCGCGGGATAAGCGTTGTTCGCAGGCTGGTCCGCGCTGCGGCTGTACCAGTCGTTCTTCGTGCTGTAGAGCAGGCCGTCCACATACCAGCGGATCTCCCCGGGCTCCCATTCGATTGCATACGTATGGTAATCTTCGATCGTCGAGCCGTTTGGAAGCTCATATTCCTTGCCGCTGTACGTATTGCTCGGCCACTGCTGGCCGTAGTGGATTGTGCCCGCAATCGTATGCGGCCGGCTTCCCCAGCCTTCCATGATGTCGATCTCCCCGGAAGCGGCCCAGCCGCCGTACCGGTTATGCTCAGGCAGCATCCAGATCGCGGGCCAGTAACCCTTGCCGGCCGGTGCACTCGCCCGGATCTCGAATTTGCCGTACCGCTTGGCGAACAGCCCCTTCGTCTTGATCCGGGCCGAGGTGTAGCCGAAGCCCTCGTAATTTTCCTTGAGCGCCGTAATCACAAGCTTGCCGTCTTCCTCTTTGACATTCTCCGGGCGGTTTGTATAATACTGCAGCTCGTTATTGCCCCAGCCCGGGTTGCCGACCGAAGCGCCGTTCGTCAGATCGAAGGTCCACTTGCTCCCATCGATCACCCCGTCGTCGAACTCATCCCCCCATACCTGGGTCCAGAGCGGAGTTTCTTTCCCTTTCTTCTTTGCTGCCATACCGGCGGCGGGAGCCCCGCCGGCTTGTCCGGAAACGGCGGCCGCATCGGCCTGGGGTGCGCCCAGCGGGAGCACGGCCAGGAGGGCCGCCAGTGGAAGCGCCAGGCTGCGGTTGATCATTCGGGTCATCATATGTACGAAATCACCTTCACTTTGTTGGGCTTGTACTTTCGATCCTGCATGATAACGGTGGACTTCGAATCGCACCTCCTTCTGCAAGGTATAATAACGCTTACAAAAAATCCTCGCCTGAATTTATCTGCCTCGTCACTGAGAGAAACTCATCTATGTCCCACGTGGGACATTGTACTATCAATATAGCCTACCCTCCGATTTCCTGTCAATGAAAACCTCAGATGCTGCGGCCAGCCTTACAGGATTCCCGGACCACCAGCTCCGCTGTGAATCGTTCCTGTGTGTCTTCAGCCTCCCGCCCTTCCAGCTGGTCGATCAGACGGTTCGCGAGCTGGGCCGCCATCCCGATGCGCGGCACCCTCATCGTTGTCAGCGGCGGATGCGTGTACTGCGAAACCAACAAATCGTCGAAGCCGATGACCGACAGCTCTCCGGGTATGGAGATCCCCCGCTCCTTACACGCTCTGAGCACACCGTAGGCCATGAGATCGTTCGAACAGAACACGGCCTGCGGCAGTGTTCCGGTCCGCACCCATTCCTTCACGGCCGCTTCACCGTCGGCTTCTCTGAACCGTCCGTAATGAATCCGGGATGCGGGCGCCTCGATCCCCCGCTGACCGAGCGCATCCAAGAAGCCCTGCAGACGGACCGGTGAACACGGAATGGTCATGTCCCCTGTAATGACACCAATGTCCGTGTGTCCAAGATCGAGCAGGTACGCGGCTGCCCGGTATGCGGATTCATAGTTATCCAGCTGCGGGATCACCAGTCCTTCCGCCGGGTGCGGCACATTGTTCTGGTCGAACACGCCGATCCGGAAGCCTGCCGCTGCGATCCGATCCACTGTCTGCTGCATATCGGACCAGCTGACCACGATGCCGGCATCGATGCTTTTGTCCTTATACAGGCTCAGGATCGGTTCGGGCCGCGACACGTCTTCGATGCTGACCAGCGTCTTGTACCCCCTGCTTGCGCATTGGCTGATCAAGGCTCCGATGACGACACCGTAATAGAGATCGTCCGAGTACAGGGAATAGTTCCGCTCATCCTGCACGATGAAAAGCCCGATCGTCCGGGCCGTCTTCGAGGTCAACCGGCGCGCCGCGGCGTTCGGCTCGTAATGATGCTCCTCCATCACCCTGCGGATCTTGTCCGCTGTAGCCGGCGCCACACTGGCGGAACCGTTCAGCATCCGCTGCACGGTCTTGCGGGACACCCCCGCGAGCCTGGCGATATCATAAATATCCATTCAGGGCAGCTCCCCTCTTCATCCGTTTTTGAATTTACCATGTATTAGAACATGTTCCCATCTGCCGCGCTTATCATAGCACCCTCACCGCAAAAAACATGCCGTTCCCGCAAGATCGTGCGTGTACTTATATCTCCCTCACGGACCCGGACACGCGGCAAAACAGGCCGCCGTGCAGTACCGGCAGCCTGCTCCGCTTGAAGCAAGCACTGTCTAACCCAGCAGCACCGAAACTCATTTGAGGTCGCCACTTCAGAGGCTGGGCCCCAGCTCTCTGCTATTTTTCTCACGGAGTAGATGAGTGTACGCTGCAGCTCAGGTCAAACCTCCCATCCGGGATCGAGCTTGCCATTGGGGTCATCCCCGTTGAATATTGCTATATCATGAACAATGATGTACACCATCGGGCCGGCCGCCTACGAGTCCTTCTTCCGCTCCCCTTGGGACTGGGACTGCAGCTTCTGCAGGTAATCGTCGAGACGGTCGAACCTCTCTTCCCATTCCTTGCGGAACGAAGCGGCCCACCCTTCCAGATCCTCAAAAGGCTGGGTACGCAGATGGTAAATGCGCCGGTTGGCATCCGGTTTCACTTCGACGATCCCGGAATCGCTGAGCACCTTCAGATGTTTGGACGCCTGCGGCTGATTCAGATTCAGCCGTTCGGCGATCTCTCCTACCGTCAGGGGCCCCTTCCGCAGCAGTTCGACGATGTGGTACCGGTTGGGCTCGGCCAATGCATGCAGTGTCGTCAGATTCTCGCCCATCGCTCCCTGCTCCTTTCCATACCACTATACCCTATCCAGGAATATTCCTGTCAAGGAATATTATTTACAAATCTCCCCCGACATATAACAGCCCTGAAGGAACGCCGCGCTCACACAGTCTGGATCAAGATCCCTGTTCAGACGCTAAGCGTTCCTTGCCCTGCAGGCGCACGCGGTCGGCCGTAACCCCCGGATCAGCCTCGCACCCGCTTCAGACGCACGGTAAATGCCGTCCGCTCGTAAGGGACCGAGCTCACCTCGATGGCTCCCTGCTGCCGCTGAACCAGACGCTTCACGATGACCAGCCCCAGCCCGCTTCCCCGCCGGGTTCGGGTCCGGGAAGGGTCGGACGTGTACAGCCGCTCGAAGATGAACGGCAGCTCGCCCTGCGGAATTCCCGGTCCCCGGTCCCAGACGGTCAAGGCGCAGTGCTCCTCCTCCACCTGTACGCGGATGCCGACCGCTCCTCCCGGTGCGCCGTACCGCAGCGCGTTCGAGAGCAGATTGCCGGCCACCCGCTCAAGGAGTCCCGGCTCCGCCCATACCAGAGCCGGCGCTGCGGGCAGGTCCACCTCAGGCTCCAGCCCCATCCGCTCGAACTCGGGGTAGAGGGAGAGCAGCCACTCAGGCAGCAGCTCCGCCAGATCTGCGGCCTGCAGCCGGACCGGCGTGTCGTCGGCCTCGAGCTTTGAGAGCTCGAAGAAGTCGCGCAGCATCGCGGACAGCTCCCGGCCCTTGCGGGCGGCAATGTCGAGGTAGCGGGTCCGCTGCTCCTCCGTAAGCCGTCCGTCTCCCGCCGCGGATTCGATATAGCCGAGCATCCCGGCCAGGGGGGTCTGGATATCATGCGCCAGATTGGCCAGCATCCGCCGCCGGGATTCGTCAAGCCTCCCGGACCGCAGGGCTTCCTCCTTCCATCGGTCGGCCAGCAGGCCGCACTCGCTGCGGAGCGCCGCCAGATCCCGGTCCCACACGGCAAGACGCAGCTGCCTTCGGTCCGCTTCGTAAGCGATGAGCTTCAGCCCCTGTGTCAGGGAACGGATCTCCCGCTTGAGCCGCAGCCACAAGATCAGCAGGAGGGCTGCCGCGCCCATGCTGAGTACCGTCAGCCAGATCACGCGCCTTCGCCCTCCCCGCAGCCGCCGAGCTTGTAGCCGATGCCCCAGACGGTCTGAATGTATCGGGGCTGGGAAGGCTCCGGCTCGATCTTGGACCTCAGCCTCCGGATATGGACCATGACCGTATTCTCATCATACAGATACTCCTGCTGCCATACGGCCCGGAAGAGCTGTGCCTTCGAGTAGACACGCTTCGGCTGGGCCAGGAACACCTTCAGGAGCTCGAATTCTTTCCCGGTTAAAGCGACTTCCCTGCCGCCCACATAGACCTCGTAGGTCTCGGTATTGAGCCGGATCCCCCGCTGCTCCAGCCACGGATTAGGCTGCTGCGGAGCACCGAAATCCAGATACCTGCGAAGCATCGCATGGACCCGGGCGGCGAACTCCCCGAGCCCGAACGGCTTCGCCAAATAATCATCGGCGCCCATCCGCAGGCCGACGATCTTATCGGTCTCCTCCCCGCGGCAGGAGATCATCAGCACCGGAAGGGAGCCTGCCTGGCGGATAAGCCGCAGCAGCTCCAGCCCGTCGGCGCCGGGCAGCATGAGATCGAGCACGGCCAGATCATACCCGTCCGCTGCACCGCGCGTCAGCCGCTCTCTCGCCTCGATTCCGTCGCGGCACCAGACGACCTGCAGTCCGTCCCGCTCCATGCAGTCGCGCAGGAGCTCACCGAGATCCATGTCGTCTTCGACGAGCAGTATACTTTTGAGCCGTTCCCCTTGCCGCATTTCCTTATTCACTCCCATATTCCGAAAGGGGTCCCCCGCCGCAGCGGAGAACCCTGCCAAACATTGGTTCTATTGTACCATGCTTCCTGTTCCGGCGTCACTTGCTTCCCCGCTACCCTTCGTGTGCATGGATGTCCATCCGTGACAGCTGCCTTAGGCTCACCGCGAGGAAGAGTACGAAGATGAGCGCCAACCCCACGGCGCCCTGCAGAAGCTCCGGCACCCCGGCGGTCCGTGATGGAATGTCCAGCAGACTGCCGACGAGAATCCCCGGGTACGTGAAGGGAAACCGGACGGCTGCATCCAGCACATCCCACACGACCTCACCGGCCACCGCGGCGAAGGTGCCTGCCGCCATATTGGCAATATAATTCCGGAAGGCGAGCGAGATACAGGCGAATAAGGGAACGAAGGCAAACGAGATCAGAATGAGCAGCAGCCCACATTCGGCATAGCGCAGCCACATCGTCCAGGGCACCGGAGGCAGCCCGAACAGCAGTCCCCCCGCCGCTTTCAGTCCGAAGTCGATCCCGTACACCAGCACCGTCAGCAGGAACACCGCGGCATATTTGCCGAGCAGGAACGTGCTGCGCCGGATCGGATAAGTCAGCATCCCGGTCACCGTATTGTGCTGGAACTCACCGATGAGCACATACCCCACCATCAGGCCGGAGATGATCGGCATCAGACCGAGAGCGAACTGCCGGTAGTGTGTATAGTAAGTCCAGCTCCAGGTGAGCCTCGAAGGGGAATAGGCCAGGTCCTGGTAATAGACGGAGAATTCAATCACGTGCTTGACCAGCAAAATAAAGAGCAGCAGCCACAGTCCTTTGGACCTGCGCAGCTTCAGCCACTCGGCATATCCCACGCCCGTTATGCCGCTCATGCGCCCTTCCCCCCGATCAGCCGCAGATAATAATCCTCCAGGGAGTCATGCCTGACCTTCAGCTCCCGCAGCTCCATGCCTTCGCCGACGAGGATGCGGGCCAGCTCGGAGGACTGTCCGGTCTTCCCATAGATTCGAATCGTGCGGGAATCCCGCAGCTCATAATCAAGAATCCCGAGCTTCTGCTCCAGCACCACAAGCGCCTGCTCGAGCGGCTCGACCCGCAGCTCGACACAGCTTCGCAGCGTCCGCTCCAGCTCGGCGGCCGCTCTCTGCTGGAGCAGCCGGCCCCCGTGCATGATGCCGATCCGGTCCGCGATCTGCTGCACCTCGCCAAGCAGATGGCTCGACAGCAGAACCGCCATGCCGCGCTGCTTGGCCAGGTCCAGGAGAAGCTGGCGCAGCTGGTGGAGCCCGGCGGGATCGACCCCGTTGGTCGGCTCGTCGAGGACGAGCAGCTCCGGACCGTGCAGGATGGCCCGGGCCAGCCCGAGCCGCTGGCGGAGCCCCAGCGACAAGCGCCCCGCGCGGACGTCCCTCACTTCGCTGAGCCCCAGCAGGCTCAGGGTCTCCTCCGTGCGGTCGGGCCCGGCATAGCCGGTCAGCCGGCTGTGCAGACGCAGGTGCTCGGCCACCGTCAGCTGCGGATAATGCCCCGGCACCTCCGGCAGGAAGCCGATGCGCGCGAAGCCCTCGCTGCCGCCCTCCAGCCGCCGGCCGAAGAGCTCCACCTCTCCGCCGGTCGGCCGTACGAGGCCCATGATCATGCGCAGGGTTGTCGTTTTGCCCGCCCCGTTCTGGCCGAGGAACCCGTAGATCTCCCCCGCCGCCACCTCGATCGAGACGTCTTCCACGGCAGGAGTCAGGCGTTTGGCATAGCGTTTGGTCAGTCCAATGGTTCTCAGTACCGTGCTCATGATTCATCCCTCCTGCTCTCCATTATAGGGAGGGAAATGCCGCCTGCGGCTTACGGAGTTCTTACAAAACTCTTACATTCGAAAGATGATGCAGCTAAGTGTGCGCCAACTTGCTGCACACTTCCTTCTTTTCTCATTCACACTTGAAGTATTCATTTCATTTGGAGAAAAGGATCCCAGCACCCCAAGATAAACGGCCTCGCCTAAGAACTCCGCCTGCCAGTTCATCCCAAATAAGGTGGAAGACAAGCTCAGCCTTGTATTTTAAAAATTCTATTCTATCAAAATAGACGTGCCTGGCTGTCCGCCGGGGCACGTCTGTCCCAAGGTGCAATCATGCTTTGCAGGTGTCACTTGCTGTATGGTCTGCGGGGCAGTAGTTCCCGAGCCGGCGAACCTCCGCTCAGGCCAGGCATCTGCCAAAGCCCGGCACGTCGCTGATCGACCGCGCCACTGCCCCGAGCCGTGTGGGCGCCGGAACAAGCAGGCCCTTTAGTCTTCGATGGCTTGGTAGACTGAGGTCCAGAAATCCGTGAACACGCGCGGCCCCCTCGGAGACTCCATCATGCGCTGGGTCAGCAGGATGCCCACGAGATCCTCCTGCGGATCGGTGTACCCCGAGGTTCCGAAGCCTCCGTCCCAGCCGAACCGGCCGGGCGTCTGCCAGAGCTCGGTGCGGCGAAGGCTGACCGCGCCGCCGAAGCCCCACCCGCTGTGTCCGCCGAAGAACGGGCGGGCCGTTTCTTTCTGCTCCGCCGTCAGGTGGTCGGCGGTCATCAGCTCGACGGCGGAGCGGGACAGGATGCGCTCTCGCCCCAGCCGGCCTCTGCCGAGCAGCATCCGGCAGAAGGCCAGATAATCGTCGGCGGTGGAGACGAGTCCTCCCCCGCCGGAGGCAAAGACGGGCGGCTGCGTCCAGGCGCTGTCCTGCGGATCATCGAAGACCCGTAAGCCGCCGGTCTCCGGATCGCGCGCATAGGCTGCGGACAGACGGTCCGCCTGGGCTGCCGGCACATGAAAGCCCGTGTCCTTCATCCCCAGCGGGTCGAACAGCCGCTCCTTCAGGAACGCTTCGAGCCCTTGGCCTGAAGCCCGGGCAATCAGCACGCCGAGAATGTCGGAGCCGGTGTGATACAACCAGCCTTCCCCGGGCTGATGAAGCAGCGGCAGCTGCCCGAGGCGCTTCATCCACTCGTCCGACGTCACCGCGGGCGGCGTCGGAGAGGGCTCCAGGCCCGCTTCAGCGATCGCCTGCTGGATCGGATACGTGCCCGGCGGGGCCATCACCGCGCCGAAACCGAGCCGGAACGTCAGCAGATCCCGCAGCGTGATCGGCCGGTTGGCTTGGACGGTATCGTCCACCGGGCCGTCCAGCCGGCGCAGCACCCTGCGGTCCGCCAGTTCGGGCAGCAGGCTGTCCACCGGATCGTCCAGCCGCAGGCGGCACTCCTCCACCAGGATCATCGCCGCTGCGGCGATGACCGGCTTCGTCATCGAAGCGATGCGGAAGATCGAGTCCCTGCGGACAGGCACTCCTCCAATGGTCAGGGTGCCCCGTGCCTCCGCATGGACCTCGCCCCTGCGGTAGACGAGCGTGACAATGCCCGGCACCTCACCGCGCTCGACGTATCCGGCCATAACCGAGTGCATGCGCTCCAGCCGCGTTTGGGACAAGCCGCTGTTCATGGCTGATCCCCCCCTTTCCTTTTCCACATGATATTTCCTCCTCGCCTCTGTCACACAGGCCGGCCAGCGGCCTTCCTCTATCAGCGTATCACGAACGGGACACCCGGGTTTCTTGTGGATTGCGGTTCTTCTCCGCTCGACAAGTTGACGACGCATCCTTACGACGGTCTTACAACAGGGCGGCTGCCAAGTAGCGGTATGTATACGATGGAATCTATGTGGTCCGGTGTAGTCTGGGTAAGTAGTGCGGTCTAGGTGATCTATGCTGTCTGCGTGGCTATTCGGTGGTGTGGGTAGACCAGGAGTCCGTACATTCTATATAGTCTATGTGGTCTATGTGGTCTGTGCGCTACATGTGGTCTGTATGATGCATGTGGCCTGTTTGCTTTATGTGGTCTGTGTCCTACATGTGGTCTGTATGATGCATGTGGCCTGTTTGCTTTATGTGGTTTGTGTCCTACATGTGGCCTGTGTCCTACATGTGGTCTGTGTGCTAAATGTGGTCTTTGTCCTACATGTGGTCTGTGCGCTTTATGTGGTCTACTTGGTGTCCGGCCTGTAGTCTGGGAATTATCCGTAGACTCCCGCAGGCAGCATATTCGTATGCTGTAATCCTCAACCTTCCAATACTGCACTACATTTCGGCAATGCCATTCCCCACAACAAATCCGGCTCTCTTGCGTTCCTCCGGTACCACAGGTGTTAGTCTATCAACTTTGCTGACTAAACTCTCTGTCTCTCCTCGCCGCATCCCGAAGAGCATCCAAGCGTCGGGCGGAGATAGGGGAACTCAGATGCGCTATATGCCGCCTGGGGAGCTATCTTTTGAACATAACGGAACTCAGATGCGCTATAGGGATGGCGGAGGCTGGTTTTCCACCATAAGATGACCATTAACGCATCTGAGTTCCGCTATCCGCAGAACCCCCTCCAAAAAACCTCCAAGTAAGACATCTGAGTTCCTCTATTCCGACTAACTGAGCAGAGCATGCCGTTAATCTACTTCCTCATCCTTCTGCTGTCGCCGCCCCACTCCCCAGCCAGCTCACCGTGCTTCGGCCCGATGCTTCACAACACATCCCACGGTCTTAACCGACCGACTGCCCCGGATTCTTCTCCGTTTCACGCTTCAGCTGCTCCCGCAGAGACTCCGTAGCCTGCTCCAGCGCCTCGATGAAGTGCTCCGCCGCCGCATCTCCGAACAGCTCCACCTGCACGATATCCGGCGAGTGGATCAGATAGGATACCTTGTCGGCATCTTTGTCCACCTGCACCCAGGCCGACGCTCCGCGGCCTCGCAGGGTCACCACCGTATGGCGGCCGGTCCTGGATTCCTCTCCATGCGGTAGGCGTGTCTCAGCCTCCACCTCCCACAGGGCGCTGCCGCTGTCGAATCCTTTTTCCTTCATATCCGCATCCACCCTTATCCTTTATATCTATGTATCTCTATCTGTATTTGCATAAAAGACGCCTAATTCTAGTATAAGAGCACTCCTTTCGTTCCGGCTTTCCGTTATTTACGAAAAAAGATACCGTTTCTTATGCTCCCTTCCCAGCAGCCTCCATCAGCAATCGTAGAAAACGAAAAAAAGGAACATCAAGGGTACCTTCCCTTTGATGATCCTTTTACTGAAACCGTCTCGCATTCATTAGTAAGAACGACTACTCCGCCACGCCGAGCCATAGATTCTCGAACAAGCAAGCTGAAGAACCCCGATTGAACTATAGAAACAAACGTTCCGTTCAATGGCCTGATGAGTTTCTATGTATTTGGCAGATGGAGCATTGCAAATGTTATGCTGAACAGCCATACAGCTTCTCTATGCGTATCCTTCCTGCTGTAGAGCCCGGCGTCTATTTTTAGCGTATCCATGGTGCTCTAAAGGGATTAGGCCTCTGTGCTGCCATCGAATGCAGCCCCGCTTCCCTTCACCTCACCTCACCTGAACGTTCAGCGGCTCCGTTCTCCCGCTTCAGCCTGCGACGCCAGAAGCTCGCTGACTGTGACCAGCTCATACCCCTGCGCGGACAGCTCCGCCGCCAGGATCCGGACGGCCTCCACCGTCTGCTCCCGGGCACCGTATCCGTCATGGAAGATCAGAATGCTTCCGCTGCGGACCGTGCTCCGGGTTGCCTGCAGGATATGCTCCACACCCGGCTGGCGCCAGTCCTCTGCACCCATGTTCACCGCTCCGATGACCGCGTATCCCCTCTCCTTCGTCAGAGAGGCGGCGGTCTCATCGAAATCCAGGTAAGGCGGCCGGAAAGTCGCCGGATTTCGGCCGGTCAGCGCCTCGATGCGCTCCTCCGTCCGCACAAGCTCCAGCCGGCACTCTTCTGCGCCAAGCTTCGAGAGATACGGATGCGTGTAGGTATGATTGCCGAGCTCATGCCCCTCCTCCACGCACCGACGGGCCATCTCTTCATACCGTTCGAGATGCTCGCCGATCACGTAGAAGGTCGCTTTTCCCCCGGATTCCCGGAAGATCTCCAGGAGCTGCGGCGTATAGACCGGATGCGGCCCGTCGTCGAAAGTGAAGGCGACGGCCCTCCGGTTCGTGTTCACTTCATGGATCAGCATGGAATGCGGCACGGTTGATCCTCTCCTTCACGTACTTTCATGACACTTGCACCTGCATGAATTCCAGGGTCAGGCATCGGGATCAAGGTTCTGCACCTCTATCATTCCGCTTGCCCCCTGTCCTGCCATCTTATCCCTTCACGGAGCCGGCGGCAATGCCTTCCACGATCCGGTTGCTCAGAACGAAGAAGATGAGCAGGATCGGCAGAATGCTGATCATCAGGGTCGCCCCGATCGCTCCCCAATCGGTCGTATACTGGCCGACGAAGTTCTGGACCCCGACGGTGAGCGTCTTGAGTTCATCGGTCGAGATGAACGTATTCACGAAGATGAACTCGTTCCAGTTGTAGATCATGTTAATGATCGCTGCGGTAACGATTACGGAAGCGGTCATCGGCAGGATGACGCTGAAGAACAGGCGGTTGATCGAGCAGCCGTCCATGACCGCCGCCTCCTCCACCTCATGCGGCAGCGACTGGTAGAACCCGAGCAGAATCATGATCGTGATCGGCAGATTGAAGGCCGTATAAGACAGGACGATGCTCGCAGGGGAATCGGTCAGCGACAGCTTCTGGAACATGCTGAACAGCGGGATGAGGGTCGAATGGACCGGGATCATGAGGCCCACCATGAACACCCCGAGCACAAGCGGACTCAGCTTCCAGCGCATACGGGTAATCGCGAAGGTGACGAAGCTGGCGAGCAGGATCGTGAGCAGGACGGACAGCACCGTCATCCATACGCTGTTGATGAAGTACCGGGAGATATTCCCCTGGTTCCAGACATTGGCGTAATTCTCCCATCTCAGCTCAGCCGGGAGGGCCAGCGGGGGAAGGTTGAACACTTCCTGATTATTCTTCAGCGAGAAAAAGAGCAGCCAGACCAGCGGAAGAAGCTGGATGACGGCGGCGGCGGCCAGAACCGCATACAAGAGACCATACCCGGCCCTGGTGCCGAGCGAACGGGATGCCATGGCCCTGCTCTGCGGCCGGATGACCCGCGGACGGCGGTCGGTAGCGAGACTCATATCGGAGCTCCTCCCCCTTTCACGAATATTCGATCGTATCTTTGGTGGCGGTCAGCCTGCGGATGCCCCAGGTCATGACCAGGCACACGATCAGCAGGAAAAAGCCGATGGCGCTGGCGTATCCGAAATCGAAGCTGCGGAACGCTTTGGAGTACATGTAGGAGGCCATCACCTCGGAAGCGCCGTTCGGCCCCCCGTCCGTCATGACATAGATCAGGTCAAAATACTTCAGCGATCCGACGACCGCGAGTACGACCGTTACCTTGATCACTTCGGCAGCAAGCGGCAGCTTGATCCGCAGGGCGATCTGCAGGGAGTTCGCGCCGTCGATGCGTGCCGCCTCAATCAGGGAAGACGGAATGTTCTTCAGGGCGGCATAGTAGATCAGGATGTAGAAGCCGGCGTATTGCCACAGGATCGGCACGAACAGCGCGGTGAGCACAATGTCCGGGTCGGCCAGCCAGTCCGGTGTCTCCTCCACCCCGAGCGCCTCGAGGAAGCTGTTGAGGATTCCGCTCGAGGGATGATAAATCTTGAGCCACAGCTGGGCGATCGCGACGGAGGACAGGAGCATCGGGATCAGGTAGATTTTGCGGAGCAGGTTCGCCCCCTTGATCTGCCCGGACAGCACCAGCGCAATCAGCATATAGACGCTCAGGCTCAGGGTCGAGAGCACGGCAAACAGGAACGAATGCAGCATGCTGTTCCCGAATGCGGCATCCTGAAGCAGGGTCTTGTAATTCTCCAGGCCGATGAAGGTCATCGGGCTGACACCGTCCCACTGCATGAGACCGTAATAGCCGGTCAGGATAATCGGCACATAGATGATGCCGAGAATCAACAGCAGGGAAGGCAGTACGTATAAGGCAATCATTTTGGGGTTGGACATCACTTTGTGCATCGTAAGTTACCTCCTTAAGACGGCAGATGATCTGGGAGCCGAAGAAGAAAAGGACCTGCCCTGCAGCCCGGCAAGTCCTCTCCCGCACCGCCGGGGGCCGTTTATTTGCCCGCCTTGAGTGCCTCCTCCTGCTTCTTCGCGAATTCTTCAGGCGTGAGCGCCTTGCCGGCAAGCGCCTGCACGAGGTTGTGGTGCTCTTCGGATGCTCCCGGCTTCATCTGAACGTCCACATACAGCGTTACTTTATCCGCTTTATTCAGCTCGCTCAGCAGCTCCGTGAACATAGGCGGAAGCTGGACGGCCGCCGTATCGACCTTCGTCGCGGGAATGATGCCGGCTTTCGTGACCGAGTTCTCGCCCCACTTCTGGACGAAGTAGCTGACGAACTTCTTCGCTTCCTCCTTCACCTTCGATTTCTCGGAGACGAAGAGTCCGACACCCGGGCCGCCTACCCAGTTATTGACCGTTCCCTTGCCCCCTTCGACGGTAGGGAATTTGAAGAAGCCGATCTTATCCTTGAACGCCTGCGGCACATCCGGATTCGTGGTATAGTTCGGCACCTCCCACGTTCCCATCGCGTACATGGCGGCCTTCTCGTTCATGAACTCCGACTTCGCTTCATCGTTCGACAGCCCGTTGAAGCCCTTCTGGAAGGCCTTCAGGTCCACGAGCTCCTGCATCGTCCTGCCGGCCTGAATCAGTCCCGGATCGGTGAACGTGCCCGAGGCGATCGATTTGTCCAGCAGCCCCGCGCCTCCGATACGCTCTGCGAGGTACATGTACCAGAACGAAGAGGTCCAGGCGTCTTTGCCGCCGAGCGCCACCGGAGTGACGCCGTTGTCCGTCAAAGTCTTGATCACCGTCTTGAGCTCTTCCAGCGTTGCCGGCGGCGTCAGGTTGTATTTTTTGAAAATCTCCTTGTTGTAGTACACCGGCACGATGTTCAGCTCCACTGGAAGCGCATACGTTTTGCCGTCAATGGCATAGGCCTCCGTCGTCCCGCTCACGAACTTGCCGTTCAGGTCGCCCTTCAGCAGATCGTCGAGCGGGGTGAACATGTTCCCTTTGATGTACGGCTCGAGGAAGCCGGCCGCCCAGGTGAAGCCCACATCGGGCAGGTTGTTGGAGGCCGAGAGCACCTTGAGCTTGTTCTTGTACTGCTCGTTCTCGAGCACTTCCGTCTGGATCGTCACCTTCGGGTTGGCCGCCTGATAATCGTCGATGATCTGCTTTACGAGCTTGTTCTGGGCGGAATTGCTCCCATCCGGCCACAGGTGCATCATCTTCAGCGTCACTTTCTCCCCGCCGGCCGTTCCTGCGGTTCCCCCGCTGTTGCTGCCGGCTCCTTCAGTGCCGCCTCCTCCTCCGCATCCTGCGAGCAGGGTTCCCAGCATCGCCGTCGTCAACGCAGCCGCATATACCTGTTTCTTCATCGTCTTATTCCCCCCGGATGATGGATCGTTGGATATGTAAGCACTTTCCTTACTGCTTTTTCAGTGTAGCACCCCTGCTGCGCTTCCGTAAGGACGCTCCGATTGGGTAATCTTCCACTTTTTTTAGGTCTCGCTCCGGTACGCCCCCGGACTGGTCCCTTCATACTCCTTGAAGATTTTGCTGAAATACTTGGCGGACTGGTATCCGGCCCGCTCGGCGATCTCGGCGATCGGCAGCCGCGTCTGCAGCAGCATCTCCTTGGCCTTCTGCAGTCTCCGCCGGGTGACATACTCGCTGAAGGTCATACCCATCTGTTCCTTGAAAAGTACGCTGAAATAGCTCGCGTTGAGATGAATCTGTTCCGCCACCTCCCGCAGGGTGAACGGAAGATGCAGATGTTCGTCCATGTAGCGCAGCGCTTCCTCCACCGGTTCGCTGACCGCCAACTGGTGAACAGCGGCCGTGAGCAGCTGAGGATCGGCGACCTTCTCGATCAGGCCGAGACGGCTGCGCTGCTCTTCCGTCTCGAGCGCCCGCTCCACCGCATCCAGCAGCTTCTCCCGGGAGACCGGCTTCAGCAGATAGCGGGTTACGCCAAGCTCTATGGCCTTCTGCGCATATTCGAATTCCGCATAGCCGGAGATCAGAATGACGGCCGGCTGGTTCGGCCAGGAGACCCTTTCCCCGCTGCCGGCCAGCTGTAGGCCGCTGATCTCCGGCATCCGGATATCCGAGAGGAGCAGATGCACCGGCTCGCTCTCCAATATGCGCAGCGCTTCGTAGCCGTTGTCCGCGGTCCGGATCCGGTGCCTGCCCGCGCTCCAGGCCTCCAGCATTTTGGCCAACCCCTGCCTCGAACGCGGTTCGTCATCCACAATCAGGATGCGTTTCGATGGAATCATCATGCCTGCTCCCCCTTCTCTACAGGGATGGACAGCTTCACCACGGTGCCCCTTCCCTTGCGGCTGGCGATCTCCAGCGGTTCTTCATCGCCCGCCCCGCCGCTGCCGTAATAGAGCCGCAGTCTGCGGCGGACATTAGCCAGCCCAAGTCCGGAGCCCTTGGAGGACCACTCCCTGCCCTCTCCCAGCGCCTGCTTGAGCCTCGCCAAAGAATCCCCGTCCATCCCGCCTCCGTTGTCCTCCACCGTAATCGTCAGCCGGTCTGCTCCGGGAGACCGGACGGCTGTAACCGTGACGCTCCCTTGTCCGACCCGGCTCTCCAGCCCATGCTGGATCGCATTCTCGACCAGGGGCTGGATCAGCAGCTTGGGCAGCTTCACCTCCGCAGCGTCCGGAGAGGAGAGAATCCGCCAGTCCAGCCGGTCGCCGAACCGCATTGTCATTATCGACATATACCGCTCCACCTGCTCGAGTTCCTCCGCCAGCGTCACCCACTCCTCCTTGTTCAGGCCCGAGATCGTATACCGGAACAGGTCGGACATCGCGATGACGAAGCCGGCCAGCTCCTCCTCTTCCTTGTCAATCAGCGACCAATACAAGGCCTCCAGCGTGTTGAACAGAAAGTGCGGATGAATCTGCGCCTGAAGCGCCTTCAGCTCCGTGCGGCTCTGCAGCAGCTCTTTCTCGTAGACGAGGCGGATCAGCCGGTTCGTATCCTCCACCATCCCGTTATAGGAATGGGTCAGCTCATGAATTTCCAGTGTGGACGACACCTGTTCGCTGGGCTTCAGCACACCGAAGCGGGCGCCTCTCATCGTCTTGATCAGCTTCAGAATCGGCCGGGTAATCAGGGTGGACAGCACGAACGACAGAAGGATAAAAAGCAGCGTCCCGATGCCCGCCGAAGCGAGAATGGCCGTCCGCAGCACAGAAATCCCTTCCGTAATCGCACTGACCGGCGTCAGAATCAGCAGGGTCCATCCCGTGATCGCCGACTGCTGCTTCACCATCACATACTGGCGGTCCCCCATGCGGACCACAGGCTCCGGACTGTCCATCAGCCCGCGGACCGCTTCGGATAAGGCTCCCTCGTCACTGCCCGTAATCCGGCGTCCTTGCTGGTCCACCAGCAGGGAGATCTCCTGCTCCCCCATGCCGGCCAGCGGCTCCTCGATCCGGAACACGTCCCGCTCCAGCCGCACAAGAAGATACCCGCCGGGCGCAAAATCCAGGTTGATCAGGTGGATCGACCGCAGGGCCGTGACCGTGCCGGGGTACTGGGGATCGATGCCCAGCCAGACGATTCCCCCTTTGTTCTCCTGGGCCTTGGCGATCCACTCCCTGCTGACCTTGCCCTCCAGCTCGTTGCCGCCGAGGGGGTACAGCCCCCGTCCCCCGTACGTATACAGCTCCACCGAATGCACGCCGCTTGCATAGGTTGGAATGATCGTCACCTGCGGCACGAGCGCCTGCTGTTCGGCGAATGACGAGCTTCTTCCGCTCCGCTCCCCGGCCAGCAGCCTCTGGACATAGGCGTTGGCGGCCACCTGGGTCGTCAGCGAATCGATCTGGTGCAGCACCGCCTCAAGCCTGCGGTTCCCCTGCACGGCCGTCTGCGTGATCTGCTTCTCGGCGTTATTCTTGAGCAGCGTGGAGACGGAATCATACGTACCGATTCCTACCATCGCCAGGATCACCATCATGACGAACAGGAATCCGACCAGCATCTGGTTGCGCAGCGTGTTCAGCTGCCGTATTCTGGGCCGCACCCTCATCCCTCCCCGGGAGTCTCCCCTTAAATTTTTGTAGTAAGATCTAAAGTTTGTACACTACCCATCCTGTACGGGAAACGATATAGTACCACATGTAAGCGATTCCCATTATTCCCTTCATAAGGAGGTGATACCCTTTTAAACCATAGTCTAGAACCGAAGCCGGACCGCTTTGAAAACGTATTCTACTCTTAAGGAGGAATGAAAAAGATGTTCAAATCCAAGCTAGCCAAGCTGTGTGCCTCTTCCCTGCTTGTTGGCTCCATCCTGTCCTTCACACTCATCCCCAGCGCCGATGCGGGACTGGCGCGCAGCAAGTTCCTTGGCAACATTATTGCAGGCAGCGTGCCTTCGAACTTCGCCACGTATTGGAATCAGGTGACGCCCGAGAATTCGACGAAGTGGGGCTCGGTCGAAGCGACCCGGAACCGGATGAACTGGACCGCTGCCGATACCGCTTACAATTATGCGCGCAGCAGCGGCTTCCCGTTCAAATTCCATACGCTCATCTGGGGCAGCCAGGAGCCGGGCTGGATCGGCAGCCTCTCCGCCGCCGACCAGAAAGCCGAAGTGCTGCAGTGGATTCAGGCTTCCGCCAGCAAATATCCGAATGCCGCCTTCGTCGATGTCGTGAACGAGCCTCTACATGCCAAGCCGTCCTACCGCAATGCGATTGGCGGCGACGGCGCGACGGGCTGGGACTGGGTGATCTGGTCCTTCCAGGAAGCGCGGAAGGCATTCCCGAATTCCAAGCTGCTGCTCAATGAATACGGCATTATCAGCGACCCGAATGCGGCGGCCGCTTACGTCCAGATTGCCAATCTGCTGAAGAGCCGGGGGTTGATCGATGGGATTGGCATTCAATGCCATCAGTTCAATATGGACACCGTCTCCGTCAGCACGATGAGAAACGTTCTGAATACGCTTGCTTCCACCGGCCTCCCGATCTATGTCTCCGAGCTGGATATGACCGGCGACGATGCGACCCAGCTCGCGCGCTACAAGGAGAAGTTCCCTGTGCTCTGGGAGCATACGGCCGTGAAGGGTGTGACCCTGTGGGGGTACATCGAAGGCCAGACGTGGAAGGCCAACACGCACCTTATCACGAGCTCGGGCACGGAGCGTCCTGCCCTCAAGTGGCTCCGGGACTATCTGGCAGCGCATTGAACGGCTGCCGGCCCTGTCGTCAATCTACCCATTCATTTGCCGAAAATCATGAAACGTGAACAGGTGACAAGCAGCAGGGCATCTTGGTGAGATGCCCTGCTGCTTTTTGATACGAGGGGACCATCCATGGGAAGACCTTCATGGGCAGCGGGAGCTATATCCGACTATTCAAAGTCCATTTTTCGAAACACCTATGGCCATGATAGCAGTGAATACGAATCGTGTGGAGAGTGGAACCTATAGTTCTTACTTTGCGAAACTTATAGATTCTTGTCCGGCGGAACGCAAAAAAAGGGGCCGTCGCAGGGGCCCCATGTTCCCAAAGTTGTCGTTCACATGGATGGTTGGATCTTCTTATTTTACTTTTTCATAAATGGTACCGTCCGTATCCATCACGATGATCTCACGCTGAAGCCGGTCCAGTCCAATCATAATGACAGGATTTGGTTCGCCCGATTGGTTATAGAAGGTTCTGATTTGAATGATAGTGGTATATCCGGATTCCTTCACATCCAGGACTTCGATTGAATTTCCAGCCCTCTCCCCGCCCAATGAAAGGACCAGGCCTCGTTTCCCCTCCGAAATCGTGAAGGTTCTGTAGCCGCGAATCGCAGGGTCTTTTTGCAGCCGCTTTATGTAATCTCCTGCATCTGTCAGCACAGAGTAATGCGTCTTCTTGACAATCCAGTAATTCACTTCATTCGTGTATTGGAATAAGATATAGGCAGCCGCAGACAGAAGGACAACAGCATAAATGATCTTTCTCCAGATCACCTTTCCTGCGAAGCTCAGCAGGATCGCTGACGTCAGCAGGCCTGCACTTCCCATCCCGACAGGCATGCCTTCAAACCCTCCGATAACCAAGATACTGACAAGAAAAACAACAGCCGCCGCTCCGGCAACCACAAGGACTTTCACCGAGTGCTTCAAAGGACTGTGAATCCAAGAGAGTAAGGCATACAAGCCGAATCCAGCCAGCAGGCCGAACAGATAGAAAAACTCAAACACCACTGCAAACGCCTCCCTTCGCTTACCGCTTGACGGAAGACCAATATTTGAATGACTGATGATCCTTATTTCACCATATTTAATTACCCATTTTTACTATTTATGGTATGACTTTCCTCGCCTATTGTGGAATGTACGAGATTATCCGCACGAGCTCCCCAGTTTGCTCACTCGGTCACCCGGTGTCACTCCGCGGGTCCACGCCCTTGAAGCACTGCAGCCAAGCGCCCGGCACAAGATTCCCCGCTTTCAACCGGGTTCTATAAGCAGCTCTGAGACCAGGTTCACAAACGCCCAGCAGCATCTGCACCGCCGGTACCGAGTCCTTATTCATCCATATTAACTAGTTTATTCAATTTATGTTGAGGGATTGGCATGCTCTTGCAGGGATTGAGTCCCCAATTCGTTCCCGCCGCGGGGAAGATGCATAGTTATGGTTTATTTTCCGGCCAAAGTGAGGTAAAATTTCAGTAACATACGGTTCGTCTTTACATATTCTTTACTTTTACAGCCAAGAACCTGAGGAACGTACGTATATACCGTTACCATTGAACTTACGGGGAGGCCATCATTTTGAACGAAAACATAAGCATCTTCTCAGGTTCTTCACATATCGAGCTTGCGGAAGCGATCTGTGCGCAGCTGGGGCTGCCGCTCGGGAAGATCAAGCGGTCGCGCTTCAAGAGCGGCGAAATCTATGTGAACTATGAGCAGGGAATCCGCAACCATGACGTCTATCTGGTCCAGTCCTTCTCCGGCTCGATCAATGACAATGTCATTGAGCTCCTGGTCATGATCGATGCGGCGAAGAGAGCGTCGGCGAGAACCATCAATGTCGTCATTCCTTACTTCGGCTATTCGAGACTGGTGCAGAAGGCAAAGCCGCGCGAACCGATCTCCGCGAAGCTCATCGCCGATCTGCTGACGACCGCCGGTGCCGACCGTCTGATCACACTGGATCTGCACGCCGCGGCCATCCAGGGCTTCTTCAATATCCCTGTGGATCATCTGACCGCGCTCGACCTGTTCCATGACTACATCAAGGCCCGTAAGATTCAGAACCCGATCATCGTCTCCCCTGACGCAGGACGGGCCGGTACGGCGGAGAAGCTCGCCAGCTACCTCGACTACCCCTGCGCCATCATGGTTAAGAAGCATACGGGCACCGATTCCCCTATCACGCATGTCATCGGGGACGTGGAGAACTACACCCCGATCATCATCGACGACATCATCGATACGGGCGGCACGATCGTCAAAGCGGTCAATGCGCTCAAGGAACGCGGCGCGAACGACGCCTATGTGGTCGCCACGCACCCGGTCTTCTCCGGACCGGCGCTGGAGCGTCTGAACCACCCGAACCTGAAGGAAGTCGTGGTTACGAATTCGATCGCAATCCCGGCGGAGCGCCCTGCATGCATCAAAGTGATTCCGGTTGCCGAGCTGCTGGCCAACGCGATCCGGATCAATATGTACGGCGGATCGATCTCCACCCTCTTCACCATTACCAAAGTGTAGGGCCCGCGCAGTGCAGACACATTCAAAAAAAAGAACCGGCCCACTCGGAGGCCACTGAAAAAGTCCGTCTAAAAAAAGCACAGCCCTTCAAGAAAATTGAAGAGGCTGTGCTTTTTTTGACGTATAATTGAGTCATCTCGAAAAGCGGGTGAGACGGATGATTCAACAACAACAAAGCTTGGTTCTGAGCCCTTACGCGGCTCTGTATGATATCGTCGTGCCGAAGGACAACATGCTCCGTCAAATTAACGAACTGGTGGACTTCACTTTTATCTTTGAAGAACTGCAGACAAAATATTGTTTGGACAACGGACGTAACGCCATTGACCCCATCAGAATGTTTAAATATTTGTTGCTGAAAGCCATCTTTGAACTATCTGACGTAGATATTGTCGAGCGTTCTAAGTATGACCTGTCGTTTAAGTATTTCCTGGGCATGGCACCGGAGGATCCGGTCATCGACCCGAGTTCTCTGACAAAATTCCGCAAACTGCGGCTCAAAGACATCAACTTATTGGACATGCTCATTGGTAAGACGGTAGACCTCGCTATCGAACTGAAAATCCTGAAGAGCAACTCCATAATCGTCGACGCTACGCATACAAAAGCGCGCTACAATCAGAAGTCGCCGCTAGAAATTCTGCGAGACCGTGCACGAAAGCTGCGAAAGTCCGTTTACACGATGGATGAATCGCTCAAAGCCAAAATGCCCGCAAAGAACACGAGCGACGTACTCGAAGACGAAATCGAGTATTGTCAAAAGCTTGTGACCTTCATCGAGTTGGAATCCGGGATCGCGCAAGTACCAAAGGTTTTGAATCCGTTACACCTGCTGAAGGAAACGGTGGAGGATGACATCGAACAGCTTCGTCTAACGGCGGATCCGGATGCTCGAGTGGGACATAAAAGCGCCGATTCTGCATTCTTTGGATATAAAACTCATCTGGCCATGACGGAGGAGCGCATCATAACGGCAGCTGTCATTACAACAGGCGAGAAGAATGACGGCAAGCAGCTGCAGACGCTCATCGAAAAAAGCAATGCAGCAGGAATGCAAGTTAAGACCGTCATTGGCGATACCGCCTACTCCGAGAAGGATAATATTTTGTACACAACGAACAATGAGATTGAACTTGTAGCAAAACTCAATCCGCTGATCACGCAAGGCAGCCGTAAGAAAGAAGAGGAATTTCTATTCAACAAAGATGCCGGCATGTACGTATGCCCGGCTGGTCACATGGCGACTCGAAAGGCCCGGCAAGGCAAAAAAGGCGTCGGTAAAAACCAACAGGATACCTATTATTTTGACGTAGAGATCTGCAAGAGCTGTCCGCTCAAGGAGGGCTGTTACAAAGAAGGCGCCAAGAGTAAAACTTATTCCGTAACGATTAAATCTGATGAACACGCGGAACAGATGGCGTTCCAGGAAACGGAATATTTCAAGGCGAAATCCAAAGAGCGCTACAAGATCGAAGCGAAAAACAGCGAACTCAAACATAGACACGGGTATGATGTTGCCACATCTTCGGGTCTGATTGGCATAGAAATGCAAGGTGCAATGGCCATATTCGCTGTAAATCTTAAGCGTATACTGAAGCTGGTAGATTGAAAAAACGTATCGAGCAGACCAATTTTAAGCCTATAAAAAAGCCATCTGACCCTAAAAATGGGGGTAGATGGCTTTTTTATGACTTATACGAGGCTCCTGAGGAAAAAGCGTAAGTTCTTCAGTGGCCTCCCCACTCGGCCGGTCCTTTTGTATATGCACCTCGCTCCCCTACTGCCCCTGTGTACGGATCCAGACGGTCATCTCGCCGGGCTGACGGTTGCCCCAGAGATAGTACGGCACCGCCTTCAGCTTCACGGGCTCGGCCGGCCGGCGAACGGCCAGCGGGCGGTACGGCGTATCGGCCTGCCAGGAGTCCTGCTCCTCACGGAAGCCCTCCGCCTCGATCACGACCGCTCCGCCGAGCAGATCCGTCACGTATTCGCTTCCCAGCGGGGTATCGGGCCGGATCGACAGTGAAGCCAGCGGGCTTCCGTTGTCCGTCTCCTCCAGGCAGTACACCAGCGGCCCCCGTTCGATGACCGCCCTCCCCGCATTGGCGCGGATCTCAGGATGCGCAGCCGTCAGCTGCGCCTGCAGCGCGGGCGCCCATTCCACCACATCTCCCGCCGTCCACCGCCGGGTGACCACCGCATAGCCGTTCTCCACCTCGTACGCCTCGGCAGCGCCATTGATTCGCAACTCGGCGCGGCCGCCGCTCCACGAGGGGATCCGCAGCGCCAGGGTGACCGGCGCCTCCGGCACGGCGGTGAGCTCGAACCGGGCGCAGCCCTCCCACGGCAGGCGGGATTCCTGCTTCAGCGCCACCTGCCCGGCAGCCAGCTTGAAGCTCGCTTCGCTGCCGATGAACAGGTGCGTATACACGGTATTCTCCCCTGCGGAAGCCGAGTAAATATAGTCGTTCAAGGAGCTCAGCAGACGCGCCACATTGGGCGGACAGCAGGAGCAGCCGAACCAGGGCTGGCGGACGGCTTTGACATGATGGCGCCCCGGGTTCTGCTCGGACGCCTTCGGCCAAACCTCCAGCGGATTCACATAGAAATAATGTTTGCCGTCCTGCGACATACTGCCGATGACATTGTTGTACAGCGCACGCTCGAGCACGTCCGCATACTCGCTCTTCGCCTCGAGCTGCAGCATCCGGCGGGCGAAGAAGATCAGCCCGATCGATGCGCAGGTTTCCGCATACACCGTATCGTTCGGCAGGTCGTAATCGAAGGAGAACGCCTCGCCGTGATGCGTGGAGCCGATGCCGCCCGTGATGTACATCTGCTTCTTCGTCGTGTTGTCCCAGAGGCGCCGGCACGCTTCGAGCAGCTCCGCATCGCCTGTCAGCCGGGCCAGATCAGCCATGGCCGTGTACATGTACACCGCGCGGACCGAGTGCCCGACGGCCGTGTCCTGCTGGCGGACCGGCTTGTGCGCCTGGTTGTACGCCATCTGCTCGGCCGTCGGGATCGGGAGTTTCTTCTTCGCCCAGTGACTGTAGCCGTCTCGCTGCCTGCATTCCTCCACCAGGAAGTTCGGCTCCGTCCCCCGCTCGTCGATGAAGAACTGGGCGAGCTTCAGATACCGCTCCTCGCCGGTGGCCCCGTACAGCTTCACCAGCGCAAGCTCAATCTCCTGGTGTCCGTCATAGCCCCGCAGCTTGCCGGGCTCGCGACCGAAAACGCTTTCCATATAGTCGGCGAACCGGCACATGACCTCCAGCAGCCGCCGCTTGCCCGTGGCCTCATAATAGGCCACCGCGGCTTCCATCATATGGCCGGCGCAGTACAGCTCATGCGCCTCGTGAAGATTCGTCCACTGCCCGCCCGGCTCCTTGATCGTATAGTATGTATTAAGATACCCGTTCTCGTGCTGCGCCTTCGCGATCAGCTCGATCACCTCGTCGGCCGTCCGCTCCAGCTCCGGGTCCGGGTGGTTCGCCAGCGAATAGCCGACAGCCTCCAGCCACTTCGCCACATCGCTGTCCTGGAAGACCATGCCCCCGAATTCGCCCTCCTCCAGCCCCGCGGCAATCCGGAAGTTGCGGATCGCATAGCTGGGTTCAGCCCCCGGAATCCGGTCATTCAGCGCCTCCCATTGATAGGGAATCACCGTGTCCCGCACCAGCTCCGTGAACTTGTTCCAAAAGGCATCCTGTATGCGTATGCTGCTGCTGTTCTGCTGACCGCTCGTTGACAGAGTCATGATCGTTCCTCCTCGACTTCTCACTAAGATTCGTTTTTGTATACATTTGCATCTGTCCTGCTATCAGTTTATCTTGGAATCTAGGCGAGAGCTACGGAGAATCCGACCCCAAAAATGATAATATTTCACACTCGAACACTCGAAGAGAAAGGGAGGAAAACGTATGGACGGCAACCACCTCATCTCCCTGCAGCTGCCCCCGATGCCCTATTATATCTGTACCGGCCTGACGACACTCCGGCCCGGGGAACAGCATCCGAGCCGGAGGAATCTCGGTCTGTTCGATCTGCTGTGGGTGGTCCGGGGAGTGCTGTACATCGGGGAGGAGGAGCGGCAGTGGGAGGTGGCGGAAGGCCAGACGCTGCTGCTCCTGCCCGACCGCTATCACTATGCCGTGAGGCCGTGCGATACCGAGACGGTCTTCTACTGGGTGCACTTCGACTACCGGGGAACGTGGAGTCAGGAAGGGGACCCTGCGGCCTTCCCTCCCTCACCGGTGCGGCTGACGTGGGCCAATCCGTACACGGTCCGGCTGCGGCAGTACGCGGCCCCTGCGGATACCGCGCTTGGGGAGCGCCACCTGCAGCAGCTGCTCCACCTCGCGGACCAACACCGCTCCGCAGCGTACTGGAGCGAACAGCAGCTGTTCATGGAGCTGCTGCGTCTGCTTGAAGAGGGGCAGGCCGAAGAGGCCGCCTCCCCTTCCCGGAAGCCTGGCGGAGAAGACGGAAGCGTATCTCCGCCAGCATTACCAGGCGGACGTGACGAACCAGTCGCTTGCCGCCGCCCTTCATTTTCACCCGAACTATATCGTCCGCTCAATGAAAGAAATCTACCACTGCACGCCGATGGAATACCTGCATCAGTACCGGCTCGAGCAGGCCAAGCTGCTGCTGATCAAGACGGAGTGGCCGGTCGCCCAGATCGCCGAACGCGTAGGCTTCCACTACGCGCCCTATTTCTCGAGCTGCTTCAAGCAGTACATCGGCATAACCCCGCTGCGCTTCCGCAAGCAGTACTCTCCTTGACGGTAGCCTTCGCCTGGGCGCCTGCCCGCATCATCACCAAAAAAGACGCAGCTCCGGGGAGCAGAGTAAGCCCTCCGGGACTGCGTCTTTTGATTGTGCCGCCCAGTTCAGCATCAGCCTTCGTCAGTACTCGGCATCCACTTCGAATAGGTCCGCATACAGGCGGCCGTCCCGCCCCATCCGGCAGTCCGCCTTGGACACGATATAGCGGACCTCCTCCCCGTCCGGCGCAAACTCCATCAGCTCATAGCTGCCCTCATGCTCATACTGAATCGGAAACTGCTTGCCCTGCACGATGACCGTCCGGTCCATCCGTTCTGCCTCCTTTCAAGGGGACCTGCCGCCGCTTCATGCCCGGCCCTGACAGGCTCCCGTCCGTTTACCCCTCATTATGGCAAAAGAGGAAGCCGGGCATACCTGGGCCCTCCGTACGTTCTACTCCTTCAGCAGCGGCTGGTTCCGTTCGTGCCGGCGGTACGGAGGCCGTAATTTGGTGTCACGCCGCTCCGCGATTACCGGTCCGCCGCCTCCCTTCCCGGCATATCCTTACTGTATGACCTAAGGACAAGGAGGGCCCACTATTGGTGCACAACCGTGTCAAGACCTACCGGTACCGTTATGGCAAGAACCGTTACATCGTCATCCGGATCTTCCAATCGGCCCATGCCCGTGCCCGCAGCGGGAATGTGCTGGCGAGCAATGCGGTCAATGTCAAAATTTTCGAGTCCCCCAAAAGAAGAAGAAGGAGGTAAGCTCATGGCATCGGTCAAACGAAGCGGTCTGAAGAAAAAACGGATCTCCGTGGACGTCAGGCAGTCCGCCTCCGCACGGACGGGCCAAGGCGGCAACCCCATTGCCATCAACGCCTCCGACGTCGGTGTCGTTCGGACGGACATCACCAACCGCAAATAGAGCCAGGCGGATCTCCACATGGCAAGGCGAACCGGACGGCTTCCTCGCTCAGCCCCCAGCTTTGCTCTCACTCCCCTAAGACGCGAACGAACCGGCTGCGCCCTGCAGCCGGTTCTTCGTATGCCGTTGCCCCCATTGCTGGAGCTGGAGGGTCCGGTCCTGCTCCAACTGCAGGGAGTTCACCGGCCGCTGCAAAAGAAGCTGGCCCGAGCGGCCACTCAGCAAGCTGTGCCGGGGTCAAAGGCTCCTTTGACCAGCTCCCCTATGCCGGCTGCCGGTACTGCAGCTGCATCAGAGGCTGGGGCTCACTCGCAAGCCAATCCATCTGCCACTCCCCAACCCTATGTATGAATACGCCGCCCCCCTTTAACTGCTTCTTATCCCGATCTTATGAATTTCTTGATTTTGAACAAGAGAAGACAGCTCTCTGTTAAGAGAGCGCCTGGAGGGAAAGGTCCTTCGGCCCCCGTCTCAGCGCGCTGCAGATCCGGCGTACGCCCTCGGTAAGCTGCTCTTCCGCCAGATGGCCGTATCCGAGGAGGAGCCGGCGGCCTGGAAGCACGGCAGCCGTCACCCCATGCTCGTGCAGGTGCCGCTCAAAATCCGGCGGGAGCGGGGTCTCCAGCTCGAGCACCAGATGCAGTCCGGCCGGCCGCCCCCACACGCGGAATCCGCTGCCGAGCTGCTCATGCAGGGCCTGAAGCAGATGGGCGCGGCGTTTCTTGTATATTTTTTTCATCCGGTGCACATGCGTGCTGAGGTGGCCGCTCCCCATAAACCGGGCCAGGGCAAGCTGTTCGAGGGTCGGGGTCTGGTAATCGGACAGCCGTTTGATCTGACGCGCCCGCTCCACGAAGCGCTCCGGGAGAACCATGTAGCCGATCCGCAGCGATGGAAACAGGGTTTTGGAAAAGGTGCCGATGTAGATAACATGCTCCGGACACAAGCTCTGGAGCGAATGCACGGGGGGGCCGTCATAGCGGAATTCGCTGTCATAATCATCCTCGATGATCCAGCTGTCCCTGCCCTGTACGTACCTGGCCAGTTCGATCCGCCTTTGCACGGGCAGAATGCCGCCCATGGGGAACTGGTGGGACGGCGTCACATAGATGCATTTGGGCCGTATGCCGTCTCGGGGCAGCTCTCGCGTCATGAGGCCGTCTTCATCTACGGGAAGAAGACGCAGGGAGGCGCCCGTGGCGGTCAGTACGCTTTTCAGGTCCTCGTTGGACGGGTCTTCCACCACCGCCTCATCCCCGCAGCCGAGCAGCAGCCGCACAATGATCTGCAGTGCCTGCAGGGCGCCGTTCGTGACGAGAATCCGCTCCGGGCGGCATACGACGCCCCGTGTTCTCCACAGATGCTCCGCCAGCACCCGCCGCAGCTCCGGAGCCCCGGCCGGATCTCCATAGCTGAGGTCATCCGGGGAGGCTTCCAGGCATACCTCCTGCAGGGCCGACGCCCACTGCTTCACCGGGAAGAACTCCAATGCCGGGCGCCCTGTCCGGAAGGAAATGCCTCCCGGTGCAGGGACCCCATCGCCTGTAAGTTCCGCAGCCTGCTGTCGTTCTGCAGGTGCTTCCGGTGCATAACCCTCCAGCCGGGCTCCTTCCGCCACAAAAGTGCCCGAGCCCGAACGCCCGGTGATATAGCCCTCGGACATCAGCAGCTCGTACGCTTCGAGGATGACGTTGCGGGACACCCCCAGCTCCGCGGCCAGCTCGCGCGTAGACGGGAGCTTGAAGCCGGAAGCCAGCGTTCCGCTCAGGATGGCCCCCCGCAGCGCCTCGAACACCTGCCGGAACATCGGCAGCTTCGCTTCCGGATCGATGGAAATCCACATGTCTCCGCCTCCTCCACAAGTGGTACTCTTCAAATAGCCGGTAAATGGCACTACAGCCAACCACTTGTCATTTGTTACAGTATACAATAACGAAATCCAGAGGAGATGCCTACGTGAAAAAAAACCAAATCACCGCCGGCCTGGAGCTGTCCGGCGCCGCCGTCCTCATCGGCAGCTCCGTGGTGGCCGGCAAAATCACCGCCATGCACATTCCCGTTTTCTTCTCGCAGACCGTCAGCCTTGCGATTGCCCTGCTGGTTCTGCTGCCTCTCTCCTGGCGCAAGCGGGAAGAGCTTAAGGTTCTTGGAAGAAAGGATCTCCTGCTGCTGCTCCTGCAGGCTTTTCTCGGGATGTTCCTGTTTCGCGTACTCATGCTGTACGGCCTGAAGACCGCCTCGGCCGCAGAGGCCGGCATTCTTACCAGCTTTACGCCGGCGGCTGTCGCCCTGCTCTCCATCGTTTTCCTGAAGGAGCGCATGACCCCGCGGCTGGCGTCCGGCGTACTCTTCGCCGCAGCTGGCGTGGCGTGTCTCGGAGCCCCCGGATGGTTCGGCTCCGCCCCGTCCTCCGCGGCCCCCTCCTCCTCAGTCGGCCTTCTCCTGATTCTGGGTGCGGTGGGCGGGGAAGCCGCGCTGACGGTCATCCGGAAGCTGACGGCGAGCAGCGTGTCTCCCCTGACGGGAACGACCTGCGTCACGTTCTTCAGCTTCCTGATGTTCCTGCCCTTCTCCCTGGCGGAGGCGGCACGCACCGACCTCTCCGTCTTAGGGCCCCAGGACGCCGCCCTGCTGCTGTACTATGGCGTCTTCGTGACAGCGGTCGCCTACCTCCTGTGGTTCTCGGGCGTCTCCAAGGTCTCGGCCGGAACCGCCGCCGTCTATACCGGCTGCATTCCGGTGAGCACCGTGCTGCTGTCTTACGCCCTGCTGCACGAGCCGTTCTCCTGGGCCCATGCTGCGGGTGCAGCCTTCGTCTTCCTCGGCATCCGGCAGGTGTCCGCACCTTCGGAGAAGCGTATACTTCCCGCCTCCCGGGGAAGGAAGGGCCGGACGGCAGCCGAGCCTGCGCCCGGGAAGTGAGCGGCGGAGCGGGCAATAGCAAAGAAGACCAAGCCGTGGTCCGTGGAGGACGGGGCTTGGTCTTCTTGGGGGGGGGTGATTCTTGATCCATTGGATTTGCTCACATTCAGCTCGCCAGGCATTACCCGGCCATATGCCGTGCACCGGAACCCATCACCCGATCCGCCGCCGCATCGTACGTCTCCTGCGAATCAGCTCCGGCGCCGGCCACCTCAGCATTCGAGAGATACGCGCTGTACCAGGCGTAGCACCCGAACAAGTAGAACATCGGCACGAGATACAGCATCATGCTGATGACATTCATCCGGTCATAATAAGCATCGGACCAGGAATACATGAACGCGGTCAGCACATAGGAAAGAAACCCGGCCAGGAAAAGCAGGAACGCCAGACGGTGTTTCAAGCGGATCATTTTCAATGGAAACCAAAACAACAGCACCCCGAACGCAGCAAACAGCAACGATGACACACCCTTATGTATAAAGTCTAAGAAAGTACGAGCTATCTCTGTCTTATATCGGATGAACCTGTGAAAAAATGAACAGCAAAAAGCGATTTTTGTCGATTTTCCTGAGGGCCGGATTCTCTCAAAATGAACGTTTACCTTATTATGGAATTTATGATATACAATAGAAACCACCTTGGTTCTGTTAAGGAGTGTGTTGGCTGTGCTGAGAGCAACTGCGGATCTGTTGTTTATCGTTTCGCTGTTCATTTTGGTTACCCGGACCCTGATCTTCTTTGTTCGAAGCGGAGGCCTGTCCGGTACCATGAATACGGGAGATGCCGGAGGAGCCGCCACAGACCTGCAGATGAATCACGATCAAAACCGGCTGACGGAGCGGCAGCACCGCGCCATGTACGGATTGTTACGGTCTTATGTGCTTTGGGCGGCCGTCCTGGGCATTCTGATCTCCGTCGTCATGGGACAAATGTAGCGTCCCGCCTCACGAGGCTTTCGCTCCTTTGGGGCGAAGGCTTATCGGGCATTCACGGATTTGTCCGGCGGGTCCTCCACGCCCTATAATAGAGATATCTATTTGGACGGCCTGGAGGAGAACGACGATGAACAACAAGGCACGCCGAACCGGATTCTCTGTGCTGCTAGCTTTGCTCCTGCTGCTCGGGTTATGGGCCGTCTTCCGTATGGTTCCCCCTGCCGGCGGGCCTCCGGACGGGGAACGTCAGGCAGCACCGGCGCCGGTGCTCCCTTTGACGGAATATTGGCGCACTCAGGCAGAGGCCGCGGAGAAGGCCGGCCATGCGGAGGCCGCGGCGAATTACCGGGCGCGGCTGGAAGCCCGTGACGCTCTCTTGGCGTCAGGCGCATCCGCTCCGCCGGAGATACCCGAAGCCGCAGATGCGGATCTTCGGCTGTATCTGCGCACCGCAAGATCGGCAGCACCGGATCCGGGCCTGCCGGCCAAATTCGAGCCGGTGTCGGGTACGTATCTGGGCATGCTGGGGGCCGACAGCCGCGTCCGCTATGACATCACGAAGGTCGAGCAGGTCTACGGCCGCCGTCACGCCCTCTATCTCTCTTACGTGGGATGGCGGAAGCTGCAGACCGATACGAACACTTACTTCCCGAAGCGCACGGCAGACCGGGTCCGTGCCCTGGACGGTGCCCTTCAGATCGGCTGGGAGCCGCGGTACGGCCTGCAGGATGTGCTGGATGACGAGTATGTGCGCCGGTTCGCCAGAGAAGCCAAGGAATCGGGGATTCCCATCTTTCTGCGGTATGCCTCGGAGATGAACGGCGCCTGGGTCCCCTGGCACGGTGATCCGGCCCTGTATGTCGAGAAGTTTCGGCTCATCCACGACATTATGGAAGAGGAGGCGCCGAACGTGGCCATGGTCTGGTCCCCGAACTTCTCTCCGGCAGAGGGGATTGACGCCTATTACCCCGGCGACGAGTACGTCGACTGGGTCGGCTTCTCCTTGTACTCCACCCCCGTAACGAACGGGCAGGAGGATCTGAAGGACAATGTGATCGAAGCGTTCGCCCCGCTCTATGCCGAGTACAGCCACAAGCCGATCATGATCTCGGAAGGGGCCGTAGCGCACAGTGTCATCTCCACCGGCCGGTCCTACTACGAGTGGGCCGAGGAGCAGCTTGGCTATATGTATACGTATCTGCCGGTAATGTTCCCTCAGGTCAAAGCCATCACCTATTTCAACTTCAGCCGGGCCCAGGCCGGACGCTCCAATATGGATTTCGTGTATGATCTCGGCGAGAATCCGTATACGGACGGAGGGTACCGACGGCTCGCCGCCTCGCCCCGGTTCCTCGGCCGGATCGACACCGCCGCAGATCCGGTGGACTTTGCTTACAAGCTCCACGAGGAAGCCCCTCTCCCCGAGGGACGCCAGACGGTCAGCGTCTATGCCAAGCTTCCTGACGGGAGCGCGCCGTTCGCCGCGGCACTCTACCATGGGGAAGAACGGCTCGGGATCTCGTTCGAGTTGCCGTGGGAGATGGAGGTTGAGCTCCCGGCCGGGGCAGCGGAGCAGCCGCTCCGGATCGTGGTCTACGACAAGAACGGGAAGCCTGCTGCGCTTCGTACGCTGCCGGCCGGCAAAGGGTGAATGCGTCTCTCATCCATTCCCAAGCCTCCGGCTTCGGGAGAGTCCATCTTCCCATTCTGTTCGAATCCGGAACCAAAAACCATGCGATCGGCAAACCGACGGCATGGTTTTTGGTTGGTTTTTCAACGTATGGGTGCCTCGAGCACCTCCGGCCGGGCCGCAAAGTGCGGAGCTCATGATTCTTCCGGGTCCGGCTTCCTCCGCAGGTTCCTCATGATCTTCCGGCCTGTGGGGGTCTGGGCCAGCCCGCCCTGTGCGGTCTCGCGGTGCTTCTCCGGCATGGAGGAGCCGACCTCCAGCATCACGCCGATGACTTCATCCGACGGGATGACGCTGCGGACACCGGCCAGGGCCATATCCGCGGCAGCCAGCGCAGTGACGGCCCCGAAGCCGTTGCGGATGATGCACGGAATCTCCACCAGACCGCCGACGGGGTCGCAGATCAGGCCGAGCGAGTTTTTGAGCGCGAGACCGACCGCATGCACAGCCTGTGCCGGAGTGCCGCCGCGCAGCTCGGTCAGCGCGCCCGCCGCCATCCCGATCGCGGAGCCGACCTCCGCCTGGCACCCGCCCTCCGCACCGGAGACGAAAGCGTTGTTCGCGATGACATAACCGATGGCCCCCGCAGCAAACAGGCCGTACACCATCTGCTCGTCGGACCAGCCGAAGCGCTTCTGGCAGGAGAGAAATACGCCGGGAATGATGCCGCACGAGCCGGCCGTCGGCGTTGCGATGATCCGGCCCATGGAGGCATTCACCTCCGATACCGCCAGCGCGTAGGCCATCGCTTCTCCGGCTGCCGGCCCAAGGCTCAGCTCCTGCTCCGCTCCGAACGCCATCACCCGCTGGGCGTCCCGTCCGGTGAGTCCGCTCCGCGAGGTGGTGTCTTCCGTTAGTCCCCGCTCCACCGCCTCCCGCATGATGTCATAGTAAGCTGACATCGTAGCGAACTCCTGCTCCGGACTCCTGCCGGACTCCGTGCTCTGCTGCTCCAGCATATAGTGCCCGAGGGTCATGCTCCTCTCGGTGCACTGGGCTGCCAACTGCTCCAGCGTGCGAAACTGCATGGTCATCCCTCCCTTCCCTTAGTGACCGGGCGGACCGCCTGACGCAGGCTTCAGGCCGAACTGATTTTCGACAGATCGACGCAGCGCACGCTGCCGACCTGCTCCAGCCGGGACAGCTGATCCAGCAGCGGCGGAGCAAGCGGAGCATCCAGCTCCAGAGCCGTCAGCGCCTCCCCGCTTCTTCCCTTCCGGTCCACCGACATATGAGCGATATTGCAGCCGCCGTCCCTTAAGGCATCCGTAATGCCCGCAATCGTCCCCGGTGCATCCCGGTGCTGTACGATCACGGCCGGATAGCCCCCCGTCAGCTTGACGCCGAACCCGTCGATATCGGTAATCTCAATATTGCCCCCTCCAATGGAAGCTCCCGTAAGCGCCAGCTCTCTCCGGGCTGGGGGTGCGCCCGCGGTGAGCAGCAATCGGACCGTGTTCGGGTGGGCATACAGGCCCTTTCCTTGACCGAACAGGACGGTCATCCCCTGATCCGCCGCATGCTTCAGCGCGCAGGGAATCCGCTTGTCGTCCGTCTGCCAATCGAGCAGGCCCGCGGCAATGGCAATATCCGTGCCGTGCCCCTGATAAGTCGCGGCGAACGAGCCGAAGAAACGCACCTCCGCCCGCTCCGGAAGCGGCCCGAACAGCTGGCGGGCGAACCTGCCGATTCGGACCGCCCCGGCCGTATGGGAGCTGGAGGGTCCGATCATGGCGGGACCAATGATAGAAAATACGTCTTTGAAGCGCATAAGTCCCTCCCCGGTTGGCCGCAGCCGACAGATTGCAGCGGCTTCCGGCCCGGCTCTCCGTGCCCGGCTGCCTCGGCCGGTCCAACCTCAAACTTCCGCATGCCCCGACGATCGGGCTCTGACGATTGGCTCCGACGATTGGGCCCGACGATTGGGCTATATAGCTATCATCTGCCTCAGCGACTCCAAATATTACTGTCTTCTCTAGTGTATGGCCGGCACCTGCGGGACCATGCCAGCATACGGGCAGCCAGGACTGCTGCCCTGTTGAGAAAAGACGTGACGGTCCCCCGCAAGCCGCGAGGCTCCCGCTCCGGCTGCCGCCTAATCGGGTCTGCTCAAACAAAAAAGACCTGGCCCCTCCCGGGCTCAAGTCTTATGATCGTTCGATTACGGCGGCCTGCCCGGTGCGGGAGCTGCGGGACAAACCGCCCTTCCGGGATGCCCCCTTTTCGCGGTCCTGCCTTGTGGCCTCCACGCTACTCTATTAAGGCCCCTCCTGAAGAACCGTCCGGGTACAGATAATGCGTATACAGCCTTCTCTCGCTTCCTTGGACCTTCGAATACCACATCTCGATCCGTTCAACGCTCCCGGCTTCCGACCAGGTTACAAGCAGCTGACCTTGGAGGCTTCCCTCTTCCAGGCCGCTGCGGTCGATAGCGAATGCGTCATATCCGTATCCGGCTGCCGCGGCAAAATCATATCGCCAGACGGCCTTCTGCCCGTCTCCCGCCGTTCTTTCCGCTGCAGGGGGGCCAAGCAGTTCCTTGACAGCCGCAGCATCCTGTCCTATTTTCAGCCGGTATTGGACCCGCCAGAGAGCCTTCGAGGCGGCATCCGTTTCCCCCGGCTCATTTTGTACGGAGATCACCCGATCCCGGTCGATGTATCTGACGCCGAGCCCCAAGCTCTCCCCGATGAAACGGATCGGCACATAGGCATGCCCGTTGTAGTTCAGCACCGTATATTCGATGCCTGGCTCCTTCTTTTGGCCGTTGATCTCGAAGGCGGCCGGGAACCCATACACCTGAAGGGTTTCGGCTGCTGCCGCAGCGGCCGCGGCGGATAGAGCCAATCCGCATGTCAGTCCAAGTATGAAAGTCTTCAACTTCGTAATCCTCCCTGTAACCTGCATCTCTTGATGCTATCCACCTCTTAACGTGCCGGCTCCTGAAGAAGTTGCTGTAATATATACCGAAGCGAGCCATGTTCGTTGTACTTTCTGATATTTCACATAAAAAAAGACAGCCGCCGTCCGGACGCCCGATCGGGCCGTATCCTGGACAGCAAGCTGCCTTGGCTTCCTATCTTCGTAACGCTTCTTCGACCTGGGTGTCCTGCGTAGCGGCCGAGAACCAGTTCGGATAGAGGGCGGCCGGCCTCGTCAGCTCATTCAGCCGCTCGAGGTCGGCGCCGCTCAGCTGCAGCTCGGCCGCGCGGAGGTTGTCCTCGAGCTGGGTAAGCTTGCTGGAGCCGACCAATACGCTGCTGACATGGGGCTGGGCCAGCAGCCAGGCCAGCGAGACCTGGGCCGGGGTGGCGCCGTAGCCTTCGGCCAGCTCACGGACGGTATCCAGAACCTGGAATCCCCATTCCTTGTCGTGCGGAAGAAAATCAAAGCCGCTGAGCCGGTTCTGTTCGTCCTTCAGGTTCTCCCGGGTGTACTTGCCGCTGAGGAAGCCGCCGGCCAGCGGCCCCCAGACGGTCAGGCCGACCTTGCTGCGGACCGCGAAAGGAACCGTCTCATGCTCGATATCCCGGCCGATCAGGGAGTAGTACACCTGTCCGTTGATGAAGGAAGCCCACCGGCGTTCCCGCTGGATCGTGACGGCCTGCGCCGCCAGCCAGGCCGGCCAATTCGAGTAGCCGATATAGCGGACCTTCCCCTGACGGACAAGGTCGTTCAGTGCCTCCAGGGTTTCCTCGAGCGGCGTGTGGGGATCGGTCTTATGTACGATGTAAAGATCAATGTAATCCGTACCCAGGCGGCGCAGGCTGGCTTCGCAGGCAGCGAACAGATGCTTGCGGGATAAACCGGCCTGCACGAGCCCCTGCCCTACGCGGAAGCCGCCCTTGGTGGCGATGACGGTTTCGCTGCGCCGGGAGCCGAGCAGGCGCCCGAGCATCTCCTCGCTTTGTCCGTCCGCATACCCGTCCGCCGTATCGAAGAAGTTGATCCCCGCGTCCAGGGCGCGGTCTACGAGCTCCTGTGCGCCGCTCTCGTCCACCTTGTAGATGCTGGGCATGTTCCCTGTGCCGAAGGTCATCGCTCCGAAGGCAAGCCTCGAAACCAGCAGGCCGGACTGCCCCAATACCGTGTACTTCACTCCAATCCCTCCTCAATATCCCTTAATTGGCATGCATACCCAATATATCATGAATGGAGTGAACCGGAATCAGACTTTGGTCTTGGGCTCGTCCTGCCGAGGTCCCCCCTTTCTCCTGCGAAGAGTTCGTCTTGGTCATGAACGGATCCGATGCCGAACCTTTGGAAGAACCCTTCCCTGCTTCATACATATTTTACATGCCTAAGAACATACTACCTGCGTAACCTGTGCATTTCACTCGGGTACGGAGGACTTCCTATGAACAAAGGCGCTGTGGGCCGCGGGGAAGAAAAAGAAAAAGAAAAAGAAAATGGTAAAGAAAAAGAACCGCGGCTTTCCGTGAATCTGGCCGAAAACGTCGACACGATCAAACGGGCCTTTTCCTATCCCGTCAATAGAGCCTTGGTGGTCAGGGAGCTGTTCGCCGCGTCACTTCAACGGGAAGTGACCGTATTGTTCCTCGAAGGGGCGACGGATACCGAAAGCATTGAATCCCAGATCATTCAGCCGCTGGTAACGAAGACGCTGACGCTCCTGCGGCATCATAACGCAGTAACCGTCACCATGGAGGAGATTCTTACAAGCTCCTCCGTCCGGACGACGTCCCTGTTTCAAGATTTGATTCACGGTCTGGTTAACGGCGGCACGATCCTGCTGATCCAGGGCGAAGCCCAGGGATTGACCATGGATACGCCGGGCTTCCAGTCCCGGTCGATCACCGAGCCGCAGGTCGAGCACGTGCTTAAGGGTCCGAAGGAAGCGTTCATCGAATCCGCCGCCGCCAACCGTTCCCTGATCCGCAAGCAGGTGAGAGACCATCAGCTGATGTCCGAAGTGGTCACCGTGGGCGAGCGTTCGATGAACGAGGTCTCCCTCATGTACATCAAGAACTTGGCGGACCCCGATCTCGTGACGGAAGTCAAACAGAGGATCTCCGAGATTCAGGCCGACACGGTGCCCAACCTTTCCATGCTGGAGCAGCATATCGAAGAAAGGTCCTATTCTCTGATCCCGACCGCACTGCTGACCGAGCGGCCGGACCGGGCCTCTTCTTTCCTGATGGAAGGCCATGTCATTCTGATAATGGAAAATTCTCCGACGGCGATGGTTGTCCCGATCACCTTCTGGTCGCTCTTTCATACGCCGGAGGATCAATATTTGCGGTGGGCTTACGGCAACTTTATCCGCATTGTCCGCATTTTTGCCGTCTTCGTGGCCCTGCTTACCCCATCCCTGTACATAGCCGTAAGCACGTTTCATGAAGAGATGCTGCCCACGGATCTGCTTCTGGCCATTGGAGCGACAAGGGAGCGGGTGCCCTTCCCTGCTTTGATCGAGGTGCTTCTCATGGAAGCCGCCTTCGAGCTCGTGCGGGAAGCGGCCGTCCGGATCCCGACGATCATCGGTCCGACGATTGGGATCGTAGGAGCGCTGATTCTCGGACAAGCCGCCGTGGAAGCGAACATCGTAAGTCCGATATTGGTCATTATCGTGGCCATGACCGGCATCTCGTCCTTTACGATTCCGGAGATCTCCTTTAACTTTGCCGTCCGTATTCTTCGCTTCATCATACTGTTCACTGCTTCCTTCATGGGCTTCTTCGGGATCGCGCTGACGTTAACCTGCGTCATCTCCTACATGGTTTCGTTCAAATCGTTCGGGGTGCCCTTCCTTACACCGCTCTCACCGCATGACCGCTCTTCCAAGGATCTGATCGTGCGGCCTCCCGTGTGGAAGCAATGGCTGCGTCCGTTCTATACCAACCCGCAGGACAAGCAGAGGAAGAAAAAACCGGAGGGACCTTCGTAAGATGATCAAACGATCGGATGGCAAGATCGGAATACGCGAATATACGTCACTCATCCTGATCACCGTCGGGCTGAAGTTAGCGGATACGACCCCTTCACTTCTGATGGATAAAGGCAAGAATGCCGGCTGGATCCTCCCCCTCCTGTCGTTTGTCCTTATGGCCGTGTCGTTTCTGATTTTGCTGTCCGTGCTGCGAAGGCATGAGGGAAAAGGGCTCATGGAGCTGATCCGCCAGCTCGTCGGAACCTACGGCGGGTTTGTGCTCGGGATGCTTCTCGTGCTGTTCACCTTGGGCTCCACCGTGCTCAACACCCGAAGCTATTCCGATATCCTGAATACCATGGTGTACCAAAAGACACCTCTCAGCGCGCTGTATGTCATGCTCATGCTGGCGGCTTTCTACGTTAGCAACCGCGGCTTTGAAGCGATCGGCCGCACGGCCTGGATCGTCATTCCTTATATCGAAGTCTTCCTGTTCCTCCTGGTGGGGTTCGTGTGGAGGGATATCGATTGGCTCCACCTGGGCCCGATAGCCGGCCCCGGCTGGATTGATCTGATCAAGGAGAGCACGATGCATACCTCCGTCTATGGCGAGATGGTTCTGCTCACCGCGCTGCTCCCTTTGGTCCGCAGCTTCGAGGACTTTCGCAAGGCCTCCTATTGGGGGTTCAGCTTCTGCGCATTGAAAATCGCTGCCATGACCGCAATTTATGTCGCCGTATTTGATTATCCGGCCGCCAAAAACATGGCTTATCCGTTTCAGCAGTTAACGAGAACGGCAGCGATCGGGCAGATCATCACGCATATTGAATCGGTCTTTCTGGCGTTCTGGCTCATCGCTTCCGTGATTCATTTTGCCGTCTATATCTATCTCCTGGCCTTCCTGGTTGCCCGGACGCTGCGCATGGAGGAATTCGAGCCGCTCCTGCTTCCCCTCACCGGATTGATTCTACTCCTCGGGCTGCTGCCGGAGAATATCTCGAAAGTGAATCAGTACCGCGAGCTCTTCCTGCAGGGCAGTACCGTGCTCTACCTGCTCCTGCCTTTTGTGCTGTGGAGCCTTGACCGGTGGAGAAGGAGGGGCCCGCAATGAAGCTGCTGAAAATGCTGCCCTTCCTTCCCCTGCTGCTGCTGCTTTCGGGCTGCTGGGACCGGCTGGAGCTGGAAGAGCAGGCCTTCGTCGTCGTCGTAGGCCTGGACAGCGGCCCCAATCATACCGTTGCCGTAACCTTTCAGATCGCGAACCCGCAGGTAGGCTCCAGCGATAAGGGCTCCGCCCAGAACGAGCCGCCGAGCGACATCGTCACATTCAACGCAGCCGACATTCTGTCCGCCAAGGAACTGGCGAACAGCGTGATTACCAGGAAGATCTCCTTCGCCCATTTGCGGACGGTCATTGTCAGCCAGGAGTTTGCCAAGAGCGGGCTGTTTCACCGGATCCTGGGCTCGTCCGTCCGGGACCCCGAGATGCGGAGGGAGATCAACCTGATCGTCTCCAAGGAGAAGGCCTCCGACTTTGTCAAGAATAACAAACCGAAGCTGGAAACCCGACCGCATAAGTATTATGCATTCATGCAGGAGCGTTGGCGGGATACGGGATACGTGCCTTATTCCACCTTGAACCGTTATATGCAGCGGCTCGGGGACGATACGTTATTCCTGGCCATCTATGCTACGGCATCCAAGAAGGAAACGAAGTACTCCAAGAATGAAGACAATTACCTGGCCGGTCAAATCCCCCACAAGGGCGGCGACCCTGTCGAGATCATGGGCTCGGCCGTCTTCAGAGCCGGCAAAATGATCGGCACCCTTACCGGGGAGGAAACGCGGTATGCTCTCTTTCTGCGGCGCAAATCACTGACCCATTCTTTCATTGCCACGTATCCCGACCCCCTGAACGAGGAATACCAGATCACCTGCCGCTTCATGAAGAACGGGAAAGCCAAGATCAAGATGAACGCCAAGTCGGATCCGGCGCAAGTGTCGGTGAGGATCCCCTTCAGGGTACAGGTGCTCTCCACCGCCAGCTTCGTCGACTATGCCTCCGATGCGGAGAAGCAGCGGCAGCTCAAAGACGGGCTGCAGCGGAAGCTCGCCGACCGAATCAAGCAGCTCGTGGCCAAAACACAGCGGACCTACAAAGGGGAGCCCTTTTTATGGCATCTGATTGCCCGGAATCAATTCTGGACTCTGGACGAGTACGAGAGCTATAACTGGTCGGAGCAGTACACCCGGGCACAGGTCCAGGTTCAAGTGGATTTAACCATCGTGAATTTCGGCAAGCAGGTAGAGCCTCCCATCATGCACATATCAGGAGATGAGCAGCCTTGAATTGGATTTTAATCGGCATTGCCTTGTATTTGACCTACTACACCTTCACCTACGCCCGGAAGGTATGGAGCGATAACAACAAACCCGCCGGACTGGCGCTTCTGATGCTGTCCGGCTGTTACCTGCCGCTGTCACTCTATTTACATTTCCGTTAGGCTTGGGGGGCTGCCCGGACATGCAAAGGGCAAAGAAGTACAGCGCGGATCATTCCGCGCTGTACTTCCGTCTGCCTTCGATCCAGATCTCCCCTTCCGGAACCACGGTGCCATCCGGCAGAACCGAGTCCATCACCAGACTGCGGGCCCCCACCCGGACACCCTTCCCGAGTTTGGACCGGAATACGACGGCACCCGCACCGATGACGGTTTCGTCCCCGATCTCCGTCCAGGTTTCTCCCTTAAGGTGCGGCCCCCTGCCCCCATGGACAAGCGCTCCAGGCTCAAGCACCACTCCTCTTCCTGCGTAGATGCGGGTCGACTTCAGCGCATGGAACGTATTGCCGCCAAGAAACCGTCCGTGCGCCCCGATCCGGATGAGCGGCCCTTCATCCGCACGGAGGGAAACCCCGTCACGGACGCCGGCCAGATCGGCAATCTGCACATTGCCGATGATCCGGAAGCGGTACGGGCCGGTATCGGGCTGCTGGGTTCGGACCCCGCCAACAGCCGGCAGGGTTCTTTGCTCGTTGCCCGGGATCCGCCCCGGATTGTAGTTGATCCCGCGGACGAAGCTCGCATGCTCCCAGGCAAGCTGTGCATAGCCTGCAGCCAGCTGCGTATTCACTTCCACGACATCGGTCATGAATTCGATGTCCCCGGTCCCGATGTACTCTACCTTGCCGAGAGTCGGGTTATCGGCCTCCTCCTGCGTCCGGAGCCACTTGCCCTCCTTCACCTTCACCCCGCTCCTCAGCGTCACGCCCGGGCTGACTTTGGCCAAATGCATGACCATGCTGCCATCCGAGATGACGGCGCCGTCCACCGCGGCATTGAAGCCGATGAACGCGGGAACCGCCCCCCAGTGAAGCTCACCGGGATGGGCGGTCATATAGCTCTCGAGCGCCTGGATGCCCGGATTGCTGTACTCCGGACGCTGTGTCTGTACGGCGATCATCGCCGGCCGGGTGGACCGGACCTGTGCCCCATGGGCCACGATGGCCCGGTCGCCGAGCACGATGTCATGCTCTGCGGCATCCAGCAGCGCATTGTCCTGCACATTCGCCCGGTTGCCGATGCGGATCACATGGCCGTCTTTCGCGGACAGCCGCACGAACGGCGCCACGTACACCCGGTCGCTGAGCTCGACGTTCCCGGACTGCGGCAGCTCGGCCGTCGGATCGACGAAAGAGGCCGGTCCGGCGGTTCCCCCGGCGGTTGCGGCCGGTCCCGGAACGATGCCCAGCAGGACCGTCAGCGCCGCGGCGCGCCATGCTTTCTGTTTCCAGTTCATCTTAGCCATGCGTCAGCCCCTCATCTTCATCCTGGAGTACTCCACCTGTTACTCTTCCAAAAATAGGATGAATTATTCGGGCCTGGGGGAGCCGGACCATCTGCCTGCTTGCAGAATGTTTCTTGCTGAATGTTACTTACTGAATTTTTTTCCGCGGACCAGCCAGAAGACGATGCCTGCGCCCAGCAGAGCCGCGACCAGCGGCAGAACGGGAAAGCCGCCGGAGGTTACGGACGGCTCATCGTGATGATGAGCATGTGCTGCTGCCGAGGCTTCCATCGCTTCGCTCCCGAACTGGCCTTTTTCCAGCTTCAGCACCTGAAGCTCCGGAGCGGTCCCGTTCGCGCCGGAAATCCAGGTTTCGGCGAGTGTTTTCCCCTCCCACTGCTTCAGATCCGCCGGGCCGTAGAGCGCCTTCGGGTGGGGAGACACCCCATATTCCCTGCCGCCGATGACTACGCGGTATACCGGATAGGCAGAAGAACCTTCCCCGGCCTGGCTGGAAGTGACCTTACTGATCACGCCCGAAGGCCCCGCCGTGATGCCGAGCTTGTCCAGCAGCTTCTGCCCACCTATCGGCTCCTGGGCATGCTTGCGCAGGTAAACGGCCAGCTCCGCCCGGGTCAGCTTCGTGCCCGGCTTCTCCACCGGGGCCTGGCCTCCGAAGTAAGCCCGGCTCACATCCTCATACGCGGCGTCGCCCTCCAGCGAATCGACCAGACCGTTCTTCAGCGCCGCGTCCCTGACCTGCTCCTCGGACTTGCCGCCGCCCCCGTATCGGTGATAGACGCCCGCCCAGTAAGCGAGATCGGCTTTGCGCAGCCCGGCCTGCGGACGGAACAGCTTGGCCCCCCCCTCCGCCGACACGAGACCCAGTGCACGGACAAACACGATATCCTCGAGGGCCTGCGTATGCTCCAGATCGTCATACAATGTCTTCTCATTCTCCACGTGTGCCAGAGCCGGCGCTCCCAGGAGCAGGAATAGCAGCAGCGCCAGCGGCCAAATTCGTTTCATGCCATGTCCTCCATCTGATTCTTATTCCTTCAAGAACTCCGCGGGCTGGATGACGACGGCTCCGTTCTCCTGTTCCACATAAAACTCTCCGCCGCCCGGATGCAGCGCCGCATAGGGCAGCTCGAAGCCCGCCAGCCGTCCGACTACTTCTTCCGGAAGCACAAAGCCGTTCAGGAACCCGGCCTCGAAGCCCAGCGCGGCCGTGCCGGCCTCTTTCTTCTGCACGGTTCCGATCAGCAGAAGATCGGCGCTGCCTCGGACCAGATGTACATAGACATGGTCCGTGAACATGTAATAGGTCAGCGGACTCGACGCGTTCAGCAGACGGTCCTCCAGCCGGTAGGGAGAGGAAGCGGTCTTGCGTGTGACGAAGGCGGCCGGATTCTCCCTCAGCCGCTCCCCGTCCTCCTTCAGCTCGAGCAGATAGCCGATATGCGCGGACCAGATCTCGTCGAGACGGTGAGTCAAGGGATCGATCTCCTTCTCCTCGGTCAGCAGCGCCCCGATCCACTCCCCGATATCGAGCCGCTCCGCCCAGCTTTTGGGGGGCTCGGGTCCGAGCGCCTCCGCTTCCTTCAGGGTCCTCTCACGCGCTTCCAGATTCCCGCGCAGCACCTGAAGAAGTTTCTCATGATTCGCCAGTGAATCCCTGACGGCCTTCACCGGCATATATTCCGCGTATAAGGCTTCCAGCGACCGCAGGTCTCCCTCCAGTTCATGCTCGAGTAGCCTGCGGTTGGTCAGCACATCCACCGGATTCCCCGTCTCCAGCATGAACTGCAGATACGTATCCATCCCGACGGCCTGATACACCCCAAGCTTGTCCTGGGCAGCTTCGGCTTTGCGGTCGAACTCCTGCTGGAGGTCGTTCAGCTGCGGGGTGAGGCGTTCCATTTCGTCTTTGCTTGCGGCCAGGTCATCGAGCAGCCGCTGCGTGACTCCCGCATCGTGGGAGCCGGCCAGATAATCGCCGAATACGCCGCTGACATGCCCGTATACGGTCGTGGTGACGAGCAGGCCCGCCAGAAGGCAGGCCGCGGTCCTCCAGGGGCTCCATCTACTCATGCAGCCACCGCCTTGTCGCCCAGAAGCTGCCGGCCAGCCCGATCAGGAGGCCTCCGAGCAGAATGCCGGCCGCAGTAAGCTCGATCCAGCCCTGCCGGTAGGTGAAGATCCCCCCATAGGACAGCTGCAGCCTGGTATAGGCCAGGTCATAGAAGAAGTACACGGCCAGGCTGGCCAGAATGCCGCCGAAGAGGCCGAGCAGGCCCCCTTCGAAGAGGAACTGCCCGCGCACATGGCTCTCCTTCGCCCCGATGAGGAGCTTCACCCGGATCTCCTTCTCCCTGCGGAACATCGCCAGCTGCACGGCGATCGTAACGGTCAGCACGGAAACTATGAGCAGCACGAGCAGGAAGCCGAGGCCGTAGCGTTCGGAACGTTCGGACCAGATCAGCACGGATTCCGCATATTTCTGGGAGAAGATCACCTCCGTAACCCCCTTCATCCCCTCCAGCTCTTTCGCAGCAAGCGGCGCCATGGCCGGTTCCGCAAGCTCCAGTGTAATGAGATCGGGCAGCGAGTTGCTGTGCTCAAAGGCGCGGAACAGGTGCTCTTTGCCGTCAAACAGCTTCTGCAGCCGCTGCAGGCTCATCTCCTTCGTCTCGATCTCCGCCGAACGCACCCAGGAGCGGCCGCGGAGCAGCTCCGCCATCGGCTCGGCATCCGCGGCCGGGTCGATCATCAGCTTGATCTTCACCTGGGATTCCAGGTAGCCGATGACCTCCTGTACGCCGCTTCGCAGCAGGAACAGGGTGCCGGCGGCCGTCAGCGTAATGGTAATGAGCAGAACGGCCGCAAGAGAGGCGCCGGGGCTGCGGCGGAAGCCGTCGCGCGCGTCACGAAGATAATATCTCGCAAGGTTCCACCGCATCGAGACGCCCCCCATTCATATGCAGTGTTCGGGAAGGCATGGCCCGGACCAGCTCCGTGGAGTGCGTCACCATCAGGACCGTGGTTCCCTCGCTCCGGTTCAGCTCCCACAGCAGCTCCAGAATGCGGAAGGCATTCTCCCCGTCCAGGTTGCCGGTAGGTTCGTCGGCCAGCAGGATGGGCGGCCTGTTCAGCAGGGCCCGGGCGATGGCGGTCCGCTGCATCTCCCCCCCGGAGAGCTGGCGGGGGAAGTGGTCTTCTTTCCCCTCCATGCCCACCTTGTGAAGAAACTCCTGTGCTTTGGCCCGGACAGCCGCCGGGTCTGCCCCCAGCACCTCGCCGGCCAAAGCGACATTCTCCAGCACCGTCTTCCGGTCGATAAGCTCAAAGCCCTGATGGATCGTGGCCATCAGCCGGCGGGCTTCGAACCGCGGAAGGCTTCGGAGCGGCCGCCCCTGAATCCGCACCTCACCCTCATAAGATTCGATCTGACGGTTCAGTACACGAAGGAGGGTGCTTTTGCCCGAGCCGGAAGGCCCCTGCAGATACACGAATTCTCCCGGAGCGAGGGAGAGCTCGAGGTCTCTGAGCACCGTTCGGCCCCCGTACCCGAGAGTCAATCCCTGCACCCCGATCATGAAGGATCACCCGCCTGCACCAGCATGGCATCCCGCGGAGCCTGAAGCGCGGCCAGGATCACGCCGGCATTGCGGGCCGCATAGTCCGTACTGAGCATCTCGAGGTGAGCCCCGGCCCCCTCGTATTCCGTCACGAAGCCATAGGTGGACAGCGACCAGGGGATAACAGCCGCCGCCTCCAGGCTTCGGTTCTCCGAACGGATGCAGTGAAGATCGGCCCGGAGGCAGTCTTCATGCACCAGCCCGTCCAGATACTCCGCGTAAGCCCGGATGCGCCCGCGGCATTCCGCGAGGAAGCTTTCCTCCAGCTTGCCGCTGCTCCGCTCCACTTCCTGGAGCATGACGCGGACTTCTTCTTCAAGGCTTAGTTCTGACGGAGAGAAACCTGTCTCGAGATGCACGGAGTCGATCAGCACAAGATCGCTGACCACAAGCCCGCGGCGTTCGAGCTCGGCGGCGACTTCAAAGGCCAGGTTCCCGCCCGCCGAATACCCGAGGAGACGGTAGGGCCCCTCGCCCTGCAGGCTCACGATCTCATCGGCATAGCGGACAATCCGGTCCCCCGCGGGAAGGAAGTCGAAGGCATAGAGCGTGAACTCTCCCTGCAGGCATGCCGCCAGCGTCTGGAACACCATGCCATAGCCCAGCAGCGGAGGAAAGCTGAACAGGTTCGGGCTGCCGGCTTCATTCCAGAGCACCGCGCTGCCCGCTTCCGCCGCATCCTCGAAGAGAGCCGAGGCAAGCCCCCGGATCGTCGGGTGCCGCATGACGGTCCGCAGCGGGACTTCGACCCCGAAGGCCGCGGAAGCCAGCGATGCCATACGGGCCGCTTTGAGAGAGCTGCCGCCGAGGGAGAAGAAATCATCGTGCATGCCGATGCGATCCGCCTCAAGCACCTCCGCCCATATGTCCTGCAGACGCTTCTCCGTACCGCTGCGTGCGGGCTCGTATACGGTGGCGGCCATTCCCCTCCGAAGCTCCCCTTGCCCGGGGAGGGAACGCCGGTCGATTTTGCCGTTGGAAGTCAGCGGCAGCTGCTCCAGGACCACATAGAAGGCAGGGATCATCACTTCGGGCAGCCGCTGCTTCAGGTGCTCCCGAAGCTCGGCGAGGTCCAGGGGACCGGATGCCGCCAGGTAGGCGCACAGCTCCTTCTCCCCTTTCTCCTCCGCCTCCATCACGGCGGCCTGCCGGATCCGTTCATGCTGCAGGAGGGCCGATTCGATCTCGCCGGGCTCCACCCGGAACCCGCGGATCTTCACCTGCTGATCCGCCCGGCCGAGGAATTCCACGCAGCCATCCGGCGTCCATCTCGCCAGATCCCCGGTACGGTACATGCGTCCGCCGGGCGTGAACGGATCGGTCACGAACCTGTCCCCGGTAAGCTCCGGCAGCCGGTGATATCCGCGCGCTATGCCCGCTCCCCCGATACAGAGCTCCCCCGTCACGCCGACCGGCTGCAGCTGCATCGAGGCGCTGACAACGTACATTTTCATATTCGGAAAAGGCCGGCCGATCGGAACGACCCCCGTACCCGCGAAGTCCTCCGCCGGCACTTCATAGCAGCTCGACTCGATACAGCCCTCGGTCACCCCATAGCAGTTCACAATGCGCAGACGGGAGCCGAAGCGCTGGAGCAGCTTCCGGTACTCTTCCGCCGGACAGCTGTCGGAGCCGATGATGAGCAGCCGGAGCGCGCCGGTATCGAGCCCCCTCTCATGGATATACTCCATCAGGGGAACCGCCAGCGAAGGCGTCGCATCCAGCACTGTAATCTGATGAAGCCTCAGTTCTTCATACAGACGGGCCGGATCAGGCCGGGCCTCCTCCGGGCAGAGCACTAGCTCGCCCCCGAAGGCCAAGGTCCGGGCGAGATCCGCCAGAAAGACGTCGAAGGAGAAGCTGGCGATCTGCAGCAGCCGCACCGGGAACGAATCGAAGGCAAAGCGCTCACGGTAAGCCAGGATCGTATTGGCGTAGCTGCCGTGCTCGACGAGTACGCCCTTGGGCCTGCCGGTCGTTCCGGACGTATAAATCATATAGGCCAGCCGGGAGGGATCCGCCGCAGGGAGCTCCCCCCCAGCCGGCTCCCTCCCGTACGATCCTTCGTCATCCAGCAGCACGGTTTCCCCGGTCCAGCCCGGCGCCGTTCCGATCAGTGAGCGCTGGGTGAGCAGCAGCTCGGCCCCGCTGTCCTCCAGCATATAGGCAATGCGATCCCCAGGATAGACCGGATCGATGGGCACATAGGCCCCGCCGGCCTTGAAGACGGCGAGTACGGCAACAACCCAGTCCACCGACCGCTCGGCGAGGATCGCCACCATGCTCTCCGGCCGGATGCCCCGGGCGGCAAGCCCGGCCGCCAGGCGCCCCGAGCGTTCGTCAAGCTCGCGGTACGTGAGCAGCCGGTCCAGGCAGCGCACGGCGGGACGGTCCGGCGCCGCCTCGGCCTGCTGCCGGAACAGAGGTAGAAACTGAGCGTCCTCTGGCACCTGCTTGGCCTGCGGGTTGAAGCAGTGGAGAATTTGGCGCTCCTCCGCTTCGGTCAGCAGCTTCAGCTGCGCCAGGCTTGCCGAAGGGTCCGATACGATATGCTGAAGCAGCTCCCGGTAATGGCCGGCCATCCGGCGGATCGTCTCGGGACCGTACAAGTCCGTACAGTACTCGATATCGAAGATGAGCGTATCCTTCTTCAGGGCTCCCTCGAACGTCAGATCGAACTGTGCCGCCTTGTTCGGGATCTCAAGCGTCTGGAATGCCAGGCCGCTGGCCGCAAGGTCCGCCGTCTGGGTCTGGAGGGTGAACATCGTATCGAACAGCGGGTTGCGGCTGATGTCCCTTGCCGCACCGCAGCGGTCGACGAGCAGCTCGAACGGATAATCCGCATGCTCATAGGCGGAGAGAGCCGTCTCCCGGACCGCAGCCAGAAACTGCAGGAACGGAAGGCTTCTCCCCGGCCGGCTCCGGAGGGCAAGCGTATTGACGAACAGCCCGACCAGATTCGCCGTATCCGGGTGCGAGCGACCGCTGACCGGCGTGCCGACCACGATGTCCTCCTGCCCGGTATACTTGTGGAGCATCACCTTGTAAGCTGCGAGCGTCAGCATGAACAGGGTCGTCCCCGTCTCCCTTGCAAGCTGCTGCAGACGGGAGGTCAGCTCCGGCTCCAGCCGGAAGCGGAAGGTGTCTCCCGCATGGCTACGCTCGGCGGGCCGGGGGGCGTCTGCAGGCAATTGCAGCAGCGGAGGCGCCTCGCTGAACTGCGCGAGCCAGTAGTCTTCATGCCGGCGGAACGGCTCCGAGTCGAGCAGCGCCTGCTGCCATACCGCATAATCCTTGTAGTCCACTGGGCTGGGGGGAAGCGCCCCGCCCGCGTAGAGCCGGGTGAATTCTTCCGCGAGAATCCGGACCGACTCCCCGTCCGAGACGATATGGTGCATATTGAACAAGAGCACATGCCGGTCCGGCGCCGTCGTGATCAGCCCGACCCGGAGCAGCGGGGCCTGGGACAGGTCGAAGGGCCTCAGGAAAGCGGCCAGCAGCGATGGCAGCTGCGCCTCGTCCGCTGCCGTGTATTCGACGCGGAAATCAACGGCCTGGTGTACCCGCTGGAGGATCTCCCCGCCCGAGAGCTCGAAGGATGTGCGCAGAGCCGCGTGGCGTTCGATCAGCTGCTGCCACGCCCGCTCGAAGCGGTACAGATCCACATGGCCCTCCACGGCAAACATGCCGGGAATCTGATAGCCGGTCCCCTCCCCTTCGAGCTGCTGCAGAACGAACATCCGGCGCTGGGCGGAGGACACCCGGTACGCTGCGGCGGGTGCAGCCGCCGGAATCGGCGGCAGGCGGTCCCCCTCGGGCTCCTGCAGATGCCGGGCCATCGCTTCGACCGTGCCAAGCTGGAATACGCTGCGGATCGGCAGGGATACGCCCGTGATCTTGTGGATCCGGGCGATCAGAGCCGTCGCCTTGATCGAATGGCCTCCGAGCTCTATGAAGTGGTCCTGCACCCCGACCTCGCGCTGAAGCACCTCGCGCCAGATCTCAGCCAGCTTCGCCTCCGTCTCATTGCGGGGAGCCACATACGCCGTGCCGCTGCCGATGCTCCCGTCCGGCTCCGGCAGGCTCCGGCGGTCGAGCTTCCCGTTAGCGGTGACCGGCATCGCCGGCAGCCGGACGAAGTGCGCCGGGATCATGTACTCCGGCAGCGACGCGCCGAGAAACTCCCGCAGCCGGCCTACCGTCAGCTCCTCCTCCGTCACCAGATACGCGCACAGGTATTTCTCCCCGCCCGCATCCTGACGGTCGATCACCACCGCTTCCTTCACCGCCGGGTGCTTCGCCAGCTGCGCCTGGATCTCGCCCGGCTCGATCCGGTAGCCGCGGATCTTCACCTGGTGGTCGATCCTGCCGAGGAACTCGATGTTGCCGTCCGCCATCCATCTCGCCCGGTCACCCGTGCGGTACATGCGCCCGCCCTCCCGCAGGCTGTAAGGGTCGGGCAGGAACCGGGCCGCCGTCAGGGCCGGGTCGTCATAGCCGGCCGCGAGGCACTCCCCGCCGATGAACAGCTCCCCGGGAACGCCGATCGGACACGGCGCCAGGCCGCTGTCCAGAATATAGTAGCGTGCGTTCTGGATCGGCCGGCCGTACGGGATGCTTGCCCAGTTCGGATCGACCTCCCCGACCTCAAAGACGTTCGACCACACGGTCGCTTCCGTCGCGCCGCCCATCGCCAGCACCCGCACGCCAGGGAACGCCCGCTGCAGCACCCCCGGCAGCTTCAGCGGAATCCAGTCTCCGCTGAGCAGCACATGGCGCAGCGAGACGGACACCGGCTGCGGATGGGACTCGATCAGCGGGGCGAGCTGCTGCAGCGCCGCCGGCGCCGAGTTCCAGCAGGTGACCGGCTCGTCCCTCAGCAGCTCCAGCAGCCGCTCCGGCCGGCGGATGTCCTCCGCCTCCACGAGCCGGATCGTGCCGCCTGCCGTCAGCATGCCGAACACGTCATAGACCGACAGGTCGAAGGTCGGCGAAGTGACGAACAGGACGCGGTCCTCCGGGCCCATGCCGGTCGTGCGGTTCACCCAGTCGATCAGGTTGGACACGCTGCGGTGGTGGACGATGACGCCCTTCGGCACTCCCGTGGAGCCGGAGGTGAAGATCGCGTATGCCGGGTCATGGGGCCCGGCGGCCGGGACCCCGGCTTCCGCAGCGGAAGCCCTCTCCTCCGCTCCGGCCGCATCCGCGTCCTGATCCACGCAGTGAATGTTCGCAAGCTGCGGGCAGGCCGCCGGCAGCTCCTCCCACAGCGGGGACAGCGCCGACTCGCTGACCAGATGAGCCGCGCCGAGCGTATTCAGGATGCGCTCGATGCGCGCCACCGGATAGCTTGCCTCCATCGGCACATAGGCGCCGCCCGCCTTGGCGATGCCAAGCATCGCTACGATCAGGCGGTCCGAGCGGTTCAGCAGCAGGCCCACATAGGAGCCGGGTCCGACACCGGCCGACCGCAGGCGGCGGGCCAGCCGGCCGGCGCGCTCGTCCAGCTGGGCATAGGTCAGCGTTCCGCTGTCCGTCACCACCGCCGGATGATGAGGCCGCAGGCGCACCTGCTCCTCGAAGCCGTGGTGAATCAGCCGCTCCTCCGGGAACGCCCTCGCCGTGTCATTGAACTCGTGCAGCAGCTGCTCCCGCTCGCCATCGGTCAGCAGCATCAGCTTCCCGATCTCCCGGCCCGGGTCCGCCGTCACCGCTGCGGCAAGCTCCTTCAGATGACCTTCTAGCCGGGTGAAGAAAGCTGCGTCGAAGCGGGCTTCATTGTACAGGAACTTGACCGTCAGCCGGTCCCCCGGGACGAACAGCACCGTGAGATCGTAGTTCGTCTGCTCGAAGGCTTCGACCGTGCCGGGTACGAACCCGAGCCGCCGCCGAAGGAGAACCTCATCCTGGGCTTCAACCGGGAAATTCTCGAACACCAGAATATGATCGATCAACCCTGTCTTCAACAGGCTGTCGGCCTGGATTTCGTACAGCGGATAGAACTCATGGGCCGCCGAGCGGTGCTCCGAGCGGCGGGCTTCGGCCAGCAGCTCGGAGAACGGCAGCTCCGCCCGCATCCGCATTCTCACGGGAACCGTGTTGATGAAGAGCCCGATCATCGACTCGATGCCCGGCACTTCGGCCGGACGCCCCGAGACGACGGCGCCGAACATGACATCCTCCAGCTGCGTATACTTGTGGAGCAGAACGCTCCACAGTGCCTGCATCAGGGTGCTGACCGTCACGCCGGCGGTCATGCTGAGCGACAGCAGCGCCCGGGTTTCGGCTTCACCGAAAGCGAAGTCCCCTTCCTTCCGCAGATACCGGGCGGCATTCTTCACACCCGGCAAGGAAGGAAGCGCCGCCAGCTGGCCGTAGCCGTGCACATAGTCCGACCAGTATGCCTCAGCCGCTTTCCGGTCCTGCTTCTCCAGCCATTTCATGTACGTGCTGTACTGCGGCGGGGCTTCCAGGCGGACCGGCTCCTTGTGCCTCCAGGCGCCGTAGATCTGGAACAATTCCTTCATCAGAATGCCGAGGCACCAGCCGTCCAGAATGATATGGTGGAAGTTCCACAGAAGCAGGTACTCCTCCGGTGCCGTGCGGATGACCGTGGCCCGGAGCAGGGAATCCTCGCTGAGCCGGAACCCCTTCTCCAGCTCCGCGGCCTTCCATTCCCCGATCCGCTCCCTGCGCTCGGCGCTGCCGAGGGCGGACAGGTCCTCATAGGCAATCGGAGGAAAGCTTCGCTGTTTCAGGACGACCTGCATCGGCTTGTTCACTCCGTCGTGAACAAACACCGTCCGGAGCACGTCATGCCGGTCCACCAGCACCTGGAAGCTCATCTGCAGGTAGGCCAGATCAAGCGATCCTTTCAGCTCCACGGCGATCTGTTCCCGGTAGGTCAGCGATTCTTCATCCATGAGATAGTGAAACAGCATCCCCTGCTGCATGGGGGACAGCAGATAGACATCCTTGATTTGATCCTTGGTCCACTTCACGTCGCTCTACACCTCATCTCATCTCTCCAAAAGTAGGCGAAGCCTCCCCGGATCCGCTCAGCCAAGCAGGCTGAACAGATCCTCCAGGTCCTCCTGTGTCACCTGGGAGGAGCTGACATCGCTGCCCGTCAGCTCGGATTCCCGTTTGTTCACGCAGTGGTCGATCAGCTCCAGCAGATGGCGGCGGTAAGCTTCGGCTAGGTGCTGTATTCTGTCACCGCTGCAGGTCAGGGGAAGATAATCGATCTTCGCCGTCAGCCTTCCCTGCCGTATCATGGCATTGATCCCGATCCCGCTGATCCGCTCAGCCTTCGGGCTGATCTGCTCTCCCATCGGCTCCTCCGACAGGACGAAGCCGGCACCCGTTTCCTCATCCATCCGCCCCAGGTAGTTGAAGCTGATCTCCGGCTCCAGCCCGATCGCCTCCTGAAGCCCGGCGGAGTCAGCCGCCAGATAACGGAGCACCCCGTAGCCGACCCCTTTGGACGGTACGGCGCGAAGCTGCTCCTTGACCGCTATGACCGGATGCCTCGGTCCGTCCACATCGAGCAGGACCGGATACTGGCTCGTAAACCAGCCTACGGTGCGCGAGATATCGAGCTCCGGGAACAGCGCTTCCCGGCCGTGTCCCTCCAGGAGAATCAGCGAGCGGCCGCTGCCGGTCCACTCGCGCAGGGCCAGAGCCAGGGCCGCCAGCAGAAGATCGTTGATCTCGGTGCGGTAGGCCTGATGCGTGCGCTGCAGCAGATCTTCCGTCTCTTCTTCGGTGAGGCTGACCGTACAGATCCCGGCTTCGGCGGCCGTATCCCTTGCCGGCTCCGGACAAGGCGGAAGCAGCGGAGGCAGCCCGGCGGCCCGGTCTTTCTGCCCCTTCCAGAAGAAGAGTTCCTCCCGCAGCGCTTCACTGTCCGCATATGCCGTCAACCGGCGGGTCCATGCCTGGTAGGCGTCCGTTTTGGACCCGAACGCCGGGGTCTGTCCCTGGACTGCCTGTTCATAGCCGGCCGCCAGGTCTTCGAGGAGAATGCGCCAGGACACCCCGTCCACCACCAGATGATGGATGACGAGCAGCAGATAGGCGCCCTCCTCCCCCGCTTCGAACAGCCGGGCCCGGAAGAGCGGGCCTTCGCCGAGATCAAGTCTGCCCTGCACTTCATCCGCCTGACAGCGGACCGCCTCCCGGGCGGCCTGCACGGATGCGGACCGGATGACCTCCAGCGTGAAGACCGTATCTTCACTGCCGCCGGCAGGTCCCCGGTTGAACTGGCGCACGCCGTCCTCACCCTGCCCGAAGACCATGCGCAGGGCGTCGTGGTGCTCCGTCAGCCGGGAGAGCGTGCGGCGCAGCGGCTCCTCCTGCCAGCCGGTCTGCGAGTAGAGCAGCACCGACTGGTTGAAGTGATGCCGGTCCGTAAACCCTCGTTCGAAGAACCACCGCTGCACCGGTCCGAGCGGCACCTCGCCTTCTACCGGCTCCTGGGGAGCGTGACGCTTCACCGTCTGCACATGCGGAGCCAGCTCCGCAATGGTCGGATAAGCGAGAAACTCCCGTGTCCCCACCTTGTATCCGCACTGAAGCATGCGGGATGCCGCCTGGATCGCCTTGATGGAATCCCCTCCAAGGTGGAAGAAATGATCGTGAATGCCGATCCGTTCGATGCCGAGAAGCGATTCCCAGATCCCGGCGAGCACCTTCTCGACACCATCGGAAGGCGCGGTGTAGTCTGCCGAGAGGGCAGCGGCCGCATCCGGTTCAGGCAGCGCCTTCCGGTCCACTTTGCCGCTGGCGGTCAGCGGAATCCGTTCCACCGTCACAAAATAGCGCGGGATCATGTAATCGGGCAGGCTGCGTCCGAGGGCGGCGCGCAGACCGGCCGCAGTCCAGGTCTCATCCGATACGACATAAGCGCAGAGATAGGCGGAGCCGCCTTCCTCCCGGCCTGCCGTCACGACGGCCTCTTTCACCGCCTCCAGCTCCAGCAGCCGGTTCTCGACTTCGCCGAGCTCGATGCGGAAGCCCCGGATTTTGACCTGCTGGTCCATCCGGTCGATATACTCCACCCGGCCGTCCGGACGCCATTTCGCCAGGTCGCCCGTCCGGTACATCAGCCCGCCCGGTTCGAACGGGCACGGGACGAATTTGGCGGCCGTCAGGTCCGGCCGGTTCAGGTAGCCGCGCGATACGCCCTGTCCGGCGATGCAGAGCTCTCCCGGCACGCCGACGGGCTGAAGCCGGTCGTGCTTGTCGACGATGTACAGCCGCGTGTTGGCGACCGGCCGCCCGATCGGCAGGGCTGCGGCGTCCTCCGGCAGCTCCGTCACATCATGGACGGTGACGAATACCGTCGTCTCCGTCGGTCCGTAGCAGTTGACCAGCCGGCCCGGCCCCAGAAGCTCCAAGGCCTTGCGGACGTGAGGGACGGATGCTTTTTCCCCGCCGAACAGCACTTTCCTGACCCCCCGGAGGCATTCCGGCCGTTCGTCGATCAGCGTATTCAGGAGGGCTGTGGTGAGGAAGAAGACCGTGATTCCGCGCTTCTCGATGCAATCCGCCAGGAGAGCCATGTCTGTGGCGGTATCCTCTTCGGCCAGAACGAGCTCCGCCCCGTTCATCAGCGCGCCGAAGATATCAATCACCGAACCGTCGAACACGGCGTTCGAGAGCTGCAGCATCTTGTCCCCGGAATGCAGTCCCATCGTTGTCATATCATGGACGAGCCGCCCCAAGTTCGCATGGGTCGTCATATTGCCTTTCGGCTTCCCTGTGGTACCCGAGGTGTAGATAACATAGGCGAGATGCTCCGGCAGGCAGCGCTCGGGCAGACGGGATGCCTCCGTCTCATAGAGAGCCGGGTCCTCCAGGTGCAGCACCCTGCCCTGATACCCGCCCGGGGACTCAAGCCCGCTCTGTGTCAGCAGGACCTCGGCTCCGCTGTCTTCGAGCATGTAGGCCAGGCGGTCTTCGGGATAATTCGGGTCCAGCGGCACGTAGGCACCGCCGGCCTTGAGAATGCCGAGGATGCCGACCATGAGGTCGATCGAGCGCTTCGCCATCAGACCGACCGCCAAGCCCGGGCCGACCCCGCAGCCGATCAAGGTGCGTGCCAGGCGGCTCGCGCGCTCGTCCAGCTCGCGGTAGGTCAGCCGCTCCCCCCCATGGCTCAGTGCGATCCGGTCCGGTGCAGCGAGCACCACATCCTCAAAGATGGAGGTGAGCGTCCGCTCATGGATGCCCTCCACATGGGCGCCGGTCCCGTAATCCAGGAGGTCCGCCTCCTCGGCTGCGGTGACCAGGCTCAGCTCGGACAGCTTCATGTGGGAATTCTCCGTCAGCTGCTCCAGCAGGTGGAGATAATGTCCCGCAAATCGTTCCATGGTGGCCGCGTCGAACAACCGGCTGCGGTATTCGAGGGAGAACGCCAGCTCTTCCTTGCCGGGGTAGGCTTCCAGCAGAAGATCGAATTTGGCCGTTCCGCTGTCCACCGGCTCGGGAAGGAAACGTACGCCTCCGCGCTCCAGGCCTTCCACATCCAGATTCTGCAGGGCGAAGACCGTGTCGAACAGCGAGCTGCGGCTGGCCTCCTTCCGGATCTCAAGGCGGCGGACGAGTTCTTCGAACGGATAGTTCTCGTACTCGAAGGCGTCAAGCGACAGGGCTTTCACCTCCTGCAGGAAATCGCTGAAGCGCTTGTTCGGCTCGGGACGGGCCCGCAGGCAGATCATATTGACGAACATGCCGAGCACGCCCTGCAGATCGGCATGGGGCCTTCCGGCAACCGGGCTGCCGACGATCACATCCTCCTGCCCGCTGTACTTGGCCAGCAGCACCTGATAAGCGGCCAGCAGCACCATATACAGCGTGGTGTCCGTCCATTCCGTCAATGCGAGCAGACGGCCGGTCAGCCCTTCTCCGGCACGGAACGCGAGACGCGCCCCTCCATAGCTCTGTACCGCAGGCCTTGGGCGGTCTGTCGGCAGCTCCAGCACGGGAAGCTCGCCGGCGAACTGCTCCAGCCAGTACGCTTCCTCCCGTCCCAGGCTGCCCGACTGCAGCTGCTCCTGCTGCCAGAGGGCATAATCCTTGTACTCCGCCTGCAGCTCCGGCAGCCCGCCGTCCGCATACAGCTCGGCAAGCTCCCGCATCAGCACGTTCATCGACACACCGTCGGAGATCAGGTGGTGCATATCGAACAGCAGCGCCCCGTGTCCGGGAGCCGCCTTGACCAGTGAAGCCCGCATGAGGGGCGGCCGGGTCAGGTCGAACGGCCGGATGAACGAGGAGACCCGCTTCCGCAGCTCCTCCGCTCCCCCTTCGTCCGATTCCAGGGTAAAAGGCGCCTCATCGTGAATCCGCTGCACAGGCTCCCCGTCATGGAGCTCGAAACCGGTTCTAAGCGCCTCATGGCGCCGGATCAGAGCGTCGAAGGCGTGACGAAGCCTGCCCTCGTCGAGCTCCCCCTTCAGATGCAGCAGGCCCGGCATGTGATAGGCTGCCTCCGTGCCCTCCATCTGACATGCAATATAGAGCCTCCGCTGGGCGGAAGAGAGCGGGTACACTTCCCGCAGACCTGCGGACGGGAGGTGTCCCGCTGCGGCTCCCCGCTGCTGCCCGAGCCAGTCGGCCAGCCCCTCCACCGTGCGTGCGGCGAACAAGGTCCGCAGCGCCATGTCGGTTCCGAATTCCTGACGGATGCGCGAGGCCATGACAGCCGCCTGCAGGGAGTGCCCTCCGAGCCGGAAGAAATCGTCCTGCACCCCGACCTCGCGCTGAAGCACCTCACGCCAGATCTCAGCCAGCTTCGCCTCCGTCTCATTGCGGGGCGCCACATACGCCGTGCCGCTGCCGATGCTCCCGTCCGGCTCCGGCAGGCTCCGGCGGTCGAGCTTCCCGTTCGCGGTGACCGGCATCGCCGGCAGCCGGACGAAGTGCGCCGGGATCATGTACTCCGGCAGCGACGCGCCGAGGAACTCCCGCAGCCGGCCTACCGTCAGCTCCTCCTCCGTCACCAGATACGCGCACAGGTATTTCTCCCCGCCCGCATCCTGACGGTCGATCACCACCGCTTCCTTCACCGCCGGGTGCTTCGCCAGCTGCGCCTGGATCTCGCCCGGCTCGATCCGGTAGCCGCGGATCTTCACCTGGTGGTCGATCCTGCCGAGGAACTCGATGTTGCCGTCCGCCATCCATCTCGCCCGGTCACCCGTGCGGTACATGCGCCCGCCCTCCCGCAGGCTGTAAGGGTCGGGCAGGAACCGGGCCGCCGTCAGGGCCGGGTCGTCATAGCCGGCCGCGAGGCACTCCCCGCCGATGAACAGCTCCCCGGGAACGCCGATCGGACACGGCGCCAGGCCGCTGTCCAGAATATAGTAGCGTGCGTTCTGGATCGGCCGGCCGTACGGGATGCTTGCCCAGTTCGGATCGACCTCCCCGACCTCAAAGACGTTCGACCACACGGTCGCTTCCGTCGCGCCGCCCATCGCCAGCACCCGCACGCCAGGGAACGCCCGCTGCAGCACCCCCGGCAGCTTCAGCGGAATCCAGTCTCCGCTGAGCAGCACATGGCGCAGCGAGACGGACACCGGCTGCGGATGGGACTCGATCAGCGGGGCGAGCTGCTGCAGCGCCGCCGGCGCCGAGTTCCAGCAGGTAACCGGTTCGTCCCTCAGCAGCTCCAGCAGCCGCTCCGGCCGGCGGATGTCCTCCGCCTCCACGAGCCGGATCGTGCCGCCTGCCGTCAGCATGCCGAACACGTCATAGACCGACAGGTCGAAGGTCGGCGAAGTGACGAACAGGACGCGGTCCTCCGGGCCCATGCCGGTCGTGCGGTTCACCCAGTCGATCAGGTTGGACACGCTGCGGTGGTGGACGATGACGCCCTTCGGCACTCCCGTGGAGCCGGAGGTGAAGATCGCGTATGCCGGGTCATGGGGCCCGGCGGCCGGGACCCCGGCTTCCGCAGCGGAAGCCCTCTCCTCCGCTCCGGCCGCATCCGCGTCCTGATCCACGCAGTGAATGTTCGCAAGCTGGGGCAGGCCGCCGGCAGCTCCTCCCACAGCGGGGACAGCGCCGACTCGCTGACCAGATGAGCCGCGCCGAGCGTATTCAGGATGCGCTCGATGCGCGCCACCGGATAGCTTGCCTCCATCGGCACATAGGCGCCGCCCGCCTTGGCGATGCCAGCATCGCTACGATGAGACGGTCCGAGCGGTTCAGCAGCAGGCCCACATAGGAGCCGGGTCCGACACCGGCCGACCGCAGGCGGCGGGCCAGCCGGCCGGCGCGCTCGTCCAGCTGCGCATAGGTCAGCGTTCCGCTGTCCGTCACCACCGCCGGATGATGAGGCCGCAGGCGCACCTGCTCCTCGAAGCCGTGGTGAATCAGCCGATCCTCCGGGAACGCCCTCGCCGTGTCATTAAACTCGTGCAGCACCCTCCGGCTTTCCTGCTCGTCCAGGAGGCGCAGAGCGGCCAGCGGCTTGTCCGGATGAGCCACCGCGTCTTGAACGAGGCACAGAAGCCGGCTGCACAGCTGCTCGATCTCTTCCCGGCTGTAGACCTCGCTTCGATAGTCAAAATCCAGGTGAAGGCTGTCCGTTTCGAGCCGCTCCTTGATATGCAGCACGAGATCCAGGGCTTCCGCCCCGGCGAAGAAGGCTTCGATCTGGGAGGAGAGCCCGGGCTTCAGGACAAAGTCCATCGCCTGGTATTCGACCAGGATATGGAACAACCGCTCGAGGGAGCTGCTGCGCTCCTTCAGCTCCGTGAACAGGAGATCGAACGGATAGCGCTGGTGCCGGATCAGGCCCGCCTGCTCCTTCGACAGCAGCCTCAGCCACTCGCCGAAGGTCATCTGCGGATCGACTTTCATCCGGACCGGAATCGTGCTCGTGAACATCCCGAGCGTCATCTTTTCTCTTGCATTCGTCCGGTTCAAATAATTCGTGCCAAGCACCAGATCCTCTTGGGCCGTCACTTTATACAGGTACAGATAGAAGCAGGCCAGCAGCAGCGAGAACAGGTTCGTTTGGTGGTCGGCGCAGAACTGCCGCAGCTCGCGGAACAGCTCATCCGGCACACGGCGGCTGTACCGGGCCGCTTCCGTACCGGTCGTGTAGAGATCATAAGGCCTCAGGGTCGTCGGCTCGGGCAGGTCCGCGAATTTCTCCATCCAGAACCGGCGGTCTTTCTCGAACCGTGTGGAGCGGAGGTATTCCTGCTCCGCGCGGATGAACTCCGAGTAGGATGGGGGAGCCTCCTGAGAGGCCGCCGCCCCTCCCTCCTGCAGCTGCAGGTAGTGGTCGAGAATCCGGTTCACCGTCAGCACCATCGAATGGCCGTCCGAGATCAGGTGATGCTGCTTGAGCAGCAGCCACAGCTCATCGGGACCGAGCAGACAGATGCCGAAGGCGCACATCGGGCTGTTCTCCAGCGGCATCGGCAGGCGGAACTGCTCTTCGGCCCACGCTCTGGCCGCTTCCGCCCCCTCCCCGCGGAAATCCATCCGGGCCACTTCAACCGTCCCGCCGTCCAGGACCGACTGGCGGGGCATGCCGTCCTGCTCGGCGAACCGGAGCCTCAGCGCCTCATTGCTGCGGACCAGCTCCCGGATCGCTTCTTCGAACCGGTCCGGATCGACGCCCTCCGCCTGAACCTTGACGATCCCCCCCACATTGGCGAGGGGGGTGCCGGCGAACGTTTTTTCGGTGAACCAAATGCGCATCTGAGGGTGAGTCAGTTCATACGTCAGTTCATAGGTCCGCTCCCCTGTTTCATGGTTCTCTACCTGGTTCTCTACCTGGTTCTCTATCAGAGTCTCTACCTGGTTCTCTTTCCGGGTCCGTCCTTGGTCATGAATGATCATGGTTGTCATCAAGCCTTTCCCTTTTGGATAATAATGGACTGCCTTCCGTGTCAATCACTCCGCCGCACGCTTCTCGAATCGCACTCCGGTGCCGTGCGGGCCGCCTTGCTCCAGCAGCGGGGAAGGAATCTGAAGCAGATACCGGTCGAAGAATGCCAGCGTGTACCGGTTAATCTCGGCATGAGCCTCCTTCGCCGGCCGGCCTCCGGCCAGCACGGGAGAGAACAGCACCGCATCGCTGAAGCTGAAGTGGTGTGTATCCGGCAGGGTCACCCGGTAGGCATCACTGCGGCTGCCGGTATAGACCTGCTCCACATGACGGACATACCTGCGGTAATACTCCGACAAGGGGCCCGTCTGCCCCGTCTTCGCGGCCTCCGCCTGCATGCCCTGCCACGTCTGAGACGCCATAAGGAACATCACCGGCCTGGATACTCCGCTCTCCACCACCCGGCCGTACGCCGTGCCGTCCATATTCAGCCCGGCCTTGAAGCGGCTGTCCGCCGCCAAGGCCTCGAGCGCGGTGGAACCGCCGTCCGAATGGCCGAGCACGCCGGCGCGCACGAGATCCAGCCGGTCTTTCCAGAACCCGCTGTCCGTCTGATTCCACCGGGTAAGCTCATCGAGGACCGAGCTGACATCCGCCGCACGGATCCCGATCAGCTCTGCGCTCTCCCCGGCGCTGAGCAGCGCCTGGTTTCCCGGGTCCCGGGCGATGCTCCCGTCAGGGAACCGCGTCTCGGCGGCCATGTAGGAATGATCCGGAGCGGCGACGATATATCCGCGGCTTGCCAGCTCCTCCAGCTGGAACAGGCTCTGATACCTTGAAGCTCCGGCTCCGTGGGAGTACACGAGGACCGGATAGCTCTTCTGCTGCGAAGCCAGAGGCGCACCGGATACCGCATGGGTGCGGACCGCATCCCAGTGCCCCGCGAGCCAGGCGGGCACGCCGGTGTTCAGGGAGAGCACCTGCTTCATCTCCTGAGGGTACGGCTCGAACGCCGCGCCCTCCGCCGCTTCAGCCGGATACCACAGCCGTACGACCAGCCGTCTCTTATCCGAGGGGTCCGTTGTCGCGCTCTCCTCCCTGCCGGTATCGATGACCCGCTCCATCGTGCCGACCGCATACGGGCCGCCCGGCTTCGGCAGCTCGAATACCGGGAGCAGCAGCGGGAACAGGGAGCTGACGAAGAGCCCGGATAGGCCCGCGATTCCCTGCATGGCAGCCCCGGCCTTCTTCCGGCCCTGCAGCCGGGTACCCAGCGCCCGGAAGCCCAGGAAGATCAGAAGACACAGGAGCACCCCTGCGGCAAGGGTCACGGGATGGTTGTAGCCGCGGGCGATCCATACCGCTGTCGTCAAGGCGGCCAGCAGCAGGATCAGGGGCAAACGATACGTGCGGCTCTGCGCGGCGGCAGCCGTATTCGTGCTGTTCATCCTGCTCACCCTACCTCACCTTCTCCAGGCGGCTCTCGGCCTCCAGCCGGAGCAGCTGCTGCTCCAGATGCTCGATCTGCCTCGCCATCCGCTTCAGCTGTTCCTGCAGCGGATCGGGCAGCTTCACCTGGTCGAGATCGACGCTCTTCCCCGCTTCACGGAGATGATCGCCCCGCCGGCGCACGATTTTCCCTGGAATCCCGACCACCGTACTGTGCGGCGGGACCTCCTGAAGCACGACCGAGCCGGCGCCGATCTTGGAATAATCGCCTACGGTGAACGGGCCGAGCACCTTGGCCCCCGAGCTGATCACGACGTTGCTGCCGATGGTGGGATGACGTTTGCCGGTGTCCTTGCCCGTTCCCCCCAGCGTCACCCCTTGATAGATTGTGACATCCCTGCCGATCTCGACCGTTTCGCCGATCACCACGCCCATGCCGTGGTCGATGAACAGCCCTTCGCCGATCACCGCGCTCGGGTGGATCTCTATGCCTGTCAGCGAGCGGCTGACCGCGGCAACGATCCGTGCGGCGAGTCGGAATTTGCGGCGCATGAGCGCGTGGGCGACCCGGTGCAGCACAAGCGCATGGAATCCGGGGTAGACGAGGATGACCTCCCAGGCGGAACCGGCGGCCGGATCCCGGCTCAGGGCGGCCTGAATATCTTTCTTGATCGTGCTGAACATAGGGCCTCCTCTCATAAGGTCGACGACTTGTATCACAAGAACAAGCTTACTTCATTGGGTAAAACGGCGGGCGATGTCCTCGGCCGGCTGTTCCGTTATCCCAACATATGCCGAAGGGCCGGCGGTCACGCGGGCCGGGGAAGCCCATCTCCGCGCGCAGAGATGGAGCCGAAGCCGCAGCGCTCCTCCGCCTGCCTCCAAGCCGGCCCGTCAGACGGACAGCTCTGCGGCCTCTCCCTTGGGGAGTTCGGTGTCCCGGACCGAGAAGCTGCGGACGGACTTCAGGCACAGCATCACCGCACCGCAGATCACAATCAGGATGCCGGCCAGCAGGAACAGCTCGTCCACCTGCAGGCGCAGGGCCAGCGAGCCGCCGATGATGCTGCCGAGCGGGATCGCCAGATTGGACAGGGACGTCACGGAGGCCATGACCCGCCCCATCATTCTCTCTTCCGTCAGCAGCTGGATAAACGACATCTGCAGCACATTGACGACGCCGGAGCAGAGCCCGAACAGCACAATGGCCAGCACCTTCCAGCCGATCGCCTGCGGCAGCAGGAAGAACAGCAGCAGGGAGAAGCCGCTCCCGATCCAGAACATGGAGATCCACAGGCCGGTCTTGGGCAGCGCGCTGGCCGACACGGCGCCGAGGATCATGCCGAAGAAGAACGCCACGTAGATCCCGCTGTAATACAACGCGGAACCGTAAGATTCCCCCAGGGAAGGCAGCGCGATCACCAGCAGGGAAACGGAGAAGTTGGCCACGACATTGAGGATCATGAGCACCCGCAGGAAAGACTGGCTCCACAGGAACTCCAGCCCTTCCTTCAGCTCGGCCAAGTACCTGCCGGGGCTGCCGCCCGTGCCGGCGCCCTCCGGCCGGGGCTGTGCCGGAGACTTCTTCAGCCGCCGGGACAGCCCCCAGAACAGGAGAGCCCCCGTAAAGCAGGCGGCCGAAGCGACGTAGAACGAAACGCCGGCGCCGAGCCACGCCACCAGGGTGCCGCCGAGCAGGAACCCGATCAGGTTGATGAGCTGGTCGGAAGACGAGGTCAAGGCATTGCCCTGAACCAGCAGCTCCTTATCCTCCAGGATTTGCGGCAGCAGGGTCATGTTGGCCGGATAGAAGAGTGCGGAGAAGACCGACGCCAGCAGGACCAGGACCAGGATCAGCGTGAAGGACAGGATGCCCGGTCCGGCCAGCATCGGGATGAACAGCAGGATGACGCCCTGGGCCAGCATGGCTATGCACGATAAGGCGGAAGCCGAGAAACGGTCGATAACGGGTCCGAACGCGAAGCTGAAGACGGCGGCGACGGACAAGGCCGTGAACGTAAATCCGGTAAAGGCCGGTGAGTGAAATGTGGTCTGGACCACCCAGAGAAGCGCTATGAAATAAATGCTGTCCGCAAAGTTGGCCAGGGTGCGCGAGCTGAAAAAGGAAACGAAGTTCCCGTGCTTCAACAGGGTCAGCATGCTACTTCATGCCTTTCTCGGCCGTCATCGGAGGGCCCGATTTGTTCCGGAAGCGGTGAACGGCCGCCGCGATAAACGCACAGATCGTGAACAGCACCATGAACAGCAGGCCGAAGTTCAGGGCGAGGTGAGGGGGCGCCAGCGGTCCGGGTTCAATCCCGCGCAGGTGATAGAAGAAGTTGTCCCAGACCCAGCCGATCGTCTGCAGCACGGCTCCGGCCATGATGCCGTAGTAAGGCCAGAGGGTCCCCTTTCCTTTTCTCAGCAGCAGCAGTGCCGTAATAAAGAGCAATGGCGCTCCGACGAGATCCAGATAATGGGCCGGCGGAATAAAATAAAGCTCATCGTACCCGTATTTCTCGTGATACAGTGTGTCCCAGACAATGCCGGTAATTTCGATGCCCACACCCAGGGCCAGAAGCCATCTCATAGATAATCCTCCCAATGTATATAGATCGTTTGCCGAACAGGTACACCTACATGGACCCATCCCCTGCTTGCCGTGCAGCTTCACTCACACGGTGAGCTGCCGTCAGGCTTTGCCGCACCTTCGCTCCGGACAGGAGCGATCTTAGGCAGGCAGAAGCTGCCCGATGTTCGCGGCCAGCGCCTTGTCCGCATAATACCGTCCCATCGCTACGTCGAACACGGCCATGCCCATGGGATTGAACATGACAGGCTCTTCCGGCGGGAGCGTATCCATCCAGTCCCCCAGGAGCAGATCGACCAGCGTATGCGTCATTTCCTTCTGCAGGCCTTCCTGCAGGTGAAGCCGCTCGATATCCGTATTCTGGCGGCAGACCTCTTCCCACTCGTCCACGACGATCCCGGAGCGTACATGAGGATAGATGTCGTTCTTGAAATCCCGCAGCGAAATATTCAGCAGAAGAGCGCCTCCCTTGGGCGGAAGGTCGATATAGGGCTCGGAGGCCACGGTACACGTCAGGAACAGATCGGCGCCGAGGTACGCGTCCTGCCAGCGGTCCACCGTCTCGATCCGGCTCCGGTACGCTTCCGGAAGGAACTGGAGGTCCACTGGCCGCGGATCATACAGCTTCACGGTGCCGATGCGGTCGCCCCACATGGACAAAGCCATCGAGAGATGCGCCCTGCCGATCGGCCCAAAGCCGGTCATGCCGAGGGTATAGCTCTCGCGCGGGCGGTGCTCCATATAGCGCTTGATCACGCTGCCGGTGACCGAAGCCGTACGGATACAGCTGAGCAGCGCCGTATTGATGATCGCCTGGGGTTCGCCCGTCTCCGCATTGTTGAGGATAACGACACTGCTCGCGCGGGGCAGGTTCCTGTCGATGTTGCCGGGGAAGCTCGCAATCCATTTGATGCCGGCCGTGTAGATGTCTCCGCCGACAAAGGCGGGCATTGCAATAATGCGGTTGGCCGGGTTGTGATATCTCAGGTAAGGCTTGATCGGCTGGACGAACTCCCCGCTCTCCAGACAGCGGACCACCTCTTCGATCACGGCAATCGTCTCTACCCAGGGAATTCCCACCTCGTTCAGATGGCTCTCGTTCAAATAAATCATCTCTCTCAGCTCCTTAGGGTGGGTTGGCGGACCGCCATTCCCGATTTCACCGCGTCCGCCCCCCTCTTCGTCTTTTACATCCGGTCGATCTTGAGAATCCAACGATTATCCGATGCTTATCCGATGTTCAGGGCATGCACCTGATCCTGAATCATGGCGCACCAGTCCGGGTTATAGATCGTACTCGCATACCGCTCTCCCCGGTCCGGAAAGACCATCACGATATTCGGCTTTCCTTCGAACCGCCGGCCCGCAATAAACTTCCGCACCGCGGCATAGACCGAGCCGGAGGAGCCACCGACATACATGTAATGCCTGCCGAGCAGCCTGTGGCAGTGCTCGATCGTCTCCTTCTCGTCCACCAGGATAACGTCATCGTAACGGGCATACTGCAGAATGCCCGGAACCATGCTGGAGCCGATCCCCGGGATGTACCTCTTGCGCGGTGCCCCGCCGAAAATCACGGAACCGCACATATCCACCGCCACGACGCGGGCCTCAGGGAACCGCTCCTTCACCATCAGGGACGTCCCCGTAATCGTGCCGCCGGAACTGACGCCCATGAAGAGATAATCGACGGACTCCACCTCGTCGCAGATTTCCCGGCCCAGGGAATGATAATAAGCCTCGGCGTTGAGCGGGTTCGCATACTGGTTGATCCAGTAGCAGTTCGGCATCGTCTGCAGCACCTGCTGGACGGTCGCGATCCGGCTGAGCAGATACCCTCCGCTGTGATCGGGCTCGGTGACCTTGATCAGATTCTCGCTGAGCTCGCGGATGATCATCTCGTTCTCCGGCGTAATGTTGGGGTCGACCACGCACCAGAAGCGCAGACCGTAGCTTTTGCAGTAAGAGGACAGGGCCACGCCGAAATTGCCTGAGGACGACTCGATGATCACGGTGTCCCGGTTGATCCGCCCGCTGCGGAGAAGCTCCTCCAGGATATAAGCCGCGCTCCGGTCTTTGACGCTGCCTGTCGGATTGAAGCCTTCCATCTTGGCATACAGGTTGACATGGCTCAGCTCTTCTTCCTGCATATGAATCAGGGGGGTATTGCCTACTTTCTCCAAAATGGTCTGATACACGATATGCTTCGCCTCATTTCCGCAGTGTTCTGCAGTGTTCCGGCACGCCATCAGGTCAGCCGGCCTTAGAATTCCGAATTGCCACGCCTGTGCGATACACGCTGTTCCTTCCCGGGTATCCGATCGGATTCCGGGTAGAAGGAGGTGCGGAGAAGGCCATGGGCCCTCCCCGCCCTTCCCCCGGACCGGCTCATCATCCCCGGAAGTCTCCGCTTCCGAGCGGCACGGCGGAAGCCTCCGCTTCAGGCAGCTCGGAGAGCGGGCTGCCTGGGCTGCTTACCGTCAGCTTCAGCAGTTGAACGAAGCCGTTCATTAGCCTATCAAGCTCGTACGGCTTGAAGACGCCGCCGGCGTATTCGAAGAGGAGCTCAATCCCGCCGCTGCCGAGGTCCACAGCCCCGGCGGACAGGAGGGCCATCCGTTCGCCGTTCCTCTCCGCATACGGAGTCAAGAGGAGATCCCGGGTTCGCAGCCCGTCACCCGGCTGGTTCTGTACCTGGAACGAAAGATCGAACCGGGGTCTTCCGGAGGGGATCCATTCCCCGGCTTCCAGCTTGGGCAGCAGCTCCTGGAACGGATAGTCCTGGTGCTCGAAGGCCGCAAGCGCCGTCTCCCTCACCTCTTCCAGCAGGCTGAGCAGCGTTTGCCCGGCATCCGGACGCACCCGCATGGCCAGCGTGCCGCCGAGCGGTGCGATCCAGTCCGCAGTTCCCGGATGACTGCGTCCCCCGCTTGGGGCCGGGATGACGAAGTCCGTCTGGCCGGTCATCTTGTACAGCAGCGCGCTGAACGCGGTCAGCAGCACCATGTATAAGGTGGCCCCCCGGGACGCCGCGAGCTCCCTCAGCTGCATCGCAAGCTCCGGATCGAGCCGCGCGGTCAACCGGCCGTCCTCCTCCGGACCGGCCGGGTCATCGGCGCCGGCGGTCAGGGAAGTCACCGGCACGGCGTCCGCCAGCTGCTCCAGCCAGTAGGCTTCCTGGCGCAGCCACTCGGGCGACCGCACCGCGGACTGCTGCCATACCACGTAGTCCTTGTACTGCAGATGCAGCTCGGGAAGCTCCTCTCCCGCGTAGAACCGCAGCAGCTCGGAGACCAGCACACCGGTGGACAGTCCGTCGGCAATGGTGCGGTGCAGATCGATCAGAAGCAGGCTGCTGTCCGGTCCGGTCCATACCAGATCGGCCCGGATCAGCGGCGCCTTCTCCAGCCGGAACGGCCGGAGGAAGGACCGGATGACCGCGTCGAGCGCTTCCGGGGAAGCAGCCGATTCCGCCAGCTCAAAGTCCACTTCTTCGTGAATCCGCTGCACCCATGTGCCGTCCTGCCGCTCGAAGGAGGTTCGCAGCGTCTCATGACGGGCGATCACTCGGCGGAAGGCCGTCTGGAGCCGCCCGGCATCCGGCGTCCCTTCGATCCGCAGGGCCCGCATCAGATGTGTACGGGAACCCAGCGGGTCCGCCTCGTGAAGTCTGAGCTGTTCGGCCTGAGCTGCGGACACCGGATAGGTATCCCTGGCCGCTGCACGGGTCAGGGCACGATAGAAGCTGTCTCCGGCATGGCTTGCGGCCAGGTAAGCGGCCATCTCCCGCACCGTCGTGTGGGTGAATACGGCTCTCAGCGGAAGATCCGCCAGGAGCTCCCGGCCCACCGCCTCCTTGAGCTGGATGGCCTTCAAGGAATGGCCGCCCAGGTCGAAGAAGCTGCCGTCCATTCCGAAGTCGTCCGAGCCGAGCACATCGTGCCAGACCCGGAGCAGCTTCGCCTCCAGTCCCGTCTGCGGCGCCGACCATTCGGCCCGGACACCCGGCACGACCTCCTCCGGCAGCGGCAGCGCCTTGCGGTCGATCTTGCCGTTGGCCGTGACCGGCATGCTCTCCAGCCGCACGAAGTGCGACGGGATCATGTAGTGCGGCAGGCTGCCCGCAAGGTACGCGGCCAGCTCCGCCGGCTCCGGCGCCTGCGTCCCCGTATAGTAGGCGCAGAGGCGGGATTCTCCGGCACCGTTCGTCAGCGCCGTCACAACCGCCTCGGTAACCTCCGGATGGTCCGCGAGCTTGTTGTCGATCTCCCCAAGCTCGATCCGGTACCCCCGGACCTTCACCTGGTGGTCCCGGCGCCCGAAGAATTCGATCACGCCTCCCTCGCGCCAGCAGCCCAGGTCCCCCGTCCGGTACAGCCGTCTTCCCGGCTCCGGCCAGAACGGATCTTCGCCGAAGGCCAGCGCCGTCCGCTCCCCATCGTTCAGGTACCCGCGGCCTACGCCGATGCCGGATACCCAGATCTCGCCCTTGACGCCCAGCGGGCACGGCTGCCCATAGGCATCCACGATATAGATCCGGAAGCCCCGCACCGGCCGCCCGACCGGAATGGACTCCATGTCCGGCGTGCGGTCCATGATGTAGTGGGTGATGTCGTCGGAGGCTTCCGTCGGCCCGTACGCATTGACGACCGGAATCGCCGGATACAGGCGGAACCAGCGCTGCACCACATTGCGCTTGAGCGCCTCACCCGTCGCCACCAGATAGGCCAGCGAGGTCAGGGACGGACGCTCCGCCTCCAGCCGGTCCAGCAGCACGGCCAGATACGAAGGCACGGTCTCGAGAATCGTCACCCCGTCGCCCATGACCTGTCCGAGAAAGACCTCCGGCTCCAGGATCACGTCGTTCGGGTAGATCACCGTCGTCCCGCCCTGCGTCAGGGCCGAGAAGAACTGCCACACCGAGATATCGAAGCAGTGGGACGCATTCTGCGCCACGACGCTCCGCTCCGTGATCTGCAATTCCTCAATCTTGGCCAGAAGGTGGTTCATCATGCCGCGGTGCTCGACCATGGCGCCCTTCGGCCTGCCGGTCGACCCCGACGTATAGATCACGTAAGCGAGGGCGTCCGGATCATGCGGCAGCGATGCGGCCGTTTCTTCCGGAGCGGACCGCTCTTCCAGCCGGTCGAGCTCCAGCACGGTGCAGCCGAGCTCCCGCCTCAGCTCCTCGCTGAGGTGCGCGGATTCGGTCAGCAGCACGGCGGCTTCGGCATCCGCCAGCATGCCCGCGGTCCGGGCGGCCGGATACTCCGGATCGACCGGGATATACGCCCCGCCGGCCTTCCAGACGGCGAGGATGCACTCGACCATGCGCGGCGAGCGGTGCATCAGGATGCCGACCCGCGCCTCCCTGCGGAGGCCGAGCCCGGCCAGCACGCGGGCCAGCCGGTCCGCCCGCTCGTTCAGCTCACGGTAGGTCACCCGCTCTTCGCCGAAGATGACGGCGGTGCGGTCCGGATGCTCCCCGGCCCGCGCTTCGATCAGCCCGTGGATCGACTGCTCCACGGCCGGATCTCCCGGCCGCTCGTCGAACCAGGCCCCGAGCATCTCGGCCCGCTCCGCTTCCGTCAGCAGGCAGATGCTGCCGACCGTCCGCTCCGGCTCCGCGGTCATCTGCCCGAGCACTTCGAGATAGTGCCCGGCCATCCGCTCCACGGTCTCCCGGTCGAACAGACTCGTCCGGTAGCCCCAGGTGAAGCGCAGGCCTTCCGGCGTGTCCGAGGCTTCCAGCGTCAGATCGAACTGGGCGGCACGCTCCTCCATCTCATAAGGGGCGAACGTGCTGCCCTCCAGCTCGAACTCCCTGTCTTCCATGCCGCCGCCCATATTCTGGTAAGCAAACATGACGTCGAACAGCGGGCTCCGGCTCAGGCTGCGCTCCAGCCGGAGCTCATCGACCAGCTCCTCGAACGGGTAGTCCTGATGCTCGAAGGCTTCCAGTGAGTCTCTGCGGACCTCGGAGAGCAGCTCCATAACCCGCTTGCCGCCCTCCGGCGCCATCCGCAGCGCCAGCGTTCCGACGAACATGCCGACGACCTCCTGAAGTTCAGGTGCCGACCTGCCCGCCACCGGCGTGCCGACGACGAGATCCTCCTGCCCGGAGTATTTGGAGAGCAGGATGCCGTAAGCGGCCTGCAGCACCATATAGACCGTCGTGCCGCTCTTGGCGGCGAGCGCCGAGATCCGGCGGGTCAGCTCCTCCGTGCCTGCCGCCGCGAGCAGCGCTCCTTCAGCATCCTGCACGGCAGGCCGCGGACGGTCCAGGGGCAGCTCCAGGACCGGCAGCTCGCCCGAGAACCGCTCCAGCCAATACCCCCGCTGGCTGCGGATCCGCTCCTGCTCGCTGCGGCTTCCCTGCCACTGGCTGTAGTCCTTGTACTGCCGCGCCGGCTCCGGCAGCCCGGCGCCGGCGTAGAGCGCCTGCAGCTCCCGGATGATCATCTGTACGGACATGCCGTCCGCAATGATATGGTGAATGTCAAAGAGCAGAAGGGTCTCTTCCCCGCAGCGGATCAGGCCTGCCCGCAGCAGCGGGGCCGTTCCCAGATCGAAGGGCCGGATGAAAGCCTTCACGGCCTCCTTGGGTGCGTTAGCGCCAGCGCCTGACGGCACTTCCGCCTGCTCCAGCTCGAATGGAACCTCGGCATGGACCCGCTGAACGGGTTCGCCGCCGGAAAGCTCGAACGAGGTACGGAGCGCTTCGTGTCTGCGGATCAGCTCACGGAAGGCACTTTCAAGCCGCTGCGCATCCAGTCGGCCCTCCATCTTCAGGACGGTCGGCAGGTTGTAGCTCGTCTGCTCCTTGTCCATCTCGTGCAGGATGAAGAGCCGCTTTTGGGCAAAGGAAGCCCTGTACGTCTCCTGCGGTGCCGCCCTGGGAACCGGTACATACGTCCCCTTCGCGCTATCTTCCAGCAGAGCGGCCAGCTCCCGGATCGTCGGCCGTTCGAAGACGGCCCTTACCGGCAGCTCGGTGCCGTTCTCCCTGTGGATACGCGAGGCGAGCTGTGCCGCTTTGAGCGAGTGCCCTCCGAGATCGAAGAAGGAATCGTCGATGCCTACCGCCTCCGCTTCCCTGCCGAGCACCTCGCTCCACAAGCGGACGAGCAGGCGTTCGCTTTCCTTCTCCGGAGCTGCGTAAGGCGCGGAACCGGGCCGGCTGTCCGGCTCCGGCAGGGCCCTCCGGTCAATCTTCCCGTTGGGGGTCAGGGGCAGCTTGTCCATCGCGACGAAGGCCGCCGGAATCATATAGTCCGGCAGGCTCGCCGCCAAATGGGCCCGCAGCTCCGCCGTGTCCGGCACCTCGCCGGGGTGTCCGCTCCAGTAGGCGCACAGGCTGAGGAGTCCGCCCTCATCCCTGCGGTCCACCACGACCGCTTCCCTCACGCCCGGGTGCTGCAGCAGCACGGATTCGATCTCGCCCAGCTCGATCCGGTACCCCCGGATCTTCACCTGGTGGTCGATCCGGCCGAGATATTCCAGCTGCCCGTCCGGCAGCCAGCGGGCCAGGTCTCCCGTGCGGTAGATGCGTCCGCCGGGCACATCCGGACGGCTGACGAACTTCTCCGCCGTCAGCTCCGGCCTGTGCAGGTAGCCGTCCGCCAGCCCTGTGCCCGAGATGCACAGCTCGCCCGCAGCACCCGGAGGAACCCGGTTCAGGTCACGGTCCAGCAGATGGACCTGCATCCCGGCGACCGGCCGGCCGATCGGAACGGGAGAGGCGGCAGTGCGCGCGTCTCCCTCCTGCGGCCGCCACAGGGTGGTAATGATGCTGGCCTCCGTCGGCCCGTAGGCGTTCACGTACGTGAGGTGACGGCTCCATTCGTCCACCTGCTCGGCAGGGGCTTCGGAGCCTCCCGTCACCAGCAGCCTGAGGGAAGCCAGGCGGGGGATCGGCAGCTGCAGCGCATAGGCCGGAGGCAGAAGCGCCACCGTAATGCCCTGCTCCCCGAATAACCGTTCCAGCCGCACCGGGTGGTGGAGCACCTCCTTCGGAGCGAGCACCAGCGCGGCTCCGCTGAGCAGCGCGGTCCAGATCTCCCATACGGAAGCGTCGAAGGACAGGCTGGCAAACTGCAGCATCCGGTCCTCAGGACCGACGCCGTATTCCTGACGGAAGGTCTCGAGCAGGTTGGTTACGCCGCGGTGCGGCACCGGTACTCCTTTGGGCCGCCCCGTCGTTCCGGACGTGTAGATGACATAAGCGGTGTCATCCGGATCCCCTTCCGCAAAGCCGTCAGGGTTCGCCTCTCCGGACGTATCTCCGAAAGGCTCCACGTCTCCGTGCCCGATCAGCCCCCCGTCGATCCGGAGCAGGCAGCCCGCAAACCGCAGACTGTCCGGCAGCTCCTTCTCCGTCAGCAGGAACCCGGTCCCGCTGTCATCCAGGATGTACTGGATGCGGTCCGCCGGATATTCCGGATCGATCGGCAGGTAGGCTCCCCCGGCCTGGAGAATCGCAAGCAGGGAGACGACCATCTCGGCCGAGCGTTCGGCGAGCACGGCCACCAGCGTATGCCGTCCGACTCCGCGGGCCTTCAATGCGGCGGCCATCGCTGCGGCTCTCGCCTGCAGCACGGCATAGGTCAGCTTCTCACCGCCCAGCAGTACCGCCGGCGCTTCCGCATGGCCGGCAGCCGTCTCCGCGAAGACATGATGGATGAGACGCCGGCTTGCCTGCTCCGCGTCCCCCGCGCTGCCGGTGCCGCCCTGTCCCTGCCAGCCCGCCAGCAGGCGCTCTTCCCGCTCCGTCACGATCTCCAGCTCACGAACCGGTCTATGCGGGTTCTCCGTTACCAGATCGATCAGCCGTTCCAGATGTCCCGGCAGGGAGACCAGGATGCGCTCCTCATACACACCCTCCCGGAAGCTCAGCTTCACGGTCAGGTCCGCTCTCGGCGCCACGGTAACGGAGAGCGGGTAATGCGTCTGTTCGAAGACGCCGGCGCCGGTGATCCGGTACCCCAGGTTGAAGGTCTCCCCGATCGCGTCCGCTTCCTGCTCCAGCGGGTAGTTCTCGAAGGCGACAATATGATCGAGCAGATGCTGCTGAAGGCCGCTCTGCGCCTGAATTTCATAGAGCGGGTACGTATCGTGCTCCCTGGCGTTCAGGGCATCCAGCGCCGCCGACTTCAGCACACCCGCGAAGGAATCTCCGTCTCCCGTGCGGATCCGCACCGGAATCGTGTTGATAAACAGGCCGACCATCCGCTCGATGCCCTCGATTTCGGGCGGCCGTCCGGAGACGACGGCGCCGAACAGGACATCCGGGGTGTTGTTGTATTTTTGAAGCAGAATGCCCCACAGGGTCTGAAAGACGGTATTCAGGGTGACCCCTTCGGCTCTTGCGAGCTCCTGGAGTTTCGAAGTCCGCTGCTCGTCGATCACGAAGATCCGTTCCTTCTGCCGGAGCTCCTGCTCCGCGCGGCTTCGGAAGCCGGCCTTCGGCAGACCGGTCTGCATCTCGAACCCGCCCAGATAGGCGGACCAGTAAGCGGCGGCGTCCTGCCCGCTGCGCTGCTCCATCCAAGCGGCGTACCTTCCATACGCCGGGGCAGGCTCGGCGGCCGGGAGCTGATCTTCACGCAGCAGAGCGTACGTCTCGAACCACTCCTGCAGCACAATCCCGAGGCACCAGCCGTCCATCAGGATATGGTGGAAGCTCCACACGAGCTCGTACCGCTGCGGTTCCAGCTTCACCAAAGCCGCACGCATCGGTGTCGAACGGCTCCAGTCGAAGCCCCGCTTGCGCTCCCGGTCGGCGAATTCGGCGAACGCCGCCTGGCGTGCCCCTTCGGGCAGTGCAGTGAGATCCAGCACCGTCAGGGGCTCCAGCGTGCTCTCCCGCAGCACCACCTGCACCGGCTGCTCCAGCGAGCTGAAGAGGAACACGGTGCGGAACATATCGTACCGCCCGGCAAGATGATCCAGGCTCCGCTGCAGGAGCTCCGCTTCCGGCGCCCCCTGCAGCGTCAGCGTCAGCTGCTGGAAGTAGGCCTGCGAGGCGGGGTCGTACATCCGCTGGAACATCAGCCCCTGCTGCAGCGGGGTCAGGGTATACACATCCTGAATGCCGAGGCCGGGTCCGATGAGACGGTACACCTGCTCCAGCTCGTGAAGCGGGATCCGGTTCGAGCTGATGTCGCTCGGCGTCAGCTCCCTCTCCCCCTTCTGCCGGCAGTGCTCGATGAGCTGCTTCAGCTGGGTCTCGAAGCGTCCGGCCCAGCCGGCCGCCGCCTCCGCGGCGAACTCGGCCGGATCGTAATCGATCACAAGCGTCAGCCTGCCGTCACGGATCCATCCGTTGATGTCCAGGGGATAGCGGCGCTCCAGCCTTGGGCTGACCTCGCGCCCCGTTTCATACTTCGAGAAGGCGAAGGAGCCGCCGTCCGCCGTGCCGTCCAGATCTCCCAGGTAGTTGAAGCCGATCTCCGGCCGTCTCGCGTTCCAGGAACCCGAGCCGGTCAGGGAGCCTTCGGTCATATACTTCAGGATGCCGTAACCAATGCCTTTGTTCGGCACCTGGCGCAGGGCTTCCTTGACCTTCTTCAGCCGGGTGCCTGCCGGCTCTCCAGAGCCGGCAGGGAGCACCAGCGGATACAAAGACGTAAACCAGCCTACCGTGCGGGAGATATTCAATCCTTCCGCAGCCGGGAAGGCTTCACGGCCGTGCCCCTCGAGCCAGACGCCGAAGCGGTCGCCGCCGGTCCATTCACTGAGAGAAGAGCCGAGGGCGGTCAGCAGCACATCGTTCATCTCGGTGTTGTAAGCCTGGTGCACCTCGGCGGTCAGCGCCGCCGTCTCCTCCACAGACAGCGTGATCCGCAGCTGTGCGGTGCCTGCCGCAGCAGTCCCATCCCCTGCGGGGACACCGGCTTCCGTCTCCTGTGCCGATCTCGGCAGAGGAGCGGGCTGCGCCTCCTCCATGCTTCTCCAATAGTCGAGTTCCCCGTCTGAACCCTGCTCCGCATAGCGGATCTGGGCCTCGGCCCAATCCCGGACGGAGTGTGTTTTGGGCGGAAGCTCCAGGGTCTTCCCCTGATCTCCCTGCCCGTACAGCTGCATGAAGTCCTCCAGAAGAATGCGCCACGAAATGCCGTCGATGACCAGGTGATGGGCGGTGAGAAAGAGGTGATCCCCCTCCGGTGTCCGGAACCAGGCCAGCTTGAGCAGCGGGCCTTCCTCGAGGCACATGCTCTCCTGGATGGTCTGCGTTACGCTGAGAATCCGTCCAGCCGTCTCTTCCTCCCGGACGATGTCGATCACCTGCAGCGTATAGAGAGACTCATTCAAGCCGCGCACACGCTGGTACGTTCTCCGGCCGCGCACGGGATAGCTGCTCCGCAGCGCATCGTGGTGGGTGACCAGCAGGTTCAGTACGCGTTCCAGCAGCGCTGCGTCCAGGCCGTCTCTGCGGTACAGCAGGACGGATTGATTGAAGTGATGACGATCCGTAAAATCCTGCTCCAGGAACCACCGCTGCATCGGCAGCATAGGTACTTCACCGGTAACCGGCGTCTGATCCGCCCGCCGTTCGACGGCGCGGACCAGAGGACTCAGCGTACGGATGGTCGGATGAAGGAACAGCTGCTTCATCTCAACCTGCAGCCCCGCCGCCAGCAGTCTGGCCGACACCTGGATCGCCTTGATGGAATCGCCGCCGGCATGGAAGAAGTGATCGTCGATCCCGATCTTCCTTCCGAGCAGGGCGCTCCAGACTTCGGCCAGCTTCCGCTCCATTTCCGTGGCGGGCGGCGTGAAGCCCGGCTGCGTGCCGTCCGTCTCCTCCGGCAGCGGCAGCGCCTTGCGGTCGATCTTGCCGTTGGCCGTAACCGGCATGCTCTCCAGCCGCACGAAGTGAGACGGGATCATGTAGTGCGGCAGGCTGCCCGCAAGGTACGCGGCCAGCTCCGCCGGCTCCGGCGCCTGCATCCCCGTATAGTAGGCGCACAGGCGGGATTCTCCGGCACCGTTCGTCAGCGCCGTCACAACCGCCTCGGTAACCTCCGGATGGTCCGCGAGCTTGTTGTCGATCTCCCCAAGCTCGATCCGGTACCCCCGGACCTTCACCTGGTGGTCCCGGCGCCCGAAGAATTCGATCACGCCTCCCTCGCGCCAGCAGCCCAGGTCCCCCGTCCGGTACAGCCGTCTTCCCGGCTCCGGCCAGAACGGATCTTCGCCGAAGGCCAGCGCCGTCCGCTCCCCATCGTTCAGGTACCCGCGGCCTACGCCGATGCCGGATACCCAGATCTCGCCCTTGACGCCCAGCGGGCACGGCTGCCCATAGGCATCCACGATATAGATCCGGAAGCCCCGCACCGGCCGCCCGACCGGAATGGACTCCATGTCCGGCGTGCGGTCCATGATGTAGTGGGTGATGTCGTCGGAGGCTTCCGTCGGCCCGTACGCATTGACGACCGGAATCGCCGGATACAGGCGGAACCAGCGCTGCACCACATTGCGCTTGAGCGCCTCACCCGTCGCCACCAGATAGGCCAGCGAGGTCAGGGACGGACGCTCCGCCTCCAGCCGGTCCAGCAGCACGGCCAGATACGAAGGCACGGTCTCGAGAATCGTCACCCCGTCGCCCATGACCTGTCCGAGAAAGACCTCCGGCTCCAGGATCACGTCGTTCGGGTAGATCACCGTCATCCCGCCCTGCGTCAGGGCCGAGAAGAACTGCCACACCGAGATATCGAAGCAGTGGGACGCATTCTGCGCCACGACGCTCCGCTCCGTGATCTGCAATTCCTCAATCTTGGCCAGAAGGTGGTTCATCATGCCGCGGTGCTCGACCATGGCGCCCTTCGGCCTGCCGGTCGACCCCGACGTATAAATCACGTAAGCGAGGGCGTCCGGATCATGCGGCAGCGATGCGGCCGTTTCTTCCGGAGCGGACCGCTCTTCCAGCCGGTCGAGCTCCAGCACGGTGCAGCCGAGCTCCCGCCTCAGCTCCTCGCTGAGGTGCGCGGATTCGGTCAGCAGCACGGCGGCTTCGGCATCCGCCAGCATGCCCGCGGTCCGGGCGGCCGGATACTCCGGATCGACCGGGATATACGCCCCGCCGGCCTTCCAGACGGCGAGGATGCACTCGACCATGCGCGGCGAGCGGTGCATCAGGATGCCGACCCGCGCTTCCCTGCGGAGGCTGTGCCCGGCCAGCACGCGGGCCAGCCGGTCCGCCCGCTCGTTGAGCTCACGGTAGGTCACCCGCTCTTCGCCGAAGATGACGGCGGTGCGGTCCGGATGCTCCCCGGCCCGCGCTTCGATCAGCCCGTGGATCGACTGCTCCACGGCCAGGTCTCCCGGCCGCTCGTCGAACCAGGCCCCGAGCATCGCGGCCCGCTCCGCTTCGGTCAGCAGGCAGATGCTGCCGACCGTCCGCTCCGGCTCCGCGGTCATCTGCCCGAGCACTTCGAGATAGTGCCCGGCCATCCGCTCCACGGTCTCCCGCTCGAACAGACTCGTGCGGAATTCCCAGAGGAACCGGAAGCAGCCGCCATCCGGCTCCTGTGAAGCTTCCAGCGTGAGATCCAGCTTCGCAGCCCGGTGCTCGAATTCAGCCTCCGTGATGCGCACGCCTTCCAGCTCCAGCTCGGTACGGTCCATGTTCTGATATACAAACATGACATCGAACAGCGGATTGCGCCTCACATCACGCTCCAGCTGAAGGTCTTCGACCAGCTTCTCGAACGGATAGGCTCCGTTCTCCAGCGCGTTCAACGCTTCCTCCTTCACCTCGTTCAAATAAGCGCGCACGGATTTGTCTCCCTGAGGCTTCCCGCGCAGAGCCAGAGTGCCGACGAACATCCCGACGACCGCTTCCAGCTCTGCCGAGGTCCGACCCGCTGCCGGCGTTCCGATAATGAGATCCTCCTGTCCCGAATACTTCGAGAGCAGGATCTGGTACGCGGCGAGCAGCACCATGTAGACGGTCGTTCCCGTACGCTCCGCCAGGAGCGTGATCCCCTCGGACAGGCTCCTGTCTGCGGATTGCACCAGGGCGCTGCCTGCAAAATCCTGCGCCGCCGGCCGGCTGCGGTCGGTGGGCAGCTCGAGGACCGGAAGCTCGCCTGCGAAGCGCTCCAGCCAGTAGGACTTCATCTTCAGAAGGCTCTCCTGCTGCCCGGCCGATCTCTGCCACTCGCTGTAATCCCGGTACTGCAGCGGAAGCTCCGGAAGCGGCTCTCCCCGGTACAGCGCCTGCAGTTCAGCGAGCAGGATCTGAACCGAAATCCCGTCCGAGATGATGTGATGCATATCGAAGAAGAGAAGCTGCTCAGCCCGAGCCGTAACCAGACTTACCCGCATGAGCGGAGCCCTCGTCAGATCAAAGGGCTTGATCCAGGAAGCGGCCGGTTCGTCCGGCCGGCTCATCGTCTCTTGGTCCGCTGACAGGAGCTCCAGGGCAAAGGACACCTCGTCGTGAATGCGCTGCACCGGCTCCCCGTCCAGCAGCTCGAAGGAGGTGCGGAGGGACTCGTGCCGCCGGATCAGCGCCCGGAACGCCTCATTCAGCCGATGAAGATCCAGATGTCCTTCCACCCGGTAGACGGACGGCAGGTTATATCCCGTCTGGCCGGATTCCAGCTGCTCCAGCACATAGATGCGCTGCTGGCCTGGAGATAACGGATACACCTCCCGTTTCTCCGAGCGCGGTACGATCGGGTTGGTCCGTGCCGCCCGCCCGCCGACGGCCTCGGCCAGTCCGCGGATTGTCGGCGACTCGAAGACGGCCTTGAGCGGCAAATCGACTCCGAAGTCCCGCTGAATCCGGCTGACGAGCTGTGCAGCCTTCAAGGAATGGCCGCCGGCCAGGAAGAAATCATCGTCAATGCCGATGCTCTCCGGACTCCGGCCCAAGAGCTCGCTCCACAGCTGGACGAAGAGGCGTTCATCTTCTCCCCTCGGAGCCGCGTAGGCCGCATGCCCGGCAGCCGGTGCGCTTGGCTCCGGCAGGGCTTTGCGGTCGACCTTCCCGTTCGGAGTCAGCGGCAGCTGCTCCATGGACACGAAGGCCGAAGGAACCATATAATCCGGCAGTGCCTGCAGCAGCGCCTGGCGCAGCTCCTGCGGCGCAAGCTCATCGCCGCTGAAGGTGCAGTAGGCGCAGAGGTACTTCGTCCCGCCGGCATCCAGACGGTCTATGACCACCGCTTCGCGCACCGGGCGGATTTGCAGCAGTGCCGCTTCAATCTCGCCCAGCTCGATCCGGAAGCCGCGGATTTTGACCTGGTGGTCGATCCGGCCCAGATACTCGAGCTGGCCGTCCGGCAGCCAGCGCGCCAGGTCGCCGGTCCGGTACATGAACCGGTCCGGCTCATAAGGATGCGGCACGAATTTCTCCGCCGTGAGCTCCGCTCGGTGGAGGTAGCCGTCCGCAAGCCCGATCCCTGCAATGCACAGCTCTCCGCTGATGCCCGGCACGGCCGGCTTCAAGTGACGGTCGACCACCTGAATTTCCGTCCCCGGGATCGGCCTGCCGATCGGAATCAGGGACGCCCCTGCGTCCTTTCCGCCCGGGGCTTCCCAGAACGTGGCGCAGACCGTCGATTCCGTCGGGCCGTACGCGTTGATGTAGCGCATGTGACGCCGCCATTTCCCGACCAGCTCACCGGAGGCTTCCGAGCCTGCCGTAACCACAAGCCGCATCGATTGAAGCTCTTCCGGCTGGAGATGCACCGCAAAGGTCGGCGGCAGGGTTGCGGCCGTTATCCCGTGATCAGCCATGAAAGCCTGCAGCCGGACGGGATGGTGAAGCACTTCCTTCGGTGCCAGGTACAGGGCGGCGCCTGTCAGGAGGCCCATGCCCATCTCCCATACCGAAGCGTCAAAGGAGAGGCTGGCGAACAGCAGCACCCGGTCTCCCGGTCCCATGCCGTAATGATCGATGAACGTCGCATGAAGTCCGGCGATCCCGCGGTGCGGAACCCTCACACCCTTCGGTCTGCCTGTCGTCCCTGACGTATAGATGACGTACGCCGGATCCGCTGCGGACACGGCCGGCAGCTCAGGCTGGCCAGCCTGAGGGAGCACGGCGTCATCATCGAGCGGGATCACCCGGCCCTCGAACGGAATCCCTCCCCTGCGGAACCCTTCGGTGAGCAGCAGCTTCACCCCGCTGTCCGTCAGGAGGTAGCGGATCCGCTCTTCGGGGTAATCCGGATCCACCGGAAGGTAGGCACCGCCGGCCTTCAGGATGCCGAGGAGGGCCGAGACCGTCTCCGGTGAGCGGTCGGCCATCACACCGACAAGCTCTCCCCGCTGCAGCCCTTCGCTGAGGAGCAGACCGGCGATCCGGTTGGCTCTCTCGTCCAGCTCGCGGTAGCTTAAAGTCGTCTGCCCGCCGATCAGGGCAAGGGCATCGGGGGTCCGGCGGACCTGAGCTTCAAACAGACCGTGGAACGTGGAGCCAAGTGCCGGGACGCTTCCGTTTGGCCGGTTAAACCCGGCCAGGATCGCCTGCTCTGCCTCGGTCACGATATCAATCTGGGCGACCTCCACCTCTGGGTTTTCCGTTACTTGATCGATCAGCCGGCGCAGATGTCCGGGCAAAGCTTCCAGCACCCTGGCATCGTAGGTATCCATGCGGTATCCGATGCGCAGGGTCAGCTCCTCTCCCGGGAAGACCGACACCGCCATCGGGTAATGGCTGCGCTCGAATACGTCCGCCCCGGTAACCTGCCAGCCGTGAGTCAGCTTCTGCGCTGCGCCGCCTGCCTGCTCGTCCAGCGGGTAATTCTCGAACGCCACGACATGGTCGAACAGATGCTGGCTGAGGGCGCTCCTCTTCTGGATGTCCGAGAGCGGATAGAAGTCGTGCATACGGGACTTCAGCGCCTCCTCCGCCAGGTGCCGCAGCGCCTGCGAGAACGTCCGGCCGTCCGGAATGCGCACCCGTACCGGTACCGTATTGATGAACAGGCCGACCATGCCCTCGATGCCCTCGATCTCCGGCGGGCGGCCGGATACCACCGAGCCGAAGACCGCATCGTCCGTGTTGTTATACTTGTGAAGCAGAATGCCCCACAGCACCTGGAATACGGTGCTGAGCGTCACGCCGTGGGCCACGGCCAGCGCCTGCAGACGGGCCGTCGCGTCGGCTCCGAGTCCGAAGCTCAGCTCCCGGTACTCTCCTTCTTGTCCGGGAAGAGAGATGCCTGCCCGGGGCAAGCCGGTCTGCGTCTCGTAACCGGCCAGCACTTCGCTCCAATAGGCTTCGGCCGCACGGAGATCCTGCTTCTCCAGCCAGTGGATGAAGGTGCCGTAGTCCGCACCCTTCCCTACTTCGGCGGCCTGCCCCCGGCTGCGTGCTGCGTAAGCATCCGCCCACTGCCGGAACACGATGCCGAGGCACCAGCCATCCATGAGCAGGTGGTGGAAGCTCCACACCAGCCTGGAAGTCCGTTCGCCGGTGCGGATCAGTCCGAGACGCATCGGCGTGGCCAGGCTCAAGTCGAATCCTCGCTCACGCTCGGCCTCTTCATAACGCTTCACGGCAGAGCCGAACGCCTCCTCATCCAGCGCGCGGAGATCCAGCAGCTGCATCCGCGGCATAGTGCGGTGTGCAAGCACGGCCTGCAGCGGCCGCTCCAGCGACTCGTAGAGGAAGACCGTACGGAACATATCATGCCTTGCGGCGAGATCGGCGAAGCTGAGCTCCAGGAGCTCCGGATCGACGTCTCCCTCCAGGGTGAGGGTGAGCTGTTGAAAATACGCCGGCGACGACGGTTCCTTCCGCGCATGGAAGAGCAGTCCTTCCTGCATCGGAGAGAGCGGGTACACATCCTGCAGCTCCATACCCGCAGGAATCATGCGGTAGACGGCTTCCAGCTCACGGCTTCCGATTCCTCCGGACCGGAGATCGCTTGGCGTCAGCTCCGTTCCCCCTCTTGCATGGCAGTGCTCCGTCAGGCGGACGAGGTGATACTGAAGACGCTCGGCGAACGTCCGCACCTCCCCACCCTCCAGCTCGGACGGATGATAATCGACCACGAACGTAAGTTCGCCATCCGTGATCCAACCGTTGATATCAAGCGGATGTCTCCGCTCCATCCCGGAGCTGATCTCGAGGCCCGTACCGAAGCGGGACCGGGTAAAGAGCCCCCCGTCCAGCGCCCCGTCCAGGTCGCCCATATAGTTGAATCCGATCTCCGGCCGGGCTCCAGTATGCAGATGACCATCCTCCCGCTTCGGAGCCAAGTACTTCAGTATGCCGTACCCGGCCCCTCTGCGCGGGACTGAGCGGAGAGCCTCCTTGACGGCCTTGATCAGCCTTCCCTCCTCCGCTTCCGCTTCGACGGGAAGAACCACCGGGTAGAGCGACGTGAACCAGCCGACCGTCCGGGACAGTTCGAGTCCGGCGGTATCATCCCGGCCGTGTCCTTCCAGCCATACGCCGATCCGGTCTCCGCCCGTCCACTCCTGTACGGCGCAGCCGAGCGCCGCCAGCAGCAGGTCATTCATCTCCGTCCGGTAAGCCCGGTGGGCACCGGACGTCAGGCGCTGCGTCTGCTCCCGCGTCAGGGAGACGCTCACCTGTTCACTGCCCCCGGTCAGCAGGGATTCCGTCTGCTTCTTCACCGGAAGAGCTGCGAATCCTCCCTCCAGCTTGGCCTGCCAATAAGCCTGCTCCTGCTGCAGCTGCTCCCCTTCCGCCTCTTTCTCCAGCGTGAGGACCCAGTCGCGGTAGGCATGCGTTTTGGACGGGAGTTCCAGCTCTTGTCCCTCCAGGCTTTGTCCGAGAAGCGCCGTGAAATCCTCGATCAGAATGCGCCAGGATACGCCGTCTACCACCAGGTGGTGAATGGCGATCAGGAGATGATCTCCTTCCTGCGTCCGGAACAAGCCCATACGGACCAGCGGGCCCTGTACCGGATCCATGCCGGACTGCAGCGCTTCCGCCCTCCGCCGGATCTCCTCCTCCGGCGCTTCGAGGGAGCGGAGATCCGCCGTTTCGAGCACGAACGCCTTCGCGTCCGTACCGCGTACACGCGATCTGCCTTCCGTCCATTCGGGGAACACGCTTCTCAGCACATCATGATGCTCTGTCAGCATGGACCAGATGAGATCGAGCTGACCTTCGTCGAAGCCTTCCCTGCGGTACAGCATGACCGACTGGTTAAAATGATGGGCATCCGTAAACCCGCTTCCGACAAACCAGCGCTGGATCGGGCTCAGCGGGACGTCCCCTGTAACGGCTCCCTGCTTGATGTTCATCTGAAGCTGCTTCACATGGGGAGCCAGCTGACGGATCGTCGGACTGACGAACAGCTGCTTCATCTCGAGCTGCAGCCCCGCCTTATGAAGCCGTGCGGACACTTGAATCCCCTTGATCGAATCCCCTCCCAAGTGGAAGAAGTGATCGTCGATCCCGACGGCGGTCCCGAGCAGGGCCGACCAGATCTCGGCAAGCTTGCGCTCGACGGCCGTGCGGGGCTCGGCATACTCCGTGCCCCGGCCGGCAGCAGCCGACGGTGCCGGCAGCGCTCTGCGGTCCAGCTTGCCGTTCGCCGTCACAGGAAGCCGGTCCAGCTGAACGAAGTACTGCGGGATCATGTAATCCGGCAGATGGGTTCCTGCATACTCGCGCAGCTCCGGGATGCTCCAGGTGCGCTCCGAGACCAGGTATGCGCAGAGGTACGTATGCCCTCCCTCATCCTTGCCGGCTGTAACTATAGCCTCGCGGATATCGTCATGGGCCAGCAGCCGGTTCTCAATCTCGCTGAGCTCGATACGGTGACCCCGGATTTTGACCTGCTGGTCCATCCGCTCCAGATACTCCAGCGTGCCGTCCGGCAGCCAGCGGACCAGGTCGCCGGTCCGGTACATCTTGGCCCCTTCGAGGAAAGGGCACGGCACGAATTTCTCCGCCGTGAGCCCGGGGCGGTGCAGATAGCCGGCCGAGAGTCCACGGCCCGCGATGCACAACTCGCCGGGAACCAGCGCAGGCTGGAGGGTGCCCTCCGGGCTGACCACGAACAGCTGCATCCCGCGTACCGGCATGCCGATCGGTACCGATGATGCTGCAGGGTCCAGCCGGTCCACCGGATAGAATGCAGCCAGCACCGTCGTCTCCGTAGGCCCGTAGGCATTGATGAGCCTTCCGGGCCCGAGCTGCTCGAGCGCACGCCGGACGTGGGAGAGCGATGCTTTTTCCCCGCCGAACAGAATCTTCCGCATGCCCCGCAGGCAGTCGATGTCCTCATCCACCAAGGCATGGAACAGCGCCGTTGTTATCAGGCCTACCGTCACGTTCTCTTCCCTGATCCGTGTCGAAAGCAGACTCAGGTCGCGGACCGCGTCGCTGTCGACAAGCAGAAGTCTGGCCCCGTTCAGCAGCGCCCCGAAGATGTCGAAGACCGAGCCGTCGAAGGCGTAGTTGGAGAACTGCAGCACGGTATCCCGCTCGTGGATATCATGATAATTCGTATTCCTGGCGATATGATCGACATTGTCGTGGGTCATGCGGGTCCCCTTGGGCTGTCCCGTCGTACCCGACGTGTAGATGACGTAGGCGGTATCGCTTCCTCCGTTCACCGGCACCAGGTTGGAGCCGTCCGCGTGATACGTCTCTTCGCGGTCGAGGAACAGCCGGAGACCGCCGAAGCTCTCCACCGCTTCACCCGCTGTGCCGCTGCCCATCAGCAGCACACCCGTGCCGCTGTCCTGCAGCATATAGGCGATCCGCTCTTCGGGGTACTGCGGATCGATCGGCAGGTAGGCGCCGCCGGCCTTCAGGATGCCGAGGATGCCGACGATCATGTGGACGGAGCGCCCTGTGAGCAGGGCCACCAGGGTATCCGGCTTCACACCCCGCTCGCGCAGGGTCCGGGCGAGACGGTTGGCCCGCTCGTTCAGCTCCCGGTAGGTGAAGCTGACCGGGCCATGTGTCAAGGCCGGCCGATCCGGGTACAGGGCGGCCTGCTCTTCGAAGATCACCGCGACGCTCCGGGAAGGCTCGACGGCTGCGGAAGGCCGGCACAGGAAGGCCAGCATCTCCGCTTTCTCGGCTTCGGTGATGAGCTCATAGCTGCCGAGAAGCGCTTCGGGCTGATCGGCGATCTGAACCAGGAGATGCAGGTAGTGACCTGCCAGCCGCACGGCGGACTCCTTCTTGAACAAGGCTGAAGCATATTCGAGCACGAAGCGGATTCCCTCCGTCTCCGGGAACGCTTCGAAGCGTCAGATCGAACTTGGCCTTCCGGCTTGGGGCCGCATACGGAGTCACCTGAAGACCGCCCGCCCGGACGGGCTCCATCTCCATATTCTGCATGGCAAAAGCGGCGTCGAACAGCGGATTGCGGCTGGCGTCGCGCTCAAGGCGGAGCCTGTCGATCAGTTCTTCGAGCGGATAGTCCTGATGGTCGTAAGCACCAAGCGCCGTTTCCTTCACTTCCGCCAGATAGCCCATGAACGTCTTGGCGGCCTCGGGACGCGTCCGCAGAGGCAGCATGTTGACGAACATGCCGATGATCGGCTGCAGATCGGCATGCGGCCGTCCGGCGATCGGCGAGCCGGCGACGATGTCGTCCGAGCCCGTATATTTGGCAAGCAGCAGGTGGTAGGCGGCGGTCAGGACCATGTTCAAGGTCGCTCCCGCACGGGCGGCGAGCTCCGTCAGCCGGGTCTGCAGTTTCCCGTCTGCCCGGAATTCCCATTCCCCGCCTTCAAAGCTGCGGAACGCGGGACGCGGATAATCCGTCGGCAGATTCAGCACCGGGATCGTGCCCTGGAACCGGCTCAGCCAGTAGTCGGCCTGCTCCCCCATCCTGCCGTCCTGGAGCAGGTGGTTCTGCCATGCCGCGTAGTCCTTGTATTGGACCGGCAGCGGAGCCGACAGACGCCCTTCATAGCCCTCGGCGATCTCCCGCAGCGCATGGGAGACGGATACCCCATCCGAAATGATATGGTGCATGTCGACGAGGAGCAGATGCTTCCGTTCATGGATGCGGATCAACGCAAACCGCACGAGCGGGGCGGCGGACAGATCGAACGGCTCGGTGAAGCCAAGAAGCGCAGCCTCGATTTCCTCTTCCGCAAGCTCAAGCACCGCCAGCGGACTCACGGCAGGTTCATGTACGCACTGCACCGGAATGCCGTCCACCAGATGGAACGACGTCCGGAGCGATTCATGCCGGCTCATCAGCGATTGGAGCGAAGCCTCCAGCCGCCCGCGATCAAGCTCCCCTTCCAGAAGCAGCGCGCCCGGCATGTTGTATGCCGTGCTCTTCTTATCCATCTCGTGGATCATATACAGGCGCCGCTGGGCCGGGGAAAGCTCGTAATGCTCCTTCAGCCTCACCGCCGGAATTCGGACCGCGCCCGACTGGTCCAGGGTCCCGAGGTAGGCGGCCAGCTCCCGGACCGTCGGCCGGCGCAGCAGCTCCCGCAGCGGCACCTCAGTCCCAAAGGCCTGGTGAATGCGCAGGGCAAGCAGCTGGGCCTTCAGTGAATGGCCCCCGAGCTCCAGGAACGAGTCCAGCACACCCACCGGCCGGACATCAAGCAGCTCCTCCCAGATCCCGGTGAGTATGTTCTCCGTATTATTGGCCGGCGCTTCATAAGCGGTGCCCGGGCGGATGAAACCCGCAGGCTCCGGCAGCGCCTTCCGGTCGAGCTTTCCGTTGGCCGTCACCGGCAGGGCGTCCAGCTGAACGAAATAAGACGGGATCATGTACGATGGAAGCTGGGCGGACAGATGGTCTCGCAGCTCGGCCGGCGGCACTTCCCGGTCCGCCGCAAAGTAGGCGCACAGCACCTGGTGTCCCTGCCCATCCTTCCTGTCCAGTACCACCGCTTCCCGGACCGCCTCATGCGCCTGCAGCTGCACCTGAATCTCGCCGAGCTCAATGCGGTACCCGCGGATTTTGACCTGGTGATCCACCCGGCCGAGGAACTCGATCACGCCGTCTTCCATAAAACGGGCACGGTCCCCCGTCTTGTAGATGCGCGCCCCGGGGCTGTCCACGAACGGATTCGGAAGGAAGCTGGCCCGCGTCAGCTCCGGATCATGGTAGCCGTCGGCGAGACAGTCCCCCGCCGATGTAGAGCTCTCCGGCCACCCCGATCGGGCAAGGCTCCAGCTGCCCGTCGAGAATATAGTAGTACGCATTCTGGATCGGCCTGCCGTAAGGGATGCTCGTCCAGGCCGGATCGATCCCTCCGATATCGAAGGAATTCGACCAGACGGCGGCTTCCGTGGCCCCGCCCAGCGAGACGATGTTCGCGCTCGGGAAGGCAGACTTCATCGCCGGCGGGAGGGTCAGCGGAATCCAGTCCCCGCTCTGGAACACGAGCCGCAGGCGGCTGTCCGGCTGGGCCGGCAGGGCTCTGCAGATGAGGCAGCAGCTGCGAAAGGGCGGCAGGCGCCGAATCCCAGAACGTGATCTGCTCATCCCGCAGCAGCTCTACGAGACGGCCCGGATCGCGCACATCCCCTTCGGAAGCGATATGAACGGAGCCCCCGGCTGCCAGCAGCCCGAAGATATCGAAGACGGACAGGTCGAAGCAGACGGAGGTCACGAAGAGCACCCGGTCCGACGGTCCGAAGCCATAGGTGCGGTGCGCCCAATCGATCAGGTTGATCACCGGCCGGTGACGCACCAGCACCCCCTTCGGGGTACCGGTGGAACCGGACGTGAAGATGGCATAGGCGTATTCTCCGGATCCCCCGGCATGCGGAAGATTCGGCACCTCCTCCGCCGGAAGGTCCGGGGAATCGAGCCGTGTGACGGCGAACCCGCAGCCCGCTTCCAGTCCCACGGACTCCACAAGCGGAGTCAGGGACGACTGGGTCACCATATGACGGATATCCAGCAGACGCGTGATGCCCGCGATCCGGTTCACGGGGAACCCGGGCTCGAACGGCACATAGGCTCCGCCGGCCTTCAAGATGCCCAGCAGGCCGGCGATCAGCTCCGGCGACCGTTCCATGACGATGCCGACGAATGTGCCGGGGCCCACTCCCTGGCTTCGCAGCCTCAGCGCCAGCCGGTTGGCCAGCAGGTTCAGTTCCCGGTAGGTCAGCGTGCGGCCTTCTTGTACGAGAGCCGCCGCATCGGGACGGGCTGCGGCCTGTTCCTCGAAGAGGCCGTGCAGCGTCTTCTCCGCGGGATAAGGACGGTTCGTCTCATTGAACGCGTACAGCAGCGCTTCCCGCTCCGCCGCATCCGTGAGTCTCACCTCCGAGAGGCGCACGGACGGAACGGCAGCCATCTGTTCCAAGATATGCTGCCAATGCCTGCCAAGACGCTTTATAACTCCATGCTCATAAGCAAGCGCATTGTAATTGAACTTGATCCGCAGCTCCTCGCCCGGAATGAGAATGACGTTGAGGTCATAGTTCGTCTGCTCGAAGGATTGAAAGTCACTCAGCGTAAAGCCGATCTCCGGAAGTCCGAACATCCGCTCAACAGCGGTTTGGTCCGCCTGGAACTGCTCGAGCACGAGGATATGGTCGATCAAGCCCTGCCCCATGGGTGTCAGTGCCTGGATGTCCGTCAGCGGTTCATTGTCATATCTGCCTCCCGACTCGACGGATTGGTCTCGGACCTGGTGCAGCAGCGCCTGCAGGGTCGGGTTCTCTTCCATCCGGATGCGTACCGGCACGGTATTGATGAACAAACCGACCATGCGTTCCACGCCGGAGAGCTCGGCCGGCCGCCCGGAGACGACATGGCCGTAGACTACGTCCTGAACCGAATTGTATTTGGCAAGCAGTACGCCCCAGGTCGTCTGAAGCAGATGATGCAGGGTCGCTCTCTGAGAACGGGCCAGCTTGTCCAGTCTTGCGGTCAGGTCCGCCGGCAGCCTCCACTCCGTCTCCATCGCCTCGTAGCCTTCCGTACCGGTATAGCCCGAACGCTTGGGCACGCCCGTCTGCTGCTCGAAGCCCTGCAGCTTCTCCCGCCAGTATGCGGCCGCTTCCGCCGGATTCTGGGAGTACAGCCAGTCGATAAAACGTTCGTAAGGCTGTTCCGGAGCGAGATCCAGCTCCACCCCCCGCGTCAGGCTGCGGTAGCATGCCAGCAGATCCTGCAGGAGCAGGCTGACGCACCAGCCGTCCATGATGATGTGATGGTGGGTCCAAGCGATCGTCCACGTGTCCTCTCCGGTCCGGATGGCCGTGTACCGCAGGAGCAGGTCGCGCTTCAGGTCGAAGCCCCGGGCGCGGTCCTCGCGGATCAGCTCGTCGGCTGCGCGCCGGCGCTCTTCCCCGGGGAGATGGGTGAGATCCATATCGAAGCCCTCGGCTTTCCTGCGGGCCGTCACGATCTGCAGAGGACGGGTCTCCGCGTCGAGGAAGACAGTTCGCAGCACGCTGTAACGGTCGATCAGCATCTGTACGCTCGCGTGGAAGGCTTCCGGGTCAAAGGTGCCGGTAACCGTGAATACAAGCTGCTCCGTATACATCTCGGAGTGCGGATGCAGCTTCTTGTAGAACAGCATCGCCTCTTGGAGCGGAGTCATCGGGTACACTCTCTGCACCTCGGCTCCCGGCAGCCCTTCCTTCAGAAGGGTGCTAAGGCGGGCAACCTCCTCAGGGCGGAGTCCGTGTTCGGCCAAAGGAGCCTGCGTCTGTCCGCCTTCCGTGCCCTTTCCGCTTTCCTCCCGGGTCATGTGTGAAGCCAGCAGTCCGATGGTCGGATACTGGAACAGATCCTTCATCCCGACCTTCCAGCCCGTCTGCTGCAGCCGGGAGACGATCTTCAGCGCCTGGATGGAATCCCCGCCGAGCTCGAAGAAATGGGCCTCCGCCGAGAGCTCCGGCAGTCCGAGGATATCCGACCAGATGCCGGAGAGCACCTTCTCCTGCTCGGTCCTCAGCGGAGTCCGAACCCCGCCGGTCTCTCCTTCCTGTGCGGAAACCGGTCTCGGGAGTGCCTTCCGGTCGATTTTGCCGTTCGGCGTGACCGGCATCTCCTCCAGCCGGATGAAATGCGAGGGCACCATATAATAAGGCAGCTTCCCGGACAAAAAGGCCTTAAGTGCCGATGCGTCGGTTTCTTCCGGCGAGGTGTAATATGCGCACAGGAACGTACGCCCGGTGCTGTCCGTCAGGTCCAGCGTCACCGCCTCCGAGACCGACGGGTGATTGGCCAGCGCGTTGTCGATCTCACCGAGCTCGATGCGGTAGCCCCGTACTTTCACCTGATGGTCCTTGCGGCCGAAGAATTCGATCGCTCCCTCGGGAAGCCATCTGCCGAGGTCCCCCGTCTTGTACAGCCGTCTGCCCGGCTCCCCGGCGAAGGGGTCCTCCATGAATGCGGCTTCCGTCCGCTGAGGGTCGAATAGGTACCCTCTTCCCACGCCAATGCCGGATACCCAGATCTCTCCCTTGGCTCCCGCCGGGCATAAGCGTCCCTGAGGGTCGGTGATATAAATGCGGAACCCGCGCAGCGGAAAGCCCACAGGGACCGTATCGTACGGAGGCGTCTCCCGCATGAGGTAGTGGGTGATGTCATCCGAAGCCTCGGTAGGTCCGTAGGCATTCATCACCGGAATGTCCGGGTACAGCCGGAACCAGCGCTCCGCCACATTGCGCTTCAGGGCTTCGCCCGTGGAAAGGAGAATGCGCAGAGCGGGAAGCTCCCTCTCCGCCCCTTCCAGGGCATCCAGCATCACGGCGAGATAAGAGGGGACGACCTCGAGCACGGTAATGCCATCGTGTACCACGGCATCCAGGAAGCCGTGCGGGTTCAGCACTTCCTCGCTGCCGTAGATCACCGTCCGGCCGCCCGTGCACAGCGCCACGAAAAACTGCCATACGGAGATGTCGAAGCAGTGCGAGGCGTTCTGCGCCACCACACTGTGCTCGTCGATCCCCACATCTTCAATCTTCGCCAGCATATGGTTCATCATGCCGAGGTGCTCCACCATGGCCCCTTTCGGTTTCCCTGTGGAGCCTGAGGTGAAGATCACGTAGGCAAGCCGGTTGATGTCGGAAGGCAGGCCCGGATTCGCCTCGGAGCAGGACGCCAGGGTCTCATCCATCCGGTCCAGCTCCAGAACGGCGGTGCCCTCCAGGGCTTCCCGAAGCTCCTCTGTTAGCGCATCCGATTCCGTCAAAAGCACCTCAGCCCTCGCATCGCCCATAATCTGCAGGATCCGTCCGGCAGGATAATACCGGTCCAGGGGAATATAGGCTCCGCCCGCCTTCCAGACCGCGAGGATCGAGGCCGCCATCAGCGGGCTTCGGCTCATGAGGATGCCGACCAGTCCCTCCGTCTGCAGGCCGCTGACCAGCAGCAGGTGTGCAATCCGGTTGGCGGCCGAGTTCAGTTCCCCATAAGTCCACGACCGGCCCTGATAAACGAGGGCGGTATGATGCGGCATCTCCCGGGCCATCCGCTCGAAGCGTTCAGGAAAAGTCATACCGACCTCTTCCTGCAGCTTGTGCGGCTGCAGTGCGGTCAGCGTCCCGCGCTCCTCAGCGTCGCAGAGCTCCAGGGCGGTAAGCGGCTGCGTATCGTCCCTCAGGATCTGGGCAAGCAGATTCGACGTGCGGCGGTGGATGAGCCGGATCTCTTCCTCCCCGAACACATCGGTGCGGAATTCGTAGTTGATATCCATCTCGCCCGATTCCTGCCACTCCTTGATGTTGATCACGAGATCGTCCGTTTCGTGGCCGGAGAAGACATAATCGGTCCGGTTCCCGAGCAGGTCGTAGCGCGCCACGTCAATGGCCTGGTATTGAAGCGAGATCGAGAAGATCCGGTTCAGGTCGGGATCCTTCTCCCGGATGAGCTGCATGATCAGATTGAACGGGAACCGCTGGTGACGGATCACGCTCATCTGCTGCAGGTGCACCTCGTTCAGGAACGTATGGAAATCCGCATGGGTCGGTACATCGATCCGGATGGGCGTCGTGCTGGTGAACATCCCCATCGTTTTCTTCTCTTTGGCATTGGTGCGGTTGGTAAAGTTCGTGCCGATCACGACGGTTTCATTCGAGGTCATATGATGAATATGCAGGCTGAACAGGGCCAGGAATACCGTAAACAGACTCCGGCTGCGGCTGCGCCCGTACTCCTTCAGCGCCTCCCGCAGCTCCGGCTCCAGACGGTAGCGGATCTGCCGGGCCGCCGTGCTTCCGGCGAACGGACGGTAGGGCTTGAGATCCGACGGATCCGGCAGGGTGCCGAAGGTCTCCGCCCAATACTGCCGGTCTTTACGGAAGCGGCTCGAGAGCTCGTATTCTTTTTCCGAGGTGATGTAATCGATATAGGAAGGCCTCATCTCTAGCTGCCGGTCAGGTTCCGCATGCAGGAGAGTATAGGTTTCGAGGATGTCGTTGGTCGTCATGGCCAGGGAGTAGCCGTCGGTGATCAGGTGATGGATCTTGCAGATCAGCCAGCTCTCCTCATCCGAGAGGCGCAGCAGCGTGAAGGCATACAGGGGAGTATCAAATAAAGGGAAGCATTCGTTCACGTGGGCTTCGAGCCATTGCTCGGCCGCTTCCTGCGCATGGTCATACCCGCGAAAATCGACCGCTTGCAGCTCGCAGGGCTCGGGGGGTGCGGCGTACTGCGCCGGTTCGCCGGATTCACCGGAGAGAAACCGGATGCGCAGCGCCTCATTGGCTTCGATGACGGAGCTGACCGACCGGGCGAACAGCCCTTCCTGGATGGCAGAGGTGATCACGGATTTGGAAATGAGATTGGCAATCGGGGAATCGGGGGACATCTGCGTGGAATACCAAATTCTTCTTTGCGCATAAGTCAAAGGGTACGTCAAAGGGGAATTCATGAAGTAAGCAACCTCCATTGGAATGGTCTATTTGCTTGCTCAATCAGCCGTAGGGCTTGAGGATCTATTCATTTGTTCATTTCTTCGGGAGGAAACGGTGTCTTCTCCCCTGTGTTTGCTCCTGCCCGTCACACGGAGGACCGTTATGACAATCAAGAGAACCAGCCAGCCGAGGCCGCCGGCCGCTTCCATGGTATGGGGGATCTCCTGAATCGGAGCCCCGTAGATGCCCCGCGTATGGTACAGCAGATTATCCCAGAGGGACCCTGCCAGTCCGATCATCAGCAGAATGCACCCCGCCACCCATCCTCCCCTGCGGCTGCCGGACGATCTACTCGCCATACGGAAGCATGCGAAGAGCGATAGGAGCAGTCCCGCTGCGGAGATGCCATGCGGGTAAGGAATGCCTTCGTCGGAGGGAAACCCGTAGGCTTGATGCCAGAGCGTATCGGCCGTTGTACCGGTGAGCAGGAGTGCCAGTCCGAGCCAGGCCCAAGTCATATCATTACTGCACCTCTCTCCTAATTCTTGACAACAACTTATCAGCAAAAGTTGAACTAAATGTGAACACATGACTGATTTTGCAATTTCTTAACTAATCCCCTGCCAGAGCCTATGGTAAGATATAAAGGGGTTTCATCCAGGAACTATGTAGAATGAGAGGGAATGTTTGCCATGTGCTTGGTCCTGCTCTTATTGAACAACCCGGCAACCAGACGTACCATGAAGGCTTTACTGGAAAAGGAAGGCCACAAGGCTGTTGAACGCGGTTCCCTGGAAGAAGCGGTGGAAATGGCAGGAGTGTACAGGGGCGCCCCGATTGATCTCATCCTGGTCGACATCCGTCTGCTGAGCGTCGAAAGCAACTGTGAAGATCTCCGGGGGATCGGCGAAATCCCGATTATGGTTACCGGCAGCGGGGACGATATGATTCAGGGCTTCCTGCTCGGAGCCGACGATTTCGTGGCCGAGCCGGTGGCACCCGCCGAATTTCTGCTCCGCATGCGGGCCGTACTCCGCCGGTATCAGAAGACGGCCTCCGATACCCTGGTCTTCGCGAATGTGGTGTTGAACCGAAAGAACCAGGAAGTGCGCATTGACAACAAAAGCGTCATTCTACCCCAAAAGGAATTCGAGCTGCTGTTCAAGCTGGCCCGTCATCCGAAGCAAACCCTGACGCGGATCCAGCTCATCGAACAGATCTGGGGCCCCGAATATGAAGGGGATTACAGAACGGTCGACGTTCATATCAAACGACTCAGATACCGCTTCTCCGGCGTGACGGACAGCTTCCGGATCGTCACACAGTGGGGCAACGGATACAAACTCGAGATCGACAGCAGCCTTCAGCGCAAGACCAAGATTTGACCTCCGTCCGCAGGCAGCTCTGTTCTTCCCATTGTTCATCCTTCCCAGGCCCTTCTCCCCGCCGCCCATGACTTGACCCATGACGACCCGAAAAACCGTCACCCCGTCCGAAATCCGGAGCCTTATCCCACCCCTCTGCAAGGAAGTAAAATATTCCCATATGGAATGTTTTCCGGAAGGTGGAGAGTAGGGAATGAATCAGGAGTTCTGGAAGGGACGCAAGGTCTGGCTCACCGGGCATACGGGGTTTAAAGGAACATGGCTCAGCATCTGGCTGCATGCCATGGGAGCGGAGGTCACCGGCTTCTCTCTGGAGCCGCCCACGGACCCTAGCCTGTTCCGTCTGAGCGGGATGGCCGGACGGATGAACAGCATCTTCGGTGATGTGCGCGATGGAGTGCAGCTGCGCTGCGCTATGGAGAAAGCGCTTCCCGAAGTCGTCCTGCATCTGGCTGCCCAGCCTCTTGTCAGGGAATCGTATCGCCGTCCGCAAGACACGTATGCCACCAACGTGATGGGCACCGTGAATGTGCTCGAAGCGGTCCGCTCCCTGCATGCCGCCGGGCATAACGTGAGCTCCGTCGTGATGGTTACGACCGACAAGGTCTACGAAAACCGGGAATGGCTGTGGGGCTACCGGGAGGACGAGCCGCTCGGCGGGTACGATCCTTACTCGAGCAGCAAAGCCTGCGCGGAGCTGGTCACCGCCGCCTACCGCAGCTCCTACTTCCCGCCCGAGCGTTATGCGGAGCATGGAGTCGCCATCGCCACCGCCCGGGCGGGCAATGTCATCGGCGGCGGCGACTGGGCGGCCGACCGGCTGCTTCCCGACTGCTTCCGCGCACTGGAGCGGGGCGTGGAGATCGTCATCCGCCGCCCCGGCGCCACGCGGCCGTGGCAGCATGTGCTGGAGCCGCTGGCCGGCTATCTCCGCCTCGCTGAACTGCTCCGCTACCGGGGTGCGGCCTATGCCGAGGCCTGGAACTTCGGCCCCCGGGAGGAAGACGCGCGTACCGTGGAGTCGATCGTGCGGCAGGTGTGCCGGCAGTGGGGCGAAGGCGCCGGCTACCGCGTGGAGGAGGACCTCTCGCTGCATGAGCATCATCTGCTGCGCCTAGACTGCTCCAAGGCCTGGAGCCGCCTGGGCCTGCGCCCGCGGTGGAACGCCGAAGAATCGGTCGCAGCCGTGCTGGACTGGGTGCAGGCTTACCGCGGAGGCGCAGACCCTTACGAGCTTTGCCTGCGGCAGATTAAGGCGTATGAGGGAGTCCGCCCGCTCTCTATGACTTAAAGCGCAGACATCCGGCCCACAGCAAGCGGTAAGAAGGACCGGAGCCGCAGCAAAAAACCGCCGGGAGCTTAGTCCTGACGGTTCTTTGCTGCGCGGTGCGAGGCGGTATCCAGCTCCGCCGCCAAGGTCCGCAGCATACCGGAGAGCCGGAGCATCCGCTCTCCTCCCCTCTCCAGCAGGGGCTTCCACTGCTCCTTCTGCAGCTTGAGGCCGATCTTGTACAGCTGCAGGAGATACTTCCTCCAGTTCAGTTCCTCCTCCTCCAAATCTCGAATCCATTCCTTCCCCGTCTCCGCGAACGCTTCGGGATGCTCGCAGACGAGCCCCTTCAGATAGAGCAGCATATGCATGACGCCTCCGATCCGCAGGCTGTAGTACACTTCCCTGCACGTTTGGGCGAACTCCGCGTCCGGCAGCTCAGCAGCTTCCCGCAGCACTTCGAAGAAACGGAGATAGGCTGCTTCGCCCGAATACCTGAGGGCTTCGTCCGGTGCCGACGCCGGGATCGGTACCGGCGCCTCCAGGTATTCCCTGATCCGTGAGGCCGCCAGCCTCAGGCTGCCCTCCCGATCGGAAGGTCTGCGGCCAGCGGTGGCCAGGGCACCTGCGGCTGAACGGGCAGAATCCTCTCCCGCAGCCGTCTCCCTTCCGGCTCGGGGAAGGACCGTCTCGCTTCGCCCGGCGGACGGGGGCCTCCCGGCAAAGCCGGCCCCGTAAATCCCGCCCAGCAGCCGGCGGAGCGGGACCGGCCCCTGGTAGGTCAGCGCCTGACCGGACATGTCGAGCAGGAACGAGTCGCCGATATAGGCGGTGTCCGCCGCACGGTCCAGCCCGTAAAGGCAGATGACATGCGGCCGGCTCGGATGGTCCCGGTACACTTCGTGACAGCAATCCAGACATCCGCTGTGGACGAAGAGGAGTACGGGCTCGCCGCGCACGAGAGCCTCCTCCACCGCCGGCAGAAGCCGCGCTTCCTGCAGCTCTTCCGGCTCGAAGGTATAGGTGAGCGGCCCGTCCCCATGCTTCGCCAGCTCCTCCATCATGGCCTCTCCGGGGCGCCCGATCCGGTAAGGCTGTGCGCTGCTGTGCTCGACGAGCATGCCGCCGCAGCGAAAATACAGCTCCGTTTCGGTTACCGTTTGGCCCAAGGCTTCGCAGATGGTGCGCACGCTGGCGAAGAGACAATGCTTCCCCGGCTGCAGCTCCGGCATGGGCGCCGTTAGAGTCTTCATGAACCCGCCCACCCTTCAGTCCGAGACATAGCGGTTGACCAGAGCTTCCAGCCGGGCCAGTGTGCACACATTTTCGATGAGCAGCTCCTCTTCGGGGACCGTAATTCCGTAGTGCTCCTCCAGTGCAATGATCAGCTCGATGGCTGTAATGGAGCTGAGGTTATGGCTGCGCAGGTCCGTCTCGGGCCTAAGAGCCATCTGCACTTCTAAGGGCAGGCCCAAGGCGGCGCCGGCTAACTGCTGCAGCTCGGTAAGTTGTGCCGTTGTCATCGTCATTCTCCTTCCAGTTGTATGCGGTTCAGCAATGACTCGAGTCCGGACTCCAGCCCGGACAGGCGCTCCCTCGACGCTGCGGCGATCAGGACGAAGACCCGCCCTATGCAGCGGCCGCTCCCGCCTTCCGCCGCTTGGGGAAGCGTGCCGGACGTATAGACCAGAACCCCTTCCCCGCTGTCCGGCCGGTAGATCAGTCCCTCCGGCTCAAGCCGCGCTTTCAGAGCCGGATAGGTCAGCGGCGTCCGGGTTACAAGACGGAAATACCGGGATACGAGCGCGGCTGCAGGTGCAAGCACATCCGTTACGAAGCTCAGGTACGTTGAGAGGGTGAAGCGTCCGTTGACCTCGATCAGCGGGATCAGCGTCCCGTCCGCCGCCCGGATCGCATCCACCCCCGCCATCCCTTGGTAGCCGAGCGAGTACAGCGCTTTGCCGATCCGCTGCCCGGATTCCCGGAAGGGAGCCGGGAGATCAGCTCCCCGGTCCGCCTCGAGATGAGATCCCCGGTAGACGGTCCCCTCCAGCAGCTGTCCCTTCAGTGAGAACACTTCAATCTCCCCGTCCTCCCGGATGAACAGCTGGTAGTTGTAATCCCCGCTCTTCTCGATCCATTCTTCCAGAATCCAGCTCGTCTCGGACCCCCGGCGGCCAAAGCGCATGAGCCGCTTCACGAGTCCCCTCATCCGCTCCGGGCTCTCCACCAGATGCAGCCCCCTGCCCGAAGCCGAATACGGGTCCTTGACAATGAACCTGGCGCCCGGCGAGTAGAGCTCCTCATATGCCTGCAGCAGCTCCGCCGCCGAACGGCAGACTGTCCCCCTGCAGACGGGCAGACCGAGCATCTGCGCCATGGCCCGGTTCGCCGCCTTGTTGTTGATGCCCGCGGCGGCCCGGGAGGAGGGACCGATGATCCGCAGTCCCGTCCTCACCGCAATCTCCTCTTCCCGCTCCGTCACAGCATACGGGAGGAAGTACACATCCGGCCCGGCCAGCGCAGCCAGCTCCCGGAGCAGCTCTTCATCCTTCAGGACCAGTTCGGCAATCGGGGTGTAAGGGTCCGCCCCCGCAGGACACAGGATGCGCGGAATCTCGAAGCCGAGCGCCTCGAGGTCCGTCAGGAACTCCGCGTCAGGCATGTCGCGGAGGAGGAGCACATCCTGCCGGCGGCACAGCAGCAGGTTCATCTCCTCCATCCGGTTGACCGCGCGGTCCTCCTCCCGGTCCGTGATACCGCCGGTCACCGGGTGCCAGATCTGCTCCGCTCCGATATTGCAGAGCCACACCAGGGTATCCCGCCGCCGGTCCGCCGTCATCGCCCCGACAAAGGACCATCCCTCTCCGGGGGCCGCATCAATCCAGCGGCAGCTGTCCTCGGATAACGTCATGCACCCGCCCCCTTTCTCTCAGCACATACTCGCCGCCATCATGAAGCAGCACCTCAGCCGGCAGCGCATGGCTCAGGAACAGGACGGGGCTGTGCGTCAGGCCGTAGGCGCCCGATTTGTCCACACAGATCACGTCTCCAACAGCTGCGGCCGGCAGCTCCACTTTCTGCCCGAGCACATCCGTCGCCGTACAAAGCGGTCCCGTCACGGTTACCGGCTCGGAGGGTCCGCTGCGGCCCAGCACCCGCATCGGGAAGTTGTGGCGGATGTACCGGCCGAGGAACGCCGACGAGGCATGCTGGTTCGAGCCGCCGTCGCACACCAGATAGGTGCTGCCCTTGCTCACTTTGCGGTACAGCACCTTCGTGAGGAATACCCCGGCTTCCGCGAGCAGGAACCGTCCGCTCTCCACCGCGATCCGCGTGCCCCGGAGCCTGCCGGCATACCGCAACCACAGCTCTGCGATGCCTGCGCGCAGCCGGTCCAGCTCGAGCGCCGCTTCATGGGCAAAGTACGGCACGCCCCAGCCGCCGCCGATATCCAGGAACTGAAGCGGAGTTCCGGAGCCCTCCGCATACCGGAGCGCGAGCTCGAAGGTATCCTCAAGCTGGGCCAGCAGCGCGTCCGCCGACAGAATCTGGGTGCCGAAATAGACGTGGAACCCGATGAGCCGGACGCTCTGCAGCCGGGGCAGCTCGGCCAGCACCCCGGACAGCTCCTCCTCGTCGATCCCGAACTGGGAGGAGACGCCGCTCATCCGGATGCCCGCCGTCTTCTGCTCGAGGTTCGGGTTAACGCGGATGGCTATATCCGCCACGCGTCCCCTGGCAGCCGCAATCCGGTCGATCCGGCGGATTTCCTCCAAACTCTCTGCATTGATGGAGCAAATGCCGAGATCCACGGCCCACTCCAGCTCCTCCGCGGTCTTTCCGGGACTCGTGAACAGAATGTCCGCAGGCGGATATCCCGCCTCCAGAACGGCCGCCAGCTCGCCGGCCGAAGCCACCTCGACCCGGCAGCCTTCCCTTCGAAGAAGCTGGGCGATGCCGAGGAGCGGATTGCATTTCATCGAATAGTACACCTCCACCCCCGCCTCGGCCGGAAACAGGCTGCGGAGGGTCTCCAGCTGCCGGCGGATCACGGCACCGTCATAGACATACAGCGGCGTTCCGTACTTCTCCGACAGGCCGGCCAGACGGACTTCATCCAGGAGGCTGTCCACCGTCAGTTCCATCGCGCCGCCTCCCCGCCCGCCGCCACAGCAGCCGCAGACGCTTCCTCCACCACCCACGGCGGGGAGCCGCTGTCCCACAGCTCCTCCAGGTACCGTTTGTCCCTCAGGGTATCCATGCATTCCCAGAAGCCCCGGTGCTTATAGGCGGCGAGCTGTCCGTCCCGGGCCAGTCTGCCGAGCACCTCGCCTTCCAGCTCGGTGCGGTCGTCTTCCAGGTAATCCAGGACCCCCGGCTCGAACACGAAGAAGCCTCCGTTGATCCAGCTCTCTTCCGCCGGCTCCTTTTCCTTGAAGCCGGTCACCCGCTCGCCCTCGAACGTCAGGGTGCCGAACCGCCCCCTCGGCCGAACCGCCGTCACGGTGGCCAGCTTTCCCTGCGCATAGTGATAGTCGAGCAGGGCCCGGAGGTTCACGGAGCTGACCCCGTCGCCGTAGCTCATCAGGAACGTGCCGCCGCGCAGCCGGTCCCGCAGCCGGTACAGCCTTCCTCCGGTTGTCGTATGCAGACCGGTATCCCGCAGATGCACGGTCCAATCGCTGCCCCGGGACTCCGTCACCTGGACGTGTCCCTCGCCCAGCCGGACGGTAACGTCGCTCTGCAGATAAGGATAATTCAGAAAGAACTGCTTGATGCAGTCCCCTTTGTACCCGAGCGCCACATAAAATTCCTTCATGCCGTACCGGCTGTAATGTTCCATGATATGACAGAGAATCGGACGGCCGCCGATCTCCACAAGCGGCTTGGGCTTCAGGGCCGTCTCCTCGCTGAGCCGGGTGCCGAAGCCGCCGGCCAGCAGTACCACTGGGAGCATCAAATCATCTTCCTTTCTCTTAGGAGCTCGCGCTGGTGTAACCCCGGATCGCGATCCGCCAGAGGAGCCGGGTCATCAGCAGGAACAGCAGCGGAGCCGCACAGCCCCACACCCAGTAGACGGGAGTCATTCTCCCGAGGATATAGAGCGGCGACAGGTTGCTGATCAGAAAGACCGGCAGCAGGAACGTGCCTGCCCGCTGGATCGCGGTATGATAGATCGCCATCGGCATCTGGTTGAAGTCGAACAGCGCGTTCGATACCTCGTTGACCCCGCCCGTCTTGACCGTCCAGAAGGCCAGCAGCTGGGGCAGGAGAAATATCGCATAGGTCAGCATCACGCCGATGAGGATGAAGCCGATGAAGCCGGCCACATGGGCGGCCGTCACCGGAATGCCGCTCTGCCGCCAGCCGTACACGATCATGAGCACGCCCCCGATCAGATTCGGGATCGAATACCCGATATCGATGCTGCGCAGCGTGGCCATGAACTGCAGGGACACCGGACGGGTCATCATGATATCGAGCGAGCCGGTGCGGATATGCTCCGGCAGCTGGATGAAGTTGCCGTAGAAGAAGGTGGAGTACAGACCGGCCATCACGGTGTACACGCCGGTGAAGAGCAGGATCTGGTCCGGCGAGAAGCCGCGGATGTCCACCCCGATCCGGTAGATCACATAGACATAAGACAGCTTGATGCACAAGTAAGCGAGCTCGATCAGGATGCCGAAGACAAAATTAACCCGGTATTCCATCATCGAGATGACGCTGTTCTTGGCGAATAATCCGTAGATCCGTGCGTAACGGAGGCACTCCCTCCATACTGCGGTCATGACTCACCCTCCCACCGACTCGTATTTGCGGAGGCCAGTTCGCCACAGCAGCATGGACACCAGGGTCAGCACGAGGATCCAGAGCAGCTGCACCGAGACGCTCGCGAGCATGTCGCCGGAAGGAACCTTGCCGAGCAGAAGCTGCGCGGGAAAATAAACGATATACTTGAACGGCAGCAGGTTCAGCACCGCCCGCACCGAATCGCTGAACATATCGAGCGGGAACAGGCCCCCTCCCGCAATGTTCGCGAGCAGGCTGAAGGCCAGATAGATGCCCCACACCTCCTGGATCCAGAAGGCGGTCATGCTCAGCGAGAAGAAGATGAGAAAGTTGATGGCGACCGACAGGATCAGTGCAGTGAGGCACACCAGGATCCGCATGGGCTCCGGCTGAATATCGCTCCGCAGCGCAAAGACGACGCCGGCCGTCAGCACGGCAATGACGAGATAGTGGATCGACTTCTCGCCGAGAAACGAGCAGAGGCGGAACAGAAAATAGTGGATCGGCTGCACGACGAACTTGCTCAGACGCCCGTCCTTGATGTCGCCTGCGATCTCATGCTCGAACCCCGCGGCGGCCAGCTTGCCGAACAGGGCGGCGAGAATCGAATAAGCGATAAGCTCACCGCGGGTATAGCCGAACACCGAAGGCCGGGCGGCGCTTTGGAAGACCGCGAGCCACAGGAACACCTGGACCACGATCGGAAAGATGCTGCTGAGCAGGCTGAGGGCGAAGTTCGCCCGGTATTCCAGCGCATTCTGCAGCCCCATGACGAAGGTCTTAGCATACTTGCCCGCCGCTCCGCTCATGAGGCCGCCTCCTTGGCATACAGCAGGGCGATGCCCTCCTCAATGGAGATTTCCTCAATCGTAAAGTCCAGCACCGGCAGATGCTCCAGCATCTCCTTCGAGCGTTCCTTGAGATCGCTCTTGTCGACCTCGAGCACCGCCTCCATCCCGCTGCACTCCCGCACACGGCCGAATCGCTCCAGCCGCCGGGGATCGACCGGCTCGCCCAGCTTGATCTTCATCAGCTTCTTCTGCCCGAGCTGGCGGTTGACTGCGGCCAGGCTGCCGTCATAGACGATCCGGCCGCTGTTCACGATGATCGTGCGCTTGCAGAGATCCTCGATATCATTCATATAGTGGCTCGTGAGGACGATGGTCGTGCGCTGCTGCTGGTTGTAATATTTCAGAAACTCGCGGATGCGGCGCTGGGACAGGATATCCAGACCGATCGTCGGTTCGTCCAGGAACAGCACCCGGGGCTGATGCAGCAGCGAAGCGATGAGCTCCAGCTTCATCCGCTCCCCGAGCGACAGGCGCCTCACCTGCACGCCCAGCAGCTCCTTCACGTCCAGCAGCTCGGCCAGCTCGTCTACCGTGCGGCGGAACTGCCCGTCCTCCACTTCATAGATGTGCTTGTTCAGATGCAGCGATTCATTGGCGGGCAGATCCCACCACAGCTGGCTTTTCTGGCCCATGACGATGGCGAACTGCTTCTTGAACGCCTTCCTCCGCTCCCACGGCACATGGCCGAGGATCGAAGCGCTGCCGGAGGTCGGGTACAGGATGCCCGTGAGCATCTTCAGGGTCGTCGTCTTGCCGGCGCCGTTCGGACCAAGGAAGCCGACGATCTCGCCTTCCGGGATCTCGAAGGAGATGCCTTTGACCGCTTCCTTGGTCAGCATTTCCCTGCGGAACAGGTTGCGAAGGGAGCTGGCGAGCCCCACTTCTTTCTTATAATATTGAAAGGACTTCGAGAGTCCTTCTACGATGATTCCCGGCATCTTCACCACTCCCAGTTAACCTCTAGCTGCGGGTAGCGAATCAGTGACGCCCCCCCCGCGGCTGCAGACCGATAAATCCGCTCCCCGGCCGCAATCCGGGCGGCAGTCGCATCAAGACTCACAGGCTCCCTCACTCCCTCAATCACATCGCTGAAGAAGAGCAGCTGGCCGGCGTAATAGCTCTGTTCCTCCCAAAACCGCTTCGACGTCTCCCCTGTTCTCCGTTCTTTGACCTTCAGTCCCATCCGGAAGCCGAGATTGGGCCGGAAGAAATCGTCCACAGCCACGACAGCCTCTTCGAAAATCAAAGTATGGCCCGCCTTGTAAGGCATCTCGAAGGAAGTGACGGCCGAAGCCTTCAGCCCGCCGGGATAGCGCAGCTCCGCCTCGAAGGTCCAATCGCATCCGTTCGGCCCTCCGAAGGAAGAACGGCCGGTGCAGGATTCTGCGTCCAGCCCCACAGCGGCCTGCAGGAACTGCAGCCAGTAGCAGCCGAGGTCCTGGAAGGCCCCGCCGCCCAGCTCCGGGAAGCTGCGGTAGCTCGTCTCGAAGCCCGCCCGGGGCAGATACGAGATCCTCGTCGCGATCTCCAGAAGCCGGCCGTACGTCCCCCCGTCGATCAGCTCCTTGACGGCCGCCTGCCACGGGTGGTGCTGCACCATGAGGCCTTCGAATACGTGCACCCCATGCTTCTGAACCGCATCCCGGATTGCGTTCATCTCGGCCGAATGCAGGCACAGCGGCTTCTCGACCAGCACATGCTTGCCTGCTTCCACCGCCTTGACCGTCCACTCCGCATGCAGGTGATTGCTCAGGAGGATATACACCCAGTCGATCTCACGGCAAGCCAGCAGCTCCTCATAGCTGTCGAACACGAGCGGGATGCCGTATTCGTCCGCCACCCGCTGTGCCTTGCTCCGTGTCCGGGAGGCGATCCCCAGTACCTGAAGGTGACCGATCTCCCTGACCGGCTCCAGCAGCACCCGGGGCAGAATAGACGCCGCTCCGATGACGCCGATCTGCTGTCTTTTTCTCATAGGGCAGGCCTCCGTATGTATCCGTCCATCTCAAATCCCGTGCAGGTACAGCACACTGCACTTCGAGCAGGCCGGGGTCAGGCCTTGCACATTGATGATCTCGCGGATGCGCTCGTAGTCCTGCGATTCCCAGATGTCCATCAGACTCCGCTCCTTGAGATTGCCCACAGTGAATTCGCTGAAGAACTTGCAGGCGGTCACATCCCCCGTCGGGCCTACATCCACCCTGGTGGAGAGAGCAAGACAGGTCGTGGCGCACCGGGAGGTCATCGCTTCTCCGCGGACGAACTGCTGGATCTCGTCATAATCGAGCCCCGGCTGGTAGCGGACCCGGATATTCCATACCCGCTCATTGATCCGCGTCAGCTCCCCCACCAGCTCATGGACCCGCTCCGCACTCATCTGGTATTTGAACGCATGCCAGGAGGCGATATGCTGCTCTTCCAGCTTCCGCAGCCAGCTGAATTTCTCGGCGAAGTAGCTGTCCATCTCGAGCGACGTTTCCTTGGAGATGTACCACGGGAAGCAGAGAATCACGAGATCGAGCTTCAGACTCTCAAAATACTCCAGCAGCTCGTAAAGCTTTGGGATCATGCTGTCGCTGATCATGGAGTGCACGGAGATTCTTCCTTTGTAGATCCCCTGCTCCCGCAGCTCCACGAGCCGTTCGATCTGTCTCATCGTCTTGTGGAACGTGCCCTTCCCCCGGATGAAGTCATGCTCGGCTTCGAGCCCTTCCACGGCCACAAGCAGCTCCAGGTGCGGGGAGATCTTGAGGATGCCGTCCATATACCGGTCCATAAGCAGGCCGTTCGTGCAGATCGTCATCTCCCGCGGGTCTTCGGCGAGGAGCTCGAGGATCCGGTCGAACTGCCGGTGGATCATCGGCTCCCCGCCCCAGAGATAGAGCCGGGACTGGGTTACATGGGTCTCGGCGAGAATCCGCTCGATCACTTCGATGTCGATGTCCTTGTTCTGTTCTTCCTTGTCCATATTCTGGTGATAACCGTCCTCGTTCCACTGGAAGCAGTGGGCGCAGCGCAGGTTGCACCGGTTCGTCAGCTTGATGCCGATCGATTCGGGGACCGGGGTCTTGTACAGCGGGTTCCTGGTTCTCTCGCGAAAAGGCACCGCCATCTTCTTCATCGTGCGCTTCATGAGCTCGAAGGACTCCTGATCGAGAGTCACACTGCTGCTTGGCTGCATAGCCGCTCACCTCACTTGGACTTAAGTTTCTGGTCGTTCATGCACAGCTGGTCGACATAGCTGCGGATTGTGCCTTCCCGGGTCCGCAGCGTTACATGCAGGCTCTCCAGCATAGAGAGGCTGTAATCCGAATCTTTCCATGCTTCATAAGAAATGCCGAATCCGTTCGCAATCCACAGCTCGGCATTCTTCGCCTCATGCGGTCCGAAGGGATCCAGGAAAACGACGGGTGTCGCCGAGGCCAGCGAATCGATCAGCGTCGCTCCCCCGGGCTTCGAGACAATCGCCTTGGACCCGCGGACAAGCTCATACAATCCGTGACGGCGGCCGGGTGAGGTGAAGACGGCCGGCTCCCCGGCCCGGACCTCGCCGAATCTTGGGAATGTATGCCGGGGCGGCTCCCCTTCCTTCCGCCACGCCTCCCAGCACGGGTCATTCATCCAGAAGCGGTGCTCCCCATGCCGCTCCGCTTCCTGCGCAGCGCCCGCGATGATATCGAGCGCGAAGCCCTTTCCCTCCAGCTCCATCCGTTTCCCGAGGTATGTGCCCATGCCCCATCCGCCGCCGTGGAGCACCAGGCGGTTCTCTCTCTCCGCATAAGGAACCGGAGGCTCCCCGGTCACGGGAAGACGGAAGAGGACCTCGAGGGCTGCGGCATCATACATACCGACCTCCCTGTAGCGGGATGCGTAATCGGGGACGTACTTGCGTACGCTTTTCCAGGAAGGGGATACTCCCGCATCCACGTAGAGCAGCTCCGCCTCGACCGGTTTCTCTCCCATCCGCTCCCGGTAGCGGTCCAGGAGATAGATCCAGTGGCCGGAGAGCACGACGAACCGTCTGCGGTCCTCCTCCTCCCACCGGGAGAACAGGGCCTCCGCCGCCTCCCAGTCAATCGAGGGCCGCACATCGGCGGGCAGCCGCTGGGCCACCAGCGCCACCGCGAAGTTCGCATGATACTCCCAGCGGCTCTCGGCTATCTTCTCCTGCTTCTCCTGCTTCAAATAACTTTCGAACACCACGGCTTCCGCGGCATGTCCGCGTGCTTCCAGCTGCCGGCACAAGAGCAGCGACGGGATATAAAATCCAAGGCCGAAGCCCGAGCCGAGTATGGTCCACTGCATGGACTGCCCCCCTTACCGAGTGAATTCGAGCGACAGCGATTCGAGCAGCCGAAACAGCCGCTCCGTATAGCCGCTGCCGTGCTCCCTGTCCCGCCCTGCGGAGCAAATGTACAGCCGGCCCTTGAACGGATGGTCCGCAGAACGGTTCACCGTCAGCGTATTCGCCGTCAGCGGAAGCACGCCTCCATCCCGGCCGGGACGGTACAGTACCCCTTCCCGGTCCATCACCGCCAGCAGGTCTTCGAAGACCAGACCCGGCGGCAGGGAAGGCAGCGTACAGGACCGCAGGTTGCCCTGAAGGCCGGCCTCCTGCAGGAATTGGTCCAGCCCATGCTTGATCAGGCTCATCGACTTGCGCGCATTGATCTCGACGAGCGGCGCCAGTTCCCCGTCCGCCAGCCCCATGGAGTCAATGCAGACGTGGCCGAAATAGCCGTCCCGGTGCAGCTCGCGGCCGATCGATTCCATCAACCCGAAGTACCTCCGCTCTTCGAGCTCCTCCAGGAAGAGCGGCTCCGGGGTATAGGACTCTTGATAAGCGAATTCACTGTTCGCCAGCCGCTGGACGGACAGAATCCGGACCGAACCCTCCTCGCCCACATGAAACTGGCAGGAGAAATCATACGCTTTGGGCAGCAGCGTCTCCAGCACGTACTCGGTGCGCTTCCCTTTGTTCTCCTGCCCGGCCGTATGGGCGGTGATGCGCTCCAGCATGCCTTCCGAGTCGATGAGCAGGTTGCCCTGCCCGGATACTCCGTAATTATCCTTGATCAGGAAGGGGCCTTCCGCAAGCAGAGCACGGCCGGCGGCCGCAAGCTCCCCGGAGCTGCGGACCGTCACCGCCGGGTTCCGGAGGCCCAGCCGGTCTCTCATCTCCGCCGAATACACCTTCGTATTGACACGGGTGATCACCTCCATCGGCGGCACAGGGCAATTCAGTCCGAGGACGCGCGCCGCCTCCTCCGTTCCGGGGATGACCGCGAAGGGCTCCAGCGTCCCCTCGCCCGGCAGCCACTCGGCCAAGTCGCTGCGAGGGAGCGCTGCCAAGAGCTCCGGCACGCTCAAGTGAGGGTTCGCCCCGTCTTCGTCCAGGGGAAGCCGGTTATGGCGGAAGGTGAAGCCGAGCTCGGCCAAATACTGCAGGTGGGCCGCATTCATCGGACGGCGCGTGAGGAGCGTGTCCCCCTCCCGGCAGAAGGGGAAGAGCAGCTCATCCATCGCCGAGACCATCCGCCGGCCGGCGGGGTCCGGGAGCCCCGGCAGCTTGACCAGTCCTTCCGGCCGCCAGAACTGCTCGGCCTCGAAGGAACCGCAGTGGACGCGGGGCAGGGCTGTACCTCTCTCCGGCCGCATCGTTATCTCCCGCTCTCGGCCGTCTCCGGCAGATGCTGCCGGATATATCCGCAGAAGGAGGCAATCGAATCCAAATGAGACAGATCGAAGGTATCAAAGTCGATTTCCACCCCGAATTCGTCCTCCACCCGCAGAATAAAATGGGTGATCAGCAGCGATTCCATGCCCGAATCCTTCAGAATGCTCGATTCCGGTGTCAGCCGGTCCGCAAGTGCGGGGTCTTTTTTCAGCTCGCCGATCAGCTCAATAATGCGTTGTTCCATGATCATCGCTCCTTCGATTCGTGATTAACTATTCATGGCTTGCAGTCTACCGCCCGAGTAGAGGATCACCTCCTTGCTCAGATAAGGATGGGGCCCGCTGCCGTAGCCGGGGAGCAGCAGCTTGCGGGTAAACAGATGCTTCCCAAACAGCTCCGGCGAGGTAGCGAACGCGAACAGCGCTTTCCTGGCCGGGTTGAGCGGGTTCGGCTGAATGAACAGCACGCAGTACGGCCCCGGGTAAAAGCGCCCTCCGAGGCCGAAGCCATCGACCCGGAGCTCAGCACGCAGTCCGTTCGGAACCTCCGTCCGCAGCCAGTCCAGCTGAGAGCTTCCGCAGCCGGCCCAGATCCAACTGCGGCGCGCCAGCCGTTCCCTTGGGAACCCCGGTCCCAAGGTCAGGTGCGGGTAATCGACGTACACCACAGGATCCCAGGTCGCCGTCTTGGGACGGGCCATCACGTCCAAAGCTCTGCGGACGGCCCGCTCCTCCTCTTCGGTCCCCCATTCGCCGGGGATCAGCACGTCCACCCCGGAGTTGTATATCCCGAGAATCCCCGTTCCATGAGAGGGGAGATCCGCCTGCAGAATGTCCGTCCCGCTTACCTGCCGCCAAGCACCGTCCGTCCCTTTCCTGAACTGCAGCTCGCCTGCGGAACCCGGCGGCACGGTGAAGCGCTGTCCGTCAATGACGGCCTGCACCGGTCTGCCGCCGGCCTGTGACGGATGCAGCTTGAAGCCGCCGGTCCCTTCGGTAGCGATCGCATACGTTCCCGGGGCGGTACGCTCCCCGGTGAGCTCGGCCGCCGATGCCGCCTCATAGGAGGTCACCTCCAGCCAGAAGCTGCGCCGGTGTCTTCCGATGGCGGAGCGGAATCGGACCGCCGGCGGGTCCTCCCGCTTATGGTGCTGCAGAAGCCAGTTCAGAGTGAACGGAAGGTAATGAAAGCCCTTCGTGTCCCAGTGATTCGAACCGGTCTCCAGCACGCCGGAGTGATGCCCGGGCAGTGCGGCGGCCGGAAGGGTGTAGGCTTCTTCAAGCAGGTAATCCTCATCCCCGCACAGGTTGAGAATGGGCAGATGCTGCAGATTCACCAGATTCGGCAGATAAGGGACACCTGCGGTAACGGATATAGCGGCGAACCGGTCGGGATAAGCCTCAGCCAGCGCCCATGCGGTGGAAGCCCCGTTGGAATAGCCGGTCAGGGTGATGCGCCCCGGATCAATCCGATAGCGGCTGCAGATGAAGTCAAGGCCCTCCAGGAAAGCGGCCTCGCCGATACAGCCGCCCATTGTGACTCCCCGGCACGAGAAGGTTGCAAGCACGGCACCGGTCTCCACCCCACTGAGGAAGCCGTCCCGGAAGTCGGGGAGGAACAATTCCTCGTGCCCCACCGGCAGTAGAACGATAAGGGGGAAGGAATCCCCTTCCGAATACCCGGGCGGGAGCAGCAGCGTGCAGCGGACAAGAGCACCGTCGAGCTCCGAGACGAAATAATCGTCAGCCAGTCTGCGGGGATACGAAGCCTCTCGGATGGGACGTCCCTCCCTCACGGCCGCCAGGCAAGCCGGCAGATAGTCCGCATACTCCCAGGCGATGCGGGGCTTCTCGTCTTTGAGCGCCCCGCGCTCCTCCTCCCGGATCGCCTCCAGCTCCCTCAGAATGCCCTCGATCGTGGCCCGGTCGTCCCCCGGAATCTCCCGCCCCTCCTGGAGCTGCTCCCATTCCCGTTTCGCCGGCCGAATCAGAGCATCCAGGGGATTAACGATCAAGGGCGCACTTAGGCTGTGACCATTGCCCTGGATATCCGCATACCGGATCTCGAAGCACAGCAGGGACCGGGTCAGGGAGCGCAGCCCCTCCAGATCGACGGAGATGACCCGGTGGAAGGGCAGCTCCAAGGATGCGATCACCCGGCCATGGTCATTGCGTACGTTCAGCGCCGCCGGTTGTCCGTCATCCACCTCCGTCCGGTCCGCCGCCAGCAGGAATACCGTATGCTCCGGCCCCTGCGCCAGTGATTTGAATTCGTGTACCAAGACGGCCCGCCTGCGGACATTACGGTTCAAGAATTCCTCATACAGCGGATGGGGCTGCCGGGCCGCTTCCTCCTCCGGATCGCTGATCCGCAGCGAGCGGTCTGCCCTCAGCTCGGTGAATTCGATCAGAATCCCATGCTCCCCCTCGCACAAGGGAATCAGAAAAGGCCCGGAGTCGCAGTAAACGAGCTCGCCGCCGATCCAGATCCGCCCCTTGATCTCGAAACAGCGGAACAGCAGTTTCCTGTCCCGGTCACACTGCAGCCGGGCCGCCAGGAATAACGATTCCCCTTCTTCCAGGCGGTACCCTGTCAGATCGAGCTCTCGGCTGCGCGGATCGATGCGATCCAGCCGCCGGCAGGGAGCCGCCATCCTTCCGCCGGGTCCCGTCAGTTCCAAGGCGTCCGGTCTCTCTTCCTCCAGCCGTCCGCTCCACCAATCGGGAGCCTCCGGGTTCACCCTGCCGAGGATCGCCGGCCCGCTCCTGACCGGTCCGATGGCATACGCCTTCGTCAGCCGCATGGGTTCTCCCGTGAATCGATTCAGATCAGGCATCCTGTCCACTTCCGTCATCTTTCCCTCCTGCAACCCGACATTCCCTCCGCTATCTTTCCTAAAAATAATCGAATAGTCAATTAATGGATAGGGCTCATTTTTCAGATCAAGTATACGAAATTTCGGATGGCTCGAAATTAAAAAAGAACGGACTGCCGGAGCAGCCCGTCCTTGGGATTTGTTGATCATGAATCAGGGAGCCATGCTGCAAATAAAATACACCTCTTGGCCATGCAGGGAACCCGAAGGCCCCCTCCACGCTGCCAAGAGGTGCATCTCACATCTATCTAACCCTTACTTCCCCTGTGCCAGATCGGCCAGCTGCGTCGGAGACAGCGCGCCTTGGTACACGCGCACATCGTCCATCAGACCCTTGAACGGCGTATCCCACCAGTTGACGCCGAGGCTGAAGCTGGCATCCGTCGTCGTGAAGATATTCGGGAAGTTCGAACCCGTGAACTTCGCTTCTCCATTCACGTAGACGATGATCGTCCCGTTATCCACGGAGAACGCCACATGCGTCCACTCGCCTACCGGAATCGTGAGGCCGGCCGGCGCGTCGTACCACGTTCCGCTGCCGGACCAGACCATCGTGTTGTTGGCTGCCGGACCGCTTGGCACGAGACTGACCCAGTTGTTCGTATCTTTGGCGCCGAAGAACGTTGTCGTGAACGGCGTCAGCTGCTCCGGCTTGAGCCACAGCGATACGGAGTACTGGCTTCCCTTGATCAGGCCGCTCGGCAGGCGTACGCCCGAAGCGCCGTTGAACACCGCCGCCTCGCCGACTTTGCCTTCCGCAAACGTAATGCTGCCGTTCGTGTTATCGATGCGGCTGCCTGTAACCGTGCCCGCTGCGAATCCGCCTGCCGCATCTTTCAGACCGTCCTCGAAGGAGTAGTGGGCCTTGAGGTCGGCATCCTGGTAAGGCAGTACGGTAATGTCAAACGTCTTCGTCTTCGATACACCGCCCTTGGTGATCACTGCCGTCAGGGTGGCCTTCAGCGGAGCCGAGCCATCCTCCGGACGGTTCACAACACCCGTCTCCGTAATCACGGCCGGATCGGAAGTCGTCCAGCTGATCTGCGCATGACGGGTGCCTTCCGCAGGCAGAGACAGGTTGGCAATCACCTTGCTCGTGTCGCCAAGCTGGAGATCGTTGTACACATCCTCTACCACTTGTGCGTCCGACTTGTCCTGCAGCTGGCTGCCCCAGACCGATACGCCGTTCGAAGACAATGCGGTAAAGGTATTCACATACCGCTCGGAAGTCGGATCCCACTGCCGTACGAATACGCCGTTGTACGTTTCGCCGTCGATGGTCAATACAGCCTCGTTATGGCCCGTTTTGTTCCATGTGCCCTTCACGTCGCCCGAGATCGTGTTGTTCTTGTTCAGCTTGATGAAGGAGGACTTGGTGATGCTGCCGGAGTAGGTTTGTCCATGGTTGATGAACTTGTACTCCCCGATGAGATCCTGGCGGTTCAGCTTCTCCAGCTTCTCGCCGGTGTAGCGGTAAGGCGCCACCACCGGCCAGCCGTCCTTGTTCATGTACATCGGGTGGACGCGAAGCTCATGCGCTTCTCCGGTCTGCGGGAAGCGGGAGTGGAACACAAGGAACTGCTGTCCTGTCTCCGCATCGAAGTAAACCGAATTGTGGCCCGGCGATACGTAACCGAAGCCGATGCCCGTACCCGGATCGCCGACTTTACGCTCGAACAGGAAGTTGCTAACGAGCTTGTTGCCGATCGGGGAATGGTCGACATCGCCCGGCAGCACGGCGTTCTGGCCGTCGGCATCGACATAGGGACCCTCAGGGCTCTTGGATCGGAACTGGCGCATGTTGTAGCCGCCGTCCGCGCCAAGCCATCCGTAGGTCACATACAAGTAATAGTAGCCGTTATTCTTGTTGTAGACGATATAAGGGCCTTCACCGGATTTGCCGAAGCCGCCAGCAATCTTGATCCCGAAGTAACGGTCAATCGGGTTGCCGGCGGCCGTCTTGCCGTCTTGGCCCGGGTAGATCGCTCTGCCCGTCTCCTTGTCGATCTCCAGCAGGAATATCCCGCCGGACCAGGAGCCGTAGGACATCCACAGCTTGCCGTCCTTATCGTGGAACAGCGCCGGATCGATTGCATTCGGGAAGCCGCCCTCTTCGTTGGTGTTGTATTCACCGCTGGTCTTGAACCATTTCTCGTTCGGACCGCTCAAGGTTCCTTTGTCAATCAGCGTCTGGATGTTGGTGTTCGTGTACTTGGTGTTGATCTGGCTGTTATTATCATAGGCATCATTGCCGGTAAACCCGGAATACATAATGGTATCCACATAAGTGTAGGGGCCTTCAATGGTCTGGGATACCGCATACCCGATCGCGGAGCGCTTCCAGGTCGAGGAGGTGCAGTAGTACATCATATACGCACCCTTGGTGCCGTCGCTGTTCACATAGTTCGGATTCCAGAACACATCGGGTGCCCATACGGAGAAGCCGCCCTTGCTGTCGGAATCATTCTCGCCGGCCCAGGCGAACGAACCGGCCAGATTCTTGGACAGGTCCCCGAAAATCACATTGTTCGGAGTCGCATAGCCGTTCGTAAAGCGGGTCCAGTTCAGCAGATCCTTGGACTTGGCCGCCTCAATGTGGGAGCCGAAGACATAGAACGTATCCCCATCCTTCACCACGGACGGATCGTGTACCGAAACATTCTGGAACACCGGCGGTGTCCCCTGTACATCCTGGCCTGGCTTGTTGCTGTTCTGGACGGAAACTCCCGCCGCATCCTGGCCGAGCACCGTACCGGGTGCCAGCAGTGTCAGCGCTGCCATTCCAAGGCCCATGCGCCGAATCCATTTTGTCGTCATTCCTTGATCTCCTCTCTCTTGGTCAACGGTATTGAAAACGCTTTAAAGACAGATCGTTTCATTTCTTACCGCATCCCCCCTATGTACGTTATCCTTCTTCATTAACCGCTTACAATTGCCAAATTTATTCATGCTTTTGTAAACAAGTTAATGATAATATAAATAAAATAAGAGATCAAGCGTAAGTTTCATGTTTATGCTAATCATTTTTATAAAATAAAAACGGCCCCCTCCCCTGACGGGAGAAGACCGTTCGCCTGCTGCCTTACTGCAGCGCTCCATAGATTACATTCCGCAGCCGCGGCTGATGCACCGCTTCGAAGTTCGGCAGCATCTGCTGCATGTACACCGCGGACAGCTTTTCCTTCGGGTCGATCATCACCCAGGTGCCCGCAAGCCCGCTCCATCCGAATTCGCCGACGGAGGCGTTGCTGCCTGCTGCCTCGGGATCCATCAAGGTCCTTACGCCGAGTCCGTAACCGAAGCCCTCGAGGTAAGACCAGTTGTAATCCTGCAGCTGCACCGGGCTGAGCTGGTTGGCGGCCATCAGGCGGACCGTGCCGGAACTCAGGATTCGCTCCCCGTTCCACTCGCCACCCAGCGCGAGCATCTGGGCAAACCGCGAGTAGTCTCCGATCGTCGACAGCAGGCCCGCCCCGCCGCTCTCGAAGCGGCTGTCCGGCCCGTACGGCTCATCAAACTGCGTGCTGGGAGTGAGCGTACCGTCCTCCGCCCGGTTGTAATGGGTGCACAATCTTCCCTGCGTCTCAGCCGTGAGCTTAAAGGACGTATCCTTCATGCCCAGGGGCCCAAAGATCTCCTCCTGCATGAACTGTCCCAGCGTCCGGCCGGAGATCACCTCGATGAGCGCCCCCAGCACGTCGTGGCTGAAGCCGTACTGCCAGCGGGTGCCGGGCTCGAAGGCCAGCGGGATCGCCGCCAGGGCCCGGGAGAGCGAGCGGGCATCGAGCTTCTCGGCACGCTGCCGGCTCCCCTCCAGCCACTGCTTCACCCGGCGCTCCGTCTCGGTCCGCTCTCCCCCGTAGGTCAGGCCGGAGGTCATCGCGAACAGGTCTTTGACCCGGATCGGCCGCTTGGCCTCCACGGTGGACAGCGCTTCCAACGAGTCCGGCACGAACACCTGCGGATTCTTGAAGTCGGGCAAATACTCATGGAGCGGGTCGTTCAGCAGAAAGCGGCCCCGCTCATACAGGATGAGCGCCGCGGCGCAGGTGACGACCTTGGTCATCGAGAAGATCCGGTACACGGTGTCCTCCGTGATGGGCTCCCGGCGCTCCAGATTCGCGTAGCCGGCATAGTCCTGGTAGAGCAGCTCCCCCTCCTTGGATACGGAGCAGGCACATCCGGCCGGCCCCTTCTCCACGAAGCCTTGCATCAGTTCGGTCAGACGGTTCATTCGTTTCACGGGCTGATCCTCCTACGTTATCTTTGTATGTTTGCTTAACAAAGCTTCGCTGCCCGGGCGGCTTATTCCTTTTTCTGAAGGTGCCTTCCTGAGAAAAAAGAAACCCTGCCTCGAAGGCAGGGGGTCAGCCGCGTCCAGCTCCGGGAGTTCACTCCGCGGCGGCAGGAGCCCAAATCCGGTACTCTCCGCTGAGCGCGAGCAGGCTGAACAGGTACAGACAGTTATCGTAATACCGTCGCTCTCCGGTGCGCACCGGGGTGTTCCAGAACAGCTCGACCATCTGCCTCGCCGCAGGTCCGGCCGCGGCGAGCGAAGCCATCGCATTGGTCGCGATCAGGCCGACCGGATGCAGGGATTTCTCCTCGAACGGTTCGCCTGCGATCGTGTATCTCCGGTAGTCCTCCGGTGATTTGTCCGCGAAGAACGCCTGAATCCGCTCCGCCGCGCCCACCTGCCACTCGTCCGCCCGGAACCATTCATAATCAAGGCCGAGATTGGCCGCCACCCGGTACGAATCGCTGAAGAAATGGCCGTAGCCCCGCTCATCGTTGGGGGTGCCGTCATAGTGGGCATACTCCGGTGCCAGCCCGGTAACCGGGTGCAGAGCGACGTGCAGGTACTGCCGGCTGGCCGCAGCCGCTTCCTTCCAGAAGGCCCGGTCCTCCTCATTCGCCCACAGGGCGAACAGCTCGTAGAAGTGCGGCAGATGGTACGACGGGTCGGAATACTCGCACTCCGGGATGAACTTGATGAGCTTGTTGTCCGGGTTCCACATCGGATACCCTTCCCCATCCTCGCCTCGGTGCAGGCACGTATGCAGCAGCTCCCGCGCCTGCTCGCTGTAGTTGAACGGCTCCGGACCGTCGCCCCAGCGGTGCGATGCGAAGAACAGCGCCATTGCGAAGAACTCCTCCCCGTCCGGCGCCGGACCATAGGCCCGCTTCGAACCGTCCGGGCTGCAGGACCAGGCGAAGTAGCCGGCATGCAGGCCTTCGGTCATGTACATATGCGTTTTGGACCATTTCCAGAGGCGGTCGAAGACCTCTTTTTGGTCCAGCTGCACGGCCATCATCATGCCGTAGGACATGCCTTCCGTCCGGACGTCGAGGTTGCCCGTATCGAGCATATACGCTTCATCGGCGCCTGACTCGAAATAGATCCGGGTGTTTTCATCCCCGAAGAAGATATCCTGCCACGCCTGGCGGACTCGGCCTGCGATCTCCTCTTCCGTATAACCGCACTCCCTGAATACATTGCGGTACTCCCCGGTGTAGAATGCTCCTCTGCTTGCCTGCTGTATGGTCATCTCCATCAGCTCACTCTCTCTAGAAAGATTGAAAACGCTTCAAGAGTCATCTTAGCAAGCGGAGGGCCGGGCGGATAGAGAGCAAACTAAAGCTAATCCTTAACAAACTATAGGTCCTTGAATGTCCAAAAGATGCTTACCGCAGCTTCACTCCGGCAAGACTCCCTCCTTGGGCAAAGAAACGCCCGATGTTCTTCTCGACATCCGGATCGGGAATCAGCGGAGGCGCCTGGTGCGGCTTCGTCCGGGCGTCGATGATCAGGCTGTCGCAGCCCCAGTGCTTGTACCGCACCTCACTGTTCACGCCGTAGATATCATGCGACGGATTGCTCCGCGTGAAGGTCACCCACAAGAAGTTGCTCAGGTCCGCACGCAGGAAGGCGCTGTCGTCGCACAGGATGATCATCGGGCAGCCCTCCGCCGCCCCCCTCGCCGCCAGTTCGGCCGTCAGCGCCTCAAGCTGCTGCCCTGCGTCCTCGTAGCTGTGGAACGCTGGCCCCTGCAGGGCCACCACGCCCGGCATCACGAGCTCGGGATGTCCGAAGTCGCGCAGGTCCCTGAACCCATCCGGCACCTCCCGGCACAACTCCCGCTTCTTGTCCCCGTAGGCGGCGATGACCACTTTGCTGCCGTAGTTCAGCCCCATCCCGGAGTAGTCCAGCGTATCGATGGTCGTATTCGTATAAAAATGCAGGTCCCGCCGCAGGTCTATGCGCTCGAGGATGTAGGCGAGAAACTCCGCTTCCTTGTGCGAGTCGAGCGGCTGCTCCTCTTCGGCGGTAATGAACAAATACTTCGCCAGGCTGAGCTGCCCTGTCCCGAGAATCCGGTTCGCGAGCGTCAGCAGCTCGGTCGGCTGCTTCACCTGCTGGTACGGCGTGTAGCGCTCGCTTCCGATCGCGAACAGCAGCGGATGCACGCCGGCCGCGTCCACGGCATGGACTTCACGGACGCCGGGGATCTCCTGCGAGATCGCGTCGCCCGTCAGCTCGTGGATCAGCTCGCCGAAGGACGTATCCTCCTGCGGCGGACGGCCGACGACCGTGAACGGCCAGACCGCATTCGGCTTGGCAAAGACCTTGTGGATCCGCATCAGCGGGAACTCATGCGTCAGGCTGTAGTAGCCGAGATGGTCACCGAACGGCCCTTCCGGCTTCGTCTGGCCCGGATAAATCTCACCGGTGATGACGAAATCGGCATCGTTGCTAATGCAGTAGCCGTCAACGTAGCTGTAGCGGAAGCGCCGGCCGGCCAGCAGTCCGGCGAAGGTCATCTCGCTGAGTCCTTCCGGCAGCGGCATGACGGCCGACAGCGTATGGGCCGGCGGTCCGCCGACGAAGATGCTGACCTTGAGCGGCTCGCCCTTCTTGACCGCCTTGGACTGGTGTACGCCGATCCCGCGGTGAATCTGATAATGCAGGCCGATCTCCTGGTCCAGCTCATATTCGTTGCCGCTGAGCTGCACACGGTACATGCCCAGGTTCGAGTTCATGATCCCCGGCTTGTCCGGATCCTCCGAATACACCTGCGGCAGCGTGATGAACGCTCCGCCGTCCATCGGCCAATGCTGGATCAGCGGCAGATCCGAGATGCGGATCTCCTGCAGGGCCGCCGGGCCTCCCGAGGTCTTCATCGGCAGCGCCTTCAGCGCCGCCAGCCCGGTGCCGGTATGCTTCAGCGGGTGCTTCAGCGCCTGCATCGGATCGCTGCGCAGCGCGACGATATTCTTCGCCGCTTCCCACGTATGGCGAAAAATAAACTTGCTGCGCTCCACCGTGCCGAACAGGTTCGAAACCGCGCGGAACTTCGACCCTTTGACCTTCTCGAACAGCAGCGCAGGACCGCCCGCTTCATAGACTTTCAGATGGATCGCGGCCATCTCCAGATAAGGGTCGACTTCCTCCTTGATCCGGACCAAGTGGCCGTTTTGTTCCAAATCGATGATGCATTCTTCTAAATTCCGGTACATAAGTGAACGGGCTCCTAACAAAGAAGTATGGTATGTATGGCGGTTGGATCTTTTCATAAACCTGATTCTTAAACCTGTATGGCCTCCGGATATCGTTCCCCGTCGACATAGTCTGACGAAATCCATTCATAGTGTGTCAGGCCAAGCCTCTGTGCAAGAACGTAGGGAGGCGGCTCGTTACCAAGTATGGCATAATGCTGCTTGAGGTCAAAAACGGCTTCCATATCATCTGCGGAGTTCCCTTGTTGTATAATCAGCTCTCGCAAGAGATAAGGATCGAACTTGTTTTTTTCAATGCGAAGCTCATCGGTCCAATCACATTGATAATCGAAAACCAGCTCGTCCTTGCTCCAGATTTTGAGCTCCCACCCATGGTCTTCCGCATAAATGTAATGCAATAGAATGCCGGGATTCCAGTTGATGACTTCGTCGTTAATGTCAAAAGGCGGTCCAGTCACTACGAAGCTTACCCATCCGTTTTCTACCGGAAAAATAAAACCGTGATTCCCGGAATCCTGAAGCAGTGCAGCCGCTGCCTCCCGGTCGTTTGTTCTCAAATGATAGCTCGCACTGAATTCACTCATACATTATACCTCTTTCTCTACTGTACATTAAAGTTAGGATCAGGACTGCCGGATTCCATCTGCACTTTACTCTCCCCCAGGAGCTTTCCCAGGCAGCAAAGAGGGGAGTCCGGTACTTTCGGCCATCAGGCTAAACAGCTGATCATTGCCTCCCAAGGAGAGCGGCGTTTTTGGGGAGTATTGGTATGCTTCTTCCTACCAAGTACCGCATGCCATGCGAAGAATCCATGGATTCACTTCCATCATACTCGATCGCTTACATGGCGGAAACCCTCTTGCGCCCGCCTCCCGCTCACTTGTCCATCCGCCAAAACATTCAGCCACGATTCAGCCGGCATTCAGTCCGCATTCAGTTTCGCTTCCGATGAAGACAGCAGTGGAATATTCCACCAGGCTTCAAAATCGAGAGGAGAACTGACCATGTCCATGTCCATTTCCCGCACCACCTATTCCACAACCACGGTTTCGAGCGATCAAACCCAGTCCGTTGAGGGACAGCCTCATGTTCACCGCCATCAGCGATCCGCCGATCAGGCCGCCAAGCCGCAGGACCGGGCGATCGATTCCTTCGAGCTCAGCGCCGAGATGTCCGCGTATCTGGCGGGATACGCCGATGGTACACCTGCCGCCGCAAGCACCTACACTGCAGACTCGGAGGAGCTGACGTCGGAACAAAAGCTGCAGGTGTCGATGAACCGCATGGCTCCTCCGCCGCCATGGATATTGAACGGAGCACTGCTGGTCGAGACAGACGATACATACACGGAACTCACAGTAGAAGAGCAACGCTCCCTCCTGACGGAGATGAAGAGCAGACTGAATGACCTGTCTTCGGCGCTTGCGGATGAGTCTTCAACCGAAGCGGATGCCGTGTCTCCGCTGGCGGGTCTGCAAGCGGAGCTCAGCGGATGGAATCTCTCCGAAGCGACGGACGAAGAGGTCGCCGCGGCGTTCGATGACATTATGGGAATGCTCGCCGAATTGCGTCCGCCGCGTCCGGAAGTGGACCGGCCGCATCCACCGCCGGCTGACCCAACCGGCATTCCCTCCATGCTGAGAGGCATGGGCGGGATTGTGCCGCCGTTCGCTTGGGAGCAGCAGAACGGCCTTGAGCATTCAACTCCTCTTGACAGCGGTACCGAAAGCAGCGTAGACGAGTTGACCGTAGAACAGAAAATGAGCATCCTGTCCGACCTCGCCAAGCTGCTGCAGAAGCTGGACAGCTCTGCCGATAGAGATGAGACAGTTGACGAGGAAATTAGCTCGGCAGCCCTTGTGGAAGAACTACAAGACTATGACGCTTCTACCGCTGACGATGAGGAGGTCTCGGCTGTGTTCAATGAGATCGCGAAGCTGCTTCAGCCTTATCTGTCATCCATGGAACGATAAGCCTTTCTTACCCTCTCCCCATCAAACGCTCGCCGAATGCAAAACAGCCGGGACCCCGGGTCCCGGCTGCTTCATACGACAATCCTCTTTCCACGCATCTCACGAGCCGTTTCGTTTGACATGGGCCATATCGATCTCTTCCATGTTGAACTCGGCGTCCTCATAAAATTCCTGGTCCATTGCAATATTGGCGTCAACGGTCTCGGCTGCCTGCACGGCTGCCTGTTCATCTGTAGTCTGCGCTTGGCGGTGCTCCATGGAATCCCCCCTGGTCGTATCCATCTTACCCGGTTAGGTTATCCGGGATTCCCTCTTCCATGCATGGCCGCCGCCGGAGGAATCCGTCCTCTGCCTCAGCTGAACCGGATTCCTCCGGGCGAGATGTTTGAATACAGCAGCAGCCCCACAAGGGCCAGCAGATAGAGAACCATGACGAACAAGAACATCCATAGGCTCGCCCTGCAGTAATTTCTCCGGTTGACATTGGACGTTTTGCCGAAAGCCCATACGAACAGCATAACCAGATTGATGACAGGCAGGGCCAGAATCAACTGGGTAATAACCCAATCCTTGACGGTCATGGGTCTTTCGCTGGGGTGGACGTAGTCCCAGAAGCCGGGATGACCCGGTCGTCCTTTCTGCTGCGGAGCGAGCGGAGCTGAGGTGCTGGTCTGGTCTGTAGATGGCGTTCCGTTCACTTGAATCGAATCCTCCCGTTGTTCTCTCTGCGATCAGTCCCCCTTCCTCAGCCAAGTGTGCATACCGGCCGCCGGATAGGTCATTAGAACCATACACATTATACGGGAATTGTGAAATTTTGACTATAGGGTTTGCGGTTATGGAGGAAAAAATAAGGGGCTTCATCACAAACTCCTCCTCTAGCTGAAGAGTCCCCCGAGCAGGTCCCCGACTACCTCGCCGACCGAGTCCAGTGCCTTCTCCGCCGCTTGACCCACCGTATCGACTGCCGCCCCCGCCGTCTTCAACGTCCCTTCCGCGAGTGAGCCGGCCGCACTCACCGACCCTTCCGCAGCTGAGGCGATCAGTTCCCCTCCGGACGACAGCACTTCGCTGACCGTATGCAGCAGGGCGTCCGTCAGGTTCGCTTCCTGCTCTTCTTCCTTTTTTTCTTCCTGCGTCTCCCCCTGTTCCTCTCCGTAGAACTCCCCTACCGCTTCGCCTTCGAATTCTTCCATACGCTTCTACCTTCCTTCCAGCCGCCAATGATGGCTTTATCGAAAGCATACGAATCTTCCCTGGAGCAGGTTTCACCCTCTGTCCGCCATGGCCGTACATCATGCATCCCTGAGTCTGCTCTCCTGCCTCCCAAGCCCTTCCCATCCCTGAACTCGGCCTGCCTCTAGAACCCGTTCCATAGATCCATAATCATAGACCCGTATATTCTCCCATAGGAAATGGACATACATGTAAATATACTTTCGACATGGGGTGTTAACATGAATGAACGCAAGGATTGTTGGAAGCCTCAAGAGGACAGCCTCCTCGCCGAGGTGATCCTGGAGCATATCCGCAGCGGAAGTACGCAGCTCGCCGCCTTCGAAGAGGTTGGGGAGCGATTGGCACGCACGGCCGCAGCCTGCGGGTTCCGCTGGAACGCCGTGGTCCGCCACAGCTACCTGGCCGCGATCAAGCAGGCGAAGCTGGACCGCAAAGCCATGAAGCAGGCGAAGCATCCGCGGCCGATCCGGCTCGCAAGGACCCAGCCGGGCGGCTGGAGCCTGGAGCGCGCCGACACGGTCATCGAACAGATCCGTGCCTATCTCATCCGCAGTGATGAGCTGGTCAGACAGCTGAAGGAGATGGAAGATGAGCTCGACGCCAAGAACCGGCGGATACACGAGCTGGAAGAGCAGCTGATGCTCGCTGGAACCGGAGGCCCGGCGGATTCCACATTGACCGAGGACTTCAAGAAAATGCTGAAGCTGCTGGAGAGAGCGAGACTCTCCGGGCTGCTCACGGACAATTTTGAGCAGTCCCAGATTTCGTGAGGATGTTTTTCAAAGAAATGAAGATTCGCATGAATACGATATCAAAGACGATGACATACTAGCTTTACACCTCAACGAAAGGGATGATATACATGGCTAACAGAAGAAACAGCAACACCTTGGTCGTTCAGCAAGCTCAACAGGCATTGGATCAGCTGAAGTATGAGGTCGCCCAGGAATTAGGTATTCAAATCCCGCAGGACGGTTACTACGGTTACATGGCAACCCGCGACACGGGTGCGATCGGGGGACACATTACCCGCCGCCTCGTGCAGATTGCCGAGCAGCAGCTCAGCGGCCGCTCTTTCCGTTAGTCGGAGGAGTCCTGCAGGCCTCTCGAGCCGGTTCACTATATACTTACCTGAACGAAAAAGGACTTCTCCCCAAAAATGTGGGAGAAGTCCTTTTGTTGTGTGTCCAACGCGCGCCTCCAGTGATCCGCTGCCTGCTCGCCTTACAGCCGGATTCCCAGCGGCTCCAGCAGGCTGGAGGCCTTCGCTGCACAGCCGGCCTGCTCGGGATCCGATGCCTGGAGCCGGCGGGCGGCTTCGAGGTACGCACGCCCCTCTTCGTAAGGCATCCCGGCTTGGCGGGCCTGCGTCCAGCCCATCTTCCAGGCCTGGCGGGCTTTGCCTATTTTCCCTTCCAGCCAGGCGGCGGTGCCGCGGTATAACGACAGCCTCGGCTTCGCAATGGGGAAGATGCGGGCGAACGATTGCAGCGCCTTCAGCGACTGCTGCAGCTCGGTCTTCACCGATTCCTCTCTGCCGGTGCCCCACAGCTCCAGGAACACTTCCACAAGCAGGGCGTAGCTGTCAAACGAGTAGTAAGTGGTCGGTGCGGAGCTGCGGATAAACCCGAGCCCCTTCCGGGCATAATGCTGCGCTTCCGTCCGATTGCCGGCCTTCATGCTTGCGAAGGCGAGCAGGCAGTACACGCGGATCTCTTCCGTACGGCCGATGTTCACCGGAATCAGCGCCTCCGCCTCCTGCAGCAGGAGCAGGGCTTCTTCCGTCCGCTCGAGATAAAGGAGACTTTCCGCCCGGGCCAGAAGTCCCCAGGACTTCGCCTGGGCGTTGCCGCTGCGCTGCCCGGAGTCATAGATCATTCCCGCCAGCTTCATGCTGCCCTCGAAATCCGCCTTGTGGTAGAGCAGCACTTTGACATGCAGGTAAGAAGCGGCTTCCCAGTACCGGCGGTTCCCGATCCGGTCATAGATGGCAATGGCTTCGAGCGCCAGCTTCTCGGCATCCTCCCACTCGCCGATCCCGATGTGATACAGAGACAAATCCATCGCCACCCAGGCCTGGGCCGTCGGGTCCTGAACCTCGGCAGCCACCTCCAGCGCCTGCTTACGGTAGGCGCCCGCCAGCGGATGCATCGTCATAATGCCTGCCGTGACGCACATGTTGCCGGTGATCTGCGCGAGTACGGTCGAGGGGCCTGAGGCTTCAGCGAAGTTCAGGCCGTGCAGCGAATGATACAGATTCTCAAGCGGCTTGTTGATGAAGAAGCTGATCTCCGAGAGCCGGAAGTAGCAGCGGGCCACTTCATCGAGCTCGCTGCTTCTCCCCTTCTGCCGGCCGATAAAGAGCGACGGCCGGGAGCGGTGCAGCAGCTGCCGCCCCAGCTGCCCGGCCACATGCCAGGCGAACCGGGCCGGCCCTCCCGCCTGCCGGCGGCCCCGGAGAGCCAGGGCCTCATACAGCTGCTCGGTCGCCTTGGCCATATCTCCGATCGCCATATACGCCTCGCCCAGGAGACGGTTCCACTTGGCCGCTTCGGAGACCGCCGGCGCCGCTTCGGGGATCAGACCGACAAGCTCTTCGAATGCCGTTACCGCTTCCTGGTAGGCGCCCGTCCGCAGGGCGAGTTCACCGGATTTTTCGAGATAGAGAGCCGTCTTCTCCGTCACCCCTGCCTTCGACCAGTGATGGGCCAGCGTGTTGTAATAAGGAGCCATATCCGTGAACTGCCGCTCATACCACTGCGCAACCGCGTGATGCAGCTGCCTCCGCTGGGAGTGGAGCAGCATGCTGTAGGTGACCTCCTGGGTGATGATATGCTTGAAGAGATAGGTCAGCTCCGGCTCCATGTCTTCGAGCACCGTCATGTTCACCTGCTCGAGCAGCTCGAGGTACACGGAGAGTTCTTCCCTGCTCGTCTTGAGCGGCAGGGTCCCATGCAGAGCCGAGTAGGAGAAGAGACGGCCGATCACGCTGGCCGCCTTCAGCACCAGCTGCTCCGCAGGCGGCAGCCGGTCGATCCGGCTCATGATAATCCCTTGAATCGTCGGGGGATAGTGGACGTCCTGGAACTCCTCCAGCTCCTTCACCACCCAGCACTCCCCCTCGCGTACTTCGATGAAGCCCCGGTCGCGGAGGGCATAAGCGAACTCCTCGCTGAAGAACGGATGCCCCTCGAATTTGCTCAGAATCAGGGAGGTCACCGCTTCCGGCAGTGCGGCTGCGCCCAGACGGTCGCAGAGCAGCTGAAGGGTATCCCGCTCGGAGAGCTCCCTCAGGGAGAGCATGACCGTGGCAGGCTCCCCGGCAACCAGCTCGTATTCCGCCGGCAGCGAGGAATCATCGGGACGCAGGGCCAGCAGCAGCAGGACCCGGGGCAGCTGCCGGGATACGGCAAGCAGCAGCGTCCAGGAAGCGGAATCGAGCCAGTGTCCGTCATCAAGGATGATGACGGTCGGCGCGGCACCGATCCCCTCGCGGAGCAGCTCCGTCAGGAAATCCAGGGTATTGTCCGCCCGCGCCTGACCGGTCATCGGCTCGGTCCGCTCATTATCCGGGATCTCAAAGGGCAGCACCGGATTCAGGAGCGGCCCGAGATGGACCATGGACGGCAGCAGGGATTGTACTTTATCAAGAACGTAACCCGCTGCGGCAGCTGTGTCGTCCGGCAGCAGGTCAAGCTGCAGCAGATGGAAAAATACCGAGCGCCAAGGGAAGTAAGGCGTCCGCCTTTCAATCGAGTCGCCGCTACCTGCCAGCAGACGGATTCTTCGCTCCTTCGCCTGTTCATACACATACTGGATCAGGCGGGATTTGCCCATCCCGGCTTCGCCGGAGATCAGGATGGTACCGCCAACTCCTGCGAGCAGCGCATCCAAACGGCCAAGCAGCTCCGCCTTCTCCCCGCTGCGCCCGATCATCGACTGCGGCTGGAGCTCTGCGGTCCGGGCCGCTCCCGTGGGCCGGAACACGCCAAGCGGTTCGGCGAAGCCCTTGAAGTGCCGCGTCCCCTGCGGCTCCATCGCCATCTCCCCGAGCGCCTCCTCCCGGGTAGCCTCGTCACACAGTACACCGCCCTCCGCCGCCTGCATGAGCCGGGCGGCCAGATTCACCGTCTCGCCGATCATCGTATATTCCCGCCGGACCCGGCTGCCGATCGAGCCGCAGAACACCATGCCGCTGGCGATCCCGATCGCATGCGGAACCTTCATGGCCGCGAGCCGGGCATTCACGGCGAGGCCCGCCTTGACCGCCCGGGCCGCATTCCTCTCGTGCGTCAGGGAAGGCAGCCCCATGCCGGCGATCACGGCAGCCCCTTTGTCATCGAGGCTGACCTTGTTGATGACGCCTTCATAGGTCTGCATGATGTGCTGAATGGCGTAGATCGCCTGCTGGATCGTTTCGACCGGGACACCCTGATGGAACTCGGGCAGGTGGATGAACAGGACCGTCACTTTGCGCAGCTCCGCCGCCCAGTCCGAGCCTTGAGCCGCAGCCGATGCGATCACCGATGGAGGCAGATACGGCAGCAGGGCTTCCTCGGGGACATCCCCCCACCCCGTCTGCTCCGCCTGAGGCTGGAATTCCCCCGCGGTCACTGAGGATACGAAGATCCCTCCGGCTTCCCCGTCCGCTTTCTCAGGGATGCAGCTGTCCTCTACGAGCGCAAATGCGGCGCCCGAGAGCAGGACCCGCCCCGGGAGCGACTGGGGGCCGCCGTCGGTGATCTGCCGGACCGCATCGCCGGAGAGCACGAGCTCCCATCTCCCCCCGAGCCCGCCGACATAGCTGACGCGATACTCGCCCGCTCCCACAATGGAGCGCAGCGAGAGCCGCAGCGGCGGGAGGAGCTCCCGGTCGTGCAGTGCCTCCTGAAGCTGAAGTGCGCACTGTACCGCCAGCTGTGTGCATAGCGCCGGACTGCCGCCGGAGGCGGCCAGGCTCCATACCGCCAGAAGCGCATCTCCGGCAAAATGGACCACTTCGCCACCGAGATCCGCAATCGTCGAGATCATCGTATCAAAATAGGTGTTGAGAATGACGGACAGCTGCTCGAGGCCGATCGTGCCCTGCTGCGCTGCCTGCTTCGCCAGATGGGTGAAGCCCGAAATATCCACGAACAGGACGGCTCCGGAGGCCGTCTCTTCCACAGGCCTGCTGCGGTCCCATCCTGCGTCGGTCAACTTTCTTAAGATCAGTCCGGGGAGATAGCCGGCTACTTGGTCAACTCCGATGTTCATTCATCCAACCCTCGTTTTCTGTGTCCTATTGATTGTTAGTATAGCAGAAAACACGGGCGGTGGAGGGCCGAAATCAGCAAAAGGGGAAGCTGCAAAAGCGCTTGATACGGGCAGGGCTGCTCCTCTTAGCCCGCGGATTTCTTTGTTAGGAAAAGACGGTTCAGCCGCGGCAAATACATCCATAGGAACACGGACCGGCCCAGGGTAAAGACGATGAAGGAAAGCCACAGCCCATGATTGCCCAGCGGCGGAACCGTGAGGAACAGCAGCGGAATGAAGACGGCCAGGGAGAAGACGAGCGAATTGCGGATCGGGCCGGCCATCGTGGCCCCTGCGAAGACGCCGTACAGCTGCAGTCCCCAGAATCCGGCCAGCGGATACAGCAGCAGCCAGGGCAGATACTGCCGGGCAAGCTCCAGCACTTCGGGCATACCGGTGAAGAGCGTGAGCAGCTCACTGCCCCACAGGAGCACGATGACGGTCAGGACGGCCGACAAGCCGAAGGACCAGATTCCGCCGAGCCGGACCGCTCTCCGGTACAGAACGGCACTGCGTTCGCCGAGCGCCCTGCCGGTCAGAATACTGCTGGCATTGGCAAATCCGTCATACAGATAAGCCATGACATAGTGGATCTGCAGCAGAATGGCATTGGCCGCCAGCGTATCCTCCCCCAGCGCTGCGCCCCGGGAGGTGAACAGGAAGAAGACGGCCAGCAGGCATGCGGTACGGATCAGCAGGTCGCGGTTGACCTTCAGCATCAGCATCATCGGGCGAAGGTTGATGACGTTCCGCAGGGATGCGCCCCCCCTCCCCCTGCGCTGCAGCATCAGCACCCAGATCACCCCGGCGGCGGCGGCGCCGACTTCAGACAGCAGCGTCGCCCAGGCCACACCGGTTACCTCCATCTTGAGCCCCCCGACAAGGAGCAGGCAGAGAAGAATGTTGGAGAGATTCATGCCGATCTGCAGTAACATCGCTCCCTTCACCCGCGAGACGCCGATCAGCCATCCCATCACGACATAATTGGCCAGCGCAAAAGGAGCCCCCCAGATGCGGATGTTATAGTACACACCCGCATAGCCTTCCACCTCCGGGCCCGCAGTCATCAGAGCCAGCGAAACGTCCCGGATCGGGCTCTGCAGGAGGACCAGCAGCAGTCCGAACACCCCGGCCAGCAGCAGCGGACGGTAAAAGGACAGGCTGAGGCCGGCCGGATCCCCGGCCCCCTGCGCCTGGGCCGTGAAGCCGGAGGTGCTGACCCGCAGGAAGCCGAGGAGCCAGTAGAGCGTATTGAAGATCAGCGTGCCGACAGCCACGCCTCCAAGCAGCGACGGGTCCGGGATCCGGCCGATGACGGCGGTATCCACGACCCCGAGCAGAGGTGTGGAGAGCGCCGACAGCATCAGGGGAATCGACAAAGCAAGGAAGGTGCGGTGAGTCAGAATCTCTCCGCCCGGCCGCTCAGGCTGTACCGGAGGAGCCGAAGCCCGGGTTGAATGTAAAGTCAAAAAAGGCACTTCCTTTCTTTCGATGAGGCACAAGCAGCTTGCGGGCAGGCAAACGTACACATGCGTAATAATTACATTTAACATCATAAAGAAAGGAGGGTGCTCTGTAAACAACAAAATGAAAGCTGCAGGCCCGGCCGGTATCCTTCGGCAGGTATGCGCCCTGGAGAAGCAGCGCACGCAGGATCTGGCTCCTCGCCAAGACTGTGCAGGCGCTGCCGGAGAAATAAAAGGCATGAGGCCATGCACCCGCCCGGCCAAACGGACAAGCGGACAAGCCAAGCCTGCTGAGAGGCTTGGCTTGTTCCTGGCTGCGGCACGGATTCACCCGGTGCCGGCAAACAAAAACGGCCCGCCACAATGGCGGGCCGCTGGATTATACAGCGTGGAAATCTTGTCCGGAACGCGTCTCCTTGACGTAGCCGGCGCGGATCACGAAGTCGCCGAAGTGCTCGCCTTCATTGCGCTCCTTGGCATAGCGGGAGAACATGCCCTGCAGGGATTCGAGAATTTCGGCCTCGCCGATATTCTCTTTGTACAGCTTGTTGAGGCGCTGGCCGGCGAAGCCGCCGCCGAGGTACATGTTGTACTTGCCCGGCGCCTTGCCGATGAACGAGATCTCGGCAAGCATCGGACGGGCGCAGCCGTTCGGGCAGCCGGTCATGCGGATGACGATGTCCTCGTCGCGCAGGCCGTTCTCCACGAGCATCGGCTCGAGCTTATCGAGCAGCGTCGGAAGGTAGCGCTCGGATTCGGCCATGGCCAGTCCGCAGGTCGGAAGCGCCACACAGGCCATCGAATTGCGCTTCAGCGCGGTATAGTGGAGTCCGTCCGTGAGGGCGTATTCCTTGATCAGGGCGTCGATCTTCTTCTTCTTCGCCGTGGTGACATTGCTGATGATCAGGTTCTGGTTCGCCGTCAGGCGGAAATCGCCGGTATGCACCTTGGCAATCTCGCGCAGCCCCGTCATCAGAGGGTAGCCCTCTTCGTCCATGACACGTCCGTTCTGGATGAACAGGTTGAAGTGCCACTTGCCGTTCGTGCCTTCCACCCAGCCGTAACGGTCTCCGTTGCTGTCGAAGCGGAACTCACGGGCAGGCTCAAGGCTGTAGCCGAGGCGGCTTGTCAGCTCGCCGATGAACCACTCGATGCCGCGGTCGTCGATCGTGTACTTGAAGCGCGCGTGCTTGCGCACCGAACGGTCGCCGTAATCGCGCTGGATCATAACGGTCTTCTCCGCCACGTCAACCGCCTGCTCCGGCGTGCAGAAGCCGATGACTTGGGCAAGCTGCGGATAGGTCGCCGGGTCCCCGTGCGTCATCCCCATGCCGCCGCCGACCGAGATGTTGAAGCCCTTCAGACGGCCGTCTTCGACGATGGCGATATAGCCGAGGTCCTGGGAGAAGACGTCCACGTCGTTGGACGGCGGAATCGCCATCCCGATCTTGAACTTCCGCGGGAGGTATACCGGTCCGTAGATCGGCTCCTGCTCTTCGTTGTCGCGGCTGTCGACCACTTTCTCGCCGTCCAGCCAGATCTCATGATACGCGCGGGTGCGCGGATCGAGATGGTTGCTGATCCGGCTTGCCCATTCGTATACTTCGCCGTGAACTTCCGACTCATACGGATTCGGGTTGGCCATCACGTTACGGTTCACGTCGCCGCAGGCGGCGAGCGTGCTCAGCATCGCGTCGTTGACTTCCTTGATCGTGGACTTCATGTTCCACTTGAGCACGCCGTGGAGCTGGAAGGACTGGCGCGTGGTCAGACGGATCGTTCCGTTCGCGTACTTCTGTGCGACGCGGTCCATCATCAGCCACTGGTCCGGCGTCACGACGCCGCCCGCCGCGCGGACACGCAGCATGAACTGGTACGCAGGCTCGAGCTTCTGCTTCTGGCGCTCGTTGCGCAGGTCTCTGTCGTCCTGCATGTAGCTGCCGTGGAACTTCATGAGGCGGTTGTCATCTTCCGGGATGGAGCCCGTAATACGGTCTTGCAGCGTTTCTTCCAGGCTGCCGCGCAGATAATTACTGCGGCGCTTGATATCTTCCACATCGCTGTGCGGCGCACTGTTCGGTGAAAGCAGATTATTTTCGGACATAGTGGACTTTCTCCTCTCGCGATCTTCGGGAACCCGTCTTAATAAACATCCCGCTGATAACGTTTCTGCTGTTGCATACGGTTCAGATATTCTACGGCTTCCTCAGGGCTGAGGCCGCCTTCTTGTTCAAGGATCGTTGCCAGGGCGGCATGCACGTCATGCGCCATCTTCTTCTCGTCGCCGCAGACATAGACGCAGGCGCCTTCCTGCAGCCACTGGTACAGCTCGCGGCTCTTCTCGAGCATCCGGTGCTGGACGTAGACCTTCTCGTCCGTGTCCCGGGAGAACGCCACATCCATACGGGTCAGCACGCCGTCCTTAAGCCAGCGCTGCCATTCCACCTGGTACAGGAAGTCCGTGGCAAAATGCTGGTCGCCATAGAACAGCCAGGACTTGCCTTCTGCTCCCGTCTCTTCCCGCTCGCCGAGGAACGCACGGAACGGAGCGACGCCGGTGCCCGGTCCGATCATGATGATCGGGGTATCCCCGTTCTCCGGAAGCTTGAAGCTCGGGTTGCTCTGCACGAAGACCGGCAGCGGATCGCCGGGCTGTACGCGCTCGGACAGGTGCACGGAGCACACGCCGTAGCGGTTGCGGCCCTGGGCTTCGTAGCGGACCGTGCGGACCGTAAGGTGAACCTCATCCGGATAGGCCTTCGGGCTGCTCGCGATCGAGTACAGGCGCGGAGGCATCTTGCGGAGGACGGAGACGAACTCGCCGGCAGGAATGCCCTTCAGGCTGTAATCCTGCACGAGGTCGAGCAGGTCGCGGCCGTTCGTATACGCCCGGAGCTCCTGCTCGCGGCCCGCTTCCAGCAGCTCGCCGATCCCGCTGTTCGAAGCCAGCTTCGCAACCTGCTCAAGGAGCGGCTTCGTGAGGACCGTAATCTCGAAATTGCGCAGAAGCGCGTCACGCAGCGGCTTTTGTTCGCCGTTCTTGTTCACGGCAACCGGCTCTTCCGCATTCCATCCCATCGCTTCGATGAGCTCATCCACAAGGCGCGGATGGTTCTCCGGATAGACGCCGAGGCTGTCGCCCGCTTCGTACTGGAGGTTCGACCCTTCCAGGGAGAGCTCGACGTGACGGGTTTCGCGGTCGGAGCCGCGTCCGTTCAGGTTGAGATTCTCCAGCACTTCGGCCTGGAACGGGTTGGAACGGGAATACTCCGACTCCGCCGCGCCTGCTGCAGGAGCTTCAGCGCCGCCGGAAACTGCAGCGGCTGCGGAAGCGCCGTTCAGCGAACCGGCGACCTGGTCCATCCACTCGGCCGCCGCGTCTGCGAAGTCGACGTCACAGTCCACGCGCGGAGTCAGGCGCTTCGCACCCAGCTCCTCGAGGCGGGCGTCGAAGTCCTTGCCCGTCTGACAGAAGTATTCATAGGACGTATCGCCCAGAGCAAGGACGGAGAACTGCATGCCGTCGAGCTTCGGCGCTCTCTTGCTGTGGAGGAACTCGTAGAATGCGATCGCGTTGTCCGGCGGCTCGCCTTCGCCGTGGGTGCTCACGACGATAAGCAGGTTCTGCACCTTTTTCAGGCCGTTCGGCTTGAAGTCGCTCATCGAGGAGAGCGTCACCTGGACGCCCTGGGCTTCCAGCTTCTTCGCCAGCTTCTTCGCGAGCCCGTTGCTGTTGCCCGTCTGCGAACCGAAGAGCACGGTCGCTTCCTTGGCCTGCGCCGGAGCCGCCGCAGGTGCTGCCGCAGCCGGTACGGCCGCTGCGCCCGCCGCGCCCTGAAAAGCGCTAAGGTATCCGCTGAGCCAGACACGTTGGTTGTCCGTCAAACTCGGCAGGATGCGATTGAGCAATTCGACTTGCTCCTGATTAAAAGGACTGTTCGTTACTTGAAGTACCAACTCGATCCACCTCACATGGCATGCAATGATTTGATTTCCCAGCATTTCTATCTTCATTCTTTCGCTCTATTGAACCTAACACAGCGGATCGTTCCGGTCAATTACAATCATCTTATAGGATCTATCAGTTGTTCTGATAAAGGTACAAATAAGGACAAAACCGGGCCGGATTCGACGTGCGCCTTCCCTATCATCCCCTAAATATCGCCAGGACAAAGAAAAAAGATGTCTTCCGGAGCAGCAGGTGCTGCCTTGGAAAGACACCTCAAACCGGGTCATCAGGGGCCGGGTTCTCATAAAGATCCGTGGTCCCCCTGCTCACGGATTCATAATCCGGCATGATCCTGTCCGCTCCCTGCACCGATCGATCATTACACGGCAAAGCCCGCCATCTCAGAGACGGCGGGCTGCTTGCGCTGCCGGAGGGCTCCCGATTACCGGATCAATACCGGGGCCATGGCCACGGACTCGGCCAATAGATCGGATCGCGGTCATACAGGGACACAATCATTCTCGGACGCTCCCCGAGTTCAGCGCCGCCCGGGCTCGACAGTTCCACGGCAAAATACTCGTAGTATTCTTTGATCCCGTCGTCGAGCAGGGACACGGTCAGCGTCTTCGAAGCTTCGCCCGCTGCGAACTCCAGCGTACCGGACGCGGCACGGTAATCGCGGCCGTCCAAAGCGGTGTGGTCCTTCGTCGCGTACTGGACGCTCGCCGCTTCATTCGTGCTGCCCGTGCGCGTGACGGTCAGCGTCACCGTACCGTCCTCCTCATAAGCGCTCTTGGTATACGCGCTGAACTCGATCCGGCTGGAAGGGTCGTTATCCTGAATCGTCACGTCGCTGCGGACGAGGGAGCCCAGCACCCCTCCGTTCGACGCCGATGTCAGCAGGACGGCGAACTGTTCGTTTCCTTCATGCACCGCATCTTCATAGACAGGCGCCTCAATCCACTTTTCCGTCTCCCCATCGCCAAAATAAAGCTGTCCGCCGGTGCCTCCGAAGTCGGCTCCTTCGGCCGCCGTACCGCTCTCTATGCGGTAATCGACCGCAACCTCCCCGTCAGCGCCGCCATGGCGGAGCACCCGGATCGGCGCTGTACCGCTTCCTTCGTCGACGGTGTAAGCGGCCGACTCCAGCTGGAACTCGCCCGGCTGGTCAGGTACATAAGGATCGTTATCGGCGATGGTGACCTCCGCCGTGCCCGATTCGATGGACGTTTCGCCGCTGGCCCCAAACAGCGAGACGGAGAACGACTCGTTCTCCTCGTGCTCGCTGTCGTCGAGGATCGGAACCTGGAGCACGGCCAGACGCTCGCCCGGCGCGAAGTTCAGGGTGCCGCTGAACGCCGAATAATCCTGGTCTTCGCCCGCAGAGCCGCCGGATGCCGCATACTGGACCGAGATGTTGTCCGCCGCGCCGCCCGAGCGGACCACCTGCAGCCCCACATAGCCTTCGGATTCTCCAACCGTATAAGAAACGGGATCGAACGAAAGCACGCTCGGCGGATCCGGAATCCAGCTGTCGTTGTCGGCAATGGATACAGCGGCCGAAGAATAGGTGCCGAGCTCGGCACCGGCTGTCGGATTCGACAGCAGCACGGAGAACGATTCGTCCCCTTCCGTCTCGCCGTCGTCGTAGATGGCGACATCGACCGTCTTCACCGTCTCGCCGTCCGCGAAGACAAGGGTGCCGGAGCCCGGACCATAGTCGCTCTCCGCATAGGCCGAACTGTCTGCCGTCGTGTAATCAACGGACGCCTCCCCGCTTGCGCCGCCCTCTCTGCGGACGGTCAATGTAACGATGCCGGCATCTTCCCCAGCCGTATAATAGTCGCTCTCGAACGTAAATTGCCCTGCCGGCGATTCGGCATGAGAAACAGAGCTTCCGCCGTAAGGAATGAGCATCGCGGATGCCAGCAGCATTACGCCGAGCTTGCGGCGCAGGGACTGCGGCTGCAGAACCTTCAATTCTTTCATCATCATTTCCTCCGTTCACTTCACAGCTTGGCTTGGCACTTCCCTTGGCTCAGGATAGCGGCCAGAGAAAACATACCATGAGAGTGAAGGACCGGATAAGTATCCATAAGTATACATTTTGGCGGAGCGCAGGAAGCTCGGGCTGAGATCCCCTGGCGAAGCCGCAGAATCCGGGGATCATCCAACGGGGGCGGACCGGACGCTCCTGTCTCATGGCTGTCCGCTGTACGGGAACCCGTTCCCGAGCGGCATCCGTACTCATGAAGTCCATGCCGGCGCGGCCGGTCCACTGCCCTGCCAGCCCAGTACAAGACTCTCTTTCAGCGCGCTCCCTTCGGGCCGGAACAACCCGGTCCGCACCCATTTGACAAATGTTGAAGCTTGATTATAATAAAGATCAGACAAGGTCAAAGTCAAATAAGATCAAAGTCTAAAATAGTCAAACCGTTTGCCTGCGGAACGCCGCTCTTCGGCGTCGTCCGTACCGATATTTGGATATAAAAATAACTTTACATTATTGGAGGTAGAAGCCATGCGCTGTCAACATTGCCATACGCAAGAAGCCGCCGTATCCCTGCATCTTCAGGTCAACACCCAAGTGGAGAAGCTCCAGCTGTGCAGAGACTGCTATGCCAAGCTCGGCAGCGGAATCCCCTTCCCTGCGGGGGCCGGGTCCTTCCCGCACATGCCATCCTTGGACGATCTGTTCAAAGGTCTTATGCAGCCTCCGAAGGGGCAGGAGCCGCACCAAGCCGTCCGGACCGCCGGCAAACGCGGCGGCATCCTCGACGGAATCGGCCGGAATCTGAACGACGCGGCCAAAGCCGGCCTGATCGACACCGTGATCGGACGCGACGAAGAGATCGACCGCGTCATTGAGATCCTGAACCGCCGCACGAAGAACAACCCGGTGCTGATCGGCGAGCCGGGCGTCGGGAAGACGGCCATTGCCGAAGGGCTGGCCCTGCGTATCACCGAAGGCAAGGTTCCTTCCAAGCTGCTCGGCAAGGAAGTGTATTCCCTGGACGTAGCCTCCCTGACGGCGGGCACGGGGATTCGCGGCCAGTTCGAGGAGAAGCTGAAAGGGCTGATATCCGAGCTGCAGCAGCGCCAGAACGTCATCCTGTTCATTGACGAAATTCACACGCTGGTCGGGGCGGGTTCCGCCGAAGGCTCGATGGACGCCGGGAACATCCTGAAGCCGGCCCTGGCCCGCGGCGAGCTGCAGGTCGTCGGCGCCACGACGCTGAAGGAGTACCGCCGCATCGAGAAGGATGCCGCACTGGAGCGCCGCTTCCAGCCGGTCACGGTCGACGAGCCGACAGTGGAGGAGGCCGTGGAGATCCTGAAGGGACTGCGACCGAAGTATGAAGAATACCACCAGGTGACCTACTCGGATGAGGCGATCCGTGCCTGCGTGCTCCTCTCCCACCGCTACATCCAGGACCGCTTCCTGCCGGACAAAGCGATCGACCTGCTCGACGAAGCGGGCGCCAAGCTGAATCTGCAGGGCGCAGGCGGCGGGGAAGCTGCGATCCGCACCCGGCTCTCCGGCATCCAGGAAGAGAAGCGCCAGGCGACGCTGGCCGAGGACTACGAGCGCGCCGCACGGCTGCGTGACGAAGAGGCGAACCTGCTTCAGCAGATGGACGAGCAGCGGCCGCAGGCGGCATCGGAAGTCCGCGTCGAGCACATCCAGGCCATCGTGGAACGGAAGACCGGCATCCCGGTCGGCAAGCTGCAGCAGGACGAAGCGGCCAAGCTGAAGGACCTCGCCCGGCATCTCGAAGCGAAGGTCATCGGGCAGCCGGAGGCCGTGCGCCAGGTGGCCCGGGCCGTCCGCCGCAGCCGCGCGGGACTGGCGCCGAAGAACAAGCCGATCGCCTCCTTCCTGTTCGTCGGCCCAACCGGCGTCGGCAAGACCGAGCTGTCGAAGTCGCTCGCCGAAGAGCTGTTCGGACGCGCGGATGCGATGATCCGTCTGGACATGAGCGAATACATGGAGAAGCACTCCGTATCCAAGCTCATCGGCTCGCCTCCGGGCTATGTCGGCCATGAAGAAGCCGGGCAGCTGACCGAACGCGTACGCCGCAATCCGTACAGCATTATCCTGCTCGACGAGATCGAGAAGGCGCACCCGGACGTGCAGCACATGTTCCTGCAGGTGCTCGAAGACGGGCGCCTGACCGACAGCCAGGGACGCACGGTCAGCTTCAAGGATACGGTCATCATCATGACATCCAATGCCGGAGTGACCGACAGGAAGAAAATCACCGTAGGCTTCTCCGCCGAAGAGAGCACGCAGACCGGCTCGCTGCCGGAATCGCTCGGCTCCTACTTCCGTCCGGAGTTCCTGAACCGCTTTGATGCGATCATTCCGTTCGCCTCCCTGCAGGAGACGGATCTCATCCGCATCGTCGACAAGATGCTCGCGGAAGTCACGAGCACGCTGCAGGAGCAGAACATCACCCTTCACGTGACGGACGAAGCGAAGCGCAAGCTTGCCGAGCTCGGCTATCATCCGTCCTTCGGGGCGCGTCCGCTCCGCCGGGTGATCCAGCAGCACATCGAAGACGGCATCACGGATCTCATCCTCGAGCAGGAGCAGGTGCAAGAGATCCGGGTCGAGGTCCGGGAGAACGGGATCTCCGTTCAGGCACTGCCATCGTAAGCATGCAGCGCTTGTCATGAGGATTCCTGAATCATCAGCACATTCATATCCTTTAGTAAAAATGGGCGGCCGCTTGGCTGCCCTTTTGATCGTTTCCTGAGGGAAAAGGGGTTATTTTCCTGCGTCCAGCTGCCGATAGTAAGCTAAGAGGCTGAGACACTGCAACATCCCGATAGCAGCCGAGATCCAGTCAAGAAAGGTGTGGACCATGAGAAAGTCAACCCAAAAGAGCATTCTCGCCGTACTCGGCACCACTTTACTTGCCGGCGCCGTCGGATGCAGCCATCCGGCCGGCCGGAACGCGCAGCAGACAGAGCATCCGGAAGACGTCACGCTGAAATTTATATGGTGGGGCTCCGAAAGCCGGAAAGAAAGCACACTGAAAGTGATCGAGCTTTACCGGAAGGAACATCCTCATATTCATTTTGAAACCGAATCCCTTGCGAATACCGGGGCGGTCGCGACTCAGTTGGCGGTACAAACCTCCGGCCAGACTACCGCGGACATCATCCAGGCGGATTATAATTTCATCTATGATTATATTAACCGCGATCTCATCGAGCCCTTGAATGCGTTTACGGAGGACGGCACCCTGAATCTGTCGGATATGGATAAGTCTTATCTGCTTCCCGGTACGAAGGACGATCAGTTATATGCCATGCCTATAGGGAACAATTCGACGATGCTGATCTATGACCCGCAGTTATTGACAAGCGCTGGGGTTCCCGTACCCCAAGAAGAATACACGATCGACGAGCTTTATCAAACCCTGAAGCTCTTGAAGCAAAAGATCGGCAGGCCGGACTTTTATCCCCTCGGGAACATGATTGATGTCTTCTATTACCTCAGAGCCCGTGGAGCCTCCATGTACAACAAAGAAGGCACCGCCCTGGGTTATCAGGATGACCGGCTGATGGCCGATTTTTTCGCCTTGAACAAGCAGTGGCGGGATGAAGGGCTGCTCGGAGGGTCGTCTGCGGTTGCCGGTAATGATAAGAATCATCCGATCGTCTCCGGCCATGCCGCTTTTTATTCCGTGGCGACCAACGCCGTCTCCTCCTTAAGCAAACTCGCAGGCCGTCCCTTAAAGCTCCTCCCTTATCCTGAAGTCCCGGGAGGACAAACAGGCCATTTTATCAAGCCGTCCATGTTCCTGGCTCTGTCGTCCTATTCCAAGCATAAAAAAGAAGCGGCCGCGTTCATGAACTTCTTCCTGAACAGCGAAGCGGCGAATGATATCCTGAAAGGAGAGCGAGGCGTTCCTGTGTCGGGCAAAATTGCTGCGAGACTGTCCGCGAATCTCGATGAAGCCGGCAAAGAGCAGTACCGGATTCTCGATTACCTGAAAACACGCTCCAAGCCGATCGATGCCCCTTACCCCTCCAGTCACGTGGTGGTCAGCAAGGCTTATGAACTGGCCTTGAAGCAGGTCACCGATGGGAAATTGACTCCGGAGCAGGCCGCCAAGCAGTACGGCGAGCAGGCCAAGGTCTACCTGGGCGGAGCCAAGGAGGGTGCCGGCAAATGAAGAAATCCAAGGGATTCACGATTCAAAGAAAGCTGTACGGAGGGTTCGGACTGGTCCTCTTCCTGCTCGCCGTCATGTCGACGATCAGCTATGTGTATCTGGTCAAAGTGAATGACTCTTATACCGAATTGATCAAGCACCAGTCGAAAACCCTTCAGCTCATCAAGGATCTGAACATTGCCGTCGAGAGCGAAAGCTCCCATCTGAACAAGTACCTGATCACCGGAGATCCCAAGCAGGTGGATGCTTTTCAACAATCGCAGAGCCGCTTTGCAGCTGCTCTGACCCAGCTGAAGACCTTGATCACAGACCGGGACGATAAGCAGATCCTGGCGGGCCTTGACCTGCTGCAGGGTCAATTCAGCTCCGCCGCCATGCAGATGATCGATGCCAAAAAACAGGATAACACCAAAGCGTTCGTTGACATCTCCGTCGCTCAGGGTCCGGTGCTGGATGCCTTTACGACCTCGGCCAACCGGTTCGTCGAGCGAAAGCAGGCAGCCTTGGATGTGCAAGCATCCGCTACCTTCGAGGAGGTCGAACGGACCAAAAGCCTGGTCATTCTTCTGACGGTTATCACCTTATTGGCAGGTGCGGCAGCCACTGTAACGATCAGCCGAATGATCTCCATTCCGATCATCAAGCTGCAAGCCATGGCCTCCAAGATCGCGCACGGCGATCTCCGGGAAACGAACGTAGTCGTAAAGAACAGCGACGAGATCGGAGATCTGGCCAAAGCATTCAACCTGATGGCGGGCAATCTCAGGAGCCTGATTCAAGAGGTCGGCACCAATGCCGAACAAGTGGCGGCTTCCTCCGAGCAGCTTACCGCAAGTGCGGAACAAACCGGACAGGCCACCGAGCATGTCGCCCATATCACCGAGAGCCTGGCGGAAGGAACCGAAAAGCAGGTCGGTACGATCACGGAGAGCGTATCGCTTGTGCATAAGATGGATGTCGAAGCAAAGAACATCGCTTCACGCGCTTCCCTTGTCACTGCCGCCGTCCAGCAGGCATCGCAGGTTGCGGCGGAGGGCGGAACAGCCGTTCAGTCGGCCATTCACCAGATGTCCTCAGTGCAAAGCAATGTGGGTGAGATCACTCAAGTCGTTACCTCCCTCGGCCATAAAACGGATGAGATCGGGCAGATCATCGCCATCATCACCGATATCGCGGCCCAGACCAATCTCTTGTCGCTGAATGCCGCCATTGAAGCGGCGCGTGCCGGCGAGAGCGGAAAAGGGTTTGCGGTGGTAGCGGGTGAAGTACGCAAGCTGGCCGACCAGACGGCCAGGTCCGGCAAACAGGTGTCCGACGTGATTCTTGCCATTCAAGCCGAAACGAAACGGGCGATCGAGAAGGTCATCCAGGGGGAAAAAGAAGTACTGGAGGGCATCGGAGCCGTTCATAAGGCCGGCGAATCCTTCCGTCATATCGAATCTTCCATCCATGAGGTGAACGGTCAGATCAAGGAGGTCTCCGACTCTTCCGCCGGGATGTCCCTCGAAACGAAGCATCTTGTGGCTGCCTTTGAGGAAATCAACCGGGTAACGCAGGAGGCCGCCAAAGGAACCCACAGCGTCTCCGCCTCGGCCCAGGAGCAGCTCGCAAGTGTAGAAGAAATCACCGGCTCCTCCAGGGAATTGGCACGCCTTGCCCAGAAACTGCAGGAGAGCATTGAGAAATTCTCCTTCTAAAATTAGGACCAGCGATTCATTTTTTGACCATTGGAAGGAATTAACTCGGCAGGGGCGAACTAAGACGTTCTTTGGAATCCATCTCTACTTTACAACCCACTCAGGAGGCATCCATGAACAAGTCGACCGCAATTCTATTCGCCGCTGCAATTCTAACTACAGGTTCCCTGAGCAGTCCGCTAACCCCCGCCCCGCTGCTTCCCGCTGCCGAGGCGGGGGCCGCGGACCATTCCTTCATCGAAGAGGTGGAAGCGAGATATAAGGCGCTGGAGTCGAAATACAGAGGCCTGTACGATGCAGACTACAAGCAGGCGCACGAGGCCTATGACGCCTTTTACGACAGCATCCATAACGACCAGCACAGGCTGAACCGTGCGGGGGAAGACGACCTCGCTTATTTGACCGGCTTGCTCGAAGACGACCTAAAGGGCTTGAAGGAGCGCTACAGCGGCTCCTCCGCCCGCGACGCGCTGAACGAATACCAGCGGCAGAGCAATCCGAATTCCTCCTCGGGCGCGCTGTGGGAATACGCCGCAGCGCTGAACGAGAACTACTCTTCGAGCACCCACTGGGAATTCGCCACGGCCATAAATGAGAATTACAGCTCCTCCCTCATGTGGAATTATCATAAGGAGATCAATGAGAACTATTCCGGGAGCCTCATGTGGGAGTACAGCAGCGAGACGAATCCGAACTACTCCGGCAGCACCATGTGGGAGCTGCATAACGAGTCGAACGCGAACTACTCCGGCAGCGTCATGAACCAGTACAAGCTCGGGAATCTGTCGCGGCAGCAGGCCGAAGCCCGGATGAATGAACTGCTGGTTCAGGGAGAAAAAGATCTGGAAGCGATCCGCGGCGCGGCACTCGCCGGACTGTCCCGCACGCAGCAGGAAACGGTGCAGAAGCTGACGGCGCTGAGGGATTCCACAGTCAGCCGGATTCTGAAGCAGCGTGCGCAGTCGCTGGAAGAAATCATGGCGGTCCGCAAGCGCCATTTCGGCGGGGAAATCGCGGTCAAGCCGCTCGCATTCGGCTTTGGCATCCAGGTCGTCATCGACGGGGAGCCGCAGACCTACGAGCAGCCGCCGGTCAACAAGGACGGCAGTATCCTGGTGCCGATGCGGGCGATCTTCGAGCGGCTCGGCGCCGTGCTCACCTGGAACGCGCAGGAGCGCTCCGTCACGGCCGTAAAGAAGGAGACGACGGTCTACCTCAAGCTGGACAGCACGGAGCCGACAGTGAACGGCACGGTGAAGCCGCTCGAGGTGCCCGCACAGCTTGTGAACTCGAACACGATGGTGCCGGTGCGGTTCATCAGCGAGGCGCTCGGCGCCGAAGTGAGCTGGGATGGAGCCGCCCAGACCGTATATATCCAAACGAAATAAGGGGGTAGGCTCGAAGGAATCGATAGTCCAGTGATGACAAGGACCCGCAGCTTTACAGCTGACGGGTCCTTGTCATGTCAGGATACGGCTGCGGTTGTGACCGCCTCCCTCTCCCCGCTTCCCGTCCGCCAGCGCCCGGCGGCCCAGCGGCGGCGCATCAGCAGGGCGCGGGTCCACTCGTCAAGAATAAAGGCGGCATAGACGCCGATGATCCCGAGGTCGAACACCGTGATACAGAGCCAGGATACCGGCACGCGGATGCCGATCATGAAGAGCACGCCGAGCTTGGCCGGATAGGCCGGGTCGCCCGCCGCTTTCAGCACATGCTGATAGATCATGCACAGGCTGTGAGCGGGCTGGAACAGCAGCATGAGCCAGAGCACCCGGGTGCCTTCGCGGATGACGGCCGGGTCCTCCGTGAAGAGGCCGAGCAGGGGCTCTGCGGCGAAGGCAGCTCCCGCAGCGGCGGCCGCACAGAGGCCCATCGACCAGCGGATGCTCCGGCGGCATTCGTCCTCCGCCTCGGCCATCCGTCTGCCTCCGACCAGTCGGCTTACGATAATCTGGGTGCCGACCGCGATCGAAGTCGCAAGCAGAGAGACGATCCCCAGCACGCTGTCCGCATAGACCCGGGTCGTCAGCGCCGCGATGCCGATCGAGACAATGAACGAAGTGATGATGAGCTGTGAGACATAATAGGCCATATATTCGATGGTGGACGGAATCCCGATCCGCAGCAGCCTCCGGGCGCAGGCCCCCGCTTCACGGAGGAAGGAAGAGGGCTTCAGCCGCGGACGAAGCGTTCTCTTCGCCACGTACAGGATGGCGGTCATCGCCAGCAGCCGGGAGACAACCGTCGACCAGGCTACGCCTTCGAGCCCCAGCTGGGGCAGACCAAACGGCCCGTAGAGCACCAGCGCATTGCCGAGCACATGCACAGCGTTCATGCCGATCGAGATCCACATGACTTCACGGGTCAGCCCATAGCTGCGCAGCACCGCGGAGCCCGTCAGCATCACCACTTCCAGGAAAAGGAAGCTGCCGACGATGCGCAGATACGTTCCGGCCTCGCCCATCATCTCGTCAGGTGTTCCGAGTAGCGTAAGGAAGAAGGCGGCGCCGCCGCCGAGGGCCAGGCTGATCCCGAGCCCCAGCACCGAATTCATCGCTGCGGCCGTGCAGGCCGCCTGCACCGCCTTTTGCCGCTGCCCGCCCCCCAAATCCTGCGATACCACGATCGTCGTTCCCGCGGCCACAAAGCCGAAGAGCATGATAAAGAACTGCAGCAGCTGATTGGCGATCCCCACAGAGGCCACGGCCCGCTCGCTGTAATGGCTCAGCATGAGAATATCGAGATTGCCCATAAGCAGATGCAGCAGCATCTCCACCAGGATTGGCCAGGTGATCCGGGCCAGGCTCAGCTCCGGGGTCCCCGTACTCGTCGTTTGGTTCAACTTTTGGTTTATCGATTCTTCCGTCATACTCTCTTGGTCCCCCTTCGGATCGAATGTCCTCAGGGTATCACCGAAAAGTGCCAAACCCCGTCACCTTTCCATGCTACAATGATTTCATCATCCACCTGGAGGGACCCGCCCGATGAACAAAGCCCAGCGCCTGCTTCACATCCTGATGACGATGCAGGCCCACCGCAAATTCAACCTGAAGGAGCTGACCGAGGAATTCGGAGTCTCGAAGCGGACGATCCTGCGCGACCTGCAGGAGTTAAGCGAGCTCGGCGTACCGCTGTACTCGGAGCTCGGTGTCCACGGGGGGTACCAGCTGCTCCGAGACCGGATGCTTCCGCCGATTCACTTCTCGGACAAGGAGGCGGTCGCCCTGTTCCTGGTGGCCGAATCGCTGAAGGGCTACCCGATGCTGCCCTTCGAGGCCGAGGTGGAGTCCGCGCTGAAGAAGTTCTACCATTACTCCCCCCCGTCGACGAAGGAGAAGATCGAAAAACTCCGCTCGCATGTACTCTTTCATGTGCAGGAGCGGGGCCTCGATACACCGTATTTGACCTCGCTGCTGGAGGCTTCGCTCGAGGGGCGCATCGTCACGATCACGTATGAGGCGGAAAAAGGCACTTCCGAGCGCGACATCCAGCCCATCGGCGTCTACACGGCCAGCGGCCTGTGGTACTGCCCCGCCTACTGCTTCCGCTCCAGGGAACCCCGGCTGTTCCGCGCCGACCGCATCACCGCCCTGAAGATTGTGGAGGATCAGTCACGCCGGATCGATCCCCCGGGCTATGATCTGCGGGACTGGTTCACCGGCCGCCCCAGCGGGGAGACGGCCGAGCTTGTGATTCACCTGACCCGTGCCGGCGCAGTCCGTGCCAAGAGCGATCCGCTGCTGGCTGAAGGGCTGACGGTCCATGCGGATGGGAGAGGCTGTGTGCGGCGCGCAGCCGCCATCTCCGACCTGTCGTGCCTCGCCGACACGCTGCTTGGATATGGAGCCAAGGCGGAGGTCGAAGCGCCGGCCCTGCTCCGGGAGATGCTGCTCCAGCGGGTCAACGAGATCCGTGAGCTGTATGCGGGTGCGGGCGGCTGACCTTTGAGGCTCACGCCGACACCTCTGCCCCGCAAGCCGGACGGACAAGGCGGCCATGCCGGGCGCCTTACCCCTTCTCGAGCAGCTGGCCGAGAGGCCTCAGCACCGCAGAGATCCATTGAGTGGGGCCCGGCGTCCTGGGCGCCGCCAGCACGATCAGGGAGCAGGCACAGACGGCGGCATACAAGCCCAGGAGCAGCAGGTTCTCCCGCCGAGAGACCCCTCTGCCCCGCTTCCACTCCGAGAAGGCCAGACCCCCATAGAGAAGCATGATCAAGATTGCATTCAGGACGGTCACGGATTCATCACCTCCGCCGGTTTGACCGCCGTGCTTCCGCCTATAGCGCCGCTTCGCTCGATGGTTCCCTGGGCCTGAATCATGACCTGCAGCTTGGGAAAGAGCTTGTCCCACTGCCCTTTCATCTGCCGCCACTGCTGAGGATATTGGCGGCTGATGGCGTCGGCGAAGCCGAAGATGTCCGCGTTCCATTTATTCTGCGCGGTCTGAATGCTTCGGCGGATCCGCTGGTCGAGCGCCGCATTCAGCTGGCTCTCCAGCTGCCTGTTGATCTTCGGATCCATGGGATTCATTCCAGAGGTATTCTGCAGCATATAGGTTTCGGCCTTCACAACAACTGTCATGACCACCTCACCGCTGCGGAGCTCCGGAACAAGCCTCGCGTGATTTTTCCAGGATCGGACCGATACCGTCCCGCCTCTCTCGCCTCCGGCCGGGAAGCTGAGCACGGCCGAATTCATTTCGTTGCGGACCCACAGCACGCCCCGCGCAAGGGTGTCGTCCATGGTGCCGACCATCTTCCCCTTCTTGATCACGGCCAGTCCGCGGATATAATGGATCCCCCCCTCCTTGCTTTTCCCGCTGTTACCGGAAGGCTCCCGTTCCAGCAGGGGGACGGCGAGGCTGTCCGACTGCCCGCTGAGCTGAACTTCCATATCCTTCACCGTCATGCTGAGTCCCGTCCGGATCGCGGCCATCTCACGCACGACTTCGGCGGACGAGCGTTCGAGCGGCGACTGCGTTTTGAGCATCTCCTTGCCTTTGCCTCTGCTGATAAAGACATAAGCCCGCTTCCTGGACTGCGGGGCGCGTGCAAGAAAGTCGACATGGTCCGTAATCCCGTCCCGGGCCGCCTCTTCCCCAATCACGTACACCTCGTTATGGCCGAGAAAAAGAAACCGGGGAACCTGCTCCTGCAGCTTGCTCAATGCTTCCCCGATCGATTTGCCTACCGCCGAGCGGACCAGTGTAGCACCTCCCGCATGTTGGCCGGACTGCATCTCCCCGCCTCCTCCTCCGCCTCCACCGCCCCCGGACGAACGGGGAATGAAGATCTGGACCGACACCTCGACGGCGCGGTCTCCTGCCTTATCAATCGACATGGCCATGGTGAAAGCCATGTCGTTCACTTCGGTACGGTCCCAGCAGCCTGCAAGCCCCAGCAGCAGACCTACTAGTGCCAGCCCCCTCGCCCGCTTCATGGCTGCAGCTCCTGTCCGCCTCGACCCCGCCGGCCATGAAAAACGGCTGCCGCCGCCCATAACAGAAGGGGAAGAACCAGCCGGACCAGCAGACCGTACATCGGAACGATGCTGCCGAGGAAGCCGGCAAGCTCCTGCTGGTTCGGCGCGGCCCAGACCGCGAAGACGAGCGTCAGAAAGCCGAGGGGGACCACCAGCTGCCGGAAACCCGACAGCCGTAGCCACTCCGCCGCACCCAGGCAGACCACATAATGGATCATCGTGATCTTAATGAACATGACCGAGATCCAAACCGCGAGAATAAGGGCTTCCAAGTGCTGCAGGAAACCCGCCAGGCTGATGTATTCGGCGGCGCTCATCAGGGGGTACATCTGGCGGGAGACCGTGTTCCCGAAGAGCATCAGCGACCAGATGCCGGTCAGCACCAGGGTAGCCAGCACGCCGAGGAAAGCATACAGGGACGAGCGGCGGATCACCTTCTCCGGATCGGAGACATAGGGCAGCAGGAAGGCCATGAGAAACAGCTCGCTGTACCAGCTCTGTGCCGGTATGGAGCCCATCAGCGAAGGCTTCAGTCCGCGTTCCATAATAGGCGGCACCAGCTTCGGATCGAGATCCGGAATCAGGAGCAGAAGCACGATCAGGAGGAGCACCACGACGACCGGAACGAACATTTGGGATGCCCGTCCGATGCTCTCGATTCCACCGGAAGCAGCGTACATGCAGACGAGCATCATGCATCCCATCACGAACAGCAGCGGAGTCCTCGGAAGAACGGTCCCCACAATGAATTCCCCGTACTGCCTCAAATTCAAGCTGTTGATATGCAGGTAGAAAAATAAAAGAACGCTGCCGAGCAGCCGGCCTCCCCACCGTCCGAGAAGGACGGAACTGTATCCGATGACCGTCCGCTTCGGGAAATACCGGTGAAGAGCCATCGACAGCCAGATGACAAGCAGCCCGGCAAAGGCGGCCCACACGGGCGAGAGGTACAAGTCCCTCTCCGCGTGCTTGGCCATAATGGCGGGAGCCTGCAGGATCACCGTAGCCAGTACGGTGGAATACAGCAGCAGTGATAATTGCTGAGCGGAGATGCGCCCTTGGTCCAACATGCCTCGCGGTCAGCTCCTTCCCCCTCGTGGATTGCTCTGGCGTACCGGATTCCGGGATTGCTTCAGCTGCGGACGGGTCTCCATCTTCCTCTCGGGCGCCCGCAGGAGAACATCCTTCCACGACTTCCTGTGCTGGGGGGCCAGGGGGCTGAGGTACGGCTCCCTGAAAGAGCGCAGCTGGCATAAGTGAATGACGATGATGATGACACCCAGCGTCAGCCCCACCAATCCCTGAATTCCGGAGAGGAGCATCAAGGGAAAGCGCAGAATCCGGTAGACGATGCTGGTCTGGTACTGGGGGATCATGAACGATGCGATGCCGGTGATCGCCACAACCATGACCATCGGCGAGGAGACGAGGCCTGACGCAGTCGCCGCCTGGCCGATGACAAGCGCTCCGACGATGCTGACGGCGGCGCCCACCTGCTTGGGCAGGCGGATGCCCGCTTCCCGCAGGCCTTCGAACATGACTTCCATCAGGAAGGCCTCCACGACCGCCGGAAACGGAATGTCCTCCCGCGACTTGGCAATGGTCAGCAGCAGCGTGGTCGGAACCATCTCCTGATGGTAGGTGAGAATGGCCACATAGAAGGACGGAGCGAACAGCGCGATAAAGGAGAACATGTACCGGATCCACCGGATCAGCGTGGCGCTGACCGAGCGCTGGTAATAATCCTCGGGCGACTGCAGCAGAGAAAAGAGCGTGACGGGGGCGATCAGGGCAAACGGCGTGCCTTCCATCAGGAGGACGATCCGCCCCTCCAGAAGCGCGCCGGCACACACGTCGGGCCGTTCGGTGCTCCTTAGCTGCGGGAACGGCGAAGAAGGCTGATCTTCCATCAGCTCTTCGATATAGGCGCTCTCCAGAATGCCGTCGAGCTTGATGCGCCCGATTCTCTCGGCCGCTTCGCGGACGAGACCGGGTGCTGCAATCCCTTCGATATACACCAGCGCGAGTTCCGTCCGGGTATACTCGCCGACCGTGAAGAAGTTCATCTTGAGCTTGGGGCTGCGAATCTTCCTCCTCAGCATCACCGTATTGGACGCCAGATCCTCGGTGAAGCCCTCCCTCGGTCCGCGCACGACCGACTCGGCGGCCGGCTCCTCGATCGAGCGCTTGTCCCATTTGGGCAGCGCGAGCGAGAATGCCGCCGCCTGCCCCTCAAGCAGCAGCGCCGGGCTGCCGCTCAGAATCCGATGGGCCAAATCATCGAAGCCAAGCACCTCGCCCGCCGAAGCTACGGGCAAGGACTGCTTCAGCCAATCCGCCGGCCGGGCCGCAGCTTCCCGGTCCAGGCGGACCTGCTGCAGGGCGCCCACCACCTGTTCCTGAAGGGCCGCGATGTCGGACAACCCGGGCACAAAGACCAGGGTCGCCCGCTCCCCGCTCCCCAGCGCGATCTCGCTGAACAGGACATCGTCGCAATCACCGAACATGCCCTGCAGCCGTTGGATGTTCTCCCCGTAATCGGGGCCGAACCGGTCCTCTGCCGCTCGAGGGACCGGAGGGGCCTCCGCATGCCCAGTGCGTGGCGGATCGCTCATGTTCCACTCTCCTTTTGCTTTCGGCTGCAGGGTTTCTATGTACAGGCTATCCTAAACAGGCAATATTATGCAGCAGACGGAGAGGGGGTTGACATGAGTTCTCTTCAGCGGAAGGTTCTGGGGTATACGGCATATGGGATGGGGCAGTCTAATAGCAAGGGAGGGAACAACCGGACATGGAACTGTGGGTTCACTTACTCGTCTCGATCCTCGTCTTCAATGTTGCGGCTTACTTGATTCCCAAGAAGCTGACCCTGCTCGAACATTACACGACCATCCTGTTCTCTCTGCTCCTTGCGCTGGTCACCGACGTAACGCTGAACCTGAATTTTGATCTCTACGGCTATTTCGACGTGGGCGTCGACCGCATCGGTTATCTTGCCATTTACGGGATCTACCCGGCGATCAACGTGCTGTTCCTGAACCTCTTTCCTTACGACCGCAGCCTGGCCGCCAAGAGCCTGTATATTGCCGGCTGGTGGCTCTTTGCCGTTGTTTATGAATACACAACGCTCGAGGCAGGCTGGTTTTATTACAACGGCTGGAAGCTGGAATACTCCACGGTGACATATCCGTTCCTGTATATGCTGCTCCTCTGGAATTTGAACTGGATCCGCCGGATGAATGACAACAAGGGAGGATCCCCGGCACGCTGACCGGGAGATTCTCCCTTGTTTGACCTCGTTCCTTTCCTGATAACCGACCTCTCTGCCGATCCGATCCGTCCGTCGGCCGGCGTCTCAGCGGGAACTGCCCCTTGCCCCCGGCTGCTGGCTGAGCAGCTGGGCATACAGGGCTTCATATACGAGACAGCCCTTCTCCAGGGCTTCCTCATCACTGCCGCTGATGAGCCGCAGCCCTTCGCAGATGGCATCCAGGCCGGCGGCGGCGGGCTCTAGCACGATCTCCTGCAGCGTATCGGCTTCATCCACGATCCGGGCTATTCTCAGCAGCACCGGGTCTCTCAGCTCAAACGACTGCACGAGGGCATGAAAGCTGCAGTGCCCCCGGTGATGGGTGAACCGCACCCCGGGAATATCGAAGCCCTCCGCCCCTTCCGGAAGCTCGGTCGATCCCGCCTCAATGAAGAGGAACTCGGCCTCCGGGTCGATGAAGCGGCGGATCAGCCAGGCACAGCCCATCCGGTCCACACCGATTCCTTTCCATGTCACCCATCTCACTCTTCCTTCTCCCCTTTCCTGGCATTCAACAGCTCCTCCCGGATGCGCGGTCCCCAGGCGGAGCCGAAATAATCCTGCTGCTGCACCTGCAGATAAGCACGGGACGCGGCGGCATAATCCGCCTTCGGCTCCTTCAGCCCTGCCAGGACAGCCTGATAGGCCTCGTCCGCCTGGCTCTCGAACTGCCGGACGAGCGCCTCCTCCTGCCCGGGCAGCAGCGTATCCGCCTGCCACACCTGCACTTCCCCGCCAAGCTCCTTGATCTCGGCCGCAAGCCACTGGAAGTGCTCCCGCGTCCTGGGTGTGGCGGGCAGAATCCAGACGGCGTCATGCCAGAGGAGCGCGCCCAGCTTCTTGAGCTTCCGCCAGACATAGACGCGGCTTGAAGTCGGCTTCGGCGGTACTTTGTAGACCAGCAGCAGCCATGGCTGCATAGGCTCCCCCTCCCTTCGGCTAGTGAGTCAGCGGATAGACGATCAGCCCGAGCACGGCCGCGCCGAGGACGATCACAGGCTCGGACGCCTTCTTGACCTTCCAGAGCAGCAGCAGGGTCACCAGGGCGAACAGCAGCGTCGGCAGGTCCACGATGGACCGCTTGCCGAGGACGAAGACCGCGCCGGCAATCGCGCCGCAAGCGGCGGCCGTCACCCCGGTGACGAAGTGAGCGATCCCCGGACGCCGGCCGTACTTCTTGAAGAACGGCGCCGGCACGATCGTCAGCAGGTAGGCCGGCAGGAACGTGGCCAGCGCGGCGACCGCCGCTCCGGAGAAGCCGGCGACCAGGAATCCGATGAACCCGGTCGTGATGACGACGGGTCCCGGCGTGATCATCGCCACGGCGACGGCGTCGACGAACTGGCTGTCGGTCAGCCAGCCGTGCTCTTTGACCACGCCGGAGAAGAGGAACGGCACGATGGCGATGCCGCTGCCGAAGACGAAGGCGCCGGCCTTCGCGAAGAAGAGCAGCAGCTCCCACAGCGTACTGGAGCCGGCAGCGGTGACCGCGCCGCTCGCCGCATGGGTGAGCGTGTCGGCTGGAAGCGCGAAGAAGGACGCCTGTACCCTGCCCGGGCGCTTCGCCGACTTCAGCAGCCAGTAGAGCACGCCCGCGCCGAGGATCAGCAGCACGTCTTCGGTCTCCGTCCAGGCGGTGTACAGGGCCACGACGGCGAAGATGCCCCAGAGAACCCTGTCCCTGCCGACGGTCTTGGCCGTTAATTTGTACGCGCTGAACGCGATGATGCCGATGACACTGGAGCCTACGGCATAGAACACGGCCTGCATCCAGGAGATTCCGCCGTAGAGCTGATAGGCCCAGCCGAGGGCCACGACCATCAGGAACGAAGGCAGCACGAAAGCAATGCCGGCCAGGGTCGAGCCGATCACGCCGTAATGCACGTACCCGAGATAAAATCCGAGCTGGGCGGCTAGCGGGCCCGGGGCCAGCTGGGACAAGGCCAGACCGTCCTTGTAATCCTCCTCGGAGATCCATCGGCGGCGTTCGACCAGGTCCCGGAACATATACCCCACGAGAGCGACCGGACCGCCGAAGCCTACCGTGCCGAGCTTCAGGAAGTACAGGACGAGCTGCCAGAGCGTGTAAGGGGCCGGCTCCGGCCGGACAGCCGTTGGGGCAAGCTGCGGTTCAGACATTCTCATCCTCCTATTCGTAATGTAACCATGGTTACATTTTAGGAGATGTCTTCCTTTCCCGCAATCCTTTTTTATCTTTGTTCTGCCCAAAACAAAAAACACCCCAACAAACGGAGGGTGCTAAAAGGGAGAACCATGCCGAACGGATCGGAACCCGCTGAATAACTTCTGGAAATCCGAGGAAGCCTAGACTTAACAAGCTCATGACGACAGCCATTCCCTTCGAAAACATAACCCGGTCTGTCCGAAACTAAGGAGGTTCCCACCGCCATGCAGTTTGATGTATCGACCGTGAACCGAGTCGCCAAGGAAATCGAGGAATCCGGCAAGCGGATCCAGGCCGCTGTCAACTCGCCGAATGAACTTGAGGCCGAGCTCCAGAAGCTTCAGAGCTCCATGGACAGCCTCCAGTCGCTGACGCAGGCCGGTGCTGCAGGCGCCAATGCCAACACGGCGCAGAATGCGCCGAACCAGAACCAGAGCTGAATCCGAACTTGAGCTGAAGCCCCATTGGCCGCACACTACAAATGAAAACCCCGCTCCGTTATTCCGGAAGCGGGGGATTTGGTGTCTTCGCCGCGAGCGGGAACCTGATCGTCACCCGGGTGCCGACATGGACCTTGCTTTCATACGACAGGCTCCCGCCTAACGTCTCGATCGTCCGCAGCGCGATGGAGGTGCCGAGGCCCGTCCCTCTGTCCTTGGTGGAGTAATAGGGCGTCCCGAGACGCTTCAGCTGCGCTTCGTTCATGCCCGCTCCGGTATCCGCGATATGGATGCGGGCCTCTCCCCCCTCACGCTTCAGCTGCAGCGAGACTTGTCCTCCGCTGGCGGTCGCCTCCACCGCATTCTTCATCAGATTCACGATCGCCTGCTGCAGCAGGCTTTTGTCCGTCGTCAGCACAATCCCTTCTTCAATGTCAGCCGTAACCATCACGCCGGCTTTGAGCCCGAGCGGCGTCAGAAGGACGGCGGTATGGTCCAGCATACGGGAGAGATCCAGGCTCTCCAGCTTTTTCAGTTCGGGACGGGCGAAGCTCAGGAAGTCGTTCAGGATCGATTCAGCCCGGTTCAGCTCCTCCAGAATGAGCGGCACATAGTTCGGCGCATCCTCCGCCCTTCTCTGCGAAAGCTGCATGAAGCCTTTGACGACCGTCAGCGGGTTGCGCACTTCGTGGACAATCGAGGCGGCGAGATCGCTGAGCGTATTGAGCTTCTCCGCCCGCCGGATCTTCTCTTTCATCTGCCGGTGCTCGAGCATCGTTTCATTGAGCTTGGCGCCGATCCAGGCGGCGACGATATAGATGAAGCCGAACATTACGATATTGGATAAGGGAAGCAGGGCGAGCGATTCCTTGACAGGCTGGATGGAGAGGTGAATCACGAGCATCAGCAGAGACACGAGCATGGGCCACAGGGAGATCAGCACGACGATGTTGACCCGCTTGCGGGAAGAGAGCCCCAGAAAGGAACGGCTCATCAGATACAGGAACCCGCCGGAGAGCAGGCAGTTCACATAACCGAACAGCAGCTGGTCCCCGCCGATCACCGTCCTCATAAGCAGGATGGCTCCCATCGTGATGAAGCCGGGCCCCTGCCCTGCATACAGGAACGCGATCACCATCGGAATATTCCGCAGATCCCAGTAGAAGCCGAGATAATAGAACGGAAAAGCCATGCAGACGAGCGAGCTGATGCCAAGCAGCACACCGTAAAGATAAGGTGAGCGGGACGCTCGCAGGTGATCCTGATAGAATCCGTATCCGAGGATCGGAGCCAGGATCATCAGAAGATGAAGGAGTAGTTTTTCGGTTAGCACTGGCATCCCCTTGTGACAAAATGTACTTTCACTGTAAACCATCCCGTTAGGAAAGTCTATGAGATCCTGGTCCACGCGAGCTGCGCTGGCGTGATATCCATTCTTATTTTTCAAGAGAAAGAGCCTGTGTCCCCTTCGGAAGGAAAGGAACCAGGCTCCCGGTTGACGGTCCCGTGTCGTCTTCGTGTCCGGATGACCGGTGGATCAGGAATAGTGTACCGGAAGGAAGTTCCAATAGTACAGGAACCCCGTGAACCCCAGCGTAAAGAGGGAAAAAGCGGTCTTCCAGCCGGCCCATCCGCTCCCTCTGCGGCCCGATGCCATCTTCCACAGCAGCCATACGGCCAGCGCCGCGGAGACCAGCGGCAGGGAGCTTATGCCCCATGCGTACCATGCGGGGTACCCGAACGTAAGCTGGCTGTTCCCGTAGGTGAGCTGCACGGCCAGGAAGACCGTATTGAGCAGCGCGATCGCCGCCACTATGCCGGATACCGGCTTCGCGGACTTCCGGAACGCCCGGATGCCGTAGCGCACAAGCCAGATCAGGCCGATGACGAGGAAGACCAGCGATCCTGCGGCATACAGGGACAGCAGTGTCCAGGTTTTCTGCCAGAACGAGACCTTCCCCAGAGTCGTATGATCGGACAGCGTCATCGCCATCCGCCCTTCCGCCTCCTGGAAGCTCAGCTTCTCCCGGCCGTTCACCTCCTGGAACAGCCCGCCTCCGGCGTGCTTGAAAAGCTTCGTCTGCTTCTCGGGGCTGCCGGAAAAGACGGCGGTCACCCGAAGGCTTGACGGATCCGGCGACTCCACCTGCGCGCTGAAGCCACCGAGGAACCGCAGCCACTTGCCCCAGCCGTGCCGGGGATTGATCCCCGCCTGATAATCGCCGGCCAGCGCCGCCGTGTCGATCGCGGCCGGAGCGGTCCTCCGGCCGCCGGCAGACGCCGACGCACTCGGATCAAGAGGCTGTGCAGGAGCGCTCATGTGCCCGCTGAGGGCCTCAACGATCTCCTCATGCAGCTGGACATCCGAGCCGGCGCTGTTCACAGCCACGAAGATGCCGACCTTCTCGGAGGGGATCAGCACGAGCTCCGACACAAAGCCGTCGATCTCGCCGGTGTGGTACAGCGTCGGGATGCCGCTCGCGGTCCGGCCTCGGAAGAAGCCGTAGCCGATCCCGTCGAGCTGCGGATTCGCGGCGTACTGCTTCGCGTGCATGGCTTCCACCGAATCCGGCTTCAGAATCCGCGTGTCCCCCGCCTGCCCCCCGTTCAGGTGGGCGATCAGGTAGTTCGCGAATTCATTCGGCACGACGGTGAGCCCCCCTGCTCCCGGCAGGGAGATGTAGCTGTACGGAACTTCCTGATACACGCCTTTGGCGTAGGAATACGACTTCGCGAGCTGCGGATCGCCAAGCGGAAGGTCAAGCGTGGCGCTCGGCATCTTCAGCGGTCCGAGGAGCTTCTGCTCGTAATAAGCGGACAGCGGCTGGCCTGATGCGATCTCGACGAGATTGCCGGCCAGGCCCAGACCGGCGTTGCTGTACTCGTATTTCTCACCCGGAGGGCGGACCGGAGGCTGCGCCTCGAAGTACCGCTTCAGGAAGGTCTCCGCATCCGGTGTGGATTCCTTCGTCTTCCCGTTCACCTCGTATACCGCCTGGTCGAGGCCCGAGGTATGGGTCAGCAGGTCATGAAGCGTAATTGGCAGATTCCCGAATTTCGGCGCCTGATACGTCCGCAGATACGTATTGATATCCTGCTTCAAATCCAGACGGCCCTCTTCCACAAGCTGCATGGCGGCCGTAGCGGTCACCGACTTCGTCAGCGAACCGATCGGGATCCGCGTCCGGGCCGGGTCCATCGGCACCTGCGCCGCCGTATCCGCATTGCCATATCCCTTGCTGAAATAAATCCCGCTGCCCTTGGTCACGACAACCGCGGCGCCGGGGATATGAAGAGCGTCCATCCGTTCCTTCATCAGCCCGTCCAGAGTGGACTCCAGTCCGGCGGGCGTCAGATTGAATTCGGCGGCGGCCGGACGGACCTCCGCATTCACCAGAGGCAGCAGCAGGCCTGCACAGAGCCCAAGCCGGGCGGCAGTCTTTAGCAGTTTACTCATATGTGGGTTTCCTCCTTTCCGGGAACGGCGAATTCCCTTCCCTTCTCTCTCTATGGTTTCCCATTTATCACCAAATATAGGGCCGCAAGGATTACTACCCGAAAAGTTTCGCCGAGAACCGTGGAAGCAGGAAAACCAAAGCAAAAAGGGCATCGACAAGCGTCGATGCCCTTGGCTTTGGTTGGAATTACTTAGGACTTGGCGGCTGCCCTGTTATACGGTTGTCCCCTCCCGAGAGGAGCTTGTCAGCTGACCGGCAATTTCGGCAAGCACGCTCTTCAGCACCTGGGCGTTCGCCTCGACATAACCATGCTCGAGGATCTCATCATGTCCGCCCTTCATCATATGCTCCGTGTAGGCCCCACGTGTCCCCTGCTTCCAGCTGAGGCGGTCGTCCTTGACGGACACACCTGGCACCAAACCGCCGGCCGCAATGAAATTGTGGATGCTTGACTGGACGCTCCACCGGTTCACAAGACGGTTGCCGTACTGTGCATAAGCATGCACGCGTTCCCTGTGACGGCCGGTAAGAATCTCTTTGAACGGCTCGGCAATGCCCTCCAGCGAGGCCTCCACCTGCCGGCGAAGCTCTTCGGCATCCAGATTATAGTCCCTGACAATCCTTGCCGAGTCGATCATCAGCAGATGGGATACCGTGTATCCCCTCTTCTCCATTTCCTTGGCCACCTCGAATGCCAGATTGCCTCCCATGGAATAGCCTCCGAGGATGAATGGAGATTCCTGCTGAATCTCGGTAATGGCCCGGACGTACCGGTCCAACATGTCTTCCTCGCCGGCGGCATCATCGATATAATCCAGCCCGTATACCACGGCATGGGTATCGAGTTCCACGGCCAGCTCCGAGAAGGCGAGACCCGATCCGATCATCGGCGGGAACAGGAAGATCCGGAGGGGTCCCGATGCATTCAGCCTTGTGGCCGGTGTGCCGCTTCCCGGATCAAGCTCACTCTTCACGATTTCGACCGCCAGCGCCTCCAGTGTGGGCGTTTCGAAGACGGTCCGCAGCGGAAGCTCCAGGCCCAAATCGGTCTCAATGCGGCGCATAAGCTCCAGCACCTTGAGCGAGTGGCCTCCCAGGTCGAAGAAATTATCCTTGATCCCTACGGTTTCCACACCCAGCACTTCCTGCCAGATACCGGCAAGGCGCTTCTCGTTCTCCGAACGGGGAGCCACATATTCGGCTCCCGTCAGAGTCCGTCCTTCCGGCTCGGGGAGCGCCTTCCGGTCCACTTTGCCGTTCGGCGTAAGCGGCAGCCGCTCCAGCTGCATGAGCCGGGCCGGTACCATATGCGCCGGCAGCGATTGGCGAAGCTCCTTCAGCAGCGCTTCGAGATCCAGCTCAGCCTCAGCCGCTGCATAGCCGCACAGATATTTGCCCCCCCGTTCGTCCGTGCGGTCTATGACGACCGCCTGTTTGACACCCGGGAACCGGAGGATCGCCGTTTCGATCTCGCCAAGTTCGATCCGGTAGCCGCGTATCTTGACCTGATGGTCCATCCGGCCGATAAAATCAACGTTGCCGTCTTCCATCCACCGGGCCGCATCGCCTGTCCGGTAGATGCGTTCTCCCGGCACGAACGGGTTCTCAATGAATTTCTCCGCCGTCAGGTCCGGACGGTGCATATAACCGCGGCCCACCCCGGGACCGCCGATGCACAGCTCGCCTGTCACCCCTACCGGTACGGGACGCAGCTGAGGATCCAGGATATAGAACCTTGCGTTCATGTACGCCCGGCCTACCGGCACATGGCCGGTCTTCGGCAGCTTCTCCAGCGGCTCGTCATAATAACTCGAGTCAATCGCCGCTTCCGTCACGCCGTACGAGTTAATGATGCGGATCCGGCTTCCCCAACGCTCCTGAAGCTGACGGTAATCAGCCACACTGCAGCTGTCGGAGCTGGTGATGACCAGCTTCAGCGAGGTGAGCGCGCAGTCCTTGCGGGCCGCATAATCCAGGAAAGGAATCACGAGCGCCGGTGTAGCCTCGAACAGGGTAAGGCCGTGTGTCTCGATCAGGGCATGCAGGCGCTCCGGATCGATCCGGTCTTCTTTCGGGCAGATGACCATCGTTCCGCCGTTCAGCAGCGCACGGGTCAGATCGCCCGCGAAGACGTCGAACGAGAAGCTGGCCAGCTGCAGCAGACGGACGGGGAATTCGCCGAGGCGGTATTCCCGCCGGTTCGCCATGGCAGTGCTCATCAGACTCCTGTGTTCGATCATGACGCCCTTGGGGCGCCCTGTCGTACCCGAAGTGTAGATCACATACGCCAGGTCACCCGGCGCGTTGATATTCGGCAGGCTTGCGGCTTCCACGCTGCCGCCGTCCGGATTCACGCTGTACAATGACTCGTCGTCCAGGCTCAACACGAGGCGGTCCGCCCCCGGCTGATCGCTCCACGGCGCCACCCGGCCGGTCAGCGCCGCCTGCGTTAGCAGTACCTGCGCCTTGCTGTTCTCCAGCATGTATTCGATCCGCTCCGCCGGGTAATCCGGGTCCAGCGGGAGGTAGGCGCCGCCCGCTTTCCATACGGCGAGCACCGCCGTGATCATCTCCACGCTCCGCTCGGCCAGTATGCCGACCACCTGCTCCCTGCCGATGCCGGATTCCCGCAATCGAACGGCTAGCAGGCTTGCCCTGGCGTTCAGCTCTCCGTAGGTCAGGCTGCGGTCCTGGAAGATGACCGCCGTCTCCTCCGGACTCCGGCGGGCCTGCTGTTCGAACAGCTCATGGAACAGAAGGGGGCGTGTTTCTTCCGCACCTTCCGGAAGGGCGCCGAAGCTCTCGAGCAGCGCCTCCCTCTCGCCGGCGGTCACAAGCTCCAGGCTCTCCACGCTGCGTTCCGGGTCCTCCGCCATCTGCGCCAGCATATGAACGAGGTGCCCCTGAATCCGTTCGATCTCCCGGCCGCTGTACAGCTCCGCGTTGTACTCGAACTTCACGGCCGTTTCCTCGCCCGGCATGACGGTCAGGTTGAAGCCGTAGCTCGTCTGCTCGACCATACCCACGTCCGAGATCTGGAACGCCGCCTGCGGATGGCCTCCGAGCTGCTCCACCTGTTCCTCGACCGGGTAATTCTCGAACACCATAATATGGTGGATAAGATCCTGCCGGCCGCCCGCGAGGGACTGAATCTCATACAGCGGGTAATAATCGTAGGCTTGGGAGGCGAGCGCCCCTTCCTGGGTCCGCCTAAGGAGCGCCGAGACGGACTCTTTGCCCTCGCTGCGGACACGGACTGGGACCGTGTTGATGAACAGGCCGATCATGGATTCGACGCCCGGGATGTGGGCGGGACGTCCGGAGACGACGCTGCCGAACACCGCATCCCCGTGGTTATTGTATCTCTGCAGGATAATTCCCCAGGCGGTCTGCATGAAAGTATTGAATGTCACTTGATGCGCCTTCGCCGTCCGGTTGATCCGGTTCGTCAGGTCGCGGCCCAGCTCGCATGTCAGCTCCGCAGCCGTATAACCGGACCCCTTGGCTGCCGTATCACCATACGGAAGCTTGGTTTCCTGCTCGTAGTCCGCCAGATACTGCCTCCAGTAAGAAGCAGCCTCTTCCTTAGGCTGGTCCTGCAGCCAGCGGATGTAGTCGCTGTAAGGCGTCACCGGAGCAAGCACCGCCTCCCGCCCTTCCAGCTCGGCGCTGTAGCGTTCGAACACTTCGCCGTTCACAACGGAGAGGCACCAGCCGTCCATGATAATGTGATGGAAGCTCCAAATGAAGCGATAGGCCGTTTCGCTCGAACGCAGAACCCTAATGCGCAGCAGCAGATCCGAGCCCAGATCAAATCCGCGCGCAGCGTCCTCGGCTATAACAGCCGCCATATGCCCTTCCCGGTCCGCCTCGTCCAGGGACCTGAGATCTTCATATCGGTATTCAGCTCGGCGGCTTCGGAATACGGCCTGCAGCGGGCGGTCGGACGCACCGAAGAGGAAATTCGTCCGGAGCACGGCGTGCCGGGAGATCAGACCGTTCAGGCTTTTCTCGAAGGCTTCGGAATCGAAGGTGCCGTACAGATTGTACGTCACCTGTTCGAAATAAGCTCCCGACTTCGGTTCGTAGCGGCTGTGAAACAGCATGCCGGCCTGCATCGGTGTCAGCGGATAGACATCTTCGAGCTCACCCAGATGGGCGGTACGCGAGGTCAGCTCCTTCAGCTCCGCCGCGCTCATGCCCCTCAGGGTCACATCGCTTGGCGTCAGCTCTCTGCGCTGCTGAGCGGCACAGTGCCGGATCACTTCACGCAGGCTGATCTGCAGCCCGTCGGCGAGCGCCTGGACCGTCTCCGGACGGTATTCCTTGCGGCTGTACGTGATGGTGAGACCAAGCTGGCCTCCGGAGATCATGCCGTTGATATCCAGCGAATACCATCTCGGCGTCCGTCCGCTCAGCGGCATCCCCGATGAATAAGCGGAGGTTTCGATCGCGCTGCGTTCCAGGTCCTGGTCAAACTGTCCGAGATAGTTGAAGGAGATCTCCGGCTTCAACGCGGCGAGCGGACTGTCCTCCGGCTCTGCCAGGAACTTCAGCAGACCATAACCGATCCCCTTGTTCGGGATAGCTCGCAGTCCCTCTTTGACCTGCTTGATGTTCTCCCCGACATCCCCGTCAACTCCTGTCTCCAGCAGAACAGGGAACTGCGAGGTAAACCAGCCGACGGTCCGGGTGATGTCCATATCCGGTATAATCGGTTCCCGGCCGTGCCCCTCCAGGTTGACGAGCACCTTTCCTTGTCCCGTCCATCTCTGTACGGCCAGACCGAGCGCCGCCAGCAGCAGATCGTTCACTTCCGTGTTGTAGGCGCGGTGCGCCTGCTTCAGGAGCAGCTCCGTCTCCTCTTCCGTCCAGGTAACGGATACGGACTCGCTGTCCTGTACATAAGAGCTTTCCTCTGCCGTGTAATCCTTTGGAAGAGACGGGCACTGCGCATCCGCAAGACCCAGCCAATAGTCGCGCTCCGCTGCCATCCGGGGACCTGCCGCATAGTCGGCCAGGCTCCGGGCCCACAGCTGGAAGGAATCCGTCTTCAGCGGCAGCGCGGCGGCCCGTCCGGCCAGCGCTTCCTCGTAGGCCGAGGCGAAGTCCTCAAAGAGAATACGCCAGGAGACACCGTCGACCACCAGGTGGTGAATGGCCAGCAGCAGATGCTCCCCGTCCTCGCACCGGAACAGTCCCAGCTTCATCAGCGGACCGGTTCCGAGATCGATGCTGCGCTGGATCGCTTCCGCCTCCTGTTCGACAGCAGCGGACGGGTCGGCGGATTCGCGCAGATCCACCGTATGAAGAGTAAACAGTTCACCTTCCAGAGACGGACGGATTCGGGCCGAATAGCCCTCTTCCTCCGAGCGCTCGAATATCATCCGGAGGGCGTCGTGGTGCTTGACGACCTGTGCGGCCGCGAGGCGGACCGCCTCTTCCCTGAACCCGTCCGGGCGATACAGCATCACGGATTGGTTAAAATGATGCGGTTCCGCATTCGCCTCTCCCAGGAACCAGCGGAGAATCGGAGTCAGCTCCACCGGTCCGCTCGCCTCTCCCTGGTCTGCCGTACGGCCGGCCGGCCGTACCCTGCCGCCCAGCTCGGCGATAGTCGGGTACTGGAACAGTTCCTTCATCTCCACCTTGTACCCGGCCTGGAGCAGGCGGGAGGACACTTGAATCGCCTTGATGGAGTCGCCGCCGAGGTCGAAGAAGCTGTCGCGGATGCCCACCTGCTTCGCGCCGAGCACGGACTGCCAAACCCGCGCGAGCGCTTCTTCGGCCGGTGTGCGCGGCGGTTCGTAAGGCGTGCCGGTGTCGAGCTGATCCGAAGGAACGGGCAGCGCGGCCCTGTCGATCTTGCCGTTAGGCGTGAGCGGCATCTTCTCCAGCCGGGTGAAGTAGGCTGGAATCATATACCCCGGGAGCTCACGGGCGAGGAAGCGCCTCAGTTCGCCAGGGGACAGCGGCGCGTCCGCCACATAGTAGGCGGCCAGCTGCCTGCTCCCTTCCGCGTCTTCCCGCGCGAGTACGATGGTCTCCTGCACGGACGGCGCCTTCAGAATCTGCGCCTCCACCTCGCCAAGTTCGATCCGGTGCCCCCGGATTTTGACCTGATGGTCTATCCGGCCGAGGAATTCGATGTTCCCGTCGGGCAACCAACGCGCCAGATCGCCGGTGCGGTACAGGCGCTCGCCCGTCCGGTAAGGGTTCGGGATGAACTTCTCGACCGTCAGCTCCGGCCGGTTCAGGTAACCGCGGGCCAAGCCGTCTCCGCCGACGCACAGTTCACCGGGAACGCCGATGGGAGCAAGCCGCAGCGGGTCCCCTCCCTGCACGATATATACGGAGGTATTGGCGATGGGACTTCCGATCGGCAGGGAAGATGATCCTTCATCGAGCTCATGTACCGGATAGCAGGTGGCGAACACCGTGCTCTCCGTAGGTCCGTACACATGCAGCAGACGATCCGGACCCAGGAACTGCAGGGCTCTGCGGACATGTGCCGGGGATGAACGCTCGCCCCCGAACAGCACTTTGCGCAGAGAACTCAGGGAGCCCAGATTGAGGTCGACGAGTACGTTGAAGAGTGCTGTCGTAATGAAGAGCACCGAAATCCGTTCGGAGGCGATGAGCTTCGAAAGCTTCGTCATCTCCAGAAGATCGGTCTTCGGTACAAGCACCAATCTCGCTCCGTTCAAGAGAGCGCCGAAAATATCGAAGGTCGACCCGTCAAATGCATAGCTGGAGAGCTGAAGCAGCGTATCCTCCGGCCCAATCGTGATATAGTTCGTATCCCGGACGACACGAATAATATTGCGGTGAGTCGTCTCGTTCCCCTTTGGCCGCCCCGTCGTTCCCGAAGTATACATGATATAGGCCAGGTGCTCGCTGCCTGAGACGGGCTCCAGATTGGCCTCGTCGGCGTCGTAGCTCGCTTCATCGTCGAGCAGGATGAACCGACCAGCAGCCGGCGCCCGGTCCAGCAGACCGCTCAGCGTCAGGAGCTCCCTCGCCCCGGAATCCTCCATGATGAACCGAAGGCGTTCTTCAGGATATTCGGGATCCATCGGCACGTAAGCTCCTCCCGCCTTCAGTACGGCTAAGATGCCGATGACCATCTCCGGAGACCGCTCTGCGAGCATCGCGACCGGACGGTCCGCAGTGACTCCTGCCGCGCGCAGTTTCCGGGCCAGCCGGTTCGCCTGTCCGTTCAGCTCCCCGTATGTCAGCTGCCGATCGCCGAAGGTGACCGCCGGAGCATCCGGCCGCTGGGCAGCGTGTTCTTCGAACAGTTCATGGAGCGTGCGTTCCTTCGGATAAGCCGTCTCCGTCGCGTTGAACGCCCCGAGGATGTGTTCTCTCTCCCCCTCCGTGATCAGCTCCAGCTCCGCGAGGGGCTGTTCGGGATCGGATACTACCGCATCCACAAGCCGGCTGAAATGCGCCGCCATGCGTTCAATCGTCACCGGATTGAACAGGGATTCTGCATATTCGAAGGAGCATCCAAGGCCGTCCGGCTCCTCCGCCGCAAAGAGCGTAAGGTCAAACTTGGCCACCGTATGCTCTGTCGGATATGGCGCAAAACGCAGTCCGCCTGCTTCCGGCTCCGCGTCCTCCCCCGGCGCTCCTCCGGCCGTCTGCAGCGCAAACATTGTATCGAACAGCGGGCTTCGGCTCAGCTCCCGCTTCAGGCCGAGCCGTTCCACGAGATCCTCGAACGGATAATCGGCGTGATCGAACGCCTGCAGCGTACCCTCTTTGATCTCCTGCAGATACTGAAGGAAGGTTTTGGCCCCTTCCGGGTAGCTGCGGATTGGCAGCGTGCCGACGAACATGCCGATGAGCGGCTCCAGCTCGGCATGCGGCCGGCCGGCTACCGGCGTGCCGACGACGAGGTCTTCCTGGCTGCTGTACCGGTGGAGCAGTGTCTTGTAAGCTGTCAGAAGAACCATGTACAGGGTCGCTCCATTCTCCTGCGCGAGCCGTCTCAGTCCTTCGTTCTGCCGCTCCGTCAGCTTGAACTCGTACACGCTGCCCCGGAAGCTCTTCACGGCAGGCCTTGCATAATCAGTTGGCAGATCCAGTACCGGAAGCTCGCCGGCAAACGTGTCCAGCCAGAAGTGCTCCTGCTCCCGATACAGATCGCCCTGCAGGCGATCCTGCTGCCAAGCCGCGTAATCCTTGTACTGAATGTGCAGCGGAGGAAGGTCCTCTCCCCGGTACAGTGATGCGAGCTCCTCCACGAACACGTCCATCGAAGCGCCGTCGGAGATGATGTGATGGGTGTCGAACAGCAGGATGTGGCGCTCCGGCCCGCTCTTCACCAAACCTACGCGCAGCAGCGGAGCAAGGCTGAGATCGAACGGTCGGACGAAGCCTGAGACCAGCGTATCGGCTTCTTCCCCGGCGGCCTGCAGCCTATCGATGGCGAAATCCACTTCGTCATGCACCGCCTGCCTCGGCTCGCCGTCCACGGTGTGGAACGAGGTGCGCAGCGTTTCATGCCGGGCGATCAGCCTGCGGAATGCATCCTCGAGCCGACCGGCATCAAGCGGTCCTTCCAGCACCAGAATATTCGGCATGTTATAGCTGAGCTCCGCCCCGGCCTGCTGGCTGGAGAAGAAGATCCGCTTTTGAGCCGAGGATACCGGATAATCCTCCTGTTCCTCCACCCGCTCAATGGACGCATAGCCCGTGCTCTCCATCGTCTCAAGCTGGCGGGCCATGCTTTCCAGGGTCGGATATTTGAAAATATCCTTGAGCTGGATGTTGATCCCGAGCTCCTTGTGCACCTGGGCCACGAGCTTCGTTGCGCGCAGCGAGTGTCCGCCGATCTCGAAGAAGTGATCCCTGCGCCCGACCGGGCGCTTTAAGGAAAGCACCGCTCTCCAGAGGGGCTCGAGGCGCAGCTCCATCACCGTAGAAGGCGCTTCGAAATCCGCCTGATCCGCGGCCGAGGCCTCCGGCTCGGGCAGCGCCCGGCGGTCGACCTTGCCGTTCGGCGTGAGCGGCAGCACATCCAACGGCACGAAGTAAGAGGGGAGCATGTACGCAGGGAGTTCCTGCGCCAAGGAAGTCCTCAGCTCCCGCGGGGTCAGTGTTCCTTCGGCCACGTAGTAAGCAGCGAGCTCATACTGGCCGGCTTCATCCTTCCGCGGAACGACGACCGCATCCCGCACGCCGGGGAGCTTCAGCAGCTCGCTCTCCACCTCGCCCGTCTCGATCCGGTAGCCGCGGATTTTGACCTGGGAATCGATGCGGCCCTTGTACTCCAGCACACCATCCGCCCGCCAGCGCACCAGGTCGCCGGTCCGGTAGCAGCGTTCACCCGCCACGAACGGGCTGCGGATGAACTTGTCCTCCGTCAGCTCCGGCCGGTTCAGGTACCCTCGGGCCACCCCGTCTCCGCCGACCAGCAGTTCTCCCCAGGCCCCGACCGGCATGAGATTCATCGAGGGGTCTACAACATAGGCCGTAGAGTTCGCGATCGGCCGGCCGATCGGCACGGCGGCCTCCTGGATGCCCTCGATCGCATGCGTGGTCGAGAAGGTCGTATTCTCCGTCGGCCCGTAGCCGTTCACGAGCCTAAGTCCCGGATGCTCCTCCAGCGCTCGGTTGATATGCGGAACGGACAGAACGTCCCCGCCGACGATCAGCGTATGCAGTCCCTCGAACAGCCCCTTCTCCTGCTGGGAGAGCTGGTTGAACAGCGGGGCGGTCAGCCACATTGTATTGATGCCGAAGCGGCGGATAGCCGACTTCAGCTTGACGGCGTCCAGGATCGCCTCCTGCGGAACAAAGCACAGCAGGCCGCCGTTCAGCAGGGCTCCCCAGATCTCGAAGGTCGTCGCGTCAAAAACAACCGCCCCGGTCTGCAGAATGCGCGTGTCTTCGTTCAACTCGGCATAGTTCGTGTTTCTCACGAGGCGGACGACACTGCGGTGCTCGACCATCACGCCTTTCGGGCGGCCGGTGGAGCCCGACGTATACAGAATGTAGGCCAGGGCGCCAGGCTCACCGACCGCTGCCGGTTCCGGGCCTTCCTCTGCAGCGCCGCCGGCTTCCATGCTCAAGGGGATCACCGTACCTTGGAACCCTGCCGGCGGCTGAACGCTGTTCTGGGCGAGGAGAAGCTTCGCGCCCGAATCCTCCAGCAGGAAGCCGATGCGCTCCCCCGGATAGTCGGGATCGACCGGAACATAAGCGCCGCCCGCCTTCAGGATGCCGAGGATGCCGGCGACCATCGCCGCAGACCGCTCGGCCATGATGGCGACGGGCTGTTCCGGCCGGAGTCCGTGCGCAAGCAGGTTCCGGGCGATGCCGTTCGCCTGCGCGTTCAGCTCCCGGTATGTGAGCGCTCCCTCCTCCCACCGCAGTGCTTCGGCATCGGGGGTGCGGCTCACCTGCTCCTCGAACAGTCCGTGAATGCTGGAGTCACACTCGTAAGGCACGGCCGTCCGGTTGAAGCCCTCGGTCAGCTCCGAGCGCTCCTCATCCGTAAGCATCTCCACCCGGGACAGCGGAAGCTCCGGCTGGAACAGCACGACCGCGAGCAGCTGGCGGAGGTGGCCCGTCAAGCGGGAGATGGCCTTGGCATCGTACCTGGAACCGTCATAGCGGATGCGGACCGCTGTTCTTCCTCCGTCCACCCGGAAGCGCACCGACAGGTCGGCTGCGATCCGGCTGTGGGACTCCTCCCCGTGCAGAGCGTCCATCGAAATGATCGTATGTATAAGTGTCCGGCCATCGTGCGTCTGCGGCAGCTCGAGTGCTCCGGTATAGTTCCAGAACGGCAGCTGCTGATGGGCTGCTGCTTCGCCCACCGCTGTTTTCAGCACGCCGAGCAGGGTCTTCAGCGATGTTTCTTGGTCCACGCGGCTCTTGATGAGCAGCAGCGGATTCAGCAGGGGTTCGGCGGCGTCAGCCGGTGGAAATGTAGGCACCCCGGCAATCAGGTTGGTTTCGTTCGTATACCGGAAGAGCACCCCTTTCATCCCGGCCAGCAGCACCAGGAATACAGCCAGCGGCGATCCTCCTGTAATGCCGAGAATCCGGTCTGTTACGGACTCCGGCAAGACCTCCTCATAGGTAAGCGTCTCAGGTCCGGAGGTTGTCCGGCTGCCCTGCGCCCCCGTGTAAGGCAGGCAGACCACGCGGTCCTCCCCGTCCCATTTTCCGCTCCAATACGTTGTTTCTTTGTCGATTACGGCTTTCAATTTCCTCACTCCCGTTCAGATGAGCTTAGCTTCCAGTGATCGTGGGAAAACATGAGGATGTGCCGCACCCCGGACGGGACGGCGGCACACCATGCCTATCGTAAACCGGCCCTGCGGATCAAGGCCTCATGTCAGAATGAAAAATCGATGGCTTCAATGCGCAGATCATCGACAGTCATCGCCATGGCCGGCCGGCCTCCTAGCTCCTCCAGCCTGCGCTGCGGCTCCCGGCCCGCTTCGTCCAGCAGGTTCAGCAGGTCCTGCACCAGCTTCTCGACCGCGCTGCGGCCAAAGAGCTTCACCGCGTATTCCGCCGAACCGTAAAGCTGGTCTCCCTTCATCGTGAGGGAAAGACTGAGGTCGAACTTGGCCACCTGATGCTCCTGCCCGTAAGGGATGAAGGTCAGATCCTGCCCGGCCCCAGCTTCGTCCCCGCGCGCTTCCGTCTGGGCTTCGGTCTTCACTTCCGTCTCCGTTTCCTCCGCATACACCAGCAGCGTATCGAAGAGCGGGTGGCGGGACGGGTCGCGTTCGAGCTCCAGCCGGTCCACCAGCTCGTCGAACGGATACCCCTGGTATTCGAAGGCCTGCAGCGCGTTCTCCTTGACCTCGGAGAGGTAGTCCAGGAACGTCAGCCCCCGGCGCGGATACTGCCGGAGCGCCACGGTGCCGACGAACATCCCGATGAGCGGTTCGAGCTCCGCGAGCTGCCTTCCCGCGGTCGGTGTGCCCACGATGATGTCCTCCTGCCCGCTGTACTTGGAGAGCAGCACGCTGTAGGCGGCAAGGAGCACCATGTACATCGTCGCCCCGCTGGCCTTGGCCAGCTCCCGCAGACGTCCGGTCACCTCCTGCTCCACCTCGAATTCATAGAGGGCTCCCTCGAAGCTGCGCACGGCAGGTCGCGGATACGCGATCGGCAGGTCCAGCACCGGCAGATCGCCGGCGAAGGTGTCGAGCCAATACCGCTCTTCCTGGCGGTACCGCTCGCTCTTGACAAACGCCTGCTGCCACACCGCGTAGTCCTTGTACTGAATCGTCAGCGGTGCCGGCGTACGGCCATCGTAGAACTGCGCCAGTTCGTCCATCATCACTTCGGAGGAAACCCCGTCCGAGATGATGTGGTGGGTATCGTACATCAGGATGTGGCGCCCCGGAGCCAGCTCGATCAGTCCGGCCCTCAGCAGCGGCGGCTCATCCAGCCGGAACGGCCTCACGAAGGCCCGCACCAGGGTGTCGGCGGCCGCTTCGTCCGCCTGCATGCATTCGAGCTCGAACGGCACCTCCCCGTACACCTTCTGCACCACTTCGCCGCTCCGCATCTCAAACCCGGTGCGGAGGGACTCATGGCGGGCGATCAGGCGGCGGAACGCTCCCTCCAGCCGTCCGCGGTCCAGCGGACCTTCCACCGTGAAGACGCCCGGCATGTTGTAGCTGAGCTCACCGCCTTCCAGATGCGCCAGGATAAACATCCGCTTCTGTGCGGACGTGACCGGATAGTACTCGCTCTCAGGCGCAGCCGGAATGGCGGCATACCCTGCCTCGTCCATACCGGAGAGCACCCGGGCGAGCGATTCCACGGTCGGCGATTGGAAAATCTCGCGCAGCGGCACGGTCCGTCCCAGCTCCTGGCGGATCTTCGCCGTGAGGGTCGTCGCCCGCAGCGAGTGGCCGCCGATCTCGAAGAAGTTGTCGGTGACGCCGACCTGCGGGAGCCGGAGCACGGCGGCCCAGATCTCCGCGAGCTTCGCCTCCAGCTGCGTGCGGGGTGCGGTGTATTCGCCCGTACTCTGCACGCTTGCTTCCGGAGCGGGCAGCCGCTTGCGGTCGACCTTCCCGCTGCCGCTGAGCGGCATCCGCTCGAGCTGCACGAAGTAGGTCGGCACCATGTAGCCCGGCAGCCGGGCCGACAAAGCCTCTCTCAGCGAGGCGGCAGTCAGCTCGCGGTCCGCTACATAGTAAGCGCAGAGCAGCTTCTGGCCGGTCTCATCCTCCCTCGCCGTCACGACCGCTTCCAGCACGCCTTCCGCGTCCAGCACCGCCGACTCGACCTCGCCGAGCTCGATACGGTAGCCCCGGATTTTGACCTGGTGGTCGATCCGGCCGAGGTACTCGATATTGCCGTCCGGCAGCCAGCGGGCGAGGTCGCCCGTGCGGTACATCCGGCCGCCCTCTGTGAACGGATCGGCGACGAACTTCTCGGCGTTCAGCTCCGGCCGGTTCAGGTAGCCCCTCGCCACCTGAACGCCGGCGATGCAGAGCTCGCCCGCCACGCCGACCGGCTGCAGCCGGGTCGTGCCTTCCTTCAGGATGTAGAGCTGCGTGTTCCAGACCGGACGGCCGATCGGCACCATCCCATAAGTCCCGTCCGGCTCGCAGTCGAAGTACGAGACGTCGACCGTCGCTTCCGTCGGACCGTACAGGTTGATGAGCCGCGCGCCGTGGAGCTTCGCAACGGCCGCCTGGAAGCGGGCCACGCTCTGGGGCGGCAGCGCTTCTCCGCTCGCGAACACCTGTCGGAGTGAAGCCAGCGTGCCGGCCAGCTCCTCCGGCGCAAGACCCTCCGCATACTCCAGGAACGTATGGAGCATCGCCGGCACGAAGTGCATCGTCGTGATGCCGTAACGCTCGATCGCCTCCAGAATCTGCGACGGGTTCTTCTCGCCGCCCGGCGTCAACAGGCATACCTTGGAGCCGACCATGCCCCACCAGAACAGCTCCCAGACGGAGACGTCGAAGGTGAATGCCGTTTTGTGCAGGATGGTGTCCTCTGGTCCGATCCCATACTTGTGATCCATCCACAATATCCGGTTGACGGCCGAATGGTGCTCGATCATGACACCCTTCGGTCTGCCGGTCGAGCCGGAGGTGTAGATCACATAAGCGATGTGATGCGGTCCGGCAGCCGGTACCAGGTTGTATTCGTCCTGGCCGTACACGGCCGGATCGTTCAGATTGACCGTCACGCCTCTGTACGGCTCAGGCACGGCCGTCAGGAACCTCTCCTGTGTCAGCAGAACAGCCGCATCCGAATCCTCGAGAATGTAACTGATGCGCTCCGCCGGATAATCCGGCGCCACCGGCACATAAGCGCCGCCGGCCTTCAGGACCGCGTAGATGCCGACGATCATCTCGATTGACCGTTCAGCCATGACGGCGGCTCTCGTGTCCGGACCGACGCCCGCGGATCGCAGCGTGCGGGCCAGCGCATTCGCGCGGGCATTGAGCTCGCCGTACGTCATCACGGTGTCCTCGAACAGCACTGCCGTACGCTCCGGCGTCCGTGCAGCCTGCTCTTCGAACAGGGAGATGATGGTCGCTTCCCGCGGGTACTCGGCCGCCGTATCGTTGAACGCGCCGAGAATCTGCGCACGTTCTGCGACAGTCACGAGATCCGCTTCGCCGAGGGTCACCTGCGGGTCCTGTGTGAGGCCGTCCAGCAGCTGCAGGAAGTGCTCCGCCAGACGTTCGATGCTCGCCCGCTTGTACAGCGCGGAGGCGAACTGGAAGCTGCACGCGAGACCCTCCGGTGTTTCGGCGGCCTCGAAGGTCAGGTCGAACTGCGCCGCCGCCTGTTCCCTCGGGTACGGCTTCAGGAGCAGACCCGGAAGCTCGTAGCCGCGGTCATCCGCGTTCTGCATCACAAACAGGGTATCGAACAGGGGGCTGCGGCTGAGATCGCGTTCCAGGTTCAGCCGGTCGACCAGATCCTCGAACGGATAATCCTGGTGTTCGAACGCCTGCAGCACCCCGTCTCTCACTTCCTTGAGGTAAGACCGGAACGTCTTGCCGGGGGCGGGCGTATGGCGCAGCGCCAGCGTGTTCACGAACATCCCGAGCACCGGCTCCAGATCCGCATGCGGCCGTCCGGCCACCGGGGTGCCGACCACGATGTCCTCCTGGCCCGTGTACTTGTGCAGGAGCACGGTATAGGCGGCGAGCAGCGTCATGAACAGCGTCGATCCGTTCGCGGCAGCCAGCTTCCGCAGCGCCTCGCTCCGTGCGGCGCCCAGTTCGAAGGCCACCGTCTCCCCCTCAGGGGCGCGTCCGGCCGGTCTCGGGTGATCGGTCGGCATCGCGAGCACCGGCAGCTCGCCCGAGAACCGGTCCAGCCAGAACGCTTCGTGCCCGCGCATCCGCTCGCTCTGAAGCTCCGCCTGCTGCCAGGCGGCGTAATCCTTGTACTGGATCCGCAGTGGAGAGAGCGCCTCCCCTTCGTACAGCCTCACGAACTCCTCGGTGAGCAGGCTCATCGAAGCGCCGTCGGAGACGATGTGATGCGTATCGAACAGGAGCAGGAACCGCTCCGGCGCCATCTCGACGAGTCCGACCCGCAGCAGCGGTGCCCGGGTGAGATCGAACGGCCGGACGAACCGGGCCGCAAGCTCGCCTGCCGTAATGTCGTCCGCCTGCCGGTACTCCACCTCGAACGGCACCTCGGCATGAATTCGCTGCACCGGCTCGCCTTCCGCAAGCTCGAAGCTTGTCCGCAGCGCTTCATGACGGGCGATCAGCTTCCGGAAGACTTCCTGCAGCCGGTCTTTGTCCAGCCTCCCCTCGACCGACATCATCGCCGGCATGTTGTAGGTGAGATGGTCGCCCTCCAGCTCATGGAGCACGTACATCCGCTGCTGTGCGGAGGACAGCGGGTACACCTCCGCCGCTTCGGCAGCCGGTATCGACACGTAAGCGGACTGCTCCCTGCCCGAGAGCACCTCGGCCAGCGCCTCGACGGTCGGCGCCCGGAAGACCTCCTTCAGCGGCACGTTCATGCCGAGCTCCTTGTGGAGCAGGGACACGAGGGCCGTTGCCTTCAGGGAATGACCTCCGAGTTCGAAAAAGCTCTCGTTCACGCCCACGCTGGAGACGCCGAGCACCTGCTGGTACATCTCGGCCAGCCGCGCCTCCATCCAGGTGCGGGGCGCGTGATAGTCGGCGCTGTGAAGCCCGCCCGCCTCCGGCGCCGGAAGCGCCTTGCGGTCGATCTTCCCGTTCGGTGTCAGCGGCATCGCCTCGAGCTGCATGAAGTGCGTCGGCACCATGTAGCCCGGCAGCTCGGCCGCCAGCAGGGCGCGCAGCTCGCTGACCCGCAGCAGCTCCTCCGCCACGAAGTAAGCGCAGAGCTCCTGCTGCCCGTGCCCGTCTTCCCTGGCGAGGACAATCGTCTCCTGCACGGAGGAGCTCTTCAGAAGCTGGGCCTCGATCTCGCCGAGCTCGATCCGGTAGCCGCGGATCTTGACCTGATGGTCGATCCGCCCGAGATACTCCAACCGGCCGTCCTCCATCCACCGGGCGAGGTCGCCCGTGCGGTACATCCGCTCGCCGCTGAAGCGGCTCACGACGAACTTCTCGTCCGTCAGCTCCGGACGGTCCAGATACCCGCGGGCCAGGCCCGCTCCCGCGACGCACAGCTCGCCCGCGACGCCGACAGGAGCCAGGTGGCCGAGCGGATCGATGACGTACACGTGCTGGTTCGGCATCGGGCGCCCGATGGACACGATGCCCTTGTCCGCATCCGGGTCTTCCGACACCGGCCAGATCGTGGTTGCGATCGAGTTCTCGGTCGGACCGTAGCCGTTGTAGTAGGCGAGGCGGTCCTTCCACTTGCCGACGAGCTCGACGGACGAAGCGGAGCCGGCCGTGAAGAGAATGCGGAGCGCCGGCATCGTGTCCGGCTCAAGGTACACCGCATAGGTTGGCGGCAGAGCTGCCATCGTGATCCCGTTCTCCTGCATGTACTGCTCGAAGAGGCGGTAGTTGAGGATCGTGGACGACGCGGGCACATACAAGGCCGCCCCCGTGAACAGCGCGCCGTAGATCTCCCAGCAGGCTGCATCAAATGACAGCGAAGCGAACTGGACGATCTTATCCTGCGCTCCCAGCTTCAGCACCTGATCAAAATACACCTTGAGGTTCGTCAGGCCGTGATGCTCGACCATGACGCCCTTCGGCTTCCCGGTCGTACCCGAAGTATAGATCACGTAAGCGAGGTCGTCGGCCCCCCCGAGCGGCTCCAGGTTCGATTCGTCTTCGTGATACGTCCCTTCCTCATCCAGCAGCAGGACGGTCCCGGCATCCGCCGCCTGCTCCTCCAGGCGGCTCTGCGTCAGCAGCACCTTCGTGCCCGAATCCTCGAGCATGTAGCGGATCCGCTCCTCGGGATATTCCGGATCGATCGGCACATACGCGCCGCCCGCCTTCAGGATGCCGAACAGTCCGACGAACATCTCGAGCGACCGTTCGGCCATCAGGCCGACCAGCGTTTCTCTGCCTACGCCGGCTTCGCGCAGCCTGCGTGCCAATCGGTTCGCCAGCCCGTTCAGCTCCCGGTACGTCAGCCGCTCGCCCTCGTAGACGACCGCCTCGGCCTCCGGCGTCAGTTCCGCCTGCTCCTCGAGCAGCCGGTGAATCGTCTTCTCCTTCGGCGAAGGGACCGCCGTGTCGTTGAAGGCGCCGAATATCGTTTCTTTTTCGGCCGGGGTAACGACCTCAAGCTCATTCACCTTCCGCTCCGCGTCCGCAACCACCTGACCCATGAGATGCTGGAGGTGGCCGCTGATCCGCTCCACCGCAGACGGATCGAACACGGATTCGTTATATTCGAAGCGGATGCGCAGCTGCTCGCCCGGTGTCACGATGAGGTTAAAATCATAGTTCGTCTGCTCGACCATGCCGGCGTTCACAATCCGGAAGTCGGACGCATCCCCGCTGCCGAGCTGCTCCACCTGCTCTTCCACCGGGAAGTTCTCGAACACCACGATATGACCGATGAGCTCCTGCTTCTGCTCGGTGAGCGCCTGAATCTCAAACAGCGGATGCGTCTCGTACGCATAACCGGCTGCCGCCGCTTCCTGGCTGCGCCGCAGCATCTCCGAGAACGTCTCCTCCCCGGAGCAGCGGATGCGTACGGGAATCGTGTTGATGAAGAGCCCGACCATGCTCTCGATGCCCGGAATCTCGGCCGGCCGGCCGGACACGACGCTGCCGAAGACGACATCGCCCGTGCCGTTGTACCGCTGGAGCAGCAGCCCCCACACCGTCTGCAGCAGCGTGTTCAGCGTGACGCCGTGGCGCTTGGCGAACCGGTCCATGCCGGCGGTCAGCTCCCGGCTGAAGTCGCAGTAGCGGCTGCGGAACGCTTCATCTTTCGTTTGATCCTGCACGCGCCCCTGGGGTCTTCCGGTCGGCAGCAGGGTCTGGGTCTCGTAGCCGGCCAAATAGCCTGCCCAGTAGCCCGACGCCTGCTCCTTGTCCTGCTCCTCGAGCCACTCGGCATACCGGCTGTACGGCGTGACCGGCGCGAGCTTCGGTTCCCGGCCTTCAAGGAGCGCTCCGTAATATTCGAACACTTCCTCCGTCACCAGCGAGAGGCACCAGCCGTCCATCAGGATATGATGGGTGCTCCAGATGAACCGGTACGACTCGTCGCCTGTCCTCAGGACGGTAACCCGCATCAGCGGATCGCGCGTCAGGTCGAAACCTCGCTCCTGGTCCTCCCGGGTAATCCGCCCAATCGCTTCCTGCTGTTCGGCGCCGCTCATTCCCCGCAGATCCACCCGGCGGAACAACCCCGTTTTGGAACGGAAAATCACCTGCAGCGGACGCTCTCTCCATCCGGTATACACATTCGAGCGGAAAATCTCATGGCGCCGCACCAGCGACTCCACGCTGAGCTCGAATTTGTCGAGATCGAAGTGTCCGAGGAGATCGAAGGTCGACTGCTCGAAGTAGGCGCCCGAGTTCGCATCCATCAGGGCGTGGAACAGCATCCCCTGCTGCATCGGCGTAAGTAGGTACGCATCCTCGACTTCGCCGATCTCCGCCGTGCTGCGGACAAGCTCCTCCAGCTCGGGGATGGTCATCCCGCGCAGCGTCAGGTCGCTCGGCGTCAGCTCCGCCGTCTGCCGGGCCGCGCAGTGGGCTAGAATCTCGGAGAGGCAGCGCTGCAGCTCCCCGGCCAGCCCCTCGATCGTCTCCTGACGGTACTGCCCCCTGCTGTAGCTGAGCGTCAAGTACAAGCTGCCGCCGGAGGTCAGCCCGTTGATCTCGAGCGGATACGTACGGGCCGCGCGCGGCGAGATTTCCCGTCCTGCCCCATAGGGGGAGACGGAGAACGCCCCGCTCTCCAGCTCTTCGTCGAACTGGCCGAGGTAGTTGAACGCGATCTCGGGCTCCGGCTGGAAGGCGTCAGAGGAACGACCGGCCTCCGACAAGTACCGCCAGATCCCGTAGCCGATGCCCTTGCCCGGGACGCCCCGCAGCGTCTCCTTGACTTCCTTGATGCGCTGCCCGGTCTCCGCGTCCGCGGGCATCTCCAGCGCGACCGGATATTGGCTCGTGAACCAGCCTACGGTCCGCGAGATATCGAGGTCCGGCAGGATCGCTTCCCGCCCGTGGCCTTCGAGGGTGACCCAGATCCGCTCCAGTCCGCTCCAGCGGTGGACCGCCATCCCGAGCGCCGTCAGCAGCAGATCGTTGATCTCCGTCCCATAGGCATGGTGCGCCCCTTTCAGGAGTAGCTCCGTCTCCTCCGGCGTCCACTGCACGGTCACCTTCTCATTGTCCCCGTGCTGCGGATCCGGCTGTACCGCATCCTTCGGAAGGGGTGCGCGCTCAAGCTGCTCCAGCTCCTGCCAGTAGGCATGCTCGCGGGCGGCGGCCGGGGAATCCGCGTACTGCATCAGCCCTTCGGCCCAAGTGCGGAACGCATCCGTCTTGGCCGGCAGCCGGACGGCCTCGCCGCCTGCCGCCTGCCCGTAAGCCTCGGTCAGATCCTCGAAGAGGATACGCCACGACACGCCGTCGACGACCAGATGATGAACCGCGATGAGCAGATGATCCCCGTCGGGGCAGCGGAACAATCCCAGCTTGAAGAGCGGCCCATTCTCCAGATCGATGGACGCCTGCACGCGCTCCGCTTCCGCTTCGACGCGGGCAGCCAGGTCCTCCGACGCCTCGAACGATACGACCTCAAGGCTGAACAGCTCGCCTTCGGCGGTGCTGCGGTTCCAGGCTGCAGTTCCATCCCCGGCTTCACGGTAGATAGTCCGCAGCGTATCGTGATGCACCGCGATCGCGGCGGCCGCCCGGCGGAGCGCTTCTTCGTCGAAGCCTTCCGGCCGGTACAGCATGACGGCCTGGTTGTGGTGGTGCGCATCCGCATACCGCTGCTCGAAGAACCAGCGCTGGATCGGCGTCAGCGGCACCTCTCCGCTCACTTCCCCTTGATCGGCCATCCGCGCCAGCGGCCGGATCAGCGGGCTGAGTGCCGCCGCCGTCGGATGCTGGAACAGATCCTTCATCTCCAGCCGGTAGCCGGCCTGGTACAGCCGCGAAGACACCTGCAGCGCCTTGATCGAATCACCGCCGAGCTCGAAGAAGCTGTCATGGATGCCGACCGGCCCGCCGCCCAGCAGCCCCTGCCAGATGGAGACGAGCGTCTCCTCCACGGCATTGCGGGGAGCGGCGTAGGCGTTCTGCGGGACTGCGGAGCCCGCTTCGGGCACAGGGAGCGCCTTGCGGTCGATTTTGCCGTTCGGGGTGAGGGGCAGGCGATCCAGCCGCAGGAAGCGCGACGGCACCATGTGGGACGGCAGCGTCTGCTGCAGTTCCCGCTGCAGAGCGCCGAGATCCAGTCCCTCGTCTCCTGCCGCGTAGCCGCAGAGATACTTCTGCCCGCGCTCGTCCGTCCGGTCGATCACGACCGCCTGGCGAACGCCCGGGTACCGGAGCATTGCCGTTTCGATCTCGCCGAGCTCGATGCGGTAGCCGCGGATCTTCACCTGGTGGTCGATCCGCCCGATGAAATCGACATGCCCGTCCGCCATCCAGCGCGCCAGGTCGCCGCTGCGGTACATCCGCTCGCCCGGGCAGAACGGGTTCTCCACGAACTTCTCGGCGGTGAGGTCCGGACGGTTCAGGTAGCCGCGGGCCACACCCGGTCCGCCGATGCACAGCTCTCCCGCCACACCGACCGGCACCGGCTTCAGGCCGCTGTCGACGATGTAAAAGCGGGCGTTCAGGTACGCCCGGCCGATCGGCACATTCCCCGACGCCGGCAGCTTCTCGAGCGGCTCGTCATAGAAGCTGGAGTCGATCGCCGCTTCGGTAACGCCGTACGCATTGATGATGCGGACCTGCCCGCCGAACCTCATCTGCAGGTTGCGGTAATCCCGCACCCCGCATGCGTCTGAAGAGGTGATGAGCAGCTGCAGCGAAGAGACGTCGTGACCGCCGGCCGCCGCATGCTCCATGAACGGGATGATGAGCGCGGGCGTCGACTCGAACATGGTAATCCGCCGGTCGCGGATCCAGCCGTACAGCCGCTCGGGATCGATGCGGTCCTCCTTCGGGCAGATGAACATCGTACCGCCGTTCAGCAGGGTCCTTGCAATATCGCCGGTGAACACGTCGAACGAAAAGCTCGCGAGCTGCAGCAGCCGTACCGGGAACTCGGTCAGCCGGTATTCCCGGCGGTAAGCCAGGGCCGTATTGACCAGGCTGCGGTGCTCGATCATGACGCCCTTCGGGCGGCCCGTCGTGCCGGACGTATAGATGACGTAAGCCAGGTCCTGAGGCTCGTTGATGTTCCCCACGCGCAGTGCTTCGCCGCCGCTCTCGTACACCGACTCGTCATCCAGGTGCAGCACATGCCGCAGGCCTTCCCCTGCCGCTTCGGCTTCCGCAAAAGGACCGGACAGGCCGGACTGCGTCAGCAGCACCTCCGCTCCGCTGTCCTCGAGCATGTAGGCGATGCGCTCCGCCGGATAGTCCGGATCGAGCGGCACGTAAGCCCCGCCGGCCTTCCAGATGGCCAGCACCGCGACCAGCAGATCCACGCTGCGCTCCGCCAGGATGCCGACGAGCTTCTCACGGCCGACGCCGAGCTTCCGGAGCCTGGCGGCCAGCGCCCCCGCTCTCTGATCCAGCTCGCGGTACGTCAGTGTGCGGTCCCGGTCACCGACGGCCGGGTGGTCCGGTGTCAGCTGTGCCTGCCGCTCGAAGTGGAGATGGAACGGCTCCGCCAGATCGGCCTGCGGAACCGCCGGATTGAATTCGTCCAGCAGCTGGCTGCGCTCGTACTCCGTCACCATCCCCAGCTCGGAGAGCTTCGACTCCGGATCGCGGACGGCCGACTCGACGAGCTGCACCAGGTGGCAGGCCATGCGTTCCACCGTCTCAGGACGGAACAGGGACGCCGCATATTCGAAGGAGCAGCGCAGCTCCCCGCCGTCTTCGGCTTCCATGGCCTCCAGCGAGAGATCGAACTTCGACGTCTTGTGCTCGCCCGGGTAAGGCGTGAAGCGGAGCCCTTCCAGCTGCGGCTCCGGCCCGGCGGCATGCTTGAGCTCGAACATCGTATCGAACAGCGGCGAACGGCTGAGGTCTCGCTTCAGCTGCAGCTTCTCCACGAGGGCCTCGAACGGATACTCGCCGTGCTCGAAGGCGGCGAGCGCCCCTTCCTTCACCTCGCCGAGATACCCGAGGAACGTCTTCTCCGAGGCCGGTGCCTGGCGGATCGCCAGCGTGTTCACGAACATCCCGATGATCGGCTCGAGCTCGGTCTGGCCCCGGCCTGCCACCGGCACGCCGACCACGACGTCCTCCTGGCCGGTGTATTTGTGCAGCAGCGCCGTATAAGCGGCCAGGAGCACCATGAACAGGGTCGACCCCGATCTTGCGGCGAGCTGCTTCAGCCCGGATACGGCCTCACTCCCGATCCGGAATTCGATCCGGCCTCCCTCGAAGCTCTGGACGGCCGGACGGACGTAGTCCGCAGGCAGATCCAGCGTCGGAAGCTCGCCGCGGAACTGATCGAGCCAGAAGGCTTCCTGTTTGCGCAGGAGTTCGCTCTGCAGGCGGTCCTGCTCCCACACGGCGTAGTCCTTGTATTGGATGCGCAGCGGAGCAGGTGCCAGCCCTTGATAAAAGCGCGCGAACTCCTCGACGAGCACACTCAGCGACACTCCGTCGGAGATGATGTGGTGCATGTCGAACAGGAGCAGATGGCGCTCAGGCGTCAGCGTGATCAGGCCCACCCGCAGCAGCGGAGCCTCAGCCAGATCGAACGGACGGACGAACGCTTCGATCAGCCCTGCGGCCTCTTCCTCCGAGGCTTCCCATTCCTCGATCCGGAAAGGGACCTGGGAGTGCGGCACAATGCGCTGAACGGGCTCGCCCTGCACCATCTCGAAGCGGGTGCGCAGGGATTCGTGTCGGGAGATCAGCCCCTCGAACGCCTGCTGCAGTCTTGCGCGGTCCAGTGCGCCCTCGGCCAGGATGACGCCCGGCATGTTGTAGCCGGTCTCCCCGCCCTGCAGGTGGCTGAGCAGGTACAGCCTTTTCTGGGCCGAGGACAGCGGATAATAGTCCCTGGGCTCCGCAGCGGGGATCGCCGTGTAGGCGGCTTCCTCCATGGACTCGATCACTGCGGCGAGCGCCTCCACCGTCGGCGAGCGGAACATGTCCCGCAGCGCCAGGGGCCGGCCGAGCTCTTTGTGGACCCGCGCCACGACGGCCGCCGCCCTCAGCGAGTGCCCGCCGATGTCGAGGAAGTGGTCGGTGACGCCGACCTGCGGCAGCCCGAGCACCTCGGCCCAGATCGCGGCCAGCTTCGCTTCGAGCTCCGTGCGCGGGGCGACATAGGCCGAGGCGGACTGCACGCTGGCTTCCGGCGCAGGCAGCAGCTTCCGGTCGATCTTGCCGTTCGCGCTCAGCGGCATCCGCTCCAGCTGCACGAAGTATGTCGGCACCATGTAGCTTGGCAGCTGCGCGGTGAGAGCTTCCCGCAGTACGCCCGCGGCGAGCTCCCGGTCTGCGACATAGTAGGCGCAGAGCAGCTTCTGCCCGGTCTCGTCCTCCCGCGCCGTCACGACCGCTTCCAGCACGCCTTCCACGTCCAGCACCGCCGACTCGACTTCGCCGAGCTCGATCCGGTAGCCGCGGATTTTGACCTGGTGGTCGATCCGGCCGAGGTACTCGATGTTCCCGTCCGGCAGCCAGCGCGTCAGGTCCCCCGTGCGGTACATGCGGGCCCCCGGCACGAGAGGATCGGCGGCGAACTTCTCGGCGTTCAGCTCCGGCCGGTTCAGGTAGCCTCTGGCCACCTGGACGCCGGCGATGCAGAGCTCGCCCGCCACGCCGACCGGCTGCAGCTGGGTCGTGCCTTCCTTCATCACGTACAGCCGCGTGTTCCAGACCGGCCGGCCGATCGGCACCATCGCGTACGGCTGGTCCGGTTCGCAGTCGAAGTACGACACGTCGACCGTCGCTTCCGTCGGGCCGTACAGGTTGATAAGCCGCGCGCCGCGCACCTTCGAGACGCTGGCCTGGAAACGCGCCACGTGCTGCGGCGGCAGGGCTTCCCCGCTGGCGAACACCTGCGTGAGCGATGCCAGCTTGCCCGCCAGCACCTCTGGCGCAAGCCCTTCGGCGTAGTCCAGGAACGTGTGCAGCATCGCCGGCACGAAGTGCATTGTCGTAATGCTGTAACGCTCGATGGCTTCCAGGATTTGCGCCGGGTTCTTCTCCCCGCCCGGTGTCAGCAGGCACACCTTGGAGCCGACCATCCCCCACCAGAACAGCTCCCAGACGGAGACGTCGAAGGTGAACGCCGTTTTTTGCAGGATGGTGTCGTCCGCGCCGATCGGGTACTTCTCATGCATCCACAGGATGCGGTTCACAGCCGACGTGTGCTCGATCAGCACGCCTTTCGGCTTGCCGGTCGAACCCGAGGTATAGATGACGTAGGCTGCATCCTGCGGGCCGGCTGCGGCCGGCACAAGGTTGGACTCTTCGCCGCTGTACACGTTCGGGTCGTTCAGGTTCACGACCACGCCGTCATACTCCTGAGGCACGCCTGACAGGAACCGCTCCTGCGTGAGCAGCACCTTCGAGCCCGAATCCTCGAGGATGTAGCGGATGCGCTCCTCCGGATAATCCGGGGCCACCGGCACGTAGGCTCCGCCGGCCTTCAGGATCGCGTAGATGCCCACAATCATCTCCAGCGACCGCTCGGTCATGACCGCCGCTCTCGCATCCGGTCCGATGCCGGCCGCCTGCAGCGTGCGGGCCAGCGCATTCGCGCGGGCGTTGAGCTCGCCGTACGTCAGCGACGCGTCTTCGAACAGCACCGCCGTGCGTTCCGGCGTCCGAGCCGCCTGCTCCTCGAACAGGGAGATAATCGTCGCCTCCTGCGGGTACTCGGCCACCGTGTCGTTGAATGCACCGAGGATCTGCCCGCGCTCCTCCTCCGACATCATTTCCAAGACGCCGAGCTCCTGCGACGGATTCCCCAGCGCTTCCGCCATCAGGGCATACAGATGCTTCGCCATCCGCACCACGGCCTCTTCTTCATAGAGCCCGCTGTGGTACACGATGTCCAGCTTCAGAGCTTCCTCCGTCTCCGTGAAGCGGAACTGAAGATCCGACACGATGGACTCCGACGCATCCGCCGGGTTCATCCGGTCGAACGAGACGAGCGTATGGAGCACAGGAGCGCCCTCCGGAGTGTACTCCACATCCAGCTCCCCGGCCATCGCCTGAAAAGCAACATTCTGGTTCGCCACCGCTTCGCGCACCGTCCCGCTCACCTGCCCGAGGAACGTTCGGAACGAAGCGGTGCCGTCAACCGGAAGCTTGTATAGAATTACGTCGTTCAGCTGGCGGCTGCCCGCTGTCCGGACGGCCGGGGCCGCGACGATGACGGTTTCTTCCTGCGTATAGCGGTGGAGCAGACAGGATACGGCCGCAACAAGCAGCGTATAGACTGCTGCCGGCGTTCCCTGGGTTACCGCACGGATGCGTTCGGAGACCGCCTGCGGCACCGTACTCTCGCTGGCTCCAATAGCTGCCGGCGTGAGGCTTCCCGCGCTTCTCCAATCGGCCTTGCTGTATGGCAGGCAGGTGATCCGCTGCCCCTTTTGAAATGCTCCGTTCCAGTAAGCTCTTGCCTTCTTCATGAGTATCCCACCCTATTCCCTTGGGGTTAACGATATCTGAGCTATGTATGGTGATGGCCTTAGGTCTGCAGCCAGGTTCTTCGCTTCTTAATAAAAGATAGCTCACAGCGTGCGCGCCCGGCAGGCGCACACGCTTGTGAGGAGCGGCAGGTTCCGCTCGTATGATGGGTAACCCACTATGGGTTGATGCTGCCGGCCTTCGGACCGGATTAGAAAAGGAACTCTGCGGCTTCCAGCGCTGTCCCGCCGGACAGCCCGATCTCTCCGAGCCGCACCTGCGGGTCCTGCGTCACCGCTTCAAGGACTTGGATGAAATCTTCCGCAAGCTTCGTGACCGTGCTTTCCCTGAAGAGCTTCACGGCGTATTCGAGCGAGCACTCCAGGGCTTCGGCCTCCTCTACGACATACAGGGACAGGTCGAACTTCGCGATATCATAGTCGCGGGCGAGCGGTTTGAAGATCAGGTTGTCGACGCGAACTTCTTCGTCCTCCCGGTTCTGCACCACAAGCAGGGTATCGAACAGCGGGCTCCGGCTGTGGTCGCGTGCGCCGCCGAGCTTCTCCACCAGCTCGTCGAACGGATAATCCTGATGCTCGAAGGCGCCAAGCGCTTCTTCTTTAACTTCCTCCAGATAGGCACGGAACGTCTTCCCTTCTTCCGGGAACTGGCGGAGGGCCAGCGTATTGACGAACATTCCGATGAGCGGCTCGACGTCCGCTGTCCGTCTTCCGGCAATCGGCGTCCCCACCACAATCTCTTCCTGCCCGCTGTGGTGCGAGAGCAGGACGGAGTAGGCAGCCAGCATCACCATGAAGAGCGTGGTGCCCGTCTCCTCGGCGAGCCTGCGCAGGGCGGCCGTCAGCTCTTCCCCGACCGGGAAGGAGAGACGCGCCCCTTCGAAGCTGCGCAGGGCAGGCCGCGGATAGTCGGTCGGCAGATCCAGCGCGGGCAGCTCGCCCGACAGGCGTTCGAGCCAATAAGCCTCCTGCCCGTCATAGACGCTGCGGCCGGTATCCTGCTGCCATACGGCGTAGTCCTTGTACTGGATGGACAGCGGCGGCAGCTCACGGCCCTGGTACAGCTCCGTGAATTCGCGGATGAGCGTGCCAAGCGACGCGCCGTCCGAGATGATATGGTGCATATCGAACTGCAGCAGGTGTTCCTCTTCCCCGAGACGGATCAGCTCCGCCCGCATCAGAGGCGCCTTCGTCAGGTCGAAGGGACGGACAAAACCGTCGATGCGTTCCTGCGCTTCGTCTTCCTGGGCTTCCGTCATGCTTACGCTGAATTCCACGGAAGGCTCGATCTTCTGCACCGGCTCGCCGTCCACCAGCGGGAAAGAGGTTCGCAGCGTTTCATGCCGGGCGATCAACTCGCGGAAGGCATTCTGTACACGCTCCGGATCCAGCGGACCGTCGATGCGCATCACGCTCGGCATGTTATAGCCGGTCTCCCCGCCTTCCATCTCGCTCAGGATATACAGCCGTTTCTGCGCGGAGGTCACCGGATAGTACTCGGCCGGTGCGGCGGCAGGGATGGACTGGTAGGTGCTGCGTCCGAGGCCTGCGATCACACGGGCCATCGCCTCGACCGTCGGATGCTGGAACACCTCCTTGAGCGGCAGCTCGACCTCCAGCGTCCGGTGAATCCTCGACACCAGGGTGGTCGCACGCAGCGAGTGCCCGCCGATCTCGAAGAAGTTGTCGGTGACGCCGACCTGCGGGAGCCGGAGCACGGCGGCCCAGATCTCCGCGAGCTTCGCCTCCAGCTGCGTGCGGGGTGCGGTGTATTCGCCCGTACTCTGCACGCTTGCTTCCGGAGCGGGCAGCCGCTTGCGGTCGACCTTCCCGCTGCCGCTGAGCGGCATCCGCTCGAGCTGCATGAAGTGCGTCGGCACCATGTAGCCCGGCAGCTCGGCCGCCAGCAGGGCGCGCAGCTCGCTGACCCGCAGCAGCTCCTCCGCCACGAAGTAAGCGCAGAGCTCCTGCTGCCCGTGCCCGTCTTCCCTGGCGAGGACAATCGTCTCCTGCACGGAGGCCGCCTTCAGAATCTGGGCCTCGACTTCACCGAGCTCGATCCGGTAACCGCGGATTTTGACCTGATGGTCGATTCGCCCGAGATACTCGAGCTTGCCGTCCGGCATCCACCGGGCGAGGTCGCCCGTGCGGTACATCCGCTCCCCGCTGAAGCGGCTTATGACGAACTTCTCGTCCGTCAGCTCCGGCCGGTCCAGATAGCCGCGGGCCAGTCCCGCTCCCGCGACGCACAGCTCGCCTGCGACACCGACTGGCGCCAGGTGGCCGTGCGGATCGATGACGTACACGTGCTGGTTCGGCATCGGGCGTCCGATGGACACGATGCCCTTGTCCGCATCCGGGTCCTCCGACACCGGCCAGATCGTGGTCGCGATCGAGTTCTCGGTCGGGCCGTAGCCGTTGTAGTACGCCACCCGGTCCTTCCACTTACCGACGAGCTCCACCGATGATGCGGAGCCTGCGGTGAAGAGAATCCGGAGCGCCGGCATCGTGTCCGGCTCAAGATACACCGCGTAGGTCGGCGGAAGGGCCGCCATCGTGATCCCGTTCTCCTGCATGTACTGCTCGAAGAGACGGTAGTTCATGATGGTGGAAGACGTCGGTACGTACAGCGCCGCACCGGTGAAGAGGGCGCCGTAGATTTCCCAGCACGCCGCGTCGAACGACAGCGAGGCGAACTGGACGATCCGGTCCTGCGTCCCCAGCTTCAGCACCTCGTCAAAATACACCTTGAGGTTCGTCAGGCCGTGATGCTCGACCATGACGCCTTTCGGCTTGCCCGTCGTACCGGACGTGTAGATGACATACGCCAGGTCGTCCGCCCCGCAGACCGCTTCCAGGTTCGATCCGTCTTCGTGGTACAGATCGGCGTCTTCCAGCAGAAGCACGGTCTCCGCTCCTGCCGCCTGCTCGATCAGGCTGCGCTGCGTCAGCATCAGCTTTGTGCCCGAGTCCTCCAGCATGTAGCGGATGCGCTCCGCCGGATACTCCGGATCGATCGGCACATACGCCCCGCCGGCCTTCAGGATGCCGAAGAGTCCGATGAACATCTCGAGCGACCGCTCGGACATCAGACCGACGAGCGTGTCGCGTCCGACGCCCGCTTCACGCAGGGTGCGCGCCAGCCGGTTCGCCCGGTCGTTCAGCTCCCGGTACGTCAGCCGTTCGCTTTCGAAGACCAGAGCTTCCGCCTCCGGTGTCCGTTCCGCCTGCTCCTCGAGCAGCCGGTGGATCGTCTTGTCCTTCGGCGAATCGGCGGCCGTGTCGTTGAAGGAGACGAAGAGCTGCTCTTTCTCACCCGGAGTTACGATCTCGAGTGCGCCTACCTGCATGTCCGGCTGTGCCGCCACCTGCTCCATCAGGTGAACGAGATGGCCGATGATCCGCTCGACCCCTTGAGGCTCAAATGCATGCTCGTTGTATCCCACGATCAGCTTCATGGATTCGCCCGGCAGCACGACCAGGTTGAAATCGTAATTCGTCTGCTCGACCGACTCCACGCCCGTCATCGTGAAAGGTACCGCTCCGCCGCTGGCCAGCTCCTCGATCTGCTCCTCCACCGGATAGTTCTCGAAAATGAGGATGTGCGAGATCAGGTCCTGCTTCTGCTCGGTCAGCGCCTGGATGTCATAGAGCGGGAACGTATCGTAAGCGTGGGAGCGGATCGCCCCTTCCTGGTTGTGCCGGAGCGCTTCGGCAAAGGTCAGTCCTTCCGTGCTGCGGATCCGGACCGGAATCGTGTTGATGAAGAGGCCGATGATGCTCTCCACATTCGGAATCTCCGCCGGTCTTCCGGACACGACGCTGCCGAAGACGACGTCATCGCTGCCGTTATAGCGCTGGAGCAGCACGCCCCATACCGTCTGCATCAGGGTGTTGATCGTCACCTGATGCTTCCGCGCGATCCGGTGCAGGCTGCCGGTCAGCGACGAGCCAAGCTCCAGCTCGAACCGTCCTGCGGCATAGCCCTCCTTGCGGCCCTGCGCCGGTGTACCCGGCAGCAGCGTCATGCCTTCATATCCAGCGAGACACTCGCTCCAGTACGCGGCCGCTTCGCCTTTGTCCCGGGCCTCCAGCCATTCGATATACCGGCTGTACGGCGTCACCGGCGGAAGCTCCGGCTGCCGGTTCTGCAGCTTGGCGAAATACGTGCCGAATACTTCCGTCGCGACAAGCGACAGGCACCAGCCGTCCATGATGATATGATGGAACGTCCAGATGAAACGGTAGAGGTCGTCTCCTGTCTGCAGCACCGACAGGCGCAGCAGCGGGTCGGCCGCGAGATCGAAGCCCCGTGCCTTATCCTTGGCGGTGAACGCAGCCACATAGGCTTCGCGCTCTTCCGCGCAGAGTCCGCGCAAATCCTCAACCTCTACCCGCGCGGCACGATTTCTGAACACAGCCTGCACAGCCTGCTCTCCATACCCGGTCAGGAAGTTCGTCCGCAGCGCTTCGTGACGCTGGACGAGCTCGTTCATGCAGGCGGTGAACAGGTCGAGTCGGAATTCGCCCTGCAGATCGAAGGAGGACTGCTCGAGATACGCTCCCGAGCGGGAGTCCATCAGGCTGTGGAACAGCATGCCCATCTGCATCGGCGACAAAGCATACACGTTCTCCAGCTCGCCGGACGCAGCCGTATCACGCGCCAGGCGGTCCAGCTGCTCAGCGGTCATCCCCTTGAGGGACAGGTCGCTAGGCGTCAGCTCCGTCCGCTCCTGTGCCGCGCAGTGGGTAATCACGGCCTGCAGCGCGCCCTGCAGCTTGGAAGCGAGCCGCTCTATGGCTGCTCTGCGGTACTGCTTGCCGCTGTAGCGGATCGTCACCTGCAGGCGGCCGTCCGTCACCATGCCGTTGATATCCAGAGTATAGCGCGGCGCGGCCTGCGGACTCGAGGATTCTCCGCCGCCGTACGGCGAGAAGCGGATGCCGCTCTCCTGGACGTCCTGATCCAGCTGGCCGAGGTAGTTGAACGAAATCTCCGGCTCGGAACGCAGCTGCAGTGCAGGGTCTTCCCCTGCCGTCAGGTACCTTAGGATACCGTAGCCGATCCCCTTGTTCGGAATGCGGCGCAGCGACTCCTTCGTCATCTTGATGTGCTCTGCCAGCGTCCTGCCGGACTCCGCATGCAGCACCACCGGATAAATGCTGGTGAACCAGCCGACGGTACGCGTGATGTCAAGCTCGTACCCGATGTCTTCGCGGCCGTGGCCTTCGAGCGCCACCTGCACCTGCTCGAGTCCGCTCCAGCGCTGAAGGGCCAGCGCCGAGAGCCGCAAGCAGCAGGTCGTTCACTTCCGTGCCGTAAGCACGGTTCGCCTGGCGGAGCAGCAGCTGCGTCTCTTCGGCGGTCCATTCGGCCGTGACGACTTCGCTGTCCGCGGCGCTGGCGGCTTCATGAAGATGGTCAGTGCCAATTTCGGTGGAAGCTTCGACTCCCGGATCCTTCGGAAGACGAACGCCGCCGGCCTGGTCCACTTCCAGCCAATAACCCAATTCCGCTTGGAGCGCTGCGCTTCCCGCATATTCGTTCAGCCGCTGCGCCCACTCCCGGAACGAGTCCGTCTTGTACGGCAGCTCGGCGGCCTTGCCCTGAAGGGCCTGCTCATAGGCGCTCGAGAAATCCTCGAAGAGGATGCGCCAGGAGACGACGTCCACAGCCAGGTGATGAATCGCGATCAGCAGGTGGTCGCCGTCCTCGCAGCGGAAGAGGCCGAGCTTCACGAGCGGTCCTTCCTCAAGCGACATGGAGCCCTGAATCGCCGTAGCTTCCGATTCGAGCACCGTGCCGGGATCGGCAAGGCCCCGCAGGTCGAAGGCTTCGAAGCCGAAGAGCTCGCCTTCCTCCCTGCTCCGGAATCTCGCCGCATAACCGGACTCCGTCCGCGGGAACACAAGACGCAGGGCGTCGTGGTGGATCACCAGCTGCTCCATCGCCCGGCACAGGGCCGCTTCGTCGAACCCTTCCGGACGGTAGAGCATCACGGATTGGTTGAAGTGATGCGGCTCCGCCTGCCCGCGGTCCAGGAACCAGCGCTGTACCGGCGTCAGCAGGGCGTCACCGGTCACTTCCCGCTGGTCGGCCACCCGTGTGACATTCCGGACGTGCGGACTGAGCGCCGCGATCGTCGGATACCGGAACAGGTCTTTCATCTCCACCTTGTAGCCGCTGCGGAACATTCTTGAGGTGACCTGGATCGACTTGATGGAGTCGCCTCCGAGATCGAAGAAGCTGTCGTGAATGCCCACCGCGCGAACGCCGAGCACGGACTGCCAAACTGCGGCCAGCTCGCGCTCCACCGCCGTCCGCGGAGCCGTATACACGGCCCCGGAGCCGAAGCCGGCTTCAGGGACAGGCAGCTCCTTGCGGTCAATTTTGCCGTTGGCACTGAGCGGCATCCGCTCCAGCTGCATGAAGTAAGCCGGCACCATGTAGCTCGGCAGCTGTGCGGAGAGAACCTCCCGGAGCTCGCCGGCTGCGAGCTCCCGGTCTGCGACGTAGTAGGCGCAGAGCTGCTTCTGGCCGCTCTGGTCCTCCCTCGCCGTCACGACCGCTTCCAGCACGGCTTCCACATCCAGCACCGCCGACTCGACTTCGCCGAGCTCGATGCGGTAGCCGCGGATTTTGACCTGGTGATCGATCCGTCCGAGATATTCGATGTTCCCGTCCGGCAGCCAGCGCGTCAGGTCACCCGGTGCGGTACATGCGGGCCCCCGGCACGAACGGGTCGGCGGCGAACTTCTCTTGATTCAGCTCCGGCCGGTTCAGATAGCCTCGCGCCACCTGGATCCCTGCGATGCAGAGCTCGCCCGCCACGCCGACCGGCTGCAGCTGGGTCGTGCCTTCCTTCATGACATACAGCCTCGTGTTCCAGACCGGACGGCCGATCGGCACCATTGCATAGGTCCCGTCCGGCTCGCAGTCGAAGTACGAGACGTCGACCGTCGCTTCCGTCGGACCGTACAGGTTGATGAGCCGCGCGCCGCGCACCTTCGAGACGCTGGCCTGGAAGCGCGCCACATGCTGAGGCGGCAGGGCCTCCCCGCTGGCGAACACTTGTTTGAGGCTGGCAAGCTGAACCGCCGCCTCGTCAGCCGGCAGGCTTTCCGCATAATCAAGGAACGCGTGCAGCATCGCCGGCACGAAGTGCATCGTTGTAATGCCGTACCGCTCGATCGCCTCCAGGATCTGCGCCGGGTTCTTCTCCCCGCCAGGTGTCAGCAGGCACACCTTGGAGCCGACCATCCCCCACCAGAACAGCTCCCAGACGGACACGTCGAAGGTGAACGCCGTTTTTTGCAGGATGGTGTCGTCCGGGCCGATCGGGTACTTCTCATGCATCCACAGGATGCGGTTCACGGCCGACGTGTGCTCGATCAGGACGCCCTTCGGCTTGCCGGTCGAACCGGAGGTGTAGATGACATAGGCCGCGTCCTGCGGTCCTGCGACAAGCGCAAGATTAGACTCATCGCTGCCGTACACATTCGGGTCGTTCAGATTCACGACCACTCCGTCGTACTCCTGAGGCACGGCCGCCAGGAACCGCTCCTGCGTGAGCAGCACCTTCGAGCCCGAATCCTCAAGGATGTAGCGGATGCGCTCCTCCGGATAATCGGGCGCCACCGGCACATAGGCTCCGCCGGCCTTCAGGATCGCGTAGATGCCCACGATCATCTCGAGCGACCGCTCGGTCATGACCGCCGCTCTCGCATCCGGTCCGATGCCGGCCGCCTGCAGCGTGCGGGCCAGTGCATTCGCGCGGGCATTGAGCTCCCCGTAGGTGAGCGACGCGTCTTCGAACAGCACCGCGATGCGTTCCGGCGTCCGCGCCGCCTGCTCTTCGAACAGGGAGATGATGGTCGCCTTCTGCGGATACTCGGCCGCGGTGTCGTTGAATGCGCCGAGGATTTGTCCGCGTTCGGCTTCCGTCAGCACTTCCATTTCTTCCAGTCGTAGCTCTGGATTCCCGGCCGCCTGCTCCAGCACCTGGACGAGATGGCCCTGAATGCGTTCAATCGTCTCTCTGTCGTATACCGCCGCATTGAATTCGCAGTCGATCCGCAGCTGCGCGCCCGGCATGATGACCAGGTTAAAATCGTAGTTCGTCTGCTCGGCCACCTGCGCGCCGGTGATCGTGAAGCCATGCTGATCTCCGCCCAGCTGTTCGACCTGCTGCTCCACCGGATAGTTCTCAAACACGGTAATATGGTGGATGAGGTCTTTCTTCTGCGACGTGCGCGCTTGAATGTCGAACAGCGGGTACGTCTCGTAGTCCTTCGAAGCAAGAGCCTCACGCTGTGTCCGCCGGAGGAGTCCGGCGAAGGTCTCCCCAGCTTCGCTCCGCAGCCGGACCGGCACCGTATTGATGAACAGCCCGATCGTCCGCTCGACGCCCGGAATCTCCGAAGGTCTGCCCGACACCACGCTGCCGAAGACTACATCGCGGGAGTTGTTGTAATGCTGCAGCAGGATGCCCCATGCCGTCTGTATGACCGTATTGACGGTGACCTGGTACTTTTTCGCCGTGCGATCCAGCTTGGCCGTCAATTCCTCGTCCAGCAGGCAGATCCGTTTATCCGCCCGGTAAGCCTCCTCCGGCTCCGGCGTGCGGGCGCCTGGCAGGAGAGTCATCCCTTCGTAGCCTTCCAGATAGCCGCCCCAGTAATCGGCGGCTTCCGTACCGTCCTGCTTCCCGAGCCACTCGATGTATCGGCTGTACGGGGCAACCGGAGCAAGTACCGGCTCCCGGCCCTCCGCCAGCGCGAAGTAGCCTTCGAACACCTCGCCGGTCATCAGCGACAGGCACCAGCCGTCCATCAGCATATGATGGAAGCTCCAGACGAAACGGAAATGGTTCGCATCCAACTGCAGGATCGTCACGCGCATCAGCGGATCTTCGGCGAGGCGGAAGCCTGCTGCCTTGTCTTCCCGCAGGAAGTCCGCCGCGTAAGCTTCTCGTTCTTCCACAGGCAGGCCCCGCAGATCTTCATAGCGGAAGCCCGCCTTCCGGCTGCGCAGCACGATCTGCAGCGGTTCGCTGCCCGTGCCGGCCAGGAAGTTCGTGCGGAAGATCGCATGCCGCTGCACGAGGGTGTCCAGACTGAGCTCGAAGAGCTCCGGACGGAAGCCGCCGTGCAGGTCGAAGGTCGCCTGCTCGAAGTAGGCCCCCGAGCCTGCATCCATCAGGCTGTGGAACAGCATCCCTTTCTGCATCGGGGTCAGCGGGTAGACATCCTCCAGTCCGCCGAGGTGGCGCACGCCTTCCTCCAGCGCCTCGAGTTCTTCCACCGTCAGGCCCGGGTGCAGAACGTCGCTCGGCGTCAGCTCCGTGCCCTCCTTGCCGGCACAGTGCGCGATGACCTCCTGCAGGCTGGACCGCAGCGCCTCAGCCAAACGCTCCATCGTCTCTCTGCGGTAGGACGGACCATCGTAGCGGATCGTAAGCTCCAACACACCGCCGGAGATCATCCCGCTGACATCGACGGGGTACTTCAGCGTCGTCTTCCGGCTGACCACGTCCCCGATGGAGTACGGCGAGAAGCGCATGCCGCTCTGTTCAAGATCCTGGTCGAACTGGCCGAGATAGTTGAAGCTGAGCTCCGGCTCCGGACCGTTCAGGCCCTCGGAGGAGGCCGACATATATTTCAGGAGGCCGAAGCCGATCCCTTTGTTCGGAATGCGGCGCAGCGATTCCTTCACCGTCTTGATCCGGCGGCCGAGCGGAAGATCAGCCCCCACTTGCAGCAGCACAGGGAACTGGGTCGTGAACCAGCCGACCGTGCGCGAGATGTCCGCTCCCTGCAGAATGTCCTCCCTGCCGTGGCCCTCGAGGTTGACGAGGATGCGGTCCCGGCCGGTCCAGGACTGAACCGCCATGCCGAGCGCCGTCAGCAGCAGGTCGTTCACTTCGGTGTGATAAGCCCTTGGCGCCTGCTTCAGGAGCTGCTCGGTCTCTTCCTTCGTCCAGTAGACCGTGATGGTCTCGGACTCTTCCACGGTCGGAAGACCCTCGCGTGCCCTGTCCTTCGGCAGCGGTTCTTCCTCCGCCGCAAGGATCTCCTGCCAGTAGGCCCGCTCCTGCTCCAGCTCGCTGCCGCCCGCGTAGACCGCGAGACGGTCCGCCCACAGCTGGAACGAATCGGTCTTGGCCGGCAGCCGGACCGGCTTTCCGGCGAGGGCCTGCTCGAACCCCGAGGCAAGATCCTCGAACAGGATGCGCCACGATACGCCGTCCACCGCCAGGTGGTGGATCGCCACGAGCAGGTGGTCCCCGTCATCGCAGCGGAACAGCCCCAGCTTCATCAGCGGTCCGCGTTCGAGATCGATGCCGCTTTGAATCTCGCTGGCCTTGGCTTCCACCCGTGCTGCGACGTCCTCCGCTCCCCGGAAGTCGACCGTCTCCAGGGTGTAGAGTTCTTCGCCCTTCACCGGGCGGTTCCAGCCTTCATATCCGCCGGCTACTTGGCGGAACACCATCCGCAGCGCGTCATGATGCGCTGCCACCTGGTCCAGGGCGGTGCGAAGCGCCGCTTCCTGGAAGCCCTGCGGCTTGTGCAGCATGACCGCCTGGTTGAAGTGGTGCGGCTGCACCTGCTCCTGCTCGAAGAACCAGTGCAGGATCGGCGTATGCCTCACTTCCCCGGTCACTTCCCGCTGATCGGACAGGCGTCCTGCCGCCGTCAGGCGGGAGGCCAGCTGTTCTGCGGTCGGATACTGGAACAGATCCTTCATGTTCAGCTTGTAGCCGGCCTGCAGCAGCCTCGAGGACACCTGAATCGCCTTGATGGAATCCCCGCCGAGGTCGAAGAAATTATCGTGAATGCCGACCTGCCCGGCACCCAGCACGGAAGCCATAACGGAGACGAGCGCCTCCTCGGCTGAGTTCCTTGCGGCGGCATACGCCGCCCCGGAATTCCGGCTGATCTCCGGCGCCGGCAGCGCACGGCGGTCGATCTTCCCGTTCGGCGTCAGCGGCATCTTCTCCAGCTGCACGAGTGCAGCCGGAATCATATATCCCGGCAGTTCGGCCGCCAGCCGGTTCTTGAACTCGCTGTAGGTCATCGGAGTTTCGGCCACGACGTAGGCTGCAAGCTGCTTCGAAGGTCCTCCGTCCTCACGGGCCACCACGACCGTTTCCAGTACGGAAGGCAGCTTCATGATCTGGGCTTCGATCTCGCCGAGCTCGATCCGGTGGCCTCTGATCTTCACCTGATGGTCGATCCGTCCCTCGAATTCGATCGAGCCGTCCGGCAGCCAGCGCGCCAGGTCGCCGGTCCGGTACATCCGCTCGCCGGCGGCAAACGGATGCCCGGTGAATTTCTCCCGGGTCAGCTCCGGCTGATTCAGATAGCCTTGGGCCAATCCGTCGCCTGCGATGCACAGCTCTCCCGTCACGCCGACCGGAAGCAGACGGTTTCCTTCGCCGAGAATGTAGGCGCTCGTGTTGCTCACCGGATAACCGATCGGCACGGTCGCCGCTTCGGCCGGCAGCTCGTTCACCGGATAATATGTGGCGTATACGGTGCTCTCGGTCGGTCCGTAGACGTGAATGAGCCGATCAGGCCCCAGGTACTCCAGCGCCCTGCGCACATGGGTGACCGACGAGCGCTCCCCGCCGAAGAGAATCTTGCGCACCGAGGCCAGGCTGCCGAGGTTCACATCCACAAGCACGTTGAACAGAGCCGTGGTGATGAACATGACGGAGATCCCCTGCGATGCAATGATGCCGGACAGCTTGTCCATATCCAGCACTTCGCTCTTCGAGATGAGGACCAGCTTCGCCCCGTTCATCAGCGCCCCGAAGATATCGAAGGTCGATCCGTCGAACGCATAGCTCGAGAGCTGAAGCAGCGTATCCCCGCCCGTAATCTCGATGTAGTTCGTATTCCGGACGATCCGCATGATATTGCGGTGGGTCGTCAGGTTGCCTTTCGGCCTGCCGGTGGTTCCAGAAGTGTACATCACATAAGCAAGATCGCCGGCATTCACGGCAGTCCCCGGATTCGTATCGTCACCGGCATACGAAGCTTCGTCATCCAGACGGAGCACCGCGCCTGTCCAGCCTGCCGGCCCCTGAAGGTCCCTGTGGGTCAGCAGCAGCTTCGCCTCCGAATCCGAGAGAATATACTCGATCCGCTCCTCCGGATATTCCGGATCGATCGGCACATAAGCTCCCCCGGCTTTGAGCACCGCCAGGATGGCCACGATCATCTCGGCGGAACGCTCGGTGAGCAGCCCCACAAGAGAGCCTGCCGTCACGCCCGAGGCGGCCAGTGTCCGGGCCAGGCGGTTCGCCCGCCGGTTCAGCGCCTCATACGTCAGCTCGCCGCCTTCGTGAACCAGCGCCACTGCATCCGGCGTAAACACCGCGAATTCTTCAAAGAGGGCATGCAGCGTCTTCTCCCTTGGGTAATCCGTACGGGTATCGTTGAAGGTGCCGAGCAGCAGCTCCCGCTCTTCCGGCGTGACGAGCTCCAGTTCATCCACCGCGATCACCGGATTCGCCGAAACCTGGGCCAGCACGTGCGACAGGTGCCCGCGCATGCGCCTCATGCTCGTTTCGCTGAAGCGGGCCGCATTATAGGAGAAACGGACGCCAAGCTCTTCACCAGGGATGAAAATCAGGTTGAAATCAAAGTTGGTCTGCTCGGTCGACTCCACACCCGAGATCCGGAAGGTCTCCCGTCCGCCGCTGCCGATGCTCTCCACTTCCTGCTCCACCGGGAAGTTCTCGAAGGCCATGATGTGGCCGATGAGGTCCGGCTGGCCGGACAGGGACTGGATATCGTACAGCGGGAACGTCTCGAAGCGGTTGGAAACCAGAGCCTCCTCCTGCACCCGCTTCGCCACATCTGCGAAGCGCTCCGCTCCTTCGGCACGGATGCGCACCGGGATGGTATTAATGAAGAGGCCGATAGTCCCCTCCACGCCGGCAATCTCCGCCGGACGACCCGATACGACGCAGCCGAAGACGGCATCCCTTGCGCCGTTGTACTTCTGGACGATGAGTCCCCAGGCGGTCTGCAGGAGCGTATTCACGGTCACCTGCTGCCCTCTGGCCGTCTTCTCGATCCGGGACGTCAGCTCCCGGCCCAGCGTAAAGTCCATCCGTGCCGGCACGTAATCTTTGCCGCCTGCCGGCAGCTCATCGTCCGCCGGAAGCCCCGTGACCGCTTCATAGCCTTCCAGGTATGTCTTCCAGTAATCCGCCGCTTCCCCGCGGTCCTGCCGCTCAAGCCAGTCGATATACCGGCTGTATGGCGTAACGGCCGGAAGCGCCGGACGGCGGCCTTCCCGGAGAGCGAAGTAGGTGTCGAACACTTCCTTCGTCATCAGCGACATGCACCAGCCGTCCATGATGAGGTGGTGATGACTCCAGATGAAGCGGTACGACGCAGCGCCTGTCTGCAGCACGGTTACGCGCATCAGCGCATCCTGCGCCAGATCGAAGCCCATCTCGAGATCGCGCCGTGCCAGAGATGCCAGGACAGCTTCCCGCTCTCCGGCCTCCAGACCGCGGAGGTCTTCGTAACGCAGGTCCGGCTCCCGCCGGCGGTAGACCACCTGCACCGGTTCTTCCCGCCACCCGCTGTGGATGTTGGTCCGCAGCGCTTCGTGCCTTTGGACAAGGCTATCCAGAGATTGACGGAACGTATCCAGGTCGAAGGCACCCGTAAGATCGAAGGAGGCCTGTTCAAAATAAGTCCCTTCCGACGGATGCATCAGCGAGTGGAACAGCATCCCCTTCTGCATCGGCGTCAGCGCATAGACGTTCTCGAGCTCGCCGACGTGCGCCGTCTGCCGGGTGAGCTGCTCGAGCTCGCCGGCTCCGACGCCATGCAGGAGCACATCGCTCGGCGTCAGCTCGGTACGCTCCTGCGCCAGGCAGTGCGTCAGCACCTCCTGCAGCGAGCTGCGGAGAAGCCCCGCCAGTGCATCGATCGTCTCCCCGCGGTACATGTCCCGGCTGTAGCGGATATAGAGCTCGAGCTCGCCGGCGGTGACCATGGCGTTCAGATCCAGCGCAAACTCCATCCATGCCTCACCGCTGACATGCAAGCCTTCGCTGTATGGCGATGGGGTGAAGCCGCCCTGTTCGAAGTCCTGGTCGAACTGTCCCATATAGTTAAAAGAGATGTCCGGCTGCACGGTAAGCGGCGCTTCCGCCCGGCGTGAAGATGCATACCGGAGGATGCCGTAGCCGATGCCCTTGTTGGGGATGCGGCGAAGCGTCTCCTTGACCTGCTTGATCTCCTGCCCGACGGCAAGATCTTCCCCGCCTTGGAGCAGGACAGGGAACATGGACGTGAACCAGCCCACCGTACGGGTGATATCGGTATCCTCCAGGATCGCTTCCCGCCCGTGGCCCTCCAGGTTCACAAACACACGGTCCAATCCGCTCCAGGCGCGCACCGCTCTGCCGAGCGCCGCCAGCAGCAGGTCGTTCACTTCCGTGCCGTAGGCGCGGTGCGCCTGCTTCAGCAGCGCTTCCGTCTCGCGGACGCCGCTCCACGTGATCTTGAGCAGCTCGCTGTCCTGCTGCCGCGTACGGCCGCCGGTCTCCCGGTCCTTCGGCAGCGGGGACGCTCCGCCCTCTTCGACCGTCTGCCAGTACGCCCGTTCCGCTTCCATGGCCGGGCTGTCCGCGTAAGCGGTCAGACGCTCCGCCCACGCCTTGAACGAGTCGGTCTTCTTCGGCAGGCGGATCGGCTCTCCCCGGACCGCCTGCTCATAGCCGGCAGCGAGGTCTTCGATGAGCACGCGCCACGACACGCCGTCCACCGCTGCGTGGTGAATCACGACGAGCAGATGGTCTCCGTCGCCGCAGCGGAACAGTCCGAGCTTGAAGAGCGGCCCGCCCTCCAGCGAGATTCCCGCCTGGATGGCATGAGCTTTGGCTTCGATCACCGGGGCCGGATCCGCTTCGCCTCTCACATCGGTGACATCGAGGCTGTACAGCTCCCCTTCGTTCACAGGGCGGATCCGCAGCGAGTATCCGCCGGCCTCCCCGCTTCCGTTTGGAAGGATCACCATCCGCAGCGCATCGTGATGCTCAGCCAGCTTGGCCGCCGTACGATGCAGCGCCTCCTCTTCGAAGCCCGCCTCCCGGCGGAAGAACATCGCCTGGTTGTAATGATGCATGGCCTCATGGCCCTGCTCGAAGAACCAGCCGAGCACCGGCGTAAGCGGCACTTCGCCCGCCACTTCCCCCTGCTCCGCGAGGGTCACGGCCGCCTTCAGTCTGCCGCTGAGCTGGGCGATGGTCGGATACTGGAACAGGTCCTTCATCTCCAGACGGTAGCCTGCCTGCAGGACACGGGATGAGACCTGCAGCGACTTGATCGAGTCGCCGCCCAGCTCGAAGAACGAATCCTGGATGCCGATCTCCCGGACGCCCAGTACCGCCTGCCATACGCCGGCAAGCATTTCTTCGGCGCTATTGCGCGGAGGCACGAAGTCCGATCCCCTGCCCGTTTCCGCCGCCGGCTCGGGCAGCGCTTTGCGGTCGATCTTGCCGTTCGGCGTCAGAGGCAGGCGCTCCAGCCGCAGGAGCCGGGCCGGCACCATGTGGGACGGCAGCGACTGCGCCAGGTAGCTCTTCAGCTCCCCAAGGTCCAGCGCTTCGCCGGAGGCCGCATAGCCGCACAGGTACTTCTGGCCGCGCCCGTCGGTCCGGTCCACAACCACCGCTTGACGCACGCCGCCGAAGCGCAGCATCACGGTCTCGATCTCGCCGAGCTCAATGCGGTAGCCCCGGATCTTGACCTGGTGGTCGATCCGGCCGATGAAATCCACGTGACCGTCCGCCATCCAGCGGGCCGAGTCGCCGGTGCGGTAGAGCTTCTCGCCGGGGACGTACGGGTTGTCAACGAACTTCTCCGCCGTCAGGTCCGGACGGTTCAGGTAGCCCCGCGCCACGCCCGGTCCGCCGATGCACAGCTCGCCGGCCACGCCGACCGGTACCGGCTTCAGCCCGCTGCCCAGAATATAGAAGCGTGCGTTGAGATAGGCCCGGCCGATCGGCACATTGCCCGCTTCCGGCAGCTTCTCCAGCGGTTCGTCATAGAAGCTGGAGTCGATTGCCGCTTCAGTGACGCCGTACGCGTTGATGATGCGGATCTGCGAGCCGAAGCGCTCCTGCAGGGCGCGGTAATCCCGTACGCCGCAGGAATCCGACGAAGTGATGAGCAGCCGCAGCGACGACATGTCGAGTCCGGCGGCCGCCGCATGCTCCATGAACGGGATGATGAGCGCCGGCGTCGACTCGAAGATCGTAATCTGACGTCCGTGAATCCAGCCGTAGAGCCGCTCGGGATCGATACGGTCCTCCTTCGGGCAGATGAACATCGTGCCGCCGTTGATCAACGTACGAGCCATATCGCCCGTGAATACGTCAAACGAGAAGCTCGCCAGCTGCAGGAGCCGAACAGGGAACTCCGCCAGCCTGTACTCCCTGCGGTAAGCGAGGGCGGTGTTGACGAGGCTGCGGTGCTCGATCATGACGCCCTTCGGACGGCCCGTCGTACCCGAGGTGTAGATGACGTAAGCGAGGTCACCCGGCTCGTTGATATTGGCTGCAACCTGATCTTCGGCGCCGGCATACAGCGAGGGGTCGTCCAGACAGAGCACATGCTTCGGCCCTGGGCCGCCGTCTCCGTCAGCAGCAACATCATACAAGCCGTTCTGCGTCAGCAGCACCTCTGCCCCGCTGTCTTCGAGCATGAAGGCGATGCGCTCCGCCGGATAATCCGGGTCGAGCGGCACATACGCCCCGCCGGCCTTCCAGACGGCAAGCACGCCGACAAGCAGCTCCACGCTGCGGTCCGCCAGGATGCCGACCAGCCGCTCGCGACCGATGCCGCACTCCCGCAGCTTCGCCGCGAGCGCATTCGACCGTACATCGAGCTCCCGGTAGGTCAGCTCCCGGACGGCGTCCGCCACGGCCGGGTGGTCCGGCGTCAACCGGACCTGCTCCTCGAACAGCACATGGAACGGCACATCCAAGGCATCCGGTGCGCCGGTTCCGCTGAAGGCTTCGAGCAGGTCTCTTTTTTCCTCTGCCGCCGTCACTTCCAGATCCGTCAGACGGCGCTGCGGATCCGCGGTAACCTGCTCGAGCACATTCACAAGATGGCCGCCGATGCGCAGCATGTTCGCCCGGTCGTAGGCCAAGGCGTTATATTCCAGCTCCAGCCGCAGATCGTCGCCCGGAATGACGTTGAGGTTGAAATCATAGTTCGTCTGCTCATGCATGGAGATGTTGGCCAGCGTGAAGCCTTCTCCGCCGCCCTCCTGCTCCATGCGCAGCTCGACCGGGTAGTTCTCGAACACGAGAATATGGTTGATCAGATCTTGCTTCTGCGCCGTGAGCCCCTGGATTTCATAGAGCGGGTACGACTCGTAAGAGCGGGAAGCCAGTGCCTGCTCCTGCGTCCGCTTCAGCAGTTCGGCGAACGACGTGTCCGCTTCGCAGGCCACCCGCACAGGCACGGTATTGATGAAGAGACCGATCATCGTCTCCACGCCCGGCAGCTCGGCCGGACGGCCCGAGACGACGGAGCCGAAGACGACATCCTGCGCCTGGTTATACTTCTGCAGCAGCACGCCCCATGCGGCCTGCAGCAGCGTGTTGACCGTCACCTGGTGGCGGCTGGCCACCGCCTGCATCTTCGCGGTAAGCTCCGTGCCCAGGAGAACCGCTTCTTTGCGCACCTCGTAGCCTTCCGTACGGCGGATAAGATCCGACTTCGGCAGGGACGTTTCCTGCTCGTAACCTTCGAGATACTGCGCCCAGTAAGCGGCGGCCGCCCCGCTGTCCTGCTCGTCCAGCCACTTGATGTACCGGCTGTACGGACGGGCCTCCGGCAGCGCAGGCTCACGGCCTTCCAGCTCCGCGAAATACGTCTCGAACACTTCCCGGATGATCAGCGACAGGCACCAGCCATCCATAATCAGATGATGGAAGCTCCACAGGACATGGAAGCTTTCCGCGCCGGTATGCAGCAGCGTGACGCGCATCAGCGGGTCCGCTTCCAGATCGAAGCCCCTCGCCTTGTCCGCCTCTGCCGCCGCACGGACAGCCTCCTGAAGCTCCGCTTCGCCCAGTCCGCGCAGATCCGCAGTGCGGAATTCAGCTTTGCGGCTGCGCAGAACGGCCTGTACCGGCTGTTCCAGCCAGCCGCTGAAGAAGTTCGTACGCAGGATGCCGTGCCGTCTTACAAGCGCATCGAGAGCGCGTTTGAACGCCTCCGGACGGAACCGGCCAAGCACGTCGAAGGAAGCCTGTTCAAAGTAGGCGCCCTCATCCCCGTGAAGAAGCGAGTGGAACAGCATGCCCTTCTGCATCGGCGAGAGGCCGTACACATCCTCCAGCTCGCCAAGGGCGGAAATCCGCTCTTGGAGCGATAGAAGCTCTCCGAAGCTCACGCCCTTCAGCGTGAGATCGCTCGGCGTCAGCTCTCGCTGCTCTTGCGCGCAGCAGTGTTCGACGATCCCCTGCAGACTTTCCTGCAGCAAACCGGCCAGCTCCTGCACCGTCTCGCTGCGGTACTGCCCCCGGCTGTAGCTGATCGTCAGGGTCAATGCCCCGCCGGTGATCATCCCGTTGAGATCCAAGGCAAACTTCCGCTTGCTGCGGCCGCTGACGGATGCCCCTGTGCTGTAGGGGGAGAAGCGCATCGCACTGTTATCAAGGTCCTGATCGAACTGCCCAAGGTAGTTAAAGCAGATTTCGGGCTCCATGCCCAAAAGCGTGTCCCCTTCATGTGGAGCAAGGTAGCGGAGGATCCCGTAACCGATCCCCTTGTTCGGAACGCTGCGAAGCTCTTCCTTCACTCGTTTGATGCTCGTGCCGAGGCTCTCGCCTGCCTTGATCTCCAGGACAACAGGATACTGGCTCGTAAACCAGCCTACCGTGCGGGAGATATCCGCTTCGACGATAGCTTCACGGCCGTGCCCTTCGAGATTCACAAGCACGCGCTCCAGACCGGACCAGGAATGAAGCGCCTGACCGAGAGCCGTGAGAAGCAGATCGTTAATCTCCGTGCCGTAGGCCTGGTTGGCCTGCTTCAGTAACCGGCTCGTGAGCTCCTCCGGCCATACGACCGTAATCATGTCGCTGTCCTGCAAGAGCGCATGCTCCTGTTCCTGATCCTTCGGAAGAGGCGCCGGTTCGAGACGGGCGATCCGTTCGGCATAGGCGCGGTCCGATTCCAGAGCGGCCCCGTTCGCATACTCGCGAAGCTGACGTGCCCAAAGCTGGAAGGAATCCGTCTTCCGGGGAAGCGCAGGCTCTCCCCCTGCCAGAGCCTGATCGTAAGCCGATGCCAGATCCTCGAAGAGAATGCGCCAGGAAACCCCGTCCACCGCGAGATGGTGAATGGCCATCAGAAGGTGATCCCCATCCGCGCAGCGGAACAGACCCATGTGCAGAAGCGGGCCGTTTTCAAGGTTGATCGAGGCTTGGATCTCGTTCGCTTTCTCTTCGATGGCCTGTGCGCAGTCTTTCAGATGACGGAAGTCCAGAACGTCCAGGCGGTACAGCTCGCCCTCTCCGGCCGCCCGGTTCCACAGCTTGCCTTCCGAAGCGCGGTACACCATCCGCAGGGCGTCGTGATGCTCTGCCAGTTTCGCAGCCGCCCGGCGGAGAGCCTCCTCATGGAAGCCTTCGGCACGGTGAACCATCAGCGCCTGGTTAAAGTGATGGCGGTCCGTCCACTCCCCCTGAAGGAACCATTCCAGAATCGGCGTACGCTCCACTTCACCCGTAACTTCCGACTGGGCTGCCGTCCGGGTAAGAAGCTCCACACGTCCAGCCAGATCGGCAATGGTCGGGAATTGGAAAAATTCTTTCGATTCCAGCTTGTAGCCTTCCTGGAACAGGCGGGAAGACACCTGGATTGACTTGATGGAGTCCCCCCCGAGCTCGAAGAAATGATCGTGAATGCCGACCTTCCCGGCTCCGAGTACCTTCTCCCACAAGACGCAGAGCATCCGTTCCATATCCGTCCGCGGAGGGGCATAGGCATTCCCGGACTGCACCTCCGCGCTCGGTGCCGGAAGAGCCCTCCGGTCGATCTTGCCGTTCGGCGTGAGGGGCATCTGCTCGAGCTGGACGAAGTGCGCCGGAATCATGTAGCCCGGCAGCTCCCTGGCCATGCTGCCCCGCAGCTCGCCGGCCGTGAGCGTATGCTCCGCCACAAAGTAGGCGGCCAGCTGCTTCTGGCCGGCTTCGTCGTCACGCGCGGTGACGATGCACTCCTGCACGGACGGTACCTTCATGAGCTGGGCTTCCACCTCGCCGAGCTCGATCCGGTATCCGCGGATTTTGACCTGGTGGTCGATCCGGCCCAGATACTCGATCATCCCGTTCGGCAGCCACCGGGCCAGGTCGCCCGTTCGGTACAGACGACCTCCCCGGGCAAGCGGATGCGCGATGAATTTCTCCTCCGTCAGCTCGGGACGGTTCAGGTACCCTCTGGCCAAGCCCTCGCCGGCCAGACACATCTCACCGGCCACGCCGGCGGGAAGCAGGCGAAGCTGTTCATCCAGGATAAGCACCTGGTGGTTGGCGATCGGCCTGCCAATGGATACCGGACGTCCCTCCACCCATTCGCTGCTGCAGTCCCATACCGTCGAACAGATGGAATCTTCGGTCGGTCCATAGGCGTTATAATAGGCTACCCGGTCCTTCCACTTCTGAATGAGCTCGAGGGACGGTGCGGAGCCTGCGGTGATCAGCTTCTTCAGACTCGGCATAGCGGCAGGCTCAAGATAGACGGCATACGATGGAGGCAGTGTCGCCACCGTGACCCCGTGCTCGGTAACGAAGCGCTCGAACAGCCGCGAGTTCATGATATCCGATGAGGTTGGAACCGCCAGTGCCGCCCCGAAGAAGAGGCTCATGAGCGTCTCCCAGGTCGAAGCGTCAAAGGAGAAGCTTGCAAACTGGACAACCACATCATCTTCGGTCATGCCAAGTGATGTTTCGAAATAAGTGCGCAGATTAACAAGCCCGCGGTGTTCGACCATAACCCCTTTGGGATTGCCGGTCGTCCCGGAGGTGTAAATGATGTAAGCGAGATCGGAAGGACCCGATACCGGCTCCGGATGGTCTCCGTCTCCTTCGTATAACGTCTCGCTGTCTAATGAAAGGACCGTACCGCCAAATGAAACGTTCCGCTCCAGTCCCCGGTTCACAAGCAGCAGCCCGGCTCCCGAGTCCTCCAGCATATAACGGATGCGTCCCTCGGGGTATTCGGGATCGATCGGCACATAAGCGCCCCCGGCTTTCAGCACGCCCAGCATGCCGACCACCATCTCAACCGAGCGCTCGACCATCAAGCCGACGATGGAATCCCGTCCCACGCCCCTGTCCCGCAGCGAACGTGCCAGGCTGTTGGCCCGGCGGTTGAGCTCGCGGTAGCTCAGCCTCTTCCCTTCGCAGACTACGGCCGTACGCTCCGGCACCCTCTCCGCCTGCGCTTCGATAAGCCCGTGGATCGTCTGCTCCCGTTCATATTCCGCATGGGTGTCATTGAATTCATGCAGAATCCGTTCCTGTTCCCCGCTGCCGGTCCATGCCAGGTCCACAATTCTGGCTGTCGGCTGCGCAAGAAGCGCATCGACCAGCGCGAGATACTGCGAGATGACCTGCCGGGCTTCCGCCTGCTCGAACAAGTGAATGCGGTAATCCATGTGCAGCACCAGACGGTCATCGTCCAGCATATCGACGACATGAATATCGAAGTCATTGCCTGTCGCGCCTGCAAAAGGCGTGTCGATCACATGACCGATTCCCTCCGGGTGCAGCCAGCTCATCGTCCGGTACTGCACACTCACGGCAAAGAGACGCTGCACGTCGCTGAACGAGTGAAGATCACGGAGATCCTGGATCAATTTGTTGTACGGATACCGCTGGTGACGCAGGATGGAGGACTGCTCTTTGGCCACCTGCTGCATGAAGGCCGTGATCTCCGATTCCGGCTCTACGACAGCCCGTGTAGCAACCGTACTGACGAACATACCGACCGTCTCTTTCTCCTTGCGGGTCGTCCGGTTGGCATAGGCGGTGCCGATGGCGATATCGCTGCCCCCGGTCACTTTATGCATATAGATGTAGAAAGCCGCCAGGAAGAACGTGAAGAGGGATACCTTGTGTTCCTCGCAGAACGCCTTCGCTCCCCGGTAAGCCGCCTCGGAGATTTCTGCGGTTTCCCTGATGGATTCGGTACTCAGCGTAACGGGGTTATAGACCTTCCAGCCTGTGGTTTCAGGCAGTGTCCGGAATTTCTCATTCCAATACGTCTTATCCTTCTGATACCGGTCGGAGGCTTCATAGTTCATCTCGGATTGGACGAACTCAAAATACGAAGCGTTCCATTCCGGTCTGTTCTCTTCCGGATTCCCCTCCTGCTTGCTGAAGCGCTCGTACAGCTCCGAGATCCGGTTAACCGAGAGAATCATGCCTACTCCGTCGGTCACGATATGATGCATTTTGAAACTGTACCAATATTCTTCCGGACGGATCTTGAGAAGAACGATCTCATACAGGTCCGCCTCCACCATAGCCATGGGCCTGCGAATCTGTGCCTGCACCCATGCCTCTGCCTGTGCCGCCGCTTCTTCTTCCTGTGAAAAGTCAAGCAGTTCGAAGTCCCTCTCCAAAAATGCTTCCACATATTGATAAGGGCTGCCGTCCTTCACGGTCATCTTCATCCGGAAGGCGTCGCTGGCTTCGATCACTCCGTTGATCGCCCGTTTGAGAATGCCGAGATCCACGGATCCCGTCATTTTCACAGTTACCGTAATGGTGGACAGACTGGTGTCCGGATAGAGCTTCTCCGTATACCAGATCCGCTTCTGGGGCTGCGTCAGGGGCTGATAGTTCAAGGCAGTCGGCATAACCGTTGTGTTCTCCGATTCACGAAACATCGTTGTACGCTCCCTATTCTCCAAAATGTAATCTATGGGTCTTGTCACATGCTACGATACGGCAAGCTCAGGCGGTTTCTTCCGGAACTGCAAATGATACAGGTCCGCATACTGGCCCTCCATGGCCAGCAGCTCCTCATGAGTCCCTTCTTCCTGCACCCTGCCCCCCGCAATGACGCAAATGCGGTCCGCATTCTCTATCGTGCTGAGCCGGTGGGCGACGACCAAGGTCGTTCTTCCTTTCATCAGCACCTGCAGCGCCTGCTGGACTTCATGCTCCGATTCGGCGTCGAGGGCCGATGTCGCCTCGTCCAGCAGCAGAATCGGCGAGTTCTTGAGCAGCGCCCGGGCAATGGCGATCCGCTGGCGCTGGCCGCCCGACAGGTTGGCCCCCCGCTCGCCGACCGGGGTATCGTACCCCTGCGGGAGCTCGGTGATGAAGCCGTGGGCATAGGCCGCCCGTGCCGCCGCTTCCACTTCGGAATCGCTGGCATCCGGCGAACCGAAGCGGATGTTGTCCGCGATGGTCCCTTGGAACAGCGTCGCTTCCTGAGGGACGTAAGCCATCTGCTCCCGGATCTCCTGGAGCGTACAGCTGCCGGCAGGCCGGCCGCCGAGCCAAACGGTACCGCTGTCCGGCGGATAAAAGCCGAGCAGCAGCTTCACGACCGTACTCTTGCCGCCTCCGCTTGGACCGACCAGCGCCGTTACGGTGCCTTCGGCCAGAGACAACGACAGCTCCTTCAGCACGGGCCGATTCGCATCGTACCCGAAAGTTACATCGGTTAACTGTAAAGCAGCATCCGGCCGGACCGCCGTCTTCTCCTCGGGTGACGGCACCGCCTGCAGCGCATGGCGCTCCGATTCGACCGGTACGGCGAGCACTTCCCGAATGCGCGTTAACCCGGCATACGAATTCTGCATCATGGCGACGGAGGTCCCCAGACTTAGGAACATCACGGCGATTCCGCTCTGCAGCTGTACGATTTGGCCCAGCACACCAAGCTCGAGTTGACCTGATGAGACCATCAGCAGACCTATGAGCAGAACGCCCCCCAGACTCAGGAACTGGATCAGGAAGTTCCCCGCTTCGAGCAGACCGGCCTGATGCCCCTGCCGGATGCCCGAGCGGCTTACCGCAGCGATCGCATCATGGCTGAGCCGTCCGGCCCGCTGCTGCAGTCCGAACAGCTTGATGACCTGCAGTCCGGCGATCAGGTCGCCGATCCGCTCCGTCAGAACCCCCATCTGCGCCTGCAGCTCGTCACTCACCCGGCGGAGGGGTGCCGAGAAGCGGGTGTTGAGCAGCACGGAGAAGCCGCCCAGCGCCAGCAGGACCAAGGCAAACCGCCAGTCGACGATGAACACCACGACCGAAGACCCGATAAACAGGAGGATTTGCGACACAATGGATTTGATATGCTCGGCATACGTCATCTCGATCGACTGGACGTCATTGGTGATCCGCGAGAGCAGATCGCCGGAGTGGCGGCTCTCGGCCGACCGGTAATCGATCCGGGCGATATGTCCGAAGAGCTCCGTACGGATCTCGCCCATCGTGATCTTGATGCACTTCAGGAACAGGTAATTGCAGATCGGTGACAGGATACTGAGCACCCCTACCGTACCGCAGACCAGATAGACGGCCCGCTGCAGCTCCGACGGATCCCGGTGCACGGCATAGTTGAGCAGATACTGGATCACAAACGAGAGCAGGATGGCCAGTGCCGCACTGACGAGACTCTCGCCGATCATCCCCGCATAGTAGGTGCGGGCCCGCGGTTTCATATAGGCCATGAGCTGGCCGAATTCAGCGTACGCCTGCTTGAAGGACACGTCCTCTCCCCCCTTCCGCGCCGGCTGTGTGCTCTGTCTCTTTCTTTTTCTCTTCCTCTGTCTCTTCCGTATGGACGTTCTGGTACATGGACAGCTTCCGGTAGGCCCCGTCCCTGCCCATCAGCTCCTCGTGCGTGCCGCTCTCGACGATCCGCCCCTGCTCCATCACCAGAATGCGGTCCGCCTGCTTGATCGTGGAGAGCCGGTGGGCGATCACGATAACGCTCCTGCCTTTCATGAGCTCTTGGATCGCCTCCTGCACCCTTGCCTCCGACTGCATGTCGAGCGCCGAGGTCGGCTCGTCGAGCAGCAGCAGCGGAGCGCCCTTGAGCAGGGCCCGGGCGATCGCGATCCGCTGCTTCTGACCGCCGGATAAGCCTCCGCCTCTCTCACCGAGGACCGTTCCGTAGCCTTCCGGCAGCCCGGCTATGAACTCGTGCGCACCGGCCGATTTGGCGGCCTCCATGATGTCCTCGAGCGTCGCACCCTCCCGGCCGGAGCCGATATTCTCGGAAACGGAAGCCGGGAACAGGTACGATTCCTGGGCGACCAGCGCCATCCGGGATCTCAGATCCTGCAGGTTCCACGCTTCGAGCGGCCGGCCTTCGATCCGGATCGTCCCCGAATCCGGCTGGGGCTCATAGAAGCCGCACAGCAGCTTGATCAGCGTGCTTTTGCCGCTGCCGCTTCCGCCGACGACCGCGAGGGTCTCGCCTCTCTCCAGCCGGAACGAGACGTCCCGGAGGGCCGGTGTTTCCCCGTCATAGCTGAAGGTGACACGGTCGAACTCTACCGCCGGGGTGGCCGCTTCGACCGAGAGGGCTGCCGATGTGCCGTTCTCCCGCTCCGAGGGCCAGTCCAGAGCTTCGAACAGCCGCCGTGCCGCACCGGATGCTTCCTGAATCTGGGCGCTGAGCACCGGCATGAGGCTGACCGGCTGCAGTACGAAATTCAGCAGGTAGATGAAGAGCACGATGCCTCCCGCATCCAGCTCGCCCTTCTCGATCAGATGTCCGCCGTAGACGATGACAAACACGATCGGCGAAGCCAGGAACAGAATCGCCAGGGGGCCGAGCAGCGCATACCGCTTTTCCAGCCGCAGGCTCAGGCTGACCGCTTCAGCCATCAGCGCGCTGTACTCCGGTAGAAGGCCGCCTGCATATTGAAAGCCTTGATGATCGCCAGGCCGCCGATCGCATCCTGGGCCATCGCACTCAGGCGTCCGATGCTCTCCTGAAGCTGCTCCGAGAACGACTGCATCGGCTTCGTCAGAAGCGTCGTCAGGATCATTCCGAGCGGTAACAGCACCAGAGTGGAGAGCACAAGCTTCCAGCTCGTCATCAAGAGAATGGTGAAGGCGGCGAGGAACACAACGGGGAGATAGAACAGATTCGCAAACTGCTGGATGAAAAAGTTCTGGAGCACCGCCGTGTCGTTCGTCAGCCGGGAGACGAGGTCCCCGGTGAAGCGCCGTTCCACTTCGGATACGGGCAGCGCCGTGATCTTGGCCGACCACTCGCTCCGCAGATCCTGCAGCGCCTTCACGCTGAATCGCGCTGAAGCGTACTTGATGGCGTATCTGCAGGGCATACCGATCAGGATCATGAGGGCAATGATCGCAATAATCTCGCCCGGGGGTCCGATCGTCCCGTCGATCATCCGCTCGATAAGCTTGCCGAGCACGATGTCGATCGCCGCCAGACCGAGGGAGGCGATGACGGTTACGGCCACCCAGAAGGAGTAAGGCCGGACATACCGGACGAGCCGCCCGAAGACGGGCTTTGGTTTAGCTTTGGGTTCGGATTTGGATTTGGGGGTGGACAAGGGATGTTCCTCCCATCGAAGTAGGGCTTGCTGTATGGTTCCGGCCGGCCCCAAGGGCGTCGGCCGTACCTCCGGATTCGGCACCGGAACCGCCTTTGGAGCTGCCTATTGTCAAAGCCTATGTTCAAGGGGTATCTATACACGCTATGTACGATCGATGTTTCCCCCGCAGCCCTGGTGTGGATAAGAAAAAGATCCGGCTGCGGAGGAAGGTACGTTTTTACTGACGGTTAGGTGTGACGATGGTGCTGCGTGAGGCTCCAGACGGCTCCGTTCTGGAGATGAACGGGACAGTCCTGGATTGGCGGTGAGTCCATGCGGCCTGAGCGGTGAGGCGGTTGGGAAAGGCACCGCTGGCAGAATGGGGAGAAAATCTTCCAATTCGGTGAAAACGTTATCTTAACATCAGGGCCGCAGAGCCCCCGGAAGCACTTCCGTGCCCCTTGCCGGGGGGTGCCGGCTTGGCCGAGCCTTAAGTCGTCACCAGCAGATCCTGGGTCTCCTGGGAGATCACCTGCTGCATACTCGACTTGATGATGTCGCAGCCGGCAGCCAGATGCTCCATCGAGACGGTAAGCGGCGGCATGATCTTCAGCACGCGGTCTCCTCTGCCGGCTCTTTCAATGATGAGCCCGTTCTCGAAGCAGAGCTCCGTCATCCGCTTCGCTCCGGCTTCATCCGTGAAGCCGGAGACGTCAATGCCCCAGATGAGGCCGAGTCCGCGGATTTCGATGGACGGATGCAGAGGCTTGATTTCTTTGTCAAGGAACGAACGTACAAACTCTTCCTTCTGCTTCACCTGGGCTTCCAGGGCGGCCCTGTCCCGGAACTCGAGTGCGGCTTTGGCCGCCACAAAAGCGAGCTGATTGCCGCGGAAGGTGCCGTTGTGCTCACCCGGCGTCCAGAGATCCAGCTCCGGCTTCAGCAGGAGAAGAGACATCGGCAGGCCGTACCCGCTGATCGACTTCGACAGGGTGATGAGATCCGGCTCGATCCCCGCACGCTCGAAGGAGAAGAATCCGCCTGTCCGGCCGCAGCCGACTTGAATCTCGTCGGTAATGAGCAGGATATCGTGCCTGCGGCACAGCTGGTGCAGACCGCGGAGCCACTGCGCGTCGACCACGTGAATCCCGCCTTCGGCTTGTACGGTTTCGAGCAGGATGGCGGCCGGCTTGTCGATCCCGGAGTGCGAATCATTCAGGATATTCTCGATATAGCCGAGCGTATCCATTCCTGCGAACGCCCCGCTCGGATGCGGCATGAACGTGATTCCGCCCAGCGGAAGCCCCGCCCCTTCCCTCATGGACTTGGAGCTTGTCGCCGACAGGCTGCCGAGCGACATGCCGTGGAAGCCGCCCATGAACGCGAACACCCCGGTTCTTTTCTTCGCCTTGCGAGCGAGCTTCAAGGCCGCTTCAACCGCGTTCGTTCCCGTCGGTCCGCAGAATTGAAGCTTGTAGTTCAGCTTCTTCGGCTCAAGGATCCGCTCCGAGAAGCTCTGGATGAACTCGCGCTTGGCCATCGTATACATATCCAGACCGTGCATAATGCGGTCGGAGGTCAAGTAATCGAGAATCCGGTCCTTAATATAATCGTTGTTATGACCGTAATTCAGTGCGCCGGCACCTGCAAAAAAATCAATATAAGCCCTTCCGTCCTCGGAGTACAACAAGTCCCCCTTGGCCCGGTCGAATACCACCGGAAAGCTTCTGCAGTAGGATCTAACGTTGGATTCCAGCTTTTCAAATATGCTCACGCGCTTCATCCTCCATCGGAATTGGGATAAGATTTGCTTCATCCGTTCTGAACCTTCTGGCGTCATGGAGCAGAATATTCTCGGCTGTCGTTTTCCGCATTTGTCGGTCCCCGCATGCCGGCTTGCTGGGTAGCCAGTGGACTGGTCTCTCGCGCACAGCTTGGATCGGGATATAAATCCCTCCGGTTCCATGAACTAACATATTAGGAAAGGTGCTCCATGTAGGATTATATCAAGATTTCGGAAGATGTATAATAAAGCTTTAGTTAAATTTGGCTTATCCAACACATGGAATTAATATTTTGCCGAAAAAGAGAGAATGGAGGATCACGCTGGGAATGGATTGCCATTCATCGAGGAATTCGACTCGAGTCGACATTCAAGCGGGGGGCTGCCCGATGGGGGAGCTCTTCCCTGTAAGCATTCTCTGCCGGGTCTCCAAATCCTTGCGCTTTACGATAACTTAACAAGAACCTGACGGCTGGCTGGCTGCCTGTTGGATGCTTGACTGGATACCTGCTGGATGCCTGGCTGGATCCTTAGCTGGATACCTGCTGGATGCCTGCTGGATACCTGCTGGATGCCTGGCTGGATCCTTAGCTGGATATTGGGCCGCATTGTTCGCACGTAAGGCACCCGTTCCAAGGACCGGCTCCCTCTTGTATCCCGCTGCTGCCAGCTGCACCTCCCTGCATGCAAAAGAGCCGGAGGGGTTCCCTCCGGCTCTCGCCTTGCTCGCGGTTTCTTTATTTGGCGGTTGTGACAGACCCGACCCGGGCGGCCAGCTCCTGCAGATCCTTGCCCTGCAGCGCCCCTTCGACCAGCTCCGCCAGCCGGTCCGGCGTGCACGCGAAGCAGGGGATGCCGAAGGAGGCCAGCTTCTTCGCCACCTCGGCATCGTAGGACGGCACCCCGCTGTCCGACAAAGCGAGCAGGCAGAGCACCTTGACTCCCGCCGCCCGCATCTCGCCCATGCGGCGGATCAGGGCCGCCTGGTTGCCCCCCTCATACAGGTCGGAGATCAGCAGGAAGAGCGTCTTGCCGGGCTCGGTGATGAACTGCTCGCAGTACGCGACCGACTTGTTGATGTCCGTGCCGCCGCCCAGCTGGATGCCGAACAGCATATCCACGGGGTCGTCCGCACACTGCTCGCTGAGGTCCACCACTTCCGTATCGAACACGACGACCCGCGTATCCAGCGCCGGCAGCGAGGCGAAGATCGACCCGATGACCGAAGCGTAGATCACCGAATCGGCCATGGAGCCGCTCTGGTCGATGTCGAGAATGACCGTCCATTCCCGGCTCCGGCGGGCGCGGTCGAAGTAATGGAAGCGCTCCGGAATCAGCCTTTTGCTCTCCCTGTCGTAGTGCTTCAGGTTGCTCGTGATCGTCTTCTTCCAGTCCATCCCGCTCAGGGAAGGCAGCGGCGAATGCTGCCTCCGGTTCAGGGCGCCGGTCACCGAACGGCGGATTTCATTCTCAAGCCGCTTCGCAATGTCGTCAACGACCGCCTTCACCAGCTGGCGTGCCGTGTCCTTGGTTTTCTCCGGGATACTTCCCTTCAGTGCCATCAGCGTCGCCACCATCCGGATATCCGGCTTCACCTGCGAGAGCAGCTCCGGCTCGAAGAGCAGCTGCCTCAGGCCCTTGCGCTCCATGGCATCGCTCTGGATCACCGAGACGACATCGCTCGGGAAAAAGCTGCGGATATCCGCCAGCCAGCGGGCGAGCCGCGGAGCGGACGGACCGGAGCCCGCCGACCTTCTCCGCCCGCTTCGGGGGTCTTCGTCCTCCCCGCCGAAGCCGCCCGAGGTGCCGTCATAGATGGCCGCCAGCGCCTCGTCCATCAGCTGCTGATCCCGGTCCAGCAGCGGTTCTCCGCCGCCGAGTCCGCTCAGCCGCTCCTCCGCCGCCTCGCCGAGAATCAGACGCCAGCGGCTCAGCTGGTCCTTCCGTTCTTCCGTCATTTAGAAATCACCGAAATCATACTCGTTGAGTTCACTTAGCATCCCTCTCTCTTCTTCGGTCAATGGTTCCTGAAGCTGTTCCCCGGCCGCTGCGTCCGAGCCCCACAGCATGCCCAGCAGATCGGCCACGGCCGCCTTCTCCCGCGGTTCGAACGCCCCGAACGCCCGTCTCAGGAACACCAGGGAGCGGCGGAACGGCTCGGGCTCCAGCGAACCGATGTACTCGTCAAGCTGGGCCCACAGATCCGAACGGGACAGCAGCGCATAGCGGTTGCGCATCGACAGGCCTTCGAACCAGCCGGCGCCGAGATCCGCCGGAATCCCCGGCGACAGGCGCCGGGAAACCTCCTGCGAGCACTGCTCGGACGTAACGAGCCCCCGCTCCAGCAGGATCGCAAACGCATAGCCGGACAGCTTCGCATTCCGGTCATCCCGCGAAGCGAGCTCCCACAGCCCCCGAACCCATTCCGCGTCATTCACCAGCTCCGCATGATCCTGAGATACACGGTGCATCGCGTTCATCGCGGACAGAATGTCTCCTGCCGCCTCTTCGCTGCAGGCCGCCGCATCCGTCAGCAGCAGCGCGCCGCGCAGGAACAGCTGCGAGAGCAGCGGCTGGAGCGACTCCGTGCGGACCCGGCGCAGGTCACCGTAGCCGATGAGCACCGAGAGCTTCGATACCGCCGAGGCGATCGGCCCGAAGCTGCCGGCTTCCGCGGCCAGGGCCTGAAGCGTGATCCGGCCGGCCTCCATCGCTTCGGGCAGGCCGCACACGCACGCGTCCTCGATGATCGCCGACGCCTCGGCAAGATCCGTGCAGTGCTCGAGCCGCTCCGCCAGCACGAAGGCGCAGGCAAGCTCGATCGTCTCGCCCTTCAAGGTGGACTCCACGATGCGGATCTCCGCTTCCGGCGTCCACTGGAGCACCCAGTGCTCCGCCCAGGTGGCGGCGTCCTGCCGCACCCGCTTCCTTGCAGCAAAAGGAACCTCAAGCAGCCGCAGCCGGTGCAGGAAGGTCGAGCGGCTTAAGTCGAGGAACGCCGCCTCCTCCGTCTTCACCCGGCGGTTCTCCCGCAGGTCGAGCTCCAGGTCGGCGGCGACGGCCGATTTGTACTTCTCCAGCTTGAGCCGCTTCAGGTGGCGGTTCATGTCGTCCTGCACCGGCGTCTGCGAGACGCCTTCGGGCAGCTCGCCGATGCGCGTCCCGATATCCGCATGGGCCAGCGCCTCCGCCACCGGAGAGAGCTCGCCGTAGCCGAAGGCAACCACCGCAGCGTCCCGCAGCTCGCTCCACGTCGGCTGGGCGGCTCCGCGCAGGGAAGCCAGCGCCCCGGCCAGCCGCACCGCTTCAATGACCGATGCCGTGGATCGGTAGGTCCCCGATTCGCGGAGGCGGCCCGCAATGCCGGCCAAATACCGCGCCGGCAGGCCGCCAAGGTCGTCCTGCAGCAGGCCGTCCCACATCAGCTCGAAGTAGGCCGGAGCCGGGTTCCCGGCTCCGTAGCCCGAGTGCGAAGAGAGCCTGTAATACGAATAGGGCATGAGCGTCAGCTTGGTGGAGACCGCCGGCAGCTTCTTCAGCTCCCTGTCCGACATCGGCGGCAGGGCCGCATCGAGTCCGGACACATGGTAGGCTCCCACCACGACAACAATCCGCTCCGCCGGGATGCCTTCCTCCATAACCGCTTTGATGCGTCGTCGCATGTAGGCTTCCCGTACGGCATTGACGGACGCTTCGTACGGGTCGGCTTCCCGCTCTTCGTCCTGCAGAAGCCCGCGCATCTCCGCCGAGAAGCGGGCGATGGCCTGACGGTACCCCTCCGTTCCACCCTGGTGCTCGAAATACCGTTCCCAGTAGCTCTCATAATCCGGTTCCCCAGGCCAGCTCGGCAGCCTGCCGGTAGAGGCTGCGGCCCCGCCGGTAGAAGTCATGCCGCCGGTCAGCGGCTGCTGCGGGATCTTCCGCCGCCGAAGCATCAGCAGGCTCTCCGCCCGCTGCCGGCCCCTGCTCTCTGCGCAGGGCGTACAGCGGCACCGAAGCCGTGGTGGGCAGATCGATGAATTCGGCCCGCGCTCCCTGCTCCGCCGCCCAGAGCAGGGCCTGGTATTCCGGCGAATACGCGGCAAAGGGGAAGAGCAGCGTGCGCACCGGCACCCGGTCCGTATAAGCCAGCAGAGCCACAGGCGGCTTCACGCCCGTGCGCACCAGTCCGGGGATCAGACCGGTGGCATCCGACGGCCCCTCGACAAGCACTGCCAGCGGCTTCACTTCATCCAGCAGGCGTCGCAGATGGTAGCTTCCTGCCGGGGACAGGTGGCGGATGCCGAAGATATGTATGTCCTTCATCCGCTGTGCAGGCGCAGGGCTCATCCGTTCATCTCCCGGCAGGCGCTGTAGAGGCTGCGCCATTCCGAGCCTCGCTTCTTCATGACGTTCTCCAGGTATTCTTTCCATACGCCGCTGTCCTTGTCCTCATCCTTGACGATCGCCCCCTGAAGCCCGGCGGCCAGATCCTCCGGCTCGATCGATCCGCTGCCGAAGGATGCAGCCAGGGCCATCCCGTTCGTGAGCAGGGAGATCGCTTCCGCCGTCGAGAGTACCCCGCTCGGCCCCTTCACCTTCTCCTTGCTGTCCAGCGTCACGCCGCTGCGGAGCTCGCGGAAGATCGTCACGACCTTGCGCACCGCTTCCTCTTCCGGCAGGGCCGCCTTCAGCTCGTAGTTCGCGGCGATCTCGCCGACGCGCTTGCGCACGATCTCCACTTCCGTCTCAAGATCCGCCGGGGACGGCAGCACGAGAATGTTGAAGCGCCGCTTCAGCGCGGCGGACATGTCGTTCACCCCGCGGTCGCGGGTATTGGCCGTCGCGATGATCGAGAATCCGCGCTCCGCGGGCACTTCCCGCGCCAGCTCGGGAATCGAGATCGTTTTCTCCGACAGGATGGAGATCAGCGCATCCTGCACCTCGGAGGCGCACCGGGATATTTCTTCAAAGCGGGCAATGCCGCCGCTCTCCATCGCCCGGTAGATCGGGCTCTTGATGAGCGCCGCATCCGAAGGGCCGTTTGCCAGGAGCATGGCATAGTTCCAGGAGTAGCGGATCTGCTCTTCGCTCGTGCCCGCCGTGCCTTGAATCACCTTGGATGAATCGCCGTGGATGGCCGCCGTCAGATTCTCCGACAGCCATGACTTGGCCGTCCCCGGCTCGCCGATCAGCAGCAGCGCCCGGTCCGTCAGCAGCGTGGCGATCGCGATCTCCACCAGGCGGCGGTGGCCGATATACTTCGGCGTAATGTCCACGCCGCCGGCCCGGCCGCCCGTAATGTAGGTCAGCACCGCCCGGGGCGACAGCTGCCAGCCCGCCGGTCTCGGATCCCGGTCTTCCGCTTTCAGCGCTTCGATCTCTGCGGCATACAAGCGCTCCGCAGGCAGGCGCAGTACATTGTTCGTTTCACTCATGATTCGATTCCCTCTCCTTTGTCGGCTTCGCCTTTTGATCCGTGTTCCTTATTCCGGGCAACCAGCGCCGCTTCCTCCAGCGCCCGCCGGATGCCCTCGTTCTTCGCCTGCCCTGCCAGCCGCTCGAGCCGGTCGGCGGAGGAGGCGGGGAGCTCCTGCAGCAGCCGCTGCAGATCATATTCGATGTACCACCAGGAGCCGGCAAGCGTGCGCTGTTCGATGACGTGCAGCAGCCGCTCGGACGCCAGTGCCTCATCCATGCGGAAGAGCGCGGTGAGCAGCGGAGCCGGATTGTTCCCCCGCCGGCCTCCTTGTTCGTCCAGTTTGGCCAGCACATAAGCGGCGGCTTCCGGCTCAGGAGCCTCGGGTACAAAACGGCATACGAGCTCCTCCTCATCCAGCCGGATGAACAGCGGCAGCCAGCGGTCGTCCCAAGGCTGGGCCTCCCGGGCTTCACGGGCTCCGTCCCCGATGCGGGAGAGCCCCGTGGTCAGCCGCCGGATCGTCTGCAGCAGCTCCTTGGCAGCCGCTGTCTTCTTCTCCTGCACGTACGGCGCGTACCGTTCATACACCGCTTCGGGAGGAAGCCGGCGCAGCGCGGCCCGCAGCGCGAACGAGATCAGCCGGTGGTTCCACTCGCCGTGAAGCGATTCGACAAATCCGAGCGCCTGCGGATCCCCTGACTCCAGCAGCAGGCCAGCCGCCTCCTCCTGGATCTCTCCCGTCTCCCTCTTCATGAAGTGCGGCGACGCCAGCAGCTTCTGCAGGAAGGAGAGAACGTCCCCCTCCCGCTTCGTTCCCAGGCTGGAGACGGTCGCGGCCATCCGGGCAATGAGCCCGGCTTCCGGCTTCTCCGCTCCGCCGAATTCGGCGAGCAGGCCCTCGGCATGAGAGAGCACCCTTGCCGTCAAGGCCGGGTCCTGGGACAGCCGGAGGGGCTCGACGGCCAGCGGCGCATCCTTCTCCGAGGCCAGGCATTCCATCAGGCGGTCCGCCGCCTTCGTCGACGGGATGCGGGACAGCGCCAGCAGCGCCGCTTCCCGGAGCTCTTTGCGCCGGCTGCGGCTGGCTTCCAGCAGGGCCGCTTCCTGGTCTTCATAGTCGCCGAGGATGCTTGCCGCCGCCACCTGCAGCTCCGCGGCCCCTTCCGCCAAGGCCGTCAGGTACAGCGAAGGATCGCCGGGCCCCTGAAGCCGGTGGATGGCAAGCAGCCTCCGGCCATCGGCCTTGCCCCCCTGCAGGTTCAGCTCCCGGAGCAGCAGCGGAACCGCCGGGCGCCGATGGCCGGCAGCACCCGCTCCTGCACGAACTCCGCGGTCTCCGCGTAGCTGTCCTCCAAGGCAATGACGGCCGGACGGTGGGTGCGGATATCCCCGAACAGCCCTTCTTCAAGAGCGCTGCGGATGATCTCGAGCCGGCCCGGCCCCCTCTCCGTCAGCGCGTCGATCAGGGGCTTCAGCTTCCGGTAAGGCACGTATGTCGTGCCTGTGGGGATGTCGGCGCCGGCCTCCACGAGCTCGCCCTGCGTATCGGTCCGCCCCTGCGTATACATGACGGCATGCAGCAGCGTGCCCAGCTCGAGCAGGCGGCCGGGCGAGCTTTCGGCGTCCGATTCGACCAGCGCCTGCACGCCCTCCGCAAGCCGCCCCAGGACCGGAGCCGCGTCCGCAAGCTTCTCCAGCCGCGGCTGCAGGGCACGCAGCCGGAGGTCGCCCGAGGCCATGCCGCTGCCGGCGATGAAGAGCCTGCGCACTTCTTCGTGCAGCTCGGTCAGCACTTGTAGACTCATGAGCCCTTCGTCCCCTTTTCTTCGATGTTGGTTTGGTTGTGGTTAGTAAGCAAGCCGGATCAGGCCCCCTGCCGTAATGAGGCTGAGCGGCTGGACCAGCAGCCTGCCGGTAGACCAGTCGTGGCTGAAACGGACCAGCACCGCCCCGTCCCGGGTCCAGACGGCATCGAGCTGGGAGAGGAGCACGGTGGCGGCCTGCCCGAAGTCAGCCGTATCCGACAGCGGCAGCTGCCTGCCCTGCTCATCTTTGATGACGAAGGAATCCTCTGTCCGCCCCAGCCGCGAATAATGCAGCAGCAGGACCGGATGTTTGTCCGCCAGCGGGTGCTTGATCCGGTTTTTGACCGACTTGAGCGCCTCGGCATACGAACGGATCGCATGCGACCAGGCGGCGGCATAGTCCGCAGCTTCCGGCTCCCTCATCGTCATGTCCTCCCAGCGGATCCGCCGGTTCAGCCCGCCGGGGTAGAGGAAGAGCTCCTTCGTCTGGACCACGGCGGCGACCGTGTCCTCCTCCTTGATGAATTTGGCCGCCTTGAACGGCCTGTAATTGCGGGTCATACCGATCCGGCCGCTGCCGAGCTCGATCCAGACGCCCTCGTCGACATGCTCGCCGCGGGCGGTATCGGCGTAAGACCGGAAGGAGAGCTGCAGCAGGGAAGCGTCCCGCTCCAGGAGGCCCTGCTCCTTCAATTCGGCGGTCTGCCAGGCATGGCCCAGCTGTTCTTCCAGGGCGCTGTCCGTGTCCATCGGCAGCTCCGGGTTCTGCACCCTCGCCTCCAGGTACTCCCGGGAGCGCTTGGTCAGCATGTGGAGTCTCAGGAGCCGGTCCATGACCAGCGTATAGACCCCTTCGCGCTCCTTGGCGCCTGCCAGGATCTCCAGCAGCTCCCGGAACTCCGCCTGGACGCCAGGAATGTAGTAATTCCCGAGCTCCTTGGCCTGGTCGCCGAGCAGCTTCAGCGTCTTGGCGTCCAGAGAGGCCAGCCCGTGCTGTACCGTCTGGCGCACCAGCTTCTCCAGCAGGCCGATCCCCTCGAGCTGGGCGGCCCGTTTCTTCGCGAGCGCCGCCTTGCTGCTCTTGCGCTTGGCCGGCGGAGCCGCTGCCGGGTCTGCGGCCGCTTCTTTCTTTTTGGCTTCCCGCTGGTTCGCCTTCTCCCGCTTCTCCGCGATATCCGGCGGGATGCTCTCGACGGTGAAGGTCTTGCCCGACGTATACGCATACATCAAGCCGAGGATATGCTTGCAGGGGAACTGCCTGCTCGGACACGAGCACCGGTACACCGGGCTGTCCTCCTGGATCCAGTCGGCCGAGCACCGGTAGGGCTCCTTCCCGCTCCCCTTGCATTCACCGAAGAGCAGGGTGCCGTCTTCCGAGCGGCACAGCTTCGGAAAACTGTTTTTCTTCACGAGGTCCCTGCCGTTCTTGATCGCTGCCGCGTTCAAGGCGGCCGCGTCCACGTATGCTTCCGTGATCGTTACCATGGTTGTGCTGCTCCTAACGTTTCGGATGAAGGAAAGGAAATTACCCTTGATCCATTTCCACAAGAAAGCGGCGATTTCCTTTTTTTATGAAGGAAAACCAGAAAAAATAACGAATATACGTTTGGGTTACACTGCGTTATTCCAGGAGGAGACCAAGCCATGGATGCATACCGCTTTCCGATCGGCCCGTTCCACGGGGTGCCGAATCCTTCGCCGCAGCAGCGCATGGAGTGGATGGCTTGAAATGGAAAAAGGCCGCTTTGTTGGGCGGCCCAGGGGTTACGGTTACGCAAAGCTGACGGTGCATGTTCCGTACTCGGCGGAGGTGAGAATGCCTGGTCCGCTTCAGAGCCGCCAGTAATGCGGAACAACGTGAAACGGCAGCTGCGGTGAGCAACGTCGAGCCGGGTAAGATCAGATGGATGGCGGCCCCCTCTGAGAGAAAAGAACGGAGCTGAGACCTGATTCAATCCGCTTGTCGGACATGGTTGGCAGGCAGCTCCGTTCAGGCCTCACCGGCGGAGTTGAAAAAGAAATAGCGGAAATCCAATGCGCTATTTGCGTTTCAACCCCTGCCCTCTCAAGATTAGAGGAACTGAGGTTCGCTATTCGGTTTGAGGAGGCCGTTTTTTTGCTGCCCCGCGGCCTCATAAGGGATCTGAGTTCCGCTATTCTCCGGGAAATGATGGGAAATAACCGAATAACGAATCGTAGTTCCTCTATTCTCACACCCCCCCCGGCAGCTGCCGAGTGTAACCGCACCTTCCCAACTTACCTCACAGCCCCGTTGTACGAATGCCTGGAATTGCACGGGTTGAACGCCCGGCTGCCATCCTCCCTGGGGAGGGTGCCGTAGAGATGCCCGTCCTTCTGCGCGTAGTCCTCTTTCCGGAGCGCGCCTGCCAGCAGGTTCTCCAGGTACGGGAGCCGCTCGTAGACCGCGTTCTCGTCTTTGTTTCTGGCCTGCAGCTCGGGAGTCTGCCCGTACAGCTCCCGTGCCAGCCTCCGCGTGATTTTCCGTGCCTCCGCCGCCTCCAGGTTCCGAATCTCCGCACGGCAGCGGGGAATCGCATCCAGAAGAACCTTTTGATCCTGCTCCCAACGTTTGGACACTGCATTCCTCTCCTCTCGGGTTATCCCATCCCATCGCCTTAAGCAAAGTCAATCAGCCGATCTTCCCTGCCCGTTACCACCGGATGCTCTCCACGAGCCGCAGCATCGCTTCCCGTTCCTCAACGCCGATCTCCCATGTACGGATCTCCTCCAGGAGCTGCGTCCGGTTCGCATACCCCTTCGCCACCCCGTTCAGTCGGGCCGGCAGGGTGCCGTTCACCAGGTCCTCATGCGTTGGAAAAAGCACGGACAGCTTCTCCACCGCATCGGGGTACCGCTTCAGATAATATTTCTGGTGCCGGTCCTCCGCCGGGTAGAACACCTGAAAGGGTGCGATCTCGGTAGCCGGTCTGCCTCTTCCCCCGGCTTCCCGCCGCTGCAGGGTTTCTTCGATCGCCTTCAGCTGCCCGCCGTCCCGGTACAGCAGGAGGGACAAATACTGGCGGCCTTTGTAATCGTTGATGTTATCAGGCTTGTGGCCGTTCCAGAACACATCCAGAATCGTCTCCAAAGGAAGCCGGCGCTCATCATAGACGACCTCCACGGTCTCGGTATGATCGCCGAGCTCCCGGTATACCGGAGCCTCCGTCGTGCCTCCCGCATAGCCCACCCGTGTCCGGACGACGCCGGGGAGCTGTCCGAACAGGGCGTCCGGGCTCCAAAAGCAGCCCATGCCCAAGGTGATCGTTCTCAGACTGTCCGTGCTTTGCATGGCAGCATCCCTCCTTCATAGGGTGATTGTACCACCCTTGGCCGCCCGATCCCAAGCCGTCCGGAACGCCAATACGCTTGGATAGCGGAGGGATCTGTCCGCCTGCACGGCACGCAGCGCCACCTCGTACAGCGCCTCTCCCGCCTCCCACAAGTCCGGCGAACGGTCCACTCCCCCGCCGGCCAGCGCGAAGGCCGTCGCTCCCATCGTGAACACGTTCGAACGGCCGTCAATCTCAACGCCGAGGACGAACTCCTCCGGAGACATGAAGCGGGAGGAGCCCCACAGCCTGCCCATCGGATTGACGTAGGGGGACTGCTGATACACATCGATGTCGCAGATCGTGAGCCCGCCGCCTTCGAAGTCATACAGGAGGCTTCCATCGTAGAAATCGACGGCGACATATCCCCTCGCCTCGACATGGTCGTGGAAATCGAAGATCCGGCCGAGCGCCGCGAGCTTCTCCTCCAGCGGCAGCCGCCGGAAGTGGGCATGAGCCTCCGCTCCGCGCAGCGATTCTCCTTCCTCCCACCGGAACACGGCGGCATAACCCGAAGGCAGCTCCATTTCCCCGATCCACTTCACGAGACTTGGGTGTGCCAGCTTTGGATACAGCAGCGAGGCCTCCTTGAGTCTAGTCACCGCCTCGCCGCCCTCCCCGCTGAAGCAGATGGGCCTGGCCCCTGCATATTTGATAAACTGCTTCTCTCCAAGGCTCCGGACCCCGAAGCAGATATTCCCGGAATCCTGGCGGTCGAATACGGCGAATACCTGCCCGAGCTCCTTCAGCCACCCGAAATCGTGCGCTTCCTGCAGCTCGAACGTCACCTCGTCCAGCTCGTGTGTTACTCTTTGATCCGTCATAGGCAGCCTCCTTATCCTTCCAAGCTCTGGAACAGGAACGGACGCTCCGACAAAAACCGTTTCAGCATCGTTTGGGCATAAGGCTGTTCCGCCCGCAGCCCTTCGGTCTCCCTCGGGTCCGGCGCATGGTGGCTGTAGTTCTCGATGAGCACCATGATGGTAAAATGCTCCAGCGCAGGCAGCCAATGCGCCTCCAGAGGACGCAGGCTCTCATATCCGTGCAGCACAAGCTCTCTCTGTGCAGGATACAGCCCCAGGATCGTATGAGCGATATCATAGAGATAGAAGCCGGAGCCGCACCGCCCGAAATCAATCGCCCGCGGTTCTTCCCCTTCAAATACGATGTTCCCTTGATGCAGATCTCCATGGACGAAACCGTAAGCCGCCGGGTGCTTCTCCAGCCTCCCGATCCAGGACACGATCCGCTCGGCCGCTGCCCGGTACAACTCGAACTCCGCTTCGCTAAGGAAGCACTCATGGAACGCGTCCAGCCGGCTCACCGCCTCCCGGAAGCTGTCTTCCCCCCACACGGGCCGGTTCGGATGACCGGTCAGTCCGGCGTCCTGCGATGCCTTGTGAAGCTTGGCCAGGAGGACGCCTTCCCGGAAAATCTGCTCCCGCGTCAGCCTTCCGCTTGCAGGGGCTCCCTCCACCCACCGCATCAGGGAAGCACTGCAGCAGTGTCCGTCCTCAAGCTCAATGCTAACCGCCCTTTCACCGCTCGGGGCGGTCATCCCTTGAGGGTGCACGTTTCGGAGAACGCATGGAAACGAATCTCCTCCCAGGCAAGATCCTACTCCTGAAGCGCCTTCAGTGCTGCCTGTCTCCCGTAGGCCAAGGCCCTCTCCAAATCGGCTGGTGAGTTCATTGTACTTTCCCACCCATTCTATCCGAACCACTCCCTCATGCCAATCCAAAGCAAAAAAACCGGCGTCTGCTCAACACAGCCGCCGGCCTTGCAAATCTCCATCTTATTACAGGGTTACTGCCCCATGCCCCCTTTTTCCTCCCCGCACGAGCAATGCTCCTCAAACCGCGGGAACAGGATATTATTCTCGAGATGAATATGCTCGAACAGATCGGACTCGAGCTGCACCAGCTTCTGGAACGAGACCGTATAGGTGCGGCAGGCCCCTTCCGGCAGCGTATAGTCGGCGGTCACCCTCCGCATCTCCCTCAGGATCTCCCCTACGCGGCTGTGGTCAGCCTCCAGAACGGCGATAGTCTCGCCGGCCCGGCGCTTCAGCGCCTCCTCTCCCGTCCGCTCATACTCCAGAATGAGAGGGAACACCCGCTCTTCTTCCTGCACCAGATGCTCCTCCAGCTCCGCTCGCATGCTCGTATACAGCGTGTGCAGCTCGACCAGCTCCGGATGGCGGAGGCCATGGACATTCTTGATCTTAGTGACGAACTCATGCAGGACGGGGAGCTCGGAACGCAGGAATGCATGGTGCGTGTCCTGAATATGCCGCATCAGCTGTCCGGACTCATACGTCCTCCAATCGATATCGGTACGGGGCGTTCGGTTCGACGCCTCCACGATGGCGTTCAGCCGTTCCAGAAAAGCAGGTTCGTCCAGCCCGCTTTCCGCCAGCACCTCGGAGAGGGGCCGGCCTCCCCCGCAGCAGAAGTCAATCCGGTACTCCTTAAACAGGTTGCTCGTATTCGGATATTCAGCGACGATCTCACCGACAGAAGCGGTGCTTTGAACCACAGGACTTTGCATAATGCGGCACCTCCAAAAGGATAAAGATCCATTTTCTGATCTCATGGCCCCACTATACAGCTCTTGGTGAAGCGGCGTTGTGACTGGAACCACATTTTTGCCCCCGGCCTGCATTGTCATCGTTTCGCCTTATTTGTACCGGCCGGCGGCGGCCTCACCTCATGGACACCCCGATTCGCCTGATCCCCCTTCCCCCCGCTCCACCGATTGTCCAAGAACAATGTGAGTCCGCTCACCTCTCCGGAGGACGTTACTGTATATCCTTATTAGGATGGAAGCCACCACCGGAAGGGGTACCCTTATGAAAAACGGATTCACCGCCGATCATTATCATGATTTTCCTTTTATCGTCATCTGGGAGGTCACCCGCGCCTGCGCTCTGAAGTGCCTCCACTGCAGGGCCGAAGCCCAGCGTCAGGCGGACCCCCGGCAGTTAACCTACGGACAGGCCGTGAAGCTCGTGGATCAAGTGGCTGCGATGGAGCGCCGTCCGCTGTTCGTCCTGACCGGAGGCGATCCGCTCATGCGTCCCGACCTGTTCGAGCTCGCCGATTATGCGATCCGGGAGAAGGGGCTGTCCGTCTCCATGACGCCGAGCGCGACGCCGCGGGTGACCCGGGAGGCGGTACGCCGGGCCAAGGAGTCCGGGCTCTCCCGCTGGGCGTTCAGCCTCGACGGCTCCTGCGCGGACATCCACGATTATTTCCGGGGCAGCCCCGGGTCTTACGACATGACGGTGCGGGGCATCTCCTACCTGCAGGAGCTCGGTATTCCGATCCAGATCAATACCACGGTCTCGAACTATAACCTGGCGGATCTGAAGAACATAGCCCGGGTCGTCGGCGGGATGGGGGCCGTCCTGTGGAGTCTGTTTTTCCTGGTGCCGACAGGCCGCGGCATGCAGAGGGACATGATCAGTCCCGTTCAGCATGAAGAGGTCATGCAGTGGCTCGTGGAGCTGTCCGCAGCGGCCCCCTTCGGAATCAAGACGACGGAGGCACCGCATTACCGCCGAGTGGCCGCACAGGCCGGGCCGCTGCTGGCCTTGCGGGAGAGAGCAGGACAGGCGGCACGTCCGCTCGATGTGCTGGGACGCGCGCCGCGGGGTGTAGGCGACGGGGACGGTTTTGTATTCATCAGCCATACGGGCGAGGTGTACCCGAGCGGCTTTCTGCCCCTCTCCTGCGGCAATGTGAAGCAGCAGGAGCTGCTGGAGATTTACCGCGGCTCTCCTGTCATGCGGGAGCTCCGGGACAAGTCCCTGCTGAAGGGCAGGTGCGGCGTATGCGAATACAAAGAGCTGTGCGGGGGTTCCAGGGCCCGGGCTTATGCCGTTACGGGTGACTATCTGGAAAGCGACCCGGCCTGCCTGTATGTCCCCGCCGCTATGCTTCCGCGAACGGCACCCAGGCCCGGCCGGAGCCTGCCGGGCCATCCGTACAGGGCGGCCGGTGATGCGGACCGCTGCGGATCTCCGTAACGAAGCCGCACCGGAAGCATCCATTCCCGGCTCTTGGACCCGGTGGCCGCTGCTGTACTTCTGGATCACCGCAGCGACGGGCGTCCTCCTTCGAGCCATGGTATTCCTGCCCTCCTGGAGCGGAGGGTATGCCCGGCTGCTGCATGCCCACTCCCATACCGCACTGCTCGGGTGGGCTTATACGGCCCTGATCCTTCTGCTTGCGGCCCGCTTCCTGCCGCCCGGCGAGGCGGGCTCGCGATTCTTCCGGGTGAACTGGGGGCTGACCCAGGCGGCCGTCCTCGGGATGTTCGCCGCCTTCGCCGTGCAGGGCTACGGACCGTATTCCATCGCGCTATCCACGGTGCACATCCTGCTTTCTTACTCGCTTGGCGTATGGATGTGGCGCCGTCTGAAGACCGGCCGCAGGCGCGGAATCTCGGTCCGGTTCGCCCAGGCCGCACTGGCGTGCATGGCCCTGTCCTCCGCCGGCCCCTGGGCGCTGGCCTGGCTTGGCAGCCATGGTCTTCAAGCATCGGCAGGATATCGGGCGGCCCTCTACTTCTATCTTCACTTCCAATACAACGGGTGGCTCACGCTCGGCCTGTTTGCCGTCCTGTATGCTTACCTGGAAGAGCGCCTCATCCCGTTCTCCCGGCCTCTGGCCCGTATTCATCTGCTGCTGTACACCGGCATGCTGCCGCCGGCCTTCCTGCTGTCCATGCTCTGGGCAGGCCTGCCGCCGTTCTGGCATGGCACCGCCGCCCTCGCTGGCCTGCTTCAGGCCGCGGGGGCAGCCGCCTTTTGGCTGCTGTGGCGGGGGATACCCGGAATCGGGAGCTATCTGTTCCAGGGATGGGCGGCACGTCTCCTCCGCCTCTCCCTGCTGGTCTGGGCGGCAAAGATGGGACTCGAGGCCGCATCCGCCCTCCCCGCCCTGGAGGCTCTTGTATTTGAGAGCCGCAGTGTCATCGTCGGGTATCTGCATCTGGTGCTGCTCGGCTTCGTCAGTCTCTTTCTCCTTGCCTGCTGGCTGCAGCAGGGATGGCTCGAGGGCCGGGAGGCATCCATCGCAGCAGGCGTCCTGCTGTTAGCAGCGGGCCTTGGATTGAACGAGCTGCTGCTGTTCCTGAACGGATGGCTCGGGTGGCTGGGATCGCACCTCATTCCGTGGAGTAACGGCCTGCTGGCGGCCGCCTCCCTGCTGATGCTGATCGGGATCAGCCTCCTCCTCGGAGCCGGGTGTAAGCGAAAAGCGGCGGCGGTTCCCTTACCATCATCCGTGCCGAACAGCGTACCTGGGGAATCCGGCTGAACATGAGTCTTTTGTGGACGATGCGCGTTTGTTAAAAATATAAACGAAATAACCCGGGAGCCGTCATGCACTTCTGCGCATAATGCTCCCGGGTTGCTTTTGCCCGATCCACACGACTGCTTTATCGCCGGTTCAACTGGAGCCCGGCCCCCTTGCTCAGAAGGACTGGAGCTGTTCTCTGGCCTCGGGGGTCATCCGCTCCGGTGTCCAGCGCGGCTCCCAGACCACTTCGACCTGTACCCGCCCCACTCCCGGCCTGCCTTCCAATGCGCGCCTTACCCCGCCGATGATCGTATCATGCAGCGGGCAGCCCGGTGTGGTGAGCGTCATGCGCACGCGGATCTCCCCCTCCTCCGCTTCGATCCCGTAGATCAGCCCCAGATCGACCACATTCACGCCGAGCTCCGGGTCATAGACCCCCTTCAGCCATTCCCGTACACGCTGTTCTTCTCCCATTTCCGCTCATCCTTTCCGTGTGATTTATTCCTGCCGCCGGCCGCCGGACCCCTTACTTGGCAAATACCCTGACGATCAGTCCCATATACCCCAGAGAGCACAGAGAGAGCAGACTGACACCGGCAGCCGTCACCAGGCCTTCCTGCAGTCCGGTTCCCGTCATCGTGACGAGCAAACCGGCCGCTATGCCCCCAAGTCCCCATCCCACATGCCGTTCGCTGATCAGATCGGACATCAGGGGAACGTTCGGCCTGCCCGCATGCGGGCCGTACTTGTGGGTCCACCAGAGAAACGGAATGATCTTGGACAAGTAGCCCAGAATGGTCATCGCCACCCAACCCCACAGCACCATCCAGCCGGACAAAAGGGTGACGGTAAGGCTCCACGCCTCATCCGGAAAGAACACCCATACACACAGCAGACCGATCAGATACAGGATCAAAGCCCGGGTGACAAGCACCGTCCACTGGATTCCTTGGCCCGGTCCCTTCTTATGCTTGTGTCCGCGGATGTCGCTCATATGGCGGCTGTACAGAATCAGGGCGGCCAGCAGTAGCAGGACCGCCGGAATCGAATACACCGGCCTGACACCCAGAAGGAAGAGGATGGCTCCGTACAGCACGCCGGCGTTCCACAGCCGCATCACCCGTCCCGGGGTCTTCTCCGAGAAGCCGTGGGACAGGTAGAACATCGGCAGCATCTTGTAGCTGAACCCCGTAATGAGCAGTCCGAACCAGCCGGTAATGCCCAGCCAGATATGTGCATGAAGCAATCTCTCATGAACGCCCCCCACCAGTTCCAGGCAAAATTCAATCCCATCATCATGCCGAGCACACCGGTTAAAGCCAAATAACCGACGGCGCAGGCGGTGCTGACCGTTACCGGATTCCACTGCCGGGCCGCAAGCAGCGTTCTCCCCACATTCCATGCGAAAAGCAGAATCCCCGCAAGTGCCCCCGAAGCCCCGGCCGCGATCCAGAGCGTATCCATCCGCAGGAAGCCGGCCAGCAGTACGGCCGAGCCTGCCGTAAAGCAGCCGTAGTGGAGATAGCCGAGCCGCTCGCTGTGGATTCTTCGCTGGAGCACGACGTCCACCAGCTGGTAGACGGCCCCCATCGCAATCATGGTTGCCCAGTCCAGCACAAGCAGGTGCAGGCGGAACCAGCCGTCAGGACTCCGGGGCGAGCCTACGGCCCATTCTCCCACGGAGAAGAGCGACAAGAGATGAAACAAGATGAAGCTGGCCATGCCCGTCATCATAAATAAAAGCGGCAGCCGAAACATGGAAATCGCCTCCTTTTGAGTAAAATCAGGTTGCAGGTTTCAAAATCCAAATGATGGCCGAGCCGTCCGCCTGCGTGACCGACTGATACGTATAGCCGAGCCGGTGCAGCTCTTCCAGCAGGAAGACGGGCGTGCGGTCATTGTGAATCGTCAGCGTGCCGCCCGGAGCCAGATGCTCCAGGGCGCTCAGCGTACGGACCATCGGCTGGGGAGGCTCCAGCCCCCGGTTGTCGAGGTCGGCTCTGCCGTGATCCGCCGCCATGGCTTGATCCCGGGCCGCTCCCCCGGCCTTCCCCTCCCGGCTGGCAGGGGTTCCCTCTTCCGTCTCCACAGCAGAACCCTCATCCTCCAGGAGGGGAACCGCCCACCGGTTCAGCTGCAGCCCGGCAAGCCTGGCCTGGTCCTGGCTCTTATGCAGGAACGCCGTAATCCAATAGCGCTCCCCCACCTGTTCCGTGCGGCTGGCGAACCCTTTGAGCTTCATAAGGCCGAACAAGGGCACCGGCTTGAGCGTCGCGTGGAGAAGCAGCATCTCTTCCCTGCCGAGCTCCCTGACGGTTTTCATGATGAGCTGGAAGGGATCCAGCTTGCGGTGCAGCTGCGGTCTGACATCCAGTTGTCTGACGTTCTCCTGCATGCTCATACGCCGGGTTCCTCCTTTTGCCGCATATCGGCTGCAGCGAGGTTTTTCACCGATATCCTTCGTACAATCATCCGTTTCGGCCGCATCCTGCTTCCTCCTTGAGAATGGTTTTCAATATAGCCAGTATACCGGAGCGCCGGAGCCAACGTTGTGCGCCGGGTCACAGTGAGCCGCCTGATTCGGGGTGATCCGCATCATAGCCTGACGGAGCCTCGTTCTGGTATGGTATCGCTGTCTACACACATTGATCCTGAAAGCGGGTACCGATGCCATGCGAAACATGCCTAATCATATCGTCGTGATCGGAGGCGGCATCACCGGATTAACGGCCGCCTATGAATTGAACAAGCGTGCCGCCAGAGAGAACCGGCCGCTCCGGGTAACCTTGATCGAACGGGAGCCCCGTCTGGGGGGCGCGGTCCGGACGCTGCGGCAGGACGGATTCGTGATCGAGCAAGGCCCCGACTCCTTCCTGTCCAGAAAGCCCGAGACGCTCCTTCTGGCCCGGGAGCTCGGCCTGGAGGAACAGCTGGTGGGGCTCAATCCCGATGCGGCCCGCAGCTATATGTACCGGAACGGCCGGCTGCAGCCTCTGCCCGAAGGGCTGTCAATGGGCATCCCCACCCGGGTTCTGCCGTTCCTCGGAACCGGGCTGCTCTCGTACAGGGCCAAAGCGCGCGCCGCGCTGGATCTGGTGCTCCCCCGCCGGACGGCGCTTGGAGACGAGCCGCTGGGCGGGCTGATCGGCAGGCGCATGGGCCGGGAAGTGGCTGACGGCCTCGTGGGCCCCATCCTGGCCGGCATCTATGCCGGCGACGTGCACAAGCTGAGCACGGCCGCGACCTTCCCCCAGCTGCTCTCCCTGGAATCCCGCCACCGCAGTCTCATTCTCGGCATGCTGGCATCCAAGCGCATGCCGAAAAGCCCCGTGCACGGCCGCACGGGACCTGAGCTTCCGCCCCGGCTGCGGGGCAGCCTGTTCCTCACCTTCAGCTCGGGGCTCGGCGCCTTGGTGGAACGTCTGACGGAAGAACTGGTCTGCCAGGGCACCGTCATCCGGCAGGAGACTTCCGCGTCGGCCATCAGCCCCGCAGGGGAGTCCGGGAGCGCCTACCGCGTGACCTTGTCGGACGGAGCCGAGCTTCATGCCGATGCGGTCATCCTGGCGGTTCCCGCCCATACGGCAGCCATGCTTCTAAAAGGCCGTTCCCGTTCCCTGAACCGGTGCCTGGCCTCCATCCAGGGTGTCTCCGTCGCCAATGTGGCCCTCGGCCTCGACGGCCGCAGGCTTCGCGCTCCCCTGCGCGGGTCGGGCTTCGTCGCTCCCCGCGGCAGCGGTCTCCGGATTACGGCCTGCACCTGGACATCGGTCAAGTGGCCCCATACCGCTCCGCCCGGCAAGCTCCTGCTCCGTGCCTATCTTGGGCATGCAGGCGATGAAATCCACTGTGGGCACGGTGACGACGCCCTGACGGCAGCGGTCCTGGAGGACCTCGGCCGCATTCTCGGTGAAGAGCTCCGGCCGGATTTCAGCGTGGTGTCCAGGCATCCGGCCGCGATGCCCCAGTATGAATGCGGCCACCTGGAGCGGCTGCACGGCATGGAATCCGAGCTGCTGGCGCAGTGGCCGAATGTCGTCCTTGCCGGCAAATCCTACAGGGGGACGGGCATGCCCGACTGCATCCGGCAGGGGATGGACGCGGCGGAGAAGATCCGGCTGAGATAAAGTTGACGATGCCATACGCCATACAAAAGATCATGTCGACCCCTTAAGCCTGCCTGCTCCCGGGAAGTTATGCTTTCCCCGCTTCCCCTGGACAGGCAGGTATCCAGCGGCAGCACCTCAGGCCCGCAGACTGAAGAGCACCGGACGCCCTATCCGGTGCTCTTAAGGGTGCCGCCCGTCCCCCACGTAAAGCAGGAGGACATGAGGGAAGCAAGCCCTCATCTGAAACTGGACCTAAGTCCAGTTCCCTCCTTCCCTTCGGATGGGCGATGGGATAAGATGGAATATGTTAACATACAAACGAGCTTGATTCATGAACGAAACCGAAAGGAGCTTCAATGTGAACATGAGCCGATACATCATTGGCACCGTACTGATTCTCCTGGGGGCAGGCTTGTTCCTGAACCAGGGGCATCCGATGGGTGTCGGCACCATCTTCGAGTATTACTGGGCGAGCCTGTTCGTCCTGCCGCTGGGGCTGTTCTTCCACTGGCTGTACTTCTCCATGACGGCACCCAGAGCGTCCGGCCTGCTCATCCCCGGCGGGATCCTGGTGACGGTCGGCCTCGTCTGCCAGATCTCCACCCTGTTCGACGCGTGGGGCGTCATGTGGCCGGGCTTTGTGCTTGCCCCGGCCGTCGGACTCTTCGAGTTCTACCTGTTCGGCAGCCGCAACCGGTACCTGCTCATCCCGGTCAGCATTCTGACGGTGATCTCCCTGCTGTTCTTCACCGTCTTCACGCTGGGCACCCTCCTGAACAAGCTGAGCGGCCACGGGCCCGTCGTGGCGATCGTTCTGATCGTGATCGGCGCCTACGCCCTCCTCGGCGGGAAGAGGCAGAGCGTGTAACTTCTTGACCCAAGGTCATACGGTACGACAAAAAGCCGGTTAGCGGAAGCTAGCCGGCTTTCCTATGCTCAGGTATGCACTGCTGGCCGCTCAGGCTCCAGCCATCCTTTTATTGCAGCCCTGCTTTGATTGCAAGCTGCAGCTCACATTTCGTAGATGCGGCATACGGAGAGAGACCGAGGCGGGACTCACGGAGCGAGGATGCGGCGGTTCACGAAAGTGAAGCTGCCCGACCATCCGCAAGAAAGCAGGCTGACATCTCCCGGCAGCCTGCTTAAGTTTGATCTGCGTCGCCATTTCCCATGTACCGTGAACTACACTGAACTGTCGCCACGTAAGAGCCGGCAGCACGAGAGCCGAGTCCTGCATTGCTTTCCTTTCAAAATAAAGGAACCAGGATGTCTTATTCGCACAATTTAGGTGGATCTCCAGCGCATAGCGGAACTCAGATTCCTTATTCCGTGCATTTCAGAGAAATACTGCGGCATTCACCAATATAGCGAACCTCAGTTCCTCTATTTTGTCAAAAGCCCCTTCCGAGACGCCCATAGCGCATCTGAGTTCCGTTATTCCCATTGTCCAACGAAGCGCCGCCTGTATCTCCACTAAGTTTGTCTCCATACTGCCAGAGTCGGCCAATGGAAGCTTCACTGGAAAGCTGCTCCCTATCCTCATCATCCACGCTTAGCCAGGATGATCACGGTTCGATTTCCCGTCCTCCAATGGTACCGGCGCCCGGTGTCCCTCCGGTTTTACCCAGCTTATAATAATTGTAAGTCTCCCTGCCGATCTCCACCGTATCCCAAAAGACGAATCCGCACTTCTCGATTACCCGGAGGGAAGCCTTATTGTGCGGAAGAGCCAGCGCGCAGAGCTCAGCCGTATCGGTGTGGTCGAACAAAAACCGGATCAGGCCCTGTACGGCTTGAGCCGCATATCCCTTCTTCCGGTGAAGGGGAGATACGGCGTATACCATCTCCCGGATCGGAGGGGAGAGCTCTTCCTTCATGCCGGTACAGCACCATCCGATGAACTCCCCTGTCGTTTTGGAGTGGATACCGAGCCTCAGACGGAGCTCCCCGATTCGTCCGCCTTCCTGCACCGCTTGCAGAAACTTCCGGTTCTCCGGAATCTCGAAGCGGTTCATCCATTCCCTTCTTGTATCCTTCGGCACATTCCAGTCCGGCAAGAAGGCCATGATCTCCGGTTCCTGCGTAAGTACATAGAGCGCATCCAAATCGCCGATGGCATATTCGCGGAGAACTATATCCTTGCATTCCATGTGAAAAGTACCCATGCCTTCTCCTCCGGGGCACTGTGGAGTCATAGGCCTTCCCTTCTACCGGTCAACGGGATAGACAAAGACTTGTTCGCCCCCAAGCCACTCTCCCGTATCGGTGAAGCCGCTGCTCCGGTACAGCCTTTGGGCATGGGAGTTGTCCGGATGCACCGTCAGCCGGATCTCACGACATTGAGGAAAGCGGCTGCGGATCGTATCCAGCATGAGCAGCAGAGCGGCCCGGCCGTATCCCCTGCCCTGCTGAGCCGCATCGATGAGAAAACCGTTAATCCAATACATATCCGCCGTCAGCTCTTCGTACGCAAGCATCATGAATCCTGCCATGCGGTCTTCATGATATATCGCATATGGCTCATAGCGAACCTGATCCCCATCCGGCTTGATGTACACCTTGGCCAGCGAGACTACTGCCGGCGGAACAAAATGAATCTGCTCTTCGGTTACGCTTAAGCTAAGCGCCTCCATCCAGTTCCCGCGGGTAACCGGCTGCAGGGTGATGTTCATTGACATCTCTTCTGCCACTTCCTCCCTACGATCGATCTCTATAATGTAATTAATACACGGACCGGGGAAGCGGGGCCAGCGAAAAGATGAGTATAACGGTTGTTTCTTAGGGGGGAGCAGCAGTAAGGGGCCTCTATCGTGAAGAGAAAACAAAAAAACCGCACGGGGCGGTTTTTCTGTGTCATGCTGATGATCGTTCGTCGCGGGATTATCAGTGGACTATGCCAGGGAGGCTTCCGGCTTCGCTTCCGCCTTCGCTGCGAACAGCGCCTCCGGCTTCGCTTCCGGCTTGGCCGCCGCTTCTGCCTGTGCCTCCGCCTTCAAGCCGGCTGCCGCCGGAACAATCAAAGCCGCTGCCAGAGCCGCGCCTGCGATCCACTTCATTCCTTTGCCCATCTTGCCGTTCTTCGTGTCGTTCCCTTGTTTCATCGTTATTTCCTCCTCGGTTTCGGTTGATGAATGTATCATACCCCAAGGAGGAAAAGCGTTCTGTTGCAAACCATACGAAAAAAACGTGAAAAATCGAACAATTGCTTCTTCCGTCTATCGACTTTCCTCTATCCGCCTGCCATCTGCGGTCTATCCTTCCATCGCCCACGAGCGGAGCGGCCGAGCCTTATTTGAACCGGCTGATCTCCGCTTCAATGTGGGATACCTTGGAGGACTCCGCCATCCGCCAGTAAACCATCAGGCTGACAGCTATGCAGGCTGCGACATAGTAGTAAAACAGGGACTCATAGCCGATGCTCTTGAACCAGAGCGCGATGAATTCCGCCGTCCCGCCGAATACCGCTACCGTAACGCCGTAAGGAAACCCTACGCCGAGCGCCCGGACTTCGGTCGGGAACAGCTCCGCTTTGACAATGGCATTGATGGACGTGTATCCCGTGACGATGATCAGCCCCGCCATCATGAACAGGAAGGCCGCGAGCGGCGTCTGCGCATTCTGCAGCAGGAGGAACAGCGGCACGGTCAGCACCGTCCCCAGGATGCCGAAGCCGAGCAGAAGCGGCCGCCTTCCGACCCGGTCGGACAGACTGCCCGCCAGCGGCTGTAGCACGACGAAGAGGAGCAGCGCCCAGAAGTTGATCCAGCTGACAGTCTCCTTGGGCAGGCCCACCGTATTGACCATGAACTTTTGGAGATAGGTCGTATAGGTGTAAAAAGCCACCGTCCCGCCAAGCGTCAGGCCGACAACCGTCAGCACCGCCTTCGGATGCTTCATCAGCGCCCGGATCGTGCCGGCATTCGTACGGCTCTCCTTGCCCATGCTCTCGAACTGCTCGGATTCGTCCATCGAACGCCGCAGCCACAGGACCGCAAGTGCCCCCAGGGCGCCGATGACGAAAGGAATCCGCCAGCCCCATGCCTTCATATCCGGCTCGCTCAGCAGCTGCTGGAGGATGATCTGCACGCCCAGCGCCACAAGCTGTCCGGCAATCAGCGTCACGTACTGGAAGCTCGAATAGAAGCCGCGACGCCCGCTGCTCGCCATCTCGGACAGGTAGGTGGCCGAGGTGCCGTACTCCCCGCCGAGCGACAAGCCCTGCAGCAGCCGGGCCAGCACCAGGATGAAGGGAGCCCACAGGCCGATCGTACTGTAGCCCGGGGTCAAGGCGATGATCAGCGAGCCGCCGGCCATGACGGTGATCGAAAGCGTTAACGCCGCACGGCGGCCGTGACGGTCGGCATACCGCCCGAGAAGCAGACTGCCGATCGGCCGCATGAGGAACCCGACGGCGAAGATGGCCGCCGTATTGAGCAGCTGGCTCGTCGGATCGCCCTTCGGGAAGAACTCCGACGAGAAATAGACTGCGAAAGCCGTGTATACGTACCAGTCGTACCACTCGATCAGGTTGCCGACCGAGCCCTTGAAGATGTTGCCCGTAATGCGGCGTTGATTTACGCTATCCCTCGATTGTGCCATCAACTCTCTCCTTTCAGCCGGGAAGAATAGGACGGAGACATGCTGACATGCTCCCCCTTATACATATTCAACACCTTTGCGCACATGATCCCCATTTCCGGAAAGAAAAAACATCTGACGCCCGGAACAGGCCCCAGTGGCCGCTGCTCCCATCTAAACACAGCCTATCGTCCCATCTGTCCTGGGCCTCGCAGCCGCTACCCCGTTTGCCAGTGGGCGATCATGCCCCGGGCCATCTCCATGTCCGCCTCCCTGCCCGTCGTCAGGGCGAACTTGGCCACGAGCGCCGGGTAAGCGGCCCACTGCTCTGCAATGTGCTGCGGCATCCGGGGCCAAACCCGGCCCCCAAGCCGCTCATACCGCCGCAGCAGATCGCGCAGACCCTCCTCGCCGAAAAGCGCGAAGAAGATCACAAAGTCTTTCCCCGGGTCCCCGCATTCCGCCTCGGTCCAATCGATCAGGCCTGTGACCCGCTGCATCTCGTCGACTAGAATATGGGGCGGATGCAGGTCGCCGTGATTCAGCGTCGAATGCTCCGGCCAATAGCTGTCCGCCGCCAGCCAGGCATTCCAGCGCTCCGCCAGCGGCTCCGGGATCTCAAAGCTTCGCCGGATCTCCTCGATGTTATCGGCGAACGCTTCTCTTGCTTCCTGCGGACGCTTCACCCGGACACCGGCCGCCGCCGCTTCTTCATGATCCACGGCATGCAGGGCAGCGAGCGTCTGCGCGAGGGAGTCAAAGAAGAGCTCCGGCAGGGAGTCCTGCTCACAGCGCCACGCGTACCCGCCGCCGGCCGGATCGACGGCCGCCACCGGGTGCCCGCCGAGCAGGGGATACGCAATCAGTTCCGGGGTGAAGATGCACCAATCGGGCACCTCAACCGGGACCTTCCCCTGCAGGAAGCCGAGCACCTTCCGCTCGTTCTCCGCTCTCTCCCAGACATCCTCCCGCCTCGGCTGGCGGAGCACCCACCTTGCCCCCGCATCATCCGAGGCAAAAGCGACCCGAAAATCCATTCCCGATTCATTCAGCTCCACCGATCCGGGATCCAGCTGCAGTCCATGCCGTGAAGCTGCAGCCAGGACTTCTTCCACATGCTGCTTCGGTTCCTGTCCATTGGTATTGAGGGCTGTCATCCGATCACCGCTCCTTTGATTAGGAAAATACAAAAGAACACACAGCCGACTGCCTGTGCGTTCCTCAGCCAAAGAAGATCCCTGCCGCCCCCGGTGCGTCAAAAGAAGAACATCCGCCTGATCAAGGCGCAGGTGTTCTCATTTGTGGACAGCCCGAATCCAGGGGGTTACGTGTATAGGGCAGACCGATCCCGTTGACTCCGCACACAGGCAGAGGCGTAGAAAAGCATGCAGTTCGCTGCATTACTTCCTGAGCCGGGAATGATGTACCACACGTAACCCTCCGATCGAAGTAGAATGCTCTCACTATACCATTGGGATGGCCGGGGCGCTATAGAACCATTTTCCTATTTTATCCATATCCCTTTTCGTCAAAAATCTTCTTCGTCCTCCCACTTTTTCAGCAGAATGACCGCGTTATGGCCGCCGAAGCCGAAGGAATTGGACATCCCGAGTCGCAGCTCCGCCTTCCGTGCCTTATTCGCCACCACGTCCAGACCGCATTCCGGGTCCGGCTGCTCCTGGTTGATCGTAGGCGGAATGATTCCCTGCCGCAGACTCTGCACCAGGGCGATCGCTTCCGCCCCGCCGGCTGCCCCGAGCATGTGGCCGGTCATCGACTTGTTCGCCGTGACGGGAATGCGGCCGGTGGATTCGCCGAACACCCTGCGGATCGCCAGGGCCTCCGACCGGTCTCCAAGCTCCGTGCTCGTCGCATGCGCGCTGATGACGTTCACGTCTTCGGGAACCGCCCCGGCTTCCGCCAGCGCCGCCTGCATCGCCAGTGCCGCGCCACGCCCTTCCGGATGCGTGGCGACCATATGATATGCATCCGAGCTCGCCCCATACCCGGTCACCTCAGCGAGAATCTCCGCCCCCCGCCGCCTTGCATGAGTCAGGCTCTCAAGCACCAGGATGCCGGCGCCCTCCCCCATCACGAACCCGTCCCGCCCCGCGTCGAAGGGACGGCTGGCCCGCTCCGGCTCGTCATTGCGCATGGAGATCGCCGCCGCATTGCCGAAGCTGGCCATCGAGATCTCCGTGACGGCCGCCTCCGCACCGCCGGCGAGAATAACGTCAGCCGCCCCGTACCTGATTGCCCGGAACGCCTCCCCGATGGCCGTATTGCCGATCGAGCAGGCCGTGACGGGCGACAGCGTCGGCCCCTGCAGATCCCACCGCATGGAGATGGCGGCCGCCGCCATATTCGAGATCATCATCGGGACGAGCGTGGGGCTCACCCGCCCTGGACCGCGCTCCAGCAGCGTCCGGCTCTGCTCGAGCAGCGTCTGAATGCCTCCGATCCCCGAGCCGACATAGACGCCGGTCCGTTCCTTATTCAGTTCCTGCCGGAGCAGACCCGACTGCTCCAGCGCCTCCTCCGCCGCCGCCAGCGCGAACTGGCAGAAGCGGTCCATTTTACGCGCCTCTTTGCGCCCGAACCGCCCTTCTCCGTCGAACCCCTTGACCATCCCCGCGATCCTGCTTTTGTAAGCTGACGTATCGAACGCCTCAATCCTGCCGATCCCCGAACGGCCCTGTACCAGCCTGTCCCAGAAGGAACCCGCATCCTGGCCCAGCGGAGAAATCATACCCATTCCCGTAATAACGACCCGTTCCATCCACTCGTCCTCCTTTAACCTGTTCACTTGCTCTCCACACCAGTTTGACACTCTTGTTATCCTATTACAAGTTGGAGTTTATCCTGGTATAATGGATGACAGGATAACGAATACCGGAGGGAAACGAATGAACAGTCAGGAACGATTGCAGGCCTTGTCGGCCTTTTTGAAAGCCCGCCGGGCCCAGATCTCCCCCGATACCGTCGGGCTGCCTGCCGGCATACGCCGCAGAACGCCGGGCCTCCGCCGGGAAGAAGTCGCCCAGCTGGCCGGCGTGAGCACGACCTGGTACACCTGGCTGGAGCAGGGGCGGGATATTCAGGTATCGGTCTCCGTGCTCGAGAGCATCTCCCGCGCGCTGCAGCTGACGATGGACGAGCGCAATTATTTGTTTGCCCTCGCCCTCGAGACGGGCACGTCCGTCCCGCCCCTGGAAGATACGTCCCTCAGAATCAGCCCTTCGCTGCAAAAAAATACTGAAAGAGCTGAAATACTGCCCGACGATCATCTCGGACCGGCGGTGCCATATTGTCGGCTGGAACGAAGCCGCCCGGCGCGTCTTCCTGAACTTCGACGAGATTTCCGCCGAAGGGCGGAACATGATCCGCCTGCTCTTCGCCCGCCAGGAATTCCGGCGCCTCGCCGTGAACTGGGAAGACTTCGTGAGCGGCTTCCTCGCGATCTTCCGCGCTTACTACGGCAAGTATGTCGGGGACGAGTGGTACAACCTCTTCCTGGCGGAGATGAAGGAAGCCCATCCGGACTTCAGCCGGCTGTGGGAGGACAGCAAGGTCAGCTCCTCCCCGGAGGTGACCCTCGAATTCCGCCACGCGAAGGCCGGGCGGATGCTCTTCGAGCTGACGTCGCTGCAGGTGCAGGGGGAGACGGATCTGCGCTGCAGTGTGTACACGCCCAAGCTCGAGTCGACAACCGAGTTGAAGCTGCTTCAGCTCATGAGCTGACGCTGCAGGTTAGATTTTTGACGAGCCGGATGCCCCCGCTTCTCGATGGATTGCAGTGCACATATACCCGGCAAACTCCTCGGCCAGCCTGCTGTTATGTACCGAAGGCTGCTGCTTCAGCCCACTGTACTCGTCCAGGCACTGCCGGATCAGCGGCCGGTATTCGGGAGGCAGGACGCTCAGTCCCCAGGCGCCCCCTTCCACCTTGGAAGACACGACGCCCTCTCTCAAATAGTAGAGAACCCGGCAGAGGTTCAGGGTGTAATACACCGGCTTCGCGGCTATCTGTTCCAGCGCGTTCTCTATATCGCTGAAGATGGAATCCATATAATGCTCCCTGGGGATCTCGGGAACAACAGACCGGACAGCCGGCCCGTGCAAAGCGAAGCCCCGGTGGTAGGTGACGGTCAGATGGGCCGCCAGATCCGGGTCCGTCCCGCCCCCGCACATATAGTTCTCGTCCGCCCGGTACCTGTCCCGGTGAGCGGCGGAATAATGAAATTCGAACGGCGCGGGATGCTTCCAATGCTCCAAGGAGGAAGCCGTGATCACGCTCAGCTCCACTCCGCCGCCGCCGGGCAGCCTCTCCTCGAACGCCAGCAGCCCCCCCGCGATCCTTTTCTTCTCTTCCTGCGTCAGCTTGCGCTTGACGACCACCAGCACATCGATATCGCTGTGTTCCGGGTGAAAGCCCCCCATCGCCAGTGAACCGTGGAGATAAATGCCGGTGATTTGTTCCTTCAACTCGTTCTCCAAAAACGCGGCAAGGGTATCTACCTCCGCGTGGATATTCACAGCTTCTCCCCCTCCACCTTTTATCAAATCTTTATCCTCCAATCTCTATTCCAATCTCTATTCCAATCTTTTTCAAATCTCTTTCAAATCTCTTTCAAATCTTATTTCAAATCATTATCAAAATCTCTTTCCAATCTCCGTCCGACATCACTCTTTCCATCCTTTATCAACTCTTTTCAACCTCCATGCCGCCGCATCTTTTTTCATCGTACCACGGCCCCGCCGCACTTCCCACAATATGTACGAAATGGTACACATGGGGTATCATGGAGATACAGCCTGCTGCGGCAGGCGCCAAGGAGAGGAGCCGTGAACCCATGAGTGTACAGGATTCCAAGGAACGATTCACCGAACGCGTCGACTACTATGTCAAATACCGGCCGGACTATCCGTCCGAGGCGCTGGATTACTTGTTCGACAGCGTGGGTCTCCACCCCGAAGCCGAGATTGCGGATATCGGCGCAGGAACCGGCAAGTTCTCGAAGCTGCTGCTCGAGCGGGGCTGCCGGGTGACCGCGGTGGAGCCGAACCGGGCGATGCTGTCGGCCGCCGAGGATTCGCTCGGAGCCTATACGTCGTTCCGCACGGCTGCCGCCTCTGCGGAAGAAACCGGTCTCCCCGGCGCGTCGGTGGACTTCATTGTGTGCGCGCAGGCGTTCCATTGGTTCGACCGCGTGCGGGCGCAGGCGGAATTCCGCCGGATCCTGAAGCCCGGCGGCCGGGCGGTGCTCATCTGGAACTCCAGGCTGACGAAAGGCACCCCGTTCCTCGAAGAGTATGAGCAGCTGCTCCACAACTACGGAACGGACTACGCCCAAGTCAGCCACAAGAACATTTCCCCCGGGGACCTGGAGCCGTTCTTCCAGGCGGGAAATTTCCACCAGGCTCGCTTCCCGTACCGGCAGCTGTTCGACTACGAAGGCCTCTGCGGCCGGCTCTTGTCTTCCTCGTACGCTCCGGCTCCCGGCCATGCGAAGCATGAACCGATGCTGAAGGAGCTGCGGCGGGTGTTCGACCGCAATGCCGCCCATGGCCGGGTGTCCTTCGAGTATGAAACCGAGGTGTACTGGGGCGGTGTGTGATCCGTTATGGCGGCCTGCCCCCGGCAAGCAGGCAGGATGAATTCCTAACATGATCCAAATAAAAAAAGCAGTCCGCCCTTCCCCTGCTGCAGGGGGGTGGTGGACTGCTTTTTGGTGCCGGAGCTGCAAGGGATACGGCAAAGCCGCCGCTTCCCCACTGTGCCGCTGAGCTCAGCTCCCCTAAGGCTCGATGCCCCAGACGAGCCCGCCCTTGACATAACCGGTTACCCTGCTGCGGTCCGTATACTCCGCTGCCGCATCAAAGGAATAATCGCCGGTCTGCGTGTAATGGGACCAGTCGTTTTTGGAGAAGCGGGCCTGGATATCGATGCTCTTGCCGGCCGCCAGAGTGCCGGCCCCTGCCTTGAAGCCGATCTCAAGGTAGCTGTCGGCACCCGGCTTCGCCGCCGCCGGCTTGCCGAAGGTGCCCGTCACGTTCGGGCAGCCGGCGCTCGACCAGTCGCAGAAGAAGCTCTGCGCCTTCTCCCCGTCGATCGTGTAATAGTATCGCAGTGTGACATCCGACAGCTCGATGGCTGAAGTTCCCGTGTTGACGAGCCGGATCCGCGGTGCGATCGAATTCGTTGCGGCGGCCGTTGTGCCGTTCTGCACCTGCACCCTCAGACCGCTGTTCACCGGCGGAGGCGTCGTTGTCGTCGAGTCCGAGACCGCGACGGCCAGTGCCGCTGTGGTGCCGCTGCTGAATTCGAAGGTCAGCGTGGCCGTGCCGACCGGCCGGGAGGCCAAGTAGCTCTTCAGCAGCGTCACGGAGGAGCCGCTGACGGTATAATGCATACCCGCCGTAAGCGCCGTGCCTCCATTACGGATGCCGGTCAGGCTGCTGCCGTTCAGGGTCAGCTGCACCGCAATGTCCGCCGCCTTGGATGTATTTTTATCAAAAGCAGCGGTCGTCGGAGATATGGACGGGTTCTGAACCGGCGGCGGCGTAGTCGTGCCCGCGGAGTCCCCGTACAGGATGCCTCTGCCGTTCGTTCCGAGGTAGACCCGGCCGTACAGCTTGGGGTCTCCCGTGATCGCCGAGTTGGTTACCCCGTATTGGTGGGCGTCATCATTAATACGCACCCACGAACTCCCCTTGTCGTCGGAACGGTAGATGCCCCGCACGCCATCGATCTTGGCGGAGACGTACAGGGCCATGGTATCCCGGCCGGGAGCCGCCTTGCCGAAGCCGACGACATCCGCCTCCTGGACGTTCGGCAGCTTGACGAAGGACCCGCCCGAATCGGTGGAATGCCACAGGCCGTAGGTGGTCTTGGACGTCCCGCCGGCCAGCCAGATGTCGCCCTCCCGGCCCGGCATCGCCTTGAAGTTCAGCACGCCCTCGGCCGGCAGGCCGGACGCCGCCGTCGGGGTGAACGTCGCGCCTCCGTCGGTGCTGACGAAGAACTTGCCGGCGGACGCCGCGTAGAACTTGCCCCGGTTCACCCGGTCCGCCGCCACTTCCGCGCCTGCCGTCAGCCCCGTGCTCGCCGTCCAGCTGTTCCCGCTGTTCTTCGAGTGGAACACGCCGAGGTCCGAGGTGCTCCAGACGAGCGACCCGGCATCCGCGCCGACGGCGATCAGGCCGCCGCCCTTCGTCCCGGACGGCTCGCCCGACGGATTGAACCAGTTCGCCCCGCCGTCGTAGGAGATCGAGATCGACTTGGCGTTCGGGTCGGCTGTCTTGTCCGCATACCCGACACGTGCCATGAAGGCCGGCTTCCATTCCGCATAGTCCAGCGAAGACGTGCTGCTCGGCTTGATGAGCATTTGGGCCGGCGCCTTCGTGACGTCATCATGCCGAAAGCCTGACACGTCCCCTACCCCCGAGATGAGCGGAGCCCCTGCCGGCGGGGAGATGAGGTCGATAACGGCCATCTCCTCCAGCCCTTTGGCGGCCACGGAGAGGTTCACTTTGCCTCCCGTATCCCAGGCGGTGAGGTTCCCCGTTCCGTAGATCGTCGCTCCCGTGCCGTACAGCATGCGGTCCTTGTTGAACGGATCGATCTCCAGGTCGCCGATCATCCAGCCGAGCTTCGGCGTGACCTCCGGCGGGCTCGGGTTGCTGCCGAAGTCGAGCCACGGGGCGGCTGTGATGTCCTGCGTATACCGCAGCGTCCGGTTCGGATATCCGCTCCACTCCCAGATCGGCGTCCAGGTCGCCCCGCCGTCGCGGGTCCGGTACAGGTTCGCATCCGGCCACCAAGAATTCAGCGTGGAGACAACAAGCGTGCCCGGGTTCTGCGTATCCGCCGCCAAGCCCCCGTAGCCGAAATAATTGTCTGTGGAGGAACTCGGTACCGGAGAAATATTCGTCCAGGCCCCGGTGGTCAGGTTCAGCTTCCACACGTCTCCTTTGGTCCCGTCATACGGCCCGATCCCGTCATTATAGGTGATATAGAGAGAGTCGCCCGAGATCACGCCGTGGTGCGGAAGATACCCTGCCGGCTGCCCGGGTACGGCGGCCCAGGTGGCTCCTCCGTCGGTACTCTTGTAGATGCTCGTTGCCTTATCGGCCACGCCGGCGTAGATCGTCTTCGAAGCCTGTCCTGCCGTACCGGACTTTGGATCGAACACGATCCAGGCCAGCCCCATGATGTCCGACTGGTAGGCATTCGATGGATCCTGAACGTAGGTGCCCGGATTCGGGAAGGAGGCCACCTTGCTCCATGTCGCCCCATAATCGGTGCTCTTCCACAGGCCGTTCCCGCTGCGCGCCCCGAAGAACAGCGTGCTGTTCAGGTTGGGATCGATGACCAGGCGCTCGCCCATCGACCGCCCCGGCATATTGCCGCCCACCTTGAAGGGCAGCGGTGTCGTTTGCCATGTCGTCCCCTTGTCCGTCGACCGCAGGATCGCCCCGTTGTTCGGATCCCAGTCGTTGGTGTAGGTGCCTACGGCGAGGTACAAGCGGTTCGGATCGACGGGATCGGTCGCCAGCGCATCGACGCCGGTGTAACCCCACTGATCCCAGCCGATGGAATCGAGCAGCGGAATCCACGAGCTGTCGGCCGGATTCCAGCGGTACGCCCCTCCGATATCCGTGCGGGCGTAGATCAGATCCTTCTCCTTCGCATTGAACTCGATGCCCGGAACGAATCCGCCTCCGGCGCCGGTCACCACATTGCGCCAGGTATACGGCTCGCTGGGTGCCGCCTGCACCTTCGGGGCAAGCACCGGCCAAGCCGTGCCGATCAGCGCGGCCGCCAGCAGGGCGGTGCCCCAACTGCGTCGTTTTTTGATACGAGTCATCGCCAGTTCCTCCATCCTCATGGGCTAGCCTGCTTGAAGCAGGAAAGTACTCCCATCATACCCGCCGGATGAAAGCGCTGCTAACGCTGGGGTGACTTTTTCACTTGTGGGATTGTGCTCTGATGACCCCCTTCTTGAGGATGAGATTGGCATACTGCGCCGACTCCCCTGTCGCGATAACCGCGTAGGCCCCCCTGGCCCGTTCATAGAAAGCGAAGCGTTCCAGCTTCTCGAAGGACGGGCTCCCGCCCAGCGGCCCCTCCATCAGCTCTTGATAGCGCTGCCAAATCGGCGTTTCGACCGGATCTCCCGGCACAACCTCCATAAGCGCAGCGGGATGCTCGGCATACGTGTCCATCGGCATCAGCTGCAGGATCGCTTCCAGCAGTTCCGGGATCGGATGACCGTCGCATCGGATCAGCCGCTGAGCCACGCTGGCAGCGGGAAAATTGGCATCCGCCAGCACAATCTCATCGCCGTGGCCCATCTCCATGAGCACCTTCAGCAGTTCCGGGGACAGAATTCTTGGGATTCCGATAAGCATTACAAGGGCCTCCTTGGGGTTCATAATAGGTCTTCTTCAGCCTCATGTTACAACACAGGAAGCGGAGATACCATAGGATTTCCCTGCAGGAGTAAGGGCGGCTGAATCCCGATGATGGTATAGAAAAGGCCAAAACGGGTTACACTTCAATTGTGCCCCACTCCCATCCAATATTTAACCGTCTTGGGACGTGTACTTTTTTGAAAAGTGAGGAGATGAGGGTATGATCAAAATCAAGTGGAGAGGTCTTTTTATCGCAATTCCAGTAAAGTATATCCTAACAGCTGCAGCACTTGCGCCCTTATTATTGCAGTATTTTAAGTAACAACCGCCGCAGAACGAGCGGGAAGGGGGCGGCTGCCCCCCTCCTCTCACACCACTGTACATGCTGCATCTACCGAGAAAGCAAACTTCTCAGCCCTTTCGCTTCCCGCAGGAAGCCGGAAGGGCGTTATTTGTGTTCCGGGCCTCTCTCACGCCAACCTCCGTCTTCGTATGCACAAAAACCGGCAGCCTCCATCGAGTGAGAGCCGCCGGTTCATATCCGTTCTATTCTTCATCCAAGTCCACGTTATGGTAGACCTGCTGCACATCTTCGAGGTCCTCGAGGACATCGATCATTTTCTCGAACTGGCCCTGCGCATCGGCAGGGAGCGTGATGTAATTCTGGGCGAGCATCGTCTGCTCGGCCACGGTGAATTCCGCAACGCCGGCATTCTTGAGCGCCTCCTGTACGGCATGGAACTGCTCCGGATCGGCGTAGACGATCACCGCATCATCCTCTTCCACGATGTCGCGGACGTCGACTTCCGCTTCCACGAGGATCTCGAACACTTCGTCGGAGGTTTTGCCGGTCAGGCCGATAACCGCGGTCGCGTCGAACATGTAGGCTACCGAGCCGCTCACGCCAAGGCTGCCGCCATTCTTCGTGAAGGCTGCGCGCACTTCGGAGGCCGTCCGGTTGACGTTATTGGTCAGCGCCTCCACGATCACCATGGAGCCGTTCGGGCCGAAGCCTTCGTAACGAAGCTCGTCATAGTTCTCCTCGCCGCCGCCCTTGGCCTTCTCCAGCGCACGGTCGATGATCGCCTTCGGCACGTTATAGGTCTTCGCACGCTCCAGAACCACCTTCAGGGCGCGGTTCGATTCCGGATCGGGCTCGCCCCGTCTGGCCACAACATAAATCTCGCGGCCGAATCTAGCATATATACGACTCGTACTGGCATCCTTGGATGCTTTCTTTTCTTTGATATTGTTCCACTTACGGCCCATACTGATCCCGCTCACTTTCAACATGATATGTACTCGATCGGACTGCATAATTCCTTGTCCATTATATCGCTTAAAGTCGGCTGGAACAAGTTTGAAGCGCAGCCTTTGTTGAAATTCGGGAGCGTCCGGAGTCATCGGAACCCCTCGGCACCTGTACTCTGTCTTCCGCTATTAGAGCCGGTGAACGGCCGCAAATCTCCCATTTGGATTTTGAGCAGAAAGTTTATCTTACTCCCCAAGCCGCCTCCGGTCAAGAAAAATCCAGCCAGAATACGGGATCCGGAGCTCCCCCTGCCCCCGCAGACCGTCTTTGGAGTCAGGAGACTCCACACGGGGATTCCCGCTCTTTGTCGGCAGACGTCATCGTCGGCTAAGGTAGGTTGTGTTCCTGAGAAGGGAACCAACCGAGGAGGAATGTTCAAATGACGACGACGCAGATCAAAACTACCGCAGGTGACGAAGGGCTGATCCTGGTGATCGGGGCGACCGGAGCGCAGGGAGGGGCCGCGGCCCGCCTGCTGCTGCAGCAGGGCCGCAGGGTCAGGGTCCTGGTCCGGGATCCCCGCAAAGCACGGGATTGGGAGGAGCTGGGGGCGGAGGTGCGGACCGGCGACTTGTCCGAGCCCGGCTCCCTGGAAGCCGCCCTCGAGAAGGTGTACGGCGTGTTCGCCATTCCGGTCCCGGTTCACGATGAACCCGGCAGCGAATACCGGTACGCCGTCCATCTCATCGAGGCGGCCCGGCGGGCCGGTGTGCGGCACTTCATCCAGACCAGCGTGGCTGCCGCCGGCGGCCACAGGCAGATGCCCAAAGCCGGCACTGGCTACTGGAACGACGCTTACTGGGAAAGCAAGTGGCGGATCGAGGAAGCGGTTCGCCAGGCCGGCTTCCCCCTGTACACCATCCTGAAGCCGACGATGTTCATGGAGAACTTCACGCCTCCGATGGTTTCCTTCCTGTACCCCGATCTCGTACAGGGCAGGCTGGTTACCGCCCTCCGGCCGGATACTCGCGTCCAGTTCATCGCGGTCCGGGACATCGGCGCCTTCGCTGCCGCGGCCGGACGATCGAGCTTGCCTCGGAGGCGCCGACGATGGAGGAGGCGGCAGCCGCGCTGACGGCCGACCGGCACGATGTGCCCCGGCTCCCAACCCGCTTCGGGTTCGAACATCGCGGCCGTAATGGTCGTCTCGGTCAGGCCGTAGTCGTTAATCCAGCGCACCCTGCCGCCGGTCACCTGTTTCCAGGCGGAATAGGTCTCGGGCGACACCTTCTCCCCGCCGACAATAACCAGCCTCAGGTCCTGAGGCAGCCCGGCGCGTCCATGCTGCAGGTCCGAGACGAGACTGTTCCAGTAAGCCGTCGTCAGGTTAAGCACCGTAATGCCCTGCTCACCGATCCAATCTAAAAACTCCCCCCCTTCTGTCAGATAGGCATCCTTCCAGAGCACCAGCTCCGCGCCGGCAAGCAGGGCCGGGAAGATCTCCTGCACCGCCACGTCGAAGCTGACCGAGGTGAACTGCAGTACCCGGTCCTGCGCCTCCAGACCGAAGAGCTCGGTGACACCTGCACAGTGGTTAACCACCCCCTTATGCGAAACCATGACGCCCTTCGGCGTTCCGGTCGAACCGGACGTATAAATAACATACATGAGATCGTCCTGCTGCACTCCGGTCACCGGAGGCACGGCCGACTCACTCTCTATCGCTTCCCGCATCGTATCGACGGCGATAACAGCGCAGTCTTCCTTCCTCAGCCGATCCGCGTGCGCTTCCACCGTAAGCAGAAGCTCAGCCCCCGAGCTGCGAAGCATAAGCTTTTGGCGCTCCTCCGGATACGACGGATCAATCGGCACATAAGCCCCGCCGCTCTTGAGAATGGCGAGCAGGCCGGCCACCATGTCGATGGAGCGTTCCATGCAGAGCCCGACGAGTTTGCCGCGTCCCGCCCCCCGGCCGATGAGATAATGAGCCAGCCGGTTCGACCGCTCCTCGAGCTCCCTGTACGTGCACATCTGCCCGCGGTGCCGGACGGCAGGGGCTTCCGGCGTACGGGCCGCACCGTGACCGCCGTCTTCCTGTCCTACGACGAAGCCCGGGCACAGGGGCGGGCGCTGGTCCGGGAGGACGAGTGGTTGAACGACATCGGCCACCGGGCGCCGATCGGGGAGCTTGCAGCCTACGGTGTGCGGCTGACCCCGTTCCGGGAGTGGGCGGAAGAGAACAGGAACGCGATCTTGATCGGGTAGGCGTTCCTTTACAGAGTACATTGCTGGGGCAGCGCCCTTCGCAGCGTCGGCTTTTAGTAATGTCCCTTTCCTTTTTTTGAACTGGTAAAAAAAGAAATAAAATCCGTGCAAACAAGTATATTTCATTCAAGTGTATCTGCGGGTTGCATCATTGATAGCGGGAATAAGGACGGTTGGAGCGGCTGACGGATCTGATGCAGGACGCTGCCCCGCTGCCATCCATGCAGCTCTTGCGGAAAAGCAAAACAACTGCGCCGCAGCAGCGCAGTTGTTATTTGGTTCGATTCCCGCCCGAGCAGCCGGAGCTGTACCGGGCTTCGGAACCCCCATGATTTCCCAGGGAATATTCGTAACCGGGTCAGGCAGGATACTCCACGTTCAGGGGCTTACCGGAGCCTGTCTTTCTCTTGCTGCCTGCCACCTTCTTCTTACCATTCCGCTTCCCAGGCGCTCTCGTACTCCCGGTTGAACGAACGGCGCGGCTTCCGCTCCGCTTTCGATTCCCGGACCGAGCATTCCGTGCCCATGAAGTCGGCAAAATGCTTGCTCTCCCCCCGGCGGATCTTCCGCGCTTCCTTGCGCTCGG